>CAVXLG010000022.1:0-40551 GCA_963762615.1 uncultured Actinomycetes bacterium | reverse complement strand
GGGGCCACGAACGCACCTGCTGGATTCCTCGGCATGGCAGCCTTCCAGTGGATCAACCCCAAGGGGTGGCTGATCGGCGTCGCTGCCATCGCCACCTTCCTGGACCGGCGCGCCGGCGGTGCCCTGGGCCAAGCTGTCATCTTCGCGATCCTGTTTATGCTGGTCGCCCTTCCCAGCTGCTTGCCCTGGCTGGCGTTCGGCGCCGCGCTCCATCGCTTCCTCCGGACACCACGCGCCAGGCGCGTCCTCAACGGTGCCATGGCGGCCCTGTTGGCCGCATCCACGATCCTGCTGCTCTGGGCGCGCTTTTGACCACGCGCCAGACCCTCCCGCCAGCTGGGCTGATCCACTCCTCTGGTTCCGGCGTGGCTATGTCCACCGATTACCCAGTTCTGCACGACGAGGTCGGCGCCTCTGTCAGCACGGCGCTTGTCGTCACGGGGTGACCGGGCTCGGCCAGTACCCGGGTTGCGAGACCTCGCCGAGGTGTCAGCCTGCTACACCACCTGGCCGGCACCTCTATCGCCGCGCCGACGGCCGCCGACCTCTGCAATCGGGCTGCAACGCGGCCGGTCATGCTCAGCGGTAAGACAGATGCCGCCGCGGCTGGAAGGAGTGTTGAGATGGCCGGAGTGATGTTCGCACGCGCCGATGGGGGCAATCGCCAGGCCGTGGCCCGGTTCCTGACCCTCGGTTGTTCTCGGGCGGTGACCCGCAGACTGCGCCGGCTGGCCGCCTGCGCGGTGAGCGCGGTCGCGGTCGCACTGCCCGTGGGGCTCCTGGGTACCGCCGCGGCGCAGGCAGCTACGCCTGGCCTCGACGCAGTGACGAGCGGCTGGACCGCCCTGACGCTGCAGAACGGCTGGACGAGCTCGCCGTTCGGCACCTCCGCCGCGGCGGTGCGCACGATCTCGGGGATCATCCACCTCAAGGGCGCGATCGCCACCACGGGCACCAACCCGGTCCCGTTCACTCTGCCCGCCGGGTTCCGCCCGGTCAGCGTGGTGTTCGTCCCGGTGGATTTGTGCAACGCGACCAACGGGCGGCTGCAGATCGAGCCCACCGGCGTGGTCACCGTCCAGGCCGAGGGCGGGGCGTTCAGCAACGCGGCGTGCTTCACCTCGCTGGACGGGGTCTCGTTCGCGAAGTCGGCCAGTTCGTTCACCGCGCTGACGCTGCAGAACGGCTGGTTCAACTCGCCGTTCGGCACCTCGGCCGCGGCGGTGCGCGCGATCTCGGGCATCGTGCACCTCAAGGGCGCGATCGCGACCTCGGGTACCAACCCGGTCCCGTTCACTCTGCCCGCCGGGTTCCGCCCGGCCCACGCGGTGTTCGTCCCGGTGGATTTGTGCAACGCGACCAACGGCCGGCTGCAGGTCGAGCCCACCGGCGTGGTCACCGTCCAGGCCGAGGGCGGGGCGTTCAGCAACGCGGCGTGCTTCACCTCGCTGGACGGGGTCTCGTTCGCGAAGTCGGCCAGTTCGTTCACGCCGCTGACGCTGCAGAACGGCTGGTTCAACTCGCCGTTCGGCACCTCCGCCCCCGCGGTGCGCGCGATCTCGGGGATCATCCACCTCAAGGGCGCGATCGCGACCTCGGGTACCAACCCGGTTCCGTTCACCCTGCCCGCCGGGTTCCGCCCGGCCCACGCGGTGTTCGTCCCGGTGGACCTGTGCACCGCGACCAACGGCCGGCTGCAGGTCGAGCCCACCGGCGTGGTCACCGTCCAGGCCGAGGGCGGGGCGTTCAGCAACGCCGCGTGCTTCACCTCGCTCGATGGAGTCTCGTTCGCACCCTGACGCCACCTTAGGCGAAGGTCGCAGTCCGGTCGGGCGGCGCATCCCGCCCGCCGGCACGCACGACCTCATACCTGTGGAATGGCCGCAGATCACTCGTCTCTGCGGCCATCGCCGACCGCCCTCACGCCCGCCAGTCCCCGCGCCGAACAGCGGGACTGCTCGCGCGCCAGCTCCGCGATCACGTAGCGGACTGTGATCGGCGCGGGGTCGCCTCTGAACTCGCAGCTGACAGGTCGCCAGATTCGGCAACGGGGCGATTTGGAATCACATGCAGCACGAGTATGAGCGGTTGACGGCTGCATCGGCCGCTCGATGCCCTTGCGCGCAGATGTGCCTGGTATGGCTTCGCGGCGCAGGCCCTCACGGTGTGCTTGCCGGTCAGGTAGGGCAGGCTTGAGTCATGACTCTGGGTACAGTGGCTAGGCAGCGGCTTACCCTCGCCGTGGCGTGCACCGCTCAGGTCATGATGGTGCTCGATGTCATGATCGTAAGCGTCGCCCTTCCGTCTTTGCAGCACGAGCTTCACCTCTCGCCCGCGGGCCTGGAATGGGTGGTGAGTGCCTATGCTCTGGCCTTGGCCGCCCTGATTCCAACGGGCGGTGCGCTGGGCGACCATTTCGGGCGGAAGCGCCTTTTCATGAGCGGGGTCTGCCTGTTCACGCTTGCCTCAGTCGGCTGTGCTCTTTCGGATTCCGGTGGAATGCTGATCGGTTTCCGGGTGATCCAGGGAATCGGTGGCGCCGTCATGTCATCTTTGACCCTTTCACTGATTACCGAGGCCTATCCGCCGGAGGCCAGGACCGGCCCCATCGGGCTGTGGGCCGCGGTCAGCGGCCTGGCCGTCGCGGGCGGCAGCGTGGCTGGCGGCCTGCTGCTCAGCGTGTTCCCGTGGTCATCGATCTTCTGGGTTAATGTCCCGATCGGGATAGTGACCGTGGTTATCTCGCGAGTCGCGGTCGCGGAGTCCAGGGAACCTGTACCCCGCCCCTTCGACACCGGCGGGGTGGCGCTGAGCGCTTGCGGCTTGCTGCTCCTGACCTTCGGATTTGTCGAGTCCTCCGACCTCGGCTGGCATTCGCTGGCCGTGGCCGCCAGTGTCGCCGTCGGTGCAGTGGTCCTTGTCGTTTTCTTTGTGTGGGAGCACTGGACCTCGTCACCGATGGTTCCCCCGGCGTTGCTGCGAACCCCCAGCTTCGGCTGGGCCTGTACCGTGTACCTCCTGGCCTACCTTGCTTTCTCGGGATTCATCTACTACGTGACGCTCTTTTTCCAGAACATTGACGGGTGGTCGGCGCTGCGCACCGGCCTGTCCTGGCTTTTTTTCTGCATCCCGTACTTCATTGTGGCCCAGTCCAGCAAGCGGGTCGGGCGGCGGCTGCCGGTGGCGCCCGCGGTGGGGCTGGGGTGCCTGATCGCCGCCGCGGGCACGCTGGGCATGAGCCAGCTGAAGCAGGCGACGCCGTTTGCCTGGCCGGCTGCGTGCTACGTCCTGGTGGGAGTGGGCTTCGCCCTCATGGTCCCGGCGGGTTCGTCCGCGGCGATGGCCGAGGTTCCGGCGGGATCATCGGGGATCGGCTCAGGCCTGTTCAACGCCTGCCGTCAGATCGGCACTGCCACCGGACTGGCCATCTTGGGATCCATCGGCGCTGGCGTGACCCTGGCCAGCTGGAACCACCGGGCCAGTACTTTCCCCGCAGCCGGGCAGCGGCGGGCGGCCCAGGTTGGGACCGAGGTGGCGGGAGGTCAGGTGCATGCGGCGGCCGCGTACGTAGGCGGGCACGCGTACGATCCGGCGGTGGCCTCATTTCTCCATGGCTTCGAGTTCACCCTGCTGGTGGCCGGGGCGGTCCTGGCGGCCGCTGGGATTGCGGGCTACCTGGGCTTGCGGCACCTCCCAGGCCCTAAATCACGGCAACGCCAGCTGACCGATGCGAAGATGAGCAGGTAGAAGCGGAAACTGACGCGGCATAGCCGCTGCGAAACCATTCATGCCAGCCGTCGACAATCCGCATGGAACCAGATGAGCTCCAGCGGGCCAGGACAAGATCGCCACGATGCAGGCCCGGGCAGGCGGCGCCGACGAGCTGCTCCAATCCGGAGCGCTCGAAGGCGTCGGAGGAGACACTGACAGCCACTCACCTGGGTTTGGCGCCACAATCAGCCGGTTCTTGCCGACCAGCTTCCGCAACGCCTTCAGCTTGGCGTTCCTGCGGGCTACCCCCGGCTAGTGCCGTAACCGGCAGCACTTGCCCTGTCCCGCGCACCGCGATGAGTCATGTGGCGTCCGGCGGTCGTACTGTCGAACCCGCTACCGAGGAGGACTTCTGATGCGCAGCGTGACCTATTCGATGGGCGTCTCACTTGACGGCTACATCGCCGGACCGGACGGCGGCTTCGACTGGACGGCGCCCGACGAGGAGGTCTTTCGCTTCGTCACCGACGAGATGCGACAGGTCGGCGTCCACCTGCTGGGACGACAGCTGTACGAGACGATGCTGTACTGGGAGACCGCGGACCAGGATCCATCGCTCGACGACTCAATGCTCGAGTGGGCCGCGATCTGGAAGCCGCTCCCGAAGGTGGTGTTCTCCACCACGCTGTCGGCGGTGCAGGGCAATGCCCGCCTGGCCTCCGGCGGCCTGGCGGAGGAGATCGAGCGGTTGCGAGCTGAGCCGGCGGAGGGCGACATCGCGATCGGCGGCGCGACTCTCGCCGCCGAGGCGGCCGCGTTGGGTCTGATCGACGAGTACCGAGCCAGGGTCTACCCGGTGCTGGTTGGCGGTGGCATTCCGTTCTTTCCCCGGCGCGAGCGCCGGGTGGATCTCGAACTCGTCGAGACCCGCACCTTGAGCTCGAGAGTCGTCTACCTCCGCTACCGCGTGGCGCGCTAGGCTACGTCCGCCGAGCCCTCTCTGTCTCACGTCGGGAACGGCAAACCTACACCCTGCCGGGGAGGCGGCCGTCACTCAACCGCGCTACCGGGAGTTATTAGGATGACGGGGCAGATAGGCAATGAAATGACGTAATAGCATGGCCTGACGCTCCTTTACTCCCAAGGCGTAACGTTCATCCGCTGTGCATAAAGCTGCTCGTAAAAGGGCCGATGATGGGCGGCGTACCGTGCGAGTTTCTCGGAGTTCTCGACGGTGTGCAGGTATGTCCGTTCGCGCCGCTCGAAACCGGAACTGTTGCTAGCGTCCGCGTGCCAGCCAGCGGACCGCTGCCACTCGGCTTGTTCACCCGGCTCCCAGGTAAGCGCTCGCGAATTAAAGGACAGCCCGACGGCCGTGCAGTACGCCGCCATCGTCGCAGCCGGCCGGGTCACGAGGTCATCCGAGTCAATGACAACAGGCGGATTCCCGCCAGCATCGCTGATAGCGGCCTGCATCTCGCACAGCCGCTCCATCCCGATCGCGTTGATGGTCATCGGAGGGAACAGGGCGTAATAGGACGCCGCAATTTCCTCAGGACGGCGGATGAGGAACGCATGACGGGCTTCGGCGAGGAACGAGCCGGTCGGTCAGGACCTCATCGTGCTGGTGGTCCATCGTGTCCTTGAAGAACACGTCCCGGTCGTGCGCCTCGCCACGTAGCCAGGCGAGCAGCTGAGCGGCCGAATCGAAGGTCCGTCCGCTAACATCAGTCTCGCCGTAGTTCTTCAGGTTGCAGAACGGTTCGTGAAGTACTGTCAAATCACCGCGCTCGGCCATCGACCGAAAGAAAGCCGTTGATCGCGCTCGTGGTGCGCTCCACAATGCGAACACCGCCATAGCCGAAACATAGCCTTCCTACTGCCGCCGCATTTACTGGCCTCGCTTGAGTGGGTCGGCGCAGGTACAGCAGCATTTTCGCTGCTGCATGAGATGTAGTCAGGGGCGGGTTGCGGTTAGCCCTAGACGGAAGCCCCTGGCATGGGTGAAGTATGCCCCCCGTGAGGGTACAAGCGGCTGGCGGGCCGCTGTCGCGGGATATGCGCGGGATCGGGGGCGCCCCAAGGAGCCGCCCATCCGTGCGTTGGGCCAGATCAGACCAGCCGCGCGACAGCTACGCCAGCCCGGTCTTGAAAACCGCTGAAACGTGCCGGTTGCGCGCCGGTCAGGGGCGCGATCGCGGGCACTGGCGGTCAGCTCCGTCGGCTGGTCCCGGCAGCGGGCCAGGCACGACCGACCCGCGAAACGACCTGATAACGAAGAGATCGGGTCGCGGCGACTGTTGCCGAAAACGTACGGGTTTGCCAAGCTCAGGCATCGAGGCGCTCAGCAGAGTCAGCTGGGCCAGCAGGGACAACCGGACGAACATCGGGGCAGTTCAAGGGGGCAGTCATGGGATTCTATGAAAGACAGGTCCTGCCGCGGGTTCTCAACGTCGCGTGCGGCACCAAGATGGTCGAGCCGCTGCGCCGCCGGGTCTGTGACGGCCTGGCGGGGGATGTGGTCGAGATCGGCTTCGGCTCGGGCCTCAACACCCCGTTCTACCCGGCAGCCGTTACCCGGGTCGCCGCGGTCGAGCCCTCCGAACTGGGCTGGCAGCTGGCGGGCCAGCGCCTGAAGGCAGCCAGTGTCCCGGTGCAGCGCTCCGGCTTGGATGGCCAGTCGCTGCCCTTCGAGGACGACAGCTACGACGCCGCCCTGTCCACCTGGACGCTGTGCACGATCCCCGACGCCGCCGCCGCCCTGCGCGAGGTGCGGCGGGTACTCAGGCCCGGGGGGACCCTGCACTTCCTGGAGCACGGGCTGGCCCCCGACGAGAACGTGCGCCGCTGGCAACGACGTCTCAACCCACTGCAGCAGCGCGTGTTCGGCGGGTGCAACTTCACCAGGTCCATCGTTGACCTGCTGACCGCCGCGGGCTTCACTGTCAACGAACTCGACGTCTTCTATCAGAAGGGCGCACCGAAATTCGCCGGAGCCGACTCTCTCGGCACCGCCGTATCGCCCTAGCATCAGCGCGGGACCGGGCCGTGCTCGATCGGCGCCAGCAGATGATGGCGCAGCCGAGGCTGAGGAAGGCCTGGTAGCGGTCTCGCGGATTGCCCGGCGGATGCGCAGCCGTAGCTATTCAGCAAGCATCAACGTCGTGCTGTGACGCGGCTGTGAGTCATCTTTGCTGTTCGTCTTTTTCGGGAAGCTCGTCAGCGTGGCGCAGTATGACCTTCCACTCGCCGTTTTCACGGCGGTAGGCCTGGGTGCAGCGCAGTGTCCTGGGCTGCGGCTGATCACCGGCGTGACGGGTCATGTGCTCCAGATCGACGGTGCAGGCGAGGTTATCGCCGACGACCGTCACGATGTTCTCCGCGGCGCGATCGGTGGCCTTGATGCCGGCGGCGGCCCAGTCGAGCCGCGCGCTGACCTGTTCCCAGCCTCGTTCGTAACCGCCGAACGCGCCCATGATCACCACGTCATCGGCGTGTGACCAGAGTGCCTTGAAGGGTTCGGGCCGTCCTTCGACCAGGTCGCCCAGGGCCTGCTGGCACCGGAAGATGAAACGGTCCCAGTCGCTGTCCACGGGTAGATGATGCCAAGGCGCGCAGGTGACCGGAAGCCTTGCGCGGGACCCGCGCTGGATTGCGTTATCCCGATGGTTCGAGACCGGGCGGTAGCCAGGCGTGGCCGTGGAAGAGATCCCGGAGGGCGTCGAGTTTGCTGCGGTCCCATTTGGCGGCGGTGGACAGGCAGGACTGGACGATCGCGAAGTCGGCGAGTCCTTGCAGGGTGCGCCAGCAGCCTCCGGAGCTGCGCTGCTGGACCTTGACCGGCCGGATGGTCCTTTCGGCCTCGTTGTTGGTGAAGATGTCCAGGTCGGGGCGGGTGGCGAAGCGGAGGATCAGGTCCTCGAAGTGCAGGAACCGGCGGGCGATGCGGCGGCCGTCCTTCGCGGTGGCGGTGCGACGGTACAAGTTGGCGGCGAGCCCGTCCGCGGCGAGTGCCCGGTAGCGGGCGACCAGGTTCTCCAGGGCATCAGCGTCGAGGGCGGACTGCCCGGCCTGGCGGGCGGCGGCCGCGGCGTCGCGGGCCTGGACGAGCAGGGATGCCATGCGCTCTGCCCAGTCCTGCTGGCCGGGCTCGAAGTCGTACAGGCTTTTCAGATCCCGCAGCAGATGGGCTCCGCACCAGGCGTGCAGCGCGTCCGTCAGGTGCTCATACCCGGCGTAGCCGTCCCGGACGATGATCCCGGTATAGCCGGGCAGCACGCCGCCGGCGTCGATCGCCTCCGCCGAGCGGTCCCCGGTATGCATGCGGGTCAGGTACGCGGTGCAGGCCAGGTGCACGTACCGGGTGCCGCCGGACGCGCGGGCCGGAGTCTCATCCGCGTGCACCGCCTGGGCCGTCTTCAGCAGCTCCCGCACGCGATCCATGAACCCGCTGGCCTCCACCAGCGCGGCGGCCTTCCCGCGGACGCCGGCCATCCATCCCGTCGAGACCGCAACCCCCGCGAGCTGGCACAACAGCACCGTGGACCGCCAGATGGGGATGTGATGCCCGCAGGTCAGGTTCGCGGCCTGCGCGTGCGCCTCCGGGCCGAAGCTGGCCCGGGCCCGCACGCGCGGCGGCAACTCGCCCTCGGTCACCGTCCCGCAGCACGGGCACGCCTTGGCCTGCGCCACGTACTCGGTCACCGTCGGCGCGAGCGCCGGCCGGATGTCGGTGACCTGGTGACGACGCTGCGCCAGCACGCCCACGCCAGCCAGGTCCTTCCCGCAGCCCCGGCAGGCGGCCGGCGGGAACCAGCACCGCTCATCGGGGTCATCGACCAGGCGCATCGTCGTCCCCGGATCACCCGGCTGCCTCCCCGGCCGCCGCTTTCCCCGCTCCCGCAGCGACCGGTCCTTGCCCCTCTTCCCATACGGGCTGTCCGATGAGGGGGGCCGCGAGGACGTGAACGAATCCCTCCCGGCCTGCCGCTCCAGCTGCTCCACCCGGGCCGCCAGCTGCTCATCCCGCGCAGTCAGCTCCGCCACCCGGACGGACAGCTCAGCAATGAGCCGGTACGCCTCCGCGAGCCGCGTCGCCAGCTCGGCATGCGGCAACGCTGCCAGCTCCTCCGCAGAAGGAACCCCCGGCACATCGGACACGACAAGCAATCATCGTCATCCCGGCCCGTCAGTCAACTACCCGCCACGGCCTGCCGCGACCCGACAGGCAGCCCCGCCAAATGACCAGCTATAACGCCACGACGCTTGCTGAATAGCTACGCCACCGCCGAACAGTCCAGCAAGCGATGGCCTTCGATTGAACAGATGTTGCGCGGATCCGTGATGAGCGGAGGATCAGTCAACCTCGCCCAGGAGGGTTCCGCGGACGGCGGGGCCGTCGCCGGACTCAGCGATAGCGGTGGCCGACGTGATGACAGGTTGCCTGCCTGCGGAAGGGGATCGGGCCCATACTGTGGCCATGGCGGCGTGGCAGGACGTGGAGCAGGCGGAGCCAGAGTTCGCGGCGCGGGTGCGGCGGCTCTTCGACGCGGGCCGGCACAAGACGATCGCGACGGTGCGGGCTGACGGCGCGCCGCGGGTCTCGGGCATCGAGTGCGAGTTCGCTGACGGTGAGCTCCGGTTCGGGTCGATGCCGGGGGCGCGCAAGGGCGCGGATCTGCGGCGGGATCCGAGGTTCGCCCTGCATGGCCCGGTGTTTCACCCGCAGGAGGGCAAAGAGGCCGAGTGGCCAGGCGAGGCGAAGATCGCCGGGCGGGCGGTTCTGGCCGGGCCGATCGGCGAAGGGCCCGCCGGAGATCAGTTTGTCGCCGACATTTCCGAGGTCGTCATCACCCGGCTGAACCCGGAGGCGACGTTGCTGGTCATCGAGTCTTGGACGCCGCAACGGGGGCTCCGCGCGGTCGAACGCGAATGATGAGGGCGCAGTGCAGTATCGATACGCCGGTGACCTGGGTGATTATCTGAAGTTCGGGCTGCTTCGGTGGCTGGTTCCGCCGGATTCACCGTTCTCGCCGCGGCTGGGAACCCAGCTGACACCCAAGAACACAGGCAGCAACCCTCGGAACCGGCTTCAACGGCACGCAGAACACCCGGGTCCGGCTACGGCAAGCCCATGTCCGAGTACGGGGGCCTCTGCGGGAGAGCGACGATCTTCTTGCCACCGCGCTGCCAGAGAACCCTATCCCCTCATCGGCCCGAGGCTTGAGGGCCCGGGGTTGACCGCGCAGGATGCACGCTGTTGAGGGGCCAAGTTGCTGCCGCACAGAGCTGCCGCACAGAGCTGCCGCACAGCCTGGCTGGTGCGGTGTGTGCGGGTTGCCGGTGCCTGCCGGGGAGACGTCCTGCCGCTGGCCGGTTCTCGTCTCCGCGCTCCTTGTAACCTGACATCCCGCGGGAGCACTATGGAGGCACGGCGGTCTTTAGGGGGGTGGGCCGATGAATCCGATCGCGATGTTCGAGAACCCGGCCATGGCCGAGCAGCAGATGCTCTATCAGCTGCAGACGGAGCAGCAGCAATTCTGGTACCAGTTCCAGATCCGCCAGCCGTCTAATGACTGGGAACGCCAGCAGGCTATCAGCGCGCTCATGCAGCGGTACGGGCGCTTGTCAGCGCTCCAGGGCGACGCCATGTTCCTGAATTCGCAGGGATACGGGCGGTTGCTCATGGCCGTTAACCAGGAGCTGAATACCGTCCTGGCCACCCGGGATCAGTACGTTAACGCGATGCAAAACCCGCAGCCCCCGCCGGCCGTGCCGTCGCCGCCGGTGCCGACGGCGCCGGCACCCTCCGGGGGCGATGACGTGCGGGAATGGCTAGCCCAGTCCTCGGCAAAGCAAGACGAGATCAGGCGGCAGATGGTCGGTGACTGCATACACTGCGGGAAACCGCTGGAAGGCCGGGCGCTGTGCCCGTATTGCGGGCGCTATCAGTGAAGCCTTTTGCCACACCGCGGGAGCGAGCGTGCATGGCAGGTACATCGGCCTGGCGGCGGTGGCCGGTGATCACCGGCCAGCCGCGGCGCTGGTGGACGGTGCCGGTTAGCTGACGGCGCGCGAGTCTGCCCGCGGGCAACCCGTCCGGAAGAATACGGAGCGGCGAGCACGAGGCGTGCCACGTGGTCATGTCCAATGCATGCCAAAACGGTATTGGGCGCGCGCGTTTGCGCAGGTCAGGGCGTTTGCGTCAACGGTCTGTAAAGCCGCTCCCGTTTGTGAGCCAACAGCGCTAAGCGCGCGGATCGGGAGCACAAACTGTTCGTGGTGGTCTCGACGTCTGCGACAGCAGCCAGATGCCAGACAGCCAGGATCGGGTCGCGGAGCGGGTCCGGCATGCCCTGCCCGCCGGTGCATGGGAGGCCATCGAGCATGACCTGTCACCCACCGACCTGCAATCTCTGCTGATCGCCGTGGCCAGGGCAAGGGCGCGCCAGATCACGGCCGCTGACGTGATGCGCCGCTGGCAGCACGACCGGTTCGTCCGGCCTGCGGCATCTGATCCGCGCCGCCTGGCCGCGGTCGAGAGCCGGTTGTGGCAGCTGCTACCGGTCCGGTTCTGCGGGATTGAGCTGTCGCCGGTCGCGCCCCTGGGCACTTGCAGCGCGGTAGCCCCGGTGAGCCAGAACCGGGTCGTCGCCACCGTCCGGAACACTGAAGTGGTCAGCGACTCCACGAACGCCCTTGCGGTCGAGGCGGCAGCCCGGCGGCGCGGCCGGGGCGCGGCCGAGCAGGTTGACCTCGCCGCCTGCCAGCGCCAGCTCCGGGCCCAGGTGTTCGGTCCCGGCGCAGCGGCCCACTTCCGGCTGTTCACGCTTGTCTCGAGCGCCCGTGACAGCGGGTCAGGCCGCACCGAGGCCAGTATGCTGACCCGTCACCTGGCCTACTGGCTGGACGTCCTGCAAGCCCTGATCCCGCGCCGCCAGCCCCGGATCGAGCTGTCAGTGTTCGACAGCCCGGTGCTGGCCGGAGCGACTCGCCGACACTGTCCGCCCGGCACGGCGCAGCCACGCCGCGCTGCTGGTGGATAGGCCAGACCGCGCCCATGGCCGCGGGTATTACACCGGTTTCGCCCTGCGGATCACAGCAGACCAGGGCCAGGCGGAACTCGGCGACGGCGGGCTCACCACGTGGACGGCCCAGCTGACAGCCAACGCCAAGGAGCGTTGCCTCGTGTCGTGCATGGCCACCGAGCGCCTCACCCTCCTGGCCGGCCAGGATCGGTAAAAGGATTTGTAAACCGGACGCAGTGAAACACAGCGAGATGCAGGTATCTCCGGATAAGAAGGCTCTGTTCGGCAAGTGTCCGAGCAGGTCCCGGGTCCACGCGGTGTGGCGCTTGCGGAGTTCTTTTGCGGTCAGGTCGGCGCGCCCGAGATCGTGGTAGTTCGGGACCCAGGACTCGACGATCTCGCAGGACCGGGCGGCGGCCCACAGGTCCCACGGCAGCGGATCGGGCAGGACAGTTCTGCCCGCCGCTTGGTAGGAGTCCAGGAATCGGTCGGCGATGTGCTGGTCGTACAGCAGGTACAGATCCAGTCGGCACCACCCCACGTCGAAGCCGGGTGGGCCGATGGCTCCGCCAGTCCAGTCCACGACGCCGGTCAGGATGCCGCCCTGCCAGAGCGTGTTGCCGGACCAGAAGTCGTAGTGCGTCAGCACACCCGGTGTGCTGGCGAGGAGTTCCCAGCTGCCCGCAACATGGCTGGCGGCCGGGCCGCTGACTGCGGTGGCCGATCCTCCGGGCCGGTCGAAGACGCGCGGAAAGCCCGCCAGCCGCGTCAGGGAGGTTGTGTGGATGCGGGCGAGAGCCTCGCCGAGCTGCCCGGCGAAGGTGGCGGGCTGGGCGGGGGTGAGGTCGGCGGCCCCGGGCAGGCGCGAGATGAGGTTCCATGGCCCTGCGGCCAGCGCACTGGCTGGACTGCTGGCCAGCAGCCGCGGGGCCAGGCCGCCGAGCCCGTCCAGCGCGGCGAGCACCTGCGCCTCGTGGTCAGCCGCCTGGTCGCCCGGCGGGAACTGGCGAAGAATGATCTCACGTTCCGGGTTCGCCGTCTGAATCCGGTAGGTCCGAGCGTGCGTCCCTCCCGCCAGGGCACATACTTCCTGCACCGTCGCGTCCGGGCCAGCCAGTGCCAGGGCCCGTTGGGCGGGCGCCGACGGCAGGGGAAGCTCACGCATGAGACGAGCGTAAGAGCGGGGACAGCCTGTTGGGTCCGGGTCGGGCAGAGACATTTGCGGGATAAGACCAAGCCGAATCACCCCGGAGGCCATGCTCTCGCCAGGTCAGAGCAGTAGCGGAGTCCGAACGGTACCCATCTGTGAATCCCTCGGCTTTGGCGGGCGCCGTCTCCTCGCTATCCCATGATCTTGGCCGAACCGGCCATCTCCTCGGCCGGGCAGGCAACGCCTTACCCCCGGAACCTCCCGGACGGCAAGGGCTCACTTCGATCTGCCCGCGGGCGGACCCTTGACGTCCCGGAGAACCCAGGGAAGCCCGCCCGGGTCTGGCTAAGGCCCGGCTGCCAGGTCAGGAACAGGCCGGGACTGCGGCCGGGGCCGGGCCCGGGCACCAAGCACGATCAGCGCGATCGCTATCAGAACGAGCACTATGCCGCCGATGAGCAGACCGATACCGATCGCGAACGAGTGCGGGATGGTCAGATCGAGCCCTCCGGCGAAAGCCACCGGGGCGGCAGCGTCGGTGTTCATCGCGACCAGCCGGTAGGAGCCGGAGGTAACGGTCCACGTGAGGGTCGGATGGCTTCCGCTCGCCTTGGCCACCCAGAACGACTGAGATCCGGGCGGCGGTGGCGTGGCAGTGCCGGCGTGGCGGACCAGCGTCAGGTGAAACGGCGTGACGGACACGTCGGTGGCTACATCGTGGCTGACCCCGCTGAGGTAGCGGTCTACCGCGCTGGCCGGGCCGACGCCCAGGAAGAGGTGCTGACCAGCCCCGGTCGGCGTGGCCGTGATACGCAACCGGACGTTGCCGAAGACGGTCTGCGCGCCGGATGCGCCCTGAATCGAGTCAGCCGGTGATACCAGGGCGCGGGTCGGCGTCGACACCTGCTGCACGCCCGAATTCAAGGTGTTGTTCGACCCAAACAATGCCATCAGCGCGCCGCCAGCGATCGCGGCCAGCACGCCGATCACCAGCAGTACGCCGCCGAGCACGAACAGCACAACTCGTTTGGCCATGGCACCTCCCCAGGGTGCAGGTCAAACGCTAACAGACAGTAGGGGAGCGGACCAGAGGCCGCGGTCACCGGGGGGCGCCTCCGGCGGGGCGCCCTGGCTCCGGCGTTATGGGCGCCCCTGCTCTTCGTTCTTGCGCGGGAACCGAGCGCATCGCGGCGAGGGCGTCCTGGGTTGCGACCACGTCAGTGCTCGTGGCCCTCACGACCGAGCGTCTCCACGGGGGTCGCGCTGGGGCGGGTCCACTGCGGCACGGGCGGGCTGGTCAGGACCCCAGGTGGCTACACCATCGGCGTCCGAGCGCCAGAACCAGCCGATCGGCGAGCCATGCCCACCGACCGGCGAGTCGGCCTGAGGGGCCTCGGGCCAGTCCTCGGGGTTGTCCTGCCACGCCTCGCGGCGGCCATAGGGCGTCATGTCGAGCAGGCCGAGGGACTCGTTGGCCGGCTCGTTGCCACGGCCGGTCGTGGAGTAGGTGAAGAACGTGCGGTCGCCGTCGCGCAGGAAACAGACGATCTGCCCCATTCCTTCGCCGACCGGCGCCGCCACGCCGCGCACCGAGTACCAGGGCTGTGTGTAACCCATGAACTCGACGTAGGGAGCCACCTCGTCCCACGGACCCGAGGTCAGGACGGCGAACGAGACGCCCCGGGCGTTGAGGTAGACGGCGTCCTTCACGTGCCAGACCGTGGTGGTGCAGCCCTCGCACTGCCCCTGGTAAGGCGCGCCGTCGTACCACATGTGCTTGTAGACCACGAGCTCGTCGCGACCTTGGAACAGGTTGACGAACGGGACCGGCCCGTCAACGCCGATGACCTCGACGGCGCCGTCGAATTCGACCATCGGCAGCCGCCGCCGGGCCGCAGCGATCGCGTCGCCCTCACGCGTGTGCGCCTTCTCGCGGACCAGCAGCTCCTCGCGCGCCGCCTGCCAGGTGGCCAGGTCAACAACGGGCGGCTTGCCGGGGAGGTTGCTGCTCGCGCTGCCGGGCGTGGTCGTCATGGTGTCCTCCGTTGTCTCGTCTCGCGTGCTCGCGGGCTCCCTGCGGCGCCTGTCAACTGAGACGACTTACGGTCCCGGGCCCAGCCCCAGCATCACCCGTGCGGGGGCGGCCAGCGCCGCATCAGGCCGCGGTGATCACGAGCACCCTGCCCTCCCGGATCGCAGGCCGGATCGGCCCGGGATGCGTGAACCCCTGGGAAAACCCCACCGGAAGATGGGGGAATGCCTCCCTTTCCCGCGGGCGAGCGCGGCCCTAGCGTAGGCTTGACCTCGACGGACATCACATTCGGGGAACCGGGCCGGACGATGCCAGGCTGATCCGGGTCCGTGTCTGCGCTCTTTCGCAGGCTCCACGGCGCGGGCACAGCAAACGCTACTTCCGTCCGTTAACGGAAAGCGGACGTGGAGACGATCTTGCGGATGAATCCGACACTGCCGTGTACGCGGAAAACGACCTTCTTGAGATGGTCACACGGCACGCCGGGGTCGATAAGCGCATCACGGCAAAGGCTTTCCCCGGCCATTGCCTGCGATGACGGTCTGCGCCTTCTCCTGTTGGGCGCTGTCGGCGCTGTCGGGTCATGCTGCGTCCTGCTCGGCGTGCTGCGACCAGGATCGCCGTTTGTCGTCCAGGATGCTTCGTCATGGTTCTGGACGTCACCTGCCGTCCCAGCCGGGCACCCGGAAAGCAGCGGTCAGTTTCTCGGGATCATGCTCGTATACCTCGGCATCGCTGTGCTGCTGGGAGCATGGCTCGAGACAATCCGAACAACGAGGACCGGTTCTCGGGTAGAACTGCGGCAGCTGCTCCTCGTACTGCTCGCGTGGGCAGCTCCCATCCTGCTTGCGCCGCCGCTGTTCAGCCGGGACGTCTACAGTTACGCCGCTCAGGGCCAGATGGTGTCGAAGGGTCTTGACCCGTACCTTCACGGCCCGAGCGTGCTCGGCGGCGGCAGGTTCGTCACGCTTGTGGACCCGCTGTGGCGGCACGCGACGGCTCCGTACGGCCCGGCGTGGGAGCGCCTGTCGGGGTGGGTGGTGCAACTGTCCGGGCACCGTGTCCTGTGGGCGGTCGTGGGCTTCCGCGTGGTTGCAGTGATCGGATTGGCGCTGTTGGCATGGGGGGTCCCTGCCCTCGCGCGCGCTGTTGGCCGCAGTGCCACCATCGCCTTCACCGTGGCCGTCTTGAATCCCCTGGTCCTGCTCGTCCTTCTCGGCGGGGCGCACAACGACGCGCTCATGCTGGGACTTCTCGTTCTGGGCTGCGCTCTGGCGGCCCGTCGGCACGTCCTTGCCGGGCTCGCATGTTGCGCCTTGGCGGCTGAGGTGAAGGCTCCGGCTCTCATTGCCGTGATCTTCATCGGGTGGGCCTGGTGGGGTGCGGGGCTAGGTCTTCGGCAGCGACTTGCTAAGACCCTCCTGGCCGTCTGTTTCACCGTGGCGCTGATGGCCGCGATCGGAGCCGCCGCCGAGCTGAGCTGGCGATGGGTCGGCGCCCTGTTTGGCGCTGGCACGGTCGTTTCGTGGCTTGATCCCGTCACCGCTGTCGGCCTGGCCCTCGCGCATATCACTCACGCCCTCGGATACCACGGCGGCTCTGGAGCATTCGTGGACAGTTCGAGAATCATCGGGCTTGGAATCGCAGTCGTCATCTCCGTTCGCTTGCTTACCCGGCCGCGGGGTCTTGAACCTGTCCGGGCTCTTGGTCTGAGCATTTTCGCGTTCGTGCTTCTGGGACCAGTAATTTGGCCTTGGTACTACGCGTGGGCGTTCGCCTTCTTGGCTGTGGTAGCCGAAGGATGGACCCTTTATCTGGTGGCTGCGCTTTCCGGCGTCGCTTGTTTCGCCGACATGCCGACTCCACGTCTGCTGATCTCAGCGCCCACATCTGATGTGGTTGTCGGCTGGGTAGCACTCAGCGTCCTGGTGCTTGCCTACGTTGCCGGCAGGCGACGACGAGGACGGGACAGGAGCAGCGAACAAGAAGAGGAAAGGGTAGCAAGTTCTGCATCGCGGCCAAGAGCTTCACCGGCTGGCACTGAGCAGCTACCGCGACAGCGGGCCGCTGAATAGCGATGCGGCCCACGGAACGTACGGCGGCGGCGTCGTAGACGGGCCAAGGTTCTCTCCGGCTGATTCCCCTCAGGCTGGAACAACGCCGACCAGGTTGCCTTCCGAGTCCTTGAACCACGCTGCCTCGCCTCCACCCGGCATCCGGGCAACGCCGTTCTCGGTCCGCGTCTCGGGCGTGTCGTACTCCTCGAACTCCACGCCGCGACCCCTCATCTCTTCGACGGCAGCGCGGACGTCGGTCACATGGATGACCGCCTGCGTGAACTCGCCTGACGACCTGGCCCGGGCGGGATAGAGGAAGAGCTGGCTGACGCCATCTTCAACCGTGAGGCCCACCTGCCCATCTCTTGCCTTGAGAAAGCCGGACTCAAGTGCCCGGAGTCCCACTTTGTCGGCGTAGAACGCTTTGGCTCGGCCCAGGTCCTGCGCCGGCAGCGCCGCCGTAATCCCAGACGTCTTCATGACGGGATGGTACGACGCCCGGCCGGCCGCTGCGAAGACACCGGATGTGGAGCCTTGATCCTGACATCAAAGCGGCGGCGGCGACCGATACGACGGATCGCCGCTGCCCAGCTGCGGATTTCAGGGCAGCCGCGCAGAGGTCCACGAGGGAAGGGGCTGACCGGGACTGCCTCAGCCGGCAGTCAAAGAGATCACAGCGGCGCACGCCGGATCGGCCGACTTATCCGCCACGAGGCGCCTGGAACCAGCGCAGCGAGCTGAGCCTCGGCCTGATCTGGTACCTTTCATCTCCGTTGTCCGGGTTTAGCGCGTCGGCTCGTAGCTAAGCTTCACGATTCCTTTCGAAAAGGTCTTTGCCGTAACGAGCTTCAGGCCGGCATTGTGGCCCTCCCGGAAGAACATCTTGCCGTGTCCTGCCAGCACGGGATAAATCGAGACGTCGAGCACGTCGATCAGATGCTGCTTCAGCAGGGTCTGCGCGAGAAGGCCGTGGCCCCAGATGAGAAGGTCTCGCCCTTCCTGCTGCTTGAGCTTTGTCGTTTCAGCGGCCACGTCGCCCCGGACAATCGCCGAGTTGTCCCAGCCGGTGTCTTCCAGCGTGGACGAGAAGACATACTTTCGCATGGCATTGAGCTGACGGCCCACGGGTCGGTCCGTGACGGGTAGACCTTCGCCAAGATCTCGTACGTGTGCCGGCCCATCAGCATCGCGTCGCACGCCAGCAACTGGCCCAGCCCGTCCCGAAGATAAGCATCGTCCTGGAAGTTCCTCAGCCCCCAGTTCTGCGGGTCCCCGAAAACACCGTCAACTGAGACCAGGGTGTATTCAATGATCTTTCGCATGGAGTCGTCCCCTTACCTGTGCAGATGTACCGAGATCACGCTCACGCCGCCCGGCTCCGGGTGGCCTTGACCAAAACGGCGCCGGTTCTGGCTGCCGGTAGTGCAGATCCCGGCCAGCCGGCGAACTGGGCGGTCGGCGACCGCCCAGTTCGCCGTCCAAGCGCGCCATGCGCCGAAGGCCAGCGAGCGGGTCAGCCGCGGATGGACGGAGCGTGCGGACGGATTGGCAGGCAGATCGCCGCAAACGGCTACCTGACGATCGCTCCCGAGTTCTATCACCGGGATGCGCCACCCGGGCGCTGGCTCGAACGCGACGATTCCGGCCGTCAGGAAGGCTTCGCGTACCTGAACCGGCTCACCCGCCCGCAGGCACTGGAAGACACCGCGGCATGCATCGACTGGCTGAAGTCACAACGCGGGATCGGCCAGATCGCGATGATCGGCTTCAGCGCCGGCGGCCATCTGAGCTACCTCGCGGCCTGCCGGCTCCCGATCAGCTCGACTGCAGTCCTGTACGGCGGCTGGCTGCCCACGACCGATATCCCGATGAGCCGGCCCGCACCGACGCTGGACCTCACCGCCGGGATCAGCGGCCGGATCCTTTACCTGGTCGGCGAAGACGACACGCTGATCGACGCCGGCCAGCGCCGTCAGATCCGCGGCGCCCTGCAAGCCGCCGGTACCGACCACGAATTCATCAGCTACCCCGATGCCGCCCACGCGTTCTTCTGGTCGGGCACGCCCGCCTTCAACCAGAAGGCACGCGATGACGCCTGGTCCCGGATCTTGACCATGCTCGCGACCTAACCCGGCCCGAGGCAGCCACAGCTTCCGGCAGGGCGCGCAGGTCGATCGGCTATCGCGCTGGCGTGACGATACCGGGCCCGGGTCACATAGCCGGGCAGGTCGGCGGCCCGGCATGTCCTGGGGCGGAGGCATCGCTCATCTGAGCCCCGCGTCCGGTCAGCTCGCTGCGGAACTGGACTCAGCGACCGCCGCGAGGCGCTCGAGGGTCTGCTCCATCCCGGCCCGGTTGTGCGCTGCCCGGTCCGCCACGCCGCTGACTGGCTTGCCCAGCGCCTTGGCCAGGCGGCCGCGCTGTTCGACCCAAGTCTCGGTGACCAGGCATCCGTCCGGGGTCGGCTCGAACGTGTAGCTCCACTCAGAGACCTTGAGACCACCGGCCGTCACGCGGAAGGAGAACCGGCGACCTGGCTCGGCGTTGACAACCGTCCCCATGGTCGTCCACTTCTTCTTGCCGTTGCGGTTCACGCCCCGGAACCTGGCGCCGGGCTGCGCAGCCGTCGCGCCCCCGAGCAAGGTGCAGCCCTCGTTCTCCGGCGACCACTCGCCCATCCGGGTCACGTCCGAGACCATCGCCCATACCAGCTCCGCCGGTGCCCCGATCTCACGCGTCACGCTCACCTGCCCCGCCATGCAGGGCACGCTACAGCATGAAGAAGATCGCCCCGGCTCCTGGCCGGCCAGCACGGCAGCCAGGTACCGCATAGCAGAGATATCGCCCCGCATCCCGGCTGGCGCGCGGTCATGACCTCGCTCGGCGGCGTCTTACGACGACCACGGCCTGCCGTCCTGTCCTGGAACCTGGGTGCCGGAGGCCGGAGATCGTGTCGCCGGGGACGGCCGGTATTCTCGCCAAGCCCGGGCGCCGGGCGATAATTACCGCATGACCGACGGTGATCACTCAGCCGCCGGGCCTGGCCGGGTGGCGCCGCCGGAATCTCAGACGGCTGCCTTGCCGGAGCCGCAGTTCGCTCCCTTGCCGCAGCTAGCTCTGCTGCCGGTCCTCGGTATCGCCGCAGCGCTCGCCGCGCTGCTGGCGGCCTATGCCGGCCGGTACGGCTACCACCGGGACGAGCTGTACTTCCTGGCGTGCGGCCGGCACCTGGCCTGGGGCTACCCGGATCAGCCGCCGTTCGTCCCGCTGGTCGCCAGGCTCACGTCCGACCTGGCACCCGGCTCACTTGTCGTGCTGCGACTGCCGTCGGCGCTGGCTGCCGGCGCCCTGGTAGCGCTGACGGCCCTGCTGACCCGCGAGCTGGGCGGCGGCCGCGGTGCCCAGGTGCTGGCATCTGCGGTGATCGCCGTAGCGCCAGTAGTAACAGGGGCGGAGCATCTGGTCAGCACTACCGCTTTTGACTTGCCGGCGTGGGCGCTGCTGTGCTGGCTGCTCGTCCGCATCCTGCGGACGGGCGATGACCGTCTCTGGCTGGCGGCAGGCCTGGTGGCCGGTGCCGGACTGCTGAACACCGACCTGGTCGCATTCCTCGTCTTTGCCGTCGTTGCCGGGTTGGTCATCGTGGGGCCCCGGCGGCACCTGCGGTCGCCCTGGTTCTACGCGGGCGGGGCGGTCGCCCTGGCCGTGTGGTCTCCCTATCTGGTCTGGCAGGCCGGCCACGGCTGGCCGGAACTGGCCGTGGCGCACTCGATCGCGATCGGCCTGTCGGGGACATCGGCGCCGTGGTGGCTGATCCTGCCCGAGCAGCTGGGCCTGGTGGCGTGGTACTTCGCCCCGGTCTGGATCGCCGGGTTGGTGCGGCTGTTCCGGGATCCGAACGTGCGCTGGTGCAGGGCAGTGGGCGTGGCATATCCGGTGCTGGCCGTGGCGTTCATGGCGACCGGCGGCAAGCCGTACTACCTGGCTGGGATGTTCCCGGTGCTGCTGGCCGCTGGTGCTCAGCCGACCGTGGCATGGCTGACGCGGGGGCGCGCCCGGCTGCGCCGCGGCCTGGTCGTCGCGGGCCTGGTGCTGAGTCTGGCCGAGTTCCCGATCACGCTGCCGATCCTGCCGGTCTCGGTCGTCCATGACACGCCCATCGTGGCGCTGAACACCGACTCGGGCGAGACCATCGGCTGGCCGGCGTTCGTGCACGAGATCGCGGCGGTCTACAGCTCGCTGCCCGTCTCGCAGCGGCCGGCGGCGACCGTGCTGACGAGCAATTACGGGGAGGCGGGCGCGGTAGACCGGTTCGGGCCTGCCGACGGCCTGCCGGCTGCCTACAGCGGGCACATGGCGTTCTGGTACTGGGGCCCGCCGCCAGCGGCGGCCACCATCGCGATCGTCGTCGGCTACCCGCGAAGTCAGCTCGGCTTCTGCCGCTCGGTTCAGCTGGCCGCGTTCCTGAACAACCACCTGGACGTCAACGACAACGAGCAAGGCGCCCCGGTCTGGATCTGCCGGCAGCTCCGCGCGAGCTGGCGGGCTATCTGGCCATCGCAGCGTCATTTCGACTGAGAGCACCTGCCGTGCCGCCGCAACGGAGCCGTTGCTTGCCCACAGACAGCGCCGGTGATGCGGCCGTCGGCGGCTGTCCGGGTCACTGGGCGGCGGCGTGCGGGCGGCCAGCCGGCGTCCTCGTCCTGGTCCGCAGGCCGAGAAACAACAGGATCACGATGGCCAGGTAGCCGACATAGACGAGCAGCTGCAGCGGGGTAGGCGCGTCGCTATAGCCGAAGAAGCTGTGCAGCACGTCCCCCAGCGAGCTGTCCTCCGACAGCAGCCGGGCCGAGTGCCACATCGGCGCATCGAGCACCGGCAGCCACCCGAGCTCCTGCATGTTCTGCACGGAATCAGCGAGCAGGCCCGCGGCAAAGACCATCAGCAGCACGCCGATGACCGTGAAGAACCTCGCCAGGTTGAGCTTGTGACCCAACCGGTAGATCACGAACGCGATGACCAGCGCGCCGGCCAGCCCGATCACCGCCCCGCTGAGAGCACTCGCTGTCGAGGTGGAGAAGATGATCGCCAGGGTGAAGACCACGGTCTCCAGCCCCTCCCGGCCGACCGCCTGGAAGGCCAGCAGCCCCAGTCCCCACCTGGCCCGGCCGTCCAGCGCCGCCTCGGCGCGGGCGCGCAGTTCCTTGGACAGCGACCGGGCGTGCCTGCGCATCCAGAACGTCATATAGGTCAGCACGGTCGCCGCGACGAGGTAGGTGACGGTCTCGAAGATCGTCTGTACGCGCGAGCCGTCGTAGCTGCGGATAGTCGCATAGGCCACGGCCCCGCCCGCGGTCGCGAGGATCAGCGCGGCGCCCACGCCGATGAATACGTCACGGAAGTGCTCCCGCCGCCCGATGCGATTGAGGTACGCCAGCAGGATTGCGATGATCATGCTGGCCTCAACGCCCTCGCGCAGGAAGATCACGAGCGTGGCGAGCATCCAGAGACCTCCGAACGGTACGGGTGCTAACCGCTATACCTCATATTAGGTAAGGCAAACCTTACCCGAAGATCACCGCGGGCGACGTCGAAGCCGCCAAGTCCGCGGAAATTGCAGCCGCTGGGGGCCCGGCGATGCGGTCAGCATTGCAGCCGCGGCGGGCCCGGCGACGCGGTCAGCGCCGCAGGAGCCGGCACCCAGCCGCCAGGCACGGCGGGTTCGGGCCGGCGGCGGGTTACTGCCTCCGGTCGTCGCGCAGCCGGTCGAGGACCTCGCCCGGGTTCTCGGTAGTGACCCGGATCATCGCGCGCATCGCATCGGCCAGGGCGACCCGGGGCACGTCGAGCGCTACCGCCGCCGAATCCGCCCACTGGGTGAGCTGCCGGTAAAGCTCCGGGCTCAGGTCGAGGGTGATCCTGACCGGCTTCGACCGGATCGCGGTCCGGCCGGCCGGTCGCGCCCCGGGCTCCGTCCGCCGGGCCGCGGCCGCGGCCATCTGCGCCTTCCGCTGCTCGCGGTGAGTGGTCATGACCGTACCGGGCACAGCGGGGCACACCGCTCGATCAGGTCGTGGGCCACCCGGCGCCAGACCTCGCGCCCGGTGACCGGGATGGGCATGCCGAAGCTCTGCGCGTACACCTCCAGCCGCGGCACCGCGGTATCCAGCACGTCATAGCCGAGCCCGGCCAGCGCCTCACGGGCATCGGCGATGGAGTTCGCCCGGGTGATGCACCGGTTCAGCAGCACCGCCGACCGGGCCGGCCGGTCCCGCACCGCCGCGACCTCGCTGATCTCCTCCCGCACCGGCGTCGTGCGGTTGATCTCGATCGGGCTCGGCGCGCACGGAATCAGGATCTCGTCGGCGTACCGCAGCGCCGACAGCGCGATCGCCGCGTGGTCCTCCAGCTGCGGCGCGTCGATGATCACCACGTCATCAGCCTGCGCGATCTCGGGGATGCGGCGGTGGATCTCACGAGAGGGCAGCGCGACGATCCGGAACGGGAACGCCGCCTGCGGCGGCAGGCCCGGATACATCGCGGCCAGATCCGACCACTCCAGCGCGCTACCCGACGGGTCGGCGTCCACCAGCAGCACCCGGTTGCCAGCCTGCGCGAAAATGTGCGCCAGCCACACCGCCGACGTGGTCTTCCCTGTACCCGGCTTCAGATTGGCTAGGGCGAGGGTAAGACCGGTCATCCAGGCATTATCCCCGCATCAGCGCCGTTACGGTAGCCGATGGCGGGCATTACTGAATGCCAGCCGGACACCGCACCCGCGGCCGTGCCCTGCAGGACGCGCGATTCGCGCGCCCGGCGGCCCGCGACCCGCGCTGCCGCGACGGGCTCTCAGCGCATCTGCAGTATTGCAGTACATACGGTATTACGGCAGATGAATGCGCAGGTCAGCCGGCTTTCCCGCTAGCAGTCCAGCGCAGGGTGAAACGATCGAGCCGGTAGCCGAACGCATTGACCGTCGGCTGTACGAAGTTGTCCCGGACGGTCTGCACCGCTTGCGCCTCGGCGGTGCTGATGAGCGGGCGGGTTATCTGCGGATCATTCTTCGACCGGTAGAAGGCAATCTGCTGCGCCTGCGCGTACAGCACTGAGTCCGCGAACTGCGGCCGGATCAGGACGCCGCAGCCGAATCCGGGGTAGGTCCAGCTGTGCTGCGTCGCCACCGGAGTCGACGGGATGTCATCGATGGTGACGTCGTGCACCGACTGCGGAAGCTGCGGCGCCGGCAGGGCCATCATGACGGCCACCTCCCCGGGCTTGCCCGCGTGCGGGCGGCTGAGCACCTGCAGCCGGTAGTGGCCGGAGGCGGGCCGCCACCAGGCAGGCCCGGGGTTGAGATTGACCGTGGCGGACGCGTGGCCTACGGCGTAGAAGGTGCTGGCGTACCAGCAGGGGAACGGCCCGATGCTCTTGGAAACCTTGTGCGTGAACACGAAGTTGAAGTTGGCCTGGCCGAGGGCCGGCTTGGAGATTCCCTCGATCTTCTGCAGCACCCACGGCCCCAGATCGGTGGTCGTGGTGGTCCCGGTGCTGATCGTCTGCCATGGCCAGGCGAACCTGATGCTCGGCAGATGGACATTGATGCCCAGGAAGTGGAAAGCGGAGGACAGCGCGATCAGCACCACGGACGCGATCGCCCGGCGGAAAATCAGCCCGAGCGCGACCGCGGCGGCGGCTCCCTTGACCCACAACGGCACGCGCCTGGAGCGACGCCGACGAGGTCCGCCCGGGGCCGGGCCAGGACCCACGCCGCCGTCCGCATCGGCCCGCCCGGGCGGCTGCGCCTCGAGCTGGCTGGGCCAGGCCCGGCTGTGGTCAGCTGCGCGCGGATCGGCGTACCGCCCGCCTGGGCTGGCCACCCCGGGCGCGAGGCCGGCCGCGGCGCGCGAGGCCGGCCGCGGCGGCCTGCCCGCGGTGACCATGCCTAGCAGGCACAGCAGCAAACGAACCATGCGGTTCACCTTCTTCGTTGGCTGACACCGCGCGCTACACGGTGGCCGGGTAGCCCAGCCCGAGAACGACGGGCACCGCCCCGAACGGCATGCGGAACCGGGCGCCGGGCTTGTCCGGCGTGTTCGGCTCATCGATGTTGGGCCAGCGCATCCGGACGTGCTGCTCCGTCAGGCCAGCCACCGAGTACGGGAACTCCATCGACGATGTGCGGTGCATCCTGAGCAGGCCGCCCCAGCGGAACGCGGCGAAGGCGTTGGCCAGATCGCGGACCGACAGATGACCCGGCGCGGTCAGGTCGATCCGGTACACGGCCATGGCCAGGGCCACCAGGTCGTCGGCGCACTGTTCGAGGGACGCCGACTTGGTGCGGAAGATCGTCCCGTCGGGATTGACCGTACCCAGCTTCTCGCCGTGCACCGCCGAGTGCCGCGGCCCGGCCCGGCATTGCATCCAGTCGCAGGCGGCCAGCAATTCCCAGCCGACTCCGGCGCCGGCGGCCACGTCCCGGTAGAGCGGCTCGGCCTGGCTGAGCGGACCGCTTGCCTTGGCCGTGAAAGCCTGCTTCACGGACGGGGGAAGGTGCGGCCGATACGCGGCCGTAGCGATAGGCGCACCGCGGGTCCGGCGCGCCGTTGTCTTTCCCGTTGGAGCGCTGACGTGCGCCGCCAGCAGTTTTGCCGACACCGTCTGGGTGGACGGGTCGGCGCTGGCCCGAGAAGGCGACCTGCCGGGTGAGCTGCTCTGGGCCGATGTTGCCCCGGCGGGCGCCGGCGGCGATGCGGCAACTGGTGACGGCGCCGGGAACTGGCGCGGCACGCCCGGGATCCGCGGGCTGGCAGGCGCGGCAGTGCCAGCCGCCTTGGCCCCGCGTGCCGGCAGGCCGGCCGCCGGGATAGCGGGTGTGGCCGGGCTGGACGAGGCGACCGGGCTGCGAGCGTGAGGCGACACGGCGTGGCCCGCGGGAGCGCGACGACCCGGGCTGCGGGGCGTGCCAACCCGGCCGCCCGGACGGTGGCCAGCCCGACCGACAGACGCCCCGGCGCGAGCCGCGCGGCCAGGGGCCGATCCGCCCCCCGCCGGAGCGTGCGGCGGCCGGGTCGCAGCCGCGGCGCCAGATGCTGCGGCGCCGCGCTGAGCCGTGCCGCGGGCCGCCGCCGCCGCGCGCGGCGGGGCATCGTAGCGGTACAGGTCGTAGCGCTGCATCAGGCCAATCAGCTTCGCGCCGTACTGAGGATCGGTCGCATACGTGCCGGTGAGCGCGGCGGCAAACGCGTTGGGATCGTGGTTGTCAGCCATGGACTGCCGGTAGTAGCCACTGCTCGCGAGGAGTTTGCCGTGGTCGTCGATGCTCTCGGCGATGCTGCGGTAAACGCGAAAAGAGGCCATCTGCGTCACGAGCTGGCCATTCTGGTACTCCTGCGTCGGCAGCAGCTCACTGCCGGCGGGACCATCTCCCTTGATCCCGAAGAGGTTGTGGTCTTGCGTGGCGAGGACGCTGCTGCCCCAGCCCGATTCGTCGATCGCCTGCGCGATCGTCACCGCCGCCGGGACCCCGTATCTCGACTGGGTAGCCCGGGCGCCCGGCGCGATCTCGCGGATGAACGCTTCCTGGGCGGCCGTGCCGGCGAGCGATGATCCCCCTGATGGCGGCTGGTACCTGCTGTACCCGGTCGCCGGCCGCGCGGCCGCGGCGCGCGGGTGCCGCGGCGACCTAACGGTCAGCCCCGGGATGACCGCGGTGCCCTGCCGCTCGGACTCGAGCGTGGCGACCGGGGCCGAGCGCCCGGTCCCCGGGACGTCCGCGCCGGTCCGGCCGGCCCCGTGAAGATGTCCGGCCGGCTGCGCGGCCTGCGGTCCTCGCTCCCATCCGGGCCGTGCGCGGCGGCCTGCCGGCGCCTTGGTCCGGTCCGCGACGGACCCCGGCGCGGGGACGGCCGCGACGGACGCACCGCGAGGCGGTCGCGCCGCCGCCTTGGCAGCAGGCGCATCGGGCGCGCCCGGAATTGCAGCCTGGCCGGCGGCCGCGAGAACGGTGGCGCCCCCGCGCGCCGCCCGGTGATGGGCTGGCGCCTGGTGCCCGCCAGCTGAGCCTGCCCCGCGGTGGGGATGACTGGCGGTCGCGGGCAGCTCGCCGTTGTTGACGAATCCGGCGACGCCCTGGGCGGCCAGCGGATCCGGGTAAGCGTGCGCATTCACCGAGAGATTCGGCAGCGAATCCCCGCCGATGGTGTGCAGGACGCCGCCGGCGAACTTGGCCACCACCTCGACGTGTCCGTCAAACAGGACCCAGTCGCCCGGCAGCGGCCGGTAGCCGTCGCCCAGCGGATGCCACCGGCCATGCACCTCGGCGTCCTGGAGGATGGAGATGATGCCGGGCGATGCCGGATTGGTTTCCACCCGGACGTCGGCCCACTTGTGCAACGGCCACGGATACGTGGTCCCTCCGGTCACCCAGCTCTGCTGCCCGACTACCTGGGCGGCCAGTTCCAGGGTGAGGCTGGCGAAAGCGGCGCAGGACTCGCCGTGATCGACGCCATCGATGCTGTCGTGCTGCCAGATCAGCGCTTCCATCTCGGCCGGAGTCCTGCCCACGGCCATGCGGAGGTAGTAGTTGGCCACGTTCACGATGGCTGAGCGCAACCGCCCGTCATCGGCCAGCGCAGGGCGCACCGCCTGCTGGAGGGCGAGCAGCCGGATGTGCGCGCTGGTCGGCGAGGCGAGAGCCGCTGCGGTCGTTCCCGGGACCAGGGAAAATGCTGTCATCGCTCCGCCCGTGCTGAGGCTCACGAGCGCGGTCATCTGCTGCCAACGGGGGGGTCTGCCAACGGGTTGCACAAGCTCACCTCATTTCTTCATTGCACCGGGGAAGAATTGTGATGCATGCCGGTATTACGATTGCGACCTTGCGTTCAGCAGATGCTTCAGGATGGCCTGGACCCGGGGGTCGCCGGGATTGTTTACGTTCTCGAACAGCACGGCGGCGTTCTGCGCGGCCTGCGGCGAAGTGCCGACGACCCACTTCTGGTAAACGTCAGCAACCAGCGCGGCCTGCCCGGCTGCGCTGCTGACCGGCCTGGCGCACACCTTGGGGTAGCCGCGACGCGAGGTTACCGCGGCTGATCCGGTATACCGCAGGCAGTTAGCGGGACTGCCCTCAAGCCCGGGCTCAACCTTGGGATAGCCGTTGGCCCTGGTCAGCGTCGCTCCGCCGATGATGTTGTTGATGGCACGCGCGGCCACTTGCAGGCTGTCTACCGGATTCGACGGGCGGTATGGGTGATGCAGGTTCAGCGTCCAGGCAATCTCCCCGCCCTGGCTGGGATTGATCGGCTCCAGGCCGACCCGGCCAGTTGTCGCGCTGGCGTAGCCGGGGTTGTCGGTACTGGTCAGCAGCGCGAACACCCAGAGAATCTGGCGCGTAGCGGTGGCACAGGCGAAATTGACCTGGCCCGGCTCCGACTTAACGTCGGGATTCTGGCACGCCTGGGCGACCTGGTTCTGAACGGTCGTCACGCTCGACGGCCACGATGCGCCCCCGCCGAACAGAACCATCGCGGTGACAATGACGGCCGCCACCCCGAAAGCCGTTCCAATGGCTATTTTCCACCTACGCGGCAGGCCGGGCTTGTATGCATTTTGCCGTCCGTTGTTTAGGAGGATCTGGGTGCGCTCGTCAGGTGAGTGGACCGGTCCGCTACCGTTGGCCCGGCCCGCGGGCCCCGCCAGCTCGCGCTGCAGTGACATGCGCGTGTCCGACAGCTCGCGCTCGAGCTCGGCCGTTCTCTCCTGCAGGTCGGCGAGGCGCTGCCCGCGCAGCTGCGTGTCGTCATCGAAGCGCGTGCTCATCGCTGCCCCTGGACCGGTTCGCTCGGGCGGCAGGTCCGCTCTGGTCGCAGCCGGAATGAAGCCCGCTCGCGTCCCCCGCGGGCGTCCGGCGGCGTGAGCGGCACGCCGGCACCGGCGGCCCGCCGCGGGAGCACGGCGCTGGCGGAGTGGTCCTCGCCAGGCCGGCCCTGCGAGGCATCCAGCGGACGCGCCCGCAGGCAGAACGGCCCCGGGGTCCTCGCGCCAGAGGTGATCTGAGGCATGTTTCGTATTAGAACACATGTACGAGAGAATGCCAAGAGGCCTGCATTGGCGCGGACACTCGTTCGAAGGATTGCGTTCGCCGAACCTGCGGTCTTGCCGCGGCCGGCGAGCGGGCCGGAGCGTCTGCACGAAACGGCGCGTCGTGACCGGCCAGGAATGGCGCGCCCGGGCAACCGGCGAGTACCTGATCCGGCCGGCCGCGACCGGTCAACTCCGGCGCGTCCGCCGGATCGCTCGGGCGTTCACCACCCTAGCCCAGCGGCGGGAAGCGCTCGCCGCTGACCGGTGAGCTTTCCGGCAGCGCCAGGCGGCCGGGACCCGCCACTGCGCGAGTCCCGGCCGCCGGCGCCAGGCGGTCTGCTGACCGCCGGGCGTGTTACTGCTCCGGCCCGAGGGTGATCGGCACCGGGCTCCCCGACCGTTGCCATTGGGCCCCGAAACTTGGACCGCTCAGCGCGCTGACCTGGTCAAGGGAGATGAATCCCCGCTTCAGCGGCTGGATCATGTCGATCGGGCTGCTGCCGAACGCGGCCGGCCCGCTCACGCGGCCGCCAGCGACCGATGCCTTGGAGCCCGCCATTGCGGTGGTGCCGAAGTTGGCGAGCTCGGCGATGAAGCACTTGGTTATGTTGTGGTTGCAGTAAGCCGGGCGCTCGATGATCCACTCCGCCGAGGCCCGCTTGCAGTCGGAGCAGGTCGCGCTGGCCACCGCCCCCTTGTGCGCGGTGACGTCGGTGATCCTGAGCGTGAACCTGCCCTTCGCGAACACGACCGAGGCGGTCATGGTGTCGCCTGCCTGCACCCAGAATTGCCGCTTCGATGGCGCGGGGAACATCTCGATCCAGCCGGTGTAGTAGGGCTTGGTGTGGGCGGCGCCGCCGCACCCCGCGAACGTCCCGTCCTGCTCCACCGTGGAGTCGTTGAACCCGTCCAGGCCGACCCAGTTCGAGGTCCACTGGTTCGCCACGCCGGTGCACTTGATCCGCGGCACAATCCACGTGGCCCGCACGGAGTTGAATGCCTTCTTGGAGGTGGCCGCGTAACCGGACCAGTTAATGCTGGTCGTGGGCAGGCCGGCATGGCCCGCTGCCCCGACCATCGGACCGCCCGGTTCGACGACCGGGCCTCTCGCGGTGCTGGAGGCGCCGGCGACACCCGGGGCGCCCAGGATCGCGCCCCCGCACATCAGGCCGGCCGCAGCAACGGATAGCAACCGCTTCATGGAGATTCCGCTCCTCTCGATGGCGGCAAACGGACATCTTGACCGCCAAAGTCGTCAAGACCGTCGAAACCGTAACGTACTGTCGCCTGGACCAGTTCAACCCGGCGGAGCTGAATCGTTACCGTGTGGTGAGCAACATGACGCCTCCCCGTGGTCTGGTGCGGGCGCGGCCGGCCGGCGTCCGCATCACAGTGCGGTCGTACCGTGAGACACCCGGCCCGGGGATAGGGTGGAGCCGTCCAGCCTTGGATTGCACGAGGGGTGGCGGCCGGTGATCCGGGACGAGGCGCCGATTGGCCGTGTTGGCGTCCTCATTCTCGGAACCAGAGGGGCGAACGGCCCGGGGGAAGTACTGGTCCGGGTCCGCGGCGGCAGGGAAACCTATATCGCCTGGTCCGAGCAGCCGCTTCCGAAGGACTCGAACGTCCTTATCATCGAGTCCCGCGGCGCCCGGACAGTCGACGTGATCGAATGGATGGATGCGCCAGACAATGGCGATGAATCCGGATAGGCGACGCGCGGAGCGAGCCTTGCGCCGGACCCGGGGGGAACGACCACGCTAAGGAGATAGTGCGATGTTCGGTTACCGGGTGCCTGCGGCTGACCAGGCCATGCTGATATCCGGAGGCAGGCGCGCCAGGAGCGGCGTGCCGTTCCGCGTCGTGGTCGGGCACGGCGCCTTCGTGAACCCGTTGCTGCGCAGGGTCGGCCTGCTGTCGCTGGCCATGCGCGAGGCCGAGGTCCAGGAGACCTGCGTTACCGGGCAGGGCATCTCGGTCAACGTCCGCGCGATCATCGCCTTCAAGGTCGGAAACGACGATGAGAGCATCGTCAACGCGGGTCAGCGGTTCCTGTCCGACCAGGATCAGATGTCCGTGCTGACCGGGCGGATCTTCTCCGGGCACCTGCGCTCGATCGTCGGCTCGATGACCGTCGAGGAGATCGTCACCGAGCGGCAGAAGCTGGCCACCGAGGTGCTCGACGGGTCGAAGGGGGAGATGGCCAAGATCGGCCTCACCGTCAACTCGCTGCAGATTCAGTCCATCGACGACATGGGTACGGGGTACATCGACGCGATGGCCGCACCGCACGTCTCCGCGATCCAGCGGCAGGCCAAGGTCGCGCAGGCGCAGGCCGACCAGGCCGCCGCCGAGGCGCAGCAGGCGTCCCAGCGCAAGCAGGCGGAGTTCGCCCGGCAAACCGCCGTCGTGCAGGCCCAGTACAAGGCGGAGGTGGACACCGCGCAGGCCGAGGCGTCGCAGGCCGGCCCGCTGGCGCAGGCGCACGCGCAGCAGGAAGTGCTCGCGATGCAGACCAAGCTGGCCGAGCGCAACGCCGGGCTGCGGCAGCAGCAACTCGTAGCCGAGATCGTGAAGCCCGCCGAGGCAGAAGCCGAGAAGGTACGCACCCTGGCCGAGGCCGACGCGGCGCGGACGAAGATCCTCGCCGAGGCCGCCGCCTCGAACAACCGCGTCGCGCTCGACCAGATGCTCATCGACCAGTTGCCGCAGATCGTCAAGGAGGCAGCCGGCGGCCTGGCGGGCGCCAACATCAGCGTGCTGAACGGCGCCGACGGCCTCAGCGAGATCGCCGCGGGCCTGGTCGCGCAGGGTCTGAGCATCCTGGACTCGGTCAAGGCCAGCCTGGGGACGCCGCAGCTGAGGGCCGAGATCGGGACGCAGGTGGAAAGCGATAACGAGCCCGCCGCGAGCTAGCCGGCCGCCTCCCCCGGTGGCCTTCGGCCACGATCGCCCGGACGCGCGATCCCGGCTGCGCGCAAGCTGATCTGCCCGGCCTGCCCGCCCCCGGGTGACCGGCCTCTCCGCTCGCTCTGATTGGCGGTTACTCTGAGGCGCTGATGAAGGCCGGGCACCCGCGTACCTGGCAGGCGCCCGGACCGGTCCGCATGCGACGATGGGCCTGGCGTGATGGCCGGGGGGTACGCGCGTGGTCCAGCCCGTGGCCGTCCGGGAAACGAACTGGAAGGATATCGGCGGATGACAGTCAAGGTGCAGGGCGTGGTAGCCGGCCGCAAGAATGCGCCGGTGGAGGTCACCACGGTGCTGGTGCCCGCCCCCGGGCCCGGGGAGGCCCAGGTGCGGATCCAGGCGTGCGGCGTCTGCCACACCGACCTGCACTACCGTGAGGGCGGAATCGGCGACGACTTCCCGTACCTGCTGGGGCACGAGGCGGCTGGCGTAGTGGAGGCGGTCGGCGACGACGTGACCGAGGTCGCGCCGGGGGACTTCGTGATCCTTAACTGGCGCGCAGTGTGCGGCCAGTGCCGGGCCTGCGCGCGGGGCAGGCCCTGGTACTGCTTCGCCACCCATAACGCCCGCCAGCGGATGACGCTCGCCGATGGCACGCCGCTCTCGCCGGCCCTCGGCATCGGCGCATTCGTCCAGCAGACGCTCGTCGCGGCCGGGCAGTGCACGAAGGTGAACCCGGCGATCCGCCCCGAGGTGGCTGGGCTGCTCGGCTGCGGGGTGATGGCCGGGCTCGGGTCCGCGCTCAATACCGCCGGGGTGACCCGCGGCGATTCGGTCGCGGTCATCGGGTGCGGCGGCGTCGGCGACGGCGCGGTGCTCGGGGCTAGCGTGGCGGGCGCGCAGACGATCATCGCCGTGGACGTGGACGACCGCAAGCTGGAGTGGGCCCGCGGCTTCGGCGCGACTCACGTGATCAATTCCCGGCAGACCGACCCGGTGGCGGAGATCCGTGAGCTGACCGGCGGGTTCGGCGCCGACGTGGTGATCGAGGCGATCGGCCGGCCGCAGACCTACGAGCAGGCGTTCTACGCGCGGGACCTGGCCGGCACCGTGGTGCTCGTCGGCGTTCCCACCCCGGACATGCGCCTGGACATGCCGCTGCTCGACTTCTTCGGCCGCGGCGGGGCGCTCAAGTCGTCCTGGTACGGAGACTGCCTGCCCAGCCGGGACTTCCCCATGCTGGTGGACCTGCACCTGCAGGGCCGGCTGCCGCTGGAGAAGTTCGTGTCCGAGACCATCGGGCTTGACCAGGTAGAAGAGGCGTTCGCCAAGATGGGCCGCGGCGAGGTGCTGCGTTCCGTGGTGACCTTCTGACGCCCGGACAACACGCCTGACGCTCCGCTGTCGCGGGCCGGGCATCGGCGCGCGGTTGCTATGGGTAGATCGTCTTGTGCTCGTTCAGCATGGCGACGTACTTCTGGATCCGCCGGGCACGCGTCTGCGGGCGCGCCGCGTCCTGGATCCGGTACAAGATCGCGTACCTGTTGACCCCGGTCAGCGTCGCGAAGAACTCCCGCGCCGCCGGATTGCGGTCCAGCTCGCGCGCCAGGTCCGGCGGCACGGTGGCGGTCGCCTGCCCCTGGTAGGCCGCGTCCCAGCGGCCGTCCGCCCGGGCCGCCTCGACCTCGCGCAGCCCCGCAGGGTGCATCCGGCCCTCGGCCGTCAGGCGTTCCGCCTTCTCCCGGTTGATCTTCGACCACTTGCTCCGCCGGGTGCGCGGCGTGAACCGCTGCAGCCAGTGCAAGTCGTCCAGCTTGCCCTTTTGGCCGTCGATCCAGCCGTAGCACAGCGCGCCCTCGATCGCCTCGGCGTAGCTGACGGTCGTGGTACCCGCGCCCTTCTTCGCGATCTTGAGCCACAGGCCGGGCGAGTCCTCGTGGTGAGCGGCCAGCCAGTCCTCCCAGGCCCGCAGCGACGGGAAGGCGGTCACGGCAAGGTCGTCGCGCGGCATCCACCCAGTCAACCACGCGGGCGCCGCGGCTTCGGCCAGGTCAGTACGCCCGGCCGAAGATGAGGCGTTTCCCGTAAGCGGAGGGCAGATTGCACCGAATGCACAGGCCTTCCTCGGCCGGGCCCTCGGACGGGATGCAGCGCGGGGTGGCGGCGGTCGCCGCCTTGATCTCGTCCTCGCACTCCGGGGCGTCGCACGCCAACGCCAGCGCCCATCCGGTCTTGACCGCCTCGGTGAACTCCTCCCACGAGTCCACTGTGCGGGTATGCGAGTCCCGGAACTCGGTAGCCCGCTGCAGCAGCAGGCTCTGGAACGCCGCGAGCTCGAATTCCAGCCGGGCCGGCGCGGAGTCGAGTGAGACCGGGGTCTTGCCCTGGCCGAGCCGGGTGGTCATGAGCGCGGAGCCGTCGGCCAGATCCCGGGGGCCGAGTTCCAGCCGGATCGGGACGCCGCGCATTTCCCAGTCGTTGAACTTGAAGCCAGGGGAAAGCTGCGGTCGGCTGTCTACATGCGTGCGGATGCCGGCGCGGCGCAGCCGTTCGGCTAAATCCATGGCCGGCGGGAGCACATGATCGGCCTGGTCACCGCGGCCGATCGGGACGATCACCACCTGGTGGGGGGCCAGCAGCGGCGGCAGCACCAGCCCCTTGTCGTCGCCGTGCGTCATGATCACGCCGCCGACCATGCGCGTGCTCATGCCCCACGACGTGGTGTGGCAGTACGCAAGCTCATCGTTGTCGGCGGTGTACTGGATGCCGAACGCCCGGGCGAAGTTCGTGCCCATGTAATGCGAGGTGCCCGACTGCAACGCCCGCCCGTCGCGCATCATGCCCTCGACGGTGAAGGTGCGCTGGGCACCGGGGAACCGCTCGCCCGCCGTCTTCTCGCCCGCCACCACCGGCATGGCGGCGATCTCTTGCGCGACCTTCGTGTACAGGTCGAGCGCGAGCATCGTCTCCCGGGTCGCGCCTTGCTCATCGGCGTGCGCGGTGTGCCCCTCCTGCCAGAGAAACTCGGTAGTGCGCAGGAACATCCGCGGCCGAAGCTCCCAGCGGACGATGTTCGCCCACTGGTTGAGCAGCATCGGCAGGTCCCGGTGCGAGCTGATCCACTTGGCCATCATCTCGCCGATGACCGTCTCGGACGTGGGCCGGATGATCAGCGGCTCGTCGAGTTCCTTGCCGCCCGCGTGGGTGACGACCGCGAGCTCGGGGGCGAAGCCCTCGACGTGCTCGGCCTCCCGCTCCAGGTAGCTTTCCGGGATCAGCAGCGGGAAGTAGGCGTTGACGTGACCGGTCTCCTTGATCCGCCGGTCGATGTCGGCCTGCAGCAGCTCCCAGATCCGGTAGCCGTAGGGGCGGATCACCATCGTGCCCCTGACCGGTCCGCGGTCAACGAGTTCAGCCTTGAAGACGAGTTCGTTGTACCAGGCGGAGAAGTCCTCGCTCTGCGGGGTCACTCCGCGCTCATCGCGCGCCACATGCAGAGGTTACGGCATCGGGCCCGCTGGCATACCGCGGTTTTCGTCCCCGCTGCGCGCGACTCCGCACGACGGGCGGGCGCAGCTCGTCGTGCTGACCGAACGCGGCTGGGCCTGCACTCCTGCCGCCGAAGCGGCGGCCAAGGAGACGGTCGGGGAGTGGGCCGCCATCGTGGGCGAGGAGCGGCTGCGCGCGATTCGCGATGATCTTGCCGAAATCGCTCCGGCCCGACGTCTGCGGCCGACCTGGTGACGGGGCCGCCAGCGGGCCGAGCCGGCAATAACTGACGCATGCGCCAGACCAGGTGGCGGGGCGTTCGCGGTTGCCGCATGATGTAGTCACCCCGAGCACGCGTGCACCACGCCACCCGCGGGAGTGATCCGGATCGATGAGCAGCGCCTGGCCGCCTGACCAGCAGCACCGGCGGTCGCATGCGCGGCACCGCGGGTCGCGTGACCGGGCGGGAGTCCGTGATCAGCCTCGCGCCGACGGGTTCGGCCGCGGCGCCGCCGGCCGGGGGAGCCGGTGCGCAGGACGCCCCGGCACGCGGCGCCCGGCCGCGAAGACACGGGTTATTCGGCGCCCCAGGACTGGCCGATCGGGTCTAGGGAGAGTGGGCCCGGCTCGTCGAATGTTGAGCAGGTGCCGTTCGGGGAGTCCGCGCATTCCGGTCCCGGGTACGCGGGTCCCGGTTATGCGGGTCCTGGGTACGCGCCGCCCGGATATGCCGAACGCGGCCATGCCGAGGCGGGGGACGCGCAGCCTGGATACGCCGGTCTTGGGTACGCGCCGCCGGGATCTGCCGAACGCGGGCATGCCGGGGCGGGGGACGCGCAGCTCGGATACGCCGGTCCCAGGCATGCCGAGCCCGGGTACGCGGAGACCGGATACGGCGCGGTGCCGCGGGGGGAGCCGGGATACGACCAGTCAGGATACGGGGGGGCTTCACGGGGAGGGGCGTCGGACGGCGGGCCCGGGCACCACACGCCTGCGTACGGCGTGCCTGTCCTCGGGGCCCCGGTGCGCGCCGACCCCGCCGCGGACCGCCGATCCCCGCTACGTGCCAGAGCCGGGGACGTTCCGGATACGCATCTCCCGGATCAGCTGCCGGCCCGGCACCCGGCGTCAGCCAGCGCGACGGTCGTCTCTCCGGTCCGTCCCGGCGCCGGGCGAGACGACGAGCGGGACGACGATCAACGCGACTATGGCCTCCCGGGCGGGGACCGTCGGAATTACGAGCCGGCCGGACCGGTCGCCGGGGGGCGCTCGCACCGGCGGCACGCGCTCGCCCAAGGCGGCGAGTCACGGCCGGGCGGGCGTCGTACCCAAGGCCGGAGCCGGGCGGGACGGCGGCGCGGCGGTCGGCGCGCGCTGATCTGGACGGCCGTCGGCTTGCTCACGGTCGCGGGAGCCCTTGCGGCCGCCCTGGTGCTCACGTCTGGGCCGGCCGGTCCCGCGCACACCCTGACCACGCCCGCGCGGCTCGGCGCCTACCTGCGCAGGCCGCAGCTGGCCCGGCAGATGGACGTGGGCCAGCTGGAGAAGCACATCGTCGCGCAGAGTTCCGGCCAGGCCAGTCATCTGGTGTCAGCCGTGTACCAGGACGGCTCGACGGTTCCCGGCGCGCCTGCGCCGCGGGTCCTGCTTTTCATCGGCGGCAGGCTGGTTGGTGCGTCGGCCGACGCCTCCGTCCGGAGCTTCGCCCAGCATTTCCGGGATGCCGGGCAGACCAGCCCGGGCCCGCTCGGCGGGAAGGCGGCCTGCGTACCGCCGCAGCCGGGTACCGGCGGCGCCGCCGTCTGCGCCTGGTTCGACAACGACACGTTCGGCGAGCTGGTCTCTCCCAACATGACCGCGTCGGCACTGGCCACTGAGTTGCGCGCGATCCGGCCGAGCATCGAGAAGGTGACCAGGCCGAGCATCCAGAAGGTGAGCGACTAGCGGTCTGGCCGGGCCGCAAGGTCATCGGCACGGTCGCGGCGGGCTGGCGTCCTTCCGTCCCGTTCGCGGCAACGCGGCCGCGGCGGGGTGCCGCGAGGGCAGCTCGCTGCGAGGGCTGGCGACGGCGGACGTGCCGTCAGCTTCGGGACGCCTCCCGTACGGTTACGGCTTGCCTTGCGCCCGGGGCTTGCGCAGCGACACCCGGACGACGGCGATGGCGATGCCGATGGCCAGCACGATCAGCCCGGCAAGCTGGCTGCCCACCTGCCGCGTATTGAGCGGCAGGATGTCCGCTACGGTCGTCGGGTGGTAGCGGGCGTGCGGTGTGGCCGTCGGGGATCCGGCCGCCCCGGAGGGGCTGGTGGATGGGCTGATCGTCGGGAACAGATTGCCCGGATTCCCGCTGGACCCTGAGTTGTCAACTCCGGTCAGCGGGGGCAGGCCGCTCAGCGGCGAGTTGCCGCCCAGGCCGGTGCCAAGCTCGGAACCCGAGGGCTGCTCGTTGGTCCCCACGCCGCCGGACCCCGAGCCGCCGCCCGAATGACCCGATGACGAGTGCCCATGGTGGTGTCCGTGTCCGGACGAGTGGTGGGGGGGTTTCGGACTCGGCGAAGTCGGCGGCGGCGGCGCGACGACCCGGACCCCGGCGATTCCGGAGACCGAGCCAGCCGAGCTTGCCCCCGGCGCGGCGCCGGTCGCGGTCGCGGTCAGCGTGACCGTTTCGCCCGAGGTGGCGCTCTTCGGCACGGAGACCTGCGCCGCCAACTCGGTGGTGTGATCGGCCTGCAGTTTCCCTAGCTTGCAGGTCGACGACCCGTCTCCGGAACCGCAGACGCTGAAGGCAGGCGCCGGGAAGCCGCTGGGTGTCACCGAGATCTGCACGGTCACGTCGTCGGCCACCCCGCCGGTCGGCTCGACGTTCATCGTGTACTGCGCCGTCTGCCCCGGCTCTATCGTGGTCGCGGTCGCCTGCGCACTCACGCAGAGTTCCGTGGACGGCGGAGAGGAGGAAGACGACGAGGATGCGGACGAAGACCTGGCACCAGATGACGTGCCGACCCCGCCGGGGGTGACGGTCGGCGTGGGTCCCGGCGGCGGGGAACTTGGCGACGTCGGCAGCGTGGCGCACACGCTGTTTCCCGCGTTCAACGCCCCAGCGTGGGTTGCGGCCAGGGCCACCGCCGTCGTGCCCGCGCACAGCACGGCCGTGCCGGCCAAAGCAGCGAAAACGGTATACCCAGCCCGGCTCCTACGTCGAGGAACGACAGGCCGGGACGGGCCCTGGGGTGTCAACTCTCGCTTCAGCATCATGGGCTAGATTACGGGCAGTTCGCGTTCGCCTCTACCCCCGGGTAGATATCGCCAACCTGACGTCGGATCCCTGCTACTCTCCGCAACGCGCTGACCTACATGAGTGCGCACCGCAAAGGCGACATTCCTGCTGTCATAGGAGGAAATACGGATCCGGCGGCGATCCTGACGAGGGTGGCGCCTCCGCCCGATGTGACGCTCCGTTACGGGCCGGACAGCGAACACGTCGCCGACTTGCGGCTGCCGCCGCCGGTTCCAGGCCGCCGGAACCCCGCACCACTGGTGCTGTTCCTGCACGGCGGCTTCTGGCGCGCCCGGTACGGCCGCACCCACACCGGACCGCTCGCCGCCGCGCTCGCCGCCGCTGGCTACGCGGTTTGCGCGCCGGAGTTCCGCCGCGTCGGCCAGCCTGGCGGCGGCTGGCCGGGAACATTCGACGACGTGGCGGCGGCCGCGGACATCCTGCCGGATCTCGCCGCCGCGGCGGCCGGGCCGGGTTGTCTCGCCCCCGGCTCACTCGTGCTCGCCGGGCACTCCGCCGGCGGTCACCTGGCGCTGTGGACGGCTGGCAGGCACCGGCTTGCGCCGCGGTCCCGCTGGTATGAGCGGCCGCAGGCCCGGTATCTCGGCGTGATCGGTCTCGCCGCAGTCAGCGACCTCGCCGCGTGTCACGCCGAGGGGCTGGGAAACGGAGCGGCGGACGGCCTGATCGGCGGCGCCCCCGGCCGTTACCCCGCACGCTACGCGCTCGCCGACCCGGCCGGCCTGCTGCCGCTCGGCGTCCGGGTCCGCCTGGTGCACGGAAACCGAGACGACCAGGTGCCCAGCCAGATGAGCCGTGACTATGCGGTCCGCGCGGCGGCCGAGGGCGATGACGTGGTCCTCGACGAGCTAGCCGGGCTCGGGCACTTCGAGCCCATCGATCCGCTGTCCGCGGCCTGGCCCGCGGTGCTGGCGGCCTTCCGGGCGATGGCGCCGCCAGCCGGGTAGCGACTTCAAGTGCCAGGGCGGGCGTGTATGCTCGGCTGCCTCGCCCCCTTAGCTCAGTCGGCAGAGCGTCTCCATGGTAAGGAGAAGGTCTACGGTTCGATTCCGTAAGGGGGCTCCCAGTTCACAGGCTAAATTCGAAACCGACCTTTGATGACCGATTAGGCCGAAGGTGTGGACTATTGGGTCTGTAACCCCACTCAGCAGGGAAACACCGAAGGCCGGGTGCGGTTGGTGAACTGCGTTCTTGGATGCGGGGTGGGTCTATGAAGCCGAGCGTTGCGTATTCGGCAGGCCGCTTGGGCACTCAACTCAACGTCACTTTGTGTGACTGGTCCCGCTCCTGGCTCCCGCGCGAAGAGGCATCGTCATGCGTGAGGACCGTTCGCCATCGTCTGTGGCTCCGGATGACGCCGGAGTGGATGTTATGGCTGAAGCATCGGCTTGTTCTGTAGGTGTTGCGGAGGATTTTCCGGTTCGCCTTCACCGCAGAGTTTCTGGTAGGTCGCGGGTACTGATCAGATCAGGCTGCTTCGGTGCCGGGTTCGGTGAAGGCGAGCCGCTGGTCGCCGAAGTCGGCGATGATCTCCAGGCGGCCGCCGAGGGCTTCGACGTAGGCGGCCAGGGTGCGCAGTTCGGTGGTGCCAGGCTTGGCGTGCTCGATGGCGGACACGCGGCCCTGGGTGATGCCCATCCGGGCAGCGACCTGGGCCTGGGTGATGCCGAGGCGGCGGCGCATCTCGGCGAGCCGGAAGGCGCGCTGCTCGGCGCGTAGTTGCTTCATCCCGGCGGCGATGGCGGCCTTGTCGGCAGGATCGGGATAGAACTCGGCGAGGAACTCATCCCGGGTGT
>CAVXLG010000021.1:0-44901 GCA_963762615.1 uncultured Actinomycetes bacterium | reverse complement strand
GCACCGTGTCGTATGCCTACGCAGCTGCTCACAGGGACTCGATACGGCGCCTGACTGTCATCGAGGCGCCCCAGATCGACGAGAGCCTCTACCAGTTCCCGTCGGTGACCCCGGCAGGTCCCGGCTTCTGGAACTTCGGCTTCTTCATGCTCGGCAACGGGCTGCCCGAGCGCATGGTGAGCGGGCGCGAGGACACGTGGATCGCGGGTTTCGTGGACTGGCTTGAGGTCGTCAAGGGCGCGGTGGATCCCGACGCGGTAGCGGAGTACGCCGCGCACCTGCGCCGGCCCGGGCACCTGGGGGCGTCTTACGCCTACTTCCGGACCTTCCACGGCGACGCCGAGGCCACGATCGGCCACCGCGAAACACCGCTGGCCATGCCGGTGCTGGCGATCGGCGGCGAGGGCGCGCTGGGCATGGCCATCCCCGACCAGATGCAGCTGTACGCCGGCGACGTCACGGGCGCCGTGTTCCCCTGCGGTCACTGGGTCGCGGAGGAAAACCCGGAACTGCTGCTCAAGCACCTGCTGCCGTTCCTCGACTAGCCCGGAGCGCGAGGCTGAGGCAAGTACCGCCCCGCAGATCAACCGCGCCCGAGCACACGCAGCCTGGGGCAACGTCCAAGTCACACCGTCATCTTGTGCGTCAGGAACAGGAGCGTCATGGCCTCAGCAACGAAGGCCGCGCAAGTCAGGCTCAATCGAGTTACCCTTTCACACTGTCGAGTCGTACTCGACAATCCGCCGCTCAACCTCATGGGTCCGGAATTCGTTCAGCAGATCCGGGAGATCGTCACGGCGCTGGAGAACGACGACCGAGTGAAGGTGGTGGTCTTCGAGAGTGCCGTCGACGGCTTCTTTCTGAATCACTCCGACTTCCTCGCGAAGTTCGAGGATCTGACCAGCATCCCGCAAGGTCCGACCGGCCTCGAGGCATGGCCCGACGTCCTGGTGCGCCTGACGCGCGCCCCGTTCGTTTCGATCGCGCTGATCCGGGGGCGGGCGACCGGAAACGGCAGTGAGCTCGCGCTCGCCTGCGACATGAGCTTCGCGAGCCGCGAGAAAGCGGTCTTGTCGCAGTTTGAAGTGGGCGTGGGCCTCGTCGCTGGCGGCGGGCCCATGGCGCGCTTGCCACGGGTCATGGGACGGGGGCGCGCCCTCGAAGTGCTCCTGAGCGCAGACGACATCCGAGGCGCCGATGCCGAGCTCCTCGGCTACGTGACCCGTGCGCTCCCGGATGCCGAGCTGGACAATTTCGTCGACGCACTCGCGACCCGCATCGCCTCGTTCGACAAGTGGGCGATCGCGAACACCAAGCGCCTCGTGAACGAAGCCAGCCTGCCGCCCGACGTCGAAATCAGAGCGGGCTGGGACGCCTGCATGGCCTCCGTCAAGCGACCAGCGGCGCAGGAAAGAATCAAAGCCCTCCTGGAGCAAGGGCTCCAGAAGCCTGGAGACTCGGAAAATCGACTCGGATTCTACGTAGGACAGCTGGGCCTCGGGGGTGGATACCCGCATCGGAGCGACCGTGGGCGGTAACGCGACGCGATTCAGCCCGCTATCGCCCGTGGTCGTTCCATTGTGGGCGGATCCCCTACTCCATAAAGCCAATATGGAGTAGCGAATAGAGGTCTTTCTCCACGGCCCATGCATGAGCCGTCATCAGGACAGCGGCTCGCAACCGGCGGAGGGACTACGCGGCCTATGCCGCGGCGGCCGCGAAGGCGCACCGGCCTGGAACGCGACCTGGACGGTGACCAGGGCGGCCAGGGGTGGCTGAGTACATGCCCGCCGCGGTACGGGACGCCCTTGAGGCGATGGAGCGCATGGCGTCGACCGGGTTCACTATGGGCGGCTGACCCGCAAGGGGTCCTGTGGTACCTTCCCACCCCGAAGCTCGGCCTGTTCTACCTCGACGACGGCCGCACGCTGATCGTCTCGACGCCCGCCGTCTTCGTGATCCGCTATAGCAGGTCCGGCTGTGCCGGTCACCTGACAGACGCCGGTCCGTGGATCACGCATTTCGGCCGGAACCGGGACCCGAGGGCGAGATCCGAAGCGTTCGCACCATGACGGGGCCGGAGCCGGCCTCAGGAGGATGTGCGCCCGTAGAACAGCTTCGAGGTCAGGTCGTTGAGCCGCATGTCGGGTACCTCGCCGTAGGTGAGCACCGAGTTGATGCGCGGCCGGCAGCCGGTCACTGGGGTCACCCGGTGCAGCGCGTTGCGGCCATGGAAGAACGCCAGCGTGCCGGGGCTGTTGTGCATCGGCCGCACCCGTGTCCTGTTCCCGGCGAGCACCGCGGCGACCTCGTCGTAGTTCGGGCTGTCGTCCGAGCGCAGCCCGGGGACGTAGACGAACTCGCCTCCGGAGTCGGCCGGCTGGTACATCACCGTCATCGAGAACTCGCTGCGGTCGAAGTGCCAGCCCAGCTCGTCGCCGGGCTCGAACGCGGTGATCTGCAGCGCGTCGAGCGGGTCCGCGCTGCGGTAGAGCCGGTTCTTGCCGAGCGCCGCGGCGATGAAGGCGGTCATGTCGTCGGACTCGCACAGCCGCCGCAACGGCGCGTCGGCGGGAATGTAGTCGTAGGCGATGCCGTGCTTCGCGCTGCGCACGGTGCGCCGGCGCGGGTCGCCGGGCCCGGCGGTCTCGTTGACCGGCTCGAAGTAGACGGTGTGCTCCTGGTCGGACTGCCACGCCTTGCCGGCGAGCTGGCCGGCGATCTCGACCATGCGCGCGACGGCCTCGGGGCGGACGAACCCGGGCAGGTTGCAGACGCCAGTCTCGGTCAGCTCCCTCCGGCAGCGCGCGATCAGCGCCCGGCCGTGCTCGCTGCCGGGGTCGTGAATGGGGTAGGTGCCGAGGTCGACGACGTCAGCGTAGGCGGGCTGGGCCGCGGCGGCGGACAAGGACATGGCGAGACTCCCTCGGTGCGGTTGCGGCGGTCGGCCCGGCGAGCGGGCGTGGTGTCGATTCCCAGGCTGGACCCGATACCATATAAGGGCAAATCATGCTCATTATGATTTCCAGTAATAATGCTTATGCTATTTGGATGCCGGCCGACGCACCGCAGCTGCAGCACCTGCTCACGCTGGCGGCGATCGCCCGGGAGGGTTCGTTCAGCGCGGCGGCCGACAGCCTCGGCTACACCCAGTCCGCGGTCAGCCAGCAGATCCGGCGCCTGGAGCATGCGGTGGGGCACATCCTCGTGGAGCGGCCGGGGGGGCCGCGCCGGGTGCGGCTGACGCCGGCGGGCGAGCTCCTGCTCGGGCACGCCGAGGCGATCCGGGCCCGGCTGGCCAGCGCGCGTGCCGACCTCGCGGCACTGGCCGACGGCTCGGCCGGGGTGCTGCGCGTCGGCTGCTACCAGAGCGTCGGGGTGCGGGTGCTGCCGCGCGTGCTGGGTGCCTTCCGCGCGCGCTGGCCGCTCGTCGGGGTGGAACTGACCGAGGCCGAGGACGACGGCGAGCTACTGCGGGCGATCGAGCGCGGAGAGCTAGACCTCAGCTTCGTCGTGTACCCAATGCCGCCCGGTCCCTTCGGGCAGGTCGAGCTCATGGAGGACCCGTACGTCGCGGTCCTGCGGGCGGATCATCGGCTGGCCGCCGGCGCCGGGCCGATCCGGGTGCGCGATCTCGCCGGCGTGCCGCTGGTGACCTACGCGCACATGCGGGAAGTTCATGCCATCGAGAACCGGCTGGCCCGACCGGAGCTGGCCGGGCAGGTGATCTTCCGCTCCAACGACAACGGGACGATCCTCGGGCTGGCGGCTGAGGGCGTGGGAGTGGCGGTGATCTCCTGGCTGTCCGTCGATCCGCACCGCAGCGACGTGCGGGTGCGGCGGCTCGCCGGCGTGTCACCGCGCGTCGTCGGGATCGCCTGGCATCGGGACCGGTACCGCATCGCGGCGGCGGAGGTCTTCGTGCGCCTCGCCCAGCAGGAGTCGCTGCTCGAGCATCGCAGCGCCGCGGCCGAACTGTGAGAAATGAACGTGTCACCAGTCCAGACGAGCCGGATAGCCGGCGGCGGGACACGCGGTCTTCGGCACGGCGGCCGGGAGCGGGTTGCCGTAGTTTCGGCCTATGACGAAGATCGGCGCAGGATCCGATCCTGGGCGTCACGGGGCTTGAGCAACAAGGGAACGGCCAGTGGCGATATCGGGCCCACGACCGCTGGGTTACCGCCATTGGCCGTTCGGATGTTGATTCGCCGACCCATCGGTGACCAACAGTCACCAGCCCCAAACGAGGGTGAGTGTGCTGGTCAGACCGGGAAGTCGCCGATGGCGTCGTCGTAGCGCTGCTGTGCGTCGGCGAGGGTCAGACGGGAGTAGCCGGGACTGACCCGCTGGGTACCTTACCTGCCAGACCGGGCACTGGCGTTTCGTTACCCACGGTGACAACTCGGCCGACGTGCGACGTGCAATATCCGCCTGGTTGGCCGTGCCGTCCTGGTCCGACAAGCCGGCGACCGTACATATCCGGGTGATCTGAGTGCCTGTCGGCCGACGGACCGCCCGGGCCGATGGACGGCACCTCGTTCAGCGTTCAGAGCGGCGAGGCACCGCTTGGCCGGTAATCCGGGCGGCTTCGGGGGGAATACCGGGCCGCGACCACCACGGCCCGATGAGACTCGGCGTACCCGCACCTGGGGATCGGGACGGTGGTTGCTGGCGCCGGTCATGATCACACCTGCCCGGTCCGCAGGCGATTCCCTGCCCGGCGAAGCGGTCACACCTGCCCCTTGCGACCGTCCATGTCCCAGTCCTACTCGCCGTCGGACTCGGCAACGGAACGAGGTGATAATATCCGGCCGATGCTCGCGATAGGCCAGTTCCCGGCGTCTTGTGGTTTTTCCCCGCTACCCCGAAGATGACCACGGTCCTGATCACGCAGTGCCTTCAGCGCGATTTCGTCGACCCCATAGGCCCGCATGATCCCCTGCCCAACCTGCTGCATGTCGGCTACAGCGAAGCGGCTCGTCTCCTCGGGCCCGAGCCTTCGGCGGGACCGCTGGCGCAGCTGATCGACTGGGCCCGCAGCCTGGCCCCGGACGCCATCGACCTCATCCACATCCGCGACTGGCACGATGCTGACGATCCCGCCCAGCGCGAGCACCTGGAGCGATTCGGCGCCCATTGCATCAAAGGCTCCAGCGGGGCGCGATTCGTCCTGGGCATGGATGAGCGGGCCATGACGGCCGCTAACGAGCGGATCGTCGATTCGCTTACGCTGAACGACCTGGAGGGAACGGATCTGGCCCGGCAGCTCGTGCGGAATCCGTCACGCCCACGGCGATGAGCCGCTGCGCGTGGGCGTCGTCGGGGTGTGGACAGAGGCCAAGGTGAGCTTCCTGCTCTACGACCTGAAGACCAGGCTCGGCATCGATGAGCTGGCGACCTGCAGCGCCCTGACCGCAAGCGCCTCGCGCGCCCAGCACTTCAACGCCCTGGCGCAACTCGAGAAGATCCTCGGCGTGCGCTGCTTCGACTCCCCTGCTGAGTTCGCCGACTGGCTGCGTCCCGGGGCAGAGCTGGCCCTTCCCCATCATCTGCTTGGCTTCGAGCCCCGGATCGAGGGCACCGACGTCGGGGTGGCCCTCGGCCCCAGGGACCGCGCCATCGTCGCCCACCTGTTCCGAGACAGCACACAGGTGGACCTGGAGCCGATTTCGGGCGGCTACTCAGGGGCCCTGGTGTGGCGGGCGACGAGTCAGGACGCGTTGGGCCACGCCCAGGCGCCGGCCGTGATCAAGCTAGGCCCGAACCGCACCATCGCCCAGGAGCGGGTCGCCTTCGAGCAAGTCGAGGCCGTGCTCGGCAACAACGCCCCCCGTGTCCGCGGCTTCGTCGACCTGGGCGACCGGGCCGGCCTCAAATACGCGTATGCTGCCATGGGCCAGGGCCAGGTCCGGACGCTGCAGGCGATGTTCGCCGCCGGGGCGGCAACGCGTCGCGTCATTTCGGTGGTGCGGAGCGCATTCGAAGAAGTCCTCGGCCCGCTCTACGCAGCGGCCCGTTACGAACGCATGCCGCTTTTCGAGCACTATCAGTTCTCTCCCGGGCTTGGACCGGCGGTCCGGAAAAGTGTCGCCGCCGTCACCGCTGACCCCGGCCGGAAAGTGCTCGACTTCCCCGGGGGGATGTCGCTGCCCAATGTCTGCGGGTTCTACGAGGATTTCCTGGCCCGCCACCCGCTGCCAGTGCACGACTACCACTACGTGGCGTACGTGCACGGCGACCTCAACGCGGCCAACATCCTGGTCGACGCTCATCACAACGTCTGGGTTATCGACTTCTTCCACGCCGGGCCGGGGCACGTGCTGAAGGACGTGGCCAAGTTCGAGAACGACCTGCTCTACCTGCTCACGCCCATCGAGGACGCCTCCCAGCTCCTGGAGGCGCTCGCCATCACCTGCGCCCTCCGCTCGGTCGCCGATCTTCAGGCCGAACTCCCCGACCGCCCTGACCAGGTGTGCTCTCCGCAGTTCGTCCGAGCGTGGGAGGTGCTGCAGGTGCTGCGCCGGATCGGGGGCCAGCTGTGCCGTGAGGACCGCCACCCCCTGCAGCTCCAGGTGGCCCTCTTGCGTTACGCGGTCCACACGCTCAGCTTCCCTGAGGCGTCCCCGCTGCAGAAGCAGTCGGCGCTGGCGGCGGCTTGCTCGCTCGCCGATCAGATCACCCGCACGGTCGAAGCCGACCTGGCCCTGCGGGTGGATTGGATTGAATCGGATCTCATCGGGGCGGGCCGGCTCGGTGTCACCCTGTGCCCCGGACGGCGGGATCGGGGCCGCGAGCTGGGCACGGATCTGACCCGGCTCCGGTCCGAGGGCGCCACCCGGCTCCTGTGCCTGCTGACCGACTCCGAGCTCACCTGGGCGGGCGTACCCGAGCTCGGCCCCCGGGCTCAGGCCGCCGGCCTCACCTACCGCCGTCTCCCCATCCCCGACCAGGGCACACCCGACGTCGCCGACGCCATCGAGCTCGTCCAGTGGTGCCGCGAGGCGACCGAGCGCGGCGAGGCAGTGGTCGTGACCTGCATGGGCGGGCTCGGCCGGAGCGGAACGGTCGCGGCATGCTACCTGGTCGCCGCCGGGGCGTCTCCAGACGCGGCCATCGCTGCCGTCCGGGCGGCGCGCGGCCCCTGCGCGCTCGAGACCATCGCCCAAGAGGACTTCGTGGTGACGTTCGCCTCTGCCACGTCCGGGACGCGCTTTTGAAGCTGGCCCGCGCCCTGGCGGGCTCGGGCCCACCCGAGCGGGATCGGCATCACACTGGCTCGACGTGCACTGCCGCGGACTGACCGGATCTGTTGCCGACCGCCGCGCCTGCCTAGGCTGTGGAGTGATGGCCGAGACGGATGTGATCCGCACGCCTGACCAGCGGTTGCGGGTCTTTGTGAGCTCTACGCTGCAGGAACTGGCCGCTGAGCGGCAGGCAGTGCGGGACGCGGTGACCCGTCTGCGGCTGGTGCCGGTGATGTTCGAGCTGGGCGCCCGGCCGCATCCGCCGCGGCAGGTATACCGCTCCTACCTGGCGCAGAGCCAGGTGTTCGTGGGCGTGTACTGGCAGAGCTACGGCTGGGTCGCGCCGGGGGAGCAGGTATCCGGGCTGGAGGATGAGTACCTGCTGTCGGCGGGGCTGCCCAGGCTGATCTATGTGAAGTCGCCGGCGGCGGAGCGTGAGTCGCGGCTGGCGGAATTGCTGACCCGGATCAGGGATGCCGGTGACGTGTCCTATCAGTACTTCTCTGCTGCCGCCGAGCTGCAGCGCCTGGTCGAGAACGACCTGGCCGTGCTGCTGAGCGAGCGGTTCGAGAGGGCGCCGGCGCGGGACGGCGCCGCGGACGGGGCGTCGCTGGCAGGGGCGGTGCCGGTGCCGGCGACGCCGCTTGTGGGCCGCGACGATGACGTTGCGGCGGTGGGCGACCTGGTGCGTGCCGAGGGCGTGCGCCTGGTGACCCTCACCGGCCCGGGCGGAGTCGGGAAGAGCAGGCTCGCGGTGGAGGTCGCGCAGCGGCTGGGTCCGGGCTTCGAGGACGGGGTGCGGTTCGTTGAGCTCGGCTCGGTCCGGGCGGCCGAGCTGGTGACGGCGGCGATCGCCGCCGCGCTGGGGCTGAGCACCTCGGGCGGCACGGTGAGCACCGACCTGAAGTCGTACCTGCGCGCCCGGCGGCTGGTGCTGGTGCTGGACAACTTCGAGCAGGTGATGGGGGCGGCTCCGCTGGTGGCTGAGCTGCTGGGCGCCGCTCCGGGCGTGGTGGCGCTGGTGACCAGCCGGATGGTGTTGCGGCTCAGCGGTGAGCACGAGTTCCCGGTGCCGCCGCTGCCGGTGCCACCGGTCGGGGCCGGCGGGGATGCCGCGGAGGTGCAGCGATGCGCGTCGGTGCGCCTGTTCGTGCAGCGGGCGCAAGCCGCGTCCGCGGGTTTCGAGCTGACCAGCGGGAACGCCGGGGCGGTCGCTGAGATTTGCCGGCGGCTGGACGGGCTGCCGCTGGCCATCGAGCTGGCCGCCGCCAGGGTCAGGCTGCTGCCACCGCAGGCCCTGCTGGCCCGGCTCGACGACAGGATGGGGCTGCTGACGGGCGGAGCGCGCGACCTGCCCGAGCGGCAGCAGACACTGCGAAACACCCTGGACTGGAGCTTCGACCTGCTGTCTGCCCGCGAGCAGGCGCTATTCGCCCGCCTAGGGGTGGTTGCAGGAACCTTCGACCTGCCCGCCGCAGAGGCCGTCGGCGCCGCCGGGCCGGCGGACCCGGGCCGGGCCGGGCACGTCATGGACACGCTGGGCTCGCTGGTGGACAGCAGCCTGGTGCAGCCGCAGACCCGCGACGGCGAGCCGCGCTTCGGGCTGCTGGAGACCATCCGGGAGTACGCGCTGGAGCGCCTGCGCGACGGCGCTGACTGGCGGGAGGCGCACGACCGGCACGCGGCCTACTTCCTGGCGCTCGCCGAGCCGGCTCCAGCCGAGCTGCAGGGTCCCGGACAGCTGGCGTGGCTGGACCGGCTCGAGACCGAGCACGGCAACCTCGGCGCCGCGATGTCCTGGCTGGTGGAACAGGACCAGCTCGAGCCGGCGATACAGCTGTCCTGGGCGACATGGAGGTTCTGGTGGCTGCGCGGCCACGCCGAGGAACTCGCCTCCTACGTGGACATCCTGCCCAAGAGCGAGCACCTGCCGCCGCGGCAGCGTGCCCTGGCGCTGAGCGGCACCGGCTTCGGCCTCTTCGCGTCCGGGAACCAGGCCACAGCGCAGCCGCTGTTGGAGCAGAGCCTGCCGCTGTACCGCCAGGCCGGGGACATGCTGGGCGCAGCCACGACGGCAGCCATGCTGGGTCACCTCCTGGCATTGCAGCACCAGGACGCGCATGCCAGCGAGCTGCTCGAACAAACGCTCGCCCCGCTGCAGGAGGCCGGCAACGACCGGCTCGCCGGACCCGAGCGTCTGCAGCACCTGCTGGACGTGGCGCTCGTGTGCAATTTCCTCGGCCAGATCCGGCTCAGCCAGGCAGATCACGACCGCGCAGCGCAGCTGTTCACCGAGGCCCTGAACGCGGCCCGCAGCGCGCAGGACCGGTTCACCATCCTCGTCTCGCTCTACGACCTGGCGCTCAGCAGCCAGGCACAGGGCGATCTGACCGGCGCGGCGGAACGCCTGCAGGAAGGGGTGTCGCAGTCGGCCGAGGCCAGGGACGAACCAAGCGTCGCCTACTACCTCGAGGCGCTCGCCGCGGTCGCCATCCGGCAGGACAACCTGGAGCGCGCCGTGCATCTGCTCGCCGCCGCAGGCGCGCTCCTGCAAGCCAAGGGCAGCGGCTGGCTGCACGCGCTCGTGCCCCGCGCCGCCCACGACGATGGTCTCCTGGCCGCGCTGCGCTCCCGCATGGGAGATGCGGCATTCGAGCAGGCCTGGACACGGGGCCAGTCCCTGGGAGGCAGCCGCGCCGTTGAGTACGCGCTAGCGGAAGCATCACCTGAACCCACCCGCCCAGCCGGCCCGCCGAGAGCCGGCGATACCGGAGCCATCAGATAGGCGCCCAACCCGCCGCCCAGCGCGCGTCCCGCGGCTACCAGGCGGGGACAGCCACCAGCGGACCGATACCGCCCAGCGGGACCTGGGCCGCTCCGAATGGCTGATCTGTACTCGCCAGCGCATTGAGGCCAAAGCGGAGAGAGCCTCACATATTCGGCAGGTCGAGTTCGCAGTGGTCCATCGCCTGCGGGCTGCTCACCCTTGGTCACAGCAAGGCCCGAAGTGGACCCGGCCCATTCAACGCGTTAGCTCCTGCCGGAGTCCAGGATCGGCCGCACGTTTTCCAGGGTCGTTGTTAGCAAAGCGCTAGCAAGATCGGCGACGAGCGACAGGCGCGCTCCCTGGCTGCCGTTTGCCGCTGTCAGCTTGGCTCGCTCGAACCTTGATAACTCAACAGCGTGAATCTGGGCTAGCGAGCAGCCGCACATCAGCGAGAACCTGAGCGCAGCCGCCGCGGTTGATGACCACCTCGCACGAAGAGGCGGCCAGCAGCTCGACCGAGCCCACCTGTGCGAAGGGGCCGAGGAATCGGCTCATCTGCTCCTCGTCAGCTGCCTCTGCGATCAGATAGAGGGTGTGCTTGTCGTTCGCCACCGCCTCGGCCTGGATGGAAACGCCTTGCTTCGCGGCGTTGGCGGCGGAGAGATGGTTAAGCAGCATCGGGCCCATGGCGGGATCACCGGCAGGGCAGCGCTCTGGCGCATGCTGGTGGATCGCAACGAAGGGGGTCGTGGTGGGGGGCACCCCTTTCGACCAGGCACGTTAAGGTGCCCTGCCCAGTGTGCTGGACATCGGCCGCAAGCAGGCAAAGTCTGAGACAAGGTGAACCCAGGCCTGCTGACTGCCGCCGGTGGCGTCACTATTGCTGCGAGCTGGCCCGGGTTGCTGCGGTTGCCGTTCCCGGCATGCCCGAGCTGTTGCCAGCAGCGCAAGGCGGAGAGATGCTGGCGGTGAGTCCGGCCTTGCCGAGCCTTGATCCGCAAGTAGGCCGTCCGATGTTTGGCGGGGTTGGATCCGAGCCGTCAGCAGCTACGCGGCCTCAGGTGGATTGCCTGCCCGGCGTTCTGCCCCTAACGCCTGCAAGGTCTCGGAACGGGGGTCCTCATGCGCTGATCTTCCGCTCGCCTGCTCACCCCTGTCGGCCGCGGCTCCCGGCTGGAACGGCCGACTGGGCATCGGCCATTACACCAAGCCAAGGAGGCCTAATGTCTGACACGACTGAAATCCGTCCGTTCCGGGTCGAGATGCCCGACGAAGCCGTCGCCGACCTTCGGCGGCGCATCGCCGCGACGCGCTGGCCGTCCAGGGAACTCGTCGGCGACCGGTCGCAGGGCGTGCAGCTGGCAACGGCCCAGGAGCTCGCGCGCTACTGGGCGACCGATTACGACTGGCGTGCGTGCGAGGCCAGGCTGAACGCGCTGCCGCAGTTCAAGACCGGGATTGACGGGGTCGACGTTCACTTCATCCACGTGAGGTCGGGGCACGAGAACGCGTTGCCGCTGATCATGACGCACGGCTGGCCCGGCTCGGTCATCGAGCTGCTGGAGACTGTCGGGCCGCTGACTGACCCGACCGCGCACGGCGGCTCTGCCGAGGACGCGTTCCACCTCGTCCTGCCGTCCATCCCCGGGTACGGTTTCTCCGCCGAGCCCACCGAACTCGGCTGGGATTCCGGCCGCGTCGCACAGGCGTGGGCGGAGCTGATGCGCCGGCTCGGCTACACCCGCTACGTCGCCCAGGGCGGGGACCAGGGCGCCGCCGTCACCGACGCGATGGGCCGCCAGGCACCCGAGGGGCTGGCCGGCATCCACATGAACTTGCTCGTGACGGCGCTGGGCGGCGGCGCCATGCCGGCCGGAACCGAGCAGGAACGCGCGGCGCTCGAGCAGACCAAGACATTCAGGGCGACCGGCTTCGGCTACTTCCTCGAGCAGGCCACGCGGCCGCAGACGATCGGCTACGCGCTGCTGGATTCACCGGTCGCCATGGCGGCCTGGATGCTCGACCACGACACTGACGCCTACTACAAGATCTCCCGCGCCTTCACCGGCGGGCAGCCGTCCGGCGGCCTGACCCGCGATCACATCCTCGACAACATCACGGTGTACTGGCTGACCGGAACCGGGACCTCGGCGGCCCGGTCGTACTGGGAGAGCGCACGAGCCCAGGCCCTTGCGGCCGGGCAGGCTCCGCCGCAGGTTAAGCTCCCGGTCGGCTTCACCACGTTCCCCGGCGAGATCTTCCGCGCCCCGCGCAGCTGGGTCGAGCTGGGCTACCCCACCCTCAGCTATTTCCACGAGGCCACAAGGGGCGGTCACTTCGCCGCCTGGGAGGAGCCCGAGCTGTTCGCGACCGAGATCCGGGCGGCGTTCGGCCCGCTGCGCTAACGACAGCTCGGACCTGGGCTTGACGGCAGCCATCTGGTCCACGACCAGGTGAACGGGAAGGTGCAAGCGTTCTGGAGCTGGTCATCATGCTTGGCTAAGTAAGCGCTGTGGCACGGCTGATGATTGGTCTGGTTTCGACACGCGAGAAAGGACTCCAATCATGAGCACCGACACGGCCGCCATGAAGGGGGATCCAGCAGTCCGGGCCTTTCACGTCGATGTTGCCGAAGAGGCGATCGCCGACCTTAGGCGACGGCTCGCGGCGTGGCGGCCGCCTGAGCGGGAGCGCCTCGGACGCGTTCGATGTAGTTATTCCGTCGCTACCGGGCTACGGGTTCTCCGGCAAGCCCGCGGCCACCGGCTGGGGCCCCGACCGCATCGCACGCGCGTGGGCGGCGCTGATGCAACGACTCGGATATACGCGTTACGTCGCGCAGGGCGGCAACTGGGGTACCGCGATCTCAGCCGCGATGGCGCGCCAGGCACCCGCAGGGCTACTCGGCATCCACGTCAACTTCGCGCAGATGGTTCCGCCCGGCGTGCTCGGCCACATCCGCAACGGCGATCCTGCGCCCGCCGACCTCTCGGACGCGGAAAAGCGCGCGTATGAACAAGTCGCATTCGCGACCTATCACCGCGGATATGGCGTCATCCAGGGCACGCGCCCGCAAACGATCGGCTACAGCCTGGCCGCCACACCCGTCGGCCTCGCCGCCTGGCTCCTCGACCACGACGCAGGCACCTACGAGCACCTCGCCCAGCTCTTCGCCGGACACCCCTACGGCGCCATCACGCGCGATGACTGGCTTGACAACACCTCGCTCTACTGGCTCACCAACACAGCAACGTCCGCAGCGCGGCTGTACTGGCAGCAAGCCGTGACTGGCAGAAACTTCTACGCCGCCGCCGACATCTCCTTCCTGGCGGCAGTCACGGAGTTCCCGGAGGAGTACGTCCACGCGCCGCGCAGCTGGACCGGGCAGGCCTACCACAACCTGATCCACTTCAACGAAGCCGACAAAGGCGGCCACTTCGCCGCCTGGGAGCAACCGCAACTGTTTTCCGAAGAGTTGCGCCCGGCGTTCCGCACACTGCGCTGAAAGAGAAGCGCGAGACCCGAAACCGTCGGCCTTATCACGGAGGACAAGGAGAACAGCACGACCATGACCGACCTCACTATCCGACCCTTCGAGGTCCACGTACCGGACGAGGACCTGGCCGACCTGCAGCGGCGTATCGCGGCCACCCGCTGGCCGCCCAAGGAGCTCGTCGCAGACCGGTCGCAGGGCGTGCAGCTGGCGACCATCCACGACCTGATGACCTACTGGAGCACCGGTGGATGCTCGACCACGACACCGACAGCTACTACAAGATCTCCCGCGCGTTTCTCGGCGGCCAGCCCGCGGGCAATCTCACCCGGGACCACATCCTCGACAACGTCACGCTGTACTGGCTGACCGGCACCGGGGCCTCGGCAGCCCGCTCGTACTGGGAGGGCGGGCAGGCCGCAGCTCACGCAGCCGGCCAGGCTCCTCCGCGGGCCACTCCCGGTCGGCTTCACCACCTTCCCCGGCGAGATCTTCCGGGCCCCGCGAAGCTGGGTCGAGAAGCTCTACCCGCACGTCATCTACTTCAACCAGGCCGCCAGGGGCGGCCACTTCGCGGCCTGGGAAGAGCCGCAACTGTTCTCCGCCGAAATCCGGGAGGCGTTTAGATCGCTGCGCTAGCCGCCGTCACCGGCGCGGACCCGGTGGCGGCTACCTCCGTCCTGCTTCCGCGAATACTCGTCAGGTCTTGTGAAAGGGGAACCCCTCATGAGCTCGTCTGCGTCAGGAGACGCTGGGAGGTGGCTGGACTGGAGCGGGGAAGGCTCGAGTCTGGTTGGCGTCCGATGGGCTGGTGAGCGGGGCTGACCGGCCGTCGGCTACCAGGCGGCGCCAGCTGGTCTGCCAGTCCGGGAGCTTGGCACTGGCCTGTTCCCACTCGACGAAACTTGCCTCGTCGCATAGCGGTCCGCGGCCACGGCGTGAATCTCGTCCGCATGACGCACGCGAAAGCGAGCCAGAGATCAGGGTGACAGACGAAAATTCAGAACCTAGTGGCTACATCGAATCTGGAGAGGCGCCCACGACGGCTGCCAGCTCGGCGCGCGAGGTGATGCCCAGCTTCGGGAAGATCCGGTACAGGTGGTTGCGGACGGTGCGGTGCGATAGGTACAGCTGCTGGCCGATTTCCCGGTTGGTCAGCCCTTCGGCGGCTAGCCGCGCGATCTGCAGCTCTTGCGGGGCCAGCAGGTCCAGCGCCCGCGGGGCCGGCTGGCCGCTGCGCTCGCCGGCGGCGCGCAGCTCGCGGCGGGCCCGGCCGGCCCAGGCACCGGCGCCGAGCGCGTCGAAGGTGTCTCTCGCGGCGCGCAGCGGCGCGCGGGACTCGCCGGCCTGCTGGCGGCGGCGCAGCCACATGCCGTGGGCGAGTTGCAGCCGGGCGCGGTGCAGTGGCCAGGCCGTCAGGTCGGCGTCGAAGGCAGCGTCGAACAGCGCCTGCGCGTCGTCGCCGACGGCGAGCATCGGCGCCGCCACGGCCAGGCTGGCGCGCAGCAGCGGCGAACCGGCCGCGGCCGCCTCGCGGGTGAGCTCGGCGTGATGGCGGCGGGCCGCCTCTTGGTAGCCGCCGCCGGCGGCGGCCTCGGCCAGGTCGGCCAGCGCCCAGGCCCGCAGCTGCGGGTGGTAGGCGGCGTCGTGCGGGTCGAAGATCCGGGCCAGCTGCTCGTACGCCTCGTCGTGCCGGCCGGCGCCGAGCGCGGCGGTTCCGCGGGCGAGCTGGACCTGGGCCAGCAGCGGGGGCACGCCGCCCGTCAGCAGGACCCGCTCGGCCTGGGCGGCAAGGTCGGCGGCGGTGGTAGTGTCGCCGCGCCGGCCGGCCAGGACCGCCTGGACGAGCTGCGCGCAGGCCGCCCACAGCGGACTGCCGCTTTCGGCCAGCAGCCGTGCGGCTTCTTCGGCGACCGGCCCGGCCAGGGCGGCCTGGCCGAGCAGCAGCGCCGACCACCCCTGGCTGAGCAGCACCGTGCCGAGCAAGCCAAGCGAGCCGCGGGCCCGCAGCCTGGCCGCTGCCGTGGTGTGAAACCCCACCGCCTGCTCGCATGCCCCCACGGCCGCGGCAGCGTAGCCCAGCAGGTTGTCCTGATGGGGAGTACCCGAGCCGGGCTGGTGCTGTGCCAGCCGCGCCAGGACCGCCGGGCCGTGCCCGGCAGGGTCGCTCGTTGCCAGGACGAACAGCAGCCGCGGATCCTGGTCGGCTACCGGCACGGCCTCGGCTACCGCGGTCATCCGCTGCCTGGTCCGCCGGTCCGGGTTGGACCACCAGCACCGCAGCGCCACGTGCTCGAGTGTGAGCAGCGCCTGGTCGTTGTCCCCGTCCTGGCGCATCTGGTCGGCCAGCTCAGCGAGCGCGGCCAGCGGCCGGGCGCCGGACCGGGTGGCGGCCCCCGCGATCTCGCGGGCCCAGGACAGCCGGAGCCGGTCGCCCGGTTCCAGGTCCAGCGGCTCGGCCTCATCCAGCAGCCGCAGCGTGGTCTGCCGACGGCCCAAGTCGTAAAACCCCCACGCAGCGCGGATCAGCCGCTGCCCGCGACGGGCCAGACCCGGGCTCAGCCGGGCCGCGGCGGCCAGCGCCGCGGCCTGTTCGGCGATCGCCCCGCGCCCGAAGGCCCGGTCCGCGGCAGTCTCCAGCCCGGATGCCACCTGCTCGTCCGGCCCCAGGCTGGCCGCCGCCCGGTGCCACACCCGGCGGTCCGGCGCGCCGGCCAGCACCTGCGCCAGCGCCCGGTGCATGGCCTGCCGCCGGGCCAGCCCGGCGGCCTCACCGACCGCCGACCGCACCAGCGGATGCCGGAACCGCACGCTGTGCCCGTCCACCTCGGCCAGCCCCGCCGCCACCGCAGCCGCCAGATCCGCCACCGAGACCGGCGCGCCCGCCACCAAGCTCGCCGCGGCCAGCACCTCCGCCAGCGCATCGCCGTCGTCCAGCCCAGCCGCCAGCAACGCGGTGAACGTCACCGCGGGCAGCCCCGGCAGCCGGGACGCGAACGCCTCCTCCAGTCGCCGGGTCAGCGGAATCCACTCGTTCAGGGCCTCGCGGCTGTCCTGCTGGCCGGCTGCCGTCGGCAGCTCCACCAGGGCCAGCGGGTTCCCGGCCGCCTGCGCCAGCACCCGCTCACGCACTACCGGGTCCAGCACCCCGTACGCGTCCAGCAACGCGGCCGCGGCCACCGCATCCAGCGGGCCGAGCCGCAGCTCCGCCAGCCCCGCCCCGGCCAGCGGGTTGTCATCCAGTTCGGCTTCGCGGGCGGTCCCCACAAGTCCGACCGGGTCCGCGCCCAGCCGGCGGCTCACGAATGCCAGCACCTCGCACGTGGACGAATCGAGCCAGTGCACGTCCTCGGCGACCACCAGCACCGGCGCCCGCCCGGCTCCGGCGGCCAGCAGCTCCAGGGTCGCCAGCCCGACCAGCGGCATCGCCGGAGCCGGGCCGCCTCGCCCACCCCCAGGGCAGTGAGCAGCGCATCCCGCTGGCCGCGCGGCAGCCCGCCGGCTTCGGCCAGCACCGGCCGCAGCAGCTGGTGCAGCCCGGCAAACGAAAGGTGCGCCTCCCCTGGCACGCCGGCGCAGGTCAGTACCCGCATCCCGCGGCCGGCCGCGCGGCGGCTGGCCATCTGCGCCAGTGCCGACTTCCCGATCCCGGGATCGCCGAGTACCAGCAACGAGCCGCCGCCGTCGCCGATACGGGCCAGCAGCAACTCCACCGCGGCGATCTCCGGGTCCCGCCCGATCAGCTCTGACGCCGTCATCGGACGCCCCCAGCAAGGGTCACCCCCGCAGTCTGAGCGACCAGGACATGCCACGGCAAGCACCACTTCCCCAGGTATCCCCACCGCGCGCCATCTCCTGTGGAACCCACATACCCCGACAGATGGGTCTGCTTCGGCCAGCCGGGACAGAGACGTTTCATCACCAGCACCACAGCCACGATCCTGCAACCAAATCCGCCTGGACTCGGGCCCCGATCACCGGGGTCCACGCCAGACCAGAAGCCCTGGGTCGGTGAGCGCCGACCTTGGCGCGGGGGGGTGTGGTATCTGGCGGCTTGAGCCACTCGATTAGCCACTTTGCGACGCGGGGGTCAGTTGACCCAAGGCACAGCGGCCACGTACGCCCGCAGTATGGGTGGAGTCCGCTTCCCTCACAGCCAGACGGGCACGAGCACGACAAGCCAGCCGGTCTCGATGACCGACCGGCCGACCCGGGGCGGCAGCATGAGTGAGCTAGTCACCCGGCGGGTGATCCGGCGTGAACTGAGACCTTCCCAAGTCCGTCCTGACGGGCCTCGCAACCTCGCAGTTGGCCCCTGGCCGGTAAAGGGCGCCAGGGCCCCACCGTCACCGCCCATGGCCCCTTTCGGGGGACTCCGGCTACGCAAGTTCGGCGGCACGGCCGGGATCGAGTCGTTCGCCGGGCAGCGCTGGGCCACAATCGGCGGTCGCCCACCTACCCATTCTAGGGAGGACCTCGCGGCCAGCCAGCCGGTGGAGGGGCTGGGCGTGGAGGACGCCAGCCATCGCTCGCAGTGTCAAGGAGTGGTGGCGGTCCCTGAGCCCTCGCTCAGCCGCGGTCAGTCAGCTTCAGACGGGAGCGATGCGATCGACCCGGTGTGGCGGATCACAGGGATCGTGTGATGACCTCTCACGCGGTTCGCAGCAATCCTGGGTCCACCGGCCGGGCGCCTCCCTTGCTCGGCACGATCAGCAAACACTCCTAGGAGAGGGCCATGACCACCACCACCGAGCAGCTCGAAGCCAACAAGAAGATCGCGCGCGACTACATCGACCAGGTCTTCAACCAGCACAACCCGGGTAAGGCGGCCGATTTCGTCACCACCGATGTCGTCTGGCACGGCAATAGCCTCGGCGACGTCGCCGGAGCGGAGAACCTGGCCGACCTGCTCGGGTCTTTCATCGGGGCGCTGCCGGACCTGTACGCGGCCGAGCAGGACATCACCGCCGAGAACGACCTGGTCATGGTCCGGCTCGTCGTCGCCGCCACCGTCAAGGGAAGCCTGCTCGGGGTGCTGGCCGACGGCAAGCCGGTCCGATGGAACGCCATCGACATCTACCGGATCACCGACGGCAAGATCAGCGAGGAATGGGCCGCCGACGACATCGCGACCATCATGACCCAGGTCGGTGCCTTCACCCCGCCGTGGGCCGCCTGACAGTCTGTCAGCCGCAAGGCCGTCGGGCTTACCCGCCGGGAGCGGCCTGCTGGTGAACCGCACCACGCGGGCCGCGCTCGGAACGCCCGGCAGCCTGGGCGCCGCCCGGCACGCGAGCGAGTCCGGCACGAAAGGAAACGCCGCCGTGGCTTCCTCGACCGATTACAGCCGCGACACCGCCCGGGACGGCGGGATTGGCCGATCTGATCCTGCGCAATGGACGGATCTTCACGGGGGATCCCGCCCGGCCGCAGGCCGCCACGCTCGCCGTATCCGCGGGACGCATCACTGCCGTCGGCAACGAGGCCGACGTCGCTGCCCTGGCCGGGCTTGGTACCCGCGTGGTCAACGCACTCGGGCCCCGCGTGATCCCCGGACTCAATGACTCGTACATCCACCTCATCCGCGGAGGCGTGAACTACCTGCTTGAGCTGCGCTGGGACGGGGTGCCATCGCTGAGCCTGGGCCTGCGGATGTTGTGCGAGCAGGCAGAGCGTACGCTGCCCGGCAGTGGGTGCGCGTCGTGGGCGGCTGGAGCGGCGCGCAGTTCGACGAAAAGCGCGCCGGCGTCAACCCGACCAGCATCTACCGGCGCTGGCGCACTCGCGAGGGACTGCTGGCCGACGTGGCTATGAGCCGGCTTGAACGCGATCTCCCGGTCCCGGACACCGGCAGCCTGCGAGGCGACTTGAGCCCCTGGGCCGCATCTGCAGCGGCCGACCTGGCCCGGCCGGAAGGCAGGCTGTTTCTCCTGGCCCTGATCACCTCCATCCCCAGCACCCCGGAGGCCCAGGCCGAACGCGACCAGCATCTCCAGCGGCGGATGCGGGCCATCCGGCAGGTCACCGACCGGGCCGCCGGTCGGGGCGAGAGCCCCCCGACCCGGGCACGATCGCCGACGCGGTCCTGGGCCTGCTCTACCGGCGCGCTATGGGGCACCCTCCCCGCCGATCCCGCCTATGCAAGCTCACTCGTCGACCGCCTGCTCAGCCCGGCCTGCGACAACGGCCCCAACACCTAAACCGTTCCGAATGCCGGATACGGGCCGGACCGCATCAGGACACGGGAAACAAGCCGAGGGCGACACACCGCGGTACAACCTGTATCCCGGCCGCCGGGAGCGTAGTCGGCCGTAAATGGCGGTGTGTCTCGCGTCTTGCTCACACGTTTTCTCACATGCTCGCTGCGGATGCTTAGGGGAGAGGCAGGGCCGCCCGGAAGGGAACGGGCAGCGAGGAGTGGGATGTCAGAAGAAGGTGCCAGCGGACCGGACTGGACCGTGGTGGATGAGGGCTGGGGCCGCAAGGCGGTGGATTTCGCGACGCTCAGCGAGCCGGGCAACTGCCGGGAGTACGTCGCCCTGCATCACATGCTCGGCGTCGACGATGGCGACAGGCTGCTCGACGTGGCCTGCGGAGCCGGACTGGCCATCGAGCTCGCGTCCGTGCGCGGTGCTGACTGCGCGGGCATCGATGCCTCTGCCCGGCTGGTCGCTGTGGCGCGGGACCGAAGTCCGCGAGCCGACATCCGGGTGGGAGACATGCACGCATTGCCCTGGGACGACAGCGGATTCACGGTGGTGACGAGCTTCCGCGGGATCTGGGGAACCACTCCGGCCGCGCTGGAGGAGGTCCGGCGGGTGCTGCGCCCCGGCGGCCGCATCGGCCTGACGGTCTGGGGTCATCTCAAGGTCTCGCCGGGCGTCTGGGCGCTCAGCCCGTTTCAGCTGGCAGCAGAGCCCAAGGTGGCCAACCAGGCCGCGATGGTAGCCCTCGGTCGTCCCGGCCGGGGCGAGGAACTCCTGGCCCGCTGCGGCTACGTGGACGTGCGGCGGCGCACTGTCGCGTTCGCGTGGGAATTCGCCGATCCCGGATTGTTCGCCCGTACGCTGGCCTCGACCGGACCGGCTTTTGAGGCCATCCAGCAGGTCGGCGAGCCTGCGTTCACCGAGGCGGCAATGCAGGCCGCGACCGCTCAGGTGCGGGACGGGCTGCCGTTGCGCGCGGAAATTGACGTGGTCGGATACCTCGGCCGCAAGCCGGATCCGAATACGACCCGCTCGTGACCAGCGCGGCACCGGAAACGGAGGGAGATTACGATGACCAGTGCCAGTGACATGGCGGGCGTGACCCAGTTTCTCGATCGCGCTGAAGTGACTGAGAAGGTGCAGGCCTGGTTCGACGCGGACCTGGCGGAATTGGGCTTCGTGATGAACGCGTCCCGACTGTGGGCTTACCAGATCGAGGCGATGGAGAAATTGTTCAGCCTGATAAGCCAGGTCGCCTCGGCGCGGCCCTTTACGTTCCGGGAACGGGGCATCCTCGTCACCGCGTGCGCCTCGGCACTTGGTGATTCCTACTGCTCACTGGCCTGGGGGACCAAGCTCGCGGCGAAGGCTGATGCACAGCTTGCGGCCGGAGTACTGCGGGGCGATGACGGTGCGCTGACAGAGGCTGAGCGGGCGATGGCAGCATGGGCGCGCCGGGTCACGAACGACCCCAACGGCACTAGCACCCAGGACGTGCAGGAGCTGCGGGACGCGGGTTTCTGCGATGCCGACATCTTTGCCATGACCGTGTACGTTGCGCTGCGCATCGCGCTGTCCACGGTCAATGACGCGCTCGGAGCGCGCCCGGACGCCCGGTACCGGACGCTGGCGCCGGCTCCCGTGCGCGGCGCCGTCACATTCGGCCGTCCCATAGACGCAAGTCCGCAGCCGCACCGGTAGCGGCCCAGGCCGGACAGGCGCCCTGCTCGGCGCTGTGCGCCTCAGGCGGCGGCTCTTGGTCCTTTCCGCAAGCTGTGCCGCCGCTTCTGCCCATGCGTGCCGCCATGTTGTTGCCGCAAAGATCTACCCGGCGGTTTGCCTGTGCAGTCTGCCACCACCTGTGCTGCACGCCGGATGATCTCGTCGTCGCGATGTCGTCCAGGCAATCGCCAAAGCACTGGCGCCAGACCTGCGCAGATCAGCACCCAAGATCCTGACCCGGATTCCGCAGATGCCAGATGACGGCCGCACGCGCCGAGGCGGGGCCACTCGGGCCCTGCGCCGGTGCCGGTGCCTAAGCTGTCGCGCCGGATGCGCGGCGTCTCGCAGCCGGTTCCGCGCTTGCTTTCGGTCCGCTTTTTCGATAGGGCTCACCGCCCGGCAGAGCCTGGACCCGGGCCTGCAAAACGGGGTTGACGATGCCAGCAGCCGCACTGCGTGCCAGCGGGATTTTTGCACGGTCGCCGGACTCGGCCTGGTACACCAGCGCCCAGGCCAGGAACTCCGGCAGGTCGCCACGTACCGCGTGCTCGTAGAGCCGGGCCGCAGCGGGTGCGACCAGGCAGGTGTTCTCGCGGGCGGCGGTTTCCAGCTGGGCCAGGCCGATGTAGGCGGAGATCCACACGTACCGGTCCGGCACCCGATCGCAGCGGCGCCGGGCATCGGTCAGCCAGACGTGCGCGGCGCCCAGGTCACCCGCGTGCAGCGCCAGCAGCCCGAGTGCCCGGGCGGCCATCCCCTCCCAGCAGGGATCACCCAGCTCGCAGGCCAGCACGAACGCATGTTCGGCATCCTCGCCAGCCTCATCCCAGCGGTCGGCCTCGGCCAGGCACTGGGCACGCAGCACCTGGGGCCACGGCAGGAACGCGTTCCACCGCTCGCGCCGCGCCACCGCCACGCTCCGCTCGGCGGCCTCCTGCGCCGGCTGCACCTGGCCGGCGAGCAGCAGCGAGCGGGCCAGTACCCCCTGCGACCAGGCTTCCTGGCGGGCACGCCCGGCCTCGCGGGCCGTGCCGGCCGACTCGGTGAGCAACTCCGCCGCCTCGGTGTGCCGCCCGCGGTCAGCCTGGTTCATCCCACGGATGGCGAGGATCCCGGCCGTCAGAGCAGGATCACCGGAAGCGTGCTGCATGGCCTCAGCTAGCGCCCGGTCGGCGGAGGCGTGCCGACCCGCCTGCACGTCCACGAAAGCCAGCTCACGTAGGACGTCCACGGCCACGTCGGGCCGGTTCGCGGCGCGGGCGGCCAGCAACGCGCGGTGCAGCACCACTGCTCCCTCACCGTCGGATCCGCGGACCGCATGAACCAGGGCACTGCCCAGGGCACGCTGCACCTCAGCCTGGACAGTCGGATCAGCCGCCCGCCTGGCCTCCTGATCCGCGCGGCGCAGCGTCTCGACCCCGGCGTCTACCGCGCCCGCGTCCAGGGCAGCTGTTCCCGCCCGCAACAGCGACGCAGCGACCACCCCGGCCCGCAGGCGCGGACGCGACAGCAAGTCCGGATCGCGAGCAGCGGACCGCAGCGCCGGCGACGGGATAAGTCCCTCACGCGCAAACAACGCCTCGCACGACGCCAGATGCGCTGATGCCAGCCCGCCGCGCCCGGCCGCCACCAGGACCCGCAGGAAAAGTTCTTGAGCCCCATCGTCCAGCGGATCCAGCCCGGCCGCGCGCCCCGCCGCAGCCACCGCGGCCTCGGTGTCACCAGCGGCCATCAGGCTCAGCGCTCGCCGGCGAAGCTCCTCCCTGCCCCGGGCGGCGCAGTGTAGGCGGGCCAGCAGCAACCACGTATCGAACCCCGGGCAATTCCGCAGCTCGATCCCCTCCAGGAGGTCACCGCCTATCTCCTCGACCGGCAGCGAACCGTCCTCGATCGCCCGCACATCTACCCACAGCTCAGCCGGCGACAGGCTCAGCGGGTCGCCGCACAGCAACCCGGGCTGGCCGAAACTGCGCCGCAAATCCGCCAGGGACCAGCGCAGCGCACCCAGCGGGTCATCCGCTTCGCCGAACAGCTCGCTCGCCAGCTCATGCCGCCCGACCGGACGCCCGGCCAGCGCCACCCGGGCGAGCGCCGCCCAGGACTTGTGCCCGCGCGGCGGCGGGCACGGCCGCCCGGCATCCTCGATGCGAGGAGACCCGAGCAGCCGTGCCCGCCGTGTCACCGCCGGCAAACCTCAGCCCGGGACCGCGGACGGGGTCTGGCCCTGCAGAGCGTGGACATCTGCGGTGGTGAGGCCGTTTCCGCCGATGCCCCAGTCCCCACTCTTGACCTCCTCGACGATCACCCACGTGACTGGGCGCAGGTTCTCGCCCTCGATTTCCACCATAGTCTCGGTCAGCTGGTGGATCATCTCGCGTTTTTGCTCCGGGGTGAAAACCCCTTCGATCAGGCGCACGTTGACAAGCGGCATGGTCTACTCCTTCGGTCCTTGAGCCTTCCTAGACCGACCATGCACGCCCGCCGTGTGACCCAGCGTGTGACGACACAAGCAGCCTGGGCAGCCGTACCCGCCGTGGGCCGGGCGGCGGGGCTGCCCGGCTGGTTCGCCCCCGTGCCGCGGCATGGGACGAGCCGCGACCAGCCCGGTCCGAAACGGTCAGCGCCTACCTGTCCGAGCCGGGCAGCCAGGTCCACGCGGACCTGGAAGTCACCGAGCGGCGGATGCTCGCCAGGACCGCCTGAAACCCCGGTCCGGTCGCAGCAGGCAGCCTGCACCGCACTCGTTTGCGGTCACTGGGGTACTGCCTGGAAGAGACCAGCCGCCGCAGAACGTGACCGACGCCCGGGACAGCAGGCGCGCGAATACTCGCCGATATGTACGCGGGGTGGGCGCGTAGTGCTGGTTGCGACTGGCGCCCTGAATCGGTTGTTCTGCGCCGTTTTCCTCGGCAGGTGATCGGCGGAACGTTAGGCACGCATTGCAGCCTGGTGGCGGTGCCAGCTGGTCAGTGCGGGCGGGCGGGCTGGGCGTGGCGCGGCAGTAGCGGGATGGCTAGGCAGCTCAGCACGCCGATGGCGATGACCGTGAGCAGGCTGAGGGTCATGGCGTGCGTCGGGCCGCCCGCTAGCGCGCCGAAGTAGATGGTGGTGATGACGGCCGCGCCGATCGCGTTGGCCAGCTGCTGGATCGAGCTGAGCGAGCCGCTGGCGCTGCCGGCCTCGGCCGGGTCAATGTCGCCGATGGCAATGTCGTAGATGGTGGAGAACGTGGCGCCCATGCCCAGGCCGATGAGGGTCATGGCCGGGGCGAGCTCGGCCGCGCTGGCTGCCGTGCCCGAGTGCGCCACGACGGTCACCAGCACGGCTACGCCGCCCACCGTCACCACGATGCCGGCCAGGCTGAGCCGGCGGCCCAGCCTGGTGACCAGGTTCCTGCAGGCCGCCGACGCGATCACGATCCCGACGGCGGCCGGGGCGAACCCGGTCACCGCGGCCCGCTCCGGGCTGTAGCCGGCCCCCCGCTGCAGGAACAGCGAGACCGCGTAGAGCAGCCCGGCCACGGTGGCGAAGAAGACCAGGCCGAGGATGAGCCCGGCGGTGAAGCCCCGGTTGCGCAGCAGCGACGGCTTGATCAGCGGCGCCGCCGCGGTCCGCTGGCGCTGGGCGAAGGCGGCGAAGAAGATCACCCCGGCGGCCAGGGCGGCAATCGGCGCGGCAGTCCACCCGTCGGTGGACCCTGGATCAGGCCGAACAGCAGACCCAGCATGCACGCCGCGAGCAGCGCGGAGCCTAGGGCGTTGATGCTCACCGCGCGGTCGCCGGTGTCGCGCGGCAGTAGCCTGAGCCCGGCGGCCAGCCCGGCCGCGCCCAGCACGATGTTGATCAGGAACATAGGCCGCCAGCCCAGCCCGAACAGGTTGGCGTCGATCAGCAGGCCGGCCAGCAGCGGACCGCCGACAGCCGACAGCCCCAGGATCGGGCCGAAGGCGCTGAACGCCTTGCCGATGTGCTCGCGCGGGAAGACCGAGCCCAGTATGCCGAAGCCCTGCGGGATCAGCAGCGCGCCGAACGCGCCCTGGACCAGACGGGCCACGATGATCGCGGGCGGATCCCAGGCCAGGCCACAGGCCAGCGAGGCCGCGGTGAAGCCGGCGATGCCGATCAGGAAGGTCCGGCGGCGGCCGTACTTGTCGCCCAGCCGCCCGCCGGTGACCAGCAGCACTCCCAGGGCCAGTGCGTAGCTGGCGCCCAGCCACTTGATCAGGCCCGGGCCGCCGTGCAGCGAGGAGCTGATGGTCGGCGCGGCGATGGTGGTGATGGTGGCGTCAAGCAGATCCATGATGTCCGCGACCAGGACGATGCCGAGGACCAGCCATGCCGCTGTGGGCAGCCTGGATGCCCCGTCGGCCGGCTTGGAGGACACGTGTACGGTCATCGGAACCTCCTGTGGTGGGCCGGGCTGTACGTCACCTTTGGGGAGCCGGGCCGGTTCGTCTCCCGGAGCCAGTCGGCTCAAGTGGCTTCCTGCCGTGCTGGGCCGGTTCGGGGCGCCGGGCCTGTTCTGCGGGGGTGGTGGGCTGCCGGTTGAGATAGCGGTAGGTGAAGGCGCTGCCTGCGGCCAGGGCGATGGCGGTGATGGCCAGGGCGACGGTGTAGCCGTTGCCGAAGGCGCTGGCGGCGGCGGCCAGCAGGGTGTGGGCCTGGCCGGCGCGGAGGTGGCCTGCCGCGGCGCGGGCTTGGTCGATGCTGCCGGCGGCCTGGGCGGGGGCGGTTGCGGGGAGGTGGATCGTGTGGGTGTAGACGGCTGTGAGGATGGTTCCCAGGACGGTGACGCCGGCGAGGCTGCCTAGTTCGTAGGAGACCGACTCGATGGAGGAGGCCATGCCGGCGCGCCGCGGCGGGGCGCCGCTGATGATCGCGGCCGAGGCTGCGACCATGACGATACCTAGGCCCGCGCCGGCCAGGACCAGGCCCGGCGCGACCCATGCCGGGCTCCGGCCGCCGCCCAGCAGGGCGACCGCACCCGGGGTCAGCAGCAGGGTGACCAGGACGCCGGCGGCGCCCAGGAGCAGGCCGCCGCCGATCAGCGGGCGCACCCGGGAGCGGTGGAGCAGGCCGCCGGCCAGCACGCCGACGGGCAGGGAGCCGGCCGCGAACGCGGTCACGATCAGGCCCGCGTGCAGGGGGGTAAGGCCTAGTACGAGCTGCAGGCGCTGGGTGAGGACCAGGTCGACGCCGACGGTGGCGGCCATCGCCAGTGCGGCCGCGATCACCCCGGTGAGCAGGCTCCGGTTGCCGAACAGGGAGAAGTCGATCAGCGGATAGGTCTGGCGGCGCTGGCGGCGTATGAACATCCAGCACCCGGCGGCTGCGGCCAGCAGGGCCCCCGCGATCGCCAGCGGCATCGGGCCGGGCCTGGTGGCTTCCTGGATGGCATAGACGAGGCCGGCCAGGGCGACCATGGCCTGCAGGGAGGCGATCAGGTCCCAGGGGCGGTCGCGGTCGCCCGAGCCGCCCGGCACGAGAGCGACGGTCGCGGCCAGGGCGAGCAGCACGACGGGGATGTTGAGGAGGAACACCGAGCCCCACCAGAAGTGCTGCAGCAGCAGGCCGCCGACGATCGGGCCGAGTGCGGCGCCGAGCGCCGCCATAGTGCCGCACACGCCGATGGCGATGCCGCGCTCGTGGTCGTCGTCGAAGGTAATGCGGATCAGTGCCAGGGTGGCGGGCAGCATCGCCGCCGCGCCGACCGCGAGGAAGGCCTGGGCGGCGATCAGCACCGGCGGGGAGGGGGCGAACGCGGCCAGGAGGGAGGCGGCTGCGAACAGGGCCAGGCCGGTGAGGAACATCCGCTTGTGGCCGATGCGGTCTCCCAGCGTGCCCGTGCCGAGCAGCAGCCCGGCCATCACCAGCGGGTACACGTTGATGATCCACAGTTTCTGCGAGGCGTCGGCCTGCAGGTCACGGGTCAGGGTGGGCAGGGCGGTGTAGAGCACCGTCGTATCCACCGAGACCATCAGCAGTCCCGCCGAGACGGTGGCCAGGACCAGCCAGCGTTGTGTCTTGGTCATGGTGCACCTATGGCTTCCGGGTTGACATGGGCTCGTGCGGGGCCGGGCAGGGGTGCGTCAGGACGGCGGTTCGGTGAGCGCGGTGATCCTCGCGATCACCGCTTCCTTGACCTCGGGGGCGAGCGGGGCCGGCCTGGTCGCCTCGAACAGCCACAGGCCGTCGGCGGCCAGCCGCGCGAGGAACAGGTCCAGCTGCGCCGGATCGGGTACCGGCGGCTGCGGCACCCAGCGCGCCATCAGGTCGTTCCACACCTGCGCCAGCTCGGAGCTGGTTGCCGACTCCACCATGAACGCCAGCTCCGCCTTGCTGGCCGGGCCGTGCGCGTTCACCCGCGCATAGGCCGCCGCGCGCTCCGGCGCCGTCGACTGCTCCAGCGGCTTGCCCAGTTCGGTGAGCAGTTGCTCCTCCCACGTTTCGGTCAGGTGCCGCTGGATCGCTATCAGCAGGTCGTCGCGGGTGCGGAAGTGGTACATGAGCCCGGGCTTGGTCAGGCCGGCCTCCTCGGCCGCTGCCTCCAGGGTCAGGGCGGTGATGCCGTGCCGCTCGGTCACCCGCACCGCGGCCTGCAGAATCTGTGTCCTCGAACTCGGTCGCATCCTATAACTTTACCATCCGGAAGGTAAAGTTACTAGCCTGGGAACGCGGCCCCGTCGACGACCGAAGCTCGTCCGCCCCAGGCTCGCGCAACGGGCGCAGACCCCCGGGCAGGTCGGGGAGCTGGAAGGAGTATCGGCCGAGCTCGCGCAGCCAGCTTGCTCCCGCGCTTCCCGCCCGGCAAGGCGCAGCACCGCCGGTCGCGCCGCGGGGCTAATTCCCCGGGCAGATCCGCGCACCGCGGCGGCAGTTCTTCTCGCCAGTGAGCCGGGCAGGCCGTCAACTTGTCCGGGCCGCGATCTGCCGGGCCAGCTTGACGGCCTGCAGCGGACTTCCCTGCCAGGGCAGGCCGTGACCGGGCAGGACCCAGCGAGCCTCGACCGGCTCGATCTTTTCCAGCGAGGCCAGGGCCCGGTCGTGATCCTCGTTCATGAACCGAGGGAGCAGTTGCGGCCCGGACTCGCCGTGCGAAAGGCTGAGCGTCGCCAGCGTGTCGCCCACGATCAGGACGCCACGGCCGGCCAGGCTCAGCGCCACGTTTCCGGCGGTGTGGCCGGGCGTGTGGATGACCCGGGGACGGCCCGGCACGTCCAGGACTTCGTCGCCGGCGAAACCCGACGCCGCGGCCACCGGCATCGTCCGGGCCACGCCATTGCGCAGGAAGTGCCCCACCAGGTGCAGCACCGGCGGCTTCCACACCGGGTACAACGGCGACCGGCCCTTGCGCATGGCCGCCGCCCGGTCATCGTGGTGCACGAGCACCGCCGCGGCCGCCTGCGTCCGGAGCCGTTCGGCATTACCCATATGGTCGGGGTGGCAATGGGTGAGCACGACGGCCCTGACCGATGACAGCGGAGCGTTCCGGGCGGCGAGGAACCCGGTCATCTGCGGCCAGTAGCCGGGCAGCCCCACGTCGATGAACGTATAAGCGCCCGCGTCTTCCACCGCGTAGCAACCCAGGAACGTCGTACCGACCCGGAAGACTCCCGGGACGATCTCCTGGACCCAGGGCTGCCCGAGCCTGCCCGGCTGCGCGATTCGGGTGATGTTCACACAGGTCTCCTTTCCTGGTGTGCCCGTCCTGGTGTGCCCGTCCTGGTGTGCCCGGCGCCGTGCGGACGCGAGGTTGCGCGGCTACCAGGCGGTCACCAGCGCTGACCGGTCTGGGCGCTGATGGCTTCCCGGGTCAGCCCTTCGCCCGGCACGTCCGCAGACGCCCCAGGACGCGGCGCTGGTCCGGTGCCGGGTAACCTCGCACGGTCTGAGTCTGCGTCTGGCACGCGGTGGCGGGGTATCCGCAGGCTTACTGCACTTCCCGGCTGGGAACGCGGCCAGGTCGCGACATCAGGCACACCCGATCATGGAAGCAGGCCCAGGCGCTTCGCCCGCTGCCGCTGCGCCGTTCGACTGCACCGGGTGCCAGGGCTTCGAGGGCGCGAACGCGCGTGGTTGTTCGGGGAAGCGACCTGAACCGAAGTTACGCGGCTCTTTCCCGGCCGGCGGTATCGCCACCCCGGCCGCGCAACAGGCATCCGCGAAGTGCAGTAGCGCTGCGGATACCCCGGTCGCAGCCTCGCGCCGCAGGATAGTGACAAGACGACTCACCGCTCGTCGCGGCCCGGCCCGACGATCAGGTGCAGGACGGTCCGAGCCGCAGAGGCATATAGTTCCGCGGCGCTCCCGGGCCCGTGCGTGGCGGTCGATCCGCGGATCGACGCCCTTGAGGTGGTGGCGCCTTCCCGGACACAGGCAGCTAAGAGAAGAAACGTTAGGGGGAACAGGAACCACGGCCCGGCCGGCTGAAAAGATTTGAAAACACGTACTGCACGTGACCGTCGTAGCTGACTACGCCCTCAACCTAGGGAGATTGTCATGCCTTCCACACCACCAGGCATCGGGCAGCCGACCCGGGGGGCCAGGACTGGCCGCGAGGATCGTGGTCAGCGCGGGAACAAGTGGTGGACGCTGGTCGCGGTGTGCCTGGGCACGTTCATGCTGCTGCTGGACATCACGATCGTGAACGTCGCGCTGCCGGACATCCAGCGGGCCCTGCACTCGAGTTTCGCGGACCTGCAGTGGGTCGTCGACGCTTACGCGCTGACCCTGGCGTCGTTCCTGCTCACGGCGGGCAGCCTCGCGGACATGTACGGCCGCCGCGTGCTGTACCTGATCGGGCTGGTGGTGTTCACCGGCGCGTCGGCGCTGTGCGGCTTCGCCACCAGCACGCTGATGCTCCAGCTGTCCCGCGGCTTGCAGGGGGTCGGCGGGGCGATCATGTTCGCGGTGTCGCTGGCGTTGCTGGCCAACGCCTTCCGCGGCAAGGACCGCGGCGTCGCGTTCGGGGTGTGGGGCGCGGTGACCGGCCTGGCGGTCGCCATCGGCCCGCTGATTGGCGGCGTGCTGACCTCTGGCCTGTCCTGGCGGTGGATCTTCTTCGTGAACGTGCCGATCGGGATCGCGGCCGTCGCCCTCACGACGATGAAGGTGGCGGAGTCGCGCTCACCGAGCGCCACCGGGCCCGACTGGGCCGGGTTCGTGATCTTCACGGCGGCGCTGGCGAGCCTGGTCTACGGCCTGATCGAGTCGAACCAGCGGTCGTTCACCGACGGGCTCGTGCTCGGCTGCCTCGCGGCGGCGGCGGTGCTGCTCGCTGTCTTCCTTATCGTGGAGCGGCGCAGCGCACACCCGATGTTCGACCTGAGGCTGCTCAGGCTGCCGACCTTCAGCGGCGGCTCGGTGGCGGCGTTCGGGCTCAGCGCCTCCATCTTCTCGATGCTGCTCTACCTCGTGCTGTACCTGCAGGACATTCTGGGTTACTCGCCGCTGGGTACCGGCGTGCGGCTGATGTACCTGTCGGGAGCCATCCTGGTGAGCGCCACGGTGGCCGGGAGACTCTCCTCGCGGGTGCCGGTCCGGCTGCTGATCGGGCCCGGCCTGATCATCATCGGCGTGAGCCTGCTGCTGATGCGCGGGCTCAATGCGGGCTCGACCTGGACCCATCTGATTCCGGGAATGATCGTGGCCGGCGTCGGGGTCGGCCTGGTAAACCCCCCGCTGGCCTCCACCGCCGTCGGCGTCGTGCCACCGCAGCAGGCCGGCATGGCCTCCGGCATCAACTCCACCTTCCGCCAGGTCGGCATTGCCGCCGGCATCGCCCTGCTGGGGACGCTGTTCTCCCACGACGTGAAAGACGAGGTGCTGACCCGCACGGCTGCGGTCCCTGGGCTGTCCGCCCGGGGACCGGAGATCGCCGGCGCGGTACAGTCCGGACAGATCGGTAGCGTGATCGCACGGCTGCCCGCGCCCGCCAGGCAGGTCGTAGGAACGATCACGCGGACCGCCTTCACCACCGGCCTGGACCGCATCCTGCTGGTCGCGGCGATCATCGCGTTCGTGGCAGGCGTCGTATCGCTGGCCGCCATCCGCAGCCGGGACTTCGCGCGCGCCGCGCCCGGCGGTCAGGATGGTCCCCGGAAATGAGGGGACCCGGACGGGCAGGCAGGCCAGATCCGGCCGAGTCGCAGCAACCACTACGGCGGCTGCCGCCAGGGCCGCCGACAGGCCTGGCCTTTCGGATGACATGTAAGCTGCGGTGAGCTGATGCCAATCCGACAGCCCCAGCGGCCGGGATCCATGATCTCGCGTGGCCTGGTCCTTGAGGGCATGCCGACCCCGGCGAGCAAAGACGGGGCCGAAACGGTCCCCGGATCGTAGTTGGTAGCAGCCAGAGCATGCATAACCGGTTGATCTGCGCTAGCCAGCGGGCAGAGAACTCCGACCGCCAGCCGCGCCGAGTCGGCGATATGCGCGGAGTTGTGCGCGTAAGGTCCCGCGAATTGTCACGATCGGCGATGAGCAGATTGGCTTTCCCGACTTATGGTCGCCACGGCCCTCATCCTCGATGATTGACCTCCGACGTCTGGGTCCCACGATCACGTCTGGTCGTGCACGACGCAGCGGAACCCGATATGGCTGGTGCAGCTGCGCACTGTCTGGCCCTGCCGGGCGGCGGGCCGGTAGCGGTGGCAGTATGACGGCGCGCACAGATGTGATCCGCCTTTGATCGCCCGTCGGTCCTGCTCGCTCAGTGCCCGGCTCCCGCTGGCTGTCCTGACCTGGTTCGACGAGATGCCGCCGCAGCACGATCCGCCGGTGGCGCCGCCGTCGGAGTCGGCGGGTGCCGGGTTGCCCGCTGGTCCCGGGGCGCCTGCCGATAGCAGGACCGTATGGTCGGGTGCCCACGGGGAGCAGGTCCACTCCCAGACGTTGCCGATCATGTCGGCCAGGCCCCAGGCGTTGCCGGGGTACGCGCCGACCGGCGATGTCCGCTCATGCCGACGGTCGAGGTTCTGCCACGGAAACTGGCCATTCCAAGTGTTGGCCATCCGGCGGTCGCGGCGGGTGAATTCCTCGCCCCAGGCGTAGGTCGTCGGCGGGCGCCCGGCGCGGGCCGCGTATTCCCATTCGATCTCGGTCGGCAGTTCCTTGCCTGCCCAGGCCGCGTAGGCCAGCGCATCCTCATAGGACACGTGCACGACCGGGTGCCGCTCCAGCCCGCCGAGGCCGCTGGCAGGGCCGAGTGGGTGGCGCCAGTCGGCGCCGGGCGTCCAGGCCCACCAGCGCCGCCAGTCGTTCAGCGGGACCGGCCCGGGAGTGGGCTGGAAGACCAGCGAGCCCGCGACCAGGTCGCCCGGGCTGGCATCGGGGAAGTCCGCGTCGTCCGGCGCCCGCTCGGCCGTGGTGACCCAGCCTGTGTCGTTGACGAAGCGGCGGAACTCGGCGTTGGTCACCGGATGCTGGTCCACCCAGAACGTCCCGGCCGACTGCCAATGGGCCGGGCGTTCCTCCCGGTACTGGGTGTCGCTGCCCATCAGGAACTGCCCGGCGGGTACCCGCACTATGTTCTTGGTCAGCGCTGAGTTCTTGGTCGGCGCGGTATTCCTGGCGTCCGCTGCGGTGGTATCTGCCTGCATCAGCGCTTCCTCCGGATCGGCGCATCGGGTTCGCTATGCGTTGATGCCGTGGGCGACGTGTCCGCGGTGTGCTGAGGGAGGACCTTCGGGTCGGCGATCGACAGCGTTGGTGCGGTCGATCCGGTTATCGGTCATGGCGGCCACCTGCTACGTCTGCCTTGTCCAGGGCGCACCCACGGAACCCAGCCTCCGCAACATATTGTCCGGGGCCTGGCCCGGGCATCACCCGCTTTGGAGGGTCTTCGTCGTGATCGGCAACCATGGGCAGGGCGGAATGTGCAAAGTGGGTGCTGGCGCGGCGCTATCGCCGTTCGCTGCGTGACAAGGCTCGATCGTGCGTGGTGGCGGGCCGCATTGTCCTTGATCATCCGCTTCCTGTTTGTGCCGGTCACGGCCGGGTTAGCCGTCCAGTGCCGCTGCCTGCGATCAGATCTTCCCGCAACACCATCACGTCGGAGGCGAACGCGATCTACTGCAGGCTGGGCGCCTCCTCGCGGAGCCAGGCGGCCACCCGGCCCGTGAGCTGGGGCTCCTGGAGGGGTGACAGCCCGTTTCACCCTATTGGGAGGATGGAACCAGCCCCGGCACCAGGTGCAATGAAGACCTGGCAGTGCGAGGGAGCGTATGGACCAGACGGTGAGATTCCGGGAGATCCTGCGCAGGCTGGCGATGATCGACGAAACGATCCGTGGCGAACCTCTTGCCGGGGCAGGACATGCCGACGGACCCATTGACCGTCCCCTGGCGGCCGACGAGTGCCTGGCGCGTGTGACCTCCCATGTCATGCAGGAAGCCTGCGAATGAAACTCCGCTTCCCGGCTAGGCGAGACACGCTGGGCAAGGACGCCGTGGCTGGCCTGGTGCTCGGCGTGGAGAGCGTTCCCGACGGCCTGGCCGCCGGCCTGCTCGCTGGGGTCAACCCTCTTGCTGGCCTTTACGCGTACCTGTTCGGGACGATCGGCGGCTCACTTTTCACCAGTTCGGCCTTCATGGCCGTCCAGGCGACCGGCGCCATGGCCATAGTCGTCGCCGACGTCCCGGCGGTCCACACGGGCAATGATCAGGCGCGCGCGTTGTTCACGCTCTCAGTTCTCACCGGTGTCGTGATGCTGGCGGCCGGATTTCTGCGGCTCGGGTCGGCCCTGCGGTTCGTGTCGAACGCTGTGATGGTGGGATTCATCAGCGCTGTAGGCGTCAATATCATCCTCGGGCAGCTGGCCAACCTCACCGGCTACAAAGCGGAGGGAGCCAACCGTGTCGTCCGCGCATTCAATACCCTTATTCACCCTAGTGAAATCGACATTCGGTCCCTCGTCATCGGAATCTTGACGATCGCGCTGATACTCGTGCTCGAGCGCACTAAGCTCGGTCCGCTGGGACTGGTGCTCGCGGTTATCATCACCTCGGCGGGTACCGCTGCTCTCGGGTGGAGTGCGGTGGCTACCGTCGGCGACCTGAGTTCCATACCCCGCTCGCTCCCGCTGCCCCAGGCCCCGATGCTCCAGCTCGTCCCTTCGCTGCTGATCCCGGCGCTGTCGCTCACGTTCGTGGGGCTCGTTCAGGGAGCAGGCATTTCCGCCAACTTCCCCAACCCAGACGGCCGTTACCCCGACGCGTCCCGTGACTTCATCGGCCAGGGCGCCGCGAACGTGATCGTGGGAGTATTCCGGGGAATGCCGGTGGGCGGGTCCATGTCGGCCTCGTCATTGAATAAGGCCGCAGGCGCCCGGTCACGCATAGCCCTCATGATCGCCAGCGCGACGATGGTGGTGGTGATCGTCGCCTTCGCCGGCCTGGTCGGTCACATCGCCATGCCAGCCCTGGCCGGCCTGCTCATACTGGTCGGCTGGCGGACCATCAAGCCGGGCGACCTTCAATCGGTGTGGAAGACCGGCACCGTGCAGAAGACGGTGCTGGCGACCACGTTCGCGCTCACTATGGTCATCCCTTTGCAGTACGCCGTGCTTGTCGGAGTCGGCCTGTCGTTGATTCTCCACGTCGTGCGTCAGTCGAACCAGGTCATCATCAAGCGCTGGCTGCTTGACCCGCAGGGAAACCTCATCGAGACCGCCCCGCCAGCCCACCTCCCGCGCGACGAGGTGGTGGTTCTGCAGCCGTATGGAAGCCTTTTCTTCGCTGCCGCGCCGGTGCTCGAATCACAGCTGCCGGCCCCGGCCGGTCGGCCGTGCAACTGCGTGGTGATCCTGCGACTGCGCGGACGCACCGACCTCGGCACCACCTTCATGGACGTGCTGCGCCGCTACGCCCAGGCCCTCGCCGCGAACGGCAGCAAGCTCGTCATCGTCTCGGCTAGTGAACGCATCCAAGAACAGCTCCGGGTGACCGGTGTGACCGACCTGATCGCCCCGGAAAACATCTACACCGGCGATGAGCGGATAGGCGCAACCCTCAAGCGCGCCTATGCAGACGCGACAGCATGGATAGGACAGAACCAGCGAGCCAGCGGAACCGATGCACATCGACCGTGACGACGGCAAGAAGAGTTCCGGGTAATAGCGATCGTGCGGATGCCGGCTGGACTCGGGTGCACCGGGCGGGGGACGTGCCGTCCGGCTGGATTACGGTGTCCCTGTTTCCGGGTCGGGGTCTGTCATCACGGCGACGGTGTTCTTGCTGAGCTGCTTCTCGGACCGGGACCGTTCCCGGCTGGGCGGGGAATTGGGCGGGACAAGGCGCTTGCGGTACCAGAGGACGTCCGTTCCTGAGGGGAAGTCGTCGACTCGGCCCACTAGTTCGTAGCCGTTACGTTCATACAGGGCTCGGGCCTGAAAAGCGTAGGTGAAGTGGACGGTCTGTGAGCACCCGCGCGCCGCTGCCTCGGCTTCGGCAGCGGCCAGGAGCCGAGTCGCGAGGCCGCGACCTCGAAGACTCGGCTCCACCCACAGGCTCTGCAGTTCGCAGCAGTCGCCCCAGGTCCATCCGCTGATACCGGCGACGACCCTGCCAGCATCGCGCACGAAGATCGCCAGGTCGATTTCGTCAGCGAGTCCCATGGCGGCGGAAGCCTCACGACGGATCTGCGCTTCGAGGACTTCGATGTCGAGCGGATCCGGCTGGTCCTCGACCTGGAACTGCACAGCGGCCGGCTCGTCAGACGCCGACGATCTGCTCGATCAGCGAGAGGTCGTCGAAGTACGTCCGGTAGGACCGGATCTTCCCGTCGCGGAAGTCGGCCACGGTGACGCCGGGCAACTGAACGCGCCGTCCCGTTGCTTCCAGCACCGCATCCTCGCCGAGGATGAGTGGCCCGGTGTGATCGGCTTCGATGAGCCATTCAGCGAACGCCTTGTTGCCCACTTCGTCGAGTCCCCGGAGCATGATGACGACGTTGGAGAACGCTGTTTCACGCAGGCCGGCCAGGTCGGCGAGTGCTGTCAGCCCTGAGACGGTGGCGTACGGCGACCAGCCCACGACGTCATCGGTGAACAGGGTCCCCGGATCTACCAGTGCGCCGGCGACCTCGGTATCGAGCGCCTTCGATAGCACGTCTTTGCGTGATTCACTCATTGCTGCCCCTCGTAACCGATCTGTCTGATGTCGTGTGGCAATCCGGCATGCGTTCACGATCCGATGATCTTCGCCTTGGCCGCCGCGAACTCTTCGTCTGTCAGCGCGCCCGAGGCGTGCAGCTGCGCGAGGTGTTCGAGCTCGTCGGCAGGGTCCGCCGGAGGCGGCGCATATTGTTCCTGTTCCTGGTAGTCGCCGGCAGCCGACTGATCGTCGGCAGCCGGCTGGTCGTCATATGCCGGCTCCTGCTCCCCGTATTTCTTGGCCTCGTGGTGGGCCATCGCCCCCCCGGCGACCGCACCGGCGATGAGCGCCCGGCGCCGTGTCCGTCGTCTGAATCCCATGGGAAACTCCTCCTGGTCGTTCGGCCGTCATCGAAGGCGGCTGAGCGCCCGGTTGCTGGCCGGTAGGCCACTGCGCCTGTCAGGCATAAGTCTGCCGCCGGGAATCCCGGGCGGCATTACCCTTTCCGGGTGAACTAGCGCGTTGGGCGATGTGAACGCTGCGATGAGCACATCCCACTCCGGAGTGATGGCTTCGTTCGGCCTAGCAGCACCTGGCCGCCGGCGTGCGAAGTTAGGACGGCAGCAGTCATTAGAATGCACGCATGCGGACGCCAATCAGGAACCCGCCGGACCCGATGTACGCGGAGCTTGAGGTCCACCGGACGATGATCCGCGACCGCGTCCGCACGGAGGCCTTCCGGCGCGCGATCGAGTCGGCGGTGCGCCCCGGTGATGTCGTGCTCGACGTCGGGGCGGGAAGCGGCATCTTGAGTTTGTTCGCGGCGCGGGCCGGCGCCGCGTGCGTCTACGCGGTGGAGCGGACGACGGTCGCCGCGGTGGCGCAGGGGCTGGCCGCCGCGAACGGGGTCACGGAGATCGTCCAGGTGTTCCAGGGCGATGTCATGGAGGTCGAGCTGCCGCGACGGGTCGATGTGATCGTCTCGGAGTGGCTCGGAGGGTTCGGGATCGACGAAGGGATGCTCGGTCCGGTCATCGCCGCCCGTGACCGCTGGCTCAAGCCGGGCGGAGTCATGATCCCCCGCTCGGTGACGGCCTGGACGGCGCTGGTCGACGACCGGTACAGCGGGGAGATGGTGCAGTTCCTGCGGGATAGCCCATACGGCCTCAAGCTCGATGACCTGGCCGAGATGACCGTCAATGAGATCTTCTATTCCGGCACCTTCCGTCACCTCGCGGCCGGTGACAGGCGCTCCGAGCCGGGCCGGTTGTGGACCACGAACGCGGAGCTGATCCCGCTCGAGCAGGCGCAGGCGCCGCACGAAGCCGAGACGCAGCTGCCTGTCTCCCAGCACGGAACGGCGAACGCGCTCGCACTATGGTTCAGCGCCGAGCTCGCGCCCGGCATCTCACTGTCGGTGGGACCCGGCGATCCACCGACCCACTGGGGGATGACGACGGCCCCGCTACGGTGCCCCGTGCAGCTCACGCCCGGCATGGTTGTCCGCGCCAGAGTCAGGACCGCCCCGGCCCGGCCGATCGGGACCTGGACGAGCTGGGCCATCGCTCTGCCAGGCGCCGGCTGGGAGGAACACGACGAGCAGGCCGTCTGGCAGGAGATCGGCGACTGAACAATCCCGTAACCCTGGTGGTGCGAACTTGTGCTGTTGGCCTGCTTACACGTGGGAGCGGCCAGCCTCCAGCGCGGCGGCATACCAGGGAGATCGACGGCAGTCTCAGGTGACGATCAGGTAGATGCTGCTCGCGATGAGCCAGAACCCCAGGACCAGGCCGCCCACGATGATCACCTGGTCGGTGCGGGTGTTCATCCACTTCCTGAACCTGGCCAGGAATGCCTGGGCCTGGTCGGGCCGGAAACCGGCGTAGATCTCCATGGCCAGGTAGGACGACGAAGCCAGGACGCAGAACAGGACCAGCGCGAGATAACTCTCCCAGCTGGACAGCTTGGCCCCCACCACGGTGGCCGCGCCCGCGCCGATCAGGCCCCAGGGCTGCAGGGCGGGCGCGAGGCCCATCGCGAACCACGGGGACATGCTGTCCACTTGCGCCTGCCACTTGGGCGGCTTCTTCGGCGGCTTCGGCTGCCCCATCCGCCGGCGGTGCCGGATCGCGATCGCGACCAGGCCGGCGCCGATGGCGGTCTTCACCGCGATCTGGGCCAGGGACGGTGCCGTGTTCGGCTTGGGCGGGTTATTGCCAGTCGCGAGCACCGTGACCGCGACCACGATCGCCAGGGATACCAGCCACCCGAACACGAAGGCCGCACCCTTTCGCACCCCCCGCCTGGAGGGCAGCACCACGGTGAACGCCGTCAGCGGCAGCGGGTCGAGCGCTATCGCCAGGCCGATCAGGACAAGCTCAAGCACAAGCACGGCCGTTCCTCCCGCCTCATCCCGACCGAAGACGTCCTGATGTGGGCGCGTCATCGCCTTGAACTGCGCGCACTCGGGTAATACGAGCATCGCCTCCAAACCCCCCAGGGACATCATCCGGATCGGAGGAGCTTCGGCGGTGTCGAGTTCGCTGAGGCTGATCGGGTGCAGGCGAGATCCCCGAACCGATGGGGTCAGCCACTCGCGGGCGCGGGCCCTGCAGCTCAGCCGGACAAGGTGTGTGCGGGTTTGCCTTCGATCCGTGATCGTCGGTGCGCAAGCGCGCGCGAATCGGGTCAGCGATCGGTCAGGATCTCCTGGCTTGCGGCGCGCTCTGGTTCCGCCGCAGTTTCCTGACCGCGGCCCTGAATGACAGGTTCCGCTCCTGCCACACGATGCCTGCCACCGCGCCAAGGATGATCACGACCCCGATGGCGATCAGCCAGGACATGAGGGCGAAGACCACGCCGATCGGCCCGTACTTCTTGTCGTCGGTGATAACCGTGCCGGAGAAGATGACCGAGAACACAGCCTCCATGCCTACCCAGAACACGGCCGTGGCGACGGCGGCCGGGAACAGGGTCTTCCACGGGATCCGTCCGGCCAGCAAGAACCACATCGTGAACCACCAGAAGCCGGTGAGCACCACCAGGCCGATGACTGCGAGCAGCACCGGTCCGGCCACGCGGGACAGCGCGGGCCCGGCCCAGCCGGCCAGGACTGACCAGCCCACCAGCACGGCCAGCCAGATCAGCCGGCGGAGCATGTCCCTGGCGCCGCGGCTGTCCAGCTCGAAGGCCCGCTCGTACAGCCCCTGGATCGCCGTGCCCGCGGCGATGCCGCCCAGGATAAAGAACACCCAGGCGGTGCCGGTGATGGCGCTGGAGGTGGCCGCCGAGGAGGCGAACAGGTGTCCGACGTCAGCGGCGGCCTGCTTGTTCAGGCCCAGGCGCCGGGCCAGCCCGCTGGCTACCGACCGGCCGGCCAGGGCGTTGGCGACGATCAGGAACGGGAAGAAGCACAACAGCAGCGTCGCCGCGAACAGCATGCCCCGGTTGATGAAATCCACCGAGTCCAGCCGGCGCCACAGATGCTCGGCCGAGGAGCCGGCATACTTCCCCCTGGCCACCTCGGTGCCACGCCGGACCCGGCCGCGGACGCCGGGCCCGCTGTTCGCGGCACCTCCCGGCGATTTCTCGTCGTGCCCGGCGGACGCCATTAGCCTGCGACATGTCCCCTGGGGGCCAGCAGCGCCAATTCTGTTGCCTGCCCCAGCCGTCTACGCCTGCGGGGATCACTGCCGCTGGCGGCACCCCGCATTGATCCGACCCCGAGCGTCATCGTGGTCCTATCCGCCGATGCCGTGGGCCACGTGCCCGTGGGATGCCGATTCGTGCAGCGTGTCCTCGTCGGCCTCGCTCAGGTGCGGCTTGATGTCGAAGGTGACCTTTTTGATGGTTCCGGTGAACGCGAACGGCGCCCGGTTCGCGTAGTCGCGGTCGACAACGCCGCCGTTGTCCCGGCCGATGTCCATGCCCGCATAGGCGGAGAACCGGATCGGCACGCTGTGGTCCATCCGGCCCTTGCCGACTTCCTGTCCGTTGGCGAACAGCCGTATGTCCCCGCCGGTGGCCGGCGTGGCCGCGTCAGCGTGAAACTCCAGCCGGACATTGACCTCGCCTGCGGGCAGGGGAGTGTCGGATTCCTGCTTGTAGACCTGCGCGCCCATCATCGAGTAGGTGTGCCTGAGCTTGCCGCCGTTGACGAACAGCGAGAAGCCGCCCAGGTGGTCGGCCTCGGCCACGATCACGCCCTCGGCGCCGTCCTCGGGTATCACCAGGTCGGCCGAGATCGTGTAGGAGTGGTTGTAGATCCGGGGGATCATGCCGGAGGCGATGTTCTGCACGTCCCCGTGGTAGGTGTAAGTCGTCTGAGCAGGACGCGGCGGGAGCATGCCGAAATAGACGCTTACGCCGCCGAGCAGGGGGAGGACCTTGTACTTCTCCGCTTCTGCCCAGAACAGCTCCCGCAGTTCCGCGACCTTCTCGGGGTGCTGGGCCGCGATGTTGTCCGCCTGGCTGAAGTCGTCAGGCAGGTAGTAGAGCTCCGCCGGGTCGTCGTCGGGATGCCACACCTCGGGCGCGAGCTTTTTCATCGCGTCCGGGGTGAGGTCCCAGGGGATGCGCGAGATCGGCTGGGCGAGCCACCAGCCGTCCTTGTACATCGCCCGGTAACCGGATATCTCGAAGTACTGCTGAGTATGCCGCTCCTCGGCATCCGGGTCGGCGAAGGTATGCAGGAAGCTGGTGCCGTGCATCGGCGTCTGGGCGATCCCGTCAACCTGGGTGGGTTGCGGCAGGCCCGCCAGTTCCAGGATGGTCGGGCCGATGTCGATGCAGTGCGTGAACTGGCTGCGCAGCCCCCCGGCGTCGGTGATCAGCCGGGGGTAGCGGATGGCCATGCCCTGCCGAGTGCCGCCCAGGTGGGAGGCGACCTGCTTGCCCCACTGGAAGGGGCAGTTCCCGGCCCAGGCCCACGCCGCGGCGTAGTGCGGGGCGACCAGGTCGCTGCCCCACACATCCAGGCCGCCGTACAGCTGGATCAGCGCGAGCTGCTGCTCGGGGGTCAGCGGGATGCCGTTTTGCATCGTCAGCTCGTTGAACGAGCCGGTCAGCGTGCCCTCCATGCTCGCGCCGTTGTCACCGTAGATGTAGATCACCAGCGTGTTGTCCAGCTCGCCCATCTCCTCGATGGCGGCGATCACCCGGCCCGCGTTCCAGTCCGCGTTCTCGCAGTACCCCGCGTACACCTCCATCTGCCGCGCGTACAGCCGCTTCTGGTCTTCCGGGAGCGAATCCCAGGCTGGGAACGCGGGATTGCGCGGGGTCAGCTTCGCCTCGGCCGGGATCACGCCCAGCCGCTTCTGCCGCTCGAACGTCTGCTCCCGGTAGGCATCCCAGCCGCGGTCGAACTTCCCCCGATACCTGGCCGCCCACTCCTGGGGCACGTGGTGCGGCGCGTGCGCGCACCCGGTGGAGAAGTACACGAACCACGGCTTACTCGCATCCTGGGCGCGCACATCGTGCAGCCACCCGATCGTCTTGTCCGCCATGTCATCGGGGAAGTAGTACTGCTTGCCGTCCTTGCCCTGCGGCACCCCGATCGTCTTGTTGTTCTCGGTGATGACCGGGTCCCACTGGCCGGCCTCACCGCCCAGGAACCCCCAGAAGTAGTCGAAGCCCCACCCGTTCGGCCACCGGCTGAACGGGCCCGCCGCGCCCTGCTGGCCATCCGGCGTCAGGTGCCACTTACCGAACGCGGCCGTGCTGTAGCCGTTCTGTTGCAGCACCTTCGGGAACGGTGCGCTGTCCTCCGGAACGAACGCCGTATACCCGGGGAACCCACTGGACAGCTCGCCGATCGTCCCGAAACCGACCGAGTGGTGGTTGCGGCTGGTCAGCAGCGCCGCCCGGGTCGGCGAGCACAACGCGGTCACATGGAATCCGTTGTACCGGACACCCTCGTCAGCGACGCGTGTCATGGCGGGCGCGGCGATCGGCCCGCCGAACGTGCTCGGCTGACCGAACCCCGCATCATCGATCAGCACCAGCAGCACATTGGGTGCGCCCTCCGGCGGAGTGATATGCCCGATAAGGTCCCAGTCAGGTTGCGAACCGGCCAGCGTCCGGTTCGCCGTACCGGCAAACTTCGGGCCCGCTACCGGCAGCTTGGTCCGGTCGATCGATGCATTCGCCATCGCAGTATCAATCTCCTCGTGCAGTCCGCCCGATCACATGCCGCAAGGCCCGGGATATCTGGATTCAATCCGCCAGGCACGGGACACGTCATCATCCGATCCGGGTAATACATCCGCGATCCTGAGCGCCTGGTGGTGGCGCTGGCCGCGTCGTTCCCAGGTTCCTCGCCAGTCGATGGGGGGCAGGCGCCAGCGGTGGCGTTGCCAGCGGCACTGGCTGGCCGTCCTGACGGTTGCGCACCTGGCGCCGGCGGCCAGGCCTCGCCACCTCAGATCGCCGCGGCGTGACCATCAAGGCTAGGGCAGCACCTCTTCGGCGCTGCTGGGCTCCTTGCGCTGCTGATGGTTGAGTGTGTGGCGGAGGACGGACGCGTGGCGGTACACCTCTTTCCTGGCCCGCATGATGTTGCCGAGCGGGGAGTGTTCCGCCGTTACCCGCCACGGCGTGAATGACAGCGCGTCCATCTTCTCGAGGTTGTCGTCACCCGAAATATCCTGCTGCGGGATGCGGAGCTTGGCCGCCGTGACGAACGGGGACAACTGCTCAGGCCACTCGACGGTAAGATCCTCCACCGGCATCCGGTTAATATCGGCGCACAGCTGGACTTGAATGTCGAATTCAAAGGGGCGTTCACGCAGTTCCGCTACCAGGGCCGGGCGGAATACTTCCGGTGCCGACGCCAGATCGAGAGTGTTCCGGGCAATCGTGCTGGCGAACTCGGGCACCGGGGCGATGCGGATCTTGGCGACGTAGTCACCGTGCCGGACCGCGCCCATCGTCCAGTAGTTCGATAGCAGCAGGTTAACGGGGCGGATCTGCGCCAGGCTGACGAACGCGAGAAGCTCCTCCCAGGCCCACTGGTCTTCATCGAGGGTTCCCTTTCCCGTTACCCAGTCACGGAAGAAGCGATGCTGGCCCTGGCGACCCTGAGAGAAGTATTCTCCTGCCTCGATGAACAGGTCTTTGATGAACAGGTAGTGCTCGACGGTGTTGCAGAAGAAGACAGGGGCGTTGATGGTGGCGTAGTCGAAGGTGCCGCTGTCAGGCTCGTCCTCCAGGAGGGTCGGGCCGCTGATGTCGAAGATCTTCAGGGCCATTCCCGCCACCGGGCCGAGCAGCATGTCGGGTCCAGCGTGCGGCTGTCCGTTGGAGAAGCGGATGAGAGCGCCATGGTTTCCGGGTACTGCGTAGATACCCTGCGCGTACTCGGCGGGCAGCTGGCCGAGGATCTCGACTTCCGCCTTGACCACCCCGTATCCCTTGGCGTGCGCGTCACGGACGGCGCGGCCGGTGCCCTCGGTGGTCACCGATCCGGCAATGTATTCCTCTAGCTTGTCGATCACGATCTGCAAGTTCTCATCGAAATACGGCTCGGTTGCTTCGATGTCCGGCGTGTATCTGACGAATTGCGCTGACATGTGTTCGCCTCTGCTTCCGGTCAGATGTCGGTGCTCTGCGGGTCAGGCCGCCAGCAGCTTGGCCTTCTCGCGGTCGAACTCCGCGGCGGAGATGACCCCGCGGTCGCGCAGGTCAGCCAGCTTGGCCAGCTGGTCGGCGGGAGTGCCCGAGCCGGCGGCATCGTGGACGTAGCTGCGGAACTCCTGGTCCTGCTGCTGGGCCTGCTGCGCGGCCCGGTCCTGCATCGAGCCGCCGCGGGCGATCAGGTACACCAGCACCCCGATCAGCGGGATGAACAGCACGAACACGAACCACAGCGCCTTGGCCCAGCCGGACAGGTCACGGCTGCGGAAGATGTCGATGAACACCCAGATCAACACCCAGAACCAGACCACCCACAAGAAGATCAGGAAGATCGTCCAGAACGCGCCCAGCAGCGGATAGGAATACGAACTCGAGGCAAGCGGCATGACGACTCCTCTTCGCGCCGGTGAGGCTGCCGGCAGCGGCCGGCTGAACGGGTCCCGCGCCCCGCGCAGGCCCAGTATCGGCGCAGGGCAGATCAGCAGCATCACCCCGCACGGGTAAGACAGATGACCCATCAGCCACCTAGCCACAAGCCCGGCTCTTATCTCCAAGACCAGGAACGGCGCATCCGGGCTGGCTGATTCACGGCCGGCACGGCGACTTGATACCCGCCCCTGCGGGTGCGCTGGCGCGGACATGCTCCTGGCGGGCTCGTCGCCGAGCCAGGCGTAGCAGTTGGCGGCACCAGTCCACCTCGTACCAGGGCAGGTTTTATCCCTCGGATGGAGGTAAAGGCCGGTCG
>CAVXLG010000020.1:0-1436517 GCA_963762615.1 uncultured Actinomycetes bacterium | reverse complement strand
CGAGTGACTGCGCCTTTGTACTCCGGATCATTTGTGACTTGACTCTGCGACGCTAGCTCGAGGTTTCCCATTATCGTAGACGCCTGAAACCACTCCCGGAAATTTCCGTAGAGCGTCCCTTCCGCTGAAGCCTGGCAGCCGTCTGTGCTATGACCGATCACACCCCCTTGTGGTATTGCGACGCGCACCTGCGGTCCGTTCGGGCTGAGTCCGAAGAGCGCGAGGCCGTATGCAGCCTGCCGCGCCGCCGACAGATGATCGACATATTGCTGATTGGGGTCTGGCCCAGCGTGCGTGAGTGAGTCGTTTCCGAAGCCATTCCGGGCTGCCCAAGAGATGCTCATGACAAGATACGGATATCCCTGGCTTGCCGGCGAACACCTGTCCGCCATAAGGAATTGGCCAATACTGGAAACCATGCTGGCGCATACACTCGCCGGTTAGGATTTGCTCAGCCTGATAGAGCAAAAGCTCATCCTGGCGAGTAGGGTTTGAACAGCAGGTCGTTCCGCCCTGCCCCTGCTTCGATGACTTGCCGTGACGCTGGCACCGATCTGCCAGCAGTCGCAGCGACTAAACCAACACCGCTGGCGATGCCCAGGATGACAACAAGGAAGGTATTCCGTCGCCTACGATTTCCCAACAGGCGACGGAGCGGCGCTAGTCCGGACGGAAGCAATATTACCGCCTCGCGTAGTGGCGTAGATCATTCTTTGAGAACGCCGAATACGTTTTTTGACTATTCCAGTCTGCCGTCGCCGTGTCAATGGTGCGACGTGCTCGCGACTTTACTATTTAACTATACTGTTAAGAAAATAGGCAAGCGATAACTAGCGTCACTCTCGGCGGGCAGGCCCTGCTTGTTTCAGCACCCTGGGCAGCCTCGCCTGCGCCAAGGCCAGGGCCGCCACGCTGCGCCGCGACCTCATCGGCGTCGCCGCCCGCATAACCGCCCGGGGCCGTGGCGACATCACCTTGCACCTGCCGGAAGTATGGCACCGCGAGCAGGAATGGATGAACCTGTTCGAAGCCTCCTGCGGCCCACCCGCCCAGGCAGCCTGACCAGCCCAGAGCAGGTGACTACGCCACCACGGCCCCACGCGTCCGCGCAAGACGGTCAGCCAAGACCGGGACTCAGATACCTGATGATCAGCTTCAGGTGGTCCGAGCGAGTCTGAGCGCGCCTCCCATACCCTGCAGCGCCCCGGGTCCAGCCCCGGTTGCCCGGCCAGCCGGGTGAGAGTCGTCGGCGGGGCGGAGGCGACGTCGCCTGGCACGAACCCGAGCCACGGCAACGTCGCGAGCTGGACAGCAAGGCCAAGCCGGTCACCTGGACCCAATGCCACTTACCATAAGTTGATCATGCTGTGAGGCTGATGCAGCCGAAATTGGCGAGTTTGATGGCCTGCGGCCCGGCGTGGCGGATTCCCTGGTCGCTGGCGCGGATTGCTTGCGACTTAGCCGTCGCGCGGTGGGCCGCAGGAGCGTATACGTCGGCGCGAGACTCGTGAACGGGGACGCGGTGGTGGTGTTCCCGACATTCCAAGTAAAGCACGATTAACTTTGCCTCAGCGCCCGACCGGGTCATGCCCGGGGCGGCCAGCCTGCGCCGTCATCACTCGCCCCTTTGCCGAGTCGGCGGGGCTGGCTGCTCTTTGCCATCGCCCCTCCCTGCAAGGCGATGTCTCCATGCTACGAGGGGAAGCCCAGTGAGTTCGTGGCCGAACTTGACCTCACGCCGGGCCAGCCGGTAGTAAGGGACGGCGCAGCGCCGGGTTTCGCAGGAACAGCTCCTGCTAGACCCGGTCGTCCTGGGTGGCCGCTGCGGGCTGAGGCGTTCGGACGGCGACTGCACCAAGGTGATCTGCTCGGGTGTCATGGGGTTCTCCCCAGGGCTTGGGTCAGGTCGGCGCGGCTGGTGACACCGAGCTTGGTGTAGGCGTGGTGGAGGTGGTTGTTGACCGTCCGCACCGACAGATAGAGGCGTTGTGCGATGTCCTTGCTGGCCATGCCAGTGGCGGCGAGCATCACGATCTCGCGTTCCCGTCCCGACAGGGGGACTGGTCCGGCAGTGTGGATCAGTCCTGGTGTGGCGGCCCCTTCGCAGGCGGCGGCGAGCGCGCTGGAGCGGCGCAGCGCGGCCGCTGCCGCCCGCTGATCACCGGCCCGGCTGAAGGCCTCGGCCGCGCCCGCCGCGGCCTCGGCCGCGAGCAGCATCGTGCCCAGGGCCTCAAAGTCACTGGCGGCGCTGGCCAGTTCCGGGGCGTTACGGGCCCGGGCGGCAGCGGCGTGGCGGGCCCGGGCGGACACCAGCGGCGAGTCGCACGTACTGGCCAGTTCGCGCAGCCGGGCTGAGGTGTCCGCGCCGCTGGTGCGCATCAGGTCGTGCAGGAGCCATGCCTCGGCGGTCCGGTGCCCGGTCGAGGCCGCCTGCGCGGCGGCGTCGCGGAACCGCCCCGCCGCCTCTGTTGGCCGCCGCGCTGCGAAGGCGGTCCACGCGTCGGCGAGCTGCTGCTCGGGTCCGCGGAAACCGAACGCGGGCCCGGTGTCGCGTTCGGCCAGCGCCTGAGCGGCGGCGTCCGCTTCGCCGAGCATCGCGTAGGCCAGCGCCAGGCCGGACAGGGCCAGGCGCCGCGGGCCGGCGAAGCGGTTCGCCTCGGCCAGTCCGACTGCTTCGGCGTAGTAGCGGCGGGCGGTCGCCAGCCGGCCCTGGAGGGTGGCGACCCGCCCGAGGCTGGCGGCGAAGAAGATCTGGGCGATGGGTACCCGGTGGGAGGCGACGATCTCCGCGCCGGCCTGGGCCAGTTGCCCGGCGTCGGCGAGCCGGCCCGCCTCGGCCAGGGCGAACACCTGGTTGACCAGGTGCATGGCCGGGTGGGCGATGGCCAGCTCGTCGCCAAGGGCGACGTGGTCGGCATAACCGGCTTCGGCGACTCTCAATGCTTCGGCGGTCCGGCCGGTGAGCGCCAGGGCGGGCGCGGCGGCGATGGCCCGGACCACCCGGGTGCGCCGGTTGGTGCCCTCGATACGCTCGAGCGCGGCCAGCGCCCGGTCGGGGTGCCCGGAGAACGTCAGTACCGAAGCCTCGTCGGCCACGAGCTGCTCCGCCATAGGCGGCGAGGTCACGACCGCCCGGGCGGCGGCGTTGATGGCCAGCGCGGATTCGGGCTGGCACAAGCCCCACTGGGCGTTCTTGGCCCGGGTGACCGCCAGGCGGAGCGCGACATGCTCGCTGCCGGCGAGTTGCTGACCGCGGGCGAGGACCCGCTCGGCGGTGTCGAAGGCACCAAGCTCGTACAGCGCCTCACCCAGAAGCAGCGCCCCAGCCGCATCCAGCAGCTCGCCGGGGACCGCCTCGATCAGGCGTCGCACGACACGGAAGTCGTGCGCGTAGCGGGCCAGATGGGCGCCGCGTACCAGGACGGCCGGGTCGGGTCGCCCCCCCGCGTCCAGCCGCCACACCGCGATCCGCAGCGCCGCCGCGTCCGTGGGCCCGGCTGTTTCCAGCCGGTCGGCCTGGGCCAGCAGGATCGCCCGCGCCCGCGACCTCGGCACGGCGGCGCGGACCACCTTGCCGTGCAGCGGGTGGGCCAGCCGCACCTGCCCGTCCGCGACCGTGATCGTCACCAGCGCGGCCCGTTCCAGCGACTCCAGCACCCCGGCCGGGGCGGCCGTCTCCAGATAGGTGAGATCCACCGGCTCACACAGGGCCAGCAACTCCACGACCGAGCGGGCCTCGGCCGACAAGCCCCCGATCCGCTGCTCGACCAGGTCGACCAGGCGGCCGGTGGCCGGCAAGGGGTTCTCCAGGTGCCACACCCCCGACCGCTCGACCAGCGCCCCAGATTCCAGCGCGCCCAGGACCAGCTCCCGTACATACAGGGGGTTGCCCCGGGTGACCTCCCAGAACTCCCGCCCCGCACCAGCCTCGACCGGGCCCCCCAAAGCCATGCGCAGGAGCGCGTCGAGATGAGCGCGGCTGAGGTCATGCAAATCGACCCGCTCCACCCGGCCATCCCGCCACAGGCCGGTCACCAGGTCCGGGACCGGCTCACCGGTGCGCACGGTGGCGATCAGGAAAATCGCCGCTCGCGCGGCCAGATGCCCCAGCAGGGCAAGTGACACGTCATCGAGCAGCGAAACGTCATCGGCGACCGTCACCAGCCGCCGCCCGCCGTTGCGCTCGTGCAGCGCCCGGCGGGTCTCCTCAAACACCGTCACCGCGTTGACCTGCCCATCCGGGCCGGGGCGGCCGAGCCCGCCGACGAGCAGGACGGCCACCGCGCCCAACGGCAACAGCGCCGTGGTACGGCTGCCGGCCACCCGCTCGGTGGGGTAACCGCTCGCCGCCGCCAGCCTGGCGCACTCATCAGCCAGCCTGGTCTTCCCCACCCCGGCCCGGCCGTGTATCACCAGGCCCACGCGTTCGCCCGAGCCCAGCGCCCGCTCGAACATCTCAAGCTCCGGGCGCCGGCCCACAATCGGCCACTGCGGTAGCGCGACCGCCACAGCAGCCAGCATGCCAGCTATGGCCGGGCGAACCAATGCCCGCCACCCGATCCCGCGCATCCTCGCACCTCAGGCGGCCACCACAGCCGACTGCAGCCAGCCACCATCCCGGCGGTGTGAACCGGCAGGCCGCCAGGCACGCCCAGCATGGCACCCGGCAGGCCCAGCGCCGGCGCCCGCTGACAGCCGCCGCGCCGGGCAGATGAGTAGCCGCCGGCGCGGAAATGAGTAACCGATACTCAGGCGGTCACCCAGGCGCGGGACTTACAACTGTGGCAGAGCGGCCCGCCGTGGCGGCCGACCGACAAGCAGTCGGCCGGGGTCTGACCTGGGCGCGGGTGGATGGACAGCAGCAAGGAAGGGAGCGGAGACACGATGATAAGAGACCGGCCTTCGGTGATCCACCCGGATGGGACGGCGGCACCGGCGGGCCAGGGCAGCGCGTCCCGCGGAACCGGCCGTGAGCGGGCGGCGATAGTGATCGTGTGCCGGGACGCCGTGGCACGGGAGGCCTTTAGCCGAGAGCTGTCCGGGCGCTATGGCGTGGACTACCGGATCGTCGACTGTGACAATCCTGCAGAGCTTGGAACGGTGATCAAGGACCTGCTGGCGGCTGGCACGCCGGTCGCGCTGGTCATCGGCGGGGTGGGGGAGGCCGATCCGGACGGCATCGAGGTACTGGACCGGGTCCGCGGCATCGACCGGACGATATCCAGGGTGGCGGCGGTCCGCTGGGGTGAGTGGGACACCGCGCGGCCGGTCTTTGACGCCGTCACCATGGGCAAGATCGACCACTGGGTCACGTGCCCGGTACAGAGCCCCGACGAGGAGTTCTACGAGTCGATCACGCGGTTCCTGGGCGAATGGCGCAGCCGGCGCGGTGGCTTCGAGCCAGTGCAGGTGATCGGCGAGCACTGGTCGGCACGGTCCCAGGAATTGCGGGACACGTTCTCCCGGAACGGGATCCCGATCGGCTTCTACGACGCCGAGTCCGCGCCTGGCCGGCAGCGGCTCGTCGAACTCGGTTCTGAGTCGGCCGAGCTGCCGGTTGTCGTGCTCCGCTTCGGGGGGCAGCAGTCGATCCTGGCCAACCCGTCGAACCTCGAGATCGCCGACGCCTTCGGCCTGATGACCCCGATCCCCGACGGCGAGATGTTCGATGTCGCGGTAGTGGGAGCGGGCCCGGCGGGCCTGGCCGCCGCGGTCTATGCCTCCTCCGAGGGCCTGCGGACCCTGGTCATCGAGCGCGAGGCCATCGGCGGTCAGGCGGGAACCAGTGCGATGATCCGTAACTACCCCGGGTTCGCCCAGGGCGTCAGCGGGGCCAGGCTCGCGTTCGCGGCCTACGTGCAGGCCTGGTTCTTCGGCACCACGTTCCTGTTCATGCGCCAGCTCGATGGCCTGTCGAGCCAGGACGGCCACTACCGGCTAAGGCTGTCCGACGGCGGCACGCTCACCACGCGAACGGTGGTGATCACCACCGGCGCCACCTACCGGCGGCTCGGCGTGCCCGCCCTGGAGGACTTGCAGGGCCGCGGGGTGTTCTACGGTGCCGGGGTCAGCGAGGCACCGGCGATGCGCGGGCAGAAGGTCTTCGTCATCGGCGGCGGCAACTCGGCCGGGCAGGCCGCCCTGCACCTGGCCAAGTGGGCCGAGCAGGTCACTATCCTGGTGCGCTCGCAGTCGCTGACCGACAGCATGTCCGACTACCTCATCCGCGAGATCGATGCGGCGCCGAACGTCAAGGTCAGGTACGGCACGCAGGTGACCGGCGGCACCGGCGCCGATCACCTCGAGTCGCTGGTCCTCGAGGACATCAAGACCCGGGCGCGGTCGAGTGTCCCAGCCGACGGCCTGTTCGTCCTCATCGGATCGGAGCCGCGAACCGAATGGCTTGGCGAGAGCGTGGCGCGGGACCGGTGGGGCTTCATCCTCACCGGGCAGGACGTGCCGGACGACACGGATGCTTTCTGGCCGGGCGTCCGCCAGCCACTGCCGCATGAGACGAGCCTGCCTGGCGTGTTCGCCGCCGGCGACGCGCGCCACGGCTCGGTCAAGCGAGTCGCCTCCGCCGTGGGCGAAGGCGCGATCACCATCCCGCTCGTGCACCGCTACCTGGAAGGTATTGCGGTGCCAGAGGCCATAGCGAGGTAACGCCAGTGGATAACAACACCATTCTGTATGCCGAACCCGATCGGCAGCGCGCGGTCCAGGGCCCAGACGCTCCGGAGGACCCCCGCGCGGCCGTTGCCCTGAGGACACTGGCACCCGGAATGCGCAGGCTCCTGTTCACCGCGTCGGTGCTGGTTCTGCTGGCCGGGATCCAGCTGTTCGTGTTCACCGGGCAAACCGGCCACTTCTTTGCCTTCACGATCGCCAACCCGCTGGCCGCGGCGTTCCTAGGCGCTGCTTACTGGGCCAGCGTGCCAATAGAAGCACTCGCCGGACGACAGGCACTGTGGGCCAACGCGCGTATCGCCGTGCCCGCCGTGACCGTCTTCACCGTTCTCACCCTGGCCGTCACCCTGACTCACCTGGGCCAGCTCCACCTCGGCAGCCAGCACCCGGCCGGAACGCAAATCGTGACCGCGGCGTGGATCGCGATCTACGTTCTCGTTCCGGCGCTGATGCTGATCCTCCTGGCTGTGCAGGCGCGCACCCTGGGAGTGGACCCGCCGCGGTCGGCCGGCCTGCCCGGCTGGCTGTATGCCGTGCTGGCCGTCCAGGCGATCATTCTGCTCGGCGTGGGCATAGCACTGTTCGCGGCGCCCGGGCAAGCGGCGCCCATCTGGCCCTGGAAACTGACCCCGATGATGGCCCAGGCCACCGGCGCCTGGCTGATCAGCTTGGGAGTGGCTGCCGGGCACGCGCTGGCCGAACGGGACGCGCGCCGCCTGCGGCCCGCCGCCGCCGGGTCCATCCTCCTCACCGTGCTGCTGTCTATCGCGCTCGCGCGCTATCCACAGCAGTTCGAATGGCGGTCCGCCTCCGGCGTCACCTACCTGATTTTCCTGGCCACGATGCTGCTGACCGGCGCCGTGAGCCTAACACGGGGACTGCCGCACCCCACCCGGCAATCAGTGCGCACGCAGGTACAGACTCCGCTGGCTGGTCGCCGACCGGAGGTATGAGTCGGCGCGGAGACTCGTGAGTAGACGCCACGGCCGCCGCGGCTGGTGTTGGACCTGCCCGTCGCGCTCCGGGCCGCTTGCGTTCTGGCCGGGTACCGGCGTCATATCCGTGAGCGGGCCACTGCGCAAGGTCTTCTAGCGGATGCCGAAGAACCATCGCCAGAATCTTCGCGTTCGCATCAGCCCAAGCCGGTCGCGGACCGAGCGCCGCGGGAAAGGCCAGTGGATACACAGGTCCTCACCGCCTGGGGAGCAGGCAGTCACCCAGGCAGTCCCCGAGGCAGTGGCGACAGTGGCGGGCCGGCGACATCCAGCTTCCTCCGCCGCTAGGCGAGCATCTGGCCGGCCGGCGTCATCGCCAGGGTAGGGCGGCACATCTTCCCGTGACCGCCGTCGGCTGGCACGACGACCACGCAGACCAGCCCATCATGGGCTCGCTGATCGGCTACGGCTACTGACCGGTAAGGAATCACTGATCCAGGCCCGATCTAGGGCTTTGGTGGGGTGAGGTCGTGTCGTGCGGTGAGCAGGAGCCAGGTGAGCGCGCCGGCGGTCAGGCCCGCGGCGGCGGGCTGCGCGCCCACGATGGCGAAGGCGGCGGCGCTGACGCCCGCCGCGATCATGATCCGGAGCGCGAGCAGGGCCGGGCGGCCGCGGCGCACCCTGGTCGCCAGCGCGGCGGCGGCCTGCGCGCAGCGAGCCCGCAGGCCGCCGGGCCGGGCCGCCCTGCCGGTGCCCCGCCGTAGCGCCGGGTCCGGGTGCTGTGCCGGGTCCGGGTGCCGTGCCAGGTCCGGGCTTTGCACCGGGCCCTGCGCCGGGTCCGGGCCGGGCGCAGCGGTCGTGCCGGGGGTGGCGCGCGGCGGCGGGACCCGCGCCGCAGGGCTCAGCTGCCGGCCCGGCCGGGCGGCCAGGTCAGCGTAGGCCTCGCCCCGGCCGGAGCGGGTGCGCAGCTCGGTGTAGGCCGCCGCGGCGGCGGCGAACCGGGCGGGGTCGCCGCCATCGGCGCGATCGGGGTGCGTCGCGGCGGCGACCCGGCGCCAGGCCGCCCGGATATCGTCGTCGGTCAGGCCGGGCCGGGCCGGCAGGCCGAGCGCGGTGAACGGATCGCCGTTCACCGGGACTCCCGGCCGAACGCCTCGTCCAGCAGCGGCCCGGCATCGGGCCGGACCGGGCCGGCGGCGGCCTCCGCCGCGGCCGGCCGGGCGCCCGCCGCGGTAACCGCCCAGCCGCCGGGCCCGCCGCCCGCGACCGCCGCCGGCAGCGCGGCCGGCGCCGCCACCAGCCGCTTCACCTGGATGAACGTCACCCCGCCCCGGTAGACGTACGCGGTCTGGCCGACGTCGAGCGAGCGGGCGATGTCCGGGTCGAGCACCGGGGTGCGCCGGACCCGTGACGAGCCGTCATCGCTCCACAGCGGGGCGCCCAGCAGCCGCCTGGTGGTGTCGATAGCCTTCCTGTTCCCGGCCAGCGCGACCACCGGGTCGGGGTGCGGCGTGCGCAGCAGCCAGATGCCGCCGTCGGCGGACGCCGCGATCCGGTACCGCTCGTCCTCGCCGGCCGCCAGGCCCTGCCAGGACTGGGCGGACACCTGAACGGCGAGGCCGAGCGAGCGCGCCCGTTCGTACAGCTGCCAGACCGGCAGCCGCCGGGACACGGCGCTGAACTCGTCCACCGCGAGCAAGACCTCGGGGGAGTCCTCGCCGCCGCGGCCCGCGCCGGAGGCGACATAGCTGGCCAGCAGGTCCACCAGCGTCCTGGCCTGCGCCTCGGCCACGGCGATCTCCGCGGTTCCCTCCAGGATGCAGTACCAGACGTCGGCGTCGGCAAAGCCGCCCGGCCCGTCCAGCCCCGGGCCGAGCCGCCGGAACAGCGCGCGGAACCGCAGCGCCACGTCCGCCAGCTGGCGTGCCGACGCGCGGATCAGCGCCAGCTCGTCCTGGTGCCGGCCGGTCCCGTACGCCATGGTCAGCCAGCCGGCATCGAGTCTGGCCAGGAAGTCGGCCGTGCTCGCCGGCGGCCCGGGCGCCGCGTCCACCGCCAGCGATACCAGCGCCTCCATCACGTCCGCGTAGTAAGCCGCCGAGCCGGTGCCGTGCTCGATCAGGTCGAGCAGCGTCGTGGTCAGCCGGCCCGGCGGCAGACTCCAGATCGACAGGCTCGCCTCGTCCGGCCAGATCGCGGTGGCCCGCGCGCCAGCGTCCCGGAGCACCCGCCGGGTCCGGTCGGCGACCCGCCGCGAATCCGCGCCGCCCTTGCAATCCAGCACGACCAGCAGCGGCCGCCGCCCAGACCCCGCCGCGTACCGGCGCAGCGCAGTGGCCATGAACCCGGCCCACAGCCGCAGCAGCAGCGTGGTCTTGCCGGTCCCCGTCGTCCCGATCACCACTTGATGCGACCGGAGCCTGGCGTAGGGAAGGACGGCGATCGGCCGCTCCGGATGGCCGACTGCCCTGATCACCGCGCCCGGCACGATCCCCCCGGCCGCGGTGGTCAGCGGTACCGAGCCGGGCGCGGCGATCCTGGCCCGCGCGGTGCGCGCCTGGCGCCGCCACTGCCGCGCGTCGAAGGCGACCGGCGAGCCGGGGCCGAGCCCGCCGGCTCCGGTCTGCATCGAGTAGAGCCGGTACGACCAGGCCAGCCCGCCGGCCAGCAGGCCCAGCGGGATGGCCGGCGGCGCGATCGTGATCGCCGCGGCGGCGACCGAACCCGAGGCGCCGAGATGCCACATCGACAGCCACGCGTGATAGGGCGCGGTGAGGACCGCGGTCAGTGCCCCGGACGACCGGGCGCGCAGCGCCGTTCCGGCCAGCCACACCGCAACCATCGGCAGGCACCAGAGCGCCCCGCTGTACAGCCTGCGCGGCGGCCAGCCGAGCAGCCAGGCCAGCGCCGCGCCGTAGCCGGCCACCAGCGACACCGGCGCCGCGGCCACCAGCATGGCCGCGATCACCGCCGCCCGGATCAGCCGTCCGATCATGCGCACCGTGCCGCGCAGCGCGACCAGGGTCAGGTACCGCGTGATCACCGTGGCACCTGGCTGTCGAGCGCCGCCGCGGGCGGCAGATCCCGGATCTCGATCCGCCCCGCCAGGCCGCCGAGCGTGCCGCCGGCCCGGGTCACGACGGGCCGGGCGGCCGGTGCGCAGAGGTAGATCACGCGCGCGTGCCGGGCCGGCTGGCCGGGCACCGCCGCCTCGGCCGCCGGGGTGCCGTAGTCAGCCGTGCGGGCGAGCAGCTCGCGCATGATCGCGGCGGTCCGGGTGACGGTCTTGCGGGTGAGCTCCACCTCGACGGCCCAGCATTCCCCGGCGTACGGCACCTCGCAGCCGTTCGGGAAGTGGACCTCCGCATCAGGGATGTGCTCGCGCAGGCCGACCCGGCCGCCCATCCGGGCGCGCAGCCTGCGCTCGCTTCGCCAGTACGCTTCCGCCTGCCGGTAGCCGGAGGCGGACTCGAGCGCGAGCCGGACGGCGGCGACCGCGCGCAGGTGGGCGAGCCGGGACAGGGCCGGCGGCACCGCCGCGTAGCGCAGTCCGCAGGCGGCCAGCCCGCGGCGGTTGAGCCACACCCACGGCCGGCCGGGGCCGATCCGCGCCGCGTCCGCATAGCCCAGCCGCCGCCAGCGGGCCGCTGTCCGGCGGGCACCTTCCGGGGTCAGGCTCAGCAGCCCGCCGAGCAGGTCGAGCTGGACGCCGTACATTTCCGCGGTGAACAGCAGGCCGCGCAGGTCCCGCTCGGTGAGCCGGACCTGGGTGGCCCGGCCGCCCGTTGCCGCGCTGACTGTCACAGGTCAACTACATCACGTTGACCCCCGGCGGATATATGATTGCGCGCCACGCCCGGCGCGCGTAACGTTCGCTGCGTCGTCCGCTGGCAGCAGCGGGCAGGCGCCAGCATCAGCTGGGGAGGCGCCAGGAAGGGGGGCAGGCCGTGATGAGTGTCTTCTGCCGTGCCCCGATTCCCTTCCGGGTCGCATGAACTCCCGCTGACCGGCTCGCGCTCGCAGGTCGGCAGCCGGGCCCGGCCCGGGTTCCGCTGGCCTCTTGGAGCTCGCTGATGTATCCCTCCTCTCCCGATCCTTCGGCTTTTTCTCCCGATCCTTCCGCTGTTGATCCCGCCGCCCTGGGCGCCGGCTGGCAGGACAGCCTGGAGCGGTTCGGCGCCGACGACGCCATGCTCGCCGCGATCGCCGCCGCCGCGCAGGCCCAGGCCGGCCCGGTGATCCCCGGCCGGGTGGCCCGCGCCGAGCATGCGCTGGTCACCGTCCTCACCCCGGCCGGCCGGGTGCTGGCCGCGCACCGGAGCCGCGCAGGCCTGCGCCGGCGACTATGCACTGGTCAGCCTGGCCGACCCGGCCGCGGCCGTGCTGACCGAGGTGCTGCCGCGGCGGTCCGCGCTGGTCCGGCACGCAGCCGGGAAGCAGACGCAGCCGCAGACGCTCGCGGCCAACATGGACGACGTATTCGTGACCGTCGCCGCCGACCGTGCCCTGGCGCCGGCCAGGATCGAGCGGTTCCTCGCCCTGGCCTGGGAAAGCGGCGCCGTGCCAGTGGTCGTGCTGACCAAGCGCGACCTGCTACCGCCCGGAGCCGCCGGGCCGCTGCTGACCGAGACCGCAGCCGTCGCGCCGGGGACGGAGGTTCACTTGGTGTCGGCGGTCGCCGGCGACGGCATCAGTGATCTTTCCGAACGGCTGCCGCCGGGCCGGACGGCCGCGCTGATCGGCAGCTCCGGCGCGGGCAAGTCCAGCCTGCTGAACGCCCTGGCCGGCGCGGACGTGGCCGCCACCACGGGAGTACGCGGCGCCGACGGCAAGGGCAGGCACAAGACGGCCTGGCGGGAGCTGGTCGTCTTGGACCGGGGCGGGGCGGTCATCGACACCCCCGGCCTGCGCGGCCTGGGCATGTGGCTGGACGCGGGCGGCCTCGACACCGCCTTCGCGGATATCGCCGAGCTGGCCCTGGACTGCCGGTTCTCCGACTGCCGGCACGACACCGAGCCCGGCTGCGCGGTGACCGCGGCCATCGAGGCGGGCTCGCTCGAGGCCCGGCGGCTGGCCAGCTACCGCAAGCTCGAGCGCGAGGCCGCGTACGTCGCGCGCAAGGCCGATCCCGGGGCCGCACGGGCTCAGGCGCGGGCCTGGCACGCGATGACCAGGGAGGGCAGCGCCCGCGCCCGGCACCGGCTCAGGTCCTCGTGACCAGGGCTGCCGGGCGCCGGCTGGGGTGCTCGTGATCAGGGCTGCCCGGTATCGGCGGGGTCTTCGTGATCAGGACTGCCCGGTATCGGTTCGGGTCCTCGTGGCCGTGTGTCCGGGACCGCCGTCACGTGCGGGTCGGCGGCGCCGCTCCCAGCCCGCCGCGGTAGGCGATCGCGGCCGCCCGGGTGCGGGTGGGCACGCCGAGCTTGCGCAGGATGTGGGTAACGTGCGCGCTCGCGGTCTTCGCCCCGATGAACAGCGTGCTCGCGATCTCCCCGTTCGACGCGCCGGAGGCGACGAGCGCGAGCACCTCGGTTTCGCGCGGCGTCAGCCGGTAGCGCGCCAGCGGGTCGGCCGGCTGCGGGCGGGTGTCCGCGCTGACCCGGAACCGGTCGGCGGCAGCGGTGATCTCGCCCTCCAGCAGCCCGGCGCCCATGCCGGCCGCGATCTGCCTGGCGGCGGTGAGCAGCCCGGCGCCTTCGCGCCGTGAGCCGCCGGCCGTGAGCAGGGCGACGCCGAGCCGGTAGCGCGCGTACGCCTGCGGCCACGGTTCGGCGGTAGCGTCCGCCGCGCCGACCGCTCGCTGCCACAATCGCGGATCATCGCGGCCCAGGGCGCGGCCCGCGTCGGCGCGGGCGAGCGCGGTGTAGCAGGCCGCCTCGGGCCGGGGCGGCCTGTGCAGCTGGTCGCGCGCGGACAGGACGCGCAACGCCGCGAGCATCTCCTGCACCGTGGCCGGGGTGCGGTCGTCGGCGAATCCTGCTTCGGCCCGGTCCGCCTCCAGCCGGAGGGCCGCGGCGCAGCCGCGGTAGCCGGACGGGTCCGCGCCGGCGGCCAGCAGCCCGGCCAGGCAGTGCCGCCGTGCTTCATCCCACCGGCGTTCGGCGGCAAGCAGCTCGACATATGCCGGGCAGATCATGTCCCGGAACTGCGGCTCCCGGCCCGGGGGGTGGTCGGGAAGTCCGGCGAAGACGGCCCTGGCCCGGGCCAGCTCGCCCCGCAGCACCAATACCTCGGCCAGGGCGACCTGCCCGATGACCCCGGCCCCGGAAGGCGATGGCTCGACCCCCGCCAGCAGTGCCTCGGCCTCGACCAGTCGGCCGAGCCGGTGCAGCGCCTGTGCCTGGGCGAGCTGCAGCATGATCAGCCAGTCCGGGCTGACGCCGAGCCGGGTCAGCTCTTCATGCCCGTCGCGCGCCACGGCCAGGGCGGCATCGAAGCGGCTCAGTGAGCGAAGGACGAGGGCGGCGTGGTAAATAGCCAGCGTCCGGGTCCGCAAGTCGCCGTGCTGACATACCAGATCGAGGCCGCGAAGCATCTGCGCCACGCCCTCGTCATCATCGCCGGCGGCCGCCCGGCAGATGGCGCGGCCCAGCACGAGGCGGGCGATGCCCTCCGCCTCGGGGGCGGCCGCCGTCCGGGCCACGCCGATCGCCTGCCAGCAGGCTTGCACGCAGTCCCCGTCACGCAGCTGGGTCAGGTAGAGGTCAGCCCGGCGCGCCAGCACGGCGGCTAGGGCGGCCGACGGCGGGCCGGCGACGAGCATGCCGGCGGCTTCGTCGAGCAGCGCCGCGCTGCGGTCGAGGCGGCCTCGTTCACCTTCGGCGATGGACAGCCGGGTCAAGGTGGCGGCCAGCGGCTGCGGGTCTGCGCCGGCTCGCCGGCTGGCCAGAACCTGACTGAGCAGCTCGACGGCGCGGTCGTGCCTGTCGGCGATGATCGCGGCGCTTCCGGCCCGCTCCAGCAGGGCGATGCGGTCGGTTCCGTTGTTGTGGCCGGCTCCGCTGTTGCCGTTGACGGCCGGGGAACCGGACAGCTGTGCGTGCAGCGTGAGCGCGCGTTCCAGCGCGGTCAGCGCTTCGGCCGGCGCCATCACCGCCTCGGCGGCGCGGGCCGCGGCCAGGGTCTCGCTGAACGCGCGGGCCGCCTCGCCCGCTGCCTCCCAGTGATCGGCGCGCTCGGCGGCGAGGCCGGACGCCGTGGTCACGACCGCCAGCTCCGGGTGCTCGGTGAGCAATTCGGCGACCTCCCGATGTGTCGCGGCCCGTTCGGCCGGGCCGAGCGCGGTGAGCACGGCTTCCCGGGCGAGCGTGTGCCGGAACTCGTAGCCCGGCCCGGCCTGCATGACCAGCCCGCCGGCGGTGAGCGCCGCCACCCCGGCGTCGATGCCGGCCGGATCCAGCCGGCAGGCGGCAAGCAGCAGCTGCCGGTGCGTCCGTACTCCGGACACGGCCAGCACCCGGGCCACCGTGCGCGCCTCGACGCCGAGCTGGTCGAGCCGGGAGAGTACCGCCGCCCGCAGCGTCCGCGGGAGCCGCCGCGCGATCGGGTCGGCGGCCAGCAGCTCCTCGGCGTAGAACGGATTGCCGCCGCAGCGCGCGTGCACCCGGTCGACCAGGTCGGCCGGCGGCTCGCTGCCCCGGATGCCGGCGATCTGCTCGGCGGTTTCTGGCCGGGTGAGCGGGGACAGCTCAAGCTGGCGCAGCCACGACGCGGAGCCCAGGTTGGCGAGGACCGTGCCGAACGGCGTGTTCGCCACCGCGTGATCCGTCCGGTGGCTGCCGATGATCAGTATCGGCAGGCTGGCCAGCATCCGGGCGCAGAACACCAGCAGGTCACAGGTCGACGCGTCGGCCCAGTGCAGATCTTCCAGGACAACGACCAGGCTGTCGCCGTAGGCGTGGCCGGACAGCGTGTCCGCGGCCGCGCGGAACAGCGTGAGCCGGTCATCCCCGCCGCGGCCGATGAAGAGGTCGGGACCCAGCATCTCCGCGAACGGCCCGTAGGGCAGGCCCTGGCCGAGCGGCAGGCACGCCCCCTCGATCACCGCGTGCCCGATCGTGGCCGCCCAGTCCGCGGCCTCGCCGATCAGCCGGGTTTTGCCCATTCCCGCGGCGCCGCCGACCAGCATGAGCGAGATGCGCCGCCGGCTGGCGGCCGCGATGGCCGATCGCAGGCCGGCCAGCTGCTCGGCTCGTCCCACCAAGGTGGGACACGACACCCGCCATGTCATGGTCATGAGTCTGTTCCGAGCGGGGAACTTTACCTGGGGATTACAAGAATAAGGTATTTCCTTGGGATTTTGCCCGATGTGTTCCGGCTCGGTTCGCCCGCACAGTCAACCCTCACGTCTCCGGCCAGCGACGCCCACGTCTGCGGCCGGGATACCGGGAGGGGATCTCATGATTCGAAGTCAGCTATCTGGCCGCCTGCTCCGCCGCGCGCTGGCGGTGACGGCAGTGGCGGGCGGGGTGGCCCTGACCGCGGGCCTGACCGCCGCGTCGGGAAACACCGGGGGGCCGGCCAGGACGGCCGACACGTTCTCCTTCAGCCTCGTGCCTTCGGCGGGCATCACCGCCTGCCTGCCCCATGCCAGCGGCAAGGTCACGATCACGACCGGATCGCTCAACGACACCATGAAGGTCTCGATCAGCGGGATGCCGCACGGCTCCAACTTCGACTTGTTCGTGATCCAGGTGCCGAACAAGCCGTTCGGAGTGGCGTGGTACCAGACCGATATCCACGCGGGCCCCGGCGGTAGCGGCAGCGCCACGGTCAAGGGTGTGTTCGACGTCGAGACGTTCTCGGTCTCGGCCGGCGGCACGGTGACGTTCGGGCCCACCCACCAGTACCACCTCGGCCTCTGGTTCAACAACCCGAACACGCCCTTCAAGCTGGGCTGCGAGCCGGGCGCCACGTCCCCCACCATCACGCCGTTCAACGGGGAGCAGCACGCGGGCATCCAGGTGCTCAACACGGCCAACTTCCCCGATGACGCCGGACCGCTCTCACACGTGAGCCGCTGACGGGCTGACCTGAAGCGCGCTCTCGCTCGCCGGGTCACGGACCGCCGGGTATCCCGGCGGCCCGGGCCCAGGCGGGCGCCGGGGCGTGCTGGCCGGTCGCTGGCGGTGGTGGTCGCGTTACAGCGGCCGGGACCAGGTTTGCTCGACCAGGTCGTGGCCGAAGCTGTGGTGCTCGCCCTCCGCGGTGAGCCGGAACCCGGCCGCCTGGTAAATGCGGCGCGCCGCGGTCAGGCAGTCCTGAGTCCACAGCATCACCTGCCGGTAACCCGCCGCCCGCGCGAACCGAAGGCATTCCTCGACCAGCCTGCCGCCGATGCCCAGGCCCCGGGCCGAAGGCTCGACCAGCAGCAGCCGGAGCTGGGCGGTACTGGCGTCCTTGCGCATGCAGAACACGGATCCGGCCGGCTCGCCGTCCACCTCGGCAATCCACGCCGCCTCACGCTCCGGATCGCGGCCGGCGGCGTAGTCCGCCACGATCCGCGCGACCAGGAACTCGAAGGTCTCGTCCCAGCCGTACTCCTGCGCGTACACCGCGCCGTGCCGGTGCACGACCCAGCCCAGGTCGCCCGGGCGCGGCGGACGCAGCAGGTAGGCGCGGGGCCGGGCCACGAGGCCGCGCCGGCCGGCGTCCGGGCCTGCGGCGGTGTCGTCTGCGGCGGCGTCCGGACCTGCGGCTGGGTGGCCCGGACCTGCGGCTGGGTGGCCCGGGCCTGCGGCGGCGTCCTGGCCTGCGGCGGCGGCGTCCGCAGTGGAGTCCGGGCTCGCGCCGGGCAGCACCTGCTGGATGGCTTCCATCGCCGCCAGCAGCCGCCGCCTGCCACGATCGCCGATACCGGCCAGCAGCCGCGCCGTCTGCTCGGTCTGCCGGGCGTCCAGTTCCGCGAACACAGCCTGCCCGGCCTCGGTCAGCCTGATCACCTGCCGCCGCCCGTCGGCGGCCGAACGCCGCCTCGTGGTCAGCCTCTCGGCGTCGAACCGGGACAGGATGCGGCTCAGGTAGCCGGCGTCGATGTCCAGCGACTGCCGCAGCCCGGCCACCTCGGTTGACTCCTGCCTGGCCAGCTCGAACAGCACCCGTACCTCGGTGAGCGAGTACGGGCTGTCCAGGTGGCCGCCGCGCAGCACGCCGATGACGTTGGTGTAGAAGCGGTTGAACGCGCGCACCGCGGCCACCGCGCCTGCGTCACGGTCCATCACGGCTGCGGCTCGCTCTGCCATCGAGAGCCTCCCAGTTCGTTGACTGAGGCAACAATATAGCTTGACTGAGTCAACTTATGCAACTGGCTCGGCGTAGCCCGCCTTCCGATGGCATCCACCATCTGGATGATCGGCCGGTCCGTCGCGCCGGGCACCAGATCTGGCCGGACAGCCGATTCGCTCCGGGTGGCCCGGTGGCGATGCTCGGTACGTGGCCGGCGGACCGCCTGGCCGCAGTCGGGTATCCGGAGGAGAAATGGCTGTCATCGAGGTGCGTAACCTCGCCAAGCGCTACGGGGAGCAGGTTGCCTTGGAGGGGGTGTCCTTCGCCGTCGAGCAGGGCGAGATATTCGGAATCCTGGGCCCGAACGGCGCTGGCAAGACAACGGCCGTGGAGTCCATGGCTGGCTTGCGGCGGCCTGACTCGGGCAGCATCCGGGTGCTCGGGCTCGACCCGCAGGCCGAGGGACGCGAACTGCGCGAACGGGTGGGGATACAGCTGCAGGAGACCCACCTGCAGGACAACATCAAGGTGTGGGAGGCGCTCGACCTGTACGCCTCCCTCTACCCGCGGCCCGCGGACTGGAACCGGCCGACCGTGGCCTCCCGGCTGATGGGACGGATGCGCGCGCCGGTGCCAGCCAGCGAGCCGCTCAGCCAGCGGGAACTCGAGGTACTCGGGCTGGTCGCCCAGGGAGCGGGGAACCGCGAAGCCGCCGCGCGGCTGTTCATCAGCGAGGCCACCGTGAAGACGCACCTGATGCATATCTACGCCAAGCTGGGCGTCAACGACCGGGCCGCGGCCGTCGCGGCGGCATTCGACCGGGGGCTGCTCACCCCCGGCGAGCGCTGACCGCGGCAGCGAAACGGGGACCGCGCCGCCGCCAGTAGAGTTGTGCGATGCACGGCAACGGGACCGTTCGGGAGGAGCGAGCGTGCCGCAGAGGGAATCCCGCGTTCCGGCGGGCGTTGACGTAACGGTTCCGAGTGTCGCGCGCATGTACGACCACCTGCTCGGCGGCAAGGACAACTTCGCCGCGGACCGGAAGGCGGCTGCGAAGCTGGTCGCGCTGGTCCCCGACGCCCAGCAGATAGCCCGGGACAACAGGGACTTCCTGGTCCGCTCGGTCCGGTTCCTCGCCCAGGCGGGCGTCGCGCAGTTCATCGACCTCGGCACCGGCATCCCCACCTCGCCGAACGTGCACGAGATAGCCAGGCAGGTCATGCCGGGCGCGCGCGTGGTTTACGTGGATCATGACCCGGTAGTGCTGGCGCACAGCCGTGCCCTGCTCGCCACCGACGACGGAGTGATCGCGGTGAAGGCCGACTTCCGGGAGCCTGCCGAGGTGCTCGCCGACCCCGGTCTGGCCCGGCTGATCGACTTCAGCCAGCCGGTCGCCGTGCTCTTCCTGTCGGTGCTGCACTTCATCGCGGACGAGGAGAACCCCGGCCGGATTGTGGCCGGGTTCCGGGACCGGCTGCCCGCGGGCGGGTACCTGGTGATCTCCGCGATCACCTCGGAGGACATGGACCAGGAAACCGCCGAGGGGGCCAGCGATCTGTACAAGTCCGCGCGGACGCCCGCGGTGGCCAGGTCCAGAGAGCAGATCACGCAATTCTTCGCCGGCTGCCAGCTGGAGGAGCCGGGACTGGTGAACGCGGTGCGGTGGCGTCCCGGCCCGGGCACCAGCACCAGGACCACCCAGGTGCACATGCTGGCGGGGGTGGGCAGGAAGAGCTACGCCGCCCCGGCGCGGTTACCGGGAGGTACTGGTATCCGCGAAGACGCTAGGGCACAATAGGAGACGGAATCCGGGCGGTGCCCGGGACGCCAGAACGCGGTGAGCCGGATCTGCGGCGAGCGAGCGTGAGGTCGCTGGGGAAGGCGCGCCTCGTCCGCTCGCAGGAGGTCCCGGTGTCCGTACACGGCGTTCTTAGCGTTCATTCCGCGCCCTCGGCGATGTGCCCGCATATCGAGTGGGCAGTGGCCGGGATTGTCGGCGTGCCCGTGAATCTGCCCTGGGTCATCCAGCCCGCGGCGCCCGGGTCACTGCGGGCCGAGCTGAGCTGGACCGCGCGCGCGGGCACCGCGGGGGCCATTACCTCGGCGCTGGCGGGCTGGAACCGGCTGCGGTTCGAGGTCATCGAGGAGGCGAGTCCGGGCTGTGACCCGGTCCGGTACAGCTATACGCCGGCACTCGGCATGTTTTCTTGCGTGACCTCGGCGAACGGGGACGTACTGGTCCCGGAGGGGCGCCTTCGCGCCGCCATGACCCTGGCCGCCTGCCCGGCGCCCGGGCGGTCGGCCGAGTCGCTCGAAACCGAGCTGGCCCGGCTGATGGGCCAGGCGTGGGATGACGAGCTCGAGCCGTTCCGCTGCGCGGCGGAGGGAGCTCCGGTGCGCTGGCTGCACGCGACCGGCTAACCAGGTTGAACTCGTAGAGATCGAGTGGTGACGTCGGCTGCTTGCGGGCTTATGACGCGTTAGGCAGTCAATGTCCGGTTACGTCCGATCAGTCCTGGACTAGACATCGGACCAGACACGGCTCCGCCGGCGTGAACGCTTTCGGCCCTGACATGACGAGGATGGTGTTCGTGACGAAACGCATCATTCTCGACTGCGATCCGGGGCACGACGACGCGATCGCGATACTTGTCGCCCTGGGCTGCCCGGACATCGAGCTTGTCGCCATTACCACGGTTGCCGGAAACCAGACACTCGAAAAGACCACGCTCAATGCCCGCCGGGTATGCACGGTGGCGGGCGTGCATGACGTGCCGATCTACGCCGGCTGCTGGCGGCCGCAGGTCCGGCCGCAGGTTACCGCGGCAGAGGTGCACGGCGAGTCGGGGCTTGACGGGCCGGTGTTCGGCGAGCCGGCCGTACCGGTGCAGCAGGAGCCAGCCGTCGACTACCTGGTGCGCACCCTGATGGCCGAGGGCGAGGACATCACGCTCGTGCCGACCGGCCCGCTCACGAACGTGGCAGCCGCGCTGGCGCGCGAGCCGAAGATCGCCGCGCGTACCCGCGAGGTCGTGCTCATGGGCGGTGCGTATACCCGCGGCAACCGCACCCCCGCCGCCGAGTTCAACATCTTCGCCGATCCCGAGGCGGCGGCGGCCGTGTTCGGCGCCGACTGGCCACTGACCATGATCGGACTGGACCTGACGCATCAGGCCATCGCCACCCCCGACGTCGTCGCGCGAATCCGGGCTCTGGACACCGAGGTCGGCCGGATGGTGACCGCTCTGCTGGACTTCTACGGCGGCAGCTACCGGCGGTCCGGCCTGGCAGGCGCCGCAGCCGGCCCGCCGGTGCACGATCCGTGCGCGGTGGCGCGGGTCGCGCGGCCGGACCTGATGGTCGTGCGGGACGCGTTCGTAGCCGTGGAGACGCGCGGTGAGTGGACCTCCGGCATGACCGTCACCGACTTCAGCGGCAGCCTGGGCCGCCCGCCGAACGCGAAGGTGGCGACGACCCTGGACGTCCGGGGCTTCTGGGATCTGACCCTGAGCGCGCTGCAGGCGTTCGGCGCGCCGGCGGACCCGGGGGCCGGCCGGCGGGGAAGGCGGCCGGCGGATCGGAGGAGAAGGCGACCGTCGGGCTTGAGGGAGACGTGGCCGGCGGACCGTCCGGGGAGGGCTGAGCAGTGCCCCGGGTGGCGGTGATCGGCGCGGTGAACGCGGATTACATCATCCGCGTTGACCGCCTGCCGCGTCCGGGGGAGACCGTCACCGGCGGCCGGCTGTCCATCCGGTCCGGCGGCAAGGGCGCCAACCAGGCGCACGCCGCAGCCAGGCTCGGCGCGGATGTCCTGCTAGTGGCGAGCGTCGGCACGGACACGGCGGCCCGCGACGAACGCGGGGCCCTGGCCGCTGACGGCGTTGACGCGCGCGGGCTGGCGGACTGCGCAGGCTCTACCGGCCTGGCCGTCGTCCTGGTGGACGCATCAGGGGAGAACGCCATCGCGGTCGCGCCCGGCGCCAACGAGCGGCTGACCGCGGCCCTGGTCGCCGAGCGGCTGCACGGTCGGCTGGACGCGAGCAGCGTCGTGCTGTGCAGCCTCGAGGTTCCGGTCGTCGCGGTGGTCGCGGCCGCCGAAGCCGCGGCGGCGGCCGGCGCCCGGCTAGTGATCAACCCGGCACCCGCGCGTCCGCTGCCGCCCGAGCTGCTGCGCGGCGCCGTCCTGACGCCTAACGAGGGCGAGCTCGGCCAGATGGTTCCCGGGGCGGCCGGGGAGGACGCTGCCGTGGCCCGGCTGCTCGGCTGCGGGGCCCGCGCCGTTATCGTCACCCGCGGCAGCCACGGGGCGTCGATATTCGCCGCGGGGCAGGAGCCGGTCAACATCAGCGCGCCCGCGGTCAACGTGATCGACACGGTCGGCGCCGGGGACGCGTTCAACGGGGCGCTCGCCTGGAGCCTGGCCCGCGGCGCCCCGATCCCGGCCGCGGTGACGGCGGCCGTCGCGGCAGGCGCGGCCGCGTGTACCGGCACCGGGGCCCGCGACGCGCTGCCCACCCCGGCCGGCCTGGCCGCCCTGCTCGGCGCCGCCGCGTTCGCCGCCGCGCGGGGGATGAGTAGGCTGCCGGAGAATAGCGGATAGCAGCCTGCAGGAACTGGCCGGCCGGCAGCGGAACAAGGTGGTTGAGATGCCGTGGTTCCCGGACTTCGCCAGCGCCGTGGAGCTGGCCCGCAGGCAGACCCGCGCCGCAGGTCAGGCCGATCCGGTCGCGCAGTACTTCACCGCGCTGAACGAGGGCGACGCCCGCGCTCTGGAGACCGTGTGGCCTGGCGAGGTCGTGATCTACGATCCGCGCGCGGGCGTGGTCCGCGGCCACCGGCAGCTGCGGCGGTTCGTCAGCCAGAATAAGTCCTGGCTGGCCGAGCGGCGTGCCCGTACCGAGACCGTGGCTGCCACCGTCGCCGACGGCCGCGCCGTGGTAGAGCTGCTGGCGCACCTGGCCGACGACGGCCGGGAACTGGCGTGGCCGGTGGCGGTCGTCGCCGAATCCCCTGACGACCGGTCGGTGGTGTTCCGGACCTACTGCAGCCAGGTGCCGGTGGACGGACGGCGTCACCTCAGGCCCGCGATACTCCAGCCCGGGCCAGCGCACCCCGGTGATGTCGTCGGCCGCTACCAGGCCGCGCTGGACGCTGGTGACGCCGAGGCGATAGTGAGCACCTTCGCGCCGGACGGGTACTTCCGCGAGCCCATCGGCCCGCACTTCGCCCACCGCGGCACCGGTGAGCTCAAGTCGTTCTTCGCCACGCGCTTCGGTGCAGGCGGCGGCATCGGCCTGCAGCACTGCGCCGTGACCGACGACGGTGTGCGCTGCGCCCTGGAATACAACTGCGTCCGGTGGGGCAGCCGCCCCGTGCCGCCCCAGGCAGGAATCGGCGTATACGAGCGCGGCCCGGACGGGCTGCTGGCCGCGGCGCGCATCTACGACGACATCGAAGCACCCGTTGAGCAGCTCAGCCCCGGGTGATCGCCGGGTCCTGGGCCGGCAGCAGTGCAGCGGATGTTCCCGGCGAGCAGTGTCACGACCTGTCCCCGGTGCTGCCTCTGCGTTGATGGTGTCAGTGTCCGGTTAGTTCCGCTCCGCCGGCTGCGACGGGTGCGCCCGGCCGCCTCGGGTGACGCCGCAGCGCCTCGTCGAGCTCGCGGCGTGAGCTTATTTCCAGCTTGGTGAAGACCTTGCGCAGGTGCCATTCCACGGTGCGGGAACCGATGAACAGCTGCGCACCAATCTCCGGGTTGGTTCGTCCCTCGCGAGCCAGCTGGGCGATTTCCTCCTCTTGCGGAGTCAGTTCGCCGCGAGTGTCCTCGCTGCGCTTGCGCACCTTCTCGCCGGTGGCCTGGAGCTCCCGCCGGGCGCGTTCGGCAAAGGCCTCGGCGCCCATGGACGCGAACGCCTCAAACGCGGGCCGCAGCTGGTCGCGGGCGTCAATTCGCCGATTCTCGCGGCGCAGCCATTCGCCGTAGCTCAGCCGGGCGCGTGCCAGGTGAGCCGCCATCCGGGTCCGGCCCAGCAATTCGAGCGCCTCGTGATACAGGTCTTCGGCGGCGCGTCCCGCGGAAATCAGCGCTCGCGATCGCGCCGCCGCACCGCGAACCCAGTCGCTCGCGCCCGCTCCGGCCATCGCCGACAGCCGGTCAGCCGCCGCGGCGGCACGCTCCCGCTGATCGCTGCGGGCGGCCGCTTCGGCCAGCTCATACAGCGCCCAGGGCGAGATGACGAGCTCGTCAACGGCGCTGGCACTGCGCGCTGCCTCGCTGGCGCGCCGGTAGTCGCCCAGGCCGTTACAGAGCACCGCCGTGGCGTACTCCGCGTACGTCAGCGCCGCGCCCTCGCCCCGGGCCGAGGCGTCGCGAACCATCACCTCGGTCAGGCCGGCCGCGGTCGGCGCGTCCCCGCGCCAGGCGGCGAGCAGCAGCGGGACGTACGGCAACGTGGCCTGCCTGATCCCCGGGTCGATCCGCTCGGCCTCCGCCAGCAAGGCCTCCGCCTGCGATAGCTGGCCGGCCTGAATGCGGTTCTCGGCGAGATAGTCGAGCGCGAACGGAAGCCAGCTGAGGGTGCCACTCGCGCGCGCCAGCTGGACCTGGCCGGTCGCGAGCTCGAACCAGGCCTCGTCGTCCCACAGATCCATGGCGACCAGGTTGAACGAGACGCACAGCCAGTCCAGTTCGTGCGGCTGTGCCCGGTAGCGACGCAGGGCCCGGTTGAGCGTGGGGGCGGCGGCGACGTATCCGTCGGTCAGGCGCGCGGCCAGGCCGAGAAGTAGCAGCTGCGAGTGCCCCGCCGGGTCCGGCCCGGCCGGCGCTGATTTCGCGGCGCGCGCGACTTCTTGCACGTCCCCGTCACGAGCGAGCCGCCCGGCGTAGATCGCGGCCACGAGAGCTTCCAGATAGGTCTGCCGGGCCAGCTCCGCATCGATGCCCTGCAGCCGCTGCGCCGCTCGGAGCAGGAGCGGCGGCGCGTCGCTGCCCCGTCGCAGGGCAAACGCGATCTGCGCCCGCATCCGTTGCACGTGCGCGCCGCCGAGCTCGCTCAGCGGCCCGATCTCCGCCACCACCAGCAGGGCCTGCGCGGCCTCGAAATCCCCCGCTGCGTACTTCGCCCCGGCCGCCGCGAGAGCGCGCGAGGCGCGCTCGCGCGGGTCCGGGGTGAGCGCGACGGCGCGCTCCCGGAAGGCGGCGGCGGCCGCAACCCCGCCCCGGCGCAGGGCACGGCCCGCGCAGTTGACGAGCTCCTCGGCGACCGCCTCGTCAGGCCCGGCCGTGGCGTGGGCGCGATGCCACGCTCGACGGTCAGGGTCGACCTCCGGATCAGTCGCTGCGGCCAGCGCCCCATGGGCGGCACGCCGGTCCTCGGCGGAAGCGGCCCGGTAGGCGGCCGAACGCACGAGAGGATGCCGGAACCGCACGCTGCCCCCGATATCCAGCAGCCCCGAGCCCACGGCGGCGTCAACGGCGGTGAGGTCAAGGCCGAGGACCCTGGCTGCCCGCAGAATCAGGGCCGAGTCCCCGACCGGATCGGCCGCCGCCAGAAGGACCAGCCGCTGAGCGTCACCAGGCAGCTCAGCGAGGCGCGCCGCGTACTGGTCCTCGATCCGCTTGGGCAGATCTCCGGCATCCGGAAGCGCGAACCCGCCGGCCAGCTCGGCGGTACCCAGACCTCCGCAGAGCTCGATGAGCGCGAGGGGATTGCCGTGCGTCTCCTCGATGATCCGGCCGCGAACGCCCTCGTCGAGCGGACCCGAGGTAACCGTCGCCAGCAGCGCACGAGCCGACTCTTCATCCAGCCCGCCCAGTCGCAGTTCGGGCAAGCCCGCGAGGTGATCCGGCAGCACAGCCGACGTCCGCGACGCGAACACCAGCGCTATCGACTCCGCCAGCAGGCGGCGGCCGACGAATCCGAGGACCTGAGCCGAGGCCTGGTCGAGCCACTGCGCGTCGTCGACGACGCACAGCAACGGCTTCTCCTCCGACGTCTCTGCCATCAGACCGAGAGTTGCGAGGGCGACCAGGAACCGGTCGGGGCTGTCGCCCGGGGCGAGTCCGAAAGCAACGCTGAGCCCGCGCCGCTGCGGCTCGGCGAGCGCGCCAAGCCGCCCGAGCATGGGAGCGCACAGCTGGTGCAGCCCGGCGAAGGGAAGCTCCATCTCCGATTCGACACCGATACTGCGGAGCACCCGGAAACCGGACGCCTCGTCCATCAGGTATTGCAGCAGTTCGGTCTTGCCGATCCCCGGTTCTCCCCGCAGCACGAGGACGGAACTCTGACCGCCTCTCACGTTCGCTATAAGCTGCCGGAGGATTTCCAGCTCGACAGTCCTGCCGAGTAGCCGGCGCGGAGGATGCGCGGTCACGCCGGGCGCTTAGGGCAGGCCGACCAGGGAACGCACCGGGAACTGCACAGGTGCGAGCCGAACGACACATACAGACGAGGCACCAGCCATGTCGGCGTCGGTCTCTCCTCGCAATCCCACCCGGCCTCAACGCTCGGGCGACGCCCCATCCTACGCCAGCAATCCCAGATGAACGCTCCCATCGACCTTCGCTCGGACACGGTCAGCAAGCCCTCGGCGGCCATGCGCCGGGCGATGGCCGCCGCGGAGGTCGGCGACGACTGGTACGGCGACGATCCCACGGTGAACCGGCTGCAGGACCTGGCGGCTGAGCTGACCGGCAAGGAAGCTGCCGCCTACCTGCCCACCGGGACACTGTGCAATCAGGTCGCGATGCACGCGTTCGCCAGAGCCGGGCGTTTCGTGGCCTGCGAGGCGTCCGCGCACGTCGGCGGCACGGAGGTGGCCTCGGCCGCGGTCCTGTCCGGCATCGCGTTTCGCCGGATGCCGGCCCCCTCTCGGGGGCTGCTCACCGTCGGCCAGGTCGCGCAGGCGCTGCAGCCCGATCCTTACGACGTCAGAATCGTTGATCTCGTGACGATCGAGAACACGCACCAGGCGGGCGGCGGCTCGGTGCTGCCCGTCGCTGACGTCCGGGCGATGGCCGCGGCGTGCGCTGCCCGCCACGTGCCGCTGTACCTGGACGGAGCGCGGATATTCAACGCCTGCGCGGTGACCGGCGCGACCGTGGCCGACTTCGCGTCGCAGGTGAGCGCGATGATGTTCTGCCTGTCCAAGGGGCTGGGCGCGCCGGTCGGCTCAGTCCTCGTAGGTGACGCGGAGTTCATCAGGCAGGCCCGCAGGCTCAAGATCCTCTTCGGTGGCGGATGGCGGCAGGCGGGCATCATGGCCGCGGCCGGCCTGATCGCCCTGCAGGAAGGGCCTGGCCGGCTGCACGAAGACCACGCGAACGCCCGCCGGCTGGCCGAGGGCATCGCCGATCTCCTGCCGGGCTCTGTCGATCCGGCAAGCGTGGAGACCAACATCGTCTTCGTGCCGGCAGCCGGTACCGGCCGCGACGTCGGGGAATGGGTGGATCTGCTGGCCGCCGAGGGTGTGCTCGTCACCGCAAGCGGCGACCGGATCCGGATGCTCACCCATCTCGGCATCACCGCCGGCGATATCGAGGCCGCGGTGCGCGCCTGGCGCCGCGTTACCGCCGGTACCGCTTGATCGCAGCGGCAACCCCGGACGCCGTCCGCTCGTCCTGTGGTATCGGGAATCCGGAAGCTGATCGGCGCCGTTCCCGGCGGCAGCCCAGCCTCAGAGCGGGATGTTGCCGTGCGCCCCCCGGGCCGGGAACGCCTCGGCGATCGCGGTGGCGATCGCCTGCCGGGTCCGGCCGGGCTCGATGACCTCGTCCACCACGCCGAGGTCGACGGCACGGGCCAGCCCGCCCGACTCCTTCTCGTGCTCGGCCGCGAGCTCGGCTTCCAGCTCACGCCGCTGCTCAGGAGGGACGCCGGCCAGCGTGCGCCGGTGCAGGATCCGCACCGCGGCGACCGCGCCCATCACCGCGATCTCCGCGTCCGGCCAGGCGAACACGCGGGTGGCGCCGAGGGCGCGCGAGTTCATCGCGATGTACGCGCCGCCGTAGGCCTTCCTGGTCACCAGGGTCACCCGCGGGACGCAGCACTCGGCAAAGGCGTGCAGCAGCTTGGCGCCCCTGCGGACCACGCCGTCCCACTCCTGGCTGACGCCGGGCAGGTAGCCGGGCACGTCCACGAGGACCACCAGCGGCACGCCGAACGCGTCGCACATCCGGACGAAGCGGGCCGCTTTTTCCGCCGACGTCGCGTCCAGGCAGCCGCCGAGCCGCAGCGGGTTGTTCGCCACCACGCCGACGGTGCGGCCGCCGAGCCGGCCGAGCTCGGTCACCACGCTCGGCGCCCACTTCGGGTGCAGCTCCACGCCAGGCTCATCGAGCAGCCCGGCGACCAGCGGGCGCACATCGTAGGCACGGCGCGCCGATGCGGGCAGCAGCGCGGCCAGGTCGGCGCCGCTGGCGTCGGCGGCGCGCGCGAGCGCCGGCACCATGGTGCCCTGCCTGCCGAGCAGCAAGGCCAGCCGCCTGGCCTGAGCCAGCGCCTCCTCGTGGGTCGCAGCCACCAGGTGCACCACGCCGGAGCGGCGGCTGTGCGGCTCCGGGCCGCCGAGCCGGGCGGAGTCGACGTCCTCGCCGGTGACGCTGCGCACCACGTCAGGCCCGGTGACGAAGATGCGGCCGGCCTCGGAGAGGATCACCACGTCGGTCAGGGCGGGGCCGTAGGCCGCGCCACCCGCCGCCGGGCCGAGCACCACGGAGATCTGCGGCACGACGCCGGAGGCCCGGGTCATCGCGGCGAACACGGTGCCCACGGCGTGCAGGCTCTCCACGCCCTCCCGCAGCCGCGCGCCGCCGGAATGCCAGAGCCCGATGACCGGCACGCCGCGGGCGATGGCCTCGTCGTAAGCGGCGACGATCGCCGCGCAGCCCGCGCTGCCCATCGCGCCGCCCTGTATCCCGGGGTCGCTGGCGAACGCCACGGCCGGCATCCCGTCGATCTGGCCGGTGCCGGCCAGCGCCCCGCTGGTGCCGGAGGGAGAGATCTCGTGCAGCGTGCCAGCGTCGAAGAGCGCGGCCAGCCGGTCGCGAGGCCGGCCCAGTCGCCGGGCGCGGCCGGCTGCGCCGGGACCGCGGTCCGCTGGGCCGGAACCGCAACCGTCACGGGGTTATCAAGCAACGTCATGCCCTTCCCCTTGTCACGCGGCGGCAAAGACGAGGGCCACGTTGGACCCGCCGAAGCCGAACGAGTTGTTCAGGGCCGCCATGGCCGCGCCGCCACGCGGCCGCAGCGGCCGCGGCTCGGTGGCGATGTCGATGCCGGCTTCGTCGTCAGGGTCGTCCAGGTTGATCGTGGGCGGCGCGACCCGCTCGCGCAGGGCGAGGATCGCCGCGACCGACTCGAGCGCGCCCGCCCCGCCCAGCAGGTGACCGGTCATCGACTTCGTCGACGACACCACGGCCCCGGCCGATGCCTCGCCGAGCGCGGCCGCGATGGCCTGCGCTTCGACGATGTCGCCGGCCGGGGTGGAGGTGGCGTGCGCGTTGACGTGGACCACCTGGCCGGCGGACAGCCCGGCGTCGGCCAGGGCGTTGCGCATGACCCGGATCAGCCCCCGGCCGTCCGGGGCGGGCTGGGCAATGTGATGCGCGTCAGAGGTGTAGCCGTACCCCGCCGCCACCGCGTGCACCCGCGCCCCGCGCCGGGCCGCGTGCTCGGCGGACTCGAGCACGAGCATGGCTGCGCCCTCGCCGAGTACGAAGCCGTCCCGGCCCTTGTCGAACGGCCTGGAGGCGCGCTGCGGCTCGTCGTTCCTGGTGGACAGCGCGCGCATGGCCGCAAAGGCCGCTATGTTCAGCGGCATGATCGCGGCCTCGGTGCCGCCCGCCATCACGATGTCCGCGCGCCCCGTCCTGATCATGTCGATCGCGTACGCGACCGACTCCGCGCCGGACGCGCACGCGCTCACCGTGGTGTGCACCCCGGCGCGCGCGCCGAGCTCGATGCTGATCCATCCGGCGGAGCCGTTCGGCATGAGCATCGGGACGGTGTACGGCGACATCCGCTGCCAGCCCTTGCTGTTCATCGTGTCGTACGCGGCGATCGTCGACGCTATGCCGCCGATGCCGCTGGACACGGCGACGCCGATCCGCTCCGGCTCCGCATCCGGCCGCCCGGCATCGGCCCAGGCCTCGCGGGCGGCGACGATCGCGAACTGCTGGCACCGGTCCAGCCGGCGGGCCTGTACCCGGTCGAGCACGGTTGCCGGGTCCACCGCCGCCGGCGCGGCGATGCGCACGGGCAGGTCCGCCGGCCAGTCGTCGGCCAGCGGCCGCGCCCCGCTGCGCCCGTCCAGCAGCGCTTGCCAGGTGCTACTGACGTCGCCGCCGAGCGGCGTGGTCGCGCCGAGCCCGGTGACCACGACCGTGGCCTGGTCTGCGCCCACTGCGATCAGCTCCTCCAGCTTGGGTCTGGCCGCGGCGGCCCGCGGCGGCGGCGTGCCGTCAGGCGGACACGCCCGAGCGCTGCACGAACAGCACGACGTCCTGGACGGTCTTCAGGTTCTTGAGCTCGTCGTCGGGTATTTCCACGCCGAACTTGTCCTGCGCGGCGACGGCGATCTCGACCATGGACAGCGAGTCGATGTCCAGATCGTTGACGAAGCTCTTGTCGGGCGTCACCTGGTCGGCCGGCACTCCGGCGATCTCGTCGATGATCTCGCCGAGGCCTGCCAGAATCTCCTGCTCGGTCATGGCCATGTGTCTTTCTTCTCCTTGTCGTCGTCGTCGTCGGCAGCACGCCTGGTGCGTGCCGTCCGGCTCCCCGGCGGGTGCCGGGGAGCGGCTAGGGGACGGTGATCACCTGGGCCGCGTAGCACAGCCCGGCGCCGAAGCCCAGGAGCAGCGCGTGCTGACCTGAGCCGATCTCATCCCGCTCGATCATCCGGGACAGCGCCAGCGGGATGGACGCTGATGAGGTATTCCCGGCGTGCATGATGTCATCTGCCAGCCGGGCCCGCGGCAGCTGCAGCCTGCGGGCGAGCGATTCCATGATCCGCAGGTTCGCCTGGTGCGGGACGAAAACCGACCAGATCCTCGAGCGCCACCCCGGCCCGCTCGCAGGCGGCCCGCGCCACCTGGTGCAGCTCGGTGGTGGCCCACCGGAACACCGCCTGCCCTTCCTGGGTGATGAACGAGGCGCGGTCGGCGATGGCGATCTTGTCGGCAAGGTCGCCCGCGCTGCCCCACGCCACCGGGCCGATCCCCGGCTGCTGACCGGGGTCGGTCACCGGCCCTACTACGGCCGCGCCCGCGCCGTCGGCGAAGATGATGCAGGTGGACCTGTCTGCCCAGTCCACCCAGGCGGACAGCTTCTCCGAGCCGATCACCAGCACGTGCCGTGCCGTGCCGGCCCGGACCGCGTCGCTCGCGCTGGCCAGCGCGTAGCAGAACCCGGCGCAGGCCGCGTTCAGGTCGTAGGCGCCGGGCGCGCGGATGCCGAGCCGGTGCGCCACGCTGGCGGACACGTTCGGTATCGGTGACTCCGGCGTGCAGGTGGCCACGATCACCAGGTCGATGTCGGCGGGGGAGAGGCCGCTGGCGGCCAGGGCCTTGCCCGCCGCGGCGACGGCCATGTCGGCGACCGTCTCGTCGGGTCCGGCGATCCGCCTGCTGGCGATGCCGACCCGGCTGCGGATCCACTCGTCGCTGGTATCCAGCGTCTTGGCCAGGTCATCATTGGTGACCACGTTGGCGGGCTGGTATCCGCCGAACGCCAGGATCCGCGCGCCCGCCGCGCCCTGCTCTAGCCGCATCTAGACAGCCCTCTGCTCAGATGCCGCCGGCTGCAGCCGCGCGATGGGCTGGCCGGCGCTGACCGGATCCCCGTCCTCGACCAGCCACTCGATCAGTGCTCCGGGGTAGGGCGGGGTGATGACGCGGTGATCGCCGCGCGACTCGATGAGGCCGAGTCCTGCCCCGGCGGCGACGACGGACCCGGGAGCTACCGCGGGGGTGCCGGGAAGGCCGGCCCGGAAGGTGCCGGCCAGCGGCGCGACGAGCAGCCGCCATTCCGGATGGTGCCCGTCCGCGCCCGGCTGGTGGGCGCCGGCTTCGTCGTCGCCGTCCCGCCGCGCGCCGCCCGGCTCCCGCGCGGTCCCGTGCTCGGCGGCGAGCGCGCGGGCCGCCGGGACCTGGTCAGGTGTCTTGAGAGCGAGCAATGCCACGCCCGGCAGCGCACGCCGGGCCAGGCCGGTCAGCGTGCCCGCCGGAGGTAGCTCGATCAAGGCGGTCACGCCGAGCTCGGCCATGGACCGCATGCACGCGTCCCAGCGGACCGGGGCGCCGACCTGGTTGACGATACGCGTCAGCCAGTCCTGGCCGGACTGAACGGCAGCTCCGTCAGCGTCCGAGAGCAGCGTCATGGCCGGGCTGCTCACGGCTACGTTCGCCGCGGCGCCGCGCAGCGCGTCCACGGCCGGCGTCATGTGCCTGGTGTGGAACGCGCCTGCCACCTGCAGCGGGCGCAGCCGCGCTCCGGCGGGCGGGCTTGCGGCGAAGGCGGCCAGCTGCTGCATGGTGCCGGCTGCCACGATCTGACCCGAGCCGTTCACGTTGGCGGGGGTCAGCCCGTATTCCTCGATCGCCGTGAGCACCTGGGCCTCGTCGCCGCCGAGCACCGCGGTCATGCCGGTCGGCGCGGCGGCGGCCGCAGCGGCCATGGCCGCTCCGCGTACCCGCACCAGCCGCAGCGCGTCATCCGCGCTCAGCACGCCAGCGATGACCCCCGCGGTCAGCTCGCCCACGCTGTGCCCGGCCGCCGCCTGGGCGCCGTGCGCCTCGCGGCCCAGTCCGCCGAATGCCGCCTCGGCGGCGGCCAGCCCGGCGGCCACGAGCAGCGGCTGGGCCACCGCGGTGTCCCGGATCTCTTCGGCCCCGGCCGTGCTGCCACACCGGACGAGGTCGCATCCGGCCAGCTCAGACCAGGCGTTAATGCGGTCAGCCACCCCGGGCAGGTCAAGCCAGGGGGCGAGGAACCCCGGAGCCTGGGCACCCTGGCCGGGCGCGACGATGACGAGCACTACTCCACACTGCCCTGTAGAACACCGCTATATGAATGAGGGATTCAACGAAGTTTCACGACGAAACTCTGTAGGTTACCTCCAAAATGCGTCTCCCATAGCACGGCGTCGCCGATGCTCGGGCGCGCCGGGCCGACGGTCAGCCGGATCCGGCCACCAGCCGGCCGAGAACGATCGAGACCCAGAGGGCGAAGGCGCCGCGGCCCTCAGCCGGGGCGTAACCGGTGAGCTCCGCGATGCGGCGCAGCCGGTAGCGGACGGTGTTCGGGTGGACGAAGAGCATCCGGGCGGTGGCCTCGAGCGAGGAACCCCGTTCCAGGTAGGCCGTCACCGTGTCCAGGAGCGACGGGCCGCCGGTGAGCAGCAGCTGGTACACGTCGCGAACCAGCTGATCGCGCGCCACCGGGTCGCCGTCGATGGCGCGCTCGGGAAGCAGGTCATCGGCCGCGACGGGGCGCGGCGCGTCCGGCCAGGCCGACGCGACCCGCAGCCCGGCCAGGGCCGCCTGCGCGGATCTGGTGGCCGACTGCAGGTCAGGCACGGCAGCGCCGACGACGACCGGCCCGCTGCCGAATCGTCCCGCGAGCTGCCGGGCCGCCGCGAGCGGGTCGGGAGCCCCGCCGACGACGACGATCAGCCGGTGGCCGTGCACCCCGGCGAGCAGGTCGAGCCGCGCCCGGCGGGCGATCACCCGGAGATCCTCGATCACCAGCTCGGCCTGGCCCCCCTCCGCCCGCCCGGCGATCACGGCGACCGGGGAGGATGACCAGCTCAGTGCGGACGCCCAGGACTGCAGGCCCACTTCGGTCTCACCCCGGACGAGCGAGTCGACGACCAGCGCCTCGAGCCGGGCATCCCACGCGCCGCGGGCCTCGGCGGTGCGCGCGTAGACCTGGGCGGCGCCGAACGCGATCTCCCTGGTGTAGCGGAGCACGGCTTCCCGCAGGCCGGCCTGTCCGCCGGGCGCGGCCAGCTCGTCCACCCGGGCCTCGACCACGTCGATGATGACCCGGACCATCTCGACCGCCTGCTGCAGGCTGACGGCGCGGGCCAGCTCGCGCGGCGCGGTGCCGAACACCTCGCCGGTGACCGCGGGCCTGGTGCGCTCGGGATGCTTCACCCAGTCAACGAACGCTGCGATGCCCGCCTGTGCGACCAGGCCGAGCCAGGACCTGTTCTCCGCGGACATCGCGGCGAACCAGGGCAGTCTCTCGTCCATGGCGGTCATGGCGGCGGTACCGAGTGCCCCGGTGGCCCGTTCCAGCCGCCGCACGGTCTCGGCCTGCACGCCGCCGCGTTCTGCCTGCCCGGCCCCGTCTCCGGCTGATCGCATATCCCCCGCGCGAGCCACTGCTGGCTCTTGCGTTCGCTTCACACCGCTAGCGTGTCACGCCCCGGCTAAAACCCCAACCTAGGTAGGAAAAGCGACGGGCCGATCTCGGCCGCCGGAAACGGCCGATGCGGCCAGCCCCAGGCGGCGCCCGGTTGGCTAGGGTGTGGCTGTGATCATGCAGAGCGACAAAGCCGAGCAGTTCCTGGCACTGCACAAGGCGGGAGAGCCGCTGCTGCTGCCCAACCCGTGGGACCGGGGATCGGCCCGGGTGCTTGCCTCGCTCGGGTTCTGGGCCCTGGCCACGACCAGCAGCGGCTTCGCCATGAGCCTGGGCCGCCCGGACGGGTCGGTCACCCGCGACGAGGCGCTGGAGCACGCCCGGGTCATCGTCTCGGCCACCGAGCTGCCCGTCTCGGCCGACCTGGAGCGCGGGTTCGCCGACGACCCGGCCGGCGTCGCCGGGACCGTGCGGCTGGCCATCCAGGCTGGCCTGGCCGGCTGCTCCGTCGAGGACTTCACCGGCTTGCCGCAGCAGCCCATCTACGAGATGACGCTGGCCGCGGAGCGGATCGCGGCGGCGGCCGAGGCCGCGCACCGCGGCGACGTGCCGCTCGTCCTCACCGCCCGGTCCGAGAATTACCTGCACGGGCGGCCGGACCTGGCCGACACGATCGCCCGGCTGCAGGCCTTCAGCGCGGCGGGCGCGGACGTGCTCTACGCCCCCGGGCTCACCGAGCTGGCCGACATCCGCCAGGTCGTCGCATCGGTGGACCGGCCGGTCAACGTGCTGGCCATGCCCGCGGGCCCGCCCGTGGCCGAGCTCGCCGCCGCCGGGGTCAGCCGGATCTCGGTCGGCGGATCGTTCTTCGCCGTGGCGTACGGCGCGCTGGCCGATGCCGCCACCGAACTGCGCGACCAGGGCACCTATGCCTATGCCGGCGGCACGGGCCAGAGCGCCGTCCGAGCCCTGTTCCAGCGCTGAGGCCGGCCGCAACGCGGCCCGCGGTTCCGGTCGGGCCTGCCGGACGGAGCGGCCCGCTCCGGCCTGGCCGGACGGGTCAGGAGGCGGGGGAGATCGCCTCGCTCACCGTGGCGTCGAGCCGGTACTTCCCGATCGCCTGGCCGAGCACCTCCGCCTTCACCTCACCGCGCCTGACCAGCTGGCCGAGCACGGCCAGGGTGATCGATTCGGCGTCCACGTGGAAGAACCGGCGCGCCGCGGCCCGGGTGTCGGAGAACCCGTAGCCGTCGGTGCCGAGCGAGGCGAACGGCGCGGGGACCCAGCGGGCGATCTGGTCGGGCACCGCCTTGATCCAGTCGCTCACCGCGACCACCGGCCCTGGCTCGCCGTCCAGCAGCCGGGTGACGTACGGCACCCGCTGCTCGTCGTCGGGATGCAGCAGGTTGTGCTCCTCGCAGCCGAGCGCCTCGCGGCGCAGCTCGGTCCACGACGTGGCCGACCACACGTCGGCCGCCACCCCCCAGTCCGCGGCGAGCAGCTCCTGCGCGGCGAGCGCCCAGCGCACCGCGACCCCGGAGGCCAGGATCTGCGCCCGCGGCGGCTGCGGCGTTCCGCGGCCGGCCAGCGCCCCGGCGGCGTCTGGCTGGCCCGGGACCGCCGCGTGCCTGCCCGCGGCCGCGCCGTCGGCGTCCGCCCGTTCGGTATCCCCCGGGCCGGCGGCGGCCGGACCGCCCGGATCGCCGGTCTCCGGAGCGGGCCGGTACCGGTACAGCCCGCGCAGGATGCCCTGCTCGAGCGCGTCCGGGCCGCCCGGGAAGCCGGCGGGCTCGGCCGGCTGCGGGTACGGCTCGTTGTACACGGTCAGGTAGTAGAAGATGTCCTCGGCGGCCGGGCCGTACATCCGCCGCAGCGCGTCCTTGACGATGTAGGAGAGCTCGAAGGCCCAGGCCGCGTCGTAGGCCACGCAGGCCGGGCTGACCGAGGCGAGCAGCACCGAGTGCCCGTCGTTGTGCTGCAGTCCCTCGCCGGTGAGCGTGGTGCGGCCGGCCGTCGCGCCGAGCAGGAAGCCGCGGCCGAGCTGGTCGCCGAGCGCCCACATCTGGTCGCCGGTGCGCTGCCAGCCGAACATCGAGTAGAACACGTACACCGGGATCATCGGCGTGCCGTGCGTGGCGTAGGACGTGCCCGCGGCGATCACCGACCCCATCGCGCCGGCCTCGCTGATGCCCTCGTGCAGGATCTGGCCCTGCGCGGACTCCTTGTAGGACAGCAGCAGGTTGCGGTCCACCGCCTCGTACGTCTGGCCCTGCGGCGAGTAGATCTTCGCAGTCGGGAACAGCGAGTCCATGCCGAACGTGCGCGCCTCGTCCGGGATGATCGGCACGAACCTGGCGCCGATCTCGGGCTCCTTCATCAGGTCCTTGAGCAGCCGGACGAACGCCATCGTGGTGGCCACCGGCTGCTTGCCCGAGCCTTTGCGCAGGTCGGCGTAGGCCGGCTCGGGCGGGAGCCGGAGCGGCCGGGACCGGACCACGCGCCGGGGCAGGAAGCCGCCGAGGGCGGCCCGCCGCTCGCGCATGTACTGGATCTCCTCGGAGTCCTCGCCCGGGTGGTAGTAAGGCGGCAGCTCGGCCTCCAGCGCGGCGTCCCCGATCGGCAGGTAGAGCCGGTCGCGGAATTCCTTCAGCTCGGCGACGGTGAGCTTCTTCATCTGGTGCGTGGCGTTGCGCGCCTCGAAGTCCGGGCCCAGCGTCCAGCCCTTGATCGTGTGGGTGAGGATCACGGTGGGCTGGCCGACGTGCTCGCTGGCGGCCTTGAACGCCGCGTACACCTTGCGGTAGTCGTGCCCGCCGCGGGGCAGGTTCCGCAGCTCGTCGTCGGACAGTGACTCGGCCATCGCCCGCAGCCGCGGGTCGTCGCCGAAGAAGTGCTCGCGGATGTAGGCGCCCGATTCGACGCTGTAGGTCTGGAACTGGCCGTCCGGCGTGGTGTTCATCTTGTTGACCAGGACGCCGTCGGTGTCGTGGGCGAGCAGCGGATCCCAGTCGCGGCCCCAGATCACCTTGATCACGTTCCAGCCGGCGCCGCGGAAGAACGCCTCGAGCTCCTGGATGATCTTCCCGTTGCCGCGGACCGGGCCGTCCAGCCGCTGCAGGTTGCAGTTGATCACGAAGGTGAGGTTGTCCAGCTCCTCGCGCGAGGCCAGGCCGATCGCGCCGAGCGCCTCCGGCTCGTCCATCTCGCCGTCGCCGAGGAACGCCCACACGTGCGAACGGCTGGTGTCCTTGATCTCCCGGGCCAGCAGGTACCGGTTGAACCGGGCCTGGTAGATGGCGTTGATCGGGCCCAGGCCCATGGAGACGGTCGGGAATTCCCAGAAGTCGGGCATCAGCCTGGGGTGCGGGTAGGAGGGCAGCCCGCCGCCAGGGTGCGACAGTTCCTGGCGGAAGCCGTTCAGCTGCTGCTCGGTCAGCCGCCCCTCCAGGTAGGCCCGGGCGTAGATGCCGGGCGCTGCGTGCCCCTGGAAGAACACCTGGTCGCCGGACTCGCCGTGGTCCTTGCCGCGGAAGAAGTGGTTGAAGCCGACCTCGTACAGGCTGGCCGCCGACGCGTAGGTGGCGATGTGGCCGCCCACGCCGAGGCCGGGCCGGTTGGCCCGGGACACCATCACGGCGGCGTTCCAGCGGATGTAAGCGCGGATCCGGCGCTCGATGTACTCGTCGCCGGGAAACCACGGCTCGCGCTCCGGCGGGATCGTATTGATGTAGTCGGTGCTGCGCAGGCCAGGGACGCCGACCTGCTGCTCGCGGGCGCGCTCGAGCAGCCTGAGCATCACGTAGCGCGCGCGGGCGCGGCCGCGGGTGCGGACCACGGTGTCGAAAGACTCCACCCACTCGCGGGTCTCGTCCTGGTCAATGTCGGGCAGCTGGGTGGGTAGCCCGTCACTGATGATGGGGTAACGCTGGCGTCCGGAGGCCACGAGGTGTCCTCGCCTTCCGTGCTGGTCGGGCGGCGGTCTGCCGCTTCGTGCGATCTGTGTTGTCCAGACCAATCGTGGTACGTGCCCGCCGGTAACGCATCTCTACCCGCTGGTAACCCGCGTCCCGGTACGCGCACGGGGACGGCCCGCTCGATGGCCGCTGCGCGGCCCCTTCACGTGGGTGCTTCCCCATGCCAGTCTGGGTTACACCGGGAGCTGACTGGACAAGGGACGGTGAGGCATGCAGGCATCAATCGGTGACCGGCTGCACGTACACGGCAATGCGGTCGGCCAGCCAGACAAGATCGGGATAATCGTGGAAGTCCGCGGGGCGGTAGGCGGTCCGCCCTACCAGGTGCGATTCGAGGACGGGCACACCTGCCTGGTCTTCCCGGGACCCGACGCCGTGGTCGAGCCCGTGGCCAAGGCCAAGAAGCCGGCACCGCAGAAAAGACGGAAGAAAGCGACGGCTTGAGAACCGAGCTCATCCGGTTGCGGACCGGCAGCCGGGAGACGGTGATGGACATCACCCGGGCCTGTCATGACTTCACGGCGGCCGCCGCCGGCGGGGGCGACGGACTGCTGCACGTCTTCGTGCCGCACGCTACCGCGGGCCTGGCGCTCATCGAGCTCGGCTCGGGCAGCGACCGGGATCTGCTGGACGTGCTTTCCCGGCTGCTGCCCGCCGACGACAGGTGGCAGCACGCGCACGGATCGACCGGGCACGGCCGCGCGCATGTGCTGCCCGCCTTCGTGGCGCCGTTCGTCACGCTGCCGGTGATCGGCGGGCGGATGGCCCTCGGCACGTGGCAGAGCGTCGCGCTGGTCGATCTCAACGTGGACAACCCGGACCGTGAAGTCCGGATGTCCTTCCTCGGGTAAGCGATTACTCACATGTTCCAGACAGTTTGTTGCGGCAGTTTGGCGGTATGGGCCGAATGGCCCTTGCGCGGGCGGCCGACCCAGTGTGGACTGTCCCATCAGATAGTGCCGACGCGGTCATGACCGCGGGGGATTCAAGGGAGGACGTCATTGAGCGCGACCGCGGGCCAGGCGCAGGAAGCGCGCGGCCTGGACGAGCGGCTCGGCATCAAACCGGGCCACGTGGTGCAGGAACTCGGCTACGACGACGACTGTGACGAGCAGCTGCGCGACGCGATCGCCGGGGTGGACGGCGTGGAGCTTGTGGATGAGGACTACGACGATGTCGTTGATGTGGTCCTGCTCTGGTGGCGGGACGGCGACGGCGACCTTGTCGATGCGCTCGTCGACGCGCTGACCCCGCTGACCGACGGCGGTTACATCTGGCTGCTCACGCCGAAGGCGGGCCGCGCGAACCACGTGGAGCCGAGCGACATCGGTGAGGCAGCACCGACCGCGGGGCTGTCCCAGACATCCAGCCTGAGCGCGGGCCGGGACTGGTCGGGCACCCGGCTGGTCGCCCCCAAGGCCCGGCGTTAACCAGCTCCGGCTCACCGTGGCCCGGCGCCAGCCGGCGATGCTCCCGGCGCCCGCGCTGCGTTGCCGCTCTCGCACTTAGGGCCGGGATGTCCGGTCGGCCCGGTGCGGCCCGACGGTAGCATCTTGCGCCCGAACGGCGGTGACTCGCCAGGCCGCGGGGCATGGCAGACTGGATCGCGCGCAATCTGGAAAGGACGTGTGGCATGACGGTGGAGATCGGCGAGCAGGCGCCCGATTTCGAGCTGAAGGACCAGCACGGCACCCCGGTGCGGCTCTCGTCTTTCCGCGGCTCGAAGAACGTCGTCATCGTCTTCTACCCGCTCGCGTTCAGCGGTGTGTGCTCCAGCGAGCTGTGCGCGATGCGAGACGACTTCCCCGAGGTGACGCGGGATGACGCGGAACTGCTCACGATCTCAGTGGACTCCACGTTCACCCACCGCGCGTGGGCGGACGCCGAGCACTTCGGCTTCCCGCTGCTCTCCGACTTCTGGCCGCACGGCGAGGTCGCGAGGCTGTACGGGGTGTTCGACGCGAACATGGGGGTCGCGACCCGCGGCACCTTCATCATCGACAAGGCCGGCATCGTCCGGTGGAAGATCGTGAACCCGATCCCGCAGGCCAGGGACGTCGCCGAGTACCAGAAGGTGCTCGCCGACCTCGACTAGCCCGCGGGCGTTCCCGGATCGGCGACCATGCCCTGCTATCGCTGCGGCACCCGCCAGGCGGACCCGGACCGGGGTCCGAGCCGGTGGAAGCGCGGAGTGCGGGATGACCACCAGGTGCTTATCTGCCCGGAATGCCAGTCCGGGCGGGAGTGGGCTTCGGATCTCGACCGGTGCCGCAACTGCGGAACGGTGCGGCTGGTGCGGCGGCTCGGCGAGGTGGAGTGCCGCGACTGCGGCCAGGTCCGGGAGTCGGCGGATACGCCAGCGGTCGCCGCCCCCGGCCGGGCGGCGGAGGAGGACACGACCGGGACCGCCGCGGGGGATTCTGCGGCCGCCTTGACCGAGGAGGTGGCCCGGGCGCTTGACCGGGTGCTCGGACCGCGCCGCGTGTCAGGCTGACTGGCGGCGGTTCACCGGGAGCCAGGCCGCGGGGTAACGTAGCCCCGGTCACTGCACGGTGGCGAGGGCGCATAGCTCAGGGGTAGAGCACTCGCCTTACAAGCGAGGGGTCACTGGTTCGAACCCAGTTGCGCCCACCAGGACAAACACCACCGGCGCGATCATGAAAACCGCTCCGCGTGCCATTAACGTGCCATTACCGGCTGCTCGCATCGTTGCCATCGCCGCGCTCGAAGGCCTCGATCTGGGCGCTCATCGCGTCCGCGACCGCCTGGCTGTCTTGTCGGTTGTCGAGCAGCGCCTGGACGCGGTCCGCGCGGTCCTGGATGCCGCTGGTGAACGCGACCGAGTAGGCCAGCCGCCTGCTCGGGCAGTCAGCCAGTCCAGGAACTCGTGCGTGCCGCCGCCGGAGTCGGCGCGGATCAGCACTCGCCGCCGCATCCTGGTTGGCAGCTGCGCGAGCGGCTGGGTGCGGACAGGACTCTCGGAGAGCCCTATCCTCCCAGCTCAAAGGTACTTTACCTGAACGACGCGGCTCCGCCATTTATCCGGGGGCGAAGCCTGGGTTAAAACCGGTCAGCCCAGGCTCAACGGGCAGGACAGCCCGGGCTACCGGCCGCGCAGACCGGCGAGCAGCCGGGCGAACGTGAGATCCCATTCCGCGTTGCCGGTGGCAGCCAGGTTGTCCAATACGAGGATCAGGCGTTTGGCAAGCATCCAGTCGCGGATCCGCTGAGCATCCAGGCGGGGAAGGGCCCGGCAAAGATCAGACACCACGGTAGCCAGCCTGTCGTCGGCATCGGGTTGCCCGACCAGTTCCTCGGCGAGATCAGCCGTAAGGTCGGCGATGTCGAACTCCGGGTCGCCCACCACCGGGCACGGGTCGATGGCGAGCCAGCCAGCTCGGGCACTAGCCAGGACGTTGCCGCGATGGAAGTCACCATGCAGGAGCACCGGCGGCCCCGAAGCCACTGTCAGGTTCCGGGCTGCAGTCATGGCCGCATGCAGCAGTTCCGGTTCGAACGGGCTACCCAGCTGGCGACACCGGCCCGGGACGAGGGTCAGCCAGCGGGAGACTCGGTCCGCCTGCGCCGGGAACGAACGCTGGCCAGGCTCTACCCATAGCTGTCGCAGCACGCGCGCCGCGACCAGCAGGGCTGAGGCGTCGTCTTCGGCCCGCAGGCTTGTGCGGGCAGCAAGCTGTTCCAGCAGCAGAAGCCCTCGAACCGGATCCGCGCGCAGCAGCGCCGCTGCGCCGTTTCCAGCCCACCGGGACAAGGCTGCTGCCTCGTGCCGTGGCTTTGCATCCGTGTATGAGGCCTTGAGCACCGCAGGACGCCCGGCGGCCGTCGTCACCGCGATGACGATGGACACCTCCTTGCCGACCGGGAGCACAGATTGAGTGGTAAGTGACCAGCGCCGCTCAGCAGCGGCAATGATCCCCGGCAGATGCTCGATCCAGCTACGTCCCCGGGCACCAAGATCCCGGCTGGCGCGCTCGGCCAGCGTTTCTGGCACCTGCAGCATTCAGCCACTGTGGCCGAGGCAGCCTCGCACCGCAAAATACCCGCTCACCGATTCCGCAAATGAGCTCTGCCAGTGCGGATGTGGCGGCCCACCCCCGCCGACAAGGGCCCCACCCGGCCCGGTCACCCGAGCGGTCTCGGTCAGCAGCAGCGCCCCCCCGGCCCGCGACGGAATCCCGGCCCGTCATCAGACACAGCGACCTTTGGGCGACGGCCTGCGTTCTGCATCTGCGAAGTGCCCTCGGCTAAGTAGGGATAAGACTCTCGAAACGCCCTACGTTCCCAGCTCAAAGGCACCTTTTACCTGAACCGTGCCGCTCCGCCTTTTATCCAGGCGAAAGCCCGAGGCTAACTCCCAGGAGGGTGACTGATCCGGCGGACCAGCTTTGCGGAGGCAGCGGTTTTCCTCAGCAGGATCGTCAGCGCGAGTTCAGTCCGCCATGGCCAGGCCGGTGACGATCGCCCTGGCGACCGGCGAGGGATCGGAGCCGTCCAGTGCGAAGCCGTCCGGGGCGCTGACCGCGGGCTGGGCGATCATGCGAGGCCCGGAGCCCCGGTGCGGCCAGGTCGCCGTGTGCACCATGAACGGATGGCACAAGAACACGTCCCCCGCCTTTCCGGTCGCGTGCGCGGCGGCCATGCACAGCGTCGATGGGCGCCAGAACTCGGCGTCGGAGTCGGTGCCCGCCTCGCCGTAGGGCGCCAGGAACTGCGGGACCGCCAGGTGCGAGCCGCACAGCAGCCGGGTCGGCGCGTCGTTGCGGCCGACATCGGTGAACAAGATCAGCGCCAGCAGTCCGCGGTTCCTGGACCGGATGTTGACCCAGCCCGCGCTAAATCCGTCTGGCGCGTCGTAGCTGCCCTCGATGTGGTACCCGGCGTTGGCCCGCTCGTCTTCGGCCGGGAACCGCACCACGACCGTCTCCCCGATATCCGCCGAGCGCACCGAGCGCACCGCGCGTTCCCACCGGCCCGGCCCGATCAGCGCGTCATACGCGGCGGTCAGAGCTGGCGCTGTGTACGCCGCCAGGAGCGGCTCGCCCGTCAGGTCGTCCATGCCCTCCACGAGCGGGGGCCAGCTGCCAGGGTCAGCCCGCCGGACGCCGCGCCGTTCCATCGCCGCCCAGGTCAGCTCCCGGCATGCCGCCACCGTATCGGCATCCACCGCCCCGCGGATGGTCACGTACCCGTCCCGCACAAACCCGTCCAGGTCCACCCGGCCATGATGGCCCGGCCTGGCAGGCCTGTCATCCGGTGAACCCGGCGCTCCATGAAGACACAGAACGATCCTTCGGGCACAGCATCAACCACAAGCCCGATGACCCACTCGCCGCGCAGAACGGCGGGTAGCCGTGCGGTTATTCGTCCATCAGGGTGCCGACAGTCTCCCCATTTCTGCGCGGGCGGAGGCCAGGGGACGCAGCCCAACGGCAGAGGGCCCAGTCCGCATACCTATCCATCGCGCCAGCGGCGGCAACGCTCGGTCATCCCGCGATCCGCGCATTGGACTGTCGCAGATCACCTGGCGGACGAGTGTCGCGCATCACCCGACGGAGGACACAGCACCACGCGTCGCGCTGCCGAATTGACCCATCTATAGATCAAGGCGGCGCCGCTATGCGGCGCCGGGTCCGGCGCTCCCCGCGCCGGGCTCTGCGTTGGGACGCCCGCCCGGCACGCCCGCGCCGTCCCAGCCATAGCAGTACCACCAATCTAGGCGGGTCAATCGGCAGCCCGGTGATGAGTGCGGCGCAAGGCCGTCATCCTCGGCTTCGATTGTCCCGCTCGCGGCAGCCGCATCAAGGCCGCCTGCGGCGCCCTCCGGGTCAAGGCTCGGCCGAGCCTTGACCCGGCCGCCGCTCCCCAGGGATTTGCGCCTGCGAGGACGACGGGCAGGACCAGGTGCTCAGTGAGTACATCCTCTTGCCGACCGCGAAATTAGTAGCTCCGAGGTCCGTCCGCGCAGGCGATTCGTTCGTACGGGTCAGCGCCTAAAGGCCGACGAGGCGGCGCCAGGCCGGTCAACACGGTAGATGTAATGCAGCGCATCATCAATCGGGTTGTCGGGCGACATCGGGCCTTCAGCGACCCGCTTCAAGCCAGCCTTCTCCAGCGCACGCCAGGAGGCCACATTGGCGGCCACCACGGCGACAAGCACCGCGGGCGCATCAGAATACGAGTTCCAGGTGTCCTCAACGGCCGCAGCGATCATGCGGGATCCGAGACCGCGACCGCGCAGCGCTGGGTCCGCGATGAGGTAGTCAAGCTCGACGGCGCCGACTGGCACCTCGATAACTGCCGAGAATTTCGTGAGATCCTGGGGGTAGTCGCAAATCGCCGAGCGCTGCAGCAGGCCGATTGGCCGGCCGTCGAGGAGAACGAGGAGGTCTTCCCCCGGCTCCTCGCCTCGCGCACTCGCGCCGAAGTCGCGCTCGACCGCCTCAAGGGTTGTCTCATGATTCCACCACCGGGCGACCTGGGGCTCTCGCAACCACTCGGCCAGCATGGGAAGGTCCCCGGCAATCAACGGCCGCCACGACAAGAAACCATCGCTAATCCTCTCCACCGTCACAGCGTAGATCCCGGAAGGGAATCGTCCTACGCGATGGTCTGACGCTAGCCCAGCCCGGACAAATGGTGATCCGGAACATGCGCGGAACGACCTCCGCTGCCGCCGCCGCCATTCGTGCAGTCGGCGCAGGTCAGCGCCAAGGTTCGTGCGATCACGCGGGCGGCCTCCGGAGCCGTGAGCGTGCCCGCCGCGTGCCCGAACCGACGGTCCCTCGCGGGACCTCACGGTTAATCACGGATACATAGATCGGGGCCGGACCTGCGATCGAGCAGGTTACGGACCGAGCCGAGCATCCCTGACACGGAAGAGATCAGACGACCAGTTAGCCCCAGGTCCAGGTGCTTCCGAGGTCGCCGAACAAGACCGCGGTGCCAGTGGCCACGTCGTAAGCCATCACCGCCGTGTCCTGGGGGCCAGGGCTGGCCGCGGGGTGCTGCTGGGTCCAGATGGTGCCGTTCCAGGTCCAGGTGTCACCGAACACGCCGCTGGCAGAGCAGCAGCCGCCGAACAGGACCACGGTGCCGGTGGCCGCGTCGTAGGCCACCGCCGCCAGCCGCCGGGCGGGCGGGCTGGTCGCCGGGGCCTGCTGGGTCCAGGTCGAGCCGTTCCAGGTCCAGGTGTCCCCGAGGTGGTCGAACAGGACCGCGGTGCCGGTGGCCACGTCGTAGGTCATCGACGCCGCGTCCTGGGCGGCCGGGCTGGTGGCCGGGTGCTGCTTGGTCCAGGTGGTGCCGTTCCAGGTCCAGGTGTCGCCCAGGGCGCCCTTGGGCCCGATGCCGCCGAACAAGACCACGGTCTTGGTGGCCGCGTCGTAGGCCACCGCCGCGTTGTGCCGGGGGGACGGGTGCGTCGCGGGGGCCTGCTGGGTCCAGGTCGTGCCATCCCAGGTCCAGGTGTCAGCGAGCGGGTGGCGGCCCTGCTTGCCGCCGAACAGCACCACCGTGCCGGTCGCCGCGTCGTAGGCCATCGCCGCCTCTCCCCGGGCCGGCGGGCTGGTCGCCGGGTGCTGCCGGGTCCAGGTGGTGCCGTCCCAGGTCCAGGTAGCCAGGAACCGCTCCCCGCCGACGCCGCCGACCAGGACCGCGGTGCCGGTGGCCGCGTCGTAGGCCATCCCTACAGCGAACCGGGCAGGCGGGTGTGGCGGCGGGGCCTGCTTGGTCCAGGTCGCAGCAGCGGAGCGACCCGCCACCGCAGCGGACGGACTCGCGGCGGCAACACCGCAGGCGGCCAGCACCGCGGCGGCCAGCGCGAACAGCCGCCGCCCGCCGCGGTCAGGCACCCGGCTTCTCCTGATCATCCAGTTCACAACCGGCTCCTCTCCGGCAACTCTCTGCATCATTGTGACGCCTCGGCTGCCCGGCACGTTGACAGATCACGGCAACCGGTCGCCATCCAAGCCAGGCACAGGCCGCGCCGCGCCCGCATAACCGTCCCCGGCAATTACTCGCGCGGCGGTGGCGGACCCCGACCAGCAACGCCCGGGCCACGTACGGGCCACAAGCCACGAACTGTCACGGTTCAGCGGCTCGGGATGCGATCCGCGTGCGACACCGAGCGGAAAATCACGGGCACAGACGGGAAATCACGGTCAATCACAGACTCGGATACCGGGGTGTGCTGCCGTACATCTTCTCAGCTCAGCGCCTTATTAGTCTGGTGGTCACGGGCAGGATCGAACTGCCGACCTTCCGCTTTTCAGGCTGGCAGCCCACCCAATCCTGACTACCATCGGAGCCCGGTGAAGGCCAGGTCAGCGACTTGTAGCCGGGCCGGGCCCGACCTTCTGGCGCGCCGCTGTAAGGCCTGCCAGTTCGCGCTCGGTACCGTATCCGGCGGTCAGGATCGGGTCCAGCTGCTGCCGTTCCAGTGCAGTACCAGAACCTGGTTGGCGATCCCGCGGTATCCGACCGCCCAGGCGTCGGTGGGCGAGACCGTGGCCACGTCGTCCAGGCCGCTTAGCTTGTCCGCGACGGGGGGGCTGGCGGCTTGGGTCCAGGCGGTGCCGTTCCAGCGCAGGATCAGCGGCTGCGACACGGCGGTCTGGCCGACGTCGCGCCCGTAGGTCCCGACCGCCCAGGCGGTGGAGGACGACAGGGCGCTCACGCCGTACAGGTAGCTGAACGCGTACTTGGACGACCCGGCCGGGCTTGGACTGGGCACCTGGGTCCAGGCCGCGCCGTTCCAGTGCAGCGCCAGGGTCTTAAAGACGCCCACGCCGCGGCGGATGGCGTAGCTCCCGACCGCCCACGCGTCGGTCGGCGACAGTGCGCTCACCGCGGACAGGTCGAAGTTGTACCCCGGGCTGGGGCTGGGCACCTGGGTCCAGGTGGTGCCGTTCCAGTGCAGCACCAGGGTGCGGTACGGGCCGCTCTTGGGCAGGTACTGCCCGACGGCCCAGGCGTCGGCGGCCGACAGCGCGCTGACGGCGAAAAGGCTCGCCTCTCCGGAGTGCGGGACCGCCACCCGGGTCCAGGCGGTGCCGTTCCAGTGCAGCATCAAGGTTCCGAAGTAGGCTCCGCCGATGTGGTGGTAGTAGCCGACCGCCCAGGCGTCGGTGGGCGAGACCGTGCTCACCCCGGTGAGGCTGTCTACGATGGGCGCCGTGCCCGGGCTGGGGCTGGGCACCTGGGCCCAGCGGGTGCCGTTCCAGCGCAGCGTCAGGGTCTTGCTACTGCTCCCGGCCGTACGGTTCCCGACCGCCCAGGCGTCGGTGGCCGAGCGCGCGCTGACCGCATCGAGTTCGGCGTATTTCTGGCCCGGGACAGTGACCGGTGTCCAGCGGGTGCCATTCCAGTGCAGCGCCTGCGAAGTGCAGTTACAGCCGCTGAGTCCCACGGCCCAAGCGTCAGTGCGGGAGACCGCGCTCACCGCGCTGAGCGAACCCGGGTCGTTCGTGATCGACTCAGCTGGGCGGCCGGACACGGCGCCGGCCCGCCCCGGCACCAGAGCCGCGGCCGCAACAACGAGGACTCCGGTCATTCGGTGCAGCGTCTTCATGGCGTACACCTTTCCTGGGCACCGGGACGGCTCTGTGATTTGTCTACTAAGTCAACGCTAGCCGGGGTCGCCCGGCTAACACCAGCGAATCGGCGCCCTGGTCAGTGGGACGCACAGGCTCTCCAGAGACCAGCAGGACGCACGTCGTTTTGCTCATAACCCAGCGATGGCAACTGCAGGTTGGTGCTGCCACTCTCACAAGATCACCGTTTCGTGCCATTAACGTGCCATTCGCCAGGGTGATGAGCGGTCAACTCCGGTCACCTGCGGTCACTCAGACTGGCAGGTCAGACCCCATGACCGCCTTGTATCCGCCTCCTTACAAGCGAGGGGTCACTGGTTCGAACCCAGTTGCGCCCACCAGGTCAGGGCGTTGCGGGCTCGCTTTCTGGGCCTGTTGAACGCTTGGTGGGAGCGCAATTGGGAGCGCTTTTCCCGGGAGCGCTCCCAGGCTGCTCCCGGCATGGTCCCGGAGCGGGGGCCAGCCAGGCGTCGAGGGCGGGCACGGCCGAGCGCGGTTCGGCTCGGCGGGCTGGTCGATACGTGTCCGCGCGCTGACCGTCGCCTGCCAGCGTTCGGTCTGCCTGGCGAGCAGGTCTTCGATCATCTCGTTGTCGATGTGGGTGTAGTGATCGGCGATGTCGCTGGAGCGGCCATGGCCCAGCCGGTCGCGCCGTACTACTCGGGGCACTCGATCACGGCGCATGGCGGTCTGGTGGCCGTGCCGCAGGCCATGCGGGGTCAGGCCGCCGGGCGCCTGCTTTGAAGCGGGTCAGCAGGTTGAAGAGCCAGTCGGGAATGTCAACGTCTCGCCGTGAGCCTTCCTTGGGCGGAGCGAGGTAGAACTTGCCGTTCAGCTCGACGAGCTGCCACTCAACACGGATGTAGGGATGATCGCGCCGGGGCCGGACAGCGGCAGCCGGGCTAGGGTGCCGGCGTCGATGCCGTTGCTTTTGGCGTGCCGGGACAAGAACCGGCGCAGGTCGGCGGCCTTTTGTGAGGACACCCGGAACACCCGGTGGCCGCGGGCGGAGAAGAACACCGCGATCGGCAGCCATGCCCGCCCGGTCGGACCCGGTCATCACCTCCAGCCGGGTACCTTCCGGGCAGCCGGCCAGCGCCGCCGCCTCCACCCGCGGCCAGGCTCTCCGCAGTGGGCCAGGCCTTGCGCTTGGCCATGATCGTGCCCCGCCATCGAGCACCCGCACCGTGTGAGCGGTGGCGATGCCCAGGTCGATACCCACCAGCCGCCGATGATTCATCCCGCCTCCCAAGTCGCATGCCGGCATACACCGCTCGCCCGCAAGGAGCGGCACCATCGGGCCACGGTCCCAAGGAGACACGGCCAGCCGCCGCTCCCGCTCATGTGCTGCGACCGGGACCGGCCTCAAGAGGGCCGGCCCACTTCCCTCATCCGGGGCATCCCTGGCCGGCCAGGAGTGGCAATCAGTTCGACGGGGCAAGACCGCGCAGGCCCTCGCGAGAGCGCTTCACGACGCCAACCCCCCGGACCAGCCGGGATGACTATGCAACCCCTTGGGACCTCAGCCCTGTGATGGATTCACCTGCTGTCGGCCGGGGCCGGAGAGCAGCCCGGAACGCCGGAAGCTGCCAGCCGTAGGTATCAGTCGATCCGGGCCAGCTCGGGGACGAGCCAGGCGGCGTTGATGGTGCGCACCGGGTGACCAGGCGATATCCCGGCTTCGCCGGGTAGCCGCGGAGGGTGAAGATCGTGTTGCTGGCGGCAGGAAGCTGGGGTAGGTCATCAGCGAGGAAGGTGATCCCGTTTCCAGGCCGACAGCGGCGCAGGCGGCCATCCAGTTGCGCCTGCCTAGGCTGGCACGTCTGGCTTGGTTACGCCGGGGGTACCGCGATCAGCTGCGGGTCCTTCTGGCCGGTGACGATGGGCTGCGGGCCGCCGCTGCCGTTGAGGTTGATCGCGTTGATGGTGCCGTTGCCCGCGTCGGTCCAGTAGAGCTGGCTGCTGGTCACCGCCACCCCGGCCGGGACGGGCTGGCCGGTAATGAAGGCCTGCGGGCTGGGGCTCGCGCTGTTGAGGCTGGCTTCCCAGATCGTGCCGTCGAGCACACTGGCCCAGTAGAGGTGGCTGGCATCGACCGCCACCCCGGCCGGGCCGTTCTGCCCGCTGATGATGGGCTGCGGGCCGCCGCTGCCGTCGAGGCTGGCCTCGTTGATCGTGCCGGCCCCGGGCGTGCCGTTGGCGGCGTCGGCCCAGTAGAGGTGGCTGGCATCGACCGCCACCCCGGCCGGGCCGTTCTGCATGCCGATGATGACGTGCGGGCTGGTCCCGTCGAGGTTGGCCTCCCAGATCGTGCCATCGCCTATATCGGTCCAGTAAAGGTGACTGGTGTCAGCCACGATGCCGGCCGGGCTGTTCTGCCCGCTGATGATGGTGTGCGGGCTGCTGCCGTCGAGATTGGCCTCCCCGATCGTGCCGTCGCGGCTGACAGTCCAGTACAGATGACTGCTGGTAACCGCGACCCCGAGCGGGGAGTCCAGCCCGGTGATGATGTGCTGCGGGTTGGAGCCGTTGAAGGCCGGCCCACCAGATCGCGCCGGTCCCGGCCGCGCCGTTGGGGCTATCGGCCCAGTAGATGTGGGGCGCCACGCCGGCGCCGACGATGCCCGCGGTGGCAGCGGCGGCGGGGGTCTTGCTGACGGCGTTCAACATGGTGGGGACACCACCGGGGCCGACAGGGGCGAACCGCACCGTGACCGTGCACGTCTGGCCGGGCCCCAGGCTGGTGCCGGTGCACGTGTTGCTGGTGATGAAGAACTCGGGCGAGCCGAAGGATGACAGGCTCACCGTCAGCGGGCCGGTGGCCGCCCCGCCAGAGTTAGTCAGCGTGAACGGCTGCGAGGCGGTCTTGCCGGTGAACACCGTCCCGAAATCGTACGCGGCGGGGGTGAACACCAGCCCCGGCGCCGCCCCGAGAGCCCTCCCGCTGCCTGCGAGCACGTCGGTGGCGGTGACCAGGTGTTCCTTGCTGGCTGCAGTCAGGGTGGCGGTGACGGTGCCGCTCCGGCCGGGTGCGAACCGCACCGTGACCGTGCATGTCTTGCCGGGCCCGAGGCTGTGGCACCTGTCGCCGGTGATGGTGAACCCGGCCGAGCCGGCCAGCTTTACCCGCAGCCTGCCGGTAGCCTTCGTGCCCATGTTGGCCAGCACGAACGTCTGCAAGGCCGCCCGCCCGGCGGTTACCTGCCCGTAGTCGTACGGGGCGGGGCTGAACACCAGCGCCGGGAGCCGCGGCGTGGCCGCTGCTGCCCCCGCGCCGGCCAGCAACCCCGCCGCGGCCAGCGCCGCCGCCGCCCCGGCTGCCGCCACCCGCCGCCACGCCCCGGCCGCTCGCCTGCGCTTACCCGGCCCGCTGCCCTGTGACATGCCGCCTCCCCAGAGCCAGTCCGGCCCGCAAACCCCGAAGCCAGATGACCGGCGTAGCAAACCCGGGAAAGCCCGCAGGGCACCACCTCGGCCCGTGCACTTGACCCGGCTATCAATCATGAAAACGCTGAGTGCAGAATTTGTCCAGCAGTCTCAAGTCGGGACACTGCCCCCGAGCCGACACTGCCCCCGAGCCGATGAGTCTGCTGGTGTCCACACGTCTACCTCCCGACGGAGACACCCAACTCATCGGGAGTAAGGCATGGGCCTCATCCACATCGAGCTGTTCGCAACCCTCGACCTCGTCGGGCAGGCGCCCGGCGGCCCCGGCGAGGACCCGGCGGGGTTCCCGTTCGGCGGCTGGCAGGCCCCCCTGCTGGACGAGGTCACCGGGGCGCAGGTCGGTGCCGCGTACGAGGGCACGGACGCCCTCCTGCTCGGCCGGCGGACGTATGACATCTTCGCCGCCTACTGGCCGTACCAGGAGGGCGGCGAGGACAACGAGATCGCCACGCTCTTCAACAGCGTCCCGAAGTACGTGGCCTCCCGCGGCAGGCCCGAGCTCTCGTGGGCCGGGTCCACGCAGCTCGGCCCGGATCTGGCCGGCGCGGTGCGCGAGATCCGTGACCGGCACGAGCACGTGAAGGTCGTCGGGAGCCTGAACCTGGTGCAGACCCTCCTGCGCGAGAAGCTCTTCGACCGTCTCGACCTCTGGGTGCACCCGGTCGTGCTCGGCGTCGGGAAGAAGGTGTTCGACGGTGGCGCGGTGCCCACGAACGTCACACTCCTCGAACCGCCGGTAGCCGGTCCGAAGGGCACCGTGTACCTGCGCTACGGGCTCGCCGATGGTACGCCCGGGACGGGGGACATGAGCGCACCCGATCGCCGAGCTGGCGAGGCGTGAGGTCGTACTACATCGGCGCCAGTTAGCCAGATGCCCCGGCTAATCGGGTGCACGGGCGAACTCAGGCAGCAGGCCTGCCCAGCAGAGAACTCGGGTCAGGAACGCGGCCGTTCCTTGATCCCGCTTGCGAGCAGGCCCGTGACCTCAGCGATCCGTGCCGCGCGCAGGTCCGGCCGCCGCTTCGTAGCGTCGATGTAACGCAAGTAGCCATTCCGGTAGAACTGCGCGAGCGTGTCGAAGAACGCGCCAGCCGCGGGGTTGGCGTCCAGCGCGGCGGCAATGTCCTCGGCAAGATCACCGCGCTGCGGCCCCTCGGGCGACAGTTCCACGGGCACTTGTGAGCCGACCGCGATACCCGCATGCCGCATTCTCGTCGGGTTCATCGTGAACCCCCAGCCGCTGTCGCCCGGCTCGAGCGTCACCCGCACCCGGCAGCCGTTGACCGTGCCGCTCACGTGATGCACGGCCTTCACGCCCCACTCCGTATCCGGGTCAAAGGGCACCACGATCAGCGCGTGGCCTCGGGGACCGGCTGCGATCCGGACATCAAACCACTGAACACGCATGGCTCATGGTGCCACGGCGACTGCCGCGCCTACGCGGCCAAGGACCGGGTGACACTCGGTAACTAACCCTCAGTCGGCGCCAGCGCGCGTGTAACCGCCGTTCGGGGTGGCTGCCGGCTGGAAGTTAGGCGGACCGGCGGTGGTGCAGATCGGGTGGATCTGTGTTGCGCCGTGGGTGCGCGTCGGTGCTTGGGACAGGTGCGGGGGACGATGGCTGGGTGGGGTCGTCGTTTCGCCCGGCGAGCGCGCCGAGCAGCCGGTCCAGTTCGCTGATGCGAATGCCGACCTCTTGCTTGAGGTGCTGTGCCAGCTTTTCCCACTCTTGCGGGCCGGGAATCCGGCCGTCCGGAACCGCCTCGGCCAGGGCGGTCCTGATCTGCGCCAGGGACAGGCCGGCTTGCTGGCAGACCCGGATCATGGCGACCCGGCACAGCACATCGCCGCGGTAGCGGCGCTGGTTGGAGGCGGTGCGGTCGGCGCCGATCAGTCCCTGCCGCTCGTAGAACCGCAGCGCGGACGGCGCGACACCGCTGCGCTGGGCTACTTGGCCCACGGTCAGGCCCGCCTCGTGCCAGTCGAAAGCGTCCATCACCATCTGTCGCTGTAGCGCGGTAGCCGTCCCGGGCAGGCACGCGGCCTGGCCCTTGACTTCAACATTAGTTCATGTCCTAGCGTCCAGCCGTGAGGGTCGCGAGAGGCGGCTAGCTAGCGGAGGGAGTCATCATGATCGTGGTGGTAGGCGGGACGGGACGGGTCGGCCGGCAGGTCGCGGCCCAGCTCATGGAGCGGGACCTGCCGGTCAAGGTGGTTACTCGCGGCCTGCATCCGGCGGGGGCGCCGCCCGGTGCCCAGGCGGCGCGCGCGGACCTGGCCGACCCCGCATCGCTGGAGCCGCACCTGGCCGGCGCGCAGGCACTGTTCCTGCTCTGGCCGTTCACCTCGCCGGAGATGACCGCTGGCCTGGCCCCGAAGGTGGCCGAGATCGCGGCCCGGCATGCCGGGCGGATCGTGTACCTGTCCGCCCAGGCCGCCGCGGATCAGCCGGGCTCGTTCTGGGCGCTGGTGGAGCGGGCCATCGAGGAGTCTGGCGCCTGCTGGACGTTCCTGCGCCCCACGGGGTTCGCGGCCAACACGCTGATGTGGGCCGACCAGATCCGGTCCGGCGATGTGGTCCGGTGGCCGTTCGGCGCAGCGGCCAGGGCGCTGATCGATGAGCGGGACATTGCTGCGGTGGCGGTGCGCGCGCTGGCCTGCGACGGCCACGCCGGGGCCCGGTACCTGCTGAGCGGCCCGGCGGTGCTGACCCAGGCCGAGCAGCTGGCCGCGATCGGCCAGGCCATCGGCCGCGAGCTGCGCTGGGCGGAGCTGCCCCGGCAGGCCGCCGTGGAGGCGCTGGCCGCGGCCTGGGGCGACCCCGCCTTCGCCGAGACGGCTGTGGATGCCTGGGAGTGGTTCGTGGACCACCCCGAGACGGTCACCTCGGCGGTCCAGGACATCACCGGAACCCCGGCGCGCAGCTTTGCCGACTGGGCCGCTGCCAACGCCGCAGCCTTTCGCTGAATCTCCCGGCCACGGCCGTGAACCGGACGGGAGCAGGACATGACCTTCACCGAGGCCGAGAACGCCTGCCTGGCTAGCCAGCGGCTAGGCCGGCGGCCACATCGGCCCCGACGGCAGGCCCCAGGTCATGTCGGCCGGCTTGTACTACGACCCCAAGCCGGGCACGATCGACGTGACCGGCTTCACCATGGCCACGAGCCAGAAGTTCCGCAACGCCGGGTCAAAGGCCCGGGTGTGCACCATCACCTTCGGTGAACTGTTGACCCACCGGGCAGGATTCCGCCTCGACAGCGGGCTGGTCTTCCAAACCGATGATGCGGCGAGGGAACAAATCAGGCAGGGCGTCCAGCAGCGGACCAGCGCGTGGCGGACTGTAACTACATCAACTTCACCATCTTCAAGGACATGCTGCCCCTCATGGAGGGGGCGCCCGGGCGGGGGCCAGCCGCGCGCGCCACAGCCGCGGACCGCTTCTTCCTCACCTATGTTCAGCGTCAGGTATTCGATCCAGTGGCTGTCACGGACGCCAGGTGCGCGCCAGTCCGCGATGCCATGCCCATGTACCCCGCCGCCCGGCGCCGGGACCGCACGGGGCAGGCCGGCCCCGGTAGGACCGTGGGCGTGCTTGGAAGGGGATGGTCCATGAAGCCGCCTGGTGCTGATCCCGTCATGACGCCACGTGATCACGGCGCTGGAGGCAGCGCGGGTCACCATCCGCGCGGCATCCCGAAGTCCCGGCGGCAGTGGTCATTACAGGCGCCGGGGACAACCAGAAGGGCACCCGGCCCCGGATATGGCATGCGTGCTCGACATGCTGGGGCGCCCAGTGCGGGAACAGGCCGACGAGCTGACGCCCCGGCCTGCGCCGTCCGGTGAGGCAAGGCCCAGCCAGAACATGCTGTTCTGTGCACCTCAGGCGTGTCGAGCATGCCACCAACCGCCAGCGCGTAATCGATCGGAATCTGCAGAGTCGGCGCACCGGTCTAACTGTGTGTGATCGGCTGAGGATTTTCGCAGGCGCGCGCTACCGCCGATCTGATCGGCTGCGTGACCAAGATCAGCGAGACGTACAGCCGCGCCGATTGGGGCTCGATCGGCGCGCGGGTCCGTCGGCGCCCGGCCGGCCGGTCACGGGGTTGATGTCGGTGCCCTCGCCTACCGTGTGGGTATCGGCGATCGGGCGGAGCAGGCGATGGCAGAGCACGTGGCCGAGGTCGCGGTCGTGGGGCCGTGGTCGCTGGACACGAGCCGGCGGTTCTGGGCGGGTTTCACCCCCGCTGCGTTGGCAGGCCAGTCCGCCGGGGCGGGGCTGCGCACGGTGTTTCGCGCCGAGGGCGACTGGCGCCGCGCCCAGGTAGAGGTCACCCAGGCCGGGGCCACCGCGCGGCTGACGGTCAGCGGTGCCGGGGACCTGGAGGCAGCCACCGTGCAGGCGTGCCGGTTCCTGGCCCTGGACATTGATGCGCGGGGATGGCCGCAGGTAGGCCGGCGGGACCCGGTGATCGGCGGCGCGCAGGCCCAGCTGCCCGGGCTGCGCCCGTGCGGTTTCCATTCCCCCTATGAGGCCGCCGCGTGGGCAGTGCTCGCCCAGCGGCTGCGCATCGCGCAGGCCGCCCGGCTGCGCGCCGGGCTCATCGCGCGCTACGGCGAGGACGGCGCGTTTCCCGCCCCGCACGCCCTGCTCCGGGCCGGGCTGGATCTTCCAGGCCGTAAGAGTGAGTATCTGCGGTCGGTCGCCGAGGCCGCGCTCGACGGGCTGCTGGACGGCGCGGCGCTGCGCGCCCTTGACCCCGGCCAGGCCATCCAGCGCGTGCAGCAGGTCAACGGGCTCGGCCCGTTCGCCGCCGAACTGGTTGTGGTCCGCGGCGCGAACGCCCCCGACGCCCTGCCCCGCCACGACCGCCGGCTCGACGCCGAGATCACCGAGCGGTACGGCCCCAGCCGCACCCTCGCCGAAATCTCGCAAGCATGGCGGCCCTACCGCACCTGGGCCGCCGTTCTCCTGCGCGCGCGGCGCGAGCAGCGCACCGGCGAGATCGCCGGCCGCTGAGCCACCCGGACCTCTCAGCCGCCGCGCTGTGGTCGCTGACCTGCGCGAAACCACCGATATGAGCGCCAGCCTCGTTGTTGGCCTCGCCATCCGCTCCGTGCCCGAATGGCTGATCTGCGCGGCCAGGCGTGCGGGCGACCCGGCCTGATGTCGCTCGGCCGTGCCGGAAGCTGCGCTTGCACTGTAGGTCGGCTAACCGGATTCCTGTGGTTATTGGCGGGGCGCATTGCGCCGGGCGGAAGCCGCGAGCCGGCGGGCGAGGGCGGCGATGAGGTCGCGGAGTTCGTCTGGTCGCTCGACGGCGAACGGCCGGTCGAGCGAGGCGAGCAGGGGGGGCAGCCAGTCGAGCCGCTCGGCGTGCAGCTCGACGCGGAACCAGCGTTCGGTCTGCGGGTCTGCGCCGCCGGCAGCCGGCAGCTCCTGCACGGTCGCGACGCTGGCGGGGAGCCGGGCGCGGATCTGCTCGATCGTGCCCTGGATGGCCAGGCTCACTTCATGCCGGTACGGGGTCCTGGCGAGCCCGGACAGGACGTGCTGCGCCGGGTCGAATCCGGCGGGTGGCTCGAACGAGCCGGGCAGGGTCCTGGTGTCGGTGATGCGGTCGAGCCGGAATGTCCGGTCCTGGCCGATGCCGGGATCCGCGCCCGTCACATACCAGCGGCCGGAGTGGGCGACGAGCCCGTAGGGGTGCAGGGTGCGGTCGCTGCGCGCGCCGTCGCTGGCGGTGTACCTGATCGCGACCGGCCGGCGGTGGCGCACGGCGTCGGCGATCGAGAGCAGGACCGCGGCGTCCGGGGCGGGCGCCTCGCCGGGCGCAGCGGTGAAGGCGAGCGAGCCGAGCACCGCGTCGAGCCTGCGGGCGAGCCGCCCGGGCAGGACCCGGCGGATCTTGGCCGCCGCCGTCTCGCTCGCCGTGCCGGTGGTCGTCACGAGCCCGGTCCGGCGGCCCGCGACCAGGCCGAGCATGACGGCAAGTGCCTCGTCGTCGCTGAGCATGAGCGGGGGCATCCGGTAGCCGGGGCGGAGCTGGTACCCGCCGTAGCGGCCGCGTACCGACTCGACCGGCACGTCGAGGTCGATCAGGTGGCCCGCGTACCGCCGCACGGTGCGCTCATCGACGTCGAGCCGGCCGGCCAGCTCGGCCACCGTCCGGACGCCGCCCGATTGCAGCAGCTCCAGCAGAGACAGCACGCGGGCAGTCGGCCGGGCCATGGTCACAACTATCGCATCAATACCGGGCGGATTATGTCCGGTATTGCTTCTAGCGTGGGGTACAGGACGTTCCCGCTGACAAGGAGATCACCGTGGATTTCGTCTCGATCCGCATCATCACCGATGACGTCGCCCGCCTGGCCGGGTTCTACGAGCGCGCCACCGGCGTGCCGGCGGCCTGGCCGGACGAGGACTTCGCCGAGCTCACCACCGGCTCCGCCACCCTCGCGATCGCCAGCACCCGCACCGTCCCGCTGTTCGCGCCGGGCGCCGCCCGGCCGGCCGACAACAACACCGTCATCATCGAGTTCCTCGTCGACGACGTGGACGGCGTGCACCAGAACCTGGCCGGCTTCGTCGAGGACTTCGTCAACGAGCCCACCACGATGCCGTGGGGCAACCGGTCGCTGCTGTTCCGCGATCCCGACGGCAACCTCGTCAACTTCTTCACCCCCGTCACCCAGGCCGCCATCGACAAGTTCGCCCGCTGACCACCCCGCGGCCGGCCCTGACCCAAGTACCCTGCCTGGCCGCAGCCGGGACACCGCAAGAGGATTCGCGCGCGGGACTGCGCTTTCTGCCCCTGTGTTCACGATGTCTGCTGTGCTGAGAGCTGCGGGCCGGCCGGTGAGCGTTACGGCGCGCCTCACCCCAGGGACTTGGGCCTGAGGGTGCTGCCAGGGCGCAAGGTGCCGTCCTGCTGCGAGCGGACGAAGCGGAACTTTGTGTCGGGGACGGCTCGCCCGTGGCTGGGCAGGTCGGCTGGCGATCTTTACCTGGCATCGCTCGATAGGGTTCACTGGCCGCTTGAGCAGCCTAAATATTCGCTCGGCGCGGGTGCTTGTTGGAGTCTGCCCACATTGGCTCTTGGGATGGCTCTTTCGCGCGAGTGCCTCCGCAAGTGCTTGAGCAGGTGCGCCGGCCCGCGGTCGGCGAAAGTATGGCTGGCCTGTCCTGCCGAACTGAAGGTAAAGATGCGGGAGGGTGCGCCTGATCGACTTGCCAGCGTGTCGAGTAAACAAGCATCCCCATATTCACTGACGGTCAGGGATGGTTTGCCGGGGTGAGCTGCTGGCGAGCGGGATCGCCACGGGGCGGCCTGGGGCATCAGCGGACGGGTTCGGCGCGCGGATTGCCGGGGTCTGCGGGCAGGCGGCGGCTGTGGTGCTGGGCTGGGCTGAACCTGGCTGCTGCCTGTTGACACGGGTGTCAGGCGTGCCAGGATCGCTGCTCGCAAGGGGCGGGATTCTAAGTTCGGTGCAACGCTTCCCCTCGAGGCCGGGTGCTGCTGCGCGCCCGATCCCCGCTGAGCCGCGCCGGTCAGGCAGTATCCGGGCAGTAGATGGTGGGGGTAGTGATGCGCGTAATTCGTCGTGCCGCGGGAAGTGCCGGAGCCGGGTTGGCTCGGTGATGGCTGGCATCCTGACGGGGGCCGGCAGGCCGGTTCGGGCCCCCGGCGAGCGGGCCGCCGGCCGGCGTGCCGGGCGCCCTGGGGGAGGGGTTGAGCGGACGGGCGGCGTGCCTGGGGCCTGGGGTCGTCTGGCCGGCGGGCGGGCGCTCGCCCTGGCGGCGGCGGCCGCGATGGTGACCGCGCTGGCGGGGCGTCGGCCGGTACCGCCTCGGCGTCGGTGGCGGCGCACCGCCCGCTGCGGGCTGGGGCGCACCCTGCCAGGGGTTCTGGGCTCTCGTTGGGGCAGGCTCCGGCGGGGCTGCGGGCGGCGGTGCGCCGGACGCCCGGCCTTGCCGCCGCGGGTGCGGGCAGTGCGTTCCAGAAAGCCAGGCTGACCGCCGCCGGCAGCGCCGCCGGGGCCCACGTCGGCTGGTCGGTGGCCATCGACGGGTCCACCGCGGTGGTGGGCGCCTACGGCACCAGCTCCGACACCGGGGCGGCGTATGTGTTCACCCGCTCGGGCACCACCTGGTCCCAGCAGGCCGAGCTGACCGCCGCCGACGGCGCCGCCGGGGACTACTTCGGCCGCGAGATGGCCATCTCCGGGTCCACCGCGATGGCGGGCGCCTGGCTCCAGAACGCGGGCACCGGGGCGGCGTATCTGTTCGTGAACGTGTAACGCCAGCAGACAGGCGCACGCTCTGCTGCAGGCCGCCGAGGACTCCCGTCTGTACGCCTACGTTGCGCTGTCGGTAACAACTGGGCTACCTCGACAGCGAGGCATGGCTGGTCAAGAGGCACGACGGATGAGCCTGCGCTCGGGCATCTGGGGTATCCCGGGATCATCAGGTCCGTCTGCGGTGACGGCGAGCCGCGGCCCGTAGCGGTGGGCGAGCGGGTCGGCGGTCAGGCCGTGCGCGACCACGCTGAGCAGCACGGTGAAGGCGATCACCGAAACCGCAGGCTGGGCGGGCTTGCCTAGATCCTCCAGCGCCAGCAAGGCAAACACCACCGACGCCAGGCCACGAGGACCGAACCAGCCCACGAATGCGACGACAGGCAGGCCGAGTCCCGCACCGACCAGCGACAGCGCGACCGGCGCCATCCGGATCACGGTCAGGCTGAGCACGGCATACAGTGCTGTCTGCCAGGTCAGGCTCTCGAACGCCGGCACGACCGCGATGGCTCCGAACGCCAGCCAGACCAGCAGCGACACCAGGGCACCGGTTTCCTCCACGTAGGGCACCAGCCGCTCGCCACGCCGCCCCCCACAAAGGCGGTACGCGAGGCCGCCCACGAACGCGGCGATAAAGCCATTTCCGTGCAGCGCCAGAGCGCAGGCGTAAGCGCAGATCGCCAGGGCCAGCACCGCCGAGCCAGCGAAACCGCCCTCGGCCCACCCCCGGCGCCGCGCCACATTCACGACATAACCGCCCGCGCCGCCCACGACGGCACCAACGAGCACGCCCAGCGCAAGCTCCGCAACCGCCTCGCCAGGCCCGACGCTGGCGGCGTGCTCGGCGGTCGCGGCTCCGGCTATGGCGACCAGCACCACCGGCGTGGCGATCCCGTCGTTGAGCCCGCTCTCGACGTTGAGCAGCCGGCGGATCCGCGCCGGGACCGCCGGGTTCACCATCACGCCCGCACCCAGGGCCGCATCCGTCGGCGCCAGCGCCGCCCCGACCAGCAGGGCGAGCCAGATGCCCATGCCGTCGAACAGCCCCAGCGCCAGCAGGGTCCCCAGGCCGATAGTCAGCGGCAACCCGATCCCCAGCAGCCGAACACACAAGCCCGAGTCAGCGCGCAGGTCCCGCAGCCCAACCCGGGACGCGTCTGAGAACAGCACCAGAACCAGGGTGATCTCTGCCAGCGCCTTGACCAGCTCACGGGAAGGCACGAAACTCAGCGGCGCCAGCAGGCCGTGGGTCAGCAGCAGCCCGGCCACCACGAATATGATCGGCGCGGTCACGTCGAACCGCTCCAGCCGCGCTGACAGCGTCCCCCACGCAAAGACAACCGCCGCCACGATCGCCAGGTCAGAAGCGCTCATCGTCTCACCTCATGCGTTACGGCCGCACGGACGGCGCGCAACCGGCCGGGTCCTGCTGGCCACCAGGCCAGGCGGTACCAAGCCGCTCCTGGCCGCTGGCAGCCCAGCCGATCGGGCTCGGTCGGCGGTATCCACGTCGGCCTTGGGAGAGCTTAGTCCTGGCTGCTTACCTGCCGGGGACGCGCCAGGCGCCGCGCCGTTCGAGCCCTCCTGGTATGACCGACTGCGCAGTTCTTATGGCTCACCCTGCGGCCCGGGGCCAGTTCCAGGGCCCGGGCCCTGGGCGGCGTTCTGGCCGTTCGCTGCCCGGCTTGCATGGCGGAGCAGCGCCCCGAGCGCCAGCAAGATCACGCCTCCGGCGGCCATCCCGATGCCTGCTCCGGCCAGGACGTCAAGGGGATAGTGCACCCCCAGGTAGACCCGGGACCAGCCCACCAGGACGGCGTAGCCGATTCCCGCTGCGGCCAGCGCTCGGGGCAGGAACGGCACGAGCGCGATCGCGACCGCCACGGTGACGGCGGTGTGGCTGGAGGGGAAACTCGTGCCGTGCGCAGGCTGCTGGCGCAGCACCGCGCCGGCGATCACCTCATAGGGCCGAGGGCGGTCGGCTATGTCCTTCGCCACGTGCGCCAGCACCCATGCGGTGCCAGCGGCCACGGCTCCGGCCGCCGCGGGCAGGACGCTTCGGTTCCTGGCCACGACGTAGACCACGGCGAGCACGACGACGACGATGATGCCGACCGGCTGGAACAGGCGGGACAGCGGCGTGAGCACTGAGGCGGCCGCCGCCGGGACCTGGTTGAGAATCCGGAACAGGCGCGCATCCCAGCTGACCGCTCCGGTGGTGATCAAGAGCGCCGAAACGCCGAAGAGCACAGCTCCGAGACCGGCCAGCAGCCCGGCGGTCGTGGCCCGGGGAACCCGGGCCGGCCGGTTCGGCCACCACCACGATCCGGGCAAGTTCATCGGGACAAGGCAGCCGGTGCGTCCGCACGGCGGGCCCGGTGCCACCGGCTGGCCCCTAGGCCGTCCCTAGGACGACTGGCGGTTACCAAGACCACGGCCACCGCCGCCAGGAACGTTGCTGCGGTGGGGGGAGTGTCATGGCGGGCCATGGTAGCGCTCACTTGGCCATCCCCGAGCCTGGGCGGGCGAGATTGCACATAATCGAGGATTGACACGCGCGTCGCCGTCCGAAGAGAAACGGCCAGGGAAGCGGGGCGTTCGGCACGACGAGTTGACGGCGCCGCCTCCGCCGATGCCCGCCCGGGCTCGCCCGGCATGGTGTTCGGGATGATCTCCACTCCTGGTGGATGATCGGGTGCATGATGGCGCGGAGAAGGTTGGGCGCGAATCGCCTGGCGGTGAGGGGGAAGGTCATGAGCGCTCGCTGGCTTGCCCGGGCCGCTGTCGGGCTGGTACTGGCCTCGGCGGCGGTGCTGATCGGTTTCGCGGACCTGGCGGACCTGGCCTTGGTGGCCGTAGGGGCGGTCGCTGCGTGCCTGATAGCGGCGGGCGGGTACTGGTTCCTGGCCCACCGGGGCGTGGTGCGGTGGATGGCGCTCGGCCTGGTGATCCTGGTTCTGATCGCGGTGCTGGTGGTGTTTGCCCTGAACCACCTGATCTGGGTCGCCGTAGTGTCGGTCGCACTGCTGCTGCTAGCGGCCGAGGCCGCCCGGCGGGCGCTGACCCCGGCAGCCGCGGACGCGGGCATGCCGTTCCGCGAGGTCCCGCCGCCCGGGCGCCCCTTCCTGATCATGAACCCGAGATCGGGAGGCGGGAAGGTCGCGAAGTTCGGGCTGAAGGAGAAGGCCGAGGCGCTGGGTGCCGAGGTGGCGCTGCTGGAGGGCCCGGGCGTGGTGGATGTGGCGGATCTGGCCCGGCGGGCGGTCGCCGCCGGGGCGGACCTGCTGGGTGTGGCCGGGGGCGACGGGACCCAGGCGCTGGTGGCCGGGATCGCCGCCGAGCACGATCTGCCGTTCCTGGTGATCAGCGCGGGCACCCGCAACCACTTCGCGCTGGATCTCGGGCTGGACCGGGACGATCCGGCCGCGGGCCTCGACGCCCTCACCAGTGATGGCGTGGAACAGCGGATTGACCTGGGCATCATCGGCGGGCGCACGTTCGTGAACAACGCCTCGTTCGGCGCCTATGCCGAGGTGGTGCAGAACCCCGCCTACCGGGACGACAAGCGGGGCACCACGCTGCAGGTGCTGCCTGACCTGCTGACCGGCCACCGCGGCGCCAAGCTGACCGCCCGGGCCGGTGATACCACGATCACCGGCCCGCAGGCGCTGCTGGTCAGTAACGACCCGTACGAGGTGAGAGATATCGCGGGGCTCGGCCGCCGCGCCCGGCTCGATGCCGGGATGCTCGGCGTTGTCGCGGTGACGGTGGACAACGCGCTGCAGGCCGCCGGGCTTCTGCGCGGTGCGCGCGGCCGGGGCCTGGCCACACTGACCGCCGACGAGGTGGTGGTGGACGCGGACGCGCCCGAGATCCCGGTCGGTATCGACGGTGAGACGGTCCTGATGCCGACGCCGGTGCGTTGCACCGTCCGGCCGAAGGCGCTGCGGGTCCGAGTCCCCAGGGACCGGCCGGGGGACCGGCCGCCCAAGCCTGACCTCGACTGGCCGACCCTGCGGCAGCTGGCCTCATTCCGGGCCTCACCGGCAGGTTGACGGACTTGAGCGCCCGGGTAAACCAGGTCATCGCCTGGGCGGACCGCCTGCAACGCAGGCATGGCGTGCTGGGGTTCCCCTACGCGGTGATAAAGAAGTACGGCGACGATGCGGGCGGCCGGGAAGCCGCGCTCATCACCTACTACGGGTTCTTGAGCATCTTCCCGCTGCTGCTGCTGGGGGTGGCGGTGCTGTCACGGGTGCTAGCTGATCATCCGGACCTGCGTGAGCGGCTTATCACTGCGATCGTGCCGCAGGCGCTGCGATCCACAGTGGAGCATTCGCTGGCCACCTTGCCGACCTCGACAATCCCGTTCGTCGCCGGCCTGATCGGTTTGCTGCTGTCCGGAACTGGCGTGGTGTTCTCCGTGTACCAGACGCTGAACCATGTCGCAGTGGTCCCGTACCGGCTGCGGGCCCCTTTCGCGTCGCGCTACCTCCGGGCGTTCGCGATGCTGGCGACGCTGCTGCTGGGGGGACTGGCGGTCGGCGCGCTCACCGTGGTGGCCACCCTGCTGCCCGGCCAGCCCGGGGTGGAACGGGCCGCGGCGGTGCTCGGGTCGGCCCTGGTCGTCTTCGCGGTGTTGTTGCTTAGCGCCAAGTTGCTGCTGGTGCGGCCCGCACCGGTCCGGGCCCTGTGGCCGGGCGCCATCGTGGGCGCGGCGGTGGTGACGGTGGTGCTCAACGTCGGGGCTCCGTTGCTGGCCCGGCTGGTCACCAAGGCCGGGCCCGTCTATGGCAGCTTCGCCACCGTGGCCGGCATCTTCGCACTGCTTTACCTAGTCGGCCAGACTCTGGTGTATGCGGCCGAGGTCGCCGCCGTCCGCTATGCCCAGCTGTGGCCGCGCGCGCTGGACCTGACCCGCCCGACCGCGGCCGATGCCCGCGTACTGGCCCTGCTAGCCCGCGAGCAAGAACGTATACCGGCCGCCCGCGTGGCATTCCGCCTCGCGACGCCAGGCTCCCCGCCGGCACCGGACGCTTCCCCGCCAGCCGACGATGGCCCAGGGTAACGCGGCCACCTGAGCCGTCGGCGGACAGCCAACCAGGGCCAGGTCAGCCCGGTGCACCTTCGGCGTGCCAGCGCAGCACGGTCCGGGGCGAGACGATCAGGCGCAACTGGCGGAGATGGCCACTAGGGGCAGCCGGGCCAGCGCGGTCAGGACCGCCCGGTCAGCCCACGACAGCCTCGGAGCCTTGACTTGGCGCTGGAGCACGGCGACCTGGCCGGGACACTGAAGGATTCCTTGGGCGGCTGCCCTAGGTGACGGGTGGTGGTGCGGGGATGTCGCGTGGCTGGCTGGCGTCGGCGGGCATCCATGTGGCCCCGGTTTCGCGGCGGAAGGCGGTGACGGCGGCTTCTATGGTGGGGAAGAAGTGGCTTGGGTCGATCGTGCGGGTGAGCCCGTAGCGTTCGATCTTTCGCCGGACCGGGTCCTTCAGTTCGGCGAACACCAGGGAGATGCCCTCGGCGTTCAGCGTCTCGTCGAGGTCTTCCAGCACATCGGAGGCGGTGGTGTCCACGTCGGTCACCGGCTCGGCCGCGATGACGATCCAGGCCGGCGGCGGCTCCGCCCGGGCCATCCGCCGGATCTCGTCGCGGAACGTCTTGGCGTTGGCGAAGAACAGCGGGCCGTCGAACCGGTAGATGATCAGGCCGGGCAGGTGCCTGGCGCCGGGATAGGAGTGGATGTCGTGGTAGCCTTCGAGCCCTTCCACCTGGCCGAGTTCGGTGTCATAGGGCCACCACGCGCGGCGGAAGACGTTGAGGATCGACAGGCCGACCGCGATCGCGATGCCCGGCAGCACGCCCAGCAGGGCGACGCCGAGGAAGGCCGCGATCGACAGGCCGAACTCGGTCTTGCGCTGCCGCCACAGCCGTACCGTGCCGGGAATGTCGGCGAGGGACAGCGACGCGGTGATCACCACGGCGGCCAGCGCAGGCTGGGGCAGGTTCCGGAACAGCCCGGGAACGAAGACGATCATCAGGATGATCAGCGCTGCCCCGGTGACCCCGGTGAGCTGCGTCTTCGCGCCCGACCGCTCGGCCACGGCGGTCCGCGACCCGCTGGTGCTGACCGGGAATCCCTGGAAGAGACCGGCGGCCAGGTTCGCCGCGCCGATGCCGATCATCTCCTGGTTGCCGTGGATCTCCTGCCCGGTGCGGGCGGCGAACGCCGACGCGGTGGAAATCGTGTCGGCGAGGGATACCACGGCGATGCCCAGTGCCCCGGCGAACAGCGGCCCGAGGTCGGCCAGGCCGACGTGCGGGATCGTCAGCGGCGGGAATCCCCTGGGCAGCACCCCGACCAGGCTGACACCGTGCTGGGCCAGGTCGAAGACCGACGTCGCGGCGATCGCTAGCACGACCATGATCAGCACCGCCGGGACCTTCGGCAGCCAGCGCTGCAGCACCACGATCAGCGCGATTCCGGCGATCCCGACCGCGGCCGCAGCGGCGACGGCTTCTCCTTTCGCCAGGCCCTCGACGAAGCCGATGAATTCGGCGATCAGGCCGTTCCCCTCGACCTTGAACCCGAACAGCTTCGGCAGCTGGCCGACCAGGATGGTCAGCGCCAGGCCGTTCATGTAGCCGATCATCGTCGGCTTGGAGATCAGATCGGCGATGAAGCCGAGCTTGGCCACGGCCGCCACGATCATGATCGCCGCGACCATGAGTGCCAGCACCGAGGCCAGCGCGACCGCCCGCTTGGGGTCGCCTTTAGCGGCGATCAGCGGCAGGATCGTCGCGGCGATCATCGGCCCCAGCGAGGAATCCGGGCCCAGGACCAGGATGCGTGACGGGCCGAACGCCGCGTAACCGAGCAGGCACAAGATGGACGTGTACAGTCCGGTGATCGGCGGCAGGCCCGCCAGCTCCGCATACGCCATGCCCTGCGGAACGAGCAGGGTCGTGAGCACGACCCCTGCGACAATGTCCTTGGTCAGCCACTCGCGGCGGAAGGACGAGAGGCTCAGCCCCCCTCCCAGTCTGAACATCGGCACCGCATCTCCGCCAGCCCGGACGCGATCAGCCCGTCCGCTGCCATTCGTGGTCTGCGTGTGACTGTATTACGCAGCTTCAGCTTTACCTCACCCTCCCGGGGGTGACCCGGAATCCGGGAGCGGGCCCCAGGAGTTGACGGGAGGACTTAGGCCCTGCAGGGTGATCGCCGCGCGTGCTTGACTAGCGAGTTGTACGTGCCGCGGACAGGGGCCCGCCGAGGTTGTCATCCTGGCGGCGGTGATCCTGGTCGCCTACCTGGGCATCAGGACCTCGTCCTCGGCCGACCTGATCCTCGTCACCGGGGAGATGGCCATCATCGCGGCCCTGGCCATCACGATCCTGGTCAAGATCGGCCCCGGGCACTACTCGTCAGCGGTGTTCGCCCCGGCCTCGTCGCCGCACGGCGGGCTCACCGACATCACCAACGCGACGATCTACGGGATCACCGCGTTCACCGGCTACGAGACCGCCGCCGCGCTCGGCGAGGAAGCCAGGAACACGCGTCGCTCCATCCCCGCCAGCACGATCGGCGTCGTCATCGTGACGGGCCTCTTCTTCCTGCTCGTCGTCGTGGCGGAGACGTTCGGCGTCGGGCGGCACGGCATAGCCGGCTTCACCCGGCAGCCCAGCCCGCTGGGCTACCTCACCAGCCGGTACTGGGCGCCGTCGGTGCTGTGGGCGATTGACCTGGTGGTCGTGCTGACCGGCCTGGGCTTCGTCATCGCCGTCTTCGACGCGGCCATCCGGGTGCTGTTCGCGATGGGCCGCGAACGGGCCCTTCCCGGGTCACTGGCCAGGCTGTCTGGCCGCTGTACCCCGGTCGTCGCGATCGGCTGCCTCGCCGTGCTCACGCTGCTGCTCGGATTGCCGCTGACCTACGCCTACGGCGGCGCGAGCACGTTCGGGTAGCTCGCCCGAGTCGGCGGGCTCTCGCTCGTACTCATCTACCTGGCCGTCAACATCGCGGCCATCCGCGCGTTCCGCACCGAGTTCCGCGGCGAGTTCAGGCTCAGGCGACATCTGATCATCCCGGCCACGGCCGTCGTGCTGCTCCTGCTTCCGCTGTGGGGGATCCTTCATCCGCACGCCCACACGCTGATGGACCTGCTGCCCTTCGTGGCACTCGGCTGGCTGTGCCTGGGCGTAATCGCCGCCGGCGTGCTGCGGGTCCGGCAGCCGGCAACCTTCGAGGCGCTGGGCCGGGTATTCATGCCAGCCAGGAGATAATCGGCAGGCGTGCGGATGAGAATCGGTCGCCGTCTTCCCGGAGGTGGCATGTGCGGTCTGGGCGTGCCGTCCGACGTGCTGTTTGTACGCTGTGACGCCGGCCGCGATCGGATACGGCCCGCGGATCCGCTGAAACTCCGGTGAGACGTCGCGGTAATCCAGGTCGGGATGGTCACCGCAGTCGCAGCAGATGATCTCAAACAGATCGGTGTAGCCGCCTTCCGGCTGGCCCTCGACCATGCGGACCGGCTGGCGCCGGAGAACCACGGTCCAGCCGTGGGTGGGCCGATCACGGATCGCCATGCCTGCCCCTTCGCGATAGTTCGGTGAGCCTGTGCCCTGATCTGCGCGAAATCAGTCAGGACGCGGTCGTGGGCGGCACGAGGAGCACGTGCACGACTTCACGCCGGAGGCTGACGATCCGCTGGATGAGCCGGGAGAGGGCTGCCTCATCTGGCAGCGTGGCGCGAAGGGTAGTGGTGCGCGGTCCCGCGGTGACCTCGCAGTCGCCGAATTCCGCGCGCAGTACCGGGCTGGCCTGGCCGGTGAAGGTGATCTCATACGTTCGCGGTTCCACTCATTTCGCCTCGCAGTCTGCTCGCTGGTCGCGTTCTGCCAGCGTGCCGGGCGGCCGGGGCGGCGTCATCACCCCCCCGAGGGTGACCTGGGACCTGACAGCGCCGTGCGCGAGCGCGGCACCGTACAATTCAGCAAATAATGCGTTAACCAGGGTAACGTAGCGGCCTGTAGATACCGTTGTGGCAAGGGGAGTGCGGGGAGACGGGTGGTGGCAGAGCACGCCACAGCCGAGCGTCGCGCTCCGCGCGGCGCGCGGTTCGCGCTTGCGAAGTTCCGGCCGACGACGCTGCCCGCCACGCTGGTCACCAGGCCGGGACTGCATGACCGGCTGACCGCGGGAGCTGGCCAGCAGCTGACCGTGGTCGTGGGGTCAGCCGGCGGGGGCAAGAGCGTGCTGCTGTCGAGCTGGGCGGCAGCACGATCACCGGGCACTACGTCCTGGTTGTCCTGCGATCGGGCTGACGCTAGCGCGACCCGGTTCTGGGCCGGCTTCGTCGAGGCTCCGCGGACCGTGATGCCGGGGTTCGGCGCCGATGCCGCCGACCTGCTCGCCCTGGACAGCGTCGTATCGGCCGACGTCATCGCGTCGATCGCCAACGATGCGGCGAACCTGCCCATAGGGTCGGCAATCATCGTCGACGACTTCCAGCACGCGGCCTCGGCGGTGGCCGCGAACATGACCGACCTGGTCGAGCGCTGGCCGGCCGAGGCCACCCAGCTGGTGCTGGCCAGCCGCGTTGACCCTCCGCTGCGGCTGCACCGGCTGCGGCTGGCGGGGGAGCTGTGCGAACTGCGCGACCAGGACCTGTGTTTCTCGCTCGCCGACAGCCGCGACCTGCTGGCGAACTTCGGCGTCCAGGTCACCGCCGCTGACATGGCGCTGCTGCATCAGCGCAGCGAGGGGTGGGCGGCGGCACTGCAGATGGCGGCGCTGTCGCTGCGCGGCGCCAGGAACCCGGTGCGGGCCGCGCGGGCGCTCGATGTCCGCAGCCATGCGATCGCCGAGTACTTCATCTCCGAGGTCCTCGACCAGCAGTCACCCGAGGTGACCCGGTTCATGCTCGACTCCTCCGTCCTGGGCGAGCTGACCGCGGCCGCGTGCACGATCGTCACCGGGCGGCAGGACGCGGCGGTGCTGCTGCGCCGCATCGATGCGGCCAACCTGTTCCTGGTTGCGCTCGATGATGAGCGGACGACCTTCCGGTACCACCATCTGGTGCGCCAGGTGCTGCGCGCCGAGCTGCGCGCCAGGGACGCGGCCCGCGAGCAGGGCCTGCAGGTCCGGGCGGCCGAATGGTTCGCGTCGACCGGTGACACCCGGCGCGCAGCCCGCCACTTCCTGGCGGCGGGGCAGGTCAACCAGGCGCTGACCCTGATCCAGGACCGGGTGGTGCCCGACTTCTTGCGCGACCCCGGTCAGCCGGCCCCGCTGGATCTCAGCATGGTCCCCCCGTCGCTGCTGGCGGATGCGCCTGAGCGGCTGCTGGGCCTGGCCGCCGACCTGCTGCTGGGCGGGGACCCGGCTCGTGGCGGCGAGTATCTTGACCTGGTCGAGCAGGCCCAGCCGCCGATCGTGCCCGAGTCGAGGCTGGCGGCCCGGTTCGCCGCCATGCGGTCATTCCACTTTGCCCAGATGGGCCAGCTGAACGAGGCCGTGGACGAGGCCCTCACCGCCCGGGCTATCCAGGAGCAGACGAAGCTCACCGACGAGTGGAACGCGGCCGTCCCGTTGATCCTCCAGCGCGTATACAACTGCCTGGAAGACTTCCCGGCGGTCGAGCGCGAGGCAGCCACGGCTCTGGCTATGCCCGGGCTCACCGAGCCGGTCAAGCTGGTGATGGTGCCGGGGGCGCGGGCGCTGGCCTGGTTCGCATCCGGCGGGCTGGCCGAGGCCGCCGAGGCCGCGGAGGCCGCCGGGGCGCACGCGCGGCGACTAGGATTCGACCACCATTTCTTCGCGGTGGATCATCTGCGCGTGCTGGCCGGCCTCGCGCTCGAGCGGCGGGACCTCGACACCGCCGAGCAACTGGCCGAGCACGCGGTCTCGATTACCGAGCGGCGGCGGCCCCTGTTCGAGTTCCTTGCGCTGTTGGACCGGGCCGGGATCTGGGCCGCCCGCGGGCAGGTCCGGGAGGCGCTGGCCACCGTCGAGGCGGCGCGGCTGGTGCTGGCCGGGACCGGGTCGGTGCTGCTGGCGCGGGCCGATGAGCTGGAGGCGCTGCTGCGGCTGTCGCTCGGCGACGTCCGCTCCCCGGCCGAGCTGGCTGGCCGGCTGCCCGCCGACCGCCGCGGCCTGCTGCTGGCCAGGATCGCGCTCACCTCGGGCGATCACCACGCCGCGCACGAACATCTGCGGGCGCTGTCAGCGGGTGACTTGACGCCGAGGCGGGCGCTAGTGCGCCAGGTACTCCTGGCCGCCGCCGCGATCGGGCGCGGCGACCCCGGGGCCGCCGGCATCCTCGGCGGTGTCATCCAGACGGCTCGCCGCGAGGGCTTCCTGAACACGGTCATCACCACCGCACCCCAGGTGACCAGCTACGTGGTCGAGCATGCGGCTCAGCTAGGACCGGATCCGTTCATCGGCCAGCTAGTCAGCGCGGCTCTCGAGGTGCGCGCCGGGCAGCCGGACACCTCCCGGTCCTGCCAGGTGCTCGTCGAGCCGCTGACCCCGGCCGAGCTGCGTATCCTCAAGCTGCTGCCGACCAGCACCTATCCGCAGATGGCAGCCGCTCTTTACATCTCGCGCAATACGGTAAAGACCCATCGCCGGTCGATCTACCAGAAGCTCGGCGTGACGTCGCGCTCGGAGGCCATCGAGCGGGCCGTCGACCTGCGCCTGCTCTGAGATCACCCGGTCCCAGTGCCTGATTCTGTGACGGGCGGTCGCAACAGGCAATCCTGCCGTGACCCCGCCGCTGCGCCGTGGTGCAGGAATCACCCCCGGAGGGGTGACGACGCCCAAGCAGCGCGAACACAGTCTGGAACCGCTCAAACAGGAGAGCCGGGAAGCAGACGAGGGCCCACGCCACCGCCGCCTGGCTAGGGGTGAGTCATGGCGGACAAGGTTGACATCTTCGGAGGAGTTCCCGTGCTTGCCACCAAGCCATCGGGCGGGGAAGGACCGCATCAGGTCGGTCTCGCCGCGGCGATGGCGCTGATCGTAGGCAGCATCATCGGGGGTGGGCATCTTCACCCTGCCGGCCTCCCTGGCGGGCTGTGCGACGTGAACGCCCGGCGCCATGGTCGTCGCCGGTGTTTCCCTACCTGGGCTGGGATCATCCTGGGCTGGATTCTCACCTGGGCCGTGGTGGAACCCGGCATGCTCCAGTGGCTGCTCGATACCCAGTCGCTCACCGGCCGGCAGTGGGTGGTCGTGATCGCCCTCTCGCTCCTCGCCCCGGCGGTCGTCGCGGTGGACAAGGCGATCCAGCTGTCGCGGCAGCGCCAGACCCGCAGAGCAGGTGATCCGATCGAAGCCGAACTGCAAGTCCCGGGCCGCGTCTGATGGTCCTACGCGCCGACGTGACCCGACCGAGAAAGGACTGACCGACGATGGCCGACCAGAGAGCCAAGCGCATCGCGGAGCTTATCAAGCCACTGCGTGTCAAGCCCGGATCGAAGGTGAACCTGGCAAGGGACTTCGACCCTGGCTACAAGCCAGACGCCCTGAAAAAGAAGAAGGACGGCGCCGCGCTGCTGCAGACCGGCACGGACATGCTGTGTGACTACCAGGCGCGGCTGGCTGCCCAGGACAGCTACGGAGTGCTGATGTGCCTGCAGGCACTGGACGCCGGCGGCAAGGACGGGACGATCAGCCACGTGATGAGCGGGGTGAACCCGCAGGGCGTGCAGGTGAACAGCTTCAAGGTGCCGTCCTCGGAGGAACTCGACCACGATTACCTGTGGCGATACGCTCGCCGCCTGCCCGCACGCGGCGATATCGGGATCTTCAACCGGTCCCACTACGAGGAGGTCCTGGTGGTGCGGGTGCACCCGGAGAACCTCGACCGTCAGAAGCTGCCCAGCCAAGCCAGGGGCAAGGACGTCTGGGACCGCCGCTACCGGGAGATCAACGACTGGGAGCGGTACCTGACCGGCAACGGGTTCAAGGTGGTGAAGCTCTTCCTGAACCTGTCCAGGGAAGAGCAGCGGACCCGGTTCATGAAGCGGATCGACCTGCCGGACAAGAACTGGAAGCTCTCCTCGGCTGACGTCAAGGAGCGGCAGCGGTGGGACGACTACCAGCGGGCATTCTCGCAGATGCTGTCGGCCACCAGCACGCACTGGGCGCCTTGGTATGTCATACCGGCGGACCGCAAATGGTTCGCCCGGATCTGCGCGGCGGCGGTGCTCGTGCACACTCTGATCGAAATCGACCCGCAATACCCGGCGGTGAGCGCGGGCAAGCGGGATGAACTGATGGTGGTTAAGGGCGAACTGGAGGCTGAAGCCCCCAAGGGCGCCCCTGCTGACCCGTTCGCGGCCAAAGAGAAAGTCAAGGCAGAAGGGAGCGGGTCCGCAGGGGACGGGCAGCAGCCTGACCAGGCCGGGAGCCGAGACGGGTCGGCGCCGGCCGCCCGACGGGCAGCCCGGTCCGGGAGCCGGACCGCTACCCGGGGTCGGTCGGCCCGGGCTGCCACGCCGACCAGGCGGGCGCGGGGCGGGGAGGCCGCCCAGAAGCCGGCCGCGCAGCCGAGCGCCGGCCCGCGCACTCGCCGGGCCAGGCGCCAGCCGGGCCAGCAAGACTCCGGACCAGGAGATTGACCATGGCGGTACAAGCCGGCGCCACCGGACAATCGGCCGCGGCGGACCGGAGCTGGTACTCGCGGTCCCCGGACGAGGTGAGCGCCGACTTGAGCGTCGATCCGGCGACGGGACTGTCCGCCTCGCGGGCGGCCGAGCTACTGGCCGCCAACGGCCCGAACGCGCTGCCGGAGGAGAAGCCGGAACCGGGCTGGCGCCGGTTCATCGAGGAGTACCGCAGCTACATGCAGATCATCCTGCTGGCCGCCGCGGTCGTGTCGCTGGCGATCAAGGAGTGGAGCACCGCAGTCCTGCTCCTGCTGCTGACCGTGCTGAACGCGGTGGTGGGCCTGCGGCAGGAGGGCAAGGCTGAGAGCGCGATGAACGCGCTCAAGTCGATGATGAAGGCGACCGCCCGGGTACGGCGTGACGGGTCTGAGTCCGAGATCCCGGCCGAGCAGGTGGTCGTGGGCGATATCGTCCTCCTCGCCGCCGGGGATGAGGTCCCTGCGGACGGGCGCATCATCATGGCGAGCGCCCTGCAGATCGACGAGTCGGCGCTGACCGGCGAGAGCGTGCCCGCAGCCAAGGACGCTGGGACGCTGGCCGGCGACGAGCTGGGCCCGGGTGACCAGGTCAACATGGCCTTCATGAACACCCCGGTGACGCACGGCAGCGGCAGCATGATCGTCACTGCCACGGGCGCCGGCACGGAGGTGGGGAAGATCTCCGGGATGCTCGCGGCCACGGCCCGGGAGGAATCGCCCCTGACCAGGGAGATGAACCGGCTCACGCTGTGGATCGCGGCGGCTGCCGGCCTCACGATGATCGTGATGTTCGCGCTGGGCCGGGCTCGCGGCCAGGCCTGGGATCACCTGTTTACGGCCGCGGTGGCGCTGGCCATCGCGGCCATCCCCGAGGCACTGCCCACGGTAACGCAGACCATCTTGTCCGTCGGCGGCCTGGACCTGGCCAAGCGCAACGCGATCGTGCGGGACCTGCCCTCGGTCGAGACGCTGGGGTTCACCTCGGCGATCAACTCCGACAAGACCGGCACCCTGACGATGAACCAGATGACCGCGGTCGAGGTAGTGAGCACGACCGAGCGCTACACAGTCTCCGGCATCGGTTACGGCCTGGAAGGCCAGGTCCACCACGCGGCCGGCTCCGCGGCCAGCATCGAGGACGCGATCTTGCCCTACCTGGTGGCCAGCGACGCCAAGCTCGTGGACGGCAAGGTCGTTGGCGATCCCACCGAGGGAGCCCTGCTGGTGCTGGGCTACAAGGCCGGGATGGACATCGATCAGACCCGCGAGCGGCTGCCGCGGCTGGCCACGCTGCCGTTTGACCCGACCTACAAGCTCATGGCCACGTTCCACACGGCCACCGACGCGACCGGGCGGCCGGTGGTGCGGTGCTTCGTCAAGGGCGCGGCGCCCGCGGTGATGTCCCTGGCCGCCACGGCCCTGTCGGGCGGCAGCGGCATTCCGTGGGACGGCGAACTCAGCGAGCAGCACGTGGCCCAGATGGAACGGATGGAGGGAGAGGGCCGGCGGGTGATGGCCGCCGCGACCCGCGATCTCGATCCGGCCGGCTTCGACCCCGACGGTGACCTGCTCGGCTACGTCACCGGCCTGCAGATGACCAGCCTGGTCGGCATGGTCGACCCGCCCCGGGATGAGTCCAGGGACGCGGTGGCCAGCGCCCAGGCGGCCCACATCCGGGTCCGCATGGTGACAGGCGATGACGTGATCACCGGCGCGGCCATCGCCAGGCAGGTCGGCATCGGCGGCGAGGCCATCCTCGGCGCCGACTTCGCCGCCCTGCCCGAGTCCGAGCGGCTGGCCCGCATCGACGATATAGGCGTGGTCGGCCGGGTCGCCCCCGAGCACAAGGTGCTCCTCGCCGACACGCTGAAAAAGAAGGGCGAGGTCGTGGCGATGACCGGCGACGGCGTCAACGACGCCCCGGCCATCAAGGCGGCCGACATCGGGATCGCGATGGGCAGCGGCACCGAGGTGGCCAAGAACGCCGGCCGGATGATCTTGTCCGACGACAACTTCGCCACGATCGTCTTCGCCGTCGAGCAGGGCCGCAAGATCTACGACAACCTCACCAAGTACATCCGCTTCGTCCTGGTGCTGCTGGTGGTCTTCGTCCTGACGTTCCTAGGCGCGACGCTGTTCAACATCGCCGCCGGGGAGCCGTTCACCCCCGCGCAGGTGCTGTGGATCCACTTCGTCGTCAACGCCCCGTTCGGCTTCGCGCTCGGCTTCGACAAGGAAAGCCCGGGGCTGATGGCCCGCACGCCGCGCCCGCGCGGCGAGTCGGTGCTGACCAGGCCGGTGATCGTCACCGTCGGCCTGGCCGGGCTGGCCATCACCATCGGCCTGCTGTCCCTGATCGAAATCGGCCAGCACCTCTTCGGCAGCATCCAGACCGGCCAGTCGATCGCGTTCACCTCGTTCGCGCTGTGCCTGATCGTGGCGGCGCTGGAATGCCGCAGCGAGACCGATACGGTTCTGACCACCGCCAGCTTCGACAGCAAGCAGATGAACTGGGCGATGCTCGGGGAGTTCGTCTTGGCCGTGCTCGTCACCCAGATGGACGCCCTGCGGCGCCTGCTCGGGACAACCCAGATCAACCTGCGCGAGTTCGGCTGGGCACTCGTGCCCGCGATCGCGCTGCTGGCGCTCTGGGAACTCGGCAAGCTCCTGGCCCGGCGATCAGCCTCCCGGGCCGGCGATCCTTCCACCCCCGGCTAGCAATGCCTCCGGTGCCGCCCGGCAGCGGGAGAGAACAACCACAGATGAGAAAGGAAATGTCATGGCTGATCTGATCGCCATCGGATACCCGGATAAGACAACAGCGGATGCCGCGGCCGACGAGGCCCGCCGGCTGGCCCGGGACCTGATCATCCAGCCCGACGCGATCGCGGCGATCGTGCGCGACGAAGACGGCAGTTACCACGTCCACACCAACCATCATGCGGTCGGCGGCGGGGCGACCTGGGGGATGTTCTGGGGATTCCTGTTCGGCTTGCTGTTCTTCATCCCGGTGTTCGGCATGGCCATCGGCGCCGGGATGGGCGCGCTGATGGGCAAGCTGGCCAAGACCAGCATCGACAAGCAGTTCCAGGACCAGGTCCGCGACATGCTCAAGCCCGGTACCTCGGCATTGTTCCTGATGGTGGAGAAGGTCACGCCGGACAAGGCCGTCGAGGCGATGAGCCAGTACGGCGGCACCGTTCTGAAGACCTCGCTGTCCAAGGATGACGAAAAGGAACTCCAGGACGCCCTGCACGGCGGCCAGGCAGCCGCGCAGTAGTCCGCGTCACTCCGCATCGCAGCCGTAGCCGGAATGCATGGACAGCCCGCGGACGCAGCGCGTACCGGCAACGGCCGGGTGCGGGACTAGATGGCGGATGGCGGCGGCGGGATCCAATCTTGCGCACCAGCAGAGCTGGGCCCCGCCACCGCTGACCGCCTGGTCCAGAAGTCGGGCGATTCCGGCGACACAGGAGGTCGAAATGAGATCGGCGGCAACCAGGCCACCCGCAGACGCGGGCGGGTATCGCGCCGAACGCCACGGCAGCGGCTTCATCGCATTCGCGTCCGTTCTGCTTTTCGTCATCGGCGGTTTCAACATCATCTACGGCCTTGCCGCGGTCGGCGGATCGAACGTGTTCGTCGGCGACGCGCACTACGTGCTCGGCGACCTGCGTACGTGGGGCTGGATCACCGTTATCCTCGGCTTCCTGCAGCTCCTCGCCGTCTGGGGTGTCCTGTCCGGTAGCCAGCTGGCCCGCTGGTTCGCGGTGGCCGTGATCGGGCTCAACGCCGTTGAACAGATGCTTTCCATCCCCGCCTACCCGCTCTGGTCCCTGAGCATCATCGCCATGGACATAGTCGCGCTTTACGCGCTGTGCGCCTACGCCAGCCGCGAGAACCTGACGGCATAGGACGGCGCTGCTCGCTGCCGTCCGCCGCTGAACCGGCCGGCGGCGAGCGGGCGCCGCGCGCCGATCTGCGCAATGTCAGTCATCACCGGGCTGGTGGCGCCACCCGATGCACGTCGATCACTTCAAGCCCCAGGACGGCGATCCGCTCCATGAGCCCGGCGAAGGCGGCCTGATCGGGCAGCTCGGCGTGCAGGGTGGTCGTGCCGGGGCCGGAGATGACCTCGCAGTCATCGAATTCCGCGCGCAGACTGGTGCTGGCCTGGCCGGTGAGAGTGATGTCATAGATGTGCACAACGGTTACGTCTCTCGGTCCGCTGGTTCATGCGTACTGCCAGCCTGCCGGGCGACCGGGTCTGCGTCATCACCCCCCGGAGGGTGACCCCGGGCTTCACTTCGGCTGCACGTACTGTTCACATGCCGTTGGCCGGCAGCGCCGCAAGCGGGAGGAATCACCCCCGGAAGGGTGACGACCCCCCGCGACGGCTCGCACAGAATCTGGCATAACCGGCCGAGCGGTCGCGATGAAGGCTCGGCGAGCTCTCGATGGAGCCTGACATAGGAGGCCACGATGACGTCGGCAACAATGAAGCCAGCCCACGGCACGGGCGGACATCGCGCGGAAGGCCACGGCCTGCGATCGGCCAGATGTTCTTCATCCCGGCCTACCCGTTCTGGTCGCTGACGATCATCGCGGTGGACGTGGTGGCGCTGTGGGGGCTGTGCGTCTACGGTAGTCGCGCAAACCTCGAAGCCGTCTAGCGCTTCACCGCAGTCGGGCTGTTGCAGTCCCGGACCTATGGGTTCTTCAAGTCGCGCGCGGACTTCAAGATCGGGAACACGGTAGTGATACCCAAGGGCGGCATCTCTTCGGTCTGGCTGTTCGTAGGCATCGGCGCGCTGTTCCTGCTGTGGTTCTTCCTGCACGTCAGGTCGGCCGAGCGTAAGGGCAAGGACGTGCTGCTGCCGCTGCGGCTGTTCCGCAACAAGGTGGCCAACCTGGGCATGGGTACCCAGGTCATCCAGTGGCTGATCCTGCAGGGGTCTTTCTTCACCGTCTCGGTCTATCTGCAGGAGGTCAATGGCTACAACGCGATCGAGACCGGCCTGATGCTCACCCCGGCCACGATCGGCATCCTGGCCACCTCGGCCGGCGCCGACCGGTTCGCCCGGCGGCATCCCCAGCGGTGGCTGATCATCGCGGGCTTCCTGATCACCGCTGTGGGCATGATCTTGCTGCTGGCCCTGGTCAGAGCGCACTCCGGCATTCTCACCTGGGTGCCGGGGCTGCTGTTGTTCGGCGCCGGGGTAGGGGCCACGCTGACCTCGTCGGTCAACGTGGTGCAGTCCAGCTTCCCCGACGCCGACCAGGGGAGATCTCCGGGCTGTCCCGCAGCGTCTCCAACCTGGGATCCTCGCTGGGCACCGCGCTGGTTGGCTCGGTCCTGGTCGCCGTCATCCAGCCCGCGGGCAAGCCGTTCGCCGTCGCCCTCACCATCATGCTCGTGATCACTCTCATCGGCCTCGTCCTCGCAGTCCTCATCCCCGGCCCGCCGGTCGGGGCCGCGCAACCAGCGGAGCAGATGTCCGCAGGTGGCCGGAAGCCATGACTCCGGCGAGCAGCGGGCCGATCCGTCCGCGGACCTCAGGTGCTGACAATCGGACGGCGTTGTGGCTGATCGGGCTGGGTGTATTGATTCGCGTGCTGCGAAGCCACCGCTTCTATCAGCGGGTGGTGGTCGGCGTCATCCTGCTGGTGGCGCTGGGAAGGCTGGGCCAGGAGAACGGGGCCAGCACCTTTGAGCGGCTGGCTGCCTGGAATAAACGGCTGGTCCAGCGTTTTGAGCGCAAAGCTGAACAGCGGCGCCGGGTGAAATCACCCGCATGCATGGTTCGGGCGAGGGCGCGAGGAATGCGTGGGAGGAGCGGGTCAGTGGGAGTAAGGAAGATCGCGCACCCAAGCCTGGCGGAACGCAGGGCGCACGGCGAGGAGGCGCGGGCTCGCACGCCGCCGTCAGCCCACGATGCATGGGTACCGGCCAGCAAGGCATACGCGCGGAGCGGATCGAGGCGCTCGAAGGAGTCTGAGGAACTGGCCACGTCAACGTGTCAAGCTAATGCCGGAACCCGAATCTCACCCGAACGAGGAGTGCGACGACGTGGTGGCTTGTGCCCGGTTTGACCAGCGAGTTCCGGCTACCGGCGGCTTCCGCCGACAGGGCCGGGAGGGGCGCACGTGGTACTTGACCTCATGATCATCGGGCTGGCGATCACCCTGAGCCCGGTCGCGCTCGTGCCGTTCATCCTGATCCTCGGGTCGGACAATGGCGTCAGGAAGGGCCTCGCGTTCATCCTGGCCTGGATAGCATGCCTGGTAGCCGTGATCGCGGCCGTCATCCTGGTGACCGGCGGCAAGCCGCCGGAACCGCATACCGCGCCTTCGGATGCCGCCCTGGCAGTCAAGGCGCTGCTGGGCGCCGTGCTGATCTGGGTGGCCTTCCGGAAGCGGCGCCGCACGGGCCGGCCGAAGAAGCAGCCGGCCTGGATTGCACACCTGGACCGGCTGTCGCTGTGGACCGCTGCCGGACTTGGCGTGGTCCTGCAATCGTGGGGACTGGTGGGCGCCGGTGCCGCCACGGTCGTGCAGGCGAAGCTGTCGACCGCGGGCGACTGGCTGGCGCTGGCGCTGTTCTGCCTGCTGGCCACCTCCAGCCTGCTGACCGCGGAGCTTTACACCGTCTTCGCGCCAGAAGCGGCCAGGGCCCGGCTGGCGCAGGTGCAGAAATGGATCGACACGCACACCGACCAGGCGATCGTGGTGTTGTCTCTGGTAGCGGGCGGCTGGCTGCTCGGCAACAGCATCTACCTGATCGTGTCCTAGCATGCGCAAACGCCGAGCTGGCTGCCAGTCCCAGTCGCGGCCCGGCAGCATTCAGTGGTCCGCAAGAGGTGCGCTTCGTGACCTGACCGGAAGGGGCGACTATGGCGGGCGTCGCGGCGGACGGCGGGGTCCAGCCCGGGCCTGCGGCGAAGAACCTGGGGCGGCGCCGCGCCGCCGGAATATACGGCGCCATCATTACCGCGGCGATTCTCGATACCGCCGGCGGCCACCTGTCCACCGCCGCGCTGGTTATCTCGGTCGTAGTCACGCTGCTGGTTTACTGGCTCGCCGAGGAGTACGCCGAGGTTCTGGGCGAGCAGGCAGCGGGGGGCCGCCTGCCGAGCCGGGCATACATCCGGGAGGCGCTGACCGCGACCTGGCCGATGGTCAGCGCGTCCTACGCTCCGCTGCTGGCGCTGGTGCTGGCCCGGCTGGCCGGGGCCTCCGCGCTCACCGCGGCCAACATCGGGCTGGCGGCAGCGATCGTGCTGCTGACCATCCACGGATGGCTGGCCGGCCGAGCGGCCCAGTTGCGCGGCCGGCAGCTCCTGGCCACCACCTCGGTCGCGGCCGCGCTGGGCCTGGTGATGATCTTGCTCAAGGATTCTGGTCCTGATCCACCTGCACTGATGTCAGCAGCGGATGAGCCCCAGGTCACCAGGCAGCAGTCAAGCAGACGGCCACCGCTAGGCGCGCTGCCGCGCCTCATCGTCGGCCAGCCGCGATCACCGCAGGCAGATGCCATGCCGGGCGAAGTCCAGCACCCTCGCGCCACGCCCGGGACTCGCCTTACAAGCGAGGGGCCACTGGTTCAAGCCCAGTTGCGCCCACCGAGTTAAGGCCCCCAAGGGAAGGCCGGGGCGCCCGTCCAAAAGCCTGACGCTGGAACAGGCGCAAGATCTGCTGCAGCCGCCAGGGACTCCCGTCTGGACGCCTACGTCGTGCTGTCGGTAACAACTGGGCACCGCGCCACGAATCTCATCGCCGGCTACGGGCTCACCTCAGCTCCTGGACCGGCCGGCGCATCCGTTTGCTGCTCTGTGTGGCCGTCGTTAGGGTTGTCGAGTCCACGCCACGGGGCCGGATCAGTTCCCTGGTATTCGCAGGGTGACCGGCAAACCAGCTATGGTGCTCTGCCTGGCAGGCGGCTGCGCTGCCGGGTTGCCCGCCAGAGGAGCAATCGGATGACGCAACCGGATGACCGCCCGGTTCGCTGGGGAATCCTCGCTACCGGCGGCATCGCCCATGTCTTCGCGGATGATCTCGCGCTGCTGCCCGACTGTGAGGTTGTCGCCGTCGGGTCACGGTCCCAGGCTTCAGCGGACGCGTTCGGGGACGAATTCGGCGTACCGCACCGACACGCGAGCTACCAGGCTCTGGTCAACGATCCGGATGTCGATGCCGTGTACGTATCAACGCCTCACCCCGGCCATCACGACGCCGCGCTGCTCGCGATCAACGCGGGTAAGGCCGTGCTCGTCGAGAAGCCGTTCGCCATGGACGCCGCCCAGGCGCGCGAGATGATCGACGCCGCACGCGGCCAGGGAACGTTCCTCATGGAAGCAATGTGGACGCGCTTCCTGCCGCACATTGCGCGGGTGCGTGAGATCCTCGCCGCGAGAACGCTCGGCGATGTCGTATACCTGACCGCCGAGCACGGGCAGTGGTTCGCCCCCGATCCGCGGTTCCGGCTGTTCGCGCCGGAACTGGGCGGCGGGGCCTTGCTGGACCTTGGCATATACCCGGTCTCGTTCGCGAGCTTGGTGCTTGGCGTGCCGAGGCGGATCACGGCGGTCAGCGATCCGGCGTTTACCGGCGTTGACGCCACGACGTCGATGATCTTCCAGTACGACAGCGGCGCCCACGCGGTGCTGACCACGACCCTGCGGGCCGCGTCGGGCAACCCCGCCGCCATTTACGGCACGGCGGCGAGGATAGAGATCGACGGCTGGTTTTACACGCCGACCACGTTCCGCGTGATCGCGCGTGACGGCGCCGAACTGGAGCGCTTCGAAGAACCGTATGAAGGGCACGGGCTGCGCGGCGAGGCCGCCGAGGTGGGCCGCTGTCTTCGCGCGGGACTGCTAGAAAGTCCGCTGCTCCCACTGGATGAGACGTACACGATCATGCAGGCGATGGACGAGGTCCGTCGGCAGATCGGCTTGTCTTACCCGCCAGCCTGATCACGCCCGGCCGTGCGGTTCACGACGTCCCGGCCGTGCCTGGCCCGCAGCACGTACACCATCAGCGCTCCGCCCAGGCACCCTCGCGCGGCGTCAGCGGGGCCTTTGCTTGCAGGCCGCCGCCGGCGCGCGCCTGACCGCCCGCGGCGACCTCCGGCCCGTAGGGCGCACCGGCTGCAGGCCATCCCGTCTGCATGTTTATCCACGGCTATCCGGCCGTGGCAATGCCCGCATCTGCCGCTGTTATGGCGTGGGGTGCGTGTCGTTGGCCAGTTGATCGTGCCGACTCTGCTCGTGTGGGCGTGCTCAGGGGCTGAGATGGCTATGAAGCACATACATCAATCTGTTCCGAGAGTCCAGAGCCTGGCGGAACGGCGTCCGCGTGATCTTGTATAGCACCGGCTGCCTGGCCTTCTTGCTGTGCTGGCCGGCCGTGACCGGAGCCGCGAGGACCTGGCTGCGGCTCCGGTCACGTCTGGCCGGTGGGCTAGCTGACGACGATGCCTGCTGGCGTGGCGCCGGCCGGCAGCGCGAACGGGGACGTGCCCAGTTCGGTCAGGTTGCCGCCGTTGACAGCGAAGGCGCCGACGGCGCCGATCCTGCTCTCATCGACGTACAGGAAGCGGCCGTCCGGGCTGAGCCGGGCGTCGACCGCGCCGACCCCGCCGGTGGCGGCGACTGGGGTGCTGCCCAGCAGGGTCAGCGTCCCGTCGGCGGCGATCTGGTAACGGGAGATCTCGCCGGATCCGGTGTTCACGGTGAACAGGAACTGGCCGTCGTGGGTGATCTCTACCCAGCACGGCGCGGTCTGCTGGTCGGCGAACGGGGAGCCCGCGACCGGGGTCAGTGTGCCGTTCAGGGAGTCGGTGTAGGCAGAGATGGTTCCGGTGCCGGCGCCGACGTTGTGGGCGTTGGATACGAACAGCTGGCCGGGGTTGGTCGGCCGGAACTCGCTGCCGAACGGGCCCAGCCCCTGGGCCGGGAACGGTGAGGCGGGGGCGGCGGTCAGCCGCCCGTCGGACCCGACGGTGAAGCTGTCGATCACCGAGGTTCCCACCTCGGTGCCGACCAGCTTGGTACCGGTACCGTTGAACAGCACGTCAGCAGGCGCGGCGTTGGCGGCCAGCGTGACGGTTGACCCGGGGATCGGGTCCAGGCGACCATTGGGGCGGAGCCGGAAGCCGGCGTAGTTGCTGCCACCGTTCCCGGAGTTGGCCACGTACACCAGGTCGCCGTGGACCGCGACGCTGTCGGGCAGGAGGCCGCCAGAGGAGACGATGCCACCGGGGACGAGCCTGAGGGAGCCGCCACCCAGGATCCGCAGCACGGAGACCTGGTTGCTGCCCGCGTTGACGGCGATCACGAACCGGCCGTCCGGCGTGATCTGAATCGCTCCCTGGTCGGCCAGCCCGGCACCGGTCCCGGCCCCGCCGGCTGGGAACGGGGACCCGGGCTGGGCGGTTAGCGTGCCGTCTGCGTGCCGGTCGAATGCGCCGATCGTGTTGGTCCCGGCCGTGTTGTCGTTGACGTAGACGTGCCCGACCACTGGCGAGGCGCTGGTCGAGGCGGAGGCAGCGGCGGGCGCCGCCGCGACCGCGGCCGCCGCCACGCCGAGGATCAGCGCGCCCGAGCGGCCGCGTTGCAGGATGTGCCTTACTTCTGGTTTGGCATGGTGGGCGCGGGCGGCGTCCGCATGCGCCGGTGTGACACGAACTTCATCTGGTGCCCTTCCTCCGGCGAAGCCGGATCCGGTCGGCAGCGCCACGCCGCCGAGGTTGTTCACCTCTTGTTGGCGTCCGGGGGCAGGCAGGTCTTACGTGGTGCAGGCGAGATAACCACGGTCAGGCGCCGCGGGGCGCTGAATCGTACGGGTGGCGGTCAGCCGGGCGCGTCGCGGAGCGCGGCCAGCAGCCCTTCGAAATCCTCTCCGCACGGCCCGCACGCCCGGAGGTGGGCCGCGATGCCGGGGTAGCGTTCGTCCGCTGGTTCGTCCGCGGCCACCAGTTCGGCGTAGATATGGAGCATTTCCATCGCCTGGGCGCAGCCCACGTCCTGCGGATCCGTCCGCAGGAAGCGGTCCAGCGCCGACCAGCCGTTCATGAGCCCCTCGCAGAGTCGTCGGGCAGATACCCGTTAGCGGCAAGAGCGGCCCGCAGCTTACGCCGGGCGTCGAACATCATCTTGTAGATGGCGTTGCGGCTGGAAGCCAGCGACAGGACCAGGGTATCCAGGGGGACACCGTTGACCACGAGCGCCACGAAAACCTCGCGCTGGCGGGGGGTCAGCTCGGTGTCCACGGCCCGGCGCACAGCGGCGGCCAGGTCCCGCCCCTCCGCCTCACACGCGGGGTCGAAGCCGAACCGGGCCGGCAGCCGCTCCCACTGTTCGGCGCCCAGCGGCACGACCGGGTGCCGCCAGAAATGCCGCCCGATCTTGGTCGACACCTCGAAGATGACGAACTTGTACGCCCAGGTGGTGAAGCGGCTCTCGCCCCGGAACTGCCCAACCTTGGCGGTGATCGCCAGCAGCGCGTCGGCGGCCGCCTGGTAGGCCAGGTCGTCAAGTTCCGGGCCGGTGATCGCCAGCCGCGGGCCGCGCCGGGCTACCTCCCGCCGCGCGATGGGCAGCAGCAGTTCGTGCAGCCGCGCCAGCGCCGCCTCCCGCGCCGAGCCGACTCCGGCGAGCGCCTGGAGCCACCGGGCGGACTCGGCATCCAGCTGAGACGCGGAGACGGCCGCCTCAGGCATCGGATCATTCCCCCGCACGGTCACGATGCTACCCAGTTCTGCAACCGGCGACGTTCGCCCGGCCGCAGGACAAGCGAGGTAAGACCGGTGCCTGCCGCGACGCTAATGGCGGGTGAGAGCTTCGCTAACGTCCAGGGATGCCGCTGCACCGGAGGTCCTGGCAAGGGAGGAAGCAGATGGCTGTTTCGCACGCCCCAGCACCGCCGGATTACGGGTCGGCGGCGCCCGCCGTGGACCGGGTCACTGGCGGGCCACCGTATCCACCGGTGGCCATCCCATTCACCGATCGGGCGTTGTGGGCGCGGGTTATCAGGCACGCCCGTTGCACTGGCAGCAGCCTTGATCCCGACCAATGGTTCCCGGTCAGTGTGGAGATTCACAAAGCCCGCCGGGAGGCGGCCGCCGCGATCACCATGTGCACCACCTGCCTGGTACGCGCCGAGTGCCTGGCGCTGTCGCTACGGCACTGGGATATCGGCCAGCACGGTGTCTGGGGCGGCCTGGTCGCCGCCGAACGCGCGGCATTGCCGCACCGCAGGCAGGCGACCGTGCTCGGCACGTCCCCGGCGTGCACCGCTTGCTGATCGCGCAAATCCCGATATGGACGCGGGTAACTCGCCAGCGGGGGCCGCGGAAACGGCGGGCGGAGCACGTGATCACGCCACCACGGCCGCTGTGCCCAATCCTTGAAGCCTCAGGCATCACCGGGAACAGGGCTTCCGCAGGATTGCTGGACGAGACCGTTGAAGGAAGGAGAATTCGGAGTGGAACAGACAATGACCAGGGGCCGGGTGCGGGTCGAGCGCGGCCGCAAGCGAGTGCGGGCCTACCTTCGCGGCCAGCTGGCCGCCGATACCACCAGCCCGCTGCTGGTGTGGGAGGTGCCGTACTACCCCGCCTACTACATCCCGGCCGGTGATATCCAGGCCGAGCTGGTGCCTACCGGTGCCACCGGCCACTCGCCGAGCCGTGGCGATGCCGAGATCTTCGATCTGCGCACGCCCGCCGCCACCGCACCGTCCGCGGCGCGCCGCTACACCAGCTCGCCGATTGCCGAGCTGCGCCAGGCGGTGCGCCTGGACTGGGACGCCATGGATGAGTGGCTGGAGGAGGACGAGCCCGTCTACACCCACCCCCGCGACCCCTACACCAGGGTCGACATCCTGGCCAGCTCGCGGGACATCCGGGTCGAGGTCGACGGCGTGACGGTCGCCGCGTCATCCCAGCCCCGGATCTTGTTCGAGACCGGCCTTCCGCCGCGCTACTACCTCCCGCTCAGCGACATCCGGCTAGACCTGCTCCGGCCTTCGGCTACCCGGTCACACTGCCCGTACAAGGGCACGGCCAGCTACTGGTCCGTGGACACCGGGCAGACGGTCTATGCCGACATCGTGTGGATCTACCGCACACCGCTGCCGGAAAGCCAGAAGATCGCCGGGCTGGCCTGCTTCTACAACGAGAAGATCGACCTCTACCTCGACGGCGTCCTCCAAGAGCGTGCGCAGACGAAATTCAGCTGATTTTTGCTGATCACTGTAAAGACACGGCGCGAAAGGAAACTGGCTTGCACCACGATCTGGCCGGGAAGGTCGCACTTGTCACCGGGGGATCGCGGGGCATCGGGGCGGCCGTCGCACGGGCCCTGGCCGGCGCGGGGGCCGACGCCGCGATTACCTACCTGAACTCCCGGCAGGCCGCAGAGAACATGGCCGCGGAGATCCGCGCAATGGGAGTGCGGGCACGGCCCGTCCGGGCGGACCAGGCCGATCCGGCCGCAGCAGCTGCCGTCGTCCGCCAGGTGGCCGAGGAGCTCGGCAGGCTGGACATCCTTGTCAACAACGCCGCAGTCGCGGTCCTCGGCCCGATCGACGGCCCAGTTTCCGACGACACAGCCCTCGACCGCCAGATCCGGGTGAATTACACCAGCATCGTCGCCGCGATCCGTGCCGCCGCGCACGTGCTCCCGGATGGGGGCCGCATCATCAACATCGGCTCGGGGATCGCGACGCGCACCGGTGCATCGGGGGTCGCCGACCACGCGGGCACGAAAGCGGCGCTCGCCGGGTTCACCCGGGGTGCGGCGCGTGACCTGGCCCCACGGGGCATCACCGTAAACCTGCTTCAGACGGGCCTGGTCGCCACGCAGCTCAACACCGCCGCGGGCAGCGCAGCGCAACGACTCATTGCGTCGGTGCCACTGGGCAGGATGGGCCGGCCTGAGGAGATTGCCGCCGGGGTCTTGTTCCTGGCCAGCCCTGACGCCTCGTACATCACCGGGACGACCCTGGACATCGATGGTGGCTACGGTGCGTAACCTCCCATGCCGCATCTGTGCTACCCGGCGCGCTCGCGCCCGGCAGCCGCGCCTCCGGAGCAGCTCCCAGATGACATCGATGCTTCCTGCCAGCTACTAGCAGCCCATTCCGATTCGCGAGCAAAGGAGACGACCGTGAGCGCCACCAGCGACCTGGCCCAAGAACCCGGCTACTTCACCAAGTACAAGAACTTCGCCCTCAGCAGGTCCGCCAGCGGCGTGCTGACCCTGCGCTTCCACACCAGCGGAGGGCCGCACACCTTCGACGGCGCCACTCACCATGATTTCCCGCGCCTGCTGGAGGACATCGCCTTCGACTCCGGCAACCGGATCCTCGTTCTGACCGGCACCGGGGACAGCTTCATCGCCAACATTGACGGGCCCAGCCTGGGTGATATCACCAAGCCGATGGGGGCCGACGTGCTGTACGTCGAGGGCCGGCGCGGCGTCCAGCGGCTGGCCGATCTGGAGATCCCGATCATCGCGGCGGTCAACGGCCCGGTGTCGGTGCACAGCGAGTACGCCCTACTCGCCGATGTGGTGATAGCCAGCGACACGACCGTGTTCTCTGACATCCCTCATCTCGCCTTCGGCATCGCCCCCGGCGACGGCCTGTTCGTCGTGTGGGAAGAGGTTCTCGGCCTCAACCGGGCCCGCCACCTGGAGATCACTCAGGGATCGTTCACCGCGCAGGAGGCGCTGAGCTGGGGCGCGGTCGCCGAGGTCGTGCCGCTCGGCCAGGTGCTGCCCCGCGCACAGGAACTTGCCGAGCAGATGACCCAGCGCCCGCACCTGACGAACAAGTACATCGCCGTGGTGTTCCGCCAGCGCGTCAGCCGCCGCCTCGCTGAGGGCACGCTGGCCGGGATGGCACTGGAGAGCCTGACCGCCGCCAACCTCGCCTACCTTCAGCAGGGCTAGGACCGGGTAGTGGATCAGAAAGCTGCGTAGATCGGGACCGCGCGCGTCTGTCTGACTTTGTTCTTCACTCACTGTGAGGTTGTCCACCGGCGTCGCTCGATTCTGGCCAAAGCTCAGGCAGGACAACGGAGCCGGGTGCTTGCATGGGCGCTATCCATCGGTCCGGGTAACTGGGAATCCAGTGCGCTAGCTATCGGGAAGACTTCGATGAGATCGCCGCCTGCTTCGCGGTCAGCTTCGTAGGTTGGCGTTCCTCGCGTCCGGGTCCGGTGACCGGTTCCGGTTCGGCCGACGTCAGCAGTTGGTGCATCCGCGTCGCCGCTGGTGTTGCGGTTGCGCGCTCTGTGCCCGGCAGCCCATGATCCATACACTGCTGGTGTGCTACCAGGCGATGACGCGCCGTTCGAGCTGGGCACCGACGGCCCCACGTCGATTGTCGTCGGCGTGGACGGCTCCACCACCTCGCAGCGGGCTGGCTGGTATGCGGCGGGCCTGGCGCGCCGACAGCGGGCGAGGGTCACCGCGGTCTACGTTGCCCCGATGTCGGCGGGGCTGGCTGTGCCCGCCACCGCCGGCGCTGAGGCCGCTCGCCGGGAGGCAGATGAGCAGACCGCGGATGACATGCGCCGCCGGGCGGAAGAGTTTTCCCGGGAATTCGGCGTCCCCATCACCTTCATCGCCGTCCGGGGTGACCCATTCACCGAGCTGCGCCGGGTCGCTGACGAGAATCCGCGCCGACGCCGTCGTGGTAGGAGCGTCCACCCATGCGGGCCACCGGCTGGTCGGTTCGCTGGCGGTGCGGCTGGTGAAGGCAGCCCGATGGCCGGTCACCGTGGTGCCCTGAGCCGGAGCCCGGTATCTCCGCCGCCGCCTTGTCTGCCCGCGCGGGCGGGCAGAAGAGCGCGTCTAAAAGTGGGTAGGGCCAGGGCATGACTCCAACACTGGGCGTGCCGCTGGCCCCGTTCGCCGACCCCCTCCCGGTGCCACTGCGGCTCATCGCGGCCCGGCAGAACGGCCGGCTGAGCGTGCCCATCCGCGCTGGCGTGCACCGCTTTCACCGGGACCTGCCCGAGTCGGCGATCTGGGGCTACGACGGGACGGTCCCGGGTCCGACGATCGAGGCCGAGCGCGGCCAGCCGGTCACCGTGCAGTGGCGTAACGAGCTGCACGGCGCGCTGCCGGTGGTCGTGACGACCGCGCCCGAGGCAGCCGATACCAGCGGCGTGCCGGTGCAGTGCGTCCCGGGCCTCAGCGGCGGCACGCCCGACCAGCACGCGGCCGCTCTGGCCGGTCACACCGTCGTGCACCTGCACGGCGGGCTCACCCCGGCGGCGTATGACGGCTGGGCCGAAAACCTCTTCGCGCCCGGTCAGCCTGCCGTCTTCCATTACCCGATGGATCAGCGGGCGGCGCTGCTGTGGTACCACGACCACGTGATGGGCGTCACCAGGTTCGGCATCTACGCGGGGCTGGCAGGGCTGTGGATCGTCCGCGACCAGCGCGAGCGCGAACTCGGCCTGCCCGAGGGACCGCCATTCGAGGTGCCGCTGCTGATCCAGGACCGCAACTTCGGCCTCGACGAGGACGGGCGGCTGACCGGCCAGCTGATCCATAAGACCGACCCGGAGGTGATGGAGGCCTTCCCGCCGTTCACGGTCGTCAACGGCAAGATCTGGCCGCTGCTGCTGGTGCAGCCGAGGACCTATCGCTTGCGCGTCCTCAACGGCTGCAACGCCCGCACCTACCGGCTGGTGCTGCTCCGCGACGGCGAACCCGAACTCCACCGGATCGCCCAGATCGGCACCGACCACGGACTGCTCGCCACGCCCGCCCGCGTGCCGGGCGACGGGCTCGTGCTGGCGTCGGCCGAGCGCGCCGACCTGCTCGTCGACTTCTCCGACTTGGAGCCGGGCAGCGAGCTCACGCTGGTCAACACCGCCGCCACCCCCTTCGACGGCGCCCCCTTCCCCGCCGCCGACGCCCGCAACGCCGCCGATCCCAGCCGGATGCTGCCGTATCCACAAGTCATGGGCTTCCGCGTCGTCCCAGGCCCCGCGGGCCGCCAGACGATCCCAGGCGAGCTCGCCACCGACTACCGCCCGCCGACACCGGACGCACTCGCCGACGCGCCACGCCGCACGATCGCGCTCGTCGAGCGCGAACTGGACGGCGAACCCAACATGCTCACCATGCGCGAGCTCGTGATCGCCGCCGACGACGACCATGCCGGGCCTGCCGTCACCGTCACCGACGATGAGCAGACCACCCGCTACCGCGCCGCCGCCGCCCACTTCGAGGACGCCACGACGTTCTTCCCGGTACTCGACCGGTATGAGGTCTGGCAGCTGATCAATCTCACCGACGACACGCATCCCATCCACGTCCACCTCGACCCGTTCCAGATCCTCTCCCGGCGCCCCATCCGCTACCAGATCCCCGAACACGGCATCGAAGACCTCGCCATCACCGCCGCAGTCACGCTCGAACGTGATCCCGAGGACAAGCTCGGCCACACCATCGATGACAACGAACGCGGCTTCAAGGACACCGTCCGCGTCAACCCCAGCGAGATCGCCGAAATCGCCGTCCGCTTCACCACCTACAGCGGCCGCTACATGTACCACTGCCACATCCTCGAACACGAAGACCGCGACATGATGCGCCCCTTCGTCACCATGCCCGCCGAACTCATGCCGTTCATGGGCTGACAGGCCACGGGCCTGCACACAGCTGGCTGCCTCAGCCGGGCGGACCCCGGACGCCGACGACGCCGTCGATGCGACGCCGCCGGAGCCGGTGCTGCTCCGCACCGGGCAGCTGTCCGCCCGGGTGGACGCCGCACTCGATGCTGTCTGGTCCGGCTTACTCAGGCGTCGCGGGTGGCCATCCGCCACGCCCCGATCACCGACCAGCCGACGATCCAGCCGACGATGACCGAGATCATCGCCCAGGTGGGCATGGGCGGTATGTTCAGCACCCCCCGCCCGCCGAGCAGCACGTGGCCTGGCCCGTGCGCACCCTGCCCGCTGGCCAGGTCCGCGGGGCGCAGCTGATCCAGCGCTATCCCGACGTCGAGCCGTTGCCCGTTCAGGAAGTAGGGGATGGCCGTGGCCGCGAATATCGGCGTCAGGATGATCTCCAGCGCGATCATCACGATGACGGTTACGGTGCGCTGGCCGATCAGTGAGCCGAGCCCTAGCCCGACGATGAACCCGACGCCGACCTCCAGCGCCAGCCACAGCCCGATCTTGACCATCTCGTTGACCGGCGGGTTGAGCTGGCTGGCCTCCTGCGAGGCGTAGGCGCTGTAGAACGTGCCGATCTCACGGTGCACCGCCCGGTCGATCTGGGCGGCGCCGGCCCGCGGCGGGAGGCCCAGGGCCTGGCCGGCCTGCTGGGGGTGCGCCACGAGCCAGCTTTCCAGTTGTGCCTGGCCGAGGCTGGCCGGGACCGTCGTCGTGTTGATGAATTGCGCCTGGCCGCCGTGGGCTTGGTTCGGCGTCGTGGTGACACTGATCGAAGTGGGCTGCGGCACCCCCTCGTAGCTGGTCACCAGGCAGACCAGGCTGAAGCCCAGCGCCACCAGCGGCAGGATGATGGCCAGACCGGCGGGTAGCCGGGACAGGTAGAGAGCCACCCGTGACCGCCCGGTGATCACCAGGTGCCGGAACACTCCCTCGGTGAGGTCGGACGTGCCTGCCGTGGCGCCGAGTACGGCCGCGGCGATGAACCCGAACTCGGCCATCGGGTTGCACAGCGACTGGAACGTGCTGGGGGTGCCGGCCGGCCCGTAGCTCTTCGGGTCGAACAGATGGAAGGCCAGCCGGAAGCCGAGGACGACCACCGGCAACCCCACGGTGAGCAGCACGACGGTCACCATGACGCCACGTCGCTTCCGTAGTTCCAGGAGCTTGGTGGTGATCATGCCCCAGCTGGGCAGCCATGACCGGTACCGGCTGGGGGCCGCGGAGTGCCGGAAGCTCCCGGCGGGTGTCCCGCCGTGCTCCAGCGGGGGCGGCATGGCCGCGATTGAGGTGTCTTCGCTCACTGCTGCTCCCCGAGGCGGGTCGTCACCGAGAGGAACCACTCCTCCAGGCTGGTCTGCGCTTCGTCGAGGCGGTAGACGGAGATCCCGCCGTTTACGAGCCGTCGGTTCACTTCGGCCACCACTTCCCGCGACGCGCCGGCCGGCAATGTCACGGTCAGCCCGGCCTGGCCGAGGCTGGTGCCCGCGGCCATTCCCGCCTCGTCGATGAGCCGGGCCGCCGCCTGCGGGTCGGAGCAGTCCACCCGCACCGTACGGGCGCCCGCGCCGCGGACCAGGTCGTCGATCGAGCCCTGGCGGACGATCCGTCCCCGGTCCACGATCGCCACCGCGTCGCAGGTGCGCTCGACCTCGTCCAGCAGGTGCGAGGACAGCATCACCGTCCGCCCCTCACCGACCAGATCCTTGATCATGGACCGCATCTCGTGCATGCCGGCCGGGTCGAGCCCGTTCATCGGCTCGTCGAGGATGAGCAGCTCTGGGTCACCAAGCAGGCAGGCCGCCACTCCGAGGCGCTGCCGCATGCCCATCGAGTAAGAGGCCACCCGGTCATCCGCCCGCCCGGCCAGCCCGACCCGGCGCAGCGCGGGACCGATCCGTTCGCCCGCGCCCGGCCCCCGGGCGGCCGCGAGCAGCCGGAGGTTCTCCTGGCCGGTGAGGTGCCCGTGGAACCGCGGCTCGTCCACGATGGCGCCCACGCGGGCCAGCGCCCGCGAGCGCTGAGCCGGGACGGGCAGCCCGAGCAGCGCCATCGTGCCGCTGTCGGCCCTGGTCAGCCCAAGCAGGGTGCGGATCAGCGTGGTCTTGCCCGCGCCGTTCGGCCCCAGGCAGCCGAAGGCGCAGCCGCGCGGCACCAGCAGGTCAACGTCGTTGACCGCGACATTCGCGCCGAAGCGCTTGGTCAGGCCGCGTGCCTCGACGGCCCATCCGTTGGCCGGCCGGGCGGGCCGGGACTTCGGCACCGGGTCCGGCGGCAGGTCCGGTACCCGCGCCGCGGTCGCCGGTTCTGGCACCCGTGCCGCCACCGCCGGCGGGTCTGCCACCTGCCGGTCCGCCGCCGCGTCCAGTACCCGCGCCGCCGCCGGCGGGTCATCCACCCGCTTCGCAGGCACGTCCAGTAGCTGGGCCGCCGCCGGCGGGCTCACGCCGGGCGGCTTCGGCCAGCCATCGTCGATGGGCCGTCGGCGCCTGCGGCCGATCGACCGGACACCGAGGAAGATCAGCCCAGCCACGATGAGCACGCCGAGCAGGCCAATCCCGGGCACGCCGACGTGCGAGCCAGGTCCGTGCGCGGCAAGTACCCGCACATGTTGGTCAGTCACGATGCCATTGTGGCGAGTCAGGCCCGGGCTGTCGTCATGCCTGGGTATCGACCCCGCGTCGTTCCCGGGATGGACAGTGCGTCAGGACGCCGCGACCAGTCCCGACTCGTATGCAATCATCACCAGCTGGGCGCGGTCCCGTGCGCCCAGCTTGGCCAAGATCCTGCTCACGTGCGTCTTCGCGGTGGGCATGCTGATGTGCAGCGAGTCGGCCAGCTCCAGGTTGGACAGGCCCTGCGCGATCAGCAGCAGCACCTCGCGTTCCCGCTCGGTGAGCTGGCCGAGCGCGCTGGGTCGTGCGGCCGTCGGCCGCCGCGGCCCGGCGAAGTGCGCGATCAGTCGGCGCGTCACGCTCGGCGCGAGCAGCGCCTCACCCGCGGCGACGACCCGGATCGCGGCCAGCAGCTCCTCGAGCGGGCGGCTCTTCAACGTGAAGCCGCTCGCCCCCGCGCGCATTGCGTCGAAGACGTACTCGTCCAGGTCGAAGGTGGTGAGGATGAGCACCCGCGGGCCGGCCTCGGCGGCCGAGGTGATCTGCTGGGTCGCCTCGATCCCGTTCATCACCGGCATCCGGACGTCCATGACGACGACGTCGGGCCGGGCCCGCGCGGCCAGTTCGACGGCCTCGGCCCCGTCCCCCGCCTCTCCGACGACCTGCATATCGTCCTCCGCGTCGATGAGCGCGCGGAAAGCCGTGCGGAGCAGTTCCTGGTCATCAACGACCAGAACGCGGACGGTCACCCCGCATCCTGCAGGGGGATGCGCGCCCGCACCTGGAAGCCGCCTGCGCCCGCCGGGTGGGCGACCAGTAGCCCGCCGAACGCGCTGACCCGTTCCCGCATGCCGGTGATGCCGTGCCCGGCCGCCTGCTGCTGCCCCGCGCCCAGGCGGGTGCTCGTTCCCGCGCCGTCGTCGGTGACCGTGATGCTCACTGCCCGGGCGGACACCGACAGATCGACGCTGGCCCGCGCGCCCGGGGCGTGCTTGACCACGTTGGTGAGCGCCTCCTGGATGACCCGGTACACCGACAGCCCGAGCGCGGGGGACAGCGGCCTGCCCGCGCCCGACACGTGCAGGTCGACTGGCGTGCCCGCGGCCCGCACCGTGGTCACCAGTTCGTCCAGGTTCGCCAGGCCTGGCGCCGGGGCGAGCGCGGCCGGGCTGACCTCCTCGGCCCTGAGCAGCCCGAGCACCGCCCGCAGCTCATCCTGGGCGGTCCGGCCGATCGACTCGATCGACTCCAGCGCGCTGGCCGCCTGCTCCGGGTTCTTGGCCATCAGCCGCCGGCCGACACCCGCCTGCACCGTGATCACCGCCAGCCCGTGCGCGATGACGTCGTGGAGTTCGCGCGCGATGCGGACCCGCTGCTCACCGGCTTCCCGGCGGGCGCGCTCGGCCTCGGCGGCCCGCTGCTGCTCGGCCTGCCAGGCCAGGCCGGCCACGTACCGGCGCCGCGCGGTCACGCTGTCGCCGATGAACCAGGCCGCGGCCAGCGGGAGCAGGGCCTCCACCGCATCGTGCCCGGCCGGCCCGGGCCCTGCCCTGACCCAGCAGGCCAGCAGCGCACCGCCGATCACCACGGCCGCGGCCAGCGCCGCGCGGATCGACCAGCGGCGGGGCAGGCTGGTGGCGACGTTGTACGCGGCGAAGGCCAGCACCAGGGTGAACGGCACCGACGAATCGCCGGTCGCGATCTCCACGGCGACCACGGCGGTCGCCAGCACCAGGAACGGGACCGGCCAGCGCCTGCGGAAGGTGGCTGGCGCCCAGGCCAGCATGGCCAGCACCGCCAGCACGGCCAGCAAGCTCAGGGTGACCCTCGGCCCGTGATCCGGCACACGGATGGACAGCACCCACGCGGCCAAGGAGGCCAGCCCGGCCAGCCCGGCCAGCCCGAACCGGCCGCGACGGGCAACGTACAGGCCCGGCGCCCGCGCGGGCACCGGGGCCGGGTCATCACTGGACACGCTACCGACAGTAGCGAGCAGCGCCAGCCGCCGCATCAGTCCCGAGGATGACGAATTGGTCCCAGGTATGACGGCCCGTGCAGGTCAGCGGGGCTAACCCTGGGCTAACCCGCGCCGCGCCCGTGGCCGTTAGGTTGAGGAGACGATGGATGAAAGATCTGATTACCGAACGGCTGGTACACAGGCGAGCACTGAACCAGTCAACGGCGGCGATGCTGAACCCGCACCCGCATCCTTCCCTCCGGAAGCCCTGCCCGCAACCTGCTGGATCAATCCGCCCCAGCAAAGCCAGGCCGCCGTTCAGTAACAAACACGCAATGGTGCCTCATTCAGGTTGACAGGTTCCCCGGGCGCCCCCGCAGTCAGGGTGCACGTGCCTGTCGGGGCTATCAGGAGGGATCGGCCTCCGAAGCCGCGTGCGTGGTTTCGCGGCGCGGGAGCCATCGGTTGGTCGGACGATAGCCCTCGGGTTCACGAGCGCCTGGGTAGCCGCCGGCGTCTGCATGGTGTCTTCTGGCCAGCTGCCGTCCGCGCGGGCCGCGGCGTCAGGGCGGGCCGGGAGCCGGACGTGCAGGGTCGTCCCGTGGCCGGGCGGGCTGAGCACCGAGATGGCCCCGCCAAGGGCCTCGACCCGGTCTTGGAGGCCGGTGATGCCCGAGCCGCGGCCGGGGTCGGCGCCCCCGATGCCGTCGTCGCGGACCGCGAGGGTCAGGGCGCTGTCGTCGCCTCGTACCCGCAGGTCGATGACCGTTGCCTGCGCGTGCTTGGCGGCGTTGGCGAGCGCCTCGGACGCGATGTAATAAGCGGCCACCTCGACCTGCCGCCCCGGCGGCGGGCCGAGATCCAGGTCGAGCTGGACCGGCACCGCGGACCGGCGGGCGAGTGCTTTGAGCGCCGGGCCCAGCCCGGCTTCGGACAAGACGGCGGGGTGAATGCCGTGCGCGATCTCCCGCAGCTCGTCCAGGGCGGTGAACAGGCCGTCGGCCAGCAGCGACAGCTCACGCTGGATGTTGGCCGCGGGCCGGGGTGTCATCTGCTGGATGCTCCGGGCCTGCAGCGCGAGCGCGACGAGGCGCTGCTGCAGGCCGTCGTGCAGGTCACGCTCGACCCGCCGCCGGGTCTCGTCCGCGGCGGCGACGATCCGGGCCCGCGACGCCGACAGCTCGGCGGCGCTCTGGGTGTTCCCGAGCGACGTAGCCATCTGTACCCTCCTGGGGACGGATCGGCGCCCGTGCGCGCCAGCATCCTCGAGAAACTCGAAGCAGAGTCGCCGTCCTGCTGGATGCGCTTTCACGATGCGGGCCGGTCGGCCGTAGCGTCGGCTTGACCGGGTGATGGCATCCCCGTGATTATCAGCTGGGCAGGGCTGCGCTCGCCTCCGCCAGTGGACAGGGCAAACTGGCCAGGATTGGCCCGGCAGGGCTAGGCCCGGACCAGGCTGCCGGAGGGGCTACCGCGGCCCGGCGGTATCTGGCCCGGCGGGCAGGCCACGGTGCAGTCGGCTCCGGGAGCTGTCTGTCATCGGGGCACGTACTTGTGCTTCAGGACGATTGCCTGCCTGGCTTCGGCGACTACCTGCTCGATAGGCTGGTCAGCAGCGGTGTCCTGCGCTGATGAGCCGATCCTGGAGGCATCGGTGGAGATGGCTGGATCGGTGGAGATGGCTGGGAAGCTGGCGCTGGATCGGGAGCCATGTCAGGGCCTCGACGATGCCGGCGCCATGGATGCTGGGTAGTACCGGACCGATGGCCGAAGATTCCCGGCGGCGAGGTCGTGCGAGCGGGCTAACGGACCGGCGCAGTGAACGCGGCGTGCTTGATGAGCTTGTCGGCGCGGTGCGGGCGGGCGGTAGCCGAGTGCTGGTCATGCACGGCGAACCGGGGGTGGGCAAGTCCGCGCTGCTGGACTACCTGGCGGGGCATGCGCCGGGCTGCCGGGTGGCGCGCGCGGCTGGGGTGCAGTCGGAGATGGAGCTGGCGTTCGCCGGGCTGCATCAACTGCTGGCGCCGGTGCTGGACCGGGTGGAGGGCCTGCCGGGGCCGCAGCGCGACGCGCTGCGGACCGCTTTTGGCGTCAGCGCCGGACCGGCGCCGGACCGGTTCCTGGTGGGCCTGGCGGTGCTGGGGTTGCTCTCGGAGGTGGCGTCCGAGCGGCCGCTGGTGTGCGTGGTTGACGACGAGCAGTGGCTGGACCGGGCCTCGGTGCAGGCGCTGGGGTTCGTGGCGCGGCGGTTGGCGGCCGATCCGGTCGGCCTGGTGTTCGCGGCCCGGGGTGCGGCCCCGGAGCTGGCAGAGTTGCCGGAGCTCGTGGTGGAAGGGCTGCGGGCGCAGGACGCGCGGGCGCTGCTGGATGCGGCGCTGGCCGGGCCGGTGGATGCGCGGGTCCGGGACCTGATCGTGGCGGAGGCGCGGGGTAACCCGCTGGCGCTGCTGGAGTTGCCGCGGGGGCTTTCGCCGGCGGACCTGGCGGGCGGCTTCGGGCTGCCGGGGGCGGTGTCGCTGCCGGGCCGGATCGAGGACAGTTTCCGGCGGCAGCTCGAGGGCCTGCCGGCCGAGACGCGGCGGCTGCTAGCGGTGGCGGCGGCGGATCCGTCTGGTGACCCGCTGCTGGTGTGGCGGGCCGCAGGGCGGCTGGGGATCCCGGTGGGGGCGGGGGCGCCGGCGGTGGGCGCGGGGCTGGTGGAGTTCGGCACGCGGGTGCGGTTCCGGCATCCGCTGGCGCGCTCGGCGGCCTACCGGTCGGCGTCACCGCAGGAGAGGCAGGAGGTGCACGGGGCGCTGGCGGAGGTTACCGACCGGGCGGCAGATCCGGATCGCCGGGCCTGGCACCGGGCCCAGGCCGCGCCCGGGCCCGATGAGGACGTCGCGGCGGAGCTGGAGCGGTCGGCGGGCCGGGCGCAGGCCCGCGGGGGACTGGCCGCAGCAGCCGCGTTCGGCGAGCGGGCGGCGCTGCTGACACCCGACCCGGTGCGCCGTGCGCAGCGGCTGCTCGCCGCGGCCCGGGTCCACCGGGAGGCTGGCGAGCTGGATGCGGCGCTGGGGCTGCTGGTCACGACCGAGGCCGGGCCGGTAGACGCGCGGCAGGCCGCGGAGGTGGAGCGCCTGCGCGGGCAGATCGCCGCCGACCAGAACCGCAGCAGCGACGCGGCCGGGCTGCTTGTCCGCGCAGCCCGGCTTGTCGGGCCGTTCGATGCCGGGCTGGCCCGCGAGACGTACCTGGAGGCGCTCTGGGCCGCGATGGTGGCCGGTGACCTGGGCCGGCCCGGCGGCGTGCGGGAGGCGGCCGAGGCCGCGCTCGCCGCGCCTCCCGGTCCCGACCCGCCGCGCGCGGTTGATGTGCTGCTCGACGCGGTCGCGCTGCGGTTCGCGGAGGGGTACGCGGCGGCCGCGGCCGCGCTGACCCGGGCGCTGGAGCTGCTTCTTGCCCTGGACGCCGGCGCCGGCGAAGGGCGCCGCTGGCTCTGGCTCGCCGGCGAAAGAGCCAGCAGCATCATCGCGCTGGAGTTGTGGGATTTCGAGTCCGGGTATGCGCTGGCCGCCCGGCGGGTTCAGGTCACCCGTGACCTGGGCGCCCTCGTCCAGTTGCGGTTCGCGCTCAACTTCCTCGCCCAAGTCCACATTCTCGCGGGCGAGCTGAGCGCGGTGGAGCGGCTGATCGACGAAGACCGCCTGATCGCGGAGGTGACCGGCAACCCGCCGGTTGCACATCCCGCGATGATGCTCGCAGCTTGGCAGGGCCGGGAGCAGGAGGCGTCCGAGCTGATCCAGGCCACCGCCCAGATGGCGACCGAACGCGGTACGGGCAGGCTGGCCGGCCTGGCGGCGTGCGCGAGGGCGGTGCTGGACAACGGCCTGGGCCGGTACGACGCCGCGCGGGACGCCGCCTGGGAGGTATTCGAGGGCAACGATGTGGGGTTCGGCCCCCTGGTCGTGGCGGAGCTGGCCGAGGCGGCGGCCAGGACCGGTGACGTGGCGGCGGTCCGGGCTGTGCTGGCCTGGCTGTCCGAGCGCACCCAGGTGACCCGGACCGCGTGGGTGCTGGGGATCGAGGCCCGGGTCCGGGCCCTGCTTAGCGACGGTGAGGTGGCGGACGGCTGGTACCGGGAGTCGGTCGAGCGGCTGGGCCGGACACGGGTCCGGGCCGAGCTGGCCCGGTCGCACCTGCTGTACGGGGAGTGGCTGCGCCGGCAGGGCCGCCGGATGGACGCGCGGGAGCAGCTGCGCATCGCCTGCGACATGCTGGACGCGATGGGGATGGCGGGATTCGCCGGGCGGGCCCGCCGCGAGCTGCGGGCCACCGGTGAGACCGTCCGCAAGCGCACCGCCCCGGCGGCCCGCGCCGCCGGGGCCAGTGATGGGCTGACCGCCCAGGAGGCCCAGGTCGCGCGGCTGGCCCGGGATGGACTGTCCAACCCCGAGATCGGCGCCCGGCTGTTCATCAGCCCGCGCACCGCCAAGTACCACCTCAGCAGCGTGTTCGCCAAGCTCGGCATCAGCTCCCGCAGCCAGCTCGACCGGGTCCTGCCCGCCGGCCCGGATACCGCCGGGCTGCGCTAGCTCCTCTGCCAGCCTGCTCCGGGCCCGGCCCTGGTCGGGCCGATCCTGGCCAGTTGCGCTGTCCACTGGCCGAGGCGAGCGGTGCCCTGCGGGCATGATGATGGTAGGGAGGCCATGACCCGATCACGACGACCGGCCCGGCGGTGACACAGGGCACAAAGGACAGCACGTCATGGCGACACGGAAGATTCCTGACCGAGGCAGCGCCGGCAGGGTGCAACGGAGCAGCAGCGGCCCCGCTCAGGGAGCAAGGAGAAAGCAATGATCAGGTCGAATGATCAGGTCACTTGCCCGGCTGGAAGCACTGGACGTCCTTGGATGCTCCTGGTGTTGCTGGCCGCCGGCGGCGGTTCGGCATGACCGTCCGTTCGGCAGGTTCGACGACCGTGTCGGTCACCGTCACGATCAACGGCAAGCCCGTCAGTGCTCACGTTGACGCGCGCGTGACGCTGCTCGACTTTCTCAGGGAACGGCTCTCGCTGACCGGAACGAAGAAGGGCTGTAACCGTGGCGAGTGCGGGACGTGCACGGTGCTCGTCGACGACCGCCGCGTGAACGCCTGCATGATCTTGCTGGCCTCCTTGGAGGGGCGCCGGGTAACGACGATCGAGGGATTGGCGCCAGACGGTCCGCTCCATCCGGTGCAGCAGGCTTTCATCGACCATGACGCCTTTCAGTGCGGCTTCTGCACTTCGGGCCAGATCATGTCCGCGGTCGCCTGCATCGCCGAGGGACACACGGCCGACGAAGTCGAGATTCGCGAGTGGATGAGCGGCAACCTCTGCCGCTGTTCGGCCTACCCGCAGATCGTCGAAGCCGTCAAAGCAGCGGCGGAGGTAATCGAGTGAAGCCTTTCGCCTACCAGCGTGCGCGTTCGTACCAGGACGCGGTAAAAGCTGCATCTGAGCCGCGTGCTGCTGTCCTTGCCGGAGGTACGGAGCTTTTGAACTGGATGCGGCTCGGCGTCCTCGAGCCCGAAACGGTGATCGACATCAGCGCTCTCGCCGGTGGCGCTGACATCTACGCCGAGGGTGACGTCGTCCGCATCGGCGCGCTGGCGTCGCTGAACGTGGTGGCCGCGCACGAGCTGGTCGCGACGAGGTTCCCGGTGCTGCAGCAGGCGATTCATAAGGCCGCGTCGGCGCAGTTGCGCAATCTGGCCACGATCGGCGGCAATCCTCTGCAGAGGACGCGATGCCCGTACTTTCGTTCCGAGAGCCCGACGCCGTGCAACAAGCGGCGGGCCGGGTCGGGTTGCGCCGCCCGCACCGGGCTGAACCAGGATCATGCGATCTTCGGCTGGAGCGATGACTGCGTGGCCGTTCAGCCGTCTGATCCGGCGACTGCCCTCGTGGCCTTGGATGCCGAGGTCGTCACCGTTGACGGCACCGGCGGGCGGCGGTTCCCGATCCGCGAGCTGCACGTGCTACCGGGCGTTGACCCTGCCGCACATCATCTTCTGCGGCCTGGGGAGATCATCGCCTCGTTCGAGCTCAATGGCTTTGCGCCGAATTCGGCATACGTCAAGGTGCGCGCGCGAGAGAGCTACGAGTACGCGCTGGTCTCCGCGGCCGTCGTGCTCGACCTTGACGGCGATTTGATCTCGCGGGCGCGAGTCGCTGTCGGCTCGGTCGCGATGAAGCCGTGGCGTCTCGAGCGAACCGAGCAGTTGCTCGCCGGAGTTCGGCTTGGTTCGCAAACGATCCCGGCGGCGGTGCGCGAAGGGTTCGCTGAAGCGAAGGCGCTCCCCGGCAGCGCCTACAAGATCCCGCTGGCGCAGAACGCCGTGCTCCGTGCGCTCGAAGAGGCTGTGTCATGACGCGAATCGGGGAAGGGCTGGCACGGCTCGACGGGCCGGTCAAGGTGAGCGGGGCTGCGCATTACGCAGCCGACTTCGAGGTCGAAGGGCAGCTGCACGCCGTGCTCGTGGGCGCCACGGTAGCGGCGGGCGTCATCACGGCGACCGACACGCGCGAGGCCATGGCAGTGCCCGGGGTCCAGCGCGTCCTGGTCGCCGGCGACCTTCCGCGTCCGGCGAAGGGTTTCGCCGAACAGTCCGTTCCCCCGCTCGCGACGCGCCATCTGCCGTTGCAAGGCGAACGTGTTCTCTACCACGGGCAGCCGGTGGCGATGGTCTTGGCCGACGCGCTCGAGGCCGCCGAGGAAGCGGCGAGCCGAGTCCGGGTCGAGATCGAAGAGGAGCCGTGGCAGCACCCTGAGCAGGCCGACGCGCAGAAGCCGGAGCCTGCCAGCTACGCCGCGCTCAGTTCGCTCGACGTCGGCGTGGGCGACATCGACGCCGCAGTCGGTGACGCGGTGGTCACGGTCGCCGCCCGCTACACACAGCCGTCGCGGCACAACAATCCGATGGAGCCGTCGGCGATCCTCGCGCACTGGTCAGGCGATCAGCTGACGGTTTACGACTCGGTTCAGCACCTCTACGCCGTCCAGTCGACGCTGGCCGCGGTCTTTGGCATCGCCCCGTCTTCCGTGTGTGTCGTCTGCCCGCACACGGGAGGCGGGTTTGGCGCCAAGGCCTTCATCTGGCCGCACGAGATCCTCGCCGCGATGGCAGCTCGCGTCGTCGATCGGCCGGTCAAGCTCGTGCTGACGCGAGCGCAGATGTATGCGAACGTCGGCTATCAGCCGTGGATGAGCCAGGACGTCACGCTCGCGGCCCGGGCAAATGGCGCCCTGACCGGCATCCGCCACGACGTTGTCAACGTCACCGCGCTCACTGACGACTACGTCGAGTTCGGCTCGGTGACGGCCGGGGCGCTGTACGCCTCACCGGCGATCGCGACGTCGCAACGTGTGCGCCGCGGCCACGTCAACCTGCCGACCTTCCTGCGCTCTCCGATCGACGGCCCGGGCACGTGGGCTCTCGGCTGTGCAATGGATGAGCTGGCGCGCGCGACTCGAACCGACCCGGTCGACTTGCGCTTGCTGAATTACGCCGAGCGCGAGCCGGTGAGCGGGAAACCCTGGTCGTCGAAGAGGCTCGTCCAGGCCTATATGGAAGGCGTCCGTCGCTTTGGCTGGCGCGACCGTCCAGAAGGCGGCACGCGGGACGGCCACTGGAGGCTCGGGTGCGGCGTCGCCGATGCCACACAAGGACAATTCCGCTTTCCTTCCCAGGCACGACTGATCCTCGACGCCGACGGTCACCTGACAATCCAGTCCGGGGTCACCGACCTCGGGCAGGGGCCGCCGACGATCTTCCCGCAGATCGCGGCCAGCGTCCTCGGACTTGAGCCGGAGGCGATCGAGCTTCAGGCCGGCGACAGCACTCTTCCTTTCGCCGGCCCGGCCTACGGCTCCAGCATCACCATCGGAATGGGCGCCGCGATCCTCGCCGGCGCCAGGCAGCTCCTCGCGCGTCTCGCCGACGTAGCCGGCTGGCCGATCGAAGAGGTCACAGCGAGCGACGGTCGCCTCCGCCGCGGCTCGCAGCGGATCCGGCTCGCCGAACTCGTCGCCAGAGCAGGCGGCACCATCACCGTCGAGGGCGCCTTCAACCTGGCAGGCGGCGCCAACGTTCACGCCGGCCCCGCCGAGGTCGCGACGCGAACGTTCGGGGTCGTCTTCGTCGAGGTTGGCGTTGACGAGGCGCTTGGCCTGGTACGGCTGCGTCGCGCGACCGGTGTCTACAGTGCCGGGCAGATCATCAACGAGCGCACCGCGCGCTCGCAGATGATCGGAGGAATTGTCTGGGGCTGGGGGATGGCGACCAGCGAAGCCAGCGTGCTCGAACCACAGCTCGGACGCTGGCACTCCCAGAACCTCGCCGGCGTCGCCCTCCCCGTCAACGCGGACATCCCGGCCGCGATCGACATCGCCTTCATCGACGAGACGGACGACGCGGCCGGCCCACTTGGAGCGAAAGGCATCGGCGAACTCTCAGCGACGGGCGTCGCTCCTGCCGTCGCCAACGCGGTCTTCGACGCCGTCGGCGTCCGCTTCCGCGAGCTGCCGATCACGCCGGGCCGGCTCATCTCCTCCCTCCGGTGACGACCCGGGCTATCACAACGCGCCCGGACTGATCACCGTTGTGCCTGGTACACCCGGCCGTTGACAAGCGAGAGAGCACACGAGGCAGTGGCCACCGATCCCACGCGCCGCGGGACGTGGATCTTGATGTAAGGAGGCGGGACGGCCTCGTTGCGGGGACCATCCGACCTCTATGAGGCTGCCGCGCCTGGGCTAGCCGCTGTAGGTGATCGTGACGGCATGCTTGGTGTTGGAGATGGTCTTGACCGTGATCGTTCCGGTGGCTCCTTTGAACGCGCCGGTTCCCCCGGTCACCTTGCCGTTTGTTACCACGCCGGTCTTGAAGTTGATGTTGAACGTGCCGTACAGGAACCCGCCCTTGGTGTCCACGGTGACGTTCGCGGTACCGCTGGTTGACGAGGTGGCCGTGACGTACAGCATGTCGAAGCCCACGGTCTTGTTCACCGCGTTGACGTCGGTGTCCTGGATGGCCTGTGTGGCCGCGCTGAAGCTGTGGGTGGCTTTCTGCACAGCGGTGAACTTCAGCGTCGTACTACTGCTGTGCGCGCTGGCCACGGCCGGGAGCATGAGCGCCCCCGTGCCGCCGAGAACGACCGCCGCGGCTGCCGCGATGATGGACGTGCGAAGCTTCATGATTTCCCCCTACCTGCCGGGCCTTACCGGTTATGGCCTCTGACTGATGATCCGCCCTGCCGGGAGGTAAGCCAAGGCCCAAGCGAGGTTCGGGGGCGGGAGAATGAGCGACCGCTCGCGCTTGCCCCTTTGACCCTTTGCGTGATCCGCCAACAGATCCGCGACATATGTCCGCCAGCTGATGTGCGACAGGTCTAGAAGCCTGCCGATCACATGACGGACGGCGCCGGACGGCGCCGGACGAGTGCTACAGCTAGGACTTCACCTTGTCCACGATCGCCCCTGACGACGAGGCCCCGACCGCGTAGCACGCGCTGGCGCTGGCGCACGCGACGTCTCGGAGGCCGAAATTCCCGGGGTAGTTGGCGGGCTTCCCCGGCTTGCCCTTGACCACGGCCACCACCGCGTTCTTCGCGGTCGACCCCGTGCCGGTGAGCCCGGAGACCAGGCACGTGGTGGCGTTGATGCAGGTCAGGTTGGCGCCGTTGAAACCGTTGATCGTTGCCGTTGGGCCGGCCGTCCCGGTCTTCGGGTTGAGCGGGAACAGCTCGTCCGGTGCCGAACTGCCGCTGCCGCCGAGCGCGTAGCACAGGCTGGCCTTGTAGCAGCTGACCGCCTGGAGGTAGGCACCGGCCGCCAGCGTGTGCGACGTGCCGAACGTGCCGTGATTCAGCAACTGGATCACTTCGCCGCTGGTGTAGTGCTCGCCCATCAGGCACAAGCTGGCCGAGGGGCACGCAATGGCGCCGATGCCCGTTCCACTGTTCTGCTTCGTGGCCAACAGCTTGCCGGCGGGGGACAGGTGGACCACGGTCGCCTTGGACGAGGCCTCGGTGCCTTCGAACCCGACGGCGTAACACACCGTGGTCCCCGCGCATGCGATGGCGCCGAGCGCCACGATGCCGCTGGCCGGCTTCTTCGGCGTCGCGGTCACCTTCATCGCTCCGCTCGACACCCTGACGCTCGCCACCGCGTCATCGGCCACAGCCAGGCACGACGTCGTGCCCGTGCAGGCGACGGCATTCATCGGATCGTTGGCCAGGTCACCTGACCAGGCCTTGACAGCTCCGGTGGCTGCGTTGATGACCGCGCTCTTGCCGTTGAGGTTGTCGTCCGAACCGACGGAGACGCAGGCCACGGCCGTCGGGCAGGTGACGCCGGACAGCGCGCTCACTCCGGGTACCGGTGTCCTGGGAGCCCCAGCCCCCTGTGCCGCGCTGGCCGCGGCGGGTACGGCCAGGATTGCCGTGGCCGCCACGGCGGCCACCAAACGCAGGCGTGTTCCCCACATGCTCAAGCTCCCCCCTCGAGACCTACCTTGCCTACCACGCCAGACAACGGCCTGGCAACGGACGCCCAGCGCGGCCTGAAGGAGGCCTGTGGCATTGTGCGGGGACAGATGAATCTTGCCGCTCGTGACAACCGGACGCCGTGCCGCGCGCCTCTAGCGGTTGTGAAGCGGGTAACGGCAGAGGGCGGTCGAGGGTGAGCGGTAGCCGAGATGCCGAATACACCGAGTACGTCGCGGCCAGGCTGCCAGCGCTACGGCGGCTGGCTGCGGTGCTGTGCGATGACTGGCAGCGCGGGGATGACCTGGTGCAGGCCACGCTCACCAGACTGTATGTGCACTGGGCCCAGGTCCGTGCGGCCAGCCATCTTGATGCATATGCCAGGACGGTGCTGGTCCGGGAGTTCATCCATGAACAGCGATCGGCCTGGGTGAAGCGGGTGAGCCTGCCCGGCCAGGTGGCCGACTTGGCAGCCGCCGAGGTTGATCACGATGCCGTGCTCGATCTGCGGGCAGCGGTCGCCGCGCTGCCCGCCCGGCAGCGTGCTGCCTTGGTGCTGCGGTTCTACTGCGACCTGAACGTCGATCAATCTGCCGAAGTCCTCGGTTGCTCACCGGGGACGGTGAAGAGCCACACGGCCAGGGCGCTGGACGCGGTGCGCCGGGCTCTCGGGCCGACGTCCGCCGCCAGTTCCGGCGGGCAGGCCAGCCAAACCAGCGGGACGCCACATCATCTGCCAAGGAGTACCCGGCCATGATCGAGTCGCGGCTGCGTGCGCTGTTTACCGAGATAGCCGACGACGAGCCGGGCTCTTCGGGGGTGGATGCACAACTCGCCCAGCGCCGGGGCCGGGCCCGCCTTCGCTGGCGCCGGGCCGGGGTGGCCGGTGCTCCGGTACTGGCGGCAGCGGTGGTGGCAGCAGTCGCTGGCGCCGTCTTCACCTTCGGCGCGGGCAGGCAGGCGGCGCCGCGCGCTGATCACGGGTCCGCGGGCGGGCCAAGCTCCGCGATCGCCCCGCGCCGTTTCGATCCGCTGGTTCCCTACGCCGGGTTCGGCTGGCTGCCCGCGGGCAGGCACCTCACGTCGGTCATGACCGCGGGCGAGGTGGAGACGTTCGAGGTCGGAACGGAAGGGTCCAAGCATTTCGTGGGCCTCAACGTTTACGTGCCCGGCCAGTGCAACCACAGCAGCGGGCAAATTCTCGCCCTGCTGCGCGGCCACCGGCACCCGCAGCTTGCGTGCACCCTGAACTGGGGTGGCCACGGGGGCCACCCCACCCTCACGAACCCGGTGACCGCGGTCGCTGCGCCGGTCAACGGACACCAGGCATTCTGGGCGGGGCCTGTCTGTAACACCCGCCAGTGTGACCCAGGCGCCTGGTCGCCGGGCGGCTCCATCCTGGTATGGACTTACGCGCCCGGCGCCTGGGCGATCCTGGCCGGCCATAACCGGACACAGGTCCGCATGAGCGCGGACAAGATCGGATTCGGGGCCGGCGCGAGCCAGCCGTTCAGGTTCCCCGCCCAGCTGACCGGGGTGCCGCCGGACTGGCGGGTTCCCGTGGTCCAATCAGACCCACGCGCGGGGGTGCTGGCGGCCTACCAGTGGTATGCAGGCAGCGCAGCGTCGGCGCCCTCGCTCATCATCGGCCCGGCGAGCCCCAGGGTCACGACCTGCAGCCTGCAGCCCGCCAGCGCCGTCCGGCACCGGGTCATCAACGGCTACCACGTGGCGACCACGACCACCGGGCAAGGCTCGCAGGTCTGCGCCGCCCACGCGGACGGGCTGCAGGTGTATATCTTCACCGGCGCCGGAGTGACACCGAACGCCCCCGCCATCTTCGCCCATCACCTGCGGCTGCTCGGCCCGAACCCGGCTCATTGGACCACCCGCCCCATCGGATGATCAGCTGTCACCTGGTGTCACTCGCCAGAATCGAGGGGTCACGGCCTGGACTAGGCCGGAGCGGAGGTGCCCAGGACCGAGGTGAGGGTGCGGGTGAGCCAGGCGGCGGCGGCCTCGGGGGAGTCGGGGGCGCCGGCGTGCCGGGCGGCAACGTATAGGTCGGGGCGGACGAGCAGGACGCCGCCATCGGAGATCTCGCGCAGCTCAGCCCAGGTGCCGTAAGGGTCCTCGATGGGCTCGCGGGGGCCGATCGAGACTGCGGTGATCGGCAGGCCAGTGCGCGCGGTGAAACCTTCCGCGGCGTCGAGCCAGGCCCGGCCGCCAATGCCGGTCCAGACGCTGAAGGCGCCGTGGCCGGCCAGGTCCAGCGTCGAGACGCGGTGCCCGGCGCGCGTGACCCAGGTGTGCGGGAGCTTAGCGCCGGGCCATGTTGTGGGCTGGGCGTAGAGCTCGGGATCGCGGGCGAAGGCGGGCATCGCGGTGCCGTCCGGAATGACAGCCGACGAGGCATAGCGGTGGTTGTGCTCAACGCCATGCGCGTCGAATTCGTAAGCCTTGTAGGCGATCGCCTCGCGGAGGTTCTCCCGGATCTTCTCGCCCTCAGGGCCGGGAGCGACGCGCAGTGCCAGCTGCTGGTTCAGCTTGGCGACGTCCGAGGTGTCGTTGACGCCCAGGGCAGCGACGATGCGCCCGGTGTCGGCGATGCTTTGGTTGGCTCGCTCGACGATCTGGCGGGCGACAGGAGCCCGCTCGGCGTCGTAGGACTCCAGTAGCGAAGGTGCCGCCCAGCCCTGGACGACGGCATGCAGCTTCCAGGCCAGGTTGTACGAGTCCTGAATGGAGGTGTTGGATCCCAGGCCGTTGGTCGGCGGGTGCCGGTGCACGGCGTCACCAACGCAGAAGACCCGGCCGCGGGCGATCGTCGTCGCGAAATGGTGATTGACGGTCCAGGGTAGCCGGGACGTAACCCGCATCTCGAAGTCGTCGGTCCCGACCAGTTTGACAGCCAGCTCGCGCGCGAACTCGTCGGTGATCTCCGGCGGCCCGGCCGCTGCTTCGTAACCCCACATGAGCATCCACTCATGCCACGGCTTGATCATCCGCAGGACGCCGAGCCCGACGCCTTCCTTCTCGGCGCCCGGCTGCAGCATCCAGTACAGGACCGACGGGCGGTGCGCGACGAAGCGGCTCAGGTCGGCCTCGAAGATGATGTGCAGGGCGCCGCCGACGGCGCCAGGCCCCTCGAATGGCAGGCCGAGATCTGCCGCGACCAGGCTGCGCGACCCGTCGGCGCCGACGAGGTACCTCGACCTGATCGCGTAGACCGCCCCGGTCAGCCGGTCTTTGACCTGAGTGGTCACCCCGGACTCGTCTTGCACGTGCGAGAGGTACTCGGTGTCGAAACGCACCTTGGCGCCGCGGGCCTGCGCCGCCTGCATCATGACCGGCTCGGTAATGGTCTGCGGCGCGTCCAGCATCGTGCACGGGCTCTGCAGCTCGTAGTCGGCATGCCGCCGGGTGTCGGTGCCCCAGGACGGGATCCGGCCGAGCTCATCGCCGGCCAGGCTCGTGCAGAAGGTCGTATTGCCCATGTACTCCCACGGCGTGGCCTCGCGCATCAGCCGCTGTTCCAGGTCCATGTCCCGCAGGGACTCCATGGTGCGCTGATTGGTGATGTGCGCACGGGGCGTGTCCGACAGCTGCCCGTACTTGGTCACGACGAGGACCGGAGTGCCGTACGTGGCCAGGAAGAGCGCGGCCCCGGCCCCGCCCGGCCCGGACCCGACGACCAGGACGTCAATATCTACGGCAAGTTCGGCGGGACTCACGGTGTACCCCCCCTTCTGCCGGGCCCGGCGGTGATCATGCCGCCGCCTGCCGTGCCGTCTGGCGCGGCCAGGCTTGCCGGACGACCGTACGCATAGCGGCCAGAAAAATACCATGGCGGCGCCAATTGCGGCTGTCAAGGCGCGCGCGGCGCGGCCGGTCCGCTGCCTGCACGAGCACGCCGCCACGTCGGCATGGCCGGCGAGGGAGCCGCCGGCGAGGCAGTCAAGCCGCCGCCCGTTCGGATCTGCCCTTATTTCCCGGATGGACGGTGGTCGCTCCCCGGCGTCCCCCGGTGACACCCGTGCCTGCAGGTTTCTCGGCAGTGCGGCTACTGCGGGCTGGCGGGCGCGGGCCTGGCGTCGTCGCTGACGGCCAGCTTGCCGTATTTCATGACGCCGCGCCGCTGGGCGCGGCGGGCGATGGTGCTGTCGTGGGTGACCACCACCATGGTCAGATGGTTGTCGCGCCAGAGTCCTTCCAGCAGGGAGATGATGTCGTCCCGGGTGTCCTCGTCGAGGTTGCCGGTCGGCTCGTCGGCGAGCAGCACCCTGGGCTCTTTGACCAGCGCCCGGGCGATCGCGACCCGCTGCTGCTGTCCGCCGGACAGCTCCGACGGCAGGTGGCCCGCGCGGTCCGCGAGGCCGACAGCGGCGAGTGCGCGGGCGGCCCTGGCGCGGCGCTCGGCCGCCGCGGTCCGCAGCGGGACGAGCGCGGTCTCGACGTTCTCCTGCGCGCTCAGGGTGGATATCAGGTTGAAGGTCTGGAAGATGAACCCGATAGAGGTGGCGCGGACCCTGGTGACCCCGGCCTCGCGGAGCTGGGCGAGGTCGTCGCCGTCGAGCAGGATGCTGCCGGTGGTGGGCCGGTCCAGGCCGCCGAGCATCTGCAGCAAGGTGGTCTTGCCGTGCCCGGTGGGACCCTGGATGGCCAGCCACTCGCCGTCGGCGACGACCATGTTGACGCCCTGCAGCGCGTGAACGACCCCGCGGCCCTGGGGGTAGTCCTTGGTGACGCCAGTCAGCTTGTACATCACGCCTCTTCCCGGATATTCGCGGTGCCCCGAGCCTGCCCAGCCGGTTCCCGCCTGATCATTCGACCCTCGCCAGGGCCGCCGCTGGCCGCAGCCGCGCTGCCCGCCAGCCGCCGAACGCGCCCGCGAGCAGGCCGCCGGCGATCGCCAGCGCCACCGCCGCGACGACCGCGCCGATGGTGACCGTCGCGGTCAGCGGCACGTGCACCGTGGTGGTGGCGGCCGAGGCCAGCCGCCGGGGCCCGGCGAATCCGCCACCGCCGCCGAAGCCGCCGAAGCCGCCCGGGGGGCCGCCGAAGGATCTTCGCGCCGCCCGGGGTGGCGCTGCCCGTGGTCTGCCCGACCGATGCGGTCAGCGTCGGGGCGAACGCTCCGACCAGGGCGGACCCCGCGAACCCGAGCGCGATCCCGGCGGCGCCGCCGAGCACGCCGATCACCACCGACTCGCCGATGACCTGCCGGACGACGCGGCGGCTGGTCCAGCCCAGTGCCTTCAGCGTGCCGAACTCCCGCACCCGGCGCGAGACCGCCGCCGTGGTCAGCAAGCTGGCCAGTACGAAGGCCGCCACCAGGACCGCGATGGCCAGCCACCGGCCCAGGTTGGACGCCAGGCTGGAGGCGCTGGCCACTGATCCGGTTAGCTGCTTGGCCAGGTCATTCTGGTTGGTCACCGTGGTGCCCGGCAGCGTCGCGGAGATCTCCTCCGACACGGTGCTGATGCCGGTGGCGCTGCCCGCCGCGACATAGATGGTGTTGACCTTGTTCTTCAGGCTCTTGCCCTGCGCGGTGCCGAGTGCTTGCGCACGCGCCAGCGGGATGTAGACGTCGGTGCTGTTGCCCGACCCCGCCGAGACCACCCCGACGACCCTGAAGCTGACCTTGGCCAGCGTGACTTTGGACCCGGTCGTGAGCTTGTTGGCGGTGGCGTAGCCGGAGCTCACGAGGGCCACGTCCGAGTTGGCGTCGGAGGCCGACAGGGTGCGGCCGGATATCAGCTTGGCGGCGCTGAGCGGCCCCAGGGCGGCGGCGTTGCCGGACAGCTCCACTCCGTTGACGCTGATCGGGGTCGGGAAGTGCCCGGATCCGAACCCGCCGCCGGGGCTGCCACCCCCGCCGCCGAAGCCGCCGAACCCGCCGCCAGAACTCTGGCTGGGGATGGTGAAGGTGAGCTTGGTGTCGTTCAGCGTCAGGCCGCCCGCCGCCGCGGCTACCCCGTTCAGCCGGGTCACCGATGCCACATCACCCGCCGAGATGGTGCCGAGCGCCGTGCTGGTGAGGTTGTCCACGCTGACCTTGGACCCGGCCGCCGGCCGCGATCCGCTGCTGCCGGTGCGGAACCGGAACGCCCCGGGGCCGCCGCTGCCGAGCGACGGGGCCTTGGTCACCGTGATCGCGGTGTCCTGCCCGTAAAGCGAGTGCAGCACGTCCCCCTGCGCCTGGTTCACCCCGCGAGACAAGGCGGTCACGGTGACCACCAGGCCGATGCCCAGAGCCAGGCCTAGCGCGATGATCGTCGCCTGCCGCCACCGGCGCCGCAGCTCCCGCCGCAGGTAGATGAAGAACATGGGCTCCCCTTCATAAGGCGATTGCTCTGGTCAGCGCCCGTCCCGAATGCGGCGCAGTGGCGGCGCGACCCGCCGGGTGGCTGGCGATGGGGATCGCATGAGGATGCCACCAAGGCGAGCGCGCCACTGACCAGCCTGGCCCGGTTTCGTTGGCGAATACTGAACGCCGGCTGAGGGTTTTCGATCATCGGTGACAGGCCAGCGCTGACGGGCTCCCGGCGCGGCGCTCAGCGGGGCAGTCGGTAACGGAGCGGACATGCAGCGCGCGGTCAGCGATCCGCAAGGTTGACCCGCCATGGTGAACGGGTGAGACCCATGCCTGGGCCCGGCCTGGGGCCTGCCCGTGTCCTGGTGGTAGACGACGAGGCCACGATCAGGGAACTCTTGTCGGGATCGTTGCGTTTTGCCGGCTTCGAGGTAGTGACAGCGGCCAGCGGCGCAGAGGCGGTGCGCGCGGCCGCACGCTCCCGGCCCGACCTCATCCTGCTTGACGTGATGATGCCGGACGGCGACGGCTTTGAGGTGGCCGGCCGCCTGCGCGCCCACCCTGGTGGCATTCCCGTGGTCTTCCTGACCGCGCGCGATGAGGTGGCCGACCGGGTCGCCGGGCTGAACCTGGGGGCCGATGACTACGTCACCAAGCCGTTCAGCCTTGATGAGGTGCTGGCCCGGGTCCGGGCAGTACTCAGCCGCACCCGGCAGGCGGCGCCTTGCTCCCGGTTGCGTGTCGCCGACCTGGAGCTGGACGACGACGCCCACGAGGTCAGGCGGGCTGGCGAGGCTATCGCGCTGACACCGACGCAGTTCCGGCTGCTGCGGTTCCTGATGGCCAACGCCGGGCGGGTACTGAGCAAGACGCAGATTCGCGACCACGTCTGGGATTACGGCCCGGCCGGCGAGGGCAACCTGGTCGAGTCGTCTGTCAGCTACCTGCGGGGCAAGATCGACCAGCGGGAGCCGCGGCTCATCCACACCGTCCGCGGGTACGGGTACGTGCTGCGGATCCCGCCGTGAGCGCGCCCCGGCCGCGGCGCCGCACGGCCGGCCGGCTGCGCGCGGTCCTGCGCGGTGCGTCGCTGCGCATGCGGGTGATGGCGACCGCGACCCTACTGGTCGCCGTGACGTGCCTGGTGACCGGGGTGGTGGGCGTCACGCTGCTGCGCGGTTACCTGCTGGGCAGGTCCGATGCCCAGCTTCGCGGTTTCGCCCACGTCGCGGCTCGCATCGCCGGGCGCGCGCACCCGCCACCACCCCGGTCGGCACAGCGGAGGCAGGCGCTGCCGGCGCAGTTCCTCGTGGAACTGGTCGCCGCCGATGGCCGGCCCCGGCTGCTCGGCGGGCCGGTGCACACGGCCGCCGGGCCCCGGCTGTCGGTGGCCCAGCTCGACCAGCTCGGGACACCGTTCACGGTCCCGGCGACCGGCGGAGCCGGGCCATCCTGGCGCGTCCTCGTCCAGCGGCTCCCCGGCGGGGAGCACGAGGTCGTCGCCTACAGTCTCGGCGACCTCGACAACACGGTCACCCGGCTGGAGATAGCCGACACCGTGGCCGGGGCGTTCGCGGTCGTGCTGCTGGCGGCTATCGGCCTGCCGCTGGTGCGCGCCAGCCTGTCACCGCTGGCCGCGATTGAGACGACCGCCGCCGCCATCGCGGACGGTGACCTGTCTCAGCGCATCGACCACCCGCCGGGAAAAACCGAGGTCGGGCGGCTTGCCCGCGCGCTGGACACCATGCTCGCCACCATCGAGTCCGCCTACCAGGCGCGGGCCGGCGGGGAAGAACAGGCCCGGCGCTCCGAGGCCAGAATGCGGCAGTTCGCCGCCGACGCCAGTCACGAGCTGCGCACGCCCCTCACCTCGGTCCGCGGACTCGCCGAATACGGCCTGCAGCAAGGCGACCACGCCAGCACGGACGAACTGCTGCGGCTCATGAGCATGATCCAGCGCGAAGCCAGCCGGATGAGCAGGCTCGTCGAAGAACTGCTCCTCCTCGCGCGGTACGACACCGGCCGCCCGCTCGACCGGGCGCCCATAGACCTGGCCAGCATCGCGGCCGAGGCCGCCCAGCACGCCCGCGCCGCGCACCCTGGACGCAAGGTCACGCTGCGCGCCGCTGACCCCGCGGTGGTGATGGCCGACGCTGAGCGGATACGCCAGGTCATCGACAACCTGATCGGCAACGCCATCCAGCACACACCACCAGAATCCCCCGTGACCATCACCGTGACCACGATCCCCGGCGGCGTCCAGCTCACCGTCGCCGACCAAGGCCCGGGCATGACCGCCGAACAGGCCTCCCACGTCTTCGAGCGGTTCTACCGCACCGACGACGCCCGGACCCGCGCGCGCGGCGGCACCGGTCTCGGCCTGGCGATCGCGGCCTCCCTGACCGCCGCGCACGGCGGCCAGATCACCCTCGACACCCGGCTCGGCGACGGCGCCGCCTTCCACCTCCAGCTCCCCACAGCCGACAGCCACAAAGAACAACCAGCGACCAGCGTCGCAACCTCATAGCCCACGGCGCTAGGCGACGTCCGGCTCCATCCCGCGACCGGCTGAACGCGCCTTGCAAACGACCACTCACCGGATCTTGGCGCCTGCAAGGATGACGGCCGGGATTAGGACAGGGTGGTTCCCTCTCGCATCGCGCAGCCCGGACGTGTCAAGCTCTCGTTGGCGGGCTATCCATGATCGTTCGGCGCGGTCACTGTCCCGACCTGCTGGGCCGCTGGGTTATCGGTGCCGCCGGTACTGCAGTTCGAGGATCCCGTTGCTGGCGGCGGTGCTGGAGATCAGGTCGAGCCGGTAGGACGGGGGGACGTCGTCGAACAGCGGGGTGCCCTCGTCCGCAACGTAGGGGTGCAAGTCCAGGCGGAACTCGTCGATCAGGTCGAGTCGCATCAGCGACCGCCAGAGGCCGACGCCGCCCCAGGCCACGATGTGGCCGTCGCCGCCTCGCCGCAGCTTGTCGATCTCTTCTGCCGTGTCACCGGCGGCGATGGTGGTGTTGGCCCAGCCGGCCGTCTGCAGGGTCCGGGAGAAGACGACCTTGCGCCCGGCGGTCAGGATGCCGGCCCACGGGTGCTCGGGGTGCGCCGGGAGGGATCCGGCCATGCCCTCATAGGCGTTGCGGCCCATGACGTGCGCGTGCGCGCTCTGCAGAAAGTCGAGTGTCTGATCGTCTTGGTCCGGGCCGCCGTGCAGGTCGAGGAGCTCGAAGCAGAACTTGTAGTACTCGGTGCCCTCGTCGGCGAGCAGGCCGTTGAGCGAGTAGTGGAACACCAGCGCGATCAGCTTCCGCATAATCAGAACTCCCGTGGTCTCGGGTCGGCTGGGGACCGGGCACGCTAGGGGAACGTGCCTGCGCCGGGCCGCAGCGCTCGCGTGATCGCGGTGTCTGTGGCCTGTCGCTAGTGCATCAGACGCTACTGCTGCCCGGAAGTCATCGGTGCCCGGTCAACTGCGGGGCAACCCCAGGCCTGAAATGTCCGGCCGGCCCCTTACCTTGAGCACATGCCCGCTGAGCCTGGCTGGTGCGGTGTGTGCGGACTGCCGCTGCCTGCCGGAGAGGATCACTGCCCCGGCCCCTGGCCGGGTCTCGTCCGGGCCATCGATGACCAGTACTACGACGAGGCTGTCCCGTGGGCATCGCACCGTCAGGCGTTCTTGACTGAGTTGGTCGAACTGCAAGCCTGGCGCTGTCCATGGTGCGGCGATTCGCTGCCCGACTCCCCGCCTGGCACCGCAGTTGATCACATCATCCCGAAGGTATTCGGCGGCCCCCACCGACGCTGGAATCTCCAGCTCCTGCACGGGGACTGCAACTCGGCCAAGGGCAACAAGATCACGGCCGAGGCTCTGGAGCTGGCCGACGCTCACGCAGTCACGATCAGCATGGATGTCGAGAAGTACCGGGCTGGTGTCCGCCGCCGGGCCGTCAAGTATGCCCTGCGGGAAACCCGCCAGCTCGGAGCCGAGGCCCGTGATCGAGCAATGGCTGCCGCGAGGAATCTCACGGTGTTCTTCCCCGACGCCACGGTCAATGCCGTCATCAGGGCTGCGGTGGAAGGAACTTGACCCCTGGCTCACGAGACACGTAACTAGAGGTGATGGCGCCGGCCAAGTCCGATGGCGCTAGGATCACGGCGTGCCGCGTACGGACAGGGCATCCCGGGTGATCGCTGTGCCGCCCGAGCGGGTCTGGGCCGCTCTTGTCGATCCCGAGGCGCTCCTGGCATGGCTGCCTCCTGGCGGGATGATCGGCAGGTTCGAGCGATTCGACGCACGGTCGGGCGGGTCGTACCGGATGGTGCTGACCTATTCCGACGCCTCCGGCGCACCGGGCAAGGCGACCCCGGATTCCGACATCGTCGAGGCCCGCTTCGTCGATATCGTCCTCGGCGAGCGGGTCGTACAGGCGGTGGACTTCGTCTCCGATGACCCCGCCTACGCCGGCACCATGATCATGACCTGGGAGGTCGCCGCTGCCGATTCCGGGACGCGCGTCAACATCGTCGCCGAGGACGTCCCAGACGGCATCTCCGCGGAGGACCACGCCGCGGGGCTCGATTCGTCCCTGACGAAACTTGCCGCCTACCTGGAGCAGTAGCCCTGCCCCGCAACGATCTCGGCGCGCTCGCCCATTCCGGTACCTCGGCACGTCTGGCGGGCCGTTCCGGGACGGACGATTTACGGGATTTCAATGGTATCATTTTCCCATGGAAGCAGTCATCGACCAGGCCGGCCGGGTTGTACTGCCCAAGCCCATCCGCGACGCGCTGGGCCTGCTGCCCGGCACGAAGGTCAACATCACGCCGTATGGCGCCGGCGCGCAGCTCCTGCCTGCAGGCCGGACCGCGCGCCTGGTCGAGGAGGACGGCGTGCTCGTCGCGGACGCCGAGACGCCGGTCGATGACGACGTGGTCTTCGCCCTCATCGACGCGGGCCGCAAGTGACCGTCGCGGTCGACACCAGCGTCGCCGTTCCGCTGCTTGTCCGCTCACATCACGATCATGCGGCCGTGGTGCGATGGTGGGGCGGGCAGGAGGTCGCGCTCAGCGGTCACGCCCTGGCCGAGACGTATTCGGTTCTCACCAGGCTGCCCGGCGACGCGCGGCTAGCACCAGCCGACGCCGCCAGGCTGCTGAACGCGCGGTTCGCCGCGCCTTTCATGCTGAGCAGGCCGCTTGCCCGTAAGCTGCCGGACACGCTCAGCCGCCTTGGCATCGCGGGCGGTGCCGTTTACGATGCGCTGGTTGCGCTGGCCGCCAAAGAGCGCGGGGCCGCTCTCGCCACCCGGGATGCGCGCGCACGCGGCACCTACGACGCCGTCGGCGTCATGGTAATCGCCCTCGCCTGACAGCAGCTGGCGGCATCGTCGCGGAGCGCCGTCCGTCCGCGCGTGCGCTCACTGCTTGCCTACTGCGCCCACCTCGGTCACGCCGAACTGGCCCGCTCCGCTCCGGGCGCCCTCCCTCGTGGCAGGGCCGGCCGGGAAGCCCACCTCCAGCACGTCGTCACCATCCTCACCACCCCGCGCGACCCCCAGCCCTCCCGCTTGACGACGTCCGGCCGGCCCACGCAGGACATCTCCACACCGTCTACACCGGCTCTGCGGTCGGGTAACACGGGACCGACCTGTACTGAAGGCTGACGGCCGCGACGGTCATGAACTCCCGGCGAGGGTGGAGGCCAGGATGACACCGCAACTACCAGGCTTGCGACTTCATGCACGCGGCCTACTGCCCTGGCATTCGACCATTTCACGAGAGAAAAGGATCACCATGGGTACCTACGCACCGCGGAATGTGGTTCTCGTACACGGAGGATTCGTGGACGGCTCCGGCTGGCAGGGCGTCTATGAATCGCTCAGCCGCGACGGCTTCCGGGTCAGCATCGTACAGAACCCCACCCTGTCATTGCAGGGCGACGCCGAGGCCACCCGGCGGATCATCGACGCCCAGGACGGACCGGTCGTCCTGGCCGGCCACTCCTACGGCGGCGCGGTCATCACCGAGGCCGGCACCCACCAGAACGTGGCGGCGCTGGCGTACATCGCGGCGTTCGCGCCGGACAAGGGCGAGTCGGTCAGCACGCTCATAGGCGGTTTCCCGGCCGACGGCCCGCAGCCGCCGATCCTGCCGCCCAGGGACGGCTTCCTGTTCCTGGACCGGGACAAATTCCGCGCCTCGTTCGCCGCGGACCTGCCCGAGGGCCTGGCCGCTTTCATGGCCGACTCGCAGGTCCCCTGGGGGGTGGACGCTCCCGCCGGAGCGATCACCGACCCCGCCTGGCGGACCAAACCCAGCTGGTATCTGGTCACCACCGAGGACCGGATGATCCCCCCACCGGCGCAGCATGCCATGGCCGAGAAGGTCGGCGCCACGGTGTCCGAGGTCGCGGCCAGCCACTCCGTCTACGTATCGCAGCCAGAGGCGGTGGCCACGCTCATCGCGCAGGCCGCGGCCCGCGCCGCGGACCGGTAGACACCACGCCAGACACCTCCGCGCACCCTGACCGTACCCGCGGCGCCCGGCCCGGTGCGGTCAGGCTGCGCGACAACCAGCCTGCTGCCGTCCCACCCCCGGCCGTTCTGGCCGGGCCGACGTCATTTGCGGCGCTCTGCAGACCAGCCCTCTTACGGCGAAGCCGGCCCAGAAGCGCCTTGCATCACCGTGGGCCGGCCGCCGCGCCCGTGACCGCCCGGGGTTTGGCATCGCTCGACAGTGAACGGCGCCAAACCCCGGGGCGCTACTCATCCCGGCGCTGGCTGTGAGGTGCCTTAACCGCTGGTCGGCCGGATCATTCCGACCAGTCCGCGACTGTAGTTGTCGATTCCTGCGGAGAACAGCAGTGTTCGCCGGGTGCCGATCACGCCGTTGCCGAACGCCAGGCCCCACAGGCCCGGGTTGGCGATCGCCTTTCCGCTCTTGCTGCGCAGGGTGCCTCGGAACATTCCGGTGCTGGGGTCGAAAGCGTTGATCCGGCCGTTTTCAAGGTTACCGACGAGCAGATCACCGCCGAAGCGGCCCCAGTGCCCGGGGGCGATCACCATGCCCCACGGGGCGAGCAGCTGGCCTCCGGTCACCAGTCGGCGGATCATATGGCCGCTGAGGCTGAACACGTCGATCGCCCCTTGGAGCCCGGAGGTGGGGCCAGGCGGGGGAGCAAACGTGACATATAGCTTGCCGTGCAGCACCGCCACGTTGTACGGCGTCACGTTCTTCGGCAGTCTCGGGTCGCGGAAGCTGGCGACCTTCTGGAACTTCGCGTTGAACACGTTGACCGTTCCCATCGAGGAGTTGGCAGCGAACAGCCGGCCACCTTGCTTCGTGGTCGCCTCGGCGAGCCCGGTGTAGACGGCATGAGCTACGTGCTGGACGACATGGGACTTGGTGATGGGCGGCACATTCAGTGACCAGCCGATGACGTTTCCGCCCAGCGAGTCGAACATGAACAGCGACGGGGCGCTCTTCCCGTTGCCAGTCACGACGAAGTCTTTGGGGTTACTGGCGGCACGGAAGTTGAACACCGTCCCGGTCGGACCCGGCGAAAGTTTGACGTTCAGGTTCACCTTGCTGATCGGCTGCTTGCCGTTGGCACCTTGATACAGCGTCGCTGTGCTGGTGTTGTTGTTCGTCACCCACAACGGGGTTGTCGGGCCGAGCGAGATACCCCACGGGTTCGAGACGAGCGGGTCGGTTAGCGCGGCCAGGCCGTGGACGTCCGAAACCAGATTGGTCTGAGCGAACGCGCTCTGCCCCTCGCCTGCCTGGGCCGCCGACACCGGCACTGCCAGCGCCGCGGCCATCACCGCGGCTACGGCCGCGGCCCACCACCTGCCCCGGATGACCCGAGAACTGCCGCGTCTTGCACTCATTGAAACGCCCTTTCCGTTGGCCAGGGCCTGCCTGGCGCTATCGCTTATGCCGCCTTCCGGCATCCCGATCGGTGCCGCGACCTCCTCCCGAAGCCAGGACGCCGGGCCGCTGAGCTGGATCTGGACGACACCGGGCCGAATTGGATCTGGACAAGCCTGAGGTGTTAGTGACCGCAGCCCCGCGTCCGGGCTCAAGGCCGTGATAGCTAGCGAGAACCTGGTCCCGCCGCCCTGGGCAGAAAACCACCAGTGCACTGGGCGAACCGTCGCCCGAGAACGCCGCCGCCAGCGACAGCACAGAAGCGGGCACCAGGAACCGGCGCGTGATCAATGCCCCCACCTCCGCAGCCGACGGATTCACCCCTGACTACGGCTCCCGCGGCGTAAAGGTTCACCCAACGCAGCACCAACCCGGTACCAACCCGGTACCAACCCGGTACCAACCCGGTGTCGGCTTACTGCAACGGTGCGGCCGCGTAGCAGCGCATCGACGCACTGCCGCAAGCCTGTCGACCAGCGCCAAGCCGTCCCTGCCAGCCGGGGAGAGCCCCCGGGCCGCAGAATCCCGGCTGCCGGTCCGCCGGCCGGGCCAGGTCGTACCCTGACGCTGAAATTCACTCTGGAGACGCGGCTCAGCACCGCTCAGCGCCAGCTGTCAACCCGATGAAAGATCAGGGTTCCTGGCTGAGGCACCACCGCGTTGTGTGCTGGAGAACATCAGCCAGAACGGTCCTGCTGTCGTCCCGGGCCGGCAAGTAGCTTGCGGCGGTCTTGCTCCCATAGGCCCGGCCAATGAGACGAAAGCCGTCATGTCTTTACGACCACGGGATTTGCCGGGTGGACTGATCAGCGGATACCTGGCTGATGAGTCCGTCACCATCTAGCTGGACCTACGTGTCTCCGACCACGACGACCTCGCCGTGCTGAGCGAGGAGTTCGGCCTGCGCCGGCTGGCCGTCGGGGACGCGCTAGACCACAGTCAGCGGCCCAAGCTCGGCCACTATCGCAGCCACCTGTTCCTGACCGGCTACGGGACGCGGCTGGATACCGGTACCGGCGGACTGGCCACCAGCGAGATCGCGGCCTTCATCACCGGCCAGGCGCTGATCACCGTCCGCAAGTACGGTGATCTGGACATTCGCGCGGTCGTCCAGCGCTGGAACGAAAGCCCGACATCGCTCGATTCGGGGTGCGCTACCTGCTGTACGAGCTGCTGGACTACATCGTCGATGGTCAGATCGAGGCAGTGCAGAGCATGGATGGCAGCATGGAGGAGCTGCAAGACCGGTGTTCGACGACGTTCCGCAGGGCCTGAAGATCCAGCGACGGAGCTTCTAGCTGCGCAAGAGCCTCGTGCTGCTCCGCCGGATCGTAGTCGCCACGAGCGAGGTAGTCAGCGAACTGATGCGCCGTGACCTGCACATCGTGGGGGGCGACCTGACGCCCTACTATCAGGATGTCGACGGTCAAGTGCTGCGCGGCGCCGAGTGGACCGACTGTACGACCTGGTGACCGGCATCCTGTAGACCAACCTGGCCATCCACTGCAACCGGATTAACTGTGGTTCATCGGGGTCGATCGCGGGCCTCGCCCCGGTTTGCACTGCGGCCTTCAGCCGGATGCCGCCAAGCTCCGCCCACTTGCTGGACATCGCCCCTGCGGCTTCAGCATCGACCACGCCGATCACCCGGAAAGAGAACCGCAGCGCGGTGCCAGCTGCACCCAGCAACGCGGACCGCTTCGAACGCCGGCAAACGACACTCTGATCACACGCCCGGCAGCACGGCACTGGGTTACGGCGCTCCTGGCGGCATAGCACGCCGTATGTGAGATGTGCGCTGCCGACTGGCTGAGAGCAGCAGGGCGGCCTATGCGAGATGGAGCGCGTCATCCGCAAGAGCCTGACCCGCGTCTAATTGGTGCGCTTTCAGATACGCGCGGCATCCGTCACGCGGGGCGCGGGTCGGACAGTTGCCGTGCGAACTTCCCGGAGGCCTTGATGTCAGGAAATCCAGGCGGCTGATCGCGGCCGCCGCCGTGCCCGCGGCGGTCGTGCTGGCCGGCCTGGCCGCGGCGGGCGCCAGCACCGGCCCGCGGTACGCCAGCGCCGAGCAGGCGGGCTACGCGGCCACCGGCGCGCAGTTCGGCTCCGTCGCTGCCCAGGTTTACCTACGCAATCCCGCGCAGTACGCCAACGTCGCTGGCCAGTACAGCCAGAGCGTACAGCTCTGGTCGTCCGGGCTGGTGGCCGTCGTCGGCCTTTCGGCCAGCACGTCAGGCTCGAGCTACACCCCGTACGCGAAGATCTACGACGCCAGCAGCCACCAGCTGGTGGCATCGGACCCGGGCGCACTGTGGTGCATCAACGAGGACCAGTGTGGCTCCACCATCGGCAGCTTCCCAGTTGGCGACACAGTGGAACTCAGGGTGGGGTATGACCCGAAGACCGGCGGCATGGGGCTCCTAGCCGACGACACGGGTCCTTCCGGTTTCGACGAGGGGACTTTCCTGGCGACCTACACGGCCGACGCGGGCGTGTCGTTCACCCAGGCCAGGGTCGGCACCGAGTTCGGCTCCGACCTGTGGACCGCCCCCTCCTCGTATACCCATCCGGCGGCCTGGACCAAGATCGCCTCCTGGACCGGCGTGCAGCTGGTCACTTACAACGGCAAGATCTGGACGCTGACCTCGTGGTTCGTCCACCACTAGATCTTCATGGCGGCGATCACCGGATCACTGATCGACGTTCAGGCCGCGGCGACCGACCTGACTGACAGCGGCGGGGCGTTCCGGGACTGGCTCGCGCCCGCCGGGTTGAACGGTCCCGCGCAGCCTCCGCGAGGCTGACCGGACCGCCGCCCCGGTGGCGCGGCCAGCGGCATCACCGGGCCACCGACGCGTGGCAGTACCGCGGGATGACCCGACACCGCCACGACCATACGGTGCCGGTCCCTGCAGCATCTGGGGTGCCCGGACCCTCCGACACATTAGTGGCCTTCACGAATGTGATGTCAGTAACGATCGTTGGCGAGTGCCGCCTGGTGTGTACATAAGATGCGGGACCAGCGTCTGCGGCGGTTCGTCGGCACGGATGTCGTGGATCCCGGGACGTGGCGAATGACCGGCTCGCTGCTGCCGGCTCGGCACGCTCGTGGCGTCAGCCTGCGACCACCCGGATCCTGTTGTTCGCGAAGTCGGCGATCAGCAGGTTGCCGACGGCGTCTGCCGCGACGCTGGAGGGGTAGTCGAAGGTGGCTTTGGTGGCCGGGCCGCGGTCTCCGGAGAATCCCTGCTTGCCAGTACCCGCGATGGTGTAGATGTCTCCGGCGGTCATGGGCTGGCCATAGAAGGTGCCGGTGCTGCGGGCGACTACCCGGATCCGCTGGTTGTAGGTGTCGGCGATCAGCAGGTTGCCCGCGGCATCTACCGCCAGGCCCTGCGGCAGGGCAAGCTCAGCGCTGGTGGCCGGCCCGCCGTCCCCGGAATAGCCCCCCTCGCGGGTGCCGGCGAGGGTATAGATGTCTCCGGCGGCCATGCGCTTTCCGTAGAAGATGCCTGTGCTGCCGGCCACGACCCGGATCCGGTTGTTGCCGCTGTCGGCGATCAGCAGGTTGCCGGCGGCGTCTGCCGCCACCCCCCGGGGGAAGAGGAGCATGGCGTTGGTAGCAGGGCCGCCGTCCCCGGAGTGTCCCTTCTTCCCGTTCCCGGCGACGGAGTAGATGTCCCCGGCGGTCATCGGCTGGCCGTAGAAGGTGCCGGTGCTGTCGGCGACTACCCGGATCCGCTGGTTACTGCTGTCAGCGATCAGCAGGTTGCCTGCGGCGTCTGTGGCCACTGCAGACGGGAGCTGAAGCCTGGCCTGGATGGCCGGGCCACCGTCCCCGGAGTAGCCCCTGCCGCCGGGGGCGATCCCGGCGACGGAGTAGATGTCTCCGGCGGTCATCGGCTGCCCGTAGAAGGTGCCGGTGCTGTCGGCGACCACCCGGATCCGGTTGCTGAAGGTGTCGGCGATCAGCAGGTTGCCCGCGGCATCTACCGCCACCCCGTCCGGCAGGTCGAGCCTGGCTCGGGTCGCCGGGCTCGCGTTGCCGAAATCTCCCTGCGAACCGTCCCCGGCGACGGAGTAGATGCGCCGGGCGGTCATCCTCTTCCCGTAGAAGGTGCCGGTACTGGCCGCCACCACCAGCACCCGGCTCTCCCCGGTGTCGGCGATCACCACGTTGCCCGCGGCGTCCACCGCCGCGCCGACCGGATGGAAGAGCCCGGCCCTGGTAGCCGGCCCGCCGCCGCCGGAAAATCCTCCCGCAGCGCCCCCGGCCAGATCGTAGATGTCCCCAGCAGTCATCACCCCACGACGATCCGCCCCGCCTCCCGGTCCAGCCCGGTGCTGGGCCGCTGCGGTCGGCCCGGCCCCCCCGGCCAGCACCGCCGGTACCAGCCCGGCTGCCACCACCGCGGGCACGGCACGCCGCAATCGCGCCCTGGCCGTCCGCACTGCACCCATTCCCGCTCCTCCCGACCACATCATCGTGGCACAACCTGCCGTTAACGAGTTACCGCCGCCCGGGACCGGGTGCATTGCCCACGACTCCTGACCGCCGGTCCGCAGGCCACCGCAGCCTGTTTGCTTGCCGCCCGCCCGCAGCGTGCGGCAGCGGCAACCATGTCCGGCAGACTCCCGATGCCGGAGAACGCGCCGGGACAGGTCGATTCCGTCAACCTAGCCGCTGATAGATCATCGCCGGATGCCCACTGTCGCGGCCCTCTGCTGCTGACCTGGGACCGGGGCGCTCGCGTCCCGACGTAGTCCTCAGGAGTGACCGGCGGCCGCCTATGTCATCCGAGCGCGGGACGACTGCGCGCCGCCGGATTCCTAGTGTCCTTCCTGCCGAACGAAACATGACCACCCAGTCGCTCACCATTGCGCTCAAGACCCGCAGACAGGAGAAACAGTCATGAAGCTTCGCACGTCTCTCGCCGCGGCAGGCACGGCCGCCGTCCTGGCCACCACGGGGGCACTCGCGCTCCCCGCCGCCGCCAGCGCGCACAGCGGTACGCAGACACTGAAGTTCGTCTCCGTGACGAAGAAGTCGATCATGCTCACCAGGACATCCGGCGCTCAGCAGGACACCGATGTCAACGCGGCGGGCAAGACCGTCGGATTCGACATGCTCTACTTCGCGGCCGCCTCGGCGACCACCGGCGCCGTGAACGTCACGGTTGACGCCGCCGGCGGATTCCTGTACGGGACGCTCACCGTCAACTTCAAGACCGGCGCGATCACTAACGGCAAGATGACCGGGGGTACCGGCGCGTTCGCCGGAGCCACCGGGACGATCAAGGCGAAGAACCTCAACGCGGCGGGCACCCGCACGGCGGTCACGATTACCTACAGCGGCTAGCCAGGCACGGCAGCCTCACGAAGGCGGGACGGTCCCCCCGGCGAGACCGTCCCGCCTTGCTCAGTCGAGATCGTGCGCTATCTGACCCGCCGCCGCTGGCCGTGATGCCGCCTGCGCACACCAGGCGCCAAGCTGTTGCCGGTGCAGCCGGTGCATCATGTGATGGTAGGAACCTGGGGAAGGACGGTCAGGTCATGGCGCCAGCCTGGCTGACGGCAGTCGCGTGGCTCTATCTGTCAGTCTGTTTCTGCTGCGCGGGCGTCATTGCCTATGACATTGCCTTCAATCACCGGCGTCAGCCGATGGGCGTGATGAACTTCGTCTTCCCGATCACCGCGCTGTACTTCGGCCCGTTCGCGCTCGCGCTGTACTGGCGCTGGGGGCGAGCCGACGCCCAGGCGACGGCATCGATGCCGATGAGCCGGGCAGCGGTTTCCCAGGCGGCAGTGGCATCCGCCGGCGACATGCGGACGCACGGCGGCCAGAACGCTTATCAGGAAATGCCTGGCGCAGCCGGGCCAGACGGCGCCGGGCAGCCAGTACCGCCGGACGAGCGCAGGCCGTGGTGGGTCACGATGGCTATCGAGGTCAGCCACTGCGGCTCCGGATGCGCCCTGGGCGACGTGATCTCCGAGTTCGCGATATTCGCGCTGGGCCTCACGATCGCTGGCCTCACCCTCGGAGCCGAATACGTCGGCGACTACATCTTCGCCCTTGCGTTTGGCATCATCTTCCAGTATTTCGCGATCGCGCCGATGCGCGGCCTCGGGCTGAGGGACGGCCTGAAGGCGGCGGCCAAGGCGGATTTCATCTCGCTGACCGCGTTCGAGATCGGCCTGTTCGGCTGGATGGCGATCATGACGTTCGTCCTGTTCCCGGCGCCGCACTCGCTCACGCCCAGCTCGGCCGCCTTCTGGCTCCTCATGCAGATCGGCATGATCATCGGATACTTCTGCTCCTGGCCCGCGAACGTCTGGCTGGTCAACCGCGGTATCAAGGTGCCCATGTGAGCCCGTCTCCATGACCTTCCGCAACCCGGCCCGGTGCCGGGACCGGAACTGTTCCGGGATGATCAAGTTGAGGCTGCGGCCCCTTGATTGTGCGGGTCACGCCGAGATGTTCGACTGGCCCGCCCTATCGCCCATGATCACGCGCGGGTGTGGCAGTGACCGAGCCCGTCCGGCCAGATAGCAGAAGATCGTGACCGCTCTGGGCAGCAGCCGCTCCGCTGGCCGATAATCGGGGGATGGCGACACCATCCGGGACAGCCGGGATAGCGCCGGAGAGCCGGCCCGCACCGCGGGTCGTACTGGCCGACGACGACGTGCTGCTGCGTGAGGGCCTGGCCAGCTTGCTCGACCGTTCCGGGTTCGACGTCGTCGGCCAGGCCGGGAACGGGACGGAGCTGCTCGCCCTGGTCCGTTCGGCCCGGCCCGATCTGGCGATCATCGACATCCGGATGCCGCCGGCGCACGCCACCGAAGGGCTGCAGGCGGCGCAGGTGATCCGCGCGGAGCTGCCCGGCACGGCGATCGTCGTGCTGTCCGCGCACGTCGAGGTGGACCAGGCGATGGACTTGCTGTCTGGCGGGGAGCGCACCGGGTACCTGCTGAAGAGCCGGGTGACCGACGTGGCGGAGTTCGTCGAGACGGTGGGGCGGATCACTGCGGGCGCCTCGGTGGTGGACCCGTCGCTGGTGCAGGAGCTGATCCGGGCGCGCAAGCGGCGTGATCCGCTCGATGTGCTGTCGCCGCGGGAGCGCGAGGTGCTCACCCTGATGGCCGAGGGCGCGTCCAACGCCGGCATCGCCCGCCGGATCTTCGTCTCCGAGGGCACGGTGGAAAAGCATGTCCGCAGCATCCTCATCAAGCTCGACCTGCCGGAAAACGACACCGAGCACCGGCGGGTGCTGGCGGTCCTCAAGTTCCTCGAAGCTCGCTAGCCCGGCGGCGATTGAGTGTTCTGGCTCGCAGAAGCTGGATCGGCCAGGGCCAGGCGGGCGGCGCTGATGTCCTGGCGGCCGTGCCCGGCGGCCACGGCAGCATGCCACTGGCCAGCCAGCGCGGCCAGCATCGGCGGCGCCCCGCCTGCGGCGTCGATCACCAGGTTGACGTCTTTCAGCGCCCACTCCAGCGGGAACTCCGGGGCGTAGTCCTGCCGGTCTATCTTGTGGAGCTTGGCGTCGGCGAGCGGCGCGTCCAGCGGGCCGCCCTCGATGACCTCGGCGAGCTGCTGATGGCCGATACCGAGACGATCGGCCAGCTCCATGGTCTCTGCCACGCCCTCGATGAGGATGGACAGGTAGGCGTTGACGACCAGTTTCACCTGGCTGCCCCGGCCGGCCTCGCCCACCCATACGGTCTTGCGGCCGATGACGTCGAACACCGGGCGCAGCGCGTCAGCCGCCGCGGCCGGCCCGGACGCCAGGATCAGCAGCTGACCCTGCTCGGCCGGCCCCTTGCTGCCCGACACCGGGGCGTCCACGAACTCGACGTCGGGTCGCTGCGCGGCCAGCCGGTCCCTGATGCGCAGGGTCGCATCGACACCGATCGTGCCCATCTGCGCCCACACGCATCCGTCGGCGAACGCGTCGGCCACCCCGCCGTCGAAGATGACCGACTCCACGATATCGGCGGTGGGCAGCATCGTGATCACCACGCCAGCGGCCCGCACCGCGTCCCGCGCCGACGCCGCGACCGCCGCGCCCGCGTCGGCGAGCCGACCGGTCGCCAGCGCCGACCGGTCCCACACCTGCGTGGTCAGGCCCGCGGCAACCAGGTTGCGGGCCATCGCAGATCCCATGATCCCTGTACCGATCACCGCTACCGTCGCGCGGTCATCGCTGCCGCTGGTCCCTGCCATGATGGCTCCTTTGCCTTCTGCTCTCTTCTTTGCCTTCTGCTCTCTTCTGCGGCCCGCCCCGCCGTCGGGACGACTCAGGGCACCGGGCTCGCGATGGCGGCCGGGCCTGCGCAGCGCATTGCCGCAAGCCAGGATCCGTCAGGTACCGCCAGCTGCCAGCGCAAGTTGGAGCGCGGCAATGACCACGGCCGGAATGCGCAAAATTCTTGCAGCGAAGCACGGGCATCGCAAGCAAGCCAAGACGCCAAGCCGAACGCGATCACATCCTCGACAACATCACGCTGTACTGGCTGACCGGCACCGGGGCCTCGGCCGCCCGGTCCTACTGGGAGGCCGGACGAGCCCAGGCCCTCGCGCCGGCCAGGCTCCGCCGCAGGTTAAGCTCCCGGTTGGCTCAGGCCAACGGTCCGCTGAAGGCGGCGCCCTGAACTTCGACCTCGATCTGGTCGCCGGACTGGATGGGCGGATAGCTGGCGTACTCGCTGCCCAAGGCGAACACCACCTGGGTGCTGCTCCACGACGTCACGATCAGGCCGATGCAGTCACCAGCCTGGCCGGCCGTCCAGCTCGCAGTCGCGTCGTTGAACCACAGCCCCGATGACCCGTAGTCGTCACCGGTATCCCCCCATCCTGGTTAACCTTTTCAAAGCATTTGCTGGCGGTCGTGCACGGGGGAAGGCCGTACGTCGATCGGTACACGTTCAGGTCGGACGCGGCGTCCGGGTCGTCATCGGGGTCCACCACGGCAACGGTGCTGCCCTTGCCGTCCGTGGCCGACAGCCTGGTAAGTCCGTATGCGTCCTGGAGGTTACAGGGCGTATAGCCGGCTGACTCGTCGACCGCGCATGGTGTCGTGGCGGCTGCCGGAAGCGCGCTGGCTGGCTGCACCGCCAGGTAACAGCGGGCCTTCTGCGCGCCCGCGTTCTTGTCGCAGCCGGGCGGCTTGGCCCCGACGCCAGCCTCCTGGGCAGCCGACCGGGCACCCCGAACTGACTGCGCCCCTGCCTGCGGTGGTGACACCGCCGATGTCCCGATTGCTAGTGCTCCGGCGATGGCCACAGAAGTCAGCCGCCCGAATCCGCTCATATCCGCCCCTATCGAACTGCCCCACCTCAAACGGCATGACTGGTGGTCCTCGCCCGCGACAGGCGGGACACGTCACATCATCGGAGGGCCGCGTCACACCAGCGGCACACGGCGCTACGCCCGGCCTGCGGCGGCGGGTGCGGCGGCTCGGCGTTGTTGATCAGGATGTCCAGCCGGTCGAAGCGATCTGCCGTCGAACAGGCCATCTCCGGCAGCCGGACTTAGGACGTCGCCGCGGCCGGCAAGCTCTCTCATCAAACCGGACTTGGCGTTCCTTGACTTCTGCTTTACTGCGGCGTCAACATAGCTCCATCGTCTGCATAGGCGATTTGCGGTGGCGTGCATTAACTGGTTCGCGCTGCTCGTTTGATGCGGCACCGTCAAGCTGGGGCGAGGTCCCGGCAGCGCGTTCGGAGGGGGAATGGTCATGCGCAAGTACAGTCGGCGGCTGCTTATGACTGCGGGGGTGGTCTCGGCCGCCGCAACCATCGCGGTGACTGGCGCCAGCACGGCCGGTGCGGGGACTGGTGAGCCGCCCGCCAGCCTGAACGCCGTAGCCGTGACCTCGACGGGGGCCATAGCGGTTGGCGCAGACAGCATCAGCTCCTTCCTTAACCCGTTGTGCGGGACCGACATGTCGGTAAGCAGGGGCGCATCGCGGTGGGCGGCGCTGAAGACGCCGAGCCCGAGCTGCGGCTGGCTCGGCTCGGTCGTGGGCATTGCGGGGAATAAGGCGTGGGCGGTGGGGTACCAGACCAACTCCAGCGGGGTTACGCACACGCTCACCGAGTACTACAACGGGTCCGCCTGGGTCATCGAGCCGAGCCCGAACCCGGGGCCCACCGATCAGCTCACCAGCGTCACCAGCACGCCGTCCGGCACGGTCTGGGCCGCCGGAGTGTATTACAAGAGCAATGGCGACCAGGAAAGCCTGTTGCTTGAGCGCACCGGCTCGAAGTGGACACCGGTCGCCGCGCCCGGCCTCGCGTTCCTGGAGGGAATCACATCGACCCAGAGCGGCCAGCTGTGGGCGGTAGGTTACGCCTTCAACGGTAACTACCTCAATAACTCCACCGTGATCTTGATGCAGACCGCCACCGGCTGGAAACTGGTCCCCAGCCCGAGCCCAGGCAAGGGAAACGGAAGCTTTCTCTACTCCGTAGCGGCGGGACCGGATAACGCGCTATGGGCGGTCGGAAAGTACTACGACAGCAAGACGGGCGCGCCGCACACCCTGACGGCCCGGTACCAGTCCGGGAAATGGACCCAGGTGCCCAGCCCCACTCCCGGTGCGGCTGACGACTGGCTCTATTCGGCGACCATAACCAGCAACGGCGACGTGTGGGCCGTTGGGGCCGCAACCGGCTCGACATGTGAAAGCAACCTGGCCGAGGAATACGCCGGCAGCGCGTGGAAGGTGGTCACGGTGCCCGACCGCGGAGCATGCACCAGCAGCAACCCCAACGCCCTCTACGGGGTGACCGCGACAAGCACCGGCACCCTGTACGCGGTCGGCGAAAGCGACATCTCCACGCTGGTGGAACAGAACACCTCCGGCACTTGGAAGATCGTGCCCTCCGGCAACTGAGCTGCGCGGCCTGTCACGTTCCAGATCGGATGGCGATCCTGTGGGTTCACTGCCGGGGGTGGCCGACTGGCCTGGAGTGCTGACAGAAAGGTAGTTAGCCTGTCCGTGCGGACGTTCCGGCAGCGCCCAGACCAACGGAGGCAGCGCATGGGCACGATCACGACGACCGACGGCACGGAGATCTTCTACAAGGACTGGGGCTCGGGCCAGCCTGTTGTCTTCAGCCACGGCTGGCCGCTTTCGGCCGACGACTGGGACACCCAGATGCTGTTCTTCCTGCAGCACGGCTACCGCGTCATCGCCTCTGACCGGCGCGGGCACGGACGCTCCACGCAGACCAGCGACGGTCACGACATGGACCACTACGCCGACGACCTGGCCGCGGTGACTGCCCATCTCGATCTGCGGGATGCTATCCATGTCGGGCACTCCACCGGCGGCGGCGAGGTCGTGCGCTACATCGCCCGGCACGGTGAGAGCCGGGTGGCCAGAGCGGTACTGATCAGTTCGGTGCCGCCGCTCATGGTGCAGACCCCCGCCAACCCCGGCGGCCTGCCGAAGAGCGTCTTCGACGACCTTCAGGCTCAGCTGGCCGCCAACCGGTCGGTGTTCTACCGGGCGCTGCCGTCGGGTCCCTTCTACGGCTTCAACCGGCCAGGCGCAAAGTCCTCCGAAGCGATCATCGACAACTGGTGGCGGCAGGGAATGATGGGCGGGGCGAAGGCACAGTACGACGGCATCGTGGCCTTCTCCCAGACCGATTTCACCGAGGACCTCAAGAAGATCACGGTGCCGGTTCTCGTGATGCACGGCGACGACGACCAGATCGTTCCCTACGCCGATTCCGGACCGCTGTCCGCGAAGCTCGTGCAGAACGGGACGCTGAAGACCTACCACGGATTCCCGCACGGCATGCCGACCACCGAGGCCCCGACGATCAACGCTGACCTGCTGGCCTGGTTGAATTCCTGACTGCCCGGCGACCGGTCGCCGGCTGGCGCTGCACTGGCTGCGCTCGAACCAGGCGAACCGCTGACCCGGCTCCGGCATGATGGCTTGATGAGCCGGGCAGGAGCGGGCGATGAGTTATGCGATGAGCCGGGCAGAGCGGGAGCAGTTCCTCGCTCAGCCGCATATCGGAGTGCTCAGCGTGGTGGAGGACGGCGCGCCGCTGGCCGTGCCGGTCTGGTACCGGTACGAGCCCGGCGGACCGGTGTTCGTGATCACCGGCCGGGAGTCGCGCAAGGCGCGGGCGGTCCGGGCGGCCGGCTGGCTGAGCTTGTGCGCACAGGACGAGGCGTTGCCGTACAAGTACGTGACGGCGGCCGGCCCGGCGGCGGTAACCGGCCCGGCCGGCCAGGCCGTGCAACGCGCCATGGCCAGCCATTACCTCGGCGCGGAAGGCGCCGACCGGTACATGGCGCAGATCACTGCCAGCGGCGAGGCGGACGAGCAGATCCTGGTGGAGATGACGCCGCAGAGCTGGCTGACCGTCAACTACGGCAAGACGGGCTAGCCGCGCGCCGGAGGCGTGCTGAGATCGCTCAGGCCGGGTCAGCGACGACGAGCCGCGGCAGCCTGCAGCTCGATCTTCGCCCCGAACGGCAGCGCACCGGCCTGTCCGCGAGATACCGGGACGCCGCGCCAGGGAACCGAATAGCCTTGGCCGCGATGGACGCTTCCGCGCCGGCCTCCGGGAACCTGTACCTCGTCGTCGGGTACGACGGCTCACCTCCTGCCATCCGGGCGCTTGACGCCGCGGCCCGCCTGCTGTCCGGCCGGACCGGCAGCATCGAGGTGCTGTACGTCGCTCACCTGCCCAGCGTCGACATGCTTTCGCCGGGCGCCGTAGCAGAGATGGAAGTCACCTTCGACGATATCGCGCGGGAGCTGCGCACCGCGGCCAGCGAGCAGCTGCGCGACCGGGAGGAGCGCTGGCGGTTCGAGGAGCGCCAGGGACCGATCTCGGACGAGCTGATCGCCGCTGCTGCGGGCATCCGTGACGCCCACCCCGGCGACAACGTGGCGATCGTGGTCGGCACCTCATCACACGCCCTGCACCGCGTGGTCGGCTCGGTCGCCGTCAGCCTCGCCCGCCGCTCACCGGTGCCCCTCGTGATCGTGCCTTAGGGTTCCGGCTCCACGGGTAGCCGCCCGTGCGCCCGGTCCAGGTGGACGTGGCGTTTCCGTTGTGCCTATCGTGGCCTGGGATAGCGGCATCGGGCCCGGGACCCCAGCAGCATTGCTGGGTAATCGTTGCTCTGGACCCCGGTAACGATCCGTGCAGTGCGCTCTACGCGAAGGGCATGGATTTGATGTCATCTGCCGCCGGGGGGCGTCCTGCAGTTCCCGCCGACCGGCGCTGGCTGGTCCTGGTCGTGGTGGCCGTCGCCCAGCTGATGGTGGTGCTGGATTCCACGGTCGTGAACATCGCGCTGCCGTCGGCCCAGCGGTCGCTGGGGTTCCCGAACGGCGACCGGCAGTGGGTGGTGACCGCCTATGCCCTGGCCTTCGGCAGCCTGCTGCTGGTGGGCGGCCGGCTCGGCGACATGTACAGCCGTAAGCGGGTTTTCATCACGGGCCTGATCGGATTCGCCGTTTCCTCGGCCATCGGGGGTGCCGCTGTCTCGTTCGAGATGCTGGTGGCGGCCCGGACGCTGCAGGGCGCGTTCGGGGCTATCCTCGCGCCATCCGCCCTCGGCACCCTGGTCAGCACCTTTCAGGATCCGCGCGAGCGGGGGCGAGCCTTCGGGGTCTTCGGCTCGGTCGCCGCCGGCGGCGGCGGCGTGGGCCTGATCCTCGGCGGAGTGCTCACCCAGTACCTGTCCTGGCGCTGGACGCTCTACATCAATCTGGTGTTCGCCACGATCGCCGTGGCCGGCGCCCTGGCGTACATGCACGGCACCCGGCCCGCCAGCCGGCCGCGGATGGACTGGCCCGGGGCTGTACTGGCCTGCGCCGGGCTCTTCCTCATCGTCTTCGGCTTCTCCCACGCCGAGACCGCCGGCTGGACGGCCGCCCTGACGATCGGCTCCCTGGTCCTCGGCCTGCTGCTGCTCGCCGCGTTCGTTGTCGCCGAGCGGCTGAGCAGTCACCCGCTGCTGCCGTTGCGCGTGATTCTCGACCGCACCCGGGGCGGCTCCTATGTCGCGGTCGGCCTCTCGGGGATCGCGATCTTCGGCATCTTCCTGTTCCTCACGTTCTACCTGCAGGAGGTCAAGGGATACAGCCCGGTGACCAGCGGGCTGGTCTTCCTGCCGATGATCGGCTGCATCCTGCTCAGCTCCAATGTCTCCAGCATCGTGACCTTGCCCAGGCTCGGGCCGCGCGTCCTGATCACCACCGGCATGCTGCTGGGCGCCGGCGGGATGACCTACCTGACCCAGCTCACCGTGACCTCCAGCTACGTCGGTGGCGTGCTGCCCGCGCTGCTCATCCTGGGCCTGGGCTTCGGCATGATCTTCGCCCCGGCCATCAACACCGCCACGGCCGGCGTCCCGCGCCAGGACTCAGGCGTGGCCTCCGCGCTGGTCAACACGATGCAGCAGGTCGGCGGATCGATCGGGACGGCCGCGCTCAGCACCATTGCGCTGACCGCGACGGCCAGCTACCTCGCCGCGCACCACACGGAGCCGCTGGCACCGGCGATCGCGGCCACCCACGGTTACACCGTGGCCTTCGCAGTGTCTGCGGGGGTGTTCGGGCTCGGCGTGATCCTCGCGATCGTCCTGCTGCCACCCAAGCGGCGGCTTGCAGAACTGCGGGCCGCCGCCGCAGCTGAGGCCGGAGCCGCGCCCCCCGCCGCGCCTGCGCCCGCCGGCGTACCCGCGCCCGCCGCCGCGCCCGCGCCCGCCAGCGCATTCGCGCCCGCCGCCGTGCCAGTCGGAGCATCCGCGCCCGCCGCCGACCTCGCGCCGCGGCTTGAGATGCACGCGGTTCAAGCGATTCCGGTAGCCCTGGTCAGCTGCTCGCCGGTGATAAACCCCGCTTCGCTCCCCGCGGGCAAGACCGCCGGGTAAGCGCCGGGGGAGGGGCCCAGCGGGACTTCGGGTCACTGAAGGGGGATCCGATGCGGCATCGGGTCCCCTCGCGGGCCGGCCGCATACCGCTGGCAGCCGGCACCGGGTAGCAGCGGGACGCGGGCCAGAGGCATCGCCCGCGCCGACCGCGGTGCCGGTGGGAGCGCTGGTGATGTACGGCGCCCGGCGGCCCAGCGCGGGCCCGGGCGACGGTCCTGACGAAGGTCTGCACGCTCGCTGTATCAACCCCTGATCCGAAGGCTCTGGGTAAGTAGCGGCTCCGCAGCGGCCCGGACGCGGAGCTGATGCTGGCCGAGCAGGGAAAGGCCGCCGCGGACGAGGGGACCCGGGGTCGCAGCCGAGAACTCCGTCAAGCCTGTCGCAGGTCGCTGTCCCGCTCCCAGGACCCCGGAGCCCGGGTTCAGGGATACGAAAAAGATGATGCCGGATGAATTGCCACAACTGCAAAAGTCCAGTTGACGCCTCCTGGAGCTTCTGTGATTCGTGCGGGTCCTCGCTGGACAGGGGGCGGAGCCCAGACGCCGTTGCCAGCTTTCTGCCGCTGACCGCACAACGCCTGGGCGCGCCTGCGGTCACCGAGCCGCCGGGCGTGCGTCCGGCCCTGGCGACTGCGCATGCTGCCGATCCCCCCGCACACGGCAGTGCACCCACCGTTGTACTGGACCCGTCAGCTGTACTGGACCCGTCAGCTGTACTGGACCCGTCAGCTGTACTGGACCCGTCAGCTGTACTGGACCCCTCAGCGCCGACCGCGAGCCTGCCGGCGGCGTCCGGCGCGCCGGCGCCGCCGGCTGGTGTAGCGGCCGAACCGCTGGACATCCGCGCCCTGCTGCACCCGACCGAGCATTCCCGCCTGCTGATCGCGCTGTCGTCGTCCGCGGTGGTCTTCGGTATAGCGGCGATGATCGCATACGCCGGCGCGGGCTGGTCGATCCTGGCCGAGTACGGCGCGGCTATCGCCGCGTTCGGCCTGGTGGTGTGGCTGTCGCTGCAGGTGTACCGGTCCCGCCTGCTAGGCGGGGCGGTACGGGTCAGCGAGGCCACGCTGCCCGAACTGCAGACGGTCTTCGACGAGGTCCGCGCGCGGCTGGACTACCGGAGGAATGTCGACGTCTACGTCATGGACAAGGTCGCAGGCGGCTCCGCCATGACCAGTTACCTGGGGACCCGGCTGATCCAGATCGAGGGCGACCTGGCCGCCGAGCTGCTTGCCGAGGAGCGCCGTGCTGAGCTCACCTACCTGATCGGGCGGCACATCGGCCAGCTGAAGGCCAGGCACCAACGTCTGATGCCGATCTTCCTGGCCATCACGGCGGTCAACTCGCTGAAGTTCCTGAAACCCTTCCTCGCCCCTTACCTCCGGGCCACCGCGAAGTCCGGTGACCAGATCGCCGCCGCCTGCTGCGCCGATATCCGGGCGACCGCGGGGACGATGAACCGGCTGCTGGCAGGCAAGGACCTGGGGCCGCAGCTCGTCGTCAAGGGCATCCTCGACCAGGCGGCCAGCGTGCGGCGCCGGTGGCTGCCGCGGCTGGCCCAGCTGCTCATGAACACGCCGCACGCCACCAACCGCTACCTCAACCTGCTCGCGTTCTTCGCCCGCACCGCCCCGGACGAGATCAACGCGTGGCGAGCGTCCCTCGACGAGGCCACGGCGAGCCGGCTCACGGCGGTGCTCGAGGCATCGCCGAACCGGCGGCCGCCGCGCCGGCGGCCGAGCCCGGTGTCGATGCTGGTAGCGACGGTGGTGACCGGTGGGCTGCTCGCGCTCGGCGGCTGGGTGGTGTTGGCCGGGGCGGGTCCCGCGAATTCTGCTGGCCGAGCGGACACGTCATCGACGGAGAGCTCACCGACAGGCCAAGCCCCGGCGGGGCGGACGTCCGCCGGCAGCCAGACCGCTCCCGCGTCGCAGCAGCTGCTCGCGCACGTGCCCGCGGGCTTCGCCGCGAGGTGCACGCCCATTACCGTGCCCGGGGCGGACGCCTCGCAAGGTGTAGACGCCGAGGTGGTCTGCACGCTCCCAGCGGCCAGCAGCCCCCGCAACGTCAGCTACATGCAGTACCGGGAGCCAGCCTTGCTGCGAAGCGCGTACGCGAGTCTCACCCGCGCGGTGCCATCAGGAAACTGCACGTCGGTATCCGGCCAGGGCAGCTACACGCTGGAGTCGTCATCCCGGCCGGCCGGCGATCTCGCCTGCTACGTCAACCGGCGGGGCCAGAATGCCTACCTGTGGACGAACAACCGTCTGGACATCCTCAGTTACGCCGCGAGCGGGAACATGACGTTCGCCGAGTTGAGCCGGTGGTGGCAGGGCGACTCGGGACCCGACTAAGTTCAGCTGAACTCATCCACGCACCAAAAGCGCGTGAAACTGAGTGGCTCTCCGGTTGTGCCGGCCGGTATCACACGCGGGTATGACACCTGTGACGTGACGGGCGAGCGGCGGGTGCGGGACAAGAACGTAGGTGATTGGCGAGGGGGAAGCCACTGGCATGGTTATTATCCAGTCACCATGAGTCCCTTCGCCGGTACGGCGGCCAGCGGGCGATGTATCAGGCACGCCGCGGGTGTCTCCTACTCACCAGGCCGCCGCTGGCGGCTGCCGACCTGAAGGGAGACCGACGATGGGCGTCACACGGGATCCGGCTAGCGAGGAACTGCTGCCCGGCCTCGCCTCGATGCCATTCGATCTGCAGGGTTCGGCCAACGCGTGCGGAACGACGTCGCTGGCAATGGTGATGACCTACCTGGGCGTGCCGGAGACAAAGGAGGCGATCGACGCTGTCATCCGGCGGCTGAACATCTTCAGCTCGCCCGAGGACCTGATGGGGTTCGCCCGCGATAACGACCTGCAGGCTCAGGGCTACAACCACGGAGCGTGGCCGGACATCGAACAGAACGCGGGCATCGGCTCGCCCTGCATCCTGCTGATCAACGCCGATTACTCCTATCCAGACGGCTCGTCGATCTCCGGGTTCCACTACGTCGTCGTCACCGGACACGGCGTTGATCTTGTCAACGGCCAGCGTTACGCGATCTTGCACGACCCGAACTACGGCTCTGACATGGTGCTCTACGAGGCCGACTTGATCACCATGGGGAACAGCGTCGGCTGGGGGTTCGCCGGCTATTACATGGCGTTCGCGACAGCGTCGGCGCCCTCGCTTGCGCCGGGAACCAGCGCTGGCGTCCAGGGCGCGCTCGGCGCGCTGGAAGGCGTCACGAACATCACCAACGGCCTCAGCGCCGTGATCGGCGCGACCAGCGCCGGGAGCGTGGTGCAGGGCGTGGTCCAGGTGATCGGCGGCGTGGCCGGGGGAGTCATCAGTGCCATCGGCGGACTGATCCAGGTCGCGGGGCAGTGGCTGACCGGCGTCACGGCGGGCATTCCGGTGCTGCGCAATATCGTCCAGCCGATCGGGCAGATCATCAACGGCATCGGGGCAGTCATCGGCGATCTCGGCAACGGGATCGGCAACGTCATCACCGATCTGGGCGCTGGTCTCGGGAAGGCCATCGACGATTTCCTGAACGGCCTGACCCGCGTCGGCCGGTCTGTCGAGGCTGCGCTCGGCTCGCTCCTCAAGGGCGATTTCGGTGGTTTCCTGACCGGTCTCGGCAACGCGCTCGGCGGTCTCGCGCAGGTACTGGGCAGCGCCCTGAGCGACGCGGCGGACGCGGTGGGCAACGCCCTCAGCGACGCAGCGAACGCCGTCGGTGACGCGGTCGGCGACGCGGCGGACGCGGTCGGCAACGCCCTCAGCGACTTGTTCTGAATAGAATCCCCGGCCCGTTCGCTGGCCGTCCAGGCTGTTGACCGGGGGAGGCATCGGTGGGGTGGATCAAGGTAGTGCGGAAACCGATGGCCGCCACGACGCTCTTACCCTGGACGAGCTGAAGGTCGCCTGCCATCGTCAGGCCTCCTGGCCCTTAGCCTCGAGTTCGTCCACGACCGCGCCATATCCAGCGCTGGCCAGCATCCTGCGCAAGTCGATCACCTGCTGGGTATCGATGTCCTTGTGCTTCGGGCGGGTGAAGACCTCGGTCTCCGCACCGACGCGGACAACGAACTTGCCGTCGTGGCGCCGTTCAACCGACCCGGCAGCTTCGAGCAGTGACAGCACCGCGCGCCAGTCGATGTTATGGCTCGCCGGATGCTGGAAGATCCGCAGCAGGGTGTCACGATGGCGCTCGCTGAGCTGCTCCGGCTCTGAGGGTGACGACATCCGGGCTCCTTAGCACGAGAAGGTGATTGCGACGCAGCTTGCCGGGCACGACCGCGGAGAGCCTGGCCGGCGAGCGGGTGGCAGACGATGACCACCATAGTGCGGGTACCTGCAACCAGGGCCCGCGGCCTTGTCCTCCTTAACCTGCTCCCGCGCCGGGGACAAGCTGGCAGTGCCCCTGGTGCCCAGGCCCGCTCGCCAGGCCGGAAGGAAGACGGCGATGAGCAACCGGTACGCCCGCATCCTGGCCGCTGGCTGCGCCGCGGTCTTCGCGGCCACCCTGGCAGCCGCCCCGGCGCTGGCCGCGACCACCTGGACCATCAAGCCCGGCGGCGCCATCACCGCGACATCAGGCGGGCTAACCCTCACCGACACCACGACCGGCACCGTGTGCTTCAGCTCCTCCTCGGCGATCGCGAGCGGTACGCTCAAGCACGGCAGCGGGCTGCCCGGCTCCCGGGCTGGCTCGCTGTCCGGCGTCAGCTTCGCCAGATGCATCGGCCCGGGCGGGCCGCAATTCGGTCTGCAGGCCACGGACCTGCCCTGGCACGTGAACCTCTCCTCCTACAACGCGGCGAAAGGCGTGCTGACCGGGACGGTCAGCCACCTCCAGATCATGATGTCGGGCGATGGCTGCGCTGCCGTGATCGACGGCACCAGCGGCACCGCCAGCGACGGCCAGCTGCGGTTCACCTATACCGACAGCACCGGCCGGCTCGCGGTGCTGGGCACCAGCGGCAACCTGCACTTCTGGAACGTCAGCGACGGCTGCCTCGGCCTGGTCAACAGCGGCGACCAGGCCACGCTCGGCACCGCCTTCAGGGTCAGCCCGAAACAGGCCATCACCAGCCCGTGAAGCTGAGGCAAAGGTTGCTGCCGCGTACAGAAATGGAGCGGAGGCGAGCCGGGGGAGAAGGGTTGTGAGCCCTGGGTTAGCCACCACCGGCGAGGCGGCGGTCGCGCTGCTGCACGCCCAGCTCGCCGTAGGGATAGTCGGCGGGCTGCGGGTCGCTCGCGACGTTGAGCGCGGCGGTTTCGTCGGAACTGAGATGCAGGTCAGCGGCGCGAAGGTTGGTCTCGAGCTGCTCGGTGGTGCGGGCGCCGAGGATTGTCGATGCCACCGCCGGCCGATCGCCCACCCACGCCAGAGCGATCTCGGCCATGGATACGCCGCGCCGGTCGGCGATCTCCTGCACCGCGTCGATGACGTCCCAGGTGCGCCTCGTGCCCCGCCGATCGTAGGCCTCCATGCCGCGGTTCGGGTCCTCGCCCAGGCGGGTGGCGCCGGACGGCCGCTGGCCGCGCTGGTACTTGCCCGACAGCCAGCCGCCGCCGAGCGGGCTCCAGGGCAGCAGGCCGAGGCCGGCGTCCATCGCCGCAGGCACGATCTCCCACTCGGTCTCCCGTACCAGCAGGCTGTACTGCGGCTGAAGCGTCACCGGGCCGGCGGCATTGAGCGCGCGGGCCAGGTGCACCGCCTTGGTGAGCTGCCAGCCGGTGAAATTCGACAGCCCCCAGTAGCGGATTTTGCCGGCGCGGGCGAACCCGTCCAGCGCGCGCACTGTTTCCTCCAGCGGCGTGCACGGGTCAAACGCATGAACCTGATACAGGTCAACCGCCTCGACGCCCAGCCGGCGCAGCGACGCGTCGAGCGCCCGGGTCAGGTGCCGCGCGGACAACCCGGAACCGTTGGGAGAATCATCCAGCGGGAAGCGGCCCTTCGTGGCCAGCACCACCGGTTCGGTGATCTCGGGCGGCCGGCTGGCCAGCCAGCGGCCGATGATCTCCTCCGACCTCCCGCCGCCGTACGTATCGGCCGTGTCGATCAACGTGCCGCCCGCCGCAACGAAACGGTCGAGTTGCGCATGCGCGCCCGGCTCGTCCGTCTCCACGCCGAAGGTCATGGTCCCCAGGCAAAGGGCCGACACAGCGCAGCCGCTGTGCCCCAAAGTGCGGTAGTCCATGTTTCAACCTACGCCTGCCCCCGGCTGTGGCGCCCTGCCCCGCAGGGACCGCCCCGGTGCCCGGAGTTTGCCGGCCAGGAAGGCGGCAGCCGGCAGGCGACATCACGTAGGTTTGGCTGACATGGCGAACGCGAAACGTCCCCGCCAGGCCGGCCCCGATCCGGGCCCCACGGTGTTCGTCCTGTTCGGGGCGACCGGCGACCTGGCCAGGCGCATGGTGCTGCCGGCGTTCTACCGGCTCGCTAGCGAAGGGTTGCTGCCCAGGCAGTGGTTGCTGGTCGGCAACGGCCGCGGTGAGATGGCGCACGAGGACTTCCGCGCGCATGTTCGCGACGTCCTCACCGAGTTCGGCCCGCAGCCGCAGCAGGGAGCGTGGGACTCCTTCGCGCAGCGCGTGTTCTTCGCGGGCGGGGGTTTCAGCACCGCCGATCCCGGCAGCATGCTGGATGTTCTGGCCAAGGCGCGCACCTCGCTGGACGGCGCCCCGCAGCTGGTGCACTACCTCGCGGTGCCGCCGGTGGCCTTCGCCGGGCTGACGAAGGCCCTGGGGGAGCACGGGCTGGCCACGGGCGCCCGTGTCGTCTATGAGAAACCGTTCGGCACCTCTCAGCAGGCTTTCCGGGTCCTGGATCGGGTCGTCCGCTCCGTGCTGGAGGAGCAGCAGATCTACCGGATCGATCATTTTCTAGGTAAGGAGGCGACGCAGGACCTGCACCTGCTGCGCTTCGCCAACGGGTCGTTCGCCGCGATGTGGGGACGCCAGCACATCGAGTCCGTGCAGATCGATGTGCCCGAGAAGCTGGGCATCACCGACCGGGCCGGGTTCTACGACGCCACAGGCGCGGTGCTGGACATGCTGGTCACGCACCTGTTCCAGGTGGCCGCCGAGGTGGCGATGGAGCCGCCGCCCAGTCTCGGGGCCACCGATCTGCTGGCCGCGCGCGAGAAAGTGATCCAATGCTTCCGGCCGCTGGACCCGGACGAGGTGGTGCTCGGCCAGTTCGCCGGCTACCGCGATGTGCCCGGAGTAGCGGCCGGTTCCAGCCGGGACACCTTCGTGGCGGCCCGCCTGTGGATCGACAACGACCGCTGGCGCGGCGTCCCGTTCTACCTGCGCACGGGCAAGCGGCTGGCCGCCACCAAGCAGCAGGTCAGCCTGATCTTGCGCGACAGGCCGGCCCGCTCGCCGGGCGGCTGCCACGCGAGGCGAACGTCTTGTCGTTCTCGCTCGCCGGGGACGGCGAAATCAACCTATCGCTGGTGGCGAAAAAGCCGGGCCCGGCGCTGGATATCGACACCACGCGCGCCTCGATCCCGCTGTCCAGCCTGGACTGCGCCCATCCCTTGCCGCCCTATGTGCGGCTGATCCACGACGTGCTCATCGGCGACCGGTCTCTGTTCACCCGCCCCGACGGGCTGGCCGCCGCGTGGAGGGTGGTTGACCCGCTGCTGTCGAACCGGCCCCCGATCGTCCCCTACGCGGCCGGATCATGGGGACCCGCCCAGGCGCGCAAGCTCATCGAGCGCGGACGCTGGCTGCTGGGCCAATAGCACCCAGGCGACCGGGCTGCGGTATCGGGAGCGATCACGCTGATTGGGGGTGGTACCTGAGGTAGACAGCACCGCTTGTGAACCGCTGGGTGTCCAGCAGTTCCAGATCCGAACGGACGCCGTGGGGGAGTACCCGCTTGCCACCTCCGACGATGACGGGAACCAGGAACAGCTGCAGCTCGTTGACCAGCCCGGCCTTGACGGCCTGTCCGGCCAGGTCTGCCCCTCCCACAGCCATGTCGTGCTCCGCGGCCGCCTTCAGTTGCCGGATCTTGCCGGGATCGAAGTTCGGTTCGATCCGCGTCCGCGCGCTCGAGACTGCCGGGAGCGTCCTGGAGAACACGATCTTCTCGGCTGCCTGCCAGATGCCGGCGAACTCCCGAACGGAAGGCGGCAGGCCGGGCGCCGTGCCAGCGGTCTCCCAGTAGAGCATCGTCTGGAACATCCGGCGCCCGTAAAGGTAGGTGCCGACCTGCCGCTCAAGATCGTTGACGAAACGGAGCAGCTGTTCGTCGGGCGCAGCCCAGTCGAAGCCGCCCGCGGCGTCTTCGACGTAGCCGTCCGCCGAGGCGATCGCCGAGTAGATGAGCTTGGCCATCAGGGGCTCTCCGCCGTCACTTCTTGACGCGGTAGTCGATGAACGTCGCGAACGGCGACTGGCGCACTGCGAGGTGCTCGAGTTCCAGTGACTCGCCGAACCCGTCGAACAGGTGCTTGCCGGCGCCGAGGATCACCGGGGCGATGATGATCGTGAGCTCGTTGACCAGCCCGGCCGCCAGGGCCTGGCGGATGAGGTCTGCGCCGCCCATCACGTGCACCTGCTTGCCGCCGGCTGCGGCCTTGGCCTGATCGACCGCCTCGGCGAGGCTCCCGGCGAAGACGAACTCACCGCCCGGCGGCTGCTCTGCGGGGCGGTGGGTGACCACGAAGACCGGGACGCCCCAGGGGTTCTTATCGCCCCAGTGCCCGGCCGCCTCGTAGGTGCCGCGGCCGGCGATCACCGCGCCGTTGGCGTCCATTGTCTCCTCCAGCCAGGCCTTGTCCTGGCCGGCCGGCTCCCCGCGCCCGGGCGAGTCATAGCTCCAGGGACCGCCGAACACCCAGTAGTGCAGGCGCTCGCCGCCGACCCCGAGCCCGCAGCCGGGGCCATCGCCGGGCCCGGTGATGAAGCCGTCCACCGAGATGGTGATCCCTGCGAGCACCTTGCCCATCGCTGTCTCCTCTAGCGGTCAGGCCGCCGCGGGCGGCATCTATCAGGCAGACCGCCGGGCCGGGCCGAAATCATCGCTCGGCCTTGACACCAGCATGGACTGAAGGTTTCGCAGTTGCACCCGGAATGGATGATCTGTACCACGGCTTCCGCAGCGCGCCGACCCTGATGCCACGCGAGCATCTAGCAATCCGGGTGCCTGTCCGGCGATACCAGACATTACCTCACTGGTCAATGCAGATATCGCTTTGCGATCCGTATCCGCCTGGGCGGCTCGCAGGTGTGAGCCGTTGGGGTGCCCTCACCGAAGCGTCAGATTGATCCATGCTCTTTGGAATAGCCAGCGGCTGGATTATGAGTTTCTGCGAGGTGCCGCCTTTGAAGGGGTGCGCCGTTCGCGGGGCGCTGGCGATCGCATCGCCCGGAGACAAATCGTACACATCGGTCACAGTGAGCAGGCCTCGGCGCTGCTTCTTCTCCGGCTCTCTTGTTTCCCCCGCGAATGGGGCGTAGCGTCGAGAATAAGAAAGTGTGCTCGTTTATCTGCGTGTAGACGAGATTTAGATTCCTCCCGGCTGCCCTGGACCTCGGTGGCGCCTAGCGCGTAGCGAAGCCGAGGTGGCATGTGGCAGCAGCTGTCCTATCGCCCGCTCTTCGTCAGCGACCACCGGGTCTTGCTCGTCAGCGACGGGCAGGCCGTTCTGCGGTCGATGGCGTTCGCCGGGCCGCGACGGGATCGCCGCCTTCTCGGCCACCGTCCAGCACAGCTACCTTGGCCGCCCCGCCAGGCCGGAGGCACACCGTGAAACCCGGCCGATCAGAACAGGCCGGTCAGTCATCAGGGGGCGGCCAGGCCTGCGGTTTCGGGGCCTGCGGAGCGCATCGGCCGGCGGGCATCACCGCGCCTGCCGGGCGACTATCCCGGGAGGGGTGATCATGCGATGAGAAGCGAGCATTCCAGGACAAAGATTTCGCTGTCCTGCGCTCCGGAAGGGTTCGGACGCGGCACACGGCACCGGGTTCGATTGATCGGCGCGGGAGTGGCCGCTGCGGCCCTGGTGTCCGTGCTCGTTCCAGCGCTCGGGGCTGGGCCGGCAGGTGCCGCAGGCACCCCGGGCGTGGTGCCGCCCGTCGCCTGGCACCGGTGTCCGGCTGGTAGCGCGGCCGCGATGGCGGGCGGGTTCTTGTGCGCTACGGTGGCAGCCCCGCTGGATTACCGGAATCCGGCCGGGACGAAGATCAGGCTGGCGGTGGTGGAGCATGCGGCCACCGGTCCAGCCCGCCGTGGTGTGATCTTCTTTAACCCGGGCGGCCCCGGTGGAGCTGGTACGGTGCAGCTCCCGCAGTGGATCGGGTTCTGGCCGAGGGAACTGCTGCGCCAGTACGACATCGTGAGCTGGGACCCGCGAGGGTCCGGGGCGAGCACGGCGGTCCAGTGTTTCCCCAGTGCGGCCGCGGAAAGCGCCTTCTTCGGCAAGTACGCCCTGTTCCCCGTCGGCCAACGCCAGCAGGGCGCCTACATACAACGGTGGCGCGAGTTCGGCAGGATCTGCGCCGCGCGGAACGGCGCGCTGCTGCGGCACGTCTCGACCGCCGACAGCGCGCGCGACCTGAATCTGCTGCGCCAGGCGCTCGGCCAGCCCAAGCTGAATTACCTGGGCATCTCCTACGGCACGTTCCTCGGCGCCACCTACGCCAACCTGTTCCCGCGCCGGGCCGGCCTGCTGGTGCTGGACGGCAACGTCCCGCCCGAGGCCTGGACCGACGGCGGGCGGCCGAACCCCCGGCTGGGCACCTACCTGCGCCTGGGCAGCGACAAGGCAGCGGCCAGCGCGCTCGATGCGTTCCTGAGCATCTGCGGGCAGCGCAGCGTACAGTCTTGCGCGTTCTCGGCCGGCAGTCCCGCCGCGACCAAGGCCAAGTGGGATACGCTTCTCGCCCGGCTCAGGAAGGCACCCATCAACCTGGGCGGCACAGCCTTCACCTACGCCGATGTCGTCACCTCAGCCAGCGACGCGCTCGGTTTCGTCCAGCCATACACCACGCCGGTGACCGGCGGCAGTTTCCTGGGCTGGCCCCAGGCTGCCCAAGGGCTCCAGCGGCTCTGGACGGCACGCAACGGCACGGCGAGTGCCGCACCAGGCACCCCGCCGGCCGCGGAGACGGACGGCGGGCAGCACTACGCAGGGATCGAGCAAGGGTACGCGGTCCAGTGCAACGAGGCGCCGAGCCCTCCCGCGAGCGCCTACGCCGGCCTGCAGCGCCTGGTGCTGCGCCGCAGCGGCGTGATCGGCCTGCCGGATTTGTGGAGCCTTGACGAGCCCTGCGCCACCTGGCCGGTACACGGGCAGGACACCTACAACGGCCCGTGGAACGCCCGCACCAGCCCCATCCTGGTGATCGGCAACACCACCGACCCGTTCATCCCGCTCCGGGACACCATCGCCATGACTCGCCAGCTCGGCAACGCCCGGCTGCTGGTCGTCCACGGCTACGGCCACACCGCATTGCTCAACCCGAGCACCTGTGCCAGCACCTACATGACCGCCTACTTCCGCACCGGTGCCCTCCCGCCGAAGGGGACCGTCTGCGCCCAGAACCTGCCGCCGTTCCCGCCGCCCGCCGGGTGAGGAAGTAAGACAGTCGCGGCGCGCAGCCAGAACTCGCCCGGGAAGGCTCAGAAGACCGCGACCTCGGCTCCGACTGGCAGGTGGCCGTGGTAGTAGCGGGCGCTGCCAATGTCCAGATGGACGCAGCCATGCGAGGGGGTGGTGAGGCTGCCGCCGTGGAAGGCGACGCCGCCGGGGGCGAAGAATACGGCGTACGGCATCGGCTCGTGGTATGTGGTGCTGATGTAGTGCGGGCCGGCCTTCCACTGGACGTGGAAGGTGCCGCGCGGGGTCGCGTGCTGCGTGCCGGGCGGCCCGGGTTCCATCCGCACCGGGCCGTAGCTGATACGCCCGTCGAGCTGCAGCCAGGTGAGGTGGTCGCTGAGGTCCACGCAGGCGGACGCCGCGGCCGGGCAGGAACTGCGGGCCTTGCCGCTGAGCACCGGGCTCCCGGCGGCATCCGGCGTCGCGCGCGGGCCCGGCGACCGCACGTGGATCGCTGCCACCCGGGACGCGGCGTCACCCGCCGGGCGGGCGCCGTGCCAGCCGGCCGCCGTAGTGCCCGCGACGATCAGGAAGGCGAAGACGGCCGTCAGCCGGTAACCGCGCGTCGCCATGGGAGAAACCTAAGCAGAAGCACCGGAAACCGGCGGCCGGCACGCCGGCGCGCTGGCCGGAATTAACAGCCGGCCAAGGCCGGGTCGCCCGCTGAAGCAGGTGGGCCCTCACTGGGGGATGGCCGGGTGCAGACGGGTTCGCGGACGGTAAGCGCGGCGGCTGAGCCCGGCCTGAGGTGGGGGTTTCCGTGGACACGCGCAAGGACCGGTTACGAGACGGCCCGGTCGCCGGGGCTCCGTCCCGGCCACCCAGCAGGACGGCGAGGACCTCGCCGATGGCGGGCTCCCGGCTGGCGGGCTCGCGCAGCGGCAGGTTGGCCTCGATCTGGTAGCGATTGCGGCGGCCGTCTTTTTCCTTCACCACGTAGCCGGCCTCGACCAGGTCGGTGATGATGCCGTGCGCGGTGCGCTCGGTGATGTCCAGGTCGGCCGCGATGTCGCGCAGTCGCGCCCCCGGGTCGTGCGCGATGCACAGCAGCACCCGCGCGTGATTGGTCAGGAAACTCCAGTCAGCCACGCCCGTAACTTAGCACAACTGATTTCCGGAAACACGTTGCTTGCTTTCGGGTCATGCGCAGCTCCCGGTGATAACCGGCGCCTGGGAATGCCACCGGGCGCGCGCGGGGCCGCGGCCGTTCGCCAGCGGCCGGGGAGCGAACCCGGATCCGCGTCCGTGCGATCAGCCGGGCTTTCCCGTGATGCTCTCAGTCGGGCAGGATTGCGGGGAGTCCGAAGCGGGCCAGGACGCTGTTGTCAAAGCCTGTCATGGCGCAGATTCGGCGGCCGGCGAGGGTGAGCACCAGCAACCCGCTGGCGTGGGCGACGTTAGCACGCGGGTCACGAAGGTACAGGCCGTAACCGGGCTGGTGGTTGGCTCGGGTGAAGACCAGCCGCAAGCTGCGGCCCGGCCGGAAAGCGGTTGCTGCCAGGAACCGGGCGGCGAGCGCCCGGCCCTCGTATTCGAGCCGAGCCGGCGGCATGGCCAGCCGGACGTCATCGGTGAGCAGGGCGACGACTGCGTCCAGGTCGCTGTCCTGGTAGGCCCTGGTGAGGCGGGCGAGGAGTTCTTGCTCAGGGGCGGAGTTCGCGGCGGGGGGCGGCGGCTGTCCTCCCGCGGGGAGCCGGTGCTGCAAGGCGGCGCGGGCGCGCTTGAGCGCGCTGGTCACCGACTCCTCACTGCTGTCGAGCATCCGGGCTGCTTCGCGGGCGCGCAAGCCCAGGACATCCCGCAGGATGAGGACAGCGCGCTGCCGAGGCGGCAGGAGCTGCAAAGCGGTGATGAACGCCAGCGAGATCGCCTCGGTAGCCTCGTAGCGGGCTTCGGGGCCTGGCGCGCTGTCGGCCAGGCCTTCGAGCAGGACGTCGGGGTAGGGCTCGAGCCAGGAGGTCTCGCCGAGCCGGGTGGGCTCGGGCAGGTCAATCCTGGACGGCGGCCAGTCCATCCGCGGGCGCCGGCTAGCCGATCGCAGCGCTTTCAGGCAACTGCTGGTGGCGACCTGGTACAGCCAGGTCCGGATCGAGGCACGCCCCTCGAATCCGCCCAGGCCCCGCCAGGCCGCGAGCAGGGTTTCCTGCAGCGCGTCCTCGGCGTCCTGGACGGAGCCGAGGATCCGGTAGCAGTGCACCTGCAACTCGCGCCGGTACGGGTCGACGAGCTGGCGAAACGCCTCACCGTCTCCAGCCCGGGCGCAGGCGATCAGATCCGCGGTCACCCCGCCACCCGCCCATCACCTCTTCCTCCGGTTCCAGTACCGCTTCTTCCGGTATAGACCCCGTGCGGACAGCGAACTGGGCGGGCTGCCACCGCCCAGTTCGCTGTCCGCGCGGGATCTGCCTCATCGACACGCGCAACTGCCGGCCCCGGGCCGGCTGGACAGAAGGATCTGATCATGGCAACGTTCCTGTTCGCCTGGCGCATGCCAGGGAACTGCGCGCCCGGCCGGCCCGCCGCGATCGCCGCCGGGAGCGCCTGGTTCGAGAGCGCGGGCGCCGAATGAGTATGGGCATGTCCGCGCGGCGGCAGCCTCGGCCCGGCTGGATCCTTGGGCTGACCTCGGCGGCGTACTTCATGGTGGTGCTGGACTCGCTGGTCGTGATCACGGCGCTGCCGCGGATGCAGCACGATCTGCACGTCGGGCTGGTGACCCTGCAGTGGACGGTGAACGCCTACGGGATCGCGTTCGCGGCGGGCATCATCACCGCCGCCGCGCTCGGCGACCGGCTCGGCCGGCGCAAGGTCTTCATCGCGGGCCTGGTGCTGTTCACCCTCGCCTCAGCCGCCTGCGCCCTTTCTCCCAGCGCGTCCGCGCTGATCGCAGCGCGCGCCGTGCAGGGCCTCGGCGGCGCCGCCGTGCTGCCGCTCAGCCTGACCATCTTGACGGCGGCGTTCCCCGCCGAGCGGCGCGGCACGATCGTCGGCATCTACGGCGGGCTCGCGGGGCTTGCCATCGCGATCGGCCCGCTGGTCGGCGGCGCGGTCACCGAGGGGCTCGACTGGCACTGGATCTTCTGGGTCAACGTCCCGATCGGAATAGCCGCGAGCCTGCTCTCACGCCGGCAGCTGCCGGAAAGTCACGGCGCCCGAGCCAGGCTCGACCTGCCGGGAGTCGCCCTCATCTCGGCCGGCGTCGTCTGTCTTATCTGGGGACTCGTGCGCGCGGGCCAGGCCGGCTGGGGCAGCGCCGGGATCATCGTCACCCTGGCCTTGGGTGCGGCCCTGCTGGCCGCGTTCTTCTTCTGGGAGAGCCGGGCGCGCGAGCCAATGCTGCCGCTGCGGCTGCTGCGCATCCAGGCATTCGCAGCCGGAAACGCGACCGCGTTCCTCATGTCCGGCGCAGTCTTCGCCGCCGGGTTCCTCGTCGCCCAGTACTTCCAGTTCGCGCTGGGCTACTCACCGCTGGAGGCCGGCCTGCGGCTGCTGCCCTGGTTCGCGACCCCCATGCTCATCTCGCCCGTCGCCGGCGCGCTGTCGGACCGGATCGGACGCCGCCCCGTGATCGCTACCGGCCTGCTCCTGCAGGCGGCCGGCTTCGGCTGGGTCGCCCTCAAGGCCTCGCCCGCGGCCAGCACCCTGGAGCTCGTGTTCGCGCTCCTCGTCGCCGGCATCGGCATTTCGATGGCCCTGCCAACGGTGCCGACCGCAGTCCTGAGCGCCGTCACCCCGTCGCAGATGGGAAAGGCATCAGGCATCTGCAACATGATGCAGCGCTTCGGCGCAGTCTTCGCGATCGCCATAGTCAGCTCGGTCTTCGCAGCCAACGGGCACCTCGGATCAGCCGCTGGCGTCACCGACGGCTTCCGGCCCGCCATGGCCGCCTGCGCAGCACTCTCACTGCTCGGAGCCGGCACCGCGCTGGCCGTGCTAACCCCGCGGCGCGAGCCCGCCGCAGACCCAGAGCCCGCGAAGGTGACGACAGCAACCTGACCCGGCCCCGGATTTCTCCCCCAGCGCCGGGGAAGGCAGCGGCTACAGGCGGCGGAGCCTGATGTAGCCGGTTACGTCTCGTTCCATGTCGACCTGGGTCATGCCGGGGAAGCCTCCCGGTTCGCAGCTGAACCGGAGCACCTGCCCGGCCCCGGCCACAAACGGGATGAACTGGCTGCCGACCCAGATCGAGCGCAGGTGCAGGACATGACGGCCGGGCGAGACCGGGAGCTCGAGCCGCTGCCCCGGCCGGATCTTTGCGACCTTGCGGCGGTCCAGCAGCACCCGGTAGCCGATCAGCCGGTCGCGCTGCTCTGCCTCGGCCCGCCACAGCACCAGAACGGCCGCTCCGTCGGGCACGGCAACGGTCCGGTCCCTGTCGGCAGGGTCGCCGTACCAGCTCGTGACCGGCCTGGGAAGGGACAGCAGCTTGTCGATTCTGTCCAGCCACAGGCCGCGGTGCTTGTCCACGGTAAAGACCTCTTCGCGGCCGTCTGCGAACAGCAGTGTCATTGCGTCCGCGCCGGGGCCGGCCACGGCTGCGCGCAGATCCGCGACCGGCCACGAGCGGCTCTGGCCGGAAAGATTCGGACGGCGCGTACTCAGCAGGAGCCGGCTGGTGGTGAGCGTCAGCCGGCCGGCGTCGCTGCCCGCTCCGCCCCGGTGGCTTGCCTGTCCGGCGATCACGATGAACTCGCTGGCGGCTGCCGAGCCCGCGGCATCCGCCGCCGTGCTGAACGAGCAGGCGGCCTCCCGGGCCGCCGCCCGAACCCGCGCTTCGCTGGCTGCCGCAATCCCGGCGATGGTCGGCTCGGCTGATCCGGGCGGGCCGGCCCGCTCGTAGCCCGGCCGCCTCGGCGGCGGGATGAGGAATCGTGGCCGCCCGAACCTCTTGGTCGTTTCCATGCTGATCGCGGCGAACGTGATTGCCACGAAACCGGCAGCGGCCAGCCCCGCGCCAGCATCCTTCCAGCCCGTCCCAGGCACGTTAGCCAAGACCGACGCTCCGGCGAGGAGCACCGCGAACGAGACCATCAGGACTGCCAGCGCCACGACACTGCGCGGCGACTGCGATCCCGAGCGCGGCTCCCAGTCCGGATCGCGCCATGCTCGCCTGCCCTGCCGGATAGCAACCACCGACAGAGCGGCCAGCACGACGGCCAGCAACGGGCTTACGATCTTCATTCGGCCACCGGGAATCCCTCATCGCCCGGACACAGGATCCAACCGCGCTGCGCGACGCAGCCGCCGGCAGTCGCCGGCCCGGCGCCCAGGGACGTCACGCCATTGACCCGGGCAGTCAGCAGCTGGCATCTCGCGGCCGCTACCCTGCGCGAACACGCGAGCGGCGGCCCGGTAAGCATCCCACGACAGGACGCACCAGCGAACATGCTGTCCCAGCCTCATCACCTGGTACCGGTAATGAGCCGTTCGCGGTCGAACATCGCCGACGTGAGCCGCCAGCCGACCCGGTTGAGGACCAGCAGTACCACGGCGGCGCCGAGGGCGACGGCGAGCGTGGGACGGATCACGTTGAACGCGATGAGCGTTGTCACCGCGACCGAAGGCAGGTTCGCGAGCAAGCTGAGCTGCTGGGCGACGCGGACCTCACTGGACCGGGTGGAGATCGCTATGCCGACCCAGATCGACCAGCCGGCCAGCAGCGGGGTGAAGATCAGCTGGGCGAGCAGATCCGGGCCTCGCACCAGCGCCGATGTCACGGCCGGCTGACCGAAGATCTCGACGCAGGCCAGGAAGAAGACATAGACCGCATACGAGATCGCCACCGACGGGACGAAGCACGCCAGTGCCTTGCCGAGCAGGAACTCCTCGCGGCGGACCGGCGTCGTGAGCACCGGCTCCAGCGTGCCCTGCTGGCGCTCCCCGACGACCGAGAAGGCGGCGATCGTCGCGGGCACCAGCGCCGGGATGGCCAGCAGGTACAACAGCTCGTGGTGGCCTGCCAGCTGGCTCGCGGCCGAGGCGGACAGGTTGAACACCGTGATCAGGGGCTGGATGAGGAAGATAAGCGGGAGGATCGCCATCCCGCTGACGATGGAGCGGTTGCGCCGGTACTCGCGGAGCTCCTTGCGGTAGATGGCCCGGACGCGCCTCCTGCTGATGCTCATTTCGGCGCGCCTGCGCATCCTCGTTGACCAGCTCGAGGTAGACGTCCTCGAGCGAGTGGCGCGACTCGCCGATCGACAGCACGTCGGCGCCCGCCTGGACGAGAGCCCGGGTGCTGGCGGGCGCGGCGACGACCGGGTCGGATACGGCGAGCACGTAGCCGGCGGTGCCGTCGGCCTGCCAGCCGTCGACGGCCGGCAGGCCGTCGAACACGCGGCCGGGGTCAGGCAGCGGGGCGAGGGTCCTGACCGTGAGCGTCTTGGCGAACATGCTGCTCGCGCAACTCGTCGGGGCGGCCGATCGTGCGCAACGTCGTGTTCAGGATCGCGACGCGATCGCAGAGGCGCTCGGCCTCCTCCAGGCGGTGCGTCGTGAGGAAAATCGTGACGCCGCCGCGCCGGAGATCGTCGATCAGCTCGTGGACGTCGCGGGCGGCGACCGGGTCCAGGCCCGCGGTCGGCTCGTCGAGGAACAGCACCTCGGGGTCGCTGAGCAGCGCGCGCGCCAGGGCGACCCGCTGGCGCAGGCCCTTGGACAACGAGCCGCAGGCATCGCGGGCCCGGTCGGCCAGGTTGACGGCGCGCAGCGCACGGTCGATGCGATCGCCGGGTCGGCCGCCTCGTAAAGGTCGGCGAAGCATCCGAGGTTCTCGGCCACGCTCAGCCGGAGGTACAGGCCCGGCGACTCGGGCATGACCGAGATCCGCCGGCGGATCTCCACCCCGTTCTCCGGCGCGAGCGGGATTCCGGCGACCGTCGCCGAGCCCGAGGTCGGCGCGATGAGCGTGCCGAGCGTCCGCACGGTCGTCGTCTTCCCGGCACCGTTCGGCCCGAGGAAGCCGAAGACCTCGCCGTAGCCGATCTCAAAGGAGACGTCCTGGAACGCGACCCGGTCGCCGAAGCGCTTGCTCAGGCCGCGGACGGAGATCGCCGGGGCGCCTCGGTTCGCGCCCGATGCCGCCACCGCCGAAGTCATGAGACCCGAAGTCGCGAGCCGTTCGCGTTGCCCGCGGACGGCAGGCTCGTCCTGCCCGGATACCGCGACCGGCGTCTCGGCCGGGGACGTGGTGCGGCGCCGCAGCTTCCTGATGAGCCACCTGATCAGGTAGATCATCACTGGTACCGGAGCGCGGTGCCGGGCTGGATCCGGGTGGCGCGGCGCAGCGGCCCGCGGATCACCAGCAGCGTGAGCACGAGGACGCCGGCGAGCGTGATCAGCGGGATGGCCGGCGGGAACTCCTGCGGCAGGCTGACGGCGGCGTTGTGCAGCAGGAGCATCAGCAGCCCCTCGTAGATCAGCCAGCCGAGCAGGACCCCGAACACCCAGCCGGCAGAAGCCAGGACCACCGCCTCCACGCTGAAGACCCGCCGGATGTGCCGGGCCCTGGCGCCCACGCAGCGCAAGATTCCGACCTCGCGGGTGCGCTCGATGACGCCCATGCTGAGGGCGCTGACCAGGCCCATGAGCATGATGGCCACCACGACCAGGCCGAGGATCTCCACGATGGTGAGGATGGCGGCGTCGGCCGCGGTGATCTGCGCCTCGGTGACGTAGATCCTCGTGGTGCTGACCGGGTACCCGGCGGCGGCCAGCCGGTTCGCGGCGGCGGCGGCCACCCGGTTGACGGCGGCGTGCGCGGTGCTGGCGGTGGCGAGCCAGATCGAGTCCGCGGTGCCGGGCCCGCCGTCCAGGCGTTCCAGCACGGGTAGCGGGAAGTAGACGGTGCCGCCCGCGTTGGGCTGGCCGGTGTCGATCCCGATGACCTTCACCCTGGTGGGTCCCGCGGCCAGGGTGAAGGTGAGGATCTGCCCGACCCGGGCGCCGGTGGCGCGGGCGACGGCGGGTCCGAGCACCACCGGCGGGACGGCGGGGCGGGCGCCGGTGGCGGTATCGGCGGCCGTGAACCAGTGGCCCGCGCTCAGCCGGTAACGGTAGAAGGGGCGGGTGCCCAGGCCCCACGCCACGTAGGTCTGCCCGTTGTACTGCACCGAACTGGTCTCGACCGGCTCGGCTCCGGTGACGCCGGGCGTGGCGGCGGCGACGGCGAGCGCCTGGCTGCCGAACGGCCGCGCGCCGTGGGTCGATGCCATCCCGACGCCGACGCTGAAGTGCAGCTTGCCGATGGTCTGGCTGATGACGGCGGTTATCGACTGGCCGAGGGCGAGGAAGGCGATCGCGAGCCCGGCTGCCACGGCGACCTGCGCGATCGTGGCCGCGCTGCGGCGCTTTTGCCGCAGCGCGTTGCGGACTCCCATCCGCACGCTGCCGGGCACCCTGGCCCCCGACAGCAGGCCGCTGCGCGCGGCCAGGCGGTCGAGCCAGCCGGAGCCGAATCCGCTGGTGCCCGTGCCGGCCAGGGTCTCGGCCACGGGCCTGCGCAGCGCGCGGCGCAGCGCGGGCAGCGACGCGGCCACGGCGAGCGCCGGGCCGAGCACGAGGCCGGCCACGACCACGGGGACCGAGATGGCGAAGCCGAACGACACGTCGATGAGCTTCACGGCGAAGTAGCCGGCCAGCAGGTAGGCGATGGCGATGCCGATAATGGTGCCGATGACCGCGCCTGCCGCGCCCAGCATCGCCGCGGTGCGCACGGTGATGCCGGCGATCTGCCGTCGCCGGCCGCCGAGCGTCTTGAGGATGGCGATCTCGCCGGCCTGCTCGGCGATGAGGGTGTTCATCGTGGCCGAGATGAGGAACAGGGCGGAGGCGAACGCGAGGATCGTGATGATGTACAGCAGCGCGATGATGTGGCTGAACCCGGACTGCCCGGGCCACTGGCCGGGGGCCCGGACGGCGGGCAGCGCCGTGATCGGGTCCGCTCCGGTCTGCGCGGTCAGGTAGGCGCGCACCTCGGCGACCACCCGGGACTGCGCGGCCGTGCTGTCGTCGGTGAGCCGGAACCCCAGGTAGTTGTAACCGCGGACGCCGCGCAGCGCCTGCACCGTGGCCGTCGGGGCGTAGAAGACCGGCGTGGTCGAGCCGTTCGCGCCAGGAGTCGCGTACAGGTTCAGGCCGGTACCGCTGACCTGCAGCCGTGCCAGCCTGCCGCCGGCGGCCCGCACGTCGATCGTGCCGCCATCGGGGACGGCGAAGCCGGTGGCCCGGGCGTTGCCCGCATCGGCCAGCACCTCGCCCGGCCCCGGCATCCGGCCGGTGAACAGCGCGACGGTGTTGACCGGGGCGGACGCCAGGTTGGTGCCGGCGAGCTCGATGTCCTGGGGGCCGTCGGCGGATGTCGCCGTGGTGGCGTAGCCCACGGCCGGGCTGACCGCGGCGACGCCCGGCAGGCGGCCCAGCGCGCCGAGCTGTGCCGGGCTCAGGTCGAGGGTGCGGGTGGATATCCCGACGTCATACAGGTGGCTGCCCGCGATCTGGCGGTTCATGGCCGCGTTCAGCAGGGCCGGCACGGCCAGGAATCCGAGGCTCGCGATCGCGATGCTCAGCGTGAACACCGCCAGCAGCGTGCGCGCGCGGTGCCGGGTCAGGTCACCCCAGGCCTTGCGGCTCAGCGTGCTCACGGTCGCCGCCCCGTATCGCCGGTGATCAGGCCATCGCGGACGGACACGATCCGGGAGGCCAGCGCGGCCAGTGACGGATCGTGCGTGACGTACACCACCGTGGTTCCGTGTCCGTTCAGGCCTTTGAGCAACCCGAACATCTCCCGCGCCAGCCCGGTGTCGAGATTGCCGGTGGGCTCGTCGCCGAGCAGGATCGGCGGTCCGCAGGCCATCGCCCTGGCGATCGCCACCCGCTGCTGCTCCCCGCCGGACAGCTCCAGCGGCAGCCGGTCACCGCGATCGCCGAGCCCGACCGTGGCGAGGTGGCGGCCGGCGACGGCCTTGCGCTCGCGGGATGGCCCGAGCCGGGCGAGGTCCAGCGGGAGCGTGGCGTTCTCCGCCGCGGTGAGCGTCGGCATCAGCTGGAAGAACTGGAAGACGATGCCGATGGTGCGGCCGCGCCAGACGGCAAGCTGCTCCTCGGTCATCTGGTCCAGGCGGCTGCCGCGGACCGTCACCGCGCCGGCCGTGGGCCGGTCGATCCCGGCGACGAGGTTGATGATCGTGGTCTTGCCGCTGCCCGACGGGCCGGTGATCGCCACCATCTCGCCCGCGGCGATAGCCAGGTCCACGCCGTTCAGCGCGCGGAACCCGACCCGCCCGCTGTGGTAGGTCTTCTCCACCCCGGCCAGCTCGATGATGGCCGGGGCGGCCGCCGCGCCGGTCACCGTGCCTGCCCGGTTCCCAGCAGGCACTCCGGGACCGGCTGGCGGGCCCGTCTCGCCGGCGAGCCGTCCGTCGGCCAGGAAGATCACCCGGTCGGCCCACGCGGCGTGCCGGACGTTGTGGGTGGCGAGCACGACCGCGCAGCCTGCGGCGCACCGCTGGCGCAGCAGGCCCATCACCGACTCGCCGGTGATCGCGTCGAGGGCACCGGTCGGCTCGTCGGCCAGCAGCAGCGACCGGCCCCCCGCGACCGCCCGGGCGATCGTCACCCGCTGCTGTTCACCCCCGGACAGCTGGCCGGGGAACCGGCCCCCGACGGCTCCCAGGCCCAGGGAGTCCAGCAGGCCGCGGCCGCCCGCCATCGCCGCCTTCGGCCTGACGCCGTCTAGTTCCAGCGCGAGCGCCACGTTCTCGGCGGCGGTCAGCGACGCGAGCAGGTTGGTCTCCTGGAAGACGAAGCCGATCTGCCGGCGCAGCGCCTGCGCGAGCGCGGCCTCGTCCAGGCCGGCCAGGTCACGGCCGGCCAGCAGGATCCGGCCGGAGGTTGGCCGGTCCAGCCCGCCCGCCAGGCGCAGCAGGGTCGACTTGCCCGAACCGCTGGGCCCCATGACGGCCACGAACTCGCCGACGCTGACCCGCAGCGACACATCGTCCAGCGCGACCACCTGCAGGTGCCCGGACCCGAAGATCCGGCCCGCCCGGTCTATGTCTAGGAGGACCACTGGCTGCTCCGTTCCGCCGGCTGTCCGGCCGGGATCTCTGGTGGCCGCCTGGCCGTGCCCGCGGCGGCGTTCTCCCTCGCGAGCCTCGCCTCGCACATGTCGAGCCAGCGCGCCTCCGCCTCGGCCTGGAAGACCAGCGCGTCGAGCATCATCAGCCAGGCCAGGTCCCCGCTGGATTCAGCGGCGGCCTTCAGCCGGGTAACGTCCTGCAGCGCCCGCACGGTCGCCAGCCGCTGCTGCTGGACGACCGCGGCGACGTCCGCCACGCCGGACCGCATCGCGAATACCAGCTTGATCGCTACCTCCTGGCGGGGAACCACCTCGCGCGGCACCGGGGTATCGAACCACCGGCCAAGCTCTTCACGCCCGGCCTCAGTGATCTGGTACACCTTCTGGCCGTCGGCGTCGGCCCCGGCGGTAACCAGCCCGTCCCGCTCCAGCCGGCCCAAGGTGGTATACACCTGCCCGACGTTGAGCGGCCAGACATCCCCGGTCGCGGCCTCGAACTCGGTCTTCAGCCCGTAGCCGTGCATGGGCCCGGCGGACAGCACCGCCAGCAGGCTGTGACGAACCGACACCGGCATCTCCATACCAAGTACTGCATACCGAGTATGGCATCACCGCGATGACAGGTCAACGACGCGGCGGGCGCAGCCATCGGCAGCCTGCGCGCCAGGGCACCGCTTCGCGCTCCGGTGGCGGCTCATTCCCGGGCTGTGGTGAAGCGCGCGGCCGCAGCAGACGATTCGGTCAGCCAGCCCATCTGCCTGACCGACACGCGAGGATCGCGGGCCGGTCGCGCGGGTATGGTAAGCGGCAGCCTCCCCGGCAGCAGTCTTGCGGTCCACTCCCGCCTGCTCGGCCATCCTGCGCAGGCCCGCACCAGATAGCCAGGGCCGCAGCACCGCACGGCCGGTTTAACGGGCTGGTACTGGCACCGAGCGCTGTGGAAAGGTCGTCATGGCTAGTCACCGGGTCGGCCGTAACGTTCACGCCGCCGGACGCCGCGGCAATAAGGGCTCGGCTGTTTCCCGCTGGGGCGTGCCGCGGATAGCTTCCCTGCTCGGATTGCTGGTCATTTCGGCGGCGGGGGTGTTGTCGGCGTCGCCGGCCTCGGCGTCGCCGGGGCATCCGGTCCCTGCGGCGATGGAGCAGGTCGAAGCCGCCCCGCATGTTCCGGCCGGGGCGAGGGCGATCGGTGCGGTGCCGGTGTCGGCTGCGGTCTCGGGGGCGGTGGTGCTGAAGCCTCGTGACAACCCCGCGCTCGTGCGGTTCATCGCGGACGTGACGGATAAGAACTCCCTGTCGTTCCGTCAGTACCTGCCGGCCGGCGCGTTCGCGAGCCGGTTCGGGCCGTCCCGGTCGGCGATCGGCGCCGTGCGCTCGCAGCTGACGGCCCGCGGCCTGCGGGTGCGCGGCGTATCGAGCGATGGCCTGCTGGTGCGCTTCAGCGGGACTGCCGGCCAGGTCGAGGGTGCTTTTCACACCGGGCTGCGCAGCTACCGGCTCCGCGGCGGATCCCTGGGCCGGGCGACGACATCTGCCGTCTCGCTGCCGTCGACGATCGCGGGCTCGGTCGCTGCTGTCCTCGGCCTGAACGATCTGGTGCAGGTCCGGCCGGCCGGGATCCTGCGCCCGCCCGCCTCGGCCAGGGGGAAGATCCGCTCGCCCGGGACGACGAGCTTCGCGCATCCGGCTGGCTCGCCGAAGGCGTGCGCGAGCGCCACCGCCGCGGCTCACGCGTTCGGCGGCCTGACCGACGATCAGATCGCCCACGCGTACGGCGCGTTCGGCCTCTATCACAGCGGCGATTTCGGCGCGGGCCAGCGCATCGCCATCTACGAGCTCGAGCCGTTCCTGCGTTCGGACGTCAAGACGTTCGATACGTGCTACTTCGGCGCGTCCGCGGCGGCGAGCATGCTCAGCCGGCTGCACGTGATCCCGGTCGACGGGGGCCAGCCGACCGGGCCGGGAAGCGGCGAGGCGAATCTCGACGTCGAGGACGTTTCGGCGATCGCCCCCGGGGCCACGATCGATGTCTACGAAGGACCGAGCCCGGGGTCGGACGGTATTATCTACGACCCGGTCGACGAGTACGCGGCGATCATCAACGCGGACCGCGACCAGGTCGTGAGCACGAGCTGGGGGCTGTGCGAGCAGGCCATTCAGCTCGGCCAGCCGGGGCTCCAGCAAGCCGAGAACCTGCTGTTCGAGCAGGCCGCCGCGCAGGGGCAGTCGGTGTTCGGCGCGGCCGGCGACAACGGATCCGACGACTGCAACACCTTCGAGACCCCGACTCCGGTCTCGGGCCAGAACCCGCTATCGGTAGATGACCCGGGCAGCCAGCCCTACGTCGTGTCGGTCGGGGGCACGACGATCGATGACGCGGCGACCCAGCCGCCGCTCGAGCAGGTCTGGAACGACGGCGCCAAGGAAGGCGCGGGCGGCGGCGGGATCTCCGCAATCGTGGGCGATGCCGGCCTGGCAGCGTGCGGCGACGGTTCCGGGGATCGCGCTGCCGGGGAGCGCTGACTACGCCAATGCTGACCGGGTCGAGAAGAGCTTCGGCTATCCGGCGGGCTTTTGCCAGTCAACAGTGCGGGGTGCGAGTTCTGCCACGCCGTGCCGGCTGGTTCCTGACGTGTCGGCGCAGGCGGACGAGTTCACCGGCGCGGTCACGGTCTACGAGGCGGCGTTCGGCGGGTGGAGCACGACCGGTGGCACCTCGTCATCGACGCCGATCTGGGCGGCCCTGCTGGCGTTGATCAATGCCTCGCCGACGTGCGCCTCGCAGCCGGCCACGCGCAGCGGAGTGGGTTTCGCGAGCCCGCAGCTGTACGCGGTGGGGTCGAATCCGGGCGACTACGGGGCCGCGTTCAACGACATCACGCGCGGCGGCAACGACGTCTACGGTCTCGACAACGGCCTGGTGTTCCCGGCAACGACCGGCTATGACCTGGGGTCTGGTCTGGGCTCGCCGCGGCTGACCGGGCCAGGGGGCAGTGCCGGGCTGGCGTACTACCTGTGTACCCTGGCCGGCCAGCCAAGCCGGCCGGTCGTCTCCGAGGTCAGCCCGCCCATCGGCAGCACGGCCGGCGGGGAGCACATCGTGATCGCCGGGACAGGATTTGAGTCAGGCGGGTCGCCGGACGTCGCGGCGATCGAGATCGGGGCGGGTCAGATCCCGCCGGGTCATTTCAGCGTCCGCAGCCCGACCACCATCGTCGCCACCGTGCCGCCCGCTCGCGAGGTCCGCCCGCCGGGCGCGCCTGCGCCGCAGGACGGAGCCGGGCCAGCCGACGTGATCGTGACGCTGAACGACGGCCGGCCGAGCATCTCCGGCCCGAACTCGACCTTCGAGTACGTGGATACCAGCGCCGCGGGAGTCGTCCCTAGCGTCACCGGCGTGATCCCGTACGCCGGATCGCGGGCCGCGCCGGGGAAGGTGACGATTCTGGGGTCCGGCTTCACCGGGGCGACCTCGGTCACTTTCGGCGCGGTCGCGGCGACGGGCTTCACCGTGAACAGCCCCTACCGGATCACCGCGACGGCGCCGAAGTACTCCCCGCGCACCGCATGCTCGCCGCTGCCCTCCACCGGGGTGTATGCCGGCGAGGACGCAGCCAACGACATCTGCCAGGTCCAGGTCAGGGTCAAGGCCGCGCGCGGTACCAGCGCGACCGGGCGCATCCGCCCGCCAGCCGAAGGACCGGTCACGGTCAACTCGCTGGGCGTCCTGGTCGCTCCGCCGCACTGCGGCTGCGAGACGATGCAGGCGCCGACCGAATTCGACTACGTCCCGGTGCCGTCGGTCACCTCCGTCTCGACGTCAGCGGGGCCCGCGAGCCTGGCGAGCGAGAAGGGCGGCACGGTGATAACCGTCCGCGGAGCGGGCTTCGACCCGCTGACGATCGACTGGGCCGACTTCGGCAACCCCGCCCTGGAGTCCTCGATGGACACCAACTACGTGTTCCTGACCGGAACGAAGATGCAGATCGCCGCCCCGGGCCAGGCGCGGACGGCCGGCCCCTCGCGCGTCCCGTTCAGCGTCAAGTCGCTGGCCGGCCAGTCGGGTCCGGGCACCGTCACGTACGCGGGCATCCCGAACGTCACCGCCGTCGCGAACACGATCAACAGCACCGAGCTGGACGGCAGCTACGGCGCGCCAGACACCGGCCGGACCCCGATCCAGGTCAGCGGCCGCGGGTTCGCCGGCCAGCTGATCGCCCCGATCGAGTTCACCGACACCCGGGCGCCCTTCTCGGTCGGCACCCAGTACGCGTTCACCGTCAACGGGAACACCAGCCTGAGCACCCAGACCGTGCAGCAGAACCCGGCGATCGTTGACGTCCGGCTGTGCACCGTCACCGGCTGCAGCCTGAGCCGGCCCGCTGACCTGTTGTACCTCTATCCGCCTGGCAACCCCAGGGTCGGCTCGGTCTCGCCGGCCTCGGGCCCGGCCGCGGGCGGGACGAAAGTGACGATCGGCGGCGAGAACCTCGGCTGCCCGCTCGACGTGTTCTTCGGAAACGTCGAAGCCGAGTCGATCACCCCCGTCAAGGCACTGCTCGACTGCGGGTCGACCACGGCGGTCGACGCCACCTCACCCCCCGGAACGAAAGGCGTGAAAGTACCGGTCACCGTCGGCACGATCGAGAGCTACTTCACCGGCTCCGGGCGAGGCACCACGACCGCCAGCTTCACCTACACGAACCCGGCCGGCTCATCGCCGGGCACCGGTCCCGGCGCACGGCGCCGCTGACGAACCGCCCGGCCGCCGGACCTGCGGTTTCCCGCGTCGGCGGCCGGCCGTCGGCAGTTGGCCGGGACGGCGACGCGTCACCCCCGCAGCCAGCCGCGGGACGCCGACGTCGAGCAGGATGAGGTCGAGCGCTTTTACGCCGAGCGATCTTTGCAGCGGCCGGTAGCTTTGCAGCGGCCGGTCAGCTTAGCTGTCGCGGGCTATCTGGAACGGGGCGATGCTCTGGGCTACCGGCATCAGCTCGATGACGTTGACGTTGACGTGCGGCGGCAGGGTCGCCGCCCAGTACACGGACTCGGCGATGTCGTCGGCGGTCAGCGGCTGCATCCCGGCGTAGACGGCGTCCGCCTTGGCCTTGTCTCCGCCGAACCGGACGACGGAGAACTCCGTGTCGGCCATGCCGGGTTCGATGCAGGTGACGCGTACTCCCGTGCCATGCAGGTCGCTGCGCAGGTTCAGGCTGAACTGGTGCACGAATGCCTTGGTGCCGCCGTAGACGTTCCCGCCCGGATACGGGTAGGTGCCGGCGACCGAGCCGAGGTTGACTACGTGACCACGGCGGCGGGCCACCATGCCAGGCAGGATCGCCCGGGTGCAGTAGGCCAGGCCCTTGCAGTTCGTGTCGATCATCTGGTCCCAGTCGTCCAGGTCCGCGTCCTGGGCCGGGCGCAGGCCGAGGGCGGCGCCGGCGTTGTTCACCAGCACGTCGATCTGCGCGAACTCGGTCGGCAGCGTGCCGGCAGCTTCGGCCACCGCGGCCCGGTCGCGCACGTCCAGTGCGACCGGCAGCACGCGCGGGCCCAGTTCGGCGGCCAGGTCCTTGAGCCGGTCCGCGCGCCGGGCGGTGGCCACGACCCGGGCACCCGCGGTCGCGAACCGGCGCGCGATCGCGGCCCCGAAGCCGCTGCTCGCGCCGGTGACGAAGACAGTGCCCGGGTGCGTACTGGCCATGCCGTTATCCCTTCCGCTGGCCGACGTGAACGCGTGTGCATACCGCCTGTGCTTGGTTTGTCTTCACCGTAGACGTCCCAGTCCGCTGCCGGCCAGCGCGGCCGGCTTCGACGCGCTCCGTCATTTCGCGGCAGCGGTGGCTGGCGCGCGGTGCCACCGATCCGTTCGCGGAGGCCCGCTGGTTCACCCGCGATGAGCTCAGCGACTACGCCGACGCCACTGGCCGGCTCGGCCGGGCCGACTCGATCGACCGGGTCATGCTCACCAGCTGGCTCGCGGAGGGCGGCAGAAGGCCGCCGCTGCACGTGGACCTCTGAGCTTGCGGAGCGTGCCGACGGCGGACCAGGGATGAGGGCTCAGACCGGCTGGCGGAACAGGTCTTGGAGGCCGCCCCGGCTGGTCTCTGATCAAGCCTGTGCACGGTGATGTTCAATTTTTTTTCCAGCTTTGCGCCGCGGGGTTGTCCTCTCCGGGCGGGCTCGTCCGTCCTTCCCACGGGTGGCGCTCGCCACCACGCGCAGAGAAACGAGGAGACCGATGACCAGCAAGACCACCACAGCAGGGTCCGACACCGACCGGCAGGCCATTCTCGACGTGCTCGCGGGGTTGTACAAGGCGTGGGAAGCCAACGACGCCGAGGCGTTCGTGGCCGACTACACCGACGACGCCAGTGTGGTCCAGCCCGGCGTCTACAAGAAGGACCGCGAGGAGATCCGCGCCACGATGGCCGCGGGGTTCGCGGGCCCGCTCAGCGGGTCGCGGGCGACCGACCACCCGGTGGATGTCCGTTTTCTCACCGACGACACGGCCATCGTGGTCAGCGAGGGCGGGATCATCTTCCCTGGGCAGGACGCTGTCGCGAGCGAGCGGCTGGTGCGCGCGACCTGGGTGCTGGTCAGGCGCGACGGCGCCTGGCGCATCGCCTCCTACCACAACAGCCCCGCCAGCTAAGGCGCCGTCTTCCGGGTACGGGGCGCTCCCTTCTGGGGAGCCGCCCCGTACCCGGATCCAAACGGGTACGAGGCTGTGGCAGCGGTTGGCGCAGTGGTGATCGCCCAGGTAAAACGGTACGGCATGGTCCGCTGAACGGAAGGAGCCTTGACGATGGCGCTGTATGTGGCCTTGTGCTACTACGACCGGGACCAGTACTGGGACTCACCGCCGGAGACGGAGTTCTCCCCCGAGTACACCGAGTTTGCCCGCCGGGCCACCGAGGCCGGGGTCATGCGCGGCGGCGAGGCTCTGCACCCGGTGGCCATGTCGACCACCATCACCGTCTCGGGCGGCAAGGGCGGCGACGTCCTGCTGGTCGACGGCCCTTATGCCGAGGCGAAGGAGGTCTTGGGCGGATACTTCCTGCTGGAGGTGGCCGACCTCGACGAGGCCATCGCGTGGGCGGCGCAGATCCCGGCCGCCTGGCGGGGGAAGATCGAGCTTCGCCCGATAGCGCCGGTACACGCCTAGGTGCACCCTGGCATGGACGCCACCGACACGCTGGCCGAGGTGCTGAGGAGCGAAGGTCTCAGGGTGCTGGCCACGCTGGCCAGGACCGTCGGCGACCTGGCCGTCGCCGAGGACGCGCTCTCCGAGGCTACGATCACCGCCCTGGACGCTTGGCCCAGAACGGGGATCCCTGATAATCCGCGTGCCTGGCTGGCGGTGGTCGCCCGGCGCAAGGCGCTTGACCTGCTGCGACGCGAGTCAGCCCGGTCGGCCAAGGAGACCGCCGCCGCGTTCCGGTGGGGAACGGGGGCCGCGCCGGACCAGATCGAGGACGCGATCGAGGCGATGGAGCCAGAGACCTCTCTGCGCGACGACATGCTGCGCCTGATCTTCACCTGCTGCCACCCGGCGCTCGGCCGTGAGGCTCAGGTGGCCCTCTCGCTGCGCACGCTTGCCCGGCTCGACGTGCCGGCCATCGCCCGCGCTTTCCTGGTGCCTGAGGCCACCATGGCGAAGCGCCTGGTACGGGTCCGCTCCAAGATCGCCACGGCCCGCATCCCCTACGCGATTCCCTCCGATGCGGAGCTTCCCGGCCGGCTGGCCGCAGTGCTGGCCGTGGTGTACCTGATCGCCACCGAGGCCCACGCCCCCACCGGCGGGGACGCGGTGGCCCGTGTCGATCTCGAGGCCGAGGCGATCCGGCTGGCCCGCTTGCTGGCCAGCCTGATGCCCGACGAGCCCGAGACACTCTCTCTGCTTGCCTTGTTGCTGCTGACCTCGGCCCGCACCTGCGCCCGCACCGACGCCGACGGTAACCCGGTGACCCTGGCCGACCAGGACCGCAGCCGCTGGAACCGCGCCGCGATCGCCGAGGGTTCGGCGTGGCTGTCCGAGGCGGTGGCCCGTTCCGCCGGGGTCGCCGGGCCCTATCAGATCCAGGCTCACCTCGCCGCCGCCCACTCCACCGCGCCCAGCTGGCAGGAGACTGACTGGGACCGGATCGTCGGCCTCTACGACTTGCTCGGGTCGATCACGGCCAACCCCGTAGTGGCGCTCAACCGGGCGGTCGCGGTTACCGAACGCGACGGCCCCGAGGCGGGGTTGGCTGCCCTGAAGACCATCGCCGACCTGGAATACTCACATCTGTGGCACGCCGCCCTGGCGGACAACCTGCGTCGGCTTGGCCACACGAGCGAGGCGGCCGGAGAACTTCACACCGCAGTGACCCTGGCGCCCAGCGAAGCCGAACAGCGCCTCCTGCAGGACCGGCTGCGCACCGTGCGATCCGAGCTCCGCTGACCGCCTTTCCAGCTGTCCTGGATTTTCTCGCCGGATGCGTCTTCGCTGCTACGTTAGTGCCCGGGCGGTGGATCGCGGTCCAGGTCGGCCTCCGCGAGCAGGCGGGCGGCCGCGCCGGGGTCGCCCAGCAGCGCGGCGAGCAGGTGCCGCGCGAACCACATGCCCGACGCCCACGCCAGCCCGCAGGCGAGGCCGCCGGGCCCGGCTGCGTGCACCGCGCCGAGGGTGTAGCGCCAGGGCACGCGAACGCCGTCCACAACGAGCGGGTCGTGCGCGTAGTAGGTCGGCGGAGCGTCGGGCAGCACCGCGCGCACGATCGCGGGGACCGGGCGGCGTACCGGCGCCGACTCGACCAGGCCGGCGATTTCCTCCGAGACCAGCGGCAGGTCTAGCAGGTCGGCGAGCCGGATGGCCCGGTCGTGCGGCGCCAGCACCAGCGGCCGGGCGGCCACGAGCGGCCACAGGTCCGCAGCGTCGAGCACCAGCGCGTCCCCGGCGTCGGCTACGACAATCTCGTCACCGCATACCGCGCGCACCCGGTCCGGCGGTGCGGCCTCGGCGACGGCCGCAAGCGCGGTCCACAGCGCCCGCAACTGGGCCCGCGTCACCGGCCGCCCCGGGTCCGCCAGCCGGTCCAGCAGCTCGTCCGGCCCGCCCGGCTCGGCGAGCAGCTCAGTCAGCGAGGTGCGTACTGCGAGCGCGCGCGCGACTTCCGGATCCGCTGGCAGGGCGCCCTCGTCGTACAGGCCCGCGAGCAGCGGGTCCGTGCCGGCGGCGCGCACGTCGGCGGGCCGGCGGCCGCCGAGGACCGGATGCCGGCGGAGCCACCAGGCGGTGTAGGACGGTACATCGGCGCGGCGGCCGTCTGCGAGCAGCACCCGGGCGGGCTCGACGAGCGCCGCCCGCAAAGGCGGAGCGGCGAGCAGCTCGAGTGCCCGCGGCCAGCGCGCCGGGTCCACGAGCTCAAGGTCGCGGACCGCCAGTACCTCGGCCGCCACCAGCGGCGCGGCGCCGCCGGGCAGCTGCGCACATGCGTCGGCCGCCCACTCCTTGACACCATCCAGGTCGAGGTCCGGCGCATCAAGGGGCACGTCTTCGGCCGCCAGCAGGGCAAATGACGACAGCACTCCGACTGCCTCGAAAGTCGCGGCGTCGTAGCGCTCGAGCATCGCCGGGCTGAGGGTGCCGAACGGCGTGTCCGCCGCGACCACCTCGGCCAGCGGGCCGCCCGGGAGCAGCAATTCACCCGCCGGATACCACTCGCCGTCGGCGCCCGGCAGCGCCAGATCCGCGAGCCAGGGCTGGTCACCCGGCCGCAGGTGCGCGGCTGCGGCGAGGCTGAGCACCGCCTCGGCGACGGGCCCGGGATCGTCGCAGTCGTAGGAGTCCGCGACGGTAGCGCGCACGGCCGGATCGGCCAGGACGCTGCGCGGCGTTGCCTCGGTCGCGCCCAGCCGGGTGAGCAACGGGTGCGCTGCGCCAGGATGCACGATGCGCAGGCCGAGCAGCGACAGTTGCCCGGGGTGATCGAGGCCGGACGCGGGCAGCAGCAGCCCGCGCGGGCCGCGCACCAGCCGTCCGTCAGCCAGCGGCACCGGCAGCGCGCCGAGCTCGCCCGGGGCCGCGCCGGCCAGCGCCTCATACAGCCGCCGCCACCAGGCCGGATCGCGGTCGAGCGAGGCGAGCAGGTCGGCAAGCTCGGCCATCGGCAGCCGCCGGACGCCGAGTACCGCGTAGGCGGGATGCCGGGCCGGCCCCTCGATCAGGCCGTCCAGCACCGGCGCGAGGTAGCCGGTGAGCCCCGGGACGGCCGGCTCAAGGACGACCGCGTCACGCGGCCGGATTCGCTGGCCGCGGTGCCGCGCGGCGGGAAGGAACGCCGTCTCCCGCAGCCGCGCCAGGATCGCCCGCCGCAGCTGCGCGTCCAGCTCGCCCAGCCCGACCGGTCCCGGGACCAGATCGAGCAGGCCGTCACCTGGCCTCAGGCTGGGCAGCAGCCGAGCGTAGACCTCGGCGGCCTGGTTGACAAGGAAGTCGGTGAGCGGGCCCGGTGCGACGTGACGGCGGTCGGTACTGAGCGGGAACGAGGCGAGCAGCAGCGCCGGGAGGCCGAGTGGCTCATCGGTCGGCGTGGGCGCGTGCACGACAGCGCCGACCCCCTCTGGCAGCCGGCCGGCCGGAGCGTCACCGTCCGGCCCGCCGGGGGTGACCGGCACCGCCCAGCGCACCGACCACGACGAGCGGGCGCGCTCTTCGGCCGGGCGGTCGGCGAGCAGCGCAGGATCGGCGACGCCGCCCGCGGTTTCCGTGCGCCACCTGGAGGCTGAGCCGTCAACGGTGATGGTGACGCCGTCGCCGTCATGCGCCGCGGTAAGCGTGCGTGTCACGCCGTCGGCTTCGATCTCGACGGCAGCGAGCGCGGGCAGCGCCAGCAGCAGCGCGGGCCCCGTTTCGGCGAGCAGCCGGCTGACGAGCCGGCCAGCCGCCTCGTCGCGCAGCGGCAACGTGACCGCTGTCGTGAAGCCTGCCGGGGGCGAGCCGCCGGACGGGAACGGCAGCCGCAGCACGGGCAGGTGACCCGACCGCGCGGCCAGCTCGCCAGCCAATGCCGGAATCTGCTGGACAAGGTCGCGGGCGGCGCTGCTCGACCAGCTCACCGCGCCGGTGACCGAGGAGATGCTCGGCTCCTCGCTGACCGCCACAGCGGCAGCGAAACCCACGCCGAACCTGCCGACCGCCATCTCGTGCGCGCCGGATCCTCGCTTGCTGGAAGCACGCAGCGTCGACAATGCCGCGACGCCCGCCGCGTCCAGCGGCGCCCCCACGTTCGCGGCTATCAGCGTTGCGTCCCGCAATGTCAGCCGCAGCCGGCCTGCCACCCCGGCGCGCGCCCCCGCATCAGCCGCGTTTTGCGCCAGCTCGACCACGACGCGGTCCCGGTAGCCACCCAGCGCGTAGTCCTCCTCCGCGTTGGCATCCTCACGGAACCGCGCGGGCGACGCCGCCCAGGCATCGAGCACGAGGCGGCGCAACTCCGCGGTACCGAACGGGTCGAAGTGGCTGCCGTGCACCGTGGATCCGCCTTCCGTCACGAGGCCCCCGCACATCCCGCCCGCTCCCCGGAACCCCGTGCCCGGGCAGCCCGGCAGTCACCAGTCCCCGGGCCAGGGTTACGCCCTGGCCGGTGATGGCGCACCCCCAGCACCGCAGCCAATCTAACCCCCAATTGGCACGTGCTCTTCACCTACTGCCCGGCGACCCGCCCCTGCAGGTTGCGTCCGAACTGATGATCTGCGCGCGGCTGTCGCCGGACGGCGCGAGCATAATTTTGGTTATCCCACTGGGCACCGCTCAAGGAGTTGTCGTCATGAAGTCATTCCTCCGCTTCTTCGGTCCCTCATCTGCACCGCTGCCGGCACCGGCCGAGGAGATGAGGATCATGAACGGTTGCGGCTGTGCGCAGGTCGGGGGTGTGCAGTCGGGTCCGGCCGGCGGGTTGCGGCTGCGGTGGGTGCTGCTCGGGGCCCTCGGGGCGTTCGCGGCTGCGCTGGGCGTGGGGCTGGCCGCCGGGTCGGCGGCGGCTTCCACCCACGCGGCCAGGGCGAACTCCGCGGCCAGGCGCGCGGCCGGCGCGCGGCCCGAGGCAGCAAGCGCGGTGGTGCTGTGCGCGAGCACGAAGGGCGTGGTGAGCTATCCGAGTGGCGGCACCTGCAAGGCGGGCATGACGACGCTCTCGCTCGCCCCTCAGAGTGAGGTCACGACCCTGAAGGGCAACGTGTCCACCTTGCAGTCCCAGGTGTCCACGCTGCAGTCCCAGGTGTCCACGCTGCAGGCCCTGCTCACCGGGGTGACCCGCAGCGTCGTGAACGGTGACGAGACCCTGACTGTCTCGGGCGAGAACATCCAGCTCGTGAACGGCACGGGTTCGGAGACCACGCCGAACGGGCTGGGCAACCTCATCATCGGGTACAACGACAATCCCGATAATTATGCGCAGTCGGGCTCGCACAACCTGATAGTCGGCGACGACAACAGCTGGAGCAGCTACGGCGGTCTGCTTGCCGGCCAGAACAACGCGATCGGCGCACCGTTCGCCTCGGTCACCGGTGGATCGACCAACACGGCCCTGGGCACCGAGGCTTCTGTCAGCGGGGGGTTCGGCAACTCCGCCAGCAGCACCGCCGCTTCGGTCAGCGGCGGGGACATCGGCCACGCGGAGACCAGTTTCGGAGCCTGGGTCGGCGGAGGCTTCCAGAACACCGCCTCCGGCAACGACGCGGCGGTCAGCGGCGGTACGGGCAACCTCGCCAGCGGTCAGTACGGCTCGGTCAGCGGCGGGGACACCAACCAGGCGAAGACCAACCAGGCGGGCTGGGTCGGCGGCGGGTACGGTAACACCGCGAGTGGCTTCGAGGCTGCGGTCAGCGGCGGTTGGGAGAACACCGCGGGTGCCTACTACTCCTCGGTGAGCGGCGGCGGGTCCAACAGCGCCGGCGGCAACCAGTCCTCGGTGAGTGGCGGCGACGGCAACACCACGAAGGTGGGCTGGGCGTCGATCCTCGGCGGCGAGGACAACACCGCAGGCGCCCAGTGGGCGTCGATCCTCGGCGGCTTCGACCAGAACGACACGGCCTCCTGCTCCACCATCCCCGGCGGGGCGGCCGGCGGCTGCCACTGACCGGGGCTTGCGGAGCCGCGCGGCTCAACGACCGCGCGCCCATTCAGGCAGGCTCATTGACGCGCTGTCTCGTGGTCAGCTGAGCGTGAAGGTCCCGCTCGTCTTACGGCCTGACGTGGAACCGGCAGCCTGGACAACATGGCGGCCGGCCGCGCCGGCCTTCGACTTGGGGACCGTGCCTGAACAGCTCACTGTCCCGGTTCCAGAGGCAGTACCGTGGCAGATGAGCACTTTCGCCGGGCTCGCGAGCCCGGTCTCGTAGTTCACCTTGACGGTCTCGCCGCTCTTGAAGCCTCCACTCGAAACGGTGACCGGCGTGCCGGCCGGGCCCGACAACGAGCTGAGGTCGAGGTTGACCGCCGAGATGGTGAAGGTCCCCGTGCCGGTACCGGGATTGTCCCAGATGAGCGTCGTCCACGTTCCCGCCGAGCTGATCGCGCAGTCATGCAGCTCGCCTGGGGTGGCACACGTTGACGCCCCGGCAGGGCTGAAGATGTCGGTCTCGGGCGAGAGGGTTCCCGAGACGACCACCGGGTCTACGGTGACGAGCGCGCCGGTCGGCCCCGAGTACGTGAAGCAGTCGATGGCCCCTGTCGATGCGATTTTCCTGGTGAGCGGGGCCGCGGCGAACTTGAGCGCTGAGCACTTCGAGGGCTTGGTCATCCGCTGGACGTACATGCTGAACTTGCCCGTTTGCGTCGCCTGGTAATAGACCAGCACGGCCTGGGTGCCCGTCTCGGTGAGCGTGCACGTGAAGAAACCTGTCTCCACGAAGCAGACCTGCGAGCCGTTGGCAGCAACGACCTCCATGAACGGCGCCCCGGAACTGGCGAGGTTCTGGTCGTGGCCCTCGATGACATCCCCGGCGGTCCCTGAGAATGTGAAGCAGGCCGCGTCAGCGGCGGCCGCGATGTGGCCGGTGAGCGGGCTGCTGCCGAACGAGATCGCCCGGCAGCCGACCGGTCCGTCGAGCCGCTGGGCGAAGATGTGGAACGACCCGGTAGTGCTGGAGGAGATCTGCACCGTCCACGTCCCGGTGCTGTCGGCGGTGCACTCGATGTCCCCGGGTGTGGCGCATTTGCTGATTCCCCCGGCGTCGAACACGTCCGTGAAGGGGGAGATGCTCCCCGACACCGCACGGACGTTGAACCGGACGTCATCGCCGCTAACCACCGCGAACTTGAAGCACGCCGCCTTGGCGGTATTGGTGATCGTGCCGGTCAGCGCCGCAGCGCCGTAGGAGATGGAGACGGTCGAGGAACAGGTCAGCTCGCTCGCCGAAGCAGCCGCTGAAGTCGCGGCGACCCCAGCGGCCTGAACCGCCCCCGCGACCGCGACACCCGCGACAATCAGCCTCAGCCACCGGCTGCCGTGCGCTCGGCCAGGAGTATTCAGCATGCGTCAGTGTCGCATGAAGTGATCCCGGAGCAAACGCCTGCACGTCAGTGATGCGAACGCCAGGGCGTTCGGAGGCTGGTTGAGCCGGATAGGACGGACCGGATACCGTGCGGTCATGGCCTTGGACTGGGCGGCCGTGCCGCCGTACGAGCAGTGGCGCGCCACCTGCGACACGCTGCACGCGCACACCCAGGTGCTGGGCAAGCTGGCGGCCAGGCTGGCCGCGCCTGAGCCGCAGTTGCAGCACGCGGCGCTGCGGCTGACCGCGCGCGGGTGGGAGACGGCCGCGCTGCCGGCCCCCGATGGTTCGGGGTCGCTGGTCGTGACGCTCGACCTGCGGGCTCACGAGGTGCTGGTCGAGCACAGCGGCGGCCGCACCGAGCGTGTCCCGCTGACCCCGGACCGGGCGGTCGGGGCGGTAACGCGGGAAGTGCTGGCCGCGGTGCGCAGTGTGGCAGGGCCGGTGCAGATTGACCCCGCGCCGCAGGAGGTCGGGTGGAAGCTGCCGCTGGACGAAGACGACGAGCACGCGCGGTACGACCGCGGCCAGGTCGGCCGCTATTTCGCCGCGGCCACCCAGGCCGCGCTGGTGCTGGCGGCGTTCCGGGCGCCTTACCGCGGGCGTTCGACGCCGGTCAACGCCTGGTGGGGCTCGTTTGACCTGGCGGTGAACCTGTTTTCCGGGTTGCCGGCCGACCCGCCCTCAGATGACTTCATCATGCGCAACGCGATGGATGCGCAGGAGGTCGCGGTGGGCTGGTGGCCCGGTGATGCGCGCTACGGCACGGCGGCGTTCTACGCCTATGCCCACCCCGCTCCGCCAGGCTTCGCGAACGCGACCCTGTCCCCGGCGGCTGCCCGCTGGGACCAGGCTCTGGGTGAGTACATCCTGGACTGGGACGACGTGCGCGCGAGCCCGGATCCGCGCGGGTCCGCATTGGAGTTCACCCGGTCGGCGTTCCGGTACGCCTGCGCGGTCTGCGGCTGGGATCCGGACCTGGCCGCGACCGCCGACGGGAAGCCGCCGCCGCTCAGATGAGCGACTTCATCAGCGAGAACCTGGCCGGCTCCCGGTTCGAGGACGTTTACCTGACCGGCGCCCGGTTCCACGACGTCGACCTGACCGGCTCGCGGTTCCGCCTCGTCGACCTGACCGGGGTCACGATCCGCGGCGCGGTCCTGGCGAACGTGGACATCAGCGGCGAGATCCAGAACCTGCGGGTCAACGGCGTCGACGTCGTGTCCCTGGTGGAGGCCGAGCTCAACCGCCGCTACCCGGATCGCGCCAAGATGCGCCCGGCCGATGCGGACGGGTTCCGCGAGGCATGGGCCATCCTCGAGCAGCTGTGGCCGGTGACCGTCGAGCGGGCTCGCGCGATGGCACCGGAACTGCTGCACGAGCGGGTCGAGGGAGAGTGGTCCTTCATCGAGACGCTGCGCCATCTCGTCTTCGCCACCGATGCCTGGGTGAGGCGCGCGATCTTGGCAGACCCGTCGCCCTGGAGCCCGCTGGACCTGCCGCACGACGAGATGCCCGGCGAACCCGGCGTCCCGCGCGACCGCACTGCGCGGCCGTCGCTGGACGAGGTACTCGCCCTGCGCGCGGACCGGATGGCTACCGTGCGCCAGGTGATCGCCGATCTTACCGACGCGAAGCTGGCGAGCATGACCGAACCGGTCACCGAGCCGGGCTACCCGGAACCGGCGAGCTTCCCCGTGCGCCGCTGCCTGCAGGCCATCCTCAGCGAGGAGTGGGAGCACCGGCTGTACGCCGAACGGGACTTCGACGTGCTGGACGTTCGGCCGTCCTGACGCCGGGCGCGGCCTTCTGGCCGCCATGTCCTGGCGGCCTCGGGCCGCCAGGCGACAGGCGCAAGGATCAGTTCGACCGACTGCGGCATTCCGCGCGCTGCCGGTCACGATCGGAGCGTCTGCACCACCTTGGTCTCGAAGAACTCTTCCAGGCCGGCAGTGCCGAGTTCCCTGCCCACGCCTGACTGCTTGCACCCGCCGAACGGGGCGATCACGTCGAAGCCGTAACCGTTGATGTTCAGCATCCCGGTGCGGATTCGGCGGGCAACCGACAGCGCCCGGCTCTCGTCCTCCGACCAGACGGACCCGTGCAAGCCGTAGTCGGTGCCGTTGGCGATGGCGACCGCTTCCTCGTCGCCGTCGTGCGTGAGAATGCACACGACGGGCCCGAAGATCTCCTCGCGCGCGATGGTCATGCCGGGGGAGACGCCCGAGAAGACGGTGGGGGAGACGTAGTACCCGCGAGGAAGGCCAGCGGGGCGTTCCACTCCTCCGGCAGCGATGCTCGCGCCGTCCTCGACTCCGCTCCTGATGTAGTTGCGCACCCGTGACATGGCCGCCGCGGATACCAGCGGACCGATTTCCGAGCCAGGATCGTGCGGGTCGCCGACCTTCAAACCCGACGCGACTTCGGCGGCGAGGTCGAACGGCGTCCGCCAGGCGGCGCGCCGGAACCAGGATGCGACTCCAGGCGATGCACGACTGACCGGAGTTGAAGCACGCCTGGTGCACGCCGGTGGTGATGGCCCGCTCCAGATCGCCGTCGTCCAGGATCACGTTGGCGCTCTTGCCGCCGAGTTCCAATCCCACTCGTTTCACCGTCGCCGCGGCGAGTGCGGCAATCCGGCGGCCTGCGCGCGTCGATCCGGTGAAGGAGATCTTGCTGATGTCCGGGTGCTGGACCAGCGCCTCGCCGGTGGTCGGCCCGTCGCCGGTGACGACGTTGAATACTCCCGGCGGATAACCGGCAACATGCGCTGAGCGAGCCAGCCATAGAGCATTGAACGGCGTCAGCTCGCTTGGCTTGAGGACGACGGTGCATCCGGCTACGAGCGCCGGGGCGAGCTTCTGCGCGATCAGGATCAGCGGGAGGTTCCACGGAGTGATGCAGCCCACCACGCCCACCGGTTCCCGCAGGACTACCGACTCCCCTACGCGCTCTTCCAGCGGCAGCTGCCTGCCCAGTTCGATGAACGAGCGGAAGATTTGCTGCGCGAGGCCGACGTGCATTGGCCCAGAGATCGCCACCGGCGCCCCGACTTCCCGCGTGATCAGGTCCGCGAAGTCATCGGTGCTTGCGTCGATGACATCGCAGAACCTCTGGAGCAGCAGCAGGCGCTCTTCCAGCGGCGTCTGCGACCATGCAGGCAGCGCGCGGGATGCCTCGCGGACCGCGTCGTCCACATCCTGCCCGGTGCCGCTCGACACCACGCCCAGCACCTGCTCGCTGCTGGGATCGATGACCTCGAACAGGCCGCTGCCGCGAGATGGCCGCCACTCACCCCCGATCCAGTGATGCCGAGATTGGAGGAGTCCGGAGATGTCATCCATGCGCGTCATCCGTTTCTCTGCGAAAATGACCGAGTGGGTGACAGCCCGGGCACCCGTCGCCCTCTGCGGTCACCCGGCGCTCTCGCCGTGGTCTGCGGTAGTGGGTGGCACATTCAGGGTCGGGTTGCGGTCGAAGAAGCCCCACGGACGCAGCCGGAAGCCGCAGTGCTCGGCCGGCATCACCGGCCAGTCCTCCGGCCGAGCGATGTGCGAGAGGCCGAATGTGTGCCAGAGGACCAGGTCTTCCGCCTCGAGCGATCGGTCTGCCGTGGTCCACTCCGGCAGCCCGAGGCCGCCTGGGTGCTGGTTCGGGTACTCGCCGCCGGCGTGCCGCTCGCCGGGGTGAAACGGGGTGACCCACAGGTGATGCCGGGCGAATGCGGCCCGCTTGCCGAGCGACGAGTCCGGCGGCGCCAGGAGCAAGGGCGAGCCCTGCGACACCAGCTGGTAGCCGGTCGGCCGGCCGACCGCGTTCTGGCGGTTCGCGCTCGTCACGACCCAGGTGCGTCCCGCGCTTGCGTCGGCCGATCGTCTTGCGCGGCTCTCGCTGAGAAGCGGCGTCGATTTCACGATCATGGCATTTCCCCAGGGATTCTCCTGGCCTTCCGGAGCGGCAACGAGATCGACCTCGTATACCGTGTTAGCTGGCCCGTCTACCTCCATGTCCAGGCGAACGTTGAAGAGGTGCTGATGGTGCATTGCTCCGACCCCCGGCGCGACGATCACTGAATAGCGGTCTTCCCCGCCGGGGCCAAGGCTCTTGGTCTGCATCACGCCGGTCAGCTTCACCTCGAGTTCGAGGGTGCCGTCGAGATAGAAATACCAGTAGTAGCCGTACTCGTAATTCAGGTTCGTGCCGATGTAGGACAGGACCAGGCGGCGCTGACGGCGTACCTGCGTGTGATCGTCGACGAAGTCCCAGTGCTTCCAGAGGATCGAATAGTCCTCCTCGTGCAAGCAGATAGCCCGCGGGATGACCGTGGGCTCACCGCGGTCATCGTGGATGGTGACGTCGAAATACTGGATGAGGCCGAGACAGTCGCAGCCGAGCTCGAGGGAGTTCGCGGCGCGTCCGATGCCGAAGTCCCCGACGTCGAATGCGCCCTGCCAGTAGTGCGCGGGACCCGGGTCGCCGTATGGCACCACCAGCTCCGACAGCGATATCCGGTGCGCGATCGGCCGCAATTCGCCGTCATCCTCGATGCCGATCGTGTGCAGGACAAGGCCCTCCCGGGCGTTGAAGGACCAGCGGAACCGCCACTGCTGCCAGGCGATTTCGTTCCCGCGGACCTCGAAGCTGGCTCCGTCGGGCTGTGCTATCTCGATGCGGCGGAGATCTGTCCGGAGCGGGCCGACGGCGTCGGGATCGTACCGGCCAGGATCGAGCGGCACGGGCACGGGATCGGGGTCGAGTACCTCGATGACCTCTCTCGCGTCGAGGTCCACATAGGCGACGACGCCCTCGATCGGCCGGGCATAGGGAAGGTCGGGGATCCTCTCTCGCAGATACGCGAGGGAAGCGCACAACCGTCGGTGTTTCTGTGCGGGGATGCCGAAGTTCCCTATCATCCAGGCGTCAACGCGGACCTTGTCGAAATTGTCGATCCCGCGGCGCCGGATTGCTTCCTGCCAGCGCGGATCCAGCTTGATGAGGTCGATCGCCGCGTCGTATTCCTCGAGCAGGAGAGGGCCCTGCAACCCGGGCTTCGCGTTCCACTCAAGTACCTCCCGGCGATCGAGCGAAACCACGCCGTCATACAGCTCGTGCGCCGACAGGTCGTGCGCGACGACCCAGGCCTGCCGTTCGAATGCACGCCCCGCGCAGAAATCACGGACGATCTGCTTGGGCGGTTCGAAGAGCCGGATCGCCGGAAAGCAGGTGTCATCGGACAGCTCGGTCAGCTGCTGCACGATCGAGCGAGCCAGCCGGATCTCGTCGGCTGACAGCGGATCGAGAGGGTGCGGATGGCTGCGTTCCCTCGGCCGTGCCGTCACGTCGGGACGGGCGGCGTCTTGCCCGTCTGTCCTCATTCCCGCGCCACGAGTTGCTGAAGGTCGCTCGTGGTCCTCATGACTGTCTCCTCTCGCCCGGTCCGAGACTTCGCGGCGCGTCCGGCGGATGCGCAGGCCCGCTAGGCGTCGAGGAGGCCCGCCTGCTCGGGCGTATCGCCCTCCCCGATGATTTCGGCTGCTTCCGCGAGCCGGCCGGGCTTGAAGATCATGAGCCCGATCATGCCGAGAATCCCGGCGACCGCCCAGCCGATCGAGATCCAGATGGCCAGATCGGACGGGTACGGCGGCTTCGGCGACACGTTCTTGATGAACAGGTAGACGATCGCCGCGACCGCCAGCGTCGGCACCAGTCCGTGCCAGAACGGGTTGAACTGGCCTAGCCGCCAGAAGTAGCGGGTGAGGCCGACTTGCGCGAGCGCGTACACGCCGAGCGCGCAGAGCGTCACGATCAGGCTCAGCAGCGAAAAGGCCGGCAGCGGCTGGAAGCCGAGGCCGAAGCCGAGGCCCATCGCAATGGAGCCCCCGAAAATGACGGTGAGCGCGGCGGCGGGCGTGCCGAAACGGCGCAGGGTGCGGCCGAGAGGCTGCGGCAGCAGACCGTCGCGGCCGAGCGCGAACACCATCCGCGCCGCACCGTTCTGGGCCGCGAGCCCGCCAGCGATCAACGCGACGACCGAGGCGATGTCGACCAGGACAGTCGGGCCCGAACCCCAGTAGGTCCGTCCGATCGTGTCCCACGGGGCCGGGTTGGCCGGGAGCTTGGAGATATTGGAGATTCCGTAGCCGACGGTCGTGACATAGAAGAAGAAGAGGTAGACGACGCCGATAAGGACCGTGGTGATCAGGATCGCTCTCGGCACGGTCCGGCGCGGGCGGACAACCTCCTCGCCCAGGTACGCAGGCGCTTCGAACCCCGTGAAGGCGAGAACGCCGAACACGGCGCCGACTACGACTCCGCTGAATCCACTCGGGCTCGCGCCGGGATTGAAGACGTGCGAGTGCCAGTCGCCACCCGGTGCGCCCTTGAACAGAACGGTGAGCGCCAGGGCGAGCAGGACCGAGAACTCGAACGTCAGCAGCGCCAGGTCGGACCGCACCGAGAGCCGGATGCCAATCAGAGCGACACCCCAGATCAGGGCGAGCCCGATCAGCATCAGGAGCCACCAGGGGATGTTCGGCCCGCCGTGCGCCAGGATGATCCCGTTCAGGGTCGCGCCGAACAAGATCATGTCCAGCCCGACGAGAACCGGGTAGAACGCGAGGAACAGCCACCCGGCAAAGAATCCGGCGCGGACGCCGAGCGAATCGCGGACGAAGGCGAAGAAGGATCCTGCGCTCGAGATCCGCTGTGAGAATCGGTAGACGGCATTCATGATCACAATCACGACCACGAACGCCACGACGATAGACAGCGGCATCGCCGCGCCCGCATTGGCGGCAATGGGGATTGGCAGGAAGAGGATCGCCGCGGCAGGCGTGATCACTGCCAGCGAAGTGATCACCGCGTGGCGGGTCTTGAGAACGGTACGGAGCCGGTCTTGTGGCTGCCCCGCGCTGGCGTCCTTTGTTGACGCAGTCATCACCATCTCCTGTCGGTCGTGTTAGACGTCAATCGCAGGCTGATGCGGCGCAGGCTGCCGTGCGTCTGGTTGCACGCCGACCTGGGCGAGGGTGATGACGAAGGACGCTCCTTCCGGACTCAGCAGCAATCGGGTTTCATGGCATCGAAGGCGCCCGGACGGTGCCCCGCGCCGCTCGGCATTCAGCATGAAGGCTCCGAGGCGTCGATGGCAATAGCTGCGATCCGGTGAGCGAAACGACCCCTCTGGGCCCGCTGGCGACGGTCTTCCCCGCCCAGGTACCGCAATTGCCGTTCCGCTCACCGGACCGCGCCTTGTGACGCCCGCGCGAGCACCACCATGCTGTCAAGTGGCGTAAGGAGGCATGGTGGCCGACTACCCGTTCGAGCAGAACACAGACGTTGCCGCGCAGAGCACGGCGGGCGGCACGCGGTGAGCAGACGTGCGCGGGAGCCGGTGGCGCCTTACATGGCCGTCGGGCTCTCCACCGTCGTGCACGGCATCGGCAGCCGGGCCGACATCGAGCAGAACATGCAGATCATCGAGGACGCGATCCACGCGGCCGTGTCGATTATCGGCATCAACATGCCGGTGCGGCTGATCGCGCTCGCCGAGGGGGCCCTGACCGGATTCACCGACGAGATCTTCGACATCCCGCACGTCACGGCGGCGCGCGATCTGTTCATCGACATCCCCGGGCCGGAGACGGCCCGCCTCGCCGGGCTCGCCCGCCAGTACGATACGTACGTCGTAGCCCAGTGCAAGGCGCGCTGGCCCGAGGTGATAGACGACCGATTCTTCAACACCCTGTTCGTCATCTCGAGGCAGGGCGAGATCGTGCACAAGGCGGCCAAGAACCACGTCTGGTGTCGCGAGCGCTCCTGCGTCCCGCACGACGTCTACGACCGCTGGGTCGAGCTGTTCGGCGACGGGATTGACGCCTTCTACCCCGTGTTGCGCACCGAGGACGTAGGCAATATCGGCACCATCTGCTGCTCCGACGGAGAGTACCCGGAAGCGGTGCGCGCTCTGGCGTTGGGCGGCGCCGAGGTTGTGTACCGTCCGAGCGAGGCGGTGCCGATGACCCAGACGGGGCTGGAGCCCGGCGGGACGTGGCTGCTGCAGAACCGGGCGCACGCGCACTTCAACAACGTCTACATGGTCTGCCCGAACGTCGGCCCGGTCTATGTGCACCCGAGGATGCAGCACCCGTACGACATCGCGGGCGGCCACTCCCACATCGTCGATTACCAGGGAAACGTACTCGGGCACACCACCTCGGGCGCCAACACGTTCGTGGCCGGGATCGTCAACATCGAGGCCCTCCGCCAGTTCCGCGCGATGAATCTCAACTCGAACTGGATGAAGGACCTGCGGACGGAGATCTTCCGGCGCATGTACGAGGAACCGATCCACCCGAAGAACCTCTGGCTCGACGACGAGCCGCTGCCGCACGCCGACGTCGACGAGATCTACCGCGCGAACATCGACCGGCTCATCTCCAGAGGCAGTTTCACGCCCCCCGCGTCGCGGTTCCCGGGAGCGCGGTACATCGCGCCCGCCGAAGATCCCGACGAGGCCGAGTGGGAGCGGCTACGCGAGATGTGGCAACCAGACCAGTAGCGGCGGACCAGCGAAGTCATGGTGCGGCCGCCCGGCGGCCCGGAGTACCTGCTCATCAATGTCGGCGACATCATCGGCGGCACTGAATGCTGATACCTCCGTTCCGCTCATCGGACCGCATGCCTTGTGACGGTCACCGCAGCCCCTTCATGCTGTCAAGTGGCGTGAGGAGGCAGGGTGCTGAGCGAGAGCCAACGCCGGGAGGCGAGCGCAACGCTGGTCGTTGCCGAGCAGCGCAGCGAGCCGGTGTCCCCGCTGAGCGAGATGTTCCCTGCCCTTGACCTGGACGACGCGTACGCGATCCAGCGGATCGGCGTGGGACGGCGGACGGCGAGCGGCGCGCGCGTAGCGGGCCACAAGGTCGGTCTCACTTCTCGCGCCATGCAGGAGCAGCTCAATGTCGGCGAGCCCGACTACGGTCACCTGCTCTCTGACATGTTCGTCCTCGAGGGCGCGGCCATTCCCGCCAGCGAGCTCTGCTCGCCCCGGGTCGAGCCCGAGGTGGCCTTCGTGCTGAAGCATGCGCTGGCCGGCCCCGGCCTCACGGTGGCAGACGTTCTGCGGGCGACTGCCTTCGTGCTTCCTGCCCTGGAGGTGATCGACAGCCGCATAGCGGACTGGCGAATAACGCTGCCGGACACGGTCGCCGACAACGCCAGCTCCGCTCGGGTAGTGCTCGGCGCCAGTCCGGTTGCGGTGCAGCAGATTCGACCTGCGCCTCATCGGCGCAGTGCTCTGGAAGAAGGGCAAGGTGGAAGAGACAGGTGCGGCCGGTGCCGTGCTCGGCAATCCGGCGAGCGCGGTTTGCTGGCTCGCCAACAAGCTGGCAGGCTTTGAGATCGAGCTTGAGGCAGGCCAGGTGGTGATGCCTGGCTCGTGCACCCGCGCGGTGCCGGTGGCGCCCGGCGATCACGTGCGCGCCGAGTTCGACGGCCTCGGCTTCGTGTCCGTTGGTTTCAGCGGCAGGCCGGCCCCATGAGCGCCGGGTGTGCCTCCATCAGGTCAGGCCGCCGATGAACACGCATGGTCAACGACCGTCCGCCAAGCTGCCCGCCGCCATCGTCGGATCGGGCAATATCGGCACCGACCTGCTGTACAAGCTCCAGCGCTCGGATGTGATCGAGCCACGGTACATGGTGGGCATCGATCCGGACAGCGAAGGGCTGCGGCGGGCTGCCGGCCTCGGCCTGGAGGTGTCGGCAGAGGGAGTCGAGTGGCTGCTACGGCGGAGCGAGCCGCCGGCGCTGGTATTCGAGGCCACCTCAGCCAAGGTGCACGCCGCGAATGCCCCGCTCTACGAGGCCGCGGGGATCCAGGTCGTGGATCTGACTCCTGCGGCGGTCGGGCCTTACGTCGTCCCGACGGTGAACCTGGCCGAGCATCTCGGCGCGAAGAACGTGAACCTCGTCAGCTGCGGCGGTCAGGCAACGATCCCCATCGTCCATGCCGTCGCCCAGGTAGCGGAAGTGGCATACGCGGAGATCGTAGCCAGCGTGGCCTCGGCATCCGCGGGCCCCGGCACCCGGGTGAACATCGACGAGTTCACCCGCACGACCGCGCTCGGCATCGAGATCGTCGGCCGGGCGAAGCGCGGCAAGGCCATCATCGTCCTCAACCCGGCCGAGCCGCCGCTGATCATGCGTGACACGATCTTCTGCTCCCTTCCGGACGGCACCGATCACGCGGCGGTCGCACGGTCGATCGAGGCGACCGCCGCAGAAGTCCGAAGCTACGTGCCGGGTTACCGGCTCCTGGCCGAACCGCAGTTCGGTGGCTCCAACGGCGTCGAGCAGGACCGGGTCGCAGTCCTGGTCGAGGTGGAAGGGGCGGGCGACTACCTGCCGGCCTACTCCGGCAACCTGGACATCATGACGGCGGCCGCGACACGGGTGGGCGAGGAACTTGCCCGCCACCTGATCGGGGTGAGCCGCTGATGCCCTACTCGGCAGACATCGACGTCCGGGTCACGGATTCGTCGCTGCGAGACGGCTCGCATGCCGTCAGGCACCGGTTTTCCGAAGACGATGTGCGCCGTGTGGTCGAAGCGCTGGACCGAGCCCGGGTGCCGGTGATCGAGGTGACGCACGGGGACGGTCTCGGCGGATCGTCGTTCACGTACGGCCTGTCCGCGACCGATGAGCGGATTCTCATCCGTGCCGCGGCCGATGTCGCGGTCCAAGCCAAGATTGCCGTGCTCATGCTGCCCGGCATCGGCACGATGGACGATATGCGCGCTGCCTGCGACGCGGGCGCGACCGTGGTGCGCATCGCTACGCACTGCACCGAAGCCGACATCGCCATCCAGCACTTCGGGCTGGCGCGACAGCTCGGGATGGAGACTGTCGGATTCCTGATGATGGCCCATTCCCAGCCCCCGCAGGCACTCGCGAAGCAAGCACGGATCATGGCGGACGCCGGGGCGCAGTGCGTGTACGTCACCGATTCAGCGGGAGCTCTGGTGCTGGAGGAGGCAGCGGAGCGGGTGGCTGCTCTGGTCGCCGAGCTCGGAGCAGACGCGCAGGTCGGCTTCCACGGACACCAGAACCTCGGGGTCGCCGTGGCGAATACGGTCGCGGCCATCCGGTGTGGCGCCACCCAGGTGGACGGATGCACGCGTGCGCTTGGCGCTGGTGCGGGCAATACGCCCACCGAGGTGCTGGTCGCTGTCCTCGACAAGCTCCGGATCCGCACCGGCATCGACACCCTGGCCATGATCGACCTGGCGGAGGACGTGGTCCGGCCGCTCATGGACGGCGAGTGCGTCATCAACCGAATGTCGCTGCTGATGGGATACGCGGGTGTCTACTCAAGCTTCCTGCGCCATGTTGAGCGGGCGGCCCAGCAGTACGGCGTGTCAGGAGCAGAGATTCTCCTGCGGGCCGGCCGCCGCAAGCTAGTCGGCGGCCAGGAGGACCAGCTGATCGGCCTCGCCGTCGAGCTGGCGACCGAGCGGGCACGAGATGACCGGCACTGACGTCGCGAAGTGGGCCGACTACCTGTTCGGCGCGCTTCGCCGCAACGAAGCGGTGCCCGCGATTACCGACATCGAGCCCGCGCTCACGACGGCAGACGGCTATGCGATCCAGGACGCATTGATAGAGCGGCGGCTGGCATCCGGGGAGCGGCTGGTCGGCGCCAAGGTCGGCCTGACCTCACGCGCCAAGCAACGGGAAATGGGGATCGACGAGCCGGTCTACGGCTGGCTGACCGACGCGATGGCGCTCGAGGCCGGGTCGTCACTGGAGCTGAGCACCCTGATCCACCCGCGGGCGGAGCCGGAGATCGTATTCATCCTGCGTGAGGCGCTCGCCGGGCCGGGAGTCGGCATCCACGACGTGCTTGCAGCCACCTCGGCCGTCTGCTGTGGCCTCGAAGTCCTCGACAGCCGGTTCGTCGGCTTCCGCTTCCTGCTGCCGGACGTAGTCGCCGACAATACGTCGGCGTCGCGCTTCGTGCTCGGCTCGAACGCGGTGCCCCCGGCCGGGATCGACCTGTCCTTGACCGGCTGCCTGCTCGAGGAGAACGGGGCTCTGGTGGCCACTGCCGCGGGTGCGGCCATCCTCGGTCACCCGGCCACGGCGGTGGCCAAGCTGGCAAACTTCCTCGGCCAGCGCGGCCGTGGCCTTGAGCCAGGTTGGATCGTGCTCTCGGGCGGGCTGACCGCAGCCCGGGAGCTGACCCCCGGGTCGCAGCTCGCCGCCACGTTTGCCCGCCTCGGCCGGGTCGCGGTCGGGGCCGAAGCATGATGTCCATGCGACTGCGCCGGGGGTTACCGCGCCCGTACGTTTCACCGAGCGGCACGACGGCTTCCGGTCTCACTTCGCAGCAGCCTGCGTCACAGCCGCCTGGCCACGGCCTTCCTCACTGATCATGATTGACAGCGCCAACCATGTGAGTCAGGATGCGGACATGCGGTCCACTGGGCGAACCGGTATTTCGGTGCTGGAACGGGCTTTCTCGCTGCTAGAGGTCGTCGGTTCCGACGGCACGAGCGTCGGGCTAGCGGAACTGGCCCGGCGAGCAGGACTGCCCAAGGCCACCGCCTACCGGCTGGCCAATCAGCTCATCGACCTGCACGTACTGGAACGGGTAGGACAGGAGTACCAGCTGGGTCTGAAGCTGTTTGAACTCGGCAGCTCGGTAGCGCGCCAGCGGGAGCTGCGCGAAGCCGCCTTGCCGTTCATGGAAGACCTCTACGAAGCCACTCACGAGACCATTCACCTCGGCGTGCTGGACGACGTCGAAGTCCTCTACGTCGAAAAGATCGCCGGGCGGCGCAAGTGCACCGTCCCCACCACGCTGGGCACCCGTAAGCCCTTGTACTGCACGGGCCTGGGCAAGGCGATCCTGGCCTACTCCACTCCCCAGCTGCTGCAGGCCGTGATCCGCAATGGGCTTGCGCGCCGCACTAGGTACACGATCACCGATCCACATCGGCTCGAGCTCGAGCTCGTGCGAGCGGCCGAAACCGGGGTCACCTACGACCGGGAAGAATATGAACTCGGGATCACCTGCGTCAGCAGCCCGCTGCTGAACGCCGCCGGGCGAGCCTGGGCTGCGATATCTGTCACCGGGCCTACCACGCGTTTTCATCCCGAACGGACCGCCACGGCGGTGCGCACTGCCGCGCTGGGACTGACCCGAGTGCTGGGACTCGCCAGGGTGCCCGGCGAGTGATTGTCTTAGCCCGAGGTTCTTCAGCCCGCCATCGCCAGGCCCTTCATGATGGCCCGGGCCACCGGCGAGGTGTCGGAACCGTCCAGCACGAAGCCATCCGGGGCGTTGACCGCGGGCTGGGCGATCATCCGGGGCCCGGCGCCCCGGTGCGGCCAGGTCGCCGTGTGCACCAGGAACGGGTGACACAAGAAAACGTCTCCCGCCTTCCCGGTGGCGTGCGCGGCCGTCAGGCACAGCGTTGACGGCCGCCAGAACTCGGCGTCGGAGTCGGTGCCCGCCTCGCCGTAGGGCGCCAGGAACTGCGGGACGGCGAGGTGCGAACCGCACAGCAGCCGGGTCGGCGCGTCGTCGCGGCGCGCATCAGTGAACAAGAACAGCGCCAGCAGCCCGCGTGCCCGGGAGCGGATGTTGACCCAGCCGTCCTGCCCGTCAGGACCTCGGTAGCTGCCCTCGATGTGGTACCCGGCGTTGGCTCGCTCATCCTCCGCGGGAAACCGCACCACCACCGTCTCCCCGAAATCGGCCGGGCGCACCGAGCGCTGCCACCTCCCCGGGCCGGTCAGCTCGTCATAGGCGGCGGTCAGCGGCGGCGCCAGGTACGCCGCCACGAACGACTCGCCCGGCAGGCCGCTCAGGCCCTCCACGAGCAGTGGCCAGCTGCCGGGATCGTCCCGCCGGACGCCACCCCGCTCCATCGCCGCCCAGATCTGTTCCCGGCACGCCGCCACCGTGCCGGCGTCCACCGCCCCGCGAACGGCCACGTACCCGTCCCGCACGAAAGCATCCAGATCCACCCCGCCATGATGACCCGGCTACGCAGGCCAGTCACCCCGATCCAGCTTCACACCGGCTGATACGCCCCGGAATATCAGCTGCTCAGCCGGCACCGGCGGCTCGGGGCGCACCGGCCCGCTCGCGCCTTCCGCGGCGCGATCAGCGTCTCCCCATCCTCCCGATCCACCAGTGCGATCAGGGGCACCCCAGCATCGACCACGCCGGCAGACTGCCCGCGCCTCTCGACACGGATCTCGTACCCGGCGTCCTGCACGGCGCAGCGATGAGTTTCGGCGGCTTGATCAGTCAGCTAGTAGCATCGAGACCAATCGGAGGTGCAGGGCGTGCGAAAGATCGTCGTTTACGAGTTGTTGTCCCTCGACGGGGTTGCCGAGGACCCGGATAGTTTCTTCGCCGACTGGGACGACGCGATGGACGCCAACCTTGCCGCTGTGATCGCGACACAGGACGCGGTCATTCTCGGCCGCCGTAGCTACACCGAGTGGGCGCAGTTCTGGCCGAGCAGCCAGATCCAGCCATTCGCGGCATTCATCAACGGGGTCACGAAGTATGTCGCGACATCGACGCCCCTTGACGGAGATTGGGCCAATGCGACGGCGCTCGACGGCGGGCTGGTCGAATTCGTCCGGGATCTCAAGCAGCAGCGCGGAGGCGATGTCGGCGTTCACGCAAGTATCTCGGTCGCGCAGGCGCTGCTCGCTGCCGGCGTTGTCGACGAACTCAGGCTCGTGATAGCGCCGAGGATCGCCGGCCGCGGACGACGACTCCTCGACGGCTTGCCATCGATTCAGCTCGGATCGATCCGAAGCCAGATCTCACCGGCTGGCTATCTGCTGGTCGACTACCGCGTTATTCGTGAGAGCTTGGAAAATAACGGTCTGAGGTCCGCAGGCGTGGCGTCGTGACATGAGGAAGGGCCTTCGGTACGAGCAAGCGCCGGCCGGAACACCACGCCGCGATGGTCCAATAGGCCATGGTCATCGTCATGACCAGACGACTCGCCCGCTGCACCAGCCGACCACAGACCAAGCCACCTGAACCGTTATTTTCCAGGCTCTTAAGCCCGATCTTTGGACCGGGGAGGGGGGCCGGCCTCAGGCAGGACCAGGGCTCCGACCTGCCTGAGCACGGTCGCGAGGTCGAAGTAAACTGTCTCACCGCGGATCCGCTCGCCAGCGAATTCCCAGATGACGACGGTCTCCACCTGCACGAAGCGTCCCGTCGGCGCGATCCCGAACAACGGGCCGCGGTGGGTGCCCGACAGAGTGTGCTCGGTCACCGCCAGCTCACCGTCGACCGCGACGACACGGCGCAGCCGCACCTGAAGGTCGGGAAACGCGGTCCACAGCCCTCGATACCGTCTCGCGACGGCCTCGGCCCCCTGATACAGCGGCGAGGGATCGCACAGTATGAGGTTGTAGCAGTCCTCTGTCATGCCGGCGAGAAGCGCCCCGAGGTCCTGGGTGCTCTCGGCTGTCAGGTGGCTGTCGATCTCCCGGGTCATGGCGTCCCGCGTGCTCGACGGCGCGGGGGAGTCACCGCTGCTCACGGTGACTGCTCTGCCCGGTCCGCGTGTCCCGGGCCGGCGGTCGGGATCAGCTTGAGGTCGAACAGCTCAGCCGCATTTCCTGCGCAGATGGCGGAGCGGGTCTCATCCGGCAGGGACGTTGCCATCACCAGGTCAAGTGCCTCCTGCTGGTTGCCGAAGGGATAGTCGCTGCCGAAGCAGACCCGGTCCGCGCCGAGCAGCTCGATGGCCAGCTTGAGCGCGCTCGGCGAGCCGGCGATCGTGTCGGTGTACAGGCCGCGCACGTAGTCGCTCGGCCGTCGCCCTTCCGGAAGCGCGCACGGCAGCGCGTTCCTCGCGTACTCCCGGTCGACGCGGCCCGTCAGCAGGGGCAGCAGGCTGCCGGCATGAGCGAGGATCATCTTTAGGGCCGGGTGACGTTCGAAAGTCCCCGCGAAGACCATCCGCAGGATCGCGGTGGTCGTGTCGAACAGGAAGCCCGCGGCGCAGATGAGCCCGTGCTCGCTCAGGGCGGAGATCTGAGCGGGCACCGTCGGGTGGAGAAGGAGCGGCATCGAAAGCGACGCCGCCGCCTCGAAGGTAGCGTCGAAGGCGGGATCATCGAGCGGCCGGCCGGCCACGTTGGAGCAGGCCATCGCTCCCTTGAGCCCGAGAGACGCAGCTCGCCCGAGCTCGTCGATCGCGGCGTCGGTAGCTTGCCACGGCAACGTGGCGAGGCCTTCGAGTGCGCCTCGGCCCTCGCCGACCAGCTCGGCGAGCTCGTCGTTTGCCTCTCGGGCGACGGCTCTGGCCTCCGGCGGGTCCAGCCTCAGGACACCCGGCTGGTTGATGCTGAGGACAGCAATGTCGACTCCCGCTCGATGAAGGTTCTCTAGTAGGTGCCTGGGCTCGGCCAGGCGAGCGTCGATTCGCTCCACGTAGCCCTCGCCGAAGTCCAGCACGAGCCATCTGTCCTGCCGCTCTGCTCGCGGAGGCCTCGTGCGCCTCAGGAAGACTTCGAGCAACGCCGCCGGGAGGTAGTGGATGTGCACGTCAACAACGGGGCGCGCTGGCACGGCGGTCACGTTCTTCCCTCTCTCGCGCGAGGCACGTCAGACGTGCGCACCGGTGTCTGACATCACCTCGAGCCAGGCCCGGTAGAACTCCCGCTGGTTCACCTCGCTCGGCTCCCAGCTGAGGTTCCCCGGCAGATCCGGCAGCTGGTCCTGGTCGTGGCCCAGGTGGATCTCGTAGTTCATCGGGTCGCGCCAGGTCCGCGGCGAGTGCGAGGCCTCGACGATCCGCTCGAAGTTCTCCACGTCGTCCGGCGCGATCACCCCGGCCATGTGCTGGCCCTGGTAGACCCGCTGCACCGCCAGTTCCTTGACCGGCTCCGGCGCCTCCCGCTCGACCATCGTCCACTGCCAAATCTCGTGCCGGGCCGGGCCCCGCGGATGGAACAGCATGAAATGCTTGCCCATCATCGGCGACACGTAGCCCATCAGGCCGAGGTTCGGGAACAGCAGCCCGTGCCCGAAGTAGGCGGGGCGCGGCTCGTATCCGGCCAGCGCCTTGGACATCCGGTCGGTGCGGTCCCGCACCCACTCGGCCGCCGAGGGGCCGAGAAGGCGAGCATCCTCCAGGTCCCGTTCGTGCAAGGCCTCGCTGTGGGTAAGCATCGCACCGAGCCCGAGCGGAGCGCCCGAACGGTAACCGGCCGTCAGCGAGTACTTCGCGTGGTCGCGAAGAGCCGAGTGCGGGGCCGTGGTCATGGGCGTGCGGATCCCCTGCTCCTGCAAGGCGTGCCGGACCCGCAGCCATGAGGTGTGGGTATGGGCGAAGTGGTAATTGTCGCCGATGAAGTTCTCCGCGATCAGCTTCCAGTTCGCCGGCGACTCATACCGGTGCCAGCCCGGCAGCGCCTCCAGCCCGCCGATCGGCTCGGCCAGCACGAAATACCGCAGCCACCACCGCACATCGGCGCCCAGCCAGTCCTCGAACGCCGGCGCCTTGCGGTTCAAGGTAGCGAAGATCAGGCCGCAGAAGTTGACCACGGCAGCCTCCTCCAGGCCCCACTTGTCCTTGTCCAGCGCCCCGTGATAAAACTGCCGCTCCTCCGGCACGCTGATCAGCCGGCCATCGATCCCGTACGTCCAGCCGTGATAAGAGCAGGTGAACCCGCGCACGTTCCCCCGGTCGAACAAGCACACCTGATTACCGCGATGCCGGCACTTGTTGACCAGCACCCGCACGGTCCCGGCCCGGTCACGCACCAAGATCACCGGCACCTCGCCCATGTAATTAGTGACGTAATCCCCCGGGTTACGCACCATGTCCTCATGACCGACCGGCAGCCAGCTGCCCGCGAAAATCCGGGCCTGCTCACGCCGGTAAACCTCCTCATCGAAATAGATCGCCGGCGAGATCCGGCCCCGCTGCCACCCGACCAGACTGCCCAGCTCACCTACCACCGACATTCCGACCCACCTCCACCCCCCGAGACTTCCGGCTAGGCGAGCGACGCGATTTCGTTCGCGGTCGCGATCCAGACCCCTTCGTGGGCGACGACGTAGGCCAAAAGCCGGTCGAGAACCGAAGCAGGGTATGGCCGCCCCGTGATTTTCGGGTGCATCGCCCAGTGCAGGATTCGGGGCGCAGACCGTGACTCCTCGTAGAGCACGTCGAACTCCCCCTTCATGGAGCTCCAGACGCCCTCGGCGGTCCCGTAGCGGGTCCCTCCCATCAAGGGCGATCCCTGACCGGTGAAGATGTTGTACTGGCCCCAGTCGTCGTTGCCCGGGGGGATCTCGACAATGGGCTTGCGGTCCTTGGTAAGGACGTACGGGAAGTCCTGGTCGTGGAAGTCACTGTGCCATGCGTATCCGAGGTTTCTCAGCGCGTCGACTGTTCGCTCGGTGACCGAGTAAATAGGAGAGCGCCAGCCGAGGGGGCGGTCGCCCACGAACTTCCTGATGGCGTCGGTGGCGAGGGTCAGCTCCTCGAGTTCCTCGTCCGGATCCAGGTTGCACAGCTTGACGTGACGGTAGCCGTGTACGCCGATCTCGTGGCCGGCCTCCAGAACCTCGTGCGCTAGCTCGGGGTACCACTCGGCGGTAAGCCCGCAAAACATGAAGGTGGCGGGCGCATGGTACTTGTCCAGGATGCGCAGTACCCTCGGGAGGCCTTCTCGCGCATCGTAAAGGCGCATTGTCGCATCGCAGAAGTTGACGGCGCCATTGTCCCAGAATGCATTGGGGTGGCTCGACCAGGCCGCGGCGGCGTCCACGTCCGCCTGCATGTCGAAGGAGAGGAGGACGGCGAGCGACTTGCCCTTGGGCCAGGACGTAACGAAGCGGCCCGCTGACCGCTCCCCGAAGATCTCCTCGAACCTGCCCTTGTGCCAGGTCCACTGGGCTACGTCCTCGGCTAGCGCCACTGCCTCCTCCATCTGACTGATCTGCGAGCCGGACCCGGCTCCGCCTAGGTCTGCCTCAGCTTCACGGACTGGCCGGCGTACCCGCCCTAACGCGCCTGGGCGGCTGCTGTCAAGTATGTGGCGACGCCGGAATAGCAGCAACCAGAACGTTTCAGTGAACGGACCGCTTCTGGGCTCTCTGCTACTTTCTGCGTTGAGTTCCAGGCAGTGTTGTGCGAGCGGCGAACGCGCGGCAGCCCGCTAAAGCCAGCGCGGCCGCCTAACGGCTGCTGCACAGGGCCTGAGCTGGCGGTCTCGAAGCCGCGGGCGGGGCGACTTTTCCCCGGGTCGCGTGCAGGCAATCGCGGGGCAACCCTTCGCGGGCCCCCGGTGACCCGGCCGCCGCCCCGGCGCGCGCCGGGTTCGCCGCCGCGCTGGCCGGCCGGGCGGCCCGGCAAAAGCTCCGTGACCGGCGACGCCCTCATCATCGAACCAGGCTGGTGCCGACGTCGGCCCGCGGCCATACGGTCTTGCGGCGGCCGGCCGGGGAGCAAGCTGTCCTTGCGGTAGCCGGCTGGCGGCTGGCCGGGCCGCCTCAGGCGGGGACCCCGCCCGGCGGCTGCGCTGCTGGCCAGCTGCGGTCGGCACATCATCACCGGACGGCGGGACATCGCGACGCCCAGGCCGCAGGCCCGGCTCCGGCCGCGGGCCGGCAGGCCGCCGCTGCGGGCGCGCGCTCCGCCGGAGAACCCGTTTCGTCCATTGGAACGCATCTCTTGCGGGGACTGGGCTGAGCCCCTACTGTCTGCACACATCTATAGGGAGCTGGTCCTCCGGTGCAGGACGGCCCCGGAGTTGTCGCGTCGTGGCCAGAACCGGAAAGTCCACATCCTTCACAGCCCAGGAATCGGCAGACCATCCAGGTCGTGGACAAGGGAGCCCCGCATGGTGGACAGGTGTAGGGCGGCGGCCGGATCCGGGTATCGCCGCGGATCCAGACCGGCGACAAGGTGCCGGACGCGCGGTCAGCTCAGCGCGGTAGTGCTCGCAGTTGCGTTCACGCTGACCATGGCCGCGTGCGCTTCGAGCACGAACGGAAGTACCGCGAGCGGGACCCTGACGATAGGCATGGTCGAGGCCTTCACCGGGCCGAACTCCATCGACGGGATCGCAGCCGCAGCCGGCTGCTACCCCGCGGCGCGGGTGGTCGATGAGTCCGGCGGAGTCCTCGGCCACAAGATCCAGTGCATCCCGGTCAACACGCGAGGCGACCCTACGGACGCCATCCCGGCGGTGGAGAAGCTCCTTGCCACGACAAGCGGCCTGGTAGGTGTCGCCGGGCCGGAATCGGGCACCGCGGCTTCGCTCGTCCCGATCCTTAGCAAGGCGCACATCCCGATGATCAGCCAGAACGGTCTGTCCCTGTTCGACCACAGCACGGATCCCTATTTCTGGCGGAACTATCCGGCCGACGACGTCGGCGGCGTGGCGCTTGCCTACTGGGCGCACCACCTCGGCTACAACCGCGGGGCACTGTTCTTCGACAACTCGACCGCCGCGCAGGGCAGCGTGCCGGATCTGCTCCGTACCTATCAGCGACTTGGCGGCAAGGTCGTCATCAACCTGTCCGTCCCCCAGGATGACACCTCGTACGGATCCGAGCTGCACCGGCTCATCCAGGCCCATCCCCAGGTCATCTTCACCGAGTCAGAATCCCCAGACCGATGCGACGGCCTTCGGCAACCTGAGCACGTTCGGCGCGCACCTCCCGATCTTCGGCACGAACGCCACGGTGATCCCGCAGTGGCTGAAGGCGGTCAACAAGGTCATGGGGAACGCGAACATGGCCACGTACTACCGGGGCGTCGAGCCGTATGCCCCGAACTTCCCCGGCACGCGCTACTTCAACCAGGCGCTGCTGGCCGACGGCAAGCAGGTGCCGGATCCTTCCCAGTGGCTCGGCCAGGAATACGCGACCGCGCCCTTCGACGGACTGATCACCTCCGCACTCGCGATGACCGAGGCGCACTCCACCAACCCAGCCGTCTTCAATAAGGACATCCTGAGCGTGACAGCCCCCGGCGCGGGCAAGACGGTCGTCTACTCTTACCGCTCCGGCGTGGCCGCCCTCAAGGCCGGCAAGAAATCCAGTACGTCGGAGCGGGCGGGCCCACGATCTTCAACCGCTGGCACAACGCGGCCGGCGAGTACGGCGTATACCAGTACGTGGACGGCAAGCTGAAGGTGGCCGGCGTCATCACCGCCGCCCAGCTGGCCGCCGCGCAGGGCGGATGAGGTGGGTACGGGCGCCGCTGGGCCAGCTATCTCCGGACGATGTTGCTGACGAGGGGAGATGAGCGAGCAGCGGCTACCCGCAACCATCGGGTGGCGTACGACGGCCGGCTCGATCGCCGACGAACGGACCGACGTACAAGAGGGTCTAGCCAGGCTGCAGCGGGTGGCGGCACCACGCGACGGGCAGCCTGAGGAGGGAAGTCCGCGATGCAATCCCTGGCCCTCTATATCGGCTTCGGCCTGGTCACGGCGTCGATCCTCTGCATCGGGGCAGTCGGCTTCACGCTGCAGTTCGGCATCAGCAATCTGTTCAACCTGGCGTTCGGGGCGACAATGACGGCAGCGGCGTTCGTCGCTTACGTCTGCAACGCCGCCGGCCTCAACATCTGGGTCGCGCTCATCCTCGGCACCCTGGCTGCCGCGCTGCTCTCGTTCCTGCTGAACCGGGGCGTCTACGTCCCCTTCAAACGCCGCGCCATGGGCAAGTTCACGATGATCATGGTAACGCTGGGCATCGGCCTCATCATTCAGTACGGGATCGAGGCGATCTGGGGGGGCGACAACTTCTCCTACAACATGCTCGCGGGGCGATCGGTACATGTCGCCGGCATGCTCTTCACCACGACGCAGCTGACCATCATCGCGATCGCGGCGGTGGCCGCCACCGCGATGCACATCCTGCTTCGCTACACGCGGCTCGGCAAGGCGATGCGGGCAGTCGCCGTGAACGAGCGGCTCGCCCGCAACTGCGGCATCTCTGTCAAGAAGGTGGTCGACAGCACCTGGCTCCTGTCCGGAGCGCTCGCCGGGCTGGCGGGCGTCGTCCTCGTCATGGACGTGCAGGTGCTCAATTCCAGTAGCGGGGACGACTTCTTCATCCTGATTATCGCGGCGGCAGTCCTCGGCGGGATCGGCTCAGCTTCCGGCGCGATTGTCGGCTCGATCATCATTGGCGTCGTCGCCGAGGTCTCGGCGGGCTTCATCAACCCGGAGTTCAAGGACATCTCGGCGTTCATCATCCTGGCGGCCGTGCTGTTGCTGCGGCCGACCGGCGTCATCAGCTCGATCGCCTCCGCCAAGGAGGTGGCCCGGTGAGTGCCGCGTGGCAGTTCTACATCGCGACGCTGATCGTTTACAGCTTCGTCTACATCATCGCCGCGGCCGGCCTCAACCTGCAGTTCGGCGTCACGGGCGTGTACAACTTCGCCTTCATCATCTTCCAGGCCGCGGGGGCCTACTGCACGGCCGTGCTCACGCTTGGCTCTCCTAGTGCTGACGGGGGCTTCCAGCACTACATCCTCGGCCTGCATCTCCCCTTCCCGTTGCCGCTTCTGATCAGCGGGCTGGTGGCGGGTGTCCTCGGGGTCGGGCTTGGCGCCCTCACGGTGCGGCGACTTCGAGCCGACTACCTCGCCATCGTCATGCTGGTCATCTCCCTGATCGCCACCGGCGTCGTCACTGACTACCAGGGCCTGTTCAACGGAGCCGCCGGCCTCGCGCTCATCCCGCAGCCTTTCGCCAGCCTCACCAGCAACCTGGTCGTCTACGACTGGATTTACGTCGTCGTCGCCGGCGTTGTCTGCGCGCTGGTCCTGCTCGCCACGCGCATGCTGATTGAGTCCCCGCTCGGCAGGAGCCTGCGGGCCGTCCGGGACAACGAGAACGCCGCCGCCGCGCTCGGCAAGAACGTGACCGGGCTCAGGCTCCTGGTCTTCGGCATCGGGGGGGCCATAGCCGGCATCAGCGGCTCGGTGCTGGTCTCCTTCGCGCAGGCGTGGTCGCCCGCGTCGTGGCTGTACGCAGAGACATTCGTGCTTTTCACCGCGCTCATCGTCGGGGGAGTCGGCAGCAACCTCGGTCCCGTCATCGGCGCGGTGCTCGTTCCCGTCGTGCTCGCGGAGGGCAGTCGCTATCTCCCGCAGTTCGGGCCCCCGACCCTCGTGCCCTCGCTCGAGTGGATCATGATCGGGGTGATCCTCCTCGCGTTCCTGTGGTTCTGGCCCCGGGGCATAGTGCCCGAGCGGAAGCGCACCTTCCCGCCGGCGTCTGCGTCCCTGCCGCTGTCTGCGCAGCGGACCAGTAGCCTCACGGTGAAGAACCTGGAGAGCGGGCCGAGCCGGTGAGCGCGGGCCGCTCTGCCGCCGCGCCGGACGCGCCGCTACTGTCGATACGCGGCATCTCCTGCACCTTCGGAGGAGTCCACGCCGTCTCGGACGTCAGCTTCTGCGCGCCGGCAGGGCAGATCACCGGGCTGATCGGGCCGAACGGCGCCGGCAAGTCAACGACGCTCGGCATCGTGGCCGGCTCCATCAAGCCGACGGCGGGCAGCATCGGTTTCGCCGGACGGGACATCACCCGGCTGCCAAGCTACCGGCGTGCCCGGCTGGGGATCATCCGGACCTTCCAGATGCGGGGCGAGTTCGATCGGCTCACCGTCTTGGAGAACCTTCTCGTCGCCGCTCCCGGGCAGCGGGGCGAGAAGATCCGCAACATCTACTCGGTGCGAAGGACCTGGCGCCGACAGCAGCGTGACCTGGTCGGCCAGGGGCGCGAACTCCTGCACCGATTCGGGATCCTGGACCACGAGAACGTGTATGCCGCCGAACTCAGTGGCGGCCAGCGTCGGTTGATGGAGCTGGCGAGGGCGCTCATGGCCAAGCCAAGACTGCTGCTGCTGGACGAGCCGATGGCCGGGGTGAGTCCGACGATGCGCGACCGCCTCGGCGAGCACCTGCTCGAGGTGGCAGACAGCGGTATCGGCATCGTGCTCGTCGAGCACCAGTTGCGGTTCGTCGAAAACGTCTGCGGGCACGTCCTCGTGCTCGCCCAGGGAACGGTGATAGGCGAAGGGAAGATGAGCGCCCTGCGCGAGCAGGCCGCCGTCCTCGACGCCTATCTCACGGGTTAGACAGGGTGCGCTAACGGTGGACCTTCTCGAGTTCCAGTCCCTGACGGCCGGCTACAACGACATCCCCGTCACGACGGAGATCTCCCTCACGGTGAGCAAGTCGGAAATTGTCGCCCTGCTGGGGCCGAACGGCGCCGGCAAGTCCACGCTCTTGAAGGCCCTCGTAGGCGAGGCGAGGGTTTTCTCGGGTTCGGTCCTGCTGCGGGGCGAAGATGTCACTGGCTGGTCCGCTGAGCGCCTCGCCCGGAATGGTCTCGGTTACGTCCCCCAGAACGACAACGTCTTTCCCTCGCTCACCGTGCTTGAGAACCTCGAGATGGGCGCCTTCCTCGTCCCGCGGCGGCGGGTGCGGGAGAAGATCGGGGCGATTCTCCAGCAATTCCCGCCGCTGGGGCCGCTCATCCGCCGGGACGTCAGCCAGCTCTCCGGCGGGGAGCGGCGACTCGTCGCCATCGGAAGGGCGCTCGTACTGTCCCCTGAGGTGCTGCTCCTCGACGAGCCGACGGCCAACCTCTCGCCAGGCAACGCGCGCTCGGTGCTCACGCAGTACGTGACCCAGGTAGCGGAAGCCGGAACGGGCGTCCTGCTCGTGGAGCAGCGAGCGAAGGAAGCCCTGGAAGTCGCGCACCACGCCTGCGTGATGAACGCCGGGCGCATCGAGGTCTCCGGGTCGCCGAGCGCGCTCCTGGAACGGGCAGACATCGGCCGGCTCTTCCTTGGCGAGACGATGAGAAAGCCAAGCTAGCGGAGGGATAGCGGATGTACTTCACGACAGAGGACAAGGTCCGGATCTACTACGACGACGTCGGCTCGGGAGCGCCCGTGGTGATGATCCACGGCGCCGCCACCTCGAGCAAGGTCTACGACGGCCTCACCTCGCGCATGGTGGCCCAGTTCCGCTGCATCCGGCTGGACCTGCGCGGCCTCGGCCGCAGCGACCGGGTCAACGCTGTCTCTCCCACCGCCTGGTGCGATGACACCATGGCGCTGATGGGTCATCTTGAGATCGAGAAGGCGCATCTGCTCGGGTGCTCGCTCGGCGCGCGTATCGCCGGCCGGCTGGTGCTCGGCCATCCCGAGCGGTTCGAGACCTTGACGGTCGACGCGCCGCTCGTCGCCGTGGCCGGGGGCGCGAACGCCAGGCTGAACACCCGCTTCAGCAAGCTCGACGATCCGGACCCGACGGACCGGCGCCGCTGGCGGCTCTTCCACGGCCCCGACTGGCGGGAGGCCGTCTCCTTCTACTTCCGGGCGAGGAACGAGCCAGCGCTGCAGGAACACTTGACACTGCGGCCCTACCTGTCCTCGATCGCCCTGCCGACGCTGATCACGCGAGGCGATATCGACGACGACGTCCACCCGCTGTCGCACGCGATCGAGTGGCATGCCGCCCGTCCCTCCTCGTGGCTGTGGATCGCCCCGGGCACGGCCTTCTCTGCCGCGCAGAACCAGGCGGCGGCCTTCGCCCGGGTCTTCAGCGCCTTCGTGGAGCGGTCTACAGCGGAGAAGACGACCTAGGCCTGCGAGATAAGCCGTGAGCGAGAGGGGTTAACCCGAATGGATGCGTCACCAATCTTCGGCCTTGGCTACGTCCGGATCTGGGAGGCGGATCGGGCACAGTGGCAGCAATTCGCCGAGGCAGTGCTCGGCATGACGGGCGAGCGCGATGGGGACGGCCGCCTGCTCGTCCGGATGGACGACTGGGTTGGTCGCTTCATCGTCGAGGAACGCCCAGCCAGCTTCGCTCATGGCTCCGGTTCATCGGTGCCGAACGTCGCTATCGGCTGGGAGTGCCCGAGCGAGGAGGCCTGGGCGAGCGCGCGGCGGGCCATCGACGACGCTGGTATTCACACAGAGGACGGGCACGGGCCGACGGCCTGGTGCCGCGACTGGTTCGCCTGCACGGATCCCAGTGGCTTCCGATGCGAGTTCTTCTACGGCGGCAAGCGGGATCCGGCCACGCAGTTCGTCTCGCCCAGGGGCGTAAGCTTCGTCACCGGTGAGCAGGGCATGGGACACGTGCTGGTCTTCGCAAGCGCGTGCGCGAAGTCGCTGGACTTCTACTCTCGCGTGCTCGGCTTCCAGGTCCGCGAAGCGAAGTCGGCCGACGACGGGACGCCGCGGGCGGTCTTCCTGAGCCCCGGCCAGCGCGAGCACTGCCTGGCCCTGCTCGGGACGGCAGACCCGAGCAGGCTCGGTCACGTCCTTATCGAGGTGAACGATCTCGATGCCGTCGGGCGGGCGATGGATCGGTGCCTGGACGGCCTGGCCCCGATGACCGTCTCGCTGGGCAGGCACTGGAACGACCAGATGATCTCCTTCTACCTGCGGACGCCGTCGGGATTTGACATCGAGTACGGCTTCGGCGGGCGGCGGGTTGCTGCCGAGCGGTGGAGCCGGGGTGAGTCGGGCGGCACCGGGCTTATGAGCAGCTGGGGCCACCGGAGGATAGGCCCCGATGGGCGCCCCGGCCTGCAGCTCGGCCGGTAGGCGGGTGTCGAGAAGGTGCCGCCGCGCGGAAGTCTCGGGGTTGGAGGTGGGTCGGAATGTCGGTGGTAGGTGAGCTGGGCAGTCTGGTCGGGTGGCAGCGGGGCCGGATCTCGCCGGCGATCTATTTCGATGAGGAGGTTTACCGGCGTGAGCAGGCCCGGATTTTCGCGGGCAGCTGGCTGCCGGTCGGTCATGAGGACATGGTGCGTAACCCGGGGGATTACGTCACTAATTACATGGGCGAGGTGCCGGTGATCTTGGTGCGTGACCGGGCCGGGACCGTGCGGGTGCTGGTCAACAAGTGCCGGCATCGCGGTAATCAGGTGTGCTTGTTCGACCGGGGGAACGTGCGCGGGTTCACCTGCTCTTATCACGGCTGGACGTACGGGATCGATGGCCGGCTGATCAGCGTGCCGGAGGAGCGGCAGTTTTATCACGGGGCGCTGGACAAGGACAAGTGGGGCCTGGAGGAGGCTGCCGTGGTCAACTTCTGCGGCCTGATCTTCGCTACCTTGAACCGCAAGGCGCCGGCGTTCGAGGACTGGCTGGGCGCCGATGTGCGGTGGTGGCTGCGGTATTTCGTGCTGGCCGAGCCGATCGGCGGGCTGGAGGCGCTGCCGGGCTGGCACCGGTATGAGTCGCCGGCGAACTGGAAGCTGATCGCGGAGAACTTCATCGGCGACAATTACCACTTCGCCCATACCCACACCTCATGGCTGCGGGTCCGGCAGGCGCTGATCGAGCAAGGGATCCGCATGCCCATGACGACCTTCTCCCCGCTGTGGCCCGAGACCTACGAGGTCACGGCCGGCTACCGTTCGGGCGCTCCGCTCGGGCTGGGGGCGCTGCGGATGCACAGCGAGGCGATCTACGAGCGGGATCTCGAGGAAGGTCGCGCCCTCGGCAAGGAGGCCGTCGAGTGGCTGCGGGACCGCGACGACCGGATGTCCAAGGCGCTGGCCGAATACGAGCCGAGGCCGGACAGCTTCGTCAATGGGCTGCTGTTCCCGAACCTCGGCCTGATGGGCTACATGTCGCCAATGATGGGCAAGCATTTCATGCTGTTCCATCCGCGGGGCCCGGCCCGGCACGAGATCTGGCAGTGGACGATGGTCGAGCGGGAGGCGCCGGAGCCGGTCAAGGAACTGGCGGTGCAGCGGGTCTACCAGGGCCAGCACATGGCCGGGGTGATCGCGCCGGACGACGTGGAGAACTTCGAGCGGATCGTCGAGGCCTCGCACTCGCCGCGGACCTGGCGCGACCCGATGAACTACGAGATCCACCTGGGCCACGATCAGGACCAGCTGCCGGATCTGCCGGGGAACCTCGGTGCGGAGCCGAGCGAGGTGAACCAGCGGGAGTTCTACCGGTTCTGGCTCGAGGTCATGGGACCAGACGGTGCCGAGCGAGGAGGTCGGGCCTGATGCTGACCAGCGAAGACCGCCAGGAGATCGAGCAGCTCCTCTACCGGGAGGCGCACCTTCTGGACGAGCGACGGTTCCGGGAGTGGCTGGACCTGTTTACCGACGACGTCGAGTACCTGATGCCGCTGACCGAGCACGTACAGGGCGAGGTCGCACCGGCCGGCCACCCGATCATCAAAGACGACAAGCCCACGCTTATGGCCCGTGTCGCCAAGGACGAGACCGGCTGGTCACATGTCGAGATCCCGACTTCGATGACCTGTCACCTGATCAGCAACATCCTCATCGACGAGGAGGCGGACGGCGAAGCCGCGGTGAAGAGCAGCTTCATCGTGCGGCAGGCTAGGAAGCTCCGGGACGAGGCCTGGTGGGTCGGGCGACGGCACGACCGGCTCCGGCGCGTCGAGGACCGGTGGCTCATCGCCCGCCGCTGCATCTACCTCGACGCGACGGTGCTGCCGAGGGGCGTGTCGATCTTCTTTTGACCGCCGCCCGGGCGCGAACGCCGCAGCAGCAAGAGCAGACGGACGTCGAGGCAAGGAGAAGCCAGCGTGAGTGAAGCAAGCGAGGAACTGCGTCGGACCCAGGCCGCCTTCATCGCCGCGGCGACCGAGCGGCACCGGGACGCGCTCGACGGGCGTGTCGTCGTTGTCACCGGAGGGGCCCGCGGGCTCGGCCGCTCCCTCGTCGAGGGGCTACTGCTGGCGGGTGCATCGGTGGCGAGCATCGACCGGGCCTGGTCGGGAGCTGAGGAGTTCCGAGCGACGCTTGCGTCCAGTAAGAAGGCAATGGCGCTTGACGCCGACGTCACAGACGACGCCGCCCTCGACCGGGCCTCTTCGGAGGTGCTCAAGAACTTCGGACGGGTTGACGCCCTGGTGAACAACGCAGGTCTCGTCTCCGAGACACTGTTCGCGCCTGTCGGCCACGTCAGGCTCCTGGACACCCAGGACAGCGACTGGGAGGCGATGTTCAAGGTCAATGTCTTCGGGACGATCAAGGTCATCCGCCGGTTCGTGGTCCCCATGCTCGAGACCGGACAGGGCAGCATCATCAACGTGGTCAGCAGCGGCGTGCTGATGACCTCCACCGGCGGGGCCTACTACGGAGCCCGCCCGTGGTCGGTCGAGATGCCCTACCAGGCGACCAAGTCCGCCCTCACCACGGCCTCGTTCTACCTCAGCCAGGAGCTCTTCTCCGAGGGGATCGCCGTCAACTCGGTCATGCCGGGACACACGCGCGCCTCGTGGTTCGACGCGACGGCCCGTGCCTTCCAGGAGCGTGAGCACGCGATCTACTTCATGCGGCCCCTGGTGGCGCGGCACATGTTGCCGATCATCTTGTTCCTCAGCGCCCAGGCGGGAGCCCGCCCGCCCGTCACAGGCCGTCTCTTCCACGTGCCGGACTGGAACTACGACCACGGCTACGGTGACTACCGCGTGTGGGGCGACTACGACCTGCCCGAGGAGCTTGAGCGCGGCTACCAGCAGCTTGAGGCCGCGCTCCCGCGGTACTGGCGGGCAGGCCTCGCCCGGGCCCCCTTCGACGCCGAGCGGGTGACTTTCGCCGCGGGGATGGACAAGCTCGCATCCAGCCAGTCCGGCGCCGCGCAGGCGGACGGGGAGTAGCACGTAGCAAGGCGCGGGAGTGATGTCGGACAGGAGGTAGCGCGATGGCGGTGGAACGCCAGGCAGGGTCGGCAGGCCTCAGCTTCAGCAACTCGCTGCGAGTGCAGGAACCTTCGGGCGCATGGGTCTACGTCTCAGGCCAGTTCGGCACGGACGAGGCAGGGGCGATCGCCCCCGGCGGGCTCGCGGCGGAGTCGAGGGCTGCCCTGCAGAACGTGCTGAAGGCCGTCAGTGCGGCAGGTGGCACGGCCGCCGACGTCGTCAAGATCACGGCGTACCTCACCTCGCTTGACGACTACCAGCGCTACAACGAGGTGAGACGAGAGGTCTTCGGCACGAAACTGCCGACGAGCACGGCGGTAGCCGTCGCGGGCCTGATCGTGACCGCGGCGTCGATCGAGATCGACGCCGTAGCCTTCGTGCCGAAAGCCGGGACGGCGTGACCCGTAAGAGCGCACGCTACCCGCATCGGTAGCAGCGGTTGCCGTCTTGCGCTGGCCAGCACTGGGCGCAGACGTCAGACCCGCGGTGCGGGCCGGGGTTGACTGTCGGCTTCTGCGGAGTCACGGGGCAAGAGCGCCACCTCGGCGAACTCCAGCAGCCGGACCGACCGGTTCTCCCGCGTGCACTCCGACGGGTAGAACAACAGCTGATCGAGGGGATACCACAACCCAACCCAGGCCAGCACCGCGCCAAACACGTCGCCGGCGAAGCCGGTCGGGAAGATGGTCGCCAGGACTATCCCGATAGCCGCAACCGGAAGCCCGATCTTCAGGGCGGCCACGCCGTCGCTCAGCGCGCCCCGCCGTTCTGAACAGTTGTAGCGGATCCGGGCCTGACAGTAGCTCCGCACGGCGCGAGCCACCGCGTGGTCCCCGCCCGGCACCACCTCAGTCGCCGGCACGCTGATCTCCAGGCGTACCGGACGGCGGGAGTAGGGCCGTCCGCGCAGTTCGCTGATCGCGAAGTCGATCCCGGTCAGGTAGTAGTTGTCGCGGCCGTGGTTGAACAGGCCGGTCTCCGGCAGGTCGAACAGCTCGCTCAGGTACTCCAGGCGCAAACAGATCACCTGCTGCTCGCCGGTGATGCCGCCGCCGTCCCCCGTCTCCTCCGGCTGGGCAACCGGGCTCTCGTCACCGGACGGCTTCAGCGCACCGCGAAGCGACTGTCTCCCGGCTCCGGCCGCACCCTGTCGGGTGATGCCGGGCGACCCGCGGGTCACCCGGCGGCGCGGCCACCGGCCGGTCATTCCCGCGCCGTCTGCGCTGGGAACCGCGCCATGCCCACGGTCGGGACGCTGAGACGGGACACGCGCACCACCCCCACGCGGAGCCTGCTGCGCACCGAACCTGCCCTGGCACCGGTTCAGGTGGCTCCATACACCGATCAGGCCTCGTCCGGCTCTGCGCCGTCGCGCGAGCCCCGGCGGCCGAACGCAGCGTAGCACCGGTCATCGCCGCCTCGTCGATGCCCAGAACACGGGCGGTCGGCAGGTTCGGCAGGTGGGACACGCTGATCTTTACCGGGATGAATCCCCGGCGCAAGCCGGCCTGGCCGGCCCGGTGCCCGCGGTGCGGCAGCGGGCCGGGTTAGCGCAGGCTGGCGAGCAGGTCGCTGTAGGCCTCGATGTAGCGGTTCACGTCGGCGCGGGTTGCCGGGACGGGGACGGTGGGCCCGGCTCCAGGGAGCGCTTCCCATACGCCCCGGTTGGCGAGCCAGATCCGTACCAGGCGGGTGAGCTGGCCGTCGGTGAGCGCGTACGCTTCGGCGCCGGTGCGCGGCGCAGGCCCGTACCACTGCCCGGACCGGGGGCCGAGCCGGATCACCGTCCAGGGCAGGCCGGCCGAGCCGATGGCCGACTCGATCCCGTCGGCGAGCTGGCTGCCCAGCGCCGACGCGTGCTGGTAGGCACTGGGGACGAGTACCTGGGTCAGTGCCGCCTGGGCGGCCGCGGCCGACAGCGGATTGCCGAACAAGGTGCCGCCGGTTGCGACGTTGCGCGCCGCGTCCAGCTGCTCGCCCAGCTCGGCGGTGACCCCGTAGGCGCCCATCGGCAGGCCGCCGGCGACGGCCTTGCCGATCGTGACGATGTCCGGGTCCAGCTGCCACATTCCGGTCGCGCCGCCGGGCCCGACGACGTGGGTGTGGGTCTCGTCGATACCCAGCAGCGTGCCGTACTGGCGGGTCAGCCGGCGCAGATCCTCGTGCCAGCCGGGTTCGGGCAGCAGCAGGTGAATGCTGTTGGTCATCGCCGGCTCGGTCAGCACCAGGGCCACGTCGCCGGGTTCCAGCGCCGCCCGCACCGTGCCGGGGTCGTTGAACTGGGCGATCCGCACCCGGCCGGTGACGCCCTTGGCCAGGCCGCGCTGCACCGGGACGGCGCGGCCGTCCTGCAGGTCCACCAGGCCCTCCTCGAAGTGGCCGTGGTAGTGCCCCTGGAACAGCACGATCACCTCGCGTCCGGTGACCGCCCGGGCCAGCCGGATGGCCTCGGTGTTGGCCTGCGTCGCCGACAGGGTGAACTGCCACTGCGGAACCGGGTAGCGGCGGGCCAGTTCCTCGGCCACCTCCACCGAGGCCTCGGTGGGCAGCAGGAACTGCGTGGACCGCGCCGCCTGCGCGGCGACCGCCGCGACGATCACAGGATTGGCGTGCCCGCAGAACATCGCCATGTCCGAGGCATTGAAATCCAGGTAGGCGAACCCGTCCACGTCGGTGAAACCCGGCCCCTGGCCGTGGTCAACGTAGACCACCTGATCGTGATCGGATGCCATCCACGCCATCGGCGTGCCGTTGGGCATGTGCGCCCGGGCCCGGGCGATCATGGCCAGCGTCCCTGGCCGGGCCTGCCGGAACCGGGCCACCTCCCGGGCATGCAGCTCATCGATCCTGGCCCGGTCCAGATCACCCAGTGCGGTCATACCAGGATGCTAGAGCGCCCGGCATCATCCCGCTTGACAAGCAAACTCGGCGCGGGGAAGGGTACGGGAAGCGCCGCCACGAACGCTGGCCCGGGCATTATGTGGCCCGGAGGTTGCGGTCGGCCGCTGGCGGCGCTGCGAGCGCTATTCGCTATTCCTTCCGCAGTTGCTGACGGCCGGCGTCGAGCCAGGGGAAGGGGGCGAGGTCGGGTTCGACCCAGCCGGTCCTGGCCCGGGGGCTGGCCAGCGTCGCCGGATGGTAGAAGCGGGTCAGCAGGCGCTTGCCGAGCAGCGCGGGGTGGTGGCCGGCGAAGGCGGCGAAGTCGTCGCCGGAGTATTCGGCAGCGTGGTACCCGACCAGTTCCACCCAGGCCCGGCTGACGGTCGCGTGGTATTTCTGCGGCGCCCCCGCATACCGGGCGGTGCGCCGGATGCCGTCGCTGACCAGGCCGACGGCCGCGGGCACTCCGAGCCGTCGTACGGCCAGCCAGGTCAGGTGGACATGCTCGCGGTGGCCGAACCGGTCGGCGGTCGCCATTACCTCGGCCATCAGCTCGTCGAAGAGCCAGCCACCGCTGCGGTCCGCCGGGTGCTGGCGCGCGCTCATCAGGACACCTCCGTCAGGGCCTGCAGGGCGGCGCGCAGCCCGGCGATGGCGTCGGCGGGCAGGCCCGCCAGCGCGCGCCGTTCCAGATCGGTGACGGCCCGGTGGATCGTGGCGGCGGTCAGCCGCCCGGCGGGGGTCAGCTCGATGAGCACCGCCCGGCGGTCCGCCGGAAGGCGGCCGCGGCTGATGTGGCCGCCTCGTTCCAGCCGGTCCAGCACGCTGGTCAGCGTCGTGGGGCGGGCACCCGCGGCCGCGGCCAGCTCGGATACGGTCCGGCCCCGGCCGTCGGCGAGGTTGGCCAGTGCATTGATCTCGGAGCCGGTCAGGTCCAGGTCGGCCAGCTCGGTGGCCAGCACCTGCAACGTGGCGTGGGTGGCCCGCTGCAGCGCGAGCAGGGCCGACCATTCAGATGACACGGATTCGGACTTCATCATTTCGTATTATACGATCTCGCGCTATCTGCTCGACACGCGCGTCGCAGGCGGCTCGGCCGGCCCGCCGTCCTTACATCCGCGAGGTCCCGGCCGGCCGATGAGCGTCCGGGCCGGCCCCGGGTTCAGCACGAGCGCCACGCGGCCGCGCCGACCGTCCGGCCGAGATGGGATAGTGAGCTGGTGAGCCCTCAGATCGCCACGAACACCGTGGTCACCAGAGCTGAATTGCTCGACTTCGCCCGTCCTCGTCACCACGCGATCGTCATCACGGCACGGTCCGACGGCGGACCGCAGGCTTCGCCGGTCACGTGCGGCGTTGACGAGGCCGGCCGTATCGTCATCGCCACCTACCCGGCCCGCGCGAAAACCCGCAACGCGCGCAGGGACCCCCGGGTCAGCGTCGTCGTCCTCTCTGACGATTTCGGCGGTCCCTGGGTGCAAATTGACGGCGACGCCGAGGTGATTGACGTACCGGAGGCAGTGGAGCAGCTGGTCTCCTACTACCGGGCGATCGCGGGCGAACACCCGGACTGGGCCGAGTACCGGGCGGCCATGCGACGGCAGGGCAAATCGCTGCTGCGCGTCACACCCCGCCGCTGGGGCCCTGTCGCCACCGGCGGCTTCCCACCCGAACGGGCGTAACCCCCGGCCCGCCGGACGCGGGACCGGGAGGCTGCCGAGGCGGGAGCGCGGACGCCTGCTCGAGTCGGCTGAGCATGGGAAGGCGGGGCCGGGCTGCCGCGTTACAGTGCGTGGTGCGGTGATTTGCGTATCCCCTGCGGCGCCTCGTGCGCCTGCGGAGCCAGGTAGCGATTGGAGATGAGGCTAGCCATGGCGCTGCCAGCTGACTCAGCAGCCAAGTTCGCCGATTATGCCCACCCGGAGATGATCGTGACGACCGAGTGGGTAGCCGAGCATCTTGACGACCCGGGCCTGGTGGTGGCCGAGTCCGACGAGGATGTGCTGTTGTATGAGACCGGCCACATCCCGGGCGCGGTCAAGCTTGACTGGCACACCGAGCTCAACGACCCGGTCACCCGTGACTACGTTGACGGAGCCGGATTCGCCGGGCTGATGTCGCAGAAGGGAATCAGCCGGGACACCACGCTGGTGCTGTACGGCGACAAGAACAACTGGTGGGCCGCGTACGCGCTGTGGGTCTGCTCGCTGTTCGGGCACCCCGACCTGCGCCTGATGGACGGCGGGCGGGCCAAGTGGATCGCCGAAGGCCGTCCGGTCAGCACCGAAACCCCCCATCGGCCCCGGACGGACTACCCGGTCATCGACCGCGACGACCAGCAGATCCGCGCGTTCCAGGACCAGGTACTGGCTCACCTCGGCAAGCCGCTGATAGATGTGCGTTCGGCTGGCGAGTACACCGGCGAGCTGCTGCACATGCCCGATTACCCGCAAGAAGGCGCGCTGCGCGGCGGGCACATCCCCGGCGCCAAGAACGTCCCGTGGGCACGGGCGGCCGCCGACGACGCCACCTTCCGCACCCGCGCCGAACTTGAGGCGATCTACCAGGACGAGGCCGGGCTGCACCCCGGCGACGACGTGGTGGTCTACTGCCGTATCGGCGAGCGGTCCAGTCACACCTGGTTCGTGCTCCACCACCTGCTCGGCTACCCGCACGTACGCAACTACGACGGGTCATGGACAGAGTGGGGCAATACCGTCCGGGTTCCCATCACCCGGGGGGAGAGCCCGTGACCGCTGCCACGCTGCATCCCCGCCTGCAGGAGATCGCCGACGAATTCAACGCCATCGCGGGCCAGGACCGGCTGCAGATGCTGCTGGAGTTTTCCCAGGAGCTGCCGCCCCTGCCGCCCCGCTACGCCGAGCACCCCGGGCTGCTCGAGCCCGTGCCCGAATGCCAGACACCGCTGTTCCTGGCAGTTGAGGTAGCAGAAGACGGGGCTGTGCACCTGTTCTTCGACGCGCCCCCGGAGGCGCCGACCACCCGCGGCTTCGCCGGCATCCTGTACAGCGGGCTGGACGGGCTGAGCGCGGATGAGGTCCTGGCCACGCCGGGAGAGTTCTCCAGCCAGCTCGGATTGCAGGACCTGGTGAGCCCGCTTCGGCTGCGCGGCATGGCCGCGATGCTGGCCCGGATCAAGCGCCAGATCCGCGAGCGGCGCCGCTGACGCCGCGCCGAGCCGCGCGGGCCGGCGCGGACGGCGCGGACGGCGCGGACGGCCCGGCGCGGCCGCGCCGAGGTGACGACCCGCCATGCACGGTCGGGCGGGATCAGGGCTTTGGTACCACGACGATGCGCTGGCTGGTGCCGGCGGAGTCGGCCCATGCTTGCTCGACGTCGGCGAGCGGCACCGGCTGCGCGCGGATGTCGAAGGTGCCGCTGGTGATCTGCTCGGCCAGGGCTGGCAGCTCGGCGAGGAATTCGCCCGTGCTGACGGAGCCCTGGCCGCTGCCGACGATCTGCAGACGCGCCGCGCGCAGCGCGGCCGCGGGGATCGCAGCGGCGGATCCGGCGACCGAGCCGATCTCGATCCAGGTCAGCGGCTTGGCACGGTCGGCGCGGCCGGTGACCACAGCGAGCATGGCCGCTGCGGTGGGCTGGCCCCACAGGTAGTCGATGACGACGTTGACGTCGGCGGCGGCCCGGCCGAGCCGGCGGGCGATATCAGCGGGGTCGCCTTCCAGGAGCACGGTGCCGGTGGCACCCAGGGCTGGCAGGCCGGCCAGCCGGCCCGCGCCGCGTCCGGCGCCGATGATCGTGTTCGCGCCGAACAGCTTCGCAACCTGGACGGCCATCTGGCCTGCGTTGCCGGTGGCCGCGAGGATGAGGACGTTGCAGCCGGCCCGGAACTTCACCCGCCGGCGCAGCGCGACCCAGGAGGACATGGCCGGGTTCATCGCGGCGGCAACCGCGATCGGGTCACTGGACTCGGGCAGGACGACGCTGCGCCGGGTGTCGATGATGGTCTGCTCGGCCATCGCGCCCATCGTGGTGTCGGGGAGGATGAAGTACCGCAACAGCCCGTCGGGGCCGCGCCCGACCCCGTCGATGCCCGGCACGAGCGGCAGTTCGCCGGTGCTGGTGTAATGCGAGCCGTCGGCCTGGGACCGGACGCGCGGGTGGAGCCCGGCCGCGAGCACGTCGATGAGCATCTCGGCGCCGCCGGCCGGAACGGGGGCCGGGAACTCCTGGTACCGGGGCGCCGAAGCAAACGACGTGACGACAGCAGCGCGCATGCCCCCTCCGGAAATAGTTTGTATTACATACTAAAGTAGCGGGGAAGCCAACCAGGAGCAAGGAGGCTTGGCGGATGGCAACCTCCCACCCGGCCGGCCCGCCGGCGGTCGCCGAGCAGGACGGACTGGTTGACGCTCTGGTGCAAGCGTCGTTCGTGACGATGGCGTTGCTGAACAAGATCGGCACCGGGCACGACCTGTCCCTCACCCAGCTGCGCGTGCTCGCAATCCTGCGGGACCGGCGGCTGAAGATGACCGAGCTCGCCGATTACCTCGGGCTGGACAAGTTGACCATGACCGGCCTCGTCGGCCGGGCCGAGAAACGAGGACTGCTGGAACGAGTCCGCAACCCGGCCGACGGGCGCGCCGTTGACGTGCGCATCAGCCCCGAGGGCGCAGAACTCGCCGGGCGTCTGCATGCCAGCGTCGCGCGGTCCCTGTCACCCATGACCAGCAAGCTCACCCGTGCCGATCAGCGCCGGCTGCGGACACTCCTTCAGAACATGCTCGACCGGCCCTGAGTCCACGCGCATTCGCTCGCGACCATCGAGCCGCGCCAGCCCGACGGCGTCAGCGCGAGCATGCGGCATGCAGCATGCGGCCCTGGACGAGGAGGTAGATAGTAGAAAGACGTCGATTGGCGGCGCAGGCGAGGCTTTGGCGGTCGTGATGGCATACACCAGGCAGCAGGTGGCTGACGTGCTGCGCCGGACCGGATTCCCGGAGGTGGCCGACGACGCCCTGCGCCTCCTGCCCGACCAGATTGATTTCGATCAGCTCGCGATCTGGGCCGAACAGTACGGAATTACCAGGGATGAGCTGGTCAACCGGATGGGCGGCAGCCCATGACGCGGCGAGCGCCGCGTACCGGGTCACGTCCGGGAGTCTTCGCGCTGGTGATCTGGCATCCTGCCGCAACGGCGGCACCGGGCTGCCCGGCCCAGACCCGGCCCGCCGGATGACCGGCCCGGCCGGCTGACCCGGGCCCGCCGGATGACCCGCCGGATGACCCGCCCAGTCGGCTGACCCCGGGCCCGCCGGATGACCGGCCCGGCCGGCTGACCGGCTATCACCTGCGACCGGCGTCGCGAAACCCGGGGATGGTTCCCGTCACCGAACTGCCCCGCTGCCGGATACTCCCGGCCGTTACCCGGCACCGATCGGCGGGACGCTAGCGTGGGTGCCGGCGGCAATCACGCAGAAGACAGGCATTCGCGGCCTGCTGCGGCAGGCCGCAACCGAATATCGGCAGTTGGAGGAGACGGCCATGACCGTGCAGACCTTGGAGGATATCCGCGCCCTCGCCCAGCAGCTGCGGGTCGAACTCGATCCGTTGCAGCACCGCTGCCGGATCCGGCCACCCGACATCGAGCATGTCGGCCGCCGACCTGATGGCGGTGCTGATGGCCCGGCACTTCCGCTATGACTGGCAGCGACCCGACGACCCGGCCAACGACCATCTGATCTTTTCCAAGGGGCATGCGTCCCCGCTGCTTTACTCGATGTTCAAGGCGGCGGGCGTCGTCTCGGACGAGGAGCTGATGACCAGGTACCGGCGATTCGGTTCACGGCTGGAGGGCCATCCCACCCCGGTGCTGCCGTGGGTCGACGTCGCGACCGGCTCGCTGGGTCAGGGGCTGCCGGATGGCGTCGGCGTCGCCCTCGCCGGGCGGTACCTCGACGAGCTGCCGTTCCGCGTCTGGGTGCTCTGCGGCGACAGCGAGATGGCAGAAGGATCGATGTGGGAGGCGTTCGACAAGGCAGCGTATTACGAGCTGAACAACCTGACCGCGATCGTGGACGTCAACCGCCTCGGTCAGCGCGGCCCGACCGAGCTGGGCTGGGATCTGGGCTCGTACGTCAAGCGGGTTGAGGGGTTCGGCTGCCGTGCCATCACCATCGACGGGCACGACCTCGGCGAGATCGACAAGGCGCTCACCGACGCGGCCGACGCGGACCGGCCCACCGTGATCCTGGCCCGCACCCGCAAGGGCCGCGGCTTCTCCGAGGTCGAGGACCGCGAGGGATGGCACGGCAGGCCGCTGCCGGCGGAAATGGCCGAGCGAGCCATCATCGAGCTGGGCGGGGAACGCGACCTGACGGTCAGCGGGCCACGGCCAGAGGACGGATCCCCCGGGTCCGGCCAAGCAGCGAGGTGAGCCTGCCCCGCTACGAGCTGGGTGCCAAGGTCGCCACCCGGCTGGCCTTCGGCCAGGCGCTGGCCGCCGTCGGCGCCCGTTCGGACGTCGTCGCCCTCGACGGCGAAGTGGGCAACTCCACGCACGCCGAGGAATTCGCCAAGGTCTACCCCGAGCGCTACTTCGAAATGTTCATCGCCGAGCAGCAGCTCATCGCGGCCGCCGTCGGCATGTCCGTCCGCGGGTACGTCCCGTTCGCCGCTACCTTCGCCGCGTTCTTCACCCGTGCCTATGACTTCATCCGGATGTCGGCCATCTCCCAGGCGAACATCCGGCTGTGCGGCTCTCACGCGGGGGTCGAGATCGGCGCAGACGGCCCGTCGCAGATGGCCCTCGAAGATCTCGCGATGATGCGGGCCGTGCAAGGGTCCACGGTGCTGTACCCGAGCGACGCGACCAGCACGGCAAGCCTGGTAGAGCAGATGGCCGAGCGCAGCGGCGTCGTGTACATGCGCACGACCCGGGGCGCGTACCCGGTGCTGTACCCGCCGGATGAGGCCTTCCCGATCGGCGGCGCGAAGGTCCTCCGGTCCGGCCCGGACGACCAGGTGGCGCTGATCGGGGCCGGCGTGACGCTGCACAATTGCCTGGCCGCGGCCGACGAGCTCGGCCGCGACGGCATCACGGCCCGCGTCGTGGACCTGTATTCGGTCAAGCCGATCGACACCCAGACGCTGCTCGAGACCGCGGCCGCGACCGGCGGCCGGCTCGTCGTCGCCGAGGACCACTACCCGGCCGGCGGCATCGGCGGCGCCGTGCTCGAAGCCTTCAACGACGCGGGCCACCCCGTGCTGATCAAGCACCTGGCGGTCCGCGGCCTGCCCGGCTCCGGGACCGCAGAGGAACTCATGGATGCGGCGGGGATCTCCGCCGGCCATATCGCGCAAGCCGCCCGCGAAGCCCTCGGCTCCTGACCCTACGGCCGATGCGGGGCCGGCCGGGGGCGTAGGCTCGTGCCGCGGCCGGGACTGCCAAGGCTGGCAGGCGGATCCGCGGACGAGTGAGGTGACGAATGGGCCGGGTGGACGTCGACGGTGTCGCTACCGAGTACGAGGTCACGGGGGAGGGGCGCCCGGTCGTGCTGCTGCACGGCTTTCCCGACTCCGGCCGGCTGTGGCGGCACCAGGTCCCGGCGCTGGCCGCAGCCGGGTTCCAGGTCATCGTCCCCGACCTGCGCGGCTACGGACGCTCCGGCAAGCCTGAGGCGGTCGAGGCCTACTCGCTGCTGCACGTCGCGGGGGACGTGATGGCGATCCTGGCCGACCTGGAGATCAGCCAGGCGCACGTGGTGGGTCACGACTGGGGCGCGGCCCTGGCCTGGGGGCTCGCTTCCTTCGCGCCCGGCAGCGTCGACCACCTGGCGGTGCTCTCGGTCGGCAACCCGGCCACGTTCAGCCGCACGCTGGAGCAGCGGCAGAAGTCGTGGTACATGCTGCTGTTCCAGTTCCCTGGTGTCGCCGAACGATGGCTGACCGAGGACGACTGGGCCAACTTCCGGGCCTGGGCAGGGCATCCCGACACCGACCAGGTGATCGCCGAGCTGGAGGCGAACGGCTCGCTCACCCCGGGCCTTAACTGGTACCGGGCCAACGTCCCGCCCGAATCCTGGGCAGGGCCGCCGATGCAGCTGCCGCCGGTGCAGGCCCCAGCCATGGGCATATGGAGCAGCGGAGATATCGCGCTCACCGAGGTGCAGATGACCGACTCCGCCCAGAGCGTTGCGGGCCCGTGGCGGTACGAGCGCCTCGACGGCCCCGGTCACTGGATGCAACTGGACGCACCGGACCAGGTCAACGAGCTGCTGCTGGACTTCCTGCCCCGGTAACAGCGGCCCTGTCCTGGCCTGAGCCGCGCTGATCGCGGCAGTCAGCGATTACCGGCTCTGGCCAGCGCCTCCTCGGCCTGCGCGGCAAGAGTGCCGACGAGATCAGCCGCCGGGGACAGCTCGGTGATCAGGTCGATCGCCTCGCTGGCCCACACCGGGTCCGCGGGCAGGTCGCCGCTGGCTGTCGCCTCCTGGTAGGCCTGGCGGGCGGCGGGGTCAGCCGCAAGCTCGTCTTCCCGGCCCCGCCACTGGTCGAAGAAGCGGTTGCGGAGAGTGCGAGCCGCGTACTTCGCAGGCCACGGCGCCTCCCGGGCGATGTCGGACACCCGGCTGCGCTCGGTGTCCTCCCCGCCCGCCTCGATGATCGCCTTGGCGACCGAGGGGGCAGCCAGGGCTTCGAGGGTGACCAGGAACCTGGTCCCGAGCAGAGCGCCCGCCGCTCCCAGGGCCAGCGCGGCCGCCACGCCGCGGCCGTCGGCGATACCGCCCGCGGCCAGCACCGGTGTGGCCGCGGCCAGGTCCGCCACCACCGGCACGAAGGGCAGCGTTGACCGCCTCCCTCCGTGACCGCCCGCTTCGGTCCCTTGCGCCACGATGACATCAGCTCCGGCGTCCATGGCCTGCCTGGCCTCATCGAGGTCCGTGACCTGGACGATCAGGGCTGCTCCCGCGCTGCGGATGAGCTCGGCGAACGGGCGGGGGTCACCGAACGACAGCATGACCGCCCTCGGCTGGTGCGTCAGCACCTGTTCCACCGTGGCCGGGCCGGTCGCCCAGCTCTGCAACCCGACGCCCCAGGGCTTGCCGGTCTGCCGGGCGACGATCTCCAGCTCGCGCTCCAGCCAGCCGCGATCCCCCCGGCCGCCGCCGACCAGCCCCAGTCCGCCGCCGTTGGAGACGGCAGCCGCCAGCGCGCCCCCGGACATCCCGCCCATGGGCGCCAGGGCAATGGGGTGCTGCAACGAGACGAAGTCCGTGAACCCGGTACGCAAGGCCATGGACCCCATCATTGCCGACCCGAACGGCCGCGGCGTACACGCGATCAGGCCAGGTTGCGGACCGATCCGGGCGGCGCTGGCCGCTGCGCATGCGGTTGCGGATCAGCAGCCAGGGCGGCGGGCTGCCAGCCGGGTCAAGCGCCCGCTACATCAGGCGAGGACCTGGCTTCCTGGCCCGTCTCGGCCGCCGCCGGCTCCTGCCCCGCCTCCTGCTGGACCCCCCCGCGCAGGCCCACGAAGGCCACGATGGCCGCCGCCGCCATGATCCCCGCCATGACGTACAGCACGACCTGGATGGAATCAGCGAAGTCGACCCGGAAAAAATGCGGAATCGACGCGGCGCTGCCGTTTCCGCCGCGGGACTGGGAGAAATTTGCCGCCTCAGCGTGAGCCCGTGCGCTGGGCACGCCGAAGGATGTGAGCGACGTGGTGACCCGGTTGCGCAACACCGTGACCGAGATGGTGCCGAGGATCGCCAGCCCCAGGCTCGCCGCGTAATTGCGGACCGTCTGGGTGATGCCCGTGGCCTCTCCGTAAGAGAGCCTGGCCCGCCCGGTTGACGGCGTCCGTGCTGGACTGCCCGAGCATGAATCCCATTCCAGCCCCGGCCAGCGCGATGTACCACTGCTGCGCGCCGAAGCTCAGCCCGGTGACCTTCGAGCCCCATAGCCAGAACCCGACGGCGCCCAGCGCGCAGCCGAGGACGACCGGCCGCTTGGCCCCGATGCGGTCCAGCATCCGCCCGCCGATCTGCGCGGCGATGACGAAGCCGACGAAGAAGTACAGCAGGATGATGCCGGCCTGGGACGACGACTTGCCCAGCGAGATCTGGGCGTATTCGCTGCCGAAGAAGAACACCGGGATGAACGCCAGGTTGGTGATGCCGAGCACCATGTTCTCGACCCGGAACGGCCGGACGCGGAAGATTCTCACCTGCATCAGCGGCGACGGGGTACGCAGTTCGACGAAGTAGAACACGACAAGCAGCGCCAGCCCGACGACGATCGACCCCGTGATGGCGGGATTGTGCCAGCCCCAGATGTTCGACTGCTGGAAACCGAACACGCTCAGGCCCACGCCGGCCGCGATCAGGACCACGCCGCGGTAATCCATCCGGGCCGGCTTGTAGTCCGTGACCGGCTTCGATATCGCGATCAGCGCCAGGGCGATGAGCGCGACCGGGATATTCACCCAGAAGATCGCGCGCCAGGTCCACTGCGTCAGATAGCCGCCCAGCACCGGCCCGATCGCGGTCAGGCCGCCGGCGATGCCGAAGAACAGCGCCAGCGCCTTGCCGCGCTCGCGCAGCGCAAAGGTCTGCACCACGATGGCCAGCGCCGCCGGGAACATGATCGCGCCACCCGCGCCCTGCACCGCCCGGAACGTCACGAGCCACGCCTCGGCCAGGCTCCCCGTCGGGGTCAGGCCGCACAGCGCCGAGGCGCCCGCGAACACGATAACGCCGAGCGTCACCATCTTCCGGTGGCCGAGCGTGTCGGCCAGCCTGCCGCCGAACGCGAACAGCGCGGCCAGCGACAGCAGGTAAGCATTGACCGCCCACTGCACGCCGGTGCTGGTCAGGCCAAGTTCCCGCTGTATCTGGGGCACGGCGATCGACACGATCGTCTGGTCGATGAAGGTCATGGCGACCGCAAAGATCATCGCCGCCAGGATGAGGTTCCTTGATCGACCGCCCGTGGCGCTGACGGCCATAGCCCTCCCCGAGGATGCGCGCTGCCGCGCCGGCCCGGCAACGTCACGGTAGCAGCCTCTTCCCGGGTGTGTAGCCGCCATGCCCGTGACCGGCAGCGGCAGTGGCAGCGGCGGAATCGACGTCGCCGGGCCGGCCGCGCTCATCGCGGCCGGCGACGTGCGCCCTGATCCGGGCGGGGGGCGACTCGGCGGACCGTTCCGGGGCGTCCCGGCGGACGCCACCCGCCGCCTTCGGCGAAATGCAGGAGATGCCCGACCAGCAGGGCAGTGCTCGGCTGCGCCGGTTCGGTGGTCACCGCGTGCCACGGCCTGCGTAGCGGGGTGGGAGGGGCCTTCACCTCGACCAGCCTGCCGTCGGCCAGGTGCCCGGCAACCGCGTCCCCGGAGACCAGGGTGACGCCGAGCCCGGCGGCGGCGCCGGCGATCACCGCGCCGTTCGAGCCCAGGGTGAGCCGGGGCGGGTCGGCTTCCCAGCCCGCCAGCAGCGCCTCGCCGGTGGTCCTGGTGCCCGAGCCCTCCTCCCGGAGCAGCCACCTGGTCCGGCCCGGCTCGAACGAGGCCGCTATCGCCGGCGCCGCGACGACGACCAGTGCGTTGGGCCGCATCGCGCGCACGACCGTGCCGGCCAGCTCGCGCGGCGGGCGTCCCGCGATGACCAGGTCCGCGCGGTGCGCCGCCAGCAGATCCCACACCTGCTCGCTGGTGCCCACCTCCAGCCGCAGGTCGACTCCCGGGTGCCGGGCGAGGAACGCGGCGAGCAAGGCCGGCAGCACGTGCTCGCCCGCGGTGGTGACCGCGGCGACCCGGATCCGCCCGTGCTCGGGGTCGCTGTCGCCCCGCGCGGCCGCCAGCGCCTCGTCGTGCAGGCCCAGGATCGTGCGCGCGTAGCCGGCATAGGTCCGCCCGGGCGCGGTGAGGCGCAGCCCGCGGCCCTCGCGCTCGATCAGCGGCACGCCCACCTCACGGGTGAGCGCGCCGATCGCGGCCGAAACCGCGGACTCGGTGACGACCAGGCGCCGGGCCGCGGCCCGCACCGAGCCGGCATCGGCCACCGCCACGAACGCGCGCAACCGGGCGGCGGTGCTCACGGCAGCTTCTGATACTTAATCATTTACTCATATTAATGTGGAAACACTTGATTGATCAGCGAAGTGATGTGCGGCACGATCGGGGTCATGGACGTCACGTCGCAGCGGGAGCGCAGATGACCGACCGGTGGGGCGCGGGAGTGATCCCCTACGCCGAGATGGGCTACTGGCAGCCGGACTACGAGCCATCGCCCTCGGACGTACTCTGCGCGTTCCGCATCACGCCGCAGCCCGGCGTGCCGCCGGAAGAGGCGGGCGCGGCGGTCGCGGGCGAGTCATCCACCGCGACCTGGACCGTGGTGTGGACCGACCGGCTGACTGCGTACGACCACTACCAGGCCAAGTGCTACCGGGTTGACCCGGTGCCCGGCGCCGAGGGCCAGTTCATCGCGCGTATCGCCTACGACCTCGACCTGTTCGAGGAGGGGTCGATTGCGAACCTGACTTCGTCGATCATCGGCAACGTCTTCGGCTTCAAGGCGCTGAAGGCGCTGCGCCTGGAGGACATGCGGATCCCGCCGCACTACGCGAAGACGTTCCAGGGGCCGGCGCACGGCATCGTGATGGAGCGGGAGTACCTCAACAAGTACGGCCGGCCGCTGCTCGGCGCCACCGTCAAGCCGAAGCTGGGCCTGTCGGCCCGCAACTACGCCCGGGTGGTCTACGAGGCCCTGCGCGGCGGGCTGGACTTCACCAAGGACGACGAGAACATCAACTCCCAGCCGTTCATGCGCTGGCACGACAGGTTCCTGCACTGCATCGAGGCGGTCAACCGCGCCCAGGCGGAGACCGGCGAGGTCAAGGGCCACTACATGAACGTGACCGCGGCCACCATGGAGGACATGTACGAGCGGGCCGAGTTCGCCAGGGACCTCGGCAGCGTGATCGTGATGATCGACCTGACCGTCGGGTACACGGCCATCCAGTCGATGGCCAGGTGGGCCCGCGCCAACGGGCTGATCCTGCACCTGCACCGGGCCGGCCACGGCACCTATACCAGGCAGAAGACGCACGGCGTCAGCTTCCGGGTGATCGCCAAGTGGATGCGGCTGGCCGGCGTGGACCACATCCACGCCGGCACCGTCGTCGGCAAGCTGGAAGGCGACCCGAACATGGTGGCCGGGTACTACGACACGCTCCGGCTGGACAAGGTGCAGCCGGATCCGGTCAAGGGCCTGTACTTCGAGCAGGACTGGGCGTCCATGCCCGCGACGATGCCGGTGGCCTCCGGCGGCATCCACGCGGGCCAGATGCACCAGCTGCTGCACTACCTGGGCGAGGACGTAGTCCTGCAGTTCGGCGGCGGCACGATCGGCCACCCGATGGGGATCGCCGCGGGCGCGACCGCGAACCGGGTGGCGCTCGAGGCCATGATCAAGGCGCGCAACGAGGGCCGCGACTACCTGGCCGAGGGCGAAGAGATACTCAAGGCGGCCGCCCAGCGCAGCCGCGAGCTCGATATCGCGCTGGCCACCTGGGGAGACATCACGTTCAACTACGCCTCCACCGACACGCCCGACGTCGTCGAGACGCCCACCTCCGGCTGAGGGAGCCTGCGGCATGCGCATCACCCAGGGCACGTTCTCCTACCTGCCCGACTTCACCGACGAGGACATCGCAAAGCAGGCCCAGTATGCGCTCGGCAACGGCTGGCCGCTGTCGGTCGAGTTCACCGACGACCCGCACCCGAGGAACAACCTGTGGGAAATGTGGGGCCTGCCGATGTTCGACCTGGCCGACGCCGCGGGCGTGCTGTATGAGGTGAACGAGTGCCGCAGGGCATATCCGGATCACTACATCAGGCTCAACGCCTACGACGCGCGCTACGGCAGGCAGACCACGGCGTTGTCGTTCATCGTCAGCCGTCCCGCCGACGAGCCGGGCTTCCGGCTGGACCGGCTGGAGGGCCCGGGCCGGCTGGTCCGCTTCACGATCCATCCGTACGCGCTCGACAAGCCGAAGGGCGACCGGTACCGGCCATGACCGGGCAGCCGCGGCCGCGGCCGGGGTTCGGCATGGCGGCGCCAGGCCGGTCAGCCGGGGTGCAGGCCGGCGCCACCGAAGATACCGAACGGCGTCGCGCCGAATCCGCGGCAAGAGGATCAGTGCAGCGCCAGCCGGACCTGCTGCCCCCCGATGCCCCGGTTAATCTCGCCGCCGAGAAGAAGGCGGCCGGCATCGACGAGATCCTCGGCGCGCTGGACCGCGAGCTCGTCGGGCTCGCGCCGGTCAAGCAGCGGATCCGGGAGATCGCGGCGCTGCTCCTCGTCGACCAGGTGCGGGCGCGGTTCGGCCTGGCCGCTACCCGGCCCAGCCTGCACATGTGCTTCACCGGCGCCCCCGGCACCGGCAAGACCACCGTGGCGCTGCGGATGGCCGAGCTACTGCACCGGGTGGGCTGCCTGGAGCGCGGTCACCTGGTCGCCGTCACCCGCGACGACCTGGTCGGCCAGTACGTCGGGCACACGGCGCCCAAGACCAGGGAAGTGCTCAAGCGCGCGATGGGCGGCGTGCTGTTCATCGACGAGGCCTATTACCTGTACCGCGCCGACAACGAGCGGGACTACGGCCAGGAGTCCATCGAGATCCTGCTGCAGGTGATGGAGAACCAGCGAGACAAGATTGTCGTGATCCTGGCCGGCTACCGGGACCGGATGGACGAGTTCTTCGCGTCCAACCCGGGGATGAGCTCGCGGATCGCCCATCACCTCGACTTCCCCGAGTACTCGCTGGACGAGCTGGCGGCGATCGCGCACCTGATGCTCGGCGAGGCGCGCTACCGGCTGCCGGCCGAGGCCGAGGCGACGCTGCGCGAGTATCTCAGCCGCAGGATGCGGCAGCCGCGGTTCGCCAACGCCCGCAGCGTCCGGAACGCGCTGGAGCGGGCCAGGCTGCGCCACGCCAGCCGGCTGCTCGCCGAGCCGGACCGGACCTGGAGCCGGGATGACCTGATGCGGCTGGAGCCGGCCGACTGGCTCGCCAGCCGCGTCTTCTCGCAGCCGCCTGGCGACCCGGCGGACAGCGGTACCCCGGCCAGCCAGCCGGCGGCGACCTGAGCGCGCCGCCCGCAGTCACAGAACCGGCACCCGGACGCTGACCGTGGTGCCCCGGCCCCGGCCGCTGAGCACCTCGAGCCTGCCGCCGACCAGCTCCGCGCGCTCGGTCATGCTGCGCAGTCCGTAACCCGGCTCGCCCGCGTCCCGGGCCGACACCTCGCCGCGGTCGAAGCCGGACCCGTGGTCGGTCACCCGCATCAGGGCCATCCCCGGCTCGCACCGCAGCTCCAGCTCGGCCCGGGTGGCGCCGGAATGCTTGACGACGTTCTGCAGCGCCTCCTGGGCGATGCGGTAGAGCGCGATCTCGACGTGCTCCGGCAGCGGGAACTCGTCGGCGTCCACTGTCACCGCGACCGACGGGATCGACCTGGCCAGGCTGGCCAGCCCGTCGGCCAGGCCGAGGTCGTCGAGCACGGGCGGGCGCAGGTCGAAGATGGCCGCACGCGCCTCATCCAGGGTGAGGTTGACGAGCTCGCGGGCCCGTTCGAGCTGCCGGGCGGCGAAGTCCGGCGTCCCGGTGAGCGCGTCGGCCGCGGCGTCCAGGTGAAAGGCGAGGCTCAGCAGCCGCTGCGATATGCCGTCGTGCATGTCCGCGGCGAGTCGCCGCCGTTCGGCCTCCTGCACGGTGATGACATGCTCGACGAACTGGTCGTGCGCGCGGTTTCTCGCCGCCAGCTGGCGGTGCAGCCTGGCCTGGTGCAGCGCGCCGGCGACCAGGCTGCCGATCGAGGTCAGCAGCCGGATGTCGCGGCCGGTGAAATCGCGCCGGGTGCGGTTGTGCACGTTGAGCACGCCGACCAGGCCGCCTGGCGCGCTCGCCATCGGCACCGAGGCCATCGACGTGAACTCCCTGCCGTGCAGCTCGGGGAAGTACCGGTAGCGCGGATCGGCCTCCTTGTCCTCGGCGATCACCACCGGCTGGCGGTGGCTGGCCACCCAGCCGGTCACTCCCTCGCCGAGTTCCAGCCGGACCTTGCCGACCTGAGCGTCGAACGGCGCGGTGGCGCCGGCCAGGGTCAGCGAGGTCCCGGTGTCGTCGAGCACGTGCACGAAGCACACGTCGGTGGCGGTGGCCGCCACGATCAGGCGCGCGGTGTTCGCGGCCAGCGGCCCGACCTCGGGACTGGCGGAGATCGCCTCGATGATTCCCACGAGCAGCTGATTTTCCTGCTGCGCGTCGGCGAGCCCGAGCGCCCGGCCGGTCATGTGACGATCCCCTCGCGCAGCGCCACGGCGACCGCCCCGGCCCGGTCGTTCACCTCGAGCTTGCGGTAGATCGAGCGCAGGTGACTCTTCACCGTCTCCTCACCGAGGACCAGCCGGCCGGCGATGGCGCGGTTGGACAGGCCGGCCACGGCCAGGCCGAGGACCTCGCTCTCCCGGTGGGTCAGGCCGACGTGCGCCCCGGGCCAGAACTCACCGCGCTGCAGCCGCGCGGCGGACGCGACGGCCCGCCCGGCCATGGTCGGATCCACCACGGTCTCGCCGTCCACCACCCGCTCGAGGTGCGCGACAAGCTCGGCCCCGTTCACCCGCTTGAGCAGGTACCCGACCGCGCCCGCCCGCAGCGCCTGGAACAGGTACTGCTCGTCGTCGTACGCGCTGAGCAGCACGATCCGGCGAGCGGGGTCGCGCCCCAGGAGCTGCCGGCACAGGTCGAGGCCGCTGGAGCCGCGCAGCCGGACGTCAGACAGCACCACGTCGGGATCCAGTGCCTCGACGACGCGCTGGGCGGCTACAGCGTCCACCGCCTCACCGACCACCCGCACTTCCCCGGCGTGCCTGGCCAGTATCGCCTTGAGTCCCTGAAGCACTATCTCGTGGTCGTCGACGAGAACGACCCGGATCGGCCGCCCTGCCATAGGCACACCCTATGTCCCCGCCGCTCACCGGCGGCAGCGGTCATCCCCCGGCGAACCCCCCGGGCGAGGGACGCCGGATCCGGGCCGGGAAATCTAGGCTCGACCTGGATGCGAGGAGGCAGCATGACGCAGTCCGCAGCTGTGCCGCGGATCCGTCTCAGGACAGGCGGCGCGGCGGTAGCGGCCGGGCCGCGCTGGCTGGCCCCCGCGGCGCCTGACCCGGCCAGGATCCGGCCGCCCCGGGGGAGCGGGCCGTGCCGGACAAGCTGATGCGGATGCACCGCGCGGGCGCCGGCCTCGGCAGGCCCAGCCGCCCGATCATGCTGGCCATCGCGGGGGACAGCGCCGCGGGCAAGACCACGCTCGCCCGCGGGCTCATCGAGGCCCTGGGGGGCGAGCGCAGTACCTCGATCTGCGTCGACGACTACCACCGGTATGACCGCCGGGAGCGCAACGGCCAGCCGTTCACCGTGCTGCACCCGGACTGCAACTACATCGCGATCATGGAGCAGCACCTCCAGCTGCTGGCCATGGGAGAGCCCATCCTCAAGCCGGTCTACGATCACGGCAGCGGCCAGCTGGCCCGGCCCCGGCTCGTCGAGCCCCGGGAGTTCGTCATCGTCGAGGGCCTGCTGCCGCTGCACACCAAGCTCGCCCGGGCGTGCTTTGACGTGGCCGTCTACCTCAACCCGCCCGAGGACATCCGCCGCGACTGGAAGACCGGACGGGATACCAGGGAGCGCGGCTACACGGCGGCGCAGGTGCTGGCCGAGCTCGGCCGCCGCGAACCCGACTCGGCCGCGTTCATCCGCCCCCAGCGGGCCAGCGCGGACATCGTGATCCGGTTCTCGCCGATCGCCGGGCGGCACGATTCGCCGGGCACGCCCTTCTCGGCCGAGCTGCTGCTGCGGCCCACGATCAGCCACCCTGACCTGACCGGGGTCCTGCACGAGGGCGACCAGCACGCGATCCACCTCAAGCTGGCGCGGGACGGGGACGGCCGCCCGGTGGACGCGCTGCACGTGCACGGGTACGCCTCGGGCGAGGACAGCGCGGTGGTGGAGAAGGCCCTGTGGGCCAAGTTCGGCACCGAGTCGGCTCCGCCGGACTCACTCGGGCTGCTCCCGGGCGGCCAGCGCTCAGAGCCGCTGGCGATCACCCAGCTGCTGCTGCTTTACCACCTGCTCGACGCGGCCAGCTGACGCGTTCTTCCGGACCGGCCGGGAGCGGAGGGGGACGGGCGAGGGCCTGCTGGCACAGCGCGGGGTTCGCGGCGCAGGCCTTTCCCGCGGTTATGCGGCGTACCCGGCAGCCTTCTGCACCACCATCCGCACGATCACGCGGACCGCGCCCGGCCGGTCTGCACCGGGATCCTTGCCGTCGTACTTCCATGACAGCTCGGTGTCGAAACGCCGTCCGACGTCTGGCGTCATCGAGACCCTGCCGCGCAGCTCGACGTAGTTCTCCGGGTCCGACGAGTCGATGATGGTGACGCTGACCCGCGGGTCGCGAACCATATTGTGGTGCTTGACGCGGCCCTCCACCGTCGAGAACAGCAGGTCGTTGCCGTCGCGGCCGACCCACAGGACGGAGGTCTGCGGGCTGCCGTCGGGATTCACCGTGGCCAGGACCGCGTAATTCCTCCCGTCGACCAGCCTGAGCGCCGTCTCGCTGAGCGGGATACCCATGCCGGAACGGTAGCAGCGCCGTCCGGGCGCAGCGCAGGGCCGGCTCGGTCACGGGTTCGACGCCAGCGGCGAACGGGCAACGGCGGCCCCGGGTCCGGGAAGTCATCCTGGCTCATCGAAGACCTCCAGCGTGGTGAGGCGCAGCCGACGGGCGGGGCGTGCGAACATGCTGCCATGTCAGCTCCGCAGTGGACGGTGGCGGGCAGCCTGGCCGGCTGGGCGGCGGCCCGGCTGGCCGGCGTTGACCGCTGGCGGTATGCGGAGGAGTGGGCGGTGCCCCTGCTCTCCTTCACCCCGCAGGCCGCGGCGGGCGCATGGGCCGGCGCGCTGCTGATGCGCGGCCGGGGTGCCCGCGTCACGGCAGCGCTGGCCGGCACGGTGCTGACCGCGGTGACAGCTCCCCGGGCGGTACCGCGCCGGCAACCGCCCGCCGAAGGCCCGGTACTGCGCCTGCTGACCGCAAACCTGTGGATGGGCCGGGCTGCGGCCGGCCCGCTGGTCGAGCTCGTACGCCGGACCGGAGCCGACGCGCTGCTAGTACAAGAGCTGACCGACGACGCGGCCGGCCGCTGGCGCAGGCCGGGCTCACCGCCCTGCTTCCGCACCACGTCACCCAGACTGTGACGGCCGGCGCGGGCGGAGGCGGCATCTATGCCCGCCATCCCCTGCACGACGGCCTGGCCGTCGCGCCGGCCGCCATAGCCCAGCCGGCCGCGCGGCTTGACCTTCCGTCCGGGCAGTCCGTGCAGCTGGTGTGCGTGCACTGCCGTCCGCCGAAGCCGCCATGGCCGAGGGGCGCGGTGGCCCGCTGGCGCGACGAATTGTCGATGCTGCCGCCGCCCGGCCACACTCCGGTGATCCTGGCCGGGGATTTCAACGCGACCCTCGACCATGTGCAGCTGCGCAAGCTGTTGAGGCTGGGCTACCGAGACGCCGCCCGCCAGGCCGGCAACGCGCTCGTGCCGACCTGGCGGCCGGCGAATGCCCTCTGGCCGGCCCTGCTGACGATTGATCACGTCCTTGTCGACCCGCGGTGCGCGGTGCGCGCCACGTCCGTCCACGAGCTGCCGGGCAGCGACCATCGCGCCCTCTACGCCCAGCTCCGGCTGCCCGCAGACGCAGATCGCCCGCCCGTGCAGCAACCTGACCTGGCCCGGCTGTGTGATGGTGCCGGCCCGGCGTGAGGTGCCCGAGAACGCTGAGCTGCTAGTGCTCGGGCACGAGAACGCGGTGCCGCGCCGCCAGGTCGGCCGGCTTCGGTAAGTTCCTGATCAGGGATCGCGTGGGCCAGTTCACCGGGATCGAACGCCACCGAGCGATCGGCCGGCGCGCTGACGGGCTCCGCCGGTACCGAAGCGGGCCCCATTGGCCGCCGGGTGGCCGGTCGTGCCGGGCCGGGCAGGGGCGGTCTTCAGGTGGGCAGGGTGACCGGGGCGATGCCGGCTTGCAGGGCGTAGCGGATGAGTTCGGGGCGGCGGCGGGCGCCGGTCTTGTCCCTGATCCGCTCCAGGTGCGATCGGACCGTGTTGACCGACAGGTACAGCTGCCCGGCGATCTGGGCGTCGGTCGCCCCGCCGGCCAGCAGCCCCAGGATCTCCCGCTCCCGCTCCGACAGCGGGCCGGCCGTTCCGTCTGCGGTCTCCTGGCCGGCGGCGGGCGCAGGGCCGGCCGACGCGACCTCAGCTGCGGGCTGGGCTGCCGCGGTGGCCACGGCGATGGCGTCGGCCTGGCTGAGCGTGCGGCCGCGGTCGTAGGAGGCCTGGAACGTGGCATCGCCCAGCGTGGCGCGCAGCCGGGCGTGGTCGCGGTCGCGCAAACCCGCTTCGGTGCCCTCGAAAACCCGTCCGGCCTGCTCCTGGTGTTCGTCGGCGATGCCGTGCAGGGCGGCGGCGACGGCGGGGTCGCCGTCGGCGCCGGCCGCCAGGGCCAGGCCCAAGAGCGCGGCATGAACATAAGCAGACGTAGTACCGGTGATCCGGGCCATGTCCAGGCTGTCGAGGAAGTGGCGTCGGGCGCTGCCGGGGTCGGCGTCGATCAGGTTGACGAATCCCAGGTTCTCCAGCAAACCGACGGACACGTTCGGGTAGCCGAGGTGGTCAGCGAGAACGCTCGCCTCCCGCAGGTGCGCCCGGGCCGCCTGAGATTCCCCGGCGGCAAGCTCGTAGACGCCGAGATTGGCCAGCGTGATGGCGATCCGGTAGTTGTCTCCGGCCGCCCGGGACAGGGCGAGGGATTCCTGGTTGTCAGTGAAAGCGGCGTCCAGGTCGCCGGCTTCGCCCTTGAACACGGCGCGACGGCCGAGAAGGTCAGCGATCAGCCGGGGATCTCCGGTTGCCCGGGCCAGCGCGACGGCTTCGTCGATCTGAGCCCGTGCGGCGGGCAGATCGCCCTGCTCGAACCTGAACCAGCACAGCTGGCCCAGGGCGTCGGCGGTGACGGCGTCATCGGCGACGCCGCGTGCGATCCTCAGCGCCTCGCCGGCCAGCGACGGAATCGCCGAGTCGTCGCCGAAGTGGTTGAGCAGGTGGCAGCTCACGGTGAGAGCCCGGGCCCGGACCCGGGTGGGCGCGCGGGCGTCGGGCCGCTCAAGCAGCACCTTGAGTGCCGAGAGGACCTCGCCGGCGTGGCCGCGCATGGTGAAGAACCAGCGCAGCCCCGTGGCCAGCCGCAGCCCGGGCTCGGCGCTGGCCGGATCGGTGATGCTGTAGGCCAGCGCGGCGCGGATGTTGTCGAAGTCGGCTTCCAGCTGGTCCAGCCAGGCCGCCTCGTCCGGGCCGCGCAGGTGCGGGCCGGCGGTCTCGACCAGGGCCAGGTAGTGATCGCGGTGCGCGGCCCGCGCCTGGTCAAGCTCGGTCCCGGCCCGCTGGGCCAGGCGTTCGGCGGCGTACTGGCGGACCGTCTCCAGCAGCCGGTAGCGGGTCGCCCCGTTGCTGTCTTCGGCCTGCACAAGGCTCTTGTCCACCAGGGCGGCCAGCTGGTCCAGCACCTGCCAGTCCGCGGACTCGCCGGCCGCGGTGACCGCTTCGGCGGCCGGCAGGGTCCAGTCCCCGGCGAACACCGACAGCCGGTCCAGCGCGACCTGCTCGGCCGGGTTGAGCAGGTCATAAGACCAGTCGATCAGCGCGCGCAGGGTCTGATGACGGGGCAGGCCGGTCCGGCTGCCCCCGGTCAGCAGCCGGAACCGCTGGCCGAGCCGGGAGCTGATCTCCGGCACCGACAGCGACCCCAGCCGGGCCGCGGCCAGCTCGAGCGCCAGCGGGATCCCGTCCAGCCGGGCGCACACCGACGCCACCGCCGCGGCGTTGCCCGCATCGACGGCGAAGCCCTGCCGGACCAGGCCAGCCCGCTCGGCAAACAGCTGCACCGACTCGAACCCGGCCAGCTGGACGGGCTCGGCCAGCCCGGCCGGCGGCACCGGCAGCGACGCGACCCGGAACACCTGCTCCCCGCTCGTGCCCAGCGGCTCCCTGCTGGTCACCAGCAGGCAGGCCCGCGGGCAGGACCGCAGCACCGCATCGGCCAGCTTGGCCACCGCGCCCAGCACGTGCTCGGCGTTGTCCAGCACCACCAGCAGCGACCGGTCACCGACCGCCTCAGCCACGGTATCGGCCACCGGCCGTCCCGGTTCCTCCCGCACCCCGAGCACGCCGGCCACGGTCCGGGCCACCAGCTCCGGGTCAGCCACCGGCGCCAGCTCGGCCAGCCACACCCCGTCGCCGGCGCCGTCCAGCATCTCCGCCGCCACCTGCACCGCCAGCCGGGACTTGCCGATCCCGCCCGGCCCGGTGACCGTCACCAGCCGCGACCCGCCCGCCAGCAGCGAGCGCAACTCCGCCAGCTCCGCCGCCCGGCCCACGAAACTGGACGCCTGCGACGGCAGGTTATGCCGCAACGCCGGATCCTCCAGCGACCGCAACGGGCCGAACCCGCCGCCCAGGCCCGGCCCGGACACCTCGAACACCCGCTCCGCGCGGCCCAGATCCTTCAGCCGGTGCTCACCCAGATCCGCCAGGCCGACCCCGCCCGGCAGCCAGCCGTCCAGCAGCTCAAACGCCGCCCCCGACACCAGCACCTGCCCACCGTGACCAGCCGCCAGCAACCGCGCCGCCCGGTTCACCACCGGGCCCACATAACCACCCTCGCGCTGCACGCACCCCCCCGCATGCACCACCACCCGGACCCGCACCGGCAGACCCGGCGGCCACCGCTCAGCCCCCACCGCCCGCTGCACCGCCACCGCACAGCCCAGCGCAGCCGGCGGATCGGCGAACACCGCGCGAAACGACTCACCCACCGCCGCGAATACCCGCCCGTCCGCAGCCGCCACCTGCTCGCGGACAACGCCATCCAGCCGCGCCGACGCGACCGCCATCGCCTCCCGGTCGGCCTCCCACAACCGGACACTGCCCTCAACATCGGCGAACAGCAACCCCACCGTCCCCGAGGCAAACCCCATCCGCCCATTGTGCACCCCGGCCCCGGAACCCGACCCCGCCCGAGCGCCGGCGTTCGGGGCGATGAACGGGCCGTCCGGCCCGCATCTGGCGCGCTCGACTGGCCGATCGGCCCCTGCCGCCAAGCTGGCCAACCGCACCGGCGCGTGCTGTTCATCCTCAATCAGCGCAAGGCTTCCGCCCAGGAGCACCAAGGCCTGGGTCCGTCAACTTAACGGTGTAACTCGATCTTGGTTGTTATTTCCGGGCTGCGCTGGGGCGACAAAGCTGGCGGCGGCAAATGTGACGTTCCAGGCAGAACGTGCCCCTATCCGGCCTGGGCCGCCGATAGTACCCTTACCCCACCGAAGGGACTTTGTCCTATCTCGTGGGGGGAAATGAGCATGGGCATCAGGGTGACGCTCGGGGTTTTCGCGGTCGGCAGCGCTGCCGCGCTCGCGCTGCCGGCAGGTTCTGCGGCAGCAGGGGCCGCGCCTGGCGGCGGGGGAACCGAGATACGCGCGGCGCTGCCGCCGGGCGCTCACACGGCCGGGGCCTCAGCCCGGGGAGCTACCAAGGTCGGCTCCACGAACTGGTCTGGCTACGCTCAGGTCGGATCGAAGACGAAGGAGTTCACCGCGGTCAAGGGCTTCTGGACCGTGCCGACGGTGAAGACCGGGCCGGGGAACCAGTACTCCTCCGACTGGGTCGGCATCGACGGGGCTGGCAACAACTCGACGCTGATCCAGGACGGCACCGAGGCCGACAACATCGGCGGCAGGGCGGTATACCGCTCCTGGACCGAGATCATCCCGGCCGCCGAGGTCATCACGCCGCTGACCATCAAGGCGGGCGACAAGATGGAGGGCCTGGTCCAGGAGACCGGGACCAGCAAGTGGGTCATGACGGTCTTCGACCTGACCACCGGCAAGCAGTTCAGCAGGAGCGTCAGCTACAGCACGCCGCAGCAGGACGTCGAGGCCGTGCACGAGCGGCCCGAACTGAGCAGCGGCCTGGCTACGCTGGCCAAGACCGCGAACGTCACCCAGCTCCCCGACGACTACAGCACGACGGCTCCGGGAAACACGCCGGTCTGGGCCGCGCTGGGGAAGACAGTGCCGGGCGCGACCCTGGACCAGATCTTCATGCTCAACAACGCAAAAACGAAGATCATCGCCAGTCCGTCGGCGCTGAACTCCGCCAAGGACGGCTTTGCGGTCGCCGACGGTGCCACGTCCCCGCCGCCGCCGAAGTAACTGGGCGGCGGGATCCGGCCGCCGGTTCCAGGTCAGGTAGTCGCCCAATCCCAGGGCCGGTACAGGGCCGCTTAGTCCCGGCCGGTGTCCGCGGTCATGGTCACCAGGCCGGCCACGCCCTCGGTGGTGCGATTCACGGGCGGCAGCCGACCGGGTCACCGCCGACGGCGGCCAGGGCGCATCAGCACGCACCAGATCATCACCCGAAGGCGGCGCACGGTTGCGCGGTGACTTGCGCGGCGGAGGGCCCGCTTGACCCGGCGGCCGTTGAGCATGGCCCACTTGACGTCGCTGGCCCTCTGCCGGGCGCCGCGAGGTGGCTGTCGCTGCCGGGCCGGGTACCGCACCTGGTAGTAGCGGTCGGCCAGGGCCGCCACGGCCTGCACGGCGGCTTCGAGTTGCTGCTCGGCCGGCTGGCTGGCCGGGCTGGCGTCGGTCCCGGCCCCGCAGGGCGGGCGCAGTTCGGCGAGATCACCGACGATGTGGTACTTGGCGGTGCGCAAGCCCGCGATCAAGATGTCCGCCTGCTCGGCCGCCCACGCCTGCTGGCTGGGCAGCAGCGCGGGCCGGGAACCGGACGGGCGGCCGCTGAGGACACCATGCGCGAGGATCTGCTTGATCTCCCGGGCGTAGAACCAGTCGGGCATCCCGGGCGGCAGGGTCTGGTTCATCCGGCGCAGGAACTCGGTCTCCGCGGGCCCTAGCGAGGCATTCCGCCGCGCACGGGTGAGGTCGCAGCCGCCCGGGTCGATCCCTGCCACAGCGGCGAACCGGGCCCACAGCAGGCCGGCCGAATCCTGGTGCTGCACGGTGACGACATGCACCTGGTCCGGCGGGATGTGCCGGGACCACAGGTCGAGGATGGCCAGCGTGTCGTGAACTCTCCAGAACCACGACCGGTCGCGCCGGTCAGGCGCCTGCGCGGTGGCGATTACGTCATCGAGCCACGTCTGCCATCCGGTGGTGCCGCGGCACTTGACGGCCTCCTGCCACTCGGCCGGCAAGACGGCAGCGAAATCGCGCACGGTGGCGACGACATGCACTTCGGCGCGCAGCAGTGACCGCACGGCGCGTTCGGCCTGCTGCGGGGTTGACGCGGCCAGCAGCTCGTTGGAGATCACTGCCCGCCCGCGGACACACAGCGCCTGGCCTGTCAGGACGTCCCACTCACCGGTCCACGGATCGGCCGGGTCGCGAGCGGCCTGGGAGTCTCCCGCAGGTCCCTGCTCGCCCGGGAATGGTCGCGATCAGCGTAGCCCGGCAGCTGGAGTCCTTGGGCGGCCAGCTCGGCCCGGTTGCCCCACAGCGCGTCCTGGAGGAAGGTCGTGCCGGTCTTTGGCTCGCCGATGTGCAGGTAAATGCGCGGGTCCCGGCTGCCGGAGACCCAATTGTCCTGGCCGGTCGTCACCCGGCCCGCGTCTGCCGTGATCTGAACCTCGCGTCTGACTCGGTCCGCAGCACGCCACGAGCCCCCGGGGCGGGCAAAGTTGGAGCAATGCTATGGGCAAGAGCAGGCGCCACGCAGCGCTACACGCCACATCGGTGAACATCTTCATCTTGTCGCCCAGGCGGACCGCGTCCGGATGGCTGTCACCGGCCGCGCGGCGCGCGCAGGCCGGCGCCGATGCCTGATCACGCTCTGCGATCACGCGGTTATATATAACAATATCTATTGACAATATAGGAAATATCTCGCACCATGACGACATGGTCCTGACACCTGCACGGACGGCCTCGTGGTCGCACCCGGCCCCGTGCCGTCAGGCAGGCGCGATGCCCGGCGCCCCGGCTCGTCCCGGCACCGGACGGCGCGCGAGCACCCTCCCGGCAGCCCCCGCCATGCCTGTCCGCCCCGCCCTTCCGCAGCGTTACCGCCGGCAACCGGTGCCAGCGCTGCCGCATGAACGAGGTCTGCCTTGCCTGAAAACCCGCTCGCAGAACTGCTTGAGCCAACCGTCCCCGCCGTAACCGGTGAGTCGCGTCGCGACCCTGAGGGACCCGGGCTGGCCAGCCGCGTTCTGATCATCGTGCAGAATCTTCCGGTGCCGTTCGACCGGAGGGTGTGGCTGGAATGCCAGGCCCTGGCATCGGCGGGTCACCGGGTCGCGGTGGTGTGCCCCAAGGGGGCGGGTGATCCGGGGTTCGCGGTAGTAGAGGGCGTGGAGCTGTACAAGTACCGGCCGTACGTGTCCGGCGGCAGCAAAGCCGGGTTCGTCGCCGAGTACGTCTATTCCTTCCTCGCGACGGCGTGGCTGACCTGGAAGGCGCGGCGGTCGGGACGGTTCGGGGTGCTCCAGGCGTGCAACCCGCCGGACATTTTCTGGCCGATCGCCGTGCTGCTGCGGGCGGTGGACCGGACCCGGTTCGTCTTCGATCATCATGATCTGAGCCCGGAGCTGTATCAGTCCCGGTTTCCCGGCGGCCCCAAGCTGCCGTACCGGCTGCTGCGGGCGCTGGAGCGCCGAACCCACCGGGCCGCCGATCACGTGATCTCCACCAACGACTCCTACCGCCGGGTGGCGATGACGCGCGGCGGCAAGGCCGCAGCCGACGTCACGGTGGTGCGCACCGGTCCGGACCCGCAGCGGATGCGGCGCGGCCCGGCCTGTCCCGCGCTGCGCCGGGACCGGCGGTACCTGGCGGCCTACATCGGCGTGATGGGACCCCAGGACGGCGTGGACATCGTGGTACGAGCGGCGGACGTGGTAGTCCGCCAGATGGGTCGCGACGACATCGCGTTCACGCTGATCGGATCAGGCGACTGCTTCGACGATCTGGTCGCCCTGCGCGATGAGCTGGGCCTGCGGGGGCACGTGGACTTCACCGGCCGGGCGCCCGACGAGCTGGTGTCCGAGATACTGTCCACCGCCGATGTCGGGCTGTCGCCCGATCCCAAGAATCCGCTCAACGATCTGTGCACCATGAACAAGACGATGGAATACATGGCCTTCGAGCTGCCAGTGATCGCGTTCGACCTGCACGAGACCCGGATCTCCGCAGGCGAAGCCGGCGTGTACGTGGCGCCCAACGACGTGACTGAGTACGCGGCGGCGATCGTGGCGCTGATGGACGATGAGCTCCGCCGAGCCCGGCTGGGCAAACTCGGCCGCGCCCGGGTCGAGCAGGAACTGGCCTGGAGCCGCCAGCGGCGTGCCTACCTCGACGTTTACCAGAGCCTGCTCGGCGAGAGCAAATGCCTCGCGCGGGCCCGCGGCTGAGCCTGCACTGCGGGACGGCCGGTCAGCCGACGGCGGTCGCTTGCCGCTTCCGGGACGGCCGGGGGCGGGAACGGCGGTGATCGGTCCGGGGCGAGCAGAGGTGCGGCGGCGTCCGGGTCGGCTTGTGCTTGTAGACGAAGGCCCGGCGCAGCTGGGGGTACGGCTCGCGCGGGTCGAAGAAGTTCCGGCTCATCATGGCGAGTTCGGCCTGGCGGTAGGCGTGCAGCGGCTGGACCGCGGCGGAGGCGGTCAGCCGCCGGGCCTTGGCGGCCAGCCGCAGCGGGTAGTCGGGGCGGCGGGCCAGCTTCTCGGCCAGGGCAGCCACCTGGCCGCGGTACGTGGCGGCTCCGCCCTCGATCACCCGGTCAACCAGGCCGCACTCCAGGGCCGATGCGGGGCTGACCGGCAGGCACGCATCGGTAAGCCGGGCCGCGTGCTCCGCGCCGACCCGGCGCGGCAGGGTATAGGTCCAGTACTCCGAACCGTGCAGGCCCATCAGGCGGTAGTGCGGATTCAGGACCGCGCCGCCCCGGCACCAGACTTCGTCGGCGGCCAGCGCGAGCATCAGGCCGCCGGCCGCGGCGTTACCCGCGAGGGCGGCTACGGTCAGCCGGTCGGTGGTGGTCAGGATGGCCTCCACCAGGTCGTTTATGGCGTTGATGTTGCGCCAGGACTCAGCCGCGGGATCGTCGGCGGCCTCGATGACGTTCAGGTGGATGCCGTTGGAGAAGACGTCCCTCGGCCCGCCGAGCACGATCACCCGCACCGGGCGGCGCTGAGCGTGCCGGTAGGCGGCGAGGAGCCGGCGGCACTGTCCGGTGCTCATGGCGCCCCCCGGGAACGAGAACTCCAGGTAGCCGACGCCGGCCGATTCGCGGTAGCTGATCTCCTGGTAGGTGCGCCGGCCCGGCGGCACCGCCAGCGGCGCGAAGGTCCGTGGCAGGCCGGCGGCTGATGCGCCGAGGGCCAGCGTCGCCGGCAGCTTGAAGGTGGCCGGCCCGCCGGGCGCCGGGCGCCGGCGTAGCTGCGGGATCCAGACCGCGCCGTCTGTAGTCGCCCGGCAGATCGCGCCGTCCCGGCGCGCGACGATCGTCCCCGGATCACCGCGCAGGTGATCTTCCTCGTACCCGCCGAACAGGAAATACTCGGCCTCGCCGATCACGTCGAGGACACCGGGCCTGGAGTCGGCCGCCCGCAGTTTGGCCAGCACCGAGGTCGTGGGCTCGGCCGGCCAGTCGATCCTGCGGTGCTCTTGCCGGCAGGGCGGCCGTAGCCTGCCGGTGACGCCCGGACGGCTGTAGTCCAGCCGCTCGGGCCGGTAGCCGCCGTCTTCGAACCGGGCGACCGCGAGCAGAACGGCCTCCAGCGCGGCGTCCGCCACCTCGGTGCGGTACAGGGAACTCTTCGCGCAGCGGGGTACCGCGAACTCCGCGCTCGACCAGATGTCGCCCGCGTCCATCTCGGCGTTCGCCTGCAGGACGGTGACCCCCCACCGGCCGGCGCCCTCCATGATCGCCCAGTCGAGCGAGGACGGACCGCGATCGCCCCTCGGTCCCGGATGGACGATGAGACAGGGACGCGCCGACCAGATGTCGGCCGGGATCGCGGTGGTCAGCATCGGCGCGATGACCAGTTCCGGGCCGAAGCGGCGGATGGCCTCCCGCATGACCTCATCTGCGAGCGCGAGCTCGACCGACACCTCGTGGCCGCGGTCGGCCAGCTCCACGTGCACGCGCTGAGTCATGCTGTTGTAAGCGCTTGATAGCAGCAAAATCCGCATGTGCTTCCCCCGTGCCCCCGATGCCCGTCGCGTTAATACAGAGCACCGGATGCCGGCCCAGATACACCTGGGAGTAAGGCGCGGGAGTGATGCCTGTTACGGCCGGGGAAGGCGGGGTAGGACGACCATCAGATGTGCCCGCCCGGGACGGGGCCGGGCGTGCCGTCGCGGATGAGAGGACACGGTGATGGCGCCAGCAAGCGGCCATGTTGTCTTTGTTCATGGCCTGTGGTTGCACGCGACCTCGTGGGGTCCGTGGATGGAGTTCTTCGCAGAAGCGGGTTACACGCCGCTGGCGCCGGGCTGGCCGGGCGATTCCGACACCGTCGAGGAAACCCGGCGTCAGTCCAGCCTGGTCGCCGGGAAGAGCATCGACGATGTTGTCGAGCACTACGCCCAGGCCATTGCCGGGCTGGATGCCCAGCCAGTGGTGATCGGCCATTCCTTCGGCGGCCTGATCGCCCAGCGGCTGCTCGGGCAGGACCTGGCCGCCGCTGCGGTGGCGATCGATCCGGCGCCGATCAAGGGGGTCCTCTACCTGCCCGCGTCAGCCCTCCGGGTCGCCTCGATCGCGCTGCGCAAGCCGGCGAACCGCAACCTGGCCGTGGCGCTGACCGCCGACCAATTCCAGTACGGCTTCGGCAACGCACTGCCCGCGGCGGAGTCGGCCGAGTTGTATGACCGCTGGACGATTCCGTCCCCCGGCAAGCCCCTGTTCGAAGCCGCGCTGGCGAACTTCTCGCGCCACTCACCCGCCAAGGTGAACACGGGTAACAAGACCCGGGGGCCGCTGCTGGTGACCGCCGGCGGCCGGGATCACACCGTCCCGCCGGCTGTCAGCACGGCGACCCGCAGGCTGTACCACAAGTCACCCGCGATCACCGACCTCAAGGAGTTCCCGGACCGCGGCCACTCACTGACGATTGATCATGGCTGGCGCGGCGTTGCCGAGGAGGTCCTGCACTGGCTCCAGCACGTTCGCCCCAGCTCGCCAGCCGCCTGACGCCGCGACGGCGGGGCAGGACCGTTTCCGTGCCGAATCCCCGGGCGGCTGATCACGCCCTCCGTGCGTCGGTGAACGGTGCGGGGGCGCTGTAGGGGAGAGGTCGTCATGTGCTGTGCCGCGGAGGTGATCACCCCCCGTGGGGTGGCGCGCCGGACCGGCCGGCACGTGACAATGTCAGCCATGGACAAGTCCCAGATCTCGGCCCGCCCGTGCTGGCGGTGGCGGTGACTGCGGACAGCGGTCCCGAGAGCACGTGGTCCCAGCGGTGGCTGGCGCGACTGAGTTTCGTGCTCGCGGGCCTGGCGGTCGCGGTCGTGGTGGTGGTGGCCGGGCTGCGCAGCATCGGGGTGCTGGCGACAGGCGTGATAGCCGCCGCCGTCAGCCTGGCCGCTGCGTACGTCTTCCTTTCCCAGCGCGGGCTGATCCGGTGGCTGGCGCTGGCGGTGTTCGCCGCGGCGCCGGCGGCAGTGATCGTGATCTACGCGTTCACCGGCCTGCTGTGGGTCGCGCTCGTCTCGGCCGCGGCCTGGCTGGCCGCGAGCATCACCGCACGGTGGGCGCTCGCGGGCCGCCAGGAGGACCGGCGGATGCCCGAACGGCCGGCGGTGCCGCCACCCGCCCGCCCGTACCTGATCATGAACCCGAAGTCGGGAGGCGGGAAGGTCGGGAAGTTCGACCTGGTGCGCAAAGCCGAAGCCCTGGGCGCCGAGGTGTTCCTGATGAGCGGGACGGAGCCCGTCGATGTCGCCAAGGTAGCCAGGCAGGCGGTTGCTCAAGGTGCCGACCTGCTGGGCGTGGCCGGGGGCGACGGCACGCAGGCCCTGGTCGCCGAAGTCGCCGCCGCCCATGACCTGCCGTTCCTGGTCATTACCGCGGGTACGCGCAATCATTTCGCGCTCGACCTGGGACTGGACCGGCAGGACCCGGCGGCGTGCCTGGACGGGCTCTGCGATGGCGTCGAGCTGCGGGTCGACCTGGGGATGATCGGCGGCCGGGTCTTCGTGAACAATGCCTCGTTCGGCGCGTACGCGGAGGTGGTGGAGACCCCGGCCTACCGCGGCGACAAGATGGGCACCACGCTGAACCTGCTTCCTGACCTGCTGCAGGGCCATCGCGGGGCACGGCTGGAGGCGCGGGCTGACGGCACGGTGATCACCGGGCCGCAAGCGCTGCTGGTGGCCAACAATCCCTACGGGACGGGGGACATCGCGGGGTTGAGCCGGCGGGCCCGGCTAGATGGCGGCCTGCTCGGCGTGGTGGGGGTCAACGTGAGCAGCGCGCGGCAGGCGGTCGGCCTGCTCCGCGGCACCCGTGGCACCGGGCTGCTCGTGCTGACCACGAGGGAGATCGAGGTCACCGCGGACGCAGCGCTGATCCCGGTCGGCATCGACGGCGAGGCGGTATCGGTACCCGCCCCGGTACAGTGCACGATCCGGCCGCGCGCGCTGCGCGTGTGGGTGCCGCGACACCGTCCCGGCGTTGTCCCGCCCAAGCCCCCGTTCAACTGGGCCCGGCTGCGGCACCTCGCGGCCCCCCGCAGGCCGCGGCGTCCCGGCGTAACCGACGGCACCCGGCAGGCACCGGGGCCAGCGGTGGCTGACGATGACCGCCCGCGGGCTACCGAGGTAACGCCATGAAGGCGGACTACGCGCGGGTGACGGGGCTGGCTGAAGCGGTCCGGCGGGCAGGGGAGCTGTCAGCCCGAACGATGATCTTCGATATTGAGCCGGTGGTGGCGTACTGGGATACCAGTCAGGAGGCTCTTGACCGGGGGATCGCGCGGGTGCTGGACGAGGTTGCCACGGTCCCGGGCGTGCAGGTGGTGTGCTTTGCCACCAACTCGGCACGCCGCCCTTCGGGGCTGCCCGGCCGGGCGGGCGCGGGGCCGCGGGTGGTGTACATCGCATCCGCGGGCAAGCCGGCCCGGACCGCGGCGTACCGGGATTTTCCGCTGCCGGGCGTGGTGATCGGCGATCAGGTTGCCACCGACGGGATTCTGGCGCGGCGGCTGGGCTACACGTTCGTCTTGGTCGACCACACTCTGCCGGGTGTCCCGGCCGGGCCGCGGCTGATGGCAGCCCTCGGGCGGCTGGCGCGGCCGCTCCTGTTCACCCGGGCTGACTGACCGGCGGACGCGCCCTAGGTCGCGCTGACCGACCGGGCGCTGGCAGTCAGCTCGGCGGAATCGATCCCGAAGGAAATGATCCGCGCCGGCTGTATGCGGACGATGGTGTCCTCGAACCGCTCGCCGAAGGCCTTGCCGCCCGACGGGACCACGGCCGCGCTCCCGCGCACCTCGATCATCCGCGGCTGCCACGGGGGGAGCACGTCGTCGATCACGATGCTCGCCCGGCCGGTGCGCCGCACGTCGCGCAGTTTCTTGGTCTGGCTCATCCGCATGCCGCCCACGTCGATAGCGTCGTGCTCGGCGTTGTAGCGAAACGACGTCGGCACGACGTGCGGCTGCCCGTCCGGGCCGACGGTCGCGATCCGGCCCAGGCGCTGCCCGGCCAGATACTCGAGCTCCTTGTCCGTGAACACGCTCATGCCCGCACAACCGGCCGGGCTGCCGCGGCATTCCGGACCGGAGCAGGCGCCCGCCAGCACGGCCCGGCCGGCCGGCGGGCGCCCGCGGGCACTCGGCGCGCGGTCGGCCGGCGGGCCGCGGGCCGCCCGGGATGTTCGCTAGGGTAGGGGTCTGTTTTCCCGGCCTGAGCGAGGGAGCGTGCATGACGACAAAGGACGCCTTTTCGCCGGAGGAATGGAAGCTGGTGCTCGAGGGTCCTTCGACCGCCGGCATGATCGTGGTCACGGCCGCGCGCGGGGGCATATTCCGCGAGACGGTGGCGATGTCGAAGGCGTACGGCGAAGCGCGCGCCCAGCACGGCGCGAGCGAGCTCCTCGACGAGATCGTCGCGGCCAAGCCCGTCCTGGACCACACCAGGTATCACACGCCCGAGGAGCTCAGGCAGAGCGGGCTTGACCATCTGCGCGGCGCGGTCGCGCTGCTGGAGGCCAAGGCGACGGCCGAGGAGCTCGACAGCTACCGGCGTTTCGTCCTGGCCCTGGCCAACAAGGTCGCGGCCGCGCACCGGGAGGACGGGCAGAGCGTGAGCCCCGCCGAGACCGAGGCGATCAAGGAGATCACGGGGGCAATCGGCGCGGCCGGGTCCTGACCCACTGCCACGTGGCCAAAGTTGATCATGGCCGGGGCCCGTCAGGGAGCTCTCGCTGTAGAGTCAACCCCGACGCACTCGATGACGGCGTCACCGTCGGGTGCCGTGTCCGGAACGGAGAAGACGAGAGACGGCGGTGACTCAGCGCACAGGGGGAGCGGCCATTCGGTTCGACGCCGTGCTGTCCACGATCGACACATCGACTGTGCTGCGGTTGCCTGAGACCGCGAGCAAGGACCTGCCGTCGCGCGGGCAGGTGGCCGTCCACGGGACGATCAATGGCGTCGAGTTCCAGACGGTGCTCGAACCAGACGGAAATTCTGGCCACTGGATGAGGGTCGATGACACGCTGCAACGCGCTGCCGGCATCAGCTCGGGTGACACGGCGACGCTCGACATCGAGGTGACCAGGGATTGGCCAGAGCCGGGCGTGCCCCAGGATCTTGCGACAGCTCTGGCGGCTGCCCCGCAGACGATCCAGAACCTGTGGAACGAGATCACCCCGATGGCGCGCTGGGAATGGGTGCGCTGGGTCAACGCCACGAGCAACCCCGATACGCGGACGCGACGGGTCGACGTGAGCATCTCGAAGATGAAGAGCGGGAAGAGACGGCCCTGCTGCTTCAACCTCTCCGCGTGCACCGACCCGGACCTGTCGAAGAACGGCAGGCTCCTCGAGCCAGGGGACGACCGCTGCTGATCGACGATCCGGCAAGCAGAGTCAGGGACGCCGCGCGCGGCGGATCACCGCCTCCGGCGCGCGTTGACAGCAGGTGCGCTGGCCTGGTACCGAGAGGGAAGGCGCCGGGACTGCGACACCGACGCCAGGTGTCAGGCGCAGATACCAAGGCAGGCCGTTGTCGGTGGCTCGGGCAACTCTCCGGCTGATCGGCCGGCGTGATCTTCTCGCTGCCCTGGATCGCGCGGCCGCGGGAAAGGTGACGATCATCTCGGCTCCGGCCGGCAGCGGGAAGACGTCGCTGTTGCGCGCGTGGGCCGACCGTCCAGGCCAGCAGCACCGGCTTGCTGTCGTGCAGGTGCAGCGCGATCAGCAAGATGCCCAGCAGTTCTGGCTGGCCCTGCTCACCGCGGTCCGTGCCGCTTGCGGGACTACCAGCGGCGCGGAACCGCCGGCAGCGACACCGGAGTTCGACGGGCGGGCGATGGTGGACAGGGTCCTGTCGGAGCTCGCCGAGGCTCGCGGCGGCATCACGCTGGTGATTGATGATCTGCACGAGCTGAACTCGCCGGATGCCCTGGCCCAGCTCACCCGGCTGCTGACCAACCTTCCGCCGAATGCGCATGTGATACTGGCGACGCGTCGGGACCTGCGGCTGCGCCTGCATCAGCTGCGCCTGGCCGGAGAGCTGGCCGAGATCCGCGCGGCGGATCTGCGGTTCACTGAGCGCGAGACGCGCGAGTTCCTGGACGTCTCGGGTGTCGCGCTGTCTGAGGCCGGGGCGTCGCTGCTGCATCAGCGGACGGAAGGATGGGCGGCGGGCCTGCGGCTCGCGGTGCTGTCGCTGGCCGGTCACCCGGATCCGGAGCGGTTCGTCGCGGAGTTCTCCGGCAGCGAGCGCATGGTCACCGAGTACCTGATCGCCGAGATGCTGGATCGCCAGCCCGGCGACGTCAAGCAGCTGCTGCTGCGCACCTCACTGCTCGACCGGGTCAACGGCGAGCTTGCGGATGTGCTGACCGGCCGCCCGGGTTCGGAGCGGATCCTGCTGAGCCTCGAGGACGCGAACGCGTTTGTCGTATCACTCGATCCCGAGCGGACGTGGTTTCGGTACCACCACCTGTTCGGGGATCTGCTCCGGCTGGAGCTGCGCCGGACGCTGCCCGAACAAGTGCCAGGGCTGCACCGGCGGGCCGCTGAGTGGTTCCTCCGGCATGGCCAGCTTGTCGACGGCATCCGGCACACCCAGGCTGCGGGGGACTGGCCTGACGCGGCCCGGCTGCTCGCCGACCACTCGTTCAGCCTGACCCTCGACGGGCAGTCCCAGACCATGCAGGCGCTGCTGCGGGCCTTCCCACCGGGCGCGGATCACCACGAGCTGGCCCTGGTGCGCGCGACGGTTGGCATTGCGCAGGGCCGGCTGGACGAGGCGGCTGCCCACCTGGCGGTCGCCGAGGCGCACGCCGGGACGGCGCCGCCGGATCGCCGGCGCCGTCTCCAGACGGCGATCGCGGCGCTCAACCTGTCGCTGGCCGGGCGGCGCGGCAACTTTGCCAGTGTCGTCGAACAGGCCAGGTTCCTTGCTTCCCCGATAACCGGGCCGTCTGATGAGGACATCGCGCTCGGCAGCGACCTGCGGGCGGTGGCGCTGATGAACCTGGGGATCGTCGAGGAGTGGTCCCTGGGGCTTCCTGACGGAGAACGTCACCTCCGGGAGGGCGCCGTCCTGGCCAGGGAGATCGGCCGCCCCTACCTGGAAGTCGCCTGTCTGGCGCAGCTCGGTTTCGCGTCCAAGTTCCGCCCGTTCGCCGTTACCCGCCGGCGCTGCCGTGAGGCGATAGCGCTCGCTGACCGGCACGGCTGGGGCGCGGATCCTATCGTCGCACCAGCGCTGGTAACGCTGGCCGCCAACCTGGCCTGGACGGGTGAGTTCGACGAAGCCGAGCGCTGGCTGCAGCGCACCACACGGGCCCTGCAAACAGACACTGGGCCCGGTATCAGGCTGCTCACCCACATTGTCGGCGGCTTTCTGCTGGCCGGCCGCGGCCGCCACCGTGAGGCGCTCGAGGAGTTCAGGGCGGCTGAACGCCTGCGAGCGCAGCTCGAGGGATCGCACGCGCTGGCGAATCAGGCGACCGGCTGGATGCTGGCGACCCAGGCCCGCGCCGGACCGCCCGGCGAAGCCCGCGCCGGTCTCGCGGCACTCGATGAGGAAGAGGCCAGGTCAGGCGAAGTGCGTAACGCCGACGCGGTGATCTGCCTGGCGGAAGGCGAACCGGCTGCGGCCCTGAGCGCGGTGGCCAGTGTTCTGGACGGCACCGCCCCGGTCATTGGTTACACAACGGTCATGGAGGCTCACCTGCTGGGCGGGCTCGCCTACCGGCAGCTCGGCGACCAGCGCGCCGCGAACCGGGCCGCCGAACAGGCACTCACTATCGCCGAGCGAGACAGGGTGGTGCTGCCGTTCGTGATGACGGGCTCGGCGGAGCTGCTGGAGACGCTGCCGCGACACGAGACAGCGCACGCCGCGCTGCTCGCCGACATCCTCGATCTCGTGCACGTCTCGTCCCTGACGGCCAAAGACCAGTCCGCACCGCCGCTGACGGAAGAGCTCAGCCCGGGCGAGCTCAGGGTACTGCGGTACCTCCCCACGAACCTGTCCAGGTCTGAGATCGCCGGCGAGCTGTCCGTCTCGCCGAACACGGTCAGCACGCACATTCGAAATATCTACGCCAAGTTCGGTGTCGCAGATCGCTCCGCGGCGGTCCGACGTGCCCGCGAGCTGCGGCTCCTCGCAGCCGTCCGCAGTTAGCACACGACAGCGAACGGGGAGGTCGCCCCGAGACCGGCGATGCCGCACCAGACGCCAACGACGCTACCTGGCCGCCCGGCCGGGAAGGCCGGATGAGCAGGGTCAGACCGAGCGCGACGACGATCGCAGCCCCGGCCCCTTGTAAGGCACGGAACGCGCCCCTGGCCGCAATTGCTTAGCTGCCCGCGCCCGGAGTGTCCCGGAAATAGGGCTTCCGCCCGATGCCATCCGGCAGCCCTTAGCAGCAGTCTCGATCGTGATGGCCCGGCAGGCGTCCGGCCCGTACGGGATCCGAACGGCCTGCCGGCACACGGCCAGACGATTGAGGTGCATCATGTGCCAGCATCAGCCTTCCTGCCCGGCAGCGGACGCGGTGGATCGGGACGCGGCCCATGTGGTGGTGTCTCATCCCGAGCAGGGATGGAGCCTGCTGTGCAACGGCACCGTGCTGTTCGAGGACACCGGTGCGCTGCTGCCCGACGGCCAGAGCATCCCGCCGCACCAGCCGGCCGTCGTGATGGCACCCGCCCGGCTGCTCCGGTTGTCCTGGCTGTCCTGGCCGGCGGCCGTCCGCGCCACGGCAGGCGCGAGCTGACCCGCTCAGGAGCGTGAACGGCCCTGATGGCTCGGGGGCGGCCCTGGCGGCCGCCCCCGAGCCACCGGGCTCTTAACGAGCCAGGCAGGGATTCTTCATGCTCCCGCTGTTGAAGTCGTTGATCTGCTTGACGGTCTTGAACCCGGGGACCGGGAAGACCAACTTCAGCAGCGAGCCGAACTCAGCCGTGGAACTGCCGCCGAAGTCCCTGATAGTGCCCGGCAGGAACTTGCCGCCCTCCTGCCACAGGCAGGCTCCGTTCCGCTTCGTGGTCGAGAAGAACGGATAGAACTTCGCGCCGCTGGCGGGTTCACGCAGTGGGCGCCGGTGACCGGATTGCAGAACGGCGGGTTGAACTGCACGCCCTTGATCTCGATCGCCGGCAGGTCGGTCTCGAACTCGGCGACCGAGTAGTTCTTGCCCGTTCGTCGTCGGGCTGGTGAACAGCACCGGCTGCGGGTGCAGGGCCCGGTCCTTGGCGACGTTCGGGTTCGTGCCCGGCCAGTCGAGGCGGTAGGACTGCCCGTCAAAATCCTCCATCACCCGCGCCGGTGAAGCAGCCGTCGATGTGCACGACCGTCGAAAGACGTGCCCGGCACGCAGCTGGACGTCATCCGCGTCCGGCGTGCCCGGGTCCTGGCCGCCGGTCTTGACGCAGTCGCGCGTTCTGTGTTGATCTTCAGGCAGTTCTCGAAGTGGCCGATCTCGTCGGACATGGCCACGTTGTAGGTGTGCGCGGTCCACACGTTCCCGCGCACGTTCGCGGTCGAGTACTCCGGGTGGAACGCGTACGGCGCCTCCTTGCAGGTCTTCGAGTGCGGCGTGTACAGGATGTGGCCGAATCCGTTGGTTATCGACGCGGTCATCGAGCCGCGCTTGCCCGTGGTGATGTCGGTGAGGTTGACCTGGAACCCGGCCTTCGTGTCATGCATGTGGATGCGGATCCGGTCGCCCGGGCCTCATCAGCAGGTCCTTGGCCAGGTTGGGGTTGACCGCCTTGAAGTTCGGGTGGGTGAGCGGTCCCTGTGAACAGCGGGTTCGCCGGCGCCTGCGACTTGCCGCTCTTGGTGATCCACGCCCAGTTGATGGGCTCTCCGCCGCCGAGCTCGAAGTTGTTGCAGGCGGCGGTGTTCTCGGTGCCGAGGCCGGTGCCGTGTTCTGGTCCAGGGTCCGGCTGTCGATGGTCATCACCGCGCAGTACACGCGGGCCGCGCAGCCGAATCCCGTGAACTGGGGAACATATCCCGGGCCGTCGAACTGCAGTTCCATGAACGCGGTACCGGGTGCTTCCCGATGTAGTTCGACGCCTTCGGATTGGCCCCCACCAGGTTGTTGCGGTCGGAGTCCGGCTTGCAGGTCCTGGTGAACTCGGGCGCGGACTCGGTGTCGCAGAGCGTGAGGCCGAACCAGAACGTGGGCCGCAGCTCGAAATTCCAGGTCGTGCCGCCCGACTCCGGCCGCGTTCGGCTGCTTCTTCGGGTCCTTGGGCAGCGTCATCGTGTAGGTCATGTTGTTGCCCGATCCCGGAATGTTGGACTTGAACAAGGCCGACGGCTCGTCGTGGCCGACGTACTGGCCCTTCGGGTAGCTGTAGGATATCGACGCACAGAGACCTGTAGCTCTGGCAGAAGGGCTTGGGGTAGGCTTTCGCGGCGGCCCGCGGGGTCCGGCGGCTCGGGGTGACGTGGCTCGCGGCACTCGCCGGAAGCGTGACCGCCGCCAGGAGGAGGACGCTCGAGAAGCCGATCGTCGCCACAGCGCTTCGCTTCACTCGTCTGTCCTTTCGTGATAGACGAGACCCTGTGGCAGCCCACGGCTGATCCTCTCCCAGTACGCGGCGCAAGGCACTGAACGGATGGGGAAATCCGGGTCTTCGAAGCTAGCCGGGATCGGGTCGCCGTCCGGTTACTGTTCGCTGCCGGCGCCGTTGCCAAGGACCCGCAGGTACGCACCGCGCGGCGGGCCTCAGGTCACCAGGACGTCAATGGTGCCGTAGTCCGGTGAGACGCGGAACGCGACACGCGTCCGCGTGCCGTCGCCGGCCTCTCACGACCCACGTTGCTAGCTTCCTGGCAGCGCAAGGTGGCGATGCTGGCCGCTCCTGGTACTGACCAGCGCCTGCCGGAGAACTTGGGCCGGGCTGGGCCAAGGACCCGGTGGAGACGGTGGCGGCTGGCATGGCCAGGGCGGGTCTTTCACGCCTGGGTCAACCCCGGCTGCCGCACCTGCCTGGTCGCCTCCTGCTGCCCGGTCAGCCCCGAGGGGGGCAGGTGACATCGTAACCGGCCGCGACGGCCAGCGCCTCGCCTGGCCTCGTCCAGGATCGGCGGTGGTACGTCGTCCAGGGCCAGCACGTGCTGCAGGGTCTCTGCGTAGGCGACGTCGCAGGCCTGCTCCGCCGCCACGGCGACGTCCGGTACCACGCCGGTTCCCTGCCAGTTCGATCCGGTGACCGGGTTGACCGACCGGTCGAAGGGTATGCCGATGCAGACCGCAGGGCTGACCGGGTATACCCGGGTCGGGTGTGCCCCGCCGCCGGTCGTCTCCCCGATGATCTGTGCGCGCTTCACGGCCTGCAGCGTGTAGCAGAGGTCCTCGCCGCCGGAGAAGGTCCGGCGACTGGTCAGCACGTACACCGGCCGGTCCAGGTAGCGGCTGCCCGGCACGTAGGGCAGGCCCCAGTACTGCCTGGTCTCGCCGGTGTCGGCGTCGAAGATGTCGGTGAGGTGCGTGGGCCGCTCGTCGACCAGGTAGCTGCACCAGAAGACCACGCCCTCTGGCGAGCCGCCCCCGTTGCGGCGCATGTCGATGATCAGCGCGTACGTCCCGGCCACCAGTTCCATGGCAGCGGCGATGGCCGGGCCCGCGTTGGCCGGGACCGGCATCCGGCGCAGATCGAGGTAGCCGACGTTGCCGTCCAGCCGTTCGACCCGGCGGATGCCGAAGTTGTCCAGCCGGAACCGCTGCCGCCTGGCCAGCTGCCTGGCCTCGTGATCCTTCGGTTCCCCCGGCTCGGGGCCCCGGGTTGGCGGCTGGGCTGCGGCACCTCACCGAGCATCAGCGCCAGGTGCCGGTCATCGGTGGCCTCTTGCAGGTGCTGGGTGACCAGCTCGGTGAGCGCGATCTCGTCCAGCCTGTCGTACTCGCCGCCGCCAGCCTGGCCTCGATCGCCGCAGCGGCCCGCTCGGCCTGCCCGGGGAACACGTAGTTGGCCCGCAGCAGCTCCAGGGCCTTGGTCACGATCTCGCCTCCCGGACAGCCGCCCGGCGGCCTGTGATGCGTCCTCATGCACCGCTGATCCGCGGCGCCCCTGGCTGCGTCGAAGGTGAGCTCGAGCAGCGGGCCGAGGCAGACGCCGTGAAAGGTCGCGGCGGAGCTCGTCCACTGCCGCCCGGTGGGCATTCCGCCACGTCGCCAGGGCCTGCTCATCCGCCGCGCCCTCCGCCGGGACGAACACCCGCAGCCGCAGCTGCCCGGGCTCGATGCCCGGCTCGTCCCCGTGCCGCAGCAGCACCGCCCGCCGCACCGCGCCGGCCGGGAAGTGGCCCTTTACCTCGTGATCGACGACGCGGTTAAGCTGATCGCGCTCGTCCGGGTCCATGGCGCCTCCGTCCCCGTTTCCCCCGTCCAACGCCGCCCGCCCCCAGAGCAGGTTCCGGCCAGGCCTTTGGTGCGCTGTCCCCGCTTGCCGGGCCGCGGATATCACGGAAAGATCACTTCTATGTCGAGGCCGCCTTGGGGGCGGGGGCTGGCGGTGAGGGCTGGCGCCGTGGGCGTCGGCGATGGCGCGGACGATGGCCAGGCCGAGCCCGTGTCCTTCGCCGTGGCGGATCCGCTGGGTGCCGAGCTGCCGGAACGGCTGGAACAGGTCGTCCACCGCGTCCGGCGGGATGAGCGTGCCGGTGTTGCCGACCGTTATGGCGGCGCCCGCGGCGGTCAGGGCGGTCGTGATCTCCGCCCGGCCGCCGGGCAGGTTGTGCCGGATGGCGTTGTCGATCAGGTTGGCGATCAGGCTTTCCGCCAGGCTCGGGTCGCCTGTCGCCGGGGCGGGGGCGAGCGCGGCGGTGAGGCGGATGCCGTGGCGCTCGGCTTCGGCGCTGGCGGGCCAGGAGCACCTTCCGGGTGATGTCGGCGAGGTCCAGGGGCTCGGCGGTGCTCGAGCCCGCGCTGGCTGTTGGCCAGGGTGAGCAGGGCCGCGATGAGGCGCTCCTGCTGGTCGCTCAGCTCCACCAGCTCCTCGCAGGTGGCGCGCAGCGTCTGCACGGTGGGTTCCGGGTCGGCGATCGCGACCTGGAGCAGGGCGCGTCCGGCGCTGAGCGGGGTCCGCAGCTCGTGGGAGGCGTTGGCGATGAAGTGCCGCTGCGATTCGAACGAGGCTTCCAGGCGGGCGAACAGGTCATCGAGGGTCTGCGCCGAGCTCGGTGAACTCGTCGCCCCGGCCGCGCAGGCCCAGGCGCCGGTGCAGGTTGCTGGCGGAGATGTCCCGGGCGGTGCGTGATGATCGCGCGCAGTGGCCGGACGAACCGGCCGGCGATCAGCCAGCCGAGCGCCGAGGGAGAGCACGGCCATGATCGCCACGGCGGCCACGCGCGGCCCGGAACTGCGTTCGAGATCATGAACACGGAGGCAAGATGAGCCGGAGGTATGCCCGGCTGGCAGCGTGCGGCCGGCTGGCCCGGGGCTGCGCGCAGGCCGCGGTGCTGCTGGCCGCCCGCGAGAAAGTCTGGCCGGAAGGTCAGCGTGACGCGCGAGCCAGGGCGATGCCTGAGGTGCAGATGCAGGGCCGCGTACAGCAGGGTCATCCGGGCCCGCAGGGTGGGCCTGGGGCAGCCGGGCCCGGGCAGTCCGGCCGTGACGCGGCATCAGCGTTCTCCGATCCGGTAGCCGCCCTCGCGGACGGTGTCGATGACGGGCGGGTCGCCGAGCTTGGCCCGCAGCCGGTGCATGGTCTGCTTGACCGCGGTGGTGAACGGGTCGGCCGCTTCGTCCCAGACCCGTTCCAGCAGTTCCTCGGCGGACACGACCCGGCCGGCGCGCGGCGAGCAGGTATTCCAGGACGGCGAATTCCTTGGCGCTGAGGTCCAGCCGCTGCCCGGCCCGGGACGCGGTCCGGCTGCCCGGGTCGAGCTTGATGTCGCCGTGCTGGAGCACCGGGGGCAGCGGCTCGGCGGCGCGGCGGCCGAGGGCGCGGACCCGGGCGGTCAGCTCGGGGAAGTCGAACGGCTTGGCCAGGTAGTCGTCGGCGCCGAGGCTGAGGCCTTCGACCCGGTCGGTGAGGCTGCCGGCCGCGGTGAGCATCAGGATCCGGCTCGGCGACCGGCCGGCGGCCAGCCGGCGGCAGATCTCGTCGCCGTGCACGCCGGGCAGGTCCCGGTCCAGCACCACGACGTCGTAGCGGGTCACGGCCAGCTGGCTGAGCGCCTCGCCGCCGTCGTAGACGGCGTCGACCGCCATGCCCTCCCGGCGCAGCCCGGTCACGATCGCCCGGGCCATGGGCTCGAAATCTTCGACCACTAGCACTCTCATGACCGCGCGTGTCTCCTTCCCGGAAGCCGGCTGACCTGCGCTTTCAGCATGCCAGGCCGCCGGTCTCAGCCAGGTATCAGCCGCTGGCACCGTGCTGAGACCGGCCGCCGGCGTACAACCGGCTCCGAAGCGGAATTCACCGATCAGGAAGGACAGGCCATGAACGATGCGACCATTGAGGTCGCCGGGCTGCGCAAGCGGTTCGGCCCGACGCTGGCGCTGGACGGGATGACGTTCACCGTCGCAGCCGGGCCAGGTCACCGGCTTCGTCGGGCCCAACGGGGCCGGGAAATCCACCACGATGCGGGTGATCCTGGGCCTGGACGCCCCCGACGCGGGCCACGCGCTGATCGGCGGCCGGCCGTATCGGGGCCTGCGGCGCCCGCTGACCCAGGTGGGGGCGCTGCTCGACGCCGCGGCGCTGCAGCCGAGCCGGACCGCCCGCAACCACCTGCTGTGGCTGGCCCATTCCCAGGGCCTGGGCGCCGCGCCGGGTCGACGAGGTCATCGCGCAGGCCGGCCTGGAGACGGCGGCCCGGCGGAAGGCGGGCGGCTACTCCCTCGGCATGCGGCAGCGGCTCGGGATCGCCGCCGCGCTGCTCGGCGACCCGCCGGTGCTGATGCTCGACGAGCCGTTCAACGGCATGGACCCCGAGGGCATCGTCTGGATGCGCGGCTTCCTGGCCTCGCTGGCCGCCGAGGGCCGGGCGGTGCTGGTGTCCAGCCACCTGATGAGCGAACTGCAGGAGACCGCCGGCCACCTGGTGATCGTCGGCCGCGGCACGGGTCATCGCCGACACCAGCGTCGCGGACCTGATCGCGTCCGCGTCCGCGCGACCGGGTCACGGTGCGGACCAGCGCCCGCTGGGACGCGGCGACCGTGCTCTCGGCACGCCGGGGCGGCGGTGGCCGATGCCGGCGGCGGCGTCCTCACCGTCTCGGGGCTGCCGGCCGAGCGGATCGTGGCACTGCTCGGCGCAGGCCAGGTGCCGTTCTCCGAGGTGACGGCGCACCGGGCGACGCTGGAAGAGGCCTACATGGAGCTGACCCGCGACGCCGTCGAGTACCGCGCCGAGCCCGCCAGGGAGGCCGCGCGATGACCGCTCGCCACGCTGACGCCGTACCGGCCAGGCACGGCCGGCCGGGCGCGACCGCTTCGCGCACCTGCTGCACGCCGAGTGGACCAAGTTCCGGACGGTCCGCGGCTGGGTCATCGCCGTCATCGTCGCGGTGCTGCGTGACCCTGCTGCTCGGCGTGTTACACGCGGGGCCACGCAGCCAGGAGGGCTGCGTCAGCGGCCCGTGCCATCACGTTCATCGCGACCGGCCCGGCGGCGAGGCGGTCACCGACACCTACTACTTCGTGCACCGCCCGCTGACCGCGGAACGGCAGCATCACCGTCCGGGTGACCTCGCTGACCGGCGTGATCGAGACCGGCCCTGACCCCGCAGGGACCGGCCCACACCGACGCCGGGCCTGCAGCCGTGGTCCAAGGCCGGGCTCATCGTCACCGCCGGCCCGCGCCAGGGATCGGCGTACGCGGCGGTCATGGTCACCGGCGGCCACGGCACCCGGATGCAGTGGAACTACACCGGCGACACGCGCCGGGCTGACCGGGCCGCGTCGTCCGCGGCGTCGCCGCGCTGGCTGCGCCTGACCCGGGCCGGTGACATCGTCACCGGCTACGACTCCGCCGACGGCACCCGGTGGACCAAGATCGGCACCGTCACGCCTGCCCGGGCTGGCAGCGACCGTGCAGGCCGGGCTGTTCGCCACCTCCCCGAGTACGCCAGCAGGTCAGCCAGCAGATCTCCGGCGGATCCGGAGCCGGCGCCCCCACCGATGCCACCGCCACCTTCGACCAGCGTCAGCCTGACGGGCGGCTGGCCCGCCGGCACCTGGGCCGGCACCATCGGTCAACGGCGGCAGCAGCTCCACGTACCCGACCGGGTCGCAGGCCGGGCTACCGCCAGGCGGGCGGCACCTTCACCGTCACCGGCTCCGGCGACATCGCGCCCGGCGTCGTCGGCGGCGCGCCCATCGACCAGGAACCTCGGCGGGCATGTTCATCGGGCTGATCGCGGTGGTCGTGGTCGGCTGCGCTGTTCATCACCGCCGAGTACCGGCGGGGCCTGATCCGCCTCACCCTGGCCGCCAGCCCGCGGCGCGGCCGGGTCCTGGCCGCCAAGGCCGCTCGTCCTCGGCGCGCGTCACCTTCGCCGCCGGGCTGGTCGGCGCCGCCGGCGCGGTGTCCGCTCGGCGACCCCGCTGCTGCGCCGGCCAACGGCTACGCCCATCTACCCGGCGACGCGCGCTCACCGAGGTGCGCGTGATCGCCGGGACCGCGGCGCTGATCGCCGTCGCCGCCGTCTTCGCTCTCGGCGTCGGCGCCATCCTGCGGCACGGCGCCGGGGCGGTCACCGCCGTCATCACCGCGATCATCCTGCCCTACCTGCTGGCCGCCGCCTTCCCCGTGCTGCCCGCCGGCGCCGCGGACTGGCTGCTGCGGGTCACCCCGGCCGCCGGCTTCGCCATCCAGCAGGCCATCCCGCGCCTACCCGCAGGTCAGCCAGCCAGCTACACGCCGTTCCAGCGGCTACTACCCGCTGGCGCCATGGGCCGGGTTCGCCGTGCTGTGCGGGTACGCGCGCGCTCGCCCTGACCCTGGCCGCCTTCCTGCTGCGCCGGAGGGACGCATGAGGCGACGCGCTGCACGCCGAATGGACCAAGCTGCGCACCCTGGCCAGCACCTTCTGGCTGCTGCTCGCCGCCGCCGCGCTGACCGTCACCGTCAGCGCCGCGGCCGCCGCGGCCACCCAGTGCCCGTCCGGCGGCTGCGCCGACGACCCGGCCAAGCTCAGCCTCACCGGGCATCTACCTCGGCCAGGCCGTCGTCGCGGTCCTGGCCGTGATGGCCGTCAGCGGCGAGTACGGCACCGGCATGATCCGCCTCACCCTGGCGGCGATGCCCCGCCGGGTCACCGTCCTAGCCGCCAAGGCCGCCGTCCTCACCGGCCTGGTCCTGGTCACCGGGACCGTCGCCGTGCTTGCCTCGCTGCTGGCCGGGCGGCTCATCCTGCCCGGCCACGGCTTCAGCCCGGCCCACGGCTACCCGGCCCTCTCCCTCGGCGACGGGCCGGTGCTCCGCGCCGGCCTGCGGCTCGGTCCTCTACCTCGCCCTGATCGCCCTGCTCAGCCTCGGCGCCGCCACCGCCCTGCGGGAAGCCGCGGCGGCCATCGGGGTCGGTCCTCGGGCTGCTCTACCTGTTCCCGATCATCGCCGCCCTCGCCGGCAACGCGACCATGTCCGCGGCACCTCCAGCAGATCGGGCCGATGACAGCCGGTCTGGCCATCCAGGCCACCACCGGGCTGAGCAGCCTGCCCATCAGCCCCTGGGCAGGCCTTGGCGTGCTCGCCGCCTGGGCCGCGGGCGCGCTGCTGCTCGGCGGACTGCTGCTACGCCTGCGGGACGCATAAGCCAGCGTCTTCGCCAAGCTTGACCTCCCGTCCAACGATGACCAGCACAGCCGACCGGTCCTCGCCGTGGTCCAGTACCTCAGCTCCTGACCAGGCCCGGGGCAGGCAACCCTACGGGAAATTTCACGATCCGCATGAAGCCGCAGGCATCATGTTCCAAGATCCGGTATCGGCGCTGTTCGGCGTGGAAGGCCTGCAGGTCACCGATGTGCAGGCCGGACCGGACGGCACGGCGGAAGTCCGGGCAGTCACGGATTACCCAGCCGCAGCGGGCTGCCCAGGCTGCGGCACCGTCGCCCACCGGATCCATGAGACAGTGGTGGCCCGGCCGCGGGACGTGCGCCGGGCCGGTGACACAGTAAAACTGCGATGGGTCAAGGTCCGGTGGAAATGCGACGAGAAGGCCTGCGACCGCAAGACGTTCACCGAGTGGGTGCCACAGCTGCCGCCACGGTGCCGATCACGGCCCGGCTACCGGAGCAAGCAGGTGCCGAGGTCATTGAGCGCGGGATCACCCCGGCGGAAGCGGCCCGGCACGCCGGGATCTCCTGGCCGGTCGCGCACCAGGCGTTCGCCGCCGCCGCTGATCCGCTGCTAGACCACGCCCCGACCCCGGTAGCGCACCTGGGGATCGATGAGCATCGCCGCGGCCGGGCCCGGTTCACCATGAACCCGCAGACCCGGGAGTACACCCTGCTCGCGGACAGGTGGCACACTTGCTTTTCCGACCTGTCCGGCCAGCAGGGGCTTCTGGGCCAGGTACAGGGCCGCACCGCCGATGACGCCGCGTACTGGCTGGCCGGGGCCACCCCCGCCTGGCGGGACGCCATCCAGGTGGTCTGCATCGACCTATCCAGCATCTACGCCTCAGCGGTCCCCCGGATGCTGCCCACGCGATGCTCACCGTCGACCTGTTCCACGTGGTCCAGCTCGCCGTCAAGGCCGTCGGGGACATGCGGCGGCGGGTGGTCCGTGCCCGGTACGGACGCCGCGGCCGGTCCGGCGATCCTGAGTACGGCATCAAAGGCCTGCTCGTGCGGAACCTGGAGCACCTGTCAGCTGCCCAGTTCGCCAAGATAATGGACACCCTGGGCAGCAACCGGTACGGGCAGGAGATCGCCGTCGCCTGGATCGCCAAAGAAAAGCTGCGCGACGCGCTGAACCTGCGAGCGCGGGTGACCGGCTCTACCCCGTGCGAGCGTCACGTCCGCAGACCGGCTCTTCTCCTTCTACGACTGGTGCGCCCAGAATGACGACATCCCTGAGCTGGTCATCGCTTGCCACGACCATCTCCCGCTGGGAGGACGAGATCACCGCCGCGGTGATCACCGGGATCACCAACGCCACCTCCGAGAGCCTGAACCGGCTCGCCAAGCTCGAGGCCCGCCTGGCCTACGGGTTCCGCAACCCCGCCGAGCCAGCGCCGCCGCGTCCGCATCGCCTGCACCCGCGGATACCGGCGCCGGTCACCCACCATAATCAGCACCAGGACACGAACGGTAACCGGACGGCAACCCGATCCCGGCTAACTTCGAAAACCCGGAAATCCACCAGCGCCGTCAGCCGGAACTCAGTCCAATACGGCGATCCAGAAGCGATCAGCGGCCGGCGCGCATATCGCGGCAGTAGGCTCGGCCGCAGCCGGACGCAGGATCCGCGCGCCGCTCTTCAGGACCCGGGCCTGGCCGTGTCCCTGCCGTGGCCGGGACGGCGGGGCGCGTCGCTGGTTCCCCGGCCTGCGGCGGCCAGGCCGAGCAGCGCGGCCAGCGGAGCGGCCAGTGCGATGAAGTCGGAGGAGGTCAGGCTGCCCAGGGCATCCAGGGAAGCGGCGAATCCCACGATCAGGACCGCGATGGCCAGCAGACCCCAGGCGTGCAGGAACATCCGCGGCGTGACCGCCGGGGCGGGAGCGGCCAGGTCTGGCACGGCGGTGACGGACTTGGTGGCGCGGCGTTCCAGCAGGCCCTCGCGCGCCCGCGCGATGACGGTCAGGTCGCCGGGCTGGTCGGCGATCACCAGCAGTTCGTCAGGGTGGGTGGGATCAGGAGACTGCGACACCGAGCCCCCGCCGACCGCCCATGACACCAGCGTGGTGCTGCTCGCCGGGCGCAGGCGATAGCGGGCCTGCTCGCCCGCGATCACGGTTTCGGGTCCGTCGATGGCCACCGGCGGTGCGGCTCTCCCGTTGCCGGTCCTTGCCGTCTCCTCGGCGGGGACGGCCGGTTCGCGGGCCGCTTCGGCCCCAGCCGGGTCCTCCGCCACGGTGAACTGGCGGCGGGCCAGCTGCCCGGCCAGCCGGATCTGGCGTACGTGCACGTTCCAGGCCATGGCCACCACCAGGCCAGCGAGCCCCGCGGCCGCCAGCCCCAGCAAGACAGCGACCGCAGGGTGACTGGGAGTGGCTGTCATGGCTGCAAGCATGTCGGCTCCCGGACGAGGCGGTGTCCTCGGTTCAGGCCGCGGCAGCCGCCGGAGTCACCAGATGAGGCTGGCTGGGCTGAGGATCTGTCCTGTACCACGATTGTATTCAAACATATAACCGAACTGGTGGGAAGCCAGTGCCCGGCTGGCCCGGGCGGCCGCCGGTGCAGTCCAGGGGCTGGCCGTGATCTGATCCGGCGTTTCGCCGAGACTGCGACCGCCAGTCCAGTACGATCATGGTGTTCTGATCAGCAGGGGGCCACCGGGTCGAGGTGCCCCTGCGCTTGAAGGCGCGCACGCGCCAAGGAGATGCCATGCCGCTTGCTTCGACTTCCTACTCCTATCCGCTATTGGGCGCATTCTGGACGATCTTCGAGATCTTCCTGTGGGTGATCTGGTTCTGGATCCTCATCACGGTCTTCATCGACATTTTCCGCAGCCGTGACCTGTCCGGCTGGGCCAAGGCGCTGTGGTTCATCTTCGTGCTGTTCATCCCGCTGATCGGGGTGCTGGTGTACCTGATCGTCCGCGGCGGCTCGATGCACGAGCGGGCCGCGAAGGAGGCCCAGCAGCAGGACCAGGAGTTCCGCAGCTACGTCCAGGAGGCCGCCGGCTCGGGCACTCCCGCCGACCAGCTGGCCAAGCTCGCTGACCTGCGCGACCGGGGCGTGATCTCGGCCGAGGAGTTCGAGCGCGAGAAGGCCAAGATCCTGGCCTGAGCGGCCCGGCCGGCCAGCACCCCCGACGGTGCCGAGGTCACGGTCCATGACGCCGTCCTGACGGCCACCCGGCGAGCAGCGGATCGGACGGGTCGAATGCGTGATATCCGGGCCACGAGTACCTATCAGCTGGTCGAGAGGTGGATCCACGCGGCGGAGGATCCGGCGCTGGGACGCGTCAGCCAGCTGGCTCAGGTGTCCCCGAGCCCGGACGGGCGGTTCGTGGCCGCGATCGGAGCCGTGCTCGACTCGCTGGCCAGCCCATACCGCAGCGTGGCCTGCCTCGTCGAGGTGGCGACCGGGGTCATGCGGGAACTCGGCCCGGCGTCGGCGGATGCGCTGCCGGCCTGGTCGTCCGACAGCGGCCGGGTGCTGTACGCCGAGGGCGGCCGGCTGGTGTGCGTTGATGCCGACGACCTGGTATACGCGCCAGCGTCGGTGGAGTTGCCGGGTCGGGTCGAGTCCGTGCGGGTCTCGCCGGGAGGCGACCGTGCCCTGGTCGTCGTCGCGCCCGAGGATGCCGAACGCGCCGGATCGCAGGGTTCGGGAGCGGACGGCTCGGCAATCGAGCCGCCGGTGGACTGGCTGCCCGAGGTCAGGTCGGTGACCAGCACGCCCAGGCGGCGTTGCATGCTGATCGACCTCGCGACCTGGGCCGTGGTGGATGCGCCGCTCGACGACCTGAACGTCTGGGAGGCTGACTGGCGAGACGACGAGATCCTCGTCGCCATCGCTTCCCAGGACCGGTCTGAGTCGGGTTGGTATCGGGCCGAGCTGGTGTCTGCTGACCTCACCAGTGGAGAAGTCGCCTCGCTGCATGTACCGGTCGGCGACCAGCTCGGTCAGCTGGTCGCCAGCGGTGGCGTCGTGGCGATCATCGAAGCCATCTGCAGCGATCGGCTGATCGAGGCCGGCGATGTCCTGCTCATCGACCGTCGTGGCCAGGTGCGACGCGTCGACACGCACGGCGTGGATGTCTGCGACCTCAGCGCCTGCGGCGGGTCTTTCGGCTACGTCGGGCTGCGCGGCCTGGACACTGTCGTCGGGCTGATCGACGCCAGCGACGGCACGGCACACGAGCTCTGGGCGAGCGAGGAGACGTTCACCGGGTTCCTGCCGCGGATCGGCGCCGATGCGACCGGCGGTATCTATGGCGTGCTTGAGTCGTACGACCGTTACCCGGAGCTCGTGACGGTCAACGGCGACGGAATGAGCAGCATCCACCGCCTCGCGCACGCGGGAACGACCGCGACCAGGGCACGCGCCGGGCGAATCCGCTCGATTCGATGGCCCGCGCTCGACGGACTCGAAATGCAAGGACTGCTGGTACTGCCCGACGGTGACGGCCCGCATCCGCTAGTCGTCAACATTCACGGCGGCCCGGTCGCCGCGTGGCGCAATCGATGGGGTATCGCGAACGGGCCGCGCTATCCCTTTGTCGGCTTGCTCGCCTCGCTGGGATTCGCCACCTTGTACGTCAACCCGCGAGGCAGCTGCGGACGCGGCCGGCGGTTCACCAGTCTGGTACGTGGCGACATGAACGGCGCTGACACCGGTGACTTCCTCAGCGCCATCACTTACCTCGTGGATGAGGGGATCGCCGATCCTGACCGGATCGGGCTGACCGGCAACAGCTACGGCGGCATGATGAGCTGCTGGCTGCTCACCCGCGGCTACCCGTTCGCGGCAGCCGTCCCGACGTCGCCGGTGACCGACCTGGTCAGCCAGCATTACACCACCAACATCCCCGAGTTCGATCGGATGTTCCTCAACGGCGCTGGCCCCGACGATGAACAATCGCTGTACCGGCAGCGCAGTTCGCTGACCTATGCGGGGAAGGTAAGCACGCCCACGCTGCTCATCGCGGGTTTGCAGGATCGGTGCACCCCGCCGGGTCAGGCCGTCGAGTTCTACCAGGCACTGGTGGAGAACGGCGTCGAGACCGAGCTGGTGCTGTATCCGAGGCAGGGGCATGGGGTGGTTGGATTCCCCGAGACCATCGACTTCATCGCCCGCATGATCGAATGGTTCCTGCGCTACATGCCGCCGGACGAAGTTCGGTGACGCGACTCCCATCCGGCGGCGTCGGGGCCACTGGTCAGGCGGTCTTGCGCGCGCCTGGGCCAGGAACCGGGGTGACCTCCCGGGCCGATTCCAGTGCGTGCCCGGCCCGGCAGGACAGCTGCAGGCGCACCGGCTCCCCGCATTCGCGGTGCCGGAGCAGGACCTGCGGGCCCACCGGGCCGATCGCATGCCGGTCGCCCCACTCCATCAGCGCTACCAGCACCGGGTACAGGTCCAGGCCCTTGGTGGTCAGCCGGTACTCATGCCGGCTGCGCTGGCCGCTGTCCCGATAGGGGACCTTGCGCAGCAGGCCTTCCCGCACCAGGCGGGCGAGCCGGTCGCTGAGAACCTGCCGGGGCATTCCGGTGCGGCGCTGCATGTCGTCGAACCGGCGCACGCCGTTGAACGCTTCGCGCAGCACGAGGAACGTCGGCCGTTCCCCGATCACCGCCACCGCTGAGCCGATGGCGCAGTTCGCCGAATCGTAGTCCAGGATCCAGGGCCGTCCCATGAACACATGCTAAATCTAGTTGACAGACTCAGCAATCCGGCGAGATTCTGAGTCTGTGAACCGAACCCAGATGGCTCCGGGCTCCGCCGCCGCCGAGATCCGGCGGGTCGAGTCCTCGGACCTGGCCGCGCTCGGCGACTTCTTCGCCGGGCTCTCGCCCAGCACCCGCTACCTGAGATTCTTCGCCCCGATCACGCCGACCTGCGCCATGCTTCGCCGACTGTCCGGCGGTACCGGCAGCGCCGATGCCGTGGTCGCCATCGCCGACGGCGCAGTCATCGGGCACGCCATGGCTGCGGACCGGGCGGGCCCCCGCGGCGGCCCGATGACCGAGATAGGCGTGGTGGTAGCCGATGCGTGGCAGGGCAGCGGGGTCGGGTCAGCGCTTGTGCGCGCGCTGATCACCCGAGCCCAGGCACGCGGGGTGACCTCCCTGGCCATGGACGTGCTGCCTGGCAACCACCGGGTCCTCGCCATGATCGCCAGTCACTGGTCCGGGGCGCGCACCGAAGAGTCCGCAGACTGCCTCACCGTTCACGTTCCGCTTCCGCTGCAGCGGCGGCGGCGCCCGCTGGCCGCACCCGGACCCGGCGGGCCTGCCGTCGCTGACCGGGGCAACCACCGCCAGCGCGTACGGCGGCGCAGCTATCAGCACGCGTAGGGCCGATGGCCGGGGGCGGTTTTCGCGGCGGCGGTCGTCAGCCTTACCTGCAGTACGGGTAAGGCCGATGGCCCCGGCGGTTTCGCGGCGGCGGTCGTCAGCCTTACCTGTCGGCGGAAGGTCCTGGCCGACGACGATGGCGGTCAAGGGAGGCTCCACTCGGCGGTGGTGCCCGGGAACACGGTGCTGCCGTAGCGCACCTTGGCGACCTTTTCGCCGTTGGGTACCTGGAACGTCACGCAGCCCGTGGCGGAACTGCCACTCGCGAGCTTGACCTGCCCGTTGTCGAAGTTGCCGCAGCCCTCGATGGGATCGTAACCGGCGTCCTTCGTCTTCGCGTCCGACAGCACGATCGTCGCCTCGTTGTTGGCGTTGTTCTGGTAGCTGGTCGGAGCGGTGTTCTGCAGCCGCAGTTTCACGCCGACGAAATGCTGGCCGGAAGCTGGCTGGCTGTACCGGCTGGCGCCGCTGGCCGGGTCGATCACCTTCTCAACGGTCACGTCAAGCTTGGCGCCGCTGCTGTTACTGACGGCCAGGGTCGCTCCCAGCTGCCCGGAACTCGGGCTGGCCGCGGATTGACGGGCCTGGCCCGGCTGGGACTGCGGGGAAGAGCAGGCAGCCAGCGCCAGCGCGGCGGCGATGATCGCCGCGCTGGATTCCGACCGCGCCGAATGCCGTTCTGGCTCGGTTCGAGGCGGTGCGCCGCATCATTGATCCCTTTCGGAGCGACTCTGGTCCGGGGCGTGGTGTCCGTCGAGCAGCGTGTCCAGGGAACTGCGGCCCGGCACAGCGGCGGCCGCCGGTCGCTCGGCCGGAGGATGTCCGTCGGCGGGGTGCCCGGCCCCGGGTCGTTCGGCAGGGGGGTGCCCGCTGGCGGAGTGCCGGGGCGGGGGAGATCCGTCGGCGGGCTGTCCGTCGGCAGGATGCCCGTTTCCGGGGTACGCGACGGAGGGGTGCCGGGCCGGAGCATGCCGGCCCTGAGCCGCGGCCGGTGATGGTCCGGCCGGCGCGACGGGTGCCTCGGCCTGATCCTGCGGCGCCTGCTCACCCTCGACGTCGACGTGCGGAAGCACCCTGGCCAGCCACCGTGGCAGCGCCCAGGTCCAGCGTCCGAACAGCCCCAGCAGCGCCGGCGCGAGCAGCAACGTCATGGTCCCCGCGAGCAGCACCGCGACCGACAGCCCGACGCCGAACTGCTTGATCGTGGGGTCGGAGTTGAGGATGAAGCTGGCGAAAACCGCGATCATGATGGTGGCCGCGGCCGCGATCACCTTCGCCGACGCGGCGAGCCCGGAGCGGACTGCCTGCCGGGGCGTCCTCGCCGGCGGCGTGGTGCTGCGCGATCTGACTGACCAGGAAGACCTCGTAGTCCATGGACAGCCCGAACAGCGCGGCGAACATCATCAGCGGCACGTAGCTCGCGATCGGAACGGTGCCGTACGGGCTCGGCAGGCCGATCACGCTCAGTCCCCAGCCCCACTGGAAGGTCGCGGTCAGCACGCCGAAGGCGGCACCCACGCACAGCAGGTTGGTGATGGCGGCCTGCAGCGGGATGAGCAGCGAGCGGAAGGCGACCAGCAGCAGCAGGAAGCTCAGCGCCAGCACGACCGCGATGACCTCGAAGAGCTTGGACGAGATCTTGCTGGCGAGGTCGACGTTGCCTGCCGTCACCCCGCCGACGTAGGCGACGATGCTGGAATGTCCGGAGCCGGGGGCGGACGGGCCCCCGTCGACATGAGCGGCGAGGGCCGGGTTGCCGGATTCGCGAGTGGCCGGCGGGATGACCGAAGTGCGCAGCTGGGTGACCAGGGCGGCCGTCGCAGGGTCCGCGGGCCGGGTGGTGGGGATCACGCTGAAGGTAGCCGCGTCTCCGCTCTTGTTGATCGTCGGCGGGAACACCTTGAGCACGCCGGACGGCGTGGCGAGGGCATTCTCGAGTTTGACCAGCCGCGGATCGGTACCGCGCGCGTCGCCGCCCGCGTAGGTGAGCTCGTCGGTGAGCTGCTGCTGCAGGGCGATGGCCTGCTTCTGCTCGTTCTGGGCCTGCTGCTGCTGGGCCTGCAGCGAGTCGCCCTGGGCTTGCAGCGAGTCGCCCTGGGCCTGCAGCGAGTCGCCCTGGGCCTGCAGCGAGCTGCCCTGGGCCTGCAGCGACGCGCCCTGGCCGGCCAGCGCGTTCGCCTGAGCCTGCAGCGACGCCCCCTGGCCGGCCAGCGCGTTCGCCTGCTGCTGCAGCGAAGCGCCCCTGGCGGCGAGCGCGTTCGCCTGAGCTTGCAGCGAGGCCGCCTGCTGCGCCAGCACGGCGGCTTGCTGGGTCAGGGCGGCGGCCTCGCGCGCCAGCTGCTGCTCCTGCTGCGCCAGCTGCGCGGCCTGCTGCTGAAGCTGGCGGAATTCGGCCTCGTTAGCCGCGAGCGCCTGCCTGGTCGAGGCCTCCTGCGCCTGGGCCGCGGTCAGGGCGCGCTCGAGCGCCGGGCACGGCGGCAGCGCCGGGCGGGCCGCGCATCCGTGCGCGGCCAGCGCCTGCTCGATCCGCCGCTCCGCGGCGAGGATCAGGTTGAGCCTGACCGTGAGCTGCGCCCGCTGGGCGAGGTTGACGCGGATCGCGGCGGCGAGCGCGGTCCGCTGCTGCTGGAGCTGGGCCTGCCGCTGGGCCAGCGCGGTCTTCTGCTGCTGCAGGGCGGCTTGCTGCTGCTCAAGGTTGGCCTGCTGCTGGCGCAGTGCCGCTTCCTGGCTGAGCAGCTGGCTCTCCTCCTGGGTGAGCTGTTCCTTCTGCGCCAGCAGCTGCGCCTGCTGCTGGGTAAGCGGGCCCTTCTGCGCCTCGAGCTGCGCCTGCTGGGCCTGGAGGGAGTTCTTCTGCGCTTCGAGCTGGGCCTGCTGCTGCTGGAGCGATGCCTGCTGGGATTTCAGCGAGTCGGACTGACCGGTCAGCGTCTTCTGCTTGCTGTTCAGGTCCGACTGCAGCGCCTTGGCCTGGCTGTATTGCTCTTGGTACTGCTGACTCTCCTGGGCCGGCGGCGACAGCGTCGTGGCGATGAGCAGCGGGCCGTTGTAGCCGGGCCCGAATCCCTGCGACAGCAGGTCGAAGGCCTGGCGCTCGGTCGTGCTCGTGGGCGTCACACCGATGTCCTCCTGGCCCAGGCGCAGGGAGAACAGGGGGATGATCAGGGGCGCCAGGATCGCCAGCGCCACGACGCCGCAGACCGCGGGGTGCCGGGTCACCGCCCCCGCCCAGCGGCCCCACAAGCCGGCGCCGCGCCTTGTGCGCCGGGCGGAGGAAGGCGGGCAGCCTGGCGCCGAAGACGTGCGCCCCCAGCAGCGACAGCACGGCCGGAAGCAGCGAGATGGCGGCGATCACCGCCGTGAGCACGGCGATCGCGGTGACGAAGCCCAGGGTCGACACGAGCGGTATGCCCGCGACCGCCAGCGACACCAGCGCGATCACGACGGTGGTGCCGGCGAACACGATCGCGCTGCCCGACGTCGCGACGGCGAGGGCGATCGACTCATGGCGACCGAGCCCGCGCCCCAGGTGCTCCCGGTACTTGCTGACCAGGAACAGCGCGTAGTCGATGCCGACGCCCAGCCCGATCATGGTCGCCAGCGTGGGTCCGACCGTCGGCACCGTGAACAGGTGGGTGAGCAGGCCGATGACGCCGAGCGCCGTGGCCAGGCCGAGGACGGCGGTAATGATCGGCACGCCCATCGCGACGAAGCTTCCGAACGTGAGCGCGAGGATCAGCATCGCCGTGAGCAGCCCCACGACCTCGCTGCTCTCCGTCGGCGAGGGGGAAAGCGCGGTCCCGATGGTTCCCCCGGCGGCGACCTCGATGCCCTGCTTGCGGGCCGCCGCGGTGGCATCGAAGATGCGCCGCGCGAGTTCCTCGGTCACCTGGCCACTGCTGATGTTCAGCAGCACCGGGGAGAAGGCGGTGCGGTCGTCGGTGCTGATCAGCGCCGAGGACGAGCTGCCGAACGGGTCGGTGGCCGAGTAGACGTGCGGCGCCTTGAGCAGCGCCTTGTAGGAGGCCTCGACCGCGTTCTTGTTGTCCTTGTCAGTGATCTTGCCCTTGACGGCGTGGAAGACGATCGGGCTGGAGCCGTTCTGCTGCGGCGGGAACTTCGTCGCGAGCAGGTCGGACGCCTGCTGGCTCTGCGTGCCGGGCAACGTCAGGTCATTGCTGGTCAGGCTGCCGACCGCCGACATGGCGGCCACCACGCCCACGGCCAGCACGACCCAGGCGAGCAGGACGCGCAGCGGGTGAGCCGCGCAGAAGTGACCGACCCGGTACAGCGCGCGTCCCATGGTTCCCCCTCACGCCCGGACGGCGTGGCCGTGCCTGTCCAGCGTTGTGCTGCTAAGGATTTCGCTTGAGGAGCTAAGGCGATAGTATTAACTCACACGACAGTCGTGTCAAGTGCTAATGTGGTTGACACAGCCACGGGCCGTGGCGATTCCACCAGCGAAGTACCGAACGAGGACCGGGGCATGACCGAGCATGGACTTGGCCGCTCAGCGCTGCTTGACGCGGCGTCCGTCCTCATGGACGAGCGGGGCATCGACAACGTCTCGCTCAACGAGATCAGCCGGGCCAGCGGTCACCGCAACCGCTCGGCGGTGAGCTACCACTTCGGTTCGCGCGACGCGGTGGTACGCGAGCTGATCGGCCGGACGATGGGCGTCCTCGACGCCGAGCGCAATGCCCTGCTCGACCACCTGGAGACCACCGGCGCTCCGCTCACCGAGCGCACCGTGCTCGAAGTCGTCGTCGGGCCTTTCACCAGGCAGCTGCGCACCGAGGAGGGGCGCAGATACCTGCGGCTGTGCTCCCAGCTGGTCAACCATCCCCGTTTCATCCCCGATCCCCGGGAGATCATCTCGGCGAACAGCAGCGCGCAGCGCTGCTCCCGCCTGCTGGCTCCCGCAGTTGCCCACCTGCCGCCGGAAGTCGCGGTCGAGCGCGCCAGCCAGATCACGGGATTCCTGGTCCGCGCGTGCGCCGACCAGGCGCGCCTGCTGGATAGCGATCCGCGGCCCAGGCCCGTGCTCGGCATCGAGGCGTTCACGGCCAACCTCGTCGACGTGCTTCTCGGCATCCTGCAGGCACCCAGCACGATCAAGGCCGACCGTGCCGCTGCGGATGGCTGAGGTCAGCGCCCGGTTCCGGCTTGCGCCCGGCCGCCGCGCGGGCCGGCGCTGCCGGACTGCTGGTCCGCGGCCCACGCGGCAATCTGGGTGCGCGAGCTGAACCCCAGCTTGGCCAGGATGTTCGCCACGTGCCGCGCCGCGGTGGCCGGGCTGATGAACAGCTCCTCGGCGATGGCCTTGTTGCTGAGGCCGCCGGCCACCAGCGCGGCGACTTCTCGCTCCCGCACCGTCAGCGTGCCGGGCGGTGGCGCCGCCACCTCGTAACCTCCGGCCGCCGTCACGAGGGCCGGGCTGCGGCTGGCGCCGGATTCCTGCTGCGGCAGCGGGTCCAGCGCCAGCGTGACGGCCGCCTCCCCGGACAGGGCCAGCCCCTCGGCCCACAACCGGGCGACGGCCGGCTCCCCGAGGCGGCGCGCCGGGGCCAGGTACCGCTCCACGCGCGCGCCGGACAGGGCCGGAAGGCCGGCCGCCTCCCGCAGCGCGGTCGTCGCGGCTACCAGCCGCACGGCCTGCTGCGGCCGGTCCTCCCGGACGGCGAGGGCGGCGAACGCCTCGAGCGCCCGCACCACGCCGACACGCGAGCCCGTGGACCGGCTCAGCTGGATGCTCTCGACCAGGTGCTGGCGGGCCAGCCCGGCCTTGTCCAGGTCGATCGCCACCCGCCCCAGGCCGGCCAGGCAGCGCGCGATCTCCGGCCAGGCGTCGATCTGCCGCAGGATGGGCAGCGACTCCAGGTACCTGGCGTGCGCGTCGCCGGGATCGCCGCGCAGCCGCGCCAGATCCCCGAGGCCGAGCAACGCCCGGGCGACCCCCCATTGCTGGTCGATGCGGCGCATGACGGCTATCGAGGCCTCCGCCAGTTGCTGCGCCTCACGCAGCCTGCCGAGCAGGCCCGCGATCGCCGCCCGGGTGCCCAGCGCGTAGCCCTCGTTCCAGCCATCCCCGGCGGCCCGGGCGATCGACAGCGCTTCGCCGGCCCGCGACGCCGCCTCTTCCATCTGCCCCGTGTGCAGGGCGGTCTCGGCCAGCAGGTTGAGCGCGGCCGCCGTCCAGAACGCGTCGGCGGCGGCCCGGCACAGTGCCAGCCCCTCGCTCGCCCGGGACTCGGCCGTGCCCGGATCGCTGGACAGGGCGAGCTGCGCGCGCGCCACCAGGGCCGCGCCCCGAACCCGGGCCTGGCCGGCCGGCGCCGGAACGGCCAGGAAGGAATCCAGCCACTCGCCGCCCTCGGCGAACGCGCCGCGCACGATCCAGCACGGGCTGACCGCTGTGCAGATGCGCAGTCCCGCTTCGGTGTCGCCGCCGGTCAGGCACCGGCTCAGCACCTGCCACACGTTGCCCGCGTCCACGTCGTAGCGGCGGAACACGTCCACCCGCGCCGACCAGGAGGACTGGATCTGCGCCATCCCGATCGCCAGGTTCTGCTGCGAAGCCCGCAGCGTGTAGTCGCGCAGCCGGGCCTGGAAGGTTGCGGACTCGCCCGCGTCGGCCAGCCGCGCCGCCGCGTATTCGCCGATGGTGTCCAGGAGCCGGTAGCGGGCCTGGCCGAGAACCTCGGGCTCCAGCACCACCAGCGACTTGTCCACCAGCGCGGTAATCAGGTCGAGGATGTCCCGGGCCGGGATGTCGTCATCGGAGCACACCTGCTCGGCCATCTCCAGCGACCAGCCGACGAAGACCGACAGCCGCCGCAGCAGCACCTGCTCGCGGTGGGTGAGCAGTTCATGGCTCCAGTCGATGGTGGCGCGCAGCGTGCGGTGGCGCGGGGGAGCGGTCCGGTCACCGATGGTGAGCAGCGCGAACCGGTCGGCGAGGCGCGCGGCGATCTGCTCCACGGACAGCGCGCGGACCCGGGCGGCCGCCAGCTCGATCGCCAGCGGGATGCCGTCCAGCGCGCGGCACAGGGCCGCGACCGCCGCGGCGTTGGCCGGCCCGATGGTGAATCCGGGCAAGGACGCGGCTGCCCGGTCGGCGAACAGCCGCATCGCCTCGTAGCGCTGTGCCTCCTCGGCGGTGGCCGGGACACCGTCCGGCGCCACAGACAGCGGCGGTACCTGCCACACTCGCTCGGCCGCCACGCGCAGCGGCTCACGGCTCGTAGCGATCAGGCGCAGCCCCGGCGAGCTGGCCAGCAGGCGCTGGCATACCCGGGCGCATGCCTCGATGAGATGCTCGCAGTTGTCGAGCGCCAGCAGCAGCCGGCGCGGCCGGACCGCGTCGGCCAGCGTCTCCAGCAGCGGCCGCCATGGCTCTTCGCTGACGCCGATGACCGACGCCACCCGCGGGACGACGAGATCGGGCTGCCGCAGGTCGCCGAGCTCGACGAACCACGCCCCGTCGGGGAAGTCGTCCGCGGCGGCGGCCAGGACCTGCAGGGCCAGCCGGGTCTTCCCGATGCCGCCGGCCCCGCACAGCGTGAGCGCGCCGGTCACGCCGGCCAGCTGAAGCAGCTCGGTGAGCTCCTGCTCACGGCCGACGAAGCTGTTCGGCTCCTGCGGCAGATTGGTCAGAATCTCGTCTACCTCATTCCCGGCACAGCTGATTCCTCGCAGCCTGCCGTGTCATCGCCGGGCCCGGGCCGCGTCCCGTTAGGAAGAGCTGACAGCCCTCGGACCTGGATTGCTCCGGCAACAGCCTAATGGCCGGCGGGAGAGTCTTCTCCGGCTGCACGATGCAACGGACTCTCGCACAGACTCCCAGGGCCAGCCGGAGGAAGAGCCGCCAGTAACCGTTTCCCGGTTCGTGACGATCCCGGGCCGCCCCTGGGCGCGGCTGATTCATCCGTGGGGGGTGGTGCGGCGCGGGACCGGGCCTGGTGAACTGGCAGCGCAGGAGTTACACCCTTGGAGTGGACCGATGGCCGCGACCAGCATGCCCGCGTGCTGAGCATGGTGACGAAACTGCGGAACCATGGCGCCGCCGGGCCGGCGCCGTTAACCGGCGCAGTGTCGATGCCGGCCCGCCCGGCGACCCCGCTGGCCGCGGTGACCAAGCGGATGCTGGTGGCCCTCGGGCTGCTCGCGGTGTCGACACTGATCGTCTACCTGGGCCGCGACGGCTACCGGGATGCGGCCCACCCGGGACAGCCGCTGTCGGTTCTCAGCAGCGTCTACTACGCGACCGTGACGTTGTTAACCACCGGCTTCGGCGACGTCGTTCCGGTCACGTCCACGGCGCGGCTGGTGAACACGGTGCTGATCACCCCGATCCGGGTGATCTTCCTTATCGTGCTGGTGGGCACGACGCTCGAAGTGCTGGCCGAGCGGACTCGCACCGGCTGGCGGATCAATCGGTGGAGGTCGCGGGTGGCTGGTCAGACGGTTGTCATCGGGTACGGGACGAAGGGCCGCAGCGTGGTCAGGACGCTCGCCCGGTCCGGGTTGCCGGCCAGGTCGATCGCCGTGGTAGACGCGTCCGCCGAGGCGGTGGCCGAGGCCAACGCGGCCGGGCTGGTCGCGGCCGGCGGAGACGGGACGAGGCAGAGCGTGCTGGTGATCGCCGACTTGCTGGACCGCGGCCGCGGCCTGGACCTGGTCGAGCGGCCGGTGGCGGAGTCTGAACTCGGGACCGCGGCTCGTGATGCAGCCGGGGCGGTGATCGCGGTCGTGCGGGGGAACGACGTCCTGTCACCGGAGGATCCGAGGGCCGCGCGGCTGGCCGCCGCAGACCGGCTCATCCTGGTCAGCTCGCGGGAACAGCCCGCGAACGGCTCCGCAGGCTAGACAGACCGCATGGCTATCTCCTTCAACGGCCTTCTGATCATCGCGGCAGTGGCCGTGCTGGTCCCGGTGGTACTCGGCCTGCTGCCTGCGGTGCCGGTACCAGGCGCGGTGCTGGAAGTGATCGCCGGGATAGTGATCGGGCCGTCGGTTCTCGGCTGGGTTCACATCGACGCGCCGATCGCGGTCCTGAGCGATCTCGGCCTGGGGATGCTGCTGTTCCTGGCGGGCCTGGAGATCGACGTCGACGGCCTGCGGGGGAAGCTCGGGCGGCTGGCCGGGCTGGCGTTCGCCGTCTCGGCGGTGCTCGGCGTCGGCGCTGCCTACGCGCTGAACGCGGTGGCCTCGACCAGCCACCCGCTGTTCCTGGCGATCGTGCTGATGTTCACCTCGGCCGGCCTGCTGCTGCCGTTGCTGACCGACGTGGGAGAGGAAAAGACGCCGTTCGGCCAGCTGGTGATGACCGCGGCCGCCCTGGCCGAGGTGGCCACGATCATGCTGCTGTCGCTGCTGTTCTCCGCGACGACGAAATCGGCGGCCGACCGGTTGGCCTCGCTGGTGATTTTCCTCGCCCTGCTGGTGGTGTTCGGGCTCGCCCTGGGCCGGGTGCGCCAGCTGGCCGGGGCGGAGCGACTGCTGGACCGGCTGCAAGACCGCAGTGCCCAGCTGCGGGTGCGGGCCACGTTGGCGCTGGCCCTCGCCTTCGGCGTGCTGGCCTACCGGTTCGGGTTCGCCTCGATCCTGGGCGCGTTCGCCGCCGGGCTGCTGGTGCGCATGATCGACCTGACCGGCCACGTCCCGCACCCGCAGTTCCAGATCAAGCTGCAGGGCATCGGCTTCGGCTTCCTGATCCCCATCTTCTTCATCGCGACCGGCGTACAGTTCGACCTGAAGGCGCTGACCGGCAACGTCACGGCGATCGCGGAGGTGCCGCTGTTCCTGGTCGCGCTTCTGGTCGTGCGCGGACTGCCCGCGCTGCTGTACAAGGGCTTCATCGGCGTCCGCCGCGCGGAAGTGGCCGGCCTCATGCAGGCGACCACCCTGACCTTCGTCATAGTGGCCACCCGGATCGGGCTCGCGGCCGGGCTGATCTCCCCGACTACCAGCGCCTCGCTGCTGGCCGCGGGGGTGCTTTCTGCTGCCTTGTTCCCGGCCGCGGCGCTGCGGCTGCTGGCTCCGACCGGGCCGGCTCCGAGCCGGCCCGGCTGGAGGACGTCGGCTGACCGCAGCGCGCTCGCCGCGGGCCGCCCGCTACGGCCGCGGCGAGGATGGCCGTACCGGACGTCTACACTCCGGTCTCGGCGGCCAGCTGCCCCGAGTCGATGGCGGCGGTGAACCTCTCGTAGTCCCGCTCGTTCTGGTCGGCGTAGGCGGCCGAGAAGCGGGCGATCGCCCGGTCGAAGCCATCCCCGTTGCCGAGGTATGCGGCGATGGCGATCCGGTCGCCCCACCGGGCGTGGGCCCGGGCCAGGGTCGCGCCGCACAGCCGCGAGTACAGCGTGGCCCCGGGCACGAGCATCGTGTCGGTGTCCGCGCTGCCCTTCCAGTCCTGGAATTGGCGCACGTAGTAGTCGCGGGTGACGCCGTCGAGGCCCTTGATGGTCTGCCAGCCCAGGAAGATATCGGTCGCTCCCTGCATCAGCCGCTGTCCGGCTACCACCCGCTCGCCGTGGTGCGGGTAGGCGCTGTTGCCCAGGAAGCGTTCGAGCACGGAGGCTTGCGCCTCCTTGACCTGCAGGAACAGCGGGTCGTTAGGGTCGCGGCCCAGCATCAGCATGATGTAGCACCGGGTTCCCACGCTGCCCACGCCGACCATCTTGTACGCCGAGTGCACGTAGCGGAATTCCTCGATGGGATGATGCTGGCGCCCGAGCGTGCGCCGGTACGAGCTGAGCAGCTTCTTGACGAGCGGAGCAGGGTTCTCCCATTCCGACCCTGGTTCGACGATGTCCTCGATCGGCACGATCACCGGCGGGTCGGCCACGATCCGCAGCTCGCCGTTGACCTGACCCGCCCGCTTGGCGAACACCCGCGTGCTGTCGCGCGTTCTCGCCTTGGCCACCATGTCGCGAACCGCCCGGGCCTCGTCCTTGCCGACCCGCTTGACGCGCACCTCTTTGCGGACCAGGTTGAGCAGCACCCCGGCCTCCAGGTGGTCGTACCACGCATCCAGGGTGCTCATCCCGGCGGCCTGGCGCATCCGGTCCCGGTACTCCCGGACCCCGGCCATGACGATGGCACGGCGGTCGGCACGGCTGAAGCCGCGATCGCGTCCCATGATCTCGAAACTGGCCGCGAGGCGTTTGACGTCCCACTCCCAGGGGCCGGGCAGGGTCTCGTCGAAATCGTTGATGTCGAACAGCATCCGCCGCTCGGGCGTGCCGAACAGGCCGAAGTTCGACAGGTGCGCGTCACCGCACAATTGCACGGTGACCCCCGACTGCGGGGTCACCGCCAGGTCGGCAGCCATGATCAGCGCGGCGCCCCGGTAGAAGGTGAACGGGGAGACGAGCATCCGCCCGTGCCGGATGGGGACGAGGCGAGCGACCCGGCTCTCCGCCTGCTCCTGGAGCAGCGCGACCGGATCCGGGCGGTCCGCGGCGGGCTGCCAGCTGCCGTGGCTGGACCTGGGCGCGTCCCGGCGAGCGGACCGGCCACGGGCCACCCGCTGGTCCACGGTCAGGTGCGCGCGCCGCCATGCCGACGCGAACGTCGAGGCCGGCGCCTGGGTGGTCCCGGCCAGCGACGTCTGGCCCGGATGCGAACGTTTCTGCATGCTGCCTCGCTTACAGGTACTCCCTCTTGCGCATCCAGACCAGGGTGAACCAGCCCCAGATGGGCGGCAGGTACGACGTGAACAGCCGCTGGATGAAGACCGCGGCGGTGGCGTCGGCCTCCGGGACGCCGGCCGCCGTGAGGCCAAGGATCATCCCCGCTTCCACCACGCCCATGCCGCCGGGCGACGGAGAGATGCCGCCGATGATCCCGGCCAGGGTGATGACCACGATCAGGACAGGAAGCCGGAGGTGATCGTCGAAGGCCCGCAGCGAGACGGACAGGGTCATGGCCACGAGCAGTTCCTGGCCGAACGAGCCGCCGACCAGCAGCGCCAGCTTGCGCGGAGTGCTGGCTACTTCCCGGAGGTTGCCCCAGATGTCGCGGAGCTTGGGGCGGAGCATCTCCGATGCCATCCGGCGGAGCCTGGGCACGGCCAGGGCCAGGCCGGCTACCAGGGCGACCAGCACCGTTACGGCCAGGATGATCCACACCAGTTTCGAATCGTCGCCGGACTGGGGGGTGACCTCAAGGTCGAGGGACCCCCAGGCGAACGGCAGCGAGCACAGGGTCAGCACCGCGATCGCGGTCCAGCTGGAGGTGGCCATGATCGCACCGGAGCTCAGCGCCACCGACGCGTCGTAGCCCTGCTGCTGGAAGAAGCGCACCCGGGTGGCGAAGACCGCCGCCGTCCCGCCGGCCAGCGCGCTGAACGAGTTGGCGAACTCGACCGCCACCGCCCGCCCGAACGGAAGCACCCCGGCCACGCTGCCGAGGGCTTCGACGGCCGACGCCACGTAGACCAGCTGGGCCAGCAGAAATGCCACGATGACCCACAGCCAGTCGGCCCCGATCACGGTGTCGAAGGACTTGGATACGTCGATGAGCACCCCGATCAGGGCCCAGCCGCCGATAAGGGTGCCGATCACCATGATCAATGTCGGCCAGCTCACCCGGCGGGGCTCTATGAGCTTCGGCACTTCGATCGACTTGGCCTGGGCGGCGCGCTGACGGACGTCCTCCAGGAGTCCGCGCTTGCCTCGCAGGCTCCGGGTGAGCGCGGGGTCGAGCCCGGCCTTGCGCAGATGCTGGAGGGCGCCGGCCAGCGCCCCGGCCGACAGGCACCGGGCCGCGCTCTCGGCGGCCCGCTCGGCGCCCACCGCCGCTGCCGTCGCCGCTATCGCGCCCGCCAGGTCGCGATTGAGCTGATCCGGCGAAGCGTTCGACATGGCGTTGCGGAAGTCCTGCAATACGGCGGTCTGCGTCACCGCGTTGACCACGATCGCATCGCCGCTGATAGCCCCGTGCGCGATGCGTGCCCTCCGCAGCGTCAGCAGCTGGCGGTAGAGGTCGTCAAGAGTGCCGTCGCCGATCTCGGCGGCGTCGGCCTCGGACAGCATCGTCCCGGCCGGCAAGCCGGAGACGAGCAGCGCGTCCCCCGACGGTCCCGCCGTGCCTGCGTCGATGATCTCGGGCACGGCAACCCCGGCCTGGCCGGCCTGCAGGGTGAGGAAGGCCTCGTGCTCGACCTGCTGAAGCCGGGTCAGCGTGAGGCTCGATCCGGAATCCCGGTAGAGCAGGAACCGGCCCGCCTTGGTGAGCAGCTTGGCATCGGCCGCGTCCCGGCCGTAGACCTCGATGCCGAGGCGCCGACCGCGCGAATCTCCCGGGCATATCTCGGTTGCCCGGTATCTCGCCACTCCCCAGACCTGCCGTGTCGCCGCGCGCACGTCGCGGGCCTGGATGCGCAGTTCCTCAAGCAGCTCCCGGACGTCCTCGGCCGAGGGGAGCCCGAGCGGTGAGCCGAAGATGAGCCGCACGATCGCGGTCGTCCCCCAGCCGATGGCCAGGCTCCCGAGGACGTTCAGCGGCAGCCCGTGCCCCCCGACAACTGTGGCCAAAGCCACCAGCGCGATGAAGACCTCGATCAGGCGCTGCAGGCCGCGTGACAGGTAGGGCAAAGCCGCCGTGGTGACCGCCATGAAGAGAGCGATCTGGAGGACCGGGAAACGCAAGACGTAGCCGTGCACCTCTATTCCAATCGGCCTGCCGCCGTGGCTTCCGAGGAAAATGGTGAGGATCCCGCTGACCGCGGCCGCGCCGGCCGCGCTCAGCGCGATGTCGCGCGCGATCACCCAGCGGCGTGCGATCAGGGCCAGGGCCAGCAAGGCGATCATGACGCCGAACGAGCCAAGGTCGTAGACCACCGTCACCAGCCAGGTGATGCTCCGCGGCGGCGGGTGGATGACGTGCACGATGGCCCGGTCAATGCGGGAGTTATAGCGGATGACGAGCAGGCAGCACACCAAGGCGAGGACGGCAATCGCCAGCCGCGCGCCATCGCTTCCGCGCCGGCGTCGCTGGCCGTCGCCGACCGGAGCGAACATGATCGAGCGCCAGCCGCGCAGCAGATGCGGCTCCGGGAGCGAGTCCGCACTCGTTACCGGCGCTTCCGTCATGCCGAACCACTGCCCTTCGCCGTCTGACGGTAAGAATACCGGTGAGCGCCGCCCGGGCCCGCGAACCTGAATGAGACGCCGGCGGCACTTTGCGGGGTGGCAGTCATCTTTCTGGATTGGCGTGGTTAATCCGCCGGAGCGCTTTTCTAGAAGTCGTCGGCCACGGGTATGACGCGTTCGGCGAGCAGCTCGAGCGGGGTCATCGCCCAGACATCGGGAACCCGCCCGTGGGCGTGCGAGATGCCGAGCTCGGCCAGGCCGCGGAGCCGTTCGAGCAGCGCGTTGACGTTCTCGCCGTCCGGACCGGGATCGAGCGGGAGCATCACGGTCTTTTCGATCTCGCCGTAGTCGCGGCCGACGGCCTCGCAGTGCCCGCGCAGCACGCCGAGCTTGTGCTCCAGCTCAGGGCCGGCGAACAGGTTGCACGCCTGGGCGTACTGCGCGACCAGGCGAAGCGTCTTCTTCTCCCCGCCGCCGCCGATGAGGATCGGAGGATGCGGCCGCCGCAGCGGCTGCGGCGAGTTGAGCGTGCGCTCGAGCTGGTAGTGCTTGCCGGAGTAGGGGCTCTCGTCATCGCTCCACATCTGCAGGCAGATTTGCAGGGCCTCCTCCAGGCGCTCGAACCGCTCGGCGACCGGCGGGAACAACAGCCCGAGGCCGCGAGACTCGGCCTCGTTCCACGCCGCGCCGATGCCCAGCCAGGCCCGGCCGCCGGAGAGCACATCCAGCGTGGTCACCATCTTGGCCAGCAATCCCGGCTCGCGGTAGACCACCGCCGTGACCCACGACACCAGTTCGATCCGCGACGTGCACGCGGCCAGGTACCCCAGCGCGGTGTAGGCCTCGAGCATCTCGTACTCGGGCGGCCCGATCGGGCCGATCTGCCAGACGTGGTCCATCACGCTCAGCTTGGCGAACCCGGCGTCTTCGGCCGCGGCGGCGATCCGGGTCAGATTCGGGGCGAGCTTCTGCGGGCCGTCTGGCCAGGTGAAATCCGCCACGTGCAGGCCGAGCTTCATAACTGTTTCCTCCCGAATTGACGACGTGCAGGAGCCGGCGCGCATCGCTGCCAACTGCAGTCTGCCAGTCACCGGGCAGGCGGGCCCTCATCAGCCCCGGTGATCCGGCCGAACATCTGCGGGCTGGCTGTCTCGACCGCCGTACGCTGCGGGCCGGATCCGGCACCCCGGGCCGTCCCCGGCCAGCCTGGGTCACCCCAGCCGGGGACGCTGCGCGGTATGCCGTCGGCGAAGGAGGGATGGGCGGCGCCCGACAAGGGATGGGCGGCGCCCGACCGGGAGCCTGGCGCGCCGGCCCATTCCCCCCGGGTGTCCGGGTTAGGCGCCGGGGTAGGGAAGGAAGCAGATGCCAGAGTGGCCGGGAATCTGACCGCAGTATTGCGAGCCGTAGCGGTTGGTGCTGGATATCCACAGTCCCGCGCTGGTGATCAGCATGTTGTCCGCGTTGGCCCGGGACATGCTGTAGACCGGCGTGGTGTTGTCCGGCCGGAGCTCTAGTAGTCCGGTGCCCGGGTAGAGGCCTTGCAGGCCGGGATCGGGAATCGCGCCGGGGCCCGCGTGATTGCAGCCGTTAGGGTTTTCTGACCAGCGTTCGTGCCCGCCAGCGTAGACGGCGCTGCCGTCCGCGGCCACGCTGTAGTAGGAGTCGCACCCGCTGTAGTTGACCCACAGGTGGGTCACCGACGTCTGGGTGGCCGGGAAGGCGGACACCGCATCGCACAGCCCGGACCGCGGGTAGGAACCCTTCGGCAGGTTCCACGGGTGAAAGCCGGTGGTGGCGAGGTAGACCGTCTGGTCGTTGGGTGACCAGGCCGCGGTCCGGATGTAGAACGCCTCGACGGGCATGCACTGGTAGGGGTAGCCGCCGGGCAGGTTTCCCTTGCTGCCGTCCCACTCCGGTGACGTCCAGCCGGTCACGGTGGCCGGGCTGGTGGCCAGGTTCAGCATGAAGATCTGCTGCCTGGCCAGCCCGCCCGCCGAGGTGAAGTCGCCCTCCACCAGGTCCAGCGTGCCGCCGTGGCTGAGCTGCTGGTTGTACACCGACGAGCTCGTGCCGGTCGTGCACGAGCCACTGGTGTTGCAGTAGTGGTAGAAGCCGGATATCTGCAGGTGGACGAACCCGTCGTCCTTGCCGGTGGCCGGGCTGACGCTGGCGAAGTACGGGTCGGCGTGGCTGCCGTTGATCCAGGTGAAGTGCCCGCCGACCAGCAGGTGATTGTCCACCGCGAGCAGCGTCTCCACCTGGCCGCCGGCCGTGCTGGTGCCGAAGCCGGGGACCACGTCGCCGGCCGTCGTGTCGATCTCGGCGATGTCCTTGACCGCGGTGCCGTTGACGCTGCTGAAGTCGCCGCCGATGTAGGCGTCCGTGCAGTCGCCGCCGTTGAAGGCGATCGAGTTGACGATCCCGTTGACCGCCGGGGCCCAGGGGGTGATCGTGTACGGCGCGGTGGCGCTGAAACTGAACACGTTGGTCCGCGGGATCGTGCTGCCGCCCTGGGTGACCTGGCTGAAGCTGCCCACCGCGTACATCATGTTCCCGCACTGGACGATCTGCCGGATCCGGTCCTTGGTGTTTCCCGTCTTGTGAACAAGCGCCGGCGTCCCCGCCGCCGGCGTGGGCGACACCGCGCCCGGCACCTGCGGCTGATGCGAGGCGGCCGGACTGGCCCCGGCGGGTGCGGCGTACCCGGCCACGCTCAGCGCGAGCGCGCCCGCCACCGCCACGGCTCCCGCTCGGAGCTTCGATCGGTCAAGAGAATGCATAGTCGTTCTCCCAGGACGAGGGAAGCGGGGCGGTCAGGAGGCCAGGCCCGGGCGGAACGCCGCGGGCACCTGGCGAGTTCATTCGGGCGGCGGCACGCCGCGGCGGTCCGGGCGCGTGGCCCCGGCTCGCCCCGGCGCACGGCTCCAGGGCTCGGTCTCGGCCGGTCGGTGGCGCCGCGTCACTGTCCTCCCTTTCTCGCTCCAGCCGGGCGGCCGAGGGTGGTGATTCAGGGCCGGGAGCTGGACAACGCTCATGATTATTGCGCAACTCTGCACATATGGTCGGGCGGCTGCGAGAGCAGCAACCCGGAACCGGGCGCAGCAGTGGCGTGGGCGCCTGACCGACCGGCTGCACGGCGGCCGTGCAGCCGGTCGGCGAACCGCCGGACGGCGTGCTGACTGGCTTTGCCTCGATGCGCCGCTACAGGTGCTGCGCCGCCTGGAGTCAAGCCCGCGGGTCCTGGAAGAAGACGGCGCACAGGCGCGGCTGGCACGTTACGGCGATAACGTGCTGCGCGGCTTCGCCCGCGGCGGCCCCGAGATAGCCTTCGGGCCTATGGTGGAGAGCCTTGACCCTCTGGTGAGCGCGCCGCCTGCCTTCCGGGTGGAGGCGGCCCGGCAGATCCTGCGGGCCAGTTACCAGATAGAGGCGTCCCTCACCCCGCTGGCGGGCGAGCGGGACCAGAACTTCCGCGCCGGCACAGCGGACGGCCGGAGCTTCCTGCTCAAGATCTCCAACCCGGCGGACGCCCGGCCCATCCTGGATATGCAGGTTGCGGCTCTGCGTCATGTCGAGCAGGTGGATCCGGGCCTGCCGGTGATGCGCGCGCTGCCCGCCGCGGCGGGGCAGTCCTGGGTCGAGGTCACCGGGCCCGACGGCCGGACCTACCCGGTCCGGCTGTTCTCGTTCCTGCCCGGGCGGCCGGCAGCGACGGCGGCGCTGGCCACCGGGGCCATCTGGTCCCTCGGCCGGGTCACCGCGCGGCTGGGCCGCGCGCTGCGGGGCTTTTTCCACCCGGCAGCCGACTACGAGATCCTGTGGGATCTCACGCACGCGCTGAAGCTCCGCCCGCTGCTCGGCTACCTGTCCGACGATGCTCGCCGCGCTCAGGTGGGACGGGTGCTTGACCGGTTCGAGACCCGGGTCGCCCCGGCGCTGCCCGGCCTGCGCGCCCAGGTCATCCACGCTGACATGAGCCTGGACAACGTGCTCTTCGACGAGCAGGTCCGGGCCGTCAGCGGGATCGTTGACTTCGGTGACATGACCCATGCACCGCTGGTCTGCGACCTGGCAGTCGCCGTCGCCGACGTGCTGCACGGCCGCGAGGACGCCATCGGGGACGCCGAGGTGATGATCGGCGGGTACGCCTCGGTCACGCCGCTGGAGGACGAGGAGGCCGGGCTCCTCGCCGACCTGGTGGCGGCCCGGCTGGCCACGGAGATCACGGTCACCGCGTGGCGGTGCGGGCTGTACCCGGAGAACGCCGCGTACAGCGCGAGCGGCGAGCCGGCGTCCCGCGCATTCCTCGACGCCATCGAGGCCGCCGGGATCGAGACGGTCGCGCGGCGCTTCCGGGAAGCCTGCCGCGGACTTCCCTACCGCCGGGCCGACGACGGCGGCCTGCTCGCGCGCCGGCGGCGCGTGCTGCCCCGCTCGCCGTTGTTCTACTCCCGCCCGCTGCACCTGGTCCGCGGCGCGGGGGTGTGGCTCTTCGACCCAGACGACCGGCGCTACCTCGACTGCTACAACAACGTGCCCGCCGTCGGCCACAGTCACCCCCGGGTCGCGCGGGCGGTGGCCGAGCAGCAGCGGCTGCTGGCCACGCACAGCCGCTATCTGCACGAGGGGATCGTCACCCTGGCCGAACGGCTCTGCGCCACGCTGTCACCCGGGCCCGACGCCGTACTCCTGGTGAACTCCGGCAGCGAGGCCAACGACCTGGCCTGGCGGATCGCCCGCGCGGCCACCGGACGGGCGGGCGCGATCGTGACCGCCTGCGCCTACCACGGGCTGACCGAGGCCACTCACGCCCTGTCACCGGAGGAGTGGGCCGACGCAGAGCGGCCCGCCCACGTCGCCACGGTTCCCGCGCCCGACGGGTACCGTGGCGCCTGCCGGCGAGAAGAGGACGGGTGGGCCGAACGGTACGCCGCTCACATCGACGGCGCCGTGCAGGCGCTCGGCCGCCGTGGCCTGGCCGCGATGTACGCCGACCCGGCCTTCACCTCCGACGGCATCCTCGCGCCCCCTCCCGGCTACCTGCGGGAAGCGGCCCGGCGGGTGCGGGCGGCGGGCGGCCTGCTGGTAGCGGACGAAGTACAGGCGGGTCACGGCCGGTCCGGGGCGCACCTGTGGAGCTTCCAGGCCACCGGGATCGAGCCCGACATGGTGGTGATGGGAAAGCCGATGGGCAACGGCTTCCCGGTCGCCGCCCTGGTGGTCCGGTCCCAGGTGCTCAGCGCGGTGCCGGAGCAGACCGAGCTGTTCAGCACGTTCGGCGGCAACCCGGTCGCGTGCGCGGCCGCGCTCGCCGTGCTCGACGTCATCGAGGACGAAGGCCTGACCGGCAACGCCGCGGACGTCGGCTCTTACCTCCGCCAGGGCCTGCAGACGCTGGCGGAGCGGCACGCGCTCATCGGTGACATCCGGGGCGCGGGCCTGCTGATCGGCGTCGAGTTCGTCGAGGAGCAGGACAGCCGTGCGCCCGCCGCCGCGCGCACCCGCGCGGTGGCCGAGGCCATGCGCGACCGCGGGATCCTGGTCGGCACCACCGGCCCGGCCGGGAACGTGCTCAAGATCCGGCCTCCGCTCGTGTTCCAGCGCGAGCACGCCGACCTGCTGCTGCACACCCTCGACGACGTGCTCGCCGCCTCCGGGCCCTGAGCCCGGCCGGCCAGCGTGTGCGCGTTCGCGGGTCAGCTCCAGGCCTTGCCGTTCCAGTGCAGGATCACGGTCTTGGAGCTGCCCGCGGTCGAGCTGGTGGAGCCGACCGCCCACCCGTAACCCGCCGCCGCGAACCCGAGCCCGGAAAGCACGGCACCCTGTCCGGGGGTGGGACTGGCGACGCGGGCCCAGGACTTCCCGGACCAGCGAACGATCAGCGTGCTCACGGTGCCGGAGCTAATCCCCCCCGCCGCCCACGCGGTGCCGCCGGGCGCGAACGCGACGGCGTTGAGCTGGGAATCCGACGGGGCGCTGACGGTCGCCTGCTGCCATGCCTTCCCGGTCCACCTCATGCTGATCGCCGGCCCTGGGGAGTCGTTATTTTCGCCGACCGCGAACGCGGTCCCGCCAGGGCCGGCCGCGATGCCTTCAAGGGGGCGGTATGCGCCCTGTACCGGGTACGACCTGACCCACGTCCACGTGCTGCCGTTCCACCGGGCTAGGGCACCGGTGATCATGGCAGTGGGCATGCCAATCGCCCATGCGGTGTTCGCCGCGGTGACAGCCACGCCGTTGAGGCCGGCGCCCTTGCCGAGCTTGGCGGTGACGCGGGACCACTTCGAGCCGTTCCAGCGGAGGATCAGCGGCGCGCCCGCGCAGCAAGCCGGGGCATCGGGGTTGGTGTTGACATACCCGACCGCCCAGCCGCTCTTTGCCGTGGCCGTCACGGCGGCCAGATTGCCGCCGGTGACCGGACCGGGGTTCGTCACCTGGCGCCAGGCTCTGCCGTTCCAGTGCAGGATCAGCGTGTGGTCCTTCCCGCTGCCGAGCTCGCCGGTGAAACCCACGGCCCAGGCGTTCGTGGCGGAGACGACCGTGATCGCGGAGAGCTCTCCCTCCGTCCCGTTCAGTACCTTCGGGCTGGTGACCCGCGACCAGGCCTTGCCGTTCCAGTGCAGCATGAGCACTGCCGGCGAAGAACTGCCCGCGGAGCCGACAGCCCAGGCGCTGCTGGCGGAGGCGGCCGCGACGCCGTTCAGCTTGCCGGCCGCGCTGTAGGACGTCGCGGCCGGGCGTGCCGCTGGTTCGGCTCCCATCGCAGCTGCACCTGCTGCCCGCGCGGGCCCGGCGACCATCCCAGCCAGGACCGCAGAAACGCCGGTTGCCGCGATCGCGAGCCTCACAGGCCAAAATGTGCGCACAAGACTGCCCCCCGCCCCTGCGGCACCCCATCGCGTGCCGCCCATCCGTCCCGGTTCCGACCGTAACCGGAAACAGGCGGAATAGCTATCAGACGGTCGGCTGCGTTCGCAGGTCGTGGTCATCGCTGCCCGCGCCTCTTCCAGCGTGGCGTCGGCGATCTCGTTTGCCGCGTTGCCGTCACGGAGCACTCGCCGGACGCGTCCGAGGTTCTGCGCCCGCTCCGCCCGGGCGCCCGCCAGCACCGCCTGCGGACCCGGTACCGCCTGCAGGTCCTGGAGCGCAAGCCCAGCGCTCGCCGCCGGCTCCGGCAGGGCGGTCCCGTCAGCGGGCGCCCCGGGCAGCCCGGATGTACTCGCCAGGTTGCGCGTTGCCTACCGTCAGGGATGATTCACGCTACGGCGGTCCAGGGTCTTCTCGAACCAGTGGTGAGCGTAGGGTTCGTCGTTGAACGCGGCCACCTCGCCGTAGCCTGCCGTCCGGTACAGGGCGATCGCCTCGTCCAGGGCATGGTTGGTTTCCAGCCGGAGAATCCGGACTCCGCGGTCGGCCGCGTGAGCCTCCAGATCCGCCAAGAGCCGCCGGCCGAGCCCGAGGCCCCGGACGGAGGGGGCGACCCACATCCGCTTGATCTCGGCCGGGCCGTCGCCGTGGAACTTGACCGCGCCGCACCCCACGGGCTCGCCGCGCAGGGTGGCGACCAGCAGGAGGCCGGCCGGCGGGGTGAGCTCGTCGTCGCCCGCCGGGATGCTCCGGCTGACGTCGAAACCGCCGTCAAAGCGCCGCGCCAGCTCGCTGAAGTACGCCCGCAGGCAGGAGCGGGCGTCAGGGTGCCGCGGGTCCTGCCCGCTGACCTGGACCGCAGAGGCCACCAGCAGCCGCTCGACCTCTGCCATCGCCACGATGAGCCGTGCTCGCTGCCGCTCACTCAGCGGACCGAGAATTGACCTGGCCAGGTCATCGGAGCACCGGTCCAGCACCGCTCGCTCGGCCCGCCCACGATCAGTCAGGCGCGCCGTACGTACCCGGCCGTCGGTCCCGTTCTGCTCGACGACGACGAGCCCGTCAGCCTCCAGGGACCGCAGCAGCCGGCTCAGGTAACCCGAGTCGAGGTCAAGCCGCGACCGCAGCAGCCGGACATCGCTGCCGTCGGGGCCGACCTCCCACAGCAGGCGCGCCAGCCCGAGCGGGCGGTCGCGGGACAGATATGCGTCATTGAGCGCGCCGACCCGTTGCGTCACGGTCCGGTTGAAGCTTCGCACCTGGCCGACCATGCCCGCATCCATTCTCTGACTATAGTCAGAGAACGTTCGCGGCGCCCGGGGCCGGGAACCGTCAACCCAAACCCCACAAGCGCATGGGGCGGTTGCGCATGGCTGAGGCACCTCGGAACTCAGACTGCTGCAGGGTTCCGGCACGGCCGGACTGAACGGGCCTGGATCCGCGCCGTATGCCTTGCCGAGCAGGGGAGCCCAGTTTAGACTGAATGTTCAGTCAATCGGAGGAGAGAGCGTGGCCAGCCAGCGCGCCGACGTTCAGCCCGACATCGCCGAACACGCGGACAAGAAGCTCAGGGACATCATCGCCGAGCAGGAGGAGATCTTCCTGCGGCGCCAGCCGGAGTCGGCGCGGATGGCCGCCCGGGCTCGCGGATCGCTGGCCGGCGGGGTCACGTCCAGCTGGCAGATCACCGTCCCGCAGGCGGTCTGGCTGAGCCACGGCCGCGGCTCCAGAGTGTGGGACGTCGACGGCAACGAGTACGTCGATCTGCACGGCGGCTACGGCGCGGCGCTGGCCGGGCATGCGCACCCGGCCATGGTCGAGGCGATCCGCGCCCAGGCCGGCCTGGGTACCCACTTCGCGCAGCCCACTGAGAACGCCGTGATCGTCGCCGAGGAGCTCAGCCGCCGGTTCGGCCTGCCGCAATGGCGGTTCGCCAACTCCGGCACCGAGGCCACCATGGACGCCGTCCACCTGATGCGATCGATCACCGGCCGGGACCTGATCATCAAGGTGGAGGGCTGCTACCACGGCCATCACGACTCGGTCCAGGTCTCGGTCACCCCCGAGCCGGACGAGGCCGGCCCGGCCGGCCACCCCGCGCAGGCCCCGGCCAGCAGCGGCATCCCGGCCGCGTTCACCACTTTGACGCTGGTGGCGACGTTCAACGACATCGACAGCGTGGCCCGGCTGCTCGACGAGCACCGCGGCCGGGTCGCCGGGATGATCATCGAGCCGATCATGATGAACGCCGGGATCATCCTGCCCGAGCCCGGATACCTGGCCGCGCTCACGGATCTGCTGCACGCCCACGGCGCGCTGGTCACCTTCGACGAGGTCAAGACCGGGCTCACCGCCGGGCCCGGCGGGGCTACCGGGCTGACCGGGGTGCGGCCGGACATCATCTGCCTGGCCAAGGCCATCGGCGGCGGTGTGGCCGTGGCCGCGGTCGGCGGCAGCGCCGAGGTGATGGCGCACGTCGCCAGCGGTGAGTACGAGATGGTCGGCACGTTCAACGGCAACCCGCTGGCGATGGCCGCGGCCCGCGCCATGCTCTGCGAGGTCGCCACGCCCGAGGCGTACCAGCGGATCGAGGCGCTGCGCGGCCAGGCGGTGGCCGGGATCGAGCGGGAGATCGCCGCCCGAGGCCTGCAGGCGCACGTGGTGTCGGCCGGCGCGAAGGGCTGCGTGGTGTTCGCGCCGGAGCCGGTGCGGGACTACCGCGGCTTCCTCGGCATTGATGACCGGTACAGCCATGCGCACTGGCTCTTTCAGCACAACGGCGGCGTGTTCCTGCCGCCGTGGGGCAAGATCGAGCAGTGGCTGATCTCGGTGCAGCACGACTCGCAGGACATCGACCGTCTGGTGCAGAACTTCGGCGTGTTCGCGGCGGCTATCGGCGCATGAACGGTCGACCAACGCATCGTGGCCTATGTTTACAAGCAAGGTCTTGCGCGGGCGCCCGCTCAGGAGTATGAACACCTGTAATTGACGGAATGTTCAGTCAGGATCTGGGGGTGACTCGTGGTACACCCGCGAGAAGGCTGGCAGGGCGACGGAACCCGGCGTCGGCTGGTCTCCCGGCGCGGGTTCCTGAAGGGGGCGGGCGCGGGGCTGGCCGCGCTGGGCGCCGGATCTCCTGCTTGAGGCGTGCGCGCCCGCGCTGGCCGGCTCCGGCACCCTGCCGCTGCCCCGCCGCGACCACCCGGTGACCTGGCCGATCTTCACCGACAACACCGCGATCAAGAGCGGCCTGAAGCCGGAGACCGGCGCCACGCTGCAGATTTACAACTGGGTGGCCTACATCAACCAGGCCGTCGTCAACAACTTCGCCAAGCGGTACAACTGCAAGGTGCAGGTCACCACGTTCAACACGATGGACGAGGCGATGTCCAAGCTGCGCAGCGGCGGGCTGTCCTTCGACATCCTGATCGGCGCCACCGTGGACGTGCTCGGCCAGCTGATCGAGTCTAAGCTGGCCCAGCCGCTGAACCACAGCTACATCCCGAACATCACCCAGGCCTGGCCGGACTTCACCAACCCGTTCTACGACCAGCGCTGGCAGTACACCATCCCGTACACGATCTACACCACGGGTATGTCCTGGCGGAAGGACCTCGTGCACGAGAACCCGTACGCGATGAAGAACCCCTGGGCCATGCCGTGGCAGTCCAAGTACCGGGGCAAGGTGGCGATCCTGGACGACTACCGCGAGGGCATCAGCCTCGGGCTGATGAAGAACGGGCTCTTCGACCTGAACACCACCGACCAGGGCCAGATCGCCTTGTCCCGGCGGTCGCTGCAGGAGCTGTCCTCCCTGGTCAACGTGCGCATCGACAACAACGACTACACCGAGGTCCCCACCGGGGACACCTGGATTCACCACGCGTGGTCCGGGGACATGGCCGCGGCGGCGTCCTACATGCCCAAGGGCGTCCCGGTGGACGTGGTCGGCTACTGGTTCCCGCCAGGACGGCAAGGGCCCGGTGGCCAACGACACGATCGCGGTGCTCCGCACCTCGTCCAGCCCGGTGCTCGCGCACCTGTTCCTGGACTACATGCTCGACCTGGACAACGTGCTGGAGAACATCAGCTTCAACGGGTACATGCAGCCGCTGACCGGGGTGACGCCGCAGCGGCTGGTGAAGGAGAAGATCCTGCCGAGGAGCCTGCTGCCCACCGTGGTGCTGCCGTCGTACTTCCGGCGCGGGCTGGGCGAGCTGCAGCTCCCGGTGGACGCGGACGCGCTCTGGCAGCAGGCCTGGCTCGTGGTCGGCAACGGGATCTGAGGAACTGAGGCGGCGGTCATGGCAGCTACGGCGCAGGCGGACAAGGCTCCCGCGCGGGCCGAAGCCAAGGCCAGGCCGCGCAGGAACCTCTTCTACGCGGGGCTGGCCGCTACCCGGCATCATCTGGCTCATCGTGCTGTTCATCGTGCCGTTCTACGCGGTGCTCGCCATCGCCATGGGCCAGCTGGACCGGCTGTTCGAGTCGCCGATCGCGGTCTGGAACCCGCTGAGCTGGAGTTCGTCGAACGTCATCAACGCGTTCCACGACCTGGTCGGCAGCACGTCGTTCGCCGGCCCGATCGTGGTCAGGACGATCATCTACGTGGCAGCGGGCTCGTTGCTGTGCCTGCTGATCGGTTACCCGGCCGCTTACTTCGTGGCCCGCTTCGCCGGGCGCCGCAAGGGGCTGTTCCTGATCCTGCTGATCGCGCCGTTCTGGATCAGCTACATGATGCGCATGCTGGCCTGGATCGACCTGCTGCAGACCAACGGCTACCTGAACCGGGCCCTGGTCGACCTGCACCTGGTCTCGCATCCGGTCAACTGGCTGGGCGGCCTGTCGGTCACGGTCGTGCTCGGCCTGGTGTACGGCTACGTGCCATACATGATCCTGGTGCTGTACGCCGGCCTGGACCGGATCGATCCCGCGCTCATCGAGGCGGGCCGAGACCTGGGCCTGGGCCGGGTCCGCACCTTCGTGCACGTCACGCTGCCGCTTTCCCGGCAGGTGATCATGACCGGGTTGCTGATCACCGTGCTGCCGATGCTCGGCGACTACTACACCAACACGCTGCTGTCCGGCGCGTCCAGCACGTCCATGTTCGGCAACCTGATCCAGGGCCAGCTCGGCACGCCGGGCCTGGAAGCCCAGGGCGCAGTGCTGTCCCTGGTGCTGCTCCTGGTCCTGCTGGTGCCGATGATCTACTACGTGGTGGCGACCAACCGGTCGGCGCGGGAGGCGTACGCATGACCACGACCAACGCGCCGGCCGCTACCCCGACCCATGCCCCGGCCCCCGCGCGCAGCGGCTTGCGGCGCTTCATCCCGACCCGCAATCAGTGGGGCCACCCGTGGTTCCTGGAGGGCTTCACCTGGCTGTACCTGATCTGGTCGCTGGTGCCGATCGCGCTCGCGGTGCTGTTCTCCTTCAACAACGGGAAGTCGCAGGCCACGTGGCAGGGCTTCTCCTGGCGGTGGTACTTCAGCGACCCGGTCAACTCGGTGCTGCACAACCCGCAGCTGCACGCGGCGGTGCTGCAGACGGTCCGGCTGTCGGTCGCCACCACCCTCATCGCGGTGCCGATCGGCGTCGCGTTCGCGCTCGGCATCAACCGGTGGCGCGGGATCACCTCGGCCAGCTTCAACTTCGTGATGATCCTGTCCTTCGTCATCCCGGAACTGATCTTCGGCGTGGCGATGTTCTTCGTGTTCACCGTGCTGTTCACCAGCGTGCACCTCGGTACCTGGGCGGAGATCCTCGGCCTGGTGACCTGGAACGTGAGCTGGCCCGCCATCATCGTCCAGGCCCGGCTGGTCGGGCTCGGCCGGCAGTACGAGGAGGCGGCCGCGGATCTGGGCGCGAACCAGTTCCAGACGATGCGCCGGGTCATGCTGCCACTGCTCGGCCCGGCCATCTTCGCCAGCGCGGTGCTGGTGTTCTCCAGCGTGATCGACGACTTCGTCATCGTGGACCTGCTGTCGTCGAACGCGTCGAACACGCCGATGTCCGTGATCATCTACTCCACCCAGCACGGTGGCAACGGCGGCCCGGCGCTCAACGCGCTCGGCACGATCATGCTGGCCATGTCGTTCATCATCGCGATCATCGGGTTCATCGGTTACCGCTTGATGACCCGGGGCCAGCGGGGCAGCCAGATGGCGGCGCTCAACACGTTCGCGGGCGCAGAGAGCAGGTAACCGGGCCGCGCCCGGATTCTGGACGGCCAGGAGCCGGTCCGGCGCCCGTTCCGTCTTACCAGGGCGGGTAGCCGGGCTCAGGTAGCGACCAGCGGGCCCTCCTCCTCGGCGGCGACCGGGACCTCGCCGGCCGCCCCGCTGAGCACCCGCAAGCCGTCCGCGGGGAGGTAGACATCCACCGGCGTGCCCTGGGCCAGCGTCGGGCTATCGCCGTCGTTCTGGATCAGTGCCTGCAGTGGGACGCCCGGCCCCAGCCGGAGCATGACCTGCGTGGCCGCGCCGATGAAGACCAGCCGCTCGACCATGCCGGGAACCCGGTTGGGACCTCCCGTGCCGTGTGGCTCGATCCTGACCCGCTCCGGCCGGATGGCGACGTGCGCGGGACCCGCGCAGTCCACCTGCGCCGGCTTCCGCGGTCAGCCGCGTCTCGCCGAGCCGCAGCTGGCAGCACGGGCCGGGCCCGTGCCCGTCGACCTCGACCTCCATCAGGTTCGACACCCCGAGGAAGTCGGCCACGTAGGCGTCGGCGGGCTCCTCGTAGACCTGGCGCGGCGTGCCGATCTGCACGATCCGGCCGGCGTTCATCACCGCCAGCCGGTCGGACATGGTGAGCGCCTCTTCCTGGTCGTGGGTGACGTAGAGGAAGGTGATGCCCACCTGCTCCTGCAGCGCCTTCAGCTCGATCTTGAGGGAGCGGCGCAGCTTGGCGTCCAGCGCGCCGAGCGGCTCGTCCAGCAGCAGCACCGCCGGGTTCAGCACCAGCGCGCGGGCCAGCGCGACCCGTTGCTGCTGGCCGCCGGACAGCAATCCCGGGCGGCGTTTCGCGAATGAGCTCATGCTCACCAGGTCGAGCGCCTGGTTGACCCGGCGGTTGGTCTCACCCTTGGTGAGCTTGCGGTGCCGCAGGCCGAACGCCACGTTGTCGAACGCGGTCATGAACGGGAACAGCGCATAGCTCTGGAACACCGTGTTGACGTTGCGCTTGTGCGGCGGCACGCCGGACACGTCCGCCCCGTCGAGCAGAATCCGGCCCGAGGTGGGCTGCTCGAAGCCCGCGATCAGCCGCAGCGTGGTGGTCTTGCCGCAGCCGGACGGCCCGAGGAGGGAGAAGAACTCACCACTGGGCACGTCCAGGTCGATCCCGTCCACCGCCACCTCGTGGAACTGCTTGGTCAGCGCGACCAGTTCGATGCGTCCTCCGGCCACGATGCCACCTCCTGCTCTGTTCCTAGCGCCGCCCGTTCCAGTCGAATCCCAGCCGGTCGGCCGCGAACCGCATGGTCAGCTCGAATGCCCGCTCCGGGCCCACCTCGGGGTCCTCCAGCGCGATCGGCACCACGAACCCGTACAGCAGAGTGGACAGCATCACCGCGAAGTCGCCTGCGTCCACGGCCGCGAACTCGCCGGCCTCCTGCCCGGTCAGCACCAGCGACCGGATCGTCTCCCGCCAGCTTTCGTCGATCTTCTGCCGGATCGCGGCGACACCCGGGTTGCGCGGGGACTGAGCCCACAAATCCAGGTAGAGCAGCCACGAGTCCTCGGCCCCGGCGTCGGTTTCCGGCAGGCACATCATGGCGACGAACTCCTCCAGCCGCCCGGCGGAGGTCTCGATCGCCGCCATCCGGCGGGTGCCCTCCGCGTACCAGGCGTCCTCGGAGTACCGCAGGGCGTCGGTCAGCAGCTGATCCCGGGTCTTGAAGTAGTAGATGACCAGGGCGGGACTCGTGCCGGCTCGCTCGGCCACGTCGGTGATCCTGGTGTCGGGGTAGCCACGCTCGGTGATCACCTCGAGCGCCGCGCGCAGCATCTGCTCGCGTCGCTGCTCGGCCATCCCGGCGGCGTTGCCAGCCCGCTCCTTCATCCGGCCATCCTCGTATAAATCCAGGCTCCGCGGGACCCTGACTGGACAGATCTTCGCCGGGCTCCCGTCGGCGGCGCGGACCTGCCCGCGCCCCTTGCGGAAAAGATTAGCAGGTTTCTAGACTGAACATTCAGTCAAACTTTCGGGGCAGCTCATCGAGTTTCCGTGGGCGGCTCATCCGAGGAAGGCAGATTCATGACGGCGGCATATGACGCGATCATCGTCGGCGGGGGTCACAACGGGCTGGTCTCCGCCGCCTACCTGGCCCGTTCCGGCGCCCGGACGCTGGTCCTTGAGGCACGCGACCATACCGGCGGCGCGGCGACCACCGAGGCGCCGTGGCCGGACGCGCCGGAGTTCCGGGTCACCCGGCTGTCGTACGTGATGAGCCTGCTGCCGCCGACGATCATCCAGGACCTTGACCTGGCCCGGCACGGCTACAAGATCTTCCCGATGGGCCCGTACTACCAGGCGTTCCCGGAGGGCGGGTCGATCAAGCTCTACGCCGACGACGCCAAGCGCAACTATGACGAGGTCTCCCGCTGGTCGAAGCAGGACGCCGAGGCCATGCCGCTGTGGGACGCCTGGCTGTCCGGCCTGGCCGAAGTGCTCGGCCCGCTGCTGCTCACCGTGCCGCCGCGGCTCGGCTCGCACAACCCCCGCGACCTGGCCGACACGCTCCGGCTGGCCTGGCGGCAGCGCGGGCTCGATGTGCGCACCATCGCCGACGTGACCCGGCTGATGACGATGAGCATCGCCGACCTGCTCGACGACTGGTTCGAGTCGCCGCAGGTGAAGGGCGCGCTGGCGGTCAACGGCGTGATCGGGACCTGGGCCGGCCCGTACGAGCCGGGCACCGCCTACGTGATGGCGCACCACTCCATCGGCGACGTCGGCGACGGCCACCTCGGCAACTGGGGTTTCCAGGAGGGCGGCATGGGCGGGGTCGCTGACGCGATCGCCAGTGCCGCCCGGGAGGCCGGGGCGCAGATCCGCACCGGCGCCCGGGTGCAGCGGGTGCTGCTGCGCGACGGCCGGGCCGGCGGGGTGGTGCTCGACTCCGGCGAAGAGATCACCGCACGGCTCGTGGTGACGTCGCTGCACCCCCGTACCGCGTTCCTTGATCACGTGGGCAGTGACAACCTGCCGCCGGATTTCGTCACCGACATCGAGCGCTGGAAGACCCGCAGCGGCGTGGTGAAGATCAACCTCGCCCTGGCCGAGCTGCCCGACTTCACCGCCGACCCGGGCACGACCCTGCAGGAGCATCACACCGGATCGGTCGAGATGGCGCCGAGCATGGAGTACATCGAGCGCGCGTTCATCGAGGCCCGCGAGGGCCGCCGGCCAGCCGCCCGTTCAGCGACGGCGTCATCCCGACCTCCTTCGACAAGACGCTCGTCCCGGACGGCTATCACACGATGTCGCTGTTCACCCAGTGGGTGCCGGCCGACTGGAACGACCAGCCGCACCGGGAGGAGCTGCAGGCCTACGCCGACCGCATGATCGACTGCTACAACGAAGTCGCGCCCAACTTCAAGAGCTCGATCCTGAACGTCGACATCGTCGGGCCCTACGACATGGAGCACGACTACGGGCTGATCGGCGGCAACATCTTCCACGGCGAGCTGTCCCTGGAGCAGCTGTTCCACATGCGGCCCGCGCCGGGGTACGCCGACTACCGCACGCCCGTGCCCGGCCTGTACTACGCCAGCTCGGCCACGCACGCGGGCGGCGGGGTATGCGGCATCCCGGGCATGCAGGCGGCGAAGGCCGCGATCGCCGACCAGAAGGCGGCCCGCCGGCCTGGCACCGTGCGCAGGCGCGCACGCCGGCCCTGACCGCCGGCCGGCCGTGACCATCAACCCCGGGTATTCCGAACGGCGCGGGCCGCGGTTCCCGGTCAGGACGGCCCCCGCCGGACCGCCCTGCCTGCGTACAGGCCGGGCGCCCGCTGACATGGACACCGGGTCAACCGGGGCGGGCGCCGGGCCGCCGGGGGCCGGTGGCCGCGGGGCGCGGGCGGGTAGGCCGCCGGGGCTGCGGGGCGGCGGCGGGGCGCGGGAGGACGCTGCGCCGGGGGCGCGGGCGGATGCTGCTCCGCAGAGGCGGGCCGGCCGGGGCGCGGGAGGACGCTGCGCCAGGGGCGCGCGCCGGCGGGCCGCCGGGGGCGCGAGCGGGCGCTGCGCCGGGCGTCAGGACGGTGGTCGACCCGCGCATTGACGACCGGCAGCGGGCCGCGAAGCGCGGATCGACCGCCCTGACGGCGATGCTGGAGGCCCACAGCATCGCCCTGGTCGGTGCGAGCGAGCGCCCCGGCAGCCTGGGCGAGCGGATGGTCGCCGAGGTGGCCGCCAGCCCGTCCCGGCCGCGGCTGTACCCGGTGAATCCCCGGTATGACCGGATCGCCGGCGTGCCCTGTCACCCCCGCCTCGCCGACCTGCCCGAGCCTGTCGACCTGGTGCTGCTCGGCGTGCCCGATGCCGCGCTGGAAGAGCAGCTCGCCGCTGCCGCTGGCCGGGGCGACCGTTCGGCGGTGATCTTCGGCAGCGCGTACGACGTGCCCGGCCAGCCGCCCGGGCTGCGGGCCAGGCTGGCCGGCATCGCCCGGTCGGCCGGGATGGCGCTGTGCGGCGCCGGGTGCATGGGTTTCGTGAACGTGGCCCGGGGGCTGCGGGCCGTCGGCTACATCGAGCCTCACCCGATCCCGGCCGGCCCGGTCGCGCTGGTCACGCACTCGGGCTCGGTGTTCTCCACGCTGCTGCGAAGCCGGCGGGGTATCGGGTTCTCGGTCGCGGTCTCTTCCGGACAGGAACTGGTCAGCACGGCCGCCGACTACGCTCGCTACGCACTTGGCCTGCCGGAGACCAGGGTGCTTGCCCTGGTCCTGGAGGCCATCCGCGATGCTCCGCTGCTGCGCGCGGTACTGGCTGAAGCCGACGCGGCGGACGTTCCGGTGGTGCTGCTCGCGGCGGGCGGCTCGGTCGCCGGGCGGGCGCTGGTGTCGGCTCACTCCGGGGCGCTGGCCGCCGGGGACGGGGCGTGGGAAGCGCTGGCGGATGCCTACCGGGTGCACCGGACCGGCGATCTGGCCGAGCTGGCCGACACCCTGGAGCTGTTCGCGATCGGCCGTCGCGGCGGCGCCGGCGCTGGCTCGGCTGGCGTGCCCGGGTCTGGCTCGGCTGGCGTGCCCGGGTCTGGCTCGGCTGGCGTGCCCGGGTCTGGCTCGGCCGACAGCGCCCGCCGCGGAATCGCCACCATTCACGACTCCGGGCTAGAGCGCGCGCACGTCGCCGACCTGGCTGACCAGCTCGGCGTGCCGTTCGCGGACATCGGCCCGGCTACCCGCGACCGGCTGGCCGCGGTGCTGGACCCCGGCCTGGAGCCTGCCAACCCGCTGGACATCTGGGGGACCGGCCGGGGGGCGGAGCAGCAGTTCACCGAGTCCCTCATCGCGATGTCCGAGGACCCCGCGGTGGCGGCGGTCGCCCTGGCGGTCGACCTGGTCCCGGAGTTCGACGGCGATGAGTCCTACCTGCTGGCGCTGCTGTCGGCCGCAGCCCGCACCAGGAGGCCGCTGGCAGTGCTGGCCGGCCTGCCCGCGTCGGTCGACCGGGTCGCGGCGGCCCGGCTGCGGGCGGCGGGAGTCCCGGTCCTGGAAAGCGTGCGTACCGGGCTGCTCGCGCTGCGCCATCTCCTCGACCACCAGAACCGGACCCTGCGCTCAGCGCCCGCTCCGGCCGTTGGTGCCGGCCGGGTGTCCGGGCTGGCGTCTTCTCGGGCCGCTGGTGCCGGCGGGTGTCTGTGCAGGCGTCTTCTCGGGCCGCTGCTGCCGGTGCTGGGCGGCGTCCTCTCCGGCCGCTGGCCGGCCGGATGCCGCGCCCGGCGCGCGACGCTGACCGGCGCAGGCGCTGGACCCGTGCCCTCGCCGCCGGGCGGCTCGGCGGAGCCGCACTGCTGGTCATGCTGCGCGACTATGGCATACCGGCCGCGCGCGTCCGGTCGGCTGCCAGCTGTGAGGCGGCGCTGTCGGCCGCCGAGCAGATCGGGTATCCGGTCGTCCTCAAGACCGACGAGCCCGGCGTGTCGCACAAGTCTGACGTCGGCGGGGTACTGCCCGGGGTGGCCGGGCCGCCTGGGCTCGTCGCGGGCTACCGGGATCTGGCCGCCCGGCTCGGTCCGCGGGTGCTCGTCTGCGAGACCGCCGTGCCGGGTACCGAGATGCTGATCGGCATCTCCCGGGACCCTGCCCTCGGGCCGCTCATCGTGGTCGGAGCCGGGGGAGTGCTGGCGGAGCTGTTCGCCGACCGGGCGGTCGCGCTGCCGCCCGTGGACTGCTTCGGCGCGCTGCGGATGCTGCGCCGGCTCCGGGTCTGGGCACTGCTCGACGGGGTGCGCGGCCAGCAGCCCGCCGACCTGGGCAGCATAGTCGGCGCGATCACCGGCCTGTCGGCGATGGCCTGCGAGCTGGGCGATGCCCTGCAGGCCTTCGACATCAACCCGCTCATCTGCGGTCCGGGCGGGGCGGTCGCCGTGGACGCGCTGGCCGTTCCCCGCCGGGCCACGCCGGCCTGACCCGGGCACTGTCGAGACGGCTCGCGCGGGCCGTCCGGCCCGTCGGGCACGGTGCCGTCATGAGCCGGTCAGCGCTGACGTTCATCCAGGACTTAAGTTATCTTCAGTTAATGCTAGGTAATCCTTCAGTTAGTTTAGATCAGACTCTGGAATGTCCTTCAGGTCCAGAGCGGAGAATCTGGTGACAGCACGGGGAAGGGAATGCCCGGGCACTGAACGGCACCGGCCGAAGCGTGCCTGCTGCAGCGGTGCCTGACGCCGCGACCGGATCCGCCGTGGGGTTGAGCCGGGGCGCCCGGCGGGTGACGAGATCGAGGCATACAGGCAATGACGCCGTACCAGAGCAGTTCCAGTAACGCCCGCACGCAGCCTGGCCTCATCAGGCAGCAGCATTGCGCCCGGCAGATGGCGCTGCCCGCGACCGTGGAGGCACCGGGACTGGCCCGGCGGGCCACCCGTGACGCGCTGATCTCGTGGCGGGTGACGCACCTGGAGGACACCGCCCTCCTGATCGTGTCCGAGCTGGTCACCAACGTGGTGTTGCACGCCTACAGTCCGGCCGCCTTCATGATGCTTCGGCTGGAAACCGCGCGGTCCGTGCTGCGGATCGAGGTGCAGGACGCCGACCCGTGCTGGCCGGAGCCCCGCACGCCGGACAGCATGGACGAATCGGGATTCGGATTCGTGCTCGTCGCGGCCCTGTCCGACGAGTGGGGGATCCGGGAGACCCCGTCCGGCAAGGCGGTGTGGGTAGAACTAGACACCCGGCTTGACGACCGAGCGGGGGCCGACGCCGGCTCGTAGCGCGGGAGGGTCCGCTATCGCCGGCCCAGCCGGATCAGCGACGCTGGGCGGCGGCGTCATGGTCGCGCCGCCCCGGCGCCGGCCAGCAGGAAGGCGTGCGCGATCACCCGGTAGCCGGCCTGGTTCGGGTGCTGGTTCGGCCCGCGCGGGGCGGGCGCGCACGCCCAGGTCCACTGGCAGACAGCGGCGACGTTGCGCGGGAGCCTGCCCAGCCCGGGCACGGTGACCACCGGGGTGAAGTCGGACGTGTGGAAGGCGCCGGATACGTCGGCCACCCGGACGCCTTGCGCCTGGTAGACCCGGGTCAGCAGCGCGTTGTAGCCGGTGACGGCCAGCTCGCCGGCCCGGGCCACCAGCTGGCCGCTGAAGCCGTGCCGCCACTCGGCGAGCGCCGGCAGGTAGTAGTTCATCGCGATGATCCGGGCGTGCGGTGCGGCCTGGCGAAGCCGGGACAGGATCGTCGCCAGGTCGGTCGCGGCTCGCGAGATGGACGCACCCGCGCAGGCCGCGAGCTTGATCACGGACGGGTCGGCGATGCACGAGTCGGGGTCGTTCGCCCCGATGTCCAGGGTGATCAGCGAGATCCGGGCCCGGTGCGCGTGCAGGAAGCTGACCGCCGCGGCCAGCTGAGACCCGCCCGGGTAGGAGCAGATGCCGCCATGGATCATCGTGACGGTGGTCTCCCGCGGACAACCGAGCTTTACCAGGCGCAGCCCGGGCTCGCGCGGATGCAGCAGCCCGTAGAGCTGATCGGCATACCCCTGGCTGGTCCGGACGCTGGCCCCCGTCGCATCCGGCTGCACTCCTTGCGACAGCGAGTCGCCCAGCGCCAGGTAGTAGCTGGCCGGCGGCCCGGCCCGGGACGACCCGGCGCAGCCGCTCGCGGCTGCAGCGACCGCGCCCGCCAGCGCGAGCGCGGACACGACACGGCGCATCGCTGTTCCCGTCCGGATCAGGGCCGCGGCTGCGGCCCGGCAAATTCTCCGCTTCCAAGCTACGGCCCGCCCGCCGGTGGCCCGGCCGGCCGCAGAGCAGGCTGGTGCCTGGCTAGGTTACGCGGGGCGGGTGCGGTGGCTGGCTCGGTCCTGCCTCAATCGGCCCTGGCGGGCTTCGACTGTCCGCTGGGACCGCCGGGACCGCCGGGACCGCCGGGACGTCATCGCCCCGTTGACGCCTGGTCCAGGCGCTGCAGCAGCTCGTGCGCGGCGAGCTCGATTTCCTTGTGCCGCCACTGCGCCGCCCGGTAATAGCAGGAGATGATGCCCATGCGGTGCAGCCGCCGGAAGTCTCCGTAGACGAAGGCGTACCTCGCCTTCGTGACATCGGCAGCGCCGTCGGTGAGCCCCAGATGCCAGGCGGCGTACTCGTCCCACGAGTGCGACTTCAGGAAGGCGTTCTCCTCGGCGCTGCCGGGCTGGACCTTGCCCCAGTCGCTGTCGAGTACGTACTGACGACCGTCGATGAGCTGCTGCGCCCGCGCCACGGCACGGGGGTTCACCGAATACGAAGCCATCCCGGTATTGTGCCCGCGCCCGGGTGACTACTCACGCTTCACGGCTCCGCCGCGGTCCCGCAAATCCTCCACGAGGATGCCGAACGCCTCGCCGCGGTACCAGTGGAACCTGCCCAGCATCCCGGGATCAGCGCGCTTTCAGGCTGCCGATGTTGAGTGACCCGGCCGCCCTTGCCGCGTTATCCGGCGGGGGGAGCGCCTGCTCGGCCTCGCGCACGTAGCCGCCCGGGTCCCGGTCCACGACGGGTACCCCGGCGAAGTGCCTGGCCTCGAAGGCCGCGAAGGCGACGGCCAGGTCGTGGCGGAGCTGCAGCCCGGCCAGGCGGCGGAAGTCGGTGAGGCCCTCGCGCTCCTCCTCGGCCATGTGATCGCTGTTGGCCAGGTTCGCGGCGGCCACTGCCGCGTACCAGTCGTCGCTGCCGACCGCGTGTCCGGCGACCGCGGCGACCGCGTCCCTGATGTCGTTGTGATCGTGGATCGCGTCGAGGGTTTCGTCCTCGACGCCTTTCGTGGCGCCGCCGCCGATCCCGGTCCGCAGCAGCTCGGGATAGAAGATTTCCTCTTCCGCCGCGGCGTGCAGCTCGAGGAACACCGCCAGCCGCCCCCACAATGCGGTCAGGGTCGCGACGTCGGCCCGGTCGATCTGTTCCAGCATCGCGAAAAGCCGGCGCTGTTCGTGATGATCGTCGAGGATCAGCTGGGTGATGTCCACGGTGCGCTCCTGACGTAATGGCAGCCAGAATGACACGCTTCAACGTACCCGGCCGCCCAGCCGGGGCCGGCGTCACCCGGCGGGTGGCGCCGGCCGCCGGGCGACGGGCGGGCCGGGCGCGTTCGGGATGTCGCGGTCACCGGCAGGCAGACGGCTCGTCGCACTCACCGGGTGCGCCGCAGCCGGGCGGGTCCGCGGTCACGGCGGGCGGGCCGGGGGCAGCCTGGTCGCGGTCCATGCCCGTGACGATCGCCCGGACGAACCGCGGCCGGCCCAGCGCGGCCGCCGCCATGATCAGCAACAGCAGCACCGCCGTCCCCGCGGTGGTCGCGCCGATCCCGGCCTGGTCGATGACCGGTCCCTGGACGAGCGAGCCGACCGGGTAGGCCACACCGAGAGCCACCAGGAAGAAGCTGAGGACCCGGCCCCGGTACACCTCGGGCGCCCGCAGCTGGACCACGGTGGACAGCCCGGACAGCACCCCGATGTAGACCAGCCCGACCAGGAACAGCGTGACCGCGCCCGGCCACGGCGCCTGCGAGGTGCTGTAGGCGACCAGGACCAGCGGCAGCAAGGCCAGACTCCCGGCCAGCACGCGGCCGCGGCCCAGCCAGGTCGCCAGGGCGGGCAGGCACAGGGCGCCCGCGACGGCCCCGGCGCCCTGCGCCGTGGTGAGCAGCGCCGTCGTCTGGGCGACCGCCGTGGCGCCGCCGTGCGTCAGGTGGCGCGCCATCACCGGGACGAGCGCGATGAACGGGGAGGCGAGGAAGGCTACGACGGCGATGGTGACGATCGCGGCCCAGCACGACGGCTCGCGCCGGGCCGCGGCGAAGCCCGACCGCAGGGATGTGAGCAGCCCGGACGCACGCCCGGCCGGCGGCGCGAACCGCACGAACGCGAGCGCGGCAACAATGGCCAGGAAGGACACGGCGTTCGCGGTGAACGCCGCCGCGTAGCCGAAGGCGGCCACGGCGGCACCGGCCAGCGCGGGCCCCACGATGCGGCCGAGGTTGAACTGCGCCGAGTTCAGGGCGATGGCGGCGAGGAAATCCGACTTCGGCACGAGATCCGGCAGGATCGCCTGCTGGAACGGCCCGATCAGGGCCGAGGCGGAGCCCTGCAGCGTGACCAGCGCCACGAGCGCGGCCGGGTTGTCGTGGCCGGCGGCCACCAGCACGGCGATGAGGGCGGCAGCGGCGGCCGCGGCGAGGTTGCCGGCGACGAGCACCGGACGGCGCGGCCAGCGGTCGGCGAGCGCGCCGCCGACCGGCGACAGCAGGCCGATAGGCAGGAACGCCCCCGCGGCGACGAGGACCGCCCAGGTCGCGTTCCCGGTGTCGGATATGACCAGAGCGCCGACGGCGACGGTCTGCATCCATGACCCGATGATGGAGACCAGCCCGGCGGTCCACAGCAGCGCGAAGCTGCGATGGCGAAACGGCTGCAGCGCGGCCAGGCCGCGGGCTCGCTTCCCGGCCGCCTGACCGTCCTGCGGATCCGGAGCTCCGGCCGGCCTCCGGGACGCGGTCACCACGCCTGACAAGCTACCAACCGGACGAACCCGGCAGGTCCTCCGTGAAGCCCGCAGATTTCATGATCACCCTGATTCTTCACGTCGTAGCTGCCGCATGCGGGACAAGACCGATTACCGATCGGCGATCGTGCACGAGAAGACGGAACGACTGTCGTCAGCGCCTGCCGAGAGCGTCGATCTGGCGTTGCGCCTCAGCCAGCACGTGACCGACGTCGCGGCCGAATCGCACGTCGCAGGGGTGGGCGACTCGTCCCGATCGCGCGTTGGCCGCGAGTTCGGTCAGGGCAACGCGCAGCGGCGCCTCGGCCTGTGCCGCCTCGGCCGGCGCGGCCGACCGCCCGTGCTCGCCCCACAGGTAGAGGTCGAAGCCCGCTGCGGCCTCGGACGCGCTGAGGGTGAGCGTGACCGTGCTGCTCGCTCCGCTCTCGTGGTGCAGGACCAGATAGGTGACGTCAGCCCGGCCTGCATCGGCGGTCACCGATGCCACCGGACCCAGGCTGGCCCACAGCAGCGAGACCACATGCGGCCCCAGGTCCCACAGCCCGCCGTGCTCGCGCCGCCACGGGGTGTTGAACGGGCTGGAGGCCTGCCAGGCCGACCCGAGCCAGACCGCGCACCCGCCGGCCCAGCGATCCTGCCGCGCGGCATCGGCCAGCCAGGCCCGGACATCGGGCTGGAACCGCGCGGTGAAGAAGACGACGGAGGCGACGCCGCCGTCCTGCACGGCGCGCACCAGCCGGTCAGCGTCGGCGTCGGAGGTGGCGATGGGCTTTTCCAGCAGCAGGTGCTTGCCGGCGCTGGCCGCGCGCACCGCGATCTCGCTCTGCACGTCGGGCGGCACCGAGAACGCGACCCCGTCCAGACCGGCCAGGAAATCGCCGAGATCGCGGTACGCGACGGCGCCGTGCCTGGCCGCCAGCGCCGCTGCGGCCTCGGGGTTGCGGCCCCACACCGCGGCAAACTCGATGCCCTCGGTCGAGGCGAGAGCGGGCGCGTGCGTGACGCGGGCCCAGTGACCGGTGCCGACCAGGCCGAATCTCAGCGGCCTGGCAGGAGTCGTCATCATCGCCTCCGGGCGGTGCGGCCGGTGACCTGGCCGGCCGCGATTCACAGGTAACTCAGAACTGAGCCGTAGGTACCGCTCCACTCGATGGCGCATCGTCGATAGCAGCACGGCGACCGGCGCTCCGCCACAGTCTGGCATCCGCAGGCCGGCTCAGCCCAGGAGGGGAAGGAATCACCGATGCCCAGCAATCCAGCCGACTGGCCCGTCCCACCGTCGTTGCTCAGGCGGCGCGGCCTGAGGCGGCTGTCCGCAGTGACCGCAGGCGTCGGCATCGCGAGCGCCCTGGCGACCGGGGCCATCGCCGCCGCGCTTCCCGGCTCGGCCCACAGCGCCGCCGGGTCGGCATCCGGCGGCGCGAGTTCCGGCGGCGCGAGTTCCGGCGGCGCGTCCGGTACGGCCGGCGGCGGATCCGCGAGCACCGGGACAGGGACAGGGAGCGCGAGTTCCGGCGGCAGCGGTTCGGCATCCATTTCCGGCGGCAGCTCGGGATCATCGGCGACCTCGCCCGCCGGCTCCTCCGGTGCGGCGCACGCGACCTCCGGGGCATCATGATGGCCGCCGTCCGCACGCCGGATGCGCCGCCCGCGGCCGCGGGCTGGAACGCGATCGGCACCTCGGTCCGGCTCGTCGTCACCGATCCCGCGCAGCTCGATACGGGCCGGCGGCTGCTGGCGGCCCACATCACGGCGCTCGACCTCGCATGCAGCCGGTTCCGCGCGGACTCTGAGCTTGTCCTCGCCGAGCGCAGGGCAGGAACCGCGGTACCGGTGAGCGAGATGCTCGCCGACGCCGTGGCCGTCGCGCTGGACGCGGCGGAAGTCACCGGCGGCGACCTGGACCCCACCGTAGCCAGCCAGATGGCGGCGCTGGGATACGACCGCGACTTCGGGCTGGTCGCCCTTGACGGGCCGCCCGTCCGGCTGACCGTGCGGGTCCGGCCCAGCTGGCGGGACATCCGGCTGGACCGCAGGTCCCGGCGGCTGACCGTGCCCCCGGGGGTGCGGCTGGACCTCGGCGCCACCGCGAAGGCCCGCGCCGCCGACCGGGCGGCGGCGCGGCTGGCCTGCCACCTCGGCTGCGGCGTGCTGGTCGGCCTGGGCGGGGACATCGCAGTCGGCGGCGAATCCCCGGAGGGCGGCTGGCGGATACGGGTCCAGGACGTCACCGGGCACCCGGATGATCCCCCGTCCGGGCCGTCCCAGATGATCGCGATCACCGGCGGCGGCATGAGCACCTCCGGCATCGCGGCACGGCACTGGCGGCGCGGCGGCGTCCTGCTGCATCACATCCTGGATCCCAGGACCGGCCTGCCGGCGAAGCCGGTGTGGCGCACCGTGACGGCGGTGGCCGGCACGGCCGTCGCGGCGAACATCGCGAGCACGGCCGCCATCATCCGCGGCGCCGGCGCTCCTGGCTGGCTGCAGAGCCGGGGACTGGCCGCGCGCCTGGTTGCGGTGGACGGCAGCGTGCGCACCGTCGCCGGATGGCCGGGGCAGGAGGTGCCGGCGTGAGCGGGATCACCCAGTCCACGGCGCTGTGGTACGCGAGCCGGGCCACCGGTGTCGTGTGCTTCGTGCTGCTGACCGTCGTGGTTCTGCTGGGCATCCTGGTCAACCGTCAGGGCCGGCTGCCCGGACTGCCGCGGTTCGCCGTCACCGGGCTGCACCGCAGTATCTCCCTGCTCGCCGTGGTCTTCCTGGCGATCCACGTGATCACCGCGGTCGCCGACAAGTACGTGGCCATCCAGCTGGTCGCCGCGGTCGTCCCGTTCACGTCGAGCTACCTGCCGTTCCAGGTCGGGCTCGGCGCTGTGGCCCTCGACCTGATCGCAGCGCTGATCATCACGAGCCTGCTCCGGGCCCACGTCAGCAGGCGGCTGTGGCGGGGCGTGCACTGGCTGGCGTACGCCGCCTACCCGGTGGCGCTCCTGCACTCCTGGACGAGCGCGAAGGACATGCGGTCGGGCGGCCTGCTCGCCCTCACTGTCGCGTGCGTGCTCGGCGTGGGCGCTGCCGCGGGCTACCGGCTCGCCGTCGCAACGACTGGCCGCCGGACGGCTCTGCGGGTCGCCCCCGCACGCTTGAGCGGATACCGAACGGCTGCCGCGCCGGGCTGGCCGGCCACCGGCGGCCACAGCGGGGCCGCGGACGGCACCGGTCACCCGGACGGCACCGGTCACCCGGTCGGCGCGGGCTATCCGGAGGGCGCCGGTCACCGGGCTGGCGCGGATTACCCGGTGGGCGCCCGTTACCCAGTCGGCGCGGTTTACCGGGAGGCGACGCGCCACCTGGGCGGCGCCCGCCATCCCGAAGGCGCGGTCCTCCAGGACGGGACAGGCCGATGACCGACACGGCCCTGATGGGCTCCCCGCCGATCGCCGGGGTCACGGCCCCCGCCGGTCTTCCCCGGCTGCTGCCGGCCGCGGCTATGAACCTGGCCGGGCACGCGCGAGCGCACGGCCCGCTGCCGTACCGCGGCGCCCCGCGCGCACTGATCGAAGAGATCCGTTCCGCCGGGCTGACCGGCCGCGGCGGCGCGGGATTTCCCGTCGCCGTCAAGATGACTGCGGTCGCCGGCCAGCGCAGGCGGGCGGTGGTGGTCGGCAACGGCGCCGAAGGAGAGCCCGCCAGCCAGAAGGACAAGCACCTGCTGTGGCTGTCGCCGCACCTGGTGCTCGACGGGCTGCAGCTGGCGGCGGAGGCGGTCGGCGCCCGGCGCGCGTACCTGTACGCCCACGACGATCACCGGCTGCACCGGCGGCTGGCGGCCGCGCTCGCGGAGCGGTCGGCCGCCGGCTGCGACCAGATCGCGGTCGAGCTGGTCGCCGCGCCGCCCCGGTTCCTGGCCGGCGAGGAGTCCGCGCTGGCCAGCCGGGTTGGCGGCGGGCTCGCGCGGCCCGCGTTCAAGCACCCGCGGGTCTTCGAGCGCGGCGTCGGCGGCGCGCCCACGCTGGTGCAGAACGTCGAGACGCTCGCCCACGTGGCGCTCATCGCTCGGTTCGGCGCGGACTGGTTCCGCCAGGCTGGAACTGCCGCCGAACCGGGAAGCATCCTGGTCACCGTCCATCGCGCCGATGGCGCCGTGCTGGTCAGCGAGGTGCCGGTCGGCGCACCGCTGGCCGACGTGCTCGACCTGGGCCGAGCGCCCGCCCAGGCCGTGCTGGTCGGCGGCTACCACGGGACGTGGATCCCCGCCGCGCAGGCGGCACGGCTGCCGCTGGCCAACGCCGCGCTGCGTCAGGCGGGCGCCAGCCTGGGCGCGGGCGTGCTCGCCGCGCTCCCGGCCGACCGGTGCGGCCTGGCCGAGACCGCGCGCGTGCTGCGCTACCTGGCCGCCGAGTCGGCCGGCCAGTGCGGGCCGTGCCTGAACGGCCTGCCCCGCATCGCCGGCGCGTTCACGCAGCTGTCCGGGCCGCGGCCGGATCCCCGCTGCCTCACGGATCTGGAACGCTGGGCCGGGCTGGTCGAGGGCCGCGGCGCGTGTCATCACCCGGACGGGACCGTGCGCCTTGTGCGCAGCGCGCTGGGCGTGTTCGGCGGCGAGATCGAGCGGCACATGGCCGGCCAGTGCACCGTCGGCCATGCCATGGCCGGCCCGGCCGGCGTGCCCGGCGCCGCCGCGGCGCCGTTCCTGCCGGTCCCTGCGGACAGCGTCGGCTCCTCCGTGTCGCCTCGGCCGCGGTCCTCGCTGTCACTCGGGTCGAGGTTCTTCGAGCCGTCTCGGCCGCGGCGCGATCGGGGGTGAATCATGGATGTCCGCCTGCGGGTCAACCCGATCGCCTGCGCGGGTCACGGCCTGTGCGCCGAACTGCTGCCCGAACGGGTCACGCTGGATGAGTGGCACTACCCCGTCGTCTCCGGGGAGCCGGTACCGCCCGGTCTGGAGCCGCTGGCCCGGCGCGCCGTCACCGACTGCCCGGCGCTCGCGCTGCTGCTCGAGCGAGCCGGCTGACATCCGGCAGCTAGCCATCGGCCGAGCCCGGGCCGGAGCCCTGGCTCGCGGCGGGGGAGCGGGCGTGCTCAGAACAGCACGTAAAGCTTGCGGATCGTCTGGTGAATCTGCCAGTCGCCGGCCCAGCCCCGCGGGAAGACCGCGGTGTCACCCGGCCCGATCTCCGTTGGCTCGCCGCCGTCCGGGGTCACCGTCATCCGGCCGGACAGGATGTGGACGAACTCGTTGCTCTCCAGCTTCCAGCGGGACGGCCCGGGCGTGCACTCCCAGACGCCGGCCTCCTGGTCGCCGTCGGTCCACAGGGTGAATCCGGACGTCTGCATCGGTTCCCCGGTGGCCTCGGGCAGCGCGCCCCAGTCCTCCAGCACGGCGTCGTGCGCGGCGGCCAGGAACGGCGTGGCGGGGGTGGCGGTGGTCATGATGATGTGGGTCCTCTCCTTGGCTGGGCGATACTCGCTCGGAGTGCCGTTTCTTACCGGACGACGTTGTCGTGCCGGAGCTGCGGTTCGTTACGGGGAAGACAGGGCTGGCGGGAACGGGAGCGCAATCGGGTCGGCGGCCAGCTTGCTGTGGCCCGCCTCGTCGAAGCGGTCCAGCCCGAGCGCCGAGACGTCCACGACTTCGGTTGACCCGGTAAGCGCGACATCGGCCGCGGCCCGGGACACCGCCGGGCCCCACATCATGCCCGCGCCGGCGGCGCTGGCGACCGTTACGCCGCCCAGCGGCCCGCCCGGCCCCAGCGCCGGGCCGATGATCGGCAGGTGATCGGGGGTGAAGTCGATCGTCGCGGCCCACAGCCGCCGCAGTCCGAGCCCGGCGGTGACCGGCACCAGCCGGGCCAGCCGGTCCCGCATCAGCGCGAGGTAGTCCGTGTCCACGCTGCGGTTCTCGCCCGGCGGCTCGTCCGGGTTGCTCATCCCGAACAGCAGCCCGCCCTCTTCGGGCCGCCAGTACAGCCCAGCGGACACGTCGAAGACCATCGGGACCCGGGACGGACGCAGGTCCGGGTGCTGCTCGGTCACCGCGACCTGGTGCCTGACGCCGCCTGCCGGGATGCGGACGTCCGCGCCAGCGCGCCGACCTCGGCGAGCTTCGGCCCGCCGGTGAGCACGACCAGCCCGGTGCCGATCCGGCCGCCGCTCGTGGCGACCCCGCGGACCCGGTCGCCGTCGAGCTCAAGCCCGCGGAAGGCGGTGTGCTCGGCCACGTCAACGCCGCTGCGGGCCAGCGCCACCGTGTAGGCGGTCACGTTGCGGGTCGGCGTGATGAAGCCGTCGTCGCCGCAGAACGTGCCGCCCAGGGTCTGGCCCGGCGCGAGCGTCGGGTTCGCCGCGTCCACCTCGGCGCTGTCCAGCCAGCGCACCGCGACCCCGAGCGACGTCTGCATGGCCATCCGCGCGCGGGCTGCGGTCACCTCGGCCTCGGTGAAGCAGGGCAGCAGGTAGCCCTGGGTGACGAAGCCCGAGTCGGTGCCGAGTTCCGCGCGCTGTCGCCGGTAGAACTCGCGGGACCAGCGGCCGAGGAGCACTGCTTCGGGCGTGCCGCCCTGCAGCCGCACCACGCCCGCCGCCCGGCTGCTCGCGCCCTGGCCGAGCGCGCCCTTCTCCAGCAGCACGACCCGGCCCAGTCCGGCTTGCTTCAGGAAGAAGGCGCACCAGGCGCCCACTGTCCCGCCCCCCACGACGACAGCGTCGGCCGTGTCCGGGACAGAGGCGAAGGCCATTGGCACGAGGCCGATGCTGCCATAAACTGAACATTCAGTCAACGCGACGTGGGCTCGCGGACGGAAGGGTACGCCGCACAGATGTACGGCTTGACAGATGAGGACCTTGAGATCCAGGAACGCGCTCGCACGTTCGCGGACGAGCTGATCCCGTTCGAGGAGGAAGCCGAGTTCGCCGGCGGCGAGCTGCCTGCCGCCGTGGCCGCCAAGCACGCTGCCCGGGCTCGCGAGCTCGGGCTGGCTTCGACCAACATGCCGGCCGAGCTCGGCGGCGGCGGCTGCACCACCGTGCAGCAGGTGCTGGTGCAGGAGCAGTGCGGCCGGGTCACCAACGCGCTCGCCTGGGTGGCCGCTACCCCGCCGTCGTGGCTGCCGGGGGTGGCGACCCCCGATCAGGTCGAGCGCTACGTCCGGCCGGCGATCCTCGGCGAGCGCGAAGAGTGCTACGCGATCACCGAGGAGGGCGCGGGCTCGGACGTGGACGCCATCGAGGCGACCGCTCGCCGGGACGGCGACGGTTACCTGCTCAACGGCACCAAATGGCACGTCACCTCGTTCAACACGGCCGATTACGCCTTCTTCCAGGCCAAGCTGGACGGCGGGCCGCACAACGGCGAGCACGCGATGTTCTTCGTGGATCTGCCCAGCCCCGGCGTGCGGGTGCTGCGCACGCCTGCCTACACGCACACGATCAGTCACCATCATCCGATCGTCGCGTTCACCGATGTCCGGGTCCCGGCGGCCAACCTGATCGGGGCCGAGGGCGACGGGATGGCCTTCGCCTATGAGTGGTTCCGGTTCGAGCGGCTGATGGTGGCGGCCCGCTGCCTGGGGGCAGCCGAGCGCCTCATCGCCGAGATGACCGCGTTCGCGGCCGAGCGACGGGCAGGCGGCCAGCCCATCAGCGAGTACGGCCTGGTCGCCGGGATGCTCGCGGACAGCATGACGGAGTTCTTCGCGGCGCGCTCGCTCGCCTACGAGACGGCCAGGGGAATCGATCGAGGTCACCGCCGTCAAGGTGGCGCACGCGCAGTGCTCGATGGCGAAACTGTACTGCTCGGAGATGGCCGGCCGGGTGGCCGACCGCGCGGTGCAGGTATTCGGCGGCCGCGGCTACATGCGGGAGAACGTGGCCGAGCGGTTCTACCGCGAACTGAGGGTGGAGCGGATCTGGGAAGGGACCAGCGAAATCCAGCGCGCGATCATCGCCCGCCAGATGACCAGGCGCGGTCCCGGCTCGCTGGCCTGACCCGCGGCCGCGGCAGCGCGAGCAGCCCGACGGCGGTCATCGGCAGGCACGGCGAGACTGGCCGCGCTGTTCAGCGCTCCTGTCCCGAGCCTGGCGATCCGGCGGCCAGCGGCGTCCGGCCCGGGTTCCATACCGGCTCGCCCCGGTAGCCTCGGGCGACCATGGTGACGAACTGGTAGACCGCATCCTCATCGCCGGACAGCGGCCCGGGAACGGCGTGCGGCGAGGCAAGGCCCCGCTGCACCGACTCGCACGCGTGCCAGTCCTGCCGGTTGGTAATGTCCCAGAACTCGATCGCGTAGCCGGGATCGAACCCGGGCTGCTGCAGCGATTCGGGTGCGAACGCCCAGGTGCACTCGATCCGGGTCCGGTCGACGGCCAGCGGTACCAGCCGGTGCACCATCACGTAGTCGGGATGCAGGCTCACCAGCACATTCGGGAAGATGTGAAGGTAGATGACGGTCCGCAGGCCCGTTTCGTCCAGCCGCCGCAGGGCCACGCCGTGGCTGCGCCCGTCCAGCGACATCGTCGCCATCCCGTCGCGCAGATCCATCCAGCCGCCGACCCAGGTGCCGCGCGCGACATAGTTCTCTCCGCTCTTCGGCGGGCTCACCTTGCACAGCTCCGGGTGAATGGTGGGGCAGTGGTAGCACTCGTGGTAGTTCTCGGCCAGGATCTTCCAGTTCGCGCTGGCGTCGTAGTCGTGCTGCCCGGCCACCAGCAGCCGGCCCATCTCGTACGGCTCGACGATCTCTTCCAGCGTGGCCAGCGAATCCGCGAGCGGGGCCGCCGTCCCCGATCCGTCCACGAACACGAGGCCGTGCCACTCGGTCACCGGCAGCTCGATGAGGCCCCACTCACCGGCCACGAAACCCGGCAGGTTCTTGAAGCTTGCGGCCGCGCGTATCCCGCCGTTCAGCGAGTACGTCCAGGAGTGGTACGGGCAGATGATCACGTTCCGCTGCGCGGCCGCGCCGCACGGCAGCAGTTCATGGCCGCGGTGGCGGCAGGTATTGGCGAACGCTCGCAGCACGCGGTCGTCGCCGCGGACGAGCAGGATGCTGCCGTTGCCCCTCGGCCTCGGCCCGCTGGTCGCCCGGACCAGGCAGCTGCCCGCTGCGCCCGACGCATATCCAGCCGCTGCCGAGGAAATGACGCTGCTCCCAGTCGAACACCGCCGGGTCCACGTAGGCGGCACGGGGCAGCATCCGGCTTTGGCCGAACGGCCGCAGCGACTCGGCGATGCCGGCAGGATCGAGGGGAGCAGGGCGCCGTGATGTTTGACTGATCATACAGTCAAGGCTAGGCCGCGCGGCCTGCCGGTGTCCAGCCGCAATCCGGACCCGGCGGCAGATGGGCTGCCGGATTGACCGCGAGGCCGCCGGCCTGACCTGCGCTGGGGGGCACCCGCGTTCAGCGGGGCGGTTCGGCGAGGTCCCCGGGACGCAGGCGGAATACCTGCAGCCGCAGGTTATGGTACTTCTCCGTCTCGCCGACCCATTCCATGCCGATCCGGCGGACCGTCGCCACCGCGCGCGTGTTGGCCGGCCGAACGAGCGCGATGACCTGCTCTATGCCCTGCTTGAAGGCCCACTGGGCCAGGGCCAGCCCGGTCTCGGTGGCGTAGCCGTGACCCCAGGCATCCGGGTGCAGCTGCCAGCCGATCTCGAACTCCTCATCCGGCGGCAGCGGCAGCAAGGTCGCGCCGCCGATCAGGCGCCCTTCCTCGCGCAGCTCGATCGCCCAGCGGCCCGCCGGCGGCATCATCCGCCCGTCCTCGGCGACCCACTGCTGCAAGACCAGGCGCATCGCCGCCGCGTCGGGCACCCGGTCCATCGCCGGAGCCAGCCACCTGGCAACATCGGCGCTGCCGTAGGCGGCCAGCGCGGCTTCGGCATCATCGAGGGTCCACGGCCGCAGCGACCAGGCGGTCGGTGAGCAGTTCTTCGGCCATGACACACGATAACCGGCCGAGCGCGGCGACCTTACCCGCAGGCCGCGGCCGGCACCGCGACCGGGCAGCCGTGAGGTCAGCGGCAGCCGCGCTCGGCGGTTCCTGGCGCGCCCGCTCAGCTCCGGGTGTTTTCGCCCAGATGAGCGGCGGCGACCCGCTTGGGCACGACCATCCGCCACGCATCGGTGACGAGTTCACGCATCTCGGCCACGTCGATCGCGGCCATCCGCGCGTGCACCCAGTGGAACCGCTGGTCGCTGAGCCGCGGCAGGCTGAACTTCGCCGGCTCGGCCGCGACGAGCGCGGCGCGCTCCGCACGCGGAAAGCCAACGCCCATGGTCGTCTCGTCCGGGGACACGGACGCATAGACGATCTTCCCGACCCGGAATTTGACGTGGTCGTATATCAGGTGTTCCTCGGTGCGCGGCAGGGACATCGCCCAGGCGCGCACATCGTCCACGGTTACCATCGGTGCCAGCACCTCCTCCGCCGTCCCGATCCTGGCAGCAGGCACTGTCATTTCCGCGCGCCGCTCATTCCGCCGGGTCGCTGCGCTGGAAGACGACCAGGGACCGGCCGGCCACCGAAAACACCAGCCCGCTGTCGAACACGTCCCCTTCCCGGTCATGGTCCCAGGTGTCGAACACCGCTTGCCACTGCTTGCCCCATTGCTCGGGCAGCGTCCAGTCGATCGGGCCGGAGTGCGCGTTGAACAGCAGCAGGAAGGAGTCGTCGGTCACCCGCTGGCCGCGCCGGTCCCGGTCGGTGATCGCCTCGCCGTTGAGGAAGACGCCGACCGAGTTGACCAGCCGGATCTCCCAGTCCTCGTCACTCATCTCGGTCCCGTCCGGCTTGCACCAGCCGAGGTCGACGGTGCCCCGGATCGGCAGGCCCTGGAACCACCGGCGCCGGCGCAGCACCGGGTGCTCGCGCCGCAGCGCGATCAGCCGCCGGGTGAAGTCGAGCAGGCGCTCGTCGACGTGCTCCCAGTCGTGCCAGGAAATCTCGTTGTCCTGGCAGTAGGCGTTGTTGTTCCCGCGCTGGGTCCGGCCCGCCTCGTCCCCGGCCAGCAGCATCGTGACTCCCTGCGACAAGCAGCAGGGTGGCGAGGAAATTGCGCTGCTGCCGCCGCCGCAGCGCCAGGATCCCCGGGTTGTCCGTCTCGCCCTCGACGCCGCAGTTCCAGGACCGGTTGTCGTCGGTGCCGTCCCGGCCGCCTTCGCCGTTGGCCTCGTTGTGCTTCTCGTTGTAGGAGACCAGGTCGCGCAGCGTGAAACCGTCGTGCGCGGTGACGAAGTTGACGCTGGCCGAGGGGTACCGGCTGCCGCCCTGGTACAGGTCGGAGCTGCCGGTCAGCCGGGAGGCGAACTCGCCCAGGGTGGCGGGCTCGCCGCGCCAGAAATCGCGGACCGTGTCCCGGTACTTGCCGTTCCACTCCGACCACAGGCCGGGGAAGTTGCCCACCTGGTAGCCGCCCTCGCCGATGTCCCACGGCTCGGCGATGAGCTTGACCTGGGAGACCACCGGGTCCTGCTGGATCAGCTCGAAGAAGGAGGACAGCCGGTCCACCTCGTGGAACTGGCGGGCCAGGCTGGCGGCCAGGTCGAAGCGGAACCCGTCCACGTGCATCTCGAGCACCCAGTAGCGCAGCGAGTCCATGATCAGCTGGAGGGTGTGCGGGTGGCCGACGTTCAGGCTGTTCCCGGTCCCGGTCGTGTCGTAGTAGAACTGCGGGTTTGTCCGGGCACCAGCCGGTAGTAGGCGGCGTTGTCGATCCCCTTCATCGACAGCATCGGGCCCAGCTGGTTGCCCTCGGCGGTGTGGTTGTAGACGACGTCGAGGATCACCTCGATCCCGGCCTCGTGCAGGGCCCGGACCATGGCCTTGAACTCGGCCACCTGCTCGCCCCGCTGGCTGCCGGACGCGTACTCGTTGTGCGGGGCGAGGAACCCGATCGAGTTGTACCCCCAGTAGTTGCGCAGCCCGCGCTCGACGAGGTGAGCATCGTGCACGAACTGGTGCACCGGCATCAGCTCGACCGCGGTGACGCCCAGCTCGCCGAGGTACTCGATGACGGCCGGGTGCGCCAGCCCGGCGTAGGTGCCGCGCTGCGCCTCCGGGACGTCGGGATGGCGGGCGGTGAACCCCTTGACGTGCATCTCGTAGATGACCGACTCGTTCAGCTGGACGTCCGGCGGCCGGTCGTTGCCCCAGTCGAAGTACGGGTTGTGCACGACCGACTTGGGCACGTACGGGGCGCTGTCGTCGTCGTTGCGCGAGTTCTCGTCGCCGAAGTTGTACGGGAAGCACGCCTGGTCCCACTCGACCTGGCCCTCGATGGCCTTGGCGTACGGGTCGAGCAGCAGCTTGGCCGGGTTGCAGCGCTGCCCCGCGCTCTGGCGCCCACGGCCCGTGCACCCGGTAGCCGTACCGCTGCCCGGGCGCCACCGAGGGCAGGTAGCCGTGCCAGCAGGAGGCGTCGATCTCGTCCAGGGCCATCCGCTGCTCGCCGCCGTCGTCGTCGAACAGGCACAGCTCGACCTGCTCGGCCACCTCGGAGAACAGCGAGAAGTTCGTGCCGCCGCCGTCGTAGGCGGCGCCCAGCGGGTAGGGACGGCCCGGCCAGATCTCGATGGCTTCCGTCATCTGTGGCTGAGTCCTCTCTTTATCGGCGCCGAACGGCTGCGCCCTGACCTGGCCGGCACCGCAGGCGCCTGCATCGGTCATGACGCGCGTGCCCCGGCCACGATGGCGACCGTGTCGGGGGGAAGGACGACACCCTGCTCCCGCGCGCCTGATCCGTGGATCGGACGCGGCCAGCAGCGCTGCCGCCGGGCTGGCCGGGAAGGTCCAGGTGCCGGTGCCGAGGTTGGTGGCCACCGCCACCGATCCCGCGGCGGACGACCAGCCAGCCGACATCCTGATCGTATGCGGTCTGCGACGCGGTCGAGCCGGGGATCGGTGAACTCGGCCAGCCGGCGCCGCAGCGCGATCAGCTCGCGATGCCAGGCCAGCAGGCCGGCGTGGGGTTCCTTGACCAGCTCGGCCCAGTCGAGCCTGGAGCGCTCGAACGTAGCCGGATCCTGGGGATCGGGCACGTCGGCCGGATCCCAGCCGAAGTCGGCGAACTCCTGCCGCCGTCCCTCGCTGACCTCCTGGCCGAGTCCGGGATCGGTGTGGCTGGTGAAGTACTGGAACGGCGTGCTGGCGCCCCACTCCTCGCCCTGGAAGAGCATCGGCACGAACGGCGAGGTGAGCAGCAGGGCCGCGGCCACCCGCAGCCGGCCGTCGCTCATCAGGGCGCTGCTGCGCTCGCCCGCCGCGCGGTTGCCGACCTGGTCGTGGTTCTGGGCGAAGACCACGAACTGGCTGCCGCGCCAGCCCGGACGGCGGCGGCCGTGCACCCGCTGGCGGTGCGGGGAGTAGATGCCGTCGTACACCCACGCCTGGCGCAGCGCCTTGGCCAGCAGCGGCAGCGGCCCGAAGTCCTCGTAGTAGCCGCTCACGTCGCCGGTCAGCGCGGCGTGCAGGGCGTGATGCCACTCGTCGGCCCAGGCGGCGTCGAGGCCGTAGCCGCCGGCCTCGCGGCTGCGGACGAGACGGGGATCGTTCAGGTCGCTCTCGGCGATCGACGAACAGCGGGCGGCCGACGTGCGCGGCCAGCGCCGCCACCTCGGCCGCGAGCTCCTCGCAGATGTGGGTGGCGGAGTTGTCGGCGATGGCGTGCACGGCGTCCAGGCGCAGCCCGTCGCAGTGGTAGTCGCGCAGCCAGGACAGGGCGTTGTCGATGACGAACCGCCGCACCTCGTCGCTGCCGGGGCCGTCGAAGTTCACCGCGTCGCCCCAGTTGGTCTGGTGCCGCGCCGAGAAGTACGGGCCGAACTCGGGCAGGTAGTTCCCGGCCGGGCCGAGGTGGTTGTAGACGACGTCCAGCACCACGCCGAGGCCGCGGGCGTGCGCCGCGTCGACCAGCCGCTTGAGGCCCGTCCGGGCCGCCGTAGGCGTGATGCGGCGCGAACAGGTCGACTCCGTCGTAGCCCCAGCCCCTGTCCCCGGGAACTCGGCCACCGGCATCAGCTCGATCATGTCGATGCCCAGCTCGGCCAGGTGGTCCAGGTGCTCGATCGCCCCGTCGAAGGTCCCCTCGCGCGGAGAACGTGCCCACGTGGCACTCGTAGAGGACCGATCCGGCCAGCGGCACCCCCCGCCAGCCGCTGTCTCCGCCAGCCGAACTCCGTGTGGTCGACCACCCGGGACGGCCCGTGGACGCCGTGCGGCTGGAAGGCCGACCGCGGGTCGGGCCGCGGCGCGCCGCCGTCGAGGCTGAAGGCGTAGTCGGTCCCGGGGCCCGGCTGGCCCGTCCGCGCACTGCCACCAGCCGCCGCCGGCCCGCGCCATCGGGATCCGCCGCTCGCCGAGGACAAGCTCGACGCTGTGCCGGGTACGGCGCCCAGACCCGGAACTCGTGCATCAGCCCGCTCTGCCCAGGACCGCCACGGGAAACCGCCGAAGGAGCGTCTCCATCGCGCACCCGGCCGCCGGGCACGGGCTCTGCGGTGAGAACGTCGGTCCAGTCACCGCCGGGAATCTCCACCGACGTGTCGTCCCACGCTCCGGCCCCCCAGGCCCGGTCGCCCAGCCGGGCCACCAGGCCGGGGCACCGCCACGGCCAGCCCGCCGGTCCGGGCGAACGCCACGACGTGGCCGGCCTTGGCTCCAAAGACGCGGAGGGGCTCGTATCCGGAGCCGGGGCCGTAGGCATCCGGGCAGCGGTGCCGGTGACCGAGCAGCCGGTGAATGAGCCAGAGCTTCGGCCCGCCCTCGTCGGACCGGGCCAGCGCCTCTTCCGGACCGGCGCCGGCGAGGTCATCGAGCAGGCGGCCGCGGGCGGCGTAGTCAACTGGCCGGCGGTTGTCCGGGTTGACCAGGGACAGGTCCCACAGCTCGGTGCCCTGGTAAAGGTCGGGAACGCCCGGGCAGGTCAGCAGCAGCGCCACCTGGGCCAGCGAGCTGACCCGGCCGCGCTCGACGATCCGCTGCCCGGCCAGGAACTCCTCCAGGTCGGCGACGAAGTCCTTGTCGGCGAGGACGGCAGCGACGAAGGCGGCCACGGCCTGCTCGTAGCCTGCGTCCGGGTCGGTCCATGAGGTATGCACCTTGGCTTCCCGCACTGCCTTGGCCATGAAGGCGCCCGCCCGCGCGGCGTCGATCGGCCAGGCCCCCACCAGCGTCTGGTACAGCAGGTACTCGGCGTTGCGGTCCGGCCAGCCGTCCCGCTTGTGCCGGTCGTTGCGCTGCGCCCAGCGCCCGGCGGCCTGCTGCCAGGCCCCGGCCAGCTCGGCCAGCAGGCTGAGGCGGGCCCGCACGTCGCCACTGCGCTTGGTGTCGTGCGTGGACAGGGTGAGCATCGCCTCTGGCCACTGCCGCGCCGCGGCCGCCATGGCCTCGTGGAACTCTTCCACCGGCCGGCCGAAGCGGCCGGGGTCGCCGCCTACCTCGCAAAGCGACGCCAGCACCAGGTAGCGGTAGAACGCGGTGTCCTCGACTCCCTTGGCCATGACTGGCGCGCTCACCTGGGCGAAATGCAGGGTGAAGTCGGTCTCCGACCCGCCCGGATGCGCCCCGGTGAGCAGCTCGCCGACGAATCCGGCGAGTTCGGCGTCGAGGCCGGGCCGGCGCCGCAGCGCCCCGGCTACGGCGGCGGCCACGTGGTCCCGGTCCGGCTGTGACACCGGGTGCCCCGGGTAGGTGTAGCTGCGGTAAACGGGGAAGGCGGCGATCAGCTCGTGCAGCGCGTCGCGCAGCTGTCCGCGGGTAAAGTCGCGCACCCGGCGGCGGCCGTCGCAGACAGCGGCGAGCAGGCTGGTCAGACGCTCCACCTCGGTGGCCAGGTTCTCCCGCATGACCTGCAGCTTGGCGGCGTAAACGACCTCGGCGTAGTCCGCCGTCTCGCCGGTGAAGTCGGCGTAGCAGGCACGCATCGCCGCCTCCCCGCCAGGATCGACGAAGAGCTGGTTGACCGCGTTCAGGAAGTCGTAGCCCGAGGTCCCGGCCACCGGCCACGACTCGGGCAGCGCCTCGCCGGGCTCGAGAATCTTTTCCACCACCACGTAACCGCCGCCGGTCGCCTCGCGCAGCCGCTCCAGGTAGCCGGCCGGGTCGGCGAGCCCGTCCACGTGATCCACCCGCAGGCCGTCGACCGTGCCGTCCCGGACCAGGCCGAGAATGAGCCGGTGCGTATCGGCGAAGACCAGGGGATCCTCCACCCGTAGCCCGGCCAGCGTGCTGACGTCGAAGAACCGCCGGTAGTTGAGCTCCTCGGCCGCGGTGCGCCAGTACGCCAGCCGGTAGTTCTGCTGCCGCAGCAGGGCGTCGAGGGCATCCGGGTCCCGGTTCACCGCCGCGATCACGGCCTCCGGGATGTCGCCGTGGTCGGCGGGGTTCAGCTCGCCGAGAGCGCGGGGCGACAGCGGCGCCTCGTGGTCGTAGTAGCGGACCGAGAGCGAGCCGTCCCGCCGCTCGACGGCCAGCTCGCCTGCCTCCAGGACCCGGCCGTAGTGGTCACCGAGCACCGGTACGAGCACGAGGCCGGCCAGCTCGGGCTGCGGCGGGTCCCAGTCGATGTCGAAGTAGTCGGCGTAACGGCTTTCCGGCCCGTACTCCAGGACGTCCCACCACCAGGCGTTCGCCCGCCCGCCGACCGCCATGTGGTTCGGCACGATGTCGAGCACCTGGCCCAGCCCGGCCGCGGCCAGCCGCCCGGCCAGGCGGGCATGCGCGGCGGCCCCGCCGAGCTCGGAGTTGATCCGGCTGTGGTCGACGACGTCGTAGCCGTGCCTGCTGCCCTTGGCGGCCTGCAGGTAGGGCGAGCAGTACAGGTGGCTGGCGCCGAGCCGGGCCAGGTAGCCGGCAATGGCGGCCGCGTCGTCGAAACCGAACCCGGCGTGCAGCTGGACGCGGTAGGTGGCGATCCGCGGCCGGGGTCCGGCCGCCGGCGGGGGGACAGTCACGACTCGCACCCTATGCGTACCGGCCCGGCAGCCGGATCCTGGTGGCCGCGTCCAGGTTTTCGCGCGCCGTCCGGGTCATCGGGGTGTGCACGGCGAGCTGCGTCTTGCCCGTTCCGTGCTGGGCGGACGCCCGGCAGATGGCCCTTACTAATAAGTCAGGTCTCAAGTAGGTAATCGACCTCTAATCGCTTGCCGGGAGGGTAAAGGATCGTTGGCCAGACACACCACCACAAGGCCTCTGGGGTAGCAGATGAGTGGCGATATCTTCGCTGGTAGGCACGGCAAAGGGCAGCTTGCGGAGGAGGCGCCGCAGGAGTACGCCGCCTTCAAGATCGAACAGCGCGGGATCGACCTGATTCCCGACGCTGAGCGGAAGATGCGGCCGTCGGGGTTGTTCTGGCTGTGGTCCGGCGCGGTGTTCAACGTGGAGTTCCTCTTCTACGGCGTGTTGATCATGACCTTCGGCCTGACCGTCCCGCAGGCGATCATCGCCATCATCGTCGGCAACCTCTTCTACGCGCTGCTCGGATTCGCGAGCCTGCAGGGGCCCAAGACGGGCACCACCGCGTTCATGGTCAGCCGGGCCCCGTTCGGCCAGAACGGTAACCGCGTGGTGGCGCTGTTTAACTGGGTGACGCAGGTCGGGTTCGAGATCGAGGGCATCTTCTTCGTCGTCGCCACCGTCATCCTGCTGTTCTCCCGCTACGGGACCGCGCTCAACGGGCCCGAGAAGATCGTCGTGATCATCGTGGCCGCGCTTGTCCAGATGATCGTGCCGCTGCTCGGCCACGCGACGATAACCAAGATCCTCCGTTACCTCGCCTACGTGTTCATCGTGTTCTTCGCGGTGCTGATGGCCTTCATCTTCCAGCGGCTGCACTTGTCCGCATTCCACCCGCACCCGGCGTCGCTCGCGGTATGGACTACCGCGCTCGTGCTGCTCATCTCGGTCGGCGGCCTGGGCTGGACCGAAAACGGCAACGACTACTCGCGTTACCTGCCCCGCAGCACCCCGGGATCCAAGACGTTCTGGTCAGCGGCGATGGGCGGTGCCATCCCGTCTGTCATCCTGGAGATCCTCGGCGTGTTCGCGTTCACGATCGGCGGCAAGACCGTCGGCATCGCGCAGATCGGCGTGCCGCAGTCCTTCCCCAGCTGGTTCGTGACCCCGTTCCTGATCTTCGCTATCTTCCAGCTGCTGACGATCAACACGATCGACATGTACTCCTCAGGCGTCACGCTGCAGGCGCTGGGCGTGCCGGTCAAGCGCTGGGGCGCGGTCATCGTGGACACGGTGGTGTGTGCCGTGGTAACCGGCATCATCTTGTTCCACGGGAACTTCTATAAAGATTTCTCCGGGTTCCTGCTCTACATCGTGGTGTGGCTGGCGCCGTGGTTCGGCATCCTGATGACGGATTACCTGCTGCGCGGGCGGCAGTACCACTCCCTGTCGCTGGCGTCCACACGCGGCGGGCTGTACTGGCGCAACGGCGGCATCCACTGGCCGGCCATCATCGCCCAGGCGCTCGGCATGGTCGCGGCGCTGCTGTGGATCAACGCGGAATTCGACTTCCCGTCCTACATCGGGCCGATCTCGAACCACTTCCCTGGGCTGTCCGGCGGAGACTTCAGCTGGGCGATCGGCATCGTGGTCGGCGCCCTCACCTACTGGCTGCTCGCCGGGCGCGGGGTGCGGCGGGAGGCAGCCGAGCAGCTCGCCCTCGCATGAGGGCCGAAGCGCGGCAACGGCCAGCGTCCGGCGCGCCTGGTACGCGGGTCACGAAGCGGGCCGGTCCTTCTTCGGCAGCTTGCCGACCACCGCGTCGTAGGAGGCGTCGATCGCCTCGAACAGCTCGTCGTCCGGGATCGTGCCGCCGATCCGCAGGGTGTTCCACCCGGACCGGCCGATGTAGGCCATCACCGAGGCGTCCTGCGGGTAGCGCGCCAGCCACTCGTCGGCCGCCTCCCGGGTCGCGCCGCACTTGAGCCCGACCGAGTCCGTCGGCTGCGCGCCCAGGAACGCGAATATCTTGCCGGCGACCTTCACCACGATGTCGCCCTCCCACGGCTCGTCCCGCCAGGCGCCGGGCTTGGCCAGGCAGTGATCGAGCAGCTCCTCCGGCGTCATTGCCCTCCCCGGGACGAAAGTATGTGACCGGCTGACCTTTCCATCATGTCCGGACCCGGAGCCGTTCTGGGGAACAAGGAAGGGGTGCTGGTCCATCATGTCCGGACCCGGAGCCGATGACCCCGCCGCCGTCCGGGACGAGTACATCAGCGGCTGGCCGGCCGTGCTGGACGGTTACCGGGACGAGGCAGGCGCGGCGGGCGGGTACGGCCCTGGCAGGTCATGCTCCAGGGCTGACCCGGCTACGTTCGCCGCGCGGCCCGGCCGGTGACCGAAGACGCGGCGTCCATCGCGTCGCGCAGGCGGCCGCCGTGGGATTCGAGCAGGGCGCTGGCAGCCTCCGGATCCAGCCGGCAGGCCGCCACGATGCTGGCCACCTTCGGCCGCCATCCGCTGGACGCCAGCGCGCGGCGGGCATCGCGGGGCGGCACGCCGCTGATCGCGGTGACGATCCGGACGGCCCGCTCGCGCAGCTTGGTGTTGGTGGGCCGCACGTCCACCATCAGGCTGCCGTAGGTCTTGCCCAGCCGGACCATGGACGCGGTGGAGATGATGTTGAGCACGATCTTCTGCACCGTGCCCGCGTTCAGCCGGGTGGAGCCCGCGATGACCTCGGGCCCGACCCGGATCTCGATCGGGAACTGGGCCAGCGCGCCCAGCGGCGTGTTCTCGTTGCAGGCCAGGCAGGCGGTGAGCGCGCCGACTTCGTTGGCGCGGCGCAGCGCACCCAGGACATAGGGCGTCCGCCCGCTGGCTGAGATGCCGAGCACCGCGTCCCGCTCGCCGACGCCCATCCGGTCCAGCGCGTCGGCGCCCGCAGCCGGCTCGTCCTCCACGTTCTCCTGCGCTGAGCCGAACCCCTCCTCGCCGCCGGCCATGATGCCGGCGATCGTGCCGTCCGGGACGCTGAACGTGGGCGCCGCCTCGGCCGCGTCCAGCATGCCGATCCGCCCGGCCGTGCCCGCGCCGACGTAGATCAGCCGGCCGCCGATCGCGAGGCGCTTGACCACCGCCTCCACCGCTGGCGCGATCAGCCCGGTCGCCCCGGCCACGGCCTCGCCGGCCCGCCGGGCCTGTGCCGCCATCAGCGTGACAAGCTCAGGGACGGGCAGCCGGTCGAGGTCGCTGAACTCGGAATCGGCCTGCTCGGTCGCAAGCCGGGCGAGCTGAGCGGCGTCACGGACGGTCGTCAAGACGAGCCTCCACTGCGAGATAGCACCCGGCGCGTCCCGGTGGCATAGCGCAACATCCATCGTATGCGGACGGTGACTTTGATACCTAGCCTCACGGCCGTGGCAGGAATTGACGGGGTACCTGGAGGCGCAGGTTACGGCGCGCCCGGCCCGCATGCAAGCGATTGTGAAGGTGACCGCTGTAGGCTGATCGCCGAGTACCACGGAGCGGCCATCGACCGACGGGCCGGGGGAGCCGGTGACATGCCGGCATGACCTCCTGCCCAGCTCCCGCCGCGCCCGCACCCTCGGGCGACGTCGCTGGTCGGCCCGCCAGCATGACTGCCGTAACATCCGGCTGCCGCTGTGGCGGACGGGCCAGGCCGTTACGGCAGCCTATGGTGAATGGAGGTTCGGTGGCGATGGCTGCCCGGCGAGCCGCCACTGCGCGGCGTCCTGCGAGTTCGTCCGGACGTCACCGCAGTCAGGCGAAGGAACCTGATGCCACGGGCGATGTGGTCGTGCGGATTCGCGCCCTGATGCCCAGCCTGGCCCCGGCCGAGCAACGCGTGGCCCGGCTTGCGGTAAGCGACCCGGGCCGGGCGGCCCGGTGGACCATCTCCGAATACGCCGAGCGCGCGCAGACGTCGGGGACCACGATCATCAGGTTCTGCCGGGCGATCGGGCTCGACGGCTACCCCGCGCTGCGGATCGCCCTCGCCGCCACGGCCGGGCACGGCGCCGCCGGAACGTGGCGTTCGGTGTCTGGTGACATCGCCCCGGATGACGACATAACCACCGTGGTGCAGAAGGTCGGCCACGCGGACGCGCGTGCCGTCGAGGACACGATCGGCCAGATCGACGTCGACCTGCTGGGCAGGGTCGTGGACGCGGTGATCAACGCCAGGCGGATCGACGTCTACGGTGTCGGCGCCAGCGGGCTCGTCGCCCTCGACCTGCAGCAGAAGCTGCACCGGCTCGGGAAGATCGTCCACGCCTGGACGGACACCCACATGGCGCTCACCTCGGCCGCCATGCTCGGCCCCGAGGACGTCGTCATCGGCATCTCCTACACCGGCACGACGCTGGATACGATCGACCCGGTCAAGGTGGCCAAGGCCAACGGCGCCCTGGCGGTCGCGCTCACCAACCACCCCCGCTCGGCGCTCGCCGGGGTCGCTGACCTCGTGCTCACCACGGCGGCCCGCGAGACGACGTTCAGGACCGGCGCGATGACCAGCCGGATCGCGCAGTTCACCGTCGTCGACTGCCTGTTCGCGCTCGTCGCGCAGCGCAACTTCGAGGAGACTGTCGACGCACTGGAGCGCACCTACGCCGCGATCGGCCGGCGGCGCACGTCCAGCCGTTGACCGGCTGACGCCGCCGGGGCGGCGTCAGCCCCCGGTCAGCCCGCAGGCGGCGCGCAACGGTCGTGCACCGACTCGCGCACCGCCCCGACGATGCCCCGGTGCCGGCCGAAGTGGACGTCGTTGGTGAGCAGCACGGCCCAACCTCCGCTGGCGGGGTCGCAGGCGAGGCTCGTGCCGGTGAAGCCGGTATGGCTGATGCTGCCCGGCGGCCAGCGGGTCCCGAGCGGATCGGCCGGATCCCCGCGCAGCACCCAGCCGAGACCGCGCGCCCCGCCCAGGCCCTCGGTCTGCGTCCGGCATGCCTCCCGCCGGGAGGCCGCGGACAGGAAGTCCCCGCCGAGCCAGGCGCGGGTCAGGTAGCGAACCAGGTCATCGGCCGGCCCGAACAGGCCGGCGTGCCCGGCCACGCCGCCGCAGAACCGGGCGTTCTCGTCGTGCACCACCCCGGCCAGGGTGGTGCCGTCCGGCTGCACCTCGGTCGCCGCGGCTCGCGGTCCCGGCCCGCGAGCCGGGCCGAAGCCGGTCCGGGTCATCCCGAGCGGCCCGGTGACGAGCTCGCCGACGCTGACGTCGAGCGCCGAGCCGGTGATCGCCGACACCATCCGGCCCAGCAGCATGAATCCGACATCGGAGTACGCCACCCGGGTACCAGGCGGATGGTCGAGCGGCACCCGGAGCAACGCCCGGCCAGCCTCGTCCGGGTCGTCATAGCGGCTCCAGAAGGGGATCTCGGCCGGCAGGCCCGCGGTATGCGCCAGCAGCTGGCGCACGGTGACCGCGTCGCGCCCGTCGCCGCCGAACGCCGGCAGGAACCTGGTCACCCGGTCATCCAGCGTCAGCGCGCCGAACCGGTCCAGGCGGAGCACGGCCGGCAGGGTCGCCACGACCTTCGTCAGGGACGCCAGGTCGAACGGGGTGTCGCGATGCATGGCCCGGCGCGGGCCTCCCCGCGCCTGCGCCTCGCCGACGACCACGAGCTGCGCGGCAAGGCCCGGCGCACCGCAGGCGAAGACGGCGCCGGGGATCGCGCCCGAGCCGACGGCCGCGCCGAGTACCTCCGCGACCGTCCCGCGCCCGCGTCCGCCCGCGGCCTGGCTCACCGGCTGCCCGGTCCGCGAGCCACCCCGCCGCCGGTCATCCGGCCCGCCCGGTCCGGCTTCCGCCGCGCGCGCCCGTCACTCCCGGGCCTCGGCGGCGAGCAGCGCCGCACCCAGCTCGGGCGAGGCCAGCGGCGGTACCGCGGCGGTCGCGCGCTGGAAGGCCGCCCACAGCGGCCGTATCGCGAACACCCCGCCCACCCCGGCCACCGGCAGGCCGCCGAGCCGCTGCCGCAACGCGCCGGCCAGCCCGGCCAGCGCCGCCGCCGCCTCGGCGATGATCGACCCTGCCACCTCGTCTTCGTCCGGCCCGTCTGCGCACCGGCCCACGAGGCGCGCGAGCCCGGCCAGGACGGTCCGGTCCGCGGGAGAACGGTGCGCGCGGACCACAAGCTCGTCCAGCGAGGCGCCCGTCGCACCGGTGAGCGCATCGCGCAGCCTGGTCGGCGGACCCGAGCCTTCGGCGGCCGCGAGGGCGGCCCGCAGCGCCCGCCTCCCGATCCAGTAACCGCTGCCCTCGTCGCCGACCAGGTGCCCGTGGCCGCCCACCAGCGTCAGGGAGCCGTGCGAGCCGCCGACCGCCGCCGAGCCCGTGCCGGCCAGCACGGTGATCCCCGGGCGGCCCAGGAATGCCCCCAGCCATGCGACCGTGGTGTCGGAAGCCACCCGGGTGCGGACGCCGCAGGCCTCCCGGACGGCGGCGGCGAACGCGGCGACCGCGCCCGGCTCCCTGGCGATGCCGGGCACGCCGATGCCCACCGCGGCCGGGCGCGCGGCGCGGGCCAGCGCCGCCACCCGGGGAACGCCGTCGTCGTGCAGCAGGAAATTGAACGGGCCGCCGGAAAACCGCTCCGTAACCACGCCGTCGACCACGAGCGCCGCTCGCGTGCCGGTGCCGCCCGCATCGACCCCCAGAACCGGCCCGATGCGATCCAGAACCGCCGCGATCCGCGACACAGCGTCCTGGGATACGCCGGCGTGGTCCCGGGATACGCCGGCGCGCCCGGCGTCCTGCCCGGGCCGGCTTTCGCGGCCGGCTCCGGCGCAGGAGGCGGGACTCTACCCACGGGCTGCTGCGGTCTGGGTTCGGCCACGCCACTCCTTCATCCGGTGCGGCTCCGCTCCGCCGGACCGGGCATCACGTCCCGCGGAATACTAGCGCGCGCTGCCGGCGGGCTGACCGTTCAGCCGGGCCAGGGTGATGGTGAACCGGGTCCGGCCGGGCCGGCTGGTCAGCATGACGCCGCCCTGATGAGCCGCGACGACCGCGTCGACGATGGCCAGGCCGAGGCCGGTCCCGCCGGAAGCGGGTGATCTCGTGCTGTTACCGCGGACGAAACGGTCGAACAGATCGGGCTGCAGCCCGGCGGGGATACCGGGCCCGTCATCAGTCACCGACAGTTCCACGTGCTCGCCGTCCGGGGTGGCGAGCTGGACGGTCACCGTGGTTGCGGGCGGCGTGTGGACCCGGGCGTTGCTCAGCAGGTTGGCGATCACCTGATGCAGCCGGTGCTCGTCCCCGCGCACCAGGACCGGCTCTTCAGGCAGCTCCAGCACCCACCGGTGGCCCGGGCCTGCGACGCGGGCGTCGCTGGTCGCGTCGATGGTCAGGCGGGTGAGGTCGACCGGCTCGCCGGCCAGCGGGCGGCCCGCGTCCAGCCGGGCGAGCAGCAGCAGCTCATCGACGAGGACGCTCATCCGGGCCGATTCGGCTTCCACCCGGGCCAGCGCGTGCGAAACGTCGTCGGGGACAGGACCGGGGTGCCGCCTGGCGAGCTCGGCGTAACCGCGGATGGCGGCCAGCGGCGTGCGCAGCTCGTGGCTGGCGTCCGCGGCGAACCTGCGCAGCCGCGCCTCGCTGGCAGCCCGCCGGGCCAGTGCCGACTCCACGTGCCCGAGCATCCGGTTGAACGCGCTCGCTACCTGGCCGACCTCGGTTCCCGGGTTCGTGTCAGGCACTCGTTCGGGCAGCGTCGCGGGCCCGCCGGCGAGCGGCAGCTCGGCCACCCGGGAGGCGGTCGCGGCCACCCGGCGCAGCGGCCGCAGCGAGATGCGCACCAGGGCGGTGCCCAGGACGCCCGCCACCACCAGGACCCCGGCGAACACGATCAGCTCAGTGGTCGCGATGTTGTGCAGGGTTGCTTCCATGCCGGCCATCGGTACGCCGGTGACGAGTACATTGCCGCCGGGGCCGGGCATGGCGGTCAGCCGGTAGCCACCGCCCAGCGAGGGCAGATCCACGGTGTGCGGCTGGCCGTCGGCCGGCAGTCCGGCTAGCGCGGTCTTTTCCGCCGCGGTCAGGTTGCACTCTCCGTTGACCAGGGTCTGGCTGGTGATGAGGCCGTTGCTCAGGCTGACGTCGAGGGTGTTCTCGGCCTGCCCGGTGAAGTTCCCGCAGCCCGGGCTGCCGGGGCCGCCGCCCGGGTTGCCGGGGCCGCCGCCCGGGCTGCCGGGGCCGGTGCCGCCCGGGACTCCGCCCGGCTCGAAGCCGCCGTGGTGCTCGCAGGCAGCGGCGTAGAGCCGGGCGGAGGCCTGAAGCTGGTCGTCGAGCTGGATGAGCAGGAACCGGTTGGCCGCGAGATACGTGGCGCCGCCGGCCACCGCACAGGCGAGCGCGAGCAGCATCAGCAGGCCGGCGATGAGACGGCCGCGCAGGGTCCGCTCCGCCAGCCAGCGCCACGGCGCCGCCGCCCGGCGCAGCACCGGCCCGCTCAGCGGCCGCGCCGCCCCGCCCGGGTGCCGTGCCGGTCCGGCCCTGCGCCCGCCCGGGGCGGCCGGGCGGGAGGCTGGTCCGGCCAGCGGGCGGGATGGCATGACCGTATCGTGCGGGGTGCCGGCAGCTCGGTTCATCAGGTCCTCGTCTTGAGCACGTACCCGACCCCGCGGACGGTGTGGATCAGCGGGTCGCGGCCGGCGTCCACCTTCTTGCGCAGGTAGCTGATGTACAGCTCGACCACGTGCGCCTGACCGCCGAAGTCGTAGTTCCACACGCGGTCCAGGATCTGGGCCTTTGACAGGACCCGGCGCGGATTGCGCATCAGGAACCTGAGCAGCTCGAACTCGGTCGCGGTGAGGTCGATCAGCTCCCCGTCCCTGCGCACCTCCCTGGCGTCCTCGTCCATCGTCAGGTCGGCGACGGCCAGCTCGTTCTCGCTGTGCGCGCGGGTGAGGTCGGCCCGCCGCAGCAGCCCGCGCAGCCGGGCCAGCACCTCCTCGATGCTGAACGGCTTGGTCACGTAGTCGTCGCCGCCCGCGGTGATCCCGGCCACCCGGTCCTCGACGGCGTCTCGCGCGGTGAGGAACAGGACGCACACCCGCGGCTGCTCCTGGCGCAGCCTGCGCAGCACCTCAAGCCCGTCCAGATCGGGCAGCATCACGTCCAGGATCACGGCGTCCGGCCTGAAGTCGCGCGCGGCCCGCACCGCACCCAGGCCATCCGCGGCGGCCCGCACGTCCCAGCCCTCGAACCGCAGCACGCTGGACAGCAGCTCGGCCAGGCTGGGCTCGTCGTCAACCACCAGCACCCGCACCGGGGTGTCGCCGACTGTCGCGCCGGGCAGGGCAATGGCGCTGGCTGAGTTCGTGATGGTCATGATCGCTCGATCCTGCTCTTCCTGGCGGCGCCGCCGTCGCCAGCGCCGGCCGCCCCTTCACCGGGTGCACCAGCCAGTTCCGGGGATGCGCCGGCCAGCTTGCTGGGCTACCAGCCAGGCTGACCGGCCAAGCACAACGGTTCCTCTGCGTTTCCTCTTAACCTGCTCTGGGTTCGGCCCGCAGTCAGACGAGGCTGAGAGCCGCGCGGCATGCTCCGGCCAGGTCCGCCCGGGACGCTGGCGGTACCGGCGGTCGAGTGACGGCATGCCGGAGACAAGAAGGGAGAGCGCTTATGTCCCGTGGAGGATCAGCCGGAACGCTAGGCCGACTGGCGATCGGCGCCGGGGTTACGGTGGCCGGGCTGGCCGCCGGAGCGGGGATTGCCTTCGCGGCCACCTCAGCCAGCTCCGCAGCCGCAGCCGCAGACTCGTCGAGGAACTCGACGTCGGCAGCGACGTCGTCGGCCGGCTCGCCGGATAGCTCGACGTCACCAGGCACGTCACCGGGCCGGGCGGCGGCGTCGCCGTCTGCCGCCCCGCGGACTGGCCCCTGCAAGCACATGGGCAGTCACGGCTCGGCCGGCGCGCGCTCGAGCGCGTCTGCCAGCGGCTTCTTCGGCTAGCGTAGGCCGGCCAAGGAGGGCGGCAGGAAGGGCAGGGGCCGGCGGGGCACCCCGAGGGGTCCCGCCGGCCACTCGCTATCGCCAGGACCGCCGGCCGGGCCTTGATCCCGGCAGGACTACCCGCCGGCGGGCCAGCCCGCCACCGTGTGCACCGCTCCGTCCAGGCCGACCAGGCGGGCTGGCAGCCGCAGCGCCGCCAGCCATTGTTTCGCCCGGCGGCCGCGGATCATCGCGGCGGTGCTCGCCGCACTGGCGAACGCGCAGCTCGCGGCGGCGACCGATACCGTGCGCCAGAACGGCGCGGCGGGAACCCCGGTCCGCGGATCCAGGATGTACGGGAGGACGTCGGCGCCGCGCCGGCGGCGGGCCGCCGTGCTCGAGGTGGCCAGGCCGCCATCGTGAATGGCCACCACGGTGAACGGGCCACCCGGCGGCCGTTCGGGAGGCGCGCTGGCGTCCTGGACGCGGATCCGCCAGCCGCCCGCCGGAACCCGGCCCGCGACCGCGATGTCACCGCCCAGGCCCACCAGCACCCCGCAGCGGAGCGAGCGCGCCAGCCGGCCCGCGCAACGATCGGCGGCCCACGCCTTCACGGTCGCACCCAGGTCGAGGCGGATCCCCGCAGGCAACCAGAGCAGTCGTGATCTCGCGTCCAGCCGTACCTGCTGCCAGCCCGGCGCTGGCTTGAGGAACGCCTCGAGTTCCGGCACGGCGGGCGGCCCGGACGGTGTGCCCGGGTCATGGCCGGCCGCGGTGAAGGCATCGCCGACCGTCGGATCCACGTCGCCGTCGGTGAGCCGGGCGGTCCGCAGCGCAGCCGCGATCGCATCGGCCAGCAGCGGGCTCACCCGGACGGGACCGGCGTGCCGGCCGTCGAGCGCGGCGAGCTCGGAGTCGGCGCTGAGCCTGCCGCAGGCCTTGTCCATCGCGGCCAGCTGAGCTTCCAGCATCGCGCGGGCGCGCTCCAGCCGGGCCGGGTCGGTGACCACCAGCTGGACGCGGGCGCCGAGCGCCGTCCAGCCGTCCGGGATGTCCGCATCGCGGCAGCTCGCCGCGGCGGAGGGCATCACGAGCCGCCGGACGTAGCGTGACTCGGCGCACAGCTCGCCATCGGCACGGTAACCGGCGGCACCAGCCGCGGCGCCCGCGCCAGGCGTGCCCCGAACGCGGCGACCCGCGATGGCGGCGCCGGGCGCGGGCGCCGAACCGGCGCGGCCGGCGCGCGCACCGCCGGTGGTCCGGGCGGGGGAGCAGCGCCGGCGGCCAGCCCGTTCGGGGTCTCCGCCGCCGGCCTGCGCACCGCCGCTGGCTCGGGAGGGGGGACAGCTCCGGCGGCCGGGCCGTTCGGGGTCTTCGTGTCCGGGCTCGCGGGCTGCAGCCGCGGCCGGCGGTGGCGCCGCGGGGCGGCGGAGGCATCCATCTGTCGGGTCTGCATCATGAGCCTCCAGGCTCTGGCTTCACCCTCTCGATGGCAGCAGTCTGTTCCTCATGCCTGCAGGATTCCTGCGCAAACCCTCGGAGCTAGCTGTGAACGCTGGCCATGGCCGTCCGGCTCAGCCGAACGCCTCGGCCAGGGTGAAGCCGGCCAGCGCAATCATGAGCGCGGCCGCGGCGCGGGTGACCAGGGTGACAGGCACGAGCCGCAGCAGGTTCTTGCCCCCGATGACGGCGGCCGCGGCGACCGTAAACATGGCGGCAAAGGAGGCCACGCCCACCGCGATCGGGTCCTGGTACCTGGCCACGAGATTCGCGATCACCACCTGGGTCAGGTCGCCGAATTCAGCCACCAGGATCACGGCGAAGGTGGCCAGGAAGCCCGGCCAGAAACGCTCGCTGCGGCTGCCCGCCTCGGCCGGCCTCGGCGTCCGGCCTGCGGCCGACGAGCAGCACTACCGCGCCGCCGAGGAACAGCACGGCCACGACGATCTCGAGGATCCGGTGCGGCAGCAGGGTGAGCAGGCTTCCCGCGACCACGGCCAGCGTGACGTGCACGGCGAATCCCGCGGCTACCCCGCAGAGCACGGAAACCGGCCGGTACCTGGTGCCGAGCACCAGGCTGGCGAGCGCGGTCTTGTCCGGCAGCTCGGCTAGGAGTATGACGGCGAACGTAGTCAGGGCGACCGCGATGCTCGCCACCGGGGCTCCTCTCCGCGCGTGCCGGGCAGTTGGCGATCCTCCGGCACGGCAGCTTCAAGCTGCGGCCGAAGGTCTCGCCCAGCACGTGTGCGGTGCCCCGGACACCGGGCCCATGACAGGCCGTGATGACGGCGTTCCGGCGTTGGAGCTACTCCCCTTCGCGTCTTGTCACTATATCGTCACGCCGTGCGGGCACGGGATCGGCCGGCCCGCTCGCGGCGTTCGGGGTTCTACCGGGCCGGCGGCGCGCCCCGGCTGGCGCCGGGAGCGCGGCCCGTCCTCGGGAAGGGCCAGCTCGAACCAGACGGCCTTGCCGTCCGGAGTTCGCCGCGTCCCCCAGCGCTGGGCCAGCTGGCTCACCACGTGCAGCCCGCGGCCGCTTTCGTCGCTGTCGTCGGCGTTCCTGAGCTTGGGCATGGCCGCGGCATCGTCGAACACCTCGCAGACCAGCACCTGATCCAGGATCAGCCTGAGCGAAACCTCACCGGACGCGTAGGCGAGCGCGTTGGTCACCAGCTCGGACACGAGCAGCTCCGTGGTGTAGGCCGACTCGCTCAGGCCCCATTTCTCCATCTGGATGCCGACCAGGGCCCGGGCGCGGCGTACCGAGGTCGGCTTGGCCGGCACCGTCCAGGAGGCATGGTGATCGTCCGGGATCCGGCTGAGCCTGGCCATCAGCACCGCGATGTCATCGCGCTGGTGATCGGCGTACACGCCGTCGAGCGTGGACTTGCACAGATCCTCGAGCGGCCGGTCCGTCGATCCCGGCCCGAAAACGCCGCGCAGCCGGTTCAGGCCGTCGTCGATGTCCCGGGTGCGGTTCTCCACCAGCCCGTCGGTGTACAGCACGAACAGGCTGCCGTCGTCGATCTCGAATTGCCTGCTCTCGATGGGCCCGCCGCCGATGCCGAGCGGCGGTGCGGGCGGTACATCCAGGAACTCGCTGGTGCCGTCCGGCCGGACCAGCAACGGCGACAGGTGGCCGGCCGACGCCATCTCGCAGGTCCCGCTCACCGCGTCGAATACCGCGTAGACGCAGGTGGCGAAGTGCGGCTCGCGCTCGCCCAGCGTCTGCATCAGCTCGTCGAGCTGCTGCAGGGCGTCGGCGGGCGGCAGCTCGAGCCCGGCCAGGGTGTGAATCGCGGCGCGCAGCCTGCCCATGGTGACCGCCGCGTGCACGCCGTGCCCGGCCACGTCCCCGATGACCAGGGCGACCCGGGCGCCCGGCAGCGCGATGGACTCGTACCAGTCGCCGCCGACCTCGATGAGCTTGCTGCCGGGCAGGTAGCGGTGCCGGACCTCGACGGACGAGGGCGAGGACAGGCCGGTCGGCAGCAGGCTGCGCTGCAGGGTGAGGGCGGTGGCGCGCTCCCGGCTGTAGCGGCGGGCGTTGTCGATGAACAGCGCGGCCCTGGCGGCGAACTCCATGCCGATCTCGGCGTCGTAGCGGTCGAATCTGCGGAACCCGGCCTTGCGCGAGCACGCGAAGAACCCGAGGTTGGTGTCCCGCGCGATCAGCGGCAGGATCAGCATGGACGAGCCGGCCAGCAGGCTGGCCACCGGCTTGCGCTGCCACGCCTCGGCCAGCCCGGCCGCCTCCTCGGCGGACAGGGTGGGCACGAGGACCGGCTCGCCGGTGTCCATGCACCGCACGTGCGGGCTGCCGGGCGGGTAGTGCAGCACCTCGCCGGTCGGGAAGGCCGCCTCCCAGGCGGGGTCGCTCGTCGTCGTAACCGACGGCGAGCCGGCGCAGCAGGTGCGAGGAGTCCAGGGCCTCGGCCGGCATCTCGTCGGCGCCGATGAGGCTCTCCAGCATGGACATCTCTGCCGACGTGCAGAAGTGCGGCACGATGACGTCCATCAGCTCGCGGGCCATCTGGTCGACGTCCAGGGTGCGACGCCGATCCGGGCGAACGAATCGTCCAGCAGCGCCCGGCGCATCACCGCCGGGTCGAGGAACCGCTCGTCGCTCGGTACCGGGAGCCTGATGACCGCGAGCGCCGTCAGGTCGGGATCGGTCGCGGTCATCGGCTGGATGGTGACGACGGCATCGGCCGTCCGGCCCTTTTCGGTCTGCAGGGAGAGCACCGTCGTGCTCTCCCGCCCCGAGCTCATGGCGTCGATCAGGCGGGCCACCGCGTCCTTCTGCTCGGCCGTGCCGGCGGTGAGATCGCCAAGCTCGGCGCCGAGCAGCTCGCCGGGGGAGCGGCCGAGAACCTTGGGGGCGTGCCGGTCGCATTGCAGGATCCGGCCGGACAGGTCGATGCCGAGGATGAGGGTCCGCGCCGCCGGGCTGGGCAGGAGCGACGCGCCCGGCTCGGCTCCGTCGGGTACCGGCGTCGGGCTGGCCGCGGCCGTCTCGGACACGAGCGTCGCGCTCACGTCTGCCGTGTCGGACTCCATGCAGTCGACTCCTGTCAGCCCCGCGCGCCGGGACTTCCCCCGCCAATTATGAGATACATACTGCCCATCCGAGCCGGAACGTGCACGTAGCTCTCCTGGATGAGGAAATGAGCAACCCGGCGGGCCGAAGCGATGCTGCCGCACTCCACCGCATACCGATACCCTCGTTGCGCGCCGAAAGCACCTGCGCCGGCTGTCCGGCCGGCCCAGGTCACGGCTCGTGCGACGGATTTCGCGGTTGCCGCGCGCAGTCCCGGAGAAGGGCAGACGATTACCCGGTCACTCGCCGGATATCTCGGCGTGGCACTGCGGGCACTCGGCAGGCGGTTCGGTCTCGGCTACGGCGCCGCACTGCGGGCAGATGAGTTTCAGCCAGCAGGCCGGGTCGCCCGGCCGGTCTTCGCCGGTCATACCAGCGGGCGGGGCGCCTGGAATTTGTACTGCTTCATCGCACGATCACCCGAAAGCATCGTATCACGATATAAGGTGGCTGGTGTGCATGAGCTGACCGGCGAAGACTACGAGAACCTGCTGGCGCTCCGGGCTGGCCTGCGCCGGTTCCAGCACTGGAGCCAGACCAAGGCGCGCGAGGCCGGGCTGACCCCGGCCCAGCATCAGCTGCTGCTGGCGATCAGGGGGCACCCGGGCGGGCAGCAGCCCGCCATCGGGGATCTGGCAGGCTACCTGCTGCTGCGGCATCACAGCGCGGTCGAGCTTGTCGACCGGGCCGAGGCGGCCGGCCTGGTGAAGCGGTGGCGGGACAGCCGGGACGGGCGGGTTACCCGGGTCCGGCTCACCGCCGACGGCGAGCGGCGGCTGGACCAGCTGGCCCCGGCCCACCTGGACGAGCTGCGGAGTCTCGCGCCGGTGCTCGACGAGCTGGTGGCCCGGTGGAAAGCCCCGGCAGGCGGCGATCCCGCTAGCTGATCGTGACCTGGACCGCCGGATACCCGGTGGCACCGTTCGGCTCCGGCGGAACCTGCGACGCGGTCTGCGTATGGCCCGTGTCGTCGGTGGCCCTGGCCTCGATGATGTGGGTACCCGGGGTGGCGTCCCAGTACCACAGCCACTGCCGCCAGGTGTCAATGCCGGGAACTGCCGCCAGCTTCGCCTCGTGCCACGGCCCGCGGTCAACCCGGACGTGCACCGCGTCGATGCCGCGGTGCTGCGCCCAGGCTTCGCCGGCCACCGCGATCCGGCCGGCCCGCTTGGTCGCCCCGCTCAGCGGGACGTCGATCCGGGACTCGGTCTTGATCGTGGCCTGCTGCGACCAGCCGCGCTGCACCCAGTACGCCGTCTCGGCGAAGGTGGTGAGCTTGATGTCGGTGACCCATTTGGTCGCCGACACGTACCCGTACAGCCCCGGCACCACCATGCGGGCCGGGAACCCGTGCGCCACCGGCAGCGGCTGGCCGTTCATGGCCACTGCCAGCAGTGCGTTCCGGCCGTCCAGGACGGTCTGCACCGGCGTGCCGCAGGTAAACCCGTCCACCGAGGTGGACAGGATCTGGTCGGCCCCGGCCCGCGGCCGTGCCTCCCGCAGCAGGCTGGCCAGGCTGGCGCCCAGCCACCTGGCGTTGCCGATATACGGGCCTTGCACCGGGTCCGATACGCAGGTAAGGGTGACGAACGTCTCGATCATCGGCCGGCGCAGCAGCTCGTCGAAGCTCAGCTCGACCTCGCGCTCGACCATGCCGTGGATACGCAGCCGCCAGCTGTCCGGCGGCACCTGGGGCAGGATCAGCGCCGTGTCCACCCGGTAGAAGCTCGCGTTCGGCGTGACGAACGGGCTCAGCCCCGGGATGCGGAAATCGCTGCCCGGAGGAGCAACCGCGTCAATGATCTTCGCGGGGCGCGGCAGCTTCAGCGCGGACCTGGCCTGGGTCACCGCCCCCCGCTCGGCCAGCACCCGCCCGGCCAGGACGCCGGCCACGGCCGTCCCGGCCGCGGCCGCGCCGGTGATCAGGAAGCGCCGCCGCTGCTCGTCCGGTGACCTGGGTTCCGCAGGCGGCGGCACCGGGGTCGAAGGCACCCACTCCCCGCCTGGCGCCCCCTGGCCGGCGGCTGGTGAGTCTGCCGGGGGCAGGGTGCCGGCGGGCTCGTGCCCGCGCCTGGACCGGGTGCCCGCCTGGTGCCGGGCGCCCGGGATGGTGCGCAGGAGCAGGATGAGCGTGACCGCGCCCGCGGCGGCGCCGACGAGCGTGGGGACGTAATATCCGGCGTCCGCTCCGGAGCGGGTGCCGGCGGCGGCCAGGCCGATGGCGGCGAAGATACCGAGTCCGGCGAGCCCGTAGGCCGGGCGGCGCGCGCCGAGCGCGCCGATCACGGCGGCGAATATCGCCAGCACCACCCCGATGCCGATCAGCAGGGCGGTCTTGTCGTGCGAGCCGAATTCGGAGATCGCGAAGTTCTTCACGGCCGAGGGCGCGAGGCCGATGGACGCGTCGCCCACGGCGATGAGCGGCGCGCCGTTCTGCGGGCCGAAGCTCGCGACGAACTGGCCGACGCCCACGGCCACGGCGCCGGCCAGCAGGCCGGACAGCGCGCCGAAGAGCAGCCGTGGTCTGCTGGTCTCCGATGTCACAGAGGGTATTCGTCCTTCACGCGCGCGCGGATTGGTGGCACGGCTGGACCAAGCCAGCCGCGTTCTGGGTACGAATGGAGAATATGGCCATGACTGACGGCCCGGCACGGCACCCGCGGCGCGGCCACCCGGCCAGCCGGGCGGCCGACGGCGCGCCCGCGGGAGGGCGGCCCGGCCAGGCGGCGGATCTGGCGGCGCTGCTGAGCCGGGCCGGCCGCGGCGACGAGGACGCGTTCAGCGCCGTCTACGAGCAAATCGCGCCGACGGTGTTCGGTCTCGTCCGGCGAGTGCTCCGCGACCCCGCCCAGACCGAGGAGGTTGCCCAGGAGGTAATGCTGGACGTCTGGCGCACCGCCGCCCATTTCGAGCCGGGCCGGGGCAGCCCGCAGGCGTGGGTGGCGACGATCGCCCACCGCCGCGCGGTCGATCGGGTCCGGTCGGCGGAGGCGTCGGCGCGCCGGGACGACCAGGCGGCGCTGCCGGACGTGACCTACGACGACGTGGCCGAGGCCGTCGAGGCCAGGCTGGACCGCGAGCGGGTCCGCCGGTGCCTGGGCTCGCTGACCGAGCTGCAGCGCGAGTCGATCGTACTGGCCTACTACGGCGGCTACACCTACCGCGAGGTCGCCGGCCTGCTCGGGATAGCGCTGGGCACCACGAAGACGCGGATGCGCGACGGCCTGATCAGGCTGCGTGACTGCCTGGGGGTGACGTGATGACCTCGCGGCGGGCTGACCTGCACACGCTGGCGGGTCCCTACGTGCTCAACGCGCTGCCGCCGCGTGACCGGGCGCGGTTCGAACGGCACCTGGCCGCCTGCGACGCGTGCGCGCAGGAGGTGGGGGGGCTGCACGAGACTACGGCCCGGCTGGCCGCGGCGGTGGCGGCCCGGCCCGCCGACCGGATGCGGGAGCGGGTGCTCGCCGAGGTGGCGCGGACCAGGCAGCTGGCTCCGGTCCCGGCTGACCCGGGACGGGCGGCGAGCCGCTGGCCCTGGAATACCCGCTGGGCGGCCGCGGCGCGCCGGCGCCTGCCGGCGACCCGGCCGCGGTGGGCCCGGCCGGCCGCCGCGGCCCTGCTGGCCGCGTTCGCGGCCGCGGCGGTCGCGTTCGGCTCGCTGGCCCTCGTCACGCAGCACTCGCTGAGCCAGGCGCGGGCGCGCGATCACATGCTGGCGGCCGTGCTGACGGCGCCCGACGCGAGGATGATGAGCGTGCTGGTGACCGGGGGCGGGACCGCGACGGTCGTCATGTCGCACGACGAGCACGCACTGGTCTTCAGCTCGGCCGGTCTGCCCAGCCTGCCGGCCGGAATGGGCTACGAGCTGTGGCTGATGGGGCCGGCCGGGGGCAGGACCGCGGGCATGCTGCCCCGCCCGGCCCGCGGCATGACCTCCCCGGTGATCGCGACCGGGCTGCGCCATGGGGACCTGGTGGAGCTGACCGTCGAGCCGGCCGGCGGCGCGGCGCGGCCGACGACGAAGCCGATCTTGCTGCTGAGCGTGTGACTGCGGAGCGTTATCAGTCCTCGAAAGTCCAGCGGGTCGGGGATCCGGTGAAGTCACTGCCGCGCAGCCCGAATACCCGGCGCGGCCGTACCTGGACTGTGGCGTTCTGTTCCGGATTGAGGAAGTCCACCCCGAACTCGGTTCCGTACTTGGCGTTCATCAGGTCGATCACCCGCTGCAGCAGCGGCGGATCGGTGATGATCTGCGCGGTCCCCTCCACCACCACCGGGTCGGCGGCATCCTCGGTCGTGACGCAGCATCGCGGGTCGGCGGCCAGGTTGCGGGCCTTGCGCGAGCCCGCGCTGCTGCTGAACCAGAGCACGGCGTCGTCCCACATGCCCCAGACCGGCATGGTGTGCGGGCGGCCGCCCGGCCACACGCTGACCACCCAGTAGTTGCGGGATGCGGTGAGCCGCTCCGCCGCCCAGGACCAGGGCAGCAGGCCGCTGCCCTCAGCCGCCTCCGCGATGCCGTAGCCCGGCATGTAAGGGCGGCTCGCCCTCGGGAACTCCATGAACCCCATATGTACCGCAGCCAGGGCGGCCCGGGCGCCGGCTTGGCCGATCCATCGGATACCGATTTGGCCTACGTAGACTGCCCGGCGGCAGCCACTCGCCGGAGCAGGCTACGTTGGAACCTGTGAAGGCATCAGCCGAGACGCAGTTGCGCCTGCTTGAGCTGGCCGATCTTGACGCGGAGCTGGGCCGCATCGACCACCGGCGGCGCGGCCTGCCCGAGGTCGCGGAGGTCGACAGGATCGACGCGCGGGACGCGGAGCTGCGTGACGCCATCGTCGCCGCCGAGACCAGCGAGAAGGACCTCAGCCGGGAGCAGGCCAAGGCCGAGGGGGACGTTGATCAGGTGCGGGCCCGGTCGGTCAGGGATCGCGAGCGCCTCGACGCGGGCCAGGTGTCTTCTCCGCGCGACCTTGAGATCCTGCAGTCCGAGATAGCCTCGCTGCTGCGCAGGCAGTCCGAGCTCGAAGACGTCGTGCTCGACGTGATGGAGCGCAGGGAGGCCGCGCAGAACAGCCGCGACGCGCTGACAGCCGAGCGCGCCGAGCTGGCTGCGCGCAGGGAAACGGCCGCGGCCCGGCGCGACGAGGCGCTCGGCGAGCTGAGCGAGCAGTCCCAGAAGGCGGCGGACCGCAGGGTCGCCGTGGTCGCCCAGGTGCCCGAGGACCTGCTCGCGCTCTACGAGCGGATGCGGGTCCAGCACGGGGTTGGTGCCGCCGCGCTGCGCGGCGGCCGATGTGAAGGCTGCCACCTGACGCTGAACACCGTGGACCTGAACCGGATCCGGGCCGCGGCCGACGACGAGGTGCTGCGCTGCGAGGAATGCCGGCGGATCCTGGTCCGCACCCCCGAATCGGGGCTGTGACGCGCGGTGCCGCGCAGCCTGATCGTCGCGGCGGACGGCGGGTCGCGCGGTAACCCGGGCCCGGCCGGCTACGGCGCGGTGGTGCTCGACGCGCAGACCGGCGAGGTGCTGGCCGAGCTGCGGGAGAACATCGGCAGGGCCACCAACAACGTCGCCGAGTACCGCGGCCTCGTGGCTGGCCTGCGGGAGGCCGCCCGGATCGCGCCGGGCGCCGCGGTCGAGGTGCGGATGGACTCCAGGCTCGTCGTCGAGCAGATGGCCGGCCGGTGGAAGATCAAGCATCCCGCCCTGCTCGCGCTGGCGCAGGCCGCTCGCGAGGCGGCCGGGCCGCTGGGGCCGGTGACGTATGCCTGGGTGCCCAGGGAGCGCAACGCCCACGCTGACCGGCTGGCCAATGAGGCCATGGATTCGGCCGAACGGGCAGGCGCGAGCGCGGCCGGCAGCGCCAGCGGTTCGGCGGCAAATCCTTCGGCGCCGGGCGCGACGGCGTCGCCCCCGTGGCGGCCAGCGGGCCCGCCGCCGACCACGACCGTGATGCTCCGGCACGGACAGACGCTGCTGTCGGTGGACAAGAGGTTCGCTGGCACGGTGGACGCGCCGCTGACCGACACCGGCGTCCGGCAGTCGGAGGCGGCCGCCGCCCGGCTGGCGGCCCGGGGCGGTCTCGGGCTGATCGTGACCTCCCCGCTGCTGCGGGCCCGGCAGACCGCGGCCACGGTGGCGGCCGCCACCGGCGCCGTGGTGCTGGTCGAGGAGGGATTCAGGGAGATCCACTTCGGCAAGTGGGAGGGGCTGAGCTTCGCCGAGGCCAGCAGCCAGTGGCCGGACGAGATGGCCGCGTGGCTGGGCCAGGTGGCCACCCCGCCGGGCGGCGAGAGCTTCGCGGATGCCGGGCTCAGGGTCGGGCTGGCCCTCGACGAGCTGCTGGCCGCGCAGCCGGGCCGGACCGTGCTGATCGTCACTCACGTCACCCCGATCAAGCAGCTCGTCGCGCGCGCGCTGCTCGCCCCGTCGCCCGCGTCGCTGTTCCGGATGCAGCTCGACGTGGCGTCGCTGTGCGAGATCGACTGGTACCCGGACGGCGCTGCCGTACTCCGCTCCCTGAACGACACCGCGCACCTGAGCGGCCGGTGAGCCGTGGCCGCCGGGCGTATCATGGCCTGGCGGCGGGCGAGTCGGCCGGGCGGCCGCGCCGGGGCGGAGCGTCCCGGTGAGGAAGGTCCGGGCTCCGCAGGGCGGGGTGGTCGGTAACGCCGACCCGGGGTGACCCGCGGGAAAGTGCCACAGAAAACAGACCGCCCCGGGACCATGTCCCGGGGTAAGGGTGAAACGGTGGTGTAAGAGACCACCAGCGCCGCAGGTGACTGCGGCGGCTCGGTAAACCCCACCCGGAGCAAGGTCAAGAGAAATCGCGGCCGGAAGGCCGCGGTTAGCGCGAGCGCTTGAGGGTGGCCCGCCCGATGCTCGCGGGTAGACCGCACGAGGCTGCCGGCAACGGCAGTCCCAGATGGATGGCCGCCGGCCCGCCTGCAAGCGGGTGCACAGAACCCGGCCTACAGGCCGACTCGCCCGCCGCCCATGGTTCTGGCCTGCGCTCCGGCGGATTCATGGAGCGCCGGGGGCGCTTTGAGGCACATCCGTGCCAGCCGGAACGCGTTGTCCAGGGCGTCACGAGCACGTCCGCGCTGGTTCGGCGTCTTCACTCGTTTCGGGCGACCTCGGGTCCGGTCATCCGGTTCAGCAGCGGGAACGTCGAAGCGATGATCGCGAGTGACGCAGCGAGTCCGCCCACGACGATCGCCCAGTACGCGATCCCCGGGATCCGGAACGCGATGTCAACCTGTGAGTGGAGGTAGAGCGCAGCAGAGACCAGACCGACCACGATCGACACGGCTGCGACGAGTAGCAGCGGCAAGGCACTCTCCAGTGCGACGACGCGGTGCAAGACCGCGGTGGGAACGCCCGTGAGCCGGAGCAGGCTGAACGGGCGCTTGCGCTCACCCAACCCGGCGGCGATGTTCACGGCAAGGCTGCAGGCGGCGATGATCAGGCTCGCCACGACGATCACATCGGTCATGTCCTGGATCATCGCGAGGAGGCGCGCGGTAGACGGGTCGAGCTCCTCGACCGCAACCGGCGTTCCCTGGAAGGGAAACGCCTGCTCCAGCGCGGTCCGTGCCTGTTCGAGGGAGCTGGACGACCCGTTCGTGGCGACGACGACCGCCGCAACGGGAAGCCTCTCGACGTCGGCCACCGGCAGCTGCGCGGACGGCCAGATCGTTGAGGACGCATGCGAGTTGTGCCCAAGGAGGTTCGAAAGGAAGTCGCCGATCGTCGCAACCGTCGCTCCCGGTGCACACGTGCCGATCGCGGGCGTGCTCGCCAGCTGGTTGCACGCGACCAGAGAAAAGCTGTTGAACTGCTGAGCGGAGGACGGGCTCTGGTGGATCACCGTCACGCCGCGCACTCCGCGCGTGGCGCGGAGCTCGGTCAGCACCTGGCCTGGGACGGAGGGAACATGGGCGGAAGCGGGACAGTTCGACGTCGAGTAGCAGAAGAACGTGTCGGCGAGGGTATCTTTTCCGGCGCTGCTCCCCTCCGGACTCGCACTGGCGGCGGCGATCGAGCTGAGCGCTCCGATCGCTGCGCTCGTGACGAACAGCGCGATCACAAGCCCGCTGATGAACCGGAAGGCCGACTTGGGATTGTCGAGGAGCCGGCGGCCGGCTATGAGGGTGGCGGGGCGATTCGCCCGCTTGGCCATGAGCCGAGAGCCCGCCGTGGTGAACCAGGGTCCGGCGAGGACCAGTCCCACCACGAGGAGCACGAAGCCGATCAGCAGCTCGCGAAGCTGACCGCCGTTGCTGCCTGGCTTTCCGGCCGCGTCGAAGTAGGCGAGCAGGGCGATTCCTGCAAGAAGCGGGATGATCCTGAAAACCCGCGGCGGGGCGGACGAGGCTCGTCGGCTCACGCCGAGCGGCGATATCCGGACGCGGCGGAGTGCGAGGCGAGCGGACACGACGGCGGCGATCGGGACGCCGATCACGACGAGCACGGCATCGATCCAATTCAGCGAGAGGTCGCCGGAGGCGAACGGCGCTCCGCCGACGGGTACGTGGACCAGCAGCGGCCGGAAGAGGAGGAAGAGGGCGAAGCCGACCGCCACCCCCGCCACCGCGGCGACCGTCGCCTCCACCGCCGAGACCACCGAGACCTGGCGCGGCGTGGCCCCGACGAGGCGCATCGAGGCGAAGCGCTCTTCTCGCCTGGCGGCCGACAGTCGGCTGGCGGTCGCGATCAGGATGAGCACGGGCAGCAGCAAGGCGACCGCTCCACCGGCCAGGATCCACCCCAGGACAGGTCCGCTCCCGGCGCCGCTCTGGCAGTTGTAGCAGCTGGCCGGGGTTCGCTGGATGCTTCGGACCTGGACCGCCCCAGGCGCCTTTGAGAGCTGGATGGGTGTGTGGCCGATGACGATGATGAGCGAGTTCGGGGAGGGAAGGGCTGCTGCGCCTATGGTCCCGATCTGATGACTCGGGAACCGGTCACGAAGCTCGTTCGCCGGCAGGGACGCCATGAGCTTGGTGAGTGCAGGCGATGCGTAGTACTCCCCAGGTCCAGGCAGATGGGTGAGTCCCGGCGGGACCGGTGCGCCCGGTCCGGCGGCGGCGACGTCGACCCGGTCGATCGCCTGGCTGCCGAACTGATCGACGCTGGACAGCCACCACAGCCGGTCGGGCGTCGAAGTGCTCGAGGTCGACGGCCCCGGGCACCCAGGGCCGCCGCAGGGGGCCGTCTGTCTCGGAGTGTCGAGCCAGGCACCGCGGTCGGTCTGGGCGTGCAGTCCGTTGACCCCGGCCAGTGCGAACAGCAGCAGGCCGACCCCGAGGGCAACGGCAGCCGCGACCACCAATAGGCGCAGCGCCGCTTCGCGACCGCTTCCCAACGTGAGGCGCAGGCCGAGGCGGATCATGTGCGCACCGCCTCGGTCATGGTGACCCGGCCGTCGCGGACGATGATCTCGCGGTCGGCGTAGGCGGCCACGCGCGGTTCGTGGGTGACGAGCACGACGGTGGTGCCGTGGTCCCGGGCAGCGGCGGTCAGCAGGTGCATCACCCGCTCGCCGGCGAGGGAGTCCAGCGAGCCGGTGGGCTCGTCGGCGAAGAGGATTTCGGGTCCGGCGACCAGGCCGCGGGCGAGCGCGACCCGCTGGGCTTCCCCGCCGGACATCTCCCCGGACCGGTGCCGCTCCAAGCCGTCGAGGCCGAGTCGGCCGAACCACTCGCGAGCCTTCCGCAGCGCTTCGGCCCGGCGGGCGCCGGCCAGCAGCAACGGGAGCGCCACGTTCTCCTCGGCCGTCAGCTCGGGGACCAGCTGGCCGAACTGGAACACGAACCCGAACTTGTCCCGGCGCAGCGCGCTGCGCCGGTTCTCCGGCATCGTGTCGAGCCGCTGGCTGTCGAAGACGACCTGGCCGGAGTCGGGGACGAGGATCCCGGCCAGGCAGTGCAGCAGCGTCGACTTGCCGGACCCGCTCGGTCCCATGACCGCGAGGATCTCCCCGCGGCCGACGGTCACGCTGGCACCGCGGAGCGCCGGGGTCGCACCGAACGACTTGACCACGTCCCGCGCCTCAAGCACCGTGTCACTGGTCATTTCCGCACCTCTTTCGCGAGCGCGTCGAGCCGGGCGGCGGTCATGTCGATCCACCGCAGGTCGGCCTCCAAGTGGAACAGGCCGTAGTCCGCCAGGTAGGTGTCGAGCTCACCGCCCCCGTGCTTGAGCGCGGTCAGCTCGCGCATGCGCCGCAGGTGCGCCGCGCGCTGGGCGTCGAGATAGCTCTCAGCCGGGCGGCCGAGCAGCAGCGCGAGGATCACCTTGGTGAACAGCACGGCCTGCAGGTGCGGCTCGGGCTCGGCGGGCTCGGCCAGCCAGGAGTTGAACGTCGGCCACCCCCGCCTCGGTGATGAAATAACGCTTGCGGTCAGGGCCGCCGCCGGGCTCGCTTTCCCCGGCGGCCACCTTCCCATCCCGGGCGAGCCGGGCGAGGGTCGCATACACCTGGCCGAACTGCAGCGGCTTGCCGCGCCCGAAATAGCCGTCGTAGTCGCGCTTCAGGTCGTAGCCGTAGCTCGGCTTCCGCTCCAGCAGGCCCAGCAGGGTCATCGGGACGCTCATGATCATGACAATACACTGAGACTATACACTCTGTCTATAGACGCTCTGAACTTGTGACAATTCCCTTCACAGCTTCAACGGCGCCTGCGGCGCGCCGGGCCTGACGGCCCAGCCGGATGTAGGAGTCCCTGGCGGTCACCGAGCAGTCGGGCATGCCAACCTAGCGGTTCCGATGACGTGTGTCTTGTCGCCAGCGTCCGAGGCGCACCGAACGATCTGCACGGAACTGGGCGTCCGGCTGCTCACTGGTGCCTTGCCGCGGGGCCGGCTTGACAGCCGCGCCGGTGACTGTATCGTTTGTCCTATGGATATAGATAAAGGGACCGGGGCGGGCCGGCCCGTCGCCGTCTCCCCGCCGGGCGCTGGCGGCGGGGATCGGAGCACGGCCCAATCCGGGCAGCCCCGGGCCGCGTCGCCGATCGAGTTCCGGCTGGATGCGGCCTCGGGTGTGCCGACCTACCTGCAGCTTGTGCACCAGGTCGAGCACGCGCTGCGGCTGGGCTACCTCAAGCCGGGCGATCAGCTGCCGAAGGTCCGGGACGTGGTCGCCACGCTGGTGATCAACCCGAACACGGTACTGAAGGCCTACAAGGAGCTGGAGACCAAGGGCCTGACGGCCGGCCGGCCCGGCCAGGGCACGTTCATCCAGGCCACGCTGAGCCAGGTCGCGCTCCCGGAACTCGCCGGTCTGCACAAGTCCCTGCTCGGCTGGCTGACCACCGCCGACGCGGCGGGCCTGGACGAGGACGGGATGGTCGCGCTGTTCAGCAGCGCGCTGCGGGATTTCTATGAGCGCCGCACCGGGTCACGCGCCCGCGGCGGCGCGGCCGACGGCGAAACGGAGGGCGTCGCATGAACGTCATCGAGGCGAGCGGCCTGGGCAAGCAGTACGGCGGCACCTGGGCGCTGCGCGAGTGCACGCTGGCGATCCCCGCCGGGCACGTGGCCGCGCTGGTCGGCCCGAACGGCGCGGGCAAGACCACGCTGCTGAACCTGGCGGTCGGCCTGGCGGAACCAAGCGCGGGCGGCATCACCGTGCTCGGCGGCTGGGCCGCCGGGTCACCGGCCGCGCTGGACGGCATCGCGTTCGTCGCCCAGGACACGCCGGTGTACAGGAACCTGTCCGTCGCCGACATGCTGCACCTGACCCGCAACCTGAACCGGCGCTTCGACCAGCCCTATGCGCACGCCCGGCTGGCCGACCTCGGCATCCCGCTGAAGCGGAAGGCAGGCAAGCTGTCCGGCGGCCAGCAGGCGCAGCTCGCGCTGACCCTGGCGCTGGCCCGCCGGCCCCGGCTACTGCTGCTGGACGAGCCGATGGCGATGCTCGACCCGGTCGCCCGGCACGACTTCATGGCCACGGTGCTGACGGCGGCGGCCGACGACGGCGTGTCGGTGGTGCTGTCCTCGCACGTGCTCGCCGAGCTGGAGCGGGTGGCCGACTACCTCATCCTGCTGTCACGGGGCCGGGTCCAGGTGGCCGGCGAGGTCGACGGCTTGCTCGCCTCTCACCGCGTGCTGACCGGCCCGGCCGCCGAGGCCGACAGGTACGCCGAACGGCCGGTGGTGCACGTCCGCCGGGCCGCGGCGCAGGGCCACCTGCTGGTCCGGGCCACCGCGGACGACCCGGTCCCGGCGGGCTGGGAAGCCCACCCGGTCGGCCTGGAAGAACTCGCCCTGGCCTACCTGCGCGAGCCCGGCGCCGCGGCGCTGCCCGGCCCGGCCCGCGGCACGGCCGCCCAGCCATCGGAGGTGGCGCAATGACCGCGCTGACCATGCCCGCCCGCGCGAAGCACGACGCCGGCCTGCGGCCGGTTCCTTGGCGGCGGATGGCCTGGGTCACCTGGCGCCAGCACCGGGCCGCGCTGGCCGGCGTGGCCGTGTTCCTCGGCGCGTTCGCGGTGTACCTGTGGCTCACCGGCCTTCAGATACACCACTCCTACGCGACCGCCTGCCACCCGGCAAGCTCACTCGCCTGCACCATAAACTTCACCGGCAGATACGGCCCGACTGCGATTATCGTCAGCATCTTTCTGCAGGCGGTGCCGGCGCTGATCGGGGCGTTCGCCGGGGCGCCGGTGCTGGCCCGTGAGCTGGAGACCGGCACCTTCCGGTTCGCCTGGACGCAGGGCTTCGGCCGGTGGCGCTGGGCGCTCGCCAAGCTGGTGCTGCTCGCGGTGGTGGTGGCAGCCGCAGCCGCGGCGTTCAGCGTGCTGTATTCCTGGTTCAGCCAGCCGTTCTTCGCCGCGGGCTACGCGATCCCGTTCACTACCCGCGTGTTCGACCTGGGCGAGGTCGCGTTCGCCGCCTGGACGCTGGCCGCCTTCGCGATCGGCGTCCTGGCCGGGATGCTCATCCGGCGGGTCGTCCCCGCGATCGCCGCCACCCTGGCCGTCTACGCCGGGCTCGCCTCCGCGACCGCGCTGTACCTGCGCCAGCACTACATGACACCGCTGCTCACCACCAAACTGAACCTGCCCGGTTCCGCGTGGATCGTGAGCAAGTGGTACACCAAGGGCGGCAAGTTCGCGTTCGGCGCCCACGGCTTCCAGCTAGTCCACGCCGTCTCGCAGTTCTGCCCGCCCAGGATTGGGGCCTCCGGACGACTCTCGCCGGCACAGTGCCTCACCCAGCACGGCTATACGGCGTGGACCAGCTATCAGCCGGGCAGCCGGTTCTGGCCCTTCCAGTGGATCGAGGGCGGCTGGCTGCTCGCACTGTCGGTGCTGCTCATCGCCACCACCGTCTGGCTGGTCCGGCGCCGGGCCGTGTGACCGCCCAGCGAGCACGCCAGGCAATGGTCAGGCCCAGGCGAGTGGCGGCTGCACTCGCCTGGGCCAGGCCTATCTCATGGCAGGCTGGGGCAGCGCTTCTTGCTCCCGAACAGCACGTTCGGCTTGCCCTTCGAATCCCCGACCTGCGGAGCAGGCGAGTTACCGGGGCAGGAGACGTTCCCGAAGATGACGTTGGTCACGACTTCGTTGGCGTCGGGATCAGCCCACTTGTTTCCGCTCTCGGAGACATTGCCGTGGATGTGGTCGCGGATCAGGCCGAACCAGCAGGACCGTATGTTCGAGAACGACACGTTGCCGTGCACGACCGTGTCCTCGATGGTGGAGAAGTTCGGGCTCTTCAACAGCGGGTTGACCTTGCAGTTCTTGCCGCCACCGCCGCCGGTCACGAACACGCTGCCGGAGATGGTGCCGCTCTGAACGATGACCCCGAGGGGTTGGCTGGCAAAGATATTGCCGTTGAAGCGGTCGGGCGTGAGCGCCTTGCAGCCCACCTCCGGTGAGCATCCCAGGCCGACGAGGGCTCCCCGGCCGGCCTGGATGTTACCCCGCACGGTCAGCACGGCCGTGCTGATCGCGTTGAAGACCGCGCCCGGCCGGACGACCACGTTGCCCGCGACGTTCACCGGACCCTTCTTAATGAGGCAGACCTTCTTGACGATCAGTCCCTGGTAGGTGCCCGGTGCCAGTGGCCCCGTGCAGGCGGTGGGATGGGCGGCCGGGCTAGCTAACGCAGCTCCCGAGCTCGCCACGCCAGCTGCCCCGACCATCGCCGTCGCACAGGATGCTACGAGGATATTCCGGACGGTTTTCATCGATTCCCCCTTCGACCCCTGAAGCGTTAATCGCTCCGGGGAACACCCTACAGCCCGTTACTACAGGCAGGTAGTAGGACGGTCAGCGATCCTCGCGGGGGCACCTTGCGACACACGCGCGCCTCGCCGAATGCGCTGTCGAGCACGCTGGTTGTTCAGGTATCGCGGCGGAGCAGGACGGTCGCGGTCAGGGCTATGAGTGCGGCGGCGAGGATGACGAAGATGCCGGTCTCGATGCCCTGGAACGTCCAGTACCGGCTGGCGGGCTGGTAGGTGACGAAGCCGCGGTACCCGTGTGCCATGAGGCAGGAAATTGCGCCGTTCGGATTCCCGCGAGCCATGACCGATTGGCAGGCGGCGGGCGCCGCGCTGGCTGGCACCCCGCCTATCACTATCCCGTTGCTGTTGGCGGAGATAACCTGACCCTTCGGGCCGAGCACGCCCTGACTGAGTTGCAGGTAGGAGCCGCGCGGGATGTACCCGGTGCCCAGGCTGTAGATCTTGGTGACCGCGGTCATGTAGTGCGGGCGGACAACTTGCGCGATCACAACGCGGACGGCGATGAAGACGGCAAGGGTGACGGCCATCGCTGGCAGGGTGCGGCGCAGCAGAGTACCGGCGGCGATGCCGAGCGCGACAGCGAACAGCGCGTAGCCCACCGGGACGATGCCCTGAATGTCGAACCGGTTGGCGTTGAACGCGTCCAGCTGCAGCGCGTTGTCCGGGCTGGACCACCAGGTGACCAGGGCCGAGACGGCGCCTCCCCAGACGGCGGCGGCGAGCAGTACCCAGCCGGCCTTGATGGCGAGCCAGCGCTTGCGGGTGATGGTCTGCATCCAGGCGAACTGGGTGGTGCCGGTTTCGAGTTCGGCTGCTACCAGCGGTGCGCCCCAGAACAGTCCCAGCAGGCCCGGCACGCCTATGGTCAGGATGACCAGGAAGCTCACTGTGTGGTTGCCCAGGAACAGCGTGTTCGCGAGGCTGCCGCAGCTGTGGCTCGCGGCGCAGGCGGCGAGGGCGGAGTGGTACTGGGATGCCATCTGCAGGCCGGTGATCAGCAGCAGGACGGCCAATGCGGCCAGGGCGGCGGCGCCGATGTACAGCTGAGCGCGGTACTGGCGCCAGGTCAGCCAGGTCATTGCTCTTCTCCAACCGTGGTCAGGTGCGTGTAGGCGGCCGGGGCGTTCTGGCCCATGTAGCCGAGCACCAGTTCTTCGAGGCTGATATCCGCCGCCTCGAAGGCGGGGTCGATCACCGGGCCGTTCGTCCGCAGCAGCAGGGTGGTCTGGCGGGCGGTGCGTTCGGCCTGAACAAGGGTGTGGGTTTTCTCGATCGCGGTGGTGTCCTTGCGCGGGCCGACCAGGACCTGATGCTCGGCGAGCAGGGTGTCGATCTCGCCGCATAGCTGGACCCGGGATGCCGACAGCAGGATCAGGTGGTCGCAGACCCGTTCCATGTCGGCGACCAGGTGCGAGGACAACACCACGGTCAGGCCGCCGGCGGCTACTGCGTCGGCCAGGGTGCCCAGGAAGTGCCGCCTGGCCAGCGGGTCCAGCGCGGCGACCGGCTCGTCCAGCAGCAGCAGGCTGGGCTGTTTGGCCAGCGTGAGGGCCAGCGCCAGCTGGGCGCGCTGCCCTCCGGACAGCGTGCCGGCCGGCTGGTCCAGCGGGATGTCCAGGGCTTTGAGCCGCTGCCAGGCAGAAGCGGCGTCCCACCGGGGGTTGAGGTGGGCGCCGATGGCGATGTGGTCGGCGGCGGTGAAGCGCCGGTACAGCGGGATCTCCTGGGCCAGGAAGCCGACATCGGCCAGGAACGCCGGATCCTGGCGGGGGGTACCGCCGAGCACGGCGACCTCGCCGCCGGTCGGCCGGGACAGGCCAGTCAGCAGCCGCAGCAGGGTTGTCTTCCCGGCGCCGTTCGGGCCGATCAGCGCCGATATCGCGCCCTCCGGGACGGTGACGGTGGCCTCGCTCAAGGCGGTGACCCTGCGGTAGCGCTTGGTCAGCGCGCGGGTCTCGATCACGGGATTCATGCGATCTGCTCCTCATTCGGCGCGCGCAGGGTGACCCGCAGCAGCGACTCGATCGACTCGTCGTCCAGCCCGGCCTCGCGGGCGGTGCGGACCCAGCGGGACAGGCTGCGGCCCAGCCGGGAATGGGTGTCCGGCGGCGGGCCGGCCGGGCGGTTGATCACGAACGTGCCATGACCGGCGCGGGGCTCCACGAGGCCGTCGCGCTCCAGCTCGCGGTAGGCCTTGAGCACGGTGTTGGGGTTGACGGCCGTCGCCGCGACGACTTCCCGCACCGTCGGGAGCTTGTCCCCGACCTCCAGCACGCCCATCCGCAGCGCCTGGCGTACCTGCTGGACGATCTGCAGGTAGGTCGGGACGACCGAGCGGCCGTCGAGCCGGAAGCTGATCACGCCGGAACTCCTGACTTAAAGTCTTATGCCCCTAATACTTTAAGCCCAGCCGGAACTGGGCGTCAACTGCCGCCGCGGCGAAGACGTGGAGGTCGCCGCTCGCGCCGAGCACCGTCAGGTTGTGGCTGATAGGCGTCAACCGCACGGATCTGGTGGCCTGCCCGGCAGTCCGCAGGGCTGTTCGTCGCCTCGAGCACGTCGCAGAGCGCACGCTGGGCGGCGGGAATATCATCGCGATCGTTCGCGGCCGCAGCGGGCAGCTATCCGGGGGAGCGGGGGTGGGTCAGCCTCCGGATTCGGCTGCGGCCTTGAGGTGCGCGAGCCACGAGATGAGTGAGCTGCCAGGCAGCAGTTTTCAGTCTCACGGGCTGGTGATGGCCTGTTTCGGGCTGACGGTGAAGGTGGCGCCGAGCCTGGCCCGGTCGCCGTCGTTGACGAGGCCGAGGCAGCCGGCGCTGACGTTCCAGGTGTGCAGGTTGCCGTTAGTAGCCAGCACCGTGAGCTGGCCGGTGCTGTCGGTATAGGTGAACGGCACCCAGCCGTCGCTGGCGGTGCCGCTGGTGCCGCCGATCACGGCATTGCAGCCGTTGCCCAGCACCATGATCTGGAGGTGGCTGATCGCCCCGGTCACCACGCCCGTCGCCGCGTCGTAGGAGGAGAGGTTCACGTGCCAGGGCAGGTCGGTGGCCTGAAAAGTCACTTTGAGGTCACTGTCGCTGATGCCCGGGCCGGTGCAGCTGGCGAAGCCGACGGCGGACAGCGAGCCGGCCCGGGCGCCGGGCAGCCCGCTGCCGTGCTTGAGCGTGCCGCTGGCGGTCGCCGAGACGCACGTGAGCACGCTGCCGGTCCTGCGGTCTTTGAAGGTGAACCGGCCTGACGTCGTCGTGATGGCGCCGCCGGGCTGGATGGTCCAGGTGGTCGAGGCCAGCGCCGGGGCGGCTGCCAGGGTGGCCGCGAGGACCGCGGCGCCGGCGGCCGCCAGGATGCGCGCGTACCGGTTGCTCATCGCTGTCTTCCTTCCGGCTTTGCGAGCGGGCCTGGGCACGAGACCACTGCCAGCTTGTTCCCGGCGCGGGAGCAGGTCAAGGACCGCGGACCGCTGGCACCCGGGCGGACGGCCCCTGACCTGGCGCAACGAGGCAGAAAGCCGTGTCAGTGGTCGTGTCAGGGGCGTGACAGGGTCGTGTCAGGGGCGGTGCCGATAGTGGTCGCATGAGAAATTCAGCGATCGCAGTCTCAGGACTGCGGAAGGCATACGGGGACAAGACCGTGCTCGACGGCATCGAGGGCCTCGCGCAGCAGCCGTACCCGCCGCGGGCCCTCGTCGTTGCGGGCCTGGCCGACGAGGCGTTCGAACCGCACCGCGTCGACAGCGTCGGGTTCCACCCTCAACCGGTAGCCGGCCGTCTGCCCCTCCACCAACCCTCCCGGCAGCGCCTTCCGCAGCCGGGAAACCAATCGTTGCAAGGCATTGGCCGCGTCGGAGGGCGGCCGCTCACCCCAAATCCAGTCGATGAGCGTCGGCTTCGGGACTGTGTGACCTGGTTCGAGCGCGAGGGCGATCAGCAGCCCGCGCAACCGGGCGCCCGGCACGTCGGCGAGGACGCCGTCGTCCGTGCGAACCTCGAGGGATCCGAGCATCCCGATCTGCACCTGGCTGATTTTGCCACGGGTGATTGGCAGGCCTCCAACTGGTGACGCAGCGCAAAAGCTGTCGAGGTAATGGCTCCTGGGAATGAGGCGGCCAGGCTCCCCGCCTGATTGCAGAGAGCCTGGCCTGTCTCGAGCTGCCACCGACAGTGACTAGGAATTTACTGTCAGTACGGTGCTGGCCAGGAAGGACGCGACCGCGCCCTTGACCAGCGGCGGCGCGTTGCCGTCGCACTGGCCCTTGTGCGGGCCGGAGGTGAATCTGGGCTCGAAGGCGGCGAAGGAAATCTGTACCGCGCCGGGACCCGACGCGCCGGCGAACGCGCCGGTGCTCTTGCTGCCTATGACGGTGTAGGTGACGTCCTGGGTGAAGGTGAAGTGGCAGGTCTTCTTGTTCACTACCTGGCTGGTCTGCGTGCCGGTTCCCAGCACGGTGAGTTTCCCGGCCGAGGATGGCAGCGTGTGCGTCTTGCTGGTGGACGAGCCGAGGCTGATCACCCCGCGGGCGGCAACCAGGCCCGCGAACGTCAGCGGGATCTTGGGCGCCTTCACCAGCGCCGCCTTGCCGGTCACCATGCCGGAGATAACCTCCGGGCCGGTCCTGGTCGTGGCGCCGGCGTGACTGCTGGCCAGCGCGGGTGTCGCCGCCAGCACGAGCGTGGCCAGGCCGCCGGCCATGGCCAGCGCGCCGAGCTTTCCTGTGAGCCGCATGTTCCCTCCCGGTATGGGTGTCGCCGCCCGCGATGGCGGGACGTGGTCACATCCTCAGCGGGGGGCGTCACACCAGCGGCACACGGCGGCACGCCCGGCTTGGCGGCAGGCTTACCAGGCGGCCCCATGACTGGCCGGCCGTGCCGCCGCGAGCCGCGACACGAGGATGCCGTTTATCGGCGCCAGCCGCGCGTGCCAGGATGACCGCATGAGCAGCCCCCGGGCCGGGCAGCCCGCTGCCGCTGAGGATCTCGTGGATGTCGCGAAGCTGGTCACCGCCTATTACGCCCTGCACCCCGACCCCGGCGAGCCCGCCCAGCGGGTATCGTTCGGCACCTCCGGGCACCGCGGGTCCGCGCTGTCGGCGACGTTCAATGAGGATCACATCGTCGCCGCTACCCAGGCGATCTGCGATTACCGGGCCGGCGAGGGCATCGACGGACCGCTTTACCTGGGTGCTGACACGCACGCGCTTTCCGAGCCTGCGCAGGTCAGCGCGCTGGAGGTGCTGGCCGCCAACGGCGTCCTGGTACTGCTGGACGCGCGCGGCGGGTACACGCCGACTCCGGCGGTGTCCCGCGCGATCGTCGCGCACAACGCGTCCAGGACGCGCCCGCGCGCGGACGGGATCGTGGTCACGCCGTCGCACAACCCGCCCTCGGACGGCGGGTTCAAGTACAACCCGCCCGATGGCGGCCCAGCCGGCACCGACATCACCGGGCAGATCCAGGACCGGGCGAACGCCCTGCTCGCCGGCGGCCTGACCGGCGTGCGCCGGATCCCGTACGCGCGCGCGGCCGCGGCGGACACCACGCGGCGGTTCGACTTCCTCGGCGCCTACGTGTCGGCTCTGGGCCAGGCCATCGACCTCGCCGCCATCAAGGCGGCAGGGGTGCGCATCGGGGCTGACCCCCTCGGCGGGGCGAGCGTCTGCTACTGGGGCGAGATCGGCGAGCGCTACGGCCTGGACCTGACCGTCGTCAACCCGGTGGTGGATGCCGCGTTCGGGTTCATGACCCTGGACTGGGACGGCAAGATCCGGATGGACTGCTCGTCGCCGCCGGCCATGGCCAGCCTGATCGCCCGTCAGCGCGAGTTCGCGATCGCGACCGGGAACGACCCCGACGCTGACCGGCACGGCATCGTCACCCCGGACGGGGGACTGCTTAACCCGAACCATTACCTGGCCGTCGCCATCGACTACCTGTACCGAAGCCGCGACCGCTGGCCGCCATCGGCGGCGGTCGGCAAAACCCTGGTCAGCTCGTCGATGATCGACCGGGTAGCCGACGGCCTGGGTCGCCGGCTGCTGGAGGTGCCGGTCGGGTTCAAGTGGTTCGTGCCCGGACTGCTCGACGGCTCGGTCGGCTTCGGCGGCGAGGAGAGCGCCGGAGCCTCGTTCCTGCAGCGCGACGGGTCGGCATGGACGACGGACAAGGACGGGATCATCCTGGCCCTGCTGGCCTCGGAGATCACGGCCGTGACCGGGCGGTCGCCCTCCCAGCTGTACCGCACCCTCACCGAACGCTACGGAGCCCCCGCCTACGCCCGCATCGACACCGCGGCCAGCCGGGAGCAGAAGGCGGCGCTGGCCAGGCTCTCGGCGCAGCAGGTCACCGCCGACCGGCTCGCGGGCGAACAGATCATCGCGAAGCTGACCACCGCCCCCGGGAACGGCGCCCCGATCGGCGGCCTCAAGGTCGTCGCCGCATCCGGCTGGTTCGCTGCCCGGCCGTCCGGTACCGAGGCTGTCTACAAGCTGTACGCCGAATCCTTCCGCGGCCCCGCCCACCTGGCCGCGATCCAGGAACAGGCGCAGGCGATCGTGGCCGCAGCCCTAAGCTGAACTCGGCGCCGGCGCCGGGTCAGCCGCACCCGGGCGGGCTCTGCTCAGCGCCAGCCCAGCGGCGAGCCAGGCCGGCGACCGGCTGACCAGACAGCCCGGACCAGACAGCCCGGACCAGACAGCCCGGATCAGGCCAGCCTGGGTCAGGCCAGGCCGGACCAGGCCAGGCTAGGCAGGCACGGGGGGTGCCGGCCTGGCCAGGTGCGCTGCGGAGGCTATCGCTCGCCGGGCGTGCGTCAGTTCGCGTACTTCAGCACCAGGTCGCCGACGTGCGGGAGCGCGGCCTCGACGTGCTTGACCGCGCTGCCGCGGACGGTGTTGTACGCCTTGACGATCGTGGGCCGGCGGGAGGCCGCCGCGCGGGCGTCGGTCACCGAGAGCAGGGCCTGTGATACCTCCTCGCCGCGCTTGGCCAGGTAGTCACCGAACTCGGAGCCGCCGGAGGTGTTGAAATCCGCCCAGAACGGCTGCAGCTTGTCCACGATGTCGGGAAGCAGGGACTGCAGCATGTGGCGGACGTGGCCCGGGGCAAAGGTGTTCACCGTCTTGTAGGCGATCTTGACCGCGGCCCCGGAGATCCCCGACTTGTCGGAGACCTCCTGCTGAATCAGCGCGTAGCAGTCGTCGATCACCTTGGGCCGGGTATCCGGCGCGAGCAGGATCTCCTGGAGCGTGGCTGCCATGGGTATGTTCTTCTCCTCGTCACTGGGGGCGTTGCCGGTGGGATCCCGCACGCATCCGAGGGAGCCCGTCCGTACGGCCCGGCTCCGCTCAAGTCAGGACTCGCCAAAGTTACCGTGCTGGAGTGCCGCCTGTTATGGGAACTTCGCAACGGTGACGGTGATACTGGGCCGGCGGCGCCTCGGCCGGCCTGGCCGTTTGCGCTGGAACCGCCCGGCAGCGGGCAGGGCAGGAGCAGGCAGTTGACCTTGGCCCGGCACGACCGTCCGGATCAGCGGGGTGGTGGCTCCACGTAACGTCGCTGCTCGTACACCTCCGTCGACGCACGGGCACGCCGGCGCGAGATGAGCAGCGACAGCGAAACGACGAGGCCTGCCGCGCCGCCGATCATCAAGATCACCCCGATCGCGTGCAGGTCGACGTACCGCGGCTTCCAGGTAACCGCGAACCGGAGTATCGCTCCGGCGATGAGCAGCGCAATACTCGCACCGATGCTCATAGGGCAGCCTCCATTAGCGTTCGCCGGGCGGCTCGGTGTACCGGCGCTCCTCATAGACCTCGGCCGGCGCGCGCCGGCGGCGCCGCGTGGCGAGCAGCGCGATGCTGATGACCAGGCCGAGGCCTCCGGCGATCATCAAGATCACGCCGATGACGTCCAGGTTGACGTTCGCAGGCTTCCAGGTGATGCCGAACCGGAGTATCGCTCCGATGACGAGGAGCGCGATGCTGCCGCCGATTGTCATAGTGCTAGCCACCTCATAACGCCGACGTTCCCACCGATGACCCGACCGCGCCTCGCCCGGCAGGGGTGAGATCAGGACCCATATGCCATCGGTTTCCTCACGATGTCACGCCGGACGGCGGACCAGGTCATAGCTAAACAGGATGCTCTGCCGGAACCGTCCGGAGGGGTCGCAGGCGCGGAGCTCGCGACGCAGGTCGGATGCGAACTCCGGGGCCAGGCTGCCGAGTGCCGCACGGGAAAGCACCGAGGTGGAAAAGGCGAAGCCGATGAGCGTTTCGGACGTCCATTCGCAGGCGGCGGCAAACCGGTAGGAGCCGGCCAGCTGAAATCCTGATTCCCGCAGGATGGCCTGATCCGGCCGCTGCCTTCGATCCCGGTCATACCCCGGCGGTACCCGGCTGCGGGTCCCCGTCCGCGTCATCCATCGGTCGCGGGCCGCCGACAGGGCCCGCTGCCAGGGCGCATCGCCGTCCCACGGGTTCCCGCCCCATAGCAGGGCCAGATGCCGGCCGGGCCGCAGCCACTGGAAGACCCTGGCGGCGACGATCTGACGGGGCAGCCGGTGAAAGGCATTTCCGATGGCGACCAGGTCGAACGACCCCGCGGGCGCGGACAGCTCCTCGGCCGCCGAGGTCACAGCTCGGATGTGGCCGATTCCCGCTATCTCTGCCTTCTCGCGGACGACGCCGATCATCTCCTGCTCCTGGTTCAACGGCCCAGACCTCCCCGAAATGGCTGACCAGGGCGAAGCTGACCTGGCCCGTACCGCAGGCGAGGTCGAGAAGCCTGTCCCGGCCGGCCGCCCCGGATCGCCGCACGAGATCATCGATCAGGCTCTGCGGATAGGGCAGCCGGGAGCGGTCATAGTCCCGGGCGGTTCCCCGGTACAGATCGCGCCGGAACTCCAGGGCGTGGTCCACTACGCGGCGGGTTTCAGCGGGCCGCCAGGACCTCTACGATCTTTTCCGCGGCGGCCGACGGATCTTCGGTGTCATGCAGCACCTCGCCCCAGGACCACCGGTAGTACCAGCGCAGCCGTCCATCCCGGTCGTTGGCGGGAATGCAGTCAATGCTCTCCGCGAGCATCGTGGCCCCCGGCCTGAATACGTGCAGCGCGGCCGGATAGGTCGTCTTCACCGTGGCGGGGAGACCCCTGCTGTCCAGGGCAGTCGCGAGCCTGTGCAAGTGGTACGTCCGCGCATGATCGGGTGCGTCACGTTTCATCTGCCCTGCCTTATACGGTCGGCTCATTCTCCACGTCGCCCGGGCAGGTTTGTCAACCGCTGCCGGTGACAGTGCCGCCAGCGACCGTAACCGACTCACGCCACCGGGATGACCGGCGACGTCAGCCATCGGGGCTAGCCGCGGCCATCGTAGCCAGGGTAGTGCCCGTAGCCGGACCCTTGACCGAGGCCCTCGCGCGACGTGCCGGAGTCGTAGTCCGGCCGTTCGTAGCTGGCATCCGCGCCGTTGCCTGGCCACTGGTAGCGGGGGTCGTGGGCCGGCTGGTCGTAGCCGGCGTCCGGCAGGCTGTGCTTCGACCGCCGGTAGCCGGCCTGGCCCGGGCCGTAGTCCGGCTGGCCGTAGCCAACGCCGACGTCACCCGAGCCGCGTCCGGGCTCGTCGTAGCCGCTCTCGCCGGGACCATGGCCTGAGGGGCCGTACCCGGCGAGGACGTCGCGGTAGCCGGACGGTCCGGTATCCCGATGATGGCCGCCACCGTGGTCGGCCGCCCGCCCGTAGCTCGCGCCGTTGACGGGGTACGGTTCCGCCGCCGGCCAGCTCTGCTGGCCGGGGTAGGGATCATGACGGGGTCCGCTCTGGTAGCCGTCGTCGTGCTGGTCCCACGCCTGGCCTGACGGCTCGGGATAGGACGGCCGGCCGCCCGATGGGGTAGGCGCGGAATACCAGCTCCCCGACGGCTCGGGCAGCGGCTCGAGGGAAATGCCAGGGTACTGGCTGTCTTGGCCGCGCCAGTCATCGGCACGGCCGCCGTAGGACGGTACAGCGGCTGCCGGGCTCGTACGGCCCCACGCCGGATCCGTCTGATAGCCGGGCGCGCCGTACCGGTCGGTCTCGAGGACGTCCGCAGGTGCTTCGTAGTGCGGCTGGGCCCGGTCATGCGAACCGCGGTATGACCTGCTGTCGGCGGAATACGCGTTCGGTGCCGCGAAGGACGGGCTGGTCAGCGGGTCCTCCGCGGGCCGTGTCCCGGGGTCCCAGGCAGCCGGTACCGCCGTGTCCGGCGCCTGCCACTGCGCAGCCGGCGTGCCGTCAGACTCCGCGGGCCGCCAGCCGATCCCGCCGATGCCCGGATCGGTGTCCACATCCCCGCCGGTGCTCATCGGGCCGGTCCGCGGCTCGGCGGGCGTCGCTGAGCCGCGGGCAGTCGCCGGCGCTGGGAACCGAAGCGGTTCCCGCAGCGCGTCAGGCTGCCTGTCCGGCAGGCCGGGCCCGGGCCGGAGGCTGAACTGGGCCGTGGGCGCGGCCGCGGCCGTCACCGTCGCGGCCTGTCCGCGCTGCGGCCTGGCAGCGTGTTCGTCGTGGCCGCTCCAGCGGTCCGCGGCATCGGCCGACCCCGCATCCAGGGCGTCGTCCCGCAAGGCTGCGGCCGGGCGCGCGTCCAGCCCGGGCTGGACGGACCGGGCGGTGGTGGCGAGTGGCTTGTCCGCGGCGAGCTCCGCCCAGTACTGCTCGTCGGAGACGCCACCCCAGTCGTCAGCCGACCGGTCGGCCCCGGTCCGGTCCCGCCTGTCATCTGCCAGCCTGGGCACCGATTCCTGCCGCGACCCTCGCCGGGTGTCATCGCGGTCATCCGGCCCGCCGGGCTCGGGATCCTGGTCATGCTGGTGACCGCGCGGGCGTGGTAGCGAGCCGAAGCGGTGCTGCGTGGCGGCCCTGGCGTTGCGTCCTGCCGGGACCGGCTCGCGGTCAGCCGGCCATTCGTCTTGTGCTGACCCGCGGCGGGCCGACTGCCGCCCGGTCTCCCGTCGGCGCGCAGCACCGCCCCGGTCCGGGCTGGCGAAGTCATCCCGGGCGCCGCCCGCCCTGCCTCGCCCGGCCGGACGGGCGAGGTGATCGCCGCCCTCCTCGGCTCGCATGGAGCGAACGCTGAGGAACACGACCACGAGGATCACGAGCACGATCACTACCAGGCCGACCACGAGGAGAAGCATTCCACCACCCAACAGGCCATGGCCACATGGTTGGCACCAGCGAGGCACACGCGGCCATTGACGCGGGCCTTCCCCTGTATCGCCAGCACCCTGGATACATCCAAGGCTGGTCGCCTGAGGCGCAATTCTGGCGTACCCGTATCGGCCCTGTCATGAGATTACCGAAAATTTAGATTTTGTACTGTTTACGCTACGAAGTTGACCGATTACGGATTGACATTGACGTTGAGTCTACCACGTGCGATGGTTGTCCGTGCGATAGCCACCCAAGCAGGCATCAAGCCGGTCCCGTCCGGCAGCGGAAGAACCGAGTCAAGTGCATAAACGGTGAACCTATAGGAGTGTTCACGATTCCGCGGGCATAGCGGGTCATAGGCCGCATGACCAGCGCTGTTCTGAGCCTGGCGGGCACCAGGGGGCAGTTCGCCCGCCTGAATGTCGGTCGTTGTCGGGTTGATGTCGAACACGATCCAGTAGATATACGGCGTGATCGGCGCGTTCGAGTCATCAACGACAAGTGCCAGCGTTTTCGTGCCCGTTGGCGCACCAGACCAGTGCAGGGGCGGGCTCGTGCCCGATCCGTGGCATGTGTAACGAGCCGGAATAACGCCCCGGGTGAGCACCGGGCTTGTCACGGTGATTTTGACCGGCGCGTCCCCCGACAATGTGGTAGAAGCCCCCACCAGCCCGCAGCCGGCCTGCGCAGCGAGCAGCAGGCATCCGGCCGCGACCGCTGCCGTGCGCCGGGCGGACAGCCGGGGGCCGCGGCCACACCAGTACACGCGTCGTTGCATCCCTTCGTGCCCGCGGCGCTCCGCGCCCTCACACAGCCGATCACCAGCGCCGAGCCGTCGCCCGGCGTCCCCGTGAGGCGATCCTATGCGTTCTGGATCGGTGAGAACGGCGGCAATATCCCGTGTCGCCCGGGCAGATCGCCACGAGGCAGCGCCAGGCTTGCCGTCCCGTATGCCCGGCAAGAGGTCGTCATCGAACGGCCAGGGCGGCGGCCGGGCTGCCCCGCGCGGGCCGGGCCTCTCCGGCCAGGCCGGGCCTAGTCGTGGGGACGCGAGCTGCCGAACATGATCTCGTCCCAAGACGGTACCGACGCGCGCTTGGCGCGGCCGCCTGCCGCCCGCCGGCCGGTCTGCACCGCGGCCGGCGCGCGGTCGTCATCCCGGCCGGAACCTGGCTCCTGGGCCTCCTGCGGCCGACCGGGTTCCGTCTCGGCCGCAGGCCCGGAATCTTGCGCGCGTTCGGCTGACGGCGCCGTCTCCGGCTTCCTCGGCGGCGCCTCGGACGCCCGCCGGGCCGGGTGGCCGGCGGCCGCGGACCCCGCGTGCAGCCTGGGCTGGAGCGGGGTCACCGTGGCCTCGCCGCGCCGGGCGCCTGGCGCGGGCGGAAGATCCGCCTCGGGCAGGGACAGCATCGCGGCTGCCTCGTCGACCGGCGTGGCGTGCCTGCGGCGCGGATCGTAGATCCACTCGGCGGTCCGCACCCGGCCGCCGGTGTTGAACACGAGCTGGACCTGCCAGCTGCCGTCCCCGCGCTTGGTCGAGTCCCACTGCGCGTCCTCGGCACTGCTGCCGAGCGTGCCGAGCCGCTCCGTCACGACCTCGCCAAGCCTCGGCCCCGGGCCGGAATCGCCGGGCCGGCGCACCATGGCAGACTGCGCTTCCCGCGCCCGGTACGATCTGCTCGGCCAGCACGGGACCCTCGAACCAGCGGACCCGCTCGATCGGAACGCCTGCGGCGTCGGCAATCTCGTCCGCGGTCTCTCCGGCACGGATTCGTTCCTGGATCTCCTTGGGTCGCAAGGGACTCTCCACCTCGATCTCGTACTGGGCGAGTCGGGAGAACTGTCCGCGCGCTACCGCTCTGAGCCGGTCATCGATCGGCAACGAGAAGCGACCGCCTCGGCCCGGGACCACGAGGACGGCATAGGTGCCGTCCTCGCTGACTGCGACGAGGCGCAGTTCGTGCATGGGCGTCCCTTCCGCGCGGGAGCGCGCCTAAGCCTCCCGCCACCGAGTCTGGCGGGTTCGGGCAGGTCTGGCCAGCACCGCGCCCGGCATGTCCGGCAGTTTCCCGAGGTGGTCCGGCCGGCAGCCGCCCGCCGCTCGGCCGCTCAGGCCGGCCGGACAACGGCGATCCTCACGGAAGTGTAGAGCGTGCCGGAGCCCGCGGCCGGCCGCACGGGTCAGAACGGGTAGGGGGCGATGTCACCGCGGATGGTGACCCAGCGGGTGTCGGTGAACGCCTCCAGGTTGGCAGCGCCACCGAGCCGGGCGCCGGTCCCCGAGGCGAGCACGCCGCCGAACGGGAGCCACCGACCTGATCGCCAGGATGCTGGGGGAAGTTGAACGGCGCGATCACGCCGACCAGGCCGGCCGGCACGCGTTCGGCGAAGCTGAGCCGGGGCTGCTCGCTGGGCAGCAGCTCGCCGTAGGCTCTCGACGGCAGCGTCGCCGCCTCGAAGATCTCCTGGGTGGCGACGTGCGTCTCGAACTGCACGGCCGCGGCGATCTTGCCGCCCTCGCGGATCCCCCAGCGCTCGATCTGCGGCGGCGTTCGCCAGCCACACCTCGGCGGCCCGGCGCAGCAGGGCGGACCGTTCGGTGTGCGGGCGCGCGGCCCACCCGGGCTGCGCCTGCGCCGCGATGGCCGCCGCCCTGGTCACGTCAGCCGGCGACGCCAGGCCGGCCCGGCCGATCTCGTCTCCCGTGGCAGGCTCGATGACCGCGGCGTCGCCGCCGGATCCCGGCGTCCAGCCGTCGCTGAATACCTTGCCGCTCCAGGTGGACTCGTCCAGAAATGCCACGGCCGCTCCTCGGTGCCGGGCCGATCAGCGGACGAGTCCGACGCGGGCGCGCGCTACGATCGGCCGGATCCGCGCTCCCCGAACGGAAGTTCTGGGCGCGAACACGGTGACCCTAAGCGCGTGCCGGCGCCGCGGTGTCGGACGCGCGCCGGGGCAGCGGTCAGTGCGCGGCGGCGAACTGCGCGGCCTCCGTCGACCCTTCCAGCGCGACGGTTGAGGACTTCGGCGTGATGGCCGAGGCGACCAGGTCGAAGTAGCCGGTGCCGACCTCGCGCTGGTGCCTGGTCGCGGTGTAGCCGTCTGCCTCCGAGGCGAACTCCGCCTCCTGCAGCCGCACGTAGGCGGGCATCCCCTCTTCCTTGTAGCCGCGGGCCAGGTCGAACATGGAGTGGTTGAGCGCATGGAAGCCGGCCAGCGTGATGAACTGGAACTTGTAGCCCATCTCGCCGAGCTCGCGCTGGAACTTCTCGATGGTTCCCTCGTCCAGGTGCCTGCGCCAGTTGAACGACGGCGAGCAGTTGTAGGCGAGCAGCTGGTCCGGGTACACGGCCTTGATCGCCTCGGCGAACTGGCGGGCGACCTCCAGGTTCGGAGTGGAAGTCTCCATCCACAGCAGGTCGCTGTGCGGTGCGTAGGCGAGGCCGCGGGCTATGCACGGCTCGATGCCGTTGCGCACCCGGAAGAAGCCCTCGGCCGTGCGCTCCCCGGTCATGAACCGCTGGTCGCGCTCGTCCACGTCGGAGGTGATCAGGGTGGCCGCGTCCGCGTCGGTGCGCGCCACGATGATCGTCGGCACCCCGGATACGTCGGCCGCGAGCCGGGCCGCGTTCAGCGTGCGGATGTGCTGGCCGGTGGGGATGAGCACCTTCCCGCCCAGGTGGCCGCACTTCTTCTCGGAGGCGAGCTGGTCCTCCCAGTGCACGCCGGCCGCGCCGGCCGCGATCATGGACTTCATCAGCTCGAACGCGTTCAGCACGCCGCCGAACCCGGCTTCCGCGTCGGCCACGATCGGGCGCCAGCCAGTGCGTGCTGGACGGCGTTGCCGGAGTCCGCGGCCTCGGACCAGGAGATCTGGTCGGCCCGCAGCAGCGCGTTGTTGATCCGCCTGACCACCTGCGGCACCGAGTTGACCGGGTACAGGCTCTGGTCCGGGTAGGTCTGGCCGGCCAGGTTGGCGTCGGCCGCCACCTGCCAGCCGGACAGGTAGATGGCCTGCAGGCCCGCGCGCACCTGCTGGACCGCCTGGTTGCCGGTCAGCGCGCCGAGCGCGGCTACGTAACCGCCGGAATGCAGCAGCTTCCACAGCCGCTGCGCGCCGAGCCTGGCGAGGGTGTGCTCCTCCTGCACCGACCCGCGCAGCCGTACCACGTCCTCGGCGCTGTAGGTGCGCTCGACGTGCGCCCAGCGCGGGTCTTCCTGCCACTGCAGCCGCAGCCGTGCCGCCTTGTCGCTGATCGTGCAGGGCCGGGGTCGCCGATGCCCGTTAGCCAGATGAACCCCGTTGCCCTCGAGGCGACGATCCATCACCGGTCCAACCCCTTCCAAGTCGTCCCCGGGTGTACGTACCAATCTGCACGCTCGTGCCCGGTCTTCGGCCAGGATCCAGGTAGCAGAAAATCTGCTCAAATTTCACTTAGTATGAAGTCGTGACAGAGTTCGCAGATGAAGAGTCGTCATCGTTCACGCTTGCGCACGAGCAGGATCGGCTGACGTTCGGCCGCAGGCTCCGCCACCTGCGCCGGGCGCGCGGGCTCACCCTGGCCGAGCTCGGCGCCCGGGTCGACCGCGCCCCGTCGGCGCTGTCCATGCTCGAGAACGGCCGCAGGGAGCCCAGGCTGTCGCTGCTCACCGCGCTGGCCGAGGCGCTCGACGTGCCGTCGGAGGAGCTGCTGCGCCGGGATCCGCCCAGCCGCCGCGCCCAGCTGGAGATCGCGATCGAGGAGGCGCAGCGCGATCCGGTCTACCGCGAGCTCGGGCTGCCGCACCTCAAGGTCACCGCGAAGGTGCCCAACGACGTGCTCGAGCACCTGTCCGCGCTGTACGCAGAGCTGCGCAGGCAGCGGTCCAAGCCCACCGCCACGCCCGAGGAGGCCCGGGAGGCCAACGCGGAACTGCGGCTGATGATGCGGGAGCGGGGCAACTACTTCGCCTCGATCGAGGAGGTCGCGGCGGGCGCGCTCGGCCGCGGCAGGCTACCCCGGCGGCGCCCTGTCGCAGGGACTGCTGCTGTCCGTGGTCAGCCATCATGGTTTCTCCGTCCGGTACGTGCAGGATCTGCCGCGGTCGGTGCGGTCGCTGACCGACCTGCGGAGCCAGCGGATCTACGTCAAGCAGGAGCCGGTCGGCATGCACTCGGCCCGCGCGGTCCTGCTCCAGGCGCTCGGTCACTTCCTGCTGGGTCACAGTGAGCCGCGGGACTTCGCGGATTTCCTGCGCCAGCGGGTGGAGGCGAACTACTTCGCGGCGGCCGTGCTGGTGCCCGAGCAGGCGGCGGTGCCGTTCCTCAGCGCGGCCATGGACGTCGAGGGACCTGTCCGTCGAGGACCTGCAGGGACGTCTTCTCGGTCTCCTACGAGATGGCCGCGCACCGGTTCACCAACCTGGCCACCCACCACCTCGGCGTGCCGTGCCACTTCGTCAAGAACGACGAGAGCGGAGTGATCTACAAGGCCTACGAGAATGACGGCCTGAAGTTCCCGGCCGACCCGTCCGGCGCGATCGAGGGGCAGCGCATGTGCCGGATGTGGTCAGGACGGCAGGTGTTCGCCGCCGAGGACAGGTTCTCGCCGCTGTACCAGTACTCCGACACCTCGTCGGGCACCTACTTCTGCGTCGCGCACGTCGATCCCGGCCGGGAGCGCGGGTTCGCGGTCACCCTGGGCGTGCCGTACGAGCACTCGCGCTGGTTCCGCGGCCGGGAGAGCACGGTGCGACACCGTTCGGCCTGCCCGGACGGGGACTGCTGCCAGCGGCCCGCCCGCCGAGCTCGCCGCCCGGTGGCAGGGCAAGGCCTGGCCGTCGGCGCGGGCCCACTCGCACGTGCTGTCGGTGCTGCCGGCGGGCAGCTTCCCGGGCGTGGACGAGGCCGACGTGTATGAGTTCCTCGAGCGGCACGAGAAGGGCTGAGCCGCCCGCCCGGGGTCGTCCGGCGCCGGCCTCCCCGGCCGCCGTCCTTGATCCGCCTCGGCGGCGCGCCAGGGCGCCGGGCGGCTGCCGTCGCCCGGCGCTCCGCCGTCGTCCTACCGCGCCGACGGGAAGTCGGGCGGGCGCTTGGCCCGCAGCGCGGTCACGCCCTCGCGCAGGTCCTCGCCCATGAAGGTGAGCATCTCGTAGGCGGCCGACTGGTCGAACAGCGGCCCGGCGGCGCGCAGCCAGCCGTTCAGCGCGCGCTTGGTCAGCCGGACCGCCAGCTGCGAGCTCGCGGCCAGCGTGTCCGCCACCCGGAACGCCTCGGACAGCACCTGCTCGCGCGGGACGCACTTGCTGACCAGGCCGATGCGCTCGGCCTCCGTGCCGCTGACCATCTCCCCGGTCAGCAGGTAGTAGCGCGCCCTGGCCATGCCGCACAGCAGCGGCCAGATGATGGCCGCGTGATCGCCGGCCGCGGCGCCGAGCCTGACGTGCCCGTCGCCCAGCCGCGCGTCGGCCGCGCAGATGCTCACGTCAGCCAGCAGGGCCACGACCAGGCCGGCCCCCACCGCTACGCCGTTGATCGCCGACACCACCGGCTTATCGCAGTTGATCATGTTGTAGACCAGGTCGCTCATCTCGGTGAGCATCCGGGTCACCTTGGCGTAGTCGCCGGCCATCCGTTCCACCATCGCCAGGTCACCGCCGGCTGAGAACGCCTTACCCGCCCCGGTCACCACCGCGACCCGGGTCTGGTCGTCCCGGGCCACGTCGGTCCAGACCGCGGCCAGCTCGCGGTGCATCGTCTCGTCGGCCGCGTTGTAGGAGTCCGGGCGGTTCAGGGTGATCAGCAGCACGCCGTTGTCCCGGCGCTCGAAGAGCAGTTTCTGGTAGCCGCCGTAGTCCATCCGGTGCGGGCTCCTTCCATGTCGGTTCGGCCCGCCGGAGCAGCCGGGCGGGTCGCTAGGCAAGTATCGCGGCCGGCCGGCGGCACGGCTGCCCGCACCCCGTTCCGGTGCAGGGCCACCGCGTGCTACTGTTCAGTAACTTTCACGTCCGCCGCCGGTTTTGGCCGGCTGGCACCCGGGCGCACGAGGCACTGCGAGGAGAGCAGAATGAGCCCTGATGCCGACGACCACGGCGTCTTCTCCCTAGACCTGAGCGCTGATGTCCGCGAGATGCGCAGCTGGGTGCACGAGTTCGCGGCCGACGTGATCAGGCCGGCCGCCGCCGAATGGGACGAGCGGGAGGAAACCCCGTGGCCGGTCCTGGAGGAGGCCGCCAAGATCGGGCTGTACTCGCTCGACTTCTTCGCCCAGCAGTGGCTGGAGCCGAGCGGCCTCGGGATACCGGTCGCGTTCGAGGAGCTGTTCTGGGGGGACGCGGGGATCGGCCTGTCGCTGGCCGGCACCGGGCTGGCCGCGGTCGCGGTGGCCGGCAACGGGACGCAGGAACAGGTGGGGGAGTGGATACCGCAGATGTTCGGCCGCCCGGGTGAGGTGAAGCTGGGCGCGTTCTGCGCCTCCGAGCCCGACGCGGGCAGCGACGTGGGGGCGATCAGGACCCGCGCCGTCTACGACGAGGCCGCCGACGAGTGGACGCTGAACGGCGCCAAGACGTGGGCGACCAACGGCGGGATCGCTGACGTGCACGTGATCGTGGCCTCGGTCGACCCCGAGCTCAGGGCGCGCGGCCAGGCCAGCTTCATCGTGCCGCCCGGCACCCCGGGGCTGTCCCAGGGGCAGAAGTTCCGCAAGCACGGCATTCGCGCCTCGCACACCGCCGAGGTGGTGCTCGACAACGTCCGGGTGCCCGGCCGGTGCCTGGTCGGCACCAAGGAGAAGCTCGACGAGCGGCTGGCCAGGGTGCGTGAGGGCGGCAAGAGCGGCGAGCAGGCGGCGATGCGGACATTCGAGGCGACCCGGCCCAGCGTGGCCGCGATGGCCGTCGGGGTGGCGCGGGCCGCGGTGGAATTCGCCAGCGAGTACGCCAGGGACCGCGCGCAGTTCGGCCATCCCATCGGGCAGAACCAGGGAGTGGCCTTCATGCTCGCCGACATGCAGGCGGGGGTGGACGCGGCGCGGCTGCTGACCTGGCGGGCGGCCTGGATGGCGCGGCAGGGCCGCCGGTTCGCCCACGCGGAGGGCTCGATGTCCAAGCTGGTCGCGGGGGAGACGGCAGTGCGCGTCACCGAGCAGGCCATCCAGATCCTCGGCGGCAATGGCTACACCCGCGAGTTCCCGGTGGAGCGCTGGCACCGGGACGCGAAGATCTTCACCATCTTCGAGGGCACGTCGGAAATCCAGCGCATGATCATCGGTAGGGCCGTCACCGGGCTGGACGTGCGGTGATAACCGTAGGTCATGGCGCTGATGCGGGGTCTGAACGTGGCGTGAACTCCGGCTTTTGAAGGCTCGCCGTTGCCACTGCATACCTCAGACCTCCAGCAGGCGCTCGGCCAGGGGGCTGGAAGTCGGTCGAGCCTGGTTCGATGACTAGCTAGCGGTCGACGAGCGCCCTTGTTACCTTAGCGGTGCCGACCTGGGGTTCCGGTTGCGCGGCCCGAGCCGTCGCATCACCTGGACACGGCCCATTTCCAACGGGCTGGCGAGTAGACCGGTGCGGGGATGGCTGTAGGTAGTCGGGGAGGGCAGGCCTATCAGGACAGCCAGGTCGTGCTGGGGATGGGAACTCCAGAACAATAGTGAGACCGGGGAAGCCGATGGCTGATCGATGGACGATCTGGGGCAGGGAGTACGGGAACTGCAATTGTTCGTGGGGCTGCCCGTGTCAGTTCGGGGCGAGGACAACCTACGGGCACTGCGAAGCAGTGGTGTGCGGGCGGATCGACGAAGGACACTTCAACGACACCAGGCTCGATGGCCTGAGCTGGGCGCTGTTGCTGTACTGGCCCGGCGAGATCGCGGACGGTAACGGCACGCAGCAGGTCATCATCGATGAGCAGGCGGACCCGGTGCAGCGGGAAGGCTTGCGGAAGATCCTGCACGGCGAGTCGACGACGCCGGGGGCGACGCACTTCTTCGTCTATAACAGCACGATGTTGACGGTGCTGGATACCCTGTACGCGCCGATCGAGCTGTCCATCGACATAGACCAGCGGATGGCCAGCCTCAAGATCGACGGGCTGGTCGAGTCCCGCGGCACGCCGATCATCAGCCGTCACAGCGGCCAGCCGGTGCGGTCGCGGATCGACCTGCCGAACGGGTTCGAGTACACCATCGCCGAGATGGGGAACGGGAACTCGACCGTCCGGGCAGGCATCGAGCTTGACCTGAAAGACAGCTACGGCCAGTTCAACGTTCTGCACCTGAACCAGGACGGTGTAATCCGCTGACTATGCCTCCGGCCGCCGGCCTTTCGGGCGCGAGGCTGTCATTGTGGGCCTGGCGACACCGGGATCGCCTCGCGGTCTTGACCGGTCTGGGCGGGATCACCGCCGCAGGCTGGATCTACGTCGTGGTGGCAGCGGGCCGCATGGCGAGCGGGTCAGCCGGCATGCGGGGTCATTCGATGGTGCCGGTGATGCGCGCCATGGCCGGGGTGCAGCCGTGGACGGCGACCGAGTTCGGCCTGCGGCTGGCGATGTGGGCGGTGATGATGGTGGCCATGATGGTCCCCACCGCGGTGCCGATGACTCTGCTGTACGCAGCGGTCGCGCGCAAGGCCGCCGCCCAGCACAGCCCGGTTGCGCCGGCGTTCATCCTGGTCGCGGGCTACGCCGGGATGTGGGTGATCTTCAGCGTGGTGGCCACCGTCGCCCAGTGGGGCCTTGACCGGGCCGCGCTGCTGTCCCCGATGATGGTCTCGCGCAGCGCCGGGCTCGGCGCCGCGCTGCTGATCGCGGCCGGGGTCTATCAGCTCACCCCGGTCAAGGACGCCTGCCTGCGGAACTGCCGCGCGCCAGCGCATTTCCTGTCCCGGCACTGGCTGGGCGGCCGTCTGGGAGCCTTCCGCATGGGCGTGCGGCTTGGCGCGTACTGCCTGGGCTGCTGCTGGATCCTGATGGGATTGCTGTTCGTCGGCGGCGTGATGAACCTGCTGTGGATCGCGGCCATCGCCGTCTTCGTCCTGCTGGAAAAGACCATCCCGTTCGGAGTGACCGGTGGCCGTGTCGCGGGCGCGGCGATGATCCTAACCGGCGCCCTGAGTCTCGCCCTGTAAGGCGATCTCACGCCCTCGCGTATCGCCGAGTGCCGGCTCCGGGCAGTTGATTGCCAAGTCTGCCGTCCGGGGTAGCTGCACGCAGATCAGTCAGTTCCCGATGGCGCCTGGCTCGACCCAGTCCCGGGCAGACGGCCGCGGCCAGAGCGCCTGCTGCACCCGGAGTAGGCCAGGACGCAACAGCAGGCTGCTGGTGAGTTGTTCGCCTGGAGGCTGCTGCTGCCCGGGTCCCGGCAGCACCCGCGGCTGACCGCTCGGCGGGCGTGGCCAGGCCATCTCCAGCACTTGCGGACGCATGCTTTGCACTGGGTCGAGGCGGATGGGCCGCCGGGAGTTGTCGCTTCCCCGATCCCAAGTCTGAGAAACGGTGCCCGCACGGCTCGGGTGTACCCACGAGCGTCCTCGCCGGAGGTTTCGGCCGCGGAAGGTCGTCCAGGTGGCCCGGGTTACTTGTCAGCACCGGCGCCAGGCGCGGGATACTCGTCGCGAACGTCACGGAGGATCCGATGGGTGACAGCGACTCTGACTACGAGTTTGGCAGCGGTGACGACGAGCTGGCGCGCCTTGAGGTGCAGGGCAGTGTGCTTGCCCCAGCTACGCGCATGATCTTCGCAGCGGCAGGCATCCGCGCCCGCATGCGGGTACTGGATCTGGGCTGCGGGGGAGGGGATGTTGCCTTCGTAGCCGCAGACCTGGTCGGACCCGATGGCCATGTCGTCGGGGTCGACCGCTCACCGGACGCCCTCGGCCGGGCCCGGCTCCGGGCAGAACAACGCGGCCTGACGCAGGTGGAGTTCGTTGAGGGCGATATCCACGACCCGGCGCCGGACGGGCCTTTCGATGCGATCGTCGGGCGGCTGATACTGATGTACGTTCCTGACCCGGCGGCGGTCTTGCGGCGGCAGGCAACGGTGCTGCGCGCTGGCGGCCTGGTCGTTCCGATAGAGTTCGACATTCCCGCGGCCCGGGCACTGCCGGCGACTCCGCTGGCGAGTCAGGCACTGGCATGGGTGGTGGAAGCGTTCGCCAAGGGTGGGATCCAGGCCGCGCTGGGGACACGGCTGTGGGCCATCCTGCGGGAGGCGGGATTGCGTCCGCTAGGGATGCTCGGGATCCAGCCGCACTTTGGACCCGACGATCCCGGCGCTATCACCGGCGGCCTAGCGGGGGTCATTCGGACCGCTGCGCCGCTGATCGAGCGGACTGGCGTGGCCACCGCCCAGGAGATAGGCGTCGAAACCTTCGCGCAACGGCTGAGAGACGAGCTGCGAATGAATCAGGCGGTCTTTGCCTATCCCACGCTGCTCAGTGCGTGGGGAACGGCCAACGAGCCGTACCGCACTGCAGTCTGATCAACGGTTGCGGCCGCCCCAGCGAAGGAGCTGACCGCCTCCCGGCGCAACGGGCTGCGTGGCCCCAGTCCCTCGGCGGGCTGGAGCTTGACCCGATCACGACCGTACAGATCTTCGAGGAGATCAGCCGGGCTGACGGCTCGGCCGGGTGGACCATCGTGATTGGGAACAGCACGGCGTTCTTCGCCTGGCTGGACCCCGCAGTCGCCAACGAGCTGATCGGCGAACACGCTGACTTTGTCTCCACCAGTATGTGGGCACCACTCGGGCGGGCCATCCCCAGCAGTGACGGCAATGGGTTCGCGGTGTCTGGTCGCTGGCCGTTCAACAGCGGCTGCCCTCACGCTGACTGGCTCCAGGTCGGCGTGTTCGTCTCCGCCGATGGGGCAGCGCCCCAGGTGCGAGCATCCGGCGCGCCCGACTGGCGGTTCGCCTTCATCCCCGCAAGATCGGTCGTGATCGAGGACAGCTGGGACGCGATGGGCCTTCGCGGCACGGGCAGCCACCACGTGTCGCTGACGGACATGCATGTACCGGCCCGACAGCTCGCAGCTCCGTTCTTCGAACCCGCCCGGCACGACGGTCCGCTGTGGCGGATCCCACTCATCACGCAGGCGGGGATGTACCTGGCAGCGGTCCCGCTGGGGATCGCGCGCAGGGCACTGGACGAGTTCGCCGCCATCGCCACGACCAAGACGCGCGGTCCGTCCGCCAACAGCATCGGCCACGACGCGGCCGCGCAATACCTGCTGGCACACGCCGAGGGCGACCTAGCCGCCGCCCGATCGTTCTTGTTCGACTCCATCGCGGAGATCTGGGCAGCGGCGTGCCGGGGCGACCAGCCAAGCCTGCAACAGCGGGCGCGGCTGCTGCTGGCGGCGAGCACCGCCACCCGCACCGCCATCACCGCGGTCGACCGGGTGTTCCGGCTGGCCGGCGCCGATGCTGTATTCGCACACCATCCGCTGCAACGCTGTTTCCGCGACATTCACACCGCCGGCCAGCACATCCTGTTCAGCGCCAGCAGAGACCAGTCCTATGCGAAGGTCCGCCTGGGCATCGAGCAGCCCACATTCATGATCTGACCTGCCGCCCGAACACCCGTACCGCTCGAGCGCGGCGTGGCGGCATGCAGGAATCCGTGAGAGGCAAACCATGTACGCACGCGTGCCCAACAGCGTCTCCCCAGAGTCGACGTCGGTTTCGCTGCGTTCGACTGCCCATAACGCGTCGCCGACGGACTTCCAGCCATGCGCCCATGATCCCTCCCGCACCTACAATCGCCCTGTGGAGCGGTACGTGATTCGGAGTGGCGAAGGGGGCTACGACCGTCTTGCACTGCTGGCCCGTACCCGCTGGGCCGATACCGCGGCGCTGCTCGCACGGGCGGGCCTGTCGTCAGGGATGCGCTGCATCGATCTTGGCTGCGGTGGCGGCCATGTCACGCTGGAGATCGCACGGCTGGTAGCCCCTGAGGGATCAGTTGTGTGTAATCCCGCGCAGCGAAGAGCTCCTGCACGAAGCCGGCACCGGTGCTGAGTTGGGGCTGACAGCTGGCTGGCTGTCGGGCCGTCTACCTGCGGAAGCTGCGCGCGCATCCACGACCTTCACCATCTTCGAGGGCACGTCGGAAATCCAGCGCATGATCATCGGAAGGGCCGTCACCGGGCTGGACGTGCGCTAATAACCGCAGGTCATGGAGCTGATGCGGGCCTGCAATCAGTGCCTGGCCGACTTGAGATACGGCCTGGGTCTGCGCAGGACCCACTGCCGGAATGTGCGGCGCGGTGGCCGCGCCACCACGTGGCTGCCACGGGCCTCGCCGGATACCTCGATCGTCAGGCGTACGGGTTCCTGCCAACCGTTTTCCGGCTGCACCCGCACGCTTCCGCCGTGCACCACCACGTCGTCGACATCAACCTCGATTCCCGGCCTAGTCACCAGGACGAGCCGGCCGCCCCGGACCTCAGCCTGGATATGCAGTTTCGGGCTGGTGATCACCGCGTCGGTGAAATCGAGCTTCACGGTCCCGCCTACGGCGCGTATCTCCATCCGCTGCGGGACTATCCACCGGCCGCGCCGGGTGGCATTCCCGCCCTGGTAGTCGAGCCGGACGACCTCTTTAGCCTGCGCCGCGATCCCATCGACCCCGCGCAGGTCAGCCGTCAGCGCCGCCAGTTCCCCGCTCGTGCGAGCCGTCAGGGCCGCTTCCAGACGCTCGTCAAGCTCAGCCACGGTCAGCTGCCCGTCGCCTGCCGCAACACGGAGGATCTCGACCACCCGGTCCCTGTCTTCATGGGAGGCCCGCAGCTCGGGCTTAGCGCCAGCACCGGGACGATCTACCGCCGGGAGGCCATCGTCCGTCATGGCTACATCCTGTACGGCATCACAGGGACCCGCAAGGACCGCAATCTAGGCGACCAGCGACCCCCATCATGGACCGGGCCAGCGGTCCCGGCAGCTCCGCGAACACGCGGGTTTCCCGGCCGTTACCGGTCATGCCTTTGCCTGACGTCCCTGGCCTGGCGACGCAGGCCGGCGCCAGGCCAGGGACTTGTCAGGACGGCACCTTGTCGAGGAAGCCCAGCACAGCCGTGATCTTGTTGTCGCCATCGACGACAGCCACGTCGGAGCCCTCTGCCAGCAGTTCCGCGCCGCTGGGCCCGAGGCCCCAGCGGAATCTCGCCTGCCGGTGATGGGCGTCTACCGGACCCAGCAGGGTGAACACGAGACCGGGGAACTGCGCCTGGACCGCGCCGATCGTGGCATCGATGGCGGCTCGGCCGCGGGCCTCGGCGAGTGGGTCGATGTATTCGGCATCGGCGGCCCAGAGGTCGTCGACCCGCTTGCGCCGGACCACGGGATCGGTCTCGTTCCAGCAGTCGATATAGCTCGCGATTACGTCGTCCATGACAATTCCTTTCCGCTTCTGCCGCGATTAGCCGGACGCCGTCCATACTGCAAACTCAGGCCGCGGCATGTCGATTACCCGAGAGGTAATGCAACGGCATTACCTGGCAGGTAATCGCGGTACAGCAGGCAGCCCGCTAGCCTCGGGAAGGTGAGCACCATGACCTTGCGCGAGGCCGGGCGGCGGTCAGTCGGCGATTTGCTTCGCGAGTGGCGCGAGCGGCGCCGGCTCAGCCAACTCGACCTGGCCATCCAGGCCGAGATCTCCGCCCGGCACCTGAGTTTCGTGGAAACCGGACGGTCCCGGCCGACTGCGGCCATGATCATTCGCCTGACCGAGCACCTGGGCGTTCCGCTCCGGGAGCGGAACTTGCTCCTGCTGGCCGGCGGATTCGCTCCGGCCTATCCGCAGCACAGCCTCGATTCTCCGGAACTGGACCACGTGCGCGCCGCGCTACGCCAGGTGCTGGCCGGCCACGAGCCCTACCCGGCGGTGGTCGTGGACAGATGGTGGGACCTGCAGGATGCGAACTCCGCCATCGCTGTGCTGACCGAGGGGTGCTCGCCGGACCTGCTGACGCCGCCGGTCAACGTGCTGCGGCTGAGCCTGCACCCACAAGGCATGGCGCCCCGGATCGCCAACCTCAGCCAATGGCGAGCGCACCTGCTCTGCCAGCTCCGGCACCGCGCTCAGGCACTCGCCGACGCCCGGCTGGCCGAACTACATGCCGAGCTGGCCGGCTATCCGGGCGGCATCGACGATACCGTCCCGTGCGTACCGCAGGCGAGACACGGATCCGCACCGTGCTCGACAGCCTTGACGAGCTGGCCGACGCCGCGGTCGCGCTCACCGCGGGCTTCGCCGGGGTGACGTTCGTCCGCCTGATCGTGCTGGTCGTGCTCGGCCGCCCGCTACCTGAGCGGCCGGGCCGGCGCGGCGATCCCGGGCCGGCCGGCCGGATAGGGATGGCCGTGCTCGCCGCCGGGTGCCTGGCACTGGCCGCGGTGACGCCGCTGGAGATCCGGGTGATCGGCGCCGGCCTGGCGCCGGTGCTCCCGCCCGGGGCCGTTACCGCGGCGCTGAAATCGCCGTGGGTGCTGCAGCCGGTCTTCGCCGGCTTTTCGATCCTGTCGCCGTCCTGGCTGTGGGTGGTCATGCCCGCGCTGCTCGCCGTGGTCGCGGTGGCCGCGTGGCTGGCGTCCGGCAGCCGGCTGCTGCGGGTCCGCCGCGTCCCGGCGTGGCGGTCGGCGACCGCCGGGGTGTCCGGGCCCGACAGCTACACCGCGTTCGCGTTCGCCAACCCGGCCCGCCGGGTCCTGGCCGCCGTCCTGCATACCAGAGCCGGGGTGACCAGGCTTGACGCCAGCTCCGGTGACAGCCAGCCAGACGCCGCGGCCGCGCACGTGGAGTACGGCTCCGATGTCCTCGAGGTCACCGAGGAATACGTGTACCAGCCGTTCCGGCGCCCGTTCGCGCTGGCCGTGAGGTCAGCGCAGCGGCTGCAGTCCGGCCGCCTGGATGCCTATCTGGCTTACATGCTGATCGCGCTGATCGCCGTCCTGGCCGTCGTCGCCGGCCTGCACTAGCCGCCCTGCGCGGGCAACCCGGCGTGCTGCAGTCCCGGCCCGGCCGCGCTCTGCTGCACGCAGGCAGATCTGGCTGCACGGGTCAGTTGGCGGCGCTGTGGCCCGCGCCGTGAGATTCCGGGCCAGCCGGCCGGCCCGGCACGCCGGTGGCATCACCGTGCCGTTCTGCGAGCCAGCCGCCGATGCGGTGATAGATGTCCTGCGCGTAGCTGGTGGGCAGCGGCTCGGCGACAGTGAGCTTGTATGTCCGCCGCCCGTCGGGCTGCCGCGGCGCTCGCAGGAACAGGGTCGCGCCGGGCTGCCGGCGGTGGAAGCCATCGGCGAAGTCGAACTGGTGGGTGACGAAGACGACCCTGATGTCAGCTTCCAGCAGCGCGCGCACCACCTGGCGGCCGATCTCGGAGCCCTCTCGTTCGTTGGTTGCCGCGAACGATTCGTTGAACAGGATCAGGCTGTGCGGGCTGATCTGGTCGGCGATGGTGCTGATCCGCTTCAGTTCCTCGTCCAGCCGCCCGCTGACCATGTCAGGGTCTTCCTCGCGGATGAAGTGCGTGAAGATCTGCCGGCAGACGCTCGCTCGCAGGGAGCGCGCGGTGACGAACATGCCGCACTGCATCATCAGCTGGGCCAGCCCGGTGCTCCGCAGGAACGTCGACTTGCCGCCGGAGTTGGCGCCGGTGATGATCACCAGCCGCTTCCCGTCGGCGTTGACGTCATTGCCGACGACGCGCCCGGTCCGCAGCGTAAGGCTGGTATCGCGCAGATCCTTGCAGCAGAACACCGCCGGGGTCCAGGGCGCCGGGTCGGGGAACGTCACCGGCTGGCTAAGGGCGGTGAGCCGGTCGTGCAGGTTGAGGCAGCTGACATAAAACCCGAGCTCGGCGCGCAGCATGGTGAAGTAGCTGGACACGTGGTCGGCCGACTGGGCCGCCGCGTTGGCGACCAGGTTGATGCCCCTGCTGGCCATGTCCTCTACCGCCTGGGCTCCGGCTTCGTCGCGCGGCGGGATGCTGAAGGTGTAGACCGACCGGGGCTCGATCCCGACGCGTTCCTTCCAGCTCCGCCGGGCGTTGCCGGAGCGCAGCACGTAGTTGATGCCGCTGTTGTCACGGCCGAGCTGCGCGCTCATCAGCTCGCCGGACTTGAAGCGCAGCTGCTTGAGGTGGCTGCCGAGAGTCTCGAAGTACTCATCGCCCAGGTCGCGCTGCAGCGAGCGCAGCAGCGTGACGAGGCCGTCGGAGGAGAATTTGCCGGCGTGGTCGTCGGCGATCTGGCGTAGCTCCCTGAGCCGGGCGATCAGGACTTCGAGCTGGCTGACCGCACCGGACAGGATGGATGTGGGCCGCTGGGATGACCAGAACCCCCACGCGTGGCGTTTGTCCTCGAGCGCGCCGACGGCGATGCGGTACATCTGCCGGATGATGTCCGGCTCGGCGATGCAGTCGGCGAGGATCCGCTGCCGGTAGCCGATGGCGCCGGGGTCGGTGAGGCTGGCGAGCATCACTCGCGTCGAGATGTCGTGCAGGAACTTGTCCCCGGCCGCCATCGCCGCCAGCACGCCCGCCAGCTCCAGGTCCTGGATCAGGTCGTCGCTGTTGGGCGGGAGATCCGCGGTGACGTCGAAGTCTGCGTCGCGGTAGAGCAGATGGCCCTTCACGAGCCGAGCCTCCCCTTGAGCTGCTCGTACGTAACGCGGTGCTTGCCGGCGATGGCCTGCGCGTACGCAAGCCCGTCGGCCGGCTTGCGCACCACCTTGAAGGTCCGCTCAGCAGGGTTGCCGGAGGCGATCGTGCTGGCCATGCTGACCACGGTGGAGCCGGCCGAGGCCAGCTCGTCGATGAAGGTCACGTACACGCACAGCAGATCCAGCTCGATCACCTTCGCCAGCACCTTCTCGCCGAGGAACAGGGCATCGGCGACTGTGGTGGAGGTGAAGATCTCGTTCATGATGACGATGCTGTCGCCGGTCGCGGCCAGCAGCGCCTTCTGGATCCGCAGCAGGTCGTCTTCCAGCTTGCCGCGCAGCTCGTCGAGGTCTTCCTCCCGCTCGAAGTGGGTGAAGATCTGGTCGTACGGGTAGAGGCGGGCCGCGCTGCCGGGCACCGGGCAGCCGGTGCAGGCCAGGTGATGCAGCTGGCCGAAGGTCCGGGCGAACGTGGTCTTGCCACCCTGGTTCGGCCCGGACACGACGATGACGCGCTCGGCCCCGCTCAGGTGGAACTCGTTGGTGATCACCGGCTTGGCGGCAGCGGTGAGCTTGGCTGCCAGCGCCAGGTCGAAGGTGTCACGGGCGAAGATCTCTTTCGACTCGACGGCCGGGTCCGGGTAGCAGAAGGCCAGCCCGGCCGACCTCATCGGCCGGACGTAGTCGAGGTAGGCCAGGTAGAACTGCAGCTCCCGGTCGAACCGGCGGATCACCGGGTCCACGAACCGCGCATGCTCGCGGCAGTAGCCGGTCAGCGCGGCGAACTCGTCGCCGAACAGCCGCGCGACCAGCTCTGTGATCTGCGCGCCGACGTGGTCCATGCCCGGCCAGGTCCGGTACTGCACCCGGTAGTCCTTGACCGCGCCCTGCCGGAACCGCTCGAACGTCTTCTGAACCTCCGCGCTGTAGTCCGGCTCTCCGTCGTAGCGGCTGACTTCCACCCGCGGTCCCTTGATCCGGATCTGGTAGGTGATGCCGGCCAGGTCGCTCTTGCGGTCCGCGGTGTCGGCGGCGAGCCGGGCGAAGCCCGCCGAGGCGGTGTAGCCGGCCACGTAGTCACCGAACGCGGTGAGGCCGCGTGAGGTGAACGGCCGCTCGCTCAGGTCGGCGGCGAGCGAGCGGACCGCGTCGCAGTAGATCGCCGCCGCGTCCAGGAACCAGCCCTCGCGCTGGTGGGCGGAGTCCATCTTGGCCAGCTGGTCCAGGTGAACCCGCACCTGGCGCATCTGCTCGGTGAACTGGACGGCTGCCTGGAACAGGGCAGGATCTTCCAGGTCCCGGAAGACCTCGTGCCGGTATCGGATGGTGGCGGGGTCGCGGACCTGCTGATAGAGGAGGGCAGTGATCAGGTCGCGTTCTTCCCGGTCCCCGGCGACCGCGTTGACGATCTGATCGAGGTTGAGGTCGGACACCGTGGCCGGGTCAGGCCGGTCCTGAAGCCCCTCCAGCCCGGATTCCGCAGCCGAGAGCAGGCTGGCAAACACCCGCTGGCTGCCCGCCCGTGCCTCGTCCGGTGCCGCGGTTGCGGTGCCTGAGGGACAGTCGCCCTGCCTGGCGTGGCGGTCGGCCATCATGCGCTCCTGTCCTCGCCGTCAGAGCGGCGGTCACCAGGAGCCATCAGCCATCGCTGGCGGTTGTCGACGAGCCCCATCGCCACGACCTATTGTATGGCGCGCCGGACAGCCGGCGATGTCGCGTGTCAACTGCCAGCCGCTATGTGCCGGTGAAAGCCTCGCGCCAGCCGGAAGGTGTTATCCGGCGGGCCCGCGACCCGGCCGGATATGACCGCGCCGAACGGCGGTTCCCGCACTCGTGGGGCTGTGCTGGTTGAGCCGGGGCTCGGGCTGCCGCAAGGCTCGCGAGGAGCCCGCGGCCATGCCCGGGATTTCGGTGTCATCGGAGTTCGGCAAGGGCATCGGCGAGCGGGGTGAGGACGGCGGGGTCGTGCGGCGGGGGGAGGATGATGATCGCCAGGTCCAGGCCCAGGTCGCCGAGCTCGGCCGCGGCGTCGATGGCAGGCCCAATCTCGCCGTCAGGGCCCAGCCGAACATGGCTGGACAGCGTGATCTCCTTCGGGTCGCGCCCAATATCGTGGCAGTGGGCATGAAGAACATCACGCTTGCGCGCGAACTCCTGGGGCGGCCCGCCGACGAAGTTCCAGTGCTGGGCGAACCGGGCGGCGGTACGCAGCGTGCGCCGTTCCCCGCTGCCGCCGATGACGATCGGCGGGTGCGGCTGCTGCACCGGTTTCGGCTCGCACCGCGCGCTGGTGAGCTGATAGTACTTGCCGGTGAAATCCGTCGTCTGTCGCGTCAGCAGGCTGACGATGACCTCGCATGCTTCCTCGAACCGGTCGCTGCGCTCAGCCGGACCGCCCAGCTCGATGCCGTAGCCGCCGGACTCTTCCTCATTCCAGCCAGCGCCGATGCCCAGCTCGAGCCGGCCGCCGGACACTATGTCGAGGGCGGCGGCCATGTTCGCCAGGACTGCGGGATGCCGGTAGTGAATGCCAGTGACCAGGTTGCCCAGCCGCAGCCGACGGGTCGCCTGCGCGAGCGCAGTAAGGGTCACCCAGCCCTCCAGGCAGGGGCCCGCCGAGTCGGAGAAGATCGGATAGAAGTGGTCGAAGGTCCAGCCCGACTCGAACAGCTCAATGTCGTCTGCTTCCTGCCACACCGCGAGCATGTGGCGCCAGGTGGTGTTCTGCGGGGCGGTTTTGAAGGCGAATCGCATACCGCCCATCCTGGCAAAGCCGCCGCTCTGGGTAGATTCGGGGCATGAAGAAGCTTCTCGAGATTTTGGTCTGTTTCCTGCATCCCCTGGCCGTCGTGCTGATGTGGCTCGACCTGGCCGCCGACCGGCCGGACTTGGGGACGGTCGGGAAGCTGTCGTGGGGGATCTTCGGTCTTATCCCGTTTGTACCGTTCCTGTACGTGCTTACTGGCGGCGATCTGTGGTAAGCCTGCCGGGCCTCGCCTTGCCGCCCGCTCAACCCGCAGCGGCGTGACAGGACGTTCGTAGCTGGAACCTTGCCCTAGTGGGGGAATGCGCGCGTTCGGCAGGAGCTATGGCAAACGATCGGGGGCGGTAGTGGGGCTGAGTTTGGGCTGGCCGTGCTGGGTGGGCGTGGTCGCCGATGATCTCGATGCGCAGCGCCGGTTCTATCGCGACGTGCTGGGCCTGGCCGAACTGGCCACCGGGCCTGGCTGGGCCCAGTTCGATTTCGGTGCCGCGGGGATGCTCGAGATCGTCCAGCGCAGCGGCGAGCCCCAGTACGACCAGGCCCGCTACCAGGTTGGGTACGCGGTCGCGGACATCGAATCCGCGCGTGACCAGCTGGTCTTTTCTGGCGTCCAGCAGGTCACCGATATCGAGGGGGACGCCGCGGCTGGCGGCCGCTGGTGTTACTTCCGTGACGCGGAGGGGAACATCTTCGAGATCAAGGAACGCGCCGGGCAGCGGGCGCGCCAAGGCCCGCGCTAGGCCAGCTGCGCCCTCGGCGGCAGATCCGGGCGATCCCTGAGTGAAGAGCGCCGCTCTGCAACGCCTCGGCTGGCCCGATCCGGTCAGGAATCGAGAAGCGCCGGGGTGTCACCGGACCTAGCCTTACCTCAGATGGCCGGAACATGCCGAGCCTTGAACGTCGAAATGGAGGCCGAGAATGCCTGCGCAGAATTCTCATACCGAGTCTGGCGGCTTCACCGCCGAGGAGCGTGCCGCGATGAAGGAGCGCGCCGCCGAGCTGCGCGCCGAGGGCAAGAAGGGCGCCAGGAAGGCCGACGGGCTGCAGATGGTCCTCGACAAGATCGCGGAGATGGCGCCGGCCGATCGTGCGCTCGCCGAGCGCGTGCACATGACGGTGACCGCGACCGCCCCCGAGTTGTCGCCGAAGACCTGGTACGGGATGCCCGCCTACGTGAACGCGGACGGCAAGGTCGTCGTCTTCTTCCAGGATTCGGGCAAGTTCAGCTACCGGTACTCGACCCTGGGCTTCCAGGACGCGGCGAACCTCGACGACGGGGACCTGTGGCCGGTGGCGTACGCGCTCCAGAAGTGGAGCGCCGTGGTGGAGAAGAAGGTCGCCGAGCTGGTGAAGGCTGCCGTCTCCTGACCGTTGCCGCGACCGCCGTGGGTGGCGCTGCCCGTTCGCAACAGGCAACCTTTGCTCAGCCTCAGGGGCTGGTGATGGCCTGTTCCGGGCTCACGGTGAAAATGACGCTGAGCGCGGCCCGGTCGCCGCTGTTCAGCAGGCCGAGGCAGCCGGCGCTGACATTCCAGAAGTGCAGGTTGCCGCGGGTGGCCAGCACCCTGAGCCGGCCGGTGCTGTCGGTATAGGTGAACCGGACCTGGCCGTCGCTGGCGGTGCCGCTGGTGCCGTCGATCACGGCAGTGCAGCCGTTGCCCTTCACCATGATCTGGATGTGGCTGACCGTCCCGGTCAGCACGCCCGTCGCCGCGTCGTAGGAGGAGAGGTTCACGCGCCAGGGCAGGTCCGTGGGCTGCAGAGTGTATTGGGGGCCGCCCGCGCCGCTGCATCTGCCGATGCTGACGCCGGACAGGGTGCCGGCCCGGGAGCCGGGCAGCCCGCTGCCGTGCTTGAGCGTGCCGCTGGCGGTCGCCGACAGGCACGCGGTCGTGGTACCGGTCGTGTGGTCTATGAAGGTGAACCGGCCTGAAGACATCGCCGTGATGGTCCCGCCGGGCTCGATGGTCCAGGTGGTCGCGGCCAGGGCCGGGGCGGCTGCCAGGGTGGCCGCGAGGACCGCGGCGCAGCCGACGGCCAGCGTGCGGGCGTACCGGTTGCTCATCGTCGTCTCCCTTGCGAGCAGAACCCGGGCACCAGGAGCATCGCCAGCTTGTCCCCGGCGGGGGAGCAGGTCAAGCAGCACAGGGCCGTCGGCCCGGTTGGTTCGTTTAATGGGTTGCGGGTAAAGGGACGCGCCGAATAGAACTGGTGGCCGGAGCTATCGGGAGCCATGAGGAAGGAGGGCTGAGCCATGTACGCCACGCACGCTGCGCTCGTGTCCTCCCGGGATAACCAGCTGAGCTGATCCCGGAGCGGACAGGGCGCTCCGAACGGAGAATGCCTTGATTCTGCATCGGCCTGACCTGATCCTGCGCCCGATAACCGGGCCTGATGAGCTGGACCTGTTCAACGGGTTGCCGTACGTCCTCAACGATGAGGTGGGTGGCGACCTGGCGGCCGGGCGCCGCCGCCCGCAATGGCTGTGGCTCGCCCTGCGCGGTGATCGTTTGGTGGCCCGGGCCGGATGGTGGTCGCGGGCGGGGGACCAGCACCCGCTGTTGATGGACATCTTCGATATCGACGGCGACACCGACGACGGCGTGCGGTTGCTGAAGAACGCGCTGCCGGCTGTGGTCCCGGCCGGCGCGACGCCCCCGGAGTACGGCCGGTTCCTCCCCGCGGATTGGCGCGACCACCAGCACACCCGGCAACAGGTTGACGACCGGATGGGGGCACTCGAACGTGTCGGAGCAAAGCTGTTCGTCGAACGGCTGCGCCTGGAATGGCGCTCCGGCACACCCGTTGCCGAACTCAGCGGGCGACTCACCTTCCGGCCGGTTCGCGACCCCGGCGAGCTCATTGAACTCATGACGCTCGTGCTGGACGGCACTCTCGACGCGCACAGTCGCGACGACCTGACCCGCATGACCCCCTGTCAGGCCGCACAAGAGCAGTACCACAACGAACTCGAGCGCTACGCCAGCCCGCACGAGTGGTGGCGGATCGCGACGCTGCCCGACGGAGAGCCGGTCGGGTTCGTGATCCCCGCGCACAACGGCTACCACGCGATCATCGCGTACCTCGCAGTGCTGCCGGCGCATCGCGGCCATGGCTATATTCACGATGTGCTTGCCGCGGGTACGAGCCTGCTCGCCGCGCAGAACGCACCGCGGATCCGGGCCTCCACCGACGTCGGTAACACGCCCATGGCGGCGGCCTTCGCCCGGGCCGGGTACGTCACCTTCGAGCGCCAGATCGACATGACCTGGCGATGATCACGCAGCGCTGGACCTGGCCGATCGGTGAACGAACTCTGGACTGCCTAAGGACGCACGCCAGCCAGACGCACTGATCTCCCGCGATGAGGGACGGTTGGCCGGCCGGCGCGCGCCGACCGGGAATTACCGGGGCTCTGATGCTGTTCGGGCGGCTGGAAGGCAAGGGTACGGCGGCCTTCCCCGGGAAGCGAAGTGGGCTGGTGGAGAAGGCGATCTTGCTGGCCGTCGCGGCAGGCTTCTGCACCGCCGCGGCCTCGATAGCTCAGCGTCAAGGGGCCAGGAGTGTCCCGGCCGCCGATGGCTTCGACGTGCGGCTGATCCTGCGCCTGGCCCGCCGCCCGGTCTGGCTTCTGGGCATCGCGAGCATGATCGCCGGTTTTCTGTTTCAGCTCAATGCGCTGCGTTACGGCGCCCTCGCCCTGGTCCAGCCGATTCTGGCGCTCGAACTGCTTCTCGTCTTCGGCTATATGGCCGTCGCGGGCCGGCGGCGGGTGCGGATCAAGCGCCGCGACTGGGTAGCTGCGGCCGCCATGTCGGCGGGACTCGCGGTGTTCCTCCGCCTGGCATCGCCGTCGGGCGGACGGCTGCACGCGCCGGGGGCGTCCTGGCTGCTGGCGGGGGTGATCACGTTCGGCGCCGTGCTCGCGGCCGTCGCTGCGGCCTCCGGGCTGGGCCACCGGCCGGGAGCATCCTCCGGACGCCGGGCTGCCCTGCTCGGAGCGGGCACCGGGATCGCGTGGGGTTTTGTGGCCGCGGTTATCAAGGAGCTCAGCTCGCACCTCGGCGGTGGCATCGGCGCTGTCTTGTCTACCTGGTCGTTGTACGTGCTACTGGCCGTGGGGGCGGCGACGATGCTGCTGGCCTCGCACGCGCTGGCGGCCGGGCCGCTGGCCGCCTCCCAGCCGGGGTTCACCGTCTTGGACCCGCTGTCGGCCGGCCTGCTTGGGGTGTTTCTGTTCGGCGAGCACATCCAGGCCAGCCCCTGGGACCTGGCGGGCGAGGCGCTGGCCCTGGCGCTCGTCATCGCTGGCGCGTGGGGTCTGAGTCACAGCTGCTTCATTCTCGGCGAGTTCGGCGATCCGTCCTGCCTGCCTGCCGGATTCCAGGCCCAGGCCCGCGGCAAGAAGCTCCCTGACGCGGAGCAACTGGGATCATGGCCCGCAGAGCAGCGAAAAGCGGAGCTGCCCGGAACGGGCGATGACCTTACGTCGCACCGAAGTCTTCGGCGAGGAGCAGCCCAGCGGGAGTCCCGCCGGGCAGGGTGACCGGCCCCCAAAGGCGGATCGGCGTACCGCCGCGAACGCTCGCCGGGCCGGCGCCCGGCTAGCAAGCCGGGTTGGAATGCCTGCCGTGGTTTGCGTCCGGCAGCCGGCCGGAGTAGTAGTGCTGTGTGACAAACCTCGCGCCATCGCCGACCACGGTCCGCCGCGCATACCACGAGGAACTCAGCCCCGGGCAGCGGTCCGCCCTGCTCAGCTGGCTGGCCTTCACCGTCACCTTCGCCGGGCTGCGGACGCTCACCTACAGCATCCGGGCCGGCAAGGGACCCTTCCGGAACATCAGTGTCGGCGGCGAGCACCTGCATCACTACCTGTGGGGCATCGGCTTGCTGTCCGGTGTCGGCGCGGTCGCCGTCCGCGGCGAGGAGCGACACCGCCGTCATCCGGCCGTCGCGCTCAGCTACGGCGCCGGGCTGGCGCTTATCGTCAACGAGTTCGCCCTGCTGCTGGACCTGAGGGACGTTTACTGGGCCAGGCAGGGCCGGATCTCGATCGACATCGGGGTCGGCGGCATCGCCGTGACCGGATCGTACTTCGCGGCGCTGCCGGTGCTGCGCAGGCTGCAACGGGAGCGGAAGCAGAGGGCGGTCGCGCCCGAGGCGCCCGCAGCTGAGGCGGAGCCCGAGATCAGGGCCGGTCACAGCGGCGCCTGAGCCACCGTTAGACGCGGCGCCCGGCCTGAGAACGTCGTCGCCCCGGCTCCATCTGGGTCATCGCTCGCACAGCGATCGGGGCTGCCGCCTTCTTACCGCAGTGCGACAGCCTTGAAGAAGGTGTAGCAGAATGTTCCGTCGTCCTCGGCAGCGCGCTGCAGGTCCCGGATCCCGGCTGCCCAGCTCGCCGCGCTGATCAGGCCCTGGCCGACGGCCTGTGCGGCCACTCCTTCGACCATGGCCGTGAACGTCTTGCGGGTCAGGCCATCGGCCAGTTCCGGCCTGCTGCCGTCGGCATAAATTGTCCGGGGCGACACGCGGACCTCCCGGTAGCCTGCCCGGACCAGCAGCGGATACAGCCGGCGCCCGATCAGCGCGTCACCGCCCGCCTGCTGCTGCAGGTCGATCAGGCACTGAATGGCCCGGCGCGCTTCGTCGCTGGCCGGATGGAAGAACGCCGAACCGTGATCGCCCTCGATGACCGTAATCGAGCCGCCGGGCTTGAGGACCGTCATCAGTGCCTCAACAGCTCCGGCCGGGTCGCTGACATGCTCCAGGACGAAGCACACGAAGACGTGGTCAAAGGACGACGGCCCGAACGGCAGGCTGAAGATGTCGGCCTGCCGGAACGTCACGTTGCGGCGCCCGGCCTGTCGTACCTGCCGTGCAGCGACCGCCAGCGACCGTCTCGAGACGTCCATGCAGGTGAAGTCCGCCCGAGGGCTACGGTCGGCCAGGATGACCGTCTGCGCGCCGGTGCCGCAGCCCGCCTCCAGCACCCGGCTGCCCGCGGGATAGCGCGTGCCGGCGTGCAGCAAACCGGTAAGCGTCGCGGCCTGGTCGCAGAGCCGGGCACGTTCCCTGGCCGAGTACCCGTGGACGTAATCCAAGGCAGGTTCCACCCGGCGCAGTCTAATCACCGCCCCAGCCGGAAACTCCACCCGTCCGGCGGCACTGCCATCGGCGCCATAGCCGGATCCGCCGCCGGGTATGCGGCCCGAAATACACCCGCTAAGGGGGAGGGCCAGGTCAGCGAACTTCGGTGTACTCGCTGCGGTCCAGCTGCAGAAGGTTGGTGTGGTCGCTGCCCGCTGGCTCTGTGACGTCGGTGTACTGGCTGCCGTTCAGCCGCACGACACGGAAGCTGTCCCCGGACAGCAGCTTGCGCAGGTGCCGCATCCCGGTCATGCCCGCGAGCGCGACAGCCACGGCGGCGGCGAGGACCGAGCCGCCGAACAGCGCGAGCCCGGCGGCGACGTATCCCAGCAGCATCATGACCACCGCGGCCAGCAGGGCCGCCGGCACCGCCGCCACCAGCAGCAGCGCGAGCAGCGTCACGGCGATCATGGCCTTGGCCGACTTGTCCGGCGTCCGCTCCGCATACCAACCGGTCATCACGCTCACCTCTCAAGGCCCGGAGCCGGTCCAGGGCCCAGGTCTACCTAAACAACACGATATGTCGTGTCCTCTCTCGTCAACGCGCCTCTCGATCAAAATCATCCCGCAACCGTCCGGCGCGCTGACCGCGGGCGAACACCCACCGCGCCGCGCGGCAGGACCGGATGTCGCTGTGGCTGGCAGCTTGGCCAGGGCCGGAGCCGGGCTACTTCGTGGTGCCGATCTGCGTGTCGGCAGAGGCCAGAACAGCGATCACCTGGTACGGCCCCGGCGGGTAGTGGTCTCCCGCCCGCCGGGGCCCGGTTGAGCTGGTTAGGGCTGGTGCAGTGCGGCGGTCTTGCTGGTCGGCTCTCCGCTGGACGGATCCAGGAACAGCCGGTGGTTCGCCGGGTGCCGGAAGTTGAACATGGGAAGGATTGATCCGGCTGCGCTGTCGGCCGCGCCGTTGCCCAGGGCCGGCAGGCCCCAGTTGTACTCGATGAACTTCACCACCGAGCTCTGGTCGATGAAGGTGTTGTCGATCCGGTTCGCGCGCGCCCACGGGGAGATCACCAGGAACGGCAGCCGCGGCCCGACGCCGCACTGGCCCTGTTCAGGGTGGCCGGCCGAGTTGACCGGCACCTGGCTGAGCTGGCTGCCGCAGGCGCCGGTGCCGGTGAGCGCGTCCAGGGAGGTCTGCGACTGGGTGACCAGCGGCCCGAGCACGTGGTCGTACCAGCCGTCGGAGTCGTCGTAGGTGACGACGATGGCGGTCGATCGCCAGGTGCTCAGCGACTGCAGGTGGTTGATGGTGTCCACGAGCCAGGTCTGCTCGTTCAGCGGGTCGGAGTAGCCTGCGTGACCGTCCTGGTAGGCCGGGGCCTTGAGGTAAGAGACCGCGGGCAGGTTGCCCGCGTCGGCGGCGGCCCAGAAGTCGGCGGTGTCGTACTGATGGTTGGCCTGGTCGCTGTGGCCGACCGCGCTTACCGACGTGGGCGGCAGGTGCATGGGGTTGGCGGTCGAGGCGTAGTACTCGAACGGCTCATGGTGCGGGATGTAGTCGGTCACGGTCTGGCCGCCCACGTTCTGGTGGCGTTGCGAGCAGATCTGCGCCGTGGTCGGGCGCTTGCCGTGTCCGGGCACGAAGCCATGATCGAAACCGCCCTCGAACCAGCCCCAGGTGATATGGGCGGTTGTCAGTTCCTCGCCGATGTTGTTGCCGCCCATGGTGGCCGTGTCGGCGGGGGAGTCGCCGTCGCCGCCGTCGGAGCTGGGCAGGTAGGAGCAGATGTCGTAGGTGGGGTCGGCGTCGCTGTACGTGGTCCCGGTACCCGGCGCGGGCTGGTCGGCTACCGGGGTGGGACCGGTTGGGCTGGTGGTGATGTGCGAGGCGGCCGGATCCGTCGTGTTCAGGCCCGGCGGCGCCGCGCACGGGGAGTCGTTGATCGTGGCGAACGACGGCCCGCAGATGGCTCCGTAGTCCTGCGCCGAGGTGACATGCAGCGCACCCGGCGTGGAGGGCCCGAACGTGGTGTCAAAAGCGTTGTCGCTCATCGCGAAGTGCTGCGCGTAGTTCCACAGCCCGGTCACGGTGTTGCCGTCGTAGTAGTCCATCACCGCGAAGTTCGAGTCCGCGCCCGGCGGTACCGGTTCGGGCTTGCCGTGGAACTTCAGCCCGGCCAGGCAGGTGGCCAGAGTCGCGTGGTTCCCGGTGTTCTGCGCGTACATGTCTTCAGCGCCGTGGTCGGCAGCCAGCTGCTCGGCGGTGTAGGCGTGGTCCTGGTCGCAGGTCATCGGGTCATGCCGGTCCAGCCGCAGCGGGTTCGACTGGTTCGGGTTGCTGGTCAGCAGCGGCCCGGTCGGGCCAGACGGGCCCACGCTGTTGTACAAGCCGTTGACCGTCGGCGTGCCAGGCCGCGCGTGGAAGGCGGGCTCGCCCCGCGGGTTCAGGGCGAAGGGGTAGGTCCCGAAGTAGTGATCGAACGCGATGTTCTCGTCATAGATCACCACCAGGTGCTTGATCGGGGTCGCGGTACTCGCCCCGTGGTGGCGGGCGGATGTGCTGCCGTCGCTTGCGGCGGCGCTCGTCGCTCCCAAGGCGGTCAAGGCAACTGCCGACAGCCCAGCGGTAATCGCGCGCGTGCGGCGCGGAATTCGCATCCCGTGCCTCCCTTCCCACTAGCGTGGTGACCTGGCTGGTCGGCAGGAGCCTAGGTCCACAGCCCGGCCTTCGCAACGGAGCAGGCCGCCCTGGCCCTGGCAGATCGCCGTGGGCCAGGAGCTCGCAGCCGGTACGAGCTGGGTTGCTGTGGGGGTTTGGATTCACCAGAATCCGGTTGTGGACGATGAGGACAGGATCCGGCTCAACCGTTCGTGGTGGGACGAGCCGGTGGCGATCCACATGGCCGGTGAGTTCTACGACGTCGGCGGATTCCTCGCGGGCCGGTCCGGCTTGCGGCCCTTTGAAACTCTCGGTGGTGCTCGGCGAAGAGGACCTCATCGTCTCCGACTCCTACTTCGATCCCGGGCCATTCCTGCATGATGAGCCCGGATCGTACGCAGACCTGGACGCTAAGACCACCCACCGCCAATCCCTGACCTGGCACCACGGCCTCGGCGCCGTCGTCACCGCGATCGCCCGCGCAGGCCTGACGATCGAATTCCTGCCCGAGCACGCGTACACGCTGCGCGCCCGCTGGCCCTTTTGCGAACGCCAGCCTGACCGCACCTACCACATGCCACCCGGCCGGCCAGAGGTACCGCTGCTGTACTCGGTCATGGCGAAACGGCCCAGCTAGAGGCGCCACAGCAGCTCTACCGGAGAAGGCCCGGCCAGGTAGGTGGCCGGCCCGCGCGGCATCCGACCACCATCCGCGGCGGGTCAGTGCAATCAGTGCCGGGCGTGGTGCCTGGCCGTGGGATTGTTCGCAGCCCGGAATGCGGGGCACGAACACGGGATGAGCGTGCAACTGAACCACACCATCGTCTCGTGCCGTGATCAGCAGCGCTCCGCTGCGTTCCTGACCGGGATTCTCGGCTTGCCCGCGGCTACCCGGTTCGCGCACTTTCTCGTGGTCGAGGCTGACAACGGCGTTTCGCTGGACTTCGCCGAGACCATGGGCGGGATAACGCCCCAGCACTATGCCTTCCTCGTCGGCGAGGAAGAATTCGATGCGGCCTTCGGCCGCATCCGCGACCAGGACCTGCCGTACTGGGCAAATCCTGGCCGGACCCAGGCCGGAGTGATCAGCCGCCGCGACGGCGGCCGCGGCTTGTACTTCGAAGACCCGGACGGTCACCTGCTGGAGATCATCACCCGGCCCTACGGCAGCGGCTGATTCCGGTAGCCGAGGACGACCACTACAGGCGGCTCCAGCGGCATCGGCCGATCGATCTGCGGCATGAGCGCGTTGGAGACGTTGACCGTGGCGCAGCCACGGCTGGTCAGATTGTCGGTCTGAGCCCGGGGCATGCCCGCGCCTTCCGGCGCGTGCAGGCTGGGCGTGGCCTTCCTGTCCAGGCATACGCTGGCAGGTGAGGTATGGCGTGGTGAGCTCACCACTTTCCGGCGGGGTATGAGCTGGGTCCGGCTGTGCGTGGAGGTGTCGGATGGGGTCAGGCGGGATGCTGCCGGGCCGGGATCCGCCCGCTCGGGCCGAAGTAGTGCACGAGAGCGAGCGCACGCGGGTCACCCGCTTGTTCTTTGCTGGGCGCACGGTCATCCGCAAGGAGCCGCTGGGACCGGACGCGGAACGCCGGCTGCGGCATGAGAAGGCGATCCTGGAACGGCTGCGCGGTGTCGAGGGGGTCGCGCAGCTGGCGCGGGCGCCGCGGTACCCCGGGTCGATCGTGCTGGCGGACGCCGGCGGCACGAGCCTGGCTGAGCTGGCGAAGCCGCTGGCAGTTGATGACCTGATCGGGCTGGCGGTGCGGCTGGCCGGGGCGGTGGCGGGGATGCACCGGCGGGGGGTGATGCACCGGGACATCACGCCGGCGAACATCCTGATCTCCTCGGGCGGCGCCCCGTGCCTGGTGGATTTCGCGCTGGCGACGTCGTTCGCCGAGATCCGTCCCGAGTTCACCCACCACACCGTGATCGCGGGGACGCTGGCATATCTGGCGCCGGAGCAGACCGGGCGTACCGGACGGCCGGTGGATCAGCGAGCCGACCTGTACGCGCTGGGTGCGACGCTGTATGAGCTGGCGACGGGCGGGCCGCCGTTCGGTTCGGGGGATCCGCTGCAGCTCACCCATGATCACCTGGCGCGGGTGCCGGTGCCGCCGGCGGATGTGAACCGTGCCGTGCGGGGGCCGCTGTCGGCGATCATCGTGCATCTGCTGGAGAAGGAGCCGGACAACCGGTACCAGACGGCCGACGGTGTGGTCTACGACCTGGAGCGGTTGCGCGACGCCCAGGCACGCCCGGCAGCGGCCCCGCTGCGGGTCGGCGAGCATGATGTTCCGCTGCTGCTGCTGCCGCCGTCGCGGCTGGTAGGACGCGATAACGAGGTCGCGGCGCTGTACGCGGCGTTTGAGGAGGCGCTGGCGGGCCGCTGTCGCGGGGTGCTGGTCGGCGGGGCACCCGGGGTGGGGAAGACCGCGCTGGCCGATCAGCTGCGGCCGGTGGTCACCGGCAGGGACGGCTGGTTTGTGGCGGGCAAGTTCGACCAGTACCGGCGGGACCTGGAGTTCAACGCGATCAATCAGGCATTCCGGGCCCTGGGCCGGCTGTTGCTGGCCGAGCCGGAGGACGAGCTGACCGAGGTCCGCCAACGGATCTTGGAAGCGGTTGGCCAGAACGCGGGCCTGCTGACCGCGACGGTGCCGGAGTTCGCGGCGCTGCTGGCGGTGCCGCCCGATCCGGGGGATCCGCTGACCGCGCAAGTGAGGGCGCAGCGAGCTGCCGTGGCGGTGCTGCGCGAGGTCGCCTCGCGCAAACGGCCGGTGGTGTTGTTCGTCGATGACCTGCAGTGGGCCGGGCGCGCCGCGCTCGGCTTCGTCGACCTCGTGCTGAACGAGGAGCCGGTCGACGGCCTGCTGCTGGTCGGTGCGTACCGGGAAGACGACGTGGACGCGGCGGATCCGCTGGCCGCGCCGCTGTCCCGATGGCGTGACCAGCCCCGAGTGCGGCACCTGCGGCTCCGCAACCTGCCCGTCCCGAGTCTCGTCACCATGGTCGCTGAGATGCTGCACATGGACCCGGCTGCGGCGGCGAGCCTGGCCGAGGTGATCGGCAAGCTTACGGGCGGCAATCCCTACGAGACGGTGGAGTTGCTCAACGCGCTGCGCCGCGACGGGGTCTTGGCGGCGACGGCCTCCGGGTGGCGGTGGAAGGAGGCGGCCGTGCGCGCTCACCTGGGCCAGTCCGAGGCCGCCGGGCTGCCGGCGGCGCGGGTTGAGGCCATGCCGGCGCGGTCGCAGCAGATGGTGGAGGCAATGGCGTGTCTGGGCGGACGGGCCGGGCTGAGCCTGCTCCAGGCCGCCACTGGCGCACCAGCGGGCGAGGTGGACGATATGCTGGCGCCCGCCTTGGGCGAGGGCCTGCTGGTGGCGGAGTCCGGCGCGCCTCAAGCGGTGCGGTTTCGCCACGACCGCATCCGCGAGGTGATCCTCGACGGGCTGGACCCGCGGCGCCGACGCACCCTGCAGCTGGCCATGGCGCGGCGGCTGGCCGCCGTGCCGGAGCTGTTCGCGGTCGCGGCCGAGCAGTACCTGCCCGTGATCGACGCCGTTGACGATGCCGCGGAGCGGCGTCAGGTGGTGGGGCTGCTGCGGCGCGCCGCCGACCAGGCTGCGTTGCCGGGGGACCACGCGCTGGTGAACGCCCTGCTGGCCGCCGCGCTGCGGCTTGTCAACCCGCGCGAGAGGGCCACGCTGGTCGAGGTACACACCGGCCGCCACGCCGCGCTCTACAGCCTGGGGCGCCTGGAGGAGGCGGACGAGGAATACCGGACCATTGAGTCGCTGTGCACTACCGCCATGCAGCGCGGCGACGCGACGGCGGTGCAGATCCGCAGCCTGACTCACCGGAACCGTTTTGCGGAGGCGATCGGGCTCAGCCTGGACTCGCTGCGTGATCTGGGCGTCACCGTCCCGGCGGCGGACCGGCTCCCTGGCGAGCTCGACCACCAGTTCGGCTACCTGTACCGGTGGCTGGACCACATCGACGGCGCCGATGATCTGGCTCGGCCGGACATCAGCGAGCCCATGCTGCTTGCCGCATCCGGTCTGATCCAGGCGGTCCTGCCGGCGTGCTACTCCGTACCGGACCCCGCCATGGTGGCGTGGCTGAGCCTGGAGGCGTTGCGGATCTGGCTGGAACACGGCCCGGGCCGTACCCTGCTCGGGCCGGCCAGCGTCGCCGCCTTCGCCGCTGTGGCGCAGCGCGGCGACTACGCCGCCGGGTACCGCGCGATGCGCCGGATCCTGGCGCTGGGCGAGGCCCGCGGGTACGAGCCCAGCACCTCGCAGGCGCGATTGATGTTCGCTGCCCTGGCCTGCTGGTTCGAGCCGATCGAAAACGGTGTGCATGCAGCTCAGCGGGCCCGGGAGGGGCTGATCGCGGGGGGCGACCTGGCCTATGCCGGATACAGCTACGACCGGACTGTGAAGGGCATGCTGGACTGCGCGCCGACGCTGGACGTCTACGTCGCCGAGGTGGAGGCGGGGCTGGCCTTCGTGCGGCGGACCGGCAGCGAACAGATCGGCCAGTGGCTCGACAGCGACCATGAGCTGGCTGGTTCACTGCGCGGCGAAAGCTCCGCCGCACCGGATGAGGCGGCCCCCGCCGACAGGTACGTCGGCAACCCGACGGCGCTTCTCTACGCGCATCTCAACCAGGCGATCGCGGCCGCGATCTTCGATGATCCGGCCGGCCTGGCCCAGCACACCGCGGCAGCTGTGCCGCAGCTACTGGCTGTCTGGGGCACCTACCCGACCGCTGTGGCCCGCCTGCTGCGCGGGCTGGCCCTCGCCCGGCAGGCCCGCGCCGCGGACGGTGACGAGCGCGGCGGTCTGCTGGCCGAACTGGACGATGTGACGCGGTGGCTGGCCGAACGCGCCGCGGACGCGCCGGACAACTTCCTGCACCTGCTGCGGCTGGTCGAGGCCGAGCGCGCCTGGGCGGCTGGCGACTTCCGCGCCGCGATTCTCGCGTTCGACGCGGCGCGGCGCGAGGTCGCCCGGCATCAGCGCCCGTGGCACCGGGCCCTGATCGCCGAACGCGCGGCCCGTTTTTATCTCGCGCACGGCATCGAACATAACGGCTACGATCTTCTCGCCGAAGCCCGCCAGCAGTACCTCACCTGGGGCGCCACGGCGAAGGTCGGCCAGCTGGACTGGGCCTACCCGATCCTGCGGCCGCAACCCGATGCGACCGCCGCGGACGGCCCCGGCCAGCCCGCTGACCTGCCGCATCGTCGCGCCACGATCACGACCGGAACGGTCGATCTGCTCGGCATCCTGTCCGCATCGCAGGCGCTGAGCTCGGAGACCAGCATCGAGCGGCTGCACGCCCGCGTGGTCGCGGTGCTCAGCGCGATGACCGGCGCCACCTGCGTCCACCTGCTGCTGTGGAGCCAGGACCAGCAGGACTGGCTGCTGCTCGCACCCGGCAGCGGCAGCGGCATCGCGCCGGCCAGCGGAACCGGCCGCGAGCGCGACGTGCCGCTGTCGGTGATCCGGTACGCCCAGCGGATCCGCGAACCGCTGGTCGTGGGCGACGCCACCAGCGATGACCGCTTCGCCCGCGACCCCTACTTCGCCGACCTCACCTGCTGCTCGCTGGCGGCCGTGCCCGTCCTCAGCCGGGGCACGCTGCGGGCGGTGCTGCTGCTGGAAAACCGTCTCATCCGCGCGGCGTTCACCGCCGAACGACTCGACGCGGTCAAGCTCATCGCCGGCCAGCTCGCCGTCTCCCTCGACAATGCCCAGCTGTACGCCGAACTCACCGCGTCGCGCGCGCGGCTCGTCGCCGCCGCCGACCAGACGCGCCAGCGGATCGAGCGGGACCTGCACGACGGCGCCCAGCAGCGGCTGGTCTCGCTGGCGCTGCAATTGCGCACGGCCCGAGCGGCGGTACCGCCCGAGGTCGGCGCGGAACTTGAGCACATCGAAGCCGGGCTGACCGATGCGCTGGACGAGCTGCGCGAGATCGCGCGCGGCATCCACCCCGCGATCCTGGCCGATGGCGGCCTCCTGCGCGCACTCAAGACACTCGCCCGCCGCTCCCCGATCCCCGTCAACCTGCAGCTGCAGGCGGACGAAAGACTGCCAGAGCCGGTTGAGGTCAGCGCGTACTATGTCGTCGCCGAGGCACTGACCAACACAGCCAGGCACGCGCACGCCTCGGCCGTCAGCGTCACGGTCGAGGTCGCCGCCGAGGTCCTGCGCGTCGCGGTCCGAGACAACGGCGCCGGCGGCGCGGACCTGGCTCGCGGCACCGGCCTGGCCGGACTCAAGGACCGCGTGGAAGCGCTCGGCGGCCGGATCCTTCTCGACAGCCCACCCGGGGCGGGGACCAGCCTGCGTGCGGAGTTCCCGCTCACCGCCACCAGCGGCGGCGCCACCATTCGCTAGCCCGAGGCCGAGACTCCCCGCAGCCCGGATCGAGAGGCACACGCCCGCCGTCACGGCATGAGTGGCCACGGGACTTGACCGGGTCTCTGCCCGGCTGTGACATCGTCTCCGGGGAGGATGCCGGGCGGCGTCGCGTGCCGGTAGCGATGGCCGAGTCGAAGCAGCGGCCCTTATGACCGTAGCGGCCTGAAGGTGTCGCGCAGTGTTGCGGCGAGCAGTTGCGGTTCGGCGGCGGCGGGGAAATGACCGCCGCGGTCGTGCTCGGCCCAGCTGGTGACGGTGAAGTAGCGTTCGGCCAGTTCGCGCGGCGGTTTGGGGAAGGGGACTTTTTCCCCGCCGAAGATGGTGATGGCCGTGGGGACCGGCGCTGGCTCGCCAGCCGGGAGCGCGGTGCCGGGCGCGTGCCGGTAGGCCCAGTAGGGCAGCAGGGAGGAGGTGATCGTCCCGGTGACCCAGTACAGGGTCAGCGTCCCCAAGAGCAGCTCCCGGGGGAACGCGGGCAGGCCGTCGGCAGTCGTGCTGCTCCAGGCGGTGATCTTCTCCCCGATCCAGGCGGCAAGCCCGGCTGGTGAGTCGTGCAAGGCCGCGCCCAGCGTGGCGGGCTTGGTGGAGTGCAGGTGGGCGTAGCCGCCCTCCTCGCCGGTCCAGGCGTCCACTTGGGCGAAGTGGGCTTCTTCGGCGGGACTCCAGGGCCTCGGCGGAGCCGCCAGCCCCGGGGTGGCCAGGTGAATGCCTGCCACGGCATCGGCGTGGGAGCGGGCGAGCCGGGCGGTCACGCCCGCGCCCAGGTCACTGCCGTGCGCGGTGTAGCGCGGGTAGCCGAGGCCTTCGGTCATGAGCCGGTGCCACAGGCCGGCGACCGCATCCGCGGTCAGGCCCTCCTCGGGAGGAGGGCCGGAAAAGCCGAAGCCAGGCAGCGACGGAGCCACCACCGTGAACGCGTCACGGGGATCACCGCCGTGCGTGCCGGGGTCGGTGAGCAGGGGCAGTAGGTCGAGGTATTCGCAAAACGAGCTGGGCCAGCCGTGCGTCAGCAGCAGTGGCAGCGGCGCGGGCCCGCGGCCGGGCTGGTGCACCAGGTGGATCGCTTGCCCGCCCGCCACCGCTCGGAAATGTGCGAGCTGGTCCAGCCGCGCCTGGAACGCCCTAGTGTCGAACCGCTGCCAGTCGGCCAGCAGACTGGCCAGCCATGGCCGCGGGACACCCTGCTCCCAGGCGGTGCCGCCGTCGGGGCCCAGGCGCGCAGCCGACAGCCGCCTGCCCAAGTCGTCAAGGACCGCGGCGCCGAACTCCGGATGGACCGGCTCCACGGTCACCGGCGACTGAGCCATGTCCACTTTCCTTTCCGGGCGCTGCGCATGCGTCCAGATGCGACGTGACCCACAACGATCCCCCATTATGCGCGGCCACGACCGGAGACAGGCCCACGCCTGATACGGCTCTCGATATGCCACGATCGCCACCCGGATCGCGCTGTCCAGGACGTCTGGAGGAAGGTGCCAGTGCAGCAACGGGGAAGCGCTCGGCCGGGCGCGCTGAGCCCGCTGTGACTCCTGCCTCGACCGCGCGTTCGATGGTGACCGGGCTGCGGGTGCGATGATGGTCCGCGATCACCCCGAGGACTTCGCTGCGATGCCTGTGCGGTTGCGTTCCTTCCCCGCCGACTCGGCCGGCGTGGTCTCCGGCTGGGCTAGGACGAACGAGGAAGTGGTCATGTGGTGCGGCCATCCGCCGCACCGGTGCCGGCCGGGCAGATCAACGCCTGGGCTCGCGAGGGCGGGTGCAGCCGTTCGGGCTGTATTGCGGCGAGCGGCTGGTGGCCTACGGCGAGCTGTGGGTCGATGACGACGAGGCAGAGGTGGCACTGGCGGCCGGGCACCGGCTGAGACCGGACGTCGGATCCGCGACCTCCATCCAGCCAGAGATGCTCATCTAAGGCTTGAGTAGCTGGTCAACGGGATTGTGCATTAAACGATGTTCCTGTCGGTTTCCGGCTCCCGACCATACCGGGCGTGATGGGCTCGCGGCACGGTGCCGTGATGACCGCGACACCAGAGACGTACGCTGGCCAGTGACCGAGCCATGCCTTCGAAGGATTACGGAAACCCCGAGGACGCAGACGTCTGCGGCGGCCAGGCGGCGACCGGAGCGACATTCTCGCCAGGACCGACGGGCCCCGGCGCGGGCAGTGCCAGGGCGGATGAGCCCATGCGGACCCAGGACCAAAGCACAGATACCAGCAAGGAGGCTGCCATGCGCGCGATCACCGTCAGTAGTTACGGCGCCCGCCCGTCGGTCACGGAGCTGCCAGCTCCGCAGGCCGGGCCCGGCCAGGTACTTATCGCGACCCAGGCCGCGGGGATGAACCCGATGGATATACAGATCGCGAACGGCGGGTGGCAGGACCAGATGCCGGCCCAGTTCCCGATGGTGCTCGGTGCCGACCTGGCCGGCACGGTACGTGAGGATGGGCCGGGCGCGGCCCGGTTCGCGCCAGGGGATGAGGTCTTCGGGCAGCTGCTGATCCCCCCGCTGGGATCGACCGGGACCTACGCGCAGTACGTGGCCTGCGGCGAGGACGCGCCGCTGGCGCGGATACCGACCGGCCTGGACCCAGTCACTGCTGCCGCGCTGCCCACTGTGGGCGTCACCGCGATGCAGATTGCGGAGTCGCTGGCGCCGCTGGACGGCAAGATCATGCTGATCGTCGGTGCGGCGGGCGGAGTCGGCTCGTTCTTGACCCAGTTCGCCGCGCAGGCCGGCGCGCACGTGGACGCCGGCGCCCCGGCGGCCGAGGCCGACCGCATGACAGGCTACGGAGCCGCGGAGACGATCGACCGTGCGGCGATGCCGCTGCCTGACGCCATCGCGCGCACGCACCCGGACGGCATAGACGTGCTGGTTAACGTGGCCAGCGACGCCGGGCAGTTCGCCGCCCTGGCGGGCCACGTACGCCCCGGCGGCACCGCGCTCACCACCCGCTACGTCGCCGATCCGCAGACGCTTGCACGGGCCGGCGTGACGGGCGTGAACTTCGCGCTGTCCATGACCGCGCCGCTACTGGACCGGCTGGCGTCGCGGGTCGCCGCCGGGTCCATCGTTCCGCCGCCGATCACCCGGGTCAGCCTGGACGACGTGCCCGCCCTGCTGGGCCGCCGCACGGAGGGGAAAACCGTCATCACGATGTAGGCCCGGCCGTGCGCCTGAGAGGTGCCGGCGCCACCGCCGGATGCCGCTCCCGTGCTCGAGCGTGTGCTGACGAGAATCCCAAGATCGCGCGAGCCAGGGAAGGCAGGCGAGGATCCCGGCGATCAGCAGGCTGCGACGCACTACTTTCGACATACCAGCGCATGAGACAGCGCGTCGCCCGTCAGGTGATCAGGTTGTTCCGTTGAGTCCTGGTCAGACCGGTCAGCACCAGATCGTAGGAATGATCGACGAGTTCCAGCACTTCTTCGTCAGGCACCGAACCGTCGAGGGTCACCGTGTTCCAGTGCCGCTTGTTGAGGTGGTAGCCCGGGGTGATAGCCGTGTAACGGCCGCGCAGGTCGGCCGCCAGGCCGGGATCGCACTTGAGGCTGACGCTGCCGGGTGCCGGGCCCAGCGACACCAGCGCGAACATCCGGCCGGCAACCTTGAAGACCGCCACCTCATCACCGAACGGGTAGTCCTCTACAGATCCTGGCTCGGCTCCGCATGCTGCCATCACCCGGTCGCGCCGTGAATCAGCCACCAACACCCGACTCCCTTGCCAATTTCCCGTTCCGTGCCCAGTATCCGGGCCGGGTCTGACAACTGGCCGTGAGAACAGGGCTATCCCAGATGCCAGCCCGACACCACCGGCAAGCTTCCCTCCGCAGGAATCATTACCCGGATTTAGATTTCATAGATTTCCTCATAGTCAAGGGTCATGAGGCCCTCGACAACAAACGGCAGGGTGTCCACTCGGTCTCGTATGGCTCGATGCTGGATCCCTCGAGGAGGAGGTACACCCCCGCCCCGGCGGCGCGCCGTGACTACGCCGCAGCACGGGCTGGGGTTATACCGCGACCAGTAGCGTACGGCTAGCCGTCGCGGTTGTGACGGCCAGGCTGTCGCACAGCAGCCCGCGGGCGATCGGGAGGTCGCGGACCTGCCACAGCAGAAGGCTGTTAGTCCAGGCAAGATCGCGGGCGGAGTTGATCGACCAGGCGCCGACCAGGTTGCAGACCGCTTGCAGGTGGCGGTTGACGGCAAGCTCGGGCGCGGACTCGAATGATTGCCGGACCGACTGCTCGGCGGCATCCAGCAGCTGGTCCACCTTCTGGTAGTCGGCTTGATGCGTGCCCGCGGCCGGCGAGGTGGCCAGTACGGTGCAGGTCCCGGTCAACGCGAGCGGCAGGTCGTGATTAATGTGGGCGTTCATGCCGGCCAGGGCGAACTGGATCGGCTCGATGCCGGGCGCGGCGCGCTGCTCGAAAAGCGGCCGCCAGGCCAGCGGCACCGCCGCCAGGTCATCGGCGGCATCCACCGCCGCGAAGTACAGGCCGGCGAAGATGATATCGAGCTGCGTCATGAACGCGGGATCAGCGAAGAACCCGGCCCGCAGATTGCTGTCTACCTGCTCAGTAACCTCAAGGTACATGCGGTTGAAGCAGGCCAGCCCGTCCCCGGCCGCGAGGGACGCTCCGATAGCCTCCAAGCGCGCGATGACGTCGGCGACGGACGTTAACGGCGTCGAGGAGGCAGGTACCCAGTCGGACATGGCGTCACCATACGACCACGGCCGCCTTGCCGGAAGGAGCCACAGCGCCCGGACGCCGCATGTGGCAGGTTAGGCAAGGCCGCATGACCGGATGTTCATATAGGCCGGCGTGGAGCTGAATTTAGAGCTGGGGCCCGCGGTCGGTAGGTGTTAGTACGCTCCCGCCATGGCCAATTTCGCGGTGAGACTGATCCACGGCGCTGGTTGGGACTCCTTGCGTCAGATCCGGGAGCAAGACGCCTGGGATGAGCACGCCGCATTCATGGACGGACTCGTCGATGACGGCTTTATCATCCTCGGCGGCCCGGTCGGCGACGGCGCGCAGACCCTGCACGTTGTCGAGGCTGCGGATGACAAAGAAGTCAGGGCTCGGCTGTCGGAGGATCCCTGGGTGCAGGCCGGGCTGCTCCGGATCGGCATGATAGAGCGTTGGGCGTTCTGGCTCGATAGTCGCCCAGGGAATCCTGCGGACTCACCGGCGTTATGCACTTGATCTGGGATTCCGCGGGACCTGGTGGCGGGCCCGGTACCGGTCGCGGGGCTGGCGGGCCGGGCGCTCCCGAGGATCAGCCGCTCTTGCGGCGGAACGAGCGGCGGTTGCTGGCCGGACCGTGAGGGCGGTGGATTTTCCCGGCGTCCTTGCCCTGGGGCACACCGACGGTGCCCGCTTCCCTGGCACGCTTGCGCTCCAGTGCCTCGCGGAATTCAGGCTGCACCTCATCTCCGGAGGTGGCTTTGTTCTGCTGACCAGCACTGTCGCGGTTCTGCTGACCAGCACTGTCGCGGGACTTGGCCGGACCGGCGGTGGCCCGATCCGGGCCGCCTTGCTTGTTCCCGGGGCTCGCCTTGTCCCCGGAACTTTCCGGCCCTGCCGCCTTATCCGCCATAGAGGCCTCCTGCCTTGGGACGGGCACCGCGTCACAGCTGCGCACCAGCCGCACCGCGGCCATCGCGGTGCCCTGCGCCGGTGCCTGCGGTCTGGCAGAACAGTCATGCCCACCCAGAGCGGCGAAGCAAACTCCCCGGCGCTCGCTCTCATTTGACGGGTACGGTGTAGGCCACCACTTGCGGATTGCCGCTGCCGCTCGCTCTGCCGGTTGCCGGGCCGCCGGCGGGGACGATCACCGTGTTGCCGGCGATGGCGATCGGCGCGTTTGCTGAGGTGGGCAGCTGGCGGCGGAAGACGATCGCGCCGGTGCTGCGGTTGAAGGCGATCAGGACACCGTGGTAGAGCGTGGTGAAGACAAGATCATTCGAGACCGTGGCGGCACCGACCGGCAAGTCCGGCACCTTGGTGTCCCATTCGACCTTGCCGGTGGCGAGATTGAGTGCCTCCGCCTCTCCAGTGGCCGGGCCGGCGGCCTTCACCGCGACGGGCAGTTTCAGGCTTGTCTCGCTCATCGGCAGGTCGATGGTGACCACGTAGATGCTGGGGCCGGCGAGGGCCATGTCGGTCAGGATGCCGCCGACCGAGCCGGGAAGAATCGTGAAGGGCACCTTGAGCGTGATCTTATGCTCTAGCGCCAGGAGCGAGTCATTGTCGTGGCCGTTGTGCTCGCCGACGGGCGTCTTCCAGATCAGCCTGCCGGTCTGGGAGTTCATCTCGTAGACGTAGCCCATCTTGCCGCCGCCGAGGACGACGGAGACCCCGTTGACGCTGGCCGAGATCGGCGAGGCCTGCATGTCGTGGTCCATGAAGTCGTTGGGCACGCCCTGGTGGTACCAGCGCAGTTTCCCGGTTGCCGCGTCGAGGTTCACGTCACTGTCGGTGTAAAGCTGCGCGGAGGGATGCGCGATCGCCGAGGCGACCGACTGATACGGATTGCCGGTGCCGAACGTCACCGATCCGTCGCTGCTGACCAGCGGCGTCTCCCAGGCGCCGCCGGAGCCGAGGCCAACAGCCTCAACGCCAGAGTCAGAGCCAAGAAGGGTGTTGAATCTCCACAGCAGTTCGCCGTTTGCTGCGCTGAGCGCGAGAAGCACCCCGCCGCCGGGCCCCGAGCCGTACGCGCTCGCCAGGTACACCCGCCCGTCTGCCACTTGCGGCTGGATCTCGAACGTCCCCTGGCCCTTACCGAGCAGATGGCTGTTGACCCAGATCTTGCGGCCGGTGCGGGCATTGAGCGCGAAGACCGTTGTCGGCGAGATTCCGTACACCGTTCCGCCGGCCACCGCGACGCCGTCCGGTCCCGGTCCGGTCTTCATCGGCGTATTGAGCTGGTACTCCCACTTCAGCCTGCCGGTAGCGAGCGCCAGCGCGTACACGTTCGCGTCTAGATCCTGGATATAAACCACGCCGTTCACCACGATCGGATTTGCGGCTAGGGCACCGCTCGAGCCGACGCCCGCCGCCGCGGGTCCGGTGATATGGAACGTCCAGGCCTGCTTGAGCGCGGACACGTTTGCTGACGTGATCGTCGAGCCCGCAGCGTTCCGGGTGTTCGAGAGGTCGCCGTTTGAATACGGCCAGGACCCAGACGCTAACGGCTTGGGGGCGGCCGCATTGGTGACGGTGACCGGCGTGCTGCTGCACGCTGCCGTCACCAAGCAGGCCGTGACAAGCACGGCCACAACGCTGACGTGGCGTCCGGTCAAGTTCGGTTTCATCTGACTTCCCTTTGATCTGTCTGCCAGGGGCGCACGATCCCGGCTAGGGCTCAACGCCCCGGCAACCCTTTCGCGGCGGTGGTGAACACCCAGAGGCTGAATGGCAGCATGGCGAACGCGGCCGCGAGGAGGGGCAGGCCCCACCGATTGGAGATGCTGAGCAGGGCGATGCCCTCGACGGCCAGCACCAGCACGGCCAGCAGCCGCAGGATCACGACGGTGACCCGGACGGCCGGGATGTATTCCCAGGACCGGATCAGGATGCGCTGGATGCGCGGGCGGGTTCGCAAGGTGGCACGGCTGGTGGTGCTCGTGCCGGATCGCGGGGGAGTTCGCTCGCGGGTAAGTTGTGCTGACATTGCCTTGTCCTATCTGCTGGGAAGTGGGCGGCCTTCGGGCCCTCAGTCATAGCTTCGCCGCCCCGCCAGATCGGCGGCAGGGGTCGGTTTACCCCTCTTGCCCGCGCGCCAGGGCCGGGGTGGATTCACCCACACTGCCGCGTGGCGAGCGGCTGCCCCGCTAGACAGCGGGCGTCAGAGCAGAGATGCGCCAGACCAGGCTGAGTCGCGCGGGGTCCCAGGTCAAAGTCCGCAAGCCGCATTGCGCAGCTATCGCTTCTGCCTGCTGTTCTAGCTAAGTTAGTTCGGGTGTGGCGCTCCGGTTTCCCTGCGGGCGGTGATGGGCATGGAGGCGAGATCCAGCCGACGCTGCTGGGACGCCGGCGGGAGCGTGAGGCGCTCGACGGCCTGATCGAGGATTCTGAGATCCGGACACGGGTGGGCGCTGGTGGTGCACGGTGAGGCTGGGGTGGGCAAGTCGGCGCTGCTGGGGTACGCGGTTGAGATAGCGCCAGATATGCGGGTGATCCGGGCCGTCGGAGTGGAATCAGAGATGGAGCTGGCCTTCGCCGGCCTTCACCAGCTGTGCGCGCCGCTGCTCGATCGCCTTGAGCGGCTTGCGGCTCCGCAGCGTGACGCGCTTGGGATCGCGTTCGGGCTGCGTAGTGGGGGTACGCCCGATCGGTTCTTGGTCGGGTTGGCGGCGCTGACCCTGCTCTCGGAAGCAGCGGAGGAACGGCCGCTTCTGGGTGTGGTCGATGACGCGCAGTGGCTGGACCGGGCGTCCGCGCAGGCGCTGGCGTTCGTGGCGCGGCGGCTTCTGGCCGAGCGCGTTGGGCTGATGTTCGCCGCACGCGAGCCAGGTGAGCAGCTTCGGGGGCTTCCAGAGCTCGAGGTCCAGGGTTTGCAGAACGAGGACGCACGTGCGCTGTTGCGCTCCGTCGTTCGGGCTCGCCTGGATGAGCGGGTACGAGATCGCGTCCTGGCCGAGACCAAGGGCAATCCGCTGGCGCTGCTCGAGCTGCCGCGCGGGCTGAGCCCCACTCAGTTGGCGGGCGGATTCGGGCTGATGGGGGCGCAGGCGGTGCCAGCGCGGATCGAGGAGAGCTATCGGCGCCAGCTTGAGGCACTCCCCGCCGACACGCGCTTGCTTTTGCTGGTCGCCGCGGCCGAACCGGTCGGCGACCCGGTGCTGGTCTGGCAGGCCGCCGAGCGACTTGGGATTGCGAACTCGGCCGCGGTTGCCGCCGAAGCGGACGGGTTAGTGGAGATCGGAACGCAGGTGCGGTTCCGCCACCCCCTGGTGCGTTCGGCTGCTTACCGGTCGGCTGCGTTGCAGCAGCGCCGGGCGGCGCACCTGGCGCTGGCCGAGGTGACTGATCGCGAACTCGACCCTGACCGGCGGGCGTGGCACCTGGCGGCAGCGGCGCCGGGACCCGATGAGGCGGTCGCCTCGGAGCTCGAGCGGTCAGCCGGCCGGGCACAGGCCCGTGGCGGCGTGGCCGCGGCGGCGGCGTTCTTGCAGCGCGCGGTCGCGCTGACGCGTGAGCCGGCGCGCCGGGCCGAACGTGCGCTCGCGGCCGGGCAAGCGAATCTGCAGGTCGGCGCCTTCGATGCGGCTCTGGCGTTGCTGACCACGGCGGAGATTGGAGGGTCCGGGCCGCTGGACGAGCTGAGGCGTGCACAGGTTGACCTGTTGCGTGGGCAGATCGCCTTCGCCTCGAGCGGGGGCAGCGAAGCCCCGGCGCTTCTTCTGAGGGCGGCAAGGCAGCTCGAGCCGCTGGACGTCGCGCTCGCGCGCCACACCTATCTGGACGCGTGGTCCGCCGCACTGTTCGCTGGCGAGTTCGCGCGCGCAGGTGACCTTTACGAAGTGTCACGGGCCGCCAGGTCAGCCAGCCCGCCCACAGGCCCGCCGCGTCCGTCCGATCTCCTGCTGGACGGCTTTGCCGTCCTGGTCACCGAAGGACGCGCCGCGGCGGCGCCCATGTTGCGGCGGGTAGCGCAAGTCTTTGCCGAGGAAGAGATCGCCTTCGGGGAAGGAGTGCGATGGAGCTGGCAGGCAACCATTCCCCCCATCATGATGTGGGACGAGGAGTACTGGCTTACGCCTCTGGCCCGGCAGGTCCAGTCCGTCCGCGACGCGGGCTTGCTCTCCCACCTCCCGATCGATCTGAACTCGCTGGGCATACTCGCGACCTTGCGCGGCGACTTCGCGACGGCTGCCTCGCTGATCGCCGAGGCTGATGCGATCGCGGAGGCGACCGGGACCAGCATCGCCCCGTATGCAGCCGTATTGCTCGCCGGTTTCCGGGGGTCAGAAGCCGGGGCACTGCAGCTTATCGAGACGGTGCGGAAGGACGCGCGAGTTGCCGGTCAGGGCGCGGGGATCCAGTGGTGCCAACTGGTATCGGGAATCCTCTACAACGGTCTGGGCCGCTACGAGAAGGCCCTGGCAGACGCCCAGCAGGCCAGCGAGCAGGCGCCTGAACTGTGGGTGTCCATGTGGGCGCTTCCTGAGCTGGTCGAGGCGGCTACCAGGACTGGGCAGACTCAGCTGGCCGCCGACGCGCTCGAGCGGCTGGCCGAGGCCACGAGCATCGGCCAGACCGACTGGGGGCTGGGGACATACGCGCGCTGCCGGGCACTGCTGAGCGACCGCGAGGACGCCGAGGACTCCTATCGCGAGGCGATCGACCGGCTGAACCGCACACGCTTTCGTCCCGAGCTCGCCCGCGCGCACCTGCTGCACGGGGAGTGGCTGCGCCGCGAGGGCCGCCGGGCCGACGCGCGCGCGCAGCTCCGCACCGCCCACGAGATGTTCGCTGGATCCGGCATGGAGGCGTTCGCCGAGCGTGCCCGCCGCGAGCTGGCCGCCACGGGTGAGACCGCCCGCAAGCGCACCGTCGAAGCGCGCGACTCGCTCACCCCCCAAGAGACTCAGATCGCCGGCCTGGCCCGCTGCGGCCTCTCCAACCCCGAGATCGCCGCCCAGCTGTTCCTCAGCCCGCGCACGGTCGAATACCACCTGGGCAAGGTGTTCAGTAAGCTGCAGATCACCTCCCGCCACCAGCTCGAGCAAGCGCTGCCCGACGACGCCAACGCCGTGCGGGCATAACCGGCCGCCTGGAGCCAGGCGGCCGGCGGATCTGCGCGGCTTAAGCCGTCAACGCAGTCCGGCGTGCAGCACTAGCATTGTGCCGGCTCCGCCCCGCCGCGGGACTAGGGACCGGCACTGGGGAGTCACTGATGCGATCGTCCCCCTGCCAAGGTGACACTTCCAGCATGTCGTGTGCAGCAGCGCAGTCGTTGTCCTTCGGCCCGGACGGCGCCGGCGAGCCGGCCCGGATCGATCGCGATGTGCAGGAGATCATTGCCGAGCAGGCGGCCCTGCGGCGCGTGGCGACGCTCGTCGCCCGCGGGGTCTGCCACGAGGAACTGTTCGCGGTGGTCAACCAGGAACTCGCTCAGCTCGTCCGGGCGGACGCGGTAGCCCTGATGCGGTTCGAGCCCGACGAGACCATCACGCTGCTCGCCGCGTGGAACGCGGCGGGCGCGTCTCTTCCCGTCGGCGAGCGGGAGCCGGCGAACGCAGCGCTGCGCCGGCTGCGCGACACCGCTCGCCCCGTACGGTTCGGGCCGACGGGCGTGCCGCTCACCGGACCATTCATCACCGAGATACGACGCCTGGGGATCCGCGCGTCGGTGGCAGTCCCGATCCAGGTCGACGGCCGCGTCTGGGGGATCAGCGTGACCGCATCGCACAGCCCGGAGCCATTCCCCGCGGCAACCGAAACCCGGATAGCCGAGTTCACCGATCTGGTGGCCACGGCGATCAGCAACGCGCAGAGCCGCGCCGAGCTGGCAGCCTCCTGCGCGCGGGCCATTGCCGCCGCCGACGAGAGCCGCCGCCGGATCCAGCGCGACCTGCACGACGGCCCGCAAGAACGCCTGGTCATCACCATCCTGAACCTCAAGCTGGCCACGGCGATGCTCGAGCAGGCCAATCACCCGGCGGCGGAAATCGTGACCGGCGCACTGGAAAGCGCCAACCATGCGGACGCCGACCTGCGGGAGCTTGTCAAAGGGCTCATGCCCGCCGCGCTCCGCCACGGCGGCCTGCGCGCCGCGGTCGGCTCGCTACTGCGTCAGATTGCCCTGCCAGTCAGCATGGAGGTCATGCCGGACCGGCTGCCCGCCCACGTGGAGACCACCGCGTACTTCGTGGTCGCCGAGGCGCTGACCAACGCGGTCAAGCACGCCGGGGCCACCGGCGCCACCGTACGCGCCGCCGTCCGCCGCGGAGCGCTGCAGCTGGAGATCCGCGACGACGGCGTGGGCGGCGCCGACCCAAGGCACGGCACCGGGCTTACCGGCCTGGCCGATCGCGTGGAGAGCATCGACGGCACGATCACCCTCACCAGCCCGCCGGGAAGAGGAACGACCATCGCCGTCCAGCTCCCGGCCTGGTAGCCCGCCGCAGCGACCTGGCCGGCCATGCGAACCGGCGCGCGCCGCTGATTCACCCAGCGAGCCGCTGCCTGCCGGGGTCCGGCCTCCAGCCAGCCCAACTCAGCCGCCTGCGCGGTGCGCTGGGCGAGCGCATGGATCAGCGCGGAGACTCGTGAATGGGGTCGGGGAGTGGTGTTCCCGAGATTCCAGCTAAAGCACGATTAACTTTGCCTCTGCACCCGACGGGCTCATGCCCCGATGGTCTTTGCCCGGGGGAGGGCGCGGCGGATGATCAGTCGTGCCGAACGCCGCCGGGAATGCCCCGACCGCACCGGGCTGAAAGTCCCGCCCTGACCGGGCCGGCCATCCTGCGATGGGACGCGCTGACCGGCCGGATGAGCGCGATCTGGGGTGGGCCGGGCACGCTGGGATGGTGCGGATCACCATCCGGGTCCGCCCGGGGTCTGCCCGGCCCGGGGTCGGCGGCCAGCATGATGGCGCGCTGGTGGTCCGGGTCCGCGCGGCGGCCGTGGACGGCAAGGCAACGGCGGCCGCGCTGGCCGCGGTGGCCGCGGCATTCGGCGTTCGGCCCCAGGCGGTCACCCTGGTGGCCGGGCCGGTCAGCCGGACCAAGATCCTGGACGTGGACGGCGCAGACCGGGCTGCCCTCGACCGGCTGCTCGCGCTAGGACCGTCGCCGGCACGACTGCCGCCGCTGTGTCGGCAGCGGGCGCAGCCACGTCAGCCGGCATCCATCTCTGGCGCCTTACGCCGTAGCGACAACTCGCCACCCAAACGCGCGACCAGCGGCAGATGAGTGAGTTCTCGATGTAGGCGGCGATGTATAAAAATACAGCCGGGCCGACTGTCCGCTGGACTGCGGCTGGGGACCGCTACGCAGCCAACGACGTCCTGAGCTCGTGATAACCGCGCGCCTACCCGCCGTTCTGCGCGGATGTTTACTGGGTTCAGGTCATGGCGACGGCCATCCCGATCTGGATGATCTGCGTGTCCCAATAGCGGACGCCGTACGCTGTTGAAGGCTGCGTCGCGCTGGGGTGGAGGTTGCGGGTGGACCGTCCGGGGGGGATTTCGGCTATCGGGGGTACGCCTGTGGCCCGGCTGGCGCATCTGGCTGGTGAGGGTTGCGCCGAGGTCTGGGTGAAGATGGAAGCGGCCAACCCTACCGGCTCGTACAAGGACCGGATGGCGCTGGCGATGATCGAGGCCGCCGAGGCCGACGGCCGGCTGCGGCCGGGCCAGCTGGTTGTTGAGTACACCGGCGGAAGCACTGGCTCCTCGCTGGCGTTCGTCTGCGCGGTGAAGGGCTACCCATTGCGGATCGTGTCCTCCGACGCGTTCGCGGACGAGAAGATCCGCACCATGCGCGCGTTCGGCGCCGAGGTCGAGCTGATCCCCAGTCCCGACGGCATCACGCCCGGTCTGATCCCGTCAATGACGCGCCGGGCAGCCGAGATCACCGCACAGACCGGCGGGTTCGCCACCGATCAGTTCAATAACACCGACATGGTGGACGGCTACCGCCGCCTCGGTGAGGAACTGATCGATCAGCTTCCCGGCCCGCCGCCAATCAGCGCCTTCTGCAGCTATGTCGGCACCGCCGGCTGCTTCCTGGGTGTCAGCCGCGCGCTGGCCGCCGCTTTGCCGCAACTGCACCGGGTCGTGGTCGAGCCTGCCGAATCGGCAGTGCTGTCAGGCGGCCGGCCCGGGACCCATCACATCGAGGGCGGCGGTATCGGCCACCGCCCGCCCCAGCTCCACCCGGGCGACTATGACGAGGTCGTGGCCATCCCCGAAGCCCGGGCGTTCGAGACCGCCCGCCAGGCCGCGCGTGCCGAGGGCATCTTCTCCGGGCCCTCGACCGGCGCCAACCTCGCCGCCGCTATCGGCATCGCCCGCCGGCTCGGCCCCGGCCACCGCGTCGTCACCGTCCAGGCCGACAGCGGCCTGAAGTACCTCGTCGGCCAGCTCTACTCCTAACGCACCTGCCATCTGCAAAACCTGCTCATTGGCGCGCAGTCCCGCCGATCTGCGCGGTTTTGCTCACGGAGCTAGGACGGCAGGGGACTGTGCATAACGGGCACTACGGGGTGGCCGAGATAGGGTCGCTCGGCCCGGTGGCGCTTGCTAGGGCGGTCCGGTTCTGAGGCGAAAACTGTCCGCTAAAGCGCTCCGGTTGCAGTTTGAAAGATTGGCCAGCCGATTTCCGTGCGCCATCCGGAGCTGTCATCGGTATCGCGGGGCCCGATGTGGTAGATCTCACGCACGGGTCCTGCGACTTGGAGGGCTTGCTGGCTCACGTAGGTGCCGAGGGCTGCGTAGGTGACGTCGATGTCGTCGTGCGGGCCGATGTGGATCGTGGTGGCCAGGTCGGTGGCCGGGATAGTCAGCGGTGCCACCGCCCCACGGCTGGGGGGATCGGCGACGGGGATATAAACCGCGGTGGCGCCTCGCTCCTCGGTGAACAGCTCGTTGTCATAGAGGCCGCCGGGCGGCCCGGTCTGGACGGCGCCGAGCACGGCATCGAGCTCGCTCATCGCGGTGTTGTACCAGGCGAGGACGTCGCTCAGATCCACGACGTCGCGGACCGCGGCGACGGTTGCTGCTTCGGCGCGGTGGCGGCGCACCTCCAGGGGCGCGGGGTCGGGCTGAAGCAGGCGGCGTAGCGAGATGACGGCCGCCCGGGTCTGGCCGAGGTGGGTCTCTAGGCGCTCAAGATGCTGGGCGATGAGGGCGGCTCAGCATCGGGATCGGTCACGGCTACCAGCGCGCCCACCTCGCGGACGGGCATCCCGAGCTCCCGGAAGCGGTGGATTACCTGGGCGGTCGGCACCTGGTCGAGGCTGTAGTAGCGGTAGCCGGTGTGCTGGTCCACGTGAGCGGGTTCGAGCAGCCCGGCCTCGTGGTAGCGACGCAGCGTCTTGATGCCCAGGTGGGTGATCCGGGAGAACTCGCCGATGGTAAGGGCAGCGGCCATGTGCTCGAGTGTGGCCCCTCCCGCAGGGGGAGAGTCCAGAGCCCTCCCTTGGCCGACTAGCAAACCCGTGAAGAACCTGTTGACTCTCCCCCCGGGGGAGGTCCGAGCATCGTCCTGGGAACAAGAAGGAGGACCCACATGAGCGAGACCCCGCAGGCCGTCGACCCGGCCGAGTTGCCCGAGATCATCACGAGCTATCTCAAGGCTCACCAAGTCCGTGACCTCGGTGCCGCCATGCAAAGCTACGAACCCGACGCGACGGTGACAGACGAAGGCAGGACCTACCACGGACCTGCCGAGATCCGGGCGTGGCTGTCACGATCGGCCAGTGAGTACACCTACACGATCGAGATGACCGGCGCGACCAAAATCGGCGACGACCGCTACGACGTGACGCACCACCTGGAGGGGAACTTCCCCGGAGGCACGGCCGACCTTCACTTCCGCTTCACCGTGCGCAACGGGAAAATCGCCCGGCTCGTCATCGAGCCATAGCGGCCCGGCGCACAGCGGCGGACACGATCTACGTCCCTTCACGACCGGGCTTCCACCGCCAGCCGTGTATCGGCAAGGAGGGTTCAGATGGAGAAGGCAACGATCCCAGGCGCCCTGGCGGAAGCGGCCGAGGGCGAGCTCACCGTCAGCTACGAGAACCCCGGGTAGGAGCGACCGCATGCCAGACGGACAAGGCAGCACGCCAGCGGAGCTGGTCAGGTGCGCGAACTGCGGCCGGATGAACCGGGTTCCGGCCGCCGCGCGCGGAACCCCCCGGTGCGGCAACTGCCACAAGCCGCTGCCCTGGGTTGTCGCCGCGGGCGACGACTCGTTCGCCGAGGTCACCGAAGCGGCCGCCATCCCCGTCGTGGTGGACATGTGGGCGCCCTGGTGCGGGCCCTGCCGCGCCGTCAGTCCCGCGCTGGAACAGCTCGCCCAGGACCTGGCCGGCACGGTGAAGCTGGTCAAGGTCAACGTGGACGAGGCACCGAAGCTGCAGCAGCGGTTCACCGTCCAGGCCATCCCCACGCTGACGGTGCTGCGGGACGGCAAGGTGATCGCCCGCCAGGCGGGCGCCATGCCGCTGCCCGCGCTGCGGGACTGGGTCCAGCGCGCGCTCGCACAGTCCTAGCTAACCCAAGTCGTAGCGAGCGACCTCATACCGCCGAGGTTCGCGGCTGCGCCGCGAATGGGGTGGTCGGCGGGTTGCGTGGCAGCGAGGAGGTACCCGGTGGGGGTGGCCTCCTCGCTGTGCCGGTCTCGCCGATGCGGCGCACGGCAGCGCGGTCGAAAGCCGCGATCATGTTCCTCATGCCTGGGCAGCCTGGCCGCCAGCCTCCCTCGATCGTCTGCGCGGGAGGCTGGCCCGCCTGTAGCACCAAGACTTGCCGGTTTACGGCCGCCGCACATCCTCAAGTCGGGTAGCTAGATCAGCAGCCGGAAGAGGCGGAACGTGCGCTCCCATTCCTCGCTGTGCACGGCCTTCATCTCTGCGTCGATGAGTTTGAAGGTCCTGGCCAGCGCGATGCTGACGCCTCCGAAGATCACCGGAAGCCGGGCCTCGGTCTCCTCGCTCAGCGTGGCATCGAGCGGCGGGTGCGCCGCCAGGGAGTCGAGAATAGGCCGAAGCTCCATCTCTTCTTCGATGCGCTCGAACCCGTGCATGCATTCCTGCAGGCCCTTGGTGATCGGCAGATCCCAGGGCTCGATGATGCCGCGGGCGTTCGCCTTCGCGGCGGCCTGGCCCATGAGCAGCAGGTCGTAGAGCGCATCGTTGACGAAGTCGAGGTAACGCTTGACGTCGTCCCGGTCGACGGTAACGCCGCCCGCGGCGCGAAAGAAGCGCTCGAACTTCACGAAGCCCATCACTGGCATCCCGCTGCCTCCTCATGTCACGCGCACCGCATGCTCGTCGGCTACGTAGCCCGTGCTCTTTCGAAGGCGAGCCGGATCGCCATCGCGCCCTCGCCCACGGCCGCGGCGACCCGTTTGGTCGAGCCGCAGCGGACATCGCCGACAGCAAAGATACCGGGTCGGCTGGTCTCGAGCACCGAGGGCTGCCAGCCGGTCTCAGCTCCGGCGACGGCGTCGGCCGGCCGGGCGGCGTGGGGCCCGGTCCGGACGAAACCGTGATCATCGAGCTCGACCAGGCCGCTGAGCCAGCCCGTACAGGGTGTGACCCCGATGAAGACGAACAGGGCCCGGGCCTCGAGGGTCCGCCGCTCCGCGGTCCGGTTGTCCTCGACGGCGACGGCTTCCAGCGCCTGGTCGCCGAGCAGTTCCCGCACCTCGGTGCCGAGCAGGACCCGCACGTTCGCGAGCCGGCTGACCTGGTCGATGAGGTACCGGGACATGCACTCGCCCAGATCGTGCTCGCGGACGATGAGGGTGACCCGCTCGGCGTGCCTGGAGAGGAAGACCGCGGCCTGCCCCGCCGAGTTGCCGCCGCCGACGATGGCCACCGGGTCACCGCGGCAGAGCAGGGCCTCTGCCTGTGACGCGGCGTAGTAGACGCTCATCTGCTCGAAGTACTCCATGCGCGGCACGTCGAGCCTGCGGTACCGGGCGCCGGTCGCGATGACCACGGAGGCAGCCGTCACGGAGGTTCTGTCGTCGAGCCCGACCGTGTACTGGCCATCGTCCGGCCGGATGGACCTGGCCTCCGCGGGCACGGCGAACCGGGCCCCGAACTTCCGTGCCTGGATGACTGCCCGGTCCGCGAGCTCGGCGCCGGAGATGCCGGACGGGAACCCGAGGTAGTTCTCGATCCGCGACGAGGTCGCGGCCTGGCCCCCGGTGGCCGTGCTGTCGAGGACGACGGTCTGCATGCCTTCCGAGGCCCCGTACACGGCGGCGGACAGGCCTGCCGGTCCCGACCCGACCACGAGCAGGTCGCAGCTGGTGTGCGGGGCACCCGGCGCCGGGAGCCCGATCGCGGCGGCCAGCTCGGCGTTGCTGGGGTTGCGGAGCAGCCGGTCGGCCGCGATCACGATCGGGGTGTCCTCCGGCGCCACGCCGAAATGCTGGAGCAGTGTCTCGGCGCCCGGGTCGGCCTCCAGGTCCAGCCAGCGGTATGGGAGCCGGTTGCGCGCCGCGAAGTCGCGGAGCCGCCTGGCGTCCGGCGAGTACCGCGATCCGACGATCCGCAGGCCGACTCCGAGCCCGATCAGGATGGAGCGGCGGACGAGGTAGGCGCGCAGGATGAGATCCCCGAGCCCGGGATCGCGGGCCACCAGCTCCCTGAGGCGCTCGACCGGCACCGCGAGCACTTCGCCAGCGTCGACCGCCACAGCGGTGAAGTAGGAAGCCTCGCCCGTCAGCAGGCCGAGCTCGCCGAGGAAGCGGTGGCGGCCGTGCACGGCGATGGTGCGCTCCTCCGGCGTCCCGCGCGCTTCGACGACGGCCACATTCCCGGCGAGAACCACGAAAAAATCGCCGTTCCGCTGGCCCTCCCGGAACAGGACCTCCTCCGGCTGGGCCGCACGCCGCTCGCCCAGGGCAGTCAGCGCGGCGACCTGGGCATCACTCAGCCGGGGATAGGCCCCCTGCAGGTCGGGGGTCTCCATGCTGCAAGTCTGCCCCGGCGGCAGCGGGGCCGCACATCGTCAGGCCGACTAGTTCCTGGGGCTGCGGCGGGCGGCGAACTTCGATCTACCTGAACGGGGGCGAGGCGAGGCGAGGCTCGCGAGCGCGGACTCGCTGCGGTCGCGACCGTGCATAACAAGGCGTTATGCGCAGCGGGGATCGCGAATCCCTGTTCAACAAGTAGACATTCATAGTCGGCGATCCGGCGTATCGCCGCCCGGCTCGACGTCACTGTCTGTGATTACTCCTGCTCTTGGCTCACGCGCGAATAGCCGCCGCTATGCGCGCCAGCGTCCGTCTGTCGGGGCGCCGCCAGCATCGCGCCGAACAGGGGCGATTTGCGCGCCCGATCCACCTCGGCGACATCCGCTCCGAGGCCAATAGAAGCCCGCTTAGAGCTCGGCAGCAATGCGCCTGGGGGGGCAGAAGCGCGACGGAAGGTGGGCGCGAGCTGTTTCGCCTCGTGCCGGTGGCAAAGCGGGTGAGCCCATGCCCGCGTGGTCGGGCAGGCGCAGGCTGGGCGCCGGGTGAAGGCTCCTTGCAGATGATGACCCGCATGCCCGTTCGGCCAGGCCGTCACGTGCAGGATGCCTACGAACCCGGCCACCCGCGCTGCCCGGACCCCTCTGCCGTTTGCGGTGGACGGCGCCTTGTAGTCAGGGCACCAGCGCTTTACAGCAGGCGTCTTGTCTGCTCTGCGTGCCAGGAGAGCTCCATTGCCTCGAATCTCTCCAACGCCTGCCTGAGCAGCGTTCGATCGCCACGGGCGACACCAAGCGCCCTGAGCGCGAATGGCTCGCCGAACGTTCCCTCCTGTACCCACTTCGGCGCCCCTTCTTCGATGCGCTCGCGGTCGCCGAGCGCGACAAGGGCGTCCAGGAACGCCGACGGCGGCTCGAACCACCCCGACTCGGATGACGCGAGTTGCCCGAGCCCGCCGAGTTCCTGCCGGGCCAGGGCAAGGCGAATCCTGGGAGGGTCAATCAGCATCCGGTAGCCGTCCATTCCGATCCCGTCCGCTTTGGCCTCCAGGCGGTGGGCCTCGTCCTGGTCGCCGGTAAGCGTGGCGGCGACAGCGCAGTTCAGGAGGGTGCAGACGTTCATCGGGCAGGGCGGGGGCGCGGCCAGGTTGGCGTCAACCGCCCGCTCGGCCTCGGCCGTCCGGGCCCGCACCTGCTCCCAGCGCCCCGTCAGGGTCGGTAGCAGGATGTACTGGTGCGCCCCGTGCAGGCGGTGATGAGGGGTCAGGCCGGCCGCGGTCTCGACGAGCTGCGCACTGGCGCGCGCCGCGTTGCCGAGCTTGCCGGCCCGCAGATAGTAAAAGACGGCCATGAGGAGGTCCGTGGACCGAACATCGGGATTGGGCAACTCGGGCAGAAGCGCGAGCAGTTCATCCGTCACGGCGCAGGCCTGGCCAAAGTCCCTGGCATCGTTGGCTATCCCGGAGATATAGCTCAGTGAAATACAGCGAAGCTCGAGGTCTCCCAGCCGTTCGGCGATCGCCAGGGCCGAGCGAGCGGCGGCTTGGTCGTCGTTCAGCGCCGCCAGTGCGACGAGCGCCTTCCCTCGGCTCAAAGAGCCCTCATCAGCGAGTTCCAGTGCCTGCTGGACCCACCCTTCGACGAGGGTCCAGTCCGGCTCCTGAACCCACATCCCCATCCGCTCCACCGACTCCAGGGCGAGATCTGCGTACACCTCGGCCGAGGGGCCGCCGATGTCCAGCGCTTTCTGCATGGCCTGCCAGCAGCCCTCTCCGTCGTACTTGAGGGCGCAGGCCTGGCCGATGCGCTGCCAGATCCCGGCCTGCTCTCGCGGATCGCTCTCAAGGCCCACGGCCCGGCGGAGCAGGGTCAGGCCCTCGTCGATCTCGTAGCGGCCGATGGCCAGTTCCGCCGCCCGCCGCGACCACGAGACTGCCTTGGCGCGAAGGCGCTCGGCCTGCCCTTCCCGCCCGGACCAGGCGAGATCAAGGTCTTCCGGAAGGACAGCCTCGGCGTAATGGTGCGCCAGCAGCGGCGCATACTCGCCCTCAGCCTGCCCGTTCCCCTCGAGCCACTCGGCGAAGCCAGCGTGCAGCAGCGCCCGCTTCGCCTTCAGGAGACTCTCGTAGGCGACCCCGCGTGTTAGCGCGTGCTTGATCGCGTACTCCCGCTGGCCCTCGATCGACGAGCGGGCGTGACGGAGCACGAAATCCCGCTCCCCCAGCAGGCTGAACAGCGGATCCGCTCCCTCGACGAGCTCGCAGACCGGATCGCTCCAAAAGACGCGCCCGATCACCGAGGCCGTCTGCATCGCCGCCTTGTCAACCTGGGGCAGCAAGTCGATGCGCGCAGCGAGCACAGCCTGGACGGTGTCCGGCACAGAGAAACCCAGCGGGAGCTCACCGAACGACCAGCCGCCGTCCCGCCGAACAACCACTCCCCGGTCGACCAGCGTCGCGATCAGCTCCTCGACGAAGAACGGGTTCCCCTCTGCCCGTTCAGCGACCAGCTCGCATATGGCGCCGGGGCAGTCGCTGCCCAGCAGCGCGCCGAGCAGCTGCTCCGCCTCCGCTGACGCCAGCGCCTCGAGCCGGACCATCGATACCCCAGGCGACCCGACCCAGCCCGGCCGCTGATCGAGCAGCTCGGGCCGCGCGGCCGCGAGGAGCAGCAGCGGCCCGCGCACCCGCTCCACGAGCATCTTCAGCAAGTCGCACAGCTCAGCATCCGCCCAGTGCAGGTCCTCGACCAGGACCGCAGCCGGGCGCTCCGCAGTCAGCTCTTGGAGGAAGGCCACCCAGGACGTTTGCAGCCGGCCGCGCACGGTCAGCGGGTGCATACCTTCCGGCGGCGCAAGGCCAAGGGTGAAGCCGAGACCATCGCGGCCAGCGACCCGTTCGGCGACCACCTCCGGCGGATCGCTCTCCAGAATCCCGAAGTGCTCCTTCAGCACCTCACCCAGCGGCCAGTACGTTATGCCGTGACCATACGGCAGGCACCTGCCGCTGCGCAGGAGCGGCTGCCGCGGTTGCCCGCCCAGCCACTGCCAGAATTCACGAAGGAGCCGCGTCTTGCCGACCCCAGCGTCGCCGACGACAGCGACCAGGTACGGTTCGCCGCTGGTGACAACACTGCGATAGGCCTCCTGCAAGCCTGCCAGCTCGGCGCCGCGGCCGACGAACACTGACTGCAGCCCGCCGAGCCCGCGCGGGCGCATCAGCGACAGCGCGCGCACAAGCTTCCGGCAGACGACCCCCTCGGGCTTGCCCTTCGCCTCGATCCTCGCCGGCTCGGCGAACTCGAACGCGCCGCGCGCGGCCGCAACCGTCCGCTCGCCGACCAGGACCTCCCCCGGAGCGGCCGCCTGCTCCAGCCGTGCGCAGACGTTGACCGCGTCCCCAGTCACGAACGAGCTGCCCTCGCGGGGCCGCCCCACGACGACCTCGCCCGTATTCACGCCGATGCGAAGCGCCAGCCGCCCACCGAACAACTCCCCCATCCGCCGCTGCATCCCCAGCCCCACATGCAAGGCCCGCTCCGCGTCGTCCTCATGCGCCGCCGGAGCCCCGAAGGCGGCCATCACCGCATCGCCGACGAACTTCTCCACCGTCCCCCCGGCCCGCTCGATCTCCGCCGCCATTGCGTCGTAGAAGCGATCGAGCATCGCCCGGACCCGCTCGGGATCCTGACCGCCCGCAAGCTCGGTCGAGCCGACGAGATCCGCGAAAAGCACCGTCGCAAGCTTCCGTTCCTCAGCCGGCATGACCAAATCATCCCTCGGTACCTGCCGAGCTGCCAGCTCATCACTCCCCGCAGTTCGCGCAGGTTTACAGAAGGTGAACGGCAACCCACCTACGTGGAGTGATGGTCAAGATCACCACCTACCGCACGGCTCGCGACATGCCCCGGCCAGCGTCACCCGCGGCTGCAGCGACAGCCATGCGCACAACGGCACAAGCAAATAGATAAATGTCTGGCGCCAACGACTCAGGCTCCTACGGCCGCCAGATCCGTCGCCAGCTATCTTCCTGCTCGTAAGAACACAAGGCTCGTGCTCGTGACAGATAATCTGCGTGCGACCTCCGCCAGGTGGCATCCAGGATATGCGCGCATACTCGGCAGGCGCCGCGGCGGCCAAGAACCCGGTCACGTTCTGTGACTGACGCTGGTCCACGCCAGCGCGCGAATAGCCGCCTAATTGAGACCGAGGCAGGCGTTGCGGTGTTTGCCGTAGCGTCCAGGGGTCCGACGGGCTGGCTCCCTAACCGCCTGCCGACCGCATCTGCAGTCGCGGTCTGGCTTTATATCGAGGTGCCAGCCTGCCGGGCCTCGCCGCGGCGTGGCCCGGAAGAGGGACGCGCGCCAGCACCGTAATTAGGCATGCCCGCCGCGGGTCCTGCATCCCGGAACGAGGAATTGGAGCGTGCTGAATGACGGCGGTGATGATCGGCGTGGACCCGCACAAGGGGTCGCATACCGCGGTGGCGATCGACGCGGCGGAGGGGCCGCTGGGCAAGCTGCGGGTCCGCGCCTCGGCCGGCCAGGCGCAGCAGCTGGTGGCGTGGGCGGCCGCGTGGCCGGAGCGGACCTGGGCGGTCGAGGGCGCCGGCGGGCTGGGTCACCTGCTGGACTGGCAGCTGGTTGCGGCCGGCGAGCGGGTGCCAGTCGTGCAGCCGAAGCTGGGTGCCCGGGTGCGGCTGCTGGCCACCGGCGCCAGTAACAAGAACGATCCGAACGACGCCCTGTCGGTGGCTGTCGCGGCGCTGCGGTCAAGGACCCGCCGCCCGGTCAGCGCCGACGATCACGCGGCGGTGCTGCGGGTATGGTCTCGGCGGCACCGGGACCTGGGCCGGGCCAAGAATCAGGTCGCGCGCCGGCTCCACGCGGTGCTGTGCGAGCTGGTGCCCGGCGGCGTGACCGAGGAGATCACCGCAGCTCAGGCTGCCCGCCTCCTCCGGTCAGCCCAGCCGTCCGGCGCCGCCGGGCAAGCCCGCGGCGACCTCGCCGCCGAGCTCCTGGAGGACATGCGCCGTCTGGAGGCCCAGATGCGCGAGTCGAAGAAGAAGCTCGCCGTCGCGGTCAAGGCCTCGGGCACCAGCCTGACCGGCATCTTCGGCGTCGGCCCGGTCATCGCCGCCACCGTGATCGGCGACGCCGGCGGCGTGGCCCGGTTCGCCAGCCGCGATCACTTCGCCGCCTGCAACGGCACCGCCCCGATCGAAGTCTCCTCCGGGAACCGCAAGATCTACCGGCTGTCGCTGCGCGGGAACCGGCGCATCAACCACGCCATCCACATGGCCGCCATCACCCAGATCCGGCACCGGCACAGCGACGGCCGCGCCTACTACGACAAGAAGATCGCCGAAGGCAAGACGCACAAAGAGGCGCTCCGGTCCCTCAAACGCAGGATCAGCAACGCTCTCTACGCCCGCCTTCAAGCCGACGCCCAGTCCGCCGCCCGCGCCGCGGCGACGGACCCGGGAGGGCAACCGGGGAACGACTCTGACTCCAGCGCGGCCGGCTCACACCCCGAGCGCCAGCTCTTCGGACAAGCCACTCCCGAGCCCGCCACCGCGACACTACGACCAGCCACCCCGCGACGGCTACCCACGCCGGCCCGGCCCACCGCAAAGAAAATCCGCCAGACCTCTTGACAGCGCTCTCAAAGAGGTCTCGATATGCGCGATCATCGCGGGCTACCACCTCAGCAAGCGGCACACTGGGACACCGTCACACTCGACGGCTCGGTACTCGAGGATGAACTGCTCGATCATTCCTACGAGCTGGTGGTGGCCCGCCTGCCCAGGGCCGAACGGGGCAAGCTGAACACCTGACCGATAATCCGCTGCCGCAGTGAGACGCCGCCAGCCAAGACAGCGCGACCGCGCAGAACTACCAACTCGGGCCCGGCCCGGACCACAACGCCCCGCATCAGCACGGCGCGCATATCGTTCCTTCGGTGCGGCACCGATGGCCGCAGCGGACGACTGGGCGGGCGCGCATAGCGGCGGATATAGCACCCCTCCGCAGGGCACTCCCATGGGCCGCGGGCCCGAGCGGACTACTGGCCACCTCGCAGCCCTGTAGTGCACGGCGAGTAGATACTGCGCCTGACAAGTACATATGTCAACGCGAAGACTCGTGAACGACGGCGGGGGGCGTGGTGTTACCAAGATTCCAAGTAAGGCACTGTTGGACTGCTCGCCGCCTCGAGCGACGGGCCCGTACGGCTGCGCGCTAGCAGGCCGGGGCGTGGCCGTCTGAAACCCCGTGGTCTGATCGCGATCCGATTAGCGTGCCCTGCTGGCCTGGCTGCCAGGCCGGGCGCCGCGGCCGTGTTCACGGCGCGGGCGGCCAGGACACTACCGCTGCTGGGTGAACGGCTGCCGTGGGCCGCATGTTGATGTCCGCCGACAGTCGGCAGATGCTCGCGCACTGGCTCTGCGTGGTCAGCTTTGCCTGGCTTGTGGCGGGGTTTCTTCTTCCCGGTCGCGCCGAACGCCGAGTACGGATTCCTATAGTCTGATAGGAATTCCCGGGATGGGGAGCTCGGAATGCCCGGTTCTGTGCGCTGTCTGGGCCCGAACCCCCTTGGCGCGGGTCCGGCCTGGCCAGCCAGGTCGGCGGCAATCCCGAGTCTGATTTGTGATCTGATGCTTTCAGAGTTCGCGGTGGCAGCGGCCTTCGCTGCTGGCCAGAGGCGGAACGGCCACACGGTGACCCCGGTGAGTGTGGCCACCGACCGCCGCGCGGCGGCCGCGGCGAGCACGGCGGCCAGGCCCGCGCCGAGGGCCGAGTCGCCGACACCGGCTGTAGCGTCGTTGACCGCCGAGCCGGCCCAGGCGTCGTCGCGCAGATGCCGTTCGATCAGCCCGGTCAGCAATGGACCAAACCTCGCCGCCGTCCTGGAGCCCGCCAACGGACGATGCTACGTTCGCCTGACCGCCGAAGATCGCCGCGGTGCTTGATGTGCCCGCCAGGCATCAGGTCGGCAGAGGCAGCCGCGCGGTTGTGCGGCACCACAATCGGGCGAGGCGTGAGCACGCACCGGGACTAAAACCGATCATGGGGTCGGCGCGGCGGCGCTGCGGGAGGCGGGTCAGGTGCTGCGGGCGCGCAGGAAGGTGAGCAGGCGGCGCCCGGCGGCCGGGAGCCTCTGTGCGGGATGCTCGAGCTGGTGCGTTCGCGCGCCGCGGGTCAGCGCGTCGCGCTGGGCGGCGGCCCGGGCCGTGGCCAGCTGGTAGCTGAGGCTGGGGTGCATCGTGGTCTCCCAGTCGCGTGTGGATGGTCTTGCTGGGGATGACTTGACGCTTGGGTGCCCGGGCGTACCGACGTATGGCGGACAGGGTTCCTCGGCTGGACCGAACCGTCGCGCTGTGCGGCTGATACCACCGTCCGTTCGGGTCAAAGGTCTCTATTCCGAACGGACGGTGGTGCTTCCCCCCGCCTCACTGGCACGGGCGGGACGGGTTCACTGCGCGGCCTCCCGCGACTCCTGCGGCTGCTGCCCGGCCCGCGTCCGGGCCTGGTGCGCATGGCCTGGCCACCAGGCGCGGTGCCGCCGTCCGGGGTGCCGGTCAGCAGCCCGCGGAGGGTATGGTGATCCGTCCTGCCTTCTTCCATATGCGCCTGTCTCGCAGCGGCATTGATGACTGATTGGTCCACGGAGACACATCCTTAGGCGGTCTTGCGGTGGTAGGTGGCCACGGCGAGGGCGTACGCGACGATGAGGATGCCGAGGCACCAGGCGAGGGCGATCCAGATGCCGGTGCTGACTGGCTGTTGTGCGAGCAGGTCGCGGATCGTGTTGACGATGGATGTCACGGGCTGGTTGTCGGCGAAGGCGCGCACCGGGCCGGGCATGGTGCCGGTGGGCACGAATGCCGAGCTGATGAATGGCAGGAAGATGATCGGGTAGGCGAAGGCGCCCGCGCCCTCCACGGTCTTCGCGGACAGGCCGGCGATCACGGCGATCCACGTCAGTGCCAGGGTGAACAGGACGAGGATGCCGGCGATGGCAAGCCATGCCAGCACTCCCGCGCCGGTGCGGAATCCCATGCCGACGGCGACGAGTACGACGATTACGAGCGAGATCAGGTTGGCGACCAGCGAGGTCAGCACGTGCGACCACAGCGCGCTCGAGCGTGCGATCGGCAGGGACTGGAATCGCTCGAAGATGCCGCCCCGCATGTCGGTGAAGAGCCGGACTGCGGTGTAGGAGATGCCCATCGCGATCGTGATGAGCAGGATTCCGGGCAGCAGGTAGGTCGCATACGAGCCCGACCCGTGTCTGATCGCGCCGCCAAACACGTAGACGAACAGCAGCAAGAGGGCGATCGGCATGATCGCGGTCGTGATGATGGTGTCCGGGCTGCGCGTGATGTGGCGCAGGGACCGTCCCAGCAAGACGGCGGTGTCGCCGAAAAAGTGCGTAGTCATCGTTGTTCCTCAGTTAGTTGTCGGTGCCGTCGTTGCTAGCCCGCTGTCGTTGCTGCCGGTACCGTCGCTGCCGGTGATGGCGAGGAAGATGTCTTCCAGGGTCGGCTGCTTCTCGACGTACTCGACCTGGGCGGGCGGGAAGAGCTGCTTCAGGTCCGCGAGGGTGCCGTTGGCGATGATCCGTCCCTGGTGGAGGATCGCGATCCGGTCGGCGAGCTGCTCGGCCTCATCCAGGTACTGCGTGGTGAGCAGCACCGCCGTGCCCCGCCCGGCGAGTTCCTTGACGCTGTTCCACACTTCGAGGCGAGACTCCGGGTCGAGCCCGGTGGTCGGTTCGTCGAGGAAGATCACCGGCGGTTTCCCGATGAGGCTCATGGCGATGTCCAGGCGGCGGCGCATGCCTCCGGAATAGGTCGACACCGGTCGCTGCGCCGCGTCGGTGAGCTGGGAGCGGGCCAGCAGGCCGTCCGCGATCTGGCCGGCGTCCTTCAGGTGCCGCAGCCGGGCCACCAGCACCAGGTTCTCCCGCCCGGTGAGGGTTTCGTCCACGGCCGCGAACTGCCCGGTGAGGCTGATGGACTCCCGCACGTTCGCCGGTTGCGTGGCGACGTCGAAGCCATCGACGGTGGCCGTCCCCGCGCCGGGCTTGAGCAGCGTGGACAGGATTTTCACGACCGTGGTCTTGCCTGCGCCGTTGGAGCCGAGCAGGGCGAAGATGCTGCCCCGCGCCACGTCGAAGTCCACGCCGCGCAACACGCGCAGCTCGTTGTACGACTTCTCCAGATCCCGCACACGGATCGCCGGTTCGGAGGTCGTGCGCGCGGTCATCGGGGCCTGTCTTCCTCGGCGCGCGCGATGGCGTCGGTCAGCCGCTTCCGCCCACGGGTGGGGACATAGCCACCCTCCGAGTAGTTCTGGACGAACGCCTCGATGAACTCCACCGGGTCCTTCCCGACGATCTCGCGGATCGGCGTTCCGTCCGCCGCGGCCTGTTCGAACAGGTCGGCGAGGTCTTCGAACATCGACGCAGCGCTGTCGTCGTCGGCCGGCACGAAGTACATCAGGTACCGCTCGATCGCTTCGACCGCCATGCGGTAGTTCGGCGGAAGTTGTCTCACGCGCGCCTTGTACTGCCGCCACCGCCGCTTGTCGCCGATCACCTTTGAGATGAAGCCGCCCTTTTCAGCGTCGGACATGGTCATCTGCCTCCTTCGCGGAGGCGAGCGCCGCTGGTGAGCCGCTCGCGGCGCCGACGGTGCCGCAGTTGGACGGGCCGGGCTTGACGGTGGCCATTGCGCTTCCTCCTTTCGGTGTGCGTTTCGTCCCCCGCACGCTAGGAAGATCCGGCGGCCCAGGCGTCACCCGAAAGTGGACATGCCGGTGGAATCTTCCGGGGGCACCGGGCATCAAGGTGTAACCTGGCCCGGCGTTTGCGCCTGGCCGTCGTTGGGGATGCGGTGACCCGGCCGGGCTGCGACGGCCCGCAACTGGGCAGGCGCCCTGACGGCGCCTGCGGGCCGGTTTCCGCGCGGCACCCTGGTGCCGCTGTCCGCCGCCCACCGGTGGGACGGGCGGCGCGTCAGGGGATGAGGCTCAGTTCGCGGGCCCGGGCCACGGCCTCGGTGCGGTTGGCCGCGCCGAGCTTGGCCAGGACGTGGCCCACATGCTTTTTGACGGTGTCCAGGGTGACCACGAGTTCCCCGGCTATGGCCTGGTTCGACCGGCCCGCCGCCAGCATCCTCAGCACTTCCAGCTCGCGTCTGGTCAGCGGCTCAATGATGCCGGAGGGGCCGGGATCAGGCGCAGGCGGCCCGGAGGCGAAGGCACGCTGGAGCCGGGCCAGGTAGCCGAGCGGGACGCCTGCGGCCGCCTGCCCGGCTCGCTGGGCTGCGATGAGCCGGCCGAGCAGCGCGGCCATCGGAGGGCCCTCGTCGGCGAAGACCCGTATGTGGCCCTGCGGGCAGGCGAGCAGGAGCGCCCCGGTCAGGGCCGTGACAGCGCCCGCCTTATCGCCGGTGGCGGCCAGCGCAAGCCCTCGCAGTGCGCCGGTCTCGATGAGGCTGCCGGCCCGGTCCTGGGCGGCCGCCGCGACGTGCAGCCGGTCCAGCAGGGCGAGTGCCTGGCCGGGCCGGTCCTGGGCGAGCAGGATCCGGGCCAGCACCAAGTGCCCGGGCTCGCGCGCGTAGTCCGGCTCGTCGTCCGGGCCGAGGCCGTTCTCCTGCGCGAAACCGGCCGCGGCGGCCAGGTCACCGTGGGCCAGCAGCAGCCCGGCCCGCCGGGCGGGGACCGGGTTGAGCAGGCCCGCCGGACCTGGTGAGGCCTGTTCGGCCTCGGTGATTGCCTCCAGCGCCCCGGCCGGATCACCGGTGGCCTGCCGGATCATCGCCAGCGTGGCCAGGCCGTCGGCCAGCGGAACGGTATAGACGAACTGGCGGCACAGCGCGATGCCCTCGGTCGCGTGCCGCAGGGCGAGGTCGAGTTCGTCCCGCTGGTAGGCGATTTCGGCCAGGGCCGCATAGCTCGGACCGGCGGCCGGCGGCGGCCGGCCAGACGTGACCAGGGCGTCCAGGGCTTGCTGGCAGGTCAGGGCAGCCGCGTCCAGGCGGCCCTGGGCGCGCTGGATCAGCGCCAGCTCGTACCAGCCCCATGCGGTTGTGGTGAGCTGGCCGGTCTCGTGCCACGACACGGTGACGCTGGCCGCGAAGGCGCGTTCGGCCTCGATGAGCCGACCGCGCAGCCATTCGGCCACGGCCAGGTGTCCGTGCGCGGCGGCGCTCAGCAGCCGTTCTCCGGGCTTGATCTCGGCCAGCATCTGCGTGGCGAACGCGGCGGTCGCCACGGCGTCGCCATGGAGTTGGGCCAGATAGCCGCGGAGCATTGTGGTCAGGGCCGGGACATTGACTATGTGGCTAGCCGCCACACCGACGGTCGGCTCGAACGGCTCGTCGGCCCAGCCGGGCGGCGCGCACTCAACCGCGTCCAGGAGCGGTTCCACCACCTCGAGGTGGTGGCCGCTGGTGGCGGCCATGAAGGCCTCCGCCAGCAGCAGCCGGGGGCGGGACCTGACCAGGTCGGCAGACAGCACCGACAGCCACCGGTGGATGGTCGCCGCTTCGCCGCGGACGTTGTAGGCCATATCGAAGTACTGCTCGATGATCCGGGCCGCCCAGAGCATCTCCCCGGCCGCGGCCGCGTGCCCGATGGCCGCATCGGCCAGCGCGTGCTGCTCGTACCAGGCTGCGGCGTTGCGGTGCAGCTGACTCACCCGGCCGGGCTGCTCTTGTTGCAGGCGGGCGCGGAGCAGGTCGGCGAACAGGTGGTGGTAGCGCCACCAGCCGCGCACCTCATCCAGTGGGATCAGGAATAGCCCCGCCCGTTCCGCCTGCTCGAGCAGCGCCTGGCTGCCCTCGCGGCCGGTGACGGCGTCACACAACGGGCCGCTGAGCCGTTCCAGCACCGAGGTCTCCAGCAAGAACGTGCGCAGCTGCTCGTCCTGCCGCTCGAGCACCTCTTCGGCCAGGTAGTCCAGGATGTAACGGTGGCTGCCGGTGAACGCGGCCACGAAGCCGGCGGCGTCGTCGTGCCCGCGCAGTGACAGCGCGGCCAGCGCCAGCCCGGCCGCCCAGCCCTCGGTCCGGGCCGCCAGCGCTGCCACCGACGCATCCGGGAGGGCCGACGCCGCGTGCTGGAGCAACTCCGCTGCCTCCGCGGGCGTGAACCGCAGCTCGGCCACGCGAATCTCGGTCAGCTGGCCGCGGGCCCGCAGCCGCGCCAGCGACAGCGGCGGATCGCTGCGGCTGGCCAGTACCACGCATATCCCGGGTGGCCGGTGCTCGACCAGGAACGAGAGCGACTCGTGCACCTGCTATGCGCTGATCAGGTGGTAATCGTCGAGGACGAGCAGGGCCTGGTCCGCAGCCAGATCGTTGATCAGCGCCGTGACCAGGCCCTGGAACGACGACGGCGCGGGCGGCCCGAGCAGTGGAGCCAGGCGGTCGCCAATCCCGGGACGGGCCCGGTCCAGCGCGGCCACCGCGTGGCGCCAGAACCGGGCCGGGTCGTTGTCCCCCGCATCCAGCGACAGCCAGGCGGCCGGGAGTTCGCCGCGCCGGGCCCACTCCGCCAGCAGGACCGTCTTGCCGTACCCGGCAGGCCCGCAGACCAGGACCAGCCCCCGCGCCAGGCCCTCATCAAGCCGTGCCATCAGCCGCGGCCGCGGCACCAGGCCCGGCCGCGGCCCAGGCATGTGCAGCTTGGTGGCGAGCAGGACATCAGATCCCGGGGCTGTCACCGGCGACTCAACCATCACTGACCTGCACGCATTAGCGCCTCCGCGATCCTCCGTATCGCTGCTGGCAACGAACCATTGCGAGCCGGCCTGCGCTTGCCTGGGGAGCGGCTCAGCCATTCCACTGCCCTGGCCGGCTTGCCGTCCTCCAGTTTCCCCTGGCCTTCGGCCGCAATCAACCTTCCTAGGGCCGACGGCATCTTGGCCGCTCGCACCGGCGCGGAAGATTCCACCCGATCAGCACCTTCGGGTGACGCTTCATCGCTTACCGGTCCATAGCGTGCAGTTCACGGGAACCCGATGGAACGACGTACCGATGCCTGAACTCACCCACGAACGCTCGCAGGCCAGACCCCGGTCCCGCCGCCGACCACCGGCAGCTGCCGCTTCCGCAGCATCTCCAGCAGGACATCCGAGGCGCCCAGCCCGTAGAAGGTGCCGTAGCGCAGCACGATTCCCTCTGGCGCCTCCAGCGGCCCGGTCTTGTCCACATGCCTGATCGCCGCCAACCCTTACACAGCCGACCGGATGGGCCGCCAGTCGAGCGGATCTTCTTCGGTCTTCAGCGCACCGCCGGAAGGCTTGTCCGGCCCGGCGCCCGCGTAGCCTTGCGCGATGACCCGGCGGGTGCCCGCCCGCTCCGCGGCCGCCAGCAGGTTGTCGGTGCCCAGGTCCGCAGCTCGTTCGTTGCGGCGAACGCCTTGTCGGGCTTGCGGAGGCTCCGCATGCCCGCCAGGGCGGTCATCTGGTGCACTATCACCTCCGGCGCCGCGGCCAATACCGCCGCGATCGCCGCCTCGCGATCCAGCCCGTCGAGGACTACCGGCTCCGCGCCCGCCTCACGCAGCTGCGCGACCTTACCGGGCGTCCTCGTGGTGGCGGTGACCTCGTGATCCGCCGCGACCAGCTCGGGAACCAGATGCCGTCCCAGTGCCCCGGTCGCTCCTATGACGAAAATTCGCATGATCTTTCCTTCCGCTTGGTGCTTTCCCTTGAAGACGTCGGGGCGTGGTCGCCGTGCTCGTTCTGGCTGAGCGTCCCGTATGGCCACAACGCTCTTACAATGCGGTCCCGGCGGCTGCCAGACATCCGCCACCCGGCCGATGCTGGTTCCGCCTCGGTCACGAGCCGAAAACAGCCCGGCTCTTCGAGCAGGTCGCCCTGGCCATGGGGAAGATCGGGCTCATCAACGGCGAGGCGGAACGGCAAGACCATGCCTACCGAGGACGCCAGCGCATTCGACGTTCAGTGCTCGCGTCACCAACTTAGGCGCGCCGATCGAAGCCGCGTCAACGATCTAGTGGCCGTGGCGCGGCGCTGAGGAGCATCCCGGTGGAGCGCTTAGACCGGACTTACGCGATCTTGGGTGGTGAAGGTCGGACGGCCTGGTAGCCGGGTCCGTCGCCGCACACGGACGGCAGCCGCCGCCCAATCGGTGGGCTCGCTGATGCGTCAGCGAGGCGCACAGAATGACGTTCCCGAAGAGCATTGGCCGGCGGGCCAGCCGCGCGCATCGAGATGGGCCAGGCGCCAGCAGGTGCGGGCTCTCGGCTTTCTCTATGCCGGTGGCGGTGGCCGGTGGCCGGGACGCTATTAGCGTGCGGCGGCACCGGCAGGGGAGACATCGGCCAGCTGGCCGATGTTGCCGCCGGTCAGGGCCGCGACGATGGGGCAGATGGAGATCCGCATCATCCTAGACAGGGCCGAGCCGCCCGCCGGCCGCCTCCGGGCCGTCCCCGATCCCGGGCATTGCCACGCCGGCCAAGACGAGGAGATCCGCTTCACCGGCTGGCTCGGGTTGCTCAGGGCGCTGTATGAGGTGACCGGGGGGCCCGGCGCCGGCTCTGTTCCGGTGCCCTAACCCGCGCGCGGCCCGCTGCCCTGGGACGCTCCTCGCGGAGTAGCATCCGGCTCATGGGAACGCTGGCGCCGGTCCCAGGCATCCGCGGGCGTGCGGCGGAGATCGCGGTCCTGGGGGATGCTGTGGACCGGGTCGTGTCGGCCGGCCGGCGGTCGTGCTGATCGAGGGTGAGGCCGGGATCGGGAAGACGCGGCTACTCGCCGGCGTGCTGGAGGACGCGCGCGGCCGCGGCATGCAGGTGGCGGCGGGCCGGGCTGAGGAGCTGGAGCGGACCCGGCCGTTCGGCCTGGTGGCCGCCGCGTTCGGGTGCGTCCGCTCGTCGCCGGACCCGCGGCGGGCGGCCATCGCCGCGCTGCTGGCCACCCGGGGCGGTGACCGGGGCCCGATCACGGTGACCAGCGACCCTGGGCTGCGGTTCCGCGCGGTCGATGCGTTCGCTGACCTGGCGGAGGAGCTCGCGCTGGCCGGGCCGCTGGTGATCGGCGTGGATGACCTGCAGTGGGCCGACCCGTCCAGCCTGCTGACGCTGGCCGCGGTGAGCCGCCGTCTGGCCTATCTCCCGGTGGCCCTCATCGGGTGCCTGCGTCCCTCCCCGCGCATCCCGGAACTGGATCGCCTCGCCGGTCTGCTGCTGGATGCCGGGGGGCGCATTCTCGCCGTGCGGGGCCTGACCGAGCGGGCGGTGGCGGAGCTGGTGGCCGAGGCGGTGGCCGCCGTGCCGGGACCCGGGTTGCTGGCCGGGATATCGGGAGCGGCCGGGAACCCGCTGTTCGTCACCGAGCTGCTGGGGGCGCTGGCCCAGGAGGGCGCGATCGAGACCGCCGGCGGGCGGGCCGAGGTAGCGGAGGTGACCCTGCCGCCGACGCTGCGGCTGACGATCTTGCGCCGTCTCAGTTTCCTGTCCGAGGACACCCTGCAGGCGCTGCGGGCCGCCTCGATCCTGGGATCCAGCTTCACGGTCACCGAGCTGTCGGTGACCATGGCCCGTCCCGCGCTCGAGCTGTCGGTGGTGCTGGCGGAAGGGATCGCGGGGCGGGTCCTGGAAGAGTACGGCGCCGTCATCCGGTTCCGTCATGACCTGATCCGTGACGCTATCTATGAGGATCTGCCGCTCAGCGTCCGCCGGGGGCTGCACCGCGAGGCCGGGCAGCGGCTGGCGCAAACGGGAGCCCCGGCGCTGCAGGTGGCCGAGCACCTCGCCCGCGGAGCCGGGCAAGGAGACGCCGAGGCCATCGGGTGGCTGACCAGGGCCGCCCGGGAGGCAGCGGCGCGATCGCCTGATATCGCCGCCAGCCTGCTGGAGCGGGCGGCCGGGCTGATGGCGCCGGCCGATCCCGGCCGCGACCGGCTGCTCGCCGAACGGGCCAGCAGCCTGATGGTGTCGGGCCGGATCGCCGACACCCTGGCGGCTTGCCGCTCGCTGCTGGACCGCGACCTTGACCCACAGGTGGATGGCCCCGTCCGGATCTGCCTCGGGCGCGCCCTGCTCGCCGAAGGACAGGTGCGCGACGCGCTGCAGGAACTGGAACAGGCGGGCTCATCACCTGCGCTGCCCGGTGCCGAGCGAGCCGCCGCTTGGGCGTGGGCAGGCTTCGCCCGCGTGTCGCTGGGAGACCTCGACGGCGCCGCTGCCTCGGCGGAGCAGGCCCGCTCGGCGGCGGCGTCAGCCGGCGATCACCTGACCGTCAGCGTCGCCATGACCACGCTGGCCCGGGTCTCGGAATCCCGCGGTCATCTCCGGGACGCGCTCCAGATCACCGACGAGGCGGTGCACCTGGCCGACGAGAGCCCTGGCAGGCTCGGACACCGCTATCCGATCCGCGCAACCCGGGGACACATCCTCATCGAGCTCGACCGGCCCGAGGAGGCCAGGTCCGCGCTCGGCGTCGGGATGCGGATCAGCGAGGAGAGCGGCGTCCGCTGGCCCCTGTCCATCTACCAGGTGTTCCTTGCCCTCGAGCGCTTCATCACCGGGGAGTGGGATGACGCGATCGCCGAGCTCGAGGCAAGCTTCGAGCTGGCGGACGAGATCGGCTCGACCTACAACCACGTGTTCGCGCACGGCATACTGTCCCTGATCAGCCTTCACCGCAACGACCTCAGCCGCGCCGAGGAGGCCGCCGGCGCCGCCGCCCGGGATCTCGCCGGCTGGGGCTCCGGCTACCGCACGACCTGGGCCGCGTGGCCGCGCGCGCTCATCCTGGAGGCCGGCGGCGAGCTTGGACAGGCGCTCGCCACCATGACCGGCGCGTGGGACATGTCCGCCCGGCTGGGGCTCGCGCTGGATTACCCGGCCGTCGGGGCCGATCTTGTCCGGCTCGCGCTGGCCTCGGGTGATATGGGACGGGCCCGGGATGCCTCGGCGGCGGTCACCGAGGTAGCGGCACGCAACGAGGTGCCCTGGATGACCGGCGCCGCGCTGCGCTGCCGGGGCCTGATCGAGGACGACGCCGAGATCCTGCAAGCCGCCGCTGGCGCCTGCGCGGGCGGGTCGCGTCCCCTGGGGCTCGCGCTTGCCTGCGAGGACGCGGGCGCCGCCTTCGCGCGGCAGGGCCGCCTGGACCGCGCCCGCCCGCTCCTCGATCAGGCGCTCGGCATCTACGAGCGGCTCGGCGCCGCCCGTGACCTGGCCCGCGCCGAAGCCACATTGCGCGAGGCGGGCATCCGGCGCGGCCGCCGCGGGACACGCGGCCGGCCGCAGATCGGCTGGGCCAGCCTCACCCCCGCCGAGCACGCGGTCGCCGGCCTGGTCGCCGAGGGACTGTCCAATCCCCAGATCGGCGAGCGGCTGTACATATCACGCCGGACCGTGCAGACCCACCTCGCGCACATGTTCGCCAAGCTGGACATCGCCACCCGTGCCCAGCTCGCCGTCGACGTGACCCGCCATCGGGGCAGCGAGCCGGCGGACACCGCGGACTCCGCCGGCGGGTAAGCACGCGCAGGTGCTGAGCAGGCCGCCCGCGATCAGGCCGGCCGCGCCGTGACGCTCATCGCGGCGCAGGTACCCATCGCCCGGTTGGGGTGGCGAAGCCGCCAGCCACGAGGCCGCCGTGAACCGGCCGGATCTTGCGCCCGGCGAGACCGCCGTGGCGATGGGCCCGCCGGTACTCGGCGGAGGCCCGTCCCGGGGAACGACATCGGCCATCCGGCGGATGTCCCCAAGGCCGCGTCGCAGTCAGGCTCGCACTATGCGATCCAAACCCATGATCCTCGTCGCGCTGCTGCTGGCAGCGTTCCTCGTCAACCTGGACACGACCCTGGTGAACGTGGCGCTTCCCGCCCTGGTGCGCGAGCTGCATGCCACCACCACGCAGCTGCAGTGGGTCGTCGACTCTTTCAACCTCGTCTTCGCCGCGCTGCTGCTCACCTTCGGCAGCCTGTCCGACCGGTTCGGCCGCAAGGGCATGCTGCTGGCCGGACTGACCGTGTTCGGCGACCGCCAGCCTGGCCGGCGGCTTCACGACCGACCCGGCGCAGCTCATCGCGGCCCGGTCCGTGATGGGGCTGGGCGCCGCGATGACATTCCCGGCGACGCTGTCGCTGATCTCCAACGTCTTCACCGAGCGAAGGGAACGGGCTCGCGCCATCGGACTGTGGGGCGCGATCGCGGGCGTGGCCATCGCGATGGGGCCGATCGTCGGCGGCTGGCTGCTGGAGCACTTCAGCTGGGCCAGCATCTTCATCGCCATGGCGCCGGTCGCGGCGGCGGCCGCGATCGTCGTGGCGCTTGTCGTTCCCACCTCGAAGGACCCGGACGCGGCAGCTCCGGACATCCCCGGCCTGGTGCTGTCGTCGGCAACCATGGCGCTGCTGGTCTTCACCATCATCGAGGCGCCGGCCTACGGGTGGGCAGCGGCGCGGAGCCTGGCCGGCTTTGCCGCCTCGGCGGTCCTGCTCGCCGCGTTCATCGTGCGCGAGCGGCGGGCCGCGCACCCGATGCTCGATGTGCGGCTGTTCCGCAACCTGCGGTTCAGCGCGGCCAGCGGCGCGGTCACGGTGTCGTTCTTCACCCTGTTCGGCTTCATCTTCCTGATGACCCAGTATTTCCAGTTCGTCCGCGGCTACGGCCCGCTCTCGGCCGGGGTGCACCTGCTGCCGGTGGCGCTGTCGGTCGGCGCCGGATCGGTCGCCGGGACTCAGCTCGCCGTGCGGGCCGGGACCAAGCTCATCGTCACCACCGGGCTGGTCGCGATGGCCGCGTTCTACGGCTGGGTGGCGGCGACCACCAGCGCGACGCTCAGCTACGGCGTCATCGCGGCCCAGATGGTGCTGTACGGGCTCGGCCTGGGCCTGACCTCGGCGCCCGCCACCGAGTCCATCATGGGCGCCATCTCGCGGGCCAAGGCCGGCGTCGGCTCGGCCGTGAACGACTCCACCCGGCTGATCGGCGGCACGCTCGGCGTGGCCGTGATCGGCAGCGTGTACGCATCGGTCTACGGATCACGGCTCACCGCCACCATGCCCGCCAGCGTGCCCGGCCCGGTCGCGGCGATCGCACACCAGTCCGTCGGCGCGGCCTACGTGGCCGCCGGCAAGATCGCGGCCCTCGGCCACCCGGTCCTCGGACAGGCACTGCAGCACGCCTCCGCCAACGCCTTCCTGCGCGGCCTCACCGTCGGCTGCCTCATCGCCGGCGCCGTCGCCGCCGTAGGAGCCCTCCTGGCCGTCCTGTTCCTGCCCGCCCAGCCCGCCCGGCCAATCCAGATCGCCCCGCCAGCGAGCCCGGCGGCCGATGAAGCCGAAGCAGCCGAAGGCCGCCGCGTTGCCGAGACCCCAGCGCACCCCGCCTCAGCGGCCCGGTAACCCCGCGGCAGCAAACTGCTGCCCCGCCACACCTGACTGACACCGAAGGGATCACCGCCATGACCGGACCGATCACCCGCCACCGCGACATCGAATCACTCAAGACAGCGGCCCGCTGGCCGGGCGCCGACCGGAACACCACGGTCATCCTCGCCACCAGGCTCGCGGCTGCCCGCGCGGACGCCGAGGGGTACCGCTACTTCTCCGAGCTGGCCGACGCCCAGCCAGGCGAGGCGCTGCCGCTCGCGCTCGCCGGGTTCTTCCAGGCCCGGCTGGGCGAAGATGTGGACGCCGCGCTGGCCAAGCTGGACCAGGCCGCGGCCACCGATCTCGGCCCGCCGCAGTACTTCCGCGGGCTGGCCCTGGCCGGGCTGCCGCCAGACCGGCGGCGGGCCGAACAGGCCGTGGCCGACCTGGAGTTCGTCCTGGCCGTCCGGGACCAGTTCCCGGCCATGCTGCTGCGCGCCGCGTACCACGGCCTCGCCGCCGCCCATGCCGTGCTGGGCCACGATGACCAGGCCGCCGAGGCCGATCGCAAGTCCGGGCTCGGCGGCGCCCCGGCAGACACCCAGCTGATGTTCGGCGGCTTCTGGGCCACCGCCGCCGACGGGTTCCGCTTCACCTCGCCCCGGATCCTGCGCCCGGAACCCGGTATCCAGGTCGCCCAGGGCTACGACTTCGCCGACCTCGCGTTCATCACGACCAGCGACGGCGTCGTCGCGATCGACGCCGGCACCACCCCGGACCGGGTCAAGGCCGCGCTCGGCGACCTTGACCCGCCCGCCGACGGCGCGATCAGCCACCTGATCCTCACCCACGCGCACTGGGACCACATCGGCGGCGCGGCCGCGCTGCGCGGGCCCGGCACCCGGGTGATCGCCCAGGCCGGCTTCCCCGCCGGACTGGACCGCCAGCAGGGGGACCGGCCACGGTTCCGCTACTTCACCGGAGCCGCCGGGAGCCTCCCCCCGGCCGTCGTCCCCGACCAGCTGATCAGCCAGCCGACGCCCCTGACCGCAGGGGGCACCGAGCTTGTCCTGTACCCGGCGCCGGGCGGGGAAACCAGCGACGCGCTGATGGTCCACCTTCCGGCCAGCGGCGTGCTGTTCGCCGGCGACGTGCTGATGCCCTACCTGGGGCAGCCATTCGCCGCCGAAGGCTCCCCGGAGGGGCTCCTGCAGGCCCTCGCCTTCATCGGCAGCCTGCGGCCCCGCCTGCTCATCCACGGCCACACCACGCTGACCGAGCAGTTCACCGCCGAGGCGATCCCCGGCCTGCAGGCGGCACTGACCCAGCTGCACGGCGAGGTGCTGGACGGCATCCGCGGCGGCCGCACCCTCCCCGACATCCTGGCGCAGGCCAGCCTCCCGGCCGTGCTCCGCGATCACCCCACGGCGGTCGTGCCCTACCTGGTGACCCGCGACCACTTCACCGAGCGGCTCTACCACCAGCGCACCGGTTACTGGCAGCCAGACCTGCGCGGACTCGAGCCGGCGACCGCGGCCGAGCACGCCGCCGCGCTCGACCTGCTGGCCGCAGGCAGGGAAGAGCAGTTCGCCGCCGCCGCCGCCACCCTCATCGGCCAAGGCGATCACGCCCTCGCCCTGCAGATCATCCAGCCGGGCCTGCTGCGCCACCCCGCCAGCATCACCCTGGCCGGGCTGCGCCCCACCGCGCTGCACCGCCTCATGGAGGCCTACCAGCAGTTCGACCCGTTCAAGTTCCTCATCTACGCCGAGCTCGCCAGCGCCGAGATCGGCCCGGTCCAGTAGCCGCCCGCCGCACGCCGGCGCCGGACCGTCAGGGCACAACAAAGGAGACCACGATGCACAACGATTCTTCCCGGAATTCGGATGAGGTAGGCCATAACGCGCCAGGCTCGGGGCTGCGAGTCCGCCCGCGGGCGCATCCCATAGCGGCGCAGGCCGTTGGCCCCGATGCCGCCCACGAAACGGGCGTCGTCACGAAGCCATCGGAAGGCCGCGGTTCGGCCGGCCTGACCGAAAGGCTGGCGGCGGCTAGCGCGAGGCGGGCGCGCCGTGTGCTGGCAATCTGGGGGATCGCCGTGGTGGTGGCGCTGATTCTTGTCGGCACCTCGCTGCGCGGCCTGACGACGAGCGTCCATGTGGTGGGGACGACGCAGTCCAGCCAGGCCGAAGCCCTGTACCGCCAGGCGCTGGGTGCGTCGGCCGGCCAAAGGCCGACCGACGTGATCGTGGTCAGCTCGAAGAGCTCCACCGTCAGCGACGGCAGCTTCCAGCAGTTCGTGGCCCGGCTGGCGGCTCAGGTCCGGATGGCTCCTGGCGTCACGCATGTTGCCACCGATCTGAGCGCTGGAAGCCGGCTCGTCTCGTCCGACCATCACGCGGCCCTGATCGCACTGCGGGCCGCGAGCGACGCCGACATCAAGCCGGTGGTGAAAGACGTCCAGGCGGCAAACGGCAGCAGCGGGTTCTCGGTGGCCGTCACCGGCGACCACACGGTCGGGAACGACTTCACGACCCTGTCGGCGAGCGACCTCCAGCACGGGGAACTGGACTTCGGGCTGCCGATCTCCATCGTGATCCTGCTGCTGGTGTTCGGCGCCGTGGTCGCCGGCTTGATGCCGGTGCTGATGGCTCTGCTTTCCATCATCGTGGGCCTGGGCATCGCTGCGCTGCTCGCCTGGGAGTTCAGCCTCTCGGTCTTCATCGTCAACATGATGACCGGAATGGGCCTGGCGCTCGGCATCGACTACTCGCTGTTCATGATCTCTCGCTTCCGGGAGGAACGCGGCCGCGGCCGCGGCAAGGAGGCGGCGATCCGGATGACGGGAGCCACCGCTAGCCGCGCCGTGCTCTTCAGCGGGAGCACGTTCGTTGTCGCCCTGCTCGGCATGTTCCTGGTACCGGTCACCCTCCTTCGCAGCCTGGCCGCCGGCGCGGTGATCGTCGGAGTGGTATCCGTCGCCGCCGCGCTGACCCTCCTGCCGGCGATGCTCAGCCTGATCGGTGATCGGGTGAACTCGCTGCCCCTGCCCATCGTGGGCAGGAACCTCGGGCGCTCCGACGCGGCCGAAGCCCGGATCTGGACAGCCGTGACCGGAAGAGTGATGCGCCGTCCAGCCGTGAGCCTGGCGCTGGCAGGAGGATTCATGGTCCTGGCGGCGGTACCGGTGCTCGGCCTGCACATCGGCCAGAGCGGAGTAACCACGCTGCCGACCAACCTGCCATCCAAACAGGGCTACCTGGCCGTCCAGCGTTACTTCCCGGGCCAGAGCCAGGACCCGGTCGAGATCGTCTCGGTCGGAGGGACCGGCACTGCCCGGGCAGACCTCGCGAAGCTCGAAGCCGTGCTCGCCGGCGACCCGCGCTTCGGGCCCGGCGTCGTTCAGGCCTCGCCTGACGGCAAGATCCTCACGCTGACCGTTCCCATCCGCGGTGACGACGTCTCCAGCCAGGACGTCGCCGCTGTACTGAATCTGCGCCAGCAGCTGATCCCGTCGGCGTTCGCCGGTTCCGGCGCGCAGGTCTACGTCGGCGGGAAGACCGCCGATGAGGCCGACTACTTTCATGCCGTTACCAGCCCGACTCCGTACGTGCTGGCATTCGTGCTGGGACTCAGCTTCCTTCTTCTGCTGCTGGCCTTCCGGTCACTAACGATCGCGGCCGTCTCGATCCTGCTCAACCTGCTGTCTGCCGGGGCCGCCTACGGCCTGCTCACACTCGTGTTCATTCACGGGGCCGGCGCGGGCATCTTCGGGTTCCAGAAGGTTCCCGTCATCGATGCATGGGTCCCGCTGTTCATGTTCTCGGTGCTCTTCGCCCTCTCCATGGACTATCAGGTTTTCCTGATGAGCCGGATCAAGGAACGCTACGACCAAGGCGGCTCCACACGGGAGGCGGTGGCAGGTGGTGTCGCATCCACGGCCAAGATCATCACCGGTGCGGCGCTGATCATCGTGGCGGTGTTCACCGGTTTCGCCCGGGGACAGCTCCTGCAGTTCCAGGAGATGGGCTTCGGCGTGGCAGTAGCCCTGATCCTGGATGCCACGCTGATCCGTCTGGTCATCCTACCGAGCACCTTGAGCTTGCTCGGTCAACGCAGCTGGTACCTGCCCCGCTGGCTGGACTGGCTGCCGCACCTCCAGGTGGAACCACCCGAGGCAGCACCCTCCTTCGAGGATCCCGTAACCGTCGCCCGACGCCTATGACGCAAGGAGCAAGCCATGGCAGACGCCGGGTTCACGCATGCGGCGGGGGCCGATATCCCCCATAGCGCAACGAGCAGGCGGGGGACGCTGCCCGCGCTGGCCGGCCTCGTGGTCGGGCTGGCTTATGCCGCGATCAGCGTCTACTGGGCCGTCGGCGGCAGGTGGCCGCTCAATACGGTAGGCATCTCGCTGAGCCAGCCGGGGCAGGCCGGGCACCTGGCGGCGCTGCTCGCGGTGTGGGGAGCGGCCGCAGTCAAGGCCGTCGCCGCACTCCTGCCGTTGCTCGCGATAGGGGTCTGGCCGCGAACCGCGAACGGTGGCCTGCGGAGGCTGGCTCGTGTGCTGACCTGGATCGAGGCGGCGATCCTGACCGGCTACGGCCTAGTCCTGACCGCGAGCGGGCTGCTGGTCCAGGCCGGCGTGATCAAGGCGGCCGCCCATGCAGACCGCCTGGCCCTGAAATGGCACGCATACCTCTGGGACCCCTGGTTCCTGATCTGGGGCATCTTCGTCTTCCTGACGCTATGGCGGTCGCGGCCGGCTAGCCAAGCTCCCTGAGCGGCCTGCTGATCGCTTCGGTGCCGATCATCGTGGCGGTGCTCGCGTGGCTGACGGGCGGCAGCGACAGGCTTACGGTCACCCGGTGGGCCGGGCGCTGGCCGGGCTGGCGGGGGTGGCGCTGCTGGCCGGGCGCAGTGCCGGCGGGGTGCTGGCTGGCTGATCACGGAGGTGCTGCTCGTTGCCGTGTGCTACGTCATCGGGCCGCTGATCGCCAGCCGGAAGCTGACCGGGCTCCCCGCCCTTTGGCATGACCGCTGCATGCCTGGCATTCGCTGCCGTCGTCTATGCGCCTGCCTTCTGCCGGACGGGGACGGGCGCCGCGCCGGACGAGATCGATCTGCGCGTTGCGGGCATTGCCGGCGCGGCATAATGTCCAACTGCTGTGGGTAACCGCCACCCTCACGGATCAAGCGGGACTGTCAGCCAAGGCGATCGCTGACCAGCTGGCCCCACGCCCGGCCCCTCTGTCTCGCAAGACGTTTATCTCGGACGAAGAATTGCCGGCACCGGGGCCGCCGAGGCGCTCGAATCGCTCGCATTCTGAAAAGCAAACTGCCCGGCAGGAGCATCCCTCGGCAGGATATGCCTTACACTTCGGTCAAGCGAGCGGCTCACCACGGAGGATTGCGATGGCTCAGAAGGTCACGGTCACAATGACCGACGACATCGACGGCACGAAAGCGGACGAGACGGTCTCATTCCGTATCGACGGCACTTCCTATGAGATCGACCTGTCGAAGAAGAACGCCGCAGCGCTACGCCGCGTGTTCACTCCCTACCTTGGGCACGCACGCAGAGCGCCACGTGGTACTCGCGCTGGGCGGCCGGCTCGCAGCCGGCAGCGCTCCTCAGACGTTCGTACGTGGGCGAAAAGTCACGGGATCCAGGTCAGTGAGCGCGGGCGCATCCCGGCGTCGGTTATCTCGCAGTATGAGGAAGCGAACGCCTGACCTAGCGCTCCCCTGGGGACGCTTCGAGAGCGCTCCAGAGCGCGCTCGGCTGCCGGGTGAGCCGGAGGTCTTCTTCCCCGCGTCCGCCTGCGACGGCTGGCCGCTGGTAATGCTCCGCCTAGCGCATTTGCTGTTGAGCAGCTGGCGACCGGCGCCTGGCGGACGCGAGCCCGGCCCGCGCAGGCCAGCGAACACGGCAAGACCTGCGGCCGCCCGGACCTGCGGCCAGGCCGAGCACGCCACCGAACCTGCTTGCGCGTCGCTGTCGGCGGCATGACCGGATGTCTTGGCGAGTCACGGCCCGCTCGTCCAGCGTGGGTATGTGTAGCGTTTGGACTGTTGACTGGTCACGACCGCGACGGCGGGTGAGCGTGCAGTGAGTGTGTTCTCCGATGCTGAGCTGGCCTACCTGGCCAAGGGCAAACTCGCCCGGCTCGCCACGATCGACGAAGCCGGGATGCCCCATGTGGTTCCCCTCGGCTGGCGCTATAACCCGGCCTTGGACACGATCGACATAGGCGGCCGGGACTTCGCCCGGACCCGGAAGTTTCACAATGCGCAGCGCAACCCGAAGATCGCCCTGGTGATCGACGACGCGCTGCCGCCCTGGCGGCCTCGGTGCGTGATGATCCGCGGCACGGCGGAGGCGCTGCCGGATGCCGGTGGGCCAGATGGGCAGTCGGCTGGGCCTATCATCCGGCTGCATCCAGCCGAAGTGATCAGCTGGGGGATGGAGTTCGCGGAGGAATAGGCAGGCCGCCACTGAGCGGATCACAGCCCCGGCCGGCGACCCGGTCAAGCGCAGATGTAACCAGTGCTGCTGAACCCGCGCCGTTGCCCAACACCAAACCCGCGCTCGCAGCGGCAGATGCGGGCATTGTCGGTACCGGCCGGTCATGCATAGCCCAGCCTGTCGCATGAACGGCGCGCCTCCGTGGGAGCAGGCCCGGTGCTTGAGATCATGGTGTGCAGAACTTCCTTATCCGCAGCGATCAACCGTTGTCGATGCCGGTGGACATGCGCGGGTGAGGCAGCAGGAGGAGGAACCCCGGACCGGCGCCGGCGACCAAGCATCGTTCGCCTTGCTGGCCTGGCCGCCGCGCAGTGGGCTCGAGTCTCAGACTGGAGCGGCAGGTGAGGGCGGGAGGTCATGATGCGACGGCGCACAGAGGGATTGTGGGAGTACGCGCGGGGGGCGCTGTGGGTGCTTCCAGGGGTCTCGCTGATAGCTGCGCTTGTGCTGGGTGCCGTGGTAGCCAAGGTACATGTGGCCGCGACCGCGCCTGTGCATCGTCTGCTGTTTCAGGGAACGGCCGATGACGCGCGGACGTTGCTGATCGGGATCACCGGTACGGTCATCACAGTTATCGCGCTTGTCCTCGGGCTGACATTGGTTGCCCTCCAGCTATCGTCGTCGCAATATTCGCCGCGAGTGCTCCGCGATTTCCTGCGCGACTGGCAGAACCAGGTCTTCTTGTCGGTGATCGTCGCGACGTTCGCGTATTCGGCGGCCGGGCTGTACACGGTTGGCGTATCGGCGGGAAGACGAACTTCCTCCTACCCGCAGCTTGCCGTTACCGTGGCGATTGTCCTGCTTTTCGTGAGCCTCGGTACGCTGATTTTCTTCCTGGACCACCTTGCTCATTCGATCCAGATTGACCGGCTGATGACGGTCATCGAGCGGGCCACGATGCAGGTCATGGCGGACGAAGCCCGGAGCGCCTCCGCCAGGACCGGATACGGACAGGTTCCCGAGCCTCCAGCATGGGCGGTTGCGATTCCCGCCCGCAGGGATGGCTATGTGCAGACGATCCATCCCGAGCTGCTAGCCCCGCTCGCCGGGCGGCTTGAGCTGACTGTGCGCATCGTTCCGCAGGTCGGTGATTATGTCGTGCCCGGTCATCCGATCGCGCACGCGTGGCGCCCCTCGGTTGACCAGCGGCGGCCGGACTCGCGAGATCTGGCCGACGCCGTGCACCGCGCTGTCCGGATCGGCTTTGAGCGGACGCTACAGCAGGACGTCCGCTTCGGCCTGCGGCAGCTCGTTGACATTGCCCTGCGGGCGCTTTCCCCCGCCGTCAACGATCCTTACACCGGGATCCAGGTGATCCAGCGGCTGACTGTCCTGCTCTGCGCGCTGGCGCCAATCCCGCTGGGCGATTATGTGGTCGCTGGCCGGGAGGGCCGTGCGGATGTGGTGATCCACGCGCCTTCGTTCAGGGATTACATCGATCTTGCATGCGGCCTGATCCGCCGCTACGGCGCCAGCGAGCCGACCGTGACCGCCGCGCTGCTCCGCATGCTGCAAGACGTACAGGACCTAGTCACCGACCCGGACCGGCTTCAGGTACTCGCGACGGAGGCGCGGCTCGTCGTCAGCGACGCCGAACGCGCAACCCTCCAGCCTGCAGACCTGCGCCTAGTGCGAGAGCAGGCGACATCACTTCTGCCTGACGACTCATAGCAAACCGATCATGCCCGAGCACCTGAGACGAATGGACTCTCAAGTACGCGAGTAAGCATGCAGGCCTGCGCGTAAGCATGCGTACCCGACACGCACTCTATTCGGCATGACGGGCCGGGTCGGTTGGCCGCTGTGGTAGGTGGTGGATGGTTCAGGTGATGAAGATTCTCTCGCGGTGCCAGTCGAGGTATTTGCGGGCGGGGGCCTGGGCGCCGTTGGGGAGGAGGATCACCTCGCGCAGGGGTGGCCTGCCGTAGTACTGGCGGGCCAGTGGATCGGCCTGGATCGCGGTGGCCAGGGGCTGGGCGAGGTGGATGCGCAGGCCGCCGTTGACGGTGAGCATGCCGGTGTCGAATGCCACGTCGTGGGCGGGGCAGGCGGCCAGGCCGTTTCGGGGATCCAGACGCTCGGCCGGGGTGCTGTCTTTCCAGGGCTTGATGTGCCCGGCCAGCAGCATCCGGCTGGCGCCGAACGCGGCGGCCCGCAGCCCGCAGAAGACGCAGCTGCTGCCGCAGTTGGCCAGCACCTGTCGGGCGAACACGTGCTGCCCGACCCGGGCCGCAGCCAGCAGGATCCGCTCGGTCTCCAGGTCTGGCAGTGTGCTGGTGTCCCGGTGCTGGCGGCTCTGATCGCGCATCTCGGCTTCAAGCACGGAGATGTCGAGTTCCTCCTGGCCGAGCAGGGCGAGCTCGCCGCCGTGCTCGAGCCCGAGGAAGTCGGGCAGCCGGGCTGGGCCGACGCCCTCGGCGCGGGCGGCATGCAGCAGCAGCCGGTAGGTGACGGTGAACCGGCCCGGATCGTCACGCAGGATCGCGCCGGCGAGAACGTCCCAGCGGGCGCCATGAGAGCGGGAGCCATCGAGGTTGGCCATCTTGGCCAGCACGCTGGATGGTGGCCGGGAGAACAGCCGGGCCAGCGAGGGCACCGGTTCTGGGGCCCGGTGTGCGGTGCTGCCGCCGTAGTGCCGGTGGTTGATCAGGAACGAGGCGGCCAGGCACAGCAGTGTCTCGGCGGGCAGGAACGTCACCTGCCTGCCGCCGCGGACCGGGCGGCGGGCCAGTAATGCCCGGATCTGCTCCCGCGCTTGGCTGACCGACAGGTCCAGGTAGTCAGCCAGGTCAGCCACGCCGCGAGAGTATCCCCTCCGGGCCGGGCGTGAGGAGGTTCCCGGCCGGTTTGCACGGCCGCTGGTCAGGTGCCGGAGGCCATGTAGGCGGCCAGGACGTAGTTCGGGTGCCGGTCGAGATTCTGGCGGGCCCGCTCTGGCGCATCATGGTGCGCGGATCGGCATGCCGGGCAGCGATCTGCACGTCGCGCAGGTCCACGCCCGCGTCGAGCATGGTGGTCACGAAGGTGTGGCGGAGCCTATGCGGGTGCGGCCTGGCGATCGGCACCCCGGCGTCCTGGGCGAGCCGGCGCAGGCGGCGGGTGGCGGCGTGGCGGTCCATCCGCGTCCCGCGGCTGTTAAGCAGGACGGGTCCGCTGATGCGGTCTCCGATGGCCCGGTCAATGGCGCGCCCGACCGCGGGCGGCAGCGGGACCAAAACAACCTTGCCGCCCTTCCCGCGCACACGCAGTACCCGGTAGCCGTGTTCTTCGCCCAGGTCGGCGATGTCGGCTCCGGTGGCCTCGAAGATGCGCAAGCCAAGCAGCCCGAGCATGCCCACCAGCGCGAAGTCGCACGGATGGGATGACTCGCGGGCCGCGGTCAGCAGGGCCTCGAACTGCAAGTGGGTGAACCCGAGGGTCGGTGACTCGGCGGGCACCGCGGGACGGCGCACGTGCTCGGCCGGTGAGTGCTCCAAGGTGCCGTCGATGACGGCCGTCCGGTAGAACCCGGCGGTGACGGAGAAGCGGCGGGACGCCGTGGACGGCTTGAACCGGCGCATTTCCTGCATCCTACGGATGTAAAGCTCCAGGTGTGGCCGTCGTGCGGCCAGCGGGTCCAGGCCACGCTCGGCGCACCAGACCAGGTAGCAGCGCAGGTCAGATTCGGTGTGCTCGCGGGAGGAGCCCTTGAAGCGAGCGAGGATCCGTCTTCCGGTGCGGCGGTGGATCAGAATCCTCGCAGGCGGTGAGCCCGGGAGCGTCGCCGTCGGTGGGGGCGCGATCTGGATGGCGAGCACGGTCGGGGCGACGGTCACCAGGATCGACCCGGAGACCGAGAGCGTAACCCAGACGATCCCGCTGCCGGGGTCAGGCCTGGGTGCGATCGGGTTTGGCCTGGGCCGGCTGTGGGTCACTGACCCGTCTGCGGACGGGTTGTTCGAAGTTGACCCGGCGACCGGGTCGCCGGGGCGGACCGTGTCCCTGGACGTGCAGCCGGATGCGGTCGCTATCGGGGACGGGGCAGTCTGGGTGGCCGGGTACGACGACGCGGCGGTCGAGAAGATCGACCCGGCGACCGGCAACGTGACCAGGCGGGTGCGCGTCGGCGACGGACCGGCCGCGCTGGCGTTCGCCGCCGGGTCGCTGTGGGTCGCCGACAGCCTGGACTCGACCGTCTCCCGGGTCAACCCGGGCACGCTGACGGTGCGTGCCCTGATCCCGGTCGGCAGCGGCCCGGCCGCCCTGGCCGTCGGCGCCGGGTCGGTGTGGGTCGCCAGCCAGTATTCCGGCACGGTGTCCCGGATCGATCCGCGCCGCGACCAGGTGACGGCCAGCGTAAATGTGGGTGGCGCTCCGACCTCGCTCGCCATGGGCGGGGACCGGGTGTGGGCAGGAGTTGCGGCGAACAGCGGCAGCCACCGCGGCGGGACGCTGGTGATCGTGGCGCCGGGCGAGCTCACCTCGTCTAAGCCGACGACCCTGACGTCGGTCGACCCTGCGTGGTACAACTTGAGCCCTAATCCCCTGTTCACCGGGCTGGCCTACGACGCGCTGGTCAACTTCGAGCAAAGCCCCGGCGCCGCCGGAATGCGGCTGGTGCCGACCTCGCGCTCGCCATCCCCGCTCCGGCGGACGGCGGCCGGACCTATGCGTTCCGGATCCGGCCGGGCATCCGCTACTCCGACGGCCAGCCGCTGCGCGTCCGTGATTTCCGCCGCGGGATCGAACGCCTGTTCCGCGTCGGCTCGCCGGGGCACTTCCTTCTTTTCTGGCATCGTCGGCGCGGCGGCCTGCGCCCGGCATCCAGCCGACTGCGACCTATCCCGCGGGATCGTCACCGACGACGCCGCCGGCACCATCGTGTTCCACCTCACCGCGCCCGACCCGCAGTTCCTGTTCAACCTCACCCAGAACGCCTTCGCCGCGCCGATCCCGCCGGAACCCCGGACGGCGAAACCGGCGCGCACTTCGTGCCCGGCACCGGGCCCTACAAGATCGCCAGCGTCAGCCGCACCCAGATCCGGTTCGACCGCAACCCGTTCTTCCGTGAGTGGTCCCATGCCGCCCAGCCGGACGGCAATCCCGACGCGATCGTGTGGCGCTCCCTGCCTACCGTGCGGGACGCCGTCGCTGCTGTCGAGCACGGACACGCCGACTGGATGTTCGGCCTGATCCCGCGGGACCAGTACCGCCGGCTCGAACTTCAGGAACCCGAGCAGCTAAACTCCAGCCCCGAGTTCACCGTCAACTTCGCACCGATCAACACCCACCGCCCCCCGTTCAACAACGTCATGGCCCGCCGCGCGCTCAACTACGCGATCAACCGGCGCACCATCGTCCGGCTCTACGGCGGCCCAGCCTTCGCCACGGCCACCTGCCAGGTGATCTCACCCGGACTGCCCGGATACCGCCGGTACTGCCCCTACACGCTGCACCCGCGCGCCGACGGGGCCTACACCGGCCCCGACCTGACCCGGGCGCGGCGGCTGGTCGCCGAATCAGGCACATCCGGCGAACACGTCACCCTCTGGGGCGTCAGCAGCGCCTACGTGCCCACCACGGTCCCCCGGTACCTCGCCGCGGTCTTGCGCTCCCTCGGCTACCGAGTCCACCTACATCTCATCCCCTTCGCCCGCGTCACCCGGGCGATGTGGCGGAGGTTCCAGCTGTCCACCGGCGGCGACTGGCTGGCCAACTACCCCGACCCGTCGTCCTACCTCCCGCAGTTCTTCGGCTGCGACGGCGGCAACAGCAACGGTTACTACTGCAACCCGGCGCGCGGCCGCCACATGCAGCGCGCAGGCCTGCTCGAACTCAGCGACCCGGCCAAGGCGAGAGCCCACTGGGAATCAATCGACCGTCAGCTCACCGACGACGCCGTCTGGGTACCGACCGTGAACGAGCGACAAGTCGATCTCGTCTCCAAGCGCCTGCGGAACTACGAATACAACCCCGTGTGGGGATTCCTCGCCGACCAAAGCTGGCTCCGATAGCAGCTGCCGGCGCTTCAGGCCTGCTGCCCGTCCTGCCACGACACCTGGAGGAGGTCCACCATCTGCTAGGCGGATCAAGACCGAGACAGCGTCCTCAACGACAGGCCCCGGGCCCTTCACAATCCTCAAGCATGCCGCCGCGCCAGATCAACCCGTTCTGCACGCAGCGGATGATCGACCAGCCGACCAGGCCTGGCGTGCAGAACGGCCTGTACGCGTGCGGGTTGTTACGCACGGACCGGTCAAGCTCCGCGATCGGTGCCCGGCACTGAATGCGCAGGCGCTGTGAGCGTCGCAACGCCCCGACATGACGTGGGGTCGCATTCCTCGTAGCTGAGCGCACTGCAGACGCCCGATGTTGGACGTACCTCATCATCGCGGCTACCTGCGCCGTGCGGGTCCAGGTGCGACCAGATTGCCCTGGTGCCCGGTGCGGTGGGACAGTCAACATGCGATGGCCACGGACCTGACAGTGATTCTTGAGCACCGGCCGGGTGAGCTGGCCCGGCTGGGCGAGGTCACGGGTGAAGCCGGTGTCAGTATCCGCGGCGTTGCGGCCTTCACCGGTGAGGGCAGGGGTGTTGTCCACGTGCTCCTGGACGACCAGGCCGTGGCCGGATGCCGGGCCGCGCTGGAGCGCGCGGGAATTGGGATCGCCGACGAGCGCGAGGTCCTGGTGGTCGGCGTCGAGGACCGGCCCATGGCCCTCGGTGAGCTGACCCGCCAGCTCGCCGAGGCTAATGTCAACGTCGAACTTGCCTACACCACGTTCGGGGGCGGGATGATCGTGATTGCCACCGATGACCTGGAAAGTGCCCGCGCCGCGCTCCCGTAGGCACAGGCCCATGCCCGGGAGGGACTTGCTGCCGCCCGCGCGTTTCCGATGCCCATCTGAGCCGTCCTGCTGTGACGACGGGCCAGAACCGGAAACCAGCGATCGGCGAACCCGCATCTGGCCGACAGGGATGCCCCACGTCCCCGCTAGCGACGCACCGCGGGTTGGTTCGACGTCAGTTGTCGTGAAGCGCGGCGCCGGTGTTGGTGTGGGGCCTGCGGAGTCTCAGCCACACGAACAACAGCGCCAGCGGCACGGCGAGACCGCCGATGCCGTAGACCAGGAACGCGGCGAGGCCCTGCATGCGGCCAACTAGCCAGGCGAAGTTCTGGCCGAAAAAGCCGGTGACGAAGGTCAGCGGCAGGAACACCGTGGCCAGGATGGTGAGCTGCTCGATGGTGGCGTTCTGCCGGACGCTGACCTTCGTCTGCTCGACCGAGATCACCGCCATGTTGGCCTCCAGCACCGTGCTGAGCAGGTCACGCTGCGCGGCGACCTCCTCATTGACCAGCAGCAGGTGGTCTTGGACGTCACGCAGATAGGGCTGCAGCTCCGCGGCTGCGGCGCGCTCGATGGTGGCGAGCACGCCGAGCAGCGGATGGACGGCGCGGTAGAAGTCGGTGGCCTCGCGGCGCAGCGAGTAGATCCGTTCGGTCGGCGCCACGGCACCGGAGAACACGGTGGCCTCGATCTGGTCGATGTCGCGTTCCAGCCCGGCCACCACGGGCGCGTACCCGTCTACCACCTGATCCAGGATCGCCCACAGCGCCGATGCGCTGCCCGCGGCGAGCAGCTCCGGCCGCTGCTCCAGCCGCTGCCTGGCCCCGCGCAGCTCGCTGGCCACGCCCTGCCGCACCGTGATCACGAAGGTCGGCGCGAGGAAGACGCTGATCTCGCCGAACTCGACCTCCTCGGCGTCGTCGTCATACCGCGCGGTGCGCAGGATGACCAGCCGCACGTCGCCGTCGTAGCTTTCCACCTTCGGCCGCATGTGAAAGGTCTGCGCGTCCTCGACCGCCAGCTCGTGCAGGCCGAAGGTGTCACGGACCTGGGCCAGCTCCTGTTCCCCGGGCTCGAACAGTCCCAGCCATACGAAGCCGCCCTGCCCGCACCGGGCCGCGGCCTCCTCCAGCGGCACCGCGCCTTCACCTTGCCTGCGGCCGTCCTGGTAGTAAGCGCAATCAATGATCATCTTGGATCCCCTTTGTCGGGCAATCGGGGCAGACATCCGCAACACAGCATGGCGGAACCCGCGACTGTCATGAAGGTCGCGCGTGGAGACGGCGAACCGAAATGCTCGAGCAGCAGCTACGCGCCTGCGAGCGTAGGGTCAGTCTGCCGGCCACCCGGGCGCGATCGCGCCGAACACCCAGATCTGCGCGACGCAGCCAGCCACACCAACCAAGAGGACTGCCGCACATAGCGGATATAGCACCCTCCGCAGACCGCTCCCATGGGCCGCGGGCCTGAGCCGCAGCGCATACTTATGCAGGTCGTGTGGGTCGGGCGCACGCTTAACCCCTGTGGGCGAACCGGCAGTTGTGCGCAGGTAGTCGTTGGCTCGGGCGCGGCGTGTCGGTGTTAAGCCCCCGTGGGCCATGCGTTAAGAACGTTTCGTCTGAGGCTGGCGCTGGGGGCCGGTCGTGTCGCAGCCGGGTCGAGCGGACGCGCAGCCAGGGCTGCGTTCAGCCGGTGTTGTGCCGGGCCAGGTCCACCTGGCTGCGCAGCCCGGGTTCAGCTGGCCTGATGCCAGCGCTTCCGCCCCTGAGCGGACGGAATTTACAGTTGTGCCAGGGTCGCCTGCCGGGCTCGAGGGGGTATGGTCATGAAGCCCGTATCGAAACGCTTCACGGCGCTGGCCGTGGCGGCCCTGGCTGCGGGCATGGTAACGGCGTGTACCAGCTCTTCTGGCAGTACCGCATCGAACGGCGGCACGCCGGTGAGCGGCGGCACGCTGAACTTCGTGGCCGCCGGCGACGTCGATCACCTGGACCCGCTGTCCGCGTACTACCTGCCGACGTTCCAGCTCGAGGTGGCGTTCACCCGGCAGCTGGTCAGCTACTGGCCGTCAAACCACCGCGTCCGCGCGATCACTATCGCGCCGGACGTGGCCAGCGCGGTGCCGACCACGTCGAATGGCGGCATCACCAACGGCGGGAAGACGTACACGTTCCGCATCCGCTCCGGTGTGGACTGGAACAGCTCGCCGCCGCGCCAGGTCACCTCGGCCGACTTCTTGCGCGAGTTCACGGCGATGTGCAACCCCGTGTTCCCGGTCGCCAACCAGCTGTACTACGTGCCGGTGATCAAGGGCATGTCCGCCTACTGTGACCAGTACGCGGCCGCGTTCAAGAACAGCAAGTCCCCGACGGCCTCGCAGATGGCTGCCTTCCAGAACTCGCACTCGATCTCCGGTATCAAGACGCCGAACTCGCTGACCATCCAGTTCACGCTGACCCAGTCGGCCAACGACTTCCTCAACATCCTGGCCATGCCGTTCGCGTCGGCGCGGCCGGCCGAGTACGACAAGTACCTGCCCGACAGCGCGCCGTTCCGGGCGCACGTGCTGTCGGATGGCCCGTACGCGATCACCCAGTACATCGCGAACAAGAAGATCGTGCTGAGCCGGAACCCGGCCTGGGAGCAGTCCACCGACCTGCTGCGGCACCAGTACGTCAGCCAGATGGTGGTGACCGAGGGAACCTCGTTCGACCCAGACCGCGCTGGCCAACGTCCAGGCCGGCACCGATGACCTGATGTGGGACCTGCCGGTGCCCACCCCGTCGATCCAGCAGCTGGAGGCCAGCAAGAATCCGGGGCTGCACCTGTACACCGACAGCGGCAGCACCAACCCGTACCTGGTGTTCAACCTGAAGAGCCCGACCGCCGGCCACGCGCTGTCCAAGCTCAAGGTGCGGCAGGCGATCGAGTACGCGATCAACAAGGTGGCGATCGCGAAGATCTCCGGTGGCACCAAGCTGAACCCGGTACTCAACGGCGCGATCGCGCCGGGCAACATCGGCTACGCGAGCTACAACTACTACCCGACCCCGGGCAACTCGGGTGACCCGGCCAAGTGCAAGTCGATGCTCGCGGCGGCCGGATACCCGCATGGGTTCACGATTACCGACGTGTACCGCGATGTCGGCAACGGGCCGGCGGTGTTCACCTCCGTGCAGTCCAGCCTCAAGGCGTGTGGCATCACGAGCAAGGGGAGCCCGCAGGAGCCGGGCCCGTACTTCGGGATCATCGAGAACCCGGGCAACGCCTCCGAGTGGGACATCAGCGAGGCGGGCTGGGTGCCCGACTGGCCGGGCAACGACGGGCGGTCGACCGTGGTGCCGCTGTTCCAGACCAGCTGCGTGAACCCGACCAGCAACTTCGGCTGCTACAGCAGCCCGGTGACCGACAGCGACATCAAGCAGGCCCTGTCCGTGCCTAGCGAGTCGGCCGCCGCGCCTCTGTGGGCCAAGGCGGGCGAGCAGGTGATGAAGGACGCGGTCATCGTGCCCTTCACCACCCAGGACGTGGTCCTGTACGCCGGCTCGAGGGTGCACAACCTCATCTACAGCCCGATAGCCGAGCAGTACAACCCGACTCAGCTCTGGGTCTCCCACCGGTGAGGCGTCGCCGGACCGCCGAGGCCACGGTTCTGCGGACGAGCCGGCGCAGGTGAGTTCATCCTCACAATCAGGAAGCGTTTGCGCAGTGGTCATGCCGGTGATCGGCGTTACCAGGTCGGCGTTTCCGCACTAATACCCAGGCCGTACTGGTCCAGCGGGAACCTCCAGCCGGTGTTCGTCAAGGCCTCGAGTCACGTCTGGTGGATCTGGCCCCGATGGGCTGGCTCCAGATCAGCCTGCCGCCCGGGTGCCTGACTTTGATCGATGTGCCAGCTCATGGCGTCGGCCAGAATGTTCCTGGCCGGGGCCCGGCAGGCTGAGGTGTGGGCGCTCCCGAGCGTCGGGAGTCTTGCAGGTTGCCAGGCCGGTGCCGGTGGCCGACGATGGTGGGTGCGCGGAGAGGCGCGTGGCGGGGGCGAGTCTGGTGGTTGAGTTTGGCATTCTGGGGCCGGTACAGGCGGTCCGGGACGGCCGGGTGCTCGGACTGGGCGGGCCGAGACGGCGGGCGCTGCTGGCGTTGCTGCTGGTGGCGGCCGGCCGGGTGGTTCCGGCGGAGCGGCTGGCCGAGGAGCTGTGGGGAGACTCCCCGCCGCCGGGCGCGGCCGGGACGCTGCGTGCGCACGTCTCGCGGCTGCGTGCGCTGCTAAGCCCGGATGCCTCGCTAATAACCCAGGGTGGTGGCTATGCGCTGACGGCCGGGCCGGGGCAGCTGGATGCGGCCCAGTTTGAGCGGCTCTCCGCGGCTGGCCGGGAGGCGCTGGAGCGGGGTGAGGCCGCAGTAGCGGCGGGCCGGTTCCGGGAGGCGCTGGCGCTGTGGCGGGGCCGGGCGCTGGCCGACGTGGCCGAGGTGGAGCCGCTGGCGCGAGAGGCCGCCCGGCTGGAGGAGCTGCGGCTGGTGGCGAACGAGGGCCGCATCGAGGCCGACCTTGCGCTGGGGCTGGCGGCGGAGTTGACCGGGGAGCTGGAGACCCTGGTGGCCGAGTTCCCGGTGCGGGAGCGGCTGTGGCGGCTGCTTGTGCTGGCGTTGTACCGGGACGGGCGGCAGGCCGATGCGCTGGCGGCATACCGGCGGGCGCGGGAGATGCTGGCCGAGGAGCTGGGGATCGAGCCGGGCGAGGAGCTGCGCGCGCTGGAGAAGGCGGTGCTGCGGCAAGAGGTTCCGGCCGCGGCGCCGCACCGGGCGCGGCACAACCTGCCGGTGCGGCTGACCAGTTTTGTGGGGCGGGAGGAGGACTTGGCCGCGGTGGCAGGGCTGGTCGGCCGGGCGCGGCTGGTCACGCTGACCGGAGTCGGCGGGGCCGGGAAGACCCGGCTGGCCCTGGAGTTCGCCGCCGGTGTGGTGGACCGGTTCCCCGATGGGGTGTGGCTGGCCGGGTTGGCCGGCATCGCCGACGCCGCGCTGGTGCCGTCGCTGGTGATGGAGGCGCTTGGGGTGCGGCAGAGCGGCGAGGTGGCGGTGATGGAGGCGCTGGTCTACCGGCTGCAGTCGGCGGAGCTGCTGCTGGTGCTGGACAACTGCGAGCATCTGCTCGGCGCCTGCGCGGATCTGGTCACTACGCTGCTGGGCGGCTGCCCGGAGCTGCGGGTGCTGGCGACCAGCCGAGAGCCGCTGGGCGTGCCCGGGGAGGCCGCCTACCCGGTGCCGCCGCTGGCGGTGCCGCCGGAGTCGGCGGATCAGCAGGGCCTCGCCCGTGCGGCTGCGGTGCGGCTGTTCCTGACCCGCGGCGCCTCGGCCCGGCCGGGAGCCGGGGCGGCTGCGCCGGCGGCGGTGGTGGCCCGGATCTGCCGGGAGCTGGATGGCCTGCCGCTGGCGATCGAGCTGGCCGCCGCGCGGATGAGCGTGCTGTCGGCGGAGGAGATCGAGGCGCACCTGGCCGACAAGTTCCGGTTCCTGGCCTGGCGGCGGCCGGTGGCCGACCCGCGGCACCAGACGCTGAAGGCCGCAATCGGCTGGAGCTATGAGCTGCTATCGGCGGAGGAGCGCCGGGCGTTCGGCGAGCTGTCGGTGTTCGCCGGCGGCTTCACCCTGGCCGCGGCGGCCGCGGTGTGCTGCGCCGGGGACGAGGCGGCCGCGCTGGACCTGGTGGACCAGCTGGCCGCCAAGTCGCTGCTGGTCGCCGAGCCGGCCGCGGCGGGCACCCGGTACCGGCTGCTGGAGACCATCCGGCAGTACGCCGCCGAGTGCCTGGCCGAGACCGGCGAGGCCGGGCCGGCCCGGCTGCGGCACGCCGAGGCCTTCCTGCGCCTGGCGGAGGAGGAACGCGAACTGGCGGCGCTGGCCCGCGAGCAGGACAACTTCCGCGCCGCCCTGGACTTCACGCTATCGGCCGGCAGCCCGGCCGGGCCGCGGCTGGCCGGTGCGCTGGGCGGCTTCTGGCTGGCCCGCGGACTGTTCCAGGAGGCACGGGGCTGGCTAGAACGCGCGCTGGCCGGGGGCCCAGCCGATCCGCGGCTGCAAGCCGACCTGCACCGGCTGCTCGGGGCGGTGCTGTATGCGGCCGGCGACCTGGACCGGGCGCAGGCTGCCCTGGCCCAGGGCGTGCAGGTCGCCGCCGAGGCGGGCCTGTCCTCGGCTCAGGCCCGGATCCGGGTCCTGCAGGCGGACATCCAGGTCTCGCAAGGCGGGGCCCTGGCCGATGCATTCCAGGCATGTGATGCGGCCGCAGCGGTGCTGGAATCCTACGGCGACCTGGAAGGCGCGGCCGAGGCGTGGGTGGTGGTCGGCAAGCTGCGTTTCGGGGGTTGTGGTGGGGCCGTGGCTGCCGAGGAAGCCCTCCAGCGGGCCGCCGCCTGCGCGCGGCAAAGCGGCAACCACCACGTGGAGCGGGAGTCCGGGGCGTGGCTGGCAGCCAACCTCCAGGATCTGCCGATCCCGGCCGACGCGGCGGCCGGCCGCGCCGAGCAATTGCTGGAAGCGGCCGCCGGCGACCCATGGGCCGAGGCAGCGATCCTCACGCCGCTCGCGCTGCTTTACGGCTTCGCCGGCCGGTTCGCCGACGCCCGCGCGGCCATCCGCCGCGCCCAGTCCATCCTCACCGGGTCCGGGGCAAAGTTCGACTGGGCTACGTCGGCTATGCTGGCCGGCCAGATCGAGCTGATGGCCGGGGACCCCGCTGCGGCCGAGCGGAACCTGCGGAAGGGATACGAAGCGTTCCGCGTGATGGGCGAGCGCGGATTGCGCGCGACCATCGCCTCCCTGCTCGCCGAGGCCGCCTACGCGCAGGGGCGTTTTGATCGGGCGCTGCGGCTGACCGAAGACGCCGAGGCGCTCGCCGGGGCCGACGACATCGAGACCCAGGGCCGGTGGCGGGCCACACGGGCCAAGCTGCTCGCCCGGGACGGCCAGTTCCCCGCCGCCGTGCGGCTGGCCGAGGAGGCGGTGGCGCTGGTACCGGCAATGATCTACGCGCTGGCCGAGTTCCTGGTGGCGAAGGCGGAGGTGTCGCAGCAGGCCGGGGACCTCGGCGAGGCCGAAGAAAGCTTGCGCAGGGCGCTGCAGTTCTATCAGCGCCGGCGGGCGCTGCCACTTGCGGACCGGACCCGTGCCCTGCTCGCCAGCCTCGGCGTGCAACGCGCCGCCCGGGCCTGAGCAGGGAACTGGCCGCCCGAGGCCGGGCGCTCATCCCCCGACGGCGCAGCACGCACAGCGATGACTGGCAGGCAGCGCCCCGTTCCAGTAGGCCGCTGAGAGCTGCCGTCCCGGATCAGGCCGACGTTACGACTGCCCGGGTGCGTGAACCCGGGCCGGGCGGTGCTCTTGTATCTGGCGTGTCCCGATCATGATGCCCTGGCGAGCCAGGGCGGCGAGGCGGCAGTCGGCCTGTAAGCATCCCGAATGCTCCGATACCCGCGCACGGGTTCTTTTGTCCGATAGTGCCTGACGCCTACCGGGGCCGGGGACCCGCCCGAAGACGGGTCCCCTCCCGCCCGTGCCGCGACCGGCACCGCGCGGGCGCTCACCCGCCCCAGGCGCGCTCCACCGCTGCCCACGCGACAGCCCGCTTCACCTGGTCTAGTGCTCTCAGCTCGGCGAACTGGGAGGTATCCCCCTGCACCGGCTTCGCCCAGGCGCGTTCCACGGCCGCCCACGCGACAGCCCGCTTCACCTGGTCCAGTGCCCTCAGCTCGGCGAACCTATTGTCGCCCGGCGCGTGCCGCGCTGACGCCACACTCGCATAGGCCACCGGTGTCCCGCCTGAAGTGCCGGCGGCGATGCCGCAGGCGGATAGCGCCAGTGCCGCCGCTGCTACCCTGATCGCCAGCCTTGATTGCGTGTTCATGAGGGTGTTCCTTCGCTTCCGGCGGCCGCCGGTCGACCGCACAGAACGAGCAGAACCCGCCATCGTTGCCATCCTGCTGCCGTCTTGTTGCGGGCCTGCGCAACCCGGGCATCACCGCGCGAGTCGGCCGACTCCATCAACCCGGACGGCGGCCGCGCCACCGGGAGGACCCGCCTGCGCGGTAGCGCAGCCGGGCTGATGGCTTGACGACTCGCGCCGGCTCCCACGCAGCGGTCTTGGCCGCGGATCGTCCCGGCCCACACGCCGGACAGCCGCAGGCGCACCCCCCGCTAGCAACAAAGTTCATGCCGCACCCCAGACTCAGACCCGGATTGCGTGCCGCCCGCCCACCCGGGCAGTCCAGCTGTCAGCGGCTCCTACCCGGCACGGGGACGCCCGAGAAGGACCACGACCCAAGTAGCCAGAAGCCGTTGATCACGATATGTGTGCATGAATATACGTACCCCGGTATCAGCATGCACCCAGAGGACGCCCTGTCATCATGCATGACCGGACGTCGGCAGCTACTCCGGGTCATCGGGATGTGCGCGGCGAGGCTTCTCCCCTCACGCTCTGGTCGGCGGGGGAGAGCGGCTATGACCACCGTCGCAGGGCGCTCCCGGCGGCCGCGGACCGAGTGGACTGCCGGTCGGCGCGGTGTCCAGGCAGATAGACACTCGGCCGGGCGAGCGGATAGGTCAACGCGAAGACTCGTGAACAGTGACGCGGGCATGGTGTTCCCGAGATTCCAGCTAAAGCACGATTAACTTCGCCTCTGCACCCGACGGGCTCATGCCCCGATGGTCTTATGCCCGGGGGAGGGCGCGGCGGATGATCAGTCGTGCCGAACGCCGCCGGGGATGCCCCGACCGCACCGGGCTGAAAGTCCCGCCCTGACCGGGCCGGCCATCCTGCGATGGGACGCGCTGACCGGCCGGATGAGCGCGATCTGGGGTGGCCGGGCACACTGGGATGGTGCGGATCACCATCCGGGTCCGCCCGGGGTCTGCCCGGCCCGGGGTCGGCGGCCAGCATGATGGCGCGCTGGTGGTCCGGGTCCGCGCACCGGCCGTGGACGGCAAGGCGACGGCGGCCGCGCTGCCGCGGTGGCCGCGGCATTCGGCGTTCGGCCCCAGGCGGTCACCCTGGTGGCCGGGCCGGTCAGCCGGACCAAGATCCTGGACGTGGACGGCGCAGACCGGGCTGCCCTCGACCGGCTGCTCGCGCTAGGACCGTCGCCGGCACGACTGCCGCCGCTGTGTCGGCAGCGGGCGCAGCCACGTCAGCCGGCATCCATCTCTGGCGCCTTACGCCGTAGCGACAACTCGCCACCCAAACGCGCGACCAGCGGCAGATGAGTGCGGGCAGCGCGATGCTTACTGGATGGTGATACGTGAGGCGAAGGCAGACGACTGGCCCGCTATCTGGCTGATCTTGAACGAGGAAGGTACCGCAGGCGAGACCCTGACGTGGGATCCCGCGAGAACCGAAGCGCGGGCCCGCGCCGGGTGGATGCGCGAGCGGCCCGGGCGCACCATTGTCGCCATCGATGACAATGGATGTGTGATCGGCAGCGCGAACACGCATCCCATGCACCCGGGCCCGGGAGCGCACGTCGCCAATGCTGGCTTGGTTGTCCATCCGGCGCGGCGCGGCGAGGGTGCAGGCCGGGCGCTGTGCCGCCGCGTCCTTGACCAGGCCCGCGCAGACGGCTACCGGGCGATGCAATTCAACGCGGTCGTGGAAACCAATACGCCGGCGATCCGGTTGTGGCGCTCCTTCGGTTTCCAGATCCTGGCCACGGTGCCGGAGGCGTTTCGCCACCCGGCATACGGATTCGTCGGTCTCCACATCATGCACAGGACGCTTTGAAGCAGACAGATGCACTCTGACGGCTACCGACTGTGCAAGGCGCGGCTCAGCGATCATAGGCCAGCGCGCTCGGCGGCAGAAGAGTGAGCTTTCAGCTCTCATGACTCCCCGCGTACTGTGGGCGGAGATGGACGGAAAAGGCTCGATGGGTGACCGTTACGGATGGTGACGGGTCTGGCGCCGGTGACGATGTCCTGGAGTTGGGCGGCCGGCGGAGGCGGGTGCCCCGGTGGTGGCCGCCGTCGGCCGCTCTCGTCCCCGGGATAGTGGCGCTAGTGACCGGCCTGGCCGCCGGCTACGCCGTCGGCGTCCGGCACGCCGGGGAACACGCCGCGCCGCCCTTGCCGTCCCGCGCCGCCGCGCCAGCCGCGCCGTTCTCGGCGGGCGGCTTCCCGTTGAGCCAGTCCGGCCCGCAGTGCTCCGTGCAGATCGGCCGCGAGCTGCAAGTGGGCCTGGAGATCACGAACCTGTCGTCGGCAGCGGTCAGGCTCCGCCGGGTCGAGGTCGTGCTTCCGCTGGGCGGGCTCAAGGTGACCACGCAAGCCTGGGGACCCTGCGGGCAGCTGGCGGCCACCGATGAAGCATCGGGCCGCATTCTCCCCCCTGCCCTCTGGCGCGGGGCCAGCTCCTGGTTCACGGTCACTTTCCAGGTCCTGGTCAGGTGCCCGCAGTCGCTGCCGGTCCAGTTCACGCTCGACTACGACCAGCAGGGCCGGCCGGCGGCGATCCGGCTGCCGGGCTTCCCTGACCTGGGCCAGATTCCCTACTCCGGATGCCGGTAAGCCAGGCGGCACACCATATGTGATCAGGCCGTGTGCGGGGCAACTCCAGCGCCAGGCCAGGCATCAGGCCAACAGCCTGCACACGCGCGCTCCCTCACCCTGACAGGGTGTGGCAAAACACCCGACGAAGACGCACTCGCCGCGGCAGATGCGGGCGTTGCGAGGCTCAGCCGATGCGCTCGGCCAGCGAGACGATGATCCCTTCCGGCCCGCGGACGTAGGCCATCCGCCAAGCGCCCTCGTACTCGCCGATGCCACCCACCAGTCCGTAGCCCTCGGCAGCTGCCCAGTCGACAGCCGCCTGCAGGTCGCTGACCTCGAAGGCCACGTTGCGCAATCCCAGCTCGTTGGCCATGGCGGCCGGTGAGCCCGGCACGGAGCCGGGCCGCACGAAGCTCGAGAGCTCCACGCGGGTGCCATCGCCGGGCGGCTTCAGCATGACGATCTCGGTGCGGGAGCCGGGAATGCCGCAGACCGTGTCCAAGAACTCGCCCTCGACGAACGTCCTGCCCTCGACCTCCAGGCCCAGCGCCACGAAGAAGGCGGTCACGACGTCGAGATCTGCGACCGTGAGGCCGACGTGGTCGAAGCGTCGGACCTGTGACATAGGGCCGTCCTCCCGTCGTCGTATCGACCGTGCATCCGCCATGGCAGGCGTTCTCAGTACCTCCCGTTGCGGGACCTCCGCAAACGCACGCCATCAGCGGCATGTCAAGACGTTCCGGGTGCGCTCGGTAGTGAGGGGTCTTATTCTTATCGGCGGCCAGCGGCCGACGTCATGCGACGGTTTCCGGGACGGCAGGATGAGCATATGAAGGCCTCATTCACGATCCTTCTCGACTGGGGCGACACGCTCATGCGGGTGCTTCCGTACGACGGCCCGATGGCAGACTGGCCGGAGGTCGCTGCCGTACCGGGTGCACGACGAGCGCTTGCTGTTATGTACAGCCGGGCGCGTCTGGTTGTCGTGTCGAACGCGCAGGAGTCGGGGCCCGCCGAGGTACGGCGGGCGCTGGCGCGAGTGCGGCTGGAGCAGTACATCGCAGACGTCCTTACCCCCGCGGTCGTTGGGAAGACGAAGGACGATGAGGACTTCTGGCCCGCTGTTCTGGCGCGGCTTGACGCGGAACCCGGCGAGGTGATCGTCGTCGGTGACGACTACGACCGGGATATCGCGCCCGCAGCCAGGATGGGTGTCCGGACCGTGTGGCTGGCCAACACCGATCAGCCGAGAGGTGACACAACGGTTATCACCAGCATGCGCGACTTGCCTGCGGCGATAGGGATCACCGGCTGAGCCAGGTTCTGGAGAGTGCGATAGGGCGAGTAGCGCCGCCGTCCGTGGATCGATCGAGATTGCCAGCGCTCGAACGTCCGCTATTCGGCAAATGGGCGCATTGCAGGCGGTGCCGTTCGGGGTGCTGTTCCGTCAGTACAGCGCCTCGATGGGTGCGACCGTCACCAGGTCCTTCGCCGCATCGGCGAGCTGCCGATCGAAGGTGATGAGCGCGTCGGCGTGGGGCTGGGTCAGGGCGACGTACTCGGCGTCAAAGGTGTCCGGCCACCGGGCAGGACGGCGGTCTTCCACGCGACGCCCTGCAGGACGCGGTCCCCCCATCAGCCGGATCCGCATCCCGCGGACGTAGCTGAGCTCTCGCTCCGCATTCCTCCTGGTCATATCGCCGCGGCGTGCTGCCTGGTAGAGGAGCGACAGCACCTGGGAGCGAAGCGTCGGAGCCAGGATCTGATGGCCGCCGCGTATCACGGCCTGGTCGTGAGCCAGGCGAATGGCGACGTCCGGGCCGATCACGTACCTGGTCATGGAGGATCAGTTCCCTCAGTTGCTGTGCCCCTTGATCGCTGCCCCCAGGGTACGGGGATGCCGGGCCCGCTCATCGGCATTATCGTCGGCGATCGTTCTCCTGGTCACATCAACGTTGCGTGAATTCAATGTGATCACTCACCGGCCCCTCCGCATCGCGACGGGTTCGGGTCAGCCGCCACCCGCCTTACCCGGCCAACGCGGCGACGCTGCCCAGGCGGGCGCCCATGGGGCGCTTGGCCGGGCCCGGAGGTCGGCGACGTACAGACTGCGACGGTCCGGCAACGTCGAGGATCCCAGCGGTCAGCCAGACCAGCCGGCGCGCAGCGAGCACGACTCGACATCGTCATTGCGGCACTGCGGGTCGGCGGTGGGCGTGCTGGTCAGCCCGGTCCGATCCGGGCGAAGAAGATGTCGGTCGGCCCGTTCTTGGCCAGCGGTGCCCGTATGCAGGATGCGTGGTGCTCGGTGTTTGTGGGTGTCGCGCGGCGGGTGGATGTCAGGAACCGGGTGGGCTCGCCGGGGCGTAGGCGGTGCGGAAGAAGCCGCGGACGGGGTGGCCGATGTCGAGGTTGTGCGCGAAGGTGGTGGGCTTGGCCGGCGCCCGCGGGTCGAATCGGATGTAGATGCCGTCATTCTGGCCGCTGTTGGGGTCATACACCCGGACAGTGACCTTGGTTGCCGAAGCGTCGTAGCCGTAAGCCAGCACCTGGTGGTTGAGACCAAGCTCGGCCGGGTTGGCGGAAGCCACCGTGACCACTCCGAGGGCCGCAGGCGTGCCGTGGTCGAGGTCGGCCGCGATCTGCGGCCACTGCGTCTGGATCGTGCGCCACGCAAGCCCCCGGTCGGTGATGACCCTCCGGCCGAAGACCTCGAAGCCGGAGTCGCCGTCGGGCAGGTTCATCCACTGGTAGTACTGGGCCACCCCCGCTGGCAGGTGCCACGAGTTGACCAGACGCCGCACGATGTAGCGGTACAGCGGGTCGCCCGGGGCCGGCCGGGTGGCCGGGGGCAGGATCCCGGTGTGCCAGTAGTCGAGGGCGGCGAAGACCATCCCGCCGCACAGGCCAGCGGCGGCGTTGCCGATGTTGATCTTCCCGAAGGGCGTTGGCAGCACGACCGCCGGCTCCGACGGCCACGCGTTCGTGAACTCGAAGCCGTCCTGCGATGGCTGAAAACTCCCGGGAGCCGGCATGGTCTTCCCTTTTTCCGCCGTGGCGCATCCTCGGCGCGCGTGGCGACCTGCTTCGCTGCCGCCCGGATGCGGGTAGCTGGGCGGATGAGAGCTTACCGCCGGGCTGGGCCAAACGATGTCGCCACCCGCCCGGATGCGGCGAACGGGCGCCCTGGGCCGCAGGTCATGATGTGACCGGCATGCAGCGACCGGTACAGCTGGCGGGCGATGTCCTCGAGCCTCTTGCGCGCGGTCGGCAGGTCGCGAAGCGCACATATCTGGATGATCGGCGTGTGTCAGCCAGACCCAGTCGGCCCGGCTCTCATGTGCGCGTACTCGGCGCTCGGCGTGGGCTACCGCGACAACGACGCCAGCGAATACTGGGAACCCAACATCTGGATCATCTACCAGGTCAGTGGCCGGACGGCGCGCTGACCACACGGCCAGTGCGTGCGGTGGCACACCCGCACCCGGGGTCGCCGTCCGTCATGCTGGCGAGACAGACCCGCGGCGGGGGACAGGCCGCGGCCTGCGGGCTTAGGATCGGTCACGTGCCGAGCGCGCCGGCATGGCGTGGTTGACGCGCCTCGCCGGGAGAGGTGTCGATCCTCCCGGGAAGTGGGGGCCTGGCGGTGGACCTGCTGGAGCGGGCGTCGTTCCTGGGGACGCTGGCCGAGTATGCGGCCGAGGCGCGCAGCGGCGATGGCCGCCTGGTGCTGGTGTCGGGGGAGTCGGGTATCGGCAAGACCGCGCTGCTGGAGGCGTTTCAGCAGCGCAGCACGGGGATCCGCTGGCTGTGGGGGGTCTGTGATGGGCTGCTGACCCCGCGCCCGCTTGGCCCGTTGTTCGATATCGGGCCGCAGGCTGGTGGGGATCTGGCCGAGTTGTGTCGCGTGGGGGCGCCGCGGGGCCGGCTGTTCGCCGCGTTCCTGGGTGAGCTTTCCCAGCCGACCGCGTTCACCGTGGTGGCGATGGAGGATCTGCACTGGGCTGATGAGGCGACGATCGACCTGCTGAGCTTTGTGGGGCGGCGGCTGGGGCGGATGCCGGCACTGTTGCTGGCCACCTACCGCGACGATGAGCTTGGCGAGGATCATCCGCTCCGCATGGTGCTTGGCGACCTCGCCACCCAGCGGGCGACCCGGCGGATGCGATTGCCGCCGCTGTCCGAACAGGCCGTCCGGGCGCTCGCTGGGCAGCGGGGGGTGGACGCTGCCGAGCTGCACCGGGTTACCGGCGGCAACCCGTTTTACGTTCGCGAGATCCTGGAGGCGGAATGGCCTTCTGTGCCCGCGACGGTCCGCGACGCCATAGGGGCCCGGCTGGCACGGTGCAGTACGCCGACAAGGCGGGCCATCGAGGCCGCGGCAGTAGCCGGGGCACGGGTGGACCGCTCTCTTCTGCCGTGGGTCATGGCGAATCTGAGCACATCCATCGAGGAATGCCTGGCGACCGGGATGCTCATCCCCGACGGGACCGGGCTGCGATTCCGGCACGAGCTGGTCAGGATGGCCGTGGAGGCGGGAATCGCGCCATACCGGTCGATGGAGCTGCACGCCCGTCTGCTGGCCGAACTGGAGGCACGCGGCGATGCCGACCCGGCCCTGCTGGCCCACCACGCCGACTGCGCCGGTGATGAGGCGGCCGTGCTGCGGTACGCCCCGGAGGCGGCCCGGCGTTGCGCTGCCCTGGGAGCACATCGCGAAGCAGCGGCACAGTTCGAACGGGCCCTGCGTAATGCGGAAGGAGCCGCCAAGCCGGCGGCGGCCCTGTATGAGGGCGTGGCCGATGAGTATGCGCTCCTGGACCGATGGGAGGAAGCGGAGCAGGCGCGCCGCGCCGCGCTGGCGCTGCGGCGCGAGCTCGGCGACCAGCAGAGCGTGGGGAAGGACCTGCGGATCCTGTATATGACGCTGTGGCGGCTGTGCCGCGGCACGGAGTCCGACCGGGCCGCCGAGGAGGCCGTCGCGGTCCTGGAGGCGCTGCCCCCCGGCAAGGAACTGGCCTGGGCCTACGCGAGCCTCGCCGCCGCCTGCCTGAAGATGGGCGGCACCAACGAGGCCACCCTCACCTTCCTCGGCAAGGCACGGGACCTCGCCGAGAAGCTCGGCTACGTGGACGTGACGTGCTTCGCGCTGAACGTCGCGGGCTTGGGCCTGGCGGACACCGGCGGCGACGGGATGCCTCCGGTCCAGGAGAGCCTTCGGATCGCGCTGGAGGAGGCGTTGCCGGCCCGGGTCGGCGGGTCCTACAGCTCCCTCCTGGAGGCCTGTGCCAAACTGCACCGGTTCGCCGACTCAGAGCGCTACTACGCCGAGGGCCTCGCATATTGCGAGGGACGTGAACTCGCCGTCTTCAGCGTGTCCATCCACGGCTGGCGCGCCCGCACCCTGACGATGCTGGGACGGTGGGACGAGGCTGCGCAGATCTGTGCCCGGATGCTGGGCAGCCCGGGTATCTCACCGGTCAACCAGCTGAACCCGCTCTGTGTCCTGGGCACCATCCAGGGACGCCGCGGCCAGGACGGGGCATGGGCCCTGCTTGACCGGGCGCTCGGATTCGCCGAGGGGACCGGCGAACCGCCGTGGATCGCGTCGGTGCGGGCGGCCCGCGCGGAGCTGAGGTGGCTGGAGGGCAGGCCGGACCTCGCGGTCACTGAGGCCCGGGCAGGCTATGACATTGCGCTTGGCCGCGCCGACCCGTGGACATTCGGCTCGCTGGCCATCTGGCTGCCGAGGCTCGGCGCGCCGCCTGATCCGCCGCCGGACCTTCCGGAGCCGTACACGCTGGAGATCGCGGGCGACCACCGCAGCGCGGCAGCCGCCTGGGAGCGGATCGGCCGGCCCTACGACGCCGCCCTCGCCTGGCTGGGCTCGTGCGACGAAACAGGGCTGAGAGGGGCCCTTGCCGCGCTGGACAACCTCGGCGCCCGCGCGGCCGCTGCGACGGCCCGGCGGCGGATGAAAGACCTCGGCATCAGCGCGGTCCCCCGCGGGCCCCGCCCGGCGACCCGGGCCGCGCCGGCGGGTCTGACCCCCCGCGAGCAGGAGGTCCTGATCCTGCTCGCGGAGGGCCTGCCCGACCGGGAGATCTCCCAGCGGCTGTTCATCTCCGAGCGGACTGTGCATCATCACGTCTCCGCGGTGCTGTCCAAGATCGGCGTCACGTCCCGGACGGCCGCCGCCCGCGAAGCTGTCCAGCTGGGCATCACGCCCTGACCCTGCTGCAATCCCGGACCGCGGCGGGCCTTAGCGCCCGGGCCGCGGCGTGGTGGCGTACGTCCTCTCCCGTCCCGCCGATGCAGCCGAACGGCCGGGATCCCACGTACGCCGCCGGGCCGACAAGGCAGCGTGACTGATGATGTGTTTGCCGGGCCCAGTCCTGGGCCAGTCGAGCTGGGCTTCAGACACTCCCAGGGAACGTGCACAGTCCTCGACCGCCCACCGGGCCATGTGATCACCGCGCCGATACCGGAAGACGCGATCGCAGAAGATCACGAATACCTCGTCGTCTGATCGGAATCGCAGTACCAGCCGCCATCGCGCTCAAGCACACGACTCAGCATCTTGGCCAAGCCAGCGGCACAAGCGGTGGCCACATCAAAGTAGATCAGCGCCCACCGCTGCGGCTCATCCTCGACGCGAACGCGAGAGACCTTCGTGACCGTCAGCGGGATGCCTTCCAACTCGGTGCCTACCCGCAGGTTCTTGCCGATGAGTGTCCCGGTATAGACGGCTTCGGTGTCTGGCATGCCTGAAGTGTGTCCCGGCGATCTCGCCTGGCACAAACAGTGGCCGACGCCGGCTGCCACGTTCGTCGCGCGCGCCGGGGAGTTCGGCCCGTTCGATCTGGACCCGGCAGCGACCCCGGACAACGCCAGGGTGCCGGCCGGTGACGACGGCCTGAGCCAGCTGTCGAAGGGCCGCATATTCCTGAACTCTCCCCTGTGGCCGGGACATGCCGCGGTGGATGGCGAAGGCCCGCGCTGCTGCGGAGAATGGCGCGCTGGTGGTGCCTGGTGCCCGCCCGGCTGGACACCAGCTGGTGGCGGGATACGACCGCCGTAGCGTCGCTGGTGCGGTTTTTCCGTCCCGGCTGCGGTTCGGTGACGGTGCCGATAGCGTCTCAGCGACAGGTGAGAACCCGGCCCGGTGGCTGTCAGGGCCTCGCTACGCGCCAGGACCTGCCCGGCGCATCTGGCGGGGTACGGGCAGCTGGGCGCGGAATTAGGAAAGTGCCGAGCGGGCGATAACGGGTATGAGCGAGCACACCGCGGTCCGGGCCGGCTTAATGTACAGGCGGGCCCCGGTTCTTGCCGGAGCCAGGGCCGTGCTTAGCCGGGCGGTGGCGTTCCGGCTGGCCGTGCACCTGGTCGTGTGGGCGCCGTTCCTCAGCGGCGTGGCGCAGGCCGTGCGGCTGCGCTGGCGTCCGGTCGGCGACGGCGCGGCGATCGCGGTGCGGTCGTGGGAGGTTCTCACCGCGCACGGGCCGCTGGTCGGGCAGGCGACCCGGCTCGCGGACGGGGCGTTCGACCCGGGGCCCCTGCAGTACTGGCTGCAGGCGGTACCGGTCCATCTCGACCCGCGGTACGGGGTGCTGTGGGGCGCGGCCCTGTGCTGCATGATCGCGTGCCTCGCTCGCGGTCGAGGCGGCATGGTCGGCGGCCGGCGGGCGGGGGGCCTGGTTGCCGCCGGGAGCATCGTCGGGATCCTCGCGTGGCAGCCGGTGATCGCGCTGCAGCCGTTCTGGAATCCGTGGTTCGGCGCGATGTTCTTCCTCGCGGCGCTCGCCGCGGGCTGGGCGGTGCTGTCCGGGCGCCGCCGGTGGTGGGTCGTGCTCGTGGTCACCGGATCGGTGGCCAGCCAGGCGCACCTGATGTACGCCCTGGCCTCGGCCGCGCTGATCCTGCTGGCGCTCGCCGTCACCGTGGTGGACTGCTTGCGCGCGAAGGCAGGCTACAGATGGGCGACAGCCGGCCTGCTGGCCGGCGTTGCCTGCTGGACCGCGCCGGTGATCCAGGAGTTCACCGGCAGGCCAGGCAACCTGACCCTGCTGCTGCACGGCGTGGGCAGCGGGCAGCTGACCGGCCTGGCCTTCGGGTTCAAGACGGTCACCGCCGCCACCCAGCCGCCTCCGCTGTGGTGGACGCCGGGGCACGCGCTGGCCGGGGTGCGGGTGTCCAGCCTGATCGCTGACCGGTCAGCCGTGTTCGCGGTGGCGGCCCTGGCTGTTGTGGCCGCGGTCCTGGTCATCGCGGCCCCCTTGCTGCGGTGCCGCCGGCTGGCCGCGCTGGCCGCCGTGAGCCTGCTGGCCAGCGCCGCGGCGCTGGCCACGTATTCCAGAATCCCCGTGAAGAGCGCCAACCTCGCCACCCTGAATTACCTGGACGTGCTCGCGTTCCCGGTCGGCGTGCTCAGCCTGGCTCACCGTCGGCTCGGCGGTCGTGCTCACCGGGCGTCAAGTGACGAGTCGCCGGCGCCCGCGGTCGGCCTCGCCCGGGGAGCACGGCAGCGGGCCGGGCCAGGTGGCGGCCGGCCCGTGGGCCGTCCGGGCCGTCCGGGCCGTCGGGGTGGCGGCGGCGGCGCTCATCGCGCTGGCTTCGTCGCTGGCCATAGCGCAGCAGGCGCCGGCGGCAGATGCTCAGCTCGGGAGCCTCGCCGGCCTGGCCTTGCAGCAGATCGAGCGGGCGCTGCCCGGCCAGCCGGTAGCCCTTACTGTTGCGGACCGCCAGGCGGGTCCCCAAAGGCGGCTGACCCTGGGCATCGTGTGGGCGCTGACAGCAAGCGGATACCACCCGCAGGTCAGCAGCCGCGCCGCACGCGAGCTCGGACCGGTGTACGTATTCCGCGGGCAGCAGATCCCGCGGGTGACAGTACACATACAGGGCAACGACCTGTCGGTAAACGTCACCAAAGGTACAGGCAAGCCGACATGAGCGTCGCCAGATCCTGTGTGTGCCGAGAATCTCGCCCGCAGCCCTGACCAGCAGAGTTGCCTTCTCACTCGGCCGGCCGTGATGATCATCGGTCATGTGCCTGCGGTTCGTCTTTATCCTGGCCACGCGGGCGGCCTCCTGGCTGCGGCTGTCTCGGCGTGAGGAGACCTGGAAGACCGCCGAGATCTTGATCCTGCGCCACCAGCTCGCCGTCCTGCAACGGCGGCAACCACGCCGCCCGAACCTGAATTGGGCGGACCGGCCCTGCTTGTGACCCTGCTCGGCGTGCTACCGAAAGCGCGGCGCCGGGGGCTGCGGCTGCTGATCAACCCGGAGACGATCCTGCGCTGGCACCGCGACATCACCCGTCGCCGCTGGGCCGCCAGGCCTAGGCAGGGCAAGCCCGGCCGGCCGGTGACCCGCCGGAACATCCGGGCACTGGTCCGCCGGCTGGCTCGCGAGAACCCCGGCTGGGGATACCGCAGGATCCATGGTGAGCTCGCCGGCCTGGGGATCAAGGTCGCAGCGTCCACCGTCTGGGAGATCCTCAAGGCCAGCGGCATCGGCCCCGGCCCGCGGCAGACCGGCCCGACCTGGTCACAATTCCTGCGCTCCCAGGCCAAGGCGATCCTGGCATGCGACTTCTTCACCGTCGACCTGCCCGGCGGCACCCAGGCCTACGTCTTGGCCGTAATCGAGCACGCGACCCGGCGCATCCACATCCTCGGCATCACCCTCCACCCCACCGGCGAATGGACCGCCCAGCAAGCCCGCAATCTCCTCATGGACCTTGACGAGCAGGCGCACCGGGTCAAATTCATGATCCGCGACCGCGGATCAAACTTCACCGCCGCATTCGACGCGGTCCTCGCCGACGCTGGCATCCGGACCGTGCTGTGCAACATCCAGACGCCCCGCATGAATGCGATCAGCGAACGCTGGATCAGGGGATGCCGACGCGAGCCCCTGGACCGCACCCTCATCTGGAGCCAGGCCCATCTGCGGCAGATCCTGCGCCAGTACGAGACCCACCACAATCAGCACCGGCCGCACCGCTCCCTGTACGGCGCCGCGCCGCTGAAACCGCTACCCGAGGCGGTCAACCTCGACCTGTACCGCGCCCGAAGACAGGCTCACGTCGATGGCATGATCAACGAATATCACCTGGTCGCATGACCTGGACGAGGTTACCGGCACGCACAGTTCTCAGTACCTCTCGTTGCGGGACCTCCGCAAACGCACGCTATCAGCGGCATGAGAGAGAGATTTCTGGCGTGGGCCGCGGGTGACCCGACCATCCATCGATAGGGTTGCGGCATGTGTGCAGGTGCGTCCGTGACTCGTCCCCGCCGTTTCCGCTGACGGCGCTGGGACAGTCTGTAAGTAAGTTCCTCGGTTCCGCGCCGCCGGCTTCCTGCCGGGCGGCCCGTTTCGCGTTGCCTGGCCCTGCCATCTCAGGAGCCGCCGCATGTACTCAGGCAAGCACCCCGAGCCGACCGATCCGCGTATCGGGCCTGCGATCGTTTACCTGATCGTTGGCCTTCCCGGCGCAGGGAAAACAACCCGCGCGAAGGAACTGGAGATCAGCGCGTCGGCCCTACGGCTAACGCCAGACGAGTGGCAGATCATGCTGTTTGGCGATCAGAACCCACCAGATAAGCGTGACCTCGTTGAAGGCAAGTTGGTTCAGCTCGGCATGCGGGTCGCGGAGCTGGGGAGCAATGTCGTCTTCGACTTCGGGTTCTGGGGAAAGGACGAACGATCAGCGCTCCGCTGGATCGCTCGCGCCGTTGGTGCGCGTAGTCAAGTCGTCTACCTGCCGATTGACCACGAGGAGCAACGAAGGCGTGTCACCAATCGGTTCGCAACTACGCCCAATCGAACGTTCCACATGAGCGACGTTGAACTCGAACAGTGGCGTGCACAGTTTCAACCGCCGGACGAGGGTGAACTGCGAGGTTCTCAGATTCCACCCGTCCCGCCAGAGCACCCGACATGGTCGGAGTGGGCCTCGCGACGCTGGCCATCCCTGCCCGACCAGTACGCACCGACCGCCAGCAGACCCCGCGCAGCGGCAGGGCACCGTCATGTATGAGAGAACGTTCCGTGACCAGATGATCACGAATATTCACGCAGACCGGCTCGCTCTAGCCGGTTTCGACGATCAAGGTGGGATAGCACTTGTGCGCGCGAATAGCCGCCCAATTGAGCAGGTCTTGTAAGGCAGCCGGTGATGATGCTGGCTGTCCAGATTTCGGAGTCGTGCGCTCACGGCTCGGCGGGCCGGATTGCCCGGCGTGCGGCGAAGGGGGCTGCTCGGCAGATTGAGCAAGATTCGCTGATCGGTTGCGCCCGGCGGCCTTGACATGGCAGCGACTCTGCGTTCGCCGCTGCTCTCTGGTCTTCGTGCCGGAGGCGTGCGGCCTTAACCCACGCCAGCATTTGTGCCGACATTTGCGGCTTCCCGGCCGAAGGCAGGCGCATTGCCGTGGACATAGGGCTGGCTAACTTAGCTTCGTTTATCGTTTCCTGGTTCGTCCCTGTCCGTGTGGGTCGAGAACGTTCTGCACCTGATCCCGACCGACTGATCGCGGCCAAGCCGACGCGGCACGAGTTAATGCGGGCGACGAGAGAAGGACTCACTTATAGGAGTACCGGTCCTGCGGCCCGGTGGCGCTGGTCCCGCCCGCCGAGGTCACGGTCACGTCCACCACCCCGGTGCCCGGCGGCGACGTCGCCACCACGTTACACACGCCCTTGGGGAATCCACTGCCGACGTGGAACGCGGCAGCGGGCACCGAGCCGAAGTCCGCGCCGGTGGCCTTGCACAGGTTGTCACCGGTGATCAGGACGTGCGTGCCGCCCGCCGCCGGGCCGAAGGCCGGCGTGATCGAGGCGACCACCGGCGCGAAGGAGTACCGGTCCTGCGGCCCGGTGGCGCTGGTCCCGCCCGCCGAGGTCACGGTCACGTCCACCACCCCGGTGCCCGGCGGCGACGTCGCCACCACGTTGCACACGCCCTTGGGGAATCCACTGCCGACGTGGAACGCGGCAGCGGGCACCGAGCCGAAGTCCGCGCCGGTGGCCTTGCACAGGTTGTCACCGGTGATCAGGACCCTGGTGCCCCCGGCCCCGGGGCCGAAGGCCGGCGTGATCGAGGCGACCACCGGCGCGAAGGAGTACCGGTCCTGCGGCCCGGTGGCGCTGGTCCCGCCCGCCGAGGTCACGGTCACGTCCACCACCCCGGTGCCCGGCGGCGACGTCGCCACCACGTTACACACGCCCTTGGGAAATCCACTGCCGACGTGGAACGCGGCAGCGGGCACCGAGCCGAAGTCCGCGCCGGTGGCCTTGCACAGGTTGTCACCGGTGATCAGGACCCTGGTGCCCCCGGCCCCGGGCCGAAGGCCGGCGTGATCGAGGCGACCACCGGCGCGAAGGAGTACCGGTCCTGCGGCCCGGTGGCGCTGGTCCCGCCCGCCGAGGTCACGGTCACGTCCACCACCCCGGTGCCCGGCGGCGACGTCGCCACCACGTTACACACGCCCTTGGGGAATCCACTGCCGACGTGGAACGCGGCAGCGGGCACCGAGCCGAAGTCCGCGCCGGTGGCCTTGCACAGGTTGTCGCCCGTGATCAGGACGTGCGTGCCGCCCGCCGCCGGGCCGAAGGCCGGCGTGATCGAGGCGACCACCGGCGCGTAAGAGTACCGGTCCTGCGGGCCGGTGGCGCTGGTCCCGCCCGCCGAGGTCACGGTCACGTCCACCACCCCGGTGCCCGGCGGCGACGTCGCCACCAGGACGCACACGTTGCCCGGGTGCCCTGGGCGGGCGCCGGAGAATGCGGCAGCGGCCGCCGAGCCGAAGTCCACGCCGGTGGCCTGGCACAGGTTGTCACCGGTGATCGTGACCCTGGTGCCACCGGCCCCCGGGCCGAAGGCCGGCGCGATGGAGGCGACCACGGGCGCGGGGGGACCGGACCCACGACCTGGTGAACCACGTTGGACGGGGCCGAGGCGGCGAAGTTGGCATCCCCGCCGTAGGTGGCGGTGACCGGGTGCGAGCCGGGCGATGCGTAGGTCACGGTGCAGGTGGCGGTGGTGCCGGTCAGGGCCTGGGCGGTGCAGCCTGCGACCGGGGTGCTGCCGTCGGAGAAGCTCACCGCGCCGGCCGGGGTGCCGGCCGCCGGAGCGACCGGGGCCACGGTGGCGGTGTAGGTGACGGCCTGGCCCGGCGCGGAAGGGTTGAGCGAGGAGGTGAGCGCGGTAGTGGTCGCGCCTTGCTGGACGTTCTGCGTCAGCACGACAGAGACCGAGCCGGCGACACCGATGCTGTTGCTGTAGGTCGCGGTGACCGAGTGCGAGCCAGTCCCGGGATAGCTGACGGTGCACGTCGCGTTCCCCGTTGAGCCGTCCACCGGCTGGCTGCCGCAGGCCGTGACCGGCTGGCCGTTGTCGGCGAAGGCGACGGTTCCCTGTTCGGGAACCGGGCTCACCGCGGCGGTGTAGGTGACCGATTGTCCCGGCACCGACGGGTTAGCCGACGAGGAAACGGTAGTCGTGCTGGCTTGACTGGTGCCGAACACCTGCACTCGGTCGTTGCCGTTATCGACCACATACAGCTGGCCGGTGGCCGGGTCCAGCGCGTCGCCGGCCGGGTTGCTGAACTGGCCGTTGCCGGTCCCGCTGCTGCCCGCCTGGCAGGAGGAGGTGCAGGTCTCGAACTGACTGGCGCCGTCGGCGACGCCCCAGCCGAAGGCGGACAGGAAATTGCCGGCGGAATCGGACACCTCGACCCGGTTGTTGCCGCCATCGACGGCGTAGACATCACCAAATACCGGGTCCACGGCGAGCCCGGTCGGGCCGTAGATCTCTCCGCTGTTGCCGCCGACCCCGCCGGGATTGAACTGGCCATCCCCGCTGCCGCAGCCGCCGAACTGGAGCAGGAAGGTGCCGGACGAATCGAACTTCTGCGTCCGGCAGCCGAACGTGGTATCGGTGACGTAGAGGTCCCTGGTGCTGGGGTCGACGGCGATCGTGGTCGGCGCGGTGAACTGGCCGGGGCCGGTGCCGGGGGTGCCCGGGTTGCCGAACGAGGAGACCTCGGTGCCCAAGGAGCTGAACTCGATCACCTGGTCGTTGGCGGTGTCGGTGACGTACACGTCGCCGCTGGCCGGGTTAACGGCGACCTGGTTGGCCTGGAACTGCGGCAGGCTCCAGGACCGCCGGAAGGTGCCCGAGGCGTCGAATTCCTGGATGCGGGCGTTCCCGTTGTAGTCCAGCACGTAGACGTCGCCCGATCCCGGGTCAACCGCGATGGCGATCGGCTGGTCGAACTGGCCGTTGCCCGGCGGGAAGGTCCCCGGGCCGCCGAACTCGGACAGGTAACTGCCCGAGGCGCTGAACACCTCGACCACGTCGTTGACGATGTCGGTGACGTACACATCGCCGGTCGCCGTATTGACCGCCACCGCGGCCGGGGACTCGAACTGGCCCGGGCCGCTGCCCGGGCCGCCGAACTGCGACAGGTAGGTCAGCCCGCTGGCCTGCGCGGCGGCACCGCGCGCCGGCAGCGCGGAGGCGGATGCGGTGGTGGCCGCGGGGCGGTGGAAGCCGCCGGCGGCCGCGCTGGCCCCGCTGGCTGCCAGCACCGCCAGCACGACCCCGGACGCCGAGGCGATGATGCGCCTGATCATGACTTCCTCCTCGCAACGGTGCTGGCTCTGCCGCCGCCAACCCGGGCCAGGATGGCCCGTGACCGGTGACCGGCTCGCCTGCCAGACGGGCCCAGCCGGCCGCGGACCTCGCCACGTTCAGCCTGCGGTCGGCACGGTTGGCGATCAAGCGTGGAAACCCACACCCTTTGGGACCCTCGGAGGGTCGCGCCGCTCATCCAGCCGCAGCGCCCCGCCCGCGAAAACAGCAACGGAGCGGCACAGGCAGAGTTCACCCGGCTGCTGCGGGCACGGTCCAGGCGATAGGACAAAAGACGTCGGGCGCGCGCTCTGCGAATGCGCCGGAATAGACGATCTGCGCGTGGCACATGACCTGCCCACGCCAGAGTAATCAGCGCGTAATCAGCGATCTGGTCGATTCGGAGTGGAATCCGAGCGTCCGGCGGAATGACTCCGTCCGAAACACCGAGAACTCATGATCATGCTGCTTCGCGCATAAGCATCCGCGCGAGCAACTCGCTCACACGCATGACCGCGCGTTGGCGGCTGTGTCCATCAGCCGGATCCGCGCGGCGAGGCTTCCATCCTCACGCTCCAGTCGGCCCGCAGAGCGGACATGGCACCCGCCCCAGGGCGCTCCGGGCGGGCGCGGTCCGAGCGGACCGCTGACCACTCAGCCGTCCCGGGCGGTGCTCGGACAGGCAGGCACTCCGGCCGGCGGGTGTCTGCGTTGACGTGGAGACTCGTGAACGGCGACCGGGGAGTGGCGTTACCGACACTCCAACTACCGACATTCCAACTAAAGCACGATTAACTTTGCCGACCGCCAGGCGGGTTCACGCCAGGCGGGCGACCAGCCCGCACCGCGGACCGGTCGCACAAGTTGCCGAATCGGCACGCATGATTCCTGAGCCGTCAGCGTCGGCGGCCCCGCGCAGATTGCCCAATTCGGCTCGCCGGCTGTTTCGGAGCGTCAGGCGCGCGGGCTGCTCGGTCAGCAGCGACGAAGCTCGTCCGGCCGCCGGCTTCTGCACAACCTTGTGCAGCCGAGGGGCTGCCCGGGGTCCGGTGAGAATCGCAGATTCTGGCCGGCGTGCTCGTAGCGACAGCGCACCGCCCATCTCGATGGGCCCGGCGTCTGACTGACCAGCGGCCTCAGGTGCCAGAGAACGTCGGCGCCGGCGGGCAGCCCGGCCCTTCACTGCCGGTGCCCGCGCCACCAGCCCGCAGGCCGATGCGCCAGCCCGGGGCCGCGATCCCGCACCGCCAGCACGGTCCATGGTTTTCACGCCGTCACGGCGCCTCGGCGGGGCCATGGGGACCCACCCGAAGTTACACGGCTTGGGATGCGCGAACCCCCAGCTCCGCTGGGGGTTCACGGGCACCCGCGTCCATGCGGCGGGCGATCACGGGCACCAAGCTGACCGGCGATGGCCAGCAACAGCACCGAACTGCCGGAAACCGCAGGGAAGGCAGGCAATGATCGCCGGCGTCCCCCGGAACAGGGGAGCCTATGCGCCCGAGTCCGCGTCGTCGTGGTGGTGCCGGGCCGCTGCGTCCGGCTGCGGCACTGCGACGGCAGCCAGCTCGCCGTTGCCCACCTGCATGGGCAATGTGGGGATCGGCGGGACCTCGGGTATCTCGAGCGCTGCTCCGGTCTCGATTTCCGCCTCTTCCCTGGCCACGTCCTCGTTGCCGAAGTCGGCCAGCGAAGCCGAGTCCGCAGCTGATTTCCTGCCGTTCGCAGGCGCCGGGGGGGTGAGCTTGTCGAAGAACCTGAGCAGCTCGACCGGGACGGGCATGACCAGCGTGCTGTTCTTTTCGGCGGCCACCTCGACCACGGTCTGCAGCAACCGCAGCTGCAGCGCCGCGGGATCGCGTGCCATCACGTTCGCCGCCGCGGCGAGCCGCTTGGATGCCTGATACTCGCCGTCGGCGGTGATGATCCGGGCGCGGCGCTCCCGCTCCGCCTCGGCTTGCCGGGACATGGACCGCTTCATGCTCTCCGGCAGCGAGACGTCCTTGATCTCCACCCGCTCGACCCTGATCCCCCACGGGCCCTCGGTCGGCTCGTCGATGTTCTTGCGCAGTTCCCTGTTGACCGAGTCCCGCTCGGCGAGCAGCTGGTCCATCTCGGACTGGCCGATGATCGACCGCAGCGACGTCTGGGCCTGCTGGGAGATGGCGAACAGGTAGTTCTGCACGTTCACCACGGCCTTGATCGGGTTGACGACCCGGAAGTACACCACGGCGTCCACCCGGACCGTCACGTTGTCTTTGGTGATGCCGTCTTGAGCCGGCACCGCCATCGCGACGATCTGCATGTTGACCTTCTGCATGCGGTCGCCGATCGGCCGGATGAAGGTAATACCCGGCCCGCGCGGTTTGGGCTCGATCCGGCCGAACCGGAACACGATAGCCTGCTCGAACTGCTGCACGACCTTGAACGAGCGGCCGGCCGCGATGAGCCCGGCCACGGCAAGTACCACCACGATGACCACAATGGCTGCAATCACTGCCTCCAACCCCTCTCAGTAGCCGCTAGCGTTGCCGGGCGGAGCGGCGGCAGCCGGTCCCGCCGGCGCCGGAGACCCGGTCATCGGGGCGAGGCCCGGGTAGCCACGAAGAAGTCGGCCGGGCCGGTGCCCGGCGAGGATTCTCGGTTGTCGCATGATTACCTCCTGGTGGTGTTCACTATCTACTAGCACGGATAGTAGAGATGCAAGGTTCACCCGGCGGGATTTTTCCGGCCGGTGAGAGCAGACAGCCGGGAAGGCTGCCGGCCGCCGATGGCAGCCACGCGCGCCTGATCGCGGGCTGAGCCTTGGCTGCCGGCCATCAGCCGGGTGACTGGCGGTAGCTGCCGGGTCCGTGCCGTTTCGGCCAGCAGCCGTTCCCGCAGCGCGGCCCGGGCCCGCGTGGCCGCCGCCGTGGCCGGGCGCGCCGTAGCCTCGCGCAGCCCGGTGCTTTCCCGCTGCACTCGGGGCACCGTGTCAGGTGCCGCTCGAACCGTGCCTGATCGGGGCCATCGAGGGCATCCATCGCGTAGCCTCCCGCCAGGGTGTGAGCCTCGGGCCGTCTGGCTCTCATCGCGCTGCCGTCGGGGAGTCCGGTAGCCGGATGAAGCCGTCGCGCCTGCGGATATTCACTGTCCCCGCATCCGTCCTTCGTCACCGGGCCCGGCTGCGTCTTGGCCGGCCTGCGGGCGTCAGCGGTGCTATGTGCCCGGCGACAGCGGCTGCGTCGCGGCTGAATTCCGGCCGTCCTGGCCCATCCAGCCTGGCCCCGGGCGCCGAATGCCTGGTGTGGGAACCCGCCTGGACGGGCGGCGTGGGCGGGTGAGGCACCCGGTTGCCGCGGAAGTCAGTGGGCGCTGGCTGAGCAGCTGTGGATAGCATCGTGATGGTTCCGTGGATCGCCCCGTTTGAGAGGTCGCTGTGGTCGGTGCCCGGTTCGATGCTGAGTCGGCCGAGTGGCTTCGGCTGCTCGGTTGCACGGGTCCGGAGCGGGAGGCGGCGCTGGCGCGGCTGCATGAGTTGTTGCTGCGCATCGCGCGGGGGGAGGTCGGCCGGCGCGGGCCGAGGCTGCGGATCACCGGCCCCGAGCTTGACGACCTGGCCTTCCAGGCGGCGGCCGATGCGCTGCTGGCCATCACCGGCAAGATCGGGCAGTTCCGGGGGGACAGCCGGTTCACCACCTGGGCGTACAAGTTCGTCATCTTCGAGGTGTCGGCCAAGATCGGGCGGCATTTCTGGCGGCACCCGGCCGTGCCGCTGGACGCCGAGGACTGGGACCGGCTGCCGTGCCGGTTCGGTTTCGACCCCGCCCAGGAGGTCGAGTGGCGGGCTCTGCTCGGCGCGCTGCGCCGGGCTGTGGATGAGGAACTCACCCCACGGCAGCGCGACGTCTTCGTCGCGATCGTGCTCAACGGCGTCCCCCTGGATGCCCTGGTCCTCGAGCTGGCCTCCAGCCGCAATGCGATCTACAAGATGCTGTTCGACGCCCGGCGTAAGCTGCGCGCAGCTCTTGACGCTAACGGGTATATAGGCCATGACACATCGGAGCGCTCATGAACGGCTGGCCGGAACTGGACCGCTTCCTGCGGACCGATCCGCGCGACGTCGGCTGCGCCCGGGCGATGGAAATGCTGCACATCTACGTCGAGCTGGTGGCCGCGGGCGAGCCGGCCGGGCAGCGATATCCGGGCATCGCCGTGCACCTGAGCGCGTGCGGCCCGTGCGGTGAGGACTTCGAGGGGCTGCTGGCCGTGGTGCGCGGCGAGGCGCGCTAACCGCAGCCTGCCGTGCGCCGCCCCGCCAGAGCGCAATCATTCGTTCTCGATCACCGCTAGGGTGACGGCCACCCCTGCTCTCCTAACACTGGCGAGCCCGGCCGCGAAGGTAAGACCGGTGCCTGCCGAGGCGCTAATGAAGTGCGGGAGCCTGGCTGGCGTCCAGGTGTCCCGCTGTACCGGATGTCCGGGAAGGGAGCGCAGATGGCTGTTTCGCGCACTCCTGAGCCGGCCGATCCCGGGCTGGCCGCGCCCATTCTAGACAGGGCCACCGTCTGGCCGCCGGGTCCGCCGGTGCCCGTCCCGTTCACCGGTCAGGCCGCGTGGGCCCGGGTCATGAGGCACGCCCGCTGCGCTGACGGCAGCCTGGATCCCGACCAGTGGTTCCCGGTCAGCGTGGAGGCGGACAAGGCCCGCCGAGAGGCGGCCGCGGCGATCGCCGTCTGCACCAGCTGCCTAATCCGCGCCCAGTGCCTGGCGCTGTCGCTGCGGCACTGGGATATCGGCCAGCACGGTGTCTGGGGCGGCCTGGTCGCCGCCGAACGCGCGGCGTTGCGCCGCCGCAGGCGCCCGAGCATGATCCACAATGCCCCGCGTCCACTCACCTCCGAAGACGCGGATCCGGATGTGCCCGGGCACAGCTCACCGGGGGACCGATCGCGGCACCGGCGCGAGGAGCACATGCTCACCGCCACGCGGCCCGTCATGGCCATGGCTTCGGAGGCCCCCGGCATCGCCGGGAACACGACCCCGCAGACTCGCTGACCGAGCACGCTGAAGCGTGCACCCCGGCGGGGCATCGCGGTGACAGGCAATGCGGCCCGGGTAGCCAGCCCCGCGACCGGGTAACCGGTTCCCGCCTGTCAGCGGACCCGCCCTGACCGAAGCAAGATCACGTCTTTGAAGTGATGCCGCGGTGGCCGCATCCCCGGGCGCTGTTGGCGCACGATGACGGGCCGGAAGTTCTGTGCCTGCTTGACAATGCCCTAGGCCTGATCGCCGGGCGTCACGCTGATGACGGAACCGGAGATCGCCGCAGGACACGATGACCGGGTGGGGTTGACGACGGCTAGGGATCAACCTCGTTGACATTGCCTTCGAGCAGCCCGGCGGCACCGAGCGCTGGTTTGTCGTCGCCCCGGCGGTGGCCATCACGGACCGATGGTGACGGCGGGGCCCGTGTTCGGGCTCGCTGTCGCTGGCGGGTTGCGGGTCGAGCGTCTGCCGAGCGCGCCGTCCCGAACAGGGGCCCACAGGTACAGCTGCCCGGCGTGGTGGCCTTCCGGCTTCGCAGATAAGGGCCTGGCGCGTGTCAGCCAGCTGCTCATGCGGCGCAGGCTGTCACCGGCCGGGGCAGACGGCGGTCATCCTCGGGTGGGCCGGCTGGTGAGGCGGGATGCTCCGCCCATCAGGAAGCAGCGCGCCAGTGTCCTCGAACATCACGACACCGTTGCAGAGCAGGCTCCATCCCTGTTCGGGATGAGGCGCCACGACGTGGCCCGCCTCCCGATCCGGTGCGTCCGCGGGCGGACAGGGAGGCTGATGCTGGCACATGATGTACCTCGATCGCGTTGCCGGCGCCAACGCCGTGCATTCGGGGTAAATCCCCCCGCCGGTGGGTCGCTGGCGGCCGTGCCGACCCGGTGGCCGCGCAGCTCGTCTGGGGCCGGAACCTGGCAGGCGGTGAACCGCGGCCGCTCTGTTTCCCCCACACCTTGTTGGCGTCGGCAGCGGCGGGGGTCTTACGTCCTCTCGGCACAAGAGCGTGCTGTGGGCCTGCGCACTGCCCAGGCGAAGACACACTCCGAACTCCTGCAGGAAGACAAGACGACGCGGCAGAGCCCATGCTCGTGGCAGAAAACCCCGCAAAGAGATCCCATGATCGTGGCAGGCGACATGTTCGCTCTCGGACAGCCAAACGGGCAGCCAACTGGTAATCCGAACGGCGGGTACGTGCGCGTGCTGGTTGGCTGGTCAAACAGACTGCTGACGAGACTCTCGCGCAGCGGCTGGCGCGGCCCGCCTCTCAAGGTAACGCTAGTGGCTCCTCGGTTCGGTGGAACGCTGAGGCGCGGGTGATCTCAGATGACGATCGGCCTGGTCAGTGATAGCTGCTAGGCGTCGCGTCAGGCGATCGCGAGCGCCTGCTGGTCACCGCTGTGGGCGAAGATCGCTGAACGGTACTGGCAGCGGAGGAAGCTAGGCCTGGCGGCTGGCGGGCTTCCGGTTCCGGAGCTTGAACGTGGCGGATCCATCCTGATCTGAACGCAGTGCGAAGTCAGCGCCGGACCGGCGCCACCAGTTCGCGGTGGGGCTGGGCTGAGCGCTCGGCAGCGAGATCTGCCTCGCGGCGCTCGAGCAGCTTCAGCCAGATCTCGCTGCGGGTGGGGAAGGGCGGAACGGCCTGCCACAGCAGCTCGACCGGTGTCTTGCTGACGATCGCGATCGTCGCCGCCTGCAGCCAGTCGGCAACCTCGGTGCCGGTGAAGGTCGCGCCGACGATCACTCCCCGGCTCTCGTCGACGACGATCCGCGCGGTCCCTGGCGTGCCGGTCCCGTGGAACGCCCCGCCGGCCGTGCCCGAGCTGGGCACGTCGTAGGCGCGCGCGTCCGCTCCCTGACCGCGAGCGGCCCTTAGAGTGAGCCCGACGGCGGCGACCTGGGGGTCGGTGAAGATCACCCGGGGTGCGGCTGCGTCATCGCTCCCGGCCGTGGCCGGCTGTCCGTCGAGGACTTCTGAGAGCACGTGTGCCTGGTACTTGCCCATGTGGGTCAGCAGCGAGCGCCCGTTGGCGTCGCCGATCGCATACAGCCACGACAGGCCGGGAACGGCGAGCCGGTCATCGACCTCGACCGGCTGCCCGGGCTGCAGGCCGACGGTCTCCAGGCCCAGGTCCTGCGTCCGCGGGCGGCGGCCGACCGCCACCAAGATCTCATCACCAGCCACGGCCTGCCCATGGCTGAGGGCCACGGTCACGTCCGGGCCGTCCCGGCGGACCGTCTCGGCCTGCACGCCGGTCCGCACGTTGACCCCCTGCTGGGTCAGTGCCTGCCGCAGCTGCTCGCCGGCGAACGGCTCCTCACACGCGATCAAGCGCTCCTCGGCCTCGATCACGGTGACCCGCGAGCCCAGCGTGGCGTACGCCTGGGCCATCTCGACGCCCACCACGCCACCGCCGAGGACCAGCAGCCGCCCGGGGATCTTGCTGGCTGTAGTGACCTCCCGGTTCGTCCATGGCCTGGACTTGGCCAGGCCTGGGATCGGCGGCATGGCCGCGCCGCTGCCGGTCGCGATCACCACGGCCCTGAGCGCACGGAGCACCTGGTCGCCGACGCGCACCCGGCGCTCGCCTTCCAGCCGGCCGTGGCCGCGGATGAGCGTCACACCCCGGCTGTCCAGCCAGGGGACCTGCCCGGAGTCGTCGAGACCGCTGATGAGCTCGTCGCGGCGAGCCAGGACCACCTGCACGTCGAGCTCGCCGGTGATCGCCTGCGCTGCCCCGGGAACTCGGCGCGCCTCGGCCAGGGCCTCAGCCGGGCGCAGCAGCGCCTTGGACGGCATACACGCGTAGTACGAGCACTCACCCCCGACCAGCTCTGCCTCCACAACGGCCACGTCATGGCCCCGTCCGGCCAGCCGCCCGGCTAGTACCTCACCGGCCGGCCCGGCCCCGATCACGATCACCTCGAACGTCCTGCCGCCCATGGCCATCTCCTCGCTCATGGCCTCTCCTTCCGCGACGTTGTGTCACGCCGGCAATTTGGCCGCCAGCACGTCGATGGGCTTAATGTCGGGCGGCGACGCAAGTAGCTCATCCGCCCGCTGCATCAGCGCAGCAGCGATCGGGCCGTCCAGATGCGCCTGGCGTCCTGCCGCATCGGGGAAGACGTCAACAATCCCCAAAGTCGAGGCATCGATCTTGATGGCGAACCAGGCGGTCGTCTCGGGCTCGGCCTGCGCAAGCGGCAGAGCGCCGGCGAGAAACGAGGCGAGCTCGTCTTCCTTGCCTGGTTTGGGCTTCAGCGTGACCAGTAGTCCCACAGTTACCATCGCTGTCTCCTCAGTTTCGGCGGGCATTCGCCCGCACGGCGGGCACGGCACGCAGCCCAGGGCCGGGCTGGCCGGCCGGAGGCGTCGCCGCGCTGTTTCACTTGCCTCTATTGGCGTCCGCGGCGGCCAGGGGTCTTACGTCTTGCCGGCCCGCAGATAATGACGTCGTGGGCTGCCCCCGCAGCGCCGGGCACTCGCCTAACCCATGCCGTGTATCGGCAGCGGGCACCCGCGGCGGCTGTTGCGCAGCTGAGGCGAGTCAGGGACGTAAGCTCCCGGGCACTCTCGCCCACGACAAAGTCAGGAAGCCGGGACCTTCTTCCAGCCTCTAGCGAGATACGGCCATCCCGGGCCTGTTCACATCGCCACTCCGGGAACTCCAGCCACCCGCGGTACTCGTTCCGCGCCCGGAAACAACCTAGCTCTGCCGTGACGTCAACGCGGATGGTAAGACTCGCCTACGGCGCAGACGCTAACAGTGCATGACAGGGATGACGCTGCCGTTCCGGGACGAAGCGGCACGTGCCCCGGAATCCCGTGCAGTCGCCGACGCGATCAGGTCGCTGCGACCCGAGCACCGGGGAGTTCTGCTGGAGACCTATTACCACAGCCGGTCTGTTGCCGAGGCGGCAGCGGTACTGGGAATACCGGCAAGAACCGTCAAGTCACGGGCGTTCTGCGCGCTGCGCGCGCTGAAACTGGCGCTGGTGGAACGAGGACTCGCCCCATGATGCGATGGCCGCACGAGTCGCGGCCGACCGAGCCGGTCCGCGCGGCCGGGGGAATGCTCACTGCGCGGACGGCAGACGGGCATCACTCCGGGCCGGGCGGCTCGCATCACGGGGCTCTGCTGCTGGCGTCGAAGCTGTGTCCGCCGGTCCGCCGCCCAGGCACGGTTGTCCGCCAGGCGCTGCTTGACCGGCTCAGTGAGGATCTCCCGGCTCGGCTGGTGGTGGTCAGCGCCCCGGCGGGCTGGGGGAAGACCTCCCTGCTGCGCGACTGGCGGCTCGCCGACGAGAGTTCCCGCACCGCGTGGGTGTCGGTGGATCCGGGCGATAACGACCCCGTGCGTTTCTGGGCGCACGTGGTCGCCGGCCTAGCCGGTGGATCGGATGGATTCGGCGCGCTGGCCGTGCAGGCGCTGAGGGCTCCGGGTACCAGCCTCACCGGTGTCGTCCTGCCTATCCTGGTCAACGAGCTGGCCGGCCTGCCTGCGCCGGTGACGCTGGTGCTCGATGACTATCACCTGATCTCCAGCCGGGGCACTCTGCATTCCGTGGCTTTCCTGGTTGAGCATCTGCCCCCGGCTGTCCGCCTAGTGGTGGCTACCCGGATGGACCCGGAGCTGCCGCTGCCCCGGCTGCGGGCGCGCGGTGAGATGCTCGAGCTCCGGGCTGATGATCTCCGGTTTACCGAGCGGGAGACGGCGGCCCTGCTCAATGGGACGCTGGGGCTTGCGCTGGCGGCCGCGGATATCGCTGCGCTGCACCAGCGCACCGAGGGGTGGGCCGCCGGGCTGTGCCTGGCCGGGTTGTCGCTGCGCGGCCTGGCCGACCCGTCGGCGTTCATCCGGGCCTTCGCTGGCGATGACCGCCAGATCGTGGACTACCTCCTGGCGGAGGTGCTGGACGGCCTGCCGGCGGAGGTCCGCGAGTTCTTGCTGCGGACCTCGGTGCTGGACCGGCTGTCCGGGCCGCTGTGCGACGCGGTGGCCGGCGGTGACGGCGCCCAGCACCTGCTTGAGGAGATGGAGCGCTCCAGCCTGTTCCTTGTCCGGCTGGATGCCCGGCGCCGGTGGTACCGGTATCATCACCTGTTCGCCGAGCTGCTGCGCCACGAGCTGGACCGGGCCGAACCGGGGCTGGCTGCGCTGCTGCACCGTCGCGCCTGCGCCTGGCATCAGGCTCAGGGGAATGTCGCTGAGGCCATCGGTCATGCCATCTCGGCTGGTGACCTGGCGGACGCGCGGGAGCTGATCGCCTGTCACTGGAATGTCTGCTTCAACGAGGGACTTGTTGAGACGGTGAAGTCGTGGCTGAACCGGCTGCCGCCCGAGATGGTCGCGCACGACGCCCGGTTGTGCCTGGTGCGAGCCTGGCTGGCTCGCCACCTGGGCCGGCTCGATGAGGTGGAGCCATGGGTGGAGGCGGCCGAGGCCGGCACTGCGCAGGGTCCGCTGCGCGAGGGAGTTGCCTCGATCGAGTCGGCCGCATGCATGTTGCGGGCCGGCTACCGGCAGATGATCGGGGACCTGGCCGGGGCCGAGCTGCCGAGCCGGCGGGCGGTGGCGCTGGAGGGGTCGGGGACCCCCAGGTGGCGAGCGGCGGCTGTGGCGACCTTGGGCGCGAACCTGTGCTGGCAGGGCCGGGACTGCGAAGCTGTCGCCATCCTGGGACAGGTGGCAGCAGCAGTCGGGCCGCTGCCCAACAACCTGGCCGGCGTGTGGGCGATGGGCTGCCTGGCGGCCCTCCACAGCCGGGCCGGTGACCTCGAAGCTGCTCAGCTGTACGCCCGGAAGGCCACCACCCTGGCGGCCGAGCATGCTCTGAGCGAGTACTGGATAACCGCCACGGCGGTGATTACCATGGCTGACCTGCTGGACCGCCAGGGTCAGGCAGCCGCGGCCGGGACAGCTGCGCTCAAGGGCCTGGAGCTGGCCCGCCGGGGCCGGGCGCGGCTGGAGACTGCCTGCGCGCTGCTGTGCCTGGCCAGGATCAGGTTCCATGCCGGGGATACCGGCGATGCCCGTGCGCGGCTGCGGGCCGCCCGCGAGATCATCACCGTCTGTCCCGACCCCGGCGTCCTCACCGAGGACATGGCCAGGACCGAACGTGCGCTAACCGCGCGCACAGCAAGCGCCGGCCTGTCCCGCTGCCGACTCGCCGAACCGCTGAGCCAGCGGGAGCGAGAGGTTCTGCTTTGGCTGAATAGCCAGCTCTCCCTCCGAGAGATCGCCAGCAAGCTATTCGTCTCTTACTACACCGTGAAGACCCACACCCGCCATATCTATCGCAAGCTAGGTGTTTCGACCCGGCAGCAGGCCGCCAGCCTTATCCGGGACTCTGACATCGGCTGACGCCGCTGCGATCCGCCGGGGACGGTTGCACGCTCACCAGCTCCAGGCCCAGGCTGCGCACCCGGTCCAGGACGCCGTACAGGTGTGACTGATCACGGATCATGCCGATCAGGGCAGTTTGCCCCCGCCCCGGCTCGAGGGCCATGCCCTCGAACGCGGACCCGAGACGCTCGGTCAGCCGCCCTCGTATGCTGATCCGGTACCGCGTCGGTTCCACCTTGCCTCCACCTTCGTCGGTGACGTTCACGGTGCGCCTGGCAGGCAGGTGGGCTCCCCCTGGCCAGTCTCACCCGGGTGATTCCGGGGAGCGCGCATCAGGCCAGGACTGGCGGGCCCCGGCGGCTGCCGGGGCCCGCCGGTCCTGGATCGATCGCCCGGCGTTTGGCGATCCCATGCAACGGGGCCGCGTGGGCCGGACCACCAGGAGCCGCTACTGGGCTACCTGGGCGGGAACTGGGAGTTGGGGAGGGGGGGTTGCAGGGCGGCTGTCGGCGCATTAGCCGGGAAGCCGATGACCGCGCAGTTGATGTCCACTCCGACGGAACCGTAGAGAGCGGGGGCGCCTGTGGCTGGGTTAACCCCAGTCAGCAGGTCAGGCCGGCTTTCGGCCAGGTTGAGGACCGTGTTCTCGTCGATCTGCCGCTTGTCGAGTCCTTCCTTGATCGCCTTGGCGGTCCACAGGCCGAGCTGAGCATCCCACAGCGGGCTGTAAGCATCAGCATGCCGGGGGTCGGTGAGGGTCGGGAAATCGCCGAACACGTTCAGCAGGTCACCGCCGAAGCGCAGCGAGTTGATGAACGCCTTGTTGTTCTGCGAGGCGTTCTCGGAGACCGAGCCGTCCAGGGCCAGGTGCTGGAATCCCTGCGCCTGCGGGTTGTTCGCCCCGGTCTGGCCGTTGATGAAGCCGAACAGCCGCTCGCGAGCCGAGCCCAGGAAGTCGTCGCCGCCGTTGAACGACGCGCCGTTCAGCGCAGGCACGTATGTTGACCGCTCCAGCACCGCGGTGAGGGGCTGGCCGGCGTCGGTGCTGAGGTAGAGGATCGGCTCGCCGGAGTCGAAGCCCTTCACGAACAGCATGTTCACCCACGACTCCGAGAACTGGCCGGACGGCGTTTTATCGGGGGGCGTGCCGATGTGGATGCCGAGCACCCGGTCCTCGGTGTTGGTGTGAGTGACGACGTCGAACGGGCCGTTGCCGGTGGCCACGATGGGAGCGTTGTACACGATCGGGGATCCCTTGATCCGGATGAACGGGCTGTATCCGGGCCCGGCCACCGAGCCGGGAGCGAACTTCTTCAGCGGGAACCCGGTGGGTCCCGGAATCGCCACCCGGGTGGGGCTGAAGTTCGGCGCGCCCTGGAAGTTGATCGCGGCCGGGCCGAACGGATTCTGCGCCGGCGTCGGGTTGGTGAGGGTCACCGTCTGAACGCACGCGGGACAGCCGATCCCGATGTTGGCCAGCTTGGGCGCGTAGTTCACTCCCAAGTCATGAGCCAGCCCGGAATCCGAGGAATCCAGCAGGATGTACCAGACCTTCTCGGCATGCGGGGTGCCCGCGTACGCCGTCCCGGGATACAGCGGGAGTCGCACATACTCCTTGCTGAGGTTGACCTGGATGGCGCTCTCCAGCGTCAGCTGGTCGCTGGCCAGCGTGCCGCTGAGCTGCCCCAGTCCCCTGGCCGCGCCCGGGACTTTCGCCGGGGCGGCCGACGTCGCCGCCCCGGCGTACCCGGCAATGCTCAGGGACACGCCGGCGGCAAGCGCGGACGCGAGCAGGCCGACCAGAAGGCGCTTGCCTGGGCGGGTAAAGCTGAGGACGCGATGTTGCATCGTTTGGCCTCCTTATGGGGGTGCTCGGGATTCAGCGAGTGACGTTCACGGTCCGCCTTGCAGGGGGGAGCGGGCATCCCCCCTGCGCTGCTTTCACCCGGGGGATATCCCGAAGATGCCGAACATGTCCGGCGGCGCCATGACAATGACTGCGAAGGGCGCTGACCCGACTCCGGTAGTAAGGCCGGTGCCTAAGCAGGCATGAAAGCTTCGCTCGCGTTCAGGATCCGTGCTGGTAACCGCGGTCGGACCCGGGATCGGCCGGGCCACTGCGCTGGCCCTGGCTCAATCGGGTGCGTCGGAGTATCCGGGGGCACCGTCGCAACCCTGCAGATCCGGGGCCTCGCGCCGGCCGCGATGCAAGATGGGCTCGCTCGTGCGCCGTCTGGCTCAGCCTGGCCGACCGGGGTCGGACGGGAGACGGCGGGCGCGCGCTCACCCGGGGCCCCTGCAGCCGAGGTGGGGTTGTCCGGGCTGCTCGGCTGACCTGCCGCGACGCTGCCTGCCGGCGCCGGCAGTTGCCTCCGGTAGATCCTCTGGTACCCCCAGCTGTGGTTCTCGTGGCGAGCCGCTCGATCAGTGCGGCGACCTCGGCGTTGACCGGAGGCCGTCCAATCCGGTTGGGATAGGTCCACTTCCGGGCCACCAGGCGGCGGTGCCAGCGCAGGATGGTGCCGGGGTCACGAGCCGGCGCAGCCTTCCCGGCAGGAGCCGGATCAGTGCGGCGAGGACGGCGCGATCAGCCCAGTCCAGCTGGGGCCGGGGATCGGTGCAGCGCAGCACTGCGACCTCGTGCCGCAGCACCAGCAGTTCGACGTCCTTGGACGCACTTAACCGGCCGAGCAGCACCAGCCAGCCGCAGACCCGGATGAAGATCAGGTAAAGCAGGCGGAGGGACACGGCTGATCATGATGCCCTACGCCCGACCCCGGCCGTCGCTCCAGCTCACATGCCAGGCCAACTTCTGGCGCTCCACAGGCACTTCAGCTTCTTCAGCCTGCCGAACCTGCCCGAGCTGCTGCTGGCCGGGCGGGAACGGCCGTTCTGGCCGTGCCCTTGTAGGGGCAGTGCGACTGGGTGGCCGAGGGCCGGAGCAGGTCCAGCCGGACGTCGGTGAGCGGGAGGCAGTACCGCGGCGGAAGGCCGGTCTCGAACAGGATCCGGGGTTGGCTGGAGTCGGCGACAGTCACGCCGTCGATGTCGATCCGCACGTGCCGTGAGCTGGCCAGGATGTTGACTCTGGTGTAGGGGTCGCGGGGGTGGGTGTAGACGGGCTCGTCCTCTTCTAGCCACTCGTCCATGGCGTCCCAGTCCAGGCGCACCGCCTGGCGCAGCTCCTCGATCGACGAGCTGGCGTACCGGCGCGCCGCTGACCGTGCGGTGGCGCCCACCGTGCGCAGATCGAAGATCTCGGCGTCGCCGCGGCTCGGCGAGTGGTCGCTGTTGCCGGCGGGCACTAGGTCGGCCCGGATGTCGCCGACCGGGATGTAGTAGGCGGGGTTAATACGGTACTTCCCACACCAGCAGCGGGCTGATCGTGTCGGCGGCCAACTCGCCGCCCAGGTAGGCCCGTACGCGTTTGCGGCCGCGCTCGACCCGTACCCGTCCTCGGGTCATTGCCTGTTCCACCTGAGCTCTCCTTCCCCATGGTCTTACGAAGCGATCACAGTGGTTGGTGCGTCCCGGGGCCAAGCAGGAGGCCTGTGGGTCCTGTCTGATCTCGTTCACAGTGCCTGCTGCCAGGCTGACTGGATCGGCCGTGTGCTGGAGTTGTCGTTGTCCTCCGGCGGCCCGGCCGACGGCGAACCGCCACCGCGCTGATTCGCTCACCCCTGTTAGCGTCCACGGCAGCCGCCGTCTTACGCCCAGCGGGCGCACAGGTGCGAGCTTGATCTAGGCGGCAACCGCCCGGGCGGCTGGGCTCGCGCCGCTATGACGATCGGCTGGCAGGGGCGTGTTCGCGTAGGTAGCGGATCAGGCCGATGACGTCCTCGGGTACCAGCCGTCCGATGGCGCCACTGGAATAGACGCTGACCACGACCCGGCCGCCTGGGTCGAGCACGAAGCCGGTCGACTGCAGGTACATCGGGTCGCCGTTGACGAAGGCGCCGGTGGCAGTGGCGATCGCGCGGGCGTCGGCGCTGTGACCGACGGGGAATTGCAGGCCATGCTTGGCGATCAGGTCCCGGGTTGTGGTTTCGTCGTTGACCGACAGCGCGATGACCAGGGTGTCCATGTCGGCGAAGCGGTCCAGCGACCGCTGGAACGCGCGCAGCTGGGCGTTGCAGTACGGGCACCATGATCCCCGGTAGAACAGGACCACGCCGTAGTGGCCGGCCAGGGCATCAGGCAGGCGAAGAGCGCGGCCTTCGGGAAGCGCCACGGTGAGCGTCGGGAACGGGTCACCTGGGTGCAGCAGCGTCATCTGGGTCATGCACCGTTAGCGGCAGCGCCCGTCGCAGTCTTACCAGTGAGGTAACTGGTCACGCCCGGTACCCGGGGTTGTCCGGCGGCGGAATCGGTGCTGCGAATAGGCGAGGCTTGCGCCCGGGGCGATGTCAGCGGGCGCTGGAGTGGCGTCGCTGGGTAGCATCGTGGTGGTGGCAGGGAATCGCACGGTTCATGAGAGCCCTGCCCCAGCGCGGCCACGGTATGCCCGGCGAACCGGGTCCGCAGGTCCGCCGGCCCGGTCAGGACCAGGGCCCGGAACCCGACCTGGGGACACCGGCGCGTGCAAGGTGAACTCGTCAGACTCGGCCACCCGATAGCGGCCTCTACGGTGTGGCAGATCCTGCACGACGCCGGGATCGATCCCGCACCGCGCCGCACCGGCCCGACCTGGAACCAGTTCCTGACCGCGCAGGCCCACAGCATTCTCGCGGTCGGCTTTGTGCACGTAGACACCGTGCTCCTGCGGCGCATCTACTCCCTGATCGTCATCGAGCACGGCACCCGCCGCGTCCACCTGGCCGGCATCACCGCGAACTCCGACGGCGGGTGGACTGCGCAAGCGGCCCGCAACGTCCTGATGGGGCCTCGGCCAGCTCACGGCTTCAATCAAGTTCCCGATCAGGGATCGGGCAGGCCAGCCTGTTCGTCTGGTCGGTGGTGGTTCGGGGATCGGCGTGCGAGGCGGCTTCCTGCATGTCGCGGAGCGGGACTCCCGCGTACCGTCGTTGCCGGGTCGGCCAGGGCCCGCGCCTCGGCGCCGCGATGGCCAATCCGGGCAGCATCCTCGCCGCTGCCACCTGCGTTGCCTCGACCATAGGAGCCTGATCGTGGCTGATCAGATCAACGTCAGCGAGGACGGGCACGTCGCCGTCATCGAGATCAACCGGCCGCCGGCCAACTACTTCAACCGCAAGCTGATCGCCCAGATCGCCGATGTCGCCGCCGATCTGCAGGCCGGCGGTACGCGGGTGATCGTGCTGTGCTCGGAGGGCAAGCATTTCTGCGCCGGCGCCAACTTTGGCAGCGGCGAGATGACCACCGGCCGCGAGCGCGCAGCTCAGGAGCTGTATCGCGAAGCAGTGCGCATCTTCGAGATCGCGGTTCCCGTCATCGCGGCCGTGCAGGGCTCCGCGGTCGGCGGCGGCGTCGGCCTGGCGTGCGCAGCTGACTTCCGGGTTGCCTCACCGTTCAACGAAATTCCAGGCCAACTTCTCCGCGCTGGGCTTCCACCAGGGCTTTGGCCTGAGTGTCACGCTGCCCGAGATTGTCGGGCGACAGCAGGCGATGGAGCTGCTTTACGCCAGCCGGCGCATCGACGGGCGGCGGGCGCTGGAGATCGGCCTGGTTCAACCGATTGGTGCCTGACGGCACGCAGCGAAGAGAAGCGATCGCCTGGGCCGCCGAAATCGCCGAGCGCGCCCCGCTGGCCGTGCAGTCGATCAAACAGACGTTGCGCGAACCGCTCATCCAGAACGTCCGCGCGGTGCTCGAGCGCGAGCTGTCCGAGCAGGCCCGGCTGTGGGCCACCGAGGACAGCAAGATCGGCATCGCCGCCAACCTGGCGCGCGAGAAGCCGGTATTCACCGGCCGGTAGCAGACCCACCTGCGCTCGCGCAGGCCAGCGATCCGCCCGGCGATCGAGCCCAGCCGGTGAGGATCCCGCCGATGTGCAGCGGCCGGACCCGGCTCACCTGGTCGGCCGCCTGAACAGCTTCTCAATATCGCGCCGCTCGCGTTTGGTCGGACGGCCCGTCCCACGATCGCGCACAGCCACCGCGACCATTTCCTCGCGTAGCGGAGCGGGCGGTCTGTTGTCGATATAGCACTCGGCGGCAACAGGTGCGCCGACACGCTTGGTAATGACCCGCACGACCACGACGACGCGTGCACGTCCGTCTTGGCGAAGCCGCACTTCGTCACCAGCCCGGACCGAATGCCCGGGCTTGACCCGCACTCCGTTGACCCTGACGTGCCCGGCCCGGCAGGCACCGGACGCGGCCTGGCGGGTCTTGGCCAGCCGCACCGACCAGATCCAGCTGTCCACCCGCCCCGTCTGATCACCTGCCACTCAGCAACTGTAATGCGCCGCGTGCCCGCACCCATTCAGTCTGATGCGCCGCCGGAAACTCCGGGCAGCCCAGGCCTCCTATCCCACACGCCGCGAGCCGCCCACAGCTGGGAAGGAAAGCACCTGAGCGGCAGAACACCCGGAGCGGCAGATGCGGAAGTTCCCGGGTCGGTTCAGGCTTCGAATCTCAATGCATGGCGCAGGGTGGAGGTGGCGACCCAGTGGTCTCAAGCGGCCTCACGCTGGAGGCCGGGCGATGGATTCTGTGTAGGCCGACGGACGATGGCGTCGCCGTGCGGGCACCAGTTGTACTGATTTAGGCTCACGGCAAGCTGATCGAAGAAGGAGCTTCAAACAATGACGGCCATCGGTATTGACCTGGATATCGGCGACGCTGTCAGGCGATCGACGAGATTCTTGGCTCGCCGAGCATCGGCGGAGACTACAGTTTGGGACTCTCTCCGAGATGAGTTTGACGCGATCGCGCGAACGACGATGGCCCTCGACGACGTGTACCTCTCGCTCCTCATCGAGATCGAGGACATCGTCGGGCAACCGGAACCATCCCGGAGCGTATAGCTGCGGTTATTAGGCAAGGGCACAATTACTGCTCTGATCGAAACCTGCTCGGGCGATTGATCGAATTGCACGCCGCTGTTAGGGTTGCTGCTTTCCACGAAGACTTGAAGCGGCGGCGATACCGCGAAATCTCTTCGCTAAAGCGGTGAGCTGGCCTCCATGACGCCGCCCGGGGGTCGTCCAGCCAGGCTCGTAGGTCGGCTTCACGATGAGCATCGGCCCCCCGGTCAAAGATCAGCGCCCTGGCCGCACCGGGTCGCCCGAACAGCCGGAGTATGCGGCCCGCTGTCGCCTGTCACACCCATCGCGCTATGATCCGAAGCCGGTTCCGGTCCTCCAGATAGCTGGGGCAACCCCAGGCCTTAGCCCTGGCAATTCACGCAGGTCTGTGACTGACCGGCGCGTCAACGTAAGAAAGTGCTCCTGACCTGGAACGATAAGGGTTGTCTAGATCCTTGTACCGCTGCCAGATCGAGGAGCACTCGCAGGGTGAACACTACCGGCTGGCTGAAGGGCCTGGAAGTCACTGCCGACGGCACGGGCATCGTGTCCCACGCCGGGGTGGCGCTGCTGCGGGCGCTGTGCGGACAGGACTGGGCCTGACCGGCGGCCTGTCGCGAGCGCTGGCCTCAGACCGGCTGCTGAGTCCATGACCGGGGCCGGGTGCTGGCGGACCTGGCCTGCGCGATCGCCGATGGTGCGCGAAGTGATCAGCGATTTCCGGGTGATGGCTGATCAGCGGCGAGCTGTTCGGCCCGGTCGCCTCGGTGCCGACCTGCTGGCGGGCGCTGAACGAGATCGCGGCCGGGGGCCAGCCGGGCGGCGGGCGCGGATCGCGGCGGCGGTGAACGCCGCCCGGCGGGTGGCGTGGGCGGGCGCCGAGGCGCGTCACGGCGCGATCCCCGGTATCGCGGTCGCGGACAAGACGCTGGAGGGCGTGATCTGCCTGCGGCTGGACGCCACCGTGGTGGCCTGCGCACTCGGACAAGCAAGGCGCCGAGCCCAATTTCAAGGGCTTTGGCCTGCACCCGCTTGGGCTGCTGGTGCGACAACACCGGCGAGCCGCTGGCCGCGATGCTGCGCCCGGGCAGCGCTGGGTCCAATACCGCCGACCGACCACCTCACGGTCTTGGGTGAGGCGATCGCCGCGCTGCCGCCGAAGTTCCGGCGGCGGCTGATGGTCACTTGCGACGGCGCCGGGGCCAGCCACGATCTCATCGACCTGCCTGGACACGCTTGCCGCCCGGCCGGGGTCATCAGGTCATCTACTCCGTCGGCTGGGAGCTGGGCAAGCGGGAGAAGCGACGCGATCACCGCTGTCCCCGGCGCAGGCCTGGCAGATCGCCGTCGATCACCGGGGCGAGGTCCGCGAGCGCCGCGCCGAAGACGCCTGCGCTGACCGGTCCTGCGCGCATGCGCGGTGCTGGATCGAGGAAGCCCACGTCACCGAGCTGACCGGGCTGCTGCGCCGGCGGCCGCGGCAGGTGACCAGCTAGCTGGCTGGCCGGCCACGATGCGGGTGTTCGCCCGCCGTGAGCGGCCGCACCCGGGCGCCCAGCTCGACCTTCTTCGAGGCCGAAGACGGCTGGCGCTACAGCCTGTGGGTGACCAACCTGCCTGACCAGCCTGCGGGGCTGGCGCGCCAATCTGGCCTATATCGACGCCGCCCACCGGGTGCACGCGCGGGTCGAGGACGCCATCCGCACCGGGAAAGACACCGGGATCGGCAAGTTCCCCAGTCACCTGCTGTCCGCCTCAACCGCTCGTGGTTCGCCGCCGCGCTGACCGCCGCTACCCTGCTGTCCTGGCTGCGGCTGCTCGCCCTCGACGGCGACCTCGCCAAAACCGAGCCCAAGGCATTGCGCTACCGCATCATGCACGCCGCCGCCCGCCTGGTACGCACCGGCCGCCGCCGGCGCCTCGAAGATCTCGGCCACCTGGCCCTGGGCACCCGCGATCGTGGCCGCCTGGGAACCGCATCACAGCCTTGCCCCAACCCCCCTGACCAGCACCAAGCCATCCCAGCGACCAAGGAAGAAACCCCGGGGCCGTGGAACCCCCGGCCACCCGGCCCGCCAGCCGGGTCACTGCCACCCCCAGACCCTAAAACCAAGATCCACTACGCGACTTGGCGGCACTCCCAAGCCAGCGACCGGTCAGCGTGAATGAGAGCGACGGCTGTGCTGGCTTATGCGGGATCGGTTCTGAGCACGCAGCGGAAGCCGATGTGGGCTGCTGATGTGTCCACTGCCTGGCCCTGCCGGGCTGCGGGCCGGTAGCGGAAGCAGTAATTGGGGGCGCACAGGTAGGAGCCGCCTTTGACGACCCGCTGCGGGATGTGCGCGTCGGGTCGCAGGTGATCGCCCGTTGCGCGGGGGGTGCCGGCGCGGGGATCTTCGGGCACACAGCAGGCCTGGACCGGCGTAGCGTGCCGGGCGGTGAAGTAGTCAGATGTCCACTCCCAGACATTGCCGGTCATCTCGAACAGCCCGTAGGAGTTCGGTGGGTAGTCCTTGACCTGTACGGTCCCGGCGCGGGCCTTGAGGTTCTCCCACGGGAAACGGCCGTGCCAGGTGGTCGCCATCACCTGGCCCCCCGGCCGGAAGTCATCTCCCCAGCAATAAACTGCTCCGTCGAGGCCGCCCGTGGCCGCCCGCTCCCACTCCTCCTCAGACGGCAGTGCCTTGCCCGCCCAGGCGGCGTAAGCGGTCGCGTCCAGGTAAGCGACGTGCGTGACTGGATGGTCTTCACGTCCGCGCACCGTGCTGCCGGGGCCTTCTGGGTGACGCCATTGCGCACCGGGAACCCAGGACCACCAGCGGCGAGGGTCGCTGAGCGGGACCGGCCCGTCTGGCTGGCGGAATACCAGAGAGCCCGGCACGAGAACACCGCGTGGTGCCCCCGGGTAATCGGCGGGGTCGGGCGCCTGCTCGGCAACGGTCACGTGCCCGGTGGCGGCGACGAAACGCGCGAACTCCAAGACCGTTGCGGCGTGATCGTCCATCCAGAAACCAGTGACCTGGACGGGATGCGCGGGCCGTTCCTCCGGGTAGAAATCATCCGAACCCATGAGAAAGGTTCCGCCGGGAATCCACGCCATGCCTTCCGGCGCCCCGGCTTCAGTCATTAATCACTTCTTTCCCGCCTTCCCGGGAGCATGCTGCAAGTGTAGGTTCGTCAGAGACTTGGGGCACCTCTGGTGGGGAGGATCATGATGACGTCAGGTAGCGGCGGTGTCTCGCGGCGGCGTTTCATCGCGGGCGCGGGTGCGGCGGCGTCGGCCGCCGCGATCGCGCAGGCGGGGACTCCGCCAGCTCAGGCGGAGGAAGCCCGGGTAGCGTCGTTCATTCCGCGGGGCAAGCTGCGGCACCGGCCGAACATCCTGCTCATCTTGTCTGATGAGTATCGCTTCCCAGTCGCGTATGAATCCGGGCAGCTCCGGCAGTTCCGGTCGCAGTACCTTACGGCAGAAGAGTCGCTGCGCGACCATGGGCTGGAATTCACCAATCACTACATCATGACAGCAGCGTGTGTGCCGAGCCGCACTTCGATCTTCACCGGTCAGTACCCGTCGCTGCATGGCAACAGCCAGACGCCCGGCGCTGCTAAGCAGAACATCGAAATGGACATGTACTGGCTTGACCCCAACACGCTGCCCACGATGGGCAATTACTTCCGGGCCGGCGGCTATGACACCTATTTCAAGGGCAAGTGGCACGTTTCCGAGGCCGATATTCATATCCCGGGGACCTATGAGCAGCTGGTGACTTTCAACGATAAAGGTGAACCTGATCCGAAGACGGAGAATGAGTACCTGCGAGCCGACCGGCTCGGCCCCTATGGTTTCAGCGGCTGGATCGGCCCCGAGCCGCACGGCGGCAACCCGCTCAACTCGGGCTCCTCCGCCACCGACGCGATCGGCCGGGACGAGAAATTCGCCACCCAGGCCGTGGACCTGCTGAACCAGCTGGCCAAGGGGGGCAGGCCGGGCAAGCCCTGGCTGCTGGTCAACTCTTACGTCAACCCGCACGACGTCGCCGTGTGGGGCACCTTCACCCTGCAGAACTCCAGCTGGAACCTGCGCGGCCAGCTCGATAACAGCAAGGTTCCCTCTGAGTTGTTCGACCCCGCCAAATTCGAGCAGACCTCCAAGGAGAACCTGGCTGGAAAGCCGGCCTGCCAGCAGGACTACGTGGACAAGTACCCGCAGATCTTCCAGCCGGTGCCTGACCCCGAGAGCTACCGCCGGTTCTATTACCAGATGCAGCAGAACGTGAACGACCAGATCCAGCGAGTCCTTGACGCGTTGAACGCACACCCGCAGATGGCCCAGAACACGATCGTGATCTTCACCTCCGACCACGGCGACCTGCTCGGGGCCCACGGCGGCATGCACCAGAAGTGGCACAGCATGTACGAGGAAGCCACGCACGTGCCCTTCATCGTTCACAATCCCCAGCTCTTCCCGGGCCGCGAGAGCATCGATGAGATCACCAGCCATGCCGACCTGCTGCCAACGATGCTCGGCCTGGCAGGGCTGAACGCAGCCAAGCTCCGCAAGGACTCGCCAAGACGCACACCGAGGCGCACCCGCTGGTGGGACGCGACCTGTCCGGGGTGATCCTCAGTGAGTCGAAGACATCGGCCATCACCGGACCGGTGTACTTCCTGACCGAGGACGAGGTGAGCCGCGGCTCCGATCAGGTCACCGCGCTAGGTTTCGAGTACGAGTCGGTCATCCAGCCCAATACCATCGAGTCCATCGTGACCTGCCTGCCCACCGGCGAGGGCGGCGCGCAGGAGAAATGGAAGTATGCCCGCTACTCGGACAATCCGCAGTTCTGGAGCAACCCCACCCGCCCGCGCGATGTGGTGACCCACGTCGACGGAAACGTGAACCGGCCGGGAGCCAAGCGGGCCTTCACCACCGTCAAGACCACAGCCGCCCGCGACCAGACCGAGGCCTACAACGCGACGAAGGACCCACTCGAACTCACCAACCTTGTGCACAGCACGGACCCCTCGGTACGGGCCGTCATCGGCCATCTCGAAAAGCTGCTGCACCAGCAGTGCCAAGCCAAGATGCTAAAGCCGAGCAGCGGCACCGTACCCGGTCAGCCCGGCTGCTAAAGATCTCTAATGGTGGGTTACAAAAGGGTGTGAGGTCGAGCCAGGTACTGGCGAGGAAGCCGCTCCTCCGGGCAGGGTGCCGGGTCATTCGGCTGGGCGGTCACGGGACCGGTACTAACGCTGGTCGCTGACGGTCATGAACTGACGCGGCCGACCGGGGGATGACGACATAGTTGAGCCCGGTCCCACAGGCTTCGCCTTCCCGATAGTGGGCCGCGGGACAAGGTCCGCAGGCAGAAACACCGGGGGCACGCGCATGCGTTTACGCGAGACTCGTGAACGGCGACGGGGAAGTGGTCTTCCCGACATTGCAACTAAAGCGCGGATTGTGCCCACGGTGAGCCCGTGACCGGCCGACATCCGAACACCCGCAAGCCGCAGCAGCCTCCTGGTGCAGCCTGGTCGAGGTCACCATGCGGCTGCACAACCAGCGGGTAGACCTGAACCAGCTCGGCCGCTGAGCGCCACCGGGCGCGGGCGGCGACAGCTGGACGCTGGCGTCAGGACGTGGACGCGAGTGGCCCCGCGGGGACGTCCCCGCGGGGCCACTCGCATCTGTCAGGTCAGAACCTAGAGAGCGTGGATATGAATTGCTTGCCGACGGATCCCAGCCCGGTGAGGCTGTCGAATCCCGGAGTGGTGGTCAGGGTCACGTTGCGCGTGGCGCAGTTGCCCGTCCCGTCACAGTAGGTCTCAGGCCCGGCGTAGTTGATCGCCCGGACGCTGACGATGAATCCGTTGGAGGGGTTGATCGTATTGACGAAGTCCACCCGGACCACGGCCGCCGAGTTCGGCTTCGCCGGCGGCTTGATGTCGTTGAACGCCGCCGGGGTCCTAGTCGAGGCCTTGTAGAGGGCCGGGTTGAGGAAGCCGACCGGGCCGCCCGCCGCCTGGTCAGTATCGGCGATCACGCCCGCCAGCAGCGGGGAGGCGAGGCTCGTGCCGCCCTCCTTGAACTGGTCGTAGAAGACACCCTTGGGGAATGTCTGCGTCAGCCCGATCAGCATCCCGCTCTGGGCGTCCGCGTCCATCGAGATGTCCGGCTCGACGCGCAGCGGCACCGGCCCGAACAGTGCTTCGTTGCGCAGCGCGAGGGCGCTCGGCACCACCCCGGCCTGGTAGAACGGCTGGGTGTAGTTGTAGCTCGTACCGCCGCCGCCACCGGCCTGCCAGGCGAGCGGGCCCAGCGGTGTGGTCGCGGAGCCGCACGTCCTGGACTTGCCCTGGCACAGAGGCTGCCTGGCCGTGGACCAGCCGTACTCGGCCTGACGGGCGTTGGCGGAGTTCACCTCGAGCGTGGTCCCTCCGACCGCGGTCACGAACGGGCTGGTCGGCGGGTAGTCGGGCACGGCCAGCCCGAAGTCGGCGAAGTTGTCGCCGTCGTCACCGCTGGAGAACAGCACGCTGACGCCGGTGGAGGCGGCGAGCATGAACGTGCTGTCGAACGCGGTCTTGGTGGCGGCGTCGGTGAGCAGGTCACCCAGGGTGTCCCCCCACGAGTCGCTCACCACGGAGGCGCCGCTGGTGACCGCGGTCGTCAGCGCCGAGAGGAGGTCGGAGTCGAAACAGCTGTTCGCTCCGACGTAGAGGGTGTTCGCTCCGGGCGCCATGGAGTGCGAGGCCTCCACGTCGAGCGCCTGCTCGTCGAACCAGCCGCTGGCGGCGCACTCGGCCTGGTCGGTGACCGCCGAGGGGGGGATGCTGAAGAACTGGGACGACTTCAGCGGGTTGGCCGGGTCGTTCATCTTGAAGTACCTCTGCGCGTCCGGCAGCAGGGTCGGCGAGTCGTAGGCGTTGACGATCGCTATCGTCACGCCCTTGCCGTTGTTGCCGCCGGCCACGGACTTGGTCAGCCCGTACGCGCCGCGCAGCTGGGCCGGCTTGTAGCCGCAGATGTCATACGGCAGCGGGTGGGTGAAGGGCTTGTACAGCTTGCCCGAGTCCTTGGTGTCAATCTTCTGCCCCCAGGACGTCGAGCACGGCTGGGGATTGCGGAACCCGGCTGGCGGCGCCGGCTCCTGAGCGGGACTGCCGGCCCGCGTGGCCGGGGTACGACCCCGTAGGGCAAGGTCGTTGGTGGCCAGGTACTGGTTGACGCCGACCGTGCCGGAGACGGCGCCGGCCAGCGACGACGGGACGCTCAGCGTGCCCTTGGCGAGCCGGACCCGGTGCCCGTTCACCTTGTAGTAGCCCAGCTTGACCCCGAACGCGTGCTCCACCCGCAGCGCCGACCCCTGGGCGGACACGAACAGCCCGTCCTTCGCGACCGACCCGACGGTGAAGCCTTCCTGGCGCAGCCACGACTCGGCCTTGGCGGCCGAGCCCCGGGCCTGCCCGAACCGGGACACCCACTGCGCGTCGGTCAGGTAATGCCGGTACTGCGCCGAGCCCGGGCTCGAGACCGCCCGGACGAACGCCTGGGCGCCGGGCGCGTTCCGCAGCGCCAGCACCAGGTCGAAGCTCACCGGGCTGGCCGCCGCGACGCTCCCGTCCGGGTGCGCGCGGGCCTGGGCGGGTGCGAGCGATCCGCGCAGCGCCATCCGGTGCGATGCCGGGTGCGTGGCCGCCATCGCAGCCGGTCCGGTCATCGCCATCATTGATACGGCTAGCCCTACGGAGCCCGTCAGGGCCAACCACCGGGCAGGTTTCATGTTTCGATCTCCTTGGTGCGTCTTTGCTACAGGTGTCTGGCCAGCGGGGTCACGTCCGGACCCTAGCGACGGCCGCCGGCAAAGACAATGGGCCCGGCTGCGTGAAATGTCGCGCGAAATCTGGTATTGCGCTGCGGCGAAGCCGCGATCTGCGCGCTGCTGGTGGGCACAGGCTCGGGACCGGCCGCTCCAGGCGGCGGTCCTGGCCGGCTGCCCGGCGGCTGCGACGCCACGAGCCCGGAGAGCCCCGCAGGCTCGGCCAGCGCCCGGCCGGGCCTACGACGAGGCGGGCGTCAGCGGTGCCGTGGCAGATAAATAAGTAAGGGCTGACGGCCCTCGGAGTTAATGTAGCTACAGAAATGGCTGAACCCGGGGGTCGCGCCGCGGGGAGATCCGCGGGGGCCATGATGAGCGCAGGAATAGGCGGAGAGATCTGCACCGTTGCACCCGACGGCGTCCCATTCTCTCCGGGTCTCCACCCACCGGCGGCGGCCCACGAAGACGAAGCCGAGGCGAGACGCGGTGGCTAGGCGCTTTCGGTACGTAGCCGGCCCGTTCGGCAGGATGCTGCCGCGCCGTCGGCCCGGGCGCCCGTCGGATGCCGTGGCCGGCACTGCCGAGGCCGACACTGCCGAGGCCGAGGTTGCCGTTGGGGTAATCTCGGCGGCCTCCGCCGCCGCCAAGCACGCCGCTCCAGTGGACGGTTTCCTGCGCCATCGCGGGCTGATCGCCTTCTCGGCGGGCTGTGCGATGGCCGAGGTGGCGGTGCTGACCGTGCTGGCTCCGGCCGCGAGGTCGCTGGCCCCGCAGATCACCGCGCCCCCGCCGCTGGCGGTATTTCACGACCTGAGATGGCTGTTCGGCTACAACCGGTCATGGCTCGAGTTCGCGGCCGGCGCGCTCATCCTGGTGCTCGCCCGGTCCGCCCTGAACACCGTCCTGGTCGCGCTGGCCTGGCCGCGCGGCATGCGGGCGCCGTCGGCCGCGGTGATGTTCCCGGTCAGCGTGGCCTTCACCCTGGTGGCCGCGATCTTGATGGTCCCGATCGCCACGCTGGTGTTCGGCGTCGCGGTGGTTCCGTTTTCCTGGCCGTTCCTGGCCGCGGTGCCCGTGCTGCTGGCCCTGGCCCTGCCGCTCAGCCACGGCGGGGTCGCGCCGACATGGTGGCGGCGGCTGCCGCCGCTGCGCGCGGCCGGCTGGGTGCTGGCCTGCTTCTTCGAGTACTCGCTGCTCGCGGTCGTGATCACGCGGCTGCCCGCGACCGGGATCGTGGTCGTGGCCGGGCTCGCGGGTATCGTCAACGCGCGCGCCTGGTACGGCCTGACCGCGGCCGTGGCCAGGCCCGCCCGGTCAAGGCAGCATCCGCTGATCGCCTGGATCCCGGTCGCGCCGCTGGCTGCCATCAGCGTCATCGCGCTGGCCATCGGGACGACCCGGCTGGTCTTCGACATGGCCGCGATCCCCTCGCGGAACGGCCTGGCCGCCGTCTCCGCGGGAATCGCGGCCGCCGCCAGCCGCGCCGCCAGCTTCACCCCGCCCGCCAGAGAGCACGGCAGGCAGGGGGTCGTCCTGGTAGTCGGAGGATTCGGGTCGTCGTGCTGTCACGCGGGCCGCAGCCTGCAGCGCGCGGCGCCGGACATGTTCGTCCAGCAATTCTCCTACCTGGGGCTGACCGCCGCCGGAAGGCCGGTGCCGCAGGGCCCGAACGCGAGCGACCTGCCGATGCAGGAGCTTGGCGACCGGATCGCCACCCAGGTGTGGCACCTGCACGCGCAGACCCGCAAGCCAGTCGATCTGGTCGCGGAGAGCGAGGGAAGTCTCGGCGTCTACGCGATGTTCGCCCGGCACCCGGACGTGCCGGTCAGGACGGTCGTCCTGCTCAGCCCCATCGTGGCTCCGGGGCAGGTCAGCTTCCCCGAGTCCGGCCGCGAGGGACCCGGAGTGGCGTCCGGGTACGCGCTGGGCATGCTGAACCGGTTCGTCGGATCACTCTCGCCGTTCGGTGCCGCCGGGGCGGAGCGGCTGATCAACTCGGTGAGCAGCGTGGGCGCCCGGTACGCCGCCGCCACCGCCGACCGCGACCGGCATGAGCGCTGGCTGGCCGTCGTTCCGCTGGCCGACGCGGTCACCCTGCCCGCCTGCAACCTGGGGCGGGACGTGCTGTTCGTCTCGGCATTCCACGGCGGCCTGCTGGGCGACCCCGCCGTGCTGCAGACGGTGGCCAGCTTCCTGCGCGGTCATCAGGTCAGCGGCCAGACAAGCCTGCGGGAGGCGGCCGAGATACTGTCCTCGGCGGCTGCCGCCTGGCGAATGCCGGTAAGTTCCGCGCCGTCCCCGCCCTGCCCGAGCTGACCGGCGCGCCTGCCTGCCCGGCTGGCTGCCCGGCGGCCGTCCCCGGCGGCAGCGCCGCCCGGGTGAGCGGGCCGCGGCGCAACAGCGTCCCGCAGATCACGGCCCCGGCCAGGAAGATCCCGGCCGACCACCAGAACGCGGTGTGGTACCCGTGCACCAGGGCCAGGCCGGTCAGCTGCGGATTCGGGCGGCCGCGAACCAGGGCGCCCGCGGTGATGTGCGCCGTCAGGTAGGCCGCGGTGGCGCCGGCGGCCAGCGTGTTCAGCAGCGAGGTGCCGATCGAGCCGCCGATCTGCTGCCCGGCGTTGAGCGTGGCAGAGGCCACGCCGGCATCCTGCGCGGCCACGCCGAACGTGCCGGTGTTCATCGACGGCGCGATCGTGAAGCCGAAGCCCGCGCCGGCCACCAGCAGCGGACCGAGCACCGCGGCCGCGTAGCTGGACTGCGGCCCGATGTGGGTCAGCCAGACCAGGCTGGCCGCCGACAGCAGCATCCCTGCCGTGACCAGGGGCTTGGGGCCGAACCTGGGCAGCAGGACGATGTTGGACAGGTTGGCGCAGACGATCACCATCCCGATCATCGGCAGGAACGCCACGCCCGTGACCACGGGAGAGTAGCGCAGGGTCACCTGCAGGTAGTAGGTGAGGAACAGGAAGATGCCGAACATGCCGGCGCCCACGATCAGCACGGCCAGGTAGGCGCCGCCGCGGTTGCGGTCCAGGACGATCCTGGGCGGCAGCAGCGGGCGGGCCGCCCGGGTCTGCCACCAGGCGAACGCCGCGAGCAGCGCCACGCCGGCGGCCAGGAAGCCATAGCTGGACGGCGTGTGCCAGTTGTGGCTGGCGGCGTTGGAGAACCCGTAGACCAGGCAGAACATCGAGGCGGAGACCAGCAGCACCCCCGGTATGTCCAGCCTGGACCGCCGGCCTGACGGCTGCCGCTTCAACAGCAGCGCCGCTGCCGACGCCGGCGATCCCGGCGAAGAACAGGTTCACGTACAGGCACCAGCGCCACGACAGGTACTCGGTCAGCAGCCCGCCGAGCACCAGCCCGACCGCCCCGCCGCCGCCGGCGATCGCGCCGAAGACGCCGAACGCCTTGCCGCGTTCCTTCGGGTCGCCGAACGTGGTGGTCAGCAGCCCCAGCGCCGCGGGAGCCAGGAACGCGCCGAATGCGCCCTGGCACGCGCGCGCCGCCACCAGCATGCCGAAGCTGGTCGCGGCCCCGCCGACGGCGGAGGCGACGGCGAAGCCGATCAGCCCGCCGAGGAACGTTATCTTGCGCCCGATCAGGTCGCCCGTCCGCCCGCCGAACAGCAGCAGGCTGCCGAATGCCAGCGCGTAGGCGGTCACCACCCACTGCCGGTCCACGGTCGAGAACCCCAGCGATCTCTGCGCGGAAGGCAGCGCGATGTTGACGATCGTGGCATCGAGCACCACCATCAGCTGGGCGATGCCGACGACGCCGAGGATCATCCACCGGCGGGGGTCGGGCTCCGCCGCCGAGGCCGGCCGGCCCGGCGGCCGGCTGTTGCGCGCGCTGACGTCGCTCATCTCTCTCACCTATCTGGAGGTTACGTCTCCACTTCGCCAAGCTACACTGCGGTTAAGCGGAGACGCAACCTCCAGTCCTATTCGTCGGGAAGAAGACCATGACCGGACCGCAGCAGCGGCCGCCGGGCCCGGCCGCTGCGCAGCGACGCCGAGCGGAACCGGCGGCGGATCCTGCGCGCCGCGGCCGAGGTGTTCACCTCCCGCGGGCTGCAGGCGAGCCTGGACGAGGTCGCCCGGGCGGCGGGCGTCGGGGTCGGCACCGTCTACCGGCGGTTTCCCGACAAGGAGTCGCTCGTCGAGGCACTGTTCGAGGAACGGATGGAGGCGCTGGTCGGCCTGGCCGAGAAGGCGCTCGACCGAGCCGGACTCCTGGCAGGGCCTGGTGTCCTTCCTGCGGAACGCCGGCGAGCTGCTGGCCACCGACCGCGGCCTGCGGGAGATCCTGATGTTCGCCACCTACGGCCGGGACCGGGTCGAGCGCGGGAAGGCTCGCATGCAGCCGGTCGTCACCCGGCTGCTGGAGCGCGCCCAGCGGGACGGGAAGGTGCGCGCCGACCTGCGCGCCACCGACATCGTGTTCATCGAGTTCATGCTCACCTCGGCGGCCGGGTACGCCGAGCGGGTCAGGCCCGAGATCTGGCTCCGGTATCTGGCCCTGATCACCGACGCGCTGCGGCCGGCCCGGGAAGGGACGACGCCGCTGCCCGTACCCGCGCTGGTCCCGGACGAGATGCTCGCCGTGATGCGCTCGATCCCGGAGCACCGGCGCTGAGCCGGCCCGGGCCACCCGGTCGGCTGCATGACGACTGGGCGCCCGCCCGGCCCCGGGTCACCCGGTCGGCTGCACGACGACCTTGAGGCCCGCCCGGCGGGCGGCGGCGGCGAACGCCTCGGCGGTCTGCGCCAGCGGCACCCGGTGCGTCACCAGCGAGGCGAGATCCACCCGGCCGGACGCGGCCAGCGCGATCGCCCGCGGGTAGGTCTCGTTCATCCGGCGCGACATGGCGATGGTCAGCCCCTTGCGGCGGGCCACCGAAGCCCGGAAGCTGGTCCGGTCGTCACGGGGGATGCCGGCCAGCACGACCCGGCCGCCGGGCCGGGCCGCGGCCAGCGCCGCATCGACGGCGGCGTCGGTGCCCGCCACCTCGAACGCGGTATCGACCTGCCCGGCGTCCCCGGCGGCCGCGAGTTCCGCGCCGAACCGGGCCGCAGCCCGGCGGCGGTGCGGCAGGAGATCGGCGGCGATCACCCGGGAGGCTCCGCCGGCCAGCAGGAGCTGGATGAGCATCAGCCCGATCGGCCCGCAGCCGACCACCGCGGCACTGCGGCCCAGCCGCAGGTGACCGAGGTCCAGGGCGTGCAGGGCGACGCCGAGCGGCTCGAGCAGGGCGCCGTCGGTGTCGGACAGGGCGTCGGGCAGCGGGTACAGCAGCCCTGTCGGCCAGGCGATGAACTCCCTCAGCCCGCCGTCGGTGACGCCGTGCCCGGCGAACCGCAGCTGCGGGCACAGGTTCGGGTACCCGCGGCGGCACTGCGGGCAGGTCCCGTCGGGGATGGCCGGGTCGATGGCCACCCGCTGGCCGCGCCGCGGCCCTTCGGCGATCACCCCCGCGTTCTCGTGGCCGAGCACGAGCGGGCGTTCCAGCCGGGCGTCGCCGATCCCCCCCTCGTCCCACCAGTGCAGGTCAGAGCCGCAGATGCCGACCGCGGTGACCCGGACCAGGCTCATCCCCGGCCCGGCGTCCGGCACCGGCTCGTCTGCCAGCCTGATGTCCGCCGTCGCGTACAGCCTCGCCGTCTGCATGCCGTGCCTCCCTGGTCTGCCCGGGCCGTCGCCGGTGCCGCGCCCGGCCTGCCCGCGCCGTCACCGGCCGGTGCCGTTGACCGGCCGGCGCTGGCGCGCCGCCGCCGGCGCGGCTAAGCTCGCAGCGTGCGCGCGAACCCCGGCCAGCTGTGGTGGCGCCGCCGTTAGGCGGGGCCCGGTTCGCGCAGCGCGCAGATTCCGAAGCGATCGCCCGGCAGCGGCGGTCGCTTTTGCGTCCGCCCCGGCCTGCCGGGCCCGAGCATAAGGGGCCAGCGTGGATCCCGGACAGCGACAGGACGCAGCTCCCGAGGCGGAGCACGCGGAGTTCGTCACCGCGGCCGGGGTGCGGATAACCAGGACCGCCGCCCCGTTCGACCCCGCCCTGCTCGCCGAGGTCGCGGCGGCGGCCGACACGCGCCGCGGCGGCGTGCTCAGCTCGGGCATGGAGTACCCGGGCCGGTACAGCCGCTGGCACCTGGCCTACGTGGACCCCTGCCTCGAGATCGTCGCGGCCGGCCGCCGGATCGCGGCGCGGGCGCTGAACGAGCGGGGGATGGTGCTGCTGCCGGTGATCGGCGCCGCCCTGCGCCGTGCGGCCGGGGATCGCGGGCCGGCCGCCGCGCCGCCGGGGCCGCAACCCGGCGAGGTGGCGGTCGTCATCCCCGAGCCGGACCGTGCGCTCACCGAGGAGCAGCGAAGCCGCCGCCCCACCGTGTTCACCGCGCTGCGCGAGGTCGTGGCAGCGTTCGCCTCGGCGGAGCAGCACCTGGGGCTGTACGGCGCGTTCGGCTATGATCTCGCCTTCCAGTTCGAGGAGATCCGGCTGAGCCTGCCGCGCCCGGACGACCAGCGTGATCTCGTGCTGCACCTGCCCGACGAGCTCTGCGTGCTGGACCGCAAGCGGGAGACGGCGGTCAGGTACAGCTACGAGTTCGAGGCGGCCGGGGCATCGACGGAGGGGCTGGCCCGGCTGACGCCCCCGACGCGTGCCGCCGGCACCGCGGCCGGGCCGCCGGCACCGCTGCCGCCGCAGCCGGTGCCGGGCCGGTACGCAGGCGTGGTCGCCGAAGCCAGGCAGCGGTTCGCCCGCGGGGACCTGTTCGAGGTGGTGCCCGGGCACACCTTCTACGGCCGGTGCGAGTCGCCGGCCGGGTTCTACGAGCGGCTGCGACGCCGCAATCCGGCACCCTATGAGTTCTTCTTCAACCTCGGCGAGGGAGAGTACCTGGTCGGCGCGTCGCCGGAGATGTACGTCCGGGTGACCGGGGACAGGGTGGAGACCTGCCCGATCTCCGGCACGATCGCCCGCGGCGACGACCCGCTCGGCGACGCGGAGAACATCCGCGCGCTGCTGAACTCGGCCAAGGAAGAGTCCGAGCTGACCATGTGCACCGACGTGGACCGCAACGACAAGTCGCGGGTGTGCGTGCCTGGCAGCGTGCGGGTCATCGGCCGCCGCCAGATCGAGATGTACAGCCGCGTGATCCACACCGTGGATCACGTCGAGGGCCGGCTGCGGCCCGGGTTCGACGCGCTGGACGCGTTCCTGACCCACATGTGGGCGGTCACCGTGACCGGCGCGCCCAAGACCTGGGCCATGCAGTTCATCGAGGAGCACGAGCAGTCACCGCGGCGCTGGTACGGCGGCGCGGTCGGCACGATCGGGTTCGACGGCTCGATGAACACCGGGCTGACCCTGCGCACCGCGCACATCCGCGACGGCGTGGCCGCGGTCCGGGCCGGCGCGACGCTGCTGTTCGACTCCGACCCGCAGGCCGAGGAGCGGGAAACGCAGATCAAGGCGCGCGCGCTGCTGGAGACCCTGTCCGATCCCGAACGGCTGCCGCCCGGCCCGTCGCCCGCGGTGGCCGGCGAACAGGGCGCAGGCCAGGGCCTGCGGGTGCTCGTCGTGGACCACCAGGACTCATTCGTGCACACCCTCGGCGACTACTTCCGGCAGCAGGCCGCCGAGGTGACGACGCTGCGGGCTGGCTTCGACGCCGCCCTGCTCGACGAGCTGGCCCCGGACCTGGTAGTGCTGTCGCCGGGGCCGGGGCGCCCGTCGGACTTCGGCTGCGACAAGCTGCTGGCCGAGCTCGACGCCCGGCGGCTGCCCGCGTTCGGGGTGTGCCTGGGGCTGCAGGCGATGGTGGAGCACGCGGGCGGGACGCTGTCGGTGCTGGCCGAGCCGGCGCACGGCAAGCCGGGCCAGGTCCGGGTGCGCGGCGGCGGCGGGTTGCTGGCCGGCCTGCCGCCGGAGTTCACGGCGGCCAGGTATCACTCGCTCTACGCGCCGGTCAGCGAGGTCGGCGGCGGGTTCGCGGTGACTGCGGCGACCGGCGAGGTGGCGATGGCCATCGAGGACGCGCGAGCCGGCCGGTGGGCGGTGCAGTTCCACCCGGAGTCGATCCTCACCGCGGCCGGCCGGACCGGTCACCAGGTGATCGCGAACGTGCTGGGGCTGTGCCGGGAGCGCCTGAGGACTGAAGCCGGCTCGTCCCGGTATGGTGCCGTGACATGAGGAGCGTGGAACCAGAGGTCTTCCTGGTCGCCCGGCCGCAGCTCGACTACGACCAGATCGCCGCCTACCTGCGCGAGGTCGGCGGGGAGAGCTGGCTGGAGCGGCTCGACCGCGGCGATCTCACCAGCGACGCGCAGAACCTGGCCGAGTTCGCCGGCAAGATGTGCTACCGGTCCTGGGAGCCGGGCCTCAATCCCAATGTCCAGCGGGTCCGCAACGACCAGGCCAAGTACCTGGAGAACATCCTGTCGATGGCGCACGGCTCGGTGCTCGAGCACGTCAGCTTCACCTTCGTGCTGCACAACGTGAGCCGCGTATTCAGCCATGAGGTGGTCAGGCACCGGCCGGGAACGGCGATCTCGCAGGAATCGCTGCGGTTCGTCCGGCTGGCCGACATACCGTTCTGGTTCCCGGAATGGGCGCTGGCTGACGAGGAGCTGATGAAACGGGCCAGCACCGTGCTGGAGCAGCTCGAGGAGTTCCAGCACTGGATGGCGGGGCATTTCAGGCTGGACGACGAGGGCGTCAAGATGCACGAGAAAAAGCACAAGACGTCCTTCATGCGCAGGTTCGCCCCGGACGGCGTCGCCACCGGGCTGGTCTGGACGGCGAACATCCGGACCCTGCGGCACACCATCGAGGCCCGCACCGACCTGGGCGCCGAGGAAGAGATACGCCTGGTCTTCGGCAAGATCGGCGAGCTGATGCGCCGGCGAGGCGCCCGCCCTGTTCGGCGATTACACCGTCACCGACGGCATGTGGGTGCCGCGGTGGCGCAAGGTGTGACGGGTCCCGGCATGCCAGGTAGCTCCGCGGCGGACGCGGCGCCCGGTTACCTGGCGATGCCGCCCCGGCAGCGTCCGGACGGCGCGGCGGAAGCCTTCCCCGGCGTCGTGGTGGTCCACGACCTGCTCGGCATGACCCCCGACCTGCGGCGCCAGGCGGACCGGCTGGCCGTCGGCGGATACATCGCGCTCGCTCCCGATTTCTGGCACGGCAAGCCCTGGCCGCGCTGCATCCGGTCCGCGTTCCGTCAGGTCATGGCCGGATCCGGGCCGGTCTTCGAGGAGATCGACGCGGCGGCCGGGTGGCTGGCCGGCCTGCGAGGCGTGCACCGGCAAGATCGGCGTGGTCGGCTTCTGCATGGGCGGCGGCTTCGCGCTGCTGTGCGCCCCCCGGCGGGGCTTTTCCGCCGCGTCCGTCAACTACGCCCCGGTGCCCAGGGACATCGGCCGGATGCTCGACGGCGCGTGCCCCATCGTGGCCAGCTACGGCGGCCGGGACCCGGGCACCCGGCGCCAGCTGCCGCGGCTGGAGCGGGCCCTCGCCGAGCGGAACGTGCCGCACGACGTCAAGGTCTACCCGGGCGCCAGCCATGCCTTCATGAACGAGATCGAGGGCGCGAGCGGGGTGATGACCAGGGTCATCGGCATGCGCTACCAGCCGGACGCGGCCGCCGATGCCTGGCGGCGCATCTTCGCCTTCTTCGGCGAGTACCTGGGCGGCGAGCCGGCGGCCCCGGTTAGGCGTTCTTCCCGGCCCGGGACCGGCCGGCCGGAAATCCGGGCCGGCGGCGGCCGGCCGGGCGCGAAGGACGCCGGGCAGCGTATCGGCGGGGCAAATTCGGCGAGGAGGCGCCCCCGGCCGGGCGTCATGCACCATCATGGGCACATGGCCGAGCACGGAGAAGGACGGGCCGCCCGCCCGCTCATCGGCATCACCGGCTACCTCGAGCCCGCCCGGTGGTCCGACTTCGTCCGTGAGGCCGTGCTCTCACCCGTGACGTACAGCCGGGCGGTCGAACGGGCCGGCGGCATCCCGGTGGTGCTGCCGCCCGTCCCCATCGACTCGGTGCCGCGCCTGGTGGCCGGCCTGGACGGCATCCTGGTCTGCTGCGGTCCCGACATCGACCCGCGGCTGTACGGGTCGACGCGGCACGAGCAGACCGCTTCGTCGGACCGGCGGCGCGATACGTTCGACATCGCCCTGATCCGGGCGGCGATCGACGCCGGGCGCCCGTTCCTCGGGGTGTGCCGGGGGATGCACGTGCTCAACGTGGTCCGCGGCGGGTCGCTCATCCAGCACCTGCCCGACGCGGTGGGGCACGAGCGCCATCAGCCGGATCCGGTGAAGATGTCCGCGCACGACGTCCAGGTGAGCATCGAGCAGCCGGCTCGGCCAGGTCATCGGCGCCGATGCGTCGGTGCCCACCCGTCATCACCAGGGCGTCCAGCGGCTCGGTACCGGGCTGCTCGCCGTCGCCTGGGCCGATGATCAGATCGTCGAGGCGGTCGAGCTGCAGGGGCACCCGTTCGGCATCGGCGTGCAGTGGCACCCCGAGGAGGACGAGGACCAGCGGCTCATCAAGGAGTTCGTGGCGGCTGCCTCGGCCGAAGAGCCGGGGCGTCTACCATGATGCGGTGGCCTCGGACGGGTACCTGCGCTTTCCTCATGTGCACGCGGACCTGCTGACCTTCGTCGCCGACGACGATGTGTGGCTCGCGCCGGTCACCGGCGGCCGGGCGTGGCGGCTGTCCGCGGACCGGGCTCGGGCCAGCCACCCCGGCTGGCCCGGGACGGCAACGTCGGTCGCCTGGACCAGCCAGCGCCATGGCGCTCCCGATGTGTACCTGGCGGACCTGGACGGGGGAGCCGCCCGCCGGCTGACCTTCTGGGGCGATGACCAGACCCGGGTAACCGGCTGGTCGCCGGACGGCGAGGTGCTGGCGATCACCGCGGCCGGGGAGCCGTTCGCGCATCACACCTGGGCTCATGCGGTACGGCCCGGCGACGGGGCGTCCCGGCGGCTGCCCTTCGGCCCGGTCACCGACCTGGCGATCGAGCCGGCCGCCGTGGCGCTGCTCACCGGGGCGCTCCGCGAGCCCGCGTTCTGGAAGCGGTACCGCGGCGGGACCGCTGGCCGGCTGTGGGTGGCCACGGGCCGGCCAGGATTCCGGCCCGCCCGGCGCGGGGCAGCCGCGGTTCTCCCCGGTGACGCGGTCGCTGGCCGGCCAGGTCAGCAGCCCGATGATCGTCGCCGGGAGGCTGGTGTTCCTCGCCGACCACGAGGGCACGGGCAACCTGTACTCGTGCGCGCTGGACGGCACCGATCTGCGGCGGCACACCGACCACGACGGCTTCTACGCCCGCAACGCGAGCACCGACGGCCAGCGCATCGTGTACCACTGCGCGGGGGACATCTGGATCCTGGACGACCTGGCCGGCGAGGCCAGGCCGGTCGACGTCAAGCTCGCCGCCCCGGCCGCGGCGCGCAGCCCCCGGCTGGTCTCCGCCGAGGACCACCTGGACGATCTGTCCTGCGATTACACCGGCCGGGCCAGCGCGGTGGAGGTCCGCGGCACCGTGCACTGGCTGACCCACCGCGACGGGCCCGCCCGCGCGCTCTCGGTTGCGCTGCGGGCGCGGTTCCCCCGGGTGCTGGGCCGGACCGGCCAGGTCGTGTGGGTGACCGACGCCGATGGCGAGCAGGCGCTGCAGATCGCGCCCGCCGACGTCCCGGCCAGCCTGCCCGCCGGGCGCCCGCGCCGGCTGGCCGCGGGCCAGCTCGGCCGGGTTGCGGACCTGGCGGCCGCGCCGGACGGGACGACCGTCGCCGTTGCCGCGCGCGACGGCCGCCTGCTCGTGGTGAACGTGGCTTCCGGCCAGGTGAGCGAGCTGGCGGCGTCGGCCGACGGTGCCGTGACCGGGCTGGCCTACGCTCCGGATTCGGCCTGGCTCGGCCTGGTCCCAGCCAGGACCCCGCCCGCTGTCGCGGATCCGGCTGGCCCGGCTGTCGGACGGGACGGTCGTCGACGTCACCGACGGCCGGTTCACCGACACCGAACCGGTCTTCACCATCGACGGGCGCTACCTGGCGTTCCTGTCCCGCCGCAGCTTCGACCCGGTGTACGACGCGCACGCCTTCGACATGTCGTTCCCGCTCGGCTGCCGCCCCTACCTGGTCCCGCTCGGCTCCGGCGAGCCGTCGCCGTTCGGCCCGCTGCCGGACGGCCGTAGTCAGGACCACGGAACAGCAGAAGACGACGGCGACGATTCCGAGCCGGGCCCGGTCAGCGTCACCGTGGACACCGAAGGACTGGCCGCCCGGGTGGTCCCGGTGCCGGTACCGGAATCGCGGTATTCCTCGCTGCTGCCGGTCAAGGGCGGACTCGCCTGGCTGCGCGAGCCGTTGTCGGGCGTGCTCAACGAGGGAGCCGCCGAGCTGGACAGCCACCGGCCGCGGGCCTCGCTGGAGCGGTTCGACCTGGCCCGGCGGAAGTGCGCGGAGGTGGTCGGCGAGCTCGACTGGTTCGAGGTGAGCGGGGACGGGACCCGGCTGGTGGTCAGCGATCACGGCAACCTGCGGGTGATCCCGTCCGGACGCAAGGACGACTCAGACGATTCCGGTGACTCGGTCACCGTTGACCTGTCCCGCGCCCGGTACCTGGCCGATCCTGCCGCACTGTGGCGGCACGCCTATGACGAGGCCGGCCAGATCATGAGGAGCGACTTCTGGGCCAGCGACATGGCCGGGGTGGACTGGGCGGCAGTCCTCGGCGACTACCGGCCGCTGCTGGACCGGATCGCCGACGGGGAGGACTTCACCGACCTGCTGTGGGAGGTCTTCGGCGAGCTCGGTACCTCACACGCCTACGTCCGGGCGGCTCCGCGCGACGGCCATGACGGCGACGGCTGCCCTATCGGCCGGCTGGGCGCGGATCTGGAGCGGGGCGAGGACGGAGCCTGGCGGATCGCCCGGGTGCTGCCGGGCGAGTCGTCAGATCCCCGGGCCCGCTCCCCGCTGGCCGCGCCGGGAGCGGTGATCCGGCCCGGTGATGTCCTGCTCGCGGTGGACGGCCAGCCGGTCGATCCGGTGACCGGGCCGGGCCCGCTGCTGGCCGGGGCCGCGGAGGTGCCGGTGGAGCTGGCCGTGTCCGCACCCGACGGCGGCGACGTGCGCCGGGTCGTCGTCGTCCCGCTCGGCGACGACAGCCGGCTGCGCTACCAGGACTGGGTCGCGGGCCGCCGCCGCGCGGTCCGCGAGCTCGGCGGCGGCAGGATCGGCTACCTGCACGTGCCGGACATGATGGGCGAAGGCTGGGCACATTTCCACCGCGACCTGCGGCTGGAGATGGCGCATGACGCGCTCATCGTGGACGTCCGGGGAAACCGCGGCGGCCACACCTCCGAGCTTGTGGTGGAGAAGCTGGCCCGCCGCGTGCTGGGCTGGGACCTCGGCCGCTGGCTGCAGCCCCAGACCTACCCGCAAGACGCCCCCCGCGGCCCCCTGGTCGCCCTGTCCGACGAGTTCGCCGGCTCGGACGGCGACGTCGTCACGGCCGCGATCCGCGCCCTGCGGCTCGGCCCGGTGGTGGGCGCGCGGACCTGGGGCGGCGTGATCGGCATAGACGGGATGCCGGGTCACCGGCTGGTCGATGGCACGGCGATGACCGTGCCCAGGTACGCGTTCTGGCTGGAGGGTTACGGCTGGGGCGTGGAGAACCACGGGGTCGAGCCGGACGTCGAGGTCCTCAACTCGCCCGACGACTGGGCCGCGGGCCGGGACGCTCAGCTGGAGACCGCGGTGCGGCTCACGCTCGAGGCGCTCGAGGCCAGGCCGGCCGCGGTCCCGCCGAGCACCGCGCAGCGCCCGCCGAAACGCCGCCCTCTGCTGCCGCCGCGGGCGCCGCGCTGACGGTCCTCGCGGGCCGGCCCGGAACCGGACGCCAAACGGTTTCGTCCCCGCTCGCCCCGCGTGCTAGCCTCACCCCGTGCCTGCCGCCTGGTCGACCGCCGCCGCCCGCGCGCACCCGCGCTCTGCGGGGGCGGACCCGGGCCGCCTCGTCGATCCCGGCCACCGCGAGGTGGCTGACATCTGACCGGTAGCGCCCCGGACCGGGGTGCTGCCTGCCGCGGCCCGCGGCGCTGCCTTCCCGGCCACCGGCCCGAGCCAGCTTCGCGCCGCCCCGCTGACGTCGGCCCGCACCTCGCGATCCCGGACCTGTTTCCTTCCCTGGGGCGCGGAGAACGGCATGACCGGAACCAAGACGCGGGCGCGCGGGCTGCGCATCGACCTGGGCCCGTTCAGGACCTCAGCGGACTTCCGGGTGCTGTTCGCCAGCCGGACGATCTCTCTGGCCGGGAGCCAGGCCACCGAGGTCGCGCTGCTCGTGCAAGCCAAGCAGCTCACCGGGTCGGCCGCGGCGGTCGGGCTGCTCGGCGCGGTCGAGCTGGTCCCGCTCGTACTGTTCGGCCTGTACGGGGGCGTGCTGGCGGACCGGCTGGACCGGCGGCTGCTCGCCCGCTGGTCGGAGGCCGGGCTCGGCTGCTTCGCCGTGCTGCTGGCCGTGAACGCCACGCTGCCCCGGCCCGCGGTATGGCCGCTCTACGTGCTGGCCGCCGCGATGATGGCGCTGACTGCCCTGCAGCGGCCGTCGCTGGATGCCTCGGTACCGCGGATCGTGCCGCGTGACCAGCTGACGGCCGCCTCGGCGCTGCTGTCGCTGTCCGGCAACGCCAGCATGATCGTCGGGTCCGCGATCGGCGGCGTGCTCGCGGCCGGCCCGGGCCCGGTGACCGTCTACGCCGCGGACACCGTCTCGTTCGCCGTGTCGTTCGCGCTGCTGTGCCTGCTGCGCCCGCTGCCCGCACCGCAGGCGGCCAGCAGCCGCGGGCGGCGGTCCGGGCCGGCCGCGGTGCTGGCCGGCCTGCGGTACGCGCGCACTCGCCCGGAGCTCGTCGGGTCCTACCTGGCCGACCTCGCCGCGATGACGCTCGCCTATCCGGGCTCGCTGTTCCCGTTCATGGCCGCCGAACTGCACGCGCAGTGGGCGGTGGGGCTGATGTTCTCCGCGAGCTCGGCCGGCGCCATGGCCGCGTCGGCGGCGAGCGGCTGGACGCGCCGGGTGCGCCGGCACGGCCGGGCCATCGCCGTGGCCGCGGCACTCTGGGGAGCGGCGATCGCCGGGTTCGGCCTGGCGCCCGGTGTCGCGCCCGCGCTGGCCTGCCTGGTCGTGGCGGGAGCCGCCGACATGTACAGCGGCGTGTTCCGGGACACGCTGTGGAACCAGACCATCCCGGACGCGCTGCGCGGCCGGCTGGCCGGGGTAGAGGTGCTGAGCTACGGCCTCGGGCCCTCGGCGGGCCAGCTCAGGGCGGGCGCGGTGGCCGCCGTCAGCACGCCCAGGATCGCGCTCTGCTCCGGCGGCGTGCTGTGCGTGGCCGCCGTCGGGGCGACCTGCGCCGCGCTGCCCGGCTTCTGGCGCTACCGGGCTAAATCGGCGACGAGTAGCTGCTGATCCAGTGAATGCGCAGCCAGTTCATCACGACCGTCCAGGCGCCGCTCACCTGCAGGATGCCCACTACCACCAGCAGCCCGCCGCCGATCCGCATGATCAGCTGTGCGTGCCGGCGGGCGAAGCCGAAGCTGGTCATCCCGCGCTGGAACAGCGCCGCCACGATGAGGAACGGAATGCCCAGGCCGAGCCCGTAGACGAACAGCAAGAGCGCGCCGCGGCCGGCGGTGCCGGTGGCCGCGGCCAGGCCGAGCACCGCGGCAAGCGTCGGCCCGACGCACGGCGTCCAGCCCAGGCCGAACATGACTCCGAGCAGCGGCGCCCCGGCCAGCCCGGCCCGGGGCCGGACCGAGGGCTTGAGCATCCGGCCGGCCACGGGGAACCGGTCGAAGGCGCCGGCGAACAGCAGGCCGAGCAGGATCGTCACGACCCCGAGCACCCGGATCAGCGTGCCCTGGTGCGACAGCAGCAGCTCGCCCAGGCCGCCGAACGCGGCGCCGTAGGCGGCGAACAGGGCCGAGAAGCCCAGCACGACCAGTGCCGCGCCCGCGACCGTGCGACCGCGGGTCACCGGCACGGCCGTCCCGGCCTGGCGGGGCCCGGCCTGCCGGGCGTCGGCGTCGGCCTCGGCCTGCTGGGCGTCGGCCCCGGACATGCCGGTCACGTAAGAGAGGTAGCCCGGGATCAGCGGCAGGCAGCACGGGGACAGGAAGGTGATCGCTCCGGCCGCGGCTGCGACGGGAATGGCCGCGATGAGCGGACCGCTCGACATCAGGCCCTCGATGCCGTTCATGCTGGCCGGTCACCTCCCGCTGACCGCTACAACCTATCCCCGCAGCTGCCGAGGATAGGAGCCGGGCCGGAGGGTCCCGGCCAGCCGGGACCCCGACGGAGCTCACCGGCCGCTGCCCCGCGGCCAGCCGCCGCCCAGCCGCCGGCGCGCGGTGACGATCCCGATCGGGATCAGCCACCAGAGCCACCAGAGCGCCCAAGCCGGATGCCAGTGGCCGCCGGCCCGGCCGGCCGAGCCCGCCGCGACCGCGAAGATCACGAAAACCGCGATGGCCGCGAGCGGGAACGCCCAGATCGGCCGGCCCGGCGCGGACGGCTGAGCCGGCGCCGGCCTGGGAAGATCGGCGAGCAGGCGGTCCAGATCGCCCCGGGTGCGCGCCGTGACGGCCAGGCCCACCCGCTCGTCGAACTCGGCCGTGTCCAGCCGGCCCTCCTCGAGGTGCTCGGCGAGCTCGGCGGCTGCGGCATCCCGCTCGGCGTCAGACACGCGCAGGCCGGCGTGTGTCGTTCGGTCTCCTGCAATATTGCCAGTCACTGGACTGCTCCTCTCCGGAACGCATCCTCCGTTGCTGGACTGCGACACTCCGATCATCACCGGGGCACCGGCCCGGTGTCGTCGGCCAGACGGACCGTTCACCCGTCCGCCGCGCGCAGTACGGCGCGTTCGGATGTACTCCTCGGGGTGTACGCGGCCAGGCCGGCGACGCGACACCGCGCGCACTGAGGTGAGCGTGCCTGACTAGTGACCGCGCGCAATCCTTTTCCCGCATCCCGGCGTCCTAGCTAGTGGGAACCAGGTCGCCAGCGGAGCGCATCCGCCCGGTGGTCGGCCGTCACGAAGGGGGCAGGCTGACCGCGACCAGGTAGCGCGAGCCAGGGCCTGGTAACCTCCCGCTACTCCCGCGGCGCCCCGCGGGCCGGCGCCCGGCCATGCCCGTCCCGGGCGGCCGGGGTCCGGCGGGTATGGTCGCGGCAGGGAGGTGGCGCCTGCCGTGACCGAGTCAGCTCAGCCCGCAGACCGGGTGCTGACCATCCCGAACGGGATAAGCGTGGCCCGGCTGCTCGGCGTGCCGGTCTTCCTGTGGCTGGTCCTCGGCCCGAGGACGCCGACCGCGGACGCCTGGGCGGTGGGGATACTCATCGCCTCCGCGGCCTCGGACTGGCTGGACGGCAAGATCGCCCGCGCGCTGCACCAGGAGAGCAGGCTCGGCCAGGTGCTGGACCCGGCGGCGGACCGGCTCTACATCGCCGCCACCCTCGTCGCGCTCGCGGTGCGCGCCATCATCCCGTGGTGGCTGGTGGGCCTGCTGGCGGCCCGCGAGCTTGCGGTCGGCATCGCGCTGGCCGTCCTGCGCCGGCGCGGGTTCGCTCCGCTGCAGGTCAGCTTCGTCGGCAAGGCCGCCACACTGTGCCTGCTCTATGCCTTCCCGCTGCTGTTCATCGGCGCGCACAGCGGCCCGGTATCGACGTTCGCGCGGATCATCGGCTGGGCGTTCGCGATCTGGGGCACCGCGCTGTACTGGTGCTCGGGCGCGCTGTACCTGACGCAGGCGCGCCGCCTGCTCGCGGGCCGCTGGAGCCTGGAGCCGGCCAGGAAGGAGCTTCATCAGCCGTGAAGGCCGTCGTGATGGCGGGCGGCGAGGGCACTCGGCTGCGGCCGATGACCGCCAGCCAGCCCAAGCCCATGCTGCCCGTGGTCAACCGCCCGATCATGGAGCACGTGCTCCGGCTGGTCAAGCGGCACGGCTTCACCGAGACCGTGGTCACGGTCCAGTTTCTTGCCTCGCTCGTGCGCAACTACTTCGGTGACGGCGCGGACGTGGGCCTGAGCCTGCAGTACGCCACCGAGGACGAGCCGCTCGGCACCGCGGGCAGCGTGAAGAACGCTCAGGACGCGCTGCAGGACGAACCCTTCCTCGTCATCTCCGGTGACGCGCTGACCGACATCGATCTGTCCGAGCTGGTGAAGTTCCATCAGCGGAACAGTGCCCTCGTCACCGTCGCGCTGAGCCGCAAGCCCAACCCGCTGGAGTTCGGCATCGTGATCACCGACGATGACGGCCGGATCCAGCGCTTCCTGGAAAAGCCCAGCTGGGGCCAGGTGTTCTCGGACACGGTGAACACCGGCATCTACGTGATGGAGCCCGAGGTGCTCGCCGAGGTGCCGGCCGGCGAGGTGGTCGACTGGTCCGGCGACGTGTTCCCGCGGCTGCTGGACCGCGGCGCCGCGCTGTTCGGCTGGGTGGCCGACGGCTACTGGGAAGACGTCGGGACCCTCGAGAGCTACCTGGCCGCTCAGGCGGACGTGCTGTCCCGCCGGGTCGCGGCGGACATCGACGGCTTCGAGGTGTCGCCTGGCGTGTGGGTGGCCGAGGGAGCCGAGGTCGATCCCGAGGCGGAGCTGTCCGGGCCGCTGGTGATCGGCGAGTACGCCAAGATCGAGGCCGGCGCGACGCTGCGCGAGTACACCGTGATCGGCGCCAACGTGGTGGTGAAGGAGGGTGCCTTCCTGCACCGTGCCGTCTTGCACTCCAACGTCTACGTCGGCCAGGGAGTAACCCTGCGCGGCTGCGTGATCGGCAAGAAGACCGACATCATGGCCGCCGCGCGGATCGAGGAGAACGCGGTCGTCGGGGACGAGTGCATGATCGAGTCCGAGGCCTACCTGTCGGCGGGGGTGAAGGTCTACCCGTTCAAGACCATCGAGGCGGGGGCGGTGGTCAACACCAGCGTGATCTGGGAATCACGCGGCCAGCGCACCCTGTTCGGCCGCCGGGGCGTGTCCGGGCTGGTCAACGTGGAGATCACGCCCGAGCTGTGCGTGCGGCTGGCCAGCGCCTACGCGAGCACGCTGAAGAAGGGCTCGACCGTGACCACGTCCAGGGACGCCTCCCGCGCGGCCCGGACGCTCAAGCGGGCGGTGCAGGCGGCGCTCAACGCGAGCGCGATCAACGTGGTCGACCTGGAGGCGCAGGCACTTCCGGTGGCCAGGTTCGAGACAGGCCGCAGCGACTACAGCGGCGGCATCGCGCTACGGACCGCGCCCGGCGACCCGCAGTCCATCGACCTCATCTTCCTCGACGAGCGCGGTGCCGACCTGTCCCAGGCGGCCCGGCGCCGGCTGGAGCGGGTGTTCTCCCGGCAGGAGTTCAGGCGCGCCTTCCCCGGCGAGATCGCCGAGCTGACCTACCCGCCGCGGATCCTCGAGTCCTATATCAGGGAACTGCTGCGCTGCGTGGACATGACCGACGTGCGCGAGGCCGGCCTGAAGCTGGTCGCCGACTGCGCCGGCGGTACCGCATCGCTCGTGCTGCCCGGCCTGCTCGGCCTGCTCGGCGTGGACGTGCTCACCGTCAACAACCGGCTGGACGAGGTCTCGCCGGCCGAGACGCTGGCGCAGCAGCGAGCCGGGCTGCAGCGCATGTCCGAGCTCGTGTCGTCGTCGCGTGCCGCGTTCGGCGTGCGGTTCGATCCGGTGGGCGAGCGGATCTCACTGCTCGACGAGAAGGGCGAGATGGTCAGCGATGACCGGGCGCTGCTCGTGGTGCTCGACCTGGTGGCCGCCGAGCGCAAGACGGGGCGGGTCGCGGTGCCGGTGACCACCACCCGGGTGGCCGAGGAGGTGTGCCGGTTCCACGGCGTTCAGGTGGACTGGACCGCCACCGCGCCGGACGCGCTGACCGAGGCTGCCGCGGGCGACGACGTGATCCTGGCCGCGGACGGCCGGGGCGGGTTCATCGTGCCCGAGTGCAGCCGCACCATAGACGGCATCGCCGCGTTCACCCGGCTGCTCGGCCTGGTGGCGCGGGCCAGGCTGACGCTCAGCCAGATCGACGAGAGGATCCCGCAGGCGCACCTGCTCAGGCTCTCCCTGCCAACGCCGTGGGCGGCCAAAGGCGGGGTGATGCGCGCGGTCGTCGAGGCGGCGGGGGACTGGCCGGTGGACACGACCGACGGGGTGCGGGTGGTCGATGAGGACCGCGGCTGGGTGCTCGTGCTGCCGGACCCGGCGGGCGCGCTCACCCACCTGTGGGCCGAGGGAACCGACGACGATGCCGCCCAGGGGCTGCTGGACGAGTGGGCGGCGGTCGTGGAGCGGGCCGGCGGCTGACCCCGGACCTGGTCCCGGCCGCGCCGCCGGCCCGGTTCCGCCGCCGGCCCCGGTTCCGCCGCCAGCCCCGGCTTCGCCGCCGGCCCGGCGCAGCCGATAGCACACCGTGCGCGGCCGTACCGGCCTGGTCACAGTCCGGCCGCGGACCTGCGCCGCGTGAGACAATCCAGCTTCATTGGTTGCGGCAGCTGGTCGGAGGTCTCACTCATGTGGCAGAGGCGCCGCGGCGTTGCCGTGGCCGCGATGCGGCGGGCCGGAATGCCAGCCGGCGAAGGCCACCGCCCGCGATGGGGCGGGCGTCGTGCGTGGCGCGTAGACCGTCATGCGGTGCCCCGGGTAGCTTTGACACCATTACCTGAATTCACGCCGCGGAGCAGCCATGCCGGCTTGCGGCCCGGCCTGACCGCATGGCCGATGGATGGGAGGCCGGGCGAAGCGATGCTGAGCGTCCAGTGCAGCCAGTGCGGCCGCCCGAACCCGGACGGCGCCCGGTTCTGCGCGCATTGCGGCAGCCCGCTGCCGCGTCCCGCCAGCGGCGAACGGCCGGGAGAGTCCACGTCCACGATCTCGCTCGGCGGCTTGGAGTCCACGGAGGCCGAGGCGGCGGACGAGCCGGCCGCCGCCGATACGGCGGCGGTAGAAGTACTGCCGGCCGGCACCGCCCTGCTCGTGGTCAGGCGTGGGCCCAACGCCGGCAGCAGGTTCCTGCTCGACAGCGACCTCACCACGGCAGGACGGCACCCGGAGAGCGACATCTTCCTTGACGACGTGACCGTGTCCCGCAGGCACGCGGAGTTCTACCGGCAGGGCGAGACCTTCACCGTGCGCGACGTGGGCAGCCTGAACGGGACCTACGTGAACAGGGAGCGCATCGAGGAATCCGGCCTCAACCCGGGTGACGAGGTCCAGGTGGGCAAGTTCCGGCTGGTATTCCTCACCAACCCGCATGAGGAGCTCAACGGCGGTGGTGTGCGGGACGAGGCATGAGCGCTCAGCCTGCCCGCGCCTATTACGGCATCGGCGAGGTGCTTGCCCAGCTCAGCGGCGAGTTCCCCGACGTCCGCATCTCCAAGATCCGGTTCCTGGAGTCCGAGGGGCTGATTGAGCCTGCCCGCTCGCCGTCGGGGTACCGGCGGTTCAGCCGGTACGACGTGCAGCGGCTGCGGTACATCCTCACCGCGCAGCGGGATCATTATCTCCCGCTCCGGGTGATCAAGGAGAAGCTTGATTCCCCGGACGGTGCCGCGGAACTGGGGCCGCCAGCGGCCGGCCGCGCGCTGCTCAGCCGCGGGGAACTGCTCGAGGCGGCCGGGATCGACCCGAAACGGCTGGACGAGCTCGAGGAATTCGGCCTGGTCCGCCGTCGGGGCAGGCAGTACGGCCAGGACGCACTCGCGGTAGCCCGGCTGGTGGCCGAGCTGAGCGCGTTCGGCGTCGAGGCCAGGCACCTGCGGACCGTCAAGGCCGCGGCGGAGCGCGAGACATCGCTGATCGAGCAGGTAGTGGCCCCGGTCCTCCGGCAGCGCAGCACCGGAGCCGCGGAGCGGGCCGGCCAGATCGCGCGGGACATCGCCGCGCTGTCCATCCGGTTGCACGCCGCGCTGGTGGAGGCCGAACTCGGCCAGGCGGGGCTGGCGTAGACCCCGCGCGGCGGCCGGCGGCGGGGCCGCCAGAGCCGGGCCGAGGTCCGTCCCGGCCCGGCAGCGGGTGTACTTTGACAAAGGGAGTGCCCCCGATCAGGGCCGAGGATTGACCGAGTGTAGGAGCCGCCGTGAGGCAGATGGAGGTCGTCGGCGTCCGGGTCGAGATGCCTACGAACCAGCCCATCGTCCTGCTGAAAGAGATGCAGGGCGACAGGTACCTGCCGATTTGGATCGGCGCGGTGGAAGCCACCGCGATCGCCTTTGCCCAGCAGGGCATGGTCCCGCCGCGTCCGCTGACGCACGACCTGCTCCGCGATGTGCTGGAGGCGCTCGGCGTACAGCTGCGCACGGTGAAGATCACCGCCCTGCGGGACGGGATCTACTTCGCCGATCTCGTCTTCTCGAACGGGAAGGAAGTCAGCGCGCGCCCGTCGGACTCGATCGCGCTCGCGCTGCGGACCGGAGCCGACATCTACGCCAGCGACGAGATCCTCGACGAGGCGGGCGTGCCCATCCCGGACGAGCAGGAAGACGAGGTCGAGAAGTTCCGCGAGTTCCTGGACACGATCACGCCGGAGGACTTCGGCCGCTCGACGTGACGGGCGGTTCGCCGCGATTGGCCGGCCCGTATCCCGACGCGCCGGGGGCGATCGTTGACGGCTCGGGCCACCCGGCCTAGCGTGCGGTACAGGCTCGTCGGAGGTGGACGTGACGGCAACAAAGGGTAACAGCGGAGCGTCCGGAGAACGCGCCTGGAGTTCGGCGGCCAAGCAGGCCGGTGAGCAGGGCCTGCTGTTCGGCGAGGAACTTGCCGAGGGCCCCGAGGGCGAGGAGGGCACCGGCTACCGGGGCCCGACGGCCTGCTCGGCGGCGGGAATCACCTACCGGCAGCTCGACTACTGGGCCCGTACCGGGCTGGTCGAGCCCAGCGTGCGCCCGGCCCACGGATCGGGTTCCCAGCGGCTGTACAGCTTCCGCGACATTCTCGTGCTCAAGGTCGTGAAGCGGCTGCTCGAGACGGGAATCTCGCTGCAGCAGATTCGCGCCGCGGTTCAGCACCTGCGCGAGCGCGGCACCCGTGACCTGGCGCAGGTCACGCTGATGAGTGACGGGGCCACCGTCTACGAGTGCACATCCGCCGACGAGGTGGTGGACCTGCTGCAAGGCGGGCAGGGCGTCTTCGGTATCGCGCTCGGCCGGGTCTGGCGCGAGGTGGAAGGCAGCCTCGCCGAGATGCCGGGCGAGCGAGCGGAGGACGGAGCGCCAGGTGGCGCGCACTCGGACGAGCTGGCCGCCCGCCGCGCCCGCAAGACCGGCTGACCGGGTAGCGGCGCCGTTTTAGGCTGTGTTCGCAGGCCGGCCGGTGAACCGCTCGGGTAGGCTCGGCAGGTAGCCGATGACCTCGTCCGGGAGAGATCCCGGCAGCCAGCCAGGGACGCCGAAGGGGCAACTTCCCCGGAACCTCTCAGGCCCAAGGACCGGACGAGACAGGCGTCTCTGGAATCGTCAGCGGCGATGACAGAGGGGGAGTCCGAATGGTCCGGCGGCCGCACCGCGGCCCGGGACCGGAACAGCCCGGAGGTCCCCCTCATGAACTTCGCCCAGCGTCACATTGGGCCTACTCCCGCCGAGCAGGACCGGATGCTCGCCGTGGTCGGCCGTAGCTCGCTCGCCGAACTCGCCCGCGCGGCTCTGCCGCCGCAGATCACCGATGACTACCAGCTCAGCCTGCCCGTCCCGCTCAGCGAGGCCGGAGCCCAGGCCGAGCTGCGCAGGCTCGCGGGCAAGAACCAGGTCCTCACGTCGATGATCGGCCTCGGCTACTACGGCACCGAGACCCCGGCGGTGATCCGCCGCAACCTGCTGGAGAATCCCGGCTGGTACACCGCCTACACCCCGTACCAGCCAGAGATCTCGCAGGGCAGGCTCGAGGCACTGCTGAACTTCCAGACGATGATCGCCGACCTCACCGCGCTGCCGGTGGCCGGCGCCTCGCTGCTGGACGAGGCGACCGCGGCGGCCGAGGCGATGACCCTCGCCCGGCGGGCCACCGGCAGCGGCAGCGTCTTCCTGGCCGACAGCGACTGCCTGCCGCAGACGCTCGCGGTGCTGCGCACCCGGGCGGAGCCGCTCGGGATCCGGCTGGTGGTGGCGGAGGCCAGCCCCGAGGTCATCGCCGCGCAGCCCGAGGGCGAGCTGTTCGGCGTGCTGCTGCAGTACCCCGGGGCCAGCGGGGCGGTGCGTGACCTGGCGCCGTCGATCGAGGCGGCGCACCGGCACGGGGCGCAGGCGGCGGTGGCCGCTGACCTGCTCGCGCTGACCCTGCTGCGGCCGCCGGGCGAGATGGGCGCCGACATCGCGGTCGGCACCAGCCAGCGGTTCGGCGTGCCGATGGGCTTCGGCGGGCCGCATGCCGGCTACATCTCGGTTCGGGACGACCTCAAGCGCCAGCTTCCCGGCCGGCTGGTGGGCGTCTCGCTGGACGCTGACGGGCGGCCTGCCTACCGGCTCGCTCTGCAGGCCAGGGAGCAGCACATCAGGCGGGAGAAGGCAACCAGCAACATCTGCACCGCGCAGGTGCTGCTCGCGGTGATCGCCGCCATGTACGCGGCCTACCACGGCCCCGACGGGCTGGCCGCCATCGCCCGGCGGGTGCACCGCCGGGCCGCCGCGCTGGCCGCGACGCTGCGCGGCCGCGGCCTGGACGCGCCGGACGGGGGCTTCTTCGACACGGTTCAGGTGCGCTGGCCTGGCGGCGCGGCCGACGCCGTGCAGCGGGCCCGCGCGGCCGGCTACAACCTCTACCTCGCCGATGCTGACACGTTCCAGATCTCGTGCGACGAGACCACCAGCGAGGAGCAGGTGGCACAGGTCGCCGCCGCCATCTGCGGCGTCGGCCCGGTCGCGGACCCGGCCGACGCGCTGCCTGCCGGGCTGCGGCGCACCTCGGAATTCATGACCCACCCGGTGTTCCGCGCGCACCGGACCGAGACCGGCATGCTCAGGTACCTGCGCCGCCTGGCCGACTTCGACATCGCGCTGGACCGGTCCATGATCCCGCTGGGCTCGTGCACGATGAAGCTGAACGCGGCAGCCGAGATGGAGCCGATCAGCTGGCCGCAGTTCGCCGACCTGCACCCGTTCGCGCCGGCCACCCAGGCAGGCGGCTACGGCGAGCTCATCGGCGAGCTCGAGCGGCTGCTCGCCGAGATCACCGGCTACGACGCCGTCTCGGTCCAGCCGAACGCGGGCTCCCAGGGCGAGCTGGCCGGCCTGCTGGCGATCCGCGCCTACCACGCGTCGCGCGGCGAGCCGCAGCGCGACGCCTGCCTGATCCCCGAATCGGCGCATGGCACCAATGCGGCCAGCGCGGTGCTGGCCGGCCTGCGGGTGACCGTGGTCAAGTGCGGCGCGGACGGGGCGGTGGACGCCGGCGACCTGCGTGCCAAGCTGGATTCGCTCGGCGAGCGGGTCGCCGCGATCATGCTTACCTACCCGTCCACCAGCGGGGTCTACGAGGAGAACGTCACCGAGGTCTGCGCGGCCGTGCACGCCGCGGGCGGCCAGGTCTACGTCGACGGGGCGAACCTGAACGCGCTGGTCGGCCTGGCCCGCCCCGCGGCGTTCGGGGCCGACGTGTCCCACCTCAACCTGCACAAGACCTTCTGCATCCCGCACGGCGGCGGCGGTCCCGGGGTGGGGCCGGTGGGCGTGCGCGCGCACCTGGCTCCGTTCCTGCCCGGCCGGGGGGCGGGAGACGTGGCCGCGGCGCCGTTCGGGTCGGCCGGGATCCTGCCGATCTCGTGGGCGTACATCAGGATGATGGGCGCCGAGGGCCTGCGCCAGGCCACCCTGACGGCGATCCTGGCCGCCAACTACGTGGCGGCGCGGCTGGCGGCGCACTACCCGGTCCTGTACACCGGCCGGGGCGGCCTGGTGGCGCACGAGTGCGTGATCGACCTGCGGCCCATCACCCGGGATACCGGTGTCACCGTGGAGGACGTCGCAAAGCGGCTCATCGACTACGGCTTCCACGCGCCCACCATGTCATTCCCGGTAGCCGGGACGCTCATGATCGAGCCGACCGAGAGCGAGGAACTGGCCGAGCTTGACCGGTTCTGCGAGGCGATGATCGCGATCAGGGAGGAGATCACGAGGGTCGCGTCCGGTGAGTATGACCCCCAGGACAACCCGCTGAAGAACGCGCCGCACACCGCCGAGATGATCATCGCGGGCGACTGGAAGCATCCCTACCCGCGGGAGGAGGCGGCGTATCCGGGGCACGGCGACCGCAGGGCCAAGTACTGGCCGCCGGTGCGGCGGATCGACCAGGCCTACGGGGACAGGAACCTGGTCTGCGCCTGCCCGCCGCCGTCCGCATTCGAGGATCCGGCCGGCTCGTAGCCGGTGAGTCAGCCCGCCTGGCCCGGTCCGCGGGACTGGCTCTACGCTTCCGGCATGACCGCTGAGGGTGGAACCGAACCCGGAACGGCGCCAGAGGCGCGGATGCCCGCCGCCCGTCCGCCCGACGCGGATCCGCCGGCCGCCGACCTGCCCGCTGCCGGTCCGCCTGTTGCGGCTGACCCGCCTGTTGCGGCTGACCCGCCTGTTACGGCTGAGTCGTCTATTGTGGCTGATCCGCCTGTTGCAGTTGATCCGCCTGTTGTGGCCGCAGCTCACGGGCCCGTAGCGGAGGGTGCGGCTGACGGGCCCGTAGCGGAGGGGGCGGCCGGCCGGGTCGCGGAGGGCATCGCGCACCTGGAGCAGGCGGTGGCCGCGTTCACTGAGGCCGCCGCGTCCAGCGATGCCGACATCGTGCCGCTTGCGCTCGAGCTGCTGGCGCGGACGCTGCCGCTGTGCGAACGGGACGAGGAGTCGGCCTGGGCGTGGCAGCACGGGCTGGAGCATCCCGACCCGGCGGTGGCCGCGGCGGTGCGCGAACGGCTGCGGCGCGCGTTCGGCAGCGGCGGGACGCCCCGCGAGCCCTCCTGGTGGGAGGGGTTCGTGGAGTCCGCCGTCTGCCACAGCACGCTGCCGCTGCTCACCAACGAGGTGTTCGGCGCGCTCGATCACATGTACGCGCTGGCCGCCGTCCCGCTGGCCAGGGGCGGGGCCAGAACCAGGGAGCTGCGGGACGTGCTGGCGCAGGCGGTGCGCGTGCCGGCCGGGTATGCGTGGGGCGGCGACCTGCTGGCCAGCTTCCGCGCGCGATTCCGCGACATCACCGGAAGCGACACCGAGGCGTTCCCGGCTGACTGGCCGGCCGGCTGATGACGCCCGCCGGCCAGGGACGGCCTAGCCTTCAGCCTGGCCCTCGGCCCGGCCTTACGTCTGCAGCACTGCCTCGATGTCCAGGCTGATCTGCACCTTCTCGCTGACGATGGTGCCGCCGCCGGGAACCGGGCCGTTGTAGCTGACGCCGAAGTCCGACCGGTTGATCTCGCCGGTGGCGGAGAAGCCTGCCCTGGTACCGCCGAACGGGTCGGGGCCGAAGCCTTCGAGCTCGAGATTCAGCGGGACCTGCCGGGTCACGCCCCGGATGGTCAGGTCACCGTCGATGATGAAGCCGGCGCCGTCCGGATCCCGCCGGATGCCGGTGGACCGGTAGGTCATCTCCGGGTGGGTCTCGACCTCGAAGAAGTCGGCCGAGCGGATGTGATTGTCACGCTGCTCGTTATTCGTGTCGACCGACCGCAGGTCGATCGTCGCGGTAACGCTGGACTGGAGCGGGTCGGCGGCGGTGATGAACTCGCCGCTGAAGATGTTGAATTGCCCGCGTACCTTGCTCACCATCATGTGCTTGACGGTGAACCCGACGTGGGAGTGCACGGCATCGATGGCCCACTTGCCAGCCACGTAGCCCGGGATCTCGGTCGCCTGGACGGTCACTGTCTCTCCTTGGTATGTCCGTTTGGTATGTCTGTGGGTTCTGCGAAGTATGTCAGTACTGGATAGTGTCTTGGTTCTGAAACGGAACTCTACCCTTATCCTGGTGGATGGGCCCCCGGCGACGCAAGACCGGCACACGCAGGTGCCCTGGTCACCTGGAGGTAACCATGAACGCGGGCGAAACGGACCCCTGCCTTGAGGCTAGCCCGTGCCGGGCCAGCGAGGTCCTGGGCCGGGTCGGGGACAAGTGGTCGCTGCAGGTGATCTTCTGCCTCGGCGGCGGGACCAGGCGGTTCAGCGACCTTAAGCGTGCCATCGAGGGCATCAGCCAGCGGATGCTCACCGTTACGCTGCGCGGGCTGGAGCGGGATGGCATCGTCACCCGGACCATGTACCCGGTCATGCCGCCCAGGGTCGACTACGCGCTGACCCCCATGGGGGACACGCTGTTCGACGCGGCCGGCATCCTCGTCCGCTGGGCGCACGCGCACCTGGACGAGATCGAGGCCGCCCGGGCCGCATACGATGCCCGCGAGCAGGCCGGCGGGCGCGCCTTCTCTGCGTAGAGTTGCTACGTGTCAGATTCCGCACGGCTATCGTCCGGCCCCCGGCTCGGTCCCCGACTCTCCCGGCGTCTACCGGTTCCGGGACGAGCGCGGCCGGGTGATCTACGTCGGCAAGGCGAAGTCGCTGCGCGCCAGGCTGAACTCCTACTTCGCCGACTTCGCCACGTTGCACCCGCGCACTCAGGGCATGCTGCGGGCGGCCGCCAAGGTGGACTGGACGGTAGTCGGCACCGAGGTCGAGGCACTGCAGCTCGAGTACTCCTGGATCAAGGAGTTCGATCCCCGGTTCAACGTCAGGTACCGGGACGACAAGAGCTACCCGTTCCTGGCGGTCACCATGGACGAGGATTACCCGCGGGTCATGGTGATGCGCGGGGCCAAGCGGCGTGGCGTCAGGTACTTCGGACCGTACTCGCACGCCTGGGCGATCAGGGAAACGGTTGACACGCTGCTTCGCGTCTTCCCGGTCCGGACCTGCTCGGCGGGGGTGTTCAAGCGCGCGGCCCAGATCGGCCGGCCCTGCCTGCTCGGCTACATCGGCAAGTGCTCGGCGCCGTGCGTGGGGCGGGTGAGCGAGGCCGAGCACCGGCTCCTGGCCGAGGACTTCTGTGACTTCATGGCGGGCCAGACCGCCCGCTTCATCCGGGCGCTGGAGACCGATATGCGCGCGGCCGCGGCGGCCGAGGAGTTCGAGCGGGCGGCCCGGCTGCGTGATGACATCAAGGCGCTGGAGCGCGCCCTGGAGAAGCAGGCGGTGGTGCTCGGCGACGGCACGGACTGCGACGTGATCGCACTGGCCGAGGACCAGCTCGAGGCAGCCGTCCAGGTGTTCTACGTGCGCGGCGGGCGGGTGCGCGGCCAGCGCGGCTGGGTGGTGGACAAGGTCGAGGACGTCAGCACGGCCGAGCTCGTGGAGAACTTCCTCGGCCAGGTCTACGGCGACGGCCGTCCGGCCGGCAGCGCAGCGGGTCCCGGGCCGGCGCGGGCCCGGGCGCACCCGGCGGAGTGCCGCGCGAGGTGCTGGTGCCGGTCCTGCCGCCCGGCGCCGCCGCCATGCGTGACTGGCTCGCCACCCGGCGCGGCAGCCGGGTCGACCTGCGCGTGCCCAGGCGCGGGGACAAACGGGCGCTGCTGGAGACCGTGGCCAGGAACGCCGCCGGGTCGCTGGCCCTGCACAAGACCAGGCGCGCCAGCGACCTGACCACCCGCAGCCGGGCGCTGCAGGAGATCCAGGACGGGCTCGGCCTGGACGAGGCGCCGCTGCGGATCGAGTGCTATGACGTGTCAAACCTGCAGGGCACGCACGTGGTGGCGTCCATGGTGGTATTCGAGGACGGGCTGGCCCGCAAGAGCGAGTACCGGCGGTTCAGCATCCGGGGCCTGGACGGCACCGACGACATCTCCGCGATCCACGAGGTGATCACCCGCAGGTTCCGCAGGTACCTCGAGGAGCGCGAGCAGACCGGCGAGCTCGACACGCTCGGCGACCGCGAGGAGGACGGCCTGCAGGCCGACCTCATCGCCGATCCCAAGCGCAAGTTCGCCTACCCGCCCAATCTCGTCGTGGTGGACGGAGGGCCTGCCCAGGCAGCGGCCGCGCAGCGGGCCCTGGCCGAGCTCGGCATCGACGACGTGGCCGTCTGCGGACTGGCCAAGCGGCTGGAGGAAGTGTGGCTGCCCGGCGAGAACGCGCCGGTTATCCTGTCCCGCACGAGCGAAGGCCTGTACCTGCTGCAGCGGGTCCGCGACGAGGCGCACAGGTTCGCGATCACCTACCACCGGGCGAAGAGGTCGAAGGCGCTGACGGCCAGCGAGCTGGACGGCGTGCCCGGACTGGGCCCGGCCCGGCGGGCCACCCTGCTGCGGCACTTCGGCTCCGTGCGCAACCTGGCGGCGGCCAGCGCCGAGGAGATCGCCGGCCTGCCCGGGATCGGGCCCGGCGTGGCCGAGGCGGTCATCACCGCCCTGCGGCCAGCATCGCCGCCGGACGATCACCAGGTCGAGGCGGACGATCACCAGGTCGAAGCGGACGATCACCAGGTCGAGGCGGACGATCACCAGGTCGAAGCGGACGATCACCAGGTCGAAGCGGACGATCACCGGGTCGAGGCGGACGGGGGACAGCGGTGAGGAACGGTCACGGCGACAGCTACCGGGAGGCGGACGCGCCCAGCATCGTGATCATCACGGGGATGTCGGGGGCCGGCCGGAGCACCGCGGCGAAGGCCCTGGAGGACATGGGCTGGTTCGTGGTGGACAACCTGCCGCCCGGGCTGCTGCCCACCATGGTGGACCTGGCCGCGCGCTCGGCCGGCGCGGTGTCCAGGGTCGCCGCGGTGGTTGACGTCCGCAGCCTGGCCTTCACCACCGACCTGGACGCCGCGCTCGGCGAGCTGGCCGGCCGCGGCACCCCGCCCCGGGTGGTGTTTCTCGAGGCCGCCGATGACACGCTGATCCGCAGGTTCGACAGCGTCCGGCGGCCGCATCCGCTGCAGGGCGACGGCGGGGTCAGCGAGGGCATCGCCGCCGAACGCGAGCTGCTGCGCGGCGTGCGGGGCGAGGCGGACCTGGTAGTCGACACCTCGGGTCTCAACGTGCACGAGCTGCGCGCCAGGATGCAGGGCTTCTTCGGCGGCCCGGGCGCTGCCGACCTGCGCATCAACGTGGTCTCGTTCGGCTATAAATACGGCTTGCCGGCGGACGCGGACATCGTGGCCGACTGCCGGTTCCTGCCCAACCCGCACTGGGTCGAGGACCTTGCCCCGCTTACCGGGCTGGACGCGCAGGTCCGCGACTTCGTCCTGGGCCAGCCTGGGGCGAAGGAGTTCCTCGATGCCTTCGTCGAGGCGATGCGGGCGGCGCTGGCCGGCTTCGAGCGCGAGGGCAAGCGCTTCCTGACGCTCGCGGTGGGCTGCACCGGCGGCAAGCACCGCAGCGTCGCGGTGGCCGAGCAACTGGCGGCCATGCTGGCCGAGGCGGGAGCCGAAGTCCAGGTGACGCACAGGGACCTGGGGCGCGAGTGAGACTGTGCCTGACCGGATGACGGCAGCTGACTCTACCGTGCCCGGGCCCGGGCCCCGGGTGGTGGCGCTCGGCGGCGGCCACGGGCTGTTCGCGTCGCTGTCGGCGCTGCGCCGGGTGTGCGGCACGCTGACCGCCGTGGTGACGGTCGCCGACGACGGCGGCTCCAGCGGCAGGCTGCGCCGCGATTTCGGCGTGCTGCCGCCCGGCGACCTGCGGATGGCCCTGGCCGCCCTGTGCGGTGACGATGACTGGGGGACCACCTGGAGCCGAGTGGTGCAGCACAGGTTCGGCGGCGGCGGCGAGCTGTCCGGGCACGCCGTGGGCAACCTGCTCATCGTGGCCTTGTGGGAGCTGCTCGGTGACACGGTCGAGGGGCTGGACTGGGTGGGACGGCTGCTCGGCGCGCACGGCCGGGTGCTGCCCATGGCGGCCGTGCCGCTGGACATCACCGCGCAGGTGGAGGGGGCGGATCCGGCCCGCCCCTGCCAGCTGACCACCGTCAGGGGCCAGGTCGCCTGTGCCACCACGGCGGGGCAGATTCACTCGATAGCGCTCGAACCCGCCCGCCCGGCCGCGCGACCGGAGGCGGTTGCCGCCGTGCGCGACGCGGACTGGGTGGTGCTCGGGCCAGGCTCGTGGTTCACCAGCGTGCTGCCGCACCTGCTGGTGCCCGACCTGGCCGGCGCGATGCTCACGACCAGGGCCCGCCGGGTGGTCGTGCTCAACCTCGCGCCGCAGGACAGGGAGACCGAAGGCTTGCCGCCCAGTGCGCACCTGGAGGTGCTGGCCGACCACGCGCCCGGCCTCGCGGTGGACGTGGTGCTGGCCGACCGCCGGATCGCCGCCGGCGGCACGGCCGACCTGGACAAGGCAGCCGGCCTGCTGGGCGCCAGGCTGCTCTTCGCGGACGTGGCCATGCGGGACGGAACGCCGCGGCACGACCCGGCGCGCCTGGCCGGGGTCTACGCTCAGATCTTCAAGGGGGAGTGACGCAGATGGCGATGACCGGCCTCGTGAAAGACGAACTGAGCCGGATCAGCGTGGTCAAGCCGTGCTGCCGCAAGGCGGAGGTGTCCGCCCTGCTCAGGTTCGCCGGCGGACTGCACCTGGCCAGCGGGCACATCGTTATCGAGGCTGAGCTCGACACCGGGGCTGCCGCGCGCAGGCTCCGCAAGGATATCGCCGAGGTGTTCGGGCACAGCTCCGAGCTGCTCGTGCTCGCGCCGAGCGGGTTGCGGAAGGGAAACAGGTACGTCGTCCGGGTGGCCAAGGACGGCGACAGCCTGGCCCGCCAGACCGGCCTGGTGGACAGCTACGGGCGGCCGGTGCGCGGGCTTGCCCAGGCAGGTGGTAGCCGGCGGCAGCTGTGACTGCGAAGCGGCCTGGCGCGCCGCGTTCCTCGCCCATGGCTCGCTGACCGAGCCGGGCCGCTCGATGTCACTGGAGGTCACCTGTCCCGGGCCGGAGGCGGCGCTCGCCCTGGTCGGCGCGGCGCGGCGGCTGAAGATCCACGCCAAGGCCCGGGACGTCCGCGGGGTGGACCGGGTGGTGGTGAAGGACGGCGACGCGATCAGCGCGCTGCTCACCCGGCTCGGGGCGCACGACAGCGTCCTGGCCTGGGAGGAACGGCGGGTCCGCCGGGAGGTGCGGGCCACCGCGAACCGGCTGGCCAATTTCGACGACGCCAACCTGCGGCGCAGCGCCCGGGCGGCGGTGGCCGCGGGCGCGCGCGTGGAGCGGGCGCTGGAAATCCTCGGCGATGACGTGCCCGCGCACCTGTGTGATGCGGGACGGCTGCGCATCGCGAACCGGCAGGCGAGCCTGGAGGAACTCGGCCAGCTGGCCGACCCTCCGATGACCAAGGACGCGATCGCCGGGCGGATCCGGCGGCTGCTGGCGATGGCCGACCGGCGGGCCGACGAGCTCGGCGTCCCCAGCACAGAGGCCGGGCTCAGTCCCGACATGCTCATGTAGGTCAGGTAGGGTTCGGCCCGAGGCTGCTCGGCCATCGAGCGGCGAGCAGGAGCGGCGAGCCGGCAATCAGGGAAGCATCGAGGAGAGCGCTGCTGTGACCATTCGGGTGGGCATCAACGGATTCGGCCGGATCGGTCGTAACTTCTGGCGTGCGGTCAACGCCGCGGCGCCCGACGGCGGCAAGGCGGCGGGCGACATACAGATCGTCGCGGCGAACGACCTCGGCGATGTCGCGACCATGGCGTACCTGCTCAAGTACGACAGCGTGCTCGGTCACCTCCCGCAGGACGTCACGGCCGACGGCGACGCGATCCGGGTCGGCACCCAGTCGATCAAGATACTTGCCGAGCGGGACCCGGCAGACCTGCCCTGGGCCGAGCTCGGCGTCGACGTCGTGGTCGAATCGACCGGCCGGTTCACCAACGCCGACGACGCCCGCAAGCACATCGCCGCCGGCGCCAGGAAGGTGATCATCTCGGCGCCCGCCAAGGGCGAGGACCTCACCATCGTCATGGGGGTCAACGACGACGCCTATGACCCGGCCCGGCACCAGGTCATCTCGAACGCCTCGTGCACCACGAACTGCGTCGCGCCGATGGCGAAGGTGCTGCTGGACAACTTCGGCATCGTCCGCGGCATGATGACCACGGTGCACGCGTACACCAGCGACCAGGTGCTGCAGGACTTCCCGCACAAGGATCTGCGCCGGGCGCGGGCCGCCGCGATCAACATCATCCCCACCACCACCGGGGCGGCCAAGGCCACCGCGCTGGTGCTGCCCGAGCTCAAGGGCAAGATGGACGGCATCTCGCTGCGGGTCCCGGTGCCGGACGGCTCGGTTACCGACCTGGTCGCGCAGCTCGGCCGCGAGGTCACCAAGGACGAGGTGAACGCCGCCTTCCGCGCCGCCGCCGACGGCCCGCTGAAGGGCTACCTGGTCTACACGAGCGACGCGATCGTGTCGTCCGACATCGTCGGCTCGCCCGCCTCGTGCACCTTCGATTCCTCGCTCACCATGGCCTTCGGCGACCAGGTGAAGATAATCGGCTGGTACGACAACGAGTGGGGTTACTCGTCCCGGCTCGCCGACGCGGTCCGCCTGGTCGGTTCCCGGCTGAGCTGACGGCGGCGCCGACAGCGAACGGGACAGCCGATGAGAGGCATCGACGAGGAGGATGTCGGCGGGCGGGCGGTGCTGCTGCGCGCCGACCTCAACGTGCCGCTGGACGGGACCCGGATCACCGACGACGGGCGGGTCAGGGCCAGCCTGCCCACGATCTCCCGGCTGGCCGGGCGCGGCGCCCGTGTCATCGTGCTCGCGCACCTGGGCAGGCCGTCAGGGGCCGATTTTGCCGAACGGGCCGCGGGCGGCCCCTCGCTCGAGCCGGTCGCCGGCCACCTGGCCCGGCTGCTCGGCCGGCCGGTCTCGTTCGCCGCGGACGTCGCCGGGCCGTCCGCCGCGGCGGTCGCCGCCGGCCTGCGTGACGGCGACGTCGCCCTGCTGGAGAACGTGCGCTTCGAGCCTGCCGAGACGAGCAAGGACGACCGGGAGCGGGCCGCGCTGGCCGGCAGGCTCGCCGCGCTGGCCGCCCCGGCGATGGGTGACGCCGCGGCGGGCGAGCCGCTGTACGTCGGCGACGGGTTCGGCGCGATGCACCGCAAGCACGCCAGCGTGTACGACCTGCCCCGGATGCTGCCGCACGCGGCCGGCGACCTGGTGCTGGCCGAGGTCGAGGTGCTGCGCAGGCTGACCGCCGACCCGCAGCGGCCGTACGTGGTCGTGCTCGGCGGCGCCAAGCCCTCGGACAAGCTCGGCGTGATCGGCAATCTGCTCGGCCAGGCGGACCGGCTGCTGATCGGCGGCGGCATGTCGTATACGTTCCTGGCCGCGCAGGGATACCAGGTCGGCAAGTCGCTGCTCGAGGCGTCGCAGATCCCGCACGTGGCCAGGCTGATGGACCGAAGCGGCCCGGCGCGGCGTGCAGATCGTCCTGCCGGTCGACATCGTCGCGGCCACGCACTTCGCCGCCGACGCCGACCACGAGGTGGTGCCGGCCACCGCGATCCCGGCCGACCGCGAGGGGATGGACATGGGCCCTGCGACCCGCGCTCTGTTCGCGCAGAAGCTTGCCGACGCCAAGACGGTGTTCTGGAACGGGCCGATGGGCGTGTTCGAGTTCCCCGCCTTCGCGGCCGGCACCCTGGCCGTCGCGACGGCCATCAGCGCCGTGTCCGGTCTGACCGTCGTCGGCGGCGGGGACTCAGCGGCGGCCGTCAGGCAGCTCGGGCTCGGCGAAGACGCGTTCGGCCATATCTCGACCGGCGGCGGCGCCAGCCTGGAGTACCTGGAGGGCCGCACGCTGCCCGGGCTGACCGCGCTCGGAGACGACCAGTGAGCGGCCGCCCGGCCCGGATGCCGCTGATCGCCGGGAACTGGAAGATGAACGGCAACCACCTCGAGGCGATAGCGCTGGTGCAGAAGCTGGCGTTCACGCTGACCGACAAGGACTTCGGCGCGGTCGACGTGGTGGTGCTGCCGCCGTTCACCGCGCTGCGGAGCGTGCAGACGCTGGTGCTGGGCGACCGGCTGCGGATCGGCTACGGCGCGCAGGACGTGTCACCGCACGACCCGGGTGCCTACACCGGCGACATCAGCGCGTCCATGCTGGTCAAGCTCGGCTGCGGTTACGTGCTGGCCGGCCACTCCGAGCGCCGGCGCTACCACGGCGAGGACGACGCCCTGATCAACGCCAAAGTCAAGGCCCTGCTGCGGGCCGAGCTCACGCCCATCCTGTGCGTGGGAGAGGATCTGGAGGTCCGCCGCGAGGGGCGGCAGCTAGCGCACGTGCCTGGCCCAGGTCGACGGCGGGCTGGCCGGAGTGCGGGCCGGGCAGGTGGCCGGGACGGTCGTCGCCTACGAGCCGGTCTGGGCGATCGGGACCGGCGAGGTGGCCACTCCCGAGGACGCGCAGCAGGTGTGCGCGGCGATCCGGGCCAGGATTTCCGAGGTGCACGGGGGCGAAACGGCCGCCGGCGTGCGTATCCTGTATGGCGGATCAGTCAAATCGGATAACATCGCTGCGATCATGGAGCAGCGCGACATCGACGGCGCCCTTGTCGGCGGTGCAAGCCTGGATGCCGGTGAATTTGCGAGAATATGCCGGTACGGTGAAATGGCTGGGCACCACGCCTGAGCGCAAGGCCGGAAGGACTAGGAAAAGCCGTGACTGTCGGACTCTCCATCGTCTTGATCATTACGAGCCTGCTGATGATCGTGCTGGTGCTGCTGCACCGGGGCAAGGGAGGCGGGCTCTCCGATCTCTTCGGCGGCGGAGTGACATCGTCGCTGGGCTCGTCCTCCGTCGTTGAGCGAAACCTCGACCGGCTGACGATCTTCACGGGTATTATCTGGTTCCTCTGTATCGTCGGCCTCGGCATCGTCAATAGGTAGCTCCCGGGCGCCAGCACGAACCCACATGTGACGCACGACCCCCGCACAGGCATGAGGCAAGGTTAGGCACGTAGGCACGGGGTGAGGAAAGAACCCACGAGACAAGGGGTATTCCGTGAGCAGTGGCAACGCCATCCGCGGCAGCAGGGTAGGCGCGGGTCCGATGGGCGAGGCCGAGCGCGGCGAGTCAGCGCCGCGGGTGTGGGTGTCCTTCTGGTGCTCGAACAGGCACGAGACGCGGCCGAGCTTCGCTACCGATGCCGCTGTGCCCGAGACCTGGGAATGCCCACGCTGCGGATTCCCTGCCGGGCAGGATGAGCACAGCCCGCCGGCGCCGCCGCGCGTCGAGCCGTATAAGACTCACCTCGCGTACGTGAAGGAGCGGCGCAGCGACGCCGACGGGGCGGCGATCCTGGCTGAGGCGCTGGACAGGCTGCGCCAGGGGGCGTGAGGCCGGCCCGCCGGGTCAGCCAGACCGGGCCGTGAGCCGCGCGATCAGGGTCGCGGCCAGGCCGCGAGCCGCTCTCGCAGCGCCGCCACATCCCGCGCGCTGAGCCCGTAGCGAGCGAAAACCCCGTCGGGCATCTGATCCAGATGCCGGCCGGCGTCCGCGAAGTCGCGATCGGTCAGGCCAGGATCCAGCCGCCTGGCGAAGGTGATCAGCTGAGCCACGCTGTAACGCTCCAGGGCAGCCGCGGTGTCCAGGTAATCGCGAGGCTCGACCCGGCTGGCCAGCGCGCATACCTTGGATCCGACCACGTCCTGCAGATCCAGGACCGGGCCGACATCCATGACCACGGGCCTGCGGTCCCGGTCGAAGTACGCCATCTGCAGCATCATCTGCCCGTCACCGGGCGCGGTGACGATCCACTCCGCCAGCCCGTCGCCCATCCCGGTGAAGATATCGGCCAGGTCAGCAGCCTCGTCCCGGCGTTCGACCTCGAAGCCGGCGGCGCGCAGGGCCGCCTCCACCGCGCCGGCGGCCGCCCCGACACCGCCGTCCCTGTCGGTGAACAGGTCAACGTCCTCGGTGGGCCGGTCGGTGACTCCGTGCGCGATCAAGGCGTCGCCGCCGCCCAGCGCGAACCCGTGGCGGGCGGCGGCGCGCAGCGCGATGGCAGCCACCTCGCGGTGCAGGCCGTCGAGCGGCATCAGGCGGCAGGGGTCCCGGCCGCGCGCAGGGCCGGGTGCCGTTCCTCCCACGCCCGCCGCACGCCCTTGGGCAGGAACAAGTCCGGCCAGAGCGCGACCAGCGCGTCACCATTCAGGTAGCTGGTCAGATCCTCCGTGCGCGAGGCTTCCCGCAGCACGGTCTGGTACATCCACGCCAGCATCCCCGGCTCGTCCAGGTCGAACCCGCGGTCCGGGTACCAGAACAACCACAGCGGCAACTCGACCCGGCCGCTGACCGGCCCGTCCAGGGCCGCCAGGTCGGCGGCGACCAGCGCGGCCCGACCCGGCCGGGACTCATGCAGAGCCCGGGTCAGGGTAGAACGCGCGGTGTCCATGCCTACAGCGTAGCCCTTCGGGCGGCCCAGCGCGAAACTCTGTTCTAAATTGCGCAGGTCACCCTCCGGGCGTGCACCAGCCGGGAAGCCGGCCAGCGCTGGCCGGGGGACCCGGCATCGGCCCGCCGGCCGGGGCTCGATCACCCCGGCTCCGCACCACCCAGCAGGTCGGTCCGCTGCTCGTCCGGCTCCGCGCCGCCCAGCTCGTCGGTCCCCGGCTGGGAGCCGTCCAGCAGGTCGGTCCGCTGCTCGTCCGGCTCCGCGCCGCCCAGCTCGTCGGTCCCCGGCTGGGAGCCGCCTAGCAGGTCGGTCCGCTGCTCGTCCGGTTCTGGGCCGCCGAGAACGCCCGGATTCTGCTCGCCCGCTGAATCGTTCATGACGCACGCCTCCTTCCGGCGACGCCGTGCTCAACACGCCCGAGTCTAGGCGACGCACCCGCACCGCGCCCGACCGGGCCGCGCTGGACCTCTACGATGGGGCGGTGCCGCTGCGAGCCATCGATTTCCACGTGCACCTGCCCACCCCGGACTGGCTGGACGGCAGCATGGCCGGCTACGTCGAGGCCGCCGAAGCGTATTTCAGATCCACCGTGCAGCGTCAGTCGCTGGATCAGCTGGCGGCCAGGTACCGCGAGCTGGAGGTGAAGGCGGTCCTGCTGGCCTGGGACGCCGAGACGGCGACGGGCCGTCCCCGGGTGCCCAACGAGACCGTGGCCGCGGCCTGCCGTGATTACCCTGACGCGTTCACCGGCCTGGGCTCGGTCAACCCGCACAAGGGCCAGGCGGCCGTCGCGGAGGTGGCGAATATCGCCGCCCTCGGGCTGCGGGGGGTGAAGTTCCACCCGTCGCTGCAGGCATTCTGGCCCGACGATCCCGCCTGCCAGCCGATCTTCGCCGCGTGCGAGCGGCACGGACTGCTCGCGCTGTTCCACACCGGGACCAGCGGGATCGGCGCCCGCCAGCCCGGCGGCCAGGGGATCCGGATCGACTACGCTCATCCGCTCAGGCTCGACGCGGTGGCCGCCGCTCACCCCGGGCTGACTGTAGTCGCCGCGCATTTCGGCTGGCCGTGGCAGATGGATCTGATCGCCATGGCGCTGCACAAGACCAACGTGTACATCGACATCTCCGGGTGGGCGCCGCGCCGGATCCCGGCCGAGGTGATCGGCGAGCTGCGCGGGCGGCTGGCCGGGCAGTTCGTGTGGGGCAGCGACTTCCCGTTCATCACCCCGGAGCGCTGCCTCGCCGAGTTCGCCGCCCTGGGCCTGCCTGCGGACGTCGCGGACCAGGTGCTGCGCCGGAACGCGGCCCGCATCCTCGGGCTCGCCTGACGGCAGTGCCGGTCAGGCCATCGCCTGGTGCCGCCGGGTGTAGCGGCAGAACAGGTGACCTTCTTCCTCGAGCACGTGCTGCAGCACGAGCCGGCCCGACGCAACCGCGCTGGTACCCACGGCGATCCGGCCGGCACCGCCGCTGGCGACCAGCGGGCTGATGGTCAGGCAGAGCTCATCGAGCAGCTCGGCCGCGGCCAGCTCGCCGAGCAGCTGCGGGCCGCCCTCGGCGAGGATCCGCAGGTACCCCCGCTCGGCCAGCGCATGCAGGGCGAAGGCCAGGTCGGCGGTGTCCTCGCCGGCCACGATGACGTCGGCGTTGCTGCCGGTGTCGGAGCGAAGCTCGGCCGGCGCCTGCTCGGTGGTGATCAGGATGGTCTGGGCCCCCGGCAGCGCGGCAGTCAGCAGCGGGCTGGAAAGGTCGAGGCTGACCCTCCTGGTGACCACCGCGATGGCCGGCACCGGCGCCGCTCCGTCGCGCAGGCCCGGGCCACAGCTCTTCCGGCCGGACAGCGGCGTACCGCTCGGCGCGGGCCGTGCCCGCGCCGACCAGGATGACGTCGCAGAGGGTGCGGAGCAGGGCGAACAGGCTCCGGTCCCCGTCGCTGGACAGGCCTGCGCTGCGCCCGGCGATCGTCGCGGCGCCGTCCGCGCTGGCTACCATGTTCGCGCGCACCCAGACCTGGCCGGTGTCCGGGTACGAGTACAGCTGGGCGAGATCGGGCCGGGTAAGGTCTGCGGGGCCGTCGTCCCCGGATTCGGCCTGAGGCGGGTAGATCAATCGCACGATGAGCAGTCAACCAGACCGGACCCCGGCTTGGCGCAGCAGATCAAGTCACCGCGGAGATATCAGCTGCTAAAAGGTCTAGCTGGCCGACGGCGCGCAGCACCAGCACCGACCGGCTGGCCACATCGGCCTTGGCGGCCGGGCTGAGCGTGCCCGCCTCGCTGGCCGCCGCGGTGCCGGGCGCGCCTGGCTGGCCGGCCGCCGTGTCGAGCACGACCTCCCAGCCCGCGCCGAACCGGGCATCCGGCAGCCAGAAAGTCACCGGCTCGCCGCGGGGGTTGAACAGCAGCAGGAAGCTGTCGTCCCCGACGGCGGCGGCGTCTTCAGCTGGCGCGCCGCCCGCATCACGGCCGTCCAGGAAGACTCCGAGGCAGTCGCCGCCGGGGGCGTTCCAGTCCTGCTCGGTCATCTCCTGCCCTGACGGCAGGAACCAGACGACGTCGGCGGGCCCGCCGGGCGTCGCGCCGGGCGGCCGGCCGGCGAAGAACGTGCGGCGGCGGAAGACGCGGTGCGCGCGGCGCAGCCCGGTGACGGCGCGGACGAAGCCGAGCAGCTCCCGGCCGGCCTGCGACAGCTCCCAGTCCAGCCAGGACAGCTCGTTGTCCTGGCAGTACGCGTTGTTGTTGCCCGCCTGACTGCGGCCGAGCTCGTCCCCGGCCAGCAGCATCGGCATGCCCTGCGAGCACATCAGCGAGACCAGGAAATTGCGCTTCTGCCTGGCCCGCAGCCGGGTGATCTCCGGATCGTCGGACGGTCCCTCGGCGCCGCAGTTCCACGACCGGTTGTCGTCGCTGCCGTCGCGGTTCTGCTCGCCGTTGGCCTGGTTGTGCTTGCGGTCGTAGCTGACCAGATCCTGCAGCGTGAAGCCGTCGTGGCAGGTGACGTAGTTGACCGACGCGGCGGGCCTGCGGTCGCTGGCCCGGAACGTCTGGCTCGACCCGGCCAGCCGCGAGGCGAACTCGGGCAGCGAGCCGGGCCGGCCGCGCCAGTAGTCCCGGACCGCGCCCACGTACTGCCCGTTCCACTCCGCCCACGGGGCCGGGAAATTGCCCAGCTGGTATCCGCCCGGGCCGACGTCCCACGGCTCGGCGATCAGCTTCACCTGGGACACCGCCGGGTCCTGGCCGACCATGCGGAGGAAGGCCGCGCAGCGGTCCACCGCACCCTGCTCGCGGGTCAGCGCCGGCGCGAGATCGAAGCGGAACCCGTCCACGTGCATGTCGAGCACCCAGTACCGCAGCGAATCCATGATCAGCTGGAGCGGCCGCGGATGCCGGACGTTCAGGCTGTTGCCGCAGCCGGTATCGTCCGCGTACCGGCTCGGGTCGTCGCCGTGCAGCCGGTAGTAGGCGGCGTTGTCGATGCCGCGCAAGCTCAGCGTCGGGCCCAGCTGGCCGGCCTCCGCGGTGTGGTTGTACACCACGTCCAGGATCACCTCGAGCCCGGCCTGGTGCAGCGCCCGCACCATCGCCTTGAACTCGCGGACCTGCTCACCCCGCTGGCCGGCCGAGGAGTACAGGTTGTGCGGGGCGAAGAAGCAGATCGAGTTGTAGCCCCAGTAGTTGACCAGCCCGCGCGCGGCCAGCGCGGTCTCGGCCAGGTACTGGTGCACCGGCATGAGCTGCACGGTCGTGACGCCGAGCCGGAGCAGGTGCTCGATCATCACCGGGTGCCCCAGCGCGGCGTAGCTGCCCCGCAGCTCCGCCGGGATGCGCGGGTGGCGGATGGTCAGGCCGCGGACGTGCGCCTCGTAGACGATGGTGTCCTCGGCCGGGATCCGGGGCGGCCGGTCCTCGCCCCAGTCGAAGTCGGTGCTGGCGACCACGCTGCGCGGCACGAACGGCGCGCTGTCCCGCGTGCTGCGCGCCGAGGGGTCTTCCGTCCGGTAGCCGAACACCGCCCTGGACCGCCTGAACTCGCCTTCCACCGCCTTGGCGTACGGGTCGAGCAGCAGCTTGGCCGGGTTGCAGCGGTGCCCGCGGGCGGGCTCGTAAGGCCCGTGCACCCGGTAGCCGTACCGCTGGCCGGGCCCGATGCCCGGCAGGTAGCCGTGCCAGACGAACCCGTCGGCCTCGGTGAGCTCCACCCGCGTCTGCGGCGGCGGACCGCGCGGGACCGTCCCCGCCGAACAGGCACAGCTCCACCCGCTCGGCCACCCCCGAGAACAGGGCGAAGTTGGTGCCCGCACCGTCCCAGGTCGCGCCGAGCGGGTACGGGCTCCCTGGCCAGACGCGCATTCATCTCCTTCACCCGGGCCTGTCGTGGTCCCGCGAACGGTGCGTCAGTCTAGGCCATGTCCGGGGGAAACCTCAGCGGAGCGGATCGGCGCCAGGCAACGACCGGCGCCAGCTGGTCACGGCAGAATGACGCTGCGCCCCGAGATCCGGCGAACGCGCCCTGGCGTCAGCCGGCCGCCGGAATGCTCGCCCGCGCCCGGTTGACCACGGACGGCAGCTCCAGCCCGTCCGGCAGCGTGCCGAACGCGTACCCGGGGCCGCCCGGGCCGGCCGATCCGAGCCGGGAGGCGCAGAACGCGTCGGCCACCGCCGCCGGCGCGTACCTGACCAGCAGCGCGCCCTGCAGCAGCGACGCGATCAGGCCGGCCAGCCGCCGGGCCTGATATTCGGCGGCGATGCTCGCGGCCGCCCCGGGGGGCGCCTCCGCGAGGCCGGCCAGGCCGGCGAGCATCCGGCGCAGCTCCGCGGTCGCCTCGTCCAGCCGCTTGTCGCCGCCCGCCGCCAGGTCCAGCTCGGCCAGCAGCGCGCCGACGGATTCGGGCGAGCGGCGCAGCCCCCGCAGCACGTCCAGCGCGGTCACGTTACCCGAGCCTTCCCAGATCGAGTTCAGCGGCACCTCGCGGTACAGCCCGGGCAGCCCGGACTCCTCCACGTAGCCGTTGCCGCCGTGGCACTCCAGCGCCTCGGCAGCGTGCGCCACGGCCCGCTTGCAGACCCAGTACTTGGCGGCGGGCAGCGCGACGCGCAGCAGCGCGGCCTCGCCGGCATCCCCGTCCATGGCTCGCTGCGCCGCGCCGGCCAGCCGGATCGCAACCGCGGTCGCCGCCTCGGATTCGACGGCCAGATCGGCGAGGACGCAGGTCATCAGCGGTTGATCGATGAGGTTCTTCCCGAACGCCTGCCGCCATGAGCAGTGGTGCACGGCGGCCACCGCGGCGCGGCGCATGGCCGCGGCGCTGCCGAGCACGCAGTCCAGCCGCGTCGCCGTCACCATCTCGATGATCGTCCGCACGCCCCGGCCCGGCTCGCCGACCTGCCAGGCGACCGCCCCGTCGTACTCCACTTCGGCGGACGCGTTGGACCGGTTGCCGAGCTTGTCCTTGAGCCGCTGGATCCGGATCGGCGTTGCGGGTCCCGTCCGGCAGCACCCGGGGGAGCAGGAAGCAGGTCAGCCCGCCCGGGCCCTGGGCCAGTACCAGGAACAGGTCGCACATCGGCGCCGAGTTGAACCACTTGTGCCCGGTGAGCAGGTGCGCACCCTCGCCGGTGTCCGGCGACCGGCTCGGCGCGGGTGGTGCCGGCCCGCACGTCCGAGCCGCCCTGCTTCTCGGTCATGGCCATGCCGGACAGCAGCCCGGCCTTGGTCTGCGGCGCGCGCAGCCCCGGGTCGTAGTCACGCGAGGCGAGCAGCGGCTCGAACCGGCGGGCCAGGTCCGGGCGCGTGCCGCAGCGCGGGCACTGCGGCGTACGTCATCGACACCGGGCAGCTGTGGCCGGCCTCGGCCTGACTCCACACGTAGAACTTCGCCGCGCGGGCCAGGTGGGCGCCGGGCTGGCCGTCGGCCCACGGGGCAGCGTGCAGGCCGTGGGCCACGGCCACCGACATCAGGGCGTGCCAGGCCGGGTGGTAATCCACCTCGTCGATCCGGTGGCCGTACCGGTCGTGCGTTCGGAGCCTGGGCACGTAGTCGTTGGCCAGCCGGGCCTGCTCTTGTACCTGCTCGGAGCCGGCCAGCGCGCCGAGCTCGTGCAGCTCGGCGAGCACGGCGGCTGCCTGCTCGCGGTTCAGGGCCTCCAGCAGCGCGGGGTCTGGCAGCCACGTCGTGCCCGGCCAGCGGCGGGGCCTGGTTGAGCACCTCGTGGGTGGCGCGCGTTCGGGTCATAACGGTCAGGCTATCCGGGCCGCCGCCGTGGCCAGCCTCGCGGCGCGGGCGGCCGCGTACCGGCTGAGCACGATGTCGGCCAGCTCGGGCGCTGCGCCGAGGGGCCCGGAGACGGCGGCGGCTCCCGCGGCGAGCGTGTCAGCGCGGATGGCCGCGGCGAACCGGCCGGGAGCGAGCAGGTAGCTGGCCACCGCGACGCGGCGCGCGCCGCCGGCCAGCAGGGCGGCCACGGCTTCGGCCGGCGACGGCGCGGCGGCGCTGGCGTACGCCGGGACGACGTCCTGCCAGCCGCGCCGCGCCCGCCACTGCGCGGCCAGCCGGGCGATGGCGGCCGACCCGGCCGGATCGCTCGTTCCGGCGGCGGCGAGCACGACCGAGGTGCCGGGGTCGCCCGCGGGGCACGCCCGCCGCGGCCAGCCGGCGCTCCAGCGCGGTGATGAGCAGCGGATGCGGCCCGAGCGGGTCACCGTAGATGATCTCCAGCCGGCGGCCGGGCCCGGCGGAGGCGGCCCGCAGAGCGGCCGGGATGTCGGTCTTGCTGTGGTAGGCGTCGGTCAGCAGCAGCGGCAGCACGACGACCGGGCCGGGGGGGAGCGCGCCCAGTGCCTGGCCGGGCGATGGCGGCGCGTGCCCCAGGTAGGCGGTCGCGGACCGCCAGGCCGGCCGAGCCCGTGGCCGGGCGGCCCGGACGCGGACCAGCCCGAGCAGTTCCTCGATCGCCGCGGCGGCGCGCGGATCGCGGCTGCCGTGGGCCACCGCCACCAGCGGGGGCAGGCTCTCCCGGCCCGACCTGCCCGTCCCCGCCGTCGCTGCAGCGAAGTCCGCCGATGGCTCAGGAGCGTTCACCGGTGCACGCTCCCCGCGCCGTCGATAGCCCGGCGAGAGACGGGGCGCGCGGGCCGGCTAGTCGTGGATGCCGCACTCGCTCTTACCGGTGCCCGCCCAGCGGCCGCTGCGCGGGTCGGCGCCGGGCTCGATCCGGCGCGTGCACGTGGCGCAGCCGATCGACGGGTATCCGTCGGAGACCAGCGGGTTCACCAGGATGCCGTGGGCGATGATGTACTCGTCCACCTGCGCCTGGGTCCAGCTGACGATCGGGTTCACCTTGACCATCTGGCGCCTGGCGTCCCACTCCACGGCCTTGGCGTTCCGCCGGGACGGCGCCTCCTCCCTGCGGACACCGGTGATCCAGGCGTCGTACTGCCGCAGGGCGCGCTCGAGCGGCTGGACCTTGCGCATCTGGCAGCAGAAGTCGGGGTCGCGGGCGTACAGCCGGGACCCGAACTCGACATCCTGCTCGGCCACGGTCCGCTCGGGTGTGACGTTCACCACATTGACCGGGTACACGGTCGCGACGGCGTCGCGCATGCCGATGGTCTCGGCGAAGTGATACCCGGTGTCCAGGAAGATCACGTCGATGCCCGGCTGGACCGTGGAGGCCAGATGGACGAGCACCGCGTCGGTCATCGACGACGTGAGGCACATCCGGTCATCGAAGGTGTCCGCTGCCCACTGAACGATCTCCTCGGCGGTGGCGTCGGCCAGGGCCTGCGCTGCCTGCGCGGCCAGCACCTCGGGGGACTGCGAACGGTCGCCGCCCCGGGTTAGCGCTGTCATGCGGGGTCGTCCCTCCAGGTCGGTGGAGCATCGTTCGGGACCGCCGGCGCCGTCGAGGCCGCCTCGGCCCTGGGGCGGGTCGTCAGGGACGCTGTCGGGAAAACCCCGGTCCCTGCGAAGCTTAGCCGGAAAGACCTTGTGCAGCTGTGACATTGCCAGTGGGCTTCCCTGGTGTCGGGTCGTAGCTCCTCCTCGCCGCAGTACGGGCAGTAGAACGGAACGGCGCGTTCTGTCATGAGATGTCCGCCTCGCTGGCCCGGCTGACCCACGCGGCGAAGGACTCGTCCGGGTTCCGGTCCGCCGCGAACCTGCGCAGCACCCGCTCCACGTAATCGGGCAGCTGCTCGGCCGTGGCCTTCAGCCCGCGGACCTTCCGGCCGAAGCCCGACCCGCGGGCATCACCGCCGTTCAGGGCGCCGCCCAGGTGGATCTGGAACCCCTCGACCTGGCGGCCGTCGGCGTCGGTGACCAGCGATCCCTTGAGGCCGATGTCGGCGGTCTGGATGCGGGCGCAGGAGTTCGGGCAGCCGTTCACGTTGATGGTGACCGGCACGTCGAACCCCGGCAGCCGCCGCTCCAGCTCGTCGATCAGGTCGGACGCCCGCTGCTTGGTCTCGACGATGGCCAGCTTGCAGAACTCGATGCCGGTGCAGGCCATGGTGTGCCGGCGGAACACGCTCGGGGTGACCTGCAGGTGGTGCCTGTCCAGCTCGGCGGCCAGCGCGCCGGTGCTGTCCGCCGGAACGTCCAGGATGATCATCTTCTGCTCGGCGGTGGTCCGCACCCGGCCGCTGCCGTACCTGGCCGCCAGGTCGGCGATCTGGCCGAGCTGATCGCCGGACAGGCGGCCCACCCGGGGCGCGAAGCCTACGTAGTACAGGCCGTCCCGCTGGCGGTGCACGCCGACATGGTCACGCCTGCCCGCTCTCGGCGGGCCCGGCGGCGGGCCGTCCGGCAGCGCGTAGCCCAGGTACTCCTTCTCCAGGACCTCGCGGAACCTGGCGGCGCCCCAGTCGGCGAGCAGGAACTTCAGCCGCGCCCGGTGCCGCAGCCGCCGGTACCCGTAGTCCCTGAATACCGAGGTGACCCCGGCCCAGACCTCCGCCACCTGGCCGGGCTTGACGAATACGCCGAGGCGCACCCCGATCTTCGGGTTGGTGGACAGCCCGCCGCCGACCCACAGATCGTAGCCGGGCTGGCCGTCCGGGCCGGGTACCCCGACGAACGCGACATCGTTGATCTCGTGCACCGTGCACTGCGCGGCGCAGCCGCTCATGGCCGTCTTGAACTTGCGCGGCAGGTTGGAGAAGGCGGCATCGCCCAGGTAGCGTCCGGCGGTCTGGCGGATCTCCGGGGTGGCGTCGATGATCTCGCCGGCGTCGATGCCGGCCACCGGGCAGCCGAGCATTACCCGGGGCGTGTCGCCGCACGCCTCGGTGGTGGACAGGCCCACGCTCTCCAGGGCCTCCCAGATGGCCGGGACGTCCTCGATCCGCACCCAGTGCAGCTGGATGTTCTGCCGGTCGGTGATGTCGGCCGTGCCGCGGGCGAACCGGCGTGACACATCGCCGATCACCCGCAGCTGGCTTTCGTCCAGCTGGCCGCCGTCGATCCGGATCCGCAGCATGAAGTAGCGGTCATCGAGTTCTTCTGGCTCGAGCACCGCGGTCTTGCCGCCGTCGATACCGGGCTTGCGCTGGGTGTAGAGCCCGTACCAGCGGAACCGGCCGCGCAGGTCGGCGGGGTCGATGGAATCGAAGCCGTGCCTGGCGTAGATGTCGATGATCCGCTGGCGGACGTTCAGGCCGTCGTCGTTCTTCTTGTTCTCCTCGTTCTTGTTCAGCGGCTCGTGGTAGCCGAGCGCCCACTGCCCCTCGCCGCGCGAGCGCGACGGCGGGCGGCCGGAACCAGACCCGCGCTCCCCGGCTGGCCTCGCGGGTGCTTCCTGGGTGCTTGCCGTCATGTGGCGCGTCCTTCCGGTCGGGGACGCGAGCGGCCCGGGTCGCCCAGGATTACCGGTGCAGAGCGGACTGCGCTGCCGGACCAGGGCGAATCGCCGCACGCGCCCGGCTTACCTCACGGGCGGTGATCAGCGACGGCGACAACACATGGCACTGCGGACGCGCTGCAGGTCAACATGCCTGCGCGCGACGAGAAGCGGATCCGCGGTACCCACAGACTGAGGATCACACGGCGCAACGGGGAATGTCCAGGGCAATTCGGGCACGCTTCCGCGCACCCTGGACCAGCCCTGGAGAGGAGCCACGGTTACGGCAACCGCGTACGGCGCGGACTCTATTCCGCCTTCGGGGCATATTCGGATCCCGGGACCGCGCGCAGTCGTCCGCCGCGACGCGCCCGGTGCGGACGGCTCAGCCCTGACGCAGCCAGCCGAGCGCCGGCTCGGGCGGGTCCGGCGGCTGCTCGTGCTGGCAGTCGCACCAGGTGCCGCCCGGGCAGTCATCGTGCTGGCGCTGCCGGCACGAAACGCAGATCATGCTGACATTCTGCCCCTCCGCCGGGCGGTGTGGTGCCGCCCGCCCTGGGTAGGGGCCAGTCGGGAGACTTGGTTTCAAGCTGAGCGGATTGCCGAGTTGTTCGCGAACGTGCCCGTGACCGCTGGACCGCTCTTCGCCGACCGGCGGGCGGCCGGGCGGCTGCTGGCGGCGCGGCTGCAACGCGCGCTGGCCGCCTCCGGCGGCCCGGTGTCGGAAGATCCGGCGGCGGTCCCGGCCGTCGCCAGTGCCGCGCCGCTCGTGCTGGCGCTGCCGCGGGGCGGCGTCCCGGTCGCCCGCGAGGTTGCCGACGCCCTGTCAGCTCCCCTCGATGTGCTCGTCACCAGGAAGATCGGGTACCCCTACCAGCCGGAACTCGGCGTGGGAGCCATAGCCGAGGATGGCGAGCCGGTTTATGACGACGAGCTTCTCGCCCGGCTCGGGCTCAGCCGCCTGGCTCTGGAGCCGGTGGTCGCGCGTGAGCGCGCGGAGCTGGACCGGCGGGTGAGGGTATACCGCGGCAGCCGCCCGGCACCCCAGGTGGCCGGCCGGCAGGTGATCCTGGTGGACGACGGCCTGGCCACGGGCGGGACCGCGCGGGCAGCTCTGCGGTCGCTGCGCGGACGATCGGCCGGGCGGACGGTGCTGGCCATCCCGGTGGCGGCGCCGTCGTCGGCGGCGGCGATGCTCCGCGAGGCGGACGCGGTCGTCGCGCTGGCCCTGCCGGGAACATTCCGCGCGGTCGGGGAGTGGTACGGCTCGTTCGGCCAGCTCACTGACGCTGACGTGCTGGCGCTCCTTGACCGCGCCCCCGCTGCTGCCGACCGTCAGCCCTGACTGGTGCCACGCTGCCGGGGCCTGAAAACGGCGTCGCAGCGGAAGCGTGAGTTCCGGCGAGAGGTGAGCGCTAGGGGACCGGGGGCAGGCTCAGGCCGCGTTGGCGCGGCGCATCCGGCGACGGCGCTCGGACGAGCGCTCGTCCTCGTTAAGGCCGCCCCAGGTGCCGTACTTCTCCGGCCGGGAAACCGCGTAGTTGAGGCATTCGCCGCGGACCGGGCAGCTCAGGCAGACCGCCTTGGCCTTACGCTCGCGCAGCTCCCGCTCGGGCTGGCGCTCGCCATCGGGCCCGAAGAACAGGAGGAGATCTTCTCCGCGGCATGCGGCAGCATCCTGCCATCCCCAGTTCGGCCGGGGGAGCACAGCTGCGTGCCGGCGTGCCTCAGACATGATTCAATCACCTCAGCTAGTTCAGTGGGTCCTGCGTCGCTCCTCGGAGCGCTCGGCTCGTGCGCACACGATCCTCGCGTGCTTCGCGGCAATAACCCCGTCGCATAATGTGCAACGTGTCGTGCCGCCGCGGTGTTCCCGCACGCTCAAACCGGTCCTGCGGACAGGTACTATGCGTGACGTCCGGGAATGGCGGCAAATGCGGGACGCCACCCGGCACGATCCGGACCTGAGCTCCGCCGCCTCATCATGCCATCCGGCACGGCTCCCGCGCAGCCCGGACCGCAAATTCGCCCGGCTCGCAGGCGGAATGCTCTGGCCAGCCGCCGGATGACGCGCGGTGTCCGGCGATCAGGTAGACAAGCCTGGAGGTTCGGGTCACGATGGGCTCCATGTCTGCGTCAGACGCAGCCCCTTTGCCCCGTCTTGGTGAAGTCTTCTTTGATGTGCGCGGAGACTCTCGCACCATGCGGGTGAGCTGGTACGCGGACACCGGGGTTGCGGTGTTCAGTATCTGGCAGGGGGATACCTGCACCGGTACCTTCCGGCTGCCGATTCCGGAACTGCCCCGGATGGTCGAGGCACTCTCCCAGGGTCCGCCCGGGCGCCACCAGGACTTCCCGTCGCGCGACGGCTACGGCGCCGCCGCGGACGGCTACGGGGACGCGCGGCCGGACGGCTACCAGGACGTGCCGTCAGGAGGGTATGCGGCCCCGCCGGCCGACGGCTACCAGGGCGTGCCCCCGGACGGCTACCAGGGCGTGCCCCCGGACGGCTACCAGGGCGTGCCCCCGGACGGGTATCAGGGCGTGCCCCCGGACGGGTATCAGGGCGTGCCCCCGGCGGGTACAGGGCGGCGCCGGACGGGTACCAGCACGGGCCGCCCGGCGGGTACCAGAACGTGCCGTCAGGAGGGTATGCGGGCTCGTCGGCCTACGGCTACCAGGCCGTGCCCCCGGACGGCTACCAGGGCGTGCCGCCGGACGGCTACCAGGGCGTGCCCCCGGACGGCTACCAGGACGTGCGACCGGACGGGTATCAGGGCGTGCCGCCGGACGGTTATCAGGACGTGCGACCGGACGGCTACCAGGGCGGGCCGCCGGGCGGGTTTCAGGACGTGCGACCGGACGGGTACCAGGACGGGCCGCCGGGCGGCGGCTACCGGGAGCCTCCCGCCGTGCCCGCTCAGCTCGCGGGCAGCGCGGAGGCTGCGTACCCGCCGACGGGGCCATTGCCGGTCGGACAGTGGCACGCGCACGAGCAAAGCGGCGAGTACCCGAGCACCCAGCCGGGAGATGAATTCCAGGCCGATCCGCTGGACGGCGGGTACCACGGCGAGGCGGAGCAGGGCTACCTGCCCAGCCCGCCCACCGATATGTTCCCGGCTGCCCCGCCGAGCGGGGCCTACCGCGGCCAGGGCAGTCACCACGCCGGGTATGAGCCGGACCCGGTAGGCCCGGTCCATCCGAGCCGCTATCCGGCGGAGCATGCCGATCGGCGTGATCCCACCGAAGGTTCCTTCGGGTACGGCCCGCGACCGGGCGAGCACCCGCAGCGGGAGTCCGGCCGGGGCGAGTACCCGCAGCCGGAGCCGGGGCCGGATGAGTACCCGCAGCAGGAGCCGGGGCCGGGCGAGTACCGCGAGCGGGAATACGGTCACTCCCGCGGCCGTTCCTGACTGTCGGCCGGTGCGGAAGCCCCGGGCCGCATCTGTTGCCTTCGCGGAATACCGTTCGGCTGGAGCCGCGTCGTGCCTATCGCCGAGGAGGCGACCTCCGCACCGGCCCCTTCTGGCTTAGAGCGCCCTTCCGGCGACGGCAGGTAAGCGGCGCCGTGAGTTTACTCGGGGTCCCGCCGGGATGCCGTCGCTGAATGGCATCCGCGCGACCGCGCCGCAGTGCCCGGGCGAAGGCAGCTGCCCGGGCTGATGGGGATCATACGGCGATGTGCGGCCGGTCGCCGATGGCGGATCGATTGGTGCCCTGGCGGTTATGCTGCGTTCCAGCGGGATATACATACCGCAGGAGAAGGGGGGGACCGCCAGTGGCGCAGAAAGTGTCCGTCACATACGCGTGCGACTACGACGATAAAGAGATTCCCGACGGCCAGCAGCGGAAAATTAGGTTTGGCATCGACGGGCAGGAGTACGAGATTGACCTATGCGCGAAGCACAGCCAGAGGCTCAGTGACGTCGTCGGGAAGTTCGCTGAGTACGCGCGCAAGGTCTCGGTAAGGGGAGCCAAGCGGCGGCGGCGGACGTCCGCTAACCGGCAGCGAAGCGCTGCGATCCGTGCCTGGGCCAAGACCAGCGGGATCGAGGTCAGCGACCGCGGGCGGATTCCTGGTCACGTGCTGACCGGATTCGAGCGAAAGGACCGAGCCTAGGCATTCGCGGTGCCGGCCGGCCGGGTACGGCGGGAAGCGGCCACGCCCGCGGCAACGAGTGCCTGGCGAGCTGAGCAGCGCAGGCACCCTTTGCCCGCGTCCGGCCGCACGTAGGTGATGCTTTCCTCGGTGAGGATGCGTCGGTACGACTGTCGGGCACGAGCGGGCCGATCGGGATCTTGAATAGCTGCCGGATGAGAACGACGGTGGCCAGGCTGCCCGTCAGCCAGGATCGAGTAGCGGACCATGGCAGTGTGGGCCCGAGCCCGCCGGAGGCGGCAGCGCGCTCCAACACCTCGACGGACGGGTGGCCCCCGGACCGCACGGTCCGGGGGCCACCCGTAGCGCTGCCTGAGAGTGTGATCGCTACTTGATGAACGGCTTGCCCACGGGCACCACGATCCTGCCGCGCATGCCGTTGAACACGCCCGCGGACGACGCGTACCAGGCCACCAGAGCGGTGAGCACGCCGACGTACCCGCCCGCCTTGACTACGTTCGCGTTGCCCGAGAAGAACCCGGCGAACAGGACGATCTCGGTCGCCTCCAGGGTGAGGAACACGGCGAAGATCGCGGTGTTCACGGCCATGCTCCACAGCAGCATGTAGGTGTTGAAGATGGCGAACGCCAGCAGGATCCAGCCCAGGTCCTTGGTGGTCTTGCCCGCATACACCAGCGCGGCCACCCCGCTTGTGGGGCCGACCCGGGCCACGAGCACGACCCACAGGCCGAGCCCGATCCAGAAGCCGCCGTAGGTGGAGAACGCTGTCGCGCCGAACACGTTCCTGTTCTTGAACTCCCACATCCCGGCCAATAGCTGGGCGAGGCCACCGTAAGCGAACGCATAGCCGAGCCAGGCGTTCCCCGTAGCGTGTGTCATCCATTGTGCATTGGCCGCCGACAGCAGGAACGTGGTGAGAGCGAAAGCGGCCAGCCCGAGCGGTGCCGGGTCGGCGATGTTGGGGGGGGCTACCGCTGGGGTGGGGCGATCGTCATTGACGCTCAAGGTGATTCCTCCCGGGAGGGGTGCGCGTATCGGCCGGCGCCTACGCCAATGAAAGCCGGACGCGCGGCAGTGGTGGATGGCGCGGCGGCCTTGGCCGGAATGACTGTCCGGGCTGATGGGGCAGCCGCAGGCGAGAGCCCGTACCGGATGTTTCGGACCGGCACGCTGCAGTTCATGCGGACCTTCCTTACATTCACAGGCGGCTCAGTAGAACCACGGGGAAGATCTGCCCTGAGCGTAACGCCAGCAGTGTGCTTTCGGGGAGACCCGCGCCTTACGGATTATGGGAGATTCAGGTCTTTTCCGGACGAGAGGGACGGACCGGACGGATCCGGCTTATCTGACGGGCGGACTCCACGGCGGGACCAAACGCCAGGGATGAACCATCTGCCGCCCGGGCGGGCCTGTTCCGGGCCAGGACGCGCCCGAGTCCTGGCCGGATGGCGAGCACGAACAGCCGGTCCCGGGCGCCAGCCGGTACTCGTCCGAGGGCGACCAGTCGATGTCCGCCACTCCGCCGCGCCGCAACGCGATCACCCCGGCCTTGCGACGCTGGGAAGCCCGCAGATGTGCGGCCGGTGATTGCGCTGCCGGGACGGAAGGATCACGGTCACGCACTAGCCGTACCCGGTGTCAGCTGGTCGATCGTCCTCGCGGCCAGGCATGGTCGCCGCGGACGACCGGGCGGTCGCGATGAGGGCCGCTGCGCGACGACACCGTGGGCACGGCGTGACCCTAGCCGATACAGGCTCGGCCGCCGCGATCCGCACGTCACCGCACGGGTTAGTATTCGAGGAGGCGGTACGAGCGCTCAGGGAGGCCTGACCGTGGGATATGACGGGACGATCCGGGCGTCGGACTCCGACCGAGAGCGGGTTGTCGAGGTCCTGCGCCAGGCGTACACCGAAGGCAGGCTTGACCTCGAGGAGTTCGACGAGCGAACAACTGCTGCCTACGCGGCGAGAACGTGGGACGGGCTGCGCGAGCTCACCCGTGATCTGCCGGTGGATGTGGTGCTGGGGGCGGACATCGAAAGGCCGCGCGCGGCGGCCGGGGCGCTGACCGGGCAGCCCGGAGCCGGGCCGGGTCCGCACCGCCGCGGTCCGGTTTTCGTCCCGTTCCTGCCCATCGCCCTGTTCTGGCTGGTCCTGGCGGGGGCGATGCATACGACCGGGCTAGTAGTGCCCGTGATCATCCTTCTCCTGGTGTCCGTGCGCCTGGCCGGGATGCGCAGCCGCCGCAGACCTGGTCCCGGGCCTCGCGGTCCCGGTCCCGGGGGTCCTGGCGCTCCCGGTCCTGGCGGTCCGGGATCCGGGTCGGGCAACTCCACCCCCTGAGGCTGACCGCCGGTCCTGGCCCGCGCCTGGTCAGGACCGCCTGGTCAGGACCGCCTGATCAGGACCCGCCAGGTCAGGACCCGCCAGGTCAGGACCCGCCAGGTCAATACGCACCTGGTCAGGAATCGCCAGGTCAGGGGGAGGCTGGCCGGCCAAGCTCGGGCGGCAGCCGCCCGCCAGCCGCCCGGTCCAGCAGGAACAGCGTGCGCTGCCGGCCGCGCGCCGCCGCGGCAGGCACCTGGACGGGGCCCGCGCCGGACAGCGCGAGCTGGACTGCGCCGGCCTTCTCCTCGCCGGCCGCGATCAGCCAGACCTCGCGTGCCGCGCCGATCGAGGGCAAGGTCAGGGTCAGCCTGGTGGGCGGTGGCTTGGGCGACCCGCGGACGGCGACCACCGGCCGGTCATCGTAGAGGGCGGGCATGCCGGGGAACAGCGAGGCCACGTGCCCCTCCGGGCCTATGCCGAGCAGCAGGACATCGAACGAGGGCACCTGCCCGTGATCCTCCGGCCGCGCCGCGGCGCTGAGCCAGGCCGCGTAACGGGCCGCCGCCGCTTCCGGGTCGTCGCCGTCGGGGCCGTCCGGACCCGGCATCGGACGGACCCGGCCAGGATCGACGTCCACTCGCTCCAGCAGCACCTCGCGCGCCCCGGTCTCGTTCCGCTCCGGGTGGCCGGACGGGAGGAACCGCTCGTCTGCCCACCAGACGTCCAGGTGCTGCCAGTCGACAGCGTCTGCGGCGGGCGCCGCCGACAGCTCGGCCAGCACCGCGGTGCCGATCCCGCCGCCGGTCAGCACGACCGAGGCGGCGCCCCGGGCGGCGGCCGCGTCGACCAGCCGGGTGACGAGGCGAGCGGCAACAGCCTTGGCCAGCAGCGGGGCGTCGCGATGGACGATGACCTCGGGGGCGGTCACGCCGCGGCGCCGTCGCCGACAGGATGATCGGCAAATCTGGCCAGCACCTCAGCGTATACCTCGTCGGGGTCGAGCCTGCGCAGCTCCTCCGCGAGAAGTTCGCTGGTGTCCCTGCGGTGCAGCGCCACCCGGCGCTCGGGCTGGCCCGGCTTGCACAGCGTGGCGGTGCGGCCGTCCGGTCGCGACAGCGTGATGTCGCCGTCGGCGGTGACGAAGGTCACCCCGGTGATGCCCGGCCCGGCCGAGACTTCCCGGGTCACCGGGATCTCCAGCCTGTCCGCCAGCCAGGTGGCGATGAGGTCGGCACTCGGGTTGTGCTCCTCCGCGCCCACCCTGGCGCTGATCATGGCTGCGTACGGCTGGTCCAGCGTGGCCGCGAGCAGTGATCTCCAGGGGGTCGCCCGGGTCCAGCTCGAGATCCGTGTCTCCGGGCCGGTAGCCGGACGCGAGGGTGGTGAGCATCTGGCGCGGCTTGTCGCTGTCAGCCGCGTCCGTGACCCTGCGCTGGGCGAGCGCGCCCAGCGGGTCGGCGGAGGGAATGCCCGGCGCCTGGCCTGGCCACCAGGTGACGACCGGTATGTCGGGCAGGATCAGCGGAGCCACCACGGAGTCGGCGTGCGCGCCGAGCGGGCCGTGCATGCGCAGCAGCAGGGTCTCTCCGGGGCCGCTGTCACCCACCCGGATCTCGGCGTCGAGCCGGGACCGGCCGGTCAGGTTGCGGGTGATCACCCCGATCACCCGGCAGGGATGCTCGCGGGCCGCCTGGCTGGCCGCGCGCACCGCGTCGTACTGGGCGGACTCATCGGTCACGATGACCAGCGTGAGCACCATCCCGAGCGCGGGACCGCCCAGCCGGTGCTGTGCCTGCATCAGGGCATCGCGGATGGCCCCCGTGGTGGTCTCCGTCAGGTCGATCATCATCACGCCCCCTCCTTAATCGGCACAGTCTGCCGTTTACAGGCGGCGCCAGGCGCGGCCGGGGCCCATGAGCGCGTCCGCGCTCGGCGGTCCGGACGAGCCCGCTGGGTACGGCTCTGGCTTGGTGTGCTCCGCCCAGAACTCCTCGATCGGGTCGAGGATCATCCAGGACAGCTCGACCTCCTCCTGGCGGGGAAACAGCGGCGGGTCACCGATGAGCACGTCCAGCAGCAGCCGCTCATAGGCTTCCGGGCTGGACTCGGTGAAGGACTGGCCGTAGCCGAAGTCCATGTTCACGTCGCGGACCTCCATCGACGCTCCGGGTACCTTGGAGCCGAACCGCACAGTGACGCCCTCGTCCGGCTGCACCCGGATCACCAGCGCGTTCTGGCCGAGCTCCTCGGTGTCGGTCTCGGTGAACGGCAGGTGCGGGGCGCGCTGGAAGATCAGCGCGATCTCTGTCATCCGGCGCGTCAGCCGCTTGCCGGTCCGCAGGAAGAACGGCACGCCCGCCCAGCGCCTGGTGTCCACGCCGAGCCGCAACGCGGCGTAGGTCTCGGTCCGGGAGTCGGGGGCGATGCCCTCCTCCTCAAGGTAGCCTGGCACCTCGATGCCGCCCTGCCAGCCCGCCGTGTACTGACCCCGCGCGGTGCCGGTGGCCAGGTCGGAAGGCAGCCGGACGGCGCTCAGCGCCTTCTCCTTCTCCGCGCGCAGCGAGTCCGCGTCGAAAAACAGCGGCTCCTCCATCGCGGTGAGGGCGAGCAGCTGGAGCAGGTGATTCTGGATCACGTCGCGGGCCGCGCCGATGCCGTCGTAGTAGCCCGCGCGGCCGCCGATCCCGATGTCCTCGGCCATGGTGATCTGCACGTGATCCACGTAGCCGCGGTTCCAGATCGGCTCCCAGAGCTCGTTGGCGAACCGCAGCGCCAGGATGTTCTGCACCGTCTCCTTGCCGAGGTAATGATCGATCCTGAAGACGGCGGAGGGCGGGAAGACCGCGTCGAGCATCGTGTTCAGTTCCCTGGCGCTGGCGAGATCGTGCCCGAACGGCTTCTCGATGACCACCCGGCGCCACGGCCGGACGCCTCCGCTGCCCTCGCCCGGATCGGACAGGCCGGACCGCTTCAGCTGCCGGACGACCTCGGGGAAGGACTTGGGCGGGATCGACAGGTAAAAGGCGTAGTTGCCGCCGGTGCCCCGCTCGCTGTCGAGCTGGACCACGGTCTCGGCCAGGCGGTCGAACGCGGCGTCATCGCCGAACTCGCCGGGCACGAACCGTATCCCCTCGCTGAGCTGCTGCCAGACGGTGTCCCGGAAGGGAGTGCGCGCGTGCTCCTTCACGGCGTCGTAGGTGACCTGAGCGAAGTCCTCGTTCTCCCAGTCCCTGCGGGCGAAGCCCACCAGCGCGAAGCCCGGCGGCAGCAGCCCGCGGTTGGCGAGGTCGTAGATGGCGGGGAGCAGCTTCTTGCGGGCCAGGTCCCCGGTGACCCCGAACATGACCAGTACGCACGGCCCGGCTACCCGGGGAATGCGCCGGTCGCGAGGGTCGCGCAGCGGATTGGCCGCGACGAGGCCTCTGCCCGGTGTCATCATGCGGCTCCTTTCGTGGACGCGGCCGCGAGCAGCTGAGCGATCCCGGCGGGGCGGTCGCGCAGGTGCAGCCGGATCGCCGGCCTGCCCCGCCGCCGCAGCGCGCCGAGGTCGCCCAGCGCCTGGGCGAGCTGGAGCCTGCCCAGCGTGTACGGCTCTCCCGGCACCCTGACATCCTCCACAAGCGCACCAGTGACCTGCAGGAAGACACCTGACGGAGGACCGCCCTTATGGTACTGGCCGGTGGAGTGCAGGCACCTCGGACCCCAGCCGAACGTGACGGGGTGAGTGGTCCGCGCCGCCAGGGCGGTGCGGACCCGCTGCACGTCCGCGTCCCCTATCCGGTCCAGGTAGGCCATGATCGCGAGGTAGCCGGACTCAGGCATCGACCACAGGGCGGCATCGAGCACGCCGGCCAGATCCCCGGCACCGCTGAGGAAATCCGCGTCCCCGTGCACGTCGATGGCGCCGTCGGTAAAGACAGGCTCGCCGGCCGGCAGCGGGCCGTCGCCGGCGCCGGCGAGCAGCTGCCTGGTGTTGTACTTGGACTCGGCGACGTTCGGCTGGTCGAACGGGTTGACGCCGAGCACCCCGCCCGCCACCGCGATGGCGTACTCCCAGATGAGAAACTGGGCGCCGAGCGGGCCGGAGACCACGGTGTCCACCGGGCCGGCCGGGTCGCCGAGAGCGATCAGGTGACCGTCGGGACTCGGCGAGAAGCCCGGCGCGTTCTCGTCCTCCACCACGACGGGCAGGATCCCGCGGCCGTCCTTGCCGGTGGACTCGGCGATCAGCTGCTCGGCCCAGTCGCCGAACCCGGTGAGCCCGGAACGGCAGTCGGCGAGCACCGCCTTGTCGTGGCCGGCCAGGGCGTAGCCGCCGAGCGCCGCCCCCAGCGCCAGCCCCGGATTGTCCGGGGTGCTGGCCAGCGCGGCGGCCGCCGCATCAGCCTCGTCGAGCAGCCGGGCGACGTCCGCGCCCGCCAGCGCCGCGGGTACCAGGCCGAACGCCGTCAGCGCGCTGTACCGTCCGCCCACGTACGGATCGGCGAGCACTACGTGATAGCCGGCCTCGTCGGCGATCTTCTCCAGCGGGGATCCCGGATCGGTGACGATCACGAATCTGCGGGCCGCGTGCTGCGGCGACAGCCCGAGGTCGGCAAAGGCCCGCTCGTAGATCCGGCGGTGGCTGTCGGTCTCGATGGTCGATCCGCTCTTGCTCGACACGACCACGAGCGTGCTTTCCAGGCGGTCCCGGATCGCCCGGGCCACCTGGTGCGGGTCGGTGGTGTCCAGCACAGTGAGCGGCACCCCGGCGCTGCGGCTGATCACCTCGGGAGCCAGGGACGAGCCGCCCATCCCGGCGAGCACGATGTTGTCCAGGCCTTCCTCGCGCGCCTGCGCGGCGAGCACCGAGACGGAGCCGAGCAGGGCCCGGGAGTCGCGCGGCGCGCTCAGCCAGCCCAGCCTGACCGCCGCTTCCTCGGCGGCCGCAGGCCCCCACAGCCGCGGGTCCTTCGCGATCAGCGCGGTGGGCACGCCTTCGGAGATGAGGGTGGCTGCGCAGCGCTGCTCCGCGTCCATCACGGCAACCCCGCGGGTGTTGACCGCGACGCCGCCGCCCGATGTCACCCGGCCCGTGTAGGGCTCGGGCCAGCCTGCCGCCGACGGCTCGCCACCCGGCGGCGGGCTGGCCTGCGTGCTCACTGGGCGCCCACCCCCCGGCCCGGGCCGGCGGCATCCCATCTCCTTCTTGATCGTGTCAAGCAGCACGTTCCAGGACGCGATGAACTTGGCTACGCCCTCCTCCTCGAGCACCCGCACCACGTCGTCGTAGCTGATGCCGAGCCCTTCCAGGGCGTCGAAGACCTGCCTGGCCTCCTCGTAGCCGCCTGCCGCGGTATTGCCGTGCAGCTTGCCGTGCGCGGCGGTCGCGTGCAGCGTGGCCTCCGGCATCGTGTTCACCGTGCCCGGGGCCACCAGGTCCACCACGTACATGGTGTCGTCGAACTCGGGATCCTTGGTGCTCGTCGAGGCCCACAGCGGACGCTGCGGGCGGGCGCCCGCCGACCGCAGTGCCTCCCACCGCGGCATGCCGAACCTCTTCTCGTACAGCTGGTAGGCGAGCCTGGCGTTGGCGATCGCGGCCTTGCCGCGCAGCGCGCGCGCCTCCGGGGTGCCCAGCTTGTCCAGCCGGTTGTCCACCTCGGTGTCCATCCGGCTCACGAAGAACGAGGCCACCGAGGCGATCGAGTTCAGGTCGTGGCCGTTCGCGGCGGCCTGCTCGAGCCCGGTCATGAACGCGTCTATGACCTGGGCGTACCGCTCCAGGGAGAAGATCAGCGTGACGTTGACGCTGATTCCCTCGGCCAGGCATGCGGTGATCGCGGGGAGCCCCTCGACGGTAGCCGGGATCTTGATGAACAAGCCGGGCCGGTCTACCAGCCACCACAGCGCCCTGGCCTCGGCGATCGTCGTGAGGGTGTCGCGGGCCAGCCGCGGATCCACTTCCAGCGAGACCCGCCCGTCCAGGCCGCTGGTGGCATCGTAAACCGAGCTGAACACGTCACAGGCCCAGCGGATGTCGTAACCCGTGATGCTCCGCGCGGCCTCGTCCACCGAGACGCCGCGCCGCGCCAGGTCGGCGAGCTGCTGGTCGTAGGCGTCGCCTGAGCTCAGCGCGTGGGCGAAGATCGTCGGGTTGGAGGTCACGCCGACCACGTGCATATCGAGGATCAGCGTGGCGAGGTTGCCGGTGCGCAGCCGGTCGCGGCTGATGTCATCGAGCCAGATCGAGACTCCGGCGTCGGAGAGCTGCTGCAGCGTGTCGTCGGGGTTTGTGGTCATGAGGTCCGTCATCCTTCCGAGCCGTTGGTCCGGGCCAGGCTGGAGCGCGCCGCGGCGGCTACCCGCTCCGCCGTGAGCCCGGATTCCTCATACAGTCTCCGATAGGCGGCGGATGCGCCAAAATGCTCCACGCTGACACATTCCCCCGCATCGCCGGTGAACTCGCGCCGGCCCCGGGCAATCCCGGCCCCGGCCGGTACCCGCGCCCGCACCTGCGGCGGCAGGACCGGGCGCCGGCAGCGGCCGTCGGTCCACGACAACGTGCTCTGCGGCTGGCTCGTCACCGTGAGTTCACCCGTCTCTTCCCGTTGCATGGTTCGTGTACCGGTACCGGCTCGCAATCCCCCGGGTGCATGCTGAGCCTATCCTTGACGCGTCGCGGCCAGCCTCGCGCAGTCGCGGCACCCCGGGCCGAATGACGGTATTGCGGCCTGTTTACCCGATACGGACCCTGGCGGCGCTCTTCCGGCGCTGGCGGTCAGTCCGCTGCCGCGCTGACGCCAAGTAGCATGCCGGCTATGGCGGGTGCTACGCCGGTCTTCGACCCCAGGGCAGTCCTTGAGGATCGGACACCGGGCAGGGCCCGGATCGGGCTGACCGTCGGCACCGCGCTCGCCGTGCTGTGCGCGCTCATCGCTCTCGGCGCTGACCTGCTCGAGAGCCTGGTCAGCAGGGCGCATAGCGCGGCGCCGTTCTTCATAGCGCTGCCGTTCGCGCTGCTCCCGGTTCCGCTGCTGGTGGCGCTGGTGCTGATGCTGGACCGGCTGGAGCCGGAGCCGCGCGCGCAGCTGCTGTTCGCGTTCGCGTGGGGGGCCGGAGTCGCCGCGCTGCTCGCCGCGGTCATCAACACGGCGGGCATGGTGTTCATTACCCAGCCCGCGCTCGGCACCACGAACGGCGACTACATCTCTGCCACGTTCGGTGCCCCGGTGGTCGAGGAGACCCTGAAGGGCGCCTTCCTGGTCGGCATGGTCTGGTGGCGCCGCAGCGAGCTGGACGGCCCCACCGACGGCATCCTCTACGCGGCCATGGTGGGTCTCGGGTTCGCCATGATCGAGAACGTCGGCTACTACATCGAGGCCCTGGTCAACCCCACCGTCGGGGGGGTGAAGCTGCTCGAGTTCACGTTCGTGCTGCGCGGGGTGCTGTCCCCGTTCGCGCACCCCATATTCACCTCCATGACCGGTCTCGGCGCGGCCTACGCGGCCTCGCATCGCCGTGCCTGGTGGGCGCTGCCGCTCGGCTGGCTGGCCGCGGTGATCCTGCACGGCACGTGGAACGCGCTGTCGAAGTTCGGCTTCGCCGGCCTGGCGACCGCCTACGCCATCCTGTTCTGCGTCCTCATCGGGCTCACCGTGGTCCTGGTGAACGACCGCCGCCGGATCGTCGGGCTGATCTGGCGGGTGTTGCCGGATTACGCGCCCACCGGCCTGGTGACGATGGCCGACGTGCAGATGCTCAGTACCCTGGCTGGCCGGCGGCGAGCCCGGGCCTGGGCGCGCGCAACCGGCGGCCGTCCGGCCGCGACCGCCATGGCCGACTACCAGCTGGCCGCGACCGAGCTGGCGCTGCTGCACCAGCGGGCCGAGCGCCAGGTCATCGACCCGGGCACGTTCGCGCAGCGGCAGCAGGCGCTGCTCGGCCTCATGCAGGTGGCGCGGGGCGCGTTCCTCAGCCGCCAGCCGGAACCTCCGGTGCCGCCCTGGGCGGCGCCCGGCGCCTCGGGCCTGGCGCACGGGCACGCATTCGCCGCCCCCATGCCGCCCCCGGTACTGCCGCCCGGCGGGCCCGGCCCGCGGGCATGGCAACAGCCTCCTTCCCGCCGTAGGCCGTGACCGCCCGGTTGATGTGGGTCACCGGGCCTGCGGCGGTCCCCGGCGCGCCGGGCGCAGCAGGGGCAGCGGTTGCAGCGCGAAGAACAGCCGCAGCGCGACGATCCAGATCAGCGTCGCACCGAGCACGTGCACCCACACCAGGCCGGCCGGCAGGCCGCTGAAGTACTGCGCATAGCCGATGATGCCCTGGACGACGATCAGGCCGAGCAGCAGCCAGCCCCGGCGCACGGCCGCGGGCGGCACGCCGGCCGAGCGCAGCGCGATCACCATGGCGACGGTGAGGCCGAACAGCAGCCAGCCGATGTCGGCGTGGAACTGCGTCACGCCCTCCAGCGGCAGGTGATAGCGCGGCACCGAGGCGGCGCCGGCCAGCGGCCCGGTGCCGGTCACCACGGTGCCTGCGGCGAGCATCAGCCCGGTCACCGCGACCAGCCCGGCCGACAGCCACGGCAGGTCGCCGCGGACCGCGGCGGCCGGCCCGGCGGGCCGGGCGAAGTGGGCGTACAGCGCGACGGCCGCGGCCAGGATCACGATCGAGACCAGGAAGTGGATGGAGACGGTTACCGGGTCGAGCTTGGTCAGCACCACGATCCCGCCGAGGACGGCCTGCAGCACGACCCCGGCCGGCTGCACGGCGGCCAGCCAGATCAAGCCTCGGCCGGCCAGCGGCGCCTCGCCCGGCGGCGGCGGATCCCCGGGCCGCAGCGTCTGTCCCGGCGGCGGTGCCCCGGCCGACAACAGCGCACCTTGCGGCTGCGGGACGTGCCGCGGTCCCGGCGTACCCTCGGGCCGCAGGCAGCCGCGAGCGAAACGCCACGCCGCGACCAGGACGACCGCGGCGGTGATCAAGACCAGCGTCACGAACAGCCGGTTGCCGAACTCGACCCACGCGTGCACCAGGCTGCTGTCGGCCGAACCCGACGCGACCAGGCTGCGCCCGGTGCACTGCGGCCAGTCCGGGCAGCCGAGCCCGGACTCGCTCAGCCGGACGGCCGCGCCGGTGACGATGCTGCCGGCCGTGGCAACCACGCCGCACAAGGCGATGACCCGCATCGACGCGGCGGTGGGCCACCACACCGGCTCGGCGGCCCGGGCGAGTCCGCGCCGCAGCGCCGCACCGCGGGTGGGGTGCGGCGGCGCGGTTCTCGAGGCGACGTCCGCGGGCACCCACCCATCGTAGGATCGGCCGGCCCCCGCCGCTGCGTGGCCCGCTAGTTAGGCATGTCGCCCGGGAGCACGGACTCGCCGGATCCGGGCCGCAGACCGCGCGCCGTTCCAGCGCAGGCGACGGCGACGCAGCCGACCGCGAGCCACTCGCGCGGCGCGAGAACCTCGCCGAGGATGACCAGGCCGGCCAGCGCGGCCACGACCGGCTCCAGGCTCATCCAGATGCCGAATACCCGCGCCGGGATGCGGCGCAGTGTCTCCATCTCCAGCCGGTACGGGATGACCGAGGAGAGCAGCCCGATAGCGATGCCGGTGGCGATCACCCCAGGCCGCAGCAGCGCCGCGCCGCCGCTGACCACGGCGGGCGGGGTTACCAGCACCGCCGCGATGATCATCGCGATCACGAGCCCGGAGGACCCCGCGAACCGGCGCCCGGTGGCCCGGCTGAGCAGGATGTACGCCGCCCAGCAGGCGGCTGAGACCAGCGCGAAGATCACCCCGGCCGCCGCCTCCCGGTGCCCGCCGGTCGCCAGCGCGCTGTCGTAGGCCGTGCCGGTGCCGCCCTGGCTCAGCAGCAGCACGCCACCGCCCGCCAGCGCCACCCACAGCAGGTCGACCGGCCGCCGCGACGACGCCACCGCCACGGCCAGCGGCCCGAGAAACTCGATCGTGACCGCGATCCCCAGCGGTATCCGCGCGAACGCCTGGTAGATCGAGTAGTTCATCAACCCGAGGATGACCCCGAACGACACGACGACCATCCAGTCCCGCCACGCGGCGTGCAGCGGATGGCCGGCCACCGCCCGGCGGACGCCACGCCACCCCAGCGCTCCCACGACCAGCGCCGCCGACCACAGCCGCAGCCCCGTGACCCCGGCCACCGGCACTGTGCCGAACAACCTCCCCGCGAGCGCCGCGCCCACCTGCAGCGAAACAATCGCCATCAATGCCAGCACCGGCGGCGGGAGTGTCCAAGGTGACGGTGCCGTTCGCTTTCCCGCCATTCGGCCCCGCCGGCCGGCGGGAAAGCGAACTGTGCCGCCGCCCCCGGCCCGAACCCCCGGCGAGCTCATTCCCACTTGAACGTGCGCGCGGCCAGCCCGATCGCTACCGCCGCCCAGACCGCGAGCACGGCGAGATCGGCGGCGGGAACCCCGCCCGCGTGCTGCAGCACGCTGTGCAGCCCGTCGGACAGCGCGCCCGAGGGCAGCAGCTTGAGCGGCCCGCGCGCCCCGGGCGGGAACTTGTCCAGCGAGAAGAGCACCCCGCCCACGCCGAGCAGGACCAGGTAGATGAGATTGGCCGCGGCGAGGGTGGCCTCGGCGCGCAGCGTGCCCGCCAGCAGCAGCGCGAGCCCGCTGAAGGCCGCGGTCCCCACGGCCACCAGCAGCACGGCCCACACGACGCCCGCGGCCGTGGTGTGCGGCCGCCAGCCGAGCGCCAGGCCCACTCCGACGATGATCACCACCTGGGCCAGCTCGACCGCGATGACCGTGCAGGTCTTGGCGGCGATCAGTCCCACCCGGGACAGCGGGGTGGCGCCGAGCCGCTTCAGCACGCCGTAACGGCGCTCGAATCCGGTCGCGATCGCCTGGCTGGTGAACGCGGTGGACATGATGGCCAGCGCGATGATTCCCGGCACCAGGAAGTCCACCCGGGCCATCCGGTCCAGCCGGGTGTTCGCGGCGATGTTGATGAACTTTTCCAGGCTGAAGCCGACCAGCAGCAGCACCGGGATGACCAGGATCAGCAGCAGCTGCTCGCCGTTGCGCACCAGCGTCCTGGCCTCGAGTGACGCCTGCGCCGCGACCATCCGCGTCAGCGGGGCCGCTCCCGGTGCGGGCCGGAACTGCGACGGCCCGGCAGGCCGGCCGGGTCCGGCTTGGGTGCGGGGCGGCGAGGTCATGAGCGCAGTTCCCGCCCGGTCAGCTCCAGGAAGACATCCTCCAGGGTCCGGCTCTCCACGCGCAGGTCCTTGGCCAGCACGCCGTGCTCCGCGCACCAGGCGGTGACCGCGGCCAGCAGTTGCGGGTCCACCCGGCCCTGCACCTCGATCACGTAGTGCCCCTCGGGAGATTCCTTGGCGGCGGTGCCGCCGGGCAGCGCCGAGAGCAGGCTGTCAGTGCTCAGGCCTGGCTGGGCCCGGAACCTGAGCTGGCCGTCGCTGCCGGTCAGCTCGGCCGGGGTGCCCTCGGCGACGAGCTGGCCGTGATCCACGATGATGACGTCGTCGGACAGCCGTTCGGCTTCCTCCATGAAATGCGTGGTGAGGATCACGCTGACGCCCGCGGTCCGCAGTTCGGCGATCAGGTCCCAGGTGGCGTGCCGCGCCTGCGGGTCCAGGCCGGCCGTCGGCTCGTCGAGGAAGACCAGCTCGGGCCGGCCGATGACGGCGGCGGCGAGTGACAGCCGCTGCTGCTGGCCGCCGGACAGCCGCCGGCACGGAACGCGCGCGCAGCCGGTGAGCCCCAGCCGGTCCAGCAGGGCCGCCGGATCCGCCGGGCGGGCGTAAAAGCTCGCCATCACGCCCAGGTAGTCGCCCGCCCTGACCGCCTGCGGCAGGCCGCCGGACTGGAGCATGACGCCCACCCTGGGCCGCAGCGCGCGGGCGTCGCGGACCGGGTCGAGGCCGAGCACGCGCACCGTGCCCTGGTCCGCGCGCCGGTAGCCCTCGCAGATCTCGATGGTGGTGGTCTTGCCCGCGCCGTTCGGCCCGAGCAGCGCGGTGACCTTCGCCCGGCCGGCGGCGAGCGTCAGCCCGTCTACCGCGGCGGCGCCGCCATAGCGCTTGACCAGGCCGGTGACCACGACGGCCGGGGGGCTGCTCACGGAAGCCGAGTCTATGGGCCGCAGGCAGCGGGGCCGCCGGCTGCCCCGGCCGCGGGCAGCCGGCACCGCTGAATGGTCAGGGCTGCGGCAGGCAGCGGCGACGAGGGCGCCGAACAGCCGCGGGTCATCGCCGGCCCCGGGAAGCCCCTGCACGGCGAGCGCGAACCCGGGCGTACTCCCGCTGAACGGTCAGGGCTGCGGCAGGCGGCTGGCCGCGGCGACGAGGGCGCGGAACAGCCGCGGGTCATCGCTGGCCTCGGGATGCCACTGCACGGCGAGCGCGAACCCCGGCGTGCTCACGCCGCGACCGTCCGGTTCGGGCGCGGCGAGCTCGACCGCCTCGATGACCCCGTCGGCGGCCCACGCGGTGGCGACCAGGCCCTCGCCCAGACGGTCGATGGCCTGGTGGTGATGGGTAGGAACGGGAAGCTCACCGGGCAGTTCCTGGTCGCCGAGCACTGCGGCCAGCCTGCTGCCCGGCGCGATCTTGACCGGGTGCGACCCGTAGCCCGCGGGAACCGGTGAGTGCTCGTCGTGCCCGACCAGGCCGGGCAGGTGCTGGTGCAGCGTGCCGCCGCGGGCGACGTTCAGCACCTGCAGGCCGCGGCAGATGCCGAGCAGCGGCAGCCCGCGTTCGAGCGCGGCCGAGACGAGCGCGAACTCGGCGGCGTCGCGGGCCGGGCGCACGCCGCCGGTCTGCGGGTCAGGCTGCGCGCCGAACGCGGCCGGGTCGATGTCCCCGCCGCCCGCCAGGACGAGTCCGTCCAGCCGTGCCGCGGTCTGCTCGATACCGGGGACGGGCGGCAGCAGCACCGGCAGGCCGCCGGCCGCCGCGACGCGGTCGGCGTAGCGGCGCGGCAGCAGGAAGGCCGGGAGATCCCAGCCTCCCCAGCGGGCCTGCTCGGTGTACGAGCTGATCCCGATGACGGGGCGGCCGCCCCGGTCGTGCCCGGCGCCCCGATGCGGGCTGGCGTCCTGGATAACCTCGGCTGTCACGATCATCGAGGTTACCCATGATCGGGAGCGTTAGCAGCGTGATGGCAGCGCCGTCGCTTCGGCATGCCGGAGCGGGCCGCCCCTTACAACGGCGTCACGTAGGCCGCGGAGATGCCGCCGTCCACCATGAAGCAGGAAGAAGTGATGAACGAGGCGTCGTCGCTGGCCAGGAAGGTGACCGCGGCGGCGATCTCCTCGGCCTCCGCGAACCGGCCCATCGGCACGTGCACCAGCCGCCGGGCTGCCCGCTCCGGGTCCTTGGCGAACAGCTCGCGCAGCAGCGGCGTATTCACCGGCCCCGGGCACAGCGCGTTCACCCGGATGCCCTCGCGGGCGAACTGCACGCCGAGCTCGCGGCTGAGCGCGAGCACGCCTCCCTTGGACGCGGTGTAGGAGATCTGCGAGGTGGCCGAGCCCATCACCGCCACGAAGGACGCCGTGTTGATCACCGAGCCCCGGCCCTGGCGCCGCATGTAGCCGATCGCGTGCTTGCAGCACAGGTACACGGAGGTGAGGTTGACCTGCTGGACCCGGTGCCAGGTGTCCAGGCCGGTGGTCAGGATGGAGTCGTCGTCGGTCGGCGAGATGCCGGCGTTGTTGAAGGCGATGTCCACGCTGCCGTAGGTCTCGTGCGCTGTGGCGTAGATCCGCCGGACATCGTCCTCGACGGACACGTCGGCGCGGACGAACACGCCGCCGGTCTCGTCGGCCACCGGCTTTCCTGCCGCCTCGTCCACGTCTACCGCGACGATCTTCGAGCCCTCGCTGGCCAGCCGGATCGCCGTGGCCAGGCCGATCCCGCTGCCGGCGCCCGTGATCACCGCCACCCGGTCTGCTAGGCCGCGCATGTCCTCAGTCCTCCGTCCAGATGAAGAGATTCTTGGTCTCGGTGAAGGCGTCGAGGGCATCCGGCCCCAGCTCGCGGCCCAGCCCGGACTGCTTGAACCCGCCGAACGGCGTCCAGTAACGCACCGAGGAGTGCGAGTTCACCGACAGGTTGCCGGACTCCACCGCCCGGGCCACGCGCAGCGCGCGGCCGATGTCCTGGGTCCAGATCGAGCCGGACAGGCCGTACGGCGTGTCGTTCGCGATCGAGACCGCCTCGGCCTCGTCCTCGAACGGCATCACGGTGACCACCGGGCCGAATACCTCCTCGGTGAACGCCGGGTCGTCCCGGCGCACCGGGGCCAGGACCGTCGGCGGATACCAGAACCCCGGGCCGGAGGGGGCCGAGCCGCGGACCGCCACCGGCGCGCCGTCCGGCACGTACGAGGCGACCCGGGCCCGGTGGTCTGCCGAGATCAGCGGGCCCATCACGGTGTCGTCGCGGCCAGGGTCGCCCACCCGGATGCCGGTCACGGCCGGCTCGAGCAGCTCCATGAACCTTTCGAACGCGCTGCGCTGGACGAGGATCCGGGACCGGGCACAGCAGTCCTGCCCCGCGTTGTCGAACACGGCCTGCGGCGCGGTGGCCGCGGCCCGGTCCAGGCGCGCGTCGGCGAACACGATGTTGGCGGACTTGCCGCCGAGTTCCAGGGTCAGCCGCTTCACGCTGGCCGCGCAGCCGGCCATGACCTGCCGCCCGGTCTCGGTGGACCCGGTGAACACGATCTTGCGGACCGACGGGTGGTCGACCAGCCGCCTGCCGACCACGCTGCCCCGGCCCGGCAGGACCTGGAACACCCCCGGCGGCAGGCCCGCCTCCAGGCCCAGCTCGGCGATCCGGATCGCGGTCAGCGGGGTGAGCTCGGCAGGCTTGGCGATCACCGGGTTGCCCGCGGCCAGTGCCGGTGCCAGGCCCCAGGCGAGGATCGGCATCGGGAAGTTCCAGGGCACGATCAGGCCGACCACCCCGACCGGCTCGGCGAACGTGACGTCCAGCCCGCCCGCCACCGGGATTTGCCGGCCGCAGAGCCGTTCCGGCGCGGCGGAGTAGTACCGCAGCACGTCGGCCACGTGCCCGGCCTCCCACCGGGCCTGGCCGACGGGATGGCCTGAGTTCGCGATCTCGAGCCCGGCCAGCTCTTCGGCGTGGTCGTCCACGGCGGCGGCGAAGTCGCGTAGCAGCCGGGCCCGGTCACCCGGGGCGACCGCGCGCCAGCCGGGCTGCGCCGCCACGGCGCGCGCGACCGCCTCGTCCGCCTGCTCCGCGGACGAGGACGGCACGGTGGCGACCGGCCGCTCGGTGGCGGGATTCAGCACGGTGAACTCGGACATCCGGATCTGCTCCCATCGGGGGCCGTTCGGCACTAAAGCCGTTCGAAACCGCGCCGCAGTTCCCAGTCGGTCACGGCGGAGCCGAAGGCTTCGAGCTCCGTCCTGGCGTAGTTCGCATAATGGTCGACCACCTCGCGGCCGAACGCACTCGCGGCCAGGTCGCTCTTCTGCCACAGCTCGAGCGCGTCGGTCAGGCTGCGCGGCAGCCGGGGGCCGTCATCGGCGTACGCGTTGCGGGCGAAGGCAGGCTCGAGCGGCAGCTCGCTGTCGATGCCGTGCAGTCCGGCGGCGATCATGGCGGCCACGGCGAGGTGCGGGTTGACGTCGCCGCCCGGCGCCCGGTTTTCCACCCGCAGCCCGGGACCGTGCCCGACCAGCCGCAGCGCGCAGGTCCTGTTGTCCACGCCCCACCGGACCGCGGTGGGCGCGAAGCTGCCTGCCTGGTAGCGCTTGTAGGAGTTGACGTTCGGCGCGTAGCAGAGGGTCAGCTCGCGCAGCGCGGCCAGCTGGCCGGCCAGGAAGTGCTCCCCGGCCGGTGACAGCCCGTACTGGCCGTCGCCGGCCAGCACCGGGTCGCCGTCGGCCGACCGCAACGACAGGTGGATGTGGCAGGAGTTGCCCTCCCGCTCGTTCGGCTTGGCCATGAAGGTGATGCTCATGCCCTCCTGCGCCGCGATCTCTTTCGAGCCGGTCTTGTAGATCGCGTGGTTGTCGCAGGTGGCGAGGGCCTCCGCGTAGCGGAAGGCGATCTCGTGCTGGCCGAGGTTGCACTCGCCCTTGGCTGACTCGACGTACATGCCCGCGCCGCCCATGCCGTTGCGGATCCGGCGCAGCAGCGGCTCGATCCGGGCGGTGCCGAGGATCGAGTAGTTGACGTTGTACTGGTTGGCAGGGGTGAGGTCCCGGTACTGCTTCGCGTGCGCCTGCTCGTATGAGTCTCGGAAGACCACGAACTCCAGCTCGGTGCCCGCCATCGCCCGCCAGCCGCGGTCGGCCAGCCGCTGGACCTGCGCCTGCAGTATCTGCCGCGGCGAGGCCACCACCGGGGCGCCGTCCTCCCAGGCCAGGTCCGCGATGACCAGCGCCGTGGCCGGCTGCCAGGGAACGCCGCGCAGCGTGCCCAGGTCGGGTACCAGGAGGAAGTCGCCGTAGCCGAGCTCCCAGGACGACATCGCGTACCCGTCCACGGTGTTCATGTCCACGTCCACCGCGAGCAGGTAATTGCAGCCCTCGGCGTGCCCGCTGGCCAGCACCTCATCGAGGAAGAACTCGGCGGACAGCCGTTTGCCCGCCAGCCGTCCCTGCATGTCGGTAAAGGCGATCAGGACCGTGTCGATCGTCCCGGCCTCGGCCTCGACGCGCAGCTGCTCGACCGTGAGCATCCCGCGCCGCCGGCCAGCGTCGTTCCGCCCGCCTGGCTCGGTCATCCGCCTCCCCTCAGCTCGCCAGCTCGCGCTCGATCGCGGCCAGTTCCTCCGCCGTGCCCTGAATCCGCGGCCCGGTGAACCACTTACGGGCCGAGACCAGCCAGTAGATTCCGGCGAAGCCGATGACCGCCACCACCGCCACGACCGTGTAGTTGAAGTTCGCCCAGTGGATCGGGCTGAGCGTGGGCAGCATGAACAGGAAAAAGATGATGACCACCCAGGTGACGGCGATCCACCCCACTACGTAGCTCCACCGGCCCAGGTGCCACGGCCCGCGCTGGAAATTGTCACCTTGCCGCAGCCGCAGGAAGGTGGGTGACACGTAGGCGATGTAGAGCCCGATTACCGCGATGGAGGTGACCGCCGCGTACGACGTGGTGTTCCACAGGTACGGCAGCCCGAGTATGAGCGCGCCGACGGCGGCGAGCCAGATCGCGTTGGTTGGCGTCCTGGTCCGCTTGTTCACCCGGTGCCAGAGGGACGAGCCGGGCAGCGCGCCGTCGCGCGAGAACGCGTAGATCATCCGCGAGTTCGCGGTGACCGAGGACATGCCGCAGAACAGCTGGGCGCCGATCACGACGAGCACCATCACCTTGGCGGTGGTCGCGCCCAGGGCGTCGATGAAGATCTGGACCGGCGGCTCGCCGGTGGCCGAGGTCACGGTGGCGGCGTAGTGCTGGATGCCGAACGTGAGCCCGATCAGCAAGATCCAGCCGGCGAACAGGGAGACCACGATCGACATGACGATGCCGCGCGGGCCCTTGGTGGCCGCGTCAACCGTCTCCTCGGTCATGTGCGCCGAGGCGTCGTAGCCGGTGAAGGTGTACTGGGCCAGCAGCAGGCCGATCGCGAGCACGTAGATGGTGCTGTGCCAGCCGGTGAGGTTGACGATCTTGGTAAACACGAACGTTGCCGACTGGTGGTGCGACGGCACGAACGCCAGCAGGGCAACGATGAGCAGGACGCCGACGATGTGCCACCAGACGCTGATGTCATTGAGCAGCGCGACCAGCCGGATGCCGAACTGGTTCAGCAGCCCGTGCAGGAGCAGCACGCACGCGTAGATGATGATGGTGACCCAGTGGTAGGTGGGCGTATTGAATACCAGGTTCAGCCAGGCGTTGATGAAGAACGCGGCGCCGAAGTCGATGCCGGCCGTAACCGCGACCTGGCCGAGGAAGTTGAACCAGCCGGTGAACCAGGACCACACCGGGCCCCTGCCCGGACGGGCTAGCTTGGCCGCCCAGTAGTACAGGCCGCCCGCGGTCGGGAAGCTGGAGCAGACCTCGGCCATCGCCAGCCCGACCATCAGCGTCATGATGCCGACGAACGGCCAGCCCCAGACGATGGCGACCGGCCCGCCGGTGATCATCCCGTAGCCGTACAGCGTCATGCAGCCGGACAGGATCGAGATGATCGTGAACGAAACGGCGAAGTTGGAGAACCCGGACATCCGCCTGCGCAGCTCCTGGGCGTAGCCCATTTCGTGCAGCCGCCGCTCGTCCGCGCTGAGCGTCCCGGCTGTCCCAGCCGCCCCGGCGGCTTGCTCGTTGACCGACACGACGTGCTCCTCACGTCAGCGGGCCGCGCGCCGGAAGCCCCGGCGGGTGGCGCCGAGCGGGCCGGCCCTGACGGGCCGTACGCTTAATGGTCTGGTATGAGACCATTTGTGGCTAGAACCCTGGCGATGTCAAGACCCCAGTAACGAGGGCTACCGCGTGACCGAGGGACCCATGCTGGCCGGCCTGCTGCGGCCGGTGCGCGCCGGGAACGCCTTCGAGGAGACCGTTGAGCGGCTGCTCACCGCCATCCGGCTCGGCGTGGTCGGCCCGGGGGAGAGATTCCCTCCCGAACGGGAGTTCGCTAATCAGCTCGGCATCAGCCGGATCACGCTGCGTGAGGCCATCCGCGAGGTGCAGGCAGCCGGGTACGTGGAATCACGCCGGGGGCGGCACGGCGGTACTTTCGTCACCGCTGCGCCGCCACCGCCCAGCCGCGGCGAGGCGCGGCGTATCGCACGCGAGCAGTCTGCCGACCTGGCCGACGCGCTGACGTTCCGGATGGCCATCGACACCGGCGCCGCGCAGACGCTGGCGCAGCTGGTCGCCGGGCAGCTGCCGGGCGACGAGGGGGGGCAGGTGCGCGAGGTGCTGTCCCAGCGCGTGGCCGACGTCAACAGCGCGGCGCCGCGCGACTACCGGCGCCTGGACACCCTCTTCCACCTGGCGATCGCCGAGCTGACCGGATCCGGCCTGCTGGCCGCCGCCGCCGCGGACGCGCGCCTGCGGCTGAACGACTTCCTCAACGCGATCCCGATCCTGCGGCACAACATCGACCACACCGCCGTTCAGCACGCCGCGATCGCGGACGCCATCCTGGCCGGCGACCCGGAGGCGGCCAGGCAGGCGGTCACCGAGCACCTGGAAGGCACCGCGGCCCTGCTCCGCGGCTTCCTCGCCTGATCGTGCACGGCGTGAGAACCGCCCTGATCAACCCAGGGCCGTGCCCGGTTAGTATCCGCTCACCCGGCGCTTCGTTGCCGCCAGCCTCCTCAGCACGTCCGGCCGGCGTGACGTCGCCGACCCCGGGATCCCGCACCGCTGTCACGAGCCGGGTGAAGCCTCTGTCACGAGCCGGGTGAAATGGTGTACCGTGACGGGCGCTGCCAGCACGGCGGTGACGGGGAGTTTGGCGGGGGGGTCCGCAATGCGCTCGGGATCAGTGGCTCACGACAACATCCAACCGCGGCGAAACCGCTGGACCCGGACGGGCCCCGGCGCCGCAGTTGCAGCACTGCTATTCGCACTCCTCGGTGGCACTCTTGCCGCTGCACCTCCGGCTGTTGCCGCAGCGGCAACCACGGCGCGGCCGGCGGCGTCTGCCGTTGCCACACCGGGCATCTCCGCGCCGCCCGATGTCGTAGTCGGCGAGGCGGACGGTCACGTGGATCTGCCGGTGACGCTGAGCGCGCCGGGTACCAAGACGGTGACGGTCAACTACGCGACCTCGACCGGGGGCGGCTGCAACAACCTGAACCAGGCGGCCAGCGGCACGCTCACCTTCACCCCGGGGGTGACCACCAAGGTCGTGCGGATCATCCTGAACAACTGCCAGATTGCCGGGATGGGGTGGTTCTACCTGAACTTGTCCACGGCGGTCAATGCCACCATCGTCAGCCCGAGCACGCTGGTCGGCATTGCCGGGGATCCCGGCCCGGTGGCCACGCCCGGGCTGTACGTCCGCGATGCGGTGGTCGATGCCAGCGCCGGCACGGTGCGCGTCCCGGTGCTGCTGGGCGGGCCGGCGGGCGCGGCTTCGGCCAGCACCGTCTCGGTGAAGTACACCACGAGCAACGGGTCGGCGGTGGCCGGGACGGACTACACGGCCAGCAGCGGCACGTTGACCTTCGGCCCGGGGGAGACGGTCAAGAACATCACCGTGCCGATCATCGACCGGTCCGGCGCGGCGCCGTCCCGCAGCTTCAGCATCACCTTGAGCGGGCCGCGGAATGCCGTCATCACCGACGGGACCGGCGTGGTCACGATCGGAGCCAGCGGCGCCGCCGCGGTGGCCGCACCCCGGATCTCCGCGCCGCCGAACCTGGTCGCGGGCGAGGCGGACGGCTATGTGGATCTGCCGGTGACGCTGAGCGCGCCGGGTACCAAGACGGTGACGGTCAACTACGCGACCTCGACCGGGGGCGGCTGCAACAACCTGAACCAGGCGGCCAGCGGCACGCTCACCTTCACCCCGGGGGTGACCACCAAGGTCGTGCGGATCATCCTGAACAACTGCCAGATTGCCGGGATGGGGTGGTTCTACCTGAACTTGTCCACGGCGGTCAATGCCACCATCGTCAGCCCGAGCACGCTGGTCGGCATTGCCGGGGATCCCGGCCCGGTGGCCACGCCCGGGCTGTACGTCCGCGATGCGGTGGTCGATGCCAGCGCCGGCACGGTGCGCGTCCCGGTGCTGCTGGGCGGGCCGGCGGGCGCGGCTTCGGCCAGCACCGTCTCGGTGAAGTACACCACGAGCAACGGGTCGGCGGTGGCCGGGACGGACTACACGGCCAGCAGCGGCACGTTGACCTTCGGCCCGGGGGAGACGGTCAAGAACATCACCGTGCCGATCATCGACCGGTCCGGCGCGGCGCCGTCCCGCAGCTTCAGCATCACCTTGAGCGGGCCGCGGAATGCCGTCATCACCGACGGGACCGGCGTGGTCACGATCGGAGCCAGCGGCGCCGCCGCGGTGGCCGCACCCCGGATCTCCGCGCCGCCGAACCTGGTCGCGGGCGAGGCGGACGGCTATGTGGATCTGCCGGTGACGCTGAGCGCGCCGGGTACCAAGACGGTGACGGTCAACTACGCGACCTCGACCGGGGGCGGCTGCAACAACCTGAACCAGGCGGCCAGCGGCACGCTCACCTTCACCCCGGGGGTGACCACCAAGGTCGTGCGGATCATCCTGAACAACTGCCAGATTGCCGGGATGGGGTGGTTCTACCTGAACTTGTCCACGGCGGTCAATGCCACCATCGTCAGCCCGAGCACGCTGGTCGGCATTGCCGGGGATCCCGGCCCGGTGGCCACGCCCGGGCTGTACGTCCGCGATGCGGTGGTCGATGCCAGCGCCGGCACGGTGCGCGTCCCGGTGCTGCTGGGCGGGCCGGCGGGCGCGGCTTCGGCCAGCACCGTCTCGGTGAAGTACACCACGAGCAACGGGTCGGCGGTGGCCGGGACGGACTACACGGCCAGCAGCGGCACGTTGACCTTCGGCCCGGGGGAGACGGTCAAGAACATCACCGTGCCGATCATCGACCGGTCCGGCGCGGCGCCGTCCCGCAGCTTCAGCATCACCTTGAGCGGGCCGCGGAATGCCGTCATCACCGACGGGACCGGCGTGGTCACGATCGGAGCCAGCGGCGCCGCCGCGGTGGCCGCACCCCGGATCTCCGCGCCGCCGAACCTGGTCGCGGGCGAGGCGGACGGCTATGTGGATTTGCCGGTGACGCTGAGCGCGCCGGGTACCAAGACGGTGACGGTCAACTACGCGACCTCGACCGGGGGCGGCTGCAACAACCTGAACCAGGCGGCCAGCGGCACGCTCACCTTCACCCCGGGGGTGACCACCAAGGTCGTGCGGATCATCCTCAACAACTGCGGCGTGACCACGAGCGGGACGTTCTCCTTGAACCTGTCCGGGGCGACCAATGCCACCATCGTCAGCCCCAGCACCCTGGTCACCATCGTGCCTACACCGACTGCCCCCAAGGCCCCTACCCATGTGACCGCAGTGGCCGGCAACGCCTCGGCGACGGTGACCTTCAAAGCCCCGGCGTCCGACGGCGGAGATCCGATCAACTCTTATACGGTCACCGCGACCCCGGGGGGAGCAACGGCTAAGGGCGTGACATCGCCCATCACCATCGCAGGACTGAGCAACGGCACCAGCTACACCTTCACGGTCAGAGCCACCAACCCCGAGGGAACCGGGCCGGCCTCCTCCCCATCCAACGCAGTCACCCCGGGTAGCTAAGCATCACTGCACGAGCACGGGCATCGCCCGTCATTGGCTGGCCTCCGTCAGCCCCGGGGCGTTCATGATGCTCCCAGCACCGTTGACGGCCGGCAGGGTCCGGACGTCTTGATTCGGCGTGCATTGGGGACAATGGCCGCATGGGTGACATACAGGCCGGCTTTCCGCAGCGTCAGGTGCCGCAGGAATCGCCGGTATCGGGGGAGCGGGCACCAGGCGGGCGGATGGATCCCCCTGGCGGAGTCAGCGGGGCGGGACCTGGGTTGGCGGGAGCGCGGGATGGTGCGGGAGCCCGAGGGGCTGCGGCCGCGGTCCGGTCATCTGCTGGCCCTGCCGGTGAGCGGGACGAACGGCATGCTGATCTTCCGCCCGACCGCTATTTCGACCGTGAGGAAAGCTGGCTCAGGTTCAACCAGCGGGTGCTGGAACTGGCCGAGGATGAGGCTGTGCCGCTGCTTGAGCGGGTCAGGTTCCTGTCGATCTTCGCAACCAACCTGGATGAGTTCTTCATGGTGCGGGTGGCGGGCAGGATGCGCAGGATGGCGGCCGGGCTGCCGGTGGAGAGCCTGACGGGGGCGCCGCCGGAGGAGGTTCTGACCCGCACCCTGGATAAAGCCCGCGAGCTGAGCGTCCGGCACGCCGAGTGCTTCGCCCGATCGGTCCAGCCGGCCCTGGGCGGCGAAGGGATCGAGGTGCTGCGGTGGAAGGAGCTGTCGGCGGTCGAGCACGAGAACCTGCAGCGGCTGTTCCGCGAGCGGATCTACCCGGTGCTGACGCCGCTGGCGGTGGACCCTGCCCACCCGTTTCCTTACATCTCGGGCCTGTCGCTGAGCCTGGCGGTGATGGTCGCCGATCCGGGCAGCGGCGCCACCTTGTTCGCCCGGGTGAAGGTGCCTCCGCTGCTGCCCCGGTTCCTCACCGTGTCGCGGTACCGGTTCGTGCCGCTGGAAGACGTGATCGCCGCCCACCTGCCCGAGCTGTTCGCCGGCCTGGAGATACTCGAGCAGTATGCCTTCCGGGTTACCCGCACCCGCGACCTGGAGGTGGACGAGGACGTCACCGAGAACCTGCTCCAGTCGCTGGAACGCGAACTGCAGCGGCGGCGGTTCGAGCCCGCCGTCCGGCTGGAGGTGGAGGACACGATGTCCGGCGGCGTGCTCGACAAGCTGGTCACCGAGCTCGGGATTGACCAGCGCGCCGTCTACCACCTGCCCGCGCCGCTCGACCTGTCCGGCCTGACCGTCATCGCCGATTTGGAGCTGCCCCGGCTCAAGTACGCTCCCTTCGTCCCGTCGGAGTCGGCCCTGCCGCATGACACCGATATCTTCACCGCCCTGGACCGGCACGACGTGCTCGTGCACCTGCCCTACGACTCGTTCACCACCACGGTGGAGCGCCTGATCGAGTCGGCTGCCGCCGACCCCCGGGTGTTCGCGATCAAGCAGACCCTGTACCGGACCAGCGACTCGTCCTCGATCGTGGACGCGCTTATCGATGCGGCGCTGGCGGGTAAGCAGGTGGTGGTGGTGGTCGAGCTGAAGGCCAGGTTCGACGAGCGTGCCAATATCACCTGGGCGCGCAAGCTGGAAGAAGCGGGCTGTCACGTCGTCTGGGGGATCGTCGGCCTGAAGACGCACTGCAAGGCGGTGCTGGTGGTAAGGGAGGATCCGGATGGCTCGCTGCGCCGCTACTGCCACATCGGGACCGGCAACTACCATCCCAAGACCGCCCGGCAGTATGAAGATCTCGGCCTGCTGACCGCCGACCCCGAGGTCGGGGCGGACGCCGCCGACCTGTTCAACACCCTGACCGGTTACAGCCGCAAGAGCTCCTACCGCCGGTTCCTGGTCGCCCCGGCCGGCCTGCGGCCGGGCCTGGTGGAACGGATCGAGCGGCAGGTGGCACGGCACCGGGAGGGAAAGTCGGCCCAGATCCAGTTCAAGTGCAACTCGATCGTGGACGAGGACATGATCGACGCGCTGTACCGGGCCTCCATGGCCGGGGTGCCGGTGGACCTGTGGGTGCGCGGCATCTGCTCGGTCCGGCCCGGGGTACCGGGCCTGTCGGAGACGATCCGCGTCCGCAGCATCCTGGGCCGGTTCCTGGAGCACTCCCGGATCTACGCGTTCGGCCCGGGCGAGGACGAGGACAGCGAAGTGTGGATCGGCTCCGCCGACCTGATGCACCGCAACCTGAACCGACGGGTCGAGTTGCTGGTCCGGATGAAGGACCCGGCCCAGCAGGCAGATCTGCGCGACCTCATCGCCCTGGCCATGGACGAGTCCACCGCGTCGTGGTGGCTGGACGCCGATGGCTCCTGGACCCGGCACCACCTCGACTCATCCGGTCAGCCCCTGCGTGACCTGCAGCAATACCTGCTCGCCAGGGATGCGCAGCCGGGTCATTGAAGCCTGACCCTGGTCAAGCCGGCATCTGGCAGCAACGAGATGCCCGGGCCAGTCCCCTGCCCTACGGTCCGGCCAGCCGGCGCTCGACTGACTCAACCTTGCTCCGCAAGGCGCCGGTCACGCCCGGACGATAGTCGATCTTGATGACCAGGCTCACCCGCGGGGCGCTCTCGCCGACCTTCGTCACGCACGCCTTGATAAGGCTCATCACCTCGTCCCAGTCGCCTTCGACGTTGGTGAACATGGCGTTGGTCTCGTTCGGCAGGCCGCTGTGCCGTACCAGCCGCACCGCCTCGGCGACCGACGCGCCGACCGACTCTGCCCCGCCGAGCGGGGTGATGGAAAACGCAGCGATCATGGCCGTCATGCTCGCATACGGGCCACGCGCTGGCTGCGCGACGCCGACGCTGTCCCCGTCACCAGCTTGTTCGCCTCCGGCTGATAAAAGTCAACATGCCATATTGTCATCTGCTGATAAAAGGTCGCGCCGTGCCCGCCTGCGGGCCTGGCTGCCGACCGAACCGAGACAGATGACCGTTTGAATCTTGACACCGGGGGACAAGAGGACTCTAATTCTACCTGTCGATAACCTGAGGGCGAATCGTGCATAGTAAGGGGGCCGGCATATGACCGTATACGTGGCTTTATATGGTCACGCCCTGGAGCCGCCTAACCAAAGGTGATTTTGGCGCAAGGCCGGGCCATATCGCTGTGACCGGCGGATACGTCGTGGCCTGCGTCGGGGCCAAACCGTTCGTTTAAACCGGATACGCAGATTAAGACCTATCTCCGGATTGGCCATGGGAAATGGTTTTCGCGCGCATGCTCTGTGCCTCGCTGTCACCGATCCGCACAGCGGATGCGCGCGACGGCCAGAAAACAACAGGAAGGAATGCCGATGAAATGGTCGACATGGCGGAGCCGCCATCGAGTATTGCTGGGGACAGCGACGTCAGCCGCCGCGGTAGCGCTGATCGCCGTCGGGGTGCCCGCAGCGGCGCTGGCCACCCATTCCAGCTCGCACGCGGGTCCTAGCCAGATCGGCCCGGGTTACCCGCCGCCGGGCGGCATCTACAAGCCGTTCACCAACTGCCCGCTGCTCAACCCCCTCATGCAGGAGTCGGCAGTGAACGTGAACGGAACTGCCATGGGGTGCATCGCTGGGGACGCCGTCACCGGCTCGATCAAGCTCGGCAACATCACCACGCCGGTCGTGCACCCGGTGACCGCTCAGTTCGGCGCCTGGAACCCGCCGAACGCGCCCAACCTGTGGGTCGGGGGGATCCTGCCGCCGCCCGCCGGCCTGCAGGCGCAGCTGGTCACCTCGCCCGAGTTCGTGCCGGGCGGCCTGCTCCAGGCGCTGGGCTGCTCCACCGCCACCAGCCCGGTCGTCAAAAACATCTGCACCCAGGCCGAGAACTTCGGCGGGAAGTACCTGAAGGTCTTCGCGCTGGCCCAGTCCGCGGGCCAGATCACGAACTTCGCGCTCACCACGTGGACCCAGCCGGTCAAGTTCAAGCTGATCAACCCGCTGCTCGGCAACAGCTGCTACATCGGGTCGGACAACAACCCGGTCGTCATCAACCCGAGCGTCACCGGCACCCTGGGAGTCACGCCCGACCCGAACCCGACCCGGTTCCCGAACGTCGATGTCCTGGCGGTCACGCAGGCCACGGCCACTGACACCACCTTCTCCGCGCCCGGCGTCACCGGCTGCGGCCCGGGTGGCGCGAGGAACATCCCGGTCGATGAGGCGATCGACGCCGCGAACGGCCTGCCCGCGGCGTCCGGGGTCAACAGCCTCACCCTCAACGGCAACTTCTACTTCGCCGACAGTTTCGGGTCGGTGAACCCGGCCAAGACCCTGCTGGCCGCGTTCAAGGCCAGCATCGGGACCGCATCCAGCCGCTCGCATGGCAGTCGCCGGATCTCTGCCGCCACCCTGCACGGGCATTACGGCATCCGGTAACCGACCCACCTGTAGTAATCGAGGGAGCACCAGCCCGCTGGTGCTCCCTCGAGCATCAGCGGGGCCGATCAAGCCCGGGGATAGTTGCGCTGGTGCTCCGCCGCGGCGCCGCTGAGGCCTTCGCGCCCCGCCCCGCGCACCGGAAGAGCTCCGGTAGCGAGGACCGCGGTTCCAGCCCGAGTACGCGGCGGCCTGGCTAATTTCGGCTGAACTCAGCAGAAATCTTCGGGAGTGGCTGGCCACCGGGTAGCTGCACCTGTGCCATGCAGTTCACACTGAAGGACAGTCGAGGTAACCGCGCAGGAGGGATACCGTCATGAAACAAGCCGGCGTCAGCAGGCTGGCCAGCGTAATGATCGCGGCAAGCCTGGCGGCAGCTACCCCGTTCCTCGCGACCGGCGCGGCTTCCGCCGCGGCAATGCCGCACATCGTAGCGAAGCCCAACAATCTGATGGTGAACACCACGACCCACCTCACCGGCACCGGGTTCCGCCCGAACACCACGCTGAAGGTCATGGAATGCTCGCGGACCAACTGGGTTGTCCCGCAGCAGCCCTGCGCCACGAAGAACGTGGTAACCGTGACGACCAATTCGGCCGGCGCCTTCCGCGCCAGCATGACTGCCTTGGTCTGCCCCAAGGTCATGCAGCCTGCCAGACGCGGGTTCCAGGAGACCTGTTACGTCGGGGTGCCGCATCCCAGGGGGATTGACACGATTGTGCTGGTGGGCGCGGCCAAGATCGTCGTCACTGGTCCTTAGTAGGGACTAGCAGGGCTTTACTTCAAATCTCGGTTACCTGTCCCGGGACGGATCTGGCACAGTGCGGAAGCTTTTCGCGCCCTTGCGGTGAGCAAGGCCAGGGTCGATGCTGTTAAGGTCCGGGTCCCGAAGATAAGGCCCCGTCTCCCGCGCCCACCCATCAGGTGCGGGCAGCTGCCACCGCCCGCGGAACGAGAGAAGACCCTATGTTCCAGTCATTACGGCCTGCCGCCAGGAGGGCGGCCCTCAGCGCCGCGCTCGTCGTGCTGGCCGGCGGGGGCGCGGTCGGGGGTGTGGCCGCCGCGTCCGCGTCCGCCAAACCCCCCCCGCCGCTCAGCCACCAGCTCTGCTATCTGGCCAGCGGCACCGGTTTCAAGATCCCTCCCGCGGTAACGCTGAAGAACGCGCTCAACCCGGCCGGCTTCACGCCGACGATCGGCAAGGTCGCGCTGCACTGCAACCCCGTAGCCAAGACGCTGCCTACCGGGAAGATCTTCCCCGTCACCGACCCGGCTGCCCACCTGGCCTGCTTGACGATCACCGCCCCGCCGCAGCCCGTACACAGCCTGGCCGTCACCAATCAGTTCGGCATCGCGGACGTGACCACGAGCCAGCCCAACCTGCTCTGCCTGCCGTCGTGGAAGAGCCTGACCGGACCACCCCACCGGACGCCTGTGCAGCCGCCGGGCCTGGACCACTTCACCTGTTACCCGGTGAAGATCAGCCAGGGCGCCTACAAGCCGCCCCCTGTGCAGCTGCAAGACGAGTTCGCCGGCAAGCCAGTCTCGGCGAGGGTCACCGCCGTTCCGGCGGAACTGTGCATGCCGACGGCGAAGACAGCCGGCGGCGCGGTATTCCCCATCATCCACCCGGCCGGGAGCCTGCTGTGCTTCCCGGTGACAGCGACACCGCACCCCCCGGCCGTGTTCGACCAGAACCAGTTCGGCACCGCCAAGCTGGCAATAGGGCCCACACACTGGCTGTGCCCGCCCTCGACGTGGCACATTAACTTCTAGTTACGCCCGGCGCGCCGGCGGCAGCCCGGATCCTCAAGCCCGAACGGCTGCCGCAGGCCGGCGCGCGCGGCGCTATCGGCGCCGCGCTGGTTAGGTGATCGACGGAGACAGCCGGTCGCAGCTACCGTGGCGATTCATGACTGAAGCATGGACGGCTCCGCAGGCGGAGCGTACCGAGCCGGGGCTCATCTTGGGTGAGCGCCAGGCGCTGGAGGCCTGGCTGGACTTTCATCGCGACACGCTGCTGGGTAAGTGCGCAGGCCTGACCGCCGGCCAGTTGAAGGAACGGGCGGTTCCCCCGTCCCGCCTCTCGCTGCTCGGCCTGGTGCGGCACATGACCGAGGTGGAGCGCTGGTGGTTCCGCATCCACGCGGCGAACACCGACATGGCATTCCCGTACGACCCGGACGAGACTGGCCAGGACTTCGAAGCGCTTGATGACGCGGACGCAGCCGCCAACATCGAGGCGTTCAAGCAGGAAATAGCGCACGCGCGCGCCGCGGTGGCCGCAAAGCAGCTTGATGATGTCGTACCCAGTCACGGCCACCACCCAGAGCGCACCCGCGACATCCGCTGGATCTACCTGCACATGATCGAGGAGTACGCGCGCCACAACGGCCACGCCGACCTCATCCGGGAGCGGATCGACGGCGTCACCGGTGACTGACGTCCGCGACGGCATCCCCGGCGCCTGCTCGCCGCGTGAGTACTTCGCGAGCCACGAACAGCTAGCTTCCCGGGTCGCGCCATGCCCCGGCAACGCGAGGAATGCTGGCACCGGGCGCAGGCCGACCCCGGGATTGACCTGGGTGAGGTTCCCGTAGAGTCGTCCGGTGTCTACGCGCTTGATAGGGTGGCTCGCCGCGGCCCTGGCGACGCTGATAACGCTGGCGCTTGTCGTCGGCGAAATCATAGACGCCGGGCAGCGACACTGGTGGACGGCGCACCCGCTTACGACCGATACCGTCGGGGGCCTGCTGGTGCTGCTGGTCACGGTCCTGGTCGTGAATCAGCTGCTCGACCTGCGACAAGCCAGGCAACGCGGCCATGCGGTCGCCGCACAGGCCGCCATCATCGCAGCCCAGGCCACTCGTTCGGCTAAGGCCGTGTCGGCAGTGATCCACGGATCGGGCGACCGCGACGCCGCGTCCGATGGTTTCCGGACGTACATGATGATGCTGCTCATCAGCGCGCCTGTGCTCATCGATGACCCGGTCGCGCGGAGTTTCCTCGAGCAGGCCCAGGACCTCGGCGCGGTAATGACCCGCACGCTCGCGCAGATAGGCAAGTCAACCGGCGGCGCTGCCGTGCCGGGCGACAGCCTGGACGACGCCATGGGACAGCTCCAGACCGCCGCGGCACCGCTTCTTCAGCTGCTCAGTCCCGCAGTGCGCAATTCCATTCAGAGCATCGGCGGGACCGCCGAGGAGTAGCGCTGGTGCGCAAGCTCCAGTTGCCGCCGCGGAATATCCTGCCTGCGCCCTGCACGGGTGGCCGCCGAGCCGGTTCCGGCGCGCGGCGTGCTCCGGCCGGGGAGCCCGCCGTGGCGGCCTCCCCGGCCGGAATGTGACCGTGCTGTTTCTTGCGGCGGGCGGTTACCCGGCGGCCAGCGCGGGCACCAGGTTGGCCGCGTTGGGTGTGCCGAGGCCGGTCACCGGGTCCCACCCGGTCGTCGCCGGGTAGCCCGGCACGCTGGGGTCGGCCTGGTTGTTTCCGGTGGTCACGTCGAAGAAATCTGAGCTGTAATTCGCGCTGTTCGCCAGCTGGTACAGCGTCGGGTTGATCTGGCCCAGGCCGTGCCCGGCGATCTGGTCGGCGATCGCAACCAGCCCGGCGAACTGCGGGGACGAGCACGACGTCCCGCCGACGACGAACCAGCCGCCGCCACCCGGACCGGTGTCGTAAACCAGCGTGCCGGTACGGGAGCTGGCCTGGAATGCCACGTCGGGAACGCCGCGCATGGCGCCGATCGGAGTGGATCCGGCCGGCAGGGCGTCCTGGTAGCTGGGGGTGGCGAACACGTGGCTGAAGCCGCCACCGGCGTCGATCCAGCCGATCTCCCGCGTCGGCGGGGTGACCTGGCAGTTGGTCGGCGGGTCGGTCGAGTCGATTCCCATGCCGGTCACCGGGTCGGTGCACAGGTACGTGCCGCCCACGCCGGTCACCAGCGGGTCGGACGCCGGCCAGTTCACGGTCGGGAAGGGAACGAGCCTCGGCTTCTTCGTCGGTGACTTCAGCGAGTTGGCCGTCCCGCCGTCGCCCGAGCTGGCCAGCACGGTGACGCCGTTCGCGGCGGCGGAGATGAACGCGTGCCGCAGGTTCAGCAGCGAATTGGCGCCGTGGAAGCCCTCCTCGACCGCCCCGAAGCTCTGCGAGATGACCGTGGCCTCGTGGTTGTCCACGATGAACTGCTCGGCGTTCATCATCGCCGGCAGACCCTGCACTCCCTGGGTCTCGGCCGGGTTGGTGGTCACGTTGAGGATGTTCGCCTCCGGGGCCATAGCGTGCGCCCATTCGACATCGAGGCTGGTCTCCAGGGTCCACGCATCGCGAGCCTGCGCGCCGGCGCCCTTGCTCTTCGGCGGCGGCGATTTCACCTGGGTCTTCCCGTTCCAGTACACGTGCGTGAACGTCGGAATCCCGGCGCCGCATGTCGCGCCCGGCTCGCCGCACATGTGCGGCAGGCCCATCTGGGTGTTGAAGTTAGCCAGGTCGGAGGCCATGTTCGGGTTGCCGAACGAGTCGATGATGGCGATCGTGACCCCCTGCCCCTCATTGCCCGCCGCATACAGCGGGCCCAGGTTGTAGGAGTTCTGCATCGAGGTCGGGGTGAAGCACCGCCGGCCGATTGCGAAGCAGTCAGCCTCCGTCGGTGGCGTCGTCTGGGTGGATATGAGCTGGTAGTCGGCGACCGCCGGCACCGGGGCCGGCAGGCTGGCAGCCAGCGCCGCCGGGCCTGCCGGGGCGCCTGCAAAAACCGCTGCGGCGCACACCGCCAGGGCAGCAGCGGGACGGGCCGTCACGCGTAGCAGAAGACGGGACACGGGGGATCCTCCATCCGCATTGATGAGGCAGGACCACGCCATGATGGCGAACTGCTGGCCGGCAGGCAAGAGCGCTACGAGCCAGTTCCGGGCCGGCGAGCCGCCGCGCCGAGCACCGGGCCGTGATCCGCGGCAGCACGCGCCGACGCGATTCAGCGCCGCCTCGACGTCCCGGATAGGGGAACCTGACCCGGGTTCTCGGCGCCTGCGGCCCCAACGCCGGCGCCGCTGCGGGCCTCCGCTAGCTGCTGGTTACTTCCGCGGGAGGGTTCCGACAACTTTCTCGATGGCCTGGGCCAGCAGCAGGTGCCCCGCAGGCGAGGGGTGGATGTTGCAGGTCCCGTCGGGGAGCTTGATGAGCAGTCCCGCGGCGCATGGAGACCCTCCGAAGGCCGCGGACGCCCCTTTGAAGGCGGCGAAACCGCTGGCGACCTTTCCGCCGAAGGCCTTCGTGACCCCCGCGATCACCGCGTCGAGCAGCTGAGCCTGGGCCACCTGGACCGGATCGCTGTAATCGAGCGAGTAGTAGGTCAACGCGACCAGGAGACCCTGGTAGTGAGCGACGTCACGGATCTGTGTGTAGATGGTGGTCAGGTTCGTCTGGATCTCCGTGACCAGGGCCGTAAGCTCGGCCGGCGAAGTGCAGTGGTCTGCCGTGGTTTCCTGGCAGAGGAACGCGTCGTTGGCGCCGATGTTGATCGTCACCAGCCTGGTGTGACGGTGCACGGCCAGGTACTTCAGCGCGTACGCCATCTGAGTGCCCTTGTATTGCACGTGCAGTGGGAACTCGGTGCGGTAGCCGACCGGTGACCCCGGACTGTTCTCGCAGCCGTTGCTCTGCACTCCCGGCGTGAGCATGCTGTCTGTGGTCTCGCCCGGACAGGAGGCGTTCCACACCCGGACGTGCAGCGCCTGAGCCACATCCTCCGGGTAGCCGACGAAGGAGTGGGCGGACCGGTAGTTCGGCGCCGGCACCGCCTGGGGCGGCACATAGCCGAACGCGACCGAGTCCCCCAGAGCCAGATAGGTGCCATTCTTGGCCGATCCGGTGACTGGCTTGGCCGAGGCGGCAAGAGCCGGCATGAAGCCCGCCAGCACCGCCGTGGCACCGGCCACTACCGCGGCCTGGCGAATCACATTGCGCATCGCTACCCCTGTTCCGGTACGGATGCTGGTGAGCCTGGCAGGGAAGTACCGCCAGCGTCAACGGGCAGCGGCAGCTTTGCCCAGCAGGACGAGGCTGCCACCTGCCGGGCAGACGATTACCTCCAGGCGAACACCGGCTGCTCGTAGTGCGCCACCCGGGTCGCAAGGCCGCGCAGGGCTACCTGGCAGAACTGGTAGATGATCGCCGCCGTCGGGGCATTCACCCACCCGCCCAGCAGCGGAAGCTGCAAGACCGGCCGGTCTGACTCCGGGATCCTGAGCAGCCTGGGCGGCACGTCCAGGTCCGCCAGCGGGATGACATGGATCTCAGCCACCTCCGAAGCGTTGCGGCGTATCTGCGCGCTGACCGGGCCGCTCCACACCACCACCGGTGTCATCAGATATCCCGACCGGGTCGCGTAGTCATCGAGCACGCCCAGCACGTCGTCCGGTCCGGCCGTTATCCCGGTCTCCTCCAGCAACTCTCTGAGCGCAGTATCCTCGGCCGTTTCTCCCGGGTCGCGCCGCCCGCCAGGGAGGGCCCACTGGCCGGCGTGGCTGCGCAGGCTCGGCGCCCGCAGCGTAATCAGCAGGCACGGCACGTCCCCGCGTTGCACCACGCACAGTGTCACCGACGACGGCTTGCGGCCCGCCTCGGCAAGCCCGATTCGCCGGAAGGCCGCGATATTGGCCGCGATTGCGCTGCGATCCGCCGCCGGAACGCGACCCTGCACTGCCCACCTCCATCAGCGCGAGTCTGGCCGGCGAACTTGCATGCCTCTACTGGATACCCCACGGTGGATACCCCACGGCCGGAAATCCCGCGCCCTGAGCCTGCATCGTTCGTGACCTTGACTTGACGGTCCCGGTGCCGCGGCTGGCAGCCCGGCTGGCCAGTATGCCGGCGGTTTCCGCGACCCAGCCGCCGGCCCGGACCTTGCCCTCGCCGTCCTATGTCCGGCCAGGTCAAGCTACGCCTGCTACTCGACGGTGACGCTCTTGGCCAGGTTGCGCGGCTTGTCGATGTCCCGGCCGAGGGTGACCGCGATGTGGTAAGCGAACAGCTGCAGCGGAATGGTGAGCAGGATCGGGTTCAGCTCCGGCTCGGTCCGCGGTACCCGGATCACCGCGTCAGCCAGCCCGTCGGGCAGCTCGGCGCTGGTGACCGCGATCACCGGACCGCCGCGGGCCTTGATCTCCTCCACCGTGCCGGCGTTCTTGGCTACCAGCTCGTCGCCCGGGATGACCGCGACGGTCGGCATCTCCGGGTTGATCAGCGCGAGCGGGCCGTGCTTGAGCTCCGACGCCTGGTAGGCCTCGGCGTGCAGGTAGGAGATCTCCTTGAGCTTCTGCGCGCCCTCACGGGCGACCGGCCAGCCGCGGACCCGGCCGGTGAAGAACATGTGCTGCGCACCGGAGTATCGCTTGGCCACCTCGGCGATCTCGGCCTCGCCGGCCAGCACCTCGGCGATCTGGCCGGGCAGCTCGCGCAGGCCGTTCACCATCCGCTGGCCGTCGGCGAAGGACAGGTCGCGCACCCGGCCGAAGAGCAGGCCGAGCATGGCGAACGAGACGGCCATGTTGGTGACCGCCTTGGTCGAGGCGACCGCCACCTCGGGACCGGCGTGCAGGAAGATCCCGTTCCCGCAGGCGCGGGCGATGGCGCTGCCGACCACGTTGACCACGCCGAGCAGCCGGCCGCCCTTGCGCTCGAGCTCGCGGACGGCGGTGAGCGTGTCGAGCGTCTCGCCGGACTGGCTGACCGCGATGAACAGCGTGTCGGGATCGATGACCGGGTTGCGGTAGCGGAACTCCGAGGCCGGCTCGGCGTCGGCCGGCAGCCGGGCCAGCTCCTCCATCAGCCCCGCGCCGAGCTGGGCCGCGTAGTAGGCCGACCCGCAGCCGAGGAACTTCACCCGGCGGATGGCGTGGACGTCCCGCGCGGTGACTTCTATGCCGCCCAGCCTGGCGGTGGCGAACTGGTCGTCGAGCCGGCCCAGCAGCGCCCGTCCGACGGCGGCAGGCTGCTCGTGCATCTCCTTGTGCATGAAGTCCGGCGAGTCGCCCAGCTCGTAGTCCTCGGCGGTCACCTCGACCGTGGTGGCCTGCCGGTTGATGGGCCGCGCCTCGCGGGTGCTGGTGCGCAGGTCCGTCGCGGTCAGCGTGGCGAGCTCGCCGTCCTCCAGGTAGGCCACCCGCTGGGTGTGCCGCACCAGCGCGGCGACGTCGGAGCCGACCAGCGTCTCGCCCTCGCCGATGCCGATGACCAGCGGGCTCCCGTTGCGGGCCGCGACCAGCTCGCCGGGCTGCCGGGCGTCCAGCACGACCAGCCCGTAGGTGCCCTCGACCCGCGCCAGGGCGGCCCGGACCGCTTCCTCGAGGGAGCCGGCTCCGGCCCCGAGCGCCGCCGCGATCAGGTGCGCGAGCGCCTCGGTGTCGGTATCGGACCGGAACGTGACGCCGCGCGCGGACAGCTCGGCGCGGAGCCGTTCGGAATTCTCGATGATGCCGTTGTGCACCACGGCGATCCGGCCGCTCGCGTCGGTGTGCGGGTGGGCGTTGACATCGGTCGGCTCGCCGTGCGTCGCCCACCGGGTGTGCGCGATGCCGGAGGTCGCCGGTCCCGGCGCGCCGACCAGCTCGCGCAGGCCCGCCACCCGCACCGCAGCCTTGGTGACCCGCAGCCGGCCGCGGTGCACGACGGCCAGCCCGGCCGAGTCGTAGCCGCGGTACTCGAGCCTGCGCAAGCCCTCGAGCAGGATAGGGGTAGCCTCGCGCTGCCCGACGTAGCCGACGATCCCGCACATGCCCAGGTTCCTTCCTCGCTGATGCTGCCCGGCCCTGATCAGGCCATGGTCAGCCGTACACGATCCTGCGCAGCTGCCGCTGCGAAGGGCGGGGGGCCGCCACCGGGCGGCCGGCCAGCTCGCTGGTGATGATCGCCCAGATCTGATCGTTCCGGTAATGCCGGCGCAGCTCGGCATGCCGACGCCGGACGAACTGCTCGGTCGTCTCCGCGAAGTAGCCGATCACGTCGCTGACCACCCGGGCCGCGGTGGCCTGCGGCAGCCCGGTGGAATCGACTACGCGCCGGACCAGATCCTGCGGTGCAGGAGGGCTCACGCCAGGCGAGCGTGCCAGATGCCATCCGCGAGGTCAAGAATCTGCCCGGAATCGGGCAGGAATTGCATCCCTGCCGGAGGCCGGGCCGCACCAGTGACACCACTGGTCACTTGCGCACATATGTCCGCGTGTGCGGGCCGTCACACGCGTTCGTGTTGCGGCCGGGGAACGATTTACGGCACACTGATGTTGTGAAATACGTGCGGGTGACGGCGACAGCGGCATCCGGCGCCGCCACGGCCGGCGCCGGAGCTTCCGGCGCACCCGAGCAAGGATGGTCGGAACGCGGGACGCGCGCCAGGGTCGCCCGCCTGATCCTGGAGCTCGGGCCGTCTACCGCGGTGTCGCTCGGCGATCGGCTGGGGCTGACGCCGGCCGCGGTCCGGCGCCACCTGGACAACCTGCTCGCCGACGGCATGATCGAGACCCGGATGGCCAGGGTGCAGCGCGGCCGGGGGCGCGGCAGGCCGGCCCGGCTGTTCGCGATCACCGACGCCGGGCGGAGCGCGTTCGAGCACGCCTATGACGACCTGGCCACCAGCGCACTGCGCTTTCTGGCCGAGACCGGCGGCCCGGTCGCGGTGGCGGAGTTCGCCCGGCGCCAGCTGGCCGACCTGGAGCACAGGTACGCGCCCGTGGTCGCGGACGGGCCGGTCGATCAGCGGGTACAGGCGCTGGCCGAGGCCCTGTCGGCCGACGGCTACGCGGCCTCCGCGACCGGCGCACCGGCCGGCGGGACGGGCGAGCAGCTCTGCCAGCATCACTGCCCGGTCGCTCACGTGGCGGCCGAGTTCCCCGAGCTGTGCGAGGCGGAGACGGAGGCGTTCGGCAGGCTGCTCGGTACCCCGGTGCAGCGGCTGGCTACCATCGCCCGCGGAGATGGCGTCTGCACCACGCACGTAACGGACCGTTCGCTCGCCGCCGGCGGGACACGCAAAGGGCCGCGAGGCCAGGAACCGATGACAGGTACACAGAGTCCGGAGGGCTCTTCGATATGACGACTACCGCACCTTCTGAGCTCGAGGGCCTCGGCAGCTACAAGTTCGGCTGGGCTGACTCCGACGTCGCGGGCGAGTCCGCGCGCCGCGGCCTGTCCGAGGAGGTGGTCCGGGACATCTCGGGTAAGAAGAACGAGCCGGAGTGGATGCTGGACCTGCGGCTGCGCGGGCTGCGGATGTTCGGCCGCAAGCCGATGCCCAGCTGGGGCGCGGACTTGTCCGGGATCGATTTCGGCAACATCAAGTACTTCGTCCGGTCGACCGAGAAGCAGGCGGCCAGCTGGGATGAGCTGCCCGCCGATATCAAGAACACCTATGACCGGCTCGGCATCCCGGAGGCGGAGAAGCAGCGGCTCATCGCCGGCGTCGCGGCGCAGTACGAGTCCGAGGTCGTCTACCACAAGATCCGCGAGGACCTGGCGGACAAGGGCGTCATCTTCCTGGACACCGACACCGCGCTGCGGGAGCACCCGGACCTGTTCGGGGAGTATTTCGCCACGGTGATCCCGCCGGGCGACAACAAGTTCGCCGCGCTGAACACCGCGGTCTGGTCCGGCGGCAGCTTCATCTACGTGCCGCCGGGGGTGACCGTGGAGATCCCGCTGCAGGCCTACTTCCGGATCAACACCGAGAACATGGGCCAGTTCGAGCGGACCCTGATCATCGTCGACGAGGGCGCCAGCGTGCACTACGTCGAGGGCTGCACCGCGCCGGTCTACACGTCCGACTCGCTGCACTCGGCGGTGGTCGAGATCATCGTGAAGAAGGACGCGCACTGCCGGTACACCACCATCCAGAACTGGTCGAACAACGTGTACAACCTGGTCACCAAGCGGGCCGTGGCGCAGGCCGGCGCGTCGATGGAGTGGGTGGACGGCAACATCGGCTCCAAGGTCACCATGAAGTACCCGGCGGTCTACCTGATGGGCGAGCACGCCCGCGGCGAGACGCTGTCGGTGGCGTTCGCCGGCACCGGCCAGCACCAGGACGCCGGGGCGAAGATGGTGCACTGCGCGCCGGACACGTCGTCCCAGATCATCTCGAAGTCGGTGGCCCGGGCCGGCGGCCGGACCTCCTACCGCGGCCTGGTCAACGTGCAGGAAGGCGCCGCGCACTCCAAGTCCACGGTGAAGTGCGACGCGCTGCTGGTGGACAGCATCAGCCGGTCCGACACCTACCCGTACGTGGACGTGCGCGAGGACGACGTGGAGATGGGCCACGAGGCCTCGGTCTCCAAGATTTCCGAGGACCAGCTGTTCTACCTGATGAGCCGCGGCATGACCGAAGACGAGGCGGCCGCCACCATCGTCCGCGGCTTCGTCGAGCCGATCGCCCGCGAGCTGCCGATGGAATACGCGCTCGAGCTGAACCGGCTGATCGAGCTGCAGATGGAGGGGGCGGTCGGCTGATGGCCGGGATCGGCAGGGCGCCGGAGAGCCCGGCGCCCGTCTCCAGGTTGCACGAACGGCAGTCGTTCGACCTCGCCGACTTCCCCGTGCCCACCGGGCGCGAGGAGGAATGGCGGTTCACGCCGCTGCGCCGGCTGGCGGGATCTGACCGGCGACGCCCCGCTGGCCGAGGGGAAGGTGACGGTGGAAACCGACGCCGCCCCCGGTGTGGTGGTGGAGTCGGCGCCGCGGACCGACGCCAGGCTCGGCCGCTCGTTCGCGCCGGCCGACCGGGTCAGCGCCCGCGCGTTCGCCTCTTTCGGCGAGGCCACCGTCATCACGGTGCCGGCCGAGGCGGTGACCAAAAGGCCCACCGTGGTCACGGTCCGCGGCCACGACGACGCGGGCGTCACGTTCGGGCACCTGCTCGTGGACGTGCAGCCGATGGCCCAGGCGGTGGTCATCCTGGATCACGCGGGCAGCGCGACCTACGCCGACAACGTCGAGCTCGTGGTCGGCGACGGCGCGTCGCTGCAGGTGGTGAGTCTGCAGGACTGGGCCGACGACGCGGTGCACGTTTCACACCACCACGCGCGGGTCGGCCGGGACGCCACGATCCGGCACGCCGCGGTATCGCTGGGCGGCGGCGTGGTCCGGCTCGCCCCGACGGTCCGGTACGCCGGGCCCGGCGGGGACGCGGAACTGCTCGGGATGTACTTCGCCGACGCCGGCCAGCATCTGGAGCACCGGCTCTTCGTCGATCACGCGATGCCCAACTGCCGCAGCCGGGTGGACTACCGGGGCGCGCTGCAGGGCCGGGATGCGCACGCGGTATGGATCGGCGACGTGATCATCCGGGCCGAGGCAATCGGTACCGATACTTACGAGCGGAACCGGAACCTGGTACTGACCGACGGGACCCGGGTCGACTCGGTGCCCAATCTGGAGATCCTCACCGGCGAGGTAGTCGGTGCCGGGCACGCGAGCGCCAGCGGGCGGCTGGAGGACCAGCACCTGTTCTACCTGATGGCCCGCGGTATCCCGGAGGCCGAGGCGCGGCGGCTGGTGATCCGCGGGTTCTTCGGCTCGCTCACCGAACGGATCGGGATAGCCCAGGTGGCCGAGCGCATCGCCGCCGGGATCGAGCTGGAACTGTCATGACCGAGGCACAGCCGGCCGGCGGGTTCAGCCGCGTGTGCGCGCTGTCCGACCTGCCCGACGAGGGGGCGATCGGGGTCGAGGTGGACGGCGAGCCGGTCGCGATCATCAGGACCAGCGGCGGCGAGGTGTACGCGCTGCGTGACGTCTGCTCGCACGCCGAGGTCCCGCTGTCCGAGGGCGAGATCTACGACCACACGGTGGAGTGCTGGCTGCACGGGTCCTGCTTTGACCTGCGCACCGGCAATCCCACCGGACCGCCGGCGACCGAGCCGGTGGCCACCTACCAAGTGAAGATCCAGGGCGACGACGTCTACGTCTCGCTCACCTAGCGTTATTGCGACCGACTCGCGAGCGCGGGCCCGGCGGGCCCGCACGAGTGATCGGGACAGTTCAGGACCGCGGTCACCGTGGCGCTGGATTCTGGATAACGCCGTTGAATAGGACGCCGAGATGACCAGCACTGACCTGACGACTACTGACACATCCGAACCAGGAGAGGCAATGTCCACCCTCGAGATCCGTGACCTGCACGTCAGCGTGGAGGAGGCGGCCGGCGGCAGCCGGGAGATCCTGCGCGGCGTGGATCTCACCGTGTCTGCCGGGCAGACGCACGCCATCATGGGGCCGAACGGCTCCGGCAAGTCCACCCTCGCGTACGCGATCGCCGGCCACCCGAAGTACCGGGTGACCAGCGGGTCGGTCACGCTGGACGGCCAGGACGTGCTGGCCATGAGCGTGGACGCGCGAGCGCGGGCCGGGCTGTTCCTGGCCATGCAGTACCCGGTCGAGGTCCCTGGCGTGTCCGTGTCGAACTTCCTGCGCACCGCGATGACCGCGGTCCGCGGCGAGGCGCCGAAGCTGCGCGACTTCACCAAGCAGCTGCGCGCGTCGATGGAGGGGCTGTCCATCGACCCGGAGTTCGCCCAGCGGAACCTGAACGAGGGGTTCTCCGGCGGCGAGAAGAAGCGGCACGAGATCCTGCAGCTCGAGCTGCTCGATCCCAAGATCGCCATCCTCGACGAGACCGACTCCGGCCTCGACATCGACGCGCTGAAGGTGGTGGCCGAGGGGATCAACCGGTTCCGCGAGGGTGACAACCACGGGGTGCTGCTCATCACGCACTACACCCGGATCCTGCGGTACGTGCAGCCGGACTTCGTGCACGTGTTCGTCGGCGGCCGGATCGTCGCCGAAGGCGGGCCGGAGCTAGCCGAGGAGCTGGAGCGCGACGGCTACGAGAAGTTCGTCAAGGCGGGAACGCCTACATGACCTTCGACGTCGCCCGGATCCGCAAGGACTTCCCGATCCTGGACCGGCAGGTCCGCGGCGGGCAGCCGCTGATCTACCTGGACAGCGCGAACACCTCGCAGAAGCCCCGCCAGGTGCTCGACGCGATGGCCGAGTTCTACGAGCGGCACAACGCGAACATCCACCGGGCCAGCCACCAGCTCGGCGAGGAGGCCACCGAGGCGTACGAGGGCGCCCGGATCAAGGTCGGCGAGTTCATCGGGGCCCGCGACGAGACCGAGATCGTGTTCACCAAGAACGTCTCGGAGGCGATCAACCTGGTCACCTACTCGATGAGCAACGCGACCGCCGCCGGGCCCGGCCGTTTCAGCCTCGGCCCCGGCGACGAGGTGATCATCACCGAGATGGAGCACCACTCCAACATCGTCCCGTGGCAGCTGCTCTGCCAGCGGACCGGCGCGAGGCTGCGCTGGTTCGGGGTGACTCCCGGCGGCCGGCTGGACACCTCCGGCATCGGCGACCTGATCACCGAGCGCACCAAGCTCGTCGCCCTGGTCCACCAGTCCAACGTGCTGGGCACCATCAACCCGGTCCGGGCGATCGCCGACGCCGCGCATGCCGTCGGCGCGCTCGTGCTGGTAGACGCCGCGCAGTCGGTGCCGCACATGGCGGTGGACGTGGCCGCGCTCGGCGCTGACTTCCTCGGCTTCACTGGCCACAAGATGTGCGGCCCGACCGGCATCGGCGTGCTGTGGGCGCGGCGCGAGCTGCTGGCGGAGATGCCGCCGTTCCTCGGCGGCGGCGAGATGATCGAGAGCGTCTGGATGGACCGGACGACCTTCGCCCCGCCGCCGCACAAGTTCGAGGCGGGCACGATGCCGATCGCGCAGGCGGTCGGGCTGGCCGCGGCCATCGACTATCTCGGCGAGGTCGGCCTGGACGCGATGCGCGCACACGAGCTGGAGCTGACCCGGCACGCCCTGGACGTGCTCGGCCAGGTCGAGGGACTGCGCATCCTCGGGCCCACCGAGCCCGCGGACCGGGGGAGCGCCATCTCGTTCACCGTCGAGGGCGTGCACCCGCACGACGTCAGCCAGGTGCTCGATGACCTGGGCATCGCGGTACGGGCCGGCCATCACTGCGCCTGGCCGCTGCATCGCGCGTTCGGCGTGCGGGCGAGTACCCGCGCGTCGTTCTACCTGTACAACACCCGCGCGGAGGCCGATGCCCTCGCCGACGGGATCCGGCGGGCGCAGCGGTTCTTCGCCGATGCGTGAAGCCGGCCCGGCGGGGAAGAGGCGGCAGCAGGCCGCGCGTTGCAAGGGGATGTGATGCAGCTCGAGTCGATGTACCAGGACATCATCCTGGATCACTACCGCAACCCGCACAACAAGGGACTGCGGGAGCCGTACGACGCCGAGGTGCACCACGTCAACCCGCTGTGCGGCGATGAGGTGACCGTGCGGGTCACCCTGAAGGCGGTCGACGGCGAGCCCGCCGTGGCCGACGTGTCCTACGACGCGCTCGGCTGCTCGATCAGCCAGGCCAGTGTCTCGGTGATGACCGACCTGGTCATCGGCAAGAACGTGGACGACGCGATGGCCGTCAGCCAGGGATTCCTCGAGCTCATGCAGTCCAAGGGGGCCGGGGAACCGGACGAGGACCTGCTCGAGGACGCCGTGGCGTTCACCGGCGTGTCGAAGTACCCGGCGAGGATCAAGTGCGCGCTGCTCGGCTGGATGGCATGGAAGGACGCCACCGCCCGGGCCCTTGAGGAGGAATCATCATGACCGAGCAGGTGACGGAGCAGCAGACGACGGAGCAGCAGGCAGCGTCGCAAGCAGCCCAGCAGGGTGCCGCGGCGAGCCAGCCGGATGGCGGTGAGCCCGCGGCCCCGCAGGACGACGACATCCTCGAGGCGCTTCGCGACGTCGTCGATCCCGAGCTGGGTATCAACGTGGTTGATCTAGGGCTCGTGTACGGGGTGAGCGTCGACGAGGACCGGGCGGCCACGATCGACATGACCCTCACCAGTGCCGCCTGCCCGCTGACGGACGTGATCGAGGACCAGGCGGCCGCCGCGCTCGACGGCCTCGTCAGCGACTTCCGCATCAACTGGGTCTGGCTGCCCCCGTGGGGACCGGACAAGATCACCGAAGACGGCCGCGAGCAGCTTCGCGCGCTCGGCTTCAACGTCTGATCCGCCGGCCCGGTTACCGCCTGGCGAGACGAGTCCCGCGCGGCGCAGCGTATCCCGCACGGCGCAGCGTATCCCGCGGGGCGAGGGCGGATGGGCCGGACCTGGGCAAGCCCGCCGGGGCGTCGCTGATGTTCTGGGTGCTGCTGCGCCCAGACGCGGTCCCGCGCAGGCGCGGCTGGATCCCGCCCGGCGCGGTTGATCCGCCCGGCGTTGCAGCCGTTGACGCCAGCACGCAGCCGGTAGCCTCCGGACCGGCACTAGGCGACCTGAGGCGGTGCGCAGTGAAGAATCCGGCGTCCGGCGGCGGCCGGTGGGTGGACGTCGCGCCGCAGCGGCTGGCCTCCTGGACCGGCTCTTTCGCAGACCGTCACCCGGGCCTGGCCGTGTCGGCCATCGGCAGTGACGCCGTGACGCTCACGGCTGAGGACGGCGCGGCGGCCGAGTGCCATGTACCGTTTCCGCCGCTGGCCGGCGGCAGGCCGGAAACAGTGCCTGCCGCGGTCGAGCTGATCGCGGCGCACGCGGACGCCGCCCGGACGGTGGGCGTGCTGCTGGTGCGCCTCGGCGGCTACGCGGCCGGGGTGTTCACCGGCTCGCCGCCCGAGCTGGCCGCCTCGAAGGTGGGCTCGCGCCTGGTGCACGGCCGCAGCGCGGCCGGCGGCACGTCTCAGCACCGGTTCGCCCGCCGCCGGGAGAAGCAGGCCGCCGAGGCCGTGTCCGCCGCGGCGGACACCGCGGCCGCGGTGTTCGGGCCGTTCGGCGACAGGGTCGATGCCGTCGTGCTCGGCGGTGACCGCAGGGCGGTCTCGGCCCTGCGCGGCGACCCGCGGCTGGCGCGGTACTTCGCGCTGGCCACCGACCGTTTCCTCACCGTCCCCGACCCCAGGCTCACCGTCCTGCGCGACACCCCCCGGATGTTCCGCGCTATCAGGATCCGGCTTACCGAGCCAGCCTGAGTGCGCCGCGGGCCAGAGCCTCTGGCGCGGGGCGTCGCTTCCGGCAGGCCACAGACCGCCTCCCGCGGGTATCCGCCCGTGCCCCGGCACGGATTCCGCCCGCGCCGGCGGCGTCCGGCCGGCAGCGTCCGACTCGAGGAGGACCCGGGCACCCCTGCGGTAGGAGCCAAAGATCAGCATCGCGGCCGACGCGGAGCCGGGGGGCTGCCGGGTTAGCTGGACGGCGCAGGGCGCCGTCGCGCTGATGGCGCGGCGGGCCCGCTGTCCAGCTGACCGGGTACGTCGGAAGGAAAGCTCATGATCGAGGCACGGGGCCTCTGCAAGCGATACGGCGACAAGGCGGCCGTCGATCACCTGTCGTTCACCGTCAGGCCCGGAAGGGTAACCGGGTTCCTGGGCCCGAACGGCGCCGGGAAGACCACCACGATGCGGCTGATCCTCGGGCTGGACTACCCGACCGGGGGCACGGTGACCGTCAACGGCGCCCGGTTCCGCGAACTGCCCGGGCCGATGCGAGAGGTCGGCGCGCTGCTGGACGCCAAGGCCGTGCACGGCGGCCGCAGCGCCCGCAGCCACCTGCTCGCCCTGGCCGAGACCAACGGCATCTCCAGGCGCCGGGTCGATGAGGTGCTCGGCATCGTCGGCCTGGCCGACGTGGCCGGCCAGCGGTCCGGGGGGTTCTCGCTGGGCATGAGCCAGCGGCTCGGCATCGCGGGGGCGCTGCTCGGCGATCCGGAAATCCTGATGTTCGACGAGCCGGTGAACGGGCTGGACCCCGAGGGCATCCTGTGGATCCGCACCCTGATGAAGGCGCTGGCCGCCGAGGGCCGCACGGTCTTCGTCTCCAGCCACCTGATGGCGGAGATGGAGAACACCGCCGATCACCTGATCGTGATCGGCCGGGGCCGCCTCATCGCGGACTGCAGCGGGGGTGAGTTCATCGCCCGCAGCTCCGGCCAGGCCGTCCGGGTGCGGACACCGCAGGCCGGCGCGCTGGCCCGGGCGGCCACCGCGGCGGGCGCCACCGTGGCCGCCGTCGAGCTGGACGGCGGCGGCGGCGAGCTGGAAGTGCACGGCCTGACCGCCGACCGGGTTGGCGACATCGCGTTCGACCACGGCATCCGGCTGTACCACCTGGCCCCGTTCCGGGCCTCGCTGGAGCAGGCATTCATGGAACTGACCGCCGACAGCGTCGAATACCAGGCCGGCGTACCCGCGAGCCGGGAGCCGGCGCACAGCGGAATGGAGGCATGACATGGCCACGATGATCACCGCGCGGACCCGGCCGGGCGCCCTGCCGGAGCGCGGCAGGCGGGCCGGCCTGGCCGGAACGCTTCGCTCGGAGCTGACCAAGATCGGCTCAGTTCGCTCGACCTATGCCTCGCTGGTCCTGCTCGTGCTGGCCAGCGTCGCCTGGTCGGTCGCGTTCTGCGCGGGCACCGCCGCCCACTGGCAGCACATGCCGGCCCAGGCCCGGGCGGCCACCGACGCCGCCCAGTCCAGCGTGCTCGGCCTGGCTCTGCTCGGCCAGCTGATCATCGTGGTGCTGGGCGCGCTGACCATGACCTCGGAATACTCGACCGGAATGATGCGCACGTCGCTGACCGTGATGCCCCGGCGCGGGATGCTGTACGCCGCCAAGGTGCTCGTGTTCGCTGCGGTGGCCGTGGTCGTGGTATTCCCGGCCAGCTTCATCTGCTTTTTCACCGGCCAGCGTCTGCTGTCGAGTACGCACGCGGCAGCCACCCTGTCGCAGCCGAACGTGCTGCGGTCGCTGATCGCCAGTGCGCTGTTCGTTGCGCTGTGCGGCTTGTTCGCCCTCGGGGTCGGCGCGGTGCTGCGGAATACCGCCGGGGCCATCACCGCGGCCTACGGGTTCCTGTTCCTGATACCCCAGCTGGCCCGGGCCCTGCCCGCGAGCTGGTACCAAGACCTGGAGCGGTGGCTGCCGGGCGGGTTCTTCGTCTCCCAGATCACCTACACCAAGCCGCAGAACGCGATCCCGCACATGTTCTCGCCCTGGGGCGAGCTGGCCGTGTTCGCCGGCTACACCGTGGCCGTGCTGGTGGCTGGCGCCCTGCTGTTCCGCCGCCGGGACGCTTAGCCCGGATTCAGGCTGACCCGGCGGCCGGTGATGGCCCCGGACCATTCGTTACGGAGAAAGGAAAAGTTGTCATGCGTAAGAACCGGCTCATGTCCGTGCTCACCCTCGCCGCCTGTGGCGTTCTGCTGACTGGCGGATGCGTTTCGGCGGCGACGGGAGCCCAGGCGGCGACGGGGGCCTCAGCGAAAGCTAGGGCCGCGGCGGCAGCGGGCGGCACGGCCAACATCATGATCTACGGCGTCAACACCGACGGGGCGTACTTCCACGCGATCGTTTCCGGGGTGATCGGTGACTACGGACCGGCCGTCAGCATCTACCCCGACGGCAAAATCGACCCGGCGCACAACAGCGAGATGGAACTACGGCTGACCCACGGGCGGTTCCGGCTGAGCATCGCCGCCCTCGACAAGGCATTCGTCAAGGCGACCAGCCACGAGCCCATCTACCCGAAGACCTGCACGGACCTCGTCCGCGTCACCGCGACCACCCCTATCGTGGCAGGCTCCGGCACCGGCGCCTACCGCGGGATCCGCGGCAGCTTCCCGGTCACCATCACGCTGAACGAGGTCGAGGCGAGGCCATGCCAGCCCAGCCCCGGCGCGTTCCGCGCGCAGCTGATCACGGTGGCCGGCTCGGGGACTGTCTCATTCTGACGGCATCGGAAACGGCAAGATGAGCAGGTCCGACCACAGGATGACGGGAGTCAGCCCGGCGGCGGACGACAGCGCCGCCGGACGGCCCCTACGCTGGGTCCATGTACAACCGGCACGCCTGGCTGCGCGGCCACCCGATGCTGGTGGACTGCATGCTGGCGGTCGTGCTCGCGCTGCTCAGCGCGGGCACGTGGGTGAAGGCCCCGACCACCGCGGCCACGGTTTGGGCCGCCGTGGCCAGCCTCCTGCTGGCGGCGACCGTGGTACCGCGGCGGCGTTACCCGGTGGCCGCGTTCGCCGTCGCGATGGCGTTCGGGATCGTGCAGATCATGGAGCTGCGTCCGGCCGGCGCCAACCCGGCCCCCATGGCCCTGCAGCCCAGCCCTACCGACCTGACGATCGTGGTGCTGCTGTACACCCTGGCCGCCTACCGGCCACGGCGGATCTCCGTCGCGGGCCTGGCGGTCTGCCTGGTCGCCATCGCGGCGGCCGCCTACCGCTGGTCCCCGGCCGGCGCGGCGCAGGCGGTCCCGCTGGTCGCCGCCGCGGGCGCCGTCGCCCTGGCGCTGAGCGCCTGGGTGCTGGGCGACTCGATGGCCTACCGGCGCGCCTACAACCTCGCGCTGGAGGATCGCGCGGCCCGGGCCGAAGCCGAGCGGGACGCGCAGGCGCAGATCGCCGCGGCGGCCGAGCGTGCCCGGATCGCGCGCGAGCTGCACGACGTGATCGCGCACCACGTCAGCGTCATGGTCGTACAGGCCGACGGGGGGTCCTACGCCCTGGACGCCGAGCCGGAGCGGGCCCGCCAGGCGCTCGCCGCGATCTCCAGGACCGGCCGGCAGGCGCTGGCCGAGATGCGGCGCCTGCTCGGCGTACTGCGGTCGGCCGAGGACGACCAGGCCGAGCTGGCCCCGCAGCCCCGGCTGGCCCAGATCGATGAGCTGCTGGAGCAGGCCCGCGCCGCCGGGGTCCCGGTGTCGTTCACCGTCGAGGGGGTGCCCCGCCCGCTGCCGGACGGGCCGGCGCTCGCCGCCTTCCGCCTGGTCCAGGAGTCGCTGACCAACGTCCGCAAGCATGGCGGCCCCGCCGTCATGGCCGCGGTGACGCTGCGGTTCACCGACGAGGGGCTGGTGATCCGGGTGAGCGACGACGGCCGGGGCGGCGCGGCGGAGTCAGACGGCGCGGGACACGGCCTGGCGGGCATGCGCGAGCGGATGGAGCTGTACGGCGGCACGGTTGACTCCGGCCCCCGGCCTGGCGGCGGGTACCTGGTAACGGCGAAGCTCCCGTTCACGCCGCCCGCTAAGACACACTCGCCCGATCCGGCTTCGCGGGGTGCGGCGTGACGATCCGGATCTTGCTCGTGGACGACCAGGAGCTGGTCCGGGCCGGCTTCCGGATGGTCCTCGACGCTCAGCCGGACATCGACGTGGTCGGGGAGGGGGCCGACGGCCTGGCCGCGGTACGGCTGGCCGGCGAGATTCCGGCCGATGTCATGGTCATGGACGTGCGGATGCCGGTACTGGACGGGGTGGCCGCGACCAGCCGGATCTGCCAGACCGGGGACCGGCCCCGGGTGCTCATCCTCACCACCTTCGACTTGGACGAGTATGCGTTCGCGGGACTGCGGGCCGGGGCCAGCGGATTCCTGCTCAAGGACGCGCCACCCGAAGAACTGCTGTACGCGATCCGCAGCGTGCACAGCGGCGACTCGGTGGTCGCGCCGTCCACCACGCGCCGGCTGATCGGCCGGTTCGTGTCGCAGTTCCCGGCGGATACCAGCAAGCCCGCGAATCTGGCCGCGCTCACCGAGCGGGAGCGCGAGGTGCTGGCCGAGATGGGCCGCGGCCGGTCCAATGCCGAGATCGCCATGAAGCTGTCGGTGTCGGAGGCCACGGTAAAGACGCACGTCGGGCGGGTGCTGGCCAAGCTCGGGCTGCGGGACCGGGTGCAGGCGGTGGTGCTCGCCTACGAGACCGGGATCATCACCCCCCAGGGAAGCCCGCCCGGCCAGCACCCTCGCGGCTAGCCGGTCGGCTGTACCGGCGGGTGCACCGGCGGCGGCTGCACCGGGCGGTTCCATCGGACGCGTGCACCGGGCGCGTGCACCGGGCGCGTGCACCGGGCGCGTGCACCGGGCGCGTGCACCGGCGGCAAATCCGGATGAGCCCGGAAGGCTCGTCCGGTATAATTGGGAGCATGTCGTCGCTCTGTGTTTGACGGACCGCCCTGGCGGGGGTGGCGTGCGACACGCGAGGTCCGTTTTGTCCCATTTCTGGAGTGGCGACCCTCATGATTACCGCAAGAGACATCGAGCTGCGCGCTGGCGCCCGGCTGCTGCTGGAGGCGGCCAGCTTCCAGATCGCGCCCGGTGACCGGATCGGGCTTGTCGGCCGGAACGGCGCCGGCAAGACCACGCTGGCCCAGGTGCTCGCGGGCGGGGCCCTGCCCGCCGCCGGCACGGTGCGGCGGTCCGGCGCAGTCGGCTACCTGCCGCAGGACCCGCGCACCGGTGACTTGAACGTGCTGGCCATGGACCGCGTGCTGTCCTCCCGCGGCCTGGACGAGCTGCTCGGCGCGATGCGCACGGCCGAGGAGCAGATGGCCGCGACCGACCCGGGCAAGCGCGACGCCGCCGTGCGCAGGTACGGTCACCTGGAAGAGCGGCTGACCGTCCTGGGGGGGTACGCCGCGCAGGCCGAGGCGGCCTCGCTCGCCGCCAGCCTGGGCCTGCCCGGGAGGGTACTCGGCCAGCCCCTGCGCACCCTGTCCGGCGGCCAGCGCAGGCGGGTGGAACTGGCCAGGATCCTTTTCGGCGGGGCGGAGACGCTGCTGCTCGACGAGCCCACCAACCACCTGGACGCCGATTCGGTCGGCTGGCTGCGCGACCATCTCCGGGCCTTCCGCGGCGGCCTGGTCGTGATCAGCCACGACGTCAGCCTGCTCGACGCGGTGGTGAACAAGGTGTTTTACCTGGACGCGCAGCGCTGCGCGCTGGACCAGTACAGCCTGGGCTGGCGGGCGTACCTGGCGCAGCGCGAGACCGACCAGGCCAGGCGCAAGCGCGAGCGGGCCACCAACGAGCGCAAGGCCGCCGCGCTGCAGGCTCAGGCGGACAAGATGCGGGCCAAGGCTACGAAGGCCACGGCGGCGAAGGTCATGCAGCGCCGGGCCGAGCGGCTGCTCTCCGTACTTCCCGCCGAGGCCAAGGCGGACAAGGTGGCCAAGCTGCGGTTTCCCGAGCCGACGCCGTGCGGGCGCACCCCGCTGACCGCGGCCGGGCTGTCGAAGTCGTTCGGCTCGCTCGAGGTCTTCTCCGGTGTCGACATGGCCGTGGACGCGGGCAGCAGGGTGGTGGTGCTCGGACTGAACGGCGCGGGCAAGACGACCCTGCTCCGGCTGCTGGCCGGCCTCGACGTCCCCGACGCAGGGGGGGTCAGGCCCGGTCACGGGCTCAGGCTCGGCTATTACGCACAGGAGCACGAGACGCTCGACGTCAGCCGCACGGTGCTGGAGAACATGCGGTCGGCCGCGCCCGGCCTGACCGAGTCCGAATTGCGGCGCATCCTCGGCTCGTTCCTGTTTCCCGGTGACGACGTGAGCAAGCCGGCCGGCGTCCTGTCCGGTGGCGAGAAGACCCGGCTCGCGCTGGCGATTCTCGTAGTGTCCGGCGCCAACGTGCTGCTCCTCGACGAGCCGACCAACAACCTCGACCCGGCCAGCCGGGCGGAGATCCTGGCGGCCCTGCGCGCCTACCGCGGAGCGATCGTGCTCGTCACGCACGACGAAGGAGCCGTCGAGGCGCTGCAGCCCGAGCGCGTGGTGCTGCTGCCTGACGGGGTGGAAGACGCCTGGAGCGACGACCTGACCGAGCTGGTGGCGCTGGCCTGAGCGGGCTGCCAGGCAGGCTCGCGCCGCCGGGCCGGAAAAGATACTGATCATTTTGCCTCGATGTGGGTAGCCGATCTAGCTTTCATGAGTGATCATGGCGTGAAGGCGGTGACGCACAGATCGCTACTTATCACGGGAGGTACGCGTGACCGAGACGCTGAAGAAGGGCACCCGGGTAACCGGCGCTGACCGAACCAAGCTCGCGTCCGACCTGAAGAAGCGGTACGACGCGGGGGAGAGCATCCGCTCCCTCGCCGCCGCAACCGGCCGGTCGTACGGCTTCGTGCACCGCATCCTGAGCGAGACCGGCGTCACCCTCCGCGGACGCGGCGGCGCGACCCGCGGCAAGGCCAAGGCCAGGCGCTGAGCACCGGCCAGCCGGCGACTGGTTCCGGCCGCGGGTCACCCGGCGGGTCACTGTGTCCCTAGACCCGGCTGACCTGGAACGGGCCGGGCTCCGGCTGGACATCGACACCCGCGAGCAATCCGCAGGCGCGGGCGGGGCCGGTGCGGTCGCGACCGTGACGCTTGACCGCCCCCGCCGGCGCAACGCGATGACTCCGGGCATGTGGCGGGGACTGGCCCGGATCGGCCGCGGCTTGCCGCCCGAGGTGCGCGTGGTGGTGATCAGGGGAGCGGGCGGCACCTTCTCGGCCGGCATCGACCTGCGGCTGCTGGCGGCCGGCGGCGTGCCGGGCGAGGAGCCGCTGCCCGATCCGCGGAGCGAGGGCTTCGAGGCGTGGCTCGCGGACTGCCAGGCCGGGTTCAGCTGGCTGCGCCGGCCCGAGATCGTCTCCATCGCGGCCGTGTCCGGCCACGCCATCGGCGCCGGATTCCAGCTGGCGCTCTCCTGCGACCTGCGGGTGTTCGCCGACGACGCGAGGGTCTGCATGAAGGAACCCGCGCTCGGCCTGGTGCCCGACCTGACCGGCACCAAGCCGCTGGTGGATATCGTCGGGCTGCCCCGGGCCCTGGAGATGTGCCTGACCGCCCGCACCGTGGACGCCGCCGAGGCCCGTGAGCTCAGGCTGGCCGAGCTCGTGGTGCCGGCCGGCCGGCTCGAGGCCGCGGTGGCCGACCTGACCGCGGCGCTGCTGGCCACCGACGCCGCGACCGCCCGGGCCACCAAGCAGCTGCTGGGCATGGCGTCGCGGCACAGCCTTCGCGAGCAGTCGGCGGCCGAACGCCGGGCCCAGGTGGATCTGCAGCGCGAACGGCTCGGGAGGTAAGCACGGCCCGGGCCGGGACGCCGGCGGGTTCGCTGTCGGCTGACACCGGAAGAACGCGGTCCCCGCGGAGGTTGCCCCGGTCATGATGGGCGGCGGTTCGCACGGTGCCTGGATGATGATGCGCGGGTTCAGCCGCGATCCGAACATCACCAAGCAGCGGATCAAGCCCGGCACCGTGCGCAGGATCGGCACCTACGCCCGGCGGTACCGGTGGAGCCTGGCGGCTTTCCTGCTCGTCACCACCCTGGACGCGGTGGTGACGGTCTCCTACCCGCTGCTGCTCAGGGTGATCATCGACGACGGGATCCTGAAGCAGGACATCACGGTCGTCGCGGTCGTGGCCGGCATCGTCGCGGCCCTCGCGCTCTTCGACGCGCTCCTCGGCTTCGCGCAGCGCTGGTTCTCCTCGCGGATCGGCGAGGGCCTGATCTACGACCTGCGCACCGAGGTGTTCAGCCACGTGCAGCGCCAGCCGATCGCGTTCTTCACCCGCACCCAGACCGGCTCGCTGGTGAGCAGGCTGAACAGCGACGTGATCGGCGCCCAGCAGGCGCTCACCAGCGTGCTGTCCTCGGTACTGTCCAGCCTGATCCAGCTGATCCTCGTGCTCATCGCGATGTTCTACCTGTCCTGGCTGGTCACCGTCATCGCGCTGGCCATGCTGCCGCTGTTCATCCTGCCGGCGAAGCTGATCGGGCGCAGGCTGCAGCGGTTCACCCGGGAGTCGATGCAGCTCGACGCCGAGATGGGCTCGACGATGACCGAGCGGTTCAACGTGGCCGGCGCCATGCTGGCCAAGCTGTACGGCCGCCCGGCCGAAGAGGCGGCGCTGTTCAGCAACCGGGCGGCGCGGGTGCGCGACATCGGCGTGGTAACCGCGATGTACGGCGGGGTGCTGTTCATCTCGCTGACCCTGCTCGCCTCGATCGCGACCGCGATGATCTACGGCGTGGGCGGCTGGCTGGTCATCGCCGGCACCTTCCAGATCGGCACGCTGGTCGCGCTGACCACCCTGCTGAACCGGCTGTACGGCCCGATCATGTCACTGTCCAACGTGCAGGTAACGGTGATGACGGCGCTGGTCAGCTTCGACCGGGTGTTCGAGGTACTCGACCTCAAGCCGCTCATCGACGAACGGCCGGATGCGGTGCCGCTGCCCGCCGCGTCGTCGGCGACGGGCAGCGGATCCGCGCCCGAGATCGAGTTCGACGACGTGTCGTTCCGCTATCCGAAGGCCAGCGAGGTCTCGCTGGCCTCGCTGGAGTCGATCGCGGTCCAGGGCACCGAGCGGGCAGACGGCGGCCAGCTGATCCTGAACCACGTCAGCTTCCGCGCCGCCCCGGGCAAGCTCACCGCGCTGGTCGGGCCGTCCGGCGCGGGGAAGACCACGATCACCCACCTGGTCTCCCGGCTGTACGACGTGGACTCGGGAACGGTCCGGGTCGGCGGGTACGACGTCCGCGACCTCACCCTGGACTCGCTGCACGCGGCGATCGGGGTGGTCACCCAGGACGCGCACCTCTTCCACGACACGATCCGCGCCAACCTGGCCTATGCCCGCCCGGGTGCCACCGAGCGCGACCTCATCGTGGCCTGCCAGGCGGCGCAGATCTGGGACCTGATCTCCCGGCTGCCCGACGGGCTCGACACGGTGGTGGGCGACCGCGGCTACCGGCTGTCCGGCGGGGAGAAGCAGCGGGTGGCCATCGCCAGGCTGCTGCTGAAGGCTCCGGCGGCGGTGGTGCTGGACGAGGCCACGGCGCACCTGGACTCCGAGTCCGAGGCGGCGGTGCAGCGCGCGCTGGCGACCGCGCTGGCCGGCCGGACGTCGCTGGTGATCGCGCACCGGCTGTCCACCATCAGGCAGGCCGACCAGATCCTGGTCATCGACGGCGGCCAGGTCCGCGAGCGCGGCACGCACGACGAGCTGCTTGCCGCCGGCGGCCTGTACTCCGAGCTGTACCGCACCCAGTTCGCCCGCCAGGAGCCCGTGACCGCCGCCGACCAGCTCTAGCCCCGGGATCCCCGGAGGCTCCCAGGGGGTCGATGGCACATCGCCGACCCCATAGGGGAGGCAATGGCACATCGACCACCGGAGACGCCGCGGCTGCGCAGGGGCAGAGCAGCGGTCCCACGGGGGGTCGATGGCACATCGCCGACCCCATAGGGGAGGCAATGGCACATCGACCACCGGGAGAGGCGGCGGCTGCGCGGGGGCGGAGCAGCTAGGCCGGCGGTCAGCTGGGCCGGGGGCGGCCGAGCAGGCGGCCGACGCTGCGCAGGGCGCGGTCGATGTCGGTGCCGAACGGGTTGTCCTGCACCAGGTAGGTCCAGGTGGCGCTGGGCCGCTTCAGCCCGCCCGCGCCGAGGTCGGCGCCATCGGCGGTGATCGGCACGGTCTCGAAGGAGTCCGCGGACCGCTGCGCGGCCTCGTCGAAGAGCTTGTTGAAGCTGGCCACCGCCGCCTTGTGGAACTCGTCCAGCGGATCGAGGCCGCGGCCGAGCGCGCGCAGGTGAATGCCCTCCCGGACGTCGGCCAGGTCGGCGATGTGATCCGCCCAGCCGCGGTCGAGATGGTAGAGGGTGATCTGCCGCGCGGCCTCGGCGAGCACGTCTTCGTCCAGCGTCTCGCTAAGCTCCTTCAGCCGCTCCGGGCAGCGCTCGCCGAGCGTCTTCAGCGCGAGGTCGGTGCGCAGCACCTTCTCCCGGTAATCGAGCACGATCCCGCGCTGTTCCTCGATGAGCTTGTTGTAGCGCCAGGTGTTGCGGTGGATCTCGAGGTTGACTCCCTCGGCGACGCGCTGGGCGTGACCCAGCATCCAGTACGCCCCGGCGTCGGTGACCAGGCCGTCATCGTCGACTTCGTCCGGCGGGGCGGCGTCCGGCGCGTACTGGGTGATCAGGTCGTCTTCCATGCTGGCGAAGAACACCGACCCGCCCGGGTCACCCTGGCGGCCGGCCCGGCCGCTGAGCTGGTGATCCAGCCTGCTGCTCTCGTGCCTGGCCGGTGCCGATGACCAGCAGGCCGCCGAGTTCGGCGATCTCGTCCCGGTCGCCGGAGCTGCCGCCGAGCTTGATATCGGTGCCGCGCCCGGCCATCTGGGTGGACACCGTGATCGCGCCGAGCGCGCCTGCCTCGGCGATGATGGCGGCTTCTTCGGCATCGTTCTTGGCGTTCAGCACCACGCAGGGCAGGCCCTCGCGGTCGAGCTGAGCCGCCAGCCGTTCGGACTCGGCCACGTCAAGCGTCCCGAGGAGGACCGGCCGGCCGGCCGCATGCGTATCCGCCACCCGCCGGGCGATCGCGTCCTCCTTGGCTTCGGCGGTTTCGTAGAGGCGGTCCGGCTCGTCCTCGCGCACGCACGGCAGGTTCGACGGGATCACCGCGACCTCGACGCCGTAGAACTCGCGGAGCTGCTCGCCGACGGCCACCGCGGTGCCGGTCATGCCGCACACCGTCGGATAGCTCCTGATCAGGGACTCGATGGTGATGCTGTCCAGGATCTCGCCGGTATCGGTCGCGCTCAGTCCCTCCTTGGCCTCGACTGCCGCGTGCAGCCCGTCGGGCAGCCGCTGCAGCCAGGCCACCCGGCCGCGCGACTCGCTGACCAGGCGGACCTTCTCACCGGTGACGATGTAGTCGACGTCGCGCTGCAGCAGCGCGTGAGCGTGCAGCGCCACGTTGAGCCGGGTGAGCGTGCCGAGCTGCTCATCGGTGTACAGGTCGACGTCGCCCAGCGCCTTCTCGGCCGCCTTCGCGCCCGCCTCGGTGAGCTGCACGTTGCGAGCATCCTCGTCGATCTCATAGTCGGTCTCGGGGTCCAGGCCGCGGACGATCTCGGCCATGGCACGGTCCGCGTTCCCCTCCTCGGCCGTGCCGGCCAGCACAAGCGGCACCCGCGCCTCGTCGATGAGCACCGAATCCGCCTCGTCGACCAGCGCCACGTCCGGGGGGGTGGTGACCATGTCGTCGACCCGGACGGCGAGCCGGTCGCGGAGCACGTCGAAGCCGATCTCGCTGACCGGCGCGTAGGTCACCTCGGCCGCGTAGGCCCGGCGGCGCTCCTCGGGGGTGGATGACTGGCTGATCCAGCCGACGGTCACGCCCATCAGGTCATAGACGGGGCGCATCCACTCGGCGTCGCGCTGGGCCAGGTAGTCGTTGACCGCCACCACGTGCACGGACCGGCCGGACAGCGCGTAGCCGGCCGCGGCGATCGCGCCGGACAGCGTCTTGCCTTCGCCGGTGGCCATCTCGGCGATCTGGCCGGACAGCATGGCCATGGTGCCGATCAGCTGCACGTCGAAGGGCCGCTCGCCCAGAGCGCGGCGGGCCGCCTCGCGGCCGACCGCGCACAGCTGGGCGTCCTGCACGGCATCGCCGGCCGCCTCGGTCAGCTCCTCGTCGGTCAGCTCGCGCAGCCGGTCCTCGGCCTCGGCTATCTGCGGCAGCAGCTTCCGGTACGGGGCCAGGTCCGCGGTCCCCGGCTGCTGCAGGAATCGCCGCACCCGGTTGCGCAGGCCGCCGGGGGCGCGGGCGGCGGCGGCCGGCGAGGTGCCCGGGCCAGCGGCCGCGGGCGATGCCTCGGTGTCGGGGCTGCTGGCGGATTCCTGGTTCTCGCGGCGTCTGCGTGGCAGCTTCATCGGTCAGTCGCCGTACCCGACTCGGCGCAGTTCGTCGCCCGCGATCTTCTGCACCTCGGTGGCCTGCTCGGCGCTGAGCGTGCGGCGCCACACGCCCGGCTCGGGATCACGCGGGGAGACGGGATCGCGCAGCGCCACCGGCAGGACCGTGGCGCCGACGAATTCCGACACCATTCCTGCCGCGGTATCTGGCTTGGTCACAAGTTCCTCGTAGCGGATCGTGGTCAGCTGCTGCGCGGAGAGGCTGGAGCGCAGCCGCGCGGACATCCGCACGGCCGACCTCCACCTCATCGCGCACTTGCCCGCGAGGGACAGTCCAGTCCATCCAGCGCGGTCGGTCTCGTCCTCGACCCCCAGGAAGGGGTTCGGGAACTCACTGTCCAGGTTAGCGAAGCTCGGCCGGAACCAGGCCAGCGTGTCCGAGTCGCCGAGCATGCCGGCCACGGCGTCCCGGCCGTCCCTGATCACCTGCACGAACCGCGCGTCCGGGAAGGCATCGGCGAGCACGTCGGCGCTGTAGAGCAGGTCGGGAGTCGCGTCACCGTACCTCGCGATGGTGCGCTCGGCAACGCACGGGCCGACGGACTCCACCCGGCCGGCCTGCCGGCACGCCGGGATGCAGGACATGCAGGCGTGCGCGGTCACCTGCCAGGCCTGGGCGAGGGCGTCCCGCAGCACCGACGCGGCCGCCTCGCCCCGGCCGCGGGAGATGGACGGCCGCCGCGCGAACGCGTAGACGACACGCAGCACGCTCGGCTGCCCCATCGTGACGTGGAAGCCGTCCGACCGCTTGAGCGCGCGCGCGACCAGGTCCGTCCCGGAGTGCGGGGCCCCGAGCACGAACACCGGCTGGCGGACTTTCCGGCCGTTCACGACCAGTATGTGCAGAGATCGCATGGCGCCCACCAGTGTGACATTGCCAAGGCAGATTCAACGGCCGGGCAGGACACGTTCAGGCAACGTCTCGCCCCCCAGGCTCGCGGGCGGAGCCTATCGCGGCGCCCGTCCGCCCGGCCGGCGGGCGTGATGACCGGCGTGAGCGTCCAGGTTCAGCGCCGTCTGGATCAGCGGCATGTGGCTGAACGCCTGCGGCGTGTTGCCTACCAGCCGACCATAGCGCGGATCGTATTCCTCGCTCAGCAGGCCGAGGTCGGTGCGCAGTCCGAGCAGCCGCTCGAACAGCTCGACGGCCTCGTCGTAACGGCCTGTCATGTGCAGCGCGTCGGCGAGCCAGAAGCTGCAGGCCAGGAAGGCTCCCTCGGCGCCGGGGAGCCCGTCAACCGCTGACTGGCCGTCCGTGCTGAGCTGGTACCTGCGGACCAGTCCGTCGGTGGTCAGCTCGCGGGCGATGGCGTCCACGGTGGAGACCAGCCGGGGGTCGCTCGGTGGCAGGAACCCGAGCTGGGCCATGAGCAGCACCGACGCGTCAAGCGTCGCCGCCCCGTAGTACTGAGTGAACGCGCCGCGCTCTGGGTTATAGCCCTTCGCCAACACCTCGCGGTGAATCCGGTCCCGCAGCTGCTGCCACCGGGCGGCCGGGCCTGGCAGGCCGTCGGCCGCGGCCTCGGCGGCCCGGTCGAACGCGACCCAGGCCATGACCTTGGAGTGAACGAAATCCCGCCGCGGGCCGCGGACTTCCCAGATGCCCTCGTCCGGCTCGGACCAGTGCTTCTCCAGGAAGCCGAGCAGCGCGCGCTGCAGCGACCAGACGTGCCGGTCGACGGGCAGACCCGAGCGGCGGGCCAGGGCGAGCGCGTCCACCACCTCGCCGTACACGTCGAGCTGCCGCTGCTGCACGGCGGCGTTCCCGATCCGGACCGGGACCGAGCCCTCGTAGCCGGGCAGCCAGTCGGCTTCCCACTCAGCCAGCCGCCGCTCGCCCGCCACGCCGTACATGATCTGCACGTCCGCCGGGTCCCCGGCGATGGCGCGGCACAGCCACTGCTGCCATGCCTTGGCCTCGTCGGTGTATCCCGTCCTGAGCAGGGCCTCGAGGGTGATCGTGGCGTCCCGCAGCCAGCAGTACCGGTAGTCCCAGTTCCTGCTGCCGCCGATGTCTTCGGGCAGCGAGGTGGTGGCCGCGGCCACGATCCCGCCGGTCGGCTCATAGGTCAGCGCCTTGAGCGTGATGAGCGAGCGGACGACCGCGTCCCGGTACCGGCCCTGGTAAGTGCACCTGGACACCCAGTCTGTCCAGTACCGCCTGGTCTCGTCGAGGGTTCCGGAGGCGTCGCACTCGCCCGGCCGGCCGCGATGGGACTCGGCCCAGGTCAGCGTGAACGGGATCCGCTCGCCCGCGGTGACGGTGAAGGTGGCGCGGTGCTCCATGTCGCGCCCGGTCAGCCTGACCGGGGTGCTGAGCCATACCGAGTCCGGGCCGGCGACGGCGTTGACGCTGCCGTTCGTGCGCCGTACCCAGGGCACCACCTGGCCGTAGCCGAACCGCAACCGCAGCACGCAGTCCAGCTCCACCGTGCCGTGCACGCCCTCGACGATCCGGGCGAGGACAGGCGCGTCCTCATCCCGGCGCGGCATGAAATCGATCACCCGGGCGGTTCCGGTGGCCGTCTGCCACTGCGTCTGGAGGATCAGAGTCTCGCCCTGGTACGCGCGGCTCGGCTGGCCAGTCCCGGACGCCGGGGCGATGCGCCAGTAGCCGTGCCGGTCATCGCCCAGCAGCCGGCCGAAGAAAGCCGGAGAGTCGAACCTGGGCAGGCAGAGCCAGTCGACCGAGCCGTCGCTGCCGACGAGGGCGGCCGACTGCAGGTCGCCGATGATGGCGTAGTCCTCGATGCGTCCCACCACGTGTCCTCCTGGCCGCAGGCTGCCCGGTGGTATTCCTGCCGGTACCGTACCGGCTCGGCGTTGTCCGGCCCTGCGTATGCTGGCTGCCGTGTCAGCGAGTCACCTGTCGCGGCCGCGCCGGTGGCGCCCCTGGGGCCGTGCGGCCATCGCGGTGACGCTGGCCGGGCTCACCGGGGTGTCCGCCGCGGGCTGCGGCCAGTTCGACAAGGCACTCGGCCAGCAGGAAGAGGTCGTGATCTTCCAGTCGAATACCTCGAATGCGGTCAAGCTCAAGGTGCGATCGGCCTGCTCGCACATCCCGCAGGCGGTGGTCGAGCCGCTGCCGACCGACCACAAGCTGTCGGACGAGATCTACGACGTCCGCTATGAGGTGGGCTCGGCCAGCACGGTCAACCTGGCGCGGCTGCAGCAGTGCCTGACCAGGTTCCGCTCGGTGGTCGGATTGCAGACCGACACGCCCGGCGGCGACTAGCGGCAGTCGCCGCGCGGTGACCGTCGGCGGGCCAGGACGGTCCGGCCGACCCATGTCCGCCTGCCGGACCGTGCCGGGGCAGGCGCGCCTGCGGGCTGAGGGGTTACCCGATGGGGTCCGCTGCGTATAGTGTATTCTCTACAATTCCGGTTGTCCCGATCACAAAGATGCGGATCTATGCGAAAAGTCCTTGTTATCGCGGCTGTCTCGGCCATCGGGCTGGCGGCTGGCTGCAGTTCATCCGGTTCGTCCGGTTCCGGCGGAGCCGCGCCAGTAACGCTGCGGCTTGGCTTCCTGGCCAACATCACGCACGCCCCCGCCCTGGTCGGGGTGGAAACGGGCATCCTGCAGAAGGCGCTCGGCAAGAACGTCGTCCTGAAGACCTCGATCTACAGCAGCGGTACCGAAGAGGCCACTGCGCTGCTGGCCGGCCAGCTCGACGCGGCGTACGTCGGGCCCAACCCGGCGATCAACGCCTGGCAGAAGTCGAACGGCAAGGCAATCAAGATCATCTCGGGTGCGGCCACCGGCGGGGCGTCCGTCGTGGTCAAGCATGGCATCACGAGCCCCGCGCAGCTCAAGGGAAAGAGCATGGCCACGCCATCGCTCGGCAACACCCAGGACGTGGCCCTGCGGTACTGGCTCAAGCAGAACGGGCTGACCACCACGGCGACCGGAGGTGGTGACGTCGCTATCAAGCCGACCACTCCCAACTCGGCCGCTGTGCTTGAGTTCAAGTCGGGCCAGATCCAGGGCGCCTCGGAGCCATCCCCGTACAACGTCGAGATGGTTCAGGACGGCGGGACGCAGCTCTTCACCGAGCCTGGCGTCACCACCCTCGTCGTCGCGACGCAGAGCTATATCGCCGCGCACCCGAGCGTCATCAGCGGGCTGGTCAAGGGCCAGATGCAGGCGAACGACTACATCGCGAAGAACCCCGCAGCGGCCCAGACGGCAGCCAACACCGAGCTGACCAAGCTGGAGGGCAAGGGCATCAAGTCCAGCGTCCTGCCCGCGGCCTTCAAGGAGATCACCTTCACCGTCAACCCCGACGCGGCATCGCTCGCGACGGACGCGAAGGAGGCGCAATCGGTGGGCCTGCTCCAGCCGGTCAACCTGAACGGAATCTACGATCTCGCCCCGCTGAACGCGCAGCTGAAGGCGGCAGGGGAGCCCCAGGTCAGCTCATGAGTATCACGCAGCGAGGCACAGCATCCGCGGAGGCCCACGGGTCGCCGGCCACGCTCGATGATTCCCGGTCTCCGGCTCCCGCGCCCGCGCGGGAGACCGGGGCCGCGGCCGTCCAGCTCACCGAGGTCTCCAAGGTCTACGGCAAGGGAAAAACCTCCCTGCTGGCCCTCGACAAGGTGTCGCTCACCGTAGCACCCGGCGAGTTCGTCTGCCTGATCGGCGCCTCCGGCTGCGGCAAGAGCACGATGCTCTCGCTGGCGGCCGGACTCGACACGCCCACCTCCGGGCAGATCCGCACCGGCGGCAAGCGGGTCACGCTCATGTTCCAGGAGCCGGCTCTCTTCCCCTGGCTGACCGCGGCGAGAAACGTCGAGCTGGCGCTGCGCGCCCGCGGCGTGCCCAAGCAGCAGCGGCGCAGCCGGACCGCAGACCTGCTCAAGGCCGTTCACCTGGGGGATTTCGGCGGCAAGCGGCCGCACGAGCTGTCCGGTGGCATGCGCCAGCGGGTCGCGATGGCCAGGGCGCTGGCCCAGGATGCCGACGTGCTGCTGATGGACGAGCCGTTCGGCGCGCTCGACGCGATGACCCGCGACCTGCTGCACGAGGAGCTGGAGCGCATTTGCGCCGAACGCGAGCTGACCGTGCTGTTCGTCACCCACAACGTCAGGGAAGCGGCGCGGCTCGGTGACCGGGTGATCGTGCTGAGCAGCCGACCGGGGCGGGTGATCGAGGAGGTCTCGGTGGATGCCGAGCGCCCACGGCGCATCGACTCGCCCGAGAACGCCGAGGTGAGCGCCCACCTGACCGATGTGCTGCGACGGGAGATGGCATCGCATGGCCGCTGACATCACTCAGAGCACGCTGGCCGGGCTGGACAACCTGGAGCTCGCCCCCCAGCCGGGCCGGGACTTCCTGCGCCGGGGATCCAGTGGCAAGGCCCTGGGCGCGGTCTGGCCCAAGCTGCTGGCGATCGCGATCGTGCTGGCCATCTGGGAACTCGTCTACCTCAGCAACTACAAGCCGCACGACGTGTTCCCCGGACCGGCGACGGTGCTGCCCAACCTCTGGGACCAGATGCAGCACGCCCTGCTCTGGCAGGCGATCGGCAACACCCTGCGCCGGGCGGTCGTCGGCTTCGGGCTGGCCCTGATCATCGGCTCGGTCGTCGGCGCGCTCGTGTCCAGGATCAAGCCGCTGCGGGCCGCGGTCGGGTCGATGATCACCGGATTGCAGACCATGCCGTCGATCGCCTGGTTCCCGTTCGCGATCATCTTCTTCGGCCCCACCACCGAGGCCATCCTGTTCGTGATCGTGCTGGGCGCGGCCCCTTCGATCGCCAACGGCCTGATCGCCGGGGTGGACTACACCCCGCCGCTGCTGCTGCGAGCGGGCAAGACCATGGGCCTGCACGGCGTGGCGCTGTACCGGCACCTGATCCTGCCGGCCTCGCTGCCGACGTTCGTGGCCGGGCTCAAGCAGGGCTGGGCCTTCGCCTGGCGCAGCCTGATGGCCGGGGAACTCCTGGTGATCATCGCCAATACGCCGTCGATCGGCGTGCTGCTCAGCAACGCTCAGCAGCAGCTGGACATGGCCAGCGCGATGGCGATCATGATAGTGATCTTCGCCCTCGGCATCGGCGTCAACGCGCTGTTCGGCACGGCCGACCGGGCGATCCGCCGGCGCCGGGGGCTGGCCGACGCCACCGTCGGCACTTAGCGCCGCAGCGGCACCTGTGCGGGGCCAGGCTCTGAATCTGCACGTCAGGGCGGGCGGGCCCCGCTCGGGTCTCTTGCGACGAGCCGCGTTCTCGCGGGTTGCCGGCATGAGAAAGGAGCCGTTCCGGTATCCGGGCGTACTTCGCGGATCTTCGGCGGCGCGGATCGGCGTCCAGATGACGACCAGCGCCAGGTGATGACAGCAGAGTCTCGTCTCCTCCGGCTGGATCACCGCTGCGTCGCGCGGCCGGCGCGAGCCGGCGGCGCCGCCAAGATCCACGAATACGCCCCAACGCGGCGGGTATCGCCTCCTGGCCTGCGGCGAGAACCCCGGCCAGGATCACCGGCGGAATCCCCGCCCGGCCGGGATTACTGGGGTGGAAACCCGGCCCACTCGGGATCACTGGGTGGAAATCCGGCCCGCGCCGGTGTACACGTTCATCGAGTTGCCGCGCAGGAAGCCGATCAGGGTCATCCCGGCTTCGTCGGCCAGCTCGGCCGCCAGGGACGACGGGGCGGACACCGCCGCGAGCACGGGCAGGCCGGCCACCAGCGCCTTCTGCACCAGCTCGAAGGAAGCCCGCCCGCTCACCAGCAGGATGCAGCCGGCCAGCGGCAGCCGGCCCTTGCGCAGCGCCCAGCCGACGACCTTGTCCACCGCGTTGTGCCGCCCTACGTCCTCGCGGAGCGCCAGTAGCGTGCCATCGGGGGCGAACACCCCGGCGGCATGCAGGCCGCCGGTCCGGTCGAACACCCGCTGCGCATCGCGCAACCTGCCGGGCAGCAGGGCGAGCAGTCCAGGCGCGATGCGGCCCTGGTCTGCGGCCAGGTCGTAGTGCGCCCGCACCCTGATCGCCTCGATGCTGGCCTTCCCGCACACACCGCACGCACTCGTGGTGAGGAAGTTGCGGCGCAGCGCGTCGTCATCGATCCCGATCCCGGCGGCCAGGGTCACCTCGGCGACGTTGCCGAGATCGCCGTCTCCGGAGCCGGCCGCCGGATCCTGCCGCCCGGCCCCGTTCTGGCTGCTCACCGGGTGATGGTCATGGCTCTCCCGGCAGATCCGGATCGACGTGATATCGGAGGCCGACCGCACCAGGCCCTCGGTGGCCAGGAACCCCGCTGCCAGGTCGATGTCGTCACCCGGCGTGCGCATGGTCACGGCCAGCCGCCGGTCATTCACCCGGATCTCCAGCGGCTCCTCAGCGGCCAGCAGGTCGGGCTGGTGCGAGAGCACCGGCTGACCGGTGCCCCCGCCGGCCGGCTCGCGGGAGCCGCCGGGGCCGGCCGGACCGCCAGAGCCGGCCGGGCCATCGGAGCCGGCCGGGCCGTCGGAGCCGGCCGGGCCGTCGGAGCCGGCCGGGCCGACGCGCGCAGGCACAGCGACGCGCAGGATCCGCCGCCTGGCCGTCCTGCCGCTCATGCCCGTCCCTTCGCCGCCGCTTCTTGGAAGGCTACGCTGCTGGGGACCTATGGTTTGGTGGAGGACGCGGGATGCTCGGCCGCCGCACGGCCGATCCGCCGACAGCGGTGATGATGATCGGGAGGCTCGTGTTGACCTCAGAGATACTGCAGCAGCGGGCAGAGCTGGAACAGGACATCGCGGGCCGGACGGTGTGCGATCAGCTGCGGGACGTGGCCCAGCAGTCCGGGGAGATGCCGGCCTATTCCGACCGCGACGTTCCCGGCGCCGAGTGGCGGACGCTGACCTGGGCGCAGACCAGGCGGCAGGTCCTGGAGCTGGCGGCGGGCTTCGCCGAGCTGGGCCTTCAGCCAGGCGAGCGGGTTGCGCTGCTGATGCCCAACCGGCTGGAGCATGTGCTCGCGGACCTGGCGGCCGTGCACGCTGGAGCCGTGCCGGTGACGTTCTATGCCACGCTGGCCGCCGACCAGGTCGCGTACATGGCCATCGACTGTGACGCCCGCATAGCCGTCATCGACGGGATGGCCGAGCTTGCCAGGCTGGAGCCGGCGCTGGACCGGCTGCCTGGGCTGATGAAGATCATCGTTCGGAACCCGGAAGACTGCCCGCCTGGCGAGCGCTACCTCTCCTGGCCCGACTTCGCGGCGCTCGGCCGGGACAGGTTCGCCGCGGCGCCGTCGATGGTAACCGACCGGGTGGACAAGATCACCCCGGATGATCCAGTGACCCTGCTCTACACGTCGGGCACCACGGGCAGCCCCAAGGGTGTCGTCATTACCCACCACAGCGTGCTGTACGAGCTCGCGGTGGCCATGTCCTCCGGGACGATCCACCCGCACGTCCGCTGGGTTTCCTACCTGCCTCTGGCGCATATCGCCGAGCGCATGTTCAGCATCTACCTGCCCACGATCGCGGCGGGCCACGTGTACTTCTGCCACGACGCGGCCACCGCGCTGGTGGGAACGCTCGGCGAGGTGCGGCCGACCGCCTTCTTCGGGGTCCCGCGGGTCTGGGAGAAAATCCAGGCCGGCATCATGGCGCTGCTCGCGGCCCAGAGCGACCCGGACCAGCGGGCGGCGGTCGAGCAGGCGATGGAGACCGGCCGGAAGTACGTAGAGAGCTGCCAGTTCGGCCACACCACGCCGGACGAGCTCGCCGTGCAGTTCCAGGAGGCCGATGAGAGCATCCTGCGGCCGATCCGCTCGCTGCTCGGGCTCGGCGAGATGATGGTGGCGTCAAGCGCGGCCGCCCCGCTGCCGCAGGAGGTGGCCAGGTTCTTCGCCGGGCTCGGCGTAAAGATCCTCGACGTGTACGGCATGACCGAGACGACCGGTGCCTTCACGGCCAACCGGGAGGAGGAATTCAAGCTGGGCACGGTCGGCCGGGCCATGGCCGGCACGGAAGTCACCGTCGCGCCGGACGGGGAGATCCTCTGCCGGGGGCCGCTCAACAGCCCCGGATACCTCAACCTGCCCGAGGCCACGGCCCAGCTCATCGACGCCGACGGCTGGCTGCACACCGGTGACATCGGCTCGCTCGACGCCGACGGCTTCCTGTCAGTGCTGGACCGCAAGAAGGAGCTCATCATCACCTCCGGCGGCGAGAACATCTCTCCCGCCTCCATCGAGAACCTGCTCGTGGAGCACCCGCTGATCGGCCAGGCCGCCGTCTACGGCGACCGGCGGCCCTACGTGGTCGCGCTGCTTACCCTGGACGGCGACATGGCGGCCGCCTGGGGCCGGGCGCACGGTATCGAGGCGCCAGCGGTGGCAACGCTCGCCGGGCATCCCGAGCTGCTGGCCGAGGTCGGCGCGGCCGTCGCGGCGGCGAACGCCCGGCTCGCGCGGGTCCAGCAGATCAAGCGGTGGCAGCTGCTGTCGCGCGAGTGGACGCCAGAGAGCGGGGAGGTCACGCCCACGCTGAAGCTCAAGCGCCGGGTGATCTACAGCCAGTACGCCGACACGATCAGCGGGCTGTACGAAGGCTGACCCGCCCGGCCGGCCACGGATCGCCCGCGCTAGCTCTTGATCCGGTACACGCGCACCCGGCCCACCTGGTAATCGAACTTGAATCCGGTGTGCGTGAGGTAGCCGTTGATCGAACGCGGCAGGCGAGAGGGCCAGACGATGACCCAGCCGACGTGCATCCGCCGCGCGTCCCGGTACGCGGCGTGCACCAGGGGCAGCGGATTGCGCACCTGGTGCCAGATGTTGATCAGGCCGACATAGAACGGGTGCCTGTTCAGGCCGGCGATGGTGGGCGCGGGCACGCGGGCGATGTATCCGTCGGCGAGCGGGTGCCCGTCCTGGGTCGCCAGCACCTGCGACTCGGGCGCGAACTGCTGACCATAGTCCGGGATCCCGCCGCGCAGGCCGAACGGGAAGTCCACCACGATCGACTTGGAGTGATCGGCCTCGATGGGGCCGTCGAGCCTGGGCATCGTGGTGGGCATCGTCCCCTTGTCCAGGGACGCCGGCATCACCTGGGCGGGGGGGTTGCCGGACCAGCCGAGCTCGGGCACGCTGATCGCCAGCACGACCGCGACCGCGGCCACGGCGGCCACGGCCGGCCTGACGTGATACCGCAGCCAGTCCACCGCGCTGCCGGCCAGCAGCGCCGCGGCCAGCAGCCCGAGTATCGCCAGCCGGTCGGCCTCGCGGAAGCTGGACAGGCCGGGAATCTTAACGAACAGGGTGTACGGCATGATCGCGGACAGCCGCACGCCGTGGAACATCTCGGCGAAGGGCACGTACTCGTGGCTGACGCCGATCCACAGAACGGGCCCCAGGGCCAGCGCCGCGGACGCCAGCCACAGCAGCGCCAGCAGCCACGCGTGCCGTCGCCGCCAGCACGCGATGAGGCCGCACACGCCGAGGATGGTCAGGACCAGGCCGAACATGGGGGTGCCCTCGTTGCTGGTGACCATCTGGTGCGGGCCGATGTGGTGATAGACGATGCCGTGGTAGTAGTACTCCGACGCCAGTCTCGTCAGGCCCACCCTGGCGACCATGGGGGACGGGGCGAACAGCCCCAGCAGCCCCACTCCGTAGGAGTTGTACGAGTTGGCCAGGGAAGTCGCCGGGACCGAGGCACCGTGCGCCGCCACCTGCTGAGCCATGGCGATGATCTGCGGGGAGCCCACCACGAGGGCAACCGCGACGGCCAGCATGACCGGCCCGAGCCTGGCCAGGATCGGCCGCGCGGCCGCTCGCGCCGCCGCGCCCCGCTCCGGGTTGCTGGCCTCGGCCGCGGTGCGTGCGCCCGTCGCCGGTCCGGCTGCGGCGGCACGGCCGGTCCGCCCCGGGCCGAGAAGAACCCAGGGCAGCAGCGCCAGCACCGCCACGATCGCCACCAGGATGGCCGACTCCTGGTCGGTCAGCAAGGACGCGCCCACGATCACGCCCAGGGCGACCGCCGGGCGCCAGCCGGGCCTGCGCCGCAGCCGTACCGCGGCCTCGAGCGCCAACGGGATGAACAGCTCGCCGACCGGAAGATTGACCAGGTACCAGCTCTGATAGGCAATCAGGGAGGACAGGCCGAAGAAGGCGCCGGAGGCGATTGCGGCCGTCTCTGAGCGGACCCACAGCCGCGCGCACCGGTACATCGCGTAGCACGCCAGCCCCGGCATCAGCACCGAGAGCAGGTTGTAGGAGGCGGACGGCCCGTAGGCCAGCGTTACCGGGGTCAGCAGCAGGCTGGGCAGCGGCATCAGCGCGTGGAACCCGAGCTGGGAACCCACCGGAGCTGCGAGATAGCTGGTGAACCACGGGTTTGACAGGTGTGTCACCTGCCGGGCGAACCACCAGAAGCCCCAGACATACGCGCCGACGTCCCGGGTGGACGGCAGCTTGTGGTCGAACAGGTAGGTCAGTCGCGGCCAGGTGAGCAGGATCCCGGCGCCGATGTAACCGGCCAGGATCACCAGGTGACGGGTCACGGCGCTCAGCATCCAGCCAGGTACTCGCCCGGCCACCCGGTTCCGGCTGGCGGCCCGGCCGCCGCCGGGCGTACCGGGGTCAGCGGTGCGCTCGCCGGCGGTGGCCGTGGGCGAGCTCACCGGGGCAGCCGAGCCGTTTCGCTGGGCCGGGGGACCGTCGCTGCCCCCCGGGCGGCCCGCTTGATCCATCGTCCTACCTCGTCCGGCCCGTCACGGCAGATCTCCGCGCCGAACCGGACACTGACGCGATAGCGGTGACTGAATTATCAGTACTCAGGGTATGGCCGGGCGGTCGTGCCTCACACGACATTGCCCGGACAGCAGGCTGAGCTTACCGCCGCGCCGGAAAAAGCCGGGCAACCTCTCCTACGGAACAGTAAAGCTCTCCTACCGAACGGTACGGGGACCAGGCACCGGCTCACCGCGAGCGGGCGCGCCGGCGGTCATGGCAGGGTCGGTTCCGGCCGGCGGCGTGGCGATCTCCTCGGTGGGAGCCTGGCCGGCCGTGTCCCGGTCCGCCGTGGTCTGGTCCACTGTGGTCCGGTCCACTGTGGTCCGGTCCGCGGCGGCCCGGTCGGCCGCCATGCGGTTTGCCGTCGCCCGGTCGGCCGGCGCGCGGCCGGCCGTGGTCGGGCCGGCCGTGGTCGGGCCGGCCGTGGTCGGGCAGGCCGTGGTCGGGCAGGCCGTGGTCGGGCCGGCCGTGGTCTGGTCGGTTGCCATGCGATCCGTCGTGGTCCGGCCTGTTGCCATGCGGTCTGTCGCTATGCGGTCCGAGGCTCGGCCAGCCATCGCCTGGTCGGCGGCGGTCTGCTCGGCCCTTGCGGCTTCCTGCGCCGCCACGGCTTCCCGGTGGCCCACTACGGTGAACCGGCCGAGCGCCAGGGCGGCGAAGAAGATGATGGCTGCCCCTAGGCCGCCGAAGAAGCCGACCTGCTCGACGGCACGGGTGATGGTGCCGCCCACCGGGCTACCCGCTGCCGGCACGGCACCGGTCGTCCACAGCGCGCTGAGCGGCTTGCCGACCACGAACCAGGCGCCGCTCATCGCCGCCAGCCAGGCGCCGAACAGGGCGGCCGGCCGGGACACGGCGGTCAGCACGATGAGCCCGCCGAGGAGGGTAGCCGCGCCGGGCAGGATCTCCAGCCAGAGCCGGCCGGTGGTGTAGATCCAGCCGGTGTCCGGGGTGTACGCGTAATGGAAGTACGGGCCGATGAAGGGGATCAGGGCGCCCCACGCTCCGAGCAGAACGAGGCATACGCCGCTGAGAGCGCCACGGCTCCGCGGAACTCGCAGCATCCCAGCCATAATGATCACTTCCCATGCGATGAGGTAATGGGATCGTCCCCGCCTCTACCCCCGAATCCGCCCTGTATCCAACCGGCCGCGCAGAGAATGGACTCCCGCGGCCGCACCGGTGCGCCAGCGGGTAGGGTCGCGCTCGTGAGGACCTGGGATAACACCGATGGCCGCGGCTCCGCCAGTGCCGGGAGCGGAAACTCGGGCTCGGCCGGGCGGGCCGGCCCGGGGCAAGCCGGACGGGATGGCTCCCTCGGTGCTGACGGTGCCAGCGCGGGCGGAGCCGATCGCGGCGGCCGGGACCAAGCCGGTGCCGGCACGGCCGGCCTGGGCGGAGCCGATCGCGGTCGCCGGGACCAAGGCGGGAGCGTCGGGGCCAGGCGACTGGTGCCACGGACCGACGTGCTGCTCGCCGACCCGCGGCTGGCCGCGGCGGAGCACCGGCTCGGAAGGGCCCTGGTCAAGCGCGCCGTGTCCCGGGCCCAGGAGGCGGCTAGAGCCGGGCGGATCGCGCCGGATGCGGTGGCCGACGCGGCGGTGGCCTCGCTGCCGGCCCGGTCAACCACGCTGGTCCCGGTGATCAACGCGACCGGCGTGCTGCTGCACACCAACCTGGGCCGCGCGCCGCTGTCACCGGCTGCCCGGGACGCGCTGCAGGCGGCGGCGGGCTGCACCGACGTGGAGTTCGATCTGCCGGCCGGAGAACGCGGTCGCCGCGGGCGGGGCGTTCTGGCTGCGCTGGCCGCCGCGGTGCCCGCGGCGGAGGCCGTCGCGGTGGTGAACAACAACGCGGCGGCGCTGGCGCTGGCGGCGACGGCGCTCGCGTCGGGCCGGCAGATCGTGGTCAGCCGCGGTGAGCTGATCGAGATCGGGGATGGATTCCGGCTGCCGGACCTGCTGGAATCCACCGGCGCACGGCTCCGCGAGGTCGGCACCACCAACCGGACGAGCCTGGCCGACTACCAGGCGGCCATCGGCCCGCAGACCGCGTTCCTGCTCAAGGTGCACACGTCCAACTACCGCATCGAGGGTTTCACCGCCGGAGCGTCCATCGCCGAACTCGCCGGGCTCGGCGTCCCTGTCGTCGCGGATATCGGGTCGGGGCTGCTCGCCCCGAGCGCGGTGCTGCCGGATGAGCCCGACGCCGATTCGGCGCTCCGGTCAGGCGCGGCCCTGGTGACCGCAAGCGGCGACAAGCTGCTCGGCGGCCCGCAGGCAGGCCTGCTACTCGGCCAGGGCGATCTGGTGCGCCGGCTGACCCGGCATCCGCTGGCCCGGGCGCTCCGGGTGGACAAGCTCACCCTCGCCGCCCTGGAGGCGACGCTGGCGGGGCCGCGGCCTCCGACGGAGCGGGCGCTGACCGCCGACGTGACCGAGGTCCGCGAGCGGGCCCAGCAGCTGGCCTCCCGGCTGGCGGCCCGGGGAATCGACGCCCGCGCCGTGCCGTCCCAGGCGGCGGTGGGCGGCGGCGGGGCGCCGGGGGTGCCGCTGCCGAGCGCCGCGGTGAGCCTGCCCGAGCACCTGGCCGCGGTGCTGCGGGCCGGCGAGGCGGTACGCCGCGGAGACACCCTCGCCGTGGTCGGCAGGGTCGCGTCCGGCCGGCTGCTGCTTGATCTGCGCGCCGTTCCCGGCGAGGACGACGACCTGGTCTGCGAGGCGGTCATCGCCGCGGCCTCGGGTTAGCGGTCATGCAGGTCATCGCCACCGCAGGTCATGTGGACCACGGCAAGTCCGCGCTGGTGCGGGCGCTCACCGGCATGGAGCCCGACCGCTGGGCCGAAGAACGCCGCCGCGGTCTGACCATCGACCTGGGCTTCGCGTGGCTGGCCCTGCCGGACGGCGAGCGGCTCGCCTTCGTGGACGTGCCCGGCCATGAGCGGTTCGTGCCGAACATGCTGGCAGGCGTCGGCCCCGTGCCCGCGGTGCTGTTCGTGGTGGCTGCTGACGGCGGCTGGATGCCGCAGTCCGCCGAGCACCTGGCGGCGATCGATGCGCTGGGCATCAAGCGCGGGCTGCTCGCCGTGTCGAGAGCCGACCTCGCCGACCCCGGCCCGGCCACCGGCCAGGCCAGCGAGCAGATCGCGGGTACCAGCCTGGGGCGGGTGCCCGCGATCGCGGTCAGTTCGGTGACCGGCCAGGGGCTGCCCGAGCTGAGGACGGCGCTCGCGGAGCTGGCCGCGGGCCTGCCTGTGCCGGATGCCGGCGCCCCGGTCCGGCTCTGGGTGGACCGGGTATTCAGCATGACCGGCAGCGGGACGGTCGTGACCGGGACGCTGCCGGCCGGCACGGTACATACCGGAGATGAGCTGCTGCTCGCCCCGGCCAGACGGCCGGTCAGGATACGGGGCATCGAGTCGCTGAACCAGAAGGTCACACAGGCCAGCGGCGTTGCCAGGGTCGCGGTCAACCTCCGCGGCACGGCGCCGGGCCAGCTCGCGCGGGGGATGGCGCTGGTCGAGCCGGGCGGCTGGACGCTGACCGGCACTATCGACGTCAAGCTGGCCGACCTGCCCGGGCGCCGCGAAGACGGGCCGGCTCCGCAGCAGCCGCGCCAGGTCACCGTGCACATCGGATCGGCCCGGACGGCGGCGCGGGTGCGCTCGTTCGGGGGACAGTTCGCCCGGCTGAGCCTGCGCGAGCCGCTCCCGCTGCACGTGGCCGACCGGCTGCTGCTGCGCGACCCAGGTGCGGCGCGGACCACGCCCGGGGCCCGGGTCTCGGCCGACGCCACGCCTTGGCCGGCCATCATCGCGGCGACCGTGCTCGACGTCAGCCCCCCGGGCACCCCCCGGCGAGGAGCCGCCACGGCGGTTCGCCGCGAGCTGAGCGGCTGGGCGGACCCGCCCGACGCCGCGGATCTGCTGCGCCGCCGCGGCCTGGCCCGCCCGGCGGAACTGCAGGCGATGGGCCTGCCGGTCCCGGCGGGCCGCCCGCTACCCGGCGGTGCGCCGCTGTCCGGTCGGGGTCCGTCTCCCCGTCCCGGCCCGACTCCCCACCGGGCTCCGTCTGCCGGTCCGAGCCCGACTCCCCGCCAGGCTGCGTCTGCCGGTCCGAGCCCGACTCCCGGCAGGGCGCCGTCAGACGGCTCGCCGCCGGAGCGACCAGTACCGGTGGCCGCTGCCGGGTGGCTCGCGGATCCCGAGCACTGGTCGAGCCTGCGGGAACGGCTCGCGCGCGCGGTCGCAGAGCACGCGGCCCGCGATCCGCTCGCCGTCGGCATGCCGCTGGAGGCGGCCCGCGCGGCACTCGGCCTGCCGGATCGTCGGCTGGTCGAGGCGCTGGCGGCCGAGCCGCCCGGCGGCGTCACCCCTGGCCGGGCAGCGTCCGGTACCCAGCTGGCGGTCCGCGACGGTTATGTCCGGTCCTCGGCCGGGCCGGCTCGGCCGGGCCGGCCGGCGAGCAACGCCGCTCGGCTCCGTCAGCAGCGGCGGCCGCGGAATCCGGGCCAGCTCCACAGGTCCTGCCCGTGCGGGTGGCGGACGCGGTGCGGTCGCTTCGCGCCGAGCTGGACGCCGCCCCGTTCCGCGCGCCGGAGGCAGGCCGGCTGCGCGAGCTCGGCCTGGACCGCAAGGCGCTGGCCGCCGCGGAGCGAGCGGGACTGCTGCTGCGGATCACCCCGGAGCTGGTGCTCGCCCCGGGAGCCGATGCCCGAGCGGCCCAGGTGCTAGCCGGGCTGCCGCAGCCCTTCACCACGGCCCAGGCCAGGAAGGCGCTGGACACCACCCGACGGGTGGCCATCCCCCTGCTTGAGTACCTGGACCGGGGTTCGGTGACGCAGCGGCTGCCCGACGACCGCCGGATGCTGCGGCCGGGCTAGAGTCGGGCGCGGAGGCGTCCGGGTGCCTGGTGGCCCCCCTGGTCTTCAAAACCATGGGACGGCGCACCGCGTCGTCGGCGGGTTCGATTCCCGTCCGCCTCCGCCACCGCAGGCTGCTGCCGTGCCCCGCAGGGCGTTAGCCGAGACGGCATACCGCGTCGGCGGCGGGCTCGATTCCCGTCCGGCTCCGCCACTGCAGGCTGCTGCCGTGCCCCGCGGGGCGTTAGCCGAGACGGCGCACCGCGTCGGCGGCGGGCTCGATTCCCGTCCGGCTCCGCCACTGCAGGCTGCTGCCATGCCCCGCAGGGCGTTAGCCGAGACGGCGCACCGCGTCGGCGGCGGGCTCGATTCCCGTCCGGCTCCGCCACTGCAGGCTGCTGCCATGCCCCGCGGGGCGTTAGCGTTGCCCCGTGCTCGCGTTGCTCCTTGTCGCCTTCTCGCTCGGGCTGTCGAACTTCGCCGCCTCGGTCGGCATCGGCACCGCGAGCGTGGACGCCGGCACCCGGCTGCGGCTGGCGGTTGTGTTCGGCCTGTTCGAGACAGGAATGCCGATTCTCGGCCTGCTGCTCGGCCACGGCCTGGCCAGCGAACTCGGCGGCACGGCCCGCTGGATCGGAGCCGGGCTGCTGATCATCACCGGCGGCGTCACCTTGATCCATGGCCTGCGCGGCCGGAGGGCTCCGCGGAACAGCACGCAGCCCGGGCCGCGTTCCCGGGCGACCGGCCGGCTGCTGGTGACCGGGCTCGCGCTGAGCATCGACAACCTCGCCGTCGGCTTCGCCCTGGGCACTTATCACGCCAGCCTGCCGCTGGCTGTCGTCGTGATCGGCACCGTCAGCGTCGCCCTGTCCCTGCTCGGCCTGGAGCTTGGCGACCGGCTCGGCGCCAGGGCGGGCGATCGGGGCGAGTACCTCAGCGGCATCATCCTCGTCGGCGTCGGCGCCGCGGTGGCCGCAGGACTCCTGACATGAGCTCGGGCCAGCTGCTCATCGTCCTCAGCGTGGCCGCGCTCACCCTGCTCGCCGTGGCGGTGCTGCGCCGGGCCGGGATCCCGGCACCCGTCGTGCTGGTGGTGGCCGGGTTGATCATCGGGTTCCTGCCGTTCGTGCCCGACGTGTCGCTGGAGCCCGACGTGGTGCTGCTCGGGCTGCTGCCGCTGCTCGTCTACGACGCCGCGGTCACCTCCTCGCCGACGGCGTTCTTCCGCAATGCCCGATCGATAGGGCTGCTTGCGGTCCTGCTGGTGGCGGCGACCGCCCTCGGGGTGGCCGCCGTCGTGCACTGGGCCGACCACCTGTCCTGGCCGGTGGCGTTCGTGCTCGGCACCGCGGTCGGCCCTACCGACGCGTCCGCGGCCACCAGCATCGCGAGCAGGATCGGCCTGCCGCGGCAGCTGGCCACGATCTTGGAAGGCGAGGCGCTGTTCAACGACGCCACCGCGCTGGTGCTGTACGCCGCCGCGGTCACCGCGGCCACCACCGGGCACTTCTCCGTCTCGCACACCGCAGGGGAGATCGTGTACTCGACGGCGGCGGGCGGGGCTATCGGGCTGGCTATCGGGATCGTCGGCCGCTGGCTGCGCAACCGGATCGACGACCCGCCGATCGAGATCGCCGGCTCGATCCTGCTGGCCTATGCTGCCTACCTGCCGGCCGAGGCGGTCCACGCGTCCGGCGTGCTGGCCGCGGTCACCGCCGGGTTGTACCTGGGATGGCACAGCAGCGGCGGCGCGTTCTCGGCCCGGAGCCGGCTGCAGTCGGGCGCCTTCTGGGCGACCGTGGTCTTCCTGGTCAACGCCGCCCTATTCGTGCTGGTGGGCTTGTCTTTTCACACCTTCAGCACGAAAGCGAGGGGCCCGGTGGGGCAGCTCGTGCTGACCGGGGTCGCCGTCGTGGCGGTCGTCATCGTGATCCGCCTGGCCTGGATGGAGGCCACCGGGTGGCTGATCCGGCTCGGACGCCGCGGCCGTTCGGCCGGCCACCCGGGGTGGCGCGAGCGGCTGGTCCTCGGCTGGTCGGGCATGCGCGGGGCCATCACGCTGGCCGCCCTGCTGGCCGTGCCGGAGAGAACCACCGCCGGGCACCCGCTGGCGGGCCGCGACGACATCATCTACCTGGGGTTCGCCGTCATCATCGTCACGCTGGTAGGTCAGGGCATGACGCTGCCGGTGCTGGTGCGACGGCTGCACCTGAGCGAGCATCCGTCCGTCGCCGAAGCCGAACGTCAGGCCCGCATCGATCTCACCCGGGCGGTGCTCGAGCACATCGGTGAGGCCTGTGACAGCGGCGCGCTGCCGGAGGAGCTCGCGGACGGCCTGCGGGCGCAGTATCTTGGCCGGCTGCACTGGCTGGAGACGACGGCCGACGATGAGGATCTCGAGGACGAGGTCACCGCCACCGCGCAGGCTGCCCTCGCCATGCGGCGCGACCTCATCTCCTTCCAGCGGAACGCGCTGAGCGATCTGCGCCGGGAGGGCCGGATCGGCACCACCGCACTGCGGACGATCGAGCATGACCTCGACCTGGAAGAGGCCCGGCTGTCCTCGGCCTGATTAAATAGATGGCCAAGAAAAGGAATGTGAAGTCTATTTCTCGGTTATGGGAAAGTAATGTACTGCGCCGGCGACATAATATATGCACCTACGCACTTGCGCGCGCTACCGAGCCGCGGGGACCAGGCAGTACCGGGCCGCAGGGATCAGATAGGACCACAGATTCTCCTTGGTCATCAAAGACGGGGATACCCGGACACAGGCGGCGCCGGTGGCGCTCCGCACCAGGCCGCTGGCCTCGGGGCGTGGAGTGTGGATTGCGACGTTTGTCGTGGTAGCCGGCTTGCTGCTGCTACGCAGCAGGTTCCTCTTCACGACGCGGCTCTACGAAACCGCTGATGAGGCGGCTAACTCGATCCTGGTGATGCAGGCGATGCATTTCAGCCTGCTGCACGGGAATTACTCGATGGAAGGGTTCTTTCACCCCGGGCCGGCGTATTTGTACGTGATGGCGGCCGGGCAGTGGCTGTTCCATGACGTGACGCACCTGGTACCGACGCCGTGGAATGGGCAGCTAATAGCAATTATTCTGCTGAATAGTGCCGAGGTGGCTACGGTCGCGTGGATCGTATGCCGGCGGGCCAGGTCGGCATGGGCGGCGGCCGCGGTGGTGGCGCTCATCATCGTCGCTGCCGCGGCCGTGGACGTGGGAGTGCCCGCGGTCGTCAACCGGGACATCCTGGGGGCGAACTGGATGCCCGATATGTACGTGCCCGCTTTCCTGGCGTTCGTGGTGGCCGCCGCGTCGGTGGCCGCGGGACGGACCTCGCACCTGCGGCTACTGGCGGCCACGGGCTGGCTGCTGATCCACGGCCATGCTGAATTCCTGTTCTTCGTGCCCGTGATCGTCGCCGCGACCGCCGCCGCCGCGCTGTGGCCTGCCCGGCACGCGCCGTGGGCCGCGGTACGCCGGTTTCTCCGCTGCCGGCGATCGCACTATGTCCCTGCCCTGGTGGTCAGCGCCGTCTTCGCGCTGCCGATCGTGGTGGATCTCGTGCTGCACTGGCCGGGGGAGTTCGGCAAGTACTGGAACTATGCCCACTCGGCCAGGGCAGGCCACCACTCGCTGGGCAAGGTGATCCGCTACCTGCTCTGGTACTGGGCACCGGGACCGCTCTGGCTGGGCCTGCTGGTCGTGACGGCCGCGACCGCGGCGGCGCTGGCGGTGGCGATCAGATTCGCGTCCCTGACCGCCACGACGCCGGAGGGCGGAGACCGGCGCCGGTTCCTGTTCGCCGCGCTGTGGATCTGCGCGGTCGCGACGATGGCGATGATCTATTACGGCATGCGCGGCCTCGACACCACCCGCTCCCGGTACGTCGGTTTCTTCTACTGGTCGGTGCCGGTGCTCACGTTCCTCGTGATAGTGACCGGGCTGGTCGCGGCGCTCGACGGCCGGCGCCTCACCAGGCTCGTGGTGACCGCCGCGACCCTGGCCGCCCTGGGGGTCGGCGCGGTATCGCCGGCCCTGCGCGCTGACGTGCACGACAACGAGCCAGCCCTGGTCCCCGCCCTGGCCGCCGTGACCGCACGCGCGCACGGGCGTCCGGTCGTGCTGCGCACCGAGGGCGCGCATTACGACCCTAACGGCCTGCTGGTGCAGGCGATCAGGCACGGCGTGCACGCCTGCCTGACGGGATCGTCGAACGAGCTGTTCGCCGTGACCAGTGAGTACATCTGCGGGCCACGGCAGGCGGCGGCCGGCGTCTCCTTCTGGCTGTACCCACGTCCTTACCGCCCGGTCCCGGGGATGCACGTGATCGCCACGCTCCGCTACTCCGTCCTGGCCGTTCGGCAGCCGGATCGGCCCGGCAGCAAGGCCTAGGCCAGGCCTGCCCGCTGAGGCCGGCAGCAGGCACGCCGGCGTTCGACTCCGCGGACCAGGCCGCGCGGCTGAGCCCGGCGCCACCCCGGCGTTCGACTCCGCGGATCAGGCCGCGCGGCTAAGCCCGGCCGCCACGCCAGAATCTGACCGCGCGGACCAGGCCGCGCAGCTAAGGCCGACCGCCACGCCAGAATCTGACCGCGCGGACCAGGGCCGTGAGCAGCCAGGGATCTCCCCGCTGCTCACAGGTCAGCGCGAGATCAGCCGCCGACGGCGGCACGCCACGTAGGCTGGACACGTTGCGCAGCTGTCTGGCTGCAGACGGGAGGATCACCGAGTGCTTGCCGATGCGTACGGCCGGGTCGCCACCGACCTGCGCGTCTCACTCACCGACCGGTGCAACCTGCGCTGCACCTACTGCATGCCGGTCGATGGCCTGGACTGGCTGCCCAGGCCGGACCTGCTCACCGACGACGAGGTGATCCGGCTGATCCGGGTCGGCGTCGAGCGGCTCGGCATTCGCGAGATCCGATTCACCGGCGGCGAGCCGCTGCTACGCCGCGGTCTGGTCCGGATCGTCGAGCGCGCCGCGGCGCTCTGGCCTCGCCCGGAGATCTCGCTCACCACCAACGGGATAGGCCTGGCCAGGCTCGCCGAGCCGCTGCGGCATGTGGGTCTTGACCGGGTCAACGTGTCGCTCGACACGCTGCGCTCCGAATCGTTCCGCGCGCTTTCGCACCGGGACAGGCTGCCCGACGTGCTGGCCGGCCTCGCCGCCGCCGCGGCGGCCGGGCTTTCGCCGGTCAAGGTGAACACCGTGCTCATGCGCGGCGTCAACGACGGCGAGGCGGCGGAGCTGCTGCGGTTCTGCCTCGGCCACGGCTACCAGCTGCGGTTCATCGAGCAGATGCCGCTGGACGCCCAGCATGGCTGGCGGCGCGACAACATGGTGACCGCCGAGGAGATCCTCACCGCGCTGGCCGCCGACTTCGTGCTCAAGCCCGATGACCCGGGGGCGCGCGGCTCGGCACCCGCGGAGTCTTTCCTGGTCGACGGGGGACCGGCCCGGGTGGGCATCATCGGTTCGGTGACTCGCCCGTTCTGCGGCAGCTGCGACCGGGTCCGGCTGACCGCGGACGGCCAGCTGCGCAACTGCCTGTTCGCCCGGCAGGAGAGCGACCTGCGCGGGCCGATGCGCGACGGAGCCGACGACGCCGAGCTGGCCGAACGGTGGCGCCGCGCCGTCGCGTCGAAGCTGCCCGGGCACGGCATCAACGACCCGTCGTTCCTGCAGCCTGACCGGCCGATGTCGGCCATCGGCGGCTAGCAGCTCGCGCGGATACGGCGCTGACAGTGTCAGGTGGCGCGCCGCCGGCGCGACGGGAGAACGGCGGTCAGGTGGTGGGTCGATGGCACGGCGGAGAAACAGCCCAGGGCGAAGCTACGGGCGCCGACGGCAACGTGGCCAGCGGCGTGCCTGGCCGACGAGAGCCCGGCGGTCCGGTCCGCGCGGGCTCCAGCCCGGCGCACCGGCCGGAAGGCCGCTCCGCGCCAGGCGCCGGCTCGCCAGCTGAGAGCCGGGCAGCGCACCGTTCGGAGGATTCTGATCTTCGTGCCGATGCGGTCGTGCTCGCCGGCGGCCGGGCGTCCCGGCTGGGCGGCGCCGACAAGCCCGCGCTGGTGGTGGGGGAGCGCACCCTGGTCGCGGGCGTGGTGGCGGCGGCCGCCGGGGCCGGGGCGCGGCGGGTGATCGTGGTCGGCCCGGCCCGGCCCGTGCTGGAACTCGCAGGCGGCGGACTGCGGGTGGTGCGAGAGGACCCGCCGGGATCCGGGCCGGTGCCCGCGCTGCGCCGGGGGCTGGCCGAGGTCAGCGCGCCGTGGGTCCTGGTGCTAGCCGCTGACCTGCCGTTCATCCGGGCCGAGCACCTGGTCATGTTGCTGACCGCCGCCCAGGGAACTGGCCCGGCTGCCCGAGCCGCCGGGGCTGTCCTGGCTGATGAAGCCGGGCGGGAGCAGTGGCTGGCCGGATGCTGGCAGGCCGCGGCGCTGGGCGAAGCCGCGGCCGGCTACCGGGGCAGCTCGCTGCGCGGACTGCTACGGCCGCTGCGGCCGGCGACCATCGGGCCGGAGCCGGGCCGGCCGGGGCCACCGCCCTGGCTGGACTGCGACACAGAGGAAGATGTGCACCTGGCGCGCGCCTGGCAGGATCGTGCGCCGTACCGATGACAGGCGCCGCGATAACCGGAGGAGGGACGCCGCGATGAGCGGAGCAGGAGACCCGGTGATGAGCCCGCTGGAGCGATGGGTCGAAGTCGTATGCTTCGAGTTCGGGCTGGCGCCTGGGTCGGTCAACGACAGGGTCATCCTGGACATGGCCAGGGACGTGGCGCACGCCGTGGACAGGCCGGCCGCGCCGCTGACCGCCTACCTGCTCGGCCTGGCCGTCGCGCGGGGACACCCGCTGGAGGATTCGGCGGCACGCGTCAGTGAGCTGGCCGCCGGATGGGAAGACCCGCCTCCCGGGTAGCCCGCGGAGCGTCCCGGCGAGCGCGCTGATTCATCAAAGACGTCTATGGATGAGTCAGAATATCGGCATTAGACCTATGGCCGCGGCCTCCGTAGATTAGGGGTCATGCCCAGCGCCAGCGCACTACCCGTCACCGCCGCCGGACTCTGCGACGTCGCGCAGGCGGTGCGCGCCGTGGTGCGCCAGGGCCGCGGCTGGCAGGAGACGGCCGGGCTGGTCGCTGCGCAGCTCCGCCGGACTCTGCCGGGCCCGGGAATCCTGACCGGCGCCCAGCGTGCGGGCGACCCGACCGGGTATCGCAGTCACCTGCTGCACGCCGAGCCCGACGGGTCGTTCTCCATCGTCGCCATGGTCTGGCTTCCCGGCCAGGTCACGCCGGTGCATGATCACGTCGCCTGGTGCGTGTTCGGGGTGCTCCAGGGCGCCGAGAACGAGGAGCTCTTCACGCTGTCGGGCGACCGGCGAAGCCTCGTCCGGGCTGGGAGCGCGCAGAACGTGACCGGGCAGGTGAGCGGGTTCGCGCCTCCCGGCGACATCCACCGGGTGCGCAACACCGGCCGCGGCGTGACGATATCGCTGCACGTCTACGGCGCGGACATCGCCCGCCTCGGCGGCAGCATCCGCCGCGAGTACGACCTGCCCGTCAGCTGAGCACGCCGTCGGCGCGATCAGTCGCTGACGACCTGCCCCAGGGGCGCATCGTGCACCAGTAGCCGCCGTCTTCGTTTGCGCCCTGGCCGGCCGCGTGACCGGCGGAGGCATCGCCCAGCTAGGTGTACAGCGGCCAGCCATGATAGGTGACGACCCGGCCGCCGCCCGGGTTCGGCGCGGTGCCGAGCAGGCCCGGCCGCCCTCACTCGGGCCGCCGTCAACAACGTGCCGACGATGGCGCTCGCCCCGCTGCCGCTCAGTCCGGCATACACGACCTCCACGGCGGCCGCGTCCAGCAGCCAGCGAGTCGCACGAGCCACGATATGGAACCCAGATGGCTTGCGCCCCGACGTATACCGATATATCGTTGAAGTAACTAGAGAGTATGTGGGGTATCGGAGAAGAGTTATTACGTCTCGATCCCCCCTAGCGACAAAGGAGTGCACGATGCACGAGGAAGACGACTGGCCGCGCCGGGGCGGCTCCCGGCGGGCCCGCCCCGTCAAGCGGCACGGGCCGCCGCCCGAGCGGTTCATCGAGGAGCCGCCCGAGCCATTCGACGACGAGGTAGAGGTAGAGCACCATGAGCGCGGCGGGCCCTGGGGACGACGCCGTCACGGACCTCCGCCCTTCATGGCGTACGGGCCCGGCCCCCGGGCGTTCGGGGGCAAGCGGGCCTGGATGGGCGGAGAACCGCACCGCAGGCCCCGCGTCCGGCGCGGAGATGTGCGCGCGGCCGCGCTGGCCCTGCTCGCGGAGGAGCCAAGGAACGGCTACCAGATCATCCAGGAGATATCCGCGCGCAGCGGCGGGGTGTGGCAGCCGAGTCCAGGCTCGGTTTACCCGGCCCTGCAGCAGCTCGAGGACGAGGGCCTGATCCAGGCCGAAGACGCCGAAGGCGGGCGGAAGAGTTTCACCCTCACCGACGAGGGACGCTCGTACCTGGCCGAGCACGCCGACGAGGTGAACGCGCCCTGGGAGATCGTGGCCGGCCGGGAGCACGGATCGGTCCGCGAGATGCGCGCCCTGATGGGCCAGCTGGCGATGGCGGCCATGCAGGTTACCCAGGCAGGATCCGAAGCGCAGGTCACCGAGGCGCAGCGGATCCTCAAGGACACCCGTCGTAGCCTGTACCGGATCCTCGCCGCCGATGAGGAGGCAGCCGGCCAGGACGAGCCGGGCGACGGCACCGACGACGCGACGGATGGGCGCGGCTAGGCTCGAAGGCAGCACGCTGGGAGGCAGCAAGGGTGACAGTAGAGCAGACGGCAGACAGCTCCGCGGCGCGGTCCGGTAACGGCCGCGCCGGCGGGGCGTCCTCAGGCCAGGCGGCCATCCGGGTCGCCAGCCTGACCAAGAGGTATGGCGAGATCGAGGCCGTCCGGGGCATTGATTTCGAGGTCATGCCGGGGGAGACGTTCGGCTTCCTCGGCCCGAACGGCGCCGGGAAGTCGACCACCATCAAGATCCTGTGCACGCTGGCCACCCCGACCTCAGGAACCGCCACCGTCGCGGGCCACGACGTGACCAGGGAAAGGGACACCGTCCGGCGCAACATCGGCCTGGTCTTCCAGGACACCACGCTCGACACCTACCTCACCGGAGCGCAGAACCTGCAGTTCCACGCCGATCTGTACGCGGTCCCCAAGAAGGCCGTGGCGCCGCGGATGCGCCAGGTGCTCGAGATGGTCGGCCTCTGGGACCGGCGGGACAGCCTGGTGAGCACGTACTCGGGCGGCATGCAGCGCAGGCTGGAAATCGCCCGCGGCCTGCTGCATGCCCCCCGGGTGCTGTTCCTGGACGAGCCGACGGTAGGACTTGACCCGCAGACGCGCTCGTCCATCTGGGACTACATCAACGACCTGAAGGGCCGCGAGGACATCACCATCTTCCTGACCACGCACTACATGGACGAGGCGGAGAACTGCGACCGGATCGCGATCATCGACCACGGCCAGATCGTGGCGATCGACACCCCGGCAGCGCTGAAGGCGAGCGTTGGCGAGGACCGGGTGCAGATTCACACCGCCGATGACCCGGCGGCGATCGAGGCACTCGCCACCACCTTCGGCCTCGGCGCGGCCATGCACGATGGCGCGGTCACGTTCTCTGTGCCGTCGGGTGAGCATTTCGTGCCCCGGCTGTTCGCCGAGCTCACCGTGCCGATCCAGTCGGTCAGCGTGTCCAAGCCGTCGCTGGACGACGTTTTCATGTCCTACACGGGCAAGACCATCCGCGATGCCGAGGCCTCCGGCACTGACCGCATGCGGACCATGGTCAATGCCTGGCGAAGGAGAGGGTGACGGATATGGCCACCGGGGTCACCACGTCTCCGGCCGACACGGGCGGCAGGGATCTCAGCGAGACCATCCGGGTCCTGGTCCCCGAGCGGAAGTTCCGCCAGGATCTGCGCGCGGCCGGCATCGTGTGGCGGCGCGAGCTGATCAGGTTCCGCAGCGACCGGCTGCGCGCGATCACCGGGCTCATCCAGCCGGTGCTCTTCCTCTTCGTCCTCGGCACCGGGCTGTCGTCCCTGGCCAGGCACGGCCTGCCGTCCGGCGTGGACTTCAAGACCTTCATCTATCCCGGCGTCCTGGCTATGTCGGTGCTGTTCACCGCCATCTTCTCGGCGGCCTCGATCGTCTGGGACCGCGAGTTCGGCTTCCTGCGCGAGATGCTGGTCGCCCCGGTGAGCCGGGCCGCCCTGGTCATCGGCAAGTGCCTGGGCGGCGCGACCGTGGCGACCTTCCAGGGGATCGTGATCCTCATTCTCGCCGGGCTCGCCCACGTGCCCTACAACCCGGTACTGATCCTCACGCTGATCGGCGAGCTGCTGCTGCTGTCGTTCACGCTGACCGCGTTCGGCGTGATGATGGCGGCCCGGATCACGCAGATCCAGGCCTTCATGGCGCTGACCCAGATGCTGGTCCTGCCGCTGTTCTTCCTGTCCGGCGCGCTGTACCCGCTGAACGGGCCTGCCGGCCTGGCTGGCCGTGGTGACCAGGTTCGACCCGCTGACCTACATCGTGGATCCGATGCGGCAGGCGGTGTTCAGCCACCTGAACGTCAGCCCGCTCGCCCAGCACGCGCTGGCTCCAGGCGTCACCTGGGCAGGCTGGGTCGTCCCGGTGTGGCTGTCGCTGGTCATCGTCGCGACCATGGGGCTCACCATGCTGACCATAGCCATTGCCGAGTTCCGGCGGACGGAGTAATCCCGGCCGGGGCGACGGGGTCTCGGCCCTGCGGCCGCTCGTCCGTCCGGCCGCCGCCGCGCCGGGCGGCGGCGCGGACGGCCAGCCAGCCCGAAGTAAGCGATTGCCTGGCGGGACTGGACGAGGCGGGCACTGACCGGGCACCCCCGGAAAGCGCGAAGGGCAGCCCGGGCGCATTAGCGCGAACCGCAACCGGGAAAAGGTAAAGCAGCGCGCCGGGCACCGCAGGAAGGGCAACCGGACCTGGCGAAGAGCGATCAGCTTGGCTAGTGCCGGGCACGGGGCCACCCGAGACGCGCATAGCGGGACCCGGGTCCGGGGTATCCACACCGGAATGGCGGGCCTTTGGCTACAGAGATCCGCTGGGCCTGCGGGGATAGGGGCAGCCGGGGTCCCGGTGGTATGCCCCCGGGGAAGGAAATAGCGGGCCTTTGGCGACACAGGCTCAAGGAGCCACCGGGACATAGGGCGGCCGGGCGCCGGGGTATCCCCGGGGGGAAGGAATAGCGGATCTTTGCGCGAGAGGCCCAAGGGGCCTGCGAGCATAGAGCGACGCCGGGTGGCTACGGGGGCAAACCACCCGGCGTCGCATTCATCGGCGTTCCGACGGGGGCCCGGAACGCCGGCAGTGGTGCTCCGACGGGGGACCAGAGCACCGGTATGCATGTTACACGGAACCCCCCTGGTGCGTGTCAAGACCCGTCGACAAGCCCTCCCGGCGCGCGCGGTCCGGGGATCTTTCCCAGATCAGCCGTTTAATCGCCCGTTCAATGCGCTCCGTAGTCATCGGGCGTATCGGGGCGCCAGGAGTACGCCTCGCCGCTGCCCGAACTGGCCGGCGAGTCATCGGTGGCTGAACGTGACGACGAGGGGGAGGGGCCCTCGTACCGCTCCGGCAGGTTGGGCTCGTAGGGCCGCAGCCCCCTGGTGCTGCTTGGCTCGCGCCCACCATTAGCAAAAACCACTGCAAAATAGGGGATTACGATGGCCCCGGCGGCCGGAATCGCCGCGAGCCAACCGGCATGCGCGACGAAGAGAACGATCGCTATCACGAAGCACAGAACGCGGATTCCCATCATCACCAGGTATCTGCGCTCACGGAAAGCGATGTCCTCGGACATCGGCCGCTGCGCATCCGTAACCAGCGTGACGTCGCGCTGGCGCGGCAGGTGAACCATCCTCACGTTCCCACGGTATGCCTGGTTACGGAAAGCGTTCAACGTCGGGCCGGCCCGGGCCAGCGAAAAAATTCTTTTTCCCGGCGACGTGTCCGGCCGGGCCGGCGTGTCCAGATCCGAAACCAGCGCGGCACCGGCCAGCGCCCTGGCGCGGCCACTGCCCTGCTGCTCGCCCGGCCAGACGGGTAGGGTACGGCCGCGCGGGCATCGTCCACCCCTCGGACGCGCATCGTCCACACCTTGGAGGAGACATGGCAGACCGCACCTACCGGGTGACCGAGATCGTCGGCACCTCGCCAGAAGGCGTCGAACCCGCCGTCCGCAACGCGCTGCGGCGCGCCGAGCAGACCCTGCGCCACCTGGACTGGTTCGAGGTGACGGAGATCCGCGGCCAGATCGTGGACGGCGAGATCGCTCACTTCCAGGTGGGTCTCAAGGTCGGGTTCAGGCTCGAAGACACCTGAGAGACCGGCGGCCGCCGGTCAGCTGGCCTGGCTCACCGACGACATGTTGAAGCCCTCGATGCGAGCCGGCGGCATGGCGGCGCGGGTGAACTGGTCGCTCCACTCCCGCGGCAGGGCGGGCTCGCACCGGCCCACCTCAGCCAGGCGGCCCAGCATCCCCACCGGGCTCTCGTTGAACCTGAAATTGTTGACCTCGCCGGTGACCTCGCCGTTCTCCACCAGGTAGACGCCGTCCCTGGTGAGCCCGGTGAGCAGCAGGGTCTGCGGATCGACCTCCCGGATGTACCACAGGCAGGTGAGCAGCAGGCCGCGCCGGGTGTTTGCCACCATCTCGTCCAGCGTGGGCGGGTCGGCCGCCGCGGACTCGAAGATCAGGTTGTCGATGCCTGGCGTGACCGGCAGTCCGGACAGCCGGGCAGAATGCCGGGTCTGCACGAGCGCCGCCAGCGTCCCGTCGCGGATCCAGTCGGTCGGGCGCAGCGCCAGCCCGTTGTCGAACACCGAGGTATCGCGGCCGGACGCGTGCGCGATGACGAACGGAGCGCACTGCAGGCCGGGCGCGGCCGGGTCGCTGCGCAGGGTAACCGGGAGACCGGCGAGCGGCTCGCCGACCCGGGTGCCGCCGCCGGGCTTGCTGAAAACCGTCCGCCCGTCGAGCGCGTCCTTGGCCCCGGCAGACCAGTACATATAGGTGAGCAGGTCGGCCATGCCGCCCGGCGGCAGCAGCGTCTCGTACCGGCCGGCCGGCAGTTCGACCCGGCGCCTGGCCCAGTCGAGCCGCCGCGCCAGGCCCGCGTCCAGGGCTGCTACGTCCACGCCGGTGAAGTCGCGGCTGGCCTGGCCGGCCCACGCCGAGTGGGCCAGGTCCGCGGACTTCGCGTTCAGTTCCACCTTCCCTGACGGCTGGTCATGGCGCAGCCGCAGGCCGCTGGACGTGCCGAGGAACAGGCAGGACATGTTGTGCTCGGCGTAGCCGTACAGCTTCTGGTCGCGCCCGGCGGCCGCCTCGAACGTGTGACCGAGCGCCGGGGCGAAGTCGCGGAACACGCCGATCTCGGTACGGCTGACCGGGTCGTCCCAGCCGGCGCCCGCGTGAGCGGCCCCGCTGGCCCCGAAGGCCTCCGGGCTGCCCGGCCCTAGCAGCGGCTGGGCATCGTCGGCGGGGGAACTCTGCTCCGCCGCCTTCTCCGCGGCCCGCACGACGTCCTCGATCTGGTCGTCCCGCACGCCCGACCTGGACACCACGCCGGCCGCCGCCCCGTCGCCGCGGCGCCACACCGCGATAACGGTGAGCCGCCGGGACTGCGACACCCCGTTGGTGGTGAGCGTGTTGCCCGCCCACCGCAGGTTCGCCGACGAGGTCTCCTCGGCGATCACGATGCAGTCGTCGCAGCGGGCCGCGGCGAGCGCCTGCTCCACGGTGCGCGGCGCCGAGTACCCCGGCTCGCCCGCGCGGTAGCCGGTCACGCTGCCTCCTCGGCCGTGTTCAGGATCCGGATGCCGCGCATCACCACCGCCGGGCAGCCGTGGCTGACCGGCGCGACCTGGCCAGGCTGCCCCTTCCCGCAGTTGAATGCGCCGCCGAGCAGGTAGGTCTGCGGGCCGCCGACCGCCTCCACCGAGTTCCAGAAGTCCGTGGTCACGGCCTGGTAGGCGACATCACGCAACTGGCCGGCCAGCCGCCCGCTCTCGATCTTGTAGAACCGCTGGCCGGTGAACTGGAAGTTGTACCGCTGCATGTCGATCGACCAGCTCTTGTCGCCTGCGATGTAGATGCCGTGCTCCACCCCGGCGATCAGCTCATCGACGGATGGGCCGCCGGGGGCCGGCCGCAGTGACACGTTCGCCATCCGCTGCAGCGGCATATGGCCGGGCGAGTCGGCGAATGAGCAGCCGTTCGACCGGCTGGCGCCGGCCCGCCGCGCCATCCGCCGGTCCAGCTGGTAGCCGGTGAACACGCCGCCGGTGATCAGGTCCCAGGACTGCGCGGCCACGCCCTCGTCGTCGTAGCCGATCGTGGCCAGGCCGTGCTCCGCGGTGCGGTCCCCGGTGACGTGCATGACCGGGGAGCCGTACTGCAGGCGGCCAAGCTTGTCCGGGGTGGCGAACGAGGTGCCCGCGTAGGCGGCCTCGTAGCCGAGCGCCCGGTCCAGCTCGGTGGCGTGACCAATCGACTCGTGGATGGTCAGCCACAGGTTGGAGGGGTCGATGACCAGGTCGTACCGGCCGGCCTGCACCGAGGGCGCGGCCGCCTTCTCGGCCAGCAGGCCGGGCAGCCGGGCGACCTCGCCGCCGAAGTCCCAGCCGGTTCCGGTCAGGTACTCATAGCCGCGGCCGGCCGGCGGCGCCAGCGTCCGCATCGTCTCGAACCTGCCGTCGGGGTTCACCGTCACCGCGGTGACCCCGGGATTCAGCCGGACGCGCTGCTGGACGGCGGTGGTCGCACCGTCGGAGTAGAACTTGCACTCCTTCACCGTGTGCAGCGAGGCGTCCACATGGTCGATCCCGTCGTGCGCGAGCAGCTCCCGGCTCCACTCCGCGAGCAGCGCGATCTTGTCGGAGACGCTGACGTCGAACGGGTCGGTGACATACGACGAGACCCAGGCCACCTCCCCGTGTCCCGGCTCGTCGGCCAGCTCGATCCGCTCCGCCGCGATCGGCGCGGCCACCCGGGCGACGTCGACCGCTTGCTCGGCGGCGCTCGCGGCGGCCTCCGGGGTGAGATCCACGGCCGCGGCGAACCCCCAGGTGCCGTCCACCACGACCCGGACGGCAAGTCCGAGGTTGTCGATGTCCAGCAGGGTCTCCAGGCGGGCGTCCGACAGCCGGATCCGCTGCCCGCGCAGCAGTTCGGCGCGGAAGTCCGCGTGCTGCGCGCCGAGCTCGGCCGCCCGCTGCAGCGCGGCGGCGGCGAGTTCGCGCAGCGGCATGGCGGAGAACTCGGGATCGATCCGGTCCGCCGCTGTGCTTTGTGTGCTTTGATCCACGACAGGCAACCTATCCCACGCCGGCGACGGGTACGCTCGCCAGGATGTCAGAGCCGAGGAGGTGCCACCGCAGTGAGCCGATCCGTTCTGGTGACCGGCGGGAACCGGGGGATCGGGCTGGCCATTGCCCGCAGGCTCGCGGCCGGCGGCGACCGGGTCACGGTCACGTCCCGTTCCGGCGATCCGGTGCCCGACCTGGCCGTGGTCCGCTGCGACGTCACCGACGCGGCGTCGGTGGACGCGGCGTTCGGGCAGGCGGAGGAGCAGCACGGACCGGTCGAGGTGCTCGTGTCGAACGCCGGGATCACCCACGACCAGCTGCTCGCGCTGATGAAAGAGGAGCACTTCGCCGGCGTCGTGGACACCAACCTCACCGGCGCCTACCGGGTGGCGAAGCGGGCGGTGCGCGGCATGATGCGGCAGCGCCGCGGCCGGCTGATCTTCGTGTCGTCGGTGGTCGGCCTGCTCGGCTCGCCGGGCCAGGCCAACTACGCGGCGTCGAAGGCAGGCCTGGTGGGACTGGCCCGCTCGCTGGCCCGCGAACTCGCCCCGCGCAGCATCACCGCCAACGTGGTAGCGCCCGGCTTCGTGGACACCGACATGACGGCCGCCCTGCCCGAAGGGCGCAAGAAAGACATCCTGGCCAGCATCCCGCTGGCGCGCTACGCCACAGCAGACGAGGTTGCCGGGGTCGTCGCGTTCCTGGCCAGCGACGACGCCGCCTACATCACCGGAGCCGTCATCCCGGTGGACGGCGGCCTCGGCATGGGTCACTGACGGGAAGGACACCCATGGGCCTACTCGACGGCAAGCGGATCCTGGTTACCGGCGTGCTCACGGATTCCTCGATCGCCTTTCACGTGGCGCGGATCGCGCAGGAGCAGGGAGCCAGCCTCATTCTCACCGGCTTCGGCCGGATGACCCTGGTCGAGCGGATCGCCAGGCGGCTGCCACACCTGCCGCCAGTGCTCGAGCTCGATGTGACCGACACCGGCCAGCTTGACTCGCTGGCCGAGCGGGTCCGGGAGCATACCGACGGACTCGACGGGGTGGTGCACGCGATCGCCAACGCGCCGCAGGGCGCGCTCGGCGGCAACTTCCTGTCCGCCGGCTGGCAGGATGTGGCGGCCGCGCTGCACGTGTCCACCTACTCGCTGAAGGCGCTGGCCATGGCGGCTCTGCCGCTGATGGACGGGGGCGGGGCCATCGTGGGTCTCGACTTCGACGCCAGCGTGGCCTGGCCTGGCTACGACTGGATGGGGGTCGCCAAGGCCGGCCTGGAGTCCTGCGCCCGCTACCTGGCCCGGGATCTGGGCGGGCACCGGATCCGGGTCAACCTGGTCTCGGCCGGCCCGCTGCGCACCATGGCCGCCAAGAGCATCCCCGGATTCGAGCGGTTCGAGCCGTTCTGGGCGGAGCGCGCGCCGCTCGGCTGGGACATCACCAATCACGGACCCGCCGCGCAGGCTTGCGTGGCGCTGCTCTCGGACTGGTTTCCCGCTACCACCGGCGAGATCATCCACGTCGACGGCGGCGTGCACGCGATGGGCGCCTAGGCAGGCCGTTTTCCCGAACGGGCTGGCGCCGGTCACCAGCCCGGCCGCGAGGCGCACCCGTGTGCACCAAGATCGATGTACCGTTGCCGACCCGATAGCGTCGGCAATGTGCCATCGACCCGGTAAGGCCAGCTGCTCGCCCCCCTGCACCCGGCGGTCCCCCGGTGGTCGATGTGCCATTGCCTCCCCTATAGCGTCGGCAATGTGCCATCCACACCACGCGGGGAGAGGCTGGCGGGGGCGACGGAGACTCAGAGGCCGGCCAGCAGGCCGGCCAGCCGGGTCTGCCGCGGCCGCTCGCCGATGGTCCGGACCGCCCGGGCCAGCGCGGGGCCGGCGCCGTGCACCACCGACAGGTGCCGCTGCGCCCGGGTCAGCGCGGTATATACCAGCGGCCGGGACAGCATCCCGGTGGCCTCGGCCGGGAACACCGCCACCACGGCCGGCCATTCCGACCCCTGGGCCCGGTGCACGGTCATCGCCCAGCCGTGTCGCAGGTCGCCGAGCAGCTTGGACGGCACGGTGACCGGGACGCCGGCGAACGTGACGACGAGTCCTTCGTCGGCTGGCGCGGTGACCGTGCCGACCTCGCCGTTGGCGAATCCCTCGTCGATGTGATTGGCGGTCGCCACCACCCGGTCGCCGGGATCGAACCCGCCGTGCGCACCGGGCCCCGGGTTGAGCATGGCCTTGAGCGCGCGGTTCAGCTCGATGGTCCCCGCCGGGCCCTTGTGCACCGGCGTGACGACCTGGATGTCGGCGGCGGGAATGCCGAGGGCGCGGGGAATCGAGTCGGTGACGAGCTGCCGCACCCGCAGCGCCGCCTGCTGGCTGCCGCGGACCGGCACGATAACCGCCTCATGCTGGCCCGAGCCGGGCCCGCCCGCGTCCACCGGCGGAAGCTCGCCGCCCCGCACGGAGGTGGCCAGCCGCGCGATCACCCCGCCTGCCCGCTGCCGGTACAGCGTGGTCAGCTCGGTGACCGGCGCGGCCCCGGAGTCGATGATGTCGGCGAGCACCCGGCCAGGGCCGATCGACGGCAGCTGCGCCGGGTCACCTACCAGCAGCAGCCTGGTGCCGTCCTCGCACGCCTCGACCAGGGCTGCGGCCAGCTCCGCGTCCAGCATGGAAGCCTCATCCACCACCACCAGATCGGCGTCGATCGGCCACTCCTCGCATCGGGTGAAGACCCAGGCAGGCTCGCTGGCCCGGCCGCCGTCGGCGGGCTCGCCCCGGCTGCGGCCCTGCGCGCCGAGCAGCCGGTGCAGTGTAGTCGCGGGCGCTCCGGCCAGCTCTTCCAGCCGCTTGGCCGCCCGGCCGGTAGGCGCGGCCAGGGCGACCCGCAGGCCGCGTTCGGCGCCCAGCGACACGACCGCGGCGACGGTGCGGCTCTTGCCGGTGCCAGGGCCGCCCGCGAGCACGCTGACCCCGTGGCCGGCCACGGCCGCGACCGCGCCGCGCTGTGCCAGGTCGAGCTCGATGACCTCGCCGGACCGCTCGCCCCCGCTGGCGTCCTCCGCGCTGGCGTGGCCAGCGTCGCCGGTGACGACCTGGCCGGCGTCCGCCGCGCCGCCCTGGACGGGGTCGCCGCTGACCTCCTGGCCGGCACCCTCCCCGCTGGCCTGGTCAGCGTCGCCGGTGACGGCCGGGTCAGCGTCCGCCGCGCCGCCCTGGACGGGGTCGCCGGTGACGTCCTGGCCGACACCCTCCGCGCTGGCCTGGTCAGCGTCGCCGGTGTCGGTCGGGCCCGCGTCCTCCGCGCTGGCGCGCTCAGGGCCGCCGGCCGCGGCCTCGCCGTGGTCGTCACCCGACCCGGCCAGCGGCTCCGCCGTGGCCGCCAGCCGGCCCAGGCCCTCGGCCACGGCCTCCTCGGCCAGCGCGTAGCGGGTGAGCGCGAGCAGGCCAGCATCCTGGTCCGGGGCACCGACCGATTCCCGGCCGTCGGTATCCCCCGCGCCCTGGTCCGCGACGGGGCCCGCATCCTGGCCGACGTCCTGGCCCGCGGCGCCGCCTGAGTCCGGGGGCAGCTCCTCGTCCGGCAGCGGATCCCAGAACGGCATGACGGTGCCGTCATCGATGGCCGCGGCAACGGCCGCGGCTGGGTCGTCGATGCGGAACCGGGCGACCGATCGCATGATCACATCGGTGGGCACCGCGGTGTGGCCTTCCCGCGCGGCCCTGGTCAGCAGGTAAACGACGAGCGCGCGACCGCGCCGCGGATCTTGCGGATGAGCCTGCTCTGCCAGCAGCCGACGGGCGAACCAGTCAGCCTGGTCGGGCCGGATCTGGGGCAGCGAGAGCAGCAGCCACGGATCGTCCCGCAGCCGGATCGCCGCGGACTTGCCGAGGTAGCCGACGGCCGGCCCGGCGAACCGGGCGGGCACCCGGCAGGACACGAAGACCTGCGCCGCGTCATAGCACGGCAGCGCGTCCTCGAACGCGGCCGCCAGGCGCTGCGCCCGCTTGGGCCCGATCCCCTCGATCAGTTCCAGCCGGGCCGCGCTGACCTCCTCGGCCGTGGTGATCCCCGACTCGGCCAGCCGCGCGGCCAGCCCGCGGCCCAGCCCCGGCCACAGCCCGGCGGCGCAGAACTCGCCGAAAACCTGGTCCGGGCCAGCGGTCGTCGCCTGTGCCTCTGCCGTGGACATGGCAGCCAGCCTACGGTCCGTCACCCGGATGTGGCTGGCGGCAATGCCGGCCGGGATAAACGTGGCGGGCCGTTCCGTCCCGATGCCAGCCAAGGGCAGGCCGCGACCGCCAGCCGGTCCGGCCGACACCGATCAGACAGGCACTGATCAGACAGGCACCAACCCGGCAGGCACCAACCCGGCAGGCACCAACCCGGCAGGCACCAACCCGGCAGGCACCAACCCGGCAGGCATCTGGCATCGGGATGCGCCGAGGGTGACAATGAGGGCATGCCAGGGACGGCCGGCGACTCCCAGCGGCCCCGGCTTCCGCTGCGCGCCTCGGACTCAGAGCGGGAGGACGCCGTCGCGCGGCTGCGCGAGCGCTTCGTGGCCGGCCAGCTCTCCCACGACACGTTCGTCGGCCGGATGGAGGCCGCCCTCGGCGCCCGGGACCGCGGCGAACTGTCCGACCTTTTCAGCGACCTCAGCGTGCCCCGGCGACATCGCGCAGCCGCCTGGAGCGCGCTGGGCCCGCGGCTGGCGGCGGCCGTCTCGGCGCTGCGGGAAGCTGTGGTCGCGCCGGCGCGGCAGGGAAGGCATCCACCCGGACTGATCTTCCCGCCCGGCGGCCAGGCCCAGGTTCACCATCGGCCGCGATCCCGACTGTGATCTGGTCATCCCGGACGTCTCGGTGTCCCGGTGGCACGCCGGGCTGCACCGCGCCGCGGACGGATGGCTGCTGACCGACCTGGGCTCCACCAACGGCACCCGGCTCAACGGCTGGCGGGTCCGTGATGCGGTGCCTGTACGCTGCGGCGACCGGGTCAGCTTCGGCGCGGTCACGTTCGTGCTGCGGGACAGCCCGCTCGGCCTGCCCGTGGCCTGAACCGCAGCAAGGGGCGCGGCCGCGACCGAAGGTACGAACCGCGCCCGCCAGGCCCCGCCAGGTCATCCGGACCCGGGCAGACCCCGTAGAGTCAAGGTCGTGACGTTGGTCTTCATCGTTCGGCACGGCCTGACGGCGGTCACCGGCTCAGTGCTGTCCGGCTGGACCCCCGGCGTCACGCTGGATGATCGCGGCGTTGCCCAGGCGCTGGCGCTAGCGGCCAGGCTCGCGCCGGTGCCGCTGGATGCGATCATCACGAGCCCGCTGGACCGCTGTGCCCAGACCGCCGCCGCGATCGCGGCGGGCCGGCCGGCAGTGCCGGTGCAGCAGGACGAGCGGCTCGGCGAGTGCAGGTACGGCGACTGGACCGGCAAGCCACTGAAGAAGCTGGCCAAGGAGCCGCTGTGGCGGGTCGTACAGCAGCATCCCAGTGGCGCACGATTCCCCGGTCCTGACGGTGAGTCCATGCTCGACATGCAGCACCGGGCGGTCGCCGCGGTCAGGGACTGGAACACCGCGCTGGGCCGGGATGCCTCGTATCTCATCTGCTCGCATGGCGACGTGATCAAGGCCATCGTCACCGATGCCCTCGGCCTGCACCTCGATCAGTGCCAGCGCATCCAGGCCGACCCGTGTTCGCTCACGGTGATCAGGTACACCCCGCTGCGGCCCTTCCTGCTCCGGATGAACGACACCGGCGGCGAGGTGGCGGGCCTTATCCGCCGGAGGGACGGCCGGCCGGGCCGAAAGGCGGAAAGCGACGGCGTGGTCGGGGGCGGAGCGGGCGCGGGCGAGGCGATAGAGGCGATAACAGCGGACGCGCAAGGATAGGGACCATGCCGTTCTACATGTATGACCCGCCGCAGAGGTTTGTGGCCGGCGCCGTCGGCCAGCCGGGTGAGCGGACCTTCTACTTGCAGGCGAGTGACGGCAGCAGGGTCACCAGCGTCTCTCTGGAGAAGTTCCAGGTGACCCAGCTGGCCGAGCGGCTGGACGAGCTGCTCGACGAGGTGCTCAGGCGGACCGGCGGAGCAGCCTCCGGGCCGCCGGTGTCCGCCGCTGATGACGGCCCGCTCGACCTGCCGCTGATGGAAGAGTTCCGGGTCGGTGCGATCGCGCTGGCCTGGGACGGCGAGACGGACCGGGTCGTGATCGAGGCGCAGGAGGAGTCCGAGTCACCGGTGGAGCCACTGGCAGATGACATCCCCGTGGACGGGCCTGCCGTGCTGCGGGTACGGCTCACGCCGCAGGCCGCCCGGGCCTTCGCCCAGCGCGCCCTGCGGATCGTCGCGCAGGGACGGCCGCCGTGCCCGCTGTGCGGGCTGCCGCTGGACGCAGCAGGCCACGTGTGCCCGAGGCAAAACGGGTACCGGGCGGGCCATGACTGAGCCTGCAGCGGGGGAGGACAAGCCCGCCCGGGCGGATAACGCGCGGGCGGGGGGCGGTCGCAGGCGTCCGGTGGGCAGGAAGCGCGCGGACCGGGCCGGGCCTACGCCGCGGCAGCGGGCCGCTGGCCTCAGCGAGGACCGCGCGATCGAACTGCTCGCCCAGGGAACGCTCGAGGTGGAGGGCAGGCTGGTCGTAGCGTCGAACGCCACCTTGTACTGCACGTCGACCGATGACGGCGTAACGGCCTCATGCGTGTACAAGCCCATCGCGGGGGAGCGGCCGCTATGGGACTTCCCCGCCGGGTCGCTGGCCGCCCGTGAGGTGGCGGCGTACGCCGTGTCCCACGCCGCGGGCTGGGACGTCGTGCCGCCCACGGTGCTGCGGGACGGCCCGTTCGGGCCCGGCATGTGCCAGCTGTGGATCGACTCCGACCCAGACGTCGACCTGATCACGCTGTCCCGCCGCGCCGATCATCCGGGCCTGCGCCAGATGGCCGTGTTCGACGCGGTGGTGAACAACGCCGACCGCAAGATCGGTCACCTGCTGCCGGACGGCGACGGCCATCTGTACGGCTGCGACCACGGCGTCTGCTTCGCAGAGGAGTACAAGCTGCGTACCGTGCTCTGGCAGTGGCGCGGCCGTCGCCTTCCCGACCGGTCCGTCCAAGCGCTGAGCAAGCTTCAGGCCGCGCTCAACAACGAGCTCGGCACTGAGCTGGCCGGCCTGCTGACCCAGGACGAGGTCGATGCCACCAGGCAGCGGGTTGAGCTGCTGCTCGAGCACCGGGTGCACCCGTATCCAGCCGACGGCTGGCCGGCCGTGCCCTGGCCGCCGCTGTAGCGGGGGTCAGCGTCGGCGCACCACAGCTCCAGCGGAGCGGGCCGAGCCCGGCCCTTGACCAGCGGGGGACGCGCTAGCGGCCACCCGGGGCGGCGGGCCCGGCACCGCCCCGGCCGCCGGAGTTGCCCCGGCGCCGCAGGTACCGCTCGAACTCGCGCGCGATCGCGTCGCCGCTCGCCTCCGGCAGATCCGTCGCGTCCTGCGACTCCTCCAGCGTGCGTACGTAGTCCGCGACCTCGGTGTCCTGCTGCGCAAGCTCGTCCACGCCGCGCTCCCAGGCCCGCGCCCTCTCGCTCAGATCGGCGAGCGGCAGGGCCACGTCCAGTACGTCCTCGACGCCGCGCAGCAGCGCCAGAGTCGCCTTGGGGCTGGGCGGCTGCGCCACGTAGTGCGGTACCGACGCCCACAGCGACACCGCGGGGATCCCGGCGTCGGCGCAGGCGTGCGCCAGCACGCCGACGATCCCTGTGGGACCTTTGTAGTCGACGCGCGACGCGTTCAGCTCGGCGGCCAGCTTAGGGTCGGAGACGGCCGCCGAGACCGGCACCGGCCGGGTGTGCGGGGCATCGGCGAGCAGCGCCCCGAGCAGGACCACTAGTTCCACCTTCAGCTCGGCGAACGAGGTCACGAGCTCGTCGCTGAATGCCCGCCAGCGCATGTTGGGCTCGATGCCGTGGACGAGCACGATGTCGCGGCTGAACCCCTCGGGCCTGGCCACGGAGAACCGCGTCGTCGGCCAGACCAGGCGCTCGGTGCGCCCTTCCGACATCTCCACTACGGGGCGGGTCACCTGGAAGTCGTAGAAGTCTTCCGGATCCATGGCCGCGACGGGCGTGGCGTCCCATTCGATGCCCAGGTGACTGATCACGCTGCTAGCCGCCTCACCTGCGTCGTTCCATCCTTCGAAGGCGGCAACCAGCACTGGTGCGGTGAGCTTCGCTCCACCGTTGAACGTGACCACTCACCACCTCCTCCCCGGTCGGCTCGCGGGATCCGTCAGCCGTGACGACTCCAGGTTACGTGGTCAACAATGATCACCGGGTGACCAGGCCGGCCGGCGGTGCGTCACCGCCACGAGCCGCTGACGGCCGCGCCCTAGAATGAGGGATCAACCGAGGGGCGGGATCAATGACGGAAACCGTGCCGCTGCTGGCGGCCATGGCCGAGCGGGTCGTCGTCGCAGACGGGGCTATGGGCACGATGCTGCAGGCGAGCGACGCGTCACTCGATGACTTCCTCGGCCATGAGGGCTGCAACGAGATACTGAACCAGACCAGGCCGGACATCGTCAGATCGATACACGACCGGTACCTCGCCGCGGGCGTGGACTGCGTGACCACCAACTCGTTCGGCGCCAATCTCGGCAATCTTGGCGAGTACGGGCTCACCGAAAAGATCGCGGAGCTGTCGGAGGCGGCGGCCCGGCTGGCCCGGCAGGCGGCCGACGAGTGGGCGTCCGCCGCGGATCCGCGCTGGGTTCTCGGCTCACTCGGCCCGGGCACCAAGCTGCCTACCCTGGGCCATGTCGCCTTCGCCGAGCTGCGCGATACCTACCAGCAGAACGCCGCGGGCCTGCTGTCGCGGCGGCGCCGATGCCCTCATCGTGGAGACCAGCCAGGACCTGCTGCAGGCCAAGGCGGCCGTGATCGGGGCCAAGCGCGCCATCGCTGCGGCCGGCTCCAGCGTGCCGCTGATCGTGCAGGTGACGATCGAGACCACGGGCGCCATGCTGCTGGGCAGCGAGATCGGCGCCGCGCTCACCGCTCTGCAGCCGCTCGGCGTGGACGCCATCGGGCTGAACTGCGCCACCGGGCCCGCCGAGATGAGCGAGCACCTGCGCTACCTGTCCCGGCACGCGCGGATCCCGCTGTCCTGCATGCCGAACGCCGGCCTGCCCGAGCTCACCGCCGACGGCGCCCGGTACCCGCTGACCCCCGGGCAGCTGGCCGACGCCCATGACAGTTTCACCGCGGAGTTCGGGCTGGCCCTGGTCGGCGGGTGCTGCGGGACCACGCCCGAGCACATGGCGGCCGTCGTGCAGCGGGTCCGCGGCCGGACGGTGGCCAGGCGGCGGGCCCGGCCCGAGCCCGGCGTGGCCTCGCTGTACCAGCACGTGCCGTTCCGGCAGGACACGGCGTTCCTGGCCATCGGCGAGCGGACGAACGCCAACGGGTCGAAGGCCTTCCGCGAGGCGATGGTCCTGGGCCGTTTCGACGACTGCGTAGAGATCGCCCGCCAGCAGACCCGGGACGGCGCGCACCTGCTCGACCTGTGCGTGGACTACGTCGGCCGGGACGGCGTCGCGGACATGAAAGAGCTCGCGGGCCGGCTGGCCACCGCGGCCACCCTGCCGCTCGTGCTCGACTCGACCGAGCCCGAGGTGATCGCAGCCGGGCTGGAGCTGCTCGGCGGCCGGGCCGTGGTCAATTCCGTCAACTACGAGGACGGCGACGGCCCGCAGTCGCGGATCGCGCGGATGATGCCGCTGGTCAAGGAGCACGGCGCGGCCGTGATCGCGCTCACCATCGATGAGCGGGGGCAGGCCCGCACCGCGGACTGGAAGGCGTCCGTGGCGACCCGGCTGATCGAGGATCTGACCGGCAACTGGGGCATGCAGACCTGCGACATCATCGTGGACTGCCTGACCTTCCCGGTCGCGACCGGACAGGAGGAGACCCGCCGGGACGCGATCGAGACCATCGAGGCGATCCGCGAGGTCAAGCGCCGCCATCCCGACGTGCAGACGACGCTGGGCGTCTCCAACGTCTCGTTCGGGCTGAACCCGGCGGCCAGAGCCGTGCTGAACTCGGTCTTCCTCGACGAGTGCGTGCGGGCCGGCCTGGACTCGGCGATCGTGCACGCGTCGCGGATCATGCCGATCGCCCGGATACCGGACGAGCAGCTGCAAACCGCGCTTGACCTCATCTACGACCGGCGGCACGACGGGTACGACCCGCTGACCCGGCTGCTCGAGCTGTTCGAGGGAGTGGACGCGGCCGCGGTCAAGGCGAGCCGCGCGGCGGAGCTCCTCGGTCTGCCGCTGTGGGAGCGGCTGAAGCGGCGGATCATCGACGGCGAGCGGGTCGGCCTGGAGGCGGATCTGGATGAGGCGCTGACCCGCAGGCCCGCCCTGGAGATCGTCAACGACGTACTGCTCGACGGCATGAAGACGGTCGGCGAGAGGTTCGCCTCCGGCCAGATGCAGCTGCCATTCGTGCTGCAGTCCGCCGAGGTGATGAAGGCGTCCGTCGGTTACCTCGAGCCGCACATGGAGCGGACGGACGAGGCCGGCAAGGGGACCATCGTGCTGGCCACGGTGCGTGGTGACGTGCACGACATCGGCAAGAACCTGGTCGACATCATCCTGTCCAACAACGGGTACGACGTCGTGAACATCGGGATCAAGCAGCCGATCTCGGCGATCGTGACCGCCGCGGAGGAACACGACGCGGACGTGATCGGCATGTCCGGCCTGCTGGTCAAGTCCACCGTGGTGATGCGGGACAACCTGACGGAACTGAACTCGCGCGGGCAGGCCGGCCGGTGGCCGGTGCTGCTCGGCGGTGCCGCGCTCACCCGCTCCTACGTGGAACAGGATCTGGCCGCGCTGTTCGACGGCGAGGTTCGCTACGCCCGGGACGCGTTCGAGGGGCTGCGGCTGATGGACGCGTGCATGGCAGTGAAGCGGGGCGAGTCGGGGGCGGCGCTTCCGGCACTGCGAGAGCGCCGGGTGCCGAACCGGGCGCCCGGCGCTCGGCTGGCCGTTACCGCGCCGGAGGATATGCCGTCGCGTTCGGACGTAAGCAACCGACAATCCGGTCCCGGCCCCGCCGTTCTGGGGGAACCGGATCGTCAAGGGAATCCCGCTCGCCGACTACGCGGCCTACCTCGACGAGCGCGCCACCTTCATGGGCCAGTGGGGGCTCAAGGCATCGCGGGACGGCGGGCCGACGTACGAGGAACTGGTCGAGGCCGAGGGCAGGCCGCGGCTGCGGATGTGGCTGGAACGGCTGCGGACCGAGGGCCTGATCGAGGCGGCCGTGGTGTACGGGTACTTTCCGTGCGCGAGCGAGGGCAATGACCTCGTGGTCCTCGATGAGTCCGGGGCCGAGCGCGAGCGGTTCGGGTTCCCGCGGCAGCGGCGGGACCGGCACCTGTGCCTGGCCGACTTCTTCCGGCCCCGGGAGTCTGGCGAGACGGACGTGGTGGCGTTCCAGCTCGTCACCGTCGGGTGCGAAGATCAGCCGACGCGGCCGCCGAGCTGTTCGCCAAGAACGCCTACCGCGAGTACGCCGAGCTGCACGGGCTGTCGGTCCAGCTCACCGAGGCGCTGGCCGAGTTCTGGCACCGGCGGATCAGGGCCGAGCTCGGCTTCGGCGGGGGCGACCCGGACAGCCTGGATGATTTCTTCAAGCTGGGCTACCGGGGCGCGCGCTTCTCCTTCGGCTACGCCGCCTGCCCGGATCTGGAAGAGCGGGCCAAGGTGATGCGCCTGCTGGCTGCGGAGCGGATCGGGGTGGAGCTGTCCGAGGGATACCAGCTCACCCCTGAGCAGGCCACCGATGCCCTGGTCGCCCATCACCCCGAGGCGAAGTACTTCAGCGTCTGATGGAGCTCCAGGCTGTGCTGTTCGACATGGACGGCCTGCTCGTGGACACCGAGCCGCTCTGGTTCGAGGTCGAGTCCGAGGTGATGGCCAGCCTCGGCGGCGACTGGAGCGAGGCCGACCAGGCCAACCTGGTCGGCGGATCGCTTCAGGTGAGCCTGGACTACCTGCTGGGCAAGGCCCGCAGGCCGGTATCCAGGGAACTGCTGGCCCGGTGGATGCTGGACGGGATGGTCTCCCGGCTGGCCCGCGCGCCGGTGGCGCTGCGGCCCGGGGCGGCCGACCTGCTCGCCGAGGTGACGGGTGGCCGGGGTGGCATACGCGCTCGTCACCTCGTCGGAGCGCGTGATCATGGAAGCCGTGTTCCGGGCGGCGGCGCTGGACTTCCCGGTGACGGTGTGCGCGGAGGACGTCACCAGGATCAAGCCGGATCCCGAGCCGTACCTGCTGGCCACCAAGCTGCTGGCTGCCGACCCGGCCGGCAGCGTGGTGCTCGAGGACTCACCCAACGGGGCGACCGCCGCTCGAGGCGGCCGGCTGCCAGGTGATCGTCGTGCCAAATGTCGCCGCGGTGCCGCCCGCGCCCGGCCGGGTCATCGTGTCGTCCCTGGCCGAGGTGAGCCTGGTCACGCTGCGCGAGCTCGTGGCCGGCGCTGACCCGGGCTGACCTCAGCTGATGCCGCGCTTGCGGAGGATCTGCTCGATCTCGCTGAAGTCGTCGTCATCGGCGACCGCGGGCCCGCTGGCCGACCGAGCCGCGACGGCCTTGCCCTTCTTCGGCTCGGCAGCGCCGGCCGGGCCGTCCTTCGGCCCTGACGTCCTTGGCCGCGCGGCCGCGCATCATGCCGGAGACCACGAAAGCCACCAGCGCGACCCCGGTGACGGCTACTCCGACCCATTTCTCCGGGGAGAAGACGAAAGACGTGGCGAAGTCGCCGATGGCCGTGCCCATCTTCCAGAGCATCTCGATCGCGCCGGTCAGGTAGGCGGCGAGCGGCAGCAGCGACCACGCCACACCGCGCAGCCCGGCCCGCAGGCCGCGCCTGCGGAAGACGAACCAGGTCAGGACCAGTCCGAGCGCGGTGAGCCCGCCGCACAGCGGCAGCCAAGCAATTTGGTTATAAGTTGACATGAGGCCGCCCCTTATCCGCGTACCTAGGTTTCATGGTCGCACACATCCGCCGGTGCCCCGGCCGCGGCGGTCACGCGTTCTCACGCCGAACGTCCGGGAGGCCAGCCACCGGGCGGACCGCGGCCGTCCCCGCGCGGACCAACTTCCCACCGCCAGACGCGCGTCACCAGACACTAGTTAAGTACTATCCGGTACCAAAAATCAAGTAATATCTTGATGTCCGCAACTGCGGCCGCGGCCGAGGCCGCAGTTGCGGCTTCACGACCCGGCTGCACCGCCCGCGGGAGCCGGCAGCACCGGCTCAGTCCCGGCCGCGCCGTCCGCGGGAGCCGGCAGCAGCGGCTCAGTCCCGGCCGCGCCGTCCGCGGGAGCCGGCAGCGACCGGCTCAGTCCCGGCCGCGCCGTCCGCGGGAGCCGGCAGCGGCGGCTCGGTCCCGGCCTCGCCGGCGGGGGCGGCGGCCGGCAGCGGCGGCGGCGTGCCGCCGAACGCCGGGCAGAGGGGCTTGTGCGCGCACCAGTCGCATACCCGGCTCGGCCTCGGCCGCCAGTCTCCCGAGTCCTGGGCCCGCTCGATGGCCCGCCAGAGCGCCTCGATCTTCCGCTCGGTCGCCCGCAGGTCCGCCTCGTCCGGCTGGTACCGGAGAGTCTCGCCGTTGCCGAGGTACATGAGCTGCAGCAGCCTGGGCACCTCACCGCGGATCCGCCACAGCACGAGCGCGTAGAACTTCATCTGGAACAGCGCGCGGGCCTCGAACTCCTCGCGGGGAGCGGTCCCGGTCTTGTAGTCCACGATCCGGACCGCGCCGCCCCTCGCCACGTCCACCCGGTCCACGTAGCCGCGCAGCCGCAAGCCCGACTCCAGCGTGGTCTCCACGTACAGTTCGCGCTCGGCGGGCTCGATCCGCCTCGGGTCCTCCATGGTGAAGTAGCGGTCGAGCATCGCGGTGACTTCCGCCGTCCAGGCCTGCCGCCCCGGCTCATCGGCGAACAGCGCGGTGAGCTCGGGGGATTCTTCGACCAGCCGGTCCCACTGCGGGCTGACCAGCGAGCGGGCGGCCTGCGGGGTCCGCTCCGGCGCGGGCCGGTCGAACAGCCGCTCGAGCACGGCATGCACCAGCGTGCCGCGGGCCGCCGCGGGGCTCGGCGGCTCGGGCAGCCGGTCGATCACCCGGAACCGGTAGAGCAGCGGGCAGGTCATGAAGTCGCCGGCCCGGGACGGCGAGATCGCCGGTCGGCGCGGTTCGCCCCCCTCCGTCGCCTGCGCCATGTCCAGGCCTGACGGAAGTTCCGGCGCTGTCTGCGGGGAGCCCACGGAAGGGAGCGTATGGTAGGCCACCGACAACCGCGCCGCTTTGCGCCGACTGCCGCGATTCGCCCGGCCGCGCTTGACCACCCCCGTGAACCCTTCGTCACGTAGCATCGTAAGTGTGGCAGGAATGACGCCGGAACGGCCCGCTCCGCAGCGCGACCCCCAGCCGGGGATCGTCATCGCGCGCCCGTTCGGGATCCCGGTGTACATCTCGCCATACTGGTTCCTCATCGCCGGCGTGTTCATCCTGCTCTACGCGAACAGCCTGGAGCGGTCCCTGCACGGCAACATGCGCTACGTGGTGTCCGCCGCCTTCGTCGTACTGCTCTACGCGTCGGTGCTCGTCCACGAGCTGAGCCACTGCGTGGTCGCGCGCGCGTTCGGGCTGCCGGTGCGCCGGGTGCTGCTGTACCCGCTCGGCGGCTTCTCCGAGATCGAGAAGGAGGCGCCGACCCCGGCCAGGGAATTCCTCGTCTCCGCGGCCGGGCCGGCGATCTCGCTCGTCCTGGCCGCCGCCGGGTACGGGCTGAGCAAGCTGGTCCCCAGCGGGACGGCGCACGTGCTGGTCGTCCAGCTGATGTGGGCCAACCTGCTCGTCGGGCTGTTCAACCTGCTGCCGGGCCTGCCGCTGGACGGCGGCCGGATGCTGCGCGCCGGAATCTGGAAGGTCCCCGGCCGACCGGGCACCGCCACCATCGGCGCGGCCTGGACCGGCCGCGTACTCGCCGCCGCGCTGCTGCTCGTGCCGTTCGTGCTGTTCGCCAGGAACGGCGACTCGACGCAGATATTCGATGCCGCCTGGCTGGCGGTGATCGCCGCGTTCATGTGGTTCGGCGCCGGGCAGGCGATCAAGGTCACCAAGGTCCGCGAGCGGATGCCCGGCCTGCAGGCCCGGCTGCTCGCCAGGCGGGCCATCCCGATCCAGGCCAGCCTGCCGCTGGCGGAGGCGATCAGGCGCGCGGACGCCGCCCAGGCGCGCGCGCTGGTCGTGGTGGACCACGAGGACAAGCCGATCGCGATCGTGAACGAGTCCGCGGTGATGGCCACCCCGCCGCAGCGCAGGCCCTGGATCGAGGCGGGTACGCTGGCCCGGAGCCTGGACGAGAGCCTGGTGCTACCCGCCGACCTGTCGGGCATGGCCCTGCTCGAGGCGGTCCGCAAGTCGCCCGCCTCCGAGTACCTGCTCGTCGAGCCGTCCGGCAAGGTATTCGGCGTGCTCGCGACCCAGGACCTGGATCACGCGTTCGCCCGCGGCTGATTCCTGCCCCGGCACGCGGGGCCGCCCTGCCGCCACTCGGGCTGAGCCGCCACCCGCGCCGCCACCGCCTACCCGCGCCGCCCCGCCGCCCGTGCCGCCGGACCGCTGCCGGGCCGCTGCCCCCGCTACTGTTGCGGGCGTGAACCGACAGTGCCGCGGACCGTTCCGCGCCGGAGACCTGGTCCAGCTCACCGACCCCAAGGGCCGCAAGCACCTGGTCACGCTGGCCGACGGCGGGTCGTTCCACACCCACCGCGGCTCGCTGGCGCACGACGAGCTGATCGGCCATCCCGACGGCAGCGTGGTGCATTCCTCCGGCGGCACCCCCTACGTCGCGCTGCGGCCGCTGCTCGCCGACTTCACCCTGGGCATGGGGCGCGGCGCGGCCGTGATCTACCCGAAGGACGCGGCGCAGATCGTGGCGTTCGCCGACGTCTTCCCCGGGGCGCGGGTGCTCGAGGCCGGGCGCGGGATCGGGCGCGCTGTCCTGCTGGCTGCTGCGCGCGGTCGGCGACGGCGGCCTGGTCGCGTCCTATGAGCGCAGGCCCGACTTTGCCGAGGTGGCCAGGGCGAACGTGGAGAAGTTCTTCGGCGGGCCGCACCCGGCGTGGCGGCTGACCGTCGGCGACCTGGCCGAGGCCGAGCCGGCCGGGGAGGTCTTCGACCGGGTCGTACTCGACATGCTGGCCCCGTGGGAGTTCGCCGCCGCCGCCGAACGGCTGCTCATTCCAGGCGGCCTGGTCTGCTGTTACGTCGCGACCACCACGCAGCTGTCCAGGATCGCGGAGGCCCTGCGCGGGCAGGGCTGCTTCGACGAGCCCGCGGCCTGGGAGTCACTGATCCGGGGCTGGCACGTGGACGGGCTCGCCGTGCGGCCCGAACACCGCATGGTCGGGCATACCGGCTTCCTCGTCACCGCGCGCCGCCTGGCCGACGGCGTGACGCCGCCGCCGAGGCGGCGCAGGCCGGCCAAGGGGGCACACGGCGCGGAGGCGAGCCGCTCCTGACCGAGCGGTCACTGGCAGTCACGGATACGTTTCGAACGTTTCCGTATCGTGACGCGAGAATGCCAACACGGGGGGCGCGCCAGGTTACGACTGCTCCCCGGATAGGTAGGGTCTAGGTGAGTGCTCTCGGAAGGAGGTGAGGGACGTGTCCGCTCGCGACGACAGTACGCGCGGTTCCCGGCATGACGACGAGGTCAATGGCCTCACGACGCAGAATCTCCTTCCTCGAGGAGGAGATCGCCGCGCTGCGCCGCAGGCTCTCCGATTCGCCGCGCCATGTCCGGCTGCTTGAGGAGCGGCTGCGCGAGGCCGAGACCAGCATCGCGACCGTGACCGGCCAGAACGAGCGGCTGGCCGGCACCCTCCGGGAGGCGCGCGACCAGATCGTAGCGCTGAAGGAGGAGGTCGACCGGCTGGCCCAGCCGCCGTCCGCGTTCGGCGTGTTCCTCAGCGCCTGCGAGGACGGCGCCGCGGACGTGTTCACCGGCGGCCGCAAGATGCGCGTCAACGTCAGCCCGTCGGTTGATCTCGAGGAGCTGAAGCCCGGCCAGGAGGTCGTGCTCAACGAGGCGCTCAACGTGGTGATCGCGCAGGGCTTCGAGACGGCCGGCGAGATCGTCATGCTCAAGGAGATCCTCGAGGACGGCGAGCGGGCGCTGGTCATCGCGCACGCCGACGAGGAGCGCGTGGTGCGCCTGGCCGAGCCGCTGCGCAACGCCACGCTGCGGGCCGGTGACTCGCTGCTGCTGGAGTCGCGCTCGGGCTACGTCTACGAGCGCATCCCCAAGGCCGAGGTCGAGGAGCTGATCCTGGAGGAAGTCCCGGACCTCACCTACTCCGACATCGGCGGCCTCGCCTCGCAGATCGAGCAGATCCGCGATGCGATCGAGCTTCCGTACCTGCACGCCGACCTGTTCCGCGAGCACCAGCTGCGACCGCCCAAGGGCGTCCTGCTGTACGGGCCGCCCGGCTGCGGCAAGACCCTCATCGCCAAGGCCGTGGCGAATTCCCTGGCCAAGCAGGTCACCGCCAAGGCGGCGGCCGCGGCAGCCGAACGCGGCTCCGCCGAGGCGCCGGCCGCGGCGGACGGCGATTCGCCGGAGGCCGGGGGAGGCCAGGCGCAGGAGAGCCGGAGCTTCTTCCTGAACATCAAGGGCCCCGAGCTGCTGAACAAGTACGTGGGCGAGACCGAGCGGCACATCAGGCTGGTGTTCCAGCGGGCCAGGGAGAAGGCCAGCGAGGGCATGCCGGTGATCGTGTTCTTCGACGAGATGGACTCGATCTTCCGCACCCGCGGCTCCGGGGTGTCCAGCGACGTGGAGAACACCATCGTCCCCCAGCTGCTGAGCGAGATCGACGGCGTCGAGGGCCTGCAGAACGTGATCGTGATCGGCGCCTCGAACCGGGAGGACATGATCGACCCGGCTATCCTGCGGCCGGGACGGCTGGACGTGAAGATCAAGATCGAGCGGCCGGACGCCGAAGCAGCCAAGGACATCTTCTCCAAGTACGTGGTCTCCGCCCTGCCGCTGCATCCCGACGACCTGGCCGAGCACGGCGCCTCGCGGGCCGCTGCCGTGGAGGCGATGATCCAGCGCGTCGTGGAGCGGATGTACAGCGAGACAGAGGAAAACCGGTTCCTCGAGGTGACCTACGCCAACGGCGACAAGGAGGTCCTGTACTTCAAGGACTTCAACTCCGGCGCGATGATCGAGAACATCGTGGACCGGGCCAAGAAGATGGCGATCAAGGAATTCCTCGAGACCGGGCAGAAGGGCCTCCGGGTCGCGCACCTGCTGGCGTCCTGCGTCGATGAGTTCAAGGAGAACGAGGACCTGCCCAATACCACGAACCCCGATGACTGGGCGCGCATCTCCGGCAAGAAGGGCGAGCGGATCGTCTACATCAGGACGCTGGTGTCCGGCAAGAGCGGCACGGAGGCGGGACGCTCCATCGACACTGTCGCCAACACCGGCCAGTACTTGTAACGTGCATCGGCTGGTGGTGGCCCGCGCGGTGCCGGGGCCCGGAGGCGGCCCGCCGCACGTGACGCGTTCGGGCGCGGCCGGTGGCTTGATGGATCCTTGCTGTCGGCCGCCGCGGCTAGGCTCTTGCTCATGAGCGTGCGGCGGGTCATGGGTGTGGAGACCGAGTACGGCATTTCCGTACCCGGCCAGCCGGGCGCGAACGCGATGGTCACCTCGTCCCAGGTGGTCAACGCCTACCAGGCCGCGACCGCGGCCCGCGCGCGGCGGGCCCGCTGGGACTTCGAGGAGGAGAACCCGCTGCGCGACGCGCGGGGCTTCGACCTGACCAGGGAGGCGGCGGACTCCTCCCAGCTGACCGACGAGGACCTGGGCCTGGCGAATGTCATCTTGACCAACGGGGCCAGGCTGTACGTCGACCACGCGCACCCGGAGTACTCCGCACCCGAGTGCACCAATCCGCTGGCCGCCGTCATCTGGGATAAGGCGGGGGAGCGGGTGATGGCCGAGGCCGCGTCGCGCGCGGCCACCATGCCGGGCGGCGCCGCCATCCAGCTGTACAAGAACAACACCGACAACAAGGGCGCCTCCTACGGCTGCCACGAGAACTACCTGATGCGCCGGGCCACGCCGTTCGCGGACATCGTGCGGCACCTGACCCCGTTCTTCGTGTCCCGGCAGGTCGTCTGCGGAGCCGGGCGGGTCGGGCTGGGCGCGGACGGCCGCGGCGAGGGCTTCCAGATCAGCCAGCGGGCCGACTTCTTCGAGGTAGAGGTGGGGCTGGAGACCACCCTGAAGCGGCCGATCATCAACACGCGGGACGAGCCGCACGCCGACCCGGAGAAGTACCGGCGGCTGCACGTGATCATCGGCGACGCGAACATGAGCGAGATCTCCAGCTACCTCAAGCTCGGCAGCACCGCGCTCGTCCTGGCGATGATCGAGGACAAGTTCCTCGACGGGGACCTCGCCGTGGAGGCGCCGATCCCGGAGCTGCGGGCGATCTCGCATGACCGTGACTGCAGGCACCTGGTGGCGCTGCGGGACGGCAGGCGGATGACCGCGGTCCAGCTCCAGATGGAGTACCTGGAGCGGGCCCGCAAGTACGTCGAGGACCGGTTCGGCCCCGATGCCGACGACATGACCGTCGACGTGCTCGACCGGTGGGAGTCGGTGCTGAACCGGCTGGCCGAGGACCCGATGTCGCTGTCCCGCGAGCTGGACTGGGTAGCCAAGCTCGAACTGCTCGACGGGTACCGCGCGCGGGACGGCATCGGCTGGGGCCATCCCCGGCTGCAGCTCGTGGACCTGCAGTACTCCGACATCCGGCCGGACCGGGGGCTGTACAACCGGCTCGCCTCCCGCGGACGGATGCTCCGGCTGGTCGATGAGGCCGCCGTGGCCAGGGCCGTAGAGGAGCCGCCGGAGGACACCCGGGCCTACTTCCGCGGCCGCTGCCTGCAGAAGTACGCCGACGCGGTCGCGGCCGCCTCCTGGGACTCGGTGATCTTCGACATCCCGGGCCGCGAGTCGCTGCAGCGGGTGCCGACGCTGGAGCCGCTGCGCGGCACCCGCGCGCACGTGGGCGGCCTGCTCGACCGCTGCAGCAGCGCAGCCGACCTGGTCTCGGCGCTCACCGGGCGCGACTAGACCGCAGCGGATCCCCGCACCCGGCCCGTTCCGGCGCCGCCGATACCCGGCCCGGTGGATTGGGCGGATGCACCCGGGCGGAGATAGCGTTCCGGCGCCGCCGATACCCGGCCCGGAGGATTGGGCGGGATGCACTCGGGCGGAGATAGCCTTCCGGCGCCGCCGATACCCGGCCCGGAGGATTGGACGGGATGCACCCGGGCGAAGATAGCGTTGAGAGTGCAGGGACTGGGACGAGCCCTGCCACCCCCCGGGGTTCCCGGGAAACGGAGGTTACCGGAATGGCGACAAAGGACACGCCAGGACAGCGGCAGACGACGCGGCGCAGCGAAGAGGCGGAGGAGGCCGAGCCGCAGGGCGCCGAGGACGTCAGGGAGCGGCAGGAGGCGCTGTCCGACGACGTGGACGCGATCCTGGACGAGATCGACGAGGTACTCGAGGAGAACGCCGAGGAGTTCGTCCGGTCCTACGTGCAGAAGGGCGGGCAGTGATCCCGCGCTGCCACCCAGTAGGGTCTGGTCTGGTACCGGACATCCATGACGGGAAGGATCCCCGTGAGTTCTGAGTTCGCGGGCGGCGGGCGGTTGCCGGCGGCATTCATGAGCGTCGGAACGTCTTCATTCACCGACTTCCTCTCCGGCTACGCGCCCACGATGCTGCCTGGTCACGGGACCTCGGGACCGCCGGCGGCGCCGCTGTCCGATCTGCCGCACGGCACGACGATCGTGGCCGCGGCGTGCGAGGGCGGCATCGTGATGGCGGGCGACCGCAGGGCCACGGCCGGGAACATGATCGCTCAGCGCGACATCGAGAAGGTCTTCCGCAGCGACGAGTTCTCCTGCGTGGGCATCGCCGGGGTGGCGGGCGTCGGCATCGAGCTCGTCCGGCTGTTCCAGGTCGAGCTCGAGCACTACGAGAAGCTGGAGGGCCGCGCGCTGACCCTAGAGGGCAAGGCCAACCGGCTGGCCACCATGGTCCGGGGTAATCTCGCCGCAGCCATGCAGGGACTGGTGGTAGTACCGCTGTTCGCCGGCTACGACGAGGACTCCGGGGCCGGCCGGATCTTCAGCTATGACCCGTCCGGCGGGCGGTACGAGGAGCACCGGTTCCACTCGATCGGCTCCGGCTCGGTCTTCGCGAAGGGCTCGCTGAAGAAGCTCTACCGCGAGGCGATGCCGCTGCCGGACGCGACCCTCGCCTGCATGGAGGCGCTCTACGACGCCGCCGACGACGACTCGGCCACGGGCGGTCCCGATCTGAGCAGGCGCATCTTCCCGATCGTGGCCACCGTGACCGCCGACGGTTTCCGGCGGCTGCCGGACGACGAGTCCGGGCAGATCGCTCAGGCCGTGGTGGACGGGCGGATGCGCGCGCCGGACGGGCCGCCCGCGCCGCTGCGGCCCGGGCTGGCGGGCTAGCGGCCTGCGCACCCGGCCGCGTACGCGCCGTCCGCCGCGCCCGTCCGCCCACACGCCCCTCCGCCCACACGAGCAAAGGAAGCATCAGCGGTGAGCATGCCGTTCTACGTGTCGCCCGAACAGGCGATGAAGGACAAGGCGGATTACGCGCGGAAGAACATCGCCCGGGGCCGCAACACGATCGTCATCCAGTTCGCCGATGGCATCCTGTTCGTCGCGCCGAACCCGTCCCGCGCCTTGCACAAGATCAGCGAGATCTACGACCGGATCGCGTTCGCAGCGGTGGGCATGTACAACGAGTTCGAGAACCTTCGCAAGGCGGGGGTCCGGTATGCCGACTTCAACGGCTACCTGTACGACCGGAACGACGTCACGGCCCTCGGCCTGGCCAACGCCTACGCGCAGACGCTCGGCACGATCTTCACCGAGAGCAACAAGCCGTACGAGGTGGAGATCGTCGTCGCCGAGGTGGGCCAGAGCCCCGAGCGCGACCAGATCTACCGGATAACGTTCGACGGCTCGGTGGCCGACGAGCACGGCTACGTGGCGATGGGCGGGCAGGCGGACCGGGTCGCGGCCGCGCTCAAGGAACGGTACTCCGAGGGGCTGTCCCTGGCGGGCGCGCTCGGCATCGCGCTGGCCGCGCTGTCCGGCCAGGAGAACGGGGAAGCGGCGAGCATGACGGCCGGCCAGCTTGAGGTGGCGGTGCTCAACCGGTTCGGCGAGCACCGCAGGTTCCGGCGGCTGACCGGGCCGCGGCTCGAGGCCCTGCTGGCCGAGGCCAGGGCGTCCGAGGACGCCAAGCCCGCCGCCAGTGGGGACAGCGGGCCCGCCGGTGAAGATGCCGGGCCCGCCGGTGAGGATGCCGGGCCCGCCAGCGGCGACAGCGGCCAACCCGGACCAGATTCCAGCTGACCCGCCGCCGGGCCCGCCAGCCAACCCGGACCAGATTCCAGCTGACCCGCCGGCGGACCCGCCAGCCGCAACGGCAGCCAGCCTCGACGGATTCCAGCTGACCCGCCGCAACGGCAGCCAGCCCCGACGGATTCCAGCTGACCCGCGCACGGCCCCTGGCCGTCGGAGCGACCGTGGATCAGCCGCCGGATAAGGGCTGCGCGCAGCGGCGGCAGGCGAGCGACCGGGGTCATGACCGCCGGCGGGGTCAGCCGGAGTTTTCGACGATCATGCCGTCTTCGAGCAGCAGGACGGCGTCAGCCAGGTCGATGAGCGTGGGGTCGTGCGTGGCCACTAGCGCGGTCACGCCCTCTGAGCGGACCACGGTCCGCAGCAGCCGCATGATCTGCTTGGCGGTCTCCGAGTCGAGCTGCCCAGTAGGCTCATCGGCGATCAGCAGATCCGGTTGCCGGCCAGCGCCCGGGCGATGGCGACCCGCTGCTGCTCGCCGCCGGACAGTTCGCCCGGGCGCTGTCTGGCGTGCTCGGCCAGGCCCACGATGTCGAGCATGAGCCGGACCCGGTCCTCCCGCTCCCGGGGAGCCGTCCCGGCGATCCGCAGCGGGATCCCGACGTTCTCCGCGGCCGACAGGATCGGGATCAGGCCGAAGGACTGGAAGATGAACGCCACCGACCTGCGGCGCAGTTCCAGCCGCTCCCGCTCGCTCATCGTCGTCACGTCCTGGCCGCCGACCTGCACCCGGCCTTCGTCGGGCGAGTCGAGGCCGCCAATGATGTTGAGCAGGGTGGTCTTGCCGGACCCGGACCGGCCGCGCAGGGCGACGAGCTGCCCCCTGGCCACGGTCAACGTCACCCCCCGCAGCGCCCGGACGGCAGCCGCGCCGCTGCCGAAGGTGCGGGTCACGCCGCTCGCGGCCACCATGGGCGCCGCGGGATCGCCGCTCATGGTGGCAGAGCCGGCCGGGCTGGCGGCTGCACCGGCGGACGCCTCGCCGCCGGCGCGGGGCACGCTCATCGACTGTCTCCGCTGTCTCCGCTGTCCCCGCTGTCTCCGCTATCCCCGCTGTCTCCGCTGTCCGCGCCCGCCGCGGGCCGGGTATCACGAGCGTCGGCCCAGACGCCGATGTGGTCGGGCTCGGCCTCCAGCCTGACCCGGTCCCGCATCCCCAGGGGCTCGGTCATCTCGCGCGGCAGCTGGAGCCGGCCGGCCCGGTCAAGGACCGCGTACTCGACCGCGTGCTGGGACAGCTGCCCGTCGGCGCCGGTCGTCGCGTGGCGCAGCGTCTCGGTGCTGGTCCTGCCGTCCCTGATCGCGATGACCCGGCGCACCATGGACGACACCGCCGGGTCGTGGGTGACGACCAGCACGGTGATCCCGAGCTGGTCGTTGGCCGTCTGCAGGGCGCCGAACACGTCGGCGGCAGTCGCGCTGTCGAGCTCGCCGGTCGGCTCGTCGGCCAGCAGCACCTCCGGGGCGTTGGCCAGGGCCACCGCTATGGCCGCCCGCTGCTGCTCGCCGCCGGACATCTGCTCCGGCTTGCGGCCTGCGCAGTGCGCGACGCCCAGGACGTCGAGCAGTTCCCCGGCCCGCGTGCGCCGCGCCCGCCGGCCCTGGCCGGCCAGCCGCATCGGCAGCGTGACGTTCTGTACAGCGGTCAGGTAGGGAAGCAGGTTGCGCGAGGTCTGCTGCCAGATGAAGCCGACGGTGCTCCTGCGGTAGGCGAGCCGCTGGCCGGAGTTCATCGCGGCCAGGTCGTGGCCGGCCACGCGCACCGAGCCCGCGGTCGGGGTGTCCAGGCCCGCCAGGATGTTCATCAGCGTTGACTTCCCGCTGCCGGACGCGCCCACCATCGCGGTGAGCTCGCCTTGTGCCACCAGCAGATCCAGGCCCTGCAGCGCCTGCACCTCTATCTTCTCCGCGGTGAAGATGCGGACCAGCCGGTCGCAGGCGATCAGCGCGCTCTCGCCGTACGAGCCGCGAGCCCGCGCCGCCTCCTCGCCGAGCCCTGCCAGCCCTTCTGGCATCTGAGGTGCCCCTTTCGGCTGCGTCATGGCCCATCCGGCTGAGGGTGGACCGGCAGTCTCGGCAAACGCATCGGATCAACGATTCCGGACCGAGGTTTACATAGCAAGCACGCCGGGATCACGCACCGGACACGAATGCCCCTGGTGTCCGGCAACGGCGCTCAGGCCCGGCCGGGCTCGCTGTGCACGACCACCCAGACCGCGCGGACGTCGTGACGCGTCCGGTTCCAGTACTCATGCGGGATGGCGGAGTCGAACGCTATCGAGTCGCCGGGTCCGAGTTCGAGGCGCTCGAATCCCACGGCGGCCTGCAGCCGGCCGGACAGCACCAGGCCGTACTCGTAGCCGTCATGACGCAGCGCCCGGCGCTCGTCGGTGGAGTGCCCGTCCGGCTGGTAGATCACCTCGAGGAAGTCGGCCCGGTCGTCGCTGCGCGGCGTGAGCCGCTCCCAGCGCACCCCGCTGGCCAGGTCGATCGCTGCGCGCGAGGCCGCGTGCTGGACCAGCCCGTGGCCGTCAGGCAGGACAGCCTGCCGGCGCCGACGCCGGGCCGTCTGGCCCTGGTTGCACGCCGAACAGGTAATCGAGCGACGCGGCCAGCTCGGTCGCCAGCGCGTACAGCACGCCGACCGACGGCGCGCTGATCCCGCGCTCGATCTGCGAGATGAGGCTGGCCGAGCAGCCGACCCGGCGGGCCAGCTCGCGGGCGGACAGGCCGCGCTCCTCGCGCACCAGGCGCAGCCTCGGCCCGAGGCCGCTGGCCGGGTCGAACACCCCGCCGACCATCGCCGCCTGTGTCATCCTCGACTCCCAGGTCATCGGGCTTGACAGTGTCACTGTACATACGTTGAATCAGGCTGTACACGTGGTTCCGCGCCCTCGTCCCAGCCGAGGAGTCCCCATGGCCGTACCCGAGCCGAGCACCGCCGCCAGGAGCGCTCCCTCGCCGGGCCGGATGAACGTCGACTTCGAAGAGCGGGTGGACTTCGCCCGGCTGCGCGAGCACCGGCTGCGCCGCGCGGCCGCGGCGCTGGAGGCCAGCGACCTCGGCGCCCTGCTGGTGTTCGACAACAACAACATCCGCTACCTGACCGGAGTGGCGATCGGCGAGTGGACCCGGGACAAGCTGTGCCGGTACGCGCTCTACACGCGCAGCGGCGAGCTGTTCCTCTGGGACTTCGGCTCCGCGGCGGTGCATCACCGGATGTACTGCCCGTGGCTGCAGCCCGAACACTGCATCGCCGCCTACTCCACCATGCGCGGCGCCGCGCCGCCCGGGGCGAACCTGACCGAGCGGGCGGTCCGCGGAGATCCGCGGCAGGCTCGAGGACGCCGGCGTGGCCGGGCTGCCGGTCGGCGTGGACTTCGCCGAGCTGCCCACCGTCTTCGAACTCCAGCGCCAGGGCATCGAGGTCAGCGACGGCCAGCAGGTGATGCTGGACGCGCGGCAGATCAAGTCGGCCGACGAGATCGCCCTGCTGTCGGTCTCGGCCGCCATGGTGGACGGCGTCTACACCGACATCGCAGAGGCGCTGCGGCCGGGCGTACGGGAGAACGAGATCGTGGCGCTGGCCAGCAAGCGGCTCTACGACATGGGCTCCGACGACGTGGAGTCCATCAACGCGGTGTCCGGCGAGCGGTGCAACCCGCATCCGCACAACTTCTCCGACCGCATGATCCGGCCGGGCGAGCAGGCGTTCTTCGACATCATGCACTCCTTCAACGGGTACCGGACCTGCTACTACCGCACGTTCAGCGTCGGCCGGGCCAGCCAGGCCCAGCGGGACGCCTACGCCCGGGCGCGGGAGTGGATCGACGCCGCGATCGGCGCCATCAAGCCCGGGGTGTCCACCGACCAGGTGGCCAGGCTCTGGCCGACCGCGCAGGACATCGGGCTGGCCGACGAGAAGACCGCCTTCGGCCTGCAGTTCGGGCACGGCCTCGGGCCTGGCGCTGCACGAGCGCCCGATCATCAGCAGGCTCACCTCGCTCGAGGCCCCGATGGAGATCGAGCAGGGCATGGTGTTCGCGCTGGAGACCTACTGCCCGGCCAGCGACGGCATCTCCGCGGCCCGGATCGAGGAGGAGGTCGTGGTCACCGCCGACGGCGTCCAGATCATCACCAGGTTCCCGGCCGAGGATCTCTACGTCACCCACCAGTACTGACCACGGCGCGGAAGGCAGCTGATGACCGCAGTGCAGCCCGGCCGGGCTGACCGGCGAGACGGCGCTCGACCTGTACCGGAAGATGACCGAGATCCGGCTGTTCGAGAAGCGCGCTTACGACCTGTTCCTGCAGAACCTGGTCAAGGGGACGTCGCACCTGGGGATCGGCCAGGAGGCCGTCGCTGCCGGGGTCTCGGCCGCCATGGCCGACGGCGACTACACGTTCGTCACCTACCGCGGGCACGCGCACGTGCTGGCCCGCGGCACCCCGATGACCCCGGTGCTGGCCGAGCTGCTCGGCCGGGAGAACGGCCTGATGCACGGCAAGGGCGGGTCGATGCACCTGCTCGACGTCTCCCGCGGCGTGCTGGGCGCGTACGCGATCGTCGGCGCCCAGCTGGTGATCGCCAACGGCGCCGCGTGGTCGGCGCAGTACCGCGGCAGCGGGCAGGTGACCGTGTGCTTCCTCGGCGACGGCGCGACCAACATCGGCGCCTTCCACGAGGCGCTCAACCTGGCCGCGGTGTGGGGGCTGCCGGTGGTGTTCATCTGCGAGAACAACCAGTACATGGAGTACACGCCGATCGGCTCGGTGACCGCCGTGCCGCGGCCTGCCGCCGACCGGGCGCCTGGCTACGGGCTGGAATCGGTCGTGGTGGACGGCAACGACGTCGAGGCGGTGTACTTCTGCGCGCGGGACGCGATCACGGCGGCGCGCGAGGGCGGCGGCCCGGCGCTGATCGAGGCCCTCACCTACCGGCACGGCGGTCACTCCCGGGCCGATCCCGGCAAGTACCGCCCCGACGACGAGGTCGCGCGGTGGCTGGCCCGCGATCCGGTGCCCGCCTACCGCGCGGTGCTCATCGGGCGCGGGGTCGCCGAGCAGGTCCTCGACGCCATCGACGAGCGGGCCCTGGCGGCTGTGGACCAGGCGACCGAGGAGGCCAAGGCGGGACCGGTGCCCCGGCCCGGGCTGGCCGCGACGAACGTGTGGAGCGACGGCGGCAGCGACTGGAGGAATTGAGCCGATGAGCATCGAGGTGGTCATGCCGCAGATGGGAGAGACGGTGCTGGACGGCACGGTCAACACGTGGCACAAGTCGGCGGGCCAGCAGGTGACCGAGGGCGAGCCGCTGCTCGAGATCGGCACCGACAAGGTGGACACCGATATTCCCGCCCCGGCCAGCGGCACGCTGGCCGAGATCCGCGTCGGCGAGGGGGAAACGGTGCCAGTGGCCACCGTCCTGGCCGTTATCGTCCCGAACGGCGCACCGTGACCACGATCACGTACCGCGAAGCGGTCGCCCGGGGGATCGCCCAGGAGATGCGGGCCGATCCGTCCGTGGTCTTCCTGGGCGAGGACGTGGCCTCGGCGGGCGGGGTGTTCAAGGCCACGGTGGGGCTGCGCGAGGAGTTCGGCCCCGCCCGGGTCCGGGACACGCCGATCAGCGAGCAAGCCATCCTCGGCGCGGCCATGGGCGCGGCCATGACCGGCCTGCGGCCGATCGCCGAGATCATGTTCAGCGACTTCTTCGCCGTCTGCTGGGACCTCATCGCCAACGAGATCGCCAAGAGCCGGTACATGTCCGACGGGCAGGTCTCGTTCCCGCTCGTCATCCGGTGCGCGAACGGCGCCGGGGTGCGGTTCGGCGCGCAGCACTCGCAGTCGGTGGAGAACTGGGCCATGGCCGTGCCCGGGCTCAAGGTGGTGGCGCCGTCCACCCCGGCCGACGTGATCGGCCTGCTCGCCGCGGCGGTGCGGGACCCGGACCCGGTGATCTTCTTCGAGCAGAAGTCGCTGTACGGGACCAAGGGCGAGGTCGGCGACGGCGAGATCGTGGGCCGGCTGGGCCAGGCGGAGGTGATCAGGCAGGGCACGGACGCCACGATCGTGGCGCTGGCCGCGATGGTGCCGCGGGCGTTCGCGGCCGCCGGGCTGCTCGAGCAGCGGTACGGCATCGGCTGTAGCGTGGTGGACGTGCGCAGCCTGGTGCCGCTCGACACCCGGACTATTCTCGCCGAGGTCGCGAAGACGGGCCGGCTGTTCACCGTCGAGGAGAACCCGCGGCTGTGCGGCTGGGGAGCGGAGATCGTCTCGATCGCCGCCGAGGAGTGCTTCGGCTCGCTCACCGGGCCGGCCGTCCGGATCACCACGCCGCACATCCCGCTGCCCGCGGCGGACAGCCTCGAAGACCACGTCCTGCCGTCGGTGGAGCGGATCACCGCAACCGTCCGCGAGTCACTGGAGGATGCGTGAGTGCCAATGTTTCCGCGCTGACCGGCATGGATGCCCCGACCGGCCTGCTGATCGGCGGCGAGTGGACCGGCGGGCGCGGCGGGAAGCAGCTGCCGGTGATCGACCCGGCCACCGAGGACGTGCTGACCGAGGTGGCCGACGCCACGCACCGAGGACGCGCTGGACGCGGTGGCGGCTGCCTACCGGGCGCTGCCGGGCTGGGCCGCGACGGCGCCGCGGCAGCGGGCCGAGTGCCTGCGCCGGGCGTTCGAGCTGATGATCGAGCGCGCCGACTCGCTGGCCGCGCTGATGGCGCTGGAGAACGGCAAGGCGCTGCGCGACGCCAAGGCCGAGGCGGTGTACTCGGCAGAGTTCTTCCGCTGGTACGCCGAGGAAGCGGTCCGGATGGAGGGCTCGCTGGCGATCGCGCCCTCCGGAGCCAACCGGATCCTGGTCCAGCTGCAGCCGGTCGGGGTCAGCGTGCTCGTCACGCCGTGGAACTTCCCCGCGGCCATGGCCACCCGCAAGATCGGCCCGGCGCTCGCGGCCGGCTGCACGGTGATCATGAAGCCGGCCAGCGAGACGCCGCTGACCGCGCTGGCGGTGGCCGCCATCCTGCAGGAGGCCGGCGTGCCCGGCGGCGTGGTCAACGTGGTGCAGACCTCCTCGGCTGGCCCCACGGTGGCGGCCATGCTCGCCGACCCCCGGGTCCGGAAGCTGTCCTTCACCGGATCCACCGAGGTGGGCCGGATTCTGCTGGGCACCGCCGCGAAGACCATAACGAACTGCTCGATGGAGCTGGGCGGCAACGCGCCGTTCATCGTCTTCGAGGACGCCGACATCGAGGCGGCCGTGGACGGCGCGATGATCGCCAAGATGCGCAACGGGGGAGAGGCGTGCACCGCGGCCAACCGGTTCTACGTCCACGACGCGGTGGCCGACGATTTCACCGCCGCCTTCGCCGCCCGGCTGGCCAAGATGACCGTGGGACCGGGACTGGCGGCGGGAACCGATGTCGGGCCGCTGGTGAACGCCGACACCCGCTCCAAGGTCGCCGGGCTGGTGGACGAGGCAGCCGCCGGCGGCGGCAAGGTACTGACGGGCGGCAGCGCGCCGGACCGGCGCGGCTACTACTACCTGCCCACGGTCCTGGGCGATGTCCCGCCGGACGCGGGAATCCTGGACGCGGAGATCTTCGGCCCGGTGGCGCCGGTGGTCCGGTTCACCTCCGAGGACGAGGTGATCCGGCCTGGCCAACGACACCGAGTACGGCCTGGTCTCCTACCTGTACAGCGCTGACCTGCGCCGCTCGCTGCGGGTCGCCGACGCGCTCGAGGCCGGCATGGTCGGGATCAACCGCGGCATCGTGTCCGACCCGGCGGCGCCGTTCGGCGGGGTCAAGCAGTCCGGGATCGGCCGCGAGGGCGGCCATGACGGCCTGCTGGAATTCAGCGAGAAAAAGTACATCGCGGTGGAGTGGTAGGGCGGGCCGCACAGGCCGTAGCCTGACGGTGTGGACAGACGCATCTTCGGCCTGGAGAACGAGTACGGTGTCACCTGCACCTTCCACGGCCAGCGCCGCCTGTCGCCGGACGAGGTGGCCAGGTACCTGTTCCGCCGGGTGGTGTCGTGGGGCCGGAGCAGCAACGTCTTCCTGCGCAACGGCGCGCGGCTCTACCTGGACGTGGGCAGCCACCCGGAGTACGCGACGCCCGAGTGCGACGACGTGCTGGACCTGGTCGCGCACGACAAGGCCGGCGAGCGGATCCTGGAAGGGCTGCTGCTCGACGCCGACCGGCGGCTGCGCGAGGAGGGCATCGCCGGCGACATCTACCTGTTCAAGAACAACACCGACTCGGCCGGGAACTCCTACGGATGCCACGAGAACTACCTGGTCGGGCGGCATGGCGAGTTCGGCAGGCTGGCCGACATCCTGATCCCGTTCCTGGTCACCAGGCAGATCATCTGCGGGGCCGGCAAGGTGCTGCAGACGCCGCGCGGCGCGGTGTACTGCGTGAGCCAGCGGGCCGAGCACATCTGGGAGGGCGTGTCGTCGGCGACCACCAGGTCCCGGCCGATCATCAACACCAGGGACGAGCCGCACGCCGACGCCGAGCGGTTCCGCCGGCTGCACGTCATCGTGGGCGACTCGAACATGAGCGAGACCACCATGCTGCTCAAGGTCGGCGCCACCGACCTGGTGCTCCGCATGATCGAGGCCGGGATCGTCATGAAGGATCTCGAGCCTGGAGAACCCGATCAGGGCGATCAGGGAAGTCAGCCACGACATGACCGGGCGGCGCAAGGTGCGGCTCGCCAACGGCCGCGAGGTGTCCGCGCTCGACATCCAGCGCGAGTACCTGGCCAAGGCCGCCGACTTCGTGGACAAGCGCGGCCGCGACTCGATTTCGGACCGGGTGCTCAGCCTGTGGCGCCGCACCCTGGACGCGGTCGAATCCGGCGACCTCGGGCTGGTGGCGCGCGAGATCGACTGGATCACCAAGTACCAGCTGATCGAGCGCTACCGGGCCAAGCACGACCTGCCGCTGTCGGCCCCCCGGGTGGCCCAGCTCGACCTCGCCTACCACGACGTGCACCGCGGCCGGGGACTGTACTACCTGCTGCAGCGGCGGGGGGCGGTGCAGCGCGCGGTCCGTGACATCGACATCTTCCAGGCGAAATCCGTCCCGCCGCAGACGACGCGGGCCCGGCTGCGCGGCGAGTTCATCAAGCGCGCCCAGGAAAGGCGCCGGGACTTCACGGTGGACTGGGTGCACCTGAAGCTGAACGACCAGACGCAGCGCACCGTGCTGTGCAAGGACCCGTTCCGGTCCGTCGGACGAGCGGGTGGAAAAGCTGATCGCCGGCATGTAAGGGCCCGCCCTGACCCCATTCGGCACCCGGGCCACACGGGTGCCGCAACCCGGGTAGGCTGGCCGCGCCCATCTACTCGAGACCGGGGTTCTCATGCGCCGCATCGCTGTCCTGCTTGCTCCGCTGCTGCTGGCCACGCTGGCCGTGGCCGGATGCGGCAGCTCATCGTCGTCATCGTCATCAGACAGCCCGGCGGTGACCGTCACGGGCCACTTCGGCCACCAGCCGCAGGTCAAGATCCCCGCGCAGAAGGCCGGCAGCAAGCTGGACGTGCAGACCGTCATCCACGGAACGGGACCCGCGCTGACCGGCACGGACGCCGTCGTGGGCAACTACGCCGTCTACATCTGGAGCGGCACCACGCACAAGCTGGCGCAGAGCACCTTCACCAGCGGATCGCCGGCGCTGTTCGCGGGCAGGCTGCTGCCGGGGCTGCAGACGGCGCTGAAGAGCCAGAAGATCGGCAGCCGGGTGGTCGCGGTGATCCCGCCGACCGAGGGTTACGGCAAGCAGGGAAACCCGCAGGGCGGGGTCAAGCCCACCGACACCCTGGTCTTCGTGATCGACCTGCTCAAGGCGTACGCCGCGGACGCGGCCGCGACCGGGAAGTCCGTGTCCGACGGCGGCGGCGGGCTGCCGACGGTCGCGCCTGGCATCCCGCCGCGGATCACGATGCCGACCGGCAAGCCGCCCGCCACCCTGAAGACCAAGACGCTGATCCAGGGCACCGGCGCGACCGTCGCCAAGGGCCAGTACGTCATCGTGCAGTATGTCGGCGCCATCTGGCGCGACGGCAAGGTCTTCGACTCCTCGTGGAGCCGCGGCGCCCCGTTCGGATTCGTCCTCGGCGCCAACCCGCCCCAGGTCATTCCAGGCTGGGACACCGGCCTGGTCAACCAGAAGGTGGGCAGCCGGATCCTGCTCAGCATCCCGCCAGCCGACGGGTACGGCAAGACGGGCAACTCGCAGGCCGGCATCAAGGGAACCGATACGCTCGTCTTCGTCGTTGACATTCTCGGATCCTTCGGGACGGCCTCGACCGCCTGACCGTGAGCCGGCACGCGGGCCGGATCCCCCGTACCGGGCTGACGGCGGGTATGATCATCGCCTTCCCAGGTCCTTCCCGCACAGGCATGGAGGTGCCTGCAGTGACTGATCCGTCGCCCGGCGGCTCGTTCAGCAGAGATGTGGTAGTGATCGGCGGCTGCGGGCACGTCGGCCTGCCGCTAGCCGTCGCCTTTGCGGACCGGGGAGCCCAGGTAAGCATCTACGATGTCAGCGCCGAGGCGGTGCAGACGGTCAACGCGGGCCAGATGCCGTTCAGCGAGCCCGGCGCGCCCGCCGTGCTCGAGCGGGTGGTCGCCGACGGCCGGCTCGAGGCATCGGCGGATCCGGCCATCGTGGCCACCGCGGAGCACGTGATCGTGGTGATCGGGACGCCGGTGGACGAGCATCTCAACCCGGACCAGGCGGCCATACCGAACGCGCTGGCCGGCTGCGCCCGGTACCTGCGCGAGGGCCAGATCCTGATCCTGCGCAGCACCGTGTACCCGGGCGTGACGGCGCTCGTGGAGAAGATGATCAGGGAACTGGGCGTCGAGATGGACGTCGCGTTCTGCCCGGAGCGGATCGCCGAGGGCAAGGCGATGACCGAGCTGTTCGAGCTGCCGCAGATCGTGTCCAGCCGGACGGCAGGCGGCCTGGAGCGGGCGAGCAAGCTGTTCACGTTGCTCACCGACCACCTGGTCCCGATGTCGCCGGAGGAGGCCGAGCTGGCCAAGCTGTTCACCAACGTGTGGCGGTACATCAAGTTCGCGACCGCCAACCAGCTGTACATGATGGCGAACGACCGGGGCCTGGACTTCGAGCGGATCCGGCAGGGGCTGGCCGCCGACTACCCGAGGGCGGCCGACATGCCGGGCGCCGGCTTCGCCGCCGGGCCGTGCCTGTTCAAGGACACCATGCAGCTGGCCGCCTACAACAACAACAATTTCGCGCTCGGCCACACCGCGATGACCGTCAACGAGGGCCTTCCGCTGTACCTGACCGACCGGCTCGAGCAGCGGTTCAGCCTGGCCACGATGACCGTCGGCGTGCTGGGCATGGCGTTCAAGGGCGGCAGCGATGACACCAGGTCGAGCCTGTCCTACAAGCTCAAGAGGATCCTGGCGTTCAAGGCCGGCCGGGTGCTGTGCACCGATCCCTATGTCACGACCGATCCGGATCTGCTGCCGCTCGACGAGGTGATGGCGGCGGCCGACCTGCTCGTCATCGCCACCCCGCATCCCGAATACCGCGACCTGGTCACCGATAAGCCGGTAGCCGACATCTGGAACGTGCTCGGGAAGGGCGTGCTGGTGTGACCGGACCGGAGCCGCGCGTATCGGTGGTCATTCCCGCCTACAACGAGGGCGAGCCGATCGTCGAGGTACTGGACCGGGTGTTCGAGTCGGTCAAGCTTTCCTGCGAGGTGCTGGTCGTGGTGGACACCGAGGATGACACGACCATCCCGGTGATCAACGAGTACGCGCAGAAGGAGCCGAGGCTCCGGTGCCTGGTCAACAGCTACGGCCGGGGGCCGGCGAACGCCATCCGGTACGGCATCGACGCCGCGGCGGCGCCCGTCGCCGTGGTCACGATGGCCGACGGCTGCGACGACGCGCGGCAGATCGACGACCTCGCCCGGCTCGTCGAGCGCGGCGTGGCGGTGGCCGCGGCCTCGCGGTACATGGCCGGCGGCCAGCAGGTAGGCGGCCCTTACGTCAAGGGCCTGCTCTCCAAGACGGCCGGCCGCTCGCTGCGGATATTCGCGCACATCGGCACGCGGGACGCGACCAACTCCTTCAAGGCGTACTCGACGGCCTTCGTCCGCGAGGTCGGCATCGACTCGCGGGACGGCTTCGAGATAGGCATCGAGCTCACCGCCAAGGCCAAGCGCATGCGCAAGCCGGTGGCGGAAATCCCGACCATCTGGCTGGACCGGCAGGCCGGAATGTCCAACTTCAAGGTGGCCCAGTGGATTCCCGAATACCTGCGGTGGTACCGTTTCGCGTTCGGGCCGCAGCTGACTGCCGAGCAAATCCGTGCCCGGGCCTGCCGGGAAATTAAAGCAGAAGGGTGACTGACGGTATGGAGAGCGTTCTGGTCACCGGATCGGCGGGCTTTATCGGCGGATATGTCGTCGAGGAGCTGCTGCGACGCGGTTACTCCGTGACCGGAGTCGACAACTTCTCCAAGTACGGGAAAGTCCGGAAGTCCTACGACAGGAATCCCGCCTACCGTCTGGTCGAGGGCGACGCCAGGGACGTCGAGCTGATGTCCGGCCTGCTCGAAGGCTGCGACCATTTCATCGCCGGCGCGGCGATGATCGGCGGCATCTCCTACTTCCACGCCTATGCCTACGACCTGCTCGCCACCAATGAGCGCATTATCGCGGCGTCCTGCGATGCGGCGATCAAGGCGCACTGCAAGGGCCGGCTGCGCAGGGTCACCTACCTGTCCTCGTCGATGGTGTTCGAGAGCGCCGATTCCTGGCCGTCCCGCGAGGGCCAGGAGCGCGAGATACCGCCGCCGCTTTCCTCCTACGGTTTCCAGAAGCTGGCCGTGGAGTACTTCGCCCGGGCGGCGAGCGACCAGTACGGCCTGCCCTACACCATCGTCCGGCCGTTCAACTGCGTGGGCATCGGCGAGAGCCGCGCCCTCGGCGACAAGGAGATCCTGTCCGGCAACGTGCAGCTCGCCATGAGCCACGTGGTGCCCGACCTGGTGCAGAAGGTGCTCAAAGGGCAGGACCCGCTGCACATACTCGGCTCCGGCGAGCAGGTGCGGCACTACACCTACGGCGGGGATCTGGCCCGCGGCATCGTGCTGGCGATGGAGCACCCGGCCGCGGCCTACGAGGACTTCAACCTGTCCACCGCGGAAAGCACCACCGTGCTCCAGCTTGCCGAGCTGATCTGGCGGAAGGTCAAGGGTGACGGCGAGCCGCTGCGGCTGGTCCACGACGAGCCGTTCGAGTACGACGTGCGGCGCCGGGTTCCGGCCACTGAGAAGGCCAGCCGGATCCTCGGTTTCGAGGCGACCACCTCACTCGACGAGATGCTCGACGAGGTCATCCCGTGGATCGCCGATGCGATCAAGTCGGGCAGGATCTGAGCGTCCCTGCTCCCCGCGCGGCGCCTTCTCGCGCTGCGTGGCGGCGTCCACGACTAGTGTCCGGCCTGTAGTTAACCAATGACGAACCAGGCCACCGGCAGCGATGCTGTCGCCGCGCGGGTCAGGTGGATGGTGAACGAGCCCGTGCCGGGCACTGCGGCAGCGAGGGTGACCCCGGACTGTACCTTCCGAAGGGTGGCGAACACGAGGCTGGACGGCGTGACGCCGCCGTGGCTGACGGTCACCGATCCGTGGCCCGCCGCGACCGTCGCCGTCCCGGACCGGGAAAAGGTGACCTTGCCCGTCACGGCCAGGGCGGTGCCAGCGGAGGAAGCCGCTTGCACCCCGGTCCCGTGGGTAGAGGTCCCGCGGACCCCGGTTCCGCCGCCGGAACTGGCGTCCAGGCCGACCACGCCTGCCTGGCCGTTGCCACTGGTGGACCCCTGCACCCCAGTCCCATTGGTCGAGGACCCCTGCACCCCGGCTCCGCCGCCGGAGCTAGTGTCCGCCGCGAGCACGCCTGCCTGGCCGTTGCCACTGGTGGTCCCCTGTACACCGGTGCTATTGGTCGAGTCCCCGATTACCCCGAAGCCATTGGTCGAGCTCCCGCTGACCCCGGCTCCGCCGCCGGAGCTAGTGTCCTCGCCGATCACGCCTGACTGGCCGTTGCCACTGGTCATCCCCTGCACCCCGAAGCCATTGGTCGAGGTCCCACTCACCCCGAAGCCATTGGTCGAGCCCCCGCCGACCCCGATTCCGCCGCTGGAACTCGTGTCCAGGCCGGAGATCCCGGCCCCCGAGGAGTCCGAGGTGATCCCGGTCAGCCCGGTCCCGCTGCTGGTCGAGATCGAGGTCGTTAACGACGCAGTGTTCGACTCCCCGAGTAGACAGTTGCCACCGGTATCAGCAGATGCGGGCTGGGCCCCGCCGAGCACCGTGGCCGCGACAGCGCCCACACCGGCCCCTGCCGCCCCGGCGAACAGGGCACGCCGGGACTGCTTCCGGTCGGCGGCGGGCGGCCTGGAGGCCATCTCGGTCGAAGCGGTGCCTGGTTCCTGGCTCATTTCGCCCCCTCCATTCACAGGTCGATCCTGCACGAGCCATCCGGCATTCAATTGGGCGGCTACCAGGCACCATGCGCCCGTCAGTGACGTGAAGTCAAGACGGTGACCGCCCAAGCCAGTGCGCCTCCTTCGGACCGGGCAAACGTTGTCTGACGCGGCACTGGTCTGGCCCCTGTGGCCCGGCGCTACAGGTTGAAGCCGGCTTTCATCGAGGCCGCCGACGCGGCCTGCCCCAGCTTCGGCAGGCCGAGCAGGTTCTCGGCCGTCTTCAGCACCGAATAGTGATCGAAATGGTCCGGCACCACGGTCCCCGGCTTGACCGACGGGGCGATGACGATCGCGGGTATGTGGCAGCTCTGGTCGGTTGCGTTGGTGTAGCACTTCTCGCCGGCCCGGCCGCCCTCGCCCTCGTCCCAGACCAGGAAGATCACCGTATCGTCGTCCCGGTAGACCCGCGTCGCGGTGATCCGCGGAATCCACTTCGACAGCCAGGTGTCACCCCTCCTGACCACTGCGGTGGTGCAGCCGGTATTGCCGTGCATGTCGTCGCAGAGGTTGCCGGTCACGTACGCGACCGCGGGCGCTGTTGATTCGCTGCTGAAGTCCTGCAGCAGCGCGGAGTCGCCGGTCGTCCCGAGCGGGACGTCATTGCTGCCGCAGTCAGTCAGGTCGGTGTAGTAGACCGCGGGATTGTGCTTGGGCGCATAGTCGCCGGAGTCCGACCGGTAGCAGTTCGACGGCATGCTCTCCGCGTACTCCTTCCACGAGCCCGCCTGGCTGAACAGGTTCGCGGACGTGATCTCGCAGGACGTGGAGGGCAGGCAGTCGTGGTCGAAGCTAAGCAGGCTCGCCAGCGGCAGCCCGGACGTGATCCCGAGGTAGTTCGGCAGGCTGTGATGGGTGATGTTGTGGTAATTCGAGGCGAGCCCGCACTCGCTGGCCAGGGAGTTGACATAGGGGGCCCTGGCATTGCCGATGATGCCGGAATACGAGTGGTTCTCGTCCATGACGATGATGACGTGCTTGTAGGCCGGCGGGACCGGCAGCTGCCCGCACGGGCTAGCGGCGGTCACCGCGCTAGGCTGCGCGCCCGCGGCCCGCACGGCGGGGTGGCCGGCCGCGGCGTGCGTGGCGGGGCGGCCGGCCGCGGCCTGTGCGGCGGCGGGGCCGCACAGCGCCAGGCCCAGGACCGCTGACGCGGCCGCTGCGCGCGCGGCCCGTCGTCTGGGGGTCGCCGGCTTCATCCGCGCTGATCCTTTCCCTGCGGCCGCAGAACCGTCCTGGCCTCGGCCGCCGCCTCGACATCCGGCCACCGGGACAGCATGGGGACACGCCGGTGCCGCGCCCATTCGGCCAGCTGATCGGCGAAGTGCGGACTGCGCGGATCCCCCGAGGCGCCGCCCGGGATGACGAAGCTGGCGGCTTCGGGGGCGGCCATGTCCACCACCTGCCGGTAGACCGAGAGCGAGGTCACACCGAACGGGGCCCCCTCCCGGGGGCCGTAGCCGGAAACCTGGATGGTGTCGCCGTCACCGCCCATGCCCACCGCGGGAGGAACCGGCCGGCCGGCCAGCGGATGCACCGCCACCGCCTGGTGGCTTTCGTCCCAGCGCCACTGACCGGGGTCGCCGGCCTCACTGGCCTGCTTCCAGGCAGAGGCGAGCGCCGCGGGCAGGACACGGCGCACCCGCTCGCCCCTCGCCGGGTCGTTATGACCGCCGGTGGGAGCGCCGAGCAGTTCCCAGGTGTCGTTGGCCAGCCACCGGCGGATCACGGAAGCGGTGGTGAGGTCACCGCGGACCAGCCAGCGCCAGGTGGCGTCGCCGAGCATCGGGCGGTAGAGAACAGCGCCCAGCGCCCGCTGGAAGCAGCCGTAGAGCAGCGCGGCGCCGGATTCCCCGCGGAGTTCGCCGTCCCAGCCAGCCAGCGTCAGCCGAGCGCGTTCGGCTGAATCCTCCGGCAGCGGGTCAAGACGGTCCAGCAGCCGGGCCCAGGCCTGCGCCGCCCAGGAGACCATGTCCGACTGCAGGGCGGCCAGCCCCTCGGGGGTGTGCCGCGCGGTTTCGGTCAGCCGCTGCCTGAGCCGCTCGGCGCGGAACGGCTGGCTGAACGTATAGCTGATGTAGGGCTCGTCGCCGTCCACGATCGCGTTGTTCGCGGTCATCACGAACCCGCCTTCGGGATCGACGACCCTCGGCAGCTGCGCGAACGGGACGGTTCCGCGTCCACTCGCAGGCGCCGTCCCAGCCGGGAACCGGCAGCCTGCGGTGCGACGGCGACGAGCGGACCGGCAGCTCGCCGCGGGTCTGGTAGGCGATGCGGCCGCCGGTGTCCGCGGCGACCAGGTTGTTCACCGGGTCCACCCATTCGCGCTGGGAGTCGATGAGCTCGCTGACGTCGCGCGCGGCGAGCATCGGCAGCAGCGGCTCGAAGCCCCGCCCGGCCCGGCAGGTAGCCGTGTACTTCAGCGCGAGCGCCATCCCGGCGCGCGGATCCCCGTGCACGACCTGGCCGTGCCGGGTCGTCCACACCTCGGCGGTTACCGGGTCGCCGCCGCGGACCATGATCGTCTCTGTCCGCCGGGCCGCCTGCTCCCAGCCGCGTTCGGTGCGGTACCGGCCGGGACGGCTCTCGTCGAACTCCTCGATATACAGGTCCTGGGTGTCGGCGCTGGCGTGGGTGATCGCCCAGGCCACCTGGCCGTTGTGGCCGAAGTGGGGGAAGCCGGGCACGCCGGGGAAGGCGGCGCCGGTCACGTCGAAGTCCGGGCACGACAGGTGGCACTGCCAGTAGACGTTGGGGGCATCGAGCGCCCGGTGCGAATCGTTGCACAGCACGGCTCCGCCGTGCGCGGTCCGGCTGCCGCTGACCGCCCATGCGTTCGAGCCGGGCTCGGCCTCGGCCAGGAACCCCAGGTGCCTGGCGGCGCGCGCGACCTCGTCGCTCGCCTCGGCTATCACCCGGGTCACGCGGCCGCCGGGCGGGACGCTCAGCGCCGAGCCGGCCGGGGAACTCATGTCCAGCTGGCCAAAGGCCTCGGCGCCCGCGCGGGCCAGCACCACGGCCTCGGCGAGCTTGTACTGCCACTGTCCCATGAGGATGTGCCTGACCTTGTACGCGGCGACAGAGTGCCACGGCAGCCAGGGCTCGATCACGACGCCGGCCAGCTCGGCCGGCTGGCCGCCGGAGCCGATAGCCGCGTTGACGCCGCGGGCGTAGGCCTCGAACATCGCCCGCACCGGGTCCGACATGACCGCCAGGTCGGCGTGCGCGGCCTCGGTGATGTTCATCCGCCGGGCGAGCACGTCGCCGGGCACGGCGGCCGGCCCGGCCACCTCGGACCACCGGCCGGCGGCCCGGCGGCGGTCGTATTCCATCTGGAACAGCCGGTCCTGGGCGCAGGCGAAGCCCATGGCGAACCAGGCGTCGGCGGCCGACCCGGCCCGGGCGTGCGGAATGCCGTAGCGGTCCCGGATCAGCAGAACCTCGTCCCGCAGGCCGCGAACGCCGGTGAAATCGGTCACCCGACCGAGGATAACGAGCGCCAGCGTCAGCATCTCCAGCAGCCGTGTCCGCTCAGCAGGTCAGCGCCGGAGTGATGGTGGCCCAGGTGCTCTCCGCGCTACCGGGCGCCATCCTCGGCGTCCCGCTGGCATCGTCTTGTCCAAGGGAGTGGCCGGGAGCGGGACTGCCCCGCCGTCAGCACGGCGGCTGGCCGTCACGGTACCGGGAACCTGCCCGCGGTGGCCGGGCTCGCCACCGTCCCCGCCCGCATACGCGCCCGTCAGCCAGCCATCGCGGTACCGCAAGCCGAGACTGCCTCACACGACTCCGCCCAGCGACGGCGCGCCTTCGTTGCTCCTTGATAGACCCAGTCCGGGCTTGACGCCGTTCAGGTCGTGGCCGACGGTCAAATTGCCGGCGTGTCGCGCGTCGTGTTGCAGCAGATAATTCAGGCTATACGATATAGTGTTCGAAAGAAATGAGATGATTCTCTCCTTGTTATGCCGCTCCCCGGAGGGAGGTGAAACCCGGTGCCACCCGATTCCCGTCCGCCATCGCAGGAGGAGATCCTGGAGGCCGCTCTGGCCGCATTGACCGAGGAGGACATCCCGCCGGACGACGAGGCCTGTTGCTGGCCGGATCCGGACACCGGCCGACCGGTAGAGCTGGCCGGCCTGGACGACGAGGAGCTGGACGAGCTGCTGGCCGACCCGCCGCCGGCCGGGTCTGCCCGCTGTGGCGACGCCTTCGGGCCGGCGGAGCCCGCGCTGCGAACCGAGGCAACCGGGCCCACCGAGCCCGCGCTGCGAACCGAGGTGTCCGGGCCGGCGGAGCCCGCGCTGCGAACCGAGGTGTCCGGGCTGAGTGATCCCCTTTCGGCCGCGGCCGCTGCCGAGGTGCCGCCCGCCGGATGTCTGACACGCGATGGATCGGGCGGCGGTGCCGGGTTCGCCGACGGCGGGGTGCTGGATGTGCTGGCGGCCGGGCTGCCGCTGGCCGGGTTCGCCGAGGACGCCCATGACACTGTCGGGCAGGCGGATGATGATGGGCTGATCGGGATGATCCGGGCCTGGCGGCGGCTGTCGTCGTGGGCCACGGCGCGGGAGCTGGCGGCGGTCGCCGAGCTTGCCCGGCGCCGTCCCGCAGAGGGAAGCTCCCCGGGCGCCGGGGGTGGCTGGCCGCTGAACCTGAGCGAGTTCATCCCGGATGAGGTCGCCGCCGCGCTGACCCTGACCGGGCGGGCGGCACAGGACGAGGTGAACCTGGCACTGGATCTGGCCGGGCCGCTGGCCGCGACCGGCGCCGCGCTGGCGGCCGGGCGGATCGACCTGCCGAAGGCGAAGCTCATCGCCGCCGCGGTCGTGACCTGTACCGCGGCGCACGCGGCCGCGGTACAGGCGGCGGTGCTGCCCGGCGCGCCGGATATGACGACCGGGCAGCTGCGCCGGGCGCTGGCTCGCGCGGTGCTGGCCGCTGATCCGGACGCCGCGGACCGGCAGCGGGCGGAGGCGCTGAACGAGGCCCGGGTGGACTGCTGGCCCGACCCGGCCGGCACCGCGAACCTGGCCGGCCGCAACCTGCCCGCGGCCAGCGTGCTGGCGGCGGACAAGCGGCTCTGCCGGATCGCCGCGGGGTGGAAGAAGCACGGTGCGGCCGGCGGGATCGATCTGCTGCGCGCCCGGGCTTACCTGGCGCTGCTACTCGGCCTGGACACCAGCACGCCGCCCGCTGACTTGCTCCCCGCGGCCGCCCGGCCCGCCGGGCCTGGCCGGGACGACGCTGCCGGCCCGGCCGGGGATGGCGTCCCCGGCCGCGGGCCCGGCCAGGACGACGCCCCCGGCACCAGGACGAACAGCACACCCAGCGACCACACCGATCCCGTCCCCAGCACCAAGACAAACAGCACACCCAGCGACCACACCGATCCCGTCCCCAGCACCAAGACAAACAGCACACCCAGCGACCACACCGATCCCGTCCCCAGCACTAGGACAGACAGCACACCCAGCGACCACACGGACGCCGCGACTGACTTGCAGCAACACCTGCCGGCCGGGCTGGCCTGCTCAGGTGGCGGGCTGCCGCCGCTGGCCGGATCGGTCAACCTGACCATCCCGCTGACCACCCTGCTCGGCCTGTCTCAGTCGCCGGGCGAGGCAGCCGGCTACGGCCCGCTGGACCCCGGCACCGCCCGCGCGCTGGCCTGCGCCACGGCCGGGCACCGCGCAAGCCGCTGGCACATCATCGTTACCGGTCCTGGCGGGCGAGCCCTGGCCCACGGCAGCGCCCGCGGCCCCGTTGGCGCGTCAGGGAGCGAGCCGGGCAGCGGATGGTCAGTGAACGTGACCACCGAGCCGGTTGCCGCCGGAGAATGCGACCACCGCAACGCGGAGCCTGGCTACCGGCCCAGCCCTGCCCTGCAGCGACTGATCCGGGCCCGCACCACTACCTGCGCCGCCTACGGCTGCGGCCGCCCCGCCGCAACATGCGACCTGGACCACACCGTCCCGCATGACCAGGGCGGACTCACCTGCGAATGCAACCTGGCGCCGTTGTGCCGGCATCACCACCGGATGAAACAAGCCGAAGGGTGGACACTCGAACAGGTCAGCCCCGGCGTGCTGGCCTGGCTTACCCCAGCCGGACGCCGCTACATCACCGTCCCCAGCCACCACCCCACCTGACCAGTCAGTCAGCTCGGGCGCGGGGGCGCGGCGGGCGGCCCGGAGACCGCAGTTCGTTGCGCGTCCAGGAAAGCCTGCTCGACCGGGTTGGCGGTGAGCGCGCGGGCGGCGTCGTAGGCCGCCGCGGCTTCCGCGTCCCGGGCGAGGCGGCGCAGCAAGTCGGCGCGTGCCGCGTGGAACAGGTGGTAGCCGTCGAGGCCGCCGGCTGACGCGCGCAGCTCGTCCATGGCGGCCAGGCCGACCGCGGGGCCGCGGACCTCGGCGATCGCGACGGCGCGGTTGAGCGCGACGACGGGGGTCGGCGTGACCGCGTACAGCTGATCGTAGAGCGTCAGGATGGTGCGCCAGTCGGTGCTGTCAAAGCTGGGCGCGATGGAGTGAACGGCGTTGATGGCGGCCTGGATCTGGTACGCGCCGGGGTGGTCGCGCTGCACGCAGGCGCGCACGATGGCCTGGCCTTCGGTGATCGAGTCCCGGTCCCAGAGCCGCCGGTCCTGTTCGGCCAGGCGGGCCAGCGACCCGTCGGCGGCGAGGCGGGCGGCCCGGCGCGCGTGCAACAGCAGGAGCAGCGCCAGCAGTCCTTGCGCCTCCGGCTCGTCGGGCATCAGCTCAGCGAGTACGCGGGCGAGCCGGGTCGCCTCCGCGCACAGGTCAAGCCGCAGCAGGGAACCGGCGGTCGACGCGTACCCCTCGTTGAAGATCAGGTAGACGACGGCGAGCACTGGCGTGAGTCGGCCGGGCAGCTCGGCTTCGGCTGGCACGCGGTACGGAATGCGCGCGTCCCTGATCTTGCGCTTGGCCCGGACGATCCGCTGGGCCATGGTCGCTTCGGGGACGAGGAACGCCCGCGCGATCTCTGCCGTCTCGAGCCCGCCGAGCAGCCGGAGGGTCAGCGCGACCTGGGCGGCCTGGTTGAGCGCCGGGTGGCAGCAGGTGAAGATCAGCCGGAGCCGGTCGTCGGGCACGGGCCCCTCCTCTTGCGGCGGGACACTGCCCGCCGGGTCCGCGCCGTACAGCTGATGGGCCTGCGCGTGCCGCTCGTCGCGGACCGACTCGCGGCGCAGCCGGTCGATGGCCCGGTTGCGCGCGGTCGTGACGATCCACGCGCCGGGATTGGGCGGCTCGCCGTCCGACGGCCACCTGGCGGCCGCCACGGCGAACGCGTCCTGGACCGCTTCCTCGGCGGCGTCGATATCGCCGAGGAAGCGGATCAGGGTGGCGACGCACCGGCCGTATTCCCGGTGGAAGACAGCCTCGACAGTCACTGCGCCAGAGTTCATAGTGGCTGCGCGGATACGGTCACTGCGCGTCGGACGCGCCGTCCGCTATCGCGTCGTCGAGGTCCCCTTCGAAGATCGGGCGGACCTCGATCGGCCGCTGTTCCGCGGCCGCGGCGAGCTTGGCCCACTCCAGGGCCTCGTCCAGGTCAGCAGCGTTGATGATCCAGAACCCGGCGAGGTGTTCCTTGGTCTCGGCGTACGGCCCGTCGGTAACCAGGAAGTCGCCGCCGGACTGGCGCACCACGGTCGCCGCCTCCGGGCCGCCTTGCATGCCGCTCTTGAACACGAACGCGCCGGCGTCCTCCAGCTTGTCGCCCAGCGCGTTTACGCCGGCCCACACCTGCTGGCTCCTTTCCGGGGAAATGGGAACGGCGTAGTCGCGGTAGAGCGCGAGCAGGTACTGCGTCATGACGATCACTCCCGTTGTCGTCCAGGGCCGGTCTCTGGCCGGCCCTCACTCCCGCTACGAAGTGACCGCCGCCGAATCGACACTCCGCTTCCCACGATGCCAGAAAAGTCTTTCATCCCGAACGACAGAGGTGACTGCCTGTTCGGCGGCCGTGCTAGCCGTGACGACGCTTTTGACTTCTCGCCAGCAAGTCAGGTTCGATGGCGGCCGAGCCGCCAGAAGCAGGCACCCGTCAGGGCGAGCGCGAGGGCCAGGAAGATCCCGGTCTCGATCCACTGGAAGGGCCAGTAGCGGCTGGCGGGCTGGTAGGTGATGGTCTCCCGGATGCCCCGGCTGGCCATGCAGGCCCCCGCATTCGGGGGCGCCCCCTTTCCCACCGAGGGCCCCGACAGGCAGGAGACGGGAATCGTGCTGACCGGCTGCCCCGCCGCGTTGATGGCTGCGCTGGAGAGAATCCAGGCTCCGGGCTGGCCGGGGACGGTGCTGGCGGTTAGTGAGCCGACGCTCATCGACGCAGCCTGGAAGAACGACGGGCCGCTGACGACCGTCCGGACGGGCGGGATGAGGTGCGGGCGGACCCACAGCGGCATGGCGACCTGGACGGCGGCGAAGATGGCCAGGGTGACGGCCATGGCGGGCACGGTTCGGCGGATGAGGGCACCGGCCGCGGTTCCGAGGGCGAAGCCGAACGCCGCGTAGCCGAGCGGGGTGATGCCGCCGCTGGCGAAGATCCACGAGCTGAGCTGGCCCCCGGTGAACGGGTGGGGGAGGCCGGGGACGCTGGCGGCGAGATCGCGGGCCTTGCCGATGGGATCGGCCCACCAGGCCTGCATGAGGCTGAGCGCCTCGGTGACGGCCATGGCGGCCAGGCCGGTCAGCGCGAGCTTGACCACGAGCCACCGGGTCCGGGTGATGCTCTGGGTCCAGGCCAGCCGGTAGGTCCCGGCCTCGAGCTCGCGGGCGATCAGCGGGGCGCCCCAGAAGATGCCGATGATCGCGGGCGCGGTGAGGATGAGCGCGATGCCCAGTAGGTACACGATCGGGTAGAGGCTGGTGCCGACCAGCCGGCTGAGGAAATCGCTGGCTGCGGTATCGCAGGGGGTGCCGCCGTGGCAGCCGGTGACCGCGCTGGCGTACAGGCTGGCCATGTGCGGCCCGGTGACCACCAGGACGACCGCGAAGGCGAATAGGGCAGTCAGGGCCACTGTGGCCTGCATGCGGAATTGGAGCCAGGTGAACCGGATCATGACATGACCTGCAGCTGCGGCCGGCGGGCGCGCTCAGGCGCCGCTTGGCGGCTCATGTAGGCGATGACCAGGTCATCGAGCGTCACCGGCCGGACTGTCCAGGCCGGGTCGCGCACCGGGTCGCTGGTGCGGACCAGGAAGGTGCTCTGCTTGTCCGTGTGGCTTTCCTCGATGACTTCCTGATTGGCTGGCAGGCTGCCCGGATCCCGGCGTGGCCCGCTGAGCCGGTGGTGTGATGCGAGCAGCTCGCTGACCTCTCCGGCGACCTGCACCCTGGAGGCGACGAGCACGACCAGGTAGTCACAGACCCGCTCCAGGTCGGCGATCAGGTGGGAGGAGAGCACGACGCTGATCCGTTGCGCGGCGACAATTTCCATCAGGCTGCGAAGGAACTCGCGCCGCGCTAGCGGGTCGAGGCTCGCGAGCGGCTCATCGAGGATGAGGCACTCGGGTCTCTTCGCGACCGCCAGAGTGAGGGCGAGCTGGGCACGCTGGCCGCCAGACAGCGTCCCGGCCCGCTGGCGGAGGTCAAGACCAAGCTGCTCGATCCTGCCTTCGGCTGTCTCCCTGTCCCAGCCCGGGTTCAGCCACGCGCCCATGCGCAGATGCTGGGCAACGCTAAGCCGCGGATAAACCGGCGTGTCCTGGGCGACGAAGCCCACCCGGCCAAGCTGCGCCGGGCCATCGGCAGGATTCGCGCCGAGAACTCGGATCGAGCCTGACGTCGGCGCGAGGAGCCCGACAGCCAGATGCAGCAAAGTGGTCTTGCCCGCGCCGTTAGGCCCGACCAGCCCCACCACCCGGCCTGCCGGAATCGCCAGGGTGCAGTCGCGCAGCGCCCAGCGGCGGCCATACCGCTTACCCAGGCCAGTGGCCTGCATAGCGAAGCTCATGCCGCACCTTCCGCGAAACAGTTGCGGAACGCTGTGCGGTAGATCGCCTCGATATCGTCGGGGCCGAGGCCGGCAGCGCGCGCCGTGCGCAGCCAGTCGGTCATCGAACCGAGAAACCGGGTCTGGGCGGCGGGGTCGGTGCGCGGCAGTGACCGGATAATGAAGGTCCCCTGACCCGGCCGGGCTCGCACCAGGCCTTCGCGCTCAAGATCCCGATAGGCCTTCAGCACCGTGTTCGGATTGATCGCCAGCTGGGCGACAACCTGCTGAGCTGTCGGCAACTGGTCGCCCGGTTCGAGCAAGCCAAGCTGCAGCGCCTGATGAACCTGCTGCACCAGCTGCAGATAGGTGGCGACACCGGACGCGGTGTCGAGCTGGAACTCGATCATAATCACACTTCCACTAATCGGTTAGTGTAATGATGCTAACGGTCACCGCGACGATCGGCAAGGGCCATTGCGGACCAGATGCCACGAGGCAGGAACGTGCGATCTTGCTGCCTGCGCGGTCAGGGAGTGCGCAGCAATGCCGCCGCGTGCCGGCCCGCCGCCGCGGCCGCCAGGAAATAGGCCAGATCCTGCTCGAGCCCGCGGCCCATCGTGGACAGCTGCACCGGGGTAGTCCGCAGCGCCTCGTGCAGCCCGGCTACCGGCACCCGCACCAGGCGGTGCCGGTGCCCGAGCGGAGCGGCCTGCGCGGCCACGCGCGCCCCCAATTCGCCGGGCAGTTCGGGTACCACCACGTCTGCCCGGGCCAGCGCGACCCGGCCGTAGGCGGTCAGGCTGTGGTGCGAGATACCGCGGTGCCGGTCCCGCGCGTCGGCCTCGCTCACCCGCAGTGAGGCCACCGGGCGGCCGTTCAGGACCGCGGCGGCGTTGACCGCCTCGCCGCAGGCGACGCCGGAGAATCCCCAGCGGGTTCCGGTGCCGAGGTTGCCGGGGCCCTGCGCCACCACGGCCAGGTCCGCCGCCAGGACGTGCCGCGCGGCCAGCAGCCCGGTGTGCAGCGTTACCGCCTCCAGGTCACCGCCGAACGCCTGGCCGACGGTGATCGTGCCGGCCAGCCAGCCCGCTTCCCGCAGCCCGGCACAGGTACGGGAGAACCAGGCAGGAAGCGCGCCGCCGTCCTGCATCACGTAGACGGCGCGCGGAGCCGTGCCGCGGGCACCCACGGCCGGCGGCGCCGGCTCCCGGGCGCCCGCGAGCACGGCGGGCAGCGCCGAATGCAGGTCCGCGACCACCACGGGCATCGCGCCGAGGTCATCGGCGTCCCTCAGCACCTCGTGGTACGGCGAGTCCTGCTCGTCGACGCCGAGCACGGTCGCCTGCAGCGGTGTGTAGCGCGCCTTGACCAGGTGCCCGCGACCCGGCGAGGCCCCGGCGCGAGGCGAGATGTCGTCGCCGGTGCCGGGCGGGTCGGGCGGCAGCCGGTCCGGGATGGCCACGACGAAGGCGTAGCCTCCGGTGCCCAGGCCGAGGGCCAGGGCGGTGGTGTTCAGCAGCACCCGGTCGCCCGGCTCGGGCCGGCCGGTGAGGGCCGGGTAGGCGAGCGCGCGGCAGGCCTCGCCGCCGGATGTCGTCACATCCAGCTCGACCGCTCCGGGCCACTGCCGGCGCACCCCGGTGACCACGCCATCACGCCACCTGATCACCCCTGGCAGGGTAGCGTCAGAAGCGGGCCGGCGCTGCCCCGATCCGGCGCGGCGGCGCAGGAGATAGACAATACTGCGCAAGGGGCTGCGGAGAGGGACGGCGATGTCGCGGCGGAAGACGGAGAGGCTGCTCAGCCTGGTGGTCTGCCTGCTGTCAACGCGGCGTGCCCTGACCGCGGCTCAGATCCGCGAGGCCGTTCCCGGCTACCCGGACTCGTTCGAGGCGTTCAAGCGGATGTTCGAGCGGGACAAGGAGGAACTGCGCGAGCTCGGGATCCCGCTGGAGACCGACCTCTCCTCGCCCGGGGACGAGGAGGCCGGCTACCGGATCCGCCGCCAGGCCTACGAGCTGCCGGAGATCACCTTCGAGCCGGACGAGGCGGCCGTGCTCGGCCTGGCCGCCCGGGTGTGGCGGCGGGCCGAGCTGGCCGGAGCCGCGGCCGGGGCGCTGCTGAAGCTGCGGGCGGCCGGGATCGACGCCGAGGACAACACGCAGGCCGGCATAGAACCGAGAGTCCACACCGGCGAAGCCGCGTTCGGCCCCCTGTGGGAGGCGGTGATGGAACGGCGCCCGGTCTCGTTCGCCTACCGCGCCGCGGGCCGGACCGCGCCGCAGCAGCGCACGCTGCAGCCGTGGGGGGTGGTGAACCGGCACGGCCGCTGGTACGTGGCGGGGTATGACACCGTCCGGGAGGCCGTCCGGGTGTTCAGGCTCAGCAGGATCGAGGGGGCGGTGTCGTTCAGCGGGCCGCCGGGCAGCGTCGTGGTACCGCAGGGCACCGACGTCCGGGAGCTGGTCAGGGACTGGGACTCGAGCCCGCCCGCGCACCGCACGGCCACGCTGCGGGTGCGGACCGGGGCCGGGCACGGGCTGCGCCGCGGGGCGCTGGCCGAGCGGCCCGACAGCGACGGGTGGGACGAAGTGCAGGTCCTGTTCCACGACCTCGGCTGGCACGCCGATTACCTCGCCTCCTTCGGCGCGGACGTGATCGCCCTGGACCCGCCTGACCTGCGCGAGGCCGTGATCCGGCGGCTGAAAGGGGTACCGCAGTGACCGGCTCCGCCGCCCAGACCGGCACTCAGCGGCTGCAGCGGCTGCTGGCTCTGGTCCCGTACGTGGTCAGCAGGAACGTGGTGGGCCTGGCCGAGACCGCGGCCGCGTTCGGCGTGACCGAGCGTGAGCTGGTCGATGACCTGAACATGCTGTGGTGCGTCGAGCTGCGCGCGCCCGACCCGTACTGCCCGATCGACCTGTCCTACGAGGGCGGCGAGATAGTGGTCAGCGAGGCCGAGTCGATCGCCCGGCCGCTGCGGCTCGGCGTGGACGAGGCAAGCGCGCTGCTGGTCGCGCTGCGGATGCTCGTCGAGGTGGCCCCGGCCGAATCCTCGGCGGTCAGCCGGACGATCGCGAAGCTGGAGGCGGCGGCGGGGGAGGCCGCCGCGGTCAGCGCGCAAGTCCAGGTGCAGGTGGACAAGGGCCGCGCCGACGACGTCCTCGCCCAGATCCAGGAAGCCATCGAGCGGCGCCAGCGGATCCACCTGCGCTACTACGTGCCGGGCCGGGACGAGGCCACCGAGCGGGACGTCGATCCGATGCGGCTGCTCGTGGTGGAGGGCCGCACCTACCTGGAGGGCTGGTGCCGCCGGGCCGAGGGGGTGCGCCTGTTCCGGCTGGACCGGGTGCTGGGCATGCAGGTGCTCGACGTGCCGGCCGCGGTGCCGGCCGACGCCGAGCCGGTGGACGTGGACGGTGGACTGTTCCGGCCGTCCCCGGAGGACGTCAACGTCCAGCTCGAGCTGCGGCCGGGCGGGCACTGGGTCGCCGAGTACTACCCGTGCGAGAGCGTGCAGCGAAACGGCGATGAACTGCGCGTCACGCTGCGCACGCCGGATACGCGCTGGGTGCGCAGGCTCGCCCTGCGGCTGGGCGAGGACGGCCGGGTCATCGGCCCCGCCGAACTCGCCGCCCAGGTCGGCGAGGATGCGGCCGCCGCGCTGGCCCAGTACGCGTCCTAGCCGGCCAGCAGACCGGCGGGCGCGGTGAACCGGATCCGCCCGGCGTGCGAATGTCAGCTGGCGGCCATCACACCGCGACGATCGCGCCGCTGCGTACGCCGGCCAGGACTGTACAATCGGCCGGAGGAAACCCCAACCGCGCGGGGACGTATCCCCGCTGAAGAGGGCCGAGATGATAGGCGACCTGTTCGACAGCCCGTGGAAGGTGCTCATCCTGGCCGTGGTGATCCTCGTGCTGTTCGGGTCGCGCAAGCTGCCCGATGCCGCACGGTCCCTCGGCAAGTCGATGCGCATCCTCAAGACCGAGGTCAGCAGCCTGCACGAGGACGAGGAGCCCAGCGAAGCTACCGTGCACACCGCGGCGGCGCAGCCGGCGCCTGCCGCGATCACGCAGCAGCAGCAGGTGGACAAGCTGCAGGAGCAGCTGGACGAGCTGCGCAAGCAGTCGCCGGCGACCGACGCTCAGCAGACGCACCAGGCCAGCTGAGCCCGGCCGCCACCCGGCCATGGCGAAGCTGCCCGACACGATCACCGGCGCGCGGGTGCTCGGCGGCCGGATGCTCGCCGTGCACAAGGAGGCCAACCCGGACGGCCGGATGCCGCTCATGGATCACCTCCGTGAGCTGCGGTCCCGGGTCATCAAGGCGCTGCTGGCGATCGTGCTCGGAACGGCTGTCGGGCTGATCCCGTGGGTCTTCGACCGGGTGTGGCGGTTCATGGAGCACCCGTTCTGCGCGGCCACCCTCAACGGGCATACCGGCTGCCACCGGGTGCTCGGCGACCAGCTGGTGGTCACCGGGATCTTCGACCCGTTCACGCTGCGGGTCGAGGTCGCGTTCTTCTTCGGGCTCATCGTCACGTCCCCGGTCTGGCTCTACCAGCTCTGGGCGTTCATCGCCCCCGGTCTCTACGCCCGGGAGAAGCGCTGGACCTACGGGTTCGTGTTCGCCGCGGTCCCGCTGTTCCTGATCGGGGCCGGGCTGGCCTACCTCGTGATGGACCGTGGCCTGCGGTTCCTGCTCGGGCTCGCCCCGCACGGAACCCTCGTGCTGCCGAGCATCAGCACCTACCTCGGCTACTTCCTGGCCATGATCCTCGGGCTTCGGCCTCACCTTCGAGCTGCCGCTCGCGCTGGTCCTGCTCAACTACGCCCGTGTCCTGACCCACGCCCGGTTCAGGAAGTGGCGGCGGGTGATGATCTTCGCGGTGTTCGTGTTCGCCGGGATCGCCACGCCGAGCCCGGATCCGCTCACCATGCTGCTGCTCGCCGCGCCCTGCGTGATCCTGGTCGAGGTCGCCGAGGTCATCGTGTGGGCGCACGACCGGCAGCTGGCCCGGCGGCCGGATCCCTACGCCGGCCTGCGTGACGACGAGCCCGCGCCGCTCGACTTCGACGACATGGTGGACTAGGGCTGCTCGCCCTGCGCCTAACCTTTACCCATGACGCTTCCGGCGAGCCCGGCGCAGCGGTATGCGGCGTTCCGCGCGCGCCCGGCCGGGCTGACCGCCTTCCAGTCGCTTTACGACTTCACGTTCGATGAGTTCCAGATCGAGGCGTGCGAGGCGCTGAGCGGCGGCCGCGGCGTGCTGGTCGCGGCCCCGACCGGCTCGGGCAAGACGGTGGTCGGCGAGTTCGCCGTGCACCTGGCGCTGGCCAGCGGGCGCAAGTGCTTCTACACCACCCCGATCAAGGCGCTGTCCAACCAGAAGTACGCGGATCTGGTCCGCAGGTACGGGCCGGATTCGGTCGGCCTGCTGACCGGCGACAACAGCGTGAACGGCGAGGCGCCGGTGGTCGTGATGACGACCGAGGTGCTGCGGAACATGCTGTACGCGGGCTCGGGCACGCTGGCCGGCCTCGGCTACGTGGTGCTGGATGAGGTGCATTACCTGGCGGACCGGTTCCGCGGCGCGGTGTGGGAGGAAGTGATCATCCACCTGCCTGACTCGGTGCAGGTGGTGGCCCTGTCGGCCACGGTGAGCAACGCCGAGGAGTTCGGCGAGTGGCTGGATCAGGTGCGCGGCGGCACCGCGGTGATCGTGGACGAGCACCGGCCGGTGCCGCTCTGGCAGCACATGCTGGCCGGCGGGCGCCTGTATGACCTGTTCACCGGGACCGAGGGCGAGAACCGGGTCAATCCGGAGCTGATCCGGATCGCCCAGCGCGATGAATGGGCGGCGCGCAAGGCCCCGGGCCGGCCGGCCAGGGGCGGCCGCCGGCCGCGCCGGTTCAGCGTGCCCCGGCGCCCCGAGGTGATCGAGCGCCTGGACCGGGCCGGCCTGCTGCCGGCGATCACGTTCATCTTCAGCCGCGCCGGGTGCGACGCCGCGGCGGCCCAGTGCGTGGCCGCCGGGCTGCGGCTGACCACGCCGGAGGAGTCCGCGGAGATCGCGGATCTGGCCGAGCGGCGGACAGCGGACATCCCCGACGAGGACCTGCGCGTGATCGGTTACGGCGAGTGGCTGGCTGGCCTGCAGCGGGGGATCGCCGCGCATCACGCCGGCCTGCTGCCCACCTTCAAGGAGGTGGTCGAGGAGCTCTTCGAGGCCGGCCTGATCCGCGCCGTGTTCGCCACCGAGACGCTGGCCCTCGGCATCAACATGCCGGCCAGGACCGTGGTCATCGAGCGGCTGGACAAGTGGAACGGGGAGACGCACGCCAACCTGACCCCCGGTGAGTACACCCAGCTGACCGGCCGGGCCGGCCGTCGCGGGATCGACGTCGAGGGGCATGCCGTGGTGCTCTGGCAGCCGGGCGTGGACCCGGTCGCGGTGGCCGGCCTGGCCGGGACGCGGACCTACCAGCTGACCTCAAGCTTCCGGCCCTCCTACAACATGGCCGTGAACCTCACCGGACAGTTCGGCCGGGCCAGGGCGGCCGCGCTGCTGGAGTCCTCGTTCGCGCAGTTCCAGGCGGACCGGGCGGTGGTAGGGCTGGCCCGCCAGATCCGGCGCGGGCGCGAGGAGCTGGACCGGATCGCCGCCGGGATGAGCTGCGATCGCGGGGACGCCGCCGAGTACGCGCGGATCCGCGTGGAGCTGTCCGAGCGCGAGGGCCGGCTGGCCCGGCAGCGGTCGGCGGTGCGGCGCGCGGACACGGCGCGCTCGCTGGAGACGCTGCGCCGCGGCGACATCATCCAGGTGACCGCAGGCAGGCGCGCCGGGACCGCCGTGGTGCTGGAACAGCGGCCCGCCGGAATCCTCATCGTGCTCACCGCGGGCAGGCAGGTCAGGCGGCTGACCGCGGCCGACTTCAGCGGCCCGGTCCAGCCCGTCGACCGGATCCGGGTGCCGGCCTGGTTCAGCGAGCGGTCGCCGAAGCATCGCCGGGACCTGTCCGTCACGGTCCGGGACAGGCTGGCCGGGCGAGAGCTGGGCAGGCCGCGGCGGGCGACGGATCACGAGGACGACGCCGAGCTGGCCGCGCTGCGGCGGATGCTCCGCGACCACCCGTGCCACGCCTGCCCAGACCGCGAGCAGCATGTCCGCGAGGCGGAGCGGTACCGCAGGCTGCTGCGCGAGGTGGAGGGCCTGGAGCGCCGGGTGGCAGGCCGGACCCACGTCATCGCCCGCACCTTCGGGCAGGTCTGCGCCGTGCTTGACCGGCTCGGCTACCTGCACGACGATACGGTGACCGCCGAGCGGCCGGCTGCTGGCCGGCCTGTACACCGAGCTTGACCTGGTGGCCGCCGAATGCCTGCGCCGCGGGCTGTGGGACGGCCTGTCCCCGCCGGAACTGGCCGCGTGCGTGTCCGCGCTATCGTTCGAGTCGCGCCAGGCCGACGACGCGAGCCCGCCGCGGCTGCCCCCGGGCCGGGTCCGCGAGGTGCTCACCTCCATGGTCCGGGTCTGGGGTGAGCTGGACCAGCTGGAAACCGACAACGGGCTCTCGTTCCTGCGCGAGCCTGATCTCGGCTTCGCCTGGACTGCCTACCGGTGGGCGCGCGGGCACGCGCTGCAGGATGTGCTCGACGACGACCCCGCCCTGGCGCCCGGCGATTTCGTGCGCTGGGTGAAGCAGGTGATAGACCTGCTCGACCAGGTCGCGGCGGCCCCGGACGTGAGCGTGGCAGCGGTGGCCCGGTCGGCCGCCGAGTCGATGCGCCGGGGCGTGGTCGCCTACTCGTCTGTGGCCTGACCCGGCATCTTGTCCGTGGCCTGACCCGGCGTCCAGTCGTCGTTCGCGCCGCACAGTACCAGGCAGGGGTGCTCGCCGGGCACCCGGCCGCCCAGCCAGGCGGCGAACACGGCGGCGGCCGCGGGCTCGACGGACAGCCGGAATTCCTCCCACAGGCGGTCCCGGGCGGCCAGGATCTCCGCGTCGCTGACCAGCGCGAGCCGCAGCGCCGCAGCGGGCCGCCCGGCAGGCTCCGGGCCGCAGGACCGCGAGGCGGCGGCGCGCAGCACGGCATCGCGCAGCACGGCGAACGGGGCGGCCCCGACCTGGGTAGCGCCGAGGGCCGATGCGGCCACGGAGTCGATCGGCACATCGACCGGCCGGCCGGCAGCCACCGCCGCGTGCAGCGCCTGGCAGCCCTCAGGCTCCACGCCGACGACCGTTCGGCCGGCGGCCACGGACACGCCGGCGATCAGGCCGCCGCCGCCGACCGCCACGGCCACCGTGTCGCAGTCCGCGGCCTGCGCTGCCACCTCGAGCCCGACCGTACCCTGGCCGGCGATCACTGCGGCATCGTCGTAGGCGTGCAGGTAGCGGGCGCCGGCGCGGCCGGCCAGCCGCCGGGCGGCCTGCTCGGCGTCCGCGTAGCGCACGCCCTCGCGGATGACCTCCGCGCCCGCCGCGACGATCCGCCGCTCCTTCGCCGGCGGCACGTTCTCCGGGACGAACACGGTCGCCGTGATGCCGAGCAGGCGGGCGGCGGCAGCCACCCCGAGCCCGTGGTTGCCGCCGGACGCAGTGATCACCCGCTCAGTGGGCGGCCCCGTCAGGAGCGCGTTCAGCGCCCCCCGGATCTTGAACGAGCCGGTCAGCTGCAGGTGCTCGAGCTTCAGCGTGACCGGGCGACCATCGATGACCACCGTGAACACGGGCGTGCACCGGATGAACGGGCCGATCCGCCGCGCCGCTGCCCGTACCTGGCCACCTGTCATAGCCGTCCGGCCGGCCGGTACACCGACACGCCGTCCGCGCGATAGCCGAACCGGAAGCCGGTATCCCGCAGGTAGCCGAGGACCGTGCTGTTGCGCCGCCAGACCAGCACCCAGCCGATGTCCATCCGGCGCGCGTTCAGCCCGGCCGCTCGCAGCTGCGCCGGGGAGAAGTCCTGGTCTGCCTGCTGCGCGTTGACCAGGCCGGCGTAGAACGACTCGGCCCGGATCCCGGCGAGCGTCGCGGACGGCACCCGGGCCAGGTAGGCGACGGCGCGGGGGTGGCCGTCGTCGGTCGCCAGCACCTGCGCCTCCGAGCTGAATATCGACCCGTAAGTGTTCCCCGGGAGTCCGCCCCTGACCCCGAACGGGACGTCGACCACGATCGACGCCGAATGTTCGGCGGCGATCGGCCGGTCCAGGGCCGGCATCGCCGCGGGCATGGTGCCAAAGCCCGGGCCGCCTGACCAGCCGGCCTCGAGTATCGCGAGCACGGCGACCGGCACCAGCGCAAGTTTCGCGTGCCGGGCCAGCCATTGCACCGCGGAGCCGGCCAGCAGCGCGGCGGGCACCATGCCGAGCAGGGTGAGCCGGCTGGCCTCACGGAAGCTGTCCAGGCCCGGGATCCGCACGAACCAGCTGAACGGCAGCGCGTCAGACAGCCGCACGCCGTGCCACACCACCGCATCAGGCACGAACGTCGCGGTCCCGATGCGCAGCACGGACCCGACGGCCAGCGCGGAACAGCCGGCCCAGAGCAGGGCGAGCAGCCACGCATTGCCCCGCCGCCGGGAGACGATGAGCCCGCACACGGCCAGGATGCTCAGTACCAGGCCGAACGTCCCGACCGTGTCGAAGGTGGGATGGTCCCAGTAGAGCGAGGCCAGCCTGCGCAGGCCGTACGAGGCGATCCTCGGCGACGGGGCGAACAGCCCGGGCAGCCGGACCCCCGACTGGACATAGTCCACGGCGAGCGGCCCGGGCGGCAACCCCAGCCCGTCGGCCGCCGCCTGCTGCGCCATGGCGATGATCTGCGGGCTCGCGACCACGCCCGCGGCCAGCGCGGTCACCGCCACCGACCGGAGCTTCGCCCAGGCCGGGCGGACGGCCAGCCAGGGCAGCAGGACCAGCGCGGTCGCGATGACCACCAGGATGGTCGACTCCTGGTCGGTCAGCAGCGACGCGCCGATGATCACGCCGAGAATGGCCCCCTGCCCCCAGCCCGGCTTGCGGCGCAGCCGCACCGCCGCTTCCAGCGCGAGCGGGATGAACAGCGGGCCGATCGCCAGGTTCAACAGGTACCAGCTCTGATAGACCAGCAGCGAGGACAGGCCGAAGAACGCGCCGGCGGCGATGGCGCCGACCTGGGAGGGCACCCAGAGCCGGGCGAGCCGGTACATCGCGTAACACAGCAGGCCCGGGGTGATGATCGACAGCAGGTTGTAGGAGACGGCCGCGCCGAAGCTCACGGTGATAGGCGTCATGATCAGGCCGGGCAACGGCATCAGGGAGTGGAACCCGAGCTGGGCGCCCACCGGGGCGGCGAGCGAACGGGTGAACCACGGGTTGGACAGGTGCTCGACCTGGCGGGTCACCCACCAGAAGTCCCACACGTAGGAGCTGGTGTCCCGCCTGAACCTGGGCAGTCGGCCATCCACCAGGTAGCTGGCCCGCGGCCAGCTCACGGCGATGCCCGCGGCGATGTAGCCGGCCAGCACCGTGAGGTGAACGACGACCGGGCGGGACAGGAAGCCGCGCGGACCGGCGGGTCTTGCCGGGGACGGCCCGGCGGGTCTTGCCGAGCCAGCGTTGGCCGGTCTTGGCGGGGCAGCGTTGGCCGGTCTTGGCGGGGCAGGCTCGGCCGCGGCCTGGGCCGGCGTGTCCGCGCCCGGGGCCGGCATCTGCGCGCCCGGGATCGGCGCCTCCGTGCCCGGGACCGGCGCCTCTGTTACCGGGATCGGCGCCCGCGAGCCCGGGAGGAAACCCGGCCGGTGACGGTCCTCTGCTGCTCCCATGCCGCAGGCCATGCTATCCGGGGCCCCGCCACGAAGTTCACGATTACCTGCGGCGGCCCGCCACGCCATGGCGTTGCACCGGGACCGCCGGCCCGGGATCGTCGGAGCATGGAATACGAGATTCGGCGGGTACGGTCCGAGGACTGGGCCGACCTGCGCGGCGTCAGGCTCGCCGCCCTGGCCGACGCGCCCTGCGCGTTCGCCTCCACCCTGCACCAGGAGACCGGGTACGACGAGCGGCGCTGGCGGGAGTGGATCGGCCGCACCGCCTTCTTCCTGGCCTGGCACGGCGGCCGGCCGGCCGGGCTGGTCGGCGGGTTCGGCCAGGAAGACGGCGGCTGGCACGTCATCTCGATGTGGGTCAGCCCGCCAGCCCGCGGGGCCGGCCTCGCCGGCCGGCTGATCGCCGCGGTGGCCCGGCACGCGCGGGCCGAGGGCGCGCCGGCACTCACCCTGTGGGTCACCGACGGCAACGACCGCGCCCGCGCGTTCTACCGGCGGGCAGGCTTCCGCAGCACGGGCAGGCGCCAGCCCGTCCGGCCGCAGACGCCCGAGCTGTGGGAGGAAGAGATGCTCCTCGCCCTGGCCGCCGCTCAGCCCGTCGGTGGCAGGATGGGTGGGGTGGGCTCGCTGATGCTGCTCGATGCCGCCTCGCTGTACTACCGCGCGTTCTACGGCGTGCCGGAGACGATCACCGCGCCGGACGGAACGCCGGTCAACGCGGTCCGCGGCCTGCTGGACATGATCTCCAGGCTGGTCCGCGGCAGGTCGCCGGGCCGGCTGATCGCCTGCTGGGACGCGGACTGGCGCCCGGCGTTCCGGGTCGAGGCGATGCCCAGCTACAAGGCGCACCGGGCCGAGGCCGACGGCACGACCGAACAGACCCCGCCCGCGCTGGCCGTCCAGGTGCCGGTGATCGAGGAGGTGCTCACGGCGGCGGGCATCGTGATCGCCGGCGCGCCCGGGTACGAGGCAGACGACGTGATCGGGACCCTGGCCGCGCGGGCGGACTGCCCGGTCGACGCGGTCACCGGGGACCGGGACCTGTTCCAGGTGGTGGACGACCAGCGTCAGGTCCGGGTGATCTACACGGTGCGCGGGCTCACCAAGTTCGACGTGGTGGACGAGAGCGTGATCACCGAGCGGTACCAGATCCCGGGACGCGCCTACGCGGACTTCGCGGTGCTGCGCGGCGATCCCAGCGACGGGCTGCCGGGGGTGCCCGGGGTGGGAGACAAGACCGCCGCGTCGCTGATCCGGTCGTTCGGCTCGCTGGACGGGATCCTCACCGCGCTCGACCGGTACGCGGCGTCCATCCCGGCGGGGCCCAGGGCGAAACTGTCCGCTTCCCGGGAGTACCTGACCGCCGCGGTGCCGGTGGTCCGGGTGGCCACCGACGTGCCGCTGCCGCCGCTGAACGGCTCCTTGCCGTTTACGCCGCCGGACGGCGCCGCGCTGGAGAAGCTGGGGGAGCGCTGGGGCCTGGGCTCGTCGCTGCGCCGGATGCGCGACGCGCTGGCCGGCGAGTAAGCGTCACGCCGGCCGGCGGCAGGGCTCACCGGACGCGCAGGGCGACCAGGCAGGTGTCGTCCTGGGGGTCGGTCGCGCCGAGCGCCCGCAGCGCCGCGGTGATGGCCCGCTCGGCATCGTCGGCGCCCCGAACCGCCGCGCACAGCGTGGCCACACCCTCGTCCAGCGGCCGGTCCCGCCGCTCGATCAGCCCGTCGCTGTACAGCAGCAGCACGTCGCCGCGAAGCAGCTGGAGGCTGGCGTCCTGGTAAGCCTCCGTGGCCGCGCCCAGCAGGATCCCGCCCGGCCGGTCAAGCGGGCGGGCGGCCGGGCCGCGGACGAGCACCGGCGCGGGATGGCCGGCCTGGGCCCAGGTCAGCACCCGGGTGCCGGGATCGAAGTAGCCCGCCATGACCGACGCGGTGTGCTCGGGCGCGACGTGGCGCACGAGGTCGTTCAGCCAGCCGACGAGCCGGTCGGGCGGTGCCCCGGTGATGGCCAGCCCGGTCAGCGCGCCGCGCAGCCGGGCCATGCCCGCCGCCGCGGCCAGCCCGTGCCCGGCCACGTCACCGATCGCAATGAGCACCTGGCCGGTCGGCATCCCGGCGGTGATGTACCAGTCGCCGCCCACCCGGCTGTCCCGCGACGCCGGCAGGTACCGCATGGCGACCTGCAGTCCGGGGACATCGAACGGCTCGTCGTGCAGCGGCAGGATCGCGCGCTGCAGCTCGAGCGTCACCAGCCGTTCCCGGGCGAGCTGGGCGCCCAGGTCGCCTCGTCCTGCCCCGGGATGCGTGATCACGCGCAGGCTTCCGCGCCGCCGGCCGGGCCTTTCCTGCCGTTGCGTTGCGCGGGCCGGACGCGGGTTCCGGCCAGGTCGGCAGTCATGACGGCTCGCGTATGGTGAACATGTGTGTACCTAGCGTGAGACATGTCGGCATCTTTGTCCAGATGCGGACCGAGCCCGCCTCGACATGACTTAGCCGGGTGGCGGGCATGCCCGCCGCGGTGCCGCGTGCGGGATCATGGCATGACAAGAGGAACGGCCAGCAAGGACTGGAGCTGCCAGGTGGGAACTCACCTTCCGGAAACCGAACTGTACCCGGCCGCCCGGCTCGGCCGGGCCGCGACGGCAGCCCGCGACGCGGGCATCGGCGCGCTGCTGCTCACGCCGGGCCCCGACCTGCGCTACGTGACCGGCTATGACGCGGTCCCGCTGGAGCGGCTCACCTGCCTGGTGGTGCCTGCCGCGGGCGGCGGGCAGACCCCGTTCCTGGTGGTGCCGAGGCTCGAGCTGGCCGCGGCCCAGGCGTCGCCGGCCGGCCGGCTTGACCTCGAGCTGGTGCCGTGGCAGGAAACCGAGGATCCGTACCTCCTGATCGCGCGCAGGCTGGGCACCCCGGACACCGTCGGCGTCAGTGACCGGATGTGGGCGATGATGCTGCTCGGGTTCCGCGACGTGCTGCCGGGGCCGCGGATGCTGCTGGCCAGCGCGGCGCTGCGGGGGATGCGGATGCGCAAGAGCCCGGCCGAGGTCGCCGCGCTGCGTGCGGCGGGCGCGGCCATCGACCGGGTACACGCGCGGGTCCCGCAGTGGCTGCGGGCGGGCCGGACCGAGCGCGAGGTGGGCGCGGACATAGCCGAGGCGATCGTGGCCGAGGGCCACGCCAGGACCGACTTCGTGATCGTCGCGTCCGGGCCGAACGCGGCCAGCCCGCACCATGAGCTTTCCGGCCGGGTGCTCAGCCCGGGGGATGCCGTGGTCGTCGACATCGGCGGCACCATGCCGAGCGGGTACTGCTCGGACTGCACGAGGACCTACGCGATGGGCATCCCGGCGGCCGAGTTCACCGCCTATTACCCGGTGCTGAAGGACGCGCAGGAGGCGGCCTGCGCTGCGGTGAAGCCGGGCGTCAGCGCGGAGGCGGTCGACGCGGCGGCGCGGGAGCCGATCACGGCGGCCGGCTACGGCGAGAGCTTCTTCCACCGGACCGGGCACGGCATCGGCCTGGAGACGCACGAGGACCCGTACATCGTCGCGGGGAACGCCGACCCGCTGGAGGCCGGCATGGCGTTCTCGGTGGAGCCGGGAATCTACCCGGGACCGCATGGCGCCAGGATCGAGGACATCGTGGTCTGTACCGACGACGGCTGCGAGCGGGTCAACAACATCACCCGCGAGCTGATCGTGGTGGATGCCTGATGCCCGGCCGCCCTGGGCTCGATGAGGAGACGCGCGCGCTCCTCGACCTGACCCGCGAGATCGCCGACGCCGAGCTGCGCCCCGCCGCCGATGCGGCCGAGAAGTCCGGGACGTTCCCCCGGCAGGCGTTCCGGATGCTCGGCAAGGCCGGGCTGCTGGGCCTGCCCTACCCGGAGCAGCTGGGCGGAAGCGGGCAGTCCTACGAGGTGTATCTGCAGGTTGTCGAAGAGCTGGCCAGCGCGTGGCTGACGATCGGGCTCGGGGTGAGCGTGCATACCCTCGCCTGCTACCCGCTGGCGACGGCGGGCAGCGAGGAACAGCAGGAGCGCTGGCTGCCCGCCGCGCTCGGCGGCGATCTGCTCGGCGCCTACTGCCTGTCCGAGCCGCACTCCGGGTCCGATGCGGCGGCCCTGCGGACCAGCGCGGTGCAGGCCGGCGACGGCTACGTGATCGACGGCGTGAAGGCCTGGATTCTCGCATGCCGGGCAGGCGGACTTCTACACGGTGTTCGCCCGGACCTCCGGCGACGCGGAGGGCCCCGGGCGGAGCCAGGGGATCAGCTGCCTGTACGTCCCGGCCGAGGTGGCCGGCGTGTCCGCCGCGCCCGCTGAGCACAAGATGGGCATGCGCGGCTCGACCACGGCGCAGATGCTGTTCTCATCGGCCAGGGTCGGGCGCGACCACCTGGTCGGCGCGGCGGGCCAGGGATTCTCGCTGGCTCTTTCCGGGCTCGATTCCGGGCGGCTCGGCATCGCCGCCTGCTCGACCGGCCTGGCCCGGGCCGCCCTGCAGACCGCGGTGAGCTACGCGCGCGAGCGCCGCCAGTTCGGCCGGCCGATCGCCGAGTTCCAGGGCGTGTCCTTCATGCTCGCCGACATGGCCACTGCGGTCGAGGCGTCCCGGTCTCTCTACCTCGAGGCGGCCCGGCGCAAGGACGCGGGCCTGGACTTCGGCGCGCAGGCCGCGATGGCCAAGCTCTTCGCCAGTGACACGGCGATGCGGGTCGCCACCGACGCGGTGCAGGTGCTAGGCGGATATGGCTATGTGGAAGACTTTCCGGCCGAACGGTTCTTCCGGGAAGCGAAGGCGATGCAGATTGTGGAGGGGACGAACCAGATTCAGCGCATGGTCATCGGCCGCTGGCTGACCCAGGAGGGCAGCCTGTAGGCACCGAGGGCACCGGGCCGGGCCCTGGGGGTCAGCTGTGCTGGGCGCCCGTCAGCCGCGCTGGGCGCGTCAGTCCCGCTGGTCCGCCCACCATTCCCGGATCATCGCGGCCGCCTCCTCGGCGTCCGCCGGCTCCTCGGCGACGTCGGCCTTGGCGATCAGGTCACGCGCCGTGTCCAGCGTCGCCACCATGCCCGAGCGCCCGGTGGCGGCCGGCATGGTCACGACGATCCAGGCCCGGCCCGGATGCTCTTGCGCCTGGGCCTCAAGCCCCTCATGCTGAGCCAGCTCGTCGTAACGACGGCTCCATTCCAGGGGGACTGCGCCCGCCAGCGGGATACTCACGGTCACCTGCTGGTCGTGCCAGACGATGTCGATTTCCGCGGCCGTGTCGATTTCAGTCATGCCGGTCCGGTGCCCTTTCCCGGCGGGCTCAATCATCGCTTCCCGGCCGGCAGGCGACGTCAGCTCCTGGCACCGTTGATCGCTTCTTCCGCACTGGAAACTACCGGCAACAGATCGATCAGGTCGAGGAGGGAAAGGAGGCGGAGCACTCACGGCTGCTGGGGGACTGGTGGCTGGCGGCGGAGCATGAGCAGGGCGATGTCGTCGTAAGCGGGCTGGTTGCCGACCAGGGCTGCCATCACCGCGGCGCAGGCGGTCTCCGGCGGCTGGGCTGTCACCGCCTGGTAGAGCAGGGTCAGGCCGTCATCAACCGGCAGGCCGGGGCGCTCGATGAGGCCGTCGGTGTAGAAGCACAGCAGCGTGCCCCGCGGGATCTTCACAGTACTCGCCTGCCGACGCTCCCCGGGGGCTATGCCGATCATCAGGCCCGGCGTGACGTCGGTCAGTTCCGCGGGCTGTCCCGCGCGCGCGATGATCGGGGGGAGATGCCCGGCCAGGCAGACGTGCATCCGGTCCAGCGCCGGATCGATGACCGCGTACAGCACAGTGGCCAGGGCGCCGGGCTCGAAGTGCTGCATCTTGCGATCCAGCCGGTCCAGGACCTCGGCCGGATCGCGGGTTTCCAGGGCATAGGCGCGCAGCGCGCTGCGCATCCGTCCCATGATCACTGCCGCGGGCAGGCCCGATCCGGCCACATCGCCCATCACCACGCCCAGCTCCCCGGACGGCAGGGTGAACACGTCGTACCAGTCACCGCCCACCCCGCCGCTGCCCGGGGTATAGCGGGCAGCCAATTCCGCCCCGGCGATGACCGGCAGCACGGACGGGACCAGGCTGCGCTGCAGCGCGGCCGCCGCGACCCGGTCATCGCGCGTCATGATGGATTGCACCGCTGTGGCTGCCCGGTCGGCGGCGAGTTGCAGCAGCTCAACATCGGCTCTGGTGAACCGGCGGGGGGTCAGCGAGCCGACGTGGAGCACACCGATCACCCGGCCGCCAGCTACCAGCGGCACGCCCATCATGGACCGGATCCCTTTTTCCCACAGGATCGGGTTGAGCACGGTGGTGTGATCCACATGGTCGAGGATCACCGGCTTGCGCTCGGCGGCGATCCGCCCGGCGAAACCCCGGCCCACCGGGATCCGCACGCCTTGCCGCACCTCCTCCTCCAGCCCGGCGGCCGCGGTGGCGATCAGCTGCCCGGCCGCAGAGTCCAGCAGCAGTACAGCAGCGGTATCGGTCTGCAAGATGTCCTTGACACGGTCCAGCAGCTCGGCCAGGAAATCGCGCTCTTCCAGGCTGGACAGCGCCGCATCGGTGAGCGACTGGATATCCCGCAGCCGGTCCTCAGCGGCCCCGCGGTCTTCCTGTGCTGTCACCTTGATGCCTCATCGCTAGAGGAGCCCGGACCATGCTGCACTTTACGGTCGCACCCGGCGCAGTCGCCACCGGAGGTCAGGCGACTGCCCAGCAGGACGTCCGTGGCCGGCGAGCCTGAGCTGGTCGGGTCACCGAGGGCTCATGGTTACCGGGCGGAGCGGACAGTGTGCAGAAAATATAGCGGCTGGCTTGGCTTTGTCTCCAGCCTGGTGCTTTGCTGCGGTGTCAACGATCCTCTCGCCGATGGAGAGGGGCAAGCGCGGTCACCAGCGCAGCTGGCCTGCCGCGTTACCATGAGAGCTGACTTCCGACCGCGCTTAGACGGAGACGCCGTGGCTACTGGGACTGAGGTCCTAAACGCTGGCCGCGACGGGCATGCCGTTTTGTTCTACCGCGAGGAGCAGGAACTCGCCGAACGGGTGGGTGAGTACATCTCCTGTCAGCCGTCCGGGACGGCGGGTTGGCAGTCGTGATCGCCACGCCTGATCACCGCCGGTCCTTCGAACGGCGCCTGGCCGGCGCCGGGATCGACGTGGCGGCGGCCCTGGAGCGCGGCTCTTACGTGGCGCTGGACGCAAGCGAGGCGATCCGCGGTTTCATGGTCTCTGGCTGGCCTGATCCCGCTAGTTTCTGGCGGGTGATCAGCCCGTTGGTCCGGCAGGCAGCCAAAGCTGGGCAGCCGGTTCGCCTCTTCGGTGAGATGGTCTGGCTGTTGTGGGATGCCGGTCTGGTTAATGCTGCCATCGAGGTGGAGGCGCTGTGGAATGAGCTGGGCCACCAGTACTCGTTCTCGCTGCTTTGCGCCTACCCGGCGCCGCCGGTTGGTACCGGCCTCCGTCTTGACGCTCTGACTGAGGTATGCCGCCTTCACACAGAGGTCGTCGGCGGGCCGCCCGAGCCGGTTGACAGGGAGCGTGTGCGGCAGCTGAGCAGCCCTCCGGGTGATGCTGAGGTGCTGCGGTACCGGGCAAATCTGGCCGGCGTCCGCAGCTTTGCGGCTGCGCGGGCTCGCCGCGCTGGGCTGCCGCCACGCCGGGTTGGCGATCTGGTCATCGCGGTCAGCGAGCTGGCCGCCAACACGCTAGCTCACACCAGCGGGCCGGGCTCGCTAGCGCTGTGGGTCACCGACAGCGAGGTCATCTGCCAAATCCATGACCTGGGCGAGATCACCGACCCGCTGGCGGGAAAGCTGCGGCCAGACCCGGTCGCCGACGGCGGCGGGCGCGGTCTATGGGTCGTTCACCAGCTTTGCGATCGCGTCGAGATCGGCACTGGGTCAGCTGCTCCCACGATCCGCGTGCGCATGCGCCTCAGCGCCCCGGATGGTCACTATGACAGCACCCCTGGGCTGCGGCCAGCTTCCTGACTAGTGTGTCGCGCCAGGTTGCTGCCGTGCGCGGGCGGCAGGACCCGCGCGCGAGCTGGCCGTTGTTGCCAGGAAAGTCACGCATGAAGTGCGACGGGGAACTAGCGGGCCTGGCGCCTCCCGGGCCGCCGACGCATGCGCAGAGCGGCGAAGACGAGCGCAGCGAGCAGCACGACAATCCCGATGAACAGCAAGTACAGCAGGCCCTTCGCGACGACGCCGACGATGCCCAGCACGATCGCCGCGATCACCAGCAGCAGGAAGAAGGCGATCATCCGATCCTCCGCTCCGTTCGGCTGATCACCGGCGGGCCAGCCGCGCCACTGCCTGGATGTCGGCAGCCTCGAACATGCTGGCCTTCTTCCCCACTGCACCACTCCTCCCAGCGGGAATGGCTCGTGTGAGTTCGGCGTCTCCCGGCGACGATCAGCGTTGCGCCGCCCCGGGACGAGCTAATCACTTCTTGAAGACGTCTTTGATTTTCTCGCCGGCCTGCTTGAGGTCGCCCTTCGACTCCTCAGCCCGGCCTTCAGCCTCCAGGCTGGCGTCGTCGGTAGCCCGGCCAGCGTTCTTCTTGATCTTGCCCTTGACCTCGGTCACCTTGTTGGCCGCCTTATTCTCAGCACCCATGATGAAATCCTCCCGTTGGGTGCCCGTCTAGCTGCCCGCAGAGGTCAGCACCAAACATCGCTTCCGGGCTTCCTGTCCGATGACAGGCAGTGAGGGTGCACTGCTGGCCTGCGAGGTTAGATCCGGCTGGATGCAGGTAGAGACCGAAAGGAGATAAGCAACCGTGGTCCCGGCCGAACGTTAATCAAGGCGCTCACCGCTCCGCTGGGCCTGACGGCCTTGGCAAGAACCAGAGGAGTGATTCCGGTGTGGCATTCGATGTTCGTTGTCCAGATCCCGGTGCTGGAAAAGATCCTGCGTACCGTCCTGGTGTACGCGACCGTCGTGATCTTGTTTCGGATCACCGGGAAACGGGACCTGGGCACGCTCAACATGTTCGACTTCGTCGTCTTGTTCCTGCTGTCCAACGTGGTTCAGAACGCCATCATCGGCAACGACACCAGCCTCCTCGGCGGAGTGATCGGAGCGGCCACCCTGGTCGCCGTCAACGCGCTCATCAACCGGTGGATAACCGTCAGCGACCGCGCCGCGCGCATACTCGAGGGCAAGTCAACGACCATTGTGGAGAACGGCCGCTTCCTTACCGGCGCAGCGAAACGACTGTCACTGCGGCCCGCTGATATCGAACGCGCCATCCGGGTGCAGAACGGCGACGATATCAAGGAGATCGCCACCGGACTGATGGAACCGAACGGGCAGCTGGTGCTGACACTCAAGCCTGAAGAGCAGAGCGCGAGCAAGGGTGATATCGCCGCCATCAGCACCCAGCTCAAGGCTGTCCAGGCTTGCCTTGAGCTGCTGGCAGCGTCCCGGTAAGCCTCGGCGGGAGTGCGAATGCCCCCCGTCCGGCACGCGCCGGCGCGACGTGCCGCGGTGGTGATGCATCCAGGCAAGCATGACGACATGGACGGTTTCCGGGCCGCCGTCCGCACCGCCATGACGGGAATCGGCTGGGCAGAGCCGCTCTGGCTGGAAACCAGGCCAGATGACACCGGTGAGCGGCTGGCCCGCGAAGCCGTCCGGTCCGGCGTCGACTTGGTGCTGGCCAGCGGGGGCGACGGGACCGTCACTGCCTGCGCGGGCGGCGTGGCAGGCTCGGGGATCCCGCTTGGCGTGCTGCCGTGCGGAACCGGGAATCTGCTCGCGCGCAACCTCGGCCTGCCGTTCTCTCTGGACGAGGCGCTGACAGTAGCGCTGACCGGATCTGACCGGCGGCTGGATGTTGGCACGGCTAATGGCCGGCCATTCGTGGTGATGGCAGGGATCGGATTCGATGCTGCGATGCTCGAGGGTGCCAGCGAGGAGCTGAAGAAGCGCGTGGGCTGGGCCGCTTATGTGCTGTCTGCGCTGCGGAACCTGTATGAACGCCCGGTCACGGTGGTGCTGCGCACAGCCGGCGGGCCGCCTCGGCGGTGCCGGGCCAGCGGCGTGATCGTCGGCAACGTCGGCTCGCTGCAGGGCAACGTCCGGCTGCTGCCCGATGCGGTGCCCGATGATGGCGTTCTTGACGTAGCGGTCCTTGCCGCCCGCGGTTGGACCGGGTGGGTGCGGCTTGCCGCCGACGTGCTGCTGCGGCGCAGCACCGGGCGTCTGGCCCGCCTGGCCTGCCGTGACCTGGTCGTCGACCTCAGCCGCGCGCGGCCGTGGCAAGTGGATGGAGAGGTCGCCGGATTCACGCGGCAGCTGAAGGTCACCGTGCAGCCAGGGAGTCTGCTGTTGCGCGTTCCCGCCGCGACCGCTGCCTGACCGCAAAGCTGCGCGGACGCCGTCAGCGCCTGCGTGTACCCCTTGCCGGGGTGCGGCGCAGCAGCAGGACTATCCGCCGCTCGGCGAGCTGCTGGGTGTGGTAGCTCAGCCATGCGCACACCGATGCCAGCGGGAGCTCGATGAGCAGCGCCAGGGTCAGTGACTCAGCGAGCTGGCGTGGTGGCGAGGTCATCACGTCAAACCAGGCATCCACGACGAGCAGCGTTGCCGTCGCGGCCGCGGTGGTGGCCAGGTGCCGGGATCGGCGGAGCGCGAAGTAGCCCGTGCTCGCCAAGGCAATCAGGAGTATGGCGTCGAATCCGGCCCAGGCCACGTCGTAGTGCGAGGACACCTGATGCGATGGAAGCGAGTAGCCCAGGTAGATGGTCCAGGGCAGCAGGATCAAGCAGAACAGCGCGAACGCCGGGCCCGCCCAGCGGACTATCCGGGCATTGTCGGCCAGTACGGCGTTCTCCGGCTCGCCCGCCGGGTCGACCAGGCCGTCGAGCCTGGCGGCCATCCCCTCGGCGCCTCGCGGTGGATCCTCGGGCTGACTGCCTTCTCTCGCGCTCGGAGGGGCTAGACCCTTCGCCACCGCGCCTCGCACAAGCCGTAGATGCCGAAGATGGCCAGGCCGACCGCCGCGAGGATGAGCAGGAACTCGCCGAACGGCTGGTTGCGCAGCGTGAGCAGCGCCTTGTCGATGCCGCCGGCCTTGGCCGGCTGGTAGCTGACGGCCGCTTCGATCACCAGAACCCCGACCAGCGCGAACACCGCGCCTCGGGCGGCGGTCCCGATCACGCCAAGCCACTCAACAAGCCGCCGCGTCCGCGGCCTCATTCGCGAGGTCTGCAGGTTTTTCAGGAACTTGCGGCGGATTCCCTCGAAGACCAGAGCCAGGCCGACGATTACGATGATCACGCCCACGAGGCCGACCAGCCACCGTCCGCCGGGGTGATGCATGACCGTGGCGGTAAGGTCCTGCTGCTTCTTGGTCTGGCTGCCCTGTGCGCCGGAGATCACCTTGAATGTCAGGTAGGCGAAACCGGCGTAGACCAACGCCCGGACCAGCGACTTCAACCGGGGACCAGCACCGTTCCCCTCCCCAGTCACGCCGAAGGCGGCTTCAGACAGGCGCCACAGCGCATAGCCCGCGAATCCGATGCCAAGCAGCCACAGCGAGGCCAGGCCATAGGGCTTGCTGGCCAGCAGCTGTAGAGCACCCTGCTGGTCGGCCTGCTGCGAGGTCTGGCCGAGTGCGACCAGGATCGCGACCCAGCCGATGAGGATGTAGAGGATCCCGCGCGCTGCCAGGCCCGCCCGGGCCAGCCCCCGCGCCGCCGGGCTGTCAGATGCGCGTCGTGCCGTACCAGATGCACGCGCGGTAGCCGTCGATCGCATATCTGTCTCTTCCTCGCAGCCGCCCGATGAAACCTTTGCTGCTCGCCACCACGCGCGTTGGCCACGCTGGCCAAGGCGCTGCTTACCCCGGTCTGACGCGCGGTAATGCGGGTCTGAGCTGACACTTCCAGGAAAGAGCGAAGAGATCATGAATGAGCCCAGCCTTCTCAAGGCCGTCACGTCACCGCGGGCCTACTGCCCGCACGCCGCGCAGGCCATCAAGATCATCCCCGGACCCGGCGGGCCGGCGTCCTGACACTACGACACACCGCATGCGCTCCGCCTGGTCACGGACACGGGACGTATCGACAATGAAGTTTTCTCAGCGACTTTCACGTGATCATCTTGTGCTCGAATAGCACCAGGACGAGCGCGGCCTGGGCGATGAGACCGATTTTGCCTGGGCTGGCGGTGACATGCTGGAGCGTTCGCCAGCGCTGGGTCAATAGCGCGAAGCCGCGCTCGCCCAGGCAGCGCACCGAGCGCAGCAGCGCGTTGCGGGCGCGGGTGTCAATGTCGGGTTCGTTGACCCCGGCGGGCTTCTTCACCGGGACGTGGACGCCGTGACCTGCGCCTTCGTAGCCTGGATCAGCCAGGACAGGCATGGCTTGCAAGAACGGGCGCAGCACGCCCAGGACATTCTCGCGGGCGGCGGCCAGGTCATGGACATTGCCCGGAAGCACATCAGAGACCCACAGCGGGATCCCAGAGGGGTAAAACAGCGCCTGGATGTTCCCGCCGAAGTCATGCGTCTTCCCCGAATACCACAAATCGATCGTCTTGCCCTTGCGGCTGGTGGTTTTCTGGTGGCACCGGTCAGTGTCCACGACCTTGCCGTCCAGGATCAGGTACGGCGTGCCGCCGGCCAGGGCGCGCTGCAGCTGCTCCTGCAGGCCCGGTGCGCGGGCCGCGAGCACCCCGATCACCTCATCCAGGTACCGGTACGCCGTGGACTGCGCCAGCCCGAAGCCCCGGCCCAGCCGCGGGATATCGCCCTTGTCCCGGAACCACGCCAGCCCGAACAACGCCTGCCGGTAGCAGCCCAGCCTGCGGGTTCCCTTCCGGGTGCCGATCTCGCGACGGTGCGCGGACAGCAGCCCGGACACGAACCAGACCAGCTCCCTGGGGACATCGAGCATGACACGATAGGAGACCACGCGGAGCCTCTCCCGGTAGATGGATGATCTTCAGCGAGACCTCTTCTACCGGGGGCTCCGCGTCTCCCAGCGATCGCCGCGTATGTCCGCGTGTCTACCCAGATGATCGTTAAGCGGCGTATGTCCAGCTCAACCTTGTTGGGAAAACCTCACTGCAATGTCCCTGACCATCTGCCGGCTCAGCAGCTTGCCGGCAGCATCAAACAGGATGAGTCGTGGCCTGTCGGACAGTCCGTGCCATCCACCATTATGGCAATATGAGCGCCGTACAATGGGGCACTGTTGCAACCTGGGTGGCCGGGGTCGGGACCGTTGTAGCTGTCTCCCTCGCACTGTGGGAAGCCCGGGGGGAGCGGAAAGAGCGCTTGCGCCGGGAACTCAGGCAACAAGCCGTGAGGATATCGGCGTGGTTCGTCGGGATGCATAAAGAACCGCATGACGAAGATCCACGTCACGAAGACCCACGTCGCGACGCCCGCCTTCCCCCCGAACTGCGCGGCCGGGCTGCCGACGTTGAGCTTCTCAACAACTCGGAAGACCCGGTAACCGACGTCCTGGTCTTCCTGTCGCGGGTCTCGTACAAGGTCCAGCGCTGGTGGGATCAAGAACCGGAGTATCGGGTCATGATCGGCGTGCTTCCGCCCGGACGATGGACAATCAGCGTGCCTAAGAGCGGCGGCGCTATCGTGAATGTCAAACTGGGAGGATCACCCGCCATGTCCCGCGTGATGGTGATTATCAGTTTCACTGACAGTGCGGGTAACCACTGGGCGAGGGGAGCTAGATCAGAACTACGGCAGCTGCCCGCCGCCGCAATCGAGTACTGGAAGGTCCACAGAGAAGATATCGATTGGCGGATGCCGACACGCTTGGATTGAACAAAGGGCCACCAGGTGCACCGCCGAACTGGCAGCCACCACCTGGCGCTACACCGCCAGCTCAGGAACCGTTGCCGTCTGAGCAGGGCTGATGATGGCTTATGCAGGAGCCTCGATCGGAGGATTATCCTAATCTGTTCCCGAGTCACTTAGGTGGAAAACCGTATCCAGGCCCGTGACGGCCAGCAGTCGGCGGATAAGTTGCTGCGCATCCAGGACAATCAGCTCCCGCCCCTGTTCGGCCAAGTGCTGGTGTGCCGATACCAAAATCGAAAGACTGGCGCAGTCGGCGAAACTGAGCCCCGACAAATCGAGAACCAGTGTCTGCGGGCTGGGTTCCAACAGACTATCGATGACCTCGCGCAGGCTATCCCGGTTAGACGCATCGAGTTCACCTTGCACGCAGAGCAAGACCTCGTGGCCGTGGTGTTGGGTCATGATGGCGAGATACGGGGAGCTGGCCATCAGGCCTCCGTCGAGGCGAAGGTCGCTGGCAGGCACAGACGAGGCGTTGCCACCGGGCGGTCAGGCCCCGTGCTGGGTTCGCATGGAGACGAGGCTGGCCGCCAGGTGGACCAAGGGGTCGCGGCCGCAGACGATAGGTGAGAGCACATGCGTTCCAGGTGACGACGTCCAGACCCTGAGAGCCCATCAGGTAGCCGACAGCCCGCTCGATGACCACGCGATAGTCCAGGGCGTACCGCAGCTGCTCGGCAAGGGCGCTGTGATCTTGAGCTGCCAGCGCGCTGCCGATGACTTCTGCGATCAGGTCACTGTAGGCGCGCAGCGCCTGGACATCTGAGTCGTCCCAGTCGGCAGGCTCGTCACGATAAACGTTCAGCGTGCCAACCGGGATGCCGCTGAGCAGGACCGGAATGCCAGCCACCGCCCGCACCTCGAGTGGCAGATGATCCGGCAGCCGAGGCCAGCGACTGTCGGTACGCAGATCGCTGCTGACAACCTCGCGCGCATAGACATAGGAGTCATAGCAAGGTCCGTGCCCCGCGCCGGCCTGGGCCTGCTCTAGCTGACGGCCTGCCTCGTCCGAGGCGGCAACGTAGGACAGCTGCCCGGATTCGGTGATGAACATGATCCCGGCGCCGTTGCACCCGAACACACGGTGGACAGCGTTGACGGTACGCTTCATCACAGCCACTACATCGGCGTCGAACGTGGCCTGGCGTAGCATCCGCAGGCTCGACTGCAGAGCGTTGGCGTCAATGTTCACGATCACCCCAGGCTGACGCGGCGACGGACACTCCCGCTGGCCGGGGGGCGGGGTGCTGGCCGAAAAAGCGGGTGAACTCGGCGCTGGCGTTGGGCCCATGGGGGTCGGTGTAGGAGCCATGCGGGACGCCGCCCGACCAGGCATGCCCTCCCCGGTGGATGGTCCAGCGCTCGGCCAGGGTCACGCCGTCGGGGTGCTGGTAGCAAGTGCTGGTATAGGCATGGCCGCCGGGAACCTGTCCGCTGGTGGTCACCGCGGTGGGCATGGCGCCTGTGCTGCCTGCCGCCAGGGCGTGATCGATGAGACCCGCAGCATTGGCGGGGGCCACAGTCGCATCCCGGTCACCATGGAAGACGATCAGCGGCAGCGCGCGCATCGGGGGCCGGACCAGCTGTGACGGGCCTTGCCTCATCGCGGTGAACGCGGAGGCCAGGTCACCGGCGGCGCCGTAGGCCAGCCCGGAGTGCACGCCGACGGCGGCGTACAGATCGGGGTAGACCGCGGCGATCACCGCGGCCATCGCACCCCCGGCAGAGAATCCGGCCACATACACCCGGTCGGCATCTGCCCCGTAGCGGTCGGTGACCTGACCGGTGATCCCGGCGATCAGCGACGGCTCACCCTCGCCGCGGCGCTGGTGACCGGGCGCAAACCAGTTCCAGTATCGGCCCGCGTTCGCCGAGAGGGCCTGTTCGGGGTAGACGACGAGGAACGTCTGATGCTCGGCGATGTGGTTCATGGCAGTAGCGGAAGCGAAGATGGCGGCGTCCTGGCTGCCGCCGTGCAGCATCACGACCAAGGGCACGGGCCCGCCAGTGTGGCCGGTTGGGACATACAGCCGGTAGGCACGGGTGCCGGCAGCGTTGCTGTAGGAGAAAGCACCAAACCGGCCCGCCGGTCGCTTGACGGCCGGGGCCGCGGACCGGTGCGCGCGGGGCAGGACCGGCGCTCCCCGGCTGGGGAGCCGGGGAATCCAGGCAGAAGGAAGCCACCTCATCGGTGTCCTCTGGGGAGCGCGCAGCGCGGGCGTCGGATCGCAGTAGCGGCCAGCCGCGCCACCGGTCTGCTCCTCGGCCCATGGCGCATCCCGCGCAGGTCGTGCCACCACCGGGCCGGCCAGGGTTTGCTGGATCAGCGCGGTTGCCTCGACGAGGCGCCCCCGGCGGGTCAGGCGGGTGGCCTCAGCCATCGCCGCCATCTGGCGTGTATCCATGGCTGTATCCCTTCTTGTGGCTGTCTTGGCTGGTCTCCCGGCAGGCGGCGCCCCAGATGCGAGCCGACGGACCGGACAGCTGTGGTAATCGCGGCGGCTTATGCGGTGCGAGCGGCTAGAGCGGCCTTCACCGCGGCGGGTGCGCGGAAAGCACCGAGCACCTCCACCGAGGCAATCGAGGCGAGGGCCAGCTGGGGGGAGACATCTGCGGCGATGCTGGCCAGCCCGAGCACCCGGATTTGGATCATCTGCCCGGCGTCGCGGATCTCCTCCAGATCGCGACGGGTGTAGTAAGAACTGCCCAGGGTGAGGGTCCGCCGGGTCGTTGACTGGGCGAGCGCCTCGCCCCGGGTAGCGAGCTGGGTACGGATGGCCGTGCGGATGAAATCGGTGCGGTTGGTGTAGAAGCCTTCCTGGACCAGCAGATCGATCTGCCCCAGGTCCACCAGTCCCAGGTTGATAGTGATCTTCTCGGTCTTCTCACTTCCCTGGGGGCCATCCATCCACCATCCCCTTACCATCTAGCTAGATGGTAGCTTCAGGAGTGGTGCGCGGCAATAGCCCGGCGCGTCCTTGCCGCCGTTCGTCTTAGCGTTCAAGGGGCTGGCGCTGGGTCAGGGAATGCCGAGCCGCAGCCGGATGCTCTCGGATTCCACCTTGTCCAGCGAGTGCCCCCGTGTGCTGTGTGGCCAGTGGTAGCGAACGACGCCGTCGATGGGCCGGCACTCAGCGATATGAAGCGTTCCGAAGCCCTCGTGCAAGCGGGCGGCGTAGACAGGAGCGCAGGCAGGCAGCGACGATGCCAGCCACGCCGGTGCCGTGCGCCAGCCGAAGACCCGGCCGGCTTCCGAACATCAGCGAGAGGGCCAGCTGGCGATCCCTCGCCGGTCTTAGCGTCTGGCCCTGCGCGAGGCACGCCCGGACACCGCGGTCACTGCCGAGTCAGCCCGGCGGAGCAGCTTCGCCGCGCGGGCCGATGCGTCACGGCGTTCAGCGGCGACGGCGAGGCGATGGACAAGCAGCCGGGCCAGCGGCAGTGCGATGGCCAGCAGCAGCCAGGTCCGCAGCCGTGCAGACAGAAAAACCCACATGCTCAGCATCCCTTCTTCTTCCCACCTGGAGGCCGGGCCCCCAACCCGCGCGGCGCTGATTTGCGGGCCTTCTTAGCGCACCGAGCCGTGCATCAGCGGCGTCACCGGTAGTCAGGGCTGGCCGCACAGCCGGGCATGGCCCATCATCTTCGCCCCACTACCCGCGGCGCGGCGCACTAATCACTACGCGTCACTACGCGCCACTACGCGGGTGAAGCCGGGGTTTGGTGAGGGGCCGGCCGGGTAGCCGCGACCGGGTGCCCAGCGAGTCGGAAGGAGCAGCATGTCATCTGATGCCATCGTCGTGCTGAGGGCCGATCACAAGGAAATCCGCAACCTGTTCCGGAAGTTCCAAGCCGCCGGTGATAGGGCGGTCAAGAAGAAGTCCAAGATCGTCGGGCAGATTATCGAGCTGCTCACCGTCCATACCTACATCGAGAATGAGGTGATGTATCCCGAGGTTTGCGCGCTGCTCCCCGAGCTCAAGGACGACGTGCTGGAGTCCTACGAAGAACATCACGTGGCCGATGTCTTGTGCATGGAGCTAGCGGGCATTCCGGCCGGGGCTGAGAACTTCGATGCCAAGACCTCGGTGCTGATCGAGAACGTCACCCATCACATCGAAGAGGAAGAACAGGACTGGTTCCCCAAGGTGCGGGCGGGCCTCGGCCGTAAACAGCTGCAGGAACTCGGGGCCAAGCTGGAGCGAGCCCGGAAGAAAGCGCCGAGGTCGCCGGCCCAGCCCAGTGCGCTGAAAAAGACGGTTGACGCCATCATCCCCTGACGGGCTTTGTGTCCCGCTCTATGCCGGGATTTGAGTAGGTGGGCGCCGACCTGGTTTGTTCCGGTGAGCACGAGTAGCTTGCCGGGTCCGGTCTTCGGGCGAGGGAGCCACGACGGACGCAGTAGGAAAGAACTGCGAAGACAGCAAGCCACCGACGAGGGGCGGGCCAGCGCGCCCGAGTCGTGACTGGGGACTTGATCGCCAGGGCGGAGTCACAACCCGGCCGGCCCGGGTTCCCGCGGGGCAGGCTCAGGTTGAACCGGGAAGATACTGTTCTCCTGAAACGGCTGGGGAAACGGCCGACCACCCTGCGCCCGATTTACCGGCCCTTCCCAGGCACCTGTCCCGGCAGGACACCCGCCGAAATAACTCGCGGGATAAGACGGGCGGTTCTTTGTACGCCGCTCATCGGTTCAGAAAGGATTACCGCCCGTACCCGATACCATTAACTATACGACCGGGTTGTCTAGCGCCTGGTTCAACGTCGCCACATTCATTCCCAAGCCGATCGTATTCCTGATCATTCTGCTCGTTGGCTGGCTCATCGCCAAGGTCATCACCAAGGCGATATCGGCGGTGCTGACCACGGTTGGATTCGACCGGGTAGGGGAGCGAGGCGGGTGAAGAAGGGTCCTGACGAGCAGCAAGTACGACGCTTCCGACATCCTGGCCAAGATCGTTTACTACGCGATCATGCTGTTCGTGCCGTCAACGCATTCGGGTGTTCGGGACCAACCCGATCACTACTTACCTGCACGCCCTGGTCGCCTAGCTGAATGCCGGTACCCCAGCAGGTGCTGCTGGGGTACCGGAGTCTCAGTGTGTTTCAGCGGGCAGCGTGATTACTTGCTGTCTGCCTCGACCAGGCGCTCCACAAGCTCGTCGACATTGCCCGTCTTGGGCAGGTCGCGCTGGTCCAGCAGGTCGCTCAGCTCGGCCTTGGTCAGGCCCTCGTAGCGCTCGCGGGCCTTGTTGTGGGCGTGCCTGTCCTGCTCGCGCTCGGCCTTGCGGGCCTCGCGGGCCAGCTCCTTCTCGGCCTGCTCGGCCTTGGCGGCCTGCTCGTGCACGAGGTCGCGGGCCGACTCGACCTGCTCGCGGACCAGGCCGCCGACGGACTCGGCCTGCTCACGGACGGCACCGGACAGCATGCCGGCCGCCTCTGCCCACTTGATGGTGAGGTCACGGTTGATGTCTACCGTCCGCTGCACGAACTCGAAGTAGCGCTCGACTACCGAGACAAGGTTGACCTGCGGCAGGCCCGGAAGCATGCGGTCAGTCAGCCTTTGCGAGCCCTGCGTCCAGAAGTCAGCGATCTTCTCTACCGTGCTGGCCGACTGGCTAGCCGCAGCGCTGTAGCGCTGGGTGGTGCTGGTCATATATGCATTCCCCTCGTTGGATCCCGAATTCAGTGGCTCCGAATACGTTGTGCTAACTATATCAAGCAGTGCTTACTAAGTCAAGCAATGTTTCCGGCCCCCGGTCGCAATCATCGGGTACCTCATGCATGCCGGTCTAAACCCGCTACAGCGAGGTCGAAGACGTGAAGATCGACGGCTCGGGGCCGGGTAAGAGCGGTGGTGGATTTCGCCGACGCCGGGTTCGGTCTGAGCGGCGCGGTCGAAGGGATGACCGCGCGGGCCCCCGCCAAGACGGTCGCGCGCATCCGGGGGACTGGCTGCGAGCTGTTCCTGCTCGTACCGGTTGACAACTCCCGAGCAGCTCCGGATCGACCTGCGGCCAGGATCTCAGCAGCGCCACCCGGTCAGCGGGCGGGCCCGGCTTCCTCCTTCTCCGCGATCGCGGCCCCGGCCTGCGGGTGACCGATGGACAGGCCGCTGACCGGGTCGAAGAAGTGCAGGTTGGAGGTGTCCACGGCGAGTTGGACCGGGCTGCCCGGGCGGGCCGAGCTGCGCGCCGCGACCCGTGCCGTCCACACCGACTTGCCGCCGGCCAGGACGACCGCGGTCTCGTCCTCGTCCTCCTCGCCCTTGGCGGCTTCGGCGATGCTGGCGTGCTCCACCGGCGGCGCGTCGATCGTGAAGATCACGTGGATCTCGCTGCCCAGCTCTTCGGTCACCCCGGCGTTCACCTGCATCGTGGCCCAGCTCGGGTCGGCCAGGCTCGCGTCCTCGAAGTCCGAGGGCCGGATGCCGAGGATGATCTCCCGGCCGAGGTAGCTGTCGAGGCCCGGTTTCGCCGCCAGGGTGGAGTCGGGGACGGCGAGCCGGTAGCCGGCGAAGGTGACCGCGAGCCCGTCGTCACGGACCAGCCCGGCGGTCGCGAAGTTCATCGCGGGCGAGCCGATGAAGCCGGCCACGAACAGGTTGACCGGGGCGTCGAACAGCGTCGTCGGGGTGTCTACCTGCTGCAGCCTGCCGTCCCGCAGCACGCACACCCGGTGCCCGAGCGTCATGGCCTCGACCTGGTCGTGCGTCACGTAGACGGTCGTCACGCCCAGCCGCTCGTGCAGCTGGTTCAGCGACGCGCGCATGGACACGCGCAGCTTGGCGTCCAGGTTGGACAGCGGCTCGTCCATCAGGAAGGCCTGCGGCTCCCTGACTATCGCGCGCCCCATGGCGACCCGCTGCCGCTGGCCGCCGGACAGCGCGGCCGGCTTGCGCTTGAGGTACTGGTCCAGGCCGAGCATCTTGGCGGCCTCGCGGACCCTGCGCCGGATCTCGTCCTTGGGCGTCTTGCGCAGCTGCAGGCCGAACGCCAGGTTCTGCTCGACGGTCATGTGCGGGTAGAGGGCGTAATTCTGGAACACCATGGCGATGTCGCGGTCCTTGGGCGGCAGGTCGTTGACCACCCGGTCGCCGATGACGATCGTGCCGGCCGAGATCTCCTCCAGCCCGGCGATCGACCGCAGCGCGGTGGACTTCCCGCAGCCGGAAGGGCCGACCAGGACCATGAACTCGCCGTCCGTGATCTCCAGGCTCAGCCCGTCCACGGCTTTCACGCCGCCGGCGTAGATCTTGTCGATCCTGTCCAGAACGATCTGGGCCATCGCGTGCTCCGTACTCCGATGCCGACTCTAACTTCCCCTGGTCGCGGAGCCTAACCGGGCCGCGGCCCGCGGGTAAGAGCAGGCCATCGTCTGTTACGGGAGCGTAAAGGGCGTTATCAATCCGTTACCTTCAGCCCGACACGGAGACCGACGACACGATCGCCTCGGCCGCGCGGAGGTCATCGACGGATAGCCGCCTTCCCTCCCAGATCATGACGGTCAGCGCGGCCGGCTGGGGGCGCGCCGGTCCCGGCGCCAGGTTGTGCCCCAGCCGGCGCCAGGTGAGATTCGCGCCCCAGTCATAATCAAGCTGCGGCGGGAAAACCTGGGACTCGCCGTATACCAGCGGATACGAGTAACGGCTGTAATCAGGAATCGGCGGCCGCGCCGGGTCATCGATGACCGGGTCACCCAACACCTCGTAGTAGATCCAGATCAGGCATCCGGAGGCGTCGAGGCCGCCGATGCCGGGCGTGTTCTGGTCACTGGTCACCGGGAGCGTCCGCAGCCGGCGATTCGATAGCGCGCACAGCTCGTGCGGCGACCGGAGCGCCGGGACCACCCTCGGCGCGAAATCCCAGCCAGCCCGCGGATACCGCACGCTCAGGCTGAACCCGTTTCCTGTCGCTGTTGCAGTCGGCATCGTCGTCCTTGCGATTCGTCAGGTGAATACGACCAGGGCCGCGATGAGCGTTGAGCTGACGACCAGGCCCATGCGCGCCCGCGTGGTGAGAAGTATCCGCTCCAGCTGCCGCAATCGGAGCCCGAAACTGAATCCGGCCGTGCGTCCGCAGGCGTAGGCCAGCCATCCGATCAGGGCGACCTGCGGAGAGTAGAGAAAGGTGGCCGCCACGAACACCCAGAAAGCGCCCAGTACGACAGAGGTGAAGACGCCGAAGCCGAGGATCGCGCCATAGGCCACCGGCAGTATGCCGGCATCGATGCTGCGCCGCCAGTACTCGGGCACCTGCCACGAACTCTGCGGGACAGGGATGCCAGCGCACTGCAGCAGCGCGACGACCAGCGCTATCCCGGCGGGTACGACGAGCAGGTGGCGCAGTCCTGCGCCGATCATGAGCGCGCGGGCCAGGGCGAGCAGCAGTCCCATGATCAGGGCACCTGACACGAGCCCGGCACCGTGCAGCACGGTGACCCGGCGAGCAGTGATGGTGCCTGCGCCGCTCACGGCGGGCGAGCCGGGCCGGAGGGCCGCGGCCATCGACAGGCCTCAAGGCGACCACAACGCCGCAAGGCCGACGATGAGGCCAAGGAACGCGAAGCTGATCGCGTGAATGGGGCCAGTATCTAGCATCGCGTCGATTTGATGCAGGTGACCGAGCGGCACCAGACAGTATCCCGGCCGCCGCACGCGCCGTAGGGCGTCTGGTAATAGCAGCCTGGCCTGTGGTCCGGGCCGCAGTACGTATGACAGCTGTGCTTCAGCATGCAGTCCTGGAATTTGGTCAGCCTGCTGGTGCCGCAGTAGGACGTGCATATGTACCAGGCGCCGCCGGGGCAGGTGAAGGACGGGCACGGATGACCGAAGGCACCGCCGCACGACGTGCTGTCGCCGCAGACCGCGCACGGGCAGTCGATCGCGAGCGCCGGAGATGGCGTGAACGCGAGGCCGCCGGCACCCACGGCGGACATGGCCAGGGCCACGCGCCCGATGAAGCTCCGCCGCGTCAGGTGGTTGCCGGCGCGCCGCGTGGTTTTCTCGAAAAGGTGGTCAAACGACATGCCTGTTCACCTCCACCACTCGCTGGTTGAGCGGGACCTCGGCCGGGACGGCCTGCGCCGGCGGGTGGGCGATCAGCTGGTCAGCCTGGGCCAGCATCTCCTCGACGTTGTCGAGGGTGTTCACCCCGCCCGAGACGATGACCCTGCCCGACTCGTCTGCCACGATGGCCCAGGGCGCGCCCGGGACGTTGGCGGCGAAGCTCGCGGCATCGGCGATATACGGCAGGAAGCTCACGCCCTTGGCGCGGATGTACTCATCGGCCTCCGGCTGGCTAGCGTCGATGACAAGCAGGACGGCGGTGCGCGCGTCGGCAGATCGGGCGACACGGCCGAACGCGCTGGTAACCGGCCCGCAGACCCGGCAGCCCGGCGAGACGAAGCCGACCAGGAAGCGCGTGGCAGGCCGACGGGCCAGCTCAGCCAGCGCCGCGGGCAGCTGAATCTCGGCGCCGTAGTCAGGTCCGCCGACTCCGGTCACCCCGGCGACCGGCCGGATGCGCAGGTGCAGCACGCCCACCTGCCTGATGAGCGCGACCACGGCCACCGCGGTCAGCACCGACAGCACCCCGATCAGGATCACGGCCAGATCCAGTATCCCCACTGGTCACCTCGTCTCCGCCTGGTCAGCGACAGCGGGCCTTCTGGCCAGCTCTTCAATGACGGCGGCGGTGGCTCGCCGCAGCTGCCCGAGCAGCCGGGTCAGCTCGCTGGCGAGCGCGACGAGCGCTGCCAGGATCGCCGCGAGGCCGGCGACGTCGAACGGCCGACCGCCGGAGGCCGGGAGGATCGCCACCGTGGCGAGCGCGAAGAGCAGGCCAGTGCGCACGACGCTGTGCGCACCGATCGTCTCGAGTTCGCTGTCACCGCCGAAACAAGCGCACGCGATGTTCCGGCCGCGCACGTACGCGCTCGCGAGCGCCGCGAGAAACAGCGCGAACAGGATTATCGCCAGTCCCGCGCCGATCTGCCTCAGGTGCAGCGGGACTGCGAGGCCGACGAGCAGCAAGCCGCCGGCTGCCAGCTCCGCGGACGAGATCAGCCGTGCAAGGAAGCCCGTCGCGGCCGCGGGAACTACGCCATAGTCGGCGATCTGCGCGGCAAATACACCGGGCCGCAGCGATTTCGGCAGCCCGGCGGCTATTAACACGGCACCGATGACGACGGCCGCTGCCCCGACGATCTGCTCGTATGCCGCGCCCACCCCGGCCCCCGACTCTGGCTCGCAGTTGCTGCTGCGGTCGCCGCGACGGCCGCGGACTAGCCCGTTCACCCGCGACCCACGCGACCCGTCATCCTGCATAACACGCCTACCTCCACGTTTCAAGGGCCCCCGGATGCGGCCGGAGCGTGCGGCGGGCGACCGGTGCCGCTACCGTGACGGCGTGGAAGAGATCGACCGCATGATCGTCTCGCTGCTTTCCGGCAACGGGCGGATGAGCTTCACCGAACTGGCCCGGCAGACCGGGCTATCGGTGTCAGCGGCGCAGCAGCGGGTGCGCCGCCTGGAGCGGCGCGGCGTCATCACCGGCTACGCCGCCCGGATCAGTGCCGACGACGTGGGCCTGCCGCTCACCGCGTTCGTCTCGATCAAGCCCTTCGACCCTGCCGCGCCGGACGACGCGCCGCAGCGCCTCGCCCACCTACAGGCCATTGAGGCCTGCCACAGCGTCGCGGGAGAGGAGAACTACATCCTCAAGGTGCGGGTCGCCTCGCCAGTCGCGCTGGAGGATCTGCTGCAGGAGATCCGGGCCGCCGCCAACGTCTCCACCCGCACCACGATCGTGCTGAGCACGCCGTACGAGAACAGGCCGCCCGGCCTGTAGCCGCGGCGGGTCAGGTTGCCGGGCGGGCGCGCACGCCGTCCAGCAGCAAGGAGAGCATCCGGTCCGCGTCGCCGGGCGTCTGCTCAACGGCCACCCCGATGCCGTGCATCAGCCGCATGACGTCCATGGCCGTGAGGTCCTTGCGCACCGTCCCGGCCTGCTGCGCACGCTCGAGCAGCTGCTCCGCGGTCGTGCGCATCACCTGGCCGCACGACGAGATCAGCTCGGAGTCCTTGCCGAGCGTGGAGATCAGCGCGTGGGACAGGCCGCGCTTGGTCGCCAGGAACCCGGTCAGGACGCGCAGCCAGGCGGCGAAGGCGTCGCCCGGCGACGGATCCTCCGCCAGCTCGCGGCCGCGAGCGCACACGGTCTCCACCTGACTGCGGAAGACCCCCTCCTGCAGCGCCAGGCGGGTGGGGAAGTGCCGGTACAAGGTGCCGATCCCGACGCCGGCCCGCCTGGCGATGTCCTCGAGCGGAGCCTCTGCCCCGTGCTCGGCGAAGGCAGCGGTGGCAGCGGCGAGCAGCCGTTCGCGGTTGCGGCGTGCATCGGCACGCATCGGCGCGCCGGCCGGTGTGGGAGTGCTCGTCGTAGTCATGGAATTAATTCAGTTGCAAACCGGAGGTTGCCTCCGTATAGTAACCGGAGTACGCCTCCACTATACCTCCCCCAGCAACAAACGCGGAGCATCATTGTCTACTCCCTCGACTCCCGTGACGGCGGGCCCGCGGCGCGCGGTCGGCCGCCACCACCCCGAGCGCCCCGGCATAGCCCTGATCATCATGCTGTCCGCCCAGTTGATGGTGATCCTCGACATGACCGTGGTGAACATCGCGCTGCCGCACATCGCGACCGGCCTGCACTTCACCGCGACCAGCCTGTCCTGGGTGATGAACGGGTACACCCTGGCGTTCGGCGGGCTGCTGCTGCTCGGCGGCCGGGCCGGCGACATCCTCGGCAGGCGGCGGGTCTTCCTGGCCGGCATCGCCCTGTTCACCATCGCCTCGCTGGCGGGCGGCCTGGCCACGTCGGCGCCGTGGCTGCTGGCCGCGCGCGCCGCCCAGGGCGTGGGCGGCGCGCTCGCCTCGCCGGCGGTGCTCGCGCTGATCGTGTCGGCGTATCCCGACGGGCGGGAGCGGACCCGCGCCCTCGGCGTTTACACCGCGGTCGTCACCGGCGGCGGCTCGCTCGGCCTGGTCCTCGGCGGCGTGATCACCGAGTGGCTGTCCTGGCGCTGGGTGCTGTTCATCAACGTCCCGATCGGTATCGCGGTGCTGCTGATCGGGCCGCTGTTCGTGGCCGAGACGCGGCGGCAGCCCGGCCGGTTCGACCTGGCCGGCGCCATCACCTCCACGCTCGGCATGGTGTCCCTCGTCTACGCGTTCATCCGGGCGGCGACCGACGGCTGGGGGAACGCGGTGACTGTCGGCGCCGTGCTGGCGGCCATCGCCCTGCTCGGCCTGTTCGTGGTCAACGAGACCAGGGCGCGGCAGCCGATCACGCCGCTGCGGCTGTTCGCCGACGTGAGCCGCTCGGGTTCCTTGCTGGCCAGGCTGCTGCTGGTAGCCGGCATGTTCGGGATGTTCTTCTTCCTCACCCAGTTCGTCCAGGAGATCCTCGGCTTCAGCCCGCTGCGGGCCGGCATCGCGTTCCTGCCGATGACCATCATGCTCTTCGCGGTGTCCCGGCTGGCGCCGCGGCTGGCCTCCCGGTTCCCGGCCAAGCCGCTCATGGTGGCCGGGCTGCTGCCCGTCATCGCCGGGATGGCCTGGCTGTCGCGGGTCTCGCCCGGCTCCAGCTACGCGGCCGGCGTGCTGGGCCCGATGCTGCTGCTCGGCGCGGGCCTTGGCGTGGCGTTCGTTCCGCTGACCAGCGCATCGCTGGCCGGGGTGGCACCGGAGGACTCGGGCGCGGCGTCCAGCATGGTCAACGTCATGCAGCAGGTCGGCGGCTCGCTCGGCCTGGCCGCCCTGGTCACTGTCTTCGGCACCGCGAGCAGGAACGCGGCGGCGCACCCGCTGCCCGGCGTGACCCGGCTCGCGCAGGCCCACCATGTGCTGGCGCACGGCATGGCCACGGCGTTCCTCGTCGCTGCCATCTTCGACGCGTGCGCCCTGCTGGTGATCCTGCTGGCGATCCGCGGCCGCCCGGCCGCGGGGGCCCAGGCTCCGGCGCCCAGGCTGGTGGCGGTCGGCAGGGACGCGGGCTGACCTGCAGCGTAACGGCGGGCCCGGGCAACTGCCCGGGCCCGCCTGCCGCACGCTCGCTGCGTGGCCGGTCGCCCCCCCTCCAGGCGGCCGACCGAGCTCGGGGCCGGCGGATCGAGACCGGCGCGGGCACGTGGCGTATCCCGTCCCAGAACGTAGGCCAGGACAGCACGGCCGCACATGCGCCAGATTGTGTATTTGGCTGTGTAACCGGGGGACGGGATACCAGTTGACAGGTGATATGCACCTATGTATAACCCTTGTGATAACCCCTTTTTGAGCTGGTGCAGGAGGGCGCATGCCGAAGATCAACGTGTACCTTCCCGACGACCTGGCCGCCGCCGTGCGGGCCGCCGGGGTTCCGGTCTCTCCGGTCTGCCAGCAGGCGCTGGCCACCGCCGTCCGCATGGTCAACCGGACGCGCCAGGCGATCAGCGTGATCCGCGATCCCGGTTTCGACCCGGTCAGTCACCCGGTCATGACCAGCCGCGCGCAGGGTCGCATGACGCCCCGGCTGCTCGAGGCTTTCGCGCTCGCCCGGCAAGCCGGCGGCGACCGCACCGGAACCGGCCAGCTGCTGCTCGCCGTCGTCGAGCAGGGGGACAACCTGGGGGTGCGCCTGCTGCAGGCGATGGAGATCGACCCCGGCGAGCTGACCGCGGCTCTGCGGCGAGCCGACCTGGCCGAGCCGGGGACGAACCCGGATCGGGCGGCCGGCCCCGGGTCGCCGGCCGCCCGGATGCCGGGACCGCGCTGGGCGCGGACCTGACCCGGCCCGCCTGGCAGGTGATCGCCACGGCCATGGAGGCCGCGGTCGACCTGGGCCACAACTACCTCGGGTGCGAGCACCTGGTGCTCGGGCTCGTCGCGGAGACCAGCGGCGTGGCCGGCCGCGCGCTGCGCGAGTTCGGCGCGGATCCGGTCGCCGCGCGCAAGACGCTCGCGTCGATCCTGGCCGGCTATGTGCACGGCCGGCAGGACACGCAGCAGGCTGGTACCGAGGCCCTCGGCGAGATCCTGCGCAGGCTGGACGCGCTCGAAGCCCGCGTGGCCTCACTCCCCGTCAGCGGCTGACGAGCCGGAAGGGCGTCACTTCCCGTCAGCGGGTGACGGTCACGGGGACCGCCTGGCTGTACCGCACCCGGCCGAAGTACATCACCTTGATGACCGCCCACCACTGCGCGCCGGGCCGTGCGTCCGCGGGCACCGATACCGGATAGCGCAGGGTGACGGCCGGCCCCGGCTCGGCCGTCGAAGCCGAGCGTCCACGGTCCCAGCGCGGTCCAGCTGCCGAACGGGGAAACCAGCTGGGCCTCGCCGCGCAGCCGCGAGGCCGACCCGGTTAGTGATCTCGACGGCCAGCTCGCCCTGCTGGCCGGGCGCCGAGATCCACCGACGGGGTGAGCACGTCGAGGGTGATCTCGGCCTCGGTGGCCCGCTGGTCGGCCTCGACCAGCGGCACCAGCTCATCGAGCGGGAGCCCGAGATCGGGCTGGTCCGGCTCCCCGACGGTCAGCAGCGCCGCGTCTTCGAGCAGCTGGCCGAGCCCGTCCCGGATCCGGGCGGCGACGAAATAGCGCCCGGCGGCCGCGCCGCTGCGCCGCGCGGACGGTGAGATCCCAGGCCGCGTGGCCGCCGGCCGGCAGGTCGTAGCTCAGCGGGCCGCCGGCCCGGCCAGCAGGCCGGCCGGGACGTCGAGCTCCACCTGGCCGGCGGCGGGCTCGGGGCCGCAGCCGACCGTCACCCGCAGCGTCGCGGCACCCTGCGCCGTCAGGGCCGTCCGGCCGGGACGGACGTGCACGGCAACCGGCAGGTTCCCGGCCGGGGCGGGTCCCTTGCCGTGCAGCCAGTAGCGGGTATACACGGGCTGGGCGGGTTCGGCGGCCGAGGCCGGGTCACCGGGAGGCTCGGCGGGCCCCGGCAGGTCCCAGGCCAGGCAGGCCAGGCCCGCGGCCTGCAGATCCACCGGTTGCGGCACCGCCCACGGCGGGCAGCGGCAGGCCCTCCGCCTCCTCCAGCAGGTCGGTGCGGCGGGCCCGCAGGTCCGCCACGGCGCTGCAGCCGGACCCGGGCGGTAGCGCGGCGGCCGGCGGTCTCGAGCAGCCGGACCAGCACGCCGCGGGCCGGTTCCGGCGCGCCCGCCCGGCCCGACGCGAGCGGGTTGCCGCGCGGCTTCAGCGCGGTGAGGACCACGTCCGGCGGGTCGACCGAGCCCAGGCTGGCCTGCGCGGGCAGCGGGCCGTCGTGCAGGCCGGTCGCGACGCTCACCAGGTCCCGGTCGTAGTCCTCGCCCGCCGCGGCGAAGCCCGCGGTCCGCCAGTCGCCGGGCCCGGCGGCCAGCGCGTACTCGAACGTATGGCTCCAGTGCTGCCAGGCGAAGCTGCTGCCGTCGGGCGCTGTGCGCCTCTCGCCGTCGATCCACACCCCGCACGGCCATGCGCTGCAGGACCGCATCAGCGAGATGTTCAGCGTGCCGTCCGTGGTCACCACGCATCCGGGAGTGCCCTTGTTGAGCAGCGCGACCGAGCGGTCGGCCAGCGGCGCGCACACCGGCCCGTCCGCCTCGATCACCGAGTCGGCGAGATCCTCGGTCACCCCGGCGACCACGGCGGCCAGGCTGCCCGGGCCGTCGCCGGCCACGATCAGCACGGGCAGGTCGCGGGCGGCCCGCACGTCCGCGCCGGGCGCGAACGCCTCCTCGCGGGAGCGGGCGGCCGGCACCCAGATCCGGGCCGAGCCCGGCTGTCTGCAGCCGCTCCTCGAGCTGCTTGGCGCAGGCCGGGTCGGCCGCCGCCAGCACCTCGGCGGTGAACGGGTTCTCGTCCGCCCGGCCGAGCGCGATGCGGAAATCGGGCAGGTTGGAATCCAGGTCGATCGCGCCGTAGCGGGGACCGTCCGGCTGCGAGCAGGTCGCGGTGACGCCCTGGCCCGCCAGCGCGGCCACGAGATCCCTGATCGCCGCGCGGCACGAACCCGGGGCGGCCGAGGCCGGGGCCGGGGCCGGGGCGGCGGGCCCGGCTGGCCGTCTTCGGCGGCCGGCCGGGGCACGCCGTTCGGGATCACCGGGGTTATCACCTCGGCCACCCCGATCGCCTGCATGACCCGCTCGCCGCCGGGGCCGCGCACCGCCACCCGCGCGGTCGAGCCGACGCCGAACCACTGGTGCGCCGGGTTATCCAGGGTGAACCAGTGGCTGGCGACGTCGGTGCCGGTGGCGCCGGGCGGCCGGCCGATCACCGCGGCTCGCCGTCTGGTAGACGGGCAGGCCGCCCGGGACGTCGGCCGGGAAGCGGACCCGCAGCAGCCGGTCCTGGCCGATGGAGCCGTCGACGTGAGTCCGGAACTCGATCCGGCTGGCGCCGTCCCACAGCACGGTCTCCTGGGTGATCCGCAGGTCCGCCACGCTGAATTCGGCGATCAGGCGGCTGCCGATGGCGCACCGCTCGGCGCGCACCCGGGCCGGGACGCCGGACGAGCCGCGGCCGGGGCCCTTGGTCGAGATCAGCCACGGGCCCTCACCCCAGCGCGGGTGCGAGGCGTATTCCTCCTGCAGCAGCAGCTCGTTGCCGACCGCCCCGGCGCGCAGCAGCTCGGTCCCGGACCGCTTGTCCGCGATCGTGGCGAGCGCGCCGCCGCGGGCCGGGTCCGCGATGACCAGGAAGCTCTCGTTCTCGATCGCCGTGCCGTCGGCGGGCCGCCAGCCCGGATCACCCGGCCCGGCCGGTCCCGGCACGATCTGGTAGGTGCGGTAGCCGAGCGCGGGCACATCGGTGGCCTGGAAGGTCAGCGTCAGCTCGGTGATGCTGCCGTCGCCGTCCCGGATGGCCGGGCCGGGCAGGCAGGGGACGGGCCGTCCCGACTCGTCGGCCAGCGACGGGATGTCCCGGCCGGCGGCGGACAGCGTGACGCGGGCGAGGGCCGACCGGGCCCGGGCCAGCGTGTTGAACACGACCACGGCCCCGTCCGGCGCCTTGCCGCCCGCGGTTGCGGCCGCGGCGCCGGCCGCGCGGAGGCCGCCGCCGCGGTGTCGACCAGGCCGGCCAGGTAGCCGGCCGCGGCCTGCCGGGCGTCGTCCCCGCGCTGCCAGGCCTCCCGCCAGCCGCCGAGCAGGTCCAGGTAAACCTGGTCGGACTCGGTGCCGGTGATGGCGTCGTGGTGGGCGCCGAAGACCAGCTGCCGCCACGCCTTGTCCAGTGACTCGGCGGGGTACCGGTAGCCGGGGGCGGCCGACCCGGGGGCGGCCGAGGCCAGCCAGGCCAGCGTGGCCAGCCGCTCGGCGTCGGTCACGGCGACCTCGCCGGCCCGCTGCGCCTGCTTGGTGTCGATGTAGGACACGTCCTTGCCCGGGTAGAGCGGGTTCATGTCCCTGGTCTGGGGGGTTATCCACACGTCCGCCGCTGCCGCCTCCTCGCGGACCGCGGCGAAGAACTCGCTGGGCAGCGCGGTGACGAACCGCGGCCAGCCGGTAGCGCGCGTTCCAGTCGCGGTGGATGCCGGTCGCCCAGCGGCAGGGGATGACGTGATCCGCGCCCACCGGGAGCATGACGTTCCGGGTCGTGGCGACCGGCGCCAGCAGCCGGAACTGGTCGTACGCCGCCTGCTCGGCCGACGGCAGGTCGGGCGCCCGGTGGGTGACCCAGCCCGCGCCGTAGTGGTTGGCCATGTAGCTGGTGAGCAGGCCGTTCCCGTCCGGCGAGATCCACTCGAACTCGGTGCCGAACTGCATCCGCTCGTTGCTGCCCACCGTCCCGTGCGGGCCCCACTGGTGGAACGGCCCGCGCGCCCAGGCCGAGGAGGTGAGCCCCGCGGCGGCCATCAGCCCGGGGTAGCCCGGGTCGTGCCCGAACGCGTCCAGCATCCACGCCGAGCGCGGGTCGGCGCCGAGCACGTCACGCTGGTAGCCGATGCCGTAGATGGCGTTCCTGATCGTGGACTCCGCGCAGGTCAGGTTCGTGTTGGGTTCGTTGTAGCTGCCGCCGACGATCTCGATCCGGCCGTCGGCGATGAACCTGCGCAGGTCGGCGCGGTCCTCCGGGTGCGCGTCGAAGTGCGGCTTCAGGTAGTCGATCTCGGCCAGCACGAACTTGTAGTCCGGGTCCTGGCGCGCCGCCTCCAGGTGCAGGGCGACCAGCTCGAACGCGGTCCGGACCTCGGGCAGCTCGCCGTGCTCGCCCGGCAGCAGCAGGCGGGACTCGGTGAACTGGCCCTGGGTGCCCCACCACACCGGGTCATAGTGGAAGTGGGACACCATCCACATGGTCCAGCCCGGCTCGGCCGCGACGATCTCGGCGTGCGCCTCGGCCCGGGCGGACGCGGCGCCGCCGGCCGGCCGGGCCGGCCGGCGTCTCGGCGATCACCGTGACCTGGCGGACGCTGCCCGGCTGGTACGGGGCCGCGATCTCGACGCCGACGTCCACGGTCTGCCGGGCGCCCTGGCCCAGGCCGCTGATCACGGCGGGAAACGGCGTGCTGACGCCGGGACCCTCCACCCTGACGGCCAGGCCGGCATCCGCGGCGCGGCCTGGGCCGTCGCCGGCCACCGTGACCCGGATGATCTGAAGCGGCCGCCGGGCGGTCCCGCCGAACAGTTCCGTTGGCTCAACGCTGCTGATCCGCACCCCCTCATCGTGACATGTGAGGCGATTGACGCCGGCGGCCGTGACCCCTAGGATGCACAATCGATTGCATCAGGGACACCTGGCGGCGTCGCGGCAGGGAGTGGATGACGCATGAGCCAACCGGCCACCCGCGACCTGTCAGTCGGATGGATAGGGACCGGCCGGATGGGGGCGCCGCTGGCCGAGCGGCTGGCCCAGGCGGGCCTGAACGTGACGGTGTGGAACCGCACGCAGGCCAAGGCCGAGGCGCTCATCCCCGCCGGGGTGAAGGTGGCCGCCGAGCCGTACGAGCTGGCTGACCTGGACGTGGTCTTCACCATGGTCGCCGACTCGCAGGATCTGCTCTCGGTGACCGAACGGCTGCTGGCCGACCCGTCCTGTGCGCCCGGCTTCCTGGTGGACTGCTCGACCGTCTCGGCTGAGGCGTCGGCTGAGGTCCGCGCGCTGGCCGCGGCGCGGGGCACGGCATTCCTCGCCGCCCCGGTCAGCGGGAACGGGCGGGTGGTCCAGGCCGGCCTGCTGTCCCTGGTGGTGTCCGGCCCCCGGGAGGTCTTCGACGAGCTTGAGCCGCTGCTCGCCATGCTCGGCAGGCACGTCAGCTACGTGGGCGAGGGCGAGCTGTCCCGGCTGGCCAAGATCTGCCACAACCTGCTGCTCGGGGTGACGGCGCAGACTCTCGCCGAGATCATCGTGCTGGCCGAGAAGGCAGGCATACCCCGCGCGGCGTTCCTCGACTTCATCAACCACAGCGTGCTCGGCTCGATGTTCACCCGCTACAAGAGCCCGGCTTTCGTCAGCCTGGACTTCACCCCGACCTTCACGCCGGTGCTGCTGCGCAAGGACTTCGACCTCGGCATGGCCGCGGCGAACGACCTCGGCGTGCCCCTGCCGGTGGTAGCGTCCGCGCGTGAGCCGGTGCAGGCCGCGGTCGCCCAGGGCCGGACCGAGGAGGACTTCGCCGTGCTGCTCGAACTGCAGGCGGCCGCCTCGGGCTACCAGATTGCGGCCGAGGATGTCCCGGTCGACGACGGACTCGGCGATACCGACGAGAAGCCCGGGGGGCCGGCCGGCATGCAGAACTGAAGGGTCCCTTGACAGCCACACGCGGGTGGAGAAAGGTACGGTGCAAACGGTTGCATTCCTCCAGAGTGCGGCAGGCCGCGGGACGGCCGGGACGCATTCCGCACGCGCAGTACAGACGGGCCCGGACCCGGTCACCCGGCTGTCCGGTCCGGGCTATCGAAGTGTCGTCAACGTAGTCACGCACCATCGCCGCCGGCGTCGTCCCGCCAGCGCTCTGGCCTTAGCGGACCACCTCACCGGCGCGCCCAGACAAGGAGGAACCGGATGAGACCTCACCGGATGAGACCTCACCGCACCCGGCTCTGCTGTATGGCCACGGCGGTGCTCGCGACCGTCGGCCTGGCCGCGTGCAGCAGCGGCAGCTCCAGCAGCAGCTCCAGCGGCCCGATCGTCATCGGCACCTCGCTCTCGCTGACCGGTGATTTCTCGACCGACGGCCAGGCCTTCGAGCGCGGCTACCAGCTGTGGGCCAGCTACGTCAACAGCCACGGCGGGCTGCTCGGCGGCCGCCACGTCAAGCTGATCATCCTGAACGACGCGAGCAACCCGACCACGGTTACCACCAACTACACCAAGCTGATCAGCTCGGATCACGCCAACCTGGTGTTCGGGCCGTTCTCCACGCTGCTCACGGTGCCTTCGGCCAAGGTGGTGTCCCGCTACGGGTACGCCATGATCGAGGGCGCGGGCGGCGGCCCCGCGGTCTTCCAGCTGCACCTGCCGAACGTTTTCGACCCCAGCCCGACCATCGCCAACCAGCTCGTGCTGTTCGCGCACTGGGTGGCGTCGCTGCCGGCCGGCGAGCGGCCCAAGACGGCCGCCTACCCGATGGTGAACGACCCGTTCGCCGATCCCATGGTGATGACCGCGCAGGGCATCCTGCAGAGCGCCGGGATCAAGACCGTGTACTCGAAGGTCTACCCGGCCGAGAACCCCGACTACCAGGCCGGCGCGGACTCCGTGGCGGCGACCGGGGCGCAGATGGTCGTGCTCGGCTCGGTGGACGTGCCGACCGTGTCCGCGTTCATGACCGCGTTCGAGCAGCAGCACTACAACCCGATGATCATGGCCGCCTCGTCCGGCCCGGACCAGGGCGCCGCGTTCCTGAAGGCGGTCGGGGCGAACAACGCCAACGGGATCTTCGTCCCGAACGGCTGGTACGGCGGTCTGCAGAACGCGCTCAGCCAGGCCATGGTCAAGGCCTACATCGCCAAGTACGGGGGGACGGCATCGGAGATCAACGCCGACGTGGCCGAGGCGTACTCGGTGGGACAGGTCGCGGCGGCCGGGATCACCGCTACCAAGGGCACCACGAACGCGAAGATCATCCACTACCTGCACAGCGGCGTCACCGTTGCGACGGTGCAGGGCCCGGCGAAATTCAACAGCATCGGGGAGAACACGACCGCCACGATGTTCATGTTCCAGTGGCAGCCGACCGCCAAGTTCGTCCAGGTGCTGCCCTCCGCCGCTACCGGATCACAGCCGATACTCAACCCGAAGCCGCACTGGGGCAGCTGAGCCGGGCCGGCACGCGGAGCGCAGATGGGTCGCCAACTCTACGAGGCCATCGTCAGCGGGATTCTCGGTGGCGGTGTCTACGCGCTGATGGCGGTGGGTCTCACGCTGATCTTCGGCGTGCTCGACATCATCAACATCGCGCAGGGCATCATGGTCGTGCTCGGCGCCTACCTCAGCTACGTGCTGTCCGTGCACCTGCACATCGACCTGTTCGTCGGCCTGCTGGTGACCGTCCCGGCGATGTTCGTGCTCGGGGTGGCCGTCCAGCTGGCCTTCATGCGGCCGCTGCGCGGCTCGGAACGAACCTCCATGTCGCTGCTGGCCAGCTACGCCGTGGCGATCATCATCGAGGGCGTGCTGTACTCGATCTTCGGAGCGAGCGACGTGCAGCTGCACGCCTGGTACGTCACGTCCTCGGTGAAGATCTTCGGGTTCTACCTGGCCGACATCTACCTGATCGGGTTCGGGCTCGCGGTGCTGCTGGTGGCCGGGATCTACGTCATGTTGTACCGGACTACGTTCGGCCGCAGCGTCCGGGCGACGATGCAGGACCGGACCGCGGCCCGCCTGGTAGGCATCGACGTGAACCGGATCGCCGCGCTGACGTTCGGCATCGGGGTGGCGGTCACCGCGGTGGGCGGGATGGTGTACGGCACGGTCAACGCGTTCAACCCCAACAGCGGTTATGACCTGATCTCCCGCCTGCTGGCCATCATCATCCTCGGCGGCCTGGGCAGCATCGCGGGTGCGCTGGCCGCGGCCGTCTTCATGATCACCCTGGAGGCGGTCGTCGACGTGCTCTGGTCGCCGAGCTGGGCCATCGTGGTGTTCTACGGCGCGCTCGTGCTCGTGCTCAGCGTGCGCCCGGCCGGCATTTTCGGGAAGACGCAAGCGAGGGCGCAGTGAGGACCCTGGCCCGGCACTGGCGGGTGCCCGCGCTCGGCGTGCTGCTGGCCGTCGCCGTCTTGTTCCCGCTGGTGGACACCAGCGCCGTGGACACCACGTTCGCCATCAACACGCTCATCTACGTGGCCGCTGTCACCGGCTGGAGCATGTTCTCCGGCAACACCGGCTACGTCTCCCTCGGGCACGCGGTCTTCTTCGGCACCGGAGCCTACGCCGTCGGGCTGCTGGCCTGGCACCAGCACCTGACCGGAGACGTGATCTTCGCCACCCTGCCGCTGGCCGGGCTGGCCGCGGCCGCCGTGGCAGTCCCGTTCGGCCTGGTCGCGCTGCGGGTGCGGCGGCACACGTTCGTGGTCGTCACGATCGCGATCTTCTTCATCTTCCAGCTGCTGGCCTTCAACCTGGCCTTCACCCAGGGCAACCAGGGCGTGTCGGCACCCTTCCTGCAATGGGATCCGGCCACCTACAACAATCCTTTCTACTACGCGGGCCTGATCATCGCGGTGCTGGCGATCGGCTGGTCCTGGCAGATCCGCCGGTCGAAATTCGGGCTCCAGCTGCGGGCCATCAGGGACGACGAGGACCGCGCCCGCGGCCTGGGCGTCAGGCCGATGCGGACCAAGCTCACCGCCTTCGTGATCTCGGGCTTCGTCACCGGCGTCGTCGGCGGCCTCTGGTTCTACTTCATCGGGCAGGCCCTGCCGGAGACGGTGTTCGATCCCATCTTCGACCTGACCGTTGCGCTGATGGCGTTCCTCGGCGGGTTCGGCACGCTGGCCGGGCCGGTGCTGGGCGCGCTCATCCTGGAACCGCTGCAGCAGCAGCTGACCCTGCAGTTCACCAACGGCTACCTGTCGGAGATCCTGCTCGGCGGGCTGTTCCTGGTGGTGATCCTGTTCCTGCCGCGCGGCCTCGTCCCGAGCGCGCACGACTGGCTCACCGCCGGGCGAGCGTGGCTGGCCCGGCGGCGAGCCGGGGCGGAGCCGGTGCCGGGTGAGGCGGCCAGGCAGGCAACCGTCGGCGCCGGGCCGGGCGGTGCGGGGTGAGCGCATTGCTGCGAACCCTGGACGTGTCCAAGACGTTCGGCGGCGTGCACGCACTGACCGACTGCACGGTCGAGGTCGACGAGGGCAGCATCGCTGGCCTGATCGGCCCGAACGGCTCGGGCAAGACCACGCTGTTCAACGTGATCAGCGGCTACGAGCGGGTGGACCGCGGCCGGGTCTACCTCCGTGACGCCGACATCACGAACGCGCCGCCGGACCGCGTGTTCCGCTCCGGCATCGGCCGCACCTTCCAGCTGACCCGGGTCTTCCCGCGGCTCACCGTGATGGAGAACATGATCGTCGCGGCCGGGCATCACGACCGGCTTCCGAACGGTTCCCGGCGGGGCCCCGGCGGCCTGCGCAACCGGCTGGCCCGGGCCGGCGGCCCGGCTACCCGGCGGCGCGCCATGGAGCTGCTCGAGTTCACCGGGATCGCGCACCACGCCGACGCCCTGGCCGGCACGCTGTCGTACGGGCAGCGCAAGCTGCTGGAGCTGTCCTACGTGCTGATCGCCGACCCGGCGATCGTGCTGCTGGACGAGCCGGCCGGGGTGAACCCCACCCTGATCGGCACGATCACCGACCGGATCCGGGATCTGAACCAGGGGGGAACCACGTTCCTGATCGTCGAGCACAACATGGAGTTCGTGATGGGCCTGTGCGACCGGGTGACGGTCATCGACAACGGCACGCCGGTCGTGGCCGGACCGCCCGCGGTGATCCGCACCGACCACCGGGTGCTCGACGCTTACCTCGGAACGGATGACGGTGACAGTGACATCGTGCCCGCCTGACGAGAGGGACCGGGCCCTCGTCGTTGCTGACCTGGCGGTCGGCTACGGCGGCAGCGACGTGCTGCGCGGGGTGTCCCTCACCGTGGCCGAGGGCGGGATCACCTGCGTGGTCGGCCCGAACGGGGCGGGGAAATCCACCCTGCTCGCCGCGATCAGCGGCCTGCTCCGGCCGCGAGCCGGCCGGATCACCCTGCACGGCGAGGAGCTGACCGGCAAGAGCCCGCGCAAGATCCTGAAGATGGGCGTGGTGCAGGTACCCCAGAACCACAGCCTGTTCCGTGACATGACGGTGCGGGACAACATCACCCTCGGCGGGTACATCCTGCGCGACCGGCGGCTGGCCGCCCAGCGGCTGGACGGGGTCCTGGAGACCTTCCCGCAGGTCACCGACTGGCTGGGGAAGAAGGCGGGCAGCCTGTCCGGCGGCCAGCAGCGGCTGGTGGAATTCGCCCGCTGCCTGATGCTGGACCCCGCCGTGGTCATCCTGGACGAGCCGTCCATGGGCCTGGCGCCGAAGGTGCTCAAGTCCGTCTTCGCCGCCATCGCGATGATGAACGCGCGGGGCAAGACGATCCTGCTGGTCGAGCAGAACGCGCGGGCCGGGCTCCGGCTGTCCACTCACGGGCTGGTGCTGGAGAACGGCCGGGTTCGGCTGTCCGGTACCGGCCGGGAGGTCCTGGAGCATCCCGAGATCGGCGCGCTCTACCTGGGCGGCGCGGTGCCGGGCGGTTCCGCGGCGGCCGGGAACGTCAGTCCTGTCCCAGATGGCCAGCCAGCCAGTCCGCCATCATCGACCGAGACTCGAACGGCTGGTTCGTGATGCCGTGATTGCCCTCGGCGTACATGGCCAGTTCCGCGCCGGGCGCCTCGGCGGCCAGCCGCTCCGCCTGCTCCGGCAGCACCATCCGGTCCAGCCGCCCGTGCACGACCAGCAGCGGGATGGTGATCTTGGCCGCGGCCTGCTCCAGGGTGAGCGCGGCCGCCAGCCGCCTGGCCTCCTGCGGGCTGGCCGCCCCTGACCGGCGCTGGAAGGTCGCCCGGCTCTGCGGCGGCCGGGTGTCCCAGTCCAGGTCGAACCGGTAGGGCCCGGCCAGCGCCACCGCCGCCCGTAGCCGGGGCTCGTAGGCGGCGCAGCGGGCCGCGTAGTAGCCGCCCAGGCTGACGCCCATCAGCCCGATCCGGCCCGGGTCGATGTCCCGGCGGCCGGCCAGGAAGTCCGCGACCGCGGCGGCCACCCGCTCGTACGCGGGCTCGATCGGCAGCTGGTACTCTGCCTCGCCCTGGCCCGGGCCGTCGATGGCCAGCGTGGCGAGCCCGCGCTGGCCGAAGTAGTCCGCGGTGGCCTGCAGTTCCTCCTTCACCGAGTCGAGCCCGGGCACCATGATCACCACCGGCGGCGGCGAGCCGGCCGCGGGCACCCGGAGATAGCCGGCCAGCGCAGTGCTTGTCGGCGCGCCTCCGGCGCGACGCACCGCGTACGGGATTTCCACCCGCTCGGCCGGCGGGGTGAGCGTCCGCGCCCCGTTGCGGTAGCACTGCACCGTCCGCTCGTGCGCCGCGCGCTGCTCGTCCGGGTGATCGACGAAGACGTACTTGCCCCAGTGCCAGCACAGCGCCGCCCGGCGCCAGGCGCCGCCCGCGGTGACCGGGTGGCCGGCGGCCTCGGCCTGCCGCGCCAGCTGCTCGTACCCGGCGGCGGTCCGGCCCCACTCGCGGCACCAGTCATCCCACCGGGTGATCCGGCCCAGCGTGGCCTGGAAGTCCGGGTAGTCGGTGCCGTTGGCCACGAACCGCGGCGCCCAGTGGGCGAGGGCCGCGGCCACCCGCTCGTCTTGCCCAGTGCTCAACGGGGTTCCTCCGGTTCGGCTCTCGCGGGCTCGGTGATCAGCGCGGTCCGGCGGCCCCGGCGCCGGCCGGGGACGGCGCCGGACGGGACCACCCCGCGCGCGTCACCGGGATCCGGTACCTGAGCCGGTACTGGTCGGCCGGGATCACGATGTCGCTGACCTCGACGGTGCGGTCCCCGGCCAGGTGCGCCCGCTCGACGCAGATCACCGCCGCCCCCGGCGCGATGGCCAGCGCGGCGGCCTCGGCCGGCTGCGAAGGCCGGACCGCTATCTCTTCGGTGACCTGGTCTACCTCGATGCCGATGACGCGCATCCGGGCGATCACCCCCTGGCCGGCGAACTGCCCCTGCTCGGGCAGCAGGACCGGCGTGCCCGCGGTGATAGCGGTGGGCTCGTAGCTGGTAGCCAGCTGGACCGGCGCCCCGTCGGCGGTGAGCAGGTACCTGGTGCGCATCACCAGGTCATCGCCGGGTCCCAGGCCCAGCCGCCGCGCCACGGAGGCCGGCGCCGGACCGCGCTCGGCGTGATGCTCCCACGCGAGCCGGACCGCCTCCCCGTTGGCCTGCGCCGGATGGCCGGCCTGCTCCCGGCCCGCCGCGTCCGCGGTGGCCGCCGGCCCGGCCAGCCCGAACGGCGAGCCGGGGAAGTGCAGCCGGTCGTGCTCCAGCGTCCGGGTGGCCGGCGTCCTGCGCACGTAGGACCCTGACCCGGCCCTGGCCTCGATCAGTCCCTCGGCCGCGAGCACGTGCAGCGCGTGCTTGGCCGCCGTCTCGCCGACCCCGTACCTGGCCATGATCGCGTTGCGCGAGGGCACCCTGGCTCCGGGGGGCAGGACGCCGCCGAGAATCTGCGCGCGCAGGTCTGCGAGCACGCGCAGATAGACCGGATCGGTTGGCGCGCCCATCGGCTCCCATCTCCCTGACAGCAGGCCAGCAGGTCCATGGTGCCAGCCGCCGGCCCGTTGTCCGGGCGTTTCCGCTGGCCGACGGCGCGGGCGTGGCCGGCTAGCGGGCCGGGACGGCGGTGAGCCAGGAATGATCGCCGGTGAGCCACCGGCCGAACTCCAGGCCGGCCGAACCGAGGTCAGCCGCGAGCTCCTGCTCGCTGATCTCGTGCGCGCTGAACGCGTGCGTCCAGGTCCGGTCGCCGACGTGGTATTCCACCAGCACGTCCATCTGCGGCCCGGACCGGCGCGCCGAGCGGACCACCCGCCTGATCCCTGCCACCTCCCGCTCTGACGGGTCGCCCTCGGCGAACCAGCGGGGCGCGGTCTGCTGGATCACGACGACGCCGCCGGGGCCGACGTGCCTGCCGCAGGTGGCCAGGAACGCGCGCCGCTGGACCGGGTCGGTGTTGATCATCGTACTGGCCAGCAGGACGGCGCCGAACGTGCGGTCCAGCCGGAGCGTCTCGATGGGCGAGCACACCGTGGGCAGGCCGGCGGCCCGGGCGAGCATGCCCGCCGACTCGTCCACGCCGAGCACCGGGTGCCCGAGCTCGGCCAGCGGGCGCAGGATCCGGCCGGTGCCGCAGCCCAGCTCGAGGATCGACGCGCCCGGCGGCACGGCCGCGTGCACGATCGGCGCTTCGCCCATCGCGGGCAGCAGCGCGTAGAACTCGACCGCGCAGCCGTCCGGGGTGATCTCCCCGGGACCGCTGCCCGCGTTGCCGCCCGTCCGGTCCGTCGTCACGACGGCCGCCGCTACTTCCTGCGGGCCAGGGTCAGGCCGTCGCCGACGGGCAGCATCACCAGGTCCACCCGGTCGTCGGCGACCGCGTGATCGTTGAAGTCCCTGATCGCCTGCACGACGGCGTCCTGGTTGGCCTCATCGATCACCCGTCCGTGGGAGAACGTGTTGTCCACCAGGACGGTGCCGCCCGGCCGCATCCTGGGCACGATCTCGTCCCAGTAGCCGATGTACCCGACCTTGTCCGCGTCGATGAACGCGATGTCGAACGCGGCCTCGGCGGGCAGCGCGCGCAGCGTGCCGAGCGCGGCGCCCAGCCGCAGTTCGATCCGGTCGGCCAGGCCGGCCTTGTCCCAGTAGGCGCGCGCGAGCGACGTCCACTCCTCGCTGACGTCGCAGCAGGTCAGCCGGCCGCCGTCGGCCAGGCCGCGGGCGATGCAGATCGAGGAGTAGCCGGTGAAGGTGCCGACCTCGATGCCGCGGCGGGCTCCGCCGATACGGGTGAGGAGGGTCATGAAGGTGCCCTGCTCCGGGCCGATCTGCATGCCGGCCGCGTCCGGGTAGAGCCGCAGGGTCTCCTCGGCCAGCGAGGCCAGCACCTGGTCCACGGGGCTGCTGTGCGCCACCAGGTAAGCGTGCAGTTCCGGGCTGAATTGTTCGCTGCTACGGGCCACCCGTCGAGGGTACCCGGCCTCGTCGCCCGCAGCATCCGCGTCCTGGGTGGCGACCTCGACAACCCGGTCGAACACGATCCCGGCCAGCGATCCGGCCACGGTGACCGCCGCCGGGAAGTCGGCATCATAGATGGCGAAGCAGCTTTCGTCCCCGGGCGCATGGATCGCGCTGACGAAGCGCACGGCCGGGCCGGCGTGGCCGTACCGCTCCGCGGTCGCGCGCGCCCGCCTGGCCAGGCCGGCCAGGTCAGCGCCGTCGCCCGGGAGGTAGAACTCAGCGAGATAGCGCATGGACGGCAACCTACGGTCGCCATCGCGGTGTGTAAACGCGGAGATCCACATATTGTGGCGGCCGGGCGCCGGGTCACCGGGGCCGGGCACCCGGTTACGCCGGGTAGCTGACCCCGGTCAGCCGGGCCGATTCCTCCCACAGCCGCCTGGCCACCTCGGCGTCGTGCGAGCGCGGGCTGGACTCGACCCGCTTGGCGGGGCCGGTGAACTCGCCGGGCCCGGCGGGGCCGTAGTACTCGCCGCCGGCCGCGGCGGGGTCGGTGGCCGCGCGCAGCGTCGGCAGCGCGCCCATCGCGCTGGCCTGATTCGGCACGAAGTTGGACGCCAGCCGCATCCAGGCCGGCAGGTGCCGGATGAGCGCGGTTCTGGACGTGCCGGGGTGCGCGGCCAGGGCCGCGGTGGCGGCCCCCGCCGCGGCCAGCCGGCGCTGCAGCTCATAGGTGAACAGCAGGTTGGCCAGCTTGGACCGGCCGTACGCGGCCGCACGGCGGTACCCGTGCTCCCACTGCAGGTTGCCGAAATCGATCCGCCCCATCCGGTGGCCGTTGCTGCTCACCGTCACCACCCGCGAGCCGGGCACCGGCAGCATCCGGTCCAGCAGCAGGCCGGTGAGCGCGAAGTGGCCCAGGTGGTTGACGCCGAGCTGCCGCTCGAACCCGTCCTCGGTGCGCCCGTACGGCGGCATCATCAGGCCGGCGTTGTTGATCAGCAGGTCCAGCCGGTCGTGGCCCGCACGCAGTTCCGCGGCCGCCTCCCTGACCGATGCCAGGGAGGCGAGATCCAGCCGGACGGTGCTCAGCGTGGCCCCCGGCGCGACGGTGCTGATCCGCGCCGCGGCGTCCTTCGCCGTGCCGAGGTCACGGCAGGCCAGCACGACCGCAGCGCCGCGCTCGGCGAGCACCCGGGCAGCCTCGAAGCCGATGCCCGAGTTGGCCCCGGTGATCACGGCCGTGCGGCCCGGCTGCCCAGGTACGTCCGGCTCCCGCCAGGTGGCCTTCGGCTCGTCCGCCGCTGCGCGGCCAGGGTGGCTCATCGGGTGCGCTCCCGTCGGGGCTGGGCCGGCCAGCCGGCCGGCCGGCGTCAGCCGGCCGGGGCGGCCGCGGTGACGACGGCGGTCTCGGCCGGCGGCGCGGCCGCGGTCTTCGCGGCCGCGATGTTCGCCGCCCGGGCCCGCCACCAGTCCTGGCCGCGCTCCGGCAGCATGTAGATCGGATCGTAGTAGGCGTACTCCCGGCTGAGCGCGTCCGGGTCGTCGGCCTCCACGGCGGTCCGGTAGTTCTTCGTCCAGTAGGAGATGCCCAGCTCGGTGTCGTATCTCGACACCTGGTTGACCCAGCGCTTGCCCACGTAGGGCACGTCGCAGACGACCCGGGGGGTGGCGAACCCGGGCAGGTAGCCCATGATCTGGTGCTGCAGGCTCTGCGCCTCGGCCAGGGTGAGCCGCCAGTGCTCGCTGCCCGGGATCATGTCGCACATGTAGAAGTAGTACGGCATGACCTTCGCCTCATCAAGCAGCGCGAAGCACAGGTCAAGCAGCGCGGGCGCGCTGTCGTTGACTCCGCGCAGCAGCACGCCCTGGTTGCGCACGTCACGGATCCCGGTGTCCAGCATCGCCTGCACGGCCCGCGCCACCAGCGGGGTCACCGACTGCGCCGCGTTCACGTGGGTGTGGATGGCGATGCTCACCCCGCGCTCGCGCGCCTTGGTCGCCAGCCGCTCCATCCCGGCCCGCACGTCGTCGGACAGCCAGTGCTGCGGCAGGCCCATCAGCGCCTTGGTGGCCAGCCGGATATCGCGGATGTTCCCGATGTCCAGCAGCGCGCCGACGAACTCCTCCAGCCGCGGCCACGGCATGTTGGCCACGTCGCCGCCGGACACCACCACGTCGCGCACCTGCGGGGTGCGGCGCAGGTAGTCGAGCATCGCGCCCAGCCGGTCGGGGCGCGCCATCTCGAACTTGTGCTTGCCGGTGGTGGTGGTCGGGTTCCCGACCAGGTCCATCCGGGTGCAGTGGCCGCAGTACTGCGGGCAGGTGGGCAGGATCTCGGCGAGCACCTTGGTCGGGTACCGGTGGGTCAGGCCCTCGACCGCCCACATCTCCGACTCGTGCAGCGAGTCCCGGACGGCGTACGGGTGCGAGGGCCAGTCCGCCCGCCGGTCGCTGAACGCGGGGATCATGTACCGGCGCACCGGGTCGGCGCGGAAGGCGTCGGTGAAGCCCGCGTCGCCCGGCGCGATCCCGGCCGCCATGGTGTTGAGCATCTGCGGCGTCACGAGCATCGACATGGTGGCCCGCTCGCGCTGGTCGCGCAGCACGTCCTCGCAGAACGCCTCGGACAGGCCCGGGCCGGTCACCTGGCTGAGCTGGCGCAGGTTCTTGACGCAGTGCGCCCGCTGCCACTGCGCGGACTCCCAGTCCGCGGCCGGCACGTCCGCCCAGCCGGGGAAGCGCCGCCAGTCCGGCTCGGCGAGTTCCCGGCGTGCGTACGGGTACGGCTGGTTAAGCACGGCGCCTCCTCCATTGTGTCCGCGTCGAGCCTCAACGATACCTGCGACAGCCGTGTATCGCGAAAGAAGCTACGGTGCGTATACATTTGAACGGGAAATCTTACTGATCTCGGCCCGGCAGACGACCGGGCTGTGGCGGGAAAGGATGAGCAGCGTGACCGCAGCGTCCGTTGACAGGACCGCAGGCCCCGGGGGCGGCGGGGGAGCGCCGCAGGCGGCCGGCCTGCCCGGCCCGGGATCCCCGCTGGGCCTGCACCGGGTCGCCGAACCGGCCGGGGTGCTGCCGCAGGCGGCCTGGCGGCTCGACCCGCGCCCGGCGATCTGGCCGGATGAGGTGCGCGTCCGGCTCGAGCGGCTGAACCTGGACGCGGCTTCGTTCCGCCAGCTGCGCGAGGCGCACGGCGGCGATCCCGGCGCGATGCGGTCGGCCGTGCTCGGCATCGTCGCCGAGCGGGGCAAGATGCAGAACCCGGTCACCGGGTCGGGCGGGATGCTCACCGGGGTGGTGGACGAGGCGGGTCCGGCCTCGCCGCTCGGGCTGCGCGCGGGGCAGCGGGTCGCGACCCTGGTGTCGCTGTCGCTGACCCCGCTGGCGATCACCGACGGGCTGGCCGGCTGGGACGCGGCCTCCGAGCAGGTGCCCTGTGCGGGGCACGCCATCCTGTTCGGCCGGTCGATCGCGACCGTGCTGCCCGGGGATCTGCCCGGGCCGCTGGCGCTGGCCGTGCTCGACGTGTGCGGGGCCCCGGCGCTGACCCACCGGGTAGTGAGCTCCCGCCGGTCGCCGGCGGTAGCAGTCATCGGCGCGGCGGGCAAGAGCGGCTCGCTGTCGGTGGCCGCGGCCCGGCAGGCGGGAGCGAGCCGGGTCATCGGCGTGGTCAGGGACGAGCGCGAGGCGGCGGCCCTGCGCGCCGCGGGCGGCGAGCCGGGCGGCCAGCGCGCACTGGCCGATGCCGTCGTGGCCGCGGACGCGCGGGATCCGGTCGGGCTCGCCGCGGCGGTCCGGGACGCGGGAGGCCCGGCCGACGTCACCGTGGTCTGCGTGGACGTGCCGGGCTGCGAGGGCGGCGCGGTGCTGGCCACCGCCCAGGGCGGCACGGTCATCTTCTTCTCCATGGCGACGTCGTTCAGCGCGGCCGCGCTGGGCGCGGAGGGCCTGGCCGCGGACGTCACCATGCTGATCGGCAACGGGTACGTTCCCGGGCACGCCGATCTCGCGCTGGGCCTGCTGCGCGACAACCCGGGCGTCCGGTCCATGTTCGAGAGCAGGATCAGCGAAAGCACCGAAAGGCAGACATCATGACCCAGCGGCTCGGACTCGACGCCGGCCTGGTGGCCGAGGCGCGCAAGCTGGCCAGCGAGGCGGGCCAGCCGATCGTCGACCTGGCCAGGACGCACACCACGGTGTCGGTGGAACGGGCGGTGCTGCGGCTGGCGGGCCTGGACGGCGCGGACGGCGAGGGAATGCCGTGGGTGAACCGGCTTGCCGACGCCGTGCGGGGCAGCGCCGGCCTCGAGCACGGCATCGCGCTGCCCGTCTGGGACGCCATGGCGACCGGGGGCTACCCGGATCTCGCCGCCCTGGCCGGGGACGCGGCCGCGGGACGGGTCGCGTTCCGCGTTCCCGGGGGGGCCGCCGCCCGTGCCGCGGCGCAGGCCGCCGAGCGCGCCGTCGGGGCCGGGATCGCCGCCATCGACGCGCGGCGCGAGCAGCGCGACCGGATGCTGCGCGATCCCGGCGACCCGCCGAAGCCGTGGATCTACCTGATCGTGGCCACCGGCGACATCTACGAGGACATCCCGCAGGCGCAGGCCGCGGCGCGGGAGGGCGCGGACATCATCGCCGTGATCCGGTCCACCGGGCAGTCGCTGCTCGACTACGTGCCCGAGGGAGCCACCCGCGAAGGCTACGCCGGCACGTACGCGACCAGGGAGAACTTCCGGCTGATGCGGGCCGCGCTGGACGACGTGTCGCGCGAGCTCGGCCGTTATGTCCGGCTGACCAACTACGCGTCCGGCCTGTGCATGCCCGAGATCGCGACCCTGGCCGGCCTGGAGCGGCTGGACATGATGCTGAACGACTGCATGTACGGGATCATCTTCCGGGACATCAACCCGGTCCGGACCTTCATCGACCAGCGGTTCTCCCGGCAGGTGCACGCCCGGGCCGGGATCATCATCAACACCGGCGAGGACAACTACCTGACCACCGCCGACGCGGTGGACGCCGCGCACACCGTGGTGGTCAGCCAGCTGCTCAACGAGTACTTCGGCCGCGAGGCCGGGCTGGCCGACTGGCAGCTGGGCCTCGGGCACGCTTTCGAGATCAACCCCGCGGTGCCCGACTCGTTCTTGCTGGAGCTCGCGCACGCCCAGCTCATCCGCGAGCTGTTCCCGGACGCGCCGCTGAAGTACATGCCGCCGACCAAGCACATGACCGGCAACGTGTTCGCCGGGTACCTGCTGGACGCGTTCTTCAACCTGTGCGGCATGATGACCGGCCAGTCGATCCTGCTGATCGGCATGATGACCGAGGGCATTCACACCCCGTTCCTGTCCGACCGCGACCTGGCGCTGGAGAACGTGCGCTACGTGCGGCAGGCGGCGGGCCGGCTCGGCGAGAGCTTCCGCCCCGAGCCGGGCGGGTTCATCGAGCGCCGCGCCGCGGAGGTGCTCAGCGAGGCGGTCGAGCTGCTCCGCAGGATCGGCGTGGACGGCCTGCTGACGGCGATCGCGGACGGCACGTTCGGCATCACCAAGCGGCCGGCCGACGGCGGCCGGGGCCTGGACGGCGTCATCGAGCGCGCGGACGGCTACGTCAATCCCGCGATCGACATGCTCGAAGGCGCGGCCGGGACGCGCGGCCAGGTGCCGGGCGCGGCAGGCCAGGCGGCCGGGACGGAGGCCGGGCGATGACGGTGATCCGCCCCTACGGCGACACGACCGGCGACGGCCGGATCCAGGTTTCGTTCACGCTGCCGGTCCCGTTCGGCGACGCGACCGAGCGGGCCCGCGCGGAGGGCGCCGCCCTGCAGCTCGCCGCCAAGATGGGCCTGGACCCCGCGATGGTCGTGCACGCGAAGGGCATGGGCCCCGACTTCACCTACTTCATCGTCTACGGCCGGGTCGGCCACCTGGTGGACCTGTCCCAGGTCACGGTGACCGAGCGGGAGTTCGCGCTGCTGCCCGCCAACGAGATCAACCTGCGGATCCGCTCCGCGCTCGGCCGCAAGCTGGTGGTGCTGGGGGCGTGCATCGGCACCGACGCGCACACGGTCGGAATCGACGCCATCCTGAACGTCAAGGGGCACTCCGGCGAGAAGGGCCTGGAGTACTACCGGGAGATGCGGGTGGTGAACCTCGGCGCGCAGGTGCTCGTGCCTGACCTGGTGGCCCGGGCGCGAGCCGAGCACGCAGATGCCGTGCTGGTCAGCCAGGTGGTCACGCAGAAGGACGCGCACCTGTCCAACGCCAGGGAGCTGTCCGCGGCCTTCCGCGCGGCCTACCCGGGCGGGACGGCGGCGGCGCGCGGCGCGCGCCCCGTGCTGGTGGTCGGCGGGCCCCGGTTCGACCCGGGGATGGCCGGCGACCTCGGCGTGGACCGGGTCTTCGGCCGCGGCACCACGCCCGGGGAGGTGGCCAGCTACCTGGTGCACGCCGTGGCGCCGGAGCCGGCCGGCGCCTCCGGCGGAGCAGGCGCCTCCGCGGGAGCAGGCGCGGCCGGGGGACACGGTTCGGCGGCAGGAGCAGGCGCGGCCGGGGGAGACAGCGCGTGAGCGCGGCGGCCGAAGCGGGCGGGCGCCCGGACCGGCGGCTGGGGCTGGCCGTCACGCAGCGCCGTTATGTGCCCTACAGCCACGCCCACTACGGCGGCAACCTCGTGGACGGCGCCTACGTCCTCGGCCTGTTCGGCGACGTCGCCACCGAGCTGTGCATCCTGTCCGACGGCGACGAGGGGCTCTTCGCGTCGTATTCCGATGTCCAGTTCCGGGCGCCGGTCCGGGCCGGGGACGTGCTCGAGGTGGCCGGCACGGTGACCCGGGTGGGACGGCGCAGCCGGGATCTGGCGTTCGAGGCGCGGGTGACCTGCCGGTCCGACCCGGGCCGCGGCCCGTCCGCCGCAGTGGTCCTGGGCGACCCGGTGATCGCGGTCACCGCGGTCGGCACCGTGGTCGTGCCCTGACCGGCTGGCCGGCCGGATCCGGCCGGCCGCGCCGCGGCGCGGCCGCTACTCGTCGCCGAACTTCCTGATCTCCTCGTATTCGGCCTCGGTCAGATCCCGCGGCACGTCGTCCCTGGCGACCTTCGCGCTCTGCACCTGGTGCCGGACGCCCTCGACGATCTCGGGGTTGGCCAGCGTGGTGACATCCCCGACGTCGGCGAAGTTGGAGACCGACGCGATCACCCGGCGCATGATCTTGCCCGACCTGGTCTTGGGCATGTCCGGGACGATCCACACATTCTTCGGCCGGGCGATCTTGCCGATCTCCGTCTCGATCGCTTTGCTGACCTTGGCCTCCATCTCCTTGCCCGGCTCGAAACCGGGCTTGAGCGAGACGTACACCTCCACCGCGCGGCCCCGGATGTCGTCGATCACCGGGACCGCCGCCGCCTCGGCGACCTCGGGAACGGTCAGCGCCGCGGACTCGATCTCCTTGGTGCCCAGCCGGTGGCCGGCCACGTTGATCACGTCGTCCACCCGGCCCAGGATGCGGAAGTAACCGTCCGCGGCCTGCAGCGCGCCGTCGCCGGCGAAGTACGGCCAGTCGTGCCAGTCCTTGCTGTCCGGGTCCCTGTTGTACTTGCGGTAGTACGTGTCCACGAACCGCTCGGGCTGACCCCAGATGGTCTCGAACACGCCGGGCCACGGGTTCCTGATGCAGATGTTCCCCGCCCGGCCGCTGCCCGCCGGCACCTCGGCCCCGTCCTCGTCGTAGATGACCGGGTACACGCCGAGGACGCCGGGCCCGCAGCTGCCGGGCTTCATCGGCTGCAGCGCGGGCAGCGTGCTGCCGAGGAAGCCGCCGGTCTCGGTCTGCCACCAGGTGTCCACGATGACGGCCTCGCCCTTGCCGACCTCCGAGTGGTACCAGCGCCACACCTCCGGCTCGATCGGCTCGCCCACGGTGGTCATGTGCTTGAAGTGGTAGTTGTACTTCTTCGGCTCCTCGGGCCCGACCTTGCGCAGCATCCGGATCGCGGTGGGGGAGGTGTGGAAGATGTTCACCCCGAGCTTCTCCGCGATCCGCCACGGCCGCCCGCCGTCCGGATAATTGGGGACGCCCTCGTAGATCACGGTCGTCGTGCCGAGAGCCAGCGGCCCGTAGACGATGTAGGAGTGGCCGGTGATCCAGCCGATGTCAGCCATGCACCAGTAGACGTCATCGGGGTGGATGTCCTGATAGTACTTCGAGGTCCCGGCGACATAGGACAGGTAGCCGCCGGTGCTGTGCTGGCAGCCCTTGGGCCGGCCGGTGGTGCCGCTGGTGTACATGAGAAACAGCGGCGCCTCGGCCGGCATCGACACCGGATCGACGGTCTTCCCCCGGTGCTCGCCGAGCAGCTCATCGACGAACACGTCCCTGCCCTCGACCATGGGCGTCTGCGACGCGTACTCACCGGGATGGCGGCGCCAGACGAGGACCTTCTGGACCGCCTGGCCCTCCTTGCTGGCGGCCTGCACCGCCTCGTCGGCCTTGACCTTGTGGTCAGTGATCTGGCCGCCGCGGTAATAGCCGTCCATGGTGATCAGGAAGCGGCTGCCGGAGTCGGCGATCCGGCCGCCGCAGGCGGCGCCGCTGAACCCGCCGAACACCTGGGAGTGGATGACGCCGAGCCGCGCGCAGGCCAGCATGGTGACCGGCAGCTCGGGCACCATCGGCATGTGCAGCGTCACCCGGTCGCCGGCCTTCAGGCCGAGGGAGTCGCGCAGCACCGCGGCGAACTCGTTCACCTGCCGGTGCAGCTGCGCGTAGCTGACCGTGACCTGCTCGTCGGCTTCCAGCTCCGGCACGAAGATGATCGCGGTCTTGTCCGGGCTGGCCGCGGCGTGCCGGTCCACGCAGTTGTAGGAGGCGTTGAGCTTGCCGCCGGTGAACCACTTCCAGAACGGCGGGTTACTGGTGTCCAGCGTCGTGTGCCACGGCTCATCCCAGCTAAGCAGGTCCGCGTACTCCTTGAAGCAGTCGGGGAAGTTCTCCTCGCTGAAGCGGCCGAAGATAGCCGGGTCGCTGGCATTGGCCTGCGCCACGAACCCCGCGGGAGGCGGGTAAATCTCTTCCTCGCGCCAGTGAACCGCTATCTGCGCCTCGGAGACCGATCCGGACGACGCCTGACCTTCAGCCATTGCCTGTCCCTTCGCTGGAAGATCACCAGGGCGGATTAATCGTATCGCCCGCCTGCTACCCGGGCCAGCGGAGCCTGGCCAAGGCGGAACGGGGTTGACATCACGGCGATCAAGGGTAAGTTGCTGCGCAGTCCAGCACCGGGCTGACCGGCCGGAACGGCCGGGGCGACCGGGCCGGGCTGCGCACGGCGGGGACCGGCATGACCCTGCCTGAAGACCAGGCGCAGCGCGCAAGGAGCCGCGATCAGGACCGGCCGGGCGGGGGGTTGGACCCAGGAAGGACCCGGGCACCCAGTAGACAACGGAGGCCGAGCTCGTCGCCGGCGGGACGGGCTCCGGTCCGAAGGGAGCCCGGGTCCTCTTCCTCGCCCCAGGCAGCAGATGGTCTCAGGCATCGGTTACCCTTGGCGGTCGGCCGGCGCAGGCAACGTACGCAGGGCGAGGAGCAGGAAGTGTGACTGGCAGTTACCCCCCGATCGGCAGCGTGGCGGTCATCATCCCGACCTACAACGAGCGGGAGAACCTGGAGTCCACGGCCGCCCGCGTCAGGGCCGCCGTACCTGAGGCGGATCTGCTCATCGTGGATGACAACAGCCCGGACGGCACCGGCGAACTGGCCGACAAGCTGGCCGCCGCGGACACCCGGATTCACGTCCTGCACCGAGCGGGGAAGTCCGGGCTCGGCGCGGCGTACGTGGCAGGCTTCGGCTGGGCGCTGGACCACGACTACGACGCGATCATCGAGATGGACGCCGACGGCTCGCACCAGCCCGAAGACCTGCCCCGGCTGCTGGCCGCACTGGACCGCGCCGACCTGGTGGTGGGCTCGCGCTGGGTGCCCGGCGGCAAGACGGTCAACTGGCCCAGGTACCGCCAGGCCATCTCGCAGGGCGGGAACACCTACGCGCGGCTCATGCTCGGCATCTCGGTGCGCGACGCCACCAGCGGATTCCGTGCCTACCGGGCGGACACGCTGCGGAAGCTGGCTCTCGGCGAGATGATGTCACAGGGATACTGCTTCCAGATCGACCTCACCCTGCGGACCATCCAGGCCGGCCTCACCGTGGCGGAGATCCCGATTACCTTCGTGGAGCGGCTCCGCGGCACCAGCAAGATGAGCAATGCCATCGTCCGGGAGGCGTTCTGGCGGGTCGCCGTGTGGGGGGTATCCCGGCGGACGGACCAGCTGCGCGGCCGCCGCCGTCGCGACCGGACGGCCGCGGCGCCGGGAACTGAGCGGCCCGCTCGCTAGAGCGGCTACGCGCTCTTGCGCTGCTCGGCCGGGCCGGCCTGCTCGCCGCCGCCGGCCGCGGGCCCGCGGCGCTCCCTGATCAGCGCCAGCCGCTCGGCCAGCACCTCTTCCAGGTCAGCGATGCTCCGGCGCTCCATCAGCATGTCCCAGTGGCTGCGCGGCGGCTTCGCCTTCTTCTGCGCGGGCAGATCCACCGCCGCGGTGAGCGCGGTCGCCCCGCAGATCCGGCATTCCCAGACGGCCGGGATTTCGGCCTCGGCGGCGAACGGGACGGTGAAGTGGTGGCCCTTGGGGCAGTCGAAAGCCACCTCCCGGCGGGGTGCCAGGTCGGTGTTGCGGTCGTTCTCGTAGCTCGTGGCCCCGAGCCGCGTGCCGCGTAGTGCGCGTTCCGCCATAACGTACTGCCTCCCCAGGCGCTGACCCGTCATGTCCGTTAACGCTGAGTACCCGGACAAGATTCCCGGCTCGGCCCGGTTCCAACCGCATCCGGGCGTGCCGGATGGAGCCGACTTGCCGCAAACGCTTCTGGGCCCGGGCTTCTTCAGGTGCCGGTCACGGCAGCCGCGCCCGGATCTACCGAACGCCGCGGCCGCGGTCTGCGGGGTGCCACTGGCCGCGCTTGGCCAGGACGTCGCGGAGCAGCACGACCTCGTCGGTCATGATCCCGTCCGCGCCCAGGTCGAGCAGGCAGGTCATTTCCGTGCGGTCGTTCACCGTCCACACGTGCACCTGGAGGCCGAGCGCATGCGCCCGGCGCAGGAAACCCCGGGTGGCCATCGCCGCCGGGATCTGGGCGCACCGCACGCCCGCCGCGGCGAGCCGGCTGGCCAGCGCCGGGCCCGACCCGGCCAGGTTGCCCGCCACCCGGACCGCCGCCAGGCCGGCCGGCGAAAGCGCCATGCAGACCGGCCGTCCGAGTGCGCGCCGGGCGGCGCGGAGCCTGCGCGCCGAAAACGAGCACACGCACACCCTGTCCCACGCGGCAACCCGGCGCAGCACGGCCGCCAGCGGCCCGATGGCATGCTCCTCCTTCACGTCGATGTTGAACCTGACGTCCGGCCAGGCGGCCAGCAGATCCTCAACCAGCGGGATGGGCTCGGTCCCGCCGATCCGCGCCGCCGCGACGTCCTTGTGCGTCATCCGCGCGATCCGGCCGTCGCGGTCGGTCACCCGGTGCAGCGTGCGGTCGTGGAAGGCGAGCAGCACCCCGTCGGCGGTGGCGTGCACGTCGGTCTCCAGGTAGGAGTACCCGAGGCCGACCGCATGCTCGAAGGCGGGCCAGGAGTTCTCCAGATGGTGCGCCGGGCCGCCGCGGTGCGCGAACGCGATCGGCCCCGGGTGGTCGAGAAACGCGAGCGCCATGTCAGTTAGTATGCCGCCGCAGGCCGAAGGGGATGCAAACCCCGCCTGGCCGGAAGGAAACGAATGCGTGCCCGGGCCGTTTCGGCTCCCGGCGCCGCCGGGCCTGCCCGGGCTCACGCTCGCGGGGCGTCCGCGCGGAGCACGCGGTAGCCGGAGCGCGCGGCCACCCGGGTAACCGGCCAGCCCGCGCCCTCCAGCCAGCGGTGCAGCGAGTCGGCCCCGAGGTGCCGCTGCACGACCAGGTATCCGGAGCCGCCGGGGGCCAGCCGGCCGAGCCAGGTCACCAGCAGCGCGTGCAGCGCCTGCTTGCCGATCCGGATGGGCGGGTTGGACCAGATGGCCGCCAGCTGGCCGGGCAGGCCCGGGTCGCCGGGCGCGACGCAGCGCACGTTGCCCAGGCCCGCGCGCGCCGCATTGGCCGCGCACAGGCCGAGGGCCCGCTGGTTGACGTCGACCGCCCAGACCGCCGCGCGCGGTGAGCGGGACGCGAGCACCAGGGCCAGCGGCCCGTACCCGCAGCCGAGGTCGAGCAGGTTCCCGTGCTGCGGGGGTGCGGGCACGGTATCAAGCAGCAGCCGGGTACCGGGGTCGAGCCTGCCCGCCGAGAACACCCCGGCATCGGTCTGCAGTGCCAGGTGCAGGCCGGGCAGCACGACATGGACAAGCCCGGGCCGGTGCGCGGCACCGGGACGCTCGGTGTAGTAGTGCTGGTCCGCGCCGATGACGGTGCCTGCCCGGGCCGGTCAGCGCGTGCGGGCGGTCGGGGCGGCCTGGCCGTCCGCCTGCCCCTGCCGCGCCGCAGTGATGTACTTCCGGTTCACCCAGCGCTCGACCACGAACGTGAGCACGGGGATGGTGCCGGCCAGCAGCATGAGCAGGGTCGGGCCGATCGGCAGCCGCAGCCGCCTGGCCAGCTGGTACGCCACGATCAGGTAGATGATGTACAGGATCCCGTGCAGCGTGCCGACGTCGTTCACGACGACGTCGTTGCCCGCCGCCACCTGGAGCGGGATTCCGACGAAGCAGAGCACGATCAGCACCGTTCCGGTTATGTACGCCATTACCCGGTAGCGGAGCACGGCCGCATCCACCGCACCACCTCCTGCTGTTGTCATCGTCCGCGCGGAGCCGGACGCGGCGTCCGGGGCCGGCCGCCCGGGCTCACCTCAGCCCGTGCCACCGGCCATGATTCTTCACCTGGTCCTGCAACCTGGCGAGATAGGCGTTATACGCGGCCAGGTCCTCGTCCTCGGATTCGGCCGGCCTCCTGGTAATCCTCGCCGGCCGGACGAGCTGCCCGGGTGGCGCCGACCGCCAGCTCGGCCCGGTCGGGGGCCTCGTCCGCGTCCGGCGGAGAGAATTCGTCCCGGATCGTCTTGGCCCAGAAGACCACGGCGAAGACCGCGAAAATGGGCCACTCGAAGGTGTATGCCCAGCTCAGTGCGTTGCCCTCCTCCGCCCGCCGGAGCTGCCAGTAGCCGAGGGCGAGCATGCCCGCCACGGCGACCACCATGGCGAGGTGCCAGCCGAGCCAGCGGGGGGTGATGAGGAAACGCCATCCGGCCGGCCCGGTCCGCTCGGGTCCCGGCCGGTCGGTTTCGGCGCTGGACATATCCCGAGCCTAGCGCCGTCCCGGTGCGGACCTGCTCGCAGATCCGGTGCGTTTGCCGCCGCGGGCCGGGATAATAGCGCTCATGCCCCTGGGGAAGGTGCTCCCGCGATGGCGCGGGACTGCCGCGCGGATACCAGAGCGGCTCGATGACCTGCGCGGGCCCGCCCGGGGGACCGTGGTACTGCCCGTTCACCTGACCTGGCACGGGCTGCGCGAGTTCGACGTCTCCGAGGCCGCGGCCGGCTGCGGCTCTACACGATCGTGCTCAGCCAGGGCAGCCGCAACGACATCGCCCGCTTCCTGCACCCGGGGCTGCTGCGCCAGGACTGGCCGCAGCTGCGCGGCCTGGTGGCGCCCGGGGTCCGGGACGCCTGCGCCCGCAGGTTCGGCCTGGCCTAGCGGCCTGGCCGGGCTGGCCCGGCGGCGCGCGGCGTTACCGGCCCCCTTGGCTCGCGCCGGACGCGCGCGGCATGCCATGGTGGCGGCATGCGCAAATACGTGATCATGGGCGTGCAGGGCAGCGGCAAGGGCACCCAGAGCAAGATGCTCGCCTCCGGGCTGGACCTGGTGCACATCAGCGTGGGCGACATCTTCCGGTGGAACGTGCAGCAGCACACCAAGCTCGGCGCGCAGGTGCGGCGGACCATGGCCGCGGGCGAGCTGGTGGCCGACGAGACGGTGGAGGCAATCGTCCGCGAGCGGCTGGCCGAGCACGACTGGAACTACGGGTTCATCGTCGACGGCTTCCCGCGGAACCGGCGGCAGGCCGAGTTCTTCCTGGAGAGCTACGACATCGACGGCGTCATCTACCTGGACTTGCCGGACAGCGAGGTGCGCCGCCGGGTGCTGGCCCGGCGGCTCTGCTCGAGCTGCGGCGTGGACTACAACCTCATCGGGAACAGCCCGGACGTGCCCGGCAAGTGCGACAACTGCGGCGGTGAGCTCGTCCAGCGGGAGGACGATACCGAGGAGGCGCTCGCCGTCCGGCTGCGCGACTATCACGAGAAGACCAATCCGGTGCTGGACGTGTTCCGGCGCAAGGAATTCGTCGTGACCGTGGACGCGCGGGCCGAGCCCGAGGTCGTCCAGCAGGCCATCCGCCGGGGCCTCGGGCTGCCGCCCTACCAGGCCGACCGCCCAGCCGGGGATTAAGGCGTGCGCGACATCGCCGTCTTCAGCGGCAGCGCCCACCCCGAGCTGGCCCGGGAAATCTGCGACTGGCTGCGGATCCCGCTGCTCCCGGTGCGGCTGCGGCGGTTCGCCAACGACTGCCTGGACGTGCAGCTGCAGGCCAACTGCCGGGAACGCGACGTGTTCCTGATCCAGCCGGTGGTGCCGCCGGTCCAGGAGCACCTGGTCGAGCTGCTGCTGATGACCGACGCCGCCAGGGGCGCGTCCGCGGCCAGGGTCACCGTGGTCATGCCGCATTACGCCTACGCCCGTTCGGACAAGAAGGACGAACCCCGGGTCTCGATCGGCGGCAGGCTCGTCGCCGACCTGCTCGTCACGGCCGGGGCGAGCCGGGTGCTGACCATGACCCTGCACTCGCCCCAGGTGCACGGCTTCTTCTCCGTGCCGGTCGATCACCTGCACGCGCTCCGCGAGCTGGCGGCGCACTTCCGCGGGCGCGACCTGGCCGGCTCGGTCGTCGTGTCACCCGACCTGGGCAACGCGAAGAGCGCGGCGGCGTTCGCCCGGCGGCTCGGGCTGCCGGTCGCGGCCGGCGCCAAGGAGCGGCACAGCGATACGAGCGTCACGATCAGCTCGATCATCGGCGACGTGACCGGCCGGAACGCGATCGTCCTGGACGATGAGATCTCCCGCGGGACCACGCTCGACGAGCTGCTCGTCAGGCTGGCCGAGCACCAGGTGCGCTCGGTGCAGATCGCCTGCACGCACGGGCTGTTCTGCCACGGCTCGCTGGACCGGCTGGCCGCCAGGCCGGAGGTCAGCGAGATCGTCTGCACCAACACGGTGCCGGTCCGGGCGGACAACCGGCCGGACAAGCTGCGGGTGATCTCGGTCGCCCCCGCGCTGGCCGAGGCCATCCGGCGGATTCACGACGGCGAGTCGGTCAGCGCGCTGTTCGGCTAGATGAGCCCGGGCCTGCGCCCGCCGCGTCGATGATCCAGGCCGTGATCAGCGCTTCCTCGCGCCACGCGTCGTACCGGCCGCTCCGGCCGCCATGGCCGGCCTCCATCCGCATCCTGAGCAGGAACGGCCCGCCCTTGGCCACCGCCCGCAGCCGCGCGATCCACTTGGCCGGCTCGTGGTACAGGACGCGGGTGTCGTTCAGGCTGCCGGTAGCCAGGATGGCCGGGTACTCCTGGCCGGTCACGTTCTCGTACGGCGAGTACGACTTCATGTAGGCGAAAACCTGGGGGTCATGCAGCGGGTCGCCCCACTCCTCCCACTCGGTCACCGTCAGCGGAAGCGACGGGTCGAGCATGGTGTTCACCGGATCCACGAACGGGACCTCCGCCACGATGCCGGCGAAGTCCTGCGGCGCCATGTTGGCCACCGCGCCCATGAGCAGGCCCCCGCCCGACGCGCCCCGGGCGACCAGCCGGGACGGCGATGTCCATCCCCGCCGGGCCATGTACTCGGCGCAGGCGATGAAGTCGGTGAACGTGTTCGTCTTGGTGAGCTGCTTGCCCTCCTCATACCAGCGCCGGCCCATCTCGCCGCCGCCGCGGACGTGCGCGATGGCGAAGACGAACCCGCGGTCGAGCAGCGACAGCCGGGCGGTGCTGAAGTACGGATCGATCGATGTCTCGTAACTGCCGTAGCCGTAGAGCAGGCACGGGGCGGTGCCGTCCCGCGGCGTGCCCTTCGGGCAGACCAGGGAGATGGGGATCCGGGTGCCGTCGCCGGCCACCGCCCACTCGCGGTACTGGGAGTAGTCATCGGAGCTGAACGGCCGGCCGCCGGGCAGCGGGAGCACCGGCTGCCGCCTGAGCAGCGTCAGCTCGCCGGTCCCGACGTCCCATTCGAGGACCGACTCCGGCGTGGCCAGGGACTCGTACTGCAGCCTGAATCGCGACGACTCGTACTGCGGGTTCGCTCCCGGCGACACCGAGTAGACAGGCTCGGGGAACGGGATGTCCCGGGATGAGCCGTCATCTCGGTACACGGTAAGGCCGGTCAGGCCGTCGCGCCGGTACCACATCACCAGGTGGCCGGCGAAGGCGCTGACGGCGAGCAGCCGGGTGTCCGCGCGCTCGCCGATGACCGGCTCCCAGGCCTGCGGCCGCGCCACCGGCGCGGCGGCCAGCTCGAAGTTCTCCGCGTGGTCGTTGTGCAGGATGAGCAGCCGGTCGCCGCTTTCATGGTCCGGCTGGTGCTCGACGTCGTACTCCACCCCCTGCCGGCGCGGCGCGACCACCCGCAGTTCCCCGGCCGGGTCCGCCGCGTCCAGCAGCCATGCCTCGCCGGTCAGCTTGCTCTCCGTCTTGATCACCAGGTAGCGCTCGCTGCGGGTCAGGCTCACCCCGACCCAGAAGCGCTCGTCGGGCTCCTCGAACACGATCACGTCGTCGGCGGCCGGGCTGCCGACCATGTGCCGCCACACCCGGTACGGCCGCCAGGCGTCGTCCACGGTGACGTAGAACAGCGCCGAGCCGTCGAGTGACCACGCGCAGCCGTAGAACGTGCCGGGGATCTCGTCGTCGAGCACGGCGCCGCTGCCGGTGTCGGAGATCCGCAGGGTGAAACGCTCGTCGCCGGTGAAGTCGGTGGAGTAGCCCAGCAGCCTCCCGTCCGGGCTGACGCCGAAGGCGCCGAGCGCGAAGAACGCGGAGTCGCCGGCCAGCTCGTTGCCGTCGAGCAGCACCTGCTCCCCGTCCAGCGGCCGGCCGTTCTCGGCCGCCGGGGGGGTGACCTCATCCGGCGCGGCCGGCCGCCGGCAGTGAATCGGGTACTGCTTCCCCTCGACCGTCCTGGTGTAGTACCACCAGCCGCCCTTGCGGACCGGTACCGACAGGTCGGTTTCCTGGGTACGCGCCTTGATCTCGGCGAAGATCGTGTCGCGCAGTCCGGCCAGGCGCGTGGTCACGTCAGCGGTGTAGGCGTTCTCCGCCGCGAGGTAGGCGGTCACGTCCGGGTTGTCCCTGTCGGCGAGCCAGGCGTAGTCGTCGGCGAACGTGTCGCCGGGCTGGCGGCGCTCGGCGCGGATCCGGCTGGCGAGCGGGGCAGGGGTGGTCATGGCGCGGATTCTACTGGCGGCGGGGGAAAACCCCCCGGCCAAGGCGGCCGGTAGCCGCATACCGCCGGGCGAGCTGCACTCCTAGCGTGAGGCAGGTGAGCACGCGACCGCGTGCCGCTGGGAGGACACGATGATTGAGGCCAGCAAGCTGACCAAGCGATACGGGCGGACGGTCGCCGTGGACGGCCTGAGCTTTGACGTCCCGCCCGGCACCGTGACGGGTTTCCTCGGCCCGAACGGCTCGGGCAAGTCCACCACGATGCGCATGATCATGGGCCTGGACACTCCCGACGGCGGCCAGGCCCGCATCGGCGGCCAGCGTTACCGCGAGCTGCGCTGGCCGCTGCGCGAGGTCGGCGCGCTGCTGGAGGCGAGGGGATTTCACCCGGGACGGCCGGCCCGCGCTCACCTGGCCGCGCTGGCCGCGAGCAATGACATCCCGGCCGCCCGGGTGGACGAGGTGCTGGCGCTGACCGGGATCACCGCGCTGGCCGGCCAGCGGCCGGGCAAGTTCTCGCTGGGCATGGCCCAGCGGCTCGGCATCGCCACCGCGCTGCTCGGCGACCCCCGGGTGCTGCTGCTCGACGAGCCGGTCAACGGGCTGGACCCGCAGGGCATCCGGTGGATCCGGACCCTGCTGAAGTCGCTGGCCGCCGAGGGCCGGACGGTCTTCGTCTCCAGCCACCTGATCAGCGAGATGGCGCTGATGGCCGACCGGCTGATCGTGATCGGGCGCGGCCGGCTGCTCGCCGATACCACCGTGGACGAGCTGTCCGCGAGCTCGGACTCGCTGGAAGACGCGTTCTTCGACCTGACCGAGGAGACGGCCGAGTTCCGGGCCGGGGAAGCGGCCCGGTTCCAGGCCGCGGAAATGAGGCAGTCATGACCGCGATCAGCGCATCCCGCGCGCCGCGGGCCAGCCGCTACGGGTTCGGCCAGGCCGCCCGGATGGAGTGGATCAAGCTGCGCAGCCAGCGGTACCCGAAGTGGCTGCTGCCCGTCACGGCCGCGGGCATGATCGCCGTGGCCGTCATCGCCGGGCGCAACACCTCCGCCCACCTGAGTGCCGCACAGCTGGCCGGCTTCGACCCCACCAACAGCGGGCTCGCCGGGCTCGCCTTCGCCCAGCTCGTGATCGGCGTCCTGGGCGTCCTGGTGATGACCAGCGAGTACTCCTCGGGGCTGATCCGGGCTACGCTCGCCGCGATCCCGGACCGGCGGCTTGTCCTGGCGGCCAAGGTGGCCGTGTTCAGCGCGGCGGCGCTCGTCCTCGGGCAGATCATGACCTTCGCCGCGTTCTTTGCCCTGCGGGCCGCGCTGCCCGCTTCGGTGCCGCACCCCGCACTCGGGCAGCCGGGCGTGCTCAGGGCGGTCCTCATGGGCGGCCTGTATCTCTGGCTGGCCGGGCTGATCGGAATCGGCCTGGGCGCCATCGTCAAGAACACCGCGGCCGCCATCACGTCCCTGGTCGGGCTGTTGTTCGCGGTGTCGCTGGTGCTGCTCGCCCTGCCCAGTTCGCCGAGGATGTCGGCCGAGCGGTTCACGCCGTCCTTCATCGCCGCGAACTCGCTCACGGCCGTCAAGCATGTCTCGCCGTCACTGCCGGCCTGGGCCGGGCTCGGCCTGCTCTGCCTGTACGCGGCGGTGCTGCTCGGCGCCGGCGGATGGCTGCTGTGCCGCCGGGACGCCTGAGGGCAGAGCAGTCAGGTGCCGGTCCCGGTGGGGGACAATGAGCTGGTGAGCGCGACCGCGGGTGAGCTGGCGCACGCGGCCGCGCGCGCCCCGTTCACCCGGCGGTCCCGCCAGGAGATCGGCTACGGCCTGGCCGGGCTGGTGCCGGCCGCGGTGGGGTTCTTCGTCATCGTCGCCCTGCTCGCCGCCGGCGCCCTGCTGACCGTCAGCCTGGTCGGCACGTTCGTGGGGCTGCTCGTCCTGGTGCTGACCCTCCGGCTGGCCCGCAGGCTCGGGTCGCTGGACCGGCGGCTGGCCGGGCGGCTGCTCGGCGCGGACATCGCCGGGCCGGAGCCGTTCCACCCGGGCCGCGGGATCCTGCGCCGGGTGGACGCCCGGCTCCGCGACGGGACCGCCTGGCGGGCCGTGGCCTACCTGGTGCTGAAGCTGCCGGTCTCCATGGTGCAGGCGTACGCGATCAGCTACTGGGTCTTCGGGCTGATCAACTTGTCGTCCCCGCTGTGGTGGCCGGTGCTGCACCACCCGGCGCCGGGCGGGCAGCCGAGCCCGTTCAGGGCGATCGTGCCGCTGCCGGTCGGCAGCTTCTCGGTGAGCAACTGGCCCGAGACCCTGCTCGCCGCGATGGCCGGGGCGCTGACCCTGCTGGCCGCGCCGTGGCTGCTGCGGGCGGTGACGGCCGGCGACCGCTGGCTGGTCCGGAGCCTGCTCGGCCCCGGCCAGCTGGACCAGCGGGTCCGCGAGCTGGAGGAGAGCCGGGCGCACGCGGTGGACGATGCGGCGGCCGCGCTGCGCCAGGTCGAGCGGGATCTGCACGACGGCGCCCAGGTCCGGCTCGCGGCCCTGGCCCTGGGCCTGGGCATGGCCAGGGAGAAGCTCGGCGACGACGGAAAGCCGCTGGATATCACCCAGGCTGCCCGGGTCAGGGAGCTGGTGGACAGCGCGCACCGCAGCGCCAAGGAGGCCCTGATAGAGCTGCGCGACCTGGCCCGCGGCATCCACCCGCCGGTGCTCGACGCCGGCCTGGCCGAGGCGCTGGCCACGCTCGCCGCGCGCAGCATCATCCCGGTCGAACTGACCGCGAAGATCGACGAGCGTCCCACCCCGGCCATCGAGACGATCGCCTACTTCTGCGCCGCGGAACTGCTGGCCAACGCGGCCAAGCACAGCGGCGCGAACCGGATCGTCGTGGACGTGGCGCAGCGGGGCGAGACGCTCCAGCTGCGGATAGCCGACGACGGCCGCGGCGGGGCGGATCCGAACCGGGGCAGCGGCCTGCCCGGGCTGGTGCAGCGGGTGCGGACGGTGGACGGCCGCCTCGACCTGACCAGCCCGGAAGGCGGCCCGACCCTGGTCACCGTGGAGCTGCCACTGCGGGCGTGAGAACATCGCCGCATGCGGGTTGTCATCGCCGAGGACGCCGGCCTGCTGCGGCAAGGCCTGACGGCAATGCTCGCCGACCGCGGTCATGAGGTGTGCGCGGCGGTCGGCGACGGCGAGGCACTGCTCACCGCGGTGAAAGAGCACGACCCGGACGTGGCGGTGGTGGACATCAGGATGCCGCCGACGCACACCGACGAGGGGCTGCGCGCGGCCCTGCAGCTGCGCGCGGAGCACCCGGCCACTGGCGTGCTCGTGTTCTCGCAGTACATCGAGACCAGGTACGCGGCCCGGCTGCTCGAGGGGAACGCCTCCGGGGTCGGCTACCTGCTCAAGGACCGGGTAGCCGACGTGGCCGAGTTCGCCGACGCGCTGGAGCGGGTCGCCTCCGGCGGCACCGCGCTCGACCCCGAGGTGGTCAGCCAGCTGCTCGGCGCCAGCCGCCGCTCCACCGGGCTCGCCGCGCTCACCACCCGCGAACGCGACGTGCTGGCGCTGATGGCCGAGGGCCGGTCCAACGCCGGGATCGCGGCCGGGCTCGTCGTCACCGGCGGCGCGGTCGAGAAGCACGTGGCCAGCATCTTCGCCAAGCTCGGCCTGCCGCCCTCGGAGGGTGACAACCGCCGGGTGCTGGCGGTGCTGCAGTACCTGGGCAGCTGACCGGTACCCCAGCGGCCGGCGCGGGGGCCGCCGCGCGGGTCTGCGAGGATCGCGCTATGCCCCCAGAGATCAGTTTTCCGCGTCAGTATGCCCGCACGCAGCGGTTCACCCTCGGCGTCCCGCACGACTTCTCGATCTCGCCCGACGGATCCCGCGTCGCGTTCCTGCGGTCACGGTCGGGGACGGACGCCAACACCTGCCTGTGGGTGCGTGACGTCGCAACCGGGGCTGAGCATGCCGTCGCGGATCCGGAGCTCATCTTGGCGGGCGCGGTCGAGGAGCTGTCGCCGCAGGAGCGGGCCCGGCGCGAGCGGGCCAGGCAGCCGGGCTCCGGAATCGTCGGCTACGCCACCGACGACCAGACCCGCCTCGCCGCCTTCGCCCTGTCCGGTCGGCTGTTCGTCGCCGACCTCACCGGTGGCGATGTTACCGAGCTGCCCGTCGCCCGGCCCGTGATCGACCCGCGTCCGGACCCGGCCGGGTCGAGCATCGCCTACGTGAGCGGGGGAGCGCTGCGCGTCGTCGCGGCCGACGGCAGCGGGGACCGCGCGCTGGCCGAGCCGGAGGGCCCGGACGTGACCTACGGGCTGGCCGAGTTCGTGGCAGCCGAGGAGATGGCCCGCACCCGCGGCTTCTGGTGGTCTCCGGACGGGCTGAGCCTGCTGGCGGCGCGGGTGGACACCAGCCCGGTGACCCGCTGGTACCTGGCTGACCCGGCGCACCCGGACCGGCCCCCGGCCGAGGTCAGGTACCCGGTCGCGGGCACCGCGAACGCCGACGTCACCGTGATCTGGGCCGGGCTGGACGGCAGCAGGCGACCGGTGCCGTGGGACACTGCCGCGTTCCCTTACCTGACCTCGGTGCACTGGTCCGCGCGCGGGCCGGCACTGCTGCAGGTCCAGACGCGCGACCAGCAGACGATGCGGGTGCTTACCGTGGCCGGCGACGGCAGCACCGCCGAGCTGGTCACCGACACCGACCCGGACTGGGTTGACATCGTGCCAGGCACGCCGGCCTGGACGGCCGGCGGCCAGCTGGTCCGGGTGAGGGCCAGGGACGGCGCCTACCGGCTGATCATCGGCGACCAGCCCGCCACCCCGGCCGGGGCCGAGGCACTGCACGTGCGCGCGGTGCTCGACGCAGACGCCGACGTGCTGTTCGCCGCGACCGGGCCGGACCCCACGCAGGTGCACGTGTACACCGCGGGCCACGAGGGGGTGCGGAGGATCAGCACCGGGCCCGGCCTGCACACCGCGGCGCGGTCGCCTGGCGCGATCGTGGTCTCGTCCGCATCGCTGCAGCGGTCCGGCCCCGCGGTGCGCATCCAGCGGGGCGGCGAGGCTGCGGGCGAGATCGGCTCGTCCGCCGAGACCCCGGTGCTGACCCCGGAGGTGACGCTGCTGACCGCGGGCCGCCGCGAGCTGCGCTGCGCGCTGCTGCTGCCGCGGGGGCACCGGCCCGGCTCCGGGCCTGCGCTGCCGGTGCTGCTGGACCCGTACGGCGGGCCCGCCGCGCAGCGGGTGGTCGCGTCACGCAACGCCTACCTGGTCTCGCAGTGGTTCGCCGACCAGGGCTTCGCCGTGCTGATCATCGACGGCCGCGGCACCCCGGGCCGCGGGCCGGCCTGGGACCGGCTGATCCACTACAACCAGGCAACGCCGAACATCGAGGACCAGGTGGACGGGCTGGCGGCGGTGGCGGCCTCGCATCGCGACCTCGACACCTCGCGGGTGGCCATCCGCGGCTGGTCGCACGGCGGGTACCTCGCCGCGCTGGCCGTGCTGCGCCGGCCGGATGTCTTCCACGTCGCGGTCGCGGGCGCGCCGGTCACCGACGAGCGGCTGTACGACACCCATTACACCGAGCGCTACGAGGGCCACCCGGACGAGCACCCGGAGGCCTACGAGCACGACTCGCTGATCGCCGATGCGCCAAACCTGCGCCGCTCGCTCATGCTGATCCACGGCCTGGCCGACGACAACGTGACGGTGGCGCACACGCTGCGGCTGTCGTCGGCGCTGCTCGCGGCTGGACGCCCGCATACCGTGCTGCCGCTGTCCGGCGTCACCCACGCCGCGCGGCAGGAGGAGGTGGCCGAGAACCTGCTGCTGCTGCAGGCGGACTTCATCAAGCGCGCCCTCGGCCTGCCCGCCGGCTGACCGCCGCCTCCTTGCGAGCCCGGACGGCGAGCACCGCGGGACACGCCCGCGGCCGATCTGCGGGCAGTGGCCGCCGCCCCGGGCCGGGCGGGCCGCCGCCGGGTAGCTGGCCGGTCCGGCCCCGGCGCATCCGGGGACTCTTTCTCGTGCCAGCCGGCTGTCGCGCCGCTTCTCGTGCCAGCCGGCTGTCGCGCCGCGCGGCGCCGTGCGTCCCGTCAGCCTGCTCCCTCGAACTGGTATTTGACGCTTGAGAGGCTATGCTCATGGTCATGACGCTCGCCTTCCAGGGGTCGCTGCTGGACGGCGCGGACGGGGCCGGCCCGGGGCCGCTCGGATCCTCGGTGCGGCGGACCCGGCTGCGCCGGGGCGCGTGGCTTGATGTCCGGCCTGGCTGGATCGGCGGCGCCGACGCGCTGCTGCGCCGGCTGGCCGGCGCGGTCCCGTGGCGCGCGGAGCAGCGGCGGATGTATGACCAGGTGGTCAACGTCCCCCGGCTGGTGTGCTTCTACCCCGAGGGGGCGCCGCTTCCCGATCCCGTGCTGGACGAGGCCAGGCAGGCGCTCAGCGCGCACTACGCGGCTGAGCTCGGCGAGCCGTTCCTGACCGCCGGGCTGTGCATGTACCGGGACGGCCGGGACAGCGTCGCGTGGCACGGCGACACGATCGGAAGGGGCCGCGCCGAGGACACCATGGTCGCGATCGTCTCGCTCGGCGCGCCCCGCGCGCTGTTGCTGCGCCCGCGGGGCGGCGGGACCGCGCTGCGGCGCAACCTCGGCCACGGCGACCTGCTCGTGATGGGCGGGAGCTGCCAGCGCACCTGGGAGCATGCGGTGCCCAAGGTCGCCACGGTCGCGGGGCCGCGGATCAGCGTCCAGTTCCGACCGCGCGGGGTCCGCTAGTCCGCCCCGATCGCGCGGATGATCTGGTCGCGGGTGAGCGGCAGATCACGCACCCGCACGCCGACGGCGGCGGCCACGGCATTGCCGATCGCGCCGGCCACCGGCCCTTGCGCCACCTCGCCCGCTCCGGTTTCCGGCTCGCCGGGCGCGGAGATGACGCGGACAGCCACGTCGGGAACCTCGGTGAACCGCAGGATAGGGTAGCGGTCCCAGCTCACCGACGTGATCGCGGCCCGGTCGAACCGGACCCGCTCGCGCAGCACCCAGCTCGCGCTCTGCACCGCGCCGCCTTCTACCTGGTTGATCACCCCGTCCGGGTTGATGACCCGGCCCACGTCCGCCGCCAGCCACAGCCGGCGCAGCCGGACCTCGGTCCCCGCCTCGACCTCTGCGACCGCCGCGCAGTACCCGGACGTGCCCTTGTACCGGGCGTACCCGAGGCCGAAGCCGGCGTCCTGGCCGGCCGGGCGGGCCGGCCAGCCCGCCATCCCGGCCGCCTGCTCGATCACCCGCCGGGCTCGCGGGTCAGCGAGATGGGCGAGCCGGAAGGCGACCGGATCCGCGCCCGCCGCGGCGGCCAGCTCGTCCATGAACGACTCGATCGCGAACACGTTGAGGAAGGCACCGAGTGAGCGCAGCGAGGAGGTCCTGATCGGCATGGCCAGCAGCCGGTGCCGGGTCACCTCGAGGTCGGGGATGTCATAGCCGGGCGCGGAGTTGCGGACCGAGCCGATGACCGGCACCGGCGGGCCGTCCAGGGCCGGCGTCATCGGCTGACCGCCGGCCAGGTGCGCCAGCGCGAGCAGCCGCGGCTCGCCCCCGGTGCCCGGGCGGCCCAGGAAGCCGTTGCTCCAGACGTCCTGCCGCCAGGACTGGATCCGGCCGCCGGGATCAAGCCCGGCCGACAGCCGGGCCAGCATCGCCGCGCCCATCGGCGCCCAGGCCATCTCGTCTTCGCGCGACCACATCACCCGGACCGGCCGGCCGCGGCAGGCCGGCGCGCGGGCGAGCAGCACGGCGTCGAGCGCCGCGTCGTCTGCACCGTTATGACCGTAGGCCCCGGCCCCCTCGGCGTGCCGCACGACCAGGCGCCGCGGCTCGATGCCCAGGCCGGCGGCCAGCGCGCGGTGCAGCGCGAAGATGCCCTGGCTGTGCGTCCAGACCGTGACCGTGCCGCGCTGCACCTGCGCGATCGCGCAGCTGGGGGCGAGCGACGCGTGGGCCAGGAACGGCCGGCTGAATTCCGCGGTCAGGGTGCGGGTCGCGCGCGCGGCCGCGGCGCTATCACGGCGCCGCACGATCACCGAGGTCTCGGCGGGCTCGCCGAGCAGGAAGCTCCTCAGGTCATCCTCGTCGGGCAGCGAATCGCGCACCTTCCACCGGGCCGCCGCGCCGAGCCGCCGGGCCGCCGCACGCGCGGCCGCGTCGGTCGCGGCCACCACGCCGAGGAACGAACCGTCGGTGACGACGTCGATCACGCCTGCGGGCAGGTCCGCCTCGCCGACGGCCCGCAGCTCGGCCACGGCGCCCGGCGGGCGGACCACCCGGCCGAACAGCATGCCGGGCAGCACCAGGTCATGCAGGAAGCGGGGGCGCCCGGCCACCTTGTCCGGGATGTCGAGGCGCGGGGCGCTGCGCCCGGCGACCGACCACTGGGCGGGGGGCTTGGCCGCCACCGCCGGGCCCGCCTCCGCGTCGAGCAGGCCGGGCGCGCGCAGCGACCAGTAGCTGAGCCCGGTGCTGCCGGACGCCGTGACGATCTCGCCGTCGCGCACGCCCAGCCCGGCCCGGTCGGCGCCGAGCCGGTCCGCGGCGGCGGCGAGCACCGCGTGCCGGGCCTGCGCGCACGCCTGCCGCAGCGCCGCGCCGGAATCCTCGATCGACCTGCTGCCTGAGGTCACGCCCTCATCCGGGCTGGTGTCCGTGGATACCGGGGCGACCCGCACCCGGTCCAGCCGCACGTCGAGTTCCTCGGCCGCGATCTGGGCCAGTGCCGTCCACACTCCCTGCCCGTACTCGACCTTGCCGGTGGCGATGGTGACGACGCCGTCGACGCTGAAGTCGAGCCAGCGGCCCAGCACCGGGTTCGCCGCGAGGTCGCCTGGCAGGCCCAGCTCTGGCCCCGCCGGCTCCGGCGCGGGCGGCGGCGGCGTGACCGTCACTTCCGCTCCGCCGCGGCGGCCCTCAGCACGGCCCGCAGCACCCGGCCGTGCGCGCCGCACCGGCACAGGTTGGGCTCCAGGGCCTCGCGTACCTGCCGCGGGGTCGGCGCGGGGCAGGCCCGCAGCAGGGCCACCGCGCTGATCACCAGGCCGGCCGTGCAGTATCCGCACTGGGCCGCCTGCTCCTCGATGAACGCCTGCTGTACCGGGTGCAGGCCGCCGCCGGGGGCCAGGCCTTCCACCGTGACCACGTCCCGCCCGGCCGCGGCCGGCACGGGCAGGTCGCACGAGGACCGCGGCTGACCGTCCAGCAGCACGAAGCAGGCGCCGCACAGCCCGACGCCGCAGCCGAACCGCGGCCCGGCCAGGCCGAGCTGGTCGCGCAGGAGATCGAGCAGCATCAGGTCCGGGTCTGCGCGGACCTCATGAGCGCGGCCATTCACCGTCAGCCGGATGGCGTGCTCCGCGAGCTCAGCCACGTCGGAGCAGATAAGTCGACATATCAGCCGCCGCCTTCGGGTGGCGGCGGGCCCGTCGACTGGCGCACCGCCAGCTCGACGGGCATCAGCACGGACCGTTCCTCGCGGCGGAAGTCGGCCATCTGGTCGAGCAGCAGCCGGGCCGCCTCGGCCCCGAGATCATGGTGCGGGATGTGCACCGTGGTCAGCGCGGGCCGCAGCTTGTCCACGAGCGGCATGTCGTTGAAGCCGACCACGCTGATGTCGCCCGGGCAGCGGATCCCGCGCTCGTCCAGCACGTCATAACAGCCCAGGGCCAGCATGTCGTTGCCCGCGATGACCGCGGAGAAGCGCGCGCCGCCGCCGAGCAGGCCGCGCAGCGCCCGTGCCCCCTCGGCCTCCGACCACGACTCGCACTGCCGGATCAGCGCCTTGTCCGGCTCCAGCGCGTGCTCGCGCACCGCGGCGCGGAATGCTCGCAGCCGGGCCACCCCGGTGGAGGTGTCCTGCGGGCCGGCGATGTGCGCGATGCGGCGGTGCCCCAGCTGTGCCAGGTGAGCGACCGCGAGCCTGATGCCCGCCGAGTCGTCCGGGATCACGCAGGGCAGCGTCAGGCCCTCGCGGCGCCGGTTCACCAGCACGACCGGGAGATCACCCGCCGCGAGCTTCTCGATCAGCGGGTGGCTGACCCTGGCGGTGGCGAGGATCAGGCCGTCGATGCTGCGCGCCTGCAGCGAGGCGACCAGGTGCGCCTCCTGTGCCATGTTGTTGTCGGTGTTGGCGATGAGCAGCACGTAGCCGTGCGGTACGAGCGCGGCCTCGATGCCCCGGACGATGGGCGGGAAGAGCGGGTTGGTCAGGTCCGGGACGATCACGCCGACGCTGGACGACCGGGCGGTGCGCAGGCTTCTCGCGACCGCGTTCGGCCGGTAGCCGAGCTGCTCAGCCGCCCGCAGCACGCGCTGCGCGGTGTCCGCGCTGGTCATGCCCTTGGTCGCCGGGTTCAGCGCCCGGGAGGCGGTCGCCGGGTGCACGCCGGCCAGGGCTGCCACATCCCGCAGCGTCGGCACGCTCACGTGCAGCACGGTACCGTCCCGGCCTGCCTGCGCGCACGCTGGGCTGACCTGGCCGGGAGCGGCCGGGGCCCGGTTCGACGCGACCTGCTCGGGGTCAGCAGGCAGGCCGCGTTCCAGCGGTTCGGCAGCGCCATCGACCCGCGGACCGGGCGGCCGATGGGCAGGTCGGTGCCACCGGGCGCCGCCGCCGCCTGGCGCCGCTGACCTGATCACCGCGCCGGATGGACCTCTGCACGGATTTCCCGGCGAGCCCGGGCGCACACCGGGATACGGTGCTGATCGTGCATTCCTTCCGCCAGCCAGGCACCGTGCTGACCGACCGCGTATTCACCGTCCCGCTCGATCACCGCGACCCGGCCGGGCCGCAGATCGAGGTGTTCGCCCGCGAGGTGGTCGCGACGGCCAAGGCCGACGCGACGCTGCCATGGCTGGTCTTCCTGCAGGGCGGCCCAGGCGGCGCCTCGCCCCGGCCGGTCGGCCGGCAGAGCTGGCTGGACCGGGCGCTGCAGGACTACCGGGTGCTGCTGCTCGACCAGCGCGGCACCGGCCGGTCCACCCGCGCGACCCGGCAGACGCTCGGCCGGCTGAGCGGCCCGCAGGCACAGGCCGACTACCTGGCGAACTTCCGGGCGGACTCCATCGTCCGGGACGCCGAGATCATCCGCCGAGCCCTGATCGGCGACGAGCCGTGGACCGCGCTGGGCCAAAGTTACGGCGGCTTCTGCGCGGTCACCTACCTGTCGCTGGCACCGGATGGACTGCGCGAAGTCCTGATCACCGGCGGGCTGCCCGGGCTGGACGCCACGGCCGATGACGTCTACCGCGCCACCTACCCGCGGGTCGCGGCCAAGACCGCCGTTCACTATGACCGGTACCCCGAAGATGCCGAACGCGCCAAGCGGATCGCCCGCTACCTTCGCGAACATGACGTGGTGATGCCGGGCGGCGCCCCGCTCACCGTGGCGGCGTTCCAGTCGCTCGGTCACGAACTGGGCATGAGCACCGGCAGCCACATGCTGCACTACCTGCTCGAGGATCCGTTCGCCGCCGGCGAGCTGTCCGACGAGTTCCTGCAGGAGATCGAGTCGCGCATCGCCCGGCACAATCCGATCTACGCCCTGCTGCACGAGGCCAGCTACGCCCAGGGCCGGGGCGCGACCCGCTGGGCCGCACAGCGGGTGCGGGCCGAATTCCCCGAGTTCGACCCGGCCGCCGCGCTGGACGGCGACGCCCCGCTGCTGTTCACCGGCGAGATGATCTATCCCTGGATGGTTGCGGGCGAGCCGCTGCTGCGGCCGCTGCGCGAGGCGGCAGAGCTGCTGGCCGAGCGGGAGGACTGGCCGCGGCTGTACGACCCGGCCCGGCTGGCCGCCAGCCGGGTGCCGGCCGCGGCGGCGGTCTACTTCGACGACATGTACGTGGACGCCGGGTTCTCACTGGCGACGGCGCGGGCGACCGGCGGCCTGCGGCCGTGGGTGACCAACGAGTACGAGCACGACGGCCTGCGGGTCAGCAACGGCGCGGTGCTCGGCAGGCTGATCGCCATGGTCAGGGGCGAAGCCTGAGGCCGCCGCGGGCCGCGGGAGGATTGACCGGTGGGTAACGCCTGGTTTGAGACGGTGGCCGAGGCACAGCGGCGGGCGAGGAAACGGCTGCCCCCGTCGGTATACCGCGCGCTGATCGCGGGCGCGGAGCAGGGGCTCACCGTCAGCGACAACGTCAAGGCCTTCAGCGAGCTCGGCTTCGCGCCGCACGTGGCCGGGCTGTCGGCGCAGCGCGACCTGACGACCACGGTCCTGGGCCAGCCGGTGTCGCTGCCTGTGCTCATCTCGCCCACCGGCGTGCAGGCCGTGCATCCGGACGGCGAGCTGGCCGTGGCCCGGGCCGCAGCGGCGCGCGGGACGGTGATGGGCCTGAGCTCGTTCGCCAGCAAGCCGGTCGAGGAGGTGGTGGCGGCCAACCCGAAGACGTTCTTCCAGACCTACTGGGTCGGGACCCGCGACCAGATGCTGCCGCCCGTCGAGCGGGCCCGCGCCGCCGGGGCGGCCGGGCTGATCGTGACGCTGGACTGGACGTTCGCGCACCGCCGGGACTGGGGCAGCCCGGCCATCCCGGAGCGGATGGACGTCAAGACGATGATCCGGTTCGCGCCCGAGGTGCTGCGCCGCCCGCGGTGGCTGGCCGGCTTCGCCCGGGCCGGCCGGCCGCCAGACCTGACCGTGCCGAACATGGCGGCCCGCGACCGGCCCGCGCCGACGTTCTTCGGCGCCTACGGGCAGTGGATGTCATCCCCGCTGCCGAGCTGGGATGACCTGCGCTGGCTGCGCGAGCAGTGGGGCGGCCCGTTCATGCTCAAGGGCGTGACCCGGGTCGATGATGCCCGGCGGGCGGTCGATGCCGGGGTAACGGCCATCTCGGTGTCCAACCACGGCGGCAACAACCTGGACGGCACGCCCGCGACGATCCGGGCCCTGCCGGCCATCGCCGACGCCGTGGGCGACCAGATCGAGGTGCTGCTCGATGGCGGCGTCCGGCGCGGCGGCGACGTGGTCAAGGCAGTGGCGCTGGGCGCCCGGGCGGTGATGATCGGCCGGGCCTACCTGTGGGGGCTGGCCGCGAACGGCCAGGCCGGCGTGGAGAACGTGCTGGACATCCTGCGCGGCGGCATTGACTCGGCGCTGCTCGGCCTGGGCCACTCCTCCGTCCGCCAGCTGACCTGCGGCGACATCGTGATCCCCCCCGGGTTCACCCGGACGCTCGGCGCGGGCCCCGCGGCGGCCGGGTAGGTGACCGGCGTGACCGCGCTCGGCGACCTCAGCTGGCCGGAGGCGGAGCGGCTGGCGGCGGCCGGGGCGATGCTGGCCGTTCCGGTCGGGTCGACCGAGCAGCACGGGCCGCACCTGCCACTGTCCACCGACACCGACGTCGCGGTCGCGCTGGCGGCCAGGCTCGCGGCCCGGCGCGGCGACGTCGTGGTTGCCCCGCCGGTCGGATACGGCTCCAGCGGCGAGCACGCCGGCTTCGCCGGAACGCTCTCAATCGGCCAGGAAGCGCTGGAGCTGATGCTGCTCGAGCTGGGCCGCAGCGCGGCCGGGACGTTCGGGCAGATCCTGTTCGTGTGCGCGCACGGCGGGAACCGCGAGCCAGCCGCCCGGGCCGTGGCGCGGCTGTGCGCCGAGTCAACGGACGCGCTGCTGTGGATGACCGGCGGGGTGCTGGCCAGCAGCACAGGGAGCGGGAGTCGCCTGCCCGCGGCGCCGGCGGACGCGCACGCCGGGCGGACCGAGACCGCCATCCAGCTGGCGCTGGACCCGGGCCGGGTCCGGATGGCACTTGCCGAGCCCGGGAACCCGGCGCCGGTGGCCGAGCTGATGCCCTTGCTACGGGCGGCCGGGGTCCGGGCGGCGAGCCGCAACGGCGTCCTCGGCGACCCTGACGGGGCCTCCGCGACCGAAGGCGCCGCGTTGCTGGAGGCGCTGACCGCGGACCTGCTGTCCACGGTCGCCGGATGGCGCGGGCTGGTCCCGCGATGACCCGGGTGGCGCTCGTCACCGGGGCGGCTCGCGGCATCGGCGCCGCCACAGTCCGTGGCCTGGCCGCCGAGGGGTGGAACGTGCTCGCGGTGGACCGCTGCCACGACGATCCCGCGCTGCCGTACTCGCTGGGCACCAGGGAAGAGCTGGACCGGGTGGCAGCCGGCGCATCCGCGGCCGGCGGCGATCAGGCGCGTGCGAGTCCCGGAGCCGGCGGCGATCACGCGCCTGGGAGTCCCGGAGCGCGGCGGTGATCACGGGGGTTCCCGCGGTCCGGGGATCGTGCTGGCGATGGCCGCGGACGCGCGCGACCCGGCCGCGATGGCCGAGGCCGTCGCCCGGGCTGAGCGCCTGTGGGGCGGCCTGGACGCCGCGCTGGCCGTCGCCGGGGTGATCGCCGGCGGGGTGCCGCTCTGGGAGATGCCCGAGGATCAGCAGCGTGCGGTACTCGACACCGACCTGGGCGGTGTGCTGGTACTGGCCCGCGTCGCCATCCCCGCCCTGCTGCGGCGCCCGCCGCCGCGCCGCGGCCGGTTCCTCGCCGTCGCCTCCGCGGCGGCCACCCGCGGCCTGCCGATGCTGGCGGCCTATAGTGCCGCGAAGGCCGGCGTGGGCGGGCTGATCAGGGCCCTGGCCGCGGAACTGGGCGACACCGGGGTCACCGCCAACGCGGTCAGCCCGGGCTCTACCGACACGCCGATCCTGGCCGAGAGCGCCCGGCTGTACGGGCTGGCTGGTCCGGCTTCATTTGCCACGCAGCAGCCGCTGAACCGGCTGCTGCACCCGGAAGAGGTCGCCGCCGCCCTGGTCTGGCTGGCCGGCGACGGCAGCAGCGGGATGACCGGCGCGGTGGTGCCGGTCGACGGCGGGCTGGCCCTGTGACCGGGCTGGCACCTGTGACCGGGCTGGCACCGTGACCGGGCTGGCGCGATGACAGGCTGGCACCGTGGACCGGGCTGGGCACCGTGACCGGACTGGCACTGTGAGTGGCGGGGCGCTGTGACCCGGCCGGGCGCCGTCACCGGGCCGGAAACTGCGGGCCGGCCGCGCGCTGCGGGCGAGGCAGGCCCGGCCGCTGGCCGCGGACCCGCGGTTCCGATGCCGGCCGGCTTCGGCATAGCGTTCGATGCCGGTACCCGGTTCGTCCGACCGGACCTGCTGTTCGGCGGCTCGCCGCAGCGCCTGCTGCGGCTGAGCGCGGCGGGCGCGCGCGCCCTCAGCGAGCTGCGCGGCGGCCCCGTCGGCTCGCCGGAAAGCGCCCGGCTGGCCCGGCGGCTCACCGATACCGGGCTGGCACACCCGCGCCCGCCCGGTATCGCGCGGCAGCAGGCCGACGTCACCGTGGTGATCCCGGTCAGGGACCGGGCCGACGGGCTTGACCGGTCCCTGGCGGCGCTCGGCGACGCCTACCCCGTGATCGTCGTGGACGACGGCTCGCTCGACCCCGGTGCCGTGGCCCGGGTCTGCGCGCGTCGCGGTACCCGGCTGGAACGGCGCCGCTCGTCCGGCGGTCCCGGGCCGGCCCGTAATGACGGGCTGGCCCTGGTGACCACGCCGCTGGTCGCGTTCATCGACAGCGACTGCACGGCAGGCCCGGAATGGATCACGCAACTGGCCGCGCACTTCGCCGACCCCCTGGTGGGGGCGGTCGCGCCGCGGGTGCGCCCGGCGACCGGCCCGAACGCGGCCGGCCGCTACCTGGACACTAGGGCGCCGGTCGACATGGGCGGCAGCGAAAGGGGAGTCGCGCCGATGACCCGGCTGGCCTACCTGCCCGCCGCGGCCCTGCTGGTACGCCGGGAGGCGGCCGGCCGCGGGTTCGACCCGGATCTGCGCTACGGCGAGGACGTCGACCTGATCTGGCGGATGGTCGACGCCGGCTGGCGGGTGCGGTATGACCCGGCAGCCGAGGTGCGCCACGCCGAGCCCGGCCGCTGGCGGCAGGTGCTGGCCCGCCGGTTCAGGTACGGCAGCGCGGCCGCCCCGCTGGCCCGGCGGCATCCGGGCCTGGTGCCGCCGCTGATCCTGCAGCCGTGGCCGGCCGCCGTCGTCGCCGCCCTGCTGGCCCGGCGGCCTGTCGTCGCGCTGGCCGCCTATGCCGCCGGGACCGGCCAGCTGGCCCGGCGGCTCCGCGGCTGGGGTATCCCGGCCCGGGATGTGCCCGGCCCGATGGCGGCGGCCGTGCTGCAGACCTGGCTCGGCGCCAGCCGGTGGGCGGCCCAGTACGCACTGCCGGCGGCGGCCGCGGGCATCGCCTGGCCCGGCGGCCGCTCTGCTCGCGTCCGGGCAGGCCGCCGGGTTGCGCTGGCCGCACTGCTGGCCGGGGCGCCCGCGGCCGAGTGGCTCCGCGGCAGGCCGCGCCTCGACCCCTTCCGGTTCGCCCTCGGATACCTGGCCGACGAGGCTGCCTACGGCGCCGGGGTCTGCCGGGGCGCCGCGGCCGAGCGGCTGGCTGACCCGCTGCTGCCCCGGCTCGGCTGGCGCCCGCGGCAGCCGCAGTCGCGGCTCTGAGCGGGTCAGCTGGCACCGGGCCAGACCCAGGCCGCGCCGGGCGGTGCTCTTGTGCCGGTCGAGGGCACCGTCGGCAATCAGCTCCTGCCAGCGGCGGCTGAACTGACCAGGCGCGTGGTCAGGTGTGACGAAAGTGCAGCCGCAGCCCGCTGACGCTGTGCAGGCCGCCGGCCCCGCGCAGGGCCACGGCCAGCGCCAGCGCCGCGGCCACCGCGGCCGCGAGCATGGCCGCACGGTCGCCGCCTGCGCCCGCGGCCCGGCCGCCGTGGTTGACCGCCTCGGCCACGGCCGGCAGCAGGGCCGCGCCGAGCGCCGCGCCGACTTGCCGGCTGGTATTGATCACCCCGCCGACCAGGCCCTGGTCCTGCTCGGCCACGCCGCGGCTGGCGGTCACTATGGTCCCGAAGGCCGTGCCGGCGGTGCCGAAGCCAACGAGCGTCACCGCCGCGAGCAGCGGGCTGTACCCGCCGCTGGCCGGCAGCCTGGTCAGCACCAGGAAGCCGACCGTCGCCACGCCGCTGGTCAGCACCAGCATCCGCCGGATGCCAACCCGGCCGGCCAGCCGGGCGCCGAACGCGCCGGCGGTGAAGCCGATGACGCCCTGCGGCGCGATGGCCAGCCCGGTCGCCAGCGCCGAGTCATGCAGCACCTGCTGGAAGTACAGCGACAGCACGATCAGCTCGCCGGCGTTCCACAGGCCGAGCAGGGCATTCATCATGCTCGCCGTGCGCAGGGCGGGTGCCCGCAGCAGGCCGGGGCGTACCAGCGGATCCGGGTGGTGCCGCTCGGCGGCCACGAACCCCGCGCCCGATATCACGGCCAGCGCGAGCGCCGACAGCACGACAGGGGAGGCCCAGCCGAGCACGCTGACCTGCGACACCGCGAGCACCAGCGCGGCGATCGCGGTCGTGACCAGCAGCGCCCCGGTGATATCCAGCCGCCGCCCGTCGCGCCGGGCGCGGGACTCGGCCAGCAGCCGCGGCGCCAGCGCCGCGGCCAGCAGGCCGACGGGCACGTTCACCAGGAACACCGCCCGCCAGCTGGTGAACTGGACCAGCACGCCGCCCAGCACCTGCCCGGCCACGAAGCCGAGCGAGGCCGTTGCGCCGTACATCCCCAGCGCGCGGTTGCGCCGCGGCCCCTCGGCGAAGCCTGTCGTGATCAGGGACAAGGCCGACGGGGCGACCAGCGCGGCGCCGGCGCCCTGCACGAAGCGCGAGGCGATCAGCAGCACCGGGTCATGGGCCAGCCCGCCGGCCAGCGACGCGGCGGAAAAGACCAGCAGCCCGCAGATGAACATGCGGCGGCGGCCGAACAGGTCGGCGGCGCGTCCGCCGAGAATCAGCAGCCCGCCGAACGAGATCGCGTACACGGTGACGATCCACTGCACGGAGGAGCCGGCCAGGCCAAGTTCCCGCTGGATCGACGTCAGCGCCACGTTGACGATGCTGAAGTCGAGGACGACCATGAACGCCGCGGTCAGGATCAGGGCCAGGGCCGCCCCCCGGTGCCCGTCCGCCGGGGCCTGCGGGCCGGCCGGGCGCGCGCGGAGCCGGCTCGAATGATGTCGTGAATGTCGTGGTCGGCACTTGTCTACCTATTTCGATACGGCACGTCTCGTTTTTCTGATGTAGGCTGCAACTTCATGGAGGGCGCGCGTATTCCGGGGAAGCAGGACGAAACGTCACGCGGCCCCGCGCTGGTGCCCGGGCGCGGCCGGCCGCGCAGCGAGGAGGCGGACCGGGCCATCCTCGCCGCGGCTACCAGCCTGCTGGCCGAGCGCGGGCTCGGCGGCATGTCGATGGAGGAGGTGGCCGCCCGGGCCGGGGTCGGGAAGGCCACGGTCTACCGGCGCTGGTCATCTCGGGGGGCGCTCGCCCTCGACGCCTTCCTGACCGAGTTCGAGGAGCAGCAGCCGCTGCCGGACACCGGCTCGTTCCGCGGCGACCTGCTCGCCGCGCTCCGCGGCTGGATACGCTCGGTGACCCGCACCCCGGCCGGCCGCATGCTGGCCGGCCTGATCGCCGAGGCGCAGCGCGACCCCGCGCTGGCCGTGGCCTGGCGGGACCGGGTGATCGAGCCGTTGCGGGCGCGGAACACGATCCTGCTGGACCGGGCGATCCGGCGCGGCGAGATTCCCGCCGATGTGGACAAGGACGTGGTGCTGGACCTGCTGTTCGGGTCCGCGTATCACCGCCTGCTCAACGGCCACCGCCCGCTGACCGACCGGTTCGCGCGGCAGGTCGTGGACCTGATCGTGGCGGGCGTCGCGGTGCCGTGACGGCCACGGCTTGCCGGCGGCCGGGCGGGGAAGTGTCCGTCTGGCGGTTCCGCGATCGTCGTACCTTCGTCAGCCATCCGAACCAGGAGCGTGAACCCATGAAGTACATGATGTTCGTCATCGCAGAATCCGGCCGCGGCGGATGAGGCCGAGCCATCAGCGGACGACTGGACCATCGAGCAGTGGCTGGACGACGTCGAGGCGCGGGGGAAGCGGATCACCGGTGATGCCCTGCGCCCCCCCGCCGAGGCCACCACGGTCAGGGTCAGCGGCGGGCAGGTGCTCGTCACCGACGGGCCGTTCATCGAGTCGAAAGAGTGGATCGCCGGCTTCGACATCCTCGACTGCGACACCCTCGACGAGGCCATCGCGATCGCCGCACGGCACCCGCAGGCCAACGGCGGCAAGCTCGAACTCCGCCCGTTCTGGGGCGACGAAGAGTAAACACCCTGGACGCGTTCCGTGCCACCTGGCCAGTATCCGCATAGCGCGCAGCCGAAGGAGCAGATCATGGCGGCCAGCAACGACCAGCTCGATCCCGCCGTGCAGGCACTCATCACGGCCATCAACGACGGCGACCGGGCGGCTTTCCTCGCCGCTCTCGCCCCGGGCGCGACGATGTCGGACGACGGCACCGACCGTGACCTGGCCGAGTGGGCGGACCGGGAGATCTTCTCCTCGCACGGCCATCTCGAGGTCACGTCGGCGGCCGCCGACGGGCGGTCGCTGACCGCCGACTATCGCAATGACACCTGGGGAGACATGCGGACCCGATGGGCCTTCACCGTCACCGGCGGCAAGGTCAGCCATTTCGAGACCGGCCAGGCGTAGCCCCGATCGCCGGGCCGGTCATGACGGCGACCTGGCCGCACCGGGGCAGGACGCCGTGGATGGCGGCCCAGCCTGGGAACACCGGCTACCCGCCGTCGGCGGCGGGCGTTTCGTCCGGGTTGTGAAAGTAAGCCGCCGGGGTCAGGCCGGTTTCCTGGCGGAACGCCGCGACGAAGGCGCTGGTGCTCTCATAGCCGACGCGGCGCGCCACGGCGCCGACCGGCTGGCCGCCGGCCAGCGCGGGCAGCGCGGCCTGCAGTCTGAGCAGGATCCGCCAGCGGCCGAACGGGATGCCGGTGCCGGCCTGGAACGCCCGGGCCAGGGTCCGCTCGCTCGCGCCGACCGCGCGGCCCCACTGATCCAGGGTCCGCCGGTCCGCCGGGTTGCCGGCCAGCGCCTGGGCCACCTCGCGGGCACGCTCGTCGGCGGGCATCCGCACCTCGATCGTGGTGCGGGCCACGGGCTCGAGCAGGTCGGTGAGCACCGCCTCGGCCCGTTCCCGCTTGGCCGGGTCGAGCGCCTCGCGGTCGAGGTAGCCGATCAGGCCGGCCAGCAGCGGCCGGGCCGCGACCGGGGTGGGGTCCGGCCAGCTGATCCGGCACAGGTCCGGCTTGATGTAGAGCGACTGCATGGTGGCGGGGCCAGCCGCGCGGGTCTCGTGCTGGAGCCCGGCGGGAATCCACAGCGCCCGGGTTGGCGGGAGCACCCAGGTGGACGCCTCGGTCACCACGGTGAGCACCCCGCTCGGGGCCCAGGCGAGCTGGTGGTCGTCGTGGGAGTGCCAGCTGAAGGCGGCGCCGGCGGCCATCGCGAAGGTAGCGACGATCATGGCCGCGTCGTGGTCCTGACAATGTCGGTCTGCCGCCACAGGATGGCAGGATACGCCCTAGGCTGCTCCCGAACGGCTCCGTAGCTTGGCTCTCATGAACGAGAATCATTCGAGATTGTGCCCGAGCCCGGAGTGGGCCGACTGGATCCAGGGCGAGCTGCTGCCTCAGCTCGCCGCGGGCGTCGATCTGGGCGCGCGGATGCTCGAGGTCGGACCGGGACCCGGGGCCGCCACCGAGTGGCTGCGGCACCGGGTGCGGCGGCTGGTGACCCTGGAAATCGACGAGGAGGCCGCCGCCAGGCTGGCAGCGAGATACGGCGGGACCAACGTCGAGGTGGCGGTCGGCGACGCCACCGAGATGACGTTCCCCGGCGCCGCGTTCGACTCGGTCGGCACGTTCACCATGCTGCATCACGTCCCGACCGCCGCCCGGCAGGACCGGATTCTCGCCGAGGCGCTGCGGGTGCTGCGGCCCGACGGCGTGCTGATCGGCTCAGACAGCCTGGGCAGCACCGACCTGCACGACTTCCACGCCGGCGACGTCTACAACCCGGTCGAGCCCGCCGCGCTGCTCACCCGGCTGCAGACCCTCGGATTCCGCAAGATCACGATCGGGGTGGACGGCGTGCTGACGTTCGTGGCGCACAAGCCGGGCCTCGAGGAGGGCTGCGCGTCATGAACGACGACTCGCTGCGGGTGCGCACCTCGGTCATCGGCCTGGTCAGCTTCGCGGCCGCCGAAGAGCAGATGCTGCTCGCGGCCGCGAGCCAGGACGGCACCGGGCCGGGTAGCCCCGCGCGGTGGGCGGCGCGGCCGCTGGTGGCTCACAACACGGAGTTCAGGGCCCAGCAGGTCCAGCGCCTGGCCTCGATCCGGGACCGCCGGGTCCCGCCGCAGTTCGCCGAGATCGATCACTCGTCCGCGGAGATCTACCGGCGCTACTGCGAGCAGGACGCCGCCGCGGTGGCAGACGCCAGCCGCCAGACCGCGCAGGCACTGGTGGCCGGCCTGGGCGTCACCCCGGACGAGGATCTCTTCGACCCGGCCCGCAACCCCTGGCTGAACGGCCGCCAGCTCTGGCTGCAGATCATCGTGCGGGGATTCTGGCATCCGGCCGGTCACCTCGGCGACTACTACCTGACCCATGGCCAGGCCGGCCGTGCGGTCGCGCTGCACGCGCAGGCGGTGAGCCTGGCCGGGTACCTCGGCGCGCCGGATCCAGCGCGGGGGATGGCGTGTTACAACCTGGCCTGCGCGCAGGCGCAGGCCGGACGGCCCGGCGACGCGCTCGGCACCCTGCGCGAGGCAATCGCCCGCAACCCGGATCTGCGCGCCAACGCGGCCCGCGATGCGGATCTCCGGTCGCTGCGGGACGCCGGCCGCCTCGGCGCGCTGCTGGGCTGAGCCCGCGCCGGCGCCCGGCGAGGACTACTTCAGCAACGTCTTAGGCTGGTCGGGTATGGGGGGAAGTACATCGGGGCAAGCGTTGAAGGGCTCCGGCCGGGCAGCTGCAAGCCCGCTGCTGCCGAACACCGACCGGGTCTGGGCCTTGGCAATCGCGGTTGCCTGCGTACTGGTGACGGGGGTACAGGCCGTCTGGATCAGGCACGGGATGGAAACCGGCTGGGCGGACACGACGATCGACACCAAGGTACTGGCCGGCCTTGGCGGCCATCATCTGCTGGTTGACGTGCTGGTCTGGCCGGGCGAGCCGCTGCCGGTCACCGCGATAGCCGCGGTCGTGGTGCTGGCCTGCGTCGCGCGGCGGCGGTACTGCGAGGCCGCGCTGGTGGCCATATCCGTGCCCCTGGCGACCGCCATCACCGAACTGGTCGTCAAGCCCGTCTTCGGCCAGACCTCCTGGGGCGACCCTTTCCCCAGCGGGCACGTCACCAGCGCGGTCGCCCTGGCCACTGCCGTGGCAGTGCTAGTCGCCAGGACACCGGCGGGCAGCGGAGGAGCACTGCGTCTCGTCCTTGCCTTCGCCGTGCTGCTGGTCGCAGCCGCGGTCGCAGTCGGAGTGATCGGCGCGCGCATGCATCACTTCAGCGACACGGTCGGGGGGACTGCCGTCGGCATCGGGACGGTCATGGTGACCGCGCTTGCCCTCGATCTTCTCGGCAGGTGGCGTTCTCGGCACCAGGGCCGGGTTCCCGGCGCCGAGCCCTCGCTGCAGACCCGGCTGCGCCGTTAGGCGGCGCCGGGAACCCGGCCGGGGCCGGGCCCGGCTCCCGGCCCGGCCCCGGACGGCGGCAGCTCAGTGCTCAGGCCCGGGGGAGTGCCTGACGGCTTCGCCGCAGGAAGTCGCGCTCGGCGGCGTTCTGGGTGCGGGCGATGGCCGCGTCGTACTCGGCCGCCGCCTCGCCGTTGCGGCCCAGCCGCCGGAGCAGGTCGGCGCGGACCGCATGGAACAGGTGGTAGCCGCCGAGGTCGAGGTCGTCCACCAGGTCGAGCGCCGCGTCCGGGCCCCGGATTTCGGCGACCACGATCGCGCGGTTGAGCGCCGCCACCGGGCCGGGGGCGAGCGCGAGGAGCTGGTCGTACAGCTGCAGGATCTGCTGCCAGTCGGTGGCCGCGGCAGTGCCCGCGTCGCTGTGCACGGCGTTGATCGCCGCCTGAATCTGGTACGGGCCCGGCTGGTCGCGCCGCAGGCACTGCCGGACGATGGACTGGCCCTCGGCGACCAGCGCGCGGTCCCACCGGCCGCGGTCCTGATCGGCCAGCCGGACCAGGGCGCCGGCCGGGGTGGTCCGGGCGGCCCGGCGGGCCTCCAGCAGCAGCATCAGCGCCAGCAGCCCCATCACCTCCGGCTCGTCCGGCATGAGCCCGGCCAGCAGCCGCCCCAGCCGGATGGCCTCGGCGCACAGGCTGGCGCGGACCAGCAGCTCGCCGGAGCTGGCCGTATAGCCCTCGTTGAAGATGAGATAGACGACGGCCAGCACGGCCCGCAGCCGCCCGGGCAGCTCGGCCTCGCTCGGGACCCGGTACGGGATCCCGGCGTCACGGATCTTGCTCTTGGCCCGGACCAGCCGCTGGGCCATGGCCGGCTCAGATACCAGGAACGCCCGGGCGATCTCCGGGGTGGTGAGGCCGCCGAGCAGCCGCAGAGTCAGCGCGACCTGGGCGCCGGACGCCAGCGCGGGGTGACAGCAGGTGAAGATCAAACGCAGCCGGTCATCGGGCACGGCTTCCTCCTCGGCCGGTTCCTCCCGGGCGTGCAGCAAGGCGGCCTGGGCCTGCCGGTCTTCCCGGGACGCCTCCCGGCGGAGCCGGTCGATCGCCCGGTTGCGCGCGGTCGTGATGATCCATCCCGCCGGCCTCGGCGGCAGGCCGGCGGCCGGCCAGCGCTGCACGGCGACGGCGAAGGCGTCCTGGACCGCTTCCTCGGCGATGTCGATGTCACCGAAGTAGCGGACCAGGACAGCCACCGCACGGCCGTATTCGGCGCGGAACACGCCCTCGATCTGCGACCCGGCGAGCTCCGGCACCGCGGGCGTCAGCTGCCGCCGCGATCCCGGAACGGCCGCACCTCGATCGGCAGCCTGGTCACCTCCGTGATCTTGCGGCCCCACCCGAGCGCCGTGTCGAGATCTTCGGCGTTGACGATCCAGAAACCGCCCAGGTACTCCTTGGCCTCGGCAAATGGTCCGTCAGTGATGACCACCTGACCATTTTCGAACGTCAGCACGGTAGCCGTGCCCGCTGGATGCAGTCCGCCGGAGAAGACCCACCCGCCGGCATCCTTGATGTCCTCGTTGATGACGCCGAGATCCTCCATCACCTTCGCCAGCACCTCGGGCGGAGGAATGGGGCCTTCCGGCTGGTACATCGCGATCAGGTACTGCTTCATCTGCGTCCTCCTCATCGGTGACGCCGGCACCGGGCCGGCTTCTCACCCTCTAGACGAACCGCCGGCGGCCGGATCGACAGCAGGCCTCAGCCGAGCACGGCCTCGAGGGTGAAGCGCGCCGTATCGGCCATGACGGGGTTGGTCTCGGCGTAGTACGGGAAGGCGACGATCGCCTGGACGATGGCCCAGCCGCGGCCGCGCTCCCAGGTTGCGTCGTCCACGGCGAGTGCGTGACGGTACGTCTCGCGGGCGCGGCGGGCCATCAGGTTCCAGGCCGGCATGAGATCTACCGCCGGATCGCCGACGCAGGCTCCCTCCAGGTCGATGACCCCGGCCAGCCGCCCGCCGCGCACCAGCAGGTTGCCCGGCATGAGGTCGGCGTGGATCCACACGTCGGCCGTATCGCGGCGGGGCGCGTCCCGGCAGCGCGGCCATATCCCGGCGATCGCGGCGGTGTCGGTCAGCTGGGCACTGTCGGCGAGGGCGCGGCGCACGGCTTCGTCCCGCGCGGCCAGCGGGCCGCCCCGGCCGTGCCCGGGCCAGGAACGCCCGGCGGTGTCCATGCCGTGCAGGGCGGTGACGAATCCGGCCAGGTCCCGGGCGAATGCGTCACTGTCGCCGACGCTCGCGTTGCTCGCTGTCTCGCCGGGAATCCAGCGGTATGCCGTCCACGGCCCGGGGTATCCCTCGCCCGGCTCCCCGAAGGCGACCGGCTGGGGGACCGGGACTGGCACGTGCGCGGCGATGCGGCGCGCGATGTCCTGGTTGCGGGCGAGATCGTCACGCAGCCCGGGCTCGAGGCTGGGCTGCAGCGGGAAGCGCAGGATGATGTCGTCGCCCAGGCGGAACAGCGCGTTGACCGTTCCGTCAGAGGCGACCGCCCGCACCGGAAGCTGACGCCACTGCGGGAACTGGCTGGCCACCAGGCGGGTCACCGTGCCGGCCGTGATGTCGGCCTGATCGGCATGCATTCTCACCGGCTCATCCTCACAGCGGGGCAGGCCGGATGCCACCGCATATTCCGGCGCGGCGCGACGGCAGGGCACCGTCGCGGATGGACGGACGGGCGGCCAGGCCGGTCAGGAATCAAGAAGCGCCGGTCACCGGGCGCGGCTAGCGTGATCGCCATGGACATCACCATCACGCTGGTTTCCGGGCTTCCCGTTCTTCCTTAAGCTCGGCAAGACCCACCGGATCGATGTGACCGACGACTTCAGGAGTGACCATGACCAGCTCTCCCACCGAGGGAATCAAGACCGTGCTGCATCCCGTGTCCGACCTGGCGGCAGCCAAGGCGGTGTACACGGCCCTGCTCGGCGTCCCGCCGCAGGCCGACTCGTCCTACTACGTCGGCTTCGAGGCCGCGGGCCAGCAGATCGGTCTGGTGCCGAGCGGGGGAGCACAGGACATGACCTCGCCGGTGGCCTACTGGCACGTGCCGGACATCGAGGCGAAGCTGGCCGAGGTGACCGCCGCCGGTGCCACCGTGAAGGAGCCCCCGCGCGACGTCGGCGGCGGCCGCCTGGTGGCCACCGTCACCGACCCCGACGGCAACGTCCTCGGGCTGCTGCAGGACCCCTGACGGAGACGCGATGAGCATAGCCGCGAAGACGGGCACCCAGCCGCCTGCGCCGCACGTTGCCGACAGCCACGATCTGATCCGCGTGCACGGCGCGCGCGAGAACAACCTCAAGGACGTCAGCGTCGAGATCCCGAAGCGCCGGCTGACGGTATTCACCGGCGTCTCCGGCTCGGGTAAGAGCTCGCTGGTGTTCGACACGATCGCCGCGGAATCGCAGCGCCTGATCAACGAGACTTACAGCACCTTCGTGCAGGGCTTCATGCCGACCCTGGCGCGGCCCGAGGTTGACGTGCTCGACGGGCTGACCACCGCGATCGTCGTCGATCAGCGGCGGATAGGTGCCGACCCGCGCTCCACGGTCGGCACCGCCACCGATGCCAACGCGATGCTGCGCATCCTGTTCAGCCGGCTCGGGCAGCCGCACATCGGCTCGCCCAACGCGTTCTCCTTCAACGTCCCCTCGGTCCGGGCGAGCGGCGCGATCACGGTCGAGCGCGGTACCGCCAAGACCGTGCGAGCGACGTTCTCCCGCACCGGCGGCATGTGCCCGCGCTGCGAGGGCCGGGGCACGGTCTCCGATATCGACCTCACCCAGATGTTCGACGAGTCCAAGTCGCTCGCCGAGGGCGCGATCACCGTCCCTGGCTACACGGGGGGCGGCTGGAACTCCCGGCTTTACAGCGCGTCGGGCTTCTTCGACCCGGACAAGCCGATCCGGGAATTCACCAAGACCGAGCGGCACGACTTCCTCTACCGCGAGCCGACCAGGATGAAGATCGCGGGCATCAACATGACCTATCAGGGGCTGATCCCGCGGGTCGAGAAGTCGATCCTGTCCAAGGACAAGGAGGCGATGCAGCCGCACGTCCGGGCGTTCGTGGAGCGCGCGGTCGCCTTCACCGCGTGCCCCGAGTGCGGCGGCACCCGGCTCAGCGAGGCCGCCCGTTCCTCGCGGATCAACGGAATAAACATCGCCGAGGCGTGCGCGATGCAGATCAGCGACCTGGCCGAATGGGTCCGCGGCCTCGACGAGCCGTCGGTGACGCCGCTGCTCATCACGCTCAACGAGACGCTTGACTGGTTCGCGGAGATCGGGCTGGGCTACCTCTCGCTCGACCGGCGGACGGGCACGCTGTCGGGCGGCGAGGGACAGCGCACCAAGATGATCCGCCAGCTCGGCTCCTCGCTCACCGACGTCACCTACGTCTTCGACGAGCCGACGGCCGGGCTGCACCCGCATGACATCCAGCGGATGAACGGCCTGCTGCTGCAGCTGCGCGACAAGGGCAACACGGTGCTCGTCGTGGAGCACAAGCCGGAGACGATCGCGATCGCCGATCACGTCATCGACCTCGGGCCCGGCGCCGGGACGTCCGGCGGCGAGGTGGTGTTCGAGGGCACCGCGGCGAGGCTGCGGGCCAGCGGTACGCCAACCGGGCGGCACCTGGACGACCGAGCATCCCTGAAATCATCGGCGCGAACGCCGTCCGGGACGCTGGAGGTACGCGGCGCCAGCACCCACAACCTGCAGGACGTTGACGTTGACATCCCGCTCGGCGTGCTGGTCGTCATCACCGGGGTAGCCGGCTCGGGCAAGAGCTCGCTGGTCCACGGCTCAGTGTCCGGGCGCGACGGGGTGGTGGCGGTCGACCAGAGCCCGATCCGCGGCTCGCGGCGGAGCAACCCGGCGACCTACACCGGACTGCTCGACCCGATCCGCAAGGCGTTCGCGAAGGCCAACGGCGTGAAGCCCGCGCTGTTCAGCGCCAATTCCGAGGGCGCGTGCCCGCACTGCAACGGCGTCGGAGTCATCTACACCGACCTGGCGATGATGGCCGGCGTGGCCACCACCTGCGAGGAGTGCGAGGGGAAGCGGTTCCAGGCGCCGGTGCTGGACTACCACCTCGGCGGCCGCGACATCAGCGAGGTGCTCGCGATGCCGGTGACCGAGGCGCTGGAGTTCTTCGGCGCCGGCCAGGCGCGCACGCCGGCCGCGAACGCCATCCTCGGCCGGCTCGCCGACGTCGGGCTCGGCTATCTCAGCCTCGGCCAGCCGCTCACCACGCTGTCCGGCGGCGAGCAGCAGCGGCTCAAGCTGGCCAGCCACCTGGGGGAGAAGGGCAGCGTCTACGTCCTCGACGAGCCGACCACCGGCCTGCACCTCGCCGACGTCGAGCAGCTGCTCGGCCTGCTCGGCCGGCTCGTCGAGGACGGCAAGTCGGTCATCGTCATCGCGCATCACCAGGCGGTCATGGCGCACGCCGACTGGATCATCGACCTCGGCCCCGGCGCGGGCCACGACGGTGGCCGGATCGTCTTCGAGGGCACACCCGCCGACCTCGTCGCAGCGCGGTCCACCCTCACCGGCGAGCACCTGGCGGCCTACGTAGGCACCTGACCGAGGCCCACCCGGACGGAAGCTCGTGACCAGGCCGCTCAGGACGTTGTGGCTTTCACGCTGTCCAGCTTGGCGCGAACCCGCGCGGCCTCGGGAACCCCGAGGGCGGAGTAGAGCGCCACGGCCTGCTCCCAGTGGCGGCGCGCCTGGTCCAGGTCGCCGGTGGCGTGGCAGGTGCGGGCGAGACCGTCATGGGAGCGCGCTTGCAGTCGCCGGTTGCCCATCTCGCTGGCCAGCGTCAGGGCATCGTGATGCTGGATGCGGGCCTGATCGGTCTGGCCCGGGGCGGTCAGCGACTAGACACAACGTTCGGTTCCAAGCATCGTAGAGTACGGCAGAATGTCCGGCAGCTGGCCCGCAACCCGCCCGGATGACGGCAGCCGAGCACAGCCTGACCTGGCATGACGCCTCGGATGGCTACGGCAGTTGCCGTTCAGCGAGTATTCACTGCCGCCACTGGCCTGATGGTCATGATGCACATAACACACGCCCTCAGGCCCGTCGCGCGATCGGACGCTGGGCCCTGCTGTCACGAGGAATCGGGAGAATGCTATGAGAGAGAACGCCATGAGAACTGGCCGCCTCTGGCGGTGCCCCCGGACAAGACCACGCCGCTGCGGGGTCCGCGGGCACCGCAGCCCGCGGTTCCGTTCGGCCCGGTACCTGCTGCTGGCGTGCTGTACGTCGCTGGCGGCGCTGACCGGGGTGGTCCAGCTGGCAGGGCAGGCTCAGGCGGTGCCCTCGCGGTGGTCGGTCACCCCCACCCCCAATCGCGGCACCGGCACTGACCAGCTCTCAGGCGTGTCCTGCCCCGGCTCGAAATTCTGCATGGCGGTCGGTAACTTCGGGGGCGGCATCGCAACCTTGACCGCAGCCTGGAACGGGCGGGCCTGGTCGATCATTCCCAGCCCCGCCCCCCGCGGCAGCGTCAGCCCGGTCGGACTGTCCGGCGTGTCCTGCACCAGTTCGTCGTTCTGCGTGGCGGTGGGCGAGTTCGACTCACGGTCGTCAATTACCAACAAGCCTCTGGTCGAAACCTGGAACGGAAAGGCCTGGTCGATCACGCCCACCCCCGGGCTCAGCGGTACGGCAGGTAATGACAGCGGGCTGCTCGGCGTGTCCTGCCTCAGCGCCACCAGGTGCGTAGCGGTGGGCGATCGCGGCAGCCTCAGCCAGGCGACGGCGACCTTGGCCGAGTCCTGGAACGGGAAAGCCTGGTCAGTTATCCCCAGCCCCAGCATCGGCTCGAACAGCGTACTCAACAGCATCAGCTGCCGGAGCGCGGCCAGTTGCGTCGCGGTAGGCTCGCACGACGGCGCGTTCGGGATGCTCACCCTGGCCGAATCCTGGAACGCAAGCCGCTGGTCGGTCATCCCCAGCCCCAACGTGGCCAGCCGGGGCAACAACTGGTTCAGTGGCGTGTCCTGCCCCAGCGCCACGAACTGCGAAGCGGTCGGTGGCTGGAACGTGCAGCCGGTGATCGTCCGCAATCTCGCCGAGTCCTGGAACGGAAAACGGTGGTCCGTCGTCACCATTCCCAGCAGGGGCCCGCTGGCTAACGACCTGGGCGGCGTGTCCTGCACAAGCGCGTCCAATTGCGTGACCGCCGGATTCAATGTCTACGGGCCCGCCAGCGGTCCCGGGAACGGCAAGACCCTGATCGAGTCCTGGAACGGGTCCCGGTGGGCCATCACGCCCAGTCCGAGCCCGCGGGCCGACAGCGAACTCTACGCCGTCGCCTGCGCCAGCGCTGCCAGCTGCGAAGCAGTGGGGTTCGCTGGCAAAGGATCGCTCCTGTCTGACAAGACCCTCGTCGAAACCGGCTCCTGAGCTCCGGGCAATAGCGCCGCGGCATGGCCGTGGACGGCTTCCTTAGTTGGCCTGCGCCAATGGAAAGGCAGTCTCGGCGATCAGCCTGCCCATGGCGGGTTTGCGGGCTTGGCGGGTCTCATGAGTCCTGCCTGCTCTCCAGGGCGAACGGCCAGCGGAGCCCGATGCCGACGTGCAGGATGATGCCGGCTCCGATGAAGCTGAGCGCGGCGGTGGTGATCCAGTCATCTGGGGTGGCTCTGGTCCAGTGCACGCTGTCGGCGTAGGCGGCCAGGCCGCGGTTGAGCGCGAGCGCCACCAGGGCTGTGAGGACCAGGGTCACGACGCGGCCCGGCGCGGGGGGCAGGCGCGCGGCTGGCCAGCCTTCGAACAGCATGGCCACGATGAGCGCCGCGCTGATGACGCATCCGCAGGCCGCGCTGATGGCGGCTGGCTGCCAGCGTGCGAGGTCGCGGAGCACGGTGTAGGTCAGTGCGCCGAGGCCGATGACGAGGGCGTTGCCGGTGAGCAGGCGGGGCAGGAGGCGGGTGATGGTGTTGACGGGCCAGCCGCGCAGGGCGATGAAGAACACCGCCTGCCAGACCCCGACGGCGATGAGCGCGGAGCCGAAGTCGGGGGCGGTGATGGGGCCGCCGGGGTTGCGCAGCCCGGCGGCGGCGCGCTCGAAGGCTGGTATGGCGCTGAAGTTGACGAACAGGAAGTAGGCGCCGGTCCCGACCGCCCAGGACAGCGCGAGCGCGGCGAGGCCGGACCGGAACCGCCCGAGGCTGCCCAGCGGCCAGCGTTCGCAGACCAGTGACAGCTGGAGCATGGCGGTGAACGCCGCGCCGGCCAGAGGCAGCGCCGCGGGAAACGTCGCTGGAATGCCGGGACCGGGGCTGGCTTCGAACACTGCCCGGACGTCGGATCGCTCGATGATGGCCTGGCCGGCGATGGTCAGCACGACCGCGGCGGCGGCGACCAGGACGGTGTCGATCAGGCCGGTCCAGGGGGTGGTGAGTCGTGAGCCTGGCCAGTCGTTCCACCAGAACGCGACCATGGCGACGGCTGGCAGCGCGAACGTCGAGATCGGGCCGAGGATGAGCAGCGATGTCGTGGTGCTGCCGGTGCCGAGGGCGAGGGCGAAGAAGACGACCGCGGCGAGCAGCAGGCCGCCCAGGCCGAGCCGGGGCTGCGCGGCGAGCTGCTGGCGCTGCAGGTCGGCGACCGCCTCGTGCTGCAGACGCGGCGGGGTGGTCAGCGTTGGCCGGCCGGGCAGCGGTTCGGGCCGGCCGATGCTGCGCAGGCCGGCTGGCCGCGGGCGGCTTGGTGCCCGGCCGGTCACGTCAGGTCCGGTTGTGCTCCTGCCGCGGCGGACGCGGGCCTGGACGGCAGGTGGGCCAGCAGGTGCTCCACGGCGATCGGCAGTTCGCGGGCCCGGTAGCCGGTGGCGTGGTACACCGCGTTGGCGATCGCCGCGGCTGAGCCGACCTGCCCGATTTCCCCGACGCCCTTGACGCCGAGCGGGCCGGTGACGTGGTCTTCGACCTCGATCAGCTCGACGTTGACGTCGGGTGCGTCGGCGTTGACGGGGACGAGGTAGTCGCCCAGGCTGGCGTTTGCCCAGCGGCCGTGGCGGGTGTCCATGTGAGTGCCTTCGAGCAGGGCCTGGCTCATGCCCCAGAGCATGCCGCCCATGAGCTGGCTGCGAGCTGTCCTGGGGTTGAGGACCCGGCCCGGGGCGAAGGCGCCGACCATGTGCCGCACCCGGATGATGCCGAGGTCGGCGTCGACCGCCACCCTGGCGAACTGGGCGCCGAAGGTCAGCAGCCCATACGGGGTGTCCAGCGGCGGTGGATCCCAGCTGCCGGTGGCTTCCGCGTCGCTCATGATGTGGCGCTGCATCAGGCTGCCGTAGGTCTCGCCGGTTTTGGCGTCGCCCGCGAGCGTCATCCGTCCGCCCGCCACGACAACACCCGCCGGGTCGGCGCCGTGCAGCGGCGACTGGCTGTCGCCGACGGCCAGGCTGATCAGCTGATCCCGCAACGCGCTGGCAGCGTTGTGTACGGCCGCGCTGACCATCATCGCGCCGTTCGAGCCCACCGGCGAGCCAGCGTTCGGCAGGTCGGTGTCGCCGAACTCGAACCGTACGTCCTGCAGGCCGATGCCGAGCCCGTCGGCGGCCACCTGGGTCATCACGGTCGCCATCCCGGTGCCGAACTCCTGGGTAGCGGTCTGCACGACGGCGGTGCCGTCGGCGTACAGGTGCGCGCGGGCCCGCTGGGTATGCATGAAGAACGCGATCGGATAGCCGGCGGTCGCCATTCCCGTGCCGATCAGCCAGTTCCCGTCGCGTTCAGATCGCGGCTGAGGGTTGCGGCCGGCCCAGCCGAATCTCCGTGCGCCCCGTTCGAAGCATTCCGGCAGTCCATAGCTGGACCATGGGTGGCCGGTATTGGGGTCGACGTCGGTGATGTTGCGCAGGCGCAGTTCGATCGGGTCGATGCCGAGTTCGCTGGCTAGTTCGTCCATCGCGCATTCGAGGGTGAAGACGCCGACTGCCTCGCCCGGTCCGCGGGTGAAAGTGGGCGTCATGGTGTTGCCGCGCACCAGCCGGTGCACGCCCTCGAAACCGGGGCAGGCGTACAGCTGCGAGGCGACGCCGAAGGCAGGCTCGGCCCAGTCATCGAAGGGAGAGGTGACGGAGATCTTGTGATGGCGGATCGCGGTGAGCTTACCGTCGCTGGTCGCGCCGAGTTCGATGTGCTGTTCCTGCTCTTCGCGGTGCCCGCAGGAAGTGAACATCTGGCCGCGCGGCAGCGCGAGCCGGACGGGGCGGCTGACGTACTGGGCGGCCAGTGCCGTGAGGGTCACGTGCGGCCACACCATGGCCTTGGAGCCGAAGGCCCCGCCGACGTACCGCGTCAGGACCCGGATCTTGGACGGAGACAGCCCGAGCAGGGCGGCGACGGTCAGCTGCACGGCCTTGATGCCCTGGCAGGAGTCATAGAGCGTCAGCTGGTCACCATCCCACGCAGCGGTGGTGGTCAGCGCCTCGATCGGGTTGTGATGGTTGGCCGCGAACCGGAACGGCGCGTCAATGAGGAGATCCGCGGCCGCGAACCCGTCCTCGACGTTCCCGCGCCGCGTCTGGGCCGGCATGAGGCCGCCGAAGATTTTCTCCGGTTCGTAGGCGTCAGCGCGGCCCTGGTCGATTGTGGTGACCGACGGGGTCTCGGCGTAACTGATCTGCACCAGCGTCGCGGCGTGCTGTGCCTGCTCGAGGCTGTCGGCCACCACGATCGCGACCGGCTGGCCGGCATAGTGCAGCACGTCGTCCTGCATCGGGAAGAACGTCTCGCCGGGTGCCGGGCCGCCAACCAGGGACGGCAGCAGCGGCACGTTGTTCACCTTGGGCATGTTGCGGTGAGTCAGGATCCCGGCCACGCCCTCGGCGTTCTCGGCCTGCGCGGTGTCGATCGCAGTGATCCGGCCGCTGGCCACCGCGGCGCCGACGATCTCGGCGTAGGCCAGGCCGGGCAGCGCGATCTCACCCGAGTACCGCGCGGAGCCGGTGACTTTCGCCGGGCCGTCGACCCGGCTGACCTCTTGCCCGATGGCCCCGCTCACCGCTCGTCTCCGTTCGTCAGTGTCACCAGCGCCCGGACGACCGCCCGCCGCGCGAGCTCGACCTTGAACGCGTTCAGCGGCCTCGCGGCGGCCGCCGCCAGCTCCTCCTGAGCCGCCTCGGCAAAACTCGCTTCGGCGGCTGGCCGGCCGAGCAGGCTCCGCTCGGCGCGCCGAGCACGCCACGGCTTGGTGCCGACACCGCCGAGCGCCAGGCGCACATCGACGACGGCGCCGCCGGCCGTGCGCACCGCCGCCGCCACCGACACCAGAGCGAACTCATACGACTCCCGGTCACGGAACTTCAGGTAGACGGAACGGCCAGCCGGCGGCGCCGGGGGTACCTCGATCGCCACGATCAGCTCGCCGTGCTCCAGCGGATGCTCACGTTCCGGGGTGTCACCGGGCAGCAGAAAGAAATCGTCGATGGGGATGGCCCGCTCGCCGCCCGGCCCGCGCGTATGCACGACCGCGTCCAGGGCGACCAGCGCGACCGCGACGTCCGACGGGTGAGTCGCGATGCACGCGTCGCTGGTGCCCAGGATGGCGTGCCCGCGGTTGAAGCCATCCAGGGCCGCGCAGCCGCTGCCGGGATCGCGCTTGTTGCACGGCGATGTCGCGTCGCGGAAGTAGCTGCACCGCACCCGCTGGCACAAGTTGCCGCCCATCGAGGCCATGTTCCGCAGCTGCGCCGAGGCGCCCAGCAGCAGCGCCTGCGAGATGACAGGGAACCGCTGCAGCACGCCTGGCGCCTGGGCGACGTCACTCATCCTCGCCAGCGCGCCGATGCGGAGCCCGCCGCCGGGCAGGTCCTCGACCCGGTTCAGCGGCAGGTCGTTGATGTCGACCAGCAGCCCGGGCCGCAGCACGTTCTGGCGTACCAGGTCGACCTCGGTGGTGCCGCCAGCCAGAAACGCGGCATCGCTGCGCTGCCGGACTGCCGTGATCGCACCGTTGACGTCGCTGGCCCGGGCGTAACTAAGCGGCCGCATCCTCACTCACCGCCAGCCGCGTCGCGGACGTCGCGGATCGCGGCGCGGATGTTCGGATAGGCCGCGCACCGGCAGATGTTGCCGCTCATCCACTCGGCGATCTGCCCGTCGTCCCCGGCGTGGCCCTCGGCCAGCAGCGCCACCGCGGACATGATCTGGCCGGGGGTGCAGTAGCCGCACTGGAATGCGTCGCGGGCGACGAACGCCGCCTGCATCGCAGACAGTTCCCCGCCGGCCGACAGCCCCTCGATCGTGGTGACCTCGCGGCCTTCGCACGTGACCGCCAGCGTCAGGCACGCCAGCACCCGCCGGCCGTTCACCCACACCGTGCAGGCACCGCACGTGCCCTGGTCACATCCCTTCTTCGAACCCGCCAGCCCCAGATGCTCGCGAAGAGCATCCAGCAGGCTCACGCGAGGCTCGACTCGCAGCGCCCGCGGCTCGCCGTTGACGGTCAGCGTGAGCGCCTGGACAGCCGGGAGCCTGTGCTCAGCCGGTGCCGCGGCAACCTCGCCGTCCATGGCAGCCTGCCCTTCGATAGCCCATCCGGATGCGTTCATCCGGCCTGCACGGCAAACGTAAGCCGGGGTGAGCGCGCACCGAATCAATGAAGTCCCTAGCCGCCCCCTAGTCCGGGGGGCTGCCGCCCGGAGGGCGGCGTCCCGCTGCCACCGGGGTCAGGCCGGGGGAGCGGCCTCGCCCGCTGCGGCGGCTGAGCCGAGCCGATCCCCGGCTGCCGCAAGGTCGGTCCGTGAGGTCACCCCGAGCTTGGTGAACACCTTGTGCAGGTGGTATTCGACGGTCTTCTGGCTCAGGAACAGGCGTGCCGCGACCTCGCTATTGGAGTGCCCCGCCGCGGCCAGCCTGGCGACCTGGCGTTCCCGCGGAGTCAGGTCGCCGATAGCGCCCAGCGGCCGCCGTCGCGCGACCTCGCCGCTGGCCCTGAGTTCCTCCGCCGCGCGGTCGGCGAGCAGCCGGGCTCCGAGGCTGTCGAAGGCCTCCATGGCTGACCGCAGATGCGGCCGTGCGGCCGCCCGGCTCCCGGTGCGACGTAGCTGCTCGCCCAGATTGAGCCAGGTCCGCGCCTGGTCAAGCGGGTTCGCCTGCTCCCGGTGGAGCCGCAGCGCCGCACCGAAGTGGCGGTCAGCCTGAGCACCGTCGGCGAGAAGCCCGCGGCAACGGGCAAGTGTCGCGCGCGGTGCGGCCGCATCCAGGCATTCCACCCACGCCTCGCATAGCGCTAGCGCAGGCTGCCCGCGGGCAGGCGTGCGGGCACGAGCGGCCGCCTCTACGGTCATGCTCGCGAGTTCGATCAGGTATCCGGGATGCGCCAGCGGGTCAGCGATCAGCGGTTCTAGTCGCTCCAGCGCGGCATCGGGGCGGCCCTGGCTGACGTCGAGTTCGGCATTCGCGAGGACGGCGGCGCAGACGGCAAGATGGAGGCGGTGCGGTACGGCGTGTTCCAGGGCTTCCGCCGCGCGGCGGCGGGATTCGCCGGCGTCGCCGCGGAGGGCAGCCACCCTTGCCAGGACGGCGAGGCTGTGGGCGACGACTCCCGGCTGGTTCAGCTGCCGCCCGAGCTGGACGGCCTCGGCGGCGTCGGCTTCGGCAACGGCCATCTTGCCGAGTTCCAGCTCGCACCGGGCGCGCAAGTGCAAGGCGTGCATCAGATCGGCGATGTTGGCGAGCTCACGTGCGCGGTCCACAGCCTGCGAGTAGAGTTCCTGCGCCGTCGGCGAGTCTTGCAGCAGCAGGGCGCAGTCACCGGCCCAAGTCAGCGGGCGCTGTTCACTGAGCCTGCCGGTTCGCCCCGCTGCCGCCCTGAGCCGGGAGGCCGCAGCGGGCAGGCCGCCTCGCAGCGTCGCGGCCAGCGCCCCGATGTATGCGCGCCTGAACCCGCCGGACATGCCCCCGCTGGCCGGCAGCGAGCTCACGAAGGTGTCGAGTTGCTCGAGGCGCTCCCCGTGGCCGGCGAACCAGGCGGCCTCCGCGGCGATCGTGGCAAGCCGCATCGACCGGCGGGGGTCAGTGGGGGCGACATTTCTGGCGGCGGCCAGGAGGGCGGCAGCAGCCTGGCGGGGCATGCCGCTCTGGGCCTGGACCAGCCCGCGGATTTCGGCTGCGTCGGCCCGGAGCCGGGCGTTGCCGGGCAGCGGGGTCGCTTCCGTGACCAGGGCGATGGCCCGGTCGCCGTTGCCTGCCCGCCAGGCCGCCTCAGCAGCGGCAACCAGCCGCACCGCCCTGGCGCCGGCGTCGCCCGATAGGTGCGCCGCACGCTCCAGGGCGGCAGATGCCGCCCCCTGGCCGCTGCGCACCTGCGCGCGGCAGGCCGTGGACTCTAGCTCCCGCGCCACCTCTTCGTCGGGTGCCAGGGCTGCCGCGGCATGGTGCCAGGCCCGGCGGTCAGGTTCCTCCGGCCCGCAGGCGTCGGCAAGTGCCTTGTGCACTCGCTGACGTCGGGTGAACGCCGCACCGGTGTAGGCGGCGGAGCGCGCGAGCGGATGGCCGAACGTGATCTGGTCCGCCGTAACCGAGACGATCCCCGCCCGTTCTGCGGGCTCCAGCGCCGCTGGCTCGATGCCGAGCTTGCTTCCAGCCCGCATGATCAGCCCGAGAGCCTGGGAGTCTTCTGCCGCCGCCACCAGCAGCAGCAGCTGCGTATCATCCGGCAGCCTGCGGACCTGCTCCAAGTACAGGGACTCGACAGCAGTAGGGGCAAGGCCGGCCGAGAACGGCTGGACCAGCTGCTCAACGTCCTGCAGGCGGCCGGCGAACTCCAGCAGGGCCAGCGGGTTACCGGCGGCGCGATCAATCACGCGCTCGCGGATGAGCGGGTCAGCACGCGGGTGGTGCGCCGCGAGAAGGGTCTCGGCCTGCGAACGGCCTAGTCCCTCGATGGGCCGGACCGGAAACCCCGCGAATGGCGTGCCGTCCACCGCCCGCGCCGCGACGATCATGACCACCGCTTCGGCCTGAAGCCGCCGGGCGGCGAACGCTATCGCCACGGCCGATTCGTAATCTAGCCAGCCCGCGTCGTCCACCAGGCACAGCAGCGGGCGATCGCCAGCCGCCTCCGCCAGCAGGCTAAGCACCGCAGTGCCGATCAGAAAGCGGTTTGCAGGCCGGCCCGGCACGATGCCCAGCGCAGCTCCCAGCGCCGCCGATTGCCGCGGCGGCAGTGAAGTGATCCGGTCCAGCGCAGGACGCAGCAACTGATACAGCGCCGCGAACTGAATCTCGGCCTCGGATTGCACGCCGACCGTCTGCAGGACGCCCATCCCGCCAGCTCTCGCCCGCGCATAGGCAAGCAGGCTGGACTTACCCACCCCCGCTTCACCGGTGAGGACGAGGACACCGCTCCGGCCCGAGACGGCATCCGCCAGAAGCCTGTCGATGGTCCCTGTGTCAGCTTCTCTGCCTACGAGACGCGTGCTCGGTCAACGGATCCGCCCATCCGCCTCCGCAAAGTACAAAGCACGGTCAGCCACAGCCACCGGCAGCCGGAGGCTCCGCTTGCAGGTCAGCCTAATCCAGTGACTGACAGCCGGTGCCGCCTACCGCTGACACCTCGTGACGTTTACCGAGGTCAGCGAGATGACGCTGCGCAGATGGTGAGACGAGTTCTCTCACCTGTTCAAGCTCGTCCCGGTTAAGCGCCGATAAGGAGCATTATGTCAAGTTGACAGGGTCCGGCCGCTACGCCTCGTTCGCCGGCGCCTGCTTGCCCGCGGGTGCGGCGACAGGACCCGGCGACACCGCTGCGGAGGTGAGCGTTGCCGGCGTGCCGAGCTTGCGGTAGCACACGCCGGTATGGGAGTTGCCCGGCGCGGAGAGCGTGACGTAACCGGCCGGGCACCCGCCCGCTGGCCTGGCGGGCCGGCTGCGGATGGCTTGCAGGATATTAGGCGATACCCCGCGGGAGAGGGTCGGCTGCTCTCAAGCACTCACCAAGACGGGACAGCCAGCCAGGCTGGCGGCGAGTGCAGCGTTGCGCTGAGCGAAATCGCGCCAGGCAGCGGGGGTGCCAGCCAGCGCTGGCGCGACGCCGGGCAGGCTGTCGGGTCGCTGCGACCAGGCGCATACCCGCCCGCCGCGGATCAGGAACTGAATCAGCATGCCGCCTGACCAGCCCGCGATGGTGAGGTTCGCGGCGTCCATGGTGGTGACCCGTTGCGCGCAGCTGACCCAGTCGAGCGCGTCGATCTCGTCCTGGATGCGGGCGGCGAACTCGTAGGCCAGCGTGGCGGCCGCGTGGTCCCGCAACCGCTCCAGCTGACGGTGAGCCCAGGTAACCGCGGCAGGCTGGCGTTCCAGGATCGCGGTGAGCGAGCCGATGAGCGCGGTGCGATCGCCACCAGCAGCGCCCCGCACGCGGGCCAGATCACGTTCCGCGCCGTCCAGCCAGCAGCCGGCGTAACACAGCGGCAGGATTCTGTGCAGCGCAGTGACCGCTCGCCGGGCTTTCAGGCCGCCTAGGTAAGGCCCGAAATAGCGCACCTGGTCAGCTGGCCGGGCCCGGTATACGACGGAGAGGCCGGGGTTCACCGGCCCGGTATCCAGCCGGATGCAGACGGCGCTTTCCTGGCCACCCCGCGTCCGGTTCCACGGCGGCAGCGACGCCTCCAGCAGGTTGCGCTCCAGCCAGGCGGCTTCATGGACAGAGTCACAGCTGACCGCTTCGATCCGGGCAACCCGGGCCACCATCGGAGCCAGGTGATCGCGATCACGCAGATCCGACCAGTACGACCCCACCCGGCTGCGCAACACGCTGGCTCGGCCGGCGTACAGCACCCGGTCGCGGGCGTCCCGGAACCGGTAGACGCCGGGCGTTCTAGGCAGCCTGGCTATCACGGCTGGCCCGTTGCGCGGCATCAGGCCGCCCCGCCCGCCAGCCAGGCTGACGCCGCCTGAGCCACCCGGACTGACTCCACTGGACAAGTATCCGCCCGCAGGACGCGAACAACGCGGAGTGACACTTTCCGCGCAGAGCGGCGCTTGCGGGCGCGATGACGATCCACGCAGAGTGGTATTTACCGCGCGGAGTTGCGAGGATGGGACTCTACCGAGCGGGCAGCGGCAGGGATGCACGCGCCGCAGTCACCCGCAAGCGGCACTTGGGGGCACGATGACGATCCCGGAAGATGGGCCCATTGCCGGAGCCGGCAGACCGAACGGCAGCCTCGGGCTGGCCGACAGCGGCTCCTTCTACTACCGGGAGCTGGACGCCGGCCAGCGCCGGCTGATCCACGCCGCGGGCAGGCGGTTCGCCGGGCTGAACGGCGGCGGCCCCTGCCTCCTGCTCATCGGCCGGCTTATCGGCGCGGGTGATCCGGGGAAGTCAACCGAACACCGCGTGCAGCGCGCATGCCAGCAGCGGTTCGGGTTCCCGAAGTCAGCTCCCGAGGAAACGATCAACGTCATACTCGACTCGACGGGCGGCCCGCTCGACAGCGCGTTCAGGACCGTGCTGTTCCTTTCCAGGTACGCCAGCAGCCTCAACATATATGTCCCGCGGAAGGCTAAGAGCGCCAGTACGCTGATCGCCGTGGGGGCAAATAACATATACATGTCGCCGTTCGGAGAGCTGGGCCCGCTTGATACCCAGATCAGGGATCCCAGGAACCCCACTGACTACGTTTCGGCTCTCGACTGCTACCAGAGTGTCGACTATGTCCGGGAGTTCGGGTTCTCGACGCTCTCGCAGGCACTCAAGCAACTTGCCGCGCTGACCCAGGGCAAGCTGCTGCTCACCGACTCCCTCAACGCGGCCGCCCAGTTCGCGATAGGCAGCATTACGCCGATGCTCTCGCAGACCAGGTCGCTCGACTTCGGCGGCTGGGGACGCAGCCTGAAGATGGGCGAAAGGTACGCTCAGATACTCATCTCCCGGGCCGCCCAGATGGACCAGGGGAAAGCGGAACAGATCGCTTCGCGGCTGGTATACGGTTACACCCACCACCTCTTTCCCATCGACATAACGGAAGCCGCGGACATCGGACTCGATCCGAAGGAAATGTCTGAGGAAGAATACGATAGCGCGATCGAGATCGTCAGGACCTGCCACGACAACCAGGTGTGCATCGAATTTGTCGACGGCCACGATGAGCCGGCGGAAGGTAACGGGAGTTTCGCGGCCGGGGCAGTCCGGGAGCCCGTTACCCCGGCGCAGGTGTAGGAACGGCCGCCGACTTGCGCGCCGAGAGCCGGGAATTACGAGGATTGAGGTGGACAAGTAATGTCGAGGGTGCTGTGTCTGGAAACCGGATGCAACGAGACCGTGGAGCTTCCAGGAGATGCGCCCGTCGCTCTGACCGAGGAATACCTGCCGCCTGCCGAGCGTGAGATCGAGATCGTGTGCCCCCGGGGGCACCGTAAGATCTACGTGCTCAGAGCCTGACTTCGCCCGTGGCCGACCTCGGCGCCGCAGCCTCAGCCTCGCTGTAGCACGCGCGCGGCGGCGGCGAACACGGTGGCGGTGAGAATCCAGCCGAAGATCACCAGGCTCGCTGCGGCCACCTCCCCCAGTCCATTGGCGGATTGCCATGTCTGCCGTTCCTGCAGCGCGCTCGTGGGCAGCAGCAGGTCGAGAGTGTAGCCTACCGAGTTGTTGAGCGTGAAGGTGTGATGGTGCACATCGGCTATCGGATACGGCGTAGCGCCGTAGCGGAACAGCAGCGCCCCGATCACGAATAGGCCGAGCAGCCACATGAGAGTGCGCAGCGGCGCGTAGCCGTAGCCGATCACGCCGTCCTGCAGCATATTCCATAGTTTGCTGTACCAGCGGCGCCAGCTTGTCACGCGATTGCGCTGCCGGTACTTGGCGAGGTGGATGCGGCGCGCGGCGTGATCGTCGCCGACGCGACGGTACGCCTCTGCCAGCTGATCGTACGGCTGGGGCAGATAGCCGTCCTGGTCGCCGTCGGCCTTCCCCTTACTCGCCGCCATGGCGCGCAGCAGCCATTGCTCCCGCTGCTTTACCGTTATCAGATTCATCTGGATCGCGCGGTATTCGAATTCGTCGAGAATGATATCGCCGCTCTGCCGGTGCGCCGGGCCGTCCCGGAAGAAATCCGCCTTGGCCTTGGTGAAATCGAGCAGGCCTGCGGGCGGGTCGCCGCTGATCGCGAGGGTGGTGAACCGGCCGCTGGCGAAGTCCGCGGCTGTCGGGTATCCCTTCAGGTCGGTAGTGAGGAGCCTGAACTCGCCGGCTACCGACACTCTGGCCAGGTCGATCGTGCCGTGCGCGACGAAACCCTCCCAGCAGCCGAAGTCCCCGTCGATCTTCGTGCGCACCAGGCGCAGCGCGACGCCCGTCCTGGGCGGCCCGCCCGGGCCGGTGGCCGGCGCCGGCCTGCCGACCTCCGCGTTGTTGAAGTAGACGCTGCCTTTCACGTGAGCGCCGATCGCGCCAATCTCTCCGACGGCCGCGAAGCCCTGGTCACAGTAGAGGCTGCTGGAGATCTCGGCCCGGTCGAGCCGCAGCGCTATGCCGTCGGCGCTGGCCAGTTTGGCGCCCCGAAGCTCGAGCGTGCTGGCGATGCTGACATCGACGAGCCGCACCTCGCCCGCTGCCTGCAGGCGCCGGGCGCTGAAATCGTGGCCAACCGTCATCCCGTCGCCGTCGAACGCGACCTTCTGCCCGCCCTTGGCAGTGATCCTGGCATCGTCCAGCCGGACGGCACCGCTGATCCGGGCACCTGCCATGGTGACGGTGCCTGCCGCCTCGAAACCGTCGTCGCAGACTACGCTGCCGTCTGCGACCAGGTGATCCGCGGCCAGTGCGCTCTCCTGATCCTCCCCCGGCCGCAGCCGCGCTCCGCTCAGCCGGACGTCGCGATGCAAGTGAGCGCCGGACAGGCACACCGTCCGCGAAGACGTGACCCGGCTGAGTCCAAGATCACCGTCAACTTCCAGGTTCGGCGCGACGATTCCCGGGAAGCTGGAGCCGTCCAGGGTCAGTGCGCCGAGCCGGGCCTCGGCCAGGACGATGGGCTGGTCGAAGACGCAGTCGCGCATGGTGATGGGCTGGTCGATCCGCGCGTAGCTCAGGTCGAGCGGGCCGGTGACCTGGGCGCCGCAGAGCGTCAGCCGGGCATTCTTGCCGGGGCCGGGCTCGGCGCACAAGATCTCGGCGATCACCTCGGCCCGCAGTGCTGCCCCGCGCGCGGCGAGGCGGCCGTTACGGCCGGCCTTCCCGTCCAGACGCAGGTTGACCTGCTGCCCGGAACGGAAAGCGTTCCAGAGCTTCTTCTCGGTTCGCCTGCGCGCGGATTGCCGACGGGAGAACTCACGCTGGCCATTGACCTGCCGCACCGGGGAATCGTGATTCATTGCCCCCCCTCGGCGATTACCGTGGCCGGCGGATCGGGCCGGCCTGCCCGCGTCCCGCAGTCCATCAGCGGCTTCAGGTACCGCCGGGCACCTGACGTCCATGATTGCTCGCGCGTATGATCCAGGCAAGGCACCGGACGGACGGCGCCGGCCGCATCTGCGCCGGTCCGCTACTCCCACCACACGCAGGTGTGCCCGGGCTCGCGGGGAACCGATGGATTCCGGGCGGGCAGGCCGACGCGAAGGCATTGTCCCGGGCCGCGACGCCACGCGGCGGCTGCGCCCGAGGTGACAGGAGGTTGTCCATGACCATCGGCGGGAGCATCGCGCTGCTCGTGATCGGCGCGATCTTGCGGTACGCCATCAACTGGACCTCCGCCTATGTGGACCTGCGGCTGGTTGGCCTGATCTTGATGATCGCGGGCGCCGCCGGGCTGATCATCGCCTTGACCTTGATCATGATGCGGCGCCGGAGGTCAGCCCCGCGGACCGAGGTCTACGAGCAGCGCCGGTACACCGAGTCTCCCCCGGGGTCTCCCCCGAGCTACAACCAGCCTCGCCAGGGCTACAACCAGCCCCCCGCGAGCTACAACCAGCCTCCCGGCAGCTACAACCAGCCCCCCGGGAACTACAACCCGCGCCCCGGGAACTACAACCAGCCCCCGGGCAGCTATGACGAGCCTCGTCCTGGCTACGGGGAGCCGCCGCAAGACTACAAGGAGCCACCGACCGAGGTCTACGAGCAGCGCCGCTACAACGAGCCGCCGAACTGACAGCGGCGAGAGCCCCGCCGCTGCCGAAGCGGCCGCGGAGCAGGTAGCAGGCACGGCCGTTGTGGTGATCATGGTGGTTCCCGCGCTGAGCCTGCGGCGGGCCGGCCGCGGGCGGTAGCGGCGCGGTCAGCTGAGGCGGTAGCGGTACTGCCCGTGCGCTTCGCCCTCGCTGCGGAACCCGGCGCTCTCCAGCGACCGTCGGCTCGGCACGTTGCCGGGGTCGGTATGCGCCAGCACAGCGGTGACGCCCGGCTGGCCGAGCAGCCAGCGGGCCAGCGCGCGGACCATCTGCCTGCCGTAGCCCCGGCCCCGGTACGGTGCCGCCAGACCGTAACCGATCTCTACTACCCCGGCCGGGTCCGGCGGCCCGTGCGTGCCGCACTCCCCGATGACGAGATCACTGAGAGTAACCAGCCAGCAGGGGCTGCTCCCCTGCGCCGCCATCCGCAGCCCGTCCAGGCTGTCCTCGTGCGGCCACCCCTCCCCCGCCCGGATCTGGCTCAAGTCGCCTGCCGCCAGGGCGGCCGCGGCCGCCGCGCTGACCGGCCGCAGGACGAGATCCGCGGCCACGATCGGGGTCCCGGCGGCGATGGGTACGGGCGCGTCCCGCTGATCCCCGGGCATGCCGACTGTTCTATACCGGGACCGGCCTTCGCGCCAGGGGCTCTTCGCCGCCGGGGCGGATCCCGCCCTCTGCGCGCCGTGCCCGGAGCCCGCGGGCCGCGCCGCGCAGGCGCGCCGCGGCTCCGCGAAAGACGCGAATCAGCGTGCCTGCCTGAGCCGGGCGAGGTTGCCAGCGGCGCCCTGACCAGGCTACGCGCGGCTGACCCGGCCGGCGCCGGGCCAGTGGGCCGGGCGGGCCAGCGATGGCGGCAGCCTGGTGCCGGCATCGCCCCGCGCGGCATCGAGCTGGGACTGGATGAGGAAGATGCTGCCGGTCAGGTCGGCACCTGCCAGGTCGGCGCCGCGCAGGTCGGCCCCGGTGAGGTCGGCGCCGCGCAGGTCGGCGTCCCGCAGGTCGGCGGCGATCAGGCGGGCGCTGCGGAGGCTGGCGCCGCGCAGGTCGGCGCCGCGCAGGTCGGCCCCGGTCAGGTCGGCGCCCGCGTGGTCGCCGCGCGGCTGCGGGCCGGCCCGGGCGAGTTCGCTCGCCCGGCGCAGCAGCGCGCCGACCTGGTGCCGCCGCTCCGCCACGGCCAGCTCGGCGAGGTCGGCCGCCGTGCCGCGGGTGAGCCGCTCGGTCTCGCCGAACGCGCGGCGGAGCTCGCCGTAGAGCGGCCGGGCGGCCGGCAGCGTCAGCGCTTCGGCTAGGTACCAGAGCAGCTCATGCAGCTGCCGCATGACCGTGAAAACCTCGAACATCTGCCGCGCGGTGTCCGGGGCCTGCCGCCAGTCCCGGCCGCCGAAGGTCACCTGGGCGACCTTCTGCCCGGCGCCGAAGCAGTCGTAGGCGGCACAGCCGGGGAAGCCCCGATGCCGGAGCTGAGCGTGAATGCCGCAGCGGAAATCCGGCCGCAGATGGGGGCAGGCCTGTCCGGCCTCCTTGTCGATCGCGAAATCCGCGGAGGCGGAGAAGGCCGGCACCACGCAGCACAGCCCGAAGCAGCGCGCGCAGTCGGCGCGCAGGCGGGGATCCTGAACCGCCGTCAGCCCGCCGGCCTCTCCGGTGTCCATCCGCTCCTCCTGCCCGGCGCCCGCGCATCCGGGTCGCCTATCACCGTACTCGGCGGAACCTGGCGGACCCGCATAGCGATCTTGGCGTTGCCGTCGCCGTCCCTCCTCGGTGGGTCCGCTGCTCAGGCGGCTGCCGAGCCAGGTGGCGTCGCGCGGTGTGGTCGCTGGTCAGGCGGCTGCCGAGCCGGTGGCGTCGCGCGGTGGGGTCGCTGGTCAGGCGGCTGCCGAGCCGGTGGCGGCGGCCGGTCAGGCCTGGCCGGCGGCCAGCTGATCGGTGGCCTCCCGGCCAGCGTCGGCGGTGCGCTGCAGGAAGCCGGCCACGAGCCCTAGCTCGGCGTCGGAGTACCCGGCGCAGATCTGGTCCATCAGCGTGTTCATCCCCGCGTAGAGACCGAAGATCTCGGGGTTACGGTCGCGCCGGGCCCGGACGGTGACGGCACGGCGGTCGGCGGCGCCCTGGTCGCGGTCGCGGGTGACCCAGCCGCCGCGCTCCAGCCGGTCGAGGATGCCGGTCATCGTGGCCGGGTGCAGCCCGGCACGCCGGGCCAGCTCGCTGGGGCTGAGCGGGCCGTGCCTGGCCACCAGTTCCAGGCAGTCCAGGTCGGTGTCCTTGAGGTCGAGCCGCGCGCTGACGCGGTGGTTGAGCAGCGCCAGCTGATTGCTCAGCTCGCGCAGCGAGTCCTTGATCGCGGCGGTCTGCCGCCGCCGGCGCCGGGCTGCGCCCGGTCCGTCAGATACTATGGAATTCATATGATATGCTTTTCATGTTGTATGACATCAGAAGTAAGGGTACACCGAACAGGTACGGGAGTAACACATGAAGCTGACGATCTTCGCGGCTACCGGCGGCATCGGCCGACAGCTCCTCGAGCAGGCCACCGCCGCCGGTCACGAGGTGACCGCGGTGGTACGCAACCCGGGCAGGCTCTCCCGGCCGGTACGCACGGTCACCGCCGACATGGCCGCTCCTGACCCGGCTGCCCTGGAGGCGGCGGTCGCCGGGGCCGACGCGGTACTGTCTGGCCTCGGCCCGCGGTCGAACGCCGACGCCGGGATCGCCTCGCAGGGCACGCGTGCCATCGTGGCCGCGATGCAGGCCGCCGGGGTCCGGCGCATCGTCGCGGTCAGCGCCGCGCCGGTGGGCACGGTGGCCACGCCCGGACGTCCCCGCCCGCCCCGGCACGACCCGGGCGACGGGTTCTTCATGCGGCACCTGCTCAGTCACGTGGCCAGTGCCACGCTCGGCCAGGTCTTCGCCGACCTCGCGCAGATGGAGGACGTGCTGGCGGGCAGCGGCCTGGACTGGACCGTCGTCCGGCCGCCCCGGCTGACCGGCAAGCCGCTCACCGGCAGCTACCGCACGGCGTACGGCCAGAACCTGCGGGGCGGCCTGTCGGTCCCGCGCGCCGACGTCGCGCACTACGTGCTCCGCGTGCTCGGCCAGCCGGACACGATCAAGCAGGTCATCGGCATCGCCAGCTGACCGCGGCGCGGCGGGCTCGACCAGTAATGAACGGCCGTGAGGGCTTGCGTCTGGTGCCTGCCGCCTCGGTGATGGATCATGTCAGGGTGGCTCGCCGTGTGCCGCCAACTCGGTATGCTCAGTCGGCTGGCGCCAAGATCGCTTTTCAGGTCTCCGGTGAAGGCCCGCGTGACCTGGTGTTCGTGCCTGGCCTGGTGTCTCACCTGGATTTGCAGTGGCAGCAGCTGAGCTACCGCCGGTTCGTGACCGCGCTGGAGCAGGCGTGCCGGGTGATCCGTTTTGACAAGCGCGGCACCGGCCTGTCCGATCCGACCGACGCGCTGCCGAGCATGGACGAGCGGGTGGCCGATCTGGCCGCCGTGATGGATACCGCCGGATCGCAGGCAGCGGTGGTGTTCGGCGTCTCCGACGGCGGCCGTGCCGCCATCGCCTTCGCGGCTGCGCATCCGGGCCGGGTTCTCGGCCTGGTCCTGTACGGCATCTCCTGCCGGGGTCCGAGGCCTGGCCTGTTGCGCCGTTACCGCTCGATCGTCAGCCGCTGGGGCGAGGGGGATCTGCTTGCGCTCGTGGCTCCCAGCCTTGCCGGGCCTGCAAGCCGCGATGCCGCTGGGGCTTTCGAGCGGGCTGCCGCCAGCCCGGGGATGGCAGCGGCGCTGATCGAATCCGTGGGCCGGGCCGACGTGCGCGACCTGCTCGCCGGACTGCAGATGCCGGCGCTTGTCGTGCACCGCGAGCAGGACATGATCCCGCTGGCCGACGCCCGGGCGGTGGCCAGCGCGATCCCCGGCGCCGTCCTGCGGGTCGTTCCCGGCAGGGACCATCTGCCCTGGGCGGGCCAGTGGGAGCCAGTCGTGCAGGCGGTCGCCGGCTTCATCGATGACGTCGCGGGGCCGGCGACCGCCCCGGCGAAACAGCCCAGGGCCTCGCTGCCCCGAACTCGGCACGTGGGATGGCCTGCGCTCACCGAGGGCGAGTGGCGGGTCGTGGCGCTCGCGGCTCAGGGTCATACCAACGCCGAGATCGCCGACCGGCTGTTCCTGTCCCGCTACACGGTGGAGACCCATCTCAAGCATGTCTTCGCCAAGCTCGGGCTGCGCTCGCGCGCCGAGCTGGCCGCGGTCGCCGCCTCAGCCCGAACCGGGTCGCCGGATACCTGATTTCAGCGATGCGCGCCGATCGGGAACCGGGCGATAGTCGAAGAATCAGGCCGTTCCGCGCGGCCTGGTCCGGGACCGCCGGATGAAGCGGCACAGTCGAGGAGGAACAGCGATGCCCGAAGTCAGGCAGCGGGGGGCGGGCACTGCCGGGCTGGTCACGCCGATCAGGGTCGACGGCGTGTTCGACGACCCTGGCCTCATCCGCCGCCTGGTCAAATGCAACGGCCCGTACCGGACGATGGCGAGCTACCTTCCGTACTCGGCCGTCCGCGGGCGGCGGGCCATGGCCGGTGAAGGCGTACTCCCCCATTTCCGGGCGACCTGGGCAGCCGGCGGCCGCCCGCTGGTGGACGGGGCCGAGGTCATCCTCCGCAACCCGCGCCTCCTGCACGCCGCCGCGCAGCTGCTTGACGCGGACGTAATTCCCGGCACTGTGGCCGTCAACGTCAGCGCTCCCATGCCAGCCGGCGCCATCCACGTTGACGTGCCCGCGTTCCGCGGAGCCGACCGCGACCGCTACCCGATGCAGCTTCTGCAGGCCATGGCGGCCTCGGGACTGTTCGAGGACTGGCGGGTGGCCGAGGCGGGCGCTGTGTTCTGGAGCTACCGAGGCCGCGGCGGCGGATACGACTACTGGCCCGGCGGGCTCGACGGCCCGATGCGCTCCGAGCATCCTCCCTTCGTCAACTCGGCCCTGGTCGCCGACAACAACCGCATGTACCACCGGATCGGCCGGACCGGCGATCCCGCCGCCGCTCCCCCGGCCCTTTCCGCCGCCGCCCAGATCGGCCACCACGACGACGACTGGATCATCACCGACACCGGCATGCCCCCCGTCCGCCACGACGACCGGGACATACGCATCTCCATCCTCTGGAAAGCCCAGGTCCGCCCAGCCACGGAAAACTGCGCCCTCCCCCCGCTCACCCCGGAGCTGATCACTGAGATGATCTCTGCCGACCTCATCCGGCGCGGTGTCCAGACGTCCGCGCGGGTGCCGTCGCCATCTGATCAAGGCTGGCTGGACCTGGTGCACTCGGCCTACTACGCGCCGGTGAGCCTCGCGACACAGTAGCGGCGCCAATGACGATCCCCGGCTGGCCAGGACAAGCGGCCCAGGCCGGCGAGAACGCGCGTACCGGTTGCCACGGCGCGAGCCGGCGGCGTCAGCCCTTGGTGAAGGTGCTGACGGTAAAGAACCCCGCTCCTGACTTCTGCGACGTCAGGGTCCCGGTGAGCAGCGTGTGTGCGGTAATGCCAGCCGGGCTCTTGAACGCCGGGTCCGCGTAGTCGGTCTGGTGCTCGGTGAAACCCTTGCCCTGCGGCGTCACGCAGGGCTGCGTCTGGGTGGGCTCCTTCGTGCCGCCGCTCAGCGTCGCTGAGCCGGTGATGATTCCCGACGAACTCGTCGTAATGCGCAGTATCCCGGCGCTGAACTTCGGCTTCGGCGTCGACATGACCGCGCCGTCCACGCGGATCACCGTGGCCGACACAGTGGTTGTGCGCGCGACCAGCGTCGTGGTCCTCTCGCCTGCGGGGCCGCCGAATGTGTCGCCGAGGGCCGAAACGGTCCCCCGCGGGCTTGTCCACATCGAAGAGCACGGCGTCGGGGCAACGCAGCCCGACATCGCTTCCAGCGTGTTCGGTGCGGCAAAGGAAAGGCTCGTGCCGCCCAGCGTTCCGGTCGGCTTGAAGCCGGTCTTGATCTTCACGGTGCCCTTGAGGGTACCGGTGAAGACGGTGCCGCTGCCGGCGACACAGGACATGGTCTTGCTCGAGGTATGGGTGAAGGCGACATCGACCGACGCGAGCGGCGACACGCTCGAACCCGCGTCGAGCTTCGCGTCGCCGCCAGAGAACGACAGTGCGCTGTCCGGCACGTCGAACGCCCACGCGTGGTCCTCCAGCTGCCCTTTTCCGGCCGCGCGGGAGATCTGGACGTCGAGGGTCGCGGGGATGCTGGTGGTCGCGCCGCTTTGGAAGGTCACGGAGAGATCCCAGGTGTGGCCGCCCGCCGCGAGGGCCACCTGGCCACTGGACAATGAGTAGGTGTCCGCGGCAGCCGAAGCCGCCGCGGGCGCGGCGGCGAGGACCACGGACGCCGCCATCGTCACAGCCGCGCAGATGAGCAGCCTGGGCGCGGCCTGGATACGCGGAGCAGATACTCCGGCGAGGACGGATGGCAGGTTCATCAGCAGATTCCTCCCCGGCCGGGAATCACGAGGAAAATACGCCGGTTCCCGGTTGCAGCAATCAAAGCATCCACGCCGGTTCGTGTTGATAGGCGGGGCGGCCGCGCGATGGCGTTGCGCAGTGCGGAGACGGCCAGCGATGCGATCATCCGGGCGTCCATCGAGTAGCCGACGATGCGGTTGGAGTACACGCCCTTGATCGCGCAGAGGTAGAGCTTGCCTTCGGCGGTCGGATGCTCGGTAATGTCGGCCAGCCAGATGCGATCCGGGCGGTCCGCGGTGAACTGGCGGGCGACCAGGTCGTCATGGACCGGCGGCCCGGTACGGATAGCCGGCACGACCGGCGTCCACATGTCGATCAGCGGTAGGAGAATCGCAGGACTTCGGCGGAACGGCCGTCGGGATCGAGGAGCCTCACGGGTTCTGAGGCCTGGCCCGGCGGGGATATCGCCATGATGTCTGAGTCGCCGAGCACCCAGAACCGGGCGGGCGTGTTCCCGAAGGTGACTTCGGTGCTCAGGGTGAAACCACTGCCCACGATATGAACTCGGGTGCCTCCGCCAGGCGAACCCGCCGACGGTGACAACGAAACGGGAGCGGGCGGCGCCCACTCGACTGCTCCGATGTCGCACCGGCCGCCGGACGGCTGAGGGCGCGGGACGCCCCGTTGATCCTTGGCGACTGTACAAGGACCCGTCGGGCCGTCGCTGATGACGGGGCTCGGCGGCCACGGCGGGGCTGTCAGCGTAGGGCCGCCATAGGACCCTAGCGGGCGCAGCAGCGGGTTCACGCCGACGAGGTCATGCGCGCCGGCGCTGAAGCCACACGATGCGGCGGCGTCACTTTCGAGGTTGTACCCGCTGTCGGCCATGTGTGAATTGAAGTTCTCGCAGTTGGCGCCCTGCTTGCCGGTGTTGAGGGCAACGATGACGCCGGTGGCCGACTCCACCGCCGATGACCCGTTGTAGATGCCCCCGCCGATGGTGGCATGGTTGTGGATGATCGTGTCGTTTGCCAGCAGCCCGATGGCCGACCCGCCGTCCTGCTCCAGGGCCCCGCCCTGGCCGAGGCCGTCCGATACCGAGTTGTAGGCGAAGGTGTCGTTGCTGACTCTGGAGATGGTGGCGCCCAGCGCGTTCTCGACCGCGCCCGCGTACCCGGATACGTCATTGCGCCAGAAGGTGTCCTGGCTCAGATCACCGATGGTGCCGGAATTGTCCACGGCGCCGGCGTACCCGGACTTGTTGGCGGTGAAGGAACTGTCGTCCAACGACGTGATCGCCCCGTCGTTCTCGATGGCGCCGGCACCGATTTGCGCGACGTTGCCGGTGAAGATGTCACCCGACCCGAGGGCGATGCTGCCGAAGTTCGCGACCGCCCCGCCGTATCTCGACGACCCGTTCCCGATGAACGCGTCGTTGACCATCGCCGTGATCGTCGTGTAGTTGACGACCGCGCCTCCGGGGTCGGTGGCGTGGTCGTCCACGAACCGGTCGTGCACCAGGCTCAGCGTCCCGCTGTTCTCCACCGCTCCCGCATGCCCCGGGCTGCGCCCGTCGGCAATGGTCAGCCCGGCGAGCGCGACACTCGCCCCCGGCTCCACCAGCATGACCTGTCCCTGATCCTGACCGTCGATGATCGTCGAGGCGGCGCCGGCCCCCTCGATTGTCACCGAGACACCCACCGTCAGGGAGTGCTCGAAGTACCTGCCGGAAGCCGCCTCGATCACATCGCTGGCCGCAGCCAGCGACACGGCGTGGCCGACCGTGGCACACGGCGACGATGCCAAGGCACAGTCGTTGGAGACGTCAGAGCCGTTGGTGGCGACGTACAGAACCTGGGTACCGCCCAAGGCCGGGGGGCAGACATCACCGACATAGGCACAACCAGCGAAGCGATCACGCCCGCCGAAGTCACCGCCCGCCGAAGCCTTGCCCGGCGCACCCCGATCCACCTGCACGCCGGCTTCGGACCCTTGTTGTCGATAATCATCCCCCTCATCGTGCAACCAACAAGAACCCAACGATAAGACGGCCACCATGAGCGTGCGTTGAGGAAGGGCTCGCAGGTGCGCGAGCGCCCCGGCGGTCAGATCCGGCGCAGTACCAGGGTTGCGAAGCCCAGCACGTTGCGGTATCCGCGGAGCCACTGCTCCCGGTGCTCGCGGGCGAGCGCGCGCGCCCCGGCGGCGTCGGGATGGCCGGGGTTGTCGAGCGCCCACTCGGTGAGCGAGCCGACCCACGACCATTCGTAGCTGTCCCACTCGGCGGCGTCGCTGATGTGCGCGTACACCGGCGTCCAGCCGGCCTGCTCTGCCACATCGACCAGGCCGGCGAGGTCGGTGAAATCCTCCGGCGCGGCGCCGAGCGCCACGAGGGCCTCCGGCGTCGGCGGAACTTGCCAGAAGCCCTCACCGACCAGCAGAATGCCGTCCCGGTTCACGTGCCGCCCGGCCAGCGGCACGGCCGCGCCGAACCCACCGAACGCATGCGTTGACCCGACGCACATCACCAGGTCATAGTCACCGACGGCCACGTACCCCCGGGCGTCACGGTCATGCAGCGTGAGCCGGTCTGCCAGGCCGCGTCCGGCGGCGGCTTCCGCAGCGCGTTCCAAGGCGTGCCGGCTGATGTCCACGCCGTCGGCGTGCCCGTCAGGGCAGTAGGCCAGGGCCTGCAAAGCCCAGGCCGCCTCCCCGCAGCCCAGGTCAAGGATGCGTGCCGCCGGCCGCGGGTCCGCCCGGCGCAGCAGCCGGTTGACGTTGACGCCGGAGACCGGTGCCGCGATCGGGTGGCGGGAGTGCGCGATGCTACTGAGCCGTTGTCGATCCACCACCAAAGTCAACACGACAGCAGCGATCTTCAGCGACCCGAACGTGGATGCGCTCGCTTCCCGTCGAACAGGTCATCGCCGATGCCATGTTCAGCCTGTTCACCGGGACGGGAGTGACCTGGCGCACCCACGTCGATCCGTCCCAGTACTCCGCCAGAGCCAACTCGCCGACGATCTGCACCGACCCGACTGAGGTAAGGCGCCGGCGCCGCTGCACGACACCGCAGCATCGGTGTTGCCAGGGTCCGGACCCGGGTTGACCTGGCGTTGGTAGGTCCACGTGACGCCGCTCAGACCGTAGGCGAACACGCTCTGGACAGTGTCGTTGTAAACCACGATGCCTACCACTTTGCTGTTAGGCGAGGCCGATCTGCTGCCTCTGCACCGCGGCGTCGTAGAAGGCGGAGATGACGATGAGCTGGTCGCCGTCCCACTTGGTGGTCTGGCCGAACTCGACGTCGAACGCCTTTCCGGTCGGGGGGATCACGGTGCCGTCGGGGAGCGTCATCTCGCCGGTGAAGGTCCCGGTGGCGCGGGTGACGACGGTGATCCAGTCGCCGCTGCCGAACTGGATCGGGTAGGGGTCGCTGTACACGTGCATGTCGGGGAAGATGCGGAGGAACTGCTGCATCGCCGCGGCGTGCGCTTCCTTCCCGTAGACCGGCTCTGCGAGGCCGGGGATGTAGGCGACCATGTCCGGGTGGTGGACCTCGTCCACTGCGGCGAAGTCGCGGGCGTTGAACGCGTCATCGCCCTTCTTCATAAGCGCGAGAAGGTGCGCAGTCCGGCTGGCGCCGTGGGTCGTGGTAGTCATGAGAGCTCCTCTGCTGGTCTGCGGCGGGGGCCGCTAGACGGCGTCGCCGCGGCATCTGGGTCATTATTTGAGTCAACACTAACTTTTTAGTTGAGTCAATACTTGCTATGCTCAGGACATGACGACCCCCGGCTTGCGCGAGCGCAAGAAGGCCCGCACTCGCCGCGCCATCGCCGACGCGGCCGCGCGGCTGTTCGCCGAGCGCGGTTACGAGCAGGTCGCGGTCAGCGACGTGGCGCGCGCGGCCGAGGTCTCCGAGCAGACCGTCTACAACTACTTCCGGACCAAGGAGCAGCTGGTCACCGACCGTGATCAGGAGGTCCAGCAGGAGCTGGGCCGGCGGATCCGCGCGCGGGAACCCGGAACCACGCCAGCCGCAGCCATCCGCGACTTCGTGCTCGACTCCGTGGAGGGGATCCGCCGCATTCCGGCCGGGCAGTGGCGCGGCGAGCTCGGCTTCCTGGCCGCGATCAGCCCGACCGTCCGCCGGCTCGCGCTGGAGGCATCAGACCGGCAGGCCAGCGCCGTCGCTGCTGCCATCGCCGAGACCGAGGCGGTTGCGCCCGAGATCGCCAGGCTGCGCGGGATCGCGCTGGCCGGCGTGTTCCAGATCATCATCACCGAGGCCGGACGCCGCACCCGCCAGGGCCAGAGCCAGGACCAGATCGCCGACGAGCTGCGGCCAGCCATCGAAGCGGTCCTCGACGACCTCGACCGCTGGCTTACCCCGGCGACGGAATGAAGGCTGCCAAGGCCGCAGCCGGCCCGGTGGTCCCGCCGTGCTTGTGCCTGACCGCCATCAGGGCCGCCGCTTGACGCGGAGCAGGTACTCCTTGCGGTCCAGCGGGTTGCGGCCGGTCCGCGGGCGGGCCGCGATCCCGTCGCCGGCCGGCCGGTAGTGGCTGAACTCGCATTCGAGCACGCCCTCCCCGCGGGTCAGTCCCGGCAGCTGCCGCTCCAGCTCGTGCACCCGAGCCGCCGGGATCTCGCCCTCCACCACGCATGACGAGCCGTGCATCAGCGGTGCCCGGGGGATCGCCCGCAGCCGCGCCAGGACGGGCAGCATCGGGCCGACGATGTCCGCCGGCGCCTCCAGGCGGAACCGGTGCACCGGCTCGTATACCGTCGTCCCGGCCCGGGCCAGCGCGCTCATCAGCACCAGCGGGGTCAGCTGGCGGAAGTCCCCGGCGGTGCTCGACATGCTCTTGTCGAAGTGGGCGTGGGCGTGGCTCTGCCGCGGCCAGTAGCCGGTATGCGTCAGGGTGACCGTGCAGTCGGTGACCTGCCAGCCGCGCAGCCCCTGCCGCAGCGTGTCGCGCACGGTTTCCTCGACTGCCTTGAAGAACGCGACCGGCATGGTTCCGAGCCGGTCGCCGGCCACCCGGTAGCTGACCCCCGAGCCGGCCGCGCGGGGGCCACCCGCAGTCCCACGGTGGCCAGGAACGGATTGGCCGCGCGGTTGATGAACTCGACGGCCGCGCCCGCGCCGGCCGGCCGCTCGATGCAGATCGTCGTGCTCTCGCGGAAGCTGACACCGATGCCGTAGTCGCCGGCCAGCGTGGCCGAGATGACCTCCTTCTGCACCTCGCCGTAGAGCGAGACGGAGATCTCCTGGCGGACGTCGTCGCTGACGCAGGTTGATCAGCGGGTCCTGCTCGGCGAGCTGTCCGAGCGCGACGTGCAGCGCGCCCTTGTCGGCGCGGCGGCGCGGGACCACGACGGTCTCCAGGGTGGGCGGGGCGAAGTGGCCGCGGCCCGGCGGCGCGGCCGGCGGCTCGCCGATCGCGTCGCCGATCTGGACGCCGTCCAGCCCCCAGAGCTTGCCGATCTGGCCGGCCGGCACGCGGTCTCGCCGGACGGCCGAGCCGCGGTCGAAGACGCTGATCGCGGTCACCTTCGCGCTGCGGTTCCCGCCGAAGGGCAGCTGGTCCCGGGTCCGTGCCGTTCCGGAGAACATCCGGACGTAGGCGACCTTCTCGCCGGCCGCGCCGCGCTCGACCTTGAACACGGTGCCGGAAACCGGGCCGCCGGCGTCGGCGCCCGCCGCGGGCAGCAGCTCGGTGATGCCCGCCGCCAGCGCGTCCACGCCGGCGCCGGTGATCGCCGAGCCGAAGAACACCGGGTGCACCAGCGCCCGCCTGGCCTGCGCGGCGAGGCTGCGGCGGAGCCGGCGGTAGGAAACCGATGCCTCATCGCGGACGTAGGCGGCCAGCAGCGCGTCATCGTGGTCGGCGAGCAGGTCGGTCAGCCGGGACGTGAAGCCGCGGTCGGCGGCGGTGTACGGCGTGTAGCGGGCAGCGCGGCTGCCCAGGTCGTCGGCCGATCCCATCGCGATGACCGCCGGGGACAGCTTCTGCTCGATGGCGGCCAGGGTGCGCCCGCCGTGCGCGCCGCCGCGGTCGATCTTGTTCACGAAGATGAGGGCGGGAATGCGCAGCCGCCGCAGGGTGCGCATCAGCACCCGGGTCTGGGCCTGCACTCCCTCGACGGCGGAGACCACCAGCACCGCGCCGTCCAGCACGTTCAGCACCCGCTCCACCTCGGCGATGAAATCCGGGTGGCCGGGGGTGTCGATCAGGTTGACCGTGACGTCGCCGATGGCGAACGACACGACAGCCGACTTGATCGTGATGCCGCGCTGCCGTTCCAGCGCCAGGAAATCGGTCTGGGTGCTGCCGTCGTCGACGCTGCCGACCTTGTCGATGACCCCGGCGGCGTACAGCAGCCGCTCGGTGAGAGTGGTCTTACCGGCGTCTACGTGCGCCAGGATCCCCAGGTTGAGCGTGCTCACGAAGCGTCATGTCCTCTGGATAGGCGATAACTCCCCTCTGGATAGACATGGACGCTGCGCGCATTTCGCTCCTCGGCTGGTCGGCTGCTGCGCCGAGTACAGCAGGCCGCCGTCAGCCGGGCAACTGGTTTACCGCCCGCCCCGGCCGGCCCGGAGCCGCCCGGCCAGCTGCCACACCGGCCAGCTGCCAGGCCGGCGAGGAGCCCGCGCCGACTTCGGCGAGCCGCCGGCGCAGGAAGCGGCGCTCGGCGTCGGTGGGCGCCAGCTGCAGCGCCTCGCGATAGGCGGCGGCCGCCTCCGGGCCGCGGCCCAGGCGGCGCAGCAGGTCGGCCTGCGTCGCGGGCAGCAGGTGGTATCCGGCCAGCTCCCCCGACGAGTGCAGCTCGGCCACGAGCGCCAGGCCGGCCTGCGGACCTTCAGCCATGCCCACCGCCACCGCCCGGTTCAGCCGCACCACCGGGGACGGCACCAGCCGCGCCAGCTGCGCGTAGAGGGCGGCGATCTCGGCCCAGTCGGTGTCGGCCGCGGTGCGCGCGGTGGCGTGGCAGGCGGCGATGGCGGCCTGCACCTGGTAGGGCCCGGCACGGCCCCGCCGCAGCGCGCCGTCGAGCAGGGCCGTTCCCTCGGTGATCTCCGCGGGGTCCCACCCGCTGCGGTCCTGTTCCTCCAGGGTCACCACGTCACCCGCCTCATCGAGCCGGGAGGTGCGGCGGGCGTCGTGCAGCAGCATCAGGGCGAGCAGCCCCGTCGCCTCGGGCTCGTCCGGCATCAGCCGGGCCAGTACCCGGGCCAGCCGGATGGCCTCGGCGGTCAGCCCCACGCGTAGCAGGTCAGCGCCCGCCGAAGCCGAGTAACCCTCGTTGAACAGCAGGTACAGCACGGCCAGGACGGCCGGCGTGCGCTCGGGCAGCAGGTGCGCGGGGGGTACCCGGTACGGGATGCCCGCGTGCCGGATCTTCTGCTTGGCCCGCACCAGCCGCTTGGACATGGTCTGCTCGCCGACCAGGAACGCCCGGGCTATCTCCGCGGTGGTCAGCCCGGCCAGGGTGCGCAGCGTGAGCGCGACCCGGGCCTCCAGCGCCAGCGCCGGGTGACAGCAGGTGAACATCAGCCGCAGCCGGTCATCGGGCACCGCGCCGTCGTCGTCGCTGACATCGGGTTCTGGCGGGTACGACACTGCGGCCACCTCTCGCAGCTTCGCCGCGCCGACCGCGTCGCGGCGCAGCCTGTCGATGGCGCGATTGCGCGCCGTTGTGGTCAGCCAGGCTCCGGGACGGTTCGGTATGCCGTCTCGCGGCCAGCGCTGCATGGCCAGGGCGAAGGCATCCTGGGCGCATTCCTCGGCGAGGTCCCAGTTGCCGGTCACCCGGATCAGGGTCGCCACGACCTGACCCCACTCGTCCCTGAACGCCTGGGCCACCGCGGCCTCGACCCCCGCGGTCATCGCCACCAGAGCGCCCGGATCTCGGTCACGCCGCGGCGCGCAGTCGGACGCTCCGGGGCGGACTCGCCGCCGCGGATCAGCAGCATGTACCTCACGGCTCCTCCCATCGCCGGCCAACAATACGACGAACGCAGGCCGGCCTGCCGGACCGCGTGCCGGGACGCATCAGGCGCGGGCGCTAACCCGCGCCCTCGTCCCCGCCCGCGAGACGCGCGGCCAGCCTGCCGCCTGGCCGCGCCGCCCGCCCGCGGCGCACCGGGATGGTGGCCGCGGCATCGGCGTCGCGGATGGTCAGCGCGACCAGCACGGCGACGGCTTCCACCGCCGCGGCGACGGCGAACGCCACGTGATAAGCGAGCAGGTTCGGCACAGCCCGCCCGCCGGCCGCGTGCACCGCGCCGACCGCGACCACCGCGCTGGTGAGCAGCGCGACGCCGACCGCGCCGCCGAGCTGGCGGCCGGCGTTGAACAGGGTCGCCGCCCGGCCGCTGGCGGCCGGGGCGATGGTGGCGAAGGCGGCGCCCTGGCTGGGCACGAATACCTGCCCCTGCATGAAGCCGAGCACCAGCATGAGCAGCCGCATCCACCACAGGCTCGTCTGCGCCCCGATCAGCGTCATCAGCCCGACGCAGGCCAGCACGCCGACCAGCCCCAGGGTGATGTGACGGCGCGGGCCCAGCAGCGGGTACAGCACCCGGCTGGCCGCCTGGGCGCCCACCATCACGCCGATCGCCTCGGGGAACGTGCTCAGCCCCGAGCCGAGCGCGGACAGGCCCCGGCCATCCTGGAAGAACAGCGAGACCAGGTAGAGGGTGCCGATGAACGCCACCGACGCGAGCACCATGACCCCGGTGCAGGACCGGAACAGCCGGTTGCCGAACAGCCGCAGGTCGATCAGCGGCTGGTCGATGGCCAGCTCGACCAGGACCAGCACCGCGAGGAGGATCACGCCGGCGATGATCGACGTGACGACCCGCGGCGACCCCCAGTGCCTGACCGGCCCCTCGGACAGGCCGTACATCAGCGCGCCAAGCCCGGCGCCGGCCAGGATGAACCCGGCGATATCGAACCGGCCGGCGTGCCCGGCGGCGCCGCCGTCCAGGAAAAGCAGCCCGAAGAGCAGGGCCGCGGCCCCGATCGGCAGGTTGACGTAGAACACCCAGCGCCAGGACGCCGCGGTCACCAGCAGCCCGCCGAGTACCGGGCCGACCGCCGGCGCCAGCGCGGTCGGCACGGTCAGCAGGCCGGCCATCCGGATCCGGTCCTCGGGCGGGAACACCCGCAGCAGCATGGCCAGCCCGACCGGGGCCAGCATCCCGCCGCCGATGCCCTGCAAGATCCGGAAGATCTCCAGGGCGGCCAGCGACCTGGCCGCGCCGCACAGCGCGGAGGCGCCGGTGAACACCACGATCGCGGTGAGCAGGACCCGCTTGCCGCCGAACCTGTCCCCCAGCCAGCCGGATGCCGGAATGCAGACCGCCAGGCTGACCAGGTAGTAGATCGCCACCGTGTTGACCGAGGTCGCCGGGACGCCGAAATACCGGCCTAGGGTGGGCAGCGCCACGTTGACGATCGTCGCATCCAGAATGGCCATGAACATCGCGGCGACGTACACGACGCTGACGGCGGCCCGCTGGCCGATCAGGCCGCCCCGGCCCGCTCTCCCGCCTTCCGGCACGCCGTCCATGCAACCACGCCGCCTGCGCCGCGGCACCGCCCGGCGGACCGCCCAGGGCGCACCGGCCTCACCGCCGACCCCTGATATCGCAGCCGTCACCCGCTGGCCTTACGGTGGTCGAGGACCACCAGGGCACGGCAGCCGCGGAGGCTTCATGACCGAGCAGGACTTCTTGACCGTCACGGACAACCGGACCGGCCAGGACTACAAGATCCCGATCACCGACGGAACGATCAGGTCCACCGACCTCAGGCAGATCCGGGTATCGGAGTCAGACCACGGGCTGATCAGCTACGACCCCGGGCTGCTCAACACCGCCGTCGCGCGCAGCCAGGTCACCTTCCTGGACGGGGAGGCCGGGGTGCTGGAGTACCGCGGCTACCCGATCGAGCAGCTGGCCGCGAACGCGAGCTTCCTCGAGGTGGCCTACCTGCTCATCTACGGGCACCTGCCGTCCGATGCCGAGATGGCCGGCTGGGTCGAGGACATCAGCATGCACACCTTCGTGCACGAGAACATCAAGGACTTCATGCAGGGCTTCCGGTACAACGCGCACCCGATGGGGATGCTGCTCGCCTCGGTCGGCGCGCTGTCCACCTTCTACTCCGGCGCGAGCGTCTGGGAGGACCCCGATTCCATCGACCTGCACGTCAGGCGGCTGATCGCCAAGGTGCCCACGCTGGCCGCGTTCGCGCACCGGCACAACCTGGGCCAGCCCTACGTCTACCCGGACAACGAGCTCAGCTACACCGCCAACTTCCTGTCCATGCTGTTCAAGATGTCCGAACGGCAGTACCAGCCCGATCCCCGGGTCGAGCGGGCGCTGGAAACCCTGTTCATCCTGCACGCCGATCACGAGCAGAACTGCTCGACGACCGCGGTCCGGGTGGTCGGGTCCTCGCACGCGGACCCGTACTCGTGCGTCGCGGCCGGGATCGCCGCGCTGTACGGCCCGCTGCACGGCGGCGCGAACGAGGCCGTGCTCAAGATGCTCGTCCGGATCGGCGACATCGGCAACGTGCCCGGCTTCATCGACGGGGTGAAGCAGGGCAAGGAGCGGCTGATGGGCTTCGGGCACCGGGTGTACAAGAGCTACGACCCGCGGGCCAGGCTGATCAAGCAGGCCGCGGACGACGTGTTCGAGGCCAAGGGCACCAGCCCGCTGCTGGACATCGCGCTCGAGCTGGAGAAGCGCGCCCTCGAGGACGAGTATTTCGTCAGCCGCAAGCTCTACCCGAACGTGGACTTCTACTCCGGGCTGATCTACCAGGCGCTGGGCCTGCCGCAGGAGATGTTCCCCGTGCTGTTCGCGCTGGCCAGGACCAGCGGCTGGGTCGCCCAGTGGCTGGAGATGGTGCACGACAAGGAGCAGAAGATCGTCCGCCCGCTGCAGATCTACACCGGCGACCGCGGCCTGCAGTACAAGCCCTCGCGAGGGCCGGGCGGCTGACCGCGCAGCCGTTCGGCCAAGATAACTAGTTGCGATCAAGCAACTAGTTGAGGGTAGGCTAGGCAGACGTGCAGGCAGAGGCGCAGGGCAGCGGCGACCGCTACAAATGGGTAGCCCTCTCCAACACCACCCTCAGCATCACGATGGCGACCATCGATGCCTCCATCGTGATCATCGCGCTGCCCGCCATCTTCCGCGGCATCCACCTGGACCCGCTTGACCCGAGCAACGTGAGCTACCTGCTCTGGATGATCATCGGCTACCTGCTGGTGCAGTCCGTGGCGGTGGTCTCGCTGGGCCGGCTGGGCGACATGTACGGCCGGGTGCGCATCTACAACCTGGGCTTCGTCGTCTTCACCCTGGCCTCGATCACGCTCTCGCTGGATCCGCTGACCGGGCCCGCCGGGGCGCTGTGGCTGATCGGGTGGCGGTGCGTGCAGGCGTTCGGCGGCGCCATGATGATGGCCAACGCGGCGGCGATCCTGACCGACGCGTTCCCGGCCAAGCAGCGGGGCATGGCGCTGGGCATCAACCAGATCGCCGGCATCTCCGGCCAGTTCATCGGGCTGCTGCTCGGCGGCCTGCTGGCCGCCTGGGACTGGCGCCTGGTGTTCTGGGTGAACGTGCCGATCGGCGTGTTCGGGACGATCTGGTCCTACCGCAGCCTGCGGGAGATCTCGACCAGCAGGCGGGCCCGGATCGACTGGCTGGGCAACATCACGTTCGCGCTCGGCGCCGGGATGCTGCTGGTGGCCATCACCTACGGGATCCAGCCGTACGCCGGGCACGCCACGGGCTGGGCGAACCCGTGGGTGATCGGCGGCCTGGCCGGGGGCGCGGCGCTGCTCGCGCTGTTCTGCGTGATCGAGACCAAGATCGCCGAGCCGATGTTCCAGATGAGCCTGTTCAAGATCCGGGCGTTCGCCGCGGGCAACGCGGCCAGCCTGCTCGGCGCGATCGCCCGCGGCGGCCTGCAGTTCATCCTGGTCATCTGGCTGGCCGGCATCTGGCTGCCGCTGCACGGCTACAACTACCTCGTCACGCCGCTGTGGGCGGGCATATACATGCTGCCGCTCACCGCAGGGTTCCTGCTGGCCGGCCCGATCTCCGGCTACCTGTCCGACCGGTTCGGCCCGCGGCCGTTCGCCACCTCCGGCCTTCTGGTGGCCACCTGCGCGTTCATCGGGCTGATGCTGATACCGGTGCAATTCCACTACTGGGAATTCGCCGTGCTGATCTTCCTCAACGGGGTCGGCTCCGGGCTGTTCGCCTCGCCGAACACATCAGCGATCATGAGTGCCGTGCCCGCCCAGCACCGCGGCGCCGCCTCCGGCATGCGGGCCACCTTCCAGAACTCCGGCATGTCCCTGTCAATCGGCATCTTCTTCTCGCTGATGATTACCGGCCTGGCGGCCACGCTGCCCCGCGCGCTGGCGACTGGCCTGCGCGCGCACAGCGTCCCGGCCGGCGTCGCCGCGCACATCGCGCACCTGCCCCCGGTAAGCACCCTGTTCGCCGCGCTGCTCGGCTACAACCCGGTGCGCCACCTGCTCGCCCCGAGCGGCACGCTGGCCCGGCTCCCGGCCCGCAGCGTCGCCGTGCTCACCGGCAAGCAGTTCTTCCCGCACCTGATATCCGGTCCGTTCCACCACGGCCTGATCATCGTGTTCATCGCGGCCGCCACGATGTCGTTCATCGGCGCCGTGATCTCGCTGCTGCGCGGCGGGCAGTTCTACTACGACACGCCCGGCGACGCCGGCCTGCCGCGCACTGCTGCCACCGTCCCGGTCCCGGCCGAAAGCCCGGTGAGCCCGGACGGGCAGCCCAGCGCGCGCGCCGGGCGGCCGGCGCAGCGCGCGGACGCCGGGCCGCCCGGCGGGCCCGGGCGCGATCCGCCGGCCGACGGCCGTGTATGGGGCGCCCCGCGAGGCAGCCCCGGGTCGCGGCCCGGGACGGTCCCGGCCGGGTCTACCAGGCTGCCGCCATCGCGCGGCCGCTGGCGGCGGCTTCTTCCGCGGCCAGCGCACGGGTAAGCTCGCCCGGCCCGGCGCCGTGCACGGTCGCGGACTGGCCGGGCATCCGGGGACGCGTCCGGGTCGCGTACCACCACCCCTCGTCGGAGATCCAGACGTGACAGCCGGGGTACGCGTGCTCGATCTGCGCGGCAGCCTCCGCGTTCCTGGCCGCCGCCTGGGGCGGCTCCGCGATCACGCCGTGACCTCCATGGTCCTTTCCTCCGGATCCCCCCGGCCTGGCCGCCCAGGGGTTTCCCGGGCGGCCAGGCCGGAGCCCGACCTTGCTCCCGCGGGGCGGAATCCTACGAAGTGAACGGCTCCAGCAGGTGGCTGAAAGCCCACGTGCGCTGCCTGATCCCCGAGCAGGTGTTGCTGTCGGTCGTGCCCGGGCAGCCGCCGTTGTCGCGCTGGATCGCCCAGATGGACAGCAGGCTCATGTGCTCGCGGATGGCGAAAGCCATCACCTCGGCCATGCCGCGCACGTAGGTGGTCTCGATCTTGCCCCGGTCGTCGATCCCGGGCAGCAGGGTCATCCCTTCCAGCTGCCACAGCTGCCTCGCGGTGTCCTTGAGATAAAGGCCGGCCAGCTGGTTGTGCACGTTGAGCGCGGCTGCCATCGCCGCGGCGGGCATGTCCACCCGGCCTTCGTGCGTCTGGTAGTAGTCGAAGGTCATGATGTTGACCACGGTGACGTGCACGTGGTCGGCGACGGCGTTCTTGATGACGTTCAGCCCGTTCGGGTCGAGGCCGTACGGCTCCACCGGGATCGTGAAGTCCACCTGAAGGGTGATGCCGCGGGCGGCGGCCCAGGCCTGGGCCCGGGCGATGGCCTCGTTGCGGCGGTTGATCCCGGCGGTGTTGTTCAGCGACCTGTCCTCGACGTCCATGTCCAGCCGGGTCACGTGGTACTTGCTGACCAGCAGCTCGTAAGCGGCAGCGATCTTGCTCACGCTGGTGCAGGAGTCGGCGATCTCGGTGCCGCCGTGGTCGGCGCTGTAGCCGCCGAACGACGGGATGACGTCGCCGCCCGTCGCGCGCAGCGCGGCGATCTGGGCCAGGTAGTGCCCGGCCGACAGCGGCTGTTTCGCGTCGCCGTTCCAGGTGGCGGTGCACGACCCTTTCTTCGGGGTCTGGATGAACGCGAGCGTGAGGTAGCGCGCGCCGGACTGCCTGGCGACCCGGGAAATGCTGCTGGGCAGGTACGCCTCGAAGTAGGGCGCGTACACCTGCGCGGGAATCGGGGCCGCGACCGGGGCGGCCGCGCGGCCGGACGACGCGGCCGATGCCGCGGTGCCCGCCCAGGCCGAGGCGGCAAGGGCGACGGCCCCGGCCAGGGCGACGGCACGGGGACGGGGATGGCGGAATCTCACGGGAAGTGCTCCCTTCGGGGCGGTCAGGCGGCGGTCCCGGCGGCCGCCCGGGCGGACGGCGGCCAGCCGGCGGTCACCGGGACGGGGGCGGGCGGCGGGCGGCGGGCGGTCACGGCACCGGGGCGGCGATCGTGGCGGCGGCCGCGTTCCAGCCGGACAGGCTGATCACCGGGCTGGCGCCGCGCAGGCCGGCCGAGTCGTAGCTGACCGTCAGCGTCTGCGACTGCCCGGGCCACAGCGTGATGTCGTTGTCGTTCCAGGTCGAGGACTGCAGCTCGCCGTCGCCAGCCAGCACGGCGCCGCGGCGGGTGCCCCGCAGCACGTCAGCGCGCAGGAACAGCGCGACCGTCGGGGCCGCCGACCGGTTCGTGATCGTCACCCTGGTCACCAGGTCGGCGCCGTCTGGCCCGCGGCGCCGCGAGGTGACCGCCCGGGCCGAGACGGCCGCGCGGGGCAGCGAGTTCAGGCTGCGCAGGTTCGCATACGAGGTCATCGTGGCCTGCGGGTTGCCCAGGGTCTTGCGCCAGTTCGGCACGTCGGGCTGGGTGGACAGCCAGTAGACGTTGTTGTCCAGCACGGCGCCGTGCCGCCGCAGCAGCAGCTGCACGAAGTAGACGCTGGCCGGGGCTGGCGGGGCGGTCGCGCGCGGCACCCGCAGCTGCCCGAGGTGGTTGTCGACCCGCTGGCTGGCCAGGCCGAACGGCCCGGTCCGCAGGTCTTCCAGCCGGCGCCCGGCCAGGGTGTACACCCTGGCCTCCACGGACAGCCCGGCCTGCCGCGAGCCGGTCAGGTTGTCCACCCCGACGTCGTGGCTGTCCAGGGCGAAGAAGGCGTGCAGGCTCCGGTTGGCCTCCTGCGCGCCGAAGTAGCTGCCCGCCTGGTCGCCGTCGCTGTTGTAGAGGTTCCACAGCAGGCTCGGCCAGCCCTTGTTGACCTGCCAGTAGATGGTTCCGGTGGACGGGGTCGGCTTGCTCGTCGAGTGATCGATGTAGGCCTCGAACTGGGCCCGGGTGTTCTCGTAGTCCTGCAGCTGGGCCTTCTTCACGTAGCTGCTCAGGCTCGGCCACCGGCCGTAGCGCTGGGCCAGTGCCTGGTCGAAGTTGAACAGCGTCCCGAACGAGTAGCCGTGGTGACCCGGCTCGTAGTTCGCGTGGTACTGGTTGTAGTCCGGGTTCTTCCACAGCTCGGCCTGCTCGTGCGGGGACATGAAGCGCCGGATCGAGTACGGCGTCGGGACCGTGTCACCCGCGCTCTGCTCGCTGTCGTAGGCCCAGGCGCCGCCGACGTTGGTCCTGGTCGAGTCGCCGCGCACGTAGCGGGTGGTGTTGTACCAGTAGCTCGGCGGCACCCAGTCGTAGGGACCCTCCTTCTCCCCCGACGGCCCGAGGACCGGGCTGCTGTTGTACTCGGCGGAGGAGATGAGCGGATCGTCGAAGTCTGCCTGCCGGAATCCGCGCAGCGAAACCTTCTCCTGCTCCGGGATGGGCGCGTTGTCGCTCCACTGGAAGCTGTCCACGCTCGGGTGGTTGCGCAGCCGCTGGCCCAGGGTGAGCGCGGACAGCTGCAGCAGCCGGTAGTCCGCCCTGGTCACGCCGTGACCGCTGAACGGCAGCTGCCAGGCGTCGCAGCACTGGTATCCCGCGTTGACCAGGATCCCGGCCCGGTCCATCTGGGCGAAGAAGTCACCGGGCATCAGGTGGCCCTCCAGCCGGAGGGTGTTGACGCCGAGGTTCCGCAGCAGCACGACCTGCCGGGCGATGTCGGCCGCGGAGTAGTGCAGGAACAGGTTGGGCGAGAACCCGCCGCCGCGCACCACGAACCGCCTGCCGTTGACGGCGAACACCCGCGCGCCCGCCGGGGCCATCGGGGACTTGCCGGCCAGGTAGGAGGTCACCGTCCTGATGCCGAACTGCTCGTGCGTCGAGTTCAGCACCCGCCCGTCCTGGGCAATCCAGGTCACCAGGGTGTACAGCGGCTGGCCGCCCATCTGGTACGGCCACCACAGCCGGGGCCGGGCGATCCGCAGCGCCGGGTATGCGGCCGGCGTCAGCGTCACGGTCTGCGTGGCGCGCGCCGGGACGGTGACCTGGCGGCTGACCACGATGGACGGCCCGCGGTGGCCGGGCGCCACGATCGCCGCGCTGAACCGGCCGCGCGCCGCCGCGCCGGAGGAATTCGTGATGTCGGCCTTCACGGTCAGCGCCGAGCTGGTCAGGCCGGGCGCGTTGTGCTCGATCACGTGCGCGTTGCCGTCGGCGAGCGGCCCGGCCACCTGCAGCTGGACGGGGAACTGGATGCCGGTGTTGTTGTCCGGCGGGATCTGGTTCCAGTCCACGTCGTCGAGCGTGAACATCTTGTTCGGGTCGTTCGGCTGGATCTCGATGGCCACCGTGTTCGTGCCGCGGCGCAGCAGCCCGGTGATGTCGAAGGCGAACCGGGTGTAGGCGCCGGTGACGGTGGCGGGGGCGGCCACCTGGTGGCCGTTCACCCACACCGCGGCCGCGCCGACGACGCCGTTGACGACGAGCTGCGCGCGGCGGCCGGGCCGCAGCCGCGGGCTGAAGCTGGTCCGCCACCACCACGGCACCGCGAACATCGGCACGGTCACCTTGCCGACCCGGTTCATGTAACCGAAGCACTTCTTCATGTTGGTGGAGTAGAAGACGCTGTCCCGGCTGTCGCTGCGCTGGTTAACGCGCAGCCGCGGGTCGCCCGGGCAGACGTGGTTCTGCAGCAGCGCCTCGACCTCGGTGCCGGGGGCCCCGGCGTCGTCGTTGGCCACCGACAGCCAGGAGCGCGCGTTGAACCCGGGCTTGGAAATCAGCGGCGCCGGACTGGGTGGCGGTCGCGCTGCTCGCCACCCGCCAGCCGCCCGCGCCCAGATTGACCAGGTCGCTGGCCCCGGTGTCGGACGGCGAGGCCAGCGCGGAGTCGGCCCGCGCGATCAGGGCCGCGGTCGCCTTCCCCGGTTGATCCGCAGCGACCGGCCCCGGGCTGGCCGCGCTCCCCCGGCCGACGCCGTCCGCGCCGGCCGGGCCCGCGACCATGGGGCTGATCCGCGCGGCGGGTGCCGCCTGCGCGGGCACGCCGGACAGCATCGCCACCGCCACGGCCGCGGCCACGGTGGACCAGGCGGCTACCCGGGCCCGGGAGGCTCGTCGGGTGACTGGCATCGCTGCGCTCCTCCCCGCGGCTGCTTCGCCGCGATCGGCTCACCCCCGCCTGCCGTCCCGCCCTGCCCGGGACGGCGTGCCACCCCGGATGCATGAGGCGGCGCGCCACCTCCGATGCATTAGTTTGTATAGTTTCCAAACCACCCGACCAGAATCCGCCCGGCCGTCAAGCCCCTTGGCCCGCAACACCGGGCGCAGAATTCATGATCATCTTGACTTTTCACGGCCTCACAGCCGATTCCTGACTGGTTTGTCCCGGTTTGTGACCCGGTCGTCCGCGAAGAGTGATAACGATCATCATGTCGGTACGCCGCAGCGGTAGCCCGGTTAGCTGGCGGCGAATCGCGGCGCTAGCCGGGCGTGCCGGTGGGCAGCGCCGCCATCAGCTGCTTCCAGGCCAGGTCGCTGCCGGCTGCCAGGCACCCGTCCACCACGGCGTCCGAGCCGAGCGCGCTGACCCGGACGGTCGGCCGGACCGGGGCCAGGGTCTGCAGCTGAGCGCTGACCACGTCGGCGAACCCGGGCGCCTGGCCGATGCCGCCGCCCAGGACGATCAGCTCGGGGTCCACGACCGTGATCACCGCGCAGATCGCCTTCGCGACCAGCCGTGCCTCCTCGGCCACTACTGCGGTCGCGCGCTCGTCGCCGCGCGCCGCAGCGTCGAAGACCCTGCGGGCGGTGACGGGCCCGCGGATGCCGGCCTTGCGAGCGGCCCGGACCACCGCGGCGGCGGCCGCGGCCGCCTCAAGTGCACCGCGCTTGCGGGCATCGCTCTCGTCGGCGCCCGACCCTTCGGACAGTGGCATGAAGGCGATCTCCCCGGCCACCCCGTGCACGCCGCGGTGCAACTGGCCGCCGAGCACCAGGCCCATCCCGATGCCAGTGCCGACGTGCACGAAGGCGAAGTCGCTGACGTTCCGGCCGTAGCCGAGGGCGCGCTCGGCCAGTGCCTCCGCGTCCACGTCGTTCTCTATCATCACCGAATCACCGAACGCCGCGCGAAGGCCGGCCAGCGCGGCGGGCCGGTCCCAGCCGGCCAGCCCGCCGGTCAGCGCCATGGAGTTCTTGCTCGGGTCATAGACACCCGGGCTGCCGATGACGGTCTGGGTGATGGCCGACCTGGTGACGCTGGCCTCGTCGCACAGCACGTCGCCGAGCCGGACAAGCTCGGCCACCCTGCCGCGGACGCTGGTGGCCCGGGCGCGCAGGGTGGATCTGGCCCGGATCTCGCCGGCCAGGTCGGCGAGCGCGCCGCGCACGTACTCGTGCCCGATGTCGAGTCCGAGCACCAGCCCGGCATCGGGCCGGATCTCATACAGCAACGCAGACCGCCCGGGCACCCCCGTGCGCTGCCCGGCCGCCTGCACCAGGCCCGCCCGCTCGACGTTGCCCAGCGCCAGCGACACGGTCGGCTTGGACAGCCCGGAAGCGCGGGCGAGCTCAGCGCGCGAGCACGGGCCGAGGGTGCGGATGTGCTCGAGCAGCAACTGCTCGTTCATGGCACGGATCAGCGGCGGGCGCGCCGCCGATATGCTCCCGCCCGGGCCGACGGGCCCTCTGACGGCTGATAGCGTCCCGGGACCCTCCGGCAGCTCAGCAGCCGCGCTGCCGGACGCGCCGGATGACGGTGCTGTCACGGCCACCTCCCCCTCCATGATCTCTCGTCACCCCGAGGATGACATGAGGATTAGTCAATTCGCATCCTTGTCCCGCATAGTTAGTTAGGATACTGTCCTAACTAACTTCCAGGAATAGGACCGGCACCGCATGAGCGCCATCTGTTCCCGCTACCCCGTTGTCTCCCGCTATCCCGTTGTCTCCCGCTAGCCCGTTGTCCCCCGCCACCCCGTTGTCCCCCGCCACCTCAGCAGTCGCTGCTCCCGCGGCTCCAGCCCGCCCGCGACGAGGCACATCCGGCCACGCCAGCCAGCGGGATTCCTTGTCGGCAAGACATAGTTTGGATACTGTCCTAACTATCTCGATCACGGAGGAACCATCCCAGCATGAGCACCACCACCGTCCTGCTCGGGATTGACTTCGGCGGCACCAAGATCGCGGTTGCGGTAGCCGATCCGGGCGGAGGCAGGCTGGCCACCGCGACGGTCGACAGCGCCGGTGAACTGGGCGCACGCGCGGCCTTCGAGCGCGGTGTCGCCGCCGCCAGGAACCTGCTCGACCCACTGAGCGACCGGAACCTGGCCGCGGTGGGAGTCTCCACGTTCGGGATACCGTTCGAGGATCGTGTCGATCTCGCCCCGGCCATCGTCGGCTGGGATGACCTGGCCCTCGGCCGCGAGCTTCGCGCCGCCTTCCCCGGCACGAAGATCAGGATGGCCACCGACGCCAAGGCGGCCGCCGGCGCCGAGGCCACCTGGGGCGCCCTGCGGGGCTGCGATCCGGCCATCTACCTGAACCTCGGCACCGGGCTGTCCGCCGCGATCGTGACCGGCGGCCGAGTGATCATGGGCCGCAACGGCGCGGCCGGCGAGATCGGTTATAACCTCCGCACGGTCAGCGATGTCGGGCTCGCGCTGGAGGAACGCGTTCCGCTCGAGTGGATGGTCAGCGCCAGGGCCCTGGCCAAGCGGGGCACCAGTGCCCTCGGCTCCGGGCGGGAGCTCACCGCCGCGGAAGTGTTCGAGGCCAGCGCCGGGAACCCGGCGCTGGATGAGGTGATCGACGAGTTCGTCGCGGAGCTATCCTTCCACCTAGTCAACCTGGCGAACTGCATCGATCCAGTGCGGATCGCCGTCGGCGGCGGGATGACGGGCTCCTGGGAGCGCCTGCGTCCCGGCCTGGAGCAGGCGCTGCAGGCGGGCGTACCGTTCCCGCCCGAGCTCGTCATTGCAGAGTTTCCCTTCGACGCGCCCCTGATCGGCGCGGTTGCCCTGGCCGTGGAGGCGGCCGGAGACCGGATCGGCACCGTAATGCACCTAGACGGCAGGCACGCACCTGACCGGACGCTGAATAACGCAACACACAACGAAGGATTCATGCCATGAGACGCTTCGGCAGATTCGGAGTCATCATCGCAGCCGCCATCAGCCTCCTCGCAGCGGCCTGCGGTTCCAGCTCTACCAACAGCAGCAGCACCAGCACGGCGGCCAAGGGCACAGTGACCATCTCCAACGAGAACGGCGCGCTGTGGACCTGCGGCTTCAACCCGTTCAACGGCTCGGACACCCTGCTGGCCGTGGGGTTCGTCTACGAGCCGCTGGTGTACATCAACCCGCTGCAGAACGGCAAGACCACGCCCATGCTCGCCTCGTCGTGGAAGTGGGGGTCGGGTAACAAGTCCATCACGTTTACGATCCGCAAGAACGTCAAGTTCAGCAACGGAACGCCGATGACTGCGGCCGACGTGGTGTACACCTTCGACCTGATCAAGAAGTTCGCCGCCCTGGACCTGACCGGGGTGTGGTCGGTGCTGTCCGGCGTCAGCCAGACGGGTTCCGACCAGGTCACGATGACCTTCAACCAGCCCGCGGTGCCCTACTTCTACTACATCGCCGACCAGACTCCGATCGTGCCCAAGTCCATCTGGTCGAAGATCTCCAACCCGGTGGCCTACGCCGACCCCCACCCGGTGGGCACCGGCCCGTACGAGGTGAACCCGTGCACCAACGCGAACATCACCTACACCGCCAACCCGCACTACTGGCAGCCGGGCGAGCCGCACATCAGCAAGGTGGAGTACCCGGCGTTCACCTCTAACAACACCGCCAACGACCAGCTGGCGACGGGCCAGGCGCAGTGGGGCTCGCAGTACATCCCGGACATCAAGGCCTTCTACACCGACAAGAACCCGAACTTCCACTACTGGTTCCCGCCGACCGAGGCCGTCTCGCTGATCCCGAACCTGACGAACCCCATCCTGGCCAATGTCAAGGTTCGCGAGGCCATGTCGTACGCGATCGACCGGCAGAAGGTCTCCACGATCGGCGAGTCCGGGTACGAGCCGCCCGCGAACCAGGCCGACATCATCACGCCGACCTTCAACAGCTGGCTGGACGGCTCGCTGATCAGCAAGTACGACTACACCTATAACCCGGCGAAGGCGAAGCAGCTGCTCGCCCAGGCCGGGTACAAGATGGGGTCCGGCGGCGTCATGACCAACTCCAAGGGCCAGAAGCTCGCCTTCAGCGTGATCAACGTCGGCGACTACTCCGACTGGGTCGCCTCGATGCAGGTGATCCAGCAGGACCTCAAGGCCGTGGGCATCCAGGTGACGCCGGACAACCTGTCGAACACCGACGTCCAGGCTGCCCTGTTCAGCGGCAAGTTCCAGCTCGGCTACTACGACCAGCTGACCTATGGCCCTGGCCCCTACTACGAGCTCAGGGCCTGGCTGGACTCGGCCAACACGGCCCCGATCGGCAAGTCGGCCGCCACCAACTGGGAGCGGTACAGCAACAAGACGACCGACAACCTGATCCACTCCTACGCCGCTACGACCAGCGTGTCTGACCAGCACTCGATCATCAACAGCCTGCAGCAGGTGATGCTGTCCCAGGTGCCGATCATCCCGGTCGTGGAGGCGGTGGACTGGTTCCAGTACGACACCTCTAACCTCACCGGATGGCCGACGTCGAGCAACCCGTACGCCCAGCCGGCCGCGTACGCCTACCCGGACATGGAGCAGGTGCTGCTGCACCTCAAGGCGAAGTAACCCGGCGCGTGCCCGGGGGGGACCCCCGGGCACGCGCCAGTCCGGTCCAGCTGCCGGGGTAAGGAACTGACCATGACGACGAGGAGACGGGCATGAGGTTCGCGCTGCGCCGCCTCGGCTTCTTCGTGTTCACGCTGTGGGCGGCGCTGACCATCAATTTCCTGCTCCCGCGGCTGATGCCGGGGAACCCGGCCGAGGCGATGCTGGCGAAGTTCCACGGCGAGATCACCCCGCAGACGCTGAAGGCACTGGACATCCTGTTCGGGCTCAACACGCACAAGACCCTGGTCGCGCAGTACTTCACCTATCTGCACCAGGTCGCGACGTTCAACTTCGGGATCTCGCTGGACTTCTACCCGAAGACGGTCAGCTCGGTCATCGGCGGCGCGATCTGGTGGACGGTGGGCCTGGTGGGCGTGACCACGGTGCTGGCCTTCGCGCTCGGCACCGGGCTCGGCATCCTCTCCGCCTGGCGCCGCGGCGGGAAGCTGGACAGCATCATGCCGCCGGTCTTCGTGATCACCTCGGCGATCCCGTACTTCTGGATGGGCATGGTGCTCGTACTGATCTTCGGGATCACCCTGCACTGGCTGCCCTACCTGGGCGGCTATAACGTGTCCACCGACACCCCGTCCTTCTCGCTGAGCTATGCCGGGGACGTCCTCTCGCACGCGATCCTGCCCGCCGCCGCGCTGCTGATCACCACGATCGGCACGTGGATCCTGACCATGCGGAACACGATGATCACCACCCTGGCCGAGGACTACGTGCGGATGGCCCGGGCCAAGGGCCTGCCGGGACGGCGGATCATGGTTGACTACGCGGCGCGCAACGCGATCCTGCCGAACCTCACCGGCTTCGCCATGTCGCTGGGGTTCGTGGTCAGCGGCGCCATCCTGATCGAGTACGTGTTCAACTACCCCGGGATCGGCTTCATGCTGCTGCAGGCGGTGCAGGGCGAGGACTACCCGCTGATGCAGGCCCTGTTCCTGCTCATCACGGTGGCGGTACTGGTCGCGATCCTGCTCGCCGACATCGCCACCGCGCTGCTGGACCCGCGGACCAGGGCATCGGGGTAGCCATGTCAATGCCGTTGTCGGGCGCCTCCGCCACGCTCGGCCAGCCCGAGCCGGGGACCATCCCGGCCGACTCGGCCCGGCTGTCGCGGACCCACGCCCTGGCCCGGATCGGGCACGCGCTGCGGTCCAACCGCAAGGCCGCCGTCGGCGCCGTCCTGCTGCTGATCTTCACGTTCGTCGCGCTGTTCCCCGGCCTGCTCGCCCACGACAGCCCGAGCGCGGACGCCTACGCCCCGCGGCTGGGCCCGTCGTCGGCCCACCTGCTCGGCACCACCGCGTACGGGCAGGACATGTGGGCGCAGGTGATCTGGGGCACCAGGAACGTGATGGTCCTGGCGTTCGCGATCGGGCTGGGCGCGACCGCGATCGCGGTCCTGATCGGCGTGGCCGCCGCCTACCTGGGCGGCCTGTGGGACGGCTCGCTGAACGTGCTCACCGACGTGCTGCTTGTCATCCCGCTGTTCCCGCTGCTGATCGTGATCGCCGGCTACCTGCACGGCGGGAGCACGCTGGTGCTGATCTTCGTGATCACCGTCACCAGCTGGTCCTACACCGCGCGCCAGCTGCGGTCGCAGGCCCTGTCGCTGCGCCACCGGGACTTCCTGGAGGCGGCGCGGGTACGCGGCGAGCGCCGGCTCTACATCATCGTGGTCGAGGTCATCCCCACCATGACCTCGCTGATCGTGGCGAGCTTCCTGACCAATGCGCTGTATGCCGTGCTGTTCGCCTCCAGCCTGCAGTTCATCGGCCTCGGCGACCCCAACACGCAGAGCTGGGGGACGATGCTCTACTGGGCGCAGAACAACGCCGCGCTGCAGACCGGCCAGCCGTTGTGGGTGATCGCGCCCGGTGCCTGCATAGCCGCGCTGGGCGCGGCGTTCGCCCTGCTCAACTACGCCTTCGACGAGATCGGCAACCCGGCGCTGCGGCCGGTGAGGAGGCCCCGTGGCCAGCGTGCGCGCTGACGTTGATCCCCGCTCGCCGGGGCCGCGCCCGGCGGCGGAGCCGATCCTGTCGGTGACCGACCTGTCGGTCGAGTACGCGACCGACCGCGGCGCGGTCGCCGCGGTGGACAGCGTGAGCTTCGACCTGTACCCGGGCGAGTTCCTCGGCGTCGTGGGCGAGTCCGGCTGCGGCAAGTCCACCCTGCTGTTCGCCATCGCGCAGCTGCTGGCCCCGCCCGCGGGGGTCACCGGCGGGAGCGTGGTGTTCAAGGGCACGAGCATGGTGGGCATGACCGACAAGCAGCTGATGGCCGTGCGCTGGCGGGACCTGTCGGTCGTCATGCAGAGCGCGATGAACGCGCTCAACCCGGTCAAGGCGATCGGGTCGCAGTTCAAGGACGCGATGCAGGCGCACGGAGTTAAGTCGAAGGACGAGATCGCCCGGCGGTCGGCCGAGGTGCTCGCCATGGTCGGCATCGACCCGGTGCACCTGAAAAGCTATCCGCATCAGCTGTCCGGCGGCATGCGGCAGCGCTCCATGATCGCCATGGCGCTGCTGTTCACGCCGGATCTCGTCATCATGGACGAGCCCACGTCGGCGCTCGACGTGGTCGCGCAGCGCTCGCTCATGGTGCACATCAAGAAGCTGCAGGAAGAACTCAGTTTCGCGGTCATCTTCGTGACCCATGACATGTCGCTGGTCAGCCACTTCTCCGAACGGCTGATGGTCATGTACGCGGGCCAGGTCGCCGAGTGGGGCCCCACCCGGCAGGTCTTCGACCACCCCCGGCACCCGTACAGCATCGGCCTGATGGACGCCTTCCCCTCGATCAGGGGCGAGCGGGTGCCGCTGACCGGCATCCCTGGCCGGCCGCCGGACCTGTCCCGGCCGCAGCAGGGCTGCTGGTTCGCCCCCCGCTGCCCGAAGGTCATGGATATCTGCCAGCACACCGAGCCGCCGCTGTACTCGCGGGAGGGCGTGCAGGTGCGGTGCCTGCTCTACGCCGAGCAGGCAGAGGGGAAGGGTGGCGTTGACTGACCCGGGGACCGCGCCGCTGCTGCGCACCGAGGGCCTGGCCAGGCATTTCAAGATCGGCGGTGCCCTCTCGCGGCGTACCCTGCACGCGGTTGACGACGTGAGCCTGGAGATCGGCTCCCGCGAGATCGTCGCGCTGGCGGGCGAGAGCGGCAGCGGCAAGAGCACCATCGCCCGGCTGCTGGCCAAGATCTACCGGCCGACCAGCGGCGAGATCTACTTCCAGGGCCGACCGGTGTCGTCCATCAAGTCCCGCAAGGACCTGCTGCAGTACCGCAGCGACGTGCCGATGGTGTTCCAGGACCCGTTCAGCTCGATCAACCCGGTGTTCCGCGCCTCGCACGGCCTGATGCGCACCCTGAAGCTGCACCGGCCGGAGCTCAGCGCGAGGCAGCGCCAGGAGGAGGCGCTGCGGGCGCTGGAGGCGGTCGGGCTGAGTCCGGCCGGCGACGTCATGCAGCGCTACCCGCACGAGCTGAGCGGCGGGCAGCGCCAGCGGATCGGCTTCGCCCAGGCGCTCGCGCTGCGCCCGAAGCTGATCCTGGCCGACGAGCCGGTGTCCATGCTGGACGTGTCCATCCGGATCGGCCTGCTCAACCTGATGGCCGGCCTGCGGGACAACGAGGACGTGTCCGTCCTCTACATCACCCACGATATCGCCAGCGCCCGCTACGTGGCCGACCGGCTGATCGTGATGTACGCCGGGCAGATCGCCGAGTCCGGCCCGGTCGAGGACGTGCTGGCCCGGCCCAGGCATCCCTATACCCAGCTGCTGCTGTCCGCGGTGCCTGACCCGCGGGCCCCGCTGCACATCGGCGCCGAGACCGACCGGGGCGAGCCGCCCCGGGTGATCGACCCGGTGCCCGGCTGCCGGTTCCGCTGGCGCTGCCCGCTCGCGATCGACGAGTGCCACCAGGTCACGCCGCCGCTCAGGGAGCTCCTGCCCGACCACAGGGCGGCGTGCCACGTCGCCACGGCCGACACTCTCACGAAAGCGTTCGGATGAAGATAGCGGTCATCGGCGGCGGATCGACCTACACCCCGGAGCTCGTCGACGGCGTGGCCAGGCTGGCCGGCCAGGTCGGCGTCACCGAGCTCACGCTGGTGGACCCGGACGAGGGCCGGCTCTCGGTGGTCGGCCCGTTCTCTGCCCGGATCATGCGGGCGCTGGGCCATCCCGGGCAGGTCCGCTGGACGACCGACCTGGACGAGGGCCTGGACGGCGCCGGGGCGGTGCTGCTCCAGCTCCGGGTCGGCGGCCAGGCGGCCCGGCAGCGTGACGAGACCTGGCCGCTGCAGTGCGGCTGCGTCGGGCAGGAGACCACGGGGGCGGGCGGGCTGGCGAAGGCGCTGCGCACGGTCCCGGTGGTCCTCGACATTGCCGAACGCGCACGGCGCCGGGCTGATCCCTCGGCCTGGATCATCGACTTCACCAACCCGGTCGGGATCGTCACCCGGGCCCTGCTCGACGCGGGCCACCGGGCCGTGGGGCTGTGCAATGTCGCGATCGGGTTCCAGCGCAAGTTCGCCGCGATGCTCGGGGTCGCGCCCGATCAGGTGCAGCTCGACCACGTCGGGCTGAACCACCTGACCTGGGAGCGCAAGGTGCTGGTGGACGGGAAGGACCGGCTGCCCGCGCTGCTGGCCGCCGGGTCCGAGGAGATCGCGGCGGACGTCGAGATGCCCGCCGAGATCATGCTCAAGTCCGGCACGGTGCCGTCGTACTACCTGCGCTACTACTACTGCCACGACGAGGTGGTCGAGGAGGAGCGGGGCGCGCCCACCCGGGCCGAGCAGGTCGCCGCGATCGAGCGCGAGCTGCTCGCCATGTACGCGGACCCGGCGCTGGACCGCAAGCCGGACCTGCTGGGCCAGCGCGGCGGGGCGTTCTACTCCGAGGCTGCCGTGGCGCTGCTCGGCTCGCTGACCCTGGACGCCCGCGACACCCAGGTGGTCAACGTGCGCAACGCGGGCACCCTGCCGTTCCTGCCGGACGAGGCGGTGATCGAGATGCCAGCGACGGTGGCCGCGGCCGGCCCGTCCCCGCTTCCGGCCGATCCGGTCGAGCCGCTGCAGCGCGGGCTGATCGCCCATGTCAGCGCCTACGAGGAGCTCGCGGTCGATGCGGCGCTGCGCGGCGGCCGGGACCGGGTGGAGGCCGCCCTGCTCGCGCACCCGCTGATCGGCCAGTGGGATCTGGCCCGCGGGCTGGCCGGCCTGCTGATCTCAGAGAACGCCCGGTACCTGCCCTGGGCCGGCGGCGCCGGGTCGGCCCCGGCCGCCAGGACGGGCCGGGGGTGAGCCCGGCCGCGCCCGCCGCGGCCGGCCGGGACGGGCTGCCAGCCGTGCTGGCCGTGGACGGCGGGAACAGCAAGACCGACGTGGCGCTGGTGGGCGCCGACGGGTCGCTGCTGGCCAGCGTCCGCGGCCCCGGCATGGACGCGCAGCGCGACGGGGTGGCCGAGACCATCGGCGTGCTCGGCGGCCTGGTGGGGCGGGCAGCGGCCGGGACGGGCCTGGCTCCGGCGGCCGGGCATCCGGCCGCCGCGGGCTCCCCCGTCGCCGTGCACCTGTCCGCCTGCGTGGCCAACGCCGACCTGCCCGAGGAGGAAGAGGAGGTCTGCGCGGCGCTGCAGGCGCAGGGCTGGAGCCGGACCACCTCGGTGGTCAACGACACGTTCGCCGTGCTGCGGGCGGGCCTGACAGCGGGCCCGGGCGAGCAGCCGGACGCCGGCGGCCACTGGGGGGTGGCCGTCACCTGCGGGGCGGGCATCAACTGCGTGGGGCTGGCGCCGGACGGGCGGTCCACCCGCTATCTCGCGCTCGGCGAGATCAGCGGCGACTGGGGCGGCGGCCACGGGCTGGGCCGAGCCGCCTTGTGGTGGGCGATCAGGGCCGAGGACGGGCGCGGGCAGCCAACCGCGCTGCGCGAGGCCGTGGCCGGTCATTTCGGCGCCGAGACCGTGCGGGACGTCACGCTGCGCATACACAAGGGCGAGATCGGTGAGGACGCCCTGCTGGCCCTCGCGCCGGTCCTGCTGGCCACCGCGCACCGGGGCGACCCGGTGGCCCGGAACCTGGTCAGCCGCCAGGCCGACGAGATCTGCCTGATGATCCTCACGGCGATGCGCCGGCTCTCGATGACCGGCCTGGCCACTCCCGTGGTACTCGGCGGGGGGCTGCTCACCGCCCGGGATCCGCTGCTCATCGGCGACATCGAGGCCCGGCTGGCCGCCAGCGCGCCGCGCGCGGGCGTCCGGGTCATCGACGTGCCGCCCATCGCCGGCGCCGCGCTGCTCGGCCTCGACCAGGCGGGCGCAGGGCCGGCCGCGCAGGACCGGCTGCGCGCCGCCTACGCTCCGGCCGCCGACCTCTCCCGGTAGCCGGGCCGCACCCTGCGGGCGCATCACCGGCCCGGGCGAAGACTGAGCGCCGCCGTCGCGCTGCCCGTGTTTCGCGCTCGCCGGCGGGCCGTGGCCCCCGGGCGCGGGCTGGCATAAGCTGGCGGGCATGCCGCGCTACGAGTACCGCTGCCGGGCCTGCGGGGACACGTTCGAGCTGACCCGCCCGATGAGCGAGTCCGCCGATCCCTGCCGCTGTCCGCAGGGCCACGATGACACGGTGAAGCTGCTGTCCGCCGTCGCGGTCGGCGGCCGGGCCGCTCCTTCCGGCGGCTCAGCCGGCGGATCGGCCGGCGGCTGCTGCGGCGGCAGTTGCGGCTGCGGCCGGTGACCGGCCCGGCCCCGGCAGGAACCAGCACATGATCAGCGAGGAACGGCTCTGCGCGGGCATCCGCGAGTCCACCGCGAGGCTGGCGGGCATCGTCTCCGGCGAGGCGGAGACCCGGCCGATCCCGACCTGCCCCGAATGGACGCTGCGGCAGCTGGCCACGCACGTCGGGCGCGGCCAGCGCTGGGCGGCCGAGATCGTGGCCCGGCGCGCGGCCGAGTTCATCCCGTTCCGTGACGTGCCGGACGGCAGGCTCCCGGACGACCCGGCGATGCGGCCGGACTGGCTGAACTCCGGGGCGTCCCGGCTCATCGACGCGGTCACGGCGGGCGGCACCGAGCAGGTGTGGACGTTCACCGGGATGCGCCCGGCCGGCTTCTGGGCGCGGCGGATGGCGCACGAGACGGCCGTCCACCTCGCGGACGCGGAACTCGCCGCCGGGCGGGAGATCCGGATCACCGCCGACCTGGCCGCGGACGGGATCGATGAGTGGCTCTGGCTCACCGCCGCAGACCCCGGCGACCGGCCGCTGCCGCTGCGCGACGAGGGGCAGACGCTGCACGTGCACGCCACCGACGAGGGGCTGGACGGCGCGGGCGAATGGCTGGTCAGGCGCACCGCAGCCGGGCTTGCCGTCGAGCCCGGCCACGCCCGGGCCGACGTAGCCGTGCGCGGTCCCGCCGCGCTTCTGCTGCTGGTGCTGCTGCGCCGGCTGCCGCCGGCCGAGCCCAGGGTGCAGGTGCTCGGCGACGGGGCGCTGCTCGGCTACTGGCTGGACAACACGCAGTTCTGACCCTGGCCGGACGCCCGTCTGACCCTGGCCGGACGCCCGGTCGCCGCCCGGCCGCGCCGCGCGCGCCGGCCAGCAGCGTCATCAAGATCTCCCGGACGCGCCTAGTCCTCTACCAGCCCGGTGACCGCGATCGCCAGGTAGCCGGCGATCTCGGCGCGAAGCTCGTCCGGGCCGGAAGCGGTCAGCCGGCGGTCGGCCCGCGAGCCGACCGCGCCGCGGCTCTCGCTCTGGATCCGCAGCGAGCCGCCGCGCCCCAGCCGGCCGGGCCCGCGCAGCGTCGCGCGGATCTGTCCGCACCCGGTCTCGATGCTGGCCTTGCCGGCGGCGACCAGATCGGCCGCGGCCCGTTCGGCGTCCCGGATGACGTATTCCTCGACCCACGAGTGCGGCCGCTCGGTCACGGCGGGCAGCGCCTCCAGCCGCGGCTCGGCGGTCAGCTCGTCGATCAGCTCCGCCGGGCCGCCGACGTAGCTCCAGCACAGGTCGATTTCCGTGGCCACGCACCAGGAGCGGTCGGCGGGCCACCACAGGTTCGGCGTCTGGCCGGGGGTGCCCGGCGAACGCGAGCGCCGCGTCGATCGGGCCGGTGTACAGCAGGTAGTCACGCCCTGGCAGCCGGACCCGCGGACCGTACCTGACCTCGGGCGGCACCGGGTCGGGAAGGGGAATCGGCGGCTCGCCCGGCAGCGCGACGTACATCGCGGTGTCCCAGCCCCAGCCGTCCCACAGGCAGAACAGGCAGCCGCCTGGTGTGGTCGTGTGCGGCCGGAGCAGCTCGATGAGCGTTTCGGCGTAGGCCAGGTCCAGGCTGCCCCGCTCGGGTCCCTGGCCGTTCCACGGCGGCGGCCCGGCTGGCCTGCGGGCCGGCAGCGCGATCGAGTGGAACTGCGAGTCCGGATGCAGCGGCGCACCGCTCCACCGCGCGATCTCGCTCCAGCGCACCGGCCGGGTGCCGTTGCCCAGCGCGCCGCGGGCCGGGTTGAGCACCCGGGCGTAGGCCGGGAAGCCCCGCGGGATCACCGAGGCGATCAGGCCCTCCTCGAACGGTGCCAGGGCCGCCGCGATCCAGTCGGCCGCCCCGACTGCCGCGCTCCACTGCGTTTCCGCCGGGGCGATCCGCTCCATCTTCGGCACCTTACCGGCCGCGGGCAGGCGAATCCGGCGATCGCGACCCGCCGGTACGCATTCGTGCCCGGCCTGTCACCGCGCGCCCGGGCAGGCCTAGTGCGGCCGCGGGTCCGGCGTGTCCACGTTCCAGTACCTGATCACCGACGGCATCCAGAATTCATCGTCGCGGGGCATCACCGAGAACCGGGTGATCACCCGCTGGCCGCCCTCGAGATCGCCGTACAGCAGGTCGACAGCCACCGGCGTGCGGGACTTTATGGCCTCCATCGCGGCCGGGAATTCCGGGTCTTCATGGTCGCGGTACGCCGCCTGCCAGAACCCCGTGTCGTTCACCGGGATGTAGAGATCCCGGCCCTGCAGCCGGAATGTCTCGGGGGGCGGATGGGTCTGTTCGGGCCCGGTCGGCCGGTCCGGGTAGAACCGCCAGCCTTGGATGACCGCCACGCCGCTGCCGGCGTTGTGCAGCGACATGGCCAGGTAGACCGTCTCGTGGCCGGCCTCGCCGCGGACCTCGCCCACCATCGCGCCGCCCGGGAGCTTGGCCCACTGCTCGTCGCCGAACATGATCTTCTGCGCGGGGTCGTCGCGCCGCGACTGGATGAGCAGCGGGCGCAGCCCGACCTGCAGCGAGCGCTCGGCGGCCCGGGCGGTCCGGTTGCCCGAGCGAACCGAGGAAAACGTGGCCACGGCCAGCACCAGCGTCCCGGCCGCGGTGGCCAGTGACGAGATCGTGTCCCAGTTCGGTGTCACGTTCGTGAGCCTAGGCGGTGCCCCGGGACGCGCGCGGACAGTTCGCGGCGGGCCAAAGCCCCGGTGCCGCCTGTGGTTGGCGGGACTCGTGCGGCTGGCCTGGCCCAGTTGACCGCCGGAGCGTCACCGGATGAGTACGATTGACCTTGCCCGACGGCCCCCCTCACCCTGATTGCGGATACGCATGATTGTGCTGCTCATCGCTGTCCTGGCCGTAGCCGCTCTGCTTCTGGCCGGCGGCATCGCGATCGCCAGGCCGCGGGCGCGGGAGCGCCAGCGCCGGGAGCGTCTGGACAGCGCCCGGCTGGCCGCCGCCGCTGCGGCCCGGGCCGAGGAAGAACGGCGCCGGGCGGCGTTCGAGGCGAGTGACGCGCTCACCTCGGTGCTGCCGGCCATCAGGCTGCCCTGGCTGACTCAGCCGCCGCGGGCCGGCCGGCCCGGCGACGGCCGCGCGTCCCCCGACGGTGACTACCCCCAGTTCCCGGCGGCGGCGCCGTTCCCTGCGGACGACGAGCCCGCGTGGTATCGCGACGAGATCCCGCCGGCCTACGCGGCCGGGCGCCCCGCGCCGCCCGCCCGGCCGGCCGGGCCCGCGGGGGCCCCCCCTGGCCGGGCGAGTACCCGGGATCTGCTCCCCGCCCGGCTGAGCACGGCGCGCCGGGCGACCGTCCGCGCAGCCGGGCCGGGCAGGGCAGCCACCGGGGCGGGCACGCGAAACGGCGCCGCGGCTGAGCCAGCCACGCGAAACGGCGCCGCGGCCCGGCCTGATGCGGGCGCGGCCGGGCGCGCTACAAGGCGGGCGCGGGCGTTCGCGTCTGGCCGGGCTGCAGCCTCGCGGCGGTCCTGGCGGCGGTGGCCACCGCCCACCGCCCGGTCGTGACGAGGCCGAGCAGGAACACGGCCGCGCCGCAGCCCGCCAGCACCCACCAGCCCGCGTGGCTCGCCGCGGCGAAGCCAGCCGGAAGCGACCCGTGGATGCCCGATGTCACGAGAGAGCCGATGACCGCCACGCCCAGTGACTGGCCGACCTGCCGGCTGGCCGAGGCCACGCCGGCCGCCACGCCCGCCTGCTCGACCGGCATGCCGGAGACGGCGGCGTTGGTGATCGGGGCGTTCACCAGGCCGAAGCCCACCCCGAAGACCACGTAAGCCAGGAACAGCCAGCCGGCCGGCGTGTCGTCGGTCAGCCCGGTCAGCGCGGCGCAGCTCACCGTGATCGCCAGCCCGGCCAGCAGCAGCGGCAACCGGGCTCCCCGGCTGGCGACGATCCGGCCGGACAGCGGGCTGAAGATGACGGTCATCACCGCCATCGGCAGCGTGTAGAGCCCCGCGTGCAGGGCCGAGTACCCGCGCGCGTCCTGCAGGTAGAGCGTGTTCATGAAAAGGAACCCGCCCAGCGCCGCGAACGCGCTCACCGCGATCAGCGTCGCGCCCGCGAACGGCGCGCTGCTGAAGAAGCGCAGGTTGAGCAGCGGCTCGTCACGGCGCGGCTCGTACCACACCAGCAGCCCGAGCGCGGCCGCCGAGAGCGCGAAGAAGAAGATGATCTTCCCGGACGTCCAGCCGGATCCGGGGCCCTCGATGATGCCGTAGGTAAGCGCGCCGAGGATGATGACGACGAGCACCTGGCCGACCGGGTCGAACCGCCGGGCCCGCGGCGCGCGCGACTCGGGCACGAACAGGCCGGTCAGGACCACGGCCGCGAGGCCGATCGGCACGTTGACCCAGAAGATGCCCCGCCAGCCCACGGACGCCACCAGGGCGCCGCCGACCACCGGGCCCAGGGCCAGGCTGATGCCGAGCACGCCGCCCCAGATGCCGATGGCCCGGGCCCGCGCGGTCCGGTCGGTGAACGTGTTCGTGATGATGGACATCGCCACCGGGTTGAGCATGGACCCGCCCACCGCCTGCACGGCCCGGAACGCGATCAGCCAGCCCAGCGACGGGGCCAGGCTGCACAGCAGGGAACCGGCCGAGAAGGTCACCAGGCCGATCTGGAAGACGCGCCGCCGGCCGATCCGGTCCGCGGTGGAGCCGGACAGCATCAGCAGCGACGCCAGCACGAGCGTGTAGGCGTCCACCGTCCACTGCAGGCCCGACACCGAGGCGGTCAGCTCCCGCTGGATGGACGGCAGCGCCACGTTGACGATCGTGCTGTCCAGGCCGACGATCAGCAGGCTCATGCAGCAGATGGCGAGAATGAGGTACTGCCTGCGGCGGCCGGGCTCGGGCATGCGCACCTCGGGCGAGCGTCGGGACCTCATCGTTGCTGCTCTGCAACTAATCAATACCCCGGCGCCCGCCGGCATTTCCTCTTCCGGCGTGAGATGCATCACCGCAGTTCAGGGGCGTACACGGCGAGGGCACGGGAGAGCCGGCCTGGCGGCCGCGCAGTCGCGGCTGCCCGCGGCTGTGCGGCCCGGATCATGCGGGATCGGCTGCGGTGACGACCGTCACCTGGGTACATTTGTGACCCATAGCAGGACTCAGGGCATCAGGGACGCAACCGGCACAAGGCGCGCAACTGAGCGCACGGCGGCCGGTTATTCCGCCGTCCGGGGGGGCAGGTGGGGGCCGGGTGAGCAGCAGGCTGCTCCGGCTCGACATCCCCGTGTTCCCGGATCACCGGATGTTCCGGATCCATGACGCGGGGGTTGACCCGGACGCGCCCGGCGGCCCGCTACCGCCGGTGGGCGCCCTGGTCAGCCTCAACCGGGAGCAGCTCTGGGTGGGCAGCCTGCAGGAGCACGTCGAGGTCAGGCTCGTCCTGGAAGAATGGCAGGGTGCCCCCGCGCCGTGCGGCGACGGCTGGGACGAGGAAGCCAAGGGCCGGCTATACCTGCGCGGCCTGCTGTCGGTCGACATGGGCTCGGCTGGCCCCGCCGTCGCCGGGATGCGGCTGGCCGGCGGCGTGGGCGACTACTCGGTGCGCGTCTACGCCAGGAACCGGGAGCAGGTCCTCCGGCTGTACCACGAGCTGTTCGAACGTTACGGCGACCCGCTCGGCGACGAGTTCCAGCGTGCCCGGAAGGACCTGGAGAACCTGGAGCAGTACCTGATCCAGATGTGGCGTCAGTCCTGAGCCGCCAGGGCTCGGGGCGCTACCTGCTGCTTACTTGCCGTAGTCAGACGACGTTGATTCCACCCGGCTGACTGCCGCCGGCCCGCGCGTCCTGGCCACGCCCCCCGCGGCGGTGCCCGACTGGCTGGCCGCGCGTCCCCGGCCCGGGCCGGACGCCGACATGGTCGGGTGAGCGGGCGAGGCGCTGGAATGCACCCCGGCCATCCGCACGGCCTGACCGCGGAACGGTATGAGCGCGTAGACGAAGACCGATACCACGCCGACGACGACGAGCATGAGCAGCGAGGCCATCAGGCGAGACCGCGCCGAGCGGCTCGCGAAGGTCAGCCTGGGCAGCCGGAAAGAGGTCAGCCGGGCAGCCAGCACAGGATCATCGTCGGCGAGCCGACGCTCGATCTCGGCGAGCATGCGCTGCTCGTCCATCGACAGCGCCATGGCGCCACCTCCGCCTAGCGCGTGGGTGGGACAAGTACCACTATCCCCCACCGCAAGATTTTTAGCCTCATCCGGGACGGGTGTAATTCAGCCGTCCCGCCTGAGGCTCTCGCTCGGACTCACACCCTGTCTCAGGCCACGCATATCATCGAACAAATGTTTGACGACCTCGAACTGTCATTCTATACTTACATAACATGCGCTGGGAAAACCTGCAACTGTACCCGGATCAGCCGCAGGCACCGGCGCAGCCCGGGACCGCCCCGGAGGACGGCCGGGCGGGTTCGGTGGTCGCGCTCGCCGGCGTGCCCGCGCTGTTCGAGCGCGGGGCGGTGACGAGGTCCTTCGACACGCCCGGTTTCCAGGGAATGACCTTCTACGAGATCCAGGCGCGGTCGATCGTCAACCGGGTGCCCGAGGCGTCCCGGATGCCGTTCCGCTGGACCATCAACCCGTACCGCGGATGCAGTCATGCCTGCCGTTACTGCTTCGCCCGGAACACGCATACCTACCTCGACCTGGACGCGGGACTCGATTTCGACTCCAAGATCGTGGTCAAGGTGAATGCGCCGGAGCTCGCCCGCAAGGAACTCGCCGCCCGGAAGTGGCGGGGCGAGCACATCGCCATGGGCACCAATGTCGACTGCTACCAGCGGGCCGAGGGGCGCTACCGGCTGATGCCCGGCATCCTCGCGGCGCTCCGCGACGCGGCCAACCCGTTCTCCATCCTCACCAAGGGCACGCTGATCCTGCGTGACCTGGACCTGCTGGAGCAGTCCGCCGAGGTCACCGAGGTCGGGCTGAACGTGTCCGTGGGCTCTGTCGACAAAGACCTCTGGCGATCTGTCGAGCCCGGCACCCCGGCCCCGGACCGCAGGCTCGGGGTGTGCGCGACGCTCACCGAGCACGGGCTCCGCTGCGGGGTCCTGATGGGGCCGGTGATCCCGTTCCTGTCTGACTCCCCCGCCCAGCTGGAGGCCACGGTCCGGGAGATCGCGGCCGCCGGGGCCGCGCACGTCACCCCCATCGTGCTGCACCTGCGGCCCGGGGCCAGGGAGTGGTTCTACCGCTGGCTCGGCCAGCATCACCCCGGCCTGGTGGCGCGCTACCACGCCCTCTACCGGTCGGGGGCCTACGCGCCCCGCGGCTACCAGCAGCAGATCGCCGGGCAGGTGGCCGACCTGGCCCGCAACTACGGGATCGGCCGGACCAGCCCGTCCGTGCCGCGGTCGGCCGGTCCCGCCCCGGAGCCGGGCCCGGCCGCGGGTGCCCCCGGGAACGCCGGCGCCGAGCCCGACGTCCAGCTGGCCCTCATGTGATCTTCCCGGTGACCGGCAGGCCGGCCGCCGCCCACGCGCGGAACCCGCCGGCCAGGTCCGTGGCGCTGGCCAGGCCGAGATCCTGAAGCGACGCGGCCGCCAGGCTTGACGTGTAGCCTTCCGAGCACATGACGATCACCCGGATGTCGTAGCCGCGCGCCTGCGGGAGCCGGCTGGCCGACGCCGGATCGAACCGCCACTCCAGGACGTTCCGCTCCACCCGCAGTGCGCCGGGCACCTCCCCCTCGGCGGCCCGCTGCGGCTGCGGCCGGATGTCAACGAGCAGCGCGCCGGCCCGGATTTCCGCCTCGGCCTGGTGCGGATCCAGCCGCCGCAGCCGGCTCCGTGCCTCGGCCAGCACCTGGTCGATGCCGCGGCGGCCCGCGGCCGCGGTCCCGGTCACGCGCTCGCCTCGGCCGGTTCGGTGCCGGCATACCGCAGCCCGGCCAGGGTCAGCTCGTACCGGCGCAGCTCGGGCAGCGGCGGTGAGTAGGCGTGCACGCTGACCGCGGGACCGGCGGAGTTGTTCACGACGTGATGCACGAACCGGGCACCGAAGGACCGGGTACCGCCGGCCGCCACCGTGCGCACCGCCACATCGCACCGGCCCCGCACCGTCTGCTCCTGCAGCTCTCCCAGGGCGACGGCGAAGGCACCCGCCGATCCACCGTGATCATGAAAGCCGGTTCCCTGCCCCGGCTGCCAGCTCAGCAGCCACACCTCGTACTCGCTGGTGAGTTCCATCCGGTAGTACCAGCGCCGCGCCGGGTCATAGCGCACGATATCCCGCCAGCAGCCGTCCCGCGCGGCGGTGCCGGCCACGATCGCGCTCAGCCGGGCCCGGCTCAGCCTGGGTCGCGCCCCAGGCCCCGGCGTCACGAGGCTGTCGCTAGTAAGGATCATCGGCCTCTCCTGTTCCGTGCCAGGGTTTGTTCCGTGGCTGAGTTCCTGTTCCTATTTCCTAGTTATCTGATCGTATTTATATGTAATATACGCCGGACACTATCACGCGGCAGGCCGCGCGGCTGGCAGCTGAGGGGTCATGACCAAGGCTGGCGGGTCAGGGCCGGGTCATGAAGCCGCTGCGGCCCCCCCGAACGTAGAGTTGTGAGGCGTGAGGGCCGACCGGGAAGACGACGCGGAGAGCGCCGGGCTCGTGATCCGCAGCACCGCCATCGAGGATCCGCGCGACCTGATCAGCCGGCTGCCGCGGCCTGCCGCGCTGGCCTGGATACGGCGCGGCGAGGGCCTCGTCGGCTGGGGCGAGGCGGCCCGGGTCACGCTGCCCGCGGGCGAGGACAGGTTCACCGTCGCCGAGAAGTGGTTCCGCTCGCTGCTCGACACCGCGGTGACCGAGGACGAGGTCGAAGTGCCCGGCTCGGGCCCGGTCGCGTTCGGCAGCTTCACCTTCGACCCAGCCTCCGACGGCTCCGTGCTCGTGCTGCCGCGCGCCGTGCTCGGCCGGCGCAACGGCCGGGCCTGGCTGACCACCATCGGCGGAACCGGCGATCTCGGCGCGCCGTCGCCGGTGACGGCACCCGGCAGGGTGCGCTGGCACGACGGGAGCCTGACCGCCCCCCGGTGGGAGCAGGCCGTCGCGGCCGCGGTATCGAGCATCAGGGCCGGCCGGCTGCGCAAGGCGGTGCTGGCCAGGGATCTCTATGCCACCGCCGCGCAGCCCCTCGACGTGCGCGCGCTGCTGCACCGGCTAGCGGCCCGCTACCCCGACTGCTACACGTTCGCCTGCGGCGGCATGGTCGGCGCCACCCCGGAGCTGCTCATCCGCCGCGAGGCAGCCGGGATCAGCGCGCTCGTCCTGGCGGGCACCACCCCGCGGGGCCGGGACGCCGCGGAAGACCGGGCCCTCGGCGCCGCCCTGCTGTCGTCGGCCAAGAACATCGAGGAGCACGCGTACGCGGCGACCGGCGTCCGCGAGGCGCTCGCGCCGCTGTGCGAGCAGCTGGCCGCCGATCCCACCCCCTTCCTCCTGCGGCTGGCGAACGTGCAGCACCTGGCCACCGCGGTGACCGGCAGGCTCGCCGCCGCCGACCAGGTACGCCCCGGCGCGGCCGGGCGCCCGGGCTCGGCTCCCTCTGCGCTGGCCATCGCCGCGGCCCTGCACCCGACGGCGGCCGTCTGCGGCACGCCGACCGACGCGGCCATGGAGCTCATCCGCGAGCTCGAGGGGATGGACCGGGGCCGCTACGCGGGGCCGGTGGGCTGGGTGGACGCACGCGGCAACGGCGAGTGGGGCATCGCGCTGCGGTGCGCCGCGGTCGATGGCTCCCGGGCGCGGCTGTTCGCGGGCTGCGGGATTGTAGCGGGGTCGGACCCGGCCGCGGAGCTTGCCGAGGCGCAGGCAAAGTTCCGGCCGATGCAGGACGCCCTCGAAGGCCGGGACGCGTGAGGCCATTTTGCCCGGCCTTTGTCACAGCGTGATTGCGTTTGCGTAACCCATTACCCCTGTCCCTTCCGGGGCGGCGCGCAACGTGCTCAGGTAAGAGTGGTCACGTGGGGATCTCTGGTGAGAGGGATCACGTGGGATCGACGGCTACGCCCGCGCAAGGCGCCGGGCCCGAAGGAGCATGTACATGAAACCGGTATCAAAGCGCTTCGCCGCGGTCGCGGTTGCGGCCCTGGCGGCGGGCACAATAACGGCGTGCGGAAGCTCTGGCAGCAGCGCCCCCAGCGCATCGAGCAGCGGCAAGCCGGTCAGCGGCGGCACGCTGAACATGGTGTCGGCGGGGGACTTCGACCACGTAGACACGCTGTCCGCCTACTACATACCGTCGTTCCAGCTTGAGGTCGGCTGGACGCGTCAGCTGGTCAGCTACCTGCCGTCGAACAGCCGGGCCACGGCGACCACGCTCGCGCCGGACGTGGCGACGGCGCTGCCGACCACGTCGAACGGCGGCATCACCAACGGCAACAAGACCTATACCTTCCACATCAAGACCGGCGTGATGTGGAACACCTCGCCGCCGCGCCAGGTGACCTCGGCCGACTTCCTGCGCGAGTTCAAGGCGATGTGCAACCCGGTGCTGGGCGTGGGCAACCCGCTCTACTACGAGCCGGTGATCGCGGGCATGGCCAGCTACTGCACCGCCTACGCGACCGCGTTCGCCAAGAACAAGGCGCCGACCGCCGCGCAGATGGCCTCCTACCAGAACGCGCACTCGATCTCGGGGATCAAGACGCCGAACTCGACCACCATCCAGTTCACGCTGACCCAGCCGGCCAACGACTTCCTGAACATCCTGGCGATGCCGTTCGCCTCGGCCCGGCCGGTGGAATACGACAGCTACGTGCCGGACAGCTCGCTGTTCCGCCAGCACACGCTGTCGGACGGGCCGTACTTCATCAGCAGCTACACGCCGAGCAAGAAGATCGTGCTGAACCGCAACCCGGCGTGGAAGCAGTCCACCGACCAGCTGCGCCACCAGTACCTCAACCAGATCGTGGTGAACGAGGGCACCACCTCGAACCAGACCGCGCTGTCCAACGTCCAGGCCGGCACCGACGACCTGATGTGGGACCTGCCGGTACCCACGTCCTCGATCCCGCAGCTGCAGGCCAGCCACAACCCGGGCCTGCACATCTACACCGACAGCGGCAGCAGCAACCCGTACGTCGTGTTCAACCTGCAGAGCCCGGACGCCAACCACGCCATGTCCAAGCTGCTGGTCCGGCAGGCGATCAACTACGCGATCAACAAGGTAGCCATCGCCAAGATTTACGGCGGCACCACGCTGAACCCGATCCTCAACGGTGCCATCGCGCCCGGCAACCTGGGCTACACCACCTACAACGACTACCCGAGCCCGAACAGCTCCGGGCGACGCGGCCAAGTGCAAGTCGATGCTCGCGGCAGCCGGGTACCCGCACGGCTTCAAGATCATCGACGTGTACCGCAACGCCGGCAACCACCCGGCGGTGTTCACCTCGGTGCAGTCCAGCCTCAAGGCCTGCGGCATCACCTCCGTCGGCGCCCCGCAGGAGCAGGGTCCCTACTACGCGTTCATCGAGAACGCGGCCAACAGCAAGAAGGCCAACCAGTGGGACATCAGCGAGGTCGGCTGGGTGCCTGACTGGCTGGGCAACAACGGCCGGGCCAACGTGGTCCCGCTGTTCGAGACCAACTGCGTCAACCCGACCACCAACTACGGCTGCTACAGCAACCCCACGGTCGACAATGACATCAAGCAGGCTCTGGTCGCGCCCAGCGAGTCGGCCGCCGGACCGCTCTGGGCCAAGGCCGGCGAGCAGGTGATGAAGGACGCGGCGATCGTGCCACTGACCTCCCAGGACGTGGTGCTGTTCGCCGGGACCAAGCTGCACAACCTGATCTACAGCCCGCTGGCTGAGTCGTGGAACGTGACTCAGATGTGGAAGTCGTCCTAGTTTTAGCCATCGCCATCCGGTAGAACGGGTCCTGGGCCCGTTCTACCGGATGGCCTGTTTCATTGGTCGTGAGGGAGTGTTGTCGTGAGCCTGCTTGAAGTGCGGGATTTGCGGGTGAGTTTCCCGACGGCTGATGGCGTGGTGCGCGCGGTGCGCGGGGTGTCGTTCAACGTTGACGCGGGGCGGACGATCGGGATCGTGGGTGAGTCGGGCAGCGGGAAGACGGTGCTGACGCAGACGCTGCTGGGGCTGACGCCGGGGGGTCAGGTGTCGGGCGAGGCGGTATTTGACGGCACGGATCTGATCGGGCTGGGCGAGGAGCAGATGCGCCGGGTGCGGGGGGCGCAGATCGCGGTGATTTTCCAGGATCCGCTGACCAGCCTGCACCCGCTCTACAAGGTGGGCTGGCAGATCTCGGAGATGATCCGGTCGCATGACAAGTCGGTGTCGAAGGGGGCCGCCGCAGAGCGGTCGGTGGAGCTGCTGGCCCGGGTGGGGATCCCGCAACCGCGGCAGCGGGTCAACGATTATCCGCATCAGTTCTCTGGCGGGATGCGGCAGCGGGCGATGATCGCGATGGCGTTGTCACTGGAGCCGAAGATGATCATCGCGGATGAGCCGACGACGGCGCTGGATGCCACCGTGCAGGCGCAGATCCTGGATCTGCTGCTGCGGATGCAGCGCGACTCCGGCACCGCGCTGATCATGATCACGCATGACCTGGGCGTGGTGGCCGATATCGCCGATGACGTGCTGGTGATGTACGCCGGCCGGGCCGCGGAGGTGGCCACCAAGCGGGATATCTTCTACCGGCCGCATCATCCGTATACCAAGGGCCTGCTGGAGTCCATCCCGAACAGCTCGGCCGGAGCCGCCCGACTGCGGCCGATCACCGGCCAGCCGCCGAGCCTGATCAACGTGCCGTCGGGGTGCGCGTTCCATCCGCGGTGCGCGTACGTGATGGACAAGTGCCTGACCGAGGAGCCGTCGCTGACCCCGGTGGGCGACGATGGCTTCCACCGGTCGGCGTGCTGGCTGCCGGTGTCGGCGGCCGGCCTGTCGGCCGAGGCCGAGGATGCCCGCAGGCGCACGGTCGAGCAGGGCCGCAGCGAGGCCGCGGCGAAGATAGCCGAGGAGATCGCCGAACGGCCGGAGGCCGAAGGGAGCGTGATCGCGTGACCAGCCCACAACCCGGCGGCCTGGCCCCGGCAGACGGCCCGGTCCCTGCCGACGCAGACGCCGCCGCCGCGGCCGCCCCGGCGGGCGGCGGGGCCGCGGCGACAGCTGACGGGGACGTGCTGGTCGAGGTGGAGAACCTGGTCAAGTACTTCCCGGTCCGCGGGTCGGGGCTGCTCGCCCGCACAGTCGGCCAGGTGCAGGCGGTGGACGGGGTATCGCTGAGGCTGCGCCGCGGCCAGACCCTCGGCCTGGTCGGCGAGACCGGCTGCGGCAAGTCCACCCTGGCCCGGTGCATCGCCGGGCTCATCCCGATCACCTCCGGACGGGTCGTCTTCGAAGGCAAGGAGATCAGCGGGCTGTCGCGGCGGGCGATGCAGCCGTTCCGCCGCGAAATCCAGATGATCTTCCAGGACCCGTACGGATCGCTGAACCCGCGGCGCCGGGTCGGCTCGATCATCGGCGACCCGTATGCCGTGCACAAGACGGCCAAGGGCGCCGATCGCAAGCACGCCGTCCAGGAAATCATGGAACGGGTCGGCCTCAACCCCGAGCACTACAACCGTTTCCCGGCCGAGTTCTCCGGCGGCCAGCGGCAGCGGATCGGGCTGGCCCGCGCGCTGGCACTGCGGCCCAAGCTGATCATCGCCGACGAGCCGGTCTCGGCCCTCGACGTCTCCATCCAGGCCCAGATCCTCAACCTGCTCTCCGACCTGCAGGCCGATTTCGGCCTGACCTACCTGTTCATCGCCCACGACCTGGAAGTCGTCCGGCACGTCAGCAACCAGGTCACCGTCATGTACCTGGGCCGGGTCGCCGAGCAGGGCCCCGAAGACCTGGTCTATGACCGCCCCCGCCACCCGTACACCGCAGCACTGCTGTCCGCCGCCCCCGCCGCCGACCCCGACACCGCCGCCGCCCGGCAGCGGATCATCCTAGTCGGCGACGTCCCCTCCCCCATCAACCCGCCGCCCGGCTGCCGTTTCCACCCCCGCTGCCCCAAGGCCCAGGAACTCTGCCAGCAGCAAGACCCCCCGCTCGAAACCAAGCCAGACGACCCGGCCAGCCACATGACCGCCTGCCACTACCCCGTCCAGCCCGGCGAGGACCTCACGAACACAGGGGCAGCGGTCGGCATCACCACTCCCGGGACCGGCAGCACTCCCGCCGGCACCGGGACAGGAACCGATAGCAGCAGTGCAGGAGGTGCGGCATGAGCCTCACCGATATCGAAATCTCAGCATCGACGGCGGGAGAATCCACCACTGTCCAGGTGATCGAGGGGCGCAGCCCCTGGCTGCTGGCCTGGCGGCGGCTGCGCACGGACAGGGTGGCGGTTGCGTCCGGGATCATCATCATCGTGCTGGCGGTGCTGGCCATCTGCGCGCCGCTGATCGCCGCGTGGGTGGGTCATCCGCCGAACACCCCGTATACCAATACGGGCCTGACGAATACCGGGTTGCCGGTGGCGCCGAGCAGCACGTTCTTGTTCGGCACCGACGGCCTGGGCCGGGATCTGTTCGTCCGGGTGCTCTACGGGGCGCGGATCTCGCTGACGGTCGGGCTCGTGTCCACGGCCATCGGCACGGTGGCGGGGGTGGCGGTGGGGATCACCGCCGGGTATTTCGGCGGGGTGACCGATACGGTGCTGGCCCGGTTCGTCGACAGCGTGCTGGCGTTCCCGTATGTCATCTTGGCGCTGGCGCTGGCGGTCGTGTTCGGGCCGAGCCTGCTTGAGGTGATCGCGGTGATCGCGTTCTTCTCCTGGGCGGCGATCGCCCGGGTGGTGCGCGGCCAGACGCTGTCGCTGAAGGAGAAGGAGTACATCGAGGCGGCCCGCTCGATCGGGGCCAGCCCGTGGCGGATCATGGTCATCGACATCATGCCCAACCTGCTGGCTCCGGTGCTGGTGCTGGCCACGCTGGCCATCCCGACCGCGATCGTGTTCGAGGCCACCTTGTCCTACCTCGGCGTGGGCGTCCAGCCGCCCACCTCCAGCTGGGGCGACTTGCTGTCCCAGGCGCAGCAGTTCTTCAACACCTCCTGGTGGTACCTGATCTTCCCGGCCGCGTTCCTGCTGATCACCACGCTGGCCTTCAACCTGCTCGGCGACGGGGTCCGGGACGCGCTGGACCCGCGGGTCGAGCGGGTCTTCGCCGGCCAGCGCAAGCGCGGCCGCGCCGCCCGCCGGGCGGCCAAGCCTGCCAGCCCGGCGGCGCCGGAGGGGGCGAGCTGACATGGTCGGTCTCGCGAGTTTCCTGGTCCGCCGGATCCTGCTCGGCATCCTGGTGATGTGGTTCGTCACGATCGGCACGTTCCTGCTGTTCTTCGTCGCCCCGCAAGACCCGGCCCGGCTGCTGGCCGGCAAGAACACCACCGCCGCCCAGATCGCCGCCATCAACCGCCGGCTCGGCCTGGACCAGCCGCTCATCGTCCAGTACTGGCACTACCTCAGCCGGCTCGTGCACGGCAACCTCGGCACCTCCTACTTCACCGGCGAATCGGTCAACACCATCCTCAAGCAAGACCTGCCGCCCACCCTGTCGGTGATGGTCGGCGGCGCCATCTTGTGGCTGCTGGCCGGCATCTCGGTCGGCATCTTGTCGGCCACCCGGGCCCGCACCGTGCTGGACCGGATCTCCACCACCGGCGTCCTGATCGGCATCACCTTCCCCACCTTCGTCGTCGGCCTGCTGCTCATCTTCTTCATCTACCTGCCGCTGAACAAACACGGCTTCCACTGGATCCAGACCGGCTACGAAGGACCCACCACCAGCGTCATCGGCTGGATCGGGCACATGATCCTGCCCTGGATCACCATCGCCGCCGTCTCCGCCGCCACCTACACCCGGCTGACCCGCGGCTCGCTGCTCGACGCCCTCGGCGAAGACTACATCCGCACCGCCCGCTCCAAAGGCCTCACCGAACGGCGGGTCTTGTACCGGCACGGCGTCCGCGCCGCGCTGACCCCCGTCGTCTCCCAGCTCGGCGTCGACATCGGCACCCTGGCCGGCGGCGCCGTCGTCACCGAAACCGTCTTCGGCCTCGGCGGCATCGGCCAGCAATCGGTCACCTCCATCTTCAACGGCGACGCCCCCGTCGTCCTCGGCATCGTCTTGATCGCCGCCCTATTCGTCGTCGTCGCCAACATCGTCGTCAACATCATGTACTCAATCCTCGACCCACGCGTCAAACTGGCCTGACATCTCCGGTTCCGACCCCACGGCGATACCCTCGGGTCACTGTCCCCGGCCGCGAGGGAGCATCGTCGTGAGCCCGCCCGCCTGCCGCCACCCCGTCCAGTCCCACGAGGACCGCGCCGCCACCGGGGCAGCGGCCGTCGCCGCTACCCCCGGCGCCACAGCCGCCGCCCCCGGAGAGGAGCCACGATGAGCGTCACCGAGCTTGAGTTCCAGGCATCAGAGGCCGCGGCCGGGCCGGTACAGGCGATCGAGGGACGCAGCCAGTGGCAGCTGACCTGGCGGCGGCTGCGCAGCGACAGGGTGGCGGTCGCGTCCGGGATCATCATCCTGGTGATGGTGATCCTCGCCATCGCGGCGCCGCTGTTCGCCAAGCTCACCGGGCACGGCCCAACCGAGACGTTCCCGAATATCGGCCTGTCCGTCAACGGCGAGCCGGTCGGGCCGGGCCACACGTTCTGGCTCGGCTCCGATGAGCAGGGCCGCGACCTGTTCGTCCGGATCCTCTACGGAGCGCGGATCTCGCTGTTCGTCGGGATCGTCACCACCGCGATGGCCACCGTGGCCGGGGTGGCCATCGGCCTGGTCGCCGGGTACTACGGCGGCTGGATCGACTCCGTGCTCGCCCGGTTCATCGACAGCGTACTGGCCTTCCCCTACGTCGTCCTGGCCCTCGCCCTCGCCGTCGTGCTGGGACCGAGCCTGCCGGTGGTGATCGGGGTGATCACGTTCTTCTCCTGGGCGGGCATCTCCCGGATCGTGCGCGGCCAGACGCTGTCCCTCAGGGAAAAGGAGTACATCGAGTCGGCCCGCTCGATCGGGGCCAGCCCGTGGCGCGTCATGTTCATCGACATCATGCCCAACCTGCTGGCTCCGGTACTGGTCCTGGCCACCCTGTCGATCCCGTCCGCGATCATCTTCGAGGCCACCCTGTCCTACCTCGGGCTCGGCGTGCAGCCGCCCACGCCGAGCTGGGGCAACATGCTGGCCTCCGCGCAGAACTACTACACGGTTGCCTGGTGGTACCTGGTCTTCCCGGCGCTTGCGCTGCTCATCACCACGCTCGCCTTCAACCTGCTCGGCGACGGCATCAGGGACGCGCTGGACCCGCGGACCGAGCGGGTCTTCGCGGGGCGCAGGCGACGCCGGATCCGGGCCATCAAGTCGCCGGCCCGCATGACGGAAGCCGACCTTCCGGGCGGCGACCTGTCGGCGGACGACCTGCCCACGCTGCCGGGCGAAACGGGGGCGTGACCGGCCATGGCCCTGATGCGCTTCCTCATCCGCCGCATCCTCGCCGGCATCGTGGTGCTGTGGATCGTGAGCCTGGGGGCCTTCCTGCTGTTCTTCGCCCGGCCGGCCAACACGGTCGCGCGACAGCTCGGCGGCAAGGCGGCGACCCCGCAGACGATCGCGCTGATCAACAAGGAGCTCGGTCTCAACCAGCCGATCATCGTCCAGTACTGGCACTTCCTCAGCAGGCTGCTGCACGGCAACCTCGGGTACTCGTACTTCAGCGGCGAATCGGTCAACTCCATTCTCAAGCAGGACCTGCCGCGGACCGCGTCACTGGTCATTGGCGGCGTGGTGCTCTGGCTGGTCGTCGGGCTCTCGGTCGGCATCCTGTCCGCCACCCGGGCCCGCAGCCTGTTCGACCGGGTGGCCACGGTCGGCGTGCTCGCCGGGCTGTCGATGCCCACGTTCGTGCTCGGGCAGCTGCTCCTACTCGGCGTCTTCCTCCAGCTGAACAAGCACGGCTTCACCTGGGTGCAGGACGGTTACGTGGGCCCGTCGCAGAGCGTCGTCAGCTGGGTCGGGCACATGATCCTGCCCTGGATCACGCTGGCCACCGTCTCCGCGGCGGTCTACTCCCGGCTCACCCGCGGCTCACTGCTCGACGCCCTCGGCGAGGACTACATCCGCACCGCGCGGGCCAAGGGCCTGTCGGAGCGCAGGGTCGTCTTCAAGCACGGGGTCCGCGCCGCGCTCACCCCGGTGGTCTCCCAGCTGGGCATCGATGTCGGCACCCTGCTCGGCGGCGTGGTCGTCACCGAGTCGGTGTTCGGCATCGGCGGCATCGGCCAGGACTCGGTCACCGCGATCGTCAACGGCGACCTGCCGGTGGTCATCGGCTTCGTCCTGGTCGCGGCGTTGTTCGTGGTGGTGGCCAACATCATCGTGGATGTGGTCTACGTCCTGCTGGATCCCCGGGTCCGGATCAGCTCGCCGGCCGCACGCGGCGGCCCCGCACGGCCGCGGCGCAGGCTTCGGCCAGCCGGGCCCGCAGCGCGGCCTGATCGGCCCGGCTGGTGCGCGCCTCGATGACGCGCAGTCCGCCCGGCGCTGCCTCGTGCAGCGCGGCCGGCAGGTCGGCGGCCCGCTCCAGCCGCAGGTACGGCAGGCCGGCCGCACGGGCGAGGTCGCCGAGCCGGCGACTGTGCGGCGTTCCGAAGACCCGCTCGAACGGCGCCTCGAAGGCCGCCGGCTCGAGCATCGAGAAGATCCCGCCGCCGTCGTTGTTGACCACGACCAGGCACAGATCCGGCCGCGCTTCGTCCGGGCCCAGGACGAGCCCGGGGGCGTCGTGCAGGAAGGCCAGGTCGCCGAGCACCGCGGCGGCAGGGCCGCCGCCCGCCCCGGCGTGGGCGAGCGCCGCTCCCATAGCCGAGGAGACCAGCCCGTCGATGCCGCTCGCTCCCCGGCTGGCCAGCAACCGAAGCCCGTCTCGCGGCGCCATGTGCTGGTCCAGGTCCCGGACCGGCAGGCTGGACGCCGCCCACAGCAGCGCGCCGTCAGGCAAGGCCGCGGCCAGGTCCCGCGCCAGCCGCGGCTCGCTCGGCGCGTCCGCCGCGTCCAGGATCTCGTCCGCCGCCCGGCTCGCGGCCTCGTCTGCGCGCTGCCAGGAGCCCAGCCATTTCCCCGGACGGGCGCGGCCTGCCAGCCGCACCCCGCTCGCCACGTCGGTGGCCGTCCTGGCCGGGTCGGCCCAGCGGCCTGGCCCCTGGGCGATCACGACATGCCGGGCCGGCGCGCCGCCCGGGAAGCCGCGCAGGAACGCGAGCTGGCCGCGGGAAAGCCCGGGCCGGCCGGCGGATACGATCACGTCCGGCCGGTGCGCGGCAGCGAAGCCCGCGGACGCCAGCAGGTAGGAGTAGGCGCGCAGCGCGTTCGGCCCGCGCCTGGCGCCCGACGACGGCTCGGCGAGCACCGGCCAGCCGGCCTGCTCGGCCAGGCTCAGCAGCGGCCCGGCGTCGTAGTCGCCGTCCCCGCAGACCACGGCTCCGCGCTCGGTCCAGGGCAGCTCGATCGCGGCAGGCATCGCGGGCGCCCCGGCGCGGGCCGCCGGGCCGGATCCCGTCGCGGCGCCGAAGGCAGTCCACCGGACACCGCCGGGGCGCCCGTCGAGTGGCTCGGGCCAGCGCTCCCCCGTCCCCGTCGCCCCCGTCCCCGTCGCCTCTTTCCCCGCGGCCGTTGCCCCGGTCGTTCCCGTTCCCCCGGCCCAGCCCGCCTGACCGGCTCCGGCCGGCCCGTCGGCGGCTCCCGGCACCAGCGGCTCGCGCAGCGGGAGGTTCAGGTGCACCGGTCCCGGGAAGCCGCCGGCCTCCCCGGCCGCCTGCGCCCAGGCGCGGCACGCCATCGACCGCCAGTAGGCCGCCATCCCGGGCCTGGCCTCGGGCACCCCTACCTCGCAGAACCAGCGCACCGAGCCGCCGTACAGCTTCAGTTGGTCGATGGTCTGGTTCGCGCCGGTCCCGCGCAGCTCGGGCGGCCGGTCCGCGGTAAGCACCAGCACGGGCACCCCGGACTCGTCCGCCTCGATGACCGCCGGGTGGAAGCTGGCCGCCGCCGTGCCTGACGTGCACAGCACCGCGACCGGACGGCGGCCCGCCTTGGCCAGGCCGAGGGCCAGGAACGCCGCCGAGCGCTCGTCGATGCGCACGTGCAGCCTGAGGTCGCCGCGCGCGGACCGCTCCCACAGCGCTATCGCGAGCGGCGCGCTGCGGGATCCGGGCGCCAGCACGGCGTCGCGTAGCCCGCATCGCACCAGCTCGTCGGCCAGTACGGTCGCGAGGGCGGTGGACGGGTTCACCGCGGCGCCCCGTTCACCGCCGTACTCCCGTTCGGCGCGGCGCCCCCGTTCACAGCGCAGCCCCGGTTCGCCGCGCCGCCGGTTCGCCGCGCCACCGGTACGGCGCGCCGCCCGTTCGCCGCGCCGCCCAGTTCATCGAGTCGCCCGTTCACCGCGCGGGCAGGTACCGGGCGGCGGCCGCCGCCCGGTCCCGCCATGGCCGCGGGTCGGTTTCCCAGGCCGCCAGCCGGTCCGGATCCACCACGGGGCGCCTGACCGGCAGCTCGCCGCCCGCCGCGGCCAACGGGTCCGCCGTGACGTCCCCGGTGAGCAGGCTCATCGTGGCCAGCCCGCAGTCGTACGGGAGACTGGGCAGTGCCGCAGCGAGCGCCGCGCCGGCGGCCAGCCCGACCGAGCTCTCCACTGCGCTCGACACCACCACCGGCAGCCCGCAGGCCGCCGCGATCTCCAGGGCGGCGCGCACGCCGCCCAGCGGCGCGGCCTTGAGCACCACGATGTCGGCGGCGCCCGCGGCCCGCACCCGCAGCGGGTCCTCGGCCCGCCGGACCGACTCGTCGGCGGCGAGCGGGACATCCACGGCACCGCGCAGCGCCGCCATCTCCGCCAGCGTCGCGCACGGCTGCTCGGCGTATTCGAGGCCGAACGGCGCCAGCGCGGCCAGCATCCGCCGCGCGTGCTCGACATCCCAGGCGCCATTCGCGTCGATGCGGATCCGGCCCGCCGGGCCGAGCGCGTCCCTGACCGCCTCCACCCGGGCGACGTCCTCGGCATCGTTCTGCCCGGGCTGCGCCACCTTGACCTTGGCCGTGCGGCAGCCAGCCGCCCTGACCAGGTCGTGTGCCTGGTCCGGGCGCACCGCCGGCACAGTCACGTTCACCGGGATGGCCTGGCGCACCGGCGCGGGCCAGCCGGCCGTGGCCGCCTCGATCGCGCACGCCAGCCAGCGAGCACACTCCCGCGGGCCGTATTCGGGGAAGGGCGAGAACTCGCCCCAGCCGGCCGGGCCCTGCAGCAGCGCACCGGCGCGGACGGTCACGCCGCGGAAGGGCGTCCGCATCGGGATCGCGAACGCGCGGAGACTGCCGAGCAGCTCTTTCACCGGCGCCGCCGAAGTCCGCGCGGCGCCGCCCGGCGCCTCGAAGCCGGCAGCGGCGCTCACGGGCGCTTGGGGAACCGGCACCGCCGAAGTCCGGGCGGCGCCGCCCGGCACCTCGAAGCCGGCAGCGGCGCTCACGGGCGCTTGGGGAACCGGCACCGCCGAAGTCCGGGCGGCGCCGCCCGGCACCTCGAAGCCGGCAGCGGCGCTCACGGGCGCTTCGGGAAGCGGGCGAAGTCCGGGCGGCGCTTCTCCCGGAACGCGTCCCGGCCCTCCTGGGCCTCCTCGCTCATGTAGTACAGCAGCGTCGCGTCGCCGGCGAACTGCTGCATGCCCGCCGCGCCGTCGGTCACCGCGTTCAGCGCGCCCTTGAGCATGCGCAGCGCGAGCGGCGACTTCGCCAGCAGCTCGCGCGCCCAGGAGACCGTCTCCGGTTCCAGCCGGTCCAGCGGGACCACCGCGTTGACCAGGCCCATGTCCAGAGCCTGGCGCGCATCATACTGACGGCAGAGATACCAGAATCTCACGCGCCTTCTTCAGGCCGACTGTCTCGGCGAGCAGCCAGGATCCGTACCCGCCGTCGAAGGAGCCGACCTTCGGCCCGGTCTGGCCGAATACCGCGTTGTCGGCGGCGATGGTGAGGTCGCAGCAGACGTGCAGCACGTGGCCGCCGCCGATCGCGTACCCGGCGACCATAGCGATCACCGGCTTGGGGGTGCGGCGGATCTGCACCTGCAGGTCAAGCACGTTGAGCCGGCCGACGCCGCGGGAGTCGAGGTACCCGTCATCGCCGCGGATCTTCTGGTCGCCACCCGAGCAGAACGCCTCGGTGCCCGCCCCGGTCAGGATGATCACACCAGTCTGCGGGTCATCGCGGGCCGCGTTGAACGCGCTGGAGAGCTCGAACAGCGTGGTGGGCCGGAACGCGTTCCTGACCTCGGGCCGGTTAATCGTTATCTTGGCGATCCCCTCGGCGGTCTCGTAGATGATGTCGGTGTACTCCTGGCCCGGAGTCGGTCCCGAACGTTGCCAGTCAACCACTGCCACCTCCCGCTCATCGGCCGCCTAACCTCGTTAACCTTACGACGATGTCCCCTCGCCCCCTGCACGCGGTCCTCGCCGCCCCCGGCGCGATGCTCGGGCCGCTCACCGCCGCGCTGGACGGGACCGGCCCGGCGGTACTGCCCGTCGACCCGGGGCTGCCGCCCGCGCGGCTGCGGCTGCTGCTGGACGAGCTCGCGCCCGACGCGGTGCGTACGCCGGACGGGCTGCAGCGCCACGACCGTTCCGGCGCCGGCCCGCCAGTCAGCGACGACACCGCCGTCGTGATCGCCACCTCCGGCTCGACCGGGCGGCCGAAGGGCGTGGAGCTGACTGCGGCCGCGCTGCTGCACTCGGCGCGGGCCAGCCTGGACCGGATCGGCGCGCGGCCCGGCGAGCGCTGGCTGTGCTGCCTTCCGGCCAGCTACATCGCCGGGCTCCAGGTGCTGGTCCGGTCGCTGGTGGCCGGGTCCGTGCCGGTGACCTGCGACCGGATCGACCCCGGGGTCGTCGCGTCCTGCGGCTGCGCGCATGTGTCGATGGTCCCGACCCAGCTGGGCAGGCTACTGCGCGCCGGGGCCGACCTGGCCTCGTTCGGGACAATCCTGCTGGGTGGCGCGAGCGCCCCGGCCCGGCTACTGGATGAGGCAGGCGCCGCAGGTGCCCGGGTCGTGACGACCTACGGCATGACCGAGACCTGCGGGGGGTGCGTATACGACGGGATGCCGCTGGACGGCGTCCGGGTCGCGGCCGACGGGGAAGGCCGGATCCGGATCGCCGGCCCGGTGCTGTTCTCCGGCTACCGGACCGCGGCCGGCCTCACCCCGGCGGAACTCGCCGACGGCTGGTTCACCTCGTCGGACCTCGGCTCGCTCGGACCGTCCGGGCGGCTGGCCGTCCGCGGCCGCGCCGACGACGTGATCAACACCGGCGGCGAGAAGGTGGTCGCCGCGGAGGTGGCCGCGGTGCTGGAGAGCTGCGCCGCGGTGCGGGCCGCGGCGGTGGTGGGGCGGCCCGATGACGAGTGGGGCGAGCGGGTCACGGCGGTGGTAGTGCCCGCCGATCCCGCCGCGCCGCCCGATCTCCGCCTGCTCCGCGAGCACGTGCGGCGGGTCCTGCCCGCCAGTGCCGCCCCGCGGGAGCTTAGGATTGTGTCAGAGATACCGCTGCTGCCAACGGGAAAGCTCGATCTGCGGAGATTGCGAACCGCAGATCCCGGGTAGCCGTGCTGGCTGGGAACAATTACGGACGCAGAGCGTTACTAATAAGTGCCTGCGCTTAGCGCGCCGAGCGCCCGCGGGCCCCCGCAAGCCACGCGCCGGCCAGGCGCAGGGAGCAGTGCATGCCCAGTGCGCTTTCCCTTCGGAGGAGGTGTGTCATGTCGCGGACCGCGACCGCCGCGTCGCCCGGACGGGATGACGAGGCGACGATGACGCGCGTGGACACGCTGGTCCAGCGCGGACGCGGTCAGGGTCAGCTATCGCTGCCTGAACTCAGGACCGCGTTCGAGGAAGCCGGCATTTCCGCGACGGAAGGCCGGTCCATTCTCCGTGAGCTCGCCGAGGCAGGAGTTCAGCTCGGTAACGAGCCTGCCGGCACGACTGCCCGCGGCCCGGCCGGCGCCGAATCCGATTCCGATGCCGAACCGGGTTCCGACACCGAGGCCGAGGCGGCGGTCATCGCCGAGGCAGCGGCCGCCGCGGCGGTCATCACCGCCGCCGAAGGTCCCGGCGCGCTCGAGGCTGACCTCGATGACAACACGCCCGCCATGGGCGACTCCGTGCACACGTACCTCAAGTCCATCGGCCGCACCAGCCTGCTCACGGCAGAGCAGGAGGTGGATCTGGCCAAGCGGATCGAAGCCGGGCTCTACGCCGAGCACAAGCTGGATACCGAGCCCGATCTCGATGACGGATACCGCCGTGAGCTCGCCGAGGTCGCCGAGGACGGCAGCCGCGCCAAGGCGCACATGCTCGAGGCGAACCTGCGGCTCGTGGTCTCGGTGGCCAAGAAGTACAGCGACCGCGGGCTCACCCTGCTCGATGTGGTGCAGGAGGGCAACCTCGGCCTGATCAGGGCGGTCGAGAAGTTCGACTACACCAAGGGCTACAAGTTCTCCACCTACGCCATGTGGTGGATCCGGCAGGCGATCCAGCGCGGCTTCGCCGACTCGGCCCGGACGATCCGGCTGCCGGTTCACGTACTGGAGATGCTCAGCAAGCTGAGCCGGGTCGAGCGCGACATGCACCAGCGGCTGGGCCGGGAGCCGACTCCGGAGGAGCTCGCCGTCGAGCTGGACCGCACCCCCGACCAGATCGAGGAACTGCTCCGTACGAGCAGGCAGCCGATCAGCCTGGACTCCACCATCGGCGAGGACGGCGAGACCAGTATCGGGGACCTGATCGAGGACGTGGACGCCCCGGAGGCCTCCGAACTGGTCGACAGGCAGCTGATGGCCAGCCAGCTGCGCAGCGCGCTCGGCTGCCTCAGCCCGCGTGAGGCCACCATCATGTCGATGCGATTCGGGCTGTACGACGGCAACCCGCACACGCTCGACGAGATCGGCCGCGCGCTCGGCCTGACCAGGGAGCGCATCCGGCAGCTGGAGAAGCAGTCGCTGTCCAAGCTGCGCCACCCCAGCCGCGCCCAGCCGCTGCTCGATTTCGCCAGCTGATCGCGCCGTTCCCAGCCCATCCCGGGACCGCGAGCCGGGCCCGACCTCCCGCCGGGCCCGGCTCGCGGCATTTCCGCGGGTAACGCTACGGGTCAGCGACCCGCCTTACCGCGGCGCCGGACATCAGTTCCACTTCCCGTAGCTGCGGCTGGTGGCGCAGTTCCACTGCTCGATGACGCCGCGATCGCCGCCGGCGCCCTGCTTGGCAACCACGCAACTGCCGGAGCCGGCGTTCCTCAACCGGGCATCCGCGTTGCCGTCCGTATTCAGCTGCCCGCTTCCCAGCACCGACCATTCTCCGTAGTGGGCGCTGTTGGCGCAGCGCCACTGCCAGACGACGCCGGCGTCGCCGCCCGCGCCCTCCTTGGCCGCCAGGCAGCTGCCGGAGCCGACATTCTGCAGTCTCGGCGGCGTGCTCGGCGAACTCGGGATCACCCGCCACTGCCCGTAATGCCCGCTGTCGGCGCAGTGCCACTGCCAGACGACGCCGCGATCGCCGCCCGCGCCCTCCTTGGCCGCCAGGCAGCTGCCGGAGCCCTGATTCTCGAGCTGCAAAGTGAATCCGCCGCTGACTATCTGCTCAGCAGCGGGCAGGTAGTTCACCCACGCGCCCGCCACGCCGCAATTGCCTCCGGCGGCGTAGGTGCTCCACGGGCACCAGTCACGGCCGTGACTGGAGATGAGGCCGAACACGGCGTTGGCGTTGCACTGGGCCTGATACGCGCAGCTGTTACTGACCTGGGACCAGTAGCAGTCGTTGATCTGCCACACGCCCCGGTCGGTCGAGCCGTCCGGGCAGCCGGAGGTGGGCCCGTTGTGATTGCTCGCCGACTGGCTGCATCCGGACTCGGCGAGCCCGACCGCGATCGCGACCACGATCGGCGGATGCGACAGGCCGTCGTTGGTGTGCAGGGGCGGATAATAGGGGATGCCCGCCTTGTAGGCGGTGGCCGCGCACGTGTAGGCCTGCGCTGCCGTGACCGATTCCGGGTTCGGCCCTGCGCCCGGGCCCGCGGCCGCGGGCCTGGCCGAGCCGGGCGGCTGCGCCTGCGCGGCGGCGCCAGCGCCCCCCGTACCGAACATCTCCACCAGGACGAGCTGAGCAACGGCGGCCACCACTATCAGTACGAGGCGGCGAGAGCAGCGCCGTCTGGCGGTATCGCCGCATCGCCGTCGGCTCCTTGCGCCGGCGCCTAGACGGGCGCGCTGGCATGTGCTGATCTGCATGAAGCGGTTCCCTTCACCCTGGCGCGACGGCGGGCGAGACGAGGAGACTCCGGTCAATTCCGCAGCCACGCGCAACGGCGATGCCCCGGGACGTCAGCCCTGAGATCCCGGGGCACAGCCATGAAGTCAGCTAACGAACCTGTAGAAGTCCAGGTAATCGAGGCCGACCCAGCCGGCATGGCCGTTAGCCTTGGCCCAGCCTTTTACCCACAGCTGGCCGCCGGGCTCGCCATTGGAGAAGCAGAAATGCGGGTCACCTGCGTTGATCCCCCATGCGCTGCGGAAGACCGCACCCTTTGCGATCTTGTAACGCACGGTCCCGTTGGGCTTGCCCCGGATCCCGATGCCGTTGGCGTTGACGTGGAAATCCTCACCGGGGGTCTTGCACGACGGCGCGCGCCGCGCGACGGCTTGGCCACCGGATGCTGTAGTTGTGAGTGACTGTGCTGCCTGCGCCGTGCCCGGGAGCGCGGCGGAAGCCAGCGCGGACGGTGCCGCCGCGGCCAAGGCGGCAACGGCAACTGCCGCGCAGACGAGATACTTTCGCAGAACGGCCATGCTGCTCCCCTCTCGGGTGTGCTCGGGGGCCGCGCCAGGCCGCGGCCGGTGATTCCGTGCGACCAGCGTGGCGGCGCCCGGTAGCAGCGCGGTAGCGCCGCGCTAGCAGGCGGGTGGCCCGTGGCCGCCAACGGCGGGCCTGGCCTGGCCTGGCGGCTGCCGGTAGCGTGGTCTGTGGGTGTGTCTGGAGGTGTCAGCGCTGGAGTTCTGCATGCTGGGACCGCTGCTGGTGCGCCGCGCCGGGACCGTGCTGCCGGTTCCGCCGGGCCGGCAGCGCGCACTGCTGGCGGCCTTACTGGTCGATTCCAACCACGTCGTGCCGGTCGCCGCGCTGACCGAGGCGCTGTGGGGGGACCGGCCCCCGCCGTCGGAGCGGGTCAGCTTGCACAATTACGTGAAGCGGCTGCGCCAGTCGCTGGGCGATGCCGCGCACTCGCGGATCAGCACCCACCCGGGCGGCTACCTGATCCGTGTCGGGCCCGGTGAGCTTGACGTGTCCCAGTTCGAGGCGTTGCTGGCCGGCGCGCGCGAGGCGGCCCGCGCAGGCTGCTGGGACCGGGCCGCCGAGCGGCTGGACTCGGCGCTGTCACTATGGCGGGGCGAGCCGCTGGCCGACGTGTTCTCCGAGGTGCTCACGCTGCGGGAGGTGCCCAGGCTGGCGGAGCTGCGGCAGCAGGCACTCGAGGCGCGCATCGACGCGGACCTGCACCGGGGCCGGCACGCCGAGGCAATCAGCGAGCTACGCCGGCTGGCGGCCGAGCACCCGCTGCGGGAACGCCTGCACGCCCTGCTCATGCTCGCCCTCTACCGGGACGGGCGGCAGGCCGAGGCGCTGGATGCCTACCAGCACGCTCGGCGGGTGCTGGTGGATGAGCTCGGCGTCGAACCCGGGGCCGAGCTGCGACAGCTGCATCTGCGTATCCTTTCCGTGCGCGCCCCCGGCTCGGCCCGGCCACCAGGCCGCCAGCCCGGCCACCCCGCCGCCGCGCGCATCGACGCGTCAGAGCGGGCGCCGGTACCGCTGTTGCCGGCGCAGCTGCCAGCGGATGTAGCCGATTTCACCGGGCGGGAGGGTGTGGTCGCCGACCTGTGCGGCCGGCTGGGCAGCGCGGCCGAAGACGGGCCTCCAGGCGCTGTGGTGGTGTCGGCGGTGGCCGGGCAGGGTGGCATCGGCAAGACCGCGGTCGCGCTGCACGCCGCGCACCGGGTCGTCGGCCGGTTCACGGACGGGTGCCTGTACGCGAACCTGCAGGGAGCGAGCCGGCCACTGGCACCAGGTGTGGTGCTCGCACGGTTCCTGCGTGATCTCGGCGTGGACGGCTCGGCGATCCCGGCCGGGGAGGCCGAACGCGCGGTAGCCTACCGTAGCCGCCTGGCGGGCCGGCGGATGCTGATCGTACTGGACGACGCCCGCGACTCGGCCCAGGTCCGGCCGCTGCTGCCGGGGCGGGCAGGCTGCGCGGCGCTGGTGACGAGCCGGAACTGGCTGGCCGATCTTGACGGCGCCACCGTGCTCGAACTCGACGTCCTGCCGCAGCCGGAGGCGCGCGCCCTGTTCAGCCGCGTGGTGGGCGAGCAGCGCGCCGCGGCCGAACCCGACGGTGTTGAGGCGGTGCTCGATGCGTGCGCCGGCCTGCCGCTGGCGATCCGGATTGCCGCGGCACGGCTGGTGAGCCGCCCGGCCTGGCGAATCAGCAGCCTGGCGGAACGGCTGGCAGATGAGCGGCGGCGGCTGGACGAGCTGGCCTTGGGTGACCGCGCCGTGCGGGCGAGCTTCCAGGTCAGCTACGCCGCGTTGCCGTCGGGCAGCGGGACGGGCCGCGGGTCCGATCCGGCGCGGGCGTTCCGGCTGCTTGGCCTGTGGCCAGGCAAAGACCTGGGCCTGCTGGCCGCGGCTGCCCTGCTCGGCCGGTCCCGCGATCACGCGCAGCGAGAACTGGAGGTGCTGGTCGACGCCCACCTGCTCGGCTCGCCTGCCGACGGCCGTTACCGCTTCCACGACCTGCTGCGGGTGTTCGCCGCCGAACGGGCACGCGAGCAGGAACCGGGCGCGGCGAGCAGCGAAGCGATGAGCCGGCTGCTCACCTGGTACCTGCAGGCCGCTGCCGCGGCCGTCCGGGTCATCGCGCCGCCGCGAGTGCTCCCGGTATTCGGCCGCCCCGCTGCGGCCATGGAACTGCCGGCGTTCGCGGGCTACTGGCCGGCGATGCAATGGTGCGACGACGAGCTTGCCAACATCGCGACCGCGACAGCCGAGGCCGCGAGCCGTGGCCTGGATGACATCGCCTGGAAGCTGCCGGTCACCACGTGGGGCTATTTCCACCTGCGCCAGCACTGGGCCGACTGGATCGCTACTCACCGGTGCGCCCTGGACAGCGCGCGGCGGCTGGGTGACCGGCACGCCGAGGCGTGGGTTCTCAACAATCTGGGCATCGCCTTCGCCCAGCAACTGCGCTCCGACGAGGCCATCGGCTACCTCCGGCAGGCGCTAGCCATGCGCCGCGAGATCGGCGACCGGCACGGCGAGGCCTACAGCCTCAACAACCTCGCCGGCGTGTTCACGTACCTGCGCCGGTACCCCGAGAGCGCTGCCTGTCACGAGCAGGCGCTGCCGATCCGCCGCGAGGTGGGCGACAAGGCCGGCGAAGCCATGACCCTGGGAAACCTGGGCTCGCTGTACCGCGAAATGCGCGCGTTCGAGGATGCCATCGTGCACCTGGAAAGAGCACTGGAGATCAGCCGGGACATTGGCGACAGGCATGCCGAGGCGAACCAGCTCGATGATCTCGCCGACATATTCATCGATCTCGACAGATTCGACGACGCCACCCGGTGCAACACCCAGGCGCTCCGGATACACGCGGACATGGGCAACCGGTACGGCGTCGCGGAGAGCCTCAGCAAACTGGGGCATACTCTGCGCCGTCTGGGACGCGACGACGATGCCCGCCGGTTCTGGGAACAGGCGCTGGCCATCTACCGGCAACTCGGCATCCCGAAAGCCTATCTCCTCCAGGCATCCCTTGATCAGCTCAGCCGCGATGGCGGCTGCCGCCCGGCCAGCAGCCCGCCGGCGGCCGGGCAGGACCGCGAGGTGGTCAACGCCATCATGACCGCGGCCGACTGCGTGCCGGAATAGGGTACACGTAATCGCGTCCCTGATGACAAGCCGCCCGATGACGCCAGGTCCGCGGGCTGGGCGACGAGTATCCGCTAGGCCGTGCCGCGGCTGACTGTCCGCAACGGCATATTGGAACCATGACTGCATTGCGCGGGCCGCGCGAGGCCGGCCGGGAGCCGGGCATTTCCCCCGGTGCCCCGCTCGGGCGCGACCAATACGCGGCTGGCGGGAGGGCCGGTTGACCGGCGTGCTGCGGGTCACCTCCCGCAACGCCATGTTCCAGCAGTGGCAGGCCCTGCTCGCCAACCGCAGCAAGCGGCAGCGGGCGGGAGAGTTCCTGGTCCAGGGGGTGCGGCCGATCTCGCTGGCCGCCGAGTTCGGCTGGAGGTTCCGGGCGCTGATCTACGACGCCGAGCGCCCGCTGTCGCGCTGGGCCGAGAGCCTGCTGCACGAGGTCGGCGCGCCCCAGGTGGCGATGGCACCCGGCCTGCTGGCCGAACTCGGCGAGAAGACCGGGAGCAGCCCCGAGCTGGTCGCCGTGCTGGAGATGCCGGGCGACGACCTCGGCCGCATCCAGGCCGACGACGGCTTCCTCGGCGTCGTGCTCGACCGGCCGGCTAACCCGGGCAATACCGGAAGCATCATCCGGTCAGCGGACGCCTTCGGCGCGGACGGGGTCATCGTCACCGGTCACGCGGCCGATGTGTATGACCCCAGGTCCGTGCGGGCCAGTACCGGCTCGCTGTTCGCGCTCCCCGTGGTGCGCACTGCCTCGCACGGCGAGGTGACCGCGTGGCTGGCGGCCCGGCGGGCCCGCGGCTGTCCGATCGTGCTGGCCGGCGCCGACGAGCACGGCGACCGGGACGTCTTCGACGTTGACTTCACCCGGCCCGCGCTACTGGTGGTGGGAAACGAGGCGGCCGGGCTGAGCAGCCGGTGGCGTGAGCTGTGCGACCACCTCGTCCGCATCCCCATGGCCGGGGCAGCGAGCTCGCTGAACGCCGCGAACGCGGCGACCGCGATCCTGTACGAGATCGCCCGGCAGCGCATCCTGGCGAGCAGGCGCCCGGCCGGCCCCGGAGGATGAGATCGCGGTAGGGTGCCCAGCGTGGCCGTCACCATCGAAGTGCTGCGCGAGGTAACCGACGAGACCGTCAAGGCCTTCGGCCGGCTACTGCCGCAGCTGTCCCGGTCCGCGGCGCCGCTGGACCGCCAGACGCTCGCCCAGCTGTCCGGCTCCCCCGCGAGCACCGTGCTGGTAGCCCGCGGGCAGCCAGCGGCCGGGCGAGCGGGCGAGATCATCGGCACGCTGACGCTGGCGATGTTCCCGATTCCCACCGGCCTGCGCGCCCGGATCGAGGACGTGGTCGTGGACGAGGCGGCCCGCGGGCAGGGCGTGGCGACCGCGCTGACGCTGGAGGCACTGCGGATCGCCCGCGGCCGCGGCGCCCGTACCGTGGATTTGACCTCCCGGCCGTCCCGCGAGGCCGCCGGACGGCTCTACGAGCACCTGGGCTTCGAGCGCCGGGAGTCACGGCAGTACCGGTTCACCCTCGGCGCCGGGGATCCGGCGACCGTCAAGCCGGAGCACTAGCACGGCCGCAGCGCTGCTGATGGTCCGCCGTGACGGGCCGGCCATCGGATCGCGGGCTCGTCGCGTGATAACGGCCGCACTACAATCGAGCGGCTCTTTCACACCGGCGGTGTGCTGACCGCGGCGCATGCGTATTGTGTGGCGCAGCCCGCGTTGACATCCTGAGCGGTAGAGCGTGGACAACGTTCCGCAGTTGCGGTAATCACGTGGGGAACGCATAAGGAGCGCCGATGACATCTCAGCACACGCGTTTTATCGCACTCGCCGCTGCCGCCCTGGCCGCCACCACCTCGCTGGCGGCGTGCGGGTCGTCGTCGTCCTCCCCGGGGACGGCGTCGTCCGGATCCTCGTCAGGTACGCCGACGTCCGGCGGAACGCTGCGGATCGTCGCCAACGGCGGTCCGGAGCACAACCTCGACACGGTGCCGTCCTACCTGGTGGCGAACTACATCCTCTTGCACGCCTTCACCCGGCAGCTGCTGAACTACCCGACGGTCAACGTGACCTCGCTGACCGGCCCGAGCTGGACCAAGTCCATCACGCTGGCGCCGGACGTCGCGACCGCCGTGCCGACCGCGGCCAACGGCGGGATCACCGACAACGGCCTGGTCTATACCTTCCACATCCGGCCCGGGGTGGACTGGAACAGCTCGCCGGCCCGGCAGGTCACCGCGGATGACTTCATCCGCGAGTACAAAGCGTTCTGCAACCCGGTGGACCCGGTGGGCAACATCGGCTACTTCGAGAGCACGATCTCGGGGCTGACCTCCTACTGCACCGCCGAGCAGAAGCACTTCGGCGCCAAGGGCGCGACCACGGCCACCGCCGCCGCGATCGCGAATTTCCAGAACACGCACACCATCAGCGGGGTGACCGCGCCGAACTCGATGACCCTCAAGTTCAAGCTGATACAGCCCGCCACCGACTTCAACAACATGATGGCGATGCCGTTCGACTCGGCCCGGCCGGTCGAGTACAACTCCTACCTGCCCGGCAGCGCGCAGATCGGGCAGCACCTGATGTCTGACGGGCCGTACCAGATCAGCAGCTGGGTCCCGAACAAGACGATCACGATGACCAGGAACCCGGCCTGGAAGCAGTCCGCCGACCCGCTGCGGCACCAGTACGTGAGCAAGATCGTGACCACCATGGGCACGGCATCGACGCAGACCGCGCTGGCCGACATGCAGGCCGACAGCCAGGACATCGAGCTGGACCTGTTCGTGCCGCCCACGTCCATCCCGAGCCTGCAGTCGAGCAAGCAGTTCCACATCTGGCCGGCCAGCAACAGCGCGTTCTACGTCATACCGAACCTGAAGAGCCCGGATGCCAGTGGCGCGATGAACAAGCTGGGCGTACGGCAGGCGATCGCCTACGCGATAGACAAGGCGGACGTCCAGAAGATCCTCGGCGGCCCCGCGATCAACAAGGTCCTGTCCACCCAGATACCGCCGGGCAACACCGGTTACGCCGCCTACAACCCCTACGCGACGCCAGGCAACGCCGGCGATCCGGGCAAGTGCAAGTCCATGCTGGCCAGCGCGGGCTACCCGCACGGCATGACCCTTACCTACCTGTACCAGAACGACACGGTCGGGACGTCGATCTTCCAGTCGGTCCAGGCCGCCCTGGCCAAGTGCGGGATCACGCTGAAGGGCAGGTCGCAGACGGGCGCCACCTTCTTCGTCACGCTGGGCGACGCGCCGAGCAACAAGCCCGGCGAGTGGGATCTGGCCACCGGCAGCTGGTACCCGGACTGGTACGGGAACAACGGCCGCTCGGTCATCCAGCCGCTGTTCCAGACCGCCTGCATCCTGAACACGGTCAACGCCGGCTGCTACAGCAGCAAGACCGAGGACAACCTGATCACCCAGGCCCTGAAGGCGACGACCGCGTCGGCCGCGGCGTCCCTGTGGACGCAGGCCGATCAGACCGCGATGAAGGACGTGGCCTCGGTGCCGCTGATCGACCAGTACATCGCGCAGTACGCGAGCAGCCGGGTGCACAGCGCGACCGGCGATGGCACGGAGAACTTCAACGAGGGGATCACCGGCCCGGACATCACCAACATCTGGCTCAACCCGAACACCCCCTGACCGCCAGCCTTGAGCGGCTGCCGGGCCAGCGCCCGGCAGCCGCTTTCGGCGGTACCGGATCATCCTCGGGCTGCGCCGGGATGGGCTCAGTCTCGCTCCCCCAGCTCGGCCACGCCGGCGAGCAGCCGGTCCACCTCCGAGCGGTTGTTGTAGTGCACCAGCCCGGCCCGTACCGCGCTGCCCGCGTCGCGGAGGCCGAGCGCGCCGGTCAGTTCCCACGCGTAGTTGTGCCCGTCCCAGACGTTGACCTTGCGCGCGGCCAGCCGGGCAGCTGCCTGCTGCGGCGTGTGGCCGGCCACGGTGAAGAACGCGGTTGCGGTCCGGTTGCGCGCCCGGCCGTACAGGGTCACGTGCCGCATCGAGCCCAGGCCGTCGAGCAGCGCGGCAAACAGCTGCCGCTCGTGCCGCTCGGCGGCCGCCATGGACGCGAGCAGCCGGTCCCGCCGCGATCCGGCCGCCGTGTCGTCGAGCGCGGCGAGGTGGTTGACGGCCGCGGTCACGCCGGCCAGGTCGGCGAACGGCAGGGTGCCCTGCTCGAACCGGTAAGGCACCAGGTCTGACTGGGAGGCCAGCCGGTCCGGCCGCAGGCCGCGCAGCAGCCCGGGATCGGCGACCACGGCTCCGACGTGCGGTCCGGACCATTTGTAGGCGCTGGTCGCGTAGAAGTCCGCGCCGAGCGCGGCCATGTCCACCGGTCCGTGCGGCGTGGCGTGCACGCCGTCCACGTAGCTGAGCGCGCCGGCCGCGCGCGCCCGGGCGGTGACCGCGGCCACGTCGGGACGGGTGCCGAGCACGTTGCTCGCCGCCGTCACCGCGACCAGCCGGGTACGCCGGCCGATCAGCTCGTCGTACTGCCCGGCCGGCAACTCCCCGGTAGACAAGTCGACTTCCGCCCACCGGACGGCGGCGCCGCGGCGCCCGGCCGCCTGCACCCACGGCCGCACGTTGGCATCGTGATCCAGCCGGGAGACGACCACCTCGTCTCCCGGCGCCCAGTCCCTGGCGAGGGTGTCGGCCAGCCGGTAGGTCAGCGTGGTCATGTTCGGGCCGAGGATGACCCCCTCGGGCGTGCCGCCGGTGAGGTCGGCCACCGCCTGGCGGCAGCCGGCCTCTATCTCATCGGCCCGCCGGCTGGCCGCGAACGCGCCGCCGCTGTTGCCGAGCCCGGCGCGGTACGCGCCAGCGATCGCGCCGATGACCCGGTCCGGCAGCTGCGTGCCCGCCGCCCCGTCCAGGTAGGCGTACCCGTCAGCCAGTGCCGGGTAGGCAGCGCGCACGCGAGTGACGTCGAAGGGCATAGCACCCGATCCTGCCCTGTGCCTGCTACCCGCCGGCCACCGGGCTCCAGCCCGGCGAGCGGCCGGACGCCACCAGCAGCGCCTGCCAGGCGTCGCCGCCCGCTCTGTCCTCGTGCACCGGAAGGTACGGCACCCCCGCGCGCCAGCCGGCCACCAGGACCTCCGGCCGGACCGGCCGGTAGTCCTTGCCCAGCGTACGGGCCAGATCCCACGCGTGCAGGTGCCATTCCGCGCAGACCCGTCCGGCCATGCCGCCGACGGTCACGGTTGAGCCCGCGTACCAGTGGTGCGGAAGGTCCCAGTCGGCGCGCAGCCGCCGGGCGTACAGCCGCGCCGACTCGGCGAACGCCGCGACCTGCTCCGGTCCGGACGCGTCGGGCAGCGCGGCGAGCTCGGCCGCGTTCTGCCGGGCCAGCTTGCGCTCGAGCTTGTCCGGCGGCGCGGCGGTGGCCATCAGCCTGGCCAGGCGGCTGGCCGGCGCGTCGTCCAGGTACTCGTGGTAATCGTCGGCCACGCACCGCAGGTGGCCGGCCAGGTCCACGGCCCGCCACTCGGTACACGGGGTCGGCGCCAGCCACGACTCATCGGAGAACTGCGCGGCCAGCTCGCAGATCACCGTCACTCCGTCGCGGCAGGCGGCCAGTGCCTGGTCGGGAGACCAGCCGGTCATACGCCGCCGCCAGCATGGGTGCGTACCATGGTCCCTCCCGCCCACACCCGGGGTAGCCAGCGTGCCAGAGTTACCGGCCGGCCGCCACCCTGGCCACAGGAATCACGGGCACGGATGACGCCCTGTCACCGCGGCCGCCCGCCGCGGCGCGGCGGCCTTGCGAAAACTCAGGTGACATCCGGCGGCGACGCGATTAGCCTGCGGACAATGCCCCCGGAACGCGCTAGCGGTGACGCACGCCTGCCCGCACCGGGAACCTCGGTCGCGGGACTGCGGCGGATCACCCCGTACCTGCGGCCCTATCTCGGGCAGCTGACCGTCATGCTCGGCGCCGCCCTGTTCACCGTGGCCGCCCAGCTGGCTATCCCGCTGCTGACCAAGGGGGTGATCGACGGGGCGATCACCGAGCACCGGCGCGGGCTGCTCATCCCGCTCAGCCTGGCTGCGATCGGCTTCGGGGCCGCGGAGGCCGCGGGCATGCTGATCCGCCGCTGGGTGCAGGCCAGCGCCATCACCGGCATCGAGCGGACGATCCGCGGTGATCTCTACGCGCACGTGCAGCGGCTGCACGCGGGCTTCCACGACGCGTGGCAGTCCGGCCAGCTGCTGTCGCGGGCTACCACGGATCTGTCGGCGATCCGGCGGTTCGCCGGATTCGGCCTGATCTTCTTCATCACCAGCCTGGCGACCTTCGCGGCCGTGGTGATCCTGCTCATCCGGCTGAACTGGTGGCTCGGGCTGCTCACCGGCTGCGTGTTCGCGCCCGTGGTGGCGGTGTGCGCGCGGTTCGAGCGCCGGTACAAGGTGCTGTCCCGGCGCGCCCAGGACCAGCAGGGCGACCTGGCCACCTATGTCGAGGAAGCGGCCGGCGGCATCCGGGTGCTCAAGGCGCTCGGCCGCAGCGGCGAGGCGGCCGGGCGGCACACCGCGGGGGCGACCGAGATCTACCGGACCCAGGTGGAGAAGGCCAGGCTGCTGGGCGGCTTCTACGCGCTGCTCGACCTGATGCCCAACGCCGCGCTCTGCTTCATCCTGCTGCTCGGCGCGTTCGCGGTCAGCCGGCACGAGCTGACCCTGGGCGGCCTGGTCGCGTTCATCGCCCTGGCCCTGCAGCTGGTCTGGCCGATCGAGGCCATGGGGTACGTCCTGGCGTCAGCCCAGGAGGCGGCAACGGCAACCCAGCGCGTGTTCGAGCTGTTCGACACGGTGCCCGCGATCACTGACCCCGGGCCGGGTGCGCGCGCCGCGAGGCCGGCCGGCGCAGCGCCGGCAGCCGGCCGGGCGCGGCCAGCAGCGGCAGCGCAGCTGTCCTTCGACCGCGTTGCGTTCGGCTACCCGGACGCCGACGGCCAGGTGCTCAGCGACGTCACCCTGGACCTGGAGCCGGGCAAGACCATGGTGCTGGCCGGCGCGACCGGGTGCGGCAAGACGACCCTGCTGCAGCTGGTGCCGCGGCTCGCCGATGTCACCGCGGGGGCGATCCGGCTCGACGGCACCGACATCAGGGACCTGCCGATCGATGTGCTCCGGACCCGGGTGGCCTGCGCGTTCGAGGAAGCCACCCTGTTCTCGGCCAGCGTGCGGGAGAACATCACCTTCGGCGCGCCGGACGCGTCCGCCGAGGACATCGCCGCGGCGCTCGACGCCGCGCAGGCGGGCTTCGCCTATGACCTGCCGTGGGGGCTGGACACCAGGATCGGCGAGCAGGGTATGAGCCTGTCCGGCGGGCAGCGGCAGCGCATCGCCCTGGCCCGGGCCATCCTGGCCCGCCCCGACGTACTCCTGCTCGACGACCCGCTGTCCGCGGTCGATGTGCAGACCGAGGCCAGGGCGACGCGAGCGCTCGGCCGGGTGCTCACCCAGACGACGGCCCTGGTCGTCGCGCACCGGCCGTCCACGGTGCTGCTCGCCGACACCGTGGCGCTGCTGGACGGCGGGGTCATCGCTGCCGTCGGCACGCACCGCGAGCTGATGCAATCCGAGCCCGGTTACCGGGACCTGATGTCCATGTCCGATGACGAGCCGCTCCGCCAGGCGCGGGCCGGGTGAGCAGGCAGGAGGTGAGCCGATGACCGCGCAGCCGTGGCGCGGCCTGGCCGCCGAGGAGTCCGCCGAGGCCAGCGGCGCCGCGCTGCTGCACCACCGCAGCCGGCGGCTGCTGGCCGAGATGCTCGGCGGCGAGCGCGGCCAGGTGGCCCTGACCATGGCCCTCATCGTGATCGCCAGCCTGGCCGCGCTGGCCGGCCCGTGGCTGGTCGGAGTGGGCATCGACCGGGGCATCCCGCCGCTGGTCGCCAGCCGCGACGCCGGGCCGCTGCTCGGGCTGACCGCCGCGTTCGGCATTACCGTGATCGTGCAGGCGGTGGCGACCCGCAGCTACATCTACGCGATGGGCAGGCTCGGCGAGCGCATCGTGCTCGGCCTGCGCCAGCGGCTGTTCGCGCACTTCCAGCAGCTGTCGGTGTCGTTCCACGAGGACTACACCTCCGGCCGGGTCATCTCGCGGCAGACCAACGACATCGACGCCATCTCCGCGCTCTTCGAGGACGGCCTCGACTCGCTGGTCTCGGCCGTGCTCTCGCTCGTGCTGGTCGGCGCGGGCATGCTGCTGCTCGACTGGCCGCTCGGCCTGGTCGTGCTGGCCGGGTTCGGCCCGCTCGTCTGGCTGACCGCGTGGTTCCGCCGCGAGTCGGCGATCGCCTACCGGCGCGGCCGAGAGTCCATCGCGCAGGTGATCGTCCAGTTCGTCGAGACGATGACCGGGATCCGCGCCGTCCAGGCGTTTCGCAGGCAGCGCCGGAACGACGAGATCTTCGCCGAGCTGAACGCCGGCTACTACGATGCCAGCCTGCGGTCGTTCCGGCTGGTCGCGCTGTACGCCCCGGGGATCACGCTGGTCGGCAACATCATCACCGGGGTGGTGCTGGGCTACGGCGGCCTGCGGGTCATCGACGGTGACATCAAGGTAGGGGTGCTGGTCACCTTCCTGCTCTACCTGCGCCGCTTCTTCGACCCGCTGCAGGATCTGGCCCAGTTCTACAACTCCTTCCAGGCCGCGGGGGCCGCGCTGGAGAAGATCTCCGGCGTGCTCGCCGAGCCGCCTTCGGTGGCCAGTCCCGCCTCCGGCGTTCGGCTGCCCGATCGACACGGCGGCGGCCGCAGCGTACGGTTCGCGTCAGTTACCTTCGGGTACCGGGCCGAACCCGTCATCGGCGGCCTCGACCTGGAAATCCCGGCCGGCCAGACGACGGCCCTGGTGGGCACGACGGGCGCGGGCAAGACGACGGTGGCCCGGCTGCTCGCCCGGTTCTACGACCCGGGCGGCGGCTGCGTTCTGCTCGACGGGGTGGACCTGCGCGACCTGGACGACCCGACGCTGCGCGCCGAGGTGGTCATGATCACCCAGGAGAACTACCTGTTCAGCGGGACGATCGCGGAGAACATCGGGCTCGGCAAGCCGACCGCGGACCGGGCCGAGATCGAGTCGGCCGCCCAGGCCATCGGCGCCGGCGAGTTCATCGCCGCGCTGCCCGGCGGATACGACGCCGACGTCGGAAAGCGGGGCGGCCGCCTGTCGGCCGGGCAGCGCCAGCTGATCTCGTTCGCGCGGGCCTTCCTCGCCGCCCCCGCCGTGCTGGTACTCGACGAGGCCACGTCGCTGCTGGATATTCCCACCGAACGGATGGTGCAGCGAGCCCTGCGCACGATGCTGGGCGGCCGCACTGCGCTTATCATCGCGCACCGGCTGTCCACGGTGGAAATCGCCGACCGGGTGCTCGTCCTCGACCGCGGCCGGGTCGTGCAGGACGGCCCGCCGGACCGGCTGCTGGCCGCTGGCGACGGCAGGTACGCCCGGATGCACCACAGCTGGCAGGCCAGCCTGACATGACGCGCGGCGGTGGTCCGGGCACCTCATGCGATCCGGACTCGGGCGCGCCCATATCCTGCTTGGATGGTGGCGGCTCGGCTAGCATTAGTTCGCACAGCGAACCGCCGCGCCGTTGGCCGGTATTTCAATTCGGCGCTGATTTCGGGTCGGCCGGGAATTCGCGCCTGCCGGAAGGAGAAATATGGTGCCTGGCGGCCGCCGCGTGAGCCAGGAAGCGGAAGCGAAACACGCCGAGGACGTCGCGCTGGGGAATAAATTCACCGAACTGCTCGAGGCGGCCAGGACAGCCGAAGCCGCGTTGCGGCTGGCGCAGGCCCGCGGCGCGCCGGTAGCGGAGCTGCGCGATCTGGGCAAGGCGTTCGACCGCGCGCTCACCGAAGTGATGGAGTCCGCCTATGCGGCCCAGCGCGCCGCCATCGGGGCGCGCGGCTACGATGACTGGATCTACCACAGGAAGGCCATGGCCACGCGCAAGGTCAAGGCCTGGACCGCGGAGGCTGAAGCGCTGCTGACGCTGCGTGAGGCGCACCGGCTCGGCGGCATCGCCCGGGTCCCCCCGGCGCCCGCGGCCTGACCGCTGCGCAGCCGGCGTGTCGCCGGGCTCCGGCGTCCCGGCAGGTGCACCCTGGATGGCATAAGGACTGCGCCGGATCGCGCGGCCTCTCACGTGGCGTAGTCGAGTCACGTGGCGTAGTCAAGGAGCGCCCGGGCGTATCTGCGTAAAACTACAAAGGACGACAAGGCAAACAGTCACAACGGGCCATGTCGTGATTCGTTGGTCGTCCGGCACACTAGAATGTGGGCCGAGACCAGAGCGAGGAAATGACCAGGAGGCACCTGATGTGCCCGCACACGCCGACCTGCCCGGAGGCCTCGGCCCCGGACCGCGAGGCGGCCCGTACGATAATCTGCCACCCGGAGCAGGGCTGGAGCCTGCTTTGCAACGGCATCGTTATCTTTGAAGACACCGGGGAACTACTCCCCGGCGGCGATGCCATCGGACCGCATCGTCCCACCGACATGCCGCTCCAGGCGCATGCCGAACGCAGCGGCGGCTCAGCCGCCGCACCAGACTCGCCGGCTGCCTCAGCCGGCCGCCCCGCCTTACGCCGCGCCCCGCCGCACGGTGTCCTGATCACCCCGCCGGCCGGGCGTTGTTTCTTGCGCCGGCGCCGGCCGGGTTCAGGACCCGTGGCAGCCAGGCCGTGACCGCGCGGCCGACGGCCGCCGGATCGCGCGACAGGGCATGGGTCTCCCCCGCCAGCACCACCACCCGCGCGCCGGCCCTGCGTCCCGGCACCCCGAACGGATCACGGTCACCGTTCACGATGAGCAGCTTCGTACCGGGGATGCGCAGTTCGGCGGCGCGAGACAGGCCCGGGCGGCCCGGCGGGTGCAGCGGGAACGCCAGCGCGATGACCGCGAGCGCCCGCACCGCCCCAGCGGTACGGCAGGCCACCCGCGCCCCGTTGCTCCGTCCGCCCTGGATAAGAGGAAGCGGCCCGGCGCCCGGCACGACCTCGTCCCGGAGCGCGGTGATGATCTCCGCCCACGCGGCGTCCTGGCGGGCGGCTGACCCGGGCGCGCGGGCCCCCCTGACCCGGTAGGGCTGGGTAATCCGGGCTACTACGGCGCCGAGCCGCAGCGCGGCATCGCGCACTGCGAGCAGGTCGGGCGCGTCGACGTCACCGCCGGCGCCGTGGGTGAGCGCGAGCAGGAACGACGGCTGCGCCGCGGCACGCGCTGCCGCCTCCTCGATGAGGACCCGCGCGGGCCCGTACGTTGTCTGTATCCCCACCCGGCGCTGCCGCACGTCGATGTCCCCGCCCGGCGTGGCCGGACGCCGGACTGTCCGCGCCGGCTTCCGCGCACCGGGCCGTGCTGGATGGCCGCCCGCCGGTAGCGTCACCAGCGCATAGTAGCCAGGCTGGCGACCCGGCCGGGACCGCGCTCCGGCAGAACTCATGTTCACCCGACAGGCAAAGCCCGGGTATAGACAACCCGGCCGCGGCCAGGCACAGTGGCGACGTGACAGGTAACCGGGAGGGACGACATGCCTAAGTTCATGGATTTCCACGATGACCTGAAGTTGCCGCAGGAGGCCATCGACCAGATAGGCCAGGGCACCCGCGACGGTGCCACGGACGAGTTCGGAGTGCGGCAGGTGGAGCTTTACCACAACGCCGACGGCAAGGTCTACTGCCTGCTGGAAGCACCGAGCGAAGAGGCCGTCCGGCAGCACCACGCTGCCCTCGATGTGCCCTGCGGCGACGTGCACGAGGTAACCGGCCTGCTCTGACCGGCGCGTTCCAGCCCGGCCTGGTCTGGCCAGCCAACGGCGTGCGCGACTCTGCGTGCGCCGGGGCCGCCCGGTCAGTCGGGCGGGGTGACCGGGAAGAGGACGATCTTCCCCCGGGTGTGCCGCTGCTCCAGTTCGGCGTAGGCGTCCTGCACCCGGTCCAGCGGATAAGTCCGCGCCACCGGGACCTCCAGCTCGCCGGCGGCGACCAGGCCGGCCAGCTCGGACAGGACCGCGGCCGGATTCTCCGCGGCGGCCAGGCCTTCCATCTTGGCGCCGGCACGCTGGCCAGCCACCCGGTCGGCGATCGTGTCGATCCGGTCCGGACGTACGCCCAGCTCGACGGCCAGGTCCACGTACCCGCCGCCGAAGCAGTCGATGAAGGCGTCGATGCCGCCGGGAGCGGCTTCCCGGAGCCGACCGGCCAGGCCGTCGCCGTAGGCCACCGGCGTGACCCCTGCCGATGCCAGCCAGCCGGCGCTGGCGGGCCCGGCGATACCCAGCACAGTGGCCCCGACGCGCCGCGCGAGCTGGACGGCGATGGATCCCACGCCGCCGGCCGCGGCGGACACGGCCAGCGTGTCACCGGACCGGACGCCTGCTGAGTGCACTGTCTGCCACGCGGTGACGCCTGCGACGTACAGCGAGCCCGCCACCGGCCAGCTGACCCCGCCGGGCTTGGCGACCAGCTGCGCTGCCGGGACGCTCACCGCCTCGGCGTGACTGGCTCGCTCGTCGGTCCAGCCGAGCACCTCGGCGCCGACAAAGACCGACGTCACCCCGTCTCCCACCTCGGTCACCACGCCGGCCAGGTCGCTGCCCTCCCCTTCGGGGAAATGCGCCGGCCACAGGTCGTGCAGCAGCCCGGACCTGATCGACGCCTCACCGGGGTTGACGGCGGCCGCTATCACCCGCACGACCGCCCGGCCGGACTCGGCCCGGGGCCGGGCAACCGTGATCACCTGGAGTTCGCCGACCCCGCCGTAATGGTCGAACCGCACTGCTCGCATCGTATCTTCGGCCATGCCCGCAGTAACCGGCCTGCCGTGCGGATCATTTCCGCGGGCAGCCGGCGGTCCGGCGGCGGCGTGCCGCGCCGGTCAGCGGCGGCGCAGCGCCGGATCGGTCAGGGCAGGCGGCTCGTACCCGCGGTCGGGCGGGTTGAGGTTGATGCCCGGCGGAACGATCTCGTCGATCCTGTCCAGGACGTCGGGTGTCAAGACGACGTCAGCGGCGCCGAGCTGGCTGTCCAGGTGCTGCATGGTCCGCGGACCGATGATGGCCGAGGTGACGGCCGGATGGCTGATCACGAAGGCCAGCGCCAGCTGGATCACCGAAAGGCCGGCCTCGTCGGCCAGCGCGGCCAGCTTCTCGGCCGCCTCCAGCTTCGCCCGGTTGCCGGGCAGGGCCATGTCGTAGCGCTGCGGTATCCGCTCGGCCCGGCGGCTGACCGGCAGATCGCCGCCGGTCCGGTAACGGCCGGACAACCAGCCGCCGGCCAGCGGGCTCCACGGGATGACGCCCATTCCGTACCGCTGGCAGACCGGCAGCACCTCGGCCTCCACGCCGCGCACCAGGATCGAGTACGGCGGCTGCTCGCACACGAACCGTTCCCGGCCGCGCCGCTGCGCGGTCCACTGGGCCTCGACGATCTGTGACGGCAGGAACGTCGAGCTGCCGGCGTAACGGATCTTGCCGGCCCTGATCAGGTCGGTCAGCGCGCCCAGCGTCTCGTCGATGTCGGCCGTCGGGTCGGGCCGGTGAATCTGGTAGAGGTCGATGTAGTCGGTGCCCAGCCGGCGCAGGCTGTTCTCGCACTCGCGGATGAGCCAGCGGCGCGAGTTTCCCTGGTCGTTGGGGTCGTCGCCCATCCGGCTGTGCGCCTTGGTGGCGAGGACGATCCGGTCTCGCCGGCCGCCGGCCAGGGCCTTGCCGACGATCTCCTCCGACTCGCCGGCCGAGTACACGTCGGCGGTGTCGACGAAGTTGATCCCGGCGTCCAGTGCCCGTTCGATGATCCGGACCGACTCGTCGTGGTCCGGGTCGCCCCAGGCCCCGAACATCATCGCGCCGAGGCAAAGCGGGCTGACCCTCACGCCGGTGGTGCCGAGTACGCGCATTTCCATGGATACCACCCTAGGGCCGGCCCCGCGACGCGGCACGGCGGCCCGGGCCGGCCGCGGCCGGCTCCCAGGTCAGCAGGGTGACCAGCGAAGATCCCGCCCGGCGAGGGCGACCACGCGATCGAGCAGCGGCGCGTCGCCGGCCACCGGCCGGGACGGCCCGAATGGCACGTCCGGGCCGGCCGGTGCGTCCGGGCTGGCGAACCGGCCGAGGAAGCTCAGCGCGGCGTTCAGCGCGGCCGGATCGCAGTCGTACGGCTGCCCGGTGGCGCGGCTCAGATCCCATCCGTGCACGGCGACCTCGTCGGCCACGGCCAGGGCGGCCATCCCGCCCGGGATGTCCATGCCGGCGATCCGCGTCATCCCGTCCCAGGCGCCCGGCTGCCGCCAGGCCAGGGCCAGCGCGGAGAGATCCCGCGGGATGCGCGCCCGCCAGTCCTCCCCCAGCCGGGTCGCATCCCCGGACGCCTGCATCTCGGCGCCCGGGCCGCCGGCCTTGTTCGCGGCGCCGGTGAAGGCGAGCGCCATCCCGCTGACGTGCTCGATCAGATCCCCCACCGTATACGCCGGGCAGGGTGTCGGGTTGCCCAGCTCGCCGTCACCGGTCCGGGCGATCAGATCCGCCAGCCGCCGGGTCGCGGGCTCGAGGTCTACCATGTCCGTGTCCATGCCGGATCAGACTATGCCGTCCGCCGTCAGTCACCGGCCGGGCGCGGAGAACCCCGCCGGCCGGACCGGCGGGACAGGGCAGCCCGGCGCAGACAGGACAGCCCGCCTACGCTCTCTGGCGCTCGGTACCGGGACCGTGATCGGGTGGCCTTTCTGGCCCGGAGCGGACCTGGTGGCGGTCAGAATCGGTGCCTGGTGGCGCCGAACGGGTCGCCCTTGGCGTGGGCGAAGACCTTGGCGGGCGTGACCGAGAACACCACGGCTTCGCCACCGCCATCCCGGTCGCGGAAGCAGCCGTCGCGCGCCGTCCACTGCCATCGCCCGTCCCACCTGGTGGTGAACGCCCCCGCGAGACGACGGAGCACGGTGTCATCGGTGACGCGTACCGCGTCGCCCTCCACCACGACGTCTAGCCCCTCGTCCCACCGATTGCAGCCGGTGGTCAGGACCACATGCGGGTTGGCGCGCATATTGGCGAATTTTTGCTCGGTGGCGCCGGTGGAAAACCAGACAGCCCCCTCGAACCACACCGCGACGACGGGAGTGACGTGCGGCCGCCCGTCGGGACGGACGGTGGAGATCCAGAACAGCTCGGCGGTTTCGAGTACCCGGCAAGTCTCCTGCCACTCCGTGGCGATGGCGGCCGGATCACTGCACTGCTGGTCGAGCGTCGTAACTGGGGTGGACATCGGTCGTTCTCCGATCTCGGCAACCGGTGATTCCTGCCCTGACCGGGCGGGATCCCGGGCGGGTCTCGGTGGAAAGCCGGCGGGCGACGCGGGACTCATCGCTGCGAGATCCGCAAGCAGGCCGGCCGCGTCGGCGGCCGGGCGGCGGTCACACGTTGAGGATTTTTTTGAGGTACTGGCCGGTGTAGCTGTCGTCGGTGGCGGCGAGGGTTTCGGGGGTGCCGGCGGCGATGATGGTGCCGCCGCGGGTGCCGCCTTCGGGGCCGAGGTCGATGACCCAGTCGGCGGTTTTGATCACGTCGAGGTTGTGCTCGATGACGATGACCGTGTTGCCGCCGTTGACGAGGCGTTGCAGCACGCCGAGGAGTTTCTTGATGTCCTCGAAGTGCAGTCCGGTGGTCGGCTCGTCCAGCACGTACACGGTCCGGCCGGTGGACCGGCGCTGCAGTTCGGTGGCCAGCTTGACCCGCTGCGCCTCGCCGCCGGACAAGGTCGGGGCCGGCTGGCCGAGCCGGACGTAGCCGAGCCCGACGTCGGTCAGCGTGCGCAGGTGCCGGGCGATGGCCGGCACCGGCTCGAAGAACCCGGCGGCCTGCTCGATCGGCATGCCGAGCACCTCGGCGATCGTCTTGCCCTTGTAGTGCACCTGCAGCGTGTCGGTGTTGTACCGGGCGCCGCCGCACACCTCGCACGGCACGTACACGTCCGGCAGGAACTGCATCTCGATCTTGATCGTGCCGTCGCCGGCGCACGCCTCGCACCGGCCGCCCTTGACGTTGAACGAGAACCGGCCCGGCTGGTAACCGCGGACCTTCGCCTCGGTCGTCTGCGCGAACAGCCGCCGGATATGATCAAACACCCCGGTATAGGTGGCCGGGTTCGACCGCGGCGTCCGGCCGATCGGCCCCTGATCCACGTGCACCACCTTATCCACCAGGTGCATCCCGGCCACCCGGGCGTGCTTGCCCGGCACCGCCCGCGCGCCGTGCAACTCCCGCGCCAGCGCGGTATACAAAATCTCGTTCACCAAAGTGGACTTCCCCGACCCCGACACGCCGGTCACCGCCACCAGGCAGCCCAGCGGGAACGCCGCATCCACCCCCCGCAGGTTATGCTCCGCCGCCCCCCGCACCACCACCTCCCGGCCCCGCGCCCGCGGCCGCCGCCGCCCGGGCACCGCGATACTGTCCCGCCCCGACAAGTAAGCACCGGTCACCGACTCCTCGCACCCCAGCAGGTCGGCCACCGGGCCGGACACCACCACCTGCCCGCCGTGCTCACCCGCCCCCGGGCCGATATCCACCACCCAGTCCGCCGACCGGATGGTGTCCTCATCGTGTTCCACCACGATCAGCGTGTTGCCCAGATCCCGCAACCGCACCAGCGTCTCCAGCAACCGGTGATTATCCCGCTGATGCAACCCCACCGACGGCTCATCCAGCACATACAACACCCCCACCAGACCCGACCCGATCTGCGTCGCCAGCCGGATCCGCTGCGCCTCCCCGCCCGCCAGCGTCGCCGACCCCCGATCCAGCGTCAGGTAATCCAGCCCCACATCCAGCAAGAACCCCAACCTGGCATTGACTTCCTTGAGCACCCGCGCCGCGATCTGCATGTCGCGCTGGGAGAGCTGGATGCCGAGCAGGAGCTTGGCCAGCTCGCCGATCGGCAGCGAGCAGAAGTCCGCGATCGACCGGCCGTCGACGGTCACCGCCAGCGACACCGGCTTCAGCCGGGAACCCGCGCAGACCGGGCACGGCACCTCGCGCATATACCCGGCGTACCGCTCGCGGCTGGAGTCGCTCTCCGCCTCCGCGTGATGCCGCTGGACGTACGGGATCGCGCCCTCGAACGAGGTGTAATACGACCGCTGCCTGCCGTACCGGTTCTTGTACCGGACGTGCACCTGGGAGTCGTACCCGTACAGCAGGGCCTTGCGGGCGGCGGCCGGCAGCCGGGACCACGGGGTGCTGGTGCGGAACCCCATCGCGTCGCCCAGCGCCTCGATCAGCCGCAGGAAGTAATCGCTGATGTGCCCGCCGCCCCACGGCGCGATCGCCCCGTCGGCCAGCGACCGGCCCGGATCCGGCACCACCAGCTCCGGATCCACCTCCATCCGGGTACCCAGGCCGGTGCAATCCGGGCACGCACCCCACGGCGAGTTGAACGAGAACGACCGCGGCTCCAGCTCATCAAACGACAAGTCGTCATACAAGCAGGCCAGGTGCTCGGAATACATCCGCTCCCGGTGCGGGTCAGACTCCGGCAAATCCACGAAGTCGAGGACGACGACCCCGCCGGACAGCGACAGGGCGGTCTCCACCGAGTCGGTCAGCCTGCGCCGGGCTTCGGCCTTGACCGCCAGCCGGTCGATCACGACCTCGATGTCGTGCTTCTCGTACTTCTTCAGCGTGGGTAGCTGGCCGGAGGCCGCCTCCTCGAGCCGGACCACGACGCCGTCCACCCGCGCCCGGGAGAACCCCTTGGTCTGCAGCTCGCGCATCAGCTCGCCGTACTCGCCCTTGCGCCCGCGGACCACGGGGGCCAGCACCTGGAACCTGGTGCCGTCCTCCAGCTCGAGCAGCCGGTCCACGATCTGCTGCGGGCTCTGCCGCGCGATCGGGCGACCGCAGACGGGGCAGTGCGGCTTGCCGATCCTGGCGTACAGCAGCCGCAGGTAGTCATAGACCTCGGTGATCGTCCCGACGGTGGACCGGGGGTTACGGCTGGCCGCCTTCTGGTCGATGGAGACCGCCGGTGACAGCCCGTCGATGAAGTTGACGTCGGGCTTGTCCATCTGGCCGAGGAACTGCCGCGCGTAGGCCGACAGCGACTCCACGTACCGCCGCTGCCCCTCGGCGAAGATCGTGTCGAAGGCCAGGCTGGACTTGCCCGACCCCGACAGGCCGGTGAAAACAATCAGCGCATCCCGCGGCAGGTCCAGCGAGACATCCTTCAGGTTGTGCTCGCGCGCACCGCGGACTACAAGTCGATCAGCCACTACGCTCTCAGCTCTCCGCCTTCGCCGTGGTCAGTCCAGGTCCGTCAAAGGGCGTGACACGCCAAGCCATGCTATCCGGGGGGGCGGACATTTTCGGGTTGCTCCCGAAGCCCGGGGAGGCCGGCAGTCCTCAGGATCCAACCAGGCGCGCCCGTCCTTTATTGCCCGCTGGCGCCGGGACGTCTTACCGCCTGCTGCTCCCGGCCAGTGTGGCCCGCTGGTAGCCGCAGGCCGGCCGGTCGTGGATACCATCAGGTTGACCGAACCGGCCCGTTATTCCGGTTTAGAAGCTCAACATGGATGCACCTGCGGACGGGACCAAGATGACCGATGACCAGCAGGCCGGGCCGCACCCCGGCCCGGATGGCCGGTACGGCAGGAGCGTCGTGCCGCCGGGGGTATGGATCGATGACTCGGACGAGGACGACCCGCTGCTCCGTAACGCCGACGGATCACTGGTAGACACGTGGCGGGATGAATATCCCTACCCCGAGCGAGTCAGCCGCGAGGAGTACGACCACCTCAAGCGAGGCCTCCAGATCGAGCTGCTCAAGCTGCAGTACTGGGTCAGGGAAACCGGCGCGCGCCTTGTCGTGATCTTCGAAGGCCGGGACGCGGCGGGCAAGGGGAGCACGATCAAGCGCTTCATGGAGCACCTGAATCCGCGGGCCGCGCGCGTCGTGGCGCTCGACATCCCCACCGAGCGCGAGCAGCACCAGTGGTACTTCCAGAGATACGTGGCGCACCTGCCGACCGCCGGGGAGATCGTCCTGTTCGACCGCTCGTGGTACAACCGGGCCGGGGTAGAAAAGGTCATGGGCTTCTGCACCGATGAGCAGTACGAGCTCTTCCTCGCGCAGGTGCCGCAGTACGAGCGGCTGCTCGTGGACGACGGCATCAAGCTGACCAAGTTCTGGTTCTCCGTGACGCCCGGCGAGCAGCAGACCAGGTTCGCCATCCGCCAGATCGACCCGGTACGGCAGTGGAAGCTCAGCCCGACCGACATTGCGCTGCTGGACAAGTGGGATGAATACACCGCGGCCAAGGTCGCGATGTTCGAGCGCACCGACTCACCGCACGCGCCGTGGACGGTGATCAGGAGCAACGACAAGAAGCGGGCCCGGCTGGAAGCCATGCGCAGCCTGCTCGCCGGTCTCGATTACGACGGCAAGGATCCCGGACTAGTCGGGCGCCCGGACCCCAAGATCGTCGGCCGGCCCGCGAACCTGCAGGAAATCGGGGATCGGGGGCTGTCTCCCACCCCGATCGCCAGGGCCAGGTATGGCCACGACCGAAGGTAAGAACTCAGCATGACAGCACCATCCGGGCCGGTGGCGTCCCGGGTCAGCACGGCACCCAATCATCGATGACCGCGACCGTCGCGCCGGGCAGCCGACTCGGCCGCTGCCACGGAATCGGCTGCCACGGAATCGGCTGCCGCGGAATCGGCAGCGGCCCCCGACTCGACGGCCGGCGGGGAATCGGCCGCAGCCCTGGGATCGGCAGCCGGACGGGAGCCGGCGCCCCCGGCGGGGCCGGGCTCGGCGCCCGCCAGCGGCGCAACGCCCGGCACCTCTGCGTCGGCCGGCAGCGACGAGTCGGCCAGACTGGGCGGGTCAGCCACGGCAGCGATGCCGCCCGGCACCGCGACGACCGCGCGGATCTTCTTGGTCCCGGTGAACGCCGAGGCCACGGCGGCCATCACGTTCGCGGCGATGGCGAAGCCGAACGCGATGCTCAGCCCGTCGTGGAACGGGGTCGCCATCAGGTGCGGGAAGAAGCTGCGGCTGGTCAGGTGCGCGGCGTGGCCGGCCGGCAGGTGGCTCAGCACCGAGCTGCCGAGTACCTGCTTCAGCGGGTTGTAGCCGAGGAACGCGGAGAACAGCACGGCGATCGGCGGCAGGTGCGCGACGTGCTGCGCGGCCGCTGCCGGCACTCCCTGCGCGGTCAACCCCCTGAACATCACCGATGGCAGCGAGCTGGCCAGGCCGGTGACGATCAGCGAGAAGAAGACGCCGATCGACAGCACGAACGCGGTGTTCTGGAAGGTCGCGATCATCCCGCCGGCGGCGCCGCGCTGGTCGGCTGGCACCGAGTTCATGATCTCGGCCCGGTTGGGCGGGGCGAACAGCCCGGATCCCATCCCGTTGATCACGAGCACCGCGGCGAACGCGACGTACCTGAAGTTCACCGGGATGAAGATCAGGCCGATGAAGCTGCCGCGCCGTCAGCAGCGCCCCGCCCACGGTGAAGATCCGGGGGCCGAACTTGTCCGAGATGATCCCGGCCAGCGGGGCCGACACGAGGAAGCCGATGGTCAGCGGGACCAGGTAGATGCCAGCCCATAGCGGCGTCACGGCGAAGTCGTAGCCGTGCAGCGGCAGCCAGATGCCCTGCAGCCAGATGATCAGGATGAACTGGATGCCGCCGCGGCCGAGGGCCACCAGCAGGTTGGCCAGGTTGCCCGCGGCGAAGGCCCGGATGCGGAACAGCGACAGGTGGAACAGCGGTTCGGCCACCCTCGTCTCGACGATCATGAAGACGACGAGAAGGGCGAGCCCGCCGAACAGCTCGGCCAGTACCTTCGGGTTGGTCCAGCCCATCGGGTGCCCGCCGTAGGGCAGCAGCGCGTAGGTGATTCCGACCAGGATCAGGATGAGGCCCGCCGCGAACAGCAGGTTCCCCCACCAGTCCATCCTGGCCCGCCGCCTGACGCCCTGGTCGTGCAGCATGAAGTAGGCCCAGACCGTGCCGAAGATGCCGAACGGGACGGAGACGAGGAACACCAGGCGCCAGTTGTGCGGGGCCAGCACGCCGCCGAGCAGCAGGCCGATGAACGAGCCCGCGATGGCCGCGATCGCGTTCATGCCGAGCGCGGTGCCGCGCTGGTTGGCCGGGAACGCGTCGGTCAGGATGGCGGTGGAGTTGGCGAACAGGAACGCACCGCCGATGCCCTGCAAGACTCGCCAGCCGATCAGCCACAGCGCCGCCGGGACCCCGTGCATCCAGGTCACCGCGAGCAGGATGGACGCGAAGGTGAAGACGGCGAAGCCCAGGTTGTACATGCGAACCCGGCCGAACATGTCACCGAGCCGCCCGAAGGACACCACGAGCACCGCGGAGACCACCAGGAAGCCCATGATCATCCACAGCAGGTAGCCGGTGTTGCCCGGCGCCAGCGGGTTGAGCTGGATACCGCGGAAAATGTCCGGCAGCGCGATCAGGACGATGGACAGGTTGATCGTGGCCATCAGCACGCCGAGCGTGGTATTCGACAGGGCAACCCACTTGTAGTGCGGGCCGTTCACCCGCTCGGCCCGCCTGGCGGCTGCCTCGGAGCCCATGATGCTGCCGCCGACCTTAACCCGCATCCGCCCTACTTTCTCTGGGCATCCTGAGTCACTTTCTCTGGGCATCCTGAGTCGTCATTGCTTGCTTAATGCCAACTAACTGTACCCGATCACTCAGGGCGGCCACCGAAGACATGGCCCGTCACAATTCTAGGTAGCGCAGGCCGCGAGGACCCGGCGGCAGTCCGCGCACCGCCGCCGGACATGGCGGCGGGCAGTTCCGCCGGGCCCGGCTAGCACCACCGGGGAACATCCGGCGGTCATAGGATGACGCGTGGCGGCCGGCCGGCGGTCGCCGCCGCGGGCCGCGGCCATCCAGAGGAGGGGCGCAGTGAGTTACACCGGGAACGTGAGCGTGGGCGGGCCGCCGGACAGCCGCGAGATCCCGGGGCTGAGCGTGACCAAGCTCGCCGTCGGGCCGATGGACAACAATGCCTACCTGCTGCGCTGCTCGCGGACCGGCGAGGCGCTGCTGATCGACGCCGCGGCCGAGGCGGACCGGCTGATCGAGCTGATCGGCGACACCCTGGTCACCGGGATCGTCACCACGCACCGGCACCCCGATCACTGGCAGGCGCTGGTCGAGGTGCAGGCGGCCACCGGTGCCGTGGTTGCCGCGCATCCTCTCGACGCGGAGGAGATCCCGGTCACGGTGGCCGAGCGGATCGAGCACGGCGACACCGTGCGGGCCGGCGATGCGGAGTTCGCCGTCATCCACCTGCGCGGGCACACTCCGGGCAGCATCGCGCTGCGCTACGACGCGGGCGGCGAACTGGCCGACGGGCCGCACCTGTTCACCGGCGACTCGCTGTTCCCCGGCGGCCCCGGCAGGACGACGAGCCCGGCGGACTTCAGCTCGCTCATGAACGACCTCGAGCAGCGGGTCTTCGGCCAGCTGCCCGATGCCACCTGGGTGTACCCGGGCCACGGCAACGACACCACGCTCGGCGCCGAGCGCCCGCACCTGTCCGAGTGGCGCAAGCGCGGCTGGTAGCCGCCGCCTGGTCAGTTACCGGGACGGCACGACGCGCGGCCGGCCGCCTCGGCCCACCTCCGCCAGGTACTGTGACATGGATGTGTATACCGTTCTTTGACCGGTAACTGCCCTCGACATGGTATTGTCCGGGGCGCTGAGAGCCTGATACAGGGGCGCCGGAATCACCCGCATTCGCGCGGGCCCGCGCCGATCCCGGAAACGTGGCCAGCGCGGCGCCGCCGCGTCCGCACGGAAACGATTCCTGGGATGGCCTGTCGTTACCAGGTCCCAGTGTTACTGGAGCTGTTGCGCAGCAGGTCAGAGCGCAGCAAGGGGGTCGGCGTGACGGTAACCATCCGCGAGGTCGCGGATGCCGCCGGCGTGTCCACGGCGACCGTCTCCCGGGCGCTGTCGGGCGTGCAGACCGTGGATCCGGTGCTCGCGGAGCGGGTACGGCGCTCGGCCGAGAGCCTCGGCTACCGCGCGAACCGCGTGGCCCGGGCCCTGCGCCGGCAGTCCACCCAGGCCATCGGGGCGGTGATCCCCGACCTCACCAACCCGTTCTTCCCCGCGGTGATCCAGGCGGTCGAGCGGGAACTGCGCCTGGCCGGGTTCAGCCTGCTGCTGCGCGACGCGGGCAACGACGTGGCCACCGAGGCCGAGCTGGTGCAGGACCTGTTCGACGACCAGGTTGACGGGCTGCTGATCAGCGCCTGCGACCAGATCGCCAGCCAGCCGACGGTCCAGCTGGCCGCGAGCCGGATGCCAGTGCTGCAGGTCGGCCGGCGGGCGGTGGCCGGCCTGCCCTACGCCGGCGTGGACCAGGCGGACGCGATGGGGCAGGTTATCGGCCACCTGACCGCCCAGGGCTGCCGCAGCTTCGCTTACATCGGCCCGCGGCCGGAAAGCTCGACCGCGAGGGAACGGCTGGACGCGTTCACGGCCCGGATGCGGCCGCTGGATCCCGGGTCGGCGGGCCGGACGTACCTGGGCGGCCGCTCCCCCGCGTGGGGCCGCGAGGCGGCGGCCGGGCTGCTGGCCGGCGGATCGCGGCCCGATGCCATCGTCTGCGCCGATGACCTGGGCGCGGCCGGCGCGCTGCTGGCACTGCGGGAGCACGGTGTCAGGGTGCCGGACGACGTCGCGCTCACCGGTTTCGGCGACACCGTCGTCGCCGAGGTCTGCGAGCCCGCGCTGACCACGGTCAGGCAGCCGCTGGCCGAGCTGGGGGCGCGGGCGGTCACGGGGCTGCGTGCCGCGCTGGACCGCCTGGCCCCGCAGCCGGGCTCGGCCGAGCTGAAGGCCGAGCTGGTCGTCAGGGAATCCTCCCGGCGGGCCCGGCCCGCCGGCTGAGCGGGCTCAGCCCTCGCCGGCGGGCCCGGGCCGGATCCCGGCCGGGCCGGCGTCCAGGGCCAGGACGAAGTCCACCCGGTGATCGAGCGAGGACAGATCCCGCCCGGTGAGCTCCTCGATCCGCCGGATCCGGTAGCGCAGCGTATTCACGTGCACGTGCAGCCGGTCCGCGCACGCGGTCCACGATCCGGAGCAGGCCAGGAACGCGCTCAGCGTGGGCACGAGCTCAGCGCCACGGCGCCGGTCGTAGCGCAGCAGCGGCCCGATCAGGCGGTCACGGAACGAGCCCAGGACGTCGGCCGGCACGCTGGCCAGCAGCATCGCGTGCGTGCCGGCCTCGTCCCCGGTGACCACGCACACCGGGCCGGACCGCAGCCCGGCCAGCCGCCGCGCGCCGCGCGCCTCCCGCAGCGCCGCGGCCAGCTCGCGGGAGCCGGTCACGGCGTCGCTGATGCCCGCGGTCAGCCGCCCGCCGCGCAGGCCCGCCGCGAGCAGGGGCTCCGCCTCCCGGATCCGGGCCGCCAGGTCCGGATCGGAGAGCTCCGGTCCCAGGCCGCCCGGCCGGCCCGGGACCGCGGCGCCGGCCGGGTCAGCCCGGGCCGGCCCGCCGCCCGGCAGCGGGACCAGCGCCAGCGTCTCCGCCGCGTCCCCGCCGACCGCCGCCCGCGCCGCGACCGGCAGGACCAGCTCCTCGACCAGGCCGGCCAGATCCGGTACGGCCTCGCCGCCCGCCTGCGCGGCCGCCGCGACCGCGACATAGCGGCCCTCCGCAGGCAGCCCGGCGGCCCGCAGCAGCGCGCCGACCTCGGCGGCCCCGGCGCCGCCGGCGACGGTGCTGATGATCTGCTGGCCCAGCCTGCGCTCGCCGCGGCGGCCGGCATCCAGCCTGGCCCGCTCGAGCGCGACGTCGGCCGCCAGCTCGGCCGCCGACTCGCGCAGCTCGTCCGGCCAGTCCCGCGCGCTTCCCGCGCAGGCCAGGAACCAGCCGGCCAGCCCGGCCCGGCCGCCCGCCGCCAGCAGCGTGTAATCCTTCCCCCCGGCCCGTACCGCGGCCGGCAGCCGGCCCCCGGCCAGGTACTGCCTGGCCAGCCGCACCGCCACCGGCCCGGGCAGCGAGCCCTCGGTGCCCGCGAGCTGCCGGCCGGTGGCGGTGAGCAGCCAGCAGCCCGCGCGCAGGTCGGTGCCGGACAGCCGGAACAGCGCGTCGAGCCCGCCGCCTTCGGTGATGGCGGAGAGCAGCTGCCTGCGCCGCCCGAGCACCCGGTCCATCGTGCCCGAGCGGTCGCCGGCCAGCCTGCGCATGATCTCGTCCGTGACCGTCCCGAACGAGGTCTCGGCCGGCACCGCCAGCAGCGGCAGGCCCAGCCGGGCGCAGCACCGGACAAGCTCCTCGGGTACCGGGCCAAGCGCTTCGCCCGCGGCCAGGGCGGCCGCCCCGGCCCGGGCCAGCGCGGTGGTGAACCTGTCGGTATCCCCGGCCGCGCGGCACCAGATCAGCCCGGTCAGCACCAGCTCCCCCCCGGACAGGTAGCGGCCCGGGTCGGGCAGGTCGGTGGTGTAGACGCGGCGGACCTGCCGGTCCTGCTCGCCGCGCGCAAGCAACCTGAGCCCCAGTCCCGGGATGCCCGGGAGATCGGCGACCCGCACGAGTACCGCCCCGCATCCGGCTAGATCAGCAGCGTGATAAAAGCACGATAACCGCTTACGCTTGGAGGAACATACAAACTCTCGCGGCGCTGACGCGGCCGTTTCATGTGATCTGCCGCTACCGCCGGACCCCGCGGATTTGGTTGGCTGTCCCCATGACCCGGCCGGTCACACCTGCGGCGGCGCTGGCCGCGTTGAACGCGGCCGCGCCCGCCGACGCCGAGCGAGACGTCACCCGGTGCTGCGCCTCGGGTGCCTTCGCGGCCGCGATCGCCGCGGGCCGGCCGTACGCCGACGCCGGCGCGGTCAGCGCGGCGATCGACGCCGGGTTCGCCCGGCTCGGCTGGGACGACATCGCCGAGGCGCTGGCCGGCCACCCGCGGATCGGCGAGCCGGCCGCGGCCGGCTGGTCCCGGGATGAGCAGGCGGGCGCGGCAGCCGCCCCGCGGGCCGTCGCGCGCCAGCTCGCCGACGGCAACCGCGCGTACGAGCAGCGGTTCGGCCATGTGTTCCTGGTCTGCGCCAGCGGGCTGAGCGGGGCCGAGCTGCTGGCCCGGCTGCGCGCCCGGCTGCCGAACGACCCGGCCACCGAGCGCCGCGTCGTCGCCGACGAGCTGCGGAAGATAACGCAGCTGCGGATGCGGAAGCTGCTCGGCGGGTGACCCTGTCCACGCACGTCCTCGACGCGACGCTGGGACGGCCCGCGGCGGGCGTCGCCGTCCGGCTCGAGCGCCGCGGCGACAGCGGAACCTGGGCGGCCGTGGGCACCGGGCACACCGGACCGGACGGCCGGCTGGCCGGCTGGCTGCCCGAGGGCCAGCCCGCCGCCGGCGTGCACCGGCTGACGTTCGACACCGGCGGTTACTTCGCCGGCCGCGGCGTGACCGCGCTCTACCCGGAAGTCACCGTGACCTTCGCGGTACGCGACGCCGCCGAGCACCTGCACCTGCCGGTGCTGCTCAGCCCGTATGCCTACACGACCTACCGAGGGAGCTGACGCGCGTGGCCATCGTGCTCGGACCCAACCGGTACGGCAAGGCGGAAATCCGCCTGGTGCACATCAGCCGCGGCAGCGACCGCCACGACATCAGGGACCTGACCGTCGGCGTCACGCTGACCGGGGACACCGCCGCCGCCCACCTGGCCGGCGACAACGCCGCCGTGCTGCCCACCGACACCCAGAAGAACACCGTCTACGCGTTCGCCGCCGAGCACGGCATCGGCCCGGCAGAGTCGTTCGCGCTGCGGCTCGCCCGGCACTTCGCCGAGTCGCAGCCCAGCATCGCCACCGCCCGGGTGAGCGTGTCCGAGCACGGCTGGGACCCGATCGCCGATACCGGCCATTCGTTCGCCCGCCGCGGCCGCGAGATCCGGACCGCCGAGATCAGCTACGACGGAACGACCGCCTGGGCGGTGTCCGGCCTGGCCGGCCTCACCGTGCTCAACTCGGCCGGGTCGCAGTTCCGCGGCTACATCAAGGACCGTTACACCACGCTGGCCGAGACCGCCGACCGGATTCTCGCCACCGACGTGAACGCGCGGTGGCGGCACGCCGCGGTACCGCTGGACGGCGGCTGCGACTGGGATGCCTCGCACGCGCAGGCCCGGCGTCACCTGCTCGAGGCGTTCGCCCAGACGTACAGCCGCTCGCTGCAGCAGACGCTGTACGCCATGGGCCGCCGGGTACTCGAGCACCGGCCGGAGATCGCCGAGGTCCGGCTCGCGCTGCCGAACAAGCATCACTTCACGGTGGACCTGTCGCCGTTCGGGATCAGCGACCACGGCGAGGTGCTGTACGCCGCCGACCGGCCCTACGGGCTGATCGAGGGGACGGTCCTGCGGGATGACGCGCCAGATCCCGGCCTCGCGTGGTAGCCGGGGCCGGCATGGACTTCCTCCGTCCCGCCAGCCTCGGCGAGGCGCTCGAGGCCAGGGCCGAGCGGCCGGACGCGGTCGCGGTCGCGGGCGGTACCGACGTGATGGTCGAGATGAACTTCGGCACCCGGCGGCCGGGTGCCCTGCTCGACCTGAACCAGGTGGCCGAGCTGGCCGAGGTAGGCAGCGACGACGGCGTGCTGCGGGTGGGCGCCTGCGTCAGCTACGCGCGGATCATCGCCGAGCTCGGCCGCGAGCTGCCCGGCCTGGCCCTGGCTGCGCGCACGGTCGGGTCGCCGCAGATCCGCAACCGCGGCACGGTCGGCGGCAACCTGGGCTCGGCCTCGCCGGCCGGCGACATGCACCCGGTCCTGCTGGCCTGCGATGCGGTGATCGAGGCCGCCTCGGTGCGCGGCACCCGGCTGATCCCGGCGGCCGGGTTCTTCGCCGGCCCCAAGCGCAGCGCGCTCGGGCCGGACGAGCTGATCGCCGCGTTCCGGATCGCCCCGGCCGGGTGGCCGCAGCAGTTCGCCAAGATCGGCACGAGGAACGCCATGGTGATCGCGGTCTGCTCGTTCGCTCTCGCGCTGTGGCCGGCGGGCCGCCCGGGCGGTACGGGCGGGACCGTCGGCACCGGCATCGGCTCGGCCGGCCCGGTCCCGCTGCGGGCCGGCGACGCGGAGCGGTTCCTGGCCGCCGAGCTGGCGGCCGCGGGGCTGTGGGAGTCGCGCGGCGCGCTGCCGCCTGCCGCGGCCGAGCGGTTCGGCGAGCTGGTAGCCGGGGCGGCCCGGCCGATCGACGACGTGCGCGGCACCGCGGCCTACCGCAGGCACGCGCTGGCCGTGCTGGCCCGGCGCGCGCTGGGCTGGGCCTGGGATTCCTACCGGGAGGGGGCGCGGCCGTGCGGGTGAGCATGCGGGTCAACGGCAGGCAGGTCAGCGCCCCGAACGTGTGGGAGGGCGAGAGCCTGCTGTTCGTGCTGCGCGAGCGGCTCGGCCTGCCCGGCTCGAAGAACGCCTGCGAGCAGGGCGAATGCGGCTCGTGCACGGTGTACCTGGACGACAGCCCGGTGTGCGCGTGCCTGGTCGCGGCGGGCCAGGCCGAGGGCCGGGACGTGGTCACCGTCGAGGGGCTGGCCGGGCCGGCCGGGCTGGATCCGGTGCAGCACGCCTTCGTGGAGGCCGGCGCCGTGCAGTGCGGCTTCTGCACCCCGGGGCTGGTCGTGCAGGCGCACTGGTTGCTGCGCGAGACGGTGGCCGCGGGCGGGGCGGTGCCCGGCGATGCCGAGATCCGCGAGGCGCTGGCCGGGAACCTGTGCCGGTGCACGGGGTACGAGAAAATCCTGGACGCGGTGCGGTTGGCAGCGGCGCGGATGGCGGCGGCGGACGCGAGAGAGGGCCGGCCGTGAGCAGCGCCCCCATCATCATCGAGGGCTGCGCGGTCGCCGCGATGGACGGGACCGGGTCCGCCGACACGGGGGCTGAATACCGGTCAGGGCATGTCGTGGTGGCGGACGGGCGGATCACCGCGGTGGGCGAGGGGGCGGCGCCGCTCGTTGATGGCGCGGCAGTGGTGGACGGGCGGGGGTGCCTGGCCACGCCGGGGCTGGTGAACACGCATCATCATCTGTACCAGTGGCTGACGCAGGGGCGAGCGCAGCAGTCCGGCCTGTTCGGCTGGCTCACCGAGCTGTACCCGGTGTGGGCGCGGATCACCCCGGATCAGGTGCACGCGGCCGCCACGGCGGGACTGGCCTGGCTGGCGCTGTCCGGGTGCACCACCAGCACGGATCATCACTACGTGTTTCCGCGAAACGCGGGCAGCGGGGCTTTCGCCGAGCCGCTGGAAGCGGAGATCGCGGCGGCGACCACGGTCGGGCTGCGGTTCCACCCGTGCCGCGGCTCGATGGACCTGGGCGAATCCCGGGGCGGGCTGCCGCCGGACGAGGCGGTGGAGACCACCGGCCAGGCGCTGGCCGCCACGGCAGCGGCGATCGAGGCGCATCACGACCCGTCGCCCGGGGCCATGGTGCGGATCGCCGTGGCCCCGTGCTCGCCGTTCAGCGCCAGCGAGGAGCTGATGCGCGAGGCGGCCGCGCTGGCCCGCAGCACGGGCACCCGGCTGCACACCCACCTGGCCGAGACCAGCGACGAGGAGGACTCGCTGCGCGCGCAGACCGGGCTGTCTCCGGCCGAGTTCGCCGACAAGCTCGGCTGGCTCGCCCCCGACGTCTGGCTGGCGCACTGCGTGCATCTGTCCGACGCCGCGATCGCGCGGCTCGCGGCGGCCGGCACCGGGGTCGCGCACTGTCCCAGCTCCAACGGCAGGCTCGGCGCGGGCATCGCGCCGGTCCGCAAGCTGCTGGCCGCGGGCGCGCCGGTGGGCCTGGGCGTGGACGGGGCGTCCTCGGCCGAGGCGGCCTCGATGGCCGGCGAACTGCGCCAGGCGCTGCTGGCCGCGCGGGCCAGGGACGCGGACGCGCGGGCGCTCACCGCGCGGCAGGCGCTGTGGATGGGGACCCGCGGCGGCGCCCGCTGCCTGGGCCGCGATGACGAGATCGGCTCGCTGCGGGCCGGCGCGCTCGGCGACGTCGCGCTGTGGCGGCTGGACGCGCTCGCCAGCGACGCGATCGCGCACGGCCCGGGGGGCGACCCGGTGGCCGCGCTGGTATTCGGGCCGCCCGCGCCGCTGGCGCTGCTGCTGGTCGGCGGCAACCGGGTGGTCGAGGACGCCGAACTGCGCACCGCCGAGGCGGCCGACGCCGCGCGGGCCGTCCGCGCGGCCAGGAACCTGCTGTTCGGGCCGGAGCCGTCGTGACCGGGCCGGGCACGACGCTGGCCGCCCCGGGTCCGGTAACCGCCCCGCCCGGCGGCCTCGTCGGCCAGAGCGCGGCCGGCCCGACGCCTGGCCGAAGGTCACCGGCGAGTTCGCCTACTCGTCCGACCTGTGGCTGGACGGCATGGTGTGGGGGGTGACGCTGCGCAGCCCGCACCCGCGCGCGGTCATCGAGCGGCTGGACATCGGCGCGGCGCTGCGGGTTCCCGGCTGCCGCGCGGTGCTGACCCACGACGACGTGCCCGGCCGCAAGGTGTACGGGCTCGAACTCGCCGACCAGCCGGTGCTCGCCGCGGACCAGGTCCGCTATCAGGGCGAGCCGGTGGCGCTGGTGGCGGCGGACCACCCGGAGACCGCCCGCCTCGCGGCCGGCCGAGATCCGGGTCTGCTACCGCGTGCTCGACCCGCTGACTGACGCCCGGGCCGCGCTCGCCGGCGGCGCGCCGCGGGTGCACGAGGGCGGCAACCTGGTCCGTCACGTGAAGATCCGCAAAGGCGACCCGGACGCCGCCGCCGAGGTAGTGGTATCCGGCGAGTACCAGGTCGGCATGCAGGACCAGGCCCCCCTCGGCCCGGAGTCCGGCCTCGCCGTGCCGTCCGAGGACGGCGGCGTGGACCTGTTCGTGGCCACCCAGTGGCTGCACGCGGACCGCGCCCAGGTCGCGGCGAGCCTGGGCCTGCCCGAGGACATGGTGCGGGTGACGCTGGCCGGGGTGGGCGGCGCGTTCGGCGCCCGCGAGGACCTGTCCATGCAGATTCACGCCTGCCTGCTCGCGCTGCACACCGGCAAGCCGGTCAAGATGGTCTACTCGCGCGAGGAGTCCTTCCTCGGCCACGTGCACCGGCATCCGGCCACGCTGCGCTACGAGCACGGCGCCACGGCAGCGGGGGCACTGGTCTACGTGCGGGCTGACATCGTGCTCGACGGGGGCGCGTACGCGTCGAGCTCGACGGCGGTGGCCGCCAACGCGGCCACGCTCGGGATAGGCCCGTATGAGGTTCCGAACGTCGCGATGGACTGCCGGGCCGTGTACACCAACAACCCGCCGTGCGGGGCGATGCGCGGGTTCGGCGCGGTGCAGGCCTGCTTCGGCTACGAATCCCAGATGGACAAGCTGGCCGCACGGCTCGGCCTGGACCCGGTGCAGCTGCGCGTCCGCAACGCCCTGCACGAGGGCAGCGTGATGCCGACCGGCCAGGTGGTGGACTCTGCCGCGCCGGTAGCCGAGCTGCTCAGCCTGGTGTCCGCGCGGCCGCTGCCGCCGCCCGCCGCGGCTGGCGCTGGCGCCGACCTCCGGGCACTGCCCGGCGGGGTGTCCAATACCACCCACGGCGAAGGCGTGGTGCGCGGCGTCGGCTACGGCATCGGGATCAAGAACGTCTGCTTCTCCGAGGGCTTCGACGACTACTCCACTGCCCGGGTGCGGCTGCGGCTGGTCGGCGGCGAGCCCGCGGCCGAGGTGCACACCGCGGCGGCCGAGGTGGGCCAGGGCCTGGTCGGCCTGCAGGAGCAGATCGCCCGCACCGAGCTCGGCATCCGGCAGGTGCAGGTCAGGCCGGCCGACACGTCGATCGGCAGCGGCGGATCCTCCTCCGCCTCCCGGCAGAGCTACATGACCGGCGGCGCGGTACGGGCGGCGTGCGAGCAAGTCCGCGCGCGGATCCTGGAGCGCGCGCGGGCCGCCTTCCCCGGCCGCCAGGACCTGTCGCTGTCCGGCGGCGTACTAGTGTCGGCCGACGGCGGCGTGCTGGCGAGCCTGGCGGACCTGCTCGCCGAGCCCGGCGGGCCCGCCGAGGCGACCGTAACCTGGCGGCACCGCGGCACGAGCCCGCTCGACCCGCAGACCGGCCAGGGCAACGCGCACGTCCAGTACGCGTTCGCCGCGCACCGGGCCGTCGTGGACGTGGACACCGAACTCGGACTGGTGAAGGTGGTACAGCTGGCCTGCGCGCAGGACGTGGGGCGGGCGATGAACCCGCAGGCGGTGGAGGGCCAGATCCACGGCGGCACCGCCCAGGGCCTCGGCCTCGCGCTGATGGAAGAGGTCCAGGTGTCGGGGGGCAAGGTCCGCAATCCCTCGTTCACCGATTACCTGATTCCCACGATCCTGGATATGCCGCCGATGGAACTGGACGTACTCGAGCTGGCCGACCCGCACGCGCCCTACGGGCTGCGCGGCGTGGGCGAGTCGCCTACGATCTCGTCCACGCCGGCCATCGTGGCCGCGATCCGGGCGGCCACCGGCCTGGCGCTGACCCGGGTCCCGGTCCGGCCCGAGCACCTCACCGGAACCTGACCGATGATGCGCGCGCGGGACCGGAGAATCTGCCGTGCTGGCGGGAATGACCCTGCCGGGCGCCGGCCGCCGGAGGAGAATTAGTCTTCGCAGCGAAGGGGTGGTGGACGTGGAAGCAGGGCAGCGACCCCAGTGGCGGCCGCTCAACCGCCACGACAGCCATCTGGCGGAGCAGATGGTGGAGCGGGCGGCGGAGCTGGCCAGGGATTCCCACGCCCGGACCCGGCACGCGACCGTGCTGGTGAAAGACGACAGCCTGCTGGCCTGGGGGAACAACGGGGTTCCTTTCCCGGGCGAGGACCACTGCTACTGCAGGTTCGGCGAGCTTGGCCATCATGACCAGTGCCGGACTCACGCGGAGCAGCGGGCGATCACGCTGGCCCGCGGGGGCGATGGCTGGCGGATGCTGCCGGGATCGAAGCTGATCTACGTGCGGCTGGAGGCCGACGATTCGGTCCGGCTGCAGGAGCCGCACTTTTGCGCCCGCTGCAGCCGCCTGGCGTTGTCCCTGGGCGTAGCGGGGTGGATCTTCGCCCTGTCCGACGGCCTGGTCGGCTACACCTCCGCTGACTACGACAAGATCGCCCAGCTCAGGTGGTAGCCGCCAGCCGCCGCTGGCCGCGGTTACCCGACGGCGAATATGGCGCTGGCCTTGGCGACCGGCCTGCCGGCGGCCTGCACGGTGCCGTCGGCGAAGGCCAGCCGGCGGCCGACCCGGGCCACCGTCGCGCTCGCCTCGAGCCAGTCACCGTCTTGCGCGGCCGCGAGGTAGTTGACGGTCAGGCTGACGGTGAGCAGGCTCGGATTCGACGGCGTCCGCGCGCCGCAGTTGCGCCCGCACACCACGTCGAGCAGCGCGGCCAGGACCGCGGCGTGCACGAAACCGCGGGCGTTGCAGTGCTCGGTGCGGGCCCGCAGGCCCAGCAGGATGCCGCGCTCCCCGGTCTTGGTGTAAACCGGCCCGATCAGGTCGAGGAACGGGCCGGTCCGTCCAGACGGCGCGAAGCCAGCGGGAACGTCAGCGCACATCAGGCCGCTCCGGGGCTGGCAGGCGGACGTGCCGAAGTCCGGCGGTATTGCATGGGGCGCTCCTCCCGCAGCGGGCCGCTGTCCAACGCTAACGGCTGGCCGACACCGGCGCGCGACCCCGGGCGAGATGCGATCCGGCGCCCTGGCCCGGGTTACAGTTGGGCTGACCACTCCATGATCGACACGAGCACGCTCAGTCAGCAGATGGCACACGCAAAAGCGCGGGCCGGGCCGGTGGTGGCCGCCCCGGACAAGTTCAAGGGGACGCTCAGCGCGGCCGAGGCGGCCGCGCACATCGCGGCCGGGCTGCGGCGTGCGCGTCCCGGGCTGGCCGTCCGGCAGGTTCCGGTAGCCGACGGCGGCGACGGAACCGTCGCCGCGGCCGTCGCCGCCGGATACCGGCCCGTCCGGCTGACCGTGCGGGGGCCCACCGGCCGGCCGGTGCAGGCCGAGTTCGCGTGCCGGGACGGGACCGCGATCATCGAGGCGGCGCAGGCGTGCGGGCTGGTCAGGCTGCCCGGCGGGACACCGGAACCACTGACCGCGACGAGCTTCGGGGTGGGCGAGCTCATCGCCGCCGCCGCGGGCCGGGGCGTGCGGCGGATCGTGCTCGGCCTCGGCGGGGTGGCCAGCACGGATGGCGGCGCGGGCATGGTGCAGGCGCTCGGCGGCGTCCTGCTCGACCACGCTGGTCGCGACCTGCCGGCCGGCGGCGCGGCGCTCGCCGGGCTGGACCGGCTGGACCTGGCCGGGCTGATGCCGCTGGGCGGCATCGAGGTGCTGGTCGCCTCAGACGTGGACAATCCGCTGCTCGGCCGGCACGGGGCGGCGGCCGTGTACGGCCCGCAGAAGGGCGCGTCGCCGGCCGACCTCGCCACCTTGGAGACCGGGCTGGCCCGCTGGGCGGATTATGCCGAACGGGCGCAAGCCGGGCCAGCAGCCGAGCAGGCGGGCCTGCCCGGGCCCGGCCAGGCCCGGCGGACCGGGCGGACCGGGCGGACGCGAGACGCGCCCGGGGCCGGGGCGGCCGGCGGCCTGGGCTTCGCCGCGCTGGCATTCCTCGGCGCCCGGATCCGGCCCGGGATCGAGCTGATGCTGGACATGATCTCCTTCACCGAACGGCTGGCCGGGGCCCGGCTGGTCATCACCGGCGAGGGGTCGCTGGACGCCCAGACGCTGCGCGGCAAGGCCCCGGCCGGGGTCGCGCGCGCGGTGGCGGCGGCTCGCGCGGCGGCCTGCCCGGACACGGGCGCCGCCGGTCCGGGCGTCCCCCCGGCCGCGGGCGGCCCTGCGGGCGCGGGCGCCGCCTGCCTGCCGGTCGTTGCGGTCGCCGGAACCTGCACCCTGACCTCCGCCCAGCTCCGCCGCGCGGGCATCGAGGCCGCGTACACCCTCGCTGACATCGAGCCCGACGTCGGCCGCTGCCTGACTCACGCTGGGCCGCTGCTGGAGGAGGCCGCGCGCAGGCTGGCCGCGGACTGGCTGCCGGCCGGGGCCCGGGGCCAGGGCACGGCCCGGCCATGAGCCATGACCTCGTGATCAGGTCACGCCGGGTCGCGCTGCCCGGCGGCGTGCAGCCGGCCGCCGTTGCCGTTCGGCAGGAGAAGATCGCGCTGATCGCCGGCTACGGCGCGCGGCTGGACGCGGCCGCCGACGACGACCTCGGCGACGTGGCCCTGCTGCCCGGGCTGGTGGACACCCACGTGCACGTGAACGAGCCGGGACGCACCGGCTGGGAGGGCTTCCAGACCGCCACCCGGGCCGCGGCGGCCGGCGGTGTCACCACCGTCTGCGACATGCCGCTGAACTCGCTGCCGCCGACCCTCACGGTGCAGGCACTGCAGGCCAAGCGGGCCGCCGCCGCGGGCAAGTGCGCGGTTGACGTGGCGTTCTGGGGCGGGGCGGTGCCGGGCAGCCAGCCGGAGTTGCGGGCGCTGCACGACGCGGGCGTGACCGGGTTCAAGTGCTTCCTGGCCGACTCCGGGGTGCCGGAGTTCCCGCCGCTCGACGCGGCCGGCCTGCAGGCGGCGATGACCGAGGTCACGGCGGCCGGCGCGGTGCTGGCCGTGCACGCCGAGGATCCGCGCGAGATCGGCGAGGCATCGGGGGACGACTACCGGTCCTTCCTGGCATCCCGGCCGCCGCAGGCCGAGCGCCGCGCCGTCGAGACGGTCATCTCGGCTGCCGCGCGCACCGGGGCGCGGGCGCACATCGTGCACCTGTCCGCGGCCGAATGCGTCGCGCTGGTCAGCGGCGCGAAGACGGCGGGCATCGCGCTGACCGCGGAAACCTGCCCGCACTACCTGTTCTTCGCCGCCGAGGAGGTGCCGCGCGGGGGTACCGAGTTCAAGTGCTGCCCGCCGATCAGGGAGGCGGCCAACAGGGAGGCGCTGTGGCGCGCGCTCGAGGCCGGCGCCATCGAGTGCGTCGTCTCCGACCATTCGCCCTGCCCGCCCGGGCTCAAGCGGATGGAATCGGGAGACTTCGGCGCGGCCTGGGGCGGCATCGGGTCCCTGCAGCTGGGGCTCGCCGCGGTCTGGACCGCGGCTCGGCCGCGCGGCCGGACGCTCGCGGACGTCGCGCGGTGGATGGCGGCCGGGCCGGCCGCGCTGGCCGGCCTGCCCGGCAAGGGGATGATCGCGGCCGGCGACGACGCCGACCTCGTCGCCTTCGACCCGGAGGCGACGTTCACCGTCCGCGGCGCCAGCCTGTGGCACCGCAGCCCGGTCACGCCGTACGAGGGCCGCGTCCTGGCCGGCGCCGTCCGGCGGGTCTGGCTGCGCGGCGAGCCGGTCAGCCCGGACGGTCCGCCGCGCGGCCGGCTGCTCCGCCGGGCAGGAGCCGGCCGTGGCTGACGCCGCCGCGTCCGGGCCGCCCGGGCTGCCGGATTCTCGCCTCCGCGACGCTGCGCGGATCCGTGGTGGCCGCCAGCGACGAGTTCTTCGCCGAACGGGACAACCTGATCAAGCCGGAAGCGCCGGCTGACCGGCCGCGGACGTTCGGGCCGAGGGGGCAGCTGTACGACGGCTGGGAGACCCGGCGCAGGCACCTCCCGGACGGCTCGCCGCCCGGGCCCGAGGCGCACGACTGGGCGGTGATCCGGCTGGGCGCGCCCTGCGTCGTGCGCGACGTGGTGGTGGATACAGCCTTCTTCACCGGCAACTATCCGCAGTCCTGCTCGGTGCAGGCCTGCACGGTGCCCGGGTACCCGGGAGCGGGCGAGCTCGCGGCCGCCGGCTGGGAGGAGATCGTGCCGCGCAGTCCGCTGGCCGGCGACACCGAGCGGGTGTTCCCGGTGACCGGCCCGGCGCGGCGCCGGACGCACGTGCGGCTGAACATCTTCCCCGACGGCGGAGTGGCCAGGCTGCGCGTGCACGGCGAGGTGGTGCCCGACCCCGCCCTGGTCAGCGGGCTGACCGTTCGACCTGGCCGCGGCCGAGCTCGGCGCGGACGTGGTGGACTGCAGCGACCGGTTCTTCTCGGCGCCGCGCAACGCGATCCGCCCCGGGCTGCCCGCCGTGATGGGCGAGGGCTGGGAGACCAGGCGGCGGCGGGGCGAGGGCAACGACTGGCTGATCGTCCGGCTGGCCGCGGCCGGGGTGGTCCGGCTGGCCGAGATCGACACGCTGCACTACAAGGGGAACGCGCCGGGCGCCGCCGCGCTGTCCGGCATCGATGCGCGCCGCGCGGATCTGGCCGGCGCCGGCGCCTGGTTCTCGCTGCTGCCGCGGACCCGGCTGCAGCCGGATACGGCGCACCGGTTCCGGGTCGAGGGAACCGAGGCCACGCACGTACGGCTGGACATCTTCCCGGACGGCGGGGTGGCCCGGCTGCGGCTGTTCGGCTCGGCCACCGCGGGCGGCCTCGCGGATTTGCGGCGCCGCTGGCGGGAAACCGGCTGACGCCGCAGCCACGACGTCACTGGCTGATCGCCTGGGACCGGTCTCGGCCGGTGCTGACGGTCAGGACGACGTTGCCGGTCTTCTGCTCCGTCTCGACGTACCTGGCCGCGTCGATCACCTGCTCCAGGGGGTAACAGCGGTCGATGACCGCCCGGTACTTCCCCGCCTCGATGAGCTGCTTGAGGAAGAGGACGTCGTTCTTCGTGTACCGCGGGGGTATCGGGAACACCACCGTCTTGTCCCCCAGCCGCGAGGTCCACAACGCCAGGGCCAGGTTCTGCAAGCCGTCGGTGGCGAGGTACATCCCGCCCCGGTTCAGTGAGCCCTTGCTGCGCCGGAACGAGTGCTTGCCGACCGCGTCGAAGATCACGTCGTAGGTCTGGCCGTTGGTGGTGAAGTCTTCTCGGGTGTAGTCGATGACCTGGTCGGCGGCGAGCGACCTGACGAGGTTGACGTTCTTGGTGTTGCACACCGCGGTGACGTCGGCGCCGAAGTACTTGGCCAGCTGGACCGCTGCGGTGCCAATGGAGCCCGACGCCCCGTACACGAGGATCGTCTTCCCCTCCCGCAGCTCCGCTGGCCTGAGGCAGCCAAGAGCCAGGATCGCCCCGTCGCAGACCGCCGCAGCCTCCTCGAAGCTCATGCCAGCCGGTTTGCGCGCCAGCGCGGCGCGCTCCCGCATGCAGGCGAACTGCGCGTGCGCGCCGAACCGCCACGCATTAACGCCGAAAACCTGGTCGCCGGGTGTGAACTCGGTGACGGCCGGGCCGGCTGCTTCGACCTCACCGGCCAGCTCGGTGCCGAGGATCTTCCACCTCGGCCGGGGAAAACCGCTGATGAACCGGCTGAAGTATGGCTCGCCCTGGCGAATCGCGGTGTCGGTCCGGTTGACCGTCGTCGCGCGGACCTTGACGAGGACCTCGTCCCGTTTGGGTACCGGCCGGGCGACCTCGGCGAGCCGCAGGACCTCCGGCGGCCCGTACCTGTCGAAGACAACGGCTCTCATGAGCTCCCCGTCCCTTGGCCTGCCGAGCTGCTGCCCCAATTCTGAGACAGCCTGCCGGCGGGCAGGAAGCCGACGGCCATCAGTAACCAGGCCCAGGGCGGGCCGGTGCGGGAGTAACTGATCTAGGCAGCGCCGGCGCGCAGCCATTTGCGCAGCTGCTTGCGGTCGAGCTTGCCGACGCTGGTGAGCGGCAGGGCGGGCACGATCCTGATCTCGCGCGGGTACTTGTTCGCGGCCAGGTGCGCCCGGGCGTGCTCGATGAGCTCGTCCGCGCTGGCGCTCACACCGGGTCGAAGCGCGACGAAGGCAACCACCTCCTCGCCGAGGCGCAGGTCCGGGCGACCCACCACCCCCGCCTGGGCCACGGCCGGGTGGGTAAGCAGGACATCTTCGACGTCGCGCGGGAAGACGTTGAAGCCGCCGCGGATGATCAGGTCCTTCTTCCTGTCCACCACGTAGAGGTACCCGTCGGCATCCAGGCGGCCGATGTCGCCGGTATGCAGCCAGCCGCCGGACAGCGCCGCCTCGGTCGCCTCCGCTGCGTGCCAGTAGCCGGACAGGACGCCCGGTGACCGGACGCAGATCTCGCCGTCCTGGCCGGACGGCAGCGCGCGCCCGGCGTCGTCCTGGATGGACACCTCGCAGCCGGGGACGGGCAGCCCGACGCTGCCGACCCGGCGGGCGCCCAGCGGGTTGGCCGAGATGATCGACGCCGACTCGGTGCACCCGTAGCCCTCGTAGATCATCGCGCTCGGGACCCGGGCCTCGAACTCCCGCCTGGTCTCCTCCGCCAGCGGGGACGCACCGGACGACAGCGCGACGAGCGCCGACAGGTCGGCCTGCTCGAGCGGCTGCGCCAGCAGCATCTGGATCATCGACGGCACCAGCGTGCTGCGCTGAGCCCGGTGCTGCTGCGCCAGGTTGACCCAGCCGGCCGGGTCGAACCAGCGCATCAGGATCGTCCGGCTGGGCTCGGTCTCGTGCATGCCGACGCACGTGACCAGCAAGCCGTAGGCGTGGGCCAGCGGCAACGGCATCAGCGTGCTGCTCAAACCGGAGCCGGCCGAGGCTTCATGGGTAGACGACCCGCACCAGTAGAGGTTGGCGTGGGTCAGCGGGACGCCCTTGGACCGGCCCGTGGTCCCTCCGGTGTACAGCAGCGCCGCCAAGTCGTCGTCGGCCCGGTCCGCGATGGATCCCGGCTCGGCGGCCGCCACCTCGTCGAAGTCGAACACCGGAACCGGCGCGACGGGGCCGCCCGCGGCTCCCCCGGGGACCACGACGAACCGCACGCCGTCCATGCCTGCCAGCGCGGCCTGGACCTTCGGCAGGAACTCGGCCGTGGTCACCACGCCGACCGCTCCGGAGTCGGCCAGCGCGTGCCGCAGCTCGTCCTCGCTGACCAGGAAGATCAGCGGGGTCACCACTGCGCCGGCCCGCCACGCTGCCGTGTAGGTGATCAGGACCTCCGGGCAGTTGGCCATCAGCACGACCAGCCGGTCGCCGGGCCGGACGCCCAGCCCGGCCAGCCCGGTGGCGAACCGCGACGCCCGGTCGGCCAGGGTGCCGCGGGAGAACCAGCTGCCCTCGAAGAACAGTGAGTCCCCGTCGCCGAGCAGCTCCAGATGACGCTCTGCTTGCCGGGCCAGATTCTGGTCACCCATCTTCGCCGTCATCCCTTGCTCGATCGCCGATGGAACAAACTGTCTGCCCAGTATCCGGCAGCGATTATGTCAGCCGGTTCCGGGCCGGCCGGAAGCGAGGCGACGGTAGGCCGCCAGCGCGGCGTCAACGGCGTCTTCCTCCGAGGGCAGCGTCCGGGCCTGCCTGATCGCGGCCTCGCTGAGCCGCGCGGCCAGGCCGGGGTCGTCGAGCACCGAAAGTACCGCCGCGGCGAGCGCCCGGGCGTCACCCGGAGGCACAAGCAGCGCCGCATCTTTCCCGGTCAGGTCGGGGATGCCGCCAACCCGGGAGGCGACCAGCGGCCGGCCGGCCCGCAGCGCCTCCTGCGCGATCAGCGGCTGTCCCTCCCAGGTGCTCGGCAGTACCACGACGTCGGCCGCCGCCAGTAGGGCCGGGACGTCGCCGCGCTGGCCGAGGAAGCGGATCGCCCCGCTCGCCGCGGCCCGCCGGGTCAGGTCGCCGCGCAGCGGCCCCGATCCCGCGACCACCAGCAACGGCGCCGGGTCGCGATCCTGCCAGTGCGCCGCGGCATCGACCAGGGTGCCGAGCCCCTTCTGCCGGGCCAGCCTGGCCACGGTGAGGATGACGGGAGCCCTGGCCGGTCCGCCGGCGACGCCGAGCTCGGCCCGGATCCCGGCCAGTGTTCGCGCGGGAACGTCCGGCGCCGCCGGCGCTGGCACCAGGGCCCGGGCCACGCCGCGGGCGCCGAGCCTGCGCATCCGCGCCTGCAGATCGCTCGACACGCAGAGCACCGCGTCGGCCCGCCGGGCGACGATCCGCTCCAGCACCCCGTAGACCACGGCCGCCGGCCCGCCGCCCGGCGGTGCGTTGTGCACCGTGACGAGCAGGGCCGGCCGCGCCCTGTCGCCGGCCCCGTCACGGCCGGCCCCGTCACGGCCGGCATTGCGGCGGGCATTGCCGCGGCCGAGCGCCAGGGCGGCGAGGGCGCCGGCCCGCAGGCCGTGGGCGTGCACCACATCGGGGCGAGACCTGGACAGCAGCCCCCGCAGCCTCCAGATCGCGGCCAGATCCCGGGACGGCCGGGGACGGGCGGCGATATCCACCTCCGCGAAGACCGGCGGCCCGCAGCCGCCGCCCGGTTCAGCGGGAGTGCGGGCCGCAACCCCTGGCCCTCCTTCCTGGGAAAGCCCGGACGCGGTACCCGCGCGCGCTTCCGCGGAAGCGCCGGCCCCGGTACCCGCCGCCTCGGCGAGAGCGCGGTCCCCCCTGTCCGCCGTCTCCGCGGGAGCCCCAGCCGGAGCTCCTGCCCCCGCTCCGGGGGAAAGCCCGGACCCGGCGCCCGCCCGCGCTTCCGCGGAAGCGCCGCCCCCGGTACCCGCCCTCTCCGCGGGAGCGCCAGCCGGAGCTTCCGCCGCGGAACCGCTGCCATCCCCGGCCCAGGTCTGGGCCGGGCCGTAGACGCTGACCGTTACCCCGCGCGCGGCGAGGCCCTCGGCCAGCATGCGGACGTGGCGTGCCGTCCCTCCGGCGGACGTCCCCAGCACGTATGCCACCCTCATCGGGCCAGCCTCGCCCGGGCCTGCGCGACGACCGTCCGCAGCTCGCCGCCGTCCAGCGCGTAGGACACCAGGCCGAACGCCAGCGCCGCGGCCAGGCAGGCGAGCAGCACCACGGCGACGTTCGGGAAGAAGCCGGAGGCCGGCAGCGCCGCGCACGCGCCCAGCCCCGCGGCGGTACCCGCCAGGGCGCCCGTCAGGCCCGCTGCGTAGGCCCGGGTGACGCCGTGCAGCACGGCGGTGCCGCGCGCCCGCCGCACCGCGGCCATCAGGGCGATCCCGGCCGCGGTCAGGCCGGACGAGTTACCCAGCCCGAGCGCGGGGACCACCCAGTGCCCCGGGACCAGCGGCACGATCACCAGGTCGACCGCGATCACGAGCAGCCAGCCGCCGGTCAGGGCGATCGCCGCGATCCGGGTCCGGCCGCAGGCGAACAGGATCCGGGACAGGTTCGCGGCCAGGCCGAAGGCGGCCAGCCCGGGCGCGAACGCGGCCAGCGCCCAGGCCAGCTCGCGTGCGCTGGCCGGATCGTGCGAGACGAACAGGCGGGCCACCGGCACGCAGGCGCCGGCCAGCAGCGCGGCACCGAGCCAGGACATCAGCGCGGCGGCCCGGGTGGAGGACGCGGCCGCGACGTCGAAGTCCCGGGCGCCGGACGGTGCTCCGCTGCCCGGCGCCGCCGCCGACAACACGGGGAACGCGCTGGTCGCGATGGGCACCGCGAGGACCGCGTAGGGGACGAAGAACACCTGCCAGCCGTAGTTGTAGAGCACCAGCGCGCCCGGCCCGCCGTGCACGTTCGCCAGTACGATCACGACGACCGAACTGACGTTCTGCGCGATCACCGCGGCGACCCCCGCCACGGCGAGCGCCCGTACCCTGGCCGCGACTCCCGGCGGGAAATGCAGCGTCGGCCGCAGCCGGAGCCTCAGCCGGCGCACCGGGGCCAGCGCCGTGACGGCAAGCGCGGCTACCCCGGCGGTGGTGCCGATAGACAGCATGAGCTCCGCCGGAAGCGGCAATGCGCTGACCGGCTGCCCGTGGTCGAGCGGCACGAAGGCAACGTAGGCGGCGGCCACCACGATGCTTGACAGCACCGGCGCGAGCGCGGGGAAGGTGAACCTGCGGTGCGCCTGCAGGATCCCGTAGCCCACGACCGCCAGCCCGTACAGGACGATCTGCGGCGCGAAGACGGCGAGCATCTGCGCGCCGACCGTGAGCATCGCCGGCCGCCGTGCCCTGCGGGCGCGGGTTACCCAGCAGCAGCGAGACGACCGGCCGCGCCGCCACCGCCACCGCGATGCTGACCGGGACGAGCAGCAGCAGCGTCCAGGTGAGCAGCGCCGATGACGTCTGCCGGGTGTCGGCCTTGATTCCCGACAGCGCGGGGCCGGCCAGCACGGGCACCACCATGCCGCTGAGCGCACCGCCCAGCACGATCGCGTAGATGATGTTCGGCACCTGGTTGGCCGTCGCGTACGCCGTGCCCAGCGGGGTGGCGCCCACGGTGTGCGCGAAGACGAGCTGCCTGCCGAACCCGACCACGGTCGCCAGGCCGGTGATCACGCCGATCAGCACCGCAGGACGGCCGATCCCGGGCCCCCGCCGGGAGGCCTTCGTCACCGTCCCCCGGTCGGTCGCCGAAGCGGTCACGGGAAGCGGGCGGTGGCCTGTTCCGGAGCGTCCAGGGCGGACCGTGCGTCCGCTTCCGGGCGAGGGCTCACCGCCTGGCCGTCAGGCCCGCAGGACGGGGCCGGCCCGGCGGCCGGCCTGCGGCCGAGCATGTCGAGCCAGCGCAGCGGGGGCGTGCGCTCGATCACCTTGGTGAAGCTGACCACCTCGCTGGCCGCGGTCAGGCCTGCGATCCCGGCCAGCAGGGCGATCCGGGCCGGGCGCGGCAGGCTGGCTGCGGCCGTCGCGCCGAGCATGGCGCCGAGCGCGTTGGCGCCGCAGTCGCCGAGCATCGCCCGCCCTGCCAGGTCCTCGGGCAGCATCGCCAGTGCCGCGCCGCCCGGCGCAGCCAGCGCGCGGCAGGCTGCGCCGCGCGCCGGCCCGGGCGTGCCCGCGGCCAGCAGCGCGCCGCCGGCCAGCGCTACCTTGATCGCCCGGCCGGGGCGCAGGTCGAACAAGTTGAGCAGGTTCGCGCCGCCCGCGGTCAGCCCGCGTTGATCATGACGTCGGCGGGCGGACCGCCCAGCAGCCCGGCCGCGGTCAGTCCGGCGGCGCCGATTCCGGCGAGCTTCACGGTACCGCTGGTCACCTCGCCCCGGGCCAGCGCGCCCAGGTGGCCGCGGAATCCGCGACGGTCCCCGCGGCCGGCCAGGTCGTCGTAGCAGCCGAACGCTGCCGCCCCGCCCCCCGCGACGGCCAGGGCGGCCCGGACCCGGCCGGGAAGGCCAGGGACGGCCGCTGCGACGGCCGCCGCGGCCACTGCCGCGGCGGGTCCCTCGACCAGGGTGACCGGCTCGTCCCGGTGGTTGGTCCGCTCCCAGGTGCCCCGCCCGCCAGGTGGCCGGCGAGACAGCGCCAGGTAAGCGGCGCGGGCCGCGGCGCCGGACAGCAGGGCGCTGCCGAGCCCGGGCATCAGGCCGCCCGGCGGGTCATGACTTCGCTCGCGACGAGTGCGCGGCCGGGTGCTTGCCCGCGGCGGTCGTCTTCGCGTTCTTCCCCGCCGACCCCGCGGGCGGAGTCGTCGTGTCCGACGGCGTCGGCGCCGGGCTCGGCGCGGCCGCATTGTCCCCCGACTGCCAGCCGTAGCTGTTGGCCTTGCGGCCGGTCAGCGCCCAGTCCAGGGCCTGGATGGTCACGATCTGGCCGGTGACGCTGTCGGCGTAGTCCACGCTCGATATCTGCCCGGCGGCCGTGCTGCCGCGCAGCGCGTCGATCGCGCTGCCCGGCCCCGACCCGCTGACCGAGCCGGCCATGACGGTGCCGAGGCCCGCCGTGCTCAGCTGCTGGGCCAGGGTGATCAGGCCCTGGTTGGCCGCCGCGGCGTCGCCGCCGGCCGGCGGGCTGGCCGGGGGGACGACGATGGCGAGGGTGGCCGGGACGTAGGGCTGGCCGCTGGTGCTCAGCAGACCCGCCTTCGCATAGATGTTCAGCACGTCCTGGGGGGTGGTTCCCAACGAGTTCCCTGACGTGCCGCCTGACGAGCTCCCCGACGAACTCCCGGACGAGCTGCTCGCCGGATCGTTCTTGGTCAGGATCGCGCTGCCGAGCAGCCTGGCCGCCTGCTCGAGCCCTGTCCCGTTGACCTGCCCGGCCCCCGAATAGCCCACCTGCTGCGCGAGCGAGCTGAGGAACTGCTGGTTGTTGGCGCTCGCGTCGAACATCTTGGGCTGCAGGTTCACCTGGCCGGTCATCGTGGCCCCCGCGGCGCGCAGCGCGGTCGCCACGCCGTTGATCACCGGGCTCGGCGCTCCGGGCGCGTTCACCAGCACGACCCGCTGGTCGGCCAGCAGGCCGTCGAGCAGTCGCGCCTCGTCGGCCTGCATGATCGACTGGTCGTTGCTGACCTCCTGTTGCAGCGCGGCCCGCTGCGTACGCGCGCTGGCCAGGTCGCTGCTCAGGTTGACTGACGTCTTGTTGAGCCCGGTGATCACCGTGCCCTGCAGCTCCGTGGAGCCCAGGACGATGCCGATGGCCAGGGCGAGGAATACCGCGATGATGGACACCATGTGGTAGCGGAAATTAATCACTAGAACAGTCCGGTCAGCCAGTAGACGAATTCATTCCATTTGGCGTCCACGTACCGCCACAGGATCGGGCCCGCGGGCGAGAAGCCCAGGGCGACCACGATGGTCACGCACGCGGCGAGGACGAGCACCAGCAGCGCCCAGCCGGAGATACGGCTGCGGTAGAGCTGACTGACTCCCTTGGCCTCGACCAGGGTACCGCCGACCCGGAGCCGGGTGAGGAACGTGCTGGCCGCCCCCGACCGCCCCTTGTCCAGGAACTCTACCAGCGAGAACCGGGTGCCGACCGCGACGATGAGGCTGGCGCCCTTCTCGTCGGCGAGCAGCAGCGCGACGTCCTCGCTGGTTCCGGCGGCGGGGAACAGCACGCACGACATGCTCGAGATCCTGGACCCTGGCATGGCCGGGCGCCCGGCCGTCGGGATAGGCGTGCACGACGAGCTCGGCGCCGCAGCGCAGCGCGTCGTCGGAGACCGAGTCCATGTCGCCGACGATGATGTCCGGGCGGTGCCCGGCCTCGAGCAGCGCGTCCGCGCCGCCGTCCACGCCGATCATGACCGGCTTGTACTCACGGATGTAGCCGCGCAGCACGGCCAGGTCCTCGCGGTAGTGGTAGCCGCGGACCACCACGAGCACGTGCTTGCCCGCCAGGGCGGTGGACAGCTCAGGGACCCCGACGCCCTCGATGAGCAGCTCGCGCTCGCGCCTGAGGTACTCCATCGTGTTGGCCACGAAGGCCTCGAGCTGGGTGGACAGGCCCACCTTGGCCGCGGCCTCGGCGTCGGCCACCGAATCCTTGTCCTGCAACGTTCCCTGGGCGACGATCTGGTCGGCCAGGTACAGGCAGTTGCCGTCGAGCCAGACCGTCTGCGCCTCTGACACCCGCGCGAACACGTCAGGGCCCACGTTGTCGACCAGCGGGATGCCGGCCTCTATCAGCAGGTGCGGCCCCAGGTTGGGGTACCGGCCGGTGATGCTGGGGGCGGCGTTCACCACGGCCGCGACCTGGCAGTTGACGAGCGCATCGGCGCTCACCCGGTCCAGATCGCGGTGATCGATGATCGCGATATCGCCGGGGCAGAGCCGTTTGGTGAGGTTCTTGGTCCTGCGGTCCAGGCGCGCGGCACCGATCACCCCGGGCAGGTCTTCCGGCTTGCCGCGACGTGTCCACGGGAGAAGGCGAGACGGGCTCTTCATCGATTTACCATCCTGCCAGACAGGCCGGGTCCTGCGACCGCACTCGCCATCGCGGCGTGTTGCCCGCGGCCGCGGGCAACACGCCGCGGAGGGGGCGGCGGCCTCGCTGCTTCCTCGGGTACCACCGCCGGCTGCAGCGGTCGGTGCGCGGTACCCGGAATTGTCCGACCCGTGTGGGAGTTTACGAAATGGCGACCAGACAGCGGCGACCAGAACGGAGCACCCGCGCCCTGATCAGCGATGGGAACCACCGCCCCCCGGCTGCGAGAGCTGCTGTCGGGGGATTGTATTCGTGCGCGCCCGCTCTCATCCCCGGGACTCCCGACGGCCCGCCGCTGTCTGAGGAGGACGCCGAGGCCCATGTGCACGGGATCTGCTTCAAGACCGGGCCGCCGGGGCAGGTGGGAGTGGAGCTCGAGTGGCTGGTCAGTGACCGTCGTGACCCGGCGCTGCCTGTTCAGGCGGACCGGATCATGCGGGCGGTGGCCGGCTTGTCCACGGGGGAGGCTCGCGCCGTGCTTCCCGGCGGGGGCACCATCACCACTGAACCAGGCGGCCAGCTGGAGCTCAGCTCCGCGCCCGCCACGAACCTTTCCGGTTGCGTCGCCGCGGCCGGGGAGGACCTGACCGCGCTGCGGGATGCAGTCGGCGCGGCCGGGCTGCGGCTGTCCGGCGACGGGATCGATCCGATCCGCCCGCCGCGCCGCATTCTGGACCTGCCGCGTTACGCGGCCATGGAGGAATTTTTCGACCGCCGCGGCCCGTGGGGCCGGGTGATGATGTGCAACACCGCATCGGTCCAGGTGTGCCTGGACGCCGGGGACGAGCATGACGGCCCGGCGGGGTACCGGTCGCGCTGGCGGCTGCTGCATGCCATCGGCCCGGTGCTGGTGGCCGCGTTCGCGAACTCGCCGCTGCGGCGCGGACGCGCGTCCGGCTGGCGGTCCACCCGGCAGGCGGTCTGGTCCCGGCTGGACCCCGGCCGCACCCGGCCGCCGGGCGGCGCGGAGCCGGGCCGCCTGACCAGCGGCCGCATCGGCCCCGGCGGCGGTGAGGAGCGCGGCGGCGACCCGCGGGACGCCTGGGTGGCCTACGCGCTGGACGCGGAGCTCATGTGCATCCGGCGGGACGGCCCGTCGGGCTGGAGCGCGCCGCCTGGGCTGACCTTCCGGGACTGGCTGCGCGGCGCGGGCGAGCGCCGTCCCACCGCCGGCGACCTGACCTACCACCTGTCCACGCTGTTCCCGCCGGTGCGCCCGCGCGGGCACCTGGAACTGCGGATGATCGATGCGCAGCCCGCCGACGGCTGGATCGTGCCCACCGCGGTGGCCACGGCCCTGCTCGATGACCCGAAGGCGGCCGACACCGCCATGGCCGCGGCCGAGCCGCTGTGGCACCGGCCCGCCAGCCCGTCGGCCCGGCACCGCGGACCTGACCCTGACCCGTGGCAGCGTGCCGCCCGGCACGGGCCCGCCGACCCCGCGATCGGCCGCGCCAGCCGGGCCTGCTTCGAGGCCGCCGAAGAAGCGCTCAGCCGGGCCAGCGCCCCCGCCCGGGTCCGCCGCGCGGTGACCGGATTCGCCGAACGTTACGTGCTGAAAGGCCGGTGCCCGGCCGACGACAGACTGGCCCACGACAGACTGAGGGAGAGCAGATGACAGCCAACTCCGAAGCGCTCCGGGAACGGATCGCGGGCGAGCTGACCGCCGCACGCGCCCGCACCAGCGGGCTGACCGACTGCGTGGACGACGATGACCTGGTCCGGCAGCACTCGCCGCTGATGTCCCCGCTGGTCTGGGACCTCGCGCACATTGCCAACCAGGAAGAGCTGTGGCTGCTGCGCGCGGTCGGCGGCCGCGAGCCGATACACCCGGAGATCGACCCGCTCTACGACGCGTTCGAGCATCCGCGCGCTGACCGGCCGAGCCTGCCGCTGCTGCCTCCGGCCGAGGCCCGCCGGTACGCCAGCGAGGTCCGGGGCCGGGTGCTGGACCTGCTCGAGGCGGCGCCGCTCGCCGGTTCCCCGCTGGTCGCCAGCGGGTTCGCGTTCGGCATGGTCGCCCAGCACGAGCAGCAGCACGACGAGACCATGCTGATCACCCATCAGCTCAGGCGAGGGGCCCAGGCGCTGAGCGCGCCGCCGCCCGGCCCGCCGCCCGGCGACGCCCTCGGCCTGCCGACCGAGGTGCTGGTGCCCGGCGGCGCGTTCAGCATGGGAACCTCTGACGAGCCCTGGGCGCTGGACAACGAGCGCCCCGCGCACCAGGTGGACGTGCCGCCGTTCTTCCTCGACACCGTGCCGGTGACCAACGCCGGCTATGCGGAGTTCATCGCCGACGGCGGCTACGACCAGCAGCGCTGGTGGAATCAGGCCGGGCTGGGAGCACCGGCAGCGGGCCGGCCTGGCCGCGCCGCTGTTCTGGCACCGGGACGGCGGCCAGTGGGTGCGGACCCGGTTCGGCGTCACCGAGCCCGTGCCGCCGGCCGAGCCGGTGCTGCACGTGTGCTGGTATGAGGCCGACGCTTACGCGCGGTGGGCGGGGCGCCGGCTGCCCACCGAGGCCGAGTGGGAGAAGGCGGCGCGGTCCGACCCGGTGACCGGACTGTCCCGCCGGTATCCGTGGGGAGACGGCGTGCCGGGCCGCGACCATGCGAACCTGGGCCAGCGGCACCTGCAGCCGGCCCCGGCGGGCTCGTATCCCGCGGGCGCGGCGCCGTGCGGCGCCCGCCAGCTCATCGGCGACGTGTGGGAGTGGACGGCCAGCGACTTCCTGCCCTACCCCGGATTCGCCGCCTGGCCGTACCGGGAGTACTCCGAGGTGTTCTTCGGGCGCCAGTACAAGGTGCTGCGCGGCGGGTCCTTCGCGGTCAGCCCGGTGGCCTGCCGCGGCACGTTCCGCAACTGGGACTACCCGGTCCGCCGTCAGATCTTCGCCGGGTTCCGCACCGCCCGCGACGGCGAGGCTGACCGCCCCGGCGCGAGGACCGCGAGCCGGTGACCGGCCTGCGGATCGACCGGCTGCTGCCGCCGGACTTCCTGGCCTCCTCGCTGCGCGAGGACGCCCGGGCGGGCCTGACCGCCTCGCCGAAGTCGCTGCCGCCCAAGTGGTTCTACGATGCGAACGGCAGCGCGCTGTTCGAGAAGATCACCGAGCTGCCGGAGTACTACCCGACCGAGGCCGAGCGGGCGATCCTGCGCTCGGCCGCCGGCCAGATCGCGGCCGCGAGCCGGGCGCGCACCCTGGTCGAGCTCGGCTCAGGCTCGTCGGACAAGACCCGGCTGCTGCTCGACGCGCTCCGGGCGGCCGGCACCCTGCGTACCTACGTCCCGGTGGACGTCAGCGAGGCCGCGCTGACCGATGCCGGGCGCCGCCTGCTGGCCGGGTACCCGGGGCTGCGCGTGCACGCGCTGGTGTCCGATTTCGAATATCACCTCGGACTGCCCGGCGGGGATGACGGGCAGTCGCCGCGCATGATCGCCTTCCTGGGCAGCACCATCGGCAACATGCTGCCTGCCGAGCGCGCGGCGTTCCTGGCCAGGATCCGGGCCTCGCTCGGCGACGGCGACACCCTGCTGCTCGGCACCGACCTGGTCAAGGATCCGGCCATCCTGGTGGCCGCCTATGACGACCCGGGCGGCGTCACCGCCGCGTTCAACAAGAACGTGCTGGCGGTGCTCAACGCCGAGCTGGGTGCCGACTTCGACCTGGACACCTTTGATCACGTGGCGCTGTGGAATCCGCAGGCGGAGTGGATCGAGATGCGGCTGCGCTCATCGCTCGCGCAGCGGGTGCGGCTGCCGGCGATCGGCCTGACCGTGCGGTTCGGCGCGGGCGAGGAGATGCGGACCGAGGTGTCGGCCAAGTTCCGCCGCGACGGCATCGAGAAGGAGCTCGCGGCGGCCGGGTTCGCGCTGCGCTCCTGGTGGACCGATCCGGGCGGGCTGTTCGGCCTGTCGCTGTCGGTGCCCGGCTAACCACCGCGGGCCGCTCCGGAGCCGGTCACGAGCCGGCTGCCCGGGCCTGGTCCGCGGCGGCCAGCGCGGCGCGCTCCACGGCGGCCAGGCCGAGCAGTTCCTCGGCGTGCGCCTGGCCGAGCTCGGAGTCCTCGAGCCCGGCCAGCATCCGGGACAGCTCGCGGACCCGGCTCCCCCGGTCGAGGTGGATGACGCCGCTGCGGGTGACCGAGCCGTCATCGGCCTTCTCCACCACCAGGTGCGTGTCGGCAAAGGCCGCGACCTGCGGCAGGTGGGTGACCACGATCACTTGCGCCAGCCGGGCCAGCCGGGCAAGGCGCCGGCCGACTTCCACCGCTGCCTTGCCGCCGACGCCTGCGTCGACCTCGTCGAACACGAATGTCGGCACCGGATCGGCACCTGCGAAGACCACCTCGAGGGCCAGCATCACCCGGGACAGCTCCCCGCCGGAGGCGCCCTTGTGCAGCGGCAGGTCCGGCGCTCCGGGATGCGCGGCGAGCCTGATCTCCACCTCATCCCGGCCCTGCGGCCCTGGCTCGCTGGCCGGCCGTGACCGCCACGGTCAGCCGCGCGTGCGGCATGGCCAGGGCGGTCAGCTCGGCGGTCACGGCGGCGGCGAACCGTTCCGCGGCCTGGCCGCGCAGCTCGGTCAGCCGGGCGGCCAGGTCGTCGGCCTGCGCGGCCAGCTCGGCCTCCTCGGCAGCGAGCGAGGACACCAGGTCGTCTGCGCCGTCAAGCTCGGCCAGCCGGCCCGACGCCTCCCGCGACCAGCCGAGCACCGCGGCGAGGTCGGCCGCCGTCGCGCGGCTGCCGAACGTGCGGATCAGCCGGCCCAGCTCGGCGCGCCGCTCCTGCACCACCGCGAGCCTGGCCGGGTCGGCCTCGACGGACTGGGCGTAGGAGGCCAGCTCGGCGGCCACGTCCGAGATGACGTACTGCGCCTCCGCCAGCCGGCCGGCCAGGCCGGACAGGGCGGGGTCGTGGTCGCAGACGCTGTCGAGCGCCTGCCGGGCACCGGTCAGCAGCGCCGCGGCGTCCGCGCCCTCGTACCCGCCGGCCGACGGGTCGCCGGCCAGCGCCTGGTGCGCGGCGGTCGCGGCCGCGTGCAGGGCGTCGGCGTGCGCCAGCCGCTCCTCCTCGGCCAGCAGGTCCGCGTCCTCGCCCTCGGCCGGCTCCAGCCTGGCGATCTCGTCGAGGCCGGCCCGCAGCTCCGCGGCCTCCTGCTCCCGCTCGCGGGCCCGCGCGGTCAGCTCGGCGAGCCTGCCGCTCACCTCACGGTGCCGGTGAAAGGCCCGCTGGTACTCGGCCAGCACGGCGGCCAGCTTGTCGCCTGCGTACCTGTCCAGTGCGGCACGCTGCCTGGCCGGCTTGAGCAGCTGCTGCTGGTCGGCCTGGCCGTGCACGGCCACCAGCTCGTCGGCGAGGTAGGTGAGCAGCGACACCGGTACCGAGCGCCCGCCGGCGTGCGCGCGCGACCGCCCCTCGGCCGATACCGAACGGCTGACGACCAGGGACCGGCCGCCATCGTCGAGTTCGCCGCCCGCCTCGTCCACCTGCTGCGCGACGTGGCCGCCCGGGTCGATGCGCAGCCTGCCCTCCACCGTGGCCCGGTCCGCGCCCGGCCGCACCCGCGCCGGGTCGCCGCGGCCGCCGAACAGCAGCCCCAGCCCGGTCACCACCATCGTCTTTCCCGCGCCGGTCTCCCCGGTGACCACGGTGAGCCCGGGTGACGGCTCGAGGACGGCGTCGTCGATCACCCCGAGCCCGGTGATCCGGACTTCCTCAAGCATCGGCCCTTGACGCCTCCTCTCCGCCCGGTGCGGCCTGGCCGCTGGCGGCCGGGCCGGGCGCCTGGGCGCCCTGCCTGCCGCGCCACCCGGTCACCGGCAGGCCGAACTTCACGACCAGGCGGTCGGTGAACAGCGCCCCGGCGCCGACCGGGGCCTGCGCCCCCGTCTCGTGGCGGTTCAGCCTGGCCAGCAGGACGGGACGTGCCCCGCGCCGCACCTCGACCCTTGAGCCCGGCGGCAGGTTCACACTACGGCGACCATCGCACCACAAGCATGGCACCTGTCATCTCGCCACGCCCGGCGCCGGTGTCTATCCCCAGGCCGGGCGGGCCGACCGGCGGTTCGCGCGGATCCGCCGATCACCTCGACCGCGAGCGTCGACGCGGGCGAGATAACCATCGGCCCGGCGAACAGCGCGTGCGCGCAGATCGGCACCAGCAGCAGCGCCTCCACCCCTGGCCAGACGACCGGCCCCCCGGCGGAGAACGCGTAGGCGGTCGACCCGGTGGGCGTCGCGCAGATCACGCCGTCGCAGTCCAGCCGCGGCCAGCGGCCGCCCGTCGACCTCGGTGACCAGCTCGAGCATGCCCGACCCGGGGAGTCTTTTCCACCGTCGCCTCGTTCAGCGCCCAGGTGGCGGCGTATCACGGTCCCGTTCTGCAGCACGGTCACGTCGATCGTCATCCGGCGCTCGACCTGGTAGCGGCGGGCCACCACGCGGTCCACGGTGCCGGCCAGGTCATCGGGCTCCGCCTCGGCCAGGAAGCCCACGTGGCCCAAGTTAACGCCGAGCAACGGCGACCCCCGCCGGGCGGGCGACCTCGGCCGCCCGCAGCAGCGTGCCGTCGCCGCCGATGACGATCACGATCTCCGCGCCGGCGGCCGCCTGCGGGCCGGGCGGGACCGCCTCGGCGGCGCAGCGCAGCTCGGCCGCCTCCGGGCTCAGCACCCGCACCGTCAGGCCCGCCGCCGCCAGCCGGTCCGCGACGAACCGTGCGCTGGTCAGCGCCTGCGGCTTGCCGGTGTGCGTGACGAGGAGCACCGTCCGGCTCCCGTCCGTCATGCCCATCCGACGCGTGCTCCTCCCCGGCCGGACATCACTGCGGGCCATCCGCGATCGCCTGCTCGAGCTCGCCGCCGTCCAGCGGCGGCGCCCCGCGGCGCAGCCACAGGAAATACTCCACGTTCCCGGCGGGCCCGGGCAGCGGGCTGGCCGTGACGCCGGCCACGCCGAGGCCGTGGCCGGCCGCGGCCCGGGCGACGCCGGACACCGCCTCGGCCCTGAGCCCGGGCTCCCTGACCACGCCGCCTGGCCCGACCCGGCCCTTGCCCACCTCGAACTGCGGCTTGACCAGCAGCACGAAGTCCGCGTCCGGCGCGGCGCAGCGCACCAGCGCGGGCAGCGGGGTGGCCAGGGATATGAAGGACAGGTCGGCCACCACCAGGCCCGGCGGCGGCGCCACCTGCTCGGGCCGCAGCTCGCGGACGTTGACCCGCTCCAGCACGGTGACCCGGGGATCGCCGCGCAGCGCCCAGGCGAGCTGGCCGTACCCCACGTCCACCGCGATGACGTGCCCGGCGCCCGCCTGCAGCAGCACGTCGGTGAACCCGCCCGTGGAGGCGCCCGCGTCCAGGCAGCGGCGCCCGGCCACGGCAGGGCCGCCGAATGCGGCCAGCGCGCCGGCCAGCTTGCGGCCGCCGCGTGACACGTACTGCGCCCCGGCGTCGGCGCGCACCGCGATGGCGGCATCCCTGGCCGACCTGCGTGGCCGGCTTGCCCGCGGTGAGCCCGCCCACGGCGACCCGGCCGCTCGCCGATCAGCTCGGCCGCCTGCTCCCGTGACCGGGCCAGGCCCCGCCTGACGAGCTCGGCGTCAAGCCGGATCCGGCTGGACATGACGGTCGGCATCCTGGTCAGCGGCCGGCCGGTGTCCGCCCGGCCCGGAATCGAGCTCGCTGAGCACCTGCCGCAGCCGGGCGTGGGTGTCCTCGAAGACGGCCACGTGCTCATCCGGCGGCAGGCCCGCCAGCCGGTCCAGGCCGGCGACCGCCTGGTCCACCCGCGCCTCGCCAGTTCCTCGTCGTCGTACTTCGTGCTCCATCTGCCTCCACGCTCCTTGCGCGCCTGTGCGTTCCCTCGGAACGCTACCGTCCGGAGCCGACAGGCCGGCGCAGCAGCACCCCCGCGCCGTGTCGCGCGGCACCAGCTGGCGGCAGTACCCGTTCCGGGCTGGCAGGATGGGCTCCGGCCGAGAGAGCGAGGTTGAGGCCCGGATGGCGACCGCCGACGAATGCCGCAAGGCGCTGGAGGCGTTGCTGGGCCGCATCGCCCAGATGGACGCCGCGGACCGGGCCGCCAATTTCCCCGAGCGCACGATGAGCTGCCGGGTGCCCGACCTTGGCCTGCTTTTCGCCACCCGTATCGGGCCGCACGGCGCGGATCCGGTCCAGGAGGCCGCGCCGGGCAGCCCGCCCGGCGCAGGTCAGGTTCACCGCGAACAGCGATGACCTGGTCGGCGATCGCCGGGGACCCGGCCAGCTTCGCCCGGGCCTGGCTGACCGGCAAGCTGAAGGTCGAGGCGAGCCTCCTCGACCTGCTCAGGCTCAGGAAGTTCCTGTGACCCGGGCCGTTTCCGGCGGATCTTCCGCGGCGCCAAGATCCGCCGGATAGCGCCCGGCCGCATCCGGCCGGCCTCGCCCGCCCACCAGATCGTGACCACGTCGCGCCCCGGTGAGCCCAGCTCGGTCGGGCGGTCACGGTCGGCGCCCGCCGCGACGAGCGCGCCGGCCACCTCGCCGGACCGCTCGGGCGGCAGGCACAGCCGCCGCCGGTGACGTCGGTGAGCTCGTCGAAGCTCGCGTAGTCAGCCGCGCCGGGCCGCCGCCACCGCCGGTAGCCGGGGCGCAGGCCCATCGCGGTCAGGATGCGCAGCACGTCATCGGCGGTGGGGCCGTCCGGCCGCCGCAGGCCGTGGAACTTCAGCCACAGATCGTTCAGCGTGACCAGCGGGTGGCTGGCGGTCATCTCGGTGATCACCAGGCGCCGGGCGCGCGCGGTGAGCGCCGCCACGAACGGCGCCAGGCCGGGCACGTTGTAGAGCACGTGATGGCAGGTCACCACGTCGGCGGCCGGGACCTGCGCGGCGGCCTGCGGCCAGCTGCCGCGCACGCACCGCGCGGTGCTGCCCGCGGCCGCGGCACGCTCGGCGAGCAGGCTGAGCATCCCGGCGTCGCTGTCCACCACGGTCAGGGCCGTGGCCCGGCCGAGCAGCGGGAGGCAGGCGGCGCCCGCGCCCGCTCCGACGTCCAGGATGCTTCCCCGCGGTTCGAGCGCGGCCCAGGCCTGCTCGTAGGACGGGCCGGACGGCGCGCTGCTCAGCCGGTCCGCGCGGCGGGCGAACACCTGCCGCGGCAGCACCCAGGGGGATTCGGCGACCGCGGCGCTGATCTGCTCGGGGATCGCCCAGGCGGCCAGCTCCCGGCGCCAGGCCTCCAGCAGACCGGTCAGCTCAGCCATGCCCGCGCTCCGAGGTCTCGTGGTGGGCGCCGGCATGGGCCCGCGTCCTGGGTGGTCCCGCCCGGCACTCATTATCGTCGCGGCCGGTTTATCGTCGCGGTCGGTCCGCGTTCTGCCGCCGGCGGGCGGCGACCCGCGGATCGCCGCCCGCCGGATGAGCCGGCCGCAGGCTATTTGGTGAACACGATCTGCACGTACGTGAACGCGGTGAACAGGTGCGGGTAGCCGTCGCCGGGGCCGTTCTGGCTGTCGTCGCCGGCCGCCGCGATCCTGCGCAGCACGTTCATCCCCTGGATCACCGTGCCGAACGGCGTGTAGTCGGGCGGGATCAGCGAGGAGTTCTTCCAGCAGAAGAAGAACTGGCTGCCGTTTGTGTCCGGGCCGGCGTTGGCCATGGCCACCGTGCCCGCCGGATAGCTGGCGCCAGCCAGGTTCTCGTCGTTGAACTTGTAGCCGGGTCCGCCCGAGCCGGTGCCGGTCGGGTCACCGCACTGCAGCACGTAGATGCCCCTGACCGTGAGCCGGTGGCAATGCGTCCAGGTGAAGTAGCCCCGTTCGGCGAGGAACCGGAAGGAGTACGTCGTGCACGGCGCGGCCGAGGTCAGCGCGCGCCAGACGATCAGGCCCTGGGTGGTGAACATGCGCACGATGAACGGGTGCGCGGCCCTGGCCGCGGTGTAGTTGGGCAGGCCCTTGAAGTCGTCGGCAGGGATCGCCCGGACGAAGCCGCAGCTGTTCGGCGCCGTCCCGGCGCGCGCGACCGCCGTGGGCCTGGCCGTGCCGGGACGCACGGTGACCCGCGCGGCATGCTGCCGGAGCGGGCCGGGATGCTGGGGCGCGGCCTGTGTCACCGCGCTGGCCACCAGTCCGGTCAGGCCGAGCACGACGGTGGCACCGGTGATCGTGAGAATCCTTCGCATGGTGAACCTCTCTTTCCCGTCTCGGCGGCGCGAGCCCGGATCGCGCGGCGTCGCACGGAACGGCCGCCGCGGTCCGTCACGAAAGTTTTTTACCCCGATCACCGGGGCCGGCACCGGCTGCGGCGCCGGTTTCGCGCGGGCATACTCGGACAGGTGACGGCGCTCATCCCCCGTCCCCGCGCCGAGGTCGCGCCGGGGGCCGTGCACGTGCCCGGCTGGCTCGACCCGGGCGAGCAGCGCCGGCTGGTCTGCGCCTGCCGGGAGTGGGCGCGGCCGCCGGCCGGCATCCGCGCCACCCGGCTGCCGCGCGGCGGCGTCATGTCCGTCCGGACGGTGTGCCTGGGCTGGCACTGGATCCCCTACCGCTACTCGCGCACCGCCGACGACACCGACGGCGCGCCGGTCAAGCGGTTCCCCGGCTGGCTGGCCGACCTCGGCCGCCGCGCCGTCGCGGAGGCCTACGCCGATGAGGGCGCGGCAGCCGGTTACCACCCGGACGTCGCCCTGATCAACTACTACGACGCGGCGGCCCGGATGGGCATGCACGCCGACCGTGAGGAGCGGTCAGTGGCCCCGGTGGTCTCGCTGAGCCTCGGCGACAGCTGCGTGTTCAGGTTCGGCAACACCCGCGACCGCGGCAGGCCCTGGACGGACGTGCGGCTCGAGTCGGGCGATCTGTTCGTGTTCGGCGGGCCGTCACGGCTCGCCTACCACGCCGTGCCGAAGACCATGCCGGGCACGGGCCGGCCGGAGATCGGGCTGGGCGGCGGGCGGCTCAACATCACCCTGCGCGAGTCCGGGCTGGACGCGGCGGACGCTGCGCCGGCCACGGGCCCGGCGGCGGCGCGGCGGGCGCCGACCGGGCGTGCAGGCTGACCGCGTAGCCGCTGCCGGTATTGATCAGGTGATGGGATTCCCGGCCGCCGCGGACCCGGAGCCGGCCGGGCAGCAGCGGGCGGAGCCGCCGCTCGCCCGGCGGCCCGGCCGGCCCGGCGATCGTCCCCGCGATCAGGCACGCCACTTCCCAGCCCGGCCCGGCCTGCTGCTCGTCGCCGTGGTGACCGGGGGGCAGCACGAGCAGCCACGTCTCACAGCCCGGCCCGGGCGGCGCGACCGCGACCTGGACCGGCCGGCCCGGGTCGAACCGGACGAGGTCCCACCAGGCCTGCGGGTCGGCCGCGAGCAGCCGCAGGCAGCGGGCCAGGTATCCGATGGTCGCCGGGGCGGCCAGGCGCCGGGCCGGTCCGCCGCAGGCTGGGCGGCCGCGTCCGGGCCCGCCAGGGCGATCTCAGGAGCGAGGGAGGTGTCGAGCTGCATCGGGGGTCCTTCGGGTGCGGGACGGTCCGGTCCCGTGGCGACGAGTCAGGGTCGGCCGAGAGTCGTCAGCGACAACAACACGAAGGACGGCAACAGCGGGCGCAGGCCAGGCCGGCGCCGCGGGGGTCGCGGCGCGACGGCACTCCGCGCGCTGGCATGCCAGGTAGCACACCGCAGGCACGGAGCGTTGTCAAGCAGGCAGCGATGTCTGCTCCGCGCGCCGCGCGCTGCAAGAGCGCCAGGCACAGCAGGGCGCTGCCCCTGCGTGCTGGCGTGCCTGCGGCCCGGCCGACAGCGGCGTCCGGGCAATCCCCGGCAAGGCCCGGGAGGGAGCCCTCCCTGGCAAGGCCGGGCACGGAGCCGGGCCCGGATCTGGCTGGCGGCCGGCCAGAACGCCGCCGGCGGCAGCCTGGCCGCCGCGGGACCGGCGGTCCTGTTGCCGGGCGCGCTAAGCCGGGTCCAGCAGGCGCACGGCCTGGCGGGCCGCCTCCGGGGTGAGCCGGGATGCCGACCAGGCGGCGGCGGACAGCGCGCGGAGTGCGTCGATGCGATCTCCCGGCCGGCCAGCTCGAGCCGCTGCCCGTCGGCCGTCCAGCGCGCCGTCCAGCCGCGGCAGCGGTACCCGCCGCCGCGCGCGGTCACCCCGGGATGCGGCTCGAGCAGGCCGGCCAGGTCCGCCGCCAGGTAGGACGGACGCCGCCCCGGGGGGGCCAGCAGCACATCGGCCGGCTCGCTGACGCCGGTCAGCACGAGCAGGCTGTCCGCGCCCACCCGGCGAGCGCCCTCGATGTCGGTGTCGAGCCGGTCGCCGACCACGAGCGGCCGCCGCGCGCCGGTCCGCTCCACGGACTCGGCGTGCAGCGGAGGCTCCGGCTTGCCCGCGACCAGCGGCCGGATGCCGGTGGCGTTGATGATGACCTGCGCGAGCGACCCGTTACCGGGCTGGCGGCCCCGCGGGGTGGGCAGCGTGCGCATCGGCGTTGGACGCGACGAAGAGCGCGCCCGCCTCGACGGCCAGCGCGCCTTCGGCCAGATCCGCGTAGCAGATGTCGGGCGAGTACCCCTGGACCACGGCAGCGGGCCTGGCCGCGGCCACGCTGACCGGACGGAGGCCGCGTTCCCTGACTGCCAGCCGAAGCCCCTGCCCGCCGATGACCAGCACGGCCGAGCACGGCGCCAGCCGTTCGGCCAGCAGCCGCGCTGCCGCCTGCGCGGAGGTCACCACGTCGGCGGGTCTGGCGGCTACGCCGAGCCCGGTCAGCTGGGCGGCGATCGCCGCGGGAGTGCGGTAGGCGTTGTTGGTGACGAAGGCGAGCCTCAGGCCCGCGGACACGGCCTCGCCCAGGGCCGCGGCGGCGCCGGGAATGGCGGCGCCCCCCAGGTAGACCACCCCGTCCAGGTCGAGCAGGGCTACGTCATAGGCCGAGCTGAGCGGCTCAGGGCAGCTCAGCAGCCCGGGCGGCGCGGGCGGTGCCGTCATGCGGCCATGATCGCATGGCCGCGGCGGGCCGGCGGTCAAGGGGCTGTCAGCCGGTCTCGCCCGCCGCGGTCTCGCTGCGTCCTTCCGCCCCGGCCGCCTGATCGCGGGCGCGCAGCGTGGCCCTGACGCCGCGCAGCGCGCTGCGTGTAGTGCGGCAGGTCAGGCCGCATCGCGGCGGCCAGCGCGAGATACTCCGCCGCCTCGCCCGGCGCGCCGGAACGGGCCAGCGCGAGGCCGAGCCCGAAGTGGGCATAGTCGTCGGCGGGGCTGGCTTCCACGATCATCCGGAAACTGTCCGCCGCCGCGGCGTACCATCCCGCGTCGAACTGGGCCCGCGCCAGTGCCTCGCGGACCATCCGGGAATCCGGCTCCGCATCCGCCGCCCGCTCGAGAAGCTGCGCGGCCGCGGCCGGGCTCCCGTTTCCGAGCAGGTCCACGCCCCGCCGGTACCACGTCTGCACGTCGCCGTCCGGCTCGCTCTCGCCAGGCGGCGGCCGATGACCGCCCCCGGCGGCTTGCCCGCTCTCGAGCTCGTTTTCTTCCGGCCGGGAATCCTGGCCGCCGCGCCGTCCTTCTGTCATATGTGCACACCCTTCCGCCCGCCCGGCGGCCAGCATCGCCGGGCCCAGCCGAACTCGTGCTTGCGCCGTTCCGCGGGCTCCGCTACGCCCCGGAGCGGGTGAGCGGGCTCGCCGAGGTCACCTCACCACCGTACGACGCTATCGGGCCGGGATCGGTGCCCAGGCTGCTCGCCGCGGACCCGCACAACGTGGTCCGGCTCATCCTTCCGAACGCTGATCCCGCGGCCGGCACTGACGGCTGCCGGGCGGCAGCGGGCACGCTCAGCCGCTGGATCGCCGAGGGAGTGCTCGCGGCCGATCCGAGGCCAGCGATCTACATCTACGAGCAGAGCACCGGCGCGGGCGCCGGTTCCGCGGGCGCCGGGGCAGCGCCACCGCCGGGCCTGGTTCTCCAGCGCGGCCTCATCGGCGCGGTGCGGCTCAGCCCGCCCGGCGCGGGCGTCGTGCTGCCGCACGAGGCGGTCATGCCCGGGCCGGTCACTGGCAGGCGCGAGCTGATGGAGGCCACCCAGGCCAATCTCGAACCCATCTTCCTGATGTATGACGGCAGTCCCGCCGGGATCCGCGCGGCGGGCCCGCAGCCGGGCAGGCCGCGCGCGGCGGGCAGGGCAGCCACCGCGACCGCGACGAACGCGGCACCGCCACCCGCCTGGTGGACGAGATCGCGGCCACCAGGGAGCCGCTGCTCGCCGCGGCCACCGAGGACGGCATCACGCACCGGCTGTGGGCCCTCACCGACCCGGCCGGGCAGGCGGCCATCGCCGCGGACCTGGCGCCGCGGCAGGCGCTCATCGCCGACGGGCACCACCGCTACGCCGCCTACCTGGAGCTGCAGGCGCGGCGGCGGGCAGCAGGTGACCAGGCTGGCCCGTGGGATAACGGGCTTGCGCTGCTGGTCGACACGGCCGCGTACCCGCCGCGGATCGGGGCGATGCACCGGGTCATCCCCGGGCTGCCGCCTGCCGACGCCGCGGCGCTGGCCAAGGCCGCGTTCACGGTGCGGGCCGTGCCTGCCGGCCTGCCCGCGGCCCTGTGCGAGCTGGCCGAGGCCGGGCGGTACGGCCCGGCGTTCCTCATCGCGGGCGGCGGCGAGCTGCACCTGCTGGAGCATCCCGGACCCGGCCCAGACGGCGGAGGCGATGCCCGCCGGGCGCTCGCCGGCCTGGCGTGCGCTGCCCGCATCGGTCCTGCAGCAGCTCCTCATCGGGCGGCTGTGGCGGGTCCGGCAACGGCGAGCGCGCGGTGCGGGTCGTGCACCAGGACGCGGCGGCCGCGGTACGGGCGGCGGATGAGGCCGGCGGGACGGCAGTGCTCGCCAACCCGGTATCGGCCGGCGGAAGTCCGCGACATCGCCGGCCGCGGCGAGCAGATGCCGCCGAAGTCGACGTCGTTCGGGCCCAAGGCGCGGACCGGCCTGCTGATCCGGACGTTCGGCTACGGCTGACCGGCGCGCCGGTACAGGTTGGCAGGCACGCCCGCCCCGCGGACCGGCCGGAAGTGGCTGGCGAAGTACGCGCGCAGTGCGGGCGTCCAGGCGATCCGCCTGGCCTCGACGCTGTCCAGCTTCGAGGAGAGCCACACGTACTGGGCGCTGCGCAGCGCCTGGTCCCAGACCGCGCGCACGGCGGGCACCCGGCCCGCTCCGGTGACCCCGTTCTTGCCGTCGCTCAGCGCGAGGTCGGTACCCTCGCCGTCGACCACCTGCGAGCAGCCGGGAACATCGGAGATGAACCTGTTTGCCGCGATCGTGTAAGACGCCTCGTCGGTGAGCACGCACGCGCCCGGCGGCACCACCCGCTGGAGCGCGGCGAACTGGTCGGCCGAGCCCTTCGCGCGGGCCTCGTGGTACACCTGGGACACCGTCATCGCCGTTATCGCGGCCACCGCGACGGCGGTGGCCGCCCGCCAGGGCCAGCGGCGGGCGGGCCGCCGGTCCGCCCGCTGCAGGCCCGCCACGAGCCTGGCCGCCGGCAGTCCCACGCAGAGGGCCAGGAACGGCGCGAAGAACTCCGCGTAGTGATAGTAGAAGTCGGCGGGCCACATGAACGCCGCCACCACCAGGACGGCGGTGACCAGCGCGAACCAGTCCAGGGCAGGCGGCCGCTGGCGGGTGAGGATCCAGGCTCCCGCGAACGCGGCGACCACCAGCACCGGGATGGCGATCGAGGCGATCAGCACCGCCTGGTCGCTGACCGGGGTCAGGCCGTCCAGCCCGGTCAGCGAGGTCAGGCGAGTCCAGGCGGAGACCCGCACGTCGTCCACCCGGACCAGCTGGGCCACGATGACGCCGTGATAGAAGGTGCCCGGGCTGACGGCCGCGAACGGCACGACGGGGACGAGGAACCCGGCCGCGGTCCCGCCCAGGAACGCGGCGGCCCGGCGCGGCCGCCGCGCGGACAGGCCCGCGATCACCAGCACCGGAATGACCGCCCACATCTTGATCGCGCCCGCGAAGCCGAAAGCCGCCCCGCCCCAGGCGAGCCGCTGCCAGCTGCCGGCCAGCCGGTCGCCGTCGAACACGGCGACCGCTCCGGCCAGGCAGCACAGCACCAGCCACGGCTCCTGCAGCACCGTCACCGCCGCCGCGACGCCGTCCGGGTAGACGGCCAGGATCCCGCAGGTGATCAGGACGGCCAGCAGGCCGCGGTGCCGGACAAGCCGCCCGGCCAGCGGCACCGCGGCCGCTCCCGCGCAGGCGGTGAGGATGCGGCCGACCGCCATCGCCCAGGCGGTGCCTGTCCACTTGGCCAGCGCCGCCACCGGCGTCATCGACCAGGATCAGGCCCGGCGGCTGGACCAGGACGAAATCGCGGTAGGGCAGCACTCCGTGGACGAGCCGCAGGGCGGCGCCCAGGTACACCCCGTCGTCATACTCGGTCACTCCGAGCAGGTGGCCGGGGCTGCTCAGCTGGAACAGCCGGAGCCCGAGGGCCAGGGCCGTCGTCGCGACGATCACCCAGCCGACCGGGGTCAGCCGGCCCCGGCGCGGACCCGGGCCCTCGACGGGCTGGGCCGCCCGGCCCGCGGCGCGCGGCAGCGGGACCCGGCTCACGGCCGGCTGCTCCGGTACGCGCACACTGCTTCTCCCGCTGCTTGGCTGAGGCGACGGCGCAGGAAGCCCGGTCAGCACGCGGTATCGGAGGGCAGATCGCTGCCCCGCCCCGCGCTCCGGCGCCCAGGCCCGGCCTCTCGTGATGCTACATGCTGCACCGGGCCGCCCGGCCCCGTCTCAGCCGTGTACGGCCACGCTGGGCGGCGATCCGAGCGGTTTCATGTGCCGGTCGAAGGCGCCGACCCACGCCGAGCCGTCCCAGTACCCCTCGTACAGGTTGGGACGGGCCCCGTCGCCTGCCCAGTAGACGTAGGTGGCGCCGTGACTGTCCACCCCGGCGGACGGGGCCGACCCCATCGGTCCCATCCCCCGCCAGGACACCCACGCGGGCGGGCCGTTGGCCGGGCCGCCCGCCTCATACAGCGGCCCGTTCCGCCCCTTCCAGAACACGTAGGCCCGCCCGCTGGCCGTGACCGCCACGCTGGGCGGCGATCCGAGCGGCTTCATGTGCCGGTCGAACGGGCCGACCCACCGCGAGCCGTTCCAGAACCCCTCGTAGAGGCTGGGACGGGTCCCGGTGCCTGCCCAGTAGACGTAGGTGTCCCCCTGGCCGTCCACCGCGGCGGACGGGGCCGACCCCAGCGGTCCCATCCCCCGCGAGACCGGCCCGCTGAGCGGCCCGTTGGCCCGCCCCGACGCCTCGTACAGCGGCCCGTTCCGCCCCTTCCAGAACACGTAGGCCTTCCCGCCGGCCGTGACGGCCACGCTGGGCTGCGATCCGAGCGGCTTCATGTGCCGGTCGAACGGGCCGACCCACCGCGAGCCGTTCCAGTACGCCTCGTAGAGGCTGGGATGGCGCCCGGTGCCTGCCCAGTAGACGTAGGTGTTCCCGTGCCCGTCCACCCCGGCGGACGGGGCCGACCCCAGCGGTCCCATCCCCAGCCAGGTCCGCCACGCGGGCGGGCCGTTGGCCGGGCCGCCCGCCTCGTACAGCGCCCCGTTCCGCCCCTTCCAGAACGTGTAGGCCTTCGCCTGCGTCGAGAAAATGTATCCGGGATGATAATAGGTCGTCAGGATTTTCTGCCAGCTGAATCCGTCAAAGGCGCACGAGTCGCTGCCGATCTGGGACATGGAGCCGCCGCCGCCGGACAGCTGTCCGCAGCTGTCCGGCGGTGAATCGGCACCGCAGCCGGTCACGAAGTTGCTGCAGTAAGAGGTCTCCGTGATGGCGCCGCCGCGCGAGAATACCGTGCTGCCGGTGCTGGTCACCGCGGCATTCGTGTTAGCGGGCGCCGGGCCGCCGGGCTGGAAGTCCTGGTAGGCGGTCGTATCGTCCACATCGAATGAGCACGGGTTAACACCCGCCGCGGTCCCTTTGCTGCCATGCAGAACGAAGAACCAGGCATAATCGCGTATCGCTTCCGCTCCCGCCTGCAGGGCCGCAGAGGGAGCTCCGCTGCCCCACTCATTGGGCAGGACATGCTCTATGTAGAACGTGAAGTCATACCTGACGACCCTGCCGGTCCCGGTCATGTACACCCGGATAGTGGGTGGTGGTTGGGCCTGCGAGGTCCACCCCGACGAGTTATGCCCGCAGAGGACGTACGCGTTCGGCTTGCCGGACACGCGCAGGGCCTTCCGGGTCCCGCGCGACGGGGCCGCCCGCAGCAGCCCGTTGTAGGCCTGGTTGCCCGGCCGCCGCGCGGCAAGGGACTGGGCAGCATGATGAAGCTCGACAAAGATGCTGGTCGGCCCAGCCGATGACAGCTTGATGCCGGATTCCTTCCAGGCACCGAGCCCCGCCGCCGTCACCGTGACAGATACCCCTTGCCGGGCGCTGGCGGCCGGCACGGAGAGCGCGAAGCGGCCCTGCGAGTCCGTGGTCACCGACAGGCCGAGCTGCGGAATGGACACCCTCGCGTGAGCGACCACGGGCAGGCCCTGCGGGACGATTATCCGCATATCGCCGGGGCGGGCATCGAGCGGCGTGCCATTTCGCACCTGCCCGGTCAGCTGCAGCGCTCCGCGCTGGGCGTTAGCCGACGGCCTCGCTGCGCCTGCTTCGGCTGTTGCCGGGCTGGTCAATGCCAGGCCAGCCGCGGTGAGCGCGGCCACCGCAGCCAGAATGTGGCGCCGGTGGGCTCTCGTGCTCCCCTGGGAACTCACGCGTGGTCCTCTCCCCCGCCAGAAATGACTGGCATATCGTCGCGTGACCCGTACGCAGGCATGCCTCTCACCGGGCGACATTAGGAAGCCTGCCGCGCGCGATCAAGCTTTTCCGGGGTGTGTCGGCAATTTATCTGCCGCGCAATGAGGCAGCGGAGGGACCGTTACGGGCCCGTGACGGGGGCCCTAGCCCGGTTGCGCGAACTCGCTACTCACCGGGCGGGAAGAGCGCACCGATAGGCCCGCGGGGCGGCGTTTATCTTGCCCAGCCGTGGATATCTGTCAGCAAATTCTCGTTCCAGGCCAGGACCGTGTCAGGGCCGACATGGTAGGTACGCGCGGGCCGGCCGAACGTGGCCAGCACGCTGGGCATCGTGACGTAACCGCTTTCCCGCGGCCCGTAAATGAGGTAGCTCGCGTAATGATCCCGCGGGTTGTACCAGGACCGTTCCGCCTCCCAGAGATAGCCCTTCTCCCGGCCGCCGGACACCCGGACCGGCCTGACCGCAATCCGCTCAGCGCTGGCCAGCGTTACGCTGCTGGCCTGCCAGTAGGCGCCGAGGCCGTAGCGGAGATGGCGGGCGGCGAGCCAGGCGGCGAGCTGCTGTGCGCCCGCGACGGCAGGCGGCCGGGTGACGTTGTAGCCGAGTACTGCGGCGTACCCGACCGCCGCCGCCAGCAGCACCGGCAGCAGCCGCCTGATGACCGGCCGTCCGGCCAGCAGCGGGCCTGCCAGCATCCGGCCCGCCAGCGCCGCGCCCATCGGCAGCACCGCGGAGATGTCACGCACGTCGAGGAACACGCGGGACAGCCTGGTGAACACGTAGACGCCCAGCAGCAGCGCGATCGCTGTGACGAGGATCGGCGGGACAAGGTCCGGCTCTGCGGCCAGCCGCCGCACGGCCACGCACACCGCCCAGACGACCAGCGCCAGGCCCGCCAGGTGCACCGCGGCGACGGCCGCGTAAGCCCCGCCCGGCTGGCCGGAGAAGTCAGCCCCGAACAGCAGGGCCACGCCCTTCGCCGCCAGCCACGCATGCCCGGGTATCTGGCCCGGCTGAGCCAGCCCGCTGTGCGCGGAGTGCAGGACGAAGCCCCCGCCGCGGGCGATGACCCTCAGCGCCAGGCGGGCCGCCACGGCAGAGATCACCGCTGCGGCCGCGAGCGCGAGCTCATACCAGGCCGACGCCAGCCGCTGACGGCGCCTGACGACGCGCTGGCCGCAGCGAACGGCACAGACCAGCGCGAGCGGCGCAGCGCCGGCGGCCAAGGCAACCTGGTCGGCGACCTGGGTGAGGGCGAGCAGCGTCCCGACGATCACCGGCACGAACCAGCGCGGCCTGGCCCGGTCGATAACCAGCCAGGCCAGCAGCAGCGGTACGGTCGTGCCGGTGTGATCGGGCGACAGCAGCAGGACGTTGCTCGCGGTGCCCAGCGCGGGAACGATCATGATGCCGGCCGCGACGACCATCCGGACCACGGCTTCGCGGCCTTGCGCGTGACCCCTGGCCAGCAGCGCCGCCAGCACCACGAGCAGCGTGTAGGTCATCGCGGCGGCGATGTGGATCACCTCCGGGCTCAGCCCGAAGGCCAGCTCTAGCAGCATGTACTGGGGAAGCTCGGTGGTGTAGAAGGACACGTCGGACAGGGTCCAGCCGTGCAGCAGGGGGTTGCCGTGCAGCATGGCCCACGCTTGCAGGGCGATCGACGCGCCGTCGGAGTTGACCGGCTGGGTACGGGACTGCAGCAGGCAGGCGCAGAAAATCAGGGCGGCCGACGCGGCGAGAACGCCCGGCCCCGCCCAGCGGCGCCGGGCTAGCCGGTCCCGGCGGCGCCCCGGCCTCCCGGTCCGGCCCGCCGTCGTCGCGGCGGCCGGATCAGCAACGTCGCCGTCACCGACGGACACCAGTCAAGCGTAATTGACCCAGCCTGCCCGCCCCGGCCGCCTCGTCCCCGGGCTCAGGGGCGGCCCTGGCCGCCGCGCGCGGCACCGGAATCCGCCGCGGGCCGGTACACCGAGACGCCATCCGCCCGGTAGTCGAACCGGAATCCGGTACCCGCCAGGTAGGCGTCGAGACCGGTTTCGCGTTGCCAGACCAGCACCCAGCCGACCCGCATGGCCCGCGCGTCCCGCCGCGCCGCCGGCACCTTCGCGGCGCTCACCTGGTGACCGTGCTGGATCGCCACCAGCCCCCGGTAGAACGCGTGCCGGCGCATCCGGGTGATCGTCGCGTTCGCCAGCCGCGACGTGTACGAGGACGCCTGCGGGTGGCCGTCGGCCGTCGCCAGCACCATCTCTCCCCGGGGCAGCCCCGACCCGAAGGACGCGATGCCGCCGCGCAGGCCGAACGGCACGTCCACGACGATGGCGCTGGAATGGCTGGCGGCGATCGGCCCGGCCAGGGCAGGCAGGGCCGCGGGCATCGAGGGGACTCCGCTGTTCGACCAGCCCGCCTCGAGCACCCCGAGCGCGAGGACCACGATCAGCACCGGCACGGCGCGGGCGAGCAGCCACTGCACCGCGCTCCCGGCCAGCAGCGCGGCCGGGACCAGCCCGAGGTACAGGAACCTGTCGGCCTCCCGGAACGAGGACGTGCCCGGGATCCGGACGAACCAGGTGTACGGCATGAGCCCCGACACCCGGGTGCCGGATAGCTCCTGCGGGAACGGCACGTATACGTGGCCGAAGACCCGCAGCGCGGGCCCGAGCGCCAGCGCGGCGGCGCCGAACCACAGCAGCGCCAGCAGCCAGGCGTTGCGCCGCCGCCGGTTGACGACCAGGCCGAACAGGGCCAGCGCCGTCAGTACCACGCCGAACGTCACCAGGCCGTCGGTGAAGTGGCGATAGTCAAAGGCGTTGCCCAGGCTGGTCAGGCCGAAGTCGTTCAGCCTGGGCGACGGCGCGACCAGCGCCTGCAGCGGCACCCCGTACCGGTGGTAGGCCCCGGCGAGAGCGCGCGCCGGAGCGTGCACTCCGCCTCCCTCCACCGACTCCTGGACCATGGCGATGAGCTGCGGGCTTGCCACCACCAGCGCGGAGACGGCGGCGGCCGCCGCGAGCGCGAGCTTCCTCAGCTCCGGCCGCGTGACCAGCCAGGGCAGCAGCGCGAGCGCGGCGATGATCCACGCGAGCAGCGCCGATTCCTGATCGGTGAGCAGGCTGGCGCCGAGCACCACGCCGAGGATCACCGCCTGGCCCCAGCGCGGCCTGCGCCGCAGCCGCACCGCGGCCTCCAGGGCCACCGGCAGGAACAGCACCCCGGCCGCGACGTTCAGGTGAATCCAGACCTGCCAGGTCAGCATCGACGAAACGCCGTAGAAGGCGCCCGCCGCGATGGCGGCCACCTGCGACCGGAGCCAGAGCCGCGCCACCCGGTACAGTGCGTAGCACTGCAGGCCCGGCAGCGCGATGGCGACCAGGTTGAACGAGACGGCCGGCCGAACGCGAGGGTAACCGGCGTCATGAGCAGGCCCGGGAGCGGCAGCAGCGCGTGGTACCCGAGCCACGTCCCCACCGGAGCCGCCATGTAGCCGGTAAACCACGGGTTGCCCAGATGCCGCACCTGCCGTGCCACCCACCAGAAGCCCCACAGGTAGCTGGACGAGTCGATGTTGGCGGGCAGCCGCCCGTCCAGGTAGGTGACCCGGGGCCACGTCTCGGCCACGCCGAGGGCCAGGTAGCCGGCGAGGACCATGAGGTGGACGGCGACAGGGCGGAACCGTGTCGCCCGGGCCCCGGCGAGCCCGGGCCGCCTGCGCACCCCGGTCTGCGTCTGTCGGATGGTCGTCCTCCCGTTGGGTGCCCCGGCGGGATCTCCCGCAGGCGCGGGTCGCTAGTGGCTGGCCGGAGCGTGCCCGGAAGCCCGCGACCCGGCGTGGTCCCTCGTGTAGAGACGGATGTATACGCCGGTGACATGCCAGCGCCGGACCAGCGTGAAGCCCAGGCCATGCAGCACGGGAACGTCCTTCTGCAGCCCGCCCACGGCCCAGAGCCTGGTCACGGTGGCCAGGCGGCTGCGCTCTACCTGGGGTGAGGCGAAGGTGCCGCCGATCGTCCCGGACTGGGCCGCCGATTCGCCCCGGCTGACGTCGCGCAGCCGCGCGAGCCCGTACGGGTAAGCGATCTCGAGCGCCCGCTCATAGACGGCGTGCGGGGTGGTGTTGATGTTGAGCAGGGCATCGCCCGGCCGATCGTTCCGGGCCACGATCTGGTTCACTTTCTCGATGTTGATGCCGTGACCGTCCTGCCCGCGCTGGGCGACCTGCAGCGGGAGCCCGACCACCAGGATCGCGATCAGGCCGACCGCGACGACGACCACGCCGATCTCGCCGACCATCCGGCCCAGCGCGGCCAGCGCGGTGCCGGCCACCAGCGCCAGTGCCGGGATGCAGAAGGCGACGTAACGGTAGTTATAGACGGGATGCGCCAGGGAGGCGACGAGCAGCACCGCCGGCGGCAGCACCAGCCAGGGCAGCGCGAGCGCCACCAGCCGTTCCGGCCAGTGCGCGCGCAGCCAACTCCGACCGGCCACGGCCCCGGCGACGACGCTGACCACCGTGATCCCGACCAGGAGGTAGAACTGCGCCGGGGTGCCAGCCAGCCGCATCAGGCTGCGCACGTCGCGGAAACTGACCGGCTTGATCCACTTGACCAGGTGGAGCTGCGCGTATCCGGCCACGATCACCGGGCTCACAGCGACGACGGCGGCGACGACGGCCACCAGCCAGCCCACGACGAAGGAGCGGCCGATGGCCGGATCACGGCGCGCCCGCGAGGCGATCGTCACCGCGTGCGCGAGGACGATCAGCAGGGCGAACAGGTTGCCCAGACCCAGGAAGGCCAGAATCACCCCGTAGCCGATCAGCCAGCGCCGCCGCCGTTCGGTCGCATCCAGGGCCCGGACGAGGACGTAGCTCGCCGCCACCGCCAGCGCGGTCACGATCGCGTAATCGCGGGCGTCTTCCGCATACCAGCTCACCGACGGGAGGACGGCGAACACGAACCCCGCGGCCAGCCCTGCCTCAGTCGAGACCAGGCGCCGCCCGAGCAGCGTGACGCCGCCCGCCGCCACCGCCATCGCCACCGCCGACGGGAACCTGACCGCGAGCTCGCTGGTGCCGAACACGCGCGTGATCACCCAGATCAGCGAGTAGTACGCGCCGTGCACCACATCGATGTTGCCCAGCATGCGGACGAGCTGCGGGAACGTCCGGTGGACGGCCAGCAATGTCGCGTCCTCGTCCCGCGTGATGGATGGTCCCTGGATCCGGAAGAGGGTAATGCCGAGCGTGACCAGCGCCGGGATCAGCGGCAGCCATGGCCGGCCCGGGCGGGGCCGTGGCGGGCCCGCCTGCGGGCGCGGTGCGACCGCAGGCTGAGGCGGAAGTGCCGCGGACTCGGCACCCTGGCTCATGTATCCCACCCCGATCCGGCCGCGCCGCGTTCCCGGCGGGTCATATCCGCGCTTCGCCGCGTCGTGCAGGCCGTCATCAGTCGCATCGTTTTCCGTTGCCTATTCTTGCGCACATGCCCAGCGGCCGGAGGACTATGGCGGGAGGGAGGACGGCGCGGGTGAACGGCAAGGTGGGCCAGGGCAGTGGCGGTTCCCAGCCGTCGGCCGGCGTCCCTCCGGCTGGCGTCGATACCGGACAGGGTACCTCCGGCCCGGGGCAGGACCGTCAGGGCCGCCGGGCCAGCCTGGGCAGGGGGCGCGAGCACCTGCTCGCGCTCTCGATCTTCCTCGGCCTCAGCCTGCTCTTCCTCGGCCCGTGGATCCTCGGCCGGATGACCACGTGGTTCCTGTCGGCCCAGCCCCAGGACGGCTCCATCTTCGTGTGGATGCTCCGCTGGTGGCCGTACGCCTTCGCGCACCAGCTCAACCCGCTGTTCACGACCGTGGCCTGGGCGCCCGGCGGCGTCAACCTCGCCTGGGTCACCTCGGTGCCGTCCCTTGCCGTGGTGATGACCCCGGTGACCTGGGCGTTCGGCCCCTTCTTCGCGTTCAACGCGGCCCAGCTCGCGGCGCCGGCGCTGGCATCCTGGACCGGGTACCTGCTCTGCCGGAGGATCACCGGATCGTTCGCCCCGGCGCTGGCGGGCGGCCTCTGCTTCGGCTTCTCTCCTTTCCTGCTCGGCGAGATCGGCCAGGGGCATCCCAACCTGTCCTTGCAGTTCCTGGTCCCCGTGGCCGCCTATCTCATACTGCGGCTGGCCGAGGGTTCGCTCCGCGCCCGGTGGTTCGTGCCCGTGCTCGGCATCCTGCTCGCCGTTCAGCTCTACCTGAGCACCGAGGTCTTCGCGACGATGACCCTGATGGGCGTGCTGTTCGGCGTGATCGGCCTCGCGCTGGGCGGCAGCACGTGGCGGCAGCGGCTGCGGCGGGCCATCGGGCCCATCGCCGGTGCCTACGTGGCGGCGCTCGCGCTCGGATTCCCGCTGCTGTATGTCGCCTTCACCCGCCCGCGCCCGTACAAGCCGGTCGCCTTCTACGGCCTCACGCACGGCGCGCAGAGCGCCGCGGACTTCCTCGGCTACGTGATCCCGGGGCGGTTCACCATCCTGGGCGGCCAGCTCGGACACCGCTGGGGCCGGGACGGGAACCCGTGGTACCTCGGCATCCCGCTGCTCCTGCTGCTGATCCTGTTCCTGGTTTCCGAACGGCACAGGCGCCGGACCTGGATGCTCGCGGCCGGCCTGGTGATCACGCTGGCGCTCAGCGCAGGCGGCTCGCTGGCGCTGTTCGGCGCGCACGTCCTGCCGTGGCGGCTGCTGGCGGCGGTCCCTGTGCTCAACCGGGCTCAGCCGGGCAGGCTGGTCGGCTACGCGTTCCTGCTGTCCGGGGTGGCGATGGCCATATGGCTGGCCCGGCCGGGGCGGGGCTGGCAGCGCTGGGCGCGCTGGGTGCTCGCCGCGCTCGCGGTACTCGCCATCGCGCCCAACGTGACCAGCGACGTGTGGGCTCGCCACGTGCCCGTGCCCCCGCTGCTGGCCACCGGCGCCTACCACCGGTACCTGAGGCCGGGCGAGACCGTGTGGGCGGTGGATCCGTTCCACAGCAGGCAGATGATCTGGCAGGCGGAGACGGGCTTCTCGTTCCGCCTCGCGGGCGGGTTCTTCGGGGTCACGCCGCCCGGCCTGCACCCGCCGGCCGCGCAGGCGCAGCTGGGCATGGGTTCGGTGAGCGGGGCCTCGGTCGCGAGCATCCGGGCGTTCCTGGGCAGTCACCGCGTCGGCGCCGTGCTGATGGCCGAAGAGCCCGCGGCCGCGGTCCGCGCCATGAGCAGGGCCACGGGTGTCGCGGGCATCCGGCGCGGCGGCATGGTGATCTTCCGGCTCGGCGCGCGCGGCGGCGGCCGGTGAGCCGAACCCGCGGCCGCGAACGTGTCGCAGTTGCGACCCTGATCGTGACCGGCTACAGTCGCTCAAGGCCGGATCATGGGCCTGCGCATACCGGAACCCCGCTGAAATCCGCCGCGGGGGCGCTGCGTGGTGGCTACTGTTGGCCCTCGGACCTTCAGGCACATATCCCAGAAAGCGGCAAAACGTGAGAGCAGCGTCTGCGCGGCCAACAGCCGACGGATCGCAGAGCGACGCGGCAGCGGGACGCCGGGGAGTCCGGGCCTGGTTCACCCCGGTGAACATCGCCATCGCGGTCGCTACCCTCCTGGCGCTGGGCGTCAGGGCATACCAGCTCGCCGGGCCCGGGTACCTGCTGGGCGTCACGGAGTACGACGACGGGTCGTACTTCGGCAGCGCCGTTCATCTCGTCAACGGGGCCATGCCCTACCGCGACTTCGTCTTCGTGCAGCCGCCGGGGATCACGCTCCTGATGACGCCCATCGCGCTGGTGGTGAAGGCCACCGGAAGCACCGTCTGGGGACTGGCCGTCGGCCGGATCCTCACCACGATGGCCAGCGCGGCCGGGGTCCTGGTAGTCGGCCTGCTGGTGCGCCACCGCGGACTGCCCGCTACCATACTGGCCTGCGGTCTGCTGGCCATCTACCCGGACTCCGTCACGACCGCGCGCACCGTCCTGCTCGAGCCGTGGCTGGTGCTGTTCTGCCTGCTCGGGGCGCTGGCGATATTCGACAGGGACCGGATCACCGACAGTAGGCGGCGGCTGGTCCTTGGCGGCCTCGCGGTGGGGTTCGCCGGCGCCATCGAGGCCTGGGCGATCATGCCCGCGATCGTCATCCTCGCGCTGCTCCTGCCCCGGCTGAAGCGGACCGTCACCTGGCTGGCCGGAGTGGCCGTGGGGTTCCTCGTCCCCGTGGTGCCTTTTGCCGTGGCCGATCCCGCCAGCTTCTTCCGGGACCTGGTCGTCGCGCAGGTGGGTCCGAGGGTCAGGTTCGTGCGGGTGGGCATCTGGTATCGCCTGAAAGAGATGTTCGGGTTCAGCAACGTCCCGTTCGGGCACTCCAGCCTGGTGCTCGGGGCCTTGATCATCCTGGGCTTCGCGATCGTCGTGCTGGCCTGCGCCTGGCTGATCACCCGGCGCCCGCCGGCCCCGCTGGAGTGGTTCGCCCTGGGGTCGGCCGTCCTGATCGTGGTCTCCTTCCTCTACCCGGCCCAGTTCTACTTCCACTTCGTCGCGTTCCTGGCGCCGTTCCTGGCCATGGCCGTGGCCCTGCCGCTGTCCCGGCTCGTGGACGCCGCCCAGCCGACGGCAGACCGGGCGGGGGCGGGGAACCTGCTGCGCTGGTCGGCCGCTGGCCTGGCCGCCATCGTGGTCGTCCTGTTCGCCTTCTCGGAGATCGGCGCGGTGTACCGGCAGCAGCACAACCCCAACTTCATCGCCACGGCTGCCGACCGCGCGTACATGATCTCGGCCATCGACCGGGTGACCCGGCGCGGGGACTGCGTGCTCACCGACCAGGTTTCCTATACCGTCGCCGCCGATCGCTTCGTCTCCGACGTACCCGGCTGCTCGCTCGAGGACGACGGCATCGGCGCCGACCTGGCGCTGTCCCACGGCCGGACGCCGTCCTCGGGAGCGGGCAACGTCCCCGCCGTCGCCGCCATGTGGTCAGATGCGTTCCGGCATGCCCAGTTCGTCCTGCTCACCGGCCGCAGTTACAAGAGGGTCGCCTGGACACCCGCGCTCCTGGAGTACTTCCACCACCATTTCCGGCTGGTGACCAGCGACCCGGAACGTGACGACCTGTACGTGCGCACAGTCCCCGGGCCCAGCTGACCCGCCATCCGGGGCGGCCCCGCCATCCGGGCAGGCCCGCCATCAGCGGCGAGAACCTGCCCACGAGCTGCGGGTCCGTGGTTTCACTGGCTGTCGTACTCATCGTGGCGTAGCCACCACGGACCGGTTTCGTTGCGACCGCGTGGCGCGCGGTCTAGCCACTGGTACATCCCCCAGAGGCCGTCCAGCCCGCGCCCGTACGCCGAGTAGGTGTGGTACACGACGCCATCCTCGAGCGCGAACGCGCTCATGCCGGGCCCCTCTCGCCGGTACGTCGCCCAGTCCGTTCCGCTGCGCGACGCCCATTCGTCGAACCAGGTACTGTCCTGCCCGGCCGGGGGCCGCAAGTCGGCAGCGCGGAAGTTGTACTCGGCGGCTCCCGAGTCCCACTCCTGCTCGGTGTGCGCCGCCTGGAAGTCGTAGTTGAAGTCGCTGCCGGACGACGACGCCCACGGGAAGCTCCAGCCCATCCGCTCCTTGTAGGCCTGTAGTTTCGGGAGCGGAGCGCGCGACACCGCGCAGAGCGTGACGTCGTGCTGGGCGAGGTGGACGACGGAGCCGTCGAAGCCGTCGGCGATCGCCGAACAGGACGGGCACCCTGCCGTGTAGTCGGGCCCGAACATGAAGTGATAGATGAGCAGCTGCGAGCGTCCGGTGAAGAGATCGGCGAGGGACGCCGTGCCCTGGCCGGTCTCGAACCGGTACTGCTTGTCGATGCGAACCCAGGGCAGTTCCTGCCGCTGCCGGGCCAGTTCGTCGCTACGCCGGGTCAGCGCCTTCTCCGCCTCGAGCAACTCCAGCCGGGCCGCGAGCCACTCGTCACGTGTTCCGGTCTTGTGATCGGTCATTGGCTGTCTCCTTCGTGTCGTTAACCAGGCTGGCGTGACCCGTGCCGCAGGCGGCGTCTCACATCGGTGGCGTGAGCCCAGGAACCGCTGAGGGCGCGAGGACGATCAGGAATCCGAGTCCGGCGATCACCAGCGCCAGCGGCACATCGACGGCGGGCTTGGCGGGCAGCAGCTTCTGCCCCAGGACGACGGCGGCGACCACGCACATCCAGGCGACGCTCATGACGCCCACCGCCACCAGCATCAGCATCAGGCCGATGCTCGAGCCGGCGCAGCACAGCCCGAACTCGAATCCAGAGCCGGTGCTCTCGCGGCAGCGCCGGCGGAAATACCGCTTGACCGGCGTGACCTCGTAGACGCCGGCCGCGATCGTAACCACGCCTGCGGCGAAGGACCCGTGCGGCCGGTACACCGCATACACCGCGACGCCCAGCACCGCCCAGACCGCAAGGTAGCACCCGACGAACAGCGGCACGGCGCGCGCACCGCCGGCCTGAGCGCGCCGCAACACCGCCGGAGCTGCGCTCGGCAGCATCATCGCCGCCATCATCCACACCCACACGGCGGCAAAGAACCCGAACGAACCGAGCCGGGTCGCCACCCCCATGTCCATCCCGGTCATCTGCCGGACCGCGATCACCCAGGATGCGGTGGCCAGCCCGAGCGTCGCCGTAAGCGCGGCCGCCGTCACGGCGGTCCCCGAGCCCCTCACCGCGGTCCCAGCGCCCGGCACGGCGGTCCCAGCGCCCGGCACGGCGGTCCCAGCGCCCGGCACGGCGGTCCCAGCGCCCGGCGCGGCGGTCCCAGCGCCCGGCACGGCGGTCCCAGCGCCCGGCACGGCGGCCGAGCGGGTGGCCGGCGTCGCGTCCGCATCTGCCGCTCTCATACACGCTCCAATACGTTCTGGCAGGCCGACAGGCACCGGGCGCGCACCCCGTTCACCGAGGGCAGCGGGGTCTTCTCGACCGGGATGCCGCCGACCTGGGGATTCACGTGGCGTCGCCGTACGCGTCGTGCCACTTCCACCACGCGTACGGCGGGGTTTGGGGGTAGCCCTCGGGCGAGTCCTCCCAGTCCTCCTGGCGTCCGAGCGCGGTCAGGTCGAGGTAGCTCCAGGTGCTCCCCATCGCTTCGTCGCCACGGTTGTTGACGAAGTAAGTGCGGAACACGCTGTCGCCGTCGCGGATGAACGCGTTCGTGCCGTGCCACTCGTCCACGCCGAAGTCGGCGTCGAAGCTGTCGGTCATCGTGTACCAGGGCATCTTCCAGCCCATCCGCGCCTTCACCCGCTCGATGTCTGGCTGCGGCGCGCGCGAGGCGAAGGCGAGCGTGGTGTCGCGGGCGTTCAGATGCGCGACGTGGGCGACCTGATCGGCTACCAGGGAGCAGCCGGGGCAGGCGTGGTCGGGCCAGCCGAACACGCCGGGTTCGAAGAAGGCGCGGTAGACGATCAGCTGACGGCGGCCCTCGAACAGGCCCGGCAGGCTCACCTTGCCGCCGGGCCCGTCGAACTCGTAGTCCTTCTCCACGGCCAGCCACGGCATCCGCCGGCGCTCGGCGGCCAGCGCGTCACGGGCGCGGGTCAGCTCCTTCTCCTTCACGAGCAGTTGCTGGCGCGCAGCGTCCCACTCCTGCGGTGACACGATCGGGGGGGTCTTCATGGCGAGATGTCCACCTTCCGGTTCAGGTCCCTATGACTTGACAGGCTCTGCTGTTGTAAATGCCGCGAGGTCGCGCTCGAACGCCTTGGCCGCACCACTGCGCCAGCTCTCGGCCATGGTGTGTGATTTCAGATCACCCCTCCGGTACCGCCGGGTCCGCGGCAGCGGCCCCGGGCTGGGCAGCGGTGGCGTCCAGCGAGCGCTGCAGCCGAGCCAGCTTGCTATCCCAGTCCCGGGCCAGCGCCGCGAGGTAGGACTGGGCAACCGCCATCGGCGCCGCGTTGACGCGATAGCGGATCCGGCGGCGCTCGCCGGGCTCGGCGAGTACCAGGCCCGCGGCGGCGAGCAGCTCGAGGTGCTTGGTGATCGCCTGCCGCGAGATCGGCAGCAGGGCTGCCAGGCCGGTCGCCGTTGTCGGGCCGCGGACAGCGAGGGCACTGAGGATGCTGCGCCGGGTGGGCTCGGCGAGCGCGGCGAAGACTGCACCTGCGACTGCCTCAGGGTCAGGCCGCGGCATGGAGGTAGTCGGCCAGGTCGGCCAGCTCCTTGCGCCAGCCCTCGACATTGCCCTGATAGGCGGTTTTGAGCAGATCCTCGGGCGCCTGCGCGAATCCGGACTCCGTCACGGTCAGCCGGGTCCCCCCGCCGCTCGGCGTGAGGGTGAACTCGACGTAGGTGCGGCGCGGATCGGTGGCGGGCAGCCCCTGGATCGCCCAGGTCCAGGCGAACCTGGCCGGCGGCTCCACGACGGAGATCGTCAGCGTCACTTTCGATCCATGCTCATCATCCCATTCGACGTATGCCGTGCCGCCCGGGCGCAGGTCGATGGTGGCGCGATCGCCGAACCAGCCGCCGAGTCCTTCCGCGCTGGTCAGCGCCTCCCACACCCGCTGCGGCGGCTGGGCGAGATCGATGGTGCGCTCGATGCGATCCGGGATGGGCATGGGAGGACCTCCGCATATAGCAACCGTTCGGTTGCGATAAATCTATAGCAACCGCCTGGTTGCGTCAAGTGCCCGGCGCGGGGGCCACCTCTTGGGCCTGCCCGGCCCGGGACGGGTTGCTCGTCAGTCTCGGAATCCGGCCGCCGGCCCCGGGGAACCGGATGAGACGGCGGCGGACCGGTGGCTATGCGTCCGGTCTGAAACGATGGACCGCATGAATCAGGCCACGAGCGCCCAGCAGGCTGCCCCCCGGCAGCCGGAGATCACCGATCTCGGCCAGGACGTGTTCCAGATCGACACGAAGATGGCGGGCTACGACGGCATCACGGCCGGCTACCTGATCCGCGGCAGCCGCCCCTGTCTGGTCGAGACGGGCACCGCCCCGTCCGCCCCGGTGGTCCAGCGCGCCCTCGGCGCGCTAGGCGTGGGGCCGGCGGACCTCGCCACGATCGTGGTGACGCACATCCACCTGGACCATGCGGGCGGCAGCGGGGACATGGCCAGGTACTACACCGGCGCAGAGATCGTCGTGCACGAGCGCGGGGCGCGGCACCTGGCCGATCCGGACAGGCTCATGGCCAGTGCCCGGATGGTGTACGGGGACGCACTGGACCGCCTGTTCGGCACGCTCGCCCCGACGCCGCCGGAGCGGATCCGGGCGGTGGACGAGACCGGCAGCATCGATCTCGGCGACGGACGGCGGCTCGACAGCCATTACTCGCCCGGGCACGCCAAGCATCACGTAGGCCTGCTCGACTCGGCCACCGGCGACCTCTACGTCGGCGACGCGGCCGGCGTCTACCTCCCGGAGACCGGTGACCTGAAGGCGGCGACACCGCCGCCCGACTTCGACCTGGACCAGGCGCTCGCGTCGCTGCGCAAGTTCGGCGCGCTGCGGCCGGCCCGGCTGCTGTTCAGCCACTACGGGCCGGTGGACGCGGTCGAGGAGACGCTGCGGCGCTCCGCGGACGAGATCGAGACCTGGGTGGACGAGACCCGGCGGGCTCGCGGTGCCGGCCAGGACCTCGACCATGCGGCCGCCATGGTGGCCCAGCGCACGAAGGACCGCTACGCCGTCCTGAGCGACGGCGCGGATGAGGCCGCTGCCGCGAGGCTGGGGCGGATGAGCAACTCGTCCGCGAATGTCGCCGGGATCATGCGCTGGCTGGACAAGTCCGAGCCGGCGCAGCCCAGCCCGGGTGACTGACGGGCGGATCGCCTGCCCTTCCCGGCCGTGCGCGCACCACGCGGCCCCGGACTGCAGACCGCGGCCAGGCTTACCTTCGTTCTGGGGCCGCCCGCTCGGATCCAGGCGGACCCGGGCTCGCTATGTGATCATTTGCTGGCACCGGCGAGACCGTCACGAACCACCGCAGCTCGCGCGCCAGCCGTTCGGGCTGGTCCTCGGGGATCAGCGTGTAGGAGTCCTCGATCTCGACCAGCTTGGCGTCGGTGAAGAGCTCGGCCAGCCGTCGTCCGTGGTCACCGGGCATCAGCCGGTCCTGGGTGGCCCAGACGACCAGGACAGGACCGTGGTAGGACCGCATCTCCTCGGCCCAGCGCAGCAGCGTCGGCCGGTCCGGGATGGACAGCGCGTAGCGCCGCACGTCCCTGCGTACCCCGGCGCCGGTCCGCGCGGGACGGAACCAGCCGTCCATGACCTCGCGGGGCACCGGGCGCCTGCTCATCCAGCCCCAGCCGCCGGGAGCCCGCCTGGCGGCGCGGAAGCGGAGCAGCTGCATGGCGGCGTAGAGCCCGCCGGGGATCCTCGCCACCGTCTGGATGGTGCGTCCGGGCAGCCCGGGCGGGTAGTTGTCGAACGCCTCGCAGGCGGTGAGCACGACCCGCGCGATCCGTTCCGTGCGCCCCTCGGCGAGCAGGAGCTGCGCGCCGCCCCAGTCGTTGACGATCAGCGTGACCTGCCGGAGCCCGGCCTTCTCCAGGAACTCGCCGACCAGCAGCGCCATCGCGCGCAGCGACAGGTCGGCATCGGGCCGCATCGGCCGGCGGTGCCCGCCGAGCGGCAGTGTGGGCAGCACGCACCGGAAGTCGGTCCGCAGGTCGGCGATCACCTTCCGCCACACGGTCCCGTCCATCAGCAGCCCATGCAGGAAGACCAGCACCGGCCCGTCACCGCCGGTGTCCTGGTAGTCCACGACGCCCGCGGACAGTTCGATCTCCGGCATGGGACGTCCTTCCGCTAGTATTTGATAGAACGTTCCAACAAGACGCTAACACGGAGCCCGCAGTGACCACCAGGGACCGGATCACGGACGCAGGCGCGCAGATGTTCCGGCGCAACGGCTACACCGGCACGGGTGTGAAGCAGGTCGCGGGCGCGGCCGGGGCCCAGCTCGGCTCGCTCTACCACTTCTTCCCGGGCGGCAAGGAGCAGCTGGCCGAGGAGGTGATCCGCACCTCCGGGCCGCTCTACGGCGACCTCGTCTACGCGATCCTCGACCCCTACCAGGATCTGCAGACCGCTATCACCGACGCCTTCGCGGTGGCCGCTCAGGATTTAGCCGCCAGCGACTACGCCGACGCCTGCCCGATCGCCACCGTCGCCCTTGAGGTGGCCAGCAGCAATGACCATCTGCGGCAAGCCACCGCCGACGTCTTCACCGACTGGATCTCCCGCGGGGCGGTTCTGTTCGGACGGCATGGTCTGGACGAGCCGACCGCCCGCCGCCTCACCATCGCGACGATCGCCGCCCTTGAGGGAGCCTTCGTACTCGCGCGGGCGCTGCGCGACCCCGAACCCCTGCACGCTGCGGGCGCAGCGGTCGCCGCTGCCGTGCGCCAAGCCCTCGACCAGGCCGCGGACTCCCGCTGACCATCACCACGACCACCCGGTGGTACGCAGCGCGCCAGTGTGAGGAACGGGGCGCACCAGAGAGAACCGCCGCAGGCGCGGCGGCGACCGCGGCAGGCGTCACGGGTGCGCGGCGTTGACCGCCAGCAGGTCACGACCCAGAGCTCGCACGTCCGGTGACACGGCCGAAGCCTCACGCGTTACCGAGGTCCCCGAGCGTGACATCAGTGTCCCTGGCGTCCTCAGGGCTCGCATCCGCCTCCCCAGGGCTCTCAGCCATCTCGTCTTCGCCGAGGTCCTCGAGAACAACGTAGTCGAGCTCGTCGAACCGTTCCGCCGCGTCGGTCTCCTCGCCGGTGTCGGCGGCCGCCGACCTGGCGAACCAGTCACGCGCCTCATCGCGGCGTCCCGTGTCGAGCAGCGCATCCGCGTACGCGTAGAACAGCCGTGCCGACCATGGATACCTGTGCCCGTCGGTCAGCTCGGGAACCTGCAGGGCGAGCAGGGCGGCATCCGCCATGCCCTGGTCCCTGCGGATCCCTGATTCCACGATCGCGAGCTCGATCTGGGTCGCCCTGTCCAGGGTCGGGACCTGCGGCCCCTGCACGATGGCCAGCGCCCGGTCCAGCCGGCCCAGCGCACGCTCACTGTCCGCGATCAGCGGCAGGCCGCTATCGCGGCCGGTCAGTCGTCTGGCCGCGCGCAACTCCGCGAGTGCATCCGCCCACTCACCCGCGCGATAGGCCGCGATACCGCAGGCCTCACGCACCACGCCCACCCGCGCCGCGAGCTTCCTCGCCTGCTTGGCGTACAGGTAAGCCTGCCCGGCGTCCTCCTGGAGGCCCGACGCCACGAGATGGCGCGCGACGCTGTCGGCGAGATCCGCGGGCAGCGTGCGCAGCTCCGCCCGAGCCGCCGGATCGAGCTGATCAGCGGTGATCTCGTCGGCGATCCGCAGTCCCGGACGGCGGTCATCGCGCGGCGGCGACGCACGCCCCGGCTGCCCGGTGGCCGTCCCGCGACGCGGGTACGGCGCCCGCTCCGCGCTGCCCCGCGCCGCCCGCTGCGGGGAACGCGGTGCGGTCCGCCGGCCGTCGCCTTCCGGTGCCGGACGTCCCCCGCCGCGATCGCGGGGCGGCTGACCGTCCGCTCCGCCCAGCGGGCCGCGCCGGGCGGCCGGGCGACCGCCCGCCCTACCCGTGGTCGGTCCGGCGCCGTCCGCCCGACGCCGACCAGCCTCGGCTCCGGCGCGCGATCCGCCGCTCCCGGTTCCCGGACCGCTGCGCTGTGCACGGCTCGCGCCGCTGCTCGCGCCTGGTTCCCGGACCGCTGCCCTGTCCACGGCTCGCGCTACTGTCGCGCGCGGTTCCCGGACCGCTGCCCTGCCCAGCCCGCGGAACGCCGCTGCGCTCAGCTCCAGGTCCGCCCCGCGCGGCCCGCGGTCCGCCGCCCTGCTCAGCTCCCGGCCTGCCGCTCTGCCCGGCCCGCGGGCTCCCGCTCCGTCCGGCTCCCGGGGCGCCCCGTCCCGCCCGCGGTCCGCCGCCCTGCTCAGCTCGCGGTCCGCCGCTCCGCTCAGCCCGCGGTCCGCCGCCCCGCCCGGCCTCGCGGTCCGGCGCTCCGCTCAGCCCGCGGTCCGCTGCCCCGCCCGGCCTCCGGGCTGGCGCTCCGCTCAGCCCGCGGTCCGCCACTCCGCCCGGCTCCCGGCTCGGCACGTGGTCCGCCGCTCTGCCCGGCTCGCGAGCCGCCGCCGCGTCCCGCCCGTGGTGCCTGGTCTCCTCCCGGACGGGAAGAATCATCGGCTGGGCCGGTGCGCCGCCGGCTCGAACCGGCTTCCGGGCGACCGCGGCCGACGGCTGGACGGCCGCTGGATCCGCGCGCCTGCCTGTTCCCGGGGCTACCGGGCGCGCCGGGATGCCCCGGCCGCGGCGACGCCGGCTTGCGGCCGCGCCCGCCGCGCTGTTCACCAGGCACGTTCGCCCTCCAGCGCAACCAATAGGAACTCACTACAGCATAGGAAGCCACACACGCGTTAAGGGCCGCGCACCTTCACGGCGGCGGCCCTCAACGGAAGATGTCCGGCGGCGTCCTACTCTCCCACGCGGTCCCCCGCGCAGTACCATCGGCGCTGAAGGGCTTAACTTCCGGGTTCGGAATGGGACCGGGTGTTTCCCCTTCGCTATAACCACCGAGACTCTATGGAGATGTCAGCCCGCAAGGGCCATCAGACCCGACCGCATCTCGGGAACCGCATAGTGGACGCAAAGCACAAGCAGGCCTCGCGGGTTGCCCCGCGGTCACCTGAAGATTGTAGAAGCCAAGCCACTCGGCCTATTAGTACCGGTCAGCTACACACGTTGCCGTGCTTCCACCTCCGGCCTATCAAACCCAGTCGTCTAGCTGGGGGCCTTACCCGGTTAACCCGGAGAGAGACCTCATCTTGAGGCGAGCTTCCCGCTTAGATGCTTTCAGCGGTTATCCCTTCCGAACGTAGCTAACCAGCCGTGCTCTTGGCAGAACAACTGGCACACCAGAGGTTCGTCCGTCCCGGTCCTCTCGTACTAGGGACAGCTCCTCTCAAGTCTCTTACGCGCGCAGCGGATAGGGACCGAACTGTCTCACGACGTTCTAAACCCAGCTCGCGTACCGCTTTAATGGGCGAACAGCCCAACCCTTGGGACCTGCTCCGGCCCCAGGATGCGACGAGCCGACATCGAGGTGCCAAACCATCCCGTCGATATGGACTCTTGGGGAAGATCAGCCTGTTATCCCCGGGGTACCTTTTAGCCGTTAAGTGACGGCACTTCCACATGCTACCGCCAGATCACTAGTCCCAGCTTTCGCTCCTGCTCGACATGTCTGTCTCACAGTCAAGCACCCTTGTGCACTTACACTCGACACCTGATTGCCAACCAGGCTGAGGGTACCTTTGGGCGCCTCCGTTACCTTTTTGGAGGCAACCGCCCCAGTTAAACTACCCACCAGACACTGTCCCTGATCCGGATCACGGACCTAGGTTAGACATCCAGAACGACCAGAGTGGTATTTCACCGTTGACTCCACGGAAACTAGCGTCTCCGCTTCACAGTCTCCCACCTATCCTACACAAGACGCCCCAAACGCCAATGTCAAGCTGTAGTGAAGGTCCCGGGGTCTTTCCGTCCTGCTGCGCGTAACGAGCATCTTTACTCGTAGTGCAATTTCGCCGGGTCCGTGGTTGAGACAGTGGGAAAGTCGTTACGCCATTCGTGCAGGTCGGAACTTACCCGACAAGGAATTTCGCTACCTTAGGATGGTTATAGTTACCACCGCCGTTTACCGGCGCTTAAGTTCTGAGCTTCGCAGCCCGAAGGCTGCTAACCCGTCCCCTTAACGTTCCGGCACCGGGCAGGCGTCAGTCCGTATACATCGTCTTGCGACTTAGCACGGACCTGTGTTTTTAGTAAACAGTCGCTTTCCCCTGGTATCTGCGACCGTACTCAGCTCAGAGGGCATGCCTCTTCACCAAGCGCGGCTCCCCTTCTCCCAAAGTTACGGGGACAATTTGCCTAGTTCCTTAACCACGGTTCACCCGATCGCCTTGGTATTCTCTACCTGACCACCTGAGTCGGTTTAGGGTACGGGCCGCAAAGATGCTCGCCGCGAGGTTTTTCTTGGCAGCATGGGATCACTCACTTCACCAAAATCGGCTCGGCGTCAGGTCTCAGGCTTGTGGTGTGCGGATTTGCCTACACACCGCCCTACACCCTTACCCCGGGACAACCATCGCCCGGTAGAGCTACCCTCCTGCGTCACCCCTTCGGCTTGCCTACTACTGGTCTGGGTCGCGCGATCGGCCGACTTGCCCCGAAGGGTTCGTCAGCCTCCTGCACTTAGCATCGCCGGCCTCGGCATGGGCGCATCTAAGCGGGTACGGGAATATCAACCCGTTGTCCATCGACTACGCCTGTCGGCCTCGCCTTAGGTCCCGACTTACCCTGGGCGGATTAGCCTGCCCCAGGAACCCTTGGTCATTCGGCGGAGGGGTTTCTCACCCCTCTTTCGCTACTCATGCCTGCATTCTCACTCGTGTGGCGTCCACGGCTGGATCACTCCGCCGCTTCACTCGCCACACGACGCTCCCCTACCCACCCGCGCACTTGGACCCTCATAGTTCCAGCAGCTCAGGCCAGGACCGGCGGTGACCGAAGTCACCACGAGGTCGAGGCCGCGGCCACCTTCACACAGTGAGGGCCGAGTTATCGCGCGAGTGCCACAGCTTCGGCGGTGTGCTTGAGCCCCGTTAAATTGTCGGCGCAGAATCACTTGACCAGTGAGCTATTACGCACTCTTTCAAGGGTGGCTGCTTCTAAGCCAACCTCCTGGTTGTCTGGGCAACTCCACATCCTTTCCCACTTAGCACACGCTTAGGGGCCTTAGCTGGTGATCTGGGCTGTTTCCCTCTCGACTACGGAGCTTATCCCCCGCAGTCTCACTGCCGCGCTCTCACTTACCGGCATTCGGAGTTTGGCTGACTTCAGTAAGCTTGCAGGCCCCCTAGGCCATCCAGTAGCTCTACCTCCGGTAAGAAACACGCGACGCTGCACCTAAATGCATTTCGGGGAGAACCAGCTATCACGGAGTTTGATTGGCCTTTCACCCCTACCCACAGGTCATCCCCCAGGTTTTCAACCCTGGTGGGTTCGGTCCTCCACGCGGTCTTACCCGCGCTTCAACCTGCCCATGGGTAGATCACTCCGCTTCGGGTCTACAGCATGCGACTCAATCGCCCTATTCAGACTCGCTTTCGCTACGGCTTCCCCACACGGGTTAACCTTGCCACACACCGTAACTCGCAGGCTCATTCTTCAAAAGGCACGCGGTCACTTCACTCAGCCTCGAGGGCTGATACGCTCCCACGGCTTGTAGGCACACGGTTTCAGGTACTATTTCACGACCCCTCACCGGGGTACTTTTCACCTTTCCCTCACGGTACTTGTTCACTATCGGTCACCAGGGAGTATTTAGGCTTAGGAGGTGGTCCTCCCAGATTCACACGGGATTTCTCGGGCCCCGTGCTACTTGGGATCCCGTCCGGGAGTCGCCTGAGTTTCGCCTACGGGGGTATCACCCGCTATGCCGACGCTTTCCAACGTCTTCGGCTACCCAAGCGATTTGTAACTCCCTGCCGGATCAGCAGCTCCGGCCAGACGGTCCCGCTACCCCGGTCACGCAACGCCTGCTGGCTTTAACACGTGACTGGTTTGGCCTCTTCCCCTTTCGCTCACCACTACTCAGGGAATCGCGGTTGCTTTCTCTTCCTGTGGGTACTGAGATGTTTCACTTCCCCACGTTACCTCCACCTGCCCTATGTGTTCAGGCAGGGGCGACAGACCATTACGCCTGCCAGGTTTCCCCATTCGGACATCCCCGGATCAAAGTCTGGTTGCCGACTCCCCGGGGCTTATCGCAGGCTCCTACGTCCTTCTTCGGCTCCTGGTGCCAAGGCATCCGCCGTGTGCCCTTATTAACTTGGCAACTACAGATGCTCGCGTCCACTATGCAGTTCTCAAGATACGGGCGGTCCCGGGCAACCGAGTCGCCGCGTGCCCCGCATAAGTACGCCAGCTCCGGAGATGAACTCCGTGCTGACAACCTAGCGGGGCCGTTCGGCGGGAAGCCGGTCCTGACCGAGGGGAGCGCCTAGACGCCCGTTCCCTCAGGACCCAACAGCGTGCCCGGCCCGTCTACCGTCCGACGTGGCGTTCCATCCCGCAAGCGGGCGTACTAACCATGCCGGCCCGGTACGCGGGCCGAATAACCAGTGCTCCACCTAATGAGCTACCACTCTCGGACTCGCGGGTCCCGGGGGTCGCCCCCCGGGCCAGCAGAGTGCTGGAGATGGCTCTGGGCAGGTCGCGCCGGCACTATGCCGGCTGCCTGCCAGTTGCTCCTTAGAAAGGAGGTGATCCAGCCGCACCTTCCGGTACGGCTACCTTGTTACGACTTCGTCCGAATCGCCCGCCCCACCTTCGACGGCTCCCTCCCACAAGGGGTTGGGCCACCGGCTTCGGGTGTTGCCGACTTTCCTGACGTGACGGGCGGTGTGTACAAGGCCCGGGAACGTATTCACCGCGACGTTGCTGATTCGCGATTACTAGCGACTCCGACTTCATGGGGTCGAGTTGCAGACCCCAATCCGAACTGAGACCGGCTTTTTGAGATTCGCTCCACCTTGCGGTTTCGCAGCCCTCTGTACCGGCCATTGTAGCATGTTTGCAGCCCAAGACTTAAGGGGCATGATGACTTGACCTCATCCCCACCTTCCTCCGAGTTGACCCCGGCAGTCTCCTATGAGTCCCCGGCATTACCCGCTGGCAACATAGGACGAGGGTTGCGCTCGTTGCGGGACTTAACCCAACATCTCACGACACGAGCTGACGACAGCCATGCACCACCTGTGCAGGACCCTTACGGACACCGTATCTCTACGGCTTTTCCCTGCATGTCAAACCTTGGTAAGGTTCTTCGCGTTGCGTCGAATTAAGCAACATGCTCCGCCGCTTGTGCGGGCCCCCGTCAATTCCTTTGAGTTTTAGCCTTGCGGCCGTACTCCCCAGGCGGGGCGCTTAATGCGTTAGCTGCGGCACGGAATCCGTGGAAGGACCCCACACCTAGCGCCCAACGTTTACAGCGTGGACTACCAGGGTATCTAATCCTGTTCGCTCCCCACGCTTTCGCTCCTCAGCGTCAGGTAAGGCCCAGAGAACCGCCTTCGCCACCGGTGTTCCTCCCGATATCTGCGCATTTCACCGCTACACCGGGAATTCCATTCTCCCCTACCTACCTCTAGTCTGCCCGTATCCACTGCAAGCCCAGGGTTGAGCCCTGGGTTTTCACAGCGGACGCGACGGACCGCCTACGAGCTCTTTACGCCCAATAATTCCGGACAACGCTTGCGCCCTACGTGTTACCGCGGCTGCTGGCACGTAGTTAGCCGGCGCTTCTTCTGCAGGTACCGTCACTTGCGCTTCGTCCCTGCTGAAAGAGGTTTACAACCCGAAGGCCTTCATCCCTCACGCGGCGTCGCTGCGTCAGGCTTTCGCCCATTGCGCAATATTCCCCACTGCTGCCTCCCGTAGGAGTCTGGGCCGTGTCTCAGTCCCAGTGTGGCCGGTCGCCCTCTCAGGCCGGCTACCCGTCGTCGCCTTGGTGGGCCGTTACCCCAACCAACTAGCTGATAGGCCGCGAGTCCATCCTTAGCCGGAATCCTTTCCACCACAGTCGATGCCGACCGTGGTCATATCCGGTATTAATTCCGGTTTCCCGGAGCTATCCCGGTGCTAAGGGCAGGTTACTCACGTGTTACTCACCCGTTCGCCGCTCGAGTACCCCGAAGGGCCTTTCCGCTCGACTTGCATGTGTGAAGCACGCCGCCAGCGTTCGTCCTGAGCCAGGATCAAACTCTCCGTAGATGTCTATAGGCAACCACGCGTCCCGTGCGCGCCGACGACCGAGGTCGCAGGCGGTCAGGCCACGTGGGCTGCTGACATGGAGTGCCTCATGCTGACCGGTGAACCCCACGCGGGGGTTCCAGGGGGTCGCCCCCCCGGGCCAGCACTTCGGCGATCTTGGCAAAATTCGTCATGGAAAGGGCACCCTGAATGGATGCACTCCCCATTGACGGGGTTTGTGCATGTGCACTGGCTTTTGGCACGCTGTTGAGTTCTCAAGGAGCGGACGCGCACCGTCCAAGGACTCTCATCCTCTTCGGGGGCAACCCTACGAACTTACCAGCCGCTTCAGGCCCGGTCAAATCAGTTGGCCGGGCCCTTGCACGCCTGGGGTGTTCCTCCAGCATAGCCCCAACCGCAGACTGCCGTCACATATTCCAGTCTGCTGGAGACTGCCGGTTGGTCCCCAGGGACCGGCCGCGGTATCGCGGCCCGCTCTCCCTGGGGCAGCTAAACACTAGCATCCTGGTCAGCCGCGTCAAGCCGAGCGGCCTGCCGGCGACGGCTCGCCGGTCAGCACCTCGACCCCGCCGATCGTGCGCCTGCCCCGCCTGAGCACGAGGAACCTGCCGTGCAGGAGATCTTCGGCGGCCGGCACCTCGTCCGCGTCTGTGACTCTCCTGTTATTCAGGTACGCGCCGCCCTCCGCGATCGCCCGCCTGGCGGCCGATTTGCTCGGCACGATCCCGGCCCGCGCCATCAGCTCGCTGACCGGCGGAATCTGCGACTCCGCCCGCACCGGCCCGGCGTTGCTCAAGACACTGCGGGCGGCCGGCGCCGGGCCGGCCTGCGCGGCAGCGCCGCGGCCGCCGGTCGCGTCCGCGGCCAGCCGCAGCGGGGCTGTCACCTGCACGGCCGTCGCGGGCACTTCGTCCAGCGCGGTGGTCAGGGTGGCTTCGTCGAGCGCGTGGAGATCACCCTGGCCGAACAGGGCACGGCTGGCGGCCTCGGCCCGGTCGTACTCCGCGGCCCCGTGCACCAGCGTCGTCACGTCCTGCGCCAGGACTCGCTGCGCCTCGCGGGCGGCGGGACGTTCTGCCGTCGCGAGCTCGAGCGCGGCAATCTCGTCGCGGGTCCGGAAGGTGAATACCCGCAGCAGCGCGCCCACCTCCGCGTCCGACCGGTTGATCCAGAACTGGTAGAACGCGTACGGGCTCATCAGGTCGGGGCTGATCCAGATGGCTCCGTCTTCGGTCTTCCCGTACTTGGTGCCGTCCGGCCTGGTGATCAGCGGCGTGGCCAGGGCGTGCGCGGTCGCTCCCTCGGCCCGCCTGATCAGGTTGACCCCGCCTACCAGGTTCCCCCACTGGTCGCTGCCGCCGACCTGCAGCGTGCAGCCGTGACGGCGGTACAGCTCCAGGTAGTCCATGGCCTGCAGCAGCTGGTAGCTGAACTCGGTGAAGGTGATCCCGCTGCCCTCGAGCCTGGCCCGGACGGACTCCCTGGCCAGCATCTGGTTGACCGGGAAGTGCTTGCCGATGTCGCGCAGGAAGTCCAGCGCGGGCAGATCCCGCGTCCAGTCCAGGTTGCTGACCAGGAGCGCAGGGGAAGGCCCGGTGCCGAAGTCAAGGATCCGCTCTATCTCGGACCGCAGCCGCGCCGTCCACTCCGCCACCACCGCCCGCGGGTTCAGCACTCGCTCCGCCGACTTGCCGCTCGGATCCCCGATCAGGCCGGTCGCCCCGCCGACCAGGCCGATCGGCCGGTGACCGGCCAGCTGGAGCCGGCGCAGGGTGATCAGCAGTACCAGGTTCCCGATGTGCAGGCCAGGCGCGGTGGGGTCGAAGCCGCCGTACACGGTGACCGGGCCGGACCTAAGCGCCGCGCGCAGCTCGTCGAGGTCTGTGGATATGGCCAGCAGGCCACGCCAGGACAGCTCGTCGATGATGTCCGTCACTGCTCCCTCCCTCGCCTTTGCTCGCACCTTTTCCATGATCGTGAAGAGTCAGGCACGTGACGGCCGCGCCAGCTCTTCGCCTTGACGGATTCTGGGTCCGGGCGAGGCTCGCACCGCATGACGAGCTCGCCGGCGCCCGGCCAGGCTCACCGGACAGGGTAGCGGCAGGCTAGGCGGGGGCCGAAGGCTTTCTGGCTCGCGGCGCCCACGCGCGGTAGGCGGACACCGTCGGGTCTCCCGTGATCCAGAATCGCCACGGCACGGTGGCGGCGCTGCTCACCCCCACCCTCGGCCCGTGGCCGACTGGGCCCCGCGGCGACGCGGGCCGGGCCGGGCGGATCCTGAGCACCGACCCGGGGTCGCAGACGTCCGCGCCATCGAGCGAGCGGTCGATGCCCAGGGCCTGGCACAGCCGGGCCGGCCCCGGGCCAGATCCCGGTCCGCCAGGCCCGCCGGGCCGGCCCGCCGGGCCGCAGCCCGGCGCTGCCTGGCCAGCCCGGCCCCGGCCAGCACCGCCCCGGCGCGCAGCAGCACCGCCGATGCCGTGCCCTCCGGCAGGCAGACCAGGTTCACGCAGAAGTACATCCCGTAGGTGAAGTACACGTACGCGTGCCCGGGCGGCCCGTACATCACCGCGTTCCGCCTGGTCGGCCCCCGGTAGGCATGCGAGGCGGGATCCGACTCGCCGGTGTACGCCTCGACCTCGGTGAGCGCCACCGCGACCAGCCCGCCGTCCAGCTCCGATTCCAGCACGCAGCCCAGCAGCGCAGGGGCCACCTCCGGCGATGGCCGGCCGAGGAATTCCCGGGGCAGCAGCGTGGCGGGCGGGGCGGCCGCCGCCCGCCGCGGGCTATCGCGCGCCCCAGGCGGCATCTTCGTCCACCTGTGCGCGCAGCGCGGCCAGCTGCTCGGCCACGCGCTCGCCGGCCGTCCCGCCGCGGGAGTCCCTGGCCGCGATCGCGCCGACCGCCGACAGCACCTCCCGCACGTCCGGCGTCAGATGCGGCGACACGTGGGCCAGGTCGGCGTCGCTCACCTGGCCGAAGTCCACCTCGTGGACCTGGCACCACACCACCAGGTGACCGACGATCTCGTGCGCCTCGCGGAACGGCACGCCGCGCCGCACCAGCAGCTCGGCCAGGTCGGTGGCCAGCGAGAACCCCTCCGTCGCGCTGGCCGTCATCCGCTCGGCGTGGAACCGCAGCGTCGATACCAGGCCCGCCATGGCCGGCAGCACGAGCAGCAGCGTGTCCACGGCGTCGAACACCGGCTCCTTGTCCTCCTGCAGGTCCCGGTTGTAGGTGAGCGGCAATCCCTTGAGCGTCACGAGCAGCCCGGCGAGGCCGCCGATCAGCCGTCCGGCCTTGCCGCGGGCCAGCTCGGCAACGTCCGGGTTCTTCTTCTGCGGCATGATCGACGATCCGGTCGCGTAGGCATCGTCGATCTCGGCCCAGCCGAATTCCTGCGAGGCCCACAGCACGACTTCCTCGCCGAGCCGGGACAGGTGCACGCCGAGCAGGGCCGCGGCGAAGCAGAACTCCGCCGCGAAGTCCCGGTCGCTGACCGCGTCCATGGAGTTGGCCGCCGCAGCGGTGAAGCCCAGCTCGGCCGCTACGCTCGCCGCGTCAAGCCCGAGCGAGGACCCGGCCAGCGCCCCGGCGCCCAGCGGGCAGACCGCCGCCCGGACGTCCCAGTCGCGCAGCCGGCGCGACATCACGCGCCAGCGCCTGAGCGTGTGCCAGCAGCTGATGCCCGAATAGCACCGGCTGGGCGTGCTGCAGGTGCGTCATCCCCGGCGCCTGGGTACCCGCGTGCTGCTCGGCCTGGCCGATCAGCGCGGTCTGCAGCTCGGCGATCCGGCACACGATCAGCCGGGCATAGTCCCGCAGGTACAACCGCAGGTCGGTGGCCACCTGGTCGTTGCGGCTGCGGCCGGCCCGCAGCTTGCCGCCGAGCGTGCCGAGCCGCTCGAGCAGCCCGCGCTCCAGGGCGGTGTGCACGTCCTCGTCAGCTGCCGACGGCCGGAAGCTGCCGTCCCGGCAGGCCGAGCCCAGGTCGTCCAGGGCGGCCAGCATCCGGTCCAGTTCCGGATCCGACAGCAATCCGGCCTTGTGCAGCACCCGGGCGTGCGCGCGCGAGGCGAGCAGGTCGTAGCGGGCCAGCCGCCAGTCGAACTGGACGCTCACCGAGAGCCTGGCCAGCGCTTCGGCCGGGCCTGACTCGAACCGGCCGCCCCACAGCCGCGTCGGCGGCGCTGGCTCGTCGTTTACCACCATGCTCCTCCCGCGGTCGCCGGCCCGCGCCGCGGCGGGCGGCACAGTCAGCCGTCGCTGCTCGCGCTCGGCGCCACCCGGCGGTCCCGGACCGCGGCAGTCTTGCTCGGCAGGCCCCACAGCTCGACGAAGCCCTTGGCCAGGGCCTGATCGAACTCGTCGCCCGTGTCGTACGTGGCCAGCTTGTCATCGTAGAGGGAGGCCGCGCCGCGCCGCCCGGCAACCACCGCCCTGCCGCCGTGCAGCCGTACCCGGACGTCCCCGGTGACGTTCCGGGACGCCGCCGCCATGAACGCGTCGAGGGCGCTCTTGAGCGGCGAGAACCACAGGCCGTCGTAGACGAGCTCGGCCCAGCGCTGCCCGGCCTGGCGCTTGAACCTGGCCAGGTCCCGCTCCAGGCACACGTTCTCCAGCTCCTGGTGCGCGGTGATCAGGGTGATCGCACCCGGCGCCTCGTAGATCTCCCGGCTCTTGATGCCGACCAGCCTGTCCTCCACCAGGTCCAGCCGTCCGACGCCCTGCGCGCCCGCCCGCGCGTTCAGCTCGGTGATGATCTCCGTCGGGGTACGCGGCGCACCGTCGATGGCGCTCACCACGCCGTCGGCGAAGCTCAGCACGAGCTCATCGGGCTCGCGCGGCAGCGCCGGGTCGGACGTGTAGCCGTACACGTCGTCGTGCGGCGTCTCCCAGATGTCCTCCAGGTGCCCGGTCTCGACCGAGCGGCCCCACAGGTTCTGGTCGATGGAGTACGGCGAGGACGAGGTGACGTCGATCGGCAGCCGCTTCTCCTCGGCGAACGCGATGGCCTTGTCCCTGGTCATGCCGCTGTCACGGACCGGCGCGAGCACCCGCAGGCCGGGCTCCAGCGTGGTCAGCCCGACTTCGAACCGGACCTGGTCGTTGCCCTTGCCGGTGCAGCCGTGCGCGACCATCGAGGCACCGTACTGCCGCGCCACCCGGGCCAGGTGCGTCACGATCAGCGGCCGCGACAGCGCGGATATGAGCGGGTACCGGTCCATGTAGAGGGCGTTGGCCAGCAGGGCCGGCATGCAGTACCGCTGGCCGAACTCCGCCCGCGCGTCCACCACGACGGCGTCGGCGGCGCCGCAGGCCAGCGCCCGGTCCCTGATGGTGACCAGGTCCTCGCCACCTTGCCCGACGTCCACCGCCAGGGCGATCACCTCGGCACCGGTCTGCTCGGCGATCCAGCCGATGGCGACCGACGTGTCCAGCCCGCCCGAATATGCGAGTATCACGCGCTGCGTCATGTCCTGTCCTCTGCTTGTCTGGCTGTGTTCGCTTGTCTGGCTGCGTTCGCTTGTCTGGCCGGGCTCGTGGCCGGCTCCGGCTAGGCCGGGCCGGCTCGCTCGCGCACCGAATGCCGCTCGGCCAGCCTGAGCAGGGCCGCGGCCACGGCGTCGCCGCCGGACGGATCCCTGGCGATGACCAGCACGGTGTCGTCGCCGGCCACCGTGCCGAGGATCGACGGCCAGGCCGCGTGGTCGATGACCGAGGCGAAGTACTGGGCCGCGCCCGCCGGGGTGCGCAGCACCACCAGGTTCGCGCTGGCCTCCGCCGAGGTCAGCAGTTCCGCCGCGACCCGGGCCAGGCGGCTCCCGGCGCCCTCAGCTGCCGCCTCCTGCGCGGCGCCGGCCAGCACGCCGCCAGGCGGCGACCCTGGTCCGCCTGGCTCGCCGGGCAGCGCGTACATCAGCGATCCGCCCGCGGCGCGCAGCCGCACCGCGCCGAGCTCTTCCAGGTCACGCGAGAGCGTGGCCTGCGTGACGTGCAGGCCGCCCGCGGCGAGCAGTTCAGCCAGCTCTTCCTGGGACCGGACCTGCGCCCGGGCCAGGATGGCGGCGATTCTGGCCTGCCGCGCCACCTTGGTGACCGGGCTGACCGCCGTCATCGCGCCGCCCCGCGGGACCGGTCATGGTTTGTCCCGAACGGTTGCACCCCGGACACCCGCCGACCCGGCCTCACAGCTCCAGCTCCGTCCAGATCCGGCACGCCGCATCGGCGGCTGATGCCGGCCGCGAGGCGGTCCGGCCGTCGCCTGCTGGCTCGGCGCCAGACACCGCGTCCAGGATGAACGGCAGCGTCCGGGTGAACAGCCTGGCCTGCGCGCTGCTCAGGATCAGCGGCGGCGCCAGCCTGATCGCGTCCGGCTGGACCGCATTGACCAGGAACCCGGCGCGAGCGCAGGCACTTTCCAGCCGCGCGGCCACCGGTTCGGTCAGCAGCATCGCGAGCCAGAGCCCGCGGCCGCGGACCCCGGCGAGCAGCGGATGCGAGACGGCGCCGATGTCGGTCGCGAGCTGCGTGCCCAGCCGGGCCGCGTGGTCGAGCAGGCCGTCGTCCGTGATCGTGTCCAGCACGGCCAGCGCGGCCGCGCAAGCCACCGGGTTGCCGCCGAATGTGCTGCCGTGGTCGCCTTTGTCCAGCGCGGTGCCGCAGTCCGCCAGGCCGATGCAGGCGCCGATCGGCAGCCCGCCGCCCAGGCCCTTGGCCAGGGTGAGCACGTCCGGCCGCACTCCCTCCTGCTGATGCGCGAACCAGCGGCCGGTCCGGCCGATCCCGCTCTGGATCTCATCCAGCGCGAGCAGCGCGCCGGCCGCGTCGCAGGCTTCCCTGGCTGCCCGCAGGTACCCGGCGGGCGCGGGCACGACGCCCGCCTCGCCCTGGCCGGGCTCGAGGAACACGGCGGCGCAGTCATCGGTGACAGCGTCCCGCAGCGCGGCCGCGTCGCCGTAGCGGACGAACCGCACGGTCAGCCCGAACGGCCCGAAGGGCTCGCGGATCGGCGCCTTGCCGGTCAGCGCGAGCGCGCCCATGGTGCGGCCGTGGAAGCCGTGCTCGGCGGCCACGATCACCCGGCGCTCCGGGTTTCCGCGCTTGGCCTGGGCGCGCCGTACCACCTTCAGCGCCGCCTCGTTGGCCTCGGTGCCCGAGTTGGCGAAGAACACCCGGCCGTCCGCGCCGAGCAGCGCCAGCAGCCGCTCGGCCAGCTCGATCTCGGGCTCGTTCATGAACAGGTTGCTCGTGTGGGCGAGCCTCCTGACCTGCCTGGCGACCGCCTCGGTGAGAGCCGGATGACCGTGGCCGAGCGCGCTCACCGCGATGCCGGCGATCAGGTCGAGGTACTCCTCGCCGTCGGCATCCCATACCTGGCAGCCCTGGCCCCGGACGAGCGCGACCGGCGGGCGGCCGTAGTTCGGCATCATCGACGCGGCGTACCGCTCGATCAGCCGCTGTGACCCGCTCATACCGCGCTCCCGTCCGGCACCACCATCGTGCCGATGCCCGAGTCGGTGAAGATCTCCAGCAGCACCGCGTGCGGCAGCCTGCCGTCGAGCACGTGCGCCTGCGGCACCCCGGCGCGGACCGCGTCCCGGCAGGCGGTCATCTTGGGGATCATGCCCGCGCTGAGCGCGGGCAGCAGCACATCGAGTTGCGCCGCCGTGAGCTGGCTGATCACCGGCCCGGACGCGGCGGCGGCGTCCTCGCCGCGGTCCGGCCAGTCCGGGTAGAGCCCGGCGACGTCGGTGAGCATGACGAGCTTCGCGGCGCCGAGCGCGACGGCCAGCGCGCCGGCGGCGCTGTCCGCGTTCACGTTGTAGACCTCGCCCCGCTCGCCCGCCGCGACGCTGGACACCACCGGGATGCGGCCGTCGGCGAGCAGCGCGCGCACCGCGCCGGGGCTCACCGCGGCGATCTCCCCGACCAGGCCGATGTCCACGGCCTCGCCGTTCACCATGGCGGGCTTGCGGCGCGCGGTGAACAGGTTCGCGTCCTCCCCTGACATGCCGACCGCGAACGGCCCGTGCCGGTTGATCAGCCCGACCACGTCCCGGTTCACCTGCCCGGTGAGCACCATCCGGACGACGTCCATCGTCTCCGGCGTGGTGACCCGCAGCCCCGCGGTGAACGTGCTGGTCAGGCCCAGCCGCCCCAGCTGCTCGGTGATCTGCGGGCCGCCGCCGTGCACCACGACCGGGCGCAGCCCGGCGTACCGCAGGAACACCACGTCCTGGGCGAACCCGGCCCGCAGCGCCGCGTCGGTCATGGCGTGCCCGCCGTACTTGATCACGACGGTCTGGCCGTGGAACCGGTTCAGCCAGGGCAGCGCCTCGATCAGCGTCGCGGCCTTGGCGATCGCGTCCTGGCCGGCCGGCGCCGCGGCGCTCGCCGTGCTGGCGGTCACGTCGGGTAAGCCGTGTTCTCGTGCACGTAGGCCACCGTCAGGTCGGTGGTGGCGATCGTCGCCGAATCCGGGCCGACGGCCAGGTCGACCGTGATGGTCACGTCGCGCGGGCGCAGGTCCACCTTGCCCCGGTCGTCGGCCGCGTAGCCGTTCCGGCAGACCCAGATGCCGTTGATGGCGACGTTGAGCTGGTCGGGCTCGAATACGGCGTCGGTGGTCCCGACCGCCGACAGCACCCGGCCCCAGTTCGGGTCGGCGCCGGCGATCGCGCACTTGAGCAGGGCGCTGCGGGCGACCGCGCGGCCGACGGTGACCGCGTCCCGCTCGCTCGCCGCGCCGACGACCTCGATCGCGATCGCCTTGCCCGCGCCCTCGGCGTCCAGCTGCAGCTGGCGGGCCAGGTCGGCGCAGACCCCGGTGAGCTGGACGGCGAACTCGGCGGGATCCGGGCGGACGCCGGACGCGCCGCTGGCCAGCAGCAGCACGGTGTCGTTGGTGGACATGCACCCGTCGGTGTCCAGCCGGTCGAACGTCGCGGCCGCCGCGCCGCGCAGCGCCCCGTCGAGCTCGGCCGCGGGCAGGTCGGCGTCGGTGGACAGGACGCAGAGCATGGTGGCCAGCGACGGCGCCAGCATGCCCGCGCCCTTGGCCATCCCGCCGATCGCGTAGCCGCCGCGGGCCGCCGCGTCCGGCCCGTCCCGTCCCCGCCTGAACGCGATCTTGACCACCGAGTCCGTGGTCCTGATCGCATCGGCCGCGGCGGGCCCGCCGCTGCGCGATGCCGCCGCGACGGCGGCGTCTATCCCGGGCAGCAGCCGGTCCAGCGGCAGCCGCTCGCCGATGAGGCCGGTGGAGCAGACCGCGATCTCGCCGGCTGAGTCGCCGAGCCGAGCCGCCAGCCGTTCGGCCGTCTCATGGGTATCGGCGAAGCCGTCAGGCCCGGTGCACGCGTTCGCGCCACCGGAGTTGAGCGCCACCGCCCGGACCCGGCCGCCGCGGACGACCTGGCGGGTCCACAGCACCGGGGCGGCCTGAACCCGGTTCGCCGTGAAGACGCCGGCCGCGGCCCGGGACGGGCCGTCGTTGACGACCACGGCGACGTCGCGCGCGCCCGTCGCCTTCAGCCCGGCGGCGACCCCGGCCGCGCGGAAGCCAACCGGCGCGGTCACGCTCAAGGGGCTACTCCGTTCGCTGTCAGGCCGGCCGTCTCCGGGAGGCCGAGCATCAGGTTGGCGTTCTGCACCGCCTGGCCGGCGGCGCCCTTGCCGAGGTTGTCGATCGCGGCCACCGCCACGGCCCGGCCCGCGCGCGCGTCCGCCGCCACCTGGAGGTGGACGGCATTTGACCCGGCGGTCGCGGCGGTGGCCGGCCAGCGCCCCTCGGGCAGCAGGCGCACGAACGGCTCGCCGGCGTAGGCACGCGCGACTGCCTCCCGGAGCGCTTCCGCCGAAGCGCCGCGGGCCAGCCGGGCCGTGCAGGTGGCCAGGATGCCGCGCGGCATCGGGGCCAGCAGCGGGGTGAAGGAGACGGTGGCGCGTGCCCGTCCCGCGGCCGCGCTGAGCGCCTGCTCGATTTCGGGCGTGTGCCGGTGCAGGCCGCCGGCCTGGTAGGCCGAGACCGCGCCCATCACCTCGCTGCCGAGCAGTTCCGGCTTGGCCGACCGGCCCGCGCCGGACGTGCCGGAGGCGGCGACGATCACTACGTCGGCCGGCTCTGCCAGCCCCGCGGCCAGCAGCGGCGCCAGCGCGAGAATCGCCGCCGTGGCGTAACAGCCCGGCGCGGCGACCCGGCCGGCGGCGCGGATCTGCCCGCGCGCTCCGGGCAGTTCGGGCAGGCCGCAGGTCCACAGGCCGGCGTGCGGGACCTGGTAGAACCTGGCCCACGCAGCCGGATCGGCGAGCCTGAAGTCGGGGCCCAGATCGACGATCTTCAGCGAGGCCGGCAACTGCGCGGCGAGCGCCGCGGACTCTCCCGCCGGCAGCGCCAGGAATACCAGGTCGGCGGCCGACAGGGATGCGGCGGTGGTGGCCGCGAACCGGTGACCGGCCAGCTGAGGGAGGTGCGGATGGACGTCGGTCACCAGCCTGCCCGCGCTCGCGCCCGCGGTGACCGCGCCGATTTCCAGGTCCGGGTGCGCGGCCAGCAGGCGCAGCAGCTCGCCCCCGGCATAGCCGCTCGCCCCGGCCACCGCCGCCCGCGTGCCCACGAGATCTCCTCACCGTTGCCGTGCCCATCCGGCCCGCGGGCCAGAGACGGTACTCGCAGAAGTATGCATGGCATTGGTTATTTATGCAAGTTACGGTGCTCACATTACGCAGTGCTTGCGTGACGGGCAGCCGGCTTTGGTGCGCCGGGCGGACGGCGGCATGATTAGGGGCGCGGAAAGGAGGTCCCGATGCGACGCTCGCGGTTGGCGGCCGCCGGGCTCGCCTTGCTCGTCACGGGATGCAGTGCCTCGCCGGGGGCGCACGACGGGCCGCCGGGTGCCTCCAGCCCGCCTGCCGCGGCTCCGCTGGCGCCGCCGCGCGCTACCTGCGGGACGTCGCGGACCGCGGCCAACGTCCCGGTGATCATTGAGGTCGAGAAGGGCTCGGCCGCCTGCTCGCTGGCCATGCGGATCGAGGCTGACTACACCGGCCAAGTGCGGGCCGGCCGCGTGCACGGCAACGGCGGCGGCGCGCCGGTGATGGTGGACGGCTGGACCTGCCAGGGCCAGGACACCCCGACGATCGTGCAGACCGGCGAGGCCTCACAATGCCGTAAAGGCGGAACGCAGATCGTGGCGGTGCTGAACCTGCAGGCCACCCAGGCATCCGGGACCCCCAGCTAGGCGCGGCCTGACCGATCCCGCGGACGTAGACTCGCGACGGAGGGGACGATGGATCTTGTCACCAAGTACCTGGTCCGGATCTGGCCCGCCGACGCCGAGCCGCCAGAGCGGATCCAGTCCGAGATGTGCTCCCCGGAAAGCGCCATCTCGGGTCAGGCGGGCAACGACATCGCCGAGATCCGGGCGATCCGGAACTGGGCGCAGCAGCACGCGAACGTGGACGGGATCCGCTACTGCTACGAGGTCTGCCGGGACAGCATGGTGGCGGCCCTGTCCGGCAGCGGCAGCAGCCACCGGGTGGTAGAGCCCATCGCCGAGGGCACCTGCGAACCGCAGGATCCCAGCGGGGCGCCGGCCGGCGCGCCGGACGGCCAGGCGGGCAGTTAGCGCGCTCCTTCGGGGGGCGGCGGGCCGTCGGTCGGCCGGGCCACCGCGCTGTCACCGGTGCCTGCCGCGTCGCTGGTGATCATGTGAACCTGGTCGCGGCCGGCTTCCTTGGCCCGGTAGAGGGCGCGGTCGGCGGCCGCGAGCAGCTCGGTCAGGTCGCGGCGGGCGGCGTCGAGCACGGCTACCCCGATGGAGACGGTCACCCAGAGGGGCTGGATCCCCGCGGTGCCGCCGATGCCGACGGGCAGCCCGGCGATCTGGACGCGCAGCCGCTCGCAGATCCGGTGCGCGTCGCGCTCGGCCGTATGCGGAAGCAGCAGGACGAACTCCTCGCCGCCGAACCGGCCGACCAGGTCGTACTCGCGCAGGCAGTCCTGGAGGGAGCCGGCGATCGCCTTGAGTACCTGGTCTCCCACCAGGTGACCGTAGGTGTCGTTGACGGCCTTGAACTTGTCGATGTCCAGCAGGGCCACGGCCAGCGGGTTGCGGGTCCGGGACGCCCGGGCGACTTCGGCCGCGGCCTCGCGTTCCCAGGTGCCCGCGTTGAGCAGCCCGGTCTTGGAGTCGATGCGCGAATCGTTGACCAGCTGGGTGTGCCGAAGCGAACGCTGCAGCAAGATGACGAAGGGGAACGCGAAGACGACCACCAGCGCGCTGCTCGCCGCGCCGAACGCGACCAGGAACGCCACGCACAGCTCGGTGATGTCATTGAAGAGCGGCTCCCGGGAGAACGCCATGTCGCGTATCCGCGCCGAAGGATCGGTGCCCTTGACCGCCGTCAGCACCAGCGTGGTGTTCACCACCCACTCGAGCGTGCCGCAGGCCGCGACCGCCACCACCCACAGCGCCGCATGCGCCCCGGGGCTGGGCGACGAGCCGATCACGGCCTTGCTCAGCGCATGGAAGGCGACCGACGCGGCGCCGAAGCCCAGGCCCAGGGCTGCGGAGCTGAAGACCCTGCGGTAGAGCGGGGCGCGGCGGATCCGCCACTGCACCAGCGCCATCCGGACGATGGGGATGAGGAAGGCAAACAGCGGGGGAAGCAGGATCGCGACCGGCAGTTCCCAGACCGCGTACACATCCTTGATCACGCCTGCGGGCTCTCCGGACCGCCTGGTGAGCTCGACCGTAGCGGCGTCGCAGGCCAGCAGCAGGCCGAAGAGGAGCAGGTCGCCGGAGCGGAAGGTGAAGAACGAGGCGGCCAGCCCGATCGCGGCGAGGTTGGCGGCGATCACGGCCACGACGAAGACCGCAACCCCGCGGGGCAGCCGCCAGATGGGCCACGCCGCCGGAGCCGGGAGGACGTTCAGGCGCACACGTCGGCCGGAGGCGATGCCAGCTGCCCTCCTCCCCGGGTATCGGCGTGTTTCCAGCAAAGCGACCCGTACGGAGCCGCATGGGCGCTGCGTGCATTGTCACAGTGCATGACTGCTGTCTGTCAAGTCTAGGTTACTCCCTGGTATTCTTTCCGGGGCGGAACGTCATCACTGAGTTACATGATGACGCCAGCTCGCGCGCGTCGCCGATAAAGGGCATTATCCAGACGTTCTGGGGCAGGTTGTGCGTGCGACGATGAACCAAGCGCCGCCAGCGGCCCCGCCGGTGAACCCGCGCGGTGCTGGCCCGCCGTAACGGTGACGACTCCGGAGTGAGGGATCTGCCCGGCCTGGAGGGAGACGCGTCATGCGCACGACGACCTGGGGCTAGTCAACACAGGTTCCGCAGCTGCCGAGGGCGAGGGAGGTGGACAGTGCGCACCACGACCTGGGGCTAGTCACCACCAGATCAACGGGTACGGTGCCCGCGAGCCGGCGATCAGCGCCGCCGCGACCAGCTGGCGGCGAGGGCCGCCGCCGCGATGGCACCAAGGACGCCAGCCACTCCGACCACGTCTGTCGGCGCGAAATGCTCCGCCGCCGCGCCGGCGAGGATCATCAGGGTGCCCTGACCCAGGCTCATGCCGCCCAGGGCCAGCCCGAACGCCTGGCTGCGCTGGGCGGCGGGAGCAGCGCTGACGAACGCCGCATTGGCGGCCAGCTGAAAGCACGCGAACAGCCCGGATGCCAGCAGGATGAGCAGCGCGAACAGGAGATCCGGGCCGAGGAAGAACCCCGTGAGCACGGCGGTCGTGAGCACGGCCAGCGGACCCATCCATCTCAGCCGGGCAGGCGGGTCAACCAGACGGCCGAAGGCCATCGATCCGATCACCGCGCCCAGCGCCGCGGCGGCCAGCAGCAGGCCGACCGTGGCTGCGCCTCCGCCGAGCATCCGGGCCAGCGGCGCGGCGACCCCCTCGGGCACGTCGTAGAAGGCCGCCAGCCAGCCGAACAGCATGGGCGTGCGCAGCGCCGGGTTCGCGGCCACCAGCCGGGCGCCGGACCGCAGGTCAGCGATCGAGCTGATCTTGGCGCGGCGCAGCCCGCGCGAAGCCGGCCGGGCGCTGACCCATCCGCGCACGATGATCGCGGAGCCGGCGAACGTGATCGCGTCGGCGATCAGCGACGTGCGCACGCCGACGAGGCTGACCACCGCCCCGCCGACGGCAAACCCTATGACCTGCGCGAACTGGTACGTCGTGATGGTGATCGCGGTGCCGAGCACGTACCGGTCACCGGCCAGCACCTCCGGGTACAGCGCGGCCCGCGCCGACGTGAACGGGGCGCCGACCGTGGTTACCGCGAACAAGAGCGCGACCAGGGCGGCGACGGGTATCCCGGGCAGCGCCATGATGATGACCAGCGCAGCCCGGATCAGGTCGCAGACGATCATGACCTGCCGGCGGGAGAACCGGTCGCCGAGACCCGACAGGGTCACGCCGCCGATAAAGGTGGGCACGATGCTGGCGACGAAGGTGATCGCCGCCAGCAGTGACGAGCGGGTCCGGTCGTACACCAGCCAGGTCAGTGCGACCCTGGCGAGCTGATCCCCGGCGACCGAGAGCATCTGCGCAGACCAGAGCGCCCGGAACTCCGTCACCGCGAACACCTGGCTGAACGTCGCCCGCTCGGCGCGCTCAGCCGACCCGACCTCCGCTATCTCGTCCTCCGGATCCGTTGCCGCCGGTGATCCGCCGTGAGCGGGTCATCACCTGGAGTCGCCGCCGAGCCTAACAAACGCGAGGGCCCCCCGCACCGGTCGCGGCAGCAGAGAGCAGGCAGTTCAGCCGCCGCGCAGTACCGCGCCCACCCGGCGCGCCGCTTCGGCCACGGCAGCGTCCCGCAGCGACGACGTCTCCTCCACGGTGAGGGTACGGTCCGGCGCGCGGAACCGCAGCGTGTAGGCCAGCGACTTGCGCCCCTCGCCGGTCTGCTCCCCCGTGTACAGGTCGAACAGCCTGATCTCCTCGAGCAGCTCGGCCGCGCCTGTCTGCGCCACCCCCGCGGTCAGCGCCTCCTGCACGTCCGCCGCCGGCACGGCCGCAGGCACGCTCACCGCCACGTCCTGGATCGCGACCGGATAGCCGGACACCCGCGGCGGCTGTATCCCCGGCCACCCGGCCGGCCGCGGTCTCGATCACCGAGAGGTCGACCTCCATGGCGCAGGCCCGCTCGGGCAGGCCGAAGGCACGGACCACCCGGGGATGCAGCTCTCCGGCGTGCCCGGCCAGCCACTCGTGGCCGTCCCCGGACGGCACGAACACGGCCGCGCAGCGCCCGGGATGCCACGGCGGCTGCTGTGCGGCCCGGATCGTGACCGGTACCCGGCAGGCGGCGCATACCTCGCCGGCCGCCTGCACCGCGTCAGCCCACGACGCGGCCCGGCCGTCTCCCCACCAGCCGTCCAGCTCGCGCTGGCCGGCCAGCACCGCGGCTACCCGCACCGGCTGATCGGGCAGCTCGGCGTTCAGCGCGCTCAGCTCCGCCACCGTGGGGGCATGGTCCACCGCGAGGATGGGCGCGATCCCGCTGCCGCCGGGACGCGGGCGGAACACCAGTCCCATCTCGAAGAGCGCAACGTCGGCAAACCCGCGGCCGATGTTGCGGGCGAGCACGCGCAGCAGCCCGGGAAGCAGGGTAGTGCGCAGCTGCGGCTCGTCCTCGCTGAGCGGGTTGGCGATCCTGCACCGCCAGGCGGCGCGGGTCCTCGGCCGGCAGCCCGAGGGCATCGGCATCGCCGGGCGAGCCGAACGGCCAGCTCAGCACCTCCACGTAGCCAGCCGCCGCGAGCCCGCGGCCGACGCCGCGCCGGGTCCGCTGCCTGGCGGTCAGCCCGCGCCCGGCGGGCGCGCGCGGCATCGCGACCGGGATGTTCGCGTACCCCTCGAGGCGGATGACCTCCTCGGCCAGGTCGCTCGGGTCGGTCAGGTCGGGCCGCCAGGACGGCGGGCTGACCACGAGCGCCGTCGCGGAACGGTCGTGCCTGCCGTGGTCCTGCCGCAGGTGCCTGCCGTCGGCCGGCAGCTGGCCATCGGCCGCCGGGCCGGCCGGTACCTCGCAGCCGACCTCGCGCAGCCGCCGCACCACCGTGTCCCGTCCGTACACCGCCCCGGCCACCTCGTCCGGGTAGCTCACCGGCATCGTGATCGTGACCGGCGGCACCGGTACCCAGGCGTGCGTGCAGCCCGGGATCACGCTCGCGCCGCCGAACGAGGCCAGCAGGGACACCGCCTGCGCGGAGGCGCGCAGCGGCAGCTCGCGATCGACGCCGCGCTCGAACCGGTAGGACGCCTCGCTGCTCAGCTTGTGCCGCCTGCTCATCCGGGCGGTTCCCTCCGCGGAGAAGTGCGCGGCCTCGATGACCAGGTCGGCGGAATTCTCGTCGATCTCGGTGCCGATGCCGCCCATCGTGCCCGCCAGCGAGATCGGCCCTGAGGAGTCGGTGATCAGGATGTCGTCGGGGTCGAGCGCGCGCACCACGTGATCCAGGGTCTCCAGCCGCTCGCCCGGCTCAGCCCGCCGGACCACGATGGGCCCGCTGAGCTTCGACCGGTCGAAGGCGTGCAGCGGCTGGCCGAGCTCGAGCATCACGTAATTGGTGATGTCCACGGCCAGCCAGACGCAGCGCAGCCCGGCCCGGGCCAGCCGGACCCGCATCCACAGCGGCGTCCGGGCGGCGGGGTCCAGGCCGCGCACCTCGCGCAGCACGAACCGGTCGCAGGCGGTCGGGTCGGCGATGCTCGCCGGGTACACATCCGGCGCCCGCGCGCCGGCCGCGTCGTCGGCGGCACCGGCCCCGGCCGGGTCGGTGAACGGAACGGCGTACGCGCTGGCCAGCTCGCGCGCCACCCCGCGGACCGACAGAGCGTAGCCGCGGTCGGGGGTGACCGCGATGTCCAGTACCACGTCCCGCAGCCCGGCGTAATCCGCGAAGTCCGCGCCGAGCGGCGCGTCGGCGGGCAGCACCAGGATGCCGGCGTGCTCGTCGCCGATGGCCAGCTCGTCCGGCGAGCAGATCATCCCGGCCGACATCCGGCCGTAGGCCTGCTTGGCACCGATCTGTACGCCGCCGGGCAGCTCGGCGCCGGGAACCGCCAGCGGCACCCGGTCGCCGACCGAGAAGTTGGCCGCCCCGCAGATCACGCCGTACGGCTCGCCGTCCGGGTCGGCGTCGCCCGCGGTCACGCCGGCAGAACCTGATCGGCTTCTTGTACCCGGCCAGCTCCTCGATCTCCAGTACTTCGGCGACGACCACGCCGCGGACGTCGTGGCCCGACGCGGTAGCGGACTCCACCTCGAGCCCGGCCGCGGTCAGCCGCCGCGCGACCTCCGCTGGCTGGGCGGCCTCCTCGTCGATGGGCGCGTACTCGCGCACCCAGGAAAGCGGGATCAGCATGTCAGAGTCTCCATCCCGAACGCGGCGGAGAACCGCACGTCGCCCTCGATGGTGTCCCTCATGTCGGACCCCGTACCCGATCATCAGGGTCCGCTCGATGCCGAGCCCGAAGGCGAACCCGCTGTACCGGTCCGGATCGATGCCGCAGGCCACGAGCACTCGCGGGTTCACCATCCCGCACCCGGCGATCTCGATCCAGCCCTGCGACTTGCACACCCGGCAGGGCCCGCCGCGCGGCCGGGCGGAGCGCGCCGCGGCACACGTGGCATTCCATCGACACGTCCGCGGACGGCTCGGTGAACGGGAAGAAGTCCGGCCGGAACCTGGTCCGCAGCCCTTCGCCGAACATCGCGTCCACGAACGCCTGGACCGCGCCGCGCAGGTCGGCCATGGTCAGTCCCTCGTCCACCGCCAGCCCCTCGATCTGGTGGAACACCGGGCTGTGCGTGGCGTCGAGTTCGTCGGTGCGGTAGCACTTCCCGGGGCTCACCACGTACAGCGGCAGCTGGCGGGTCAGCATCGCCCGGATCTGCACCGGCGAGGTGTGCGTGCGCAGCACCATCCCGGAGTCCTGCCCGCCGTCCGGCCCGGCCACGAACAGGGTGTCCTGCATCGCCCGCGCCGGATGGTCGGGGGCGAAGTTGAGCGCGTCGAAGTTGTACCACTCGGCCTCGACCTCGGGACCCTCCGCGACCTCGTAGCCCATGGCCACGAACACGTCGGTCAGCCGGTCGCTGACCAGGGTGTCCGGGTGCCGGGCACCGCGCGCCGAGCGGCGGGTCGGCAGCGTCACGTCGACGGTCTCCGCGGTGAGAATCCGCTCGTCCCGCTCGGCTTCCAGCGCCGCCGTGCGGTCACCGATCGCCTGCCGCACCTGCGCCCGCGCTCCGCCTACCCGCTTGCCCGCCTCGGCGCGGGCGGCCGGCGGCAGCGCCCCGATCTCGGCGCTGGCCAAGGTCAGCGGCGCCCGGTCGCCGGAGTGGGCGAGCCGGGCGGCCTTGAGCTCGTCCAGGTCGCCGGCCGCGGCGATGGCCGCCAGCGCCTCGTCACGGGCCCGGTCTACCTCATCCGGGGAAAGCACGGCCACCTCCACCGGGTCATACTGCTTGCTGCCTGCAGACATCCGCTGTCTCCCTGTGCCTGGCTGAATGTGACGCTCGCCCTGCCTGGCGTGTCGATCGCGATCGGCGATCGCGGCCACGCCGTCGCTTCGGGCACCCGCCGGGTAACCGTGGCAGCCGGGGAAGGACCCCGGACCTCCCGCTCCGTCAGCCGAAGTCGGGCGTCCCGGCGGGCATGGTAAATCGGAACTCCGCCCCGCCTCCCGGAGCCGTCTGCACGGTGATCGTGCCGCCGTGCGCCTCGACCAGGCCCTTCACGATGAACAGGCCGAGGCCGGTTCCGCTGCGGCGCTTGGCCCGCCAGAACGGGCGGAACACCCTCGGCGCCAGCTCGGGCGCCACGCCCTCGCCCTGATCGCGCACGGAAACAGCGACCGCCCGGGCGCTGTCGCCAGGGCCGCCGCCCGCATCCGCCGGTTCCACCACAATCGTTACGGTACCAGCGCCGTGCCGCAGCGCGTTCTCCACCAGGTTGCCGATGATCTGATCGACCTTGTCCTGGTCCAGCCAGGTTTCCGGGAGCGGGCCGCCCAGTTCCAGCGCGAACCGGCTCGGGTGCTCGCCGGCCGCGACCCGGCCGGCGATGATCTTCCGCGCCCGGGCCGGGATGTCCACCCACTGGCGGTGCACCTCGAGGCGGCCGGACTCGATCCGGGACACGTCCAGCAGGTCGGTGATGAGCCTGGTCACCCGGTCCGCGTCGGCGTTGACCGTCTCCAGCATGACCCGCTTCTGGTCGTCGGTGAACCGGTACCACTTGGCCAGCAGGGTCGCGGTGAAGCCCTTGACGCTGGTCAGCGGCGAGCGCAGCTCGTGCGCCACGGTAGAGACGAGGTCGGCGCGGCTGCGCTCGAGCCGGGCCCGCGGCTCGGCTCCGCGCAGGCTGATCACGATGCGGCGCACGCTCCTGGGCGCCCGGGCCTGCCGCCGGTCGCGGACGTAGCCCATGGTGACGAGGACCTCGGTCCCGTCCGGCAGGTACAGGGATGCCTCGGGATGCCTGGTCCTGGTGCACAGGCCGTGATACGGATCGGTGCAGGCCCACCAGCTGCGGTCGTCGGCAGTCGCGCAGCGCGAGCACGTCGTAGACGTGCTTGCCCAGGGCATCGGCGGCCGGCGTGCCGGTCAGCCGGGCGGCCGCGGCGTTGAAGACCTCCACCCGCCCGGCCTCGTCGGCGATCACCAGGCCGTCCGGCAGGTCGTCCGCGATGACCAGGCTGGCCGGCGTGTCGGGCCCGCCGTGCGGCAGCTCGTCGTATTCCGGGCTGGGGACGGACTCGTCCCCGCCGGCCGGGCCCCATCCGCCGTAGCAGCCCGCGCGGTAGCTGCCCGCACGATAGCCGCCGACCCGGCCTGTGCCCGTCATGATCCCATCCGCTCGAAAGGTTTCGCCCGGCACGCGCACGGCAGATCCGGCCCCGGGGCCAGCCCGCCGTCAGCCCGCGGGCGTAACGGAATGCGGTCAGACTCTAGCGCGTCGGAGCGGCCCGGCGGGAGTCCCTAATTTCATGCAGATGTGCCAGTATGCCCGGGTACGTGCCGGATGCCCGATATCTGGGCACCTCGGATCGGCCGCCTCAGCGCGGCGATCATCGCTGCCGCTGCGCCCGGGCCGAGCCGTACAGGCATACCGCGGCCGCCGCGGCCAGGTTCAGGCTCTCCGCCCGGCCGTAGATCGGGACCGCGACGGTCTCGTCGGCCAGGGCGAGCAGGTCACCGGGCAGGCCCCAGGCCTCGTTGCCGAACAGCCACGCGGTCGGGCCGGCCAGTTCGCCCGCATCGGCGAGCTCGTCGAGCGAGCGGCGGCCGCGGCCGTCCGCGGCCAGGATCCGCAGCCCGGCGGCGCGCAGCGAGGCCGCCGCCTCGGCCGCGCTCACCCCGACCACCACGGGCAGGTGGAAGAGGCTGCCCGCGGAGGCCCGGACGCACTTGCCGTTGTACGGGTCCACCGAGGCGGCGGAGAACACGACGCCGTCGCGCGCCCGCGGCGTCCGCGGTGCGCAGCACGGTGCCCGCGTTGCCCGGGTCGCGCACGTGGGCCAGCACGACCACCAGCGCGGGGCTGGCCGCGGTCAGCTGGGCCAGCGGCACGTCGATGAACATGCAGACGCCGAGCACGCCCTGCGGGGTGATGGTCTGCGCCAGCGCTCGCCATCACCTCGCCGCTGACCAGCTGCACGTCAGCCCCCTGGCGGCTGGCCAGGTCAGCGAGCTCCGCGTATCGTGACCGGCCCTCCCCGGTCACGAACAGCTCGGTCAGCCCGGCGCCGGTAGGCCAGCGCTTCGGCGACCCCCTGCGGGCCCTCGACCAGGAAAGCGCGGGCTCGCTGGCGCAGCGCCCGCTTTCCCAGCTGGCGCGCCGCCCTGACCCGGGGGGAGCGGATCCCGGCCTGGTGATGGCCGGCTGCGGCGGGCATGCCCGCGCCAGCGCGCGCCCGCTGTCCGGTCAGGCGGCCCGCGCCTGGTCGGCCTGCCCGCCGGTGTCGGGCAGCGCCTTCTTCGCCACCTCGACGAGGGCCGCGAACGCGGGCGCGTCGGCGACCGCGAGCTCGGCCAGCATCCGCCGGTCAACCTCCACGCCCGCGGCCTTGAGCCCTTGCACGAACCGGTTGTACGTCATCCCGTTGGCCCGGGCCGCCGCGTTGATCCGCTGTATCCACAGCCGCCGGAACGCGCCCTTGCGGTCCTTGCGGCCGGTGTATGCAGTAGGTCATCGAGTGGAGCATCTGCTCCTTGGCCTTGCGGTACAGACGTGACCGCTGGCCACGGTAGCCGCTCGCCCGCTCGAGGACGACCCTGCGCTTCTTGTGGGCGTTCAGCGCCCGCTTCACGCGTGCCATAGTGTGACTCCTCGTTAGCCTGGCCGGGCTACTTTCCCAGCAGCTTCTTGGTCTTCTTCAGGTCGGCGGCGGCCACGGGGATGTCCCCGGCCAGCCGGCGGGTCCGCCGGGAAGACTTGTGCTCAAGCAGGTGACCTCGGTTGGCGCGGCGGCGCATCACCTTTCCCGAGCCCGTCAGCCGGAACCGCTTGCGGGCACCGCTGTGCGTCTTCATCTTCGGCATGCTCGCCGTCGCCTCCCTTTCGCAGCGTGCCGCGGGGCACGACTCTCTTCAGCGTGCCTGAGGCACTGTCCTCCTCAGGCACCGGTACACCGGGCGCATGGCCCGGCCCGTGGGCCAGCTCCGGGCCGCCACCGCGGCGGCGGCCCAGCGCTCCTTGTCCGCTAAGCGTCCTGCTCGGCCGACGCGGCGGCCTCGACCCGGTCGGCCCGCTCGGCCGGCTCCGCGGCCTCGGGCCGGTCGGCGGGCTCCGCGGCCTGGCCGGTGCCAGCGACCCCGGAGGGGCCGGCGAACCGCCGCGAGGCCTGGGCACCTGCCTGCTGGCCTGGGCCGCGCGCTCACTGGCGCGTTCGGCCTTGGCGTCGCTCTTCTTCCGGTGCGGACCGATCACCATGATCATGTTGCGCCCGTCCTGCTTGGGCTGCGACTCCACGAAGCCGAGCTCCTCGACGTCGCCGGCCAGCCGCTGCAGCAGCCGGAACCCCAGTTCCGGCCGGGACTGCTCGCGGCCCCTGAACATGATCGTCACCTTGACCTTGTCCCCCTGCTTGAGGAACCGCTCCACGTGCCCCTTCTTGGTGCCGTAGTCGTGCGGGTCGATCTTGGGGCGGAGCTTGATCTCCTTGATGACCGTCTGCGCCTGGTTCTTGCGCGATTCCCTGGCCTTGAGCGCGGACTCGTACTTGAACTTCCCGTAGTCCATCAGCTTGCACACCGGCGGCCGGGCGGTCGGCGCGACCTCGACCAGATCGAGATCGGCCTCCTGGGCCAGCCGGAGCGCGTCGTTGACGGAAACGATGCCTACCTGTTCACCGTTCGGGCCGACAAGACGGACTTCAGGGACGCGTATGCGCTCGTTGATACGCGGTTCGACGCTGATGTGACCTCCATGGCCTTGCTGTGCTCCGCCGCCGGCGCTTCCGGCGGCGGGTTGTTCCCCGACCGCGCCTGCGGAGCGGCCCCGGCAGGCGGCCAATCCGCCCGCCACGAGAAAAGCCCCGCATGGCATCTGCACGCGGGGCAACCACCAGCACGGCACCGCCCGGTGCCCGTGACGGCATCAGGTGAGCGCCGTGCCAGCCGCCCGCGACGCAAGCCGCTTGCGCGATCACGTCGGGGACGTCCGGCCTGACCCGCCGATCGCGAGCCGCGAGGCCCGGTGAGACCGGCTAGGTGGGAGGTGGTCCTCCGCTTGCATGAACCCGGTGCGCGAGCACCAGGCAGTCGGCGAACAACACTAACAGCAATACGGCCTGCTGCGCTATTCCCCGCCAGCTTACCGTGCCCTCACCGCCGGTCCGGCCCCCGCTGGCCGCGCGCCGCCCTGCGGGCCAGCTCGGCCAGGCCGGCGTCGCGCATCGCCCGCACCGGTGCCGGCCTGCCGGTCATCAGCTCGACCTGCCGCGCCGCCTGGTGCAGCAGCAGCTCGAATCCGCCTATCACGACCGATCCCGCCTGACTCGCCGCGGCCGCCAGCGGGGTGGGCCACGGCTCGTACACCACGTCCATGATGATCGGGGGCGGGTGAGCGAGCCGCCGGAACCGTTCGGCGAGAAAATCGGCCGCCCCGGCCGGGACCGTGGAGATGAGCAGCTCGGCTCCGTTCGGCGTGTCCGTTCCGAACGGGCGCAGCCCGACGTTCACCCCGAGCCGCGCGGCCGCCGCCCGCAGGCCGGCCGCCCGGGCCGGATCCCGGACGGCTGCGGTCGCCTCCCGCAGGCCAAGGTCGGCCAGCGCGGCCAGCGCGGAGCAGGCGGTGGCTCCGGCGCCCAGGATCAGCGCGTCCGCCGGAGCCTCGCGCAGGCCGCCCGCGGCCAGCGCGGCCACCAGGCCGGGCACGTCGGTGTTGTACCCGTGCCTGGCGCCGGCCCGGAACACCACGGTGTTCGCGGCGCCCGTCGCGGCCGCCACCGGGTCGATGCGATCGAGCAGCGGCAGCACCGCCCGCTTGAGCGGCATGGTGAGTGACAGCCCGGCCCACGGCGGGCCGCAGCGGGCCAGCACCCCGGCCAGCCCGGCCTCGTCGCACTCGATCGCCTCGTACGACCAGCCGTCGAGGCCGAGCTCGGCATAGGCGGCGCGGTGCAGCGCGGGAGACAGCGAGTGCGCGATAGGCGAGCCGAGCACCGCGGCTTTCCTGGCCGGCAGCGTCAGCCTCCCTGCCCCAGGTTTCTCTGCAGTTCGGCCTTGAGCTGGTTGAACTGCGACACGCTCGAAGTGAAGACGGTCTGCTTCGTCTTCGGGTTCACCGTGACGAAGTACAGCCAGTTGCCCCGGGCAGGATGCAGCGCGGCGCGGATGGCCGCGTCCCCGGGGCTGTCGATGGGTCCGGGCGGCAGGCCCTTGTACCGGTAGGTGTTGTACGGCGACCGGACGGTCAGCTGCTGGTCCGAAGCTTGGATCCCGTACGTGTGCAGGGCATACATCACCGTGCTGTCCAGCTCGAGCGGCATGCCGTCCGCCAGCCGGTTGTAGATCACCCGGGCGATCTTGGGGAAGTCGGAGTCCTTGCCGCCCTCGGCCTGCGCCAGGCTGCCGATCACGATGGCCTGCGCCGGGGTGATGTGCCCCCGGGCGGCCGCCTGGGTCAGGCCCACGCTGGCCGCCTCCTGGTCAAACGCCTTCACCATGGCCTGGAGCACGCCGGTCGCGGTCATGCCCGGCTGGATCTCGTAGGTGGCGGGGAACAGGTATCCCTCGGGATTGCCGTGCGCGTAGGACGGCAGGCCGAGCGCGCCGGTGTGCCGCAGCGCCTTCTTGTAGTCGCCGACCGGGATGCCGGAACTGTGGCCGAGCGCGGCTACGATCTGCGATTCGCGCCAGCCCTCCGGGATGGTGACCTTGAGCTGCACCCGCGACGACGGCTTGAGCAGCAGGTCGAACGCCAGGGTGGCGTTCATCTGCTTGTGCAGCCGGTAGAAACCCGGCTGGAGCGCGCTGGCCCGCTGACTGTGCTCGGCGGCGTTCACGAAGGCCCGGACGCTGGCTACCACGCCGAGCGCGAACAGCCGGTCCCCGACCTCGGTTGCCGAATCCCCCGGCCGGATCTGCGCGACGACTTCCCCGGTCCCGTTACCGGAGTAGTCCGCCGGAAAGAAATGGCTGTTGATGGCCCGGTAGGCGTAGAACCCGCCGATGCCCAGCGGGATGAGGATGGCCAGGACGCCGAGCACCGCGATGAGGGCGGCCCAGCGGCCACGGCGTCGGCGCCTGGGCTGGACCGGCTGATCATCGCGGTCAAACCCGGAATCCCGGCCGCCACGGCCGCCCGCGGGGTCGCGGTCGTACTCCCCCCGGGCGTCGTGGTCCTCTTGGCCGCGGTAGTCCTTCCGGGCACCGGAACCGCCGCGGGACGCGGAACCACGGCGGGACGCGGAACCACCGCGGGACGCGGAACCACCAGGGGCGCTCCGGCCTTCATCCAGCCCGGCGAAGAAGCCCGCACCTCCGGCTGCCTCGTCGCGCTCCTCCGGCGGAGGGTATCCACCGCCGCCCCCGGGACGCCCGTCCCGGGCGCGGGGATACTCCTCCCGGGTAGCGGGATGCTCGTCCCGGCCGCGGGAGTACTCGTCCTGGACCCGGGGGGAGGACGGATCCCGGGTCGGCGGGTACGAACGGGCGGGCTCAGCCCGCTGTGCAGGAGACGGCAGGTACCCCTCTCCAGGGTCGGGCCGCCGGTCCCCGGCTCCCGGGTGGGTACCCCGGGACTGGGGGGACTGGTCTCGGGGTGCGGGGGGGCGGTCTTGCGATCCCGGGTATGCGCCACGGCCGGGAAGTGATCCGCGGCCGTCCGGGTACCGGTCAGCAGATCCCGGGTGCCCGTCACCGGATCCGGCATACCGGCCACCGGATTCCGGGTACCCGCCACCCGGTCCGGCGTACCGGTCGCCGGATCCCGGATACCCGTCGCCCGATCCGGGGTACCGGCCACCAGATCCGGGGTACCGGCCACCGGTTCCGGGGTACCCGTCACCCGATCCGGCGTACCGGTCACCGGTTCCGGGGTACGCGTGGCCCGATCCGTCGCGCCGACCACCGGACCCCGGGTACCCGTCACCCGATCCGGCGTACCGGCCACCGGATTCGGGGTACCCGTCACCCGATCCGTCGCGCCGGCCACCGGACGCGGGGTACCCGTCACCCGATCCGTCGTACCGGCCGCCGGACGCGGGGTACCCGTCACCCGATCCGTCGCGCCGGCCGGTGGACCCCGAGTATCCGTCACCCGGTCCGGCGTACCGGTCACCGGAGGCGGGATGCCCGGTTGCCCTGCCCGGATACGGGGATGCGTCAGCCCGAAACTGCGGTGAATCAGCCGGGTACCCCCCGCGCGGCATCCGATAGCGGTCAGCCGGCTCGCCGTACTGCCCGTCCGGCGGCCCGGGTCGGCCCGGCTGCCTGGGCAGGGGCGGCAACGGGCCGCGATCCGGCGGCCCGGCGGGTGGCGGGACGGCGTGTTCTGGGCGGGCCGGGGTGGGGTAGGGGCCCGCGGCGGACCCGGGCGGAGCCGAATGCCTGCCGCGCCGTGACGCGCCAGGCGGGCTGGAGCGGCTGGTGTCGTATTCGGGTCCTGGCTGCCCCGGCGGCCACGAGCGATCCGCGCCGCTGGCGTCCTGCGGCCAGGAACCGCCGGGCTGTTCGCCGGCCGGCCAGGGACGCTCACCGGCAAACTCGTCCCCGGTCCGGCGCCTGCGCCCGGTCACTCGCGTGCTCCGGTGCCGGCCGGCTCCCCGGCGGGCCGGCCAGTAGACCGTTCGGCGTCCAGCGCCGCCTGCAGCAGAACCGCGGCGGCGGCCTGGTCCACCACTGACCGCCTGGCCTTCGAGTCCTGGCCGGCCATCCGCAGCGCGTCGTGGGCCGTCACCGTGGTGAAGCGCTCGTCCAGCAGCCGGACGGGAACCGGCACCAGCCGGCCGGCCAGCCTCCGGGCGAAGGCCCGGGCGTCGAGCGCCGCCCTGCCCTCCCGGCCGGACAGCGTCGTGGGCAGGCCGACGATCACCTCGATCGCCTCATTGGCCTCGGCGAGCTCAGCGAGCCTGGCCACGTCGCCCTTGCCGCGGGTGACCGTGGTCAGCGGGCTGGCCAGGGAGCCGCCGGGGTCGCACCGGGCCACGCCGATCCGCGCCGTTCCCACGTCGATGGCGAGCCGCACGCCCTTCCTCACCGGCAACTGAGCAGCTTCTGGCGAGCAGGTCTCACCCAGGCGGCTTTCTGGCGACAGCACGGTCTCACGGTACGCCAAAGCTTCCTGCGGCGTCCCTTACAGCGGTACGAACAGCCTCGAAGGCGCGATCGATCCCCTGCGGCCCGATCTGGCTGATGGGCGCGCCGCCGCCCTGCGCGACATCAGCCTTGCCCCCGCCGCCTCCGCCGATGGCCTTGGCGGCGATGCCGGCCAGCCTGCCCGCGGCCAGGCCCTTGTCCCGCCCGGCCTCGTTGACGGCGACCACGACCACCGGCCGGTCGTCCGGGACGCCGGCGAGCACGGCCACCGCGGGGCGCCCGGCAGGCAGCCGTCCGCGGACGTCCAGCGCCAGCGTGCGTATCCCGTCCGCGGCGACGCCGTCCGGTACGTGGTGCGCGACCAGGCTCACCCCGGCGATATCCTGCGCGCCGCGGGCCAGGTCGGGACCCAGGGCCAGCAGTTGCGCGCTGCGCAGCCGGTCAAGTTCCCGCTGCGCGTCCCGCAACCTGGTCACCAGCCCCATGACGCGCTCGGGCAGCTCTTCCGGGCGCGCCTTCAGCTGTTCGCCCAGCTGGCTGACCAGCAGGCTCTCCGTGGCCAGGAACCGGAACGCGTCCATGCCCACCAGTCCCTCGACGCGCCGCACGCCGGCCCCGATAGACGACTCGCCGAGCACCTTGATGAGGCCGAGCTGCCCGGACCGGGCAACGTGCGTGCCGCCGCACAGCTCGCGGGAGTACTCGCCGACCTCGACCACCCGGACGTCGTCACCGTACTTCTCGCCGAACAGCGCGAGCGCGCCCATCGCGCGCGCGTCATCGATCGAGGTGTGGAACGCCCGGACGTCAAGGTCGGTGATGAGCACCTGGTTGACCTCGTCCTCGACGTCCCTGAGCACGGAGACCGGCACCGCTCCGGCCGCGGTGAAGTCAAACCGCAGCCGTCCGGGCGAGTTCTCCGAGCCGGCCTGCGCGGCCGAGTCGCCGAGCGCGCCGCGGAAGGCACGGTGCAGCAGATGGGTCGCGGTGTGCGACCGGGAGATCGCCCGGCGGCGCTCCGTGTCGATCTCCGCGAACGCGGGGGAGCCGAGAACGATCTCCCCGGAGTGCACCCGGCTGTGGTGCACGATCACGCCCGGCAGCGGCGTCTGCACGTCGTAGACCTCCGCCAGGGCGTCGGTGCCGTCCCGGCCCGCCACCCTGATCACGCCGGCGTCGGCGAGCTGGCCGCCGCCCTCGGCGTAGAAGGGCGTCCGGTCGAGCACGATGCCGACGTCGGTACCCTCCCCCGCGGCGGGGGACGGGATCCCGTTGACCAGCAGGCCGGTCACCGTCGCCTCGCCCGTCACCTGGTCGTAGCCGGTGAAATCGGCGCTGCCCGACTGCTCGAGCAGCGCGGCGAACACCGACACGTCCGCGTTGCCCGTCTTCTTCTCGGCGGCGTCCTTCCTGGCGCGCTCCCGCTGCTCGGTCATCAGCCGCCGGAAGCCCTCCTCGTCGACCCGCAGCCCCTGTTCGGCCGCCATCTCCAGGGTGAGGTCGATCGGGAAGCCGTAGGTGTCGTGCAGCTGGAACGCCTGCGCTCCGCCAAGCTCCGCGGAGCCGCGGCGCTTGGTCTCCTCCACCGCGGCGTCGAAGATCGCGCTGCCGGTGCGCAGCGTGCCGAGGAACGCCGCCTCCTCCGCGTCGATCACCGTCTGGATGTTCGCAGCGTCCCTGACCAGGTTGGGGTACTGCGGGCCGTACGCTTCGATGGCCGTGCTCGTCAGCTCGTGCAGGAACCTCTCCTCGGTACTGCCGCGCTGGCCGCCGGCCAGCAGCCGCAGGTTGCGGATGCTGCGGCGCAGCAGCCGGCGCAGCACGTAGCCGCGCCCCTCGTTGGACGGCAGCACCCCGTCGGCCACCAGCATCACCGCGCTGTCCACGTGATCGGCCACCACCCGCAGCGCCACGTCTGACCTGCGGTCCTGGCCGTATTTCTGCTCGGTCAGCTCGGCCGCCCGGTCCAGCACCTTCCAGGTGGTGTCGATCTCGAAGATGTTGTCAACGCCCTGCAGGATCGCGGCCATCCGCTCCAGGCCCATGCCGGTGTCGATGTTCTTGGCCGGCAGGTCACCGGTGATCTCGTAGTCGAAGCCCGGCCCGGGACCCCGCTCGTACTGCATGAAGACGAGGTTCCAGATCTCCAGGTACCGTTCCTCGTTCACCGCCGGGCCGCCCTCGCGCCCGTAGTCGGGGCCGCGGTCGTAGTAGATCTCCGAGTCGGGGCCACACGGTCCCGGCACGCCCATGTCCCAGTAGTTGTGCTCCTTGCCCAGCCGCTGGATCCGGCTCTCCGGCAGGCCGACCTTGTCCCGCCAGATGCCGTACGCCTCGTCGTCGTCCAGGTAGACGGTCGCCCAGAGCCTCTCCGCGGCGAAGCCGTACCCGCCGTCGCGCTCAGACCTGGTGAGCAGGTCCCACGCCCAGGTGATCGCCTCGTCCTTGAAGTAGTCGCCGAACGACCAGCTGCCGAGCATCTGGAAGAACGTGCCGTGCCTGGTGGTCTTGCCCACTTCCTCGATGTCCACCGTGCGCAGGCACTTCTGCACGCTCGCGGCCCGGCTGTACGGCGGCTTGCGCTGGCCGAGCAGGTAGGGCAGGAACGGGACCATGCCGGCCACCACGAACAGCAGCGTCGGATCCTCCGACACGAGGCTGGCCGCGGGCACCACGGTGTGCCCTCGCTGCTCGAAATAGGTCAGGAAACGGCGTGCGATCTCTGCCGACTCCATCAGCGGCCGTCCTTCGGGTCGTGGGTTCTAGTGCCGCGCGGGCGGTGCGGACGAGCCGTTGCGGCTGGACTCGTAGCCCGCGCTTGCCGCGGTCACCTGCTGCAATCCGAGGGTATGGCCTTCGGGAACCCGGCGCCGCTCGATATTGAGCCGTTGCTGCTCGGCGTAAAGGTCCATGCCGTCCCGAACGTCGCGAGCGAACCCGGCCAGCCCGTGCCTGCGGCGGGCCCGGGGACGGGATGACCCGGCCAATCCGCGCAGCGCCCGGCTCGCCCGCCGATAACCCGAAATGCCCAGCCCCGCCCCGGCGAGCAGCCAGAATAGCCGGCGAATCACCGAACCAGCCGTCCCATCGCGCGCGCCGCCAGCAACCTGGCCGCGAAGCCGGCCCCGCGCCCGGCCAGGAGCCAGGCCCGGCGCACCGCCGGAGAACCGGCGCCGAACCCGGCCGCCGTGCTCACGCCGACTCCGGGCGCCGGGCGCCGGGCCGGCCTTGCCACGGCCGCCAGGCCCGCGCCGAGCTCAGGGGCAGGCGGGCCGGCCGGTACCGGCGCGGACGCCCCGACCCCGGAGCCGTGGCCGGCCCGCCGCAGGCCGACCGCGTGCCGGACGCCGTACGCGACCGCGGACGCCTTGCCAACCGGCCCCACGGCGAGGGCCCGGCCCAGGCCGGCCAGCGCGGACACGTGCTCGGTCAGCTCGGCCACGCTGGCCGAGACCTCGGTCATGTTCGAGGTGATGGCGTCGGTCCGGTCGAGCTGCTCGTTGGTCCGGTCGATCGCGGCGTGCGCCTGCTCGATGACCGCATCGGCCTGCTGGCGCATCCCGGTCAGGTACCCGGTCGCCGCGGTCAGCAGGCCGGCCAGCTTGAGCAGGACGTAGGCGGCCACGCACACGCCCACGGCGAAGAACGCCGCGGCTATCAGCGCTGCCAGCTGTCCCGGGTTCAACGCGCCTGCTCCTTCACCCGCCTGACCCTACCGCGTACGCAAGGCGACCATCGGCTGGTCGCCGAAGGGCCGAGCTTTCGAGTCCGGGTGAAATGCGGGCAGCCGACGCGAAGCGGCAGCCCGGTCAGGAGCCGCCGGGCGACTCGAGCGGCAGCCCGGTCAGGAGCCGCCGGGCGACTCGAGCGGCAGCCCGGTCAGGAGCCGCCGGGCGACTCGGAGCTGGCCGAGCGCCGGTCAGGAGCCGCCGGGCCGTCCGGGCTGGCCGAGGGCGGCGCGGATCCGCTCCGCGCGTTCGGCGTAACGGGCTTCGGCGCCATGCTGGGTGGGCTGGTAGTAGCGGCGCCCGGCGATGTCATCGGGCGCATAGGCCTGCCCGACGATCCCGCCCTCATAATCGTGCGGGTACTCGTATCCGCGGCCGTGGCCGATCCTGTCCGCGCCGCGGTAGTGCGCGTCCCGCAGGTGCGCGGGTACCGGGCCGGCCAGGCCGGCCTTCACGTCGGCGTCAGCCGCCCCGATGGCCTTGATCACCGCGTTGGACTTGGGCGCGAGCGACAGGTGGATGACCGCCTGGGCAAGGTTGATCCTGGCCTCCGGCAGCCCGACGAACTCGACCGCCTGCGCGGCCGCCACCGCCGCCTGCAGCGCGGTCGGGTCGGCCAGCCCGATGTCCTCGCTCGCGTGCACGATCAGCCGGCGGGCGATGAACCTCGGGTCCTCGCCCGCCTCGATCATCCGGGCCAGGTAGTGCAGCGCGGCATCGGCATCGCTGCCCCTGATGCTCTTGATGAACGCGCTGATCACGTCGTAGTGCTGGTCGCCGTCCCGGTCGTAGCGGACGGCGGCGCGGTCCACCGCCCGCTCCACCGTCCCGACGTCGATGACGCCGCCGCCGGGCAGGCCCAGCGCGGCCGCCTCCAGGTAGGTCAGCGCGCGCCGCGCGTCGCCGCCGGCCAGCCGCACCAGGTGCTCGCGGGCGGCGGCGTCGAGGGTCACCGCGCCTGCCAGGCCGCGCTCGTCGGACAGGGCGCGATCGATCACGGCCCCCATGTCCTCCTCGCTCAGCGGTTCCAGCGTGAGCAGCAGCGACCGGGACAGCAGCGGCCCGACCACGGAGAAGAAGGGATTCTCCGTGGTGGCCCCGATGAACGACACCCACCGGTTCTCCACCGCCGGCAGCAGCGCGTCCTGCTGTGCCTTGTTGAACCTGTGCACCTCGTCGATGAACAGCAGGGTCTGGGTACCGGTGAGGCCGAGCTTGCGCCGGGCGGCGTCGATGGCGGCCCGCACGTCCTTGACGCCGGCCGTCACCGCCGAAAGCTCGACGAAGTCCCGGCTGGTGGTCAGGCTCACGACGTGCGCGAGCGTGGTCTTGCCCGTGCCCGGCGGGCCCCACAGCAGCAGCGACATCGGGGCGTCGTGGTCGGCGAGCTTGCGCAGCAGGGTGCCCGCGCCGGTCAGGTGCCGCTGGCCGATCACCTCGTCGAGGGTGCGCGGCCGCATCCGGACAGCCAGCGGCGCGACGGCGTGGGCGGCCTCTTCCTCGGCCGCGTCGAACAGGCTGCCCGGCTGCTGCCCGCCCTGTGTCCTGGTCACGAACTGACATTACCCCCGCGGACCGCGGACATTTACCCCCGGCACAGTGCCCGCGCCGGGTGGGCCTGGTCAGGCCCTGGGCGGCGCCGGGTTCAATGGCGCGGCGGTCCGGGCGCGGCCTCGGCGCCCTCGGCGGCCTCGGCTGCGGCTGCGGCTGCGGCCTCGGCTGCAGCCTCGGGGGGGATGACGTCGATGCCGGCCTCGCGGCGCTGTTCGGGAGTGATGGGGGTAGGAGCGCCGGTGAGCGGGTCCAGCCCGGAGGCCGCCTTGGGGAACGCGATCACGTCCCGGATGGTTTGCTTGCCGGCCAGCAGCGCCAGCACCCGGTCCCAGCCGAACGCGATGCCGCCGTGCGGCGGCGGCCCGTACTTGAACGCCTCGAGCAGGAAGCCGAACTGCGAGGCGGCTTCCCCGGCGGACAGCCCGATCACCTCGAACACCTGGCGCTGCATGTCGGCGCGGTGGATCCGGATCGACCCGCCGCCGATCTCGTTGCCGTTGCACACGATGTCGTAGGCATCGGCCAGTGCGCTCTCCGGCGAGTCGGCGAACTTGTCCGCCCACTCGGGCAGCGGGGCGGTGAACGGGTGATGCACCGCGGTCCAGCCGCCGCTGCCGTCCTCCTCGAACATCGGCGCGTCCACCACCCAGGTGAAAGCCCAGGCTGACCGGTCGATCAGGCCGCAGCGATGGCCGATCTCCAGCCGCGCCGCGCCCAGCAGGGACCGGGCGGCGTCGGCAGCGCCCGCGGCGAAGAACACGCAGTCTCCCGCGGCGGCGCCGACCGCGGCCGGCAGCCCGGACCGCTCGGCCTCCGACAGGTGCCTGGCCACCGGGCCGGACGGCGAGACGGCCCCGTCGGCGTCGATGAGCACGTACGCCAGGCCGCGCGCGCCGCGCGAGCGGGCCCACTCCTGCCAGCCGTCAAGCTCCCGGCGGGTCTGAGCGGCGCCGCCCGGCATCACGACCGCGCCCACGTACGGCGCCTGGAACACCCCGAATCCGGTCTCGGCGAAGAACGCGGTCAGGTCGGTCAGCTCGCAGCCGAACCGAAGATCCGGCTTGTCCGAGCCGAACCGCCGCATCGCCTCGGCGTAGCTGATCCGCGGGATCGGCCTCGGCACCTGGTAGCCGGCGATCTCCGACCACAGCCGCCCGACCAGCTCCTCGGCCAGCTCGAGCACGTCCTCCCGGGTGACGAAGCTCATCTCGATGTCGATCTGGGTGAACTCAGGCTGCCGGTCGGCCCGGAAGTCCTCGTCCCTGAAGCACCGCGCGAGCTGGTAGTAGCGCTCGATGCCGCCCACCATGAGCAGCTGCTTGAACAGCTGGGGCGACTGCGGCAGCGCGTACCAGTGCCCCGGCCGCAGCCGGGCGGGGACCAGGAAGTCCCGCGCGCCCTCCGGCGTGGACCTGGTCAGGTACGGCGTCTCCACCTGCACGAAGCCGCGGGACCGCATCACCTCAAAGGCCAGGTACGTCGCCCGGGACCGCAGCCGCAGCGCGTCGGCGACCTCGGCGCGCCTGATGTCCAGGTAGCGGTAGCGCAGCCGCACGTCCTCGTTCAGCTCCCCGGCCCCCTCGACCGGGAACGGCAGCGGCGCGGACTCGCTGAGCACCTCCACCTCGTCCGCGCTGACCTCGATATCGCCGGTGGGCAGCTCCGGGTTCTCGTTGCCCGCGGGCCTGCGCCTGACCTCGCCGGCCACCCGCACGCAGTACTCGGCCCGCAGATCGTGCGCAAGGTCTTCGGCGCGGAGCACGACCTGCGCCACCCCGCTCGCGTCCCGCAGGTCGATGAAGACCACCCCGCCGTGGTCTCGGCGGCGCGCCACCCAGCCGGCCAGCGTGACCTGCTGCCCGGCGTCCGACGCGCGCAGTGTCCCGGCCTCGTGCGTTCGGATCATGCCGACCTCAGCCCTTCCCGGCGGCCGGGCCGCCCCGGGCGGCCCGCCCGGCCAGCGGTGCCAGAAACGGATTGGACCCGCGTTCGGCGCCGATCGTAGTCGCCGGCCCGTGTCCGGGCAGCACCACGGTGTCGTCGGCCAGCGGCAGGCATACCCGGGCCAGGCTGTCCATGATCGTCGGGTAGTCGCCACCGGGCAGGTCGGTGCGGCCGATGGATCCGGCGAACAGCAGGTCGCCGGAGAACAGCGACCGGCTCCCGCTGCCGGCGGGGCCGTCGCCGCGGCCGGCGGTCCCGGCGGGCAGCCGGAACGTGACCGAGCCCGGCGTGTGACCCGGCGCGTGGTCCACGGTGAACTCCAGGCCGGCCAGCGCCAGCGTCGCGCCGTCGGCGAGCTCGGCGATGTCATCGGGCTCGGTGAACGTCAGGCCGCCGAGCAGCTGCTGGCCCACGCCGGGCGGCAGGCCGCGGGCCGGGTCGCTGAGCAGCGCCCGGTCCGCCGGGTGAATGTAGGCCGGGATGTCCTTCGCGCCGCAGACCGGCACGACGGACCAGATGTGGTCGATGTGCCCGTGGGTGAGCAGCACGGCGACGGGCCGCAGCCGGTGCCGGGCCAGGATGTCCTCGATCCCCTGCTCGGCGTCCTGCCCCGGGTCGACGATGACGCATTCCTCGCCCGCACCGGGCGAGACCACGAAGCAGTTCGTCCCGAACGTCCCGGCGGGGAACCCGGCAACGAGCACTGTCGTCCTCTCTGGCGAAACGCCCGGCGGGGGCCGCGCGGGTCAGCCGCGGCAGGCGGGGCGGCCGGTGCCGTGCGCCTTGCCGCGCCCGGCCGTCTGGCTGTCAGGCTACCGAACAGGTAACGAAAGCGCCGAGACCCGCACGGCCCGGGTACCATTCGCGAAGTTTCATCGATCGCGCAAAAGGACAGGACACCGATCAGGAAGGCAGCACAGGTGCCGGGGAGCAAGGAACGCCAGCGCAGGCTGGCTCGCGAGCGGTTCGAGCGGCAGCAGCAGCGGCGCACCGAACGGGCCCACAAGATCCGGCAGCGAACCGCGGTCGGCGGCGCCGCTGTCGCCGTGGTGGCCATCGCCGTCGGCGCCTACTTCCTGTTCGGCGTGAGCTCGTCCAAGCCTGCCGCCTCGGCGACGTCGAAACCGAGCACGAGCGCGTCGCCGACGCCATCCACCGTGGCCCTGCCTCCGGCCACCCCGCTGGCGACCGTGCCCAAGGGCGCGCCGGCGACGCCGCCGGCCTCGCACTGCACGTACACGCCGAATCCGCCAGCGGCGCGGAACGTCGGCAAACCCCCGGCCACGCCCGACTCCTCGGCGAAGAGCCAGGCGACCATCGTGACCAACCAGGGCACCGTGGTCGTCGACCTGCTGAACAGCAGGGCGCCGTGCACCGTCAACTCGTTCGTGCACCTGGCCGGGAAGGGGTACTTCAACAACACCCCGTGCCCCAGGCTGGTCACCAGCGGCATCTACGTGCTGCAGTGCGGCGATCCGACCGGGACCGGAAGCGGCGGACCCGGGTACAAGTTCGCGAACGAGAACACCGCGGGCGCCACCTACCCGGCGGGCACCGTCGCGATGGCCAACGCCGGCCCGGGCACCAACGGCAGCCAGTTCTTCATCGTGTACGCGGGCGGCGGGCTGTCGCCGAGCTACACGCCCTTTGGCGTCGTTGTCAAGGGTCTGGATATCGTCAGGAAAGTAGCCGAGGCTGGCAACCAGAACACCAGCGCCGCGGGCGGCGGCGAGCCGAACAAGAAGGTCACGATCGAGAGCGTCAAGATCAGCAGTTACTGAGCGCAGGGCCGGGAAGCGGGACCGGCAGGCCGGCCGTCCCGGCATCAGCCAGCGGGCAGGAGGGCGCGGGTGAGCACCGCCAGTGATCCGTGGGGCCGGGTAGACGACGACGGCACGGTCTTCGTGCGCACCGCCGCCGGCGAGCGGGAGATCGGCTCGTGGCAGGCGGGCAGCCCGGACGAGGCTCTTGCCTTCTTCCAGCGCAAGTTCACCTCGCTGGAGACCGAGGTGACCCTCATCGAACAGCGGATCAAGACCACCGACCTGTCCCCGGCCCAGGCGCAGTCCACCATCGAGCGCCTCCTGGCCAGCGTCAGCGAAGCGCGCGCGGTGGGCGATCTGGACGGGCTGAAGGCGCGCCTGGAGACGATCAGCGGGCTGCTCGATCACCGGCGCGAGGAGGTCCGCGCCGCGCGCGAGCAGTCCAGGGCCGAGGCCAGGCAGATCAAGGAGCGCATTGTCGCCGAGGCCGAGCGGATCGTGGCCGAGGCGACGCACTGGAAGATCAGCGGCGAGCGGATGCGCCAGCTGCTGGAGGAGTGGAAGGCCGCGCCGCACGCCGACCGGGCGGTCGAGACCGCGCTGTGGAAGCGGTTTTCCGCCGCGCGCAACGCGTTCACCAAGCGGCGCAAGGCGTATTTCGCCGGGCTCGAGGGCGAGCGGGAGACAGCGCGGACCCGCAAGGAGAAGCTCTGCGACCAGGCCGAGGAGCTCGCGTCCTCGACCGAGTGGGGACCCACGGCGAGCGCGTTCCGGGAGCTGATGCGGTCCTGGAAGGAAGCCGGCCGGGCCGGCCGGACCGACGAGGAAGCCCTGTGGACCCGGTTCAAGGCCGCCCAGGACCAGTTCTTCCAGGCCCGTTCGGCCGTGTACTCGGCCAAGGAGGCCGAGCTGCGCGAGCACGCCGTGGCGAAGGAGCAGCTGCTGGCCGAGGCGGAGGCGCTGCTGCCGGCCACCGACCTGCGGGCCGCCCGCACCGCGATGCGGTCAATCCAGGAACGGTGGGAGAAGGCCGGCTCGGTGCCGCGGGATGCGCGGGAAAGGCTGGAGTCCGGCCTGCGGCGGGTGGAAGATGCGCTGCGCAAGGCGGAAGACACCCAGTGGCGGCGGTCCAACCCCGAAGCGCTGGCCCGGGCGCAGGGCACGGTGGCGCAGATCAAGGCCGCCATCGACCAGCTCGAGAAGCAGCTGGCCCAGGCGCGGGCCGGCGGCGACGCCAAGGCCGAGGAGCAAGCGGCCGACGCGCTGGCCGCGCGGCGGGCATGGCTCGAGGAGGCCGAGCGCACACTGGCCGAGTTCTCCGGCTAGCGCGGATGTTCCCGGCCGGGTTCTGCGGGTGAGTCGCTCCGGCGGAGCCTGGCCTTCCGCCCGGCGGGCCGGCCGCTAGCGGGCTTGCCCGTACAGCGGGTGCGGGCTGAGCCTGACCGCCGGGGCCGGCTGGCCCTGCCACCGCGCGTCCCGGATGGCCCGCATGGCCGACTTGCGCGTCGCCGGGTCCATCCGGTCGATGAACAGCACCCCGTCCAGGTGGTCGGTCTCGTGCTGCAGGCAGCGCGCCAGCGTGGCGCTGCCCACCACCTGCACCAGGTCGCCGCGGTCGGTGAAGCCGCGGGCCACCGTGTTCGCGCGCCGCCTGACGTCGAAGTACAGGCCGGGGAAGGACAGGCACCCTTCCAGGCCGTCCTGCTCCTGCTCATCGGGAAACCCCAGGCCGGGATTGACCAGGTGGCCGCGGACCCCGTCCACGTCGTACACGAACACCCGCTGGCTCACACCGATCTGCGGCGCGGCCAGCCCGGTACCGCCGATGTCATCCAGGGTCTGGGTCAGGTCCCGGACCAGGTTGCGCAGTTGCAGGTCGAAGTCGGCGACGGGCTGGCCGGGGTGCGCAGCACCGGATCACCGAACAGCCGGACCGGCCTGATGCCCATCGTCGCTCCTGTCTGACGCTCGCGGCAGGCGCGCGCCCGGTCGCCGCCGTCGCGGGGCTGTTCCCGCTGCTGCCGGCGGGCGGCCGGCGAACAGGCCGGCCCGCAGGCATAGCGCCCGCCCTAGTTGGTCACCCGGTAGACGTCGTAGACGCCGTCGATGGCCCGGACGGCGCGCAGCACGTGACCGAGGTGCTTGGGGTCGGCCATCTCGAACGTGAACCGGCTGACCGCCACCCGGTCCCGGCTCGTGGTCACCGAGGCGGACAGGATGTTCACGTGCTGGTCGGACAGCGCGCGGGTCACGTCGGAGAGCAGCCGGGTGCGATCGAGCGCCTCCACCTGGAGGGCGACCAGGAAGACCGACTCGTCGGTGGGCGACCAGTGCACGGTCACCAGCCGCTCCGGCTGGGAGCTGCTCAGGTGACCCAGATTGTCACAGTCGGCGCGGTGTACCGAGACCCCGTGGCCCCGGGTGACGAACCCGGTGATGGGGTCGCCGGGCACCGGCGTGCAGCACCGGGACAGCCGGGCCCAGATATCGGATCCGCCCTCCACCACGACGCCGGAATTCCCCGCGGGCTGCGGCCTGGCGGCCCGGGAGGGCAGCGCCACCTCGGCCAGCTCCTCCTGCGCGCCCGTCAGCCCGCCCGCGGACCTGACCAGCTTGGCCACTACCGACTGGGCGCTCACGTGGCTCTCGCCGACCGCCGCGTACAGCGCCGAAAGGTCCGCGTAGTGCAGGTCGCGGGCCACCGTGAGCAGCGCCTCCCCGGTGGCCAGCCGCTGCAGCGGCAGTCCCTGCTTGCGCATGGCCCGGGCGATCGCGCTCTTGCCGGTCTCGGTGGCGGCCTCCCGGCGCTCCTTGGAGAACCAGTGCCGGATCTTGTTCCGGGCGCGGGCGCTCTTGACGAACTTCAGCCAGTCCTGGCTCGGCCCGGCGTCGTGCGCCTTCGAAGTGAAGATCTCCACCGTGTCGCCGTTGTCGAGCGCGCTCTCCAGGGGGACCAGCCGGCCGTTCACGCGGGCGCCGATGGTCCGGTGTCCCACCTCGGTGTGAATCGCGTAGGCGAAGTTGACCGGAGTGGCCGCCTGAGGCAGGGCGATCACCTCGCCGCGCGGGGTGAACACGTATACCTCGGCGGCGCCGAGCTCGAACCGGAGCGACTCGAGGAACTCCGCCGGGTCGGCGGTCTCGCGCTGCCAGTCCACCAGCTGGCGGAGCCAGGCCATGTCCTCGGCGGCCTCCCCGCCCCGGCCCTGCGGGGCGCCCTGGACCGTCTCCTCCTTGTACTTCCAGTGGGCCGCGACGCCGTACTCGGCGCGCCGGTGCATTCCCCAGGTGCGGATCTGCAGCTCGACGGGCTTGCCCTCGGGGCCGATCACCGTCGTGTGCAGCGACTGGTACATGTTGAACTTCGGCAGCGCGATGTAGTCCTTGAACCGCCCGGGAACGGGATTCCACCGGGCATGGATCGTGCCGAGCGCCGCATAGCAGTCCCGCACCGAGTCGACCAGCACCCGGATCCCGACCAGATCGTAGATGTCGTCGAAGCCGACGTTCCTGGCGATCATCTTCTGGTAGATCGAGTAGTAGTGCTTGGGCCGGCCGGTCACCTTGACCTTGATCTTGACCTCGCGCAGGTCGGTGGCGACGTTCTGGATGACCTCCTGCAGGAAGACGTCCCGGCCCGGCGCCCGCTCGGCGACCAGCCGGGCGATCTCGTCGTACCGCTTCGGGTACAGCGTCGCGAACGCGAGATCCTCGAGCTCCCACTTGATGGTGTTCATGCCGAGCCGGTGCGCGAGCGGGGCGAAGATCTCCAGTACCTCGCGTGACTTGCGCTCCTGCTTGTCCCGGGGCAGGTAGCGCAGGGTCCGCATGTTGTGCAGCCGGTCGGCCAGCTTGATCACCAGGACCCGGATGTCCCGGGACATCGCGACCACCATCTTGCGGACCGTCTCCGCCTCGGCGGACTCCCCGTACTTGACCTTGTCCAGCTTGGTGACGCCGTTGACGAGCGCGGCGATGTCCTCGCCGAACTCACTGCGCAGCTCCGCCAGCGTGTAGGGAGTGTCCTCGATCGTGTCGTGCAGCAGTGCGGCGCACAGCGTCTCGTGTGGCAGGCCGAGCTCGGCCAAGATGGTGGCCACGGCCAGCGGGTGGGTGATGAACGGGTCGCCGCTGAGCCGCTGCTGGTTGCGGTGCCAGTGCGCCGCGACGTTGTAGGCCCGCTCGATGAGCCGGACGTCGGCCTTCGGGTGCGTCGCCCGGATGGTCTTGATCATCGGTTCCAGCACCGGGTTGACGCCCCCGCCGCGCTGCGCGCCGAGCCTGGCCAGCCGGCGGCGCACGGCCGCCGCGGACGCCGCGCCCGCTGACGCCGGCGCGGCGGACAGGGCGGCCGCTGCGTTGCGCGGTGCCAGGGATTTCCCTGGCCGCTTGGGGGTTCCCTGGCTGCGGGTCCGGGCGTGCTGGCCGGGCGCGGCCTCGCTGGCCGCCGGCCTGCTGGCCGCAGCCTGGCCGGCTGGCTGCCCCGGCGTAGCCGCGCCCGCGGACTTACCGGCCGCGGACTGGCCGGTGCCTGCCCCGGCGGTCACGGCCTGATCGGCGCCTGGCTGACCGGCGGCGGACTGGCCGGTGCCTGCCCCGCCCCCGCCCTGGTCGGTGCCTGCCCCGCCCCCGCCCTGCTCGGCGCCTGGCTGACCGCGGCGGACTGGCCGGTCCCGGCCGCGGTGTCCGCGACCAGATCGGTGCCTGACCGACCGGCGGACTGGCCAGTGCCTGCCCCGCCCCCGCGCTGCTCGGCGCCTGGCAGACCGGCGGCGGACTGGCCAGCCCCGGCCGCGGTGCCCGCGACCAGATCGGTGCCTGCCCGGTCAGTGCCTACGCGGCCGGCAGCGGCGTGATCAGCATCTGCCTGGCCGGCAGCGGGCTGGCCGGGGCCAGCCTGGTCGGCAGCGGGCTGCCGGGAGCCGGCCCTGCCGCCGCGGCCGCGCGCAGCACGGCGCCGGGCCGCCCCGCTCCGGTCCGCAGCGGCCGGGGTTTCGCTCTTCCCGTCCTGTCCTGCTCCGTCCTGGGCGGCACCGGTGCCCGTAGTCGCTACCTCACCCGCCACTGCGCTCCTCATGTCCGCCAGATCTCCAGTCTATCGGCGGACGTTTCCGCACGTGGCCGGATGTTCCCGGCCCGTTACCACGGGTGGTGACCCGATCCCCTCCGCCGGCCGGGAAGACGTCGGCGCCGGTCACGCGGACAGCAGCGCGCGTAGCTCCAGGCCAGCGAGCTCGGCGCGGCCGTTCAGGGCGGCCAGCTCGAGCAGGACGGAGACGCCCGCCACCTCGGCGCCCGCCTGCCGGACCAGCCCGGCGGCGGCCCGGGCGGTGCCGCCGGTGGCCAGCACGTCGTCGACGATCAGTACCCGCTCCCCCGGCGTGAACGCGTCCTGGTGCACCTCGATCGTGGCGGTGCCGTACTCCAGCTCGTAGCTCTCCGCGTAGGTCGCCGCCGGGAGCTTGCCCTGCTTGCGGACCGGGACGAACCCGGTGCCCAGCAGGCAGGCCACCGGGGCCGCGAGGATGAATCCTCTTGCCTCGATCCCGGTGACCTTGTCGACCCGGCCGAAACCGGTCCCGAGCGCGGCCACGACTTTCCGCAGCATCGCCGGGTCGCCCAGCAGCGGAGTGATGTCCTTGAACATGATGCCGGGTAGCGGGTAATCCGGGACGTCGCGGATAAAGCTCTTGATCAGCTCCGCGAGAGCCGCGCCGCTGGTGCCCGGGATCTGGGCTTCGCCGGTGGTCTGGCCCTGGTCGGCGGCCACCGGCTACCTCTTCTTCTTTTTCCCGCCGGGACGCCGCCCGGCCGCGGTGGTGCGCCGCGGCTGCTGCCTGGGCCCGGGGCGGACTCCCCCGGGAACGGGACCAGGGCGGGACGTCCCCTGCCCGGCAGGCACCCGGTCCGGGCTGGGTCCCTGGGCCTCCTGGTCGCCGGCTGGCTGGGGGGCTTCAGGCTCGCCGGAGAAGCCAGCGCCGGTATCGCCGGCGTCCTGGCCCGCGGCCAGGTCACCCGGCGGGCTGGCCGGGCTGGCGGGCCGGCCGTAGGGCCGGCCGGGCTCCCTCGAGGCCGGGCGAGCTGACCCGCCCGCGGCCGGGCGGACGGCCGACACCGGTGCGCCGGCGGATTCCGGCTCGTCGGCAGCGAGCCCGTCAGGAGCGGCCGGTTCGTCTGCCGGGGTCTTAGCCGCCTTGGCGGCCTGGCGCCTCGCCGACCGGCCGCCTGCCTCGCGCAGCGCTACCCGCTTGGCCAGTGCCTTGTACTGGGGCTCGCGCTCCTTGAGGTCGGCCAGTACCGGGGTGGCGATGCAGATGGACGAGTAGGTGCCCGACAGCATGCCCACGAATAGCACGAGCGCGAGGTCCTGCAGCTCGCCCGGACCGAGCACCGCGCTGCCGATGAACAAGATGGCCCCAACCGGCAGCAGCGCGATGATCGAGGTGTTGATCGACCTGACCAGAGTCTGGTTCAGCGCGAGGTTGGCCGCCTGGCTGTAGGTGCTCTTGCCGGAGCCCAGCAGTCCGGCGGTATTCTCCCGGACCTTGTCGAAGACCACCACGGTGTCGTAGAGCGAGTAACCCAGGATGGTCAGCAGCCCGATAACCGATGCCGGGCTGACGGTGAAGCCGAACAGCGCGTACACCCCGACCGTGATCACGATGTCGTGCATCAGGGCCACGAACGCGGCGGTGGCCATCTTCCACTCGAACGCGATCGACAGGTAGATCACGATCACGATGAGGAAGACGATCAGCGCCTTCAGCGCCTTGCCCGTGATCTCGCTCCCCCAGGTGCCGCTGACGAAGCTGGGGCTGAAGCCGGTGGCCTTGATGCCACTGGCGAGGATGGCGTGTTCGACCTGCTGGAGCTGGGCGAAGTCCAGCTTGGCGCTCTGCATCTGCCAGCTGCTGCCGCTGCCGACGTGCTGGACGATCGCCTGGCTGCCCGCCGGCGAGTTGACCAGCGCGTTGTGCAGCTGGGCCAGGGTGGCACCCGGCGCGCTGAATTGCAGGATCGACCCGCCCTTGAAGTCGACGCTGAAGTTCAGACCCCTGGTGGCCAGGGCGATGATGCTGATCAGCAGGATCAGCCCGGAGATCGTGTACCAGACGCGCTGGCGGCCGACGAAGTTGATCGACACCTCGCCGCGGTAGAGCCGTCCGCTGATCTCGCCCGGGGTCAGCATCATGCCTCCTTCGCGCGGCGGGTCTCAGTTCTCGGCACTCCTGACCGCCATGGCGCCCGGGCGCCGAGCCGGGCCGGGTCGAGGCCGGACATCGGATGCCCGCTGGAGAAGAACTTGGTCTTGGCCAGGATGGTCACCATCGGCTTGGTGAACAGGAAGACCACGAGGACGTCGATGAGCGTGGTCAGCCCAAGCGTGAACGCGAAGCCCTTGACGTCGCTGATCGAGAAGTACCAGAGCAGCAGCGCAGCCAGGAAGGACACCGTGTCCGAGACCAGGATGGTGCGCCTGGCCCGCTTCCACCCGCTCTCCACCGCCGGGCGCAGGGACTTGCCCTCCCGGACCTCGTCCCGGAGCCGTTCGAAGAACACGACGAACGAGTCCGCGGTGATGCCGATCGCGACGATCAGGCCGGCGATGCCGGACAGCGACAGCGAGAACCCGGACGACGCGTACTTGCTCAGCAGGACCACGGACAAGTAGGCGAGAATCCCCGCGACGATCAGGCTGGACACCGACACGATGCCCAGGCCGCGGTAGTAGAGGAATGAGTACAGCACCACCAGGCCGAGGCCGATCGCCGCCGCGATCAGGCCGGCCACGAGCTGGTTCCTGCCGAGTTCCGGCGAGACGGATTCGATGTTCTGCTGCTTGAAGGTGACGGGCAGCGCGCCGTAGTTCAGCTCGTTGGCCAGGTTCTGGGCCTCGGGCTGGGTGAAGTAGGTGATCTGGGCGCTGCCGCCGGGGATCGCGGAGTTGATCGAGGGGGCCGAGACGATCTGGCCGTCGAGGACGACCGCCAGGTCGTCGAGCGGGTTGGTCCCGGCCTGCGTCCCGTACTTGCTGAACATCTCCGAGGTGAGATTGCCGAAGGCGGTCGTTCCCTGCTTGTTCAGCGAGAGGTTGACCTGCCACTTGTCACTGAGCGACGTCTGCGAGCTCGCCGTGCCGGCCTGCGCGCCGGTGACATCCCTGCCCAGCACCTTGGCCTGGTCGAGCACGAACTTGGTGCCGGTCGCGAACCCCGTGCTGGGGTTGGCGCAGGCGACGATCTGCCGGGCCGGGTTGTCGTAGATCGCGGTCGAGTAGCCGATCAGTTCCTTCCAGTTCGGCTTGCTGCAGTCCAGCTTGTTGAACTCCTTGAGCACGGCCGGCTTGACCAGGCTCGCGTCCCCCGCCACCTGGCTGGCAGGGGCCGTGGTGCTCGGCGCGGGAGAAGGAGACGTCGACGAGCTCGGCGTGCTGGTGGCATGGGGCTTGGGCTTGCTCGCCTTGGCCGCCGCGAGCAGCCGCGAGCCGTCAGCCAGCCCGCGTCCGCCTGCCTGCCCGGCCGAACCGAAGGCGCCATCCGCCTTGGGCGAGGACGTGCTGGATCCCGTGGCGCTCGGTGACGGGCTGACCGACGGCGTGCCGGTGGGGCTGCTGGCGGGCGGCGATGCCGGCGTGCTCGCGGAGGTCGAGGACGGAGTGGCGGTGGAGCCGGGCCCGCCCACCAGGAGTACCTGGCGGAAGAGCAGCTGCGCGGTCACGCCGACCAGCTTGACCACCTTCTGGGTGTTCGCGCCGGGCACCGTGATCACCATGTCGTTGCTGCCCTGCTGCTGAACCTGCGCGCCGCTGAAGCCTGCCCCGTTCACCCGGGCGATCATGATGGCCCGCGCCTGGGTCATGTCCGAAGCCGACGGGGCCTTCCCGGTGATGGTCTGCGCCTCCTCGGTCACCGAGGTGCCGCCGGCCAGGTCGAGGCCGAGCTGGACCCTGAAGTCGTGCCGCCAGTGGCCGGGGGTGAACGCATCCTTGCCGACGATCGCGAGCAGCATCACGATGATGATCAGCGCCAGTGCCGCAAGTGCCCGTCCCGGCCTGGAGGTCGTTTTCTTTGGTGGAGCCACTTCTCCTCTGTCCTTAGCTCGACCGGGTCGTTGTCACCTGCTGCCGGCAGTGGCCGCGGTGCCGCGGCTAGACGCTGCCCTGCGTCTTGCGCTCATCCGTGGGTGCCGAGGGGCTGCCGTTGGGGCTCTCGTCGCCGGCCTGCCCCGCAGGCTCGTCACCGTGATCGTCGGCGGCTTCGTGATCGGCCGCCTCGTCGGTGGCTTCGTGATCGGCCGCCTCGTCACCGGCGTCGGGCTCACTGTCGTCATCGGCTGCATAGCCGGGCGCGTCATCGGCTGCGTAGCCGTGGTCGGCCGTCTGGTCTTCGTCCGGGACGACCTGCGCGATGGCCCGCTTGAGGTAGCGGACCTCGACTCCCGGGGCGACCTCCAGGATCACGTCGTCGCCGTCCACGTCGACGACGGTCGCGTACATCCCGGCGGTCGTGCGCACGCGCGTGCCGGGCGCCACCGCGCTCTGCTGCTGCTGCACCTTGCGCTGCCTGTTGCGCTGCGGCCTGATCATCACGAAGTAGAGGACCCCGAAGAGGACCACGACAATGAGCAGGATGTTGAGCGACCCGGAGCTCTTGGACGTCGAAGCCGACGCGGCGAGAATCATGTTCCCCAACACCGGGGTGTCCTTCCGTTGAATTGCTGCGTGTGGCCTGGCACCGGCAAAACGCCCGGCGCCAGCCAGGCCGTCACCGCCGCTGCACGGCGGTGAGTGGCCAACTGCCGAAGTTTAGCGGTGCAAGTGCCACGCACCAACAGGCTACGGGGTCAAGGGACCGATCGTGACCTGCGCGCGACTCAATTCAGCTCTCTCTTAGCCAGGCTTCAGGTCGTGCCCAGCCGGAACCGGCCGCCAAGCGGCCTGGCGACCGCGGGGCTCAGTCGAACAGCGTCGCGAGGCCCGGGGCCTCGGGCGGCGCCAGGCCGAGATGCAGCCAGGCCGCCGGAGTGGCCACCCGCCCGCGCGGTGTCCTGGCCAGCAGCCCCGACCTGACCAGGAACGGCTCGGCCACGACCTCGACCGTCTCCGTCTCCTCGCCGACGGCCACGGCCAGGGTGGACAGCCCCACCGGGCCGCCGCCGAACCGCCGGATGAGAGCCTCGAGTACAGCGCGGTCCAGCCGGTCCAGGCCCTCCTCGTCCACCTCGTACAGCTCGAGCGCCGTGCGGGCGACGTCCCTGGTGATGACCCCGTCCGCGCGGACCTCGGCATAGTCGCGGACCCGGCGCAGCAGCCGGTTGGCGATTCGCGGCGTGCCGCGCGAGCGGCCCGCTATCTCGGCCGCGCCGTCGTCGCGCAGCCGGGCGCCGAGCAGTCCGGCGGACCTGCGCACGATGATCTCAAGCTCGGCGGCGTCGTAGAAGTCAAGGTGCGCGGTAAAGCCGAACCGGTCGCGCAGCGGCGCCGGCAGCAACCCGGCCCTGGTGGTGGCCCCGGCCAGGGTGAACGGGGCGATGTCCAGCGGGATCGCGGTCGCGCCCGGGCCCTTGCCGACCACCACGTCCACCCGGAAGTCCTCCATCGCGAGGTAGAGCATCTCCTCGGCCGGCCGGGCCAGCCGGTGGATCTCGTCGATGAACACCACCTCGCCCTCGCTGAGCGTGGACAGCACCGCGGCCAGGTCACCCGCGCGCTCGATGGCGGGACCGCTGGTGATCCGCAGCGGCGCGCCGAGCTCGGCCGCGATGATCATGGCGATGGTCGTCTTGCCGAGGCCGGGCGGCCCGCACAGCAGCACGTGATCCGGTGGCCGTCCGCGGCGCAGCGCGCTCTCCAGCACCAGCGACAGCTGCTCGCGGACCCGGGCCTGGCCGATGAACTCCGACAGCCGCCTGGGCCGCAGCGCGCTCTCTAGCGCGCGCTCATCCGCGTCCGCCAGGGCCGAAACGACGCGATCGCCCTCCTCCTCGCCGGGTAGGGCCGAAACGACGCGATCGCCTTCCTCTGGGCCGGCTAGGGCCGAAACGACGCGATCGCCCTCCTCCCCGCCGCTTACCGGGACCCTCGGCTCCTGGCCGCCGCTTACCGGGACCCTCGGGTCCTGGCCGGTCACGGCGTGCTCAGCCGGCGCAGCGCGGCGCGCAGGGCGATGGCCACGTCCACCGGCTCGCCGTCGGCGGCGAGATCGGGCTCGACCGCGGTGATCGCCTGCTCGGCGTCACGGGCCGCCCAGCCGAGGTTCATCAGGCCGGCCCGCACCTGATCGCGCCACGGCGAGCCCGCCGCGCCAGGCCCCGGACCGGGCACCGCGTCGCTCGTCTCCCCGGCCGCGCCGAGCCTGTCTCTCAGCTCGAGGATGATCCGCTGCGCGCCCTTCTTCCCGATCCCGGGTACCCGGGTCAGGGCCACGAGGTCCTCGCTCGCGACCGCAAGGCGCAGCGCGTCGGGCCCGTGCACGGCCAGCATGGCCAGTGCCAGCCGCGGGCCGACCCCGCTGGCGGTCTGCAGCAGTTCGAAGATGTTCCGCTCGTCGTCGCTGGCGAAGCCGTACAGGGTGAGAGCGTCCTCCCGCACCGTCAGCGACGTGGCGACCCTGGCCCGCTGGCCGAGCCTGAGCCCCGCCAGCGTGCCGGGGGTGCATTGCACCGCCAGCCCGACGCCGCCGACGTCGATGACGGCGCCGTCCGGAGCGAGCGCGCTGACCGTGCCGTCCAGATGCGCGATCATGTGACACCTCCAGGCGCGAAGACCGGGCCGGCCGGCCCGGCTGAAGCGGCGGGCGGCCGGACCGCGCCCGCCAGCGCGGCGTCGATCCGAAGTCGTGCGCCACCGCGCCAGATGTGGCAGATGGCCAGGCCCAGCGCATCGGCGGCGTCGGCGGGCCGGGGCGGGTCGGCCATCCGCAGCAGCCGGGTCACCATGACGGTCATCTGGGCCTTGCCCGCCCGTCCGCTCCCGGTCACGGCGGCCTTGACCTCGCTGGGCGTGTAGGTGGCAACCGGCAGGCCGCGGCGCGCCGCGCCGACGATGGCCACCGCACCGGCCTGGGCCGTGCCCATCACGGTGCGCACGTTGTGCTGGCTGAATACCCGCTCCACCGCGACCGCGTCGGGACGGTACTCCTCCAGCCAGCGGCCGATCTCCTGCTCCAGGGCGAGCAGCCGCAGCGCGATGTCGGCACCCGCCTCGGTGCGCGCCACTCCCCCGTCGACCAGGGTCAGCGCGGACCCGGGCTTGCCCTCCACCACGCCGAGCCCGCACCTGGTCAGGCCAGGGTTGACACCAAGCACGCGCATCAGGCGCTGCCCGCGCATCACCGCCACCCGGCACCCGACATGGCCACCCATCCGATCGCCCAGCGCATGGCACGCCCCCGGCCCGGCGCCCACGGCCCGCTGGTCCGCGAACATATGTTCGGCTGCCAGGCTACCGGCCGGCGGGCGGCAATGCGGCGAACCCGGGCGGCGTGTCGCCCGGGTACGGCTCGCCCGGCCACTGCCCGCCTCAGCCCAGCCTGGCGAGGCACTGCCCGGCTCGGCCCGGCCGGGTACTGCCCCGGCTCGGCCTGACCGGGCACTACCCCGGCTCGGCCCGGCGAGGTACTGCCCCCGCTCGGCCCGTCGAGGGGCTGCCCCGGCTCGGCCGGGCCGGGCACTGCTCCGGGCTCGGGCCGCCGAGGTACTGCCCCGGGCTCGGAGCCGCCGAGGGACTGCCCCCGGCTCGGCCTGACCGGTCACTGCCCGGCTCGGCCCGCCTGGACGCGACCTCGCCGTCAGAACCGGTCGAGCATGTACGGGGTAGCGGCGAAGGCGCCGTCGAGCAGCGCGTCACCTGCCGGGTCGCCGCCGGCCGCCAGCCCGGCCCGGCGCAGGGTCGCGACCGGGATCCCGGCGTACAGGGCGGCCAGCCCGCGCGCGCCGAGCGTCAGCGTCCCGTCCCCGTCCGGGCTGCCGCCCGTCGCGGCGCCTGCGGGCTGGCCTGGCGCCGCGCCCGCGCCAGGGCCTGACCCCGCCGCAGCGCGCGGCCCGCCGTCGCGGGCCAGCGACCCGCGGCCGCCGCTGACCTCCAGCCGCCACGTCCCGGAATTCACCGGCCGGGCGGCATCGGCGATCCGCAGCGGCAGGACGAGGCCGGCGCCGGGCGGGAAGCCGCGCGCCGCGATCGCGGCGACCGGATCCACCACGCGCAGCATCCAGTCATCATGATCCACGGCATCGGCGACGGGCTCGCCGGCCAGCCACCACACCGGGTCGGCGGGCCCTACCCAGGCGCGGACGGTGTCGGCGATCCAGCAGTGCGAGCCCACGATGCCCCACAGCTCACGGGTGGTCTGCGCCGACGAGGCCACGCAGAGCCGCACGAAGATCTCGTCGTGCCCCCTGCGCCAGTCGTACAGGAGCAGCCCGTCGGGGGCCAGGTAGCCGTAGAAGCTCTGGCCCAGCGCGCGCCGGAGCGCTTCGGCTTCCCGGGTGTTCGGGCCGCAGTCACGCGCCGCCCGGTGCACCCGGCCGAGAACCTCGATCGCCTCGGCGGCATCGTCTGGTCCCGCCCGGCGCGCCCGGCCGCCGGCCGGTCCCCGCCCGGGCGCGGCAGGCACCGCCGGGTCGGCCGCCGCCAGCGAGCGCAGCGCGTGCGCCGCGATGACCGCCTCCTGCGAGGTGCCGGCGATCTCCCAGCCCAGCGACCGGTAGATCGGCAGCGTGGAGGGGAACAGCGCGGACAGCGGGTACCCGCGGGACGCGATGACCTCGAGCAGCGCGGTCATCAGCGAGCGGCCCACGCCCCGGCCCCGTTGCTCCGGCGCCACCGAGACACCGGCCACCCCGGCCATCGGGACCGGGCGGCCGCGCCACCACTGCGTCATGTGGTGGAACCGCCCGGCCGCGATCAGCCGCGAGCCGTCGAAGGCACCCAGGTACCTGTGCTCGCGGATGTCCGGCTCCTGCTGCTCCTGCCAGGTGGCCCGGTCCCCCGCTATCGGGCCGAACGCGAGGTTCCGCAGGTCGAGAAGCGCATCAGTGCCGTCGCCGGGCTCCAGCACCCGGATCGTCAGGCCGGCCTGTCTCTGGTGGGTGCGCATGTCTCCACGGTAGGGGCGCCCGGCCGCCGCCCGGCGGCCGGGCGGCGATGGATCCTGCTCAGCCGAGCTTGTCCATCACGTCGTCGGAGACCGAGTAGTTGGCGTAGACGTCCTGCACGTCGTCGGAATCCTCGATCGTCTCGATCAGCCGGAACACCCGCCGCGCCTGGTCCTCGTCCAGCGGGACCTCCATCGTCGGCAGGAACGCGACCTCGGCCGAGTCGTAGTCGATCCCGGCCTGCTGCAGCGCAGTCCGGACGGCCACCAGGTCGCCGCCCTCGCTGATCACCTCGAACGACTCGCCGAGGTCGTTGACCTCCTCCGCGCCCGAGTCGAGTACCGCGGCGAGCACGTCGTCCTCGGTCAGCCCGTCGTTGCCGTCGGCCTTGCCCGCGATCACCACGCCCTTGCGGTGGAACAGGTAGGACACCGAGCCGGGGTCGGCCATCGAGCCGCCGTTGCGGGTCAGCGCGGTGCGCACGTCCGAGGCGGCCCGGTTCCTGTTGTCGGTCAGGCACTGCACGAGGACGGCGACCCCGCCGGGGGCGTACCCCTCGTAGGTGACTGCCTCGTAGGCGGCGCCGCCGCCTTCCAGGCCGGCCCCGCGGCGCACGGCCCGGTCGATGTTCTCGTTCGGGACCGAGTTCTTCTTCGCCTTCTGCATCGCGTCGAACAGCGTCGGGTTGCCCGCCGGGTCACCGCCGCCGGTACGCGCGGCCACCTCCACGTTCTTGATCAGCTTGGCGAACAGCTTCCCTCGCCTGGCGTCGACCACGGCCTTCTTGTGCTTGGTGGTTGCCCACTTGGAGTGGCCGCTCATGACTGTTTCCTCACAATTTCGACAAAGAGCCGGTGCAGCCGCAAGTCCGGCGTCAGCTCCGGGTGGAACGCCGTTGCCAGCAATGCCCCCTGGCGGACCGCGACGATCCTACTCGCGCCGGCCTCGGTGCCGAGAACCTCGACATCCGGCCCGGTCTGCTCGACCCACGGCGCCCTGATGAATACAGCGCGCAGCGGGGGCCCGGGAATTCCCCGCAGCTCGATGTCACTTTCGAACGAGTCCACCTGACGGCCGAACGCGTTGCGCCGTACCGTCATGTCGATCCCGCCGAACGTCTCCTGCCCGCCGATCCCGTCCACCAGCCGGTCCGCCAGCATGATCATCCCGGCGCAGCAGCCGAACGCGGGCAAGCCGGCCTCGACCCTCTTGCGCACCGGCTCCATCAGGTCGAACGCGACCGCCAGCTTCCAGATCGTGGTGGACTCGCCGCCCGGGATGATCAGGCCGCCGATGTCGTCGAGCTGGTCCGGGCTTCGAACCGCCACCGCCCGTGCGCCGACCGCCGCCAGGGCGCGCAGGTGCTCGGCGACATCGCCCTGCAGCGCCAGCACTCCGACGCGCGGCGCCGCCGGATCGCAGAACCCCGTCACCAGCCGCGGCCGGCGTAGTGCTGCTCGGGCGGCAGCGTGTCCAGGTTGATGCCGACCATCGCCTCGCCGAGCCCGCGGGACACCTTGGCGATCACGTCCGGGTCCTCGTAGAACGTCGTGGCCTTGACGATCGCGGCCGCACGGGTGGCCGGGTCGCCCGACTTGAAGATGCCCGATCCCACGAACACGCCCTCGGCGCCGAGCTGCATCATCATCGCGGCATCGGCCGGCGTGGCGATCCCGCCCGCGGTGAACAGCACGACGGGCAGCCTGCCCGCCGCCGCGACCTCGGCGACGAGTTCGTAAGGCGCGCGCAGCTCCTTGGCCGCCGAGTAGAGCTCATCCGGCGACAGCGCCGCCAGCGTGCGGATCTCGGCTCCCATCTGGCGCATGTGCCTGGTCGCCTCCACGACGTTGCCGGTGCCGGCCTCGCCCTTCGACCTGATCATGGCCGCGCCCTCGGCAATCCGGCGCAGCGCCTCGCCCAGGTTGGTGGAGCCGCACACGAACGGCACCGTGAACTTCCACTTGTCCACGTGGTGAGCCTCGTCGGCCGGGGTGAGCACCTCGGACTCGTCGATGTAGTCCACGCCGATCGCCTGCAGCACCTGAGCCTCGACGAAGTGGCCGATCCGGCACTTGGCCATCACCGGGACGGACACCGCGTCGATGATCTGCTCGATCATGTCGGGGTCGCTCATCCGCGCCACGCCGCCCTGGGCGCGGATGTCGGCCGGCACTCGCTCCAGCGCCATCACCGCCACCGCCCCCGCGTCTTCGGCGATCTTCGCCTGTTCGGGAGTGACCACGTCCATGATCACCCCGCCCTTGAGCATCTCGGCCATGCCCCGCTTGAGGCGCACGGTCCCCGTCTGCGCGGCGCCGACGCTGTCATGGCCTGACTCGCCGGGAGCGCGGTCGGAGGGGGTCTGCGGGGAAGTACTGACGGACACGGTGAGGACCTCACTTGATCACTTGGCTGCTCCTCCATGGTAGTTCCGGGCGCCAGCTCGCGGGTCTTTGGCCGCGTCCTTGACCTGAGACCCGTTCGTGCTATGTCACGCGCCTGGACCTGCGCCGCACTGCCGGCGGTGCAGCATTACGGGGCGTTGACCGCAGCAACGTAGTGGGAGAAACTGCGGGGGCGGCTGCCACTGGGCGACAGATCAAGGAGGAGTGCCGATGCGCACAGAACGAAAGGTCGGAACGGGCGTTGCCGTTCTGGGATCGCTCCTGCTCGCGATGAGCGGCGCTGTCCCGGCCCTGGCCAGCAGCGGCCATTCCGCCGGGCTTGCGCTGTCCGCCGGGGTGCGGTCCGTCGACCGGGCGAACGCGACGAGCACTGGGTTCGGCGGGTGGGTATTCACGCCGAAGGCAGCCGCGAGCATGACGGCGGAGTTCAAGATACCCACACTCAGCTGCACCAGCGCCACGAGTGGTGTCGGGCCGGGTTCCTACATGCTCACTGGCAGCAAAACCGCCGCGAAGTTCAACGCGGCGAGTGTCCTGCTGGAATGCTCGGGCGGATCGCCGGCAGCGGGCGAGGAACTGGCCGTGGACGGCGCCGCGACGGTGAGCACCAAGCCCTTGCACGCCGGTGACCTGATGAAGTCGACGATCGTCACATCCGCAACGAAAACGACGGCCACGCTTGCCGATGTGACCAAAGGCCACACCTTCACGCTCACGAAGTCCGGGAAGGGCGCACTTTCGTTCGAAGAACTGATCATCGACGACTCGCTCGCCACCAGCGCCGGCAAGCAGCTGCCGCTGGCCAAGTTCGGCAAGATCTCGTTCAGCGCGGGTGCCGTCGGGGGTAAGGCTCTCGGATCGGTGACTGCGAAGACCGCGGTCAACATGCAAACCAGCAAGGGAGTGCTGCAGATCCTGACCGGGGCGCTGACCGGCACGAAGAAGAATGCCTTCGTCACCACCTGGAAGCATTCCTAGGTAACCGGCATGCCGCGCCCGGCCGTCAGCCGGTCAGGCGCGGCATGTCTGCGCCGTCACCGATGGCAGGCTCGACCAGCCAGTCATCGATCTCGGAGAACTCCGGCGGCGCCGGCGGAAGCGCGCGCGGAAGCTGCGACAGGCACCGTCGCAACCTCACGTGATCACCGTCAGAAACCTCACGTGATCATTTGTGGCTGCTCCGCACGTGGCAGTTCCGGACGCCATCTCGCGGGTCTTGCCAACGGCCTCCCCCCGTCTGACAATGTGGCAGATCCCCGGACAACGGGGATGCGCTCGCTCGGGGGGGTTGCGCATTGACTGTCCTGGCCCGGGTGCACGGTGGTCTCACGGCAAGGGAGACGGAATTGGTCTCGATCAAGAACCAGCTCATCCGCGCGGCGGCGGTCGGGGCCGTAGGTGTGGCGGCAATGGCCGGGTTCATGGCCCCCGCCTCGGCATCGACGGCGGGCGTGCACGCGGCCCCGGCTGGCGCTCACGTCGCCATCACGCGGCCCAACATCAACATCCAGGGGTCCCCGGCCAAGTGGAGCCCCACCAAGGCTGACCGCCCCGCCGGCCACGGGAAAGTGCACGCTGAAGAACTTCTGCTTCAGCATGACCAACAAGACGAAGAAATCCCAGTCCATCCTGATCAATACGGGCACCGGGAAGAAGCCCTTCGCGTCGATTCCGGTCGGCAAGGCGCTTCTGCGTCTGCGGCCCGGCGCACGCCAAGGCCAAGTTCTTCATCAAGGGCTCGACGTCGGTTCTGTCGGCATCCATCACCTAGCGTCGCTGAGCCGGCCTGCCGCGCCTGGCCTCAGCCGGTCAGGCGCGGCATGTCGGCGCCGTCACCGACGGCGGGCTCGACCAGCGAGTCGTCGATCTCGAAGAACTCCGGCGCCGGCGCCCGCCCGGCCAGCCGGAGCGCCCGGACCAGGAAGCGGCGCCGGGCCGAGATCGTCGCGGACACCGCCTCGTTGTAGAACTTGCGGGCCAGGAAGACCTGGTGCGCCGCCGCCTCCAGCTCGGCGAGCAGTTCCTCTGCGCCCTGGCCCGCCGTTCAGCGAGGCGCGGAAGTCCGGCTGGCCGAACGCCGCGCGCAGCGCGCGGGACAGGTCGCTTTCGGCCAGTTCGCGCTGCCGGGTCCCGGCCCTGGCGTCGTGCGCGGCCTCGGCCAGCAAGACGCTGGTCGCCGGGTCGAGCAGCCCGGAGGAGGCCAGCTCGGCCGCGACGCAGTTGCGCCGCAGCAGCGCGGCGTCCAGCGCGGCCCTGGCCGCCTCGAGCCTGGCGTGCAGCCGGTCCAGCCTGCCCGCCCGCCAGGACACGTAGACGGCGAGCAGCACCGCGATCGCGGTGAACAGGACGATGTCAAGCACCTGGCATCACCGGCCGCGGGCAGCCACCGCCGCCACCCGGACCTGGCTCGGCGCCCGAGACCACCGTCTCGTACACCGCGCACCACGTCCCGCGCCACCACCGGCCAGTCGTAGGCCGCGGACCGCGTCCGCGGCGGCGGCGGACAGGCTGGCCCGCCGCTGCGGGTCGTCGAGCAGCCGCCCGGCCGCCCGGGCCAGCTCGCCGGAGTCCCCCACCGCGAACAGCTCGCCGGCCTGGCCGCCGCGCAGCACCCTGCGGAACGCCTCGATGTCGCTGGCGACGATCGGCGCTCCGGCCGCCATCGCCTCGGCCAGCACGATCCCGAAGCTCTCCCCGCCGGTGTTGGGCGCGCAGAACACGTCCACCGAGTGCAGCACGCGCGCCTTGTCTTCCTCGCTCACCATGCCGAGCAGCACCACCCGGTCGCGCACCCCGGCGTCGACCCGGCCGAGCGCGTCGTCGGCGTCACCGCGGCCGGCGATGAGCAGCCGCAGGCCCGGGCGCTGCCTGCCGATCTCGCCGAACGCGCGCAGCAGGACCGGCAGGCCCTTGCGCGGCTCGTCGAACCGGCCGAGGAATCCGAGCGCCCCGCCCGGTCCGGGCCAGCCCGGCAGCGGATCGGCCTTCGCGAACCTGCGGATCGCGACCCCGTTCGGGATCAGGACCGCGTCGCCGCCGAGGTGCTCGACCAGCGTCCTGCGGGCCGCCTCGGACACGGCGATCCTGGCGCTGATCTTCTCCAGCGCCGACTGCAGCATCGGCTCGGCGGCGTGCATCGCGCGGGACCGCGGGTTGGCGGTGTGGAAGGTGGCGACGATCGGGCCGGTGGCTACCCAGCAGGCCAGCAGGGACAGGCTGGGCGCCGCGGGCTCGTGCACGTGCAGCACGTCGAAATCGCCGTCCCTGACCCACCGGCGCACCCGGCTCGCGGACACGAAGCCGAACGACAGCCTGGCCACCGAGCCGTTGTAGGGGACAGGCACCGCCCGCCCGGCGGGGACGACGTAGCCGGGCAGCGGAACGTCGTCGTCGGCCGCGGAGATCACCGAGACGTGGTGGCCGAGATCGATGAGGGCCTCGGCCAGATCCTTCACGTGCTGCTGCACGCCGCCGGGAACGTTCCAGGTATACGGGCAGACGATGCCGATCCTCATGCCTGGCCCCCGCCGCCCGGCGCTCGCTCCTGGCCGCCCGCCTCGCCTGCCGCTCGCTCCCGGCCGCCGGGCGAATCCGCCCCGGCGTCCATCCTCGCCGCGGAGGCGGCCAGCCGGGCCGGGTCGAGGTCGCTCGGTGAACACCCGCTGCAGCATGTGCCAGTCCTGCGGGTGCGCGGTGATCGCGCGCCTCGAACACGGCGGCCAGCTGCTGCGTCATCGCCGCTATCTGCTCCTGCCTCGTTCCCGCGCCGGGCACCGGAATCTCCTCGTAGATGTGGGCGCCCCAGCATGCGCCCTCATACCACAGTGTGACAGGCATCAGGGCGGCGCCGGTCTGCACGGCCAGCGCCGCGGACCCGCCCATCATCCTGGCCTTCTCGCCGAAGAAGTCCACCTCGATGCCGGCCCCGGTGACGTCCCGGTCGGCCAGCAGGCACACCAGGCGGCCGTCCCTCAGCCGCTGGGCGAGCACGCCGAACCTGCTCACGCCGCCGGTGGCCGGCAGCACCTCCATGCCCAGGCTCTCCCGGAACGCGACGAACTTCTCGTACACCGAGTCGGGCTTGAGCCGTTCGGCCACCGTGGTGAAGCGGTTCGCGCCGCGCGCCACGATCCAGGCGCCGGCGTGCTCCCAGTTCCCCATGTGCGGCAGCGCGAAGATCACTCCCCGGCCGGCCGCCAGATACGCGAACGCCGTCTGCTCCTCGCCGCGTGCAGCGCATGTCCTCGAGGATCCGCTCGCGGCTGATCACCGGCAGCCGGAACACCTCCAGCCAGTACCGGGCGTAGGACCGCATCCCCTCGCGGGACAGGGCGCGCAGCTCCTTGCCGGTGGCCTCGGGCCCGATGACCCGGCGCAGGTTCCCCTCGAGCACCTGCACCCGCGGCCCCTGCCTGCGCCAGGCGATGTCGGCGGCGAACATGAACACGCCGCGGGCCCACGACTCGGGCACCCGGCAGATCAGCTTCCAGCCGAGGCTGTAGGCCAGGCCGGTCAGCCGCTCGCTGGCTGTCGGCATTAACCCTCCCTGCGCTTCTCCCGCCATGATCGCCCGGCGGACCGCGAGCACGCGCTGGCCGAATGTCACGGTGCTCAGCACGGCCAGTATCCACAGCCCGATCGGGAGCACGTAGGGCACCCCGAGCCCGGACAGGCCGGCCGCCACCAGGGCGATCAGCAGCCGCTCGGTGCGCTCGGCTATCCCGACGTTGCAACGGTAGCCCAGGCCCTCGGCGCGTGCCTTGGCGTACGACACCAGCGCCCCGGAGACCAGGCAGAACAGCGCCACGCCGGCCAGCAGCAGGTCCCGGCCGCCGAGGATGAACCACAGCGTGAGCCCGGCGAAGACCGACGCGTCCGCCACCCGGTCCAGGGTGGAGTCGAGGAACGCCCCCCACGGGCCGCTCGTCCCCTTGATCCGGGCCAGGGTCCCGTCCAGCATGTCGGCGAACGTGAAGAACCAGCAGACCATCGTGCCGGCGAACAGCTCGCCGATCGGGAACAGCGCCAGCGCGCCCGCCGAGACGCCGAGCGTGCCGATCACGGTCAGCGCGTTCGGCGTGATAGGCGTGCGCGCGAGCGCCTGGCCGATCGGGTTCAGCACCCGGTCGAGCGCGGGGCGCACAGCGTTCAGCATGGCCGTCCGATACTACTGGCGGGCCGGGCCCGCGCCGCCGCGGCAGGGGGCGCCCGCCGGAGCCCGGCGATTAAGGCCAAGGGGTTGTGGCGGGCGGCTGACAGGTAAAAGGTGGTTGTGCAAGAAGCCAGACCAGACTTAACAGGAGGCGACGCGAGTGGCGGACAAGACAGGCGCGGGAGCCGCGGGCAGCCCGCAGGACGGCCGGCCAGACAGGCCCGGGCGGCGTACGGAACGTCGCGCTGGTCGGCCATTCGGGCGCGGGCAAGACCACCCTGGTGGAGGCGCTGCTCGTCCACACCGGGACCATCCAGCGCGCGGGCCGGGTGGAGGACGGCACCACGGTCAGCGACTACGACGAGGTGGAGGTCAGGCAGCAGCGCTCGGTCAACCTGTCCCTGGCGCCGCTGACCCACGCGGGCGTCAAGGTCAACCTGCTGGACACGCCCGGTTACGCCGACTTCACCGGTGACCTGAGGGCCGGGCCTGCGGGCGGCGGACGCGGCGCTGTTCGCCGATCTCCGCCGCGGACGGCGTGGACGGCCTGACCCGGATGCTCTGGGAGGAATGCGCCAGCGTCGGGATGCCGCGCGCCGTGGTCATCACCAAGATCGACCACCAGCGAGGCGACTTCGACGAGGCGCTGGCCGCCTGCCGGGACGCGTTCGGCGAGTCGGTGGCGCCGCTCTACCTGCCGGTGACCGGGGACGACGGCACGCCCCGCGGCCTGATCGGGCTGCTCTCCCAGCGTTTCTACGACTACTCGGGCGAGAGCCGCACCGAGCGCGATCCCGAGCCGCGGCTACGCCGACCGGATGGAGGAGCTGCGCGGCGAGCTCATCGAGGGGATCATCCAGGAGAGCGAGGACGAGACCCTCATGGACAGGTACCTGTCCGGCGAGGAGATCGACCCCAAGGTGCTCATCGCGGACCTGGAGAAGGCGGTGTCGCTCGGCAGCTTCTACCCGGTGCTGGCCACCGCGGCCGGCCGCGGGATCGGCCTGGAAGAGCTGCTCGAGATCATGACCCAGGCGTTCCCCGCGCCCAGCGAGCACCCGCTGCCCCCGGTCACCACGCTCGACGGCAAGCCGGTCAGCGGCCTGTCCAGCGACCCGAAGGGCCCGCTGCTCGCCGAGGTGGTGAAGACCACCTCCGACCCGTACGTGGGGCGGGTCAGCCTGGTCCGGGTGTTCTCCGGCACGCTGCGGCCGGACGCGACCGTGCACGTTTCCGGTCACGGGATGGCCGAGCGCGGCCACGCCGACCACGACACCGACGAGCGCGTCGGCGCGCTCACCACGCCGCTCGGCAAGCAGCAGCATCCGGCCGTCGCAGTGCGCGGCGGGCGACATCTGCGCCGTGGCCAAGCTCGCCACGGCCGAGGCCGGCGACACGCTGTCCGACCCGTCCCGCCCGCTGCTCATGCAGCCGTGGTCGGTGCCCGAGCCGCTGCTGCCGGTCGCGATCACCGCCAAGTCCAAGGCGGACGAGGACAAGATGTCGCAGGCCCTCGCGCGGCTGGTGGCCGAGGACCCGACGCTGCGGATGGAGATGAACTCCGACACCCGCCAGCTCGTGCTCTGGTGCATGGGCGAGGCGCACGCCGACCTGATGCTCGACCGGCTGTCCAGCCGGTACGGGGTCGCGGTCGAGACCGTCGATCTGCGGGTGCCGCTGCGCGAGACCGTGGCGGGCAAGGCCAACGGGCTGGGCCGCAACGTCAAGCAGAGCGGCGGCCACGGCGAGTACGGCATCGCGCAGCATCGAGGTGGAGCCGCTGCCGTCCGGATCCGGCTTGGAGTTCGTGGACAAGATCGTCGGCGGCGTGGTGCCCCGGCAGTTCATCCCGTCGGTGGAGAAGGGCGTCCGGTCGCAGATGGAGCAGGGCGTCATCGCCGGCTACCCGATGGTGGACATCCGGGTCACCCTGTTCGACGGCAAGGCGCACTCGGTGGACTCCTCCGACATGGCGTTCCAGAAGGCCGGCCGGGCCGCGCTGCAGGGACGCGGTGGACAAGGCGAAGGGCGTGCTGCTCGAGCCGGTGGACGAGGTGTCGGTCCTGGTCGCCGACGACTACGTCGGCGGCATCATGTCGGACCTGTCGTCCCGGCGCGGCCGGGTGATCGGCACCGAGCCGGTCGGCCCCGGGCGCACGCTGGTGAAGGCCGAGATCCCGGAGCTGGAGATCATCAGGTACGCGATCGACCTGCGGTCTCTGTCGCACGGGACCGGCTCGTTCAGCCGCAGCTACCTGCGCCACGAGCCGCTGCCCGCGCACCTGGCAGAGAAGGTGGCGAAGGACTCCGCCGCTCACTGAGCAGCGTTAGGCGGGGGCGCCGCACCCGGCACGCCGGGTGCGGCGCCGGCCCGTCGGCGCCGCGGGGCCGCAGCCTGATCAGGTCGAGGTGCGCTCTTATAGCATCCGATCGACTCAATGAGGGAACATCTCAATGAGGAGCATGGCGATGTGGGACACGCTGAGTCCGGTCGAGCCGTCCCGAGCGGCGGAATTCTACGATCATGGATGGTGGCGCAAGGAGACCTTCCTCGATGATCTGGCGCGGGCCGTGCGGGAGCGGCCGGAGTCCCCGGCCGTCATCGCGTACGAGAACGGAACGCCGGCCAAGACCCTGACCTACCGCGAGCTGGCCGCTACCGTCGACCGCTTCGCCGGCGCGCTCACCGAGCTCGGGGTGGGCCGTGGCGACGTCGTGCTGGTTCACCTGCCGAACTGGTGGATGCTGACCCCGCTTTACCTGGCCTGCGCCCGGCTGCGCGCGGTGGTCGCGACCGCCATCCCGCCGTTCGGCGGCCGGGAACTCGGCCAGCTGCTGGAGATGACCCAGGCGAAGGTCGCCGTCGTGGCCGGCAGCTACGACGGGATCGACTACGGCGAGCGGCTCCGGCAGGTGGCCCCGCCGACGCTCAGGCACCGCGTCGTGGTCGGCGACGCTGCCGCCACCGGCGCGGTGGATTTCACCGGGTTCTTCACGACGACCCGCTGGGAACGCACGCACCCGGTGAGCAGCCTCCCGCTGCCGCAGGCCGACGAGGTCGCGCAGATCGTCTTCACCTCCGGCACCACCGGCAGGCCGAAGGGCGTGGCGCACAGCTACAACACCATGTACGCGGCGACCCGGGCGTTCTCCGACATCTACCGGATGGGCCCCGAGGACGCCGTCGCGATCCCGCACTATCTGACCCACCTGGCCGGCTCGGCGTACGCCATCTGGATGCCGGTGGCGCTCGGGGCGACCTGCGTGATGCAGGACACCAGGAGCATGGAACTGCTGCTGGATCTGGTGGCCGCGCACGGGGTGACGCTCGTGTTCGGCGCGCCCATGTACGTGATGGGAATGATCGCCGCGCAGCGTGACCAGCCGCGGGACATCTCCTCGCTGCGCTGCCTCAACACCGGGTCGGCGCCCGTCCCGCCCGCGCTGGTGGCGCAGGTCCGGGATGTGCTGAAGGTCAGGCTCGACTCGAACTTCGGCATGAGCGAGTGCGGCGCGATCACCATCACCCGCAGCGATGACCCGGAGGGCTGGGCCGCGCACAGCGACGGCTCCCCGGTGGACTGGATCGGCATCCGCATCGACGCCCCGCCGGGCGAGCGGGTCGGGCGGCTGCTGATCCGCGGCGCGTCGCTCTGCCTCGGCTACATCGACCAGGCGGACGCGTTCGCCGCCTGCCTGGATCCGGACGGCTGGTTCGACACCGGTGACACGGCCCGCGACGACGGGCGGGGCGGCATCCGCATCACCGGCCGCCGGGCGGATCTGATCGTCCGCTCCAACGGCCTGATGCTGCCCACCCTCGAAGTCGAGGCGGTGCTCGGCGAGCACCCGGCGGTCAGGGACGTGGTGATCATCGGCTACCAGGACCCGGCGGTACCCGGAGCTGACCTGGCCTGCGCCGTCGTGGTGCCCGGCGACCCGCCGCCCACGCTGGACGGGCTGAGGAGCTACCTGGACGATCAGCAGATATCGGCCAGGGACTGGCCGGACCGGCTGGAGATCGTGGCCGAGCTGCCCAGGAACGCCCAGGGCAAGGTGGTCCGCTCGGCGCTGCGCCAGGAACTCGAATAGCAGCCGGGAACCCGGACGGTAAAGGAAGCCCCGGCATGGACAGAGCCGCCCTCACCGCGCTCTACCTCGACGAGGTCAGGCGGCAGGGAGCGGGTCCCGGCGACCTGGTCGGCGACCTGGCCCAGTCGCAGGCCGTCCTGCTCAACTCCTTCTACCCGGGGATCGGCTACCTGTCCCGGCCGGTGTTTGCCGGCCAGGCCGAATACCGCACGCTGCACGCGAACGTGGAGGCGCTGCGGCGCCTGCTGGTCAGCCTGCCCGACCGGCTGTACGGGGGCGACTTCGCGGCGTTCGCGCGGGACGCCGGAGCCGAGGGATACCAGCTCGAGGCGATCACGGCCAGCCGGAGCAGCCCGGTGAGCCCGCAGGCGCGCGCCGACCTGTACGCCGATACCGCGGGCTTCCGGCTGATGGAGTTCAACATGGGCAGCGCGCTCGGCGGGATGGAGATCGCCGACGTCTGCCGGGCCATGCTGAGGCACCCGGCGCTGGCGGAATTCGCCGCGGCGCACCGGCTGGGATTCGTCGACACGATGCGCGAGCAGGTGGCCAACCTGTTCGCCGATACCGGGTTCGCCCCGGGGTCGTTCCCGGTCGTCGCGGTGACCGACTGGCCGACCAGCTACCACGGCCGGCTCGGCCCTTACATGCACAACCTCGCCGGGCGCTGGCGCGAGCACGGGCTGGACGCGCACGCCTGCCACATCGGGGAGCTGGAGGTGCGCGGCGGCCGGGTCTGGCTGGCCGGGCGGGCGGTGGACATCATCTCCCGGATGTTCCTGCTGGAGTACCTGCTCGAGCCGGGGGCGGCCGAGCTCATGGACCCGGTGCTCGGCGCGGCGGCCCGGGGCGAGGTGGCGATGTTCACGCCGCTGGACGCCGAGCTGTTCGGCAGCAAGGCCGCGCTGGCCATGCTCTCCGACGAGCGCAACCGGGACCGGTTCAGCGCGGAGGAGCTGGCCAGCATCGAGGCGATCCTGCCGTGGACCCGGATGGTCCGCCCCGGGCCGGTCACCCTGGAGGACGGCCAGGTCGTGGACCTGCTGGACTACGCCACGGGGCAGGCCTGCGACCTGGTGCTCAAGCCCACCCTGCGGTACGGCGGCCAGGACGTGCTGCCCGGCTGGGATCGCGACACGAGCCCGCAGACGTGGCGCGGCCAGCTCGGCCAGGCGGTGGGCGGGCCGTACGTGCTCCAGCGGCGGATCCGGCCCGTCCCCGAGCTGTTCCCCGGCGAGGACGGGGAGCGGGTCAGCTGGATCGTCGCCTGGGGCGTCTACACCGGAGTCGGCGGATTCGGCGGCATCATCACCCGGGCCGGCACCGTCGAGTCCGGCCTCGCGGTGCTCAACGTGAGCAGCGGCGCGCACGTCGGCTGCTGCCTGACCGCCGGGACCGGCCCCGGCGGACAGCGGACATGACCGACCGCGCCACGCTGACCGCCGCGTATCTCGCCGAGGTGGCCCGGCACGCGACGACGGCCAGCGAGCTGCTCGCGGTGATGCCCAAGACGGGCCTGCTGGCGGCGGGATCCGGCGGACGCTACCTGTCCCGGCCGCTGTTCATCGGCCAGGCCGAGAGCGAGCAGCTGAATGCCGACCTCCAGCACGTGCGGGCGGCCTTAGTCAGCCTGCCCGGCCGGCTGCACGGCGGCGACCTGGCAGCCTTCGGGCAGGCCGCCGGGATGACGCGGGCGCAGATCTCGGCGGTGCTGCGCAGCCGGGCGGCGAACGTCACCCAGCTGGCCAGGGCGGACCTGTACCCGCAGGCCGACGGCCTGCGGCTGCTGGAGTTCAACATGGGCAGCGCGGTGGACGGCATCGAGAACGCCGAGATCTGCCGGGCCATGCTGCGCCATCCGCTGCTGCGCGAATTCGCCCGCGAGCACCGGCTGTACTGCGTCGACACCTTCGGCGAGCACATCCGCACGATCTTCGGCGAGACCGGGTTCAGCCCGGGCTCGTTCCCCATGGTCGCCGTGGCGGACTGGCCCGACCACTTCACCCGGATCAGGACCTTCCTGCACGCGGTTGCGCGGCGCTGGCGCAGCCGGGGGCTCGACGCGCACGCCTGCCACATCGGCCAGCTCAAGGTCAGCCGGGGACGCGTCTGGCTGCGCGGGCGGCCGGTGGACATCATCTTCCGGATCTTCCTGACCGAGCACCTGCTCGAGCCCGGGGGGACCGAGCTGATGGACCCGGTGCTCGACGCGGTGGCCCGGGGGCAGGTGGCGATGTTCACGCCGCTGGACGCCGAGCTGTACGGCAGCAAGGTACCGCTGGCGATGCTCTCCGACCGCGCCAACCGGCACCTGTTCAGCCCGGCCGAGCTGGCCGCCTTCGACCGCGTCCTGCCGTGGACCCGGATCGTCCGGCCCGGGCCGGTCACCCTGGAGGACGGCCGGGTCGTGGACCTGTTCGACTACGCCGCCGGCCACCAGCGCGACCTGGTGCTCAAGCCCGCCCTGCTGCACGGCGGCCTCGGCGTGCTGGCCGGCTGGCATCGCGACACGAGCCCGCGGCGGTGGCGCGACCAGCTCGGCCAGGCGATGAGCGGCCCGTACGTGCTCCAGCGGCGGATCCGGCCGGTCGCCGAGCTGTGCCCGGGCGAGGACGGCGGCCGGCCGGATGGATCGTCACCTGGGGGGTCTTCACGTTCCCGGCCGGCTACGGCGGGGTGTTCGCCCGCGCCTTCCGCGCCGACTCGCGGCTGGCGGTGGCCACGACGGGCACCGGCCTGACTCTCGGCTGCTGCCTGGTCGGGCCGCCGGCCGGCCAGCCGCCGGCTGCAGCCCGCCGGTCAGGCCTGAGGCTCGGCCTGGGGCTGGCCCTGGGGCTGGGCCTGGGCCTGGGGCCGCAGCGCGGGCCGCGGCGGCCCGGGATCGGCGGAAAGCTCTTCGGCGGCCCGCACCTTGCGGGTGGGCGACATCGCGACCCACAGCACGGAGATGGGCATGCCCGCGGCCGTGATGAACAGGGTGGTTCTCAGGCCAAGCTGCTCGCCCAGCAGGCCGGCCAGCAAGGCGGAGAACGGCATCAGCGCGCCGATCGCGAACCGGAAGCTCGCGTTCACCCGGCCCTGCAGCGCGGCCGGCGTGGCGACCTGGCGCAGGGTGGTCATCGCGATGTTCGTGCCGACGATGCCGTACCCGGCCACGAAGTACACGATCGTGAACAGCACGGTGCTCAGCACCGGGGGGCCGGGCACCAGCGGGATGCCGAGAATGGCCAGCGCCGCCGTGGCGTACCCGGCCACCAGCGCGCGGCCGTAACCCAGCCCGGCCAGGACGCGGCCGACGCTGGCCGCGGCCGCCATCCCGCCGACGCCGAAGAAGGCCAGGACCAGCCCGATCGCCCCCGGTGACATGTGCATCTCGCGCGCGGCGTAGAGCACGAACAAGGTCAGCTGCAGCTGGGAGAAGAAGTTGAACGTCCCGGCCGAGCCGGCCAGCGCGCGCAGCACCGGATTGCGGTAGATGAAGCGCAGGCCGAGCCGCACTTCGGTGATCACGCCGCGAACGCCGGACGGAGCGCCGGGGCGGCGGGGCCCGGGCGCGGGCTCGCGGGCCCGGATCGTCAGCAGCGACACCCACGAGACGACGAACGAGCCGGCGTCCACCAGCAGCGCGAACGGCGCCCCGAGCAGGCCGACCAGGGCACCGCTGAGCCCCGGGCCGCCGACCTGCGCCACCGACGCCGTCGCCTGCAGCCTGCTGTTACCGGACAGCAGCGCCTCGGCGCCCACCAGATCCGGCAGATAGGAGCGGTAAGCCACCTCGAAGATGACGGTCAGGGCGCCCTGGATGAGCTCGACGGCATACAGCACCGGCATGCTCAGGGCACCGACCCAGGCGAGGACGGGGACGACGGCGATGACGACGGTCCGGCCGATGTCCGCGGCGATCATCAGCGGCCGCCTGCGCATCCGGTCGGCCAGCACCCCGAACAGCAGGCTGGGTCCGCAGTAGGCGGCCAGTCCCGCGGCGGTCAGCAGCCCGACCTGGCCCGCGGTGGCGTGCAGGTACAGGACGGCAGTCAGCGGCATGGCCAGCAGCGTGACCTGGCTGCCGACGGACGAGACCGCCTGGCCCAGCCAGAGCTTGTTGAAGTCGCGGTGCCCGCGCAGCGACGCCGGCAGGCCCGCGCCGGCCTGCGGCCCCGACCCGTCACGCACCGGCATCAGACTTCCTTGTCCTCCGAGCCTGTTCGGCTCTAAGTCATCATGACGTCACGACGAGTATCTGTGAAGGCCCGGCCGGGGTCGCGCGCCGCGGGGCCGCGATCAGTCGCCCGGCCACGCCTCCGCGATCAGCTTGCGGGTGTCGGCGAGCAACTCGGGCAGCACCTTGGTGCGGCCGACGACCGGCATGAAGTTGGTGTCGCCGCCCCACCGCGGCACCACGTGCTGATGCAGGTGCGCGGCGATGCCCGCGCCCGCCACGGCGCCCAGGTTCATCCCCACGTTGAAGCCCTGCGCGCCCGAGGCCGCGCGCAGCGCCCCGATCGCGCGCTTGGTGAGCACCGCCAGCTCGGCCGTCTCCGGCTCGGTGAGATCGACGTAGTCGGCCACGTGCCGGTAAGGGCAGACCATCACGTGGCCGCCGTTGTAAGGGTAGAGGTTGAGCACGGTGAAGGCCAGCTCCCCGCGCGCGACCACCAGCCCCTCCTCGTCGGGCAGCGACGGCGCCCGGCAGAACGGGCAGGCCTGCCCGGCCGTCCCTGGCCCGAGCCCGCGCCCTGGCGCTGCCCGGCCGCCCCGGTGTCGCCCTTGATGTAGGCCATCCGGTGCGGCATCCACAGCCGCTCGAAGCCATCCGGGACGCCGGTTCCCTCCGGGGGCGAAGAGCCGGGCGGCTGGGAGCTAGGCATGGGTGCAGCATAGGCCGTCGCCGGGTCCTGGCCGCCGGCTACGCCGGCCAGGGACCCGCGGACAGGCCGCCGCCGACGTAGGCGCCGCTGTGCCGGTTGATGGTGCCCACCTGCGACTGCGCGGTGACGGCCCGGGTGTAGATTCCGCCGTGGCCGCAGGTCAGCGTGAAGACGCCCCAGGTGACGATCCAGGGAACCAGCTCACCGCGGTCGCCGGGGAACAGCTCGGGCACCGGCCGGACCCGGCGCTGGATCACGTACGGGCCGCCGGCCGCCACGGCGAGCTGAGCACGCCACCGCTGCGGACTGCACTGCCGGTCGGAGCCGAGCAGGACGCCGCGGCCGCCGCCCAGCAGGGCCGGCTTGAGCACCAGGTCGCGCTGGTGGCCGGTGGCGTAGTCGATCAGGTCGACCACCCGGCCGCCGGTCAGGGTGACCGGCCCGGGCCGGACCATCCGGGTCCAGGGCAGGATCCGGTCGAAGCTGGCCAGCTCGGCCGGGCTGAACAGGTGCCGGTTGCGCTCCTCGGAGAGCATGGCCAGCGCGCCCTTGCTGCCGTACAGCTCGGAGTCCAGCGGCGTGAACAGGGCCACCTCACCGCGGCCGGCCGCGGCCAGCACCGGCTCGATCAGCCCGGGCCCTCCGGGCTCGAGCAGGTGCTCGATCAGGAACAGCCGGAAGATGATGTCCACAGCCCGGCCGGCCAGCCAGACCCGGCCGCCGCGCACCTCCAGCTCGCCCAGGTGGCACGGCCGGGCGTCCAGCCCCAGCTCGCGCCAGCGCACGGCCAGCCTGCGCAGGTAAGGGGCGAACCTCGGATAGTGATCGGGCCAGTCGGTCACGGCGACCACCGGGAACGAGCCCGGCTCGGCTCCGGTCTCGGCGAGGATGGTGCCGACCTGCGCGCGCATGGTGTCCACGTAGCCGAGCCGGCGGGCGGCGGCGAAGTCCGCCAGCGCCGGATGTTCCAGCAGCCCCCGGCACATGTCGGCGTTGTCGATGCCGCCCACGGCGCTGCCGACGTTGAACTCCAGCGCCCGGAAGCCGGACTGATCCGCGTACAGGTCCGCGCGGGTCAGCCGGGTCACCGGGGTGCGCCTGCCGGTCAGCACCGCCGCGGCCTGGACGTCGGTCATGCCGACCGCGCGGGCGAACGCCGCCAGGTCGCCGCCGAACAGCCGGCCGGGCAGGCCGGCCAGCGCCGCGCGCAGGTTCTCCAGGTCCGCGTGCAGCTGGTCGCGCTCCTGGTAGCCGATGAAGACCGGCCGGGACAGGTAGCGCTGATGGTAGAGGGCGTCCAGCAGCTCAGACCGGGGCAGCGGGCCGAGCAGCTCGCCGGCCCCGGCCCGGCGGCGGCCGACCTCGTCGAGATACTCCGCGGTGAGGGCGATCCGGTCCATGACGGATCTCATGCTAGATGTCATTAAGTCCCGGCAACCGCGGGCATGACGAAAGTTAGCAGTCAGACCTGCACGCGCTCGCGGACCGCCGTCACGATCTGCGCGACCGCCTCGTCCACCGGCACCTCGTTGCGCTGCGACCCGTCGCGGTAGCGGAACGACACGGCCCCGGCGGCCACGTCGGCGTCGCCCGCGAGCAGCATGAACGGCACCTTCTGCCGCTGCGCGGTGCGGATCTTCTTCTGCATCCGCTCGTCCCCCGCATCCACCTCGACCCGGATTCCGTGCTCGCGCAGCCGCGCCGCCACCTCCTCCAGGTAGGGCACGTGCGCGTCGGCGATCGGGATGCCCACCACCTGGACCGGCGCCAGCCAGGGCGGGAAGGCGCCGGCGTAATGCTCGACCAAGATGCCGAAGAACCGCTCGATCGAGCCGAACAGCGCGCGGTGGATCATGATCGGCTCCTGCCGGGAGCCATCGGCCGCCTGGAACTCCAGCCCGAACCGCTTGGGCTCGTTGTAGTCGAGCTGGATGGTGGACAGCTGCCAGGTGCGGCCGATCGCGTCGCGCGCCTGCACGGAGATTTTCGGCCCGTAGAACGCCGCGCCGCCGGGGTCGGCGACCAGTTCCAGCCCGGACTCCTGCGCCGCTTCGGCGAGCATCTCGGTCGCGTGCGCCCAGTCCTCGTCGCTGCCGACGAACTTCTCCTTGGCCTCGTCCCGGGTGGACAGCTCCAGGTAGAAGTCGGACAGCCCGTAGTCGCGCAGCAGGTCGAGCACGAACTTCAGCAGCCGCTTCAGCTCGGCGCCCACCTGCTCGCGGGTGCAGAAGATGTGCGCGTCGTCCATGGTCAGGCCGCGCACCCGGGTCAGGCCGTGCACCACCCCGGACTTCTCGAACCGGTACACGGTGCCGAACTCGAACAGCCGCAGCGGCAGTTCCCGGTAGGACCGCCCGCGCGCCCGGTAGACCAGGATGTGGAACGGGCAGTTCATCGGCTTGAGGTAGTACTGCGCGCCCTCCATCTCCATGGCCGGGAACATGTTCTCGCGGAACCAGCCGAGGTGGCCCGAGGTCTCGAACAGCTCCGCCTTGGTGATGTGCGGGCTGTTCACGAACTCGTAGCCGGCTTCGATGTGCCGCTGCCGCGAGTACTCCTCCATCACCCGGCGGACGGTGCCGCCCTTGGGGTGGAACACCGCGAGCCCGCTGCCGATCTCCGGCGGGAAGGAGAACAGGTCGAGCTCGGCGCCCAGCCGGCGGTGGTCGCGCCGCTCTGCCTCCTCGAGCAGGTGCAGGTAGTCCTCCTGCGCCTGGCGCGACTCCCAGGCGGTGCCGTAGATCCGCTGCAGCTGCGGGTTGCGCTCGCTGCCCCGCCAGTACGCGCCGCCGGTGCGCATCAGCTTGAACGCGGGAATGTCCCTGGTCGCCGGCAGGTGCGGGCCGCGGCACAGGTCCGTCCAGCACACCTCGCCGGTGCGCCGGTCGAGGTTGTCGTACATGGTGAGCTCGCTGCCGCCCACCTCGACCGACTCCTCGCCGCTGGGCCCCTTCAGCCCGATCAGCTCGAGCTTGTACGGCTCGCCCGCCAGCTCGGCGCGCGCCTCGTCGGCGCTGACCGCCCGCCGGGAGAACCGCTGGCCCTGCTTCACGATCTGCCGCATCCGCGACTCGATGGCCTTAAGATCATCGGGCCCGAACGGCTGCGGCACATCGAAGTCGTAATAGAAGCCGTTCTCGACCGGCGGCCCGATGCCCAGCCTGGCGCCGGGGAAAAGCTGCTGCACCGCCTGGGCCAGCACGTGCGCGGTCGAGTGCCGCAGGATGGACCGGCCGTCGGGGCTGTCGATCGCCACCGGCTCGACCGCGTCCCCGGCGGTCAGCGGGCACGCGAGATCCCGCAGCTCGCCGTTGACCCGGGCCGCGATCACCGGGGCGCCGTCAGCGCCCGGCCCGGTCCGGCCCGCGTCCGGGTTCCCCCGGCCCTGGCCCGCCGCGGCCGGATCGCTGCCCGCAGCGCCGTTCGGGCTCAGCAGGGCCTCGCCCGCCGTCGTGCCCGCCTCGACCACGTGCTCGCGGCCTGCGAGGGTGATGCGAAGCTGGCTGGCGGACACGGCTGGCTCCCCGGTGGATGCGATGGCTGCGATGGCTGCACGGCAGGGCCTGGCACCTGCCCGTGCACAGATGCTATCCGCGTGGCCTGGCCCGGCGGGTCACCGCGGGCGTTTCCTGTCATCATGAGCCAGGGCGCGCGGAAGGAGGGGCCATGACCTGGCTGGTGTACGGGGCGAACGGCTACACCGGAACCCTGGTGGCCCGGCTGGCCGCGGCCCGCGGCGAGCGGCCGGTACTGGCCGGCCGCTCGGCCGCGAAGGTCGGGCCGCTGGCCAGCGAACTCGGCCTGGAGCTGCGCGCGTTCGGGCTGGACGATCCCGACGCGATCCGGCGCGGCCTGGACGGCGTGACCGCGGTGGCGCACTGCGCGGGCCCGTTCTCGGCGACCGCGGGGCCGATGGCGCGGGCGTGCGTGAACGCCGGGGTGCACTATCTCGACATCACCGGCGAGATCGACGTGTTCGAGGAACTGCACGGGCTGCACGACCGCGCCCGGGCGGCCGGCAGCGTGCTGCTGCCCGGCGCCGGCTTCGACGTCGTTCCCACCGACTGCATGGCCGGCCCTGCTGGCCGAGGCGCTGCCCGGCGCCGACCGGCTGGATCTGGCGTTCGTGGTCGGCGGCGGGCCGAGCCCCGGCACCGCGAAGACCGCGGTGGCGGGCATGCGGCTGGGCGGCCGGGCCCGGATCGACGGCGTGATCACCGCGGTGCCGTTCGGCTGGCGGACGATCAGCGCCGAGTTCCCGAGCGGGCCGCGCGCGGTCGTGTCGGTGCCGTGGGGCGACGTGAGCACCGCCTACTACTCCACCGGCATCGGCAACATCACCACCTATACCGCCTTGCCGCCCGGCGCCGTGCGGGTCAATCAGGTGCTGGTGCTGGACCGGCTGCTGCGGCTTGGCCCGGCGCTGCGGCTGGCCCAGGCGCTGGCGGGCCGGAGCGCCGGACCCGACGAGCAGCGCAGGGCGCGGTCGAGAGGCGAGGTGTGGGGCCAGGCCAGCGCGGGCGACCGGACGGCGCACGGCACGCTGAGCACGCCGAACGGCTACGCTCTCACCGCCGACTCGGTCGTGCGGGCGATCACCCGGCTCGGCTCGGTGCCGCCCGGCTTCCACACGCCGTGCACGGCGTTCGGCCCGCGGTACGTCACCGAACTGGACGGCGTCACCCTCACCGGCCCTCGCCTGGCCGGCTGAACCCGTACCGCGATGGCGCGGTTCGCCTTCCGGTCAGCTGGCGAAGGACATGAGGACGCGATCTTCGACCGGCCGGAAACCCAGCCGCTGGTAGAGGGAGTTGCTCGTGGGGTTGGCCAGGTCGGTGAACAGCAGCACCTCGTCGGCGCCGGCGTCAAGCGCGGCCTGGCTGACCGCCGCGGTCACCGCGCCGGCGTAGCCGCGGCGCCGCAGCCCGGGCGGCGTGTACACCGGGCCGACCCGGATCGTGCCTGCCACCTGACGGGTCAGCCCCGCCATCGACACCGGCCGGCCGTCGTCCTCCCACAGGGTGAGTCCGTCGTGGCCCAGCCGGTGATCGACGGTCCGGCCGGAATCGCTCTCGGCCAGCGACCCGGCCTCCCGCCCGAACGCCTGCCACCACGCGACGAGCAGATCCCGGTCCGCGCGGCCGGCCACCCTGGCGCCGCCGGCCGGCGCCGGCGACGGATCCGGCCAGGCCGGCCAGCCGGTACAGCCGGCTGCGCTGGTGCACGGCCGCGGCCGCCCCGGTGCGCAGCCGCCACTGCGCGGCGAACTGGCCGGCCGTCTCCGCACTGGAGTTCACTCCGGGCAGCGCGCGCCCGGCGGCGGCCAGCATGTCGGCCAGCTCACGCACGGCGTCGGCTGGCGCGCCGCTGACCAGCAGCAGCGGATAGGGCGGAGTCTGCAGGCAGGCGCCGGCGACCGCGCCGCCCGGCGGCTGCCACCAGCCGAACAGCGGCAGCTGCGGGCCGAATGCCTGCTGCCCGTCGGCCCGCAGCGTCTGCGTGATGGTCAGCGCGATCGTGTTCTGCGCCGGCCGCTCGCGCAGGAACGGGCAGGCCTGGCCGGTGAACTCGTCAAGATCTTCACTGATCGTCCACGGCATCCCTCATGATTACGGTCAGCGACCATGGTGTCCACCTGGTTTCCGGCGTCAGGTGCGCGTCGCCGGGGTGGCCGGGCGGGCGCGGCGGCATGAGCCGACCAGGGCGGCGAACCGGTCCAGGCCGGTCTCGATCTCCTCGGGGGTGAGCTGGCTGCAGGCGAGCCGGACCTGATGCGTTCCGCCGCCGTCGCCGTAGAAGTGGCTCATCGGCATCCACAGCACGCCGTGCTCGCGGGCGGAGTATGCCAGCAGTTCGTCCCCGGCCGCGAACGGCAGCGAGACCACCACGAAGAACCCGCCGGCCGGGGCGTTCCAGCTGACCCCGGGGTCAGCCGGGAACCGGCGCGCCAGCCCCGCGGTGACCTGGCGCAGGTTCCTCAGGTAGACGGCGGTCTCGCGGCGGTTCGCCGCGGTCATGCTGCAGTCGTTCTCGAGCAGCTTGCCGCCCACCAGGGCCTGGGCGACCGCCGAGGTGTTCACGGTGACCATGCTCTTGATCTTGGACAGGTGGTCGGCCAGGCAGCTCACCGTGCCGTCCGCGGCCGTCACGCTCTGGTCGGCCACCGCGTAGCCAACCCGGGCGCCGGGGAACCCGGTCTTGGCGAACGAGCCCAGGTAGATGACCTGGCGGCCGGTGTCGAGCGCCTTGAGCGTCGGGGCGTGAGCGCCGTCGTGGAACAGGCCGTACGGGTTGTCCTCCAGCAGCAGGAGCTCCCTGGCCGGCGGCCACCTCGAGCAGTCGGCGCCGGACGCGCAGGCTCAGGCTCAGCCCGGTGGGATTGGCGAAGTCGGGCATGACGTAGCACGCCCGGGGGCGCAGGCCCGCCTGCCTGGCCCGCTGGGCCTGGGCGGCGAGATCGTCGAGATCGACCCCGGCCGGCCCGCTGCGCACCGGCCAGACCGGCAGGTCCGCCAGCCGGGCCGCCCCGGTCAGCCCCACGTAGGCAGGCGACACCGCGAGCAGCACGTCGCGCTCGTCCGCGCGCAGCGCGCGCAGCACGATGAACATCGCCTCCTGGCAGCCCACGGTGACGATGACCGAGTCCGGCGAGATGCTGATCCCCTCGTCGGCCGCCAGCTCGCGGGCGATCAGCTCGTGCACGATTCCCTTGGTCCGGCCGTACTGGAAGAGGGTCTGGCTCACCCGTGCCTCGCTGTACCCGAGGTCGGTTCGCAGGTACTCACAGAACGTTTCCAGGTACCGGTGGATGAGCTTGACGTCGAAGAACTCCTCGCACGGGCGCCCCGAGGCGAACGAGACCGCCTCGGGGTAGCGGCTGCCGATCTCGTTGAGGACGTTCATGGACTCCAGAGCCGGGTCCTCGAGGCAGGCGTGCAGGGTGGCCGTGGTCAGCTCGGTGCTCATGCCTGGCTCACTCCCGGTGTTCGCGGCGGCGCCCGCGCCTGGTCAGCCGAAGGCCTCGCGGAGGCGGCCGGCCGCGTGCCCTACCGCCGCGCCCGCCGCGTCCAGCAGGCCGGTCATCGTGAAGAAGCCGTGCACCATGCCGTCATAGCGGGTCACCTCGGCCGGCACCCCCGCCTGGGACAGCCGGCCGGCGTACCGCTCCGCCTCGTCCCGGAGCGGATCGAATTCCGCGCAGATCACGGTGGCCGGCGGCAGCCCGCTCAGGTCCGGCTCGCGCAGCGGCGAGGCCAGCGGGTTCGCCCCGTCCGCGGCCGACGCCAGGTAGAGGTCCCAGTACCAGCGGACAGCCTGCGGGTTGAAGAAGTAGTCGTCGTTCATCTCGCGCATGGACGGGGTGTCGGCCTGGTAGTCGGTGTTCGGGTACACCAGCAGCTGGTGGACGAGGGCCGGGCCGCCGCGCCGGCGGGCCAGCAGGGCGACCGCCGCGGCCAGGTTGCCGCCCGAGCTGTCCCCGCCGACGGCGAGCCGCGACGGGTCCGCGCCGAGCTCGCCCGCGTTCGCGGCCGCCCAGGCCACCGCCGCGTAACAGTCCTCGACGGCCGCGGGGAACTTGTGCTCGGGCGCCAGCCGGTACCCGACCGACACGGTGACGCACCCCGCGCCGTTGGCCAGCCGCCGGCAGACGTCGTCGCACGCGTCCAGGGTGCCCAGGCTCCACCCGCCGCCGAAGAAGTACACCAGGACCGGCAGCGGCCGGTCGCCGGACGGCCGGTAGACCCGCACGGAGAGCGGCCGGCCGGCCCGGGGATCCGCCGGTCGGCGACCTCGGCCACGGGCACCCGGGGCCCCGCCCCGCCCACCGTGGACTTGAATCCTGCTCGCGCGCGTCCTCGATGCTGAGGGTGTAGAGGCGGGGCGCCGGGTCGCGCTCGAGCTGGTCGCGGATCGCCTGGACCTGGGGGTCGAACGGCATCGCATCCTCCTGGGTGACGTCAAGCGGGTACCGCCTCGATGGCGCTTTCGGTGCTCCGGCCGCGGGCCGGGGCCGGGCGCACCGCGCGGACGGCGAACCCCGCGCTGGTCAGCAGCTCCCGGTACTCGGCCTCGGTGCGATCGCATCCGGACAGCATGAGCAGGATCAGCAGGTCCATGACCTGCGCGCCGGACGGTGCCGGGCCGGCCGGTTCGCCGTCGGGGCCGGCCGCGGGACCGCCGGGCCCGGCGGCGAACTCCTCGATGACGATCAGCCGCCCGCCCGGCGCGATGGCGCCGCGGATCCGCCGCAGCAGCCGCAGCGCGTCCTCGTCCGGCCAGTTGTGCAGCACCCGGCACAGCACGTAGCCGTCGGCGCCGGCCGGCATCCGGTCGAAGAAGCTTCCCTCGGCGAACTCCACCCGGTCGGCGAAGCCGGCCCGGGCCACGCGCTCCCGCGCCTTCGGCAGCGCCGACTGCAGGTCGAGCAGGATCCCGCGGGCCTGCGGGTGGGTGCGCAGGACCCGGCAGAGCAGCCCGCCGCTGCCGCCCCCGACATCGACGACGGCGCGCGGGCTGCCGAGATCGCACTGGTCGAGCACGGCGGGCACGCCGGCTCCGCCCATCGCCGCCGTGAATGTCGCCGCCGCCTCCGGGTTGTCGGCCAGGTAGTCATAGAACGGCTTGCCGTGCACCTTGTCGAAGGCCGGCTTGCCGGTACGCAGCGTGTAGCCGATCTCCGCGAAGGAGCGGAACACCTCCTCGCCGAACATGAGGGCGGTATCCCGGCTCGACCCTGGCACGCCGGCCCGCAGCGGCTGCGCGACCGGGGTCAGGCCGAACCAGCCCGCGGCGGTCTCGGTCACCAGTCCCGCGGCGGCCAGGGCGCGCAGCATCCGGTAGAGGGCATGCGGGTCCGTGCCGGACGCGGCCGCGAGCTCGGCCACCGGGCGCGGCCCGCCGGCCATCAGGTCGGGGATGCCGAACTTGGCGAGCGCGTAGCAGGACTGCGCGACCCACGGGCTGGACAGGATGCCGAAGAGCCTGAGCCGGTCGGCGGCCCCGGCAGCGGCGGCGCCCGGGCCAGGCGCAGCGCCCGGGTCAGCAGCAGCAGCGCCGGGACCAGGAGCGGCGGACGGCCGGCAGCGGCGGGACCAGGAGCGGCGGGCGGGCCGGCGGCGGCGCTCTGGCCGGCGGCGCCCGGATCATCACGGCCGGCCATCAGCCTGGCCTGGCGACCGGGCAGGCCGCCCGAGGGCCGGCGGCGGCCAGATGCGCGCCGAGCACCCGTATGCACTCGGCGGCGGCGATCGCATGACCGCGCATGCTGCCGTGCCGCGGATCGGCGCTGTACATGTCGGCGTCGCGGGAGGCCGGATGCCAGGTCAGCCCGACGTGCATGCAGCCGAACTCGTCGGCGACGCTCCTGGTGCGCCCAGCCAGGTCATGCAGGCGCTCGCGCTGCCGCGCCCTGAGCCCGGCGGGGATGCCCGGCGCGTACGATCCGTCGAACAGGCCGACGGTCACGACGTCGCTGCCGGCCCGGGTGAAGGCGGACACGATCGCCCGCAGCTCGGCCTCGACGGCGTCCGGGTCATAGCTGAACCGGAGCAGGTCGGCACCGCCGCACGAGGCCAGCGCCAGGTTCGGCGAGAAGGCGAGCGCCTGGTCAAGCTGGGCCGACCGGACCTCGGCGGCGGTGGCCATGCTCTGGCCCAGGTTCAGGTAGGACAGGCCCGGCTGCTGCCGCCTCAGCGCGGCGGCAATGCGGTCGCACCAGGGCTCATTGCGATAGCCGGGAGAAGGATCGCCCAATCCTTCCGCAATGCTGTCACCGACCACCGCGAACCGTCGCCAGGGATGCCCGGCCAGCAGGCGAGCCGCTTCCTGCTCACCGAGGCAGTGCGGGTCGGCCGCTTCCGCCGGGTAGAGGCTCTGATCGGCCACCCTGGCACACTACGACTGAAGCAAATCCGACACAACCGCCCGTCCCTGCGAGGATTCAGACTCCCTCCGCGGGCCTGTCGCCGCGCGGCGGCGGCCTCGCGGCGAACGCCGCCGGGCCCTCCAGTGAGCGCTCCCGGTAGCCGGGCCGATCATAACGATCATGGTTTTGGTAACTGTGCGTAAAGATTTGCTGACCGCTTGACCACCAAGCGGGGATATGCGACGCTCGCGGCAAAGCCCGCTATTGGATGAAAAGTCGGCCTTGGCCAATGATGTTCAATGACTGACCGCCCCTCCCGCACGGCGGGCGACGACGAGGGCGATTGGGTTGATCGTTTCCTGCTGGCCGGAGACGATCAGCAGGTCTGCCTGCGGATGGGCGCGCCGGTGCGACGGCAGGAACTTCGCCTCCTGGTGCACCAGCAGCAGCGGGAGCTGGCGCGGGCCGGCCTGACCGCGGGCGGCACGGTGGCGCTGCGGCTGCCGCCCTCGCTGGCCTACGTGGCCAGCCTGCTGGCCGCCTGGCGCCTCGGGGCCCAGGTCAGCCTGCTCGACCACCGGCTGGCGCGCGCTGAGGTCGGGCGCGCGCTGGACCGGCTCGCGCCGCAGGTCGTGGTGGCCGCGGAGAAGTCCTCCGGTCCGCCGATGGCCGGATACGCACACGTCGAGCCGGTTATCCAGGCGCGCGGCGAGGGCCGGCCCGCCGCTACCGGGCACGCCCTGATCCAGCTCAGTTCAGGGTCAACCGGGCCGTCAAAAGTGATCGCGCGGACGTCGGCGGACCTGACGGCGGAGCTCGCGCGCTACCGCGAGCTGGCCGACTACCCGCGCCAGGGCACCCGCATCGTGCTGCTCGCTTCGATCGTGCACGTGCTCGGCCTGGTCGGGGGGCTGCTGCACAGCCTGCACGCTGGCGTCGAGCTGGCCTACCCGGACCGGCTCACCGCCGACGGCATCCGGGACGCGGTGGCCGCCGGGGACCGGCCTGCCATGGTGCTCGGCGTGCCTTTCCACGCCGAGCTGCTCTGCGCGGGAGCGGCCGCGCCGCCGCTCCCCCAGCTGGCGCGGATGGTGGTCGCTGGCGAGCTCACCCGGCCCGGCGTGGCGGAGGCGTTCACCGCCCGCTACGGGGTGCCGCTGGGCAGCATGTACGGGATGACCGAGCTGGGCGTGATCGCCACCGACCTGTCCGGCCGCCTCCGGCCGGCGGTGGCTCCCGCACCCGGGATGACCCTGCGGGTGGACGACGGGGAGCTGCTCGTGCAGATGGCCGCCTCGCCCTACGTCGGGCTGGCCGATCCCGCCCGCTGGTCGCACGGATGGCTCCGCACCAGGGACGCGGCCAGGATCGACCCCGGCACCGGGCTGGTGACCATCCTCGGCCGGCTGGATTCTCAGATATCGGTCGGCGGCCTCAAGGTTGACCTCACCGAGGTGGAGCAGACGCTGTGCGCGCTGCCGCAGGTGGCGGCCGCAGTGGTGATCTACGGCGGGGAGATCGAGGCGTACCTGGTGCTGGCCGAGGGCTCGTCGCTGGCCGGCGCGGAGGCCGCGCTGGCCGATCAGCTCGCCGCCTACAAGCAGCCGCGCCAGCTGCACGTCCTGCCCGGCCTGCCGCGGACGGCTACCGGCAAGATCGTCCGTGATCGCGCCGTGCTGCGCGCCGCGGCATCCGCGGCGGCGATGTCGTCATGACCGCGGCGCGGTCATCGGTCCGGCAGCCGGCAGGCCTGCCGGACGGTGACCGGGGCGCCTGCCGCCGCCTGGCCCAGGCAGGCGACGGCCAGGATCGCGCCGTCGGCGACCCTGGCCACCGCCGCGGCCAGATCCCGCGCGTCCGGCAGCAGGATCAGCCGCATCCCGGCCGGGCCGCGGGCGGGCAGGCTGAGCGGGACCGGCAGGCGCAGCCCCGCCCCGCCGCGCAGTCCCGTCCCGAGCGCCTTGGCGATCGCTTCCTTCTGCGTCCACAGGCCGAGGAACGCCTCGCCCCGCAGCCCGGCCGGCTGCCCGGCCAGCCAGTCAACCTCGTCCCGGGGAAACCACCGGCGGGCCACGGCGAGCGGGGCTGCGCTGCGGGCCGGCTCGAGGTCCACGCCGACCGGCCCCAGGACGGTCACCGCCGCCGCCACGGCCTCCCGGCTGCGACTGATGCTCAGGTGCAGCGGCGGGTCATCCCCGCCGCGGCCGGTCAGCCTGGGCCGCCCGGCCGGGTCGTGCGTCACCCCCAGCCCGGAGCCCGGCACGCCGAGCAGGGCCGCCGCCGCGCGGACGCCCAGCGCCTCGGCGCCGCGGCTCGGGCAGGCCCGCGCCGCGCTCAGCCATACGTCAACCCCGGGCGGCACGGTCCCCGGTTCCACTGACACAGAAGGGAGTCCACCAGATGGAGGACGAGGTTCGCCAGTTCGTCATCGACTCGCTGCAGGCGATGAACTACGACGTCAGCGAAGTGACCGGCGACACGATCTGGGCCCCGCCGGGCTGGACCTGGAGTCGCTGGCCGTCGCCGAGCTGGCGGTCCAGGTCGAGGACAAGTTCGGCGTGAAGTTCACCGACGAGGACACCGAGCAGCTGGCCCTCATGACCCTGGACGAATTCTCGGCCGAGGTGGCCAAGCGGATCGCCGTGACCGCCGGGGGAACGGCGGGATGAGCCAGCCGGGAGCGCCAGGTCACGACCTGAGCCGCGCGGACATCGTGGCGATGCTGGCCGCGTTCGGCGACCGGGCTCCCGAGGCTGTCCCCGAGCGGATCGGCTCGCTCGAGCTGACCTGGCTGCTCTCCGGCATCGAACTGGCCTATGACGTCACCCTCGAGCTCAGCGAGGACGACCTGGGCCGGATGACGACGGTGTCCGGCGCGGTGCAGACGCTGCGCGAGCTGCTCGCGGGGGCGGGACATGGCTAGCACGGCGCCGGCCGGCGGGCCGCCGCAGGTGGTCATCACCGGGATGAGCGCGACCACCGCGTCCGGCCGCGGCCTCGGCGCGGTCGCAGCCGGGGTGCTTGCCGGGACTCCCGCCTTCGGCCAGGTGGGCAGGTTCAGTGCCGAGCGGCGCAGGACGCGGATCGCGGCCGAGCTGCCGGGCAGCCCCGTGCTGGCCGACGAGCTCGCCGCGGCCATCGAGGCGGCCTGGGCCGCCGCGGCACTAGACAATGACCGCCGGGCCGGATGCCCGCTGCTGCTGGCCCTGCACTACGACCCGGCGGCCGCCCGGGATCCGGACGCCCGCCAGGTCACCGGCGACACGGCGGCCGTCGTCGCCGCGCGCTGCGGGCTGCACCGGATGCCGCGGATCTACGTGGCCGCCTGTGTCGCCGCCAGCACGGCGGTCATCGACGCTGCGGCGATGATCCGCACCGGGCAGGCCAGCCGGGCGGTCGTCGCGGCGGGTTACCTGGTGGACGCCGACAGCTTCGGGCTGTTCGACGCGGGCCGGGCCCTGGCCCGCGACGGCCAGGTCCGCCCGTTCAGCGCGGGCAGGCAGGGAATGCTGCTGGGCGACGGCGTGGCGGCCGTGGTGCTGGAGGCCGAGACGGAGGCCGCGCGGCGGGACGCTCCGGTGGCGGCCAGGCTGCCCGGCTGGGGCCGCGGCGGTGACGCGTACCACGTCTGCCAGCCTCGCCCGGACGGCAGCGGGCTGGCCCGCGCGGTCGTCGCCGCACTGGGACGCGGACGGGCCGGCCGCTCGCAGATCGGCTACGTGAACGCTAACGGCACCGGCACGCCGTTCAGCGACTCGTCCGAGGCCGCGGCGCTGCACTCCGCCCTCGGTCGCTACGCCGGGCAGACCCCGGTGAGCTCGACGAAATCGGTGCACGGCCACGCCCTGGAGGCGTCCGGGCTGGTTGAGCTGGTGGTCACCGTTCTCGCCCTGCAGTCGGGCCAGCTGCCGGTCAACGCGGGATTCCTGGCCGCCGACGAGGAATGCGCGCTCGATCTCGTGCTCGCCCCCGGCCGGGAACCACGCGGCAGGTACGCGCTGAGCCTGAATGCCGCGTTCGGCGGCGCCAACACCGCACTGCTGGTCGAAGCCGCATGACCGCGCCGCCCGCCACCGCCGCGGCCGCGCCGCCGCCGTCCGCTGACCGCCAGGCCGGGCCCTCCGACGCGGCCGCGCCGCCGCGGTCCGCTGACCGCCCGGCCGGACCGCCCGCCGCGGCCGCGCCGCCGCCGTCCGCTGTCCCCGGCCGGCCCGTCCGGCCCTGCCGCCGCGGCCATCGCGCCGCCGGTCGCGGGCCCGCCGGCGGCCGGGCTGGTCACCCTGGCGCGGGCCCAGTGGCCGGAGACACTGGACGACACGCTGCCCGGCATCCCCGGGTTCGTCGTCTCGTCGTTCAGCCCGCTCGTCGCCGAGCTTGCGCGGCGCTGCCTGAGCCGGTATTTCGGCACCGCCCCGGCTGATCCGGCGCGGGGCGAGCGCACCGCGGTGCTGGTGGCCAGCGCGACCGGCGACCTCGGCACCGCGGCCGCGATCGCGCAGGCCGTCGACGAGGGCCGGCGGGTCCCGCCGCTGCTGTTCTTCCAGTCCAACCCCAACGCGGTCGTGGGTTACCTCACCGCGCGCTGGGGCCTGGCCGGCCCGGTGGTCTGCACGATCGCGGCCGGCGACGCGATCACCGACGCGCAGCAGGGCGCCGCCGAGCTGATCGCCGACGGCGACGCGGACGCGGCACTCATCATCGTCGCCGACCAGGCTCGCGCGGCCGGCGAACGCGACCACGGCGAGGCGCTGCTCGTCGGGCCCAGAACCTGGCCGGGCGGCGCCGGCTCGGTGAGCTTCCCGGCCCGCTGAGCGCGTACCCGACCAGCAGCCACGACCTGACCAGGACCGGAAGGGATGACACGAGGTGAGCGTCAAGGGCAACAGAGCGCAACTGGCCGCCGACCCGGAGTTGGGCGCGGGCAACGTGCTCACCACCCTGGTGGCGCGCGGCACCGGCCTGGACGAGCCGCGGCTGACCTTCGACACCGACGCCGGCGGGCACCCGGCGTGGCAGGCGTTGTCGATCCGGCAGCTCGACCCCCTGGTCCGGGCCCGCGCGGCCAGCCTGCACGCCCTGGGGATCGGGATGCGGGATCCGGTCGCGGTGTGCGCGCCGACCGCCGCGGACACCGCGCTGACGTTCCTGGCCCTGACCCGCCTGGGGGCCATCCCGGCCCTGATCAATCCGTATCTGAGCATCGAGCTGATGGCGGCCTACATCCGGCGGCTCGACGCGGTCGGGCTGATCACCGACCCGGCCCGCGCGGCGGACCTCGCGCCGCACGACCCCGGCGTCCCGTTCCTGGCCGATATCACCACCCTGGGCGGCGGTGATCCGGCCGACGCCCCGCGGCCGTATCAGTATTACCCGACCGATCCGGTCGCGATCACGCACTCGTCCGGGACCACCGGACTGCCCAAGGCGGTCGTGCACTCGCACGCCAGCCTGTTCGCCGCGATCAGGTACCGGCTGACCCTGCCCCGGCCGCAGGGGATGGACCGGATGCTGAGCGCCATGCCCAGCCCGCACGCGGCCGGCCTGATCGTGACCAACCTGGGCCTGTGCAACGGCGGCGAGATGGCGATGCTGTCCCGGCAGACCGGGCCCGGGGTGCTCCAGGCGATCGAGCGCTGGCGCCCGCACGCCGTGATCGGCTTCTCCACCACCTGGCCCGACCTGGTCAAGGCCAACCTGGCCTGCCGCGACCTGAACTCGGTGGCGCTGTGGTGGAACACCGGCGACTGCGCGCACGAGGCCCACATCAGGCGGCTGATCGCCTGCGGCAGCCGGCAGGTGGTGACCCGCCGGGGCAGGGAGCGCGTGCCCGGATCGGTGTTCGTGGACGGCATCGGGTCCAGCGAGATGGGCCACTCGCACTTCTTCAACCAGCATTCCGCCGGACACCAACCGGTACGGCCGGTGCATCGGGAAGCCGCACGCCTTCGCCGAGACCGCGGTGCTGGGCCCGGGCGGCCAGGAGCTGCCGCCCGGCGAGGTGGGCGAGCTCGGCACCAAGTCGGCCACGCTGTCCCTCGGCTACTGGAACGACTCGGCCCGGACCTACCGGACCCGGATCCGCGGCTACTTCCTGACCGGGGACCTGGTCTACCGCGACGCGGAGGGCTACTACTACCACCTGGACCGGAAGGCGGACTCGGTCGACCTGGGCGGCGGCGCGTGGCTGTACACCGCCGCCTGCGAGGAGCGGATCCTCGTCGCCTGCCCCGACGTCCTCGACTGCACGGTGGTCGCGGTGCGGGACGGCGACCGGGTGGTGACCGACGTGCTGCTCCAGCTCGAGGCCGGCGCCGATCCGGCGGCGGACCGCTCGCCGCAGGTGCGCGCCGCGCTCGATCCGGCCGTCGCCGCCACCGTCCGGCAGGTGCTGGCGGTAGACGACGACAACATCCCGCTCACCCCGACCGGCAAGGTTCGCAAGTTCGTCCTGCGGCAGCGTCACCTGGAGGCCAGCGCCCCATGAGCCAGGCCATCCCGCACGGCGCGGCCATCACCGGGATGGGCCTGGTGACGCCGGTCGGCTGCGATGTCGATGAGTTCTTCGGGGCGCTGTGCGAGGGCCGGTCCGGGCTGCGCCGGCCGCCGGAGGGCCATCCGGCCGCGGGCGAACTCGACGTGGCCGGCATTTCGCCCGACATCGACCCGGTCAGCGTGCTGCCGCCGAAGGAAACCCGCGCCGTGGACCGGTTCGTGCTGCTCGCGCTGGCGGCGGCAGACCGGGCGATCGCCGACGCCGGGCTGCAGGTCGGCCAGAACGCGGACCCGGCCCGGGTCGCCGTGGTGGTGTCCACCGGCGGCGGCGGGCTGGAGACCTTCGAGCAGTACTCGCACGCCCGGGCTGAGCGCGGCCGTCCCGCGGTCAGCCCGTACCTGCTGCCCGGGATGCTCTCGAACATGGCCGCGGCCAGGATCGCGATCAAGTACGGGGCCCGGGGGTTCAGCACGGCGATCGTCACCGCGTGCGCGGCCGGCGCGCAGTCCGTGGCCGAGGCGTTCCGGCTGATCGCCGGGGGCGAGGCGGACGTGGTGATCTGCGGCGGCACCGAGTCGCCCCTGCACCCGACGATCACCTCCGCGTTCGGCAACGCCCGCGCGCTGGCCAGCGGCTGGGACGACCCGGCCGAGGCCAGCCGCCCGTTCGACAAGCGGCGCAACGGGTTCGTGCTGGGCGAGGGAGCCGCGGTGCTCGTGGTCGAGCGGGCCGGCCACGCCGACGCCCGCGGCGCGTCGGGCTACGCCGACGTCATCGGCTGGGGCGCCACGACGGACGCGTATCACCCGACGATGCCCAGGCCGGACGGGGAAGGCGCGGCGGCCTGCATGCGGCAGGCGCTGGCCACCGCCGGGCTGGCCCGCCGCCGACGTGGACTACGTCAACGCGCACGGCACCAGCACGAAGATCGGCGATGTCGCGGAGACCAAGGCCATCCGCTCCGTGTTCGGCGACCGCTGCCCGGCGGTCAGTTCCATCAAGGCGGTCACCGGGCACATGCTGGGGGCTTCCGGCGCGGTCGAGGCGGCGGCCAGCGCGCTCGCCGTCAGCCGGGGGATGCTGCCGCCCACCCGCAACCTTGACGACCCGGATCCCGACTGCGACCTCGACCACGTGCGCGGCCAGGCCAGGCCGGGCCAGGTATCGGTGACGCTGTCCAACTCCTTCGCCTTCGGGGGACACAACGTCAGCCTGCTGTTCGGGCCGCCCAGCACGGCCGGCTCCCGGCGGCAGCCCGCGGCCGGCCCGGACGGCCGCGAGATACCCGCACCAGCATTCCAGCCAGAGGTGGGCAATGAAGATCCAGGGAATTGACCATGTGGAATTCCAGGTCGCTGACCCGGACCGGTATGCCGCGCAGCTGCGCGCGGCGTACGGGTTCGGTGTGCACGGCCGCGGCGGCCCCGATACCGGCCAGGTCGGCGAACGGACGCTGCTGCTCCGGCAGGGGCGGATCCAGATCCTGCTCCGCTCGGGCCTGACCGCCGGGCACCCGGCCGCCCGCTACGTCAGCCGGCACGGCGACGGCGTGGCCGTGGTCGCGTTCGGCACCGACGACGTCGAATCGGCGTTCGCCGAGGCGGTGGCCGGCGGCGCCGACCCGGTGGCCGAGCCCTCGTTCAGCACGAGGGAAGGAACCACGGTCGGCACCGCGACCGTCTGCGGCTTCGGCGACGTCCAGCACCGGTTCATCCAGCGCAGCGGCCCCGCCGACGAGTTCGCGCCGGGCGTGGTCACGATGAGCACGGCTCGCCCGGCCGCGGCCGACGAGACGTTCGAGGCCATCGACCATGTGGCCGTCTGCGTGAGCGCCGGCGAGCTGGCCGCCACCGTTCGGCTCTATCAAGACGCTTTCGGCCTGTCCGAGATTTTCGACGAGCGGATCGAGGTCGGCGGCCAGGCGATGATCTCGAAGGTCGTCCAGGACTCGGCCGCCGAGGTGACGTTCACCCTGATCGAACCCGACCGCAGCCGCGATCCCGGGCAGATCGATGAGTTCCTGCAGGCCCACGGCGGCCCGGGCGTGCAGCACGTCGCCTTGCGCACCGCCAGCATCATCGACGCGGTCCGCGAGCTGTCCGGGCGGGGGGTCGCGTTTCTCACCGCGCCGGGCGGCTACTACCGCGCGCTGCAGCGGCGGCTGGGCGAGGTGGCGATCGCGGTGCCGACGCTGCAGGAGTTCAACGTGCTGGCCGACCGCGATCGCTGGGGCCAGATGTTCCAGATCTTCGCCCGGTCGACGCACGAGCGGCGCACCTTCTTCTTCGAGCTCATCGAGCGGCAGGGCGCGCTCACGTTCGGCAGCAAGAACATCAAGGCGCTGTACGAGGCGCTCGAGGACCAGCGGCAGCGGCTCGCCGCGGACGGCTGACCCTGCCTCCGCAGGCCGCAGGAGAGGAAGACCATGACCACCGCGAACACGTCCGCGCTGACGGACGAGGACCGTGCGCTGCTCCCCTCGCAGGCCGATGTCCAGTGGTACCGCGACCATGGCTGGTACCTGTCCGGGAAGCTGCTGACCGATGCGGAAGCCGACGCGCTCACCGCGGCGAGCGAGCGGTTCTACGCCGGCCACCGGGACCGGACGCTGCCGGTGCGGCCGCCGAACCTCGCCTACTGGGAGCCGTCGCACGGGCCGGTGCAGCGGCACAACGACTACATCTGCTACCAGAGCGATGAGATCGCGCGCATCCTGGGCAAGCCGCTGATCGGGGCGGTCGCCGCCGCGCTGGCCGGGGCGGCCGAGATCCGGCTGTTCCAGTCCACGCTCATCCTCAAGCCGCCGGCCGACGCCGAGGTGACCAACCTGGTGCCCTGGCACATGGACCGGCACTACTGGCAGACCTGCACGTCGGAACGGATGCTGACCGCGTTCATCCCGTTCCACGACTGCGGCGAGGAGATGGGCACGATCACCATGGTCGACGGCAGCCACCGGTGGAAGGAGCTGGCCCGGGACGACTCGACGCGGCATTTCGCGCAGCGGGACCGCCAGGAGCTGGAGGCCATCCTGGCCGAGACCGCCGAGTTCAACGGCACGCAGGTGACGCCGGTCCCGATGGTGATCCCGAAGGGGCACATGAGCTTCCACCACTGCCGCATCTACCACGGCAGCGGGCACAACCGCAGCGGCCGGCCGCGGCGGGCGATCTCGCTGCACATGCAGGACGGACCGAACAGCTGGCGGCCGTTCCGCAAGCCGGACGGCAGCCTGCTCGCCTACAACCACGACACGGTCGTGCGCAAGACCAGCCAGGGCACGCCGGATTACGCCGACCCCGGCTTCTGCCCGGTGCTGTGGGCGTCGTGAGCCCGCCGGCGGCCCGCCCGCCGCGAGGGCGGCCATGACCGCGGGCCTGCGCACTGCGGCCGAGCTGTACCGGCGGATGCGGCTGATCCGCGGCTTCGAGGAGCTGGCGCTGCGGCTGGTCAAGTCTGGTGACATCGTGGGCGGCACGCATCCCTACATCGGCGAGGAGGCGGTCGCCGTGGGCGTGTGCAGCGCCCTCGCCGACCATGACCTGCTCACCAGCACCCACCGCGGGCACGGCCACGTACTGGCCAAGGGGGCGGATCCGGGCCGGATGCTGGCCGAGCTGGCCGGCCGGGACACCGGGCTCAACCGCGGCCGCGGCGGCTCGATGCACGCCGCGGACGTCGCCGTGGGCATCCTGGGCGCCAACGCGATCGTGGGCGCCGCCGCGCCCATCGCCGTCGGCGCCGCCTGGGCCGCGCGGCGATCCGGGTCCGGCCAGGTGGTGGCCACCTTCTTCGGTGACGGCGGGCTGAACCAGGGCGTCCTGCTCGAGGCGCTGAACCTGGCCGCGCTGTGGCGGCTGCCCGTGCTGTTCGTCTGCGAGAACAACGGCTACGCCACCACCATGCCGACCCGGACCGGCGTCGCCGGGACCGCCGCGGGCCGGGCCGCGGCCTTCGGCATCCCGGCGCAGACCGTGGACGGCATGGACGTCGAGGCGGTGCGCGACGCGGCAGCGCTGGCCGTCGAGCGCGCGCGCGGCGGCGGGGGCCCGGCCCTGATCGAGTGCCTGACCTACCGGTTCGGCCCGCACCACACGATGGAGTTCCGGATCAGGCTCAGCTACCGGACCCAGGAGGAGATCGACGAGTGGCGCCGCCGCGACCCGCTCGACATCCAGGGCGGCCGGATCGCGGCGGCCGACCGCGACCAGCTGGACGCCGAGGTCCGCGAGGTGCTCGCGGAAGCCGAGGCGTTCGCCCTGGCCAGCCCGCGGCCCGATCCGGCGGGCGCGCTTGACTACCTGTACGCCAGCGGCCTGGTGCCGCGAGGAGGCGTGGCCTGATGCCGAAGCTCTCTTACACCAAGGCGCTGAACAAGGCGCTCGGTGACGAGCTGGAGCGAGACCCCGCCGTCTGCGTGTTCGGCGAGGACATCGGCGCCGGGATCGCCCAGCTCACGCTCGGGCTGCTGAACCGGTTCGGGCCGGACCGCGTGGTCGACACGCCGCTGTCGGAGCAGGCGTTCACCAGCATGGCCACCGGCGCCGCGCTGTGCGGGCTGCGCCCGGTGATCGAGTTCCAGATTCCGTCGCTGCTGTTCCTGACCTTCGAGCAGATCGCCAACCAGGCGCACAAGATGTCGCTGATGACCGGCGGCCAGGTATCGGTGCCGGTGACGTACGTGGTGCCGGGCTCCGGGTCCCGGGCCGGGTGGGCGGGGCAGCATTCCGACCACCCGTACAGCATCTTCGCGCACGTCGGGGTGAAGACGGCCGTGCCCGCCACGCCCCTGGACGCGTACGGGCTGCTGGTCTCGGCCATCAGGGACGACGATCCCGTGGTGCTGTTCGCGCCGGCCGGCGCGATGGCGGTGCGCGACGACGTTGACCCGCGGATGCTTCAGCCGGTGCCGCTCGGGACGGCCGCGGTTCACCGGGCAGGGTCCGACGTCACCGTGGTGGCGCTCGGGCACCTGGTGCACGACGCGCTGACGGTGGCCGCGGAGCTGGCCGGCGAGATCTCGGTCGAGGTCTTCGACCCCCGGACGGTGTACCCGTTCGACTGGGCCGCGCTGGCGGTGTCGGTCGGCAAGACCGGCCGGCTGGTGGTGATCGATGACTCCAACCGGTCCTGCGGCCTCGGTGCCGAGGTGATCGCCACGGTGGCCGAGGAGATGCCGCTGAGCGTCCCGCCGAAGCGGGTGACCAGGCCGGATGGCGCGGTGCTGCCGTTCGCGCTGGAGCTGGACCGCGCCGTTCAGCCGGGCCGCGATCAGCTGGTCGCCGCCATCCGCGCGGTGATGAAGTAATACGGGGCCGGCTGACCCCTGTGACGACGCGATGACGAAGGGCTAGCCCTGGTGACGCAGGCCGCGGAACGGGCCACCTTCCGGGATGTCTTCGCGATCGGCGAGTTCCGCTGGCTGTGGCTGGCCTACCTGCTGTCGATCGCCGGCGACCAGCTCGCGCTGGTCGCGCTGACGGTCCTGGTCTACGCGCGCACGCACTCGCCGTTCGCGGCGGCCGCGGCGTACACGGTCGGTTTCCTGCCCTGGCTGATCGGCGGGCCGACGCTGGCCGGCCTCGCGGACCGGTTTCCCCGCCGCACGGTGATGATCATCTGCGACCTCGCGAGCATGGTGCTGGTCGCGGTGATGGCGCTGCCCGCGGTACCGCTGGCGGCCCTGATCGTGCTGCTGTTCGCGGTGACGCTGCTCGGGTCGCCGTACCGCGCGTCCCGGTCGGCGATGCTGCCCGACATCCTGCCCGGCGACCGGTACGTGCTGGGCACCGCGGCCATGCAGACCACCAACCGGACCGGCCGGCTGCTGGGGTTCGCGGTCGGCGGGGCGATCGTCGGCCTGGTCGGGGCCAGGCCCGCCATGGCCCTCGACGCGGCCACCTTCGCGGCCTCGGCGCTGCTGCTGCGGGCCGGGGTGCGGCTGCGGCCACTGCCGCGTCAGCCGCGCCGTCGCGGCTGGCGGGCCGGGCCGGCCGGGTCGGGCCTGCGGCTGGTCTTCGGGAACCCGACGCTGCGAACCCTCGTGCTGCTCGGCTGGCTGGTTCCCTTCTACGCCGTCCCTGAGGCGCTGGCCGTACCGTACGCGGCGCGCTTGCACGGCGGCGCGGCCGTCGCCGGACTGCTGCTGGCCGCGGGACCGTGCGGTTCGCTGATCGGGACGATCGCCTTCAGCCGCCTGGTGGACCCGCGGGCCCGGCTGGCCTGGATGGGGCCGCTGGCGGTCGGCTGCTGCGCCGCGCTCATCCTCTGCGCGCTGCACCCGGGGCTCGGCCCGGCCCTGGCGATCATCGCGGCGGCCGGGGCGCTGTCGGCCTACCAGCTCGCTGCCAACGCCGCGTTCGTCGCCAGCGTGCCTGGTAACCGCCGCGGCCAGGCCTTCGGCCTGGCCAACGGCGGCATAAACGTCGGGCAGGGGCTGTGGTTCGCCGTCGCCGGGCTGGCCGCGGGTGCCCTCGGCCCCGCCGTGGTCATCGCGGCCAGCGGCGCGGTCGGCGCGGCCGCGGCCCTCGCGCTGGCTATCGGCTGGGCTCGCGCGGCCGGTAGCCGGGCGGCCAGCGTTACAGGTGGCTGAACCCGCCCGACTCCTCCTTGGTCATGGACACGGTGACCGGATGCTTGTCGAAGTGGGCCACCGCGTCGCGGAAGTCGTCGAGCAGCAACCCGGCCATGTCCCGGCTCACCCCGAGGCGGACCAGGATGCGCTGCACGGCGATGTCCGAGGCCGTTCCGGTGAGGGTGTACGCAGGCACCTGCCAGCCCTGGGTGCGCAGCCGGTCGGCCAGGTCGAACAGCGTGTAGCCGGGGTTCTCGCCCTCGCGGATCCGCCAGGTGACCGTCGGGATTCCGGTGTTCGGGTTGCTGTCGCACAACAGCTCGAACGGGCCCATCTTGACGATCTCCGCGGCGAGGTACTGGCCGATGTCGTAGGACGCCTGGTGGACACGGCGGTAGCCGTCATGACCGAGCCGGAGGAAGTTGTAGTAGCTGGCGATGATCTGCCCGGCCGGGCGGGAGAAGTTGATCTGGAACACCGGCATGTCGCCGCCCAGGTAATTGACGTGGAAGATCAGGTCATCGGGCAGTTCGCTCTTGTCCCGGAATACGACCCAGCCGACCCCCAGCGGTGCCAGCCCGAACTTGTGCCCCGAGGCGCTGATCGACTTGACCCTCGGGAGGCGGAAGTCGAACTTCACGTCAGGCGCGCAGAACGGGGCCAGGAATCCGCCGCTGGCCCCGTCCACGTGGATGTCGATGTCGAGGCCGGTGTCGGCCTGCAGCTTGTCGAGGGCGTCCGACATCTCGGCCACCGGCTCGTAGGCGCCGGTATAGGTGACGCCGAGGGTCGGCACGACCATGATCGTGTTCTCGTCCACCCGCTCGAGCATCGAGGCCGGATCCATCATGTAGTGCCCATGCGACATCGGGACCTCGCGCATTTCGATGTCCCAGTAGCGGGCGAACTTGTGCCACACCACCTGCACCGGGCCGCACACCATGTTCGGGTTGTCGGTCGGCTTGCCTTCGGCCCGCCGCCTGGCCCGCCATCGCCACTTGGCCGCCATCCCTGCGAGCATGCAGGCCTCGGAGGATCCGATGGCCGACGTGCCCACGGTGTTGGCCGCCTCGGGCGCATTCCACAGGTCGGCCATCATGTGCACGCACCGCCGCTCGATCTCGGCGGACTGCGGGTACTCGTCCCTGTCGATCATGTTCTTGTTGATCGACAGCGCCATCAGGCCAAGAACCTCGGGTTCCTCCCACGTCTGGCAGAACGTGGCCAGGTTCTGGCGCGCGTTGCCGTCGAGCATCAGCTCGTCCGCCACCAGCTGGAACGCGTCCCTGGGCAGCGCTCCCTCCGGAGGGAACCGGTACTTGGCGACCGGCCGGGTCAGTTCCCGGTCGGCGAACACGCAGTCGTCAATCGTGTTACGAACGCTCTCGCGGTCATGCAATGCCATCGTCAGCATCCCTTGATCGAGGTCACCCGGCTTCGGCGATCACCGCGGCCTGGCACGAAGCCTCCGGGCGTCGCGTGCCGGTGATTGCGATGCTGGCCCCAACCGGGCCGTGCCGTCATCACCCGCTGAGGGTGGTGCGGACGGCAGGCCGCACACCACCCTCCCAGCCGTCCGGGCGCGATGCGGCCCGTGTCACCTGACGACGGCGAGCCCGTAGATTCCGTTGCCGATCATGATCGCCCCGGCCACGATGAGCACCCAGACGAGGATGGCCTTGCCGTGCGCGCGCAGCCAGGCGTTGAAGCCCGTCAGGTACCGGGTCGTCACCCCCGGGGCGATCAGGTAGAGCGTGATGGGCAGCCAGACCAGCAGCACGTTGATGACCACCACGATGATCAGGGCCAGGGCCGTGAGCTCGGCGCTGGCCTGCGCGGTAGCGATCACCTGCAGCGCGGCCAGGAACGTGACGCCCGGGGCGAAGATAAGCAGGCCGACCAGGAACGCGCTGAGCGGCCCCGGGTTGGCCACCAGCTTGGACACCAGCCCGCGCTGCGGCTGGGCCGGGTCGGGCGGCCGCGGCCGGCGCCGGGCCAGCACGGCGGCCACGGCCAGCAGCAGGATGCCCAGGCCGAGCCGAAGGTCGTAGCGGGGAGTGTGCTGGTCCGGGCGGTTCAGGTTGGCGCTGCGCAGCACGACGACGATCACCACCCCGGTGATCAGGCTCATCAGCACCGCCCCGGCCAGGTACACGGTGGCGGTCAGCCTGGGCCGGGCGGAGCCGAGGAATACCGCGGCGACCAGCAGCGCCGTCGGGGACAACGCTGCCAGCACCGCTAGCCCGGCCGCCTGGATGAGCACCGGGCCGCTACCTGGCAGGGAGATGTTGTCGTTCCGGCTGGGCGGGCGGCCTGCCGATCAGCTCGATCAGCCCGAGGACCACCACCAGCAGCACGGCGAGCAGGATGACGACCAGAGCCGTGGGCCGGCCCCAGAACACGAAGATCAGGGCGAACAGTGCCACGGCCGATATGCGCAGGACCCTCCGGTGCGCGTAGGTCCACTCACCCACGGGGCCGGTGCTCACCCCGGCGTGCTCGCCGCCGCGCCGGATCCGGTCAAAGCCCGACCGGAACGCCGCGCGGGTCCGGACCGCGGTCACCGACGGGCCGGTGAAGAACGCTCCTATGGCCACGACGAGCCCTACCACCAGGAGAGTCCGCAGCGCCTCCTTGATGAACCGGACGAACGTGTCGAACATCGCGGCGGCGGCGTCGGCGGGCAGCACACTGCTGGGGACGCTGTTCAGGTAGATCGTCCGGAAGATGGCCAGGCCGGCCGCGAGCACCAGCATGGACGCGGCGAAGCCGAGCCCGGCTCCGATCAGGGCCCGCCGGCGGCGGCGGGCGATATAGACGCCGAGGCCGATCAGCAGCAGCGACAGGATGGGCAGCACGATCTTGAGGTCGTTGATCAGCCGGTACAGCGCCTGCGCCTTCTCCAGGTTCTTGGCCGAGAACAAGGCCAGCTGAGGATGGATGGGCGGCAGCTTGTTGATCAGCGTGAACCCGCGCGCGCTCAGGTCCTGCTTGACGATGGCGATGAACGGGGCCAGGTCGATGACCACCTGCCCGTTCTTGACGGTGACCGTCTTGCCCTGCCCGGACAGGACGTTGACCAGGGCCTGGTGGGCCACCGTGTTGACCTGCACCCAGGCGCGGGCGAACCGGGGGCCGGTGACGATCTTATGCACCGCGGTGTGCACGTACCCGGCCACGCCGCTGGCCAGCGTAGGAGCAAAGCCCTTGAGCAGCGTCCCGACCCGGGTCAGGCCCCTGCCGGCCAGCAGCGGCACTGGCCTGGTTGACGTAGCCGGCGATGTTGAGGTGGCTGGTGATCTGGGTCGTGACCTTGTCGGTGAGCGCGTTCTGGATCGGCGGTTCGTGGATCAGCGGCTCGATGTTCGCGATGTAGCGGCCGGTGTCGGAGACCTGGTTCGCGGACCAGACCGCGATCACGGAGACAGGGGCGAGCACGCAGCCGATCACGATGAGCACGACGGCGACCGGCGTCCGCCACCGCCGCCGGCGACGGCCAGCCTGCTGGCCGCGCGGTTGCGCAGTCTCGGCGCGCGGACGCTCCGGCTCGGCTCGCTCGGCCGGCCCGGGCTGCTCGTCCCGGACCGCGCCCGGATCTCCGGCTGTGCTTCCTGGCCCGCTGTCACTGTCAGACAAGGTCTACCTCTTACCGCATCGCGCTCTCGCCACGGCCTCAGACTCGCCGATCACCTCAAGGGATTCGTCCTCCGTATGCTCACATTCCCCCCCGCAGCGCGGACGCGCCTCACCCGGCCCGGGTGAATCATCACCGGCTGAAGGTTCTGCTGCACTGCACATAACACCCGATTTGGTCTGGTCAGGGTAGATGGTCAGGCGGATTTCCTTCCGCGGGCGGCCGCTGCGCCGGGGACGCCGCCGCCACGGCGGTCATCAGTTCCTCGATGCGCGCGAGGCGGCGGTCGAGTTCGGCCAGCGTCACCGCGGGGCTGGCTGCCTGCGGCTGCGGGCCTCGCTGGGACCGGCCAGTTCCCTGGCTGACGAAGCTGGACGCCACCTGGGCGGTAATCACCGCCAGGGTCAGCAGGCCGATGCCCATGATGAAGCACGAGGTGATCCGGCCTGACACGGTGACCGGATAGTAGTCGCCGTAGCCGACAGTGGTGACCGTCACCACCGACCACCATACCGACTCCCCCAGCGTGTGGATGTTGGAGTGGGGCGCGTGCCGCTCGACCAGGTACACGATGATCGCCCCGTTGAGGACCAGCACCGTTGCGGCCACCAGGAACCGGGGCAGATGCCCCCGCCGGAACACCGACCGGACCAGCCTGAGGCTGAAGATCACGCGCACCGGCGGCAAGATCACGGCGACGATGCCCAGCGGATGGGTGAGCAGGTAGTGAAGATGGCGCCTGGCCAGGTAGCTGCGGATCGCGATGTCTATCCCGTAGACCACCCGGACAGCGCCCTGGAAGACCAGCACGACGGACCTGACGTCATGCGCGGTGCTGAAATCGGTATAGGGCACCACCACGATCCACAGCGTGGCTAGCGCCAGGAGATCGAGCGGCGTTTGAGTTCTGGCTTCGTAGGCGGCGAGGCGGCCGCTGGGGTCGTTCACGGCAGAATCATCATCATCGGCGCCTTGGCCAGGCCCCGGGGGAATGTCGCTCATGGGCACCAGCATGCGTGGCCGCCGCCGCCGACGCGTCGTGGATATCGCAATTGCGCCAGCTCGCGCAGCCTGACGACCAAGGGCGCGCTTCGCGACGCTCACTATCAGCAGCCAGCCGGCGCGTTCTGGGACCGCAGTGGCAGGACGCAGCGCGGCAGCGGCGGGTAGCGGCCAGGGCCGTCCGCGCTACCCGGTGCCTTTCAGCAAGGCGTCCCAGAACTCCTGTACAGGCGGGTAGATCAGCTCCTGATCGCGCGGCAGTGATGCCTTGACGAACCGGGTCCGCTCGTCGGCAAGCACCTCGACCTGGCCGGACTCGACAGCGTCGAGGGCCTGCCGGGCGACCGATTCCGGACTGATCTTGGGTACGTCGAGGCCCGCGGCCATGTCGGTGTCGATGAAGCTGGCGTGCACGGCGACGACCAGGGTGCCCTGATGGGCAAGCTCGATGCGGATGCCGTTCGTCAGGGACCATGCCGCCGCCTTCGAGGCGCCGTAGGAGGCGTCGAGCGGGTTGGTGTAGAAGCTGGTGACCGAGAGCATGTTCACCACCGCGCCGCCGCCGTTGGCCGCGAGCACCGGCGCGAAGGCCCGGCACATGCTCAGCGTGCCGAAGTAGTTGGTCTCCATCTCCAGCCGGGCGGCGTCCAGGTTCGGCGCGTCGATGAACGTGCTGGCCTTCATCACCCCCGCGTTGTTCACCAGCAGGCCGACGTCCGCGCACTCCTGCGCGACCTGGGCGACGCGCTCCGGATCGGTGATGTCGAGCTGGATAGGGGTCACGCCGGCCTCGGCGCCGGCGGCGGGGCCGCGCGATGCGCCGTAGACCTTGGCCGCACCCCGGCTGACCAGCTCCCGGGCGTACACCCGGCCCAGCCCGCGGTTGGCGCCGGTAACCAGGGCAACCGATCCGTCGATCTTCATGGCTCTCCTCCTGCCGGGACATGCCGCCGCCTGCTGCCGCGGCCAAGCCCCTGCCGATGCGGAAGCCTTACCGTCCGGATCGTGCCTGCTGGCACCGGGCTAGTCAATCTTCGCCGGCGGCCTACCGGCGCCTGCGGGCCCGGCGGGCCCGGCGCGCGGTTCGGGCGTTCTGCGCGTCCTTGACCATGTCCTGGACGTGTTCGGCGGCGAGCCGCTCCACTATGTAGGGGTGCACGAGGTTCTCCTATGCCAAGTCATCGGGGATTTCACAGCTGCTCTCCCTGCCGGAACTAGCCGACGATCCCGGGAAGGGCCGCGGACGTCGCGACCGGCCGCTCCGGGCCGGGGCACGGGGCCGCCGCGCAGGCCGGTGGCCTGGGCCTGGCGGCTGCACGCATGCGGGCCAGCCGGCGAGCGGGTCGGTGGGCAGGTAAGCTTCACCACATAACAATACAAGACGGTCCGTCTCGTGTCAATACGGTCCGGTTCGTCTCGTAAACGGGATGGTGGAAGCCATGGCCCACGGCCGCAAGGAACCCGACGCCAGCCGGCGCAGCGAGCGGGCACGCATCGCGATCCTGGCCGCGACCGCCGAACTGATCCGCACCACCGGCTACGACGCCATGTCGATCGAGGCCATCGCCGCCGCCGCCGGCGTAGGAAAGCAGACGATCTACCGCTGGTGGCCCTCCAAGGCCGCCGTCGTGCTCGACATGTGGGCTCCCGAGGTTCACCCCAGGATCGAGTTCTTGGACTCCGGCGACCTGGCCGCCGACCTCAAGGCTCAGCTGAAGGCCGTCATCGACCTCGGCAGCGATCCCGTCTTCGGACCGTCGTTCCGCGCCCTCGTCGCCGACAGCCAGCACGACGACCAGCTGGCCGAGCAACTGCTCGACCGCATCTTCCGCCCGCGCATCGCGGCCTGCAAGGACCGGCTGCGCGCCGCCCAGGCAGCCGGCCAGCTTCAGCCCGACATCGACCTGGACGTCGCAGTCGACCTGTTCTACGGCGGCTTCTACCACCGCTACCTCCTGCGCACCGCCCCGCTCGCACACGAACACGCCGACGCCATCGTCGATGCCGCGCTCAGCGGGATCGGCCCCCAGCACAGGCAACCGCGCCAGCAGCACGGCACGGACGGAACTAGCAGTTACCAGGAGGACTCGGCGTGACGAACGGCGGAACCTCGCTCTAACGCACGGATACCTTCCCGTCGCGAGCAGGCGGAATTTGACCCGCACCGACTTTGTTATGGGTGAGCGTCCATTGTTGCTGAGCTAGCCCTGGCCGGCGGGCATCGCAGATGGACATCAACCCGGAACTGTCCCGTCCTCGTGACGGGCTTGAAATGACCACGTACCCATGGGAGTGCTGGCCGCTAATGGCTGATCGCCTTGTTGTCCGCGGTGCGCGCGAGCACAACCTGAAGGATGTCTCGCTGGACCTGCCGCGGGATGCGCTGATCGTTTTCACCGGCCTGTCGGGGTCGGGTAAGTCCAGCCTGGCCTTCGACACGATCTTCGCCGAGGGGCAGCGGCGGTACGTGGAGTCGCTGTCGGCCTACGCGCGGCAGTTCCTCGGCCAGATGGACAGGCCCGACGTCGACTTCATCGAGGGGCTGTCGCCGGCGGTCTCCATCGACCAGGACGCGGCCGGGAGCAACCCGCGGTCCACGGTGGGCACCGTCACCGAGATATATGACTACCTGCGGCTGCTGTTCGCGCGGGTGGGCAAGCCGCACTGCCCGGCGTGCGGCCGGCCGATCACGCGGCACAGCCCGCAGCAGATCGTGGACCGGCTGCTCGAGCTGGAAGACGGCACCAGGTTCCAGGTGCTGGCCCCGATGGTCCGCGGGTGCAAGGGCGAGTACGGGGAACTGCTGAGGGAGCTGCAGACCAAGGGCTATTCGCGGGCCAGGGTGGACGGGACCGTGATCCGGCTGGACAGCGCCCAGTCCAGTGACCTGCCTGAGATCAAGAATGACGAGAAGCATGACATCGAGGTCGTCGTTGACCGGCTGGCGGTCAAGGCCGGAGCGCGACGGCGGCTGACCGATTCGGTGGAGACGGCGGTTGGCTTGTCCGGCGGGGTGGTGATGGTCGATTTCGTGGATTTGCCGGAGTCTGACCCGCACCGGGAGCGGATGTATTCCGAGCACCTGGCCTGCTTGTATGACGACTTGTCGTTTGATGAGCTGGAGCCGCGGTCGTTCTCGTTCAACTCGCCGTGGGGTGCGTGCCCGGATTGCACTGGCCTGGGTACCCGGATGGAGGTGGATCCGGAGCTGGTGGTGCCGGATCCGGGCCGGTCGCTGGCCGACGGGGCGATCGCGCCGTGGGGCGGCGGGCACATCAGCGATTACTTCCTGCGGCTGATCGAGGCGCTGGGCGACGCGATGGGGTTCCGCACCAGCACCCCGTGGTCCCGGCTGCCGGCCGCCGCCCGCAAGGCCCTGCTGTACGGGTACGACTCCCAGGTGCACGTCCGGTACAAGACGCGCGGCGGCAGGCAGCGCTCGTACCAGGCGCGATTCGAGGGCGCGATCCCCTACATCCAGCGGCGGCACGCCGACGCCGGCAGCGACTCGGGCCGCGAGCAGTTCGCCGGGTATATGCGCGAGGTGCCGTGCCCGGTCTGCGCGGGTTCCCGGCTGAAGCCGGTGTCGCTGGCGGTGACCGTCGACGGCCGGTCGATTGCGGATTTGTGCTCGCTGCCGATCGGCGAGCTGGCCAAGCTGCTGCCTGCGCTGGAGTTGTCCCCGCGAGATGCGCAGATTTCGGCCGCCATCCTGGCCGACGTCAATGCCAGGTTGGGGTTCTTGCTGGATGTGGGTTTGGATTACCTGACGCTGGATCGGGGGTCGGCGACGCTGGCGGGCGGGGAGGCGCAGCGGATCCGGCTGGCGACGCAGATCGGGTCGGGTCTGGTGGGGGTGTTGTATGTGCTGGATGAGCCGTCGGTGGGGTTGCATCAGCGGGATAATCACCGGTTGCTGGAGACGCTGGTGCGGTTGCGGGATCTGGGCAACACGCTGATCGTGGTGGAACACGATGAGGACACCATCCGGTCGGCGGACTGGGTGGTGGATATCGGCCCGGGGGCGGGTGAGCACGGCGGGCAGGTGGTGGTGTCCGGCCCGGTGGCCGACCTGCTGGGGTGCGCGGAGTCGGTGACCGGTGCTTACTTGTCGGGGCGGGACAGTATCGCGGTGCCCGGGCGGCGGCGGCCGCGGGCGCGGGGCCGGGAGGTGGTGGTGCGGGGGGCGGCGGAGCATAACCTGCGGGGGGTGGATGCGGCGTTCCCGCTGGGCTGCCTGGTGGCGGTGACCGGCGTGTCGGGGTCGGGGAAGTCCACTTTGGTGAACGAGATTTTGTATACCGCGCTGGCGCGGGAGTTGCACGGCGCGCGGGCGGTGCCGGGCAAGCACGCCCGGGTGGCCGGGATGCACCTGGTGGATAAGGTGGTGCACGTGGATCAGGGGCCGATCGGCCGGACGCCGCGGTCGAACCCGGCCACCTATACCGGGGTGTTTGATCATATCCGGCGGCTGTTCGCGCAGACGACCGAGGCGAAGGTCCGCGGTTACCAGCCGGGCCGGTTCTCGTTCAACGTCAAGGGCGGCCGGTGCGAGGCGTGCGCCGGCGACGGCACGATCAAGATCGAGATGCAGTTCCTGCCGGACGTGTACGTGCCGTGCGAGGTGTGCGGCGGCGCCCGGTACAACACCGACACGCTGCAGGTGCACTACAAGGGCAAGACGATCGCCGAGGTGCTCGGCATGCCGATCGAGCAGGCCGCCGGGTTCTTCGAGCCGGTGCCGGCCATCGCCCGGCACCTGCGCACGCTGACCGACGTCGGGCTCGGCTACGTCCGGCTCGGCCAGCCGGCCCCCACCTTGTCCGGCGGCGAGGCGCAGCGGGTCAAGCTGGCCACCGAACTGCAGCGCCGGTCCACCGGCCGGACCGTGTACGTGCTGGACGAGCCGACCACCGGACTGCACTTCGAGGACATCAAGAAACTCCTCGGCGTGCTGCAACGCCTCGTCGACGGCGGCAACACGGTCATCGTCATCGAGCACAACCTCGACGTGATCAAAACCGCCGACTGGGTCATCGACCTCGGCCCCGAAGGCGGCACCCGCGGCGGCACCATCATCGCCGCCGGCACCCCCGAAACCCTCGCCGCCACCGACGACAGCTACACCGGCCAGTACCTCAAAAAAATCCTCGCCGCCGGGCCCTCCACCTCAGCCCTGGCCGCGTGACCGAGAACTCGCCGCGGGGAAGCCGGCAGGCAACGGGCCGGCGGCCCACAACCGCTGCTCATCGCGACAGGGAAGCCAGATCACCGCAGCGGCCGTACCCGCTGGCCTGCCGCGCAGCTGAGGTGGCGGCGTCGTCCGGGCGCGGTCAAAGCGGGGCCGCCCGGCCCGGACCAGGTCGCTTGATCATGGCGGCAAAGGTGCCGGCTGGTAAGCCCTGGCCGGCCGAGGCGCGCCGGGCCGGGTAGCTGCGACCGCTGCGGGGATACGCCTTACTGTGGGATAAGAAGATCAGCCTGCGGCCCGGCGGCCTGGGAGGGGCGATGCAAGCGATCACTGTCAGCGAGTTCGGCGGCCCTGAGGTGCTGCGAGTCGGCGAGGCCGCCATGCCTGAGCCGGGGCCGGAGGAGGTCCTGGTCCGGGTGCTGGCGGCCGGCGTGGGGCCGTGGGACGTCAGCCTGCGCCGTGGCGGCCGGAGCGGCCCGCTCCCCTACATTCCCGGCGCGGAGTTCGCCGGCTTTGTCGAGGGCGGGGCCGCCGCTGAGGCCGGCTTTGACGACGGCGCGCCGGTCTACGGTTATCCGGGGCTGACCGGGTGCTATGCCGAGTACGTGAAGTGCCCGGTGGAGCAGCTCGCGCCGCTCCCGGCTGGCTTGTCGGTCACCGAAGGGGCAGCGGTGCCGGTGGATGCCCTGACCGCCGAACAGGGCCTGACCGATGTGCTGGCCGTCGGCGCCGGCGACTGGGTGCTGATCACGGCGGGCGCGGGCGGACTTGGTCATTTCGCCGTCCAGATCGCGCGGCTACTGGGGGCAACCGTCGTCGCGACGGCGAGCCCGCGCCATCACGAGTTCGTGCACAGGCTCGGCGCGGCGGTGGTCATCGATCACACCCGGCCCGAGTGGCCCGAGCAGGTCCGGGACGCGATGGACGGCGGAGCGCAGCGGGTGCTGGCGTGCGCCGCGCCCACCCTGGAAGGCGCGGCCCGCGCTGCCCGTGACGGCGCGGTGATCGCCACCCCGGTACGTGCCGACCATCCCGACGAGCAGCGGATCCGCTGGGAGGTCTACAACGGCAAGCCGCGCGGCAGCCGCCTGATCCGGATGGCACCGTGGTTCGACGACGGCTCGCTGTCTGTCCATCTGCAGGCCAGGTACTACTGGCAGGACGCCGCCAGGGCGCACCGCGAGGCGGAGCTGGGGCACACCGAGGGCAAGCTGGTGCTGATCGTGGACGACGACCTCGCCGCGGAGTCGGAGGTCTGAGATGCCCTTCGCAGCGCAGCGGCCGCCCCCCCCCGCGCCGCAGTGATCCCGGTGCTGATCCGGCACGTCAGCGGAGCACCACCACACCGGCGTAGGATCACGGCCGCGCGCCTGACAGGAGCGGGCCGCATCCTCCAGGCCGACTGGGCGGTGGATCAGTGCCGGTGACGACGGCGCTCTTCCTCATCCTCACGATCCAGCTCGCGGTCCTCCTGCCGCCGGTCCCGCACTTCCTCGCCGTGCTCGTCCACCCGCAGCCGGCGTTCCAGCTGCTCGGCGCGGCGCTGTTCCTTAGCGGTCGCGTGCCCTTCTTCCTCCTGCTGGTGCAGCGACTCAAGTTCACTTTCGAGGGCGTCATCACGGGGCCGGGGCGGCTCGTAGGGGTCAGACATACAGGGCCTCCAACGATCGGCTGGTGCAAAGGACGGATGCAGGCAGGCTAGCTGATCGGTTCCCCGATGCCCGGGCGGCTGAAGCCTGCTACGTCTCCCAGCCCGCGGCGCCCGGCTGGACGAAGAGATCGTCGTGCCATTTCTCCTGCGGGCGCTGGCCCCGCTCACCCGCCGACAGTGACCAGGGCGTCGTCGCCGATGGCGGCCCGGACGCGCAGCCGTGCCTGGTGCAGCCGGCTCTTGAAGGCGGCCTGGCCGATCCCGGCGATCTCGGCGGCCTCCTGGGTGGTCAGTCCCTCGACGTCACGCAGCACGAGGGCGGTCCGCAGTGGGGGCGGCAACTCGGCCAGCGCCCGGCCCAGCGCCCGGCGCAGCTCGCTGTTCTCGGCCTGCTGAGACGGGTCGAGAGCGGCCGGCGCGGGCAATTGCAGTTCGTCCGCCCCGATCGCGACTCCGGCCGGGCGCCGCGACCTGCGCTCCAGCGCGCGGTTGGCCTCGTTGACCGCGATCCGGTACAGCCAGGTGAAGTAGCTGGACTGGCCGCGGAACCGGGTGATGGCCTGCCACGCGCGGAGCATGACCTCCTGAGTCACGTCCTCGGCCTCGCCGCGGTCGCCGAGCAGCCGCAGCAGCAGCATGAACACGCGGTCGGCATAAGCGCCGGAGAGCAGTTCAAAGGCGCCGACGTCGCCCGCCTGCGCCCGGGCGAGCAGGCTCGCCTCGGTATCCGCCGGATCCCGGGCGCACTGCGTGGGGTCGGGGGCGGGCTGGCCTTCCGGCGGCATTACGCCGTCCCGGCCTGCGGCGCCATCACGCAGGCGAAGACGAGGGCGAGCCACCGGGGCCGCCGGACCGGACCCGGACGAAGATCGTCTCTGGCGCGCGCACCCCGGCGAGCCCGCCGAGGCCATGGACCGCGTAGACAAGGGCGCGCATCGCCCGGATGCCGCGCCCGCAAGCCACGCAGCCCCGCGCGTGGCGGTCAAGACGCCGCCGCGCGCGGGGCCGCAGGTCGCCCTCCACATAGTGGGATAGACGCCGCTGCGACCACTGGTGATCATCGGTCCGGCCGGGTATGCCCATCACGTCTCCCCTCCCGGCTCAGGGCTGAGGCTACCGACTGTCACGGTAGTGGATCACCCCGAGCCGGGCGCGGCGCGGCGGTCAGTTGTCGCCCTGCTCCTGGTTCGCGGTCGCGGGCTCGAACGCCAGCGAGCACGAGTTGATGCAGTAGCGCTTACCGGTCGTCCTGGGACCGTCGTTGAAGACGTGGCCAAGGTGGCCGCCGCAACGACGGCACACGACCTCGGTGCGCCGCATGAACAGGCTGTTGTCCGACCGCAGCTCGACCGCCTCGGCGACAGCGGGCTGGTCGAAGCTCGGCCAGCCGGTGCCCGAGTTGAACTTGGCGTCCGAGCTGAACAGCTTTGCACCACAGCCGGCGCACCGGTAGAAGCCGTCCCGGTGGTTGTGGACGTACGCACCGGTGAACGGCACCTCGGTGTGCGCGTTGCGCAGCACGTCGTACTGCAACGGGGTCAGTTCATGGCGCCACTGCTCGTCCGGCTTGGTGACCTCGCGGGTGGTGGTTGCCTCGGCGCTGGCATGAGCCTTACGCATGGAACATGTTCCTTTCCCTCTTGTCCGTCAGCTAATTAGACCCGCCCCGCGGCAAAACGATTTTCCGGTCACGGCGCCGGAGCGGCGCGGCAACCGGACCGCACCGCGACGAGAATGAACCCGCGGCGCCGCTGGCCAGTGCCGACCTGCCGCGCGCGAGCGTGGCGGGCCGATCGCATCGCGACCAGGCCAAGGGATTCGGACGGCCACGCCTCAGCCTGGCGGCGCAGCCGGCGGACGGGCACCTGCGCTCGAGGCGGCGGGCAGTTCGGCGGTGCCTTGGTTCAGATCCCGCGAAGCCGGGCCGTCCGCGGCCGCGGCAGTTGGTCGGCGACTACCTGGACGAACGCACCATCGACGTGCCGCGTATCCCGGCGGTGTTCGCTGAGCTGCTGGACGAGGCCGCCCGCGTCGCGCCGGGACCTGACGATTCCGCCTGATTTCGAGGATATAACGACTTATCATGTGGGACGTACCCCGATACCGCGATAACAACCGGAACGCGAAGGGAACGGCATGCGAAACCTGCGGATCCACAAGGTGAAGCGAAATGTCTTTGCAGTGGTATTCGGCGCACTGACGGCTGCCACCGTGCTGGCCAGCTCTCCGGCGACGGCCAGCACAGCCGGCTCTTCGGCGCTGCTCTACAATTATAATTTCGTAGGTACCACCGGCACCGTGGCTAATTCAGCGCCCGGCGGCCCGGTGGCGCCGCTCACGCTATCTGGCACCTGGAAGGGGGTGCCCGTCGGCGTGCATTTCAGCGGCAACACGACCGGGAATGCCTCGGTCGCGTCCGGCAAGCCAGCCAGCGGCTTCACCCTCAACGAGCCGGCCACCCGCGCCGTGGGCGTCGGAACCCGGATCGTGTACCAGGCTCCCGCGGCCGGCACCTGCAACGCCAGCACGCCGAATATCACCCAGATCGGCCTGTTTTCCGCGAACAAAGTGTCCAGCCAGGTCAAGCTCCAGGAGTCCGGCTGCGCCGTGAGCACGACCGAGACGATGATCGAATGCCGGTTCGCCGGCTCGAAAACAGCTCCGGGTACCGCCCCGGTCATCGGCACGCTCGCGCTGGTTAACGGCGACTCGTATGACATCGCCTGCGTAAAGTCCCCGGACAAATCGAATGGCACGGCGGCGATCACCCTGACGGTCACCAGGATCAAAGGCGACGTAAAAGCAGCCGGCACGTTTAACGTGCCCGCTGTCGGCGCCATACAGACCAAGAGGTTCATCAGTGCGGGCAACAAATTCCCGCTGCCCCCGGCCGCCCAGAATACCGATCAATTCATCGGCAGCATGGCCAGCACCGCCTACTGCGCCGGGACGGTAGCTGCCGTGAATAGCTGCCTGTCGGCTTACCTGCCCGCGTGACGCGCCTGGGCAGCGTATTCGCCAGGCTCGGCATCACCTCGCGCGAAGACCTCTGCTGACGCACCGCCGATCCGCCGGGCAGCATCAGGGCAACGCCGTCCGGCCGGGACCGATTGAGGACTAGGCGGCCGTTACCGGTCATCGTCGCCGTAGGGGACCTCCTGGCGCTGTTCGAGCACGTCATCCTCGGGCTCGTCGGCGGGAATCTCAGTCGGCACTGAGGGCTGGCCGCGATCTTCGGCGTCGTAGTCCGCGTACTCGTCGTCGGCGTACTCATCCTCGGGGTTGCTGTCGGTGCTGGAAGTCATGGCTGCGAGTCTTGCCCGCAGGTGCCCGGGACGCAAATAGGTGGTGACGATGGGCGTGCCCCGCCGGGTGAGCACGAGCGCGGCGCTCCGCCGCATCCGGGCCACCTGTTCCGCATGCCTGCATCGGCTGAGCCAGCCCAGCCCGACGACAGCCGTCACGGCCGGAGGACCCAGGCGGCTGTCCCTCAGCCCAGCGCCCGCCGGGCCGACACGGCGCTAGGACGGGCGGTAACCTGCGCTGGTCAGCATCCGGCGCAGGTCCGCCACCATCTGGTCGTCGATGTCCTTGCCGGGCGGCGGGTCGAGGAATTCCCGGGCTGGCCCGATCGTGACGGCGACCTTACCGTCGTGCCGCACGGTGACCGTACCGACGGCTTCCAGCAGCGACAGCACCGCGCGCCATTCGACGTTGTGGCTCACCGGGTGCCGGAAGATCTGGCGCAGCGTATCGCGGTGCCGGTTGTTCAGGTGCTCTGGCTGAGGCGACGATGTCATGGCTTTCCTCCTGCCCGGATCTAGGCGAAGGCGCCGCGTCGCAGCAACGCGGCGGCCGGCTGACCGGCCAGCGGGCCGGCCCCGTCAGGTACCTGCACGACGATCGCGTCCTGGTGCAGCGCGGCCCAGGCCAGCCCGTCCGCCAGCGGCACCTCGATACGGCCGGCCGAGTCGCCGGCTGCCAGCAGCTCGGTGGGGCGGCTGCCGATCTGGTAGCGGGATCCGGCGGTATCAGCGGCGAGGCCAGCCGCGACGAGCAGCACGGCGACCTGCTGCTCGGCCAGCTGCTCGGCGACGGCCTCGATGCCGCGGACCGCACCAGGCTCCGGTCCCGCGGCCGAGGATGCGACCAGATCTCCGACAGCGCCGATGGCTGCGGTGGTGATCTCGTCGAGAGCGGCGGCGACCTGGGCGCCGAGCTGACCGTCGCTGTACCCGGGCACGGGGCCGGACGCGATGGTGATGACCGGCCCGAGCGACAGCGGCAGGTGGCTGGAGATCGCGCCAAGGATGTGCTGATCACCCGCGCCGAGGACGATGTGCGCGTCCACGCTGGCCGCGGCCTCGGCAAGCCGCCCGGCGATGAATTCGGCGTTCCGCTCACCGCCGCTTTCCGGCTCGCTGTCGGTTACGTGCCGTTCCCCGTGGTGCAGCGCGGGCGGCCGGTCCGGGTGCGGGTCGTGCTGCGCGCCGGGACGGGCGCCGACCGGAAACCGCATGGCGGGAGATCGATCTCCGGCGGCGTGCGCGACCACGGCCGCGCCGTGACGGTCTGCCAGCAGCACCACGTACGCCGGCCGCCGCGCGGCGGCGGCGGCTATCTCCAGCAGGCGCGGCAGCGGCCCCACCCGCACCGAGCTCGGGCCGGCGTCGGAGGGCAGCCACCGCGCCAGCAAGACCTCCCCGTGCGCCGCGACCACTGCCCTGGTGCCGTAGCCGAGCGTCGTCCCGGCGCCTTCGGCCAGCGCCTCAGCGGTACGCTGATCGGCTCCCAGGCTGCTGGCCTCCCGGGTCGCATCGGACCAGGCCACATCCCACGCATACTGCCGTTCGGACCCCGAATCGGGTACCTGGATGATGGCGGTCACCACGAGACCGGACGCCGCCGTGGTCGGCTCAAGGGCGCGCAGCCCCGGATCAAGCTCCAGCCGGCCGAGCCTCAGCAGCGGGAGAGCACTCCGTCCTTCTGGCATCGTCCTATCTCAGCCGGCGGGCGACGGCGGTGGCAACACCCGAATTCCCATTGCCGGCCGAAACTGAACTCGGGTGCGACCACTGCCTGTCCCCGCGATGTGATGCTGAAACGGATTTCCTTCACCGGCCGGTAGCCGGGGTCATTGAGCAAGCCCCACGCCGCCGCGGCGTCAGCAAACCGGAGCACGGCCGTGCCGTTCGGCGGCTCATCCTGCCCGCGCCCTGGCGGCCCGGCCTGGCCGGCAGCCGCGTGACGGTGCGGGCTGTGGTCTCTGGCAGCGAGGCTGGCTGCCTGGGTATACTGACCGCGAGCGCCTGCTCTAGCAGCCTGAACGAGTTCCCGATCAGGTCTGGACCGCACGCCGGTCTCGAGATCGCCTCGCTGCATTTACCTCCCAGGACGAGGCGGAACGATGACTGCAGCTACGGCGACAACCAGATATGACGGCACCGGGGCCTTCCCGGTAGCAGAACCTGCTACGCAGGCCCCACGGCAGCGGGCCGTGCAGGTCGCGGTGACCGCGGTGCTCGTAGTCGGCCCGTTCGTAGGGCTGGTCGTTGCCTTGTGGGTGCTGTGGGGCCGCGGCGTCGGGTTGGCCGACGTGGGGCTGGCGGTGTTCTTCTACCTGCTGACCGGGTTCGGGGTGACCGTGGGTTTTCACCGGTGCCTGACGCACCGGAGCTTCACTGCCCGGCCGGCGTTGCGAGTTGCACTCGCGATCGCCGGGTCGATGAGCTTCCAGGGCGATGCCATCAGGTGGACCGCCACACATCGGCGTCACCATGCGTTCACCGACCGTCCCGGCGACCCGCATTCGCCCTACCGGTACGGCACCGGGCCGGTAGGCCAGTTGCGCGGCCTCGTGCATGCCCATGCCGGGTGGCTGTTCGGCAGCGACCCGATACCGACATCGCCTCAGCGCTACGCGCCCGACCTGCTGGCTGACCGGTCGATGCGGAGGGTGTCGAGTGCCTTTCCCGCGCTGTGCGTCGTCTCGCTGGCGCTCCCGGCTGCCCTCGGCTGGGCGCTCGGCGCAGGCAGCGCCCGTGCCGCGCTGCTGGCCCTGCTCTGGGCCGGGCTGGTCCGCATCTTCCTGCTGCAGCATGTCACCTGGAGCGTGAACTCGCTGTGCCACCTGTTCGGCAACCGGCCCTTTGCCACGCGCCGGCACGACCGGGCCACCAACCTGTGGCCGCTCGCCGTGCTGTCGTTGGGTGAGAGCTGGCACAACACGCACCACTCGGATCCGGCTTGCGCACGGCACGGAGTTGACCGCGGCCAGGTTGACCTGTCGGCCGGGTTGATCCGGGTGTTCGAGCGCGCGGGCTGGGCCACCGGGGTGCGGTGGCCCAGTCCTGCCCGGCTCGAGCAGCACAGGCGCCGGCCCATAGATGCCGCCAGCCAGGTTCCCGGCCCAGGTCGGGTGCTCACGTCAGCGCAAGACGGCGCCGCGACAGTGACGCCGGCCTGACTCGCCGATTGAGCCGATCGAGGGCAGCAGCCCGGAGCCGCGAGCCCGGTCGGTAGGTTGACGGCCTACCCGCAGCTCAGCAGCCCGCCGCAGGAGAAGCCGCCAACTTCCTGATGTAGAACGGTCGGCCATGCTTACGTCGGCTCGAACCCAGCACTTGGGTGACTGTCCATGATCAATCCGCGCTACGAGGCCGTTCTGGGCCCTGGACGTACCGGCTGTAACACTGATCTCGTGCCGAACCGCGTATATCTCACGTAGACTCGAAGACACCCACTCCGAGTCACCAGAGGCCCGCCCGGAGGTACGAACGAGGCCCAGGGTCTGCGACTCGCAGGGACTCGCGTGATCGTACTCAGCTCATGCGGTCGGCGGCGGGCGGTACCGCAGGGGAAGAGAAGAGATCATGACCGCGATCAGGGCAGCGAGCATCGCGCCTCGCCAGAGTGCCTCATCACCGAATGGCCTGCCTGAGCTTGTGCCTTATGTGTACGGGCAGCAGACGCGCCGCAATAGCTATGCCGCGCGTATAGCCCGGCGGAATGTCCAGGGAGGGTGTCAGCCAGCTGCCGCCTTGCCCGGGCCGGAGGTCACCCGTCCGCGGGCTCCTGCAGGAGCTGCCGCGCGGGTTAACCTCGTCCGCTCGCCCAGCGGCTGGGCTGAGATTCTCACGATTACTCACGGGGAGCCCCCACAGGGCTGACCTGGAGCCGCGCCGGCCCGAGCGGGGCGCGGAAACGCCTCCTCAGAACAGCCCGCATTGACGGCAACGCGGAAAACTCCGAGCGCCCCTGAGCAATCCCATGCCTCCGCTCACGCTCGCTGTCCCCTGGCATCTGCCATCCGCCACACCTGAAAGCGGAAGGTCGGCAGCTCGATCCTGCCCCTGGCCACCAAGTTTTGCAGTGTAATCAGCTCTGGCTGAATCACCCGCCGCAAGCGGTCACGCCAGCTACGGCGAATAGGCCCGGCTTCCGGCACCCGGCCGCGTGCGAGGATGAGGTTCACCGAGCGGTGCTGGTCAGGTTGCGGGTTGCCGGCCGGGCTGGGGCGGCGCGGGTTGCAGGCCGTTGAGGATGGTGTCCAGGCTGGCGGCGTATCGTTCGTCGCGGTTGTCTGCCCAGACGTGCTCGCCGAGGGTGGCCAGCGCGGGGAACCGGCCGGGTGGCAGTGACCGGAGGAATGCGTGCAGCTGGCGCCTGGTCGCGGTGTCCTGGACGCGTTGCTCGTTGACGGTGGTGCGGTCGCTGAGCGCGAAGCCGAGGGTGTAGTCGTAGATGAGGCTGAAGGCCAGGGCGGTCTGCCGGCCGGTCAGGCCGGCGTGCTGCAGCGGTGCCAGGAACGCCTCGGCCAGGGCGAGGGAGTGCGGCCCGAGGGGGTCGCGGGTCTTGAGCAGCCCGGCTGTGCCGGGGTGGCTTTCCAGGACGGTGCGGAGCCGGCCGGCGAGCGCCTTGACCTGGCCGGCCCAGCCGAGCGCGTGGTCGGGCCGGCAGTCGACCTCGGCCAGCACGGCGTCCGCGACGAGGTCGCAGAGCTGTCCCTTGCTGCGCACGTGGCGGTACAGCGCGCCGGGGACCACGCCGAGCCGGGCGGCCAGGGCGCGCATGCTCAGGGCGTCGGTGCCGCCGTCGCCGATGATGGCCAGCGCCTCGGCGACGACCTGCTCGCGGGTGAGCGCGCGGCGGTGCCGGTCATCGCCGCGCGGCGGGCTGAACCACAGCGGGTGCTGGCCGGGTTCGGCCTCGGGCTGCCGGCTGGCCATGGTCGCCTCCTGGCGCTGAGCTTGACCGTGAACACTGTTTACGATACAGTAAACACTGTTACTCGGAAGCGAATGTCGTTCACCCGGACTGCATTTTTTCCCGGGTCGCCGGGCCGCCGGCCCGGCGAGATGCCTGAAGGAGAACGACATGACAGTCCTGACCAGCTGGGACCTGTTCGATGACCTGCGCAGCGCGCAGGATGAGCTGCAGATGAACCGGATGTACGGCCAGCGGCTGCTGCCGCCCGGCCAGTTCGGCCAGTTCGGCCAGCGGCTGGAGACCCGCCCGGCCACCCAGGCATGGGCGCCGGCGGTCGACATTTCCGAGCGCCCGGACGCCTACCTGGTGACCGTGGAACTGCCCGGCGTCGGCACCGAGGACGTCGAGATCACGTTCGAGGACGGCCTGCTGACCATCCAGGGCGAACGGCACTTCGCGCACGACTCCGCCGGGGAGAAGGTGCACCGGATCGAGCGCCGCTACGGCGCGTTCCGCCGGTCCATCACCCTGCCCAGCCACGTCCAGGCGGACAAGATCGAAGCCTCAGCCCAAGACGGCGTCCTGCTGATCCTGATACCCAAGGCCCGCGAAGTGCACCCCAAGCGCATCCAGGTACGCACCCCCAAGGGCAAGGCCGCCCTGCCAGGCAAGGCCGCCGTCACCCGCACAGCGGGCAAGAACGGCGCCTGACAGCACCCGCCAGGCGGCCACGCCGCCGGACCGCACCACCCGGCAGGACGTCCCCTGCTGCCACCGCCAGCAGTGGCAGCAGGAAACACGGCCATGCCCGGCCCGTGCCCCCACCACGAGCTGCAGCCCGGGGAGGTGCGTGTCTCGGCGAGAAGGGTTGACTGCCGTTGACTCAGGTGCCGGGAGTGTCTTGTTCTGGCTCAGGGGACGGCGGGTCGAAGCTGACGTCGACGTGTTCGAAGTCCTTGCGGCGCTGGGCCTTGGCCTGTTTAGAGTACGCGCGCCGGTCCCCGGTCGTCAGGATGGCCTTGTCGGTGAACGGGGTCAGCAGCGACCTGGGATAGATGCGGCTGACCCGCACGACGTTGATCTCGACGCAGAGCAGTACCGCCGTCGCGCTGAGGTAGAGGAATGCGAGCATGCCGAGCACCAGGGCGAATACTGCGTTCGTGTCAGTAGCGTGCCTGACCACGTGCACGACATAGATGACCCCGAAGGATTGCAGAAGCTGCCAGATGACCGCGGCGGCTATCGCGCCCGGCGCCACGTCGCGTACGGACAGGCGCCGGGCGGCCGCGAACCGGAACCCGAAGACGAACACGGCAATGTTGATGATCACGGACGCCGCGAGGATCGCGAGCCTGAGGGCAGTCCCGAGCGCGCCGGCCCCGGTGCCGCCCACTACGGACAAGACAGTGGTAGCCAGTATGGCCAGTCCGGCGCTGGCCAGCAGCAGCAGGCTGCGGCCGCGGGTCTTCAACGGATTCGGCCGGCTGTTGCGGGGCACGCCCCATACCGTATTCGTCGCGTACTGGAACGCCTGCGCCCCGCGCAGCCCGCCGTACAGCGACCCAAGGATTCCCACGGCCAGCCCGATAAGACCGCCGCCGATGCGCTTCGGCTGCGCCAGATCCCCGCCGATCACCGGAAACTGGTGCAGCGCCGAGGCCAGTACCTGGTGCTGCAACTTGGCATCACCGGCCAGGACGAAGCCCAGCACCGTCGAGATGAGCAGCAACAACGGAAACAGGGACACGAACCCGTAGTAGGTGAGCAGCGCCGCCAGATAGGTACCGAAGTCATCGACGTACTTGTACAACACCGCCAGCGGGAATCCGGCCCACCGGTGCTTCTGCTGAAACCCGTCCAGACGTTCCGCGACTGCCATACCAACCACCCCACCGCACATCGGCCTAATCGCCGGGCAGACGACCCGCCTGTGGTGTTCGTGGCTGAGGGATACGACCTTCGCGTCCTGCCATCCGCCAGCCTTTAGCCGTTCCGTCCCGGTCCAAGTGGGTGGCAGCAACCGGCTCGGCCGGGCGCGCTTGCCTCAACGATGACCGGAGAGAATCACCGGGCCGGGCGCCTGCCGGGCCGCCGCCGCATCCGCAGGGCGCTCAGCACAAGGGCGCCGAGGAACACGACAATGCCGATGAACAGCAGGAACAACAGGCCCTTCGCGACCACGCCCACGATGCCCAGCACGATCGCCGCGATCACCAGCAGCAGAAACAGGGCAACCATCCGGTCCTCCTCTCAATCGGGCGGCTCAGCGGCGGGCCAGCCGCCGCTCACCACCGCCGCCTGGCTCGTAGGCCAGGCCGTAGTGCTTGAAGATCGCCTCTTCGTCGTCCGCGGGCAGCTCGCCGTCCGTGCCGATCGACGGGGCATCCTTCACTTGCTTCCTGTCAAAGCAGACCTTGACGTACCCCGGCCCCACCGTCGCCTGGTCAAGAGGCACGAACACGAGCCGGTGCCGGGTCGGCATCCCGACCCTGACCGTGCCGAACGACGGCAGGTCGGTGCCGGTGTTGACGTAGACAGCCTCCAGCTCGCCGATCTTGTGACCGGCCGGGTCAACCACGTGGTGGCCGCGCCATTCCCGGATGTCAGCAGCCTCGAACACGCCAGCCTTCCTCCCGTAGCGACACACCGCCGCTTTGCCGATGACGCTACCCCGATGGGAGCCGCATACACGGGCCACCAGGCTCGGTCTAGCGCTGCGACGGCGAACGCCGCTGTCAATACTCCTCCCAATCTACACATGCAACAATAAACTAGCAAATTATTTCCAGTAATTGTGGTGTCTTCCGGAGTACGACACAAGCCGCATGCCCCCGCCGGGCGGGGAGCCGGGCAGCGTGGCCGGGCCCGCGGTCCCGGCGTCCGAGGTCGAACCGACTGTTCCGGGCCTTCCAACGGTTAGTCACAGCTCCAGTGGGCTTGGCTCTCACATCCGCTGCCGGCCGTTCGGGCCGGGCTTTCGAACGATATGCCAGCCTGCCGGGGCCTCGCTGTGCTGTGGCCCGTAGGAGGAGCAAACGCAGACTACGCCGGGCTGGGCTGGTTTCCCCGCCGGGCGCAGAGCGCGTCGAGCCGCTCCAGTGTCTTGGCCATGTCCTCGGCCCAGATGGCGCCGTTGTCTATCTGCATGCGCTCGTGTTGTGGCGCTGCCGAACAGTCGTAGATTTCGGTCACGATGGTCGCGTCTGGGCCATCGGGGGTGAGCTGGTAGATCCACCGTTGCCCCCAGCGCGCCGGACTGCCAGGTTCGTAGTCGGGATGCCCGCGCCCGGCTTCGGGTTCCCAGCCGATCCGCCGGTCTTGCTCGTACTCGACCACGTGGTTGTTCATCTCGTACTCGCCGATCTGGGAGTAGTGCATCTTCATCACGAAGACGTCCCCGGGGGCCGCGATCACCATGGGGGAAACCGCTCCCCGCAGCATCTGCGAGCCGTCGAACTCCGGATGCCGCACCGGATTGGCCAGGACCTGGAAGATGTCGTGCGCGGGGGCACAGATCCGCCGCGATACGGCAACAGGCTGGTACTCATCGCCGGTCACAAGACCACCTTCTCTTCCGTGGGGCGGCCGCCGCCTGGTCGGGCGGCCACAGGCATCATCGCTGTCCCCGGCCGTCCCAGAATCTGCCGTAGCTCGAACGTGCCGATCCTGGCGATCGGGTGGCGGAATACGATCTGGACCGCCTCGGCCATGCTGGCGGACTCGATCAGGTCGAATCCGGCGATCTGCTCCTTGGTCTCGGCGAAGGGCCCATCGCTGACCAGTACGTCACCGCCGCGCATCCGCACGGTCGCGGCCTGGCCGGCCGACCGGAGCGGCTCGCCCTGCAGCCGCACGCCACGGCGGTCCATGTCGGCCGTCCAGGCCTCGACCTCGCTCTCGACCGCCGTGCTCTCCGCGTCCAGCGCGGCCTCGTCGATCCAGTGGATCACCAGGTACCTCACTGGGCTCCTCCTTCGCTGCGCGCCGCCCGCGGGTTATACGCTCTCAGCCTGCTCCTCGCCTTGCAGCGACTTCTGCCCGGCCAGGGACCGCGCGTTCCGCACCAGGCGCGCGATGAACGCGAACGGGATCCTGGCGGGCCGTGCCTGCATGGCACTGCGGGCCTCTCGCCCGCGCCTCCATTCGGCGGCCTGCTCCCGCATCTCCTTGCCCCGCGTGGCGCTGATCGTCTGCATGGTGACCGGATACATGGCTTCCTCCTCGGTCGCTGGGCCGTGACGGCCCGGGCGTGCCAGCCGGCCGTCTGGCCGGTCACCCCAACGACGAACCGGGACCGGCCAGATGGACAACTGTGCGAGCGGATGTGCCGCCGCATCGACGCGGCGGGGTCCCGGAGCCTCCGGTCACGAAGCTGACCTGGTATGGGATATAGCTGGGACGAGGCAAGATGGTCCTATGCCAGCCGAAGCCGTGAGCCCCGGCCCGCTGCCGTCCGGCACGGCGGGCGGTGCAAAGACGTCTAGCGCGCGTCAAGATCAACTGAACCCGCCGACCTTCACCACCCGGTACGAAACAGGGAGTAGCACACGCCACGATCACCCATCGGCACCGCGCCAAACCCGGGCCCCGCTACTTGACCGACGCTCAAGTCGGCGCCTATGCGGAGATACCAGGCATTACCTCAGTGGTCAATGCTCATATCGCTTCGCGATCCGTATCCGCCTGGGCGGGCTCTCAAGTGTGAGCCTTTGGAGTGCTCTCACCGAAGCATCAAATTGATCTGTGCTCCTGGGAACGGCCAGCGGCTCCTCCTAATCCGAGCGATAAGTCTCCAAGCCGGGGGCGCTTCTACATCGATATCCACCGCATGTCTTCGGTCGGGTAAATGCCCTTTTCGAACGATTTGCGTACATTCTCCGCGAGATGCAGCCCATACCACGCGTACGTTGTCTCGACCGCCACCTGCGGTGAGACGCCGGCCCGGGCAATCTGCCTGCGCAGCTCCTCCGGGCTGTTGGTGATCTGCATGGTCTCCAGCTTCCTGCCATCTGGCGTCATCCGCGCCAGCACGCTACGGCGCCGGTGCAGATCCATCCCGACGACCTCCCGGCCGTCATAGGCTCCGGTCATAAGGGCCTCCCTGCCTGGTGGAGACGGATGCATGCAACTTCCAGCATCCGCCAGGAGCGGAGGCTCGCTCCTTCATCGCATCAGAGACGGTGGCTTCACCAGCTATGTGGCTCTGACTGGGCATACGTTCTGAGTGGCCTCGCGGCTAGGTTGCTGTTTCGCCACGGTTGCGCAGCTGTCCGCATCGTGCTGAAGTGAAGTCCTTCTCGGCCATCGGTGACTTCTGGCTCCGCAAGTAGGGACGCAGGTCCCGTGCGCTTATGCCGCTTCGTCGGGTTAACTGGCACGGTGTTTGTCGCCGATGAGACGCGCCTGGCGGTGAGCTTCCCGGTGGTCTATGCCCGGCTGGTGAACCTGACCCGCGGCAGCTCGCTGGTCAGCGCCGCCGACGACGCTATCGGCGACGGATACACGGGCCTGGCCCGGGTCGGGCCGGCAGGCCCTGCGCCCGGTGTGTCCCGGCTGGTCACGGTGTCGTTTCTGGACCCGGTGATGGCGGGCGAGACCGCGGTGCTGGGGCTGCGGTGGACCGCGACGGGGCCCGGCGGCAGGCTGTTCCCAGCGCTGGATGCCAATATCACCCTGACCGCCGACGGGGAGCAGGCGACCTGGCTGCGGCTGGCCGGAGCCTACCGGCCGCCGTTGGGCGCGCTGGGCGTCCGGGTGGATGCAGTGATCATGAACCGGGTGGCCGCGGCGACGATGCGCAGTTTCGTCCGCCGGGTCGCCGAGGCCATCGTCCATCCAGCGGCCGCGACCGAGCCGGGCTACCAGGCCGAGGGAGCCGAACCGTACTGGCCGCCGCCGCAGCCTGAAACGCCATAGCCACCAGCCGCTCTTGCGCCATCAGCCCGGTGCTGCTGGCTAGGGCTGGGGCCAGGTGGAATCATGACAGTGTGTTCCCGGACCCGGGCTGTTATGAGGAACGCTACCGGGTGTCCCGCGCCGCTGGCCTGCGCCGGTAGGCGGCTAAGTGTCCAGTCCTCAAGACATCGGAATGGGGTCTCTCAAGACATAGGAATACCCCGGCCGACATGGTCGGCGGATGTCGAAGGCGCGCCCGGTCATCATCGCTGTCATCACCGAGGGCCGCAGCCAGGGAGAGGTGGCCCGCACCTACGAGGTCTCCCAGAGTTGGGTGTCGCGGCTGGTGGCCCGGTACCGGGCCGAGGGCGTGGCGGCGTTCGAGCCCCGGTCGCGACGGCCGAAGACCTCACCGCGGCGATCGGTGACGTGACGACCAGCCTGATCACCGAGTTGGGATGATGACTTGAATCGTCACGTGTGACGTCCTTGCGAAGGAGCAGGTGAGCCATGACGCAGCCCCCGATGACCACGGAGAGCCAGGCGCTTGTGTCATCCCTTGCTGCTCAGCGCGATCACGTGCTCGGCATCCTGGAGGGCCTGTCCGAGGAGGACTTGCGGCGTCCCATCCTGCCGTCGCAGTGGACCTGCGCCGGGCTGGTACACCATCTGACGATCGACGTCGAGCGGTTCTGGTTCCGTGCCGTCGTCGCTGGCGAGCAGCTCCCAGACGACGAGCCGGATAACGCCTGGCAGGTTCCCGCGGACCTGACGGGCGCCGCGGTGCTAGACGCCTACCGGCGGGAGATAGAGCTTGCCGACGCCGTCATTGCCGCCACTCCCCTTGACAGCCCGCCGGCGTGGTGGCCTGAGGACCTGTTTGGCAGCTGGCGGTTCGACGATCTGCGCGAAATCCTGCTGCATGTAATCGCTGAAACGGCAACCCACGCGGGTCACCTCGACGCGGCACGTGAACTCATCGACGGCCGGCAATGGATAGTCCTCACCGAATGAGCCGGACGGGAACACCCGGCCCGACCTGTCCAAACCTCAGAACAACATCAGCAGGTGATGTCCGTCCTACAGGATGGTCCTCACCTGACCGGAGGCCAACGGGAGGAAGTGGCAAAGTGAGCGAGGCTTTGAAAAGCGTCGGCGCGATCACGTTGTTCGTGGAGGACCTGCCCGCGGCGAGGTCGTTCTACGAGCGTGTTTTCGGCCGGACGGCAGCGTTTGAGGATGACAGCTCGGCCGGGTTCAAGTTCGACAACACTATCGTCAACCTGGTTGACACCCGGGCGGCGGCCGAGGTCATCGCGCCGGTAGCGGTCGCCAGCCCCAGCGCCGGGTCACGCTTCCTGCTCACCATCTGGGTCGATGACGTCGATGCGGCATGCGCGGAGCTTGCAAGTCAGGGAGTGGGGCTGCTCAACGGCCCGGTGGACCGGCCGTGGGGCATGCGGACCGCGAGTTTCGCCGATCCTTCCGGGCACATCTGGGAACTCGCTCAGGACCTGGACGAGTCCGAGGGTTCGTAAAAGCCAGCCTCACGTATTGCCTTCGCCGTCGTATCACGCGCGCTTGTCGCGCCGCCAGCGTGGTTTCTCGTCTGCCCTGTCGCCGCGACAGGCACCATGGGCTGCGAGACTTGGCTGCTTTACTCTCATGCGATCAGAGCACAGAAGCGTTCACGGCTCCCGAGGGCGCCCGCTGCGATCTAGCATCCGCTGCAGCAAGCTTCTGGCCCGCGAACGCGACCCCAGGGACAGTGAGCGACCGGCAGGAGGGTGGACATGACCGGCAATCAGCCTGAGGACACCGAGGACCAGGCTCTGCTGGCCTTCCTCGATGCCCAGCGCGACTCGGTGCTTTCCATCGTGGCGGGGCTGGACGAGGAGGCGTGGCACCGCTCGGTGGTGCCGTCGGGCTGGACGCCAGCCGGGCTGGTCGAGCACCTGGGTGGCGCCGAGTGGCACTGGTTCCAGGGGGTCGTGACCGGCGCAGATCCCGAGCCGCCGCCTGCGGATGAGGAGCTGCCTGCCTATGACCCGAAGGCAGCGTTCGTCAGTGACCTGCCCTCAGCGGAGATCATCGGCTTCTACCGTGACCAGTGCGCGCGCTCGGATGAGGTGCTGGCGGTGACGCCGCTGTCGGCGCCGCCGCGCGGCAGGCACGGCGATCCCGAGATGGACGAACCGCCGAACGTGCGCTGGGTCGTGCTGCACATGATCGAGGAGACCGCGCGACATGCCGGTCACCTGGACATCGCCAGGGAGCTGATCGACGGCCAGACCGGGCTCGGGCCTCGCTGAACCAAGACGGTGCCCTGCTCCTCAGTGGTCAAGGCCGGAGGGGTGATCATCGAGGGGCGAGACCTCGTGCGTTCCTTCAGCGAGACTCCGGCGGTTCGCGGCGCGAGTCTCTCCGTCAAGCGTGGCGAGATCGTCGCCGTAATGAGCCCGAGCGGCTCGGGCGAGTTGACGCTGCTGCACTGCCTCGCGGGTATCCTCGTCCCGCAGTCGGGCAAGGTCTACTTCGACGGCCCGCGCCTCGACACGATGCGGGAGGCGGAGCGTTCCAGGCTGGCCGCGCCTGGGCCTCGAACGCGTGCCGCGTCGCCTCGACACGGCTGATCTGCGCCTGCTTGCGGGCCGCCTCCCGCCTGTACCGGGCCGCGCAGGCCAGATCTTGAGTGCCAGGTCGCGCAGCGTGCCCAGTACCCGCGCGTGACGGCCGCGTACGGCTGGCTTCGCCTGGGCGGGCGGCTGGTGGTGTCGGACATGATGTTCGGCCGCGGCGGCTCAACCGCTGACCGGGCCATCATCAGGTCCAAGCTGACCGCGCTGGCGCGCAACGGCCCGGGTGGCTGGTGGCGGATCGCGAAGAACACGGCCCGCTACCTGCTGCGGGTCCAGGAACGCCCGGTATCTATGGGGTTGGCGGCCATGCTCACCGGAGCCGGCTTCGCGGAGGTGACCGCGGCTACGATCAGGGCCGAGGCCGGGCTGGTGACCGGGCGCCGCCCGGAAGATCCCGGCTAAACCCGGCCGCAACTCAGCCGACCGGGGACCGTGCGTCCGAGTTAGTGGGTGTGTGTTCATGAAGTGATCTACGGCCGCTACGGAGGGGTCAGCGGATCCGCGATCGTCGTAGTCGCTTCCGGCGGCGGATGACGTGTGCGATGAGGTAGCCGAGGAATAGCAGGCTTGAAAGAGAATGCCACCCGATGAAGAGATGGAGGCCGGGCAGCGGGACGCGGGTGTTTTGTCCTGTCGCGAGGTCATAGATGCCCGAGGCCAGGACGTTTATGACGAGGAACCCGAAGATGGCATCGGAGAGGGCCAGCCGCCTTCCCGTCATCCGAGAACCGGCTCGCATGAGCTGGGCGGTCAGCCTTCTCAGCGTGTGGCGACGTTGCGTGAGGTGGACGATAACCAGCCCGAAGAACACGCAAGCGAGGGCGATGTGGACCGTCACCCGGGGATTGACGTTGAACAGCAGCAGGGGCACCAACGCGACGATGACCGTGATCAGCAAGGCCAGATGGACCGCCCACCGCGAGCGGGCACGACCGGAGGCGCGGTGCTGACCCGCAACGGCTTCATCGTGACCCGTGAGCGTGGCTGGCTCGTCTTTGCTGGAAGTCATCGGAGCCGGTTCACGCGGTCTCGGTTGCAGGTCGTCAGGTGCGCTGTCACAGCAGCTGTCCCGGGCGCAGCAATCCCTGCCTCCGCCACGGCCCTGGGCGCAAGCTTTCGAGGATTCTTCATTCCATGGCCTCATCATCGGTTTTGCACGGGTGGGACGGCTCAGCACGTTCTGCCGACCGGGGCAGCACGGATGGCCTATGGCTTGTCTATCGTTTCCCGGCGGGTAATGGTATGGGGCTAACCGGTGTGGCGAAGGTGGGGTTACACCTACCCCGATCGGGGTTCAGCGTTACTGCAACCACGGCGAAACGCCAGCCGTGGCGGGCAGTGGCATCGGGTACATTGCCGCAGCTAAGAGCCATGCTGGCCCCGATATATCCGACTCTCTGTAAAACCGCTCCCCTGCTTGTGCAGCCAAGGCATTGGACGGCAGCAAACGTCGCGCGGTCATTCCAACAACCTTTGTACGCAGGCGGCCAGGGCTCTGTGTTGGGCAGCCGAGCGCGGTTACCAGGAAATCGTTGGAGCTGCCGGGCCAGCTCTGGCTAGCCTGATCCGATGATCACGCACGAGAAGGCGGCCATATCGGCTATGGCGTCCTTCCCGCTCACCAGCGGCGAGGATACGCCACCGAGATCTTGCGCCAGAGCTTGGTTGCCGCCAGGGTCATTGGGAGCGCCACGATCCTGAAGCCCGCCAAGATCACCGGCGAGGGCGCTGCGCGTCACACGTGATTAACCTCCGGTCACCCTCGCCGGTGATCTTGGCGGGCACAATCTTGGCGCCTGTCGGGAGGATGGCCAGGTCTGGATCATGGCCGGACAGGACAGTGGTACAGCAACACCATGGGCGCGCTGACCGCCAAGCTGACCACCGCGGCGGATCGGACAGCTATGACCGTTCCCTGATCATCCCGACTGCCCGTGTCGTAATACCTTCCCATCTCCCCCTTGCGTCGCGCGTCGGGAGCTGATACTACAATCCTGTAGAAGGCGGTGGGGGTATGGGGATTTCGACTCGGTTAATGATGACGGCCATCATGGGTATCACGGTGACCGGCCTCGGAGGCGGACTGGCGAGCGCAACAGTGTCGCCTTCGCCACCAAGTTTCAGATGTACGGGTAGCTTGACCAAGCCGGGTACGGTGCCGTCGGGGACATATAGCTCACTGGCCATGCCTCCCGGCTCGGTCTGTCTGATCCCCGGCCCGGCTCCGGTCACCGTGCTCTCCGCGGTGACGCTGCAGAGGGGCTCGGGTCTGGTGACCGGGATAGCCAAGGGCGTGTCGGCCAATCTGAAGATCGTGGGCAGGCTCACGCTGGCCCCGGATGCCGCGTTCGCCGCCGCGCTGAACAACGAGAAGAACCCGGTCAACATCCTGGGCCGGGTGACCGTGAAGAGCGGGGCCGCGTTCTACCTCGGCACCGAGCTGCCTCATCAGCCGCCCTTCGCGACGATCCAGGGCGCGGTAGTCGCGCAAGACCCTTCTGCCGTGGTCATTCAGAACACCGCCATCGGCGGCCCCGCATCGGTCACTGGCGGCGGCGCCACCAACAAGATCGTCCAGACGTTCTCGCACAATGCCCCGGACAACAACTACACCGACTTTGAGGATGACCAGATCAAGGGCGGCGTCACCGAGGTCAGCTACGGCGGGGTATGGGCCGGCGTGATCCGGACGATCATGAAGGGTTCGCTGGTCTTCGCCTACAACAAGCAAGTCAAGATCGACGAGTACGACATCGGCTCGAATATCATCAGCGGGTCCGCGTATTGCCAGGGCAACCGTCCAGCACCCAACAAGGGACACAGCGCCGGGGCACCCAGTATCGTGCACGGGCCCACGTTCGGTAATCAGGCGAAGACCTGCACCGGCGTGCCGGGCGGCGGGACCGGCCCCCCCGGCTGATCTCCTGCCCCCTCTTGCTGGGCTCAGGCAATCAAGGGGGCCGCCTGGAGCGCGGCCTCCTTCGCGTCAGGTCGCGGTGCCATGCGGCATAGGCGCCGTCCCCTCAGGTACAAGCAAGGCCTCGGCCGTGGACAAGGTCAAGTCCGCGATCACTGAATTCGTCGACTACGTCGCGACGAACGAGCCGGGCAGCAGAATGTACGCCGCGTGGCAGCAGAAGGATGACCCCACCAGAATCGTCCACCTCTTCGAGTTCGCCGACGAGTCCGCGCACGAAGCGCACGGTTCCTCGGCCGCCGTACGCGGATTCGAAGCCGCCTACGGCCCTGAGCTGCCCGGCGGCCCCGTCGTCTTCACCGACTACCTGCTCATCGCCGACAACCGCAGGCCGTAGGCGTCGGCATCTGCGGCCCGCCACGACGACCGGCCGGGCGAGCGCTCACCCGCTGAGACACTCCTGCCCCAGAAGAACGCTGCGCCACAGAGAAATCGATCCTTCGCAGCGACGCGCACCCAAAGTCCGGCGAGGACGGGACCTTAGCCTCTGAACGTGGATCGCCTCGGATCCGCAAACTGAGCCACGCGGTGTCATTCCCTTGCGCCGCGCGGACAGCTCAGTCATCCCCCGGAGGCGAACATGCATGTCGCGCTCGTGGCGCATCGTGCCCCGCTGGCTATCGATATGAATCAGCCGGGTTCGTTTGTGCACTGGTCGATCTTTAACGTGTCGGTTGCGAACCTGGTCCTGATCGCGGTGATGGTCGTGATCTTCGGTGTGGCCCTGCTGCTCCCCTTCCCCAGGGGGCACGGCGTCGAGCCGGCCGCGGTCACGGACGCCGCCGCGGCCGGTGGTAGTGCCTCAGCCGCTGACGGTGCGGCCGGGCCGGACGGACAGCCCGATGGCACCGCCGGGATGTGGACGTCCCGGGTGCGCAGGTGGGCGGTCAGGACGCTGCCGCCGGGCAAGCTGCTGCCGGACCGGCAGCCGGCCTACGTGGCGTCCTGGATTTACGTGTTCGGGGTGGGCTCGCTGGCCGCCTTCGGGGTGGCGATCGTGTCCGGGTTCGCGCTGGCCCTCGGCGGTCCGGACTGGTGGCATTACAACTCGGTGGGGCATTTCTGCAACAGCCTGCACCTGTGGAGTGTCGAGTTGTTCATGGCGCTGATCGTCATCCACCTGTGGGGCAAGTTCTGGATGGCCGCCTGGCGCGGCCGCCGCGCGCTGACCTGGATCACCGGCGTGGTCGCCTTCGTGTTCTCGGTCGTGGAGTGCTTCACCGGGTACGTGTCGCAGTCGAACTTCGACTCGCAGTGGATCTCCGCCAGCGGCAAGGACGCGTTCAACTCGGTCGGGGTGGGCGCGTTCTTCAACGTGATGAACTTCGGCCAGATGCTGATGTGGCACATCGTGCTGGTCCCGCTCGTGCTGGTCGCCATCATCGGCGGGCACGTGCTGCTGGTCCGGGTCCGCGGGGTCTCGCATCCGATTGACACCGATGCCGCGGCGGCCACGGGCCACGGGCGGCTGCGCCGCCGCGCCGTCGCGGCGGCCGCGGCCGCCCCGTGGCGGGGCCCGACCCGGCGCTACGACATCCTCAAGGAGGGCACCATCGCCGGCGTGGTGGTGCTGGCGCTGACGTTCGGCCTGGCCGGCCTGCTGTCCTCGCCGGACCTGCCGCCGGTCACCGTGGCCACCTGGGCGAGGCTGGCGCCGGCCGACTTCCTGGCCACGGCGGCCAGCGAGCTGAACGGCACCAGCGAGACCGCCACCTACGGCCCGCCCTACAACAACGGCACCGGCAGCGTCCAGCATCTGCTGATCACGCCGCAGACCTGGTTCGGGGTGACCCAGCCGGTCAACGCGGCGCAGGACTTCGTGATCGGGCCGCTGACGGCGCTCGCGCCGACCGACCGCGCGCTGGCCGCCGCGCTCAGCCTCTACCGGGCCGCGCCCCCCGCCCAGCAGCTGAAGTGGGCGAACGCCTACGCGAACGCGGTGACCAAGGTGAAGTTCGCGGGCGGCAGCCCGGTGGTGCCGCCGGCGGCCGACGGGCCGGTGCCGGCGATGCTGTCCAATGAGCTCACCCTGGCCCGCAGCGGCGCCCTGGACACCGACCTGCTGGCCCAGCGGCAGTTCTACGGCACCAACTACACCAAGCCGCTGCTGTTCATCGAGGACGGCGCCTACTTCGCCAACAAGGCCACGGCCCTGAACCTGACCGGCAGCCAGTGGGGGGTGATGAACGAGACCGGCAGCTACCCCGGCCAGCCCTGGCTGTGGCTGTACACGCTGTGGTACCAGGTACCGGGCTTCTCCACCTCGGCCAACGTAGACATGATCGCGGTCTACCTGACCGGCCTCGGCACGATCCTGCTGCTGCTCATCCCCTTCATCCCCGGCCTGCGCGACATCCCGCGGCTCATCCCCATCCACCGGCTGGTCTGGCGCTCCTGGTACCGCTCGGCGCCAGGACCGACCGGCACCGGACGCGAGAAGAGCCCGGCCGACAAGAGCCCGGCCGGCATGACCTGACGCGGGGTCGGGCGTAACGCCCGCCAGCACGAGCCTGCTCCAGGGCCGGCGGCCCTGGAGCAGGCTCATTCGCGGAACGCAGGCTCAGTCCTGGGCAGGCTCAGCCCGCGGCATGCTGCGGTAGACGGCAATCAGGGCCGCCATCTGCTCCTCGGTCAGCCGCTGGCCGGTCCGGATGGCAATGTCGACGTGATCGGCTGGATCCGTGCCGTCGGGGGCCGACCTGTCCATCCTTAAGCTGGTGCTGGCCCTCGCGGCAGCGATGGCTGCCCTCCGGCGTGCAATGCGCGGGGACCAGGACCTGGGCTTCTGCACCCGGGACTGGCCCGGTCTGGAGGTGGCGCGCTACCCCAGTCGGCCGAAGACTGGCCAGGTGTGGACTGGCAGCCCAGTGTCTGCGCACTGGAGGTATCGGTCGAGCATGACGGCCAGGGCGCGCGGCGGGTCGTGACGGCGCTTGGCGGCGGCGAGGGTGGCGCGCTGCCAGGCGGCGCCGGTTTGTCCCGAGGCGGCCCGGGCGGAGATGACGTCGAGCAGCCAGTCCGCCTCTGCCGGTGCCACGCCGGCCTGGAGTAGTCCCTGCCGTGCCGCTGGCACAAGCTCGGCCACGAGCTTGGCAGCGGGAAGCGTCCGTATTTGATCTCGGCGCCCGGCTGGCCAGCTCAGCTGGGCGGACAGGCCTTGCTGGGCGGCACGGTAGAAACCGTGATCGGCCCGTTCGAACGGCAGCGCGTAAGTCCACTGCGGGTCCTGCCCGGCCAGCCACAGAGACAGCCCGATCAGGAAGGCGGCGTTGGCCAGCATGTCGATCACGGTCGGACCGGCGGGCAGGGCCCGCATCTCGATCCGCAGGTGCCCGCCCGATGCGGGGTCGTAGATGGCCCGGTTCCAGCGCCACACGGTGCCCTGGTGCAGCCTGAGCTCGTCCAGCGGCGGCGCCTGCCGCCCGGCACTGCCGGCGCCCCCGGCGCCGGGGGGCCGCGGGCGCGGGTCGCTGAGCACCGGCAGCAGCGGCTGGTGCAGCCGGATGCTCTCGGCGAACAACTCCAGCGCACCGCCCCGCAGCCAGCCCGTTCCCAGTGCTGCGCGGGCCAGCCGGCGGCGTGGCTCGTGGCTCTGGCGGTCGTCAACCGACTGCTTGAACACAGCGATCCGTGTCTCTTCCCAGAGCCGGTGGCCGAGAAATGTGGGCGAGTTGCCGGACACGGCCAGCACAGGTGCCGTGGCCAGCTGGACCGCGTTATAGGTGCGCGTGAAGTCGGCCGGGTCGACCCGCAGGTGCACCTGGAACGAGCTGTTCGCCCCTTCCAGCCCGACATCTGTGCTGGCCAGCTCGAGCGGGTCCTCGCCGGCGATCCGGATGCGGAACGGGTCCTGACGGAGCCGTCGCAGGCCGCTGTTCAGCGCCTGGTACCGCGGCACATCCGTGATTACACCGGGACCGAGGTCAGCCTGGCTGAGGGTGGGCAGGATGCCGATCAGCGCGAGCCGGCCTGCGTGGTCGTTGGTGGCGTCGGCCACGCGGTCAAGCAGCACGTTCAGCTCGCCGCCGAGCGCGGCGAACGGCCGACCGGCCAGCAGGACGGGTGAGGCATTGAGTTCCAGATTGAAGCGGTTCAGCTCCAGAGCGACCCGCGGATCGGCCACTGCGGCCCGGATGGCCTGGTTGCGCTGCAGCGGCCAGCTGGCCCTGTCGACTAGGAACACCTCGAGTTCGGCACCTACAGTGGCGGGGCCCGCCCCGAAGCCGGGCCGTTCCAGCAGCTGCCCGAGCGCGGACAGGCATTCTTCGAGCCGCTGGGCGAAGCGCGGGTAATCGCGTTTGTCGAACTGTTCTTGGTCTATGCCGGTTCCCATGGCCGGACCTCACCGTCTTGGGCCGTTTGCGGCTCCGGCTGTGGTTCGCCGCCCCGATGCGAAGGGCCGCCCGGTGCCGAGATCCGCCGGCCTGTCAGCACCGCGGGCAGGATGCGCACGTAATGGGTCTTGGCGCCCGGTGCCCACGGGTCCAGCGGCAGCTTGCCCAGGCGTGCCAGCTCTGCCGGGTCGGTGACCTCCACGGCCTCACCGCGGATCACGACGCTCCAGCCGGTGTGAGCCTCGGCGTCGGTCCCATCGACCTCGAACGCGACCCGGCTGCCACGGCACGCGGCGTCTAGCTTGGTTCCCGCGTCGGTACGGAACACCACCATGTGGCGGTCGAAGACGAAGTTGATGAGAAACACGACTGGCCCGCGGTCGTCCACGACAGCCACCCGGCCCAGATGCTGCCGGGCCAGCAGCTGGAAGCAGTCGGACTTGGACAGCTCCTGCCAGCGAACCTGGCGCCCCGGTCTTTCATTCATGGCTGATGGTGAGATGTTCGCCGCCGGCTGCGAACAGGACGGTGGCGGGCGGGCGCCGGACGCTGACCGCGGTCTGGATGACGGTCCCCAGCCGGAGCACCAGCTGCGGGTAGGCGCCATCACTCAGCTGAGTGCGGATGAATTCGCGCAACCAGGCACGCTCAACCGGCTGGCTGTGCAGCGCTGCCGCCACCCCGCGGGTGGCGCTGGTAAGCAGCACCCGTTGCAGCGCCTGCCCGGCGTTCACCCAGTCCACCGGGCGGTCACCGGTGGTCGTCAGCAGGCAGACCACACCCGCCGACCGGTACGCCGACGGGCTGGACCAGGAGGCGGCACCCCACCGATGGCCATGGGCGAAGTCCCGGCTGGGAAAGTGCGGGTAGGTACGCTCAGGCCGCGCCGGGTAGGCGGTATGCGGCACCCCGTCGCACCGAGTGCTGCCCGGCGGCGACGTCCAGGTGGCCAGTTCCTGCACACACCCGCTGTCGAGCCGCAGCGCGCGCTCGGCTGCCTCGACGACCGCGGCGAGCACCGCCCGGCTCCCCTCGCCGTCGATAATGCGCAGCTTTGCCCCGTCCCGCCCGGCGCCCGCTTGCAATGCGGTAAGGAGTTCCGGCGCAACCGGCAGGGGATCGAAACCGCCACGATGCGTCCGCCGTAGCAGCACCTGGCTGAACAGCCGCCGCTCATACTCGGCGGGAGCCGCCTCTCGCTGCCAGCTCACCCGGGCGACCAGCAAAGGCTCGCCGGGATCAGGCAGAACGCAAGTCTCGGGAATGTAGCCGAGCGAGCGCAGGGCGAGCCGGGCAGTAAACAGCGCGGAGCCGCAGCTGATCATCATCTCGCGGCCGGCCGGGTCGGCCACCGTCAACTGCCGGCCGGCGTCGGCGCGCAGGCTGATCTCCTGCCCGCGGGCGCTGAACCACCATGGCTGGGTGTTGTGCACCGAAGGAGCCCACACCGCCGCCCCTACAACGTAGGCGGCAATCTCCTCCGCGGTCAGCGGCGCCGGCCCGACCAGGCCTTCGCCCGGCAACGAGAGAATGTCCATGACTCCTCCCAGGTCGCAGCGAGCAGTACTGCCGATGTCACCAGCCGACGCCCGGCCGAGGTCACAGGGCAGGTCCGAAGGTCGGTGCCCGGCGGGACCTTCGTCCGCGATCGGCAACCAGTGGCGTACCTGTGCTGTCCGCTCGCTCGGGGCGCCTCGGCGGGCCTGGGGAGGGACATTCGGCCCCGGCCGGCCGCGGCAATCGCTGAGCTGGCCGTAAACGCTGAGGGCTTCGGCCGGGTTGTCTTGGGCGGCGAGGGCCTGCACGAGGTCGCGGTAGCCGCTTTCCCGCAAAGGAGCCAGGCGGGTGAGCTGGCGGCCGGCCCGGACCGTGGCGGCGAGTTCGGTTCCGCCGAGGCCCAGCCCGGCTGCCGCGAAGCATTCCAGGGCGCAGACGGAGTTCGGTCAGCTGGTGGCGGATCTCGTCGATCCAGTCTGCGCCTTCGCCGGGAAGGAAGTCGCGCTCGGCCACTACAGGACTTAAGCCTCTGCCGCCCGAGTATGGCGGCGTGCAGGCTGGTGATCCGATCTCAATGGAAGCGGGAGAAGCTCATGCGAGCGCTTGTCTATCACGGACCTGGCCAGAAGGCCTGGGAAGAAGTGCAGAAGCCGCAGGTCACCGAGGACACGGACGCGGTCGTCCGCGTCGACGCCGTGACCATCTGCGGTACGGATCTTCATATTCTCAAGGGCGACGTGCCGGCCGTGACCGACGGGCGGATCCTTGGCCACGAGGCCGTCGGCACCGTCGACGCGGTCGGCAGCGGCGTGAAGACTGTCAGGCCCGGCGACCGGGTGCTTGTCTCGTGTATCACCGCGTGCGGGACCTGCCGGTTCTGCCGCGAGGGCCGGGGCGGGCAGTGCCTCGGCGGCGGCGGCTGGATCCTCGGCCACAAGATCGACGGGACTCAGGCCGAGTATGTCCGGGTGCCGTTCGCCGACCTATCGACCTACCGGGTGCCCGGTGATGTCACCGACGAGGAAATTCTCATGCTGGCGGATATCCTGCCGACTGGCTATGAGGTTGGCGTCCTCAACGGCAGTGTCCGGCCGGGTGATGTGGTCGCGGTCGTCGGGTCGGGCCCCGTCGGCCTGTCTGCCATCATGGGCGCGCGCTTGTTCAGCCCGAGCCACATTGTCGCCATCGACCTGGCCGACAGCCGCCTCGAGGCGGCAAAGCAGTTCGGCGCGGACGTCACCGTTAACAACGGCCGCCAGGACCCCTTGAGTGTGATCCAGTCCCTGACTGACGGGCTGGGTGCCGACGTGACGATCGAGGCCGTCGGCGTTCCGGCCACCTTCGAGCTGGCCGTTGCGCTGGCCCGGCCGGGTGGGCGGATCGCCAACATAGGGGTGCACGGCGAGCCCGCCACCCTGCACCTGGAAGAGCAATGGATCAGGAACATCACCGTCACGACCGGCCTGGTGGACGCGTATTCCACCCCGACCCTGCTCCGGCTGCTCACTACCCAGCAGATCGACGCCGGACGGTTCGTGACGCATCATTTCGCCCTGGACGACTTCGCCGAGGCCTACGACGTGTTCGCTCGCGCAGGCGACACCGGAGCGCTCAAGGTGGTCCTGAGCCGCTGACGCCGACATGGGGTTCGGGTCGCGCCCGATGTCGAACTCCTGCGCCGCGGCGAAGACGTCCTTGTCCCGGTTGGCTGAGGTGAGGAAGGCGACCACCTTGTCTCCCTCGGCGGTTCGCTGACCGCTCAGCTCGGTATCGCGGATCGCCGTGCGGCGGACCAGTTGCGCCGCTGGCGGTGCCCGGCATCGCCCGGCCAGGCGCGACACAGCGACCCAGGTCCCGGGGATACGGGACTTTCGGCGGTGTCCCGGCCACACTGAACCGGGCAAAGTGGGTGGCGTGGACTTAGCCGTAACCGTCGGCCGGGTCGTGACTGCAGGCGCGATGGCTCTCTGTGCCCGCAAGTCGTATGCAGGGAGATGGCAATGTTCAGCGCAGGTCTGATTGATGATCCAACGGAAACAAGCCTTCCCGAGGTGGCCGAGTGGGTGCGTGACATCTCGGAGCTGACCAAGCCTGACGACATTGTCTGGTGTGACGGCTCGCAGGCCGAATGGGAACGGCTGACCACCCTGCTCGTCGAGAACGGCACGTTCACGCGGCTGAACCCGAAGCTGCGCCCGAACAGCTTCCACTGCGCTTCTGACCCCAGTGACGTGGCACGCGTCGAGGACCGCACGTTCATCTGCTCGGAGAGGGAAGAGGATGCGGGCCCGACCAACAACTGGATCGCGCCTGGCGAGATGCGCACGACTTTCGCGGAGATTTTCGGCGGCTGCATGCGCGGCCGCACCATGTACGTGATCCCGTTCTGCATGGGCCCGCTTGGCAGCAGCATCGCCCAGCTCGGGGTGCAGGTCACTGACTCGCCCTACGTGGCCGTGTCGATGCGGATCATGACCAGGATGGGAACGTCGGCGCTGCGTTTGATCAAGGAGACCGGGTCGTTCGTGCGATGCGTCCACTCGGTCGGCGCCCCGCTGGAGCCCCGCCAGCCGGATGTGCCGTGGCCCTGCAACCAGACCAAGTACATCTCGCACTTCCCCGAGACGCGGGAGATCTGGTCCTACGGCTCTGGATACGGCGGGAACGCGCTGCTAGGCAAGAAGTGCTATGCGCTGCGGATCGCCTCGGTGATGGCCCGCGATGAGGGCTGGCTGGCCGAGCACATGCTCATCCTCAAGATCACCCCGCCGGAGGGAGAGGCAAGGTACATCGCTGCGGCCTTCCCATCCGCGTGCGGCAAGACCAACCTGGCCATGCTCCAGCCCACCATCCCCGGCTGGAAGGTCGAGACCATCGGCGACGACATCGCCTGGATGCGATTCGGCGCCGACGGCAGGCTGTATGCGATCAACCCGGAGGCCGGCTTTTTCGGCGTCGCGCCCGGCACCGGCACCAAGACCAACGCCAACGCGGTCGCGGCCATGTGGGGCAACAGTATCTTCACCAACGTCGCCCTGACCGACGACGGGGATGTGTGGTGGGAGGGCCTGACCGAGGAGCCGCCGGCGCACCTGATCGACTGGAAGGGCCGGGACTGGACCCCGGGCTCCCCGGAGCCGGCGGCGCACCCTAACGCCCGGTTCACCACCCCGGCCGGCCAGTGCCCGATCATCGCGCCGGAGTGGGATGACCCAGCGGGCGTGCCGATCTCGGCGATCCTGTTCGGCGGCAGGCGCGCCAGCACCGTGCCGCTGGTGATCGAGTCCTTCGACTGGGACCACGGGGTGTTCCTCGGGGCCAACGTCGCCTCCGAGAAGACTGCCGCCGCCGAGGGCAAGGTCGGCGAGCTGCGGCACGACCCGTTCGCGATGCTGCCGTTCTGCGGCTACAACATGGGCGACTACTTCGCCTACTGGCTGAAGCTCGGCCGGACCGCCGACCCTGCGAAGCTGCCGCGGCTGTTCTACGTCAACTGGTTCCGCAAGAACGCCAGCGGCAACTTCGTGTGGCCCGGCTTCGGGGACAACATCCGGGTGCTCAAGTGGATCATTCAGCGGCTGTCCGGTGACGCCATGGCCACCGCGACCCCGATCGGCTATCTCCCGGCGCCGGGCTCGCTGGACCTCGACGGCCTGGACATCAGCTGGGCTGACCTGGCTCTGCTCCTCACGGTGGACACCGAGGCCTGGAAGCTGGAGGCGGAGCACATCCCCGAGTTCTTCCGCACCTTCCACAGGCACCTGCCCGCCCAGCTGTGGCACCTGCACCAGGAGCTAGTCGAGCGCCTCGGCTGACGACCGCCTCGGCTGACGTGTGCGCCGGCCCGGCATGTTCTCATCAGCCGCCGCCACTGGCTCTTGGATTGGCTCGGCACCTCCCCGTGGGACCAAAGGCCGAGGGGCAGCCGCTGACGCCGGTGCCTGGCAGCGGATGGCCCCCGACGCTGTTTGTGAGGGGTGGATGAGATGGGCGTCAGCTATTACGACACGCTGTTGCCGGTACGCGAGCATAGACCCGGCCTTCCGAGCGCGATGGCTGGTCTGCGGCTTCCGTACCGGGTGCTCGCGTCGATCGGGGTGCCTGGGGGTCGGCTAGTTGTCGCCCTTGTTTCTGACAATGCACGGATCAGCCGGATGTTCGCCGCCAACTGGGCTCAGGCCGGGACGGGTCAGGAGCCGGACGCCACGCTGTATGCGCTGGCCCGGCCGGCGGGCAGCTATGGGCTTGATAGAGCATGGGACGGGGCGCGCTGGTGGTCGCGGGAGCACAAGATGATGGTCGTCTTCGGATGCGGCTCCTACCGGCTGGCTAAGGTGTGTGTGCGTGGCATCTGTTCCGCTGTGAGCAGGGACGACATAGTGTTCTTGCACGGATGCGCGTTGTCTGTCGGTGCGGGGACTGGCAGGCGGGGCGTGGTTATCACGGGGAGTTCCGGGGCGGGGAAGACCACGCTCGTCGCCAGCCTGTTGCGACATCCTGGGTATCCGGTAGCGGTAATGAACGACGACTGGGGTGCCGTTTCCCTGAGTTCAGGGACGTCGGTTAGCACCGGGGAGAAGATGCTGCACATGAAGGCCAGCAGTGTCCTGGCCCTTTGTCCTGGGTTCTTCGCGAGCGCGCCGACAGGCTCGTACCTGCGCGATCTCTCAGAACCCGATCCGGCCGCCCGGGTCCTGGTGCCGCCGGAGGGTACCTACGGGACGGCGTGGAGCACCACGGCGGCCGTGGTTGAGCATGTGGCCGTGGTCGTGCGGGAGACTGCGGGCTGGCTGCCACCGGCCCAGGGGGCCGAGGCTGTCATGGTGCTCGAAAGCGAGGGCGGCTTGGGTTTCGTTCACCATCACGAGGCTTTTTTTAACGGCTCCCTGATCCTGACGGCGGAAGATGACAGGTTGCGCGAAGAATGGCGCTACCGGCGACTTCTTAACCGTACAACGGTGTCTTGGATAAATAACTGCGGTACACCCGAGGCGCTGGCTGGCACCTTCATCTCCGCGGTCATGAAATGAGGCAGACGGCATGCCGACGTGGGTGTGCGGGGCGGCACCGGGCCAGGCCGTCCGTCCGGGTCCGGATGGGCGCAGGTCCAGGGCCGGTCGGTTTGTCAGGGTCGCCTGGTTGCTGGGACTATGGGGGGGTGAGGCTGGGGATCTTGTGCGGCGGCGGTCCCGCCCCGGGGATGAACTCGGTCATCTCTGCAGCCACGATCGAGGCCCGGAACTCCGGCTGGGACGTCCTCGGGATCATGGACGGGTTCCAGCACCTGATCGAGGGCCGGGTCGAGGAGGCGCAGCCCCTGTCCATCACGGACGTATCGAGAATCCACGTTCAAGGCGGGTCGGTCATCCGGACCTCCCGGGCCAACCCGACGGTGCGAGACGAGGACGCCGCCGACCCGGACTGGAGGCTGCACGCCTGTCTCGAGTCGCTGCAGAAGCTGGGGATCGACGCGCTCGTGACGATCGGCGGGGACGACACCGCGTTCTCGGCGTCCCGGCTGGCCGCGGCGGCCGGAGGGGGCATGCGCGTGGCGCACGTGCCGAAGACCATCGACAACGACCTGCCGCTACCGGACGGCGCGCCTACCTTCGGCTTCGAGACCGCGAGGAGCGTGGGGGTCCAGCTCGTCAGCAACCTGATGACTGACGCCATCACCACCCAGCGGTGGTACCTGGTGGTGGCCATGGGCCGCTCGGCCGGCCACCTGGCCCTGGGCATCGGGAAGTCGGCTGGGGCCACCCTCACGATGATCGCCGAGGAGTTCCCCCGCGACGAGCCCGTCCGGCTGTCGCGCCTGGTGGACGTCCTCGAGACCTCGATGCTCAAGCGGATCGCCCACGGCCGCCCCTTCGGCGTGGCGGTGCTCGCTGAGGGGATCGGCCTGCGCCTGCCCCAGGACGAACTCCAGGAGGCCATGCCGGAGGTCGAGCGAGACGAGCACGGCAACATCCGGCTGGCCGACCTCGAGCTGGACCGGCTGCTGGCCAAGCAGGTCAAGGACCGCTTCAAACAGCGCGGGCAGAACGTCACGGTCGAAGGCAAGAACATCGGCTACGAGCTCCGGTGCGCGCCCCCCATCCCGTTCGACATCGAGTACACCCGCGACCTCGGCTACGGCGCCGTCGACTACCTGAAGCACGTGCTGGAGGGCGACGAACCCGGCAGCATGATCACGATCCAGGAAGGGCAGATGGTGCCGCTGCCCTTCGGGTCATTCAGCGACCCCGAAACGGGCCGGGTGCGGATCCGGCTGGTGAATGTCGAGTCAAGCTCATACCGGGTGGCTCGCGAGTACATGATCCGGCTGGACCGCGAGGACCTCGAGGATCCTGACAAGCTCCGCCCGATCGCAGCGGCCTCAGGGCTCACGCCCGATGCCTTCCGCGACCGGTACCGCTATCTGGCCGAGGGCTGAGCCCCGGCCCCGAGCCGCCCGACCGACATCCTGGTTCGGCTCGGGAAGCCCTTCACGGTCACGATCTCAGCGATCCGAGGGCGAGCCCGCGCCGCCGGCGGTGAGTTCGTTCTCACGCCCCCACTACGAATGAGCCTGCTCCAGGACCGGCCGGGGCCCGGTCGCGGAAAGCAGGCTCAGTCCTGGGCTGGCTTAGCCTGCAGCATGCTGCGGTAGACGGCGATCAGGGCCGCCTTCTGCTCCTGGGTCAGCCGCTGGTCGGTCCAGATGGCGGTCTGCACGTGATCGGCCGGATCGGCGCCGCCGTGGCCCTGCCCGTCGAGCAGGCCCGCCTGCTCGAGCAGCGTCTCCGCGGACATGTTCAGCGCCTCGGCGATCAGCTTCAGCACGCGTACCGAGGGCTGGTGCCGGCCCCGCTCGACCTGGCTGAGGTAGGGGTTGGACAGGGTCGTCAGCTCGGCCATCTGGCGCAGCGACAGCTGGGCGAGCTTGCGCTGGCTGCGGATGAAGGCGCCGAGCACCTCCATCTGGGCAGTCCAGGGATCGGTCACGTCACCTTCCCCGCGGGACATCTGTTCCACCCTTCCGGCGCGGCATCCGTGCTACGTATAGGTAGCAGGGATGTGCGCGGCGAGCGGCCTGAGGCCGGATTCGCCGCGCACGCTGGGACTTGGCTTACTTTACTTGGCTGATGCGCCGTTCTTCCTGGCGGAGTCCGTAGCCGCGGTGATCACCGGCGTGGTAGCCGTCAGCACGTCCTCGGCGAACTTCCGCTGGGAGGCCAGCAGCTGCTCGGCGAAGTCGTAGGCGTTCGCGACCAGGTCGCCCGGCTTGGGCAGCTTGTCGGCGAACGGGACGCTCGGGACGGGCAGCGAGGGGGTCAGGGTCGCGACCGAGTCGGCCCATGTCCTGATCGCGTTGACCACGGACTCCTGGCTCCTGCGGATGGTCTCGAGGATCTGAGCCTGCAGCTCCTGGTTCATGTTCTTGGTATCGGCCATCGTTATCTCCTTTTCGGCTGTGAGTGCTTACTATAGTTTGCAAAAGTTTGGTTTGTCAAGCGAAGCCTGCTGGAGAGTACGGGTGCGGAGGGTCTGCGTGAGCCATCGCACCAGGTCAGGACCTGCCACCGTCACAGGTAATCGGCGGAGGACGCGACCTTCTCAAGCTGATACGCGGTCACATCCGCTCGAATATCGCGGCGATGCCCTGCCCGCCGCCGATGCACATCGTCACCAGCGCGTACCGGCCCCCGGTCCGGCGCAGCTCGTACAGGGCCTTGACGGCGAGGATGGCGCCGGTGGCGCCGACCGGGTGGCCGAGCGAGATGCCGCTGCCGTTCGGGTTGGTCCGGTCCTCCGGCAGGCCGAGCTCACGGACGACCGCGAGCGCCTGGGCGGCGAACGCCTCGTTCACCTCGAACACGTCGATCTCATCCAGTTTGAGGCCGGCGCGGTCGAGCACCTTGCGCGTCGCCGGCACCGGGCCCATGCCCATCACGCGCGGCTCAACCCCGGCATGCGCGTAGGCGACGAGCCTGCCGAGCGCGTCGCCCGGGTACCGTTCGGCAAACTCCTCGTCGGCCAGCAGCACCGCGGCCGCGGCGTCATTGACGCCGGAGGCGTTGCCCGCGGTGACCGTGCCGTCGGTGGCGAAGGCCGGCCGCAGCCGGGCCAGGTCGTCGGCGGTCACGCCGGGACGGATGTGCTCGTCGGTGTCGACGATCACGGTCCCCTTCCGGGCGGGCACCTCGACCGGCGTGATCTGGTCGGCGAAATACCCCGCGTCGACGGCGGCGGCGGCGCGCCGGTGGCTCTCGGCGGCGAGCGCGTCCTGGTCGGCCCGGGACACGTCATAGTCGGCGGCCACGTTCTCCGCGGTCACGCCCATGTGGCAGCTGTCGAACGGATCGGTCAGCGCGCCGACCATGGCGTCGATTGTCACTCCGTCTTGCATCCGCTGGCCCCAGCGCAGGGCCGGCAGCCAGTACTGGGCCCGGCTCATGGACTCCGCGCCGCCGGCCACGGCGACGTCGCAGTCACCGAGCTTGATCGCCTGCGCCGCGGACACGATCGCCTGCAGCCCACTGCCGCAGAGCCGGTTCACGGTGAACGCCGGGGTCTCGACCGGCAGGCCGCCGTTGACGGCGGCGACCCGGCTGAGGTACATGTCGCGTGGCTCGGTGTGGATCACGTTGCCGAACACGACGTGCCCGACGTCGGCCGGCTGCACCCGTGCTCGTGAAACCGCCTCGCGGAGCACGGTCGCGGCGAGGTCGCAGGGCGGCACGGCGGCCAGCCCGCCGCCGTACTTGCCGATCGCGGTCCGCACCGCGGACAGCACCAGGACGTTCCGCTTGTTGTCCATGATCGTTCTCCTCACATGTCCAGGCCGCCGTTGACCGCCCAGATCTGGCCGGTTATGTAGGCGGAGTCATCTGCGGCGAGGAAGCCGACGACCCGGGCGATCTCCTCGGGCCTGCCGAGCCGTCCCATCGGGATCTGGCTGCGGACCCGGTCCAGCGCCTTGTCGGGCATGGCGGCCAGCATGTCGGTGGCGATGAAGCCGGGCGTGACCGCGTTGACGGTCAGCCCGATCCCGTCGCCGGGCGGCTGCCCGGCCCGGTTGAGCTGGAAGATGGCCTCGCGAGCCAGTGACTTGGTCAGGCCGAACAGGCCCGACTTGGACGCCGCGTAGTTGACCTGGCCGATGTTGCCGGTCTCGCCGATGACCGAAGACACGCTCACGATCCGCCCCGTGCCGCGCTCGATCATGTGCTCGAGCGCCGCCTGCGCCATGAAGAACGCGCCGGACAGGTTGATGTCGATCACCTTGTGCCAGTCGTCGTCGGTCATCTTGGCCGCGGTCCGGTCGATGGTGATCCCCGCGTTGTTGACCAGGACGTCGAGCCGGCCGTGCCGGTCGATCACCTCGCCGATGACGCGGCGGCAGTCGTCGGCGACGCCGATATTGCCCTCGTGCACGGTGACCCGCCGCTCCGGGTACTCGTCGGTCATGGTGGCGAGGAATTTCTCCGCGGGCTCGTGGTGACGCCAGTAGCCGGCTGCGACGTCCGCGCCCCGCGCGGCGAGGTAGCTGCAGATGGCCGCCCCGATACCGCGGGTGCCGCCGGTGACCAGCGCTACCCGGTCGTACAGCGAGACCGGTCCGGCCGGGTGCGCCGCCCCGGATCTCGCGGACTGTGATTGTCCGTTGGTCGTCATCGCGTGCTTCCCATCTTGCGTGTGTGGCTGCGGCCGCTTCGGTTCGGTGCGGTGGAATCTCTGACGCTACGAGCTATCCGTGTCCAGTGGGACCGGCCTTGGTCCCGCGCCGCCGGGACCAATGGCCCGGCATGGACGACCCGTGAAGATTGCCAACGACACCCTGTACGGCCTGGGCGCTACAAGCAGTCCGGCATTGGCCGCGAGAACCGCAAGATGATGCTCGAGCACTACCAGCAGACCAAGAACCTGCTGGTCAGCTACTCACCGCGCAAGCTCGGGTTCTTCTGACCGCCCTGCAGGACATCAGCCGGTGGCGGTCACGCCGCAGGAGGCGCAGGTGCTCCGCCGCCTCCGGATCCGGAGGCCGCGGGACGTTAGTCCTCCTGACCGGGTCACCAAGGACCCTGACGCCCCGGTAGCCGGGCGTCAATCATGCCTGCAGAGCAGGCAGGTGAGGGACATGACATCTGAGAAGACCACCGGCGGAGCGATGCCGCTCCTGAACGAGCAGGCCGGCTACCTGATATCGATGGCGGCCCGGGCGCCCTCGGTGCACAACACCCAGCCGTGGCGGTTCGCGATGAGCCCGCGGGCGGTCGAACTGTACGCCGACACCAGCCGCAAGCTGCGAGCCGATCCCCTGGGCCGGGAGATGCTGATCAGCTGCGGCGCCGCGCTGTTCGGGCTGCGGCTCGCGGTGCGCTCCCTGGGCTACGTGCCGGTGGTCGACCTGCTCCCCGACCCGGCCCGGCTGCGGCTGCTCGCCCGGGTGCGGCTGGGCGAGGCGGTGCCGATGACTGCGGCTGAGCGGAAGATGCTCGAGGCGGTGCCGCACCGCCACACGCACCGCGGTGCCTTCGAGCCCGATCCGCTACCGGACGGGCTGCTGGCCGGCCTCCAGCATGATGCGATAGCCGAAGGCGCGACACTGGCGCTGACCGACGAGCACTCCTACGCCAAGCTGGTCGCGATCACCGCGCCGGTCGGCCGGATCCGCGACCGCGACCAAGCGAACCGGGATGAGGTACGGCGGTGGACCAGGGATGCAACCGACCCGAGGCGCGACGGGGTACCGGCGCATGCGTTCGCGGGCAGGTCCGCCGACCAGGCCGGGCGGCTGCCGCAGCGCGACTTCGACCTCGGCCGTGGCCTCGGGCTGCTGACTGACGGCGGTCGCCCCCCGGCCGCAACGGCGGTACTGCTGACGTCGCGCGACCGCCGGGCCGACTGGCTGCGGGTCGGGCAGGCCCTGCAACGCCTGCTGCTGCACGCGGCCAGCCAGTGGGTCTTCGCGGCGCTGTACACCCAGCCGCTGGAAGCGGCGGCCATCCGGCAGCAGATCAAAACCAGCCTGGCCATGCCCGGGTGGCCGCAGATAATCCTCCAGCTCGGCGTGGCCCGGTCCAGCCAGGCCACCGCCCGCCGGTCCGCCGGGGAATTGACCGATCCGTGATAGGACACGGGCAGGCCTGCTGTCACTAGGCCCTGGCCGACAGGACCAATGGCCCTGTCTATGTTTCCGGTAGCGGACCAGAGTGAGGGAATGACCAGTAATGCGCCCCGTAGCGGGCGGCCTGACGGGTCGGTGGTCCCGTCCCGGCAGCTGACCGATGAGCTGCTGGCGGCGGCGGTGGCCGCGCCGTCAATGCACAACACCCAGCCGTGGCGGTTCCAGATCCGGGACGCCGACGGCGCGATCGAGCTGCATGCCGACCCGGCGAGGATGTTGCCGGTGGGAGACCCGCACGGCCGGGCCACGTGCATCGCCTGCGGCGCCGCGCTCTTCAACGTCCGCATGGCCGCGGCGGCGGCGGGCCTGCAGACCGACGTCCGGTTGCTTCCTGATCCGGGCCGGCCATTGCTGCTGGCCGAGATCCGGCTGACCGGGCAGCACCGGGCGACGTCCTGGGAATGTGAGCTACGCGCGGCCATCTGGCGGCGGCATACCAACCGGGAGCCATTCAGCAACCGGCCGGTGCCAGAGGGCATCCGGGCAGAACTGGCCGAAGCGGGCCGCCTCGAAGGAGCGGTCCTGCACTTCCTGGACCACAGCGAGGCGACACGCGTGCTGCGGCTGGCCGCTGAGGCCGAGCGCGAGCTGCTGTCCAACCCGGCCTACCGCGCCGAGCTGGCCCGCTGGGCCGGCGGCTATCGCGATCGCGATGGCATCCCGGACAGCGCCGTTGGGCCCAGGCCCGCAGCAGGGCGCGCCCCAGTCCGCGATTTCACCCCGGACCGGCACTCCGGACCCGTCCGCTACGCCTGGTTCGAGGAATGCCCGCAGCTGGCCGTGCTGTCAGTCCGCGGCCGTGGCAGCAGCGATTGGCTGGCCGCCGGGCAGGCCCTGCAGCGTGTCTGGCTGACCGCCACCTGCCGCGGGATATCGGCCAGCCCGCTGACCCAGCCGCTGGAAACCGCCGAAGCGTGGCTGGTCCGCGATCCGCGGTCTGGATCCGAGGAGCCGCAGATGATCCTGCGGATCGGATACGGGCTGCCGCTGGCGGCGGGAGCGCCCAGGCGCCCGGTCAGCGAGGCGGTCGACCCGCCGCAGGCCGATGAGGACCAGCGTCCAGGCCGGCAAAACCCCTGACATCCAGGCCGGCGACTGCGCGGGCGCGGCATGCTTGTTCGGCACGACCCGCCACGGAATACTGACCTCCGATGGTGCGAGGACCGCGCGATACCGGATTTCGAGCAGTCACGAGAGATCGACTCGGCGCCGGAGGTGGTCTGGCGCCTGGTTTCGGACCCGCTCCGGGCGCCCGGCAGGTGCCGGAACCCGGAGCAAAGGGGACAGGGTCAGAACGTGAAGACCACGCGGGCCGGGACTCGCCCTGCGAGCACCTCCTCGATGCAGGTGTTGACGTCGTCGAGCTTGCGCGCCTCGGCGATAACCTTCGTCCGGCCCGCCTCGTGCAGCGCGAACACATCGGCCAGGTCCTGCCGGGTGCCGACGATAGAGCCGATGATCGATTTCCCGCCGAGCACCGTGTCGAAGATCGGGATTGTCATCTTGTCGTCGGCCGGAAGCGCGACGCACACGAGCCGGCCGCCGCGGCGCAGCGAGCCGAACGCCTGCTCGAACGACCTGGGTGAGGCGGCGAGGGAGATAGCGACATCGGCGCCGCCGAGATCCTGGATCGCCTGCACGGGGTCGGTTGTGCGTGCGTTCACCACGTGGTCGGCCCCGAGCTGGCTGGCGAGGTCGAGCTTGGTGTCCTCGATGTCGACGGCGATCACTTTGCCGCCGAACAGGTTGGCGTACTGCAGGGCGAGGTGCCCGAGACCGCCGACGCCGTACACCACCGCCGTCTCGCCCGGCCGGATGCCTGAGACCTTGACCGCCTTGAACGTGGTCACCCCGGCACAGGTCAGCGGGGCCGCGTCGAAGGAGGACACCTGATCGGGGACCGTCACCACGTACCGGTCGTCGGCGACCGCATACTCGGCCCACGCCCCGTCCACCGAATAGCCGCTGTTCTGCTGCGACTCGCACAGCGTCTCCCAGCCCGTCATGCAGTACGGGCAGTTCCCGCAAGCTGAGCCAAGCCATGCGATGGCCACCCGGTCCCCCGGGCGGTGCAGGCTGGCGCCGGGACCGGTCTTCTCGATGATGCCGACACCCTCGTGGCCTGGCGTGAACGGCGGGGTCGGCTTGACCGGCCAGTCGCCGGCCGCCGCGTGGATGTCGGTGTGGCACAGCCCGGACGTCTGCATCCGGATCAGTACCTGACCGGGCCCTGGCTCAGGCACCGGGAGCTCGCGGATTTCCAGCTTGCCGCCGAGTTCGGGTACTACCGCGGCCTTCATCGTGTTCATGGCTCTCCTTCTGGATCGGCAAATCCTCATGGGTTACAGGCAGGTCCGGGTATCGCCAGTGCCGGGCTGGCCCCGGTGACCGTTTCAGCGTCACAACTGGTTGTCGGGGGTGACAGGGCCATGAGTCCCGGCGCCGGCAGGACCAACTTCCCCTGTGCCGTCCGGCCCGGTCCGGGTGACCTTCGTCCCTTGAACTCAGCGTCGACAGCCAGCCAGATTGATGAGGGGTGAGCTACGAGCAAGGAGGGGTCATGGATGATCCGGAAGAAGTTGCCCTGGGATCGGGCTACCCGGCAGTCGTGAGCCAGGCGGTCGATCCGTTCGGGATGCTCACGTCGGCGGTCGACCTGATCAGTCCCGTCGCCGCCGCGCGGGAGCTGCCGTGGCTGTCCGGTGAGCTGATGAAGATCGCGCTTGGCCGGCCGGACCTCTGGTTCGGTGAGAAGGATTCCAGGTTCGCGGACGTGACGTGGCGGGAGAACCTGCCGTTTTACCTGCTCGCACAGGGCTACCGGCTCTATGAGGAGTGGATCGGCCGGATGGTCGAAGCGGCCGACGGATCATGGCAGCGGCAGGCCCGCACCCGCTATCTGGCGAACATCATCACCGGCGCGCTCTCGCCGACGAACTACCTGCTGACCAATCCGCTCGCCCTCAAGCGCGCCTTCGAGACCGGCGGGCTCTCCGTGCTCCGCGGCGGCCAGAACATGGTGCGCGACCTGGCCAAGGGCGGCATGCCGAGCATGGTCGACCGCAAGCCGTTCCCGGTCGGCCAGAAACTCGCCTGCACGCCGGGGGCAGTGGTGTACCGGGACGAGATCTTCGAGCTGCTGCAGTACGCGCCGGTCACTCCGGCCGTTCGCAGCCGTCCGCTGCTGATGGTCCCCCCGGAGCTGAACCGTTACTACGTGCTCGACCTCGCCCCGGACCGCAGCATGGTGCAATACGCCCTGGAGCAGGGCATCCAGGTTTTCATGATCGTGTGGCGCAACCCGCAGGCCGAGCTCGGGCACGGGCGCTGGGGACTCGATGATTACATCGCCGCGCAGACCCGGGCGGCTGAGATCATCCGGGACATCACCGGCAGCGATACCCTGAACTGGCTGGGACTGTGCGCCGGGGGTATCACCACGGCGCTGACTCTCGGCTACCTGGCCGCCCAGGGCGATCCCTCCGCGAACTCGGCGACGTTCATCGTCACGATGCTGACTAGCGACCACCCCAACATCGTGGGCTGGATGGGCGGCGAAGGTTCTCTGGCCACGCTGAAGCGAGCCGCCGCCGCGGGCCAGATCATCCCCGGCACGGCGCTGCGCACGTCGTTCGCCTGGCTGCGGCCGAACGATCTCGTCTTCAACTACCTGGTCAGCGGGTGGCTGCTCGGCGAGGACCCGCCCGCTTTCGACGTTCTGGCCTGGAACGATGATGCCACCGCGATGACCGCGAGGCTGTCGGCTGATACCAACGAGCTGCTGGTGGCGCACAAGGCGGAACAGCCGGGCGCGATCACCGTACTCGGCACGTCGATCGACCTGGCCAAGGTCGACTGCGACAGCTTCCACGTGGCCGGCTACACCGACCACATCACCCCGTGGCGGGCCTGCTACGACTCAACCCAGCTGCTGGGCGGCCAGAAGGAGATGGTCGTGGTCAAGTCGGGACACATCCAGTCGTTCGTCAATCCCGCGAAGACCGCCAAGTACGGCTACTGGGACGCGCCACCGGTCGTTCCCGACCCGGACCAGTGGCACTCGGCCGCGGCACGGCATGAGGGGTCGTGGTGGCCGAAGTGGGCGGAGTGGCTGGTTTCTCGCTCCGGCGAGCAGGGCCAGCCGCCCACGACGCCCGGCAGCAGGAAATATCCTCGGCTTGAGCCTGCTCCCGGCACGTACGTGCACGAGTGAGCCTGGTGCCCGATGGACATCGACGGCAAGGTCGCGCTGGTCACCGGGGCCGCTTCCGGGCTTGGCCGGGCCACCGCCGAGCGCCTGCACGCCTCGGGGGCGAGGCTGGTGCTGGTGGACACCGACCGCGACGCCGGGAAGGAACTCGCCGACGCCGGGGTCGGCGTGTTCGTTCCGGCCGACGTAACCAGCGAGGCGGAGGTCCAGGCCGCGGTGGACCAGGCGGTCGCTATCGGGCCGCTGCGGATAGTGGTCAGCTGCGCCGGCGTCGGCTGGGGCGCCCGGCTCGTGGACCGGAACGGGGACCCGCATGACCTCGGCCTGTTCCGCCGGATCGTTGACATCAACCTCGTCGGCACGTTCAACGTGCTGCGGCTGGCCGCGGTCGCGATGGCAGCCAGCGAGCCGGCCGACGGCGGGGAACGCGGAGTGGTCGTCAACACGGCTTCGATTGCCGCCTTCGAGGGCCAGGTCGGGCAGGCCGCCTACGCCGCGTCGAAGGGCGGCGTGGTCGGCCTGACCCTGACCTCGGCGCGAGATCTGGCCTCCCGCGGCATCCGCGTCGTTTCCATTGCCCCCGGCTTGTTCGACACCCCGATGCTGGATTTGGTGCCCGCGCCCACGAGGGAGGTGCTGACGAAGGCAATGGCCGCTCCGCAGAGGTTCGGCGAGACGGCCGAGTTTGCCTCCCTGGTCCTGGAGATCGTGCGCAACCCGTACCTGAACGGCGCGACGATCAGGCTCGACGCCGGCCTGCGGATGATGCCCCGCTGACGCCACGCAGGTTCCGGACGCGTCGGTGAACGGCACCGAGGCCGCAGCAGGCCGCAGCGTCACTGGCCGAATCCGGCACGGATATCCTCGGTCGTCGCTCCCGCCCCCGGCAGCCCCATCGCCGTGGCACCCGTCGCGGCGCCGGGGTGGTCCAGCGCCACGATGGCGGGGTCGATCCGAAGCACCGCGTATCCGGCGGTGGCGCCCGCGCCGAACGCCGGGGTGAACAACCGCACCGGCGTTGTGATCACGCCGTCGGCCACGGCGTCCCTGATCGCGAGCGGGATGCTGGCGGCGGAGGTGTTGCCCATCCGTTCGATGTTGAAGTACAGCCGGCCGGCCGGGATCCCCGCCTCGACGGCGGCTTGCAGCACCATCATCTTGTTCGCCTGGTGCGGCACGATCAGGTTGACGGCGTCAAGCAGCGATCCCGGCGCTCCGGCCCGGGCGGGCAGCATCCGCAGCTCGCCGATCATCTGCCGCAGGTAGCGTTGCACGAACGCCTTGACCTGGGGCCCAGACACGGTGAGGTTGTTGTCGAATTCCGGGTTCGGCCAGGTCACGGCGTTGACCTCGGCCACGGTTCCGCTCGCGTAGGTCTGGACCACCTCGACGTCGGGTTCGCATCCGCGGCCGGCCGGACCAATCACGAGCGCGGCGGCGCCGTCACCGAACAACATCCGGGAGGTGCGCACGTTACCGATCTTGTCGGAGAACTTCTCGGCGCAGACAACCAGGACCGGGCGGTCGACCTCCTGCAGGATGCGGATCGCCTCCAGCAGCCCGTACGGCAGGCCGGCGCAGGCGGCGACGAGATCAGCCGAGGCGTGCGTCTGGTACATGCCGAGCTCGGCGGACAACCGGGTGGCGATGGACGGGATGAGCCGCTGGCTGGTGCAGGTACAGCACAGCACGGCGCCGATCTCCCCCGGCGCCCGGCCGGCTTGGTCCAGCGCGCCACGGGCGGCATCGGCGGCCAGCTCTTCCAGGGACCGGAGGGTGTAGGTCCGCCGCTCGATCCCCGTCTTGGCGGCGATGTCGCCCGCGGTCATCGGCGACCAGTTCCAGCTGGAATTCCGGATGATGTCGGTGTTGGTGCAGACGTACTCCCCGGTCACGCCCGCCAGCGACTCCACCCGCGGCATGACCCTGAACTGCTCGGCGACCTCGACGGGGGGATACCCGGCGACCGGGTGCGCCGGCGCCAGGGCCGGCTTCGCGGCGCCACGCAGCGGACGACGCGCTCGGCGGCCTGCCTTGGCCCGCTGGATGAAATCAAGCACCTCTTGATCCCGCGGGTAGAACAGCACCACGAAATCGTCGTCAGCTATCTCGCCGGCCGGGACGATGCGGGTATCCCGGCTCGCCCAGGGGTACTGGTTGTGCAGCACCATGGCCCATCGCAGCAGCGGCTCGAGCTCGGGGACCGCGGACGCGGCGTCGATGATCTCGTCCTGCGAGTACAGGCGCCAGTCGGGCTGGTGGGCCGCAACCGCGAAGGTCCGCTGCTGTGCGCGCGCCAGGAATTCGGCCACCGTCGGCTTGATCGCGGGCAGCTCCGCGGCGTCATGCCGCAGGTGCGTGAACACCCCGAAGATGAGGTCGAAGATCTTCTGCTCGGTCGCGGTGTCCGGCCCAGGCGGCAGCGTCCGGTATCCGCGCTCGATGACCGCAACGCTGTGCTCGAACCCGGGCCAGGGGGTCAGCACCGGCAGGAAGACGCCCTCCCGGCCGCGAGGCACGTCCCGCCACCGTGTCGGCCGCTTGTCGTACATGGTCAGCGCGAACCGGTTCACCCAGAACGCATGCAGTCCCAGGTCACGGACCAGCTGGTAGCGGGTCGCGTACTCACCCGACTCGACCCGGCCGACGATCTGACTGGCGCTGGGCGCCTTCGCCTCGAAATCGCGGCCGATCGCCGCGCCGAGCTGGCCGACGTCGTCGAACACCGAGAAGTCCAGCCGCGGCCACACGTTGCAGGGAAAGACCAGCCGGTTGTGGCGGTTGATGACGAAGTCCTTCATCGCTGTCCTCCGGCCGGGGCTGGCCCCGAGCCCATCAGCCGCCGCCGCGCAGGATGGGCCGCATCGCCTCCAGTGCGGACGGGTCATCGATCGTGGACGGCGCAGGTTCGTCCGACCCTTCCGCGATGCCGCGCATGGTCTTGCGCAGGATCTTCCCTGAGCGCGTCTTCGGAAGCGCGGTCACGACGTTGACCCGGCGCAGCGCCGCTACCGGGCCGATCCGGTCCCTGACCAGCTGGACCAGCTCGGCGCCCAGCGCGTCCGGATCCACGCTGCTGCCGGCTTTCACCACCACGAAGCCGCGCGGCACCTGGCCCTTGACGCTGTCGCTGATCCCGATCACCGCGCACTCGGCCACCTCAGGGTGGCTGGCCAGCACCTCCTCCATCTCCCCGGTAGACAGCCGGTGCCCGGCCACGTTGATCACGTCGTCGGTGCGGCCCATGACGAACAGGTATCCGCCCGCGTCCCGGAAGCCACCGTCGCCGGTCAGGTAGTAGCCGGGGAAGGCGGTCAGGTAGGAGTTGACGTACCGCTGATCGTCACCCCACAGCGTGGGCAGGCAGCCGGGCGGCAGCGGCAGCCGCAATGCGATCTCCCCGCTGTCGCTGGCCGGCACGTCCGAGCCGGCCGCGTCGAGGACGTGCACGTCGAAGCCGGGCACGGGCACGGAAGGCGAGCCGGGCTTGGTGGTCATCGGCTCCAGCCCCATCGGATTGGCCGCGATCGCCCAGCCGGTCTCCGTCTGCCACCAGTGGTCGATCACCGGGATGCCGAGCAGCTGGCCGGCCCAGCGGTAGGTCTCCGGGTCCAGCCGCTCGCCGGCCAGGAATAGGTAGCGCAGGCTGGACAGGTCGTGCTTGCGGGCCAGCTCACCGGATGGATCTTCCTTTCTGATCACGCGGAACGCGGTGGGCGCGGTGAACAGCGCCTTGACCCGGTGCTCGGCGACGACCCGCCAGAACGCGCCCGCATCCGGTGTCCCGACCGGCTTCCCCTCGTAGAGCACGCTGGTGCAGCCGGTGAGCAGCGGCGCGTACACGATGTAGGAATGCCCGACGACCCAGCCGATGTCGGAGGCCGCCCAGTACACGTCTCCGGGCTGGGTGTCGTAAATGTTCTGCATGCTCCAGCGCAGCGCGACCGCGTGACCCCCGTTGTCCCGGACCACGCCCTTCGGCTTCCCCGTGGTGCCGGAGGTGTAAAGGATGTACAGCGGGTCGGTGGCCGCTACCGGGACGCAGTTGACGCCCGTGGCGTCCGCGATCTCCTGCTGCCAGTCCAGGTCCCGCCCGCGCACCAGGGCCGCCCGCGCCTGCGGACGCTGCACGATCACGCACCAGCGCGGCTTGTGGCGGCACAGCTCGAGCGCGCGGTCGAGGATCGGCTTGTACTCGACGATCCGGCTGACCTCGATGCCGCAGGACGCCGACACGACCACGTCCGGCGTGGCGTCGTCGATGCGCACGGCAAGCTCTTGCGCGGCGAAGCCGCCGAACACCACCGAGTGCACCGCGCCGATCCGGGCGCAGGCCAGCATGGCCACCACGGCCTCAGGCACCATCGGCATGTAGATGACGACGCGCTGGCCGGCGGTTACCCCGCGGTCGCGGAGCACCCCGGCGAAACGCGACACCTCATCGAGCAGCTCCCGGTAGGTCATGGTCCGCTGGATACCGGTCACCGGGCTGTCGTAGATGAGGGCCGCCTGGTCGCCGCGGCCGTCGCGGACATGGCGGTCCACCGCGTTGAAGCAGGTGTTCAAGGTGCCATCGGCGAACCAGCGGTAGAATGGAGCGTTCGAGCGGTCGAGCACCACCGCCGACTGCTGATACCAGTCGATCAGCCCGGCGGCCTCCCCCCAGAAAGCGTCGGGGTCGGCGAGGCTGCGGCGGAACGCCTGCTGGTAACGGCCCATGGCCATCCTCCTTCGCTCATTCGCCTATCCCCGGCAGCTTCTCCCCGTGGCATTGGCGGCGGAAGGGTCTTTGGCCCCGGCCTGCTAGGCCAGACGGCACCACCGAAGGGTGGCAGGTGCTTCCGTCAGTACGTGTGACGGGACGATGATCGTTCCGGCCTCTCCTGCACGCACGGATAAGACCGGCGCGCCGACCAGGAACACGGCCAGTAGGCCGAGCGCGCCATAGGCGGCGATTTTGTCGGTACGCCGCCGCGGCGAATTGCGGTCCAGCCCCAGCCGGGCGGCCAGCCGTCGTCCCCGGTTCATCGCAGCCTCAGGCGGCCTTAGCAGCGGCCTCGCCGCGGACGATCACTACCGGACAGTGCGCGTGACGGACGCAATGCTGGCCAGCCGAGCCGAGCAAGGTGCCGACGAACCCGCCGTGGCCACGGCTGCCCAGGACGAGCAGATCCGCGTCGGCCGACGCGTTGAGCAGGACCTGCGCCGGGAACCCCTGGACGACCAGGCTCCGCATCGGAGGACCGCCGCCCGGGCCGACGACCTTGCTGATCGATTCGTCCAGGGCCCTCTTCGCGATCTGTTCCATGTCCGAGCAGTCGGACATGGCCACGGGGGCCAAGCCGTAGCCGGTCATCGACACCGGGAGCCGCCAGGCGACGATGGCGTCAACGGTGCCGCCGGTGAGCTCGGCCTGGTGGACGGCCCAGCAGAGGGCCGCCAGTGACGACGCAGACCCATCGACTCCTACTACGATGCGGGGCGGCTTGTCGGTCTTGGTTGCGGACATCTGCCAGCCTCCTCTCTACTGTGGTGACTCAGCGCAGCCGGCGCAAGAACGGGTCCTGTGGGTGCGCGGGCGCTATCCGGATACGGGCATCCACGGCCTGCACTCCGTCGGGCGTGCCCGACGAGCAGCCGGTCGCCCACCTGCGCGCGCATCGCGATCGCCTCATCCCTCACCTAGCCGTGTCGGATGTGTTGTCGGTTGTCAGCGGCCGGGCGGACTCGTGCTGATCGGCGCAGACGGTTACCGGGCAGGCAGCGCGGCCGAGGCAGTAAGGCACCACGTCCCCGCCGAGGAGATTGCCGTGGCCGGAGTGGTCCCAGCCGCCGATGATCAGCAGCTGGGCGCCGACGCTGCGCTTGACCAGGATCTCGGCCGGGTCTCCGCAAGCCACTGTCCGCTTCGCGTTGTGCACGCACAGCCCGGCCGCGGCCACGCACCGCGCCGCCGCGTCAAGCATCGCGTAACCCGCGCTGACCGCCGCTGGAACCGCGTCGCCGGGGATGACATAGATCATCTCCAGGTCAGCGCCCCGCTCAGATGCCTGCAAGACAGCACGACGCAGCGCTGCCATGGAATTCGACGACCCGTCCACGCCCACCACGGCCGGCCCGGGCGGACGCGTGCTGACTTGCATCGCGGTCATGTGTCCCACCTCCGGATGTCGTCTCATCACGGCCAGGGTCGGTGAGAAACGCAGCGGCTGTCAGGAGCACAGGGCCCGGATACGTGGGACCTTTGGCCTTTGACCGCGCCCGGGAAGCCCCCGGTGACCAAGGTCCCGGGGCGCCGGGCCGGGCCCTGGGCTACCCGCCCGGCTACTCGGTCAACTGGCGGGCATCGCCGACGGTGCGGATGAAGTCAGTCGCGCCGGCCTAAGGATGCCGATACGGCCTGCACGTGGCCTGGGATGACCAGCTGGCCGGGTATGACTTCGGCCCGGGGCGGGAGGAACTCTGGGCGCTGTTCCGCAGGCTGTCCGGGCGGGGCTGACGTGGAGGCTATGCAGCAGCTCACCCGGCATGCCACCGTCACGGGGACCCTCCGGCGCGACTTCGTCATGAGCGGTCGCCGCCACCTAGCCGATCCTCCAGATCGACCGAGAGCCAGCGGACGAGCGGTTCGGGTGACTGCGTGCCATGGACGTCGTCGTCGGTGTAGCGGAGGTGGTCGATGACGTTGACCACGCCGTCAACCGCGCGGGACATGCCGACCGCGAGCCTGACCATGCTCTTCTTCTCGACATCGCCGGCCAGGGTCACCACCCCATCGCAGGCCGTGACCTTGGCCCTGGTCGGGTCGCACCCCAGGTAGCCGGCGATGATCTTCTGAAGGATCTCCTCGCGGATCTCCGCATCGGGGCGCAGGTAGACCTTGAGCAAGTCGCTAGGGGTGACGATGCCGGCCAGCCAGCCATCGGTGGTGATCACCACGAGCCGCCCGACATGATGAACATCGAGAGCCCGGGCGGCCGCCACGATGCTGGCATCGGGCCCAATCGTCACCGGCGGCGAGGTCATGACATCCCGGGCGGTCACCCCGGCCGCCCGGCGCCTGGCATCATGGTGCCCCCAGCGCGGTGCGTGCCTGGCTCCGGGATCTTCTTGGTATTGCTCCTTGCAGAGCAGATCCATCTCGGACACCACGCCGGTCACGCGGCCCTCGCCGCCGAGCACCGGCACCGCACTGATGCCGCGGTCGCCGATGATCTTGGCCACCTCCTTGAACGGGGTATCTTCCGCGACCGTGACGACATCTGCCGTCATGACGTCACTAACCTTGCGATGAGCCATCCCCGTCTCCTTGGAACCGGCCGCCCACGCTGGGCAATACCTCAACGGTAAGAGGCGGGCCTGCTGCTCCGAAGGGCCATAGGTCCTGCAGAGTGGTGACATCCGGGCAGGACCGCGGCGGCGACGTCCCGGCCGGGACCACGGTCCTTTCGGCCCGGGCACAACGACCCTGGCCGGGGTGGCGGCCGGTCGTGAGGCTGAAAATGGCCGGCAGCCGAACGGCCCGGCCTGCCTACTCAGACAGGACAACAGTCATGAACGCACGACCTGACCTCGGCCAGTTGGGCCTGTCCGCGGGCAAGAAGGCCCGGCTGCACCGGATTCTCTACCAGCACGGGCTGCGCAACGGAACCGCGATCTTCCTGCCCTATGACCAAGGGCTCGAGCACGGCCCCCGCGACTTCTTCGCCAACCCGGCGGCCAGCGACCCTCAGTACATCATCAGACTGGCACTGGAGGGCGGCTTCAACGGCATCGCCATCCAGATCGGCCTGGCCGAGAAGTTCTACTGGGACTACGCGGGGCAGGTGCCGCTGGTACTCAAGCTCAACGGCAAGACCGACATTCCCTCGGCCATCGACCCGCTCTCGCCGGTTAACGCAACCGTCGCCGACGCGGTCCGGCTGGGCGCCGATGCCGTTGGCTACACCCTGTACGTCGGGAGCCCGGCTCAGGAGCACGACTTCGCACAGTACCTGCGGGTGCGCGAGGACGCGCAGCGACTGGGCATGCCGCTGATCGTCTGGTCCTACCCGCGCGGCACCGCTATCGATGCCAAGGGCGGCAAGGATTCCTTCTACGCCGTGGACTACGCGGCCCGTATCGCCAGCGAACTCGGCGCCGACGTGGTGAAGGTGAACTTCCCGCACCCCGAGAAGCTAGCCAGTGCCGCCGAGCCGTACCTGGCCGACTTCACCCCGCAGCAGGCCATCGACGCCGTGGTCCGGTCCGCGAACCGGACCCTGCTGCTGGTCTCCGGCGGCGAGCGCGCCGGTGACGAGGCCATGCTGGAGAAGGCGCGGCAGTCCATGGAAGCCGGCGCCACTGGACTGATCTTCGGCCGCAACGTCTGGCAGCGCGAGCACGACGAGTCGCTCCGTTTCGTCGCCAGGCTTCAGGAGATCCTGGCCAAGTACCCGACCCGATGGTGTCCAGAGACATCATCGGCGACTCCGCCTCCTGCGTATTCGACTCCGCACTGACGCAGGCCGCGCACAACCTGGTGAAGGTGTTCGGCTGGTACGACAACGAGTGGGGCTACACCTGCCGGCTCGCCGATCTGACCGCACTCATCGGCGCGCCGTTCCGGCAGGAGGAGAACTAGGAGGAAGAGATGGCAGCCAAGGCCATCATCGCGGCCACGGACGGCTCGGAAGAGTCGCTGCGGGCGGTGGAATGGGCCGCGAGGGAGACCGTGTTGCGGCATGAGACGCTGCGGATCGTATCGGTCGCGATGCTCCCGCCGCGGATGAATCCCGACCCGGCAGGCCTCGAGACCACCGGCGGGATCCTTCATGAGGGCGCGCAGCGCGTGCTGGCCAGCGCCACCGAGCGGGTGGCGCAGATAGAGCCGGGCCTGGCGGTCACTACCGAAGTGCTGGCCGGACCGCCCGCGCAGGCGCTGCTCAAGACGGCCGGAGACGCTTCCATGATGGTCGTCGGCTCCCGCGGCGCGGGAGGCTTCGCAGCCATGGTCCTCGGCTCGGTGAGCCGTTACCTGGCCACCCACGCGCCGTGCCCGGTCGTGGTCGCCCGCGAGGAGACCATGGCCGTGCACTGTGAGATCGTGGTCGGCGTGCACGACCCGGACCGATCGGACGCCGCCCTCAGGTTCGCCTTTGAGGAAGCGAACCTGCGCAACGCCAGGCTGATGGCCGTGTACGCGTGGGCCTGGTCGCTTCCCTCGACCGGGTCGGCGGGAACGCTGACCGCGCAGGAGCGGGCCGTCATGGGCGCCTCGGATATCCGGGCCTACGCGGCCACCCGGCTGGAGAACGTGCTCGGCACATGGCAGGAGAACTACCCGGCCGTGCAGGCAGGCTGGGAGATCGTCCACGCCCACCCGGCCCGCGTACTCATCGGGGCGTCCGCCCGCGCCGATCTCGTGGTGCTTGGGCGGCACGCGGCCGGATCGTCCGTGGGCTCGATCACGCACCCGGTGCTGGGCCATGCCCACGGTCCGGTCGCAATCATCCCGAGCGGGTGACCGTGAAGACAATCGATGACCTCGAGGTGTCGGGCAGGCGCGTGCTGGTACGCGTCAACTTGAACGTGCCGCTGGACGCTGGCCGGATCACCGGTGACGGCAAGATCCGGGCCTGCCTACCGACGCTGGGCGCGCTGCTCGACCGCGGTGCCGCGATCGTGGTCTGCTCGCACCTGGGCCGGCCGGGCGGCCTGCCCGATCCCGCGTACACGCTGGCCCCCGTCGCCGCCCGGCTGGGCCAGCTGCTCGGCCGCCCGGTCAGGCTGGCGGATGACACGGTCGGCCCGTCCGCACGGGCCGCGGTGGCGGCGCTGCGGCCGGGCGTGGTCATGCTGGAGAACCTGCGATTCAACCTGGGCGAGACGATCAGGGACGACGCCCAGCGCGGCGCACTCGCCGATATCAGATGAGGACGCGCCGGGTCAAGCGGCTGGTAGTCACGGACGAGACGGGCCACCCACTCGGCATCGTCAGCCGGATTGACGTCCTCAGCTTCTGTGACCGTGAAGATGACGAGATTAGGAACGAAATAATCGGCGACATCATCATCGGCGACTTCGCGCTGAATCCGGACGCCTTCGAAGTCCTGGTCAGGTGCGGGATAGTTACGATTACCGGTCAGGCCGAGAGCAGGGCCGTTGCCGTCCAGCTCCTGGATGCCTCCGGATGCCCCCGGCTGGAAGCGAAGAGCTCGTCCGTCGGCAGGCGATTAAGCAGATCGAGCGGAGGCGCCGCTTCTGGGCTGCTGGCTGGCGTTACGAGCTGGATGGCGGTTCCGGGGCGCCGGGCGGCGTTCCCGGGCGGCTGGCCGGCGTTTCCGCGCAGCGTCGAGTAGCTCAGCGACGCTGTCCTCGATGCCGCGCGCGAGCACCTCGATGTCGGGCATGGTGTCGTAGTCGCCGGTGATCCCGAACGTGACGTGATCGCAGTAGGTGAAGATGGATATCCCGGTGCGCAGCGTGGTGGCGATGGGCACGTAGGGAATGATCTCCACCAGCCGGCGGCCGAGCGCATAGAGCGGCTGCCGCGGCCCGGGCACGTTGGTGGTGACGGTGACGATCTCGCGCTGCGGGAGGCTGAAAGCGGCCCGGACGAACAGGGATGCGAACGGGTACCAGGTATAGCGGCCCAGTGAGACTACGGCCTGGCCTGCGGAAACCTCTTGGCTCGCCTTCAGTTCCGACATCTCCGCCGTTATCGCGGCGAGCCGCTTGACCGGGTCAGCGACATGGACCGGCAGATCCGCGACGATGGCTGACACGCGGTTCTCGTAGATGTTTTCCTCGCCCGCGGCCCGGACGGAGACGGGAACCAGCGAGGGAACCATGGATGAGGTGGGCTGCTCGCCGCGGGCGAGCAGCAGGGACCGGAAGCCGCCGCTGATCGCGGCCAGCATGACATCGTTCACGGTCCCGCCGAAATCTCGCTTGATCGTCTTGACGTCGTCCAGCGAGGCCCTGGCCCAGGCGTACCGGCGTTGCCGCCCGATCCGACCGGTCAGCGACGAGCCGGGGGCCGGCCACAGCGCTCCGGTCAGCTTCGCCATTCCCCGCAGTGCGCCACCGGCCTGCCGGACAGCAGCCTGCGGATCAATGAGCGCACGGGACAGGGCCAGGCCGTCTCGCACCGGCAGCGTCAGGGCATCCAGGGCCGCCCGTGCGGCAAGCGCTGCGTCCGATGGTTCAGCCGGGACCGTCTGGTCATCCACGGCGGGTGGCGACGGCTCGGGAGTCAGGTCGAAGATCACGCGGTACAGGTCGGTCCCGGAGACGCCGTCCACCATGCAGTGGTGCACCTTGGAGATCAGACCCCACCGTCCCTGATCCAGCCCCTCCACGAGCCAGTACTCCCACAGCGGGTAATCACGGTCGAGTCGCTGCGACATCACCCGGGCCACCAGCCGGCCGAGCTGCTCGTGCCCGCCGGGCGCGGGCAGCGCGGTCTGCCTGACGTGGTAGCGGATGTCGAAATCACGGGCATCCACCCAGACCGGCGGGCCGAGGTTGAACGGAATCTTGCGCAGCTTCCTGCGGTACAGCGGCACCAGCGGCAGCCTCCCGGCCACCCCGGTCAGGAACTCCTCGTACGAGGGTGCGGGACCTTCGAACACCGCGACCGAGGCGATCGCGAACGAAGCCTGCTTGTCCTGGTCCTCTGCATCGACGAAGGCGACGTCGAGGGAATTCAACGGTTTCATGGCCTACCTCCCGAGGCTTGCCGGTCTCGTCAGCCGGACGCGGTTTCGCCCCGCCTGAAGATCATCTCGATGTTCAGGGTAATCAGCGCGGGCCGACAGGGACACGGCTGATGGACCCCTCCGCCGGTGACTTTCGACTCTGCTTGTCGGCGGCCCAGGCGGAGAGAGGATGCTCCATGGAGAAGATCGCCTATTCGGTGCGGGGATTCCTCACCGTTCGCGGAAGTTCCCTGCAGGTCGCGTTGAACGGGTCACTGGCGCTGCGCGTGGATAAGGACTCCGGCCTGTTCACCGGGGATCTCGTCCTCGATGAGTCTGCTGTCAGCCGCACAGTGCTCGGTGTCAGCCTGCTGCAGGCTAACGTCCAGATCACCCCCCAGTCCCCGGTCATCGGCGGATTCGACCACGAAGGGGGAATCCTCGCGACGGTTACGGTACACGCGGTCATCACCGCCGTCTGTGTTGCCGGCCGCACGCTGCTCAGCGGTTGTTCGTGCCGTACCGCCACTCAGGCCGTGGTGCCGCTGCGTTCCAGGCCCGGCTTCGATCTGGAGCAGGGCGGCCGGCTGGCCGGCCGGTACCAGAGACCGCCGTTCACCGGGTGCGGTTGGATCACTCCACTGGTCAACCTGATGGTCTCAGGCCCGGGGAACGTCGTGGTCATCGACCTCAGCCCGCTCACGTCCTGAGACAGACCGTCACGCTTTGCGGTTCCTGCACGGGCGGCACCTACTATCGTGCGTCTGCGGACCGCGGTCCGGGCCGCAGGGTCGCCCGCAACGCCTCAAGGCCGGTGAAGCGGGGCGTCCAGCCCAGTTGCTGTTTCGCGCGGGTCGTGTCCATGATCGCCGGATGGCTGGCCACCTCCACCCACCCGGCCACGGGCGGTAGGAAGGGCAGGGCCGCGACGGCCCGCGCCGCAAGCTGCGCGGGACCCGCGGGCAAGGGCACCGGGAGCAGGCCGAGCTCGCGGGCAATGTCGGCGGTAGAGACGACCCCGTCGCCGGCGATGTTGTAAGCGCCGGGCGGACCGGCGGCCACCACGCACTTCAGGAGCGCCTGGCCCACGTCCCCCTCATGAACGAACTGCAGCGGCAGCACAGGCACGAATACCGGGACCGGCACCGGGAACCGGCCAGTTGGCGTGGCCAAGCGGGCCAGCGGCGCGAGCGGCCCGGGCAGCAGGTTCTTCGCGCCCACGGTATGCGGGCCGAGCACGATTGACGGGCGGAGCAGGTACAGGGCAAGCCGGGAGGACTGGGCCGCCTCCGCTCGCAGCAGGTGCTCAAGCTCGGCCTTCTCCTGGGCGTAGAAGAGCCGTGAGGCGGGCCGCACGGGCCAGTCCTCCGACATTCCCACCGGGTTGCCGGGGTGGAATCCGTAAGCCGCTACCGACGAGGAGTAGACGAAGCGGCGGACCCGGGCCTCGTCGGCGGCACGGAAGGCATTCAGCGTTCCCTGGACGTTCACGGCCCGGATCGTCTCGCGTGATGCCGCCCCGGTGATAAGGAACGCGAGGTGCACCACCACGTCGGCGCCGGCGAACGCGTCGTGCAAGGCCGCGGGGTCGCGGACGTCCCCGCGGCGGTAGGTCATCTTCGTCCAGCCGTATGCGGCCGGGTCGAACGGGCGCCTGGCAATACCCAGGATCTGCACCACCCGGGCGTCGGCCTGCAGCAGCGGGACCAGGCCGAACCCGAGCGTGCCGGTCGGCCCGGTCACCGCGACCGTCAGATCGCCCTCCCCGCCGGAAGTCAAAACCGGCTACCCGCGGGCCAGGCCCCCGGCCGGCTCGGCCGGGCCGCCGTCCGCCCAGACCCGGTCGAGGAACTCGGTGATCTCGGCGGTCAGGCGAGCGGGCCGCACCCACAGCTCGGCGAACGTGCGGGTGCGGATCAGCCGGGCGTCTGGGAGCTGGCGGGCCAGGCGCTTGGCGTCACCGAACGAATGGATCAGGTCGATGCCGTGCCCCAGCACGAGGGCGGGAGCGGTGATAGACCGGCGCTGTTCGACGGTCGGCGCGATGGGACCCAGCAGCACGCCGTGCAGCACGGCCGCTATTTCGTCCGGGTCGGACGCGACAGCCCCGATCAGCGAGTCGAGCGGGCCGAACCCGGTCGCGGGCAGGCGAGAGACGGCCCAGGAGAACCGGCGCAGCGCGGGACGGGCGTAGTGCGCCTCCAGCAGGAGCGGCAAGAACACCAGCGCCGCCGCGGGCACCGCCCGCTCGAGCACGGGCATTTCCAGGATCAGCCCGCGAACCCGCTCTGGCGCCCGCACTGTGGTCAGCAGGCTCACGTTGGTGCCTAGCGAGACGCCCCCGAGCACCACCTGCTCCAGGGCGAGCTCATCCAGGAGGCACAGCACCTGCTCGGCGTACAGGTCCATCCGGTGCGGGCTGGCATGGCGGGGCTTGTCGCTGCGGCCATGACCGAGCAGGTCGAGCAGGATGACCCGGTTGCCCCGCGCGGCCAAGTTCCGGGCCAGGCTCCGGCTGAGGCTGGCATCGAGCAGCAGTCCATGCAGCCACACGAGCACGCGGTCTCCCGAACCGTAGATTTCATAGCTCAGCCGGTACTCCCCGTAGGCCAGCAGGTGCCTGCCCCCTTCGAGGCCTGACCTGCGGTCATGCCCGGGTATCACGCTCACCTGAGCGTCGTGCCGCGCCGCCGGAGGAGCAAAGTCGAGCGGTCGTTCCATTCTTGAGGCCGCCGATCCGGCGTCGGGCCGATCAATGGTGACCGGTCATAAGGGCCTGACGGCCTTCAGCCGATGACGTTCGGCCCTATCGCCTGACATCCGAGGTCGGGGACTGTGGAACAAGAGTAGCCCCGTCGGCGAGGCGCTACGGATGGGAGGAGTCCGGTGACCGAAACCCGGGCCCGGGAAACGGACCACTGGCTGGCGCTTGCCTCACCTGACGCCGGCGGCTCGTGGGGATGCCGGATCGAAAGCGTCGGCGTGAAGCTGCCCGCGCGGAGGCTGACCACCAAGGACCTGATGAGCCAGACCAGGCACCGTACCCGGATCCAGCTGGAGCGACTGACAGGCATCCACGAACGCCACGTGGTCGGGCCGGGCGAGAACTCCTTCACCCTGGCCGCCGGGGCCGCGCGCGACTGCCTGGCTCATTCGCTGCACCAGGCATCAGACATAGAAATGCTGATCAACACCAGTATCACCCGTTCCAAGGGCGGGTTCTCGCAATCGTTCGAGCCCCCGCTCAGCCTCTACGTCAAGCAAGCCATCGGCGCCTCACGGGCAGTGAACTTCGACCTTTCGAACGCGTGTGCCGGCATGCTCACCGGGGTGTTCCTGCTGCAGGACCTCATCGCCCGGGGTGAGATCAGCTGCGGGATGGTGGTCTCCGGCGAGTACATCTCCCACCTGAGCTGGAACGCCGCGAAACAGATCCGCTCGCTGTTCAGCAAGCAACTCGCATCGCTCACACTTGGCGACGCTGGTTCCGCCGTGATCGTGGAACGGGCGCCGCAGGGGGTTCCTGGCATCGACGTCATCGGCTTCACCACCCTCGCCGAGCACAGCCGGCTGTGCCTCGCCTTCCCCAGCACCCTGGGCCCGGGCGCTCAGATGTACACCAAGTCCAGGACGTTGCAGAAGGTGGCGATCCAGGACATGCCAGCGCTGGTGGCCGAGGTGATCGGCGAGGCCGGAATCGACCTGGGCGATATCGACTACCTGATCCCGCACCAGACCTCCGCCCGGGCCATCCGCAAGGCCACCCAGGAATTCGTCCGGCAGCTCGGGGCCAAGCCGAAACACGTGGTTGTCAACCTGGAGGAGTACGGCAACACGTCGTCGACGACGTTGTTCGTGGCGCTGCACAAGTACCTGGCCGAACAGCGCATGCATAAGGGAGACCGGGTGATGCTGCTCGCCCTCGCCTCGGGCATCGAGATCGGCATCGCCATATTCACCATCGGCGAGCAGGTGGACCATTATGGGCACACGCATTGAAGCCGTCAGCGCGCTGACCAGCCACGGGCTGCACAAGCCGACCGCGCGGCGGCTGGCCGATGCCGCCGCCCGGGCCTGCCTCGCGGAGGCGAGAAGAGAGCCCAGCGAAATCGACATGCTGATCAACACCGGGGTCTACCGGGAAGACAACATGGGCGAGCCGGCACTCGCCGCCCTCATCCAGGAGGACATCGGCGCCAACCTGGGCCAGCCGCCGGCCGCCGGCCACGGCACCTTCTCATTCGACCTCATGAACGGCACCTGCGGCGTGGTCAGCGCGATCCAGCTTGAGGCCGGCTTGCTGCGTTCCGGCGTCATCCGGCTCGGCGCGATCGTGGCGAGCGACGTGGACCCGGATCCCGGGGCTTCCCGGTCCTCCTCCTTCCGGCCCGCCGGCGGCGCGATGCTTCTGGCCTGGGACGACGGTGTCACCGGGTTCACCGACTTCGGCGCCGAGACATTCCCCGAGTACGAGGATCTGTTCGTCAGCGGGCTGGTCTGGCACGACCGGCCCGGGCCTCGCGCGCCCTGGCGGGGAACCGGCCAGAGCCAGTTGGTCATGGACCAGAAACCCGGTTATCAGGCCCGCCTGGCCGACTGCGCCGAGGAGGCGACCCGCCGGTTCCTGCGGCGGGTCGGGATGGGAATCAGCGAGATCGACCTGCTCATCGCGACCCCGTCCTCTCCGGGTTTCCTTGACCCGCTGCGGGCGAGTCTCGGCATTCCGGGTGACCGGGTCGCCTACGTCGCCGAAGATCTCGACACCGCCTACACCACCGGGCCGCTCGCCGCGCTGCAGGCCGCGACCAGGTCGGGCCGACTCGGCGAGGCCCGCAACACCCTGATGCTCGCCGCCGGCGCAGGCCTCACCGTGGCCCTCGCGCTCTACCGCCAGGACGGCCGATGAAGCCGGGCAACGTGGACGGCGAGCGACTGGCCGACCCGGCTCAGCGGATGCCCGCCGCGCCTGGTACACGCACACCAGAATCCGACGACCTGTAGGCAGCCACGATGAGAGGTCTCGATGGGAAGCCCGTCCCGGTCACGGAGTGGACGCTTCGCTATGAAGGATATGCCCCGCGCGAGGAAGGACTGCGCGAGGCGCTATGCACCGTGGGCAACGGCTACTTTGCCACTCGCGGCGCGGCCCCGGAGTCGGCAGCGGATGGAACTCACTACCCGGGCACCTATATCGCGGGTTGTTACAACGCGCTGACGACCGAGATCGCGGGCCGATCGGTGGAGAACGAGAGCCTGGTCAACGCGCCGAACTGGCTTCCGCTGACCTTCGCCGCCGAGGACGGCCCCTGGCTCGACCTCGCCGACCTGAAAGTTCTCCAGCACCAGCTGGAGCTTGACCTGCGCCGTGGCGTGCTCACCCGGAAGCTGCGGATCCGCGACGGCCAGGGCCGCGTCACCCGGGCCACATGCCGCCGGTTCGTGCACATGGGTGCCGCGCACCTTGCGGCCTTGGAGACGACGATCGTGCCGGAGAACTGGTCAGGACGGCTGCGTGTCCGGTCGGAACTCGACGGCAAGGTCGAGAACAAGGGCGTCGCCCGCTACCGCGACCTGGCCAGCCGGCACCTCGTTCCCCTCGAGGCGCGCGCCCTCGACACCTCGGCCGTATTGCTCGTGGTGGAGACCAGCCAGTCGCACATCCGCATTGCCGAAGCCGCCCGGACCCGCCTGTTCCGCAACGGAGCACGCGTAGCCGAGCAGCCGACCGTGATCGGCGGGCCCGGGCGGATCGGCCACGAAATGGTGCTTGACGTCGCCGAGGCGGACGAGGTCACGGTCGAGAAGACGGTGGCCATCGCCACCTCGCGGGACCACGCCGTATCGGACGTGGCCGTGGCGGCAGCCGACTGGCTGCAGGACGCGGACTCGTTCGGCGAGATGCTAGGGGCGCACGCGCTCGCGTGGACTCACCTGTGGGCGCGCTTCCATATCAAGCTGAAGGGCAGCGAGGACGACAAGGTGCTGCCGGTGCTACGGCTGCATATCTTCCACCTGCTACAGACGGTCTCGCCCAACAGCATGGATCGCGACGTGGGCGTTCCGGCGCGCGGACTGAACGGCGAGGCCTACCGCGGGCATGTCTTCTGGGATGACATGTTCGTATTCCCCGTCCTGAACCTGCGGCTACCAGAACTGAGCCGGTCCCTGAAGGCCTACCGCTACCGTCGGCTGGCCGCCGCGAGGCGAGCGGCACGCGAAGCCGGTCACGTGGGCGCGATGTACCCGTGGCAGTCCGGCAGCGACGGGCGGGAGCAGAGCGCGCTCCTGCACCTCAATCCGAAGTCGGGCCGCTGGCTGCCGGACACGACGTACCTGCAGCGCCACGTCGGTATCGCGGTCGCCCGCAGCGCCTGGCAGTACTACCAGGCCACCGGCGACCGCGAGTTCCTCGCCCTGCAGGGCGCCGAGATGATCCTGGAGATCGCGCGGTTCTTCGCCAGTACCGCCGCCTACGACCGCGACCGTGACCGGTACGTGATCCGCGGGGTGGTGGGGCCGGACGAGTTCCATACCAGCTACCCGGACAGCCCTGACGCGGGGATCGACAACAACGCCTACACCAACGTGATGACGACCTGGCTGCTGCTTCGCGCCATCGAGGTACTCGACCTGCTCTCCGACCACCGCCGGATCGAGCTCACCGAGAAGCTGAAGATCACCGTGACGGAACTGCAACGGTGGGAACACATCTCCCGCCGGATGTTCGTCCCGTTCCACTCCGACGGCATCATCAGTCAGTTCGAGGGATACGACGACCTGAAGGAACTGGACTGGGAGGACTACCACGGCAGGTACGGCGACATCAGCCGCCTCGACCGGATCCTCGAGGCCGAGGGCGATTCACCGAACCAGTACAAGGCCTCCAAGCAGGCCGACGTGCTGATGCTGTTCTACTTGCTGTCCGCCGACGAACTCGGCGGGCTTTTCCGGCACCTCGGCTACTCCTGGGATCCGGGTCTCATCCCGGAAACGATCGACTATTACCTCGCCCGCACGTCCAACGGCTCGACGCTCAGCGCCGTAGTGCACGCCTGGGTGCTGGCGCGGGCCAGCCGGGAGGGGGCCGTTGAGCGTTTCGTCGAGGCGCTACGCAGTGATGTGGCCGATGTTCAGGGCGGCACCACGGCCGAGGGTATCCACCTCGCGGCCATGACGGGCACGATCGACCTGCTGCAGCGGTGCTTCGCAGGCATCGAACTCCGTGACGATACCCTGTGGCTGAACCCATTCTGGCCGAAGAGTCTCGGCACGCTCGAATTCTGCATCTTCTACCGAGACCACCTGATCACCCTGGGCATCGCCGATCACACGGTGCGGGTCAGCAGCGGCCCAGGCAGCCACCCATCCATCCGGGTGGGCTGCCGCGGCCAGTTGCGTGATCTCAGTCCCGGGCAGAGCCTGGCGTTCCCACTCTGACCAGCATGGACGGATCGCCGCCGAATCAGCCGGTCTGCCCGCGGCCGACGCGCCGGCTCAGCTGCCCCCGATGCTCTCGCCGCCAGGCTGCGGACCGTGCTGCCCGGCCCATGCGCGGTAGGCGTCTACTGCTGTGGGCAGGGTGGGGAAGAGCCGTTCTTCGCCGATCTTGTCGGCTAGGCCGAAGGAGCGCAGCCTGGCCAGCAGGTCCTGCTTGACCCGGGCGAGGGCGAAGACGGCGCCGCGGCGGGTGATTTCCTCGCGGACCGCGTCCACGGCTTCGAGCGCGGTGTAGTCGACCTCGACGTTCGCCTCGACGTTGAGCACGAACCAGCGCAGCGGACCCGGCTCGCGGGCGGCGGCGGCCAGGGCGCGGCGGCGGAAGTCTTCGGCGTTGGCGAAGAACAGCGGCGCGTCGTAGCGGTAGACCACCAGGCCGGGGATGGTCTGCGCCGCCGGGTAATCGTCGATGTCGTGCATGCCGGCCAGGCCGGGGACAAGTCCCAGGATCGCGTCGTGCGGGCGGGCCACCCGGATCAGCAGGTCGGCTACCGACAGTCCGATCGCTACCAGGACCCCGGACAAGATGTTGAAGGCCAGCACGCCGATGCAGGCGGCCAGGGCAATGGCGAGTTCGGTGCGGCGGAAGGCGAGCAGCCGGCGGAACGCGGTCACGTCGATCAGCCGGAGGGCCGCGTAGATGACGATCGCGCCGAGCGCGGCGGCCGGGAACCGGGCCAGCACCGGCCGGGCGAACAGCAGGGCGGCGACCACCGCGGCGGCCGCGGTCAGCGAGTACAGCTGGCTGCGGGCTCCCGGTCGTCACGGCGATGGCCGTCCTGGTCGCGCTGCTGCTGACCGGCAAGCCGCGCAGCAGGCCCGAGCCCGCGTTGGCCACGCCCAGCGCCAGCAGCTCCCGGTTGGGTTTGATCGTCTCGCCGCGCCGGGCGAACGACCGGGCGGTCAGCACGTCGTCGCTGAACCCCACGATCAGCACGGTGAACGCCGGCAGCACCAGTTCGCGCAAGACGTGCGGGTTGATGTCGGGCAGCCGGGGGGCGGGCAGGCCCGCCGGGATCGGGCCGACCACGCCGATCCCGTGGCTGGCCAGGCCGAACACCGCCGTGACGGCGGCGGCTCCCAGCACCGCCAGCAGCGGCCCGGGCGCGTGCGGCCAGCGCCAGCGCAGCAGCAGCAAGAAGGCCAGGACCGCCGCGGCGAGCGCGACCGTGGCCAGCTGGGCGCGGCCGATGTCACGGGCAAACGAGCCGATCTGGGTGAAGAACGCCTCCCCGGTGACCGGCACCCCGGTCACCCGGCGCAGCTGATCGGTGATCATGATCAGCGCCACGCCCGCCATGTAGCCCACCAGGATCGGCCGGGACAGCAGATCCGCCACGAAACCCAATCGCAGCAGCCCGGCGGCCGCCGCCATCAGCCCGACCAGCAGCGCCAGCGCAGCGGCCAGGCCCGCGTACCGGGCCGGGTCACCGGCGGCCAGCGGCCCGATCGCGATGGCGGTCATCAGCGCGGTCGTGGCCTCCGGCCCCATCGACAGCGACGAAGAGGAGCCGAGCACCGCGTAGACCACCAGGGCGGGCAGCGCCGCCCACAGCCCGGTGACCGGAGGCAAGCCCGCGACCGTCGCATACGCCATCACCTGCGGCACCAGGTAAGCCGCCACGGTGACACCAGCCACCAGATCACCGCGCAGCCACGACCGCCGGTACCCCCGCACCAGCACCAGGCCAGGGAACACGGCGATCACTACCCCGGCCACAGCCCGCCCAGTGCGCCGTCATCATGCGTGTTCACGCTGGCCGACCGCTTCACCCGCCGGGCGGCCCGCCGGTACGCGCGCCCGGGCCGCGGACGGACTGTGCATCCGGGTCAGGGGCACGCCCAGCGGTAGGTCAGGAACCGACCCTCGGGGCGGATCTCAAGGACGCGGCACAAGGCCCGCCGGTCGGCGGGCAGCAGGGACACCAGCCGGCTGGGCACCGCGCGAGCCGCCGCCAGGCCAGCCGGACGAATGATCGCCGCGGAACCGGGCCGCGCCCGTCTTGCCGCTGCAGCCCGGCCTGGCCGAGCGCCGCTCCCATGACTATGTGCGGCACGGCACCGGTACCCTGTTCGCGGCGCTGGAGATCGCCACCGGGCAGTTCACTGCCGCGTGCAAGCCCCGGCACCGCCACCAGGAGTTCCTGGCCTTCTTGCGCCAGGTCATCCGCGCCTGCCCCGGCCAGGACCTGCACTTGGTTATGGACAACTACGCCGCCCGCAAGCACGCCGACGTCCGGGCCTGGCTGGAAAGCCACCCCCGGGTGAAGGTGCATCTCACCCTCCGCCCACGCCTCGTGGAGGAACCTGGACGATCTGGTTCTCGATCATCACGCGCCAGGCCATCCACCGTGGCAGCTTCACCAGCGTCCAGGACCTCAACGCCAAGATCCGCGCCTTCATCACCGGCTGGAACGACCGCGCCGACCCCTTCACCTGGACCAAGGCACCTGAGCACGTCCTCAGCAAGGCCAACCGTAAAAGACCTCAGACGCAGAGCACTAGGGTCGCCCCGCAGCCTCCGTCCCTCGGACTGGGCGGCGGATAAAACGGGACGCCCGGCGCCGGATGCGCCGTTCCATCCGTTCGGCATGGGTGGATGCGGGCCGAAGGCTGCGGGCATGAGGAGCACGGTAGAACCGGGTCTTGGCTAGTTCGACGAGCAGCAGGTAGATGACCACCATCCCGAATAGCAGCAGGAAGAAGGCGGTCGGCAGCGGTGTGAAGCCCAGCAGGTGCGCCAGGCCCGTGTACGGCAGGATCGCGCCGACCAGGGCGGCCCCCGTCGGTACCAGGAGCATCGGCAGGCTGGGTCGGCTCTTAAAGAACGGAACCCGGCGGGTCCGGATCACGTAGACGACAAGGGTCTGGGTGGCGATCGACTCGACAAACCAGCCGGTCCTGAACTCGGTATGGCCGGCGTGCAGCAGGGCGAGCATGACCCAGAAGGTAAGGAAGTCGAAGATCGAGCTGACGGGGCCGAACACGGCCATGAAGTTCCGGATGAACTTCATGTCCCAGGCCGCCGGCCGGGCCAGTGCCTCGCGATCGACCCGGTCGGTCGGGATGACCAGCTGCCCGGTGTTGTAGAGCAGGTTGTTGAGCAGGATCTGCGACGGCAGCATGGGTAGGAAGGACAGGAACGCGGAGGCACCGGCGGCACTGAACATGTTGCCGAAGTTCGAGGACGTGGCCATCAGCACGTACTTCATAGTGTTGGCGAAGATCCGGCGTCCTTCCATGACTCCATCGGCCAGGACACCGAGGTCTTTGTCGAGCAGCACGACGTCGGCGGCTTCCTTGGCGACGTCGGTTCCCGAGTCCACCGAGATCCCGACGTCGGCATGGTGCAGCGCGACCGCGTCGTTCACTCCATCGCCGAGGAACGCGACGTCTTTCCCGGTGCGGCGGGCCACCTTGATGATGCGCGACTTCTGATCCGGACTGATCCGGGCGAACACCGTGGTGGCCTGGATGGCGGCTTCGAGGTGGTCGTCGTCGAGCGCCTCGACGTCGGCGCCGTTGAGCACGCCGGTGCAGTCGACCCCGATCTGCGAGCACACCTTGGCGGCCACCTGGCCGTTGTCCCCGGTGATGATCTTTACCTGGACGCCCAGTTGTTCGAGCTGGGCTATGGAGGCGCCGGCGTCGGCTTTCGGCCGGTCGGCGAACGTGAGGAAGCCTTCCAGCGTCAGCCCCTGCTCGTCCCGGGCGGTGAGCGCTATCAGTCCCGCGGCCGGACGGGTGGCGACGGCTACTACCCGGGCCCCTTCGGAGAACAAGGCCTGCAGCGCCGGCCGGGCGCGTTCGGGGACGTTCACGCATCGGTCCAGTACCACTTCGGGGGCGCCCTTCGTGATCACTAGCGGCTGGCCGCCGGGATTCTTCACCAACACCGAGGCCAGCTGCCGCTCGTGGTCGAACGGAAGGACTCCCAGCCTCTGAAATGCGGCGGCCTTGCTGGCCGGCCCATCTGCTGCGGTTGCCACCGGAGCTGACCACAGAGCCTGGTCCAGCGCGTTCCCGCCGACCGGTCCCCCGGCGGTGACCGCCGCCTCATTGCACATGAGCCCGAGCACCAGCGGGCGATCGCTGTCGTGCCCCCCGGCGTCGAGTGCGTGCTCGAAGGTGATCATGCCCTCGGTGAGAGTGCCGGTCTTGTCGGTGAAGAGGAACTCGATGTTGCCCAGATCTTCGATGGCGATAAGGCGTTTGACCACCACCTTCTTTGCCGCGAGGGCCTTCGAGCCGGCCGACAGGCTCACGGTCACGATGGCGGGCATCATCTCGGGGGCGATGCCGACGGCGATGGCCAGCGAGAAGAGCAGCGCGTCGATGAGGGGCCGGGACAGCGCGACGTTGATGATGAAGATGCACGTCGTCAGGACGGCCGCCACCGCGAACAGAAACCGCGAGAAACGCGCCAGGCCGACCTCGAAGGCGGTCTGGCCGGGCTTTTCGGCCAGACCCGCGGCAATCTGCCCGAAGGCGGTGCGGGTGCCGGTGCGGACCACCACGCCGATGCCCGATCCTTGGTGGACGATCGTCCCCATGAAGGCGCACCCGGGCTGATCTTGCGGCTGGCGGCCGGGGGCAGGTGCCGCCGATTTGGCCACCGGCATCGACTCGCCGGTGAGCACGGCTTCGTCGCACTCGAGTTCCTCGACCGTCAGCAACCGGAGATCGGCTGGCACGAGGTCGCCGATGCGCAGCGATACCACGTCACCGGGCACGAGATCCGTCACCGGAACTCGGCTCGTCCGTCCGTCCCTCCGGACCTCGGCTTCTTGCCGGATCTGGGCCCGGAGAGCGGCCATCGCCACCTCCGCCCGGTACTCGTTGAAGAAGCCCAGGCCGACGCTGAGGGCAACGATCACTGCGATGATCAGGGCGTTGGTATCGCCGCCGGTGAGCCCCGAGACCAGGGCCGCCCCGAGCAGGAGAATAAGGATCGGGTTACGGATCTGGCGGAACAGGACGGCGGCGACCCGCACCCGATGGGTGCCCAGCGCGTTCGGCCCGACCTGCCGCAGCCTTTGCGTCGCATCGGCAGTTGAGAGCCCATCCGGGCTACTGGCCAGGCGCGCCACGACATCGCCCGGGAAGAGCCTCGCGGCCTCAGGCAGATCCGAATCCCCGGCCGGGGCACGCGCGATCGCGACCATGGAAACATCCTCATCGCATGAACGAGGATGTCATCAGGGCCATTAGTCCTTACTGGATCTGCCGGAAAGCCCTGCACTTGCCGCCGACACGGTGGGCGTCTGCAAGGTAGACATTCACCCCGCCGACGCTGAGTGGCGTGTGCCTGCGAGCGAGGGGTCAGCGTCAATAGCCGGTCTTTTGGCTGCCGACTGAGTCGGCGGGCGGTATAGAACGCCTGTACATCCCAACGTCCCGGGAGATGGAGCCAACCGCCATCAGGCCCCGCTCCCCGCGCCGCGCAGTCGGCCGCCCAGGATCAAGACCATTTTCGCGCTGTCCGGAATCCCTTCGCCGGATCGTTTCGCCGGTGCGATCATGGATCGGGATTCCAGCCACCGCAGCAGCGGTGACCCCGGCGAGAAGGAGCAGGAAATGCCCGGAATCACTGTGGGCGTCGATGGTTCGGACAACTCCCATCGCGCCCTGGAATGGGCAATGAAAGAGGCAGCGCTCCGGCATGCCCCGCTGACCGTCCTCGCCGTCCACGAGGTTGCGGCCAATCAGTGGACCGCCAACCCGGTCATCTACCCCGAGGACGCGCCGATGACCGAGCAGGCGCGCAACTGGGCAGAAGAGGCGGTAAGCAAGGTCGCCGGCCAGCTGGGCGATGCCCAGCCGCTGTCGGTCACCGTGAACGCGAAGAGCGGTTTTTCCGCAAAGGAGCTCATCGACGCGTCGCAGGACAGCGACCTGCTCGTGGTGGGCTCGCGAGGCGGCGGCGGATTCGCCCGGCTGGCAGTCGGAGGAGTCAGCAGCAAGGTCGTGCACCACTCGGCCTGCCCTGTCGTCGTGGTGCCGTCGGGCAGGTAGGACCGTATCCGGGGCGCCGACCTGGTGTTCCAAGCCGGCGCCCCGATATCCGGGCCAGCCAGGCGGCGCAGAACTCCAGCGGCGTGGCATGTTCTGGTGGTGCTCGCGGGGTTGTCTTGATCTAGCGGGCGGTGCTGGCTGCGGGTTCGGTTTCCGGCGTAGGGGCGGTTGCTTGCTTCTTCCAGGGCACGATGAGAACCGGGCGCCGGGCCAGGTGCAGCAGCCGGGTGGAGACGCTGCCGAACGGGAGGTAGGGCAGGTCGGTGCGGCTGCTTGAGCCGAGCACCACGATCCGCGCGTCACATTCGTGTGCCGTATCGAGGATGGCGCGCGCGATGTGCCCGAAGTCCGTGGTGCGGATCTCTGGCTCGGCGGTGACTCCGGCGGTCCGTAGGTCGGACACGATCTGCTCGACGACCTTCTCTCCCTCGCCGTCCGCGCAGTCTACTTGCATCCGGCCGAACCGGCCGTAGGCGAACTCGTGAACGTGCAGCACCAGAACGCGGTCGCCTGTCTCGCGGCTGAGCTGCAGCGTTTCCTTCGCGGCCGCGTCGACGTGCTCCATGGCGGCGCCTGGCCGGCTGTGCCGCGGGGCGTCCACGGCCAGCAGGATGGTCCGGTTCATGGTTCCTCCGTTGGTGGGCTCTGCTCGTAGGCTGTTTCGATCCTCGCGCTGGCCGGGTGGTCGCGGCCAGGGAGGTCGGTCATGGCGGTCCGGGACTTAGGTCCCTGGCCGGGCCGGCGGGATGCCACGCGTCCGCCTCTCGTCCCGTCGTGCGGGATGGGGGGCGGACGGCTGCGCCGGGTGGTCAGGCGGTGTGCGCCGGGACGGCGCTGGCCGTCTTGGCGCCGGCCGGCCCGGGGAACACCTCGGTTTGCGGGGCGACACGGCGCAGGTGCCAGATGCCCAGCATGGACAGGATCAGCATCAGGCCTGCGCCGGTGAACGCGCCGATGGCGGCGATCCCGGCGATCGTGCCCATGGTGCCGAAGGCGTAGGCGTTGAGCAGCAGGCCGCGCAGCGTCTCACCGCGGAACACGGTCTGCACCTGGGCGGCCAGCGCCGCGTTCTTGGGGTTGGCCAGTGATGCCTCAGACAGCTGGGCGTAGGTCTTGCCGCCGCCGATCACCTTGAGGTGGTTGGCGATGAAATGGTCGGCGTAGACCTCGGCCTGGGCGCCGGTGGTCATGAGCTGGCCGGCGTACTGGTGCATGGCGGCGAATTCGGGTGCCTTGATCGCCGGGCTGTTGGCCGCCGGGAAGACGATCTTCTGGGCGGCGAGCTGGGTGTGCACCTCGTTGGTCACGAACGAGTGGCCCCAGGTCAGCAGGCCCCCGGCCACCAGCAAGATGGCCGCGATGACCAGCCCGGCCCCGACGGCCAGCGTGTCGAATGTCCTTCTGCGCATGGCACTTCTCCGTTTCTGGTGCCGGGTTCCTGTTCCCGGTGGCGATTCATGTCTGCGGCCTTCAGCCTGCCGCCGGCCCGGTACATATCCGCAGGGTCGCGGGTCCCTGATCTTCCGGGACTTCCGTCCGGACGGCCGGGCGCCAAGGTCCCGTCCATGGCGGCGGCCCGGCCGGGAAGAAGAGGATGACCGGCCGCCGGGACCTCCGGGAATCCCGGCCGGGACCATGGTCCCTGATCCGGCCCGCGGGCGGCCGATAAGGTGGACCGACGGCGGCGCGGCACTGATCCGGGCCCGCTGACCCGATGCCCAGGAGGGTGCTCGCAGATGAACCAGACAGCAGGAGACCGCCCCGCGATCGGGGTGTTCCTGCTCGATGACCACGAGATAGTCCGGCGCGGGGTCAAGGAGCTGCTGGAGGCCGAGCCGGACATCACGGTGGTGGGGGAAGCGGGCACCGCCGCGTCGGCGCTGGCCCGCATTCCGGCGCTGCGGCCGGACGTCGCCGTGCTCGATGTCCGGCTGCCCGACGGGGACGGCGTCAGCGTCTGCCGGGACATCCGGTCGTCGATGCCGCAAGTCGCGTGCCTGATGCTCACCTCGTTCGGGGATGACGAGGCGCTCTTCGACGCGATCATGGCCGGGGCGGCCGGGTACGTGCTCAAGCAGATCCGCGGCACCGATCTGGTGGGCGCGGTCCGCACCGTCGCCTCCGGCGAGTCGATGCTGGACCCGGAGGCGGCCAGCCGGGTGATGCGCCGGATGCGCGATCAGGCCCAGCGATCTGACCCGCTGTCCGAGCTCACCCCGCAGGAGCGGCGGATCCTGGAGCTGATCGGGGCGGGCCTGACCAACCGGCAGATCGGCGAGCGCATGTACCTGGCCGAGAAGACGGTAAAGAATTACGTCTCGGCACTGTTCGCCAAGCTGGGCATGGAACGCCGGACGCAGGCCGCCGCCTACGCCGCCCGGATCTTCACCGAAGACCCCGACCCCGGCAAGGACGGCCCGGACCGCTGACCCGCGGGCCAGCAAACAACGCCGGCAGACGGCCGGCCCCGACGGAAGGGGCACAGCGTGGAACCCGTACTGGAGCAGCTCGACGAGGACGAGTGCCTGCGGCTGATCTCACCCGGCGGCGTGGGCCGGCTCGCCTTTACGGGCCGGTACGGCCTGACCGTCTTCCCCGTCAACTACCAGGTGCTCGACGGATCCATCGTGTTCCGCACCGCCGAGTACAGCCCGGCCGGCGAGGACCTGCGCACCGGCATCCCGGCCGCCGAATACGACGTCGCGTTCGAGATCGACGCCATCGACCCGGCCGCCCGCGAAGGCTGGAGCGTGCTCATCCACGGCCCCGCACACCACCTCGACACCCTGGCCGAGCACGACCTGACCCGGCACAGCGGCGTCGAACCATGGGCAGGCGGACAACGCCAGCACGGCATCCGCATCACCCCCCGCCGCATCACCGGCCGGCGAATCCGCCAGGCCAGGTGACCAGCCAGCTCAGCCCGCCTGATCCCCCTGAGTCGGTCAGCAGCTCATCCAGGCGCAACTGCGGCACCAGCGGGTGTGCCTCCTGCTGTTCCACCGTCAGCCCCTGCAGATCAACATGCCCGACACCGAGAGCATACGACCCCCGTAGGTCCTGCACACGCTCAGGATGAGCGGCCAGCCGGCCGGTTGCCGGACGTTGGTCCCGCCGGATGGTGCCCATCGCCCCTCGCCAGCAGACCTGGCCGCGAGAAGGCTGGAATCGCAGGACCGATGGGAGGAGGCAGCCATGGCCATCAAGCCCATCGTCGTCGGCACCGACGGATCCGAGCAGTCGCTGCGGGCCGTGGACTGGGCGACCCGGGAGGCCGTCCTGCGCGATGTCCCGCTGCGGATCGTGTCCGTCTGCGCGACCGAACCGCGCATCAACTGGTTCATTCCGCCCGATTGCGTCTGCGGGAGGCTGTGCGAGACCGCCGAGAAGGCCCTGCAAGAGGCGGGCGACAGAGCCGATACGGCGGCTCACGGGCTGACGATCGATACCTCGCTGCTGGTGGGTGAACCTGCTCCGCTGCTGACGGATGCGGCCAGGAATACGCTGATGCTCGTGGTCGGCTCGGGGGGCATGAGCGGCCTGGCTACCACGGCTTTCGGCTCGATCACCCGGTACGCGGCCACGCACGCGCCCTGCACCGTCGTGATCCATCGCGACGAGGCGCCGGCCCATCACCGGATCGTGGTAGGAATCCGCGATGTTGACGACTGCGAAGCAACGCTCGCTTTCGCTTTCGATGAGGCGTCGCACCGGGGAGCTCACCTGCTCGCCGTGCAGGCCTGGTACGGGTCGCGTCCGGCGGGGGCAGGAGGATCAGCCGTCAAGCCGCAGCGACTGTCATCCGAGGCGTTTCTCCGGCTGGCCCGGCTGCTCGAGTCCTGGCAGGAGAAGTACCCGGAGGTGGAGGTCGGCGCGGAAGTCATTCATGCCCACCCGCGCCAGGCCCTGGCGGAGATCACCGCCTCAGCCGATCTCCTGGTGCTGGGCAGGCATCGCGGCAGCCTCACTGGCAGGGACTCGCGCCTTGGGCCGGCCACTTACGCGGTGCTCGATCACACTCACGGGCCCATCGCCATAGTCCCCGACAGCGAGGACAGGGCGATAGCGGGAGGTCCTCAGGTCAAGACCTCGCCGACCCGACGTCGCACGCTGAGCGTCCGCTGCCCGGTCGATCCCAGCCGCAGCAGCAGTTGCGGTTCGGGATCGGACTGGGCGCGGTCGCCGTAGTTGCGGGAACTCCAGCGGTTGGCTATGCAGCGCGACTGACAACTCCTCTTTCCGCTTTTTCAGGATGAGCCCGGCGGCAGCCGAGCGGGGGGCACGCTGGATCTGCCCGGGCCGGAAGGGGTCAGCGCTGGGTGGTCCATTGCGGTCCGATGGCCTGCCATTCGGCGTCCCAGGCGGCCAGCCGCCGGCGGCCCAGCAGGTGGTGCGCCAGCTCCCCGGCGCACCACAACATCAGGCCAACGACCATGGCGGCCACGATGGCGGCCATAGCCGCCTGGTCGCGCACCTGGGAAACGGTCAGCGGCGGCTCGGTCAGCCGAGGCCGCATCGGCCCACACCATCACCGTGCTGCCTGCGCGCTGGCCGGGCAGCGCGGTGACCGCGCCGGTGCGCGTCCCGGCCGGGGCGGTCCACCTGGCCCGCACCTCCGGCAGGTACCCGGGGTACCCGGAGGTGGGGGCGGTGGCCAGCAGCACCGCCGGAACGTGGTGCCGCGCCGCCTGCTGCGCATGGGCGATCCGGGCGCCGATGCTGTCGGTCAGGTGCCCGGCGGCGGCAGCGGCCAGCGGGGTCCCGGCCAGGAAAGCAACGACCAGCCCGGCCACGATCGCACCCTCGACCCGGTCCACGGTGCGCCGCAGTGGGTTGCGGTCAGGCCACAGCCCGCGGACCACCCGCATGGCCCGCGCCGCAACTACTGCCAATCGCCGCTTCATCCTGACGTGCCTCCACCACCACAGTCGGCCCTAGGCACGCCCGCGGCCCAGGGCCGATACTCCCCATCAGCCAGGACTTTCGGCCCTCGGCAAAATTGATGCCCGCCTGCAAGTGCTCTCACCGGTCCGGCGGATACGAGGCTGCCCAGACGGCACCAGCCCGGCCGACGGCAACGGCAGCACCTACCTGTGGGATGGGTGCCCCATTCGCGACGTGAAGGCCATGCTGAACAGGCCGACAGTGGCGATCAGGGCTGCTCAGGAATGGATAGTGATAGAGCAGCTTAGAGGCACACCATATACCGACGGAGGGTCGTGGACTCTTAGTACATTTGTGAACTGCCTTGCTACATCTGCCTGGGCGAACAACGCCGTTTCAGAGCAGCCTCTGACCTGCACCCGGGACCTTCGGCCCGCAAGATTGCGACCTTCGGATCTACCGCAAGATCACTCCCTGTGATCGACTGAACATGGAACTAAAAGGCAGATGTGCTCTAACGAGCATGCCCGAAAACAGAAGGGAAGGATCATGCTAATAAATCAGGTAATTAACGAGGTCGCAAACGTCCGTGGCATCGGATCCGTCGGATGGTATATCGCGGAAGACGGGAAGCCGCATGTCTGCATAATTGCGAGCGAGGTTGACCCGCCACGGGTCTTGCAAATAGACCTCGACCCGCAGCAGGCGCTTATGCTTCACCAGAGTCTGCACACTGCCACGATAATGCTGGCAATGGCGGCCGCACGGAATAGGAAGACAGCGTGATCAGAAATGTGACAGGAGACTATGAGAACTCAAGAAACGCATCGAGGCATGGGGCTGATAACAGCCGAGCAAGAGGTATCGGCGGGTAGCCCGCTGGGGACTGCTGGACGCCGGTAATGGTGGCCGCATAGCAGCGGGTCGGTCGGTGGCGTGGTCCCGGCCGGGCGCGGGGGCATGACCGCGACCACGGCGGGGTGGGATGAGCGGCGGGGCGGTAGATGGTCAGTGGCTTGGCGCGGCGCTGGGCTGGGCCGTGCTGATCTTGTCCATCACGTTGACCACGCCGTTGACGTCCCAGGCCAGCTGCACCGCGACCGGGATCAGGTCTTCCCCGGCGGCCAGCTCGGGCTGGCCGGTCAGGATCACCACACCGTTGTGAACGCGGACCTTGACGCCGGCTGGGCCCCCGGGCACCAGTTCGGTAAGGATCTCGCCGACCTGGCGGGCGATGGCGGCGTCCGGGCGCAGGAAGACGCTCAGCAGGTCGCGGCGGCTGACTATGCCGATCAGCTTGCCATCGGGGTCGACGACCGGCAGGCTCCGCACGTGGCGGGTGTTCATCAGCCGCGCCGCGGCCGCGATCGTCGCGTCCGGGTGGATCGTCACCGCGGGAGAGGTCATCAGCTCTCCGGCGGTCCGGGCCCGGGGCTGCTTCCGGCCGCCTAGCCAGGCCGGCCGCCTGCGGCTGGGCACCGGGTTGCGGTCCCGCGCCGCGAGCAGGTCGCCCTCGGAGACGACCCCGGCCACGTGCCGCCCCATGGTCAGCACCGGCATGCCGCTGATCTGGTGCCCGGCCAGCAGCTGGGCGATCTCCTTATACGGGGTTACCCGGTCCACGGTCACCACCGACGTCGTCATGACGTCTCGCACCCGGCTGTGCCACCGTCCGTGGTGCTGTCGCCTGGGCCCGGAACCGTGGCGCCCGGCGGCCGCGGGCCTGGCGGCCGCCCGATGCTTGAGGGCCTTCTCGCCGACCTGGTCGGCGACCAAGTCAACAGCCCGTGACACATCGGCTGGCGCGGCCCGGCCGTGCAGCGAGTCATAGTATGCGGCGCCGAGGTGGCGGAGCATGCCGTCAACACGGGCATCCTTGCGGCTCATCGCGCGCCTCCTCATGATCGGCCTGGGTACCGCTGCTGCTAGTACCCGATTTCATTGCACCTCGGCCCGGCGTGAGCGGGTAGGGACGGAGGTGCCGAGATACCGGGACGTTCGGCCCGGCGTGTGCCCGCCCGGTGACCCGCAGATCCCAGTGCCAGCAGCGCCGAAGGGGTAGCTGCGGCGCTCTCAGATTCTGCTGGAAGGCCCGGCGATCGGGTTCCGGCTGATCAGCCTGCTGCCCTTTCCGGCGGGAGCCAGCGAGAAAGCCCGTATCCAGAAAAGGCATGCTCTCGCTGTCGGAAGCCTCCGTCCAGGAGATAAATGACAGGGCTGCGAAGGTGCACTATCTGGCTGCCCTGCGTGGCAGCCCAGGTAAGGACGTTGGCCGCAGATGGCGGGACCTCGGACTCTCGCGCCCCGCTCTGGGCCGGCGCATCGTGAAAGTGAGGCGAAGGGAGTGAACGTCATGCGCGAGCTGACCTCAAGAGAACCGCGGGCCACACTGCCGGGCATGCCCGAGGATCCGGGCCGGAGTGCCATGACCGGGCAGCCCCCGCTCGCATACCGGGCGGCGCTGAGGGCGCTGATCCGCTGTGCCGTGAGCACCGTCCGGCTCCTTTGGCAGCGCCGGATACATTTGCCTGCCGGGCATGTGGGGATGCGCCTGCGGTTCGCCGATGGAACATCAGCCCGGGTGTACCGGGAAACGGTAATCGACCGGGGAGCCACCCAAAATCCGTGCGTGCTGGCGGTCGAGTTCCGGCTACGGGCCGTCCGCGGCCGCGGGCACGCCGTTTTCCGCTGGGAGAGCATGCTCAACACGCCTCTGTTCGCCGGCTTCCCGGGCCTGGTGTCCAAACTGTGGCTGGCCGACGACGAGCAGGACCGTTACCGGGGCTTGTATGAGTGGGATGGCCCTGACCGTGCCGAGGCGTATGCGCGGGCTCTGTGGCGGGTGCTCGCACTGGTGTCTATGCCTGGCTCGATCCACTACATCGTGCTGCCAGGGCTGCGCCGCGACGAGCTGCTGGGACGGCCGCAGGTGGTGTCCGGCACAGGACCGGCAGATACGGCGTGGTGGCGCCTGGTTGCCGTCTCATGACGCAGCCGGCTGGCATCCTGGTGGCCGGCGCGGGCCCGGCCGGGCTGGCTCTTGCCTTGCAGGCGCATGACCATGGCGCCGCTGTCCGGGTCATCGACCGGCGGTCCGAGGCGTTCCGGCCGTCGCGCGCCTTGATCTTGCACGCCCGTACGCTGGAGGTGCTGCGCCCGCTCGCAGTGACGTCCGGGCTCCTGGCCCGGGCAGACACCGCGCCTGCGGCGGACCTGCACCTGGGCGGCCGCGTTGTCTGCATCCGGCTCGCCGATCTTGCGCTTCCCGACACCGCCTTCCCGCACCTGACGCTGATCCGGCAGACGGACGTCGAAACAGTGCTCGCGCGGGCACTGGCCGACCGCGGGGTCGAGGTGGAGCGTGGCACCGAACTGGTCCAGGTGCGTGATGGCCCAGGCGGTGTGCGGGTGGTCTTGCGGTCGCAGGCCGAAGTGGAAGAAACCCTCTTCGGTTTCGTCGCCGGCTGCGATGGCCCGGCCAGCATCGTGCGGGCCCAGGCCGGCATCGGATGGCCCGGCCGGGCATACCCCGTCGAGGTCGTGCTCGCCGACGCAGAACTCGATGCTGATCTCGCCGACAGCACTGCCCATGTCGTGGCCGGCGGGCAGGGACTGGTGTTCCTGTTCCCCCTCGGCGAGCACGCCACATGGCGGCTGCTGACGACCCGGCCTGCCAGCCCCGGTCCGCTGCCGTTCGGCCAGCTCGGCCCCCCCGTCCCGGTCGCCGAGCTTCAGGCGCTCCTGGACCAAGCGGGCCTCGGCGCGCAGATCACCGGCCTCGCGTGGTCCGCGCGGGTCAGGGTGCAGCACCGCATCGCCGAACGGTTCCGCCGCGGACGGCTGTATCTGGCCGGAGACGCCGCCCACGCCTACTCCCCGGCCACCGGCCAGGGGATGAACGCTGCCATCCAAGACGCGCGCAAACCTCGGCTGGAAGCTCGCGTTCGCGGCATCGCAACCAGACGACCCTGCGGTCCTGCTCGGCTCCTACAACCGTGAGCGCCGGCCCGTGGCGCGCCAGGTCCTCGCCATGACGCACCTGGTGTTCTGGGGCGAGGCCTCAACCGGTCCCCTTCCGTCGCTGGCACGCAGCAAGCTGGCGCCGCTCGCCGCGCCCGCGCTCGTGCGCCGTCGCCGCCTGGTCGCCGAGGGGATCCGGCTGCTGTCGCAGCTGCGGGTGAGCTACCGCGACAGCCCCCTGTCGGTAGAGGGAACACCGCGGCCGTTCGGCGGCCTCCGGGCCGGGGACCGGCTGCCCGACAAAACTGTCAGGTCCGCCGGGCGCCCTATCCGGCTGCACGAACTGCTCGCCCGGCCCGGCGTGCACGTGCTGCTCGACCGCGACGCGGACCGGCCCGGCACCCTGCCGCCCGGCCCGCTAGTCCACGTCCACCGCCTCACCAGCGCGCCCGGCCGCGGCCTGATGACCGTCCGCCCCGACGGCTATATCGGTCTCCGCTGCCATATCGCTGAATCTAGCCAGCTCACCGCCTGGCTCTCCCTCGTCAAAGCCGGAAAACCGGAAACCGGCCCCGCAGTCTTCTTATCCGCCAACCGAGGCACCCCGGCAACCTGGGCGAGATGACTCACCCATCGTGACCAGCCCGGGGGCGAGGAAGCCGATCGCCGGACGGCCACCAGCCACCACCGCGGGGCGACCCGCCACCGAACCAGCCCGCCCCCAGCGCACCCAGCCCCGGCGGCCCATGGTCCACGCGGTGACCGCGACCACCGCGGTCGCCGACCCCAGCGACGACTGCGCTAGTGCGCGGGCCAGCCCGCGCGCGGGCCCGGTCCTGGACAGTAATAGCTGTTGGTGCTGTCACCTGTTGGTGCTGTCACGCTGGGCGCGGCCGGGCTCATCATCGCCATACGCCGCTTCAGCTGGCTACCGCGCGGCAGCTAAGTCCCTAACGGAGGCCGGCATGCCCCAGGCGGCGAGGACGCCCCAGCGCAGCCCGGACCCTGTCGTGTGCGGGTTATACGCGGCGAGGAGGGCATCCGCGAGCGCGTGTACAGGGAAGATCTTGCTGACATTTATCAGCCAGTGGGGCAGTTCCAGGATCGGGATGAAGACGCCGGAGAGGAAGCAGAGCGGAAGGACGATGGCCAGGGTGACCGGCTGGGCCGCATCGATGTTGCTGATGAGGCTGGCCACGGCGAAGCCCAGGCAGGAGAAGACGACTGAGCCGACGATGATGTCGAGGAGAAAAGCCGGGCCCGTCCGGCTGGGGATATGCGCGGCGAAGGCGGCCCAGCCGATGGCGAGCAAGATAGCGGTGATCGCCAGGACGGATAGGGCGGCGACGAGCGCGCGGGCGGCGATGACGGCGCTGGCGGGAAGGGGCGTGGCCCGGCGGCGCTTGTAGATGCCGGTCTCTCGGTAGCGGACAACCGAGATGATGAGGTTCGAGAACGTGGCGGCTATGACACCGTAGGCGATGATACCGGGAACGTAGTAGACCGGTTCGTCGATTCTTCCGCCCGGTACGGCCACGTTCTGGTGCTGGAACACTGACCCGAAGATCACGAGAAACAGGACCGGGAGGGCGAGTGTCCAGAACACGCTCCCCTTGTTGCGGGAAAAGCAGCGCAGGTCGGCGCGGAACTGGTGGACGGCCAGGTGCGGGAGCTGGTGGCGGGCGCTGTCGGCGTGCTCGGTGTCGTGGCTGATGGCGGTCATCGGGAATCCCGGGTGAGTTGCAGGTAGACGTCTTCAAGCGTCGGGCGGAACACCTGAAGGTCGGGAAGATCAACGTTGCGCGCCGTCGCCCAGGCGGCCAGGGCGCCAAGCAGCGGCAGCGGGCTCGTGCTGCGTGCTTCGACCTTTTCCCCTGGACTGCTGGTCACCGCCGCAGCGACGGCGGGCGGCAGGTCGGCGGCGGAGACGCCGGGCGGCAGGGTAAAGCTGATGATCGAGGCTCCGGCATCCCGTCCGCCCAGGGTGGCCGGGGTGCCCTCGGCCACGATGCGCCCGGCCGCGATCACCGCGATCCGGTCTGCCAGGCGCTCGGCTTCCTCCATGTAATGCGTGGTCAGGAAGATCGTCTTCCCCAGGTCCCGGAGGCCGGCGATCACGTCCCACGCCGACTGCCGCGCCGCCGGGTCGAACCCGGTCGTCGGCTCATCGAGGAACACCAGTTCCGGGTCCCCGATCAGGGCCAGGGCCACATCCAGCCGCCTGCGCTGGCCGCCCGACAGCCCGGCCGCACCTGACAGCCAGGCGATCCGCCAATCGCACCAGCTCAAGCGTCTCAGCCACCGGCCGCGGCCTCGGGTAGTAGCCGGCGTACAGCGAGACGCACTCTCCGACCGTGAGCTCAGCCTCCGGCTCGGACTCCTGCAAGACCACGCCAATACGCGCCCGCCACCCCGGCACCGGGCGTGCCGGGTCAGCCCCCAGCACCTTCACCTCCCCGGCGTCGCGGTGCCGGTAGCCCTCCAGCGTCTCGACGGTCGTCGTCTTCCCCGCGCCGTTCGGCCCGAGGAACGCGAAGATCTCACCCTTGTGCACAGTCAGGTCGATCCCGCGCACCGCCTCAACGTCCCCATACCGTTTGCGCAGCCCCCGGACCCGGATCGCGACCTCGCCCGCGCCGACGCCGCCCGGCGCTGGGGTGCCCTGCGCTCGCGAGTTCTGGGTTCCCCGTGTCTTCATGGCGTCCGCCTAGATCGGGTCAGCCTCCGATGGGCTATCCGGGAAGCGTGTTCTCCCGCGCACCGGCCCTGACAGGGCCGAAGGTCACCGCATGGACGGGTCCTTCGGGCCGCCAGCATCCCCGAGTAGCTGCTCATTAAGATGTCGGCCTAGGATGCGGGATTCCACAGGCAAGATCAGCGGCACGAAAATCAGCAGCGGTGGGTGGATGTGCTCGATCGCTAGCGGCGCCAGGGCTGCACGGCTTTGACGGCGTGTGCTTCCTGGATTGCCGACTCCGGCGGCTCGCCTCGCTGCAGCAGCGCGTTGCCGCCCAGCGCGTCCACGATCCTCATTCCCGCTCCCCGATCGTGGCGACCATCACGGCCTTGATGGTGTGCAGCCTGTTTTCCGCCTGGTCGAACACGATGGAGGCGGGCGACTCGAAGACCTCCTCGGTCACCTCCAGGGCCTGCAGGCCGCGCTTGTCGTAAAGCAGCTGCCCGATCTCGGTCTCCCGGTTGTGCAGCGCGGGCAGGCAGTGCAGGAACTTGACCGCCGGGTTCCCGGTCGCGGCGAGCAGCGCGGAGTTCACCTGGTAGGGCAGCAGCAGGTCGATCCGCTCGTCCCACCCCCCGGCCGGCTCCCCCATCGACAGCCAGACGTCGGTGTACAGGTAGTCTGCCCCCGCCACGGCGGCCGGGATGTCGCTGGTCACCGCGATGCGAGCGCCCGACGTCATCGCGAGGGCGTCGGCGATGCTCTGCACGCCGGCCGAGGGCTGCAGCGGCGCGGGCGCGCAGATCCGCACGTCCATGCCGAGCAGGGCCCCGGTGACCAGCAGCGAGCTGGCGGTGTTGTTCCTGCCGTCCCCCAGGTAGCAGTACGCCACCTCGGCCAGCGGCTTACGCGCGTGATCGCGCATGGTCAAGATGTCGGCCAGCATCTGGGTCGGGTGCCAGTCATCGGTGAGCCCGTTCCACACCGGCACCGCGGCCCACGCGCCGAGAGTTTCCACGATCTGCTGCGCGGACCCGCGGTACTGGATGCCGTCGAACATCCGGCCGAGTACCCGGGCGGTGTCCTTCATCGACTCCTTGCAGCCGAGCTGTGATTCGCCGGCCCCCAGATAGGTGACGTGAGCGCCCTCGTCGTGCGCGGCAACCTCGAAGGCGCACCGGGTCCGGGTGGAGGTCTTCTCGAAGATGAGCGCAATGTTGCGGCCGGCCAGCCGGCTGGTTCGCTGGCCCAGGTGCTTCTCCATCCGCAGCTGCCCGCCCAGGTCAACCAAGTAGAGAAATTCCGCGGCGGTGAAGTCGATCTCCTTCAGCAGGCTGCGTCCGCGCAGGTCCATGATCGTGCTCCGTTCAGGCAGGTGCCGGTGTTCAGGCCGGGGTCAGGCCCGATCGGGCAGGTCATGCTCCGCGGCCTGCGGCCGCGGGCCAGTCCGCGACCCCGCGGTGACCGCCACCTCGATGCCGCGGTCGCCGAGCATGGTATCGGTGGCGACAATACGCTCGTAGCCGGCGATCACGCCCGGCGTCCAGCCGTTCAGCGTGCCAATGCAGAGACCATGGCGAGCGCGGCCACCAGCTCGCCGGCCCACGCGGATCGTGTGCGCAGGACCAACGACTCTGGACCGGAGGGTTCGTCACCGGATTGCATAGAGCTACGTGATTCGCGGCGCGAGCGCCGGATGAGGACGGGGCGCACGGGAAGGGCCGCGGTAACAGTGAGGCGGACGGCGATGGCCAGCAAGAAGATCGAGCGAGGTCTCGTGGTGGTGGGTGTCGACGGATCGGGGCAGTCGGTGGCGGCGCTGCACTGGGCCGCCCGCTATGCAGCGGCCACCGGCGCGGCCGTGCGGGCCGTGATGGCCTGGCATTACCCGGCCCGGGCCGGCCCGGCGCCGGGAGGCGTGGCGCCGGTCCGGCCCGAGACCGAGGAGCTGATGCAGCGCCATCTGGACGATGCGATCGCCCAGGTCTACCCGGCCGGAGCGCGCGCCGAGGTGGACGCCTGGATCGGCTACGGGCATCCGGCCCAGGTACTGATCGACGAGTCCAAGGAGGCTGACCTGCTCGTGGTGGGCGCCAGCGGCCACGGCGCGTTCACCGGGATGCTGGTCGGATCGGTGAGCATCCACTGCGTGACCAGCGCCTTCTGCCCGGTGACCGTGGTCCGGGGCACCCTGCCCGCTGCCCAGGGACAGCGATGACGGCCACCGTCACCCAGGCCTGACCGACGCGGACGTGGCCGGCCGGGCCCGCGTCCCGCCCGGCACGAAGGAGGAAACGTGAGCGCTCCACGGCAGTCGATCCTCGGTGCCCACCCGTTCCTGCGCGGGCTTCCCGGGCAGCATGTCACCCGGCTGGCCGCGCACGCCCGGTCCGTCAAGCTGCCGGACAAGCACCGGTTGTTCGAGGAGGGCGGGACCGCCGACAGGTTCTGGCTCATCCAGGCCGGCCAGGTCGCACTGGACAGCACCGTCCCCGGGCGGGGCCGGGTGATCATCGAGTATCTCGGCCGCGGCGACGTCGTCGGCCTGTCCTGGCTGTTCCCGCCCTTCCGGTGGGAATTCGGCGCGATCGCCACCCAGCCGCTGCAGGCCTTCGAGCTCGACGGCAAGGCCATCCGCGCCGAGTTCGAACAGGACCCGGCCTTCGGTCACGAGATGACTGAGCGATTCCTGCGCGTCACGCTGCACCGGCTGCAGGCCACCCGCGGCCGGCTGCTCGATGTGAGCGCCCACCCCGAGCTGCTGCCGTGGCAGTCACGGCCCTGACTCCGTGCACCGCGGCGCAGGCCGTAGCTAATGGGCCCGGAACTGCCTGGCCCACCGCGGGCCGACCGAGTTCCAGTCCGCCTCCCAGGCGGCCAGCCGACGCCAGGCCAGCACGCGCCGGGAGAGGTACCCGCTGCCGAGCAGCAAGGCCGCAAGCACGGCCGGGCCGACCACGACCGCGCGCGAGCGGCCAGGGGCCATCAGCCCGACTGGTCGGGACCTTCTTCCCTAACCCTTCCACTCCGACACCACGTAGCCTGCCGGGAAAAGGCACACCCTCGTCTCCTGCGGACAGAGCAGGAGATCATGTCGCTCCGGACCCGGCGGGGATTCATCACCCGTCCGCTCCGGCGGCTAGCAAGACGAGGCGCCCGGGAATGGACGGATATGGCTGCCCGACCAGAACGACCTGATGTCACGCCGCTGGCGGATCTCCTGCACGGGCACTCCCTCGCCGGCCCGGTGCGGGAGCGTCGGCCGCTCTACGTGGATCTGCTGCCGCCCTGTAATGCCGGCTGCCCGGCCGGCGAGAATATCCAGGCCTGGCTGGCGCACGCCGAGAAAGGCCACCATGAGGAGGCGTGGCGGCAGCTGGTCGCCGATAATCCGATGCCGGCCATCCACGGACGGGTGTGCTATCACCCGTGCGAGAGCGTCTGCAACCGGGCCGATCTCGACAGCGCCGTCTCGATTCACGCCGTCGAGCGCTTCCTCGGCGACCTGGCGCTGGAACGGGGATGGTCATTCGATCCGCCGCCGGTCCGCAGCGGTAAGCGGGTGCTCGTCATCGGCGCCGGGCCGAGCGGGCTTTCTGCCGCCTATCACCTGGCCAGGCTCGGTCACCAGGTCGAGATCAGGGACTCGGGTGACCAGCCGGGCGGGATGATGCGCTACGGCATCCCGGCCTACCGGATGCCGCGTGACGTACTGGATGCCGAGCTGGCCCGGATTGTCGCCATGGGCGTCGGGATCACCCTGGGCCACCGGGTGGAAGACCTGGACGCGGAGCGGCGCGAGGGGAGCTTCGACGCGGCCTTCGTGGCGGTGGGCGCGCACTTGTCCAAGCGGGTCGACATCCCGGCCAGGGACGCGGGCCCGATCATGGATGCGGTGTCGTTCCTGCGCAGTGTCGCCTCGGGCGACCGGCCGGTGATCGGCCGGCGCGTCGCCGTGTACGGCGGCGGTAATACTGCGATGGACGCCGCCCGGGTCGCCCGCCGCCTGGGCGCGAACGACGCGCTGATCGTCTACCGGCGTACCCGCGCCCAGATGCCTGCCCACGAGCAGGAGGCCGAGGACGCTGAGCGGGAAGGAGTGCGGATCAACTGGCTGCGCACGATCACCGCCTTCGACGGCCCGGAGCTGACGGTCGAGGCCATGGAACTGGATGAGAACGGGTTCCCTCAGCCGACCGGCCGGCTTGAGACGCTGGCCGCGGACACCGTCATCCTCGCCCTCGGCCAGGAGACCGATACCACCTTCCTGCGCCCGGTGCCCGGGGTGGAGTTCGGCCGGGACGGCACTGTTCAGGTGTCGCCGTCGATGATGACCGGCTGCCCTGGCGTGTTCGCGGGCGGGGACATGGTGCCGGCCGAGCGCACCGTGACGGTCGGCGTGGGACACGGCAAGAAGGCGGCCAGGAACATCGACGCCTGGCTGCGCGATGCGGCCCCGGCTAACCCGCCCAAGCATGCGCCGGTCAGCTTCGGCCAGCTGCACCTGTGGTATTTCGGGGATGCCGCGCGGCGCCAGCAGCCGGAGGTCCCGCCGGACCAGCGGACCGGCGGCTTCACCGAGGTACTCGGCGGCCTGTCCGAGCAGGAGGCGACCTATGAAGCGCGCCGCTGCCTGTCCTGCGGCAACTGCTGCGAATGCGACGGCTGCCTAGGCGCGTGCCCCGAGGACGCGGTGATCAAGCTCGGGCCCGGCCACCGGTACAGCTTCGACTACGACAAGTGCACCGGCTGCGGCGAGTGTTACGAGCAGTGCCCGGTGCATTCAATCGAGATGGTCCCGGAGGACGGATGACGCGTGCCACAGTCGACGGCAACGAGGCCGCCGCCTCAGTCGCCTACCGGCTGAACGAGGTCTGCTGCATCTACCCGATCACCCCGTCGTCGCCGATGGCCGAGCTTGCGGACGACTGGTCCAGCAAGGGGCGGCCTAACCTGTGGGGCGACGTTCCGGTCGTGGCGGAGATGCAGAGCGAGGGCGGGGCAGCTGGCGCCCTGCACGGCGCGCTGCAGAGCGGTGCGCTGTCCACCACCTTCACGGCATCGCAGGGCCTGCTGCTGATGATCCCGAACATGTACAAGATAGCTGGTGAGCTCACCCCGGCCGTCCTGCATGTGGCCGCCCGGTCGGTGGCGGCGCAAGGACTATCCATCTTCGGCGACCACTCGGACGTGATGGCCGTGCGGCAGACCGGATTCGCCCTGCTCGCATCGGCCTCGGTCCAGGAAGCACACGACCTCGCGCTGGTGGCGCAGGCCGCCACACTGGCGACGAGGGTGCCCTTCGTGCACTTCTTCGACGGATTCCGCACCTCACACGAGCTGAACACGATCAGCCTTCTGTCCGACGACGACCTGCACGCTCTCATACCCTACGCGCTGGTCCGCGCGCACCGCGACCGCGCTCTGTCACCGGAGCGGCCATTCATCAGGGGCACCGCGCAGAACCCGGACACCTACTTCCAGGCCCGGGAGACGGTGAACCCGTTCTATGCCGCCGTGCCCGGTGCGGTGCAGGCAGCCATGGACGACCTCGCCGCACGCGCCGGCCGTCAGTATCACGTCATGGACTACACCGGTCACCCCGAGGCCGAGCGGGTGATCGTCGTGATGGGCTCGGCGGCGCAGACCGTCAGCGAGACCGTGACCCACCTGAACGGGCGGGACGAGCGGGTGGGCGTGCTGCAGGTCCGACTATTCCGGCCCTTCCCGGCCCGGGCGCTGCTCGACGCCCTGCCCGCGTCCGCCGGCCGGATCGCCGTGCTGGACCGGACCAAGGAGCCGGGCTCCAACGGCGAGCCGCTGTTCCTGGACGTGGTCGCCACGCTGGCCGAGGCTCATACCGGCGGGGGGCGCGCGGTGCTGCCGCTGGTGACCGGCGGCCGCTACGGCCTGTCATCGAAGGAACTCACGCCAGGCATGGTCGCCGGGGTGTTCGCCGAGCTATCCCGCGAGCGGCCGCGGCGCCGGTTCACGATTGGCATCACCGATGACGTGTCCGGCAGCAGCCTGCCCTACGAGCCGTCGCTGGACATCGAGCCGCCCGGCACGGTCCGAGCGGTCTTCTTCGGCCTCGGCTCGGACGGGACCGTCGGCGCGAACAAGAACACGATCAAGATTCTCGGCTCCGAGGAGAACCTGAACGCGCAGGGCTACTTCGTGTACGACTCGAAGAAGTCGGGCTCGCAGACCGTGTCGCACCTGCGCTTCGGGCCAGCGCCGATCCGGGCGCCCTACCTGGTGGACCAGGCCAGCTTCGTCGGCTGCCATCATTTCGGGCTGCTGGACCGGGTCGATGTGCTCGGCCGGGCGGCGCCCGGCGCGACGCTGCTGCTGGATTGCGCGCTGCCGCCGGATGAGGTCTGGGATGCGCTGCCTCGCCCGGTCCAGGAGAAGATCCTCGCCAAGCGGATCGAGGTGTACGCGATCGACGCGGGCCAGATCGCCCGCGAGGTCGGACTGCCCGGCCGGACCAACACCATCTTGCAGACCTGCTTTTTCGCCATCTCGGGCGTACTGCCGCGGGATGCGGCGATCGGCAAGATCAAGGCGGCGATCACCAAGACCTACGGCCGGCGCGGCACCGAGGTGATCCAGCGGAACCTGACCGCGGTCGATCGCACCGTAGATGCGCTGCACCAGATTGAGGTACCCGGCCGGGTGACCTCTGGCCGGGAACTGCCCGCGGTCGTACCGGCCGACGCGCCGGAGTTCGTGCGCAGCGTCACGGCGGCGATGATGGCCGGCCGGGGTGACGACCTGCCAGTCAGCGCACTGCCGGTGGACGGCACCTACCCGAGCGGGACCGCCGCCTACGAGAAGCGCAACATCTCCGAGCTAGTCGCCGAGTGGGATCCCGACCTGTGCATCCAGTGCGGCAACTGCAGTTTCGTCTGCCCGCACAGCGTGATCAGGTCCACCTACTATGACGAGTCACTGCTGGCCGGAGCGCCGCCGGAGTTTCGCTCGGCTCCGCTGGACGCCCGCGGCCTCCCCGATACCCGCTTCACGCTCCAGGTCTACGTCGAGGACTGCACCGGATGCGAGCTGTGCGTGCAGGCCTGCCCGGTCAGCGCGCCGGCGAACCCGGCGCGCAAGGCTATCAACCTCGCTGCCCGCACGCCGCTGGTAGCGGCCGAGCGGGACAACATCGCGTTCTTCGAGACGCTGCCGGTGGCCGACCGGTCCCTGGTGGATTTCGGCACGGTCCGCGGCACCCAGTTCCTGCAGCCGCTATTCGAGTTCTCCGGCGCCTGCGCGGGCTGCGGCGAGACGCCGTACGTCAAGCTGCTCTCGCAGCTGTTCGGCGACCGGCTGATGGTCGCCAACGCGACCGGCTGCTCCTCTATCTATGGCGGGAACCTGCCCACCACGCCATGGACGGCCAACGCCGACGGGCGGGGCCCGGCCTGGTCGAACTCCCTGTTCGAAGACAACGCCGAGTTCGGCCTCGGCTTCCGGCTGGCCGCCGACCGGCACGCCGAGCATGCCCGCAGCCGTCTCGCGCAGCTGCGGGACGTGATCGGTGCCGAGCTGGCCGATGACATCCTCGCGGCGCCGCAGCTCCGCGAGTCGGAGCTGCGCGCGCAGCAGGACCGGATCGCCGAGCTGAAACGGCGGCTCGACGGCCTGGACCCGGCCGACGGACTGCCTGCCGACCTGCGCAGCGTGGTGGATCACCTGCTCCGGCGCAGCGTCTGGATCGTCGGCGGCGACGGCTGGGCTTACGACATCGGCTCCGGCGGCCTCGACCACGTGCTGGCCAGCGGCCGCAACGTTAATGTGCTGGTACTCGACACCGAGGTCTATTCCAATACCGGCGGGCAGTCATCCAAGGCCACCCCGCTCGGTGCCGTGGCCAAGTTCGCCGCCGCAGGCAAGACCATGCCGAAGAAAGACCTGGCGCTGCAGGCAATCGCCTACGGCTACGTCTACGTCGCCAGGGTCGCGATGGGCGCCGACCCGCAGCAGACCCTGAACGCCTTCCGCGAGGCGGAGGCCTACGACGGGCCATCGCTGGTGATCGCCTACAGCCACTGCATCGCGCACGGCATCGAGATGCGTGACGGGCTCAGCCAGCAGTACCGGGCTGTGGCCAGCGGGCACTGGCCGCTGGTGCGTTACGATCCGATGCTGCGCACGGCCGGCGGCAACCCGTTCCTGCTCGACTCGCCGAGGCCGCGCATCGGGCTGACCGACTACACGCAGCGCGAGCTGCGGTACCGATCTCTTGCCCACACCGACCCGGCCGAGGCCGAACGGCTGGCGGCGCTCGCCCAGGAGGCTGTCGACCAGCGCTGGGACACCTACGAGGAAATGGCTTCCCGCGGCGCTCACCGGTTCCCCGCCGACGCGCGCAAGGAGCGCTGATGGACCTGTCAACCGGCTACCTGGGCCTGCCGCTGCGCAACCCGCTCGTCGCCTCCGCGTCACCAATCTCGAATACCCTCGACGGCGTAAGGCAGCTGGCCGACGCCGGCGTCGGCGCGATCGTGCTCTACTCCCTGTTCGAGGAGCAGTTGCGGCAGGAAGCGGAGCAGAACGCACGGCTCGCCGGAGTAGGCACCGACAGCTTCGCCGAGGCGCTGTCCTACTTCCCGGCCGAGACCGAAGCTGAGGCGGCCGAGGAAGTTACCGCGGACGAACCGAACCCACGCCGCTACCTGAGCCTGCTCGAGCGCGCCGTGGCGGCGGTCGATATACCGGTCATCGGCAGCATCAACGGCGTCACGCCCAGCGGCTGGACCAGCTACGCGCGGGCCATGCAGGACGCCGGCGCCGCGGCCATCGAGCTGAACATCTATTACATACCGGGCGACCCGCAGACTTCCGGACGCGACGTCGAACAGCTACACCTCGACATCCTGCAGGTGGTCAAGGCCGCCGTGACCGTGCCGGTGGCCGTCAAGCTGAGCCCGCACTTCAGCTCGACCGGCGAGATGGCCCTGCGGCTGGACAAGGCAGGCGCGGACGCCCTGGTGCTGTTCAACCGGTTCCTGCAGCCCGACATCGATACGGAAAGCATGGCGGCGGTGCCCGGGGTGGACCTCTCCAGCCCGCGGGAGGCCCGGCTACCGCGTACCTGGATCTCGATCCTGCGCCACCAGGTCCGCGGCTCGCTCGCGGGGACCACCGGTGTTGAAGACCCCGCCGACGTGATCAAGTACCTGCTGGCGGGCGCCGACGTGGTCATGACCGCATCCGCCCTGATCCGGCATGGCCCCGAGTATGCGGCCGTCCTGCTGGACGGCCTGTCCCAGTGGATGGCGCGCAAGGGGTACAACTCGGTCGGCGAACTACGCGGGATGCTCGCCATCCCCGACGGTGCCGACCAGACCGGAGTCGAGCGGGCCGGCTACGTCAGCGCCATGCGGGCCGCCAACATGTCCCAAGGTCCGTGGTGACCGGGCAAATCTAAGCTCGTCAGGCGGCTTCCGCGACGTGATCGCCGCGCATGATCACCACCGGGCAGTGCGCGTGGCGCGCAATGCCGGCTGACCGGACTCCATGGTTCAGCGCAGCCGCCGCAGGAACGGATCCTGCGGCTGCGCCGGGCTTATCCGGATCCGGGCGTCCACGGCCTGCGCGCCGTCGGGCCGGGCGATGACCGGGTTGAGGTCAAGCTCGGCCAGCTCGGGAATGTCGTCGGCGAGCCTGGAGACCCGCAGCAGGATGCCGGTGAGGGCGGCGGTGTCCACGGCTGGACTGCCGCGGTGGCCGAACAGCAGCGGGGCGGCATGCACCCCGTGGATCAGGCGGTCCGCGTCGGCGTCGGTGAGCGGGGTGAGCCACGCGGCATGATCGCCGAGGACCTCGGTGGCGACGCCGCCGAGGCCGAAGACCACCAGCGGGCCGAACACCGGCTCCTGCACGACGCCGACGAGTACCTCGACGCCACCGCTGAGCATCGGCTGCACCAGCACTCCGCGCAGCCTGCCGCCGAACGTGGCCAACAGCTCGCTGAACGCCGCGCGCACCTCGTTCTCGCCGTGCAGGTCGAGCTTGACCGCTCCGGCGTCGCTCTTGTGCACCAGGCCATCGACCTCCGCCTTGAGCACCACCGGGCCGCCGAACGCGGCGGCCGCCGCGACGACTTCACCCTCGTCGGCGGCCCGCCGGGTCGCCACCAGCGGGATCTCGTAGCAAGACAGCAGATCACGGACGGCGTTCGCGGGCAGCCAGCCGCCCGCGGGAGTCGTCACGAGGAAGGCGGAGACCAGGGCCCGGGCATCGTCTGGGCGTATGCCGTCCAACTCCGGAACGCGGTCCTGCTGGCGGTCTCGCCAGTCGCGATACCCGGCGGCATGGCCGAGCGCGCGGGCTGCACCCTCCGGGTAGGCATAGGCCGGAATAGCCCGGAGGTGCCCGGCCCGGCCGGAGGCCTCGCCGTCGGCTGACGGCCGCCCGTGGTCGGATCGCGGCAGCATCCGCACGTCCTCCGGCTGGTCGAGTAGCGCGGCGGCCAGCGGCTTGTCCACCTGGGCGGTGCGCAGAGCCTCGCTCAGATCGGCGACGGCGGTGGGTACGGTGGCCACGAGCACCGCATCGACGCCGTCATCGGCGGCAATCTCCTCCAGGGCGGACCGGAAGACGTCCATGTCCACGCCGGCGGTCGTGTCCACCGGGCCTGAGACCGCCGCGCCCGGCGGCAGCAGCCCCCGCAGCCTGCGCTGGACGGGCTTGGACACGGTCGCGACCTGCAGGCCGTAGTCGCCGCACGCGTCAGCGGCGAGCACGCCCGCCCCTCCGACGTTGGATATGATCGCGACCCGGTTGCCTGCCGGCAGCGGCTGGCTGGCCAGCAGGGCCGCTGCCTCCATCAGCTCGCCCAGGCTGTGCGCGGCGATGATGCCGGCCTGCGCGAACAGCGCCTCCTGAGTGACCAGCGGCGTGGCCGCCGCCGCGGTATGACTGGCCGCCGCCCGCTGCCCCGCCACCGACCGGCCGGTAACCACCGTCAGCACCGGCATCTGCTGTCCCACCCGCCGCGCCGTGCGGGCGAACTTGCGCGGGCTGCCAAACGACTCCAGGTAGAGCACGGCGAGCCGGGTCCGCCCGTCCTGCTCCCACCAGGTCAAGAGGTCATTGCCGGACACGTCGTACTTGTCGCCCACCGACGCGAACGACGACACCCCGATGCCCAGCCGGGACAGGTGCGCCAGGAGCGACGCCCCCACCCCGCCGGACTGCACCACCAGCCCGGCCACCCCCGGCCGCGGGCGGCTCGCCCCGAACGTCGCGTCCAGCCCGACGCCGGGCACTGCGATACCGAAGCAGTTCGGCCCCACCAGCCGCATCCCGTGCCGGCGGCAGATCGCCAGCAGGTCCGCGCCCTGCGCGCCCAGCCCGGAGGTGATCACCACCAGCGAGCGGACACCGCGGCGGCCGCAATCGGCGGCCACCTGGGGGACGGCCGCCGCGGGCACCGCGATCACCGCCAGGTCCACATGCTCGGGCAGGCCGGCGACCGACGGCAGGCAGCGCAGGCCCTCCATGGACCGGGCGTACGGGTTGACCGGGTAGACCGACCCGGAGAACCCGCCGGCGATGATGTTATGCAGGATCTCCCGGCCCGGCGACCCCCGCCGACGGCTCGCGCCGATCACCGCGACCGACGCCGGCTGCAGCAGGTGGCGCAGGCTGGCCACGTCCGCGCGGCTCTCCCGGGCGGCCACCGAGTCCAGGTAATCGTCCAGCCTGCGGTCTGCCTCGTCGCAGGGCAGCGGGAAGGTCAGCGCCACGTCGCCGTTGACGAGCTTGCGCTGCACCGGAAGGCCGGCATCGGCGAATACCTTGAGCATGGGCGTGTTCTCGGTCAGCGTCTCGGCCGTGAAGACCTCGACCTTCCGCTGCCGGGCGATGGAGACGAGATGCTCGAGCAGCAGAGTGGCGATCCCGCGATGGTGCAGGTGATCGGGCACGGCGAAGGCGATCTCGGCCGTGCCCGGCTGGCCGGCCGTCTCGTAGCTGGCCACGCCGGCCAGCTCGCCGTCCAGCCAGGCGAGCAGCGCCGCGTGATCCGGGCCCAGCTCACGGCAGACCCGCCGCGCCTCGCGCTCGGCGTTGAGCGGGCTAAGGCTGAAGAAGCGCAGGTAGGCGTTCTCCGGCGACAACGCCGCGTGCATCGCGCGGACCGCCTCGGCGTCGTCCGGCGTGGCCTCCCGGATCTCGACGGTGCTGCCGTCGAGCAGCAGCGCGAATGTCGCGGTGGTCATGCCGTCTCTCCTGGCAGTAGCGCCGTGCCAGCCGGATGGCTGGCCGGGACGATGCGGGCGTACTGGTCGGGGAACACCATCGCGATGTGCCCGTCGTTCAGCCACTTGATGATGTAGGGCGGCAGGCCGTCAGACCGCGGTACGTCGAGGATCAGGCCGATCCTGTGCTGGCCCGGCCCGACCAGCAGCCGGTCCCCCACCTGAGCATGCATGACGATCCCTCATCCCTTGCTGTCGAGTGGGTACTCCGCCAGCCGGGCAGGCGGCCGCTGGTCGGCGCAGATGTCCACCGGGCAGGTGGCGTAGCCGAGGCAGTACGGCACCACGTCGCCGCCGAGCAGGCTGGCGTTCTCGGCGTGCAGCCAGCCGCCGATGACCAGCAACTGGGCGCCGATACTGCGCTTGACCAGGACCTCAGCCGGGTCGCCGGAGGCGACGATCCGCTTCGCCTCATGGACGCAGAGGCCGGCCGCCGCGACGCACCGCGCGGCCGCTTCAAGCATCGCGTAGCCGGAGCTCACCGCCGCCGGGCCGGCATCGCCGGGGACGACATAGATCATCTCCAGGCCGGTGCCCCGCTCGGATGCCTGAACGATGGCGCGGCGCAGCGCTGCCAGTGAGTTCGGCGAGCCGTCCACGCCCGCGACCACAGGCGGCGGGCCGGTCCTTGCCTGCACCGCTGTCATCTTTCCCACCTCCAGGTGTCGTGTCATCACTACCAAGCTCGGCGAGGAAGAGGCCGACTGTCAGGAGCACAGCGACCTGGATGCGGGGGACCTTCGGCCTTGCCCGGGCGCGCAAGATGCCCGGTGACCATCGTCCCCGGAAACGCCGGGGCGGCCGGCCCTGGACAGCCTGCTGTCCGGGCTGATCAGCTAGTCCTACCGGGCGCCGGGCCGGCGGAACGGGGGCGACATGAGCTGCACGCTGCACGTGGCTTGGGATGACCAGCTGGCCGGGTATGACTTCGGCCCGGGACACCCGATGGCGCCGATCCGGCTGAAGCTGACCATGGAACTCGCGCAGGCCTTCGGCCTGGACCGCCGGGACGGGGTCAGCATCGAGGTCCCGGCCGCGGCCACGGACGCTGAGCTGGAACTCGTCCACGAGCCCGCGTACATCGCCATGGTGCGGCTGGCCGGCAGCCTGGCGCACCCGGCCGGCGACCTGCCGGCCGGCGCGCTGCTCTCCCGCGGCCTGGGCACCGAGGACGATCCGGTGTTCACCGGCATGCACGAGGCAGCCGCGATGATCGCGGGCGCCACCTTGGCCGCGGCCCGGGCGGTCTGGACGTCGGCGGCGCAGCACGGGGCCAGCATCGCAGGCGGCCTGCACCACGCGATGGCCGGGCACGCCAGCGGATTCTGCGTGTACAACGACCCGGCCATCGCGATCGCCTGGCTGCTGTCCCAGGGGGCGGAGCGGGTCGCCTACGTGGACGTGGACGCGCACCACGGCGACGGCGTGCAGGCCGCATTCTGGGATGATCCCCGGGTGCTGACGATCAGCCTGCACGAGCATCCGGCCACCCTGTTCCCGGGTACCGGGCTGCCCGCCGAGACCGGAGGGCCGCGGGCCGCGGGATCGGCGGTCAACGTGGCCCTGCCGGCCGGTACCAGGGACGCGGGATGGCTGCGAGCCTTCCACGCCGTGGTGCCCCCGCTGCTGCGGGAGTTCAGCCCGCAGGTGCTGGTCAGCCAGCATGGCTGCGACACGCACTGGAGCGATCCGCTGGCCAACCTGGAGCTGACCATCGACGGGCAGCGCGCCGCGCACGCCGCGGTGCACGCACTGGCGCACGAGATTCTGCGGCGGCCGCTGGCTGCTCACCGGAGGCGGCGGCTACCAGCACCTCGAGGTCGTGCCGCGGAGCTGGACGCACCTGCTCTTCGAGGCGGCGGGCAGCCCGCTCGACCCGGAATCACCCACCCCCGGCCTGTGGCGCGAGTACGTGGACTTCGTGACCGGCCGGCCCTCGCCGCAGCGGATGACCGAGGACGGCATGGCGCTGTTCACCGCGTTCGACCTAGGCTACGACCCGTCCGAACCGGTGGACCGCGCGATCATGGCCACCCGGAAGGCGAGCTTCCCGCTGCACGGGCTGACACCATGAACGCGACGGCGCCGGGTCGGCGCGGCTCGGCTCGAGGATCCGACCCGGCTAGAGGATACCGGACACCGGCCGCTGAGCGAGGTGCCCCTCCTGGAGCCGTACCCTCCAGACCACTGCTGCCGGGCCATACGCCCCGCTGGCTATGGACATTTGGCCCTAATCGCCGGGGCAGGCACGTGGTGGGCTGAGCATGCGAGAGGGATCCGCAGTAGGACGCGGAGATACGGGAAGTCAGCCCGTACACCGCGCAATCGGGCTCCGCGAGATGCCGGGGGCGGATCCCTCTCGCACAGCCCAGCGATTGCCGCCAGGGTCTTCCCGCCGGATCTCGGACGGAGTCACTGGTCCCTGATATAGCCGTGGGCCACGGTCAGACACGGGAGCCTGCGCGCGTTCCCGGTGGGCTCGTCGGATCTGGCTCAAGCCGCGGTCACCGGGCAGGCTCATCACGGGCCCCAATTGCTGGGCAACATCGTGCACAGCCTGGTCCGCGTCGGCCTCAGCCTGCAGAAGGCCATGGATCTGCCGGGCGATATCGCCAGGCAGCACATCGCAGAAGCCCTCCAGCACCTGGACGAGACGATCCAGGAAATCCGGGATCAGGTATTCACTGCCCGCGGCCCCGGGTCTCCGCCCTCGGAGCCGAATCGTGAGCGGTAAGGACGCCGGCCCGGCGCGCCGTGATCAGGCCGCACTTACGGGGGTGGAGGCCAGGGCCGCCGCAACACGCTGAAGGAAGTCGCGGATGGTTGCCTCGGCCAGCCGGTGCAAGACCAGCCGGTCCAACTCAGCCCCCAGGCTACCCAGCGGCGGGCGGTATACGCCGGCGAGAGCGAGCACCGTCGCGTTCGTCCCCGCGGACGTCAGCGTGAGGTCGGCATCGAGGACCGGGAATAGCCGCCCGCCGAGCCCGCGCACTTCCCAGCGCAGCGCGAGCCCTGCGTAGTCATTCCGTCCGGCCAGGTTCTGGAAACGCACCTCCACCACCTTAGATAGGCCGGCCGCGGTTCCCCGCGGGCCGACCCGGACCATGCCGGTGATCCCCTTGGCATAAGCATCATTGGACGCGGTCAAGAACCAGCGATCCAGCTTCGCCAGCCTGTCACGGGCCACCTCGAAGCCGATTTCCAGCCGCACGTCTTCGCAGACGAACATCTCACCAGCCAACTGGATCAGATACCTATCCGGATAAGGACGAAAGTCCTCAACTCCGGACCGCAAGTCCCTCAGCGCTGACGGTCCAGCCGACGGCGGCCCAGCCAGCAATGATCCAGCAAGACGGCATAGCGAAGCACGCGCGCCAGCACGGCGTCTGGAGTCGTCCAGATCGCCGGGTCAGCCGCCTCGAACCCGTCCGGCGCCGCGTGCCCGTCCGGGCCGAACCCGGCCGACCCATACTCCTGAGGCGCCGCGTATCCATCCAGCCCGAACTCCGGCGGTGTCGTGGACTCAGCCGACCCATACTCCTCCTCGGGCGCCGCGAACTCCGCCTCAGGCGCCGCGTACTCCTCCGGTGCCCCAGGCTCGGCCGCCGCCTTAGGCTCGGCGGCCGCCCACGACCCGCCGGGAGCCATTTCCGGGACTTTCGGCCCTGCCGGCAGCGATCGCCGTGTCGCGGAATAAGAGGTGTCGAGAGGAGGTAATCATGACAACCAGCCACACCATTCCGGTGCGGATCTACCAGCGGGGTAAGGTGCCGGAGTACGCCAGAGATCTGGCGACGGTCAAGGTCAGCTCGGTCCTGGAACGGCGCACCGCCGAGCCAGTCCTGTCCACCCGGGTCACGCTCATGATGGCACCCGATCCGGCGGTTGCGCGCCCGGCCGTCGCCGAGGCCAGCATTGACGTCAAAGGCAGGATCCTCCACGTTCAGGCGGCCGGCCGGACGATGCACGAGGCAGTCGCGCTGATGGCGGACCGGCTGCGGATCCGGCTCGAGCGTACGGCCCGGTACTGATTCGCACGGCTCGCGCCCGGTGCCTCACGTGGCGGCCAACTGTGCTCAGTCGTCCTTGCCGCCGCCGTCGTGCCCAGCGTCGGCGATCGGCGGCACAACGGTGTCCTCGACCATTTAGCCGAGCTAGTCCACGACGTCCACCACGCCGTTGACGGCGCGCGACGTGCGGACCGCGAGAGCGATCATGCTCTTGTTCTCGACCTGGCCGGCCAGGGTCACCACCCCCTCACGGACAGCGATCCTGACCCGATCCGGATAGCTGGTCGGCCGCACCGGAGGCGGGTCCGCCCGGGACGGCGGCCGCTGTCAGCCGCGCTCCACGCTGAGGGTGAGGAAGTGCGCGGAGCAGGAGATGCACGGGTCGTGATTGCGGATCGCCTGCTCGCACAGCGCGGTGAGCGACGCGTCGTCGCGGTCGAGGTTGGCCGCGATGAGCCGGCGGAGGTCGTCCTCGATCACGGCCTGGTTCTGCGAGGTCGGCGGGATGATCGTGGCCGACCGGATCAGGCCGCCGTCGTCCAGCTCGTAGCGGTTGTAGAGCAGGCCGCGGGGGGCCTCGCTGACCCCGTGCCCGGTCCCCTCGCGCGGCAGCACCTCGACTGCGGGGCGCTCCGGGCGCTGGTAGCCGTCGATGATGCGCAGCGCCTCCTCCACCGCGTAGACGACCTCGACCCCGCGCACCAGGATGCTGCGAAACGGGTTGCGGCACTCGGCTCCCAGCCCGGCCTCGGTCGCGACCTGGCGGGCGGCCGGGGACAGGTAGCCGGAGTTCAGCGAGTACCGGGCCAGCGGCCCGGTCAGGTACCGGTGGCCGTCTAGCCGGGCGTGCAGCGCGGTCGAGTGCGGGACCTGCTCCTCGGTGACATGGGCCGGGAACTGTCCGGGCGTGAAGGCGAGCCCGCTGGCCGACCGGATGTCGCCGCGGTCGATCGGGTAACGGCCGGGCTCGTGCAGGGCGAGCAGGTCGTGGTCAAGTTCCAGGTCGGGAAAGTCGAACCCGGCCGCCCAGCGCACCGTGTCCAGCGCCAGGTCCAGGGCCATCCGGAGGCGCTCAGCCAGCGGCACCAGGTCCTGGCGGGCCGGCACCGAGTAGAAGCCGCCCAGCCGCACGTTGACCGGGTGGATGGCCCGGCCGCCGATCAGCTCAAGCACCGCGTTGCCGGTCTTCTTCAGCTCCAGGCCGCGCTCGACGATGCCGCGGTGGTCTGCGGCCAGGGTGATCACGTCCGGGTAGCCGAGGAAATCGGGGGCGTGCAGCAGGTAGATGTGCAGGGCGTGGCTGGAGATCCACTCCCCGCAGTACAGCAGCCGGCGCAGCTCGGCGAGCGGCGGGTCGAGCCGCGCGCCGCAGGCCTGCTCGATCGCGTTGCAGGCGCTGGTCTGGTAGGCGACCGGGCAGATCCCGCAGATTCGCGAGGTGATGTCCGGCGGCTCGGTGTACGAGCGGCCGCGCAGGAACGCCTCGAAGAACCGGGGCGGCTCGTAGATGTTCAGCTCCGCCCGCTCCACCCGGCCGTCGCGGACGGTGACCCGCAGCGCGCCCTCACCCTCGACCCGGGCCAAGCCGCGGACTATGAGCTGCCTACTGCGGTGGCTCATCGCGTCCCACTTCCGCTGAACCCGGGGGCGGCGGCGTTGAACGTGGCGAAGACCCGGCCAATGGCACTCTCGGTCATGCCGCAGGCGCGCAGCTGGGGCAGCAGGGCCGGGACGTTGGGCGCGGTCATCGGCCCGAAGCAGCCGTAGCAGCCGCGGGAATGGGCCGGGCACAGCGCGCCGCACCCGGCGTGCGTCACCGGACCCAGGCACGGCGTCCCGTGCGCGACCATGACGCAGGTCAGGCCGCGGCGCTTGCACTCGGTGCACACGCTGGTGTCGGGGATGACCGGCTTGCGGCCGACGAGCATAGCGGTGATCACCTCGAGCAGCTGGCGGCGGTCGATGGGACAGCCGCGCAGCTCGAAATCGACCGGCACGTGCGCCGAGATCGCGGTCGAGGTGGCCAGCGTGTCGATGTACTGCGGGCTGGCGTAGACCGCCGACGCGAACTCGGCAACGTCCCCGAAGTTGCGCAGCGCCTGGATGCCGCCCGCGGTAGCGCAGGCGCCGATGGTCACCAGCTTGCGTGATTCCGCCCTGATGTCCCGGATCCGCTCGGCGTCGCGGGTGGTGGTGATCGACCCCTCGACCAGGGAGAGGTCGTAGGGGCCCGGCCGCGCCGCGGAAGACGCCTCCAGGAAGTGCGCCACCGTCACCGTGCCGGCCAGGGTGAGCAGCTCATCCTCACAATCCAGCAGGGTCAGCTGGCAGCCGTCGCAGGAGGCGAACTTCCACACCGCCAGCGTGGGCTTGTCCATCACAGTTCCCTCACGGTGAGCAGGGGCTCGGCCAGCTCGTAGTCGACGACGGGGCCGTCGCGGCAGACCAGGATCGGGCCGAGCTGGCAGTGCCCGCACAGCCCGATGCCGCAGTGCATGTTGCGTTCCAGCGAGACCCTGATGTCACGGGGCAGAACTTCCTTGCCCAGCAGGACCCGGGCGGAGAATCGCATCATCGGCTCCGGGCCGCACAGGAACGCCGTGGTGTTCCGCGGATTCAGGCTGAGCCGGGCCAGCGGCTCGGTGACGAACCCGACCGGGCCGTCCCAGTCCGTGGCCGGCTGGTCGATCGTCAGCTCGGCCTCAAGATCATTATTCCGAACGGCCCAGGCGTCCAGCTCGCCACGGAACAGGAACTCGGCGGGTGTGCGGGCCCCGGCGATCAGCACGACCCGCCCGTACCGGCCGCGCGACGCCAGCGCGCCCAGTATCACCGGCCGCAGCGGGGCCAGCCCCACCCCGCCGGCCACGATCACCAGGTCCCGCCCGGCGGCCGAAGCGATGTCCCAGCTGGTACCGTACGGCCCCCGCACGCCCAGCTTGGTTCCCGGGCCGGCGTCGTGCAGCGCCGTGCTCACCGCGCCGACCGCCCGGATCGTGTGCACCAGCGTGCCGTCGGTCGCGGACGGATCGCCGCTGACCGAGATCGCGATCTCCCCGACGCCGGGCGCGGCCAGCATCATGAACTGGCCCGCCAGGAACGGCGGCAGCGCCCGGCCGGCCGGCGTCAGCACGAGCGTCGCGGAATCACGGGTTTCCACCACCCGGTCGGCCACCCGGTAGGGCACCGGAAGCATCGCCTCGCCGCTGACCGCGAGGCTGGCGTCAGCGCTCGTCACCAGGACTCCGGTACAGGTCGAGCAGCCGGGCCCTGGTCGCCTGCAGGCGGTGCAGCATGGCCTCGAACAGCGTCCGGGACAGGGCATAGCCGAAACCCGGATCCGCGTCGGCCAGTTCGCGCAGTTGCTTGGTGCCCAATGCGGTCGCCGTGGTGGGCTCGGTCGCGGTGGCCCCGAAGTGCCAGCGGTAGGGCGGCACCAGCCACGACCAGCCGAGCACATCGCCGACGCCCAGGGTCTGCACCACGACCAGGCCCCGGCCGGGAATGAACACATCCAGCGCCACCCGGCCGTCGTGGATCAGCCAGCAGCCCTCTGCCTGCTGGCCCTCGGAGAACACCCGCTCCCGTGCGCCGAACCGTACCGTACAGGCCGTCGCCGAGACCTGGGCCAGCTCGTCCGGCGAGAGCCGGGCCAGAACCGGGAAGTCAGAGATGAGCTCAGCCTGGTCCACTACTGGTCCCCCGTCCCGGCCTCGTCGGCCAACTCGGCCAGGCGGGCGACTTCCGCGGTGATGTCGATGCCGACCGGGCACCAGTCGATGCACCGGCCGCAGCCGACGCAGCCCGACGTGCCGAACTGATCGTGCCAGGTGCCGAGCTTGTGACTGATCCACTGCCGGTACCGGCTCTCCCCCGACTGCCGCACGCTGCCGCCGTGTATGTAGGAGAAGTCGAGCTCGAAGCAGGACGCCCAGCGCTGCCACCGCTCGGCGTGGTCACCGGTGAGATCGGTGACGTCCTCGGTGCTCGTGCAAAAGCACGTCGGACAGACCATCGTGCAGTTGCCGCAGGTCAGACACCGGCTGGCCACGTCCTGCCAGTGCGGTGACTCGCGAGAGTCCCGGAGCAGGGCAGGCAGATCCACGGCCCGCATCTGCCGGCCCATCCGGTGCTCCGCCTCGGCCACCTCGGCCCTCGCTGAGGCGAGCTCCCCGGGCCGCGGGTCACGGTGCGGGATCGCGGCCAGGATGCGCGCACCGTCGGCGGTGCCGATCTCGGCCACGAAGCAGTGTTCGGGGCCGATTCGCTCGGTGAGCGCGATGTCAAATCCGGGCCCGGCGGCCGGTCCGGTGCCCATCGAGGCGCAGAAACACACCCCGCCCGGCTCGGTGCAGTTCGCCGCGATCACGAACAGGCCGCCCAGGATCCGGGCGAACGAGCCGTCCGGATGCTGCCCGCCGCCCAGCACGTTGCCCAGGATCCCGATCGCGGCCAGGTCGCAGCCCCGCACGCCGAGAAAGGCGTACCGGGGCGAATGCGGTTCGGCCGCCCGGAACCCGTCCTCGCGGTTCGAGGACCAGAGCTGGCGCCGCGGCGGGTGCAGGAACTGCTTCCAGGACTGCGGGCCGGCCGAATGCGCGAAGACGGCCTCATCGTCCCGGCGGCGGAGCCGGTAGTAGCCGGGACCGGTTTCCACTCCCCAGCCCGCGGGCAGCCCGGCCGCCGAATCCAGCTGGCCGAGCACGATCGCGTTGTCCCGGACCGTTGGGCCGATGACCCGGTACCCCTCGGCGATCAGCACCTCCACCAGCCGACCCAGGCCGGCCCGGTCGAGCACTATGGCCGGCGGGGGGTCCGGTGCGGACATGCGCGCCTCCTTCCACGATCGCGATGGTCAGTCGCAGCTCTTGCCGCGCTTACTCGCTTACATGTGGCGCATGCGCTGGAAGCGCCGGATGTCGTCCTTGCCCGCGAGCAGGGCCAGACATACGGCGACCAGCGCGGCCAGTCCAATGAGCTTCATCGTCGCGCCTCTCCTTCTCCGCCGGGCACGATCCCTCCCGCCCGGATACCGAGCTCGTGCCGCCTTGGGCCGACAGCACGCCTATCAGTTCTCACGATCCCCCTCCCCTGCGAGACCGTCTAGGGACGAAAGTCCGCGATGGCGTGGCCCTGGGTCCCGGAGGCGCACGTCGGCGCCCAGGTGAGTCTGCGACGCTGGTCCCATGGACGACCGCGCGGGATGCCAGGCTGGAGACGAAGGCGGCCAGGGAACGCAGGCTGACCGGGTCGTCGTCATCGGCGTCGGCAACGAATTCCGGCGCGACGACGGAGCCGGGCCGCAGCTCGTGACCCGGCTTCGCCACCATGTCCTTCCCGGCGTGGAACTCCTGGTCAGCGACGGCGACCCGGCCGAGCTGATCGGAGCCTGGGATGGGGCGGCCCTGGCCATCGTGGTGGACGCCGTGCTGATCAGGCCCGCCGTGCCCGGACGGGTACACCGGCTGGTCCTGGACCGCGACCGCCCGGCGCCAGAAGGGCCGGTGAGTTCACACGGGCTGGGCCTGGGCGAGGCGATCGGCCTGGCCCGGGTCCTCGGCCGGATGCCGGACCGCCTCATCGTGCACGCCGTCGAGGTAGCCGACGTGAGCCGGGGCACCGGGTTGACGCCTGCCGTCGCCGCCGCCACGGCGGAGCTGGCCGCGGCCGTGCTCCGCGACCTCACCTGACCGGGGACCGCCACCAGCGCTCAGGGACGATCTCCCCTCCCAGCCAGGACCTTTGCCCCTGAGCAGGACCGGGCAGGCGGCCGATGCTGGATCCGTGCCGCTCGCGCGGCGCCCAGACTATGCACCGGGTTGCGGTTCGAGCCGGTGCCGAACCGAAGGTGAGGCGTCATGAAGCTGGTTACGGCCATCATCCAGCCGCACAAGCTCGACGAGGTGATGGACGCTGCGGTCGGCATCGGAGCACCCGGCCTGACCGCATCCGAGGTCCGGGGTTTCGGCCAGCAGCATGGACGCCAGTCTGCGCACGAGCACCCGACCTGGGGCCCGGGTCCGCGGGCGGCACTGCTGCCGAAGATCCGCGTGGACGTGGTGGCCCCGGACGACATCGCCGAGGCAGTCGCGAGCGCGATCGCGAAAGGCGCGTACACCGGCACGATCGGTGACGGGAAGATTCGGGTCACCCCCGTGGACAGCGCGTTGCGGGTGCGGACCGGCGAGCGGGACAACGACGCGCTATGACTGAGTCAGTCTCACCAGGAACCAGCCACTTGCGGAAACTCATGCAGCCGTCGGAAATGTGAACGTCATCCCGGCGTTGGCCGTCGCCCCGGCGCCCTGCATGTTGAAAGTCCCGCAATACCAGGACCTCTGGCTCTACAGATCATCGCTCATCGCACGCCATGATCGAATCGTCAGAGACTCCCGAGGCTTTAAGCGGGGTGACGAGAGATGACAAGGCGCAACACGAAGAATGCCGGTCTATGGCAGGCAGTACGTACCTACTGGACAAAGTGGTTCACGAACTGGCGGCTATCAGAAGAGACCCCGGACGAAATCATGGATGAGATTGACAATGTCATTGACATCTGAACAACCACCCGAGCTTGCCGCGCATCCCGTGTCCGGCTCGTCCCCGGTGGGGAGCAAGGGACCAAGGACCCTACGGGACAGGACAAAGGCCGCCTGTCGAGGGACCCGAATAACGGGTGACCCTGATCATGTCGCTAAGGGATGCCGTGAGCACGCCGCTGGGATTGCGGCGAGTGACCGGCCGAAAGGGAGAGCGTGATGACTATCCGGGTGGGAATCAATGGCTTCGGGCGGATCGGCCGTGCGTTCGTGCGACGCGCCCTGGAACGGGACGATGTGGAGGTCGTGGCGGTCAACGACATCACGGACGCACGGACGCTGGCGCATCTGCTGGAATACGACTCCACCTACGGCCGCCTCGGCCATGCCGTGGAGCATGAGCCCGACTCGCTCACCGTGGACGGGAAGACGATCGCGGTGCAGTCCTCCCGGGATCCGGCCGCGATCGACTGGGATGCGTTCGGAGCCACCGTCGTGGTGGAGTTGACCGGGAAGTTCCGGGCCCGCGAGGACGCCGCCGCGCACCTCAAGGGCGGCGCCCGCAAGGTGCTGATCTCGGCACCGGGGAAGGACGCCGACCTGACCATCGTCATGGGCGTCAACGACGACCAGTACGATCCCGGGCTGCATGACGTGATCTCGGCCGCCTCGTGCACGAGCAACTGCGTGGTGCCGATGGTCAAGGTCCTGGACGACGCGTTCGGCCTGACCCGGGGGTTCATGACCACGATCCACGCCTACACCGGCGACCAGATGCTGATCGACGGACCGCACAAGGACCTGCGGCGGGCCCGCAGCGCCGCGGCCAACATCATCCCGACCAGCACCGGAGCCGCCCGCACGGCCGGCGTGGTCATCCCGGAGCTGGCCGGCCGCTGGACGGGATCGCCGTGCGGGTCCCGGTGGAGGACGGCTCGCTGACCGACCTGGCCGCCCTGCTGTCCCGGGAGGTGACGGTCGATGAGGTCAACATCGCCTTCCAGGAAGCCGCGCAAGGCCGGCTAGGCGGGGTGCTGCGCTACTGTACCGACCCCATCGTGTCCCGCGACATCATCGGCGACCCCGCCTCCTGCGTGTTCGACGCCGCGCTGACCCAGGCCTCACACGACCTGGTCAAGGTCTTCGGCTGGTACGACAACGAGTGGGGCTACACCTGCCGTCTAGTGGACCTGGCCGTCCTGGTCGACTCGCAGCTGTAGCAATCCGCAGCCTGACCAGGCAGCCGGAGGAGAGGCAGAGATGGCAGCCAAGGCAGTGACTGACCGGGGAAGGCCGCGGCGATGAAGACGATCGATGACCTGGACGTGTCCGGCAGGCGTGTACTGGTGCGCGCCGACCTGAACGTGCCGCTCGATGGCGGCCGGATCACCGACGACGGCAAGATCCGGGCCAGCCTGCCGACACTGGACGCGCTAATCGGCCAGGACGCCGCGGTCGTGGTCTGCTCGCACCTGGGCCGGCCCGGCGGCGTGCCCGACCCGGCGTACACGCTGGCGCCGGTCGCCGCCCGCCTCAGCCAGCTGGTGGGCCGAGAGGTGACGCTGGCCGGCGACACGGTCGGCCCGGCTGCGCGCGCCGCGGTGGCGGCGCTGCGGCCCGGCGGGGTGGTCATGCTGGAGAACCTGCGGTTCAACCCGGGCGAGACGATCAAGGACGATGCCCAGCGCGGCGCGTTCGCCGACGAGCTGGCGTCGCTGGCCGACGTGTACGTCGGGGACGCGTTCGGCGCCGTGCACCGGCGGCACGCCAGTGTCTGCGACGTGCCGGCCCGGCTGCCGCACGCCGCCGGCTACCTGGTGCAGGCGGAGACGGCCGCGCTCCGGCGGCTGACCGAGAACATCAGGCGGCCGTACGCGGTGGTGCTCGGCGGGGCGAAGGTGGCCGACAAGTTCCCGGTGATCGGCAACCTGCTCGCGAGCGCCGACAGGATCCTGGTCGGCGGGGCCATGGCATACACGTTCCTCGCCGCGCAGGGTCACCCCGTCGGCCTGTCGCTGCTCGAAGGCGACCTGGACGCTGCGCGCGGCTACCTGGACCAGGCCGGGCGATCCGGGGTGGAGCTCGTGCTCCCTGCCGATATGACCGTCGCACCCGGGCGGACCGCCGACGCCGTGAGCCAGGTGGTGCCCGCAGCCGAGATGCCGGCCGACCAGATGGGCCTGGATATCGGTCCCGACTCCGCGCGGCTGTTCGCGGCCAGGCTGGCCGCGGCGCAGACCATTTTCTGGAACGGCCCGATGGGCGTGTTCGAGATAGAGCGCTACTCCCGCGGCACCCGGGCAGTCGCCGACGCGCTCATCGACAGCACCGGGTTCACCATGGTCGGCGGCGGTGACACCGCGGCGGCCGTGCGTACGCTCGGCTTCGACGACTGCTCGTTCGGTCATGTATCCACCGGCGGCGGCGCCAGCCTCGAGTACCTCGAGGGGAAGACGCTGCCGGGCCTGGCGGCGCTGGCCGACGACGCGGCAGCGGCATGAGGCGGGGAAGCCACGGCGAGCCCGCCCGCCTGGTGCTGCTGCGGCACGGCGAGAGCGAGTGGAACGCGAGAAACCTGTTCACCGGCTGGGTCAACGTCGGCCTGACCGCGAACGGGGAGCGGGAAGCGGTCCGGGCCGGGCGGCTGCTCGCCGCTCATGATCAGCTACCCGGCCTGGTGCACACCTCGATGCAGCGGCGGGCGATCCGCACCGCGGAACTCGCCCTGGCGGCCTGTGACCGTGACTGGATTCCGGTCCGCCGGTCCTGGCGCGTCAACGGCCGGCACTATGGCGCGCTGCAGGGCAAGGACAAGGCCCAGGTGCTCGCCGAGCACGGCGAGGCGCAGGTCTCGCTGTGGCGCCGGTCCTATGCCGTGCCGCCGCCACTGGCCGCCGCGCCGAGCGCTCCCAGTCTGCCGACCCCCGCTACGCGGCGCTGCCGCCCGACGTCCGGCCGCGCGGCGAGTCGCTCCGCGACGTCACGGCACGGCTGCTGCCGTACTGGTACGACTCGATCGTTCCGGATCTCCCGCACCGGCGCTTGCGTGCTGGTGGTCTCGCACGGGAACACGCTGCGGGCGCTGGTCAGGCACCTGGATGCGATCGGCGATGAGGAGATCATGACCTTGAATATCCCGAACGGCACGCCGCTGCTCTACCGGCTGGGGCCGGACATGCGGCCCGTGGCCAGAGGCGGGCGTTACCTGCAAGACGATCAGGAGGCGGGACATGGATATGCCGGCCATCAGGACCGCAGGCCTGTCCAAGTGCTTCGGCAAGGTCAGCGCCCTGGCTGATCTCGACCTCGAGGTCGGCCCAGGGGAGATTCTCGGCTACCTGGGGCCGAACGGCGCGGGCAAGACGACCACGATCCGGCTCCTGCTGGGGCTGATCACCCCGACCGGAGGGACGGCGGAGATCTTCGGCCTGGACTGCCAGCGCCAGGCACCTCAGGCGCATCGCCGGCTGGCCTACGTCCCCGGCGAGGCGAGCCTGTGGCCGTCGCTCACCGGCGCCGAAACACTGCATCTGCTGTGCCGGGTGCAGGGCCGGGTGGACGGCGCTTACCGGGACGAGCTGGTCGAGCGCTTCGATCTCGACCCGTCGAAGAAGGTGCGCGCCTACTCCAAGGGCAACAGGCAGAAGCTGCTGCTCATCGCCGGGCTCATGTCCCGGGCCGAGCTGCTGCTCCTGGACGAGCCGACCAGCGGCCTGGATCCGCTGATGGAGCAGGCCTTCCGGCACTCCGTCCGCGAGGCGCGGGAGCGCGGGCAGACCGTGTTCTTGTCGTCGCACATCCTCAGCGAGGTCGAGGCGCTGTGCGACCGGGTGGCGATCCTGCGCGCCGGGCGGCTGGTCGAGATGGGCACGCTGGCGCAGCTGCGCCACCTGTCCGCGCTGACCGTCGAGGCGACCTTCGACGGCTCGGTGCCGGATCTGACGCAGGTCCCCGGGGTGAGCGCGGTCCAGGTGCAGGGCCAGGTGGTCAGGTGCCACGTGACCGGGGGCGTGGAGCCGCTGCTGAAGGTGCTGGCCGCGGCCAGCGTGCATGAGCTGCTGAGCCGCGAGCCGTCGCTGGAAGAGCTGTTCCTGGCCCACTACGGCGTGCAGCCGCAGGCCGAGGACACGCGGGCCCATGCAGGCTGACCTGGCGGCCGGCCCGCTCGGTGGCCGCGGGTCGCCATCCGGGCGCGGTGGTCGCCTTCCGGACGGCCCGGGCCGCCGTCCGCGCGGCGGTCCTGTGGGGGTACGTCTTCGGGCTCACCGTAGCCTCGGCCGCGCTCGGGTACTCCTCGACCTACAGGACGCAGGCTCAGCGGGAGCAGTTCGCAGCGCTTTTCGGCTCGAACGCCGGGCTGGCCGCGATCACCGGGCCGGCCCGCGAGATTCAGACCGTGACCGGCTACACGGCGTGGAAGACCTCCATGTTCCTGACCCTCGTGGGAGCCGTCTGGGGCCTGCTCACCGGCACCCGACTGCTGCGCGGCGAAGAGGAAGGCGGGCGGTATGAACTGCTGCTGGCCGGCCAGACGGCCAGGCGCCGGGCGGCCGGCCAGGCGGTCATCGGCCTGGGCGCCGGCCTGGCCGTGCTGTGGACGCTCACCGCGGTGATCACCGTGGCGGTCGGCCGGTCCTCGCGGGTGCATATCGCGGCCGGCCCGGCTCTGTTCTTCGCGCTCACCCTGGTGGCCGCGGCTGCGATATTCCTCGCCGCCGGCGCGCTGGCCAGCCAGCTGGCCGCCAGCCGGCGCCAGGCGGCCGGCTATGCCGGCGCCGCGCTCGGCGTCTGCTACGCCACTGCGCCTGGTCGCGGACTCGGCCGCGAGCCTGGCCTGGCTGCGCTGGACGACGCCACTCGGCTGGATCGAGGAACTGCAGCCGCTCACCGCCCCCCGGCCGCTCGTCCTGCTGCCGGTGATCGCTCTCGCGGCGGCGCTGGCTGCCCTGGCGGTTCACCTAGCTGGCCGTCGTGGCCTGGGGGCCAGCGTCCTGCCGGACCGTTCCACCGCCAGGCCCCGCACGTTCTTGCTCTCCGGGCCGGCCGGCCTGGCGGTCCGGCTCGCCCGGCCCGGGCTGGCCGGCAGGGCGGTGGCCATCGCCGTCCTGTCGCTGCTCATGGGCTTCATCGCCCAGCAGGCCGGGAAAGCCCTGACCAGCTCGGCGAGCATTCAGCGGGTGCTCTCGCGGCTGGGCGAACATGGCGGGAGCGCGGCTGCCTACCTCAGCTTCACGTTCCTGATCGTGGCGGTGATCGTGGCTTTCCTGGCCGCGGGCCAGGTCACCGCGGCCAGGTCCGAGGAGGCTGAGGGCCGCCTCGACCACCTGCTGGTCAGGCCGGTGTCCCGGTGGTCGTGGCTGGCGGGCCGGGTAGCGGTCGCGGTCGCGACGCTCGTCACCGCCGGGTTGCTCGCCGGGCTCTCCGCCTGGCTCGGCGCGGCCAGCCAGCATTCCGGGGTGTCGCTGAGCAGCCTGCTCGGCGCGGGTGTCAACGTGATCGCCCCGGCGCTGTGCGTGCTGGGCGCCGGGGTGCTCGCGCTGGGCGCGTGGCCCCGGGCCGTGACCGCCGTCAGTTATGGCCTGCTGGCCTGGTCTCTCCTCATCGAGCTGGTGGGCGGGTTCTTCAGCTCCAGCCACTGGCTGCTCGACACCTCGGTGTTCCATCAGATGGCGGCGGCTCCGGCGGTAAGCCCCGACTGGACCAGCGCAGCCGTTCTCGCCGCCCTCGCAGCCGTGGGTGTCGCGCTAGGCGGGGTCTGCTTCAGCCGACGCGACCTCACCGGAGAATGATCACCGAAGACGGGATCAGCCGGGAGGCAGAGACGCCTTCCCGGCTTCCCCGGCCCGCCCCTGCGCTGCAGTCAGGTGTCCGCGGGCGGGCCTGCCCGGCGCTCGATCTCGCGCTGGATCTCGCTTTCCGAGATCGGCTTGCGCCCGAACACGAACCAGGCGCTCGCCGCCGTCACGAACACCCACGCGATGAGCGGGTAGATGATCCAGAAGTTCCACACGTCATGGATTCCAGAACTCTGGCTGAAGCCGTGGGTCGGCCAGCCGCCCGCGTTGTGGTACTCCGACATGGCCCAGATGACCACGAGGAGCATCATGCCGATGGCGCCCGCGACGGTACTGATCCAGAAGCGGCGCCTGCGCTCGATCTGCTTGATCGCCTGCTGCCGAACGAGCTGTTCGCTACCGGCAGGCGCCGTTGAGCCAGTGCCTGCGGGCGGGCTATCGATGATCTTCGGCATCTCGACCCCTCCTTCGATCGGGAGTCGCCAGCATCTGCTGGTTACTCGCCTCACTCTTCACTCGCAGGATGAATCTCGCACTCCGGGGCCGGCAGGGTCAAAGGTCACCTGACATCCGGCGGATGGCCCGCACGTTGCCCATCATCACGAGGCAGTTACGCGTGATCGCGGAGCGTTGCCGCTGCTATCGCGCACCCAGCTCTTCGCCCGAGGAGAAGGCGCGCATTTACCCGCGCGGGGCGTAGTGGAGGACGGCCCCGGCCGTCTGCAGCCCGGCCTCGTAGATCCGGTAGTGGTGACCGCAAAGCATCAGGTCGATCGGCTCTGACCGGTCGGAGGCCGATGGCATGATCCCCACGGCGGACGGCTTTGCCGGACAGCAGCAGGCCCGCTCGGCGAGGGCGATCCGGGTAATCCAGGCATCCGCCTCCGCAGCCGCGAGATCCTGCAGGGCCGATTCCGGGACTGGCGCTGGCTCGGCTTGGCTCGGGGAGACCGAGAGGTTCGTGTTCATGGAACGAGGGTCACACGCCGGGCCGGGGCGGGTTAGGGCCGTTCCTCCGCACCCGGCGGGGACCATGGTCCTGTCTCGCCCCGATGGCACATCGGGGCACCTGGACTGGATCGACTGTCGGCCTTAACCGATGGTCGATCCGGTGCAACAGGGGCCGGACGTCGGCGACCAGCGGGACCTTTGGCCCGTGTCTGCTTCGTGCCGCGGTGCTGAACTGGTCTTGTCGTAGGAAAGGAAGTGACGTCATGAAAACCTCGGTCGCAGATGTCATGACCAGCCGGGTGGTGGCGGCGCGGGAGGAAGCAGACTTCAAGAAGATCATTGAGGTCATGCGGCATGGCCATGTCAGCGCGCTGCCCGTGCTGGACTCCGCGAACCGCGTGATCGGCGTGGTGTCCGAGGGCGACCTGCTGGCCAAGGAAGCCGCGGCAGCCGGGCACCAGGGCAGGTCGTACCGGCCGTACCGGGCCGAGGAACGCAAGGCGTCCGCAGTGCAGGCCCGGGACCTGATGACGCAGCCGGCCGTGACCATCGGCCCGGACGCGACCGCGGCCGAGGCCGCCCGCGTGATGAGCGCGCGCCGGGTCAAGCGGCTGCCGGTCGTAGACGGTGCGGGGCACCTGATCGGCATCGTCAGCCGGATCGACGTCCTCAGCGTCTACAGCCGCGAGGACTACCAGATCCGCGAGGAAATCATCGACGACATCATCGACGGCGAGTTCGCGCTGGATCCGGAGATGCTGGAAGTCTGGGTCAGGACCGGGATAGTGACGGTCATCGGCCAGGCCAAGAGCAAGGCGGTGGCCGGTCGGCTGCTCGATGCCATCCGGCATGTCGAGGCCGTGGTAGACGTGCGAGACAGGCTCAGCTATCCGGACGAAGACCCGGCCGGCCAAGCAAAGAACTTCACGTTCAGCACCTCCACACCGAAAGGTGAATCGAATGTATGACCGGATTCTGGTGGCGATGGACTACTCGGAGATGTCCGAACGCGCGATGGCGGCGGCCCGGGAGCTCGCGCTGCTGTCCAAGGGTGAAGTGTGGGTGCTTCACGTGAGGGAACGTGAGGCAGGGGGCAAGGTCGGCCTGCTGCCAGCGTCCGAGTCGTACAGCGGCGCCGAGGAGGCCGTGGAAGCCACGGTGGAGAAGCTGACCCAGGCCGGCGTGAAGGCGCAGGGCAAGATCAGGACCACGGTGTTCGGGTACGCAGCCGCCGAGATCGTCAGCGACGCCAAGGAAAACGACGTCGACATCATCGTGATGGGCTCACGAGGACGGGGCGACCTCGCCGGACTCGTCCTGGGAAGCACAGCGCACAAGGTTATCCACCTCACCGACCGGCCAGTCCTGGTGGTGCGGTAACCCTGCGGGCCGGTGACGGATGATCGGGTACACACGTTCCCGGACCGGCCGCGCTGGCCGCGTAAGACAAGCAACGGCGGCGCGGAGCTGCTTCGATCCTCGCGCTGGCCGGGTGGTCGCGGCCAGGGAGGTCGGTCATGGCGGTCCGGGACTTAGGTCCCTGGCCGGGCCGGCGGGATGCCACGCGTCCGCCCCTTGTCCGGTCGTGCGGGATGGGGGGCGGACGGCTGCGCCGGGTGGTCAGGCGGTGTGCGCCGGGACGGCGCTGGCCGTCTTGGCGCCGGCCGGCCCGGGGAACACCTCGGTTTGCGGGGCGACACGGCGCAGGTGCCAGATGCCCAGCATGGACAGGATCAGCATCAGGCCTGCGCCGGTGAACGCGCCGATGGCGGCGATCCCGGCGATCGTGCCCATGGTGCCGAAGGCGTAGGCGTTGAGCAGCAGGCCGCGCAGCGTCTCACCGCGGAACACGGTCTGCACCTGGGCGGCCAGCGCCGCGTTCTTGGGGTTGGCCAGTGATGCCTCAGACAGCTGGGCGTAGGTCTTGCCGCCGCCGATCACCTTGAGGTGGTTGGCGATGAAATGGTCGGCGTAGACCTCGGCCTGGGCGCCGGTGGTCATGAGCTGGCCGGCGTACTGGTGCATGGCGGCGAATTCGGGTGCCTTGATCGCCGGGCTGTTGGCCGCCGGGAAGACGATCTTCTGGGCGGCGAGCTGGGTGTGCACCTCGTTGGTCACGAACGAGTGGCCCCAGGTCAGCAGGCCCCCGGCCACCAGCAAGATGGCCGCGATGACCAGCCCGGCCCCGACGGCCAGCGTGTCGAATGTCCTTCTGCGCATGGCACTTCTCCGTTTCTGGTGCCGGGTTCCTGTTCCCGGTGGCGATTCATGTCTGCGGCCTTCAGCCTGCCGCCGGCCCGGTACATATCCGCAGGGTCGCGGGTCCCTGATCTTCCGGGACTTCCGTCCGGACGGCCGGGCGCCAAGGTCCCGTCCATGGCGGCGGCCCGGCCGGGAAGAAGAGGATGACCGGCCGCCGGGACCTCCGGGAATCCCGGCCGGGACCATGGTCCCTGATCCGGCCCGCGGGCGGCCGATAAGGTGGACCGACGGCGGCGCGGCACTGATCCGGGCCCCGCTGACCCGATGCCCAGGAGGGTGCTCGCAGATGAACCAGACAGCAGGAGACCGCCCCGCGATCGGGGTGTTCCTGCTCGATGACCACGAGATAGTCCGGCGCGGGGTCAAGGAGCTGCTGGAGGCCGAGCCGGACATCACGGTGGTGGGGGAAGCGGGCACCGCCGCGTCGGCGCTGGCCCGCATTCCGGCGCTGCGGCCGGACGTCGCCGTGCTCGATGTCCGGCTGCCCGACGGGGACGGCGTCAGCGTCTGCCGGGACATCCGGTCGTCGATGCCGCAAGTCGCGTGCCTGATGCTCACCTCGTTCGGGGATGACGAGGCGCTCTTCGACGCGATCATGGCCGGGGCGGCCGGGTACGTGCTCAAGCAGATCCGCGGCACCGATCTGGTGGGCGCGGTCCGCACCGTCGCCTCCGGCGAGTCGATGCTGGACCCGGAGGCGGCCAGCCGGGTGATGCGCCGGATGCGCGATCAGGCCCAGCGATCTGACCCGCTGTCCGAGCTCACCCCGCAGGAGCGGCGGATCCTGGAGCTGATCGGGGCGGGCCTGACCAACCGGCAGATCGGCGAGCGCATGTACCTGGCCGAGAAGACGGTGAAGAATTACGTCTCGGCACTGTTCGCCAAGCTGGGCATGGAACGCCGGACGCAGGCCGCCGCCTACGCCGCCCGGATCTTCACCGAAGACCCCGACCCCGGCAAGGACGGCCCGGACCGCTGACCCGCGGGCCAGCAAACAACGCCGGCAGACGGCCGGCCTCGACGGAAGGGGCACAGCGTGGAACCCGTACTGGAGCAGCTCGACGAGGACGAGTGCCTGCGGCTGATCTCACCCGGCGGCGTGGGCCGGCTCGCCTTCTCCGGGCCGGTACGGCCTGACCGTCTTCCCCGTCAACTACCAGGTGCTCGACGGATCCATCGTGTTCCGCACCGCCGAGTACAGCCCGGCCGGCGAGGACCTGCGCACCGGCATCCCGGCCGCCGAATACGACGTCGCGTTCGAGATCGACGCCATCGACCCGGCCGCCCGCGAAGGCTGGAGCGTGCTCATCCACGGCCCCGCACACCACCTCGACACCCTGGCCGAGCACGACCTGACCCGGCACAGCGGCGTCGAACCATGGGCAGGCGGACAACGCCAGCACGGCATCCGCATCACCCCCCGCCGCATCACCGGCCGGCGAATCCGCCAGGCCGGGTGACCAGCCAGCTCAGCCAGCCTGATCGCCCTGAGGTAGCGGGACGCGCCACTCGAGCTCGGTGCCGCCGCCCTCGGCGCGGCCCACGCGCAGCGTCCCCCCCAGCTGGCTGGCCCGGTCGGCCAGGTTGGCGAGCCCGCTGCGCCGGCTGGAGGCCTTCATCCCGGTGCCGTCGTCCCGGACGGCGAGGGTCAGGTCTGAGCCGGCCGTAACGGCGATGCTGACCCGGCTGGCGCTGGCGTGCCTGGCCACGTTGGACAGCGCCTCGCGCAGCACCGCGAGCATCTGATCGGCTATCTCCCCGGGTACCAGCGCGTCGAGCCGTTCCTCCATCCGCACCGACGGCGGGAAGCCGAGCAACCCGGTCATCTCCCCCACCATGGCCAGGATCCTGGTCCGGATCCCGGCCGGACCAGCCTGCGGGCGCGACTGCAAGGTGAAGATCGCCGACCGGATATCCGTGATCGTCTCGTCCAGGGCGTCGACCGCCTGCCGGACGCGGTTCGCCGCCTCCGGATCGGCGATCAGCCCCGAGCTGCCCTGCAGCGACATCCCGGTGGCGAACAGCCGCTGGATCACCAGGTCGTGCAAGTCGCGGGCGATCCGGTCCCGGTCCTCGAACAGGGCCAGCCGCTGGACGTCCCTGCGGTGCTCGGCCAGCTCCAACCCGATGCCCGCCTGCGCCGCGAAGGTGATCAGCATCTCCACCGCGGGCGGCGACAGCGGCATGGAACCCCGGTGGCGCCCGGCGGTCAGCACGCCGCGCACGTTGCCCGGCGGGCCGAGCGGGACCAGCACCGCCGGGCCGAGGCCCAGGTGCTCGCGGGCCACTGAAGCCACCCGCTCATCGTCGCTGAAGTCATCCACCGCCAGCGGCTTGCCGCTGGCCATCACCATCCCCGACGCCGACCCCCGGATGGGAAGCACGAGTCCCAGCGCCTCACCGGCCCCGACACCGACCGCGTGCTCGATCACCAGCTGCTCACCGCCGCCCGCCGGAAGCGCCAGCACCACCAGGTCGGCCCCGGCCATCTCCAGCGCCTGCCGGGTGACCAGGGACAGCACATCATGCGGCTCCTCCTCGGACAGCAGCCGCTGGGTCACCTCCGCGTTGGCACGCAGCCACTGCTGCTGCCTGCGCGCCTCCGCGTACAGCCGGGCGTTCTCGATCGCCACCCCCGCCGCCGCCGCCAGCGCCACGACCAGGGCCTCGTCCTCCTCGTCGAACTCGGCGCCGCCCCGCTTCTCGGTCAGGTACAGGTTGCCGTAAATCTCGTCACGGATCCGCACCGGCGCACCCAGGAAGGTCCGCATCGGCGGATGACCCTCGGGGAATCCGCTCGACCCGGGATGGGCGGCGATGTCGGGGAGCCGCAGCGTGTGCGGGTGGGTGATCAGTTCACCGAGCAGGCCGCGGCCCTCCGGCCAGTGGTCGATCCGGGCGATCTCCGTCTCGTCGAGGCCGACCGGGACGAACTCGACCAGCGCACCGCCCTCGCCGATCACGCCCAGCGCGCCGTACCGGGAGTCGACCAGGCTGACCGCCGCCTCCACGATCTGCCGCAGCACCACCTCGAGGTCGAGGTGAGCGCCGATCGCGACGACCGCCTCCAGCAGGGCATGCGCCCGGTCCCGGGTGGCCAGGATGTTCTGCAGCCGGACCTGCAGCTCGGTCAGCAGCTCATCCAGGCGCAACTGCGGCACCAGCGGGTGTGCCTCTTGCTGTTCCACCGTCAGCCCCTGCAGATCAACATGCCCGACACCGAGAGCATAACGACCGCAACCGGCCCCGCCCAGCCGAGCTCCTGGCGCTGGGCAAGCATCATGGCCGCCTCGCCATCAGGAACTCGACGGATTCGTCGCTCGGATCAGTGACTCGCGCGGTGCTCGAACACGCTCATAGGCCCATCGCCGTAGTCCCCGAGAGCGAGGAAGAGCAGAGGAAGAGCAATAGCCGGGCGTCCGCCCACAGCCAGGGACCAGGCGCGCGGCCAGGTCAGCGCTTCTTGCCGGTCCGGGCGATCGCGCCGATGGCCGGCGCCAACGTCAGCCAGAGGCCGATGGTCAAGACCATGGACGTGATGTAGCCGAACGGTCGGATGCCAGCATCCGTGCTCGTAATCCCGGCGAAGATCATCAGCACCCACGCGCTGACGAAGAAGGCCGGCCCTGCCGCGACAACCTTGAAGAAGTCATTCACCGCTTTCACCTCCTCCCACCAGTCCGCTGCGCCCGTCCCGGATCCCTCAGATCAAGACCTCGCCGACGGGACGCCGCACGCTGAAGGTCCGCTGCTCTATCGATCCAGCCGCAGCAGCAACTGCGGGTATCCGGGGACAACGAGCTGGGCGCGGATGAACTCGCGCAGTTGCCGGAACTCCAGCGCCTGCTATGCAGCGCGACAGCGGCCGGTGCCGGAAGCTGACATTCATGTCAGCTATCCCCCAGACGAGTTGAACGGTATGGATGATCCCATGCCACCGCAGACCATGCCGCAGGGGCAGATACGAACGTCTCGGCTGTCTGGGTCCTTTGTCCCTTGAGACCGGCCAACGACGAAGACAGCCGGATGTGGACTGCCTGCGTGCGGCGCCGCGCGCTGAAGCTGCTGCCGCCGGACAAGCTGCTGCAGGACCGGCAGCCCGGCTCATCGGCCGCTGGGCCGCCGGCGTCAAGCTCGTTCGGCCTAGGGTGCCTTCAGATGCCTGGGAGTGGACGTTACCTGGACTTGTACGGGCTCAGAATGTCTAGACGGGTCTCCAAGACTGCGAAGAATGGCTCCCGTCTGTGGATTCCACCCTAGACCGGGCGTTATGGCGGAGGGTCCGTACCGCAGGGAATGTCCAGTCTGACCGAAGCGCCGCCTTCGCTTCGGTTGCTGGCTACCGCCGTTCCGCCGTGGGCGACGACGATCGCCTGTACGATCGCCAGGCCCAGGCCGGCGCCTCCGGCGCTGCGGGCACGGCCCTCGTCGGGGCGGCGGAAGCGCTCGAAGGCGTGGGGGAGGAACTCGGGCGGAAACCCCGGCCCGGAGTCGCGGACCTCGATCACCAGCGATGGTCTGGTGATCTCGGCGGAGATCACGACCTGGGTGCCGCGTGGGGCGAACCGCAGCGCGTTGTCGACGAGGTTGTCCACTGCCTGGCGGATCCGCCCGGCGTCCACGACTGCGGTCAGGCCCGTGGCGGCATCGACCCGGCAGGTGACCCCCGCTGCCTGTGCTCGAGCACTGGCCCGTTCTGCGCTTCTGGTCAGCAGTGCCGCGATGTCGGTGCGCTCGGGCCGGAGGCTGAGCTTGTCTTCGTCGCCCTTGGCGAGCAGGAGCAGGTCGTCGGTGATGCGGGTGAGCCTGCCCGCTTCCTCGGCGGCGCTGGCGACCGCCGCAGTGAGTTCCTCCTTGCTCCGTCCCGGCCGGCCGGCCAGTTCCAGTTCGCCCTGCAGTACAGCGAACGGTGTGCGCAGCTCGTGGCTCGCGTCCGCGACGAACGCCCGCTGCCGGGCCAGCGCCCGGCGCAGGCGCACCAGCAGGTTGTTCATGGTCCTGGCGAGCGCGGCGATCTCATCGTGGGTGCCCGGCACGCGCAGCGTCGCCCCGGTGTCTCGCTCCGACAGCGCGGCCACTTCCCGCCGCAGTCGTTCTACCGGGGCGAGGGCGGCGCGGGCCAGCCAGTAGGCGCCCAAGCCTGCGACGATCACGAAGACCGTGCCGCCGATGAGGAGCCCGTCGGTGACTTGGCGGAGCGTGGCGTTATTGGATTCGAGCGAGACGGCGGCGATTGCCACCCTTCCGTGCTCGCCCCTGAAGGGGGCAGCGAGCACCCGCTCAGGCTCGCCTTCGAGGGTCCGGGTCAGCGCAACCTCCCCGCGGCGGGCCTGGTTGAGCTCGGCCGCGGTGAGCAGGGGCCTGGTTCCCGCGTTGGACTGCTTGACCCGCCCGGACGGGTCGACGATTTGGACGACGTACTCGCCGGGCGCCAGCGGGGCCGCCGTGATGGTCGGCGGCGGCCCTTCATCGTCCTCGGAGGATCGCCCGGCCTGGCTGAGCCGCGCGGTCAGGGCTGCGTCCGTCGACCTGAGCATCGCGGCAGAGAGCTGACTGATGAACAGCCAGCCGCCGAGGGTGAACGCTATCGCCAGAGCTAGCGCGAACACCAGCGCCACGCGAAGGCGGATCGACACCTCTTACCCCCGTTCCTCGTGGCGCAGCCGGTAGCCCATCCCCCGGACGGTCTCCAGGTCGTGCCGCCCAAACGGCGCGTCGATCTTCTTCCGCAGGTAGGTCACGTACTGGTCCACCACGTTCGAGGTGCCGTCGTAGGCGAAGTCCCAGGCCGCGTCCAGGATCTGCGACCGGGTGAGGACCGCGCCAGGATGCCGCAGGAACAGCTCAAGCAGCGAGAATTCCTTGGGGGACAAGTGCAGCTCGGTGCTGCCCCGCCAGGCGCGCTTGCTGGCAGGATCCAGCTTCAGAATCTCCCTCCGCCAAGACCGCGGGCCTGACCCTGTCATCCCTGCGCACCAGCGCCCGCAGCCTCGCGGCCAGCTCCAGCAGGCTGAACGGCTTCACCAGGTAATCGTCTGCGCCCGCATCGAGGCCCCGGACGCGGTCATCGACCGCGTCACGCGCGGTGAGCATGAGCACCGGGACCCACATGCCCGCCGCTCGGAGCCTCCGGCAGAGTTCGAACCCATCGAAACCCGGCAGCATCACGTCGAGCACGATCGCCGCGTACGGGTTCTCGGTGGCCAGCCACAGTCCCTCTGGGCCGTCGGCGGCCACGTCAACTGCGTGCCCCTCCTCCTCGAGCCCGCGTTTGAGCAGCCGGGCCATCCGGCTCTCGTCCTCGACCACGAGCACTCGCATGCGCACGAGGTTACGCAGCCATCGATGTGAGAACGAGGAGAGTCGCATGTGAGCGGTTCACATCGTCGGCTCACGGTCGTTTCATCCTCTCCGGCGCAGTCTGGGAACGCCGGGCTTGCCGGCAATGAACCGCCCGCATGGAGGGGAACGACGATGGACCACAACTACCAGGAGCGACCCGGGTGGGTGCGGTTGCCCGGGTCTGACGAGGAGGACATCTCCTACCCGCGCCCCGCCGCGCGAGCCCGCGCCGGCGGCGTCCGGCGCGTCCGCCGGGCCTCCAACTGGACGGCCGCTGCGCTCATCGCCGGTGTGGCGGCCGCCACCGGCTACTTCGCGCACCACCCGCCCACGGCCACACCGGTCACGAGTTCGGTGACGTCCGTACCCGGCGCAACGACGGCCGGGCCGGGCAAACCGGCCCTGCATGCTCCGGTGGCCACGTCGGGCGGCTCGGGAGTCACCGTGACCACCGGGCCCAACGGAGTCAAGACATACAGCTACCGAGGGGACAACTGATGGACACGGCGCGGCGGGGCCTGCACGCCTCCGGGTGGGCGATGATCGACATCGGCACGGCCGTGGCGGCAGTCGCGGAACGTGACGCCCTCGGCACCAGTGCCAGGGTCGCGGCCTGGCCGCCGTACAACCTGGCCCGTGTGCTGGCCGTCGTCGACGCCGAACTGGCCAGGCTGGATGAGCAGGCGAGCCGGTTCCGGGATGACTCGGAAATCTCTGCGGTCCACCGCAGCGCGGGTACCGTGCACATCCTCAGCGAAGGGCTCGCCGAGGCGATCGCGGTCGCGCTCGGGGCCGCCAGGTGGACTGGGGGGCTGGTGGACCCTACGGTGGGCGGCGCGCTCACATCGCTGGGCTACGACCGCGACTTCGCCGCGGTCCGGTACCGCAAGGCCATGCCGTCCGCGCCCGCCTGCGTGCCGGGCTGGGAGTCGGTGCGGCTCGACGGTCGCCGCCTCCGCCTGCCCGCCGGGTCGCGGCTCGACCTCGGGGCCACCGCCAAAGGGCTCGGTTCCGACCGCGCCGCAAGCGCGGCAGCCGCCGCCATCGCCGGCGGCGGGGTGCTCATCAGCCTGGGTGGGGACATCGCCGTGGCGGGGGAGGCACCCATCGATGGCTGGCCGGTGTTCGTCGCCGACGAGCAGCAGCCGGTCAGCATGGGCGGCGTCCGCAGCCGCCCGGGCGCCCCGGGCTCAGGGCGCTCAGCTGGCCAGGTCGTCCGGCTGGCCGCGGGAGCGCTGGCAACCTCGTCCATCATGTGCCGCCAGTGGCAGCGGGGCGGCCGCACGCTGCACCACATCCTGGACCCGCGGACCGGGCTGCCGGCCGCGGGCCCGTGGCGGACGGTGAGCGTCGCCGCAGCGAACTGCGCGGAGGCCAACGCGGCGTCCACGGCCGCGATAGTCGCCGGTGACCAGGCACCGGCATGGCTGGCCGAGCAGGAGTTGCCGGCCCGCCTGGTGGCCCGCGACGGCAGCATGCGGCTGATCGCAGGCTGGCCGGAGGGCGACGGCGGGCCGGTCGAGGCTCCCATGTTCTGCCGCATGTCGGCCGGGCCGGCCGGGCCGGGCGGGGCCACCGCTTCCCGCCGCGGACCCGGCGGCCCCGGCAGGACGAGGCCGGTGCGATGAGCACGACAGCGGCAGCATCGGGCTCGCAGTACCTGTGGTTCCTCTCCCGCGGCAGCGGCCTGGTCCTGCTGGTCCTGTTCAGTATCGTGCTCGTTCTCGGCGTGGCGACACGGACCGGTTCCCAGCCCGGCCGCTGGCCGCGCTTCGCGGTCGCCGAACTGCACCGCACGCTCTCGCTCTTCGCGGTCGCCCTGCTGACGCTGCACGTGGTGACGGCGATCCTCGACCCGTTCGTCACGATCGGATGGGCCGCGACTTTGCTCCCGTTGGCCTCGCCCTACCGAACCCTGGCCATCGGCCTGGGCGCGCTCGCGGTCAACCTGGGCGGCGCAGTGCTGGTCACCAGCCTGGTGCGGCGGCGCCTGGGCCAGCGGGCCTGGCGGGTTGTCCACTGGCTCGCCTACCTGGCCTGGCCAGCCGCCTTTCTCCACTCGCTGACCGCGGGCAATGACCTCGGTATCTGGTGGGTGGCGCTGGTCGAGGTGGGCTCGGCCGCGGCGGTGGCGGCGGCCGTCCTCGCCCGGCTCTTCAGTCGGTCCCAGGGCGGCCCTGGCGAACCGCCATCCGGTCCGCCGCGACCGCGGCCGGAGGCCGCCCGGCTCGCGTCGGCCCGGTCAGCGGCAGGAGTCCCATGAACACCGTCGACGGTGACCGGGCCGAGGTGGGCAACGCTGGCGGGCTGCGTGCCGGCCGCCTGCCCCGGCTGCTGCCGGAGCGGTTCTGGGGCGTCCCGGCCAGCCTGGGGGAGCATCTCACCAGGCACGGCGGCCTGCCCACCATCGGCCGGAACGTGCGGCGGCGCGCGGAGTTCATCGCCGAGGTGAGCCGGGCCGGGCTGACCGGCCGTGGCGGCGCCGGCTTTCCGACCGCCAGGAAGCTGCACGCCGTCGCCTCCGGCCGGGACGTGCCGGTGGTGATCGCCAACGGCACCGAGGGGGAGCCGGCCAGCGCGAAAGATAAGGTGCTGCTGGCCCGCGAACCGCATCTTGTTCTCGACGGGGCCGTCCTGGCCGCCGAGATGGTGGGGGCCAGGCAGGCGGTCGTGGTGGTCCACGACGCGGTGCGAGACACGATCGGCGGCGCGGCTGCGGAGCGCAAGCGGGCCCGGCTGGACCCGATCCGGATCACGCTCATGACCGCTGCCAACGGTTTCGTGGCCGGCGAGGCCAGCGCGCTGGTGAACTGGGTCGGGCGCGGGATCCCGTTGCCCACCGCGGTGCCGCCGCGGGTGTCCGAACGTGGCCTGGACGGGCGGCCGACGCTGGTCCAGAACGTCGAGACGCTGGCGCACCTGGCACTCATCGCTCGCCATGGTGCGGAGTGGTTTCGCTCGCTGGGAACGCCAGCGGAGCCAGGGTCGATGCTGGTCACTCTCATGGGCGCTGTGCACCGGCCCGGCGTGTATGAGATCGGGATCGGCCTGCCCGTCGGCGAGGCGCTCGCCCTCACGGGCGGCCCGGCAGCGCCGTTGGGGGCGTTGCTGATAGGCGGCTACTTCGGCACATGGGCAGACCCTGCCGCGGCGGCACCGCTGCCGTTCTCGGTGGCTGGGTTGCGCGTGCTGCGCGCCGGCCCGGGAGCCGGGTTGGTCGCTGCCCTGCCCGCCGACGTGTGCGGCCTCGCCGAGACTGCCCGGGTGGCCCGCTACCTGGCCAATGAGTCGGCCGGGCAGTGCGGCCCGTGCGTCTTCGGGCTCGATGCGATCGCGGGTGAGCTGGAAGCTCTGGCCGCGGGGCGCCGGTTCGATGAGGGCCGGCTCCGGCGCTGGCTGGGCCAGGCCGATGGGCGCGGCGCGTGCCACCATCCCGACGGGGCGGTGCATATGGTCCGCAGTGCGCTTGAGGTCTTTAGCGGGGAGGTCAGCCAGCACGCCCAGGGCTGGTGCTGCGGGACCCGGCCTGCGGGCGTGCTGCCAATCCCGCCGCGGAGAGCGCCGTGACCGCGGGGGTGCGGCTCCGTGTCGATCCCATTGCCTGCGATGGCCGCGGCCTGTGCGCGGAGGTGCTGCCCGAGCTGATCACCCTGGACGACTGGGGCTTTCCGGTCATCGCCGCCCAGGAAGTACCGCCGGGCCTGCAGCACGAAGCGGAAGAGGCGGTACGGCTATGCCCCAAGCTCGCGCTCCGCCTCGACCGTCCGCAAGGCCTTACCGCAGTGCCTCGCCGTAAACCGTTCTGTCACGGCGCCAGTCACGCCACGAAGGACACGCGGCGGAACCGAACAGCCGCCCGATTCATCAAACCGCTAGCCCACGGACCCGCTGTGAGCAGCGGCCAGAAACCAGCGCTAATGGAGGCAGGGAAAATGGAGACAGCGAGGATGAAAACGCGTGCCAAGGCGCTCGCTCTCAGCGCAGCCACCCTCGCGGTGACGATCACGCCGGTCACGCCGGCCGCCAATGCGGCCGTCGCAGGTACTACGGTGGCGAGGAGCCCCACCCGACAGTCTGTCAGCAACTTCGTGATCTACGCTGTGCACACCCAGACCCAGTCTGCCGACGGCACCGCCTCTGGCGGGGTCGCCTGCCCGGCCGGGACCTTGCCCGTCGGCGGCGGCACCGCCGTCGAGAACCCGCTGGTCGAGCATGTGGCCCAGGCAGGATTCCACGCCAGCGCCCCGACCGGCAGAATCGACGGCTACCAGGCCAGCGTGCACGTCAGCCACCTGCCGCACGGCAGCAGGATGTGGTTCACCGTGCAGGTTGCCTGCCTTCCGGCCTCAGCCACATTCCTGATCTACGTCATCCACACCCAGGTCCTGACCGCAAACGGCACCAGCTCGCAGGCCGTGGCGTGCCCCGCCGGCACGCTCCCGATCGGCGGCGGCACCGCCGTTCAGCACGCGAGGATAGAACAGGTGACCCAGGCAGGATTCCACGCCAGTAGCGGGCCCGGCAACTTCGACGGCTACCAGGCCAGTGCGCACCTCAGCGGCCTGCGACGCGGCCGCACCGCCCGGTTCACCGTCCAGGTCTCCTGCGCTCCCGCCGCTCTCATCTCTCTCATTTCTGGTGTCCACACACAGACCGTGTCAGCCGACGGCATCACCTCAGGGGCTGCGGTGTGCCCGGCCGGGACCCTTCCGGTCGGCGGAGGCACCGCCGTTCAGGACACGCGGACCGAGCAGGTGACACAGGCAGGATTCCACGCCAGCGTCCCGACCGGCAGAATCGACGGCTACCAGGCCAGCGCCCACGTCAGTGGCATACTCCGCGGCCACAGAACGCGGCTTGTGGTCCAGGTGATCTGCATCGCCGCGCGGTCGCGCGGCTATGGCCCATTCGTCCCGCAAAGCCCTAGGCCAGCCGCGGTGCTTTCGTGAGCGGGCCGCGGCTCCGCGGACACCTTCCGGCATGCAGTATGGCCGGGAAGATCCGATTGGCGCCTTTGTACGCTCTGCGCTGTTGGCTCACGGCAAGCGCCAGCTGGTCCAGGACGGCCTGCAGCGACTGGGCGTACGCTCGGGACCACATAGGCGTACAAGGCGTACTCCTGCGCCGCTGTGATCAGTGCCACCGCTTGCTCGAACGTGAGCGATCTTGAAGGCCTTCCTTGACCGCCCGAAGGCGAGTCAATCAGCGCGGCGACGTTGCGGCGTACCTTGTCACCGGCTTCGGCGTGCCTGATGGCCCGCGCGAGCGCGGCATGCGTCATGGACACTGTGCGAGTCGCCCGGGTAGCCGCCAGCATGATCAGTGCCGACCGGACGTCGGCTGCCGTCAGCTCGCGCAGGGGCACATTCCCGAGGATCGGGAGCAGCGGCTCCAGAACTTCCCGTTGCGTCCTGATCGTCTTTGGGGCTCGGCCAGGCAGCCCGTCAGCCAGATAGTCCCTGATCGCCTGGGCGGCGGTGTAAGCCCGCGTCGCTGACAACCCCGTCGTTCAGCTCGTCATGAAGCGCGGCGAGCTTGGCTCGGACCTCCGTCTTGTTCCTGCCGGAGACCTTCTTGCGGTGCCGCTGCCGTCGGGCCCGGATTTGAGGCTGACCACGCCACGCCATCGTCCCGGGCAGTGCCGGTGGTTGTCTCTGTCGCGGCACTCCCCCGAGTGATCGAAGTAGACGGAGTCCTCGCCCCAGCCGCGCCTGCCTGCCATGTCGGGCACCGTACCGGATGGCTACCGGAATGGCTCCCACGGTGCTCTCTACGAAGACCGACATATGTTCTGACCTGGTGGGCGATACTGGGATCGAACCAGTGACCTCCTCGGTGTGAACTCTTCGCACGATGGTCGCTGAGGGTCATTGGCGCAGGTCGCCGGATTGCTGAAAGTTTCAGCGGACGCCAGCGGGTGCTGTGGCTGCTGCACCCGTTGCCGCACAGTTGCCCGACGGGCCTCTCGATGTTCGAGGCGATGAACTGCATCCTGCCTTCCCGGCAGCACGACCAGGCGCAGACAGTGCGCGTGAAACAGCTACCGCGTGATCACCTACTGGCGGCGCAAGATCGGCGTCGGCATGCGTTGACCTCGCCTCGCTCACCGGCGTGCCTGAGCTGGTCAGTTAGGCCAGGGCGCCCGAGCAGTCGCGCTGCCGCGCCCTCAAGCCGGGCGGCCGGGTCGCTGAGCGGCGGCTCGGCGCGCCCGAACACGGTCACCGAGTCGGTCGCGCAGCCGAACGCGGATGCGACCACCTGCGGCCAGCTTCGGGCCGTGGCCGCGAAGCGGATCAGGTAACTGCTTGTCGTTATGGGACAGGAATATTCGATCCCCGGATCGGCGGGCAGCTCGTTGAGGATCGCAACGAGCCGGGTGATCACCTTTGCCGAAACGAACGTCCGGGTCACTGTGCGCGAAGCCCGGTTCAGCGACCGCGCCGAAACCGTGACTGCGTGGAACCGAGCCGGGTTCAGATGCTCGGCCGCCGATCGCCGCGGGTACCAGACCACCTGCGCGTCCGAGCGCAGCAGGGACCCACCGGGCACCGCGAGCATTTCCACGGTCAGATCGGAAGAATTGATCCCCCACATCCCGGACGTGACGTCGAAATAGACGTACTCACCGGCCGACCCGGCGACGCTGTCGGTCGAACCCCAGCCCGACGCCGCCATCTCTTGCTGGACATGAGCCCTCAGGTACCTGTAGTCCCGGTGTATCGACTGACGGAGCATAAAGGTGCGGTGTACGTCGACCAGGTCGGTTGCTCCCGGCATCGACTCCGGCCGCCGCAGCAGAGGCGGCAAAGTCTTCGGGTGTACCAGGCGGGCACCCGGCGGCAGGATCAAGCGGGACAGGAGCCGACGGCCGAAGGCGTCTGCCTCGGTGCGGGAGCCGACCGGCGGGCCGGTGTGGCGCCGGACGGCCGCCGTCTCCGCCCGGGTGACGTGTTGCGAGACCGGTGCAGGCCTGGTGCCGCAACCGGCGAGGGCCGCGGTGAGTATCGACAGGCTGAGCATGGCGCCCAGCGGGGCACTGACCGCCGCCAGTGGCGGCCGACCAGTCCGACCAGTCCGGCCGGCACCGCCTTCCATGACTGGCCTCCCGCCCGGCCGGTTCGGTGCGCCCGGAACATTCCGCGCGCACCGGACGCCGGCCTGTCCACTACTTGGACGCAGGAGACTCGGCAGCGGTTGCATTCCCGGAACGGGTCGATCCAGCTCAAACTCGGCGAAGGAGTCGGCCCGGCCATAACGGGGTGAAGGCGCTCAGACGCTTCGCGTAGTCGCCATCGTTTCGATCGATGGATCGTGACAGTGGCCTAGAGGACATCGCCAGTCCCGGCCATCCGTTCGATAGGCGGGTGAACTCTTGCTACCCTCGTACTACTACCGGTAGGATCACTGGTATGAAAGTGAGCGTTAGCCTGCCGGAAGAGGATGTCGAGTTTCTTGACTCTTACGCGCAGGCCCGGGGCATCGGATCCCGGTCCGCGGCCGTGCACCAGGCTGTCGGTCTGCTGCGGGCGGCTCAGCTCGGGGATGCCTACGAGGAGGCATGGGCGTCCTGGGCTTCCTCCGACGATGCCGGGGCATGGGAAAGCGTCGTCGCCGACGGGCTGGGCGGCTAAATGCGCCGCGGCGAGATCGTCACCGTCACCCTTGATCCGGTCCGTGGTTCGGAAGCCAGCAAGACCCGTCCCGCGGTCGTCGTCAGCAACGACGCGGCCAACGCCACGGCAACCAGGCTGGGACGCGGCGTCATCACCGTGGTGCCGGTGACCTCGAATACCGCGCGCATCTATCCCTTCCAGGTCCTGCTGCCAGCCGATCAGACCGGGCTGTCTCAGGACTCCAAGGCACAAGCCGAGCAGGTCCGATCCGTAGCAGTCGAGCGGGTCGGCAAGCGAGTTGGCCGATTGCCAGCGGCCCTCGTCAGCGAAGTCGACCAGGCACTCCGTATTCATCTCAGCCTGTAAGACGCCTGGCGGGCGCTCTGAACTCAGCCGCCAGGGCCGATGAACTGCTCGTGGAAAGCTTCGCCGGTAACATCCGGGGATCACGATCTTTCTCCGCCTACCCCGGGATCTGTGAGCGAGTCACGGTTCACCGTCCGCGCCGAGGACCAGCTGTCCTGGGCGGAGATCGTGCGCCACGCTGAGCACGATGAGTCGGTGTCGGTGATAGCCCACGGTGACCACGTAGCCGACATTGTGCTCTCCGGGGAAGCTCGACCGGCTCCGCGAGACGATCGAGGTTCTGTCCGGCACCGAGTTGGTGCGAGAACTGCGGGGAGGGACGATCGGATGCTCGCGCCGACCGGGTGGTTCCGACCGCCGACGGGACCCGGGCAACACGGTTGGTGACAGGACGCACAAGCCGATGTGCCCCCGAACTACTCGGGTGAGGGTTGACCGTTGTCAGGCTGAGACCACGCTCAGCATGTGGCTGATGCCGGTCACCGCTGAAGGTCTCTTCTCGGCGCCGTTGCCGGGCCGCCGGGCTGATGCCCAGTGAGGGCGGCGGCAATCTGATCACCCTGCCGGGCAGGGGCGGCGCCATCTGAGACAAGCTGACCGGCCGCGCGAATCGCGCAGGGGCCGGCCTGGTGCCCGTTCCAGTCTTGGGCACCCTTCATCGCTGCAATCACGCGGAACAAGCCTGCACGCAATGAAGGGAGATTCTGGCTTGTCAGCCGAAGGTGAAGAAGAAGCGCCGCCTGCCTGCGGCCTGGTGCCGCTGGCCGGGGAGGCTGCCACTCAGAGCGGCGTCGGTGACCGTCCAGGTGCTGGCCTTCGGTCCGGTGCTCACCGACACCCCCGCGGCGACGGGCACCGGGTCCCTTGATGCGCAGCTGCTTGCACGTGCTGCCCGCGACGACTACGACGAATGGCTGTCCATCGCCCTCCGGGCGGGCGGGTGCGTGCGGCCGATCCGGCTGTCCGGCTCGGCCTATGACATCGACACCAGCACGGGCGGTCCTCCGGGAACTGCACACCGAGGACCTGCCGGACAAGGCGGTCTGCGTGCCGTGCGGGGAGCGGCCCGAATCGGTCTGCCCGCCGTGCGCCGAGACCTACGAGCAAGCTTGAGCTCCGCTACTGGGCCGATCATTCCCGCACGGGCCACGTTTACGGACCTGCTGCCGGGCAGCTGAGGCGGCCGCTGAGGCATCTATATCCGGATCCTGGCGGCTTGGCGCCGCAGCGGGTCGAGCGACATGACGGCCAGGGCCGGGCGGTCATGACGCTGCCCGGCGCGGGCGAACCTGGCGATAGCGGTGCCGATGAGGGTGGCTTCCACGATGTGGTCGCGGCGGCCGACCGTTTCCGGGCAGTCCCGCTCGCGTACCCGCATCTCCATCGTGGCGATCACCACGCCGTCGGCGCCAAGCCGCTTGACGCCACTTTCCAGCCGGCGCCTGGCGTCATGCCGCGACTGGCTGACCAGTTCGGTCCAGCCGGCGACCTCGGCATTGCCCGAACCCCAGCGTGCCTGACGGGTGGTCTTGCGGTCATCGTGCCGCGACTCGATCGAGATACCGAGCACGATCCCGGCCGGCACCCAGCCCGTCATCATCAGCTTGGTGAAATCCTGCCCGGACACCTCAGCGGTGAAGGGCACCGGTTGCCCCGGCGTGGCACCGCGCGCGCGGACGGCGGTGCCGATGGCTGTGAACTGCGGCCCGCCGAGGGGGAATGACCCCCGGGTCAGCCGGACGCCTACCACCCCGTGCCCGCCAAGCTCGGCACATTCGGCGACCATCCGGCCGACGGCCGTTTGCCGCGCCAGGTCCAGGGTCTGCACCAGCGGGCCGAACGACCCTGGGCCGCCCCGCCCGGACACCTGGGCCGCCGGCCGGGCCGGCAGCCCGCCGCCGGACGAGCCGCCTGCCCCCGGGCAGCTGTACCTGCTGGCGGATCCGGCGCTGTAGACGGCCGCGCCGAACACCTGGCCGACGGGTTCAAAGCCCACGCTGCGGATGGCGGCGAACTCGTCTGCGGTCAGCGCGGAACCCCACGTACCGCTGGACCGCAGACCCGCCATCCGGGCCTCGGCTACGGGGGGCAGTCCTTCGCTCACGCCCCCCAGCCTAGGCCTGCACCCTGCACGGACATGGGGGCCGAGCCTGCCCGTCCCGGGCGTGCCCGGTCAGGCAGAGCATAACTTCGGGTGACCGTGTCCGGCCTGCCGCCAATTACGCTGCCTGGTCGAGTCACCTTGGCAACCCGCACACGCACCCGCCGTTCGGCACGCCAGGAATGCTCGGCAGTCAGGTCTGTGAGGGCGTACCGAAGGATCGTTCTGCTCTCACGCGATCACCTGATCGGGTGGTCGCCCGCCGCAGTCATACCGCCGGATGACGGCACCCGGGGCGGGTCGAGCCGACGATGGTTACAGCGATTGGACGGGCGTGAAGAGACGGACCGGGCCGCTGGCCAACTGCGCTTGGAGGTCGGCGCTCACCGGGGAGTTCGCCGGAGACGGAGCCCGTGGCCAGGATCGCCTCCATGAGACCCCGGCGTTCGCGGCGTGCTGTATGAGCGCCTCGGAGTTCTTATACCGCTCGGGGACGATGCACTCGGACTGGTCGTCATGGACGTAGATCTCGTGCTGCAGCGTTCTGGTGTCCTTGGTCCGCACGATCTCCGTGCATTGAGCGGACAAGCGCTTGAACTCCTCGAGCTTGCCCTCCTCGAACTTGAACCGGGGATGCCTTGAAGCTCACTCACTGCGTCAGCCTCCAGACCCCTGCATGGGTTGACGAAGGGTAGTCGCACCGTCCAGATGCGGAATGTTGTTCGGGGCGGGGCGAGGCGCGACCTAGAGTCCGAGCACACCGAGAGCCGCTCCCGAGCGGCGCATTCGGTCGCGTCGCGCCCGACCGCGGGGAAGCGTCTGGCGGGGCCGCGGTTCGGGGCGCGGGACCTGCGCTGCTGTTTGCCGCGGCCGTTCACGAGGTGCGCAAGGACGACCCCGTCTCGAGCAGGGTCTTGAGGCTGGCCAGGACGGCGGGCCACCCCTCGGAGATGGCCGGCAGCACTGCGCTGCCCGGCGCGAAGCCGTCGTGGGTCACCGTGAGCTTGACGACACCGTGGCCGACGTCCTCGATGTCGAAGGCGACCTTGGAGCGGGCTTCGGCGCGCCAGGCCGCGGCGGTCGCCTGGTCCATGCCGACCGCCGCCGCCCACTCCGGGGTGATCGTGTGCCAGGTGTAGGCCAGCCGGCGGGGCGGATGGGACTCGAGGATCACCTGGCCGGGGCCGCGCACGACCAATCCGACGTCGTCGTGGGCCATCTCGTAGGCGGAGCCCTTCTTCCAGTCCGAATGGAACGTCTTCGGACCAGCTGTCTGGTGCCGCCAGTAGCACTTCATCAGCGCAGGGTCGGTGAGGCCCTGCCACACGCGCCCGGGAGTCTCCTGGATGTAGGTCGTGTAGACGAAGGCGGTCTGCTCGCCCTTGGGGTCCATAGCGGTGACCTCCGGTGCGGTAGGCGGGATCCGGTCTTGCACTACCCGGGTCCGGGTGCACGCACGCACGGGAGGGTAGCGATGGCATCCGCCGTCTATCCTCGCCATGCCGGGTCGTCGCTCACTTGAGGGTCCCTGGTGGCGCCGCCACGACGAATACGGCAGTCGGTAACCCGTGCGTTGGAGGAGATCATGGCGAACTCTGCCGTGGGTGACGCCCGCGACTTCAACGCCCAAATCATTGAGGCGATTGAGAATCAGCCACCAGTCGGGCGAGGAGCGCAAGAGCAGCGCCAGAGGCGCTGGCGGCGGGAACGGAACGAATGCGAGGCGCAATGACTGCCAAGCCACCAAACATGACCACCGACGCTGGTATCTCCGTAGCCGACGACGGGTACTCGCTCACCGTTGGCCCCGCCGGCCCCAATCTCTCGAGAGTGCTCGGCACTTGCTCGTTCCCGATCCGCTCCCGGAGCGGCTGCTTGCTCCGGTCGCGACCATACCGGAAGCTCGGCGCGCACAGTCGCGGCGAGGCTGTGCAGCGCTCCCGGGCCATCGGCCTGCTGACAGGGCCTTCGGCCGGCCCTAGAACGCCGGTCGGCCGGACCGCCGCGCACACATGACGGAGGAAGGGGCCATGGCATACGGGCACGCCGAACGTAACCTCGCCGTGCTGCGTCAGCTCGAAGTCGAGACCCGGCAGCTGCTGGAGAGCCTGGACCAGCTGGATCCCGAGCAGTCAGCCTGGCTGCAGGAGGTCACTGGTGGAGGAGATGACCGATGAAACGGGTGTCGCTGGGCGGGCTGGATGTGTCCCGGCTGGGCCTAGGGGCGCTGGGGACGTCTGCCCTCGCCGAAAACGCGAACCGAGGCGATCATGCGCTCCTGCTGAGCCAGTGGCGCACGTCCACGCGGCACCGCGTGCGCCGGTCCCGGCGAGCCCGGCCAGCCATGATCGTCAGGCCCGCTGCCCGTAACCGGGAGAACCGGTCGCGGCCGTGACTGGCCAGCCGCCGCCTACAGCCTGGATACAAGAAGAACCGAATGGTACGAGATGCCTACCGCTGCCCAGATCGCCGTGACACAGATGACCATGGACGATGCGCGCTGCCCGGCCCTGTTCTGCTCCGGGCTGCAGCCGTCAGAAGCCCCGACTGCTGACATGGTGGCCATGGCAATCAGCCGCGCTGTCCAGCAGTTCGGCATCTGGGGCTGTGTTTGCCGGATGGCACAGGAGTTCGGCGACCACCCTGACACGGCCGCCGGGCGGATGCGGTGGGCTCGCCAGCTCATCGCGCAGGGGCTCGCTGCCTAGCGACAGGAGGCGGGACATGAACGAGACGAGTGACCGGTGCGGGAGCTGGGGTCCGGGTCGTTCACCACGCGCCGCGGCGCGGGTGGTGCTCGTCGGCGTGAGCAGGTACGACTCGGACAGCGCACATATGCGCGCCGACCATCACCGAGCACGGAAGCCCTCAGGGAAACGGACGGAGGCGCTTAGCGGCCGGATTTCGCTTCTCAGCCCGCCTGGGCCGGCACCATCCTGCGCGCCTAGCTCCCGAAGGAATCAAGGGATTATGCGATGCGAGTTCAGCCATCCCAGCGTAGAGCTTAAAGATCTTTCGGAAATACAGTGAGTCGCTGCCGGGCTTTCGCCTGTTCAGGTAGGACAATGGTGGCGTGCCAGCAGCCACTGGATCAGGGACCCGGAACAAGCAGGCGCGCCGCGCCGGGCGTGCCCGGGCACGCCGTGATTTCGAGGGGCTGACGGCGCGGCGGATGCAGGCTGCGGACATGTTCGCCCGTGGCAGGCGCCAGGTGGACGTGGTCACCGAACTGGGGGTTTCGGCGCAGACCGCGTCGCGCTGGCACCGGGCCTGGCAGGAGCAGGGCCGCGGCGGGCTGGCGGGGGCGGGGCGGGCAGGGCGGCGGCGGAAACTGACCGATGAGCAGCTGGCCGGGGTGGAGGCGGCGCTGCTGGAGGGGCCGCGGGCGAACGGGTTCCCCACCGAGATGTGGACGCTGGCCCGGGTCGCCGAGGTGACCGAGCGGGTCACCGGGGTCCGCTACTCACAGGCTCAGACCTGGGCGGTCTTGCGGGAGCGGCTGGGCTGGAGCCGGCAGCGCCCGGCGCGCCGCGCCGTGGAGCGCAACGAAGAGGCGATCGCCACCTGGGTCAAGCAGGACTGGCCGCGGATAAAAAAAGCGCCCGGCGCCGCGGCGCCTGGATAGTCTTCCAAGACGAAAGCGGGTTCTCCCTGCTGCCGCCGGTGCGGGCCACCTGGGCGCCCCGGGGAAAGACCCCCGTCCTGCGGCACCGGTTCAGCTGGACCCGGCTGTCGATGTCCGGCGCACTCGCCTGCAAGAGCGATGGCAGCCAGGCGGCGCTGATGTTCCAGATCAAGAAGGACTCCTGCAACACCGAGTCGCTGATCGGCTTCCTGCACGACCTGCACCAGCACTTCGCCGGGGCGAACATCACGCTCATCTGGGACAACCTGCCCTCGCACAAGTCCACGGCCATGAAAGCCTGGCTCGCCACCCAGGCCAGCTGGCTGCAGGCGGAACGGCTGCCCGGCTACGCCCGTGACCTCAACCCGATCGAGATGGCCTGGGGCAACGTCAAGGCCGTCGAGCTGGCCAGCCTGTGCCCGGACACCATCGACGAGGCACGCGACGCCGCCGAGGCCGGCCTGAAGCGGGTCAGCAGCAACTCCCAGCTGTGCTTCGCGTTCCTGGCCCACACGGGCCTTTCTCTATGAACCTGGTTCACTCAATTACCGAAAGGTCTTTAAGTGTGACGCAGCCGAGGAGGTGGACAGGTGAGCGTGCTGGTGGTCGGCTTCAGCCACAAGAGCGCCCCGGTGGCGACCTTGGAGCGGGCCGCGGTCAGCACGGACACGCTGGCCAAGCTGCTGGTGGACCTGGTGCGCGCCGAACCGGTGGCCGAGACCTTCGTGATCTCGACCTGCAACCGGCTCGAGGTCTACGCCGACGTCGACCGGTTCCATGCTGGAGTGACCGCCATCTGCGAACTGATCGCGCGGCACTGCGGCATCCCGGCTCAGGCGCTGACTCCGCACCTGTACATCCATTACGAAGACCGCGCAGTGAGACATCTGCTGGCCGTGGCCTGCGGGCTGGACTCGCTGGTGGTCGGCGAGGAGCAGATCATCGGTCAGGTGCGCTCAGGAATCAGGATGGCCGTCGAGCAGGGCGCCGTCGGCCGGGTCCTGGGCGACCTGGGCCGGCTGGCGCTGCGGGCCGCCAAGCGGGCCCGGGCCGAGACCGGGATCGGCCGGACGGGAGTCAGCGTGCTGAGCCTGGCGATCGAGGCGGCCGCCCCCAGCCTGCCTGCTCCCGCCTTGGCCGGCACCGCTTCCGGTGTCCCGAGCCTGGCGGGCCGGGATGTGCTGGTCGTCGGCGCGGGCTCGATGAGCGCGCTTGCGGTGGCCACGGCCTGCCGGGATGGCGCGGGAAGCCTCGTGGTGGCCAACCGGACGCGCCGACACGCCGAGAGGCTGGCTGCCAGGTCGAGCGTCACCCCGACCCGGGTCACTGGGCTTGCTGGCCTGCCCGCCGCTATAGCGGCGGCGGACGTCGTGGTCTGCTGCACCGGCGCGACCGGCCCTGTGATCACGGCAGACGTGGTGCCCGCCAGGCGGCGCGAGGCCCTCGTGTTCCTTGACCTCGCGATGCCGCGAGATGTGGAGCCTGCGGTGGCCGACCTGCGTGGCGTGGCTGTGATCGGCCTGGACACGCTGGTCGAGCACGGGACGGCGGCCGGGGACGATGACATCACCGCGGTGCGTGCAATCGTCGACTCCGAACTGGCCGCGCACCAGTCGGCGGTGGACGCCGCCCGGATCGCCCCGACGGTGGTGGCGCTGCGGGCCAGGGCAGCCGAAGTGGTCGACGCCGAGCTGGCCAGGCTGGCCGGGCGGCTGATCGCGGACGGCGTGAGCGCGCACGCCCTTGATGAAATGGCCCAGACGGTGCGGCGAGTGGTCAGCAAGCTTTTGCATGCGCCGACAGTCCGGGTCAAAGAACTCGCGGGCTTGCCGGGGGGCGAGGAGTACGCCGCGGCGCTGCGCGTCCTGTTCGATCTCGACCCACGCACAGTCGAGGCGGTCACCCGCGCCGCCCCGGAGCAGGACGGGGCCCGGTGAACTATCGGCCGCTACGGCTGGGCACCCGCAGGAGCCCGATGGCCATCGCGCAGTCCCGGCAGGTGGCCAGGATGATCACAACGCGAACCGGTATGCCGGTGGAAATCGCAGGGGTGACGACGCGGGGGGATGTCAGCCGGTCGCAGCTGGTACAGCTCGGTGGGACCGGGGTGTTCGTGTCCGCGCTGCGCGAGGCGTTGCTAGCCGGAGAGGTGGACTTGGCGGTGCACTCGGCCAAGGACTTGCCGGCCGGGGCGGCAGCGGGGATCGTGCTGGCCGCCGTGCCGACCCGGGATGACCCCAGGGACGCGCTGGTGGCGCAGGAAGGCGCCAGGCTCGCCGACCTGCCGGCCGGGGCCAGGATCGGCACCGGCTCACCGCGGCGGGCCGCGCAGCTGCTCCGCCTCCGCAGCGACCTACGCTGCGTCCCGATCCGCGGCAACGCCGACACCCGGCTGGGTAAGGTCGCCGAGGGCGAGCTCGAGGGGGTCGTGCTGGGCCACGCCGGCCTGACCAGGCTCGGCTGCGTCAACGCCGTCACGCAGGTGTTCGAGCTGGACGAGATGCTGCCCGCTCCCGGCCAGGGGGCGCTGGCAGTGGAGTGCCGTGATGGTGAGCCCAGGCTGGCGGCGCTGCTCGGAGCGGTTTGCGACCCGGCCAGCCTGGCCGCGGTGACCGCTGAGCGCAGCCTGCTCGAGGCGCTGCAGGCTGGCTGCAGCGCGCCCATCGCCGCGTACGCGACAGGCACGGGTCAGCTGCGGATGCAGGCCGCGGTCATGACCACGGACGGGCGCAGAGCGCTACGGGCGCACGGCGCCGCCTCCAGCGCGGACGCGCGTCAACTCGGCCGTGACCTTGCCGAGCAGCTGCTCGGGGCCAGAGCTTCAGATCTCATCGGAGCCCACCCGGACCGCCTACATTCCCTGGTCGGCTACGGCAACGCTAACCAGTGACATCGATCCGCGGCGCGGCGCCGTTGCGCACCGCGCGGGCTTTCACAGACGCCCAGCGAGAGAAGAGGGATTCTTCCAGCTCAGCGGCCTGACTTCCGTCGACGACATCGCCGAAGCCGCCGGAGTCTCGCCACGGACCTACGACAGCGCGGGCGGCGGTCCGAGCACCCGGTCTGTCAGGCAGCGCACCGGTGAGCCTGCCCGCTGAGAGTCGCGGGTGGATCTTGCAACGCATGGGGCGCTGCGAGACGATGATGGTCAGCGAGTGTGGTAGGGATTATGCCGTCGATCATCTCCCGAGGTTTCCGGGGCCGCCGCGAAGCCGTGCCTCCGGGCCGCGTGCCACCAGGGCAGTACGTGACCAGGGACTTTCCCGTGCTGTCAGCTGGTCCGACCCCGCACACGCCGCTGGAACGGTGGGACTTCACGATCAGCGGCGAGGTGGATGAGCCGCGCCGCTGGACGTGGCAGGAGTTCCGCGCGCTGCCCACCGAGGAGATCACCGTCAACATCCACTGCGTGACCAAGTGGTCGAAACTGGACACCGTGTGGCAGGGCGTCCGGGTCAACACGCTGCTGCAGGGCATCGAGACGTCAGCCGGCTACACGGTCGCGTTCAGCGACGGGGGGTATACGACGAACGTCCCGCTCGAAGACCTCACCGGAGGGAAGGCGTGGGTCGCGTTCAGCTACGACGGCGAGCCGCTGCAGCCGGTACACGGCGGCCCGGCGCGGATGCTGGTGCCGCACCTGTACTTCTGGAAGAGCGCGAAGTGGGTGCGGGGACTGCGGCTGACGGCGGCCGACGAGCCGGGCTTCTGGGAGACCAACGGGTACCACAACTACGGAGATCCGTGGAGGGAACAACGGTACTGGGGCGACTGACCTGGCAGCCCGCGGACGTGACCGGCGTGGCCGCGGAGACGCAGCGCGCCAAGACGATCGCGTTCGACGTCCCCGGCTGGGCCGGGCATCGCGCCGGTCAGCACCTCGACGTGCGGCTGACCGCCGACGACGGCTACCGGGCGGAGCGCAGTTACTCGATCGCGTCGGCACCGGACGGCACCCGCGTCGAGCTCACGGTGGTGCGCATCGCCGACGGCGAGGTCTCTCCGTACCTGACCGACGACCTGCAGCCGGGCGACCAGATCGAGCTCCGCGGGCCGGTCGGCGGGTACTTCGTGTGGGAGCCGCCGGACGGCGGTCCGCTGCTGCTGGTCGCCGGCGGGTCGGGCGTCGCGCCGCTGATGGCGATGATCAGGCTTCGCGCCGCCGCCGGGAGCGATGTGGACACCCGGCTGCTGCTGTCCTCACGCGGCTGGGACGACATCATCTACCGCGACGAACTCGAGCGGCTGAACGGCAACGGCCTCACCGTCGTGCATACGCTGACCATGTCGCAGCCGCCCGGCTGGGCGGGCTACGCGCGCCGGGTCGACGCGGAGATGCTCGCGGAGGCCGGCCCGGGCCCGGCCGAACGGCCGCTGGTCTACATCTGCGGCCCGACGCCGTTCGTCGAGGCCGCGGCTCAGGCGCTGGTGGGCCTCGGGCACCAGCCGGAGGCGATCAAGACCGAACGGTTCGGGCCGACCGGGAGCTGAGATGGACGAACTGATGCTCGACGGCAACGCGGTCGCAGGCATGTTGTCACAGGTGTTCGCCGCCGAGATGACCACCGCCACCATGACCTGCGGCAACTGCGGCACCTCCGGCGCGGTCGGGGCGATGCACGTCTTCCGCGGCGCCGGAATCGTCATGCGCTGCCCGAACTGCGACAACGTCATGGCGAAGATCGTCGAAGACGGCACGCGCATGTGGATGAACTTCGGCGGCATGCAAGCACTGGAAATCACCCTCTGAACAGGCCGCCGGTCTTTGGCGCAGGCTAGCTCGCTGACGCGACAGAATCTCCGATCTGGGTCAGATGCACGGGTTCCGACGACATTGGCAAAGCCGCCCATACCGGTCGGCACGCGTTCACTCCGCTGCTTGGGGTGGAGGCCGCGGGGAGTTCGGCTCCGCTTGGTAGCCGAAACTCGCCGGCCAGGCAGGGATGCCCTGCGCCAGGTGGGTCCAACTCGGGCCGTCCGAGTGGGGCTAGATGAAACCGTCCCCGAAGCCCCCGCGCGAACGCCTACCCCGAACAGTTCGTGCTCACCGCCCGCACAGAGGTCACCGACCAGATGCTGATCTTCGGTGAACGGCACCCGGGCAAAGTCCTGGCCGAGTACGCCCGGCACTACAACGGCCGACGACCCCATCGCGGCCACCAGCTCCGCCCGCCCGGCCTGACCACCCCAATCGCCGACTTCTCCCAGGAGCAGATCAAGCACCGGCTCGTCCCCGGCGGCCTCCTCAGCGAATCCAAGCGGGCCGGGTAGAAGCACATGTCAGGACCGGTGGTCGAGTTCTGGAACCCCACAGGCACACGACGTACACGGTCTGCCCAGCCGCTAGCGCTTCGTCGCTGGCAGCCGTTCCACCGCGCGGCTGACATCGGCCGGGGACACGATCCCGCTCAGCTGCCCGTCGCTGAACACCAGGGCGCGGTTGTCCGGGCTGGCGTTGAGCCGGGGCAGCAGGTCGGCGAGCGGCTCATCCGGGGTGGCGCGGGCGACCTGGGCCAGCGGGCAGGCAGCGGTGCCCAGCGTGGTACGGGCGCGCTCATCGGCTGGCAGCTGGCTGATCCGCCGCATCGTCACCAGGCCCACGGTCTGGCCGTCGGCCACCACCGGGAAGGCCGAGTGCCGGTGCCGGGGCAGGTAGTTGTTCAGGAACTGCTCGACCGTGACCGAGGCGGGCACGGTCACCGGGTTGGGAGTCATGACCTGCCAGACCGGCACCATCCGCAGCCGGGACTGCAGCATGGCCTGCTGGCTTTCCTGGGTCGCCGCGCTGATCAGGAACCAGCCGAGCAGGGCGAACCACAGCCAGCTGTAGTCGCGCTGCACCAAGACGAGGTACCCCGACGCGATGACGAAGACCCACCCGAACACCTGCCCAGACCGGGCCGACCAGACCGCGGCCTTGAGCCGGTCCCCGGTGATTCGCCACAGCACCGCGCGCAGCAGCCGCCCGCCGTCCAGCGGCGCGGCCGGGATCACGTTGAAGACCGCGAGCAGCAGGTTGATGCCGCCGAGCCAGGCCAGCGCGGCGACCACTACGCCACGCACCCCGGCCGCGTGAACCAGCCAGGCCAGCAGCGCGAACACCACGCCGAGCAGCAGGCTCACCAGCGGCCCGGCGCCGGCGATGCGGACCTCAGCAGCCGGGTCCGCGACTTCGCCTTGCAGCCGGGACACCCCGCCCAGCAGCCACAGCGTGATGCTGTCGACCGTGAGCCCGTTGCGCCGCGCCACCAGCGAATGCGCCAGCTCGTGCGCTAGCAGTGACCCGAAGAACGCCGCCGAGGTCACCAGGGCGGCGATGACATACTCCCACTCCGGGAGCCGCGGGGCGGCGGCGGGGAACTCGCCGGAAGCGAGCCCGTAGGCCAGTAGCGCCGCGATGACCAGCACGCTCCAGTTCACGCCGATCCGGATTCCACCGATGCGGCCCAGGCTGAAGCTCTCCCTCATGACTCCTGCCCGGCGGGACGGGCACCGAGCCTGCGCACGGACCTGCGCATGACAGGGCGGCCTGGCCACCGCCGCGCGATCACCTCGAAGCCGTGCCGGGCCAATCCCACCGCGACGCCAGGGAACAGGTTGCCGGTGTGCCCTGGAACTGTCATGTCTTCCACCGGACAGGCTTCCGCGGCGGGAGCGCTGGCCGCGGCGGTGGCCAGCAGCGCCGCACCGATCAGCACCGTCATGACGCCTCGCCGACGGTGGCGGCGCCGGACGAAGAAGCGCGGAAGCGCCCGCACGGGCAACTCATCGGCAGCCCGGAGGCAGCTGGTGCGGCCCAGCTATCCCAGCTCATGGCGCGTGGGGCAAGCAGGCACCAGCCGACCGCGGTGCTGCCGTCAAAAGCGAGCAGGCCGGGTGATTGGCCAGACTCCGCGAGCTCGCGCAGGTCGCGCTTGTCGTGCTCGCACGGCCGGCCGCGGTGACGCGGGCCGATGCGCCAATACATGCACCAGCAACCATTCGAGGCCCCCGACCTGCCGAAGAGGTCTTCGAGCGAGAGCCACTGCCTGCTGGTCAGCGGCGTGATCCTGGGGCCAGGGCTCACTGAATCGCCTGCCATGAAAAGTGGAGCCAGACGCGGCCAACCTCGCCGGCCGGGACATGATCTGGCGATCGACAGTAAGCCCAAGGACACGAGTCAACCAGTGCAGCGACGTTGCGGCGTACCTTGTCACTGGCTTCGGCGTGCCTGGTAGCCCGCGCGAGCGCGGCATGCGTCATCGACACTGTGCGGGTTGCCCGGGTAGCCGCCAGCATGATCAGTGCCGACCGGACGTCGGCTGCTGTCAGGTCGCGCAGCGTCACATTCCCGAGGATCGGGAGCAGCGGCTCCAGGATTTCCCGTTGCGTTCTGATCGTCTTGGGGGCCCGGCCGGGCAGCCCGTCGGCCAGATAGTCCCTGATGGCCTGGGCCATGGTGTAGCCCGCCTCGCTGACAACCCCGTCGTTCAGCTCGTCATGCAGCTCGGCGAGCTTGGCCCGGACCTCCGTCTTGTTCCAGCCGGAGATCTTCTTGCGACGCCGCTTGCCGTCGGGCCCGGATTTGAGGCTGACCACGCCACGCCATCGTCCCGGGCAGTGCCGGTGGTTATCCGGATCGCGGCACTCCCCCGAGTGATCGAAGTAGATGGAGTCCTCGCCCAGCCGCGTCTGCCAGCCATGTCGGGCACCGCACTGGATCGCTACCGGAATGGCTCCCACCATGATCTATACGAAGATCGACATATGTTCCGACCTGGTGGGCGATACTGGGATCGAACCAGTGACCTCCTCGGTGTGAACGAGGCGCTCTCCCGCTGAGCCAATCGCCCGTGCCCTGTGCCGTGTCCGGCCTTGCGGGCGAACACAGACTAACGCATCCCGGCCAGCCGCCGGGCGCGGCCTGACGGCTGACCGATACGGGCTAAGCCCCTCGTACAAGGCAACATCAAGACCGCGCCGAGATCATCGCGCCGGGACCCCGGAACCGTAACCAGGCAGTCAGTCGTATCGCACACACCGTTATATCCGCTGGTCAGCGCGTCATAGGTCGGTGACCATGACTCTCCTGCCTTGATCAGCCCAGGTCAGGGGTGCATCCCGGCAGGATGGCCGAGCAGTGAGCGACGCGCGGGCAGCCAAAATTTCCGGATGCTGCGGGTAAAAGATTTCGCCGTCGAGCGCGTCATAAATAGGAGCGCTTGACGCGAGACTCGCGAAGCCCGGCACGCCGGGACCGCACGAGGTAGGGGGTGGCCTCATGATGGACAGCGGCATCGCCGTATCGGCTGAGCTTGGCCTCATGCTCGTCGTTCCGCGGCAAACGGCCGTCCCGCTCGTGGCCAGCCTGTCCTACTCGGGCGGCGACCCGTACGCGGTTCGCATGGCCTTCCACGTAGGCGCGGACGAGCCGGTCGAGTGGATCTTCGCCAGGGATCTCCTCACGGCCGGCATGGCGGCGCCCTCCGGCGAGGGGGATGTCCGAGCCTGGCCGTCGGCGTCCGCAGCCGGTGACGACGAGATGGTGCTGAACATCGTCCTGTCATCGCCGTTCGGGAGGGCGCACTTCGAAACACCGATGATCGCGATGGCGCAGTTCCTGCGGCGTACGTACGACGCCATACCGGCAGGCCGCGAAGGCGAATTCTTCGACGTAGAGCGTGAGCTGGACAGCCTGCTCTGGCGGGCCTAGCGGCGTAACCGGCTGCCGGGCCACCGGCAGCCCGCAGCCAGGGGCAGCTGGCGCCATCACGGATCGGCAGACAGCCCCGCGTGAGCAGCGAACACGCGCGCGGCATCCCGGGTGATCGGGCCCGGTGCCGCGGGCAGCGCGAGGCCGTCAACCGCCCTGATCGGCTGCACGTTCCTGGTCGTCGAGACCAGGAACGCCTCAGGAGCGGCGGCGAGTTCTGCCGCGGGCACGTCCCGCTCCACGCCGCCGAACCACTCAAGCAGCAGGGCCCGGGTGATCCCGGCCAGGCACCCTGCCGAGAGCGGCGGCGTGACCAGCTCGCCTCCGCTGACCAGGAACACGTTGCTGCCTGTTCCCTCGCACAGGCTTCCCCGGGTGTTGGCGAAGATCGCCTCGCTCGCGCCGCGCTCGGCCGCGTAGGCGAGCGCCCGGACGTTCTCCGCGTAGGACGTCGTCTTGATCCCGGTGAGCGCGCCGCGCTCGTTGCGCGGCCACGGCACGGTCACCACGTCGCAGGTGGCTCCCCGGTCGGTCAGCTCGCCGGCCGCTATCACGACAGTGAGCGCCCCCCGCCCCGCTGCGAGCCGAGCGGTGACTCCCCGCCGGTCACCGTGATCCGCACCCGGGCGCGGTCCGGGTTACCTGACGCGTCGAGCACCGCGAAGACCCCGGCCGCGATCGCCTCGGGCTCGGGAGCCGGCAGGCCGAGCCCCGCCGCCGACGCGCTCAGCCGCCTCAGGTGCCTGGTCAGCGCGAACGGCGCTCCCTCGGTGACCTTGACGGTCTCGAACACCCCGTCGCCCACGGTCAGGCCGTGGTCAAACACGGAAATCCGCGCCTGCGCGTCGTCGATCAATGCGCCATTCAGCCAGATCGTCATGAATGCCTCGTTACCTGAGGCCGCCGCAGGACGCCGCGGCCGCCGCGCACAGCTCGGGGATGCTGTCGCTGACCGCGGCGATCTGCCCGGCCACCTCGCGGTCGATGTCCATCCTTGGCACCCGGGCTCGGACCGCCGCGTGCACTGCGCGCATCGGTTCGGCCGGCGCGGCGATGTCGGCGCGAAGATCGAGCCCCTGGGCGGCGCAGCAGATCTCGACCGCCAGGCAGGTGCGGACGTTCGCCGCCACGTCCCGTAGCTTGCGCACCGCCGTCCAGCCCATGGACACGTGATCCTCCTGCTTGCCCGAGGTCGGGATCGAGTCCACGCTCGCCGGGTGAGCCAGCACCTTGTTCTCGCTGACCAGGGACGCGGCGGTGTACTGGGCCAGCATGAAGCCGGAGTTGGTACCCGCCGCCGGGGCGAGGAACGGGGGCAGGCCGCGGGAAAACGCCGGGTCGAGCATCCGGTCCACCCGCCGCTCGCTGATGCTGGCCAGCTCGGACAGCGCCATGGCCAGCATGTCGGCGGCGAACGCCAGCGGCTCGCCGTGGAAGTTGCCGGTGACCATCACCTCGCCGTCGGGAACGATCACCGGGTTGTCTACGACAGCGCCGAGCTCGATCTCGAGCACCCGGCGCGCGTACCCGAGCACATCCCTGACCGCCCCGTGCACCTGCGGCGCGCAGCGCAGGCAGTAAGCGTCCTGCACGGCGTGCCTGCTGTCCCGGTGGCTGGCCATCAACGGTGACCCGGCGACCAGCGCGCGCAGGTTCGCGGCGCTGTCCAGCTGGCCCGGGTGCGGCCGGATCACCTGGACCCGCTCGTCGTAGGGCCGCGCGTGGCCGAGCAGCGCCTCCACCGACAGGGCGCAGGCGATGTCGGCCGCCTGGACCAGCATCTGCGCGTCCGTCACGGAGAAGGCCAGCAGAGCCTGCATCGGCTCGGTGCCGTTGACCAGCGAGAGTCCTTCCTTGGGCGCGAGCGTAAGCGGCTGCAAGCCGTGCTCGGCGAGAACCTCGCCGGCGGCCTGCCGTGCGTGTCCGGGGAGCCCGCCATCCGGAGCCGGCCCTCGCCGATGAGCGGCTGGGCCAGGTGCGCGAGCTGCGCCAGGTCTCCGGAGGCGCCCACCGAGCCCTTGCCGGGGATGACCGGCAGCAGGCCGAGGCTCAGCATCTCCAGCAGCCGTCGTGGCAGCTCCACCCGCACGCCCGAATACCCCGCGGCCAGCGTCCGGGCGCGCAGCAGCAGCACCGCGCGGACGGTGGCGTCGTCCAGTGGTTCACCCACCGCCGCCGCGTGCGACCGCACGATCGCGCCCTGCAGCCGGGTGAGATCATGCTCCCCGACCGGTGTGTCGGCGAGCGCGCCGAATCCCGTGTTAACGCCGTACACCGGCGCGCCGCCGCTGATCGCCGCCATGACGATCCTGCGGCTGGCCGCCATCCTGTCCGCAACCCCGGCCCCGAGTTCAGCGCGGGCTTCCCCGTCCGCCACGTCCACCACGTCCTGGATGGTCAGGCCGTCGCCGTTGACGATCACCGTTCGCATAGCTGACAGCCTGCCACCTGGTTACCCAGCCCGTCGCGGTCCCCTGCCTTTTGCGGCCCGTCCAGCGGTTCCCGCCCGGCGGCAGTTCAGCAGTTCCGCCCGGCCGCCATTCAGCGGTTCCCGGGCGGCGGCCGTTCAGCAGTTCCCGGCCGGCGGCCCGTCGATCCAGCCGAACGTCGCGGCTAGCTTCTGCTGCCCGTCCGGCGTCACCCGCACGCTGCGGACCCGCGGGCCGCGCTCGATCCAGCCCAGCTCGAACAGCCGCGTCGTGATCGCGGCGGCCAGCCCCCCGCCCAGGTGCGGCCGGCGCTGCGTCCAGTCCAGGCATGCCCCGGCGAAGCGCCGGCGCGAGGCCAGGACGTCTTCGATATTGATTCCGAACGGTGCCAGCACGGCCATCCCGCGCCTGGTGACCAGGTAGCGCACGGCGGCCAGGTCGGCAGCCGGCCCGTCGGCGTCGCCGGACGAGTCCGGGCCGGGCCTCGCGCCGACCCGGGCGGCCTCAGCCAGCAGGCCCTCACGCAGCAGGGCGTCGAGCAATTCCACTCCGGCCCGGCCAGCCAGGTGGTCATAACAGGTCCGTGCCTCGGCGAGCGCGGCCGCCCGCCGGGACTCCCGCAGGCTGCGGACCTGGGCCGGCGGCCCGAGCCGGGACAGCGCCTCGATCGCCTCGGCGACCTCGTGCCCGGCGAGCCGGTAGTACCTGTGCCTGCCCTGCCGGACCACCGTCACCAGGCCACCGTCGAGCAGCTTGGCCAGGTGCGCGCTCGCCGTCGGCGGGCTCACCGCGGCCAGCCGGGACAGCTCGGTTGCGGCCAGCGGGCGGCCGTCGAGCAGCGCCAGCAGCATGGCGGCTCGTGCGTGATCGGCCATCAGCGCGGCTGCGGGCGCGATGTTGACCTCGGGCGCCGGGTGAGCAGCCGCTTCTGACATGCTGCGACATTACTCCCGCAATCCTTCGCCGTGGGACGAAACGTGCCCGGCGACCCGGCCTGGGTGTCCCGGTGTATGTTTGAACGTCGGCCCGGATCGGCTAAAGTTCTGAACGCACGCCGGCCTGGTCGGCGGCACGCGGACGTAGCGCAGCTGGTAGCGCATCACCTTGCCAAGGTGAGGGTCGCGGGTTCGAATCCCGTCGTCCGCTCGGAGGCGCCGGATCTCGCCTCGCCTGTCGGCGGGTCAGCACGGCTCTTCGGTATCGCGGGTGCCGGGGATCGGGCACCTCGCGGCGGAGTGGCCGAGTGGCTTAGGCAAGGGCCTGCAAAGCCCTGTACACGGGTTCGATTCCCGTCTCCGCCTCGCACGTTCCCGGGCCGTTAGCTCAGCGGGAGAGCGCTTCCCTGACACGGAAGAGGTCACTGGTTCAAATCCAGTACGGCCCACCAGGTCAACGTCATGTCGCTTGCCCAGAACCGGCCCGTTCTGGCCAAGCGACAGCAACAGTCACTCCGGATCGGTTCCGAATCGAGTAGGGGGCGGGGTCGCCCCGCCCCCTCTCACACCACCGGACATGCGGGCCCGCATCCGGCGGTTCATCAAGCCGTTGGGTTGAGACGCTGCCTGGTAGCTGTCAGGGTTTTCAGGCCGAGGTGTTCCCAGTAGGCGTTGGGCAGGGCCACGCCGAGGACTTGGGAGCCCGCAATCCGCCAGTACCCTTTGCTGCTGCCGCCCCATTTGCGGACGTTGCGCTCGGGGATACCTCGTATCCGCAGATTGTGCCGCCTGGCAGCGGTGGTCTTCCATTCCTTCCAGCGGACCTGCCGCAAGCGGCGGCGCAGCCACCTATCCGTCTCGCGGACCAGGTTCCCGGTATCCGCGAGCCGGAAGTAGGCCATCCAGCCGGTGGTGAACCGGTTGAGCCTGCTGATGCGGTAGTCCATCGACACCCGCCAGTTCCGCTTGGTCAGGATCCGCAGCCGGTCTTTCAGCCGCTTGACCGCCTTGGGGGCGACCAGGATCTTGACCTGCGGGCCGCGCAGGGAGAACCCAAATCCCAGCAGCGTCGCCTCGGCGGCGTGCCGGATCGAGGACTTCTCCCGGTTCACCTTCAGCTTCAGCCGCCGTTCGATCACGCCGCAGGCGCTTTCGAACACCCTCTGGGCGGCCCGTTCGCTGCGCATGAAGACCCGAAGGTCATCGGCGTAGCGGACGAACCTATGACCGCGCTCCCCCAGCTCCCGGTCCAGATCATCCAGCATGACGTTCGACAAGACCGGCGACAGCGGCGAACCCTGCGGGGTCCCCTCCACCGTCGCTTGCTTGATCCCGCCGACCATCACCCCGGCCTCCAGATAGCTCCGGATAAGCCGCAGGACCCTGCGGTCGTCCACCTTGCGCGCCACCCGCGCCATCAGCACATCGAACTGAACCCGGTCAAAGAACCGGTCCAGGTCGATGTCTGCGACCCATTCCAGGCCGTCCTGGATGCACGCCCGGGCAGCCTGTACCGCCTGGTGGGCGGACCGGCCGGGGCGGAACCCGAACGACGACCCGGAGAAACCCGGATCGAAGATGGGCGTGAGCGCCTGCGCGATGGCCTGCTGGATCAGCCGGTCCAGGCAGGTAGGAACCCCCAGCAAACGCTCGCCGCCCCCGGGCTTGGGGATCACCACCCGGCGGGCCGGCGACGGCCGGTACGTACCCGCGTCCAGCGCCTGACGAACCGCCGCCCAGTGCTCCCGCAGCCACGGGGCAAGCTCCTCCGTGGTCATGCCGTCCACACCGGGCGCGCCCCGATTGGCCCTGACACGCCTCAACGCCCGGCCCAGATTCTCCGGCGAGAGCATCTGCTCCCACAAGCTCACCTCCAGGCCGGGGATGACAGCATCCTCGGAGCGCGCCGGCCGGCCGCTACGCTCAACTGCGGTGCTCAACGGAACTCACCGTCTCCTCCCGGCAGCTGGCCCGCGTCCGCGGGATGGCTGCGATCACCGCGACCAGCACGAGCAGCACCGATTCCTCCGTCCCACTTGACGTTCGGTCCTTCCCGGCCCATCCGATCCCGGCCGGTACTACGACCTCTGCTGACTTCTGCCTGGTCAGCTCCCGCCTCTCAGCGGAAGCCGTCGGCGCGGCGACAACGACAGCACAACCGACACCCAGGCAGACCTCCCCGGATAAGAACGATCAATTTCCCCCTACGCCCGCCGCGTCTACGCAACGACCCTGTTGATGGTGACGGGCTTCACCTTCTTGAGCAGGCTCACCCAGATCGCCCCGCCTTCTACGCGGTTCGTGTTCCTCGGTGCAGGGATACGCCTCGGGCTTCCTTCCCACCCCGCCTCACGACGACGCAGTTGCCTCCGGCTCGGAGTTAGCACCACCTCTTCCTCCAGGGGACTTTCACCCCCAATCGATCGCCCATGCCGGGCGTACACAAGGCGCCGGCGCTGCGCGCCGCCGCTGGCCCGCCGTCAGCGCCGGGCTCAGCCGTTGGGCGGCCCGCCCGGCGCACGCCGGGCCACTGCCGCGAAGCTACGCCAAGATCAGTAAGACTTATCCGCCAGTCCGCAAGGCAAGCCCGGTCAGCGCGAGATCCCGAGCGATAGCCGATGCTACGGGCTGACCCGGTGCGCATATCCGCGGTGACGACCCCCGGACCGAACCCCCGGATCTGGTGAGGACTTTTCAATGCGGCTTCAAGGCGGCCCGCCGGGCCGATCGCGCCGCCGACTCGGCGCACCGCCTCCGCTCCCGTTACGGCGGCGACAAACGCCGGTCGGCTGGCGCGAAAAGCGCAAACCTCCGGGTCGCCATGACATACAGCAGTCACCAGGATCCGCTGGGAAATACTGCGCCTGCTTCCGCTGTCGGAATTGTCCGGGTCGGGCCAGAACCCGTCAAGAGCGCCTTCAGCGTCGGCTCCGCCGATCTTCGACTCTTAACAGAATCTGCCCGAAAGTCCCGGAGTTCGAAGCTATCGGGAGCAGGGACGGAAGCGGCCACGGCGCCCTAGTTGGCGCCGACGACCTTGAAGTTCTGGTTGACGAAGATGTGGTGCGGCCAGTTGACGCCGATGTTATGGACTTCGTACTCGCCGTTGCTCAGCTTGACCACTCGGTCGACGATCCCCCCCGGGTAGGCGGCCAGCGCAGCTTCCGTTGCCTTATTGGCTGCCGTTCCGCTGACGATCGTCCCCGACCCCTGACTGTAGCTCGCCGGGATCTGACCGACCGTCTTTGAGGAGGTCGGTGCACCGCGCTGGAAGGGGATCACCTTTGCCGCCGAGGAAGTCGCAGATCCGCCGCCGCCAGCCGATTGCACGATGACCTGCGTGGCCGTGATGGTCGTTCCGCTGGTCGTCCCGAGTACGAGGACGGGTTCGCCTGTTGTAATGGCACTCGCCGAGGCCGAGCTCGTCCCCTTCTGGTATGTCGTGGAGGACGCCTCATCGACGGTCACCTTCTGACCCGCGGATGTCGACAGTGTGAAGCCCGACGTGGACACGCTGCCGGCCGTGCCGGATGCTCCCCCTGCGGCCGGTCCAGACCGGGCGTTGGAACCCCCGCCACCAGATCCGAGACCGCCAGCGGAGCCGCTGCTGGCGTTCGGGCTACTGCTGGCAGCGTCTGAGCTGCTGCTGCTGGAGGTTGCGCTGACGATCCCGTAGGAACCGCCCGCGACCACGATGGCCGCGGCGCCGACAATGATGGACCTGGTTACTTTGCGGGAAGACATTTGTCGGGATCCTTTCGTCGATGCCCTAGATCTGAGAGTGGCAGCCGACGCTTGAACTGCGATCGAAGCAGCCCGGAAGGTTGCCGAGAGATTGGCCGGCACGGGCTGAGACTTAGCTCTCAGGCTTAGCTGAGACTTAAGCTCGTTGGTACTGGCTGCACTAATTGCCAGATCCGAACCCGGCGATCGGTGCAGCAGCAAAGTGCAGCAACCGCGTCGTCTAGCACCGATCCGATGTGGGTCGTTGCGAACCGGTGACCTGTGCTAAGGACCTTCAAAGACCCCTCTGCTCATTCCTGACACGGAAGAGGTCACTAGGGCCGTCGTCCGTGCCACATCCCTGCCAGAACGACCGGGAAACCCCGGGCATCAGCGGTCACTCAGGGGGAACCCGATTGGCGTCTGAGCTCGGCAGGCGCAGGTGGCGTTGCTGCCCGAAACGACCTTCTGAGCAGCGGATCAGGATTGCCTTGGCTCGCAATAGATCATCACGGCTCGAACCGCCGGGTGCAGCAGCAAATCATCCTTGCCTGGCTGCCTTTGCCAGATGTCTGGCGGCCATTCGTACTTGGCCTCGCGCTCAGTGTTCTGTACGAGACTCCAGGACACGTCACCGGGGGAAGTGGCCCTCAACAAAGCGGCAGCGTGTTCTCGCATCGTCGGGGTCGATCACCTGCATGTGAGTCAGGTCGGGTTCGGCCTCAGCCACCCATATGTCATCGGGATTGCGGCGACGGCGGGAGCGAGTCACCAGCTCGCCGCGCAGCGACAGCTTTGGTTTCAGCTGAGCTAGGACCTGGCCAAGAACAGCGCGCGCCTCGTCCTTGCTGACTGCCTCGATGGCAAACCGCACATGTAGCCTCCAGCGCGCTTCTCGTTCGGCCAGAGTGACGGTTCCTGCGATTGAGCCTGGTGGCACATCTGCGGTCATGATCAGTCCTCGGGCTGCCCTTACGCGGCAGCGTGCTGGCGATCCGGTACCTCTAACGACACGTGGAGCCCTATGTGGGCGGCCGGCGGACCTCCGCTTTCCGATGAGGGCCTGACAGCAACAGTGACAGCAACGCCGCCATACACCCAGCCCATCGGGCTCATCCCCAGTGGGACTTTCACCCCAAGCGATCGCCCATGCCGGGCGTACTCAAGGCGCCGCGCTCCGCGCGCCGCTGGCCCGGCGTCCGCGCCCGGGCTCAGCCTTGGCGAGGCCCGCCCGGGCGCACGCCGGGCCGCATCCAGTCAGGCATGCAGATCAAAGTGGTTCACTGGGCGAGCAAGCTGGTCCTGGCCGGAGGCCGTCTTCCTCGCCGCACGATTATCCAGCTCGCGGCCACCGTGTCTAGGGCACTCCCTGCGGTCGCGTCGCATGCGATCGGCTTCGCCGAACCCTAGACACGGAGTCCACTCACTTGGGTTTGGCGCCTATCGAGGATGACGGAGCAGAGCAGGAGCCGGGAGGCTGGCCGATCGAGGCGGCCACCACCGAGATTGAGCGGGTCTGACTGGCGAGGGGTGGTACTCGTTAGGGTGCGCTATGTGCGGGAGGCGGGCATGGGGGACAAGGTCCGGGTGGGTCCCGCGGTGGAAGCGTGGGCGGCCTGATTGAATGCCCCTGTGCGCAGCACCTGGCGCAGCGTGCCAGCTTCCAGGGAGGCCAGCCGGATGTTGGGCGAGATCGGGTTCTGGATCGCGCGGCCCGCCCTGGACGCCGCATACCAGCAGCACTTCGCCGAGCCGCTACGAACACGCAGGGCCGTTGCCGACGTAGCTACGTCGGGCAAGAGGCTAAAGCTCCAGATCACCGAACTGGAATGGCTAGCCGACACCGGCCAGGATGTCACCGGCCAGCCGCCCGGTAGGCCCAAGAGAAGGAGAAACAGTCATGAGTATTATCGACGATGCGCTGAGCGCGAATGCCACCATGGCCAACGGCTACGATCCCAGCCGTGGGGGACCGCCGGCGCCCAAGATCGCGATCGTCACCTGCGCGGATCCCCGGCTAACCAGCATCGAGCAGATGCTGGGTCTTGCCGCTGGTGATGTGGACATGATTAGGAACTTCGGCACCGTGATTGATGACGACGCGGTCCGGTCGCTTGTTCTGTCGACCAGGCTGCTGGGCACCCGGGAGATAATGATTATCAATCACACCGATTGCGGGATGCTCAGGTTCACCGACAGCGAGCTGGAGGACCGGCTCCGCAAGGAGACCGGGCAGGCGCCAATAGCGCCGGCCAGGTTCTACAGCTTCACCGACCCCGAGAAGAACACCAGGGAGCAGATCCAGAAGGCCAGGTCGCATCCGTGGATCTCGCAGGAGGTCCCGATCAGGGGGTTCGTGTACGACGTCAGCACCGGGCGGCTCAGCGAAGTGTTCCCGGACGGGGAGACCGCCACTAGTTAACGAGAGTCGCCGGTCTATGAAGCAGATGTCCTGGCCGGGACCTCCTTCGCAATACCACACGGGCTGGTTATCTGCGGTCTGGGGTGCGCGCCCAGCTGGTGCCTCGGGTGGCATATAGCACAGCCCCTGCCTGCGCCCGCGGTCCGGATCGCCACGCGGCAGCCGAAGGAGATCGAATGCTTACTCGTGCTAGCGTCGGCTGCGAACTCCGTCGTGAAGCGGCTGTGAGACTTAACCAGCGGAAGGTGCCAGATGGCCGAGCTCCCACCGCCGCCCGAGGGAATGGTGCTGACCCACTTCATCGTCTCGGACGATGTCGAGCGCTCTCGGCGCTTCTACACCGAAGTACTCGGCGGCCGGGTGGAACGTCCCGGAGACCCGGTCAATGTCGCGCTAGCCAACAGCTGGATCGTCATCAATGCCGGCGGGGGCCCGACCGACGACAAGCCGACGGTCATCCTGGAGACGCCGCGTGATCCCGACCGGGTCAGCAGCTTCCTCAATATCCGGGTCAAAGACATCGACGCCGTGTACGCCGAATGGAGCGCCCGGGGCGCTCAATTCCTGACCCCGCCGAAACAGCACCAGTACGAGAAGCGCTGCTACATCCGCGATCCCGACGGTCATCTGATCGAAGTAGGGCAAACCACCGACCCAGAGGGTGACTGGTCACCCGCTCACTGGCCATCGAGTACGCCCGCCGAGAAGTCCGGGTGAAGGCCAAGATCACTCGCGAAATCTCTCACATCGACGGCGGCCAGCCCCCGCGCACACCAGCCTCGATCCACCGGGTGACGCTGAGGAGTTGAGACCGGCGGGTGCCGCGCCCAGGTAACCATCGGCTTTCAGGCTGGCGTGTGGTGACCGGCGAGGACGTGGTGGGGGTCGGTACCGTCATAGGATGCGGGGTCGGCGTGGACGAGCGCGGCGGCCAGGCGCGGAAGGGCGTGCAGGAGATCGTGCTCGGCGGTGACTGTGACTTGGTGGGCCTGCACGGCGGTGATGTCCGGGTTGACGATGACTTCGCATTCGGCGCGGATCTGATGGCCGATCCAGCGCAGGTGTACCTGCCCGACATCCAGCACCCCGGCAGTGGCGCGCAGGGTGTCCTCGGCCTGGTCGACGAGCGCGGGGTCCACGGCATCCATCAGGCGCCAGTAGATCTCGCGGGCCGCCTGACGCAGCACGCCCAGGATCGCCACGGTGATGAGCAGCCCGACGACCGGGTCTGCCCAGTCCCAGCCCAGCGCGACCCCGCCCGCGCCCAGCAGCACCGCCAGGGAAGTCAGGCCGTCAGTACGTGCGTGCAGCCCGTCGGCGACCAGCGCCGCCGAGCCGATCTTCCGGCCGGGCGGATCCGGTACACAGCCGCCAGCTCGTTCCCGGCGAACCCGACCAGCGCCGCGGCGGCCACCGCGATCAGGTCAGATACGTGGCGCGGGTGCAGCAGCCGGGTGATCGCCTCGTAGGCGGCCAGGGCCGAGGACGCGGCGATAGTCAGTACGATCACGATCCCGGCTAGGTCTTCCGCCCGCCCGTACCCGTAGGTGTAACGGCGGGTCGGCGGCCGGCGGCCGACGATGAACGCGACTGCCAGCGGCAGCGCGGTCAGCGCGTCAGCGGCGTTATGCAGCGTGTCCCCGAGCAACGCCACCGACCCGGACACGACAGTGACAGCCGCCTGAACAAGCGCGGTCACGCCCAGCATGGCCAGGGAGATCCACAGCACCCGCATGCCCTCCGCGCTGGCCTCCATCACCGCGTCCACCTGGTCGGCCGCCTCATGCGAATGCGGGCGCAGAACGTGCCGCAGCCGGGCCATCACCCCCGCCTCAGAATGCTCGTGATCGTGCTCGTGCCCGGAGCGCCTCCGGCGTCGGCTCCGCCGATCTTCGACTCTCGACCGAACCTGCCCGAAAGTCCCGGAGTTCGCAGCTATCGGGAGCAGGGACGAGTGTGGCCAGGACGGTTGCCGCTTAGGCGTCAACGTCGGACCCGCTGTCCCACTGATTCACAAGATCATCGGTGGCGCCAACGGCTGCTCGGATCCTCCTCGGCCCCCTATTGTCAAGTCTTGACAACGTATGAGCAAAGGGGAGTGAATGTGTCAGGCGGTCGCAGGGAGCATGCATACGCCCTCGACCGCTGGCTAACCGGCATGCCCTCTCGGCACAGGAGGCTGGATGAAAAAGCTACGACGTCACCCGATCAGAATGGCTGCTTGTTCAGCGGCGCTGACCGTGGCTGTAACGGTGCCCCTCTCAGCGACCGCAGCCGCGGCAAACGCCGCGCCACATGAGCTGGCTTTCTGTAGTGGTACGAGCGCCATATCTGCATCCGCCCTTGCGCGTCCTGTGAACATCAACGCCTGTCACATCAAAGGCCGCAAAGTCGTCATGAATTTCGGTCGCGGTCAACCTGCAGACGGAGTACATGTCCAGGCGCCCGGCAAAGGGCAGACTATCGTAGTAACGACCACGAGCGGGGAGTATGAGCTCACCGTCAACACCAATACCCACGGCAACGTAGTCGCGAAGCAGTCATTCGCCTCTGGGGGCACCGCCACACGCGGAACTGCCAGCCCGGCGACCGAGCGAAGGACCGATGCTGCATGCGGCGAGACTGCATGGAACGGGGAAGGCGGAATCTGGTATTCGCCTAACGCGTCACCGACCCTCCTCTGGTACTACAACGAGTTGACAGCAAGCCGCGCAGGGCTCTCGGGATCGGCGACCTTGAGCGACATAAGGGCCGGAAATTACAACATTACAAACGGAATCAATAACTGCGGATACGCTGAGGGCGTGTTCGCCATCCACGGCTCGTACCAGGGCACGACTAGCCGCTATGCGAACATCAACAGCGCGGCTGGCTGCACGTCAAATTTCCCCGACGGCCAGAATACCGTCAGCTGGGGCCCGTTCGACAGCAGCCATTACAACCAGAGCACTCACATGGGCACGCTAGCTCTCACGTGCATCGAGCACGGTAGTTTCAACGGCATGAGTACCCTCACCGAGGCGGACATTTACCTCGGCTCCAATGTAGATATGGTCGATTCATTTTCAAACTGCAGGTATCAGGAAGACCTTCAGACCATCGTGACTCACGAGTGGGGACATGCGTTCGGTCTTGCCCACGAGAGCAGCGGCCCAGACGAGGTGATGTATCCAACGAGGCCATGGTGCCAGCTGCGCCGTCACCTTGGAAACGGAGACTACGTCGGCATCGACAGCCTCTACGGCTTGTCCGGATAATAGCGGCTCCTGGAACGCGAAAGGCACGGCTGCCCACCGCATGCAGCGGACTCGCCACTTAGCGGGCAGCCGTGCCAGTTTCCTGCCGCTGATCTCTGGGCCGTGACACTTGCATCTTGCGCAGTAGACGCTGACAACCCGGGAACCCGGCAGATGCTACCGACGTCCAATCAGCGGCGACACGCCACCCTGGGGAGGTGCTCATGGCAAAGCCGCTGGCACGGGCAGTGGTCGCAGCAGCGCTGCTTATTGCCATGCCCACAGGCTGCGGCGGGCCAAGACCGCCACTCCGGCGAACGCAATCCTTCGCACCGTCATGCTGGCCTCCTTCGATCACTGGCCACCGATCACGGCGGCCCGGCAACGGCAGGTAAACGTTCCACCCCCCCCCGAGGTTGACGCCTGGTACGGCCCGAAGGTGCACACGGCATAGGAAAACGCATCGTCCCCGCGCGGGAACCTCACCGGCTTGTGATCGTGCCTGCAGGTGACGGGCCGGTCAACCCGACATGATCCTTTGCCTAGCCCCTCCACACGGGCAAATTCGGCCCGGTGCGAACCGTACTGTTCGGGCAAACCGGCGGGCACTAACTCGACGACCGGACCTTCCCGTTCTGGGAGCGCGCCCAGGACCTCTGTGTCCCGGTCTACCTGGACGCCGCTGATGCCGCGGCCCGGTCGGCCAGCCTGTCTGGCCGCCACGAGCTCATGGATCCCACCTGGAGCTGGACAGCCGGGACCGCGACGCGCGCGCTGCGCATCGTATTCGGCGGGGTGTTCGAGCGGTTCCCGCGCGTGCGGGTCATCCTTGGGCACATGGGCGAGACACTGCCGTTCTTTTTGGCGCATTGATCAGCGAGCCCGCGCGTTCGCTGATCACGCTGCCGAAGTGACGCCTTCGGAGCTGGTCCGGCGCAACATCCGGATCACGACCGCTGGCGCCTTCTCCGGCGAGCCGCTGCGCTGCACCCTCGACGCACTCGGCGAGGACAACGTTATGTACTCAGTTGACTACCCCTTCGAGTCGATGACCGAGGCCGCCGAATGACTCGGCGCAGCCAAACTCGACGCGCAGGTCCGCGCGAAGATCGAACACCAGAACGCTCAATCGCTGCTGAAACTCAGCCAAACCGCCGCCTTACGGGAGGCGTCAGGTACAGGAGACCTCAAGCAGACACGGCGGCGAGGGAAATCCGCCTCGCCGCCTCGCCGTCTCGCCGCGATGAGATTCCCGATAGCCCGATGACCCGGACGCAATTCGACCAGCTCCGGGCAACGCTTCCGCGCATCAGCGCGTGCTGAACCCGTCTGCGGCGGGCCATCCGATCGCGTCGAAGACTGCTAGCGGGTCGAGGTAGTCCCGCCAGTGCGTGATCTTGCGGTCGGTGATGGACAGCACCGAGATGTAGCGGTTCCGGTAGGCGTTTCCCGTCGGGATGGCGCGGCCCTGCGAGGCGTATTCGAGAACGACGACGCCGCTGGCCTGGTCGTGGTGGATGGCCAGGTCATAGCAGCGTTCAAGAAAGAATGTGGCGCCATAGGGGCGATACAGCTCGGCTACGGCCTGGCGCCCATCGACGCGGCGCGGGTAGCCCGGGACCGTGATGACGTACTCGAAGACGACGTCCTCGGCCAGCAGGTCGAAGAAGTGCTCACCGTCCGCCAGCCCGGTCACGCCTTCCTCGATGATCCGGAAGAACGGATCCAGCGCCTGGAAATCGGAAAGGTTGCTGACGGCCGTCATCGGATCTCGTCGATGGCCCAGGCCGCGGCCGTGCGCCGCGCGAAGTCAGCAAAGCTTGCCGGTGGCGCGCCGGTCGCCTTCTCGATGTCATTGCTGGGTCGCGAGCCGCGGCCGGACGCGATGGTCTCGGTCAGCACGCGCAGAACCGCCCCGTACGCGGCCGGTACCCCTCCTGCTACCGCGCCGGCGACCCATTCGCCGCGGTCAATGTCGGTGTAGTCAACAGCCTGGCCGCTGACGGCGCTGATGATCTTGGCTGCCTCCGCGATCGTGAGCGCCTCGGGACCGGTGAGTGCGTACTGCGCGCCGGCATGGGCCCGCGGGTCGGCGAGGGTCGCGCTCGCGACTGCGGCGATGTCCTCCGCGTCGACGAAGGCCTCGGCGCCATCGCCAGCGGGAACCACGATGGCGCCCCCGGCTGGCTTGAGGAAGGTCTCGCTGAAGTTCTGCATGAACCACGCCGGCCGCAGGATCGCGTGGGTGAGGCCCGGCCGGCCGAGCAGGTCGAGCTCGACGCGGCGCATGGCCGTCTCGGCCGGCGCTGAGTCGGTGCCGTAGGCACTGAGATAGGTGACGTGCCTGGCCCCGGCGGCCTCGGCCTGGTCGAGGAACACCGACACCTGGTCAGCGAAGTCCGTCCGCATGACCGGTCCGAGAAGATAGACGCGGTCGACGCCGTGGAGCGCGGGAGCGTAGGTTTCGGCGTCGTCCCAGTCGAAATGTTCATCGGCGCCAGAGCGGGCCGCAGTGCGAACAGGCAGGCCACGGGAGGCCAGCCTGCTCGCGACGCGTGAGCCGGTTTTGCCGGTAGCACCGAGGACAAGCGTAAGAGAAGCTGAGGTAACCATGCCTCTAGCTTCTGGCTTTCGGTAGAGCTAATCAATGCGCTATACGCTCAAATTCTTACGAGATACGCTCACATTATGGACATACTGCAGGATCACCTCGCCAGCGCGCGCGCATCCGGCGGCGTCTTCGCCCGGTCAGTCGCCCGGCCCCCGTGGGGGCTGCGCCTGCCCGGGACGATCCAGCTGGCCCTGCATACCGTCGTCCAGGGCCGCGCATGGCTATGGCTCGACGACCCGGGAGCTGCGCTGGAGCTTGCGCCTGGGGACCTGGCCCTCGTCCCGGGAGGGCCGGACCACCACATCGCGCACCAGCCGGATGCGGCCTGCCTCCCACCCGAGCCGTTCCGCGAGCAGCATGCCGGTGACGAGCACATCGACCACCGCGCGGCGACGGTATTCCTGTGCGGCGCCTACCGGTTCTCCGGTGACGTTGGCCGGGGCCTGATACGGGCTCTGCCGAAGGTCCTGCTGCTGCATGCCGCCGCCCACGATCCACTGCACGACGTCATCGCGCTGCTCTCGCGGGAGCTGAGCGGCCCGGCTCCGGGGCAGCAGACGATTCTGGACCGTTTGCTCGATGTCCTGCTGGTGCTGGCGATGCGCGCTTGCTTTGAGCAGAACCCGACTGCCCCTCGCTGGTATCAGGCGGCCGGTGATCCCCGGCTAGGCCCCGCCCTGCACGCGATCCACGCCGAGGCCGGCCACCCCTGGACCGTGCCCGAGCTAGCGGCCCTCAGCGGGCTGTCCCGCCCGGCCTTCGCCCGGAACTTCGAACGATCGCTCGGCCAGGCACCCATGCAGTACCTGACAGACTGGCGGATGACCCTGGCCCGGGACTACCTGCGGGCCGGCGAGCTGACCCTGGCCCAGATCGCCGGCCGGACCGGATACGCATCGCCGAACGCCTTCGCCGCGGCCTTCCGCCGGCACCACGGACAGCCCCCGGGCCGGTGGCAGCAAGACGAGCTGGCCCACCCGCCGGACCCCGTTCACGGCGGGTAAGGCCAGCCGGTCCGCGCTGGCGTCTGCCCGACCCATCCCAGCCGCGCTGGATTCGTTCAGCCATGTGGCCACGATGCCTCCTCTAGGTGGAGGGGCCGAGGAAAGCCTCAACCTCGGCGGCGAACTGAGCGCCGTGCTGGAACAGGAGCCCGTGGGCCGAGTCGGAGTAGATCTTCACTCTGGCCTGCGGGATCAAGCCCCCGAGCAGGTAGGAATAGTGCGGCAGGATCATGGGGTCGCTGTCGCCGTTGGCCACCGGCACCGGCATGCTGAGGGCGCTCAGTCTCTGCAGCAGCGCATGATTCGGGATTCCCCAGTCACAGACTGCGTCGTACTGGGCCAGGCGCGTCTGCCAGGTGGTCGCCTTGTCCCGGTCCTTCGTCCTGGCCTGCATCCGCTGCAGCGCCTCCTGGCCGGCCTGCCGGCTAGCGGCAGAGCCCGTGAAGAAGATCCCGAGGTAGCCCCCGGGGCTGGGTTCAGGCCTGCCGACGGCACCGATGACGTCCGCGGCCCAGCCGTGCATTGCCAGCTGCGCCCTGCGGCGCGCAGGACGCGAGGATCAGCCTGCGCACAAGTCCTGGCTTGGTCAGGGCGATTTCCTGGGCGACGAAGCTGCCGTTCGAGAAACCCAGGAGATCGGCCTGGTCGAGCCCCATCGCGGCCCACATCGCCGCTCCGAGTGATTCCAGGTGCGTCTCGCGGGCCAAGGCTGCGTCGGCCTGGACATCGGCACAGCGGCCGGCCTGTTCGCCGCGGCGCGGCATCCGGGCCGGCTGCGCAGCCTGGTGGTCGGAAGTGGGGCTACGGCAGTCCCGTTACGGCTGGGCTCGCCGCCGCCCTCGTCACGACCTAGTGGAGCGGAGGCTACTCAACCGCCTGAACGGCAGGCCGCGCCATGATCGAGACCTCGACAAAGGAGCACCGATGGCAGTCGCCGTCACAGTCGACATCCCCGGCGGGAACCAGCAGGTATACGAGCAGCTGACCGCCAAGCTCTTCCAGGACGGCAAGCTCCCCGAGGGCTGGCAGGTGCACCTAGCCGGCCCGAGCGCCGACGGCTGGCGGATCATTAACGTGGTGCCGTCACAGGAGCAATTCGAGGCATTCGCCCGCGAGAAACTCTTTCCCGCCGTCCAGCAGGCCGAGAACGTAACACCACAGCTCACGTTCTTCGCCGTCTACAAGCTGATCCGGGCCTGAACCAGCAACAGGACAGCGGTGCCGCGAATCAGGACCCGGCTGGCGGACTGTGGTCGCGCTGGTGACAGCCGGCGGTCATGCCGGCGTTGACCAGGAGCGAGGTCCCCGGTGATGAACTCCCCGGCTATGGGCTCGGTAGCGGGGCTTGATCGTCACGGTTCCCGCTCTCGGCGAACCGCACCGAAAGCACGTCTATGGCCCGGGACTGCATCTGGACGGTCACGATGCTTCCTCTACCAGGCTGCGAGGCCGGGCGTTAGCGAGGTGCTCTCGCACATCAGAATCCGACGGGCTGGCGGATGAGGACGATGTGGATGCGGCCGGGCAGCTCCTGGTGGATCTCGAGAACCTTGCCGACGTAGCTGTGCTGGCCGTAGGCGGCCTGCGCGCGGGCGTCCTCCAGCTTCAGGCTGTGCTGGTAGATCCGCTCGTGCGCCGCTTCCAGGGTAGGCACGAGCTTCTGCGCACCGACGACGAAGATGACGCTGGCCGCGCCCCACGCGTAGGAGGCGAGCTGGCTGCCGGACGCCGAGGCGATGACGAGGGTTCCGTCGCGAGTGACGGCGTGCACGCTGCCGAGGGCGTAATCGGGCTGCCCGCTGATAGCCTTCATCTCCTGCGCCTGGGTGGCGAAGTCGAGCGCGAACATCTTGTTGCGCGACGACTCGTACGGCCCGCCGTCGTTGATCGCGTCTGCAATCCCGGCCTCTTGCAGCGTCACCGAGGTGTTGGTCATCACCGAGGAGCCGTGCGGAATGCGGGCCAGGACAGCGCTGCGCGCGGCGTCCAGGTCATCGACGACCTCGACGCTGAACCCGTGCTCCTCCAGGGCGACAACGGCCGCCGCGAGGTCCTGGGCATCAGGCAGTGCGGTGAAGCGGTCTTGGGCATCGGTCACGCTCATTGCTGATCCTCCTGTGTAGGGACGTCGCGGTCGGCGGCGCCAGTGCTCCCGCGGCAGCCAGTGCCGGCTACCTTAGCGCGTAACCGGACTTTACCCCGTTTATATTCCGGCCAGTAGTGTGAGGCCGCGGGCCGGCCCGTCATGAGCGTGGGAGCGCCGCACGCCGACCTGCCGACGCCGCGCGCAACCAGGTGCACCTGCTGCCCACAGCTCGCGAGATGGTCGCCAGACAGGGGCGGGCAAGCTGACCGTGGACGGGCTGGCCGAGCGGGCGGGCCTGGCAAGGGAACGGTGTTCCGGCGGTTCGGCAGCCGCGCGGGAATCGTCCAGGCGCGCCTGGACGACGACGAGCGCGCCATCCAGCTCACCGCCGCCTTGGACGGCCGGCCATCCGGTCGCCGTGGTAGGAGGACAGGTAGTCCTCGCGGACAGGGTCGGGTAGCGCGTAGCGCTCGATCCCGGTGAGTGCGGCGGCGACGATCTGGCGGGAGTCGGCGCTGCGGAAGCGGTCAAGGTCGGGGGCGTTGACCCAGTCCTTGAGCCGCGAGCCGAGCTGAAGCGGGACCGCCGCGCCCCCGCTTCCGACAACGAGGCTGCGCAGCCGACCCGGATGCACAGCTGCGGCGAACAGCGATGCGGCGGTGCCGATGTCGGGCCCGACCACGTGCGGGTTGTCGAGTCCGAAGGCGTCGGCGAGGCGGACGACGAAGTTGCCCATGGCCCGAGGGGACAAGAGCGCGTCGCGGCGCTGGGAATGACCGAATCCGGGCAGGTTGACCGCCACCAGGCAGGCGTGTTCGGCGAGCCGCGCCCACACCGGCTCGAAGGCGAGCAGGCTCTCGGGCCACGGATTCAGCAGCAGGGCCTGAGCGCCGCGGTCCGCGTCCGCGCTCTGGGCGAAGCGGACCGACAGTCCGTCGATGACCCGGAACTGCAGCTCGATGGGTGTGCTCAGCCAGGTAGTCATGTGCCGCTCCTGCTGATGGCCATGCGACCTGCCGTCCGGCCGCTGCCCCCGATTTTTGCGCCGAACGGCCGCGCTCGTATCCGCCACTGCACAGCGTCAGTGGCTAGCTAGCGGGCGGCGGGCATGCGCCGGCCGGGTTTAGTGCAGCTAGGCGCGCGGCGGGTCGTCGGGAGGGCGCGGTCGAGCTGACTGCGCGAGCGGAAGGCGAGCTTGGTGAAGACCTTGCTCAGGTGGTACTGGACGGTGCGGGCACTGAGGAACAGCCGCGGTGTCATGTGGGTGGTAACCGATCTCGTGGATGGCCCGGGTGTTGCCGTCCGGCTGATGGCTGCGCTCAGCGGGCGGCCAGGCCTATGAGGTCGGCCGTGCCTGTCGACTGGAGGCGTTCGAAGGCGAGGCGGACGGCGACTGAGCCCTCACCGATGGCGGCTGCAACGCGCTTGACAGAGCCGCTGCGCACGTCGCCGACGGCGAAGATGCCGGGCCTGCTGGTCTCCAGGAACAATGGTGTCAGGTTCTCGTTTTCCAGCCGGGCGGCCGGTATATCGCTGCCGGTCAGGAGGAAACCGTGCCTGTCTTCGGCCAGCTGGCCCGCCAGCCACCCGGTTCCCGGTTTCGCGCCGATGAAGACGAACAGCCCGGTTACCGCCAGCTCTGAAGTTTCCGGCTGGCCCTCGCGGCGGAGCCGCGCGGCTTCGAGCCGGTTGGTCCCGGTCAGGGCCGTGACTTGGGTGCCAGGCCAGACGACGATGCCAGGGTTGCGCTCGATCCGGTCTCTGAGGTACCGCGACATTGAGGCGTCCAGCGAGTCCCGGCGGATGATCAGGTGCACTTTGGTGCACGAGCGGCTGAGAAAGAGAGCAGCCTGCCCCGCGGAGTTGCCGCCGCCGACGATGGCCACCGGCCCGGTTCCGCAGGCCTGGGCCTCGGCCTGGGTCGCCGCGTAGTACACCCCGACGCCCTCGAACTCGGCCAGGCGGTCCAGCGGCAGCCGGTTGTACCGGGCGCCTGTTGCGATGATGACCGACCTGGCCTGGATGACGTCGCCGTCATCGAAGGTGACCCGGTGCGCGCCGTCCTGGAACGACAGCGAGGCAGCTTTCGCGGCCAGCTTGATGCGGACGCCGAACTTCTGCGCCTGCAGCGTCCCCCGGGCCGCGAGTTCCTCCCCGGACAGCCCTGCGGGAAAACCAAGGTAGTTCTCGATCCTTGACGAGGTGCCCGCCTGACCGCCGAGCGCGGTGTCCTCCGCCAGTATTGTCGCCATGCCCTCGGACGCGCCGTAGACCGAGGCGGCGAGCCCGCCGGGGCCTGCGCCCACGACCAGCAGGTCGTACACGCCGAGCTGATACGAGCCAGCGTCGCCGGAGATGGCCAAGGCGTCCAGCAGCGCGCGGCCGGGGGGGTTCCTCAGCACCGGCCCGCCGGGCACGATGATGATCGGCAGATCGGCGACCGGGACATCCAGGCCCTGCAGGATCTGCTCAGTCTCGGGCGAGGCCTCCAGATCTAGCCAGGTCCAGACCAGCCGGTTGCGCGCCAACACCTCCAGCAGCCGCCGCGTGTCGGGGTCGAAACGCGATCCGATCAGGGTCAGCCCGGTGCCGCGGCTCATCAGCAGGGAGTGACGCAGCAAGAAGGTCCGCAAGATCAAGTCGCTCAGGCCTGGCTCCTGCGCCATGACCCGGCGCACCTGCGCCACCGGAACTGCCAGGACCTGCCCTGCTGAGGTGGCGACGGCGCTCAGGAAGGCGCGCTGCCCGGTGAGCATGCCGATCTCGCCGAGAAACTCCGACGGGCCGTAGCTGGCCACGACACTTGCTCCCGGATGGCCGTAGCCCTCGATGATGTCGGCCGTGCCCGCCAGCAGGACGATCAGGTCGTAGGTCTCGTCGCCATCGGCGAACAGCACATCGCCCGCAGCCACGTGGCGTTCGCTGCCATACCCGCGCAGCACTCCAAGCTGGGCCGCATCCAGGACAGGAGAACGCCCCGGCCGCGAGACAAGGTGATCGTCGCCGTCGGAAGCCTCGGCGGAAGCCCCACGAGCAGTGCCTCCCGGGCCGACTGTGGCCGAGCCCATCGGAACCTCCTAATCGCTTTGGCTGGCCGGCGTTGCCGCATCCAAGCCGAGCCACCGGTCGAGGATCGGGGTCGCATCCGGGCCGAGCATCCTGGCCGCGTCGGCTTGTGCGCGGCGCCATGCGCTGCCCGCGCCGGTAAACGCGGCTATGCCGGCGTCGGTGATCGTCACTGACATCGCGCGTCCCGTGGCCGAGGTCTCGGCCACGGTGACCCAGCCTTTCTTCTGCATGAGGGCGAGGTTCCGGCTGATGGTGGACCGCTCCAGCATCAGCCTCGCGGCCAGCGCGGCCGGCCTCACCGGGCCTGCGGCGCTGATGAGGCTGGCCAGCACCTCCATCTGGGGCTGGGTGAGCCCCGCCGTCTGCAGTACCTGCTCGTAGCGGCGCGCGACGACCCGGTGCAGCCGGGCAACGCGCATGCCGAGGCAGGCGCCGGCAACCTCTGCGGCGAGGTCATCCGCGATCGCCTGCTGCTCCATGCGCGTCCCGAGTCTGGCTAGCCGGGGTGTTGCATCTACACCCATGGTATCAGTAGTGTATCTACAACATATTCGCCGGCGGGAGGACCTGAAACATGGCTAACATCGACCAGCTCCTGCAGCGGAACAAGGACTTCGCGGCCACCTGCGCCCACCAGGAAGCCAGCATCATCGCCAGGCACCCGGTCTACGTGATCACGTGCCTGGATCCCCGGACCGACCCGTCAGCCTTCCTCGAACTGGAGCTCGGCGATGCGATGGTGGTCCGCAACGCCGGCGGCCGTGTCTCGGCCGACGTGCTGAAAGATCTCGCGTACATCGGCTACCTGGCCAGCACGCTGGTACCAGGCGGGCCGCGGTTCGAGGTCGCCGTCGTGCACCACACCCAGTGCGGCACGCACTTCCTCGCCGACGACAAGTTCCGCCAGGGCTTCGCTGACCTCATCGGCGGCGACGACGCTGCCCTGGCCCGGCAAGCCGTCACCGACCCCGAGCAGACCGTCCGCGCCGACGTAGAACTTCTGCGCTCGGCCACGATTCTGCCGGACACGATCACCGTCTCCGGCCATGTCTACGACGTCACCACCGGCCTGGTCACCACTATCATCCCCGCCGCGCTCATGCACCCCCGCATATCCAGCCTCACCCCCAAGTCAGCAGGAGCACCTTCCCTCTGACACCCGAGTACCACCGCACAGCGAGGAAAGCGCCCGTGATTCTCCCAGAGAATCCGCAACGCCGAACTGATGGAATCCGTCAGCCTCCCGTACCCGGTGGAGGAGCAACGATGACCACCAGCACGACCCGGACCACGCGGGAACTCGCGGATGGCAGCGAGATGCCGCTGCTTGGGCTCGGCGTCTGGCAGGTGCCCGAGGGGCCGGAGTGTGTCCGCGCGGTCCGCTGGGCTCTTGAGTGTGGGTACCGGCACATTGACACCGCCCAGGCGTACCGGAATGAGGCGAGCGTCGGGAAGGCGCTCAAAGAAAGTGGCATCGACCGGAACGATGTATTCATCACGACCAAGTTCCTGCCCCACGCCAAGGATCCGGTGGAGGAAGCCGAGCGGAGCCTAGACCGACTCGGCGTCGACCACGTGGACTTGTACGTCGTCCACTGGCCCGGGGGCGGACCAACGTGGGCGTGGCCGGGGATGGAGCGCGCCCGTGAACTCGGATACGCCCGCTCGATCGGCATCTCGAATTTCAGCGAGGCTGAGCTGGAGAGAGTAACGGCGATCGCCACCGTGATGCCGCTGGTCAACCAGGTGAACTTCAATCCGTTCGCGTTCCGCCGGGCGCTGCTGGACGCCTGCCAGCGTCACGGCCTGGTCCTGGAGGCCTACAGCCCGCTCGGCACCGGGCGTCTGCTGTCGGACGCCACCGTAGGCGCCCTCGCCGCGCGGGCCGGCCGGACGCCGGCCCAGGTGCTGCTGCGCTGGTGCGTACAGCGCGGTATCCCGGTGCTGTCCAAGTCAACCCACCGGGACCGGATCGCGGACAACAGCCGTCTGTTCGACTTCGAGCTCACCGGCGAGGAACTCAGGCAACTGGACGCCCTCGACCGCACCGGCGGCACCGGAAACGACCTAGAAAACAAATGGTGGTAAGCGCCGGGGCCTGTCAGCTAGGTCGCGATCCCGAACGGTGCCCATTGCATGATCCTCGCGCGACCGGATCGTGAACCAGAACGAGAGATTGAGTGAGTACTCATGTCAACCCAGAAGGCATCGACTCATTACGACGGTTCCTTCACCCTGCCGGGGGAAGTCTTGGCTGGGCGTGAGGCGGTCCCGCCACCCGGCCCGTCACGCGCAGAGGTGCTGCGGAGCCTGGCATGAAAGCGGATCCGGGGCGGTTCATTGAGGTTAACGACGTATCCCTATACGTCGAGGAGCACGGCGCCGGCGTTCCGGTGCTGCTCCTGCACGGTTTCCCCGATTCCGCGCGCGTCTGGCGTAACCAGGTACCGGTCCTGGTGAGTAACGGTTTCCGGGTGATCACGCCAGACCTGCGCGGGTTCGGCCGGTCCGGCCGTCCGCAGGAGGTCGCCGCCTACCGGTTGCAGAACGTGGTGGCGGACGTGACCGGGCTACTGGACGCCTTCGGCATCGAGACGGCACACGTCGTCGGCCATGACTGGGGCGCGGCGGTGGCGTGGCTCACGGCCGCGCTTGTCCCGGACCGGGTCCGGAAGCTCGTGGTCATCTCGGTGCCGCACCCGCTCGCGCCGGTCACCCTGCGGCAGCACGAGATGGCCTGGTATCAGCTGTTCTTCCAGTTCGCCGGCGTGGCCGAGGCGACCGTCATGGCCGACGACTGGGCGTGGCTGCGGATGTTCAGCCGGGGCGACGGGGACACCGGCCAGTGGATCGAGGAGCTGTCCCGGCCGGGCGCGCTGACCACGGCGCTGAACTGGGCCCGGGCCAACTTGGCGCCGCGCATGCCGGGCCCTCAGCCCAGCCTGCCGCCGGTCCAGGCGCCGGTGCTCGGCATCTGGTCGGACGGCGACCACTACCTCGACGGCGAGCGGATGCGGCAGTCAGCGGCCTGGGTTGCGGGGCCGTGGCACTACGCGGAGGTCGCGGGCGCCAGCCACTGGCTACCGCTGGACGCCCCCGGCCAGCTGAACGACCTGCTGCTCGACTGGCTGCGCTGACCTCGGCTGTCGGCCGGCACGGCGCGGCCGGCACGGCGTGGCCGGCACGGCGTGGCCGGCACGGCACGACACTCGATCCGAACCGGCCGCCAGGGTGACGTCGACCCATTCCGAGGAGGGACACGTGACAAAACCGGCGCCGCTACCAGGCCTTTCCCGGCTACCGGGGACGCTGGCAGAGCGAGTCCGGCGGCCAAGGCTGGCGAGATCGGCCGCGTTCTGGCTGGACGGAGCAGTGCTGGTTCTGTTCCTCGCCGCGTCCGCCGCGCCCACCCCGTTGTATCGCGTCTACCAGGCCCGGTGGGGATTCTCGGCCACCACGCTCACCGCTGTGTTCGCCGTCTACGTGGTGTTCCTCCTGATGACGGTGCTGATCTTCGGCTCCCTGTCCGACCATGTGGGACGCCGGCCGGTGATCATCACCGCTCTTGCCGTGGATATGGCGGCGTGCATCCTGTTCTTGCTGGCGCCCGGGGTCGGAGCGCTGTTTTCCGCCCGGGCGCTGCAGGGGGTAGCCGTGGGCTTGGCGGCCAGCGCACTCGGCGGCGCGCTGCTGGATCTGCGGCCAGCCGGGAGCCTCGCGCCGCTGGTGACGAGCAACGGGGGCACCGTCGGCCTGGCCCTCGGAGCGTTGGGCACCAGCGTGCTGGTCCAGTACGGTCCGGTCCCGACGACCCTGGTGTGGTGGCTGCTGCTGGGTGCGTTCCTGGCCGCGATTCTCCTGGTGGCCGCGACGCCGGAGCCGGGAACCGTGCGCCGCGGCGCCCTGGCCTCGCTGCGGCCGGACATCAGCGTGCCGCGCTCCGCCCGGGGCACCTTCGCACGCGCCGCACCCTGCCTGGTGGCCGTGTGGGCGCTGGGCGGCTTCTACCTGTCGCTGGGACCCTCGCTAGCCGCGCAGTTGTCCGGCTCACGCAACCTGCTGTGGGGCGGCGTCATCACCTTCTTGCTCACCGGTCTGGGCGCGGTGACCTCGCTCGCATTTCGCAACTCCGCCCCGACCGCGGTGATGCTCGGCGGCTGCCTTGGGCTGCTGGGCGGCGTTGCGGTGACGGCCGCAGCGATCGTGGCCAGTACACCCGCGCTGCTCCTGCTGGGTACCGTGATAGCCGGCCTGGGCTTTGGACCTGCGAACCTGGGCGGCTATCGCGTGATCATGGCACGAGCTGCCGCCAGCGATCGGGCCGGGCTGATCGCAGCTATCTCCACTGTCAACTACCTCGCCTTCGGCCTCCCAGCCCTGATCGCCGGCATTGCAACCTCGCATTTTGGCCTGCACGACACCGCACTGGTCTATTCCGTCGCGATCGCCCTGCTCGCCGTCGCCGCCGCAGGAGGCCTCCTGTTCGAGGGTAACGCCCGCACACCCCAGGCAGGCGCGCCCGCTCCCGAATTGCCGCCGGGCCCGTGCACCGTGCCACCGTCCACGCAAGCAGCGCGCCAGGACGCCGAGCCAACAAAGTCACCCAAGTAATCATCATCAATAACAGGACCGCACCACGTTGTTCATCACCGACTTGGGGTGTTCAGCACTCCGCACATATCCCAGCTACAGGCCATGGAAGTCAGCGTCCCAGGAGCCCCGTCCGGTAACCGCCCGCCTTTTCGTTGCGACCGGACCCCGTCACCCTCGAACCCGCCGCCTGACCATCAGCTACCCTCACCCGACTCCGCTGCGCTCGGCCGGGTGCTGCCGCCTGCCCGGTAACTGTCCGATTTTCGGCTTGGCAACGGGTCACCAGAACCAGTTGCACGGCGGGTACACCGACGCGCAACCGGCTCTGGACGCGGCCCCGAGGCGTCGCTCGGGTAATCGTCAGGGTTGAGTCGGGGGTTTCCCCCATGGTCGGAGGCTTGCCCGCATCTCACACTGGTCTCATACACCTGGGACAGACGAGGAAGCGAGCCAAACGTCCAGGTACCCGCTCGGCCGCTATGCCTGACTCTGAACCAGCCAGGCCGTCCGCCTGGGATACCGGAACTGATCTAGCAGAGAAAGCCGGCACAGCCATGTACGAAGACAACGATGATCCCGAGTACCGCATTGACGCAGCCGAGCAGCTCGCCAGGCTCGACCGGCAAGCTGCCGCTGAGGCCTTCCGGGCCATCGCCGTCGATGACGGCATCGATCCCGAATACCGCATCAACGCAGCCGAGCAACTGCCCGAACTCGACCCGCGAGCCGCCGCTGACGCCTTCCGGGCCATCGCCGTCGATGACGGCATCGATCCCGAATACCGCATCAACGCAGCCGAGCAACTGCCCGAACTCGACCCGCGAGCCGCCGCTGACGCCTTCCGGGCCATCGCCGTCGATGACGGCATCGATCCCGAATACCGCATCAACGCAGCCGAGCAACTGGCCCAACTCAACCCGCGAGCCGCTGTGTAGGCCTTCCATGTCAAGCGCCGCCGCGCATAGAGATGGCTCTACGGCAGCCCTAGAGCACCGAAGACAACATGGGTAAATGGATCTTCTTGGTCAGCCGCCCGGCGCGCCAGGGGCAGCAGCGGAGTTTGCGCAGGATGCGCCTGGACTTGAGCTGAGCATTGACGCGTTCGCCAGGGGCGCGGAGCCGGGCATGAGCCCGGTTGGCCTCCTTCTGCGAGGCGGGCTTGTTCCGGCCCCCGTACGGGGTGTGGATATCGTCCTCGCCGAGGTAGCCCTTGTCGACCAGGACGATCAGGCCGCTGGCGGCCAGCTCCCGGACGATGCCCCAGATCCGGGCCGCGGTCAGGTCATGGACGGCGCCGGGTGGCCCGGACACCCACCCGATCTCGCCGTCCGGGCTAGCGATGACCTGCAGGTTCATCTCGTGCTTGCGGTGCTTGCCGGAGTAAGACGGCTGGTCGGTGGCCACCCGCTCGATAGGAATTAAGGTGACGTACCTCCAGGCGGTGGCCGTGCCGGATCGTCCAGGCAGCCATACCCTCGTTCATGGATCCACAGAGAGGCAAGCAATGAGCACGCAGCTAAGTCCCGAAGAGGCCGTACGCAAGTTCTTCGACTGCTACACCAACGGCCGCCCGGAGGATTTCGACGAGTGCGTCGCGCCCGACTACGTCGACTACGGTCACGAGCCGCCCGGGATCGGGCCCGCAGGAGCGCGCGACGACTACGAGAACGCGGTCAAGCGGGCCGGCGGGCTCATCACCTACACGATCGACGCGCTGGTTCCCGACGGCGACATCGTGGCGGCCGCCTGGACCGGCACGATGCCCAGCGGCACCACGTTTCAAGGACTGAGCCTCTACCGGGTCACCGGCGGCCTGCTCCGGTCGACGCGGCACGCACTGATCGGCGACCTACCCGCATAACCATGCGCCGGGCTGCTAGCGCTCGCCGTCATCCCCGGCCGACGCCACGTGACTCCCCCGCCATCGCCGGCGACCTCGCCCAGCCAAAGCCAGTCCGTAGGGCGAGGGTCGCCAGCATCAGCCGGTGACCCCCTTGAGGGCGTCCGGCTTGATGAAGCCGAACAGGTAGCCCGCCACCCGGCGTATCTGGATTTCCTCGGTGCCCTCGGTGATGCGGTACCGGCGGTGGTGGCGGTAGATGTGCTCGAACGGCTGGTGCCGTGAATAGCCGAGGCCGCCGTGCACCTGCATGGCTCGGTCGGCGGCCTCGCAGCACAGCCGGTTGGCCACGTAGTTGCACATGGACACCTTGTCGGACTGCGTCAGCGGGCCGAACTGATCCATGCTCCAGGCCGTCTTGTGGATGAGCGCCCGGAGCATCTCGCACTGCGTCTGCAACTCGACCAGCGGAAACTGGATCGCCTGGTTGCTCGCGAGCGGCTTGCCGAACGGCGCCCTGGTCTTCGCGTACTGCACCGAGCAGTCGATGCAGTACTGCGCGGCGCCCAGGCTGGAAGCGGCCTGGCGGATGCGGTTCTCGTTAAAGAAGTGCTGCACGACAGCGAGCCCGCGGCCCTCGCCACCGAACACGGCGCTGCCGGGGACCCGCACGTCGTGCAGCGAGACGCGGGCGTGGTCGGTGGGCATGTTGAAGGTCCACAGGTACTCCTCGACCGTCAGGCCGGACACGCCGACCGGGATGAGGAATCCCGTGATGCCCTCGCCGCTGCCCGGGGTCCCGCTGGTGCGGGCGAAGACAAGGTCGTGCGAGGCGGTGTGGATGCCGGTGTTCCAGGTCTTCTCGCCGTTGATCACCCACCCTGCGCCGTCGCGGATCGCGCGGGTCTGCATGAACGTCGCGTCGCTGCCGTGCCCGGGCTCGGTGATGCCGAACGCGAAGTGGCGGCGGCCGGCGGCCAGATCGTCGATCCACTCGTTTTTCTGCTCCGTGTTGCCGTAGTGCAGCATCAGCAGCAGGCCCACGTTGTTGCCCACGATCGCGTGCTCGTTCTGCAGGTCGCAGTGCAGGCCGAGGCCCTTGCTGGCCAGGTGCTCGCGGATGACCGCCATGCCCAGGTTGTTGCCGTCCCGGCCGCCGTACTCGCGGGGGAACGCGTACCGGTAGTGGCCGGCCCGGTCGGCCCGCCTCCTGGCCTCCGCAAGCAGCGCCTCCCATTCGCGGCTGGGCAGTCCGCCGCGATCCCAGTCTGTCCTGGCGTCCTCCCGGCGGTGGTCGAAGAACCGGATGTTGTCGTCTTCCTCTTCCAGCGGCCTGATCTCGCGCTCGATGAATTCGTCGAGTTCGGCCAGATAATGCCGCAGATCCTCGGGAAGGGTGAAGTCCACCTCGTCTCCTTGGCTTATCCGGGAAGGGCCAGGTGGCCGGGGTTGGCGACGGTGAGCTTGTCGACGATCGCGGCCCGGACCGCCTCGACGACCGCGTCGAAGCGATGGTCCAGCGATCCGTCGCGGATCGCCGCGCAGAGTCCGGCGTCGTCGGCGCAGCCGAGGGCGGCGAGCCTGGCCCGGTGGCGGCGTTCGTGGCCGGCGGCGAGGATGGCCTCGCGTTCGGCGATCCGCAGCGCGTTCGCCGCGACCCGGGCGTGGAACCTCAGCCGCAGATCCGTGCCGCCAACCTCGGTGGTGAGAAACTCCCGGACGGCGCGGAGCAGTTCGGGCCCGGCCGGCCGGTCGTGGGGCGGAGCGGCCTTGGTCCCGAGGTTCTCCAGGGGATCGGTGACGGCCGTCGGCGCGGCGCAGCCCAGCGCGAGCAGGATGTCGTATTCCTGCTCGCAGACGCGGCGGCCGAGCACCGCGAGCTCGATCGACGGCTCGCCTTCCGCGAGATACCGCTCGGCCTGCTGACGGCAGAGCAGCGCCCATCGGACCGTGCCGTACAGCTCCCACCAGCGCTGGGTCTCCTCGTCCGGCGGGGTGCCGCCGCCAGCGGCGTAGCCCGCCATCAGCTCGGCGCGGGCACCGAACCCGCCCACCGGGCTGGCCGAGCCGAACCGCCAGGCCTTGGTGCACAGCCAGCCCAGGTCCTGCCTGGGATCACCGCGATGAGCGAGCTCCCAGTCCAGCACGCCGTGCAGCCCGTCCTCGCCGACCATGAGATTGCCGGTCCGGAAATCGCCGTGCACCAGCGTGTCCGCAGCTGGAGCAGGCCGGTGCCCGGCGAGCCAGCGCAGGCCGATCTCGAGCGCGGGCCGGGGCTCCGCGAAGGCCTGATACAGCCCGGTTACCTGGCCTAGCGCGTCGACCCGGGGCAATCCAGGCACCGAATCGGGATCCACCTGGTCGATCCGGGCCAGCACCTCCCCGAGGCGGCGCGCGAGCCCGGGCCGCGCGGCGGCGAACGCCTCGTCCCGCAGCAGCCGGCGCGGGATCGTCTCCCCGTCCAGGCGCTCCATCAGCAGGTAGGCCTGGCCGAGCGCACCTTCCCCGTAGTCGTAGATTTCGGCCACCGGGACGCCGGCCAGCCTCGCCGCCGTCATCGCCGCCGCCTCGACAGCCACGTTCTTGTCCGGGTGCCGGGCCCGGCCGCCGGCGTCACGGAGCAGGATGAGGCGGCGCTCCGCGTCACCGGCCGTCCGCACCCGGACGTCCCAGCTCTCCCGGCTCGCGCCGCCGGGCAGCGGCCGGACGCCGGTGACCTCGGCCTCCGTGCCCCACAACACCCGAAGCCGCGACGCCAGGACGGCGGCCAGCCCGGAAGCCTCGGTCATGACCTGCCCGCCGACACGGTCGCGGTGCCTCCTGTCGTCTCCTGCGACACACGATCCACGGCACGAACCTTGATCGTCAAGTTCGGGCTCAGCTGGTGCGGCGGCGGAACAGGAGCACCGAGATCACCGCCGAGACGGCCGATGCCGCCGGCGGCGTGCGGGACTCAAGCCTGCCCGCACGCGTAAAACCCCGCGAAGAGTGCGAGGAGGAAGGACCTCATGGGAAATCCGATCGCCGCAAGCCCGAAGCGGATCATCATTACTGCCATGATCACTGGCATCGGCTTGGCCGCTGCAGCATGCGGCAGCGCGGCCGCGCCCTCCCACCCGGCAGTGCACACGTCAGCTCCCACGCCGGCTGCCAGTACCACGGCACCGCCGGCGCCGCTCGGGTGCAGCGTGCACGCGCGCAGGCATCCTGTCGCCGGGACGCTGACCGGGATGCGGGTCCGGACGGCACCGCACGCCCAGATCGTCGTGACCGTTCATTACGCGAGTCACGTTCAGACGCAAGCCGCGCGGGCCAGCGCCCGGGGCAGGCACACGTTCTCCTACCTGGCGGGCGGCGGGCACCGCGTCGTCGTGGACATCCGCGCGTCGCTGGATGGCCGCAATGGCCTATGCGAGACATCGTTCAGGGCACAGCAACCCCCGCCGCCGCCGGCTCCTCCCGCTCCTCCTCCGATGATGCCCGTCCCGGCGCCTCCGCCGACGATGATGGCTCCCACGCCGACGCCGATGATGTAGCTGTCGCGTAGCGCTGCACTACTAAAGATCTTCAATTACTGAGGTTACGAGATCGGTAGCGGCCCCCCGGGGGGGTTGCCACCTGGCGATCCTTGGTCCGGGCCGCTCCGCACGGGCACACTTCGGTCCGGAAGCAGCGACGTCACTGCGCGGGCTCGCGGCGCTCCCCGCGGTCGAACATGAGGCGGTTACGGCCAGATGAGCTTCTTGCCGTCGTAGAGCGATGCCACCATCGTCGTGTCCTCCACCGACGACAGGAGCGGCACGGACTTCACCAGCTTGTAGCGCAGCAGCTCGTCGGCCTCAGGCTGGAACTCCGCCACGCTCTGCACGCCGATCCCCTTCCCGGGCAGGGTGTGGTTCTTCGCTAGGGCGCTCTCCACTGCCCACACCTGCTGCTCGTGGCTGGTCACGAATTCGGCGCCAGCCTGGCTGGCGTAGTCGCCCTCGATGTTGACGCATGCGGACTGGTGGGCCTCGCAGTACTCGACCGCGCGCAGGTCCGCCCGCATCCAGTCCTTCGCCGCGCCGTAGTGCGCAGCCAGGAAGTTCTTGTTGAAGAACTGGACGTTGAAGGTACCGGTCACGTGGAACTGCGCGGGGGTGAACTCGTGGAACTGGGCGTGCTCGGACTTCAGCGTCAGCGGCTCGTTGGACTGGTAGCAGCCGACCGCGTCGATCTTGCCCTGCACGACCTGGTTCGGGTCGTAGTTCGCGGTGTTGACGAAGCGCACCTGGTTCAGGTTGACATGTGCCGCCGACAGCATCGCCAGGACCGGCGCTTCCTTGACGAAGTGGTAGCCCAGTGTCTTGCCGGCCAGCTGCGGCAGGCTGGTGATGTTCTTGTTCGTGATAATGCAGTAGTCCGACGTGTTGCCGTACGTCGCGACGGCCTTGATGTTCGCGCCGCTGGCGACGGCGGTGAGGTAGTCGGCCGCCGAGCCGGTGTTCGTCACCTGAGCCTTGCCCGCCGAGACCAGCGCCAAGGAGTCCTGCGAGTTGGTCACGAAGTTCGTGCTGAGGCACAGGTCGTTGAAGTAGCCGAGGTGCTGCGCCGCGAACACGTCAATGATCCCGGCCGACGCGTCGAAGCCGAACGGCGAGACATAGGTAATCGTACCGGCCGCCTTGTTGGCGGCGCATTCCGACGAGCTGATCAGTCCGGCCGACCCCGACGACCCCGCCTGCGGCGGCGAGCCGCTCGGCGACGAGCTGGCGCAGGCCGCAGCCGTGAGGACGGCTGCGGCCAGCGCGCAGCACTTTGCTGCACGGTGCCGGGCACTCCGCCTGAGATTCACGCCTGCCTCCAGTCGTTCACCTACGCGCGCCAAGAGTAGGCCTTCATCACTTCATAGGTGTCGCCGAGCTGTGCCAGGCCAGCAGCCGCCGCTGGATGAGGACGACCCCGACGAACAATGCGACGCCGATAACGGCGAGGACCACCACCGACGCGTAGATCGTCGGGAGATCGGACAGCGATGCCGCGGTGACGATCAGCGTACCCAGGCCGTTCGTCTGCCCGGCCGCCACGAACTCGGCGACAACGGCTCCTATCAGGCTGAGCGGGACGCAAATCCGGGCACCCGCGCACAGGAACGGCAGGCTGCTCGGCAGCCGCAGCCGCCAGAGGATCTCGGTGTGCGAGGCGTTGAGCGTCTTCAAGACGTCGAGCGCCAGCGGGTCGGCGGAGCGAAGGCCGATGAGCGAGTTGATGAGGAAGGGGAAGAAGACCAGGACCGCGGTGATGATGTACTTCGGCGTGGGGCCGAAGCCGAACGCTACGACCAGCGCCGGGGCGATAGCGATGATCGGCGTGACGTTGAGGATCACGGCCAGCGGCAGGACCGCGCGTTCGACGATGCGGACGTAGGACATCAGCACGGCCAGTACGAAGGCGATGCCCATTCCGAGCGCAGCACCGACCAGCGCCTCCCGCAGCGTCGTCAGGGCGTTGCGGAGGTAGAAGCCAGGGCGGCTCGTCAGCTCGTGGAAGATCTTCGGGACGGTAGGGATAACGAACGGATTGTGCATCGCGTAGAGCTGCCACGCGCCGATCAGCACCGCAAGCGCGACCAGCGGTGGCAGCCACAGCGACGGACGGGCCCAGGCCGGCATCGTGCGCCGCTGCGACGCCACGGCGGCGGGCGCGGGTTCGAGCGCCAGCCGCCGGCCTGCGCAGCCGCCGACTCGTCCAGCTCGGAGCCCGGCAGTTCGCTCACCGCGCGCCGCGCCAGCTGTCCCGCAGCTCGAGCCTGATCTGGCGCTCAAGCTCGTGGAACTCCTTGGTGGTCTCGACGAGATCGTCCCGCGGCCGCGGCAGGGCGATTGGGATGACCCGCCGGATCGTCCCGGGGTTCGCGGACATGATCATGACCACGTCGGAGAGCGTGATCGCCTCCGAGATCGAGTGCGTCACGAACAGCACGGTCTTCTTGTTTGCCTGCCAGATCGACAGTAGTTCGTGGCGCAGCATTTCCCGGGTCAGCTCGTCGACCGCGGCGAACGGTTCGTCCATGAGCAGGATCGGAGGATCGAAGACGAACGCACGCGCGATTGCGACTCGGTGCTGCATCCCGCCGGACAGCTGCGCCAGCCGCCGGCTGACGACGTGCCCCAGCCCGAACGACTCGAGCACGGCGATCGGGTCGGCGTGAGACCGCGAGCCGTCGGAGTCCGGCTTCTTGTTCACCTGCAACGGCAGGCGTACGTTGTCGAGGACGGTGCGCCACGGCAGCAACGCCGGTGACTGCGGGACCAGCCCGATGTGCTTGCGGGCGCTCGCGCGCCGTACCGACTCGCCGAAGACGGACACCGTTCCGCGGTCGACTTCGAGCAAGCCTGCGACAATGCGCAGCAGGGTCGTCTTCCCGCATCCGCTCGGGCCGATCAGGGTGACGAACTGGCCGCGCTGCGCCGACAGGCTGACGTTCTCGACGACCGGGCCGCGGGCGGCACCGTAACCGTAACCCTTGCAGACGCCGTCGATGACCAGCGCCGAGTCGGGCTGGCCCGACGTCGTGCTGGTCTCCGGTCCCGTCCTGCGATCGGCAAGCTCAGCCACTGCCGTGCCTCACCGCTTCTCGCCGGAGAGCGATGACGTCCGGCACCAGCTTCCGGGCCGGTTCACATGCACAGGACCGGCCACGCGCGGCGGGTCTCATCGGATCCCTTTCACCTGTCAATGGTATATCAAATGCCAGACAATGAAGTCGTCCGCCGTGAATCTCCTGAGCACTCGACACGAACAACTTGCTCTTCGCGTTTCGACGAGCGGCCCGGACAAATTCAGCGGTGCCAATTTCAAATCCGGATAAATTGGTTCGCTGGTCCCGACCGATACGGCCGCCTCGGCAGAATTTCGCATGCAAGTGTCCCCGCGGCGATCACACCCTATTGATTGGAAAAGTCGTCCACGCTGATGCGAATGCAGCAGTGAGAGACGACGCGCCCGCCATGGCTTTAGATTCCACCCTGGTGGCGCGGAGGCGGGCATGATCTCCAAGGTCAACCCGAAGGCGATCGGCGCACAGCCAGCCGAACCGGGACGGTCACGCCTCATGCGCGGCAATCCGAACGGTTGCCGTCCGGCATGGAAGCGGAGATCATGTGATTATGCGCGTCCGCCCGCGGCTAGTCCTCTCCCGCGAGGCTGGGGCCGGCCGCGGGGCCGATCACGCCGAGGAGGAGACACTCGACCGCCTGGCCCGCCGCCGCTTGGACGCCCGCGGTACCGCGGTGCGGCTGGGCATGCGCCTGCTGTCCGAGCTCCGCAGCGACGTCGCCAGCAGCTGACCTCCGATGATTCAGCACTGCCCCGGCGGTCGGCCGCATTAAGGCTCGACTACATCAAGCTTGCTTCCCTCTGCGGCCAGGTAAACCTTCCAGATGGCGGTGGCGCCGGCCGACAGCGCGACCTTCTGCGTCGCGCCGTACCTCGTCGCCGCGGAGTTGGACAGCCGTACAGCGCTGGCGGGCTGCCGTCGCCGAAGAACCAGGCAACCCAGAGCCGCCCGCCCGGAGCCGCAGTCAGGGTCGATTCGGCAAGTTGCTCCCCCGCATGCTTGAAAGTGACGACCACGAACGGCGTGCGGGAGCCCAGCCGGTTGAACGTCAAGCCCGCTGGCGACCGGGTACCCGTGCTCGTACACCGTGTGGACACCGCTGGATCCGGGTCCCCGACCGGGTGGTGCCGACACGCTGCTGGGGCGCGAGGGCGTTGCCTCCAGCCCCGGGGCCGGGCAGCAGTTGCGCGGCGCCCGGGCGCCCGGGCGCCAGCAGCTGGCGCGCGTACATGCCCTCGTGGCCGGTTATCAGCGAGCCATACGTTACTCAGGTGGTCCGGTCGCTTCACCAGGCGGGGTCCTCGGCCGGAGGGCGGGCGGGCGCCGGGTGTTCGTGCTGGGTCACCTGCGGCGGTGACAGGCGGGAGCGCCGGGCGAGGACCAGCCCGCCGAGCGCGGCCACGAAGCAGGACACGCCCCCGACCGCGAGGCCGGCCCGCGGGCTGGTCAGGGCGATGATCCAGCCGATCGCCGGGCCGCCGACCGGCGTTGTTCCCTGGAAGGCGACCTGCCACAGCGCGATCACCCGTCCGCGCATGCTCGGCTCAGCGCTGAGCTGGATTGTGGAGTTCCCGATCGCGATAAAGGACACGCTCGCCCAGCCGACGAACAGCAGCGCGGCGTAGGCAAGGCCGAGAACGGGAGAGAACGCGCAGGCCAGGATCGCCGCTCCGAATCCGGTCGAGGCGATGATCATCGGCCGCAGCCCGGTCCGGCCCCGGGCGGCGGTGAACAGCCCTCCGATCACCGCGCCGACCCCCATCGCCGCGGTCATGAAGCCGTAGGCTTCGGCGCCGCCGTGGAATGTCTGCCGGGCCAGCACCGGGAGCGAGACCTGGAACTCATAGGCGAGCAGGCCGACCAGGCCCATCATCGCCAGCGGAATGGCGATCGTGGGAGTGCGTGCCGCGTAGCGCAGGCCCTCGCGCAGCTGGCCGCTGGCCCGCCCGGCCGGCGGGCTCGGCCGCAGGGCGGAGCGGTCCATGAGGAGCAGCGAGGTGACGACGGCGGCGAAGCTCGCCGCGTTCAGCAGGAAGCAGATCCCGATGCCGACGGTGGCGATGAGGACGCCGCCGATGGCCGGCCCGACGGCCCGGGCGGCGTTCACCGTCACCGAATTCAGCGTGATGGCGTTGCGCAGCTCATCCTTGCCGACCATCTCCCGGACGAAAGCCTGCCGGGCGGAGTTCTCGAAGGCGTTGTTCAGGCCGAGGATGACGGCCAGCACGCAGACCTGCCAGAACCGGACCGCGCCGGACACGGTCAGCAGCCCGAGCGCGAGGGCCTGGCAGCCCATGGCGATCTGCAGCACGATCATGAGCCGCCGTTTGTCCACCCGGTCGGCGACGACGCCGCCGTAGGGGGCGAGGAGCAGGACGGGCAGGGTCTGCAGGGCCACGGTGAAGCCCAGGTCCGTGCTGGAGTGGGTGAGGGTCAGCACGAGCCAGGACTGCGCCGTCGCCTGCATCCAGGTCCCGGCGAGGGATACCGACTGGCCGATGAAGTACAGGCGGTAGTTCGGGACCTTCAGCGAGGAGAACGTCTGGCGCCAGAACGCTCCCAGCCGGCGCCTCACCGCGCACCTCCTATCAGGTCCCGGTCAGGCAACGAGTTCGGCATCCCCGGCGAACGCGGCCCACAAGGCCGCGTAGCTGCCGCCGCGCGCTAGCAGCTCGGCGTGGCTGCCGACCTCGGCGATCTTGCCCGACTCCATCACGACGATGCGGTCGGCGCGGGCGGCGGTGGTCAGCCGGTGCGCGACCACCAGGGTGGTGCGCCTGGCGGTGAGCCGCTCGGTGGCGCGGTTCACCGCCGCCTCCGCCGACAGGTCGAGGGCGGCGGTGGCCTCGTCGAGCAGCAGGATGGCGGGGTCCACCAGGTAGGCCCGGGCCAGGGCGATCAGCTGCCGCTGCCCGGCCGACAGGTTGCGCCCCCGCTCGGCCACCTCGTGCCGGAACCCGCCGGGCATGCGCGCGATCATCTCGATCGCCCCCACCCCCCGCGCCGCCGCCTCGACCTCGGCGTCGGTTGCGCCCGGGCGGCCGTAGGCGATCGCGTCCCTGATGGTGCCCGGGAACAGGTAGGGCTCTTGCGGTACCACGCCGAGCACATGCCGGTAGCCCGCCAGGTCGAGCTCGCGGATGTCGGTGCCGTCGATGAGCACGCTGCCCGAGGTGACGTCGTAGTACCGCGCGACCAGCTTGACCATGGTGGACTTGCCCGCGCCGGTCTGGCCGACCAGTGCCACGGTCTCGCCGGGCCGCACGACGAGGTTCACGCCCGACAGCGCGTCGTGCGGCTGGCCGGAGTACCTGAACCGCGCGTCACGGAACTCGATCTGGCCGCGCGGGCGCCCGGCAGGCCGCGGCTGCTCCGGCTGCGGCGTGCTGGTCGGCTGCCGCAGCAGGTCCTTGATCCGGCGCAGGCCGACCGCGGCCTGCTGGTAGCCGTCGAAGACCTGGGAGAGCTGCTGCACCGGGGAGAACAGCAGGTCGATGTAGAGCAGGTAGGCGATCAGGCCGCCGGCGGTCAGCGTCTTGTTGTGCACCTCGCCTGCCGCGACGAACAGGATCAGGGCTCCCGCGACGGTCGACAGCAGCTGCACGAACGGGAAGTACAGCGCGATGTAGCGCTGCGCACGCAGCCGGGACCGGCGGTAGCGGTCGCTCAGCTCAGCGAAGTGCTCCTGGTTGCGTCCCTCGCGGCGGTAGGCCTGCGCGGTGCGCAGCCCGGCGACGTTCTCCTGCAGGTCGGCGTTGACCACGCTGACCTTTTCGCGGGCATCGCCGTAGGCCCGCGATGACTTCGCGCGGAACACCAGCGTGGCCGCCAGCAGCACCGGGATGATCGTGAACAGGATGAGGCCCAGCCGGAGGTTGATGACCAGCAGCGCGATCAGCACGCCGGCGAACGTCAGGACCGAGTTGACCATCGTGATCAGTCCGGTCTGCAGGAACGTGGACAGCGCGTCCACGTCCGTCGTCATCCGGGTCATGATCCGGCCGGACAGCTCTCGCTCGTAGAAGTCGAGGCCGAGTCTCTGCAGCTGGGAGAAGATCTTCACGCGCAGCGTGTAGAGCATCCGCTCGCCGTTGCGGCCCACCACGTTCGTCTGGATGACGTTGATGACCCAGTCGGCGCTGACGATCGCGAGCCCGATCAGCGCGACCACGATGATGGGCCGGAACTGCCCGGCCAGGATGCCGTGATCGACGCCGTTGCGTACCAGCGCGGGCATGGCGATGCCGGCCACCGCGTCGAGGCCGTCCAGGACAAGGCCGGCGAAGAGCGCCAGAGCGATCGGCCGCAGCAGCCTGCGCAGCGTGAACTGCGGATCCGCGGCGCGGGACCGCTCCCGGCTGACCCCCGGCAGCTCGTTAGCCGGCGGCAGCGCGTCGACCTTGGCAAGCAGCTCGGGCGTAGGCGGTATCCCCGCGAGCATGCCCCCCATCGCGCTCGCGCCGCCGCCGCGGCCGCCGCCGCGGGCGGCGGCGCCCAGGCCGCGGCCGATGGAGGAACCTGCCAGCCGGGCCAGCTGACTGCCGTTCAGGCCGGCTGCGGACCCGGCCAGATCCCCGGCTCCCCAAAGGGCGGCAGTCACGCCGGAGGCCGGCGTTCGCGCGGCGGCGCGATCGCGGCGGCCGGCGTTCTCGTGGTAGGCGAGCTCGCCCGCGTCGACTCCCTCGGCGTCGTCTCCGGGCCCGGCCAGCAGCAGCCGGTACAGGGCACACCGCGCGGTCAGCTCGTCGTGCGTGCCCTCGTCGACCAGCCGCCCCTCGTCCAGGACGGCGATCCGGTCGGCCAGCTGGAGGGTGGAGCGCCGGTGCGCGATCAGCAGCGTGGTGCGCCCCGCCATCACCCTGCGCAAGGTCGCGTGGATCTGCGCCTCGATCCCGGCGTCGATCGCGGAGGTGGCATCGTCCAGGATCAGGATGGCCGGATCGGTGATCAGCGCCCTGGCCAGCGAGATCCGCTGGCGCTGGCCGCCGGACAGGGTCAGGCCCTGCTCGCCGATCACGGTGTCGTACCCGTCCGGCAGGCTGGTGATGAACTCGTCGGCCTCCGCGGCCCTGGCCGCCGCGACGATCTGCTCCATGGCAGCGTCGGGCCGACCGTAGCTGATGTTGGCGCGGATGGACTCGGAGAACAGGAAGCTGTCCTCCATCACCAGCCCGATCGAGGCGCGCAGCGAGTCGAGGGTCAGGTCGCGGACGTCCTGGCCGCCGACCCGGATCGCGCCGCCCCGCACGTCGTAGAAGCGGGGCAGCAGCAGCGAGATCGTCGACTTGCCCGAACCGGAGGTGCCGACCACGGCGAGGGTCTCGCCCGGCCGCACGCGCAGCGACAGGCCCCGCAGCACGGGCTCGGACGGCAGGTAGCCGAAGGCAACGTCGTCGAGCTCGATGTCGGGCGTTCCCGGCGCGAGCACTGCCGCGCCCGGCTTCTCGGTGACGACCGGCCGCGAGTCGATCACCTCGTATACCCGGATCACGCTGGCCCGCGCCTCCTGGCCGATCGTGACCAGGCTGGTCAGCGCGCGGACGGGCCCCACCAGCTGCCCGATGTACAGCGAGAAGGCGAGGAAGACGCCGAGCTTGATCGAGCCGTTGAGGGCCAGCCAGCCGCCCAGCGCGAGAACCCCGACCTGGCCGAACAGCGGCACGGCCTGCAGCGCGGGGTTATAGCGGGCCATCAGCCGCACGGCGCGGACCCGGGCGGAGTACAGCCGGGTGCTTGCCTCCTCCAGCCGGCCGGTCTCCTGCTCTTCCTGGCCGAATCCCTTGACCACCCGCACGCCGGTCACCGCGCCGTCGACGACCCCGGCGACTCCGGCCGCCTTTTGCTGTGCGTCCCAGCTGGCGGGGAAGAGCTTGCGCCGCGAGGCGGTCGCGATCAGCCAGAGCGCCGGACCGACCGCGAGCGCGACCAGGGTGAGCACCGGCGACAGGTATGCCATGATCACGATCGACAGGACGAAGAGCAGGCCGTTGCCTGCAAGCATCGGCACCTGGCTGAGCAGGCTCTGGACCATGTTGAGGTCGGAGATGGACCGGCTGACGATCTGGCCGGTGTGCAGTTGGTCCTGGCGTGCCCCGTCCAGCCGCGACAGCGACTCGAACAGCTCGGTGCGCATGTCGTGCTGGACCTCGAGTGACAGCTGCCCGCCCCGGTAGCGCCTGGTGTAGACGCCGGCGAAGCTGAGCAGCCCGGCCACGATCAGCAAGCTGGCGCCGAGCCAGATCGGGTGCTGGCGGGTGAGGATCGTGGTGTCCACGATCCACGCCATGATCAGCGGGATCGCGGCCTGGACGAGGGTGGCCAGCAGCGAGCCGCCCAGCGCCATGATCTCGAGACGGCGGTGCCGCCAGCAGTAGCCGGCCAGCCGCCGCAGCCAGGGGTCCTGTCCGCTGGGGCGGGCGCCGCCCCTCGCTTTCGTGCTAAGTCCTGCCGCCGTCCCGTGCCGGGGTGCGCTCATGCCAGCCCTAGCCGGGCGCGGCGCCGCTCATCCATGGCCGCGTCGAGGTCGCGGAAGGCCTCGAGCACCCCGGCCGCGTCGCCGGTCGCGCCGAGCAGCGGGCCGAGCCAGCCGGCGTAGGCAGCGTCGGCGCGCTCGAGGGCGGCGCGGCCGGCTGCCGTCAGGCACAGCCGCACGACCCGCCGGTCGCCCGCCTCGGCCTCGCGCTCGGCATAGCCCGCGGCGACCAGGCCGTCGGCGGTTGCGGTCAGCGTGGGCTTGGCTACGGCCAGCCGCTCGGCCAGCCGGGCGGAACGCTCGCCGCCGGCGCCCGCCAGCTTCAGGATGCGGTACTGCTGTGGCGTCAGGCCGGTATCAACCCGCTCCAGCGCCCTGAACAGGCGCATCACGGTGAGCACGGCGTCCTGCGCCGCCTGCACGTCCAGGGTGCCAGCGCCCGGGCCCGGGTCATTCACGTCTTCATCCCAGATAGTACGGAGGTCTTACAGTTCGTAAGCCTAACAAACCGGCCGGCATGCATGTTCCCACTCGCCAGCAAGGACCGCGGGCTGTACGAACGGCATCGAGGAGATGGCCGCTGCTGGCGATCACGCACCCGCCTCAGGGCCGGCGCGCGCGTCAGTTGCCGCGCAAGTGCTCGTGGACCAGGGTGATGGCGATAGAGCCCTCACCGACAGCCGAGGCGACGCGTTTGACCGACCCGTGCCGGACGTCGCCGGCCGCGAAGACCCCGGGCAGGCTGGATTCCAGGAACATCGGCAGGCGCGGCAGCGGCCACTGCTCATCCGGCCGCCCGCCGTCGAGAAGGTCGGTCCCGGTCAGCACGAACCCCGACCGGTCGCGCCGCACGGCAGCCGGCATCCACTGGGTGCGCGGCTCGGCCCCGATCAGCACGAACAGGGCCGCTGCGGCCACGGTTTCGGCTACGCCGGAGTCCCGGTCGGTGAGGGTCAGGTTCTCCAGGCGGCTCTGTCCGCCGCCGCCGGTCACCGCGACCCGGTGGCGGACGACGATGTTGGCGGCCGATTCGATCTCCCGGATGAGGTATTCGGACATGCTGTCCGCCAGCGAGCGTCCCCGGACGAGCACGGTCACCTGCGCGGCGTACCTGGCGAGGTGGACGGCGGCCTGCCCGGCGGAGTTGGCGCCGCCCACCACGAAGACCTCGCTGTCCTTCATGGCCTTGGCCTCCGAGGCAGCGGCACCGTAGAACACGCCGGCTCCGGTCAGCGCGTCGAGCGCCGGGATGCCAAGCCGCCGGTAGGCCATGCCGGTGGCGATGATCACTGCCCGGCTGCGGACCTCGGTCCCGTCAGCCACCGTGACCACCAGCTCCGGGCCTTCAGGCCGCAGGCCGGCCGCCGGGCTGCCGTATACGTACTCCGCGCCGAAGTTCGATGCCTGCGTGTACGCCCGCACGGCCAGGTCCCCGCCGCTGACTCCCGCTGGGAAGCCCAGGTAGTTGCGGATCAGCGAGCTGGTGCCGGCCTGGCCGCCGAGCGCCTCCGGCTCCAGGACGACCGTGGACAGGCCCTCCGACGCGCCGTAGACGGCCGCCGCGAGGCCGGCCGGCCCCGCCCCGATCACGGTCACGTCGTAGCAGCTGCCGGCCGGCTTCGTCGCCACGCCGAGAGCCTCGCCGACCTCAGCATTCGACGGATCTGCCAGGATCCGGCCATCGAACAGCAGCACGGCCGGCAGGCCTTTCCCCGCCGCCCCCGCCTCTTCGAGCAGTCGCTGCCCATCCGGGCTGCCGACCGGGTAGAAGCCGAACGGGACGCCGTTGCGCCCGAGCAGTTCGCGGAGCTCATGCGACCGCGCGGCCCATTCCTCGCCGACGACGCGAACCACCTCCAGCCCGGGGAGGTTCGACCGGCCCCACTCGTCAAGCTGCTCGGTGACCATCCGGTGGAAGTGCTCGTCCGGTGGCGTCCCGGGCTTGACGATGTAGGTGTCGATGTCACCGAGGATGGTCGCCCGCAGGATCGGGTCCGCACTCGCCTGATCGGCCCAGGTGATGAGCAGCACGCGACGGGCGGCCGGGTGGAGCTGGCGGACCCGCCCCAGCAGCTGTGTCCCGGTCCCGTCCGGCAGCCACTGGTCAGCCAGCACTGCACTGACCTGGCGCTGGTCGTCACGGAGCGGGCCGAGGACACCGAGCGCCTCGCCGACGGATCCGGTTCTGATGACCTGGTAGTCAGCCCCGTAGCGCTTGCGCAGTTCCGCCTCGACGCGATCATGCGTTCGCGAGTCGTCAACCAGCACCAGCACCGGTTCCAGCATCAGGCCCCCGATCTCGGAAGGTCACGGCAACTCTAGCCGCGACGGTCCCGCCGCCCGGATGCCGCCGGGACGGCCAACCAGGTACCGCGCTGAGGGAGCCAGCTCCTCATCATCTGCCGTGCCGACATCATCTGCCGCCGCGCCGATCGCACCGAGGCTGCCGGGCGAGCCGCCGGCCGGCCCGCTGCGCGGCCTGAGCCGACGCCGCGGGCACACCCTGTCATGGACTGGCGCCCATCCGGTCCATGAAGTAATCCATGTCAATGTTCCATTTTCCGCCCCATGCCGCCACGTCGTCGCGGTCAACCGGGTCGGGCAGCTCATGCAGGGCCGCCTCGGCTATCTCTGTCAGGCCTGCCCGCCGCAAGAGGTCAACCACGTGCTGCCGGGAGACTTGCACCGCGATCACCGGACTCTCCCCTGTGCATGAAGGACCAGGTCAAACCCGGCCCGCTCGGTCAGTTGCACCGGCGCGACGATGAGATACCTCGTCATGGCGAACCTCCTTTGCTGGCGGGCTCCCGGGTGAGTCCGCCGCTTATTAGGAATACAGTTGCTATATTGACAGTAGACTCCATCATATCAATAGTCAAGGCGTAGGATGACCGCGTGAGCCGAGCCAGCTATTACTCGCCCCGCCGGCAGCAGGCCGCTGCCGCCACCCGGGAAGCGATTATCGATGCGGCGCAGGAGTTGTTCGCCGCCCAGGGGTACGGCCGCACCACGGTGGCCCAGATCGCCGAGGCGGCACGGGTCGCGGCGAACACCGTCTACACCAGCGTCGGCGGCAAGCCCCAGCTCCTGGCGGCGATCACCGAAAGCGGCACCGGCGACCCCGACGTGGCCGAAACGCTGGCCGCCGTCGCCCGGACCACCGACCCTGCGGAGGTCATCCGGCTGACCGCCGCCGGAACCCGCCGGGTCAATGAGAGGCACGCCAAGGCCGTCGCCATCCTGCTCGACAGCGCCCAGGCCGACCCTGCCGCGGCCAACATGCTCCGGTACGCCGTGCACCGGTACCGCGACGCCCTCGCCACCCTTGCCGGGCGGCTGGAAGACCTGGGTGCGGTCGAGCCGCCTGACCTGAACAGGGCAGCTGACGTCTTCTGGTATCTATTCGGCTGGATGTCCTGGCGGATCCTCACCGCCGACCTCGACTGGAGCTGGGATGAGGCCGAGCAGTGGCTGGCGCAGCGGGGCATCGACGCGCTGCTCCGGCAAGAACGCGGTAATCCGTAGGCCTTCTTGCGCTTCGCCGCGGCACGGTGCGAACAGGGACAGCGGGACTGATGAAGCCGGAGCGAACCCGGTAAGGGTCGCGGCTCACCGCGAGCGGATCTTGCTGCGCTAGCCGTCGGCGAGCCCGTCGCGGTGCGCGATATTACCGGTCAGTGCCCGCCCCGCTTTCTCGACGATGTCGCTGAGGTCATCGCGGCAGCCGCATGGTAGAGCGGGCCGGTGCCGTCATCGTGGCTCCCGGGCGCAGATCGGTGCGGGGCGGTCTACCGCCGGATGCCGAACCACGGCGGTCCTCGCTGCTCACCTGCACAGAGCAGCGCCAGCCCCGTCTGATACACCGGCGCAGTAGCCGCGGCGGGCCGCGCCGAACCAGAGCGCATCCAGGTCGGGCAGCCTGCCGCGCGGCGCTCGATGACCGCAGGCAGCGGCCAGTACCGCTCGATCAGGTCGCGGCGTTCCGCCACGATCCCGCGCAGCTCCCGGGCGACGTCAGCTGGCTCTCCCCCGGCCAGGGCTCCCGCGTTGTCGGGCCCGGGGCAGCGGGCTATCGTCAGCCTTATGAGCGCGCCAGGCAGCGGCGCGGACGCGGGCGATGTCTCCGACGCGGCGGCGGGCTGTGATCCACTCGGCCACGCACGGTTGCGTGAGCTCGCTGAGGAGCAGGCCGCACTGCGCCGGCTGGCCACGCTGGTGGCGCGGGGCGAACCGCCCGAGGCGGTGTTCGCAGCCTCGACCAGGGAGGCGCTGCAGTTCTTCGGCGGCGGCATCGCCAGGATGATCAGGTATGAGCCGGACGGAACGGCGACGCTGGTCGCCAGGGACGGCACGGCCTACCCGGAGCGGGTGGGGGGACCCTTCGAGGAGTATCCCTCGACCGGGCTGACAGCGACCGTCCGGCGAACCGGCCGGGTGGCCCATGTCGATGACTACCGCGACATCCCGGGCGGGGAGCGCTTCGTGCGCGAGGGGCTGCGGTCCGCGGTCGGCTTGCCGGTACACGTCAACGGCCGCCTGTGGGGGATGATCGCGGTCGGATCCTTCGACGGACCGCTGCCGCCCGGCACCGACGAGCGGATGTCGGAGTTCACCGACCTGGTCGCCACCGCGGTCGCGAACGCGCAGAACCGGGCCGCGCTGGAGGCGAGCCGGGACGAACTCGCCCTTCTGCTGGCCGAGCAGGCCGCGCTCCGCCGCGTTGCCACCCTCGTCGCCCGCGGAATCGACCCGGTCGAGATCTTCTCGGCGGTCGCCGAGGAAGTCCGCCGGATGCTGGGCGCGGACGGTGCGGGCATAGTTCGCTTCGAGCCGGACGGGACCTCGGTCGTGGTCGTCGGCCGTGTCGGGGAGTACGCGGTCAACTGGCCGGTCGGGACGCGCCTGGTAATCCCCGACTACGCTGCGCTGACGGCGGTGTGGCGGACCGGCCGCGCCGCCCGGGCCGACGAGGACATGTGGAGCGGTGCGTCGGACCCGGTCGCCGAGGCCCTGCGCAAGCTGGAGATCCGGTCGTTGGTGGCGAGCCCGATCTTCGTCGAAGGCCGGCTGTGGGGCGCGGTGAACGTGTGGCGGAGCCGGGGGGTGTTTCCGTCCGACGCCGCCGACCGGATGGCAGACTTCACTGAGCTGGTCGCCGCGGCCGTCGGGAACGCCGAGAGCCGGGCCGAGGTTGCCGCCTCGCGGACCCGGATCGTCGCTGCCGCGGACGAGACCCGGCGGCGGATCGAGCGGGACCTGCACGACGGGACCCAGCAGCGGCTGGTCTCGCTCGGTCTCAAGCTTCGCCTCGCGCAGGGCATGGTGCCTGCCGGACTGCCCGGGCTGGAGGCGGAGATCGGCCGGGTCGCGGGCGAGCTGAACGGGATCGTCGAGGATCTGCGCGAGATCGCGCGTGGCATCCACCCGGCGGTGTTGTCCGAGGGCGGGCTGAGGCCGGCCCTGCGGACGCTGGCCCGCCGGTCCGCGATCGCGGTCGAGCTCGATGTCGCCGCGATCGGCCGGCTGCCGGAGCCGATCGAGGTGGCGGTGTATTACGTCGTCTCGGAGTCAGTCACGAACGCGACCAGGCACGCGCACGCCTCGGTCGTCGAGGTGGACGCGGAGTCTTCCGGCGGCACGGTGCGGGCCCGCGTGCGCGACGACGGCGTCGGCGGCGCCGACCCGTCTCGCGGCTCGGGGCTGACCGGGCTGAAGGACCGGATCGAGGCGCTCGGCGGCACGTTCAGCGTGCAGAGCCCGGCGGGCGGCGGCACGACGGTGTCTTGCGAGCTTCCGGTCGTGGCCGACGCCGGGCAGTCAGCACCGGCGACCCGAACCCGCTGACCGGGCTTTCAGCGCGGTCGCGTCGAGCACGGCCGGCGGATTGCCGGCACTCCGTACCTGCTGCCCCCGGGGCGCCCAGATGAGTTCCGCTGCCCCGCTTGTGACAATAGATACCCTTGCTTTACACTTCCATTACCATTGATCGGCTGGATGCCGGTCGTCGGCCACGGACAGTGATCCAGGGCCTGCTCTGACCGTTGTCCGGATGACGCCGCCGAATTCGCCGTCGTGGGCAGGCGCGCTGGTCGCGGGCCGGCCGGGACCGGGGGGCCACCGTGAACACTGGCGTGATCGATCCGGCGACGAGCGCGCCGCTCGCGTTGTCGGGCCGCGTGGTGACGATGGATCCGGCCGGGTCAGTCTTGGACGACGGGGTCGTGTACCTGCGGGATGGCTCGATCGTCGCCGTCGCGAGGGCGGGTACGGCGGCGCCGGACGGATTCGCGGACGTAGCGCGCGTCGACACTGGCGGGACGCTGTTCCCTGGGCTCATCGAGCTGCACAATCACCTGCCCTATGACGTGCTGCAACTGTGGGACGTCCCCCGGCAGTTCGGGGACCGGGGACAATGGAGCAGTTCGTCCACGCCGGACTATCACAGGCTCGTGACGGGCCCGATGAGCGTGCTGGGCCGTCAGCCCGACGTCGTCGCGGCCATCGTTCGGTTCGTCGAGGTTCGCTGCCTGCTCGGCGGAACCACGACCAGCCAGGGCCTCACGCTGGCCGTTGACCCGGGGATCGTGAAGTCGTTCCGGGGGCTGGTCCGCAATGTCGAGGCGACCGGCGACGCTGATCTTCCGGCAGCGGCGACCCATATCGCCGACGTGGACGCGACAGAGGGCGAGCGCTTCCTCGCGCGGCTGAGCGGCAAGCAGAAGCTGCTCCTGCATCTGGCCGAGGGAATAGACGACGCGGCGCGCAAGCATTTTCTTGCGCTGCACCTTCAAGATGGCCGGTGGGCGATCACCGAGAATCTCATCGGCATTCACTGCGCCGCCCTGGACAAAGACGATTTCGGGGTGTTTGCCGAGCATGGCGGGTCGATGGTGTGGTCGCCTCTGTCGAATCTGCTGCTGTACGGGCAGACGGCCCGGCTCGGGGACGCGCTCGCCGAGGGCGTGCCGGTCGCGCTGGGGTCGGACTGGGCGCCGTCGGGGAGCAAGAACCTGCTCGGCGAGCTGAAGATCGCGCGGATCGCGGCCCCGGGCGCGGGCGCGACGGTGTCGGCCAGGGATCTGGTCGCGATGGCCACCTCGACGCCAGCGCGGCTGCTGGGCTGGGGCGCCGCGCTGGGCAGCCTCGAGCCGCCCAAGCGGGCCGACCTGATCGTCGTCGGCGGCACCGCCGGCGATCCGTACGAGGCACTGCTGTCGGCGACCGAAGCGGACATCACCCTGGTCCTCATCAACGGCGTGCCGCGGGCCGGCAGCCCCGCCTTGATGACCGGGCTCGGGATAGCCGGCGAGCAGGTCATGGTCGCCGGGCAGCCGCGGCTGCTCAACCTGGCGCAGGTCAACGCCGACCCGAGCGTGGCGGCCATCACTGTGGCGCAGGCGCAGTCGCGGCTTGAAGCCGCGTTGGCGGATCTGCCTCGTGCCGCGGCCGCTGCCAGCCTGGCGTCGCCATCCCCGGGGCATCTTCAGGGCCGGGCGCTGCTCGCCGTCTCCGGAGTCATCGACAACAGCATGTCCCCGCGCCCGCACTTGCCCTACCACGGCCAGCTAACCGGCCCGAACCTCCCGACGGCGTGGCAGGCCGCGCAGGCCGTCGGGCCGCTCCCGGCACTCGCTCTCGACCCGCTGACCGCGGTGGACAACCCCGGCTATTACCAGGCACTCGCCGCCGAGAAGAACCTGCCCGATCAGGTCAAGGCCGGCCTGGCCGCACTTGCGCGCCCTCGGCAGCGCCGTGTTCCGCCCGACCCCGGGACGGCAGAACGGCCGCCGGCTCTGGTCCAGCCCACGGGATGATCACCGACGCAGGCGGTCTAACCCGGGCTGTCGCGGCATAAGCTATCTGCTGCCGCAGCGGCTGGCGGCCGTCCGGTGCCGGGCCAGGCGACGAGGACCCGCCGGTTCCCGAACTCGGGAAGATCCGGCACCAGGATCACGAAGGATCAAAGCGGCCGCATCTGCCGGGCGTCCCGCGACGAGACACCGCACCGGACTGTCCGGCCGGAGCGCAGCCTCACATCCCCAGGGGTTGCGTCGTCGTACTGCTGACACAAACACGCCAGCCAGCGGACGGGAAGCTCAGCGGCATGACGCCCGGCGAGCCGGCCCGGCAGGCTATCAGATTGGCAGTTGCACTCGAAAGGAGGCGGGGCGATGAAGGCCGCCCGCGTGCACGGACCAACAGGCATCAAGGGGCTTTCCTACGAAGAGGCGCCCGACGCCACGCCCGGGCTCTGCGACGTGCTGGTCAAGGTCGCCGCGTGCGGCATCACGCACAACGAGCTGGACTGGCCCATCTGGACCTGCCGGGCCGGTCATCAGCGGACCTCGATCATCCCCGGCAACGAGGTGTCGGGGGTCGTCGCCGCGCTGGGATACGGGACGGCCGGAATCGCCGTCGGCGACGAGGTGTTCGGGCTGACCACGGAAAGCTCGCCAAGGGGCAGACGGTGGTCATCCACGGCGCGGGCGGCGCGGTCGGATCGACAGCTGTCCAGCTCGCCCGCTGGGCCGGCGCGCAGGTGATCGGGACCGGGCGCAGCCGGGCCCGGCCGCTGGCCACCGAGCTGGGCGCCGGCCGCTTCATCGCGCTGGACGCCGACCGCCTCGAGGACGCCGCCGGGCAGGCCGACCTGGTATTGGACACCATCCGCGGCGAGGTGCTCACCCGCTCGCCCGCCCTGCTCAAGCCCGGCGGGACGCTGGTCACGATCAAGGCCGCCGCGCAGCCGCCCGCGAACCGGGCGACATCAGGACCGTCGTCTTCGTCCAGGAGTCCAGCCGTGCTCAGCTGGCCGAGCTCGCCCGCCTGGTCAACGAGGGGAATCTGCGCCCCCAGGTCGGCGCGGTATACCCGCTCGCCCGGGCAGCCGAGGCGTACAGCGCGAAAGCCGTCGGCGGCATCCCCGGCAGGATCGTCCTCCAGCCCTGATCCGGGACTGCTCGCCTCGGCATCGACCGACGGTCGCGGCTGGCCGGTTACGTGAGCCGATGCCGGCCGGCACGGCGCGGCAGGCGGCGCGGCCGTGATCGTGGCAAGGTGAGCAGGTATGCCGGCTGAGTACCGTTTCTACCGCGACCTTGCGGTCTGGTGGCCGCTGATCTCGCCACCGGAGGACTACGCGGCGGAGGCCGGCTATTTCGCCCGGGTGCTGCGCACCGCTTCGATCCCCGTCCGCGAGGTCCTGGAGCTGGGCAGCGGGGGCGGGCACAACGCCGTGCACCTCAAGGCGTCATTCAGCATGACCCTGGTCAACCTGTCGGCTGAGATGCTCGAGATGTCACGCAGGCTCAACCCTGACTGCGACCACCATGAGGGCGACATGCGCAGCGTGCGCCTCGGCCGCCGTTTCGACGCCGTGTTCGTCCATGATGCCGTGGATTACCTGACGAGCGAGGCTGATCTGCGCCAGGCGATGGACACGGCGCTGGCGCACTGCCGCCCGGGAGGCATCGCCGTGTTCGTCCCCGACCGGATCGCCGGCACCTTCGAGCCCGCAACCGACCATGGCGGGACCGACGGAGCCGACGGCCGCGGGGCCCGGTATCTGCAGTGGGAATGGGATCCCGACCCGGCCGACACCTGGACGCTGACCGAGTACGCCTTCCTGCTCCGCGGCACCGACAACTCGGTGCAGGTGGTACACGAAACCCACCGGCTAGGCCTGTTCAGCCGGGAGGTCTGGCTCCAGCTTCTCGCCAGCGCCGGCTTCGAGCCGCACAGCACTATCGAGGTGACGTCCGACTACAGGCCACCCCGGGAGCTGTTCATCGGCCACCGCCGGCGCAGCCCGGCCGCCGGTCCCGGCTAGCAACGCCAGTGCGCGCGATCAGGCACGGCACCGCGGCGGCGAACGTCCCGCGCGCCTGGCGCGGCACGCCCACCCGGGGCCGCAGCGAGGCCAGTGCGCCGGCGCGCCGGGTCCCGGGCTCGGGCATCACCAGTATCGCGGCGGCGGCGGCCGCGCTGGCGCCGAGCAGCAGCCACCACACCAGGCGGGTGGGCGCCGGCCCGTACTGGGCCAGCGCGCTGGTTCCCAGCGCGCCTGCTCCCAGCCCCAGGGTGGGGGCGGCGGTGGTGACCAGCGGCGCGAGCCCGCTGCCCCCGGGCTGCAGGTCGATCAGCGCCGCGCCGAGCGCGCCGGTGGCTGCGCCGACGGCCAGGCCCTGCAGCGCCCGCGCGGCGAACAGCAGCCCGACGCTGTGCGCCGCCAGGAACACCGCGCACGCGCCCGCGGTCACCGTGAGGGCGGCGAGAATCACGCGCCGGCGGCCCAGGTAGTCCGACACCGACCCGAAGACCAGCAGCGTGAGGAGAAGGACGAGCGCGTAGATGGCGAAGACGGCGGTCAGCGTGGTCGCCGAGAACCGCAGCTGAGCCCGGTAGATGCCATACAGCGGCGACGGCGCGCCCGCGCGCTCGAGGTCGTCGGCGAGCGCTGGACGCTGCTGATCATGCGCGACGCGTTCTTCGGCGTGCGCCGCTTCGGCGACTTCGCCGCGCACCTGGGGGTGCCGCGCGCCGTGCTCACCGAGCGCCTCGAGACCTTGCGCGCGGCCGGCATGCTCGCGCAGACGCGGGGCAGCCACGGCTACAGCGAGTACGTCCTGACCGACAAGGGCCTGAGCCTGTGGCCCGTCGTCCGCGACCTGCTCAGCTGGGGCGACCAGTACTACTCGGCCAGCGGCCCGCGGCGGGTGTTCCAGCATGTCCGGGACGCGGGCATCATCGCGCCGGACGGGGCGTGCGCCGCCTGCGGCAGCGCCGTTCCGCCGTCGGATTCTGCTGATGCTTCCCGGCCCCGGCTACGACGAGCCCGGGGACGACTTCGTCAGCACGACCCTCACCACCGCACACCGGCTGCTCGAACCCGTTCGCGGCCACTGACCACAGCCGCCGGGTCCGGCAGGTGCGGGAGCCGGGGGCCTGGCATCCTCGGGCTATGGACAAGGCGCTGGTGCCCGTGCGCGACCTCACCGACTCTGCTCAGAACCAGGCGGTGCTCGAGGTGGCTTCCGCCCTGGCCGGGGGCGGCACGGCGGCGGAGCGTGCCGCGGGCAGCCACGGTCCGGCGGTGGCGGCCGAAGCGGTTGCCGCGGCCCGCTCGCGGCAGCGGCTGGGCGAGCTGCCCGGGCCGGTCCACCTGACCGTGGTGTGGGCCATGTACGGCGAGACGGGCCGGATGGTCCCCCGTGCGGCGCACCCGCACGGGGAGGATTTCGTCCGGGCCAAGGTCGGCCAGCTCGACTGGCTGACCGGCGGCCTGCCGGGCGTCACGTGGAGCATCATCGCCTGCGACGACGGATGCCCGGACCGGCCCTCCAGCGCCGATCTCATGACCAGCATCGCGGCGGCCGAGGGCTACCCGGGGAAAGGTCACCGCAGCGTGACGGTGCTCAGGCTGGCCGACGTGATCGGCAGTGACATCCCGGTCAGCCCCGCATTCGACCGGCTGACCTCGACCGACCAGTCCCGCAAGGGCGGGTCGATACTGGCCGGGCTGGCCGCGGCGGTCCGGGCCGGGCCGGCGCCGGCGAACGGCGCCGGCCTGGCACGTGGTCTGCTACACCGATGCGGATCTGTCCGCGAACCTGGCCCAGCTGGGCTCGCTGGCCGCACCGGTGGCGGCCGGCGACCAGGTGGCCGGCGCGCTCGGCCAGCGTTACGGGATCGACGGGGCGGTGCTGGTGCGGGCCGGCGGGCCGGTCACCGAGCCGCACAGCACCGGCGACAAGCCGGACAAGATCATCATCCTGTTCCGCCATTTCGTCCGGGCCCTGCTCATCCCCTCCCTGGCCCACGTGCTCGACACCCAGGCCGGCTTCAAGGCCTTCGACGCCGCCGCGCTCAGCCCGGCCATCCGGCAGATGACGTCCGTCAATGAGACCTTCGACGTCGAGCTGCTCATCCGTCTCGCCCAGCGCTACGGACCTGCGGCGCTGGCAGTCGAGCCGATCGTCTTCACCGAGGACTTCGCCGCGACGAACTTCCCCTCCGTCGAGCCCGGCCCGCGCCACCTGACGATGATTCACCAGGTCGTGGACCTCTACGACCGGCTCGTCGCACCTATCACGCCGGTAACCGGCGAGGCAGCCGACCTGCTGACCCTGATCAGGACCCTCGACCTCGACGAGTACGTGACCTTGATCGAGCACCTTCGCGCCGAGGACCCCGGCGACCCGACGCTGTTCGAGCGGCGATGGCCGGTGCAGCACCTTCGCGACATCCTGCGCCGCTGACCCCCCGCCATCCGCATCCGCAGCGCACCCCACCCGGCACGACCACGCCAGGGAACGAACGCCATCACCGCCGTTTTCACCATGGCCGGGTGGCTTTCGTCATTCGCCGGCTTGAAGGACCTTGCGGGGGTGCGTGCCGTTGACGTAGCCCACGAATGGCGGGTAGATGTTGTAGCCGAGCAGTTCCTGGAGGCGTCCGGGAAGCTGCCGGACGACGGCGCGGGGCACGGCGAGGCAGTGGTTTTCCTGCGGCCGCAGCCAGCCAGCGGCATACTCCAAGATCACGCCGAGGCGTGGCCGGCTGGTGCGGTTGGCGCCGCCGCCGTGCCAGAGGCTGCCGAGGTAGAACATGGCCGAGCCCGGGGGCATGGGAGCGGTCAGGACAGGATCTTCAGCGGTCGGCTGGCGCCCGGGTTCCCACCGGTGGCTGTCCGGGACGTAGCGGGTGGCGCCGTTGTCGGCGGTGAATTCGTCCAGCGGCCACATGGTGTTGACCACGACCGGCGGGTGCGGCTGAGGAAGCGGGTAGATTGCGTCGTCGCGGTGCAGCAGCTGGGCGCGCTCGCCGGGCCCGATGCGGATGCCCACGGGGGCGCTGAGCTGATAGTGCCCGAGAACATGATCGAGCACCTCGAGCAGCAGGGGATGAACGGCGGCCCGGTCGAACGTCCGGGTCTTGGCGAACAGGGCGTACACCCGCTGGGTGGCGAACCCCTCGAACACGTTACGGCCCGTCGGGGTCGATTCCAGGATGCGGCCCAGGTCCGTCCTGGCGGCCCGCACATCGGATTCGCTCATCATGCCGGAGACGGTCACGTAGCCGTCGCTGATCAGCCGCCGCGCCACGTCCTCGCCGGTGGACGTCGCGCCTGACATCGTGGCCATCCACCCGAGCTTAAACCTGCGCTAGCCGTCGAGGGCGGCTAGGTCGAGTTGGCTGATCCGGGTGGGGTCGGCGAGCACGTCGATGGCAACGATCGGCCGCCGGTGACGGTGAAGCCCATGACCGAGACCGGCTGGCCAGGAGTGGCTCGACTCCGCGAGCTCTGGCTGACCGGCTTCCCGGACGAAGGTCAGGCTGGCGAGCGCCGCAGATTCAGCGCTTGGCCGTTGATGACGAGCGTCAGCACGTCGCCTGCGACCGACGCGTCGATGGCCATCGAAGCGCCCATGACGTCGGTGACCACGCGCCCGGCGGGATCCACTGACCAGTGGCCCGGCTGCGGAGCGCCAGCACCCATCGTGGCGGTGAGCGTTCCGTCGGCGCGGACGCTGATGCTCAGGAACGGGCTCTGCCAGTCTGCGATGATCGCCTCGCGCAGCTGGCCCGGCGCCAGCTCCTCGTGCGCGGGCGGTCCGTCTTCGGGCAGGTAGCTCTCGGCCTCCCGGCGGATCGATGCCATCGCGGCGCGCGCCTCCGCTTCGCCCACCACGTCGTGGGCCTTGCGAGCGGCACGCCAGTCCCGCAGCGCCTGTTCTGCCCGTTCAGCGAGCTTGCCGTCTTGCGGCGGCTCGTCCGGCAGCCACTCGAAGTTGACCGCCCACTTGCTTCGCGGCAGGTAGAACAGCCGGACGAATCCCTCATCGGGTGCGGCGTCGTAGAACTCCTCGCCGGATTTGAACTGCTGCCTGCGCCGGCCGGCTGGCCACCCAGAATCTGATACGACGGCGGCGCTATGCCTTCGCCGCCGCCGTAAGTCGGCTGCCAGACCTTCTTGGTGATCGCGCCTTCGACCGAGGCGACCTGGCCGTCGGCCACGTCCTGAGCGAACGCGTCGCCGCTGTGCAGGAGGTGCCCGACCAGGCCCCTGCGCCGATACCGGGCACTGGCTTGCAGGTCGCGCAGCTGGTCCGGGGCGAGCCGTCCGGCCCGGTTCGCGCCGAGCGCCCCAGCCGAGAACGCCATGTCTGTCATGCAGCCCTCACCCCAGCGATCGCAGCTGCGAACTGTACCCAGCTGGCCAACATCCTGCCCCGCACCGCCCGGCGCCTGTTCACTGCTTTATCACCCCGCATGACCGCTTCATACCAGACCGGCGCGGGCCCGGCACACGGCCCCGTCCAGCGCTGCCAGGCCGGGGCCGCCGAGGCCGCGACCAGCCCGCCGACGCCCGCGCCGACGCGGCGCGGGCGAACCGGCCGGCCGATACCATCGGTCCGGTCAGGCCCGGTCACCGGGTGGGGGCCGGTAACTGCCGCGCCAGCCAAAGGATGAACATGGACCGCGATCCTCTCCCCGACGGCTCCCCAGGGACCGAACCAGTGTCGACCGGGGTGCTCCCGCCCGATACTGACGTCCAGGCTGTCGTCACGGCCGGCTACGAGCGCTATCTCGATCTCGACGAGGGGGCCGTCGCCGACTATATTCCCGCCCTCGCGGCGGCATCACCTGACGCCTTCGGCGTGTGCGTTGCGGGGATTCAAGGCCGGCTCTTCTCGATTGGCGACGCTGACCAGGAATTCGCCATCGAGAGCATCTCCAAGCTCTTCGTGTTCGCCCTGGTCTGCCACACGCTCGGGCATGAGGAGGCGCGCCGGAAACTGGGCGTCAACAGCACCGGGCTGCCCTTCAACTCGGTGATGGCCATCGAGCTCAACGCCGACCGCACGATGAACCCCCTGGTCAATGCGGGTGCCATCGCCACCACAAGCCTGGTGCCGGGCACGACTGCCGACGAGAAATTCGAGAACATCGTCGCCGCGATGTCGCGATTCGCCGGGCGGCGACTGGGGCTGGACAATGACGTCTACGAGTCCGAGAGGGCGACCAACGACCGCAACCGGGGTATCGCGCACCTGCTCGACGGCTACGGCCGGATGTACTGCCACCCCGATCTGGCCACCGACGTCTACACCCGCCAATGCTCGGTGCGGGTCAGCGCGCGAGACCTTGCCGTCATGGGGGCAACGCTGGCCAATGGCGGGGTGAATCCCGTATCCGGCGAGCAAGCCATCGACACCCGGCACTGCAAGCGAGTGCTGGCCGTGCTGGCCACGGCCGGGCTCTACGAGCATTCCGGCCAGTGGCTCTACGACGTGGGTCTGCCCGGTAAAAGCGGGGTCGCGGGCGGCATCGTGACCGTGTCACCGGGCAAGGGAGGCCTCGGCACATTCTCCCCGCCGCTCGACGAGGCGGGCAACAGCGTGCGGGGACAGCGCATCACCAGATACCTCTCCGAGGCACTGGGGCTCAACCTGTTCGCCTCGGCTCCTGCCGCCTGACACCCCGCGCAACCCCGGCACCCTGCCCGCCAGGTAGCGCATCGGATCCGTGGGCAGGCAGTCACGTCGATGTCGTACCGGAGCACCGGATGCCGGTTGCGGCCAGCCGGACAGATGATGTCTGCTAGTTCACGCAAACCTGGCATCCACCGTCGGCCGGCACGTGCCCGGGTGCGGTGGTGCAATCCGGCGCCTGGGAAGTGAGCCTCGTGACGCAGCTGACGGGTCAAGGCGGCGATACCGCATCCGACTTCGAGACCAGCGGGAGCGGCGAGACCATAGCACCCGAGCCTTACCAGTTGTCCGAGGTGGCGGGGCCGCTGAGCCGTGCGGAACTGCGGCTCACCGACGCGTGGTGGCGCGCCGCCAATTATCTCGCCGTCGGCCAGATCTACCTGATGAGCAACCCGCTGCTGCGCGAGCCGCTGCGCGCGGAGGATGTCAAGCCCCGGCTGCTCGGTCACTTCGGCACCGTGCCCGGGCTCAATCTGCTGCACGTGCACATGAACCGGCTGATCAAGGCGCGCGACCTGGACGTGTGCTATGTCGCCGGCCCTGGTCACGGCGGGCCGGGGCCGAACGCGTGCGCCTGGCTGGAAGGCACGTACTCGGAGGTCTACAGCTCGGTGTCGCAGGATGAAGAGGGCATGCGGGTGCTGTTCCGCCAGTTCTCTTTCCCTGGCGGGGTACCCAGCCACTGCGCGCCGCAGACTCCGGGCTCGTTCCACGAGGGCGGCGAGCTGGGCTACTCGCTGCTGCATGCCTACGGCGCCGCGCTTGATCACCCCAGCCTGCTGGTGCTCTGCGTCGTCGGCGACGGCGAAGCCGAGACCGGCGCGCTCGCAACCAGCTGGCACTGCAATAAGTTCCTCAACCCGGCGCGCGACGGCGCGGTGCTGCCGGTGCTGCACCTCAACCAGTACAAGATCGCCAACCCCACGCTGCTGGCCCGCATCCCGCGCGACGAGCTGCTCAGCCTGCTGCGGGGGTACGGCTACGCCCCGCACGTGGTCAGCGGCGACGACCCCGCAGCCGTCCATCAGTCGCTGGCCGCCGTGCTCGAGAGCTGCGTCGAGGAGATCGGCGAGATCCATCACCGCGCCCGGGCCGGCGGCGACGAATCGCGGCCCGCCTGGCCGATGATCGTCCTGCACACCCCCAAGGGCTGGACGTGCCCGCCGGTCGTTGACGGCCAGCAGGTCGAGGGCACCTTCCGCGCCCATCAGGTGCCGCTGCCGGCGGCGCGCACGAACGACGTGCACCGGCGCGCGCTGGAAGACTGGATGCGGTCCTACCGGCCGGCGGAACTGTTCGACGACAACGGGCGCCCGGATCCCGGACTGCTCGCGCTGGCACCGGCCGGGAACCGCCGGATGAGCGCCAACCCGGTCAGCAACGGCGGCAGCCTGCTGCGCGACCTGCGGCTACCCGACTGGCGCGACTACACGGTATCCGTCGACCGGCCGGGCGCTACCCAGCATGAGGCCACCCGGGTCCTCGGCCAGTGGCTGCGCGACGTGACCAGGCTCAACCCCGGCAACTTCCTGACCTTCGCGCCGGACGAACTGGCCAGCAACCGGCTGCAGGACATACTGCAGGTGACCGGGCGCGACTGGCAAGCGGAGATCGGCAAGTACGACGACCGGCTCGACCCGAGGGGCCGGGTCATCGAGGTGCTGTCCGAGCACATCTGCCAGGGACTGCTCGAGGGCTACCTGCTCACCGGCCGGCACGGGCTGTTCACCTGCTACGAGGCGTTCGTGCACATCGTCGACTCCATGTTCAACCAGCACGCCAAGTGGCTGGAGGCCAGCGCCCAGGTACCCTGGCGGCGGCCGCTGGCAAGCCTCAGCTACCTGCTGTCCTCGCATGTGTGGCGCCAGGACCACAACGGGTTCAGCCATCAAGACCCCGGGTTCCTGGACGTGATCATGAACAAGAGCCCCGAAGTGGTGCGCGTCTACCTGCCGCCCGACGCCAACACGCTGCTGTCCACGCTCGACCACTGCCTGCGCTCGCGGCACTACGTCAACGTGGTCGTGGCCGGCAAGCAGCCGCAACCCGACTGGCTCTGCGGCGAGGACGCCGCGCTGCACTGCGCGCGCGGCACCGGGATCTGGGACTGGGCAAGCTCGCAGGACGGGGCCGGCACGCTGCCCGACGTCGTGCTCGCCTGCGCCGGAGACGTCCCCACCCTCGAGACGCTCGCGGCCACCTCGATCCTGCGCCGCGAACTCCCCGACCTGCGGGTCGCGCGTGGTCAATGTCGTCGACCTGATGCGGCTCGTGCCGGAATCCGACCATCCGCACGGCCTGCCGGACGCGGAGTTCGACACCCTGTTCACCGTCGACCGCCCGGTCATCTTCGCCTTCCACGGCTACCCGTGGCTCGTGCACCGGCTGACCTACAACCGGCACAACCACGACCAGATGCACGTCCGCGGGTACATCGAGAAGGGCACCACCACGACGCCGTTCGACATGGCGATGCTGAACAACCTCGACCGCTACCACCTGGTCATGGACGTGATCGACCGGGTGCCCGGGCTCGGGCCGCGCGCCGCGGGCCTGCGGCAGCAGATGACCGACGCGCGGCTGCGGGCCAGGGCCTGGACCCGCGAGCACGGCGAGGACATCCCGGAGGTCGCGCAGTGGGCCTGGCCGGGCTGAGCGGCGGCCGGGCTGACTACCCGAGGCCGGCCCGGCCGCGCCGAGCAGCCGGCGCGTGTCACGGGCGATCTGGATGTCTTCGCGCGCGGCGATCACCAAAGTGCGCGCCGTTGCGCCCTGCGCGCTCACCTCGACGTCCGGCACGGCTGCGGCGTTGGCAGCCGCTTCGACCCGGACACCGAGGAAACCGAGCCGGTCAGCCGCGCGCTGGCGGATCACCGCGGCGTTCTCCCCGACGCCGCCGGTGAACACCAGCGCGTCCAGCCCGCCCAGCGCCGCGGTCATCGCGGCCACCCCGGCGACAAGGTGGTGCAGATAGACATCCACCGCCAGGCGGGCCGCGGCGTCGTCCCGCCCGAGCAGGACGCGCATGTCCGCCGAGCCGGCCAGCCCGAGCAGCCCGGACCGGTGCTCGAGCGCCTCGGCGACCTCGCCGGGCGGCAGGCCTTCCTGCTCGGTCAGCCACAGCACCAGGCCCGGGTCCACCGACCCGCTGCGCGTGGCCATCACCAGGCCCTCCAGCGGCGTGAATCCCATCGTGGTGTCGGCGGAGCGGCCGTCCAGCACCGCGGCCAGCGACGCGCCGGCCCCCAGGTGGCACGTCACCACCCGGCGCACGCCCGGCACCATGGCTGCCGCACGGGAGCTGGCCCAGGCGTGCGACAGGCCGTGAAAGCCGTAGCGGCGGACGCCGTATGCCTGCCGCCACCGCGCGGGCAGCGCGTAGGTTCGCGCCTGCGGCGGCAGCGTCGCGTGAAACGCGGTGTCGAAGCAGCCGACGTGCGGCACGCCGGGAAGCAGCCGCCGGGCCGCGTCCAGCGCGTGCAGCGACTTCGGCTGATGCAGCGGCGCGAGGGCGACCAGCGCGCGCAACCGTCGCTCGACGTCCGCGTCGATGACCACCGGCTGGGTAAACTCCGTGCCGCCGTGCACGATGCGATGACCGACCGCGTCAACGCGGGGGGCACGACGTGGCAGCGCCGCCCACTGCTCGACCAGGTCATCCCCGTCCAGCAGCCGCACCTTCAGCGAGCTTGATCCGGCGTTGACGACCAGGACGCGCATCACAAGACCCGGTTCCCGGCGGCCACGACGCGTCTCCTGAGTGTCACCTGAGCCCCGCAACCAGTCACACTGTGACCCATCCCGGCGAGTGAAGCCCCGTCCGGCTCGCGGCCTCAGCCTGAGGCCAACTTATATCGGCGTCCCCGATCCCGGACGCCCAGCGGCTAGTGTCGGCATCGGCGCCAGGTCAGCCCGCCGCCAAGGAGGGAGATCAGCAATGACCCGAGCCCACCAGCCAGACCAGGCCGTTTTCAGGTCGGTGCTGCCCGACGACATCGACTGGGAGCCGTTCGGGGCGTTCCCGCCCCCGGCCCGCCTCGCCGTCGTCGTCGGTCATCCCGCAGAACCCGGCCCGTACGTGATCAGGGTCAAGGTGCCCGGCGGCGTGAAGCTGATGCCGCACAGGCACCCGGAGGACCGGGTGTACACGGTCATGTCCGGCGTTTTCTACATCGGCCTGGGCGACCGGTTCGACGGCGATGAACTGGAGGCGTATCCGCCCGGCAGCGTGATCATCCTGCCCGGCGATACGCCGCACTTCCACTGGGCAAAATCCGGTGAGTACGTCACCCAGGTAACCGCGATCGGGCCGCTTGGCCTTGAATACGTAAACCCGGCAGACGATCCGCGGAACGGCTGAGCAATGTCCGCGACGGCACGCGGGCGGCACGATCGCCCGCGGGCCCGGGCCCGCGGCCCGGGGCGATTACCGGCAAGACGCGTGCTCGCGGTCGCGTGTTCCCGGCCGGGCCACCCGCGCGCGTTCAGCCGGGTATCGGTGCGGGTTCGGCCGCGGCGCTGTCCTGCGCGGCCCCGGACAGGGTCCGCATGTTGCCCCAGGGGAGCACCAGCCCGGCGACTACCGCCGCCACGACGAAGATCAGCGACGAGTACAGGAACGCCGTGGTGTAGCTGTGCACCGCTGCCGCCTGCAGGTTCGCCGGGGTTATCGCGCGGCCCGCCAGGTACGCGGTGACGGCGCCGGCCGCCAGCGTGTTGAGAAGGGCGGTGCCGACCGACCCGCCGACCTGCTGGGAGGTGTTGAGGGTGGCCGACCCCACTCCGGCGTCGTGCGGCTTGAGGCCCAGGGTGCCGGTGCTGAATGAGGGGGCCAGGCTGAGGCCGAACCCGAGCCCCAGCAGCAGGAGGTAGGGCAGCACGTTGCTCGCGTACGAGCTGTGCAGGCCCACCCCGTGCAGCAGGTACAGCGCAGCGGCGTTCATGAGCAGCCCGGCCGGCACGATCACCTTGGGACCGAACCGGGGCAGCAGCACCCGGTTGGACACCTGCGCCATCCCGGCGAGCGCGGCGATCATGGGGAGAAAGGCGACGCCGGTCTTGACCGGGCTGAACCTCAGTGTCTCCTGCAGGTAGTAGGTGAGGAACAGGAAGACCCCGAAGAGCCCCATGCTGGCGAACAGCATGGCCAGTATCGAACCGCCCCTCGTCCTGTTCCGCACGACGCGGGGCGGCAGCAGCGGGTACCGCACCCGGGGCTCGATCACGGCGAAGCTGGCCAGCAGGATCACTCCGAGGACCAGGAAGCCGATGGTGAAGGGGTTCGCCCAGGCGGTGGTCTCGGCGTGAGAGAAACCGTAGACCAGGCAGAACAGGCCGCTGGTGACCAGGAGAAGCCCGGGAATGTCCACCGGGTCCCGGTCGGCGGCCTTGTCGTTCTTCAGCCAGAGCAGGGCGCCGGTGGTGGCGATGGCGGCAAAGACCAGGTTGATGTAGAGGGTCCAGCGCCAGGACGCGTAGGAAGTGAGGATCCCGCCGAGCAGCAGCCCCAGCGCCCCCCCGGCCCCGGCGATGCCGCCGTAGATGGCGAACGCCTTGCCGCGTTCACGAAGGTCGGTGAACGTGGTGGTCAGCAGGGCCAGGACCGACGGGGCGAGCAGCGCGCCGAAGGCGCCCTGCACGGTCCGGGCGGTCACCAGCATGGGGAAGTTGACCGAGGCTCCGCCGATGGCGGACGCCACGGCGAACCCGGTCAGCCCGGTGATCAGCGTCCGCTTACGCCCGAAGATGTCGCCGATCCGGCCACCGAGCAGGAGCAGGCTGCCGAAGGCCAGCGCGTAGGCGGTCACGACCCACTGGCGGTCGGCGTTGGAGAAGCCGAGCGCGTGCTGGGCCGTGGGCAGCGCGATGTTGACGACGGTGTTGTCCAGGATGACCATCAGCTGGGCGACGCCCAGCACGGCCAGGATCCACCACCGCATAGCGTGGTTCGCGGCCTTGTCGGTCATCTCCGCCCTGGCCAGCCTGCCGGTCGGCTGAGCCACGTCCAGCGGCACGGTGCCCGGCGGGCTCATGGATTCCTCCGGTGACTGGGACACTGTGACCTCTCCGCTCGTCCGGGCTCCGACGCTTACCCATGGGGTAACAGTCACCGGCCGGAAAACGATAGCGCCCGCCATCCCCGACTTGATCCGGCTGGTCCGGAGCCGCCGGGGAAGCCAGCCAGGCGGCGGATCGCGATGCAGGGCGCGTGCCGCAGTCCGCGGGCTCACCGGCCGGCCGTGGCCCGGCGCGGCTGCGGCAGCGGGTCTGCCGGGCTGGCGTGGTCCTGGACGTGCCGGCCGCGCAGGGCCAGCCCGGCGAGCGCCCCCGCGAGGGCCAGCCCGGCCGCCGCACCGGTAGCGGGCGCGAAGCCGGCGCTGAACGCGGCGGCGGAGGAGTAGCCGCCGGCCGCGCGCCCCGGACCGTCCCCGGCCGCGGTGACCCGTTGCCTCGCTGCAGGTGCGCCGGATCCTCGCGCGCCGCCCGGACCAGGGCAAACCCGCCCGGCCGGGAAACTCACCGGCGGCCGGCCATTGAGTTTCCGCGAATCCCCGGATCAGTACAGCTGACCGCGATTACTCACCCCAAGGAGCCCACATGACATCGCGAGAGCTTTCCGGAACGACAGCAGTGGTCACCGGCGCAAGCCGCGGCTTCGGCCGCGGCATCGCCATCGCCTTGTCCCAGGCGGGCGCGCAGGTCGTGGGGGTTGCCCGCGACCGCGCGCGGCTGGAGGAACTGCGCGAACAGCTCGGCGCGGCTTTCACCCCCGTCGTCGCCGACGCGGCCGACCCGGTGGCGGCCGGCCAGCTCCTCGATAAGCACCGCCCGCAGACCCTGGTGCTCAACGCGGGAGCGGCCCCGCTGTCGCGGCCGATCCACCAGCAGACCTGGCAGACGTTCAGCCGCAACTGGGAGGTTGACGTCCAGCACGTGTTCGGGTGGACCCGCGAAGCCCTTCTCGCCCCGCTGGAGCCGGGAAGCACGGTCATCGCGATGTCCAGCGGAGCCGCGCTGCGCGGCTCGCCGCTCAGCGGCGGTTATGCCGGAGCCAAGGCCGCCGTCCGGTTCATCGCTGCCTACGCCGCCGCCGAATCGCTGCGGGCGCGACTGGGCATCAGGTTTATCTCGGTGCTCCCGCAGCTGACCCCGGCCACCGACCTGGGCGCAGCCGCAGTGGCTGCCTATGCCGCCCGGCAGGGCGACGACATCGCCACCTACCTCAGCGGCCTCGGCCCGGCGCTCACCCCGGAGCAAGCGGGCAAGGCCATCGCCGGCCTCGCCGCCGGCCCGGACCGCGACCAGGACGCGTACCTGCTCACCGCCGCCGGCCTCAGCCCGGTGCAGCACTGAACGGAGAAACTCACATGTCCCAGGTATCTGCTGCCCTGCCGCGGGGCCAGAGCGGGAATCAGATCCATCGCTGGCGCGCGTTCGCGGTGCTGGCGGTCGCGTTCTTCATGACGGTCGCGGACCTGGCGATCGTCAACGTCGCGCTGCCGACGATCGGCCGCAAGCTGCACATGGCGGAGTCGGACCTGCAGTGGGTCGTCACCGGTTACGCGCTTACCTTCGGCGGCTTCCTGCTGCTCGGCGGCCGGGCCGCTGACCTGCTGGGACGCCGCCGCATCCTGCTGGTCGGCCTGGCCCTGTTCACCGCCGCCTCGCTCGGCTGCGGGCTGGCGACCGCAGAGGGCTTCCTGATCGCGATGCGCTTCGTGCAGGGCCTCGGCGCGGCGGTCGTCCTGCCGGCCGCGCTGTCGATCGTGATGAACATGTTCGCCGAGGGCGCCGAGCGCAACAAGGCGCTGGGCGCGTGGGGGGCGATCGGGGCCAGCGGCGCGGCGGTCGGCGTGATGGCCGGCGGGCTGCTCACCCGCTACCTGGGCTGGCAGTACATCTTCTTCCTCAACGTCCCGATCGGAGCGGCGGCGCTGCTGCTCGCCCCCCGCCTCGTTCCGGAGAGCCGGCTCGTCACCGAGCGGCGGCGCTACGACCCGTTCGGCGCGGTCACCGTGACCGGCGGGCTGTCGCTGCTCGTCTACGCGATCTCGACCGCCCCGCAGGCCGGCTGGGGCACCATGAGGACGGTCACGCTGCTCGCGGTTTCCGCCGTCCTGCTCGCGGCCTTCCTGGTGATCGAGACGCGCGTCGAGGCGCCGCTGATGCCGCTGCGCATCTTCCGGCTGAAGACGCTCGCGGGCGCGAACGCGGTCGGCGTGCTGCTCGGCGGCAGCTTCTTCGCCTTCATCTTCATCGGCACGCTGTACTTGCAGCAGGTGCTGGGCTATTCCGCGCTGCGGGCCGGACTGGCCTGGCTGGTGATGGCGCTCACCTCGGTCGCCTTCGCCGGGCTGTCCCAGGCGCTGGTCACCCGCGGCTCGGCCAAGCTGGTGATGGCGGCCGGCATGGCCCTGATCGGCGGCGGGATGCTGTGGGCAACCCGGGTGCCCGTGCACGGGCACTTCTGGACCAGCCTGGCCGGACCGTTCATCATCATCGGAATCGGCACCGCGTTCGCCTTCATCCCGGTCTCCATCGCCGCCCTGGCCGGCGTCGCCGAACACGAGGCCGGCCTGGCCTCCGGGCTCATCAACACCTCCCAGCAGCTCGGCGGAGCGATCGGCATCGCGATAGCGTCCACGATCGCCGCCACCCGCGCCAGCACCCTGCTGCACCGGGGCGCCGCGCCGGCCGTGGCGCTCACCAGCGGCTTCCAGTGGGCATTCTGGATCTGCGGCGCGATCGGCCTGGCCGCGATCCCGGTCACCTTTCTCCTGGTCCGCCGCAACGAGCTGGCCAGGGCGGTAGCCAGCACAACCGCCAGGGAACCCAAGCCCGCGCCCGCCACCGCCCGGTGAGCAGGCCCTGACCGCGCGCGCCGGCCTTCGGGCCGGCCGCGCGAAGCGCCGGCGCGCAGGCCCGGCCCTGGGTTCTCAGGCCTTCCGCGCGGAACTGAACATGAGCCCGTATTCGTCAACCGCCCGCAGCACGCAGCCCGTTGACTCGGCCATATCGACCCCGACCGCCGCGGCGGCGCTGCGGCTCGCGGCCAGTGTCTGATGGTTGCGCCAGATGGTCTGGCTGATCGAGTGGCCGGTGCTCGGGTCGACGAACAGCAGCGCCCCGAGGAACCCCTCGGTCTCCGCCAGCCAGGGGACCACGGTGTCCCCGTACGCCTCCACCTCGTCGTCAACTCTGGACGGCTCGATGTCCATCCGGGTAAGCCGGACCCCCGCCCCGGCGCCCAGCGGTTCGTTCCATTCCCACTCGAAGACGGGAACCCGGTAGCGCTCCACCGAGACGGTCCCGGCAGCACGCCGTACCGCGTCGCGGCAGTCCGGCGAGACCCTGTCCTCGCTTTGCTGCAGCGCCTCGCGTGACGCCCAGAATGACTCGGCTATCGCCACGCCGAGTTCCGGGTTCGTGAACAACGACATTCCGAGGCTGCCGCGCAGCCGCTCGACGGCGGGGCGAACCTCGGCCTCAACGAATTTGACCACTTCGGCCAGCCGAAGCGGATCGGCGGTGATCAGGTTAAACCGGGTCTGCAACACAACAGCTCCGCGCGTAACTCTGCGGCTGGTCCCGGCACTGACCAGCCGCCCCTGGCAGTCGCTGAAAGCGACGGCACAACCCACGCTCCCCGGCGGCCGCAGCCAGGTCAACCCCGCGCGATCGGGTAATTTCGCCGCGCCGCAGTCCCGGCCGTCTCGACGGAACCGTCCGGCCGCGGATCAGGCGGCCGCGTCGGCGAAGGCGCGCATGGACGGGAACTGCCAGTCGGGACGGACCAGGTGCGGCGGCTCCGGCGTGGCGCCCGAGCCGGGCCGGCCGTGTCGGCGGTTGATCCAGGCCGTCGGCAGGCCGGCCCGCTTGGCCGGGACGTGGTCATGAAACAGGCTCTGGGCGACGTGCAGCAGCCTGCCCGGCGGCACGCCGAGCCGGCCCGCCTCGGCCAGCAGCGCGTCGAAGTTGCGCGGCGACGGCTTGTAGGAGCCGACGTCCTGCGCGGTGATGACGCTGCTGAACGTGACCCCGAGCCGCCGGCTGCTGGCGGCGAACGATTCCCGGTTGACGTTGGACAGGATGATCAGGCGGTACCGCCCGGCCAGGGCGGCGAGCGCCGCGCCGGAGTCGTCGAAGGCCGGCCAGCCGGGCACGGACCGGGCGATCCGCCCGGCGTCGTCGTCGCTGACCTCGGCCCCCAGCTCCCCGCCCAGGCCGCGCAGGGAGCGGGCGAGGATGGCGGGGTACGGCTCGCCGGGATGCTCGGCCTCGGCCCGTGACTCGTGCGCGGCGTAGCCGGTCAGCAGCGCTTCATCGCTCAGGTCGAGTCCCCGCGATCGCGCCCACGGCGCGAGCACCGCGGCCAGGCCGGCCTCCCAGTCGATCAGGGTGCCGTAGCAGTCGAAGCTCAGCGCGTCGAAGTCGGTGAGGTTCATCGGTCTGACTCCTCATACCGCCAGGCTTCATACCGCCGGCTGCCTGCGCCGCGTACCGAAGAACCGCGCCAGCGGCGTCACCCGGCCAGGCTAGCTGGCTCCGGACTCCCGCCGCCGCGGCTCGGCCGAACGGTCCACCGCGGGCTTCCCCCGGTACTCAGCTCACCGCCGCGATCGGCTGCCGCTCCCTGGCCGCCAGCAGCGCAGCGAACGGGGCACCGGGAACCGGCAGCCGCGGGTAACGTGCCGGCATGACAGGTGTCACGGCAAACAGCGTCGCCGATATGCTCGCGGTCGCGATCGAGGAGGCCGAGGCCGGCCTGGCCGAGGGCGGCATCCCGATCGGGGCGGCGCTCTTCAGCCCCGGCGGGACCCTGCTCGGGCGGGGCCGCAACCGGCGGGTACAGGACGACGATCCGTCCATGCACGCCGAGACCGCCGCATTCCGGGCGGCCGGCAGGCAGCGCAGCTACCGCGGCACGACGATGGTGACCACCCTGTCCCCATGCTGGTACTGCAGCGGGCTGGTGCGCCAGTTCGGGATCACCGGCCTGGTGGTCGGCGAGGCGGCCACGTTCACCGGCGGGCAGGACTGGCTGGCCCGGCACGGCGTGTCCGTCACCCTGGTCGACGACACCCGGTGCCGTCAGCTGATGACGGACTTCATCGCCGCTCGCCCGCAGCTGTGGTTCGAGGACATCGGCCAGGATGAATAACCAGCCACGATTCAGATACATCGTGACAACTCAGCACCTGCCTTGGCGTTCCTCGTTACTATGCGCACGTGGACGCTGAGATCGCGAACGCGCTGCCCAGGCGCAGATCCAGCCGGGCCCGGCCGCAGGGCCGTCATCGCAGCCCGGACCGGCTCTCGGTGCCGAGTGCCGCCCCCGTACTCGTCCTCGCGGTTCCGGCGGCGAAGTGCGCCGCCAGCGCGGAGATCGCCGCCGCGGTAACCGCCGTGGCGGGCACCCTGTGCCCGGGGGCCGCCATCCGCGCCGGCTACACCGGTGACGGGCCGAAGGGCCTCGCCACGCTGCTCGGCTCCGTGGTAGAAGGGCGCGAGGCGGCGCGAGCCGATGAGGTAGCCGACGACTGCCCGTACGCCGCCGTGGTGGTCCCGCTGGCGATCACCCCTGACCCGGACCACGATGCCTGCATCGCGGACGCGGCCGGCCAGGCAGGCCCGGCCGTCACCGTCACTCCTCACCTCGGCCCGCACCCGCTGCTCGCGGCGGCGCTGCATGACCGGCTGGCCGAAGCCGGCCTGGCGCACGCCCGGCGGATCTCGGGCCTCAGCCTCGTCTCGACAGCGGTAGGCGTCCTCGTCGCCGCCGCCGGCGGCGAGGACGCGCTGGGCGCCGCAGCTACCTGCGCCATACTGCTGACCAGCAGGCTCGGCGTGCCGGTGGCGCCGGTCTCGCTCGGCCGCGGCGACAGCCTGGCCAGCGCGAAGGCCACGCTGCGGGAGGCCGGCGCCTCCCGGCTGGTGATGGCGCCCTACGTCCTCGGGACCGAGATCAGCCCCCAGGCGCTGGCCGCGGAGGCGGCCGCCGCCGGAGCCGAGTGCGCGCCCGCGATCGGCGGCCATCCCGCCCTCGGGCAGCTGGCGACGATGCGCTACGGAGCCGCCCTGCTGCAACGCCCGCCAGGGCCGGCCTCGCCGGCCCTCCCCCGCCGGGATGATCTCGGCGCCTGAGCTGCCGGCCCGCTGTCAGGCGGCGTAGCTGACGACGCCGCCAGCCTCTGACGTGCGCAGCCTGCCCTGCACGGCGAGCACATCGAGGTGCGCGGCGGTCTCCATCACCGCCATCATCTGGTTGAACGGATCCAGCTCGTCAAAGTGACGCTGCCGCCGCGTCCAGCTGAGCGCCCGCGCCGCCTCGTACGCCGTGGCGGCGCCCTGGCCGATCACCTTGGCGCAGGCGTCCAGCCGCCGGTCGTGGTGAGCGGCCAGCTCATCGATCCGCGCGTGCGCGCTGTCGGTCACCGGGCCGTGCGCCGGCAGCAGGCGCATGTCCGGCATCGCCCTGACCAGGCGCAGCGAGCCCAGGTAGTCGGCGAGCGGCAGCGGCGGCCGGGCCGCCTCGAAGCCGATCGACGGGGTGATCTGCGGCAGTACGTGGTCGCCGGCGAACAGCAGGCCGTGACCCAGGTCGGCGAAGACGACGTGACCCCGGGTATGACCGGGGGTCGGGACCACCCGCAGCGTCCTGCCGTCCAGCTCGACCTCATCGGCCCCGGTCAGCCACTCGTCGGGCTTCTCCCAGTCGCCGCCTTGCTGGGGATGCGGCCAGTCGCGCCGCATCCGCTCGACGACCGGGGCGGCCCCGCAGCGCAGCAGCAGCGCGCCGTAGACCGCTCCCGGCGAGCTGTCGTCGTTCATGATCAGCTCCAGCGATTCCCGCTCCCCGGCGCCGAGCAGGACCCGGGACCCGAACAGCCGCCGCGCGGTAATCGCGAGGGTGTAGTGATCACGGTGCACGTGGGTGACCAGGAACCTGCGGACATCGCCGAGCTCGTGGCCGATGCTGGCCAGCGCGGCGTCCAGCCGCTGCCTGGCCTCGGCCAGCGCCCAGCCGGAGTTGACCAGGGTCAGCCCGCTGCCGTCCTCGATCGCGTAGACGTTGACCGCTCCCAGCCCGTCACCCGGCAGCGGAAGCGGGATCCGGTGCACCCCCCCGGCGACGGCGAAGGCTCCCGGCCGTTCCCAGTCACGCGAGCGTGATCCGGGCGGCCTGCCGGTGGCGTCCGGCCCGCCCGTGCGGGCCGCCGGGCCGGCTGTGCGATCGTCGCTGATGGCTGTACCCCTCTTCTCTTCCCGGTCTTCGCAGGCTCGGCACGCGCTGCGGTGGCTGCCGGGTCCACCCGACGTGGCCTGCACCAGATAACCATAAGTACTCGACGGTCGGATATGTCCGGCTAGCGGGTAGCCTTCACCGTTACTCTTCAGGGGCAGGGAAACTCGCGTGGGCGAGGTCACGGCGGAGGAGGGCCCGCGTTGGTGACCGCAGGTTGCCGGGAGTTCGTGATCACCGGCGGCGCCGAGCCGGTGCCGAAGCGCATCGCCGCGGCGCTGGAACCGCGCTTCACGGTCGTCCTGGACAGGCCCCGGTCGGCCCGGCAGGTGTGGCTGGATACCTTCGACGGTCGGCTGTACGCGGCCGGCCTGGTGTTGCGGCAGGTGACCGGGTCGCGCTCCGGCGAGCTGGTGCTGTCCACCTCGGCTGGCGCGAGCGTGGCCTGCGAGCCGCTGTCGGCCCGGCGGTGGCCGGGCCTGATCGACATCGTCCCGCCGGGTCCGCTGCGCGACCGGCTCGACCCGGTCGCCGGGATCCGCGCCCTGCTGCCGCTGGCCCGGGCCGAGGGGACGCTGACCAGGCTCCGGGTGCTCGACGCCGAGCAGAAGACGGTCGCGCGCATCACCGTGGACGCCGCGTCCCTGGTCCGCCCAGTCGAGGGGGCGCTGCCGACCCGGCTGGTGCTCGCCCCCGTCCGCGGGTACACGCCGGCCGCGGACCGCGCCGGGCGCCTGCTTGCCGCGGCCGACGGGTTCGCGGCGAGCAGGCAGCCGGCCTTCCAGGCCGTGCTCGAGACGGCCGGGCGCCGTCCCGGCGACGCGGCGGACAATGCCCCTGTCGCGCTGTCGCCCTCGACGCCCGCCCCGGCCGCCCTGGCCAGCGTGCTGCTCCAGCTGGCCGACACCATCGCGGCCAACGTCAGCTTCGTCATCCGCGACGTTGACACCGAGTTCCTGCATGACCTGCGGGTCGCGGTACGCCGCACCAGGTCGGTGCTCAAGCTGGCCGGCGACGCGCTGCCCGGCGACCTGGCCGCGCGGTTCGCGCCCGAGTTCAAGTGGCTGGGCGACCTCACGACGCCGACCAGGGACCTGGACGTCTACCTCACCGGCTTCGACCAGATGGCAGCCGGGCTGCGCGCCGCTTCGCCCGGTGACCTCGAGCCGTTCCGCGCGCACCTGGCCGCCCGGCGGCTGGTCGAACGGCGGCGTCTGGTGCGCGGGCTGCGCTCGGGCCGGTTCGCCCGGCTGATGGCCGGCTGGCGCGCGGCCCTGCGCGATCTGGCCAGCCAGGCCGGACCTGGCCAGCCCGACATCGGCAGCGTGGCGGCCGACCGGATCGCGCGCGCGTACCGCAGGGTGGCCAAGCGCGGCGCGGCGATCACCGCCGCGCGGCCCGGCCACGCCCCGGCGCCCGGCGACCTGCACTCACTGCGCAAGCGCGGCAAGGAGCTGCGCTACCTGCTGGAGTTCTTCAGCTCGCTCTACGACCCGTCCGCTTACCGCCGCGCGGTCACCGGCCTGAAGGGCCTGCAGGATTGCCTCGGCGAGTTCCAGGACGGCGAGGTGCAGCGGGACGCGATCCGGCGCTTCGCCGAGCAGATGCTGGCCCGGCCCGCCGGGCCGGCCCCGGCACCGCCGGCGGCCGGAGAACTGGCCGTCACGCTGCTCGCGATGGGCGAGCTGACCGCGCGGCTGCATGCCCGGCAGCGCCGGGCCCGCAAGCGGGTAGCCGACCGCTTCGCCGAGTTCGCCCGCGCGGGCACCCTGCGCACCCCGGGCATCGGTCCCCGTTCGGCCCAGACATGAGAGTCCTCGCCACGTACAACATCAAGGGCGGGGTGGGCAAGACCTCGGCCGCGGTGAACCTCGCCTATCTCTGCGCCGAAGGCGGATACCGGACGCTGCTGTGGGATCTCGATCCGCAGGCGGCCGCGTCGTACGTGTTCCGGGTCCGGCCGCGGGTCAAGGGCGGCGGCAAGGCGCTCATCCGCGGGGCCAGGCCGCTCGATGGCGCGATCAAGGGCACCGACTTCGACCACCTCGACCTGCTGCCGGCCGACTTCACCTACCGGAAGATGGACCTGGCGCTGAACCAGGCCAAGCGCCCCACCCGCCAGCTGTCCCGCCTGCTCGGCCCGCTGGCGGCCGAATACGACGTGATCTTCCTGGACTGCCCGCCGAGCATCTCGCTGGTCTCGGAGAACATCCTGCACGCCGTGCACCTGCTGCTCGTCCCGCTCATCCCGACCACGCTGTCGGAGCGCACCTTCGACCAGCTCACCTCGTTCATCGACGACCTGGACGGGCACCGGCCCGAGGTGCTGGCGTTCTTTTCCATGGTGGACCGCCGCAAGCGGCTGCACCGCGACATCGCCGCCCGGCTGGCCGCCGAGCGGCACGACATCGCCGCGGCGATCATCCCGGCGATGACCCTGGTCGAGCAGATGAGCGTCCGGCGCGCCCCGGTGCCCGCGTTCGCGCCGCGCAGCGCGGCGGCGCAGCACTACCGGGAATTGTGGGCCGAGGTCCGGGGCCGGGCCGGCCTGGCGGCGGGGCCAGGCTGACGTGACCGAGCCGAGCGAGCTGCGGCAGCGGCTCGTGGCCGGGCTGCGCGCCAGCGGCGCGCTGCATGACGACCGGGTCGCGGCGGCGCTGACCGACGTGCCGCGACACGCGTTCCTGCCCGGAATCGAGCCCGCCCGGGCCTACCAGGACGACGCCGTGATCACCAAGATGGATGCCGAAGGCCGTCCGATCAGCTCGTCCTCGCAGCCGGCGATCATGGCGCTGATGCTCCAGCAGCTGGCCGTGCAGCCAGGGCACCGGGTGCTCGAGATCGGCGCGGGAACCGGGTACAACGCGGCCCTGCTGGCCCACCTGGCCGGCGGCTCCGGCGAGGTCACCACGGTGGACCTGGACGAGGACATCGTGACCGCCGCCCGCGGGCACCTGGCGGCCTGCGGGTTCGGCCGGGTGAGCGTGGTACAGGCCGACGGCGGGCTTGGCTGGCCGCCGAACGCGCCCTACGACCGGATCATCCTGACCGTCGGAGCCTGGGACATCGCGCCGGCCTGGGTTCGCCAGCTCTCTCCGCGAGGGCGTCTGGTGCTGCCGCTGGCGCTGCGGGCCGGGATGCAGTACTCGGTCGCCTTCGAGCAGGCGGCTGATCACCTGGACAGCGTGTCGGTGCTGCCCTGCGGGTTCATGCGGCTGCGCGGTGCGCTCGCCGGCCCGGAGACCATCATCCCGCTCGGCAACCGGACCGGCATCCTGGCCGAGAGCGCCCCCCGGCCCGCCGACGCAGAAGACCTGGAGTCGCTGCTGGCCCAGCCCGGCGAGGACATCCGTACCGGAGTACGCGTCACGATCCAGGATCTGTACGGCGGGCTCGGCCTGTGGCTGGCCGCCCGCGAGCCGGGGCTCGGCCGCCTGTCCACGTTCGGCGCTGCAGCCGGCCCGGGCCTGCCCGGGGCCACCGCTGCCGCCACGGTAACCGGGTGGCCGGGCATGGGCATGCTGTCCGGCGCGCACGGATGCGCTGCCCTGGTACGGCTGGACGATCCGGCCGGCGAGGACGGACCCGGCGGGCCGGCCGGGTTCGAGCTCGGCGCCTGCCCGTTCGGCCGGGAGGGCACCCGGCTCGCGGCCCGGCTGGTCGGCCACGTCCGGGACTGGCACGCCGCCGGGCGCCCCTCGCTGGCCGGCCTGCGGATCGGCGCCTACCCGGCGGGGGCCAGCCTGCCCGGCGCGCAGCAGGCGACCGTGATCGACAAGCGGCATACCCGGCTGCTGATCACCTGGCCGGGTGCTGAGTCCGGCCGGGGCTGACATCGCTGGCCGCCCTGCCGGGCGGCAGGCCGCCGGCCAGCACGCCGAGCACGTCGTCGAGCACGTCGTCGGGCACGTGGCCGCCCGCGGTCCAGTCGGCCCAGCGCATCCCGATGAAGTTGCCGATGCCTGCGTACATGTAGGCGATGACCTCGGGGTCGTAATGCGGGTCCACCTGGCCGGCCAGCTGGGCGCGCCGCACGCCGCGCGCGTAACCGCGGGTCAGCCGCTCGTAGTACTCCTGGAACACGCCGGGCGCGATGAACTCGGACTCGCGCACGATGCGGTCCATCCAGGGCCGGGTGGACAGCATCTCGAAGAACGCCCGGAAGCAGGCACGCTCCATCTCACGCTGGCCCTCCGCCTGCTCGACGGCCTTGCGCATCGCGGCCCGGAGGTCGTCGTTGATCCGGCGGACCACCGCGGCGAAGATCTCGGCCTTGGACCGGAAATGCGCGTAGAAGCTGCCGGTCGCGATGCCGGCCCGGGCGCAGATCTCGGCCACCGTGGTCTGCCGGTAGCTCCGCTCGGCGAAAAGCTCCTCCGCGGCCGACAGCAGCCGCTCGGCGGGCGGGCGGCCGGGATCCGCTCGTTCCGGGCGGCTGCCCGGAACGAGCGAGGACACCGACCGCCCTGCGGGCTCCGCTGTCACATCCGTTCCCTGGTTACGCTGGTGCCGGCTTTGACTGACGCATCACGTCATCCGCCTGTCAGGGCGACGGGATGCCACTGGCCGGGGCGGCCGGCTGGGTGCCGCTGAACGTGCTGACCGCTCCGGTGGGCGAGGTGTCGGTGACCTGGACGGGGCCGGCGGGCACGATGACGCCGTTCTTGATGATTCCGATGTACGCGCCGGTCATGCCGGCGTGGCTGGTGGAGCTGTAGGCGTAGGGCGCCACGGCCGGCCCCTGCGGCAGGCCGCCGTTGATGGCGTTGACCAGGTCGGCCCGGGTGGGGTTGCGCCCGGCCTTGAGCATGGCCTGGACGAACGTCCAGGCGACGGCCATGCCGTAGTAGACGTTGCCGTCCATCGGCGCCTTCGCGTCGTAGGCGTTGTGGATCTTCGTGAACAGCTTGACCCAGCTGTTGCTCGCGTCGCCGAGCGAGGGCAGGTAGCCGTCGGTGATGATGCCCTGGGTCAGCTGGTTGCCGTTCACCGTGGCGCCGCCCTGCTTGGCGTAGGCCTGCAGCAGCCCGGCCAGCGTGATCGGGTCGGTGCCGACGTTGCTGGCCACCAGCTGCGGGGCGAAGTTGAGCTTGAGGCTGTTCAGCTTCAGCAGCGCGGTGAAGGCGGGGACAGCGAACGAGACGACCACCTGGGCGCCGGCTGCCTTCAGCGCGGCCACCTGCGGGCCGATGTTGATGTTGGTCGGGTCGTAGCTCTGCCTGGCGACTACCTGCGCGTGCGGGATCTCCATGTCCAGGCCCTTGACCCCGTCCATGCCGAACTCGTCGTTCTGGAAGAAGTAGCCGATCTTCTTGCCGGCGAAGTGCTGCTTGACGTACTGGCCGAGGATCTTGCCCTCGCGGACGTAGTCGAGCTGCCAGCCGAAGGTCTGCGGATAGACACTCGGGTTGTTCCAGCAGTTGCAGCCCGATGCGACGAACACGTCGGGTACCTTCTCGGAGTTGAGGAACTTCACCACGGCCAGGTGAGTGGGAGTGCCCAGCCCGTCGAAGATCGAGTAGACGTTGTCCTGCAGCACCAGCTGATGGACCACCGACACCGTCTGCGACGGGTCATAGGCGTCGTTGAGGAACTTATAGACGATCTTGCGCCCGAACACGCCGCCGTGCGCGTTGACCCACTGGAAGTAGGCGTTCGACGCGGGTGCGATCTCGTCGTAGCCTGGCGCGGCCACGCCGGTAAGCGGCTGGTGGCTGCCGATCGTGATCGTCGTCTTGGTGATGCCGGGCGCGGACGCGGTGAGCGCCGATGAGCTCGACCCGCCGCCCGAACCGCTGGAGCCGCACCCGGCGACCGCCATCGCCATGGCCGCGGCTACAGCGACGACGCCTGCCCCGTGCATCCTGAGTGATCTTTTCATGGGGTACCTTCTTCCGAGTGTTCGCTCGCCGGCGCGCGCCGGCGCAAGGAGGGGACTGAGCCGCCGTCCGGATGTTCGCCGGCCGGCTCCGGCGCGCGCCTGCGCCACGAGCCGAATGAGTCGCCGGCGGCGGGGACGGCCGGGCCGCCGAAGCGGCGGACGGCGCCCTGGATGCCTTCGGGGAACAGCAGGATGACGACGATGAGCACGACGCCGTAGGCGGCCACCGGGATGTTCGCGGCCACCGAGCTCGACAATCCGTGGCTGGTGGCCACGTCGGTGACGTAGGTGGGGACCAGAACGATCACCAGGCTGCCCCAGACCGCCCCGGCCAGGCTGCCGAGGCCGCCGAGCACCGCCCCGGCCAGCAGCGCGATGGACAGCGTGACGGTGAAGGATCCGGGCGAGACCAGCGTGGTGGTGATGCCGAGCAGGGCCCCGGCCAGGCCGGCGCAGGCGGCGCTGATCACGAAGGCGAGAACCCGGAGCGCTGCCACGTTGAGGCCGGCCAGCGCGGCGGCGGCCTCGTGGTCGCGGACCGCCCGCCAGCTCCGGCCGATCCTGCTGCGGCCCAGGTTGGCCAGCAGGACCAGGGTGATCAGCGCGGCCGCGCAGGCAATCCAGGCCTGCCACCGGGTCAGCGGGAAGGTCGGCCCGAGGAAGGCGGGGGTGCTGATGTTGATGCCGAGCCCCTGGTCGCCACCGAACACGCCGGTGAACCGGGACGCCAGCGTGGGCAGGGCCACCGCCAGCAGGAGCGTCACCCCGGCCAGGTACGGGCCGCGCAGCCGGGCCGCGGCCACGCCCACGGCCAGGCCGACCAGGCCGCCGGCCGCGGCGCTGGCCGCGAGCACCGCCGCCAGCGGCCAGGCCAGGTGCATGAGCAGCAGCGCCGCGGCGTATGCGCCGACCGCCATGAAGGCGCCGTTCCCGATCGAGATTTGCCCGGACAGGCCGACCAGCACGGTGAGCCCGGCGATCGCGACCACGTAGAGCGCGACCTGGGACATCTGGTAGTCGCGGAACGGGTTCAGGGTGACCGACAGCACGCCGAGAATCACGGCCAGCACGATCGCGGCGCCCAGGTGGCGTAGCAGCGTCATCGTCACACCGGCCTGGAGGCGGTCGCGCCGAACAGGCCGGACGGCCGCAGCATCAAGACCACGATCAGGGCGGCCAGGCCGAACACCGACACCAGGTCCGAGCCCAGGTAGCCGCCCACGTAGTTGAGCAGGACGCCGAGGATGAGGCCGCCGACGACGGCGCCGACCGGGCTGTCCAGGCCGCCGATCACCGCGGCGGTGAAGCCCAGCACGAAGATCGAGTCCATGCTGTTCGGGTACAGGAACGTGGCGGGCGAGACCAGCACTCCGGCCAGCGCGCCGATCAGGGCGGCCAGCGCCCAGCCGAGGGTGAGCATGCGCCCGACCCGGACGCCGAGCAGGCTGGACACCCGGGGGCTGAACGCAGTCGCCCGCATCCGCAGGCCGACCGGGGTGTAGCGGAACAGCGCGGCCAGGGCGAGCGCGGCGGCCAGGACGGCGCCGGCCACGAACACGTCGTTCCAGGCGATGCCAAGCGCGGTCCCGCCTATCCGCAGGCCGGTGATGGAGAAGGCCGCGGGGAACGACCGGAACTGCCCGCCGTAGATGATGCCGGCCAGCCCTTCGAGCAGGATCAGCAGGCCGATGGTCACGATCACCGCGTTCAGCGGCGGCTTGCCCTCGGCCGGGCGGACCACCACCCGCTCGCAGATCGCCCCGAGCACGAGGCCGGCCGCGAGGGCGCAGACGAAGCCGGCCCAGTAGCTGCCCGTGTGGTTGATGATGATCAGTGCGATGTACGTGGTGAACATCGCCATGCCGCCCTGCGCGTAGTTGAGGATCCGGGTACCCCGCCAGATCAGCACCAGGGACAGCCCGATCGCGGCGTAGATCATCCCGAAGCTGATCCCGCCGAGGGTGAATTCGAGGAACTCCTGCATCTGCCTCCCCCCTACAACCCCAGGTAGTGCCGGAGCAGGCCGGTGTCGGCGGCCAGCGTGGCGGCATCCGCGGTCGCGACGACCTTGCCGAGGGCCAGCACGATGCCCTGGTCGGCAATGCCCAGAGCGGCCCGGGCATTCTGCTCCACCAGCAGAATCGTCAGCCCGGCCGACTGGCTGAGCCCGGCGATCAGGGCCATCACCTGGCTGATGATCTTCGGCGCCAGGCCGAGCGACGGCTCGTCCAGCAGCAGCACCCGGGGCCGGGCGATCAGCGCGCGCGCGATCACCAGCATCTGCCGCTCGCCGCCGGACAGCGTCGCGGCCGGCTTGCGCCGCCGCGCGGCCAGCACCGGGAACTGCTCGTAGGCCTGCGCGAGCGCGGGGTGCCGGGCGGACCGGCTGATCCGGAACAGCGCGCCGAGCCGCAGGTTCTCCTCGACGGTCAGCTCGGTGATCACGCCCTGGCCCTCGGGCACGTGCGCGATCCCGGCCCGGGCCAGGTCGTCGGGACGGTGCCGGGTCACGTCCGCCCCGTCCAGCCGGACGCGTCCGCCGCGCGGCCGGACGAGCCCGCTGACCGCGCGCAGCAGCGTGGTCTTGCCCGCTCCGTTCGCGCCGAGCACCGCGGTGATCGTGCCCGGGGCCGCCGACAGCGAGACCCCGTGCAGCGCGGTGACGCCGCCGTAGCCCGCCACGAGATCCTCGATCACCAGCGCCGGCACCGCAGCCGCCGGCGTCACGGCCGCCGCCTCAGCCATCGCCGGTCGCCCCCAGGTAGGCGGTGGTCACGGCGGGATCGGTCAGCACCTGGGCGGGCGGGCCGGTCGCGATCACCTTCCCGAAGTCGAGCACCACGATCGTGTCGCAGGCCGACATCATCAGGTCGATGCGGTGCTCGACGACCAGCACGCACGCGTCCGCCGCGACGTCGCTGATCAGGTCCCCCAGCCCGCCGAGTTCCTGCTCGGCCAGGCCGCTGGCGGGCTCGTCGAGCAGCAGCAGGCGCGGCCGCGCGGCCAGCGCGCGGGCGAACACGACCCGCTTGCGCAGGCCGTAGGCGAGTTCGTCCGGCATCCGGCCGGCCAGGTCGGCGGCGCCCACCCGGTCGAGCGCCTCCCGCGCCTGCTCGCGCAGCCGCCGCTCGTCGGCGTCCGACAGTCCGATCAGCGCGGGCCAGAAGCCCGCCCGGGCGTGGCAGCTGGCACCGACCATCACGTTCTCGAGGACGGTGAGCCCGCCGAAGAGCCCGAGCCCCTGCAGCGTGCGGGAAATCCCCCGCGCGGCCAGCCGGTGCGGGCGCAGCCGGGCCAGGCTGGCCCCGTCGAAGATCAGCTCGCCGGAATCCGGCCGGATGAATCCGCAGGCCGCGTTCAGCAGCGTCGTCTTGCCCGCGCCGTTCGGACCGATGATCCCGGTCACCTGACGCGGCGGGGCGGTGAGCGAGACCGCGTCGAGCGCGGTGACGCCGCCGAAGCGCACCGTGACCTCGCGGACCTGCAGCGCGCCGGCCTGCTCCGCGGCGGCCGCGGCCGATGGCTCTGGCGGCGTCTCGGGGCGCATCTCAGGTGAACTGCGATTCATCGCCTCAATCCCGGTACAGGCGGCCAGTATGCCTGCTGTATGAATCCACATTCAGGCACGGGTCGCGGCCGCGCGCAAGGCCCGGACGGGCAGTCGGCATCGTTTCGTGGCCGAACCGATACCTGCGCCTCGCCGACGGCTACGCTCGGCGCATCGGGCACCGGATCCCGGGAGAGGAGCACCATGAACGGAGCCGAGAGCCTGGTGCGGACGCTGGCCGGATCCGGCGTCGAGGTTTGCTTCGCCAATCCCGGTACGTCCGAGCTGCCTGTCGTGGCCGCGATCGACCAGGTCGGCCTGATCCGGCCCGTCCTCGCCCTCTTCGAGGGAGCGGCGACCGGCATGGCCGACGGCTACGGCCGGATGACCGGCCAGCCCGCGGCGACGCTCCTGCATCTCGGGCCGGGGCTGGCCAACGGCCTGGCCAACCTGCACAACGCGCGGCGCGCGGCCACGCCGGTCGTCAACCTGGTCGGGGACCACGCGACCTACCACGCGCAGTACGACCCGCCGCTCGCCTCTGACGTCGCCGGCCTCGCGCGGCCGGTGTCCGGCTGGCTCCGCTCGGCCGGCAGCGCCCGCACGGTGGCGGCCGACGCGGCGCGCGCCGTGCAGGCGGCGCTGGAGCCCCCGGGACAAATCGCGACGCTGATCCTGCCCGCTGATACGACCTGGGGGGAGGCGGAGCGGCCCGCGGCCGCGCTGGCGGTCCCGCGGCCGGCCGCCGTCTGCGCGGCGGCGGTCGATGCGGTCGCCGCCGCGCTCCAGCCGGGCCGCAGCACGCTGATCCTGATCCGCGGGGCGGCACTGCAGGAGCGCGGCCTGGCCGCGGCCGGGCGGATCGCGGCCAGGTCCGGCGCCCGCCTCGCGTGCGACACGTTCGCCCCGCGGTGGCAGCGCGGCGCCGGCCGGGTGCAGGTAGAGCCCATCCCGTACTTCGCCGAGCAGATCGGCGAGTTCATGCGCGGAACGCAGCAGCTGATCCTGGTCGGCTCGAGGCCGCCGGTGTCCTTCTTCGGCTATCCGGGCCGGCCGTCCTGGTGCACGCCCGCCGATTGCCGGATTCTCTGCCTGGCCCACGAGCACGAGGACGGCGTGGCGGCCCTCGAAGCCGTGGCCGACGCCATCGCAGCGCCCGCGCAGCCGGCCGGCGTGGCCCCGCGGCGGCCGCCCGGCCTGCCCGCGGGCCCGCTCGACGCCAACACCGCCGGGCAGGTGATCGGCCACTTCCTCCCCGAGGGGGCGATCATGTCCGACGAGGCGGCGACCTCGGGCCCCGGCCTGGGCGCCGCCACCGTCACCGCGGCGCCGCACGACCGCCTCGCGCTCACCGGCGGCTCCATCGGGCAGGGCCTGCCGGTGGCCACCGGCGCTGCGGTGGCCTGCCCGGACCGCAAGGTCGTCTGCCCGCACGGCGACGGCGGGGCGATGTACACGCTGCAGGCGCTGTGGACGCAGGCCCGGGAGAACCTCGACGTGACCACGGTGATCTACGCCAATCACTGCTACGCGATCCTCAACATCGAGCTCATCCGGATGGGAGTCGAGAACCCCGGCCCGGCGGCCCTGTCCACGCTCGACCTGCACAACCCCGAGCTCGACTGGGTGAGCCTCGCGACCGGCCTGGGCGTCGAGGCCAGCCGGTCGCGGACGATCGAGGACTTCGCCGGCCAGTTCGCGAGCGCGATGAAACACCGGGGGCCAAGGCTGATTGAAGTGGCCCTGTAGGCAAGAATGGCGTATGTGAGAGACGGGCCGTGGCCTGAGCCGGGCGGTACTGCTGACCCGGCGCCGCAGCCGGTGGCGGCCAACGTCGAGCCGCAGCCGGTGGTTTCACCGCTGACCGGCGCGGCCATCTTCCTGGTGGCGCAGATCGGCCCGGGACCGCAGCACGCCGCCGCGGTGCGCGATCTGTGCGCGGACCTGGCCGGGCTGATCCGCGCCGTGGGGTTCCGCGACCTGGACGGGCACCTGACCTGCGTAACCGGCTTCGGCGCGCACGCCTGGGACCGGCTGGCGCCCGGCCGGCTGGCGGCCGGGCAGCGGCCGGCCGGGCTGCACCCGTTCCGCGAGATCCGGGCCGGCCCCCGGCACGCCGTGTCCACCCCCGGCGACGTGCTCTTCCACATCCGGGCCACGCGGATGGACCTGTGCTTCGAGCTGGCCGCCCAGATCACCAGGCGGCTCGGCGGCGCGGTGACCGTGCTGGACGAGGTGCACGGATTCCGCTACTTCGACGAGCGTGACGTGATCGGGTTCGTGGACGGCACCGAGAACCCGGTCGGGCAGGCGGCGCTCACCGCGACGATCATCGGCCCGGAGGACCCCGCGTTCGCCGGCGGCAGCTACGTCATCGTGCAGAAGTACTTGCATGACCTGGACGCCTGGGATGCGATACCGGTCGAGCAGCAGGAGCGGATCATCGGCCGGGCCAAGCTGTCCGACATCGAGCTGGACGACTCGGTCAAGCCAAGCTACGCGCACAACGCCCTGACCACGATCGTGGGCGAGGACGGCGAGGAAGTGAAGATCGTCCGCGACAACATGCCTTTCGGTTCGGTCGGCGACGCGGAGTACGGCACCTACTTCATCGGCTACGCCCGGTCGCCGGGCGTGATCGAGCAGATGCTGGCCAACATGTTCGTCGGCTCGCCCGAGGGCAACTACGACCGGCTGCTGGACGTCAGCACGGCCGTGACCGGGACCCTGTTCTTCGTGCCCTCGGCCGATCTGCTGGAAAGCCTGGGCGATGACGAGCCGGCGACGCCGGGCGCGGAGAAAGCAGCCCCGCCTGCCGGACGGCCGGGCGGCAGTGGTTCGCTGAACATCGGCAGCCTGAGGGGAGTATCCGAGGATGAATAACCTGCACCGCGAGCTCGCGCCGGTCTCCGATGGCGCCTGGGCGCAGATCGAGGAAGAGGCCGCGCGCACGTTCAGGCGCTACCTGGCCGGCCGCCGGGTGGTGGACGTAACCGGCCCGGCCGGCGAGGCGTTCGCCGCGGCCGGCACCGGCCGGGTGCGCGAGATCGACCCGCCGGGCGAAGGGGTGCAGGCCCGGCAGTACCAGGTCGCGCCGCTGGTGCAGCTGCGGGCCCCGTTCCGGCTGGACCGCCAGGAAATCGATGACGTGGACCGCGGCGCGCAGGACTCCGACTGGCAGCCGGCCAAGGACGCCGCCCGGCAGATCGCCTTCGCCGAGGACCGGGCCGTCTTCGAGGGCTACCCGGCCGGCGGCATCGGCGGCATCCGCGCGGGCGCGACCAACCCGCCGGTGAGCCTGCCCGCCGACGTCAGGGCGTACCCGGAGGCCATCGCGCAGGCCCTCGGCCGGCTGCGGTCAGCCGGCGTGGACGGCCCTTACTCGGTGCTGCTCAGCGCGGATGCCTATACCGAGGTCAGCGAGACGACCGACCACGGCTACCCGGTGATCGACCACATCAACCGGCAGCTGTCCGGGGAGATCATCTGGGCGCCGGCCATCAGCGGCGCGATCCTGCTGACCACCCGCGGCGGTGACTTCAGCCTGCAGCTCGGCCAGGATGCCTCGATCGGTTACCTCTCGCACACCGATACCAGCGTCGAGCTGTACCTGCAGGAGACCCTCACGTTCCTGCTGTTCACCGGTGAGGCCGCGGTCAGCCTCACGCCGGCCGGCTAGGCCCCGCAGGCCGGGCAGCACCAGGACGGGGCGGCCAGCCGGCGGTCAGGAAATGTTGGAGCAGAGCAGCGGCCGGAACTCGATGGTCGGCTGGCCGTTCTTCAGGATGGTGTTGCTGGTTCCCTGGTGCAGGTTGAGGTACCAGCCGCTGGGCGGTATCGGCGTGGTCACGCCCGTGACCACCCGGGTCTGGTTGACGATCTTGCCCTGGGTGTTGGCGAAGAAGTCCATCAGCATGTACTGCACCGGGCCCTGGCTCTGGCAGCTGCCAACGTGGACGTGCGCGGCGTGCTTCCCGCTGGTCAGGCCGCTGGCGTTCACGGTCACGGTCAGCGTCTGGGCGGTCGGGTTGTATACCACGGCGGCCGTCCCCTGCGGAGTCCCGCGGTTGATGCCGTTCGGGCCGAACTCGACCGCGGTGAGCGTGAACGCCGATCCGCTGAGCGAGGCCTCGGCAATCGGCTTGCGGGCGACGTAGCCGCCGGTGCTGCCGTTCAGGATCATCAGGCGGCTCCCGGCCGGGATGCTGCCCGGGTAGCCGCTGTCCAGGGTGGCGTCGGCCTGGCCCGCACCGTTGGCGGTCAGCATGCTGAACGTGGCCAGCACGGAGCCGTTCGACGCCACCAGCTCGACGGCGTGCGATGAGCCGGGCGTGAGCCCGAAGGTGGTCAGCTGAACCATCAGGTTGCCCGAGCCGTCGCGGCCGAGGCTGCCGGTGCCCTCGGGCATCGGCATGAGGGTCAGGTGCCGCACCATCGTCGTGGCGGGCGTGGCGAGCATCCCGTCGACGTTGCCGGCGGCGTCGGTGTAGAAGCCGGCTAGGTCGCCGGCGTTGCTGACGCCGTTGACCGTGGTGGAGCCGACGCCGTTCGGGTCGTCGATGGACTGCCAGTGCGAGACCGGGCCCAGCGGGGCCTTCAGCGTGAAGCCGTGCTGCACGCCGCCGCCGTCGGTGTAGAAGCCGACGATCTCGTCGCTGCCGTTGATGCCCAGCGCCTGGGTGTTGCTGCCGCCGGGGAACTGGTAGGTGGTCAGGTGCCCGTCGTGCAGCAGCCAGCTGGACGTGGTCCCGGCCGCGGTCTCGGTCCCGACGATGTCACCGTTGTTGTTGATCCCGGTGGCCAGCGTGCTCACCGACCCGGAGATCTTGATCTTGGTGAACACGCCGGTGGCCTGGTTGACCTGGTAGGCGTGGTTGTTGCCGTTGCCGTCGGTGTAGAAGCCGACCGCCACCCCGCTGTCGTTGATGCCGAGCAGCTGGTTGACCGCGCCCTTCACCCGCGGCGTGTTCGGGTTGGTGAACGACTCGAACACGCCGTTCCACTCGACGAAGCCGCGGTTGGTGCCGCCCGCGTTGACCCAGAACCCGGCGGTGTTGCCCTTGTTGTCGATCCCGGTCACCTGGGTCTGCGCCGAGCCGGGGAAGTTCTCGTTGACGTAGTTGCCCTGCCCGTACGGCGGGTCCAGCAGGTAGCCCTTGTTCGGGTGCACCTTCCCGCCGATGCCGAAGTACCCGGCGATCACGCCCCGGCTGTTGATCCCGAGCAGCTGGTTGAACGTCGGATCGGCCTGGTTGTCCAGGGTCTGGAATACGTACTGGGGAGCCGCCGAGGAGGCCGCCGCGGCGTGCGCCGCCGACGGGATCAGGGCGAACGCGCCGCCGCCCGCGGCCAGGGCCGCGGCCAGGGCGCCCGCGGCCCGCCGGAGCGGTCTGGTGCCGGACTGAGCCAGATGCTTCTTCATGACTTCGCTCTTTCATCGTTGATCACGCTGACATGACGGATACCGCTGACAGGCCAGTACTCCGTCTCGGACGAAACCACCGGGTTCGTACTCAACAGGCTGCCGCGCCGATGCCGCCCTGGCCTCCGTGGCCAGCACGGAACCAGCACGGATCTGGCACGCAGCGGCAGCGCCGAGCGCGCGGCGCTACCCAGGTCAGGGTGCGGTCGCGTCGCGCAGCGCCGCGTACTTCTCGCGGACCCACGGCACCGGCACGGCCTGGTGGCGGGCCGATTCCGGATCCGGCCACGATGGCGGCTCAGCGGTCTGGGCCAGCGCCCACGCGGCCTGCCGGGCCGCGCCGATCGCGACGTATTCAGCGGCCCGCGGGACTAGCACGTCGGTGCCGAGTATCGCTGGCGCCATGGCGCGGACCGCGGCCGAGCGCGCGCCACCGCCGATGAGCAGTACCCGGCGCGGCGAGACTCCGACCGCGATCAGATGATCCATGGCGTCGGCCAGTCCGCAGAGCACTGCCTCCACCGCCGCCCGGGCCAGGTTCTGCGGGGTGAGGTTGGCCGTGGTCAGGCCGCTGAGTACGCCGGTCGCGTCCGGCCGGTTCGGCGTCCGCTCGCCGTCCAGGTAGGGCAGCAGAGTCAGCCCGCCGGCGCCCGGCGGAGCGTCCAGCGCGAGGGCGGACAGCGCGCCGGTATCCACGCCGAGCAGCCGCGCGGTGACCGTGAGCACCCGGGCCGCATTCACTGTGGCGACCAGCGGCAGGAACCTGCCGGTCGCGTCCGCGAACCCGGCGACCGCTCCGGACGGGTCGGCCGGGCCGGCCGGCGTCACGGCGAACGCGGTGCCCGAGGTGCCGACCGAGATGACCACGTCGCCGTCGCGCAGGCCCAGGCCGAGCGCGGCTCCCATGTTGTCGCCCGTACCCGCCGACAGCGCCGCTCCCGACCGGGCCTGGCCGACAGCCTCGGACGGCGCGGCGAGGCGGGGCAGGCCGACGTCGTGGCCGAGGGCCGCCTTGGCCAGGGACGGCAGCCAGCTGGCGCCGGCGGGCGAGAAGTAGCCGGTGCCCGACGCGTCGCCGCGGTCGGTGACCGGCCCGGGCGCATCCTGCGACCCCGGCGCGCCGCCCAGCCGCCAGGTCAGCCAGTCATGGGGCAGCACGACCGTGCGGGTACGGCCGGCGTGGGCGGGCTCGTGCTCGGCCATCCAGCGGAGCTTGGTGATCGTCCAGGACGCGGTGGGCACGCTGCCGGTCCGCCTGGCCCACTCTGCCGGGCCGCCGAACTCGGCGATCAGGTCCCGGGCCTGCCGGGCCGAGCGCATGTCGTTCCACAGCATCGCCGGGCGCACCACCCGGCCAGCCTCGTCCAGGGCGACCATGCCGTGTTGCTGCGCGGCGACCCCGACCGCGTCCGCCCGGTCGAGCAGCCCGTCCCCGGCCGCGCGCAGCGCGTCCCACCAGGCCTGCGGATCGCACTCGACTCCGTCCGGATGCGGTGCGGAGCCGCTGCCGATCACCTCCCCGTCTTCGGCCCGGCAGAGCAGCACCTTCGTCGACTGGGTCGAACTGTCTACTCCGGCGACGAGCATCAGCGGCTCCTGTGCGAGAGGCTCGGGGGCGGGAGGCTCGGGGGCGGGAGGCCAGCTCGGCGCGACACCGGGGGAACCTGCCGCCTGACCACCTAGTCCGCCGGCTGTAACTTTCCTTTCCCGAGGTCAGCGGCCCAGGCTGGCAACGGTCTGCGGGGTCGCCCCGGCAGCCGGCAGGTTACGGCGTGTGGGTCGGCGCCGGCGTGCCGCCGCGGCTCGTCGAGGGTGACGGGCTGGGGTGCGAACTCGGGCTCGGCGAGGGACTCCCGGCGCGCGAGGAGGTCGGCGACGCGCTGGGTGAGACCGGTGTCGTGTGCGTGCTGGCCGGAGACGTGGCGCGGCTGGAAACGGTGGCCCTGGGGCTGGCCGGAGGCGTCTGCCGCGGATGCGCCTTGCTGCTGCCCTGCACCCCGACGATCTGCCCCACGGACGTGCCCGAGGCGTGCCGGTTCCACACGACCGCCTCCAGCGGCTTGCCCGCGGCCAGCTCGAACACGGTAATCGCGGCGATCACGCCGATGAAGATCCCCGCGGTACCGATGGCGACAGCCGGCCAGGCCGGCCGCACGCGCTTTCCGGTCCCCGGCCCGTGTTCCCCGGCCGCCGTCCGGTGCCCAGGGTCCCCGGCATGACCAGCCCGGTCCCCGGCACGGTCTCCCGGATCCCCGGCATGACCTGCCCGGTCCCCTGCGCCGTCTGCCGAGCCGGCCTCGCTGTACCTGGAGCCGGCCGCTCGGTCCCCCTGGCTCCCTTCGCGGTGTCCCTGGTCCCCCCGGTCCCCGCTTCGGTCCGCCTGGTGCTCCTCCCGGCCCCGCGGGTCCTTTCCCTCCGTGTCGTCCAGGCCGGCGCCCAGGTCATCCGCGGCGTCGCCGCTAGGGGGCCGGTCCGCCGGGTGATCGGAGGGAACGCCACGTCGGGCCGCGCTGCGGACGCCGACGGCGGCGGCGCGCTCCACCGTCCGCTGCGTGATCACCGGGGCGGCCTCGCGCATCCGCCGGGCGGTCCGCCCGAGGTAGTACTTGTAGACCGCGCCGCCCCCGGTAGATGCCACGCTCATCACCGCAGCGCCGATGACAGTGCCCGCCACCCCCAGGTAGGAGGCGGCGATGGCGCCCGTGACGGTCGCCAGAACGCCGGCCACAATCTGAGTGCCGCTTACCTCGAAGCGTCGGCCGCCGCTCATCATGTCCTTTCGGTGCGAGCCCACAGACGTGGGCGGGAACAAGACCTCCCTGTTATAACGGCGCGCATCGTCGTATGTTCCGGCGCGCCGGGGGCGGCCGGCCCGCGGGCGCGGCTGATACCGTGCCCCGGGTGAGCGGCCGCGAACCCGATGTACTGGTGATCGGGGCCGGCGTGTGCGGGCTGACCACCGCGATCTGCCTGGCCGAGGCCGGGCTGGAGGTTACCGTCCGGGCCGCCCGGCCGCCGCTCGAGACGACCTCGGCAGCGGCGGGCGCCATCTGGGGACCGCACCTGGTCGACGAGGGCGGCCAGGTTGCCCGCTGGGGCATCGTCACCCTGGAGATCCTGCGCGGCCTGGCGGGGCAGCCGGGCACCGGAGTCCGGACGGTCCGGGGCATCCAGGCCTCGCGCCACCCGGCCGAGCCGCCCGGCTGGCTGGACCCGCTGCCGGGCTGGCGACGATGCGGGCCCGCCGAGCTGCCCGCGGGGTTCGTCACCGGCTGGCAGTACACCGCGCCGGTGCTGACGATGCCGGTCTACCTCGGCTACCTGCTGGACCGGTTCGGGGCAGCCGGCGGTGACGTGCAGGTGGCCACGGTCGGCTCCCTCGCCGCATCCGCGGCGGATGCGCCCGTGGTGGTCAACTGCACCGGGATCGGAGCCCGGGAACTGGTCCCTGACCCCGGCCTGCGGCCGGTCAGGGGGCAGGCCGTCATCGTCGCGAACCCTAGTATCACCGACTTCTTCATCGGGCCGGCCGAGACTGGCCCCGATTTCGTGTACATGTTCCCGCACGGCGACACGGTGCTGCTCGGCGGTACGGAGCAGCACGGCGACTGGAACCTGGACTGCGACCCCGAGATCTCCCGGCGCATCCTGGCGCGCTGTGCCGCCGTTGAGCCGCGCCTGGCCGGCGCCGAGATCCTGGAGGAGCGGGTCGGCCTGCGGCCAGTGCGGTCCCGGGTCCGGCTCGACACCGAGCAACTGGAGCCGGGACGGCTGCTGGTGCACAACTACGGCCACGGCGGATCGGGTATCACGCTGGCCTGGGGCTGCGCCCGCGACATTACCCGGCAGGTCGCAGGCGGTGCCTGACGCTGGCTGGCTTGTACTACTGTTCCACCCGGGAACACGGCGGGAGGCGGAGGAGATGGCTCGCCGGACCGACTTGTCACTATGTGAGACGAGACGTGAACTGCGCCCGTGTGATCATCGGGGATCAGGCCGTCATGCCACCGGCGGCAGGAAGGGGACGCCATGGCAGCTCCCGACGCGGCATCGCCGGGAATCCCGATGCCGACCGTGGCCCTGGACGTCCCGTCGGCGCGGATCCTCGCCGACCAGGCGGCGATCATCCAGGATCTCCAGTTCGTGATGGACTGCTGCAAGCGGCTGCTGACCGAGCTGGCCAAGCCCGAGATCACCCGGGATCCGGTGGTGCCGCAGGCGCTCTGGTCGGCCGCCCTCGTGGCCTACGCCCGCTCCTTCGGCCGGGGCAAGCGATTCGGGCTGACGACCGAGGATGTCCGGGCCCTGCCCCTCGAGGGCGAGGTGATGAAGTACCACCAGTGGGTGCTCGGGGAACGCGACAAGCTCACCCGGCATCCGGCGAACCCCTTTGACGCGGCGAAGGTGGGGGCGGCCCTGTCGCCGCCCGGCCAGCAAGAGCGCAAGGTGGAGGGTATCGCGATCCTTTCCGCGAGCCATGTCCTGGTCGATGACACCGGCGTGCGGCAGCTCGGCGGGCTGGCCTCGGAGCTGGCGAAGCAGACCGCCGGGCGGGCGCAGCAGCAGCAGGACGCCGTGCTGGCCGACGCCCAGCAGCTCAGCCTCGACCGCCTGGACAAGCTGCCCCTGCTGCGCACCGGGCCGCCCGGCCCCGGCGACGACGCAGACGCGGGGTAGCTCGTTAGCCAACTCGCCGGTGCTGGTCTCTGCCTGACCCGTCCGCGCTGGTTCAGCGTCGGGCTACGCCGCGCCAGACGCGCTTATACGGCTCACCCGTCTCGCGGTGCGGGATCTGGACCGAGCCGAGATGCAACTCCTGCCACCCGCCCAGCAGCTCGCGCAGGTAGGCCTCGGAGAAGAAGTGCATCGTCTGGCCCGACTTCTCGACCACATAATCGGCCTCAAGCTCGCGCGCGGGCTGCCAGCCAGCGCGCAGCGGCCGGTCCTGCAGCGCGTTGACGTGGAACAAGAACAGCCCGCCCGGGCGGACAAGCCGCCCGACCTCCGCGAAGACCGCACGGGTAACGCCATCGGGAAACATGTGCAGAGCGACGTTAGACATGACCGCGTCGAAGCCTCCGTCGGCGAAGGGGAGCCGCTGAGTCATGTCGGCCACCGCAAACCTGACCATCGAGCCGAACCTGGCCTGCGCCCGTTCCAACGCCTCGCCAGACAGGTCGATCGCGGTGACCGAATAGCCCTCACCAGCCAGCCGCGCCGCGTCGTTGCCGGTTCCGCATCCCAGCTCAAGGATGGTGCGCGCGCACGCCTCGCGGAGCGGGACCAGGAACGGCCCGGTCCACAAGCCGCCCCAGTCGAGATCATTGCCGGACTCCCGCCGCTGCCGGAAGAACCGGTCCCAGAACTCAGCGCCCGCGTAGGTCACTTCGCCACGTTATGCCGGTCACGCTCAGCGAACTGACCGTGTTCGCCGACGGCGTCAACGGCTGCGACCGGCTTGCCAACGCCACGGCAGCGTGACTATCCCGCAGGCGGTCACGCGCAGCGCACTAGGCTGGACCGGGTGAAGATCAGTTTCGGCGCCCCCGTCTCCGGCGCGTGGGCGACCCCGGAGAACCTGGCCGCGTTCGCGGGCCGGGCCGAGCAGGCGGGTTACGACGGCCTCTGGACATTCCAGCGGCTGCTCGTCCCGGCTGGCTCGGCCATGGAGCCCGTCTACCAGAGCGTGCTCGACCCGATGGTCGCGCTGGGCTTCGCGGCCGCCTGCACGTCCCGGATCCGGCTGGGCGTCGCGGTGCTGAACTTTCCGTACGTGTCGCCTTCGGTGCTGGCCAAGCAGGCAGCCACGGTGGACGTCCTGTCCGGCGGGCGGCACGACCTCGGGCTCGGCATCGGCTGGATGCCGGAGGAATTCGAGGCCGCGGGGGCGCCGATGGCGCGCCGCGGCGCTCGCGCCGAGGAGTACATCGCCGTGCTGCGCGCCCTGTGGGCCGACGGGGTAAGCAGGTTCAGCGGCGAGTTCTACTCCGTTCCCGCGAGCCGGGTCGACCCCAAGCCCGTGCAGCCCGGCGGGCCGCCCGTCCTGCTCGGCGGGGGGGCGCCGGCCGCGCTGCGAGCGGGCCGGCCGGCTGGCCGACGGCTGGATCACGTCGAGCCGCACGGACCTGTCCAGGGTCGGCGAGGGCATCGAGGTGGTCCGCTCCGCGGCCCGCGATGCCGGCCGCGACCCCGACGCGATCAGGATCATCTGCCGGGGCGTGGTGCGGGCCGGCGCGCAGGCCACTGCCCCCGGCGATGGCGGCCGGCGGCTGCTCTCCGGTTCATATGACCAGATCCGCGCCGATACGGCCTGGCTCGCCGGCCGCGGCGTCACCGAGGTCTTCTACGATCTCAACTGGGATCCGCAGATCGGCTCCCCGGATGCCGACCCGGCATCGGCGGTGCAGCGCGCGGGGGAGATCCTCGACGCCCTCGCCCCCGGCCAGTGAGCTTGAGGTCCGGCCGCTGCGCTGCGAGCCTCAGCTGCTTGCCGTGCTGGCGGTCGCGGTCAGGCCCTCGTCGTGCGCGATGGCCGCCGCCTCGGTACGGCTCGCGGCACCCAGCTTGGCCAGGATGTTCGAGACGTGCACGCTGGCCGTCTTCGGCGCGATGAACAGCGTGGCGCCGATCTCCCGGTTGCTGCGGCCGGCCACGATCAGCCGCAGCACTTCCCGCTCCCTGCTGGTCAGGCCGGCCAGCCTGCCCGGCCGGCCGCCGGCCCACCCCGGCGCGGGACCGTGGCCGAGCCTGGCCCGGCGTGCCAGGTCGTCGAGCGCCCTGCGCAGCGGGACCGCACCGAGCTGGGCGGCGACCCCTGTCGCCTTGTCCCACTCCCGCTGCGCCTCATCGCGCCGTCCGGCTTCGGCGAGCGCCTCGGCCAGCCGCCATCGGGCCCGCGCGGCCTCGTACACGAAGTCGGGATCAAAGGCCTCCAGGACGGACTCCCAGGCCTCGGCCGAGTTATCGCCCGTGGCCCGGCGCCATTCGGCCTCGGCCCGGGCCAGCCAGGCCTGGCCCTCCAGCCCGAGGACAGCCTTCGGCCTGCGCCGGTGCTCGGCTCCCACCCGGGCCGCCTCGATCAGCTCCCTGGCCGCTTCGACCTCGGCCCGCGCGGTGGCCTCATCTCCCGTCCCGCGCGCCCGGCAGGCCCGGTCCGCCCGGGCGCTCAGCCCGATCGCGGCCAGCCGGATGACCGGCGGCCCGTAGTCTTCCGCCTCGTCCGCCTCGGCCTTGAGCGCCGCGTCGATCTCGGCCAGCGCCGTCTCGGCATCGCCGTGCCAGAGCGCGTGCTCGGCGAGCAGCCCGCGCGCGGTGTACTCGGCGAACTCCGCGTCCGGCCAGAACGGCTCCAGCCACCTGTGCCGCTCGGCGATCACCTCGTCGTGCCCCCGGGCGACGTCGATGAACAGCGCCATCGCGGAAAGCTCTGCCTCCGGGTTGGTGGTGACCCGGATGCTGAACCCGTCGGCGAGCTCCTGCGCGTGATCCCAGTTGCCGTCGCCGTAGTGAGCCAGGTAATGCAGGTACTGCAGGTCGGTGCCGTAGGGCGCGCGCGCGAGCCCGGCCTTCTCTGCCCGGCTGAAGCCCTGGTGCGCGATCATCGCCGCCTCGGTCAGGTCGCCCCGCTCCAGCCGCGCCCGGGCCAGGTGGAACGCGGCCCGCAGCTCCACGCCCAGAACCCGTTCCTGCCCGGCCTGCCGGTGCGCCGCGGCGAACTGCTCGAACATCTCCTCGATGTGCCCGCTCCGCTCGCTGACCTGGCCCAGCGTCACCAGCGCGTCGGCCTCGACCCACGGGGCGTCGGCGGCCTTGGCGGCCTGCCGCGCGCACTCGGCCTGCTCGCGGGCCAGTTCGTTGTCGGTCAGCAGCAGCACGTTGGCGTAGGTGGCCATGGAGCGGGCACGTTCCCAGGTCGGCGGCTCGGGAGGCAGCGCGTCGATGGCCGCCCGGGCGGCATCGGCGGCCTCGCCCTCCAGCTCGAGCTGCAGCAGGTAGAACGCGAGCCGCTCGTTGATCCGGCTGACCAGGTCCGGATCCACTGGAATGGTGGGCGAGCACGCTGCTGACCCGGCGCAGCTGGTGCACGGCGCGGGGAATGTCGCCGCTCTCGGCGGCGTTGGTCGCGGACTTGAGCGCGAGCCTGACCCGGTCCATCCCGCCCAGCTTCTGCGGCTCGTCCACCCGGTCCCACAGCGCCAGTGCCTGATCGTAGTGCCGGTGCGCCTCAGCCGGCGCCGCGAGCTGCTCAGCCTCCTTTCCGGCCCGGACGGAGGCGGCGAACGCCCCGGCGATGTCATGGCTCGCCAGGCAGTGATGGGCCAGCTCGGCCGACGATCCCGGCACGGTGTCCAGCCGTTTCTCGTCGGCCAGCAGGCCCGCCAGCGTCGCGTGCAGCCTGGTCCGCTCGCCGGGCAGCAGGTCGGCGTAGATCGCCTCGCGCAGCAGCGCGTGCCGGAACGCGTAGCCCTCCTGGCCGTCGGCGGCGAGCAGCTGGTGAGCGACCGCCTCGCGGATCGCCGCCTCGTACTCGGGGGCCGACAGCCCGGACGCTTCCATGACCAGCTCGTCGTCCACCCGGCGGCCGCCCACCGCGGCGGCGCGCAGCGCCTGCTGCGCCGTCACCGACAGCTGCTCCACCCGGGTCATGAGCAGCGCGGCCAGGCCGGCCGGCAGTTCCTCGTCACCACCGGACGCGGCGAGCAGCTCCTCGGCGTAGTAGGCGTTGCCCTCGGCCCGGTCCACGATGGTGATCAGCTCCGGCGCGTCGAGCACCCGCCGCCTGCCGGCGGACTCGGCGAGCGCGGCGATGTGCGCCGCGAGCGACGCCGGGTCGAGCGGCCCGAGGTCAACCGGGGTGACGTGCGGCAGCCTGAGCAGCTCCGCGATCACCGGGCGGAGCGGGTGACGGCGGTGCAGGTCGTCGGTCCGGTAGCTGCCGAGCACCGCCACCTGCTCGCGGTGCAGCACCCGGGACAGGAACGTGACCAGGTCGCGCGTCGACCGGTCAGCCCAGTGCAGGTCCTCGAGCACGAGCAGCACCGGGCTCGTCTTGGCCAGCTCGGTGAGCAGGCCGAGCACCGCGCCGAACAGCTGCTGCCGGGCCAGTTCGCGGCCGTCGCCGTCGGCGAGGACGCCCGGTCCCTGATCGGGCAGCAGCGCGGCCGAGGACCGGCCGGTCCGCGACCAGCTCGGCCACCCTGGCCGACGCGTCCCCGGCGACGCTGCGCAGTGCGTCGGCGAGCGGCAGGTACGGCACGCTGTCACCCAGCTCGGCGCAGCGCCCGGCCAGCACGGTGAAGCCGCGATCCCTGGCCCGTCCGGTCAGCTCGGTCACCAGCCTCGTCTTGCCGACCCCCGCATCGCCGCTGACCAGGGCGACAGCCGCTTCCCCTGCGGCGACCGAGTCGAGCAGGGCCAGCAGCCGGGCAAGCTCCGTCGCGCGGCCGACCATGGGCCCGCACACGTCCTGCTGCATGTCTATGAGTATCTCATCCGGCGCTGACATTCCCCGAAGCCGTTTCCTTGCGGAGCGGGCCGCCGATCCTGACCCTGGGTGACCGGCTGGCGCGCGGTACGTCACTTCCCCTGGCTGGCCGTCGCGAGCAGGCCGCGGCCAGGGCCCGCGGGTGATTTTACCCGCGCTTGGCCCGCGCTGTCTCGCGCAGCCGGCGCAGCTCGCGCAGCTCTGACAGCGACACTTGAGGCTTGGCCCGGCGGAGCTTGGCCAGCCATGCATCGTGAGCGCGCCACGGGAAGATCACCGAGACGTACCTGCACGCCGGATCGGCCGCGAAGAGCCAGCCGTCGTCGTCCCAGTAGTCCGGCAGCGTCGCCTTGATCTTCGGGAAGCTGTCCCAGCGGACGAGCACCATGCCCATCCTGGCCACGTCCTCCCATCCGTCCTTGCGCAGCCACGTCGTGACGTCCTGGGACGACTGGACCGTCTGGATGCGCGCCGCGTGGAGAGCACGAACAAGGCCGGCGATCTCGGGGTCGGGATGGTCGGTTCCCGGGCCGGCCTCAAGGTTGGTCGCGGGGCCGAACGTGGTGAGCGGGCACCCGTCGATGTACAGCGGCTCGCCGGTGCGCCGGTCGTATCCGGCGTCGATCGGCAGCCAGCCGATAGCTGGTGACTCGTTCATGATGACGGCTTCCCCGCGTATTCGATGACCGGGCGAAGCCTGCTGGCTCCGTCCGGGTCGATCGTGATCTCTGGCATGATCGCGTTCTGTCCTCGTTCGGCTGCCGGTGCACGGCAGCATCGATTGGCGGCGTCCGGTCTGAGACCCCAGCCAACTCAACGCCTGGAATCACGACCTCGGTTCCCGGAATTTGCACAGCCGCGCAGGTCTGGTCATCGGCCGGCTCGCTAGCCGGTGCCGTCCGGGGCAGCGGTGCGGCGGCGCAGCGTCCGCATCATCCAGGGGTGTCCTCGCCGCTCACCCGCCGCGCGCGGGACGGCTGCACCCGGGGCGGCTCGCCGGGCATCTTCGGGTAATCGGGCGGATACGGAAGATCGCCGAGACCCCGGTCGCGCTCGTCCGCCGCGGACATCTCGAGCAGCCGGTCCAGCCGGAAGGCGACCGCGGCAGGCCCGTTCAGCCCGGCGTGCGGATCGGGCGCCGCGGCACGACGCGCGGGCATCGTCCGCACCGTGAAGTCCTCGGGGTCAACGTCATCGAGCTCGTCCCAGCTGACCGGGGCGGAAACGGTCGCGCGCGAGACGGCCCGGGCCGAGTAGGCGGCCGCGATCGTGCGGTCCCTGGCCGCCTGGTTGTAGTCGATGAACACCCGCTCCCCCCGCTCTTCCTTCCACCACGAGGTCGTGACCAGCTTGGGCAGCCGCCGCTCCAGCTCGCGGCCGAACGCGATCACCGCCCGCCGTACCTGGATGAAGTCCCATTCGGGCACGATCGGCACGCTCAGGTGCACGCCACGCCCGCCGGAGGTCTTGACGAACCCGGTCGTGCCGAGCTCGCCGAGCAGCTCGCGGGCCGCCCCGGCCACCGTGACCGCGTCGCCGAACGAGGTACCCGGCTGCGGGTCGAGATCGACGCGGAACTGGTCGGGGCGCTCGACGTCGGTCCGGCGCACCGGCCACGGGTGAAACTCCAGCGTGCCGAGGTTGGCCGCCCAGGCCAGCACGGCGACCTCGGTCGGGCAGACCTCGTCCGCCGTCCGGCCGCTCGGGAACCGGATCCGGACCGTCTGCAGCCAGTCGGGTGCGCCCTTCGGCACCCGCTTCTGGAAGAAGGACTCGCCCTGCACCCCGTCGGGGTACCGGCGGAGTGTCATCGGCCGGTCGCGCACCGCGGCGAGCATCACCGGGCCGACCGCGATGTAGTAGCGGACCAGGTCTTCCTTGGTGATGCCTGCCGCGGGGAACATGAGCTTGGCCGGGTTGCTGACCCGCACGGCCCGGCCGCCGGCGTCGATCTCCAGGGCTTCCGCCCGCTTCGGCATGGGACCACGGTAGGGCATGGCTTCCCGCGGTGACCCGAACCGTTACCATGAGTCATGACTTCCAGCGCCCAGGCCGCACTAGACGGCCTCGAAGACAGATGGTCGCGCCGCTGGGACGAGCAGTCCGTAGTACAAGTTTGACCGGACTGCGGCACGCGGCGGCGTCTACGCGATCGACACTCCCCCGCTGACCGTCAGCGGCTCCCTGCACATCGGGCACGTCTGCTCGTTCACGCACACCGACACGGTCGCCCGGTTCCAGCGGATGCGCGGCAAGGCCGTGTTCTATCCCGTCGGCTGGGACGACAACGGGCTGCCCACCGAACGCCGGGTGCAGAACTACTTCGGCGTCCGGTGCGACCCGACGCTGCCCTACGACCCGGCGTTGTGCCCGGAGCCGGGACGCAAGGGCGGCCAGATCGCGGTCTCCCGGCGTAACTTCGTCGAGCTGTGCCAGCGGCTCACCGAGCTGGACGAGCGGGCGTTCGAGCAGGTCTGGCGGCGGCTCGGCCTGTCGGTCGAACTGGTCCGCGAAGTACCGCACCATCGGCGACGACGCCCAGGCCATCGCGCAGCGGGCGTTCGGCCGCAACCTGGCCCGCGGCGAGGCGTACCTGGCCGAGGGGCCGACGCTGTGGGACGTGACGTTCCGGACCGCGGTGGCGCAGGCCGACCTGGAGGACCGGGAGGTGCGCGGCGCCTGGTACCGGATCGCCTTCACCCCGGCCGGCCCGGGCGCGGCCGGCGAGCCGGTGATCGTGGCCACCACCCGGCCCGAACTGCTGCCCGCGTGCGTGGCCCTCGTCGTGCACCCCGCCGACGAGCGGTACGCCCGGCTGACCGGGACGACGGTGCGGACGCCGGTGTTCGGCGCCGAGGTGCCGGTGCTGGCGCACCAGCTCGCCGAGCCGGGCAAGGGCACCGGCGTCGCGATGGTCTGCACGTTCGGCGACACGACCGACATCACCTGGTGGCGGGACCTGAGGCTGCCCACCCGCCCGGTGATCGGCCCGGACGGCCGGCTGCTGCCCGGCCCCCCGGACGGAATCGCCGCGCCGCGCGGCACGGCGGCGTACGCGCGGCTGGCCGGGCTCACCGCTGCGGCCGCCAGGGAGCAGGTGGCAGACCTGCTGCGCGCTGACGGCAGCCTGGCCGGCCAGCCCGAGCCGACGGCGCACCCGGTGAAGTTCTACGAGAAGGGCGACCGGCCGCTCGAGATCATCACCACCCGGCAGTGGTTCATCCGCAGCGGCGGCCGCGACGATCAGCTGCGCGCGGCGCTGCGCGAGCGGGGCCGCGAGCTGACCTGGCACCCGCCGTTCATGCAGGTGCGCTACCAGAGCTGGGCAGACGGGCTGACCGGGGACTGGCTGATCAGCCGCCAGCGGTTCTTCGGCGTGCCGATCCCGGTGTGGTACCCGCTGGACGACGGCGGCCGGCCCCGGTACGAGGAGCCGATCACCGCGCCCGACGACATGGCACCGGTGGATCCGGCGGCGCAGCCGCCGCCCGGCTACGACGAGAGCCAGCGCGGCCGTCCCGGCGGGTTCGCCGCCGACCCCGACGTGATGGACACCTGGGCGACATCTTCGCTGACACCGCAGATAGCGGGCCGGTGGAGCATCGACGACGACCTGTTCGGCCGGGTGTTCCCGATGGACCTGCGGCCGCAGGCGCACGAGATCATCCGGACCTGGCTGTTCTACACGGTGCTCCGCTCGCAGTTTGAGCACGGCGTCCTGCCCTGGCGGCACGCCGCGATCTCCGGCTGGATCCTGGACCCGGACCGCAAGAAGATGTCCAAGTCCCAGGGCAACGTGGTGACTCCGGCCGGCGTGCTCGCGGAGTTCGGCTCGGACGCGGTGCGGTACTGGGCGGCCAGCAGCCGCCTCGGCGCGGACGTGACCTACGACCCGGGCCAGCTGCGGATCGGCCGGCGGCTGGCGATCAAGATCCTGAACGCGAGCCGGTTCGTGCTCGGCATCGCGGCGGGCCAGCCGGATCCCGGCGGGCCGGGCGGCCGCGACGACCAGGCCGTCACCGAGCCGCTCGACCAGGCCATGCTGCGCAGGCTCGCCGATGTCGTGGACGAGTGCACCCGTGCGTTCGGGGAATATGACCATTCTCGTGCGCTGGAGCTGGCCGAGGAGTTCTTCTGGTACTTCTGCGACGATTACCTCGAGCTGGTGAAGGCGCGCGCGTACGGCGAGCGCGGCGAGCCCGGCGCCGCCTCGGCCGCGGCGGCGCTGCGCTGCGCGCTGTCGGTGCTGCTCCGGCTGTTCGCGCCGGTCCTGCCGTTCGTGACCGAGGAGGCCTGGTCGGGCTGGCAGGACGGGTCCGTGCACCGGGCGGCGTGGCCGGACGCCGGCCCGCTCCGGGCCCTGGCGCGGCTGGCGCGGATCCCGCGATGCTCGACGCGGCGTCGGCGGCCATCGCCGCGGTCCGCAAGGCCAAGACCGGCGCCAGGGTGTCCATGCGCACCCCGGCCCGCGAGCTCGTCGTCACCGCGCCCGATGATCACCTGGTCCTGCTCGCGCGCGCGGCGCAGGACGTGCAGGCGGCGGGGCGGGTGGAGCACCTCGAGCTGCGGCCAGCGGCGGTGCCCGCGCCGGTGCACGATGTCCTGCTCTGACCGGCCCGCGGGTAGTCTCACCGACATGGACAAGGTCAGCAAGACCGAGACGGAATGGCGGGAGCAGCTCAGCCCGGAGGAGTACCGGGTGCTGCGCCAGGCGGGCACCGAGGCGCCGTGGCAGGGCGAGTACACCGACACCAAGACCGAGGGCGTGTACCGGTGCCGGGCCTGCGGCGCGGAGCTGTTCCGGTCGGACGCGAAGTTCGAGTCGCACTGCGGCTGGCCCAGCTTCTACCAGCCGACGGCCGGCGATGCCGTCGTGCTGATCGAGGACCGGTCGATGGGCATGAAGCGCGTCGAGGCTCGCTGCGCCGGCTGCGACTCCCACCTCGGGCACGTGTTCGAGGGCGAGGGCTACCAGGTGCCGACCGACCAGCGGTGGTGCATCAACTCCGTCTCGCTGTCCCTGGAACCGGCCCGGGCAGGGTCGCGGGACGAGCAGCAAGAGCCGGGTGATTCCGAACGGCACGCGGCCAGCCCGTGACCGCCAGGCTGCGCCTGATCAGGTCCGGCGAGCTGTCCGGCGATACCGCGCAGACCAGCGGGATGCGGCGCGACGCCGCCATCTCGGGCGCGCAGGTGGGGGCCGGAGAACTGTGGATGGGGCGCACCGTGATGCCGCCCGGCGGCGCCTCGGGCGACCATCACCACGGCCGCTGCGAGACCGGCATCTACGTGGTCTCCGGAACGCCGGCGTTCGCGTTCAGGGACCCGGAGTCCGGCGAGATCGTGCGCGTGGCGACCAGCCCGGGCGACTTCGTCTGGGTGCCGCCGCACCTGCCGCACCGCGAAGAGAACCCGTCGCCGGACGCCGAAGCCGTCCTGGTGGTCGCCCGGTCGACCCAGGAGGCCATCGTCGTCAACCTGCCCGGGCTCTGATCCGGCCAGGTCAGCTACCCCCGGGCGTTCCCGGGTGACCGGCAGAAGGCCGGCGAGTTCACCGCCCATCTCGGCGCGTCGCCGCGCGCCCAGCGGTCCAGGTTCTGGGCGAACGCCCGGCCAGAGCGGGTGAACATCGTCCGGACTCCAGCGCGGCCAGCAGGGCGGTTTCGTCCACCAGGCCGGCGCGGCGACGTTGACGAAGACCGCGCCGGGCTTCATGGCCGCGAAGGCGGCCTCGAGCGTGGCTGCGTCAACCGGCGATCCCCACGGGCAGACCACGTCCACGCCGTCCACGTGATCGGCCAGCTGCCGGCGCGGACAGGCAGAGATCTCCCAGCCGGGCAGCTCAGCGGCGAGATCGGCCCAGGACAGCTCGGCGGTGAACCGCGGTGCGCCGAAGAGCACCCTGGGGGCAGGCCGCGTCACGGCAGCGCGGCGACGAGCTCGCGCACCGGCTTGCGGCGGCCGGTATAGAACGGGATCTCTTCCCTGGTGTGCCGCCGCGCCCTGGCCGCGCGCAGGTGCCGCATCAGGTCCACGATCCGGTGCAGTTCGTCAGCCTCGAACGCGAGGATCCACTCGTAGTCGTTCAGCGCGAAGCAGGAGACGGTGTTGGCCCGGACGTCGGGGTACTCGCGGGCCATCATCCCGTGCTCGGCGAGCATCGCCCGGCGCTCGGCGTCGTCGAGCAGGTACCACTCGTACGAGCGCACGAACGGGTACACGCTCACGTAGCCGCGCGGCTCCTCCCCGGCCAGGAAGGCGGGGACGTGGCTCTTGTTGAACTCGGCCGGCCTGTGCAGCGCCATCACCGACCACACCGGCTCGCTAGCCCGGCCCAGGCCGGTCCGGCGGAACCGCGCGTACATCTCCTGCAGGTCGTCGCAGGAGGGGGCGACCCACCAGAACATGTAGTCGGCGTCGGCCCGCAGCCCCTGCACGTCGTAGCAGCCGCGGGTGATCACGTCCTTGCCTGCCGCCTGCCGGCACAGCTCGCTGACCTCGGCGGCCAGGCCGTCCCGGCCGCCGCTGACCTGCGCCCCGGCCGTCTCCAGCGCGCCCGGGCCCGTCACCCGGAACACCGACCACATCGTGTAGCGGATGAGATCGTTAAGGTCGCGTACCTTCGGCTTGGACGGCGCCTCGCTGATCGCGGTGGTCTCGTGGTCGCTCGCGGTCATGTCCTCATTGTCCGCCACCGGCGGCGGTGACATCGTCATCGCCCCTGGCCGAGATTAGCCAGGTGCTTGAGCACCTGGCCGGCCGCTGCCTCGGCGGTGGCGATGCAGGCCGGGATGCCGAGGCCGTCGTAGGCGGCGCCGCACACGGCCAGGCCCGGCTGCGCTGCGACGAAGGCCCGGACGCGGGCCACCCGGTCCAGGTGCCCGACGTCGTACTGCGGCAGCGCACCGCCCCACCGGGTCACCCTGGCCTCGGCGGGCGCGCCATCGACCCCGGTGGCGGCGGCGAACTCCCGCGCCGCCAGCGCGGCGAGCTCGGCGTCGTCGCGCTGCAGGATCGCATCCTCGCCGATCCGGCCGACCGAGCACCTGACGATGTGCAGCCCGCCGCCCTGGCGCCCGCGCTGGGCGGACAGCAAGTGCGGCCATTTGACCGTGCTGAACGTGACCGCCTTGACCGCCTTCTCGTCCACGGCGGGCACCAGGTAGCCGCTGCCGGCCAGCGGGATACCGAACGCCGCGAGCGGGTAGGCCAGCGTGACGATGGCCATGCTCGCATAGCGGATGTCGCCGAGCGCAGCGGCGGCACCGCCGGCCGTGCCGGACAGCAGCCGGCTGGCCGGGCGGGCCGGCACGGCCAGGATGACCGCGTCGGCCTGCACGATCTCAGGCTCGCTGGCCGGCCCGGTGACCAGCCGCCAGCCGTTCGGAATCCGGGAAAGCCGGCGGACCATGCACCCGGTCCGCAGCCGGGCTCCGGATGCGGCAGCCACGGCCTGGGGGAGCCTGCCGAGGCCGCCGGCCAGCGTGGTGAACACGGGTTCCGGGGAAGCGCCGCCGGCCGCGGGCGGCGGCAGCAGGGTGCCGGCCGCCTCGGCCAGAGAACGGTGCTGCCGGGCCGCCGCGGCGAGCCCGGGCAGCGTCGCGTCGAACGACAGCTCCTCGCTGCGGCCCGCGTAGACCCCGCCGAGCAGCGGGTCCACCAGCCGGTCCACCACCTCCCGGCCGAATCTCGCCGACACCGCCGCGGCGACGGGCACGTCGCCGTCCAGCGGCGTACCGGGCAGTTCGGCGTCCAGCCTGGCCCGGGCCAGGCCCTCCGCGGAGAGCACGGCCGACCGGGCCAGCTCGCCGAAGTCGGACGGCACTCCCATCAGCTGGCGTCCGGGCAGCTCGCGGAGCACGCCGCGGGTCCAGATCCGCGCGGACGTGGTACCGGGAGCGACGAGCTCGTCGGCGAGCCCTACCGCGCGGATCAGACCGGTGCCCTCGGGGCGGCGGGCCAGCAGCGCCTCCGCGCCCACGTCGGCCTCGATCCCGGCGACCTCAGAAACCGCCAGCTTGCCGCCCAGCCGGGGGGCGCCCTCGAAGACCGTGACCGACGCCGGGGCATCCCGCAGGAACCAGGCGGCTGCCAGCCCGGCGATGCCGCCGCCCACGATCGCCACCCGCATCGGCCGGTCCGCGTGCGCCATGCTGCCCAGTCTGCCCGCGGCCCGGCCGTCATCTGCCGCCGCCCCCGCCGGCGCGCTGCTGCCCGCGAGCCGCTAACGCAGCCCCAGGGCCTGACCGGCAGTACGTAGCGCAATCGTTACCGGCAGCGGGAAACCCGGCGGCCGGGCGCCCGCGTCGGACCGGCATGAGTCAAGGTACGCTGCGGGCCGCCGCCTGCACCGCGGCCGGGCTGATCATCGCCGCCCTGCTGCTGGCCGGCTGCTCCGGCGGATCGGGCTCGGCCACCGGAGCAGCCTCGGCTTCGCGCGCCGGGACCGGCCACGCGTTCGCGGGTGCGCAGGAGGCAGGGCGCTCAGGCAGGGCGGTTCCGGTCCCGGGGGGCCCGGCCAGGCTGTCTGCTGCCAGGCCGGACATCGTCGACACAGCCAGCATGACGGTCCGGGTGGCTGACCTCGGCCGGGCGGCCGGCCGCGCGGCCAAGATCGCCCGCGATTCCGGCGGGTACGTGTCGCAGCAGAACATCGCGCTGCACCGGGCGAAGCCCGGCAGCGCGATGGCCAGTATCCAGCTGAAGATCCCGGCGGCCGCCTACCCGGCCGCGCTCATCGAGCTGGCCGCGATCGGCACCCAGACATCTTTGCGGCAGCGGGCGCAGGACGTCACCCAGCAGGTAGCCGACACCGCCAGCCGGGTGGCGTCGGACAAGGCCGCGATCACGCAGTTGCGCGCGCTGCTGGCCCGGGCGGGCTCGGTCGCCAGCCTGCTCACCGTCCAGGACCAGATCAACTCGCAGGAATCCGCCCTGGAGGCCATGCTGGCCCAGCAGCGAGCGCTCAACCGCGAGACCGCGTACGCGACCGTGTCCCTGCGGCTGGTGCCGCCGGCCACCGGACCGCACGCGGGCCAGCGCGGCAAGCCCCGGGCCGGCGGCTTCGTCGGCGGGCTGACCGCCGGCTGGCGCGCGCTGGTCACCGTGGTTTCCTGGCTGCTGCGCGCGCTCGGCGCGGTCCTGCCGATCGGCCTGGCCTGCGCGCTGATCGGCTACCTCGGCTATCGCAGCCTGCGCGGCCGGCGATGGGACCGGCGGCGCGGCGCGCGGCCCGCGCCGGGCGACGGCAGCTGAGGCGGGCTCAGGCGGGCTCAGGCGGCGAGGGCGGCTTCCCGCTGGGCCTGGCGAGCCTGCTGGTTACCGAACAGGACGGCGATGGCGTAGTCCAGGTCCAGTCGCTCGCCGTACCACGGCGGCACGATCGTGTCCGCGGTGATCTCGGCATCGTGCTGCTCGTGCAGCAGCCCGGTCACCGGCGGCAGCATCGGGACGTCCGGGATGGGCTGGCCATCGGGCCGGAAGAAGGAGAACACGCCGGAGCCGGTTGTGCTGATCTGGTAGCCGTGCTGGTGGATGAGACGGTGATGGTAGGCGCACAGTGAGATGAGGTTGTCGAGGCTGGTCGGGCCGCCGTAGACCCACCACCGAATGTGGTGAGCCTGGGTGGCACGGCGTTGACAGCCGGGGAACCGGCATCGGCAGTTGTCCCGGTCGCGCAGTGCCCGGCGCAGCGCCGGGCCCGGTTCGCGACGGCGGCGGCCGGCGTTCAGCGCGTTGCCACGGTCGTCGTGGCTGATCCAGGACAGCACCGCGTCGCAGGCGATCCGCTGCAGCGCCGCCGGGCTGATCGCCGGGCCGTCCTCGATATGACACCGGGTGCGGGGAGCGGCGGAAACCACGGGCGCAGCGGAGACCACGGGCGCAGCGGCGTCCGGCGCAGGCGCCTGCGGGGCAGGCCGGGCGGCGGGGGCGAGAACGTCCGGCGTGGCGTGGATGACGACCTGGTACACGTCGGGGTTCTGCGCGTCCCTGGTCCTGCCCGACAGGTAGGCTCCGGCGATCTCCACCAGCGCGTCGGCCAGGCTGGACGACGTCGGCCGCCTCAGGTCGTCCGCTGCGGGCCGCGCTTCCGCGGAAGCGCCCTCGCCCTTCGCCGCGTCCTCCGCCGCTGCACCGCCTGGGCCGTCGACGGCTGCGCGCAGCGCCGCCAGTACCGCCGCGCCGTCCTCCGGCGGCAGGCGCGCGGACAGCGACAGCGACCCGTCCTCCTCCAGCCGCCAGGTCAGCCGCCGCGCCAGCCGGGCGCGATCGTCCATATCCCGGGTCACCGTCCGGTGCGCCCGGGCAAACCGGTCCAGCTGGCCCGCCGTCATCGGCCCGGCCATCTCGGCCAGCGCGGCCTCGGACTCTGTGTCCGCGATCCGGGTCAGCGCCCGCACCTTCGCATAGGAGAACCGGCCCGCCGCGAACTCGCCGCGGATCACCGGCAGCACGCGCAGCGCCCGGGCCACCCGAACCTGCTCGCGGGCCGTGCTGGCCGACAGCTGGCACTTCCAGGACAGCCACGCCGAGCACGACGGCATGTCCCACGATGCCCACCCCTGGCGGGCGTCGAACTCGGCCAGAAGCACCAGGAACCGGCACGTCGCCGCGGCCAGGTGCCCGGCCAGCGTGCAGAGTTCCGCCTCCAGCGACTCCAGCGGTCGCGGCGGCGGCGCGATAGCGGTCGTGCCGGCACCTGGAACTGGATCTGCGTGATCGAACATGTGTTTGACATTAGCCGCCGGGTGTGACAGTTTTCCGGCATGGCTTTGCTGGCAGATGGCACGGGTCCGGCGGCGACCCGGACGCCGCCGGCGGTGCCCGGGCGACCTCAGAGGCCGCCGCCCTCCCGGGCGGATTCCGCGTGCACGAAGTCGGTCAGCCGGGCGAGCACCCCGGGGTCGGTATCGGGCAGCACGCCGTGGCCGAGATTGAACACGTGGCCCTCGGCGGCGCGGCCCCGGCCGAGCGCGTCCCTGGCCCGCGCCTCGATGACCTGCCACGGAGCGAGCAGCACCGCGGGATCGAGATTCCCCTGCAGCGCCTTGCCCGGCTCCACCCGGCGCACCGCCTCGTCCAGCGGCACCCGCCAGTTGACGCCGACCACGTCGGCGCCCGCCTCCCCCATCAGGCCGAGCAGCTCGCCCGTCCCCACCCCGAAGTTGATCCGCGGCACCCCGGTGACGGCGAGCGAGTCGAAGATCCTCTTGACGTGCGGCAGGATGCTGCGCCGGTAGTCATCCGGGCTGACGGCGCCGACCCACGAGTCGAACAGCTGGACCGCCGACGCACCGGCGCCCACCTGGATCCGCAGGAACGCCAGGGTGATGTCGGCGAGCCGCCCGAGCAGCGCGTTCCACAGCGGCGGGTTGCCGTACATGAGGGCCCTGGTGCGTTCGTGCGTCTTCGACGGGCCGCCTTCGATCAGGTAGGACGCGAGGGTGAACGGGCCGCCGGCGAAGCCGATCAGCGGCCGCCCGCCCAGCTCGGCGACGAGTGCTCGCACCGCCTGGGCCACGTACGTGACGTCGTCCGGCTCGAGCGGCCGCAGCCGCTCCAGGTCGCGGGCATCGCGGAGCGGGTGTTCCACCACCGGGCCGACGCCGGGGCGGATGTCGAGGCCGACCCCCACCGCCTTCAGCGGGACGACGATATCGCTGAACAGGATGGCGGCGTCCACCTCGTACCTGCGCAGCGGCTGCAGGGTGATCTCGACGATCATGTCCGGCCGGGCGCAGGCTTCCAGCATTCCGGTGCCTTCCCGCGCGGCGCGGTATTCGGGCAGCGAGCGGCCGGCCTGCCGCATGTACCACACCGGCGTGTAAGGCACCGGCTTGCGCCTGCAGGCCAGCAGGAAGGGCGACTCGCCCTCGGCCGGCTTCACACCACGGATCGTCTCACAAGCCGCTGCGTGCCCGGTCCGGAGAAGCTGCCGGGAGCACAGGACAGGACACACCGCGGGAGATCCAACGTCCGGGCGGCAAAGCGTGCCAGCATCGTGATGGCCCGGGACCGCGCGGTGACGCCTTCCGCGACGCGGGCCGCGCGTGCTCCAGGATGAGGAGGTCGCCGGAGATGGGCCAGATGACCCGGTACTGCCGCGAGTGCGGCCGGGACCAGCTGTTCGACCAGCCGCACGACGGCCAGGAGTGCTGTCCGGACGTGCCGGGCGGCGACTGCCCGGAATGGGCGTGCACCGGGTGCGGCGCGGCACTGTTCGCCGGCATCCCCGGGCTGACGGGCACTGTGGTGAGCCTGAACGGCCGGCCAGGCCGGGTGGCATGAGAAGAGCGCGGCGGCAACGTACGCTCGGATCATGAGGCCGGCCGATCAGGAAGGGCAGGGCGAGGGGGCAGGCGATGCCGTCTTCGACGCCGCCGTTGCCGGCCTGCGCGCCGGCCGCGACGCCCAGCGACTGCTGCGGCCGGAGCTGATCTTCGAGGACGTGCCCGCGCCGCGCAGGCTCGCCCCGCACGCGGCGGCGATGGCGGCCACCGTCCAGGCGGCCGGGGAAGACGGGCCGCGGGACATCGCCTGGGGCAGGCTCGTGCTGCTCTACGATCCCGGCGGCCAGCCGGGCTGGGCTGGCCAGTTCCGCGTGATCGCCTACATCCGGGCTGAGGTCGAGCCGGAGATCGCGGCCGACCCGCTGCTCGGCACGGTGGGCTGGAGCTGGCTTACCGAGGCGCTTGACGCACGCGCGGTCGGATATACCGCGCCCAGCGGCACCGTGACCCGGGTGATCACCGAGGGGTTCGGCGGCAAACAGGGCGAGCCTACGGCGACCGGGCTGGAGGTCAGGGCGTCATGGTCGCCCGGGAGCCCGCGGCCGGCCGGATCCGCCGGCGGCCCGGCGGGCTCGCTTACTCCCCCGGCGCTCGCCGGGCACGTCGCGGCCTGGTGCGACGCCATGTGCGCCGCGGCCGGCCTGCCGCCGGCCGTCGCGGGAGTGAGCGTCCTGCCGAGGCCCGGGCGGCGCCCGTGACGCAGAGCAGCCAGCCGCCGCAAGACGATGTCATTCCGCTGCTCGAGCCGCGCGGCGGCGTGCCCGAGGTGGTCTCGACGGACGCGGCGCTGGACCGCGCCACCGCCGCGCTGGCCGGCGGCGACGGTCCGGTAGCCGTCGATGCCGAACGCGCCTCCGGGTTCCGCTACGGTCAGCGCGCCTTCCTGGTCCAGTTCCGCAGGGAAGGGGCGGGCACCGTCCTCATCGACCCGGTTGCCTGTCCGGACCTTTCCCGGCTCGATGCCGCGCTCGGGCCGGCCGAAGCCGTACTGCACGCCGCGAGCCAGGACCTGCCGTGCCTGGCCGAGATCGGCTACCGCCCGCGTGCTCTGTTCGACACCGAGCTGGCAGGCCGGCTGCTGGGCTATCCGCGGGTGGGCCTGGCCGCCCTGGTGGAAGAGGTGCTCGGCCTGCGGCTGGCGAAGGGACACGGGGCCGAAGACTGGTCCACCCGCCCGCTGCCCGCCGAATGGCTCCGTTACGCGGCGCTGGACGTGGAGGTTCTGCTCGAGCTGCGGGATGCCCTGGCCGCCCAGCTCGAGGAGCAGGGAAAGTCCGAGTGGGCCCGGCAGGAATTCGCGGCCGAGCTCGCCGCGAAGCCCTCCGGCCCGCGGCCGGATCCGTGGCGGCGCACCTCGGGCATTCACCGCGTCCGCTCCCGCCGTGGCCTGGCCGTGGTGCGCGAGCTCTGGCTGGAGCGCGATGCGATAGCCCGGCAGCGGGATTTGTCCCCCGGGCGGGTGCTGTCCGACGCCGCCATCATCGAGGCCGCCCGGGTACTGCCGTCCCGCGGGGGCGAGCTGACGGCCATCCCGGGGTTCACCAGCCGCGGCGCCCGCAGGTACGTCCGTGACTGGCTGGCCGCCATCGGCCGGGCCCGCGCCAAGCCCGAGACCGCGCTGCCCGCCTCCTCGGCGCCCGCTGCCGACGGCCCGCCGCCGGCGCACCGCTGGGCCGAACGCGACCCGGCCGCGGCCCGGCGGCTCACCGCGGTCAGGGCGACCGTCGTGGAGCTGGCCGAATCCCGCAGCGTGCCCGGGGAGAACCTGCTGCACCCGGATGCCGTGCGCAGGCTCGCCTGGAAGCCGCCCGACCCGCCGACTCCGGCCGCGGTCGCAGAGCAGCTGGCTGGCTACGGGTCCCGGCCCTGGCAGATCGGGCTGACGGCGGCACCGATCGCCCGGACCCTGCTGGATCTCCAGGACGGAAAGTCCTGAGCGTTATGACGGCCTCCCCGCTACCGGGGCTCTTTGCCGCGCTGGCGCCGCTGCTCAACCACTACGGGTACCTGGCCATCGCCGTCCTGATCACGCTGGAGGACTTCGGCGTGCCAGTGCCCGGGGAGACGGTGCTCATCGCCGGGGCGGTCTACGCCGGGGCCGGCCGACTCAACATCGTGGCGGTAGCAGTGATCGGCTTCGCCGCCGCGGTCGCCGGGGACAACATCGGGTATGCGATCGGCCGGTTCGGCGGCCGGGAGCTGGCGCTTCGTTACGGCCGCTACGTTTTCCTGACCCGCGAGCGCCTCGGCAAGGCCGAGGGGTTCTTCGACAGGCACGGCGCCGTCGTCGTCACGTTCGCGCGCTTCGTTGAGGGACTGCGGCAGGCCAACGGAATCATCGCGGGCATCATGCGGATGCCCTGGTGGCGGTTCGTGGTCTTCAACGCTCTCGGTGCCGCGCTGTGGGTCGGGGTATGGGCCAGCCTCGGCTACCTGGCGGGCGACCACATCACGGCCATCTACCGCACCGTGACCAGCTACTTGCTGTACGTGCTGGTAGCGGTGGGCGCGGTCGTCGTCGCGCTGGTCATCAGGCAGGTGATCCGCCATCGCCGCCGGGCCGCCGCCACCGCGCGGCGGGAGCCGCCGCCGGACTGACAGTCCGCGCCGCCGGTCGCGCCGCTCAGCGGATCCGGGCCGTGCCACGGCTGGTGAATCCCCGGGCGAGCCGCGGTTTTGTCGTCCGGGCCGGCCAGAATGAGAGCATGACGCCACTCGGCTGGGCCACCATCGAGACTCCCGTCGGGCCGCTGTCCGTCGGGTGCAGCGGCGCGGGCATCGCGGAGGTCCGGTTCGGCCCGTCGCCGGCCGCCGCGCCAGGAGCAGCGGACCGCGCGGCCGCGCGAGGCCTGCTGCAGGCCGCGAGAACCCAGCTGTCGGAGTATTTCCGCCGGACGCGCAGCGTCTTCGACCTGCCCGTGGACTGGGGCGGCACGTCCGGTGCCCAGCGCGAGATCCTGTGCCTGCTGGCCGAGACAGTGCGGTACGGCCAGACCATCAGCTACGGTTCGCTGGCGCGGCGGCTGGCCCTGCGCGACGGCCGTCCCGCCATCGACGCCCGGGCGATCGGGAGCATCATGGCCTCGAACCCGATCCCGGTGATCGTGCCGTGCCATCGCGTCGTCGCCGCCGACGGTCTCGGCGGGTACAGCGGGGGAAGCGGGCCCGAGGTCAAGCGCTGGCTGCTGACCTTCGAGGGCGCGCTGCCCGCGATGCTGGACTTCGGCGAGCCGGCGGTCCCCGTGCCCTGATCCGCCGTGCCTGATCCGCCGTGCTCGTGTTTATCCAGCGTGCCTGATCCGCCGTGCCGTGATCCGCTGCGCCCCGGCCCCGCCGTAGCCGGGCTGCTAGGTGCTCGCGGTGTGATGTTCGAGGGCGGACAGCTGCCCTTCGGCGATGTGCAGCACCCAGAATCCCGCCTTGGGCGGCGACCACTCGTCGTCGCCGGCCGTGCAATCCTGCAGTACGGCGCGGGCCTGGGCCAGGAGCACGGGCAGGTTCTCCCGGTGCCCGCAGATGACGGCGGGCGACGGCCGGGTCAGCAGCTCGGTCATGCGCCGTTCCGCCGCCTCGCGGGGTTCGCCGCCGTCACCCGCCGGGACGGTGAAGGCGGGCTCGACCTCGATGTCCGCGCCGATCCGCTCTGCGTAAGGGCGCACAGTGCCCAGGCAGCGCTCCGCGGCCGAGCTGATCACGCGCTGCGTCCCGAAGCAGCCGAGCAATTCCGCGAGCCTCGCCGCGTCGGCGACCCCGCGCTCGTCCAGCGGGCGCAGCAGGTCATCTCCGGGCCCCGCGCCCTTCCGCCCGGCCGAGGCATGCCGCAGCAGAATGCAGGGCACGGTGTCGCCTCCGCCCGCACCGCCGCCGGCGACCTGGGCGGTGAGCAGGTCAAGAAGCCTGGCGTCGTGAGCATAGGTGAGCCGTGGCCGGGCTTCGCGCGGTGACAGCCATTCCAGCCGGTCCACCTCGTCGCCGGGCACGAAGGCATCATCCGACGGCGGGTGATCCACCCGGGACGCCCAGTAATCCACCCGCTTGGGCCGGCCATCCACCTGGTACCGCACGGTGGCCAGCGGCCGCCCGAGCACCGGGTGGATGCGTGTCTCCTCGGTCACCTCGCGGACCGCCGCCATGAGCACATGCTCGCCCGGTTCGAGCTTCCCCTTGGGGAACGTCCAGTCCTGGTGGCTGGGCCGGTGAATGAGCGCCACCTCGATGCCCGGGTCCGCCCGCCGGTAGAGCACCGCGCCGGCCGCGCGTATCTCGGTCCCCGGCCGGGACGTATCGGGACGGGGCCGCGTGTGCCGGCCGGTCACGGAGAGCCTGTCCTCCCCTGGGACAGCCGTTTGCCGGCGGCCCGATCCCGTCCGCCGGGGTGCCGGGGCTTGGCCCGGCCCGCCTTCGATACCGGCCGTCGGCCGCGCCGGATCTGGACCAGGTAGGCCTGCAGGTCGCGCAGCGGCGTGCCGTCGGAGTCCACGTGGTGCCTGGTCCAGGTGCCGTCCGGGCCGAGCCACCAGGACGCGGTGGCATCGTCCATGCCCAGGCTGAGCAGGTCGCGCAGTGTCCTCTCGTGCCCCGGGTCGTTCACCCGGACAAGCAGCTCGACCCGCCGGTCCAGGTTTCGGTGCATGAGGTCCGAACTGCCCAGCCACATCTCCTGGGCGCCGTCGCCGGCCCGGGGCCGGCCGGCCCGAACGCGTAGACGCGGGCGTGCTCGAGGAACCGGCCCAGGATGCTGCGTACCCGGATCGTCTCCGACAGCCCGGGAACGCCCGGGCGCAGCGAGCAGAATCCCGCGTATCCACAAGTCGACCGGGACGCCCGCCTGCGACGCGCGGTACAGGGCGTCGATCACCGCCTGGTCGGTCAGCGCGTTGCACTTGAACCGGATCAGCGCGGGCTGCCCGGCCAGGGCTCGCTCGGCCTGGCGGCCGATCCGCTTGACCAGCCCGGCCCGCAGCGCCTGCGGCGCGACGAGCACCCGCCGGTAGCTGCTCACCCTGCTGTAGCCGGTGAGGTGATTGAACAGGTCGGTGACGTCCTCGCCCACCGTGGGATCGGCGGTGAGCAGCCCGAAGTCCTCGTACAGCCGGGCGGTGGTGGGGTGGTAGTTGCCGGTGCCGATGTGACAGTAGCGGCGCAGCACGCCGTCCGGCTCCTGGCGTACTACCAGCGCCACCTTGGCGTGCGTCTTCAGCCCGACGAAGCCGTACACGACGTGACAGCCCGCCTCCTCCAGCTTGCGCGCCCAGGCGATGTTGGCCCGCTCGTCGAACCTGGCCTTGATCTCCACCACCACCACGACCTGCTTGCCGGCCTCCGCGGCGTCGATCAGCGCGTCCACGATCGGTGACTCGCCACTCGTCCGGTACAGGGTCTGCTTGATGGCCAGCACCGCCGGATCGGCCGCCGCCTCGACGATCAGGCGCTCCACGCTGCTGGTGAACGAGTCGTAGGGGTGGTGGACGAGCCGGTCGCGCTCGGCGAGGGCGGAGAAGATATCGCCATCGGGCGGGATCGCTGACTCGGACGGGACGAACGCCGGGTACTTGAGGTCACGGAGATCGAGCTCGGCGATGGCCGACAGGCCGGACAGGTCGAGCGGGCCCGGCACCCGGTAGACGGCGCGCCGGTCGATCTGCAGCTCGGTGACGAGCCGCTCCAGCACGTCGGTGGAGATGGACTCCTCCACCTCGAGCCGGATCGCGGGCTCGAACCTGTGCCGCTGCAGTTCGCGCTCCAGCGCCTTCAGCAGGTCCTCGGTGATGTCCTCGTTGACCTCGAGGTCGCGGATCCGGGTGACCCGGAACGCGTGCCGCTCCAGCACGTCGAGCCCGACGAACAGCTCGTTGAGATGGGCCGCGATCACGTCCTCGAGCGGGACGAACCGCTGCGCCGAGACGGTCAGGAACCTGGGCAGCAGCGGCGGTATCTTCACCCGCGCGAACATCGTCTCGCCGGTCTCCGGGTCGGCGACCATGACCGCGAGGCTGAGCGTCAGGCCGGAGATGTACGGGAACGGGTGCGCCGGATCCACCACGAGCGGCGTGAGCACCGGGTAGATCCGCTCGCGGAACAGCCGGTGCAGGTCCTCCTGCTCGTCGGCCGACAGCTCCTTCCAGCGCAGGATCTCGATCCCCTGCGCGGCCAGGTCGGGCACCAGCACCTCGCTGTAGCAGGCCGCGTGCCGCACGGTCAGCCCGCCCGCGATCTTGAGCGCGTTCTCGAGCACCTGGCCGGGTCGCAGCCCGGACACGCCCTCCACCGGCAGCCCGGCGGCCATCCGGCGTACCAGGCCGGCCACCCGGACCATGAAGAACTCGTCCAGGTTCCTGGCGAAGATAGCGGCGAACCTGACCCGTTCCAGCAGCGGGACCGCCCGGTCCTCGGCCAGCTCCAGCACCCGCTGGTTGAAGCGGAGCCAGCTGTCCTCGCGGTCGAGGTACCGGTCGGCGGGCAGTTCCGGCCGCGGCTCCTTGCGCCGCGGCCGACCGTCCGTGCCGGTTGCCTGCCCGTCCTGCTTCGACGTTGCGCTCGCCTTGCCGATGCTCATGCTCCCATTGTCCCCACGATGCCGGCCGGCGCATCATGGCCGGCTATGCCATCCCGCCCAGCCTGTCGTCCAGGAAGATCAGGGGTGCGATCTCAGCTGAGCTTGGCGGCGGCCTCGCGGTACACCCTGGCACGGCGCCGTGACGTTAAGCTAGGGCGCCGCGCCGGGTGACCCGGCGCGACCCGGCTCGACCGCCCTGATGATGGCGGCGGCCGACCGCCTGATGTCATCCTCGGTGGTCGACCAGTTGGACACCGAGAACCTGATCGCCGGCTCGCCGCGCCAGCTCGTCCCGCCCAGCCAGCAGGTCCCGTCCCGCCGCACCCGCTCGATCACGGCCGCGGTATCGGCTCCGTGCACCCGCAGCAGCACCTGGTTGAGCACCACGTCGTTCAGCACCTCGACCGACGCGCAGCGCGACAGCTCGCGCGCCGCCAGCCGGGCCAGCGCGCAGCACCGCTCCACCAGCTCGGCCACGCCGCCGCGGCCGAGCGACCGCAGAGCGGCGTAGACCGGCAGCGCCCGGGCACGGCGGGACGCCTCGGGCGTGAAGGCGAACGAGTCCCGGCCGCCCGGATCCTGAAGGTACGCGGCGGTCAGGCCCAGCGCCGCGGCGAGCGCCGCCGGGTCGCGGACGATCGCCATGCCGCAGTCGTAAGGCACGTTGAGCCACTTATGCGCGTCCGTGGCCCAGGAGTCGGCCTGGTCGGCCCCGTCGGCGAGCCGGCGCAGCGCCGGGCTGGCCGCCGCCCACAGCCCGAACGCGCCGTCCACGTGCAGCCACGCCTGCCCCCTGTCCCGGACCAGGGCCGCGATCTCGCCGAGCGGGTCGAAGGCGCCGGTATTCACCTCGCCGGCCTGGGCGCAGACCAGCACCGGGCCGGCCGCCTGCTGCAGCGCGCGGCGCAGCCCGGCCGGCGTCATGCGCCCCTGGTCGTCGGCGGGCACCCGGCGCAGGCCGGCCGAGCCGAGACCGAGCAGCCGCACCGCCTGGACCAGCGTGGCATGGGCCTGCTCGCCCGCGATCACCGTCAGCTGCGGCGCCTGCCGCAGTCCGTCCGCCTCGGCATCCCAGCCCGCGGCGGCGAGCAGCGCATGCCGCGCGGCGGCCAGGCAGCAGAAGTTGGCCATCTGAGCCCCGGTCACGAAACCGACAGCGGACCGCGGCGGCAGGCCGAGCAGGTCAAGCAGCCAGCCCGCGGCGATCTCCTCCACCACCGCCGCTGCCGGCGACATCACGTACATGGCCGCGTTCTGGTCGAAGGCCGACACCAGCCAGTCGGCCGCCAGCGCCGCGGGCAGCGTGCCGCCGGTCACGAACCCGAAGTAACGGGGGCCGGCGCTGGCCACCAGGCCCGGCTCGAGCGCCACGGCGAGCTCGTCGATCACCGTCGCCGGGTCGGTACCCGCGTCGCCGAGCGTGACCGCCAGGCCGGGCCGCACGGCGCCGGGCTCGACCGGGACGCCCGCCGGCCGCTCCCCCAGCCTCGCGAGCCAGCCCGCCGCCATGTTCGCCGCGTGCCGCAGCGGTACCTCGTACATGCCCGCAGCGTACGGGCTGCCCGCGCGGACGGCCTACCCGGCCGTCCGGCCGGGTCTACGCTTGGCGGGCGACCCCGCGCGTCATCAGGAGGAGGGACATGACCAGAGCAGCCCGGGTACGAGCAGCGCTATCGGCCGCAGCGGCACTCGGCCTCGCGTCGTACCTCGCGGTACCCGCGAACGCTTCCAGCCGTCCGGTGCCCGCGCGCGCTTCCGGCCAGCACGCAGCCGCGAACGCCACTGCTCGCCCCGTGTACGTGGGGGGGTACGCCGGGAACAGCGTCACCGACTGGCTAAGCGCGAGTCAGCCGTCCCAGATCGGGCCGCTGCAGGTGGAGAAGGACTGGTTCCCGACCTCGACACCGCCGCGCATGCTGCCGAGCAGCTTCCACGACACCATGTGCTACAAGCTCTATATCCGCACCCCGAGCCAGGACCCGGTGTGCCTGATCTCCTACAAGGACACGACGCCGACCGGGCAGCTCGTCAACACGCCGCTGAAGTCGTTCATCGCGTCGATCCCGCCGGCCCACGCCCCGGTCATCATGATCTTCTACATGGAGCCCGAGGTGACGCTGTGGGATTACAACTGCGCCGGCACCCTCAAGCGCAAGCCGGCCTACAGCAGCGGCGCGCAGTACGTCCAGGAGTTCGAGGCCCAGTCCAGCCTGATCAGGAAGTACGCGGCCCAGGACGGGCTGACCAACGTGCAGGTCGCCGACGGCGCGGGGGTGGACGCCTACAACCCGCAGACCCACGGGGGCGGCTGCAAGAGCGAGGACTACTACGGCTCCAACTGCTCGTACATCCCGCCCCCCGCATACGTCAATCACTACCTGACCGAGGTGTATCACCCGCACCTGGTGCTGCTGCAGAGCGACGCCCGCTTCCAGCGGTGGAATAGCTGCACGAGGGGCCTGCACAAGACTCGCGGGATCAGCGACTACGCCCTGGGGAACTGCACCACGAACGGGAGTACGTTCACCGAGGCGGACCGGGAGGCCGTCCTGGCCGACGACGCGGCCTACCTGGGCCGTCAGTTCCCGACGCTCTACCTGTGGTCATACTTCTGGTTCCAGCTGCCGCACCTGGCGAAGTGCGAGGCCTACAAGTTCCCCGCGGCCTCGTCCTCCTCCCCGCAGACGGCCAGGGAGTGGGAGGCCATCGAGGCCGGGACGGTGAAAAGCTAAGTGAAAAGCTAACGGCTGCCGGTAAGCCGGGATACAGATACCATAGCGATGTATCACCATCATGCCTGGGTCGTGGCGGAGAAGCGCGGAAGTGGGCAGCGATGTTCCTGGTCAGGGGTCCGGCGGCCGGCCCGGAAAGCACCGGCGGGCGGCCGGTTCCGCCGCTCAGGCTCTTCCTGACCGAGCCCGCCCGCGGGCTGGCCGACCTGGCGGCGCTGCCGCTGGCGGCGCCGTGGCTGGCGGTCGCGCCGCGCGGCGACGGCCACGGCGTGCTGGTCCTGCCGGGACTGCTCGCCTCGGACATGAGCACGGCACCGCTCCGGCGGTTCCTGGGCTGGCTCGGCTACCGCGTGTGCGGCTGGGATCTCGGCCGCAACCTGGGCCCCACCGATGCCGTGCTGGACGGGCTGCCGCAAGCCCTCGCGGACCTCGTCGCCGGCGCCGGCGGCCGGCCTCGGTGGTGGGCTGGAGCCTGGGCGGGATCTACGCCAGGGAGCTCGCGCGCGAGCATCCCGCGCTGATCCGGCACGTGATCACCCTGGGCAGCCCGTTCGGGCGCAGCGACCTGCGGCGCAGCCGCGCCGACGGCGCCTACGACCGTCGCAGCCACCTGCACGCGGCCGGCCGCTGCCCACCCGCGAGCAGGTGGCGCTGCCCATCGGGGTCGCCTCGACCGCCGTGTACTCCCGGCGTGACGGCATCGTGTGCTGGCGGAACTGCATCGACGCGGAGACGGCGCTGCACCAGAACGTCGAGGTCCGCTGCAGCCACCTGGGATTCGGTGTCGACCCCGCTACGCTGTGGCTGATCGCCGACCGGCTCGCCGCCCCGGCCGGCGGCCCGGGCACGTTCCGTCCGCCGGCCCTGCTGCGCGCGCTGTACCCTGGCCGCTGATCACCGGACGCGGCCGGACGCGCGCCACACGCTGAGGAGCGATGCCGACATGCAGCAGCTCACCGGACTGGATGCCTCCTTCCTGGCGCTCGAGACGGCCCATTCCACCGGCCACGTCGGCGGGGTGTCGGTGCTGGATCCGCGCGGCGCGCCCGAGCCGCTGACCCTGGCCCGGCTGACCGACCTGGTGGCCGGGCGGCTGCAGCTGGCGCCGGTGCTGCGCCGCAAGCTCCTGCACGTCCCCTTCGACATAGACCAGCCCTACTGGGTTGACGATGCGGACTTCGACATCGAGTACCACATCAGGGAGCTCGCGCTGCCGCGGCCCGGGTCGGATGCCCAGCTCACCGAGCAGGTCGCGCGCCTGCACGCCCGGCCGCTGGACAAGAGCCGCCCGCTGTGGGAGATCTACCTGATCACCGGGCTGGCCAAGCGCCGCATCGCGGTCTACACGAAGATTCACCACGCCGCGATCGACGGCGTGTCCGGCGCGGAGCTGCTGACCGTGCTGCTCGACCTCGCCCCGGAAGGCCGCGAGGTCCCCGCCGCCGGCCCGTTCCGGGCCGCCGCGCCGCCGAACCGGGCGGCGCTCGCCGTGCGCGGGGCGGCGCGGCTGGCGTGGCGGCCGGTGCAGACGGCGCGCGTCGCGGGCGACCTGGTACGCGTGCTGCCTGCCCTGGGCCCGGCGCTGAGCCCGATCGTCGGCAGCGCGCTCGGGCTGGACCGCGGCGACGGCGCGGTGATCCGCACCGCGGCCGGGCGCGCGCCGGGCACGCCGTTCAACCAGCCGATAACGCCGCACCGCCGGCTCGCGTTCCGCAGTGTGCCGCTCGACGACGTCAAGGCGGTCAAGAACGCCTTCGGCTTCTCCGTCAACGACGTGGTCCTGGCGATGAGCGCTGGCGCGCTGCGACGCTGGCTCGCCGACCACGACGCGCTGCCCGACCTGCCGCTGGTCGCCATGATCCCGGTCTCGGTGCGGGATCCGGCCAGTCAGGGCGCGATGGGCAACAAGGTCTCGGCGATGCTGGCCACGCTGCCCACGCACACCGCCGACCCCGCCGAGCGGCTGCGGATCGCGCACGCCGCGACCGCCATCGCCAAAGCCCAGCAGGCGGCGATCCCGCAGGGCCTGGTGGACCAGATCACCGATTTCGCCCCGCCCGCGCTGACCGCGCGCGCCGCCCGGGTCGTGTTCGCCACCGGCCTGCTGAACCGGCTGCCGCCGTTCAACCTGGTCATCTCCAACGTCCCGGGCCCGAACGTCCCGGTCTACCTCGGCGGGGCGAAGCTGCTGGCCCACTACCCGGTGTCGGTGCTCACCGACGGGCTGGGTCTGAACATCACCGTGTTGGGCTACCTTGGCCAGCTGCACTTCGGGCTGGTCGGCTGCCGCGAGCTGGTCCCCGACATCGACGTCCTCGCCGGGTACCTGGTCGATGAGCTGGAACTGCTGCTCGAGGCGGCCGGGTCAGTCACCCCGGGCTGACCGCGAAACCGTCCCGGTCACGGGCTGCCGCCCATCCGGCTGATCAGCTCGTCCCGGGAAAGGCCGTGCCGCTCGCAGAACAGCGCGACCTGTTCGCTCTGCACCGGATCGGGCAGCTCCCGCTGCGCATTGTCAGCTTCCTGCGGCAGACCCATCCTGTGCAGCGCGTCGATCACCTGCTGCCTCGCCACCTGCCCGGCCATCACCGGCCCTCCGGGCCGAAGCAGGCCTCGTCCAGCGCCGCCCGGCCGGCCAGCTTCACCCGGCCGCCGCGGCCGAGCGACTCGCCCAGGGCGCCCTCCGCCGCCTCGATCCGCAGCCAGTCCCGGTAGGTCACCGGGCGCACGCCCCGGCTGGCCAGCACCGCCGCCAGCGGCGACCCGGCACCGCCGGACCCCGGCTCGGGATAACGCAGCAGCCCGGCCCGGGGCAGCGCCCCCTCACCCGGTCCCGGGCCGCCCGCCAGATCCTCGAGCAGGGCGCGCACGGTCTGCGCCGCGTCGGACTTGTTCGTGCCGATCACCCCGGTCGGACCGCGCTTCAGCCAGCCGGCCACGTACTCCCCCGGCAGCGGCGCGCCGTCCGGGCCGAGCACCCGGCCGGAGTCGTTCGGCACGATCGCGGCCCGCTCGTCGAACGGAACCCCGGGCAGCGGAACGCTCTGGTAGCCCACGCTGCGCAGCACCATCGACACCTCGAGGGTCTCCAGCTCGCCGGTCCCGGTGAAGGCGCCCGAGTCATCCAGCCGGGTGCGCTCAAGGACCAGCCTGCGGACCCGCTCGTCGCCCTGGATCTCCACCGGGCGCAGCCAGAACCTGAGGGTGAGCCTGCGGGCCTGCCCGGCGGGCTCGCGCGCCGCCCAGTCGCTGATCACCTTGTAGTTGCCGCGGACATGCCGGTCGCTGACGGCCAGCTCCGCGCTGGCGCCGGTCGGGTCGAACGCGCCGAGGTCGGCCTCTGCCGCCGGCACGATCACGTCGACGCCGTCCAGCTCGCCGAGCTCGCGCAGTTCCTTGGTGGTGAACTTGGCCTGGGCGGGCCCGCGCCGGCCGATCATGTAGACGTCGCGGACCTTGCTGGCCATCAGGGCCTCGAGCACCGGCTGCGGCACATCGGTGCCGCGCAGCTCGGCCGGGTCCCGCGCCAGGATGCGGGCCACGTCCACGGCGACGTTGCCGACGCCGATCACCGCGACGGCCTCGGCGTCCAGGGTGAAGGCCTCCGGGTCGATGTCCGGGTGCCCGCAGTACCAGTTGACGAAGTCGGTCGCCGCGTAGCTGCCCGGCAGGTCCTCGCCGGGAATGCCGAGGCGGCGGTCACGCATCGCGCCGGTCGCGTACACCACCGCGTCGTAGCTGGCGAGCAGGTCTTCCCGGGTGACGTCCTCGCCGAGGTGCACGCCGCCGAGGAATCCCACGTCCGGGTGCTCCAGGACCTTGCGCAGGTACTCGGCGATCGACTTGATCGACTTGTGGTCGGGGGCGACGCCGTACCGGACCAGCCCGTACGGGGTCGGCAGCCGGTCCAGCACCTCGACCCGGACCGACGGCGGATCCGGCAGCGCGGCGGACTGCTTGATCAGGGCCTCGGCCGTGTACAGGCCGGCCGCCGGATCCGATGACGGCGACGTTGAGGGTGGTCATGCCTGCTCGTCGGGGACCAGGTCGGGCGTGCGCCTGGCCACCACCTCGGTGATCTGCCGGGCCAGGTGCTGCGGGGTGAGGCCCAGATCGGCCAGGATCTCGGCCCGGTCGCCGTGGGCCAGGAACTCCTGCGGCAGGCCGAACGTCTTCGCCGGGGTGTCCACGTCGCGGTCACGCAGCAGTCGGCACACCGCGTCGCCGAACCCGCCGGACCGGCCGTTGTCCTCGACCACGGCGACCAGGCGGTGCGCCCGGGCCGCCGCGACCAGCGACTCGTCCAGCGGCTTGAGCCAGCGCGGATCCAGCACCGTGACCCCGATGCCCTGGTCGGCGAGCCGCCGTGCCGCCTGGACGCACACCACCGACATCGGGCCGGCGCCGACCAGCAGCACGTCGGGAGCCGCGTCGCCCGGCTCGTGCAGCACGTCCATGACGCCGAGCCTGCGCACGGTCTCCAGCTCGCCGCCCACCGTTCCCTTCGGGTAGCGGATCGCAGCTGGCCCGTCGATGTCCACGGCCTCGTTGAGCAGCTCGGCCAGCCGGATGGCATCGCGCGGCGCCGCGATCGCCAGGCCCGGCACGATCTGCAGGATCGAGCCGTCCCACATGCCGTTGTGGCTCGCGCCGTCCGGGCCGGTCACCCCGGCACGGTCGAGCGCGATGGTGACCGGGAGCCGGTGCAGCGCGACGTCCATCAGCATCTGGTCGAAGGCGCGGTTGAGGAACGTCGAGTAGATGGCCACCACCGGGTGCAGGCCGCCCATGGCCAGGCCCGCGGCGCTGGTCATCGCCTGCTGCTCGGCGATGCCGACGTCGTACACCCGGTCAGGGAATGCGCGCGCGAACGACCCGAGGCCGGTGGGATGCAGCATCGCCGCGGTCACCGCGACGACGTCCGGGCGCCGGGCGCCGATCACCGTGAGCTCGTCGCCGAAAACCTCCGACCAGGTCCGCTTCGGCTGGCCGGGCGGCCGGCCGCCGGGCGCGGCCGCGGGGACCTGGTGCAGGCAGTCCTCCTCGTTCTGCTCGGCCGGCGGGTAGCCGAACCCCTTCTTCGTGATCACGTGCACGAGCACCGGCCCGCCGAAGTCGGCCGCCCGGCGCAGCGCGTGCTCCACCATCGGCTCATCATGGCCGTCGATCGGCCCGACGTACTTCAGCCCGAGATCCTCGAAGAGCACCTGCGGCTGCAGCACGTCCTTGAGGCCCTTCTTGATCCCGTGCAGCGTGTCGTAGATCGGCGGTCCGAGGATCGGCGCGCGCGTCACCGTGGTCTTGATGTACTCGAGCACGTTCTCGTAGTGCTGCGACACCCGGACCGCCGCCAGGTGGTTGGCCAGCCCGCCGATCGTCGGCTGGTAGGAGCGGCCGTTGTCGTTGACCACGATGACCAGCCTGCTGTCGTGCGCGACGGAGATGTTGTTCAGCGCCTCCCACGCCATCCCGCCGGTCAGCGCGCCGTCGCCGATCACGGCGACCACGGTGCGGCCGGTCTCGCCCCTGAGCTTGTAGGCCTTGGCCAGGCCGTCGGCATAGCTCAGGCTGGTCGAGGCGTGCGAGTTCTCCACGATGTCGTGCTCGGACTCGGCCTGACACGGGTAGCCGGAGACGCCGCCGCGCTGCCGCAGCGTGCCGAACCTGGCCCGCCGCCCGGTCAGCAGCTTGTGCACGTACGCCTGGTGGCCGGTGTCGAAAACGATCCGGTTGACCGGCGAGTCGAACACCCGGTGCAGCGCGATGGTGAGCTCCACCACGCCGAGGTTGGGCCCGAGGTGACCGCTGGTCCTGGACACGACGTCGATGAGGACGTCGCGGATCTCGGCGGCCAGCACGGGCAGCTGCTCGGGGCTGAGCTTCTTCAGGTCCTGGGGACCATCGACCGACTCCAGAAGGGTCAACTCATCTGCTCCCTTGAACGACCGCACGCCAGGTTTCCCCGAAGTCTAATTCGGCTGGCGCCGCGGGCACGTCCGACCTGCCACACTAGCCTCCATGCAAACCCTGGTGATCGATCACCCGCTGGTTGCGCACAAGCTGACCGCCCTGCGTGACTCCGGCACCGAAACCCCGGACTTCCGCAGGCTCGCCGATGAGCTGGTCACCCTGCTCGCCTACGAGGCGACCCGGCAGATGCGGGTGCAGCCCTTGTCGGTGCAGACCCCGGTCGGCCGGGCCAGCGGGGTCAAGCTGGCCGGGCCCGCCCCGCTGGTGGTGCCGGTGCTGCGCGCCGGGATCGGCATGCTGGACGGGATGACCAGGCTGCTGCCGATGGCCGACGTCGGCTTCGTCGGCCTGGTCCGGGACGAGGAATCGCTGATCGCCTCCGCCTACGCGGACCGGCTGCCGTCCGACCTGGCCGGCCGCGACACGTTCGTCCTCGACCCGATGCTGGCGACCGGCGGCACGCTGGAGACCGTCATCGGCATGCTCGCCCAGCGCGGCGCGGCCACGGTCACGGCGGTCTGCCTGCTGGCCGCGCCCGAGGGCATCGACCGGATCGCGGCCGCGTACCCGGACGGGACCGGCGTGCCGGTCCGGGTGGTCACGGCAACGATCGACGAGCGGCTGAACGACCGCGGCTACATCGTGCCTGGACTAGGCGACGCCGGCGACCGGCTGTTCGGGAAGATCTGAGCCCGGCTGCATCTGCGCCACACTAGGACGGTGACCGAGCGCGTCAGGACCGAGGTCCGGGTGGAAGGCACGGTCCAGGGTGTCGGCTTCCGGCCGTTCGTCTACTCGCTGGCCAGCCGTCTCGGGCTCGGCGGGGTCGTAGGCAACGACGTGGACGGAGTGTTCGCTGAGGTCGAGGGCGCGCCCGGCGCCGTTCGGGAATTCCTGCTGGCGCTGGAACGCGAGGCGCCACCGCTGGCGAGGATCGAGCGCGTCACCACCAGGGAGATTGTTCCGAACGGCTGCGAGTCGTTCTGCATCGCGCCCAGCGAGCCCGCCGGGGCGCGGCGCACCGGTGTGCCGGCCGACAGCGCGACCTGCGCGGACTGCCTGGCCGAGCTGGCCGACCCGGCGGACCGGCGGTTCGGCTACCCGTTCATCAACTGCACCAACTGCGGGCCCAGGTTCACGATCGTGCGGGACGTCCCGTACGACCGGCCGCTGACCACGATGGCCGGGTTCACCATGTGCGCCGCGTGCGCGGCGGAGTATCACGACCCGGCCGACCGCCGGTTCCACGCCCAGCCGACCTGCTGCCCGGCGTGCGGCCCGGCGCTGTGGCTGGCTGGCGCCGACGGCAGCGCCCGGCCCGGCGACCCGCTGGCCGGCGCGGCGGAGCTGATCCGGCGGGGCGGCGTGCTGGCGGTCAAGGGGCTCGGCGGGTACCACCTGGCGGTGGACGCGTCCTGCCAGGCGGCCGCCGCCGCGCTGCGCGGGCGCAAGCACCGCGAGGACAAGCCGTTCGCGATCATGGCGGCAGACCTGACCGCCGCGCGGCAGCTGTGCGAGGTGGACGACACGCAGGCCGCGCTGCTGACCGGGCCGAGGCGGCCGATCGTGCTGCTGGCGCGGCGGCCGGACGCGCCGGTCGCCGACGCGGTAGCGCCCGGGAACCGGCAGCTGGGGCTCATCCTCCCGTACACGCCGCTGCACCATCTGCTGCTCGCCGCCGTGGGCCGCCCGATGGTGCTGACCAGCGGCAACGTCTCCGACGAGCCGATCGCCTACCGCGACGGGGACGCGCTGGCCCGGCTGGGGCCGATCGCGGACGCCTTTCTCGGTCATGACCGGGCCATCCACGTCAGGGCCGACGACTCGGTGGTGCGGGCGTGGCGCGGGCGGCAGATGCTGCTGCGGCGCTCCCGCGGCTACGCGCCGGAGCCGATCCGGGTCAGGTCGGCTTTCCGGCGTCCGGTGCTGGCCTGCGGCGCCGAGCTGAAGAGCACGTTCTGCCTGGCCAAGGAGAACCGCGCCGTCTTGTCGCAGCACATCGGAGATCTGGAGAACGCCGAGACGCTGCGGTCCTTCACCGAGGGCATCGAGCATTTCCGGCGGCTGTTCGACATCGAGCCGCAGGTGGTGGCGCACGACCTGCACCCCGAGTACCTGTCGACGAAGTACGCGGTGGATCTGGCCGACGAGTGCGATATCGACCTGGTCGGCGTGCAGCACCACCACGCGCACATCGCCTCCTGCCTGGCCGACAACGGCGAGGACGGCCCGGTGATCGGGGTGGCCTTCGACGGGACGGGGTTCGGCACGGACGGCACCATCTGGGGCGGCGAGTTCCTGGTGGCCGACCTGGCGGGCTTCGTCCGCGGCGGGCATTTCCAGCCGGTCCCGATGCCGGGCGGCGCGGCGGCGATCAGGCAGCCGTGGCGGATGGCCGCCGCCTACCTCGACGCGGCCTACCCTGGGGGGCCGCCCGGCGGCCTGGACGTCACCGCGCGCAACGAGCGGACGTGGCCGGACGTGGTCAGGCTGGCCCGGCGCGGCGTGCATGCCCCCCTGACGTCCAGCGCGGGGCGGCTGTTCGACGCGGCCGCCGCGCTGCTCGGGGTGCGGGACACGGTCAACTACGAGGGGCAGGCCGCCGTCGAGCTCGAGCAGCTGGCCGACCCGGCGGCAGTGAGCACGCCGGCGGCCGGAGATTACCGGGCCCGGATCGAGCCGTCCGAGCCGTTCGCCGTGCACGGCGCCGACCTGATCAGGGCGATGGCCGAGGACCTCGGGACGGGCAGCGGCCGGGAGGTCATCGCCGGGCGGTTCCACCGCGGCGTCGCGACCGCGATCGAGGAGGGCTGCCTGCTGCTGCGCGAGCGGCACGGGCTGAGCACGGTGGCCCTGTCCGGCGGCGTGTTCGCGAACCTGCTGCTGCTGGACACGGCGGCCGCGCGGCTGGAGTCGGCCGGGTTCCGGGTCCTGGTGCACTCCCAGGTGCCGTGCAACGACGGCGGGATCAGCCTGGGGCAGGCGGTCGTGGCGGCGGCCGCCGGCCTGCTCAGCCCGGCAGGCTGAACCGCAGCCAGTCGTACCATCCCCGCATCCCGTCGCCGGTCACCGCCGACACCGACAGCATCCGCGCGCCCGGGCTGAGCTGCCTGACGTCCGCCGCGTGCCGCCCGGCGTCGAACTCCACGTACGGCAGCAGGTCGGTCTTGCTGACCAGCACGAGGTCGGCGCGGCTGAACATGTGCGGGTACTTGGCCGGCTTGTCCGCGCCCTCGGTGACGGACGCGAGCACGATCCTGGCCGCCTCGCCCAGGTCGAAAAGAGCCGGGCAGACCAGGTTGCCCACGTTCTCGATCACGACCACCGATCCGGCGGCCGGGTCGAGCGCGTGCAGCGCGTCGGCGACCATCGCCGCGTCCAGGTGGCAGCCCACGCCGGTGTTGATCTGCACCACCGCGCAGCCGGCCGAGCTGATCCGGCTGGCGTCCAGCGCGGTCTCCTGGTCACCCTCGATCACCGCGATGTCGAGCGCCGGCCAGGTCGCGCGCGGTCCGCTCCAGCAGCGTGGTCTTGCCCGCGCCGGGCGAGCTCATCAGGTTGACGGCCAGCACGCCGCGCTCGGTCAGCCAGGCCCGGTTCCGCGCGGCGAGATCGTCGTTGCGGGCGAGCACCTTCTCCTGCAAGATGACGGTCCGGTCGTCGGCGTGGTGGTGCTGGCGGCCGGGCGCGTGATCATGGTCGTGGCCGGGCTGCCCCGCGGCCAGCGCGCCGGCGGTGTCGCCGGCCGTCACCAGCCGCAGCCGCGCCTTGCCCGAGCATCCGCAGGTCGCGCACATCTCAGGCCACCTTCACTGAGGCGATGGTGAGTTCCTGGCCGGACAGGACCTCGGCGTCGGCGCTCCCGCACGGGCAGAGCAGGACCGGCCCGCCGGGCGAGAACTCGCATCCGCAGGCCCGGCAGCGGCACCGGCCGGGAATCTGGGTGATCTCCAGGCTGGCGCCCTGCAGGGTCGTGCCCTCGGCGGCCAGCCCGAAGCAGAACAGCAGCGAGTCGGCCAGCACGCCGGACAGCTCGCCGACCTCCAGCCGCACGGAGGAGATCTTCGCGTCGCCCAGCCGCCGGCCACCGCGTCGACCACGCCCTCGATGATCGCAAGCTCGTGCACCGAAGCGCCTCTTCCCCTCGCCGGGTGCTGGCCCGGTCCTCAGCAGATCCGCGGCAGCGGGTCGCCGACCAGCAGATCGACGATCCTGGTCCCGCCGAACGCGGTCTTGAGCTGGACGATGCCGGCCGGACCCTCGGTGACATGGCCGATGACCGCCGCCTGCTCGCCGAGCGGCTGCGCGCGCAGCGCCGCCACCGCCGCGTCGGCCTGGCCGCCGTCCACCACGGCGACCAGCCGCCCTTCGCAGGCCACGTACATGGGGTCGATGCCGAGCAGTTCGGCGGCCCCGCGGACCACGTCGCGCACCGGGATGTCGTCCTCGATCGCGAACACGCCGACGTCGGCGGACTTGGCGATCTCGTTGAGGATGGTCGCCACGCCGCCGCGGGTCGCGTCGCGCAGCGCGCGCACCCCGGGGACCGCGTCCAGCAGGCCGGCCGCCAGCCCGGCCAGCGACGCGGTGTCGGACTGCAGGTCGGCCTCGATGTCGAGCTCGCCGCGGGCCAGCATGATGGTGACGCCGTGGTCGCCGACCGGCCCGGACACGATGATCGCGTCTCCCGGCCGCGCGCTGGCCACGCCGAGGTTCACGTCACGCTCGATGACGCCGACGCCTGCGGTGTTGATGTAGCAGCCGTCCGCCTTGCCCCGCTCCACCACCTTGGTGTCCCCGGTGACCACCTGGACGCCCGCGACGCCGGATGCGGCGCGCATGGACCGGGTGATCCGGCTCAGGTCGGCGACCGGGAAGCCCTCCTCGAGGATGAAGCCCGCCGACAGGTACAGCGGCGTGGCGCCGGCCATGGACAGGTCGTTGACCGTGCCGTTGATCGCGAGGTCGCCGATGTCGCCGCCTGGAAAGAACAGCGGCGAGACCACGTAGGAGTCGGTGGTCAGCGCCAGCCGGGATCCGTTGACGTGCAGCCGTGCCGAGTCCTCGAGCGGCTCCAGCCGGGGGTTGCGGAACGCGTCGAGGAAGACGGCTTCGATCAGGGTGTGGGTCGCCTTGCCGCCCGCGCCGTGCGACATCGTGATCCGCTCTTCCCTGACCCTGGGGCGGCGGCGCCTGGCCCGGTCGATCCGGTCCAGCACCTGCTGCTCGCGGTCGGCCACCGGAAGGTCGCGCCGGCTCACCCGGCCGCGGTCGTGCTCCTCGTGCTCGCGGAGCGCCTCGGCTATCCACCCGCCGGTGCCCGCGGCCTCGTTCATGACCGGCTCACCCCGGCCTCCAGCACCCGGCTGCGGTTCAGCCGGCCGTAGTTGTAGTACGCCGCGCAGGCGCCCTCGGGGGAGACCATGCACGTGCCGATCGGCGTCTCCGGCGTGCACGCGGTGCCGAACACCTTGCACTCCCAGGGCTTGAGCACGCCCTTGAGCACCTCGCCGCACTGGCAGGCCTTGGGGTCGGCGACGCGCACGCCCGGCACCTCGAAGAGCAGCTCGGCGTCGAAGGCGGCGTAGGAGTCCCGCAGCTTCAGCGCGGAGTGCGAGATGAAGCCGAGACCGCGCCACTCGAAGTAGGGCCGCAGCTCCATCGTCTCGCCGATCGCCTTGAGCGCCACCGGGTTGCCGTTCCATGGCACCACCCGGGAGTACTGGTTCTCCACCTCAGCGCGGCCCTCGGCGAGCTGCACCATGAGCAGGTAAATGGACTGCAGGATGTCGAGCGGTTCGAACCCGGCCACGACCACCGGCTTGCCGTAGTCGCGCGCGATGAACTCGTACGGCCGGCAGCCGATCACCGTGGACACGTGGCCGGGGCCGAGGAAGCCGTCCAGGCGCAGGTCGGGTGAGTCGAGGATGGCCTTGATGGCCGGCACGATCGTGACGTGGTTGGCGAACACGGAGAAGTTCTCCAGGCCCGCCGCCTGCGCGCGCAGCAGGGTCATCGCCGTGGACGGAGCGGTGGTCTCGAAGCCGATGGCCATGAACACCACCCGCTTGTCCGGGTTGGCGCGGGCGATCTTCAGCGAGTCCAGCGGGGAGTAGACCATCCGGATGTCGGTGCCGCGCGCCTTGGCGTCGAAGAACGATCCCTCGCTGCCCGGCACCCGCATCATGTCGCCGAACGACGTCATGATGACGTCCGGCTGGGACGCCAGGTGGACGGCGTCGTCCACCCGCCCCATCGGGATCACGCACACCGGGCAGCCGGGGCCGTGCACCAGCGTGATGGATTCCGGCAGGTAGTCCTCGAGGCCGTGCTTGTAGATGGTGTGCGTGTGACCGCCGCACACCTCCATGAGCTTGTACTGGCGACCGGGCTCGCACAGCGCCGCGATCTTGGCGGCGAGCGCACGGGCCTTGTCCGCGTCGCGGAATTCGTTGACGAACCGCATGTCCGTACGCTCCTATTCGATCATGGATTCCTGCAGCGCCGCGAGCTCATCCTCGTACGCCTGGCCGATTCCCTCGAGGAACTCCAGGGCCGCCGCCGCTTCTTTCTCGTCGATCTTGGACAGGGCGAAGCCGACGTGGATGAGCACCCACTCGCCGGGCTTCGGCATGTCGTCGGTCAGCAGGCCGACGTTGATGACCCGCCGTACTCCGCTGACGTCCACCCGCGCCAGGTCGGGCTGCTCGGGGAGGAACTCGATCACCTCACCGGGAATGCCAAGGCACATCCTGCTACCCCCTCACCGTTGCGACCATGTCCAGCACGACCTGCACCGCCTCGTCGACTGCCGCGGCGACCGGCTCGCTCAGTTCCATCCCGTACCCGACGCTTGCGGGCTCGCAGCCGACGACGAGTATCCGGCCGGCCCGGGCGCCGAGCATGTCCAGGATGCCGAACACCACATCCGGCTGCATGCCGTGGCCGTCGAAGAGCATGCTGCCCCGCAGCGGGTCGCCGGCCGCCGCGGGGTTCGGGTGCGCGGCCGGATCCACCTCGGCCACGGTGACCGTGCCGGGCTCGCCGCCCCGCGGGGCGGCGTCGACGAGGATCGTCGTCTCGTAGCCGTCGGCCAGGTCATAGGCGAGGTGCATGCCGCCGGTGCCGTAGTTGACGACCCGGACCCCGTCGGGCATCTGCTGCCCGGCCAGCCGCCGGGCCACCTCGGCGCCGAACCCGTCGTCGCCGAGGAAGATGTTGCCGACGCACGCGACGAGCACCCGGCCCTTCATCCCCGGCCGCCGATGCGGTCGAACTCGGCGGCGGTCAGTTCCCACAGCACCTGGTAGATCGTGGTCTGCGCCTCCTGGATCCGGTGCACGGAGGCGGACGGAGCCACGAACAGGTAGTCGATGCTGTCCAGCTCGGCCATCTTGCCGCCCTCGTAGCCGGCCAGGCCGACGGTGAGCATCCCCCGGCGGCTGGCCTCGTCGAAGGCACGCACCAGGTTGCCGGAATTCCCGCTGGTGGACAGGCCGACCGCGATGTCGTTCCGGCCGCCGAACGCCGCGATCTGCCGGGCGAACACCACATCGACGCCGACGTCGTTGCACAGCGCGGTGACCACCGAGGTGTCGCTGGCCAGGCCGAGGGCCGGCAGCGGCCGCGCGCCCGGCCCGGGGTTGAGGAACAGGGTGGCCAGCTGCTGCGCGTCGGTGGCGCTGCCGCCGTTGCCGAAGGCGAACAGCCTGCCGCCGGCCGCGAACCTGGCGGCGGCGGCGCGCGCGCACCGCGCCAGCCGGCCGGCATCCCGCGCGCACACCGTGCGGCGCAGCTCGATGATCTCCTCGGCCTTGGCGATCGTGGACGCGCGGACCTGGTCCAGGACGGCCGGCAGGTCACTCGTGCCCGCGTAGAGGAACGGGTAGAGCGACTCCATCGCCTGGGTGCCGCCCTGGCTGTCCGGCCCGGTCACGGGGTCGTCTCCGGCAGCACGGCGATGGCTTCCTTGGCGTGCACGAGGATCCGGTCGCCGGCCCTGGCGGCCACGAGGGCGACGCTGACCTCCTCCGCACCCTGGCCGGTGTCCACCATGGCGAGGCCGTCCCCGGTCAGCCGCAGCACGGTGACCTCGACGGCGGTATCCGAGCAGGTGATGCAGACATCGCCGTGGCACTGCGGGACCATGCTCATCGCGTCCCCTCCCGGTTTCAGGCGACCACGCCCGGGGCGAGGACACCGGGCTGCTCGAAGAACACGTGCACGAGCTCCCAGAGCACGTGGTAGACGGTCACCTGCAGCTCCTTGACCACGCGCGGGTCCGCCGCCGCGGCGACCAGCAGGTGGTCCACCCCCGGCAGATCCGCCAGCGCGCCGCCGTCCCCGCCGGCCAGCCCGATGGTCAGCAGGCCGCGCGCCTTGGCCGCGACGAGGCCGGAGCAGACGCTCGGGCAGTTGCCGTCGGCCGAGATGCCCAGCGCGATGTCCTCGGGCGCGGCGAGATAACGGATCTGGTGGGCGAATATCGCGTCCATGCCGTCCCGCGCGGCCACCCCGGTGACGGTGGCCGCGTCCGTGGTCAGCGAGATGGCGGGCAGCGCCCGCTTGCCGACGATCACCGGGTGAACGAACTCCACCGCGACGTGCTGCGCGTCCGTGCTCGCCGCCCCGGTGCCGAAGACCACGAGCTTGCCGCCCTGGTGGAAGCGCACCGCCATGGCGTGGCAGGCAGCCGCGACCGCGCCCGCCTGCCCGGCCAGCTCCCTGGCCGGGGCGATGCGGCGCTCGAACGCCAGGACCGCTTCGCTGCTGCCCTGGTCGCCGGCCGGCGCATCGCTCATGAGGCGCCTGCCGGCTGCGACAGGTCGACGTCCGCCTCGACGTTCACCGCGTCGCTCACCTTGAGCGCACCGAAGAATCCGCTGTACGGCTTGATCCCGAACGCCGACTGGACCACCTGCGCGGTCGCGTGATAGCGGTCGGGGCCCGTCTGGGTCACCTGCAGCGTGACCGGACGTGACTGGCCGTGCAGGGTGAGCGTCCCGGTGATGGTGCCGCCGTCGGCGGCTGGCTTGAACTGCGCGTCACCGAACGTCGCCTCGGGAAACCGGTCGGCCCCGAGCACCTTGCGCGCGCTGGAGACGATGTCGCGCCTGTCCTTGTCGGTGAGCGGCTTGATCCCGCCGGTGCCTTCCCGCACGGCCAGCGACGTCATGTCGATGCGCGCCTCGAGCGCGGCCGGGGTGCCGTCCTCGGCGATCGTCAGGTCAGCCGACCAGCGAGTCGGCTCGATGGTCAGGTCATGGCCGGCTGACGCGGCCAGCCCGTCCCGGGAGGTGCGGAGCACGAGCCGGTCACGGTCCTCGCCGATCTTGTGACGTCCAGCGTGAACCGCCATGACAGCACCGTAGGACACATGTGGGGTGAGCGTCCAGTAATCGGGAATCCGCCCCGCCTAGTGCAGCGGGACCTCGCCGAATACCTCCCGGATCCGCTTGAGATCCCGCATCCGGGGCTGGGTAGCACCGCCGACCCAGCGGCTCACGGTCTTCACCGACACGCCGAGCTGCCGCGCGGCGGCCTCCTGGGTCATTCCCTCCCGGCGCAGCGCGCTCGACATCCACTCCGCGAACGACGCCGAATGCTTCTCTGCGGCCGCGGCGGGCCCGGCGGGGCGCTCCGGCTGCGCGGCCGCCGGCTGGGCCGGCGCCGGCGGCCGCGGCGGCGTCCCCGCGGGCTGCGGCGCCGCGCCGCCCGCGGACTCCTGCAGCTGGGACTCCGAGTGCAGCACGTCGACCTCGACATGCTCGGGGAAGATGCGGAAGGCGACCTGCACCGACCCGGTCGGGCCGGCCGCGTCGAGCAGTGCCCGGAACACGGTCTCGCCGACCTCGCGGACCCCGTCCTCGTCCAGCGGGGAATCGTTCAGGCAGCGCCGGACGAAGTCCCTGATCTCCGGGATGAACGAGGGCCGCGCGGGGAAGGACTGCGAGATCACCACGACCGGCACCACCTCGATCGGGTCCCCGGGGGAACCGTAAGCGGGCCCAGCCACCGGATCTGTCTCCTCAGCATTGCCGGTCCGCATCGCCGGCGTCCCACGCGGTTGAGCCCAGGGTACGTGGCCGCCCGGGATCGGGGAACCCGCAAGGCGATGGCCGGCCGGCGCGCCGCGGCAGTCCGGGCACTGCCGCATCACCCGCCGCAGCCATGACAGACATATCTGTCTGGTAAACGACGCAACAGTCTTGTCGCCGGACCGCCGCGGGTCTAGCATCGTGGCGTCTGCGCATCACGAAGGCGGTTGCGCCATGATCGTCCGCTCACGCCGGGCCGCGGTCCGCCCCCCGGACCGCGGCCGCCGATGCGCCCGGTATGCCGCCTATCCACGACCGAGGAGGTGGCCTGCGCATGGCCACAGGCACTGAGGCTAACGGACAGACACAGCCGGATTCCGCCGAGCCGCTGGTCCACATTCTCTGGATGAACGGCGGCCTCGGCTGCGACGGGGACTCCGTCGCGCTCACCGCGGCCACCCAGCCGAGCATCGAGGAGATCGTGCTGGGCGCCCTGCCCGGGCTGCCGAAGATCGCGGTGCACTGGCCGCTCATCGACTTCGAGTGCGGCCCGGAAAACGGCGCCGACAACTTCATCGAGTGGTGGCACAAGGCCGACCGCGGCGAGCTTGATCCCTTCGTGCTGGTGGTGGAGGGATCCATCCCGAACGAGGCGATCAAGGAAGAGGGCTACTGGTGCGGGTTCGGCAACAATCCCGCTACCGGCCAGCCGATGACCACCAGCGAGTGGCTGGACCGGCTGGCGCCCAAGGCCACCGCGATCCTGGCCGTCGGCACCTGCGCGACCTACGGCGGCATCCACGCGATGGCGGGCAACCCGACCGGCGCGATGGGGGTGCCCGACTACCTGGGCTGGGACTGGCGGTCGAAGGCCGGGCTGCCGATCGTCTGCGTGCCGGGCTGCCCGATCCACCCGGACAACCTGTCCGAGACGATCCTCTACCTCCTCTACCAGGTGGCCGGCCAGGCCCCGATGATCCCGCTGGACGAGGCGCTGCGGCCGTCCTGGCTGTTCGGGGCCACCGTCCATGAGGGCTGCGACCGGGCCGGCTACTACGAGCAGGGCGACTTCGCCACCGAGTACGGCTCGCCCAAGTGCCTGGTCAAGCTGGGCTGCTGGGGGCCGGTGGTCAAGTGCAACGTGCCCAAGCGCGGCTGGATCAACGGGGTGGGCGGCTGCCCGAACGTGGGCGGCATCTGCATCGCCTGCACGATGCCGGGATTCCCGGACAAGTTCATGCCGTTCATGGACGAGCCGCCGGGCGCCAGGGTCTCGACCACGGCCAGCAGCATGTACGGGACCGTCATCCGCACCCTGCGCAGCTTCACCGCCAAGACGGCCGACGAAGAGCCCAAGTGGCGCAAGAAGGGCGACGAGCTTCTGACCGGCTTCAAGAAGACCTGGTAAAGAGAGGGACGACCGATGACTACGGCCGAAGACACCGGCATCGTGGAGATGGCCTGGGACCCGATCACCAGGATCGTGGGCAGCCTCGGCATCTACACCAAGATCGACTTTAGCCAGAAGAAGGTCGTCGAGTGCCACAGCACGTCGTCGATCTTCCGCGGGTACAGCATCTTCATGAAGGGCAAGGACCCGCGGGACGCGCACTTCATCACCAGCCGGATCTGCGGCATCTGCGGCGACAACCACGCCACCTGCTCGGTCTACAACCAGAACATGGCCTACGGGGTGCGCCCGCCGCACCTCGGCGAGTGGATCATCAACCTCGGCGAGGCCGCGGAGTACATGTTCGACCACAACATCTTCCAGGAGAACCTGGTCGGGGTGGACTTCTGCGAGCGGATGGTCAGCGAGACCAACCCCGGCGTGCTCGAGCTGGCCAACCGCACCGAGGCGCCGCACGCCGCCGAGCACGGCTACGCGACCATCGGCGACATCATGCGGACGCTGAACCCGCTCGAGGGCGAGTTCTACCGCGAGGCGCTGCAGGTGAGCAGGTCCACCAGGGAGATGTTCTGCCTGATGGAGGGGCGCCACGTGCACCCGTCCACGCTGTACCCCGGTGGCGTGGGCACCACGGCCACCATCCAGCTGTTCACCGACTACCTCACCCGGCTGATGCGCTACGTGGAGTTCATGAAGCGCGTCGTCCCGCTGCACGACGACCTGTTCGACTTCTTCTACGAGGCCATGCCCGGCTACGAGGAGGTCGGCCGGCGCCGCGCCGACATGGTCTGCTGGGGCAGCCTCAACGACCCTGAGTACTGCGACTTCACCTACCGGAACATGACCAGCTGGGGCCGGAAGATGTTCGTCAGCCCCGGCGTGATCAGGGACGGGCAGCTGCTCACCAACGACCTGGTCGAGATCAACCTCGGCATCCGCATCCTGCTCGGCTCCTCGTACTACGAGGACTGGGCGGACCAGGAGATGTTCGTGTCCCACGATCCGCTGGGCAACCCGGTGGACCGCAGGCACCCGTGGAACCAGCACACGATCCCGCGGCCGCAGAAGCGGAACTTCGACGACAAGTACAGCTGGGTGATGTCGCCGCGCTGGTTCGACGGCACCGATCACCTCGCGGCCGACACCGGCGGCGGCCCGATCGCCCGGCTGTGGGCCACCGCGCTCGGCGAGCTGGTGGACATCGGCTACGTCAAGTCCACCGGCCACAGCGTGCAGATCAACCTGCCCCGCACCGTCAGCAGGCCCGAGGCCACCTTCGAGTGGAAGATCCCCACCGACAAGCAGGGCAGGCCGCTGTCCAACGCGATCGAGCGGGACCGCGCGCGTACCTACTTCCAGGCCTACGCGGCGGCGTGCGCGCTGCACTTCACCGAGAAGGCCCTGGCCGAGATCCGGGCCGGCCACACCAAGACGTGGGAGCCGTTCGCCGTCCCGGACGAGGCGAACAGCTGCGGCTTCACCGAGGCGGTGCGCGGCGTGCTGTCGCACCACATGGTGATCCGCGGCGGGAAGATCGCGAACTACCACCCGTACCCGCCGACCCCGTGGAACGCCAGCGTGCGGGACGTGTACGGGACGCCAGGGCCGTACGAGGACGCCGTGCAGAACACCCCGATCTTCGAGGAGAACACGCCGGAGAACTTCAAGGGCATCGACATCATGCGCGCCGTGCGCAGCTTCGACCCGTGCCTGCCCTGCGGCGTCCACATGTACCTCGGCGGCGGCCGCGCGCTGGACAAGGTGCACTCGCCGATGTCGGTCATCCTGTCCACCTGAGGCCGGCCGCACGGCCGGCCGGCGCGGCGGGCCCGGGGCGCGGCCCCGGGCAGCGGCGCCAGGCATACGGAGGCGAGGCAGAATGACCCGGGTCAACCAGGTCGGCGACCGGATAGAGGAGATCCTCGGCCTGCTGCGGTCGGGCGACGCCCGGGCCGCCGCCGCGGCCGAGGAGCTGGTCGGGCTGCTGGTGGGGCTGTACGGCGACGGCCTCGGCCACATCATGGCCGCGGTCGGTGACGCGGGCCCGGCGGGTACCGAGCTGCTGGCGAAGCTCACCGCGGACCCGCTGGTCGAGAACCTGCTGCTGCTGCACGACCTGCACCCGCTGGACGTGGACGCCCGGATCCAGCGGGCACTCGACCAGGTCCGGCCCTACCTGGGGTCGCACGCGGGCGGGGTCGAGTACATCGGCGTCAGTGACGGCGTCGCGCGGCTGCGGCTCGAGGGCAGCTGCCACGGCTGCCCGTCCTCGACGGTCACCGTCCGGCTGGCCATCGAGGACGCGGTCAAGAACGCGGCGCCGGAGGTCACCGAGGTCGCGGTGGAGGGGATGACCGAGCCGACGCCGCCGTCGCCTGCGCTGCTGCAGATCAGCCGCCGGCCGGACGCCGCAGACTCCTCCAGCCCGGCCGGGGGGGCCGGACCGGGGGATTACCCGGGCAGCTGGGTCAGCCTGCCGGACATCGGGCCGCCCAGCTCCCGCCCGGTCACCGCGTCGGCGGGCGGGATGGCCGTGCTCGTCTGCGCCGTCCGCGGGACCCTGTACGCCTACCGCGACGCGTGCGCGACGTGCGGTTCGTCGATGTCCGGCGGGCGGCTCGACCGCGAGGTGCTGGCCTGCTCCTGCGGATCCAGGTATGACGTCCGCGCTGCCGGGCGCGGGCTCGACGACCCGGCCGTGCACCTGGAACCGCTGCCGCTGCTCACCGACAGCCAGGGCGTGCGGGTGGCCGTTCCGGCGGCGGCGCGGTCGTGACCGGTCCGGCCGGCCTGCGCCGGTTCGTCCCCGGCGCGCAGCCGCGGCCGGAACCGGGCCAGCCGGCCGCGGCCGCCGCGTCGCCCGCGCCCGGGCTGCCCGCGGCCGACGCCGTGCTGGACCGGATCCGGGCCGGCCAGGGCACGGGCGCGGCCGCGGCGCCCGGCGAGCGGTGCGAGATGTGCGCCGCCGAGGTCGTGCCAGGCCACGGCCACGTGGCCGATCTCGAGCAGTCATCGCTGCTGTGCGCCTGCCGTCCGTGCTACCTGCTCTTCACGCACTCGCAGGCCGGCGGCGGGCGGTACAAGGCGGTCCCCGACCGCTACCTCCGCGACCCGTCCCGGCCGATGTCCGCGGCCGAGTGGGACGAGCTCGAGATCCCGGTCGGGCTGGCGTTCTTCATGTACAGCTCGCAAGCCGGCCAGGTAACCGGGTTCTACCCGAGCCCGGCGGGAGCCACCGAGTGCCGGCTCGACCTGAGCGCGTGGCAGCGGCTGGCGCAGGCCCATCCGCTGCTGGGCGCCATCGAGCCGGACGTGGAGGCGGCCCTGATCAGCCGCCAGGACAAGACGAACCTGATCGAGCACTTCGTCGTCCCCATCGATGCCTGCTACGAGCTGGCCGGGCGGATGCGCATGCTCTGGAAGGGCTTCGACGGCGGCACCGAGGCGCGGCACAGCATCTCCGGCTTCCTCGACGGCGTCCGCTCCCGGGCCAGCCAGTTCCGCCCGGAGCCTTCCTGACATGGCCGAGCTGGTCTTCGACTGCACCGGCGCGGAGCCGGACCGGTACGCGGTGGTCCCGTCCATGAACCTGAAGCTGCGGATCAGCGAGACCAGCGGCGACCGGATCGAGGCGATCGCGCTGCGCTGCCAGATCAGGATCGAGCCGGCCCGGCGGCGGTACACGCCGGCCGAGGAGGAGCGGCTGAACGACCTGTTCGGCGACACCTCCCGCTGGGCGGACACGCTGAAGCCGCTGCAGTTCGCCACCGTGTCCGCCATGGTGCCCGGCTTCACCGGGAGCACCGAGATCGACCTGCCGGTGCCGTTCAGCTACGACCTGGAGATCGGCTCGGCCAGGTACTTCACCGGGCTGGAGTCGGGCGAGATACCGCTGCTGCTGCTGTTCAGCGGGACCGTGTTCGGGCTGGCGGACGGGCGGATCTCGGTGCAGCTGGTGCCGTGGAGCAAGGAGGCGATGTGCCGGATCCCGGTGTCGGTGTGGCGCGAGGCGATCGACGTGCACTTCCCCAACGCCGCCTGGATCAAGATGAGCACCCAGACGCTGGACGAGCTGCAGCGGTTCAAGAACCGCCGGGCGCTGCCGACCTGGGACGCCACGCTGCGGGCGCTGCTCGAGCGAGCGGCCGACCCTGCGGAGCGAGAGCCATGACGGTGAGCCCCGCGCACCTCGACCAGGCGCGCAAGGTGGCCGACGCCATCTTGTACGAGGGCTACCTGCTGTACCCGTATCGCAAGTCGGCGCAGAAGAACCGGGCCAGGTTCCAGTTCGGGGTGCTGATGCCGCCGGCCTACGCCGCGGTCGACCCGTGCGAGCCGTCGGCCAGCCAGACGGAGTGCCTGCTCGAGTGCCGCGACGACGCCGAGATTCGGATCCTCGCCCGCTTCCTGCAGCTGCGGCGGCGGACCGCCGAGCCGGCCGGGCCGGACGAGGGGTGGGACGAGGCCATCGACCGCGAGCACCGGATCGCCGTACCGGCGGGCAGCCTGCTCCGCGCGGACGCGCAGTTCCCGCTGCACATCGACGAGGGACAGGAAACCGGGGACGCCGCCGCCGACGGCCGCAGCGCAGGCCGGCTGATCCACCGCTGGGGCGTGCTCGACGCGGTGATCAAGGTCCATGCCGAGCGGCTGCCCGGTCCCTACGGGTTGCTGCGGCTGCGGGTCCGGGTGGAGAACCGGACGGTGCCGCCCGCGCCGCCGCGCAGCCGCGAGGACGGCCTGCGGCACGCGCTGATCTCGGCGCACACGCTGATCGGCGCCGAGGACGGGACGTTCCTGTCCATGACCGACCCGCCCGAGTGGGCCTCGCGCTTCGCCGCCGGGTGCGTCAACACCGGGACCTGGCCGGTGCTGGCCGGCCCGGCCGGATGCGGCAACCTCATGATGGCCTCGCCCATCATCCTCTACGACCACCCGCAGATCGCCCCGGAGAGCGCTGGCGACCTGTTCGACGCCACCGAGATCGACGAGATTCTCACCCTGCGCACGCTCGCGCTGACCGACGCGGAGAAGGCGGAGGCGCGGGCGACCGACCCGCGCGCCGCCGGCCTGCTGGACCGGCTGGACGCGCTGCCGCCCGAGATGCTCGAGAAGATGCACGGCGCCATCAGGTACCTGGAGCCGGCGGCGGGCCCCGAGGAGCACCGGACGCCCGCCGGCCTCGGGCAGCCTCCGGTGCGGCAGCCGTCCGCGCCCTGGTGGGACCCGGGGTCCGACAGCTCCGTGTCGCCGCAGACCGATCACGTCATGGTGGCGGGCGCCCGCGTGGCCCGGGGCAGCAAGGTCATCCTGCGGCCGGGTGCGCGGCGGGCCGACGCCCAGGACCTGTTCCTGGCCGGACGGGAAGCTCTCGTGGAAGCCGTGCTCTTCGACGTCGATGGCCAGGTGCACGTGGCGGTGAGCCCGGCCGGCGATCCGCTGGCCGATTTGCAGGCCAGCCACGGCAGGTTCCTTTATTTCGCACCCGACGAGATCGAGCCGAAGGAGGAAGAGACATGATCAGCAACCTGATCAAGGCAGCGCTGATCGCGGCGGCCCTGGCCCTGATCGTGCAGTCGCTGCCCGACGTGAAGCGCTATCTCGAGCTCCGCGAGATGTGACCGGGCCAGCAAGCACAGTCCAACCCCACACAAGACAGGCGGCAGGAATGGAAACGCTCATCGGCTTTGTGGTCGGCTACCTGGTCGGCGCCCGCGAGGGCAAGGGCGGGGTGGAACGGCTGAAGACCTCGGTCAACTCGATCATCGCCTCGCCCGAGGCGCGCCGGATACTCGCCGAGGCGATGGCGGTGGCCGAGCCGGTCGCCCGGCGCGCGACCGGTGCCGGCCTCAGCAGCATGGGCGATATCGGCGGGACTGTGGTCCGGCAGATCGTCAACCGCGCCACGGGGACCCGCGAGGACCCGCGCGCCGCCTGACCCGCGCCGCCTGACCCGGCCGTTACGTCCCCATCGGGTGCCAGACCGTCTTCGTCTCCAGGAAGGCGAGCATCCGCCGGGGAGATGGCGGCGCGGCCCAGTCCTCCTCCTCAGCGGCGAACACGCGCTTGACGCTGTCAGCCGCCAGCCGCTCAAGGTCGGCCCGGCCGGCCGGCGCCACGCCGCTGACATCGATAGCGTTCACGTCCATGTGCCCGGCCAGCACCGGTGCCAGCTCGGCGGTGCTGCCGGTGAGCAGGTTGACCACGCCGCCGGGGATGTCGGAGGTGGCGAGCACCTCGGCGAGGCTCACCGCGGGCAGCGGCCGGTCCTGACTGGCCACCAGCACCGCCGCGTTGCCGGTCGCGATGACCGGGGCCAGCACGCTGACCAGGCCGAGCAGGCTGGACTCCTGCGGCGCGATGACCGCCACCACCCCCGTCGGCTCGGGGACGCTGAAGTTGAAGTAGGGACCTGCCACCGCGTTCGCCCCGCCTGCCACCTGCGCGACCTTGTCCGGCCAGCCGGCGTACCAGACCCACCGGTCGATGCCCGCATCCACCTGGCTCCTGGCCTCGCGCTGCGTGGTGTGCTCCGCCGCGGCGACCTCGGCGGTGAACTGCGCGGCGCGGCCCTCGAGCATCTCGGCCACCCGGTAGAGCACCTGCCCGCGGTTGTACGCGGTCGCACCCGACCACCGGCCGGCCGCGGCGCGGGCGGCCGTGACGGCGTCCCTGGCGTCCTTCCGCGATGCCTGCGCGGCGTGGCCGAGCAGCGCTCCGCCGTCGCCGAGGACCGGGTAGACGCGGCCCGACTCCGACCGGGGGAACGCCCCCCCGATGAACAGCTTGTACGTCTTGCGCACGGCAAGCCTGCCGTCGAGGGCCCGCTGCGCCGCGGCGTCCCGGCGCACGGCCGAGCGTTTCGGCGCGGCGGCGCGGCTGGTCCTGGCGCCCGTCGTGCGGCCGGCGCTGCTGCGCTTGTCAGGCATCGAGGTAGGCCTCCAGACCGTGCCGTCCGCCCTCCCGGCCGAACCCCGACTCGCGGTAGCCGCCGAACGGGCTCGCCGGGTCGAACCGGTTGTACGTGTTGGCCCACACCACGCCGGCCCGCATCCGCTGCGCCAGCCACAGGATCCGGCTGCCCTTCTCCGTCCACACCCCGGCCGACAGCCCGTACGGCGTGTTGTTCGCCTTGGCCACCGCCTCTTCGGGGGTACGGAACGTGAGCACCGACAGCACCGGGCCGAAGATCTCCTCGCGGGCGATCCGGTGCGACTGGCTGACCCCGGTGAACAGCGTCGGCGGGAACCAGTAGCCGCGGTCCGGCAGCTGGCAGGGCGGCGACCAGCGCTGCGCCCCCTCGGTTTCCCCGGCCGCGGACAGCTCGCGGATCTTGTCCAGCTGGTCGCGCGAGTTGATCGCGCCGATGTCGGTGTTCTTGTCCAGCGGATCGCCGAGCCGCAGCGTGCCGAGCCGCCGCCGGAGCCGGTCCAGCAGCATCTCCGCGACCGATTCCTGTACCAGCAGCCGCGACCCGGCGCAGCACACGTGTCCCTGGTTGAAGAAGATGCCGTTGACGATTCCCTCGACCGCTCCTTCCAGCGGCGCGTCCTCGAACACCACGTTGGCCGCCTTGCCGCCGAGTTCCATGGTGAGCTTCTTGCCGGTCCCCGCGGCCGAGCGCAGGATCTGCTTGCCCACCTCGGTCGAGCCGGTGAACGCGATCTTGTCCACTCCCGGGTGGGTGACCAGCGCCGCGCCGGTGTCCCCGGCGCCGGTGACGATGTTCACCACCCCCGGGGGCAGCTCGGCCTGCTGGCACACCTCGGCCAGCAGCAGCGCGGTGAGCGGGGTGGTCTCGGCCGGCTTGAGCACGCAGGTGTTCCCCGCGGCCAGCGCGGGCGCCAGCTTCCACGCCGCCATCAGCAGCGGGAAGTTCCACGGGATGACCTGGCCGGCCACGCCGACCGGGCGGGCCTGGCCGAACCCCGCGTACTCGAGCTTGTCCGCCCAGCCCGCGTAGTAGAAGAAATGCGCGCTGGCCAGCGGCACGTTGACGTCACGGGATTCCTTGATCGGCTTGCCGTTGTCGATGCTCTCCAGCACGGCGAACTCGCGGGCGCGCTCGGCGATGAGCCGGGCGATGCGGTAGACGTACTTGGCCCGCTGGGCGCCCGGCATCGGCCGCCAGACCCGGTCGAAGGCATCCCGGGCGGCCCGCACGGCGCGGTCCACGTCCGCCGCGCCCGCCAGCGCGACCTCGGCCAGCGGCTCCTCGGTCGCGGGGTTGACCGTGGTGAAGGTCCGCCCGTCGGCCGCCGGCGTGAACTGCCCGTTGACGAACAGGCCGTAGGACGGCGCGATCGTGACGATGCCCCGCTCCTGCGGCGCGGGGGCGTACTGCCATGCAACGGTGTCAGTCACGGAGGCGGGTCACCCCAGGGTGAAGTAGTCGGGGCCGGCGTAGACGCCGGTGAGCTGCTTGCTGCGCTGCATGAGCAGGTCGTTCAGCAGGCTGGAGGCACCGATCCGGAACAGGCCGGGGGTGAGCCATTCCTCGCCCGCGGTCTCCCGGACCAGCACGAGGTAGCGGATCGCGTCCTTGGCCGTCCGCACGCCGCCCGCCACCTTCACCCCCACTCGCCGGCCGGTCGCGCCGGCGAAGTCGCGCGCGGCGGTCAGCATGACGTGCGTTGCCGCGGGCGTGGCGGCCGGCGACACCTTGCCGGTGGAGGTCTTGATGAAGTCGGCGCCGGCCAGCATCGCCAGCCAGGAAGCGCGCGCGACGTTGTCCAGGGTCGCCAGCTCGCCGGTCTCCAGGATGACCTTGAGGCGCGCCCGGCCGCAGCCGTCGCGGACCGCGCGGATCTCCTCGTAGACCTGCCCGTACCGGCCGGAGAGGAACGCGCCCCGGTCGATGACCATGTCCACCTCGTCGGCGCCTGCGTTCACCGCGTCGGCCACGTCGGCCAGCTTCACGGCGAGCGACGCGCGGCCGGACGGGAAGGCGGTGGCCACCGAGGCCACCGCTATCTGGGTACCCGCCACCCCGGCGCGCGCCTCGCCGACCAGGTCCGGGTAGATGCACACCGCCGCGACCGGCGGCACGGCCGGGTCGGCCGGGTCGGGCCTGCGCGCCTTCGCGCACAGGTCGGCTACCTTGCCCGGCGTGTCCGCGCCCTCCAGCGTGGTCAGGTCGACCATCCGGATCGCCATGGTGAGCGCCCATAGCTTGGCGTCCCGCTTGATGGACCGCGTGGCCAGGCTCGCCGTCCGCTCGGCCGTGGCCACCTGGTCGACGCCCGGCAGCCCGAGCAGCACCTGCCGGAGCGCGGCATCGGAGATCTCGGCGCCGACGGCCCCGGCCAGCCAGTGCCGGTGCGCGACCGCCCCGGTGCCCGAATCTATGACCACGGCCCGACGCTACCTTGCGGCGGTTGCGGGGAGTCGCCCCCCCGGGCCAGCGCAGCCGGAGGGAGCGTCGGGCGCACCACCGCGTCACTGGCCGCCCTGGCGATCGCGAAACCGGGCTTGATCACGGTGTTGATGATGTGCAGCCGCTGGTCGAAGGGCGCGAACGCGCTCTTCATCGCGTTGATGGTGAGCCATTCGAAGTCCGGCCAGCCGTAGCCGAACGTCTCTGCGAGGGTGCGGAATTCCGACGACAGCGATACCGCGCTCATCAGCCTGTTGTCGGTGTTGACCGTTACCCGGAACGACAGCTGGCGGAGCAGGCCGATCGGGTGCTCGGCGATCGACGGCGCGGCCCCGGTCTGCACGTTGGACGTGGGGCAGAGTTCGAGCGGGATCCGCCGGTCGCGGACGTAGCTGGCCAGCCTGCCCAGCGACACGGTCCCGTCGGTGGAGACCCGGATGTCGTTGACGATCCTGACCCCGTGCCCGAGGCGCTCGGCCCCGCACCACTGCAGCGCCTCCCATATCGACGGCAGGCCGAACCCCTCGCCTGCGTGGATGGTGATGTGGAAGTTCTCCCGCGCCACGAGCTGGAAGGCATCCAGGTGCCTGGTGGGCGGGCTGCCCGCCTCCGCGCCCGCGATGTCGAACCCGACCACCCCCTCGTCGCGGTAGCGCACCGCGAGCTCGGCGATCTCCAGCGAGCGCGCTGCCGTCCGCATGGCGGTGAGCAGGGCATAGACGGTGATCCCCCGGCCGGCGCTGCCGCGCCTGAACCCCTCGAGCACGGCCTCGACCACCTGGTCGAGGCGCAGCCCCCCGGCCACGTGCAGCTCGGGGGCGAACCTGACCTCGGCGTAGACCACCCCGTCGGCGGCGAGATCCTCGGCGCACTCGGCGGCCACCCGGACCAGCGCCTCGCGCGTCTGCATGACCGCCACCGTGTGCTGGAACGCGTCCAGGTAGTACTTGAGGTGACCCCGCCGCGCGCCGCGGGTCAGCCAGGCCGCCACCTCGTCCGGGTCAGCGGACGGCAGCTTGTCGTACCCGATCTCGCGGGCCAGCTCGACGACGGTGGACGGTCTCAGCCCGCCGTCCAGGTGATCATGCAGGAGTACCTTGGGCGCGGCTCGGATTTCCTCGGCGGTCTGCGGCACCCCCCCATTATCGCCCGGCGCGTCGCTAGGGGCCGATGCGCTCCAGGATGAGCGACGCGGCGGCTGGCGGCTCCGGCCCGATCTCGACGGCTCCCTCGAGTGCCTGCAGCGCGCCGGCCATGCGGTTGCCGTCGTTGCTGCGAAGATCAAGGATGGGCTGACCGCGCTCCACCCGGTCACCGGGCTTGGCGAGGCAGAAGACGCCGGCCGCCGGATCGACCGGATCCTCCTTGCGGGCGCGGCCCGCGCCGAGCCGCCAGGCGGCCACGCCGACAGCCCGCGCGTCCAGCCGGCGCATCCAGCCGGCCTGCGGCGCGGACACCGCCTGCGCGTGCGCGGCGCGCGGCAGCGCCGCGTCCGGATCGCCGCCCTGCGCCGCGATCATCGCGCGGAACCGGTCCAGCGCCCGGCCGTCGGCCAGCGCCGCCGCCGGGTCCGCGTCCACCCCCGCCAGCCGCAGCATCTCGCGGGCCAGCGCGACGCGTCACCTCGGCCAGATCGGCGGGCCCCTCGCCGCGCAGCGCGGCGACGGCCTCCTCGACCTCGACCGCGTTGCCGACCGCCCGGCCGAGCGGCGCGTCCATCCTGGTGAGCAGCGCGGAGGTCCGCACGCCGTGCTCGGCGCCGAGCGCCACCATCGTCTGCGCGAGCCGCCGTGCGCCGTCCAGATCCCTGATGAACGCCCCGCTGCCGACCTTCACGTCAAGGACGAGCGCCGCGGTGCCTTCGGCGATCTTCTTGGACATGATGGAACTCGAGATCAGCGGGATCGACTCGACGGTCCCGGTGACGTCGCGCAGCGCGTAGAGCCTGCGGTCCGCCGGGGCCAGGCCCGGCCCGGCGGCGCAGATGACGCAGCCGACCCGCCGGAGCACCGAGATCATCTCGTCCGGCGGGAGGGCGGCTCGCCAGCCGGGAATGGATTCGAGCTTGTCCAGGGTGCCGCCGGTGTGACCGAGCCCGCGCCCGGACAGCTGCGGGACGGCGGCTCCGCAGCTGGCGACCAGCGGCGCGAGGATCAGCGAGACCTTGTCACCGACGCCGCCGGTGGAGTGCTTGTCCACGGTCGGCCACGGCACCGAGCCGAGGTCCAGCCGCTCGCCGGAGGCGACCATGGCCGCGGTCCAGGTTCGCAGCTCGGCCGGATCGAGGCCGCGGAAGTAGATCGCCATCAGCAGCGCGGACATCTGCTCATCCGGGACGTCACCGCGGGCGTGAGCGGCGATCAGCCAGCGGATATCGCCGTCGGCCAGGCGCCGGCCGTCGCGCTTGGCCAAGATCAGGTCGATGGTCTCAGGCATGCTCGTCCCGCCGGGCGGCCAGCTCGCCGGGGTCGAACGCTGACGGCAGCAGGCTGCCGAGTTCTTGCGGCCCGGCCGCGGTATCGACGAGCAGGCCGGGGCCGCCCGCCTCCAGCAGCAGCTGACGGCACCGCCCGCACGGCAGCAGCGGGGCGCCGTCGGCGGCCACCACGCTCACCGCGACGAGAGCGGGCCCGGCGGGCCGGGCGGCACCTTCCTGCGGGCCTGACGCCGGCGCGGCCGCGGGCCGCGCGTGCAGCGCGGCCACCAGGCCGCACTCAGCGCAGAGCGTGAGCCCGTAGGAGGCGTTCTCGACGTTGCAGCCGACCACCACCCGGCCGTCAGCCGCCTGCCCGGCCGCCCCCACCCGCAACCGGGAGTAGGGGGCGTACGCCCGGGAGGCTACTTCGGTGGCCGCGGCCCGCAGCCCCGCCCAGTCGATCGTCCCGCGTCCCATGGCGGCACCTCCCCGCGGGGAGGGTAGCAGTGTCGCGACAGCTCACGCGGATAGCGCGCCGGACCAGGGACCCGTCGAGTCTCGATTTGGCAACGGCCGGGTGCTTCGCTGCGCGCAACCTTCCCCGGACGGCTGACCAGGTCTAGCCTGCGATCATCCCGAAGCGGCAGGGTGCCGGGAACCTCCTCGCCCCTGGTGCTCGAGGCAGCGGACGGGGTCGATGATGCGAACGTCGAGTACCGCCCCGGAACCGGCGGCTACAGGCGCCCCGGAAAGAGGAGGTAAGCAGTGAGGCAATCCATTCGGATCGGCGCGGTCCTGGCCGTCGCGGCCCTGGTGACCGCCGCGTGCGGGTCAACCACCACCTCGTCGCCGAGTTCGTCAAGCACAAGCAGTACCGCGTCCGGGACGACGGCAGGCAAGTTCCTGGGATGTATGGTCACCGACACCGGCGGCATCGACGACAAGTCGTTCAACGCCTCGTCCTGGCAGGGCATGCAGCTGGCGCAGAGCGCTGATCCGAGCAAGGTCAGCGTTAAGTACCTGCAATCCACCTCGTCAGCCGATTACGCCCCGAATATCTCGGCGTTCCTGGGCGAGAAGTGCGGGATCATCGTCACCGTCGGGTTCCTCATGGCCGGCGCGACCGGAACGGCGGCCGCGTCCAATCACAGCTCGAAGTTCGCGATCGTGGACTGTGCTATCGCGTCTGCCTCCTGTCCGGTGAGCGCATCCGGAAAGCCATCGACACCCCCGAAGAACGTCGACTCGCTGGTGTTCAACACCGTGCAGGACGGGTTCCTCGGCGGCTACCTTGCCGCGGGCATGACAAAGACGGGGAAGGTCGCCACGTTCGGCGGCGAGAAACTGCCCACGGTGACGATCTACATGGACGGCTTCTGGGACGGCGTCCAGTACTACAACACCCAGCACCACACCCACGTAACGGTGCTCGGCTGGAACGAGAAGACCCAGAGCGGTGAGTTCGCCAACAGCTTCACCAACCTGACGATGGGCCAGACGATCACCCAGCAGTTCATCACCGAGGGCGCGGACATCGTCTTCCCGGTCGCCGGCGGCGTCGGCCTGGGAGCGGCGAAGGCCGTGCAGGACGCGGACAACACGGCGGGCTCGCAGAAGGTGAACATGATGTGGGTGGACACCGATGGCTGCATCAGTGCGCCGCAGTACTGCAAGTACTTCATCACCAGCGTGGAGAAGGGCATCCAGACCGCGGTGAAGGTCTCTGTCTTGTCGGCGGCCACCGGCAAGTTCACCGGCGGAACGTACATCGGCACGCTGGCCAACGGCGGCGTCCGGCTCGCCCCCTACCACACCTTCGCCAGCAAGGTCCCGGCCTCGCTGCAGACCGAGATCGCGACCGTGAAGGCGGCCATCATCAGCGGCAAGATCGTGCCGGCCACCAAGAGCCCGGTCTAACCGCCGGGTCCCCTGGCCGGGCCAGGCCCGCTCTGGCGGCCTGGCCCGGCCAGGGCCACACTTGGCCATAACTGCCGCGCTGACGCGGGCGGCGCCCGGGCGCCGCGGGCCGCCTTCAGCCGGCGAAAGCACCAGCAGAGGACTGGCGTTGGAACTTGAGCTGCGCGGCATCACGAAGCGCTTCGGCAGCCTCGTGGCCAACGACCACATCGACCTCAGGGTCGCCCCCGGTGAGATCCGCGGACTGCTCGGCGAGAACGGGGCCGGCAAGACCACGCTGATGAACGTCCTGTACGGACTCATGCAGCCGGATGAGGGCGAGATCCGGATCGACGGCAAGCCGGTGACGATCCACTCCCCCAAGGACGCGATCAACGCGAAGATCGGCATGGTCCACCAGCACTTCATGCTGGTCCCGGTGTTTACCGTCGCCGAGAACGTCATGCTCGGGGTGGAGCCCACCCGCGGGGGCCCGCTGGGCCTGCTGGACCGGCGGCGGGCCGCGCGCCAGGTGCGGGAGCTGTCCGAGCGGTACGGCTTGCAGGTCAATCCGGATGCCCTGGTCGAGGACCTCCCGGTCGGCGTGCAGCAGCGCGTCGAGATCATCAAGGCGCTGCTGCGCCAGGCCAGCGTGCTCATCCTCGACGAGCCCACCGCGGTGCTCACCCCGGGCGAGACCGAGGATCTGTTCCGGATCATGCGCGAACTGCGTTCGGGAGGCCGTTCGATCGTCTTCATCTCGCACAAGCTCAAGGAAGTTCAGGCGATCGCCGACCACATCACGGTCATCCGGCGCGGGAAGGTGGTCGGTGACCGGCCGCCGACCGCAAGCGACGCCGAGCTCGCCGCGCTCATGGTCGGCAGGGCGGTGGAACTGCGGGTCAGCAAGGAACCGGCCAGCCCGGGCGAGGTCGTGCTCGACGTCAGTGACCTGACCGTGGCCGGCGGACAGGTGCTCGACGAGACCGGCCCGGCCCGGAACGCCGTGGAGGGAGTCTCGTTCCAGGTCCGCGCCGGGGAGATCCTGGGCATCGCCGGGGTGCAGGGGAACGGGCAGACCGAGCTGTGCGAGGCGCTCATGGGGCTGCTGCCGGCCACCGGTACGGTGCGCCTGGAAGGCCGGGACATCAGCCACGCCAAGCCCCGGGACAGGCTGCGCGCCGGGATCGGGTACATACCCGAGGACCGGCGGGAAGACGGGATCGTTGCGGACTTCTCGGTGGCGGACAACCTCGTCCTCGACACCTACGACCGCCCGCCGAACGCGTCGGGGATATCGATGAACCTGTCGGCCATCCGGGAGAACGCGAAGACGCTCGTCGCTGAGTTCGACGTCCGGACCTCCTCGATCGATACCCCGGTGGGCACCCTGTCCGGCGGCAACCAGCAGAAGGTGATCCTGGCCCGCGAGGTAGGCCGGAAGCTCCGGCTGCTGCTGGCCAGCCAGCCCACCCGGGGGCTGGACGTCGGGTCGATCGAGTTCGTACACCGCCGGATCGTCGAGGAGCGCGACCAGGGAACCGCGGTGATCATCATCTCCTCGGAGCTCGATGAGATCTATGCCCTCGCGGACCGGATCGCCGTCATGTACGAGGGGAAGTTCACCGGCTTCCGGCCGCCGACCGTCCCGGTGGCTGAGCTCGGCCTGCTCATGGCGGGCGTCGTGAGCGAGTCCGAGGACGGTGCCGCGGGCCTGGACGGCGCGGTCCCGGTCCCGGTTCAGGTCACGGAGGCCGGCAATCCGGCGTTCGGCGTTGACCCGACGGTCACGGTTGACCCGGCAGCCAACGTTGACTCGCCGGGCGACGGTGACTTCCCGGGCGACGGCGGCCCTACCGGCGGCGCCGCGGCCGGCGGCCCGGACGGACGAGCGGAACCGACATGAGCGACGAGGTGAGCGGCCGGCCCGCGGACCCCGGCCCGGGCGCCGCGGACAACCCCGGCCCGGCCACCCAGGATCCCGGCCCCGGGGCGGGCGTCGCCACCGGGCCGGCCTCAGCTGCCGATGACACCGCCGGGCCGCCCAGGGGCCAGGGCCTCAACCACCTGGTCATCAACGCGGTCACGCAGGGCAGCCCGGCGGTCGTCACGACGCTGGCCATCCTGCTCGCGCTGGTGATCGGCGGGCTCATCATCGCGTTCAGCGACACGTCCGTCCTGCACGCCTGGAGTACCTTCTTCGCGGCCCCCGGCGCGGCGATCTCCGCGGCCTGGCAGTCGGTCGCAGCCGCCTACTCGGCGCTGTTCGAGGGCGCGATCGTCAACCCGCACACGATCGCGGCAGCCTTCCACGGCGGCTCCGTCGGCGCCATCTTCTACCCGCTCTCGCAGACCGCGTCCCAGGCCACCCCGCTGATCCTCACCGGGCTTTCGGTGGCGCTCGCCTTCCAGGCGGGCCTGTTCAATATCGGCGCGGCCAGCCAGTGGATCGGCGGCGCGATCGTGGTCGCCTACCTGGGCTTCGCGGTCAGCATGCCGCCGGTGATCCACGTGATCGTGTGCCTGGCCGGCGGGTTCGCGGGCGGAGCCGTGCTGGGCTGGCTGGTCGGCGACCTCAAGGCGCGGACCGGCGCCCATGAGGTGATCGTGACGATCATGCTCAACTACGTGATGTACAACCTGCTGTCCTACCTGCTCGGCACGCCGACGGCGCTGCAGCTGCCGCACCAGGCCAACCTGATCAGCCCGACCATCGCGGCCAACGCCCAGCTGCCGCACGTCGGCGGCCCGCCGCCGCAGGTCGGCGTCGGGTTCCTGGTCGCCCTCGCGGCCGCGGCCGGGGTGTGGTGGCTGCTGTCGCGCAGCACCACGGGATTCGAGTTCCGCACGGTCGGGGCCAACCCGAGCGCGGCCCGCAGCGCCGGGATGAGCGTGGGACGGACCTGGGTCCTGGTCATGCTGATTGCCGGGGGCCTGGCGGGCCTCAGCGGCGCGGTGGCCATCCAGGGCACCTTCTACAGCCTCAACTTCCAGAGCTACGGCACCTACGGCATCACCGGCATCACTGTCGCGCTGCTCGGCCGGGCCAGGCCGCTCGGGGTGGTGCTGGCGGCGTTGCTGTTCGGCGCCCTGGACGCCGGCAGCACCGTCATGCAGGCCGCCACGTCGGTTCCCGTCGATATCACCGAGGTCATCCAGGGCCTGATCGTCTTGTTCGTGGCGGCGCCGCCGCTGATCCGGGCGGTGTTCCGGCTCCGCCAAGCCAGGGCCGCCGGCGTGGAAGCGGTCGCGAAGGGGTGGAACGGATGACCGCGCTTGCCACCGTCACCCGCGCCCCGCTCACCATCAACCGCAAGTACCTGGCCGCGGCGGCATTCGTGCTGTTCGGCCTCATCGACATATTCGGGTTCGGGCTCTTCGCGCATAAGGGCGACGCCACTTTCGCGCTCGCCCTGCCGGGTGCCTCGGTGCACGTGCCGAGCATCCACGCCCCCGCCACCCAGACGTCCTACGTCCTCGGCGGCCTGTCGATCCTGCTCGGCATCGCCCGCGCGACGATCGACGAATCCACCGTCTTCAAGCGGCTGAGCATCGCCGCGGTACTGCTGTTCCTCGTCATCTCCCTGCTGCTGTGGGCCGACACGGGCAGCTGGGCGAACGGCATCCCGGTCAACGTCGTCAGCCTGCTGCAGGGCACGCTCGCCGCCTCGATACCGCTGATCCTCGGCGCCCTGGCCGGGTGCATGGGCGAGCGCGCCGGGGTGATCAATATCGCGATCGAGGGCCAGCTGCTGCTCGGCGCCTTCACCGCCGCCGTGGTCGCGAGCGCCGTCGGCGTGCTCTGGCTCGGCCTGATCAGCGGGTCGCTGGCGGGCGGCCTGGTCGGCGCGATCCTCGCGCTGTTCGCGATCCGGTTCCTCGTCGACCAGATCATCCTGGGCGTGGTGCTCAACCTGCTGATCAGCGGGATCACCGGCTACCTCTATGACCGGCTGCTGGTGCCGGAGGCGACCACCTTCAACAACGCGACCACGTTCAGCACGGTCAAGATCCCCGGGCTCGGCGACATCCCGGTCATCGGGCCGATCTTCTTCGACTCGACGATCTTCCTCTACATCACCTACGCCGCGATCGTCGCGGTCCAGATCGGCCTGTTCAGCACGCGCTGGGGGCTGCGCGTGCGCGCCGTGGGCGAGCACCCCACCGCCGCCGACACCGTCGGCATCAAGGTGCTGGGCATCAGGTACGGCAACCTCATCATGGGCGGCATGCTGGCCGGGATCGGCGGCGCCTACCTGACGATCGGGTCGGTGGGGACGTTCAGCAAGGACATGTCCTCCGGCCTCGGTTACATCGCCCTGGCCGCGATGATCTTCGGCCGGTGGACCCCGCTGGGCGCCACCGCCGCTGCCCTGCTGTTCGGCTTCACCGAGGCACTGGGGAGCTTCATGGGCAGCATCAGCGTGCCGATCTCGCCCTTCCTGCTGGCAACGCTGCCCTATGTCGCCACGATCATCGCCGTGGCCGGACTGGTCGGCCGGGTCAGAGCACCCGCAGCCGACGGCAAACCGTACCTGCGCGCATGACCGGCGCGCAGGAACCGCGGGCCGGTCCGGCGGACGACCCCTACGCGGCAGCGGCGGCGAGCGCTGGCCAGCTGGCCGAGCTGACCGGCCAGCCGCGGCACGAGGCGGCCGTCGTGCTCGGCTCGGGCTGGGCGTCGGCCGCCGCGGCGATAGGCCCGTGCGCGGCCGAGATACCGCTCGCCAGCGTGGGCGGCTTCCCGCCGCCCACGGTGGCCGGCCACGCCGGCCTGGTCCGCTCGGTGCGCGCCGGGCAGGCGCGGGTGCTGGTGTTTCTCGGCCGGGCTCATCTGTACGAGGGCCACTCGCCCGCGACGGTCGTGCACGGGGTGCGCACCGCCGTCGCCGCGGGCTGCGGGGTGATCGTGCTGACCAACGCGGCCGGCGGGATCGGCGAGTACCCGGTCGGGCAGCCGGTCATCATCCGCGATCACCTGAACCTCACCGGCCGCTCGCCACTGGCCGGGCCGCCGCCGCCCGACGGGGTCCCCGCCAGGTTCGTCGACCTCACCGAGGCGTACTCGGCCAGGCTCCGCGGCCTGGCGCGGGAGGCGGACCCCAGCCTGCCCGACGGCGTCTACGCCGGGCTGCCAGGACCGCACTACGAGACGCCGGCCGAGATCCGGATGCTCCGAACCCTCGGAGCCGACCTGGTCGGGATGTCCACCGTTCTGGAGACGATAGCCGCCCGCCACCTGGGTGCCGAAGTGCTGGGCCTGTCGCTCGTCACCAATGCCGCGGCCGGCCTGGGCGGCCAGGAACTTGACCACTCCGAGGTGGTGGCCGCGGGGAAGGCCGCCGCGGGCCGGATGGGCGCGCTGCTGGCCGCGATCCTGCCCAGGGCCTGCTGACGTGGGCCGTATCCGTCGCGGCACCCCTTGCTACGCCCGGGTCACCCCCTTCGGCGACGAGCGTCCCGGGCCGCGACCATGACCGGCGAGGACGGCGGTCAGCCGACCATGCCGGCTGGGCTCCGGCCCAGGGTCGAGGCGTGGATCTCCGACGACCCTGACCCCGGCGACCGGGCCGAACTGCGGACCCTGCTAGCCGACGGCGGCGCCGCGGCCGCAGCCGAGCTCGCGGATAGGTTCGGCGGCAGGCTGGAGTTCGGCACCGCGGGGCTGCGCGGCGCGGTAGGGGCCGGCCCGAACCGGATGAACCGCGCGGTCGTGCGGGGCGCCACCGCCGCGCTGGCCGGCTGGCTACGCGACCGGGAGCCCGGCGCGGCCGGCGCGGGAGTGGTGATCGGCTGTGACGCACGGCACCGTTCGGCCGAGTTCGCCGACGAGGCCGCGCGCGTGCTGACCGGGACTGGCCTGCGCGTCCACTTGCTGCCGCGGCCGTGCCCGACGCCGCTGCTCGCCTTCTCGGTCCGGCAGCTGTCCGCCGCGGCCGGCGTCATGATCACCGCGAGTCACAATCCGGCCGCGGACAACGGGTACAAGCTGTACCTCGGCGACGGAGCGCAGATCATCCCGCCCGCCGACGCGCAGATCGAGGCCGCCATCCTCGCGCTCGGCCCGCTGTCCCAGGTTCCGGTCGGCTCCCTCGACGGGCCGCTCGTCATCCGGCACGGCGCGGAGATCGCCGAGGCCTACCTGACGGCGATCACCGCGGACGCCGCCGGCCAGCCGGGCGACAGCCTCCCGCCCGGCGACAGCACCGCACCCGGCGACAGCACCCCGCTGCGGGTCGTGTATACGCCGATGCACGGCGTGGCCGGCCCGCTGATGCTCGCGGCGATCGCACGGGCCGGGTTCGCCGCCCCGGATGTGGTCGCCGCCCAGGCGGACCCCGATCCGGACTTCCCGACCGTTGCCTTCCCCAATCCCGAAGAGCCAGGGGCGCTCGACCTCGCCCTCGACCAAGCTCGCCGGAGCGGTGCCGACCTGGTGCTGGCCAGCGACCCCGACGGCGACCGGCTGGCGGTAGCGGTACCCGACGCGTCGGCCGACGGCGGCTGGCGACGGCTAACCGGAGACCAGCTGGGTGCACTGCTCGGCGGCTACCTGCTGGATCAGACCGCCGCGCGGCCCGATCCGGGCGGCCGGCTCGTGGTGACCACGATCGTCTCGTCGACGATGCTGTCGAAGGTCGCCGCGGCAGCGGGCGCGCTCTACGCCGAGACGCTCACTGGTTTCAAGTGGATCGTCCGCGGTGGCCAGGACGTGCCGGGCAGCCGGTTTCTGTTTGGCTACGAGGAGGCGCTCGGCTACGCGGTCGGCAGCGTGGTCCGCGACAAGGACGGCATCGGCGCCGCCCTCGCTGTTCTCGGCCTGGCGACGCGCGAGCGGGCGGCAGGCCGCTCCCTGCTCGATACCTACGACGCGCTCGAGACAGCGCACGGGGTACACCTGACCGCGCAGCTCACGCTGCGTACCGGATCCCCGGCCGACGTGATGACCGCCCTGCGCGCCGCTCCCCCGGTCTCGCTGGCCGGCCAGCCGGTCGCCTCGGCCCAGGACCTGGCCGCCGGGAGCGGAGTCTTGCCGCCGTCTGACGTGATCGTCTACCGGCTGGCCGGGGCCAGGGTGGTCATCCGGCCCAGCGGAACCGAGCCCAAGCTCAAGGTCTACTTCGAGATCGTCCAGCCCGCGGCGGACGGCCTCGGCAACGCCCGGCGGGCCGCCGCGGCCCGGCTGGCTCCGCTGCGCGCGGCGGTCGGCGGATTGCTGGTAGCAAGCTAGGGCGAGCTCGTGTCCGCAGTGCCGGAAAGCGTTCGTCCGTCGTGAGAATGTCCGGCAAGTTCGGCCTGACGCTGCGGGCCGTATCAGGCAAGACCGAGGCGAGGGACGTTAGATGCTGGTTGCGTCGCGGGCGGCATGGCGGCGGATCGTCCAGGGCCTGCTCGATGAACTGGCCGGGCCATGACCGGGCAGACTCCTCCGCTGGCCTGACAGCTCGCGGATCCGGATTCAGTCGGGGGTGTTCCCCCGAATGCCTGCCGGATCCGGGCTCAGGCCGCAAATGCCTGCCGGATCCGGGCTCAGGCCGCAAATGCCTGCCGGATCCGGGCTCAGGCCGGGGATACCCCCCGGCTCAGACCGGCTGGCGGGCGCTGGCCGCCAGGTCAGCCAAGGCGCGGGCAGAGCCGAGCGAAGTGGCAGTAGCCAGCCAGCGCGGCGGTTCCCTGCCCGCGACGACGGCCTGGATGTGCCGGACAGCGGGGGTGAACGAGTACCGGTCCTGCCCGGCCCCCGGGTAGCTCACCGGATCGCGCCCGGGCACGCACACTTGGAAGCTGTCCTGGGCCGAGGGGTGGAACGGGTTGCTGATGTTGATCTGCCCGGCGGTGCCCACAGCCGGCTGAACGTGTCCAGAGCCCGGCGGAACCCGCACGACAGCAGCAGCCTGCGGTCGCCGGGAAAGCCGAGCCAGCCCCAGGTCTCCACGTCCACCCCGGCCGGATCCCAGACCGCGCCGGCCCGCGCCGTGTCGTGCTCGGCGCCGAACAGATCCCGGGCGAGCCGGACCGGGTAGCAGCCCACGTCGTAGAGCGCGCCGCCGGCCAGGCTGGCCGACATCCGGGTCCGCGCCGCGGCACTGCCCAGGGCGAAGTGGAAATTCGACTGGATCTCCCGCAGTTCGCCGATGATCCCGTCAGCGAGCAGGCCGCGGATCCGGGTCATCTGGTCGTGGAAGGGGAAGACGAACGCTTCCCACAGCGGAGTGCCGGTCTGCGCGGCCACGGCGAGGACCTGCTCGGCCTCGGCCGGCGATGCGGTGAGCGGCTTCTCGCACAGCACGGGCTTCCCCGCCCGGAGGGCCTTGATCGTCCACTCGGCGTGCAGGCTGTTGGGCAGCGGAATGTAGACGGCGTCCACGTCCGGGTCGTCCACGAGCTGCTGGTAGCCGACGATGACCCGGCCGATCCCGTTCTCCCGCGCCCACTGCGCGGCGCGGCTCGCATCACGTCCGGCCACGACGGCGACCCCGCCCGCCTCGGTCACCGCGGGCAGGAAGGCCCTAGCCGCGATGCTGGCCGTTCCGATGATCCCCCACCGCACCCGGTCTGCCATAACGTCTTACCTGCCTTCCGCCTGGCATTATGCCGCCGGCCGGTCATCGCGCCGATCCGGGCGGGGTGACGCCGAGCTGGCGGGCCAGCGCTATCAGCTCGCTCATGGTGTCCCCGGCCACCGCGAGCGGCGCGGCGGGATCCAGTTCCGCGGGCAGGCGGCGCGCGGCGCCCGGCAGCCGGCCGCCGTGACCCGTCACCTCGCCGGCCAGCCGGTCGAGGCGGGCCTGGGCGTCGCCGGGCTGCCGGCCGAACCGGGCCGGGTCGATCGTGATGAGCATGTGCCCGAGACCCTGCGGCCGCGCCGCGTCGCCCGGCGCGAACATGTCCAGTACGTCGATCGACAACTGCGGGCCCGCGAGCCCCGCGGCGAGGGCCTCCACGACCAGCGCGAGCGCGAAGCCCTTCGCCCCGCCGAGCGGGCTGAGCAGACCCGCCAGCGCGGCGCGCGCATCGGTCGTCGGCCGGCCCGCCGAGTCGAGCGCCCAGCCGGTCGGCAGCGGGTCGCCCCGCTGGGCCAGCGCCGCTATCTTGCCGCGAGCCACCGTGCTGGTTGCCATATCGACGATCACCGGCCCCCCGCTCACCGGGATGCCGGCCGCGATCGGCGAGGTAGACAGCAGCGGGTCGCTGCTCCCCCACGGCGGCATGACCGCCGGCCCGTGCGAGAAGACCAGGGTAAGGTAACCGGCCTCGAGGCCCGGCACGGTGTAGACGCCCAGCGCGCCGCAGTGGCCCGAGTTGGCCACGGTCACCGCCGCGATGCCGTATTGCCGGCAGCGTTCGGCAGCTACCCGACCGGCGTGCCACAGCTGCCAGTGCCCCACCCCGCCCCCGCCGTCCAGGGCCAGGACCGGCCCAGTGTCGGTGACAACGGCGAGTTCCGCGCCGGCGGGGTGCCCGCCGGCGAGCATCCGGCGCAGGTAATAAGGCAGCCGGAGCAGCCCGTGCGTACCGACACCCCACGCGTCGGCGAGCACGACGCACAGGGCGGTGGTTTCGGCCCGGTCCGCGGCCATCCCGGCGGCCGCGAGCAGGTCGGCCGCCAGCCGCCGCGCGCCGGCGACAGTGAGCTCCGCGGAGCTTTCCCGGCCGGCCACTGCGGTGCCATCCGGTTCGCCCGCGGTAATCCTCGCGGTGCCCTTGCTCACGGCGGCCGTACTCACGGCAGCCGTACTCGCGGCGCCCGTACTCGGAGCGCCTGTACTCGCGGTGCCGCTACTCACGCTTCCGGTGCTCAGGCCGCGCGCGGTCACGGCGGCCGTGCTCGCGGCGCCCGTACTCACCGCGGCCGCGCTCACGGCGGCCGTTGTCACCGGGAACGACGGGCTGCGGCCGTCAAGCACCGCGGAGATGTCGGCCGCGAGCGCCCGCAGGATCCGGTCCTGGCTCTGCGCGGTGATCCCGGCTACGTGCGGCGTGAGGATCACGTTGTCCAGGGTCTCCAGCACCCCGCGGCGAGGCGGTTCGCGCTCCCGGACATCAAGGCCCGCCCCGCCCAGGTGGCCTGATTCGAGCGCGGCCGCCAGGGCATCCTCGTCAACCGCCGCTCCCCGTCCCACATTGATGAACAGCGCGCCCGGCCGCATCTGCGCGAGCAGTTCCGCGTTCACGAAGTGGCGGGTCTGCGCGGTTGCGGGCAGGTGGCAGGACAGGATGTCGGCGCTGGCGGTCACCTCGGCCAGCGGCGCGAGCCGGATCCCGGCCGCCGCGAGCTCGGCCGAGCGGCCCGCGGCGTAGGGATCGTAGGCCAGCACCCGCATGCCGATCGCCGCGGCCAGCCTGCCGCACGCCCGCCCGGTGGCCCCGGCGCCGAGCAGCCCCCAGACGGCACCGCTGAGCTCCCGGCCTGGCGTCCGGTCCCAGCCGCCGCGACGGCAGTCGCGGTTGGCCGGCACTACCCGCCTGGCCAGGCCGAGGGCGAGGCCGAGCGCGTGCTCGGCGACGCTCGTGGCGTTGGCGCCCAGCGGCGCGACCACGATCACTCCCCTCGCGCCGGCCGCGTCGAGGTCGATGTTGTCCAGCCCGACTCCGGCCCGGCCCACTACCCGCAGCCGCGGGCAGGCCTCGAGCAGTTCGCGGTCCACCCGGCTGCGGTTGCGCACTACCAGGGCGCGGGCCCGGCTGGCCGCCGCGGCCAGCTCGGCCGGGCTCTGCCAGGCCGCGGGGCTGCGCAGCACCGACCGGGTCCTGGCCAGCTCCTCCAGGGGCGCGCCCCAGACGTCCTCGGTGATGGCGACGTCCACCGGCGCCCGCTCACCCAGCACCCGCTCACCCGGCACCCGGTCGCCGGCGCCGGCCGGCCGGGGCATCAGGCGCTCTGGTACAGCCGGGTGAGGGCAAACTCGCGGTGCCCGATGGCCTCGGCGCAGGCGAGCCGGCCGTTGATGGTTCTGTCACAGATCGCCATCAGCCGGTCGCCCGCCGTGGCCAGGTCGTACTGCCTGGTCAGCAGGCCGGCGCAGTCCAGGTCGATGTGCTCGGCCATCGTCTGCGCGGTCAGCGGGTTCGCGGTCAGCTTGATCACTGGCTCGACCGGATGCCCGATCACGTTGCCCTGCCCGGTGGGGAACAGGTGCAGCACCGCCCCGGCCGCGGCCATCAGCGTGATGCACTCGGCAGCGGCCGACGAGGTGTCCATGAAGTAAAGGCCGGGCCCTGAGGCCGGGATCTCAGCGGCCTCGAGCGCGCCCACGACCGGCTTGGTGCCCGTCTTGGCGATGTTGCCCATCGCCTTCTCCTCGATGGTGGACAGGCCGCCGCGGATGTTGCCCTGGGTCGGCTGCGAGCCGAGCAGATCCGCGCCGGCCCGGGCGATCATCTCCATGTACCGGTCGTAGATGCGCTGGAACTTCTGCCGCACCGCGTCGCTGGCGCATCGCTGCGCGATGAGATGCTCGCCGCCAGTCAGCTCGCTCGTCTCGCCGAACAGCACCGTCCCGCCCGCCTCGACCCACCGATCGACAGCCTGCGCGGTGGTCGGGCAGGACCCGAGGCCGCTCGTCGTGTCCGACTCGCCGCACTTGATCGAGAGCATGATCTCGTGCCGCGCTACTTTCTCCCGCGTCCGTTCGGAATCATCCTGCAGGAACTGCGCGGCCACCCGGGCGGCGCTCTCGATCGTGCGCAGGTCACCGTGCCGCTCGATGGCGAAGCCCTGCACCTTCTTGCCCGTCTTGGCGATGTCGGCTACCAGCCGTCCGGTCCAGTTGGGCTCGATCCCGATGACCACCGCCGAAGCGACGTTGGGGTTGGCCGCGGTGCCAGCCAGGGTCGCGAAGGTGAGGTCCAGGTCGGCGCCGAACTGCAGCCTGCCGTAGGCGTGCGGCAGCGCCAGCGTCCCCGGGACCAGCCTCGCCACCGCCTCGGCCGCCGCGTTCGACAAGTCGTCGACCGGCAGGATGACGCGTGTGGTTCCTGATCCCGACCGCCCCGTTCTCCCGGCGGAATCCGGTTAGCGCGGGAAGGGTCACAGCCGCGCGCTCCTCACGTTGTGCACGTGCACATGATCGCCCTGCCTGATGTCCCCGGTGGCGATGCCCACCGGCTGGCCGTACTCGATGATCTCCTGCCCGGCCGCGATGTCGGCCAGGGCCAGCTTGTGGCCGAGCGGCACCGCCTCGGTGAGCTGCACGCGGACCGAAGCCGGCCCGCTCAGGTAGCCGCCCTCCGCCGGTCCCGGCTCGAGATCCCGCACCGCGACGCCGACCAGGTCGCCGTCGCGGTGCACCAGGAAGCCCGGCACATCCGGCATCGGCTCCTCCGGTCGGATAGAGGTCTTACCAGTGCGCTCGGAGGATAGCGCAGGCCCGATCATGCCGCAAGACGCGGGTGTGCCTGACCTGGCCGCACAGGTAAGGTGGCATGACCATTACTGACCTGCTAAGGGGCGGCCGTGCCGGACAGCGACCAGCTCTGGTCTCCGCTGCGGCAGGGAACGGTACCCGACCTGATCGCCCGGCGGATCCTCGAGGTGATCGGCAGCGACCGGCTGCGCCCCGGCGACAGGCTACCCCCCGAACGCGAGCTCGCCGCGATGCTCGGAACGTCCCGGCCGTCGCTGCGCGAAGCCCTGCAGTCGCTCAAGGCCCGCGGCTGGGTGGCCATCCGGCACGGTTCGGGGGTGTACGTCGCCGATCCGGCGACCACCCGCAGCCTGCGTGAGGCGCTGCTCGCCGAGGAGGTCAGCCTGCGCGAGCTCTTCGAGATGCGCGAGGTGCTGGAACTGCCCGCGGCTGCCTGGGCCGCCGGCAACGGCGACCGCGGCAAGCTGGCCGCCGTGCAGCAGGCCTTCCAGGCGCTGATGGCCGCGAACCCGGACGGCACCGCCGAGGCAGCCGTCGACTGGCCGCGGCTGCAGGAACTCGACGCCGCCTTCCACCTGCGCATCGTCGAGGCGGCCGGCAACCGCTTCCTGGCCCGGACCCAGGGCGTGCTGCAGGAGATCCTCGCCGCCGGCATGGGCACCACGCTGCGGCTGCCCGGACGGCTGGAGAAGTCACGCGGCGAGCACCAGCGCATCCTGACCGCGGTGCTGTCCGGCGATCCGGCGGCGGCCAGGCGGGCGGCCCTTGCCCACATCAACAGCGCGCGGCGGGCGGCGCTCGGCCGGCTGCACGAGCAGCCGCCCCCCGATCCCGCGGCCCGCCAGCCGCGCGGGGTCCGGCCGGGCCGCTAGGCTCCCCGACTTCGCGGCAGCGCGCCGCCGCGAAGAAGATCACCGCCCAGCGGAGCGTCTGGATGGTCGCGTTCAGCCGACCGTTCCTGGACAGCTGGGCGGTGATCACCAGCGGGACGCCGGACAGGATGCAGGTGCCGGCGATCATCTTCCTCCGGCCGAGGGTGTCGAAGTGGACTTCGGGGTCAGGGCGGCGGTGCGGGCGGTTGCCGGCGATGGTGATCTCGAGGCCGCCCAGGATCCAGGCCATACCGAGGGCAATGACCAGCTTGGCGCGGAACCGGGACCAGCTCAGCCGGCCGGTGCGTGGGCTCAGCGCCCGGCCGCCGTCAGCGCGCGGCATCGCGCGCGTCCGGATCCGCTCGCCGTCACGACCGGGGTGGGGATAGCCCCCCGGCGCACACGGGGGGTAGCCGGATTCCGCCGCGCGGTGCTGCGTCCATACCTTGTGGACAGGACGCGCCGGACGACGGAGGGGCCATGGAAACAGATCGCCGGGACGAGATCGCCGCATCGGTGGCTGCTGGGCAGGCTCTCGGTCCGGGATACGAGGAGGCGCTGGCCGAGGGCCTCGTGGAGCGCATCAGCGCCGAGATCGACGACCGGATAGCGACCCAGATCGCCGCCCAGATCGATGGCCGCGTCTCGGCCGAGGTGGACGGCCGGGTCGCCGCGCAGCTGGAGGAGTACGTCGGCTGCCGGCATGTCCGCCGGGCCCGGAGGCGGGCGGCGCGTTCCAGCCGGCCGTCCGTCCTGCTGGCGCTCGGATCGATGGTGGTCGCCGCGGTGGCCAGCGCGATCGTGCTGATCCCCGGCTCGCAGCAGGCGACCGCGAACGGGACCATCCGGACCGGGCCGGGCAGTGGGGCGCTGGTGCTGACCGCGGTGATCTGGATCGTCATCGCCGTCGTCAACATGGCCTATGCGCAGCGGCAGCAGCAGTAGCCGCACGCGGTGACATCGCGGGACCGTTCACCCGGTAGCATCTGCATCTGCGTGACGGCCGTGTCCCAGTGGGCACGCGTCTGCAGCCTCCGAAGGGACCGGGATGACGACGGGCGCGGCCTTCCGTCCGGCTGGCGCGATGGCGGCGCTGGCCACCCCGGTGCACGCGGACGGGACCCTCGACGAGGGCGGCCTCGAGCGCCTGGTGCACCGGGTGGTCTCCGGCGGCGTGGACGGGATCAGCCCGGTGGGCTCCACCGGCGAGGGAGCCCTGCTCACCCGCGAGCAGCGGCACGCGGTATGCCGCCGGGTACGCGAGCTGGCCCCGCCGGGAATGCCGGTCATCCCGGGCGTTCCCCTGGTCACGCTGGCCGGGGGCCGGGCCGAGCTCGAGGCGGTCGCGGAGGCGGGCGGCACCGCGGCCCTGGTGGCCGCACCGCCCTATTACCCGTTGTCCGACGACAGCGTGCTGCGTGCCTACGAGACCCTCGCCGAGCACTCTCCCATCCCCCTGCTGCTCTATAACATCCCGGTCTTCACCAAGATCTCGATCGCGCCGGACGTGGTCGCCAGGCTGGCCGCCCACCCGGCCGTGGCCGGCATCAAGGACTCCAGCCGGGACATGAGCTACCAGCAGCAGGTCCTCTACGCGACCGCCGGCGCCGACTTCAGCGTGCTCACCGGTACCGACACGCTCCTGGTCGCGAGCCTCACGCTCGGCGCCGCCGGCACCATCGCGGCCAGCGCGAACCTGGTCCCGGGCCTGACCACCGGGGTATACCGGGCCTTCCGGGACGGCCAGGTGCAGGCGGCGCTCAGCCTGGAGCAGCGGCTCACCCGGATCGTCACGGCCTGCCGGGCCGGCTACTTCCCCGCGGGCTGGAAGGCCGCGCTCGAGATCGCCGGTGTCTGCGCCGCCCATCCGGTCCCGCCCGGAACGGCGCTGTCGGCCGCCGACCGCGAGAGGCTCGCGGCGACGCTGACCACCGAGGGGATCGGCGCCGGCGAGCAGGACGCCGGGCTGGCGGCCCGGTGATCGGATGACCGCCACGCCGGCGCCCGCGGCCGCCGCCGCCGCGCCGGGACCGTGACTGGCGGATGCGGCAGAGAGCAGGTCATGCCTCGGCACGCCCGGCAGGGACAGCCGCCGCGCCCCCGGCCTCGTTGGTGCTGTCCAGGGACCGGGACAGCTCCACGCAGCCGACGGCGATCAGCAGCACGGCCACGATCTGGATCACCAGCCAGCCGCCGGTGCGCAGATCCTCGCCATACAGCGTCACCCCGTACGCGACGCTGATCAGCGCATCGCCCAGGGTGAGCGGCGGCTGCGCCGCGACCAGGGTGCCGGCCTGCAGGCTGTTCTGCAGCAGGAACAGCGCCCCGACACCCGCCACCGCGGTGCCGTACAGCTGCCAGGAGGTGAAGAACGGCACGATTCCCTGGCTCAGGGCCGACACCGCGCTCTTCAGCAGCGCCGCGGTCAGCGCATAGCCGCACGCCGCCGCGAGCGCCAGCGCCGCCGCCCGCGGGTTCCCGTGCAGCCGGATACCGATGCTGATCACGACCGTCTCGAACACCGCGGTGACGATCAGGGTGGCCAGCCACACGTGCAGCGGAGCGTGGTCGACGCCGCCGCTGGGCGCGGCGGCGGCCAGGCCCGCTCCCAGGCTGACCGTCACCAGGGCCACCGCCCACCAGGTCAGGCGCGGCAGCCTGCGCCGGGAGAGCCGGCTGGCCAGCAGCAGGGTGAACGGCAGCTCGATGATGAAGATCGGCTGTACCAGGGCGACGGGGCCGGTCGCCAGCGCCGTAGCCTGGCACACCGCCGCGACGATGATCAGTGCGATACCGGCCAGCCAGACCTTGCGCCGGATCAGGTAGCCGAACAACGACAGGTGCAGCGCCTTCGACGGCGGCGCGTCCCTGGCGGCACGCCGCTGGAACACCGAGGCCGTTCCGTTGGCCAGGGCGGTCAGCAGGGCGAACACGACCGAGAGCACCCGGGGCATCCTACCCCCCGCCATGCTTCGAGTAGCCCGCGGCGGGCGCCCGCGGTGCGGCCGGCAGCCCGGGACGCCGGGACGGCGCGGGCCGGAGCATCGTCATGCCGACGGCAGGACCCGGCCAGCGGCGGGGTAGCCCGGGACGCCGGGACGGTGCCGGGCAGCGCATCATCATGGCGACGGCAGGACCCGGTTCGCGGCGGCCTGCCATCCAGCGGCCAGCTCCACCGCGCAGAGGGCGATCAGCAGGGCTATCGGAACGTTCCAGCCGCCGGTGCTCGCGTGCAGCAGCCCGACCAGCAGCGGCCCGGCCGTCGCCAGCAGGTAACCCCAGCCCTGCGCCAGCCCGGACAGTGACGCGGTGCTGACCGGGTCCGGGGCGCGCGCCATCGTGAAGAAGATGCCCAGGCCGAGTGCGGCGCCCTGGGCCAGCCCGAGCAGCAGTATCCACGCCCACGCGCTGCCGAGCGGGCCGTACAGCGCTCCGGCGATGCCCGCCGCGGTGGCGAGGACGGTGGGCACCACGAGCAGGCGCTGCGCGGGCATCCGGTGGGCCAGCACCGGGACGAGCATGGCCGTCACGGCAGTGCCGAGGTTCATCAGCGCCAGCAGGTCGCCAGCGTGCGCAGCGCTCACGCCGCGGTCGCGCAGCAGCGTCGGCAGCCAGGACAGCATGGCGTAGTAGGACAGGCTCTGCAGGCCCATGAAGGCGGTTACCTGCCACGCCAGAGCGTGCCTGGTGACGGCGATCCGGCCGGGAGGCAACCCCGGGCGCCGCCGGATTCTGGCGCCTGCGCCTGCCGCGATGCCGGGCCGGGCGTCGGCTGCCGCGGTCAACCCGGCACCGGGCGCAGCGGGCGGCCTGGGCACGCTCGCGGCGCCGGTGCGGTAGCGCCCTTGCGGCAGCCAGACCGTGAACGCCACGGCGGCCGGCACCGCCCACATCCAGAGCGAGAATCGCACCGATCCGCCGAGCCAGGGGGCATCCGCCGCGTACTGATAGGCCGGCACGGCCAGCAGCGAGCCCAGCACCGAGCCGACCGACAGGCTGAGCAGGTAGACGCCGATGAACAGCCCGACCCGGCCCGGCTGGCGTCGCTTGATCATGCTCGGCATCAGCACGTTCATCAGCGCGATCGCGCCGCAGGCGAGCACGGTCCCCGGGTACAGCAGGGCACCGGGCAGCGCGCCGCGCAGGATCAGCCCGGCGGCCACCAGGCTGAGCGAGGCGAGCAGCACCCGCTCCTCGCCGAACCTGCGGCTCAGCGGGGCCGCGACGCCGGAGAACAGGCCGAAGCACAGCACCGGGACGGTCGCCAGCACGGTGATCGCCGACGCGGACAGGCCGAGCTGCGCAGAAAGCTCGGGAAACACCGGGGGCAGGCTGGTGATCGCGGCCCGCAGGTTGAGGCCGAGGAAGATGATGCCGATGACCAGGACGGCGGCCGCGCTCCGGCGCAGCGCGTCGCGGCCGCCGTCGTCCACGTCCTGGATGCGGTCCCGCGCCCGGCCGCCCGCGGTCGGATGGCTCAAGGCACGGCACCCGGGGCAGGGCAGCGCCTCCTCAGCGGTGGCCGGCGCAGCGGGCTCAGCTCCTGGCCAGCAGCGTCCGCAGCACGAACTGCATGATCCCGCCGTGCCGGAAGTACTCGGCCTCACCCGGGGTGTCGATCCTGACCACCGCGCGGAACTCGCGTCCGCCGGAATCACCGTCGGCGTGCGCCCGCACGGTGACCTCGCGCGGCGCCGGCCCCGAGCTGATCGCCTCGATCCCCAGCACGTCGAACACCTCGTGCCCGGTCAGCCCGAGCGAGGCCACGGACTCGCCGGGGCGGAACTGCAGCGGCAGCACGCCCATCCCGATCAGGTTCGACCGGTGGATGCGCTCGAACGACTCGACCAGGACGGCGCGGACGCCGAGCAGCGCGGTGCCCTTGGCGGCCCAGTCGCGGGACGAGCCGGAGCCGTATTCCTTGCCGCCGAGGACGATCAGGGGCGTGCCGTCGGCGATGTAAGCCTGCGACGCCTCGAAGATGGTCATCTGCTCACCCTCGGGCAGCTTCAGCGTGACGCTGCCCTCGGTGCCGGGCGCCAGGAGGTTCCGCAGCCGGATGTTGCCGAACGTGCCCCTGATCATCACCTCGTGATTGCCGCGCCGCGACCCGTAGGAGTTGAAGTCGCGCCGCCCGACGCCGTGCTCCCGCAGGTACTGCCCGGCCGGGCTGTCCGGCCTGATCGCGCCGGCCGGCGAGATGTGGTCGGTGGTTACCGAGTCGCCGAGCATCGCCAGTACCCGGGCGCCGTGGATGTCGGCTACCGGCGCGGGCTCGGCCGGCATGTCCTCGAAGTACGGCGGCCGCCGGACGTAGGTGGAGTCGGCGGCCCACTCGAAGGTGTCGCCGGAGGGCACGGCCATCGAGCGCCACCGTTCGTCTCCGCTGAAGACATCGGCGTAGTCACGGGTGAACATCTCGGTGGCTACCGCGCTCGCCACGACCGAGGCGACCTCGTCCGGCGACGGCCAGATGTCGGCCAGGTAGACCGGGTCCCCGTCGGGGGTCGCGCCGAGCGGCTCTGACGTCAGGTCGATGTCCATCGTCCCGGCCAGCGCGTAGGCCACCACCAGCGGCGGCGAGGCCAGGTAGTTCATCTTGACGTCCGGGTTGATCCGGCCCTCGAAGTTCCTGTTCCCGGACAGCACGGAGACCACGGCCAGGTCGCTGTCGCTGACGGCCGCGCTGATCGCCTCGGGCAGCGGTCCCGAGTTGCCGATGCAGGTCGTGCAGCCGTAGCCGACCAGGTTGAAGCCGAGCTTCTCCAGGTAGGGCAGCAGGCCGGAGCGCTCGTAGTAGTCCATGACCACCTTGGAGCCGGGCGCGAGCGTGGTCTTCACCCAGGGCTTGCGGGCCAGCCCGGCATCCACGGCCTTCTTCGCCAGCAGCGCGGCGCCCACCATGACGGACGGGTTGGAGGTGTTGGTGCAGGACGTGATGGCGGCGATCACCACCGAGCCGTGGTCGACGGTGGTCTGCGTCCCGTCCTCGAGCGTTACCCGCACCGGGGACGACGCCCGGGGTTCCGGGCTGTTCGACACGGGGTCCGAGGCCGGGAAGGTGCCGGCGATGCCGTTGTCGAGGCTCGGCTCGGATACGAAGGCGCCGAGCGCGTCGCGGAACGACGTCTTGGCGTCGGCCAGCGCCACCCGGTCCTGCGGCCGTTTCGGGCCCGCCAGCGACGGCACCACGGTGGACAGGTCGAGCTTGAGCTCCTCGGAGTACCGGGCGGTCTGGCCCGGCTGGTGCCACAGGCCCTGCTCCTTGGCGTACGCCTCGACCAGGGCGACCTGCTGCGCGGGCCGGCCGGTGAGCCGCAGGTAGTCGAGGGTCAGCTCGTCGATCGGGAAGATCGCGCAGGTGGATCCGAATTCCGGGCTCATGTTCCCGATCGTGGCGCGGTTCGCCACCGGTACCGCGGCCACTCCCTCGCCGTGGAACTCGACGAACTTGCCGACCACGCCGTGCCGGCGCAGCAGTTCGGTGATGTGCAGCACCAGGTCGGTAGCGGTCGCGCCGCCGGGCAGTTCGCCGGTGAGCCGGAACCCGACCACGTTCGGGATCAGCATGGAGATCGGCTGGCCGAGCATGGCCGCCTCGGCCTCGATACCGCCTACGCCCCAGCCGAGCACGCCGAGGCCGTTCTGCATCGTGGTGTGCGAGTCGGTGCCCACGCAGGTGTCCGGGTAGGCGGCACCTGCCGACGTCATGACCACCCGGGCCAGGTGCTCGATGTTCACCTGGTGGACGATCCCGGTGCCGGGCGGCACCACCTTGAGCCCGTCGAAGGCCTGCTGGCCCCAGCGCAGGAAGCCGAACCGCTCGAAGTTCCGCTCGAACTCCAGGTCCACGTTGCGCTGGAACGCGTCGGGGCGGCCGAATACGTCGGCCACCACCGAGTGATCGATGACCAGCTCGGCCGGGACCAGGGGATTGATCTTGGCCGGGTCGCCGCCCAGGTGCCGCATGGCCTCCCGCATGGTGGCCAGATCCACCACGGCGGGCACGCCGGTCAGGTCCTGCATGATCACCCGCGCCGGGGTGAACTGGATCTCCGTGCCGGGCTCGGCCTTCGGGTCCCAGCCGGCCAGCGCGCGGACGTGACCGGCGGTGACGTTCACCCCGTCCTCGGTGCGCAGCAGGTTCTCCAGCAGGATCTTCAGGCTGAACGGCAGCGTCTGCGCGCCGTCCACCGCGTCCAGCCGGCAGATCTGGTACGACTCCCCGCCCGCCCGCAACGTGGCCTGGCTGCCGAAGCTGTCCGCGCTCATCCCGCACCGACCTCCCTGAACGTCTGCCCGTCCCAGGATTATATCTTGACGTCAAGCTATCTGCGGCGGCAGGGGCTCCCGGGGCGCTCCTGGCCTGGGTGTCGATGGCACATCGCCTACCCCCCAGGGACGGCAATGTGCCATCGACCACCTTAGGACCGGCGGCGGCCGGAGCCCGCGGCGGGCGGAACCCGCGGGCGGCCGGAACCGGCGGGCCGGCGGGCGAGCGGAACTGGCGGGCGGGCGCGCGAACCGGCGGGCTAGCGGAACCGGCGAGCCGACGGGCGGGCGGAACCTGCGGGCTGGATCAGAGGTTGCCGCGGCGCTCCTGCTCGCGCTCGATCGACTCGAACAGGGCCTTGAAGTTGCCCTTGCCGAAGCCCAGCGACCCGTGCCGCTCGATCAGCTCGAAGAACACCGTCGGCCGGTCGCCCAGCGGCGCGGTGAAGATCTGCAGCAGGTAGCCGTCCTCGTCCCGGTCCACCAGGATCCCGCGCGACCGCAGCTCCTCGACCGGGACCCGGACCTGGCCGATCCGCGCCCGCAGCTCGGGGTCGGTGTAGTAGCTGTCCGGGGTGTCGAGGAACGGCACGCCGCGAGCCCGCAGCGCGTCCACCGTGGTCAGGATGTCGCCGGTGGCCAGGGCGATGTGCTGCACGCCCGGGCCTGCGTAGAACTCGAGGAACTCGTCGATCTGCGACTTGCGCTTGCCGACGGCCGGCTCGTTGAGCGGGAACTTCACCCGGTGATTGCCGTTGGCCACGACCTTGGACATCAGCGCCGAGTAGTTGGTGGCGATGTCGTCGCCGACGAACTCGGCCATGTTCACGAAGCCCATGACGTCGTTGTAGAAGGCGACCCAGGAGTCCATCCGGCCCAGCTCGACGTTGCCGACGGTGTGGTCGATCGCCTGGAACAGCCGCCGCGGCTCGCCGCCGGCCCGGGTGACCGCGGTCCCGGCGGGGACGTACCCGGGCAGGTACGGGCCGTGGTAGCCGGTCCGGTCGACCAGCGTGTGCCGGGTGTCGCCGTAGGCCGCGATCGCCGCGATCCGCACGCTGCCGTGGTAGTCCGACTCGTCGTGCGGCTCGACCAGGACGGTCGCGCCGCGGGCCCGCGCGTGCGCGCACGCACTTGTCCACGTCGGGCACCGAAAGCGGCAGGTCGGTGACGCCGTCGCCGTGCGCGTGATGATGATCGTGCATCCAGTGGCCGGGGCGCACGCCGCCGTTGATCACGAACCGGGCCGAGCCCGACTTCAGCACGTAGGACTTGAACTCGTGGTTCCCGGTCTCCGGGCCGTGGTAGGCGACCAGGTCCATCCCGAAGACGGCCTGGTAGTAATGCGCGGTCTGGGTGGCGTTGCCGGCCACGAAGACGACCGCGTCCAGCGCGGTGACCGGGAACGGATCCGCGGACCCGTCGTAGTCGACCAGCCCGACGAGCTGTTTCAGCTGGCCCGGCGGCCATGCCGGCCGCCGCCTCGTCGGCGGTCAGGTCTTCGGTGCCGGGTGCGTGCGTGCTGGTCGTCATGGCCAGACCCCTCTGCTCGCGATGCAACCTGTAGCACAAACCTGCGGCATCATCGCACCAGAACGCAACTGGCACCGTTCGGGATATGCATTTTGTATATGCCAGCGGCGGTTCGCCTGGAATATCTGGTAAACCTGGATACCGAACGGGCGGGCCAGCCCGCTGGCCGGGCTCAGACCGTCCGGCGGATGACCGGCTCCCGGCCGGGCGGCTGGTGCGGCGCGGGACCCGCCGTGACCGGCGGCACCTCGCGGACCACCGGCTTGTCCTCCAGCATCAGCTGCTCGCCGTGGTGAACGAGCGGCATCGGCTCGCCGTCCAGCAGCTCGTACCGCGCCTCCCTGTCGGAGACGGCGACGCAGAGCCTGCGGCCGCGGTAGCGGAGCCGGAAGGTCAGCCGGGAGATGCCGCCCGGCAGCCGCGGGCTGAACGCCAGCGTGTCGTCCTGCGTCGCGCATGCCGCCGAACCCGGCGACGAGCGCGGTCCACGCACCGGCCAGCGAGGCCATGTGCAGGCCGTCGCGGGTGTTGTGCTGGACGTCGTGCAGGTCCATCAGCGCGGCCTCGGCGAGGTAGTCGTGCGCGAGTTCCAGTTGCCCGACCTCGGCGGCGATCACCGATTGCGTGCAGGCGGACAGTGAGGAGTCGCGCACGGTCAGCGCCTCGTAGTAGGCGAAGTTGCGCGCCTTCTGCTCGGGGGTGAACGCGTCGCCGCGCAGGTGCATCGCGAGCACCAGGTCGGCCTGCTTGACCACCTGCTTGCGGTACAGCTGGAAGTACGGGTAGTGCAGCAGCAGCGGGTACTTGTCGGGCGGGGTGTTCTCGAAGTCCCAGCGGTCGTGGTCGGTGAAGCGCTCGGCCTGCTGATGCACGCCGAGGCGTTCGTCGTAAGGGATCACCATGGCGCCCGCTGCGTCCCGCCATCGCCGCCGCTTCCTCGGTGGTGACGCTGAGCACGTCGGCCTCATCCATGTACTTGCCCGCGGCGTCCGCGGCGGCCACCAGGTTCTGCTGCGCCATCAGGTTCGTGTAGACGTTGTTGTCGGTGATGGCGCTGTACTCGTCGGGCCCGGTCACGCCGTCGATGCGGAACCGGCCGTCCACGTCGTGGTGCCCGAGCTCGCGCCACAGCCGCGCCGTCTCCACCAGCATCTCCAGGCCGGCCCCGCGCTCGAAGTCGGTGTCCTGGGTGGCGTCCAGGTAGCGCAGGATGGCGTCGGCGATGTCGGCGTTGATGTGGAACGCGGCGGTCCCGGCCGGCCAGTACCCCGAGCACTCCTGGCCCCTGATCGTCCGCCACGCGAAGGCCGCCCCGGTCAGCCCCAGGTCGATCGCGTGCTTGCGGGCACTCAGGCAGCACCAGGTGCCGCCAGTACAGCGCGTCGGCGACCGCGTCCGGGTGGGTATAGGTCAGCACCGGCAGCACGAACGTCTCGGTGTCCCAGAACGTGTGCCCGTCGTACCCGGGTCCGGTCAGGCCCTTGGCCGCGATCGGCCGGTGCTCAGCCCGCGCGGCGGCCTGCAGGATGTGGAACAGCCCGAACCGCACCGCCTGCTGGATCTCCGCGTCGCCGTCCACCACGACGTCCGCGCCCGCCCAGAAGTCGTCGAGGTACCCGCGCTGCTCGGCCAGCAGGCCGTCCCATCCGGTCAGCCGGCCCAGCGCCAGCGCCCCCGTCACCTGGTCGTGCAGCGCGGGCCTGGACCGCTGGCTGGACCAGCCGTAGCCGATGTACTTCACGACCTCCAGCCGCTCCCCCGCCGCCACCCTGGCCGCCACGGTGCACCGGCCGAGGTCGTCGGAGGCCTCGGTGCGTACCGACATCTTCTCGGTGCCGGTTACCTCGTGCGCCATCCCGGCGGCCAGCATCAGGCCGCTCAACTTGGTGCGGTGCACCAGGACCACCCGGTGCTGATCGTCGTCGGCGACGGCATGTCTCCTCGCTGACCAGCGGCGACTCGAGCACGGCCGCGACCCGCGGGTCCTTGCCCATGTCGGGCAGCGCCTCGTTGGCCACCAGCTCGGACTGCACCACCAGCCGCATCGGCTCGCCGACCGGCTCGACGGTGTAGCGGATCGCCGCGAGCGCCCGCTGGCTCAGCGAGACCATGCGCACCGACGTGACCCTGACCCGGTCGCCGGCCGGCGAGCTCCACTCCACCTCACGGGTCAGCGTCCCGGCGCGCAGGTCGAGCCGCCGCACGTGCGAGTGCACCGTGCCGTACCTGACGTCGAACGGCTCGTCGTTGACGTGCAGCCGGATCAGCTTGCCGTTGGTGACGTTGATGATCGTCTGGCCCGAGTCCGGGTAGCCGTAGCCGGCCTCAGCGTAGGGCAGCGGCCTGAGCTCGTACAGCGAGTTCAGGTAGGTGCCCGGCAGCCCGAACGGCTCGCCCTCGTCCAGGTTCCCGCGCAGGCCGATGTGCCCGTTGGACAGCGCGAAGACGGACTCGCTCTGCGCGAGCACGTCGAGGTTGAGTTCGGATTCCGCGATGCACCACGGTTCGACCCCGTAGGCCGTGTGCTTGATCATCCGCGCTCCCTGGTCTACGGCCCCAGAGACGTTTGTACCCGCCGTGGCGCCTTGCTCACTAGGCATTGACCGGACCTTTCCCCCGCGTCGGCCGCTCGTCGTGGTCCCGCTCACTGGTCGAGCAGCTCGGCCAGGTCCTTGACTACGATGTCCGCGCCGTGTTCGAGCAGTTCGGCCGCCTGGCCCGTCCTGTCGACGCCGACCACGCGGCCGAAGTGGCCGGCCCGGCCCGCCTCGACTCCGGCCAGCGCGTCCTCGAACACCGCGGCCTGCGCGGGTGCCACCCCCAGCTCCTGGGCTCCGGCCAGGAACGTGTCCGGCGCCGGCTTGCCCGCCAGGCCCCGCTCTTTGGCGATCACGCCGTCGATCCGCGCGTCGAACAGGCCGGCGATCCCGGCGACGTTCAGCACCTGGACCGTATTCGCGCTGGAGGAGACGACGGCGGTGCGCAGCCCCGCGTCGCGAACCCGCTTGATATAGCGCACCGAGCCGTCGTAGACCTCGACCCCCTGCGTGTCGATCATCTCGAGCACGAGCGCGTTCTTGCGCTTGCTCAGCCCGTTGATGGTGTCCGCGGTGGGCGGGTCGGACGGGTCGCCTTCGGGCAGTTCGATGCCGCGGGCCCGCAGGAACGACCGCGTCCCGTCCAGTCGCGGCCTCCCGTCCACGTACTGGTCGTACTCGCGGACCTGGTCGAACGGCACGAACTCGGTGCCGGTCGCGGCAGCGCGCTGGCGGAGGAAGTCGTCGAACATCTTCTTCCAGGCCGCCGCGTGGATGAGGGCCGTCCTGGTCACGACACCGTCGAGGTCGAACAGGCACGCCCGCGTCGAGTCAGGAAGTCCCAGCATGTCTTTCTTCTCCCGCTCTGCACCGTGACTTGCCTTCAGCCCCGCGGCGGGCCGGCCCGCCCGGGGTCCTCCTACTGTGCCAGAAACCGCCCGGATCCCGCCTGCTACCTGCCGAGGAGGACCGCCTGGGCCTGGGTGACCTGGGCAACGAGCGCGGATGAGTCGTCGCGCAGGTCCGTCTGGACGACGATCACAGACCTGCCCGCGTGCACCGGCCGGGCCGTCCCGCGCACCTCGCCGCCGCGGACCGGCCGCAGGAAATTCGTCGACGACGAAATCGTCGCGGTGGCTGCCCCCTCGGGAAGGTTGAGGTACGCGCACAGGCCGCCGAGGCTGTCGGCGAGCGTGATCAGCGCCCCGCCGTGCAGCACGCCGCCCGCGGTGCACAGCTTCGCGGACCAGGCCAGCCGCCCGGTCACCTGCTGCGGGGCGGCCGAGTCGAGCACCATCCCGATCGTGACCGCGAACGGCATGATCGCCAGCAGCCGGTCCGGCCCGGCCGGGCCTGCGCTCAGATCGCTCATCCCTGCCTCGACTCGAATCTAGCTGTCCGCGGCGGCCCACCCGGCCCAGCGGTCCACCTGGACGCAGATCACCGGGCCGCCCGGCGGGCTGCGGTGATACTGCGGGTACCGCCCGGCCAGCAGCCGGATCGGGCCGGCCATCTCGTCCGGCGCGGCCAGGACGCTGGCCCGGCCGTCCGCCCGTACCCACCACAGCAGCGACCAGTCCTCATCGTAGTGGTCGGCCAGCACGGCGACCTGCGGATGCGCCCGGATGTTGCGCAGCCGCCGCAGGTCACGCGTGGTCTTCGGCTTGGCGTCCACCGCGCTGTAGATGCGGTCGCCGTGCACGGCGAGGGTGACGGGAACGACGTGCGGCGCCCCGGTCCTGCCGACGGTGGCCAGCCGGGCCACTCGCGCCGCGCCGAACCGCCGGCGCGCCTCATCGTCAGCGAGCTTCAACCGGCGCGCTCCTTCCAGGCGGCGAGCCGCGCGGCCGCCTCACGTCACCTGCGGCAGCACCTCGGCCGCGATCAGTTCCAGGTGATCGATGTCGTCCAGGTCGAGAACCTGCAGGTAGACCCCGTCCGCTCCGATCTCGGCGTACTGCCCGATCCGGTCGGTGACCTCGGCCGGCGTCCCGGCCACCCCGTGGGCGCGCAGCTGGTCCAGCGGCTGGCCGATAGCGGCGGCCCGCCGTTCCAGCTCGGCGGCGTCCCGGCCGCAGCACACCGTCTGGGCCACCGAGTAACGCATCGACGCGGCGTCCCGGCCGGCCGCCGCGCACGCCTCGCGCACCCGGCCGAACGCGGCCGCCGAGTCCTGCACCCCGCTGAACCCGACGTTGTACTCGTCGGCGTAGGCGGCCGCGAGCCGCGGGGTGCGGCGCGGGCCAGTCCCGCCGACCAGCACCGGCGGGCGCGGGCGCTGGGCCGGCTTGGGCAGCGCGGGCGAGTCGGTCAGCTGGTAGTGCGAACCGCGGAACGAGAACCTGTCGTTCTCCGGGGTCGTCCACAGCCCGGTGATGATCGCGAGCTGCTCCTCGAGCTGGCCGAACCGCTCCGCGATCGGCGGGAACGGGATCCCGTAGGCGGCGTGCTCGGTGTCGAACCAGCCGGTGCCGAGCCCCAGCTCGACCCGCCCGCCGCTCATCTGGTCCACCTGCGCCACCGAGATGGCCAGCGGCCCGGGCAGCCGGAACGTCACGGGGCTCACCAGCGTGCCGAGGCGGATCCGGCTGGTCTCGACGGCCAGCGCGGCCAGCGTCGCCCAGGCGTCCGTCGGGCCGGGCAGCCCGCTGCCGTCCCCCATGCTCAGGTAGTGGTCGGACCGGAAGAAGGCGTCGAAGCCGAGCCGCTCGGCGGCCTGTGCCACCCGCCGCAGGGTGGCGTAACTGGCCCCCTGCTGTGGCTCGGTGAAGATCCGCAGTCGCATGCGCTACATCTTTCCCCATTCCGAACGGCGGGCGCGGACCGGGATGCCGTGGCCGCGGCACCAGCGGTGCGGGGTGCGGCGAAGACGTGGTACCGCTACAGCGGCACCGGCGCCTCGCCGCCTGAACGAGACAGCGCCGCCACGCACTCGACGTGGTGGGTCATCGGGAAGGCGTCGAACGCCCGCAGGTCATCAAGGCGCCAGCCGAGGCGGCCGAAGACGGCCAGGTCCCTGGCCAGCGTGGCCGGGTCGCACGACACGTAGGCGATCCGCCGCAGCCCGCCCGGCCCGGTCGGCGAGGCGAGCCGCTCGATGACCGGCCGCTCCGCGCCGGCCCGGGGCGGGTCGAGCACGGCCAGGCTGGCGCCGCCGGTCCCGCGCTGCTGCAGCACCCGCGCGACGTCGCCGCGGTGCACCCGGGCCTGCGGGAGGCCGGCCAGGTTCTTGCGCGCGTCGCGCACCGCCGCGACGCCGGACTCCACCGCGGTGACCAGGCCGCCGGGCCCGACCGCCTCGGCCAGCGCGGCGGCGAACAGGCCCGCGCCGCAGTACAGGTCGAGCGCTGCGTCGCCGGGCCGGGGGCGCAGCGCGGCCAGCACCGCCCCGGTCAGCGCGTCCGCGGCGGCCGGGTGAACCTGCCAGAACACTCCGGCGCTCACCCGCCACGCCCGGCCGGCCGCCTGCTGGCGGAGCCACGGCCGGGCGCCCTCGCCGGGCGCGTGCCGCGGCCCGGACACCGTCACCGACCGCTGCCCCGATCCGGGGGATACGGTCACGTCGACGCCGCGGGCGCGCGGCCACCGGCGGCCCGGCACGCCGGCCTCACGCACCAAAGGATGCGCGATCAGGCAATCGGTGATGCCGATGACCTCGCGCGAGCGATGCTTGCGCAGGCCCGCTGTCCCGTCCGGGCGGACCGCGAAGCTGACCCGGGTGCGCCAGCCCAGCCCCGCCGGATCGCCCGGCAGCGCGTCCACCTGCACCTCGCGGTCGAGGCCGGCGATGCGGCGCAGCTGCTGGCGGATGACCTCGGCCTTGATCGCCCGCTGCGCGGCCGGGCGGGCGTGCTGCAGGTCGCAGCCGCCGCATCCGTCCGGGCCCGCGTACCGGCAGGGCGGCTCGACCCGGTCCGGGGACGGCTGCAGGATCTCGACGGCCTCGGCGCGGGCGAACCTGGCCGTGCTGCTGGTCACCCGCGCGCGGACCCGCTCGCCGGGCAGCGCGTGCCGGACGAACACCACCTTGCCCTGGTCGCCGGGCGCGGCGCTGCGGGCCACGCACCAGCCACCGTGGGCTGGTTCGGTGACGGTCAGCTCGAGCACATCGCCCGGGGCAGCGCCGTTCGGAATCGCGGCCATTCCTCTCCCGCCGGTCAGCCCCCCGGCTGAGCAGCCTACGCGAAGCCAAGTGTTCACCCATCCCGGGTCTGCGCCGCGTGACCGCGGGGAATACCGTGAGCGGGCAACGGAATCGCCGGGAGGACGGCCCGTGCATATCGTGATCATGGGGTGCGGCCGGGTCGGATCGACCCTGGCGCACATCCTCGAGGACCAGGGTCACTCGGTGTCGGTCATCGATCAGGACGCGGACGCCTTCCGCAAGCTCCGTTCGGGCTTCAAGGGCCGGAAGATAACCGGCTCCGGCTTCGACCGGGATGTGCTGATCGAGGCGGGGATCGAGGAGGCCGACGCGTTCGCCGCGGTGAGCAGCGGCGACAATTCCAACATCATCTCGGCCCGGGTGGTGCGGGAGTCCTTCGGGATCCAGCGGGTCGCCGCGCGGATCTACGATCCGCGGCGGGCTGCGGTCTACCAGCGGGTCGGCATCCCCACCGTGGCCACGGTGCGCTGGACGGCCGACCAGATGCTGCGCACGCTGCTGCCCGACGGCGCGGAGTCGCTCTGGCGCGACCCCACCGGGAAGGTGGTGCTGGCCGAGGTGGCCTACTCCGAGCGGTGGCTCGGCGAGAAGATCAAGCTGCTCGAGCAGTCCACCGGGATCAGGATCGCGTTCATCTCCCGGCTCGGCCAGGCCGTGATGCCCGAGCCGGGCACCGTGCTGCAGGAAGGTGACCTGGTCCACGTGGTCGCCGAGGAAGCCGACCTCGAGCGGATCACCGCGGAGCTCGCCAAGCGGACGTAAGGAGGCCACTGATGCGGGTCGCGATCGCCGGCGCCGGCGCGGTGGGCAAGTCCATCGCCACCGAGCTGCTGGAAAACGGCCATGAGGTCCTGCTCATCGACAAGAACCCCCGGTCCATCCAGGTGGACAGCGTGCCGCGGGCGGAATGGCTGCTCGCCGACGCGTGCGAGATCACCTCGCTGGACGATGCCGGACTGGAACGCTGCAACGTGGTGATCTGCGCGACCGGCGACGACAAGGTGAACCTGGTCGTCTCGCTGCTGGCGAAGACCGAATACGGCGTCCCGCGGGTCGTCGCCCGGGTGAATGACCCCAAGAACGAGTGGCTGTTCAACGAGTCCTGGGGCATCGACGTCGCGGTGTCCACCCCCCGGCTGCTGTCCGCGCTCGTCGAGGAGGCGGTCAGCGTCGGCGACCTGGTCCGGCTGATGACGTTCCGGCAGAGCAACGCCAACCTGGTGGAGCTGACCATGCCGGCCGACGCCCCGCTGGCCGGCCAGCGGGTCGGGGACATCGACTGGCCGGTGGACACCGCGCTGGTGGCCATCCTGCGCGAAGGCCGGGTGATCGTGCCGCACTCCGATGACCCGCTGGAGACCGGCGACGAGCTGCTGTTCGTGACGAACGAGGACGTCGAGGATGAGCTCGGGGAGCTGCTCTCCGCGCAGTAGCGCCGGGCCGGCCCGCCGGTATCCGGGTCAGCGGGTCTCGGTGATCTCCGGACCCCGGTCGAACGGGTTGGGGAACTCGCCGCGCTCCTCGGCCTGCGCCATCTCTTCTTCTATCGCCTCGCGCATCTCGGCGGGCAGCTGGATTTCCAGCAGGTCGCGTGGCGGGGCCGGGTGGTCGCCGCGCACCACGACGATGTCGGCGAAGACCTCCTCCAGCGGCCTGGCCAGCTCGGCATGGCTGGCGGCCTGGCCGCTGATCGTGCCCCGGAGCAGCCAGCGCGGCCCGTCCACGCCGATGTAGCGGGCTGGCTGCAGGTCCGCAGGCCCGCCGCCCGGCTCGGTGGGCACGCGGGCCTCCAGCTCGGTGCCGAACGGGCCCTCCGCCAGCCGCGATTGCGCCGCCGGCGCCGCGGATCTCCTCGGCGATCTCGTCCCGGACGTCGTCCCACAGCCCGCCGCTCTTGGGCGCGGCGAACGCCTGCACCTGCAGGGCGCTGTCGCTGAAGGTCACGCTGGCCGCGACGATCTGCTCTCCGGCCACGTTGAGCTGGACTTCCTGGTCCGGGTTCACCGGGATCAGCAGGCTGCCGAGATCGACTCGCTGCCGCTGCGGGTACCGCTCGCGGGAATCCCAGGGACCAGCGCCCGGACCCTGGCCGGCCGACTCCTCATGCTCGGCGGCCATCTCCTGGTCGCCGGGGTACCCGTCATCGGCATACTCGTCATCGAGATACTGGTCGTCGACCGGGTCATCGTCACCGGGCCCTGCCCGTTCATCTTCGCCGGCGGGCGCCATGTCCATCCTGCCCTGGGGCATCGGCTGGTTCTCGCCCGCCTGACGGCGCCGCCGGAACACCTCGCTCGCTCCCTACGATCCGTCTGTCACTGCGCGTACGTCCTGGCCGGCCGGGCCGCGCGGCACTGCCGCGTGACCGCCGGTCGAACCGAATCCCCCGTCCCCCCGGGCCGACCCCGGCAGGACCTCAACCTCGTGGAACACGGCGTGCTCCACCCGCTGGATCACCAGCTGCGCGATGCGGTCGCCGCGCAGGAAGCGGACGGTCTGGGTGGCATCCGTGTTCAGCATCGTGACCTTGATCTCGCCCCGGTATCCGGCGTCCACGGTTCCCGGCGCGTTCACGATCGTCACCCCGTGCCTGGCCGCAAGGCCCGAGCGCGGATGAACGAAGGCGGCATACCCCGCCGGCAGTGCTATCGCCAGGCCGGTCGGAACTATGGCGCGCTGGCCCGGGGCCAGCTCGACGTCGGCCGCCGTCACCAGGTCGGCTCCGGCGTCCCCTGGGTGAGCGTACCCGGGCAGCGGCACTCCCGGATCCAGGCGCCGGATCAGGACGTCCGCCCGGCCGTCCGGCCCGGCCATCTGTTCGGTTTCCATCGCGTTCACCCGCAGACCCTATATCGGGACGTGTTCCTCACCGAGGTGATCGTTCCCGCGGGGGCGAGTCCCGGGCCCGCCGGGCCACCGCGGACGGCTCCGGCGGCCTGCGCAGCTCAGGCCAGGCGCGCACGATCGCGGCGGCAGAGGGCACGGCGACCACGGCGCCCGGGATGCCGGCCAGCACTCCGCCCACCGCGAGCACGAGGATGACCGCCAGCGGGTGCAGCTTGATGATGCGCCCGACCACCTGCGGCTGGAGCAGGTGGCCGTCCAGCTGGTTCTCCAGCAGGAATACCACCAGCAGGATGACGGCCGCGACCCATCCCTTGGTCGCCAGCGTCACCGCGATGGCCAGCGCCCCGGCGACCAGGATCCCGATCAGGGGGATGAAAGCGGCGAGAAACACCACCGCGGCCAGCGGTATGACCAGCGGGACTCCGAGTATCCACAGGGTCAGCCCGATCACCACCGAATGGATCGCCGCGATCAGTACCGTGCCGCGCACGTAGCTCACTAGCACCTGCCAGGCGGCCCGGCCGGCCCGGTCGGTCCGGTCGCCCCGGTCCGGGCTGAGGAAACCGGTCAGCCAGGCCCAGATCCGCTCGCCGTCCTTGATCAGGAAGAACGCGACGAACAGGGTGAGTACGGTTCCGGCCACGATCTCGACAACGTACTTCCCGCCGGTCAGGACGGTCCCGGCCACCAGGGACTTGTGCGCCTTGAGCTCGTTCACGGCGCTGTTGACCAGGTGCTGCAGGCGCACCCGCCGGACGTGGAAGGGCGCGCCGCTCAGCCAGGACTGGAGCTGGTGGCCGAAGTGCGTAACGTCGTTGACCAGCGTCGGGTACTCGGCGCTGATCCGCACCCCGATCAGCGTGCCCAGGCCGGCGATCACCGCGACCGCGGCGAGCAGGGCGCACCAGGTCGCCAGGATCGGCGGCATCCCCATCCGCTTCAGCCGGGTGGTCAGCGGCTGCAGCAGCGCAGTCAGCAGCAGCGCGGCCACGCAGGGCAGCACCACGATCCGCAGCGCGCTGGCGAGCCGGGCCGCCACGTAGACCAGCAGCCCGAGCAGCAGCAGCCGCCAGGACCACGCGGCCGCGGTCTGCAGCCACCGGGGCACCTGCGGGCGCCGGGTGCCGTCGTCTGGTCCTTGGTCGTCCCGTTCGTCGTCGCGCTGGCCGGCCGGGCGCCATCCGCGGGCCCGAACTCCGGTCCCCGCCCGGCATCGTCGGCGTGCTGGCCGGCATCGGGACCGTCGGGCTGCTCCCGGGTGGCCGTGGTCATGCCGCGTTCTGCCCTCTGCTCCCCGCGCCAGATCCGCCACGCCATGTTCCCACCTAACCAACTACCGTAGACCCATGCGCGACTACCGCGAACGGCTGCGCGCCCCGATCGCCTGGTGGCTGATCAGCGGCGTGTGCGTGCTCATCCTCGGCACCGAGCTGTTCGCCGGGTTCAGCCTGGCCGTGGGCGTGGCGGTTTACATCGTCCTCGCGCTGATCTGCGCCGTGACGCTGCTGCACTGGGGCGGGGTCGTGGTGAGCGTGAGCGGCGGCGAACTGCGCGTGCAGACGGCCCGGCTGCCGCTGGCCAGGGCGCGCGACGCGCTGCTCGCCAGGCTGCCCGGGCATCGGGCCGGGTCCGGGCCGCGGTCCGCGGCGCGGCTGCCGCTGGCCACGGTCGGCGAGGTGCAGCCGCTCGACGAGGCACAGACCAGGGCGATGCGCGGGCCGCACGCGGATCCCGGCGCCTACATGCTGATCAGGCCCTATCTCAGGACGTCTGTGTACGTCGAGGTCACCGGGGCAGATGCCAGGTGGCCCTACCTTCTGATCGGCACCAGGCAGCCCGCCCGGCTGGCCGACGCGATCGAAAGGTCACGGGCCGCGATGGCCTCGCAGGACTAGCGCCGGCTGACGGCAGCCGCGTGAGATGATCAGGAACGGCCGGGCACGGACCATCCGGGTGCGGGCCGGGGTCAAGGAGGATTGATGGCAGACAAGCGCGGGGATGTCGGCAGCCGCGCGGTCGCCGGGATTGCCGCCCTCGGCGCCGGATTCGCCACCCGCAAGGTGGTCACGCTGGCCTGGAAGAAGATCACCGGCAAGGAGCCGCCGCAGCATCCGGAGGACCCGGAAGTCGGCTGGGCAGAGGCGATGGGCTGGGCCGTGGTGATGGGCGTCGCGATGTCGACCGCGCGGCTGCTGGCGACCCGGCTGGCCAGCCGTCGGATGTACGCTCCGTCGCCGGAAACGGCCACGAACGAAACGGCCGCGAAGGCGAGCTGAGCCTGGCCGCCGCCGCTGGCCGCTGCCGGCTGGCCGGGCACGGCCGGGAAGACGGGCCGCCCCTGGCCGTCGGCGCTCTCCCGCGTTAAGATATATCTCGATCTGGGATAACGAGCGGTACGGACGCGAAGGAGACGGTCATGGACGCCGCGGAACCGCCGGCCCGGCAGGAGCAACCCGCCATGCGGGCATCCGACCAGGACAGGGACCAGACCGCACACCGGCTGCAGGCCGCGTTTGCCGAGGGCAGGCTGGATGATGCCGAGTTCGACGCGCGGATGCGCACGGCGCTCACCGCCGTGACCCGGCCGGAACTTGACAAGCTGTCCGCGGACCTTCCCGCGGCGCCGGCCACCGCCGGGCCCGCGTCGCCGCCGCGGCCAGGCAAGTACGCGATCGCGTACAAGAACTCGATCCGCCGCGGCGGCCGCTGGCGGGTACCGGGCCGGTTCGCGCCCGTGGTCTACAAGGGCAGCGGCTGGATCGACCTGCGCGCGGCCGAGCTGACCGAGCCGGTGACCACGGTCGTGGCCGTCGCGTACAAGTCGCGCATCGACATTCTCGTGCCGCCCGGCGTGCGGGTGGAGATGGACGGGTTCGGCGTGTCCAAGGGCTGGTCTGCCGAGGAGGATTGGGAGAGCCTGCTGCCCGCGGGACGCACCCGTGGTGCACGTCCGCGGCGTCGCGTACAAGGGGACCATCGAGGCGAGCACCCGCCCGCCCGCAACCGGGACGGGACCGGGACGAGATCAGCCGCTAGCCGGGCGGCGGTCAGCCGGCCTCGTTGCCGTACCCAGTGCCGTGCCGGCGCCGCGGGTCAGCCGACCTCGTTGCCGTACATCGTGCCGAGCGCGTCGGCGATCAGCTCGATGCGCGCGCCGTCGGGATCGTTGAAGTACAGCGACGTGCCGCTCTCCTCCTGGTAGCCCACCCCGGCCTCGTAGAGCTTGTCGCGCAGCCGCACCCATCGCTCGGGCTCGACCGAGATCGCTAGGTGGTGCAGCCCGCCGAGCACCTCGTCGTACGGTCCGAGGTCGAGCCCGGGGAAGTCGAAGAAGGCCAGCAGGTTGCCGTGGCCGAGGTCGAAGAAGAAGTGGTTGGACCCCGCGTAGTCGCGATTCTCGAAGATCTCGGTGAGCGGGAACTCGAGCAGCTCCCTGGTAGAACCGGATCGTCCGCTCGACGTCGGAGGACAGCAGCGCGACGTGATGCACGCCGCGCGCCGAGCTGGCCGGCCGGTCCTGGCGCAGGTACTCCGACCGCAGCCGGTCGCGCTCGGCGTTGATGACGGCCAGGTCGATCCCGGCCGAGGCGTTATCGCCCATTGCTGTCCGTCTCCCGTCAGGTGGCTGAGCCCGCCGCCGCGCCGGTGACCTGGTCGCCCCAGCGGGCCAGCGCGTCGTCAAGGTCGAGCGGGGCGATCATGTCGCCCTTGGCCATCTCACTCTCCCAGTCCTGGGCCGGGACCCGCCACATTACCTCGAACTCGATCCCGTCCGGATCCTTGGCGTACAGCGACTTGGACACGCGGTGATCGCTGGCGCCGACCAGCGCGCCGGCCGCGCTCAGCCTGCCGCGGATCTCGGCCAGCTCAGGCAGCGTGCCCACCTCCCAGGCCAGGTGGTACAGCCCGACCCGCGGGCCGGGGGCCGACCCGGCGGGGCCGACCTGGAACAGGCCCAGGTCGTGGTCGTTCGCCGATCCGGGAGCCCGCAGGAAGGCGGCCTGGCCCGGGAACTCGGTGCGGACCTCGAAGCCGAGCGCCTCGCGGTAGAACGCAACGGCGCGGGATACGTCGCTGACGTAGAGCACTGCGTGATTGAGCCGGCGAACGGGCATGACGGGCTTCTCCTTCTCATCAGGTCACGGGGTGCCGCGCGCGGCATCCTGGTTGCGGACCACTAGGAGAAATGCCCGTGCGGGGCGCTTCGATTCCCGGCTACCCGGGCGCATCGCGGGCGGGCGGCCCGGTGTAGACCGCACGGGGCCGCAGCGGAACCTCGCGCGCGTACTCCTCGAGCGCGTGCGCGATCCAGCCGGCCGTGCGGGCCACGGCGAACACCGCCTCGCCCGCCCCGCTGATCATTCCCGCGACGTCCGCGAGCGCGGCCAGCGCGAAGTCGATGTTCGGCTCGGGCAGGGCGCGGCGGCGCATCTCGGCCAGGACCGCGCCCGAGACGGCGAGCCGCGCCGACCCCGGCGCCCCGCGCTCGACCAGGTCGAGCAGGCAGCTGGCCCGCGGGTCGCCGGTCCGGTACACGAAGTGCCCGAAGCCCGGTACCCGGCCGGTCCGGCGCAGCAGGTCACCGACCACCCGCGGCGCGTCTTCGGCAGCCGCGGCGGCCGCGAGCATGTCCTCGGCGCCGAGCGAGGCGCCGCCGTGCAGCGGGCCGCCGAGCGCGCCGAGCCCGGTGGCCACCGCCGCGTAGGGATCCGCCCGGACCGAGGCCGCTACCCGCACCGCCAGCGTGGACGCGGCCAGCTCGTGGTCGGCGAGCAGCACGAGCGCCGCCCGCAGCGCCGTGAGCAGGCCTTCCGTCGGCTCGTTCGGGCAGATCTTGCGCCACAGCCGCAGCGCGATGGCGGCCGTGGCCGGTGCCGCCGGGCCGGCCGGCGCCCCCGGCGCGGGCCGCCGCGCGCCGCCGGGCGCTGGCGAGCGTGGCTGCTGGCCGGTGGCCGGGCGCGCCAGCGGCGGGCCGGGCAGGCAGTCGATCATTCCGCTGATCATGGCGCGACCCGCGGCGGCCACCGCCGGGGGGTCCAGGTGCAGCCGCAGCGGGTCGGCCGCGGCCAGCGCGGGCACGATCACCTGCAGCCGCTCCAGCGGCAGCGCGCCGGCCGGCAGGGCAGACTGCGCCGCGGCGCCGACCGCGACGGCTTCCGGGGTCGCCCGCCACTGCCCCGCTGGCGCGGAGCGCGCGCTTCGCCGGCAGGCGGGCGCCCGCCTGCTGCGGGGCCGCCGGCGGCTCAGCGGCCGGGACGAGGTCTGCGGTCCAGAGCAGGCCGGCGACCTCCTCGAAGCTGCGCGTGACGGCCAGCGAGGTGACCTCGTAGCCGCGGTAGCGGAGCCGGTCCGCCGAGATCTCGGTCAGCGCGGACTCGATGACCAGCTCGGCTCCGCCCGGCGCGCCGCGCGGCCGCCCGCGGCGGGCGAGCCGCTCGATCTCGCCGGAGTCGAACAGGCTGCCCCGGCCGCCGGGGGCCCGCCTGCGCACCAGGACGCCGCGGCTCACGTAGGCATACAGCGTGGCCCGCTTGACGCCGAGCCGCTCGGCGGCGGCCTCCGAGGTGATCCAGGCGGCCATGGCAGCGCGACCTCGCATGAGATTGATTTTCATCAATCTTGATCCACGTTTGATGTCATGTCAACGTAGAGGAAGTCAAGCTGCAAGGAGGGTCGCTCCGTGCCTGTTATCCACTTCCTCGACGTCACCAACCGCGACGGCGTGCAGACCGCGCGTACCGGGCTGTCCAAGTTCGGCAAGACGATGATCAACTTCTACCTGGCCCGGCTGGGCGTGGCGCAGTCCGAGATCGGGTTCCCCTATCTCTTCCACGAGGTGCCGTACGTGCGGGCCAACGTGGCGCTGGCCGCGGCGGGCGCGCTCGGCGGGCTGCGGCTGTCCGGCTGGTGCCGGGCCATCCCGGCGGACGTGGCCGCGTCGGTGCCGCTCGGCCTGCGGCATTACAACCTGTCGATCTCCACCTCGGACCAGATGATCGCGCACAAGTTCCGCGGCCGGCGCGACCGCGGCGCGATCGTCGCGGAGATGACCGCCGCGGTGGCGGCGGCGCGGGACGGCGGGGCGCAGACGATCGGCGTCAACGCCGAGGACGCGTCCCGCACCGATGACGGGTTCCTGCTCGAGTTCGCGCTCGCGGCCAAGGAGGCCGGAGCCGACCGGGTGCGGTACTGCGACACGATCGGCGGCGACACGCCCGAGCGGATCCGGGAGCGGTTCGCGAAGCTGGCCAGCGCCGTGGGCATGCCGGTCGAGACGCACTGCCACAACGACCTCGGCATGGCCGTGGCGAACTCGCTGTCCGGCGCGCTCGGCGATCTCGACGCCGGCCAGGACGCCTGGGTCAATACCTGCGTCAACGGCATCGGGGAGCGCGCGGGCAACGCCGACCTGCTGTCGAGCATCCTGGCGTTCCGGTACGGATTCGGCGCCGCGGGCCAGGCGACGATCGGCGACCCGGTGGACCTGTCCTGGGCGCGGCGGTTCAGCCTGTGGGCGAGCTACGCCTTCGGCCAGCCGCTGCCGCAGGGCCAGCCCGGGGTGGGCCGGAACGCCTTCGCCCACGAGTCCGGCATCCACGCCGACGGGGCGCTGAAGGACCGGCAGAACTACGAGCTCTACGACGACGATGCGCTCGGCCCCTTCCCTGCCGACTGGCACGCCGCCGAGGGCCGGGTGGTGCTCACCGGCGAGTACGGCGGCCGGGCCGGGTTCCGGCACGTGATGGACGGCCTCGGCATCGAGGTGGCGGACGAGGATCTGGCGTTCAAGCTGGTCCAGCTGTGCGGCGCGGCCACCGGCAAGCCGCTCACCGACGACGAGCTGCGCCTGATCGCCGGCTACCCGGATCAGCTGGCGCTGCTCTATCCCGGGTTGATCTGAGCACTCCTGCTCACCGGGAGCTGAGCACCGGGTGACGAACCCGGGCGGCGGCGGGCATGATGGTCCCCTGGTGACCTGGAGGCCGGGATGACACTCTCGCTGCCGGTTGGCGACGACGCCAATGCGCTGCTGTCGCGCAGCCCGCTCGCCCTGCTGATCGGGATGCTGCTGGATCAGCAGGTGACGATAGAGAAAGCGTTCAGCTCGCCGGCCGTCCTGGTCGAGCGGCTCGGGCACGAGCCGGACGCCCGCGAGCTGGCGGGCTACGACCCCGAGGCGCTGGGCGCGGTCTTCGCGCAGCGGCCCGCGCTGCACCGGTACCCGCGGGCCATGGCGGCCCGGGTGCAGGAGCTCTGCCGCCTGATCGCTGATCGTTACGACGGGGACCCGGAACAGATCTGGTCCGGCGTCAGGTCTGGCGGCGAGCTGCTCAGCCGGGTCGCGGAGCTGCCCGGATTCGGGGCGCAGAAGGCGCAGATCTTCGTCGCCCTGCTGGGCAAGCAGCTGGGCGTGCGGCCGAAGGGATGGCGCGAGGCGGCCGGCCCGTTCGGCGACCGCGCCGCCTACCGTTCGGTCGCCGACATCGTGGACGCGCAATCGCTCGCCCGGGTCCGCGCGCACAAGCAGGAGCTGAAGGCAGCCGCGAGGGCCGGGGGATAATCCGTGACCGGCTGAGCCGCGCCGCCAGCGGCCGCCGAGGGCGCGCTAGCGGTCGAGCTGCCGGCGGCGCGCTAGCGGTCGAGCTGCCGACGGCGCTGCTGGCGCAGCCTGCGGCGCTGTGACGGGTCGAGCATGAAGTAGGCGGCGGCCGGGATGGCTATCGCGGCCGCGATGATCAGTACTACCGCCCACGCGGGCAGGACGATGAGCAGGATCAGCCCGATGATGATCCCGCCGATCGCGAACTTCACATGGTTCGTCATCTCCGCCTTCCCCTGGCCCGCCAGGGGCCGCTATGCCGTAACCGCATTGCCTAACTGAACCACATCTCGCCTCGTACCAGGTAAACGAACGGCTGCCCCCGGCATGTTCCGGATCGGCCTGGCCCATCGCTGCAGGTTAGCGGCCGACCGCGTAGCCCTGCATGCCCCGCGGGTTCGCGGCCGCGTAGAGGAACCCGCCGGATCTGGCCGCCGCGCTGATCCGGCCCAGCGACCACGGCGGCATGACCGTCACCAGGTGGCCCCGGGCGCGCAGCGCGGCGATCACGCCCGGTCCGGCCCGCTCCTCGACGTCGACGGCCAGCGGCCAGGACTCGCGCGGATAGAACGAGGACGGGAATGCCCGGGTGTGGAAGGCGGGCGCGTCGATCGCCTGCTGCAGGTTCATGCCGAACTGCACGTGGTTGACGAAGAACCCCACGGTCCACTGGTCCTGCTGGTCACCGCCGGGCGTGCCGAACGCGAGATACGGCTCGCCGCCGCGCAGCGCCAGCCCGGGGCTGAGCGTGGTGCGCGGCCGCTTGCCGGGGGCCAGCGTGCCGGGCAGCCCAGGGGTGAGGGTGAACATCTGCGCCCGGGTGCCCAGGCAGAAGCCGAGCCCCGGGATGACCGGCGAGCTCTGCAGCCAGCCGCCGCTCGGCGTGGCCGACACCAGGTTGCCGAACCTGTCCGCCACGTCCAGGTGGCAGGTGTCCCCCACCCCGGCCGGGGCGTCGCCGGCGCGGCTCATCGGCTCCCCGGTGCCCGGGTCGAGCCCGGGCGCGCTGACGCCCGCGAGCCCGGGCGGACGGGAAGCGGCCGACGCGAACCGGGGCAGCCGCGGCGTCCGGCCGCCGGGCGACCCGGGAACCAGGTCCGGCCGGGCGCTGGCACCGACCAGCCCGCGGCGCTGCGCCGCGTACCCGGGCGACAGCAGGTCGTCCAGCGGGACGTCGGTGAACCGCGGGTCGCCGTACCACGCCTCCCGGTCCGCGAAAGCCAGCTTCGCGCACTCGACCACGACGTGGATGAACTCGGCACTGCCCGGGCCCATGCCCGCCAGGTCGAACCCGGACAGCAGGGCCAGCTGCTGCAAGAACACCGGGCCCTGCCCCCAGGGCGGGGTCTTGCACACGGTCAGGCCCTGGTAGTCAAGGGTCACCGGCTGCTCGGTGCCGGCCGCCAGCCGGCCAGGTCGTCGTAGCCGAGCAGGGCCCGGTGCCGGTCCCCGGTGACGTCGGCCACCTCGGCCCGGGCCAGGTACGCGGCGACAGTCTCGGCGACGAACCCCCGGTAGAACGCCTGCCGCGCCGCCTCGATCTGCTCGTCCCTGTCGGGACCTGCGGCTTCGGCCTCGGCGAGGATCCGCCGGTAGGTGGCGGCCAGCACGGGATTGGCAAGCCTGGTTCCCGGCCCGGGGACACCACCCGGGCCGTCACCGCGCAGGTAGATCTCGGCCGAGGACGGCCAGTGCTCGCGGAACAGCCCCGCCACGCTCGCGATGCCCGCGCTGATCGCCGGCAGCACCGGGTAGCCGCCGGCCGCGTACCCGATGGCACGCTCCAGCACGGCCCGAAGCGGCAGCCGGCCGCGGTCGCGCAGCAGCAGCATCCAGGTCCCGAACGCCGCGGGCACGCAGGCCGCCAGCAGGCCGTTGCCCGGCACGAGATCCAGGCCGAGCCCGCCGAACGCGGCCAGCGTGGCCGCCGCGGGCGCCGGCCCCTGGCCGTCCAGCACGAACGTCTCGCCGCGGGCCGCGTCGAACCCGATGACCGGGACCTCGCCGCCGGGCCCGTTCAGGTGCGGCTCGACCACCTGCAGCACCAGGCCGGCGGCCACCGCGGCGTCGAACGCGTTGCCGCCCTGCTCGAGCACGGCCAGGCCGGCCGCCGACGCCAGCCAGTGCGTCGAGGCCACCATCCCGAACGTGCCGGCCAGCTCGGGCCGGGTCGTGAACGAGGAGGTCATCGTCCTGACGTTAGCGCAGGCCAGCACGACCGGACGCACCGGCCGCGGTCGCCGGGGCAACCCGCCGCGCGGTAACGTCTGACCGCATGGAAGAGCTATCCCCCCGGCTGCGCGCCGTGTGCGACCTGCACGTAGCCGAAGTTCGCGAGGCAAGCGGCCGTCATGAGTACGACGGCGAGATCCAGGATCTGTCACCGGACGGCGTCCGCGTCCGGACTCGCCCGGCTGGAACGTGCCCGGGCTGGCGACGGCGGCGCCCTGGACGACCGGCACGACGAGGCGCACCTGGCCGCGTTCGAGAATCTGTCCCGGGTCGAGTTCAGCGAGCTCGAGCTGCACCGGCGCAATCCGCTGTATCACCTCACCGAGCTCGACCTGGCCAGCTACGACCGCGATTACGCGCCGCTGCCGCAGCGGGCCGCCGCCCGGCTGGCGCACCTGGCCGGGTGGCCGGCCGCGGTGGACAATGCCGTGGCCGCGCTCGACCAGGTCAGCGGGCCGGTGGCCGCCGCGCTGCTGGAAGCCGCGCGCGGGCTGGCCATGGGCATCCCCGACGACGCCGATGACCAGGCCCGCGCCGCGGCGCTGGCCGCCCACCAGCGGCTCGTCGCCCACCTGGAACGCGCGGCCGCGCAGGGCGGCCCGGACACCGCGCTGGGCACGGCCGGGCTGACCGAGCTGATGGGCAGCGCGGAGGGCATCCGGCTGGACCTGGGCCGGCTGGCCGAGCAGGCGGACGCCGAACGGGACCGGCTGCGCGAGCGGCTCGCCGCGAGCTGCGCGCAGGTCGATCCGGCCGGCCGCCGCTGGCGGTCGCGCGCGAGCTTGTCCGTGATCATCCGGACGCCGCGGGCGTGATCGACGCCGCCAGGCAGTGGACGGAGCGGGCGATCGAGTTCACCCGTGATCGCGACCTGATGCCGTACCACGACGGCCAGTGCCTGGTCGGGCTCGCGCCGCCGTCGCGCCGCTGGGCGATGGCGATGATGTCCTCGAACGCGCCGGGCGAGCAGGAGGGACCGTCCTGGTACCACATCACCCCGCCCGAGGAGTCCTGGCCGGACGACGAGATCGAGGCGTGGCTCGAGGTGTTCAGCGCGACCACGCTGCCCGGGATCACCGTGCACGAGGTCGCCCCCGGGCACTTCTCGCACGGCCGGGCGCTGCGCCGGGCCCCCACTGCTGTCCGGCGGGTACTGCACTCGGCGGCGTTCGTCGAGGGATGGGCCCACTACGCCGAGGAGCTGTGCGTCGAGGAGGGCTTCTGCTCGGCCGACCCGCGGTTCGCGATCGGGGTCTGGCTGGAGGCGCTGGTCCGGGTCACCCGGCTGGCCTGTGCCATCGGAGTGCACGCGGCCGGCATGACGGTCGAGGAGGGGGCCCGCAGGTTCGAGGCGGACACGCACCTGACGGGGCCTGCCGCGCTTTCCGAGGCGCGCCGGGCCACCTTCGATCCCGGCTACGGCCGCTATACGTGGGGCAAGCTCGTGATCATGGACCTGCGAGAGCGGGCCAGGAAGGACTGGGGAGCAGGCTTCACGCTGCGCAGGTTCCACGCGGCGCTGATGGATCTGGGCGCGGCGCCGCTCGGGCTGCTCGGCACCGCGGTCGAGCGCGGGTAGCCCCGGGCGGGCCTGGGCACCATGCCGGCATGCGGCGGGCGGGCGATACGGTAGGGGCATCGTCAGGTAGCCCGGTGGACGTGAGGATGTCATGCTCGGATCGCGCGGCCGGCCAGGACGCCGCGCACGGCCGGCCGCGGCGGCACTGACCGCCGCCGCGCTGGCCGGCACTCTGGGCAGCGCGGGCTGCGCCGTCGGCGCGGTGGCCGGCCAGGCCCCGCCCATCCAGGCGGCGACGGCTTACGTGCCGGTGCCGATCACGCCTGGACTGACCTCGGCCTACCTGGTGATCAGGAACTACACCAGCCGTCCGGACAGCCTGATCTCGGTGCGCACGAGCGCTGGCGGCCGGGTGGTATTCCGGATGCCCGCCGACGGTGGCGCCAGCATGCACAGCGTGCCCGCGATCACCCTGCCGGCCAACACCACGGTCCGGCTCGTCCCCGACGGTCCGCACCTGCTGATCAGCGGCATCGGGCACCTGCAGAACGGCAAGGTGATCACGCTGACGCTGGAATTCAGGCACGCGGGCGCGGTGCGGGTGCAGGCGCTCGTCACCAACCCGTCCCAGACCGGGGGCAACAGCAACTACTTCATGAACTGAGTGGCCGATGGGAGATCTGGTACTGCTCCGGCACGGTGAGACCGAGTGGAGCCTGGCCTGGCGGCACACTGGCCGCACCGACGTCCCGCTCACCGCGCACGGCGAGGCGGCCGCGGCCGCCCTGGCCGGGAAGCTAGCCGCGCGGAAGATCCAGGCCGCCTTCACCAGCCCGGCGCAGCGCGCGGTGCGGACCGCCGAGCTGGCCGGGCTGCCCGCAGCGAAGCCGGACCCCGACCTGTGGGAGTGGGACTACGGCGGCTACGAGGGCCGCACCACCGCCGAGATCCGGTCCGAGCGGCCGGGCTGGTACCTCTGGCGGGACGGTGTCATCCCCGGCGACTCCGCGCATCCGGGCGAGAGCGTCGCCCAGGTCGGGGCCCGGGCCGACGCGGTCCTCGGCCGGGTGCGGCCGCTGCTTGCCGAGGCGGACGGCGACGTGGTGCTGGTGGCGCACGGACACCTCCTGCGCGTGCTCACCGCTCGCTGGCTCGGCCTCGAGCCGGCCGACGGGCGGCTGTTCCGGCTGGATACCGGCACCCTCAGCACGCTGTGCACCGAGCACGATGAGCCGGTCATCACCAGCTGGAACGTCCCGCCCAGCTAGGCCGTTTCCGGTGTCACGGCCTGGCCGTACGGACTGGCCAGCCGAACTGCGGTGACCTGCCGCTCGCGGCCGGGCGGCTCCGCTCAACCGGCAGCTCCGCTCAACCGGCGGCTCCGCTCAACCGGCGGCTCCGCTCAGCCGGGCGGCTCCGCTCAGCCAGGCGAGACGACGCGGTCCGCGCGGCCGCGGCCCGCCGCCACCGCGCGGGCGTTGGCCTCGTCGCACTCGGCGACGAACCGCGCGGCCGCCGCGGGCGTCTTCCCCCACTTGACGTGGCGCGCGACCAGCCGCTGGCGGCGCCGCGCGGCCTCGAGGTTGACCCACCACACCTCGTCGAGCAGCCCACGGACCCTGGTCCAGGGCGGCTCATCGAACAGCAGGTAGTTCCCCTCCGTGATCACCAGGCGGACGGCCGCGGGGACGGGGATGCTGCCCGCGATGGGCTGCTCGATTTGCCTGCCGAACGCTGGCGCGTAGACCGTGACGCCCGGCTCGGCCTGGCGGAGGCGGCGGAGCAGGGCGATATAGCCGTCGGCGTCGAAGGTGTCGGGGGCTCCCTTGCGGCCGAGCCGCCCGAGCCGGGCCAGCTCAGCGTCGGCCAGGTGGAATCCGTCCAGCGGCACGACCGCCGCGCGGCGGCCGGCCGCGGCGGCGAGGCGCGCCGCGAGCGTGCTCTTGCCCGCTCCGGGCGGCCCGGCCAGGCCGAGCAGGTACCGCGGCCCGGGACCGGCGGCCAGCGCGGCCGCGCGGGCCAGCGCGGCGGCGGTCCTCATCGCCGGGCGGTGACGCTAGCTGGCCGCGGCGGACGTCTCGACGGCCCGGCGGCCCTGCCCCGCGATGTCCTTGCTGGCCGCGGCGAAGATCCGGCGCAGCGCAGGCTCGTAGACCAGCTGGCCGGGGAAGCCGGTCACCGCGCGGCGCGCGGCGCGCAGCGCGGCACTGGCGGCCAGATCGCCCGGAGAGGTGCCAGGGGCGCCGTACATCCGCCGGGCCCACCGCGGCAGGGTGGCGAAGGCGAGCGTGTTGACCGGCGGCACGACAGCCCGCAGCGGCAGCAGCGAGCTGGGCACCGGCGGGTGGTAGGACAGCCGGAGCGCCCGCCTGGCCTCCGGGCAGGCATACAGCGCGGGCCGGGTTTCCGCGTAGTAGGCGGCGAGCTCGGCCATGCTTGCGGGCACCTGCGCCGGGTCCAGGCCGACCAGCGCGGCGCTGCGCCGCTGCTCGGCCACGAACGCGTCGAGGTCGGCCGGCGATACCGGCACGCCGCTGCGCCTGGCGATGTCGGCGTAGGAGTCGACCTCGCCGCAGTGCACCCAGAGCAGCAGCTCGGGCTCGTCCAGCCGGAACTTCGTGCCGTCCGGGTCGGTGCCCCGCAGCGTGGCGTGAATCTTGCGGATCCGCCGCGCGGCCCGCTCGGCCTCGCCAGCGCTGCCGTAGGTACGGATCCCGACGAACTGGCTGGTCCGGATGAACCGGCCCATGGCCTGCTTGCGGTCCAGGAAAGCCGTGTTCTGCCAGGTGCCGCGCATCACCCGGGGATGCAGTGCCTGCAGGTACAGCGCGCGGAACCCGGCCACCCACATCACGGGCTCGTCCATGATCCGCCACGTCACCGTGCCGGGCCCGTACAGGCCACGGTCGGCTGGCCCGGCTTGCGGGCTTGGGTCGGCTGCTGCCACGGCACCGCTCCTTCCGGGTCAGCGCGGAACGGTTTCCTCCCTGAGCCAGCTTAGGTATGACGGCGAGCCCGCCACGATGGGCACGGCTACGATCTCCGGCTCGTCGTAGCTGTGCCGCTCGGTGAGGAAGGCGGTGAGCTCGCCGAGCCTGTCGGCCGGCAGCTTGAGCAGGATCAGCCACTCCTCGGCGCGCTCGATGCCGCCTTCCCACCAGTACGTGCTGGCGACCGGCCCGGCCACCTGCGCGCACGCCGCCAGCCTCGCCTCGACGGCGGCCCGGCTCAGCGCCATGGCCTCCGCCCGCGAATCGGTGGTCGTCTGGACCTGGAGATACTCCTCCGCAGCGCCGAGCTTCCCGGAGGGTGCCGCGCTGCCCTGAGACGCCATGAGACCTGATCGTACGCCCGGCCGGGCGGGCGGGCGCGCCCTGTCTGCCCTCGACCGGGCGGCGTCAGCCGTGGCCGGGCGGCCTGCGAGCCGGGGAGGCCGGCGCGGTGTACGCCTGGCCGCAGCCGGCGGGGCCGGCGCGGTGCTTGCCTGGCCGCAGCCGACGGAGCCGGCGCAGTGCCCGCCTGGCCGCAGCCGACGGGCCGGCGCGGCGCCTGCCTGGCCGGGATGGCGGGACGATTCGTCGCGCGCAGCGACCTCGGGAGAGGGTTGACACTCCCAGCAGCCGAGAGTAAAAATAAAGTAACTGTAACCCCAGGAAACAGTAAAGGTTCCTGCTAGGGGCCAACGGCAGCGCCTCGGGCGCTCCTGTGCCTGGGCGGGGGGCTTGCTGATGGATTTCCGGACGACTCTTCCCGGACTCCGGGAACTTCGGGGGGCTACGCTCGGTGATCCAGAGGTTTGTGTCGCTGTCCTGGACGGCCCCGTCGATCTGTCCCATCCATGCTTCGCGGGCGCACGCATCAGGCGGCTTGACACTCTGGTCCCTGACTCGGCCGGCGAGGGTCCGATGTCCCTGCACGGTACCCACGTCGCAAGTTTGATATTCGGCCAGCCCAGCAGTGCCGTGCCGGGAATCGCGCCCCGGTGCCGCGGCTTGGTCGTACCTGTCTTCCGCGATGCTGACCAGCACCTTCTTTCGCAACTCGACCTGGCCAGAGCCATCGAGCAGTCAGTGCAGGAGGGAGCTCAGCTCATTAACGTAAGCGGCGGCGAGCAATCTCCGGGAGGGGCGGCTGAGCCCGTCCTGCAACGCGCCTTGCAGCTGTGCGAGGACAACGGAGTGCTCGTTGTCGCCGCGGTCGGCAATGACGGGTGTCCGTGCTTGCACGTACCCGCGGCTGTCCCGTCCGTGCTGGGCGTCGGAGCCCTGGGCGCCGATGGGCATCCGCTTGTGACAAGTAACTGGGGCGAGGCATACAAGTCGAACGCCGTCCTGGCTCCCGGCGAGAATATTCTCGGCGCGGCTCCAGGTGGCGGAACCGCGGCGCTGAGCGGCAGCAGCTTCGCCACCCCCATTGTCTCGGGAATTGCTGCGTCCCTGTTGAGCGCGCAACTCCACCATGGAATACCACCCGACCCGTTGGCCGTACGCCAGGCCGTCCTCGAGACCGCTGTCCCGTGCCAGCCGCGAGACAGCCCGGAATGCATCCGGTATCTCGTCGGAGTCCTCAATATTCCTGGCGCGTACGCCTCCGCAACGAAGGAGGTTAAGAAGGTAATGGCAAGCATGAATACGACCGAGGCCCAGCACCCGGCGGCGGACGGCGAAGGAGCTGAAATGAATGCACCGCAAACTTCTGGCGTGGGCGCGGACGCTGGCGTGATCGCTCCCCAGCAACCCCCTCAGCCGATAGCGGCCGAACCTGCCGTCACGGCGTCAAGAGATGCTCAGGCGGTCGCCGGGATCCCCCAGATGGCCGTTCCGGCTCAGGCGCCCGACCACGAACCACTCACTGTGCCAGCGGTCCAGTCTTCCGGGACAGACCCGGTGCCCGCCCGCACGACGAGCGTCGCCGCATCTTCGGCAGACTGCGGATGTAACAATAATGCCCAGACTTCTTACGTCTTTGCCATCGGGACAATTGGTTTCGACTTCGGGACCGAGGCTCGCAGGGACACCTTCCGGCAGCTCATGCCCCGCCCGCTCAGCGGTGACCCCACGGTCAGCATGCCAGTTAATCCGTATGACGTCATCCAGCTCACCTCATACCTGGCTGATTACCCGTCGGAATCCACCAAAGTGATCTGGACCCTTGATCTCGACGCAACGCCGATCTACGCCGTTGAAGCGGAATGCGCCTACCCGGAAGAGGTATACGGAGTTCTCCGGTCCGCGCTCCGAAACCAGAATCGGCCCTCCGCGGACCAGAACTATGTCTCCAGGGTATCCATCCCGGGCACCCTGACGACTGAGACAAGACGGCTGTTCTCGGGACAGGTCGTGCCGCTGGTAAAGGCACAGCCTCGCGGTCTGGCCACGTGGAACGAGACCGCCTTGATAGACGCGGTTATGTCACCAGTCATGGCACAGCAGCCGGACAACGATGAGACGAACATCCGGCTCCTTGTCCGGAACTTCCTGGACAAGATCTATTTTGAGCTCCGAAACCTCGGGCAGAGCCCGCAGGACCGGGCCCTGAACTACGCCGCAACTAACGCTTTCACCTTCGCGAGCGGAGCCGTGCTACAGCAAGCGCTACTCGCCGCGCAGAAGTTGCCGGGACCGAACAATCTGTACACCCTGGATACCATCTCGGTGGCCAAGAGCCCGTACTGCCGGCCAACCTCGATCTGCTTTGACGTGCAGGTGACATTCTTCGATCCAGAAAATGATCGCAGAGCCAGATCCGTTTACCAGTACACCGTGGACGTCAGTGACGAGATGCCCGTGAGCCTGGCGCCGACGCATCAGTTCTTCATCGCAGGGTGAGAGCATGCGCACGCCAGAGACCGTGCCGTATGTCCGGATCCGCGTGACAATGGGAGGTGAGTGACAGTGGAATCCATTCCTGGTCTCAGGCTGCCGGTTCAAAGCCAGCCGGTGGTCCGGGACGACAAGGTGGCACAAGGATATGAAACTGGTGTCGGTGTCGAAGCCGCCCTGACCAGCTGCGACGGACTGACAGGTCTAGCGCAGCAGATGTGCTATGCGGTGGTGTACGGCGTGGACATGTGACGCTGGGATTCCGGGAATAGCCAGGAGGAAAGTCCGCACATAGCGGAGAGGGAAGGAGAAAGAAGATGGACACGACACGATCAATGGGACTGCGGCTGCCTGTGCAAGGGGCGGTCGACCGCGCTGCACTGCCGCCTGCCGCCGCCGGCGGTACAACTGGCAGCACGGGCGTGGAAGCCTCGCAGATCAACTGGGGCCAGCTCGGATCGACAGTCCTGCAAAACCTGCCCTCCATTATCGGGGGTCTCGCTTCGCTCTTCTAAGGTCTGATATCGCCGTCAGGTGAAGGACTGGTGCGGTGCATGCCACCTGCGCGCAGGGCGAGCGCACTCGATCAGAGCTATGGTGGCATGCGCCGTATCAGTCGGCCATGCTAATGCGACAATAGAATGCGGTCCGCGGGTAGAGAAAAGGAGAGATATATGGCATTGAAACTGCCGGCTCAGGGTGCCATCGACCGGTCCATACCGCTCAACGACTTCCTGCTCACGACCGTAATCGCCGATGACAGCGGTAATGTCCTGGAGAAGTTGGTTAACCCGGTGGGCGGTCCTTACGGTGCGCTCACCGCTGACCCAGCCTGGTTTCCGGCACGCGTTGACCCCCGTACGGCCGTCTGCCAGGCCCTTTCGCCGTTTGCCGCCATCCAGTGCCGGCGTTCACGCGGCTACTTCTGAATAGAGCTATACACGAGAGCTGATGAGCATGCCTGCGAAATCCAGGAAACAGGACCCGGCGGCGAGGGCTATCGACTGGCCGCGGGCACAACAGGGCGCGACCGGTGAGGACGTCAGGACCGTGCAGTATCTCCTGAACGACCAGGGGGCGACGGTCGGGGTGGACGGCACATTCGGGCGCTTGACCACTGAGGCGGTACGTGCGTTCCAGCATGACCACGATCTTCGGGTGGACGGCATCGTCGGCAACCTCACCTGGACTCAGCTGGCTGTCCAGATTGCTTCCGGTTCTACCGGTCACGCTGTTCGGGGGGCGCAGCGGCAGCTCAACCGCCGATGCGGCCGGGTTGCAGTCGACGGGGTCTTCCTGGGCCAGACTGACGCTGCCGTGCGCTCGTTCCAGGGGACCGTAGGACTGGGCGTGGACGGGACACTCGGGCCGCAAACGTGGAACGCCCTGGTGTCGGGATACCTGACTAGCGACGACGGGCAGGCCGCTGCTATCGCGGCCTTCGCCGCGTGGACCAGGAATGACCCGGGTACAGCTCGAAAGAACGCGGCGCCCGGTGCCGTGGAGACGCTTTTCGCGCGAAAATGGCAGGCGCGTGACGCGTGGGCCCTGGAAGAATGCAACTTCATTAGCGGTCGCTTCTACTGTAGCTGGGGCCGAGCGGGCGAAAAACTCGTTCTTGACGCCAACGACAATGCGGACACGCCATTTTATTTCGTCGAGAACGTCACCTTCCAGTCGCCGTGAACCGACGCCGGCCTGACCGCCGCGCTGCCGGCTAGCTCGGCTCCCCCGCCGGGCTCGCCAGCTGGGCAGCGATGCGATCCGCCGCGGCCAGCGCCCGGCGGCGGTCGGCCGGGACCAGCCCGATCCTGGTCCGCCGGTCCAGCAGGTCGCCGGCGTCAAGCGCCCCCTCGTGCCGCACGGCGAAGGCGAGCTCGGCACCGGTCACCGGCGTTCCGGCGGCGACGGGCCCGGCCAGCGCGGGGTCGCGGCCGGCCAGGTCGAGCACGGCGGGCGCTTCGGTTCCGTACTTGGCCACCAGCCTGGCCGGCGCGCGCACCCGCGCCAGCACCCGGGGATCGGCCGCGCCGGCCAGCGGCAGCCGGCGGGTCCGGCACGGGCCGGCCTTCCGGCGCAGGTCGTCGGCCCCGCCGGCCAGCGCCGCGTCCACCGCGTCCTGCGCCATCCGCCGGTAGGTGGTCAGCTTGCCGCCCACCACGGTGACCACGCCGTCCGGCGAGGTGAGCACCGCGTGCTTCCTGGACAGATCCGCGGTGGCTTCGGTGCCGCTGCCCTGCGGGCCGGCCAGCAGCGGGCGCAGGCCCGCGAACGCGCCGAGCACGTCATCGGGGCCCAGCGGGGCGTCCAGCAGGCAGCTGATCCTCTGCAGCAGGAAGTCGATCTCTCCGGGCGTCGGCTCGGGAACCTCGGGCAGCGGGCCGATGGCCGGCTCGTCGGTCAGTCCCGCGTAGACCCGCGGCTCGCCGGGCACGGGGACCGCGAACACGAACCTGGACCGGTCGCCGGGCACGGGCCCGATCACGCCGGCCCGCAGCCCGCCGAACGCCGCATCGGCCAGCACCAGGTGGGTGCCCCGGCTCGGCCGCAGCGCCACGCCCTCGGTGAGCTGCCCGGCCCACACCCCGGCCGCGTTGACCACGGCGCCGGCCCGCAGCCGGAACGACTCCCCGGTCAGCCGGTCGGTCAGCAGCGCGCCGTCTGCGGTCAGGCCGCTCGCCTCGCACCGGGTGAGAATCACCGCCCCATGCGCGGCTGCGGTGCGGGCCACCGCGACCACGAGCCGGGCGTCGTCGGTGAGCTGACCGTCCCAGGTCAGCATGCCCCCGGTGACGTCCCGGCGGAGCCGCGGGACGGCGGTCAGGGCCTCGGCCCTGGTCAGCCGGCGCGGCGGCGGCAGGGTCCGGCGGCTGGTGCGGGCGGCGCGGCGCAGCACGTCGGCGGCCGCGAGCCCCGCGCCGACCAGCGCCCGGGAGCCCCGGCTCGTGCCGGGCAGCCAGGGGTAGATCATCGGCAGCGGCCGGGCCAGGTGCGGCGCGAGCCTGCCCATGATCAGCCCGCGCTCGGCGGCGCTCTCGTAGGCGATCCCGAACTCTCCCCGGGCCAGGTAACGCAGTCCGCCGTGCACGAGCTTCGAGCTCCACCGGCTGGTGCCGAAGGCGAGGTCGCCGCGCTCGGCGAGTACCACCGACAGGCCCCGGGCGGCGGCGTCGAGCGCTACCCCGGCGCCGGTCACGCCGCCGCCGACCACGAGCAGGTCCGTCCGGCCGTGCTCGGCGACCATGGCCAGCTCACGCGCGCGCCTGGCCGCGTTGAGCGACGTCCCGGGCCGGTCCGGGCCTGTCCCGGTCACGCCGGGGCCAGGTAGCGGTCGAGTAGCGCGGCGAGTTCGGCATCGCGCCGGCCGGGCGTGACCAGGCCGTCGGTCAGGCGGGCGGAAAGCACCGATGACTGGACGCTGAGCAGCACCGTCACCGACATGGCATCGACGTCGCCGGGGCGGACCGACCCGTCCCGCTGGCCCGCCCTGATCATCGCGGCGATGAAGCCGAGTGCCATCCGCTGGCTGGCCCCGAGCCGGTCGAAGATGTAGGGCTGGAGCAGGTCGGGGTCCACCTGGATGATCTTGCTGAGCAGCGGGTGGGCCCGCAGGTCCCGGGCCACGACGAGGAACTGGCCGACCGCCTGCTCGCGCGCCGAGCCTGGTCCGGGCCGCTCCGTGTCCTGCGCGGCACGGCTGAACACCGCGGCGAATTCCCTGGTCATGAGGTCGGCGACGAGTGCCCTCCGGTCCGGCCAGCGGCGGTAGACGGTCGGACGGCTCACCCCCGCCCGGCGGGCCACGTCCGACAGCGAGGTCCGGCGGATGCCGACCGCGTGCACGCAGTCAGCGGCCGCGTCCAGGATCGCGCTCTCGGTATTATCCGGCTCGATCTCGAGCACGTTACAACTTGACATGATCTGTAAGCTTATCAAGTCATGACCGAGCAGGCAGACGGAGCGGGTGGCCAGGGCCGGGCGGCCGGCCGGGGCCGGGCCCGCGACGGGGGGCTGGCGCGCGAATCCGGCCAGCGGGCGCAGGACGCGGCCGCGCCGCGCGATGCCGGGGTGCCTGATCTCGTCCCGCCTGAGCGGCCCGGGCGGCGCGTTCCGGACATGCCGTGGGCCGGCTGGGGCGACCCGCTGCCGCTGGCCGCGCCCACCCGCGCGCTGCTGGCCGAATTCCTGGGCGCCGCGCTCCGCCCCGCGCCCGCTGTGCCCGAAGACGACGTGATCCTTCCCCCGTCCCGGCTCTCGCCCGGCGCGCTCCGCGCCTTCGCCGGGGCGGCCGGCGCCGGGCAGGTCCGCGCCGACCGGTCCGCGAGGCTCGGCCGGGCCGGCGGCCGGAGCACGACAGATCTGCTGCGCCGCCGCGGCGGCGACGCGGCCGGCGCACCCGACGCCGTGATCACCCCGGGCACGCACGAGGAGGTCCTCGCCGTCCTCGAGGCGGCGAGCACACACCGGGTCGCGGTGGTGCCGTTCGGCGGCGGGACCAGCGTGACCGGCGGCGTGCAGCCGCTGCGCGGCGAGTTCGGCGCGGTGATCGCGCTCGATCTGCGCAGGATGGACCGGCTGACCAGGCTGGACACCGAATCGCTGACCGCGAGCCTGCAGGCCGGGCTGCGCGGGCCCGAGGCCGAGGAGGTGCTCGGCCGGCACGGCCTGACCCTGGGTCACCTGCCGCAGAGCTTCGAGCACGCCACGATCGGCGGCTTCGCCGCGACCCGCTCGGCCGGGCAGGCATCGGCGGGGTACGGGCGGTTCGACGACATGGTGCTCGCGGTCACGGCCGCGACCCCGCGCGGCACGATCAAGGCGGGCGGCCGCGCGCCTGCCTCGGCCGCGGGACCGGACCTGCGGCAGCTGCTGCTCGGCTCGGAGGGCACGTTCGGGGTGATCACCGAGGTCACCGTGCGGGTCCGGCGCCGCCCTGCGGTGCTGCTGGACGAGGCGTGGTCATTCGACGGCCTCGACCCGGGCCTGGCCGCGCTGCGCGAGCTGAGCCAGTCCGGCGAGCCGGCGCCCAGCGTCGTTCGGCTTAATGACCTGACGGAGACGGCGATCCTCGGCCTGACCGGGGGGCCGAAGATAACGGGCTGCCTGGCGATCACCAGCTACGAGGGCACGGCGGCGGCGGTCGAGGCGGGGCAGCGGGCGACGGCGCGCGTGTTCGCGGCGCACGGCGGCGTGCCGCTCGGCGCCGGGCCGGTCACCGCCTGGCGGGAGAGCCGGTTCGCCGCGCCCCGGCTGCGGGACGCGCTGCTCGGCGCGGGCGTGCTCGCCGAGACGCTGGAGACCGCGACCAGCTGGGCGAACCTGGCCCGGCTGCACGCCGCGGTGACGGCCGCGGTCACCTCATCCCTGACCGCCGCGGGCACGCCCCCGGTGCTGACCTGCCACATCTCGCACGTCTATCCGTCCGGCGCGTCGCTGTACTACACCGTCGTGGCGGCGCAGGCGGCCGATCCGGCGGGCCAGTGGGCGGCTGCCAAGAGCGCGGCGGGTGATGCGATCATCGGCAACGGCGGCACGATCACGCACCACCACGCGGTCGGCACCGACCACCTGCCCTGGATGCGCGCCGAGATCGGCGACCTCGGAGTTGAGGTGCTGCGCGCGGTGAAGAAGGTGCTCGACCCCGCGGGCGTGCTCAATCCCGGCAAGCTCATCCCGCCGCCCTGACGGAGGTCGCGATGACCCGAACGTACTGCCTGGTGGTGAACCCGGCCGCGGGCGGCGGCCGGGCGCGGCGGCTGCTGCCCGCGGTCAGCGGGGTGCTGGATGCCGCGGGCGCCGGGTATCAGGTGCGTGCCTCGGCCAGCCTGGAGCACGCGAAGGAACTGGCCGTGGCGGCGGCCGGCCGCGGAGACGTCGTGGTCGCGTTCGGCGGTGACGGCATGGTCGGTGCGCTCGCCGGGGTGGTGGCCGGGGCGGGCGGTACGTTCGGGATCATCCCGGCCGGGCGGGGCAACGACTTCGCCCGGACCCTGGGCATACCCTTCGGCGCGGCCGACGCGGCCCGGGTGCTCGTCGAGGGGCAGCCGCGGCGGGTGGATCTCCTCGGGGTCGGCCGGGAAGACGCGGGCGAGACGACGCAGGCTCGCCGTCGCGCCGAGGCGGGCGGTCGAGCCGAGGCGGGCGATCGCGCGGCGTCGGCCGGTAGCACCGAGTCGGCCGGTAGCGAGCGGCCGGTAGCCGGCCGGTAGCACCGAGCCGGCCGGGCCTGCGGGCGACGGCGGAGAACTCATCGTGGCGGGCAGCGTTTACCTCGGCATCCCGGCGGTCGCCGCCGAGATCGCGGCACGGTCCCGGGTACCGCCGGGAGAGCTGGCCTACCCGGCAGCGGCGCTGCGTGCCGTCATCGGCTGGCGCACGGCCAGGTTCCGGCTCGAACTGGACGGCGGGACCGGGCCGACGGAACTCGCCGAACCGGCGGAACGCGCAGCTGCCCGAGTACGGGAATTCGACGGCAGTGCCGTCGTCCTGGCCAACTCCCGCTACTTCGGTGCCGGGATGATGGTCGCCCCTGAAGCAGACCCGGCCGACGGGCTGCTCGAGGTGGTCTATATCCAGGGCGCCTCGAAGACCGCCATGATCCGCGGGCTCACGAAGATCAAAAAGGGCACGCACGTGTCGATGGACCAGATCGGAACCGGCCGCGCCCGCACGGTGACGGTCACGGTGGGCCGGGCCATGCCGGGCGGCGCCGACGGCGAGCCGCTGTCCTGCGCCAGCCCGCTGGATCCTGGCACCTCACTGCGGATCCGGGTACTCCCGGGCGTGCTCGAAGTGATCAGCTGAGCGGGTACAGCAGTTCGGGTTGCGCAGGACCGGCCTGGGTTCTCCAGGAGACCCAGGCGCCATGGTGCCTTGCCGTACTGCTTGTCCTGGCCGAGGGCGTAGGCCGTCCGGCATCTGCCCGGACTCCCGCGCAGGCGCCTTTCACGCTGGCCTGGGCGAATTCGCACCGTTGTCCGGCTCGCAGGGCAGCACCGGATAAGACCCGGGGTCGCACGGGTCCATCGCGATTCTCTGGCGTGTCGCGCGCTAATTCGCCTGCACGATGTTCTTGATGCGATATAGTGTTCGAATAAGTGATTGACAATCTGGCCCATTAGTCGCGTCTTCTGGAGGCCGCCTCGTGTCCGCCGACCGCCGGCCCGAATCGTGGGAGGAGATCTGGGACGCCCCGCTGGCCGCGCTCACCGAGGCTGATGTCCCGCCGGACGAGCAGGATTACGGCTGGCTCGACCCTGACATCGACCCGCCCGCGGAGCTGGTCGGCTTGACGGGCGCAGAGCTGGCGGAGCTGCTCGCCGATGCCCCGACCCAGTCGGCGCCGCCCGCCTGGCCGCTGAGTTACCAGTCGCCGGACGGGCCTGCCGGGGCCGGGTGGCCGGCCGGGTTGGCGGACCGGGACGGCACGGGCGGCGGGACCGGTTTCGCCGATGGCGGCGAGCTGGACGTGCTGCCGGCCGGGATCGCGCTGGCCGGGTTCGCCGATGACGCCTGTCGCCGGGTCGAGGATCTGGATGACGACTGCCTGGTCGGGGTGCTGCGGGCGTGGCGGCGGCTGGCATCCTGGGCGCAGGCCCGGGAACTGGTCATGGTCGCTGAGCTGGTCCGGCGCCGCCCGGCAGATGGCACCCCGCCGGGAGCGGCACCCGGGCAGTTCCCGGCCCGGCTGAGCGAATTCATCAGCGCGGAGATCGCGGCCGCGCTGACGCTGACCGGCCAGGCCGCGCAGGCTGAGCTGGACCTGGCCGTCGACCTGGCGGACCGTCCGGCGGCCGCCGCAGCCCTGCAGGCCGGCCGGATCGACCTGCCCCGGGCAAAGATCATCACCAGCATGCTGGGCCCGCTGCCAGCCGTACAGGCGGCCGCGGTGGAGGCGGAGATCATGCCGAAGGCCGCAGACATGACCACCGGGCAGCTCCGCGCCGCGCTGCACCGCGCGGTACTGTCGGTCGATCCGGACGCCGCCCGGCGGCGGCGTGCAGAAGCCGAGCAGGATGCCCGGGTCGAGCACTGGGCCGACCCCGAAGGCACCGCCAGCCTGACCGGTCGCTACCTTCCCCCGGCGGCGGCTATGAGCGCCAGCAAGCGGCTCGGCCAGATCGCCGCCGGCTGGAAGAGCCAAGGCGCCCAGGGCGGCACGGACCTGCTCCGCGCGCATGCCTATCTGGCGCTCCTGAACGGCCAGGCGATCAACACTCCGCCAGCCAGCCTGATGCCCGCGATGCCCGCCCCCGGCCCTCTCGGCCCGGATGACCGCTACCCCGCCACCAGGAACTCAAGCAGGTACGGAGCCGACCGAGACAGCGGACCCGCCGGGTCGGCTGGTTCTGGCCCGGACGGCCAGCCTGCGCCCGGCCAGCACGGCGAACCCGTGCCCGGCTCGCTCGACCGGCCAGATGCAGGCCGGCGGCAGGTCCCGCCCGGCCTGCGCCATCCTGGCGCGGACGGCCTGCCTGCACTAGCCGGGCTGATCAACCTGACCGTCCCTCTCACTACCCTGCTCGGCGTGGCCGACGCGCCCGGCGCTGTCGCCGGATACGGGCCGCTGGACGCCGACACCACGCGGCTGCTGGCCTGCGCGGCCGCTGGGCACCCCGCGACCCGATGGCAGATCACCGTCACCGGACCCGGCGGACAGGCCCTGGCCCACGGCACTGCCCGCCAGCCCGCCTCCGCCGGCAGAGGCAAGTCCGGCGGAGGCACACCCGGCGGCGGATGGACAGTGCGCGTGACCGCCGAAGCTATCGCCGCCGGGCACTGCGACCACCGTAACCGTGAGCCCGGCTACCGGCCGAGCTCCGCCCTGCAACGCCTCATCCGGGCCCGTACCGTTACCTGTTCCGGTCCCGGCTGCCGCCGCCCGGCTGTCCGCTGCGACCTCGACCACACCATCCCGTACGACGACGGCGGCCTGACCTGCGAATGCAACCTCGCTCCGGTGTGCCGCCACTGCCACCGGCTGAAACAAGCCGAAGGCTGGACCCTCCAGCAGACCAGCCCCGGGGTCATGACCTGGCTCACCCCCGCCGGCCGCCGCTACACCACCCTGCCCAGCCAGCACCCCACCTGACTCATACAAGCGAGCGCCCGGGTGCGGGCCGGGGTCGCGGGCTAGGCGCGGGCGGGCTGCCACCGCCAGTCGCGCGGGGCGCCGTCCTCGGCCACCACCCGGTTGCGGATGGCGCCGACCCCCTCGATGCTCACCTCGATGACGTCGCCGGGGGTCAGCCAGACCGGCGGCGTGCGGGCGAAGCCCACCCCGCCCGGCGTCCCGGTGGCGATCACGTCGCCCGGGACCAGCGTGGTGAACGAGGAGAAGTACTCGACCGCGCTCGGCACGTCCACGATCAGCTGCGACGTCCTGGCGGACTGCATGACCTCGCCGTTCAGCGTGGTGGTGAGCGCCACGTCCGACACGTCCACCTCGTCGGTGGTCACCACCTCGGGGCCGATCGGCATGCTGGCGTCGAAGTTCTTGCCCGGCGTCCACTGCGTGCCCGCCCGCTGCCAGTCGCGGGCCGAGGCGTCGTTCAGCACGACGAAGCCGGCCACCGCGTCCAGTGCCTTGCCGGCCGGGATGTACCGGCCGCCCGCGCCGATCACCAGGCCGAGCTCGCCCTCGTAGTCGAAGCGCTCGGTCAGGGCGGGCTTCACCAGGTCGGCGTACGGGCCGAGCACGGTGCCCCGGCCGCGCACGAACACGTCCGGCCAGCTGGGCACCTCGCCCCTGCTCTCGATGGCGTGATCGCTGTAGTTCACGCCCAGGCACAAGATGCGCTCGGGAGCCGGGACGGCCGGGCCGAAGTCCTCGGGGCCGTACGGCCGGCCGTCACGGCCGGCCAGCCCGCGGGCCGCGTCCATCGCGGGCCGTCCTGCCTCCAGGAACGAGCGCAGCGAGGCGAACCGCGGATCCCCGGTAGCCTCGCCGACGTTGACGTACCCGGACCGGCCGAGCACGTGCAGCCGCGGTCCGGCGGCGGTGGAAATGGTGGCAAGCCTCACCCTGGGATCTCCTTACCGGTTAACCGGAGGCTACCGCAGGGCGGGCGCCGGCCCGGCGAGCACGCCGCGGTCGGCGTCCTCCCCCAGCAGCGCGCGGGACAGCCGGTTCAGCAGCTCGGTCACCTCCGCGTACTGCTCGGGTGACCAGTCGGCGACCAGTTTCTCCAGCAGGTCGCGCCGCCCGGCGAACAGCCGCTCCGCCGCCGCGTGCCCGGCCTCGGTGAGGCTCAGCATGCCGTTGTCCCTGATCACCATCCCCCGGTTCACGAGCAGATCCACATAGGGCCGGCCGTGCTCGACCGTGACGCCGGCCTCCCGGGCCAGGTCCTGCCCGGCGACGTGGTCCTGCTTGGCCAGGTGGGCGAGCACCCAGCAGCTGCCCGCGGGCAGGCCGAGGCCGGACACCTCCGCCATCCGCTCGTAGCCGCGCCGGCGCAGGTCGACGCTGGACAGCTGGACCAGCGCGCGCTCCAGTTCCTCCGCGGACGACCGCTGGGCCGAGGTCGCGCCCAGCCCGTCGGCCACGTCGGCCGGGTTTGCGGCGGCACCCACGGCGGCGCGGAGCGGCACCTCGCGCAGGAACCAGCTGAGGATGAAGGCCGCCAGGGCCACCGGCACCGCGGCCAGGAACACGGTCTGCAGGGACACCGTGTACGCGTGCACGACGTCGCCGCGCAGCGGGACCGGGAGCCGGTGGATCAGCACCGGATTGGCCTGCGCGGCGGACGGGCTGAAGCCGGGCGGCAGCCGCACCCCGCGCAGCTCGGTCACGATCTCGCTGGCCAGCCGGTTGGAGAACACCGCGCCGAAGATGGCCACCCCGAACGAGCTGCCGATGGAGCGGAAGAAGGTGGCGCCCGAGGTGGCGGCGCCCAGGTCGGCGTAGTCGGCCGAATTCTGCACCGCGATGATCAGCACCTGAAGGATCAGGCCGAGCCCGAGGCCGAGCAGCAGGAAGTACAGCCACATCACCCCGGTGGGCGTGTGCTCGTTCAGCCTCGACAGCAGGAACAGCGACACGGTCAGCAGCGCGGTGCCGATGATCGGGTACACCTTGTACCGGCCCCGCCTGCTGATCAGCTGCCCGCTGGTGATCGAGGTCACCAGCAGGCCGATGACCATGGGCAGCAGGTAGACGCCGGAGATCGTGGCCGAGACGCCGCGCACCACCTGCAGGTAGAGCGGCAGGAACGAGAGCGCGCCGAACAGCGCGAACCCGGCCGCGAACCCGATGGCCGAGCTGATCCTGAACACCGGATCCCGGAACAGCCGCGGCGGCAGCACCGGCTCGGGCGCGCGGTGCGCCGACCGCCACCAGCCGACCGTCAGCGCGACGGCGCCGATCCCGAGGCCGATGATCACGCCCGATCCCCACGGGAAGGTGGTGCCGCCCCACGAGGTGAGCAGCACGACGCAGGTCGCCGCGCCGCCGAGCAGCACGGTGCCCACGTAGTCGATGGTGTGATGGGACCGGGTCGACGTATCGGGTAGCGCCACCGCGATCACGGCCAGCGCGATCACGCCGATCGGCAGGTTGATGTAGAACACCCAGCGCCAGCCGAGATTGTCTACGAAGAACCCGCCGATCAGCGGGCCGGCCACGCTCGCCACGCCGAAGACCGCGCCGAACGCCCCCTGGTAGCGCCCTCGTTCCCGGGGCGGGACCACATCGCCGACGATCGCCTGGGCGAGCACCATGAGCCCCCCGCCGCCCAGCCCCTGCAGCGCGCGGAACGCGATCAGCATGTTGATGTCCTGGGACAGGCCGCAGAGCGCGGACCCGACCAGGAAGATCACGATGGCGCCCTGGAACAGCCTCTTGCGGCCGTACTGGTCGCCGAGCTTGCCCCACAGCGGGGTGCCCACCGTGCTGGCCAGTATGTACGCGGTCACCACCCAGGACAGCCGGGACAGCCCGCCCAGGTCGCCGACGATCGTGGGCAGCGCGGTGGACACGATCGTCTGGTCGAGCGCGGCCAGCAGGATCGCCAGCATCAGCGCGGAGTAGATCACGATCAGGCCGCGCCCCCGCTGCACTGGCTGTTCCAGCGGCGGCCGCGTGCCCGTGGTCATGCTGGTAATCCTGGCACCCGGGGTCAGATCACGTACAACGGCACCAGCCCGCCTGCCCGGCCCTGGTCAGCCGGCCATCTGCTGGCACATCCAGGCCAGCGACATCGGGTACCGGTAGTCGATGCCCATGTGGGTGGCGTCGAACAGCTCGAACCGGATGATGTCCTCCTTCACCCCGGCCTCGAGCAGAGCAGCGCGGAACGCCTCGGCGCCGAGGTCGAGGAACCACTCGTCCCTGGTGCCCGCGTCGATCCACATCGCCCGGACTGACCGGAGCGCGTCGGCGTACCTGGGCACCATCCGTACCGGGTCCCAGTCGAGCCAGCGCTGCCAGACGTCTGGCCGCAGCACCCCCGTCTTCGGGTCGAACGGCAGATCCACCGTGCCGTCCTCCTGGGCGGAGAAGCAGGCGGCCACGCCCAGGGTCATCAGCAGGATGTGGTCCTCCTCCTTGGTGAAGGAGATCCGGGAGGTGAAGTCCGACCACCAGCGCCAGATGTCGCCGTCGTAGCCGCGCAGGTACCGGACCGCCTTGCCGAACTCCGGTATGTAGCAGAGCTCGTAGAGCGAATCGCCGGCGTGCGTGGCCAGCACCCCGAACAGGTCGGGCCGCAGCATCGGCGTGATCATGGCGCCGAACCCGCCGCTGGACTTGCCCATGATCCCCCGCTGGGCCGCCTCGGGCACCGTTCGGTACCGGGCATCCACCCAGGGCACCACCTCGTTGCACAGGTAGGAGTGGTAGCGGCCGGTGCCCGGCGAATCCACGAACTGGCTGCCGCCGTAGGCGGTCCAGGCGTCCACGTAGACGACGATCGCGGGCGGTGCCTCGCCGCGGGCGAACACGGCGTCCGCGGTCTCCGGGAACGGCTGCCGGTAGGCGCCCCGGTTCGACCACATGGCGACGTGGCCGGTGTAGCCCTGGATCACGTAGACGGACGGGTAGCGCCGCCCGGGTTCGTCGTCATATCCCGGCGGGACGTACACCAGCAGCGGCCGCTCGTACGGGTCGCCGAGCGGATTGCCCCGCAGCAGCTCGCTGGTGATGACGTGCTCGTCCAGCCGTCCGGCGAATTCGGCGGACCAGGGCAGCATGATGCCTCCATCGGTTGCTCTTCGGTCGGCTCAGTGTGACAGGATCGCGGCCCCGCTCTCCATTCTTATACCGAACGGAAACGCGCCAGCCATCACGCACCGGGATCGGCCACCCGCGCCAGGAACAGCGGCTCGCCGGTGACGGTGTCGGTCACGAGCATCAGGTACGGCCGGTCGAACGTGATCTCGGGGCCGGCCGGCACCTGAACGTCGGCGGGCAGCAGGCCGACCGCGGTGGCCGCGCTGCCGACCGTGCCCTTCTCCCCCACCTGCAGCGTCGCCGCGTGCTCGACGAACGAGATGCAGCACGCGCTCGGCGACAGCCCGGTGAAGTCGGCACGGCCGGAGAACGCGACGCCCATGCCGAGCCCGGTGAGCAGGCTGTCCATCTCCTGGTGCGAGCCGAGGCTGACCTTGGGCAGCGCGACGGCGGTCGCCCGGCTGGCTCCGGCGGAGCCCGGTCCGTACAGGTCGGCGCTGACCGCGCGCAGTGCCGCCGGGGCCGGCACCTGACAGCCGAGGGCACCGGGCCCGGCGCGTGGCAGCAGCGCGGTCATCGCCAGCCTGCCGCCGCGGTACGGCAGCGCGACCGCGGTCCAGCCGCGCGCCGAGGCGGACCGGTAGCCGGTGCCGTGCATGAACCGCGCCGTGGCGGTGCCGCCCGAGGCCGCGGTGAACGGCCCCTGCTCGGTCCGGCTGGGGGAAAACGGCGTGGCCCAGGCCGCGTTCAGGTAGAGGGCATCGGTCAGCACCCAGGCCGGGCCGGCCAGCGATCCCGGCGAAAGCAGCCGGGGGATTTTGCCGCGGGTGTCGCGCGCGATCGCGGCGTTGATGAGCTGCGCCGCCTTCACCGGGTCCGAGTCCAGCGGAACCCGCGACAGGCCCGCCTGATCGGCCGTGGCCACCGCGTCCAGGTAGCTGCGCCGCGGCAGCAGCGACGGGTCCGACCAGATCCGGTCGCTGCGGGCCAGCGTTACGCCCGGGCCGTCCAGCCTGCCCAGCGCCGACTGCCGGGCGCGCATGTCTGCCTCGGTCCGCGGGCCGCCTGCCGCCGGCAGGTGCAGTACGCGGGCGATGGCCGCGGCGGTCGCGCCGCGGGCGCCGAGGTAGGCCAGGCCGAGCCCGGTGGCCAGGCTGGACGGCGAGAAGACGATGTTGGACCGTGGCTGGCTCCGGCACCACGCGCGCAGCATGTCCAGGCCGAACGCGGTGTCCGCCCGGCCGGCCGGCCGGGGGCTGGCCGCGGTGGCCCGGCCGGCCGTGCCCCTGCCGACGGCCGGCTGCGCCGCGTGGACGGCACCGCAGCCTGCCGCCGCCAGCGCGAGGACGGCGGCCACCCCGGCCCGCCCAGGTGACTTCTTCATGCCGGTGAGACGTTGCCGCGGTGCCCGGCGGTTGCATCGCGGACTCACCGAAAACTTGTAAGCCCAGTCTTAGGGCTGGGCCAACCCGGTGGTGGCCGGCCTGCTGGCCGGCGGCGTCGTGCTGCTCATCGCCTTCGCCCTGATCGAGAGCAGGGTTGCCGAGCCGATGTTCCAGCTCAGCCTGCTCGGAGCCGTTCCACCACGGCCTGCTGGTGGTGTTCGCCGTATCCACCGCGCTGTCGGCACTGGCCGCGGTGGCCTCGCTGCTGCGCGGCGGCCGCTACCGTCAGGCGGAAGGAGGGCACGCTGATGACCGGGCGCCAGTCATTCGGGAAACACGGTGAGCGTCACGCCGCCGTCAGGCCGGGCTCCGCCCTGAGCGTGGCGCTCTGCCTGGAGCTGTTCGACGCACAGCTGGGCAGCAGGCACCTCGACCTGGCCGCACGCTGGCTGCGCGAGCGCGGCCGCGGCTTCTACACGATCGGGTCGTCGGGGCACGAGGGAAACGCCGCCGTCGCGGCAGCCCTGCGGGTGACCGATCCCGCGCTGCTGCACTACCGGTCCGGCGCGTTCTACCTGACCCGGGCGTGCCAGGCCAGCCCGTCACCGGACGCGCTGCGCGACGGCCTGCGGGACGTGCTGCTCGGCCTGGTGGCCGCGGCCGCCGAGCCGATCTCCGGCGGCCGGCACAAGGTGTTCGGCCGCGCCGAGCTGGCGATCATCCCGCAGACCTCGACCATCGCCTCGCACCTGCCGCGCGCCGTCGGCCTGGCGTTCGCGCTGGACCGGGGGCGGCGGCTGCCCGCCGGCCCGGCCGATGAGCCGTGGCGCGGATGGCCGGTGACACGCTGGCCCGGCGACTCGATCGTGGTGTGCTCGTTCGGCGACGCGTCGGTGAATCACTCCACTGCCGCGGGCGCGTTCAACACCGCCGCCTACTGCGCCTACCAGGGCCTGCCGCTGCCGCTGCTGCTGGTCTGCGAGGACAACGGGCTGGGCATCAGCGTGCGCACGCCGCCGGGCTGGATAGCGACCGCGCAGTCGGGCAGGCCGGGCATCGAGTACTTCCACGCAGACGGCGAGGACCTGGCCGACGTCTACGACACCGCGACGGCCGCGACGGCCTTCGTCCGCCAGCATCGGGCGCCGGCCTTCCTGCACCTGTCGGTGACCAGGCTCGGCGGGCACGCGGGCTCGGACGCCGAGACCGCCTACCGCAGCCCGGCCGAGATCGCCGATTCGGCGGCGCGCGACCCGCTGGCCGGCACCGTACGGCTGCTCGTCGACAGCGGCGCGGTCAGCGCCGACGAGGCGCTCGCGCGGCAGGAGCGGTCGCGCGAACTCGTGCTCGAGCTGGCCGCTGAGGTGACACGCGAGCCGCGGCTGACCAACGCCCCCCAGGTGATGGCGCCGCTGGCGCCGCGGCGGCCCGACGTGGTCGCCGGCCGCGCCGCTGCCGCCGCCACGCTGGCCCAGCGGCAGCTTGCCTTCGGCGGGCGGCTGCCGGAGGACGCCGGCCCGGTTACCCTGGCGCAGGCGATCAACGCCGCGCTGGCCGACGCGCTCGCGGCGCGGCCCGGGATGCTGGTGTTCGGCGAGGACGTGGCGCGCAAGGGCGGGGTGTACGGGGTGACCAGGGGGCTGCTGCGCCGGTTCGGGGCGGGCCGGGTGTTCGACACCCCGCTGGACGAGCAGGCCATACTCGGCCTCGCGCTCGGCGCCGGCCTGACCGGGATGCTGCCGGTGCCGGAGATCCAGTACCTGGCCTACCTGCATAACGCCGCCGACCAGATCCGCGGCGAGGCCGCCACGCTGTCCTGGTTCTCCCGCGGCAGGTTCCGCAACCCGGTGGTGGTGCGGATCGCGGGGCTCGGCTACCAGGAGGGATTCGGCGGGCACTTCCACAACGACAACGCGGTCGGCGCGCTGCGGGACATCCCCGGCGTGATCATCGCCGTGCCGGCCCGGCCGGACGACGCCGCCGCGATGCTGCGGACCTGCCTGGCCGCCGCGGAGGCGGACGGCAGCGTCTGCGTGTTCCTCGAGCCGATCGCGCTGTATCACGCCCGCGACGCCGCCGTTCCCGGCGACGGCGGCTGGCTGGCACCGTACCCGCCGCCCGCGGACTGGGCGGCCAGGCACGTGCCGGCCGGGCGGGCGCGGGCTTACCCCGCGCCGGGCGGCGTGGCCGACCTCACGATCATCACGTTCGGCAACGGGCTGCGGCTGAGCCTGCGGGTGGCGCAGCGGCTGCGCGAGTCCGGGGCCGGCTGCCGGGTAGTGGACCTGCGCTGGCTCGCGCCGCTGCCGGCCGCCGACATCCTGGCCGAGGCGGCGATGACCGGCCGCGTGCTCATCGCCGACGAGACGCGGCGCACCGGCGGCGTGTCCGAGGCGGTCGTCACGGCCCTCGCCGACGGCGGGTTCGGCGGCCGGGTGGCCCGGGTGACGAGCGAGGACAGCTTCATCCCGCTCGGCGACGCGGCGGCGAGCGTGCTGCTGTCCGAGCAGGCCATCGAGTCCGCCGCCCGCGCCTTGCTGCGGCAGGCCTGAACCCGGCGGTGCATAGGCTGCGAACATGACGGAGCACGTGTGGGTGGTCAGAGCCGGCCCCGCCGTCGGCCGCGGCGTCAGCTACGCCGTTGGCCGCGGCGGCCGTCGCGACGATGAGGCGCTGCAGCCCGAACTGGCCGACGTGGGCCGGCTGGGGCGGCGGCTGCTGGACAAGGCGGTACGGGCCGCCCGGGGCGAGCCGGACCCGCTGCGCGACCTGCTGAAAGATCACCTTGGCCCGGGCGCCGACGACATCCCGCTGGTCACCGGGTCATGGCAGCCATACGACCACGTGAACGTTCAGATCGGCCTGGACGCGTGGCTCGCCCGGGCCTGCCGCTGGCATGAGCTCGCCGGGCTCACTCAGTTCCGGCACCAGGATTTCGGACTGGCCGAGCTCGTACAGTCTGGCGGGCATGGGACCGGGCTCGGCATCGGCAACGTGTCCACGACCGCGCTTCCCGCGGGTCCCGGCGGACTGACCCGGTCCTGCGTGGCGTGCGGCCTCTACCTGGTCAGCGAAGGCGAGAAGCGTTATGCGCTGCTGCTGCGCGGGCCAACCGAGCGCGGCGGGCCGGAAGAGGTCACCCTGGAGGTAGCCGCCGCGGACGCCGAGCTGGCCGAGCGGATACTCGGCGAGGTGCGCCAGCTCGCGGTGGAGCGCAACGTCTGCCGGGGCCAGGTCATTTCCTTCGGCGGCGAGATGTTCGGGCATCGCCGTGGCGGGGCGTTGAGCTTCCTCGACCGGCCGCGGGTCCCCCGGGATCACGTGGTGCTGCCGCCGGACCTGCTCGACGGGATCGAGCGGCAGGTACTCGGGGTGCGGCAGCACGCGGCCCGGCTGCGCGCCAGCGGCCAGCACCTCAAGCGCGGGGTGTTGCTGCACGGCGTCCCGGGCACGGGCAAGACCCATACCGTCAGCTACCTGATCGGCCGGATGGAGCAGGTCACGGTTGTCGTGCTGACCGGCGCCGCGCTCCAGCTGATCAGTCAGGCGTGCTCGGTGGCTCGGCAGCTGCAGCCGTCGGTCGTCGTGGTCGAGGACGTGGATCTGATCGCCGAGCAGCGGATCCCGCACATCGGCGCGCACCCCCTGCTGTTCCAGCTGCTCAACGAAATGGACGGGCTCGGCCAGGACATCGACGTGACGTTCCTGCTGACCACCAACCGGGCGGACATGCTGGAGCAGGCGCTCGCCGCCAGGCCGGGGCGAGTCGATCATGCGGTCGAGCTGCCCATCCCCGATGCGGCCGCGCGGCGGCAGCTCATCGAGCTCTACCGGGGACGACTCGTCCTCGACCTGGCCGGTCCCGAGATGGTGATCGAACGGACCGAGGGAGTCACCGCCTCCTTCCTCAAGGAACTGCTGCGCCGGGCGGCCCTGTTCGCCGCCGACGACGGTGCCGCGCCCCGCCAGGACGGCCCGCTGCGGGTGACCGACGTTCACATGGGCGCCGCGCTCGACCAGCTGCTCGACACCCGCAACCAGCTCACCCGGGTGCTGCTCGGCGGTCAGCCGGCTCCAGATGAGTCAGCAGGGCCGTCGTGACCGGGGCGTTCGCCGCCAGCGCGGTGCGCGCAGCGCCGATGACCGGTACGGCGGGTAATCGTTGGCCGGGTGCATCGTCGGGGGACGCTGGTAGGGGCGCAGCGTGAAGCGGTCCTGCGCCGGCCGTTCCGAACCGGTCATGGTTCCCGCCTTCCTGGCCGGGTGCGGGGTGCTAGATCGGCGGCAGCCAGTACCGGGTGGGAAGTGCGGTCTCCCGGTACCCGCCGCCGTCCGGCCTGGCTACCCGCCACGCGCGCTTGCCGGGCACGATAGTCACCGCCTCGTGCAGGCTGGTCCCGACGTAATGCAGGGCGGTGCCGTCCTCGGTCGCGTGCCCGGCGGGCAGCACGCCGCCGGCGATCAGCTCGCGGAAGCAGCGCCGACGCGGCTGGTCACCGGAATCGTCGTGCACGCCGTTGCTGAACGGCAGGAAGCCGAGGCCGTCGGTCAGCGGGTCGAGGGCGTCGCTGAAGGAGTCGGTGACCCCGGCGACGTGCCAGCACAGGCTCCCTGCGCTGCCCCCGGCGAGCACCACCCCGGCCGCCCAGCATTCGCGCAGGATCTCGTCGAGCCGGTGCGCCCGCCACACCGCCAGCAGGTTCACCACGCTGCCGCCCCATACGAAGATCACGTCCTGGGCCATCAGGTGCGCGCGCACGCCGGGCACGTTCGGCTGCGGGAAAAGCTGGAGATGGGACAGCTCCGCCGGGCCGAAGCTCGGTGCGGTGGCATACCAGCCGTCGATGATCTGCGGCCAGTCCCCCATCGCGGTGGGCACCAGGCACACCCGCGGCCTGATCCCCCCGGCCAGCCGCATCGCCTGCCTGAGCTGGGCCCCGGTGAGCTCCGGCGGCGATCCCTCCGGCCAGCGCGCGCGGCCCGAGCAGGCCAGGATTTGCGGTTCCCTTCCCATGCCCCGACAATAGGGGCCGGGGGTGACTTCGGCCCGGGCTAGATCCCGGCCTGCGTGTACGCCTGGCGGCTGAGCCGCCACCCCTGAGCCTGTGACCATCGCCACCAGTCGGCGGGCTCGCACCCGCGCTCGTCGCCGAGATCCGGATGCGCCCAGCCGACCGACGGCAGGTCGTACAGCATGGCGGCGAGGCTGGAGCAGACGACGTGCCCGGGCAGCAGGTTGTGCTCGGAGGGCCAGCGCCACAGCGGGTCGATCAGGTCGGAAAGATCATGGACATGGAAGGCGTCCAGCGTGTCCTCCGCGATCCCGACCCAGTCGTAGCTGATGCCGAGTGACTTCGCCGCGCTGGCCAGGAACGAGGTCAGCTGGCCCCGGTCGTCAGGCTTCGGCTCGGGGTGATTGGACATGGTCCGGCTGTCGGACAGGAAGGGCGTGCAGTCGACCGGCCCGACGCCGCCGGGCTGTCCCTGGATGCCCATCCACCGGCCCACCTGGTCCTTGTGAGTGACGACGACGACGTGGTTGGCCACCGCCGGCTTGCCCTGCAGCGCTTCTCCGGCCCGGATGAGATCCTGGACCATGCCCTGGCCGGTCCACACGGCCAGGATGTCGCCGGGGCCGGCAGGAATGCTCGTCATGATGTGCTCCTTGCTCCGTGTACGAGGTGTTACCTGTACTGAGCGGAACGGTCCGGGGCAGATACACTCCGGGGATGACCAGCGCCGGCAACACCGACCGGGTGGTCGCCGGGGACGCTACGCGGGCGACGGCCCGGCTGCGCAGCGCCAGCATGGGCGTGCTGGCGATGCTCATCATCCAGTTCGCACTGGGAGTCGGGGTCAGCCTTTACATCACGCCGGCCAAGGGCGGCGTGAGCGAGGCATTCTCCAACGGCCCGCTGCTCGCGCTGCACGCGGTGCTCGGCCTGCTCCTGATCATCGCCGCGATCGACCTGCTGGTCCGCGCGATCCTGGCCCGGTACCGGCCGGTCGTGGTGGCCTCGGCCATCGGCCTCATCGCCATCCTCGGCGCCGCATTCAACGGCATCGGCTTCCTGCGGAACGGGCACAACCGCGCGTCCCTTGGCATGACGATCGCCGGCTGTATCGCGATGCTCTGCTACGCCGTCTGCCTGCGCGTTCTCGGCTCTGCCTACCGCGCGCAGGGCTGATCCGGGCCGGCCAGGGACGCCGCATCACCCGGGAACCGATCACTTGCAGAGGCCGGCCAGCCGCGCTTGGGTCAGCCGGTGCGCCGCCAGCGCGCGCCCGGCGAACTCGCTGGCCGCGCCGGCGGCCGCCAGCCCGGCCCGTTCCAGCGCGCGGGCCAGCGCGGCCTCGGCGTCGAGCATCGCCTGCAGCCAGGCGGCATCGCTGACGTCGACGCCGCCGCGGGCGAAGACTCCGGAGAACAGCGCGCCCGGCTCAGACATCCGCCAGCCCCAATTAGTTCCCGGCGCCATCGCGGCTGCGCGCCTCCAGCACCACCGAATCGATGCCGCGCCGGTGCAGCAGGTGCGAGAGCAGCAGGTGCGAGAGCAGCAGCCCGGCTGGTCCCGCGCCGACGATCCCGACCTGAGTACGCACGGACATCATGTTCTCACCACGGACACATGTTCCCGTTACGGACGGTCATGGCAGGGCCCTGGTCATGGCCTAGTGCCGCAGCAGGCAGTCTTTGCCTCGGTCTCACGGGCTCGTGATGGCCTGTTTCGGGCTGATGGTGAAGGTGACGCCGACCGTGGCCCGGTCGCCGGTGTTGATGAGGCCGAGGCAGCCGGAGCTGACGTTCCAGATGTGCAGGTTGCCGCCGGTGGCCAACACCGTGAGCTGGCCGGTGCTGTCGGTGTAGGTGAACGGCACCCAGCCGTCGCTGGCGGCGCCGCTCTTGCCGCCGATCACGGCCGTGCAGCCGTTGGCCAGCAGCATGATCTGGAGGTGGCTGACCGCGCCGGTCACCACGCCCGTCGCCGCGTCGTAGGAGGAGAGGTTCACGTGCCAGGGCAGGTCCGTGGCCTGAAAAGTCACTCTGAGGTCACTGTCGCTGATACCCGGGCCGGTGCAGCTGGTGAAGCCGACAGCGGACAGCGACCCGGCCCGGGAGCCGGGCAGCCCGCTGCCGTGCTTGAGCGTCCCGCTGGCGGTCGCCGAGACGCACTTGAGCACGGTGCCGGTCTTGTGGTCTTGGAAGGTGAACACGCCTGATGACGTCGCCGTGATGGCGCCGCCGGGCTGGATGGTCCAGGTGGTCGCGGCCAGCGCCGGGGCGGCTGCCAGGGTGGCCGCGAGGACCGCGGCGCAGCCGGCGGCCAGGATGCGCGCGTACCGGTTGCTCATCGCTGTCTTCCTTCCGGCCTTGTGAGCGGGACCCGGGCACTAGGAGCATTGCCAGCTTGTTCCCAGCGCTGGAGCAGGTCAAGGGGCGCGAGGCCGTCAGCAGCCAGGCAACGTTCGCTTCAGTATTACGGGCTGGTGATGTCCTGCTTCGGGCTGACGGTGTAGCTGATACTGAGCGCGGCCGAGTCGCCACTGTCGTATTGGCCGAGGCAGCCTTGGCTGACGTCGTAGATGTGCAGGTTGCTGCCGGTGGTCAGCACCGTGATCCGGCCGGTGCTGTCGGTGTACCGGAACGTCGCCCTGCCATCGCGCGCGGTGGCGCTCGTGCCGTCGATCAACGCGGTGCAGCCGGCGGTCTGCGACAGCGCGATGTGGATCTTGCCGATCGTCCCCCGCGCCACGCCCGTCGCCGCGTTGTAGGAGGAGAAGTTCACGTGCCAGGGCAGGCCACCGGGCTGCAGCGTGTCGTTGGGGCCGCCCGGGGCGGTGCAGTGAACGAAGCTGACGGCCGACAGCGAGCCGGCGTCGGAGCCGGACAGCCCGCTGCCGCTTCGCAGCGTGCCGCTGGCGGTCGAGGAGGCGCACGAGATCACGGTGCCGATCGTGGTGTCTTTGAGAGCTAGCCGGCCTGACGTCGCGGTGATGGCCCCGCCGGGCTGGATGGTCCAGGTGATCGCGGCCAGGGCCGGGGCGGCTGTCAGGGTGGCCGCGAGGACCGCGGCACCGCCAGCGGCCAGGATGCGGGCGTACCGATTGCTCAATGCCATCTCCTCCCAGCCTTGCGAGCGGAACCCGCCCCCCACAACCATTCCCAGCCTGGTCCCGGCGCGGGAGCAGGTCAAGCAGCACCGGGCCGCCGCGGCCGGGCGGACGCTGCCTCGGTCTCACGGGCTGGTGATGGCCTGTTTCGGGCTGACGGTGAAGGCGGCACCGAGCCTGGCCCGGTCGCCGCTGTTGACCAGGCCGAGGCAGCCGGCGCTGACGTTCCAGAAGTGCAGGTTGCCGGTGGCAGTCAGCAGCGTGAGCCGGCCGGTGCTGTCGGCGTAGGTGAACTTCACCCAGCCGTCGCTGGGGGTGCCGCTGGTGCCGTCGATCACGGCCGTGCAGCCGTCGCCCGACATCGTGATCTGGAGGTGGCTGACCGCCCCCGTCACCACGCCCGTCGCCGCGTCGTAGGAGGACAGGTTCACGTGCCAGGGCAGGTCAGTGGCCTGCAGAGTGAATCTGATGTCACTGACACCCGGGCCGGTACACACGCTGACGCCGACAGCGGACAGCGAGCCGGCGCCGGAGCCGGGCAGCCCGCTGCCGTGCATGAGCGTGCCGCTGGCGGTCGCCGAGTAGCAGGGGAGCATAGTGCCGGTCCTGGTGTCTTTGAGGGTGAACCGGCCTGATGACGTCGCCGTGATGGCCCCGCCAGGCTTGATGGTCCAGGTGGTCGCCGCCAGCGCCGGGGCGGCTGCCAGGGTTACGGCGAGGACCGCGGTACCGCCAGCGGCCAGGATGCGGGCATACCGGCTACTCATCGCCGTCTCCTTCGGGCGTTGCCAGCCGGACTCGGGCACCACGAGCATCCCCAGCTTGGTCCCTGCGCGGGGAGCAGGTCAAGCAGCGCAGGGCCGCCAGCAGCGGGGCGAACGTAGCCTGCCGCAGCACTAGCGACCCGTTGGGCGCTAGTGCCGCGGGGCGAAGAAGATGACGCCGACGCCGACCGCGACGATGCCCGCGCCGATCCAGTCGAACCGGTCCGGCGGGTGCCGGTCCAGGCCCCAGCCCCACAGCAGGCTCATGATGACGAAGACGCCGCCGTAGGCGGCGTAGACCCGCCCGAAGTTGCTGTGCTGGAGTGTCGGTATGACGCCGTAGCCGACCAGGACGGCGGCGCCGATCAGGCCGGCCCACCAGGGCGCGCCCTCACGCAGCCAGCGCCACACCAGGTAGCCGCCGCCGATCTCGGCCAGGCCGGCCGCCACGAACAGGCCAACGGACCGCGCGATCTCCATGGGTTTGTCATCCCTCCGGCGGGGTGGGGCCCAGGGTGGCGATGAGCCTTTCGAGCTCCCGGTCCTGGCTGAGCAGGTGGTCCTGGATCTGCAGGGCTTCGTGCAGGACGGCCTCGGCGTCCTGGTAGGTATTCTCGGCCCGCTCGTCAGCCGCCGAGGCCTGGACGTTCTGGCCCACGATGATGATCGACAGCAGTACCAGCTGGAGGAACGTCTGCGCGATCCACTGCACCACCCCGCCGAGGCCATCGTGGATGGCCGACGGCAGGCCGAACAGGGCGATGGCGGCGAAGATATACGCGCACCACATGGAGCCGACGGCTCTGGTGATCTTCAGGGCGAAGGCCGTGTTGAAGCGGGCGACGGGACCAGTCCGCGCGAACTGGTCGGCCACCTTGACCGGGGGCGCCGCCTTCCGGCGCTTGATATGCGGGTGCGGGACATGCCGGTAGGGACTCATATGCTCTCCGTGCGGTAGATCGCTCAGGGCTGCAGCGCGGCGGCGAAGGCCTGAGGATGGTCTCCTGCCTGGAACTTCTGCCCATGTGTACCACCGGGCGCGCCGGAGGCGGCGGCCCGCGCGCCGTCAACGTCGGCGGCCCCCGGGACCCGGGCGTGGCTTATTGTCGGCGGTATGACCGAACAGACCGCTCCTGCCTCCGGCCCGGACCTGCCGCAGCGGCGCAACCTGGTGACCGCGATCCCCGGGCCCGGCTCCCGCGCGCTGCTCGAACGGCGGCAGCGCAGCGTCGCCCGCGGGGTCAGCAGCGTGCTGCCCGTGTTCATCTCGCGGGCCGGCGGCGGCGTGCTGGTGGACGTCGACGGCAACTCGCTGATCGACTTCGGGTCGGGGATCGCCGTGGTCTCGGTCGGCAACAGCGCGCCGCGGGTGACCGCGGGCGTCGCGGAGCAGGCTGCCCGGTTCACCCACACCTGCTTCATGGTCACGCCGTACGAGGGCTACCTGGAGGTCTGCGAGGAGCTGGCGCGGCGCACCCCCGGCGATCACGACAAGCGGTCCGTCCTGGTGAATTCCGGGCGCGGAAGCGGTGGAGAACGCGGTGAAGATCGCCCGGCACGCCACCGGGCGCCCGGCCGTGGTGGCGTTCGACCACGCCTACCACGGGCGCACCAATCTCACCATGGCGCTGACCGCGAAGAACATGCCGTACAAGCACCGGTTCGGCCCGTTCGCGAACGAGGTGTACCGGGTGCCGATGGCCTACCCGCTGCGCTGGCCCGGCGGCCCGGCCCGGTGCGCGGCCGAAGCGCTCGACGTCGTCACCGGCCTGATCCACACCCAGGTGGGCGAGCAGAACGCGGCCGCGGTGATCATCGAGCCGATCCAGGGCGAGGGCGGGTTCATCGTCCCGCCGGACGGGTTCCTGCCCGGCCTGGCCGAGTTCTGCCGCGCGCACGGCATCGTGCTCATCGCGGACGAGATCCAGAGCGGATTCTGCCGTACCGGCGACTGGTTCGCGTGCGAGCACGAGGGCGTGGTCCCCGACCTGGTCACCACGGCCAAGGGGATCGCGGGCGGGCTGCCGCTGGCCGGCGTGACCGGCCGCACGGAGCTGATGGACGCCGTGCACGTCGGCGGGCTGGGCGGCACGTACGGCGGGAACCCGGTCGCCTGCGCGGCCGCGCTCGGCTCGATCGCCACCATGCAGGCCGAGAACCTGGCGGCCCGGGCCCGCCGGATCGGCGAGATCATGCTGCCCCGGCTGCACGCGCTGGCCGACAAGTACCCGGTGATCGCCGACGTGCGCGGGCGCGGGGCGATGCTCGCGGTCGAGCTGGTCGAGCCGGGCGGCCTGCGGCCCAACCCGGCCGCCGCCGCGAAGGTGGCCGCGGCCTGCCACGCGGCCGGCCTGGTGGTGCTGACCTGCGGGACATTCGGCAACGTGCTGCGGTTCCTGCCGCCGCTGGTCATCCCCGAGCACCTGCTGGACGAGGGGCTGACCATCCTTGAGGAAGCCTTCGCCAGCCTGTGACGGCCCACCACGCGGCCGGCCGGCCGCGGCACTGGGTCCGGCGGACCGGCTGGCGGCCGCCGTCGCCGCGCTGCGCGAACGGCCCATCACCGGCTGCGAGAAAGGCTTCGGCGGCATCGCCCCGGTGACCGCGGCCGAGCCTGGCCGCACGGCGCCCCGGCCTGCTGACCGGGGCGTTCACGCTGCCGGTGCTCGTGCTGCGGGACAGCGCCCTGCGGCAGAACATCGAGGCCATGGCCGCCTGGTGCGCGGCGGCCGGGGTGGACCTCGCGCCGCACGGCAAGACCCCCATGGCGCCCCAGCTGATGGCCCGCCAGCTCGCCGCCGGGGCGTGGGGGATGACCGCGGCGACCGCCGGGCACATGCGGGTCTACCGCGCGTTCGGCGTCCCCCGGATCCTGCTCGCCAACGAGCTGACCGACCGGGCGGGCATCGCCTGGCTGGCCGCCGAGATGGCCGCCGATCCCGGGTTCGACTGCTACGTGTACGCGGACAGCCTCGACGGCGTTCGGCTGCTGGATGAGGGGCTGCGGCGCCGGCCAGGCGTCCCGGCCGCTGCCGGTGCTGGTCGAGCTGGGCTTCCCGGGCGGCCGCACCGGCTGCCGGACGACCGAGGAGGCGGCCGGGGTAGCCGCGGCGGTCGTCGCCGCGGATTCGCTCCGGCTGGCCGGAGTGGCGGGCTACGAGGGCGGCCTCGGCCACGACTGCTCCCCGGCCGCGCTGGAAGTCGGTGGCCGCGTTCTGCCGCAGGCTCCGCGGGCTGGGTGAGCGGCTGCGCCCGATGGCCGGCGGTTCCGCCCGCTTCATCCTCAGCGCCGGCGGCAGCGCGTTCTTCGACGTGGTGGCGGCCGAGCTGACCGCGGCCGGATCCGGCGACGGCGGGTACCGGGTGGTGCTGCGCAGCGGCGCCTACATCACCCACGACCACGGGATGTACGCCAGCCTCACCCCGGGCGGGGGCGGCGCGGGGCGCTCCGGGCCCGCGCTCGTGCCCGCGTTCGAGCTGTGGACGCACGTGCTGTCCCGGCCCGAGTCCGGCCTCGCGCTGCTGTGCGCGGGCCGCCGGGACGTGTCCTTCGACGCGGGGATGCCGATCCCGCTGCGGACCGGCCCGCCCGGGGCGCCGCAGCCGGACGTGGCAGGCCTGCAGGTCACCCAGCTCGCCGATCAGCACGCCTTCCTGACCGTCCCGGCCGGTTCCGGGCTCGCCCCCGGGGACCTGGTCTGCCTGGGCATCTCACACCCGTGCACGACGTTCGACAAGTGGCGGGTCATCCCGGTGGTCGATGACCAGTACCGCGTCGTGGACGCGGTGCACACGTTCTTCTGATCCCTGCTGTGCCCGGTCTGCGGGTCGGGTCACATCACCGCGAGCTGGCCGCCATCGATGACCAGGCCGGTGCCGTGGATGAACGAGGCGTCGTCGGAGGCGAGGAACGCGTAGGCGGCGGCCACCTCCTCGGCCCGCCCGGGCCGGCCGAGCGGTATCCGCTGACGGGCGTAGTCCGCCTCGAAGCTTTCGCCGCCGAGGCCGGCGTCGATGGCCGCGTTCAGCGGGGTGGCGATGAATCCCGGGCACAGCGCGTTCACCCGGATGCCGCGCCGGCCGAGCTCGACCGCCATGGTCTTGGTCAGCAGCAGCACGCCGGCCTTGGACGCGTTGTAGTGGGCGTAGTCCTCCTCCCCCGCGATCCCGTTCGTCGAGGACATGTTGATGATGACGCCGCCGCGGCCCTGCGCGGTCATCTGGCCGGCGACGGCCCGGGCGACCAGGAACATGCCGCGCAGGTTCACCGCGAGAATCCGGTCCCACTGGTCCGGCGTGATCTCCAGGAACGGCTGCCGCCAGGCGGTGCCGGCGTTGTTGATCAGGATGTCCACCCAGCCCAGCGCGTCCCGGGCTGCCTCGGTCAGGCCGGCGACGTCAGGCTCGCGGCTGACGTCGCAGCCGATCCCGGCGATCTCGCCGAGATCGCGCAGCCCGGACACCGCCGCGTCCACCTCGGCCGGGTCCAGGCCCGCGATGAAGACGCGGCAGCCCTCCTCCAGGAACCGCTTCGCCGCGGCCAGGCCTATCCCGCTGCTGCCCCCGCTGATCAGGACCCGCTTGCCCGCTAGCCCGCGCATCGGCCGCCACCATCCGCTCTGGCACATGGTCTATGATTCCGCATGGCGGAATCATAGAGGTGGCAGCCGGGAGATACGGCCCGGCCCGAGCGAGGTGACCGATGCCGGAGTCCCCGGTGGCCAGCATCGATCGCGCGCTGCGCATCCTCGCCGTGGTCAGCGGGGCGCCCCGCGGGCTGTCGCTGGACGATCTGGCGGGCCGGCTCGAAGTGCCCAAGAGCTCCCTGCACCGCATCCTCGCCGCCCTGAAGTACCGCAGGTTCATTGCCCAGCCGGAACCGGGCGGCCCGTACTTCCTGGGCACTGAGCTGCTCGCCACCGCGTTCCGGTTCTCCGACGGGCTCGACCTGCGCGCCCTGATCCGCCCGTACCTGACCCGGCTGGCCGCGGCGCTGAACGAGACCACCCACATGGCCGTCCTGGAGGGCGCCGAGATCGTCTATCAGGACAAGATCGAGTCGTCGCACACGATCAAGCTCTCGTCGGTCATCGGCGGCCGCAACCCGGCGCACGCCACCGGCGTCGGCAAGGCCCTGCTCGCCTGGACCTATCCCGGCGACGACCCGCTGCGCGCGTGGGCGGCCAGGTATGAACCGCTGGCCAGGCGCACGCCGGGCACGATCACCTCGGTGCCCCGGCTGGCCGCCGAGCTCGCGGCGGTCCGCCGGCGCGGGTACGCGCTCGACACGGAGGAGAACGAGGCCGGCGTCCGGTGCGCGGCCGTGCCGATCTTCCTCGGCCGGGACGTCCCCGCCGCCGCGGTAAGCGTGACCGTGCTCGGCACCCGGGCCGGCCCTGATCGTCTTGCCGAGCTGGGCGAGTTCCTCCGCCGCAGCATGGCCGATTGGACCGAGGCCCGCGCGCTCACCGCCCCGCAGCCCAGCTAGCCGCGCGTCATTCCCTGGGACGCCTCGAACACCCGGCGCCTGGGACGCCTCGAACACCCGGCCGCCCGGGACGCCTCGAACACCCGGCCGCCCGGGACGCCGCGAACACCCGGCCGCCCGGGACGCCGCGAACACCCGGCCGCCCGGGACGCCGCGAACACCCGGCCGCCCGGGACGCCGCGAACACCCGGCCGCCCGGGACGCCGCGAACACCCGGCTGCCCGGGACGCCTGGAACGTTCGGTTGTCCAGCGGCAGCCGGCCGGCGCCGAACGCGGCCGGCCAGGCGATTGCCGCGGGGACCGGGTTGCCGGTGCGCCGGGGGCGCCCGCCGGCGCTGGCGGCCGGGCCGGGTCAGCTGGTGGCCGACGCTCCAGAGACTTGACGGCAGTGTCGCCGGTACGACAGACTGATAATGGAATTATGTTCCGCTATACGGAATTAGCTGGCAGGCGGCGGCTGGGAGGCGCTCATGACGGGAGCGCTGGTTCGGCTGCCCGTGGCGGCGGGCGCGCTGCCCGAGGGGCCGTACTGGGACGCCGCGGCGAACGGGCTGTACTGGGTGGACATCCCGGCCGGGCAGGTGCACTTCCTGGGCCAGCCCGGCGGGCACCGCAGCTGGCAGGCACGACAGCCGGTCAGCGCGGTCATCCCGCGGGCCGGCGGCGGGCTGGTGCTCGCGGCCAGGGACGGGTTCCTCGCGCTGGACCCCGCGACCGGCGAGATGGCCTGCCTGGCTGCCGTGGAGCTCGACCGGCCGGGTAACCGGATGAACGACGGCGCCTGCGACCGGGCCGGCCGGTTCTTCGCGGGCACCAAGGCCGAGGACGACGCGCCCGGCGCGGGCGCGCTGTACCGGCTGGATCCTGATCTGGCCGTCACCCGGGTCATCGCGGACGTGACCATCTCCAACGGCATCGGCTGGAGCCCGGACGAGCGGCTGATGTACTACGTGGACTCCCCCACCCGGCGGATCGACGTGTTCGACTATGACCAGGCAGCCGGTGCAGTCGGTGGCCGGCGCGCGTTCGCCAGCCTGCCGGCCGGGGACGCCAGGCCGGCGCAGACGCTCCCGGACGGGCTGGCCGTGGACGCCGGCGGCGGCGTCTGGGTCGCGCTGTGGGGCGGGTCGGCCGTGCACAGGTACGACGCCGGCGGCCGGCTGGACCGGGTCGTGGAAGTCCCGCATGTCAACGTCACGAGCTGCGCGTTCGGCGGCGCCGAGCTGGATCTGCTGTACGTCACCGCGGCGGCCGGGCCCGGCGCCGCCGAGGGCGCGCTCTACTGCTATCCGGCCGGCCTGACCGGCCTGCCCGCCCATCCTTTCCGCGGCTGAACTGGCCCGGCATCCTAGGGAGGTACGCGTGTGAAGGCCCTCGTCCTGGTCGCCCCCGGCGCTGTCGAACTGCGCGATGAGCCCGAGCCGACTGTCGCCGAGGCTGAGCGCCTCATCCACGTGCGGTCGGCCGGCATCTGCGGCAGCGAACTGCACGGGGCCCGCACCCCGGGGTTCCGCAAGCCGCCGCTCATCATGGGGCATGAGTTCGCCGGCGTCACTGAGCAGGGCGACCGGGTGGTCGTCAACCCGATCCTGTCCTGCGGCCGGTGCCGCCTGTGCCGGTCCGGCCAGCGCCAGATTCTGCGGTCACCGGCGCATCATCGGCGTGCACTGTCCCGGCGGGTTCGCCGACCGGGTGGCGGTGCCGCAGTCCGCGGTGCGCCCCGTGCCGCCGGGCCTCTCGCTGGACACCGCCGCGCTGATCGAGCCGGCCGCCAACGCCGTGCACGCCTGGAACCGCGCCACCGCCGCGTCACCGGCCACCAGGAACCCGCGCGTCGGGGTCATCGGGTGCGGCGCGATCGGCTTGTTCTGCCTGCTCACGGCGCTGGCCAACGGTGCGCGGCGAGTGCACGTGACCGACCTGTCGCCGGCCAGGCTGGCCATTGCCCGGCGGCTGGGCGCGGCATCGGCCGGCACCCAGCTCGACGGCGAGTTCGACATCATCTTCGACGCCGTCGGCCTGGCCGCCACCCGCGCCCAGTCGGTGCACCGGCAGCGGCCCGGCGGTCTCGCCGTGTGGCTCGGGCTGGCCGACGCCGAGCCCGGGTACGACGCGGCCGGGCTGGTCCGCAGCGAGAAGCGGGTGATCGGCTCGTTCGCCTACTCCGACCGGGAGTTCGCCGATGCGGCCAGCCTGCTCGCCGACTGGGACCTGACCTGGGCCTCCCGGTATCCGCTGTCGGCGGGCGCGCAGATCTTCACCGAGCTCATGGACGGGGCCTCGCATCCGGTCAAGGCGGTGCTCCAGCCCTGACGGCGCGGACCGCGTCCGAACCGATGTTCATCCCGCTTCGCCCGGACGAGCCGGGAAGCCTGGCCGCGATCATCATCTCTATCGTCGCCGTACCGGCCGTCGCAGTGCTCCCCGGCTGGCAGAGCTCCGGCACTTGACCACCCGCGCGGGGCCGTGCATGACTTGCCGTAGTCCCAGGCACGACCGCTTCGGCAGGAACCCTGCCCGGCTGCCGATAGCAACGCAGCCGGGATTCGCCTGCCGGCTTGGAGGAGCTCCCGTGATCGAAGCCGAACGCCTTGCCCTGCACCGGCGGTACGCGCAGGAGCGGGACAAGCGGCTCCGGCCGGACGGCAACGATCAGTACCTGGAGCTCAAGGGCCAGTTCAGCCACCTGCTGGATGATCCCTGCAACCCGCGGGCAGAGCGCGATCCCAAGCGCGACCACGTGACCGTCGCCTTCGTCGGCGGCGGCTTCGCGGGGCTGGTAACGGGGGCCAGGCTCAAGGAGGCCGGCATCGAGGACGTGCGGATCGTGGAGAAGGGCGGCGGCTTCGGCGGTACCTGGTACTGGAACCGCTATCCCGGCGCGCAGTGCGACACCTCCGCGATGATCTACATGCCGTTGCTCGAGGAGACCGGGCACGTGCCGTCGGAGCGGTACGCGCACGCCCCGGAGATCCGTGCGCACTGCGACCGGATCGCCAGGCAGTACGGTCTGTTCGACGACGTCCTCTTCCACACCGAGGTCACCGACCTGCAGTGGGATGCTTCCGGCTGCTGCTGGATCGTGCGGACGAACCGGGCTGACCAGTTCACTGCCCAGTTCGTGGGTATCGGCACCGGACCGCTGCACGTCCCGAAACTGCCGGGGATCCCCGGCATCGAGACCTTCGAAGGGCACGCTTTCCACACCAGCCGCTGGGACTACGCCTACACCGGCGGCGACCCGGACGGCGCGCCGATGGACCGCCTTGCCGACAAGCGGGTCGCCATCATCGGCACGGGGGCGACCTCGATCCAGTGCGTCCCGCATCTGGCGGGTGCGTGCCGGGAACTGCTCGTCTTCCAGCGGACGCCGTCGTCGGTGGACGTCCGCGCGAATCGGCCGATCGACCCTGACTGGTTCGCCGGGGTCGCCACGCCCGGCTGGCAGGAGCGCTGGCTGGAGAACTTCGTCGCCAACATGGCAGTCGGCGAGTTCCCCGACGAGGACCTTGTTGACGACGGCTGGACCGACCTCGCCAAGCGGATCCGGGGCCGTCTCATGACGCCGCGATCGAGCCCGGCTGGAATGCAGGAAATCCTGGCCGACCTCGAGACCGCCGACTTCGAGAAGATGAGCGAGATCCGCGCGCGAGTGGACGCGATCGTGAAAGACCGGCAGACCGCGCAACGGCTGAAGGCCTGGTACCGCCAGCTGTGCAAGCGGCCTTGCTTCCACGACGAGTACCTCAGCGCATACAACCTGCCCTCGGTGCAGCTGGTGGACACCGACGGCAAGGGGGTCGAGCGGATCATCCCCGCCGGGGTCGTGGTGGCCGGGGTCGAGTACCCCGTCGACTGCATCATCTACGCGTCTGGCTTCGAGGTCGGCACCGAGACGACGAGGCGGTACGGGTTCGACATGACCGGCTGCGACGGCACGAAGCTGTCGGATTACTGGTCGGGCGGGATGCGCAGCATGCACGGCGTCCACGTCCACGGGTTCCCGAACGCTTTCCACGTCCAGCTGCTGCAGGGCGGCAACGTCATTGCCAACGTGCCGCACAACCTGACCGACTCAGCCAAGACGGTCGCGGCCGTCGTCGCCCACATGGCCGGCAACGGCTTCGACGTGGTCGAGGTCACCAGCCAGGCGGAGGACGCCTGGATGGAGCAGCTGATACCCAACCCCGTTATCACCTCGCTGCTGGCCGACTGCACCCCTGGCTACTACAACAACGAGGGCCACTTCGATGCCCGGCAGTTCCCGCTGGGCGCCGGGTACCACCAGGGCGCCCCGGCGTACTTCCGCTATATCGACCAATGGCGCAAGTCCGGCGATTTCGCCGGCCTGAAGTTCAGCCGCAGGTGAACCGCACCTTACGTGCACCCCTGAGATCGCCGGATCGACGTTCGGCACCGCACGAGGCACGCCGGCGACCGGCCCGGCATGCTCGGCGATCAGCTGGCGCTTCGGCGAGCTCGCGCGGTGCCCGGCGGGCCTGCACGGGTACGCCGGCGCAGACCTAGTCTGACAGTTGTGGCCGAGGCACCGCTGACCCGTTACGCACGCGCCGCCGATGGCGTTCACATCGCCTACCAGGTGTTCGGCGAGGGCCCGATCGACGTGGCGTTCGTGTGGGGGGTGTTTTCTCACATCGAGCTGTCCTGGGAGCACGAGGCACCGGCGCACTACCTGCGGCGCCTGGCCTCGTTCAGCCGGGTCATCCACTTCGACAAACGCGGTACCGGGCTGTCTGACCGGCCTGGCCGGCTCCCCACTCTCGAGGAGCAGATGGACGACGTGGTCGCGGTCATGGACGCCGTGGGGACCGGACAGGTGGTCATGCTGGCCGGGGGGGACTCGGGGCTGCTCGGGATCCTGTTTGCCGCCGCTCACCCCGAGCGCACGGCGGCGCTCGTCCTGAGCGGGAGCCGCCCTCGGATCACCAGCGCGCCCGGCTTCCCGTGGGGCCCGCCGCCGGACGAGTGGCACGCACTGGTGGCCTCCCTCACCGAGGAGTGGGGAAGCGGGCAGACACAGGTGGTCGCCCCGAGCCAAGATGATCCCGCGTCGCTGGCGTGGTGGGCGCGGCTGGAGCGGTACTCGCTCAGCCCTGGGTCGGTAGCGCAGCTCTGGGAGGTCATCGAGCAGACCGACGTGCGCAGCGTCCTGCCTACGGTGCACGTCCCGACCCTGGTGATGCACCGCCACGACGACCCGTTCGCTGACGTGGCGGCCGGCCGCTACGTTGCCGGGCACATCCCGGGCGCGCGCTTCGTGGAGATCGCCGGCAACGACCATCCAGGCTGGGCGAGCGGCGCCGATACCGAGCTCGACGAGATCGAAGACTTCCTGACCGGGACCCACGGCGACACGCACAGCGACCGGGTGCTGGCGACGGTACTGTTCACCGACATCGTGGACTCCACCCAGCACGCCATCGCGGTAGGCGATCGCCGGTGGCGGCAGTTGCTCGCCGACCACGAAGCGATCAGCCGCGGCGAGCTCGACCGCCATCGAGGCCAATGGGTCAAGTCGACCGGAGACGGGATCCTCGCCACCTTCGACGGCCCAGCCCGGGCCATCCGCTGCGCCCAGGCCATCGGGGCCCGCATGCATCAACTGGGCTTGCCCATCCGGTCCGGTATCCACTCCGGCGAATGCGAGCGGATGGCCGGCGACGTCGGCGGAGTAGCCGTCCACATCGCGGCCCGGGTCGCCTCGCTGGCCGGAGCGGATCAGGTCCTCGTCTCGCGCACGGTCGTGGACCTGGTCGCCGGAATCCGGGCTCAGCTTCGCCGACCGGGGTGAACACGTCCTCAAGGGCATCCCGGGAACCTGGCAGGTATTCACCGCGCAATGAGCGCGCCGGCGGCGCCGAATTCGCCGCCGGCCGCGCAGCGGCCCGCGGAGTCCGCGACGATAACGGGCGAGATCACGCGGACGGGCACGAGATTCTGAGGGGCCAGCCGCCCGGTGGTCATAGCTGGTTCCAGCGGTAGGAGGGGAGCCCGTATTGGGCGGCCACCGGGTTCCAGAGGCTGACGAAGGCCTTCTTGCCGGTGGTTGCCTGGCCGTCAGGGCCGGCCGCGGCCTGGAAGTTGGGGTCAGCCTGGTCGTTGGGGGTGCAGCCCTGGGAGAGTTCATCTTGGGCCCATTGGGCAAAGTCCTGATCCGCGGTGGCTGAGGCCTGCCAGGCGCCGGTCAGCGCCTGGAGCATCTGCCCGGACAGCGCGGAACGCCCGGGCAGGCTGGCGAGCTGGGAGAGCAGCCGCTGACGCGATGCGGCAGCGTTTTCGAAGACCTGCGGGGCCTGGCTCAAGGCCGGCCCGCACTGGCTGACGCTGCTGGCCGCGTTCACGATGGAACTGCGGTCGGTGACACTCTGCGCGAGAAGCCCGGCCAGACTCTCCGCAGCTGGTTGCTGCGCGGATGGCGAGGGCAGCGTGGGAGTGGCTGAGGCGGACGCCGGCTGCTCCGCGGCGGGTACAGCTGTTCTGGCGGTGCCAGCGACGGCATGGCTGTGGTGGGCGGGTTGCCCGATGAACACGGCCGCCGCGGCTCCCCCGGCAGCCAGAAGCGCAACGGCGCCGGCCACCCAAAGCCAGCGGGAACGATCCCAACGACCCTGGCGCGGCGTGGTGCCACCGCGAGGCGGCATCATCTGCGCGGGTGCGGGCACCTGCTCCTCGGCTGCACGACCGGCGCGCCGGCTGTCATCAGCGGCCGGGCGACCGCAGACGGCGCAGAATTGCGCCCCCGGCCTCAGTTCATGGCCGCATCTTTGTCCTGGCTGGGTGATGACGCTCACGACATTCTCATTTCGCCAGTACCGGCCCGGGTGGAACGCGCCGCTTCAGCGGCTGGTGGCACTGCTTCGCCGGTGGCTTCCGGTCCGGTTTTCACCCGGGCTCCGCACTGCTGGCAGAAGTTGTCTCCCGCGACGGCGCGCGTGCCGCACTCGGCGCAGAAGTTCAACGTCCGCTCGGGACCAGGGAGATCCGCCCAGGCCGGTAGAAGCGGTGACCTGCCCGATCTTCTTGCTTCCCGCGATGATGAAACCGAACTGCGCGAGAGCGACGATGAAGGCGAGGTACACGCCCCAGCGCGCCTGCCCGACATCCGGGTTGTGCTGCGTGAAAAGAGAGATCGCGCGAAGGCTGAGCACCAGCGTGCTGACCGCCGCCACCACCTGCAGCAGGAACCGCGGCCGGGCCCCCGCGACTCCCGGAACCTGCACGCCGAAGAAGTCGTGCACCGCGACCGCGCCGGCGATGGCGAGGGCGACCAGGCACGGCAGCCAGCCCCCGAAGCCCACATGCCAGGCGTTGTAGATCGAACCCGGGATGACCGGCACGCTGCCGAGGCCGCTGAGATTGCCGAGGCCACTGAGCTTGCCCAGGTTTTCGGGGCTGAGCCCCTCCCAGGGAGCGAAGCTCAACAAGAACATGACGACACCGGTCACCATGATCCAGGCGTCGTAGCGGCCGGCCAGCCGGCCGAAGCCGGACCTTTCGGATGAGGAGGTCATGGTGCTGTTTTCTGCTCGAAGAGTCATGGTGCTACCTTCTGTCCGAAGAATTGACCTGCTGAGTGCAGCCGAGCCAGCTGGCTCGTTTTCCAGGGTGGGCCTGGCCGGAGCGGGCCGGCAGGGGCCGGGCGGCCCATCCGGCACGCCAGGGTGTGGGCCGAACGGCCCCATTCACCACCGGGGTGGCCGGTCATGCCGGCCAGGCAGGACCAGCCCTCAGTCGGGAGGGACGCCCGGGCCGGCGCCGGCCCGGATGGCCCAGCAGGCCAGTTCTGCGCAGCGGCGGGCGCCGCAAAGGGCATTCTGCACCCGGCTACCGGCCGGATCCGGCCAGCCGACTCTCGCCGCTGGGCTGCCATACCTGGCCGGCCCAGCTCAACCACCCCGAACGGCGGAGGCAACCCTCTCGCCGCCGGTTCCGGCGCTACGTTGCGCCGATCCGCTTGTCGTGCCCTGCCCATTCGCGGTCGCGCAGCACGAACTTCTGGACCTTGCCGGTGGAGGTCTTCGGCAGCGGCCCCAGCTCGATGGCATCGGGGCACTTGTACCGGGCGAGGCGCTCGCGGCAGAACGCGATGATCTCCTCCGGCGTCGCCGCGGCACCCGCATTGAGCGTGACGAAGGCCTTGGGCCGCTCTCCCCAGTGCGGGTGCGGGATCCCGACGACGGCGCACTCGAGCACGGCCGGGTGGGCGGCGATGGCCTGCTCGACCTCGATGCTGGAGATGTTCTCGCCGCCGGAGATGATGATGTCCTTGCCGCGGTCGCGCAGTTCGATGGTGCCGTCGGGATGCCAGACCGCGAGGTCCCCGGAGTGGAACCAGCCGCCGGCGAACGCCTTCCTGGTGGCGGCCTCGTCCTGGAAATAGCCGCTCATGACGTTGTTGCCGCGCATGATGACCTCGCCCATCGCCTGCCCGTCCTGCACGACGTCGCGCATCTTCTCGTCAACCACGCGCACCAGATCCGCCGAGACATACCCCTGGCCCTGGCGGGCCAGGTGCCTGGCGCGCTGGGCGGCCGGGAGCTCGCGCCAACCCTCCTGCTCGGGGCTGACGGTGATCGGGCCGTAGGTCTCGGTCAGCCCGTACACGTGAACGACGCGCAGGTTCAGCTCGCTCATCCGGCCCAGCAGCGTCGGCGAGGGCGGGGCGGCGGCCACCATCGCCGTGACCGGCCGGTCCAGCCGGTGCGCCCGCGGGTGGTTGAGGATCATCAGCTGGACCGTCGGCGCGCCGCTGTAATGGGTCACGCCCTCCCCGTCGATCAGCTCCCAGACCAGATCCGGGTCCACCGAGCGCAGGGTCACATGGCGGGCGGCGACCGCGGTGACCGCCCACGGGAAGCACCAGCCGTTGCAGTGGAACATCGGCAGCGTCCACAGGTACGCCGAATCGGCGGCCAGGCCGGCGTGGATCACCTCGCCCAGCGCGTTCAGGTACGCGCCCCGGTAGGTGTACTGGACCCCCTTGGGCCGGCCCGTGGTGCCGGAGGTGTAGTTGATCGAGATCGTCTCTTCCTCGTGTTCCAGCCAGCTCGGCGGCCGCGACGGCGGCGCGCCGGCCAGGAACTGCTCGTAGGAGTCGTCCGGGCCGCCGGTGCCCGTACAGCGGATCACCGTCACGCCGGCCAGCTCCAGCGGCTCGGTCAGCGGTTCCAATTCGCTGTCCAGCAGCAGGTAGCGCGCGCCGCTGTGACCGAGGATGTAGCCGATCTCGGCGCTGGACAGCCGGTTGTTGACCGCGACCAGGATCCCCCCTGCCGCGGGAACGCCAAAATGCGCCTCCAGCATCGCGGGAGAGTTGAATAGCAGCGTCGCGACGCGGTCTTCCTTGCGCAGGCCGGCGGACCTGAGCGCGCCCGCCAGCCGCCACGAGCGCTCGGCGAGCTGCCGGTAGGAGTACCGCTGGCGCCCGGAGACCACCGCGGTCCTGTCCGGGTAGATGTAGGCGGCCCGGTACAGGAAGTCGACGGGGTTCAGCTCCGAGCGGAACACCGGTCCAGATGCTGTCCCGGGTGCGCCGGTCGCCGCAGAGAGCCCATCGCTCATCGCCCGTCTCCTTCCGATCGCCGTTCACAGCCGGCTCGTGTCGCATCCGCTCCGGGCCGGCAGCATTCTGCCGGCCGCCACGCTCGGCCTCGCAGGTTCGTCACGGCAGGCATCGGTCATCCTCGCTGGCACCGGGCCTGGTAACCCCGGTCACAGGAGCCGGACGTTGTGCTCGACGGTCTCGATGATGTCGTCCATCTTGCCGCTGAGCGCCTGCTTGGCGAAGCTGAGCGTGAAGCCCTTGGCCGTCGCGGCCGGGACGTGGGAGGGCAGGGCGAGCGCGTAGCGGTCCACCACCACGTTGACCACGACGGGCCCGTCGGTATAGGCGAGCGCCCCCTGCAAGGCGCCGCGCAGGTCGCCGGGCTCCTCGACGCGGATGCCGCGGGCGCCGAGCGCCGTGGCTACCTGGCTGAAGTCCGGGTTCACGAAATCAGTCCCGAACGGGACGAAACCCCCCTCCTGCTGCTCGATGTTGACGAAATCCAGCAGGCCGTTGTTGAAGATCACGCTCACGACGCGGGCCTTGCGCTGGACCTGAGTCAGCAGGTCGCCCAGCGCGAGCATGGTGAAGCCGCCGTCGCCGCACAGGGCGATGGCCTGCCGCCCGGGGAAGGACAGCGCCGCGCCGAAGGCGTTCGGCGCGGCACTGGCCATGGATGCCCAGGTGAGCGAGCCGAACAGCCGGCGGTCGCGGCCGTACTCGATGTGCCGGGCGGCCCAGATGCAGGGCGTGCCGGTGTCCACGGTGAAGATCGCGTCGTCGTCGGCCAGCTCGGACAGGACGGCGGCGACGTACTCGGGCCGGATCGGCTTGATGCCGGGTCCCTTGGTTACGTAGTGCCCGAGCCGCCGCCGCGCGTGCTCGGTCTGCGTCACGTGCTCGCGCAGGAAATGATCGCCGTGCTTGTCCGCGACCATCGGCGCCAGGGCGCGCAGCGTCGCCGCCACGTCGCCGACCACGCCCAGCTCCAGCGGCGTCCGGCGGCCGATCTTCCCGGGGTCGCGGTCGACCTGGATGGTCTTCACCTTCTTGTGCGGCAGGAACTCGGTGAAGGGGAAGTCGGTGCCGAGCATCAGCAGCACGTCGGCCTGGTTGATCGCGGCGTGGCAGCCGCCGTATCCGAGCAGGCCGGTCATGCCGACCGCGTTGGGGTTGTCGTGCTCGAGCCACTGCTTGCCCTTGAAGCTGTAGCCGACCGGCGCCTTGAGCCTGGCCGCGAGCTCGCGCACCTCGTCCTGCGCCTGCTCGCAGCCGTCTCCGCCGAAAATGGCCACCGTCTCCGCCTGGTTGATCAGGTCGGCCATGGCGGCCAGGTCCGCGGCTGAGGCCGTGCCGATGTTCGTGGCCGGCAGCGGCACATGCAGCGACTCCGACGGCGCGTCGGCGACCGCCACGTCGCCTGGCAGCGAGATCACCACCGGGCCGCGTTCGGCCACCGCTGTGGTGATCGCGGTGCTCACCATGGGCCGCAACTGCTCCGGGTTGACCAGCCGCCCGATGTACAGCGCGGCGGTGTCGAAGAACGTGTAGGGGTTCAGCTCCTCGAGGGCGCCCGAGTCCAGCAGTGACGACTCGACGTCGCCGGCTACCGCGATGACCGGCGCGCGTTCCTTCCGCGCGTCGAGCAGGCCGTTGATCAGGTGCGCCACGCCCGGCCCCGCAGTGCCGCATACCGCGACCGGGTTGCCGGTCAGCCGCGCTTCCGCGACCGCGGCGAACACGCCGTACTCCTCATGGCGTACGTGCACGAAGTCCACCGAGCCGTTGCGCCGCAGTGCGTCGATCACCGGGTTCAGCGCGTCGCCGACGATCCCGTAGCATCGCCGCACCCCCGCCGCCGCCAGCATCTCCCACAAGCCTTCGGCTACAGTCGTGGCCATCTGCCTACCTCCGGGCCGTCAGGCTGCCACCGGCGGCCGCCCTGTCGGAATTCGAAACTACCCCCGCGACCGCAGGCGGGGCGGGCCGGGTACCAGGTTAGAACGCAGCAGACGACCCGGGCGGACGCCAGGTCCACGCCTCTGGTTCACCCTGACAGACAGCTGCCAGACGGGGCAGTCAGGCCACGCGGAAACCGCTCAGCCGCCGGCCGGCACCTTGTCCACGGAGGCGTCGTAGATCTGCCCGATCGAGGCGTCCAGCTGCGCGTGAAACTGCTCGTCGGTCTGCTGCTCGGTCAGGCCCTCGAGCAGCGCCCGGGAGAAGCTCGCGATCATGCTCGGGTCCCTGGCCAGCAACGCGCACGCCTCGTCGCGGCTGTAGCCGCCGGACAGCGCGAGCACCCGCAGGACCCGCGGGTCGGCGGCGAGGCCGGCGTAACGGCCCGGCTGGGTCGGGATGGTCAGCTTCAACATGACCGCGGCGTTGCCGGGCAGCGCCTCGACGCGCCGCTGCAGCGCGTCCCGGAGCAGGGTCTCCGCTTCGTCCTTGCGCGGGCTGCCGATACTGACCTCGGGCTCCATGATGGGGACGAGCCCGGCGGCTGAGATCCGCGCGGCGTACTCGAACTGCTGATCGGCGATCGCGGTCACCCCGTCCTTGTCCGCGTCGTTGATCACTGACCGCATCTTCGTGCCGAAGATGCGGTGCCGGTTCGCCCGCTCGAGCAACTCGTCAAGCGTGTCGATCGGCTTCATGAGCTGCACGCCGTTCTGCTCGGCGGCGAGCCCCTTGTCCACCTTGAGGAACGGGACGACGTGCTTCTCGGTCCACAGGTACCGTGCCGTCGGGACGCCCTGCATGTCCCGGTCCATGGTCTGCTCGAACAAGATCGACCCCAGGATGCGCGAGCCGTCGAACGCCGGGTCGGTGATCACCCGGGTGCGCATCGCGTGGACAAGATCGAACATCTCCTCCTCGGAGGCGTACCGGCTCTCGTCGATGCCGTACTCGGCCAGCGCCTTCGGGGTGCTGCCGCCGCTTTGGTCGAGCGCCGCGAAGAACCCGCGACCCGAGCGGACCTTCTCCAGCTGTGTGGCTTCCATGCCTGCCATCCTTGCAGCCCCGGAACGGGCCCCGTGCATCGCGTCAGCCGTACGCTGCGCCACGTCCTGAGTAGAGCCAGAAGAGACTGGTCAAGGAGTGCAGGGCTGCCAGCAGCCCGGTCGGACGTCGCCTGCCGCGGCGCCCTAAGTACTGACCGGGAACCGCAGACTGACCGAGCCCGGGCCTGGCTCGGGCCACCGGGAGGTCACCGCCTTGCCCCGGGTGTAAAAGTGCACCCCTTCCGTGCCGTGCATGTGGGTGTCGCCGAACAGCGACGACTTCCAGCCGCCGAACGAGTAGTAGGCCATCGGCACCGGGATCGGCACGTTGACGCCGACCATGCCGACGCTCACCTCGTTGACGAACCGGCGGGCGGCGCCGCCTTCGGTGGTGAAGACGGCCACGCCGTTGCCGTACGGACTGGCGTTGACCAGATCCAGGGCCGCGTCGGGCGAGGGCACCCGGACGACGGAGAGCACCGGGCCGAAGATCTCGTCGGTGTAGCAGGACATGTCCGGCGTGACGCGGTCGAGGACCGACGGCCCCAGCCAGAAGCCGCCGGGGTCGCCGTTGACCGGGTGCTCGCGGCCGTCCACGGCCAGCGCCGCGCCCTCGCGTACCCCCGAGTCGAGGTAACCGGCGACCCGGTCCCGGTGCGGGCCAGTGACCAGCGGCCCCATCTCGGCACTTTCGTCGCTGGCCGGGCCTACCCGCAGCCTGGCCACCCGTTCCGCGATCTTGCCGACCAGGGTGTCGGCCACCGGGTCCACGGCCACCACCACGGATACCGCCATGCACCGCTCCCCCGCCGAGCCGAAGCCGGCCGAGACCGCGGCGTCGGCGGCGTTGTCCAGGTCGGCGTCGGCGAGCACGACCATGTGGTTCTTGGCGCCGCCGAGGGCCTGCACCCGCTTGCCCGCCGCGGTTGCCGTCTCGTACACATGCCGGGCGACCGGGGTGGAGCCGACGAAGCTGACCGCGGCCACGCCCGGATGGGTGAGCAGCGCGTTGACCGTGACCGCGTCGCCGTGCAGCACGCTGAACACGCCGTCGGGCAGTCCGGCCTCGGCGAGCAGCTCGGCGAGCAGCACCGAGGCCGAGGGGTCCTTCTCAGACGGCTTGAGCACGAACGCGTTGCCGCAGGCGATCGCGAGCGGGAACATCCACATCGGCACCATGGCGGGGAAGTTGAACGGCGTGATGCCGGCCGCTACGCCGAGCGGCTGCCGGATCGAGTACGAGTCCACCCGGGTGGACACGTTCTCCGAGTACGAGCCCTTGAGCAGGTGCGGGATTCCGCAGGCGAACTCGACCACCTCCAGGCCCCTGGTCACCTCGCCGGCCGCGTCGCTGGCCACCTTGCCGTGCTCGGAGCTGATCAGCGCGGCGAGCTGGTCGGTATGGGTCCGGACCAGCTCCCGGAAGGAGAACATGACCTGGCTGCGCCGGGCCAGGGACGCGTTGCGCCAGGCCGCCGCGGCTTCGGCCGCCGTCGCCACGGCGGTGTCTACTTCCCCGGCGGATGCGAAGTCCACCGTGCCGGTGACCTGGCCGGTGGCCGGATCGTAGATGTCGCCCGCGGCGCCGCTCGTGCCCGGCCAGGACTTGCCGCCGATCCAATGCGTACAGTGCTTCATCGCTGGCTTCTCCGCGCCTTCGGCGGGTCGCTCGCCGGGTTTCATCGCGACGCCTCCTGGGTGGCCGCGGTGGCTGCGGCGGACCGGGCGGCCGCGGCCCGCTCGCTGACCGCGCGCAGCGCGTCGGTGAGGATGGCCAGGCCCTCCTTGGCCTCAGCATCGGTCAGGGTGAGCGGCGGGGCCATCCGAAGCGTGTGCCCGTACAGCCCGCCCTTGCCGATCAGCAGCCCGCGTTCCCTGGCCTCCTCCAGTAGCCCGGTGGCCAGCGCCGGGCTGGGCCGGCGGGTGTCCGGGTCGATCATGTCGACGGCGAACATCAGGCCCTTGCCCCTGACCTCGCCGACCGCCGGGAGCGGGGCGGCGGCCTCGCGCAGGCCGCCGATGATCATCCGGCCCAGCGCGGCCGCCCGGGCCTGCAGGTCGTGAGAGAGCACGTAGTCAAGCGTGGCGTTCGCCGCGGCCGTGGCCACCGGGTTGCCGCCGAAGGTGGAGATGCCGTTCCCCCGCAGCCCGTCCATCAGGTCGGCGCGGGCGATCACGCCGCCGATCGCGAACCCGTTGCCCGCTCCCTTGGCGAAGGTCATCATGTCCGGGATCACGCCGTGCGCGCCGATGCCCCAGAAATGCTCGCCGGTCCGGCCCCACCCGGTCTGCACCTCGTCGGAGATGAACAGGATGCCCCGCTCGTCGAGCACTTCCTTGTAGGCGGCGAACAGCCCGTCGGGCGGCATCGTGAACCCGCCGACGCCCTGGACCGGCTCGGCGATGAGGCAGGCCACGTCGCCCGCGGTGGCGGTGGCGAGCACGTGCCGCAGGTCGGCCACGGCGGCTTGGGTGTACTGCTCGTCCGACAGGCCGGCGAAGGCCGGCAGGTGGCGGTCCGTGCCGTGCAGGTAGTGGACGCTGACGGGAGACAGCCCGGAGCTCTTCCACGCACCGTTGCCGGTGATGGCGACGGCCCCGAACGAGCGGCCGTGATAGCTGTTGCGCAGCGCGAGCACCTGGTTCGATCCGCGCGCGACGGTGGCCAGCAGCAGCGCGGTCTCGTTCGCCTCGGTGCCCGAGTTCACGAAGAAGACCTTGGCGTCCGGGATCCCGGACAGCCGGGCGATCTTCTCGGCCAGCTCTACCTGCTGGCGGATCAGGTAGAGGGTGGAGGTGTGCACCACGCCGGTGGCCAGCTGGCGCTCGACCGCCTCCCGGATTTCGGGTACGTCATAGCCGAGCATGTTGGTGAGGATGCCGCCGAAGAAGTCGAGATAGCTGCGCCCGTCGGCGTCGGTGACGCGGCAGCCCTTGCCGCTCGTGATCTCGAGCGGGTGATCGTAGTAGAGCGCTACCCAGTTGGGAATGACGGCGCGGTGCCGGGCAAGTAGATCGGTCATGCGCCCAGTCTGCCGCATGACGGATATCTTCCTGTCGGGTGTCGATTTCGGCGGTTCCCGTTCGTGACAGGGATGAAGGGCAGGCACGGTGCCAGCCCGGATGAAGGGAGACCGACATGAAGCAGTACCTGCTGGCCGTCCAGGTGGACTACGCGCATCTCCCCCCCTCGGAAGAGGAGATGCAGCCGACCTACGACGCGGTCGGCGCGTTCAACGATGAACTCCAGTCGTCTGGGGCCTGGGTGTTCGCCGGCGGCCTGCACCCGCCGTCCACGGCCACTGTCGTTCGCGCCCAGGACGGCAAGGTCGTCACCACCGACGGGCCGTACACCGAGACCAAGGAGCAGATGGGCGGCTTCTGGGTGATCAAGGCCGCCGACCTGGACGGCGCCCTCGACTGGGCGGCCAAGGGGGCTGCCGCCTGCGGCGCGCCGGTCGAGGTCCGGCCATTTCAGGAGGAGCCGGAGGCATAGCGAGTGCCGGGTGCGGACGCGGCCGCCGTCGAGCGGACCTACCGGGAGAGCTCAGGACGTGCGGTGGCCACCCTGGTCCGCCTCTTCGGCGACATCGACCTCGCCGAAGAGGCGGTCCAGGACGCCTTCGCCGTGGCCGCCGAGCGCTGGCCGGACGACGGCGTGCCGCCCAATCCCGGCGGCTGGATCGTCACCACGGCACGCAACAAGGCGCTGGACCGGCTGCGGCGCGAGTCGTCCCGTTTCGGCCGGGAGACGCAGGCCGTGCTGCTGCACGCCAGCGACGGGCCACCGGAGGTGGGACCGGTGCGCGACGACCGTCTCCGGCTGATCTTCACCTGCTGTCATCCCGCCCTGGCGCCCGAGGCCCAGATCGCTCTCACGCTGCGGCTGATCGCCGGGCTGCAGACGGCGGAGATCGCCCGCGCCTTCCTGCTGCCCGAGGCGACGATCGCGCAGCGCCTGGTCCGGGCCAAGCGGAAGATCCGCGCCGCCGGCATCCCCTACCGGGTACCGCGCGACGCCCAACTGCCCGACCGGCTCCCGCTGGTGCTCGCGGTCATCTACCTCGTCTTCAACGAGGGATATACCGCCTCGGCCGGCGACAGCCTGATCCGGTCCGAGCTGTGCGCCGAGGCTATCCGGCTGGCCAGATTGCTGGCCGAGCTGATGCCGGACGAGCCTGAGGCGGCCGGCCTGCTCGCCCAGCTGCTGCTGATCTGGGCGCGGCACCAGGCGCGGACCACACCCAGCGGCTCGCTCGTCCTGCTCCCCGACCAGGACCGGAGCCTCTGGGACCAGACGATGATCGCCGAGGGCCAGGAACTCGTCCGGGCTTGCCTGCGCCGCAACCGTCCCGGGCTCTACCAGCTGCAGGCCGCGATCAACGCCGTGCACAGCGACGCGACCACCGCCGCGCAGACCGACTGGGGGCAGATCCTCGCGCTGTATGACCAGCTGATCACCGTGCTGCCGACACCCGTGGTGGCCCTCAACCGGTGCGTGGCCGTCGCCGAGGTGCACGGGCCGGCCGCCGCGCTCGAACTCGCTGACCAGCTCAGCCTCGACGGCTATTACCTGTTCCACGCGACCCGGGCCGACCTGCTGCGCAGGCTGGGCCGGCCGGAGGACGCGGCCGCCGCCTATGACGCGGCCATAGCCCGGACCGCCAACAGCGCCGAGCGGGCTTTCCTCGAAAGCCGGCGAAATAGTCTTTAGCGGCCCGGCGCCACGGCCGGCGTTCGCGCCGTCCGCTTTACGGCGCCGGCCGTGGCATAGCCTCTACCGGCCGGCACCCCGACCGCGGTTCGGTACCGGCCGGAGTACGGCGTTGGCTGGAGTGCGGCGCCGGCCGGAGTGCGGCGCCGGCTACGACAGCCTGCGCAGGAACGCGTCGGCGATCGGGCCCGCGCTGTCGGCTCCGGTGCCCCCGCCCTCGACCAGCACCGCGAAGGCCAGATCCCCCCGGTAGCCGATGAACCACCCGTGCGCGGGCGGGTTGACACCCGAGCCGTACTCAGCCGTCCCGGTCTTCCCGTAGACCCCCGGCGGGAAGCCGACCCCGGCTGCCGTGCCGATGGTGACGACCGCCTTCATCATCGGGCGCAGCGTGTCCAGGATCGTGGCCGGGAGCTGGCGCGGCCGAGCGGCCTGCGGCGGCGCAGGGCTGGTGACCAGCAGCGGCGGCCGCCAGGTGCCGTCCTCGACCGCAGCCACGACGCTGGCCTGACTGAGCGGGTTGACCAGGTCGGTTCCCTGGCCGAAGGCGTCGGCCGCCAGATCGACCGGCGCATGCGGGGAAGTGAACCGGCCGAGCACGGCCGGGATGCCCAGCGAAGGCCGGGCATTGAAGCCGAACGCGGCCGCCATCGACGCGAGCGCGGGTCCGTCCAGCCGCTGCGAGGCGAGCAGGGCGAACGTGGAGTTGCAGGACGCCGCGAAGGCGGTCCGCAGCGTGGTCGCGCCGAACTGCTCGTTGTTGTCGTTGTGGAACGTCCTGCCCCCGATCGTCACCTGGCTCGGGCACCGCACAGCGCTGGACGGGCGCATCCCCTTCGCCGCGAGGGCCGAGGCTGTCACGATCTTGAATGTCGATCCCGGGGGGAAGATCCCTTCCAGGGCGCGGTCGAACCCGCCGGGCCGCTCGACCACGGCCAGCACCCGGCCCGTGGACGGCTGGATCGCCACGACGTCGACGGGCTTGGCCGTGGCCGCGGACGAGACGGCCCGGGACGCGGCCAGCTGGTCGTGCAGGTCGATGCTCGTGTGCACGGGCTTTCCGGGTACCGCCGGGAACCGGGCCGCCGTGACGTCGACCCGGTGGCCGGGACCCTCGATCCGGATGGTCAGCGACGGCCGGCCGGCCAGCTGATGCTGGTAGGCCTGCTCGATCCCGCCCTGGCCGATCTGGTCGCCGGCCCGGTACGGGGCGCCCAGTTTCCTCGCCTGGGCCTTGGTGGCTGCGACCACGTCGCCGGTCAGCAGCGAGATGGAGCCGGATTCCGCGATCACCGCGGGTGAGCTCAGCGCGGTACCGTCGGCCGCGAGCACGGCCGCCCGGGCCGGCCACGCGGTGCGGAGCACGAACCGCTCGCCCGGACGCAGCCCGGGGTAGATCGCGGCCGGGCTCCAGCTCACCCACCAGTGGCGGTTCTGGTCGACCAGGCGGAGCCGGCCCTGGTAGGTCCAGATGTGACCGCTGGCGAGCGTGGCGGTCGCCGTGAAGTTCGCCTGGGCCGACCCGCCGGCCGTAGTCACCCGGCCCCGCGACAGGCGGATGCGCCGGATGCCGAGTTCGGCCGAGGCCTGCTTCAGCGGGCCGGCCAGCCCGGAACGCGGGACGTTCACGCTCACCTTGTCCATGGCGGCATAGGAACCCCGCTGCCAGGCGGCCAGGTAGCTGGCCGCGGTCAGGCTCGGGCTCCCGATGGTGCGCCGCAGCAGGTAGTTGCCCACGAGCGCGCCGAGCGCCAGGACCAGGACAGCCACGACCACGGCGATGACCGACCGTCGCCGCCGCGACCGGCGCATCCGGCCTTCATACATGGATCAGCTCCTCCCGCTGCGCGCAGGAGCCTACAACTCGCCGCGATCTTCGGCCTGGAGAGCCTCCGCCATCGCCGCTCTCAGCGTGTTGTACTCCTCGACCGACAAATCGTGCCGGAAGAAGGCCGCTTCAACGTCATCAAACGAATCTGGCACGTCCGTCTCGGGATCCTGTTCAGCCCGCGCAGCCAATTCTGGATAAGTCATGGGCTTCGGTGGGTCGGTGCGCGGCCATCGACGGGTCCGGAAGTTCTGAACGAGCTCAGCGAGGGTCACCTCGCCCGCCTTGTACCGGCCTATGAGCTCGGTGACCTCATTCCGGCGGAACGTATGACTCACGCTTCCTCCCTGAAGTCCTGCCTCTTGCTGCTGGATGCGACGAGTACCGGCTCACGGCCGTGCACGGAGTTGTCAAACATATCCCAGGCGCTGAACCTGCCCTTGACCTCCTCGAAAGCGCGGCGATTCACGCTCCCCCACTCCGGGTCCGCCTGGGAGAGAATGACCTCGGGCTGCACGTACCTGCCTCCTAGGCCGATTCCTCTGCGGTAGTCCTCGTTTCCCTCACGGTGTCGCCCATCCGCCCGGCGCATGCTCTCCTCGACCGGAATATCTACAAAGATTCCAATGGAAACATAGCCCGCCCTATCTAGCGCGTCGAGCCGATCTTGACACGATTCTCTGCTTGACATGGTGATGTCCCAGATGATGTTCTTGCCATCGTCCATAGCTCGTCGAGCAAGGCGTTTAGCGATGTACGACGACTCCTCATGAACAAGGTCGGACGCCTCCATAGGAGACAACCCTTCGACCTCAGGTATCAATCCGCGTTCCGCTAGCTCTTCCTTGATGCCATCAGGGTTTATGGTCAAGTATTGCGAGCGATCGATGCCTGCGAGTCCTTCCAGGATAGTTGTCTTGCCAGCACCACCCAGTCCACCCGCCATGATCGCCTTGCGGTCGCAGGGAGCAGCCGCCGCTCGTGAATAAATTTCGTCGATCAGCTCGCGGTGCAGAACCTGGCGCTCGGTGGCCCACCGGTTGTCAGCTGAATCGAGATAACGGTTGATCGTTAACATGCCTTGAGCATTAGCCCAGTGAGCCGCTCTTGAATGTGCCCGATGTGCTCGGCGTGTTCGGCGTCGGTTAGGGGTTCGACGGCTGGTGCTGGGGCGTCGCTCTGGTCTGGCCGGGAGCGCTCGCGGGCGTCCGGCGGGGGAAGCTCCAGGGCGCGCAGGCTGGGCGGCGGCGGCTTGCGGGAGCCGTCGGCGTGGTAGGGAGAACTGGGATGCCCCGGCGGCAGTCGTTCGAGGCGCTGCTGGAGATCCTCGCGTGACCAGGGCCGCGGGCGGTCAGCGGCCAGGTGCGGGACCCGCAGCTGGTCACCTCCGCCGTGCCGGTTCGCGATGTCCCGGTCGTCAGCCGGCCGGGCCTGCTCATCCGTCCGCGCCACGGCGGCGCCCCTTTCTGATCGGACCCTGGCTGCCGTGCGTGTACGAGACGCTACCGGACGCACGTGGGGGTACGGAGCGAGTTCCGTTGGCACCATAAGCCGCCCTCCGGTGCCGGGCGGTGTGGCCTGCCGGTGCCGACCGAGCGTCCAGCCGGGACGGGCTAAACATCCAGCCGGGAGCGGGGCTGAGCGTCCTGCCGAGGGCGGGGCTAAGCGTCCAGCCGGGAGCGGGGCTGAGCGTCCTGCCGAGGGCGGGGCTAAGCCTCCATCCGGGGGCGTGACCCCGGCCGCAGGCCGGGGGAAGCAGCATGGGCGGGCAGTCCTGGTAGACGACGGGGACCAGCCAGCGCCTGATGGCCGCGGCACCGACCGAGGTGAAGGCGGGCGCCGTGGTCGCGGGCCATGGGCCGCCGTGATGCTGCGCCCAGGCGACGGCGACCCCGGTCGGCCAGCCGTTGAAGACGACCCGGCCGACGGTATGGCCGAACGCCCCGATCACCAGTTCCGCGGCCTCGACGTCGCCGGCCGCGGAGTGGTCCAGGTGAATGCAGCCGGCCAGGTTGCCGCCGAGCCGGGCCAGCACCCCCGCCAGCTCGGCCACGCCGGGATAGCTGATCACCAGGCCGGCCGGGCCGAACCGCTCCTCCGCCAGGCCGGGGAGCCCGGCGGCGAACTCGTCGAGGCCGACGTGGAAGACCTGCGGCGTCCCCGCCCACGGCCCGTCGCCCGGCTGCCCGGTGGCCAGGGGCTTGACCGTCTCGTACGCCGCGAGTTCGCGCGTCCCGGCCTCGAACCCGTCGTGGATCCGCTCCGACAGCATGGGACCGCCCCGGGACGCGGCTACGGCTCCGCAGATCGCGTCGAGCAGGCCGGCCTCCTCGGGCACGAACAGCAGCCCGGGATTGGTGCAGAACTGGCCCACGCCGAGGGTCAGCGAGGCCGCGTATCCCGAGGCGATGGCCTCGGCCCGGGACGCGGCCGCCCCGGGCAGGATGACGACCGGGTTCACCGATCCCAGCTCGCCGAAGAACGGGATCGGCACCGGCCGCTCGGCGCAGATCCGCTGCAGCGCCAGGCCGCCGCGCGCGGACCCGGTGAAGCCGGCGGCGGCGATCGTCGGATGGCGCAGCAGCCTGACCCCGGCCTGCACGCCGTGCACGATGCCGAACACGCCGTCCGGCGCCCCGGCGTCCGCCAGCGCCCCCGCGACGACCTCGCCGGTCAGCACCGAGGTGCGCGGGTGCCCCTCGTGGGCCTTGACCACGACCGGGCACCCGGCGGCCAGCGCCGACGCGGTATCGCCGCCGGCCACGGAGAAGGCGAACGGGAAGTTCGACGCGGCGAACACCGCGACCGGCCCGACGGGCCGGCTGATCCGGCGCAGGTCGGGCGTACCGGCGCCGTCGGCCTCGGTCACGGCCACGTCCAGGAAGCCGCCGTCGCGCAGTACGTCGGCGAACAGGCGCAGCTGGCCGGTGGTGCGGGCCACCTCGCCGGACAGCCGGGCGGCGCCGAGCGCGGTCTCGGTGTCGGCCAGCGCGGCCAGTTCGGCCGAGCGCTCGTCCAGCGCGGCGGCCACGGCGGTCAGGATCTCGGCGCGGGCCGCGGGCGCGGTCATCTCCAGCGGCCCGCCGCCGCGGCGGCCGCGGCGGCGGTCGCGTTGACCTCGGCGTCGGCGGTCTCGGCCACCGGCGGGCCAGCAGGCGAGCCGGTACGCGGGTCATATCCCTGGATCATCGGCAGGCACCCTTCAGGGCAGGAGCCGGGACACGGCCTAGGTGGGGTAACCGACGTCGAGGCTGTGCGAGGTGAACTCGCCGCCGAGGTAGTCGAAGAGCGCGTCACCGGGCTCGGCCTCCCCGTAAGTGGCAAGAACCTCCTCCGCGTAGGCCTCCGCGTCGTCCTTGGGCTGGTAGCCGAGTGCCCGCGCCTCGTCCAGCGAAACCCATCCGCCCCTGTGTTGGCCGACACCCCGTAGATGACCCGGAACCCCGGGCTCGGCGTGGTCAGGCACGCCTCGAACAGCCGCCGGCGTCATCGGGAGACAGCCAGGTGGACAGCATCCGCGCGTCGTACGGGCGCTCGGACAGCTCAGGATGCGGACGCAGATCGCGTCCATCCCGTACCGGTCGTGGTACAGCGAGGCCAGCGCCTCGCCGGTCGCCTTGGACACCCCGTAGTAGGTGTCCGGGGCCGGGAACGCGTAGTCCGGGACGGGAAATTGCGACCTCGGGGTGAAGCCGACGACGCGATCGGACGAGGCGAAGATCATCCAGGCACGCCTGCCTGGCGCGCCGCCTCCGAACGCCACGTAGGTCCCGTGGATGTTGACTTTGAGGATGCGGCCCCACGGCGCCTCGCCCGCCTGCGCGGCCAGGTGGATGACCGCGTCCGCGCCCGGCACGCCCTCGTCATGGCCTCCAGATCGGTGATGGAGGCCTCGATGGCCTTCTGGCCCGGCAGTGACCCGCGCGCTGTCGAGCAGCCGCAGCGTCCGGTCGGGCCTGGCCAG
>CAVXLG010000019.1:0-113179 GCA_963762615.1 uncultured Actinomycetes bacterium | reverse complement strand
CCTGCCTGGCCTGCCAAAAGTCCAGTTTGGACGGTGCTGGACCAGCCGCGGTCGTGCTCGCTCGAGCTCCGTGGCGTTGCGCCTGACGCGCGTGCCCTGCTCCGCAACGTCTAGACCTCGCGGGCCAGGTCGAGCATCCACCGGGTGAGCCGGATGCGCCGCGCGAACAGCGCAACCGTGTCATCGGTCGGTTCTGCGCTGCTGAGCTGCTCGGCGGGGATCGCGCACAACGCGGAGCGCGCTGCGAGTGAGCCGAGATACCCGGTACGGACGTGCGCCGGGTCGACCTTGTAATCTTCGCTGGCCAGTCCGTCGAGATAGGCGGGGAAGATCTCCGCGTCGATAGCCGGGAGCTGCGACAAGTCGGTGCCTCGGGCATGGGCCAGGCCGACTAGGAGCTGGCCGAGGTCGAACCCTACCGGTAGCAGCGTGCCGAAGCCCCAGTCGATAACCGCGATCGTGCCGGGTTCGTCTTCGGGGAGCAGCAGGTTCTGCGGGCTCGCGTCGCCGTGAGCGTGGGTCTGCGGCAGCTCGTCGAGCATGTCGAGCAGCTGCGGTAGCCGTTCGCCGAGTGCCAGCATGTCAGCTGGTAGCGCCGGGTCGGCAGCCTGCCCGAGTGCCGCCTGCAGAACGGGGTGGTGCCAGATCTCGCCCGCGCGCAGCGCGGGCAGCACGCCCGAGATGACCCGGCGGCAGGTGTAGAACCGCAGCGCCGACGCTCGGTTGCGCGCGACCCCCGGCAACGCCTTGTTGACCTCCGCGCCTGCGCGGCGCCTGGCGGCGAGCTGGCCGAGCAGCCTGGCGGCGAGGCGGTAGTCGGCCAGCTCCCAGCTGCCGGGCCGTTCGCGGATGAACTCCCACCACAGGCCCATGTGGTCGTCGTCGGGCCTGGTCACGTGATGCAGGACCGGCATGCGCATCCTGTCGGGCAGCACGGACTCGATGCCGGCCTGATGAATGTCCAGCTCGTAGTGCCAGGGGTAGTAGCTGACGAACTCAGCCCGGCTCGCCTCGTCGGGCAGGTGGCTCAGCATCGGCCACAGCCGCGTGTGCCTGACCAGCTTTACGAACAGCGCGCAGGCGGGCTCTGCGTCGCTGGTGACTTCGACCCGCCACAGGCCAGCCGTCACCGGCGAGCCCCGGTCGTAGGCGATCGGCGCCGGGTGGGCGACGGGCCGCGCGACCGGCGATCCCGCGGCCGCGGTCGCGATCGCGGCAAGCTCGGCGGGCGTGACCGCGGCGAGCTGGAACAGGTCCTGCGGCTGGCCGCTCGCGTGTGACATCGAACCCTCCGGCAACTGGTAAGGTAACCTGTCTAACCTGACCATAGTAAGGTAGCCTTATGACCGAGTGCAAGCCGTTCCGCGATGACGGGCTGCCCGATCATCTCGCGCGCTGGCTGGAGGCTGTCAGCAAGCGGCTGCACGCTGAGCTGGGCGCACGTGGCATGGGTGACTTTCCCGGCCTGCGCGGCAGTCACCGGCGCATCCTGCAGATGATTCCACCGCAGGGAATCAGGATCACCGACCTTGCGCTGCTGGCGGGCATGACGAAACAGGCGCTCGGCGAGTTCGTGGACGGGCTCGAGGGGTCCGGGTTGGTTTCGAGCCGACGAGATCCGGCCGATGGCCGCGTCAGGCTGGTGACCCGGACCGCGCAGGGTGATCAGGCGGCAGCCGCCGCGCAGCGGGCGCTTGAGGACGTCGAGCGAGCATGGCGCAAGGAGATCGGGGCCGCGCACTACGACGCCATGAAGCAGGCACTGCGGGCGCTCGGCAAGGACAGTTTCGCTCGACCCTGACGGTCATTCGACTTGACAGTCAATAACCGCGAGGTCAAGAACGCCTGCCTGTTCACCCAGACCAGGCTCGATGGCGACCCGGACGTTGCTGCCGGGCTGCGTGGCCAGCCTGATGCACCAGCCCGGTCAGCAACACCGTACAGCCGCTCCGGTCACCCCATTCGGACGCGGCCCAGGCAGCCGACACGGCAGCAAGATCACCGCACCTGCCGGCGGCTCTTTGCGTGGCTGAGTTGGCGGCGGGTGATAGTTACCGGCGCGAGGCCTCGTCGAGGTCGAGGCCAATGATGCTGGCCACATGGCCCAGATCGGTGTCGCAAGCCAGCAGAGTGGCTTGGTGACGTCGCGCAACCGCAGCGATCATGCAGTCAACCATCCCCCGGGGCGTGATCCCGGACTGACGGCAGCGACGGTAGATGCGCACAGCCCCATCGAAGTCAGCGATCGCGTCGAACGGGCAGAGATGGAAACGCAACAGCAGGCGGCGCAGATCCGCCTCTCTCGCATCGCTGCGCGCGCCAGCCAGGACTTCCATGATCACCGGCTCGGTGACGGCAACCGGGCCCCCGGTTTCAATGAGCCCGGTCAGGCGATGATCGACTGCGCTCCCGGTAGCCCGGTCATACTCGACCCAGGCTGAGGTGTCAGCGAGGATCACTCGGCTCCTCGGGGCGCGACATCATCGGGAAGGTTCCCGATTGCCTGCGCGCCCCTCATTGACAGTGCCTCCTCGCGCGTCATCGGCTGCCCGGCAAGATGGCGCAGGGCGAGTTCCACCGCCTCGGTCTTGGTCCGCAGGCCGTAACGCTCCATGACTGCCTGGAGATAGATGTCTTCGATCTCGATATTCGTGCGCACCCGACTCATACACCTACCATACACCTGACGTGTACGGTACGTGTATCCGGTGAGCTCGGCCGTTTGGCCGCCACCCTCAGTCCCGAACTTCCAGTTCTGGCGTCGTTCGCTCACAACCGGCGCGCTTCCCGCCCGCCCGCGCAGAACGAACGGATACTTGCGCGCGTGCTCGAACCATGCTCGGCGACGCTCCGCGGCCTCTCACACCTCGGTGCTCGCCTCCTGAATGGCCGCCCGGAGCTGCGAGGATGACGTCAGGGGGGCGCCGCGCTACGCTTCCGTGCATCGGGCTAGGGGGAGGTGCCAGCGATGGCAGGGCCGGGAGACGAGATAGCAGCGTCGGCAGGGGGGCGGGGCCGGCTGCGGGCGTCGCACGCCGACCGCGAGCAGGTGATCGGCACCCTCAAGGCCGCGTTCGTGCAGGGCATGCTGGCCAAGGACGAGTTCGACCTGCGGGTGAGCCAGGCGTTCGCCGCGCGGACCTACGCGGACCTGGCAGCGCTCACCGGCGACTTCCCCGCCAGGCTGATCGGAACCCAGCCGCAGCGACCCCCCGGCCCGGCGCGATCCCGGAAACCGATTGACAAGAGAGTAAAGGTGGCCGCGCAGGTTGCATGCCTGAGCATTCCGCAAGCCGTTCTGGTGACCGCCTTTTTCCTGACCGGTAATGGCGCATTCTTCGTCCTGTCCGTGTTCTACCTTGCCCTGGCCACGTCGTTCGCAGGGGCCTTGATGGTCGAGGCATGGGAGCAGAAGCGCTCCCGCGGGCAGGTAACGCCGCCGCCAGCGCCTGGCGCGGGCGGTCAGGCAGCCCGCCGCCTGCCACCGGCCGGCCCGGGCGGGCAGCTTCCTCCGGCCGGTCACGGTGACCGGCACGCCGCCGAAGCATCCCGAAGCCGTCGTCCCCGTCGGCGGCGGGTGTGTGTCGAGGCGGCGCTGAGAGCGTCCTAGTCCGGGGTGATCCACCAGCCGGGCCTGTGGCGGTAGCGGCTGTCCTCCATCACGAACCGGCTGGGCTCGGCCCGGTTGGCCGTGGGCGTCCGGTTTGCCCGGCCGAGCCGGATTGACCGGTGGCTGGGGGCAGAGGATAATCCGCGCTGCCGGCCGTGCCTGGTGGCCGACGAGCGGGGAGGCGGCGATGGCGGCAGGGCGGGGAGACGCGCCGGAAGCGGGCCGGGGGCGGCTGCGGGCCTCGCACGCCGACCGCGAGCAGGTGATCGGCACGCTCAAGGCCGCGTTCGTGCAGGGCATGCTGGCCAAGGACGAATTCGACCAGCGGGTTGACCAGGCGCTCGCGGCGCGAACCCACGCGGAACTGGCCACGCTCACCGCCGACATCCCCGCCGGGATACCCGCTGCCCAGCCACCGCGAACCCCCGCCCAGATACCGGGGAAGGCGGCCAAGGCGGCGATCTGCGTGAGCCTTGCGCTAGCCCTGCTCACAGTCGCTGTATTCCTGGAACCTGGGGGGGACATCAATGGCTCTGAACGGTTGATCTGGCTGGCTGTAATTTTCCTTCCGGTAGCCGGCTTGTTCACAGGTGGGCTCTTGCTCCTCCACTCGCGGCTTGAGAAGCGGTCCCGCGGCCAGCTGCCGCGGGGGCCAGCCCCTAACGCGGGCGGTCAGGTATCCCGGCGCCTGCCATTGGCCGGGCCGGACAGGCAGCTTCCTTCGGCCGGGCACGGTGACCGGCACGCCGCCGAAGCATCCCGGAGCCGTCCCCGTCAGCGGCGGCCGGGGGCCGGGGCGGTGCTGAGAGCATCCTGACTTACGCTGATCCACCAGCCGGGCCGGTCGGCGCCCCCGCCAAGGCGAAACAGGTGACCCGGACCGCGCAGGGTGATCAGGCGGCAGCCGCCGCGCAGCGGGCGCTTGAGGACGTCGAGCGAGCATGGCGCAAGGAGATCGGGGCCGCGCACTACGACGCCATGAAGCAGGCACTGCGGGTGCGCGGCAAGGACAGTTTCGGCCGACCTTGACAGTCAATCGACTTGACAGTCGATAACCGCGAGGTCAAGAAGGCCTGCCTGTTCACCCAGACCAGGCTCGATGGCGACCTGGACGTTGCTGCCGGGCTGCGTGGCCAGCCTGATGCACCAGCCCGGTCAGCGACACCGTACAGCCGCTCCGGTCACCCCATTCGGGCGCGGCGCGGCAGCCGAACGCTTTCTCCGGCCGCAACCCGTCGTACGACGTGCCGCCAAGCCACCACCATTAAGGGCGGGGAAGTAGCTCCGCCAGTTGTCCGGCTGACATCGACGGCGTCGCGCTGAGCGGGCCCGGCGTGCGCAGACCCGCCAGGTGGATGTCGAGGAACCGCTGCCAGGTGCCGGGCGCGACCTCGCCGGTTGTCTCGGTCAGCCCGCGCATGCCCCAGACGAGTGCCATCACGTCGCCAAAGGTCACGCCGGGGTTCAGCGTGCCCGCGGCCAGGGCGCGGCTGGTGAGCTCCAGGGCCGCAGCGCGGATCTCGCGAGCAGCGGCACCGTCGGCGCTCCGCTCGAGCAGCAGGTGCGCGTACTTGGCGTGCGCGGCGAACAGCGCCCCGAGCCCGCGCAGGAACTGCTCGAGACCATCGCCACCCGGGCACGCGAGAGCCTGCCTGGCCTCGGCCAGCGCCTCGGACAGAGACAGCCGCACGAGCTCGTCGATCAGCGCGTCCTTGTTGGCGAACCGCCGGTACACGGTGCCGATGCCGACCCCGGCGCGGGCGGCGATCTCCTCCATGCTGGCATCGGCACCGGACTCGCCGAGCACCTCGCGGGCCGCATTGAGGACCCGGTGGTAGTTGCGGACCGCGTCGCGCCGGCCGGGCGGGGACGGGGGCCCGGCCAGGTCGCTCGCCGAGGGCTCGCTGGCCACCTGTCCCTCCTTACTCGCCCAGTTCGGTCGCCACCGCCTCCCCGGCGGCTGTCTCCGCGGTCACCGCGTCCCCGGACATTGCCAGGGTACCGACGGCGCCCGCCTTGACGGCCGCCGTGCCCGGCCGCCGTTGCGACGGGATCAGCAGCCCGGCCAGCGCCGCCACCACCAGGACGCCGGCCATGACCCCGAACCCGGTCGTGTAGCCGGACCCGGCGGGCAGGCCGGACGGCTCCAGCTTGGCGGTGACGATGCTGGCCATCACGGCGGCGCCGATGCTGCCGCCGATCGTGCGGATGTTCGCGTTCATGCCGGTGGCCACGCCGGTCTGCTCGGCCGGCACCGCGGCCACGACGTTCGCGGACATCGCCGAGAAGGCCAGTCCGAAGCCGACGCCCAGCACGGCGGTGGCGACGTAGATCTCCCACTGCTGGGAGTGCGTGAAGGCGAACATCGCCATTGCCACGCACCCGACGACGCAGCCCGCGACCACCAGGACCTTGCCGCCGAACCGCCGGGTGAGGGTCCCGACGAACAGGCCGGTCACGAACATAGTGACTCCCGAGGGCAGCAGCATCAGGCCCGAACGGGTGATGCTGGCGCCGAACCCGTACCCGGCGGAGGAGGGAGTCTGCACGAACTCGGGCAGGAACGCGAACATCGCGTACAGCCCCACGCCGATGAGCAGCGCGACCAGGTTGTTCGTCCAGACCCCGGGGCGGCGCATCATCTTCATGTCGATCAGCGGGGTGGCCGCCCGCAGCTCGGACCAGACCCAGGCGGCGGCGAGCAGCACCGCCGCCGCGAACAGCCCGAGGACCGCCGGTGAGCCCCAGCCCCAGTCCGATGCCTCGCTCAGCGGCACTAGCAGCGCCACCAGCCAGCCGGACAGCAGCACCGCGGGCAGCCAGCTGATCCTGCCCCGGGTGCGCGCCGGGGACTGGGGGACGAACAGCACCGCGCCGGCCGCCGCGATCACCGTCGCTATGCCCGGCAGCCAGAACAGCCAGTGCCAGTTGAGCGCGTTCACGATCGGCCCGGCTAGCACGATTCCCAGGCTGCCGCCGACCGCGGTCAGCGCCGCGAGGATGCCGACCGCGCCGGCCACCTTTTCGCCGGGGAATTCGTCGCGGATGATCCCGAACCCCAGCGGCAGCGTCCCGCCTCCCAGCCCCTGGATCACCCGGGCCACGATCATCACCCCGAGGTTGGGGGCCACGGCGGCCAGCACCGATCCGACCGCGAGGGCGGCCAGTGCGGCCACGAAGACCCACTTCTTGCCGAACATGTCACCGGCCCGCCCCAGGATCGGTGTCATCACCGAGGCCGACAGCAGATAGGCCGTCAGTACCCACGTCACGGCGCTCTGCGAGGTGTGCAATTCCACCTGCACCGTGCTCAGCACCGGGATCACCAGCGACTGCAGCAGCGCGAATGCGCCGATGCCGATCGCGAGTACCCCGAACGTCACCTGATAGTGCGGCCGCGGCGCACCATCCATGCCAGGCCCTCCTGAAACGGAATCATCGTTCCGTTACAGCGTACCGGAGCAGTATGCGCCGGCACCAGAAGACGGCATCGGTTCCTGCCGGACGCGGATGCACGCTTCGCGGCTTCTCCTCCTCAGGTCGTAGCCCGCCGTCTACATTCCCCCGCCGGGCTGATGAGACGGGAGCTTTCTGCGTGCAGCATCGGCAAAAGCAATCCGGACACGAAGATGGGATTGACCTATGACTGCCGTTTCAGCACCTCTGGTAGCCCTGATTGCCGGTTGGATGGTACCCGCGCCCCGGCTGGCCATGGCAGGCTGGCGGATAGCCGCCAGCCTGCCCTCAGCGACAGCGCTCGGCGGCCGGGCAGAACGCCGAAACCTGCTTTGACCCGCCGTCATCCAGCTCGCAGGGTTGGAGGGGCGCACGCCCGCCGCTCCGCCCACCGTCTGACCAGGCGCTTGACCGGGACAGCGACCTGTCGGCAACGACAGGGTCAGCTGAGCCCCGCCTTGTGCAGTGTCTGGTAGACGGACGTGGCAAGAGCGGCTGTGTGGTCGCTGAGCGTGGCGCTGTTCATGCCGATCGCGATCACGGTGCCGGACCGTGGCACGAACATGTTCACGACGCGGAAGCCAGTCGTTTCCCCCTCGTAGTACCACACGGTTCCCAGGGTCTTGGACGTCACCTGGCTGACGCCGAGACCGTACCCAGCGGGATCGGCCAGCGTCGTCGTCTTGATCGGCTTGCCGGTCGCCGTGGAGACCAGGCTCGTCAGCTCGCGCTGCTGTTTTGCCGGCAGCTCCCGGCCGGGAAACAGGGCTCGATCCCACTCGGCCATGTCCTGCAACGAGCTGACGATCCCGCCTGCACCCTGCGCCCACGAGAGCGTATGGTCACTCTGGTCATGGCCGAGCTGCGATCTCATCTCGGGCAGCACCGGGACAGACCAGTAGCCGGCCGGCATCCGAGCGGTAATAGCCCGCCTGTAACGAGTCCCGGAGTAGAACATGTTCTGCAGGCCAAGCGGGATAACGATCCGCTTGCGCAGTTGGCTGCCGTAGCTATCGTGGGTTGCGCGCTCGATGATCATCTGCGCCAGGATGTAGTTGGTGTTCGAGTAGCTGTAGCCGTGCGTGGCCGGCAGGCTGCGAGCGTAGGAAACCAAGCGGGAAGCCGAGAAGACGCCGTTGGGCGCCGCCGCGACATCGCGCCAGAATTGCGGCGAGTCGGTGTAGCTCGGGATGCCGCTGGTCATGTTCAGGAGCCGCTTGATCGTCACGCCCCGCCAAGCACGGTACTTCGGCAGCCACTTGCCGAGCGTGTCGTTGATCGAGAGCTTGTGCTCGGCCTCCAGTCGCAGTACCAGCACCGACGTGAACGCCTTGGTGTTGCTGCCGATCTGCCAGAGCGCGTAAGGCGAAATCGCGGGTCCGCCGGCGTATCGGGTGCTTCCGGCAGCCAGGCTGATGCCTGGCCTGCGGCCGCGGAAGGTGACCGCCAGCGAGACAGCGGAGATGTGCTCCGCGACTCGGTAGGCGGTCAGGTACTTGCTGAGCTCACTGCGCAGCGAAGCGCGGACTGCGGTCGCGGCGCCGGTGGCCGTAGTGACCCCGGCGGCCGGCTCCGCCGTACTTGGCAGCACGGCGGTCACCAGCAGCGCGATGAACGCGATGCCGGTCAGCGATTTCCGCACTCTCCCCATGTCCCGATTCCGCCCTTTCGGTTCAGCCACCGCGACATTGCGGCGAGACTCGCCACGCCGCTGGCCACCAGCAGCGCCCACAGAATTGCCCGCCACCCCTACCCGAGCGGGAGTCGGCGAGCGACGTAGTTGACGCCGCCGCCATCATGCCATCGACCGACACGGGGCGAGCGCAGCGGCCCAGCGGGGCGAGCCGCGCCAACGCTTCCCGTCGACCCGGATCTCCGTCAAGTCACCAGAGTTCGTGATGCCGGCGCTGACCGTGCTGCTCCCCGTCACCGCCGACGATCATTGATCCGAACGGAGCCGCGGTGGACCCCGGCGCCATCTGCAAGCCGGCCGGGCAAGGCCATCCCGTCGAGATCACAGACGGTACGGGCGGGTACCCCGGCTAGCGTGTACCGGCTGATTACCGCTAGCCAGCAGGGGCGATACCTGCTGGTGACGATGATTCACGCAGAAGAATGAGGAAATAGTCGTGGCCATGGGATGGTCCCATCGGCCCGCCCAACCCTGCAGCACCGCCGTCCTGGTCTGGATGGCCTTCGGTGCGCTGGTCAGTTCGGTCCGGGCCTCGCCTGCTGGTGCGTTTGGAAGGAGAGTGCCGACCATGAGCGAGAACAGCGATGCGGCACCGAAGATCCTGGACCTGCCGATCGGGCTGGATGCCACCGGGATGCGTCGGGAATTCGACAGCCTCGGCGACGTCGAGGTGCCCGCGGACCGGTACTGGGGGGCGCAGACCCAGCGCAGCCTCGAGCATTTCAACATCGGCCATGACCGGATGCCGAAGGAGGTCTACCACGCCTACGGGTACGTGAAGAAGGCCGCGGCGGTGGTCAACACCGCGGCGGGGCGGCTGCCGGCCTGGAAGGGGCAGCTGATCGAGCGGGTCTGCGACGAGGTCATCAGCGGAAAGCTCGACACGGAGTTCCCGCTGTACGTGTTCCAGACCGGGTCGGGGACCCAGTCCAACATGAACGTGAACGAGGTGATCTCCAACCGGTGCATCCAGCTGGTCGGCGGCACGCTCGGCTCGCAGGAGCCGGTTCACCCGAACGATCACGTGAACATGGGCCAGTCGTCCAACGACACGTTCCCGACCGCGATGCACATCGCCGCGTACACGATGGCAACGGGCAAGACGATCCCGGCGCTGAAGCGGCTGCGGGATGCCATCGACGCCAAGTCGAAGGAGTGGGCGGACGTGGTCAAGATCGGCCGCACGCACCTGGAGGACGCGGTCCCGCTGACTGTGGGCCAGGAATGGTCCGGCTACGCGGGCGCCCTCGATGACGCCATCGCCGAGGCCGGGCACGCCACCGCCGGCCTGCTGACGCTGGCGATGGGCGGCACCGCGGTGGGCACCGGGCTGAACGCGCCGCCCGGATTCGGCGAGAAGGTCGCGGCGCAGATCGCGATGATGACCGGCGCCGCGTACGTGACCGCGGCGAACAAGTTCACCGCGCAGGGCACCCTGGACCGGATGGTGCGCGCGCACGGCGGGCTGAAGGCGGCGGCGGTGAGCTTGTTCAAGATCGCCAATGACCTGCGCTGGCTCGGCTCCGGCCCGCGGACCGGGATCCACGAGCTGATCTTCCCCTCCAACGAGCCCGGGTCCTCGATCATGCCGGGCAAGGTGAACCCGACCCAGGCCGAGGCCATGCTGATGGTCGCGATCCAGGTCATCGCCTCGGACGTGGCGGTGACCATGGGCGGGAACGAGGGCAACTTCGAGCTGAACGCGTTCCGCCCGATCCTGATCGACAACTACCTGCACTCGGCGCTGATCATGGCCGACATGTGCGATCACCTCCGCAAGTTCATGATCGAGGGCACCAAGCTCAACCAGGCCAAGCTCAAGGAGAACATCGACCGGTCGGTGATGATGGTCACCGCGCTGTCCCCGGTGATCGGTTACGACAAGGCCGCGGCGATCTCCTACTACGCCATCGACCACGACCTGACCCTCAAGCAGGCCGCGCTGGCCAACGGCGTGTCCGAGGAACTGTTCGACAAGGTCGTCGTCCCCATCGCGCTGACCCGCCCCGGCACCGCCGACGTCCCGTCTGGCGCCGGGAAAAACTGAGATGACATCCCTGCAGGGAGGGCAGCCGAACGGCCGCGAGATGCCGGTCGGCCGGGCGGCGCTGATCGCGTCGGTGGGCGGCCAGCGGGGCTGGGCCGACTGGGCCAACCCCGACCACCGGCTGCGGCGGCTGCTGGCCGAGTTCATCGGCATGTCCGGGCTGACGTTCATCCTGTCCGGCGGCGCGGCCGTCCTGGCCCGCTACGGCGGCCACGCCCTCCAGCCCTGGCAGACCGTGCTGGTGCTCTCCCTCGTCTCGGCGCTGTGGCTGGTGGTAGCGGTCTACTTCCTCGGCGACATCTCCGCCCACTTCAACCCGGCCACCACCCTGGCGTTCGCGCTGCGGCGGGACATGGGCCCGGTGATGGCCGGCGTCTACTGGGTGGTCCAGTTCGCGGCCGCGGTGTGCGGGTCGCTGCTCGCCCGCGCGTTCTTCGGCCCGGAAGGGAACCTGGCGGCCACCATGCCCAAGCCGGGCCAGTCCTGGCAGGCGGCCGGGTTCGAGGCGATCATCACCTTCGGGCTGGTGCTGATGATCCTCAACCTGGCCAACGGGCCGAAGCTCAACGGGCCGTTCGTCCCGCTGGCCGTCGGCGCCTACATCCTGGCCTGGGGCACCATGGGCGGCCCGTTCGAGGGCGCCTCCATGAATCCGGCCCGGAGCTTCGGGCCCGACGTGGCCATCGGCAACCTGTTCAACCTGGTGGGTGTACCTGATCGGGCCCGTGGCCGGCGCGGTCGTCGCGGTGGGCGTGGCGTACGTGCTACGCGGCCCGGCCAGAGCCCAGGAGGCCGCGGCTTCCGAGGGGACCCCCCTCGAACGCGCCACCTGACGGAGGGCCGGGGTGGCTGCCAGGGCGGTCAGTACCCGGACCAACGTTGCCTGCTGCCGCACGGTAAGCTTGCCGCGAAGCGCCCGGTAGGACCTCCCTGCTGAGGGTTGTCACCTATGGGCGGCCCTGGGCAGGCGACCGTCCTCGGCAATCGTGCGGCCGGTCCGCGAGCCGTTCGGGGCTTGCGTGGCGGTTGAGGCTTCCTGGCGAGGCGGAAGTACAGGCATGAGCACCGTCCAGGGGGCACCGCGCCCAACGGAGAGGCGGTCATCTCGTGCGTTCCGACATCGTCCCCGGCGGCACCTTCCCCGATTATGCGCTGCCCGACCACACCAGCACCGTCCGCAAGCTGAGCGAGCTGCAGGGCGGGGACCCGATGATCCTGACGCTCGCGCGCGGCAACTACTGCCCCAAAGAGCACCGGCAGCATCTGGAGCTGGCCGAGCACTACCCGGAGATCGCGGTGGCTTATACGCAGATAGCCACGATCGCCACCGACGACCATCACACGTTGCAGGAGTTCCGCAACTCGGTCGGCGCCCAGTGGCCTTTCCTGTCCGACCCTGGGCGGATTGTCCAGAAGGATCTGGACATCCAGGAGTACACCGATCCCGAGCACGACCCGATGATCCCGCACACCCTCGTGCTCAAGCCGGGGCTGGTCATCCACAGCGTTTACAACGGCTACTGGTTCTGGGGCCGCCCGTCGTTCTATGACCTGTGGCGCGACCTGCGCGCCGCCACCGCCGAGGTCCGCCCGGACTGGGACCTGAGCACCCCGGGACTGCGCGAGGCCTGGGATGCCGACGACTACTCGAAGTTTCACGGATGGGACCAGCATTCCCCGAAGTCGGCGCCCACGTCTTACGAGCCATAGCGCATCGGTTGCCGCTGCCCCGCTCGTCCCGGCGTTTGGGAGCCTGACCTGGCAGACGGCGCTGTATGCCGTGCTCAGCCTGACACTGATCCGGATGGCGCCGGTGGCGCTGGCGATTCCCCAGGTGCCCGAGCGCAGGCTCATCCGTCGCGCCCCTTGACCAGCCATGCCTCGCCGTCGAGGTAAGCAGCCCGGGTTGACTCGCCGACAATCGAGGTCGCTTCGCTCAGTTCAGCGGCCGAGTTGGCCCGCATGACCGGGACGGTCACCGCACTACGATGACAGCGAACCCTGCCGGAACGCATCGGATGCCCGCCGACGGGTCGTACCACCGCCCTGCGGCCCGAGCACGGTGGCACGCAGCCGCCGTGTCACCGCCCGGAAGCAGCGCTGCGGGGCGCCCGGCCTCGCTCGGCTCATGAACTGTCAGTTGACCCGGCGGCCGGGCCAGCAAATGATGCCGCGTGACATAGGCGGCAGACGCTGTTACTTCTGTTCGAGAATGCGTCGCTTGGCTGCCTCGTAGTGGACGTCGGAAAGCACGCCCTGGTTGTGTAGCTGTGCGAGCTTTCGCAATTGCGATATCCACGACGTCTCGTCATCTGCCAGAACCGGGGGCTGGGCAGGGGCGGCTGAGTTAACGGCAGTGGCTGGCCGGGCGGGCGCGGAGGCAGCGGGGCTGGCTGGCGTCAAGAGCTGCTGGCCTGCGGGATTCATTCCTAGCCGACGCCAGAACCGCTCGACCTGCGCCATGTACTGGGCTTCAGTGAGTCGCCCCGCCCGAAACGACTCGGTCGCATTGGACATCGAACGTATGTACGGCAGTTGTGCGTCACTGATCTGAAGACCACGGCTGCAGGTGGGACACACCAGGTAGTCGTCGGTACCGTAGGGCACGACGGGCACGAAGTACAGGCGCACCGACTTCTTCGACCGAACGTGGTGCAGGAACCCCTGGTTGTGGCAATTCGGGCAGACGCCCGGCGCGACCTCGCCCAGGTCTTCCTGCTTGCCCGGCCCGAAGCCGAAAACCACCACCATGTGGCAATTGAAGCATGGCCACGCGCGCACGCCGCATCGTGAAGCGTCCCGCGATGGTGAGGACGTTTGGCTTGATCATGCCAGCGGCAGCATGGCCACGCGCACCGTGCCGCTCTCACGGAGCCGCTCCAGCTCGGCGATGATCTCACCGTGGAAATCAGGGGTGACTGAACCCCAGCACGATGAGCTGCACAGGCCCGATTGCCATGCTGTCTGCCTCATTTCTGCGTCCGGGTGGCCGACCCCCGCCAGGCCACCCGTGTGACCCAAGCCGGCCGGCTTGCAGACAGCATCCCGCCGGGCCGCCGACAGCACAGCACCTCGCAGGGGTGATACGCCACCCGCCGCGATCGGGATCCTCAGGAATGGCCGGACTCGTAGGCCTGGGTGAACAGCTCACCCTGGGCGGCCCCGGCGGCGGATCGGTCGCCGCCGCGGCCGCGCAGCACGAAGGCGATGCCCACGGCGAGCACGGCGCCGGCGACCGGGCCGGCGAGGTAGACCCAGTAGCTGGTGAAGGTGGCCGAGGCCAGGTCGGGGCCGAAGGTGCGGGCCGGGTTCATCGACGCGCCGGAGATCGGGCTGCCCCACAGGCCGGCCAGCGCGACGTAACTGCCGACCCCGAACGCGCCGATGATTCCGACGTTCTGGGCGCCCGACGCGGTGCCCAGGATCACGCTGACCAGGCCCACGGTCAAGATGAGCTCCATCCAGAACGCAGCCCCCGCGGAGTAGCCGGCCGCCGGGTAGTTGCTGCCGTACCTGGCCGAGACGTTGATGACCGCGCGCAGGAACAACGCGGCCAGCGTCGCCCCCGCCAGCTGGGTGACGACGTAGCCCGGCACCCGGCGCCACGGGAAGTCGCCGCGCAGCGCGAAGGCGATGCTGACGGCCGGGTTCAGGTGCGCGCCGGAGATCTTGCCCATGAACAAGATGACGGCCATCACCGTCAGCGCGGGCGCCACCACCGCGGCGCTGTGGCTGATCACTCCCGGGAAGGCGTGGCCCATCATCCCCCCGCCAGCCGCCGCCAGCACCAGGAAGAAGGTGCCAAGCAGTTCGGAGAACAGCCGCCGCCACTCCTGCCGCGGGTCATTGAAATCAGTGATCCGGTCGATCAAGCTCTTCTCGTAGCGGGCCAGCGGGCCAGCGGGGCCGAGCAGCCCATCGGCGCCCATCGGCCCAGCGGGACCCATCGGGCCCGGCGCAGGCGGGTGCTGTTCTGCGGTCATGGCTGCCTCCCATCGGGATCAGGCGGGGAACTACGCGACCGGACAGACCGCCCATCCGGCCGACGGGGCGAGTTCGCAGAGGTCGGGTCGGGCGTTGATGCGGCTCGATGCGACGACGTCCTCCAGCCTCTTGTACATCTGCATGGTTTACTACCCGCACGAAATCCGGGCGGCCCCCGTTGAACTGGCCGCTATTTCAGCGCGTCCCTCCCAGCGCCGCTTCGGACGTCTGGCTGACGTCCGATCCGGGCATGGGGATGCGCATGAGCCGACCGCGGGACGGGTGGCTGCTGCTGCACGGCACGCCGCTGACGCCCGGGATTCTGGGACGGCGTGACCGCGTGCCTGGAGCAATCCGGTCCGGTCGTGCGCCCGGCGGTCACGCCGGACGGCGATGCCCGCGACGCGCAGCATGCCCTGGCGGCCCGGCTGGCGGCCGAGACAGCCCAGCCGGCGGGCCGCCTGCATGTCGTCGGTCACTCGTTCGGCGGCCAGGTGGCGCTCGACTTCGCGCTGCTCGTCCCCCAGCGCGTGGCGACCCTGACCCTGTTGTGCAGCCGCGATACCCCGTTCCCGGCCTTTGCCGCCGCCGCGGCCAGGCTGCGCAGCGGCGACCCGGTCGACGCTGACGCCGTGCTCGGCCGGTGGTTCACGCCGCCCGAGGTTGACCGGGGCGGCCCGGTGGTCAGCTACGCGCGGCGCTGCCTGCAGCAGGCCGACCGCCGGGCGTGGGCTGCCGCGCTCGATGCCATCGCCCGGTACGACCGGGCAGCCCGCACTGCCTCCATCCGGGCCCCGGCCACGCTGGTCGCGGCCGAACTCGACCGGGTATCCACTCCGGCGGCGATGTCGGCGATGGCCTGCGGCTGCCCAGGGCAACCCTGCAGGTACTTCCTGGCGCGGCGCACCTGACGCCGTTTGCCGATCCCGGTGCCCTGAGCCAGCTCATCGTCCGCGCCGCCGGCCGGTAATCACCGGGGGCTGCGGGAAGCCCGGGGTCAGCCGTCCTTGTGCCGCCGGGCCCGGGCCGCTTCCTCGCGAGCCTGCCGCGCCTTGTCCCAGGCGGACACGCGCGCGACGCCGCGAGTCTGGTTCTCCCGGGCGAGGCTGGCCGCTGCCGCCGCGCCGACGACGCCGACGATCACGTGCCGCACGAACCGGCGGCTGCCCAGATAGCGCACCAGCGCCGTCAGTTCGACTCCGATCACGATCATGCGGCGCTGCCCGGCGTCCGGTCCCGCCGCCGGCGCCGGCTCAGCGGTGCCGCGCGTCATCACGGCTCCGCGTGCCGGGCTGGAATCCTGTCCCGATCCAGTCTCAATCGTCATCTCGATGCACCCCTTGCGCGGTGACCCACGACGGCTCCAGCGCCGGCCACGGACAACTGATGGTGACGACTGTAGGTCCGGCGCGCGTCACCCGCTATGGGCGATACTGACCATTTCATTTCGTCCCGCTCAGCAGTCGCCCTCGGCGAGCACGGCGATCACCAGATCTCGCAGCGGCTTCTGCAGATCCGGCTCGGCGAGCTGAACCTCGTCATCGCCGGCCCGGATGCAGTAGACGGCGTCGCCCGGCCGGGCCCGGTACGGCCGCGGAATCCCCAGCGCTGCCTGCTCGACCAGGGCATCCCACCAGCGGGGGTCGGTCCGTCTGGCAGTGTCCACGGCGCGGGTGAGCACTGAACCGTCACCTCCGACCCGGGTGACGACGATCACCACCAGCAGAGTGTGCCCTGCCAGCGGCAATGTCAACCATGCCGGCGGAGCAACCCAGCACGCCCCGGCATCCGTCGTGATCATGGCTCGGTGACCTTCGCCGGGATCCTCCCGCCGCCCGGCTGTCCGTTTCGGGTCCTCCGGTTCGTCGTCAGCGTGAGAGCATTCGTCGTCAGCGTGAGAGCAAGGGAGGCAGCGATGAGATACCTGCTGCTGATCTGCCGGGACCCGGCCATCAAGCTGAGCCCGCAGGACCGGGCCGCGATGCCGGGCTGGGTCACGACGTGGCTGGATGAGCTGGAGGGCCGGGGCGCCCTCCGGCGTAACGGCCACGAGCTGCGGCCGGTGAGCGACGCAACGACGGTACGAGTCCGCGACGGCGAGACGCTGATCGCCGACGGGCCGTTCGCGGAGACCAAGGAGCAGATCGGCGGATTCGACATCGTGGAGTGCGCTGACCTGGCCAAGGCCATCGAGGTCGCCGCCAGTCACCCGGTCGCCCGGTTCGGCTCGATCGAGGTGCGGCCGTTCTGGGAGTCGTGATTTCCCGGGGCGTCAGCTGCCGAACGGCAGATCGTGACCGCTGAAAGTGCCCCTGATGCCCCGGGGCGTGACGCTGACGCCGTCGATCTGCACCCCCAGCGGGAGCCGGGGGATGGTGATGGTGAAGTCGCTGATGGGGCCGCGCAGGGACGACGGGATGCCCTGGTCGGCAACCAGCCTGGCGTTGATCTCGTTGCCGCTCAGCCGGGTGACCCGCCAGGTCGCCGAGCCGGACGCGAGGACCAGGTTCAGGCTCGCCTTCACCTCGTCCGGGCCGGCCGCCGATAGTTTCAGGCCCGCCCCCACCACCGAGCCGAGCGAGCCGATCCGCGAGGTCAGTACCCTGGCCACGGCCGGGAAGGTGACGAGCGCCGAGCCGGACAGGCTGCCGACGGTCCCGCCGCTGAAGCCGCTGTCGAGATGGACGTCGGCCAGGACGGCGCTGACCGCCGAGATCTGCAGGCTGCCCTCGGGAACGTCCCGGGCACTGATCCGGATCTGGCCGATGTCGTGGCTCACCACCTGGGTGAGGAACGGGAAGCCCTCGATCGTCACCGTGGGCTTCGCCGGGAAGCCCTGCTGCTGGATCGCGGAGGCGATCCTGGCTTGCGCCGCGGCCTTCGCGATGAAGTCGGCGGCCACGGCGAGTATCAGCAGCGTCACGAGCGAGATCAGGGACGCCCACAGCCACCGCCGGCGTGGTCTGCGGTTTGCTGTCCGGGCCCTCGGCTGCGGGCTGTGGTCTGCGTCGGGCTGGCCCGGTGTCACGGCACGTTCACAATCTTGATGGCCTCCGGTGACGCGCTGGCTGTCCGGCGCCGCTACCGGCCGGCCGCGGCGGCGGCGCGCAGGTGCCGGTGCACGCCCTGGTACGCGTCCGCCCGGGGCAGCAGGGCCTTGGCCACCTTCGTGACAGCGCTGTAGTTGGCATCCACGACATTGGCCAGCGGCGCCTCGCTGACCTGCGACAGCAGCTGGTAGGCGTCAAGCCGGTCCAGGCCGAGCAGTTCGCCGAGCCACATCACCATGTTGACCTGGCTCGCCCGCCAGGCGTCCTCGAGCGGGCGGCTCGACCCCACGACCATCAGGTAGTCGTCGGTCTCGATCCGGGGCCAGGCCGGCGCACCGCCCTTGATCAGGTCCACCACGAGCGTGACGTCCATGGCGCCCTCCACCGCGGTGCCGCACGCCTCGCCCTCGCCCTGCCGGTAGTGCCCGTCGCCCACCGAGAACAGCGCGCCCTCGACGTTGACCCCCAGGTAGCAGGTCGCGCCGGCGCGCATCTCCGGGCTGTCCATGTTCCCGCCGAACGTGTCCGGCACCAGGCTGGAGCGCACCTCGCCCGCGGCTGGCGCCACGCCGACCGTGCCGAGCATCGGATCGGCCGGCAGCTCCAGCCGCAGGTCGCTGGCCTGAGCCTGGAAGGCGACGGTCTGCCGCTCGCGGTCCACCTGGTAGATCCAGGTCCGCTCGGCCAGCGGCTCCTGCAGCGTCGCGGTGCGGTCGGTGCTCGTCAGCCCGCCGAAGAACGGGATCGTGCTGGACGCACCCCAGTCCCGCGCCGGGCTCAGCTCCAGGAAATGCAGCGCCAGGGTGTCTCCAGGCTCGGCGCCCTCGACGTAGAACGGGCCGGTCTGCGGGTTGACGAACGGCATGGTCAGCTTCGCGCTCGGCATGTCCGTCGGGTGCCGGAGCATGCCGCAGAACGCGTCCTCGGTCCACAGCCTCAGCATCGTCCCCGGCGTCACCTTCCTGACCGGCGCGGCACCGCCGAACGTGAACGCGTACTGTTCGCGCTCAGGACGGAACTCGACTACCTCCATCTGCGGCTTTCCTCTCCTGCTCAGCGGCGTCGCCTCGGCCGGCGGTCAGCGGCGCAGCGACACGTGCGACCGGTTCAGCTCCTCGGTACCACCGGCACCCAGCAGCTGCAGCGTGCGGGTGACCTCCGCGGCGAGGATCGCGATCGCGCGCTGCACGCCGCGCTCGCCGCCGGCCATCAGGCCGTAGAGGAACGCCCGCCCCACCAGGCAGGCCTTCGCCCCGAAGGCCAGCGCCGCGACCACGTCGCCGCCGTGCATGATCCCGGTGTCGAGCAGGACGTCAGCCCGGTCGCCGACCGCGTCGACGATCGGCGGCAGCACCTCCAGCGGGGCAGCGGCACGGTCCAGCTGCCGTCCGCCGTGGGTGGACACCACGATCGCGTCGGCGCCATGGTCCACCGCGGCCCGGGCATCGTCCACGGTCTGGATGCCCTTGATCAGCAGCGGTCCCGGCCAGACGGACCGCAGCCACTCGATGTCGGCGAAGGTCACCGAGGGATCGAACATCTCGTTCACCAGGTCGGCGACGGTGCCGTGCCACTCGTGCAGGCTCGCGAACGCCAGCGGCTCGGTGGTGAGCAGGTTGAACCACCACCCGGGGCGGCGCGCCGCGTCGAGCACGGTGGACGGCGTGAGGGCGGGAGGAATCGTCAGCCCGTTGCGCACATCGCGCATCCTCGCGCCCCCCACCGGGGTGTCGGCGGTCAGCATCAGTGCCTGGTAGCCGGCCGCCCGAGCCCGCTCGATCAGATCCTTGCCGGCGGCGCGGTCCCGCCACACGTAAAGCTGGAACCACTTGCGAGCCCCCGGTGCCTCGGCAGCCACCTCCTCGATCGAGGTGGTGCCCATCGTGGACAGCGCGTACGTCAGGCCGGCCCGCTCCGCGGCGCGTGCCGCCGCCCGCTCGCCCTCGTGGTGCATCAGCCGGGTGAACCCGGTCGGCGCCAGCGCGAACGGCAGCGGCCAGCGCGCGCCGAGCACCGTGACGCCGGCGTCGGTGCTGCTCACGTCGCGCAGCACCCCGGGATGGAACTCCACCCGGGCGAAGCTGCTGCGCGCCCGGCGCAGGCTGGCCTCCTGCTCGGCGCCGCCGTCGGCGTAATCGAACACCGCGCGCGGGAGACGGCGCGCGGCGATCGCCCGCAGGTCGGCAATGGTGTGCGCGCGGGCCAGGCGCCGCTCGACGGGATCGAGCGGCGGCCGGTCGACCCGCAGCAGCGGGCGGAACTCCGACCACCGCGGAAGCCGCCTGCCTGCCAACGCCGTCCTCCTCCCGGTTGTGGCCAGTGTGTCCCGTGGCACGCGAGGACCGCAAGCGGCTCCGGCCGCGCCCTGGTCGTTGCAGGATGGGGGCAGGCGGCGAGGAAATGAGCGGCTCGCCGGCGAGGGCCGGAGGTGATCGGTGATGGCGGTGCTGGCCGGCACTTCCGGCTGGCAGTACCAGGACTGGCGCGGGGTCCTGTACCCGCCCGGCCTCGCGCAGCGCAGCTGGCTGGAGTACTACGCCAGGCACTACGGCACGGTCGAGAACAACAGCGCCTTCTACCGGCTGCCCGCCCGGGAGACGTTCGCCGGCTGGCGGGCCAGGACACCGGACGGCTTCGTGATGGCGGTCAAGGCGAGCCGGTACCTGACGCACGTGCGGCGGCTGCGCGATCCGGCCGAGCCCGTCGAGCGGCTGATGCGCGCGGCCGCCGGGCTCGGCGACCGCCTCGGCCCGGTGCTGCTCCAGCTGCCGCCCAACCTGCCCGCCGACGCCGCCGCGCTCGATGAGTGCCTGGGCCAGTTCGCGCGGTTCCCCGGCGTCCGCGTCGCGGTGGAGTTCCGGCACGAGTCCTGGTGGACCGGCCAGACCCGGCAGCTGCTGACCCGGTACAACGCGACGCTGTGCTGGGCGGACCGGCTCGGCCGGCCGGTCACTCCGACGTGGCGCACGGCGGACTGGGGCTACCTGCGGTTCCACGAGGGCCGGGCCCGGCCGTGGCCGCGCTACGGGGTGCGGGCGCTGCGCGCCTGGATGCGGCGGATCGATGCCGCCTGGCCGGGCGAGGCGGACATTTTCGTCTACTTCAACAACGACCAGCACGGCGCGGCGCCGCATGACGCGTCCGCCTTCGCGGCGCTGGCCCGCCGGGCGGGCCGCCGGCGCCTGGCACCTCCCCGGGGGGGACGCAGCCGGTTCCCGGGGTATGACGGGAACGTGGCTGACTGGGTGCTGCACGTCGACCTCGACCAGTTCATCGCGGCCGTCGAGGTGCTGCGGCGTCCCGGGCTGGCCGGGCGCCCGGTGGTGGTCGGCGGCGACGGCGACCCGACGAAGCGGGGCGTGGTCAGCACCGCCTCCTATGAGGCCCGCCGCTACGGCGTGCAGTCCGGCCTGCCGCTGCGCACGGCCGCGCGGCGGTGCCCGGACGCGGTGTTCCTGCCGGTGGACAAGGCGGCCTACGAGGCGGTGTCCGCCGAGGTGATGGCGGTGCTGCGGGACACCGGCGCCGCGCTGGAGGTGATGGGCTGGGACGAGGCGTTCCTGGGCATCGACAGCGGCGACCCGGAGGATTTCGCCCGCGAGATCCAGCGGCGGGTCCGCGCGGCCACCCGGCTGGACTGCACGGTCGGCATCGGCCAGAACAAGCTGCAGGCCAAGCTGGCCACCGGCTTCGGCAAGCCCGCGGGCGTGTTCCGGCTGACCTACCAGAACTGGTTCGAGGTGCTGGGCGCGCGTCCTCCCGACGCGTTGTGGGGCATCGGGCCCAAGACCGCCAGACGGCTGGCCGAGCTGGGCATCGGCACGGTCAGCGCGCTTGCGGCGGCCGACCCGGACGCGCTCGCGCGGCAGTTCGGGCCGGCCACCGGGCCGTGGCTGATCCTGCTCGCCCGCGGGCACGGCGAGCGGACCGTGGACCAGACGCCGTACCAGCCGCGGTCACACGGCAAGGAGGTGACCTACCAGGAAAACATCGCGGACTGGCCGGCGGTGACCGCGGAGGTCGCGCGGCTGGCCGCGCTGGTCGCCGGGGAGATCGCGGCCCAGCAGCGGCCTGCCGTCCGGGTGGTGGTGAAGGTCCGGTACGCGCCGTTCGTCACCCAGACCCACGGTCAGCCGCTAGCCGCGCCCACCGTCGACACCGCGGCGATCAGGCAGGCGGCGCTGGCGGCGCTGGACCGGTTCACCGGCCGGCGCCCGGTGCGCCTGCTCGGCGTCCGCGCCGAGTTCGGCCCCTGACATCGGGCCCAGGCGGGGCGCGGCGGACTTCAGCCGGGATCCTTTCAGCACGTCAGGTGACCGTGGTCGCGGAATGGGCGAGGATGGTGGTCTGGGAAGGGAGGGAGCCGGTGATGAACGGTCGGCCAGCCGCGCCGGGCGCGGCCAGCGGCGCCCCCGCCGGCGGTGCTGGCGACGGTTCTGCTGACGGCGGCGGTTCGGGCGGGCGGGCCCGGCTCATCCTGCTCGCCGAGGTGGCGAGCGAGGCCGAACGCGCGCTGATCAGGCAATGGCTGCGCGACGCGGACCTGCGGCCGTCCGCGGTGATGCCGCTGGGCGCCCCGGGGCTGGCCCGGTCGCTGGCCGAAACCCCGCCGGACACGGTCGTGACCGCGGCCCGGGTTGCGTGGCTGCCCCGGGAGCGGGGCGAGGACCGCCCGGCGCGCTGGCCGGATGCCCTGTCGCTGGTCAGTCCGCGGCGGCCGCCGTCCTTTCAGCAGGTCCGGATCGCCCGCCGCGAGCCCGGCCGGGCCCGGGTCGTGGTCGCCGAATCCGCCACCGTGGCCGCGCTGCGCGCCCGCTGGGGCGGCACCGGCTCGTTCGCGCAGTTCGTGACCCTGCAGGCCAGGCTGGCGCTGGAACGAGCCGAACGGCCGCTGCGCGGGTACCGCTACAAGGTACCCAGGCACGTCGTCGAGGCGATCCTGGACCGTCCGGAGTTCGGCCGCGAGGCGGCCGCGCTCGCCGCCCGGCTGGACATTGCCGAATCAGAAGTGACGGCACGGGCCCGCGCCGACCTGGAAGGCCTGGTCGCGTCCATGAGCCCGCTCGCCGTGGACCTGCTGTCCGGCGCGCTGCGCCCGCTGCACGCCCGCGCGTGGGAAGTCCAGGCCGACACCGCCGGGCTGGAGCGGCTGCGGCAGCTGAACCGCCGCCACGCGCTGGTGTTCCTGCCCAGCCACCGCTCCTACGCCGACTCGCTGCTGCTGGCCGACGTGCTCGCGAGCATGGACTTCCCGCGCAATCACGTGCTCGGCGGGGACAACCTCAGCTTCTGGCCGATCGGACCGCTGGCCAAGCGGGCCGGCGTGGTCTTCATCCGGCGCAGCTTCGGCGGCGACGAGATCTACAAGTTCGCCCTGCGCGAGTACCTCGGCTACCTGCTGGCCAAGCGGTTCAACCTCGAGTGGTACATGGAGGGCGGCCGGTCGCGCACCGGCAAGCTGCGGCCGCCGCGCTACGGGCTGCTGAGCTACCTCGCCGACGCGGTCGGGCACGGCTCCGCCGAGGACGCCTGGCTGGTCCCGGTGTCGATCACTTACGACCAGCTCCGCGAGGTGTCGGCGATGGCCGCCGAGCAAGGCGGCCGGGCGAAGAAGGCGGAGGGACTGTCGTGGCTGGCGTCCTACGCCCGGGGACAGCTGAACCGGATCGGCACCGTGCACGTCAGGTTCGCCGAGCCGCTGTCGCTGCGCGCGGCGATGGCCGCCGCCGCGTACCCGGCCGACCGGGACGCGCGGCGGCTCACGCTGCAGAAGGTGGCCTTCGAGGTGGCCGTGCGGATCAACCGGGTGACCCCCGCGACCGCGACGGCGCTGGTCACGCTGGCGCTGCTGGGCGTGCGCGACCGAGCCCTGACCCTGGGCCAGGTGAGCCGGGTGCTGGAGCCGCTGCGCGGCTACCTCACCGAGCGGGGACTGCCGCACACCGGCGAGGCGCTGCGCACCGACAGCGGAGTGCGGCACGTGCTGGACGCGCTGGCCCGGCAGCGGGTCGTGACCGTCTACGACGGCGGCGAGGAGCCGGTCTACGCGATCGAACGGGGCCAGCACCTGGTAGCGGCGTTCTACCGCAACAGCGCCATCCACCATTTCGTCGATCGCGCGGTGGCCGAAATGGTGCTGCTCAGCGACCCGGCCGATCGCTGGGACGAGGCTATGCGGCTACGTGACCAGCTGAAGTTCGAGTTCTTCTTCCCCGATAAGGAGACCTACCGCGCGCAGTTGTCCGCCGAGCTTGACCGGCTGGACCCCGGCTGGCCGACCGCGGACGGGCGCTCGGTGCTGGAGCGTTCACGGCTGCTGATGGCCCACCGGGTGCTGCGGTCGTTCCTGGACGCGCAGCTCGTGGTGGCCGAACGGCTCAGCGCGCACGACCCGGGCCGCCCGGTCGCCGAGAAGGAGTTCCTCGACGAGTGCGGCGGCGTCGGCCGGCAGATGCTGCTGCAGGGCAGGCTGCACGGACCGGAGTCGCTGTCCCGGGAACTGTTCTCCGGTGCGCTGCGGCTCGCCGCGAACCTGGATCTGACCGGCCCCGGGGGCGACCAGCTGGCCCCCGGGGAGCTGGCACGGCGCAGGCGGGACTTCGCCGCGCGGCTGCGGGACCTCGTCGCCCGGGTGATCATGATCGATGAGATCGACGCAGCGTCGCGGCGGGAGGCAGCCGGTGTCGAACCCTGATCGGCCCGCGGGCGGGACGTGGACCGAGGAAGATCTGATCTGCGATGCGGCGGCCGGGCCGCCGGGCCCGCGGGTGGGCGCGTTCCTCGACTTCGACGGGACCCTGATCGACGGGTACTCGCTGTCCGCGTTCGCCCGCTACCACCTGCGCTCGCTGCAGGTCGCCCCGGCCGACCTCGGCCGGATGCTGCTCACCGGCCTGCGCGGGGTAACCAGCGAGGCGGACTTCGAGCAGTTCGCCGAGCTGAGCATGCGGGTCTGGGCCGGGCGCAGCGAGGACGAGCTCACCGAGCTGGGCGAGCGGCTGTGGGTGCAGGGCGTGGCCGGCTCGCTGTACCCGGAGGCGTGGCGGCTGGTGGAGGCGCATCAGCGGGCCGGGCATACCGTCGTGATCGCCTCGTCGGCCACCCGGTTCCAGGTGGAGCCCGCGGCCCGGGCGATGGGCGTGCAGCACATCATCGTGTCGCCGGTGGAGGTCGTGAACGGGATATGCACCGGCCGCCCCGGCGGCCCGCTGCTGTGGCGGGCCGGCAAGGCGGCGGCGGTGCGCGAGTTCGCGGCTGATCACGACATCGACCTGCCGGAGAGCTACGCCTACTCCAACGGCGACGAGGATGTGCCGTTCCTGCGGACCGTGGGCCGGGCCCGGGCGGTCAACCCCGGCCGCGGGCTCGCGGCGGCGGCGCGCCGCTACGGCTGGCCGATGACCAGGTTCCGGTCCCGGGGCCGCGCCGGGGCGGCGGATATCGCCCGCACGGCGGCGGGCCTGGCCGGGATGGCCGGCGGCTTCGCCGCGGGCGTGGCGCTGGGCGCGCCGACCGGCTCCCGGCGTGAGGCCGTCGACCTGGGCATCACGCTGGCCGGCGAGCTGGGAAGCGTACTGGCCGGGGTGCGGCTGGACGTCCAGGGCGCGCAGTACCTGGCCACCCGTCCCGCGGTCTTCCTGTTCAACCACCAGAGCCAGCTGGACGTGCTCATCCTGGCCAAGCTGCTGCGCGGCGGGTTCACCGGCGTGGCCAAGAAGGAACTGGCCGGCGCTCCCGGGCTCGGGCTGATGTTCCGGCTCGCCGACGTGACGTTCATCGACCGCGGCAACACGGCGCAGGCACGCAAGGCGCTCGAGCCGGCCGTGCGGAAGCTTCGCGAGGGGATTTCGCTGGTCATCGCCCCCGAAGGCACCCGCTCGGCGACCCCGGCGCTGGGGCCGTTCAAGAAGGGGGCATTCCACGTCGCGATGCAGGCGGGGGTGCCGATCGTGCCCATCGTCATCCGCAACTCCGGTGAGCTGATGTGGCGCGGCGCGTCCACGATCCGGGCCGGCAGCGTGCAGGTCGCGGTGCTGCCGCCGGTCCCGACCCTCGGCTGGACGGCCGGGGAGCTGGACCGGCACGTGCACGAGGTGCGCAACCAGTACCTGGAGACGCTCGCCGACTGGCCCGGCCGCGGTTCCGGGCCGGTGACGGTCACCGAGCCCCGGGTACCCGGGCCGCCCCCGGCGGTCCCGCTCGACTGGGGCACCGCGCCGGAGATGAACCCGCTGGAGACGGCGATGTGGCGGGCCGAGGAGGCCGATAACCGGCTGCGGGTGAACGTCAGCCTGCTCGAGCTGCTCGACCCCGTCCCCGGCTGGGACCGGCTCCTCGCCGCGCACGAGTGGGCCTCCCGGATGGTGCCGCGGATGCGCGAGCGGGTGGCCGAGCCGCTGTTCGGGCTGGGCACGCCGACCTGGGTGACCGACAGCCACTTCGACCTGTCCCGGCATGTCCACCGCGTCAAGCTCCCGGCTCCCGGCTCCCTCCGCCAGCTCCTCGACGTGGTGCAGGACTTCGCCGCCGCACCCTTCGACCGGCAGCGCCCGCTGTGGGAAGCGCTGCTGGTGGAGGGGCTCGCCGGCGGCCGGGCCGGGTACCTGGTCAAGAGTCATCACAGCGTGACCGACGGGCTCGGCGCGGTGCAGCTGATCACCCGGCTGCACAGCCGTTCGCCCGAGCACGACCCGCAGCGGCCCGAGCCGCTGGCTGCCGGGCAGGTCGAAGCGTCGCGGATCGGGCTGCTTACCGGGCAGGTCGTGGGCGCCGCCCGGTCTGCGCCAGCTGTCGCGCTGCGCCAGGGCATCGATACGCTCGGCTCGCTCACCCGGCCCTGGCAGGCGGCCTCCCAGGCGGCGGGGGGAGTGGCCGGGGCCGCGCGCTGGCTGGGCCGGACGGCCGGCCCGGGGCCGCGCGGTTCCGCGCTGCTGGCCGCGCGCGGTGGCGGCTGGCACTTCGAGGTGCTCGACGTGCCGCTGGCCGACCTCAAGGCCGGGGCGAAAGCGGGCGGCGGTTCGCTCAACGACGGGCTGCTGGCCGGCGTGATCGGCGGGTTCCGCCGCTATCACGAGCGGCACGGTGCCCCGGTGGACCGGCTTACCGTGGGATTCCCGATCAGCCTGCGTACCCAGGACGATCCGCAGGGCGGCAACCGGTTCACCGGCGCGCGGTTCGCGGCGGCGATGGCCGAGCCGGACCCGGCCGCGCGGATCGCCGCCGTCCGGCAGTTCGTGCTGACGGCCCGCGCGGCCAGCGGGACCGCGACCGACGCGGTGTCGACCGTGCTGGCCCCGGCTCTAGGCTGGCTGCCCCCGCCCGTCATCGCGGCCGTGTCCAGCCAGCTCACCAGCACCAACGACGTGCAGGTTTCCAACGTCCCCGGGGTTCCTTTCCCGGTCTACATCGCCGGATCCCAGATCACGCACATGTACCCGTTCGGCCCGCTGCCCGGCTGCGCGGCCATGATCACGCTGATCTCGCACAACGAGGATTGCTGCATAGGGATCAACGCCGACGCGGCCGCGATCACCGACCCCGGCGGGCTCACCGAGGATCTCCGGGCGGGCCTGGACGAGGTGGTGATGCTGGGCCGGTGAGTGCCGCCGGCCGGCCCGGGTCTGCGCCGCGGTACTAGTATCTACACTCGTGTAGACGCTGCGGCGTGCCAGTGCTTGACGAGCGCGGGAGCGGAATCGGGTGAGGCGGGACGAGACGGGCCAGCCGCCGGCGAGGCCGGCCGGCGGCGCGCGGCCGGCCAACTGGAGGCGGCGGCGCTCGCGGTCCTGCAGGCCGCCGGCGAGCCGCTGACGCCCGCGCAGGTGCGGGAGCGGCTGCGCGGCAGGCTCGCCTACACGACGGTGGTGACGATCTTGTCGCGGCTGCACGCCAAGGGCGTGCTCACCCGGGTCAGGTCCGGCCGGGCGTACGCGTATGCCCCGGTCGCCGACGAGCCGGGCCTGGCGGCCCGCCGGATGCGGGGGGTGCTGGAAGCCACCGGCGACCGCGAGACGGTGCTGGCCCGGTTCGTGTCCGGCCTGTCGCCCGCCGACGAGCGGCTGCTGCGCCGGATGCTCGGCGGCCAGCCGGACGCGAGCGGCTGAGGCGGCCGGAATGCACCTCATCGTGTACCTGCCCCTGGTCGTCCCGCTGCTCGCCGCGGTGACGGCTCGCCGCCTGGCCGAACGGCTGCCGCCGCGGACCGCGACCTGGCTGCTGACGGCGAGCGCGGTGGCGCTGGCCGCGGCCAGCAGCGCCGTGCTCGGGCTGCTCGCGCTGGCCGCGACCCTCCGCATCCCCCTGGTCGCCGCGGTCGCGGATCTGTCGCTGCGCGCGGTGAGCCGCGGCAATCCCGCGCCGGTGCCGCTCGGGCTGGCCGCGGGGATGCTGCTGGCCGCCGCGGCGGTCGCGGCCGGCCGCGCGGCGTGGCGGCGCACCGGCGCGCTGATCGCCGCGCACCGGCACGCACGCTGGCTGCCCGGCGCCGACCAGGTTGTCGTGGTCACCGACGAGGCGGCCGACGCCTACACCGCGCCCGGGTGGCCCGGCCGGATCGTGGTCACCACCGGGATGATGGATGCCCTCACCGCGGCCGAGCGCCAGGTGCTGCTGGCGCACGAGCGGGCGCACGCCTCGGGCCGGCACTACCTGTTCACGGCGGCGGCCCGGCTGGCCTCGGCGGCCAACCCGCTGCTGCGGCCGCTGGCGGCCGCCGTCGGATACTGCGTGGAACGGTGGGCCGACGAGCAGGCCGCGGCCTCGGCCGGGAACCGGACGCTGGTCGCGCGCGCCATCGCCGTGGCCGCGCTGGCCGCCCAGGCCGCCCCGCCCGGTGCGGCCGCTCCCGCTGGGGCGCTCGGCGCGGTGCCCGGCCCGGGCGGCCTGGGCGGCGCGGGGGCGGTACCGCGCCGGGTGGCCGCGCTGCTGCGGCCGGCGCCGCGGCCCAGCCTGCTGCTGCTGGCGGCGGCGGTCGCGGCGGTGGCCATCTCCGGGCTGTCAGCCCTGGAGGCCGCCCGCAGCCTGCATGCCCTGATCGAGTTCGCCCAGGCCGCCGCGACCTGACCCGGACACAGGCCCAGGACGGCGCCGCGTCAGCCCGGCGGATGCATGGCCCGGACCCGCCGTCACTGCCGACCGCAGCCTGCATGCCCTGATCGAGTCTCGCCCGGGCCGCCGCGCCCTGACCGGGACCGCGCCAGGACGATGCCGGGTCAGCCCCGGGGAGCGCGGTGCCCGGACGGCCGCCGCTGCGGCTCCTGCTCGTCCCGTGCCTCGCGCCGCACCTCGCGCACCCGGTAGACGATGAAGGCCGCGATCGCCACCACGACGACGGCGAGGATCACGTAGCCGGCCACCGCCAGGTCATGGGCGACGCTATGCCAGGCCGATCCCACCCCGTAGCCGATGCTGGCCACGACCGTCGCGTAGATCACGGTGCCGATCGCGCTGAGAACCCCGAACCGCAGCGCGGGCACCTGGGCGAATCCCGCCACCAGCGAGGCGAACGCGCGCACCAGCGGCAGCAGCCGGGCCAGCGCGATGGCCCAGCCGCCGCGGCCGGCCAGGAACCGCTCGGCGCGGCTGATGTCCGACTTGGTGATGAGCAGGTACCGGCCGAACCGCTCGATCACCGGCCGCTCGACCACCCGGCCGACGCTGTAGGAGACGAGGGACCCGGCCAGCTCGGCCAGCGAGCCGAGGATGATGACGAGCGCCAGGCTGAGGTGCCCCTGGGAGGCCAGCACGCCAGCGAAGCCGAACGTGATCTCCGAGGGGATCGGCACGCAGCACGCCTCGAGGAAGGCGAACAGGATCAGCGCGCCGTAGCCGGCGTGGAGGAGAAAGCTTTCCATGACTGCCTTTCGCACAGCATCCCGGGACGCGTCCACACCCGCGAGTTTCTACAAGTTTGTAGAGAACTCTAGACGAGCCGCGAGCTGGACGAGCCCGCGGCGGCCGAATTCGGCGCCCCGGGCCACCGGGGGCACGCCCGCCGATCCTCATTCGGCCGGTTCTCCCCGCCGCGTCTTCTTCCTCATCCGGTACTGCAGCCGCTGCCGGGCCAGCTCGCTCTTGCCGGTGCGCTCGTTGGCCACCGCCGCCCGCCGGGCCAGCTCGAGGTCCACCGGCGTCAGCAGGCCGTTGGAGAGCAGGAACTCGGCCAGCTCGCGCGGATGACCCCGTTCTGCCCAGATGAGCCCCTGCAGCAGCTTCTTGTAGTCGGAGATCGTGCCCTCGCCGCTCAGATCCAGGGCGATGACGACGTCGGTCATCGGCACCGGCTGCGGGGCGGCCAGGCCGAGGATGTACTCCTGGTAGTAGTAGGCCATCGCCATCCGCGCCGTGCCGTTACGCTCGAAGTAGGCGCGGACGTGGGCGACCGCCTCCCGCCGTGACCGGCCGGATGGCCGGGCCGGCGAGCCGTTCATCCGGACCTGCGCGTCCTGGGTGGGCTGCTCGGTGTCCGGCGGCGGGGCAGGCTCGGCGGCGCGCCGCGCCGGGATCTCGAGTCGCAGCCGCAGCACCCAGGTGCCCACGCTGACCAGCCACGCTCCGTCCTCGAGGACCGCCGGCAGTGTCTCGTAGTGTTTTGCCGGCGCTACCGGCAGGACATGCCGGGCGGCCTTGCGTACCGCCCGGTGGTCCAGCGGGATGTCGGGGCTGTGCGGCGCCAGGTACACCGGGTAGGTCGTGTCGCGGCTGAACAGCTCCCACCGGTGATGGACGTAGCGCAGGCCGGCGCAGCGCGGGGACCGGTGCAAGGTGAGATCCTGGTTGCCGGACAGCAGCTTCCGGTCCAGCCAGGTGATCTCGTCGGGTGCGCAGCTCACCCACATCCCGGGCCGGGATGACCAGATAAAGAGCTGGCTCATCGCCACTCCCCTGGCGCGAAATCCGGACACCGTCCCGCAGGACCTGACAGTCGAGAATATGCGCCTCCCGCGGCCAGCGGCCGCGGTATCAGCCGATCTCGACCCGGGACAGCAGCGCGTCGGGCTTGTTGCCCCACCGGATCGAATCGCCGTCCTGCAGCGGCTGCCCCGCCACCAGCGGGACGCCGTTCAGGGTCAGCCCGTTGCGGCCCAGGTTGGCCACCCACCACTGGCCGTCGGCGAACGTGAACCGGGCATGCTCCCGGGACACCGTGGGTACCTGAGGAAGGACCAGATCCACCTCGCCGCGCCCGGCGTGAGCGCCGGACGTGCGGGTCTGCGCGACACAGTCGCCGGTGACCAGCCTGAGCGCGGGGATCGGGGGAGCGGCAGGCTCGGCGAGCGTCGGCAGTCCGGTGGCGGTCCCGCCCGGCAGGGCTTCGGCCCGGGTGTGCCCGTCCTGGGCGTGCCCGAAGCCGGCGGCCGGCCCGGGCCGCGCGGGCCAGGGGCCGGGCTGCTGCGGCCGGCCCTGGCGCAGCCGGTAGCGTCCTGGCGGCACCGACGGGTCGCTGAGCACGGTCACCTCGGCGGGGCCCGGGCCGGCCAGCCGCGCCCCGCGCGCCGCGACCTCGCCCTCGTACACCTCGGTGGCGCTCGAGTTGATCAGGGTGATATCCATCAGCTCGCACAGCGAGCCGAAGTCACCCGGGCTCAGCCGCAGTTGCACGCAGTCCGGCGCGATCAGCGACCCGGCCGGGGTGATGACGAACACGTCCGGCAGGTGGCGCAGGCCCAGCTGGAGAACGTCCTGCCCGTCGCGCCACGGCCGGGCCGCCAGCTGCCTCAGCCACGGATGGCCGGCGTCCACGCCCATCGCCCGAAGGCCGGCCACGCACCCGGCAGCCAGTGCCGCCACGACCATCAGCAGCACGGTCCCGGCCACGACCGACCCCGTCACCGCGAGCAGCAGCGCCCAGCAGCCGGCGACGCCGGCCGCCACCGCCCACCGCCGCCGGGTGCGCCGCGGCATGGGGGCACGGGGCGGCCGCGCGGCCTGGCTCTGGTCAGTCATCGCATACCGTCCTTCGCGGCGGCCCGCCGGATGCCCGGCGGCCTGACTTCGTGTGTCAACGATGCGGACCGCTGACCAGGCAGGTCAAGAGATTGCGCCGGGTTGCCAGATGTCTGGAAATTGGCCAGGCGGAGCCGCTGCGGCGGCCCGCGATCGCGTGCTGTATCAAGGGTCTGGGCCCGAACACGCCTCGCGAGCAGGGAGCACGCCGCATGAGCCAGACCGCACCGCAGCCGGCCGACGCCTTGGTGATCTTCGGCATCACCGGTGACCTGGCCCGCAAGCAGACACTGCGCTCGCTGTACCGGCTGGAGTCCGACGGCATGCTCAACTGCCCGGTCATCGGGGTGGCCAAGGACCACCGGACACCTGACCAGCTACGTTCCACGGCGCGGGAGGCTGTCGAGCCGGCCGGCGAAGCCGTGAAGGACGCGGTCTTCGACCGGCTGCTGGGCAGGTTCAGCTACGTGCAGGGCGACTTCACCGACCCCGGTACGTACCAGAATCTGGCCGAGCGGCTGAAAGGCCGCCGCCGGCCGCTGTTCTACCTGGAAATCCCGCCTTCGCTGTTCGCCCCGGTGGTGGCGGAACTGGGCCGGGCGGATCTCACCGCGTCGGCTACGGTGATGATCGAGAAGCCGTTCGGCCACGACCTCGCCTCGGCCCGGGCGCTCAACGACTCACTGCACAAGGTGCTCGCCGAGGACCAGATTCTGCGCATCGATCACTTCCTGGGCAAGCAGCCCGTGCTTGACATCCTGGTGCTGCGGTTCGCCAACACGCTGCTCGAGCCGGTCTGGAACCGCGCTCACGTCGCCGCCGTCCAGATCACCATGGCCGAGGACTTCGGGGTGGCCGACCGGGGTGCCTTCTACGACGCCGTGGGGGCCGTGCGGGACGTGGTGCAGAACCACCTGCTCCAGGTGCTCGCGCTCATCGCCATGGAACCGCCGGTGCAGGACGGGTCCCGCGCGCTGTGGGACAAGAAGGTCGATGTCTTCCGGGCCATGCCCGACGTCGACCCGGACAGCTGCGTACTGGGCCAGTACGAGGGATACCGCGCGGTAGCCGAGGTGAAAGAAGATTCCACGACCGAGACCTTCGCGGCGATGCGGCTCGGGATAGACAACTGGCGCTGGGCCGGGGTGCCGTTCTTCATCCGGGCGGGCAAGGAGCTGGCCGTCGAGGCCACCGAGGTCAGGGTGATCTTCAGGCGGCCGCCGCGGCTGGCCTTCCTGGAAGAGCCGCTGCACCCGCACCCTAACGAGCTGGTCCTGCGGATCGACCCCGATCCGGGCCTGCGGATCGAGCTGCTGTCCAAGGGACGGGACGGCAGCAGCAGCAGGGACGTGCACCTCGAGCTGAGCTTCGCCGCCGAGCTCGGCAAGCCCGCCGAGCCCTACGAGCGGCTCATCCATGACGCGCTTTCTGGTGATCATTCGCTGTTCACCAGGGAGGACGCCGTCGAGGAGACCTGGCGGATCCTGCAGCCCCTGGTGGCGCGCCTGGAGGCCCGCGCCGACCCCGTTTCCTACCCCCGGGGTTCGTGGGGGCCGGCCGGCGCGGACGACCTGGTCCGCGACCATCCCGCCTGGCAGCCGCCCTGGCTACCGCCGTCGAGCAAAGGAGACAACCGATGACAACAAGTAACCCGATGCAGCTCGGCATGGTCGGGCTCGGCCGGATGGGGACGTAACCTCGTCCGCCGCCTGATGCGCGACGGCCACAGCTGCGTGGTCTACGACCGGACTCCCGCCGTCGTGCAGGGGCTGGAGCGGGAGGGGGCGACCGGGTCGAGTTCGCTGGCCGACTTCGTGGCCAAGCTCTCGGTGCCGCGGGCCGCCTGGGTGATGGTCCCCGCCGGGGAGATCACCGGCAAGACGATCGAGGATCTCGGCGCCCTGATGGAGCAGGGGGACACGATCATCGACGGCGGCAACTCCTACTACCGGGACGACATCGCCCGCGCCGCTCGGCTGTCCGGCCGGGGCGTCCACCTGGTCGACTGCGGGACGAGCGGCGGCGTGTGGGGGCTGGACCGCGGCTACTGCCTGATGATCGGCGGCGAAGCCAGCGTCGTCGAGCCGGCTGAGCCCGATCTTCGCCACCATCGCCCCCGGGGTCGATGCCGCGCCCCGCACCCCCGGCCGGACCGGACCGCCCGGGCCGGCCGAGCAGGGCTACCTGCACTGCGGGCCGAACGGCGCCGGGCACTTCGTGAAGATGGTCCACAACGGCATCGAGTACGGGATGATGGCGGCCTACGCGGAGGGGCTCAACATCCTGCGCAACGCGGACATCGGCAAGCAGGTCATGGCGGGCGATGCCGAGACCGCGCCGATGGAGCATCCGGAGTTCTACCAGTTCGACATCGACACCACGGCGGTCGCCGAAGTATGGCGCCGCGGCAGCGTCATCGCATCCTGGCTGCTCGACCTGACCGCCGAGGCCCTGTACCGCTCTCCCGGCCTGGCCGAGTTCACCGGGCGGGTGTCAGACTCCGGCGAGGGCCGGTGGACGTCGATCGCGGCGATCGACGAGGGAGTCCCGGCGCCGGTGCTGACCACCGCGCTGTACTCCCGGTTCGCTTCCCGCGGGCTCGACGAGTTCGCCGACAAGGTGCTCTCGGCCATGCGCAAGGGCTTCGGCGGCCACGAGGAGAAGCGGCCCTGACCCGCCCGCCGGGCACGGGACGGCAGGATGGTGCCGTGACGCCATTTCATGATCTGCAGGAGTACCTGGCGATCCCGCGGCTGGAGACGGTGCGCCTGTCACCGGACGGTCGGCGGCTGGTCGCGACAGTGAGCGCCCTGTCAGCGGACCGCAAGAAGTACGTGACCGCCTTGTGGGAGATCGACCCCGGCGGCGAGGCCGAGCCGCGCCGGCTGACCCGCTCGCCGCACGGCGAGTCCAGCCCGGCGTTCCTGCCGGACGGGACGCTGCTGTTCGTCTCGCGACGTCCCGGCGACCAGGCCGCAGACCGCGACGGTGACCCGGACGCCGCCGGGCTGTGGGCGCTGCCCGCGTCCGGCGGCGAGGCCGAACCGGTTGCCGCCCGTCCCGGCGGGATCTCGGCGGTCGCGGTGGCACGCGACGCTGGGACGATCGCCTTCACCGCCGCCACGCTGCCCGGTGCGGCGGCCGCCGACCGGGAGCGGCGGGCCAAGCGCGCGGATGCGGGCGTCACGGCGATCCTGCACGACGGCTACCCGGTCCGGCACTGGGATCACGAGCTCGGCCCCGACCTGCCCCGGCTCTACGTGGTAGCGCCGTACGCGCGGAACGCGCACCCGCCTGACGAGGCGGATCCGCGCGACGTCAGTCCGCAGGCCGGGCAGGCGCTGGTGCAGCAGGCGGCCGCGCTGACCCCGGACGGATCGACGGCGGTGACCGGCTGGTGGGTGCCGGCCGAGGCGGCCGCGCAGCGCTCCGAACTGGCCGCGATCGACCTGGCCACCGGCCGCCGCCGGGTCCTGATCACGCGCGACGACGCTGACTTCGGCTCGCCGGCGGTCTCCCCCGACGGCCGTGCGGTCGTCTGCGTCGGCGAGGCGCACGGCACGACCGGCGACCCGCCGGACCAGACGCTGTGGCTCGTCCCGCTCGACGGGGCCGGACCGCGCGATCTGCTGCCCGGGTTCGGCCTGTGGCCGGCGAATCCCGCGTGGTCGCCCGACTCCGCGAGCATCTACTTCACCGCCGACCAGCAAGGCCGCAGCCCGATTTACGTCCTCGACGTGGCCGGCGGCTCGGTCGCGCAGCTCACCCGGGACGACGCGGGCTACGCCGACCTGGCCGTATCCCCGGACGGGCGCAGTCTCTATGCGGTCCGGGCTGGCATCGACGCGCCGCCCGCCGCGGTCCGGATCGATACCGCGGACGGCAGCCTCACCCGGCTGAGGTCCCCGGGAGACTCGCTGCCGCTGCCCGGACGGGTCACCGAGGTCACCGCGGAGGCCCCGGACGGCACCGCGGTCCGCGGCTGGCTGGTGCTGCCCGCGCGCGCGCAGCAGCCGGCGCCGCTGCTGCTGTGGGTGCACGGCGGCCCGTTTGCCAGCTGGAACCGCTGGTCGTGGCGGTGGAACCCGTGGGTCATGGCCGCGCACGGCTACGCCGTGCTGCTGCCGGATCCGGCCCTGTCCACCGGTTACGGCCAGGACTACATCCGCCGCGGCTACGGCCGGTGGGGCGAGGCCACGTTCGGCGACCTGATGCCCGTCACCGACGCCGCGCTGGCCCGCGACGATATCGACGCGACCCGGACGGCGATGATGGGCGGATCGTTCGGCGGCTACATGGCCAACTGGATCGCCGGGCACACCGACCGGTTCAGCGCGATCGTCACGCACGCCAGCGTGTGGAATCTCGAGGACATGATGACGTCGGACGAGAGCTACTACCTCGTCCGCGAGTTCGGGGATCCCGCGGAGCGCCCGGACCGCTGGCAGGCCAGTGACCCGTCGCGGCGGGCGGCGAAGATCCGCACCCCGATGCTGGTGATTCACGGCGACCGGGATTACCGGGTGCCCATCGGGGCCGGGCTGCGGCTCTGGCGGGACCTCGTCCGGCACGAGGTGGACGCCAAGTTCCTCTACTACCCGGACGAGAACCACTGGATCCTCGGCCCGGGCAACGCGGCCGTCTGGTACGAGACGGTACTGGCCTTCCTCGCCGAGCACGTGCTCGGCGAGGCATGGCGCAGGCCGGAGCTGGTCTGACCCGGGGTCCGCGGACGATGCCGGCCTGGCAGGCAGCGGCTGGCGGGACGCACGCAGTGCAGTAGCTCAGGTCCCCGCCGGCGAGCGAGCGGTCGCTAGCCCTGGACGTCCGACACGGTCACGCCCATGGTTCCCCCGACGGTCCCCGCGCCCTGCGCGGGCGCCTGGCCTACGGCCACCGCGATCCCCTCCCGCGCCACGCTGTGGATGGCCTCCCGCATCGCCCTGGCATAGTCGTAGCGGAGCGACACGTGCAGCTGGCTGCCGTGCTGGATCAGCATCTGCCAGATCCTCATGACCCCCATGAGCAGGTAGCGCAGCGGGGAGAGCCGGACCCAGAAGGTCCAGCCCAGGTACAGGTCGCGCCCGTAGCCGAAGCACGAGATGTAGCCGGTGAAGATTTCCCGCCGCAGCTCGAGGTAGTCGCGGCTCTGCCCGCCGCCGAACCTGAGCCGCCGCACCTGAATCAGGTCGAGCGGCGTCTCGTGCCGCTTGACCGCCCAGGCGAGGTGCTCGAACGTCGCCGCCGCGGCCTCCGCCCTGTCGTCCACGGAGAATTTCCACTCCGAGAGCAGGGCAGGCATCGGTACCAGCCAGTACACGCAGGCGAACACGAGGGCTATGACGATCGCCAGCAGGGTCCACACGCGAGCCGCGCTGCCGTAGCCCAGTCCCACGGCGCCCAGGAACAGGAGCACGGCGCCGGCGACGACCGCGCCCGCCACGTAGACGAGGAAGTAGAGCACGCCATGCCAGAGATACTGCTGGAGGAGCCGGGGGTTGCCGAGCGGGTCGAAGGGCGCTTCCGGCACCTGGTCATAGGTCAGCCGGTGCCCCGCGTACTGGGCCTGGGCGGCTGGCCCCACCGCCACCCCGCCCGGCGCCTGGCCGCCCGGCCAGGCCGCCCGGCCAGGCCGGGGCAGCGCGGCCCGGGCGGACTGCGGCCACGGTCGCCGGGCACCGCCCGGTCCCGGCGGCGCCGGCCCGCGGGCCTGCATTCCGTTCGCCGGTTCGGGGCTGGCCGCCATCGGCTGGCCGCAATGGCCGCAGAACACGTCGCCCGCCGCGACCGGCAGGCCGCAGGAGCCGCAGGTCCCCTCGGTCACGTTGCGCCCCCTCCTTGGGTGGCCACCGGCCGTGAGTGTGTTACCGGGCCGTCAATCCATCAACTATCCCTCCGACCTGGCCGGCGTGCCAGCAGCGGCCCGGGGCGGACGCCGCGGCCGGGGCCGGCGCCACCCGCGATCGGCCGCCGCGGCGGCCCGGCCGGGATACATGCCGGCGGCCGGCGGCCGGCCCGGCGTACCCGTCTAGAGACCTGACCTCGGGCCCGCCACCGGCGGAGCGCTGGGGGTCCCGGTAGGCGGCTGGTAGGAGACGGCGACGGTCTGCCCGACCGGGTCGACGGTCAGGCCGGTCTGCAGCACCGCGCTCGAGTCCCAGGTCACCGAGACCGTGACGGACGCGCCGGCCGCGAGCGAGCCGCTGGACGGCGACACGGTCAGCTCGCCCGCGTACGCCGAGGGAATCGAGATGGCGTAGCTCACCGCCCCGCCTGACGCGGTCAGCGTGAACGACCCCGACGAGGCGCCGCCCCCCGCCGACACCCCCAGCGTCACGCTTGTCGGGGACACCGCCAGGGTGCCGGGGGCTGACGTCGGCGGCGGGGTCGGTGTCGGCCTGGACGTGCCGGGCGGCCGGCCGGACGGGCCCGGGCGGGCCGCCGGGGAGCTCGGGGGCACCACCGGCAGGGTCACCGACACGGTGGGCGTGGCGCTCGGCGTGGCCACGAGCGGCGATGCGGGGCCGGCTGGTGACGAGGAGCGCTTCGCCCGGACCTGACCTGACGTCGCGGCCGGCGGCTGCGGTGACGCCAGGGGCTGGCGGCCGGCCGGCGCCGCCGCGGCAAGCTGCTGCTGCCCGTGATCGTGATGCACGCTGAACACGAGCGCGAGAGCACAGAGCCCGGCGAACACCGCCGCTGCGGCGAGGGCCGGCCCGGAAGGGCGGCGGACCGAGCGCTGGGCCCGGGGCTGCTCCGCCGCCGCGGGGAAGCCGGACGCCTGGAACGGCCCGGCCCGCAGCACCACGTCCTCCCGGTAGCCGACGGCATCGGGAGCACCGGACGCCACCACCCCCAGCACCTGCGGCCGCAGCCCGCGGGCGATAGCGGTCACCGGCAGCACGCCGAGCAGCACGGCCGGCTCCAGCTCACGGTTCCTGCGGGCGGAACAGATCCGGCAGCGCCGGATATGCCGGCTCAGCCGCTTGCCCGACGGCCCGGTGAGCTGGCCGTCCCAGTCCTCGAGCATCTCGTCCAGCTTGCGGCAGGACAGCCGGCCCGAGCGGGCGACGAGCAGCACCCCGAGCGACTTCTCGAACTCCTCGCGGGCGCGGGAGGCCAGCACCTGGGCGTGGTTGACGGAGACGCCGAGCGTGCTGGCGAGATCGTCGCTGTCGAAGTCCTGGCGCAGGCTCAGCTCGACGAGCTCGCGCTGGGCCAGGGTGAGCGCGGCGATCGCCGCGCCGACCACCTCGCCCGGCGCGGCGCGCTCCAGGTTGACGCGAAGATCGATCGTTTCGCCGCTCGCTGCGGCAGCCGCGGCCGGGCCCGCGGTCGCGGCCCGCGCCCGCAGCCGGCGATGACACTCGTTGCGGGCCACGGCGTACAGCCATGACCTGAGCAGATCCGGGTCGGTCAGGCCATCCAGCCTGGCGTGGGCGACGATGAACGTGTTCTGCACGGCGTCCGCGGCGTCCGCGGCGCCGGCTGGCCCGGGCAGCAGGGAGCAGCAGAACGCGTACAGCGGCGCGGCGTAACGGTCGTATGCCGCCGCGAGCCCGTCGGCGTCGCCCGCCACGATGGCGGCGACGATCTCGCTGTCCAGCATGCGCCTACCTTAAGTCCCCGGCGGTATGCCAGGCAGGCGGGGCGGGACATACCTACCCCTATCGGCCAGTGAATCCGGATTCCCGCCGTTCCCCGCGGGCGGAAAGTCATCGCCCGCTCGTAGAATCGCCGGGTGGCCTCACCCGGTACCGGCACCGCAGCGAGCCAGGCCCTGCAGGTACTGCACCGGGTCTTCGGCTACGACTCGTTCCGGGGCAGCCAGCAGGAGATCATCGACCACCTGACCGGCGGCGGCGACGCGCTCGTGCTCATGCCGACCGGCGGCGGCAAGTCGCTCTGCTACCAGATCCCGGCCCTGGTGCGCCCCGGCACCGGCGTGGTCATCTCGCCGCTCATCGCCCTGATGCAGGACCAGGTGAGCGCCCTGACCGCGCTCGGCGTGCGGGCCGGGTTCCTCAACTCGACCCAGGACGGCTACCAGCGGCGCCAGGTCGAGTCGGCCTTCCTGGCCGGCGACCTCGACCTGCTCTACCTGGCCCCCGAGCGGCTGCGGGCCGAATCGGCGGTACGGCTCCTGGACCGCGGCACGGTCTCGCTGTTCGCCATCGACGAGGCGCACTGCGTGGCGCAGTGGGGGCACGATTTCCGGCCCGACTACCTGGAGCTGTCCGCGCTGCACGAGCGGTGGCCGTCGGTGCCCCGCATCGCGCTGACGGCGACCGCCACCGAGGCGACGCGGGCGGAGATAACGTCCCGGCTGAAGCTGGGCGGCGCGCGCCAGTTCGTGGCGAGCTTCGACCGTCCCAACATCTGCTACCGGATCGTTCCGAAGAACGAGCCGAGGCGGCAGCTGCTCGGGCTGCTGCGCGCCGAGCACCCCGGCGAGGCCGGCATCGTCTACTGCCTCACCCGGTCATCGGCGGAGAAGACGGCCGGCTTCCTCACCCAGAACGGGATCGAGGCGCTGCCGTACCACGCGGGCCTGGGCGCGGGCGTCCGGGCCGCCCACCAGGCGCGCTTCCTGCGCGAGGACGGCCTGGTCATGGTGGCTACGATCGCGTTCGGCATGGGCATCGACAAGCCCGACGTGCGGTTCGTCGCCCACCTTGATCTGCCCCGGTCGATCGAGGGCTACTACCAGGAGACCGGGCGGGCGGGGCGGGACGGGCGGCCTGCTGATGCCTGGCTGGCCTACGGGCTGGCCGACGTGGTGATGCAGCGCAAGCTGATCGACACCTCAGACGGCGACGCGGCGCACCGCCGCAGGCTGACCGTCCACCTGGATGCCATGCTGGCGCTCTGCGAGACGGCCGGCTGCCGCCGGTCGCAGATGCTGGGCTACTTCGGCGAGAAGGCGGCCGACTGCGGCAACTGCGACACGTGCCTGTCCCCGCCGCAGACCTGGGACGGCACGGTCGCCGCGCAGAAACTCCTGTCCGCGGTGTACCGGCTGCGGCACGAGCGGGGGCAGAAGTTCGGCGCGGGACAGGTGATCGACATCCTGCTCGGCAAGAACACGCCCCGGGTCAGCCAGAACGGCCATGACTCGCTGACCGTGTTCGGCGTCGGCACCGAGCTGCGCGAGGGCGAATGGCGCGGGGTGGTGCGCCAGCTGCTGGCCGAGGGGCTGCTCGCGGTCGAGCCGGACTACGGCGCTCTCGTGCTCACCGAGACGAGCCGCGAGGTGCTCGGCAGGCGGCGCACGGTGCCGCTGCGACGCGAGCCGGAGCGCCCGGCCCGGCCCCCGCGGGAGAGCCAGGCGGGCCGACGGCCGCCGGCCGCGGCCACCGGCGAGCTGCCCGCGGCGGCCGCGGAGCTGTTCGAGAAGCTGCGCGGCTGGCGCGCCGCCGCCGCGAAGGAGCAGGGCGTCCCCGCGTACGTGATCTTCCACGATGCGACGCTGCGCCAGATCTCGGTCCGAGGGCCCGGCGACGCTGGCCGAGCTGGCCACGGTGAACGGGGTCGGCGACGCGAAGCTGGCGAAATACGGGCAGCAGATCCTGGACATCGTGGCGGCCGCGGGCTAGAGGTCCCGCAGCGCAGTCGCTGACCGGATCATTCTCCCCCGGGCGCCGGACCGGACACGTGGTGGTCACGAGACGTTCAACCACCGCTGCCAGCCTGGCTACGATCATGAGCGGATCTGCCCGGCCCGCCGGGCTGATGGATCGGCCGCGACCGCGGCCAGCAAAGGAGGCAGACAGGTGCGCATCCGACATCTGATCAGGCGGCCGGGACGGCGGATCCTCGTGGCGGGTGCCGCGATACCGCTGACGCTTGGCCTGGCCGGCGCGGCCAGCGCCGGCAGCGCGGCGCCCGGACCGGCCAAGCCGCCGGCGATCGGGCACGTCTGGTTCATCCAGCTGGAGAACGAGGGGTACAGCCAAACGTTCGGTGACCCGTCGGCTGACCCGTACCTCGCGAAGACGCTGCCTCGCCTCGGCGGGCTGCTGAAGAACTACTACGCGATCGGTCACGACAGCCTGGACAACTACATCGCCGAGATCTCCGGCCAGGCCCCGGATCTGGCCACCCAGAACGACTGCGGAGTCTGGACCAGGTTCAAGCCGGTCAATCACATCCGCAAGCCGTTCGACCAGCTGGTGGGCAACGGGTGCGTGTACCCGGCGGCCATCCCGACGCTCGGCAACCAGCTGACCAAGGCCGGCCTCACCTGGAAGGCCTACCTGCAGGACATGGGGAACCTGCCGGGCCGGGACCACACCACCAAGACCGCGCAGGGGCCGGCCTGCGGTCATGCCGTGATCGGGAAGGCCGATGACACCGAGGGCGCCGTCCCGGCCGACCAGTACGCAACCCGGCACGAGGGCTTCATGTACTTCGAGTCGGTGATCAGCAACCGGGCCTTCTGCGACCAGCACATCGTGTCGTTCCAGCCGCTGCTGCACGACCTGGCGTCGGTCAAGAACACGCCGGACTACTCGTGGATCTCGCCGAACCTCTGCTTCGACGGCCATGACGCGCCCTGCGTGACCGGCGACCCGGGCGGCCTGCCGGAGATCGACGCGTTCCTGCAGATCTGGATCCCGGAGATCATGAACTCCCCGGCCTACCAGAAGAACGGCCTGATCATCGTCACCTTCGACGAGGGAAGCACCAGCGCCGCCTGCTGTGGCGAGACGCTCGGGCGCACGGCTTCGCACCCCAATACCGCGAATCCCGGCATGCCGGGCCCCGGCGGCGGCCGGGTGGGAGCGGTGCTGATCTCCCCGTTCATCAAGCCGGGCACGGTGAGCACGGTGAAGTACAACCACTACTCGGGGCTGCGCAGCATCGAGGACATCTTCGGCCTGTCCCATCTGGGCGACGCGGCGATGCCTCAGGTCAAGTCGTTCGGCCCGGACGTCTACACCAACCCCTGACGCCACTCCCCGCTAACGAGCAACGGCCGGCCGCGGCCCCCGCGGCCGGCCGTTCGTGACCAGGCGGTAGCCCCTTCGTAACCAGGGAGCGATCGCGGCCGGTAATGCTTGGGGCCAGCCCGCGGCGGCCAGTAGGCTGGCCTGCCAGGGCACCCCGGGCGCGCGTTCGCGCTCCCCTGTCGTGAGGTGGTTCCGCATGCGACCCTCTCTGCTTGCCGCGATGCTCGCGGCCCTGGCCGCCGGGATGGCGGGCTGCGGAAGCATCTCGTCCAGCGGCGGCACCGCCGCCAGCGCGTCCAGCAGCAGCTGCTCGCACGCGGCGATCCAGAAGGACCTCTACCAGAAGGGCGTGCTGACCGTCGCGACGGACAAGCCCGTCTACCCGCCGTGGTTCGAGAACAACAACCCGACCAACGGCAAGGGCTACGAGAGCGCGGTTGCCTACGCGGTCGCGGCCCAGCTGGGCTTCAAGCCCTCGCAGGTGCACTGGGCCTACGAGCCGTTCAACGACTCTTACGCGCCGGGACCGAAGAAGTTCGATTTCGACATCAACGAGGTCTCCGTGACGCCGCAGCGGGCCACCGCGGTGACGTTCTCGAACAGCTACTACGACGTACAGCAGGCGCTGGTTGCGCTGAAGAACAGCCCCATCGTCAGCCACCACACGCCGGCCGACCTGAAGGGTTACGTGTTCGGCGACCAGGTCGGGACCACCAGCCTGGCCTTCATCAACAGCGGGATCCAGCCGACCGCGACGCCCAAGGTGTACGAGACACTGAACGACGTGAAGCAAGCGCTGCAGACCAAGCAGATCGCCGCCTTCGTCACCGATACGCCGACCGCGCAGTTCATCTCCTCCTCCGAGATTCCCGGCTCGATCATGGTGGCCCAGTTCCCGAGCACCGGCGAGCACTACGGCCTGCTGTTCCACAAGGGTGACGCGCTCGCGGCGTGCGTTGACAAGGCGCTCGCCGCGCTGCACAGCAACGGAACCCTGACCAAACTGCAGAAGCAGTACCTGCAGATCTACCTCAAGGTGCCGGTGATCAAGCCCTGACACTCGACGAAGGACGCGGTCCGCGGCTGCTGGGCGCCCGGCGCGCGGGCGGCGGGCCGTGGGCCGGGCTCGGCCCGCGCAAGCGGATGAGCACGCGCCGGGCGGTCGTGGTGTCCACCGCCAGCACCGTGGTGGTGCTCGGGGGGCTCACCGCGCTGTTCCTGCTCGCGCCAGGCAGCCAGCAGGTCCGGCACACCTTCTTCAGCCCGCACGACATGTGGCAGGCGCTGATCGGCAACCCGAAACAGGGCTACTACTCAGTCGGCGCGGCGCTCTGGCTGAACATCCGGATGTTCCTCGCCGCGGAGGTGCTGATCCTCGCGCTCGCGCTGGTCATCGCGGTGATCCGGCAGTCCACCGGGCCGGTCCTGTTCCCGCTCCGCGTGATCAGCACGATCTACGTGGACCTCTTCCGCGGGATACCGCTGATCCTGGTCATCTTCGCGCTGGGGTTCGGGGTGCCCGCCCTCAGCCTGAACTTCCTGTCCACCCAGTCGGCCGCCGTCTACGGCGTCGCGGCGCTTGTGCTGTCCTACTCCGCCTACGTCTCGGAGGTGTACCGGGCCGGGCTGAACTCGGTACACCAGAGCCAGGTGGCCGCGGCGCGGTCGCTCGGCCTCTCGCAGTGGACGTCGCTGCGGTACGTGATCCTGCCGCAGGCGGTCCGGACGATCATCCCCCCGCTGCTGAACGACTTCATCAGCCTGCAGAAGGACACCGCGCTGGTCGGCATCCTGGGCGCCATCGAGGCCAACAAGGCCGCCGAGATCTACAGTGACACGGTCTTCAACTACTCCAGCTACACGGTGGCAGCCATCCTCTTCCTCATCCTGACCATCCCGCTGGCCCGGTTCACCGATCACCTGATCGCCAGGGACAGACGGCGAAGGCTCGCCGGGGCCGCCGTATGACCGAGCCGTCGCAGGCCGTCCGGATCGAAGGGCTGCGCAAGTCGTTCGGCGCCAACCAGGTGCTCAAAGGGATCAACCTGTCCCTGGCCGCGCACGAGGTGATCTGCCTGATCGGCGCCTCTGGGTCGGGCAAGTCCACCCTGCTGCGCTGCGTCAACCTGCTGGAGCCGATCAGCGAGGGCCGCATCTGGCTGCTGGGCCAGGAGATCACGGCTCCAGGCGTCGACGAGAACGCGGTGCGCAGGCACGTCGGGATCGTCTTCCAGGCCTTCAACCTGTTCCCGCACATGACCGTGCTGCGCAACGTGACCCTCGCGCCGGTGAAGGTGCTCGGCAGCTCGCGTTCGGCAGCCGAGCAGGAAGCCAGGGAGCTGCTGCGCCGGTTCGGCCTGGCCGACAAGGAGTCCGATTTCCCGGACCGGCTGTCCGGCGGCCAGCAGCAGCGGGTCGCGATCGTGCGGGCGCTGGCCATGCAGCCGCAGATCATGCTGCTCGACGAGGTCACCAGCGCGCTGGACCCCGAGCTGGTCGCCGAGGTGCTGGACGTCATCCGCGAGCTGGCTGCGGGCGGCATGACGATGCTGATCGCGACGCACGAGATGGGCTTCGCCCGGGACATCGCCGACCGGGTGTGCTTCCTCGAGGACGGGCTGATCATCGAAGACGCGCCGCCGGGCGAGCTGTTCACGCAGCCGCGGGACGAGCGCACCCAGCGCTTCCTGCGCCGGATCGTGGACGCCGGCCGGCTCTGACCCGGCCCGGCCGGCCGCTGCCCGCCGGCCGCAGCGGGCGGCAGGCATAGTCGGCTCCCGTCCGGCGTTACGATCCGGGGGACCCGGCGCCCAGCGGCGGCGCCGGCCATCGCCGGCTGCCGGCAGACCCGCGCGGCCGCTTCACGACGACAAGGAGCGAGCAGTGGCGCTCGATGAGGACACGGTCCGGCTGGCCAAGGGCAAGAACCTGGCCACGGTGGTGACGCTGATGCCCGACGGCCAGCCGCAGGCGCTGCCCACCTGGGTAGACACCGACGGCGAGCACGTGCTGGTGAACACCGAGCCGCAGCGGCAGCGCGCGAGGAACCTGGCCAAGAACACCAGGATCACCGTCTTGATCCAGTCCAGTGACAACCCCTGGGACTGGTCCGAGGTACGCGGGCACGTCGCCGCCACCATCACCGGCGAGGAGGCGCGGCGGCACATCGACGAGCTCTCCCGCAAGTACGTCGGCCAGGACTACCGCAACCCGATCGGCCCGCAGGGCCGGGTGATCTTCAAGATCGCCCCGGACAAGGTGAACACCCCGGCGATCCTCGGCCGCGGCTAGGCCGGGTCGCACATCACGCCCGGCCGCGTTGCCCGGGCAAGGTGAACACCCCGGCGATCCTCGGCCGCGGCTAGGCCGGTCGCCGTCGCGCCCGGCCGTATTAATAGCCGAGAGTATGCAAGCCGGTGACGAAAGCTCGGTATCGTCCTATTTGTGGTTGCTCCGCGTCATCGAGTCCTCGGCCGGCGGCTTACGGCGGTCCGCACCGCCGTCTACGCCCGGCTTGAGGAGATCCGGTTCCGGACCGGCATCGCGGTGCTGACCGGCGTGGCCGCGATCATCGGCGGCGCGATAGCAGCGATCGTCGTCACGGGTGGCGGCGGACCCTCTGCCGGGCCGCGCTCGGTGGCCAACGAGGTCCCGCTGGCCGCCCCGCAGGCAGCGGCCGCAGCCCCGGTGGCGCGGCCCGCGCAGGACAGGCCGCCTCCGGCCGGGATGCCGGCCAGGCAGCCCGGCGCCGACCCTGCTGCCGTTCGGTCCACCGTCGCGTTCGACAACCACGCCCGGCCGGCCAGCGCACCGGCAGCGGCCATCTCCCCGCCGGCACGCCGGGCGGGAACACCACGGCAGGCGGGGACACCACGGCTGGTGGGAACGCCACCACCGGTGGCGACACCCATGGTGGCAACAGCGCCGGCGGGAACACCTCGGCTGACCCCGGGCATCGGCCGCCGGTGATCCCGAAGGCTGTACGCTCAGCCGAGCGAGGAGGCGCCGGATGCCAGATCAGGGCCCAGGGGTCATAGTCGGCCTCGACAACGGCGGAACCGCCAACAATGCCACCGTGCTCGACAGCGCAGGCCGGTTCCTGGTCGACCAGATGCTGGAGAGCCGCAGCCTGGTCCAGGAGGGCCCGGACAAGGCGATCGAGGCGCTGGCCGGGTCGTTCGGGGGGGCCCTCGAGGTGACCGGTACGGCCGCTGAGTCGGTGCTCGCCGTGGGGCTGGACACTCCGGGCCCGGCGAGCGCGGGCGGCGTCATCTCGGCCCGGGGCGCGGTGAACTTCGTGCACCCAGCCTGGCGCGGGTTCGACATCCGCGGCGCGCTGGAGGCCAGGCTCGGCCTTCCCGTCATCTACAACAACGACGCCAACGCCGCCGCGCTCTACGCGCATTACACGCAGCTCGGCCCAGACGCGGCCGGCCTGTCCTCGGTATCGGTGATCGTCGGCACCGGGCTCGGCGGCGGGGTGATCGAGTCAGGGCGGGTGGTGCGCGGCGCGGCCGGGATGGCCGGAGAGCTCGGTCACATCAGGATCCCGCTGGACGGGCTGCTCGCACCCGGGCAGCCGGTCCCGGTGTGCAACTGCAGCCTTCCCGGCGACGCCGAGAGCGTCGCCTCGCTGACCGGCATCACCAAGAACCTGCTGCCCTACTGGCTGACCCGGTTCCCCGGCCACGAACTCGGCCGCAGGGACCCCGCGGTCGCGGCGAAACTCGTCCGCGCCCTCGGCGAGGCCGGCGACCCGATGGCCCTGGAGATCTTCGCGCAGCAGGCGATGGCGATCGGCCGGCTGCTCTCGATCGCGGCCAATTTCACCGATCCGCACGCGTACTTCCTCGGCGGCGGGGTGGTCGAGGCTTCGCCCGCGTTCCGTGACTGGTTCCTGGCCCGGGTCCGCGAGCACACCGACCTGCGCGAGGAGCAGCAGGAGGCCGCCTCGTTCGCCCTGGTGCCCGACCTGGACATGGCCGGGGCACGCGGCGCGGCCATCGCCGCCCGGGAGACGCTCGGCCTGTGGGGTGCCGGGCCGCGGTGATTGTCATCGTCGCCGGCGTCTCAGGCTCCGGAAAGACCACGGTCGGCGCGCTGCTGGCCGGCCGCCTGCACTGCGCGTTCGAAGACGGGGACCTGCTGCATCCGGCCGCGAACCTGGCCAAGATGCATGCCGGGATACCGCTCACCGACGCGGACCGCTGGCCCTGGCTGCATAGCATCGAAGACTGGATGGACCAGCGGATCTCCGCCGGCCAGCCCGGGGTCATCGCCTGCTCGGCGCTGCACAGCAGGTACCGGGCCGCCCTGCTCGACGGCCGGCCGCAGGCACGGCTGGCGTTCCTGCAGATCAGCCACGCGGTCGCCGCCGCCCGGCTGGCCCGGCGGCACGGGCACTTCTTCCCGCCGCAGCTGCTGGACAGCCAGTTCCGCGCCCTGGAACCCCCCGGCCAGGCCGAGCACGCGATCGTCATCGACGCCGACCAGCCGGCCGACGACATGGTCACCGAGATCATCAGCCGGCTGGAGACCGCGGCTCCCCCCGGCACCGCCTAGCCGGGCTGCCGCTCCAGTATCACCACCGGGATGCTCCGCTCGGTCTTGCGCTGGTAGTTGTCGTAGTCCGGCCAGATCCCGGTCATCTGCCGCCACAGGGCCGGCTTTTCCTCCGGCGTCGCCGCGCGGGCCCGCGCGGTGAACTTGTCCGCGAGCACCTGCACCCCTACCTCGGGGTCGGCCTGCAGGTTGAGATACCAGGCCGGCGGGTCGTCGGCTCCGCCCTTGGAGGCGACCACCAGGTAATCATCGCCGTGCCTGCCGTAGATCAGCGGCGTGCTGCGCCGCTGCCCGGACCGGCGGCCGGTCGTGGTCAGGATGAGCACCGGAGTGCCATTCCAGTCGTGCCCCTCGCGTCCGTCGGTCTCGACGTAGCGCCTGACATGTTCCTCGCCGTAGAGCATCCCGGCCTCCCTGAGCGGCTTGCCTCGAAGGGCAGCGTAGCGTGGCCGGTGGACCCGGACCTGCCCAGGCCGGAGGCGGCGCCATGAAGCTCAAGCTGGATCTGCACGACATCTACAACCGCGGGGGTGACATCGACCGGGCCCTGCGTGCGATCATCGACGAGGCGGTCAGGAAGAAGGCTCCGCTCGTCGAGATCATCCCCGGTAAGGGCTCGGGTCAGCTGAAGAAGCGGGTGCTGAGGTTCCTGGACCAGAAGGAGATCAAGGCGCTGTACCACCGGGTCGAGAAGGACTCGAAGAACTTCGGCCGGGTGTTCGTTCATTTTCGCTGGTAGCACGGCGGTTGACGGTCAGCACACCCGGCCGGGCGCGGTCGTGCTGCCGTCCTGGGTGATCACCCGGGTGTCGGCGGTGCCGGGAGGATCCCGCCCGTCCTACGCGCTGGGCTGCTACGAGCGTGACAACGACGCGTATGTGCGGTGGGATGCTGTCAGCCGGGACAGAGGCACCTTCCTGGCGTGGATGGACCGTAACGTGCTCGAGGCCGCGGGGAGGCGGACGTGACCTTCATCGTCGATGCCGTGCGCACCCCGATCGGCAAGCACGGCGGCGCCCTGGCCGCGATCCGGCCGGACGACCTGGCCGCCGGCGCGATCTCCGCCCTGCTCGGCCGCAGCCCCGGGCTGGACCCGGCGCGGATCGACGACGTCTACTTCGGCGACGCCAACGGCGCGGGCGAGGACAACAGGAACGTGGCCAGGATGGCTGGCCTGCTGGCCGGCCTGCCCGCGACCGTGCCGGGCGCGACCCTCAACCGGCTGTGCGGATCCGGCCTGGAGGCGGCGATCGCCGCCGACCGGGCGGTGCTGGCCGGCGACGCGGACCTGATCATCGGCGGCGGCGTGGAGTCGATGAGCCGCGCCCCCTGGGTGCTGCTCAAGCCGGAGCGGGGCTACCAGCGGGACAGCGAGACCGCGTACTCCACCACCCTGGGCTGGCGGATGATCAACCCCGGTATGCCCGCCGAGTGGACGGTCGCCCTCGGCGAGGGCGCCGAGATACTCGCCGACCGCTACGCCATCTCCCGGACCGCCCAGGACGCGTTCGCGGCACGCAGCCACCAGCGGGCGGCGCGGGCCTGGAACGACGGCAGGTTCGCCGACGAGGTGGCCGGCCTGGCCGGGCTGGACCGCGACGAGGGCATCCGGCCGGACACCACGGCCGAGAAGCTGGCCGGGCTCAAGCCCGCGTTCCGGCCCGGTGGCACCGTGACGGCCGGTAACTCGTCGCAGCTCAGCGACGGGGCGGCGGCGCTGCTGCTGGCCAGCGAGCGCGGCGTCGCCGCGACCGGGCGGGATCCGCTGGCCCGGATCGCCGCCCGCGGCGTCAGCGCGGTCGAGCCGCAGCTGTTCGGGATCGGCCCGGTCGAGGCCGCCCGAACGGCGCTGAAGCGCGCCGGCATCGGCTGGGCGGACCTGGCCGCGGTCGAGCTGAACGAGGCGTTCGCCGCTCAGTCGCTGGCCTGCCTCGCGGAGTGGCCCGATCTCGACCCGGACATCGTGAACGTCAACGGCGGGGCGATCGCGCTGGGTCATCCGCTCGGCTGCTCGGGCGCGCGGATACTCGGCACGCTCGCCCGCGAGCTGCACGGCCGCGGCGGCGGGTGGGGCCTCGCGGCGATCTGCATCGGCGTGGGGCAGGGTCTCGCCGTGGTGCTGGAGGCCTGAGCCGCAGTGGCTGAGCCGATCGCGGAGCGAGGTCCCGAGTTCGTCCAGTCGATGGCCCGCGGCCGCGCGCAGGAGGAGTCCGCAGCGGAGCCGCGGGCGGCGGCGACACGGTGCCGTCCGATCCTGCCGCGGGATGCCCGCCCGGGCGTCATGCCTGGGCCGCCGCTCGTGACCGCCAGGACGGGATGGCAGGCTGGCGTCATGCCCGTCACCGCCCGCGTCGAGCATGTCGGCAGCCTGCTCCGGCCGCCGTTCCTGCACCGGGCCCGGACGGCCCGCGCCGCGGGGGAGATCGCCCCGGCCGCGTTCAAGGCGGCTGAGGACCGCGCGGTGCGCGAGGTCGTCGCCCTGCAGGAGGAGATCGGCCTGCCCGTCGTCAACGACGGCGAGCTGCGGCGCGAGTCGTTCCAGGCCGAGCTGACGGCCGCCTGCGACGGGTTCGCCGGGGTCGGCCCGGACGCCTGGCTGTGGGGCGACTGGCACTCGGCGGAGGCGGGTGACGCGTCGGCGCCGCGGCCGGCCGGGCTGGCGGTGGTCGCGCCGCTGCGCAAGCGGCGGAGCCTGGCGGCCGAGGAGTTCACCTTCGTACGCGCCTGCACCGGCCGGCCGGCCAAGGTGACGCTGCCGAGCCCGAGCCTGTTCGCCAGTCTCTGGTCGCCGGAACTGTCGGCGGGCGCCTACCGGGACCTGGACGCCTTCCTCGCGGACGTGGTCGAGCTGCTGCGTGACGAGGTGCGCGAGCTGGTCCGGCTGGGCTGCGGCTACATCCAGCTGGACGCCCCGCACTACCCGCTGCTCCTCGACCCCGGCTGGCGCGCCTTCTACGAGGAGCGGGGATGGCCGCTGCAGCGCTGGCTGTCCTACGGGATCGACCTGGACAACGCGGTGATCGAGGCCGGCGGCCCGCCACGTTCGGCTTTCACCTGTGCCGCGGGAACCAGCTCGGCCGGTGGCTGGTGGCCGGCGGCTACGACCCGATCGCGGGCCCGGTTTTCGGCCGGGTACACGCCGACCGGCTGCTGCTCGAATACGACGACGAGCGGTCCGGCGGCTTCGGCCCGCTCCGCCTGGTGCCCGACGACAAGGTCATCGTGCTCGGCCTCGTCACCACGAAGACGTCCCGGCTGGAGCGGGCCGGGGACATCGCCGCCCGGCTGCGGCAGGCCGGCGCCCTGGTCGGCACCGAGCGGCTGGCCGTCAGCCCGCAGTGCGGCTTCGCCACGTCGGCGGGCGGCAACCCGGTCACGCCGCAGGCCCAGCGCGACAAGCTCGCCCTGCTCGTCCGGATAGCCGGGGATTTCCTTGACTGCTAGACCAGGTCGCGCAGACCTTCAGCGGCGCCGGGCCGGCGCCCGCGCGACGGCCTGCCGCCGGCCAGCTCGCCCTGCTCGTCCCGACGGCCGGGGTTTCCCTTGATTCCTGGGCCAGGTCGCGCAGACGTTCAGCGGCGCCGGGCAGGCGCCAGCGCAACGGCCGGCCGCTCCCCGGCGGCCACGATCACCCGGAGTGAGCCCGATGCCCGAACTGGAACCGCAAGCCGACCCGGCCGAGGCCGGATTCAGCAAGGAGCGGCTGGACCGGATCGACCGGCACTTCGCCCGGTACGTGGACGACGGACGGCTGCCCGGCTGGCTGCTGACGGTGAGCAGGCACGGCCGCCTCGTGCACGTGTCCCGGTACGGGCTGCGGGACATCGAGGCCGGGCTGCCGGTCGAGCCGGGGACGCTGTGGCGGATCTTCTCGATGACCAAGCCGGTCACCTCGGTCGCCGCCATGATGCTCTACGAAGAGGGCGCGTTCGAGCTGACCGACCCGGTGAGCGCCTTCATCCCGTCGTTCGACGGCGTGCGCGTGTACGCGGGCGGCCCCGAGCTCAAGCCGGTTACGGTGCCCGCCACCGAGCCGGTGCGGATCTGGCACCTGCTCACGCACACGGCGGGCCTCACCTATGGCTTCCACCGGGTCCACCCGGTGGATGCGATGTACCGGAACGCCGGGTTCGAGTGGACCTCGCCGGCCGGGCTCGACCTGGCCGGTTGCTGCGACGTCTGGGCCGGGCTGCCGCTGCTGTTCCAGCCGGGCACCGAGTGGAACTACTCGGTGGCCACCGACGTGCTCGGCCGGGTGGTCGAGGTCGCCTCGGGACAGAGCCTGGATGAGTTTTTCTCCAGCCGCATCCTGCGCCCGCTCGGCATGACCGACACCGGTTTCCAGATCGCGGCGGAGGAGGACGCCACCCGGCTGGCCGCCCTGTACACGCCGGATGAGGCGAACAAGGCCGTCCGCAACGACCTGCTCGGCGCCCTGGGCCGGAGCCGGCCCCGCTGGCTCAGCGGCGGCGGGGGGCTGGTGTCCACCGCCGCCGACTATCACCGGTTCAGCCAGATGCTGCTGCCCCGCCCGGACAGCCCGGCCGGGGAGCTGGACGGCACCCGGCTGCTCGGCTCACGCACGGTCGCCTACATGGGCCGCAACCACCTGCCGGGCGGGGGTGACCTGGAAACGGCCGGCCGCCGGCTGATCGCCGATGCCCCGGCCTACGGCGTGGGCTTCGGCCTCGGCTTCTCCGTCGTGATGGACCCGGCGGCCGGCAAGATGCTGTGCAACGAGGGCGAGCTCGCGTGGGGCGGCGCGGCGAATACCGCATTCTGGATCGATCCGGCCGAGCAGCTGACCGTATGCTTCTACACTCAGCTGCTGCCGACGAGCGCGCACCGCATCCGCCCCCAGCTGCGCCAGCTGGTCTACCAGGCGCTCACGGACTAGACACAGCCTGACCGCCGGCGAGCCGGCGAACCTGAAGGGAGTTGCCCGATGACCAGCGCTGACCTGCTCGCTGACGCGTTCGGCCGGATCCGCGAGGAAGTTCACCTGGCGGTGGACGGCCTGTCGCGCCAGCAGCTGGCGTACCGGGTGGACGCTGAGGCGAACTCGATTGCCTGGCTGATATGGCACCTGACCCGGATCCAGGACGACCACGTCTGCAAGGCCGAGGGGCGCGAGCAGGTGTGGACGTCGGGGGGCTGGTTCGAGCGGTTCGGGCTGCCGTTCGGGCCGGACGCCACCGGCTACGACCACGACACCAGGGAAGTCGCCGCCGTCCAGGCGGATGCCGAGCTGCTGACCGCGTATCACGACGCGGTCTTCGAGCAGACGACCCGTTACGTCCTGACGCTGTCCGACGACGATCTGCCCCGCATAGTGGACGAGTCGTGGGACCCACCGGTGACGCTCGGGGTGCGGCTGATGAGCGTGATCTCCGACGATCTCCAGCACGTGGGGCAAGCCGCCTTCATCCGCGGTTTCCTGCTCCGCCAGTAAGGAACGCAGCGCCCGCGGCAGGCGGGCCCGGCCACAGCCCGCCGACTCCCGCTCCGCCGGCCAGCAACGCCGCCCGCGCCCGCGGCAGGCCGGCCCGCCCTCAGCCCGCGGGCTTGCTCGCGTAGGTCGCCAGGCCGCGGAGCATGAGATCGACCCCGAACGCGAACCGCACGTCGGGACCGCCCCCGAAGATCATGTCCACGGCCCCCTGGGTATGCGGGAACAGGTCCGGGGGCAGGGACAGCACGTAGTCCCGCAGCAGCGTGAAGAACTGCTCGGGCGACAGGTCACCGCCGGTGAAGGAGGCGGTGCCGAGGCTCTCCTCGAACGCGAAAGCCCCGACGTAGAGGCCGAAGAGGTCGCCGAGGAAGGCGATGACCTGGTCCGGGATGCCGGCCGGCTTCAGCAGCGTGAACAGCCACTCGGTGAGGACCGCCAGCGCGGGGCCAGCGGGAACGCGCCCCAGTGATAGCCGCGCGACGTCCCGGTGGCTGGTCAGGATGGCCCGCATCTGGTCGGCGAGGTCGCCGAGCTGCTCCTGCCAGCGGGACGGATCGGGATCGGGCAGCTGGACTTCCTCGATCACGCGCTCGAAAACCAGCTGGAGCAGCTGGTCCTTGTTCCGCACGTGCCAGTAGATGGACGCGGCCCCGGTGCCGAGCTCCTCACCCACCCGGCGCATCGACAGGCCGTCCATGCCCTCCGCGTCGATAACCCGCAGCGCCGCCTCGACGATCGCCTCGCGGGTCAGCGGTACTCGCCCGGCCGATCTGCGCGCGGTGCGCCAGGGCGGCTCAGGGATGCCGGACGTATCCGACCACCGCGCCCCGGTCTGTTCTGCCATGTCGGCCACTGTAGCGCATCTGGAACATCATTCGAGTCTCTCGAATTGCGGTTGACAACGCGTCATTACGTATAGCAGAATGCCGTTCGATCACATCGAACGATGTTCTACGAGAGAAGGTGCCAGATGGCGCTCATCATCGAGGCCAAGGGGCTGACGAAGCGCTTTGGCAAGACGCGGGCCCTCGACGGGCTCGACCTGACGGCCGGGTCCGGGCAGGTGGTCGCCCTGCTGGGACCGAACGGCGCAGGCAAGACGACCTTCATCAGGGCGGTGGCGACGCTACTGCGGCCCGACAGCGGACAGCTGCGGGTCAACGGTCATGACGTGCGGCGCGAGGCGCCCGCGGTCCGGCGGAGCATCGGACTGGCCGGGCAGTTCGCGGCCATCGAGCCGGCCATGACCGGCCGGGAGAACCTGGAGCTGGTCGCCCGGCTGTTCGGCCAGGACCGCAAGGCCGCCACGTCGAATGCCTCATCCGTGCTGGAATCGCTCGGCCTGACCGGCGCGGCCGACCGCCTCGTGCGCACCTACTCCGGCGGCATGCGACGCAGGCTCGACCTCGGCGCCAGCCTGGTCGGCGCGCCCAAGCTGCTGCTGCTCGACGAGCCGACGACCGGGCTGGACCCGCGCAGCCGGATCGAGCTCTGGGACGCGATCAGGAAGCTGGTGGAACAGGGCACGGACGTCCTGCTCACCACTCAGTACCTGGACGAGGCGGACAACCTGGCCAGCCACGTCGTGATCATCGACCACGGCCGGGTGGCGGCGGCCGGAACGCCCGCCGAGCTGAAGCGCCGGATCGGCGGGAAGGTCATCGAGGTGCACGTCCGGTACCACCTCGACGTGGCCCGGGTCGCGGAGGTACTGGGCCGGCTCGACCACGGCGATGTCCGCGTCGACGACGCGACGCGCCAGGTGAGCGTCAGCGTCGAGGGCGGCGGCCCGGTGCTGATGAACGCGCTGCGCGCGGTCGAGGACGCGGGCGTCGAGGTCGAGGACGTCGCCTTGCGCCAGCCGAAGCTCGACGAGGTGTTCCTCACGCTCACCGGGCATCCGAGCGCCGACGGGGCGCTCGAGAAGGCCGCCTCCTGACCACCGGTTCGCTCACTCTCGCTAGGAGAACCTCATGGCTGTCATGACCACGCCGATCACCAGGACCACCTCGATCGGCACGAGTACCCTGCAGATCGCCAGGCGCGCGATCCTGCGCTACATGCGCACCCCGCAGCTCATCGTCCTCGGCACGATCCAGGGCGCGATGTTCCTGCTGATCTTCCGGTACGTCTTCGGCGGCGCGATCCCGATCGAGGGCGGCCTGCCCTACGTTGACTTCCTGGTGCCCGGGTTCATCACCACGGGCGTGCTGTTCTCCGGGATGGGCGCGGCGACGGCGGTGGCCGAGGATCTCCAGCAGGGATTCGTGGACCGGCTGCGCTCGCTGCCCGTGCCGCGCGCGTCCTTCCTGTCCGGGCGCGCGCTGGCCGACACCGCCTGGAACACCTGGGGCCTGATCGTGACCGCCGCGATCGGGTTCGCCGTCGGCTTCCGCATCCACGGCTCGGTGCCGGGCGCGCTCGCCGCGCTCGGGCTGTGCGTGGTCTTCGGGTTCGCCTTCGAGTGGCTGTTCATCATGCTCGGCCTGATCGCGGGGACACCCCAGGCGGCACAGGGGATGGCGCTGCTCGTGTTTCCGTTCACGTTCATCTCCAGCGCCTACGTACCGGTATCCTCCATGCCCGGCTGGCTGCAGGCGTTCGCCAGCCACCAGCCGATCACCTACATGGTGGACGCGGTCCGCGCGCTGACCCAGGGCCCGGCGGCCGAGGCCCTGATCGGTCACTCGGCCGGCTACCTGGTCGCCCGCTCGCTGCTGTGGTCGCTCGGCCTCGTCGCGGTGTTCGCTCCGCTGGCCGCGCTCCGGTACCGCCGCAGCTGACCCGGCCGCGCTGAGCGCGCCAGGCCGGCCGGGCCGTGCTACCGGGCCGCTGGCTGGCTGGCCGCGAGCGCGGCACCGACCTGGTCGGCGAGGGCGATGGCGAGCAGGCGCTGCTCGAGGGCGGGCCGGGCACCCGGCTGCGGGGTCATCAGGAAACGGCCCCGCAGCACGCCGGCGTGCTCGACGAGCAGTTCGGTGCCGGTGCCGGCGGGCAGCCCTTCCCGCTCGACGTCCCAGGTCCGCTCACCGGCTAGGACCCGGCCGTCGGGGAGCATCCTGGCCGGCTTGCCGAGCCCCGCGATCCCGTACTCGAACCTGCAGGAGTGCAGCGACAGCAGCCGGGTGAGCTGGCCGGATACCTGCTCGATCAGGCTCGGCGGGGACAGTCCCCCGGCCACCGCCCGCGCGGTGTCGTTGATCCCGTCCAGGTAGCCCGCCCGCCGGTCCGCGGCGGCGCGCTGGCGGCGCCCCCAGACGGCCAGCTCGGTGACCGCCGCGCCGATCACCAGCAGCAGGATGGTGGTCTCGAGGTCTACCCGGCCGGTGATGGTGAACCGCTGGTAGGGCCGGGTCAGGAAGTAGTCGAACCACGCGGCGGCCGAGATCGCGGCGATGAGGCCGGCCGGCCGGTAGCCGTTCGCTGCGACGGCTACCACCACGAACAGCAGCGCAAGAGCGGCGTCGGTGTTGGCGAAGCCGCCCCGGAACGGTACCAGGATGGCGGCCAGCGCGAGCGGGGCGGCGAGCCCGGCGAGCACGGCGATGCGATCCCGGCTGACAATCCGCCGGACGTTCATCGCACCGTGATAACACACCGCCGGCTGGCCTTCCAGGGGGGCGTAGGCAGCGCGTATGCGGTGCGTATGCGGCGGCGCCCGGCCTGTCCGGCACGTGTCCCGGCGACGTCAGGCAGGCCGGACCGGGGTGCTCGGCCCGGCCGGCCAGCGCGCCGGCCGGGGGCGACGCGCGCCCCGCGGCGCGGCCTAGCCCGGGCGAACGAGGCGGGACGACGCGGCGTGGGCCTGTGCTGCTCGCACGGCCAGGTGAAACGATCGTCCCGTGACGTCACCTCGGTCAGCCCCGCAGCCGGGCGAGCCTGCGCGCCCGGCGGCGGCCGCGACGGCGGCAGCTCAGCCCGTGCGGGTCGAGGATCACCTGGCGCGCAGGATCCGCAAGCCCATAGACCTGATGCGCTGCCTCGTCAGTTGCATCGAGATCATCCTGCTGGCCGCGATCGGCGTCGCGGCCAGCGCCGCGGCGACCGGGATCGAGACCGACATCGTGGGGGCGAGCAGGCGGCTTCCGCACGCGCTGCTCACGGCCGCGCGGCCCATCGCGCTGTTCGCGCTGCTGCTCCTTCCGGTCGCCCTGGCCGTCCGCGAGCTAGTCCGGCGCCGGCCGCGACGGCTGGCCGAGGCCGTGGCCACCGGCGTTCTGGCGGTCGGCGCGGTGGCCCTCGCCAACACCCTGCTCCAGCACAGTGCCGCCTCGCAGCTGTACCACGCGATCATCATGTCCCGGACCGCCAGCCACGCCCCGCCGCTCGACGGCTACCTGGCCGGCCTGGCCGCGTACACCACCATGATCGGCCTGAGCGGACGGCCCCGCTGGCTTACCGCCACCTGGCTGACCTTCGGCCTCTACGCGGTGGTGAACCTGGCGGCCCTGCAGACGACCGTGATCTCGCTGCTCATCGCGCTGCTCATCGGCCGGGCGATCGGGCTCGGCGTGCGGTACGGCGCGGGCACCACGTCGCAGCGTCCGACGGCGGAGAAGATCGCTGCGGCCCTGGGCAGTGCCGACTGTCAGCTGCTGGAAATACGGCGGGTCCCGCCGGCGGGCCACGAGTCCCGCCGGTACGCGGCGACTGCACGCGGCGGCGACCCGCTCGACGTCCGCGTGTACGACCGGGACCAGGAGGCGGCCGGCGCGATCTACCGGCTGTACCGCTCGGTGCGGCTGGAAGACCAGGTCTCGCACATCGCCCCGCTGTCATTGGACCGGCTGGTGGAACGACGGGCGCTGCTGTCCTACGCGACGGAGGAGGCGGGGGTGCGCACGCCCCGGCTGCGGGCCGTGGTCCAGGTCGGTCCCGAGGCCGCCGCGCTCGCCTACGAGCATCATGACGGGACGACGCTGGCGGAGCAGGACCCCGGGCCGACCGATGCGGAGCTGGGGCGCGTCTGGGATGCCGTGCTCCAGCTGCACGCTCATCGCGTCACCCACCGGGCGCTGACCGCCGATCGGATCCTGTTCACCGGCGATGATGGCCGGGTCATGCTGCTCGACCCCGGCAACGGCGACGTCGCCGCCGGGGATCTGCAGCTCCGCCTCGACGTCGCCCAGCTCGTCGCCGAGTTCGCGCTGCGGGTCGGGCCGGACAGGGCCGCGGACCTGGCCCTGGAAAAGTTCGGCGCCGACCAGCTCGTGGCCGTGGTGCCGCTGCTGCAGCCCATCGTGCTCTACCCGTCCACCAGGGCCGCCGTCCGGCACCGCAAGGATGTGCTGCCTGCCCTGCGCAAGCGTCTCCTGGACGCTGCTCCCGGCGGCGAGGTAAGCCCCGTGCGGCTGGAACGCATCCGGCCGCGCACGCTCCTCACCCTGGTGGCCAGCGTCGTCGCCGTGTACCTGCTGGCGGGCGAGCTGGCCCGGGCCAGCCTGGGGAGCGTGCTGCGATCGGCGGACTGGCGCTGGGGCATCGCGGCGCTGGGCTTGTCCGCGCTGACCTACGTGGGCGCGGCGTCATCGCTGACCGGGTTCGTCACCGACCGGCTGAGCTTCCCGCGCACGATCCTGGCCCAGCTGGCAGGCTCGTTCGTCACGCTGGTCACGCCCGCGGCCGTGGGAGGCGTCGCGCTCAACATTCGCTACCTGCAGCGGCGCAAGGTGCCGGCCGCGGTGGCCGCGGCCAGCGTGGGCGTGTCCCAGGTCGTGGCGTTCGTCCTGCACATCCTGCTGCTCGTCGTGTTCGCCGCGCTCGCGGGAACCGCTCAGGGCCATTCGATCCGCCCTCCGAACTGGGTCTATTTCGTCCTCGCCGGGCTCGTCGCGGTGGCGCTGGTCATCCTCGCCATCCCGGCCGGGCGACGGCTGCTACGCGCCCGGCTGGCCCCGACGTTCGGGCAGGTGATTCCGCGCTTGCTCGAGGTGGCACAGCAGCCGCGCAAGCTCGCCGAGGGCATCGGCGGCGCGCTCCTGCTCAGCCTGGCCTACATCAGCTGCCTTGACGTGTGCGTGCGGGCACTCGGCGGCTCGGCCTCGTTCGCGAGCGTGGCCGTGGTCTACCTGACCGGCAGCGCGCTCGGGTCCATCGTGCCCACGCCCGGCGGGCTCGGCGCGGTGGAGGCAGCGCTGACCGCCGGGCTCCGCGCCGCGGGCGTGGCGGGCACCATAGCGGTCAGCGCAGTGCTGTTGTTCCGGCTGGCGACCTTCTGGCTTCCCGTGCCCGTGGGCTGGGTCGCACTCAAGTACCTGGAGCGCGAGCAGGCGCTGTGAGGCTGACGGGCAGCAGCGAAGGCTCTCCCGGGACCGCATCTCGCCGGTTTGCCGCTAGCCCGCCGGCTTGCCGCAAGCCCGCCGGCCGCGGACGGCCCGGGCGTGGCGCTCAGCGCGGCGGCTGCGTCCCGGGACCGGCGGCGAAAGCGTCCGCCGCGGCCTGAACCTGGCCGACGTACTCCTGCCAGGTGGGTTCGTCGAAGGCCTCGCGGTCCGGGCCTGCCTTCCCGTCGATGAGCTCCCGGATGATGTCCGCGTGGCCGGCGTGCTGGGCTGTCTCGGCAACCATCCGGATGAGCAGGACCCCCAGGGTGGTGTCGCGCCGGTCCTCGGGCCAGTGCGCCACCGACCCGGGTGACTCCAGGTCGAGCCCGGCTATGGTCCGGTCGGCGTGGGCGCAGCCGCGCCGGTACAGGCCGATGATGTACGCGCTGGACTCATCAGGCCTGGCCCACATGTCGGCGCCCTGCCAGACCGAGCCGTCCGCCATCCAGGACAGGATCTCAGGCGCCGGGCGGCCGAACGACTCGCCCAGGTACCCGTACTCGAGCCCGGCCAGGTGCTTTACCAGGCCGAGCAAGTTCGTGGCGGTCGGTGTCATCGGACGGCGCAGGTCGTACTCGCTGAGACCGTCCAGCTTGGCCAGCAGCGCCGCCCTGCTGGCCTGGAGGTTGCGCTGCAGCTCGGATTTCAGGTCGGACACCGCATTGCCTCTCGCCGGCGAACCCGTACCGGTACAGCCAACCACCCGCCACCGACAAGCCTGCCAGCCGACGTCCGGGAACGGCTATCTCGGCCGGGGCGGGCGCCGGCACCGCGACCGAGGACGACGCGGCAGACGGACGCGGCAGACGGACGCGGCAGACGGACGCGGCAGACGGACGCGGCCCGCACGGCCGCCGGGTCAGCCGGCCTGGAGCCGGGTCGAAACGATTTCGTCCGCGCCCTCCACGCTCGCGGCGTTGCCTATCACGGCGGCCAGGAACTCCTCGCGGGCGAGGGTCCTGGCCTGCAGGCGGCTCGTCGCGGTGACGGTGGCCGTCCTGGGTACCCGTCGCAGCAGGGCGATCTCCCCGAATGACTCGCCCGTCCCCATCTGGCGCAGCTGGCTGCCGTCCCTGCTGACCCGGGCCTGGCCCTCAGCGATCATGTAGAAGCGCTCCGCGGGCTCCCCTTCCTGAATGATCACCTCCCCGGGCTCGTAGCTAGCCGACTGCAGTGCGCTGGCCAGGTGCTCGACTATCGCGAACGGCAGCGGGCCGAAGAACGACACCTGGCGCAGCAGCGCGAAGTCAGGCCCGGGCGCCGAGATCCTGCGGTCGATGGCCGTCAGGCTGGGAACGGACAAGGCGGCGACCGCCACGGCCAGCAGGCCGGTCGCGATCAGCGTGCCGCGGGCTCCCCAGGCGTGCACCAGCAAGGGGGCGACGACCGAGCCGAGCCCCATGGACAGCAGCAGCACGGCCCTGCGCACTCCCAGCGCCCGCCCCATCAGCCGGGACGGGATCACCTGCTGCAGCGCGCTGTAGACGCCCACGTCGTCGAAGACGTTGGCCACCCCGATGAGCCCGAACATCAGGTACGGCCAGTACCGCGCGTGGGTCAAGGCGAGCAGGATCATCGGCACTCCCCAGCCCGCGACCCCGGCGGCGAAGCTGCGGGCTACCCTCTTGCCGCGGACGAGCATGACCGCGGCCGGACCGGCGAGGACGCCTCCCGCACCGAGCGCCGCGGTCAGCCAGCCGACGCCGGCCGAACCCAGACCGAACAGGCTCAGCGCGATGACGACCGTGAGCACGCTGAGGACCCCGCGGACGAACGTCTGGACGGCCGCGGGGATGACCAGCGGCAAGGCACCGCGTTGCCGGATCCCGGCCGCGAAGCCCGCGGCCATGTCCAGCTTGAGCTGTTTAAGCCGCCCGGCCGCCCGCACCGGCTCCTCCGACGAGAGCGGCCGGACGCCTGCGAGCAGGACGGCTGCCACCGCGACGAGCCCGCAGGCGGCGAGCATGGCGACCTACGGCGTGCCTACCGCGAGCAAGCCGGCGGCGATCGCGGGCCCGACGAGCATGGCAGCCGACTGCAGCACGCTGGCCGCCGTGTTCGCGGAGGTGAGCTCGTCAGGAGTACGAGCCAGCCAGGGGAGCAGCGCGGCTTGCACCTGACGGAAGACGCTGGCAAGTCCGGCCTCCAGCCCGACGAGCACGAGGACGAGGATGGCTTGCGCGTGGCCGGTCATCACGGCAGCGGCCGCGCCGAGCAGCAGCGCCCTCGGCACTACAGAGACGATCAGCAGCCGCTCACGCCGCACCCGGTCAGACCAGCTGGTGACCAGCGGGACCAGCAGGGCACCGGGCAGCGCCTTGAGCAGTCCGAGCAGGCCGACGTACGCCACGCCGCCCGCACGGTAGACATAGACCGACGCGGCGGTGAACGCCGCCAGGTCGCCTGCGTAGGACAGGCCCCAGGCCAGTAACAGCAGCCGGATCGGCCGGCTGCGGGCCAGCCACATGTACTGCCGCACAGCCATCCTTCATGTTCGTGTGCCTTCGGCCGCCGACGAGAACCGTCACGCAACTGGCTACCAGCGAGTCTTGCCGACGGCCTGGCCCTCGTCAATAACAGGCCCGGCCGAGCGAATGACTGTGTACGCAAGAGGCATCGCCGCGCTGATTAGGTTCGCCAGCGCGGATGTTTGGCGCCGGCCGGAACGGGCAGCTAGCGCGGATTCGGACGAGGGGAATCCATCGTGAGCGCTGAGAACAAGGCAGCCAACAAGGTGACCGAGCTCAAGGGGAAGATCAAGAAGAAGGCCGGCCAGGCTACCGACGATCCCGACCTGGAGGCTGAGGGCCGGGTGGAGGAGTCGAAAGGCAACCTGAAGCAGGCGGGCGAGAAGGTCAAGGACGCTTTCAGGAAGTGACCGGCTCGCCAGGGGCCAGACCCTTCGCCACCGCGCCTCGCACAAGCTGTAGACCCCGAAGATGGCCAGGCCGAGCGCCGCGAGGATGAGCAGGAACTCGCCGAACGGCTGACTGCGCAGCGTGAGCAGAGCCTTGTCGATGCCGCCGGCCTTGGCCGGCTGGTAGCCGACGGCCGCCTCGACCACCGCTCGGTAATTCCGCTGATGCAGGGCCCGGGTAGCGGGCCCGGGCAGGACACCCATGCCGTCCGCCCGGATTCCGGTTGCCGGAAGGAGTCTCCATGCGCTCTTCACGGGGTCTGCGCGGCAATTCCATCTGTCTGGCCCTGACTGATGTTACGGGATGCTTGCGCATCAGAACGCCCGTGCCAGAAATAGAAGAATCAGAGGAACCTCGAAGCCCGGACGCTGCTCGGTAATGGTCAAATTGGCTCGACGCTGGAGGCATAAATGAGCAATCATCCCAACTTCGATCGCACCCAGGTCGTACTCGACGCGGTCCGCAAAGGTGACTACGCACCAGCATTCGACCTTTACGCCGACGATATCCTGATGGAAAATGGGCCCGGCGCGGGGCCCTGGCACCGCGCCCGCGGCAAGGACGACATGGCGCTCATGCTCATGGAGTTCGCGGGCTTCTTCGGCGACAGCTTTCACCAAGACGGCCGCTGCGTCTACGCCGATGACCGCATGGCCATCTCCCTGATCCACGAGACCGGGACGGCGCCCGGCGGCGACCGGTTCGACAACCTCGCGCTATACGCCCTCCGTCTTCGCCCGGACGGACAAGCGGACCGGCTCTGGACCGTCGACCTCGACGCCGAGCACTGTGAAGCCTTCTGGCAGGAAAACACCGGCAAGCCCTCGAAAGACTTCTCCTAGCCGCGGCGTTCCTCGGATCGGTCCGTGGGCTGGGCTGATGGGCCACGCACCTGGCCGTTCCTGTCCGCCTGGCGGGGAAGCCGTTCGGCCGGGTACCTGCCAGCTTGGCCTCCGGCGGCTCACGAGCCGATGGCCTGGCCCCGGCGCAGGTCGTGGTGTGATCGCGATGTCCCGAGCGTCTGACATTGTCTGCGCGGTCCGGTGCTGTCCGGCCAAGCCGGGAGAAAGCTGTGAGACAGATGCGTGGCTACCGGCGGTGGCGATCAAGGCCCGTACTGCCTGCTGGCCCGCGTGCATCCAGACATCGAGCGCGTCGAGCTGGTAACTGCCGCGGGGGAAACATGCGGATGCCCGTCTATGACTCTGCCCTCTTTCCGGAGGTCCGCTTTGCCGCCCTGCTAGCGCCCCGCGAGCTGAACCTGGATTCGGTCACCGGGGTTCAGCGACAGCGCCGAGGAGCTAGAACGCTTTGATCTGGCTTTCCATCAGAGCATCTGGCACCGGCATCGGTAAGCACCGCCCCGAACGCCTGGCCTACCTCGCGCAAATGCGGGCGCACTGCGGGCTGCCCCGGCAGACCCGCTGCTTGGCAACCATTCCGGATTGCGCTGGCCGCTGTTAACGTTGGCCGCGGCGGAATTGGGAAGGGGCGTGATCATTGTGGTAAGTAGCGTGTCGCGGCCCGGCGGCCGGCGGTGGCTCGCGGTGATTGCCGCCGCGCTGGCCGCCTGCGGTGTTGCCGGCACCGTTCCGTCTGCTGTCCTGGCCAGTTCGGCCCCGGCCAGCGCATCCTGGGTGATCCAGCCGACCCCCCCTCCTGTTGGTAGCACCTTCTCGCAGCTGCTGGGGGTGTCCTGTTCATCGCCAGCCGCCTGCACGGCGGTCGGAGACTATTTCACCAGCTCGGCCGGCCATGTCCTGGCTGAGCGGTGGGAAGGCGGAGCGTGGATGATCCAGCCGACCCCTGATCTGGCTGGTAGCAGTGCCTCCCTGCAGGGTGTGTCGTGCTGGTCCGCGGCGGCCTGCATCGCGGTCGGGAGCTCGACCCCAACCGCTTCCCATTCCCAGGTCCTGGCGGAGGCGTGGAATGGCACGAAGTGGAGCATCCAGTCCATTCCCAAGCCGCCAGGCGGACGCTCGGCGCTGCGGGCGGTGTCCTGCTCATCGTCGGGCGCATGCACGGCGATCGGGAGCGTTGTGGCCGAGCGCTGGAATGGCACGAAGTGGACGATCCAGTCCATTCCCAAGCCGCCCGGTACGCGCTTGTCCCTGGCTGGCGTGTCCTGTCCTTCGTCTACCGCCTGCACGGCCGTCGGAACCTACCTGACCAGCTCCAACCAGACCCGGCTCCTGGCTGAGCGGTGGAACGGGATGAGCTGGATCATCCAGCCGGTGCCCGCCCCTGCCGGTTCGTTCCCGAACCTGTCCGGGGTGTCATGCTCGTCGCCCACCGCCTGCACGGCGGTCGGCGAGTATGAGAACAGTTCCGGCATTGCCAAGGTCTTGGCCGAGCGCTGGAATGGCACGAAGTGGACGATCCAGTCCGCACCTGATCCAGCGGGTAACGCTGGCCTGGCCGCAGTGTCGTGCTGGGCATCAACGGATTGCACGGCGGTCGGAAGTTACGTGGCCTCCCGCGTCGGTAAGGTTCTGGCCGAGCGGTGGAACGGAACAAGCTGGACGATCCAGCCCGCCCCCAACCCCCGGGGTGAGTTCCCCGCGCTCAACAGCGTGTCGTGCCCGGCAGCCGACGCCTGCACCGCGGCGGGCGGGACGAGCCCGAAATCGGCTACCCATCACCGGACCCTGGTCGAGCGCAGCTCGGCCGCGACCTGATCGCCGCTGGGGATCCGCTTGCCGGTCTCCTGCTCGCTCATCGTAGCCATCATGCCAGCCCGCCAGCTGTGTCGCGCTCGTTCGGCCTGCGGAGGGTCTGATCACGGCTCCGCGGGCCGCCAGATGGAACCGTCACAGGTGGTTCGCCGCCGCAGCCGGCGGCGTGATCTCAGCGGAGCAGCGCGCCGAAGATCTGCCGCCCGGTTTCCAGTGCCCGGGTCTGGCTGAGGATGCCCCCGGTGATCTCGGGGTGTGCGCTGGCCCAGGCCGCCGCCGTTATGTGGCTGGTGAAGAAGTTGATGTGCCCGCAGCAGACGACCGCGGAGGATCGAGTGCGCGCTGTGGCGGTATACCCGGCGAAGACCACGGCGGTATCGGGTTCCCACATCGCGCTATTTCCGCTAACGGCGACGGAGATCGGCTCGCCGGTTGCGGGGTCGGCGGATTTGATCAGGACTTTCACGGTCAGCATTTCCGCTATGCCCAGGGCATCGATGGCACACATGGAATATGCGCTGGCGGCTCCGCTGATCTGGGCTGTGTGCGGTGTGGCGGTGGCGGAGAACGGGTAGGCGGCGGTGATCTGTCCCGCCGGATCGAGGCCGAGATAATCGCCTTCGGCCAGCTCAGTGAGAACCTGGCCGCTGTCGAAGGGCCGGGCGGCCTGGTCGAGCGCGTCTTGTCCTGGCGGATGGCCGGTAGCCGCGAAGGAGCGCAGCACGGCCTGGTGAACTGCCCGCAGTCCCCGCTCGGCAGGTGCCACCCGTCCCCGGCCGCCGCGTCCGAGCGCGTCCAGCCAGCTTCCGCCGGCGGTGTCGGCTACAACGGTGGCCGGGTGAGCGATAGCCCGGCGCAGACGGCGGACCGACGGAGCCCCATCGGGCGGGCCGTGACCGTGCCGGTACAGTCGGCAGGACACGCTGGCGGGCTGGCCCGGCTCGGCGAACGGGTCGATCCCGTCGATGAGGATTGTCGGTGATCCGTGCATTCCGCGCCGGGCCGCCTGGTCCTGATCATCGATGACGTGCCGGGAGACGGTGACGTCGGGGCGGTCGTGCAGCACCTGGGCGAGGCGCTGCTCTAGCAGCTTGACGCTCGCGCAGTCGGGCACTGCGAGCACTGTCAGATGCATGGCCGGCTTCTCCTTACCTGTTGCGCCGGTGCTTTGCGGCGCCGGTACTTGCTGCGCCGGTCACGCCGTGTCGGGTTGGTCAGCCGAGCGGCATTCGGATCCATCCTCGCCTGGTGCGGGTGAGTTCCTGAAATCCCGTGGCCGCGAGGAACGCCCGGCTGGCCGCGTAGTCCTGGCCGCCCGGGTCCGTGCCCTCGAGCCAGGCGTAGTCGAGAAGGCGGCCGACGTTGGCCGCCTGCAGCCAGTCTGCTGCTTGACTCAGCAGCCACGAGCCGACGCCGCGGCGCCGGTACGGCTCGCTGACGTGCAGGTTGCCGACGTCGGCCCAGCCGCCGGCCCTCGCCAGTCGTTCTGCGCCGTCGAAGATTTCCACCTCGATGTAGCCGATGACCTCGCTGCCGAGCGTCGCCGACAGCCGGGTTCCGTTCATTCCGACTGTCCGGCGCGCCGACAGTCCGGCGATCGCAGTCGCGGCGTGGCGGGACAGCCGCTCAACGCTGGCCAGGTAGATGACTTCGGTGTGCCCGGCGTGGGCAAACCCGGCCCGCTCGTACAGCGCGCTGATATGCGGCCACTGGTCGGGCACGCCATAGACGCCGTGCACGGGCAATTCCCCGTCCGCCTCTTGGTGGGTCACGCCCCACTGCTCCAGCTGCATGATGCACCGGGCCATCAGCGCCTCGGCCGCTGCGGTCGCGTCCGGCCAGCAGGGATTCGCGGCCGGGGCCTCGGGCCAGAACAGCAGCCACCCGATCACCCCGACGTCCCGGGCCGCGGGACCGGCCCGCTCGTCGGGAAAGTACCGAAGCAGGTGAGCGGCTGCCGCGATCCGGTGAGCCTGCACGGCGACCAGGGTTGTCCGATCGCTCACCCAGGGGTCTTCGATGAACTCGCCCGGCCGCCGCTCCAGCGCGGACAGCACGGCGCTGACAGACGCGCTCATGCCGGGTATGACCGCAGCGGCGTGCGCGTTCACCAGCTGGGCGAGCTGGTCGCGGTCACCGCGGCGGAACGGCCGCACCTCGATGGCTGACATCGGCAAGCCTCCATGACCCTGACGACACGAATGTAGGAAGGCCGCTACCGGTGCGGTACATCCAGAATGCTAACAAGGCCGCCTGGGCTGGGCGCAGCCACCAGGGCACATGCCGGCGGGATCAGGGCAGCACCGGTCCGCCAGCCGGTCGGCCGTGCCAGCCCCGTGACATGACTTCGGTGCGGACCGGCTCCGCCGCGCTGCGGAGCCGCTTCCGGCCGGGCTTGACCTGATGGCCCGGTCGGCCGGGCTGCGCCTGCGCGACCGCGCGGCGGACTGGCCGGAGAAACCTTTCGATCACGAGTCCGCTGCCCCGCCCGCGTTTGGGAGAATCTGGAGGTGTGAAATTCGGCCTCAGTTACAACACCGCCGTGGCGGGCACCGACCCGGCGAGCCTGAAGGCGATCGCCCGCCACGCCGACGACCTGGGTTTCGAGTCGTTCTACGTGCCCGAGCACGTCACGCTCTACCCGGGCGCGAGGGTCGGCGAGGTCGAGTTCGCGCCTGATCTGCCGATCGCCGACCCTCTCGAGTGCCTGGCCTTCGTCGCCGCGTTGACGACGACGATCCTGCTCGGTACGGGCGTGCTGCTGCTGCCCTTCCACCACCCGGTGGTGCTGGCCAAGCGCCTGGCGACGATCGACGTGCTCTCCAGCGGTCGGATGCGCCTGCTCACGATCGGGGTCAGCAGCCTCCCGGGCGAGGCCGCCGCCGTCGGAGTCGATTACGCGACCCGGGGCCGCCGCGCCGACGAGGCAATCGACGTCCTGCGCACTCTGTGGGCGGGCGACGCCGCCGGCGCGAGCTTCGACGGCGAGTTCTACTCGTTCCAGAACGTGACCAGTTATCCAAAGCCGCTGCAGATGCTGCCGATCCACGTCGGCGGCTCGAGCGCGGCTGCCGCCCGCCGCGCCGGCCGGCGAGGCGACGGGTTCTTCTCCGGCGGCCGGCTGACCCTGGCCGAACGGCTCGCCCTGATCGAACTGATGCGGATGACCGCTCTTGCCGAGGGCCGCGACCCGGAGGTCCTCGAGTACACCCGCTGGGGTTCGATCGACATGGAGCGCGGCGGCGCGGAGGCCCACGCCGCCCAGGGCGTGGACCGCCTCGTCGTCAGCACGACCTCGACCGATCTGAACGAGCAACTCCGCCAGCTCGAGACGTTCGCCGCCCGCCACGGTCTGCGACGCTGAGCGACCCGCCGGAACGAGCCCGCACCCGCGCCTGCTCGCCTGGCTACGTCCCCAGCCGGCGTAACCGGCTCAACGCTGCCCTGCACAGCGGCGCGACGGCGCAGGCTTCCGCCTCCCGGAGCCAGCTATTCGGCCAGGCGCGCGAAATTCATGACGAAGACACGCACATCGACGGCCGGAAGCTCGGCGAAGCCTACGTGCCGGTAGAAACCGGCAGCGCGCTGGTTGCCCTGCCTGACGTGCAGATGCAATCCATGTGAACCCTGACTGCGAAGCGCTGAGATCACTGTCGCGATGAGCTGCCGCCCGATCCCCTGCCCTTGCAGTCGCGGGACGAGGTTGATGTGCAGGTGCGAGGGGAAGTCCCTGGCCAGCTCGTCCGGCGCGCCCCACGGGTGATGGATGGCATGCAACGCAGACTGCTCCGGCGCCGACAAGCCCTCGGCCAGATCCTGCGACGGTTCGGGATGGGCCGCGCGCAGTGCTGGCCACCAGTCACGCTCGAGGCGCCGCTCGAAGGCCTGACTGTCTAGCGCCGCGACGACGTAGCCGCCCACGCCGGCTGCGTCGTGGGCCACAAAGGCGAGCGACGGCTCGAAGCGGGCATACGGCGCCGCATACACCTGTCCCGGCAGCCTGGGGTCGCGGAACATCGACGTAGCATCCTCGCCGTTGTCCGCGGTCTGCACGCAGATCCGGTACAACTCGTCGAGGTCATCGGGGTGATAGGGGCGGATGCGGGCCGGATCGCTGTACACGGGATTTGTTCTACCGCACTGCGGCGGTCTGCCGCCTCGCACCGGGAACCCGCAGTCGCGAAAGCCGGCTGGCGAGGTGGGCGGACCCTGGGGTTGGTTGCGGGGCCCTGGCTCGGCTTCGCTAGCGGCGGCTGCGGGCGGTGGCTGGTGTGCGGTCGCTTGTGTGGGCCCAGATCAGGCAGTCGTGCCACGAATCGTGTTCGGCGTCCTCGCACGACCAGTCGCGGCAGTGCCGGGAAAGGCGCCGTTCGAACTGGTAGCCAGCATGCCGGGCGAGGCGGAGCGACGGCTCGTTGCCGGGGCGGATCTCCAGCCAGATCCGGGGAATGGCGAGGTTTCGGTGCACCCACACGGTCGTGGCATGCACTGCCCGCGAGGCGATACCGCGGCCCCGGTCCTGCGGGCGTATCCAGTACGCCAGCTCGGTACTTCCCGGGCGATCCGGCATCACCCCCACCGCGCCGAGGAGCCGCCGGGCGCGCAGGATTCCGATGGAGAACTGACCCCCCGCGGCGGGATCCCACGCCGACAGCGCCGCCTGCCCGTCATGCAGCGAGTAAGGCCCTGCCGGGCGAGGACCCCACAACGATGGTGCCGATTCCCCCCTCGTGGCCTCGACCAGCAACGCGGCATCCTCCCCAACCAGGGCCCGCATGTGCATGTCGTCGCCGAGATTCAGATCGAGGTCCATGACCTCCATCCAAGCCATGCCGCCGCTGAGGCTTTGTCAGGACCTCTAGATGGGAAGGATGTCGCCGCTCGTGATGGGCCGTTCCATGTAGACCATCGGGACCAGGGATTCGGTGCCGCAGGGCTCGGTCTCGGTATAGCCGAGGCGGCGGTAGAAGCTGATGACGGCGGCGCGGGCGGGGACGACGTCGAGGACGAGCCGGGTGATGCCGTGCCGGGCGGCGTGGTGGTGGGCGTGGCGCATCAGGGTGCGGGCGATCCCGTTGCCCCGGTATGCGGGCCGGACGTAGAGCCGTTTGATCTCGGCGGTGAGTTCCGGGGAGCGCGACGCAAGGCCGGCACAGCCGACTGGCTGCCCGTCCCGGCTGGCGATCAGCAGGGCGCCCGGCGAGCGGTAGACCGCTGGAAGGTTGCGGCACTCTCGCTGGAGCACGGCGGGCAGTTCGCCGATCCCGGAGGGCGCCGGCTGCCCGGTCTCGGCCTGGGTAGCGGCCATGTACTCGAAGACCAGGGCGGCAGCGTCGTCGTAGCGCCCGGCAGGGAACGCGTTGAGCACCGAAGCCGCTGCCGTCATGCCGCGTCGCGTTCGGCCCGCCCGGCGAGGATGCCGCGCTCGAAGCGGGCCCCCGCACGGACCAGGGCGGCAAGGCCGGGGGCGTTCACGGCGGGCCAGCAGGCCTGCGCTGACTCGACGAGCTTGAACGTCATGGCGGCGCAGAGGATGGAATCAGCGCGGCGTGCGCTGATGTGATGCGCGGTGATCATCTTCTTCCGTGCTGCGCCGTGCCGTGACAAGAGCTGCGACCATGCTCGCGCGAATCGGTCGCCCGAGTCGTTCATAAATGGCCTCGAGTTCACGCTCGAAGGCTTGACGCTGGCCCGGTGAAAGCCGAGCGTAAAACGACATCGTGCTAACGAGAGCATTGACCTCGTCAGGAGCGTGCTCGATGAGCTTTGGCATGACCGCCACTTGAACGTCACCGAACAAGCGGCCGGCATAATCTTGTACTATGTCATAGCTGCCGAGCCAGGCCCATACCGCTGAGACGTTGCCACGGCGTTGCTCCACGCCGGCGAGCGTGGCGTCGAGTTCCCTGTATGCCGGCCAGTTAACGGCAATGTCAGGGGCGACCTTTCTTACCGCAGCGAGTGCTGCGTCCTGATCTCGCTTGCTGCGCGGCTCCTCAAGTCCGAAGTATTGCACGAGAGCGAGCGTTCCACCCGGAACAAGCACGTCAGCGGCCTTCTGCCAGCTGACCTCAGGGTCAACCCAGTGAAAGGCGGACGCAGAGAACACGGCCTGAAACTGCTCGCGGGGAAGCAGGGCATCCTCGAACCGGGCGTTCACGAATTCCACCTGCCCGGCACCTGCCAGGTTCTGCCTGGCCAGCGCTATGAGGTTCTTGCCGGGTTCGAGCGCTGTGACGTGCAGTCCCCGAGCGGCAAGGTCGCACGTCAGCTGGCCGCTTCCGCACCCGACCTCAAGCACATGATCACCGCTCCCGATGCCTGCGACCTGACAGGCTTGACCAACGAGTTCGTCCGGATAAGCTGGACGGCGACGGTCATACTCAGCCGCGATCTCATCGAAAACCTTGCCATAGCGACGAGCAGCAGATTCTGGCAGCCGTGTCATTCATTGGCCTCCGTCCATTCTTGCTACTATGATCGCCACGTCATGGTCGCGGCCAAGTTACGGCGCCTGATTCGCCGTCTTAGCCGCAGGCAGCAATTTCCTGGTGAGCGGACGCTGGCCCCTTCTGCCTGCCATGTGAGCCAACCCTAGCCGTGGCACGTACGCCGACGCGGGCCGGAGGCTAGGCTGCTGCGGCGTGACCGAAGGTGAGTTGCTGACCGGGGATGGCGTCACCCCGGGTATCGTGCGGATCGGGGACACGGTGCGGCGGCCGCTGCGGCCGTTCAGCCTGACCGTGCAGGCGTACCTGGCCCACCTGCGCGACGCCGGGTTCACCGGCGCCGACATTCCGCACCGGGTCGCGGTATTCGCGGACGCCTACGGCATGACGGCGCGGCATCGCGCAGAGCTGGCGCCGTTCACCGTCGACATTGCGCGTCGCTATCACGAGGATTCGCGCGTCTCGGCCGAGCTGGACCCGGTGTTCCGCAAGCTATGGGAGGACGGCGCCAAGGACGAGCTTCCGCGTGCCGAGGCGTGGCTGCGCGGGGCGGCTCCGGCGATCACCGCTCGCCTCGCCCAGCCGGGTTAGGCCGGCCGGGCGCTAGCGAGACCTGGCACTGCAGCCCTCAGGGACTCGGTGGCCACCGTAGGCTTACGCCGGGTGGCGGGTGATCGGCCGGCAAGGAGGCGCGTGATGGATCTTCAGGAAGTGCTGACGAGGGTTGCCGAACTCAGCCATGAGGAGCTGCGCATCGTCCGTAAACGGGCTGAGGAGAGAACGCCCGCACGCGATCACGGCCAAGATTTTGATGACATGCGCAATGCGGCCGATCGGCTCGACCACTATGCGCACCAGCTGCGCCGCCTGCATGACAACGAATTCGGCGAGCACTGGCGTCACGAGAGCCGAAGCGACCGCTCACCCTGATAACTCTGATCAGCAGCGAGCCTGACGGCTCGCATGGAGGTTGCTCTCGTGCCGCCTGTCTGGGGAGTTCCTCAGAATCCGTCCTCGCAGGTCAGGCGCGGATGGTGTCCGGCGCGAAGCTCTGAGTCTGGTGCCGTCTGGTCAGCCTGCGAGACGGCTTGAGGCAGCCACGCATCCGCTGGGGGAGCTTGCCCGCTCAGGACGGCCAATTCAGCCCCGGCTTTCGGACAGCTCAGCCCAGCGCGCGACCTCCAGTGCCAGCGTTAAGGCACGAAGCCGTGCCTGGCTTAGCGTAAGGCTCTGACCGTGTTCTGGGAGGAACCATGGCCGTCGCGTTTCCTGGAGAGCCAAGCGAGTACCGAGCCGCGCGGAACCGGCTGCTGGAGCAGGAGATCGAGCTGCGCCGGGCCACAGAGGCGGTGGCTGAGGCCCGGCGGCGGCTACCGACCGGCGGGGTGGTGCCGCAGGACTATGTCTTCCATGGCCAGGGCCCCGGCGGCGCCCCAGCCGAGGTGCGGCTGTCGGAACTGTTCGCGCCGGGCAAGGACTCGCTGGTGATCTACAGCATGATGTTTCCCCGCGCCTCCGATGACGACAGCCCGGGCCCGGCAATCGGGCAGACCGCGCTGCTGCCGCTGGCGGAAGGGCCATGCCCCTCATGCACCGCGTTCCTCGATCAGCTGGATGGCGCCGCTGAACACGCCTCCCAGCGGGTCAATCTCGCGGTTGCCGCGAAGGCGCCGATCGAGCGCATCCGCACCTTCGCCGAGGAGCGCGGCTGGCGGCGGCTGCGCCTGCTGTCTTCGGCCGGGACTACCTATAACCGCGACTACCTGGCCGAGACGCCAGACGGCGAGCAGCAGCCGATGCTGAACGTGTTTCACCGTGACGGGGACACGATCCGCCACTTCTGGGGATCGGAATTGTTCTACGCACCAGCCGACCCCGGACAAGAACCCCGCCACGTCGGCACCCTTGAGCCGTTGTGGAACCTGTTCGACCTCACCCCGGAAGGACGCGGAACCAGCTGGCATGAGCAGCTGAGCTACTGACATCCATGCCGTTTCCGTCCGCCTGCTGGATCTTCGGGGTCGTTTACCAGCCGGTGCCGACAGTCGGCCATGTCCGTTCAGTGCCGCGGCTTTGGCGTACCGAGCGTGGACGTCAGGCAGTTCGGCCGGCTGCTGAAGGGCCGCCGCAGCGCCGGATCCAGCCAGTCTGGAGGGCCACAACGACCCTGATCCAGGCCGGCTGTGGCATGGCGGTCGCCTGGGTCACCAGTCTCTACGGGTGACCTTCGGCCTGTGCGGCAGGTGCACGGGCAGCGGCCGGGACGCCGGATCGAACGGCGAGAGGTTCGGCGGGCGCAGTCGGTGCAACGGCAGCAGGAATACGTGCCGGATCCGTGGCGGCTCCGTAACGAGCACGGATGCCGGCCATCCACCGCCCGGGCAAGCTGCAACTCAGTACCAGCCAACGACGCGAAAAGCCCAGGAAGGACCCTCGATGAACATCATCCGTTACCCTGCCGCCCGCCGTGTCCGTGCCGCGCTCGTCACCACCGCGACCGTCGGTGCTGGCTTGGCCGGCCTGCTCGGCATCGGCGGTGTCGCTCACGCCAGCACCAACGGCTACGTGGTCACCGACAGCTGCACCAGCATCGCAGGAAAGATCACGTACTCGCCCGGGCTGCGGACCAGCAAGCTCAAGGCCGAGCACGCGGTACTCACTGGTACCACCAGCGGCTGCAGCGACCTGTTCAACGGGGCGGAGGCCGGGACCGGCACCTTCACCGCCGTCCTGTCCGGCACCGCCAGCGTCGGCGCGGAAAACTTCTCCGGCACCTTCACCATCAACTGGCCGGCCGGCAGTGGGTTCAACCCCTCCGACGGAAACCTCACCGTGAGTGACTCCAATGGCATCGAGAGCGTCTCCGGCACGGTCACCAGCGGATTCGACACCGGTTCTCCGCTCGCGCTGCAGTACGTCACCACCCACAGCACCGGCCGTGGCACCGCGCTCAAGCCGGTCACCGCGCAGAACTACGTCAACACCCAGTCGCTGACCCTGTCCCGCAACACCGGCTGATCAGTGCAGCCGCCGTCTCGCTGCCCGGGCCCTCTCCCGAAGACAAGGGCCCGGGCAGCGCCGTACGCGCGCCGTCCGCCGGGGGAGTCGCCCTGGCTGACGCCGCCAGGGGCCCGGCGCGGAGCCGGCCATGCCCGCGCGTTCTCGCTGCGCGCATCCCGGGAGACGGATGCCAGCGAGCGGGCGCGGAAGACCGCGGCGCGAGCGAGGCGGAGCCCGGCAAGGGTCAATTACGCGGATACCCCTGGCGGGTACCTGACCTTGACCTCGCGGGGGATGAGCCACGGCTCGTGCTCTTCGCGGGTGCAGATCACCTCGACCCGGACGGGCTTACCTTCATACTGGCGATGCCAGGAGCCTGGATCGCTCCACGCGGGTGCCACGCTCTGCTCCAGCTGAAGGGGATACGGCTCGTGCACCGGCAGCCGGAACGGTCCGTGCGCCCGGCCTGCTGAATCGGTATTCTCCATCCCCGGATTGAGCCGGTACGGCCCCCAGATGACCTCTGCGATCTGCTCCCGGGTCAGCTGACTGCCATCCCCGGGCTTACGGTCTGGCACATCATCACGGATACGGATCATCACCTCGTCCAGCCCGCCGAGCCCGGGCGGCCCTATCAGTTCCAGCGTCACATCAACCCAGCGGTTATCGGTACCCGGGCGCACGTCGGCGGTGATGGTCAAGTCCGGCGTAAGTTCGTCGTGCTGCCGCTTACCCTCAATCGCCGTCGCTTTCTCCGAGGTGACCGCCTGACGGCGGGCATAGACCACGCTGGCGAGCGCGATGATGATCGCCACGATAGCGACGATGAGCGAGGCGACAGCCACGACAGCAACCGTAACGGCTAACAGGCGGCAATCCCGACCGGTCACGACACTTGATCAGGTTGCTGGTCTACCGCATGGTCGTCACTGTTGCTGTCATCGGTGCCGCCAACTCGACGCACGTCGTCCTGTAGCTGGGCGGCCCGATCGGCGTGCTCATCCTTCGAACTGCAGCCGGCACCGACATTTGTCAGCGGAACCAGACCATGGTCCTTACGCTGATCCAGTTGAGTGACCCCGATGGCCCGCTTCCGCCCGTGGTTCGCGCGTGATATCGCACGCGGATCGCACGTGGCCTCCACGCAAGCCCGACCAGGTCACTGCTGAGCCGTTAGGAACGCGATGCCTGCCCGATTCCAGCTCGTCATCGACTGCAAGGACCCCGAGCTGCTTGCCCACTTCTGGGCGGCTGCCCTGAGGTACGTGCTTGAACCGCCTCCGTCGCCGATGGTGGCGCGGTAGAGACGTTCGGACTTCAGCCTGCCGGAGAACCGCCCGGCCACGCCGCTGGCCTGTGGCCTCCCACCCGCGTGCGGACGTGACGGAACAGCGGGTCGTTGCCGGCGAACGCGTCAGCGAAGACGCCAGAGAGCAGCTCTTGGAACAGTGCTGAAGTCGGGCTTCACTGAGATACTGATGCGATGTCCTCCCAGCCAGTCATTCCCATGTCAACCACGGATACTCTCCCGCAAGCCCTGCAGCAAGATCACGAGATAAACCGCGCAGCTATATTGACGAGTCGTGGACATTCAGATCCCCACTCAGCCAGGGACGGCCTGGCCGAGTGGGCACAAAGAAGCGGCTTCGATGCGGTCGTATGCGTCCGTCTCCTGGGAATCCCGGAAGTAGTTGCGCAGCAGGATCCAACAACGGTGGTTAAATGGGCAGCCTATGGAACGGCGATCGGCTGGTGAGGAGCAGGAAACGTCCGATCGGTTGCTGCTCATCGGCCCGGAGCGGCAGCAAGGGCTAACTGGACTGCCTGGTGCACGTGCAGCGATTGTCCGCTGGTGCGCGCCCTCTCGAACTGCGCTGAACCGATGACGTCGGCGAGCTTGGCGACAGTTCGCTCGTGATGGGGTCGTTCGTCTGGTGGGCCAGGCGGCGCCTTGCGCCGCTCCGATCGCGGAACACCACCACATGCCTCCTTACAGGAACCGGGAAGTTACCTGGCGCTTGATCAGGTATGCCTGACTCGCACGGCTCCGGCCTAGCAGTTGACCGGTCGGGCACCTGCGTACAGCAACCGCGCAGGTGCCCGGTCAGCGTCAGCACCCGGCGCCCCGCTGTCGTGGGTTGCCTGGGGCAAATTGACCGGTCATCGGCTGATAGCCGGGCTGGGCAGTGGTTAGCGTGACGGGGTGCTGGGTGCCGGGTGGACCGAGGTGGTCGCGCTGGTGGCAGCCTGCCTGATTGCGGTGCTGGCGACGCCTGCGGGGGTCTCGGGGGCGGTGCTGCTGCTGCCGTTCCAGGTCAGCGTGCTGGGCACGCCGAGCCCGGCGGTCACCCCGACCAACCTGCTGTATAACGTAGTCGCGACTCCCGGCGCGCTGTACCGGTACTGGCGGCAGGGGCAGACCGGCGGTCGGCTGGCTCTGGTGCTGATCGCCGGGACCGTGCCCGGCGTCATCGTCGGGTCGGCCATCCGGGTCGAGCTGCTGCCTGGTCCACGGGTCTTTGACCTGGTGGTGGCAGGGGTGCTGGTTCCGCTCGGATGCTGGCTGGCGGTCACCCGGCCCGCCCGGGCGGACAGGCCCGCCAGGCCGGTGCGGGTGATCCCTGTTCCGGCGCTGGCCGCGCTGGCTGCCGTGGTCGGGTGTGTGGGTGGTATCTACGGGATCGGCGGCGGCTCGATCCTGGCCCCGGTCCTGATCGGGTCCGGCCGCCCGCCCTCGGAGATTGCTCCTGCGGCGCTCGCCTCGACGTTCGTCACGTCGGTGGCAGGCGTGGTGACGTTCACGATCTTGGCGGTGCACGCGCATGGCCCGGTGGCTCCCGATTGGCCGGTCGGCATCGCGCTGGGTGCTGGAGGCCTGGCGGGCGGCTACGCCGGAGCCCGCATGCAGTCGCGCTTGCCGGATGTGCTGGTCCGCCGCCTGGTCGGCGTCCTGGTGATCATTATCGGCGCCCGTTATCTGTGGTCTGGCCTGGGCTGACAGTGCCGCCGGCTGATGCCTGGTGCCGCAGAATGGACCAGCCAGTCGCTCCGCGTAGGAACTGACGCCACGTTAGCTCAGGCGGCAGTTACCCGTTCGTCACGACGGCCTGGCCGGTGAAGTAGCAGGAGTCGGAGATCGAGTTGTATTGCTGGGTCAGCGTGTAGGTCGAGATGGAGGTGAGGGGCTGCTTCCTAAGCTGCGTGACTCCTGCCGCGGTCGCGGGTGCTTCGTCTTGTGCACCAGCCAGATGTGTGAGGCGTCTTCTATGTGGCGGTAGAGGAGACGTTTTCTAGGGAGGCAGCGATGAAAGTACCCGGATTTGAGTGCGTGACCAGGTCCGGGCGAGGTGGCCGGCTCGCAGCTGGCGCCGCGCTGCTCGCGGCGTTTGGCGTCGTGGCCGGTTCACCTGCTGCTGGTGCGAAGACCTCTTCCCAGCCGACCTGGACTGAGCAGGCTCCCGCCACCAGCCCGCCTGCCCGGTGGGGCGCGTCGATGGCCTACGACGCGGCGACCGGCACCGTGGTCCTGTTCGGCGGCGAGGGAAAGACCGGCCTGGAAGGCGGTACCTGGACCTGGGACGGCTCGACCTGGACCAGGCAGGCTCCCGCGACTAGCCCGCCCGCCCGCTACCTGGCGTCGATGGCTTATGACGCGGCGACTAGCACCGTGGTCCTGTTCGGCGGCCAGAACCTGGCCGGCCGGGTGCGGAGCGATACCTGGACCTGGGACGGCTCGACCTGGACCAGGCAGGCTCCCGCGACCCATCCGCCCGCGCGGGCAGACGCGTCGATGGCCTACGACACCGCGACCGGCACCGCCGTCCTGTTCGGCGGTGGCGGCGGGCATGGCGTGCTGGGCGATACGTGGGCCTGGGACGGCTCGACCTGGACCAAACAGGCTCCCGCGACCCATCCGCCTGCCCGGTACGGCGCCTCGATGGCCTACGACACCGCGACCGGCACCGCCGTCCTGTTCGGCGGCGAGGCCAGGCATGGCGTGACGGGCACTACCCTGGGCGGCACCTGGACCTGGGACGGGTCGGCCTGGACCAGGCAGGCTCCCGCGACCAGCCCCCCTGCCCGCTATGAGGCGTCGATGGCCTACGACGCGACCACCGGCACCGCGGTCTTGTTCGGCGGCTACAACGCCGCCAGCACCAGGTTCGCCGACACCTGGACCTGGGACGGCTCGACCTGGACTAAGCAGACCCCCGCGAAGGTCCCCTACCCGCGGGCGGACGCGTCGATGGCCTACGACGCGGCTACCGGCACCGTGGTCCTGTTCGGCGGCACCAGCGGCCACCCGCTCGGCAACACCTGGATCTGGGGCTAGCCGACGAATCCGGCACGTCAGCCAGCCCCTAGTCTTGTCCGTCTTTCTCATAGGCGCCGATCCCTGGGAGCGGTCGCCGGGTCACGGGTCGCGAAGCGATCGCATGCGACGCCAAAGGCAGCAATCACGGCGGAACGGGACTGATCCTCGTTCGCCAGCCTGCGTCCAGGGCTGTCTCCTTGGTCCGCAAGAGGGTTGCGAGAGGGTTGCGAGAGCCCGCTAGCCTCGATCGGGCGGCATGCCGCGCCATTGCTTGAGCCGGTGCATGCAGCGTTCGACGACGTTGTGGCGTCGGCAGGTGTTCGGGTCGAAGGCTGGCGGCTGTCCGCCCCGGGTGGCCGCGCTGCCGACGTCCGGCCCGCTGGTCTGTGCGTTCAGGGGTCATGGCGGCGTGCGAACCTCGGCCGGCTGCCGCACGCTGACCTTCATCAGCCGCGCCGAGCTCGGAGAACGTCGTATCAGCATGCTCATACGATCCGTTCGCGCATCGCTGATGCGCGCCCCGCGCGGCAGGCTCGCGTCAGCCGATCTGCTCGGCCAGGGCGACGATGATGCCTGCGGGGCCGCGGAGGTAGCAGAGCCGGAAGATGGTCTCGTACTGCGCCACCTCACCGAGGAGTGCCGTACGCGCGCAGGCGGGCGATGGTGTCGTCGATGTCGTCGACCGCGAAGATGACACGACGCAGGCCCAGCGCGTTGGGCGGCGGGTTTTCCGGCTCGGCGCTGGACGCCGCGAGGGTGTGGTACCTGGTCAACTCCAGCTTGCTGTGGCCGTCCGAGGTCCGCATCATCGCGATGTCGCTCCTGCTCCACCTGGCAGTCGGGCCGCTCAGGTCTCTCTGGTGCGGCCGTCGGCTCCCTCCTTGGCGGCCAGCCCTCGGAGTATCTCGATGTCGTCGATGTCCTTCTGCCGCCATGGCCTGCCGTTGCGCAGGTGCGGGAACTGCTCCTTCATGGCGAGCATGCCAGAGACGCTCATGGCCAGGACTGACGTGCCATCGAGCGTCCCGGGCTCGTCGCCGAATGACCCTGGCGGGAACTGCCAGTCGGAGAATCGCCCCAGCGGCTGACTGAATGATCCGTCTGGATGCCGGTCAAAGTAAGCGGTGCTGAACGGAACGTCGCCCCACGTGAACTCGCAGGCCTCCTCTGGAGGTTGAGTCGTCAGAGCGGCGGCGCCAGCTCCCGCGAGCACTGCCTTCGATCGCTCGGCGTGGATGCGCTCAACCCAGAACTCGACGTCGCCGTGCTCGCGCGTGATCCGGCCGATCCTCGCATCGAGGCCCCAGCCTCCGAACAGCCACGCTGGGATGTCCGCTGCCTGCATCACCGTTACGGCCTTGCGGATAACACGCAGTTGCCCTTCGGTGCTCTCGTCCACGGTTACATCCTGCCCCGGATTACGACCAGGACGGCCCGGAGACGATCAACGCCCAGCGGCTTGGCTCGGAGGGCTCGGCCGAGATCATGTCCCCCGCGAGGAGGACGGGTATCACCAGCTCGGAAGGTCGGTGGCACGATCTCGTGTGTGGTCAGCGGTAACGCGGGTCCTGCTATCGGCTCAGGAAAAGGACAGGAGTGACCGTGACTGACCGCTCGCGGCCGTCGGGTGCGGCATGTATGCGGTACGGCAGCATCAGGACCAGGCCAAGTGCTCGTCTGCTGCAACACAAGCCTCTATGGTGGACCGATGGCGTCGGTCAAGCAGTTCCAAGTCACCTTCGACTGCGCAGAACCTGAGCGCCTCGCTCGTTTTTGGTGCGAGGTGCTGGGGTACGTCGTGCCGCCGCCACCGGCAGGGTTCGCCACTTGGGACGATTTCGATCGCTCGTTGCCGCCTGAGCATCAGGGTTCATGGTTCGCATGCATTGATCCCTCAGGTGTGGGCCCGCGACTGTTCTTCCAGCGCGTTCCCGAGGGCAAGGTCGTCAAGAATCGGCTGCATCTCGACGTGCGGGTCGGCACCGGGCTCGTGGGTGAAGAGCGCCTGGCCACGCTCGAGGCCGAATGCGGACGGCTGGTTGCGCTCGGCGCGGTACGGGTGCGACTACTGCCTGCCGATGACGACAACGAGTCGTGCATCGTGATGCAGGACATCGAGGGCAACGAGTTCTGCCTCGACTGAGTGGCCGTCGTACAGCGCCGATCCAGATCGCACGTACATCGCACGAAATGGCGTAATCCGGCAGTGCAGCGCTTCTAGCGCTCAGCCCGCTGTCCTCCCGCGACTGACGTGCGACCCGGCGTACGTCAACAAATCCGCGACACATGGGGCGTAGGCTGCCGTGCGCGCGTATCAGGTCACCTGTGCTCTTGCTTCCCGCGTCATCGGATGCGCCTGGACCGTTCATCCGATCCGAGCGAGGTGATTAGAAATGGCTAATCCTGCCATTGTTCTCGTCCACGGCGCGTTCGCCGATACATCCGGCTTTCGCGGTCGGTACGACGAGCTCCTCGGCGAAGACATGACGGTCGTCGCTCCGCCGAACCCGCTGCGCGGTCTAAGCGGCGCGACGGTGAGTACATCAAGGCCGTGATTGGTGAGATCGACGGCCCGGTCCTGCTGGTCGGTCATTCCTACGGCGGTTCGGCACGGCTGACAATGTCGTCGGCCTCGTCTACATCTCCGGTTTCGCTCCGAACAAGGGCGAGAACCTGACCGACCTCCAGTCAAAGCTCCCCGCGCCGGGGATCATCCCCACATCGTGGAGCACCAATTGCCTGAAGGCGGCAACGAGTTCACGCTCGCGCCTGCGGGCTTCACGAGTCGTTCTGCGCCGACATCCCGGTCGATGACGCCGCGTTTACGCGATCTCCCAGCGCCCCCTCGCCGGTGTTGCGCTCACCGAGGCCGCGCCGACCCCGGCGTGGCGCAGCCGTCCGTCCTGGGCGGCGCTCGGGACCGCCGACAGGTGTATCGACCCCGGCGTCCATCGCTTCGGCTATGAGCGTATGGGCGCGACAGTGACCGAGATCAAAGGGGCTTCGCACGTTGTCATGATCTCCCACCCCAGGGAAGCAGCGGAGGTCGTCATGACCGCAGTCCGCACCCTGCGCTAATACAGGTCGCGGCCGTGCGTAGGCGCCGGTCGACTTGACAGCGCGCTGACGGATCCGCGTTGCCCCCCAGGTTGGCTCCCAAAGCTCTGCTCAGGGCCTGTCAGTGAGAGCCAAAGGGCGCGACCTGGCGCGCTCGGAGGGATTCGAACCCCCAGCCTGATCCGCAGCAAGATTCCGACCGTCCAGATCAGTCCGTGGTTGTCGGGATAACCCCTCCTTACAGGGGTCGCGGACGGCGGCCCTAGTCCAGCTCCATCCGGGTTCGTCCACCTGTTGTTAGCAAATCCGTTAGCAAGATCGTTCGCTGACTCCAGGCTTGCAGGAGGCTATCGTCCATGGCGGTGCAGGAGGTAGCCGAGTGCGCAGCTCGCGGGTATCAGCGCGGCGGGCACCAGGTTGACGGGCACGCCGGCGACGCGCGGGAGGTGGCCTGGCTCGTCTTCGACGTCGGCGCCGGAGATGGCCAGAGCGGGGAAGAACGGCAGCCATGCGATCGCGGAAAGCGCCGCGGCGGTGGTCACGGCCGTGTCACGGTCGCTTGCTTGCTGGCCGGGCCGCCACAGCAGCCACACGGCAAGGAGCTGGCATCCGATGACCGTGCCCCACCCGGTGGCGTTGTGGAACCGTGCGTGCGGCGGCCAGGCCGGATTGAACACGTGGGTGGAGTTGAGATCGGCCCGCCCAGTGCCGATGATCGTGCCGATCGCCGCGCCGCTGAGGATCAGACGGCTAATTCTCATGCTCCACTTGCCCTTCCGGCCGGGCCCCCGCGTTGGCTGCGCCCTTGGCTGTGCTGCGGATCCGGGTAGCGGATCGGGCAGCCTGGCGGCGCAACAGCTCCCGGGGCAGCAGCGGCAGCGCCCGCATCGTGATCCGGTAGGCCCGGCCGGGGAAGACTACGGGTACGCTGCGGTCAAAGCCCGCCAGGGCCTCGCGTGCGCACTGGGCCGCGCTGATCCGCAGGAACTGCGGCGGGCCGCCGGTCATTCCCCCGGCTGACCCGGCGATCTGGTCGAACTCGCTGTCCACCGGGCCGGGGCAGACCTGGGTGACCACCACCCCGGTGCCAGTTAAATCCGCGCGCAGTGCCTCGCTGAAACCGTCGATGAAATGCTTGCTGGCCGAATACGCGGCGGCCGCGGGCATCACCGTCAGCCCGGCGCCCGAGCCCATGTTCAGCACTCCCCCTCGTCCGCGTTCCACCATCGCGGGCACCAGGGCGGTGGTCAGCTGCGTGACTGCCAGCACGTTGATGTGCAGCAGGCTCCGGACCCGTGCCCAGTCTGCCTGGTCGGCCAGCGCCTGATCGCCGACGCCAGCATTGTTCACCAGGACATCCACCGCCCCGGCCTGCTCGCCTACTTCGGCCAAGGCCCGGTCCACGTCATTCTCATCGGACAGATCGACAGGCAGCGTCAGCACCTGCAGCTGCGGGTGCCCGGCCAGCAGGCTGGCCCGCAGCTCTTCGAGCCGCCCTACCCGCCGGGCCAGCAGAACGAGCGACTTAGCCCGCGGTGCGAGCTGCACCGCGAGCGCACGACCGATCCCCGCCGATGCGCCGGTGACCAGGACGGTGCCGCCATCGATTGGAGGACGCGCGTTCTCAGCCACGATCACATTTTCCGCCCGCTGACCTGCGGTTCACAAGTTGCCGCCGGGCATGGCTACAGATCGCTTCGTGACCTGGGCGGCCCTGGGAAGACTTCCGGTGACTTCCGCTCGCGAACCGCGCGCGCTGCGTCGGGTGGGCCGAGCCGCGGACGGCAACTCCTGTTGGTTCCTTGATGGGGGGGCCTTGGCCTGGGGGATGCTGGTGTTGCCGTGACTTCTGCTCTCGGCCTCCGAGGCTCTAAGATCATCCCGCAGGTGTCAAGACCGGCTGCGGTCACGGTCGGCAGGGTAAGGAGGCGTGGCTGATGCCCGCACCGGACAGGTCCCGCGCGCTGGATCACATCGTGGTGGCGCTGTTCGAGAACCGGTCCCTGGACAATGTGCTGGGGCACCTGTACGGGCCGGGGGATGGCAAGAACTTCGACGGGGTGATCGGCAAGGACCTGGCCAACCCCATTCCGGCTTGGGCGGAGCACGGCGCTGGGCGCAAGGTGGTTCCGTACACCGTCGCCACGGACATGGATTCGCCCAACCCGGACTCGGGTGAGGAGTACTTCCACACCAACACCCAGCTGTTTAACATCCTCGATGACCATAACCGGTTCAAGATCGGTGATGGGGCAGCGGCGCCGTGGAACGCGCCGCCGCCGGGCGCGGTGCCGACGATGGACGGGTTCGTGACCGACTACATCTCCACCTTCACCGGCGAGACCGGCCGCCAGCCGGCCTGTGACGAGTACGCCCACATCATGACCGGCTGCACCCCCGGGCAGCTGCCGGTGCTCAACGGCATCGCCCGCGACTTCGGGGTCTTCGACCACTGGTTCAGCGAGGTGCCATCCCAGACCTTTATGAACCGGTCGTTCTGGACGGCGGCCACCTCCTCAGGGTTCGTCGTCAACAGCCCGATGACCAAATGGCTGGAGCAGAACGACGCTGAGACGATCTTCGACCGGCTGGAGGCGCACGGCAGGACCTGGAAGGTCTACGTCATGGAGCCGATGCCGCTCTCGTTCACCGGGGTGATCCACTTCCCCCGGCTGAAGGACCGGCTGGCCACCCACTTCGTGCCCTTCGCCGAGTTCGAGACCGACGCCGCCGCGGGCAGCCTGCCGGACTTCTCCCTCATCGAGCCGAACATGTTGGGCGGCCACGGCGACTACCACCCCGCGTTCAGCCGCTCATTCTCGGACACGGTGGATCTGGCGATGGACAGCCCCTCCTCGATGCTGTCGGGCGAGGCCTTCCTGGAGCGCGTGTACCGCGCCTACCGGTCGGCCACCTCCCCGGCCGGCGCCAACGTCTGGAACACCCCCCTGCTGATCGGGTGGGACGAGCCGGGCGGCACCTACGATCACGTCCCGCCGGGTCCGGTCCCGCCACCAGACCCGGCCGCGCCGCCCGGCGAGTTCGGCTTTGCCTTCGATCGCTCTGGGTACCGGGTGCCCGCGGTCATCGTGTCGCCGTGGGTCGAGCCGGGATCGGTATACAACCAGGAACACCGGCACACCTCGCTGATCGCCACGCTGCGCAAGACCTGGGGCCTGGGCCAGCCGTTTACCCAGCGGGACGCCTCGGCCCGCACGTTCGACCACGTCTTCTCGCGCGCCACACCCCGCGACCCGCAAACCTGGGCAACCGTCAACACGCGTCCCGTACCCGGATGGACGTTGGACACCGAGGTGGTGGGCCAGGCCCTGAGCACCCTGGGCAAGGGCATCGCACCCGCCATCATCGCCCGGGCCAGGCAGATGGGAGTGCCACTCCCCGCCGAACTCAACAACCCGGCAACAGACCTTCCACCCCGGCTCCTCGTCAGCGTCCTCAGGCAGGTCGCCGGTCGCCTCTTCCCGCTCCTAGCCGCCGACGCGAAAGACCCCGGATAAACCCGGGCCCGAAGTAACCCCGGCGAACACACATGTACGACTACCGGGCGCTGGTGTTCAGCGGAACTCGAAATGCGCCCCCGGCCAGCTCCGACTCAGGCCAAAATCAGGCCAGCCTCCGACCATCACCGCATAGTGCAAGAGACCGCCGCCTCCGCCTGGGCCAGACTGGCAGGTGCCGACCCGGCAGTGATCATCAGGGTTGAATCGGGGATTTCCCCCATGGCCGGGCTGCCTGATCGCGATGTACCTTGCCACTGTGGATCAGATGGGACGTGAGGAGATCACCGCCGCCACGGCCGCGCACCATGAGCTGGGGCCGGGCTACGACGATGCGGTGGCCGAGGGCCTAGTCGAGCGGATCGGCGCGGAGATCGACAAGCGGGTGGACGCCGCGCTAGCTCAGCCGCCAGGACGCGCACCAGCACCGGCCGCCCGGCCCGGCTGGGTACCGGCGGTGATCGGCGCAGGGTCGATGGTATGCGGCGTGGGGGCCTCCGCTATCGTGTTGTTCGCGACGGCTGGCAACATCAACGGCAGATTTCACAACACGGTCAGCGGCGCCCAGATCCTGCTTGTTGCCCTCATATGGGCAGTTATTGCCGTCGTTAATGTCGCCTACGCACGGCGGCGGTGAGCATCAGCAGCAATCAGTGAAGTTTTCTCAGCGACTTTCACGTGATCATCTTGTGCTCGAATAGCACCAGGACGAGCGCGGCCTGGGCGATGAGACCGATTTTGCCTGGGCTGGCGGTGACATGCTGGAGCGTTCGCCAGCGCTGGGTCAATAGCGCGAAGCCGCGCTCGCCCAGGCAGCGCACCGAGCGCAGCAGCGCGTTGCGGGCGCGGGTGTCAATGTCGGGTTCGTTGACCCCGGCGGGCTTCTTCACCGGGACGTGGACGCCGTGACCTGCGCCTTCGTAGCCTGGATCAGCCAGGACAGGCATGGCTTGCAAGAACGGGCGCAGCACGCCCAGGACATTTTCGCGGGCGGCGGCCAGGTCATGGACATTGCCCGGAAGCACATCAGAGACCCACAGCGGGATCCCAGAGGGGTAAAACAGCGCCTGGATGTTCCCGCCGAAGTCATGCGTCTTCCCCGAATACCACAAATCGATCGTCTTGCCCTTGCGGCTGGTGGTTTTCTGGTGGCACCGGTCAGTGTCCACGACCTTGCCGTCCAGGATCAGGTACGGCGTGCCGCCGGCCAGGGCGCGCTGCAGCTGCTCCTGCAGGCCCGGTGCGCGGGCCGCGAGCACCCCGATCACCTCATCCAGGTACCGGTACGCCGTGGACTGCGCCAGCCCGAAGCCCCGGCCCAGCCGCGGGATATCGCCCTTGTCCCGGAACCACGCCAGCCCGAACAACGCCTGCCGGTAGCAGCCCAGCCTGCGGGTTCCCTTCCGGGTGCCGATCTCGCGACGGTGCGCGGACAGCAGCCCGGACACGAACCAGACCAGCTCCCTGGGGACATCGAGCATGACACGATAGGAGACCACGCGGAGCCTCTCCCGGTAGATGGATGATCTTCAGCGAGACCTCTTCTACCGGGGGCTCCGCGTCTCCCAGCGATCGCCGCGTATGTCCGCGTGTCTACCCAGATGATCGTTAAGCGGCGTATGTCCAGCTCAACCTTGTTGGGAAAACCTCAGTGAGCCCGGACTTACTGCATTATGCGGAGCGAAGGGAACTCGAACCCCTGATCCCTTGCTTGCAAAATCCGGGCAGGTTGTGGCATACCGTGCCTGACCTGGCTCGGCCTGGCTCGCTGGATAGGACCCGGATGGCAGGTTGTCGGTGCTTGTTGCGGTCAGGTTCGTGGTTAGCCGACTGACCGCTGGACGCAACCGCAGCGTGTGCGTGCTGAGTACCTGCCTTCTGACAAGGCGGAATAAGGCTTACGGCAACGCGCCGACGGGCCGCCGATCCGATCGCATACTTGATGCATGCGCCGTGATTTCCGCCAGGAACAGAGCGAACGGTTCATGGCTTACATGACCGACGACCACACGCCCGCCGAGGAAAAAGGCTGGATCATGCTGGCCCTGACGGGCCATGCTCTCATCTACCTGCTCCTCGCTGCCACAGATGCGATCTGGGCCGTTCTCATGGCAATCCGCGTGTGGCGGCGCCGGGAAGCCGGCCTGACCCAAGCCGCGCGGACCGGCGTGCACCAGCCCACACTGGCAATCCTCCTCACCGCCAACCTCCTCTACGGGGTCCTCCTGAGACTCGCACGCGCCAAGCTCAACCGGCGGAGCAACAGATACCTGGCACACCCCCGCAGCCGCGCATAATTCCGGACCCAGGTCTCGAGCTGCTGATCCGTAGACTTAATCGCGGGTGCTGGCGACCAGGGCAAATGCCTACTGACTTGGCGCGATGACGCTCACTGGTGTGCATCGTTGACCTATGCTGCGCATCCTTGTCCGGCCAGAATCCGGCCAGGCCGCCTGAAGCGATCTTGACAGTTAAGCGTCAACTGCCAGTCATCCGCGTCCCGGGCTGCGGTACCTGCGCATCAGGAGCGTGACCGTGCCCAGGCCGAGGACGGCCAGGATGAGCCAGACCGCGACTACCGCCACGACTACAGCGTTGCTGTGATTACCAGCATTAGCGATCACGGCCACGATCGCGATGATCCCGGCACCGGCCCCCGCACCGATCCCGACGCCGGTCCACACCGCCTGGCGCCTGCCCGACCGCGAGGCTTCAGCCGACGGACGGGGGCCTCGGGAGCCAGCGCCAAGCCTGGCATCCACCCGCTTGTCGATCTCCGCGCCGATCCGGTCGATCAAGCCCTCGGCGACCGCGTCGTCATAGTCGCGGCCCAGTTCTTGATGCGCTGCCGCTGCCGCTGCGATGTCGTCCCGGGTAGCCTGGTCCACGGATTCACGATACATCTTGACTATTGGACGGATCCACTACCGAACCGGTGCAGTCGATGCGATCGGCCGCTGTTACCCCTGCCGTTGGTAAGCCCTGGCGAGCTAAGGCTGATGAGCTGGGATAGACGTCATCATCGACCTCTTCCTTATTAGAGATGTTTCAGCGACCAGCGCCACGTGCGGCAACCGGCGGCTAGGGCAACTGCCGCGAAAACACGGCCTCGGTCTGGAACGCACCGGACTCACTACCAGTGAGTTCAGTGGTATGCCAAGGCGTCCGGATCACGAAGCCGCGTCCGGCGAGCCAGGCCGTCATCAGGATCTCCGTCTCTACAAGAGACTTGTCCCAGCGCATGTCGGCAAACTCGTAGTCGACGACGTTGCTCCCCCGGGCATCGCCTTGCGTTGCCATGCTGACCAGCCAACCTCTGTCGCCACGCATGATCATGACTGACAGGTTGAGGGCGTCATCAACGCTGATGGCCATTTTCTCGCTCTCTCTTGGTGGATCCCAGGCCATAGTGGAGGTGAACAACACCGTTTTCGAAGCGGTGCTCGGCCAACAGCTTAAGCTGGCAGTGAACGTCGTCCGGCAGAGCGCGTTTTCCGCCACCGACAATGACCGGGTTGAGGAATAGGTGGCACTCGTTGACCAAGCCCACAGCCATCGCCTCGCCAGCCAGTTCGGCTCCGCCGATCGTGATGTCGCGGGCCGAGGACTCCTTAAGGTGCTTGATCGCCGCAGGGTAGAAGGCGCGCTCAATCCGGGTCCGCCCGCTGGATGGCGTCTGCAGCGTTCGGGAGTAGACGATCTTTTCGGCCGCCTGCCAGAATCTCCGCGAAGTCCTGCGTCACGGCGGGTTGATCGGTGCTGGTCGGCGCGGTCTCCCAGAAAGTCGTGGATTCGTACATGCGGAGGTTGTCCCGGTCTTCGTAGAACTTGATTGGCGGTCCCCCGCCCGTGGCCTGCCGAGTGGTAGGTGCCGGCGACCGCCAAGTCATCCGACGAAGGAAGGGGACCGTCGTGAGCAACACCTACCAGAAGAACAGCCGCCGTGCGCAGCTTGACCCGCAGCCGGGAGAGATCGCCGTCCCTGGGCGGGTGATGGTGTCGATGGCCGAGATCGCGGGGGCGGCGAAGGAGGGCCTGCTGGCGCTGGCCGTGGGCACGGGCCTGCAGGTGATGGCCACCATGTTCGACGAGGACGTCACCGGCTGTGCGGCCTAGACGGCCGGCAGGCCTGCCACGCCGAGTCTGCCCTCCAGGCCGAGGGGCTGCTGGCCGAGCTCGCCGCCGAACTGGACAAGGGGAGAACCCTGCCACCGGGTCGGGCCACCTGGACGGCGCGCTGCTGGGGGAAGCGGGGCGCAGCGCCGAAATCGTATGGCCAACGGGCAACCCGCAATAATCACTCGGAAGCTACCAGCTATCATGCAGAGAAATGTAAATTGCTTGCCAGGTAGATACCATTGGCCCTTTCGGATTGGATGGCAAATTAACATCAGCACCGTGGCCATCAGATTGAAATGCACTGATGGACATTACGGGTACCGGCGCACGGCTAGTGGCAAGCTCTTTGAGAAGCGCCTGCGACGTGCGCGCATCCAGACGGGCACCCAAGAAGAGTGATCCGCAAGCAGTCCCCGATTGGCTCGGCGATCCGGTGTGCTGCTGGTGAGGTGCCCGGGCACGTCGGCCGGACCCCTGGTCATCTCCCGTCTTCGTCGCAGGCACCGAATCCTGGGCGTGCGGGTGTCGGACCGAGGTTCGGCGAAGCCGATCGCCTGCGACGCGACCGGAGGGAGCGACCTCGACGCGGCGGCCGGGAACGGGACAATGAACCGGCGAGGAAGACGGCACGAGCAGCATCAATTGCGTGACCGAATGAGCCCGCCTGATCTGCGACGGGCTATCCGGCGGCTGACGCGCGTCGGCCGAGGCCTCTCCCAAGGCCGGAGGCCGACGCAAGTGTCGGCCCGCGGCGCGCGCAGCACGCCGCCTTGTCCGCAATGTGGCAAGGCTCGTCAGCCCGCCCGAACACACCCTGCGAGAGCGCGAAACGTGGAGCAAGGCGGAGGTCAAGAAGTTCCTGGCAACGGCGTCCCGTGATCAGCTGCACGCTGCATGGCGCCTGTCGCTCTATGGCCTGCGCCGTGGTGAAGTGCTCGGCCTGCGCTGGTCGGATATCGACTTGCGGGTCCGGGACGCTGACGGTCAATCAGTCGCGGGTCCTGGTCGAGTACAGAGTCCGCATCGAGGAGCCGAAGTCCCGTAACGGCAAGCGGACGCTGCCGCTCGACGGCGAGCTAGTGGTCGCGCTGACCGTACTGCGCAAACGCCAGCTGGACGAGAGCGCGAAGACCGGCTGCTGCTCGCCTTCGGCGATCTCGCCGCGCTCACACAGGTCTCTCTGACCGCGCCGACGCCAGGGAAGAACTACAGCATCGGACTGATCCTTGGGCTCGGCCCCAACCTGTTCGCCGCCGAGCTATGGACCGACCGGCAAAAACAACAAAAGTCTGGGAACTAGCCTCCCGCTGAGACCCGCCGCCCCCGGTGGGACACGATTCACGCCGACCAGTGGGGCCATCTCTCTTGATGACACCCAGGTGGCTGCCGGGCGGTGGGAACGGCACCAGGTGGGCCGTGCGGCCCACCCGGGCCAGGCCGCGCTGCGGCGTCACCGGGATCTGACGGTGGTCACCTGCAGGTTCGGGTCGGCGGCGATCTGGGACTGGCAGAACCTGTCGCGTAGCCAGTGCTTCTTGCTGAACAACTTGGTCTGGTCGGCGAAATGCGGGGAGGTGGGGTTGGACGACTCGGAGTAGGTGAGGATCGTCGACCCGACCGGGCACGCGGAGCCCGGCCGCCAGGTCACTACCTGGATGAACGACGAGCCGCCGTCGGGCGAGGTGAGCGAGTCACCGGGATAGGTGCCCTCGCCGATCGCGTTGAAGATCCCGTCCGGGTCGCCTGGGCCGCCCGGGATCGTAATGTGCTTGCCGTGGTAGGTCACGTACTGCACCGCGCCCAGCGTGGTGTCGATCGGGATGTGCGCCGCGTTGAGCTGCTGGATGGCGTTGCCCAGCGCGGTGCGAACCGTGGCGTTCTTGGTGTTGAGCCCGTACGGCGTGGTCACCGGGTGGGACAACTGGAACGGGTGGCCGAACGGCGACGGCTTGGCCGCCCACGCGAAGTTCCAGAACCTGGCGAACAGGACTGCGCCGCGCTGCGCGGGGTCGGACCGCCCGTTCCATTGCGCCAGGGTGGTGCAGGCGTCGCCGAGCTTGACCTTGCCGCCGCCCGTCGTGGGCGCGTAACCGCCCGAGGCCTGGAACTGGTCGCAGAGCTTCACCAGGCTGGACAAGGTGAGCTGCGCCGCGTACGAGTCATCGGACAGGTCGAGGTGGCGCATCGCGGCCAGGGTGAACCCAGGGCCGCCCTGCCCGTCGGTGCCGTCGATCCGCGCCTGCACCTGGATCAGGCCGATCCTGGTCCGCAGCGTACGCGCGGTGTCCTCGGTGCCGATGATCCGGGCGAACCCGGTCAGCGGATGGTGCGGGTTGGCCAGCCAGAAGCTGTCGTTGGAGTTCGTGACGTAATCATGCCGCAGCAGGTACGGCTCGTGCTTGGGCCCGAAGATGCCCCGCACGGCGGCGTCCGAGTCGTTCGCCCAGTCGCAGGACGTCGTGGCGCCGTTCAGGATCGGCAGCCCGACCGCGGCGAACGTGAACGCGCCGAGCGGCGTGTCGCACCTGTGCGCCTCGGCGTTGCTCACGTTCGGGATGCTGCCGATGTCCGCGTACAGGGCGAGGCCCGCCCGGTCCGTCGCGATCGTGTTGACCCAGGGGATGCCCTGGTACTTCTTCAGGATCGACAGCATCTGCTGGGTGCTCGTCGCGCGGTCGAAGCCGAACCAGGTGTTGACCGCCCGGGCGAGGTTGTTGGCGTTGGCGTCGGCGAAGGCGAACGCGGTGGTGGTGGTCCACGGCAGCGCGACGCCTTCGAGGTTGCTGAAGACCGGGCCGTAGCGGGTCCACCAGAGGGTGTGGGTGACCTTGGCCAGCTTGCCGTCCGGCTGCTTCGCCAGCACGGTCACCGTGCGCGGGGTCATGGCCACGGCCTTGCCGTTTTGCAGGTACTCGGTCGGGCGGCCCTTGACGAGCGTGAGCTGGAACGGGGTGAACCGGATCGCGGTCGACACGGTGTGGCTCCACGCCACGTTTTCGTTGTGCCCGATAAGGACGAGCGGGACGCCGTACAGCGACGCACCGGTGACGTTGATCTTGCCGGGGATGGTGAGCTGCGCCTGGAAGAAGCGCTCGGTGCCGATCCACGGGAAGTGCGGGTTGCCGAGCAGGAGGCCGCGGTGGTCCCTGGTGCCCGCGGAACCGATCGCGACCGCGTTGCTGCCCAGCGTGCTCGTGTGTGCCCGCCAGGCGGTGGCGAGCGCCCGCGCGGTGCGCGCCGGGTTGATGGCGGCCGGGTGCGCGGCCTGTGCCGCCGTCGGCGGGGCCGCTTCGGTGATGCCGCTGATCGCGACGTCGCTGCTCCCCTCCAGCATGAGCTGGTAGACGCGCATGTAAGCGTCGAGCACCGTGATCGGCTTCACCCAGGCCTGGCCGCGGCACGTCGGGTCGGGGACGCCCTCGGCGCCGCCGACGTCGGCCAGGTAGGTGTTGTAGCCCTTGACGTAACCGGCTACGGTCTGCTTCTCGTCCGCGTTGAGGCCCTGCGCAAGGTGCTGCACGATGTGGGAGTCGATGATCTGCTGGAAGTAGATGTCGGACTCTAGGTTGTTCTCGACCAAGCCGCTGGCCCGCTGGATGTAGCTGCCGCTCGGCCCGAAGTACCGGGAGCGCTGCGCCTCGACCGTGATATAGCCGTTGGCCATCGTGCAGAGGTTGTCCTTGGCGAACGCGTACCCGTACCCGAAGCCGGCGTCGGCATAGTTATGGGCGAGGATGTGCGGGATCCCGCCGGTGGTGTACCGGATCTGCGCGGTCAGCTGGCCTGCGGCCGCATAGTGCGGCCCGGGTGGCCGGCCGGCTAGGGCGGGCGCAGCCACACCACCCACCAGGGCGGCGATCGCTGCCAGGATCGTCACTGCACGCAACCTCATCGCAGCCTCCTCGACGTGAGCTTGCTGCCTTCCGCCAGCCGATCCAGTGGGTCCGCTGCTGCCATCAACCTGACTAAGACCCCGCTCGACCGTAGCATCGCAGCAAGGACCCCACAGTCTCGGCGGCGTGGATCGCCAGTGGCGCGGCTGCTGTGGCGTGGTAGGCACCGCAACAGTGGGGATCGTGGGTTTCCGGATCTCACGCTCGACCAACCAGGCAACCAGGCGACATGGACCGCTACGCCGACCGGCTCGACAGCGCGGCTGGAGAAGCTAGTAAGGCCAAAATCAGTCCAACCGAGACGAGCAAGGCAGCGCCGAGTGAGGCATCAGGTCTGTGACCTGGGAATTCATGGGCGCGCTCGGAGGGATTCGAACCCCCAGCCTTCTGATCCGTAGTTACCTGTATCGCGTTCAGCGCCGTCCGGATCGGTTCGCGAGCTGGCAAGATTGTCGGCCGCATGTCCGTAGTCGTCCGCCTGGCCGGGTAAGTCGTTCGTCCGGGTGGCTCCCACATTGGCTCCCATGGACCGCTTCCTTGTCAGTTCAGGGACAGCCCGAGTTCAGACTGCTGGCCGTAGCTGTCGGCCTGGTTATTCCGCGGCGGTGATCGCCGTGGCTTGGGACCACACGACTTGCCAAACCCCGTCTCGAAGCCGGTAGCAGTCGGTGTGCCAGCAGGTAAGGCCGGGTCCGTCGTCAAAGCTGATGCGGGCCCGGTAGCGCAAGACCGCGACCACCGCATCGCCCAGGATTGCCATCTCGGAAACGGGCTCAAACACCTGGTATCTCAGTTGCCCGGACGCAATGGCACCGAGGTAATCGTCCTTGGTCATCTCTGAGCCGCTCGGAGTGATGAGCCAGTAGTCCTCGGCATGCAGCGGAGCGGCGGTCTCCGTATCGGCTTCGGCCAGCGCCCGCAGCCGCAGGCGCTCAATGCTCGGCAGGAGCCTGGCCGCGGAACTCATGTGATTCGCCTCTCAGGAGTTTGTGCGGTGTGCAGCCAAGCCAGATGACAAGAATGAGCCTGTGCTGCCCGCTCGCGAGCGTAGTAGGGCTAACTGCTGGGTGTAGCGTCGAGGCTTCCGGCCTCCCGGGAGGTGCCGGTTCTGACCGGCTCGGTAGCGCTGCTGCACTCGCGGATCAGGCTAAAATCCGGCCCGATGATGGATCGGCACCCCTGTGCCGTCGCAGGTTATCGGCGGTTCGACGTTGGCCGTGAATGACCGTGACTACCGCTGATATGCCGATCGATCGGGCACGCCACGGGCACTGCCAGACCCGCGAATTAAGAGACAGGCCCGGCCATCACGGAGACCGTCCGAATCCGTCCGAGTTCTCGGTTTAGCTGCCCCGATGCGCTCGGTTTGATGTGATGCCGTCCGACCTAGTTCAGCCGCGTTGCTGCTCGAATTGCTGCTTCGCGCCCATCGCCCCGATCGCCGGTTACGCGAGTTCTCCGAGCTGCTTGACCACCTGGGCTATCGGCGCCGAGGCGTCGATCTCGACGGTCGCGGTCGCGCGCAGCCGTGGTTCTACCTCGGCCAGGTGCCGCAGGATGAGAGCTTGCTGGGCTGGATTCTTCCCGTAGGGGTTGGTGTCGCGTGCCCCGACCCGGGCCAGCAAGATGTCGGCAGGCGCGCTGAGCAGCGCGATGTGATCGAACTGGGAGTAGAACTTGCCCTGGTTGGTCTTGCAGCCGGAAACGAACAGGTGACCGTGCCGGTGGCTGGCCAGCAGGGTGGTGATGGCATCCTCGCGCCACACCCAGTCCGCGGACCCGTCCGGCAGGCTGATCCAGCGGCTCCACTCGTCCGTGTCGGTGTCCACGACGCGATGGCCCCGCTCGCCCAGGAGGTGCAGGGCGGTCGACTTACCGGTGCCCGACATTCCGGTGACCAGGACCTTCGGCATGGATCCAGGCTACGAGAAACTCATGCGAGGATGTCCCGAGTTCCGTAGAACTTCGGTGGCGGTCCCGTTGATCATCAGGCCGCGTTCACAATCTGATCATTGCGCACGGGACTGACATTCTTGGTGAAGTGCGCTTCGAGCGCGGCGCGGAGTTGCGGCAGGCGCAGGTGGCCGTTGACGCGGCGGAACTGGTGATCGGCTTCGAGCATTCCGGCGGCGCACCAGCGCAGTGCCATGGTGCCGTCTCGCCAGTTCTTGACGTTGCGGGAGTGGTCCCGGCAGATGCCGATCATCGACTCGATGCTGTTGGTGGAGCGCAGCGTCCGGGCCAGGGTGGGCGGCACGCCCAGGGCCAGGACCGACAGCGTCTCGGCCATCCCCTCGCGCAGCGAGGCGGCGGCGCCGGGATGGGTCTTGTCCAGTTCGGCGGCGAGCTCGGCCAGCAGTCCTTCGGCCTGCAGCGCCGAGGCGGCGTGGTAGGCCTGGCGCATCCGCCGCTGGGTGACCTGGCGGAGCCGGCCGGGTAGCTTGTCGGTCACGTTGCGGATTTTGTGTTCCTGGCATCTTTGGATGACCGGCTGGTCGAACACTGCCTTGATCGCGGCGGCCAGCGCCTTCGACCCGTCGATCACCACCAGGATGGGCCGGGTGACGTCCAGGCCGCGGTCGCGCAGGCCGGTGATCAGGCCGGTGACCAGGGTCTTGTTCTCCGTCGACCCCTCCGCCAGCGACAGCGGGTACTTGGTCCCGTCGATGCCGATGCCCAGCGCCACCACGCAGCAGTGCTCGCCGAAATGCACGCCGTTGACCAGGAACGCGACTAGGTCCAGGTCATCGAGCCGACGGCTCATCAGCCCGGCCAGGGCAGTCTCGGTAGCGGCGACGAACCGGCGGGAGACCGCCGACTTCGAGGTAGCGGCTGACCGCGCGCCGATGCCCGCGCCGACCGGCTCCAGCCCCGCCGGATAACGGCGCGAGGACAAGCCCGCGAGCATCCGCTCCAGCGCCATCTGACTGAGGATCTCGGTGGAGGAGAACAGATCGTAGCTGGGCAAGTGCAGCTCGCCGGAGCCGTCGGCGGCCCGCACCCGCGGCCGGGTGACCGGCACCCGGCGGCCGCCCATCGTGACCGACCCGGCCTCAGCCGAGTGCCGGTAACCGGCGCGATCAGGGTTGCGCCTTCCCCGCGGGCCGCACAGCGCGGCCACATCCTCCTGCATGATCTGGTACATCACCTGCAGGCCGACCCCGGCCGACAAGGCCAGCAGGCCCTCCTTCGCCGAGGCCGCGATCTCGGCCAGCGACACCATCACCTGCTCGGGCATAGTCATCTGGCCAGGACCTTGCGGGTCAGGCTCGTCTGGGCGCGTGGTCTTCTGATAGGTCTTGCTCACGGCGGTTCCCTTCCTCGGGTGTTCCTAGTCCGTTCACCCGTGGCCTACCACTCGGCAGGCTTCAGGTGGGGGACCGCCACTTTCAAGTTCTACGACCGCCGGGACAACCTCAACTCATGCAGCGGCAGCTTGGAAGGTCGGTGGTGCGGAAACCGGCCTGCCAGGAGTGATGTTCCTGCTGGCCTGCCGGGTTGAGTGCTCGTGAGTGACCGCTTATAGCCGTGGATGTTCGTGGCTTGTGGCCCATTCGTGGCCCGGCCGGGCAGAGTCGAGCCTGCGCTCACGGCTCCCGAGGCCGTCGAAATCTGTCGAATCACTACCGTTGACCTTGGGCGGCCTGGACTGTCGCCAGCGACTATAGCGAAGATCATTCCGCGTATCTTCCGGATCATGGCACTCGGTATCTGCCTCCGGGAGGTGCCCGCTCGCCGGAGCGGTTCCTGCCGGATCCCGGGCCGAGACTTGGTCCGACGTAGCATTGCCCACCATGGCGCCGTCTCCGAAGGGGCAGTGATGAGTGAGTACACCCTCGCGCTCAGCGAAGCCGAAATCGGCCGGTACCAGATGATGGCCCGGCAGGCGGTCGCCCGGGAAGCCAGCCAGCTGGCCGCGGCTGGTGTATTAGCCGGGGTAACCGTAGCCGACATTGGCTGCGGCCCGGCCGCAATGAGCATCGAGCTGGCCCGGTTGGTCGGTCCCTCTGGGCAGGTCATCGCGGTCGAGCGCGACAAGCAGGCGCTAGCCGCCGCCGCGATCATCATCCAGCGGTCCGAGGCCCGCAACGTGAGCCTGCACGAAGCCACCGCGATTGCCACGGGCCTAGAACCGGGCACCGTCGATGTGGTGATGTTGCGCCACGTGCTTGCCCACAACGGCGGTCACGAACAAGCCATTGTTGGCCACCTGGCGACTCTCATCCGCCCCGGCGGATCGGTGTATCTGGTCGATGGCGACCTGAGCGCCTTTCGGCTCCTGGACATCGATCCGGACCTGGGCGATGTGACGACCCGCTACGTCGAGTTTCACCGCAGGCGCGGCAACAATCCCGGCATCGGGCTGCGGCTGGCCCAGCTCCTGGTGGCCGCGGGACTGGAGGTAATCATCTTCCAGGGCAGCTACAACATCCTGCCCGCACCGCCGGGGATGCGCCCCCCGGCCTGGGCTGCCCGCGATTCCATGCTCGCCGACGGCATCGTGGACGAGAGCGTGCTGCATCGCTGGGAGGCTGCCCTGGCCCGGTTGGATTCCGCGCCGGTCAGGCCCACTATCTTTGCGCCGCAGTTCACCGCCATCGGCCGCCGGTCGGCTGAACGGTGATCCCGTCCGCTTTGGGCAACACCCATCTTTGCTGCTGTCAGGTGGAGCGGGTGCCGGGAATCGAACCCCGTACTATAAGGTTGGGAACCTGCGCGGTCCGTGATCTCAGGCCACCTGATCAGCCAATCCCGGTAACCGCCACAGACCGTAGCTGACCGCCGGGCACCGTGGCTAATTGCACGATAATTGCACGGTGAACTTCTGCCGCTACCGCCAGCGGGCAGCGCACCCGATCAGTCTGTCGTGACGGGGCAGACCTCGTGCATCCAGTCCGCTTCCCCTCGGCGCCGGGCGTCCTGCCCGGCCTCGATCGCCCGGCCGCAGATCATGCAGGTCTTCCCGGCGGCATGAGCGGAGTGATCTTCCGCAACCCGATCGCGTTCGCTGAAGTCAGCGTCCGCGAGCCTGTTGCTCTCGGTCCAGATGACGCCCTGCTGGGGGATGTATCCGTAGGCCATCTGCACTCTTCCTGGGCAGACGCCGACTCGTAACGCAGCGTAATGATGCCAGTATGTCACGGGTCGTGTGCTGGCCCGGAGATCGATCTCGCAGGCACTTCACCGTCACTACGGCAGACGGCCCGCTCCGGGCTGGGCCGGGGTGTCTTCGCCCAGCTCCCGGGCCGCCTGGTGCTCGCCGCGGTGAAGAAAGATGATGGCCAGGTTGCTGTCGGAGGTCAGGGCGCCAGGGTGCCCGCCGACCGCACGCAGGCTGATGGCGAGGTTGCTGGCGGCGGCCAGGGTGTCGGGGTGGTCCTTGCCGAGGTCGCGGCGGCGGCGGGCCAGGGTATCTTCGTCTAGCTGCACCTGGGCCCTGCCATCATCACCAGCCATCCCCGCATTGTCGCCCAGGCGGCGCGTGCGTGCCAAGCTCCCGGGCTGCCGCTACCCGGAGGTTGCCGCCCGGCGAGGCCAGGGCGACGCCGATGCTCAGGGTCCGGCCGCATCCGCGCTAGCACCCCGCCGCTCATCTGCTCAACCGGGATCTCCTGGCACCTCGACGCCCTAGTCCTCGTCGTCACTATCGCCACCGTCCGCACGGTGCAGGGGATGGCCTGCGTCCGGTCCGGGCAGGCTCGCGCCTGACCCTTGGTATCTGGCCGGAGGGGGTGCAGAGGCTCCGACGCTCAAGGGGTGGGTCCCGAAGATGCTTTCTGCGAAGTGGCTTTGAAAGGATCTTCGGGTGCCCCTTGACGGTGGAGGGGCACCCCCGGACACTGAGCGGGCCATCCCCGGTTCCGGCGGAGCCTTAGCTGCGCCAGACCGGGCAATTACGACTTGCCGTTTCCCGTCTGGAGCCTGCCGAAGCTAGAACTCCGCTCTAAGCCGTCGATCTCGCGGACCCGCTCGCGGAGCTGCTCATATTCGGGCTGCTGGCGGAAACGGGCCAGCACCCAGCGGATCGCATCCGCGCGATCATCGGCGATGCCCGCCACGATCAGCGTGTCGAGCATTTCCAGTCCGGCCGGTCCCAGCCGGGCGGCCACAAATGTCGCTTCTCCCAGTTCCCATGCCCGTAGGTCTGCGAGCCGCTGGCCCCATGCCATTCTGTTATTGGGGCCGTCGCTCTCGCTGGTGTCGGGGTTCTTGCTGAAGGTGAAGTCGACCAGGCTGATCTCGCGGAGCGTCTCGGCCAGGTAGCGCGGGAACTCTTCCAGCGCCGCCTGATGATCACGCTCGAACGCCAGGAGGATCTGCAGGTAATCCTCGGGCCGGTCAGCTTGGAGGAAGACCCGGACGAACAGCTCTCCCGGCTCGATTTCCGGGTCGTCGCCATAGTGCAGCAGCATGACCTGCTTGATCACGTCGCCGGGGAAGCGCTTGTGCACCTCGTGCTCGATCTCGCGCTCGATGCTGTCGAACACTGCGCGGTCCGTATCCGCCTCCGGCAGTGGCCTGTGAACCGCTCTCAGCCGGCCGGTCTCGGCGACCCGCTCACGGAGCTGCTCATAGTCGGGCTGCTGGCGGAAACGGGCCAGCACCCAGCGGATCGCATCCGCGCGATCGTCCGCGATGCCCGCCATGATCAGCGTGTCGAGTGTTTCCAGGTTGGTAGCTCCCAGCCGGGCATGCACACGCGTTGCCTCCCCCAGTTCCCATGCCCGTGCGTCGGTTACCCGCTGGCCGACGATCATGCTGCACCGGGGACCGTGGCCCTCGCGGGTGACGGGGTTATCGGGAAAGGTGAACTCGACCAGCCGGATCTCGCGGAGCGTCTCGGCCAGGTAGCGCGGGAACTCCTCCATCGCCGCCTGGCCCTCATGATCACGCATGAACGCCTCGATGATCTCCTCGTAATCTTCGGGCCGGTCGGCTCGCAGGAGGACCCGGACCCACAGCTCGCCCGGCTCGATTTCCGGGTCGTCGCCATAGTGCAGCAGCACGGCCTGCTTGATCACGTCGCCGGGGAAGCGCTTGTGCACCTCGTGCTCGATCTCGCGCTCGACGCTCTCGAACACGGCACGGTCCACGCCCGCCTCCCGCAGTCGCCTGTAAACCCCACGGTAGGCGCATGATTTCCGCCAAACCAGCCATTTATCGGCGAGGACCCAACTGGGACTCTCCCGCTGCGCTCCTGGCCAGAGCCCGAGCGTCGTGGTCGGCTCAACTGGCCAGGCGTCGCCGACGGCAGCGACGGACAGCTGGCCGCCATGCGAGCATCACGATTACCAAAGACGTGTACGGGCACCTGGTCGAGGGGGACAAGCGGTCGGCCGCTGAGTCCATGAGCTGGGCGCTGCTCGGCGCCCCGATAGTGCCGGATGGCTCCCAGGTTGGCTCCCAAAGCTCTGCTCAGGGCCTGTCAGGGGAAGCCAAAGGGCCTGTGACCTGGCGCGCTCGGAGGGATTCGAACCCCCAGCCTTCTGATCCGTAGACCAATGCGATGCGTCCAGACAGTGCGTCCGCGTCCGTAGCAGCAGGTGAGGGTCCGCTGGATGTCCAGCCCGTCCGCTCTGGTCCGGTACGGTCCGGCCAGTCTGTGAGAGGTCTGTGAGACGGTGACGGACTTGACGGCGATCTCCTTGGTAGCCGGTGCCAGGGTCGCGAGCGTGATACCGGCTTTGTTGCACGGCAGGCACTCGGGGTGACATCTGACAGCCAGCTGACCGGCCGAACATCTTGATCTTCCATATTGGTCCGCGAGCCGGCATGATCGCTATCTGCCTGTCCGCACCTGTTCGCCTGACGCGGAAGTCGTTCGCCCGGGTGGCTCCCGAGTTGGCTCCCGGTACGAGCCGTGTGGAGGCCATCCCGGCCGCAACGCCCGGCCTGACCAGTTGCCTTGCTGACAGCCAAGGCTGATAAGACATCAAGCGCAACGCTGTTCCTGGCTTAGCGTAGGGCTCTGAGCGAGTTCCCTGGGAGGAACCATGGCCATCGCGTTTCCTGGAGAGTCAGCCGAGTACCGGGCCACTCGGGATCGGCTGCTGGAGCAGGAGATCGAACTACGCCGCGCCATGGAGGCGGTAGCCGCCGCCAGGCGGCGGTTGCCCCCGGGCGGGGTCGTGCCGCAGGACTATGTCTTCCAGGCCCAAGGCCCGGACGGCGGGCCGGCCGAGGTACGACTGTCGGAGCTGTTCGCGCCGGGCAAGGACTCGCTGGTGATCTACAGCATGATGTTCCCCCGCGCCCCGGGCGACGACCGGCCCGGCCCGGCCGACGGGCAGACCGCACTTTTGCCGCTGGCTCAAGGGCCGTGCCCGTCGTGCACCGCGTTCCTCGACCAGCTGGACGGCGCTGCCGAGCACGCCTCCCAGCACATCAATCTCGCGGTCGCCGGGAAAGCACCGATCGAGCGCATCCTCACCTTCGCCGCCGAACGCGGCTGGCGGCGGCTGCGGCTGCTGTCCTCGGCCGGGACCACCTACAACCGCGACTACCTGGCCGAGACCCCGGACGAGGAGCAGCGGCCGATGCTGAACGTGTTCCACCGTGACGGGGACACGATCCGGCACTTCTGGGGCTCGGAACTGTTCTACGCGCCGGAGGATCCCGGGCAAGATCCCCGTCACGTCGGCACCCTCGAACCGGTTTGGAACCTTTACGACCTCACCCCGGAGGGACGCGGAACCGACTGGGATGAACAGCTGAGCTACTGACACCGCAACGCCCCGGTCCCTAAGCTGGGCGAATGCTTGGGTGGGCCTGCCTGGACTTGAATGAGGGACCTCTTCCTTATCAGGGAAGCTCGGCTGGGTCTGTCACCTGCTCAATCGCAGGTCCGGCGTCGATTCATGTGTCCGTGATTGACCGGCATGCTCCGCGATTGGCCGTCCTATCGGGCACGTGACGGGCACGACCCGAACTCCTGGCTGCGTCTGCGGCCATCTGAGCCGCCGCCCGGTGCCGCTGGCTCAGGCTGTGCGCCCGGTGGAATCATGACCGTGTGCAACCGGACCCGGGCTCCTATGAGGCACGCTACCGGGTGTCCCGCGCCGCCCAGCGTGGCCTGTCCGCCAGCTTCGCCCTGCTGCCCACGGGCCTCGCCTTGATGAGCCTGTACCTTCCGGTTGCGCTGGTGTTGCTCGTGCTCGGCGCGATCACCGCCCTGCCCGCCGTGGTGGGTCTGGCCGTTCGCCGGACCGCGTTCCGCGCCGACTACGCGGGCGTCACCCTGGGCGCCGACCTGCGGGATGGCTGGATGTTGCGGTGGGATCGCGCCGGCTTCGTTCCCTGGGCCGATGTCGAGCAGATCGTCATCTACCCGGGGCAGGGTTTCCCGGCAGGCAGCCGGGCCCCGCGCATCGGCATCCAGCGCCGCCAGGACACCCCGGAACTCAGCGCGGACGACAGGCCCGCTCCCGGCTGCCCGTTGCCCCGGGTGACCGCGGCGGCCACCCGGCCGGTTAGCGGCTGGCGGCTGGATCGCGACCGCCTGGCCGCGGTCACCGCCATGGTCGCGCCGGGCGTTCCGGTCACCGACCTCACCGCAATCGGCACCAGTCCCGGCCCGGCGTCTGTCCTCGGACCTGCTGATCCGTAGCAAGATTCCGGTTGTCCAGATCAGTCCATGGCTGTCAATTAGGCCTGTTCACGTGTGGTCGCGGGGGGCCGCCCAGTCCGGCACCATCCAGCGTTGTCCATAGCTGTTGTTAGCAAATCCGTTAGCAAGCGGCGAGCTTTGCGGGTGTCCTGGCCGCTTGGCCGCCGCCGCTCAGACGGGCTCCGCTGGCCAACTCTGGTCAGGACCTGAGTGGTCGGCGAGCAGAGCGCGCATTTGACGGCCCGTTTGCGGAGGTCCTCAACGGCCTCAGGTCTGGCACAGTCGTCGCGGTAGACGGCGAGTTGCCTGGCGCGATGAACCGGGTAATAGCTTCTGGCCAGGTTAAAGGCTGGTTAGTGTGGTCGGGTGCTGGGGACTGGCTGGACTGAGGTTGTCGCCCTGGCGGCGGCCTACCTGATCGCGGTGCTGGCGACGCCTGCGGGTATCTCGGGCGCGGTGCTGCTGCTGCCGTTTCAGGTCAGCGTGCTGGGCACGCCGAGCCCGGCGGTGACCCCGACCAACCTGCTGTACAACGTGGTCGCCACGCCGGGTGCGCTGTACCGGTACTGGCGGCAGGGACAGACCGGCGGCCGCCTGGCCTTGGTGCTCATCGCCGGAACCCTGCCCGGGGTCGTTGCCGGATCGGTCATCCGGGTGGAGCTGCTGCCTGGTCCGCGGGTCTTTGATCTGGTGGTAGCTGGGGTGCTGGTTCCGCTCGGATGCTGGCTGGCGCTCACCCGGTCGGCCCGGGCAGATGAACCCGCCCGGCCGGTCCGGGTGATCCCGGCTCCGGTGCTGGCGGGGCTGGCGGCGGTGGTGGGGTGCGTGGGCGGTATCTACGGGATCGGCGGCGGCTCGATCCTGGCCCCGATCCTGATCGGCACGGGGCGGCCGCCGTCGGAAGTAGCTCCGGCGGCTCTGGCTTCGACCTTCGTCACCTCGGTGGCGGGGGTGGTGACCTTCATGATCTTGTCGGTTCATCATCATGGCTCGGTGGCCCCGGACTGGCCGACGGGTGTGGCGCTCGGGGTGGGCGGCCTGGCCGGTGCCTATACTGGCGCCCGGATTCAGTCCCGGCTGCCGGACGTCTTGATCCGGCGCCTGGTCGGCATCCTGGTGATCGTGATCGGCGCCCGGTACCTGTGGTCCGGCCTGGGTTAACAGCCCGGCTCTACGCCTATCCGGGTGGTGAGCGGTAGTTATATCCATGCGACGGCCGGGGCCATTGTGGGGGTGCGGGGCGTAGGGTCGTGGCGAGGGGCTGCCAGATCATGAGGGGCTGCGGAATCTAGGCAGAAGGGAACGGGGATCGATGCGCGCGAGATGGTTAATTCAGGCTGTGGCAACCGGGTCGGGAGCACTGCTGACCCTTGCCGTGCTACCGGCAGGGATGGCGCTGGCCGGGCCCGGTGCCAGCGTGCCGTGCTCGGGATCGGGCGGCGGAGCGGCGGGACTGATCGCCGCGATCAGCGCGGCCAACACCGCCGGTGGCGGCACCATCAAACTGGCGGCCGGGTGCACCTACCGGCTGACGGCTGCGAATAACACCGGGATGCTGGGCCCGAACGGGCTGCCGGTGGTGACCACGCCGATCACGATCAAGGGCTCGGGGACGACGATCACGCGCAAGAGCAGCCAGCCGTTCCGCATCCTGGAGTCCACCGGCCCGGCCGCGAAGCTCACCTTGCAGGGCCTGCGCATCTCCGGCGGGAACACCCCGGCTCCCGGCGGCGGGCTGCTTAACCTGGTCGGCACCCTGGTCCTTAATGGCAGCGTGGTGACCGGCAACACCTCAGCGGGCGGGAAGATGAGCGCGGGCGGCGGGATCGTCAGCGGCACGCTGGCGCACGGCCCGGCCGGGACGCTGGTGCTGAACGGCAGCCAGGTGATCCGCAACACGTCCTCTGGCGGCGGAGGCGGCATCTTGAACCACGCCGGGACCGCGACCCTGAACGCCAGCCTGGTCGGCGGCAACGCGGCGGCCAACGGCGGCGGGATCGCCAGCGGGCCGGGTAACGGCAGCGCTCCCGGCAGCGGCAGCAGCCTGACGCTGAATGCCAGCACGGTGCAGAACAACTCCGCCACCGCGGGCGGCGGCAACCCCGCCGGGGCGGGCATCGCCAACGGCGGCATGGCGCTGATCCGGGGCAGCCTGATCCTGGGCAACTCCGCTCCCGGCGGGGTCGGCGGGGGCATCCTGAACCACGGCGCGATGACCATCAGCGGCAGCCGGATCAACGGCAACACCGCGCCCAGCGACGCGAAGGGCAACATGGGCCTAGGCGGCGGCATTGCCAACGTCAACGCCGGGCCGAAAGGGTCCGGGGTGCTGACGATCAAGGGCAGCGTGCTGATGGGCAACTCCGCCGCCGAGGCGGGCGGCGCGGTGGCCAACGGGCCGAAGTCGACGGCCACCATCAAGGGCACCACGATCTCCCACAACTCCGCCGCCGCCGGTGGTGGCCTGGCCAGCCAGGGTGACCTGGCCTTGCATAGCAGCCTGGTGACCGCGAATACCGCCTCGGCCGGAGGCGGCATCTTCGAACTCGGCGGAACGGTCACGCTGCAGACCACCGTGGTCACCCGGAACGTGCCGGACAACTGCGAACCATTGGGCACCATCCCCGGCTGCACCGGATAGCCGTCTGATCAGCGACTACCGGATGTGGGCAGGCCCGGACGTTCGGGCCAGGCCTGCCCACAGGCCGCGGGCACCTAAATCTGGCAGTTCGGCCACATCAAGCAAAGATGAGACACCGCCACGGCCCGGGCTAGCGGTCTGATCGTTCTAGGGTTGAAACGTTCTGACCTGGGTGGGCCTGCCTGGACTTGAACCAGGACCTCTTCCTTATCAGGGAAGCTCGCAGATCGGCTTCGCCTGCATCAATCCAGGTCCGCAAGCGTGCCGGGCTGTCCGCGAGTGACCGTGAGGATCCCTGGCTGACTATCCCTTCGGGCACGTGGCGGGCACGCCACGTCGCAGATGCCGTCCGCGCTCCCGGTTACGGCGCGCATGGTCGTTTCGCAGAGCGGTTCACCAGCCCGGATACGGCGGCTCGCGCCGGTCGACGTGGTTGTCGTAGTCCCGGTGCTCGACGACCTGGCCCTGGTCGTCGAAGCGCAGTACCGTCACTCCGGCATAGGTGAGTTCTTGGCCTTCCTCGGTCCAGCTGGCCCACCATTCGACCGCGGCGTGGTCGCCGGAAACGATGGGATGGCCGAACCAGCACTCGATGTTCTCCTCGACCGGGAGCTGCTCGTTGAGATAGCGGCGGACGCCAGCCAGGCCCAGGTCCGGCGGGCGGAAGGCAGGTGAGCGATACACGACTATGTCGGCGTACAGCGCGGCGATGGCCTCGGCTTCACGTTGCGGCCACGCCTGAGCCCAGGTATCCGCCCAGCGCTGGGCGGCGGCGTTCGCATTCATGTCAGGGATTCAAGCAGACCGCAAACCTGCCTCACAGAGCGACCCTTTGACCTTCTTATCCGTAGATTCCCGCGTGGCCGTCCGGCCCCGTTCAGATCAGTCCGTCACCTCGGGTTCGTCTCTCCCGGTCGTCCAGCCAGGTCCGGAGTACCGGAGGGTTATTCATCCGTGTGGCTCCCACCGTGGCTCCCAGCCCGAGCTGCGCCGGGCACTGCTAATGGTTTTCAAGAGCATCCGTGGCTCATAGTCTGCCATCGCTGGTACCTGCATTGTTGACGCTCGGGGCTGGCTCGCCGAGCAAGATCATCCCGCGTATATCCCGCGGTTGCTGTCAGCCGATACCGGGAGAGCGGGCGGCCGATGGTTTGCGCGGCCCCCGACCCGTTGCTCAGGAGGATGTGGGCGGCCAGACCGGGATGCTCGCGCGCAGGAGCGATATGGTGCGGAAGGGGTGAGCTTATGGTCAAGTTCTGGCGGCGGAAAGTGCAGCCAGGCCCGCCACAGGCCCAGCCAGCGGTCCCGGCAGACCTTGTCGCCTGGGCGGGGGAGGTGGATGTGTCGCGGCTGTCGAACAGCACCTTCCAGGACGCCGAAGACTACCTAGAGGGGTACCGGCACATGAACCTGGACCTCAGCCAGCAAATGGGCTGGCGCCTGATCGCGGCCGTCGAGGCTCAGGTAACTCCCTCGCCGCCAGCCGACGCCCAGCCGTTGGATGTTATCGCGACAGTCGTTGCGTTGCGGCGCAAGCAGCTCGGCATTGGCTGATCGTCGCCGTCGGCTCTCGCCCTGCCCTCGCTGGGTTATGAGGCATCAATCAGCGGTCTCCGGCGTCTCTGTCGGGCCACCTGACCTCGCCGAGCGTCTGGAAGGTGGTCGTCTACGGTAGCCCGCATCTCCCGCGTCTCAGCCGCTTCCGCCGCGTCTCGTTTACAGAATGGTTTACCGGGGTGCGGGGTTCTCCCGCGCTGGTGCAGGGAAGATCGGCGCGGATCGCCGAGGGCAGCTACGGCGACGGGCTGTCCTGGCTGATCTGGGCACAACGGCAGCCCTCTAGCGGCGCGCAGCCGGGCGCGGATGAACTGCTGAGCATGATCCGCGTCACCTCCGCGGACGGCCGGGTGCTGCACGAGGGCGGCGCCGGAGGTCCGGCACTCTACCCCGGGGATCTGATGAAAGTCAGTACCGGCGGCAGTGACGAGGGGCCATACTGCCTGCTGGCCCGCGTGCACCCGGACATCCGGCGTGTCGAGCTGGCGACTGTGGCGGGGGAGTCCTTGGATGTCCCGGTCTATGACTCGGCCGACTTTCCGGAGGTCCGGTTCGCCGCGCTGCTGGTGTCGCGCGGGCTGCGGCTGGACTTCGTCGCGGGGCTCGGCGACAGCGGCGCGGAGCTGAGCCGATTCGATCTGACCTTCCACCAGCAATTCTGGCACCGGCGACGTTAGAAGGTCACTTCGAAAGCGTCACTATCCCCAGCTAATCCGAAAATAGGTACGTTACCGAGCAGGCGGCAGCGCCCGGCGTGGTGCATCGGAGCCGTGTGAGGCGGAGCCTGCTGGTCAGGCGGCGGGCTGGAGGGTGACGGTGTAGCCGAGGGCTTCGAGCTGGCGGATGTGGTTGCGCTTGCGGCGTTCGGGGTCGATGCGGGTGGCGTAGAAGTCCGGGCCGAGGTCATAAAAGCGCGCGTCCGGATCGGACAGCAGGTGCCAGATGATGACCAGTATGGCCCTGCCGACGGCGACGTTGGCTTTCTTGGCGCCGCGGCGGCGGGCGATCCGCCGGTAGCGCTCGCCCAGGAAGGTGTCGGTCCTGGCGGCGGCCGCGGCGGCGTTGCCCAGCATCCGGGCCAGGTAGGGGTTGCCGTGGCCGGTGGAGTTCTTGCCCTTCTTCTTGCCTGCTGATTCGCTGATGCCGGGCGCGTACTTGGCTCAGGACACCAGGTGTCCAGCGGTGGGGAAGCGGGTCGGTTCACTGCAGCTGAAACTGCAACTGTGGTGTCCCGTGTCCCGCTGTTCCTAGCTTGGCTCCCAGCGGCCGCTTGTCAGTCTCATGTCCGAGCTGGCTGCTCTCAGTGTTGCCCGGGCTGGCAGGACTTATACAGGTGAGGGCGAAGAGGACGAGGAGTTGCGGATGGAGTGGGTCAGGAACACGACGGCCAACCGCGAGTTCGAGCGGTTCGCGGCCGGGGCGTCGGACCCGCTGCTGCGCGCCGGCTTCTTGATGACAGGGAACGCGAAGGACGCTGAGGACCTGGTCCAGGAGACGCTGCTGCGGGTGGCGCGGCGGTGGAACCGGGTGCGGTTGATGGATCACCCGGCCGCCTATGCCCGCCGGGTCCTGATCAACGTGGTCCTGCATGACGCCGGCCGCCGGTCCCGCCAGCGGACCGAGCTGCAGCCGGATGAGGGGGCGGCTGAGGTGGCCGATGAGAAAGCCGCCCGGGCCTTGCGGGCGGTCGATGACCTGGCCGAGTTCCGCTGGGCGCTGGCGCAGCTGCCCGCCCGCCAGCGCGCCGTGCTGGTGCTGCGCTACTGGTCTGACCTGCCCGTCGCCGAGGTCGCCGACATCCTCGGCTGCTCGGAAGGGACGGTGACCAGCACCGCATCCCGGGCGGCCGCCCGCCTGGCCGAGGTCCTCGCCCACGCCAAGTCGCCCGCCGTCGAGCCCGTCACGCCGCACGCATGAAAGGAAGCACCTGATGCCAACCGAGGAACTTGAGCACGAACTCCGGCGCGCCTTCGCCAAGGCGGCGGCCGGTTACCAGCACCCGGAGCTGGCCCGCGAGCGGCTGCTGCGGCGCAATTACCGGCCCGGCAGCGGCCACCGGCGGCTCGCCACGGGCATCACCGCTGTGGCGGCAGCGGGAGCTGTCGTGCTGGGCCTGGGCCTTTCCGCCGCGCTCGGCTCAGCCCAGGCCGGTGGGGGCGTCAGCCCCGCGCACTCGTTGCGGGCCCGCCTGCTGGCGGCCATCGACGCCGCCCGCGGCGACATCTTGTCCGCGCAGGGGCAGCCGTCTGGCCCAGGCCAGCACGGCGGCAGCGGCCAGACGCTGACATACCCGTGGTATCCGCGGCCCGGCCAGCAGGTAAGAATCCACACGCGGGGGTGGGGCGCGGACGGGAAGCTGTTCCAGGACTTCGAGTCCATCTTCACGATGCCCGCCGGGCACGGCACCTCCGCGATGAACCCCGTCAACGGCAACGCTGACCTGACCATCACGGGTACCTACTTCCAGGTCTGCCCGGTCAGGCACACCTGGGGCAAGTGGCAGCACAACACCCAGATCATCGGGCTGTCGGCGGACGCGGCCGGACTCCGCCACCAGCTCGCCACCGGCCAGTTCAAGATCATCCGGCGGGGCGTGGTAGATGGGCGCAAGGCCATCGAGCTCGGCCTGACCGGGCTTAACCGCCGCATGACCGGCCTGCATGCGACGGCGGCCCGCCTGTGGGTGGATGCGGCCAGCTACCTGCCGCTGCAGCAGATACTGCAGTTCTCCACCGGCAGGGTATACATCACCGACTACGGGTTCCTCCTGCCGACGCCCGCGAACCTGGCGAAACTACATCCCGTCATCCCGGCCGGTTACCACCGGACCACGCTGCTGCCATGCCGACCGCCTTACAAGTAAATCGCTGGCCCTGGTGCGCCTGGCCTGCTGTTGGCAATCGGCCGGGCGCACCACCCGCCCTCGGTTCCAGCCCTCCGTCTCCGCGCCGTCACGCGATCCCGGCCTGTGCGTACCTCGGTCTGGTTGCCCGCGTCCGGTCCACTCCCCGTCTTCCTGATAGGCGCCGATCCCTGGCGAGCGGGCGCCGGGTCGAGGTTCGGCGTAGCCGATCGCATGCGACGCGACCGGAGGGAGCGACCTCGACGCGGCGGCCGGGAGCGGGACACTGGAACGCCGAGGAAGACGGCACTGCGCAGCACCGATTGCGTAACCGGATTAGCCTGCCTGATCTGTGGCGGGCTACTGGGTGGGGCCGGCCCGCGCCGGCCGGGGCCTCCCCGAGGCCGGAGGCCGGCGCAAGTGCCGGCCCGCGGCGCGCACAGCGCGCCGCCTTGATCTATATATGGCTCAATTCGGCAGTGCAGCGTGTGGTGCTGCGCGGAGTGCCGTGGTGATCTCGGCTAGGTCGGTGGTCACGGCGTCGGCCTGGGCGCGGATCAGGGTGTGGCCCTTGCCGGGCTTGTTCGCGTAGCCGATGACGGGAACGCCTGCCAGCCGTCCGGCAAGGACATCGGCCTCGGAATCTCCGACGAAGGCGCATTCGTGCGGGTCGGCGCCGAGGCTGCCGACTGCTTCCCGGACCCGGTAGGGGCTGGGCTTCATCAACGCCGGATCGTCGTCCCGGCCGAACACAGCCCGGATGTAGTCGCTGAGCCGGTGGTCGGCCAGGTACTTCATGATCGCGGCGGTGAAGTTGTTACTCACGATCGTGACTGTCCGGCCGGTCCGGTAGGCGGTGATGATCAGGTCCGCTGCGCCTGGCGTCGGCCGGGCTGTGGCGACAGCGCGGGTCTCGAAGGCAGTTAGCAGCTGCTGGGCCGTGTCCGCAGCTTCGGGTCCGGTCGCGGCCACGGCTCGGAAGACTTCGAGCGGGTCGGATTCCCGCTCTGCCCCGGGTGGCAAGGCAAAGCCCCCGGCTTCGAGCGCGCGGCGGAGCTGCTCGGCGACCTGCCTGGCCGGGAGCCCGGCGAAGACGGAGCAGACTGGCCCGTCGAAGTCCAGGAGCAGGTGCCGGGTTCGGCTGATGATCTGCTCGATGGCATGGCCGGTCATCGGGCTTACTGGGTGTGGTCGCGGCTGACGGTGGCCCACATGCTGTCGAACCATGCTTGCGCCTGGGCGACGAACTGGCCGCCGATCGAGTCGGGGTCGTCGCCTTGCTCGTAGTGGAACAAGGTGGCGTCCTTGCCCATCAGGTCATACATCGGGACGGCTTCGCCGTGCAGGGTGACGTCGTGCTCGGTGATCGGGTAGAAGCCGAAGAAGGCCTCGGACCGGTTGAGGATGTATAGCTTGAACATCGGCGCGGCGCCGTGCACGCGTACTTGCGCGGTGGCGTTCTTGACCAGGCCGAGGTCGGCCAGCTCGGCGACGGACTCGGTGATCGCGTCGGTGTGGCGTCGGCTGATCTGCTCGGCCCGCTCCCGGAACGCGGGCTCGTCGGCCAGGTCGGCGACCCGGGCCGGGATCGCCCACGGCTTGCTGGTATCCGGGACCAGGATGCGGATGTCGATGCTTTCGGGGACGAGCTGGCCGAGGCGGATTTTGTCCAGCGGTTCCTGGAGGACGCCGTGCAGGGTCTCGCCGGAGAACCCGGCGAAGTCGGTTGAACACCTTGGGCTGCTCGAAGGCCCGCTCGACGTGCGGGCGCAGCGCGATCGCCCGGGCGGTCCGCTCGCGGACGAACACTCCGCTGCCCTGTCGGGACACGACCAGGCCCTCATCGCGCAGCACCCGGATGGCCTGCTGCACGGTCATCTGGGCCACGCTGTAGCGCTGGGCCAGCTCGGCCCCTGACGGGAGCTTCTCGCCAGCGGCGAACCGTCATCGGCGGTCAGCGGACCGAGGGCACGACCAAGGGCGGCCGGTCGCGGGTCGTCAGCATCGACCCCGGCACCGTCCGGGTGCTGAAAGAGCATCGCACCCGCCAGGCTGCCGAGCGGCTAACCGCCGGGCCGGAGTGGCGCGGCCAGGCCGACGGCTACGTGTTCACCACATCCCTGGGCGAGCCCGTCTATCCCGACACCGTGTCGCGGCTCATGCTCATCCTGGTCAGCAGGTACAACGCGCGGCAGTCCCGCCTGAAGGCGGGCAGGCCGACCCCGGTCGCGCGGCTGCACGATCTGCGGCACGTTCACGCGACGACCCTGCTGCGCGCGGGCGTGCCGGTGCACGTCGTCGCGGCCCGGCTGGGGCATGCCGACCCGTCGATCACCTTGCGGGTCTACGCCCACGTGATCAGCGAGCAGCTCGCCAAGGCCGCGGCCATCTTCGCCCGCGCGGTGGGGTCCGATTGATGGCTGCTGTTAGCAAATCCGTTAGCAAGAAGGCCCCTCCCGGGATGGGAGAGGCCTGTGACCTGGCGCGCTCGGAGGGATTCGAACCCCCAGCCTTC
>CAVXLG010000018.1:0-91026 GCA_963762615.1 uncultured Actinomycetes bacterium | reverse complement strand
GCCGCTGCGTTCGGGTCTGATCGCGAGCTGCGTGCGATCAAGGGGGAAGCCGCATGAACGCGATCGCGACGACCTGGCGGACTGACGACCCGTGCCCGTGCTGCGGCCGGGCGCTGACGGCCACCGACGACGGGCAAGCCCAGATCACCCTGGACTGCCCGCTCTGCGGCTGGTCGGACACCTGGACTGGCGACCACGGAACCGGGGTGACCGGATGACGACAACCTCGACCCGGGCCGAGCGGATGGCGATGCCGCTGGCCCGCGCCTCCATCCGGAAGATCGCCGAAGCCTGCGGCGGGTGCCTGCGGCCAGTGCAGCTGCGCCGCACCGACAAAGTGACCGGCGAGGTTGAGCAGGTCATGAAACCGTGCGGCGCGACCCTGGCCAGCGTCTGCCCGCCGTGCGCAGAGCGGGCCAAGGCGCTGCGCGTCATCCAGTGCCGGGAAGGCTGGCACCTCGAGGACGAGCCCGACCCCGGCCCGGCCGTCCCCGATGAGTCGCAGGAGTACTGGTTGACCCTGCGCGCCGAGGCTCAGGTCCAGCGCGACCGCGCCGAGGCCCGCGGCGAAGACGTGACCGACTATGACGCGCTGATCGGCGAGCTCGACACCGAGATCACCCGGGCCGGTGTCCGAGGCACGGTCACCACCAGCGCGGCCAGCGGGAAGGCGAAGCCGCGTCGGGTCCGCTCGACCCGGCGCCGCCAGGACGCCCCGGACCTGCCCAAACGGAAGATCGCCCCGCAGACCCTCGGCCGGGTGTTCACCGCGCCGGACGGCAAGTGCTATCGGCCGTCGATGTTCCTCACCCTCACCTGCGATAGCTACGGCAAGGTCCGCGACGACGGCACCCCGGTCAACCCCGGCACATACGACTACACCCGGGCCGCCCGGGACGCGCTGCACTTCTCCGCCCTGGTGGACCGGTTCATCCAGAACCTTCGCCGCACCCTCGGCTACGACGCGCAGTACTTCAGCGCGGTCGAACCACAGAAACGCCTCGCGCCGCACCTGCACATGGCCATTCGCGGCTCAGTGCCCCGGGCCGTGGTCCGCCAGGTGATCGCGGCCACTTACCATCAGGTCTGGTGGCCCTCCACCGACGTGATTCGCTTCGACGGGGACGAGGTGCCGGTCTGGGACGAGGACACCCGGACCTACCTGGACCCGGCCACAGGGGAAGTGCTGACTGCCTGGGACCAGGCCCTCGACGCCATCGGCCCGGCTGACGATCCGCTGCACGTGGCCCGGTTCGGACCAAAGTTCCACGCCGAAGGGGTGCTGGCCGGGTCCAAGGACGCCGCGAAATGCATCCGCTACCTGACCAAGTACCTGACCAAGCACGTCGCCGACTGCCACCAGGCCGACACCGACACCCAGCGCGCGCACGCCGCCCGGCTGGCCGACGCACTCAGGTATGAGCCGTGCTCGCCGACGTGCGCCAACTGGCTGCGGTACGGGGTGCAGCCGAAGAACGCTCGCGCGGGCCTGCGCCCGGGAGCGTGCAAGGGCAAGGCGCACCGGCCCGAGCACCTCGGCTACGCCGGTCAGCGGGTGCTCACTTCCCGCAAGTGGTCGGGCAAGACGCTGGCCGACCACCGGGCCGACAAGAAGGCCCGGCTGCTCGCCACCCTCAGCATGGACCAGCCCGACCCGGCCCGGTACACCTGGCACGTCGTCACCCCGTCCGACCACGACCACCTGCCTTACGACCGGCGGCTGCTGTACATCGTCGCCGAACGCACCCGGTTGAAGGCGGCACTTGACGAAGCCAGACGACGATCCCAGGAGGCCGCCGAAGTTTCGGCAACTGGGAAGGCGGCGTAATGGCCCGGCACACGATCGCCGCGGATCCGCTGCTGACCCTGGTCGAGGTGCTGGCTGAGCTGAAGGTGGCCCGCAGCACGTTCGACACCTGGCGCGTGCTCGGCACCGCACCAGAGTGCATCAAGCTGCCGAATGGCCAGCTGCGCATCCGGCGCAGTGCCCTCGATGCATGGCTTGCCGCCCGGGTCCAGATCGCCGAGGCCAGCTGACCATGGTGTTCTCCCACGACGTACAGTTTTGGAAGCTCGCCCACCTGGCCAGCAAGAAGGGGCGCCGCCGCCCGCATGGTGTGCGCTGGGTGGTTGCTGGCAAGTCCTTCTCGAAGTGGTTCGAGTACGACGCGCAGGCGGATAACTATCGGTCCCAGCTCATTCAGGCCGCTCGCAAAGGCGAGGGCTTCGACACCGCGACTGGCCTTCCCGAGTCGCTGGCTCGGGTACAGCAAGCAATCACCTGGTACGAGCTGGCCTGCCGGTTCGCCGACATGAAATGGGCCCGCAGCGCGGGCAAGACGCGCCGAGGAATTGCTGACGCCCTGGCCACGGTGACGCCTGCCATGGTGACGACTCGCCACAGCATGCCGGAATCGAAGGCACTGCGCGCAGTCCTGTACGGCTGGGCGTTCCACACGGCACATCGCGAAACCGTCACCCTCGACTCGAGCCAGGCTCGGGTGCTCGCATGGGCCCGTGACAATTCGGTCAAGGTCGTTGCGCTGGAGGAGAAGGAACAGCGTTCAGAGATCATCCGGCGTGCTCTCGACACGCTTGCCCTGACCATGGACGGCAGGCCCGCGGCCGCCACGACGATCGCCCGCAAGCGCGCCGTCTTCTACGGCACGCTCAACTATGCGGTCGAGCTGGACCTGCTCGCCGCGAACCCGATCGACAAGGTGAGCTGGAAGGCCGCCAAGGTCGCCGACCAGGTGGACCGGCGCGTCGTGGCGGGCCCGGCGCAGGTACGGGCGCTGCTGGCCGCCGTCGAGACTGACCAGCCAGAACTGACGGCCTTCTTCGGCTGCCTCTACTACGCCTACCTGCGACCGGGCGAGGCGGTGTACCTCCGCAAGTTGGACTGCGTTGACCTTCCCGGCACCGGATGGGGAGAACTGCTGCTCACCGGTAACGCGCCGCACGCAGGGGCGGAATGGACAGACGCCAGGACAACGCGCGACGAACGGCAACTCAAGCACCGTGCGCAAAAGACCATCAGGCCTGTGCCGATACCGCCAGAACTGGTCGAGCTGATCCGTCGGCACATGGACCGCTTCAGCACCACCCGGGACGGACGGCTGTTCCGCGCCCCCCGCGGCGGAATGCTCGGCGAGAGCACCTACGGCCGGATCTGGCGGGACGCCCGCATCAAGGCGCTAACCGCCTCGCAAGCGCGCTCACCGCTTGCGGGCCGCCCGTACGATCTTCGGCACAGCGGCGTGACCCTCGCGCTCAACGCCGGCGTACCAGCACCCGAAGTGGCCCGCCGCGCCGGGCACGGTGTCGAGGTACTTCTCCGCGTGTACGCCGGGTGCATCGAAGGCCAGGCCCCGCTCTGGAACCGGCGGATCGACGACGCGCTCCACAACGCCGGGCACGGCGAGAGGTCGTGAATCTGTTTCGCCGTGGTTTCGCAGACAGCCGTCAGAAGCCAGGAACAGCCGGGAACCACCGGACGACATCAGAGACAGCCAAAGAGCGCATCGATGCAGGTTAAGTGTCCTAACAATGCTCTCAAGCGGAGGGCGTGGGATTCGAACCCACGAGGACGCTCACGCCCCCTAGCGGTTTTCAAGACCGCCGCCATCGGCCACTAGGCGAGCCCTCCAAGCTGCGAATCTATCTGGAACGACGACCGCTAAGCGTCCATCCGGTCCGCCGCTGGTCCGCAGCCGCGAGCACTGGACTGCCGCCAGCAGCTCGTTCCCAGCCTCTCATACCTCGCTCTCCTCCAGGGCCGCCAGGATCCGCTCGCTGGCCGCCTGCTCCTGGCCGTCCACGCAGTTCGCATACCGCTTCAGGAGCACGGCAGTGTTGCGGGTCGAGCGTGGTGACGGGTCGCGCATGATCTCGATCGGCTGCTGCATGCCGAGGGCCGATCAGCCCTGCAACCAGCGGGACCGCGGTCCGCTCGCGGTCGTGCGCGCGCTCGGAGCCGGTCCCCATAGGCTGACGGGGTGGTAGAGATCAACACCGAGCGACTGATCATGCGCGGCTGGCGGGAATCCGATCTTGCACCGTGGGCGGCGATGAACGCCGACCCGGAGGTCCGGCAGTACCTCGGGCCGGTGCTGACCTTCGAGCAGGCCTCCGCCTGGGTTCTGAACTTCCAGGACGACCTGGACCGTGACGGCTTTGGCTTCTGGGCGGTGCAGGTCAGTGCGTCCGGCGAGTTCATTGGCTTCACCGGGCTGGGCACCGTGGATGACGAGATGCCGTTCACCGGAATCGAGATCGGGTGGCGGCTGGCGCGGCCAGCGTGGGGCCACGGTTACGCCACCGAAGCGGCCCGGGCAGCGCTGCAGTACGGCTTCGACGTCATGGGGCTGCCGGAGATCGTCGCGGTAACCATGGCCCGGAACCTGCGCTCGCAGGCGGTGATGCGGCGGATCGGGATGACTTCCGATCCTGCGGAGGACTTCGACGACCCCGACGTCAACGAGAGCTTGCTACGCCGGCATGTGGTGTACCGGAAACTACGGACCGCCTGAGACCGGCCTACGTCATTGTTCTCGATCTCCAGGCGGCCGCCGACCCATTCACGGCCTGGCAAGCGGAGCGCCACCGAGCACATTTGCGCCCCCGAGCGCACTTGCCCCACCGAGCGCATTTGCGCCATCGAGTGGATTTGCCCCACCGGACGCACTTGCGCCACCGGGCGGATTTTCCCCGCTGAGCACACTTGCTCCACCGAGCGCATTGCCCCACCGAGCTGATTTGCCCGCCGAGCGCTTGCGGCGGCTTGCGTGGCCACTGCGGCGCCATTCATCCTGAGCCCGTCGCGCTATTTCAAGACCGCCCTCGTCGGCTGCTAGCCGAGCCCTCCCGGGCTGCTCAGCGGTAGAGCCCGGCGGTGCCGTTGCTGACCTCCGGGCGAACCCAGCCCTGCCCTGAACCCGGCCGGCGTGCCGCCCGCCGGGGCCAGGCGAAGCCATCGCCTACCGTGGCCGCGAGCACCAGGTAGGCGTTCACCGTCGCGGCGCTCATCTGCTCCAGATCGACCTCTGCACCCTCTTCGAGGTGCGCGTCGTACGGGATCCGGGCGACCGCCCTGCATCGGCCGGCGAAGTGGTGCTCGAGACGGTCAAGATCGACTGTGCTCTTGCTGCGCGGCCTGATCATGGATAGCACGACCACGGCGTTGCGTACCAGGTCTCCGTACTCGTGCGCGTCCAGCCAGTCCAGGGTCGCGCTCGCGCTTCGCGCGCCGTCCACGGACGGCGAGCTGACCAGGACGATCTGGTCTGCCATCCGCAGTACCCCGGCCATGGCCGAGTGCAGCAGGCCGGTACCGCAGTCGATCAGCGAGATGGAGTAGTAGCGCTCCAGCACGCGCGCGGCATCGTAGTAGTCCTCCTCGCAGAACGCGACCGAGACGGTGGGGTCGCGATCGGATGCCAGCACCTCCAGGCGGCTCGGCGCCTGGGACGTGAACGCGCGCACGTCGGCATAGCGCTGGATCTGACCGCGCTCGTTGAGCAGGTCACGCACGGTGGCCGAGGTCTCGAGACGGACCTTGTCTGACAGCGTGCCACGGTCCGGGTTCGCGTCCAGGGCGATGATCCGGTCACCGCGCAGCGAGGCAAGCATCGCGCCCAGGCCCACGGCCGTGGTGGTCTTGCCCACCCCGCCCTTCAGGCTCATCACCGCTACCCGGTGGTGTCCGCCGGCGACCGGAGTCCGGACCCGGACCACCAGGTCGCGCCGACGTAGGGCCTCGGCGGACTCCCGCGGGCGGATCAGGCCGGCCGAGCCTTTGTAGAGGATGCGCCGCCAGCCTCCGCCCGGGCCCTGGCGCTTGCCGGGCAACAGCGCCTCGGCGGTGAGGTCATCGGCGGTCTCGGCGACCTGCTGCTGGTCTGCGACATGTGCGGGCAGCGGTGCGAGGGCGTCGGCCCCGGCGGCCTGGGGCACCGCGCCCTGGCCGGGAGGTGGCGGCGGGTACGCCGCCTCGTCGCCGTAAGGCCCGGCATCGCGTCCCCGCACCTGGCCGCGGTACCCGGCCGGGACGTCGTAATGACCCGGCCAGGCCTGCGGCGGGCCGGGCGGAGCCGGTGCGTCGTAAGGCGACTGCCAGGCGTAGGCATCCGGCGGCGGATACGGCGCGGCGCTCCCGGAACCTGGCTCGCGGTCCTGAGCCTGAGCCTGTGTACGGCCCGCGGCCTCGCCCTGCGCCGCGGCCTGCGCTGCCCCCGGAGCCTCCCCCTCGCCGTCTGCCTGATCTTGGGCGCCGGCCCGATCACGACCGTCGTCCCGGCTCTGGCCGGCTGCCGCCCCCCCGTCCGGGACGTGCTCATCGTCAGGACCCGCCTCTGGGCCGACGGACTCCGGGCGCGGGCCAGGATCCGGCTCCGGATATGCCTGGCCGGGGCCGTATCCCTGGCCAGGGACATGCCGTCGCTCCTGACCGTAAGGCTGCTCCTGGCCGTAGGGTTGTCCCTGGTCGTAGGGCTGTCCCTGGTCGTAGGGCTGTCCCTGGTCGTAAGGCTGACCCTGGTCGTAAGGCTGTTCCTGGCCATACGGCTGGCCCACGTACGGCCGCCCGCCGTAGGGCTGCGCCGGAGGATAGCCCTGCGGCCGGTCGTATCCCTGGTCGTAAGCCTGCGCCTGGCTTTGGGCCTGGTTTTCCGCGTGCGGCTGGTCCTGACCATAGGCCTGGTCTTCGGCGTGCGGCTGATCCTGGGTGTAGACCGGGGCCTGGTCGTACCTCTCGTCGGCGCCGTAAGCCTGGTCTCCGCCGTAGTTTCCCGGACCGTACCCGGGCCCATCGCCGTACTCCGGCGGCGGGGGATACGCCTGCCCGTAACTGTCCGGCGGCGCGTACCCCTGCCCCTGCTCGTAGTCTCCCTCCGGGGCGTACCCCTGGTCCGGGCCGTATCCCCGGTCCGGGCCGTACCCCTGGTCCGGGCCGTACCCCTGGTCCGCGCCGTAGTCCTGCCCGTAGTCCTGCGGCTGGCCGTAGTCCTGATCCTGGCCGTGCGCCGGGTAGGGGCCATAGTCGCCGTATGGAGGATAGGGCGAAGCCTGGGCGCCGGCCGGGCGCGCCTCGCGCGGCATCCATACTGATCCCGCGCCTTCGCCACCCGGCTCATAGCCTGCGTCTTCGGCGCGGTCGGGTGATTCGTCCCCGGCCGGGGCCGCGGGATAGGCCACCGGATCACGCTCGGGATAGCCCGCGGCGAATCCCGCGGGGCGGGCCAGGCCCGGGGACGGCTGCGGATCTGCGGTGCCCGCGTTCGCGCCGTAATCGGACTGCCGGGCCGTCGCGTCATCCTGTTCCCGGGACACCGAGCCGTCATCCCGGCCGGCAGCCAGATCGGCTGCGCGGCCGGCCAGGCCGCCTTCCTGCGCCGGCCCGGGATGGCCGTTTCCGTCAAATCCGTGCTGATCACGGGACGCCGCGCTGCGCGCCTCGGCGGCGGCGTCGCCGGACGCCGACCCATCCTCGGTGGAAACCGCGCTCTGCGCGCCGGCTGGATTATCGCGTGCGCCAGCTTCCCCCCCGGCCAGCTTGTCCTCGTCCTGGTTGGCCACTGGTCATTCCTCCTCCCAGGTCCCAGTGGTAGGAGAATGGCATCCTCACGGGCCGGGATCCGAAGCCTAAGTTACCCGAACATCCAAGCGATACCCTCAGCTACCAATCAAACACCCGGGACCAGGCCCCGAACGTCACGGCGCCAGGGAGTACCATCCGCCGCTTCATAGACTCGGGATAGGTGCGGCGTTCTCATTGACCGAGCGCTGCCGACGGCAGGACCGGCGCAGGCGCGGCGGACCCTCGGCCGAGCGGGGCGGAGGCGAGGTCCCGCTGGCCCGTGATGCGGCCCCGGACGCGGCCGGACGACCCCGACCGCCAGACTAGGAGGATGAGCGACGGGATGAACTCCGAGCCAGAGCAGCAGCGGCCCCCCATTGTGGTAGTCGGCCCCAGCGAGATGGCCGGCAGCGCCGGCGCAGAGAACTCAGGTGACAGCGAGCGCCCGGTCACCGAGATGGTCGAGCAGCCGGCCAAGGTCATGCGCATCGGAAGCATGATCCGTCAACTTCTCGAGGAGGTCAGGGCCGCGCCCCTGGACGAGAAGAGCAGGGCGCGGCTCAAGGAGATTCACGAAAGCTCCATCAAGGAGCTCGAGGACGGCCTCGCGCCCGAGCTCGTCGCGGAACTCGACCGGCTCTCCCTCCCGTTCACCGATGACAGCGTGCCCAGCGAGGCCGAGCTGCGGGTGGCGCAGGCACAGCTGGTGGGCTGGCTGGAGGGACTCTTCCACGGCATCCAGACCACGCTGTTCGCCCAGCAGATGGCGGCCCGCGCGCAGCTGGAGCAGATGCGCAGGGCGCTGCCGCCGGGCGCACTGCCGCCGGGTCTCATGCAGCAGGCCGAGGAGCCGCCGCAGGCGCCACGGACGTCCGGGCCTTACCTGTAAACCGGATCGACGGCCGTCGCGCGCGGCAGTAGCGCAGCCGGGCCAGCCAGGCCGCAGCTGCATGGGGCGGAGCAACTGGACCCCAGGGGGTCGATGGCACATCGCCGACCCCATAGGGGAGGCAATGGCACATCGACCACCAGGAAGTGGCGGCTGCGGGGGACAGAGCGACTGGACCCCAGGGGGTCGATGGCACATCGCCGACCCCATAGGGGAGGCAACGGCACATCGACCACCAGAGAAGTGGCGGCTGCGGGGGCGGAGCAACTGGACCCCAGGGGGTCAATGGCACATCGCCGACCCCATAGGGGAGGCAACGGCACATCGACCACCGGTAGGCTGCGAACTGGCTGGTCCACCTGGGGTACTGCCGTTACACGCGGCCGTAGCGCAGCCGGGCCAGCCAGGCCGCGGCCTCGGCGAACTCTCCGTCTGAGGTTCCGCTGCGCACCTGGGTCTTGCCGCCGTCGCTGCGCGGATAGCTGCCGGCGAACCTTACGTCCGTGCAGACCCGGCGCAGGCCCATCAGCGCCTCCCCGACCCGCGCGTCGTCCACGTGCCCTTCGCAGTCGATGCAGAAGTAGTACCTGCCGAGGGCGTCTCCGGTCGGCCGGGACTCGATGCGGCTCAGGTTGATCCCGCGTACAGCGAACTCGGTGAGGATCTCCATCAGGGCGCCGGGGTGATCGTCGCCCAGGAAGGCGACCAAGGAGGTCCGGTCGGCGCCGGTGGGGGCGGGCAGCGGTCCGGGCCTGCCGACCACCACGAACCGGGTGACCGCCCCCCGTCGGTCGTGTACCTCGTCGACCAGGACGGACAGCCCGTATCCCGGCGCGGCGAAGGCCCCGGCCAGCGCCGCGTCCAGTTCCCCGGCCGACACCTGACGGGCAGCCATGGCGTTCGACGCGGTGGGCAGCCATTCTGCTTCGGGCAGATGGTCTGCCAGCCAGCGCCGGCACTGGGCCTGAGCCTGTGGGTGACCGCCTACGGTCGCGATCTCATCGAGCCGGGTGCCTTCCCTGACCAGCAGCGCGAATCCGATCGGCAGCAGTACCTCGGCGTAGATGAGCAGCTCATCGCCGGTCGCCAGCTCATCCAGGGTGGCGGTGACAGCCCCGTCAACCGAGCTCTCGATGGGTACCACGGCGCGGTCCGCCGAGCCGAGCCGGACCGTCTCGAGTGCCGCCTGGATCGTGGCGCAGGGCACAAGCTCGGCCTGCTCGCTATTGTCCAGGGTGCGCAGCGCAGCCTCGGTGAACGTGCCCGATGGCCCTAGGTAGGCGTACCTCTCCTGCATCAGATCATGATGCCAGGTCGGCGGACCTGCTGCGCCGCCGTGACCTGTGACGGGACCGGCCAGGGCCCCGGTCAGCCAGCGTTCCGACCGGGGCCCGCTGCGCCGCCGTGACCTGTGACCGGACCGGCCAGGGCCCCGGTCAGCCAGCGTTCCGGCCCGGGGCCCGCTGCGCCGCCGTGACCTGTGACCGGACCGGCCAGGGCCCCCAGTCAGCCAGCGTTCCGGCCCGGGGGCCCTTTGCGCCGCCGTGACCTGTGACCGGACCGGCCAGGGCCCCGGTCAGCCGGCGTTCCGGCTGGACACCGCGGCGCCCGGTCATAGCCTCCGGGCCAGGGCCCTGCTCACGTCGGCGAACTGCCGCGCCCGGTGCAGCTGGGCACGCCAGTCCGTCCCGGTGGCGCGGTGGGCCATCGGCACCTCAACCTCGGTAACTCGCATGCCCAGGCGAAGCAGGTCGATGGTGAGTGCGGTTTCTGCGCCGAACCCGGCGGCGATCGGCTGGGCGGCGTCGAAGGCTGCCCGGGTAAGGCAGCGCTGCCCGTTCAGCGGCTGCGCGGGCCGCCAGCCGGTCGCGCGCTGGATCCCGGCGCCTGACAGCTTGACCACGAAACCGTGCCCGCCCAGCTTGACGGTGCTGCTGAAGACCGCGACGGTCATGTCCGCCTCACCGCTGCGCACCGGCTCGGCGAGCGGACCGGCGCACCGCGCGGTGTCGCCCAGGTCGGCGTCGAGGAAGAGCAGGTGACGGGGTGCTGCGCGGTCTTCCTGGCCGTCCAGCAGGCGGACCGCCTCGGCTCCCGTCTCCATCGCCGCGCCCTTGCCGCGCGGCCTTGCGTGCCGGACCACGGCAGCGCCTGCTCGTTCGGCCAGAATCCTCGTCTGGTCGCGCGACCCGTCGTCGACGACCAGGACCAGATCCGCGCCCGGCAGCCCCATGGCCGCCCGCACGGTCCCGCCGATCCTCTCGGCCTCGTCGCGCGCCGGGATGACAACGGCAATGTCCCCGCTTCCAGACATGGGGTGATCCTAGTGGCCCGGCGCGGCCAGGGATCTTCCCGGCGCGGCAACCGCGGCGGGGCCGGACGGCCTACTGGCCCGCTAGCGCCGCCGGGTCGTCGAGGACGGTGAACACGGATTCGAGCCCGGTCACCTGCAGGATCTTCCGCACGGCCGGCCGCGGGCCGGCGAGCACCAGGTCCCCGCCCCGCTCGCGTGCTCTCCGCAGCGCGGCGAGGAGCACATTCATGCCGGTGGAATCGCAGAAGTCGACGGCGGCCATGTCGACGACCACCCGGGCCGGGGCCTGGCCCGTGACCGCCGCCGCAAGCTCGCTGTGCAGCCGGGGTGCCGTATACAGATCTATTTCTCCTGCTACGGCCACAATAGTTTGATCACCTTGCGAGCGGCTCGAGACCTTAAGCTCCACCTGCGGTACCCTACCGGCCCGGGAGGCGGGCGACCAGTCCGTCACTCAGCGTACTCGCGGATTTAGCTTCCGGTACGCTCTGTTGTGCGTCAAGCTTGGAGTGCGCCGCCGACTCGGCGCTGAGTGGAGCACCGTTGATGAACGCCACGGGCGATAGCGAAGAGGGTCCGGAGCTGCTGGCGCCTGATGCCCAGGGCATGCCTCTGTCCGCGCCGGTGGCCGCCAGCATGCTGCAGACTCGCGAGCTGGGCATCTTTTTCCGCGCGCCCGACGAGCCGCTCCCGGCGCGTCCCCCGGTACCTGCCTCGCCTGCCACGCCAGTTTCCCCGCCGGCCGCGCGACCGCCCGACGCGCCCGCCTTGGCGGCCCACGCGGACCCGGGGGCCGGGGCCGGCCAGCATGACCCCGCGCCTGACCGCCTCGATCGCGGGGGTTCAGGCCCGGCGGACGTGGCCCCACCAGACTTGACTGAGGATCCGCAGCGAGTCTGGATGCGCGAGCAGCTGGACGAGGTGCGGGCCAGGGCGGCCAATGCCTCGTCGTGGCTGGAGACGAGCGTCTCCTATGCCCGGCTGCTGAACCGCGACGGCGTCGTCCCGGTGACCGCCAGGTTCACCCGCGACGACATTGAGTTCCTCGGCCAGGCCCGCGAGCAGGTGCTCGGGTTCGCCGAACTCTGGCTGCGGCTGCTCGAGCTGCACGCCCCGCTGGACGCCGGCGGCATATCCACCGACCCGTCCAACCCGATCCTGCGGTGCAGAAGCTGCATGTGGCGCTGGCCCTGCCCCACCTTCGGGATGCTGACTGATGCCCTGAGCCAGCTCCCGCACTCAGGCGCTCCGCCCGGCCGCTGAAACGAGCCGCGATCCGCGGGACAAATCGCCCCGGATTGGTCGTACTCTGGATGTCATGGGACGACTGATCTTGCTTCTTATCGGCGGGTTCCTCGCAGTCATTCTGGCGCTGTGGGCGGTGCACGCCCTGATGGCCCTGCTGGTGTTCGCGGTCATCATCGCGATCGGCGTAGGCGTCATCAGGCTGGCTTTCTGGTCCGGGCGAAAGTCGCGCCGCTGACCCTGATCAGCTGCTAGTCAGGGCTCAGCTGCTAGTCAGGGCACGCTTGGCACGAGGCTGCCTGGCGACCTTCTGCCTGACCGCCAGCACGGCCCAGACCGTGCTGCCCAGCTCGTCGCTGCGCACTCCCCAGCGGCGGGACAGGTGATCCACGATGCTCAGGCCGCGGCCGCCGAGCGAGGACACCGAGTACCGTGCGGCCCGCGGGCAGGTCGGCCCGCCGCCATCGCTTACCGCCAGTTCCAGCGTCCCGCCGTCCAGCGTCCAGCTCACCCGTACCTGCCCCCCCGGCAGCGGCCGGGCATGACGTATCGCGTTGCTGACCAGTTCGCTGAGCACGAGAGTGGCGTCGCACACGCCCGCCTCGCGGACGCCGTGCGCGCGTAGATCCGCGGCCAGCCCGCGGCGAGCCACGCCGACGCTGGACGGCGCGTGCGGGAGCAGAACTGCGCTCGACGCACTCACCTCCCTGGCGCACCCGCCCCGCTGCGGAGATCTACTCCCATCTGGTACGGGACTGCCCGCAGAACGGGCGGGGAAACCACTACAACCTCCTTGACGTCAGATATTCACTCAAGTGTCACCGGGATCAGCCGGCCCCGGGCCGGCCCGCTCTGAGCTGGCCTGCTGAGGGCCGACCTACTGTGGGCCAGCCTGCTGAGGGCCGGCGTCCCGTGAGCTGGCCTCCTGTGCGCTGGCCTCCTGAGCGCTGGCCTGCTGAGAGCCAGCCTGCTGAGGGCCGGCCTGGCTCGTGCTGCCGAGGATCCCCTCGGCCACGAGGCCGCGCAGCAGGCCGCCGAGGCCGATGGCCAGTCCTGCGCGTTCGGCGTCGGTCAGCGAGGCAATGACCCGGGCCTGCCTCGACTGCCAGGCCGCCAGCAGCCTGGTCGCGATCGCCGAGCCGTCGGAGGTGAGATAGAGGCGGACAAAGCGCTGGTTGCCCTCGTCGCGGCCGCGCTGGATCCAGCCCTTCTCCTCCAGGCCGGCGGCCAGCCGGCTCACGGTGCTCTTCTCCAGGCCGAGCAGGCGGGCGAGTTCGCCCTGGGTGATCCCCCGGGCCGCCATCAGCTCCACGAGCGCACGGCCCTCGGACGCTGATACGGTCAGCTGGGGCGCTGGATCCGCGGCATCGCCGGAGACGGCCGGAGTCACCGCTCCCAGCAGCCGGATGAGGAGCCTGCCGAGTTCCGCGCCGCCATCCAGAGTCTCCACAGCAATAGTTGTACCGCACAACCTCGCGGATGGTACATTCTGCTGGTGACAGTTGCCCGATACAACTCACAGGAACGAGGCGCCGGGGTGGTTCCGCCACCGCATGAGATCCCAGCCGGCGGCCGGGCAGCCCCCGTCGGCCCAATAAGCTCTCCGACATGAGCGGTTCTGGCGAGGGCGGCTCCGGCCGGATGAGCGGGCCGGGCAGCCTGAGCAGGCCGGGCAGCCTCAGCGCGCCCGGCGCGCTGGCCGATGCCCCGGTGACGGGCGCGGAGCCCGGCGCAGCTGGCGAGGGCGCGCACCTGCCCGACGAGCCGCTGGCCGCGCTGGCTGCGAGGTACGGCCTGCAGCCGAGCGCGGCGCGGCCGCCGCTCCTGCTCTACCTCCGGCGGCTCTGGCAGCGGCGCTTCTTCATCACCGGCTTCGCCACCGCGCAGAACGTCGCCATGTACACCGAGGCCAGGCTCGGCCAGGTCTGGCAGATACTGACGCCGCTGCTCAACGTGGCCGTGTACTTCCTCATCTTCGGCGTGATCCTGGACACCAAACGCGGGGTGTACAACTTCATAGCGTTCCTGGTCATCGGGGTCTTCATCTTCAATTTCACGCAGCGGTCGTTCATCACCTCCTCGCGGGTGATGTGGGACAGCCTGCCGCTGATCAGGGCGCTGTACTTCCCCCGGGCCTGCCTGCCGCTCGGCTACGTGCTGATCGAGCTGCAGCAGCTGGCAGTCTCACTCATCGTGATCTTCACGGTCGTGCTGGCCACCGGCGAGCCCCTGACGTGGTACTGGCTGCTGCTCATCCCGGTGCTGGTCATGCAGACGCTCTTCAACATGGGCGCCGCCTTCACCCTCGGCCGCTTCGGCGCCGGGTTTGACGACGTCAGCCAGCTGCTGCCGTTTATCGTGCGGACCTGGTTCTACGCCTCGGGTGTCATGTTCAGCATCCAGACCTTCAGCAACCTGATCGCGCACCCGACCGTTGCCAAGGTGCTGCAGTACAACCCGGCGGCGATCTACATCACGCTGGCCAGGGACGCGCTGATGAGCTCACAGCGGGAGAGCACGCCGGGCGCCCAGCCCTACAACGCCGTCAAGTGCCAAATCTTTCACCAGCACGGCGCCAAGTTTCCGTTCTACAGCGCCTACTGCCATCCCATCGTCAGCCAGTCCAACCTGTGGATCTTCGGCGCGGTCTGGGCGCTCCTCTTCCTCCTTGTCGGCTTCATCTTCTTCTGGCGGGCGGAGGTGCAGTACGGCCGTGGCTGATCCGATGGTGGTCGTGGACGACCTGCACGTGGTGTACCGGGTGTACGGCGCGGGCGGTGACAGGGGTACCGCGGCCACTGCCCTGCTGCGGATGGTGCGCAGGCAGCGGCGGCCCTCGATCCGCGAGGTGCACGCGATCCGGGGTATTTCCTTCGTCGCGTACCGGGGCGATGCGGTGGGCGTGATCGGCCGCAACGGCTCGGGCAAGTCCACCCTGCTGCGGGCGATCGCCGGCCTGCTCCCGGCCGAGCACGGGGCGGTCTACACCGACGGCCACGGGGCCCTGCTCGGCGTCAACGCCGCGCTGCTCGAGGATCTCACCGGGGACAAGAACGTGATCCTCGGCTGCCTGGCCATGGGCATGAGCCGCCAGGAGGTCAGGGAGCGCTATCCGTGGATCGTGGACTTCTCCGGGGTCGGGGACTTCATCAACCTGCCCATGAAAACCTATTCGACCGGCATGGGCTCGCGGCTCAGGTTCGCGATCGCCTCGGCCAAGAGTCACGACATCCTGCTCGTCGACGAGGCCCTGGCCACTGGGGACGCCGAGTTCCGGGTGAAGAGCCACCGGCGGATCGACGAGCTGCGGGAGGCCGCGGGCACCGTTTTCCTGGTCGCGCACAACCTGGCTGAGATCGAGGAAACCTGCAACCGGGTGATCTGGCTGGAGAAAGGCAAGATCGTCCAGGCCGGCGAGGACGTGCTCGGGATCATCGACGCCTATGTGGCCGCCTCCGGCGGCGAGCCGCGAGCCCGCGAGCCTGCCAAGACGTGAGCCGCACCCGGCCGGTCAGCCATCCCGCCCGGCCAGCCATCCCGCCGGGTTAGCCGTCCCGCCGGGTTAGCCGTCCCGCCGGGTTAGCCGTCCCGGCCGGCCGGTCAGGTGACGGCCCAGATCTCGCCCGCCTGGCCGTAGCAGTCCTCCTGGACCAGTACGGTGCCGTTCACGGTGCTGTCGCCCGGGTCGTCTAGGCACCGGCCGGAGTTGAGGTTGAACAGCTCGCCGTTGGATCCGACGGCCCAGCGCTGGTTGGCATTGGCCGGGCTGCCGGACTGGCACGTGTACAGCTGAAGCACGGCTCCGTCCAGCATGCTGCGCCCGGTCACGTCCAGGCATTTCCCGTTGATCCGCAGCGTTCCGTCCGGCTCCATGGTCCACCGCTCGCTCGCCCGGCCGTTGCACGTGGAGATCTGAATCCGGGTGCCGTTCTTGGCCGCGCCACCCGGGTCCTTCATGCACTGGCCGGTGACCCCGGACTGCACCGGGCTGGGCGGCAGTATCCACGCCTGGTCGGGGTGCCCCGTGCAGGTGAAGATCCACAGCTGGGTTCCGTTCTTCGTCCCGCCGGGGTCGGCCAGGCACCTGCCGGACACCGGGTTGAACAGCTCGCCGTCCGACCCGTCGATCAGCCACTGCTGGTTGGCCCCGCTGTTGCAGGTAAAGAGCTGCACCTTGGTCTCGTTCGCGGTGCCCCGGTCGAAGATGTCCAGGCACTTGCCGTTGATGGTCAGCGTGCCTGCCCCGCCGGGGTTGCCGTGCGGAACGAACTCCCAGTTCTGCGAGGCATTGCCGTTGCACGCCCAGATCTGGATCTTGGTGCCGTTCTTGGTCGCGTTCCCGGCGTCATCCATGCACATGCCCGCCAGGTCCACGTGCACCGGCCCGAACACGCCGTCGTAGCCGGTGGTGAGCGACTGCACTACCACCATGGTGAACGTCACCGAGCCGGTGGCGCCGGTGCCGTCGGTCGCGGTGACCTTGACGGTGCTCGTTCCCGCGGTGCTGCCGAGCGTGCCGGTGATATCGCCGTTGGCCGGGCCTATCGACAGGCCGTCCGGGAGCCCGGTGGCGGAGTAGCTGAGCGTCTGGCCGGACGCCGAGTCGAGGGCCTGCACCTTCAGGAATACCGGGGTGCCGGCCTGCTCGTCCTGCGCGCCGGGATCGACGAGCGTCACGACGTCGCCGGCCGCCGTGCTGGCGAACGCCGCGGTGCCGTCCGGGGTGCCCAGGCCGGTCGGCCCGTCATATCCGGGCCCGGCGTGGCACAGGTACTGCCGGCCTGTCTCGCAGCTGCCGTCCGAGCCTGAGGTGACGTCGTTCAGCGCGGCCTTGCTCCCGCTCTGGTACGGGTAGGAGGCCGGGTACGTGCCCGGTGCCGGGGTTCCCGCCAGGGCGTACACCGACGTGATGATCGGTGTCGCGACGCTCGTGCCGCCCATCACGGACCAGCCGGGCGAATGGTAGGTGTCGTAGGCGGCCACGCCGGTCTTCGGGTTGGCCACCGCGGCCACGTCGTTCTCCGTCCGGTTCAGGCAGCCGCTCGGGGCGGTATCGTCCGTCGTCTGCCAGGCCGGCTTCGGATCCGCGGCCGAGCACCCCGCGCCGGTGCCGTCCCACACCGTCTCGGCCCAGCCGCGGGCCGAGCCCGGGTCAGCGTTCAGGGTGGTTCCCCCGACCGAGGTCACGTACTGGGACGCCGACGGCCAGCCGGTCCCGTAGCCCAGGTTGCCCGAGGCCACGGAAATAGCCACTCCCGGGTGGTTGAAGTAGACGTTGTCGTAAAAGCTCTCGGCGGGAAACTCCGCACCGTCCCAGCTGTCAGACACGAACACCGCACCGAGGCTGACCGCCGTGTTGTCCGCGATGCCGAGGTCACCGAGGCCGTTGGTGGTGGCCTCGACGAGCAGGATGTGGCAGTTGGGGCAGATGGCCGACACCATGTCCAGGTCAACGGATTCCTCCGCCGCCCACGACACGTTCGCGGCCGGCAGCGGGGACGACGCGCCCTGCTCGTTCACCTTGGTCACGCAGCCCGCGCCGGTGCCGGCGTTGCAGGCCGACAGGCCGTAGTGCGCCCGGTAGGCCTTCAGGTCCCCGACGGCGTCCGGGTCGTTGTAGGCATCCACCACGGCCACCGTCTTGCCGGCGCCGCCGGCCGACGCCACCGCGGCGAGATCGTAGGCCCCCTGCAGATCGGCGGGCCCGTACCCGGATACGGCCTGGTCCGGGGCCGCGCCCAGCCGGTGCCGGGTATCCGTGCGGATCAGCGCCATGCACTGCATCTGACCGGCCCGGGAGGGGACCGGGCAGACCTGGCGCACGCCCCGGGCCAGCTTCGCCACCCGGGGCGCGGCCAGCGACCGCTGCGCCGAAAGCGGACCGGGCGCGGTGGGACGCCGCCCGGGGGCGCTGCTGGGGGGCGCCGCGGCCCCGGGGGCAGGTGCCGCGCCCCCAGCGGCCGGCGCTGCCCGCCCGGGGGCCGACACTGGCCGCCCGGTGGCCGACACTGCCCGCCCGGTGGCCGACACTGCCCGCCCTGGGGACGGCGCCGCCCGGCCCGGAGACGGCGCTGCGGCGGCCGATGCCGCGGCCGCCGGAGCGCCGGCCAGGCCTATCGAGGCCAGGCCGGCCGCCGCGATCAGCGCCCCCGCACCGCGCAGGCGGCGCGCCCTGGCAGGCCGGCCGCCCGGGCGGTCGCCGTGCTGCCTGCGTGCTGGCAAATCCCGGTGCATGGATCAAACCTCCCGTGATCCATGGCCCCCCCGTTCGACACCCCAGAGGCGGCCAGGTGAACACTCGGCGACGCCGTGCCCTCGACAGCGCCCCCGCTGGGAGCAAGCTATACCAGGTCTCGAGCGGTTATCCAGGAGCACTGTGGAATGACGACAAATCTCGACGGATGTACCGCCCGGTTCGTCCGCCCCTGATGTGGGTTATGGCACAGATTCCCGCGATCGCGCCGGGGCCGGACCGCTGGACCGCCGCCGGACCGGGCCGGGCCGGGCGCCGGGTTACCTTCCCGGGCCGGCCGCCCGGAGCCGGAGCAGCATGACGGTTCCGCCCTCCGGCCGGGTGGCCGCCGTCAGGTCGCCGCCCTGCGCCCGGGCCAGCCGGCGGGCGATGTAAAGGCCGAGGCCGATGCCGCCGAACCGGCGCCGGTCCCCGGTTTCGCCCTGGACGAAACGCTCGAAGATCCTCTCGTGATCACCTGGTGCGATGCCGATCCCGTCGTCGCTCACGGCCACCTCGACCTGGCCTTCTGACAGGCGGGCCCGCACCGCCACGGTGCCGCCCTCCGGTGAGTACTTGAACGCGTTCTCCAGGAGTTGGCCGACGATGATATCGGTGGCCAGTTCGTCGCCGAACGCGTCCGGCATCGGCTCCGGGATGTCGGCGATGAGCACGTGCCGGTCGGACAGGGACCTGAACGCGGAGGCCGAGCCGGTCAGCAGGCCGGCCAGGTTGAACGGGCCGTTGTTCACCCTCAGCTGCTCCGCGCCCGCCCGCGAGCCGAGCAGCAGCTGCTCGACCAGGCGGCCCAGCGAGCCGGCCCGTTCGGCGATCGTCTGCACGGCCGCGCGGCGGTCCGGGTCGGGCAGCTTTTCCCAGCGGCTGGCCAGGGTGCTGGCGAAGCCCTGTACGACCGTGATCGGCGTGCGCAGCTCATGGCTGGTGGTGGCCAGGAACAAATCCTTGGCCTCTTCCAGCTGCTTGGCCGCCGTGATGTCGCGGAAGTCGAGCACCCGCTCGTCGCCGCCGTCCAGCCGGTTGCAGAGGACGTCAAGCCAGCGCCCGCCGCGCAGCCGGTGGGTGAGCTTCTCGCCGGGCTCGGGTAGCGGGAACGGCGGCGGCCTGCCCGCCACCTGGCTGGCCGACACCCCGGTCAGTCGGTCTGCGGCCGGGTTCCACTGCCGCACGTAGCCGTCGCCGTCGAGCACCGCGATGCCGTCCGCGCTGCCGTCGATCACCGCGCGCTCATGCGCCCGCTGCCTGACCACTTCCTCGAACGCCATCGCGTTGCCCAGTGCGACACCGGCGTGCCCGGCCAGCAGCTCGAGCAGCTCCAGCTCGATATGACCGACTTCCCGCCTGCTGTACAGCGCGTAGAGCGCGCCGTAGGGCCGGCCTGCGACGTGCGACAGGCTGAGCGCGATGGTGTGCAGGCCAGGCAGCGCGGACCAGACCAGGTCGTCGAACCCGCCGGACTCGCCGGTGGTCATCATCACGGTCTTGTCCGATCGCATCAGCTCGCCGACCAGGCTGTTGCGCAGTGCGGCGGTGCGGCCGCGCAGGCTGGCCGGCAGCCCGTCCGTGCTGACCAGCCGGAGCCCGTTGTCCTCGATGATCACGAAGCCGCCGGCGTCGGCGCCGGTCAGCTCGCGCAGGCTGGCCGCGATCCGGTCCAGCACCGCGTGCAGGTCGCGCTGGGCGTTCATGTCCGCCACCACGTCGCCCAGCCTGCGCACCACCCGGGCGCGCTCGGCCATGTGGTGCCTGACCTCCTCGTCCTCCCCGGTCCGGTGGAAGACGTTCACCCAGCCGATCACCTCGCCGCCGGTCGAACTGAGCGCGCTGGTGTCGATGCGGACGTTGACCGTGCCGCCGTCCTTGTGTCTGCGGCGGGTGGCGAAGGAGACCGGGCCGCCGCTGCGGACCCGCTCGAGCACGGCGTTGTGCTCGGCTTCCAGCTCCTCGGGGATGATCCGCGGCTCCAGGCCGGTCGCCTCGGCGGCGGTCCAGCCGAACATGCGCTCCGCGGCCGGATTCCACAGCAGCACCGTGCGGTCGGTGTCGAACGCCACGATGGCGTCGGGCGCGGACTCGATGACCGCCCGTGCCGTCGCGTCCGCCCGCAGCTGCCCGCTGATCGGCGGCGTGTCTAGGCCCACCTGCTCATCGTGCCACCCGATCATGGGCGAGCGGCGGTGAACAAGCGTTCAGCGCAGCAGGACCCCCGGGTTGAGCAGGCTGTCCGGGTCAAGCGCCGCCTTGACCGCGCGCATCGCCGCTATCTCCGGGCGCGAGCGGCTGAGGTACAGCAGCCCTGCCTTCGCCCGGCCGATCCCGTGCTCGGCGGAGATGGTCCCGCCGTACTCCGCGGCCAGCCGCATCACCGCCTCGTCCACCGCGGCATCGGCCGGATCCGGGCCGAGCACGTTCACGTGCAGGTTCCCCGCGCCGATGTGGCCGAACACGAAGACCCTGGGCTCCGGCCAGGCTCGCCCGCCGGCGCCGCCCGCGGCGGCCCCTACCGTCCCGTCGAGCTTCGCGCGGAACGCGGCGATCCGGGCCAGCGGCACGGCCACGTCCATCTTGTGCGGTATGCCGAGCGTGCTTATCGCCTCGGTATGACGCTCGCGATAGGCCCAGAGCGCAGCGCGGCCCGGGGCGTCCGTCGCGACGGCCGCGTGTGCGAGTGACGGGATGGCCGCCAGCCGTTCGGCTTCCTCCGAACGCCCCGTGATCTCGGCCAGCAGGTAGGCCGGGGCCGGCCGGGACAGCGGGGCGGGCAGCCCGGTCAGCTCGCGGACCAGCTCGACCCCGGCCGCCTCGACGTACTCGGCGGCCCGCAGCCCCGGCGCCAGGGCCCGGATATCGGCGTGCAGCGCGGCCGCCGCCGCGATGCCGTCCACCCCGGCCAGCAGGGTGACCGCGGCGGGCTCGGCGGGCCAGAGCCGCAGCCGTGCCGCCGTGATGACCGCGAGCGTTCCCTCGCTGCCGGCCAGCAGCTGGGCCAGGTCGTAGCCGGCGTTGTCGGCTGCCAGCCCGGACAGCCGGGAGATGACGCTGCCGTCGGCGAGCACGGCCTCGATGCCGAGGAGCTGCGACCTGGTGGCGCCGTAGCGGATCGTGTTGATCCCGCCGGCGTTGGTGGCGATCGTGCCGCCGACCGTGGCCGACTCCCGCGAGGCCAGGTTCACCCCGTACGCCAGGCCGGCCGCCGCCGCGTGCGCCCGCAACTCGGCGATCGTCACCCCCGCGCCGGCGGTCACCTGGGCGGCCAGCCTGTCCACCGGGCCCAGCTCGCGCAGCCGCTGGGTGGACAGCACCACCGCGCCGGGGCCCCGGCCGGCGGGGGGCGGGACCGACCCGCCCACCAGGCCGGTGTTGCCGCCCTGCGGCACGACGGCGGCGCCGTGCTCCGCGCAGGCCCGCAGCACCGCCGTGACCTGGGCCGTCGATCCCGGCCGGACCGCGCACAGCGCGTCGCCGGCGTACCTGCGGGTCCAGTCGGCGGTGTAACCGGCCAGCAGGTCCGGGTCGGCGAGCACATGCTCATCGCCGATCGCGCGGGCCAGATCGGGGATCAGGCCGCGCATCCGCCCAGCCTGCCGTCGGCCGCGCTCACTTGAGCAGCCGGGAGAGCCTGCGATCAGCGAGCGGCTTGCCTCCGGTCTGGCAGGTCGGGCAGTACTGCAGCGCCGAATCGGCGAACGAGACCTCGCGCACCGTGTCGCCGCACACCGGGCACGGCTGGCCGGCCCGGCCGTGCACCCTGAGCCCCGCCTTCTTCTCCGCCTTCAGATCTCCGGCGGCCAGGCCGGCCGACCTGGCGACGGCCTCGCGCAGAGTGGTCACGATCACGTCATGCAGCGCGGCCACCTCCTCGCCGGTGAGGCCGGCGGCCAGCCGGAACGGCGACATCCGCGCCGCGTGCAGCACCTCGTCGGAGTACGCGTTGCCGATGCCCGCGATCACCGACTGGTCGCGCAGCAGGCCCTTGATCTGGGTCCGGCGGCCAGCGAGCAGGCCCGCCAGGACCTGCACGGTGAAGTCAGCGGCCAGCGGGTCGGGTCCGAGCCGGGCCACGCCGGGAATCTCGGCCGGATCGGCGACCAGGTAGACCGCCAGCCGCTTCTTCGTGCCCGCCTCGGTGAGGTCGAAGCCGGACCCGTCGTCCAGCCGGACCCGGAAGGCGAGCGGGCCCTTGCCCGGCCGGGCCGGCTCGTCGGCCATGCTGTCCCGCCAGCGCAGCCAACCGCCCCTGGCCAGGTGCATCACCAGGTGCAGCGGCGCGCCTTCAGTCCCCGCATCAAGGTCGAGGAACTTGCCGTGCCGGCTGACTCCGGTGATGGCGCGCCCGGACAATTCCGTAACGTCCGGCCGGTAGGTCTTCAGCACAGATATCGCAGCGGCCTCGGCCCGGTCGATCACACGGCCGACCGCGCGCTCGCGGAGGAACCCGGCGAGCGCCTCGACCTCGGGAAGTTCGGGCACAATCCCGATTCTGCCTTGCGGGCGAAGCAAGAGGCGAACCGGACCTGCGTGCCGGACTGAACTCATGCGTCACTGCGGCCGCACGGGTCACTACAGTTACTGGATTAATTGCTTAATACAAACTATCCTAAGTACTGAAGCGGAAACATACGGGTAGCAGCATGACAGCCACGCTGATCCGGGCTACCGTGCGGGTGAGCGGGGCAACCCGTACCGGGCACCGGTTCCCGCAAGGACGAATGCGATGGCCCAGGCAGAGTCACAGCCCGCTCCGGGTCGGCCGGAGGGGCGCCGCCGGCAGCTGTGGCACGGCCGGCAAGAGCGGCACGTACCGCAGCAGGAGCCGTGCGCGCCCGAGGGCGGCGAGCCCGTCCGTGTCCGCCTGGAGCACCCGGTGGTGGTCGGCTATGACGGGACGGAGTCCAGCAGGCACGCGCTCGCCTACGGGGCGGGCATGGCCAGGCGCCTGGACCGCCCGCTGCTCATCGTGCATGTGTGCCCGGCAGGGGTGTACTGCGAGCCGCTGACCGGCCAGGTGGTCGGCGTGCAGCGGGACCGCGAGGAACTGGAGCGCTGGCTGGTCGTCGAGTTCGACCAGATCGCCGACCGGACCGGACTGAAGGTGTGCGTGCTGACCCGCCGCGGCAACCCGGCCCGGGAGCTCGCCGCCACCGCCGACGAGCAAGGCGCCGACGCGCTGGTGATCGGCGCGTCGACCCGGGTGTGGCACCACGTGGCGGGTTCGGTCCCCGGCTGGCTCGCGCGGCACGCGCACTGCCCGGTCATGGTCGTCCCCTGACCGATCCCGCGCCCTGCCCTGATAGGTTCCGCGCTCTGACCTCACAGATTCCGCGCCCTGCCCGCACGGAACCCGTGCCCTGGCGGGACCTTGCCCTGCTCTGACGGACCGGTGCTGTGGGGGACCTTGCCCTGCCCCGGCGCAGCCCACGTCAGGACGCGGCGGTGCGGCGCCGGCTGATCAGCAGCGACCGGGCACCGGGGCAGCCCTGCGTCAGGACGCGGCGGTGCGGCGCCGGCTGATGAGGAGCGACTGGGCACCGAGGCCGAGCGGGCCCTTGCCGTCGTACAGCGCGGTCGTCGCCAGCCCCGCGCCGCCAGTGGAGATGGTGGTCGAGGCGTCCAGGCAGATCCACTCGCCGGACGCCTCCCGGTGCAGGTGAACGGTGAGCTCGGGGTTGATGAACTGCCACTGGGTAATGTCCAGCTCGCTCGACAGCCCGTTGCCGCTGTCGGCTACCGCGAGGACCCGCTCCAGCGGGCTGGCCTCCTCATCGGGGACCAGCGGGTACCGGAGCCTGGCCCACACGGTCGCCGGCCCGACCTCGCCGAACTCGCCGCGCACCGGGCGCCATTCGATCGCCGACAGGTACCCGTCCACCCAGCCCGGCGGCGTCCGCTTGATGGGCCGCTGCGGCAGCGCGGGAGGCAGCGCGGGACTGGCGGGCACCGAGATGCTGTCGGTCTGCAGCACCCGCCAGGCGCGGGCCGAGGCCACGTCCCGGCCGCCGGCATGCGCGACCGCCTCGACCAGCTCGACGCTGCGGCCGGGCCGGATCACCCTGGCCCGCACCTCGAGCTCGCCGACCGGGATGGCGCCGAGGATCTCGCAGGTGAACCGGGCGATGAACATGTCGTCACGGGGATCGCAGCGCTGGATCGCGCGGCCGAGCAGCGCACTGGGCGGACCGCCGTGCTGGGCGCGCGGATCCCAGGGACCCGTCGTGTGCTCCGTAGCACGCCAGAGCCCCTCACCGAGAGGGACATAGAAGCTTCCGGTCACGCGTGGATGCTATCCAGCAGCCCCGGGCAAGGTCACCGCGGGAGGCAAGAGCGAGCAGCCCCAGTGTGGGGAGGATCCAAACGACGCGGCGACCCCGGTGCGCGAGCATCCACTGCGCGGAACGGCAGGGGCGAAGCCCGGCCCCGGGGGTCCCAGGGGGTCGCCCCCCTGGGATAAATGACGCGGCGACCCCCGGTGCGCAAGCACAGGGGTGCCCGGAGCCGCGTGGGCGAGGAGGGATTTGAACCCTCACGTCCTTTCGGACACACGGACCTGAACCGTGCGCGTCTGCCGTTCCGCCACCCGCCCGCAGAGCGTGCCGGGACCCGTGGCTCCGCGCAAAACAGTCCCGGGTACCGGCTCTCGGCAACGAGTCAGGTTAGCACGGCCCTCGGCCTGCCAGCCCGCGGATACGATCGGAGGCACGTATGGAAGGGAGGTACCCCTGTGGGAGTGCTACAGCGCTTCGAGCAGCGGCTCGAGGGCATGGTCGAGGGTGCCTTCGCGCGGACGTTCAAGTCCGAGTTGCAGCCAGTGGAGATAGCCAGCGCCGTGCAGCGGGAGATGGACGACCGCGCCGCGATCGTGGCCCAGGGCAGGACCCTGGTTCCGAACGACTTCGTGGTGGAACTCGCGCAGGCCGATCACGAGCGCCTGGCGGTCTATGCGGACAGTCTCGGCGTCGAGTTCGCCAACCTGGCCAGGGAGCACGCCAAGGAACAGGGCTACTCCTTTGTGGGACCGGTGCGGATGCGCTTCGAAGGGGTCAGCGACCTGGCCACCGGCATGTTCCGGGTCCGCTCCGGCGTGATCAGGGGCACCACCGTCGAGGGCGGTGAGATCCGCCAGCCCGCCAGCGACCTGCCGAGCCCGCCGCAGCCGCGAATCGCGGGCACGCCGAGGCTGCTGGTGTCCGGGCCGGAGCCAGGGCCCGACGGGGCCAGGCAGCGCACCTACCTGCTGACCACGCCCGTGACCCTGCTCGGCCGGGGCACGGACTGCGACCTGCGGCTCGTCGATCCCGGGGTGTCCAGGCATCACGCCGAGCTGCGGGTGGAGGACGGCGAGGTCGTGCTGGTCGATCTGGGTTCCACGAACGGTACCTTCGTCAATGGCCAGCCGGTCCGTCGCGTGCTGCTGACCGATGGCACCCGGGTCACGCTCGGCCGTACCACCCTGGTGTTTCGTAACGACGGCAGTCACTAACGCATCGCCCAGCTGAGGACCATGACCCGATGAGCACGCTCACGCTTCTTCTCATCAGGCTCGCTTTCCTCGCGATTTTGTGGCTGTTCGTGATCGCGGCCGTGGGCGTGGTGCGCACGGACATGTTCGGCTCGTCCGGATCCAGCCGCAAGGCGAGGCGCCAGGCCAAGGCGCAGCGCCCGCCCCGGCCGCCGCGCGCCGGGCGGGGAAGCCGCAGCGAGGCGCACCGGCTGATGGTGACCGCGGGCGCGCTGGCTGGTACTACCCTGGGCCTTACCGATCAGCAAATCACCGTCGGTCGGGCGAATGACGCCACGCTGGTACTCAACGATGACTACGCTTCGAGCCGACATGCCAGGCTATTTCCGCAGGATGGCCAGTGGATCGTTGAAGACCTCGGCTCGACCAACGGCACCTACCTCGACCGCCAGAAGGTGACGCAGCCGACCCCGGTACCTGTCGGCGTGCCGATCCGCATCGGCAAGACCGTTCTGGAATTGCGCAGATGACACTTGCACTTCGCTACGCGGTCCGGACGGATGTCGGCCTGCTCCGAGAGGGGAACGAGGACTCGGCATACGCCGGCCCGCACCTGCTCGCGATCGCCGACGGCATGGGCGGCCACGCGGCCGGCGAGGTGGCCAGCGCGGTGGCGATCTCCGCGCTCATGGGCCTGGACGACGACATTCCCGGCCTCGACATGCTCGGCGCCCTGGCCGACGCCGTCGCCAAGGCGAACGCGCGGCTGCATGACATGAGCGCCGCCGACCCGTCGGTCGAGGGCATGGGGACCACGCTCACCGCGATGCTCTGGTCGCTGCCGCGGGTCGCGCTCTGCCACGTAGGCGACTCGCGCGCCTACATGCTCCGCGACGGCGAGTTCTGCCAGATCACCCGCGATCACACCCTGGTCCAGTCGCTGCTCGACGAGGGCCGGATCAGCGCGGACGAGGCGGCCAGCCACCCGCAGCGCTCGCTGATCCTGCGCGCGCTGGACAGCCGGACCGACGCCGAGCCCGACCTGTCGCTCCGCGAGGCCCTGGCCGGGGACAGGTACCTGCTGTGCTCCGACGGCCTGTCCGACGTGGTCACCGAGGAGACCCTGCGCCGAACCCTGCTGGCCGTCTCCGACCCGGATGAGGCGGTCATCCAGCTTGTCGATCTCGCCAACCGGGCGGGCGGCCCCGACAACATCACCTGCATCGTGGCCGACGTGGTGGACGCGACCAGCAGCACGAGCCCGCCCAGCGAGATCTCGGTGCTGGCGGGGGCGGTGTCCGCCCAGGGCGGCAAGCCGGTGACCCGGGCCGACACCCCGGCCAACCGCGCGCACATGCTCACCCAGCCGCCCCGGCCGGCCGAGCCGCCGGATGGCGGGAATCTCGGCGCGGCCAACGGCCGCCCCGGCGGTGGCGAGCAGGCGCACCGGCGGCCCTGGCCGCTGGTCAGCACCATCCTGGTGGTGCTGCTGGTCGTCATCGTGGGCGGCGGGTTCGCGGCCTGGAGCTACACCCAGCGCCAGTACTACGTGGGCGAGAGCAGCGGCTACGTCGCGATCTTCCGCGGCGTCAACCAGAAGGTCGCGGGGATCAGCATGTCCAGCGTCTACCGCCGGACGGGCATCCCGATCGGGCAGGTGACCACGGACGACCGGCAGCAAGTCATGAGCACGATCACCGCAACCGGCCTGCCCGACGCGAACAAGATCGTGCACAGCATCTGGCTGGGCGCCCAGAACTGCCAGAAGGCGGCCGTGGCCCAGCAGAAGTACCAGGCGGCGAAGAAGAAGTACAACCAGGAAGTCACGGCCTACCACGCACTCAAGCACAAGGCCGGGGTGCACAAGCCCACGGCGCCGGTCAACCCCGGCACCGTGCCGCCCAACTGCCCGTCCGCCGCGAGCGCGAGCGGCGCAGGGTCGCCGGGATCCACCGGGACGCCCAGCCCGCCGGATAGCAGCGGGTCCTCGCCGTGAGCGCCGTCACCACTCATCCAGGCGGCGGTCTGCCCGGGGGCCTTGACCGGATCGCGCCGATGCCACGCGGCAGGCGGCGCACCGAACTGCTCATGCTCATCTTTGCCGTGGCGGTCGTGGTCTTCGCCTACGCCAACGTGGGCTTCGGGCTGAAAGGGCGGCTGCCGGCCGGGATGGCCGAGTACAGCCTGGGATTCGCCGCCCTGGTGCTCGTCGCCCATCTCGCAGTTCGCCGGTTCGCTCCCTGGGCGGATCCGCTGATGCTGCCGCTGGCCGCGCTGCTGAACGGCCTCGGCATCGTGATGATCTACCGGCTGCAGGAGATCGGGCGGGACGGTAACCCCGGGCAGTTGTCTGTCCCGATGAGCGCCACCGCCACCGGCGTCCAGCTGCTCTACACCGCGCTCGGCATCGCCGGCTTCATCGTCGTGCTCGCGCTGATCCGCGAGCCACGGGTGCTGCAGCGGTACACCTACACGTTCGGCGTCATCGGCCTGATCCTGCTGGCCATCCCCGCGCTGCTGCCCTCGCACATCAGCGAGGTGCCGGGAACCGGCGCGAAAATCCAGGTAGCCATCGGCGGGTTCAGCTTCCAGCCGGAGGAGTTCGCCAAGCTGGCGCTGGCCATCTTCTTCGCCAGCTACCTGGTCAGCAAGCGTGATGTGCTCGCGCTGGCCGGCCGCCGCGTCCTCGGCATCGACCTGCCCAGGGCGCGCGACCTCGGCCCGGTGCTGATCGCCTGGGCGGCCAGCCTGCTCGTGCTGGTCTTCGAGTCCGACATCGGCACCTCGGCGCTGTTCTTCGGCATGTTCGTGGTCATGCTCTACATCGCCACGCAGCGCACGTCGTGGCTGCTCATCGGCGTGACCCTGTTCGCAGTCGGCTCGTTCGCCGCCAGCCGGCTCCTCAGCCACGTGGGCGAGCGGTTCGACATCTGGCTGCACCCGTTCGCCGGCGACAACCCGTCACACAACGCCTACCAGCTCGTGCAGGGCCTGTACGGGATGGGCTTCGGCGGGGTGCTCGGCCGCGGCCTCGGCGGCGGCCAGCCGTACTACACGCCGCTGGTGCAAAGCGACTTCGTCATCACCGCGTTCGGTGAGGAGATCGGCCTCACCGGGCTGATGGCAGTGCTGATCATCTACGGTCTCATCGTGCAGCGCGGGCTGCGAGCCGCGATCTCCGCCCGCGACCCGTTCGCCAAGCTGCTCGCCGGCGGCCTGGCGTTCGTGCTGGCCCTGCAGGTGTTCGTGATCGTGGGCGGGGTGACCAGGCTCATTCCGCTGACCGGCATCACCACCCCGTTCCTGTCCCAGGGCGGCTCGTCCCTGGTGGCCAGCTGGATGCTGATCGCGCTGCTGATGCGGGTCAGCGACACGGCACGGCGGCCGCCGCCGCAGGCGATCCAGGACGAGGGAATGACGCAGGTGGTGAGGATCCGGTGAACCGCGCACTGCGCCGCATCTCACTTGCCTGCCTGGTCATGTTCGTGCTGCTGCTGATCAACGTGAACTACCTGCAAGGTTTCCAGGCCACCAGCCTGGCCAGCGACAAGGGGAACATCCGCTCGTTCGATCAGCAGTACCAGTACCAGCGCGGCTCGATCAGCACCGCCGACGGAGTGACGATCGCCAAGTCACGCCCGGTCAAGGGGATCTACAAGTACCAGCGCTACTACCCGTTCGGTCCCGTGTACGCGCCGGTGACCGGCTACGACTCGCTGTACAGCGCGACCGGCATCGAGCAGGCCGAAGACAAGCTGCTGTCGGGAACCGACCCGAAGCTCACCGTGCGCAACCTGATCGACCTGATCACCGGGAAGCCGCGGCAGGGCGCGAGCGTGCGGCTGACCATCAATTCCAAGGCCCAGCAGGCCGCGTACGCGGCGCTCAAGGCCACCGGCAAGTCAGGCGCCGTCGTCGCGCTCAACCCGAAGACCGGCGCGATCCTGGCGCTGGCCTCCTACCCCAGCTTCAACCCGAACGCCTATGCCACCTTCGACGGACGGAAGCTCGACAAGATCGACCGCAAGTACCGCAGCAACCCGAGCCAGCCGCTGCTCAACCGCGCGATCAATGCCAGCTATCCGCCCGGTTCCACCTTCAAGATCGTGACAAGCTCGGCGGCGACCGGTACCGGCCGCTACAACCCGGACACCCTGATATACGCGCCCAACAGCCTGAACCTGCCCGACACCACCAACACGCTGGTCAACGCCAACGGCGAGGTCTGCGGCGACGGCAGCGGCCATGTTCCGATGATCGACGCCTTCGCACAGTCCTGCAACACCGCATTCGGCGCTATCGGCGAGAAGCTGGGCAGCCCCGCGCTCAAGCGGGAGGCGGACAAGTTCGGTTTCAACAACGCCGGCCTGGCTATCCCGATGAAGGTGTCGCCGAGCAACTTCCCGCTGGTCCAGGGTGGGGCGTACACCGCCTACTCGGCGATCGGCCAGTTCGACGACACGGTGACGCCGATGCAGGAAGCCATGCTCGCGGCGACGATCGCCAACGACGGCAGGCTGATGAAGCCCTACCTCGTCCAGGATGTGAAGGCACCGGACCTCAGCACGGTCCAGCAGGCGACGCCCAGCCCGCTCAGCCAGCCGGTGAGCGCGAGTACCGCCGCCAAGGTCAAGCAGATGATGCTGAGCGTGGTGAATTCGCCGATCGGCACCGCCACCGCCGTCCCCGGCATCCACGCTCGCGGTCTTGACATCGCCGGGAAGACGGGTACCGCCCAGAACGGGCCGAATAACACCGGCCTGAACGACGCGGTGTTCACCGCGTTCGCACCTGCCTCCAACCCAACCATCGCCGTTGGCGTCATCATTAAAGGCGGGGGGTACGGCGCTGCGGCGGCAGCCCCCATCGCTGTGCAAGTGATCAGTGCATACCTGCACTACCTGGGGCGGCTGTGACCGGCATACCTGAGACGGGCGGAGCGGGCGCCGAGGCCGCCGCTGCCCGCGGCGCCGCGGCGGCCTCAGGCGTGCCCGAGCCCAGGACGGACATCCCGGGAGCCGGGATGGCCGGCGGGCCCGCGGACGCGACCTCGGCGGGCGGTTCACCGGCGGCCGGCCAGCAGGCTGCCGACCCGGATGCCCCCGCGGATCCGCCCACCGACCCTGGCGGCACGCTGGCCGGCTCGCCCCCGGAATCCCCGGCGGACCAGGCCGGCCAGGAGCCCGGCCTCCCCCCGGACTCCGGGACCGACCAGGCCGGTCCCGAGCCCGATCCGCTCGCACACCCCGACACGGACCAGGCCAGCCCCGAGGCTGCCCCCCTCGAATACCCCGGCACGGATCGGGCCAGCCCCGAGCCCGGCCTCCGCCCCGACCCCGGGACCGACCAGGCCAGCCCCGGACCGGGCCGGGCCGGGGAGCCGCCGACCGACCCGGCGGTGGCCGGCGCCGCCATCGCCGCGCAGACGCTGGTCGACCCAGTTCCGGCTCTAGCAGGTGAACCCCGGCATATTCCGGACGGGCACCTGCTGAGCAACCGCTACCGGCTGACTGAGCGGATAGCGACCGGAGGCATGGGCGAGGTCTGGCGCGGCACGGACGAGCTGCTCGGCCGGCCGGTGGCGGTCAAGCTGCTGTCCGCCGCGCACGCGGCCGACGAGCAGTTCCGGGCGCGGTTCCGGGCCGAGGCGCGGTATGCGGGCTCACTGTCTCATCCGGGGATAGCGCGGGTCTACGACTACGGTGAGTCGGCGGCCGGCTCCGGCGACGACCAGCCGATGACTGGCATCGCGTACCTGGTCATGGAGCTGGTGGAGGGGCAGGCGCTGTCCGCGACCCTTGCCCGCGGCGACCGGATGACGGCCGAGGCCACGCTCGACATCGTCGCGCAGGCGGCCCAGGCGCTGGCCGCGGCGCACCAGGCCGGGATCGTGCACCGCGACGTCAAGCCGGGCAACCTGCTGATCACCCCGGATGGCCAGGTAAAGATCACTGACTTCGGGATCGCGCGAGCGGCGCTCGCCGCGCACCTGACCCAGAGCGGCATGGTGATCGGCACGGCGCAGTACGTCTCGCCCGAGCAGGCCACCGCCCGCCCGGTTACCGCGGCCACCGACATCTACTCGCTCGGCGTCGTCGCCTACGAGTGCCTGGCCGGCCGCCCCCCGTTCACCGCCGAGACGGCACTCGCGCTGGCCCTCGCGCACGTCAACGACCGCCCGCCGCAGCTGCCCGATGACGTTCCGCCGCAGGTGGCTGCCCTGGTCGGGCAGATGATGGCCAAGGACCCAGCCAGCCGCCCGGCCAGTGCCCAGGTGGTCGCCGACCGGGCTACCGCCCTCAAGGACACGTCGGTGTCCGGCGAAGGCGGGTGGGCCACCGGATCCGCTGAGCTGGCCGACCCTTCGGCCTGGTACCGCGAGCCCGGGCCCGCGAGCCCGGCCAGCCCCGCGAGCTCAGCTGCGGGCACCGCGCCGATGGTCCCGGCGGGCGCCCGGCGCCCCCGCTCGCGGCGTTCGGCGGCCCTGGTTGTCACCACCGGGGTGGCCGCCGCGGCGGTCGCGGGGGTTATCGCGGTCGTGGTCGCCAGCCGGCACCCGGCCACGGCGAGCACATCGCCGCCCGCCACCAGCTCCCCGGCACACCAGCCCGCCAGGCCGTCACCGACCACCTACCGGCAGCCGGGCATCGTCAACCGGATCACGCCCGGACCGCAGCGGGCTGTCCCGCCGCCAGCCCGCACCCGGCATGCGCCGCCCACCCCGACCGGATCGGCCACGCCGAGCTCCACCCCAAGCTCGCCGGCCAGCTCGAGCCCGCCACCCACCACCACATCCCCCTCGCCTACGGGGACCCCGACGCCGACGCCGACCCAGACCGCCACGCCGGGCGAGACTACTCAGCCGGGTGAGCAACAAGGTGTACTGGCAGCGAACACAATGACGCAGGACGGGTAGGAAAGTGCGAGACATGACACAGCCCAGGCTGCTCGGCGGCCGTTACGAGCTCGACGGCGTCGTCGGGCGCGGCGGCATGGCCGAGGTGTACCGGGCTCGCGACATCCGCCTCGACCGGGTGGTGGCGGTGAAGACGCTCCGCGAGGACCTGGCCAGGGACCAGACGTTCCAGGCGCGATTCCGCCGCGAGGCTCAGTCCGCCGCGTCACTCAACCATCCGTCGATCGTCGCGGTGTATGACACGGGCGAGGACACCCTCGGGCCTGCGCCCGTGCCGTACATCGTGATGGAGTACGTGGACGGCCGGACCGTGCGCGACCTGCTGCACGATGATCGCCGGCTGCTGCCCGAGCGGGCACTTGAGATCACCGACGGCGTGCTGCGCGCGCTGGACTACAGCCACCGCAACGGCATCGTGCACCGCGACATCAAGCCGGCCAACGTCATGGTCACCCGGTCAGGCGACATCAAGGTGATGGACTTCGGCATCGCCCGGGCGGTAAGCGACGCCCAGGCCACCATGACCCAGACCGCGCAGGTGATCGGCACCGCGCAGTACCTGTCCCCCGAGCAGGCGCGTGGTGAGCGGGTGGACGCGCGCAGTGACCTGTACTCGGCCGGGTGCCTGCTGTACGAGCTGCTGACCGGCCGGCCGCTGTTCACCGGCGACTCGCCGGTGGCCATCGCCTACCAGCACGTGACGGAGAATCCCGTGCCGCCGTCCCGGGTGGATCCGGAGATCCCGGAATGGACCGACGCGATCGTGCTGAAGGCGATGGCGAAGGATTCCGGCGAGCCGGTACCAGACCGCGGGCGAGATGCGCGCCGACATCCAGCGCGGGCTGTCCGGCATGCCCGTGAGCGCGCCGACCGCCGGCTCTTACCAGCGCACGCAGCGGATGGGGGCCCCGGCGATGGTGGCCGCGGGCGCCGGGTACGGCGGCCCGACCAGCGCCATCCCGGCCTACCAGTACGGTCCGCCAGGCGATGACTACGACGACGGCCACGGCGGCAGGCGCTGGTGGCCGTGGGTCCTCGGCCTGCTGGCCGTTCTCGCGGTGGTCGGCGTCGTCGCTTACCTGCTGCTCGGCGGCGGCACCAAGACCTACGCGGTGCCGCAGGTGCAGGGGCTGTCCCAGTCGAAAGCGGAGTCCGAGGTCAGGGCCGTGCACATGGTGCCCAAGGTGGTCAACCGGGCCAACGGCACGGTGCCCTCGGGTCACGTGATCGCCAGCAACCCGCCGTTCGGGAACCTGGAGCCCGCCAAGACCGTGGTGACGCTGTACGTGTCAACGGGCCCGAAGCAGGTCAAGGTGCCCAATCTCGTCGGCCAGAACGTCAGTCAGGCGCAGAACACCCTGACTAGTGACGGCTTCAGCCCGTCAGTCAGGACGAATGCGAACTCGACCCAGCCCGCGGGAACCGTGATCAAGCAGAAGCCGCTGGCCGGAACGTCGGTGAAACCGGGCTCCACGGTCGAGCTCGTGGTCTCCGGCGGCGGCGTCAAGGTGCCGAACGAGATCGGCCAGTCGCTGCAGGTGGCCCAGGGCGCCCTGCAGGCCGACGGCCTGACCTACACGGTCAGCTACGTGCCGGCCAGCGGCGGCACCTCGGCCGGCACCGTTGTCGGCATGAAGCCGGCCCCGGGCACCGTGGTGGCGAAGGGCACCTCGATCACCCTCCAGGTGGCGCAGAACCAGCCCACCAGCCCGCCGCCGACCAGTTCCCCGCCGCCGACCAGTTCCCCGCCGCCTACATCACCGCCGCCGTTGACCACGCCGAGCCACTGATGGCTGATCGCCGGCAGTAATCGTAATTCGGCGGCAAGTCCGCGGAAACTCGCGCGGAATCTCCGGCGCCGACCTTGCGCCGGATGTTACGGCAAAGTAACGTACTCGCGGGCCGGCGAACCGGCGAAACTCCCGGCTTTCAGCTATGTTCCAGCTGATTTACAGCCTGGTCTCGGTCCGCTCACGGATAAGAGAGGAATTGATCAATGCGCAATCGTTTAAGTGCACTTCTCTTCACGGGAGGGGCGGCCGCCCTGGCCGTCGGCCTGAGCGCCACGTCGTCCCTCGCGGCCACCACCGCGACCTGGACGGTCAGCCCGGGCGGGGCCATCACCGGCAAGGCCGGCACGACCACGCTGACGGACACCACGTCGGGCATCACGCTGTCCTGCACGTCGTCTAACCTCACCGGTTCGCTCAAGTCAGGCAAGGGACTGCCGGGCAAAGGCCTCGGGACCATCACCTCGACCTCGTTCAACAAGTGCACCGTCCTGAGCATCACGATCTCCCTGACGAGCGGCAAGGTGGCCTGGAAGCTGAACGCCTCGTCCTACAACAAGACCACCGGCGTGACGAGCGGCACGATCACCGGCATCCACGTCGCGATCAAGAACAGCATCTGCACCGCAGTCATCGACGGGACCAGCGCCACGGCGCATAACGGCATGGTCAACGTCACATACTCGAACAAGACCCACGTACTGAAGATCCTGCCCAAGGGCAACCTGCACGTTTGGGGTGTCCCCAAGGGGGGCTGCGATGGCGCGATCAAGAACGGCGACGCCGGGACGATCACCAGCAGCTACACGGTGAGCCCGGCACAGAAGATCACCAGCCCCTGACCATCATCACCGGTTCCTGAACATACCCAGGGCCCGGCAGGGCGGCTTCGGCCGCCTGCCGGGCCCCGGCTTCCCCAGGATCTCTTGGCAGGCCCGGCCAGGGCACGGCGGCATGGCGCTGACCCTCGCCAGACTGGGTGAGAAATGCAGATCTTCCGTCCCGGGGAATGCACCTGGTACCAGGTGCACCGACAGGAACATATGGATTCGCCTAAGCCATCCCACCGGATGGGTCGGTCCCGACGACTCGCCTTCCGCACCCGCTAGAGGCGCTCACGTGATGACAAAGCACTCACCGCGTTTTGTTATCCTGTGCGGGATTCCGGCGGGACCCGGGACCGTACCCGGATCCTTCGGCCATCCTCTTGCGCGTCTTGTTACAACCCAGTAACGTACTCGCGAGTAGGCAGAACCGGACGAGACGGGACATGTCACCTGCTTCGTGATGTGCCGACGTCTGGGAGCCGAGTGCCTCCAGTGCCCGCGCGCCACCTCTCCACCGGAGGGGAAGGCGAGCGACACAGCTGCCTCGGCCTCGTAGCAACGGCGGTGCCGGGCCCATCAGCAGCGCCTACACGCTGAGCCCGGCGCGGACCACACCGGCCCCGGCAGGAATGACCGCCGCCAGGGCGGGGAGGGAGTGATGCTCGCAGGTCCACACGAGTTCTCATGATTTCACGTACATCAATCAGGAGGAATCGATCATATGCGTAAGCATCTCACCGCAGTTCTCCTCGGCAGCAGCGCCGTGCTGGTGCTCGGCATCAGCGCGACCGCGGCCATGGCGACAACCACCGCGACCTGGACCGTCAGCCCGGGCGGTGCCGTGACCGGCTCCGCCGGCATGACGACACTGAAGGACACGACAACCGGCACCGTCCTGACATGCGTATCGTCAGCGACCGCGGCCAACCTCAAGACGGGCAGTGGCCAGAAGAGCCCCCTTGGGAAGATCACATCGGTCACGTTCACCACGTGCACCGGCCCGGGTGGCCTGAAATTCACGGCGACGACGTCCGCATCGCCTTCCAACCCGTGGAACCTGAACGCCAAGTCGTACAATGCCACCACCGGCGTGACCAAGGGGAGTATCACTAAGGTCACTGCCGCCCTCAGCGGTAACGGATGCAACGCGACCGTGGCTGGCACTACCTCCACATCTACCGGTACGACCAACGGTAGTTACTCCAACAAGACGCACGTCCTGACCGCCAGCGGCGGCAACCTGCACGTCTACAACGTCAGCGCCGGCTGCCTCGGCCTCATCAACAGCGGCGACGGCACGACGTTCACCGGCAAGTACAAGATCTCACCCGCGCAGCACATCACCAGCCCCTGACGATCGTCCTCAGGCGCTGACCAGGCCGTGTCGATGACACGTGACTAGCCGGCCGTCCCGGGCCCGCGAGGCCCGGGACGGCCGGCGTCATCTGGGAAAGGATTCTGGTTCCGATGCGGAAGCTCGCCGGCAGTGCGCTGCTGACCGCGGCGGCCATCGCCCTCACCATCTGCCTCGCTGCCGCATCCTCGGCCGCGACCGCCGGAGCGACCTGGACGATCACCCCGGGCGGGAAGATCACCGGAAACGGCACGGCCATGCTGGGGGACCCGGGCGCCGGCGCGAACATTACGTGCGCGTCCCACCTGAGGGGACACTTCAAGCCGGGCGCCGGCCAGGCCAACCCCATCGGCAAGCTCACATCGGTCACCTTCAGCAGCTGCACAGGCCCGGCCGGAGTGACCTTCACGGTGACAGCGTCCGCATCGGCCGGCAATCCGTGGCCCATCGACGGCACCAGCTACAGCACCGGCGTGACCCACGGAAACATAGCCAACATAAAGATCAGCATCACCGGCGCCGGATGCAGTGCATCAATGGCCGGCACGTCGGCCACGTCCCCCGGCACGGTCAACTTCACCTATACCAACGGAACGCACATCCTGAAGACCAGCGGCGGCAACCTGCACATCTGGAACCTCAGCGGCTGCCTCGGTATCTTCAACAACGGCGACAACGCCTCATACGACGGCAGCTACACGATCACCCCGAAACAAGCCATCACAAGTCCATAAGGAGATCGGGTACATGATCAGGTCAGCTCAGAGGACCAGAATCCGCAGAGCCGTGATCGGTTCGTTGACGGCGCTCATTGCCGGATGCGGGGTACTGGCGAGCGCTGGAGCGGCGTCGGCCGACACGACCGTCACGCTCAGGTACCCGGTGTCGGGCAGCACCCATCTTGCCGCCCCCAATGCGACCCTGCCGCTCGGGCCCGGCAAGCTCACCGCGACCGCTGACCTGAACACCTACACGGTCACCGCGAAGCTGTCGCTGCCCGACGCCACCGGCTCGTTCAAGGAACTGAACGCCGTCCCGGTCACCGCGACCGCCCAGCTCATCAACGACGGCCCGACGATCGGGACCGTGAATGCCTCTACCGGCGCGGTCGCCACCACGTCGAAGATCACGATGCGGATCGTCAGCCTGACCGTGGGCGGCATCCCCCAGCTGATCGGGAACTCGTGCGAGACCGTGACCCCGGTCACGGTGCAGGTGTCGAGCCAGCCAGGCTGGAGCATCATCAAGGGCGGCACCCTGGCGGGCACCTACACGATCCCGCGGTTCCATCATTGCCTGCTGGATACGCTGCTGATCAACCTGACTCTGCCCGGGCCGGGTAATACCATCACTCTGACAGTGGGCAAGGGACACACGGTCGGCTGACCCGAAACAGGAGACCAGGGATGCGATCGCGGTCGGCCAGCAAGACAAGACGCGGGTGAGGGATGCCATCATCATGATCTGGCCGTCGCGCCGGCCAGGCGTCAGGATGACCGCCGTCGCGGCGGTCCTGGCCGGGACCGGCCTCGTGCTGTCCGGCGCCGCGGCCGCAACCGGACAGCAGCTGACCAGGCCGGCCCTGCAATACACCTGCCGGTTCCCGGGATGGCAGCCGGTACCCGCGCAGGTGGCGGTCAGCATCCCGGGGACGGCGACCGCCGGCCAGCCCATCCGGCCCGCGGACCCGATCATCACCGTGACCCTCCCGCGCGCCGATCGTGCACGCCTGGCCAGGCTGAACGCGGCCAAGGTGAGCCTCACCGCGCAGGTTCGCGGCGAGGCGACCGGGAACGGCACGTCAGTGGCCGACTCCTGGCTGCTCAAGACCGTGTCCGCGACAGTGCCTGCCCGCGGCAGCCTGGTGGTTCAGGTGCCCGGCGCGGTCCAGCCGGTCACCGAGCGCGCCACGGGGAACCTCACCTTCACCGCCGCCGGCCTGTCCGTGCTGCTCGCCCCGCAGGTCAAAGACGGGACCACCACAACCCCGCCCAGCGCCACTGCCAGCCCGGCACCCAGCAGCACCGCAAGCCCGGCGGCCAGCGCCTCAAGCCCGGCGGCCACCACCGCCGCCAGCCAGGCGCCCAGCGCCACCCCCAGCCCGCCCAGCGCCACCGCAAGCCCGGCACCCGTGCGCCTGGCCTGCACGCTCAACCCGGGCCAGACAGGAACGCTGGCCACGGTGCCGGTAGTGGCGGCCACGGCTGGCCCCGCCACGGCGGCCCCGCGCACCGCCAACGGGCACTTCCTCACCGGGCTCTGGCAAGCGGCTCCCGGCGGGAACATCTCGGGGACAGCTAAAAAGTTCACCCTCACGGATGCCACGACCGGCACGGTGATCGCCTGCAAGTCCTCGACCATGTCCGGCGCAATCAAGTTCGGGCAGCAACTGGCTACGGCCGGCCTCGGGTCGATCTCGTCGGTCACCGTGCTGACCTGCACTGGCCCCGGCGGCAAGACGTTCACGGTCACGACGTCGGCGTCGGCCAGCCACCCGTGGCTGCTGAACGCCCAGTCCTGGGACGCGACCACGACCAACACCATGATGACGATCAGCGGCATCATGGCCGGCGTCAGCGGCCCCGGGTGCAGCGCGATCGTGGCCGGCCCGAGCCCGACGGCTCCCGGGACCGCGGAGGCCATCAACAGCATCGACGCCTTCAGCTTCGCGGATACCCTGAGCGCCGGCCCCAGCGGGACCTTGCACGTGTGGAATGTCAGCGGCTGCTCCGGGCTGTTCAACGGCGGGGACGCGCTGACCCTCACCGTCGCCTATACAGTTACCCCGTCACAATGGATAGTACCTGCCTCGTGCCCTCCCTTCCCGGTGAAGGCTGGATTCCCGTTTAACCCGCACTTCAAGCTACCGCCGTACCCTCACAAGGGCGCGCTGGTCGTTCATCCGCTGCCGTCACAGGGCTGTGCTTTCATAAAAGGGTTCACCAATGTCTCGAAGCTCGGCGGGGCTGCGCTGGTAGGTCCCGGGTTCGGGAATGTCCAGGTGGGCAGACGGACGATACTTAATGCTTCACATAACCAGTACTTCCAGACCGATTCGACTGGCCAGCTCTATTACAAACCCTGTCCGGGCAGCACGCCGCAGTGCAAGGCCGTCGCCGGCCTGCCGCCGGTAACCGCCACGTTGCTGGGCTTCGGTTTCGTGCCGACCACGGCGACACTGCAGATCACGCAGGTCGGGACGCTGAATATCGTCAGCGTGGGTACAGGCACCACATTGAAATTCAGCAAGGTACAGTCTCTGGCCTCGATACGGGTCCAGAAGGTCCTGGTCAACGGGGCTCCGCTCAACGTGGGCAACGACTGCCACACGGTCAAGCCTTTCCTGCTCCAACTCACCGGCAAGCCGCCGTACCAGCTGGACTCCGGCGGGGTGCTGAGCGGGACGGTTACCGTGCCGCCGTTCACGGGGTGCGGCGTCGGGGAGAACCTCGACCCGATATTCAACGCGACCGTATCTGGCCCGGGGAATCTCGCTCAACTGACCCAGGGGACCCTGTGCGCCGCCTGGAATACGTCTGGGACCTTCCCATCCGGGTGCCCGGCCAGCGTGCCGAAGCCCGTGCACTGAGCGGAGCGGGGCAGGACCCGGCAAGGTCACCTTTATGGACACCACGACCGGAATACCAATCATTTGTGCATCCTCGTCTGTATCAGGCAAGCTCAAGTCGGGAAGCGGACTAGCGGGTGACCACATTGCCTCCGTCACCGCATTCTCGTTCGGTGGCTGCTTGTACTCAGGTGTACAACTCCTGGGCCGGGTAATACCATCGCTTTGACAGTGGGCAAGGGACACACGGTCGGCTGAACGAAGCGGGAGACCAGGGATGCGATCGCGGTCGGCCAGCAAGACAAGATGCGGGTGAGGGATGCCATCATCATGATCTGGCCGTCGCGCCGGCCAGGCGTCAGGATGACCGCCGTCGCGGCGGTCCTGGCCGGGACCGGCCTCGTGCTGTCCGGCGCCGCGGCCGCAACCGGACAGCAGCTGACCAGGCCGGCCCTGCAATACACCTGCCGGTTCCCGGGATGGCAGCCGGTACCCGCGCAGGTGGCGGTCAGCATCCCGGGGACGGCGACCGCCGGCCAGCCCATCCGGCCCGCGGACCCGATCATCACCGTGACCCTCCCGCGCGCCGATCGTGCACGCCTGGCCAGGCTGAACGCGGCCAAGGTGAGCCTCACCGCGCAGGTTCGCGGCGAGGCGACCGGGAACGGCACGTCAGTGGCCGACTCCTGGCTGCTCAAGACCGTGTCCGCGACAGTGCCTGCCCGCGGCAGCCTGGTGGTTCAGGTGCCCGGCGCGGTCCAGCCGGTCACCGAGCGCGCCACGGGGAACCTCACCTTCACCGCCGCCGGCCTGTCCGTGCTGCTCGCCCCGCAGGTCAAAGACGGGACCACCACAACCCCGCCCAGCGCCACTGCCAGCCCGGCACCCGGCACCACCGCAAGCCCGCCCAGCACCGCCGCAAGCCCGGCACCCATGCGACTGGCCTGCACGCTCAACCCGGGCGAGACGACCACGCTGGCCACGGTGCCGGTGGTGGCCACCGCCGGCCCCGCTGCCGTCACGCCGCACACCACCAACGGGCACTTCCTCACCGGGCTCTGGCAGTCGGCCCCCGGCGGGAGCTTCTCCGGGACCACCAAGCAGCTCACCCTCAAGGACGCCGCGACCGACACGGTGATCGCCTGCACGTCCTCGTCCATGACCGGCACATTCAAGTTCGGTCAGCAACTGCCCCCGGCCGGCCTCGCGTCGTTCTCGTCGGTCACCCTGCTGACCTGCACCGGCCCAGGGGGGAAAACATTCACGGTCAAGACGTCGGCATCGGCCAGCCACCCGTGGCTGCTGAACGGCCAGTCCTTCGACGGGACAACGAACGTGCCCGCGGTGACGATCAGCGGCATCATGGCCACCATCAGCGCTCCAGGATGCAGCGCTACCGTGGCCGGCCCAAGCTCCACGGCTCCCGGCACGGTTGAAGGCACCAACCCCGTCGTCCAAATCATCGCCAACTTGGAGAGTAACCTCAGCCTCGGGCCTAGCGGCGGAACCTTGCACGTCTGGAATGTCAGCGGCTGCCCCGGCCTCTTCAACAGCGGGGACGCGCTGACCTTCACCGCCACCTATACGGGCACCGCGCAATACGTGGCACCGGCCGCTTGCCCCCCGTTCCCGGTGAAGACCGGATTCCCGTACAACCCGCATTTCAAGCTCCCGAACTACCCCCACAAGGGCGCGATCGTCTCGACTCCGGAGCCGGTACAGGGCTGCGCTTTCATAAAAGGATTCACCAATGTCTCGAAGCTCGGCGGGGCTGCCCTAGTAGGTCCCGGGTTCGGGAACATCCAGAATGGCAAACGGTCAATATTTAATGGTTCAGCTGGCGGATACTTGCAGCTCGATTCGACCGGCCAGCTCTATTACAAACCCTGTCCGGGGAGTGCGCCGCAGTGCAAGGCCATCCCCGGCCTGCCGCCGGTAACCGCGACGCTCCTGGGCTTCGGTTTCGTGCCGACCACGGCCACCCTGCAGATCACGCAGGTCGGGACGCTGAATGTCGTCAGCGTGGGTCACGGCACCACGCTGAACTTTAGCAAGGTAGAGTCGCTGGCCTCGATACGGGTCGAGAAGGTCCTGGTCAACGGGGCTCCGCTCAACGTGGGCAGCGACTGCCGCACGGTCAGGCCCTTCCCGCTCGTGCTCACCGGCGTGCCGCCGTACAGCCTGACCTCCGGCGGAGTAATAAGCGGTAAGGTTACGGTCCCGCCGTTCACGGGGTGCGGCGTCGGGGAGAACCTCGACCCGATATTCAACGCAACCGTGTCCGGCCCGGGCAACCTCGCTCAGCTGACCCAGGGGAGCCTGTGCGGCGCCTGGAACATGGGTGGGAACTTCCCAGGAGCAGGAGCAGGGTGCCCGGCCACCGTACCGAAGCCCGTCCACTGAGCGGAGCGGGACGGACGTGACCGGGGAGTAATGAAAATGAAAGCTGCAGGCATACTCGTGCTGATGTGCGCAGGGTTGATGTTGCCGCCAACGATGGCCTCCGCGCAGGCGCTTGCCGCAATCGGGTCGCAGCCGTCAAGGACGCCTGCCCCTCTCCCCAGCGCACGCCTGCCTTGAGTTCCAGCCGTGAGTTGTTTCTGGCCGGAGTTTCCTGCACGTCGCGGACGTTTTGCGAAGCGGTCGGCGCTACCAGCAACCCGGGATTGGCTGAGGTCTGGAACGGGACAACATGGACGAAACAAACAGTTCCTAACCCACCTCACAGTGTCGGCGGTCCCATCCTCTACGACGTGGCGTGCGTGACATCGAAGGATTGCCGTCGGTTATTACCAAGACAGCTCGTATGGGGAGGAGCCGGTGGCGGAGGTGTGGAACGGGACGGCGTGGAAAGTGCAGGCCAGCCCCAAGGTGAGCGGCGCGGACAGAGAGCCCGTGCGGGAATGTCCGGTGCATGGGAGACGCCGTGGTGCCGATGCTGTCTTTGAACGCGGACAGCAGGACGTTCGCCTGGTTCGACGTGTTGAAGCAGTCGGCGATGCCGAAGGTGCCGTTGAGCGTGAGGCTGTTGACCCCAGACGCCGAGGGCAGTCCGGCGCCGGCGTCGAGCGCCTCGTCGACCGGTTGTCAGCCGGGGATGAACGAGCCGGCGGCCGGGGTCTGGCGGATCCATTCTCTTCGGGTGCGCCGCCCGCGTTAGGCCGGTCCTTCGTGATCTTGGCTGGGTGGCCCTGGATCTCAGATGACGGCTATTTTCTCGTTGCCGGTCAGATGCCGGCGCCAGGTCCGCAGCCAGCCCATTCCGGGAACAACAACGGGCGCAGTGCTCCGCCGGGACGCCTTCCGTGGCCTGGCGCAGCGCATCTGTAGCCTGGCCAGGCGTGCGCGGCTGACGGAACGGCGGGCAGCGGGCCAACAGTCGAGGGGCGTCCCCCGCTGATGCTCGAGGGAGCGCCAGCCACGCTGGCGCTCCCTCGATTACTACGGTCTTCAGTTGTGGTCTTCGGTTACCGGAGCCCGAAACGCCCGTCGCGCAGGCTGTGGGCAGAGATCCGGCGGGCGCCTTCCCGGCTGCCGACGGTCTTGCTGCTCACGGCGAACGCCTGCAACAGCGTCTTGGCCTGGTTGCCGTTGCCGAAAGAGTCGGCGATGGAGAAGGTGCCACTGAGCGTGAGGCTGTTGACCCCGGACGCCGCGGGCAGGCCGGAGTTAGCGTCGATCGCCTCGTCGACCGGGATGTTCTTCGCGCCACCCGGGCCGCAGCCGGTAACGCCCGGCGTGCTGAACGTGTTATCGGTGGCTGTACCGCCCGAGACCTGGAGGACGACGACATTCGGGAAGCGCGTCGGGTTCGGGTCGGGGATGAAGGACAAGGTACCGGTGACTTGCGGGTTGATGACGACCGGGTTGTTGTCCGACCCGATGTAGCAATTGTTCCCGAGCAGCGGGTTGATCAGCTTGAACTTGATCGGCTGGGTCCACGTGGTGAGCGCGAAGTTCGTGATCTGGCCAGCGGACTGGGCCTGCGCGAAGATGTTCAGGTACTTGCCGCCGAAGTTCTCGGCCTGCACGCACAGCTTCTGGACGGTGGGGTCGCTGCTGGGACAGCCCAGCGCCTTGAGCATGCCGCCAGGCACGAACTCGGGCGAGGTGACCAGCTGCGCAGCCAGGCCAGAGGGCGGCGGCAGGATCCCGCCGGTCAGCTGGGAAGGCGTGGCGTTCGGCGGAGACCAGACGCCGAACTGAGCGGTCACCGGGTGCGCGACCGGCGTCGTGATGCTACCGAGCGTGATCGAGCCGGTAACGGCGTCCCCCGCGACACACCCAGTCAGGTCGCCGGGGAGGGACTCCTGCATGAGGGGGTTGAGCAGCGGGCAATTGGTGAACGGCTTGTAGATGCCGCCTGGCGGCGGGTAACCCGGTCCCGTCTGGTTGGGATGCGCCCGCGGGGTCGGGTGGGTGGCCAGCGCGGAGGCCGGCACTCCGACAGCGATCAGCGCCACTGCGGCGGCTGACGTTGCAGTCCCTACCAGGAACCGATGGCGACTCGGCCATCTTGATGCCTTCATCGATATTTCTCCTTAGGTCTCTCGTCACCGATCCGCGTCGAATAAGCTTGAAAGCAGGGCACCCACACGACGGTCATTTCACTTGCCCACCGTGGGTCAGGCCTCTGGCTTGCATGTTCATCTTCAACGAACGGATTAGTCCTGAGCCTTGCGCCACGACCAACTCAGTGGCTCCAGGGCACGCCATATGAAGCTCCGTATACGGTCATATGCCCGGCCCCTTACCGTGCACGATTCGCCGTCGGAGTTACTGGCAGGTAAAAGTAGAGCGCTAACCTTGATCATTCACGCCAACCGGTCGCTGGCTTGGGATAGCCGCCAGGCCGCGTAGTTGATCTTTATCTTGGGGTCTGGATGCGGCGGTTTCCCGGCTGGCGGGCCGGGTGGCCGGGGTTTCCACAGGCCCCTGGTTCCTTCCTTGATCGCAGGGATGGCTTCGTGCTGGTCAGGGGGCTTGGGGCAGGGCGGTGATCCGGTTCCAGGCGGTCACGATCGCCGGTGCCCAGGGCCAGGTGGCGGAAATCTTCAGGTGCCGGCGGCGGCCGCTGCGGGTCAGGCGGGCGGCGGCGTGCAGGATGCGGTAGCGCAGGGTCTTGGGCTCGGCCTTGGCGAGGTGGCCGTCGAGGGCGAGCAGCCGCAGCCAGGCCAGCAGGGTGGCGGCGATCAGCGCGGCGGCCAGCCAGGCCTGGTTGAGCGCGAACGCCTGGCTGGGGAACCGTCCGATCCCGGTGTCTTTGCCGGTGCGGATGCCGTCCTCAACCCGGGCATGCACCCTGTGGGCGGCGTCGATGTAGGCGAGCTGGCCGCGCCATCCGCTGGTGCGTTCGGGCAGGTTGGTGACCCACAGGCTGTAGCGCCAGCCGTCTTGGGTTTCGAAGAGGGTGAGCTGGGCGCCGGGGTGCGGGCGCTCGCGGCGGGCAAACACCCGCATCGTGGCTGGCCAGCTGGCGAGCTGGTCGCCCGCCCGGCCCCGGCGCAGCAGCCCGGTCAGCTCGGTGACGTGCGCTTCTTCTATCCAGCAGCGGCAGTGAGCGCAGCTGAGCTCAGGGCAGGCGTCCTCGGCGCGGCGTTCGCGCACCTGGCCGCGGGGATCGATGGCGACCTGCCAGCCGCGGGCGGGGACCTGCCGGATCGCGGCGCGTTCCCGCTCACCCAGCTGCCAGCCGACGGAGTAGATGAGCTGGTGACCGGGCCGGGCGGCCAGCGCATCCAGGCGTTCGATGAGCCCGTGGCTGGCGCCGGCCCCGTCGCAGGTCACCATCAGCCGCCGCCGGAACGCCGGCGGCAGCGCGCTGATCGCCGCTGCCAGGATGTCCAGGTGATCGGTCACGGTGTTGGACCCGGCGCTGCCCTTGCGCAGCATCCCGGCCAGCGGCTCACGGGTGTTGTCGCAGTAAGCCAGCAGCGGATGGTGCCCAAAGCCCTTGAAATTCGGTTCCGCGAGTTCCTTGTCTGAGTGCGCCGCGGTGACGGTGGCATCCAGCCGGACGCAGGTCACGCCCTCCACCACCTTGTCCGCGACCGTCACCCCGGGCAGCGCGCCGTGCCGCGCCACCATCGCCGCCCAGGCCGGCCGCCGGGCGGCATTCACTGCGGCGGTTACCCGCGTCAGCGCCCGGCTGCCGCCGGCGGCGATCTCATCCAGCGCCCGCCAGCAGGTCGGCACCGAGGCGACCGGGCCGAACAACTCCTGCTGATCACCCATCACCCGGAAATCGCTGATCACCTCCGCGCCGTCAGCGATCGCGCAGGCCAGGTCGGCCAGCACCCGGCCCCGGTCATGGGTCAGCACCCGATCTGAGGCCAGCGCTCGCGACAGGCCGCCAGTCAGCCCCATCCGGTCACACAACGCCCGTACCAGCGCCACCCCCGCGTGCGACACGACGCCCGCGCCATCGGCAGTGACTCCCAGGCCCTTCAGCCAGCCGGTAGTGTTCACCCTGCAAGTGCTCCTCGATCTGCAGCGGACAAGGACCTAGACAATCCCTATCGTTCCAGGTCAGGAGCACTTTCTTACGTTGACGCGCCGGTCACCCACACACCTCGCGTGAATTGCCAGGGCTAATGAACGCAAGTGTCAAGATTAAGTCAAAATTATTAAATTAAACTGCCATCCCGGCCCGGCGCGGTCAGCGGCCGGACCCGCTGGCGGGCGCGACGGCCAGTTTTTTATCAACAAGTGACAAGCCGGCAATATGCTTCTTGTCAGCAAGGGATGAACGAGCCGACGGCCGCGTCTCCGGATCCCAGCTGATGCCCGCCGGGTCCTACCGCCCGCCGACCGGGTCCTCAGGGACCGGGCTCGTAAGTCAGATGGCCCCGCTGCGCGCAGGCGCAGTTCGACTTCCCGCACCGCCGCCGCATCTCTTTGATGCTGCCTGCCCGGGAATACCAGACGGCGGCCAGCCGCCCGCACAGCTCAATCCGAGGTTGCTCCAGCTCACCTGGGTCTGCTGTCCCGCCTCCGTATGGGAGCTACAACACATCCAGACCGGGCCGCCGGGCTGGCCCGCCCTCAGCTATCAACATTCGTGTCGCGCACTCGTCCCGGCAGGGCGCACTGGCCGGCGCCGAAAATGCCCGAGGGAGCGCCAGCGTGGCTGGCGCTCCCTCGGTTACTGCGGTTGGGTTACTGCGGTTGGGTTACTGCGGTTGCGGCTAGCGGATGCCTAGACCCCGGACCAGACTGCGCAGGTGGGCCGCGGAGAGCCCGTGCGGGAATGTCCGGTGCATGGGAGACGCCGTGGTGCCGATGCTGTCTTTGAACGCGGACAGCAGGATCTTCGACTGGAACGCCGAGGCGAAGCAGTCGGCGACGGAGAAGGTGCCGTTGAGCGTGAGGCTGTTGACCCCGGACGCCGCGGGCAGGCCGGTGCCGGCGTCAAGCGCCGTGTCGATCGAGATGTTCTTCGCGCCACCCGGGCCGCAGCCGGTCACGCCGGGCGCGGAGAAGGTGGTGTCGGTAGCGATCGCCTTCGTGATCTCGAGCACCGCGGTGTTCGGGTGCTTGGTCGGGTTCGGGTCGGGCAGCTCCTCGAACACACCGCCGGGGGCCAGGGAGATGTTCGGGTTGATCACGACCGGGTTGTTGGCGTTCCCCACGGTGCAGTTGTTGCCCAGCAGCGGGTTGATGAGCTTGAAGTCGATCCGCTGGGTCCACGTGGTCAGCCCGAAGTTCGTGAGCTGCCCCACGTTCTGGGCCAGCGCGAACACGTCGAGGTACTTCCCGCCGAAGTTCTCCGCCTGGGTGCAGACGTTCTTGACGACCGGGTCGGTGGTGGTGGAGCAGCCCAGCGCCGTGGTCAGGCTCACCGGGATCAGGTCCGGCTTGGTCTTCAGCATCGCGCCCAGACCCGCGGGCGGCGGCAGGATCCCGCCGGCGAACTGCGTGGCCCCGCCGGTCCAATCGCCGCCGAGCGAGGCATTCGGCGGATCCCAGCCGCCGAACTGCACGTCCACCGGCCGCACGACCGGCGTCACGACGTTACCGAGCGTGACCGAGCCGCTGGCGACCTGCCCGGCCGTGCATACGACCGCGTTGCCGCTCGTGGACTCCGCCATGAGGGGGTTGAGTATCGGGCAGTCTGTGAACGGCTTGTAGATCCCGCCCGGCGGCGGGTAGCCGGCTCCCGTCTGGTTGGGGCGCGCCTGCGAGACCGGATGGGTGGCCAGCGCGGACGCCGGCACTCCGACAGCGATCAGCGCGATTGCAGCGGCTGACGTCGCAGTACCTACCAGGAACCGATGGCGACTCGGCCATCTGGATGCCTTCATCGATATTTCTCCTTATGTCTCTCGTCACCGATCCGCGTCGAAAGACCTGAGAGCAGGGGATCCGCGAAGGCCATTCTTGGCCTATCGTGGGTCAGGCCTCTGACCTGCATGTTCCTATCTGACGAACGGTTTGGTCCTGGCGCGGGCCGCAGCGTACCTACGCCGGCCACAGCAAACGCGGCCAGGCCTTGCACCAAGATCAACTTAGGTTCAGTGGCTCCAGGGCATGACGATACGAAGCCGCGTAAACGGTCATATGCCCAGCCCTTACCGTGCACGATTCGCCGTCGGGGTTACTGGCAAGTAAGATTAGAGCGCTGATGCACCCAAGTGTCAAGATTAAGCTGCAATCCCGGCCCGGCGAGGTCAGCGGCCGGACCCGCGGGCAGACGCGAAAGCCAGCTCTTTATCAGGAAATGACAAGCTGGCAATACGCTTCTTGTCAGCCGGGGATGAACAAGCTGACAGCCGGGATGAACGAGCCGGCGGCCGCGTCTCCGGATCCCAGCTGATGCCCGCGGGTCCTGCCCCCACCGACCGGATCCACAGATACCAGGCTCGTGACCGGGATGGCCCCGCTGCGCGCAGCCGCAGTTCGGCTTCCCGCACCGCCACCACGTCTCATTGATGCCGCCTGCCCGGGAATCCCCAACGGTGGCCAGCCGCGCATACAGCTCAGTCCGTGTCAGCGCTCAGCGATTTCCCCTGGCTAGGGGCGTGACGCTCACGTAATTCCTCTGCCCGGCCGCTCACGTTATTCCCCCGGGGGATGGTGAGCGTGTCGCGCACGGGCGTGGCCTCGACCACTGGAATCTTCTCTTTCGTCCTGTGAGGGCGAGAGGGAGCCGATGGCGAGGAGATCGTTTCAGGTGACCGGCATAACGGAGATCCTGGTCCACTGGTATGCGGGCCGTTCGCAGTATGAGCTGGCGGAGTCGCTGGGCGTGGACCGCAAGACCATCCGCAAGTACCTGGCGCCGGCGCTGGCTGCTGGCCTGGCGCCGGGCGGGCCGCCGGTCAGCGAGGCGGGCTGGGCGGCGCTGGTGCGGGAATGGTTCCCGCAGCTGACTGATACGCGGCTTCGGCAGGTGACCTGGGGCGAGATCGCCGTGCACCGGGATTACATCGCCGGCCAGCTGAAGGCGGGCGTGACCAAGGCGACGATCCATCAGCGGCTGGCCGATGAGCACGGCCTGCAGGCTTCGCTGGCGTCGCTGAAGCGGTATGTGATGGCGAACCTGCCGGAGGAAGCCCGCCGGGCGCAGGTGACCGTGCTGCGGGACACCCCGCCGCCCGGGGCGGAGGCCCAGATCGACTACGGGCTGCTGGGCACCTGGACCGACCCGTCGGCCGGGCGGCGGCACCGGGCCTGGGCGTTCGTGATGGTGCTGCCGCATTCCCGGCACATGTTCATGCGGCCGGTGCTGGTCATGGATCAGCGTGCCTGGACCGAAGCGCACGTGGCGGCGTTCGCGTTCTTCGGCGGGGTGCCGGCCCGGCTGGTCCCCGATAACCTGCGCACCGGGGCAGCCCGCCCGGACTGTATGATCCGAAGATCAACCGGTCGTATGCCGAGCTCGCCGCCCACTACGGCACCCTGGTCGACCCGGCGCGGGCCGGCAAGCCCAAGGACAAGGCCGCGGTCGAGCGGCCGATGCCGTATGTCCGGGACTCGTTCTGGCGGGGCCGGGAGTTCACTGGCCTGGCGCAGATGCAAGCGGCCGCTGTGTCCTGGTCGGCGGACGTGGCCGGGCAGCGCAAATGCCGGCCGCTGGCGGCGCGGCCCCGGCCGCGGTGTTCGCCGCTGCCGAGGCGGCGGCGCTGGGCCCGCTGCCCCGCGTCCCGTTCGTCCTGGCCACCTGGTCACGCGCCAAGGTCGGGCCCGACATTCACATCACGGCAGGACGGGTGCTGTATTCGGTGCCCTGGGCCCTGATCGGCCGGCAGGTGGACGTGCGGTCCACCGCGACGATGGTGCAGATCTTCTCCGGCGGCGAGCTGGTCAAGACCCACGTCCGGGCCGGCCGCGGCAAGCGCACCGACTTCGGTGACTACCCACCGGAGAAGATCGCCTTTACCATGCGCAACCCCGCCTGGTGCCGCCGCCAGGCAGGGCAGACCGGCCCCGCGACCTTGCAGGTCATCGAGGCGCTGATGGAAATCAACGCCCTGCACCGGCTCCGCTCGGCCCAGGGAATCCTCGGCCTGCGCGACAAGCACGGCCCGGCCCGGCTCGAGGCAGCCTGCGCCCGGGCAATCACCGCAGGAGACCCGTCCTACCGCACCATCAAGGGCATCCTCGCGGCCGGGCTGGAAGCAGAACCAGTCCCGCCGCCCGCTGGCGACGGCGGGGCAGCAGCCTTCCTGCACGGCCCCGCCCTGCTGTTCGCCGACGCCACCTCCGGAGCAGCCAGATGAGCATCCTGGAGCCCGCGCTGCGCCAGAGCCTGCGCACCCTCAAGCTGTCCGGCATGCTCCAGACCCTCGACGCCCGCCTGGCCCAGGCCACCGCCGGCGAGCTCGGCCACCTGGACTTCCTGCAAGTCCTCTGCGACGACGAGATCAGCCGCCGCCAGTCCATGTCGGTGATCCGCCGCATCCGCAAAGCCCGCTTCGACGAGCAGGCCACGCTGGAAGGCTTCGACTTCCACGCCAGCCCCCAGCTCCCCGCTGCCCAGATCCGCGACCTGGCCGCACTGCGCTGGCTGCACGCCGGCGAGTCGGTGATCCTCTACGGCCCGGTCGGCATCGGCAAGAGCCACATCGCCCAGGCCCTCGGCCACCTCGCCATCCGGGCCGGCGCCGACGTCCGCTTCACCAAGACCAGCCGCACCCTGGCCGACCTAGCCGGCGGCCACGCCGACCGCAGCTGGGACCGCCGGCTCCGCGAATACATCCGCCCCGCCGTCCTCATCCTCGACGACTTCGCCATGCGCGAGCTGACCGCCGCCCAGGCCGACGACCTGTACGAGCTGATCAGCGAACGAGCCGCAGCCGGGCACTCACTGATCCTCACCGCCAACCGCTCGCCGGTCGACTGGTACCCGCTGTTCCCCAACCCCGTCGTCGCCGAATCCCTCCTCGACCGGCTCATCAACACCAGCCACCAGGTCTTCATGAACGGACCCAGTTACCGCCCCAGCAAACGGCCAGGCACGACCCCGCATCACCAGCCGCAACAGCAGGGACAGTGAAGTGAACACGGCCGCCGATATCGTTACCAGGCCACAACCATGCCCCGAGCACCCCAACTGCCTGCCGCGGCCATGCCGACGGCTCTGGTGCCCCAACCTCATCCACGTCAACCTCACCAGCCGCGGCCAGCCCCGCCGTTACTGCAGCACCCGCTGCCGCGTTGCCGAACACCGCCGACTTCACCAATAACCCCAACGACACGGCAAACAAGCAGGAAACCCGGTAGAACATCACTCACGGGCCAGGCCCAGAGGAATTACATGAGCGCCCCCCAGGGGAAAACGGTGAGCGCCGACATCCGCTGCTCCAGCTCACCTAGGTTCGCATACCCGCCTCTCGTCTGGGAGGTACAGCACGTCAAGACCAGGCCGCCAGGGTGGCCCGCCCTCAGCTATCAACATTCGTGTCGCACACCCGTTCTGGACAGGGCGCGCTGACTGACGCCGAAAATGCCCGAGGGAGCGCCAGCGTGGCTAGCGCTCCCTCGGTTACTGCGGTTGGGTTACTGCGGTTGCGGCTAGCGGATGCCTAGACCCCGGAGCAGACCGCGCAGGTGGGCCGCAGAGAGCCCGTGCGCGAAGGTCCGGTGCATGGGAGCCGCCGTGGTGCCGATGCTGTCTTTGAACGCGGACAGCAGGATCTTCGACTGGAGCGCCGAGGCGAAGCAGTCGGCGATGCCGAAGGTGCCGTTCAGCGTGAGGCTGTTGACCCCAGAAGCCGAGGGCAGGCCGGTGCCGGCGTCGAGCGCCTCATCGATCGAGATGTTCTTCGCGCCACCCGGGCCGCAGCCGGTAACGCCGGGCGCGGTGAAGGTGGTGTCGGTGGCGATAGCGGCCGTGATGTCGAGGACCACGGTGTTCGGGTGCTTGGTCGGGTTCGGGTCTGGTTCCTCGATCAGCTGACCGCCGGGGGCCAGGGAGATGTTCGGGTTGATCACGATCGGGTTGTTGGCGTTCCCGACGGTGCAGTTGTTGCCCAGCAGCGGGTTGATCAGCTTGAAGTCGATCCGCTGGGTCCACGTGGTCAGATTGAAGTTCGTGAGCTGCCCCACGTTCTGGGCGAGTGCGAACACGTCGAGGTACTTCCCGCCGAAGTTCTCCGCCTGGGTGCAGACGCTCTTGACGACCGGGTCAGTAGTGGTGGAGCAGCCCAGCGCCGTGGTCAGGCTCACCGGGATCAGGTCCGGCTTGGTCTTCAGCATCGCGCCCAGACCCGCGGGCGGCGGCAGGATCCCGCCGGCGAAGTTCGAGGCCCCGCCGGTCCAATCGCCGCCGAGCGTGGCGTTCGGCAGCTGGACGCCGCCGAACTGCACGTCCACCGGCCGCACGACCGGGGTCGTAACGGTACCGAGCGTGACCGAGCCACTGGCGACCTGGCCGGCGCTACAGATGACCCCGTTGCCGCCTGCGGTCTCCTGCATGAGGGGGTTGAGTATCGGGCAGTCTGTGAACGGCTTGTAGATCCCGCCCGGTGGCGGGTAGCCCGGTCCGATCGCGCTGGGATGCGCGTTCGAGGCCGGGTGGGTGGCCAGCGCGGACGCCGGCACTCCGATAGCGATCAGCGCCACTGCGGCGGCTGACGTCGCAGTCCCTACCAGGAACCGATGGCTCTTCGGCCATCTAGACCATTTCATGTACATTTTCTCCTTGTGTCTCTCGTCACCGATCCGCGTCGAAAAGACCTGAGAGCAGGGCATCCGCGAATGCCATTCTTGGCCTATCCATCGGTCAGGTCCCTGACCTGCATGTTCCGTATCTGATGAACGGTTTGGTCCTGGCGCGGGCCGCAGTGTAGCTACGCCGGCCACAGCAACGCGGCCTGGCCTTACACCAAGATCAACTTAGACTCAGCGGCTCCAGGGCATGGCAATATGAAGTCGCGTATACGGTCATACGCCCGGCCCTTACCGTGCACGATTCGCCATCGGGGTTACTGGCAGGTAAAATTAGAGCGCCGATGCACCCGGGTGTCAAGATTAAACAGTAATCCCGGCCCGGCGCGGTCGGCGGCCGGATCCGCGGGCGGACGCGAAAGCCAGCTCTTTATCAGGAAATGACAAGCTGTCAATAGGCTTCTTGTCAGCGGGGGATGAACAAGTTGTCAGCCGGGATGAACGGGCCGACGGCCTGGTCTTCGGATCCTTCCCCGGCGGGCCGCGGCGTTGGCCCTGGGCGACCGGAACACTGGGCCGGAGATGTCGCCCGGGCTGGTGCCGACGACGACTAAAGATCTTTAATCACTGAGGTTACGAGATCTGGCTGACAGCTGGCGCATCGTGCGCTGTGCCGGAGGCAGGCAAGAGGTATCCGGATGGTGGCGGGCTGAGGGCGGCCGCGACCAGCCAGCGGGCAGTGGGGGTCGGGATGGTTCCGGGCAGCACCATCCCGGTCCCGGTCCCGATGCAGGGGCCCAGCGGTACTGCATGGAGGGTCAGGGAAGCGGGGGCGTGTTGTTGACGATCGAGGTCTTTAGCAGGACCTCGCCGTTGCGGGTGCCCTTCATGGGCCCAGCCACGCCGGTCCAGTTCATGCCCAGGGGTGCGTAGGTCTTGCGGTCGAAGATGATCGTGTAGAGGCTGCCCTTCCAGATACCGGAACGGACTCCTACGCCGGTTTGTCCCTTCACGTTGGTGGCGTGCGGCACCAAGGTCAGGCCCGGCGTCTGGGCCAGGAGGCGGTATATGGCGGCATGCTGCGCTGGGGTCAGGTAGCCGGTGGTGATCATCTGTTCGGTCTGGACAAGCAGGCCGCCGGAGTCTCCTGGGTCAACGAAGAGGATCTTGTGTAGGTAGGCACCCAGCGCAGCGGGGCTGGTGGGCATGGCGGGCCGGTAGGCGGCGGCCACGGCTAGGGTGCAGCCCATCTTGTCCTCTCCCGCAGGCTCGCCGGCAGCCTTGCCCCACCAGTGCCCGTTGCGGCAGGCGGGGAGCGCCGACTTCAGCTTCGGGCCTGCGTCCTGGACCCCGAAGCGGGTGCCGTCCACCGAACTCCACGTCTGCAGCACACCTCCAGGAGGAGAGTCCACCTGCTGGTACCGGTACAGCTTCGTGTATACGAACTGGTCCGGCCGCGGCGCGCCTGCTGGTAGTTGCAGCGCCGCTAGCGCGGCATTTCGCAGGACGCCTGCGGGAGTGGTGGCTGGACCGAAGTGCAGCCGCGGCGGGACAGATGGCGGGGCGGAAGCCGCTGGGCCTGCGCCGGGCGCGCCAGCGGTTGCGGCCAGCGTGATCGCTGCGGCGGCAGCCGCGGCCGCGACGAGGCCTGCACCCGTGAGGCCCCACCGCACCGGGGCGCGCCTCCGCCGGGTGGACTGGCCGGCGATCCGCCGACGGCCCTCGGCGATCACCTCGGCCGATGGCGGCGCCTCGGCCAGGAGCGTGCGGATCAAGTTCAGCTCATTCATCGATCTGGCCTTCCTGGACGAGCGTGGCACGGATCTTCTTCCGGGCCCGGTTCAGGCGCGAGCCGACCGTGCCGTGGGGGATGCCGAGGGCCTGGGCGATCTCCTCGTGCGCGAGATCCGCCAGGGCGACGAGCAGTAGCACGTCCCGTTCTTCCGGGGACAGCCTGGCTAGCGCCTGGGCAAGCCGCGGCTGCAGTTCTGCTGCGGCCACCGAGGACAGCACGCGGTCCTCGTGGCCGCCGGTAAGCGTCTCGGCCTGGGCGCGCGCAAGAGCGCGGTACCGTCGCTGCTCTGCGCGCCGGTGCTGAGCGATGAGATTCGTCGCGATCCCGTACAGCCAGGCGCGTACCGGGCCGCGCCTGGCGTCGAAACCGTCATGCTTGCGCAAGGCGATGACGAACGTGTCTGCGGCAATATCGTCGGCCACGTCCCGCCCGAGCCGCCCCGCGATGTAACGGTGAATGTCAGGGAAGTACCGCTCGTATACGCCAGCGAAGTCACCGGCTCCGGGCTTGGGGGCAGGTGCCGGTCCGGCATGTGGCACGAAGTGCACCCTCACAGCAGGAATCCTGTCCGGCCGCCAGCATCCGCGCGCCCGCATGTCAGTTGTTCCGTCACGGTGCCACCTTCCAGCCGCGATTGCTGTCCTGTCATCCGGTACTTCGCCGAAGCGCCCCGCAGCTTTCACGCTCCAGAACCGGCAGTTGCAGCCAGCGCGGCCCTCAAAGATCATTAATGGTGGGGCTAGATAAGAGGGGTGAGGTCGAGCCCGGTGCCGGCGAGGAAGCCGCCGAGCAGGCCGGGCCGGTACTGCATCCGCTTGAGCCGGGTCTTGATCAGGCCGGTGAGCTGGGCGAGGTTGCGTTTAGCCAGGTTGGCCAGGGATTCTTTTCAGGTGACCACACCAGCTCGACCGGGTTGAGTTCGTGCGCATACGGTGGGAGCCGGTAGACCGTCAGCCAGTCCCGCGCCGCGACCAGGCCGGTCATCGCATCGCGGACGTGCACATTGAGGTTGTCCCACACCACGACGATGGGGCCGGCGAGTTGCTGGTGGGCGGCGTCCAGCAGCGCTGCGCAGTCCGCCTCAGTGACGCCCTTGCGCTGGTCGTTGCGGCGCCTGCGGGCGTGGTGGATGCGGTAGATCAGCCGCGGCCGCTGGCCAGGCTTGATGCACAGCAGCGCGGCCAGCGATACGCGCCGGTTACTGCCGCCGGTCACTTTCACCACGGGTGTGTGGCCGCGCCGTCCCCAGGTACGGCCCTTCGGCGGCCTTAAGCCCTGGCCGGATTCGTCCTCGAAGACCAGCCAGGCGCCCAGGTCCGCCGCCGTCCTGACCGGAAATACATCCACCTCAACTGGGTGTGCGGCAGCGGGCCCGGGCCGGTGAGGGCGATCGGGTCTGGGTGCGGGCGGTATGGGTCAGGCGGCAGGGGCGATGGTGACGGTCAGGCCGAGCGCCTGGAGCTGGCGGATGTGGTTGCGGATCTTCTTGTCCTTGTCGGTGCGGCTGGCGTGGTAATCGGGGCCGAGGTCGGTGAACCGGGCTTCGGGGCTGGCGAGCAGGTGCCAGATGATGACCAGGATGGAGCGGGCGATGGCGACCTGGGCCTTGGCCCGGCCGCGGCGGCGGGCGATGCGCTGATGGCGCTCGCCGAGGAAGGTGGCGGTGCCGGCCACGCCGGTGGCGGCTTGGCCGAGGTAGCCGCGCAGGTATCCGTCGCCCTGGCCTTTCTTCCCGTTGCGGGTGCGGGGGCCGGACTGGCGGGCCGACGGGCAGAGCCCGGCCCAGGAGACCAGGTGGGCGGCGGTAGGGAAGCGGGACATGTCCAGGCCGGTCTCGGCGATGATCGAGCGGGCCAGCTCGGCGCTGACGCCGGGGATCTCCGCGAGCCGCTGGGCGGCGGGCAGCACGGCGGCGTCTGTCCCGGTGCCGGCGCTGGGGCCGGTGCTGCCGTCGGCGTCCACGCCCCAGGCGGCCCGGATCTGGGCCAGGTGCTGCTCGATCCGGGTGGCCAGGGTGGCGATCCGGGTGTCGCAGAAGGCGATCTGGTCCAGCAGCATCTGCGCCAGCTCGCCATGGTGGTCATCGAACATGCCCGTCAGGGCCTCGACCAGGGCGTCGTGCTTGGCTTTCATCCGGCCGCGGGCCAGGCCGGCCAGGATATGGGGGTCGCGCTGGCCGCTGATCATCGCCTTGATCATGTCCTGCGCCGAGACGGTGGTCAGCTTGCTGGCCACTGCCGATACCTTGATCAGCGCGCCTTCCAGAAGCTTTTCCAGCCGCTGCCAGCAGCGGGTCCGGTCCTGGACCAGGTGGGTGCGGGCCCGGGCGTAGTCGCGCAGCACCCGGACCGGCGCCGGCGGCACGAACGAGGGGCGCAGCATCCCCATCTCGGTCAGCCGGGCCAGCCACATCGCGTCCAGCTTGTCGGTCTTGGGCCGCCCGGGCAGGTTCCTGGCCTGGCTGGCGGTGACCAGCTGCACCGCCAGCCCGGCGGTTTCCAGCACGTAGTACCAGATCCGCCAGTAATCCGCGGTCGACTCCAGCGTCACCATCTCGATCCCGTCCGCTGCCAGCCGGTCGGCCAGCGCCAGCACCGCGTTCATGGTGGCCGGCACCTGCCACACGGTGCTGTGCCGGGCCCCGGCCCGCGATGGGTTCGGCGTGCGGGTGCACACCATCCCCGACGCCTTGGCCACATCGACCGCGGCTACCCGCTCAAACACCCGCTCGTGCTCTTGATCCTCGATCACCTGCGGCTTGCGCACCACGGCCTCCTGCGCTCATAGATGGGTAAGCGGCAGGCTGCCCGGGGGCCTCGGTCAGGAAAGCCGAAATACTGACCGGCGTGCTCACGGCAACAAGGTGCGACCCACAGGTCAAGGCCCCGGCGCCAGGCTTTTATACGGGTTCACAGCCCACGGACGGCCGACGTCACGGGCAGCCCGCTCATACCCTCCCACCCCGCACGCCCGCCCGCAGCACCAAGCCCGGGCCCACCCGCGGCAGCGAACCCAGCCCGCCGCAGCCGGCACCCAGCCAATTTCCGCCTGCGCGACCATCCATCAGATGAGCTGGCTTTTACCACCGGCCAGGTCTCCTCCTTCCAGGCGGCGATGGCCGTCTCGTCCCGCTCGGCCGCCTGGCGGGCGGGGACCTGCGCGCTCCAGCCGATCCGGTGCAGCAGCAGGTCCAGCCCCGTCAGGGTGTACTCCACGCCGAACCGGCGGCGCACCACCCCGGCGATGCGGGCCAGCGTCCAGCGCTGGTCCTCATCCCAGCCCCAGGCGGCCGGGCCAGCCTCCAGCACCGTCTCCAGGTCGCGCAGCTGGGCCGGGGTAAGCCAGCACCGGGCACCGCCTGGCCCCTTGGAGGCCAGCGCCTGCCTGCCTCCGGCGGCCAGCGCCCGCCGCCACCGGTTCGCCGACATCCGCGTCACCCGGAAACGCCGCGCCACCTCCCGGTCACTGGACCCGGCCTCGATTAGCTCCGCCGCGGCGAACCGCACCCGCTCTCGCCGGGCCCGCTCGGCCGCGGTCAGCCCGCCACCATCGGGATACCTCATGCCTCCGGCATAGCGCACGATGCGCCAGCCGTCAGCAGAGGCCGTAACCTTCGCCGTTAAAGATCTTTAGTGCCGCAGCAGACGACCTTTGCCCCGATTTCACGGGCTGGTGATGGCCTGCTTCGGGGTCACGGTGTAGGTGGCGCTGAGCGTGGCCGGGTCGCCATCCTTGAAATCGCCGAGGCAGCCGGGGCCGACGTCGTAGAAGTGCAGGTTGCCGCCGGTGGTCAGCACCGTGAGTCGGCCGGTGCTGCCGGTGTACCTGAACGTCACCTTGCCATTACTGCCGGTGGCGCTCGTGCCGTCGATCATGGCGGTGCAGCCACCCGACACCGTGAGGTGGATGTGGCTGATCGTCCCCCGCACTACGCCTTCCGCCGCGTTGTAGAAGGAGAAGTTCACGTGCCAGGGCAGGCCAGCGGGATGCAGCGCGAATCGTTGGCCGCCCGCGTTGCTGCAGTTAACGAAGCTGACGGCGGACAGGGAGCCAGCATGGGAGCCGGGCAGCCCGCTGCCGCTCTTGAGGGTGCCGCTGGCGGTCGAGGAGACGCAGCGGAACGGGCCGGTCACGGTGTCGCTGACAGTGACCGGGCCGGACATCGCCGTGATGGCTCCGCCGGGCTGTACCGTCCAGGTGCCTGGGATGGCCGCGGCCAGGGCCGCCGGGACTGCCAGGGCGGCCACCAGGACCGCGGCGCCGCCAGCGGCCAGGATGCGGGCGTACCGGTTACTCATCGCTGTCTGCCTCTTAGCCTTGCGAGCGGAACCCGGCCTCCACAGGCGTCACCAGCTTGGTCCCCGCGAGGGAGCAGGTCAAGGCGCGCAGGGCCGCCAGCCGCGGGCGTTGCCTGCTGCGGCACCAGCACGCCCGGCCGCGTCGAGCTCGCGTCGGCGGGCCCGCCAGCGTTCTCACGCCCCTGGCGCGCCGACGTTAACGTTATGGTCACAGTCCCCGACAAGATCCGCGGTCCCGACCGTCCGTCCGGCCAGCGGCGGCCGGCTGCGAGCCGGGCCATCGGGGTTGGCCGCCGCGGCACAGGCGGGATTGCCGTCAGAGGGGCTGCCAGCCTAGATCCTCATGATGAACTGATCACATCCGGCCGGCAGTCTGTCACTCTTGACGAGCAGCCTGTTACTTTCCGGGCGGGAATCGGCGGGCGCGAGCGGGCCGAACGGTCACCTTGACTCCCCTATCACCCGCCGTTAGCATACCGGCCAGTAACCATCAGGGAATCCGATGCTGGCCTGGGCCTCTGTAGCGAAGCCGCTGTGAAGATGTACAGGCGCGATGAACGCGATGAAGATGTACAGGGATGCCAGGACGTACAGGTAGTTTGTCTTCCGTTCGGTTATCGTGGCTCCACCCCTGTGCGGCTGTGTGCGGGCGAACGCGGGTTGGGCACGACTGAAGGCGGTTCTCATCTCGATCTGGGTGATACGCGGACTGCGGTGAGCGACGCCGGGAGGTGAGATGGGGATTGAGGTGGTCGTCGAGGGACTGAGCAAGTCCTTCGGCCGCCGGGCGGTGTGGCAGGACGTCACGCTGACCCTCCCCCCCGGCGAGGTGTCGGTCATGCTGGGCCCGTCCGGTACCGGCAAGACCGTGTTCCTCAAGTCGCTGATCGGGCTGCTCAAGCCCGAGCGGGGCCGGGTTCTGGTCGATGGCGTCGACACCGTGCACTGCTCTGAGCACCAGCTCTACCAGGTACGCAGGCGGTTCGGCGTCATGTTCCAGGACGGCGCGCTGTTCGGCTCGCTGAACCTGTACGACAACATCGCCTTCCCGCTGCGCGAGCACACGAAGAAGACAGAGGCCGAGATCCGCCGCATCGTGGGCGAGCGGATGGAAATGGTGGGCCTGTCCGGCGAGGAGCGCAAGGTCCCCGGTGAGATCTCCGGCGGGATGCGCAAGCGGGCCGGCCTGGCTCGCGCTCTCGTGCTGGATCCGCAGATCATCCTGTGCGACGAGCCCGACTCCGGCCTCGACCCGGTACGGACCGCCTACCTTTCGCAGCTGCTCATCGACCTGAACGCGCAGATAGACGCTACGATCCTTATTGTCACCCACAACATCCAGGTGGCCCGCACGGTGCCGGACAACATGGGCATGCTGTTCCGCGGCGACCTGGTCATGTTCGGTCCGCGCGAGGTGCTGCTGACCAGCGAGGTGCCTGCAGTGGCGCAGTTCCTCGACGGCCGCCGGATCGGGCCGATCGGCATGTCCGAGGAGAAGGACGAGGCCACGATCGCCATGGAGCAGGCGCACGCCGACGCCGGCCATCACGATGGCGGCGCTGGCTCCGACCTGCGGGTGGTGGTGCCGCAGCTCGACCCCACCCCCGGGCTGCCGCCCCGCCGCGCGGTTGAGCGCAGGAAGTCCCGGGTGATCAGCATCCTGCATACCCTGCAGCCGGCCGCGCAGCAGGCCATTCTGGCCAGCCTGAGCACCGAGGAGCTGCAGCGCTACCGGATGCGCGCGGCGCCGGCCGGGCAGGCCGGACCCGCCGGGATGGTGCCGCCGGCCGGACCTGGCGGGCCGGTCACCGCGCAGACCAGGCCGATGTACCAGGCCGCAGGAGGGCCCCCCGCCCAGCCTCCGCCAGCCCAGCCGCCGGCGGACAGCCCCCGGCGGGACAGCCCCCGGCGGGACAGCCCCCGGCGGGACAGCCGCCAGTGGGACAACAGCCGCCGGGACAGCAGCCGGACAGCCCGCGGGCTTCGAGGCCACCGTGGCCGCCGGCCTCGCCGCCTCCCGGGCCAGGCCAGGGAGGCCGTGCGTGACGGCCCAGCAGCAGCAGCCGGTGGTCCCGGGCCTGGAAGTCCCGAGGCCCAAGAAGGAGAAGGAAAAGCGGCCGCCGGTCCGCGGGCTCGGCGCACTGCGCCAGACTGGCGACCTGTTCGCGCTCGCCATCAGCGTGATCCGGCTGACGTTCAAGCGGCCGTTCCAGGTCCGCGAGTTCATCGAGCAGTTCTGGTTCATCGCCAGCGTGACGATCCTGCCCTCGGCGCTGGTCGCGATCCCGTTCGGCGCGGTGATCGCGCTGCAGCTCGGCTCGCTGACCCAGCAGCTCGGCGCGGAGTCCTTCACCGGCGCGGCGAGCGTGCTCGCCGTCGTCCAGCAGGCCAGCCCGCTGATCGTCGCGCTGCTGATCGCCGGCGCGGGCGGAGCGGCGATCTGCGCCGACATCGGCGCCCGCACCATCCGCGAGGAGATGGACGCGATGCGGGTGATGGGCGTCTCGCCGGTGCAGCGGCTGATCGTGCCGCGGGTGCTGGCGGCCATGTTCGTCGCCCTGATGCTCAACGGCCTGGTGTCGGTGGTCGGCGTGCTCGGCGGCTACTTCTTCAACGTGTTCCTGCAGCACGGCACCCCGGGTGCGTACCTGTCCAGCTTCTCCGCCCTGGCCCAGCTGCCCGACCTGTACATCGGCGAGATCAAGGCGCTGATCTTCGGCTTCATCGCCGGGGTGATCGCCGCGCACCGGGGGCTGAACCCGAAGCCGGGGCCGAAGGGCGTCGGCGATGCGGTGAACCAGTCGGTGGTCTTCACCTTCCTGCTGCTGTTCTTCGTCAACCTCGTGCTCACCGCGATCTACCTGCAGATCGTCCCCCCGAAGGGGGTGGGCTAAGCCGATGGGCGTCATCACCCGCTCGCGCCCGCAGCCTGTTATCGCCCCGGACCGCTGGCCGGCCCGGCTGGGCTCGGCATTGAACCGCTCGCTGTCCTGGCTCGACATGCTCGCCGACCAGCTGCTGTTCTACCTGCGCGCGCTGCTGTGGATCCCGAGGGCGATCCACCGCTACATCAAGGAAGTGTTGCGGCTGCTCGCCGAGGTGGCCTTCGGCAGCGGCGCGCTCGGGCTGATCGGCGGCACGGTCGGCGTGATGATCGGCCTGACCCTGGCCACCGGCACGGTCGTCGGGCTGCAGGGCTACGCGGCGCTGAACCAGATCGGGGCGGCCGCGTTCACCGGGTTCATCTCCGCCTACTTCAACACCAGGGAGATCGCCCCGCTGGTCGCCGGCCTGGCGCTGTCGGCCACCATCGGCGCCGGGTTCACCGCGCAGCTCGGCTCCATGCGCATCAACGAGGAGGTCGATGCGCTGGAGGCCATGGGCGTGCCCAGCCTGCCCTATCTGGTGACCACCCGGATCATCGCCGGCGTGGTCGCCATCATCCCGCTGTACGCGATCGGCCTGGTGAGCTCGTACGTGGCCTCCCGCGAGGTCACGGTGCTGTTCAACGGCCAGTCATCGGGCACCTACGATCACTACTTCGGACTGTTCCTGTCGCCGGTCGACGTGCTCTGGTCGTTCGTGAAGGTGCTGATCTTCAGCACGATGGTGGTCCTCATCCACTGCTACTACGGCTACCGGGCCACCGGCGGCCCGGCCGGGGTCGGCGTGGCCGTCGGCCGTGCGGTGCGCGCCTCGATCGTGGTGATCAACGTCGTCGACTTCTTCATGAGTCTGGCCATCTGGGGCGCGACGACCACCGTCCGGGTGGCTGGATGAGCAGGACCAGGCACAGGCTGATCGGCGTGGCGTTCCTCGCCGTCATCGGCCTGCTGATCTGGTTCTCGCTGGCGCTGTACAACAAGCAGTTCACCCCTGTGGACACGGTGACCCTGTACACCGGCAGCGTGGGCAACGAGCTGCACCCGCAAGCGCAGGTGCTGGTGCGCGGCGTGCAGGTTGGCGAGGTGCGCTCGATCACGGCCAACGGCAACGGCGCGACGCTGACCCTGGCGATCCAGCCCAGCATGAGCAGCGAGCTGCCCGCCAACGTGACCGCCGAGATGGTGCCGACCACCTTGTTCGGCGAGCGGTACGTGGACCTGATCCTGCCTGCCACGCCCGTCGAGGCCCGGCTGACCAACGGCAGCGTCATCCACCAGGACGAGTCGAAGGACGCGATCGAGGTCGAGACCGTCCTGAACAACCTGCTGCCCGAGCTCACCGCGGTGCAGCCGCAGAACCTGTCGATCACCCTCACCGCGATCTCGCAAGCGCTACAGGGCCGGGGCACCCAGCTGGGCCGGACGCTGGTGCAGCTCAACGCCTACCTGCACAGGTTGCTGCCGAACCTGCCGGCGCTGGACAACGACATCCGCGGGCTCGTGCAGCTGACCAGGACCTACAACCAGGCGGCCCCGGATATCGTGCAGGCGCTCAACGACTTCGCCGTCGTCAACCAGACGCTGGTGCAGCAGGAAGCCAACCTCAGCGCGCTGTTCAGCACGCTGACCCAGTCCAACCAGGACCTCACCTCGTTCCTGAACCAGAACAAGGGCAACATCATCCGGCTGTCGACCGACGGCCTGGCCACGCTGAAGATCCTCGCCCGCTACTCGCCGGAGTTCCCGTGCGTGCTCGATGACCTGGTCAAGTTCGAGCCGAACATCAACAGGGTGCTCGGCGCGGGTACCGACCAGCCCGGGCTGCACGTACATGCGAATGTCCTGGAGCCGCTGGGGACCGCGGCCGCGCCGCTGGGCAACTACCTGCCCGGTAAGGACACGCCGGTCTACCGCGACAACACCGGGCCGCACTGCTACCCGATCCCGTTCCCTGGCATTTCGCTCAACGACGGGGCCACCCCGGCGATACCCCGCTCGGCCGGCCCGAGCACCTCGGCGGCCGTCACCGGCCCGGCTGCCGCGAGCAGCGCGACGGCGACCGGCACCTCCCTTCCCGGCGGGCTCAGCCTGGCGAACTCGCCGCAGGAGAACGAGCTCGTCAACGAGATATCGGCGCCCGTCCTCCGCGTGCCGCCCCGCTCCCTGCCCGGCTGGAGCAGCATGCTGGTCGGCCCGCTGTACCGCGGCAGGCAGGTGCAGTTCGGATGAGTACCGCGCTGCAGCCGCACGTCAAGCAGAAGAGCCTGGCCGGGCCGCTGACCAAGTCGATCATCTTCATCGCCGTCACCGCGCTGGCCACGGCGATCCTCGGCTTGTCCATCGCCTCCACCGGGCCGAGCGGCGCGGTCAGCTACAACGCCCTGTTCACCGACGTCACCGGGCTGACCGTGGGCTCTGACGTGGACATCGCCGGAGTCCGGATCGGCTCGGTCAACCAGATCACCGTGGTGGACCGCAACCTTGCGCGGGTCAACTTCTCGACTGAGTCAGGCCGCCCGCTGCCCGCCTCGGTGACCGCGACGATCAAGTACCTCAACCTGGTCGGCCAGCGCTACATCAACCTTCAGCAGGGTGCCGGCCCGGTGGACCAGACGCTCCCGGCGGGGGCGACCATCCCGCTGGCTCAGACCACCCCCGCCCTCAACCTGACCGACCTGTTCAACGGCTTCCAGCCGCTGCTGCAGGCCCTGTCGCCCGAACGACGTCAACCAGCTCTCCGGCGACATCATCCAGGTCTTCCAGGGCCAGGGCCCGACGGTGGGCAGCCTGGTCGCCCACATCGGGTCGCTCACCACGACGCTGGCGGCCAAGGACAAGGTGATCGACAGTGTCATCGACAACCTGAACGCGGTGCTCAAGACCGTCAACTCCCGCGGCAGCGAGCTGGCCGACCTGGTCACCACGCTGCAGCAGCTGGTATCCGGGCTCGCCGCCGACCGGCAGCCGATCGGCACCGCGATCACCGCCATCGGGAAGCTGACCACCGCCACGGCCGGCCTGCTGCAGGTCACCCGGCCCCCGCTGCAGCAGGACATCATCCAGCTCGGCCGGCTGTCCGGCAACCTGGCCGCGGCCACGCCCACGGTTACCACGTTCCTGCACAACCTGCCGGTCAAGATGACCGAGATCGGCCGGCTGGCCTCGTACGGGTCCTGGCTCAACCTCTACCTGTGCGATGCCACGCTGACCGGAGCCAAGAGCTCCTTCGGCGCCCCGAACCCGACCGGAATCCCCATCACGGCGGCGAGGTGCCGCGGATGAGGCGGATGAAGTCGATGTCGGAGCGCAACCCGATCGCCGTCGGGCTGGTCGGGCTGGTCATCCTGGTCGTGGTCGCGCTGCTCGTGTTCAACGCGAACAGCCTGCCCATCATCGGCGGCGGCACCACCTACACCGCCCTGTTCACCGAGGATGCCGGCCTCAACCCGGGCAACGAGGTCCGGGTGGCGGGCGTCACGGTGGGGAAGGTCACCGGGGTCGCGCTCGACGGGAACCGGGTCAAGGTCTCGTTCCGGGTCAAGGGCGTATGGGTCGGGAACGCGAGCACGGTCAGCATCCAGATCAAGACCCTGCTCGGCGACAAGTACCTGGCGCTCGACCCGCTGGGCACCGGCGCGCAGGTCCCCGCGGCCACGATCCCGGCCACCCGGACCACGTCGCCCTTCGACGTGACCCAGGCCTTCCAGCAGTTCGGAACGACAGTCGAGCAGATCAACACGAAGCAGTTCGCGCAGAGCCTGGAAGCGATCTCAGGCGCGTTCCGCAACACGCCGCCCTACGTGCACAGGGCGCTGACCGGGCTCTCCGCGCTGTCGGCGACCATCGCCTCAAAGGACGTCCAGCTCGCCCGGCTGTTCGCAGGCACTCGGCAGATCACCCAGACCCTGTCATCGGAGGACAGCGAATTCCGCGCTCTGCTCGGCGACGGCAACCTGCTGCTGGCCGAGCTCAGGCAGCGCCAGCAGGCGATCCACGAGATGCTGACCGGGACCGAGGCACTGGCCACCCAGCTGTCCGGGCTGGTCAATGACAACCAGGCCAATCTCGCCCCCACGCTGCGCTCGCTGAACCAGGTCACGACGGTGCTGGAGAACAACCAGGCGAACCTGCGGAAGGCGCTCGCGCTGGCCGGACCCTACTACTCGGTGCTGGGCAACGTGCTGGGCAACGGACGCTGGTTCGACGCCTACCTGTGCGGCCTGATACCGAAGGCGTACTCGCCGCCGGCCGTGGTCCCCGCCAAGGGCTGCATACCGCCGAAACCGGGCGGAGGCGGCTGATGCTGGGACATATCCGCGACCGGCTGACCCCCGCGACCAGGCGGGCCAGGATCATCGCGATCACCGCGGTGGCCGCCGCCATCGCGCTGATCTCGGCCGGGCTCGTGCTCACTTCGGGCAGCCCCGGCACGCAGGTCACCGCGTACTTCACCAACACCATCGGCGTGTACCCCGGATCCACGGTCCGGGTACTCGGCGTTTCGGTCGGCACGATCGACTCGGTCCAGCCGGAAGGCCGGCAGGTCAAGGTCATCATGACGATCAATGGCGGCGTGCCGGTTCCGGCCAACGCCGACGCCGTGGTGGTCGCGGCCAGCGTGGTCTCCGACCGCTACATCCAGCTCACCCCGCCGTGGACCTCAGGCCCGCAGCTCGCCGACAACGCGGTGATACCGGCCAGCCGCACCGCCACCCCGGTGGAGGTCGACCAGCTCTACGCCAGCCTGGCGAAACTCGCCAATGCCCTCGGGCCGAACGGGGTCAACGCGCACGGGGCGCTGTCTGACGCGATCAACACGGGCGCGGCCAACCTGGCGGGCAGCAACGGCAAGGACTTCAACACCATGATCACCGAGCTCGGCCAGGCGACGCGGACCCTGTCCGGCTCGCGGGGCGACTTCTTCGCGACGATCAACAACCTGCAGCAGTTCACCACCATGCTGAAGACCGATGACAGCCAGGTGCGCCTGGCCCAGCAGCAGCTCGCCCAGGTAGTCGGGGTTCTTCGCGGCCGACCGGCAGGACCTGGCCGGGGCGCTGCACGAGCTGTCCATCGCGCTCGGCCAGGTGGACACCTTCATCGCGGACAACCGGAGCCTGATCAAGTCGAACGTGACCAAGCTCTCCAGCATCACCCAGATCCTGGTCAACGAGCGGGCCTCGCTGGCCCAGACGATCGACGTGGCGCCGCTCGCCGTGGACAACGTGCTCAACGCGTACGACCCGGTGAGCCGCAGCCTCGACGGCCGCGGCGACCTGAGGGAGCTCGAGGTGAACCAGAGCGCGGCGCCGTCGCAGAACGGCGCGGCCGCCCCGCCCTCGGGGCCGGCCCCGGGCGTGGCCGCCGGGTCCGCGACGGGCAACCCGTTCTGCGAGGCGGCCCGGTCCGAGGGCGGCAGCGTCACCTCGCCGCTCGGTTCGCTGTGCCACCAGGAGCAGTCCGCGGGCGGCGGGGCGCTCGTGCCCGTGTCGCCGCAGCGGCAGGCCGCGCTGCCTCCGCTGCCGCTGCCGCCCGTCGGCCCGGTGTACGGGTCGGCCGGCAGCGTTCGGGGCCAGGGACGGTGACGGCGCGATGAGGAGACCAGCGGCGATCGGGACCGCTGCCGTGGCCGCCGTCCTGGCGGTCGCGGTGGCCGGCTGCAGCGGCGGCGGATTCAACGGCATCTATAGCCTGCCGCTGCCCGGCGGGGCCAGCCTGGGCAGCCACTCGTACACGGTGACCGCGCAGTTCGCCAACGTGGTCGACCTGGTACCGCAGTCCGCGGTACGGGTCCACGACGTGGCCGTCGGCCGGGTTTCCCGCATCTACCTGCCGCCGCACAGCTGGACCGCGGACGTCACCATGGTCGTCAACGGCGACGTGCACCTGCCGGCCAATGCGGACGCCGAGCTCGAGCAGTCCAGCCTGCTCGGTGAGTGGTTCGTCGCGCTCAGTGCGCCGCCGCCCGAGATCGCCGAGGGAAAGCTGACCAACGGCGCGGTGATCCCGCTCGAGCGGACCACCGGCAACGCCACGGTCGAGGAGGTGCTCGGCGCGCTGTCGCTGCTGCTGAACGGCGGCGGCCTCAGCCAGCTGCACACGATCTCCACCCAGCTGAACAGCGCGCTCAGCGGCAACGAGCCGCAGATCCACTCCCTGCTGTCGCAGATCAACGACCTGGCGACCAACCTGGACGCGCACCGCGGCGACATCACCGCGGCGCTGGACGGGCTGAACCAGCTGTCGGCCACGCTGCGCGTCCGCGACCGGCAGATCGGCAACGTGCTGGACAACCTCACCCCCGGGCTGCGCGTGCTCCGGGATCAGCGCGCCCAGCTGGTGACCCTGCTGAACTCGCTGCACACCCTGTCCAACGTCGCGGTGGACACCATCAACAAGAGCCAGGCCGGTACGGTGGCCAGCCTGCAGGCGCTGGAGCCGATCCTGCGGAACCTGGCCGACGCCGGCCAGGCGCTGCCGCAGTCGCTGCAAGTGCTGCTCACCTACCCGTTCACCGACCAGGTGCTCAAGGACATCAAGGGCGACTACCTCAACGGCTACCTGTCGATCACCGCGCCCCCCGGGACCACGATCATCCCGCCGGTCAAGCCGACCACCTCGAAGGGTGCCACGGGCCAGGCCCCGGCGGTGCTGCCGCTGCCAGCGGTCGGCGCCACCACCTCGCCGGCCGCACCGTCGGGGTCATCCGGCGGCGGCAAGCCGGGAGGGGGACGCTGATGCTGACGGTCGGCACCAAGATCAAGCTGGTCGTATTCGGGGTGATCGCCGTGGTCATCCTCGCGTTCACCGCGGTGCGCTATGCCAATCTGGGCCGGTACATCGGACTGACCGGGTACTACACCGTGGCGATGAACCTGCCGAACGCTGGCGGGCTGTTCCCCAACGCGGACGTCACCTATCGCGGGGTGTCCGTCGGGCGGGTCGGGAACATGGGCCTCACCCCGAACGGCATCGTCGTGGACCTCAAGATCAGCAACTCGGCACCGAAGATCCCGTCGTCCGGGCTGCAGGCCACGGTCGCGGACTTGTCCGCGGTCGGCGAAGAGTACGTCAACCTGCGCCCGCAGACGGACCAGGGACCCTACCTGACTGCCGACTCGGTGATCCCGGAGCAGGACACCCAGGTTCCGTTGCCGGTTACCAGCTTGCTCACCAGCATCAACACCCTGGTCACGTCGGTACCCCAGCAGTCGCTGCGGACGCTGGTGGCCGAGCTCGGCAACGCATTCCAGGGCCAGGGGCCGAACCTGCAGGTGCTGCTGGACAACAGCGCCACGCTCACCCACGCCGCCAACGAGGATATCCCGCAGACCAGCAAGCTCATCGGCGACAGCCAGGCCGTGCTGGCCACCCAGGCCGCTGACACGGCGGAGATCGAGTCGTTCGGCCGTAACGCGGCGCTGCTGGCCAGTCAGCTCGCCAGCTCCGATTCCGACCTGCGCCGGCTGATCATCAACACGCCGCAGGCGGCGGTGCAGGTTACCAGCCTATTGCGGGACAACGACTTCGGCCTCAGCGCGCTGATTGCCAACCTGCTCACCCTCTCGGACGTAACGGTCACCCGGCAGCCTGCGCTGGAGGAAATGCTGTCCGCGCTGCCGGCCGCGGTCGCCGCGGGCTCCACCGTGATCAACTCTCACGGGGCCAACTTCGGCGTCGCGCTGACCTTCTTCAACCCGCTGCCCTGCACCGCGGGCTACGGCGGCACCGTGTATCGCAACGGCCTGGACCTCTCGCCGGCCCCGCCGCTGAACACGAAGGCAAGCTGCACCCTGCCCGCCAGCAGCGGCGTGGACGTCCGCGGCTCGGCGCATGCACCCACCGGCGGCAGCGTGCCGCCAGCGGTCCAGGCGGGTTCCGCGCGCGGGCTCAGTGGACAAGGCACTCACACAACCGCGCTACCGTCTGAAACGGCGGGCATGAGCCAGCTGCTCGGGCTGACGCCCTGAGCTCAGGGAAATCGGGACAGGTGGTAACGACGCGCGCTCTCCGGCGGCCGGGCCCGCTGCTCACGGTGGCGATCACCCTCGTGGTCATCGCGGCCGGGTTCGCGGGCTGGTTCGGCTGGTCCTGGTACAACGCGGAGCACTCGGGCTCGTCGTCCGGCGCCCGCGCCCGGGACGAGGTGCTGCGCGAAGGCGAACAAGCGGTGCAGAACTTCAACACGCTCGACTACCGGAGCCTAGATCAGGGTCTCAACCTCTGGCAGGCATCCTCGACCGGGACCCTGCACAGCGAGATCACGCGCGGCCGGCCCACGTTCGAGCAGGAGATCCGCAAGGCCAAGACGATTAGCACCGCGACGGTCCTGGACGCCGCGCTCACCTCGCTGAACCAGCAGGCCGGCACGGCCAACATCATGGTGGCGCTGCAGATCACGGTGAAGCCGGCGACCGGGGCGGCCACCACCAAGCAGTCCCGGCTGGAGGGCACACTGCAGAGGACCGACTCCGGCTGGAAGCTGAGCTCACTGGGCCAGGTCCCGGTCGGAACCACCGGATCAGCCACCAGCCCGGGTACGTCCCCGTAGCTCGAAATGGGAGATTCACGAATGCCACCGCCGCGACGTCGCCGTCCTGTTCAGCCGGCCACGCGCGTTCGGCTTCCTCGCACGGCGCGTCCCCGCACTGGGCCGGCCACCGAGACCTCGGTAGCCGAGGCGGCCGCTGCCGACACGGGCGAGGCAGTCAAGACCGAGGTGCGCCCCGACGGCCTGCGCACCGGCGAGGCAGCGGCGACCGAGCCGCGGGCGGCCGAGGTGGCCGCGCAGGAACGGCCTGAGACCGAGTCGGCCGGCGAACTGCGCACGGACGAGTTGCCCGCCGGCGAGACAATCACCGGCGACACGGCCGAAGACAAGACCGTCACAGGCAAGACCGCCGCAAGCAAGACCGCCACAGACAAGACCGCCACAAGCAAGACCGCCGCAAGCAAGACCGCCACAAGCAAGACCGCGACAGACAAGACCGCCAAAAGCAAAACCGCCGCAGCCAAGACGGCCGCAGGCAAGACCACCGCAAGCAAGACCGCCACAGACAAGACGGCCACAGACAAGACCGCTACGGACGACGGCGAGCTTTCCGATGGCGCGGCCGCCGAGAGCTCTGACCGCGAGGCGGCGGCGACCGAGGGTGCCCCGACCGCGGCACGGCGGCACGCGATGCTGCTGCCGGTCTGCCTGGGGGCACTCGCGGTGATCCTGGGTGGTCTCGCGGTGTGGTTCGCCCTGGAGGCAAGCAGCGCGACCAGCGGGGTGGACACGTCGAACACCGCGCTCACCGATGCCGCGGCCACCCGCCAGGTCAGCCAGCAGATCGCCGGCGCGGTAAACACGATCTTCTCCTACAACTACGCCGACACCGCCAAGACCAGCCGGGCCGCGGCGAGCCTGCTCAGCGGCAAGGCCAGGGGCCAGTACAACACGCTGTTCAGGCTGGTCCGGCAGGACGCGCCCCAGGAGAAGCTCGTCCTGACCACCACCGTCACCAACGCCGGGGTCGAGTCCCTGGTCGGCAACCGGGCCCGCGTGCTGGTCTTCGCCAACCAGCGGGATACCGCGGGCTCGGCGCACAACACGACCGAGGCGGGGGCCATGTTCGCGGTCAACGCGGTGAACCAGGGCGGCCGGTGGAAGATCACCGGCATCGACACGTTCGGCGGCAGTGGCTGACGCCGGCGGTCGTAGCCAGCCTCCCGAGCGGCTACTCTGGTCGCGAACAGCCCAGCCAGTGCCGTGTGCGCTGCCGACAGGAGACGATCGTGCCCAAGTCCCGCGTCCGCAAGAAGTCGGTCTACACGCCTCCGCCCCGGACCGCGAAGGCGAAGTTCAGCCCGCCCTGGCTGGCGCCCGCGATGCTCGCATCGTTGCTGATCGGTCTGGCGTGGATCGCGGTGTATTACATCAGCGGCGGGGACATCCTCGGGATGAGGGCACTCGGCAGCTGGAACCTGGTCGTGGGGTTCGGTTTCATCATCCTCGGCGTCGGCCTGTCCACCAAGTGGCGATAACCGGCTGACCGGGCGCGACGCCATCCGGCGCCGCGCGGCAGTCGGTGCCCGGCAGGAAAATGACACCGCTGTAACTTCGTCCACATCATCATCCACAGGCTGTGGATAGCCTCGTCCGTGCCGGGGACGGCTAGTAGCCGAGCTGGTGGCTGCGGATGACGACGGCCACCACCGACAGGCCCAGCAGGACGACGGCCGCGGCAGCCTGCAGCAGGGCCTGCCCCCTGCGCGGTGCGTAGACGAATGCGGCGGTCAGCAGGCCGCCGGTAATCAGCCCGCCCACGTGCGCCTGCCAGGCGATCTGGGAACGCAGCGCGAGGTCGAACACCAGGTTGAGCACGACCACGGCGACCAGCCACCTGCTGTCCAGCCGCAGCTTCCTGGCCACCACGAACCAGGCCCCGAGCAGCCCGAAGATGGCGCCGGATGCGCCGAGGGCCGGCTCGGTGAACGGCGCGAGGTAGTAGAAGAGGATCGAGCCGCCAATCGCGCTGAACAAGTACACGGTGAGGTAGCGGACCGGGCCGAGGGTCCGCTCGACCGCGGGCCCCACCAGGATCAGCGCCCACAGGTTGAAGATGATGTCGAGCGGGCCGAGGTTGCTGATCCCGGGCGGCGGCAGGAACGCCGAGGTGATCAGCCGGTACCACTGGCCGGTCGCGACCCCGACCAGGGGGCCGCCGGGCGTGAACCTCGCGAGGCCGAGCATCTCCCAATCGTTGGCCAGGCCGGGCCGGATCCATTCGACCAGGTACAGCACGATATTGATGCCGACGAGGGTCCAGGTCACCACCGCGCGGCGGCTGCCTGGTCGCCCGCCGAAAATCCCGGTGGCCGGTCTTGCCCCCTGGTGACCCTCACGGACGCAGTCGACGCACTGCTGGCCCACCGCGGCCGAGCGCAGGCAGTCGGGGCACGCCGGCCGGCCGCAGCGCACGCAGGACACATACGTCTCCCGGCCCGGATGCCTGAAGCAGGTAGGCGGGGCGGGCGCGTCCCCCGGCCCGCCGGTGCCGGCGGGCCCCGGGCCGGGACTACTCATGTCCCTAGCAAGCCTAGTCTGGCGATTCAGTGATCTGAACCGACTCCAGGACCACGTCGTCGACGGGACGGTCGCCGCGGTCGGTCCGCACTTGGCTGATCTTGTCCACCACGTCGCTGCCCTCGATCACCTCGCCGAAGATGGTGTGCTTGCCGTTGAGGTGAGGGGTCGGCACCGTGGTGATGAAGAACTGCGAGCCGTTAGTGCCCGGTCCCGCGTTCGCCATGGCCAGCAGGTAGGGCCGGTCGAACCTGAGGTCCGGGTGGAATTCGTCGGCGAACTGGTACCCGGGGCCGCCCCGGCCGGTGCCCAGCGGGTCGCCGCCCTGGATCATGAAGCCGGGGATCACGCGATGGAAGATGGTCCCGTCGTAGAGCCTGTCCTCACTGGTCGTCCCGGTGGCTGGATTCCTCCACTCGCGGCGGCCCTCGGCGAGCTCGCTGAAGTTCCGCACCGTCTTGGGAGCGTGGTCGGGCAGCAGCCGGACGACCACGGTGCCCAGGTTCGTCCGCAGCGTCGCGGTCGGGTTAGTAGCCATGCCTGGCATCCTTGCATGATTCAACAGGTAGGTCGCACTTGCACCCGCATGGTTGAGTGTGCTGATGCAGGGAAGTGTGACAATCGGGATCACACTCGGGAGGTTGCTGTGTCCCCAACAACGCAAATGAACCAGGCCCAGGCCAGCGCCGCATTGGAGCGCGCCCGCCAGGCGGCCGCGCAGGCTAGCGTGCTGGCGAAGAACGCGAGCACGACCGCGGCACAGGGCGTGCAGGACGCCCGGGAGTGGGCGGCTCCGCGCGTCGCGCAGGGCATCTATCAGGCCCGCGCCTGGTCGGCTCCGCGCATTGACCAGGCAGGGCACAAGGTAGAGGAGACCGTCGCGCCGAAGGTCCACGAGGCGCTCTCTTCCACCGCTCAGTGGGTCGACCCGTCCGAGCAGGCGGTGGCTAAGCGCCGGGTCTGGCCCCGGCTGATCACCGCACTCGCCGTGGCCGCCGTCGTAGGAGGCGTCGTCGCCGCCATCGTGCGCGGGCGCAGTGCCCGCGGGAACGACGTGCCGCTGGATGAGGACATGACCGAACAGGGGTCCGAGCCGGACGCCGCGGCGGGCGACGAGGCGACCATGACCGACGCGGGGATAGCCGGGAACGGGAAGCGGGCCGCGACCTGACCTGACCTAGCCGGGGATGGCACGTCAGGGACCGGTGATCTCCTGCACTAGCGGCGGCCGGAGGCGGCGCGGGCAGTTTGTCATAGCCCGCGCCGGCGGTGTTTGACGGTCGCGCGTAGCACAATGTCCCCGTGCTCCTGAACGAGATCGCGCTGGTGTCCGCGCAGGTCGCCCAGGTTCCCGGGCGCCGGGCGAAAATCGATCTCATCGCCGGGCTGCTCCGGCACGCGGCACCCGAGGAGGTGCCGGTCGCCGTGGCGTTCCTGTCCGGCGAACTGCGCCAGCGCCAGATCGGGGTAGGTTACGCCGCGCTCGGGGACCTGCTCGGCTTGCGGGGCGAGACGGCGGAGGCGGTCGCGGGCACTCCGGCGGAGGCGGTCGCGGGCACCCCGGCGGAGGCGGTCGCGGGCACCCCGGCGGAGGCGGTCGCGGGCACCCCGGCGGAGGCGGTCGCGGGCACCCCGGCCGGGACGGTCGCGGGCACCCCGGCCGGGGCGGTCGCGGTCACCGCGTCCCAGGCCGCCGAGCCCACCGTCACCATCGCGGAGGCGGACGAGACGTTCGCCGCCATCGGCCGGGTGAGCGGGGCCGGGGCGCAGGCCGAGCGGCGGCGGTTGCTGGCCGGCCTGCTGCAGCGGGCGACCGGGGAGGAGCGCTCGTTCCTGGTCCAGCTGCTCGCCGGCGACTTGCGCCAGGGCGCGCTCGAAGGGGTCATGATCGAGGCGGTGGCCCAGGCGGCCGGGGTGCCCGCGCCGGAGGTCAGGCGCGCGCTCATGCTCGGCGGGTCGCTGCCCGCGGTGGCCCGCGCCGCGCTGTGCGGATTCGCCGATCCGCTGGGGACGAGCGTCCCGCCCGGGACGGCGGCAGGGCCCGCGGACGCCCTTTCCGCGCTGCGTTCCTTCACCCTGCGGGTCGGCCGGCCGCTGCGCCCGATGCTGGCCGCCGCCGCACCCACCGTCGCGGCGGCGCTGCAGAAGGTCTCGCCCGCCGCGATCGAGTGGAAGATCGACGGCATCCGCGTGCAGGTGCACAAGGACCGCGCGGAGGTCGCCGTCTTCACCCGCACGCTCGACGACATCACCGCGCGGGTACCCGAGATCGCCGAGGCGGTGCTCGCGCTGCCCGCCGCGTCGGCCGTCCTGGACGGCGAGGCGGTGGCGCTGTATCCCGACGGGCGCCCGCGCCCGTTCCAGGTCACCGCCAGCCGGGCCGGCACCCGGACCGAGGTGGAATCACGGCGCGGCGACGTCCCGCTCACCCCGTTCTTCTTCGACCTGCTGCACCTGGACGGCACCGACCTGATCGACGCTCCCGCCGAGGAGCGCTTCGCCGCGCTCGCCCGGCTGCTGCCCGCCGGGCTGGTGATCCCGCGCACGGTCACCGCCGATCTGGCGACCGCCGAGGAGTTCTTCGCCGATGCCGTGACGCACGGCCACGAGGGAGTCGTGCTGAAGTCGCTCGGCTCGCCCTACGCGGCGGGCCGCCGGGGCAGCGAGTGGATCAAGGTCAAACCGCGCCACACCCTCGACCTCGTCGTGCTCGCGGCCGAGTGGGGTCACGGGCGGCGGCGCGGCTGGCTGTCCAACCTGCACCTCGGCGCCAGGGATCCGGCGACCGGCGACCTGGTGATGCTCGGCAAGACCTTCAAGGGCCTGACCGACCAGATGCTGGCCTGGCAGACCGGACGGTTGCTCGAGCTGGCCGATCCCAGGCCGGGCCGGCCGACCGCCGGTACGGTCGCCGCCGACACGGAAGCCGCCGACACGGGAGCCGCCGACACGGGAGCCGCCCGTGCCGAGGCCGCCGGTGCGGGAGCCGCCGGCCACGTGGTGCGGGTCCGGCCAGAACTAGTGGTGGAGATCGCCTTCGACGGGATCCAGGCCAGCCGCAGGTACCCCGGCGGCATCGCGCTGCGGTTCGCCAGGGTGATCAGGTACCGGCCGGACAAGAGGGCAGCGGACGCGGACACGATCGACGCGGTGCGGGCCGTCGCCCCGGCCGGCCGGCACGGGTGACCTGCGAGCCGCCATCAGGTTCGCGGGCGCAGTGACCAGGAGCGCAGGTGGTGATAGCCGCGCACCGCGACGGGCCGCCGGGGGTGCAGCCGGTAGGCATCCTCCTGGCGCAGCGCCTCCGCGAGCGCCCTGTCCACCAGAACCGTCCCGGGCTTGGCCAGCGAGGTCAGCCGGGACGCCAGGTTGACCGCCGGCCCGTATACGTCGCCGAACCTGGTCAGCACGCGGCCGAGGGCCATGCCCACCCGAAGCTGGGGCAGGCCGCGGGAGGCCCGCGCCGGATCTCGACAGCCGGACCGCGATCTCGGCCGCGTCGCGCGCGGTGTCGGCGACGAAGAGCACCTCGTCGCCGAGTGATTTCACCACCCGGCCGTGGTTGGACACGACCGTCTCCGCGGCGTTCTCCTCGAACCGCTCGAGCAGCGCGGCGAGCTCGCTGATGTCGGTGTGCCGGACCGTGCTCGTGTACCCGACCATGTCGGCGAACCCGATCACGGTGGTCGCCGTGGACAGCTCATCGGCGGGCGACGCCAGGATCCGGCCGACCGCCGCGACCAGATGCCGCCGCCAGGTGTAGGACATCAGGCTTTCGACTATCGGCAGCACCGTGTCGGTCAGCTCGGCCGTCCCCGCCGCCCGGGCCGGCTCGTCCGGGCCGGTCGCCTCGGCGATGCGGGTCAACATCTCCCTGACCTGCCAGTCGGCCAGCCGGGACATCGTCTGCCCGATCGCGCGCACGTGCGACACCTCGTCCTCGGCCCGGATCTCGCCGTCTGCGATCAGCGAGTCCCAGGCGCGCAGCGCCGCGATGTCCCCTTCGGTGAACACCTTGACGCCGTCGTCCACGTTGGCGAATCCGAGCGCCAGCCAGAATCCGCCGGCACCGGTCGAGGCTCACCCCCGCGGCCGCGGCCACCTCGGCCCGGGTGTACCGGCGCGGGCCGCCCAGCAGCGCCTCCTCGAACTGCTCCTCCCCGGAGCCGGGCAGCTGCGATCCGGGCCGCGGGTAGCGGCCGCCGCTCGCCAGTCCGGTGTGCTGCGGGGCCATCGCCGTCCTCCACAAGCAGGCAGTAGCCGTCAGCGCAGACCATACCGGACGGCAGGCGCGGCTCTCCGCGCGCTGGCGGCCGCAGTTACCGAACGGTGTGCACGATGAGAACGTCGCACGACGCGCGCCGGGATACGTCCGCGGGAACCGAGCCGAGCAGGCGGCCGGCCAGTGTATTCAGGCCCCTGTTGCCGACCACCAGCAGGTCCGCCTGGCGCTCGCTGACGGTGCTGATCAGCGATTTGACCGGCTCGCCCGGCACGGCGACGCGCTCGACCTCACTCGCGCCCAGGGCGGCCGCCCGCTCGGCCGCGACGCGCAGCGTCTCCTCGGCGGGGGTCGAGCCGACCACCTGGTACGCGTCGCCGCCGAGTACCTCCTCGGCGTCGGCCACCTCGCGCGCGCTGGCCGGCCGGTACGCGCACACGATCACGAGCTTCGCGGCTGCGTCGCGCGCCAGCCTGGCCGCGCGCTCCACCGCGAGGTAGGAGGAATCCGATCCGTCCGTGCCGACCATCACGGTCTGGTATGTGCCCATCAACCCATCCCTCCGGACCTGGCGATCCGACTTCCGCGATGACCCTACCCGACAGTAGCCTTCCCCGCCGGGACCCCGTCGATCATCCGGGCGCCGGCCCGCCGCGCCGGGATGCGCGCGCCGGGCTACACGAGGGTGTCGTCGCGCGAGAGACTGGACGAGCGGGTCATGTCCGGGGTGCGGACGTACACGCCGGTCAGCCGGCGGGCGCCGCGGGCGACGGGATCCCGGGTGCCGGCGGTGAGGCTGAGAGCTCGCTCTTCGCGATGGATGCCGAGCGAGACCACCGCGATGACACCGATCACCACTCCGGTAACGAGCAGCGCGATGACTGCCACCACATAGATCATGGTCTTTCCCCCTGACCTGGAGTTATGTGATTGTTACCTACGATTGGGGTGTTGTGGTTTGCTGGACCCAGCCCACTGGTATCATCAGTCCCGTTATAACTGATCATCCCAGTTGTCCCAACCTTTCGGACCTCTGGAATGGATGTACCCATCCCAGCAGTCGGTGTAAACCAGTCAAACCGTAACTTTTGACACGACCCCATGACCCCTATGGTTGGGGCTGCTAGTATGGCTGTTAGCTTCGAGGAGCGGCCGTGACCGAGCCCATGTACCGGCAGATCGCCGACGATCTGCAGCGTCACATCGAGTCCGGTGACCTGGCCCCCGGCGAGCAGATCAAGACCGAGGTCGAGCTCCGGGAGGAATTCGGCCAGGACGGCCCGGTGTCCCGCAACACCGTCCGTGACGCCATCAAGCTCCTGGTCAGCCGCGGCCTGATCGAGACCCGGCCAGGCCAGGGCACGTTCGTGGTGCAGAAGATCGACCCCTTCGTTACCACGCTGTCCGGTGGCGGTGGCATGGACGGCATTGCCTACCTGTCCGAGGTCGAGACGCACGGCAGGAAGCCGCAGGTGACCGAGCCGCGGGTGGAGATCCAGCAGGCTGACCAGACGCTGGCCGAGCAGTTGCAGCTGGGCAGCGGCGCCACCGTGATCAGCCGGCACCAGGAACGCCGGATCGACGGGACGCCGTGGTCGCTGCAGACCACCTTCTACCCGATGGACTACGTCACCCAGGGAGCGACCCGGCTGATCGAGCCGGCCGAGATTCCCGAGTCGGTGGTGACGTACCTGCACGAGAAACTCGGTATCGCCGAGGTCGGCACCCGCGACATGATCACGGCACGCGCGCCGGATCGGAACGAGGCCGCGTTCTTCGGCCTCCCCGACGACGGCCGGGTGGCCGTCCAGGAGGTCAGCCGCGCCGGGTTCGACGAGTACGGCCGCCCCACCAGGCTGACCATCACCATCTACCCGGCCGACCGCAACCGCCTGGTCTATGAGGCAGGACTTCTTCCCCAGCCGGAGACCGAGCCGGCGGCTCCCCCGGCCGGCGCTGCCGAGGAGCGGCCGTGACCGAGCCCATGTACCGGCAGATCGCCGATGATCTGCAGCGTCACATCGAGTCCGGTGACCTGGCCCCCGGCGAGCAGATCAAGACCGAGGTCGAGCTCCGGGAGGAATTCGGCCAGGACGGCCCGGTGTCCCGCAACACCGTCCGTGACGCCATCAAGCTCCTGGTCAGCCGCGGCCTGATCGAGACCCGGCCAGGCCAGGGCACGTTCGTGGTGCAGAAGATCATCCCCTTCGTCACCACGTTCGACGGCGGGAAGCTCGAAGAGCCCAATCGCAAGCCGCAGCTGACCGAGCCGCGGGTGGAGATCCAGCAGGCTGACCAGACGCTGGCCGAGCAGTTGCAGCTGGGCAGCGGCGCCACCGTGATCAGCCGGCACCAGGAACGCCGGATCGACGGGACGCCGTGGTCGCTGCAGACCACCTTCTACCCGATGGACTACGTCACCCAGGGAGCGACCCGGCTGATCGAGCCGGCCGACATCCCGGAGTCGGTGGTGACGTACCTGCACGAGAAACTCGGTATCGCCGAGGTCGGCACCCGCGACATGATCACGGCACGCGCGCCGGACCGCAGCGAGGCCGCGTTCTTCGGCCTCCCCGACGACGGCCGGGTGGCCGTCCAGGAGGTCAGCCGCGCCGGGTTCGACGAGTACGGCCGCCCCACCAGGCTGACCATCACCATCTACCCGGCCGACCGCAACCGCCTGGTCTACGTAGAAGGACGCCTTCCCCAAGCCGGGGCCACAGCGCCGAACCCGTCGGGAGCACGCGAGCATTCCGGGCCCGGCGAGCGCGCAGATAACCCGGCTCAGCGCGACGCTCGGTAAAGGACGATCCGGGATAGCACAGGCGCCCGCTAGCCCATTCACACGTCATAGCTGTTCCTCGATCCGCTTGATGCATGTGCGTTAATCAGGCGGTCCGGTCGAGCAATAGTAGCGATGGGCGCGCGGCGAGGACCCTCGGGCTAGCAGCCCCTGGGAGCACAGGAGAACTACTCATTACCCACGGTTGGGTGGAACTGACCAGGGAGGTGTCATGGCCAAGCGACACTGCCGTCCTTCTTTGCAGTACCGTTACGAGCACTACGACCCCCAGCACTTCTGACGAGTAGCTGTCGGCGCTGCCATTCCCGAGGACGGCAGGCAGCGCCGACAGCGAAAGATACGCTAACACTCCCGGTTATTCCGCGTGCCGATAAGCACATGCCCGGCCGGCGCGGATCCAGGTAATGGCGCGCGGGTCGGCGATGGCTGCTACCGCTCGGGCGTTCCTGCCGCCGATTCTCCGGCTAGCACGCTGAACAGCTCGTCGTAGTCATAGGCGGCCGCGGGCTTCGCGCGCACCGCGGCGTCGAGCTTCTCGGCATCCTCGCCGACCAGGATCCGCCAGGTCCCCGATCGCACTCCGTCGAGGATGACGGTCGCCGCCTCGGCCGCGCTGAGCGGCGCCTTGTCGCGGAAGTCAGCGTTCGCCCGCACGAGCATCTGGCGCAGCGCATCGGCGGACCCGCCTTCGGCCAGCACGCCGGCGCTGATCAGCGCGGCCTGCACGTCGGGGGGGATCAGCTCCGCTACCTGGGCGTCGCTCATCTGCTCCGGCTCTGGCAGGCCGCGGGCGCGCAGGCTGTTCGCGATGATGTCGGTGCCCACGTGCCCCGGCATGACGACGGCGACCCGGGCCTGCGGCGCGTTGGCGCGCAGGTCTTCGATGAGCGACTCGGTGAAGCCCTTCACGGCGAACTTGGCCGTGCTGTAGGCGGAGTTCGGCACGCCGGGGCCCAGCGACGCCCAGAAACCGTTCACGCTGCTGGTATTGACCAGCACGCCGTCGCCGCTCGCGATCAGCAACGGCAAGAACACGCGGGCGCAGTAATACACGCCCCACCAGTCGGTGGCGAACGTGCGCTCCCACACTTCCCGGGGGCTGGAGACGAAGCTTTCGCCGCCGCCGATGCCCGCGTTGGCGAACACCAGGTTGACGTGATCGCTGGCATGCTCGGCGAGTAGCTCATCGCGGAACCGCAGCACCTGGTCCTCGTCGGAGACGTCGCAGGCGTGGCCGGTGATCCGCACCCCGGGCGGGGCGCCCGCCCGGGCCAGGGCCGCGGTCTGCGCGACGGAGTCGGGGTTCAGGTCACACGCTGCGACCGAGCTACCCTGCGCCGCCAGCTGGCGGACAAGCTCGCGGCCCATGCCCGAGCCACCGCCGGTTACTACCGCGAGCTTGTCCATGAACGAGTCCACAGCCCTGATGGTTGCCTGCTGTGCCATCGCTCGTCAACGATCCGGGGTGCCTCGCAGGTCGACGACCCGGCCGGCTGCGTAGTTCATCTCCTGAACGGTCCGGCGCATCCAGCTCCACGTTCTGCGGAGCGGTCCGCGCGCAGCCGGGGCGGCCGGCTCTGTCGTGGTGACCTGAGCTACCTCGTGGGTAAGTGTTGCGGTCATTGCCTTGTCCTGTCTGCTAGGAACTGGCCGGTTTTCCGGCCCTCAGCCATAGGTTCGCTCGCAGCCCGGGTCCGCGGCAGGGGTGGGCCTACCCCTTTTGCCGCGCGGCCATGGCCGGGGTGCAATTACCCGCACCGTCTTGCCGGGCGGCCGTGGCGGGGTGGAATCACCCACACCACCGCCGCGAGCGGCTGCCCGGTCAGGCACATCGCGTGAGACCGGCTGATTAGACCAGGCCGGCGCTGAGGGCGAGACGGGTGAGGTCGGCGCGACGCCGGGATCCGGTCTTGTCCCGGATCCGGTCCAGGTGCGACGTGACCGTGCGCACGCTGATGTACAGCTGGGCGGCGATCTGCGCGTCGGTGCGCCCCTGCGCCACCAGGGTGATCAGCTCCCGTTCCCGGGGGCTGAGCTTGTCCAGGCCCGGCGCCGTGGCCGGGGCCCCGTCCGCCGTCGGCCTGTCCGCGGCCGGCCCGCCGGCGGAGGGCGGCTGCGTCTTCGCGGCGGCGAGCATGAGGGCGTACTCGGCCGCGGTGGCCAGGCTCATCGCCGCGCCGCGCTCCTCGGCCGCCCGCGTTCTGCCCGGCCCGAGCAGCTGCCGGGCCTTCTGCAAGAGCTCGTCCCGGTGGCCCGGATTCCGCGGCCCGAGCGGGAGCGGCCAGGGGCCGGCGAGCGCGGACATCGCCGCCCACACCGTGACCGCCTCGGCCTGGCGCCGGGTCGCCGCGCACAGGTAGCCGCAGCAATCCAGGCCCGCGAGCAGGCCCGGCCGCTGCCCGGTCCGCATGGCGATCTGCAGCTGCTCGTGCAGATGCGCCGCTGCGTCCCCGGTGCGGCCGGTCCGCAGGTCCAGGACCGCCCTGTTCCACAGCTGGTAAACCAGGTTCCCCAGGTCGCCTACCTCCCGGCACCAGGTCAGCCCGGCCGTGCACGCCTGCTCGGCGGCGGCCAGGTCGCCCGCCTCGGTCAGTACCATCGTCACGATCTGGCTGAGGGCCCGGTACAGCGCGCCGGGGAACTCGTACGGGATCTGCTGCGCCTGGTGGGCGAGCTGGATGGCGCTGTCCCGGTCGCCGCCGTACCATGCGGCCATGCTTAGGCAGGCCAGGGCCATCGCGCCCATGCCCGGGTAGCCGACCTGCCGGGCCAGCGCCAGCGACCGGCGGCCGTCGTCGGCCGCCTCGGCGACCAAGCCCAGATCCAGCAGCGCCGATGACCGGCCGCCCAGGCATATGGATTCGACCGGTTCTGGCTTCCAACCCGACTGATCCCGTTCCGGAGCACGCCGCGATTCCGGATTGCATCTTTACAATCGGTAGTGTCTGCCAGCGTCGCCGTCAGGCTTCCCAGAATAGAGCTTGCTGCCTTAGCTTCATCGTCGGCGCGCTGGCTTCATGTTCCAGAAGCCAAGACTTGCGCTGAATACCGCCACCATAGCCAGTGAGCGAACCATTCGCTCCGATCACGCGATGACAAGGCACTCCACAACTTCAAGCGGATTTGAACTGTTTGGCCAAACCAACAGCCCTGACAGCGGCAAGATCCACCAATTTGCTCGGCAAGTCCCGGCATCGTGCTCCGCAAAGCCCGCCAGCAGGAATCTCCATCCGGCAGTTCCACACGGTCGCTTCTCGTATGAAGTCGAAGGTACAGTGTTCGGCCCCGCTGTTTCTGAACACGTTCAACGATCGTGTCAGGCAACGGGATGAAGAAGATGCCCGGACATCCCGCTGCAACGCGGGCGCCAGGTCCATTTGCATTACGCACTTGCGGTACGCGCTGCTCTTCCAACGCCTTCATCGCCATAAGGTAAGGGTGGGGACCATAACTCACTCTTGCAACGCCGTGCTCTGCGAAGCGAGCGCGTCGGCGGGGTACCGTCAGTGATCATGATATTAAGCGGCAGAACCGACGCGTTAATGAGGTGGGCGATCAGTGTAATATCAGCCAGACCGGGTGCGAAGAGCCCATCCGCCACGCTTCTGCGATACGCGCGCCCTCGATCAATTGCCTCCAGCCACCATCGCGTCGTCGATGCTGTTCTGGCGGCTTTTGGAAAAGGCACCTGTCCGAGCGTCTGAGAATGACATCAGGCATGGCTCCAGCAGCACCGTTCGTCTGCAAAGCCAGATGATGATGATTATTGCCGGCTCAGGCTTATCATTTCAGGCTGGCTTTCCGTTCATGCTGCTGCTGATCGACGATCTTGCCAGGAATGCTCGCGCGCCTCTACTGGTACTGCTGGGTGCGGTGGGCTGCATGCTCCTGATCGCCTGCCGGAACCTCACGGATCTGCTGGTGGCGAGGTCGGCGACTCGGCGCAGGGAGGTTGCGGTCCGCGGTCCGCTCGGCGGCAGCCGTGTTGTCCTTATCTGCGAGCAGATGACGGAGAGTTTGCTGATCTTGTTTGGCCGGTGGAGGACTGGGTTTGTTGCTGTCGCTGGCTTCGACCTATGGGTGCGGCACATTGGCGCAATCTGCGCGCGCCGTCGTGATGCGGATGTGCTGGTTCCCCGTTGACCTGGCCCTGGAGCGCGGCAGGATTGCTGGCCGGCCTTGTGCCGCAATTTCGTCCACCCGGAAAAGGTCGCTTTCGGGACTGCGCGATTCCACGGGAACGATCGGCGCCAGCGCCTTTTGGGCGCGGCCTCAAGACGATGCTACATGGAAATCGCCCTTAAGGTTGTCCTGTTGATCCGGCCGGCCGGCTCTTCAGAGTTTCCTGATTACGCACAACCGATCTCGGTCCGCACGATCAAATATCACCATGAATTCGGCCTGCCCGAAATCCAGTACGATACGCGCGGAAAGATCGTGCGCTTCCACGAGGCGTTGCTCGAGCGACTGGACGCCTGCCTGGCATCACGGCGCGGGATTGGTTTCCGTTCCACGGGTGGCTTTCGTTCGGCGGGTATTCAGCATCCTGGAGCGGCCCGGCCAGCTACAGCCTTCAGTACGAAGCCATCATTTTCACTGCGACCCGCATTATTTCAGCGTGATGCAGATTCCACTGTTGCGCGGCCGCATCTTCACGGAACACGAGCGGCTCAGCAACAGATCACTACGTCGTTGTGAGCAAGACGTTCGTCGATCAGTACCTCGCAGGCGACGACCCGGTCGGCAAGCATGTCCGCATGGACTGGGATGACAAGCCGGAAGTTTACGAGATCCTCGGCGAAGTCGGCGACACGGTCGTTGACATTACCAGGCCGGTTCAGCCCACGATGTACTCCCTATCCTGTCGGCATTCCCGATCGCCGTCCAAGCGACGATCGTGGCAACCACCTCCGCCGATCCGATGACGATGTCGATGCCGATCCAGCGGCAGATCTCTCGCTCGAACCGGTGTTGCCCGTTTATAGCGCGCTGACCATGGACCAGATTCTTGGCACGACTCGGCCAGTCAAGGATTCGCGGCCATCTGGTGTTGGCCTTTGCTTCACTGTCACTTCTGCTGGCTGCGTCAATTGTATCGTGTGCTCTCATACCTGACCACGCATCGGACGCCCGATATCGGCCTTGCCTTCCGCTGGCGCGCAGCGATCTCAGCTCCTGGCTTGTTTTTTCGAAGGGCTGCGCCCTGCGCTCATCGGGTTGATTTTTGGCGTCGCTGCCAGCGCTCTGGCCACGCAACTGCTGCGATCAATGCTCTATCGAACCCAGCCGCTCGATCCGGCGGCGTTTGCGGGCGCAGCGGCGATGCTGATGGCCGTCGCAGTGATGGCCTGCTTGATCCCGGCGTGGAGGGCATCGCGCATCGATCCAATTCAGGCATTGCGAACTGAATAGGCGACGGATATCCCCGAATTTGAAAAATCGATGAGCCCACCATCGCGAGCACTCATCGACGATTGGTAACGGGAAGTCGGCTTGTGTGGATCGATCGAGACTCCTCCATGTGACATCGCCGATCAAGCGTCATTTTTTGGAGCGGCCTCTGCCTCGTGAAGCACACCAGGAATTATGGTCCAATAAGGGTTCGCGGGGCTGTTTCCAAGGGTAGTTAAGACGTTTCTGTTGTGATCCATTCACGTGTTTTCAGTTAGTTACGGTTGAGATTTCGCTGTCAAGGAGCCCGCTCCCGTCGCGACGCAAGAAGACCCTCCTACGACCCCACAGGACGTACTGTACCACTATAGACGACTGATGCAAATCAGCGTCGCGCGGCTCACGAACTCTTCAGGCCAGGGCCGCTGAAACTGGACGAGCTTCCTTAAACCGTGTTCATGAGCCGCGGATCTCTGGAAGTTGAAATCAGAACTCTTAAAAGTCAGCCGCGTGCCGTCGTTCGACAGTACGGATTGCGGTTCGTGAAGCTTCCTGCCTGCACGGTGCCGCAAGGACTCGCCTGGCCGCCCCTCTTGCACATCGTTGGATTTGCTTTATCGTGGTTGTTTCTTTCACACCGGTGTCTCTTTCTATCCACTCTCAGGGCTAAGCGAGACAAACGTCCCGCTAGGGATTTTACTGGATACCTGATCGCTGTCGCTCCCGCCGTAATTCTCAATCAGATTTGTCAGCAAGAGCGGAAAAGGAGTGTCAATGCTGTGGACAATCGGGATGCCTCTTTTGGTCCTCTGGTTTCTGGAAATGATCAGCTCCTACACCTCGGTGGATTCATCCACATTCTGTTGTCCTAACAATAATCGCGGTATTGATCCGCCTGATCCGGGTCGAAGCCCGCCCTCTGAGCGAAGGACACAATGTGGGGACAGCCGCCCTCGCGGTCCATCGAGCGTAGCTCGATTCATTTTTTCTTCGGGCCGGAAAACCGAGAGCCCGCGGACCAAACGAAATAATGACTACGGCGCCGTTGAACCACGGCAAGGACTGTCGCTTCTGACCATAACTCCAAGGAGGAACAATCATGAACAAAGTTCAAGGAGAAGGCAAAGTGAAAGACATCGCGGTCGTATCGAGCGTCAAGTTGGCGAATGGACCGGAGACACAAAAAAGCAAGTCCAGGGACCCGTGACAGTTCGAAGGAAAAGTTCAGAACGCCTGGGGCAACGGGAAAGATGCAATGGACAGGCGGCGGCCGACGAAGAGCGGGCACGCCAAGAAAACGAACCCGCCCGTGAATCAATCGAGACGGACATCAGCGACGAAGATGAAAATGCACGCTTGCGTCGCAAAACACGCTAGCCGCTGGTCTGATATGGGCGGCACACCCAACACTCATTGCAGATCTCGTCAGAAAAAAAGGGGAAGAGTTGAGCCGATTCCGATCGCTCGATTCCCCCTTCTATTATGAATTTTTCCAACGGAACAGCATTTGGGTTTTTGCCCACATCCGTAATGGCTTCCAGGGACGAGGCGTCTTGTACATCAAGCAGCATGCCGGACGTTATTAGAATAAAACCCGCGCTAACCCGCCCCAACCTCGCCGCCCCATGCCCTAAAATCTCACCGCGTAAATCGGAAATGCCCCCGCCCGTCTAGGCCGATGTATGAATCGAAAACTGAGCCTGACCCCTGGCCACCGCCCTTCAAATCTCCCACAACAAAGCGAGAGCCCGCGCCGCGTCGGAGAGCGCGCACTCCTCAGCTCGCGCGGCGATACTCCCAATCGTTTCGCCCGCTGTACGATCGGACTCCGATATTGCATCTTCTTGTCCGCAGGAAAACCCGTCTGATGAATCTCGATCATGGCCTTTTCAAACTCGCGCCGCAGCTCTTCCGGGGAAGCAGAGCGGTGCGATTGCAAATTCTGGGCTTGGAAATGGTGGGCTTGGATATGGCGTGCTTCGATGCGGGTCACAGCGCTCTTGGAACTGCCATTGGAGAGGACTCAACTTTCTTTCTGTTTGTTCCTGCACTCCCCGCAATGTAAGGCCATTCCCCTACTTCGCCACCATACTGCGTACTCCCAGTTGATCGCTCATGGTGTCCCTAGTTGTCAGTGCGGTTAGATGTAAGGTTCTCTAGGAGATGCGGGCTTTTCCCTGAGTCCCACATCGCACATTTCGGGTTGCACAGTGTAGTAAAAATACAGCCGCCCTCGGCTGCCCGGCCGAGCCAGGATTCAGCTACCGGTTTCCTCAGGCGGCGAGCTCCGTCAACGCCTTCTCAATCTGAGAAAACCGAAGCATTTTGAGTGCTGGAGGGGGTGGGTTTTTGTGGTCGTCCTTTTAGCAGGCTGGCTGCCCGTAATTTGGGCAGCAACAGGAGAAGTCCCTTAATTCTAAGTGGTTACAGGTGGAATATTCTGACTGGCTATTGGCGCCGGATCCTTTTATATGCAGGCCCCGTTTACAAACTGCAGCGTCCTGTTCCTTCAGGAACACTGGGACAGCTTTCAGCCCAGGAGGGCAGGGGAAGTCAAGCAGCCGCGCGAAACTCCAGGCAATTCTGAAGCGCCCGTAACGCATACAGGGACATCGTCCAGCGCTTCGTCCTCATCGATTGTGTCCGTGCCCGCGGCAAACAACGCGCTCCGCGCCCGTGCCACGATCGCCTTTTCGGCCTCCTTGACTCGCGCAGGAATCCTATCCTTATCCGTTTCAAACAAAGCCGCGCAGTAGAGTTCCCGCCAAGCCGGAAAGAGGGGTTGGGCTGCAGTAGTCATAGGTACCTCAGTTCGAAGGGGTAGTAGGCGATTAGGGTCGACGTATCAAACTAGCTCTGCATCCCGTAGAAGGCCATACAGTCAATCCCGTATTTGGCGTATCAGGTTCGCCGGTACACCATCCATCTGCAGGTGGTCGGTCGTTTCTTGCAGCGGGCCGTGCCTGCTCATATCTTTGAGGATCAACAGGAGGACGTAGCGAACAGCTTTCTGAGCAGCGGAATGACAGCTGAACGCTGGCGGCCGAGGGATGGCTTCCAAGCCGGTCAAACTGCAAAGGCCCGACTCGGGCCACCGTGTGCAGTCACTCCTCGAGATAAGGACCTGGCCGCGAGCGTTGATGGAAACTACTGCTGCAATTGTGACCGCTCAGCCGCGTAACGAAAATCCGGTTGCCCATGTACAAGCCGGTAAATGGCCCCTCAGTTCGGGCTCCACGCTCCCCGGGCTTACTCTACCGCGGCGGGAGGTTGCCCGGGCGGCAGTGCGGAGCGCTGCTTCAGATCGGCTGCGCAATTCGTCTTGCAGCTTTTGCCGCGCTCTTCGTTTCCTGGCTCGGTGACATTCGGCGCATCCGGGTCGGAATAAAACTGGAGCAGGTTCCCGACCACGGCGGGGTTCAGCGTCCGGTTGTCTTCTTGGTGGAAAGTTCGTCGACCAGATGAGCATACGTCTTGTCGGCCAGGACATATTCTCCGGGACGAGTCTGGCGGCCGGTATCGAAATCGCGGTTCGCCAACTCGAGCTTCCCGTTGTCTTGTTCGCGTAGCAAGCTCGCATAATCCTCGACCGTTGCATCGACGCTCTTTATGTATATGTCCTCTGTTTGTTTCGTGGGTATCTTGAAACTGACCGCCTTGAAGGGACCGACCTTCGGGACGATCTTCAGAATAATGCGAGAGTTCGTGGTCCGAAACCAGGTCTGCGATAGACCGTGCCCCATTCGTGCTCGTAGTTGCTTCGCGACAAGTAATAGAAGAATTTCTTCTTGTCGAAGTTTGGGGTGTCTTTTACAAGCCGTCGTTGCGCGGAACCAAAGCCACGCGGGTCATGTCAGGGATCAGCTGGCTGACGCTGCGGCGGTAGCTGCCGATCGCAAGATCCACGCTGCCGAAACATCTTCGAGCTTTAGGCCGTAGGTTTCCTGAACGCGCGCTGCAAGTAGCTTGGGGTTCAAACCAATCATGTCGTGATAACAGTCGGAGGTGTACGGTTTTTGGCGACCTGCACCATGTCGAAACCGAATTCGGTCCGAATGTGCGGCTTGGGATCATCCGGATAAGTTACGGTTTGCCGTATTTCTTTCGGAGCTTAGGGAACTCCATGGCGACGACCTGGTTGATTGTGGGATGGCCGCTGTTATCGGCAGCGTAATGGGACAGCGCGCCCAGCGCGAAAGCGTACTCGTTTAGATCCGACGAATCGCGCAACAGCGCTTCTACGAAATCACCGCCGCGGACGTAATGAACAAGATCGCTGAAGAACTTGCTGCCAAACGGATAGTAGCCCATATCCTGGATCAACGAACCGCCATAGGCATAGGCGTGGGCTTTGGGGAGGTCCTCTGCTCTGGCGGCGGAAACCGTTTCAATAGTAGCGGCCGAAGCTGGTCTTTCCACAACAGGTCCACGACTTGTTCATGGGTGAGGACTGAATAACCTGTAACTGGGCTCGAGACGAGCGCGACAAACAACACCACGGCCAGCCCCGCGGCGACCTGGTCCTTTAGGGAGCGCATGACCAAGGCTAGGATGCAGGAATCGGGATGCGGGAAACAATTTTGCGAGCACGAGCTGCCGCCTGGAACATTCGCTGCGGTCTCGTATCGTTACATGGAAACGCCAAGGGTAGGGAAGAAAAATGGAAGGGCTTCCGTATCCCTTCCATTTCTGGGTTTCGTCGCTTTCGCCCTATGCCGCTCTCGTGGATTTTGAGCCGTGATAAGTCTCTCTGCAGACGAGGTGGCACCTTTGGCCGTCTTCGGGTTCATCTCCTCGGCGAGCTCGGTTAGTTTCTTGTCCGCTTGTTTTTCTTCCTCCAGCGTCTGGTTCAGCAAAGAGACATGCTCGTCTTCGCCGAGCAGCTCGGCCAGGGCGCGATCTGTTCCATAACCGGCCATCTCGTAATGCTCGACCCGCTGCGCCGCACCGATCATCGTCTCTCTATCAGGTCCGCGGCGCAGTCTTCTCCGATTGTCGCAGCCCCTTCTCTGACCAGGCCAGCCATGCCCAGACACTTTTTACCGTACATGCTTTGTGTTCCAACTGCTCGAATAAACTCAGGGTGCGACACGTGGTCCGAGGTCTGGCGCAGGTGTTCTTCGAATGCTTCCCGCAGCTGGTTGCTGCTGGAGGCTTTGGCCAATTTCGGCAGAGCTTTTACGAGCTGCGTTTCCGCGCTATAAAGATCTCGAAGTTCATCGATATACAAATCCCGCAATGAGTCCTTTTGCATTTGGTGTGTTCT
>CAVXLG010000017.1:0-602887 GCA_963762615.1 uncultured Actinomycetes bacterium | reverse complement strand
GGCACGGCAGGCCCGGAGCCCGGGCTATCTCTGGTTGGCATCAGGGCTGGCCCTGATGCCAACGCCGCGGTGCAGTGTGAGACTGGGGCGGTGGCAGCCTGCACACAGATTCTCGTCGTGGACGACCACGACGGTTTCCGGGCGTTCGCCAGGGCGATGCTGGAGAAGGCAGGGTTCGCGGTGGCTGAAGCGGCGACTGGTGCCGAGGCGACCGAGACCGCTCGCAGCATCGGGCCACGGCTGGTGCTGCTGGACATCCAGCTTCCGGACCTTGATGGGTTCGAGGTGGCGAGGCGGCTCGCGGGCCACGGGGGCGGGCCGGTGATCGTCCTGACGTCGACCCGTGATGCGAGCGACTACGGCGGGAAGATCGCCGCCAGCCCGGCGGCCGGGTTCGTGGCTAAAGACAAGCTGTCGGGAGTGACGTTGCGCGCTTTCCTGGCGGAGAGCCCGACGTGAGCCGCCTGTTGCGGGCCGTCCTGGTCGGCGGCGCGGTCGCGGCGGTCGCCTTCAATCTGGTCACGTTCTATGTCAACGGCTGGCCGGGGCCGCCTGGCCCGGCGATCTACGTGGTCACGTCGACGCTGGTCCTGCTGGCATACCTGGTTGTCGGCCTGCTCGCCTGGCAGGTCCATCCCGGTGAGCGGATCGGCCTGCTGTTCACGATCACCGGCTATGCCTGGCTCCTTCCTTCGCTGACAAACCTGCACTATGCGCTGCCGTTCACGGTCGGTACTATCACCGCATCCCTCTACCAGGCGTGTCTGGCTCATCTGGCGCTGGCCTGGCCCTACGGGCGCCTGCGGTCACGCCTCGACCGTGTGGTGGTGACCGTGAACTACTGCTGGAATGTCGGCAACAACGCGGTCGGGATACTGTTCTGGAACCCGCGCACCAACGGCTGCAGCGTTGCCTGTCCGGCCAACTTGTTCCTGGTTGACAGCTCCAACCGGCTGCAAAGCGATATCACCAATTCCGCCGCGGTCGTCGGAATTTGCATAACAGTGGCCGTAGTTGCCCTGATTGCCAGGCACTGGTGGTCGGCCCGGGGGTATTCACGGCGGGCGATGACGTCGCTCATCTGGGTCGCCGTGCCGATCGCTGCCTATATTGGCCTGCTGGAGGTCCCAGGCAGTCTTGGAGTCTCCAACCTGGTGCTCTACGGCATCGGCCCGCTGATCCTGATCGCGGCACCGGCCGCGTACGCGATCGGGATGTTCCGCGCCCGAAGCGCCCGGGGTGCCGTCGGAGCGGCGCTGGTGGGCCTTGAGCCAGGACCCGCCCCGGCGCGGCTGCGGGACGCGCTGGCCAGGGCGCTGGGTGACCCGACCCTGCAGCTTGCGTTCCGGGTGCCTGACCGTGGGTGCTATGTAGATACTGGCGATCTGCCTGTCGAGGCTGACCTGCTGCCCGCCGGGCGGATGATGACCCCGCTCGATCCCGGCGCCCGCGCGGTGCTTGTCCACGACGAGGAACTGCGGCACGAGCCTGAGCTGGTGCGTGTGGCGGCCGCCGCGGCGAACCTGGCGCTGGAGCATTCCCGCCTCCGGGCCGAGATACAGACGCAGCTTGAGCAGGTGCGTGCCTCCCGGGCGCGGATCGTCGAGGCCGGCGACACCGCACGTCGCCGGCTCGAGCGTGATCTGCACGACGGCGCGCAGCAGCGGCTGGTGACGTTGAGCCTGGCGCTCGGGATAGCACGCAGCCAGGCGGCGGGGAGCCATCCGGAACTCGAGTCGCTGCTCGAGTCAGCCAGCAAGGAAGCCCGGGAGGCCCTGGCAGAGCTGCGGGAACTGGCGCGCGGCCTGCACCCGGCGGTGCTGACCGAGACCGGGTTGCCCGGCGCCGTCCAGGCGCTGGTCGAGCGGTCACCCGTGGCGACGGCAGTCATCGCGGTGCCCGCCGGGCGGTTCCCGGCCCCGATCGAGGCCGCCGCCTACTTCGTGGTGTCCGAGGCGCTGGCCAATGTAGCCAAGCACGCGCCAGCAGCGGCTGCCCAGGTTGTGATCCGGCAGCTGGCAGGCCAGATCGTGGTAGAAGTCAGCGACGACGGGCCCGGCGGTGCGCGGCCGGAGGCGGGGTCTGGGCTGCGCGGCCTCGCGGACCGGGTCGCCGCGGTGGGTGGCGCGCTGCAGGTCGACAGCCCTTCCGGCTGCGGAACCCGGCTCACGGCGCAGATCCCGTGCCGGTGACCGTACCCGCCGCGGCGCCCCTGCGGGTGGTCATCGCCGAGGACGCGGTGCTGCTGCGCGAGGGCCTTAGCCGGGTGCTCACCGAGGCCGGAATGGAGGTGGCCGGTGCCACCGCGGACGCGGAGCGGCTGTTGCAGCTTGTCGCCGCGCTGAGCCCGCACGTGGTGCTGGTAGACGTCCGGATGCCGCCCACCCAGACGACCGAGGGACTGCAGGCAGCGCGGCAGATCCGCCAGCAGTGGCCGGGCACCGCCGTGGTTGTCCTGTCGCAGCACATCGAGACCGAACACCTCTTTGAACTCCTTGCCGACGACCCGCGCGGCGTGGGATACGTGCTCAAGGAGCGGGTGGCCGACATCACCCAGTTCACCGATGCGATCCGCAGAGTCGCAGGCGGCGAGTCGGTGATCGACCCCGAGGTGGTTTCCCGGCTGGTGGCAAGGCCACGACGCGACAGCCCGCTGGAGACCCTGACCGGGCGCGAGCGTGATGTGCTGGCCCTGATGGCCGAGGGCCGGTCCAACCAGGCGATCGCCGGCCAGCTATGGATGTCCACCAAGACCGTCGAGACCCACGTCGGCAGCATCTTCGCCAAGCTTGGCCTGGCACCCGCCGCCGAAGATCACCGCAGGGTGCTCGCGGTGCTGGCCTTCCTGCGCTGCTGAGCACCGCCCCCGCCGGCTCGTTCTCGCCACATCCGTGACGGTTGCGAGCCAGACAAGGACGCAGCGGCCCGGAAGACCTGTTTCCCGGGCCGCCTGCGGCACGTCTCAATGCAGAGTGATGGTAAGGATCTTGAAGTCCTTGGTGAAGGAGACACCAACTGTGCCCACCGCGCCGGCGAAGTGACCGGTTCCGCCGGTAATCGCCAGCACAGCCTGCTCGGGCTGCTGCGACTTGAAGCGAACGACTCCCTGGATGGTGAGGCTGGCACTCTTCCAGACGGCGGTGACGACGCAGTTCGCCAGCGTCTGCTCCGCGTTCTTCTCGGGAATTCTGGTCAGCGTGCACACACCCGCGTCGTAGCCGACGATCGGGTACCCGCCCTTGACCTTGCGCGTGGTGGTGAGCTGATCGTTGATGATCAGCTCGTCGCCCTGGGCGAAGACCTTGGGATTGGTGCCCGGAACTGAGATGAAACCAGGATCAGCGGCGCCGTTGTTGATATCGAAGGCGTAATACCTCAGGATCCTGACCGGGCGGGCGGCACTGGCCGACACGGCACTGGCCGGCGCGGCAGCGGCCGCGCCAGCCGTCCCGCACACCAGTGCCGCGCCGGCAGCGACGACCGCTGCCCATCGTGCTGGCCTGTGCATACTGACCTCCTGATGCTCGATACCTGACCTGATCCGGAATCCGGCAGCCCGGCCGATGGCTGGTGCCGTCGCAGGGGTTCCGGCGTTGCTGCCACCAGACCACGGCGGGCGGCACGCGCGGATCAGGGCCAGCCCTGCATTTGACATCGGGGCTAGCCCTGATACTGACGCTGCGCGGTGAGCGGCGGCATTCAAGCCAGCAGGTCCCCGAGGGCTGTCCGGATTTCAGAACGCCCAGCACCAGGCACCACGCACGGCGCCCCGTCAGATCAGCCAGATCTGGATCGTCAGTTCCCTGACCAACATCGAGCTAAAGTCCGCGCCGAACGGCGGGACTGCGCGCCTGGCTCCAAGCCAGGGCAGATTACGCAGCATGAAATGAATTGCCCCGCCTCCGGGATCCAGGACCACCGAATAGGAGCGAGTCGGTTGCCGGCCGGTGGTGGTGCGGCAGCCGCCCAGGTCATTGGGATCGGCTGCAGGGGGGACGAGGTCTGTCCGCCGGTCAGATGACTCCCGGTCGGCCCGGCCGGTGCAGCATCGGCTGAGCCGGCGTGTCAGTGCCATGCCCGAGCGCTAGGCTGCTGGCAGGACCGCGATTGCGTCGATGGAGATAAGCAGGCCACGTGGCAGGTTGACGTTGGCGGGCGCGGACCGGGCCGGAGGCGGCTCTGGCATGTAACGGGCATAAACAGCGTTGATCGCGGCGAAGTCGCCGACGTTCTGGTAGAAGATCGTGGTCTTGACCAGGGTCGCGAGGGATGCCCCGGCGGCAGCCAAGATCGCGTCGAGGTTGCGGAGGGCCTGTTCTGCCTGCGCCTCGATGCCGTCCGCGACAGCACCCGTGGCCGGGTCGATGCCGGCCGTCCCGGAGCAGAAAACGAGTCCGTTGGCGATGATCGCCTGGCTGTAGGGACCAAGCGCTGCCGGAGCCGAGCCTGTGGACACTGCCTGTCTCATCACTGATCACCACCTGTCGATTCCGCCTCGCGGGTGACTTTACCCGGCAGGCGGACCAGCCAGGCCTGGCTCGGCTTCGCTGCCAGTAGCCAGCCGGTTAGGGGCAGGCGCGCGGAATGGCCAGCTATGCACGACCATGGCGGCTGAGCCTCCACGCTCCACAGCCGCACCTATCGGGCGGCTACCCGTCCTGTCCTTCAGCAGGAGCGTTGCCGCGCTCAGCGAACGGATAGTCGGCGGCCGCATGACGGCTGCTGAAGGAGCAGTGACAGAGCCGGCCGGGCTTGATGGCTTCGGCGGCTGGGCTGGTTCGCCGGGACGCGCTCACAGCGGCCCGGCACCGGCCAGGCGCTGGCCGGTCCGCCAGCCCGCAGGAGAGTCAGGCGCTGGGCACCGTGCCGATGACCCAGCCAAACTCCGAGACGATCCGCACGCCAGAGCCCTCGGCATGCAGCGGGCTCAGCGCCTCGCGCATGGCCTCGGCGAACCGGTGCTGCCCCACGTGCTGCAGGGCGGGCCACGATGGCCCGGCCGCCGCCAGAGCCCGGACCGCCAGGTCGAGGTCGGGGAACTCGTTGATGACCTGCGCCGCGCCCCGGCCGGCGAACTCCAGCCCGGCCTCAGCGAGCATCTGCTCGGCCACGCCCGGCCGCCCGGTGTCGCCCTGGTTGATGGTGGCGCTGACATGATCGGCCGGCGACAGTTCCACCAAGGCCGCGAAGTACGGCAGCAAGCCCAGGCGTTTGGGGGACCCCCAGAAGCTGAACCCGACCAGGCCACCGGGCCGCACCACCCGGCGCGCCTCCACCAGCGCGTCCTCGCACCCCTTCCAGATCCCGTTGAAGCTCATCGCCACGTCGAAGCAGCCGTCCTCGAACGGCAGCGCGAACATGTCCCCCACCCGGAAATCACCGGCCGGGGTACGCACCCGCGCGATCGCGATCAGCGCCTCCGACGCGTCCAGCCCGCACACCTCAGCACCACGGCCAGCGGCAACGCTCGCTGCGTAACCGGAGCCGCAGGCGATGTCCAGCAACCGGGTCCCCGGGCCGACGTGGGCCCGGTCGAACAGCGCGTCGTTGACGCGCCGGGCGTACGGCTCGACCAGGTACGCCCAATCGGTCGCCCGCTCACCCCAGGGGGTCGGCAAAGTCCCGAAGAGGTGACGCTGGACTGGGCGGCACGGCGGTAGTGAGCAGGTAGCGCGGGCATGGCCCTTGTGGTGATCATGGCGATTGCTCAGATCTGCCGGATCACCGCTGAGGGACCATGTCCGCCTCGTCATCATCACCGACTGCTCCTGTCCTTGGCCAGCTTGCTGACCTCGTCAAAGACACCGCAAAAGGCGCGCCGGGGCTGCTGGCCGTGCTGGCCAAGGTCACCGATCCCCGGCACCGGCGCGGCATCCGCTACCGGCTGGCGGTCGTCTTGGCGCTGGCGGTGCGTGCGGTGCTGGCCGGGGCGCGCTCGTTCACCGCGATCGCCGAGTGGGCCGCCGACGCCGATGAGGAGATCTTGGCGAGGCTGGGGGTGAGCGGGGCGGTGCCGTCGGAGTCGACGTTCCGGCGGACCTTGCAGCAGCTGGACGCGGACGCCTTCGATGAGCTGGCTGGCCGATGGGCGGCCCAGCGGACAGCACCCGGGCTGGGAGCGCGGCGGGTGATCGCGGTGGATGGCAAGACCTTACGCGGCTCCGGGCACGGCGGCCAGGACAGCCGGCACCTGCTCGCCGCGCTCGACCATGCCCATGGGGTGGTGCCGGGGCAGGTCGAGGTGGGCGCCACGACCAACGAAATCCCGAGGTTCTCCGCGCTGCTGGACCGTGTCGAGATCACTGATGCGGTCATTACCGCGGACGCGCTGCACGCCCAGCATGCCCACGCCGAATACCTGCACCGGCACAGCGCGCACTACCTGCTGATCGTCGAGCATGGTGCACACTGCTCCTGTCTTTCAGCTGGGTGTGTCAAACAGTCCAGGCTGGCCGTGTTCTGCCTGGATGCGCAGGCCTTGCCGACGGCCCTGGGTGACCTGGACGGCGTTGAGCTCGCCGCGCTGGACCTTGTGCAACACGGTCTGGCGGGCGATCCCGAGAATCTTGGCGGCGGCGGCGAGGGTGACCCAGCCGGCCGGGGCCTGGGCGGTGATCCGGTCGCGGAGCTGCTGGTCGATGCGGATGCGCCACGGCGCGCCGGGGGTGAGCTGTTCTCCGATCAGGAAGCCTTCCCGCAGCCACCGGTAAAGGGTCGCGGTGGACACGCCGAGCTCGTGTCCCGCCTGGGCGATGGTGACCACGAGTGCATCATCTCGGCCTGGTGTGACAGTGGGGGCTGCGGGCTGGTATGCGGGGATGCGGTGGTAGGCGCGGAGCTGGCTGATGTGGGTTTTGGTCCAGGTCAGCCCGGTGGCGGTGCGCCGGCCTTGCTGCCCGAGGATCTGGGCGATGGTGGCATCGTTGTAGTGCACCGCGAGCCGGCGCACCAGGTCCAGGGTGTCCTCGCCGGTCACCCGGCTGTGCTGCCCGGTCCTGGCCAGCGGCACGGTCAGTTCGGTACTCGCGCCGCCCTGCCAGATGATCCGCAGCTCCGCGGTCCGTTTCCCGCTGCCGCCGGCCGGGCTGACGGTGATGACGATCTCGGCGATGACCGCGCGGAGCAGTTGCTTACGCTGCACGTTGGTGGTGGTGGGCGCGTGGAATACTGCCTGCAGGTCGGCGCCGGCGGTGGTGATCCAGGCGGCCTCCTGCTCGGTCAGGGTGACGGGGCGGCGGGCCTGCTGGGCGGCCAGCTGGTTGCCGGCGATCCGGGCGGCGGTGAGCCGGGCCTCCAGGGCGGCCTCCAGGGTCCGGGCGACCAGCCGGTTCTCTGGCTCCACGTTGTCGTACTGGCGTCGCGCCCGGTCGGCTTCGAAGCGGGCGCGCTCGGCGGCGCGCTCAAAGACCGCCAGGTGCTGGCGGTAATGGGCCCGGGCGTCCTGGAGTGCCTGGACGGTGGCCGCCAGGGCGGCGGGCTCGAGCGCGGCGAAGACCGCCTGCAGCACGGGCTCCTCCAGCCGGCGGCCCGCGACCTGCTGGCAGGTCTTCGCGCCGTACATCTGCTGGGCCCGCCCGCATCGGTAAGCCGGGACGCCGTGGCGGTAGTTGACCTGCATCAGCCGCCCGCACCGGCCGCACCGCATCAGGCCCTGAAACCAGGCCCGGCCTTCTCGCGCGGCGCCGCCGCCGTGACCGGCCGGGATCGGCCTGTTCGCGGCCAGGGCGGCGATGTTGGCCTCGAAGGTCTCCATCGAGATGTAACCGGGATGATGATCCGGGATCATCACCCGCCACTCCTGCCGGGGCAGCCGGCGCTGCCGGGAAGCGACCTTCCCGTCGGTCCCCAGGTACTTCTCGGTCCTGGTGCGGCCGTAGCTGAAGATCCCCGCATAGCCGGGATGGGTCAAGATGTCGTGCACCGCCGGGTACCCCGCCTCCGCCCAAGTGATCTTCCCGGTGCGCAGGTTCCGGCGGGGAAGCAGCAGCTCATCGGCGCGGAGGCTGACCACGACCTGCCGGGCCGACCCGAGTTCGCCGAACCGGCGGAACACCGTGGTGATCGCCTCGGCGACCGCCTGATCCGGTGTGATGATCACCTGATCGTTGTCGTCGTAGTCCAGCCCGGCGGGCAGGTTCAGCCGCAGCTCCCCGCGGGCGGCCTTGCTGCGCAGCCCTTCGGTCAGCCGCGAGCGCAGCAGGTGCAGCTCAGCTTCGGACATGGTGCCCTTCAAGCCGAGCAGCAGCCGGTCGTTGACCGCGGCAGGATGATAGACGCCATCGGCGTCGGCGATGAGCGTGTCGGTCAGGGCACACAGATCCAGCAGCTGGTACCAGTCAGTGTTGTTCCTGGCCAGCCGGGAGACCTCCAGGCTCAAGATGATCCCGGCCCGGCCCAGGCCGACATCGGCGACCAGCTCAGCGAACCCGCGCCGGCCCGCCGCCGAGGAACCCGAGCGGCCCAGATCATCATCGATCACCACGATCTGATTTCCGGCCCAGCCCAGCGCCTTGGCCCGGTCAGGCAGGTCGTACTGCCGGTGCAGGCTCTCGGTATTGCGGGTCATCTGCGCCAGCGTCGATTGCCGGACATAGATATAGGCATCCCGCCGCAGGTGCACGGCTGACGGCTCGGCCATCTCATTCACCCGCCCCGGCGGCCGGATCTGCGGCCGCCACCGATGCGGCACCGCCCTCGACCAGCACACCGGCGGCGATCATCGCCGCTAGCAGGCCCATCACCTGGACCTGGGCCGTCTCCGGCAGCCGCGTCCACAGATCCGCCGCCGCTGGCCGGCCGACTGCATCGAACGCGAGCTGGCACGCAGGCACTACCCTCATGGCACGCACGCAGGTTCACCTCTTCCAAGTCATGACCGTGATCAGGAACTGGGGCGAACCTACGTGCGTGCCTGCCGCCCCGGCCAGGATCCCGGCGTCCCGGCACGCTCCGCCGCAGGCACCGGCCGGATCAACAGAACCCAAGCCGCGGCAGGCAGCCCAGCCAACGGTGCTCACCAGGCGTCCTTGGACAGTGCGCCCGATCCGGCCCCGCCATCGCGCAGCCGAAGGACCAGGACCCGCAGCTCCCGCAGGCCTGCCACGTCCAGGACCAGGCCCGGGCGCGCCTCGCCGTCACCATGCACATCCGTCGCATCGGCGCGGACCAGGCCAGGCCGCCCCTCCGGCAGCCTCACCTTCAGGTGAAGCACCCCGCCGACATGCCGGAACGCATACGCGGTCAGACGGCTCCCGAACAACGGATGCACGGCTGCCGTGACCAGCACCTCACACGGCAACACCGCACGAACATGCCGTAGTCTGTCGCCTTCTTGGTCAAGCGCAACCAGCCCAGCCTGCATGCCCAGCTTGCCGCCCTGCCCTGGCGCGACGTACCGGTGGCCTATACCAAGCGGGAACGCGGGCATGGCCGCACCGAGCGGCGCACCCTCAAGGTCACCGCGGTGGCCAGGGGTCTGGCTTTCCCACACGCGGCCCGGGCCATCCAGATCACCCGCCGCCGCAAAGTCAAGGGGAAATGGTCCCGGGAGACCTGCTACGCGATCACCTCGCTGACCGTCACTCAGGCCAGTCCCGCCCAGCTAGCCGCGATCATCCGCGGCCACGGGGGCATCGAGGACCGGCTGCACTGGGTGCGCGACCTGGACTTTGACGAGGACCGTTCCCAAGTGCGCACCGCCAGCGGACCGCAGATCATGGCAAGCCTGCGCAACCTGGTGGTCACCATCTTGAGGCTCACCGGCGCTGGCTGCATCGCCAGCGCCCTGCGCTACCACGCCCGCAGGTCCAGCCGCCCTCTTCGGACGATCATGAAGTGCTAACCCGAAGTTACGTGAACCAGCGGATGCGAATACAAACGGTGGGCAAACGATGGGTGAGGCAAGTCGGCGTTCTGGCTACATGCCGGTATCCGGCGCGGCATTCGGCCGTCCGTTGATGATCAACTTGGTATCACGCCGCGGGCATCGCCAGATTCTCCTGGCTACATCTTCGTGCCTCAAACGCAGCGTTTCCGCAGCTCATATCCGCTTCTCAAGCGACACGCCGACGTAACTTGGGGCTAACCGGCTCTGCCGGGGCCCTGGGTGGAAAGGCGCCGTCAGCCAGTGCTTCGCTGCAGTTGCCACGCTGCCTCGAGTGCGTCCTCGATGGCACCAGCGCCGCCTCTGGTGAGATCAGCGACGACCATCATGTGCTTGATGTACCGGGCCGGGACGCTGAAGGTCTCGGGGAACTGCCGCAGCAGCCAGGCGCGGTAGTCGAAATCGGCGCGAATCACCAAATGCGCGTCGCCAAGCTGACGCGCTACCAGCCTGCCGCGGTACGCCACTCAGCCAGCCCCCCTGACGCGGTGAGGCGGACACCCGCCAAGGCCTCGGCCAAGCGTGCTACGTCACCGATCTCCACCAACGCGGGGCCTTCCTGCTTCTCTCTGTGATCATGATCCGGGAGCATCCTGCCCGGCCCGGGCCCCAGCTTCGGGCTGGCGGCGCCGGCTGGCACGCCGGTCATTCTCCCGTCGTGCCGTCTACCAGTTCCCGTGCCACGTCCAGGTGCCCGGCATGGCGGGCATACTCCTGCAGCACGTACATGAGGATCCACGCCAGCGTCGGCAGGGGCCGGGGGTCGCTATCGCTGAACCGGCCGCCAGGGGTGCTGGTGTCGGTCAGGTCGGCTGCGCATGCAATGGCCCGCGTTTGCTCGCCCGCGGCGCGGAGTGCGCCGATGACGCTGGCGGCGGTGTCGCCTGGCCCGGCGTGCCAGCGCCCAGTCTGGTCTTCGTCGCCGTGCGGATCGGGGAGCTGCTCGGCGCAAAATCCCCAGCACAGCCACCGCCGCTCCATGTAGGCCAGGTGCTGGAGCAGCTCCAGCGGAGTCCAGCCGGACGGCAGGCGGCTCGCCCGCAGTTCCGCATCGGTCAGGCCGTCAACCTTGCGGATGATGACCGACCGGTAATAGTCCAGGAAGCCCAGCAGCAGCTCTTTTGGGTCGTCGAGCTCGCGCCCGGGCTTATGCGCGACGGCGCTCACGCCAGTTCGCTGCGGGTCATTCGCGGTGCCTGAATCAGCGGAACCGGTCAATACCCTCGCCGTCCTCCCGTTCCCAGCCATAGGCCGCCAGGTAGCCCCAGCAGTCCGGCTTGCTGCCGTCGGTATCGGTGACACCGTAGGCATCGGTGAGCTGGCGGGAGCTGACGATCGTGCCAGCCCAGCGGTCAGCATCGCCCGCCGTTGCCAGCGCGGCAATGCCCCGGGCGACGTAAGCCGGCGACTCGGAGATCGCGAAACCTGGAGTTCTCACGCAGGCATCACGCCAGTTGGCCTCGGTGACACCGAAGTTCTCCAGCATCTTCTCCGAGCGCAGCCAGCCCGGGGTCACGCCGACTGCCGTCACCGGCAGGTTCTCAAGCTCGGCGGCCAGCCCTGTCACGATCCGCCCGACGCTGGCTTTCACCAGGTCGTAGTAGAAACCGACATTGCGGCGGAACTCGGCGTTGGCCTGCGAGGTCCCGTCGGTCATCTCAACCACCAGGCCGCGAGTGCCATGCGAAGCGGCGGTACGCAGCATCACCGGGATGGCCGCCCGGCAGGTGATCAAATGGGTATGCACGCCCATTTGCAGCATCCGCAGCCCGCCCGGCCAGTCGTGCTCCCACAGCAGCTTGTCCCACTGCATGTACCGGTCACCCCCGAACATGTCGTTAACCAGCACATCAAGGCGGCCGCGCTCGGCATCGATGGCTGCCACCAGGGCGGCCACCTGGCCGGGATCCTCATGATCAATCACTCGTGCGGCGCCCGCCCCGCCAGCCGCGCGGATCAGATCACCGGTCTCCTCGATCGTCTCCGGCCTGCCGAGCTCGGAAGGGCCGGTGGCCCGACTGCTGCGGCCTGTCGCATAGACGAAGAACCCAGCCCGCGCCAACTCGACGGCAATCGCCCGGCCCGCCCCCCGGGTGGCGCCAGCCACCAAGGCGACCAGACTCCGTTCGGCCCCATCAGCCACCAGATCAGTAAACACCCCAACGGGGCCGGCAACATCTTCCGATGGCGGGCCAATAGCTTCCCCGGGCCCGGCACGTGGCAAGGGCAGCGCGCGCATCGCTCCTTGCGGTGATCACAGCGGTTCAACTCGTGAGGGACGTGCCCGCCTGACCACCATCCGCCGATCGACCCGGCCACTTGGCTGACCTCGACTTTGCCGAGGCCCTGCCCGCTCACCCCCGGCCCGCCCGGATTTAACCCAGCTCATCTGCCTCACCTTCCACCCCGGCAAACCGGCCCGCGCCCTCCGCGCCCTGCTGGCCAGCATCCTGATCAACCACATGCGGCGCCAGCATCCGCCCGGGTGTTCTGCCGCAATGTAGCGCGCACCGTGATCTGCAGGAAGATCTGCCCTGCTCACCGGGAAGGTCCCGGGCCCATCACGGAGCGCGAGACCGGTACGTTAACCCTGCGGTTCCCCGGGTGCCGAGTATGCGGCCGTGCGCCACGGCTGCGGCGTGCCTCGACATGGAACGCAGAATGCCCCCATCTGCGCGCTTCAGTTGCTGGCTGCCCTCGGTCCAATGGCCGCGCCGAACGGTGGATATTTCTCCAGACGGCTAACGGCAGCGATCACTATGCGTGACGTACATCACGCCGTCAGGGGACGCTCAGGGATCGCGCGGCTCTGGGGCCGTCGCGAGATGATCATGCTAAGGCCGACGCGGAGCAGGAGACCGCCCGGCGGCGGACTCGAGCGAGGAGAGGCAACGACGAGATGTCACTCTCTGTAGCTGTCGAATGGTTTGGACGTGGAATGAAATCTGGAATGAGATCCGTGTAGCACTCTGTGCGAACCGGGCAATCTGAGCGTTCAGCACGGTGATTTGTGCTGGTAGAGCGGCTGGAGCGTGCTCGCGGGCCTCTCGTAATGCGTAGGTCATCGGTTCGATTCCGATAGGCGGCTCCCAGGTCAGAGGCCCCTTCCGATCATGGAAGGGGCCTTCGTGCTAACGGGTTTGCTAACAGCGTGATGCTCACGGACTTTGTGAGCGCTGGCATCACGCATTGCTCACGGCCTGGGCGAAGATGTCCGCGACGGCAGCTTCGGCCGAGCTGATCACGTGGGCGTACACGCGGAGGGTGATCGCGGGGTCGGCGTGGCCCAGGCGGGCCGCGACGACATGCACGGGCACCCCGGAGAGCAGCAAGGCCGTGGCATGGAGATGCCTGAGGTCGTGCAGGCGTGCGTGCGGTATCTGGTCCTTCGGTCGCGGCCCTTGCTCGGGCTCATTGTGGGAGCGGATGAGCTTGGACATCAGTGACGTGACGGTGTCTGGGTAGATCGGTTCGCCCCAGCCGGTCGTGAAGACGTACCCATCCTTGGTTCCGCGCCAGGAGTCGTCGGCTCGGAGTTGTTCGGCAGCCTGGTCCGCCTTGCGCTGGCGAAGCACAGCGACCGTTTCGTCATCGATGGAGACGACGCGCGTGCGGCCGCTCTTGGTCGTTCCGTTGACACGCTTACCCGCGATGACGGCGGTTGAGCCGGTGATGGTGATCTTCTTTGCATCGAGGTCGATGTCCGGCCAGCGCAGGTTGAGCAGCTCGCCCCGGCGGGCTCCGGTGTAGGCGGCGGCATGGAAGAAGGCAAACAGCCTGTGCTGCCTGGCAGTGGCCAGGAATGCCCGCAGCTGGGGTACGGTCCAGACCGTTCCGGGCTCCTGAGTCTGCGTGCGTGGCCGCTTAGCCCGTTCTACGGGATTGCTGCCGATGAGCCCGTCCACGATGACGGCATCGCGGAACGCTTTCCTGAGTACTGCGTGCAGGTGAGTGACTGTAGTGATGGCGAGTGGCCTGCCGTGGCGTCCTCCGCTGGTCAGCAGGTCGCGGTAGAGCTTGGTAATCGTGGATGGCCGGACGGCCTGGATCGGCAGGCGGCCGATCCGCGGCGCAACATAGAGGCGGATACAGGCCCGGTAGTCGAGCAGAGTCCGCGGCTTAATCTCCATCGCGTGACTGTCGAGCCAGTCATCGAGGTAGGCGGTGACGGTGATCCGGTTGCGGTCCATGTACTCACCGCGGCTGGCCTGCACCCGGCCCTCGTCGCGGGTTGCTTTGGCTTCTTGTTCCGTAGCGAAGCCGCCAACCCATCTGGGCTTGCTCACTCCCGTCTCGGGGTCTTTGACGCGTATTACGTACGACCAGGTACGGCCGCGCTTCATGACCCGTCGCGGAGCTTGGGAGCGTTCTTGCTCGGCCTCCTCCGGCGGGCGGGCTCGTCGGCGGGTCGGGTGCTGATGGTGTCAGGCATAGGCGGCTGTCCTTTCGGCCAGGAGCTTGGAGACGTACTCCTCCAGAGCGGTGAGCGGGATGCGCCGTGAGCCCTCGATGCGGATGGAGGCAATGACGCCGCTGGCCATCAGTTCGTAAAGCTTGCTGCGGGAGATGGCCAGGGCTTCGGCGGCCTCGGGCACGGTCAGCAGGAGGCGGGGCATGGCGCACCTCCCGTCTGTGGCGGGGACGGCGCGTGCGGCTCGACGGTGGCTGCCAGAGGGTCCGTGGGCGGAGGGTGTCCGCGTCCGGCGAAGTTCCAGTGGTTGAGGACGAGTGTGGTCTCGCTGTCGAGGTCGGGCAGGAGCCCGGCGGCCTGGGCTTGTTCGCGCTGGTGGGCGGCGCGGTCGGCGCGCAGGCTGCTCAGGGTGATGGAGTAGGCGCGGCTCTTGGTGGAGAAGTGGCCGCGGAAGCCGAGCATGCGCGCCCAGGCGGTAAGCCGCAGGTATTCGAGCCCGGGCAGCCTGCCCAGGCGGAGGCATTCGGCGATGTGGCGGCGGGCGTGGTCGCGGATGGACAGTCGGTCGAGCCGGTCGGCAGGGGTGATGCGGCGGTCCAGGGTGCCGGTGCATTCAGCGGCCTTGGTGGCGTACTTGGCGACGTAAGCGGCCACCTTGCTATCGGTGAGTTCCCCGGTGGTGGTGACTGGGCGGGTGCGCTGTTCGCGGCCCCAAGTCATGGTCCGGGCCGGGAGGCCTGGGGCGGCGGGAGTCTGGAGGTGGACGGTGCGGGCAGCCTGGTCGATGGCGGTCGTGAGCAGGGCAAGGGTGGCCCACGCAGGCGGGGCTGCAGTAGGCCCGGCGGGTCCGTCGAGGCGGATGATGGCGTGGAAGTGGACGACCCCGCGACGCTGATACTCGGCGACCTTGGCATAGGAGACCCGGACCTGGGCGGCAAGTGCTCTGTTGGTGAGCCCGCTCAGGCGGCCCAGAGTCCTGCGCAGAGTGATGGTGAAGCGGCGCCACAGGTCGGGGGCGCAGGCGTTGAACAGGACCGCACCGGTGTAGTCGTAGCAGTTCGGGCACAGCGGCTCGCCGAGCCCGGGGTCGTCCGTGGAGTGCTTCTCGGGGCAAGACATCCGGCGGCCGTGCGGGCAGGTCCGGCCGCGTCGGCGGGGACGGCAGGCCAGCGGGCGGCCGTTCTTTTCCCGTTGGGTGTGCACCGGGCCGAAGGAGGGCGCGGTGAGCGTGGTGAACACGCACGGATGGCTGGCGACGGTGGCGGGGATGCCCTTGCCGCCGGTCAGCCCGGCGCGGATCAGTTGGTAGGGTGTCGGCGCGGTAGACCTCCGCGCACGGCGGGCAGCGGGAGGCGCGGCGGGTCTTGCACGCGATGGGCAGGACCCCGCCGGGCTCGTGCATGGTGGTGTAGCGGTGGACCAGTTCGCCGGTGGTGCTGTCGATGTGATCGACGCGGCCGCGCAGCAGAACGGGTTGCAGGCAGCCGCCCGCGTGGCGGGTGGCGCTTGCACTGGTCGGGACAGGGGACAAAGGCGGTGCTCCTCTCGTCAGGCCCTTGCGGGCGGGGTGGACGAGCGGAGGCAGCCCTGCCAGGCGCGAACGTCTCAGGTTTGCTGATCAGCGGTGCTCTGCCGCAAGTAGTCTGGCCAGGTTGCCTGCCGCTCAGGCGCGTTTCGTGTGGCTATCGGCACCGTGACCGGGCACCCGGTGACTCACCGGCCCGGCGTTCCACGGTCATCCCTCGCTGGGGAGGGTCAGTCTGAGGCTGATGCTACCCGTACTCTGAGTCTCTGAAACGTACTAAAAATATCAGCCTATGCTCTGGTAACGGCTAGCCGTCCCTGTAGGTTCCGCAGCTCGGTGCTCGGCGGGTCTTGCATGATGAGCAGGTCGGAGACAAGCTGGCGGACCAGGTCGTGCCCGCGGACCTGCTCTGGAGTGATGTCCTCGGCCTGGTGCAGCGCAGCTACTGCTTCTGTGACCTGACGGCGCTGCGCGTGGGCGCGGGCAACGTCGATGAGCATCCTGGCCTGCCGCTCGGAAGACAGACCCGAGGTGTCAGCATTGGCTGCGGCGCGCAACGCTCGGCCCGCATCGCCCAGCTCGACGGCGACCGCGATCTCATAGAGCATCACGTTGGCGGGGCCGAACTCGGTGTCGTAGTCGTTGCGCCCCTCCCCGAGCCGACCGGCGACCTGTCTAGCTCGCTCCACATGACCGTAGGCGGTGTCGGGGTCGTTGAGGCGGGAAGCGATCACGGCCCGCTGCAACGTCAGTGCGCCCCACAAGGACATTGCTTCCAGATCGCCTTCGTCAGCCTTCGGCCAGAGCGCTTCCGCGGCGGTGCGGGCGGTCTCCTCGGCCTGGTCGTAGTGGCGGGCGGTCAGGAACACAAACACCAGCCGGAACGCTCCGGCAGCCACCAGCAGCGGGTTTCCCGCCCGTTCGGCGGCAGCCATGGCGCGGTCTGCGGCGATCCAGGCGGCTTCCGGCTCGCCGAGCTGGTCCAGGGCGGCCGCGCAAGCCTGGTAGGTCGCAGCCATCAGTTCAAGCACCTCGGCCTGCTGATCCTCGGGCACCGTGCGGGCGGCGGTCTCCAGGTTGGGAACCAGGCCGCGAAGCAACTCGGTCAGCTCGGTGTACCGGCCCGCGTGCGTCAGGTCCCACGCCTTGCGGCTCTTGGCACGAAGCGTGCGCACTGCGGGCGGGCGGCGGCCATTCAGCATCGCGCGCAGGGCGTGGCTGCCAGACAGCACCAGACGCAGGCCACTCGCGCCGGGCGGCTCCTCAGTCACCGCAGCAACGACAGGTGCCTCAGCAGCCAGCTCTGCCAGCGGCACATCCAGCGCGGCGGCCAGGGTTTCCAGCACCGACATCCGGTCCACCTTGCGCACGCCCCGCTCGACCTGCGAGACCCAAGCCACCGACCGGTCGATCATCCTGGCCAGCTCAGGCTGGGACAGGCCCCGGCGGCGCCGCTCAGCGGCGATCTTCCGGCCCAGGGCCTGCTGATATGGAGGGGTGCTCACCCTCCAGTGCCCTTGCCGGTCTGCAAGGTCAGCCGGTCAACCTCGCGGCCGGCCAGGTACTGTTCCCGCTCGGCGAGATAGCGGCGGGTGTGCGGGGCCTCCTCGTGCGCCCGGAAAGCCGCCTCATCCCGGTACAGCTCGTAGAAGATCCGTTGCAGCGGCTGCCCGTCCACCAGGTGCGAGGCGTACACGAGCGTCCCCGGCTCGCTGGTCTTGATGGCCTCCACAGTCTCGGCGACCAGCCGGTCGTAAGCCTCGGCGCTGGCCTCGTCCTTACACGTAAACCGCACGCACAGACCGAACATCACTTTCCTCCAGGTCGCGTGACGCCATGCTCGCACTCGAAGTGCTGCGCCGGTACATGAAATCACACATACTTATTGTACGGCTCACTGATTCAAAGTACGCTCAACGTCGGATAGAGACCGCGATCTGCGCGACCAGCGAGGACCCTATGCACACACCAGCATCCGGGACACTCACGCTCCGTACGGCCTGCGTGACCTACCCAGGCAGCACCGAGCACATCCGCGCTGTCCGCGCCGACCTGCGTGTGGTACTCCGTGGTTGTCCCATGGCGAACGACGTGATCCTCTGCGCCTCAGAACTCGCGGCCAACGCCGCCTTGCACAGCAACTCGTGTCTGCCCGGCGGGGCCTTCACAGTCCGAGCCACAATCAGTCCAGGCCAGTACACCCGGATCGAAGTTGAAGACAACGGCGGCCTCTGGACTCTGGCGGTAAGTGATCCAACCCAACACCACGGCCTGGACATCGTCCGCACCCTCGCCAGCGAGTGGCGCATCGACGGAGGCCAGTCCAGCCGTACCACTTGGGCAAGATTCGACTGGCCCGAGGGGCCATAACGGGACGAGCGCTTGTGCCGTCAGGCTGTACCCCGCGTCTTCGGGCGCATATTCGCGCGCGTCTGCGCTGCATCCTCGGTGCATCCTCGGGGCCTGTTACGAGTTTCTTCACGATCATCAAGGGCGCGCCTTCGGCACGCCGAGCGCCGGGCCGGGTGGCCAGATCGCAAGCAGGAAACGCGAAGCCATCGGGAAGGAATGCGTGACTGAGACGAGCACCAGCGCAGACCAAGCGGGAGGAACGGCGGGGCTACTGTCCGACTCCAGGGCGGCGGCATGTCGCGCCCTCTCGGGCGGAAGCCCTGACGGGCGCGCCGCCGCCGCCAGGTCAGCTGCCCCGCTCCTGCAGGTCGGCGGTGCCCGCCGTTACGCAGCGCCGATGACCGCGCCTGCAAGAATCAGGCCGTAGCCCGTCCTCCGTGCCTGGCATCTTCTCGCCGGTCAAAGATCACCGTCAAGTGCGCTCGCTGCGCTCGCGTCCTTCGGATGGCGCTACGCGCCAGACTGGACTGTGATCTTCCCCGGCAAGACCATCGGCGCCTGTCGGAAGGACGGCACTATCTCGCCTCAGCCGTAGGTCGTGCCGGGGGATGCAGCGTGGCTCTTGCTCAACGTCCAGGATGGCAGCCAGGGCCGCGGCCGCGCCGGTCCCGGCCGCCTGGGGCACTGCTTCGTCACTCAGGCGCCCGGTGACAGGCGCCTGAGTGACGATCAGGTGGCGCGGCGGGTCAGGCTGGCGGCGGGCCTGCGGCCAGGACGATGGTTAACCTAGGTATGCGACGTTGAAGCAAACTGGGCTTTGGTCGTTCAGGTAGAAATGCGATCCGTTGGCGCCATCCCCGGCGAGATAACCGTTCCAGTGAACATCATAGATCCACAGTTCGCCATCAGGGCAGCCGCTGTATCCCACCTCCATGTTGGTTCCCCATCCTGTGCCGCCGCCTGTGGCGTTCCCGCAACCATCCAGGCTAGTGTCAGCGTATCCTGAATTGTTATACGCGTCTCCGACGCATTGGTCCGCCCATGAGCCGCTGCCGGCGAATATGAGATGGTAGTAGCCCGTGGCCTGTCCGGCTGAGTTATCTACGTCGGCCAGGACGAAGTCTTGATGATTATCTCCTGTCTCTGTCCCGCCCGTATAATCATTCACCCACGGGCCGCCGCCCCATGCATTGAGGCAGTGGGTATTGTAATCGCAGTATTGTTGTTGCGCGAACGGCAAGTTTGAATCCACAGCGAAGTTGCAGGCGACTATCGCATGGAATGGGGCTACAAGGAGTACAAGGAGGCCGCCGACGCAGCCGGCGAAGGCATAGTTTTGGAGATGATGGGGCACGGGCAATGTAGCCAGCAGGCAGGCGCCGTTCAAGGCGAGGGAGGGGATCTTTGGATAGAATGGCGTGAGATAGGTGACGCAAGAGTTGACGCCTCGGCGACGGCTGGGCGGCGGTATACTACGCGTGGCGGCGGACGCAGCAAAGGCCGAATCGGCGAACTTCACCGTCGTCATAGACGATGACGTCGGCTGGGCCGAAGTAGATGCCGCCGATGCGCCCGGCATGCCGGCCGCCAGAAGAGCACAAACAGAAAGGAATATCACGGCTACCAGAGTGCCAAGCCGGTAACGTTTACGTATTTTCTTCACCGTATTCTCCTTCCGGTTCTTCGTTGTGTTCTCCCTGCCGGTGAAGCCTAAGGCTGCCGACCCCACCGGCCCCCGGGCCAGACCCTGCGGTCGCGCTGCACAAGATGCTGGGTGCGCGTGCGGTTCCTTTTCTTTCCCTCGGTGCCTTGGCCGCATGTCTCCTTCAGGCGTAGTGCCCGTCCGGGGCGCATCCCAAGAGTGAGCCTCCGAGGCGGATCGGTCAAGGCAATCTGACCGGCAATCTGACCGGCAATCTGCACATGCGCTACTGCCCTGGCCGCGCCGCCGGGGCCGGACCTGCGCGAGTGACCTTCACCGGCCGCGCGCCATCAGTTCGCATCCAGGGACGGACGAGGCCAGCGCGGCGAGCCGGGGAGCGGGAGAGCGCTGCGCAGCAGCAAAGTGCAGCAACGACACCGCACCAACCCGACCACGGCCGGCCCGCACGGGCCTGCTGGCCTGCGGCACCGACCTCCAGTGACCGCCTTGCCTCCAGATGGTAAGGAGAGGTTCCAGGACCGCGACCGTGTCAACCGGGAGTTGACGGCCGCAGGCCCGCCGAGCGCGCGTGAATCATCCAGCTACGCTGGCCGCATCTTGGCCGCACAGCGACGCTCTTCATTGCTCACCAGTGCGTAGCAATGAACAGCATTTCACAAGGTCAGCGGGCATATGAGCTGGTACGCGCGATGCCCGAAACACTCTACGGATCAGCTGTTCGATGGCATCTCAGCGGGCATGGATGTCCAGGTCGGGCAATCAAGGCCATTGCCCGAGAACCTGTGCGACCAGGCTGACCATTCCGATCGTGCGGAGGCTGTACGCCGGTCGATAATGTTCTTGCATCGGGATGGGGTGGTGGCGAGGTAGAGGATCGGCCGAACGTCTTGTTCTTCCACGTGGACAATCTGGGCTTCGGCGAGCTGAGCTGCTACAGCGGCGGGCCGTTCCGCGGCGCGACGACCGGCCGGATCGACGCGTTCGCGAGCGAGGGGTTCCGGCTGACCAACTACTGCCCGGAGTCGCAGTGCACGCCGACCCGTTTGGCGTTGCTGACCGGGCGGCACGCCGTCCGCTCGGGCACCCACTCGGTGCCGATCGGGACACCGGGCAGTAGTTGGTCAGCCTGCCCTACCTGCACACCTGGACCGCCACTCACTTCAACAAGCTGATCGGCGAGTTCGAGGCCAGCCTGCACCGCGAACGGCTCATCCCCATGGGCGCCCGCTCGATCATGTACCTACACCGCCGAAAACGTAGGAAGCAGCTTGGATTGCGGCCACGGGCTATACGGGTGCGAGTCAAAGAACCACCCTGGCGGCGTGCCATAAGCGTGCCAGAACGGGCGGGGCAAGACGGCTACCAGCGGTCACTCAGGGACATACGAGCACCAGCCCGATCTGGGGATGCACTGGTCCCCGGGATATGTGAAAAGACCTGATAAGGAAGAGGTCTGTGATTCAAACCTCGGTGACCCATTGCCAGGAGAACGCGGCTATCGAGGCGATGGGCCTGGAAATTGCCCATGTGGATCGGGGCTGCCCTGGTGCCCGACAGGCGGGGCCGGGCTATTCAGCCGAACCTCCGTGACAAGCGCCCAAACCGAGCGCTGGCCCAGCGCACGGGCCACGGCGATGCGGTGGTGCCCGTCCAGCACGTAATAGCAGCCGCCGCACTGGTACAGCTCGACAGGGTCCATCCCGCGCCCGGATCGGACCTCGGCAGCGACTCGCTGAAACCGCGCCCGCACGTGATCGCAAGTCGGCCGGAACCGGCGATCAAAACACCTCGTCGGCTCCACCGTGCCGACAATCTGACCGATCGGCACCATCGCCTCACCAGTTCGTCCGAGGCGGCCGACCCGTTCATACTCCAGCCGCCGCCCGCCTGGCCCGCCCGCGCCGCCGACGCTCGTCACCTCACCCAGCACTGCCAGGCGGTTGCGGCTGGCTGGACGGCCGAGCAGCCAGCCGGCCATCATGACCCAGTTCGCCCGCCGCCGAGCGCGGTCAAAATCATCGCGGGCGTCTTGCTGAACCCATCCGGTGCGCATACTCCTGACCTCTAAGAACAGCATAAGTCGCCACGGGCAGCGCGTTTCCCTGGTGCCATCATCGTGGCGGTCGGCACCCACCTGACGCCCAGCTAAGCTCGGGCTGCGGACCTGAAGATCCCCAGAGCGGCTGAGTGACTAACTGAGTGACGATCGCCACGTACGCAGGCGGAAGCGGCGACACCCATGGACACTTCCAGCAGGCCAGCCCACGGATTGGACCTGCTTGCCGATCTATAAACTTGGCTTCGGGACGAAGAGGCCATGTACAGCAGGAAAGGCCCTTGGAGTCGGCTCCGGTGAGCCGATTGTCCGGAAGCCCGCTGAAGCCTCGCTCTAACGGGGCTCAGCTCTCGATGGACCGGCGGCGCCAGCCACGGACGGCCTTCTTTGGCCAGGGGCGTCGCACCTCGACATCACCCAGCACGGCGTGACCCTGAATCTTCACCACAAACCTGCTCGTGCCAGGGGAAACTGGCGTGACCCAGTTCTCCAGGTCACCCTTGACCGCGACACCCGACAGTTCTACGGCCACCCCTTCTGGGATGATCACCTCAACATCATTGACGATGGCCCAGGCGTAGATCGTGATCTCCCTTGAGGTGACCCTTGCATCGCATAGGTTGATTTCCACGTCGCCCAGCAGCGCCACCGCGATGACGTCCTCTTCGAGGGCCTGCGGACCGGCTCGCTTCGAGCCGCCAAACATGAGACCGAGCATCACCCGGCGCGTCCTGCCGGAGGCACGGACCGGCGGCAGGGCGGGCAGATCGCCGGTGAGCGGGGCTAGCTCGCCGTGCGTGCGTGCGGCGTACACCTTATCGATGCGGTCGCTGAACTCCTGGAGTGTCAGCCTGCCTTCGCCGACCGCCTCATTGAGCCTGGCGACGACGGCATCCCGCTCGCTGTCCGACGCCCGGATGTCCGGCGAGTTGTCGTTCTTGGCCTGGTGTCCTTCATCGCGGTCGCTTTCTTCAGCCACTGCTCGCTCCTTGGCGCCGCTCGGCCGTCAGGTGCGCAGAACTCCATTCTGGTGCCTGCGCGGAGCCAGCGAGGAAGGCACCCGGCAACGCGACCATGGCGGAAGAGCCAGCCACGGCATGGCCGGGAATTGCGTGCCGAGAACCCAGGACGGTACCGGTAGTGAGAAGCCGGGGAGTCAGCCTGGCCGGATTTTGGCCGGACAAGGGTGAGCAACAGAGGTCAACGATGCGCACCAGTGAGCGTCACTCGGCCACGTCAGAGGGCATCTGCCCAGGTCGTTAACACTCGCGGCGCTGTCTACGGATCAGAAGGCTGGATTGCGGGAGCAAGCCGGGCCACACCTGCAGAACGCAGTGATCAAGGCGGCTCGCGCGGAGCGGGGGAGTCCCCAACGGCAGTCGGGCTTCCCGGCGATTGGTGCCCTGAGTGCGGCATCCCGGTCAGGCCGCATTGGTGACAAAGCCGTCCGGCATGTCAACGCGGAGGATGGCGACGTGCCAGCTATCCTGCTGAAAGGGCCCTGTGAGGTCTCAGTTGTGGAGGATGGGGACCGAAGGCGGCTGAGTCTTTACCGATAGCTGGATCACGCGGCAATTCCAGCGTCCGCAGAGGGGGTGAGCTGAGGTGCCTACCAAGTGGATCATCGGGGGCCGCACCTACCAGGGAGTGGCCGCTTATCTACGGATCCTTTTCACCTGGGCTGGGCTTTTCATCGTGATCTACCTTCTGATCGGTGTCTTCTACAACACAGCGCCCCCCCATTTGCCGACGGCGGCATTCAGCCTGGTCGCGCTCCACAGCTGGGTTCAGTACTTGACCTCGATCTTCTTCTGGCCGCTGAGCTTCTGGCATCCCATCTTCTCAGTCGGTCCATGGCCTGCCGGATCGACGCGCTGAGACACGCAGCGGGAATCAAGTCACGCCGGTACCCGCCTCGGCGTCTGGTGCACCACGAAACCGGACGACGTAGACGTGGCGGAGGCCGACGCCCTGCCAGCCCGCGAGCCCGACGACGGTGCGGGCCACGAAAGGCTGGCTGTTGCTGGTCATCTCTCGCAGCTCGTGTTCGGCGGGCTCGGCCAGCAGGCTTTCGACCTATTCGGGGGAGTAGGCCGAGGGAGCCTGGCCGGGAGAACGCCGCGTGCCTGATTTCGAGCAGTCGCGGAACCTCGGCCAGGGCTGGCCCTGTCCCTGCTCCGTGCCTCTAAACGGCGGCCAGGTCAGAGAACGCGGAGGTGACCGCGGCGGTGCGGCTGGAGACCTGCAGCCGTTGGTAGATGTTTTTCAGGTGGGTGCGCACGGTTCCCTCGGACACGCCGAGGCGGCGGGCGATCTGGGCGTTGGTGTGCCCGGCGGCGACCAGGCGCAGCAATTCCCGGTGCCGGGGGGTGAGCTGGGGGACGGGATGGCGGCGCCGCTCGGCGTCGAGGTAGGCCTGGTCCAGGTGCGGGCGCAGCAGCGTGAGCACGGCCCGGTCACGCTCGGAGAAATCCGGGCCGGGCCCGCGGATAAAGGTCAGCCGCACGTACCGCCCCGGCCCGGCGGTTCGCGGCAGCGCTCTGGGCAGGCACACCATGAGATAGTGCTCCAAGCCCAGCGGCCGGTCGTGATCGCTGTACATGCCCGTGGCGTGCCATTGCCGGGCTGAGTAGAAGTCCGCGATCGTCACGATGCTGTGCAGGTCGCCGGTGCGGGCCGGGTAACTGCAGTGCTGGCAATCCCAGTAATTTTCCCAGAATTCCTGGTCAAAGGCCTCGTACCCGATGGCGGCGTCACCGGCCGGGATTTCCTGGCTGAACCAGCACGTCTGCCGTCCGCTGTCCCAGCTGTCGAACCCCAGGGCGTCGCAGCGGATCTGGTCCTTCAGGTCGGCCAGCAGGGACGGCGGCAACCCTTCCCCATCCGGCAGGTCGGGACGGTCCTGGCTGACGATCCCGGCCAGGGCGCGCAGGTCCCGTTCGCTGGCCGTCACCGGGGCTGTCATCACGGCCCCCTTTCCCCGGTTTGGCCCCCACGCTACTCCGGTGGCCGTCACCTGGGCATACGCAGAACGGGAGATGGCGGGCGCCGCGCGAGCCTGCCCACACTGCAGGAGACAGATCAGCCGAACCACAGGAGATCGCCATGAACCGCATCCCGCACCTCCGCCGCTTCGCTACCGCCCTGGCCGGGCTGGCCGGTGCGCCGCTGGCGTTCGCCGTGGCCGCGCCCGCCGCCCTCGCCATCCCCCCGCCGCCCGGCAGCGGCCAGCAGGTCAGGTTCCCGCCGGTCAACCCGCCCGGCTGGAACAAGCACCCGCCGCTCCCGGCCCAGGCCCATACCGTCATCGTCCGCACCATCCCCGGCGGCGGCATGCCCGGCTGGCAGATCACCCTGATCGCTGCCGGGGCGGCGCTGCTCGCTGCCGTGCTCGCGGTGCTCGTCGACCGGGCCCGGGCCGCGCGGCAGCACATCGCCGCGCCGACCGCGTGATACATGATGATCACGCCCGGGCTGCTGCCGCGCACCGCCCAGCTCTGCATCCACTGCCGGGAGAGCCCGGCGGGATTCTGGGTCAGCCGCAAGAACGGCAAGCTGGGGCGCGCGTGGGCTTCAGAGGCAGAGATCCGCCAGCGTGCGTGCCCGCAAGAAGGAAGATCTCCATTCCATCTGCACGCGTTCTGCTTCGCTCCTGCACCCGCGCGAGTTGGCGTGGTGTAACAAGGGGCCAAGGCTCGCAGCAGGATCAGTGATTCGGGCTGCGGTAAGTCGGCGCGGTCGTTCTGAGGAGCAAGCCTTACGCTACCTGTCACTTTGAGTAGCGTCCGCGACGTGGGCTCCGTCTGGGCCCGGGGCTTTCCCGACAAGGCAAGCAACGGCCTCACGAAGCGATTTAAGGGGGAAGCAGATGACAACGCAGACGAAGTCGCTATATGACCGGCTCGGCGGTCTCGATGCGATCACCGCGCTAACAGAATCATGGGTGGCCCGCGTGGGCGGCGACGACCGGGCCAACGGGAAGTTCGCGCGGACGGACATCCCGCGGCTCAAGAAGGAGATCATCGACCAGCTGTGTGAAGCCACCGGCGGTCCCTGCACCTACACCGGCCGGACCATGCAGGAGACACACGACGGGATGGCGGTCACGGCCGGCGAGTTCGATGTCGCCATGCAGCACCTGGGGGCGACGCTCGACGAGCTCAACATTCCCCAGCCGGATCAGGACGAACTGGTCGCCCTGATCATGCCGATGCGCGATGACATCGTCGAGGTCGAGTCGCCGCAGACCGGGACGCCGCTTCCCGACAGCTACCAGGCCGCGCTCCCCTTGAACTGACCGGGCCCGGCGTGCTGTCCGTCAACCGCCCGGCAACTGCGGAGCCGCCGGGCTGTCGGATGCACCACCGCCATCCCAGGCAACGATCGTCGCATGGTCTAGCTGGGTATGGAGGATCGCGTACGAGAGGATCACTCCGACAACGATGATCACGTCTGTGCCGAGTGAGCAGCGGCCTGGCCGGATTCTGGCCGGACAACAACGCGCAATATAGGTCAACGATGCGCACCAGTGAGCGTCATCCAGCCATGTCAGAATGCAAATGCCCAGGTCGCCAGCGCTCGCGATTCAGTCTACGGATCGGAAGGTTGGGGGTTCGAGTCCCACCGAGCGCGCCAGCGTGTTGGGTCTCTGCTTTGGTTCATCACCCAGGCGGCTCAATGCCACTAGCTCAAGGCCAAACGCCAGGATGCGGTTCAGCACGCCATAGAGGCCCGCCTGATCTAGCTCGCCAGTCAGGCCGGTGTTCGCGCCGAAGTCTTCGACGCATAGATCTTCGAATACTTCGCGAGTGATCTTACCCGGCCTGCCAGATACGATGATCCGATAGCGGTGAGGTCTCACGTTGCTTCCTATGGGTTCAGCTGACCGGCATATCGGTCCTGATCAGGGAGATAGCTAGCGAGCGCGGGTATGTGCCTGCCCGATCTTCGAGCGGTGTCGGTCAGGCAGCGACCGGGCGTTCCCGGCTCATGGAGCGGGACGACTGGCTGGAATCAAGACGGTCGCGCGAGCGGTCCGTGAACGCTGGAGCACACAGCCCCCCCGCGCTCGCCTGTGCACTCCAGCGCCCGTGCCAGTTAAGTGCACGTTTACGACATGGCATGGTAGAACCGACGGAGCGAACGGGAGCGAACCGGAGCGCGCAAGCGACCCGCCAGTGTCCCCCGGTACGGCAGGATGCGTGCGTTGACCGATGTGACTAGCGAGGCTTTGCGCCGGTGGCGTGAATCCCAGGGCTGGGACGTGCCGCGGATGGCACGCGAGCTGCGCAAGGTGGCCAGGGATTCCGGCGAGGACGTGGCCGCCCACCACGGCCTGGTGAAGATGATCCCGCAGTGGGAACGAGGCGCTCGCGCTCCCCGGGAACGGTACAGGCTGCTATACCTCAAGATCTTTGAGGACGCCGGCCTGTTGTCGCGCGGCATGGGACTCGGGGTGGATTTCGCGCTGCGGCTGGCTGAGGTCCGCGCGCGCGCGGCCGGCCTGCCCGGTCCCGACGAAATCAGGGCGCTGGAAGCCGGCGTCCTGGCCAAGCCGAGAAGAACGCTCACGCCAGCCGAGATCCGCGCCCTGGCCGCGGAGGCAATAGGCCACCTGCACGAGGTCGCGGGCAAGCTCACCGAACTCTCGGCGCTGCTCGGCGACGACGAGCCCGGCGAGGGCAAGTCATGAGCGCGCGTGATGACAAGATCAGGCAGGTAGTGGCCGAGCTGGACGTTCATATCGCGGAAGTCGAGGCCAGCGTCGCAGTCCTGAAAGCGCTCCTGGCCGACGACGAAGTCCCTGCGGGGGAAGACCACAGTTAACCCCCAGGCCATGTTAGTGCCATAGCAGGTCACGTCCGCCCCGGCTGAGCTCGGCCTGCAGCTTCCGCCGGTGGTGCTGATCGCCGAGACTGGGCCGGTGACCGAACACCTGCGGGTGCGTGAGATCGACGATGATGAGGGACAGCGCCTGGTACGGATCGTCCGCCGCGGCAGGGGCTCAGTGGTGACCTGGCGGCGGGCACAGATGGTGCTGCTGTCGGCCCAGGGCGTCCCGTGCCCGCGATCGCGAAGGTCGCCTTCACCAGCGAGGACCGGGTTCGGGATGTGGTCCGCAACTTCAACGCGGATGGGTTCGCCTCGCTGTACCCCAGGTATAACGACGGCCGCCCGCCGAAGTTCACCCTCGCGCGGCGGCGGGAGATCAAGAAGGTCGCCAGGTCCCCGCCCAGCGGGGCGAGTAACCAACTGAGTAACGATCGCACCGGACGTGGAGACACGCCACTGGACGCGAGCGGACAAGGCGCGCAGGCCACCTGCGCACCTGCCCCACGATGACGGCCCTCAGATTTGGCTTCGGGATGAAGAGGCCGCCGTGCCCGCTGCGTGCCCGACCGGGGGAGTAGGGGCGGTGACTAGCAGTCACTCACGGGCAGAACTATTGGGCCCGTGAGCAGCCACGAGGCTTGTCACGACATGATCTAAAACGATCTCCTAAGCAGTAGGCCATGCACTTGGATGACCTTCTTCAGCCATGCGTTGAGCGCATCGGCGACCTCATGGCTACGGTGCCCCGACCAGCTGATGAAGACCTTCATATCCGTCCTTTCAGCCCACAAAGTCTAGCCAGGCAACCTTCACCCTGAGCCCGAAACTTGGACGAACGGTCACGTCCATGATCTTGCTAGCTGTACCTGGCCTACTCGCCGTCCTCTGGTCGCTCAGCCAGGGCCGCCCGCCCATCCCGATCCGGGCCGACCTGCTGACATGCGTCAGCGACCCCCTGCCTCCAGATGCTAACGAGAAGGTCTTGTCCGGTGACCTTGGGTTGCGGCATAGTTCGTGGCCCGGTTTCGGTCGATGCCCGGCACCCGGTTCGTGTCGCGTGGGATGACCTGCCCGGCGCCGCGGGAAGGCGCACCGCACCCTCTGAATCCGGGCACCCTGCTGGTGCGCTGCCCTGGGGGTCATGAACATGTCAGTTTCCCGCTGCCGCCCGTCCCGGCTGCTGGCCGGGATGGCCGGCTCTCTAGGAGTAGTCCTCGCGCTCGGCGCGGCGGCGGCGCCGTCCCCGGCACACGCTTCGGTCACGAGTTTCCCGGGCGAGCTGGGCAGCGTGACCTTCCTGTCCCGCTCGGACGGATGGGCCGTCGGAAACAGCTTCACAAGCAGCGGCGTGAGCCGGACACTGATCCTGCACTGGAACGGCACGACCTGGACCAGGGTGGCCAGCCCGAACCCCGGGGCTTTCCACCACCTCGAAGCCGTGACCGCCCTCTCGCCCCGCGACGCATGGGCGGTCGGGGATTATGTCCCCCCGAACAGCCCCAGCGACAAGACGCTGATCCTGCACTGGAATGGCATCCGCTGGGCGAAAGTTGCCAGCCCGACCCCGGCGGGTGTCAGAGGTGGATCTCTAGGCCTCCTTGGCGTGAGCGCACACTCCCCTAACGACGTCTGGGCGGTCGGCTACTACCAGTCCAGCACCAGCGAGGGCACGACCCTGGTGCTGCACTGGAATGGCTGAGTGTGGTCACCAAAATTCACGACGACCGGTGGGGCCAAACCACTTGACTACACGCAGGCGGCGTCTCTCACCCCCTCCTCTTCGGGCTGAGCACACTCGCCCCATCCAACGCCTGGGCGGTCGGAACCCACTTCTCAACGAAGAACTTCATATCCAAGACGCTGGTGCTGCACTGGAACGGCGCGACATGGGCACGGGTCGCCAGCCCCAGCCCAGGCGGAAGCAACCCCGGTGGCAGCCAGCTCTACGACGTGAGCGCACACTCCCCTCACGACGCCTGGGCCGTCGGCTACTACTGGACCCGCAGCGCCCAGAACGGGCTGATACTTCGCTGGAACGGCACCGCCTGGACCAGAGCAGCCAGCCCCAATCCCAGCCGGAGGTCGAACGTCCTTCGCGAGGTGCGCGCCCTATCGCCCTCCAATGCCTGGGCCGTGGGGTCCTACGAAACCGCAAGCGGCGAGTTGAAGACGCTGATCCTGCACTGGGACGGCACCAGCTGGACGCGATTCTGACGCGGCCGTTATGGCTGCCTGCCCGGAGCACCATGGGCCGCTTACTCCTGCCTGAGGTGGCACAGGTCACGGCGTACCGGGCGGGGGGCTTGACGCACGGCACGGCGGGCAGCTTCGTCGGGCGGTCCCCAGGTACCGCCAGCAGCGCGCCGATGTAGGCGAACGCCGCCAGCCGCGACCTGGCCTGGCAGAACACCGGCGCCAGCCGGGCGCGCAGCTCGTCTTGAAGTTCTCCCAGCCAGCGGCCCAGCCGGTGACGGTGGGATGCCGCCAGCAGTCACATCCGTTTGGCTATGCGATCTTGCTAACAGAGTGCTAACAACTGTCCTGGAGATAAGGCGACGGTCCTGGACTCCGACAAGGAGCGGGGCGCCATCCTGGCCACTCAGGCGACCGATGGTGGACTGGCCTGGGCCTGCAAGGCCTCCTGAAAAGCGGAAGCTCAGGCCGCACAGGCTCCCGGCGGGGTGGGAGCCATACAGCACCCAGGTACAGCAACGCTATCGGCAGCGAGCGACCGCGGCAGGCTGCCGCAGATCACCGACCTGCCCCAGCGACCGCCACAGACCGGCCTGGCCCTGGTTTGCAACCAGGAGGTCACGTGATCCAGACGCGAGCCATGGAGGCCTGCCGGTCGTGCTAACGGATTTGCTAACAACAGCCCTGGATGACCGTGGACGCGATCGGACCGAGAAGCCGGGCGAGCAGGGTAGGAGTGACCCGGTGGACGGCACTGGACGCTTCTAATCCTCCTCGTAATGCGTAGGTCATCGGTTCAATTCCGATAGGCGGCTCAGGTCAGAAACTGTTTTCGTTAGTGTGTTCAGATGTCGTGGCCCGGCAGGGCCGGGCCACGACAGCGATATCCCGCGTCGATGCCGGTGGCATTTGGTGACGCAGAGTAACCTCGGAGGCTCTCCAAGTCGACCGCGGGCGGGATTGCACATGCTTTCAGCCAATCAACGCATCGACGGGTCGACCCCGGCACCTCGCAATACCGCCACAGCAGAGGGCGCTCCCTACACGCCGATCTGATCGGTTGACGACCACTAAGTTAGCCAGCATCAGCGGCCAGGCCCCTGTATCCGTCCGGGATTCAGCGGATCCCGGGCCCGGAGCACCCCAGACACCAGGATTGCCGAAACAATCTCGCCTACTGGACCAAGGAAGCGGATCCCGAGGCGAACTGAATTGGCAGATCATGGGACCCGAGCACCTGAACACTCTGGCCACCCGCAGCCACCTCGCCTTCTGGACCCGGGGTAGCGGGGGGATGCGGCCGGAGTCAACCTCAAGACCAGCCCGCAGCGCGACGACCTGTACATGGCGCTGCGCCTGGCGGCGTTCCGGCTTGCCGCATCGTGATGAGCAGGCGGCGCTTCTGGGGAAGCACTCGTGGCCGGGTAAGCCGCCGGGACGGCCGTCGGCATGTGCCGGAGACCGTCCCGGTTTCTTCTGCGCCTGCGCCGAACCGTTGCCCCGCGCACCGCTCGGCCATCAGCTCACGATGGCCGGGACGGGTCGGCTGACTGGGTGCTCATGGCGTCCGCCAGGGCCGGGCTGCGCGCCGGAGCGACATCGGCAGCAACCGGAGCCGCGTTCCTGAGCTCCTCCAGTCGGCTCTTGGACGGCACCAGCAGGGCCGTCAGCAGCGCGCCGAGGCCGAGCAGCGCCGCCGACACCGTGAACGCCATGGTGTAGCCGTGCACCGCGGCGGTGGCCGGCGCCAGCGGGCCCGCGCGGTGCGCGGCCAGGTAGGTTGCCGTCGCCGTCAGCGCCACTGTGCTCAGCGCTGCGGTGCCGATCGACCCGCCGACCTGCTGCATCGTGTTGACCAGCGCCGAGGCCACACCCGAGTCCTGCCGGGCCACCCCGGAGGTGGCGGTGTTGATGGCAGGCGAGAAGATCATGCCGAAGCCGAGGCCCATGGCCAGCAGCGCCGGCAGGACGCTGCCCGCGTAGCTGGAGGTCACGGTGAGCTGGGTGAGGTAGGCCATTCCGCCGCCGCCGATCAGCATGCCGACAGCGATCAGCGTCCGCGGCCCGAGCCGGGGCAGCAGCACGATGCTGGAGGTGTTCGAGCTGAGCAGGATGCAGGCGATCATCGGCAGGAAGGCCAGCCCGCTGGCCACCGGGCTGTAGCCCTTGACCTCCTGGAGGTAGTAGGTGAGGAACAGGAACACGCCGAAGATCGCGATCCCGGTCAGCCCGACCGCGACGTAGGAGCCGCCCCTGGCCCGGTTCAGGATCACCCGCAGCGGGAGCAGGGGGTGGCTGACCCTGCTCTCGGCGAACGCGAACGCCGCGAGCAGGATCACGCCCGCGACGAGCGAGCCGATGGTCAGGGCCGCGGTCCAGCCCGCCACTTCCGCGTGCGAGAACCCGAAGACGATGAGGAACAGCCCGGCCGAGGCGAGCACGGCTCCCGCCCAGTCCATCCGCGGGCGGCTGTCCGGCCGGATGCTGCGCATGTAGGCCAGGGCGCCGGCGATCGCGATCGCGGCGAAGATCAGGTTGACATACAGGCACCAGCGCCAGGAGAAATACTCGGTGAGGACGCCGCCGAGGATCAGGCCCACCGCGCCGCCGCCGACGGCGACCGACCCGAAGACGCCGAACGCCCGGCCACGCTCGCGCGGCTCACGGAACGTGCTGACCAGGGTGCCCAGGGCGGCGGGCGCGAGAATGGCGCCGAACGCGCCCTGCAGCGTCCGGGCGATCACGAGCATCTCGAACGAGACGGCAGCGCCGCCCAGTGCCGAGGCGAGGGCGAACCCGGCCAGGCCGGTGATGAACACCCGCTTGCGGCTGAACATGTCGCCGAGCCGGCCGCCGACCAGCAGCAAGCTGCCGAACGCCAGGGCGTAAGCGGTCACCACCCACTGCCGGTCGCTGTTGGGAAACCCCAGCGCGTGCTGGGCAGATGGTAGGGCGATGTTCACGACGGTGGCGTCCAGCACCACCATGAGCTGGGCGACAGCCACGATCACCAGGATGAGCCAGCGGTGGTCGCTGGCTGCGGGGCGGTGGCCGCCTGCGGCAGAGGACACGGATGACATGACGGGCTATACCCCCGGGTGAGAAGCGTGACTGGTCTGGGTGGCGCGGGTCGTGCCGATCCCGGCGATCATGCCGGGACCATGGGTGTGCCGGGCGCGGCCGGCGAGGTGATCAGCGGCTGGGTCGCGTCGTCGAGGACGTCGAGCAAGCGGAGCAAGGTCGCCCGGTCCTCCTGGCCCAGGGCGCCAAAGATCTGCCTGAGCAGCCGCTCGCGGGCGGCCGACGCCACGCCCAGGGAGCTCTCGCCCGCGTTGGTGATGGCGACGAGCTTGGCCCGGCGGTCGGTGGCGTCCGGCCGGCGCTCGGCCAGGCCCAGGCGCTCCAGCGCGTTGACGATGTCGGTGATGGAGTGCGGGGACAGCCCGAAGTCGGCGGCCAGCACGCTCTGCCGGGTGGGTCCCTGCTCGCGGAGCCGCATCAGCACCTTGGTCCGGGCCATGGACAGGCCGCATTCGCTCATCTGATCGTTGACGGCGCGGAACATCCGGTGATGGACCGCGAGGTACCGCTCGCCTACCTGCTCAGGCGTGATCATGACTGCCCTTCCGGCGTACACAGACGCTGACCCGCCTCATCATGAGCGGATTCACGTTCTTACCCCTCATAATGAGGAGCCTCACGAGTTTATTCCGGCGGCCACCAGTACGCCGCGCTGCTGCCCATCCAGGAGCGGGTTGGGCTCCGAGCACCCGGCCACCCTGACCGCCAGCGCCAACCTCGCCATCCACACCGGCAAGGCGGGGGATGCGGCCGGCGCCCGCGACCAGCTCGCCGCGCTGCTGCCCAGCCGCGAGCGGGTGCTGGGCTCCGAGCATCCGGAAAACCTTGATCACCCGTGCCTACCTCGCCGGTTTCCCCGGGCATGCCGGGGATGCGGCCGGGGCCCGCGACCAGCTCGCGGCGCTGCTGCCATCGAGGAGCGGGTGCTGGGCCTCGAGCACCCGACCACCTTGACCGACCGCCACGGCCTCGTCGGCTGGACCGCGGACGGGGATGCGGCCGGGGCTGCCCATCCGTGAACTGGTGTCCGGCCCCTGAGCACCCGGCCACCCCTGGCCATCCGCGGCAACCATCCGCTATTGCCGCGTAAAGCGCGCCAGGTCAGGCATGATGTAGCCGCCAGGCGGTCGTGGTGCTAGATCGACAAGCACCTCGGCCAGCCACCGACGGTGACCTCCGGCAGATGGCTCTTACGGAGCCTGTCCGAGGTTGGCCTAGGGTATGTCGATCGACAGCATCACGCTGGGTGGCAGAAGTGGTCAGTGAGAACGCTCGCCGAGCCGCCGCTATGGTCGGCAACCAGGATCGCGGGGCGGCTGTCGTTACCGCGCCCGAACGGGCGTTCTGCGTAAAGACGGTGTGCGAGGGCTATGGACGCGGTCGGTTGCCGCGAGGGGCGTGGTTACCTCGATCCGTACGAGGTGCTGGCTGGTTTGTGCACTTCGGGCGCTGGCGCCGCGCCGCGTGCGGCGCTGGAGTGTTAGCTCAGGGACACACCGAGCCAATTCATGCATAGACAGTGGTAGTGAACATTGGTTAACGTCGGCGGTGATCTCGGGTGATCGAGGTATGGCTAGTGGGGAACGTCGCGGCCGGCTACGCAGGCGGGACACCGGTTGCGCAGGGTGGCGGGACCTGACTGCGCCGGCGGCAGCACGTTCGCCGCGCCGGAGGCTGGCCACGGAAGGGGTAGGCGCGACCGTGGAGAGGGCAGGAGGCGGATCGTCGGCCCGCGCAAGCGGCCGGAAGGGTGAGGTTCAGCCGTCCGCCGTGGTGAGTTCCCCGGAACGTTTCCCGCCAGTGTTTGGCTAGCTCGGGCCGGCCATGCCGGATACCCCCGCGGACCGGAGGTGACCTAATGCTCGGGACAAGGTTTTTCAGGCCGCTGACGCTGCTGGCCGCGAGCGCTCTCGCGGTGGGAGTCACCGCGACCGCCGGGGCGGCCGCCTGGCCCTCCGCTGGGGTGGGCCGCGCCGCGGCGCGCCTCGATGCGGGGCAGGCAGGCTGCACGCTGGGCGCGGGCGGGAAGATCCAGCACGTCATTTACATGATGTTCGACAACGTGCACTACACCAGGGACAACCTCAACGTCCCCAGTGACCTGCAGCAGATGCCGAACCTGCGGGACTTCCTCACCGGCAACGGCACGCTGATCACCCATGAGCACACGCCGCTGATCGCGCATACCGCCGACGACAGCGTCACGCTCGAGAGCGGCCTGTACGGCGCCGATCAGGGCATCCCGATCGCCAACGAATACAACTACTACCAGCCCGACGGGACCACCCACACCGCCGGCTCGTTCGCCTATTGGACCGACCCCATCGTGGACTATGACACGGGCCTGGCGAGCAAGCCGGTCGGTGACCACACCACGACGATGATCGGCACCGACCGCAAGAATCCGCCGGCCCATGGGCCGCCTACACCAAGGCGGGCTGCAACTTCGGCACGGTCGCCAGCGCGAACACCGAATTGGAGAACACCCTCCCGGACGTGCCACACGTGTTCGGCGCGAACTCGCCAGAAGCCAAGGAGGCGGCCAACCCGAACCTGCAGAGCAAGGCCGAGGCGGACTTCATGGGCCTGGCCGTGCACTGCGCCCTCGGGTCGGCGGTCTGCAGTGCCGGGTCGCGGCCGGACGTGCTGCCCGACGAGCCGGGCGGGTATCACGGTTACCGCGCGCTGTATGGGAACAAGTTCGTCCAGCCGGTGATCAGCCCGAGCGGGCCGGTCCGCAACCTGGACGGCCAGGTCATCAAGGACTCAAGCGGTGACATCGGGTTCCCCGGCTATGACGGGATGACGGCGGTCAACTCGCTCGCCTACACCCTGGATATGCAGACGCACGGCATCCCCGTCACTTTCACCTACCTGTCCGACCTGCACGATAACTTCAACGGATCCGGCCCGTTCGGCCCCGGCCAGGCCGGTTACGTCAAGCAAGCCCAGGAGTACAACGCCGCGTTCGGCACGTTCTTCGCCCAGCTCGCCGCGCACGGCATCACCAAGGCCAACACGCTGTTCGTAGTCACCGCCGACGAGGGCGACCACTTCGTCGGCAGCGCGCCGACCCCGGCAGGCTGCAACGGCGTGACCGTCCCGTGCCACTACAGCAATATCGGCGAGGTGAACGGCAACCTGACCGGGCTGCTCGCCGCCAAGGGCATCACCACGCCATTCGACGTCGAGGCCGACTCCGCGCCGGCCATCTACGTGCACGGCCAGCCGGGCCGGACGAACCCGGCGGTGCGCTCGCTGGAGCGGGCCACCGCCACGCTGACCGGCGACAACCTGGCCTCCGGCCAGACTGAGCGGCTCACCAGATACCTGGCCGACCCGGTGGAGCTGAAGCTCCTGCACATGATCACCGGTGATCCCAAGCGCACCCCGACAATGGTGATGTTCGGCAACCCCAACTTCTGGCTGACCAGCGGCAGCGCTTCGTGCGGGAAGTCGTGCTTCACCCAGCCCAAGGGAACGGACGCGTGGAACCACGGCACTGTGGCGGGGCAGATCAACACCACCTGGGTGGGCATGGTCGGGCCAGGCGTCGCGCACCACGGCGTCGACAACTCGGTCTGGTCCGACCACACCAACACCGAGCCGACCATGATGGCGCTGCTGGGGCTCCGCCCCGGCTATGCACCGGACGGCCGGGTGCTCGGGGAGATCATTAGCCCGTCCGCCCTGCCCCCCGGGATGCGGGCGCACCGCGGCACCCTGCTCCGCCTGGGCCGGGTCTACACCCAGCTGGAGGCGGCGGTCGGGGCGTTCGGCCTGGACACCCTCCGCGCCTCCACCCGCGCATTGGCCAGTAATTCGCCCAGGGACGGCACCTACACCCGGATCGAGAACCGGTTGCAGCGACTCGGCGCCAAGCGAGACACGATCGGCGCGCGGATGCACGCCCTGCTACTCGGCGCGGCGTTCGACGGCCGCACGCTCAACGTCACGGCGGCGCGGGCACTGATCCGGGCCGGGGAACGGCTGCTCGGCCAAGCCGCTGTGCTCGGCGCCGCCGCGCACTCCTGACCGCCCGGGCGCTCCCTGGCGTCCTTGATCGCGGACGATTCCCTGCACTTCGCGGGGATCGCCCGTGGTCATGGATGCGGTACCGGTGGACGATGACGAGACAAGCCCGCAACCTGAGTTTCGCCGGTCAGGGCGTTCCAGCATGCTGGATGACAGCGTCAGCCAGCATGGCCACGAGCGGGTCCTGCTCGATGCCCGGGCCTGGTTTGTGAAGGCCGGGCATGCCGACCGTCAGGCCGGCGTCATCATCGGTTACGATCCGCTGCCGCCATCTGGCGGGACCGGTGCGGGCCCGGGGCCTGGCGGGCCGCCGCCACCTCGCGGCGGGTCGCCCCAGCCCGCCGCGGCGTCGTCCACCCGGCAGGCCGGCCCGGTCGGGTTCGGGCGGGCCACCTGGCGCCGGAGCAACATCACCTCATGACGGGGCACCATGATCTCCGCATCCTTGGGCGCCTCGTTGCGGCCCAGCAGAACCAGCCAGCCGAAGATCCGGATCGTGATCAAATACAGCAGGCGAACAGACATGAACTGCGACCTTGCCCTAACCCCGCCGAGCCAGCCAAAACCGCAGCTCAGAGGACCCCGCATGGATTCTGAAGCGGTACAGGTTCCGCGCGTTCTTTGGCTGCCTGTTTCCGTCTCCGGTCGGGCGGAATCTGATGCAGGCTAAGGCGTCAAGCCCAGCCCGGTCAACCGGGCAGGCACCGTTCCCTGTGCCGGATTCACCAGCGTCATATCGCGTCCGGCGCCGCGTGGTGCCGACCCGCCCGCACGGGAACATGCTGCCGGTGCTGCCGTGACTTGTGGGCCCGCAGGTCCGCGCTGGTCAGGTCGGTGCGAGGGCCAGTGGGAACCGGGCCAGGGCCGGCGCCGCCGCGCTGGCCGCCTCCCAGGGCATGGCCGCCGGCCCCTGCCGGGGCGGCAGCTGCCTGAGGGAGCGTCTCTGCTCCACTGCGGTGGCCGCCCCGGCGATCACGATGAACAGTGCCGCGAATACGGCGGTGAGGGCTACCCGGAAGCTCGGGAGCGCCAAGGACGCGGGGAGGGTGCCGGGGGCATTGCCCGGATCGGCGAGGCGGTGGACCTGCATGGCGGCGAAGGCGATGACCAGGCAGCCGCCCGACCCGGCAGCCGCCCTGGCCAGCGGTTGGCGGCAGCCCGGGGCAGGCGGGCGGGCCGGCCTGGCTGGCTGCGGCCGGGGCAGGCGGGATGTCGGTGGTGAGAGCGGCCAGGTCGGCGTAGGTGCGCGAGGTGAGCGCCTGGCCGACGCGGGCGTCGAGTTCGTCCTTGGTGAGCATGCCTTGCACCTATGCGGCCTTGAGCATCTCGATCGCATGCTCGCGGTCGGCGTGCGACGTCCGGAGGCGGCCGTGGCCTGTGGCTGCTGGCATTTGGTCTGACGGTTCTGCCATCACCGGCTCCTGTGTTAACTGGGCAGCAGGCGGGGACGACCGATCGGCGCCGCTTCGGCGGTATGCCGGTGACCGTGACCGGCCGGAGGAAGCTGCCTGCCCGGGCCTGCCGATGGCAGGGGCCGGGATGCCTGACCGCCAGCGCCAGGTGCTGGCCCCGGTGGCAGCCGCCTGCGGGAGCGCTTGTCATGCCAGTTGGCCAGCAGCTGCGCTCCCGCCACCATCCAGGCCATGAAGAAGATAACCACCACCAAGGCGGCCGCAATAGCCACTTCCCGACTCCCGGTGAGGAAGGCGAGCCCCACCATGGCTGGCGGCGGAACGATCAAGGCCGCGCCCGCGACCACCTTGCCCAGCGGTGGCCGGGGCCACACCCGAGCGGGCGTACCCGGCGGCGGGGCCGCGCTCAGCCCGGCGGGCAGGTCGGCAGTCAGCGACGCCAGCTCCCCATGAGTCCGGGAGGCGAACACCTGGCCCACCCTCTCATCCAGCTCATCCTTGGCCAGCATGCCCTGCACGAACGCGGCCTTGAGGGTGCCGATCACCTGCTCGCGGTCGGCGTGCGACGCCCGCAGATGACTGCGGCCCCCCGCTCCTACTGCCATCTCGTCTCCCGGCCCTGCCATCACTGGCACCTCCCCCGAGCGCGACGTACGGAAAGCGTAGCGCGGCGAGTTCACCATGGAGGTCAGCTTCCACGGCGACCCGCCCGGGTGGTGGATCACCGTAGGTTGGGACGCTCTCAGCGCGGCCTCGACGTATGCTCAGCCCGATCCATGATCGAAACTGGCCGGGCGCCTCCGCTACGAGCGGGCCAGCCTCATCGTCACCTCCAACAAGCCCTTCGGCCGCTGGGGCGAGGTCTTGGCGACGACGTCGTCGCTGCCGCCATGATCGACCGCCTCGTCCACCACGCCGAAGTCATCAGCCTGAAAGGAGACAGCTACCGGCTCAAAGACCCGACCTCGGCCGCGCCCCCGCGGCCACCAAGACTAGCGACTAACCAGGTGGGTCAAAGTTCACCCGGAACAGCCGGATCAAAATTGGGCCGGAGTTGACTCCGTAACAATGGCAGTCCGGCCGCCAGTTATCCGGGCAGGGCGTGACAGGCGCTACGCCTACAAGCTGTCGCCGCCGGCAGAACATTTCGATCTCAGGGCTGTACTCAAGATAGATAGCGCCGCGTATTCATAACGAATGACGCGCATAGTCCCCGCGCAGAACTCACTGCCGTGGTCGCTGGGGCGGGGCTCAAGATACTGGCTGGCAGCCGCTCCGCAGGACATTGTGGTCGGCGGAGCCCGCCAGTCGGGCATGCCGCGGGACCCTGGCTGGGCGCTGGCGAAAACGTGGCGGCTGGGTGCTCCGGCGCATCCACAGCTCTGGGAGCGCGGGTGAGTGCTGACCGCCTACCGTCGCCCGTCTCTCAACTACTCCGTCACCGAACGTAAACCGGCACAGGCAGTGATGCCGACGTCAGCCGCGCGAAGATCCGCCGTTAGGCGCGGCTCCGATCGTCTCGCCGGTCGATCGGGTGCAGCGCCATATCGAGGTGATCTGCGTGCCGCCACGCGTGCGGTCGGCATGGCTCATCGACGCTCGGCCATAGCCGATGAGCGAACGGATAGCGTCAGGCAACTGGGCCGTTGTGACCTGCCGAGATCAGGATGAATGCCGGGCGCCGCGGGTGGCCAGGCAAGCATTTGGTGCGGTTTGCCTGCTGGGGCGGGCTGCGCTGAGTAGGTGGTGCGAGCTGGCAGGCCAGCCTGCTGTGGAGAGGAGCCGATGATGAGCGGGACCGAATTCGTGGTCAGCGATGCCGACGATGGCCTGCGGGAGCGCCTCAACGAGGAGATCAACGCCTTCAACGTCGCGGCGACCGGCCTCGCCGACGGCGGGCTGCTGGGTATCGCCGTCCGGGACAACGACGGTGACCTGTGCGCGGGGCTGTCCGGGTGGACGTGGGGTGGGTGTGGTTACATCGAGTTTCTCTGGGTGCGGGCCGACCAGCGCCGGTGCGGCCTGGGCACCCGGCTGCTGGCCACGGCGGAGCAGGAGATCGGGCGCCGGGGCTGCGATCAGGTGGCCCTGAGTACTCATTCCTTCCAGGCACCGGGGTTCTACGCCCGCTTGGGATACCGGGAGTGCGGTCGCACGCCGGCCTACCCGCGCGGGCACGACCAGATCCACTTGGTGCAGCGGCTCAGCTGACCCGGGCTCCTGGCAGGCGGCGGCACGGATCAGCCCGCCCGGCCCCGGGGAATGGAGATCGGCCGAAGACTGCGTGGGCTCAGCGTCGGCCCGGATCATCCGCAGTAGCCGCCGAGCGGGCGGGCCGCGGACTCGGGGCGATCCTGCCGCACGGCGTGAGCGAAGGAAGCGATTGGCCACGGAGCGTGGCCGATCAACGGTGACGGCAAGCACGTAGATCCGCCTTATGGGCGCTCGTCCCGGTCGGCGGGCTGGCACTGAAGACGAGCCCGGATGTTTCGTTCGGTGGCGGCGCTCGCTCGCCCAGCTGGGCTTGAGCCGGGCCGGCGCGCCGCGTTGCTGGCGGTTAGGGTTCGGACGGCTGGGGATTGACCGGGCGGGTGGAGGCTGGTGGGCTGAGCACATGGGTGGGCCAGCGGCGTTCGTCGGCCGTGAGGGTGAGTTGTCCCGCCTGGCGAGGGCGCTGGGCGGGGATGCCCGGCTGGTGCTGGTGGCGGGGGATGCGGGGGTGGGCAAGACCCGGTTTGCCGGGGAGGGGATGGCCCGGGCCGCGGCGGCGGGGATGGTGATGGTGCGGGGGGAGTGCCTGCCGGTGGCGGGCACGCTGCCGCTGCTGCCGGTGGCGGCGGCGCTGGGCGAGCTGGGCGGGCTGGATGGCGGCGGGCTGCTGGCGGCGGCGCTGGATGCCGCTCCGCAGTTTGTCCGGGCGGAGGTGGGGAGGCTGCTGCCGGGTCGCTCTCGGATGACGTCCGGTCCGGTCGTAAATCTCATCCCGCACGCAGGCATAGCAGACAGGGTGATCAACGCTCCTGCTGGACCGGATCATGATCCAATGCTAACCAAGTGCGTCTCTTCGCGCATGACCCGCCATGATCCGGAGCCGTGAGCGCGGGCCACGTACGGGTCATATGCCAGGGGGACTCCCGGGTAGCAGCGGTCATTCATGCGCGCTCGACGCCCAAGGATCAGCAGGAACTTCGGGCCTGGTCAGACCAGATGCCGCACCACCGATCTTCCAAGCTGGTGCTAGGTGTCAGAGCAACTCGCGGAGCCGGTCGGCAGTCATGTCGGCGGCACGCAAGATCGACGCGAGAGTCCCTGGCCGCACCTCGTCATGCAGGGGAACGATCACAGTCCGCGAGCCCCGGCGCAGCTTGCAGTGGCTGCCTTTGGTACCGATAACGCCGAAGCCGTCCTTCTCAAGGGCGCGCACAACGCGGACACCGGAGACGACCGGCAGCCGCCTGGGGCTCACGCAGAGAGCCGGACTTCGACCGGAGCGACGATCGGCTCCGGCGCATCAGGCGCAGGCTGATCCTCGAAATACAGCTCCAGTGCCTCGCGCAGGTTGGCCAGCGCCTCGTCGATGGTCCGGCCCTGGCTGGCGACCTCAACGTCAAGGCAGCGAGCCACATACCAGTCGCCGTCTGGGGTGACGACGGCCGTCAGCCTGACTGTCCGATCCATGATCTGAGCCTACCCGGCGCGGCCCCTCGGGACGGCCTTCCAGCGGTCCGAACGCGGGTGGCCATGCCCCCGAAATGCCCCCGAACCGCCATCAACTGCCAACGGTCACCGCCCGCAGCCACCTGCGAACATAAAGCTGACCAGGATTTCAACCCGCGAGCAACGCATTGTGACACCCTCGTAATGCGTAGGTCATCGGTTCGATTCCGATAGGCGGCTCAGGTCATGAGCCGGGCATTCTCTCTCGCTGAGGATGCTCAGCATTGACTCCGGTTGCAGTTCCGGTTGCAATTGACTGTTCCCACAGCGCTGCGCCCATCCGTCGGGCCGCCTCGATTCGTGAGCGGCGAGGACACATGCGTGTAGCTGCGAGTGACCCGGATATCGGAGTGACCGAGCATCTCCTGCACCGCGAGGGCCACGACCTGGTCGAGCAGCAGTGTCGCCGCCGTGTGCCGCTGCGCGTGCACGACCCGGTGCTCCAGCCCGGCGCTCTGGAGAATGTCGGCCCATTCCTGCCAGTCACGCCGCGGATCGATGGGCTGGCCATCCGGCTGGCAGAACACGAAATCGTGATCTGCCCACGTGCCGCCCGCCAGCGCTCGTTCCAGGATTTGCGCCCGCTGATGCTCGCGGAGAATGGTCACCAGCTCGGGCGGGACCGGCATCACCTTGTTCCGTCGCTCCTTGATCTCGCGCAGGACCAGGCCGCCGCCCTGGCGCTGGGGGCACCAGGCAGCGTGCTTGATGCAATCCGGAGTCGCTCACCTGGCGGGCGCGATGCGCCAGTAGGGAAATCGCCGCCATGGTGCGGCCACTCCGCCTTAGCACCTCCGGCGCACGGCGGGCGGCCTCCCGGGGGGCCAGCCCACGGGCACCGGCCCGCGCCTGCTCCCGTCGCCACGTTTCCCGCTGATCTTGCCAGGCCAAATCTTGGCGCCTATCTCGGGAGGATGGCCGGGTCTGGATCATGGCCGTACAACATAGAGGTACAGCAACGCCGCCGCCGAACCGTCACCGCCAGCGCCTCAGGCCGAGCACGACGACCTGGACATAGGCGGGTGCAGGTGACCGTTGCCGGTAACGACCGATCGGCCAAAGCACCTGAGTAACGTGCGAATCACCCCTGCGAGGGTGACGACACCGCTGGACAGCTCGAACAGGAATTGGGTACAACCGGCCGAGTGACCCGGATGGGCTGAGCGAGCCTGGCATCGAGGGACCAAGATGATGTCGCTATCGATGCGGCAAGCTTCTGGCAGGGTTAGAGGCTGGTGAGCATCGTCGCCGTGATCTCCGTGCGCGACAGTTCAAGATCAAGTCATCTGCTATCCGCAGGAGGAAAGGGAATGGCAACGCCCACAACACGAACGCCGCGGCCCGGCATGACCGTCGGCTCGACCAGCGAATTCACCCTGTTCTTCCGTGTCAAGCCGGGGCAGGCGGATGCCTTGCGGGAGGCGCTGCAGACGCTGCAGAACACCCCGGGATACCGGCCGGGGGACTACAACGTGGCGATCACAACCATTCACGAGGCCAGGTTCGTGCTCTTCGACGACGATACGCGTCTGCTGTTCGCGACGAGCTTCGACGGCCCATGGGATGCTTACATGGAGGACTTCTTCACGTCGGGCCCGACGCTGGAGCTTTTCGACGTCATCTTCCGCCACGTCGAGGGGTATGAGGGCCTGCCCGACCTAGCGGCGGTAAAGCAGTTCGTCCTGAGCGCGCAGGCGACCGCGGCAGGCTATGCACGGAATTACCCCGGCACAGTCAAGGAGATCCGGAAGGCCGAGCGCGTGAACAACGCGTTCCAGCAGGTGCTTGACGCCCCGGAGGCGGGCGAGGCGCTGCAGCACCCGGCGCTGAGGCCGCTGCTGGACGAGGCCTCCGACTAGCCTCGGAGCAGTAACTAGGGAGGGGCGATGTCGGATCACATCTCGGGACCGCGGGCCATGGCCGAGCCGGTCGCGGATATCACCGACTTCTATGCCTTCCCGAGTCCCGAGCGCCCGGGCCACCTGGTGCTCGTGATGAACACCGTGCCGTTCGCGCAGCCTTCTGAGCTGTGCTCGGACGCGCTCATTTACCGGTTCCGGCTGCGGCCGCTCGCCCTGGCCGCGCAGGGCAATCCGGTGCCGTTCACCGTCGGCGCGGAAGAGTTCTCCTTCGACGTAGTGTTCTCCCCCCCGGTGAACGGGAACGACGGTCGGGGACCCGTGCAGGAAGGCGCGTGCACCACTCCGGCGGGCGAGACCGTCACCTTCAGGGTGAATGACGAGCAGGGCAACCCGGCCTGTGGCGTGCGGTTGTTCGCGGGGGCGCGCTGGGATCCGTTCATCATGGACGCTGCAGCGGTGCTCAAGACGATCTCGACGGGGAAGCTGGCCTTCACCGACCCGGGATCGATCTACCTGGACGGCAAGAACGTCCTCAGCCTCGTCGTCGAGCTTGACTGCGCCAGGATGCTTGGCAGCACAGTGCTGGTCGGCGTGGTTGCGGAGACCCTGACGCGGGGCAAGCTCAGCGTCCGCCTGGAACGTGTGGGCAGGCCCGAGGTGAAGAACCTGATGCTGGCGCCCAAGCAGTTCGACCAGGTGAACCGCGATCTGGAGATCCGCGACCTGTACAACAACGAGGACGTTTTTCATCTCGGGCAGGCCTATGAGGGGACGTACCGGGCGCGGCTGGACGCCAATCTCGCCTTCTGGGACGGCCTGGACGGGCAGGTGGACTGGCCCGCGGACGAGAACGGGGCGCACCCGCTGACCGAGTTGCTGCTGGCGGACTTCCTGGCCGTAGACGTCACCAAGCCGTATGCCGAGCGAGGATCCTTCTTCGAAATGGAGCTAGCTGCCTGCGCAGGCCGCAGGCACGAAACGTCTGGCGGGCGAGCGCTGAACGACGATGTTATGGACACGATTTTCACGCTGCTCATCAACGCCAGGAACGGCCCCAGGATCCGGGACGGGGTCGACCGGGCAACCCGGCCTGCAACGCGGACCTTCCCCTACCTCGCGCCGCCGAATCCCGACCCTCCTCAGCCGCCCGAGCACCTCTGACGATCGAAGACACCGTGAACACAACGACCGCCGGGACAGGTGGCCTCGAGCTAGACGACATCCAACGAGGCGCGCTGCACCAGCGGCCATCCCCCTATGTGGGCACTTATCTCCTGCTCCGCATCGATGCTCGCGACGCCGGGCGGGAACTGGTACGGCGGCTGCTGGCGGTGGTCGACCCCGCTGGGCAGTCATCGGATCCGGCGCGTGACGCCTGGATTACTGTCGCGTTCACCTATCGCGGTCTGAAGGCGCTCGGCGTCCCGCACGAGTCGCTGGCCAGCTTCGCGCCGGAGTTCCGTCAGGGTATGGCGGCCCGCGCGGCGGAGCTGGGGGACACGAGGGAAAGCAGCCCGGAAAACTGGGAGAAACCGCTCGGCAGTCCCGACGTGCACGTGGCGCTGGCGGCGCTGTCGCCCGACGCTGCGCGGCTGCAGGCGGTCCTGGAGCGGGCGCGCCGGGCGCACGAGGAGCTGCCCGGGATCGAGGTCATCTGGCGCCAGGACTGCTACCAGCTGCCGACCGGGCGCACTTCATTCGGCTTCAAGGACGGGATCGGCCAGCCAGCCGTGGAGGGAAGCGGAGTTCCCGGCACGAACCCAGGCGAGCTGCCGATCAAGGCGGGCGAGTTCATCCTCGGCTACCCGGACGAGACCGGCAGCCTGCCGCCGATTCCTGTCCCCGAGGTGCTCGGCCGAAATGGTACCTACATTGTGTTCCGCAAGCTGCACACGCGGGTCGCCGCGTACCGGCAGTACCTGCGGGCCAGGGCCGCCAGCCGGGAGGAGGAGGACCGGCTGGCCGCCAAGATGGTCGGACGCTGGCAGAGCGGCGCACCGCTGGCGCTGTGCCCGGAGCAGGACGATCCCGACATCGGCGCGGATCCGCAGCGCAATAACGACTTCGGATACCAGGATGATCCGCGGGGATTCAAGTGCCCGGCCGGGGCGCATGCCCGGCGCGCGAACCCGCGAGACGCGCTGGACAACGAGGGGAACGTCAACGTCCGCCTGCACCGCATGATCCGGCGCGGCACCAGCTACGGGCCGCCGCTCCCCCCGGCTTGCTGGAAGACGACGGCGCGGACCGGGGCATCGTCTTCGTCTTCGCCGGGGCGTACCTGAAACGCCAGTTTGAGTTCGTCAAGACCCAGTGGCTGAACGACGGCATCTTCATCGGCGCCCCGGCCGAGAAGGACCCGCTGGTCGGGGCGAATGACGAGTCCGGCAGGTTCACGATCCCGCAGCGCCCGATCCGCCGTCGGCTGCAGGATCTTCCGCCGTTCGTTATCACCCGCGGGGGAGAGTACTGCTTCGCCCCGGGCATCCGGGCGATGCGCTGGCTGGCGGAGCTGGAGACCTGAGCCGTTATGTGGGTTGATCACGGCGTGTCGTCTTGATCATGAAGTTGCCTCTGCGGCAGACAAGCGGTTGTCCAAGACCGTGCGACCGCAGAGGCGACTCCCATGCTGTCGACCGAGGATTTGTTTGTCTACGTCTACGTGCTGATCGACGACCTGATCACTGCCCGGGCCATCGTCATCCCGCCGCGGCCAGGGCCGGCCCTGGCTGCAGCGACGCCGAGATGCTGACCATCGCGGTGGTCCGTCATCTGCTGGGCCGGCGCAGCGAGGCCGGGTTCCTGGACGAGGTGGCCCGCGACTGGGCGCACCTGTTCCCGGTCCTGCCGCACCAGTCCGAGGCGAACCGGCGGATCCGCTGGCTGTGGGGCGCCTTCGAGCAGTTCCGCAGGGCGCTGGCGGGCCGGCTGCCCGAGGATGACTGCCAGCAGGTCGACACCAGCGCGCTGCCGGTCAAGCACACCTCCCGGGTCCGCGGCCCCGATGGCTGGGCGGGCCCGAACGGCCTGGTGGCCCGGTTCGGCCGCGACGCCGCGCACGCCGAGTGGTTCTACGGGTTCCGGCTGGCGATCAAGACCGACCTGGGCAGCCGCATCACCCGGGCCTGGAGCATCGTGCCCGCCGCCGTGAACGAGCGCGAGGTGGCCGAAGACCTGCTCCAGACCGGACCGCCGCCCCGCGACCTGCTGGCAGACAAGGGGTTCAACGGCAAGGCGTTCGCCGCCTCTCAGGCCGCCCGGGGCACCGCCGTGCTCATCCCGCCCGCCAAGGGCCAGCGCACCAGCATGCCCACGATCCTGCAGAAGATCGTCGCCGAGTGGCGCAACCGGGTCGAGACCACCTTCAAGGAGATCACTGACCAGATGGAGCTGGCACGCCACGGCGCGCATACCTTCTGGGGCCTGCTCACCCGGACCGCAGCCACCATCGCGGCTCACACTCTGATGATCACGTGCCTCGCCGAGGCGTAGATCAACCCACATAACGCGCCTGAGCGGGCGCACATCGACGAAAGGAGACGACGTGGCAACAAGCCCGGAAGCCGCAGAACGCTGGCGCATGCTCGACTTCGGCCCGCCATCTGCTGGCGGGACAGAGCCAGAAGACCCGGTGCTCGCCGAGTATGCCTCCGGCGGGCGTATCGCGGTCATCACCTTGAACCGGCCGCACGCTGACAACGCGATTACCACGGACATGGGAGCCCGGCTGACCGAGGTACTGGAGACGATCGCCGTGCGTCCCGCTGTCCGCGTCGTCATCATTACTGGCGCTGGTGACCGGGCGTTCTCCGTCGGCAGCGACCTGCGCGAGCGCAAGGACATGACCAAGGAAGACTGGCTACGCCAGCGCCAGGACTTCGACCGCACCCTGTACACGCTGCGACAGCTGCGCAAACCGATCTTCGCCGCGGTCAACGGGATCGCCTACGGCGGCGGCTCCGAAATCGCCCAGAGCACCGATTTCATCATTGCCTCCGACAACGCCATCTTCGGCCAGCCCGAAGCGATGCTGGGCCTCGCAGCCGGCGGTGGCTCACCTGTACTGCTTCCCCGCCTGCTGCCGCCGGGGAAGGCCCTGCAGATGCTGATGACTGGCGACCCGATCACCGCGCAAGAGGCCTACCGGCTGGGAATGGTCAACGAGGTATACCCCCAAGCCGGGCTGATCGACGCGGCACACCGCATCGCCGAGAAGATCGCCAGCAACTCACCGACCGCGGTCCAGGCGGTCAAGCACGCGGTCAAGACAGGACAGGGACAGCCCACAGAGCAGGCCATCGCGATCATGATGGAAGCGCACTGGCGCTCAGCCGTACACCCGGATCGCCTAGAAGGCATCGGCGCCTTCAACGAAGGACGGGAGCCGAGCTTTCAGGATCCCGACTACTAATCGGTGGCTCTGCCGCCCGGCGCTGTCCAAAGCAGGTCACGCCCGGGCGAACTCCATGACGACCTTGATGTCATCAGGCGTTCGCTGTATCGCCTGCTCGGCCTGGTCGAGCCGGGCACGCCGGGTCACCAGCTGATCGAGCCACGACCGGTCGGGCCGCGGCCAGCACCTTCGCGGCACGGTAGTAGTGCCGCCGGTTAGCGTTCACTGACCCGAACACGACGACGTTTTTCAGCACCACGTCGGTCGCCAGGGCGGCCGCTGCGGCGACGTCCGGGTCGGTGGCGGAACCGACTCCGGTCAGGCAGATGATGCCACCGGGAGACACGCATTCCATCGCCTGGCGGACCAGCTGAAACACGCCGGTGCACTCCACCACGATGTCCGGGTTCAGCCCCAGGTCGGCGATGGTCCCAGTGTGGTAGCTGGCACCTAGCTGCTTGACCAGAGCCGGTTTGGGCCCGGAAGTGGCCCGGTCCAGGACATGCACGTCGGCGCCGTGCTGCACGCCGATCAGCGCCGCCAGCAACCCGATCGGGCCGGCCCCGACGACCAGGACAGTGTCTGGATCCCAGAAGGTCCGGCGGCCGATGGCGGCGATGTGCTCCCACGCCTTGGCCACCACCGTTGTCGGCTCAAGTAGCACCCCCAGGAGGCCCAGGCTCTTATCCACCCGCACTGCGTAGTCCGGCTCGATCCGCCAGCGCTCGGCCATGAACCCGTCCGCCTGCTTGATGCCCCGCTCGGTATAACGGCCGTTGGAGCACATATCCCATTCACCGACCGAGCAGTTCGGGCAGGGCATCGGATCGGGCCGCCGGACGATGCCAACCATGTGCTCACCGACGGCGAAGCCGCTCGTACCCGGGTCAACAACCCGGCCGAGCGACTCATGGCCCAAGATCAGCCGTTCCCGCCCGGGAGGTGCCCACCCGTAACCGCCGCTGGCAATCTCCGCGTCGGTTCCGCAGACCCCCACGGCCAAGGCCTCGACCACGACCGAACCCAGACTGGCATCGGGCTCAGGCACCTCCTCCAGCATCACCGACCCCGCCGTCCCAGGCGCCACCGTCACAGCCTTCATGCATCCTCCCGCCACCAGTGCAGCACGCCAGCAAATACGCCGCCTGCCCCACCGTAGACTGCCGCATCCGCGAACGACCTGGGGCATCCCCCACCCGAAGAAAGAGGCGGCATCAGTAGTCGACCCACGTTTTCCAGCATTTCAGGAGGACTCTGCTTGCCGTTTGCTAAGCGTCCGGCAATTCCCGCGTAGGGGGTGTCCTCGCCTTTGAACTCACCCCCCGACGGGTGATCCCCGGCGCCTTCGCCGGATACAGAATTGGTAGCAGACACTCTCGCAGCCGGACGGAGATGGGGCATGCCTCCTGCTGATGACAGGACAAACAGCCGCCACGACGTGGTCGTGATCGGAGCGGGCCCAGCAGGTGAGGCGGCAGCGGAACTGGCCGGGAATCTGGGCTACTCGGCGGCGCTAGTGGAGCGGGACACCGTCGGCGGGACCGTGGTCACCAGCGGCGGCGCGCCGACCAAGACCTTCCGCGAGGCCGCCGCGTACCTCAGCTCCTTTGAGAAGAAGGAGGTCTATGGGGTCGCGCTGGCCGCGCCGCCGGAGGTGATGTACCCGGCCGTTCGGGCCCGCGCCCGCCAGGTCAGCGAGCGGCTGCGGCAGGTAACGCTGGAACGGATCCGGGCCAGCGGCGTGCGCCTGCTGGAGGGCGAGGGACGGCTGGAAGCCGACCATACGGTCGTGGTCCAAGCAGACAGCGGCGAGGAGATACACCTGGCTGCCGAGAGAGTCATCATCGCCACCGGTTCGCGCCCGCTGCGCCCGGCCACGGTGCCCTTCGGCGATCCGGGCGTCTATGATTCCGAAACCATCGCCGACATCACGCGCAAGCCACGCGAGCTACTCATCGTGGGCGGCGGCGCGGTGGGAGTCGAATACGCCACGATCTTCTCCGCGCTCGGCGTGCCGGTCACCATCCTCGACGCCGCGCCCCGGCTGGCGGCCATGATGGACAGCGAAATCTCCGCCCGGCTCGAGCAGGTCCTCCTGGCCCGGGGGAACCGGCTCATCCTGGGTACTGGCCTGGTCTCCGCGCGACGCGACGGCGACGACCTGGCCGTGGACCTGGCCGACGGGCGGCAGCTGCACCCCGACGCGCTGCTGTTCGCGGCGGGCCGCAGTGTCAGCACCGAGGGCCTGGGTCTGGACAAGGCGGGCGTGCAGACCGACCAGCACGGCCGCATCATCGTCGACCCTGAGCAGCGGACGACCTGCCCCTGGGTCTTCGCCGCCGGTGATGTGACCGGGCCCGACCTGGCCTCGGTCGCCATCGAGCAGGGCCGCCAGGCGCTGTGCGTGGCGCTAGGCCTGGACTTCTCCCTGCACGTCAGCCGGGTTCCGGCGGCAGCGATCTACGGGCTGCCCGAGGTCGCCCGCGCGGGCAAGAGTGAAGAGGATTGCGCCGCCGAGCAGATCCCGCACGAGTGCGGCCGCTGCGAGCTCGGCTCGATTCCACGCGGCGTCATCGCAGGACAGCAAGGGCTGCTCAAGCTGGTCTTCGAAGCTCGCACGGGAGTCCTGCTCGGCGTGCATGCGATCTGCGAGATCGCCTCGGAGATCACCGGTACCGGCCAGGCGATGATCCACAATGCGGCGACGGTCGAGGACGTGATCCGGATGGTCTACAACACCCCGACCTACACCTACGGCTACAAGCTGGCCGCCATCGATACCCTGTCCCGGCTAAATCCCGACGTGCTGCGAGCGATGCGCCTGCCCTCCCAGGCCCACAGGATCTAAACGGTTGCAAGCGAAACCAGAGGTGGACACGTATAGGCGGCGATGCTCGATTCTCTAGCGCGATGCACGGCTCGCCGGCGTCTGCGTGCCGCACGTCCGCGCCGCGGTCTTTCAGCGGCCCGGCCTTCCGTGGTTCGCGGACAGTCAGGGTGACCTGGCCGGCCGGCAGGTGATCCAGCAGGTCTCCGGCGACCAGCCGGCCGAACTGCGTGTTGCCGCCGGTGATGACGATCATTGCAGCCTCCGGGGTGGTGACCCGTCCGCAGGTTCGGGGACACCAGCCCAGAATACGGCCGTGCCTAGTGCGCAATTTCCGCAACCGCGAACAGCTGGAAGTCCTGAAAGCGGCGGCGCGGCAGCGGTTGGCTGCCGGTCAGGGCGAGCTTGACCTGGGCCTGGCCACCTTTGCGGGTGGCGGCCCGCTGCCGCTCACGGCATCGCGGATGGGCCACTTGCACGATGCCCTGTCCTGTGCCTATGACGTGCTGGGCTTTGAAGCACTTCAGGTTTTGCATGATGGGCGCATGACAACTGCCACTTTCGATCAAGCAGCTGGGCTGCCCATCCAGGAGGTCGCCCGCCGCACCGGGTTCAGCGAACCGACGCTGCGGTATTACGAGCGGATCGGGCTCATCGACCCGGTGCCACGTGATCAATCCAGCAGCCACCGGCGATACGCCTCCGAAACCGCAGACACCCTAGAGGCTCTGGCGTGCCTACGGTTGACGGGCATGAGCATCCAGGACATGCGCGCCTACCTCGACGGGGTCGCCGAGGGACGTACGGCAGCACCACGCATGGTCGAGTTGTTTGCCGGTCACGCTCAGCGCCTGGAGGACGAACTCGCCGCGCTGCGCGTCCGGCCCGCCTACGCCACGGCGAAGGTGGCGCTGTGGCAGGCGCGCGCTGATGGCAGCAAGGCGGCGGAGCAGAAGGCCGCCGCCGAGGTGCTACGGGTCATGAAACAACTCCGCGACTATGACCGGGAGGGTCGTCGATAACTAGATGACCTATGCCAAGGGATGAGCTGCGGGGATGAGACGAGGGCGTCCACGATCATTGTGTGACGAACGACGTAGACACCCTCGCGACCGCACTCTATGTGAGAATCGATGACCTGCTGAAGCAGTACCCGGACCTGGCGCCGCGGCGGCCGGCGATCGGCCTGCAGCCCCGGCTGAGTGACGCGGAACTGGTGACCCTGGCGGTCATGCAGGCCCTGCTGGGATACGCCTCCGAGTCGCGCTGGATACGCCACGCCCAGGCTCACCTGGGGCACCTCTTCCGGTACCTGCCTGGCCAGCCCGGCTATAACCGGCGCCTGCGCGCCGCCGCCGGGCTGATCGCCACCTTGATCCGAATACTCGCGGCCGATACCAGCCTGTGGGCCGATGACGTGTGGGTGGCCGATTCCACCCCGGTGGAATGCGGCCGGTCCCGGGACACGGCCAGGCGCTCTGACCTGGCCGGATGGGCCGAGTACGGGTACTGCGCCTCCCATTCACGCTACTTCTGGGGCCTGCGCCTGCATCTGCTGTGCACCCTGCACGGGCTGCCCGTGGGGTTCGCGCTCACCGGCGCCAAGGCCGACGAGCGCCAGGTGCTGCTGGACATCCTGGCCGACCCGGTCCTGACCGCCGGCCGGGACGGCCAGATCATCATCGCGGACAAGAACTACTACGGGCACGACTTCGAAGCCGCGCTGGCCGATGGCCGCATCTGCCTGCTCCGCCCAGCCCGCAAGGGCGAGCCGGAACGGGCGGGCGCCCGGTTCTTCAAGCCGCTGCGCCAGGTCATCGAATCCATCAACGACACGTTCAAAGGCCAGCTCGACCTCGAACGCCACGGCGGCCACACCCCAGCGGGCGTCATGGTCAGAGTCCTGCAGCGCATCCTCGCCCTGACCGCCGCGATCTGGCACAACGACCGCGCCGGCCAGCCCGTCAAGCGCTCACTCGTGGCGTATGACCACTGAACCCTTCGCATAGGTCATCTAGGCTGGAAACACCGTTCGGGTTCCACAGCACCACCAGCGACGTCCTCCAGGGTGTCGACCTATCGGGCAAGACCGCGCTGGTGACAGGCGCGAATGCCGGAATCGACTACGAGACGGCCCAGGCACTAGCCAGCGCCGGAGCGGCTGTCGTCGTGGCCGCTCGCCGTGATACTGCAGGACGCGACGCCGCAGCCCAGATCGCCGAATCGACCGGCAACCCGAATGTCTCGCACGCCGGGCTCGACCTCGCAGACCTCGAATCCGTCACGCGGCTGCTATCGGCCTGGGATGACCCGCTGCACATCCTGGTCAACAACGCCGGCGTCATGGCCGTGCCCGAGCTGACCCGGACCGCGCAGGGCCACGAACTGCAGTTTGCCACGAACTACCTGGGCCACTTCGCCCTGACGCTCGGACTCCACGACGCGCTCGCAGACGGCGGCGGGGCAAGGATCGTGTCACTGAGCTCCAGCGCGCATCTGAACAGCCCGGTCGTGTTCGGCGATCTGGACGTCCGGTTCCGTCCCTACGATCCGCGCCGCGCGTATGCCGAATCGAAGACCGCCGCGGTCTTGCTGGCGGTGGAGGCAACCCGGCGCTGGGCGGGCGACGGCATCTACGCAAACGCCCTGAACCCCGGCGCTATCGCCACCGGACTCCAGAAACACACCGGAGGCCTGAAGACCCCGGTGGAGCGCCGCAAGTCCATCGAGCAGGGAGCCGCCACCTCGCTGCTTCTTGCCGCATCCCCGCTAGCCGAACGGATCGGCGGCCGCTACTTCGAAGACGTCAGCGAAGCGGAAGTACGCACAGAAAGCCCCGGCATGTTCGGAACCGGTGTCGCCGACTACGCCCTGGAACCCCGGTATGCCGAACTGCTCTGGGAAGTAGCCACCGAGATGCTGACCGGCAGCCCGACACCCAGTGCACGGGTCACAGCCACCTGAACGGCCCTGGTGAACTGCTGCTAGCCACCGCGCACTAACTTGTCACAAGTCAGGGAACACGCGCAGCCTGCTAGCGAATAAGAGGACTTTGCCGATGCCCTGGGCCGCCCCCGACCAGCGACCAGCCGCAGCGACCGCTATCGACCGATTTGAGCCGAGTTTGCAACCAGGAGGTCAGGGGTCCAAATTCCTCGGCTCCACCAGGAGAACATGACCTCCCAAGATCACGGATACGTCATCTGTAGCTAACCTCAGTGCAACGGCGTATCAGCCTCCGTCATCCTCCAGCGGCCAGCACGGCCACCGGCACTGTGAGCTAGCAAGGGCGACGGCCACACGCCCAGCAGCGCCCAAAAACACCTTTGCTGCCCCCGCCGAGACGGAACGGGTGAATACACATCATGTGGGAGAAAACCAATCATGCCGGCTCTCTTCTCCTGGCCGGCTGGGCCCTTTACATCACGGTGGTCACCGCGTCGAACCTCAGCGACCTGTTCTGGTCCTTCCACTGGGAGAACTGGGCCTTCCGCTCCGGCAATCTGGCTTACATCGCAACAGCGACCCGTATCTACTTCAAAACCGAGCAGGCAAATCAGGCGCTGCTCGCGCTGGTGATTGTCTGGGAAGCGGCGGCAGTGGTGTCTCTGTGGCTGGCTGCGCTGCGCTGGGCGCGCGGCGGGGAGGCGGCGCTCGGCTGCGCCCGGCGCGGCCTCGTACTGCTCGGCCTGCTGTGGTTCGGCTTTGCCATCTCAGCCGAGCTCTTCGTTGCCTACGACCGTGGCGTAAATGAGTCTGCCTACTGGATACTGGCCACGGCAGTACTCGCCACAATGGCTATCCTCGAGATCGCTGGCACCCCCGGCACAATCTATGGATCAGAACCTACGTTCATATCCTCCGAACTGCGATGAACCATCATGGACTCCGATTACTGGAACTCGTAATGCGTAGGTCATCGGTTCGATTCCGATAGGCGGCTCCCAGGTCAAAGGCCTTTTCCGATCTTGGAAGCGGCGATCGTGCTAACGGGTTTGCTAACAGCGCGCATCAGCGGCGACGTACAGCAGTAGGCGACAACATCCTCCAGCGACAGGCCGACCGAGGCGGCCAGCGCGGCGACGGTGAAGAACGCGGGAGTGGCGATCCGGCCGGTCTCGATCTTGCGCAGCGTCTCGACCGGGACCCCCGAGGCTGCGGCGACCTCGGTCATGCTCCGCGGTCCCCGCGCCTCGCGCAGCAGCATGCCGAGACGCTCCCCGCGGGCGCGCTCCTCCGGGCTCAACGGCGGCCTGACCATGCCGTGATAATAATGCCGGTATAGTTATACCGGAACTCGGGGAGGGTTCCGGTGGTCGAGTACAAGACACCCGGCGAGATCGACGCCATGCACGCCGCCGGGCAGGTCGTCGCCCGCGTCCTTGCCGCCGTCCACGAGCGGGCTGCGCCCGGGGTTCGGCCGGCCGAACTGGACGCGACCGCCAGGGACGTACTGGCCGCGGCCCGGGCTACCGCACCGTTCCTCGGCTACCAGCCCGCATTCGCCGATACGCCGTTCCCCGCCGTGATCTGCGCGCCGGTCAACGACGCGGCCCTGCACGACCTCCCCGGCCGCCGCCGCCTGCGAGACGGCGACCTGCTCAGCATCGACTGCGGCGCAACCCTGGACGGCTGGACCGCCGACGCCGCGATCTCCTTCCAGGCCGGCCACCCCCGCCCGGAAGGCACCCGCCTCATCGAGGCCGCCACCCAGGCGCTCCGGGCCGGGATCGCCGCCGCCGTCCCCGGCGGGCGGCTGGGCGACATCGCCGCCGCGATCGGCGCCGTCGGCCACGCCGCCCGGCACGGCATCCCGACCGACTTCGGCGGCCACGGCATCGGCCACACGATGCACGAGGACCCGCACATCCCCAACGCGGGCCTGCCCGGCCGCGGCCCGCGCCTGGTCCCCGGCCTGGCCGTCGCCATCGAGCCCTGGTTCCCCGCCGGCGGCATCGACAAGCGTGAGGTCGACCCCAACGGCCGGACCGTCCGCAGCACCGACGGCAGCCGGGCCGCCCACGCCGAGCACACCATCGCCATCACCGACGCCGGGCCGGTCGTCCTCACCGCGCCCGCCTAACCAAGACCGGCTCACTTCCCGGTGCACCAACTCAGTGACGATCACCACGCACAAGCCCGGACTTCCACCGACGTTCACGGACACTCCCAACAGGCCAGCCGGAAGATAAGCGCTGATTAGCGACCCATGAACTTGGCTTCGGGACGAAGAGGCCGTGTGCAGGACGAAAGTGCTGTATGCCGCCGGGGAGTAGGTTTACACGGACCTGCGAGTCAGCCAAACTCACCCGACAGGTAGCCGGGGCTGCCGGGTGGCGTCTCCCCCGACGAACCATCGCCCAGAGCCCACTCGCGGATAGTGGTTTCTGCGCAGGAAGGCGGAGCAGACCGAAACCTGGTTACGGGCTTACCCGGCACGTTCGCCTTATGGAGTTCGAAAATGCCATCCGCGATGACCAGCAACATGGAACCTCTCGCCGCTAATAGGACCCAGTCGGAGGAGGAGTAGGTAGTCAACCAGACCCGCGCAGCGGAGGCGCTGATTTCAAGATCGTCGGTACCAGCGTCTGGTAGCAGTTTTTGGCAGAAGCCTTCGGGTCGCCTGGGTGGTGGGCCAACCTCGCCGAGCCGATGCCGGGCCGGAGCATCACCAGGGCCCGACCGTGGCCAAGGCGCGTGTATCCGCGGACGACGTGGCGGCCGGCCTCCGGCGAAACCAGGCGTCCGGCTGGCCACATGAGCGCCACTACGAGGCAGCTACGACGGATCACTGTCTAGCAAGTCCCAGCTAGGCAAGATGTCCGATGGCTCAAGGCGCATCAGGTCGTCGCGGTTCCAGCCGCGGCTGGCGTCAGTGGCCAGACGGCGCGCGTGCCGGAGCCTGGTACGTTCCAGCTCGTTCCGCACGCTGCGGGCGTTGGCGAACCGGGGCCGGTGCATCCGGCGGGACAGGTACTGGCGGAACGCCTCCTCGGCGCCCGGGGACAAATAGTAACTGGCCTGCTCGAGCATTAGCCGCCCGATCGCGACCAGCTCGTCGACGTCGTATGCGGCGAAGTCGAGGTGGTGCGCGATCCGGGAATGCATGCCCGGGTTGCTCTCGAAGAACTCGTCCATCCGGTCCTTGTAGCCCGCGAGGATGATCACGAGCTTGTCGCGCTCCTTCTCCATCACCTGCAGCATGATGTCGATGGCCTCCTGGCCATAGTCCTTGGAGTCGGCCGCGCGGTACAGGTAGTAGGCCTCGTCGATGAACAGCACCCCTCCCATGGCCCGGTCGAGCACGCGCCTGGTCTTGGGTGCGGTCTGCCCGATGTACTGGCCGACCAGGTCATCGCGCATGACGTGCACCAGCTGCCCGCTTTCCAGGTAGCCGAGCCGGTGCAGGAGTTCGGCCATGCGCAGCGCCACAGTGGTCTTGCCGGTGCCCGGCGGGCCGGTGAAGCACATGTGCAGGTTTGGCCGGGGGGCCTCGAGGCCGAATCTCTGCCGGGCCCGGTCCACCAGGAGCAGCAGCGCGATCTCCTCGATCCACCGCTTCACGGGCACCAGGCCGACCAGGTCGCGGTCGAGTGCGCCGAGCACGTCGTCGATGCTGGCGGCCTCGCGCTCCTCGGCGAACGTGACCAGGGTGTCCGGGGAAAGCCGGCCGCGCCGCCGGTCCGGCTGGCCGTTCCAGGCTGTCGGCGCACGCCGCCGGGCGGACGACACCGAGACCGGCTGGGCCGCCGGGCGCCAGATGGGGGTTACCCCCCGGCGCCCGAAGGCCGGGATTATGGGGACCATCTCTCGGTGCAGGCCTGGATCCATCTGGTTGGAATCCCAGACAGATTCCGGACTGAAACCGCGTGATTCGAGGCTGTCCGGACTCGTCTGGTGCCACGCGTTCCAGAGCATCAAGGCCATCACCACGAGCAGGACAACGATGCCGGCGACGATCGCGAACCACAGATGGCTCAACCACAGCCAGCCCATCAACAGGACAGCTGAGACAGCTAGCAGGAGTACGCCTAGTACGGAATGTCGCAGTCGAGCAGTCCGCATAGATGCGAGGGTAGACAGGCGGCTAACCTCGGTCAATCGCGGGTGGCTCGCCGCCCTCCCCTCTAGGTGGGTAGGAGTCCGGCAGCAACAGGCGCGAGCCTGCGCGAGCTGATGGCTCGGATGGCCCCCTCAAGGTTCGATCAGACCAGGCTGAGATGCGGGCTGCCGCCAGCAGTCGGACCCGTGGATTTGGCGCCTGCGAGGAAGGACGGGACAGGATTAGTCGAAGGTTCCGAGCGCGGCGAACCGGGCGGTCAGGTCCTCCACCCACTGCACCGGCGTTCGCTTGTCCGGCAGCGGAATTCCGGCCTCGGCCCGCCACAGCGCGTCGCCGAGGATCGTGCGCAGATGCCAGGCCATGATCCGGTCTACGTCCAGCTTCATGCCGGTCAGCTTCTGGTAGTGCGCCACGGTCGCGGTGAACAACTCGATACCGCAATCGCCCGGGAGGCAGCGCAGGTCGAACTCGGGTTCGCCGGTACCCACTGACTCCAGGTCGATGACCAGTCGCAGCCGCAGCCTCTCCTGGTCCCACAGGTGGTTATCACCGTGGAAGTCGCCATGCACCAGCACGGTCCGGCCGTCCGGCGCGAGCACCGTGTCGGCCCAGTCGCACCAGGACAGTACCCGGTCCCGCTGGTCGGGTCGGGCCCACACTCCGAACCGGGCGCGGATCGTGTCCGTCGTGGCGTACGCCGTCGGCTCCGGCAGCGGGCCTGCCGCGTCGGCGACCGCCCGCAGTACCCCGGGATCGTGTAGCTCGGCAAGGACCGTGGCGAGATCCCTGGCGACCTTATCCCGCTCAGCGGGCCCGATCCGGTGCCTCACCTCGAAGAACGGCGTCGCCGACACCCAGCGCAGGACCAGCATCGCCGGATCGCGGGAAACCGCCGTCACCTTGGGCAGCGGCAGCCGGGGCGTGGCCACCCGCAGCGCCTCGAGGATCTGTGCCTGATGGCAAATCCGCAATGCGGCCGGCCAGGCCCAGGCGAACTTCACCACGAACCGGCCGTCGACCACCGCGCTGGCCGTGCAGTACTTCGGGTCGTCGTTTGGCTCAAGCCCTCTTGGCACGATCGTGGCGTCGGCCAGGTCCGGTGCCACCGCGCGCAGCGCGGCCCGCAGCGCGTCCACGGTCGGTTCGTCGAGCCAGGTCAGGTCCACCCCGGCAGTATGACCGACCGTGCCGGGCCAACCAGCAAGGTCTGCCGGTCATGGAAGATAAGAGGGAGGCAAGATCACCGTGAGCAGTCAACCGCAGCCATCTGCGGTCAGTGAGCAACACGACGCGAGATATACGTGGGACGCAAGCGCTACTGCAGGTCAGGGACGTGGCGTTTCCCAGCTCATACCCGGTGCGATAGTCGCAGCAGTAACGGCCTGATGCCGACTATGCGGTAGGAGAGTGGGCAGAATCTGCCCGGCCGGGAATTCCAGCTTGGGCGGCGTGCTCGGAGCGCAGGATGCCCATCATGATGAAGTCTTTCCAGCCGTCGGGGTAGAGTTCGGCTTCCCGGCGGACCCCTTCCTGGCGGAAGCCGCAGGCCAGGTAGCAGTTGATGGCACGGCTGTTGCTGGCCAGCGCCTGCAACTCGACACGGTGCACACCCAGCACATTAAACGCCGAGGCCAGCACCAACCGGGTAACCTCGCGGCCCAATCCCCGGCCGCGCAGGGCGGCGACGAACAAGCCCACCGTGTATTCCGCGCAGTGCTGCCCGGGGTTCACTTCAAGACCGGCACTCCCGATGCAATGGCCGTCGTATTCGACCTTCCAGGTGTAGGTGCGGGGCGCCGGCGGGGAGCTGGTGGCGGTCAGGTACTCCCGGGTGTGGTAGCGGCGGCCATCCCACTCCCGCCGCCACGACGAGCCGTAGCCGTCTTCTTCCTCGGGGTCGATGGGATGGCGCAGCCGGTCATCAACATCGGAATCCCGCGGGCCACGCAACATGACCCGCTCGCCGTGCAGCGTCGGCAGCGGCGGTAGCGTCAGCGAGTCCAGCATGAGCCAGACTCTATGCATTGCCCGGCAAGGCCCAGCCGGGTCGGGTGACCGGATTATCAGGCCCGGGGTACGCGACGTGATGAGAAAGGCAAGGCAGGTCGAGGCGTGTCCCCGAGGTCTCCCCGAACTGCCATCAACAGCCAACTATTGCCGCGGGCGGCACCCTCCAAAACCCGAGGGAAACGCGGGCTTGTAACCAGCGAGCAACGCATGGGAACACTCTCGTAATGCGTAGGTCATCGGTTCGATTCCGATAGGCGGCTCTTCCGGGAAGGCCCAGCTCCTACCGGGTTTCCGCTTTCATGTCCGCCTCGCCGTTGTCCTCGCTGTCCGGCGTGCCCGGCCCAGATGCCCGTGGTGCCCCCGATGAGCCGACCGGCCTGCCACAAGCTGGCATCAACCATGTGGCCGTACGTGTCCATCGTCATGACAGCGGTGGCACGCCCCAGCACCCGCTGAACCACCTTCGGGTCAGCGCCCGCCACCCAGCCATAGCGACGCCGCCATGTGCCGCAGATCGTGAACGCGTGCATCCAGGACACCAGCCGCCGCCTTGGCAGCCAGCCAGCCGACCAAGCGCTTCCAGTTCGACTCACGCAACGGTCCGCCTTCGGAGCATCGAACACCACATCAGCGGACGCAACCCAGTCACGATCACTACCTGGGGGACCAACTCAACACCCTGACGCGGAAACGGTCACTGGTTCAAATCCAGGCAGGCCGACTTGCGAACGCCCAGTCAAAGATCATATCCGCGGCCATGGTTAATCCGGAGGTGCTAGCTCGGGGGCGCTGGCTGTCTGGCCTGGTCTTTCAACGCCGGGACCCGGGTCGGCCTCGACGATGGGGATTCCCGGCGCCACCGCAGCGGTGATGGCGGCCAGGCGTTCGCGGTCGAGCCGCCAGCCTTTAACCGGCCGGGTCGCGCCGGCCGCGACGCCGGGAACCGGGCAGAAGGGAGCCTGCTCGTTGCCGGACGGCAGGGCCGGGGCGCCCTCCCGCCGCCGGATCCCCAGGCACGGGACCGGGTCGCCCGCGCCACCGTGGTAGCCCGTGTACAGGATGATCTGCTCGACGTCTGCCCACGGCACGAACACGCCCGGCCGGTGCCCCAGCAGCTGCCGGGGCGAGCCGGGGTTACCTGTGGAACCGAGGGTGATGCCCGCATGGTCGGCGCGCAACGCGACCGGCCGACGGGCCAGCGCGAGCACGGCCGGGATGGCGATCAGGACGCCGACCGCGGCCGGGATCGTCCCGCCGAACAGCGCCAAGCCCAGAACCAGTAAGACGACGGCCGCCAGCGCGACGCGGGTCAGCCGGTAGCGTTCTTCGTAGCGGCCAGGGTCTGGCAGCACGTTGCCATAATCCACCCGGGGACCGCCAGCCGCCAGTGCCCTACCTGGCACCACGCAGCGCACGCCAGGCAGGGCACCGCAGCCGAGCCACGTGCAGTCCGCTGCCCGGCGGGCCGCCCCCTATGACGCCGAGTTGCCCGCCGTCGGCGCGGTCAGCGGGCCAAGGGTCGTTCCATATCCGTTTAAGCGGCGGGTCGGGCGCCCGGCTGGTAGTGGGTCAGTGTGAATGCGGGTCTTGATCTGGCGAGGAAGGACGGCGACGGTCCCCTGCGTGAGGCGGCCGTAGTTGGCTAACCGCTGTAGGTGATCGTGACGACGTGCTTGGTGGGGGCATGGTTGACGGCTTTTGCCCTGATCGTTCCGGAGGCTGCGGGCGGCCACAGCTGCTAGCCGGGATCGTTCACCGTCGCGTGGAACGCATGCTCTTGCCGCCTTCGTCAGCCGTGACCGTGACGATTGAAGTGGATGTCGCCGGGCTGGCCCGGGGTTCCGTCATCGTGACCACCTGGGCTGAGCCTGCCGCCGGGGCGTCCTGCTTGCTTGGCTGGCTTCGGGCCAGGACGTTAGGGTTGGCTGGTGGCGGAGGTCCCCGGCCAGTTCGCCGGTCGTGACGGTGATGCCGGCCGGGATCGTGCGGTGCGGCTGCCACCGAGACGGTTCTCCTTTGTCGAGAGGACCGCAGACCTGGCGGAGGTTGCCGCCAGGCTTGGCCGGTACCCGGTGGTGACGCTGACCGGCGTCGGGGGAGTCGGGAAGACCGCGCTGGCGATTGAGACGGCGTGGACCGAAGTATCGGCCGGGCGGGCGGAGCAGGCGTGCTATGTCGATTTGGTGCCATGCCGCACCAAGGAGCAGGTAGTTGCCGCCTTGGTTGAGGGGGTCGGGATCCGGGGGGCCGGGGCGGCGGATGGCCTTGATGCTGTCGCCGAGGCGGTGTCGGATTGCCGGTCGCTGCTCGTTCTCGACAACTGTGAACACGTTCTGGAACCGGCCCGCGGTGCTTGCGATCAGCTGGCCGGGCGAGCCGCGGATTTGCGGATTCTGGTGACGAGCCGCATCCCGTTCGATATCGAGCCGGAATGTGTGTGGCGGGTGCAGCCCATGGCTGTTCCCGGCGAGGCCGACGATCCGGTTGCTACGGAGGCGGTGCGGCTGTTTTATGCCCGGGCAGCCATGGTGGGGGTGACGTTGCAGGCGGGACCCGGAGAGCTGGTGCTTGCGGGCAGCATCTGCCGTAAGGCGGGCGGGCTTCCGCTGGCGCTTGAATTGGTCGCCAATCGCCTGCGGGCCGCCTCGCTGGCCGAGCTGGCAACAGAGCTGGGTTCTTCGGAATGGCCGGCCAGAGGCACGGGTTCCGGGCGCCACGACTCGCTGGATGCGTGCCTGGCCTGGAGTCATGCGCTGCTGTCGGCTGATGCCGCGGCGATATTCAGGCGGCTGAGCGTATTCCCCGCGGGGTTCGACCTTGCCGCGGCGAAGGAGGTGGCGGGGGCACCACCGGTCGGGGCCGGTCAGGTTGGTTCGCTCGTTGGGCAACTAGTTACCGCATCGTTGCTGGAAGCGGACACCAGCGGGACCAGGACCCGGTTCCGGTTCCTTGAGCCGGTGCGCCAGTACGCCGCGGCACGCCTCGCCGACGCTGGCGAAGAGGACTTGGCCCGGTGGCGGCACGCCCGTGCGTTCCTGGCCCGGGCCGAAACCATCGAGCCGATGCTGTTCGAGCCGAAGGCCGAGCAGCATTGCGACCTGCTCGAGCTCGACCGGCCCGATCATGATGCGGCCCTTGGCTGGTTCTTGTCCTGGGGGGCCGCCGGGGAGGCGCAGCGGCTGGCAGCCGCGCTGTATTTCTTCTGGTATACCCGCGGCTGGTTCGTCACCGGGTTGCAGTGGCTGCGTGCGGCGCTGGCGGCGGAGGCACCAGTCGAGCCGCTGGTGCGGCTCCGTGCCGAGGTCGGGCTGGCACAGTTGGCGTTCATCGCTGGCGACTACCTTGCCTCGTTTGCGGCCATCGAGTCGGCACTGCCGGTGGCCCGGTTGCTTGGCGACGATGTGGTGCTGGCCCGGGGTCTGGTGACCGCCGGTTGGGTCTGGTGGTTCCTGGATCCGGACCGCTCCGCCGCGCTTTTCGAGGAGGGCCTCGCGGCTGCCCACCGCAGCGGTGATGGCTGGGCCCGAAGTAGCGGGCTGGCCGGGCTGGGCTGGGCCCGCTACTTCGCCGCGCGTTTCGACGCGGCCATGGGTCCGTTGCAGGACGCTATCCAGCTGACCGCCCGCTCGGGCCGGCGGCAGCAGTTTGGGATGGCTGTGCTTGGCCGCGCTGCGGTTGAGCTATGGCGCGGGGAGCTCGCTGCGGCGCAGGCATCCGGGCAGCAGGCGCTGGGCGTGCTGCGGGAGATCGGCGATGCCACCTGGACCAGCGCGGCGCTGGCGATCGTGGCCGAGATTGAACGTACCCGCGGCCGGCTGGGACCGGCCGGCCACCATGCTGCCGAGGCCATCGAAGTCGCCGGGCGGGCCAATTCGGCCATCAACGTGATGATGGCCACCGGTCACCTGGGCCGCATTCTGCTTGCCCGCGGCGAACCTGGCGCCGCCCCTCACCTCGATCAGGCCGTGCAACTCGCCCGCGCCTTCGCCGTGCGGCCGCTGCTTACCTGGTGGCTCGATTCACTGGGCGAGCTTGCTGAGCTGGAAGGCCGCTACGACGACGCGCGAAGCTGGTACGAACAGGCCGCCGACCACGCGGCCGAGTGCGGTCTGGCGGTGGATGCCGCCCGCGCCTGCCATCATCTGGGGCGGCTGGCATGGGTGCGCGGCGACAGGGCATCGGCGGTCAACGGCTGCCACGAGGCGCTGGCTGGGCAACTCCAGGCTGGCGATCACCTGGGGCTGGTCGAAACGCTGGAGACTCTCGGTGGCCTGCTGATCGACGAAGGACGCGCCGGGCGTGGCCTGCCGCTGCTGGCTGCCGCTGCCACCGCCCGGGACGGGCTGGGCTTTCCGTTGCGGCCGATGGAGGCCGGCCGGGTCGCAGGCTGGGTCGCGGCCGGCCGCGTGCATCTCGGCGAGCAGGCACAGCCCGCGTGGGAACGCGGTACCGGGCTCATCATCGAAGAAGCCGCTGCGATGGCCCGCCGGGGGCGGGGCCCTCGCCGGCGGCCTGCGTTCGGGTGGTCGAGTCTCACCCCGGCGGAGCGTAACGTCGCGGATTCTCGTCGCCCGCGGCCTCACCAATCCCGAGATCGCGGCCCGCCTCGGGGTAAGCGCGGGCACTATCAAGGATCACGTGTCGAGCGCCCTGCGCAAGCTCAGCGTGCGCACCCGGGCCGAATTGGCCGCCGCTGTCTCCAGCCACCCCGGGATGTGATCCCCCATCCGGCCGATGTTCTTTCTGCCGGGCCGCCGGATGCTGGCTGCATGCCGAACGCAATCGTCAACGGAATCACCATCGACTACTCAACGGCCGGCGATGGCCCGCCCGTCCTGCTCATCTGCGGCACCGGCCAGCCTGCCGACCTGTGGTTCGCCCAGGTAACCGACCTGGCCGCAGCCGGGCATACCGTCATCACGTTCGACAACAGAGGCTGCGGGCGGTCCGAGGCGCCGCCGGCTCCCTACTCGGTGACCGGCATGGCAGCCGATACAGCAGCCCTGATCGAACATCTCGGGCTCGGGTCCTGCGATGTCATCGGCTACTCACTGGGCGGCTACATCGCACAGGAACTCGCCGTGACCCGCGCTGACCTGGTCCGGCGGCTAGTGCTCCTGGCCGGAGCAGGCCCAGCGCCGGCCTACGCGGTGGCACGTTGCCGCGCCGCTGTTAACCTCGCCCGCGCCCTTGACCCGCTCCCGCCTAGCTTTGACGTCGCCGACCTGCTGCTGTCGCTGCATCCCATGGCCCAGCTCCAAAACGACGACGACGCCGTCAAGGTCACCATCAGCCTTATCGAGGCAGCCGAACAGTGGGCCAACCCCGGGCGGCTCGGCCAGTACCAGGCCGACCTTGCCTGGCTGGAGGACAGCAGCCACTTGGACCGGCTCGATCGCATCAAGTCCCCCTGCCTGGCCATGGCATTCGAGCATGACTGCTGGTTCCCCCCGCGCGCTGTGCGCGAGGCAGCCGAGCGCATTCCCAGCTGCCAGTTCACCGAGCTACCCGGCCTGGGCCATGGTGCCCCCCTGCTGGCCGCCGACCAGGTCAACCCCATCCTCGCCGCGTTCCTTGACTGAGTGCCACCCCGCCGCGGTAGGACTGCCCCACCAGCGCCCCCAGCGCTCAGCACCAATGAACCGCCAGACCTGTCATCGGACGTGCTCTTCACCATTCTAATTACATGGCTGTAATTAAGTTCGGCATGAGACCTTGCGGCCGCAACTCCGGAGAGCAAGACCGGACCCCGGCCAGGGCGTGAGGCCCGTGGCCGGGGTCCTGATCGTCAGCTCACCCCTGGCTGGTGGCGATGGCCAGGGTGCGGTTGACGGACTGGCCCTTGGTCGCGCGGGAGCCGACGGCGAACAGGTTGCTGCCCCCGGCGCTGGCTATCCCGTCGAGCGCGTTGTCCTTGAGCGTGCCTGACATCCCCGGGTCGGGGCTGGGGACAACGGTCCAGGTCTTGCCGTTGAACTGCTCGGTCAGGCTGAGGATGGCGCCGTTGCTCTCCTGGGTCTGGCCGACGGCCCAGGCATCGGCCGGTGATAGCACCTGGATGCCGTTCAGCAGGCTGCCCTCGGTGCCGAGGGTGGGCACCTTGGTCATGACCCATTTGGTGCCGGTCCAGTGCAGTACGTACGGCTCATGGAAGGAGTTCTGATTGTGGACGTTGTGCGCGTAGCCCGAGGCCCATACGTCGCCGGCGGCGTCGCTGCTGACCCCGGTCAGCAGGTCCTGCACGTCGCCCGCGTTGGTGATGTCCGGGGTGGGCACGATCGACCACGCCGTCCCGTTCCAGTGCGCGGCCAGGTTCTTCGAGTTGCCGGTCTCATCCAGTCCGACGGCCCACACGTTGTCCGGGCTGATCGCGGTGATGCCGGAGGCGAACTGGGCCGACATGAGCGGCGTGGGCGAGGTGGCCACCGTCCATCTGCTGCCGTTCCAGTGCTCGAACAGCAGCTGGATCGTCTGGTTGGCATCATTGTTGTCCCAGCCGGCGGCCCACAGGTCGTTCGGGCCGGTGCCGGTAATGGAGGTAAGCATGTCGCTGTCACCGGGGACGCCGGCGGCCGGGTTGGGGCTGGGCACGATCGACCAGCGGGTGCCGTTCCAGTGCTCGATCAGCGTCTGGCCGGCTGGGATGGCCTCTACTCCTCCGCCGAAGCTGGTGCCGACCGCCCAGGCATTGCCCGGGCTGAGGTCATCCACCGCGGACAGGGTGGCCTGCTGCCCGGCGGGCACGGGGACGGTGACCCGGGTCCAGCCGTTGGCGGTGCGGTGCTCGACCAGCGGCTGGTCGAGGGCTTTCTGGTTCGAGAACGTTCCGACCGCCCAGGCCTCGCCAGGCCCGGAAGCCGACACGCTGGCGAACGTGCTATCGGTGGGTTCTGGGGCCTTGGCCTGGGGGTTGATCGTCGGCTGGACCGTCCAGATGGAGCCGGCGGCCGCGTCAGCCGGGCCGGCCAGGGCTGCCGCGCCGCCGAGGGTGACGGCGGCGGCCAGCAGCGGGATGACAAGAGCGCGCTGTGTACGCATGGGTCCTTCTCCGGGTGTTGGTAAGCCGGTCTGCGTGGCTGGCGAAAGCCAGCACACCGTTACACGGCTGCCAGAGACCGGCTGTTCAATCTCGACGTCGAGATATGCCCTGTCGTGCAGGCCGCCTCTGTCATCGGGCGCCAAAACGCCAGAAACAACCAGGCGCGTATCAGCTTGCAAGCGGCGGACCTCAGCCGCGCGGACCTCACCAGCGGCAACCTCACCAGCCGCAACCGTTTTGACACGAACCTCAACGGCGCGAACCTCACCGATGCGAACCTCACCAACACCTACCTCGCTGGCGCGACCCTGACCCTAACGCTGTGGCTTAACTGTGTTCCCGCTCCAGAGGGATGAGTCCGTAACGCTGACTCGGGCCGACTCTGGCCCGCCAACGCGGTGCGGAGGATGCTGGGAACTAGCTGCTGCATGGCCGTCCATTTCACGGGCCTTGCCCCTCCTCCAGCGGGGCATCTGGCCCGTGCTCTTGCTGATAGCAGCCCTGCCGCGTGGACAGCCCGACGAGGAATATTGACGGCCATATCTAGCACATGCTAGCTTTTACTAGCAGATGCTAGAAAGGGAGCTGTGAAATCGCGGACCTAACCGGTGACCGCCTGCTGCAGGTGCTAGCGACCCTGGCCAACCCACACCGGCTGCGGGTCGTCGCCGCCCTGGCGGCAGAGCGCAACTACGTGAGCCAGCTCGCTCGCGAGCTCGGCATCAGCCGCGCCCTGCTGCAGGTGCACCTGCGCAAGCTGCAGGCCGCCGGGCTGGTGTCGGCCGACATCGAAGTATCAGAGGACGGCAAGGCAATGAAGTTCTACGACGTAACCCCCTTCGCGCTGCAGCTGACACCACAGACGATCATGGCCGCGGTGCGGACACTTCGGGCGGGCAGCGACCTTGACGCGGGGGCGCGGCGATGACGGGGAATGACGTCCTGACACTGGTCACTATATTGGCGGTCGCGATTGTGATCTCCGTCTGGGTGGTGGCCCGCCACCTCAGCGCCGCACGCCAAGCCAAAGCCCAGCTGGCCAGCGGCGCAGAGTACCGCACCCTGGCCGACGAGTTCCGCCGGCTCAGCGATATGGCGGTTACATCGCAGGAACACGTCGATCTCAGGCTCACCGACCTCAGCGTGCAGGTTGACTCGCTGAGGACCCAGCTGGAACAGATGCAGCACATCCTCAAGGAAGTCGAATAGGCCACGGGCCAGGAGCAGGCCAACCAGTCGCAGGCGGCATGCCGAACGGCCGCCCGGAAACGAACGCAACGTGCCGCCAGCGGTTGCGGCGACTGGCACCGCGTTCAACCTGCTGCCCCCGGCCGACGGCACGTTGCGTTCATCGCCGAGCAGCCAGAGATGCGCCGTTCAGAAACAAGAGGAGATCAACAAATGTCGGCGACGCTGCAGTTGACGCATAAGGCAATCGGAGCGGAGGTCCGTCGTGGCACGTACGACGTCGTGGTCAACGGTGAGCGGGTCGGGTCGGTCGAAATGAACCACACGATCGACATGCCAGTCGAGCCTGGACGTCACACCCTGCAAGTTCGCAATGGACGAAACTCGAGCAGCACTCAAACCTTCGACGCCGCCGAGGAAGAGATCGTCGCCTTCCGATGTACCGGGATGAGGTTCTTGCCGATCTTTCTCGCATCCTTTGTCGTGCCCAGGCTGGCACTGAAACTCGTTCGCGATTGAGTCGGCGCCGCCGTCGTGGCGCTCACGAGCACGTCGTTATCGCCGCGGGGGTGTCGCTCTCGGCCCGGGCAAAACGCTAGCCGGAAGGGGGCGAGGTCCTCCTTCCGGCATCCCCGGTGAAACCGGTTCCACTGCGTGATCGTCGGGCCGAAGGCGAGGAGGGGATCCCTCACGTTCAACGTGACACCAGGTGCTCAGCTTTGTCCCTGCGCGTCACATCGCCGCTGGCATCACGCCCGGCGGACGCGGTTGCCCCAGATACTGGTGGGATTCACCCGGATGAAGTGCTCAGGTTCCCCCTCGGTCCACGGCACAAGCCTGATATCGATGATCGGTGCGCGTTCAGCCTCGGTATCCAGATGATGCGCCGCTCCCCGCACCAGCACGAACCATCCCTCGTGCGCGTCCAGATCGACCTGGTCAGCCTCCACGGCCACCACGTACTCAGCGTGCGCGATACCAGTACGCAGGTCCTCTTCGGTGGAAGTGGTCCACACGCGCACGACAACCGAGCCTTCGTAAACCATGTACTCGACCGGCAGCGCCACCGGCCCATACCCGCTGGTGTAGACGAGGCGCCCCACCCCCCCGGTGGCGAGCAGCTCCATGCTTTCGGCTTTGCTCAGGGCCTCCGTCACACGCCGGGCACTGATTTCCCGGTCCGGCGGAGCAGCACCGCCAGGAGAGCTGAGTTCGGCTTCATCATCCGGCATGCTCCAAACCCTAGCCGCCCTGTCCGGCGATGGCACGCGGGCTGGCAGGTTGCGCTGCGCGATGAACGACGGGCAGGCCGGGCGCTTCGCATGTGCGGAACACCTGGCGTGATTCAGCCTTATAACGCTGCATAACAAGGAAAAAGACGCCAGACGTGAGGCTGAGGAAATCGTCATTTCGCCCGTGGCTGAGTTCGAGCAGTCATATTATGCGCTCGAATGGACACGCCGGGCACGAGATCAAGATGCAAGCCCCCGCCTTCAAGTAGAGCGGTGTATGCGAAGTCGCCATTCGGCCCGGATGGAGGCGTTACCGCGACCGTGCACCCGGGCGTGCAACTCGGCGCAGTCCGAAGAGCTTGGTCATGAAGTCATCGGAGCCGTGGGTCCAGGGGACGTCGACCTTGCGGTTCTCGGAGCCGTCCGCGGACAGCACGATGATGGGCACCTCGCTCCAGGTCCTGATGCGTTTGCAGACGACCAGGCCATCCAGGTCGGGCAGGCCGAGGTCGAGCATGATCACATCCGGTACACGCAGCGCGGCCTGGCTGATTCCCTCCTCCCCGGTTTCCGCGGTGCGGACGGTCATGGCCGAGGGCCATGCAGCTCGACGGTGCAGATCGCTGAGCAGGCACGGGTCATCGTCAATGACCGTCCGCAATCTCGGCAACCTTCAGCTCCTCAGGCATCAAACCAGGCCACCCTGCGCGCGCCAGGATCGAGCCTGCCACCGGCAGCCTGGCGCATTGATTACAGAGCGCCGCCGCCAAGACATTCCTGACCCATTGCACCGCCTCGCCTGCGCTCTCAACGAAGTGATACTCGGCGATGGTCAGGCCCAGCCCCGCATCCCACGTCGCTGGCATACGCGGCACTGTACGGATCAGAAGATCAATTGCGAGGCCCTGGCCCCGACAGCAGGAACGTGTATCGGCCATCCCCTTGACCGCGATTGCGAGGGCGGCCGGCGCGCCGCCAATCGGCGACCCTACTCAGTCTTCAACAACCGTACCGGATGGCGTTCTCCAGCAGGTTGGTGAGCACGCGAGATATCAATATCAGTTGACGGTGACTGCCGAGACAGGCCGCTTCGGGGAACTCTACCCGAGCGGCGTACAGACCCACGCCAGCCCGGCCGCCAGCGGCACTGAGCGTCACTAGGTAATCTCTCACCGGCGACCCCGCCGCAACCCCGCTGCCGCGCTGCGCTTTGTGCATTCCGCAGGCGGGGGTGGTACCGGTGATGGTCAGGGCCCGGTGACCAGGGGTCAGCCGACGCGATGGCCGGTGGCCATCCTGCCGGCGTCGCATGCCGATCGCGGGCAGATGATCCACATGCCCAAGGCCGCGCCCGTGCATGGCATGCCTGACCAAAGCCGAGCGGGATGCACGGCTGGGCCAGACATTCGCCGCGCGGACCCATGGGGAGCTGGCCGCAGGCCCGGTATCTGACCTGATCCTCTGCCAAGCCCACCGGGATTTTCGTGCCCGTCGCCGCTTGGGCATAGCGTCACCCAGAGAATCTGGCGGTCCGTGCCAACTCCCGAGGCCAGCCCAGGCCTGTGCACCTAACTTCGCCATATAACCAGGCCATGACGGCCTGTAACCTCAGTCATTGAAGATCTTTAGACGGGACGATCACCCCGCCCGCGTGACGGTCCCGATGATCACAAGGAAGTCAGCCATAGCGCGATCCTCGCTCCGGCCGTGGTGACCGCGGTGAACGAGATGGCCCTGACGGTAGAAAATCGGTGAACGAGCGTGCCGGCCCGCCTGGCGGCTGCGGCTACGCGGCGAGGCTCCCGGGACGACCTGCCGATCGCTCAGATCAGCCGGCAACGATACGCACTGCTCATCTCTGCGGTCGCGCTGGCTGGCGGTTACCCATGGCAACCAGGCGTCCGAACGGCTGGGACGAGAGGCGCGGCTCAGGCGGCGTCAGGCGAGGCGGGCCGGTGGAGGGCTCGGACGCTTCCCGTGTCTGGGGAGCGGGCGGTTGGTGTTCTTCGCATGCTGGTGGGCGCGGGTGATCGTGGCATCCACGCTGACCCGACCGGCAGGTCACCTGGCTGCTGGCTGGCAAGCCGATCCGGGTACACTGCAGCAGTCCATCGCCTCCAAGGTGTTCGATCTGTAGGTCCGACTCGCGACTGGCCGCCGCCTGTCATCTGTGCCGGGAAGCCCTGGCTGACCTGGGCGTGGGCCGGGCGGGCGAGCGAGCCGAGGCCTGTGCATATTCGTCGCTGCCGCGGGCAAGCTGATACTGCAGACCGGCCGGGGACGGCGAAGCACTCCGAGGAGGCCATGAGTACAGATAAGTCACCGGGTAGCTCAGCTGGCAGTCCAGTGGCGGCTACTGCCAGTGACGGAATCGTGATATCCGGCCTGGCCGCCGAGCAGGTGACCATCAAGGTCAGCGGCGCGAGCACTTGCGGGGCCTACTCGCTGATTGAGTATTCACATCCCCCCGGCGCGGCCGATCTGCCTGCACACCTGCACCGCGACCATGAGGAAGCCTTCTACGTGATCGAAGGTGAACTCATGCTTGCCATCGGCGAGTTCGGGTGAATCGTCGGTGACCGTGCGGGCGGGGCAGGCCGCGGTGGTGCCACGCGGTGTCATTCACCAGCCCACCGGCATCTCTGGCCGCCCGGTCCGGTTTCTTCTTATCAATTCTCCCGCGATGGACGGCTTCTTCACCGAACTCGTTCAGCTTGCTGAGCGCAGTGGCGGCCAGCCCGATGCCGGTGACCTGCAGCGGCTGAGTGCCCGCTACAGCACGATCTTCACTGCCCTGCCCGCAGGTCCGTAAGCGTGCGCAGCCAGTAGCGCTAGCCCCGCCACGGCTGCGGCATCGCCGGGTGCAGAGGGCACGGTAATACTCAGCGGCGGCGCCATCGGCTGGCAACGCTCCGGCGTCCCCGCTGTCGTCGGGCTACAATCCGGGTGGCTCCGCGCGGTCGGGCGCGGGCCGAGATGCTGTCGATAGTGCCAGTCCATGGCAGCTGTGGGGGTAACGTCGTGGGGGCTGACTATGGACCGCCGCGGCAGCTTCGGGTTACCTGGCCTGCCGGGACCGGCTTCCCGGTCGGCCGGGCGCGGCTTCCCCGGGCCCGGATTGCTGCCCATTAGATTGTCAGGGACACAACCAAAGGCGCGCAAACGGCGTGATAGCAGACAGGGCCAGCTGGCGGCAGCTGGGAGCGGTTCACCGCATGCCGCGGTCACCCGTCCGCTGCGTCGTCGGCTCGCTCAGACTTGATCATCAGGGGCTGGAGTGAGAATCACCTACCTCGGCCACGCCGGACTGCGCATTGACACCGCGCACGGGAGTATCTTGTGCGACCCGTGGGCGAACCCAGCCTATTTCGGCTCCTGGTTTGTATTTCCGGACAACAGCGGGCTGGACTGGGATCGTGTCGGGGAAACCGACTACTTGTACGTCTCCCACATGCACCAGGATCATTTCGACCCGGTCCTGCTGCGCGATCACATATCGCATGCTGCCACGGTGCTGCTGCCCGACTTCCCGGTGCCGGATCTGCGGGAGAACCTCGAGCGCCTGGGCTTCACGCGGTTCCAAACCCTGCCCAACGGGAAGGCCGTCATGCTGGGCGGGCTGCGCCTGATGATCCAGGCGCTCAAGTCGCCGGCGGACGGTCCGCTGGGGGATTCCGCCCTCGCGGTCGGCGACGACACTGCGACCGTACTGAACCAGAACGACGCACGGCCCGCCGACCTTGACCCGATCCTGGCTTTCGGTCCCTTTGACGCGCATTTTCTGCAGTTCTCCGGGGCGATCTGGTGGCCGTGGACCTATGAGCTGCCGGAGGCGGCCAAGCGCAGTTTCGGGGCCGCCAAACGGGCAAACGGTCTCGACCGTGCCTGGCGATATGTCAGGGCCGTCAGGGCGCGGCACGTGATACCCAGCGCCGGGCCGCCGTGCTTCCTGGACGAGGAATTGCTCGCGCTCAACGACACGACAGGCGATGAAGCGAACACCTTCCCGGACCAGATGGTATTCGCCGACTATCTCCGGGCCCGTGGCGTCGACGCCCGCCTCATGGTCCCCGGCGCCATCCTTGACATTGGCCCGCAGGGCTGCCAGGTGACCTGGCCGGATGGCGAGGTCCAGGCGCTGGCACCGTACCGGGACAAGGAGCGCTACCTGCGCGAGTACGCCCGCCGCGAGCAGCCCCGCATCGACGCGGCCAAGCGCCGCTGGCACGTGCCCGGCGTGGATGCCCTGACCGAACTCAAGGCATGGTTCGAACCTCTGCTAGAGCTAGCTGACCACATCCGGGCCGGCGTGGGCGGCCCGGTGCTGCTCCGGCTCGTCGCCAGCGACGGCAGCGAGGAGGAAATCGTCATCGACTTCCCGGCCGCACAGGTCCGCCGCTACGCCGGAGAACCCTGCCGGTACCAGTTCACCATCGCCCGGCCGCTGATCGAGCGGCTGATCGGCGACCACCAGCCAGACTGGGTCAACAGCTTGTTCTTGAGCATGCGGTTCCGCGCCCGCCGCATCGGTCCATACAACGAGTACCTCTACACCTTCTTCAAGTGCCTGACCCCCGAGAGGATCATGTACGCCGAAGGCTGGTATGCCAGCCAACAGCAAGACGAAGAAGACATCCGGCTCGGCGACTGGATTGTGCAGCGCCGGTGCCCGCACTTGCGCGGCGACCTCAGCCGGTTCGGCGTGGTGGACGGCGCCACCCTGACATGCACCATGCACGGCTGGAAGTACGACCTGACCACCGGACGCTGCCTGACCAGTGACACCGCCGAGCATCGCCTGCGCACCCAGCCACCCGCAGGCAGGGACGCAGCTCCGCCGTCCACGCCGGATCAGCGGACGCAGCGCGCGGACTGAGGCCCCGACTGCCACCCGCCACGGTCCGGACCGGCGGTAAGCACTCCGCCCAGCGAGCGCGTGCGCCGCGCGAAGGCTCGTGAACGGCTACGGGGAAGTGGTGTTGCCGAGATTCCAGCTAGAGCACGATTAAAAGGGGTCGCAGCTGGCGGATTGGGCTGGCGGGGTGCTCGAGGTTGACGGGGATGAAGCCCTGGTACCTAGCGGCTCGGCGTAGCGGCCTGGGCTTGCCCTAGAACCCCGCGACCCCTCACCACGCACCACCGCCCGCCCTGCCCCCTGGCCGCCGAGCATGATCCGCTCCCCAGGCGGCCGCGTCAAGGACGTCGGCTACGTCGGCCGGGACTCGCCCGGTCCCTGACACGCCGGCCCGGTCGCTGAACCCGGCAGCCACCAGGAGGACAGGAAGCAGACCAGGTACGCCCAAACCCAAGGAAGGCACGGGCTGCACCGGCCGCACCGGACTACTTGCATCACCGGCCGACACAGGTAAGGCGGCTCAGCGAGCAGTTATCACGGTGACTCTCTGTCGCGCTGAGACCCGCCTGACCGGCGGGCCACTTCGTAATCGAAAGCGTGGCGGAGTTCGTCTGTTATTCAGCCTGAGTCACGGGCGTCCCGCGGATGGCCGGCCTGTGGCGGCTGCCGCGCACTTGACGCGGCTTGAGCCTGGCGTCATGGCAGGCAGGCATCGACGAGTTCGCAGATCGCGGCTGTGGCCTGGTCCGGGCTAAGGCCGAGTTCGCGGCGCAAGAGGCGCCAGGTGGCAAGGTCGGTGACCGCGGTGAGCTGCGCCAGCTTGCGGCGGCGGGTGGCTGGGGGCAGCTTGGCCAGGGCCGGCCCGTAGGCCCTGGTGACCCAGTCGAGGTGATAACGGCGGCCTGCGTCGGTGATGGCCCGGATCGCCGCTACCCTGGCCTCCTGGGCCAGCAGGTACGCCTGCTCATCGCCCCAGCGCTCATAGTGGGCAACCAAGTGCGTGACGTCTCCGGGCGGGGCGGCCTCGCGATCGGCGCGGATCTGGCCGGACCGCTGCTGCGCGGCGGCGGCGAACAGTTCCTCCTTGGAACCAAATCGGCGCAGCACGGTCTGGACGGTCACTCCGGCGCGCTCGGCGATGACAGGAAGGGACACCTTGTCGTATGGCCGTTCAGCGAACAAGACGCGGGCGGCGGCGATGATTGCTTGGGCGGTGGCCTCGGCGGCCTGGGCCCGGGCCCTCATGCGGTAGGGCCGCTGCCGCAGCCGTTGACTTTCGCCAGACTTCATGTTAACAAGGCTAACACTAAAGTTTTCATCTTAGCACTGTTATCGCCGAAAGGGCGGGCCGCGTGCGTGCGCTGTTTACCCTGCTGCCCGCCAGGGGCAGCCTGCAGCCGCTGCTTCCCGTAGCGGAGGTGATGCGGGCACGAGGCCACGAGGTCGCGCTGTGCTCCTCACCTCGTCTCCGCGAGGAAGTCGAGGCGCACGGTTTGACGTTCCTGCCTGCCGGGCTGGACTGGCATGTCTCGGACCCGGACTACATCGACGTGCTCTGCCGGGCCGCAGGCGGTCTGGCGTTCCCGCCGCTGGCCGGAGAGGAGCGGTTTGCCTGGGTGACCGCCAACCTGTTCATCGGCGCCGCGGCCCGGTGCATGCTGCCCGAGCTGATCGGTGTCGCGCGCGATTGGTCAGCGGATTCTGATCGTCCGGGAGTCGCTTGAATTCGCCGGCTGCGTGGCTGCGGAGGCACTCGGCCTGCCGCACGCCTCGGTGGCCGCCGCAGCCGATTCCGCGCTCGACCGCCGCCGCGAACTGGCCGGGCCGCTCACCGGGTTGCGCCACCAGGCGGGCCTGCCGGCCGATCCGGACGGCGACACGGCGTTCCGCTACCTGCACCTGTGCTTTACGCCGCCCAGCTTCGACGGTCCGGGGGCCCGGTTCCCGCCCACAGCGCGCTTCTTCGCCCACCGCAGCACCCCCGCACCGCCCGAGGACCTGCCGCCGTGGCTGGATCATCTCGCCGAACGCCCCAACGTGATGGTCAGCATGGGCACGGTGTTCCACCGCACGCCCGGTCTACATGAGGCCATCCTCGCGGCTCTACGCGACGAGCCGCTCAATCTGCTCATCGCGCTCGGGTTCGATCAGAGATCCGGTCCGCCTGGGGCCGCTGCCGCCGCACGTGCGGGTCCAGCCCACGCTTCCTCAGGCGGCGCTGCTGCCACGGTGCGCGCTGCTGGTGTCCCACGGCGGCTTCAATAGCGTCAAAGAAGCACTCGCCGAGGGCGTTCCGCTGGTCATCGTGCCGATCGCGGGCGATCAGCCCTACTGCGCCAGGCGCTGCGAGGCCCTCGGGCTGGGCCGTGTTATCGGGCCAGCCGAGCGCAACGCCGGGGCGATCCGCGCAGCTGTGCGCACGGTGCTAGGCGATCCCTGCTACCGCCAGCGCGCACGGCACATGCGCGACGAAGTCTGTGCGCTCCCGCCGACCGCCGCCGCCGTTACCGCGCTCGAGCGGGTCGCGGATAAGCACGCGGGACACCGGGAAGGCTCATGAGACCAAGCTCGCGTGTGAGTGCTGGCCTGAGCCGGTGCCAGGGGAAGCCCGGAAGGACGCACTGGCCAGATCGGCCACCGGGCCTAATTGCGACATGAGTCACCTGCTGGCATTGCGGTCTGGTGAGCACTGCAGGGGGAAGATCTCCATACCATCTGCACGCGTTCTGCTTCGCTCCTGCGCACGCGCGAGTTGCGGTGTTATGACAAGGGCCAGGGCTCGCGGCGGGCATCGGCGGCATGGTCCGGCTGCGGCAAGCCGGTGCGTTCCTTCTCAGAGCAGGTTAGTCCGAACGTTACCCGTCACCTTGAGCAGAGTCCGCGGAGTGACTTCGGCTGGGACCGGGCCGGCTTCCCAGCCAGGAGTAAAGCAACAGTCCCATGAGGCGATTTAAGGGGAAGCAGATGACGACACAGGTGAAGTCGCTGTATGACCGGCTCGGCGGGCTCGACGCGATCAATGCGGTAACGGAATCATGGGTGGCCCGTGTCGGGGGCGATGACAGGGCCAACCAGAAGTTCGCGCGGACTGACATCCCGCGGCTCAAGAAGGAGGTCGCCGACCAGTTGTGCGAGGCCGCCGGCGGCCCGTGCGCCTACACCGGCCGGAGCATGCGGGATACGCACGCCGGGATGCAGACCACGGCCGGCGAGTTCGATGTCGTCGTGCGGCATCTGGAGGCCACGCTCGACGAGTTCAATGTCCCTCAACCGGAGCAGGACGAGCTGGTCGGCCTGCTGATGCCGATGCGCGCTGACATCGTCGAGGTCGAATCGGCGGAGACGGGGACGCCTCTTCCCGACAGTTATCAGGCTGCGCCCCCTTTGGGGTGATTGGCCTGGCCCGCAAAAGCCGTCAGCCGCCTGGCGTGTTGAATCCACGCCAGCCACGCGGTGCCGGTCAGCAACAACTCCGACCAGGCCGGCGACATCGCCGGCCTGGGCCGCCGCGCGCGGCTCGACCAGGGCCTGCCCGGCGTCGCCGGCGTCAAGATGCACAACGCCTCCCAGGCAGCCGGCCTGCTGCATCCAAATTTGAAGCATACGAGAGATCTCCATACGATATCCACGCGATTTCCATGCGGTCTCCACACGATCTCCACAAGATTTACTATTGCAGTGTCAATCATCCGGATGAAGTCACGCCGTTAAGTTGACCGCCCTGGCAGATCGTCGCAGTGCGAAGGAGCGAGCAAGAGTCCTGCCATGACCTTGGCGAACATCTAGTACCGATTTACGCTCGGCCCGAGCCGGTATGGTTGCGGCATCCTTTTGGGTTCACCAGAGGCGTGGTTGTGCTGTTGCAGTCGAATGCTTGAGGAAGGCGCTCACGTGACGAGCGTCTTGAACGGGGTCTCAGGTGAGGATCAAATCGGCCAGAGTCGAGGCCAGCGTTCAGCGTTGCCTGGCCGCCAGCGTTGCCGGTTATCGGTGGGAAAGGTTCCGAAGTCGCGACGTCTGCGTCTGTGGCATGCCGTGAATAAGTGGAGACGTGGGAGGAGACGTTATGGGATGGCGGGTGACAAGTCAGGCTTTCTTCATTGCCCCAGGAGCCACAACCATCATCACGTTCTGGTGGCCCCCAGGCAATTCCGACCGGGGAGCGCAATGGGCCATGGCTCATCCGCTGCCCGGGAACTCCGATGATTGGCTCATGACGGAGCGTGTGGGCAAGCATCTGGCGTGTGATATCGGACAGGTTTCTGAAAACGGCTCACCCGTTTACAGTTGCGTGCAGACAGGCCGGGACTACGAGTATCGGGCATTCTTCACGAATGACGGAACGCGAGGATGTCGTTTCCAGCTCGAGGGAGGAGGGGTGACTTAGACCATGACAAGAATAATGGGCATCGTCGACCAGAACGGCCGTGTCGTGGCCGCTCAGCTTGGCGCTGAGAGAGCACAGGATGACGACGAAGAGGCGCCTGCGGGACGACTGCTGCCATTGCCAGGTCAGCGCATGGTAGAGATGGACGTCCCTGATGAGATCGGGCGGTTGTCAGGTCCCGATCTATTCCACTTCTTTTCCCAGGTCGAGGTTTCCTGGCCTGCTTCAGTTAACCTCCCACGGATTGAGGTGGTGCGGCGGTCACACGATTCGACCGAGGGCTAGCGTCGGCGCAACTCAGGCCATGGCTCCTTGGCGCTTGGGTCGTCCAGTCGCGCCTCACAAGTCTCCACGGCACCCGTCCCGGGTGTGAGTACCCGAGACGAGAACCTCTCGAGGAGGAGACTGGCATCTGTCCAGGGCGGCGGCGCCCGTCGAGCCGCGAGACTTCGTCCGGTCCTTCTGCCGCATCTGCGATGACAACGACATGCGACTGATCAAGCTCCACCGTGTCCGGCACACGGCCGCCTCGCGGCTGAAAGACCTGCACATCCCTGCCCGCGGCGCCGAGGCCATTGTCGGACACACCCGGATCAGCACCACGCTGGGGAATCTACACCGACACCACCGACGAAGCCAAGCGGGACGCGCTCGCCGGCTCCACGCCCTGTTCAACGGACCCAAGACACCCTCGGGCAGCGATTCGGCCCGGCGGGATCAATCGCGTCGCTGTCCGCGGGGCCCGGGACGTCACAGCGCGGCGGCGGCGCGGTGCTCCTTCGGGCTTCGGATCGCCCGCAATGCTGGCCCGCCATTCCCGGATTACCGCAGTAGCGTCAGGAATCGCCTGGGAAGCGGCGGGATCATGCGGCCGCCTACCAGCTGCCCGGTGGCGGTGTGCGCCGGTGAGATGATGGCTGCCTGCAGGCGGCGGACGACGTCAAGATGATCGCCGGTCCAGATCGTCCGGACCGCGGTGGCGCTGGCTCTGCCGTCGTCACCGAGCAGGTCGCGGCGCACGGCCTGGACCAGGCGGCCGTCGGCGGCCTGGTCGTGAGCGAGCGGCTGGGGTAGCTCACCGCCGGTGATCATGGTGGTCGCGAGACCGTCGTACCAGTCCGTGACGCGGTCAGCCGTACCCAGAATCTCATGGCGCGCGGCGGCCACATCGCCGCCCGCCTGGCCGTCACCTCGCCAGAGGTCCAGTACCGCGTCAGCCTCCAGACGCAGTCCGACGACCCCGGTGACCAGCCCGGCCATATCGGCAAGCGGGAGCCGTTTCGCACCGCGCTCGGCCAGGTATGTGCGGAACGCGTCATCGAGCCGGCGCGATGCCGCAGCGGACCGGGCAGCGTCGCCGGCCAGGGCGGGGGGTACGGGCGTGCTCGGGTCGCCGCGTGACATCCCGTATCGCACCGTGCTGGCGAGGTAGCTCGCCCCGTCGGCGTACGCCTCCGCCAGCGCCCGGCGGAGCGCGGGCGCCGCCCCCCGCGGCCAGAAGAGGACACCCACGACCAGGCTGACGCCGACCCCGATGGCAACGTCTTCGATCCGCACCAGGCCGACGCGCCACCCGGTCGGCTGGATGATGTTGAACAGGATCACCAGTGTGAGCGTGAACGCCGCCTGCCCCCCGGCGAACGAGATGACCGATGGAGCGACCCCGGCGAGAAATACCGCCAGCGGCAGCAGGAACCACAGCAGCGTGGTGTTCGTGCCGATCCCCACGAGCAGGGCCGCGCCGACGATGAAACCCGCTACCGTGCCGAGCAAGGCGCGAACGGCCTCCTGCCCGGTGTTCAGCGCATTCGAGCGCAGCACCGACAGCGCGCCGAGGACCACCCAGAACGAGTGCTGGACCCCGGTCAGCCTCGCGGCGAGCACCGCCAGCCCCAGCCCGGCGGCACCACGCAAGCTGTTGTGCAACCAGACCGAGTGCGGATCGAGGTAGGAGGTGATCCGTTCCCGCGCCGCCGACAGCGTCCCCGGCACACCCTCGGGCTGGCGGCCAAGCCACCTCTCCCGCCAGCTCCGTCGCTCGGCGGCCGCGGTCAGCTCGACGTTGCGCGCGATGAGCGAGACCGCGTAGCTCAGCTCCTCCGCACGGAAGGCGGGGTCAAGCGAGGTGATGAACTCGCTGACCGGCTTCCCGCCCGCGGCCGGGTCGCTCGCCGAAGGCTCAGGCTCGGCCGGCGGGCCGCCCGCGGCCGCGTCACCCGCCGGCCGCAGAGACCGGACAGGCAGGTCGGCTGTCAGGCCCTCCTGCACCTTCGCGTGCGCAGCAGCCAGTTCGGTCAGCGCGGCGTCGAGCTCATCGCTGCTCCCGCCCGTGGAGTCGAGGAGATCCGCGGCGCGGTCGAGAACCACGGCCGCGGCCTCCTTGACTCCCAGCGCTGCGCGGTTGACGCCGTCGCGGTGGAGCCCGGGCTGAATGACGATGCTGTTCAGCCAGTTCAGCTCGTCTACCAGGCGCACGGTCGTCCTAGCGGGAGTGCTCAACCTGGTTGGGCGGTAGGGCGTCGCCAGGAAGTCACTGCGCAGCGCCTCGATTGCCTGGTCCTCCTGCGCAGCCGCGTGATCGCGGCCCAGCGCGAATTGTTCGTCCATGCCGCTGAGCAGGTACGCGACCCCCGCACGCAACCGGGAGGCCAGCGCCCGGCAGGCGACGGCCGCGGCACTGCGCAGTCGGTCACGCGCTGGCGCAGGCCATAGGAACGCCGTCGCAACCAGCGCGGCGCCTCCGGCCATCCCCCAGCCGGCCAGCCGGTCCGGCACGGCCGACGCCGGAGCGGCCAGCGACACTGGCAAGATGAAAGCTAGCAGCAGCGCCGTGGTCGCCCCAGCCAGCACCGAGCTGACCACACCAGCAAAGATCACGCCGAACCCCACCACCGCCATCGCAATGGCCGCGAGCCACGCGGTCCGCGAGGCCAACGTGGCAAGGCAGACGAATACCGCACCGGTTACGGCGAGCGCTGCCTCCGCCTGGAGCCGTTCGGCCATGGGGCCGCCGAAGTCGACCAGGAGCAGCATCGCGAAAGACCCGAACGCAGCGAACGTGGCCAACTGCGGGTTGCCGATGACCTTGTCGCCCAGGGCGAACATGGCTGGCATGATGATCGCTGTCCGGGTGGCGCGGCGCAGTGCGGCGAAGCCGCGGTCGCGTTGCCCGAGCCACCGCACAGGGTGCCAGTGCGCCACCCGCATATCCGGCATGTGCGAGAGTCCACCCTCCATATCTAGGCATCACTATCTTTGGCCGCCAGCACGCCCATGGCAACAACGGGGATCGCCGGAGGAGGTGCTGCCAGCGCGCGTCCGCGGGCGCTGCGGAAGGGGGCCGACCAGTTCCTGGACGGTACGGCGTCTTCCGGCTGCCTCAGCAGCCACGCCACGGCTATCAAGCAGACCGGCAGGCTGGATGCGGTCTGGCAGTGCAACTTCTGCCGCATCCCCGAACCCGGCCCATACGGAACAAGCGAACGAGCGAGAGCGAGACGGGTGGCTGGGGGTAGGGAAGTCCGGCGGACCGAAGCTCCTGTACGGTCTGGCAGTGCCTTGCGGGCCAGAGGCGTGTGCAGCAACCGGTGCAGCAACGCGCATGCCCGGCAACGCCCCAAAGCGGCCCGCCAGCGACCAGCCGCAACGACCTCTATCGACCGATAGGAGCCGAGTTTGCAACCAGAAGGTCAGAGTTCGACGCTCCCTTGGCTCGATCCAGGTCAGCGCTCCTTTCGAGCTGTACCTGACCATGCGCAACACCTTCCCGAAGAGCGCAGAGGCGTACCATGAAGGACACGCAGCGCAGAGCCCGGGGGCAGGAGGCTGCGATGAGACTGCGAGCGCATCGGCGGAAGCCGGTGGTGTGGAGCGCGCCTGTCGGCCGGGCGGACAGGTACGGCGCGCCGGGGCTCGCGCGGCTCGCAGCCACCAGGCAGATTCACCGGTGTATCCGTATTGGCGCGCTGCTCATGGTTATCGGCCTGATCCGCCTGATACGCACCCCCCGCTGGCGGCTCCTGCTGGCCGGGGGGGTGCTCACGACGGTCGGCATCATGCTGCGCAGCGGCGCGTGGAGCGCGGTTCTCCTCCCCGGACTGCTGCTCCTCTTGTCCGCCCTGCTAGTCCCGGCCAGCCCTGACGCGAACCGCAAGCAGCACCGCAGCTAGAGCGCGAGCTAGCCGTCTACGCAACCCCGGTCCAGCGGCGCGACCTGGAAGCGACTCTTGACCGGTACCCGGACAGAGTCACGAACGAGCTACGTAACATTCTCGCCAATCAGGCCATTGCCGCGCGTAACAACCAGATTCCGGGCGCCGGACGGCGCTGAGACCACGTCCAGCCCGCCCGTAGCCCCGCAAGGGCGACGGGCCAGCATCGTGGCACCGTCGGGACTCGCGATCACGTGCCGCGGGCGGACATCAGCGCTGGCGAACTGCTGGTACATATGGCGTACGGCCGGCCCGACGGCAATTCGCTGGCAGTCACGACAAACCTGGCCATAGGCTGCCGCAGTGACCTGGATCGCACCTGACGTCGAGCGCTCGGAGCACTACCCGGCGCGCCGCAACGAACCGGAGCAGGAGATGCTCCGCGACTGGCTCGACTGGCACCGGGCCACCTTGCTGCGCAAATGCGCGGGCCTGGATGGCACCCAGCTGGCCAAGCGCGCCGTGCCGCCATCGAACCTCTCGTTGCTCGGCCTGGTCCGGCATATGAGCGACACCGAACGCGGGTGGGTCAGACAGACCTACCGGGGCGAGCAGGTACCCGATCTGTACTACAGTCCCGATGCGCCGGACGCGGACTTCGAGGAGGCTGGCCCGGCCAGCGCGGAGGACGACTTCGAGCGCTACCGGGCCGAGTGCCGGGCCGTCGACGCCGCGCTGGAAGGCGCGAAGCTGGACGAGACCTTCACCTTCCGGGACAAGACCATGTCGGTGCGCTGGATGTGGCAGCACCTGGTGGAGGAGTATGCGCGCCACAACGGGCACGCCGACCTGCTCCGCGAGGCCATCGACGGCTCAGCCGGCCTCTGAGCCGGGTCACTTCACCGGAACCGCCCGGGATAAGGGCGAGGACCACTCCGCCCACGCGGACGGCAAGACCTGCGCGTACGCCATGCCTTCCTACTCACGGTCGGTTGCAGCCCGAGAGCTCATGAGCCGCGGGGCTTGCGCTCACCGCCATCCTGGTGGAAACGTACCGGCGCTGAGACGATCGTGGGTACCGCTAGATCAGCACATCAGGGCAGGAGGTATGAGAGTGCCGGTCACCGTTTCCCGGCTGGCAATCGCGCCGGTCAAGGGCATGCGGCTGCACGACACCAGCGAGATCCGGCTTGGGCAGCACGGGGTGATAGGCGATCGTGAGTTCCTGGTCATCGGGGAGGACGGGAAGCTGCTGCTGACCAGCCGGACCCCGGCGCTGCTGCAGATCGAGCCCGCCTGGGACCCGGCGCGAGATGTCCTGGCGTTGCGCTTCCCGGACGGCAATGTCGTCCAGGACACACCCGAGCCCGGGGTTTCCGCGGCCACCAGGATGTATGACGGGCGGGAGATACCCGGGTGGATCATCCCCGGGCCGCTCAGCGCCGCGCTGTCTGGCTATCTCGGCCGGGAGGTGCGCCTGTTCAGGCGGGAGCCGGAGCACATCGGTCACGATGACCAGCCCGTGACGCTGATGTCCGAAGCATCGCTGAAAGCGCTCGCCCCGCAGTTCAACGGCACGGCTCCCGACCCACGCCGATTCCGCATGACCATCACGGTGACCGGCATTGACGCATGGTCCGAACACGGCTGGGGCGGGCGGAAGGTCTGTATCGGCGAGGCCATCGTGCGCGTCATAGCTCCCGTGCCGCGCTGTGTTATTACTACCCGGAACCCGGACTCAGGCGCCACTGATGCGCGGGTTCTGCATGCGCTGGCCCGGCTGCGCGGCAAGAACGACATCACCTTCGGCGTATGGTGTGACATCATCCGCCCCGGCCGTATTCACATCGGCGACCCTGTACTAGAGCCGGAACCTCTCGCAGATTGTCCCGCGGACTGACCGGACAGGACGGGACCATGGCCGGTCGTGGCCAGGGTCGTCGAGCTCATGAACTCGATGTGCCGCGCCTGCCGTATTTCCAGTTCTGCTGCGGTCACTGCAGACGCGACACGATGGTCTTCACCGCTGATCGGTGGTCGATCCGCGACGCGCCGAGTTTGCGGAACCAGGACCGCTGCCGTCTCGAGTACGCGCGGATGTGGCCGAGCGCTTCGGCTCGGGCGGCGCCAAGGTCGGCGCCGTCGAGCTCCGCGATTACCTTCCCGGCCGACGCGGCCACGCGGACGAACTCGCGGTACCCGTGCGTCTGCGCCGCCACGTTGCACTGGTGCCCTGGCCGGCGAGCCTGCTCGACGAGCCGGTACCGGCGGTCGAGCTCGGCGATCTCCGCCAGCAGCCCGTCGCGGATCTGGGCGTCCAGCGTCGTTTCGATCTGCCGCGCGGTCTCGGCTTCCCCGCGGTCGACGCCGTACACTGCGAACGCGAACAGCGTGGCCGCCTTGTTGCTCGGCTGGCCGGCCATGCGGCGGGCCAAGGCGTTGAGGATCGCCTCGTAGTCATGGGGGTGCACGCGCCGGGCCACTTCGGGCGCGAGCCGCGCGAGCACCTGGTGTGCGCCCTGGATGTCGCTGGGCGGGAAGTCGCGCTCAAGCGAGCGCCGCAGCGCTCCCGTCCCGGTCAGATCCCAGGCATCCAGGACGGACTGGACGTACACGCCCGTGCCGCCGACGAGGATCGGCAGCGCATCCTCGGCCGCGGCCAGTGACGCGAGCTCGTCTCGTGCCATCTGTGCGTACGCCTCCAACGGCAGCTTCGACGACGGCTCGGCCACGTCAAGCAGGCGGTGCTCGAACCCTCGCATCTGCGACGGCTGGATCTTGCTCGTGCCGATGTCCATGCCGGCGTAGACCTGCCTTGAATCGGCATTCAGGACGACCGGGCGCAGGCCACGCTCGGACGCGGCCGCACAGACATCGAGCGACAGCGCGGTCTTGCCGGACGACGTCGGCCCGTAGATGGCGACCGCGCGCCGGCGCTCGGGCAGCCGCCGCATCCGCCACGGGAGGTTGCTGTACCGGTGCATGATGCCCCAGGCGAGCGGGATCGAAGCCGATCAGCCCGGACCGCCGCCATGCCCCTTCCGGGCCTTCGGCGGTCAGCAGGTGCTGGCGCGTGGCTCGGTGCGCAGCAGCACCGGCGGCCGGGACGCCAACTCGACCCCATCGAGGAACCGTGGAATCTGATCTGCCCTGGCGCGGCAGGCTCAGGGCGTACTGTTCACCCGCACCGCGCGCTGCCCGGTCGCGAAAGCCGGCCGGCCCGCAGGCCACCAGTCCCTGATCACCGGTGGCGGCAGCGGGGGCGGCGCCGCGGTGGTCCGCCCAGCTGGTCGGCCAGCCGGTCCCGGTCCGCGGCGGACAGCTGGTCCCGCACGGTATCCAGCGGGTCGCCGGGCAGGCGGCTCATCAGCACATACGCCCACCGTATGGACCCGGGGCTATCGACAGCAACTGGATTCCGCCTTGATGGGTACCGTCCGGGCGGCAATCGTGTCCAGGTAGCCACCGAAGAAGTTCCCCGCCGCGGGCACCAGGAACCACGCTGACAACCGGTACATTTTGCGCCGCTCTGCGCCAGTTCCCGCCTGGCGACCGAGTGAGAGCAGAACGAGGCCGATGCCGAGCTGGAAGCCGCCTGCGGCGAAGCGCACGGGCGCGACGGCGTGCAGGTGCCGGTACTCCCACGGCGAGATCAGGCGCTGCATGCCGGGTCGCGGGGGAGATAGCCACCACCCGCGTAGACCTTTCGCGGCGGCGTTGTCGTCGGGTGCGTTCATCGGGATGCCTCCCATATCTGCTACGACCTGGTCAGTTTCCTAACCAGCAGCTATAGGTTCGCCCGCGCGCCAGGTCCGCGGCAGGGGTGGGTCTACCCCTTTTTGCGGCGCGGCCATGAACAGGGGTGGAGTCACCCTCACCGCCGCACGCCGGGCCGGAAGGAATAGCTAGCGTGTCGCAGCAGCCTACGTTTGCCTGGTCAGCGACGGCGAGCGTGCTTCGTTGACACGGGCTTGAGGCACCTGTGTACTGCGCACCATGACGGACACAGCACAATCCCCAGTCACTATGATCCCCGTCACCGGCGCGTTCGAGTTGCCCGGCATGAGGGTGGAACGGAATCTCGGCATCACGTTCGGCCTGGTCGTGCGGTCCATGGGCTTCAGCAAGGCCGTCACCGGCGGGATATCATCGCTTCGCCAGGGCGAGGTCTCGCAGTTCACGGTGGTCCTTGAGGACGCCCGCAGGCATGCGATCGACCGGATGATCGAGAACGCGAGGCTGCTGGGCGCCAACGCGGTGATCGCGATGCGTTTCGACTCCTCAGAGATCGGCAAGGCTCGTGCTGAGGTCGTCGCCTATGGCACCGCGGTGGTCGCCGCTCCGTCAGCATAACGATGCTCGGTCATGGCCCGCAGCCAGGCGATTCGGCCTGGGTGCCTCGTGGCCAGTCGGCGCTCCCCGGCCGGCTCGCCGGGTCGGCCGTCGCCCTCGCCGTAAGCGACGGGCTCGGCGGGTAGCGGGCGCAGATAGTCGTAGTTGGCAGGACTTGCGGTGCCGATCACGCGCGAGCCACGCGCCACGGCGAGCTGGACGGCGGCGCTGCCGACCCCGCCGGGGACGTCCGTGACGCCCTCACCGACCTCGTCCACGACGCCCGCCACCTCGCGACCCGTCATCTGCGGGAGCTCCCCGCCCATCAGTCCCTTGCGCAGCTTCCAGTCGGTCGGTTTGACGCCGACCGCGTGCACCGCAATCCGGACCTGGCCGGGTCCTGCGTGCGGATCCGGAAGATCCACGATCTCGAGGATCTCCGGCCCCCTGACCTGCTCGCAGTCCGGCGGCTCACGCCGGACTGCGAATCACCAGAATCAGGTGACAGCTGTTCACCGTAATGACCGCTAACTTCGGGCTCGTCCCAACCCTGCTGCCAGAAGGAGCCGCTCCCATGACCAGTGCGCCGATACGTGACCAGCTCGCCGACCATTTCCTCACGCCGGAAAACGCGGCATTCCTGTTCATCGACTACCAGCCCTCACAGATGGCCACGATCCGCTCGATGGATCCCGCGCTGTTGCTCAAGAACGCGGTCTCGACGGTCAGGACGATCAAGACCTTCGGGGTACCGGTCGTGCACTCGACCGTCAACGTCGCCTCCGGTCAGGGACCAACCCTTCCCGAGCTCGCCGGCCTGCTGGCCGACGACAAGCCGCTCGACCGGACTACGGTCAACTCCTGGGAAGACATCGAGTTCGTTCAGGCCGTCCGCGCCACCGGCCGCAGGAAGCTCATCATCTGCGCCTTGTGGACCGAAGTCTGCATGGCCTTCACCGCGCTCGATGCGCTGCGCGAAGGGTATGAGGTCTATCCCGTCGTCGACGCGATCGCCGGCACATCGCCCGAGGCCCACCGGGCCGGCCTTGACCGCGTGATGCAAGCCGGCGGGCAGCCGATCAGCTGGGTCTCGCTCGCCTGCGAGCTTCAGCGCGACTGGGCTCGCCAGGAAACTGTCCCGGCGATCGTCGAAATCGTCCTGACCGACCGCCTGGAGAAGGAGTAATAGCGCCCCGTTCAACCGGCGACGCGCTTGCGACTACGCCGAGCGGCGGGCAGTGACAACGAAGAAGGTGTGGTGGATCTCATGTCCGATGCCACCCGCACCCGTGGCCTACGTCGTCCGGCGCACTGCGGAGGGAAGACCGCCCGGAAAATCCGCCGACGCGTCAAGCGATGCATCGCCCGCGAGCTCTACCGCCAGCTCAACCGGTCGATGAAACCACTCATGACTCCTTCATAGCAGCGTCCGGAGGTGGCCGGCTGAGGGCAGCCGCGTTACGCTGCCCGTACATGTGCTCGCGGAGAGGTGCCGGGGATGGCAGAGCCGGGAAACGAGCTGGCAGCTGAGGCGGGCGGCCAGGGTCGCTTCCGGGCGTCGCGTGCCGACCGCGAGCAGCTGATTGACGTGCTCAAGACCGCGTTCGCGCAAGGACGGCTGGACCGGGACGAGTTCGACCTGCGGGTCGGCCGGGCGCTGACGTCGCGGACCTACGCGGACCTGGCCGCTCTCACCGCCGGCATCCCCGACCGGCCGGCGAGACCCTGGCCGCCGGAGCCCGCCCGGGAATCGGTCAGCAAGAAGGCAGTCGTGGCGACGACCTGCGCGACCGCCGCATTCATCGGCGTATGGCCGGTGATGCTGCTGGCGCCGCCGCCGCGGTCGCCCTTTGCGCTGTCAGTTGTCGTGGTCTGGTTCGTCTTGGCGATGGTCGTACCGACGGGCTGGGTTGCGCTGTTGCAGGACTGGCTTCGCAAGCGCGGCGAGGCGGCGCGCGCAGGGGCTGCCGTCCGGCGCAGGTGGTGCGGCATCCCAGCGCCCGGCACCGGCCGGCCCGGCCAGGCGGGTCCCGCAAAGTAGTCATAATGTCCAGCACGCCGGCAAGGCCAGGCAAAGCCGCCTTCCCCTCCCGCAGCTGCCCGAATTTGGCTTCGGGACGAAGAGGCCGTGCCTGTCCGGGTGGTTGGCTTACGGGCTGGTGATGGTCTGGCGGGGAGTGATCGCGTAGACGGCGGTGAATGTCGCCGGATCGCCGCTGTTGAGCAGCGGAGCGCAGCCCTTCACGTGCCAGAAGTGCAGGTTCCCCCCCGCGGCCAGGAACGTCAGCGAGCCGGTGCGGTCGGTGTAGGCAGCGCTCACCACCCCATCGGCCCTGGGGGTGTTCGTCCCGTTGACCACAGCGCTGCAGAACCTTCCGGACACGATGACCCGCAGGTGGCTGACGGTGCCGCGGACCACGCCGTCCTTCGGATCGTAGGAGGTGACGTTCACTTGCCAGGGCAGGTCGCTCGCCGTCACCGTGAAGGGCACGCTGGCCGGGCCGCTGCAGGTACGGAAGACCGCCGAGGTGACTGACCCGATGTGGTGGCCAGGCAGCCCGCTGCCCGCCTTGATCTTCCCGGACACCGTCGAGGACGCGCAGGTACCCGCCTTTCCCGTCTTGGTGTCCGTCAGCTTGATCACACCAGACTTCGCGACGGCGGCCCCGCCCGGGGTGACCGTCCATGTCCTGGCAGTGCCCGCAAAAGACGGGGTGATACCGGGATTGCCTGCCAGGACCGTCACTGCTGCTGTCAGCGCAGCAGCGGTTGTGCGTATGCGCATCTCATCCATCCCTTCCCAGGGCAGCGTGGGCGTTGCCGTGAGAGTCCGGAAGCCCCTCGTCGTCAAGATCTCTATCCCAGTTCCGCCGAGGCACCCCGGTCGCATCCGCCAGCGGGCACGTATCGACTGGCGGGTCGGCTGGTCCAGCCTCCCCGGCGACGGCAACGAAACCGTGTACATGGCTCAGACGCGTGATCGCCGCGGCCGGTTCCTTTGCGGTGGCTCCAGCCAGGCAACTCGTTCGGCTGCCTCTGACCGCGCGTCGGCATCTGCGCCGATCAGCCTGTCGGGTGTTGTCCCGCCGATATCGGGTTGTTACTGACCCGGCGTTGGCGGCGACGATGGTCCGGACCCGTACCTGCGTTCGTCGCCGTCGGCGATCTAGCCGGCCAAAACGTCCGCGAGCGCCGTCCACGACCGGCGCGGGATGCCCTCCTCGCCTAGCGGCTGCAGGCAGACGTGGTCCGCGCCGGCGTCGAGGTGCGCGCGGACGAACTCGGCGACCTGCGCGGCGCTGCCCTGAGGGACGATCGCGTCGATCAGCCGGTCGGAGCCGCCGCCGGCGAGGTCGCCCTCGGTGAAGCCGAAGCCGAGCAGGTTCCGCGCGTAGTTACGCAGGCCCAGGTACGGCCGCGCGTACTGGCGGGCGACGGCCTTGGCGCGCACCGGGTCGGCGTCGACGACGCACGCCACCTCGGGCGCGACCAGCTTCCCGGGACCAAGCCGCTGGCGGGCGAACCGGGTGTGCTCGACGGGCACGAAGTACGGGTGCGCGCCGGCCGTCCGCTGGCCGGCCAGGTCGAGCATCTGCGGGCCCAGCGCGGCCAGGCAGCGCCCGGCGGCCGGCGGCGGGCCCGGCGAGGCGTCGAGGCCGTCGAGGAACGCGCGCATGGTGGCCAGCGGCCGCCGGTAGTCGCTGGTCGCCTCGGGATGGCCGATGCCGATGCCCAGCATGGACCGGCCGGGGAAGTCCGCGCGCAGCGCCGCGTCGGCGGCGGCGGTCTGGCCGGGGTCGTTGGTCCAGACGTTGAGGATGCCGGTCGCCGCGACGAGCGTCAACGTCGTGTCCAGGATCGGGCGGACGTCGCGGACGCGGGGGGAACCGCCCAGCCACCACGCGCCGTAGCCGAGCTGTTCGGCGAGCCTGGCCGCCTCGCCGGCGCGTTCGATGCCGAACGGGCGGTAGCTGGTCCAGACGCCGATCTTCCCGATGTTCATGCCCACAGTCTTACAGCCCGGATCTCCCCCGCTGCCCGCCCTGAGGACCGGTTCTGGGCCGCCGGCTACCGCCAGGTTGCCGGCATTCCGCCGGCCGGCCGGGCGGGCTCGCCGGTCAGAAGGAGAGCATGCCGCTGACCAGGGCCCGCCAGGTGACCGGGCCGACGATGCCGTCAACGGTGACCGACGGGATGTCGGTGTGCAGGGCCTTCTGGAAGCCGCGGACCGCGGCGTCGGTCTTGGGACCGAAGATCCCGTCAACCTGCAGGCCCTTGCCCGGGTCGCCGGACAGGTTGCGGAACTGGAACTCCTCCTGGACTCCCTTGACGGCATCGCCCTGGCTGCCCTGCTTGACCGTGATGATCAGCGCCGACCAGGTGTTGGGGCCGACGATGCCGTCGACAGCCAGGCTCCTCTGCTGCTGGAAGGCGCGGACGGCGGCGTCGGTCTTGGGCCCGAAGATGCCGTCCACGGTGAGGTTGTGGCCGCGGGCCCGGAGCAGGTACTGCAGGGTCTTGACGGGATGTTGCCGGTCGCCCTGGCGGACGAGCGGCCACGGGCTGATCGTGGTAGCGGTTACGGTCATCGGCTTCTCCTTGCTCGACACGGACTCTGGTCCTCGCTGGCGGCGGCCGCGGAAGGTTCGTCGTAGGTGTCAACCCACCGGTCGGGGATGGCCCCTGTCGCGGCCAGCTCGGCGTTCTCTCCCAGCTGAATACGCGGCCGTGGAGGCGCGCTGCAGCCGGCGTGCAGTTCCCATGGATAGCCGCACGGCCGAGGAGGTTGACTCGGACACGACCTTGCGCTCCCGAACGCGATTTTGCGCCGCGCTCGTTAGTTCCGGCGGATACGCGTGCGGGGCCCGGGTGGCGCGGGGAAGGTGACGTCAATGGCGAAGCCGCCGTCAGACCCGAACTTCCGATCTCAGCCCGAACGGCCGGGCCTTAAGGATGCCGCGACCAGCAACGCCAGTGGCCGGAACTCGGCACCGGTGAAACGCGGGTGCGCACCGACCCACGAGTGCAACCTACCGGCGGCAGATTACGCAGCGTTCACTACGATGATGCGCAGCGCTCTGTTGCCGATCGGCTGCCAGCGCGACCGACAGCCGGTGACGACCGGCGACAAGTACACAATCCCGGCCGACGTCGTCTTCCTCATCGTGGTGGAGGCTCGCGATGCGATTCACCAAACTCGGGCACTCGTGTGTCAGGCTTGAGAAAGACGACGCTGTCTTGGTCATCGACCCCGGCGTGTGGACTGACGCGGCCGCGGCCCTGGCCGGAGCGGCCGCGGTCATGGTCACCCACGAGCACCCGGACCACCTCGACGCCGACGCGGTCCGCGCCGCGCTGCAGGCCAGCCCGGAACTGACGCTGTGGGCCAATCCGCAGGTCACCGCGCAGTTCACTGAGTTCGGCGGCCGGGTGCACGAAATCCGCCGTGGTGACGTGCTGTCCGTCGCGGGTTTTGGCGTGCACGTCTACGGCCACGATCACGCGCTGATCCACAAGGACATCCCGTCGGTGGTGAACACCGGTTTCCTGGTCGACGGCGAACTGTTCCATCCGGGCGATTCGTTCACCGTGCCCGACGAGCCGGTCCGGACTCTGCTGGTGCCGATCGCCGGCCCCTGGCTGAAGGCCGGGGAGATGATCGACTACTTCCGCGCGGTCGCCCCCGCCCGCGGCTACGCGATCCACGACGCGATCTTGAATGATGACGGCCTGGGCCTGATGACCAGGATGCTGTCGGTGGCCGCCGTCCCGAGCGGTGTGCCCGTGGCCAGGCTAGAACCGGACACCAGCCTGGAGCTGTGATCCTGCTTGCGCCCGCGCGTGCCGCACGCGTGCTGACTGGCGGTGATGACGATGCGCTCGTCGGCTGCGGTTTTGGTCGTGGGGTCTCGCTGAGTTCGATGGCGGCGGTGTGCAGTGCCCGGCGAACCCGGACGTGCGTGCTCAGTGACCGGTAGTCAGGTGGATCACGCCGACGTCCGACAGCCCGTTGAGCACCAGCTGCACCCCGAGCGCGGCCAGCAGGAAACCGAATACCTTCTCGGTCACCAGCATCCGGCTCGCGTCCAGCTTGCTGCTGACCTGCACCGCCCAGCGGAAGACTACGACGTCCAACGCGAGCACCGCGACGAGCACGCCGACGGCGACCGCCAGCACCGCGATGGAGCTTGCCTCGGCCGACAGGGTGACCAGGACGACGATCCCGGCCGGGTTGAGCAGGTAGGGCACGGCCAGCGGGAAGACGGCGACCTGCATCGGGTCCCGGCCTTCGACCGGGTGATCGCCGCCGCTGCCGGTCTGGCGGCCGAGCACCATGGTGACCGCGATGATCAGCAGGATGATGCCGCTGGCGACGCCCAGCGCCCCCGGTGAGAAGTGCAGCAGCCTGGTCAGCAGGCCGCCGAGGACCAGCAGGAGCGCGGCGACGATGGTGGCGGTGGTCAGCATCTTGCGCAGGACACGGCGCTTGGTGACCTCCGGCATGTCCGAGGTCGCGTCAAGGAAGGGCACCAGCGCGATCTTCGGTCCGATCCCGATCAGGAGCAGCAGGAAAGTGTCGATGACGAAGGCGGCGTCCAGCGATTCGAGGTCTTTCATCCCGGCTCCGTCCAGCGGGCCCGGGGATCCCCGCTGACACTGGTTGCGGCTGACCGCTGGCAGCTGATCGAAGCTGCGAGAATTGCAGCCCTACGTGCCGACGGTCACATGCGTGAGGAGAACTCTAGATGACCAGAGCCCACCCGTGGGACAGAACGCGCGGCTGCCGGACGCCCAGCCAGGTGAAGCCGATGATTGCACTGCTGCCGACTACGCGGCTGTCTAGCATCGGGTTGCTGGCGGTCAGCGGGGGTCATGCGCTCCGGTCTGGGCTGCCGGGCTGTGGTCGCAGCTGGCAGGCAGGAGCGCTGACACGTGCCAGCCTCCGGTTGCCGTGGGGCCTGAGATGAGGGTGCCTCCGCAGCCGCCGACCCTTTCCCGCATCCCGGCCAGGCCGTAGCTGCTGCCTGACCGCTCCAGGCCAGAACTTCCGCCACGGGGGGCGGCGTTCACGATGTCCACCGTTACGCCGGCGTCTTGCCCGCCGATGGTGATGTCGACTGGTGCGCCCGGGGCGTGCTTGAGGGCGTTGGTGAGGGCTTCCTGCACGACTCGGTAGGCGGCCTCGGACGCTGCGGGGGAAAGCTGGTCGCAGGGGCGTTGGACTCGGCAGCTGACGGCCAGGCCGGTGACGCTGGCCTGGCGCACGAGCTCGCCGGCCATCTCCAGCCGGGGCGTCATGCCCGGCGGCAGGTCCTCGGACAGCAGTTCGGCCAGCCTGCCGATCTCCGCCTGAGCCTGTTCGGCGGCCGCCGCGACGGACTGCAGCGCCTCGGCCATGCCGTCGGCGTCGGCGATCCGCTGCCCCGCGCTGGCCTGCACGACCATGACGCTCAGACAGTGAGCGACGATGTCGTGCAGTTCCCGCGCGATCCGTGCCCGCTCATAGCGGACGGACTCCAGCGCGAACAGTTCTTGCTCGGCCCGCAGTTCCTCGTTACGCGCCTGGAGTTGCTCGGCCAGCCGCCGCCGGGACAGGACGACCCGCCCAGCCAGCCAGGGGCCGATGGTGACCATGATGGCGACCGGGCTGAAGCCGCCGTTCGCGATCAGCAGGCAGGCCGCCAGCAGCGCGGCAACGGCCAGGCCGGCCGCCAGACCGGCTCCGGTCCCGAGGGCGTAGGCAAGCAGGAACACCACCCAAAGCGACGGGTCGCCCAGCAATCCGTTGAGTTCGGGGACGAGCCCGAGAGGCCGCACGGCCAGCAGAAGGGCGCAGGCCACCGCGGCGGCCGCCACCGGCCACCGCCGCCGGGTGGCGAGTGCGGCGGCCCACGGCAGCACGAAGATCACGGCCGTCCAGCGCTGATCCGCGCGCGCCACCGCCGTGCCCAGGTAGGCGGCCGCCCAGATCACCAGCAGGACGGCGAGCAGCACGTCGCCGCGCCAGGAGGTGAACAGCCGCCTCAGCTGGCCGGTGACGTCAGGCATAGCCGCTGCTGACCAGGGGCAGCGTGGCCATCGCGTAACGCAGGCCGCCCGCCAGCCGGCTGTCCACCGTTCCGCCGTGCAGGCGAGCCCGCTCCCGGGCGGCGGCCAGCGCGGCCTGCGCGTCGGCGGCGGGTGAGGGCGGCCCGCAGACGTGCAGTTCCAGCGCACCCGGGCCGAAATGGAGCCGCACGCGGACGACCGCACCCGGAGCATCCTCCAAGGCCACCAGCAGGTGCTCCACGATCCGGTAGCCCGACAGCTCAAGCCCGGCCGGCAGCGTCCGGGGGCTCCCGTCCACCGTGAGCCGGGCATCAGCAGTGGTGGCCCGGTCGAGAAGGGTCGTCAGCCGGGCCAGCGTCGGCGCCGGCTCACTGGGCGCCCGCTCGCGCAGTTCGCCGAGGACCTCGCGCAGGTGCCCGAGGACATCCCGGCCGTCGTGCTCGATCGAGGCCAGCGCCTGCCGGGCTCCGGAGCCATCGGCGTCCGCGGCGTTCAACGCGCCGAGCCCGGCGGCTGCGGCCGCGGCGATGCCGCCGATCCGCGCGTGCAAGCTGTCCTCAAGGTCTGCGCTCACCCGGGCCCGGTCGGCCAGCACCGCCAGGCGCGCCGTCTGCTCCCGCTGGCGGCGCAGTTCCGCCGACTGCTGCCGCAGCGCCGCGGCCGTCTTGGTCTTGGCCCGGACCAGGCACCCCGCGGCGTAGAACGCCGCCAGCAGCGGCAGCACGAAGACCAGTCCCTGGCCCTCGATCCGCGGGTCGTACAGTCCCTCGGCGACCACCGCCGCAGCGCAGAGCAGCAGCCCCGCAGCCGACCTGGCGCCCTCCCTCCTGGCGCCGACGGCATAGGCCACCAAGAACAGCGCCGGCAAGGCGGCGCCGCAGCGGACCATAGGGCCGAAGATCAGCCCGTTGAGCAGGGCACCGGCGGCCAGGACGGCTGCCGCGGCCGATGGCGCCCGGCGGCGCCAGGCCACCGGCAGGGTCATCAGGAGCACACTCGCGCAGGCCCCCACGCCGCCGTGGTCAGGGGGGAACGCACCGTTGACCCCGGCTACCGCGACGGCGCTGAGGATGAACGCGACCGCGATGTCCAGCCCCCCCAGGCCCGCAACGATCCAGTTCACCGGGGCCCGCGGGCTCCTGACAGTGATCATGGCTGGCGTCCCCCAGGGTGCAGACTCATTGTCGGGTCTGTGGCCGGATGGTTCAACCCGGCAGGCTAGCCGCGCTCGCCAGCCATCACCGCGCTGGCGCCGGTACCGGCGAGCTTCGCCCTCGCGGCGCGCCGGTTCCGGATTGTCAGCACGCTGAGCACGACGAACGTCACGATGCACAGCCCGATTCCAGCCAGGCCCTGCGCCGGCGGTGCCCCGTCGGCGGAGTGGTGCCGCACCGGTGCTGTATCCAGCAGCCAGCTGGCATCGAACACGACGGCCAGGCCGGCCAGCAGCACCGCGGCCAGCGCCATCCGCCGGCCTGCTCCCGTGCTGTCGCCGGCCGGCTTGCGGGCCCGCCGCAGGACCGCCAGTTCGGCGGCGATGCCGAGCGCGAGCCCGAGGAAGATCACCTGGAAGACGTAGTAGCCGATGGCTCCAGGGAACGGGGTGACCGTGCTGGGCGGGCTGACCCCGTCCCCGGCGGCGATGTCCCACGTCTGCATGGCCAGCACGATCAGGAAAGGAACCAGGGTGACGGCGGCGGCGCGGCGCGGATCGCGGACGATCCAGCCGGCGATGATGGCGGCGACGAACCCGGCCAAAGGAGTCATGGCAAGCCTCCGGAATGTCCCGACGGGGCAGGCCAGCCCCGTTTCTGTCGATGCAGCGCACACTACGAACCGGACCTGGCGCAGTCGTCCTGCCTGTGAGCGACCTTCCCGGTCGTTCCTCATGCCCGAGGACTACGGTGCCGCTGACCTGCCACGGTGCCGCTGGCCTGCCGTGCGACGGTCGGCTGTCCGGTACTGCGATACGGCGATGGGGCCGCGAGCAGGCCGACTGGCGCCCGAACGCCTGCCCGGCCCTGATCCCGACACCTCCGTTGGCGGTCCAAGCCGGCCCGCTGCAGGCCTGGTACCAGGAGAGCGCCGGGGGTCCAGGCCGGCCCGCTGCAGGCCTGGTGCCAGGAGAGCGCCGGGGGTCCAGGCCTGCCCGCCGCAGCCCTGGTGCCAGGAGAAGAACGCCCCGTTGGTGGCTGGCCGTCACCCGTGAGGACTACGGTGGACGCGAACCAGACCAGTGCCGGGGAGCTGCCCGATGGCTGAGCCAGCCAGTGCCGGGGTGAACGCCGACGGCACCTCCAGGCGGCCGATCACCGTCTTGATCGCCGACGACCAGCAGATGGTCCGCCGCGGCTTCCGGGTGATCCTGGAGACCGAGCCGGGGATCACCGTGGTAGCCGAGGCCGGTGACGGCAGGGAAGCGGTCGAGCTGGCGCGCAGGCACGCCCCGGTCCTCGCCCTGCTCGACATCCGGATGCCGGTGATGGACGGCCTGCAAGCGGCCCGGCACATCCTGTCTGCCAGCCTCCGCACCCGGGTGCTGATCCTTACCACCTTCGACGCTGACGAATACGTGTATGAGGCATTGCGCGCAGGCGCCAGCGGCTTCCTGCTGAAGGACGCCCCGGCCGACCAGCTGGTCACTGCGGTCCGCAGCATCGCCGCGGGTGACGCCCTCATCGATCCGGTCATCACCCGCCGCCTCATCGCCCGGTTCGCGCTGGCCGCGCGCGGGCCCGCCGGGGTGCCCGGCGAACTGCGCCAGCTCACCGCGCGGGAACTGGAGGTGCTCCGCCTGGTGGCCCGCGGGCTGTCCAACATCGAGATCGCCCGGGAGCTGGTCGTCGAGGAGAACACGGTGAAGACCCACGTGAGCCGGATCCTGGCCAAGCTGAGCTTGCGGGACCGGGTCCAGGCCGTTGTCCTGGCCTACGAACTGGGATTCGTCACCCCAGAACCCCGCGGCTGACCCACCACCGGCAGCGCATAGGTGTCGGCTGTTCGCGGCGAGTAGCCCAATGAGCTATCTTAACGGTGCACTTTGATATCATCACGGTGTGGCTATGACACTGCGGCTCGATCCTCGCCTCGAAGCGGAGCTTCGCCTGGCCGCCGAGGAAGACCACCGGAGCGTCCACCAGACCGTGGTCCTTGCCGTGGAGACCTACCTGGCTCTTCGGGAGACAGCCGAGGTTAAGGCAGATCCTGAGACGCTGCGGGCCCTGGCCGAAGCCAGGCAGGCCGTGCAGGAAGGCGACGTGCTCTACGGCACCGACGCGGTACGCAATCTGCTTAGCGGACGCCAGGCTTCATGACCGCCCGCTACGAGCCGGGGACCGCGCCCCCGGCTCAGCGGGCCCTCGCCGAGCGGCTCTCCTTCGACGTCGCCTCTGCAGCAGCCGAGTTCATCACCGGACCCCTCCTGGAGGATCCTCGGCGGGTCGGCAAGCCGCTCGGCGCGGAGCTGACGGGCATCTACAGTGCCCGCCTGGGTCGCGACTGGCGAGTGCTGTACGAGATCGATGACGCCAGGCACCTGGTGATCGTGCTTGACATCCGTCACCGCTCCGCCGCGTACCGGCGCCGCTGAACCCCGGCGATCACGCTGCTGGTCATCCGGCGGACCTGATGGGCGGTTTCATCTGGGCGGGTGTGGTGCTCGCGACCCGGGGCGCAGACGCCAGGACAACAGGTTGACCCTGACACCGTGTGAGGGTGTCGGGTGGGAGGCATCATGTTCACCATCGGAGACTTCGCCCGGCTCGGCCAGGTGTCGGTCCGGATGCTGCGCCATTACGACGCGACCGGGCTGCTCCGCCCGGCCAGGGTCGGCCCGTCCAGCGGCTACCGGTTCTATGAGGCCGGTCAGCTCGCGCGGCTCAACCGCATCATCGCGCTGAAGGACCTCGGCTTCACCCTTGAGCAGGTGCGCGCCATGCTGGACCAGCAGGTCAGCGTCGAGCAACTCCGCGGGATGCTGCGGTTGCGCCAGGCTGAGCTGCAATTCCAGATCGCGGCCGACACATCCCGGCTGGCGCAGGTCGAGGCGAGGCTCCGGATTATCGAGATGGAGGGCGTTATGCCAGCCGACGACATCCAGGTCAAGCGGATACCGGCAGTTCGCGTCGCGGAACTCACCGCGACCGCGGCAAGCCTGGAGCCTGCGTCCATCGGTCCGGTCATCCAGCCGCTGTATCAGGAGCTGGGCAGCCGGCTCGGCCAGGCAGGGCTGGTCCCGGCAGGCCCGGCGATTGCTTATTACGAGGATCTCCCCGACGGTGACGGCGTGCTCATACACGCCACTCTGCCGGTCAACACCGAACCCGGCGGCGGCCTGGGTTTCGAGATCACCGACTTGCCGGAGATCAGCCAGGCGGCCACCATCGTGTACCGCGGGTCGATGGAAAACGTCGTGGCAACCTACCAGGCGCTGGCCCGGTGGATAGACGACAACGGCTACCGCTCCACCGGATACGGCCGCGAGCTGTACCTCGAATGCCCCGCCGACCGGGGCAAGTGGGTAATCGAACTGCAGGAACCGATCACCTCGGGGTGACCAGCCCCGCACCGCGACTGGGTTCTCGCGCCCGGCAGGTCAGGCGCCGGTTTCCAAGGTGACCGTGTAGCCGGACGGCTTCGACCCGGCGGATCCGGGCGCGATCGGCCCCGGCAGCCAACGCTGCCGGCACCGGTCAGCAACATTCGCGGACGAGACAGCCTAATTACTAATTGTTATTACTAATTGTTGGCTGAGACGCGCGTCGTCACCTGGTGGAACACATTGGTGTTCAGGCCGCGCGCAGTGACCGGCTTGCTGAGCCAGATACCGATCATATTCCGGAAGATGAGGTTCCCTCAGCCGCCCGCGCGCAACCTGTCCCATCATCGGGTGCGGTCCGTAGGCTTCGGCCATGAACGTTCTCTTCATCACGAGCGTGTCGGTCGTCGCCGCTGACCCGCCGCAGAGCCGCAAGCTGTTCATGGACGCCCTGGGCCTGCCGTTGGAGAAGTATGAGGCCGACGAGTACTACTCGAGCGACAGCATTCCCGGCAGCAAGCACTTCGGCGTGTGGCCGCTCTCGCAGGCGGCCGAGGCGTGCTTCGGCACGCCGGAGTGGCCGGCTGGCCGGGTGGTCCCGCAGGCGTCCATCGAGTTCGAGGTCGAGGACGCGGAAGCTGTCGCAGCGGCTGGCGGCGAGCTTGAGCGCGCGGGCTTCGAGCTGCTGCACCCGGCTCGCACCGAGCCGTGGGGACAGACGGTGACCCGGCTTCTCACCGAGGATGGCATGATCGTCGGCATCTCCTACGCCCCCTCGCTGCACGCCGAAGACGGGTGACTCCCTTGATGACGGCAGGCAGCTACGTTCTATCGTGGATGATGCGCGTGCGCGCCGGCTGCCTGGTTCGGCCTTCATCCAGCCCGGCGCGGGCGGGATCGCACTCGTCATCGCCGTCCGGATCGGCGGGTGATTGCAGGCCGGTACGCGAGGAGGTGAAAGTGATGACGGGAACCTGGAGGGTGCTACGGCACGTGTGCGGTGCGCTCAGGGATGTCCACCGCGAGCAGATGCTCATGTGGGAGCTTTTCTGGCAAGCGGGCCGGGCCACCGTGCCGGAGGCCGGCCCGCTGGCCTGGGTCCCCTCCCTGGACGGGCCACGGCTCGCCGGCAGCTACCTGCCCGGCCCGGCTGCGATCAGTCCGCCGCCCTGACGATACCGGCGCGCCGGAACGCAGGCACCGCGTGGACAGCACTCGCGCGCCAGGTACGGCGGGAGGTACAAGGTCGCTGCGCCAGGCTTCCACGTCCGGAGCCGTCACCTGACCTCGCGCTAACTCACCCGCTGGCGGCACCCGCACCTCGTACAGCCCGGCCGTTATGGGCACCGGCGCACGGCTGGCTTGGCCGCCTGGATGCTGGCGGCGTGCAGGCCGGGCCCGGCCTGGTGGGTGCTGGTGATGGTGATGCCGGTGAACCCGGCGGCCAGCAGCAGGTCGCGGTACTGCGACTGGGTGAGGGCGCCGCTGATGCAGCCGGCCTGGTGCCCGGCGTCGGCGAGCCGGCCGGGGTCGATGCCGTCGTCCGCGGTGACGTCGCTGATGCCCAGCCGCCCGCCGGGCCGCAGCACCCGGAAGGCCTCGGCCAGCACGCGCGGCTTGTCGGCGGACAGGTTGATGACGCAGTTGGAGATGACCACGTTGACCTGCTCGTCGGGCAGGGGGATGTCCTCGATGTGGCCGCGCAGGAAACGGGCGTTGGCGATGCCGGCCCGGGACGCGTTGGCCCGAGCCAGGGTGAGCATGTCGGCGCTGGCATCCACGCCGTAGACGGTGCCGCCCGGGCCGACCCTGCGCGCGGACAGCAGCACGTCGAGCCCGCCGCCCGACCCCAGGTCCAGCACGGTCTCGCCTGGATTGAGGCTGGCCACCGCAAGCGGGTTGCCGCAGCCCAGGCTGGCGCGCAGCGCCGCCTCCGGGACGTCGGCGGTGGGGTACGCGGCCGCGCCGAACCGCCCGTCAGCAAACCCGCCGGGATCGCAATCGGTCGGGATGCCGCCGGCCAGGGCGGTGCGCGCCAGGCCCGAATAGCGGTCGATGACGGCATCGCGGTTGCTGCGCGCGCCGGGGGCGCCTGCTTCGGTCACTGGCGTGCTCCCGCTGTCGATGATGACCGGACCGGAGCGGGCTGAGCCGGGGCCAGGCCCATGACGATGTCGGCCGCGGTGGGAAAGCAGTCCACGCACGCGTCGTTGATCCGGTAGTAGCTGGCGGACCCCCGGCGCTCAAGCAGGATAAACCGCACGTCGGCGAGCACCTTGAGGTGGGCTGAGACGGTGGACTGGCCCACGTCTACGGCTGCGACGATCTCGCCCACGTTCATCGGCGTTCCCCGGCGGGCGAGCAGCGAGACGATCTGGATCCTGGTGGGGTCAGCGAGCGCCTTGAACCAGCTCGCGTACTCCGCGGCGACGGCCCGGTCAAGAGGCGGATCCGGTTCATTCATCGTTCATCGACGATAACCGATTAACGGTGAGACCGCAAGGACTCCGGCCTTGCCCGGGCGGCGGGCGCACCTCCTGCGCCAGCTCAGCGGTGCGCGGTACCGGTCCCGCCGGCCGAGGCATCCGCCGGAACCGGCTCCGGGCGCGGGCCCGGCGGCGAACCGAACGCCATGATCGTACTGGCACCCGCCCCGCCCGCCGCGCCCGGCCCGGCGAAACGCCGGAATCGCAAGGCCGGCGGCTGGATCGCCGGGCGGGTGCCGTGCGGCCGCCCTGCCCGCGGATCGGAGGTCATCCTCCGGCAGCACCGGGACCGGGGCCGGCGTCCGTCGGAGCCCCTCCCTACCATCGGGCGCCATGGAAAACCAGGCGTCCCGGCCCTGCGGCGTCCCCGGCCGCATGAGGTGGGATCCCCTCCGCGCGGCGGCCGCCCGGCAGCGGCCCGGCCTGCGTGCGCCGCTGCCCGCCGGGCCAGGCTGCTGCGCGGTGTGCCGGGGTCCCGCCCAGCCCGGCTTCCTGCGCTGCTTCCAGTGCGCGCAGCACCGCCGCAGTGCGGCCGGAATGCTCGCCGACCTCGTGGTCCCGGTCTCGTATGCCGTGGCCGGGACGTCCTACGCGCGGGCGCTGTGGCAGTACAAGTCCGACGTCGCGGATCGGGACGCGGCCCGCGCCGCGCTGCGCGCCATGCTGCTTGTCTTCCTGCGCGATCACGGTCCCTGCGTCCGGGCGCGCGCCGGGATGGCCGCCCCCATCCGTGTCGCCGTGGTGCCCAGCGGACGCGGGCGTCCCGGTGCCCATCCGCTGCGGACGCTGGTCGAGCCGTACCTGGCCCTGCCCTGGGCCGACCTGCTCATCCGCCCCGGCGAACCGGTGCCGGGCCGGGACCTGCACCCGGGGCGGTTCCGGGCACCCGGGCAGTTGTCTGGTGCGGCCGTCCTGCTCCTCGACGACACGTGGGCATCGGGTTCCAGCGCCCAGTCGGCCGCCATAGCGCTCAAGCTGGCCGGGGCCGGCCGGGTGGCGGTCGTGACCCTCGGCAGGCATGTGAATCCGCGCGATCCCGCGGCGGCGCCGCTCACCGCGGTGCTCGCCGGGCGTTCCGTGCAGCCCGATCGGTGCGCCGTGCACTGGCCCGCCGCCCCGGTCCCGGTCCCGGCGGCGTTTTCGCGTCCCGCGGCACCGGCCGGGCGCTGAGTGACGCCGCTGGCGGCCAGGTCACCAGCGGTCGATCACCGCGGTGAGCTTGCCGAGCCGTTCGATCGTGGCGTCTGGCTCCGTCCCGGCGAAGGCGGGTACGTCGCTGTTCGGGATGAGCACGGTGCGCAGCCCCGCCTGGTGCGCGCCGTGCACGTCGTCGAACGGCCGGTCCCCGACGTAGACGCAGTCCTGCGGGCGGGTCGCGCCGATCGCCGCCATCGCCGCGCGGAACGCCTCCGGGTGCGGCTTCGTCCACGGGATCTCGCTGCTGTACACGGCGCCGTCGATCAGGTCGAGCAGCCCGTCGCGCCTGAAGATCCGCTCGTGCCGGTCGCGCGGCCACATGGTGTTCGACAGCACTCCGATCTTGATCCCGCGGCGGCGTAGCTCCCGCATCACCCCGGCCGCGTCCGGATCGGCGAACGTGTGCTGCTCCCACGCCTGGAAATACCCGTCGATGAACGCTTCCGTGGGCTCAATCCCGGCCCGGGCGAAGAGCTCCCCGAGGGTCGAGCTCCGCTGCTCGCGGTCCGCGGTCTCCCAGAAGTGATTTTCTGCCGAACGGAGCAGTGCAGCGGTCTCGGTCACGCGATCCTGGTCATAATGCGGGGCGCAGATCGCGCGCCAGAGTTCGTCGTGGTCGATGGTGTGCCAGGGCGTGAGCGTGCCGCCCCAGTCGAATATCACGGCCGATACTGTCACGCCTGCTCATCGTACGGTGCCGTGCAGGCCCTACGCTGGCGGCATGGCGACGGATGTGACCCCGCCGGCGCGGGCTCGCAAGTGGAAGTCCGAGACCCGGCTGGGGCTGGTGCGGCGGGCCCGGCGGATGAACCGGATCCTGGCCGATACCTATCCGGACTCCCAGACCGAGCTGAAGTTCGAGAACCCGTTCCAGCTGCTGGTGGCCACGGTGCTGTCGGCGCAGACCACCGACGTGCGGGTCAACCTGACGACGCCGGCGCTATTCGCGAAGTACCCGGCTCCGGACGACCTGGCCGCGGCCAATCCCGAGGACGTGGAGGAGATCCTGAAGCCCACCGGGTTCTTCCGGGCCAAGACCAAGGCCGTCATGGGGCTCTCGGCCGCGCTGCGGGACCGGTTCGGCGGTGAGGTGCCGTGCCGGCTGAGTGATCTCGTGACGCTGCCCGGCGTCGGCAGGAAGACGGCGAATGTCGTGCTCGGGAACGCGTTCGGCGTGCCGGGCATCACGGTGGACACGCACTTCGGGCGGCTGGCCCGGCGGTTCGGCTGGACCACCGCGACCGAGCCGGAGAAGGTCGAGGCCGAGGTCGGCGCGTTGTTCCCCCGGTCTGAATGGACGATGCTGTCGCACCGGCTGATCTGGCATGGCCGCCGGGTGTGCCACGCCCGCAGGCCGGCCTGCGGAGCCTGCGTGCTCGCGCGGCTCTGCCCGTCGTTCGGCTTGGGGCCCGTCGATCCGGAGGTCGCGGCCAAGCTGGTCAAGACCGGGCCGTTCTCGTGACCGGGGCCCAGGCCGCGACGCCGCCCCCGCGGCTGCTGGAGCTGGCCGCGGCGATGGCCGGGATGGCGGCGCCGCCCCCGCTGCGGCCGCCGCCCGGCGGGGGCAGGCGGTCGGCGGTCCTGGTGCTGTTCGGTCCCGGTCCAGCCGGGGATCCCGGCGTTCCGGCCGCGACCAGCGCCGACGACGACCCGGATCTGCTGCTCATCCAGCGCATGCCCGGGCTGCGCAGGCACGGCGGCCAGCCCGCCTTTCCCGGCGGCGCGATCGAGCCCGGGGACGCCGGCCCGGTCGAGGCCGCCCTCAGGGAGGCGGCCGAGGAGGTGGGCCTGGACCCGGCCGGGGTGGACGTGATCGGGACTGCGCCCGAGCTGTTCATCCCCCCCAGCGGATTCCTGGTCACTCCAGTGCTCGGCTGGTGGCGGCGGCCGGTCGCGGTCCGGCCGGCCGATCCCGGCGAGGTCGCCGCCGTGGCCAGGGTCCGCATCCGCGAGCTCGCCGACCGCGCCAACCGGCTCACCGTGCGGCACCCGTCCGGGATCACCGGGCCGGCCTTCCGGGTCGGCGGGATGCTCGTCTGGGGCTTCACGGCCGGCTTGATCGACATGCTGCTCACCCTCGGCGGCTGGGAGCGGCCGTGGGACGCCGGCCGGGTCGAGGACCTGCCGGCCGCAGCGGTGGCCGCCGCGATCCCTGACGGCATCGCCGGGCGGGCCGCGCACGGAGCATAGCCATATACGGTTGACCACGTGCCGGGTGACCTGCTTGACCTGATCTTGGTCATACTCGTCGCTGCCTTCGCGGTCTCCGGTTACCGCCAGGGCTTCATCATCGGCGTGCTCAGCTTCGCCGGGTTCATCGTCGGCGCGGTGCTGGGCACCCTGTTCGCGCCCGGCCTCGCGCGGGCGGTGTCCAGCGACCAGGCCCAGCAGGCGCTGATCGCGGTGGTGGTGGTCTTCGTCGCGGCCATGGTCGGCCAGCTGCTGGCCTCGGCCGCCGGAGCGGCCCTGCGGTCGCGGCTCACCTGGCGTCCGGTGACTTACCTGGACGCGGCCGGCGGAGCCCTGGTGAGCGTGGTGTCGGTCCTGCTCATCGCGTGGCTGATCGGCTCGGCCGTGGTAAACGCGGGGTTCCCGGCGATCACCGGGCAGGTGCGCAACTCGGCGGTGCTGCGGGGGGTAGACGCCGTCATGCCCCCGGCGGCGCAGACGATGTTCGGCGACTTCCGCCGGCTGCTGGCCAGCGGCCCCTACCCGCAGGTGTTCGGCGGGCTCGGCGCCGAGGCGCCGCTGACGGTGGGCGCGCCGCAGAGCAAGTACCTGAACTACCCGGCGATCCGCAGGGACCGGCGCAGCATCGTCAAGGTCATGGGCACGGCGTTGAGCTGCCAGCGCCGGATCGAGGGTTCCGGGTTCGTCATCTCGCCGGACCACGTCTTGACCAATGCGCATGTGGTGGCCGGCGTGGATCGCGGGCCGAACGTGTTCACCGCGGGCAGCGGGAGGGAATTCCGGGCCACGGTCGTGTACTTCGACCCGCGGGGAGACATCGCGATCCTGGACGTCCCCGGCCTGACCGCGCCGCCGCTGCAGTTCGCCCCCGGCCTGGCCGGCACCGGAACCAACGCGGTGGTGGCGGGGTATCCGCTCAATCACTCCTTCACTACCGTGCCGGCCAGGGTCGGCGGCGTGCAGCGGGCGACCGCGCCGGACATTTACCAGGCCGGCGAGGTCACCCGCCAGATCTACGCGGTCCGGGCCCTGATCCAGCCGGGCAACTCGGGCGGCCCGCTGATCGACCCGCACAACGGGGCCGTGTACGGGGTGGTTTTCGCGGCCGCGGTGGGGATGAAGGACGTCGGCTACGCGCTGACCTCGGCCGAGGTCGCGGGCGACGTGGATGCGGGCAAGAACGCCACCGGCCCGGTCTCGACGCAGGTCTGCGCGTGACCAGCCATTCCCCGTAGCCCGCGGCCCGCTGCTGACTCGGCGCATCTGCCCCCGGCCGTCTTGCCCGCTGCTGACCCGGCGTTTCTGCCGCCCGCCCGGTTGCGGCCCGCTGGTGACGCGCTGCTGCCTACCGCCGGGCCGTCCGCAGCCGCAGCCGCAGGTCCCCGGGCGGCACGGTACCCAGCCCGTCGCGCTCTATCCGGCCGGCCAGCTCGCTCGCCGCCTGGACGATGCCGGCCACGTCGATCCGGTGCGGGGCGCCGCGGGCACCCTCGGCTCCGGGCAGGTAACCGCTGATCCGCCCCGCGCCCCGGCGCAGCAGCGCCGCGGCGCCGCGCGCGTTGCCGCGCTGGGCGTGGGTCAGGCCGACGGCGACCTGGGCGAGTCCCTGCCACAGGTCGCGCTCGGCCGGCGGCGCGGACTTCCATGACGCCTCGAGCACCTCGTGAGCCTGGAAGGGACGACCGGAGTCCAGCAGCTGCTGGGCCAGCGCAAGAGCCTGCCCCGGTGGCAGCGAGAGGTCGTCGGGCACCCCGGGCTCGCCCGCTTCGTCGCGCGCGAGCGGGCGGCCGGAAGCGTCACGAGGACGCGCGTTGCGCGGCCGGCCCGCCTGATCGCGGTCCCTGCCCGGTGGCGTCATCTCTCCGGCTCGGCGTCGGCCAGCCAGCCGCACAGCTCGGCGTCGAACCGCTCGGGCCGCTCCTCGTGCGGGAAGTGCCCGGTCCCTTCGATCAGGTGCCAGCGATAGGGGGCCTCGACGTGGCGGCTGGAGCCGCGGGCGCTGCGCGGCAGCACGCACGTGTCCAGCGCCCCGTGCAGCTGCAGGGTCGGCGCCTGGATCGGCGCCCGCATGTGGCGGGCGTACCGCAGCCCGTCCGGCCGCAGCCTGGACCGGACGAACCACCGGTGGTACTCCAGCGCGGAATGCGCCACCGACGGCACCAGCATGGCCAGCCGGTACCTGCGTTCGGTCTCCGGGTCCGGCCAGCCGGGTCCGGACCAGTCCTCGAGCATCCGGCCGACCCTTCGCGCCTGGCCTTCGAGCAGCCGCCGTTCGGGCAGCCTGGGAAGCTGGAAACCGAGGGCGTAGCCGCTCCGCTTACCCTGGCCCAGCGGATCGGTCAGGACCGCCGCGCGCAGCCGCAGCGGATGCGGTACCGAGACGATGGCCAGCCGCCGGACCATCTTGGGGAAGTACGCCCCCAGCGTCCACGCGATCAGCCCGCCCCAGTCATGCCCCACCACGATGGCGTTCGCCTCACCCAGCGCCCGGATCAGGCCGCCCGCGTCCGAGGCGGCCGTCACCAGGTCATAACCGCGCGGCGGCTTGTCGCTGCCACCGTATCCGCGCAGGTCGGCCGCGACCGCGCGGAAGCCGGCCTGGGCCAGCGAGGTGAGCTGATTCCGCCAGGTCCACCAGAACTCAGGGAAGCCATGCAGCAGCAGCACCAGCGGGCCCTCGCCGGCCTCCGCGACATGAAAGCGGGTGCCGTTCGCGCTCACCGACCGGTGCGACCAGGGCCCCTCGATCCGCGTGGCCAGCTCACCGGACGCGTCCATGGGCCTATCGTGCCTCGACCGCGGGTACGGCGGCCGCCCCTTCCTCGCGGTTCATGACGGCCAGGTCCTCCTGGACCGTCTTGCGGGTCCGCTTCAAGCCGTCCAGCCGGCGGAAATTGAGGTAGACAATGCCCACGGCGATGCCGATCAGCACGATGTCCACGCCCGCCACGATGAGGAACGACGCCCAGGGCTCCAGGCCCTGCCTGATCAGGCCGTAAACGAGCCCGAAGCTGAGCAGGACCAAGACCAGGTTGAGGACGAAGAAGCTGCCCGCGAGCAGGACGACGGACACCAGCACCCGCCGCACATCCGCCTTGAGCTCCAGCTTGGCAAGGTCAATCTCGCACCTGACCAGCTTGGAGATATCACCGACCGCCAGCGTCACGAGGTCGCCGAGGGACGGATCGGCCGCGCCGTCCGCCGATGGCGCCGATCCGGTGTGAACCATCGCGTGTTCTCCCATCGTGTGCCCTCGTGCCTGGCCCGCGCCGTCGCGGCCGTCACAGGCGATCCGGCCCTGCGGCGCCTGCCGCCCGGCGGTCCCGGTTCCGTGCTTAGCGTGACACCACCCGTACCACAAACGGGGCTGGGTAATCCAGGATGTGGTCCGCCTGGCCAGGATGTGGCCCGCCCCGCAGGCACGGCACATAGCGAACGGCGCCCCTGGGTCGGGGCGCCGTCGCCTGCCACGTCATGCCGGGTTACCAAGCGTGCACCTTCTCAGTCGGGACAGGTGGTCCTCCGGCGCGCTGATGAGCGCGCCTTCCGACCTGGCCTACCCCGACACGCCTCCCGCGGCTGGTCGCACGTGGGTGCCTGGCTGCCGTGCCCGGACGTCCTGGGTCCGTGCTTCCTTTCTACGACGAATCCGGGAGCTTGGAAAGACCTCAGCGTGATCGATTTGTAATGCCGGTCAGTTCGCGCGGCCACAGGCCCTTCAGCGCGTGGTTCGGGCCGGCCGTGAACTCCAGGACAGGCCAGCCGCGCTGCCGCGCGATCCGGCGCAGGCTCCGGTCTGGGTTCACCGCGTGCGGGCGGCCGACGGCCAGCAGCAGCGGCAGGTCGGTGGCCGAGTCGCTGTAGGCGTAGCAGTCCTGCAGCCGGTAACCGCGCTCGGCGGCCAGCGCGCGGACCCGCGCCGCCTTGGCCTCGCCGTACGCGTAGAACTCCATCTCCCCGGTGTAGCACCCGTCCGCCACCTGCATCCGGGTGGCAATGACGGTGTCGGCGCCGAGCAGGCTGGCGATCGGGTCCACGACCTCGTGCCCGGACGTGCTCACCATGACCACGTCACGGCCGGCGTCGCGGTGGGCGGCGATCAGGGCCCGGGCCTCTGCGTACACGTACGGCACGATGAGCTCGTCGAGATGGCGGGCGACGATTTCCCGAACCCGGTCGGCGGGCCAGCCGCGGCAGAGCCCGGTGACCCACCCGCGGACCCGTTCCATCTGCCCGTGATTGGCCCCGGCGATCCGGTATGCCAGATGACCGGCCACGCTGCGCATCGCGTCGGCCCGGCCGATCAGCCCGTACTGGTAGAAGGGACGGCCGAACGCCAGCGTGCTGGACTTCGAGATGACCGTCTTGTCCAGGTCGAAGAAGGCTGCGGCGGCGGCAGTCACGCGCTCGACAGGAGCATCCACATCGAGGCAGCATATGTGGTGGAGCCTGGGGCCGATGACACCATGGCGTGACTGACTAGTAACGCAGACGCGGCCCACGTAGGCTGTAAATTGGGTAGCGGTACCGGCTCTACCCCCCCGGAGCCGGTCCGTATGGCGGCCCCTGCTCTCCCCCCCGGCGGGGGCCGCCCCTTATTCGAGGCTCTGGCGGCCCGGGTGCTGGCGCACCGGGTCGCCTCAGTCATTTCCGCGCGGGCCGGCTGGCGGACCCGGTCCGGGATGATTGCGGCCCTGAGCCGGCCAGCAGGGTGGCGAGCAGCTCCCCGGCTCCGCTCTTGGACAGCGGCTCGTTCCCGTTGCCGCACTTCGGCGACTGGATGCACGAGGGGCAGCCGGCCTGGCAGCCGCACGACTCGATCGCCTGGGCGGTGGCCCGCAGCCAGTCCCGCGCGGCGTGGAAGCCGCGCTCGGCGAAGCCGGCGCCGCCGTGGTGGCCGTCGTAGACGAAGACGGTGCAGCCCGGCCGGTTTCCGGGTTCAGGTCGAAGGAGACCCCCCCGATGTCCCACCGGTCGCAGCTGGCGACCAGCGGGAGCAGCGCGATCGAGGCATGCTCGGCGGCGTGCGCGGCGCCGGCCAGATCCACGCCGCGGGCGGCAAGGTCAGCCCGCTGACCGGGGGAGATCGTCCACCATACGGCCCTGGTCAGCAGGGTGCGCGGCGGCAGGTCCAGCGGTTCCTCGCCGCTGGTGAGACCGGTGTCAAGGCGGCGCCGGACGAACGATGTCACCTGCCGGGTCACCCGGACGTCGCCGAAGTGAACGCTCGCCTCGCCCCAGCCGGACCGCTGCAGCTCGCCCGCCACCTGGATCTCGGTCAGCTCTCGCGCCGAGGTCGAGTAGCCGGGCTCGGCCGCGTCCACCAGCGCGACCTCATCTGCCAGGTCGAGCCTTCGCACCAGGTAGGTCTGCGCCTGGTGCTGGTAGACCGCACCGGTGTGGGCCAGCACGTGAGCCGACGGCTCGTCCACGGTGCCGACCAGCCGGCCGGTGGAGGCCTCCACGATCTGCATCGGGGGCCCGCCGGAGCCGCGCAGCCCGGTGCGGGTCAGCGCGCGGCCCTGCGCGGACAGGTACCAGCCCGCGCCGCGGTGGCGCAGCAGCCCCCGGCCCGCCAGCTCGTCGGTGACCTCGGCGGACCTGCCCCCGAACAGGCGGAGATCCGCCGCGGTGAGCGGCAGCTCGGCGGCCGCCGCGCACAGGTGCGGGGCCAGCACGTACGGGTTGTCCGGGTCGAGCACCGTGGTCTCCACCGGGCGGCCGAACACCGCCTCGGGGTGATGCACCAGGTAGGTGTCGAGCGGGTCGTCCCGGGCGATGAGCACCGCGAGCGCGTCGCGGCCGGTCCGGCCCGCCCGGCCGGCCTGCTGCCACAGCGAGGCGCGAGTGCCCGGCCAGCCGGCGATGAGGACCGCGTCCAGGCCGCAGATATTGACGCCGAGCTCGAGCGCGGTGGTGGCGGCTACTCCGGCCAGCCGGCCGGTGCGCAGCTCTTCCTCGAGCTGGCGCCGGTCCTCCGGCAGGTAGCCGGACCGGTACGCCGCTACCCGCCCGGCCAGGTCGCCGGTCTCGGCCAGCGCCCGCCGCGCGCCCATCGCCACCGCCTCGGCCGCGCGCCGGGAGCGCACGAAGGCCACCGTGGTCATGTCCTGCGTCACCAGGTCGGACAGCAGCCGGGACGCTTCGGCGGTGGCTGTCCGCCTCAGCCGCGCGCCCGCCGCGCCGCGCAGCGCGGTGAGCGGCGGCTGCCACAGGGCGAACGTAACCGGCCCGCGCGGCGACGCGTCGGCGTCGATCTCCTCGGCCGCGAGCCCGGTCAGCAGGGCGGCGCACCGGGCCGGCTCGGCGACGGTGGCCGAGGCCAGGACGAACACCGGTCCCGCGGCCAGCGGCCCGTCCCGCATGCCGCGCCGGGCGCGCTCGCGGACAGCCCGGCCCTCGGCGTGGTAGGCGGCGATCCGGCGGAGCCTGCGCAGCACCTGCGCCACGTGCGAGCCGAACACCCCCCGGTATCCGTGGCACTCGTCGACGATGACGTACCGCAGCCGGGACAGGAAACGGGCCCAGCGCGCGTGCCCGGGCAGCAGCGCGAGGTGCAGCGTGTCCGGTGTGGTGACCAGGTACGAAGCGTTTGCCCTGGCCCAGCTGCGCCCGGCGGCCGGGGTGTCGCCGTCCAGGGCGGCCGCGCGGACTCCGTGCAGCCGCAGCGCGCGGATCGCGCGCAGCTGGTCAGCGGCCAGGGCCTTGGTCGGCGTGAGATAAAGCGCGGTCCCGCCCTCGAGCACCGCGGTGAGCGCGGGCATCAGATAGCCGAGCGACTTGCCCGAGGCGGCCGGGGTGGAAATGATCACGTTCCGGCCGGCCCGGGCGTGATCGGCCGCGGCCACCTGGTGAGCCCACGGTGCGCTGATTCCGCCGGCGGCGAATCCCTGCAGGAGCTGGTCCGGGCACCAGTCCGGCCACGGGACCGCCCGGCCCGTACGGCCCGGGATGCGCTCGACGTGCGTGACCCGTCCGTCGACGCTCCCCTCGCGCAGGATCCGCGCGCCCGGCGAATCGGCGTTCGCGGGCACCCGAACCGGGCCGGCGGCCGTGTCCGGGCGGGGCTGCTCGGCGGGCTGTCCGGCGGTGCGGGGGGTGGCGAGGGTCATCGAATTTCAGTCTGCCATGCCTGGCAAAAGCTGCCCGGCCGCACAGATTCGTGTAAGCATGACATCGGAGAGTGGTTGAATGCCCGACGGGACAGACTCACTCCCGGGGCGCCCGGGGGTACCCTGCTCGGCTGATCAGGGAAGGCTGCATGGCGTGGAGGATTTGTGGATCTGAAGCTGGATGACCACATGAAGGACGGGATCAGGGTCGTCGACGTGGAGGGCGAGATCGATGTATACACCGCGCCCCGACTGCGTGAGCTTCTGATCGAACTGGTGAACAAGGGCGACTATCAGCTCGTCGTGAACATGGAGAAGGTGGAATTCCTCGACTCGACCGGCCTCGGCGTGCTCGTCGGCGGGCTCAAGCGCGTTCGGGCTCACGATGGCTCGCTGGATTCTGGTCTGCAGGCAGGAGCGGATCCTCAAGATCTTCCGCATCACCGGTCTTACCAAGGTCTTCGGCATCCACGACACGGTCGAGGAAGCGATCAAGGCCAGGAAGTCTGAGAAATAGCGAGTATCCGGCTCCCCTGATGGCATTGGTGGAAGTTGCCTTCACGCCGCTACCCGCGCACGTCCGCACGGCACGCCTGGTGGCCGTGGCCGTCGCGAGGCGGAGCGGAGTGGCAGACTCACTGCTCGACGAGGTCCGGTTGGCGGTCGGCGAGGCCTGCTCACTCGCGGTCGAGGCGCACCGGCAGCACTGCCCGGCCGAGCCGGTCAAGATCGAGCTGACCGATTCGCCAGGGCGTTTCGAGGTCGTGGTGACCGACTCGGCGCCCGGTGATGACGCGCCCGCCAGCGGGGTGACCGAGCCCGGTGACGAGGAGCCTGGCGAGGCCGGCTCCCGGCCGGCGGCACCGGCGATGTCGGTCTGTCGGCCGCCAACGGCCATGGCCTGCAAGACGGTTTCGGGCTCGCGGTGATCGCGGAACTGGCCGACGACGTCAGGATTACCCGGACGCCCGCAGGCATCAGCGTGTCCATGAGCTGGCCTTCGTCGGCTCGCGAGCCATAGCCCGGAACCGTCCGGCCAGAGACGTCGTGATTGCTATGAGGTCTCTTTAATGTAACGAAATGGTCGCGGTATGGTTAGGAATCACCCCGGCTTTATCATGGGGGTTCCTGTCTGCGTAAACTCCCGCCACTGCCCCGTGGCACCGCAGGTACCTGTCTGGCGGGTGCTCACCCGGGCGCACGGTGATCCCCACGGCCGGCCTGTGCGCGGGAGTCCGTTGCGCCCCTGTCAAGGAGGACGGATGTTTAGGCACAACCTCGCTGCGTCCGCGGGGGTTGCCCTGCACGGCGCCAACCTCACCTGGGTGGTTGTCGTCGCGGTGGTCGCCTTGCTGGCACTCGCGGTAGCCGGCTGGCTGGTGCGGGAGGTGCTCGCGGCCAGCAAGGGCACGGCGAAGATGCAGGAGATCTCGCTGGCCGTCCAGCAGGGCGCCGCCGCCTACCTGAAGCGCCAGTTCAGGACGCTGGGCATCTTCGTGGTCCTGATCTTCTTCGTGCTCCTGCTGCTGCCGGCCGTCGATACCGAAGTGCGCTGGGGCCGTAGCATATTCTTCCTGGTCGGCGCCCTGTTCTCGGGCCTGACGGGGTTCACCGGCATGTCGCTGACGGTCCGGGGCAACGTGCGGGTCGCCGCCGCGGCGAAGGAAAGCGGCGAACGCCGGGCGATGCGGATCGCCTTCCGCACCGGCGGCGTGGCCGGAATGTTCACCGTCGGCCTCGGCCTGTTCGGCGCGGCGATCGTGGTGCTCATCTTCAAGGGGAACGCGCCGAGCGTGCTGGAAGGCTTCGGCTTCGGCGCCGCGCTGCTCGCGATGTTCATGCGTGTCGGCGGCGGCATCTTCACCAAGGCCGCGGACGTGGGCGCGGACCTGGTCGGCAAGGTGGAGAAGAACATCCCCGAGGACGACCCGAGGAACGCGGCCACCATCGCCGACAACGTCGGCGACAACGTGGGCGACTGCGCCGGCATGGCCGCCGACCTGTTCGAGTCGTATGCGGTGACGCTCGTTGCCTCGCTGCTGCTCGGCAAGGTGGCGTTCGGTAACGACGGGCTGGTCTACCCGCTGATCGTCCCGATGATCGGCGTGATCACCGCGGTGATCGGGATCTTCCTGGTCGCGCCGCGCGCAGGCGACCGCAGCGGCATGACCGCCATCAACCGGGGCTTCTTCGTCTCGGCGATCGTCTCCCTCGTGCTCGTCATCGGTGCCACGTTCTTGTACCTGCCCGCCAAGTTCAGCGAGCTCAAGGGGATAACGGACCCCACGATCAGCAGCTATAACGGGAACCCGCGGGTGATCGCGATCGGCGCGGTGATCATCGGGCTGGTGCTTGCCAGCGCGATCCAGCTGCTGACCGGGTACTTCACCGAGACCAACCGCAAACCGGTGCGTGACATCGGCGAGGCCTCGGAGACCGGCGCGGCGACGGTGATCCTGTCCGGGATCGCGGCCGGGCTTGAATCCGCCGTCTACGCGGCGCTGCTGATCGGCGCCGCGGTGTTCGGCGCCTTCCTGCTCGCGTTCCACAACGCGCAGATCGCCTTCTTCGCCGTGGCGCTGACCGGCACCGGCCTGCTCACCACGGTGGGCGTGATCGTGACCATGGACTCGTTCGGCCCGGTGACCGACAACGCGCAGGGCATCGCCGAGATGTCCGGCGACGTCGAGGGCGAGGGCGCGCGGGTGCTCACCCAGCTGGACGCGATCGGCAACACCACCAAGGCGATCACCAAGGGCATCGCGATCGCCACGGCGGTGCTGGCGGCGACCGCCCTGTTCGGTGCCTTCGACACCACGGTCAAGGACAAGCTCGGCGCGCTGGCCGGCACGTTCGGTGTGTCGGTGGACAGGCCGAACGTCCTCGTCGGGGTCATCATCGGCGCCGCCGTGGTGTTCATGTTCTCCGGCCTGCTGATCATGGCGGTGGGCCGTGCGGCCCAGCGGGTCGTGCTCGAGGTCCGCAACCAGTTCCGCACCCACCCCGGGATCATGGACTACACCGAGAAGCCCGACTATGCCGCGGTGGTGGACATCTGCACCAGGGACTCGCTGCGCGAGCTCGCCACGCCGGGCATCCTGGCGATCCTCACCCCGATCGCGGTGGGCTTCGCCTTCGGGTACGCTCCGCTCGGCTCGTACCTGGCAGGCGCGATCGCGGTCGGCGTCCTGATGGCGGTCTTCCTGGCGAACTCCGGCGGTGCCTGGGACAACGCCAAGAAGCTGGTCGAGGACGGCAATCACGGCGGCAAGGGCTCCGAGGCGCACGCGGCCACCGTCATCGGCGACACCGTCGGCGACCCATTCAAGGACACGGCGGGGCCGGCCATCAACCCGCTGATCAAGGTGATGAACCTGGTTGCGCTGCTGATCGCGCCGAGCGTCGTGACCTACTACAACAACGTGGGGCTGCGCGTCGGCGTGGCCGTCGGCGCCGCGATCGTCATCGTGGCCGCGGTCGTCATCTCCAAGCGCCGCTCGGCCGGCATGATCACCCCGGGTCCGGGCGCCGCGGGCCCGGGTGCCGCGGGCCCCGCCGCCGTGCAGCCGGATGCGGCCGCAGCGGGCATCGCCGGCCCGGGCCGGGCGGCGACTGGGGGCCTGGCCGACCCGAGCGCGGCCGAGACCGCGTCCGCGGGCAACCCGGCCGGCACCGAGAAGTCCTAGCTCTGCGGGGAAACCTCGATCCGGCGCGCCGCTTGCTCCTGCCCGGACTCCGGCGACGTCGCCGGGGTCCGTACAGCGATGTCGTCGGTCGGCTTGGCCACGGTGGCGGGCTGGCCGGGCCGGGAGGAGCGGCGGGCCGGCCGGTCAGGCCGAGAAGTGCCGAGGCCGGCCGGTCAGGCTGAGAAGAGCCGAGGCCGCCGGCCACGCCGAGAAGTGCCGAGGGATGATGCAGCGATGAAGCGGCTGATCGTGATGCGGCACGCGAAGGCCACCCACAAGCCCGGCTTCGCCGACCCCGAGCGGCCGCTGACCGCACGCGGGCGGCGGGACGCCTTCGCCGCGGGCCAGTGGCTGGACGGCCAGCGGCTGATCCCGGACCTGGTGCTGTGCTCGACCTCGTGCCGCACCCGGCAGACGTGGGACCGGCTGGCCCGCGCGCTGCCCGCCGGGCACGACATCGAGGTTCAGTACGAGCCTCGGCTCTACCTGGCCGACGACGACGATGCGCTGGACGTCATCGGCCAGACGCCCGCTGACGTGCGAACCCTGCTGGTCGTCGGGCACAATCCGGCGGCGCAGCAGATCGCCAGCAGCCTCACCGGCCAGAGCGATCTGAGCTTCCCGACCAGTGCCATCGCGGTGATCGACCTGGGCAGCTGGGTCCGGCTGGTCCCGGGCGCCGGATCGGCTTACGCGTCCTGGACGCCGCGCTCGGCCGTGGCCTGAGGCCGCCTGGTCGCCGAAGTCACGAGGCTGTCCGCTCGGCCGCGGCCAGCTGCCGCCTGCTCGCCGAGGTCACGAGGCTGTCCGCTCGGCCGCGGCCAGCGGCTGCCTGCTCACCGAGGTCTCGAGCTGCTCGCTCTGGCCGGAGCGTGCGGCCGCGTGCTCAGCCGGGCCCGGCCGCGGCGTCCGCTGCCGCGGCGTCCGCGGCCTCTACGTCCTCACGCGAGATGCCAAGCAGGTACAGGATCGAGTCCAGGTACGGAACGCTCACCGCGGCGTCGGCGGCGTCCTTGACGACCTGCTTGGCGTTGAAGGCGACGCCTAGCCCGGCCGCGGCGATCATGTCCAGGTCGTTGGCGCCGTCACCGACGGCGACCGCCTGGCTGACCGGTACGCCGGCCTGTCCGGCGAACCGGCGCAGGGCATCCGCCTTCGCGGCCCGGTCGATGACCGGGCCGGACAGCCGCCCGGTCAGGGTCCCGCCGCTGATCTCCAGCGTGTTCGCCGTCACGTAGTCGATGCCGAGCTCGGCCGCGAGCGGCTCGATGACCTGGATGAAACCACCGCTGACGATTCCGCACCGGTAGCCGAGCCGGCGCAGCGTCCTGATCAGCGTCCGGGCGCCGGGTGCGAGCCGCAGCTCAGCCCGCACCTCGTCCAGGACCCGCTGGTCCAGCCCGGCGAGCAGCGCGACCCGCTCGCGCACGGAGGCTGCGAAGTCAAGCTGGCCGGTCATGGTCGCCGCGGTGAGCTTGGCCACCTGCTCCGCGCACCCGGCGCGCGCCGCCAGCAGGTTGACCACCTCGCCCTGCACGAGCGTGGAGTCCACGTCCATGACCACCAGCCGCATCGCGCGCCGGTGCAGCCCGCCCGGCTGGACGGCCACGTCCACCCCCTGCTGGACGGCCTCGCGAGTGAGCGCGGCGCGCAGCGCAGCGGGGTCGGCACCGGACACGTCAAGCTCGATGCAGGTCACCGGGCGGCGGGCGAGCCTGCCTATCCGGTCGATGTTCGCCCCGCCGGCCGCGATCTGGCCGGCGACCGCCGCGATCGCCGCCGGGGTCAGCGGCCTGCCGAGGACGGTCACGTGCAGCCGTCCCCGGCGCCCGGGGTCATCGCCGGTACCCGCGGTGATCTCGGCGTCAAGACCGAGGTCGGCCGCCACGCCGGAGACGGCCTGGTGAATGGCGGTCAGATCCGGCGGCTCCTCGCAGCCGAGCAGGACGCCGAGCACGAGACGCCCGCGGATCACCACCTGCTCGGCGTCGATCACGTCGAGCTGATGCCGGGCCAGCACGGCGAACAGCCGAGCGGTCACCCCCGGGCGGTCGCGGCCGGTGAGGGTGATGAGCAGGGTTGTCGGCGGAAAGTTCATCGCGCAGCAACGCTACCCGCACGGCAAGACCGGGACAGCGGTGACTACCGGCGACGCGGCAGGCGGCTACGGGAGCAGCAGGTGCACGTCGCCGAACTCATGCCACAGGTAGCCGCGTTCGGTGGCCGCGGCGTAGCACCGGCTCAGCAGGTCGTCGCCGGCGAACGCGGTCAGCATCAGCAGGTGCGTGGAGCGCGGCTCGTGCAGCCCGGTGAACAGCGCGTCCACCACGCGCGGGCCGGATTCCGGCGTCACCACGCGCGACGTCCAGCCGGCCGACGCGGTGACCACGCCGCCCGGCTCCCCGGCGGTCTCCAGGGCGCGTACTACGGTAGTGCCCACCGCGATCACCCGGCCGCCGCTCGACCTGGTCAGGTTCACCTGCCGGGCGGTGGCGGGCGGCACGTCATACGGCTCGGGATAGGGGTCCTCGCCGCCTTCCAGCGAGGACACCCCGGTGTGCAGGGTCAGCGGCGCGATCATGATCCCCCGCGCGACCAGGCGGGTGACCAGATCCGGGGTGAACGGGCGGCTCGCGCTCGGCATCTCGGCACTGCCCGGCCGGGTCCCGAACACGGTCTGGTAGGACTCCAGCGGCCAGTCATGCTCGACGTAGGAGTACCTGATCGGCGCGCCGTGCCTGAACAGGTAAGGCAGCACCGCCGTGGACAGCCGGGCCCGCCACAGCCGGCCGGTGACCCGGTCCTCCAGCGTCAGGGCCGCCCCGCCGGGCAGGTCCAGCACCTGGCCCGGCATGCCGCCCCGGTAGGGCACGGTCGCGCGGCCCCGGCGCTGCCGCAGCTCGATCAGCCAGGCCCCGTTCGGCCGGGGCGTGCTGAAGTGCACGGCCAGCCTGCCGCCGATGCGGACGGCCGCCGGGACGGTAGCCGACGTGTTGACCACGAGCAGGTCGCCGGGCAGCAGCAGGCCCGGCAGGTCGCCGAACGCGTGGTGGCTGATCTCGCCTGCCGAGCGCCGGCTGACCAGCATGCGCACCCCGTCGCGCGGCACGCCGCGCGCCTCGGCGGGCTCGCGCGCCTCCAGCTCGGCGGGCAGGGCGAATTCCGTCAGCATGATCGTCTCCCGTCAGGCCCCGCCGCGGGCCGCGGCGGGCATCAGTTCCGCGGCGCGGTAGCGCCCGCTGGGCGGCCGCTCGGCGATGAGCCGGCGCAGCGCCGGGATCACCGAGCCGGGCTGCGGCCGGTCCGAGATGTCCTCGCCGGGGAAGGCGTCCTGGTGCATCCGGGTGCGCATGTCGCCCGGATCCACCCACCACACGCGGAGCGTGTTCTCCTCGGCGGCGAGCACGTTCGAGGCCTGCTCCAGCGCCGCCTTGGCGGCGCCGTAGCCGCCCCAGCCCGCGTAGGCCTGCACCGCCGCGTCCGAGGTGATGTTCAGCACCGCGCCGCCGCGTTCGCGGAGCGCGGGCAGCAGCAGCTGGGTGAGCGCGATCGGGGCCAGCACGTTCACCTCGAACGAGGCGCGCAGCTCGTCCAGCGGGTAGTCGGCCAGCGCGGGCAGCGGGCTGGCGCCCAGCGTCCCCGCGTTGTTCACCAGGAGGTCGGCCCCGCCGAGCCGGCCGGCGATGCGGGCGAGCTCGGCCCGGTGCGCCGGGTCGGCGACGTCGCCGGGCAGCGCCGCGACCGCTGCGGGATCGGGCAGCCCGGCCACCGCGGCGCGCAGCGCGGCGCCGTCCCTGCCGTCCACGACGAGGCGGTAGCCGTCGGCCGCGAGGCCACGGGCCAGGGCGAGACCGAGACCGCGGGACGCGCCCGTGATGATCGCGGTGCGGTTGTTCGTTGTCATATCAGTGAGGCTAGGCACGGCGCCGCCGCGGCGCATCGGGCCGCGGTCGGTGTGGTCGGCCGCCGATAGTCCTAGGACCGGCGGCGGATGCCGCGCCGCAGTCCCGCGGGTAGCGTCAGGTGGGTGACCGCTCCGCCCGCCGCCGCCCGCGCCGCACCCGACGAGGATCAGGTGCTCTACCAGGTCAGCCGGGCGGTGCTCGCCGTCACCCGGGAACTGTCCGTGCGGGACGTGCTGCAGGTGATCGTGCGGTCCGCGCGCTCGCTGTCCGGCGCGCGCTACGCGGCGCTGGGCGTGCCGGACGCGCAGGGCTCGTTCGCCGAGTTCGTCGTGGACGGCCTTACGGCCCGCCAGCAGAAGGCGATCGGCCCGCTGCCGCGCCAGCACGGCATGCTCGCCGTCCTGCTTCGCGACGGCAAGCCGGAACGGCTGGCCGACATCCGCGCCGACCCCAGGTTCGGAGGCTGGTGGCCATCTGCGCATCCCGAGCTGGCCGACTTCCTGGGCGTTCCGATCAAGCACGGCCCGGATGTGCTCGGCATCATCTTCGTGGCCAACAAGGCCGTTCCCGGCGGCTTCACCGCACGGGACGAGCAGCTGCTCGGGCTGTTCGCGGCGCACGCGGCGATCGCGCTGATCAACGCCCGGCTGTACGAGCGGGTCGGCGAGCTGTCGGTGACGGAGGAGCGCGGCAGACTGGCCCGGGAACTGCACGACGCGGTGGCGCAGAAGCTGTTCAGCATCCGGGCCAAGGCCCGCGCCGCTTCCGTCCTGGCCGTCCGGGACCCGGCCCGCGCCGCCGCCGAGATGGACAGCGTCGCCGCGCTGAGCGGAGCGGCGCACGCCGAGCTGCGCGCCGTGATCAGCGGGCTGGCGCCGCCCGACCTGGGCGAGTGCGGCCTGGCCGAGTCGCTGCGCCGGTACGCGGCGCTGGCCGGCCTGGCCCACGGCGTCACGGTGCGGTTCACCGCGACGCGGATTCCGCCGCTGGGAGCGGCCGGCGACGCGGCCGCATACCGGATCGCCCAAGAGGCCCTGCACAACGCGCTGCGGCACTCCGGCGCCGCCGAGATAGAGATATCCCTGCACCGAACGGCCCGGCGGGTCATCCTCGAGGTAACCGACGGCGGCCGCGGGTTCTCGCCCGATGCGCCAGCGTCCGGGCTCGGGCTGACGTCGATGCGGGAGCGCGCGGCCGCGGCCGGCGGCACGCTGTCGATCAGCAGCACGCCGGGGTCGGGCACCAAGGTCACGCTGGCGATCCCGCCGGAGCCGGGGAGCCGGTTGTGACCGGCACTGACGCCGGCCGGCGGATCCGGGTGCTGATCGCCGACGATCACCCGGTCGTCCGGCAGGGCCTGCGGGTGCTGCTGGAGGTCCAGGACGACATGGACGTGGTCGGCGAGGCGGCGGACGGGACCGAGGCGGCCAAGATGGCGGCCGAGCTCAGTCCCGACGTGATGCTGCTGGACCTCAAGATGCCCGGCCTGAAGGGGCTTGAGGTGATCGAGCAGCTGGCGGCCGGCCGGGTCCCGGCGCGCATCCTCGTGCTCACCAGCGTGACCGACCCGGCCGCGGCCGGCGCCGCCGTGCGGGCCGGCGCGGCGGGCTTCCTCTACAAGGACGTCGACCCGGACGCGCTGGTCCGGGCGATCCGCTCGGTACACGACGGCAACCTGCTGCTGTCGCCGGAGGCAGCGGAAACGTTCATCCGCCGCGCCGCCGATCGCGGCGCGACGGCCGGCCCGGCCGCGCTCACCGGCCGCGAGCGCGAGGTGCTCAGGCTCCTCACCAGGGGCAGGTCTAACCGGGAGATCGCGCGGGCGCTGAACGTGGCGGAGAAGACCGTGAAGACGCACGTCAGTTCAGTGCTGGCCAAGCTGGGGGTGCAGGACCGCACGCAGGCGGCACTGTACGCGGTCGCGCACGCGCGCGAACTTGGCTGGGACGCAACCGACACCGGGTACCCGCCCGGCTGAGCGCCCGGGAACGCGTGTCCGTCCCGGCGCGCAGCAGGGCACGCGCTCCCGGACCGGCGCTGATGCTTCCGGCGGCGCCCCGCGGGGGTAGGTTCGGCACTGAGCGGTTGCCGCGACAGGAAGGGGACCGTATGTCGGACGAGGTGCTGCGGATGCGCGGCGTTGGCGTCCGGCGGGACAGGTCGATGCTGCTGCGCGACATCGGCTGGACGGCGCACGAGGACGAGCGCTGGGTGGTGATAGGCCCGAACGGCGCCGGCAAGACCACGCTCTTGCAGGTCGCCGCAGCGCAGCTGTTCCCCTCCACGGGCTCGGTCGAGGTGCTCGGCGAGCGGCTGGGCGAGGTGGACGTGTTCGAGCTGCGCTCGAGGATCGGGTTCGCCAGCGCTGCGGTGGCCGACCGGGTGCCGCCCGCGGAAAAGGTCATCGACCTGGTGCTCACCGCCTCCTATGCGATTCTCGGCCGGTGGAAAGAGGAGTACGAGTCCGCCGACGTGACCCGGGCCGTTGAGCTGCTCGACGCGCTCGGCTGCGCGCACCTGATCAGGCGCAGGTTCTCGACCCTGTCCGAGGGAGAGCGCAAGCGGGTGCAGATCGCCCGGTCGCTGATGCCCGATCCCGAGCTGCTGCTGCTCGATGAGCCGGCCGCGGGACTGGACCTGGGCGGCCGGGAGGACCTGCTGCGGCGGCTGTCCGCGCTGGCCCGCGACCCCGGGGCGCCGATGATGGTGCTGGTCACCCATCACGTCGAAGAGGTGCCCGAAGGCTTCACCCATGCGATCTTGCTGCGCAAGGGCGGCGTGGTCGCCGCCGGGGAGCTGGCCGAGGCGTTCACCGACCGGAACCTGTCCAAGTGCTTCGGCGTGCCGCTCTGCGTCGAGCACCGGCAGGCACGCTGGTCAGCGTGGGCCGCGCCCTGACGATCACGGCCGGGGTCCAGGCCAGCCCTGCGGCCTGACCTGGACGACACCGGACTCGCTGACCCTGGTGTCGAAGGCGGGCTGGCGCGCGGTGGCCGGGCCGTGCCGCACCGACCCGTCGGCGATCGCGAAGGTGCTGCCGTGCCAGGGGCACACCACGCACACGTCCGGCCCGGCCGATACGACGCGGCCCTGGTGCAGCGGGCCGCCGAGATGCGCGCACTGGTCGGCGAGCGCGCGTACCTGCGTCCCCTGGCGGAGCACGAGCAGGCCGAGGTAGCCGAGCGGCAGCCGGACCGGGCGGCCGTCCGGCAGCTCGCCGATCTGGCACAGATCGTGCCAGCCGAGGGGTGCCAGGTGGGCTACCGGCTCGGCGTGGCTGGACCCGGCGCCCATCCGGAAGGCGAGATGGCCGCCCAGGTAGCCCCCTGCCGCGACCGCGGTGAGCCCGCCGAGCGAGAGCAGCTTGCCGCGGCGGTCCTGCCCGGTGACCCGGGCCAGCAGCGATGCCGAGTACAGCGCCGTGGCCATCGCGCCGGAGGCGGCGTGCACCACGCCGACCCGCTGCTGCTCGCGGTGCAGCTCCGACCAGTCCGCCAGTCCGGCCGCGGCGGCCGGCACCGCTCCGGCGATCCCGGCCGCGATCAGCGCCCGTGATGCCCGTGACGTTCCGGGGAGCAGGTCGAGCAGGGCAGCGGAGGCCCAGCATCCGATCGGCAGCTGGACCAGCGGCGGGTGGGCCGGCTGGCCGAACGGGACCCCGTGCAGCAGATCGGCCGCGGCGCTGTGCCGCAGCACCCCGCGCACCGCGCCGGTGACCGCCGCGCTGGCGCGGTCCAGCGCGCCGGCGTGCTCGATCCGCTCGGCCAGCCGCCCCGGCCGGGGCAGCGGGCGGGGCAGCCGCCGCTGGCGCGGCGGGCCTGCGGGGTCGCCGGTGCCGCCCGGGTCGCGGGCGCGGCGGGAGAACGGCAGGCTGGAAGGGCTCACGATGTAGTCCGTACCCGGTGCCGGGCCCGGCTACCTCCCGGCTTCCGTCGGTTGCCTCGCGGTGGCCCTGCGCAGGCCGCCGATCCCCGGCCGCCCGGCGCCTGCGGCCCGCGGCGCCGCGCGGGCCGGCCGCCGGAACGGCGCGGTAACGGCTACCGGCTGGTAACACGTGACCTGCCGCCGATAATGTGACTCTCAGCGCCGCCGAGCCTGGCGCCGCCACGAGGGAGGCGCGATGGACCCGACCGGACCGGCACCGCACCCGGTACGCCGCGGCAGGATCGACGCCGGCGACGTGAAGCTCGCGGTGACCCGGCGGGGTGACCCGGAGCAGCCGACGGTCATCCTGGTACACGGTTACCCGGACACCCAGGCGGCGTGGGACGAGCTCGCCGAGCTGCTGGCCGGCCGCTTCCACGTCGTCACGTACGACGTCCGCGGCGCCGGCGCTTCCACCGCGCCGGGCAGCACGCGGGGCTATGCCTTCCCGTTGCTCATCGCCGACCTGGAGGCGGTCATCCAGGAGGTGAGCCCGGGCCGGCCGGTTCACCTGGTCGGTCACGACTGGGGCTCGATGCAGTGCTGGGAGGCCGTGAGCACCCCCCGGCTGGCCGGCCGGGTGGCCTCGTTCACCTCGATGTGCGGGCCCTCGCTTGACCAGGCCACCGCCTGGCTGCGCCGTCGCGCGCTGCGCAGCCCCCGCGGGGCCGCGGACCTCGCGAACCAGCTCGGCCGGTCCTGGTACATCGGCTTCTTCCAGATCCCGGGCCTGCCCGAGCTGGCCTGGCGCGGCGGCCTCGGCCGCCGCTGGGGCAGGATGCTCGCCGCGGAAGGGATCACTCCCCGTCCCGGCCACCCGGCCGAAACGATCACCCAGGACGGCATCAACGGCCTCTCGCTGTACCGCGCGAACATGCCGCGGCGGATGACCCGGCCGCACCCGGCGAAGGTCGACGTGCCGGTGCAGCTGATCATCGCGTCCGGTGACCGGTTCATCGCCGAGCAGACCCAGCTGTCGGCCCGCGGCTACGCCCCCCGGCTGTGGCTGCGCCGGACCCGCGCGCCGCACTGGATCCAGCGCACCCACGCGGCGCAGCTGGCCGGCTGGATCACCGAGTTCGCGGGGCACGTGGACGGGGAGCCCGCCAGCCGCGAACTCCGGCGCGCCGACGCCAGTCCCGGCCGCCAGCGGTTCGACGGAAAACTGGTCGTCGTCACCGGCGCGGGCAGCGGCATCGGGCGATCGGTCTGCCTGGCCTTCGCCGCGAACGGGGCGCAGGTCGTGGCGGCCGACCTTAACCTCGATTCGGCCGAACGGACCCGCGAGCTGATCAGCGAGCGCGGCGGGGTGGCGCAGTCCTACCAGGTGGACGTGACCAGCCCGGAGGAGATGGAGCTGTTCGCCGCGCGGGTGCGCGACGCGATCGGCGTGCCCGACATCGTGGTGAACAACGCCGGGATCGCGATCGCCGGGTCCTTCCTCAAGCACACCGAAGAGGACTGGCAGCGGATCGTCGACGTGAACCTGCTGGGCGTGGCGCGAGGCTGCCGGCTGTTCGGCAGCCAGATGGTGGAGCGCGGTCAAGGCGGTCACCTGGTCAACATCGCCTCGGCCGCCGCGTTCGCGCCCACCGCCATGCTGCCGGCCTACTCGGCGACCAAGGCCGCCGTGCGGATGCTCAGCGACTGCCTGCGCGCCGAGCTGGCCCCGTCCGGGATCGGGGTGAGCGCCATCTGCCCCGGCTTCACCAACACCGGCATCGGGCAGGCCACCCATTACGCCGGCACGAGCGGGGAGACCGAGCAGCGGATCAGGGCCGGGGCGAGCAGGGCGTTCCGGATGCGCGGCTTCCCGCCGGAGAAGGTCGCGGTCGCGGTGCTGCGCGCGGTGCGCGACAACCGGGCCGTCGTGCCGGTCAACACCGAGGCCCGGGTCAGCTACGCGCTGTCCAGGATCGCCCCGGGGACGCTGCGCTGGCTGGCCGGCCGCAGCGACGAGAGGTCGCTCCGGCGGCTGGAACGGCTCGGCAGCCGCCAGGCCGCGTCCGGCAGGTCGTCAGCCGCGGACGAGCTAAGCCGCAGCGCCGTGAACCCTGGATCGGTCACCGGTAATTCGTGACCTTGGGTTCTGCGCGGAGCGATCACTGACCGGATGCCTGCGCCGGTCGTAGGGTTCGCTTCGTGGCTGATGCGGTCTTCGAGGAGCCTCGGCTCGCCGAGATCTACGACGCGCTGGACAGCGATCGTTCCGATCTGGATGGCTACGCCGCGATGGCCGGGGAGTTTGCCGCCCGGAGCGTGCTGGACGTCGGCTGCGGCACGGGGACCCTGGCCTGCCTGCTCGCTGCGCATGGTCTGGAGGTCATCGCCGTCGATCCAGCTGCCGCCTCCCTGGAGGTCGCCCGCCGTAAGCCGGGGGCCGGCGGCGTCCGCTGGCTGAATGCGGACGCCAGGGGCCTGCCTCCGCTACAGGTCGATCTTGTGACCATGACCGGGAATGTAGCCCAGGTCTTCATAGCGGGCGAGGAGTGGGCGGCGACGCTGGGGGCGGTCCGTGAAGCCCTGCGGCCCGGGGGCCGGCTGGTGTTCGAGAGCCGGGATCCGCGGGCGAGGGCGTGGCTGGGATGGAACCGGGACCAGACCTACCGCCGTGTCGTGATCGCGGGGGTCGGCCCCGTCGAGACGTGGACAGACCTGACCGGTGCCGGGGGAAGCCTGGCCCGGTTCCGGACGACCTTCGTATTCGGCGCTGACGGTGCGGTGCTGACGTCGGACTCCACGTTGCGGTTCCGGGGCCGCGATGAGCTCGCGAACTCACTGGCCGCGGCCGGCCTGGTCGTTGATGATGTCCGGGACGCTCCCGACCGGCCTGGCCGCGAGTTTGTCTTCGTCGCGCGGCGGTGGCCGGCGAAGACGAGTGGCGTTCTTCACTCGCGCGGCGGGGGTGCCTGACCACGAACTGCTGTCTTGGCGTCGGGCCGGCGCAGCCTGATCAGGTTGTCCCTGAGCACCTGCTCGGTCTGGGCCTGGAAGCGCAGGATGAGCTTGAGCTCGTCATCGGTGTAGCCGGCCGCGACCTGCCGCCAGGCCGCGAGCATCGGCTCGAACACCGTCACGACGTCGCGCAGGACGGGCTCCAAGATGAGGTGGATGACTACCCGCCGGCGATCGTTCGCGTCGCGCTCGCGGCGCACGTAGCCCGCCTGCTCGAGCCGGTCTACCACGCCGGTGATAGACGCGGTGGTCAGCCCGGTGGCCTGGGCCAGCTGGCCGGCGGTGAGCATGCCGCCGAGGCTGAGGATGTTCAGGCAGTTCAGGTCGGTGGCGTTGATGCCGATCCGGTCGGCCGCCGCCTGGCTCATCAGGTGCATGAACGAGCTCATCCGGCGCAGCGACAGCTCGAACGCCGCTTCAAGCCCGCGCCGACCCGGCAGGTCGGCGTCCGGCAGGTCCCAGGGCATGCTCGGTTCCCTATTAGTTAATTAAACTAGATATAAGCTTTGATTAGATGCTAGATTCCCTAGTGTAACTCAGAAATCCCCGGTAGTGCAGAGCCCGTGACTTCCGACGCACCGATCCTGGCACCTCCGGCGGTCCGCCGCGAGCAGGCTGACCCGGACGCCCGGTAAGCCCCGGCGCTCAGCTACCGGCACAGCGAAGGGATCAAGCCATGACAAGCACGACAGGCGACACAGCCGCCAGCGCGGTCCCCGGTGCTGCGCCAGGCGCGGCCCCGGCAGGCGCGGCCCCGGCCGGCCCGGCAGGCGGTGGCGCTTCCGGCCTTCCTCCGGCGCTGGGCACGGCGGAACGCGCGCTGACCGGGCTGCTGCTGGATGTGCTGGCCGAGACCGGCACGCCCGAGCAGACCTGGTATGCCTTCCAGCGGCTGTCCGTCTTCGAATCCGCGCCCACCCGTGACGCGTTCTGCCGGGATCTCCGCGATGAGCTGGAGCTGGACGATCCGTCCGCGGCGGCGCTGCTGGACGAGATCGTGGCCGAGGGCCTGATGCGGGAAGTCAGCGACCCGGCAGGCGGCGATGCACGGATAGGCCTCACGGCCGCCGGCGAAAGCCGGCGGGCGCGGATCCGGGGCTCCGTCGGCGCCCTGGTGACCGAGTTGGTCGCTTCCTTCGACCCGCAGGACATCGAGACCACCACCCGGACGCTGACCGGCCTCACCGGGCGAGCCCGGGCGCTGCACGGCCGGGCCCGGTGAGGCAGCCCCGACGCCAGGAACGAGGACAGTCATGAAACTGGCCATATTCGGTGCCACCGGACGCATCGGCGGGCACCTGACGAGCTGGGCCGTCGACGCTGGCCACGACGTGCACGCGCTGGCCCGCAACCCCGGCGCCCTGCGGCAGCGGGACGGCCTGGCCTCACCAGGGGCGACGTGATCGACCCGGCCGCGGTCCGCGCACCGGCCGGTTATCGTCCCCGCGGCCGGGACACGCGCGAAGCCCGTAACGATCACATTCCGTGACGAGCCGGGCGGGGCAGCGGGGGCGCCGAACGATGGTCAGCTATCGGACCCGACCGCGATCGCGGTGTCCACCTCGCCTTGGCGCGCTGCGACCTCGGCCGCGTACTTCTCCGCGTCCACTTTCTCGGCGATCTCCTCGTCCTGGCGCATCAGGGCGTCCAGGTCGGTCTTCGCCGCGTCGATCACCCCGAGGTCGAGGTAGGCGCGCTGTACCTTCGGGCCCCACAGCCCGATGTCCTTGACGCAGGGCACGATCCGGCTGAACAGCAGCGTCCGGAACGCCTGCTGGACCGGCGAGTGCTCGGTGAACTCCAGGCACTCGGCCACGTTGAAGCCCATCCGCTCCCACACCTCCTGGGCGCGGAACCGGTTGCGCATCAGGTAGCAGCCCTCGACCACGAAATCCTCGCGGTCGGCGCGCTCGGCCTCGGTGAGGCCGGCGTAGTAGTCACGCAGCGCCAGCCGGCCGAACGCCACGTGCCGGGCCTCGTCCTGCATGACATAGGCCAGCAGCTGCTTGACCAGCGCGTTCTGGGCCATGTCCCGGTGCACGCCGAACGCCGCCAGCGCGAGGCCCTCGATCAGCACCTGCATGCCGAGGTAGGGCAGGTCCCACCGGGAATCGCTGAGCGCGTCAGCGAGCAGCCTCGCCAGGTCGTCGTTGATCGGGTAGTACATGCCGATCTTCTCGCGCATGAACCGCGCGTACAGCTCGACGTGCCGCGCCTCGTCCATGGTCTGCGTGGCCGCATAGAACTTCGAGTCCATGTCGGGCACCGACTCCACGATCCGGGCCGCCACCGTCAGCGCCCCCTGCTCGCCGTGCAGGAACTGGCTGAACAGCCACGCGCTCAGGTGGTGGCCGAGCTCCTCGCGTTCGGCCTGGGACAGCACGTCCCACTGGCGCGACCCGTAGATGGGGCAGAAGTCGTCGGGAAGCTCCATGACGTTCGTCGGATCCACCGGGAGCTCCCAGTCGATCCGCTTGGCCGCGTCCCACTGCTTGTCCTTGCCGCGCTGGTACAGATCCAGCAGGCGGCCCCGGCCGCTGTCGTAGTCCCAGTTGAAGCGGGTGGCCCCGGCGGCGGGAATGTCCCAGGTCTCGTGCTTGACCGGCGTGGTGTAAAAGTCGTACGTGCTCACGGTGACCTCCCAGCGCGACGGATTCTCATGTTACCCGTAAGTAGAACGACGTTCTAGTCCCGGGGAGTACGGGGAGCGCCCGCAGATGCGGCCCGGGGGCCGCCGGCGCCGGCTCCGGGATCCCGGCCTCGCGGCCGGCGGCCAGCCCGCGCGGCCCTGCGAAGCGCCCGGTCAGGTGCCGAACCGGTAGCCCATGCCGGGCTCGGTGAGCAGGTAGCGCGGCCGGGACGGCTCGGGTTCCAGCTTGCGGCGCAGTTGCGCCACGTATACGCGCAGGTAGTTGCTCTCGGTCTCGTAGGCCGGTCCCCATACCTCCTGCAGCAGCTGCCGCTGGGTCACCAGCCGCCCCCGGTTGCGCACCAGTACCTCGAGCAGCTGCCACTCGGTGGGCGTCAGGCTGACGTCACCGTCGCCGTCCCGGATCACCCGCTTGGCGGCGAGATCGACGGTGAAGTGGTCGGTCGTCACCACCGGCTCGTCGGGGGCCGGCGAGGCCCGGCGCACCGCAGCGCGCAGCCGGGCCAGCAGCTCGTCCATGCCGAACGGCTTGGTGACGTAGTCGTCGGCGCCCGCGTCCAGCGCGGCGACCTTCTGGTTCTCCTGCCCCCAGACCGACAGCACGATGATCGGGGTCGAGGTCCAGCCGCGCACGCCGCGGATCACCTCGGTGCCGTCCATGTCCGGCAGGCCCAGGTCGAGGATCATCACGTCCGGCCGGTCGCGCGCCACGGCAGCCAGCCCGGAGGCGCCGTCGGTCGCGGTGCTGACCTCGTACTTCCGCGCGGTGAGGTTAATCCGCAGCGCCCGGACGATAGACGGCTCGTCATCGACGACGAGCACACGGGTCACTGATCGGCCCCCAGCACGGACCTCGCCTCGCTGCTCGTCACGGGGAGCGTCACCCGGATGGTCAGCCCGCCCCCCGGCGTGTCGGCCGCGGCGATGGTCCCGCCCATGCCCTCGGCGAATCCCTTGGCCACCGCGAGGCCCAGGCCGACGCCGCCGTGGTGGTCGTCGAGCCGCTGGAACGGCTCGAAGATGCGTTCCTTCATCTCGTCGGGAACCCCCGGACCGTGGTCGATCACCTCGAGCAGCACCGTCTCGTCGAGCTGGCTGGCCCGCAGCATGGGCGGCCGGGACGGCGGCGAGTGCCGGAGCGCGTTGGAGAACAGGTTGGCCAGTACCCGCTCGAGCAGGCCGGGATCGGCCCGCACCAGCGGGATGCCGTCGGGCACCGCCATCCGCAGCTGCGCCGAGGCGTCCAGGCCGCGCAGCGCGACCGGTGCCACCTCGTCGATCGCGGTCGGGCGCAGGAAGGGCTCCAGCGAGCCGGTGTGCAGCCGGCTCATGTCCAGCAGGTTGCCGATGAGCGCGTCCAGCCGGTCCGCGTTGTGGTCGATCGTGGCGAGCAGGGCCGCCTGGTCCGCCTCGGTCCACTGCACGTCGGTCTGGCGCAGGCTGCTGGCGCTGGCCTTGATCGAGGCCAGCGGCGTGCGCAGGTCGTGGCTGACCGCGGCCAGCAGCGCGGTGCGCATCCGGTTGCCCTCGGCGAGCGCCTCGGCCTGGGCGGCCTGGGTGCGCAGCCGTTCCCGGTCCAGGGCCGCCGCGGCCTGGGCGGCGAACCCGACCAGCAGCCCGGGAGGCGCCGTTTCCGCGTGCTCCGCGACGAGCAGGGCCAGATCCGGCCGGATGTTGATCCGGGTGGCACCGTCCATCGCGTCCGGGATGCCGCTGGACGCGACCGGGACCCACCGGCCGGACACCCGCTCCTGCAGCTCGGCCCGGCCGCCGAGGGTGCTGGTGAGGTGGCCGAGAACCGCCGCGGGCGTGTCGGCGCCGCCCAGCACGGTCTGGGCCAGGGCCAGCAGCGATGCCGCCTCTTCGCGGCTGCGCGCCGCCTGCACGGCCCGCCGCGCGGCCAGGTGAACGACGCTGCTCACCGCCACGGCGACGGTCACGAACAGGACCAGGGCCAGCAGGTTCCTCGGCTCTTCGATGGTGAAGTTGTGCAGCGGCGGGGTGAAGTACCAGTTGAGCAGCAGGCTGGACGCTACCGCGGTCAGCACGGCCGGCCAGAATCCGCCGACCACCGCGGTCGTCACCACGGCGACGAGGTAGATGAGCAGGTCGTCGGCGAGATCCAGGTGCGGCCTGGCCGCTATGAGGATCAGCGTCAGCACCGGAACCGCGGCCAGCGCCAGCGCCGCCCCGTACAGGCGCCGGCGTGCGTCGATGGCCCCGGCCAGGCTGCCGCCCCGCTGCGGCTCCAGCTGCGGTGCAATGAGCGGTCCGGCCTCCGGCCGTTCGGTCACACCCGGGCCGGCCGCCGCGGCGCCGCCGCTCCGGGCGGAATCAATGGGGGCACCCATACCTACCAGTGTGAACCGTCCGGCGCCCCAGCGGTACAGCACGCCCAGCCCGGCTGCCGCCAGGGCGCTCGCGGCGATGGCGATCGCGGCGTGCCCGGCGGCCGGCCCGGTCGGCCGCAGCTGCGCGTACGGCGGACGGGAGAACCCGATGGCGGTCAGCCAGCCGATGAGCGCCAGCGGGACCGCCGCGACCGGCTCGGCCGTGAAGGACACCACGCCAGCCACGACGGCGCAGGCGATCAGTACGCCGGTCGCCGGCAGCCTGCCGCCGAGGGCGGCCGCGACCGTGCCCACGCCGAGCAGGAGCGCGAAGCCCAGCGGCAGCGCATACGGTGCCGCGAGCCCGCGCCGGTCCTGTCCGAATACCATCTCACTGTCAGTCGACCCCCGATCCGGCCGAAATTGGATGATCTTGATGCATCCTTAACGGCCAGGTAGTGACTCTTTACGCCGTGCTGACGGCCGCCGCAGTTCGGGCATCTTAGCGTCAGGTGGAGGGTGGGCCGCGGGCCTATCTCGCGGCCCGCGCGGGGCCTGCGGGGATGACGCCAGGCCCGCGGACACGAGGACGACCTCGCGGCCTGAGGAGGCAGACGACTGGTGGCCGTAACCAAGGCGGCTAACCTGCTCGGCGGCAGCCGCGTCACCGACCTGCCCGAGGGCTTCGGGTACTTGCTGAAGCGCCGCCTGCTCGGCAAGCCGATGGTCAACGAGCAGCTCAGCGAGGAGCGACTGTCCAAGCCGCTCGCGCTCGGCGTGCTGTCGCCGGACGGGATCTCCTCCTCCGCCTACGGCTCGGAAGAAATCCTCATCGAGCTGCTCAAGGGCGGCCTCGGCATCGCGGCGTTCACCCTGCTGCTTCCGCTCACCGGGGTCGTGCTGTTCGTCCTGGCCCTGGTCGTGCTGTCGTACCGCGAGGTGGTCACCGTCTACACCAAGACCGGCGGCTCGTACGTGGTGGCCAGGGAGAACTTCGGGCCCAAGGTCGCCCAGATCGCCGCAGTCGCCCTGCTGATCGACTACACGGTCACCGTGGCCGTCCAGACGGCGGCGGGCGCGGCGGCTATCGTGTCCGCGTTCCCGGCGCTGAACCACGTTCCGGGGATCTCGCCGCAGACCCTGCTGCTGCTTATCTCGGTGGCCGCAGTCCTGATCATGTGCTACGGGAACCTCCGCGGCATCAGGGAAGCCGGACGGGCGTTCGCCCTGCCCACCTACCTGTTCTCCGGCTCTGTGATCCTGATGATCCTCATCGGGCTGGCCCGGGAGGCGTTCGGCAGCCTGCCGGTGATCGACCCGGCCACGCTCAGCGGCAGCTACTACGCGCCCAGCAACGGCACCTCGGCCATAATCTCGTTCGCGCTGGTCTTCACACTGCTCCGGGCGTTCGCCAACGGCGGTTCCTCGCTGACCGGCATCGAGGCGGTATCCAACGCGGTGAGCGCGTTCCGCCCGCCGGAAGGAATCAATGCGCGCCAGGTGCTGGTGATCCAGGGCCTGATCCTGGCCTTCCTCGTCGGCGGGATCTCATGGCTGGCGCACGTGACCCATGCCACTCCCTACACCTCGGGAACCCCGACCGTCATCTCGCAGGAGGCCAGCCTCGTCTTCGGCGGGGGTTTCGGCCGGGTGCTGTTCTATTTCCTCCAGGGGGCAACCGCGCTCATCCTGTTCACCGGCGGCAACACCAGCTTCAACGGCTTCCCATTCCTGGCCAGCTTCGTCGCGGGCGACGCGTTCCTGCCCCGGTGGCTGACCAAACGCGGCCACCGGCTGGTGTACTCCAACGGCATCATCGTGCTGACCGTGCTGGCGCTCGCCCTGATGATCGCGGTCGGCGCTAACGTCAACAAGCTGGTGCCGTTCTACGCGATCGGGGTGTTCACCGGATTCTCGATGGCGGGCTTCGGCATGGCCAGGTACCACACCAGGACGAGGGAACCCGGCTGGCGGCGGCGTCGCGCCATCAACTTCTCCGCGGGAGTCCTCACCGCGCTGGTGGTAGTGATCTTCGCGGTCACCAAGTTCACCGAGGGAGCCTGGCTGATCGTGATCATCGGGCCGGTCCTGGTCTTCGTGCTGATCCGGCTGAACCGCGAGTACCGGATGGAGAGCGGGGTGCTGGAGACGATCAGCGGCCGCCAGCCGCCGCCTCCGCCGCACTACACGCGGCGCACCGTACTCGTTTTCGTGGACAGCTTCGACCTGGCCACGCTGGCCGCGCTGCGCTACGCGCGGAGCCTGCGGCCGAGCACCCTGCGCGCGGTGCACTTCATGATCGACAGCGCCCAGGCCGAGAAGCTCCGCCAGGACTGGAGCCGGGCCGACCGCGGCGTGGTCCTGGATCTCGTGGACTGCCCGGACCGGCGGATCGCCCGGGCAGCGGCCGACCTGGTCTGCCGGGAGACCGCGGACCCGGGCACGCACGTGACCGTGATCCTGCCCCGGCGCAGCTACTCCCCGCTGCTGGGCCGGCTGCTGCACGACCGCACGGCGGACAAGATCGCCCGCGTGATCAGCCGCATCCCGCGCTCGGCGGCCACCATCATCCCCTACGACGTGCAGAGCCGGCTGGAGGTCCTGCACGAGCGGCAGACCGCGCGGGCCGCCGGCGGGGACGCTGCGGGCCAGCCGTCGGGGACGGCAGCCGACGGCTCGGCAGCCGGCCGCGCTGGAACCGGCGGCACGACGCCGGACGGCGCGGGCCCGCCGGGCCAGCGGCGGGCGGGGCGACGCCGGACGGCGCCGGGGCCGGCGGGCCAGCGGCGAGCAGGACGACGCCGGACGGCGCGGCCGCGGGCGGGACGACGCCGGACGGCGGCGGCGGCGGGCGGGACGACGCCGGACGGCGCGGCGGGCGGCGGGACGACGCCGGACGGCGCGGCTGCGGCCGGCCCGCGCGCTGAGCCGGCGCCCCCCGGCGGCCGTCGGCCGGGGCGCAGGCGGCGGCCGCACGGTGATGCCGCGGCGCGGAAGGACGCCGACGATTACGGGCGGCCCGTGCCGTCCGCCGACTGCACGATGATCGGCACCCTCACCAAGCCGGGCCGGGCCACCGTCGAGGGCCGGGTGCGCAGCGTGGAGATCCGGCCGGCTGGCCAGAGCTGGGTGTTCGCCTGCACGCTGGCCGACTCGACCGGCGAGATGACCGCGCTGTTCTACGGCCGGGAGCACATAGCAGGGATCGAGCCGGGTGCGAGGATCCGGCTGACCGGTGCCTTCGGCATCCGGGACGGAATGCCGGCGATGATCAACCCCACCTATGTGCTGCTGTCGTCGCCATGACGCCGGGCGGGGCGGACACCCTGCCGGCGCTGGTCAGGCCTTCGTGCCGCCATCCTCAGATTGCCTGCGGTCCGCAGGCTCGGCGGGACCCGACGCCACCAGCTCGTAGGTGGGGTTGACCATGAACGGCCGGCCCGCGCGGATGCCGACCGACCCGCGGAATCTCACCCGCGAGCCGCACACGACACCGGGAATGCGAGAGCGGCCGTAGAACAGCGCGGTCAGCTCGCCGGTGGAGTCCGCGATCTCGTACGCGAGCACGGAGTTCTGCTCCACCGGGCGGATTTCCACGCTGCGCACCCGGCCCTCGACCGTGACCCGGCCCGGTTTGTCGAGAGTGCCGATCGGATTGACCCCGGACGGCGGCGCGGGCCGTCCGTAGTCAGCCATATCGGTGGGCACGCGATCCTTGTCCTTGCGGTCTTTGCGGTCTTTCCGCGTCCCGCGCGGCTCAGCCGGCCGTGACTGGACCGTGTCCTGCCCTGCGGCATCCTGCTTCGCGGTGTCCTGCTTCCCGTTCTGGCCGTCCGGGTGCGGGCTGGCGGCCGGGGACGGCACGATCGGTGTCTTCGCGGCCGCCGCGGCCTGCCGCTCCTGCAACACCTCCACCCGGCTCGATACGTCGAACGGGATGATCGTTGCCGCTGAGCGGGGGATGCGGCTCACCGCCCCGGCGATCTTGTCCGCGGTGCGGTCATGCAGCAGGCGGCCGAGCAGCGGTGAGAAGCTGCGCCGGGGCAAGATCACGGTCACGTGCGTGCCGGGAATCGCGACCTCGTCGCTGACCAGGTCGGCCGCGGCCTTGACCAGCCGCCGGTCCGGCACGTCGACGAAGTCGAGCACCACGCCGCGGTCCGCGCGGATCCACTGCTCGCGCAGCATCTCGGCCCGGGCGCTGTCGATCGCGAAGTGCACCGCGCGCAGCGAGGTCGGCCGCAGGCTCCGCGCGTAGCGCAGCGCGGCCAGCGCGGCCAGGTCAAAGCTGTCCACGAAGATGAACACGGTCCGGCGGGCGTAGGCCGGGGGCGGCGGCGGCTGCCGTCCCGCGATGGTGTTCAGCACCTCGGCCTCCCTCGCGTACTCCCGGTTGAGCCGGATCAACGCGGGCACCCCGACGAGGAACAGCACGACCACGATCCAGGCGCCCTCGGTGAACTTGACCACCGCGAAGATCGCCACCACGATCGCGGTCATCACGCCGGCCGCGAAATTGATGGCGAACCGGTGCCGCCAGCCCGATTCCCGGCGGCGCAGGTGATACCGGGCCATGCCGAAGCCCGCCATCGAGAACGCGGTGAACACGCCGATCGCGTACAGCGGCACCAGGTCGTTGACCTTCGCCCCGCGGATGATGATCAGGGCGATCGAGACCACGGTCAGCACGACGATCGCGTTGGAGAACACCAGCCGGTGGCCGCGCTTGAGCAGCCACCGGGGCAGGAACGCGTCGCCAGCGACGTAACTGGCCAGGAACGGGAACCCGTTGAAGCTGGTGTTCGCCCCGGTGAACAGGATCAGCGCCGTCGCCGCCTGGAGCATATAGAACAGGACCCGGCCGAACCCGCCGCCGAAGGCGAGAGTCGCCTCCTGCGCCAGGACGGTCGGGGTGCCAGAGGTAAACGGGGTGGCGCGGGTCACGTGGGCCAGCCAGGAGATCCCGGCAACCAGGGTGCCCAGGATGATGCCCTCGGCGACGAGCACCCGGCGGGCGTTGATCCCCTCCGGCGGCCGGAACGCGCCCACAGCATCGCTGACCGCCTCGATGCCGGTCAGCGACGCCCCGCCGTTCGCAAACGCGCGGAGCAGCGTGAAGATCAAGGCCGCGCTGATGATTCCGTTGGTGCCGCTGCCGATGGGGAAGGTGCCGTGCAGGGCGTGCGGGTCGATGCGAGGCAGGTCACCGAATATCTCCCTGACCAGGCCGACCACGATCAACAACAGCACCATGCCGACGAACAAGAAGGTCGGCACCGCGAACGCCTTGCCTGCCTCGCGGATCCCGCGCAGGTTGCCGAAGCACAACAGCAGGATCACCGCGATCGTGATCTCCAGGCTGTAGGAGCTCAGGACCGGGAACGCGGACACGACGGCCGCGGTGCCCGCCACCGTCTGCACGGCGACGGTGACCACGTAGTCGATCAGCAGCGCCACCGCTGCGACCTGGGCGATCCGCGGGCCGAAGTTCTCCCGCGCCACCACGTAGGAGCCGCCCGGCCTGATGTAGACCATCACGACCTCGCGGTAGGAGAGCACCACGAGCGTCATGACGAACAAGATGACCAGGGTCATCGGCAGGATCAGGGTGAAGGCCGCCAGCCCGGCCAGCGGGAGCAGGGCGATGAGGATTTCCTCGGTGCCGTAGGCCGAGGAGGAGATGCCGTCCGGGGACAGGACGCCGAGCGCCAGCGGGTTGGACAGCCGCTGCTCGGAGAGTTGCTCGTTGACCAGCGGCCTGCCGAGCAGGCGGCGCTTGACCGTGTACCCCAGGCTGTCCGTAGCAGTGGGGCGCCCGCCGAGCAAGTCGGCCGCCTTGCGGATGGCCACGACCTCTCGTCCTCCCGTTCATGACGGCTTTGGCCTTCATATCACCGCTGCGCGGATTCCGCCTCCAGCGGTAGCCTGCCGTTCACCGGGGCGTGACATGGTAAGGATGTCGTGATCGCTTACCGAGGGAGCAATAGCGATGACCGCGACGCCGCCAGCCGCATCCGCCCCGGAGGCGGAAAGCAGCCAGACCCTGAACCTGTCCGCACTGCTCAAGCGTGCGCTCACTTCCCGCGACGGGGAGTCGCTCGGCAAGCTGTCCGATGTCATCGTCCGGCTGCGCGGAGCCGACTACCCGGTGGTGACTGGCCTGGTCGGCAAAGTCGGCGGGCGGCAGGTCTACATTCCCATCGAGCAGGTCAGCTCCTTCGACCGTGACGAGCTCAAGCTGACCAGCGCCCGGCTCGACCTGCGCAGGTTCGAGCGCCGCGACGGCGAGGTGCTGCTGCGCGCCGACGTGCTCGGCCACCGGCTGATCGACGTCGAGCGGGCGCGCCTGGTCCGGGCGGCGGATCTGCAGCTGTCCCGGCGGGACGGGCAATGGGTGCTGTCCGGCGTGGACACCCGGCGCCGCCCCAGGCGGATCCTGGGCTGGCTGGGGCTGGGCGGCCACCAGCGGGACGAGGGCGTCTTCCGTGATCAGGCGCAGTTCGAGGCGCTGATCGGTCACCCGGAGAGCGCCGTGCTGCGCGGCCCGTTCGCCCGGATCCGCGGCCTGAAGCCGGCCCAGATCGCGGATCTGCTCGAGAACGCGTCCAAGGAAGAGGAGACCGAGATCCTGGGCCGCGTGCACGCCGACCCGGAACTCGAGGCGGACGTCTTCGAGGAGCTTGACGAAGACCGCGCAACCCGGCTGCTCGGCGCGCGTTCCGATCAGGAGATCGCCGAGGTGCTCAGCCGGATGCGTGCCGACGACGCGGCCGACGCGATCGCGGAGCTCCCGCAGCGGCGCCGCGAGCCCGTCCTCGACCTGCTCCCGGCCGGCCAGCGCGCCAAGGTGCTGACCCTGATGGGATTCAACCCCACCAGCGCAGGCGGCCTGATGGGCGTGGACTACCTTGCACTGCCCGCGGATACCAGGGTGGAGGAGGTGCTCGCCGCGGTCCGCAAGGCCGTGAGCCTGCAGCCGGAGGCGCTGACCAGCGTGCACGCGACCAGTAAGAAGGGGCGCCTGCGCGGCGTGGCCAAGCTGGTCACGCTGGTGCAGGCCGATCCCGACGCGCTGCTCGGCGCGGTCAGCGACACCGATCCGGTGCGGGTCGGCCCGGACACCGACGTGGTCGATGTCGCCGTGCTGATGACCGACTACAACCTGATCACGATCCCGGTGGTAGATGATCGCTGCCAGATGCTCGGCGTCATCACGGTCGATGATGTGCTCGAGGTCACTCTTCCCGACGACTGGCGCCGTCGCGAGGCGGCGGAGCCGCCCGACGCGCATCGCGGGCATTCCGACCCGCGCGACGCGCATCGCGGAGATGATCAATGACGGAGCTGCCGCGCGAGAAGCCCCCGCCTCAGGGGCCGTCGCGCGAGAAGCCTCCGCCGCGCGAGAAGCCGCCGCCACGGCCGGGGCCGCCGCGCGAGAAGCCGCCGCCACGGCCGGGGCCGCCGCGCGAGAAGCCGCCGCCACGCGCGGGGCCGCCGCGCGAGAAGCCGCAGGCCCGGTCAGGCACGCCGCGTCAGGATGGCCCGCGCCAGGATGCTCCGCGCCAGGACGCCTCGGGTCAGGATGCCATCCGCCGGGGGCCCGCAGGCAAGGACGGCATCCGCTCGGGGCCGCCGCGCCGGGACGCGCCCCGTGCGAGCCCGCCGCGTCAGCTCGCCGCGCCCAGCGCCGTCCTGGATGAGGCGCACCTCGGTGACATCGAGGGCGCGCTCGGCCGGATCCGGGTCGGCGACGAGCAGCGCAGCGGCTGGCGGCGGCGGCTGATCACCTTCCTGGCGATCATCGGACCCGGCCTGATCGTGATGGTCGGCGACAACGACGCCGGCGGAGTGTCCACCTACGCCCAGGCCGGCCAGGATTACGGATACAGCCTGCTGTGGGTGCTGCTGCTGCTGATCCCGGTGCTGATCGTCAACCAGGAGATGGTGGTCAGGCTGGGCGCGGTAACCGGCGTCGGCCACGCCCGGCTGATCATCGAGCGGTTCGGCCGGTTCTGGGGTGCCTTCAGCGTCGGCGACCTGTTCCTGCTGAACTTCCTGACGATCGTCACGGAGTTCATCGGCGTCTCGCTGGCGCTGCGCTACTTCGGCGTCAGCCAGTACATCTCGGTGCCGGTGGCGGCGCTTGTCCTGGTAGGCATCACCCTGAGCGGCAGCTTCCGCCGCTGGGAGCGCGCCATGCTGGGATTCATCGCGGCGAGCCTGGTGCTGGTCCCGGTGGCGGTGCTGTCCGGCCCGCACTACGGCACGATCGCCACCGACTTCGTCGTGCCGGGCATCCAGGGCGGCGTCAACTCGAACGCGGTGCTGCTGATCATCGCGATCGTCGGCACCACAGTCGCGCCCTGGCAGCTGTTCTTCCAGCAGTCCAACGTCATTGACAAGCGGATCACGCCGCGCTTCATCGGCTATGAGCGGGCGGACACCTCGCTGGGCTCGCTGGTCGTGGTGGGCGGCGCCGCGGCGATCTTGGTGGTGGCCGTCTACGCGGTCCGCGGCACCGACCTGGTCGGGCACTTCACCGACGCACTCGGCGTCGCCAAGGCGCTGGGCCGCAAGAGCGGCGCGCTGGGCGCGCTGTTCGCGATCGTGCTGCTGGACGCGAGTATCATCGGCGCCGCAGCGGTGACCTTGTCCACCAGCTACGCCTTCGGCGACGTATTCGGCATCAAGCACTCTCTGCATCGCAAGTTCAAGGACGCCAGGCCCTTCTACGCCAGCTACGGCGCGATGATCGCACTAGCCGCGGGCATCGTCCTGATCCCCGGCACCCCGCTCGGCCTGCTCACCACCGCCGTGCAGGCCCTGGCCGGCGTGCTGCTGCCGAGCGCGAGCGTCTTCTTGCTGCTGTTGTGCAACGACCCCGAGGTGCTCGGCCCGTGGATGAACCATCGCTGGCTGAACGTCCTGGCCGGCGTCATCATCGGCGTGCTGCTGACCCTGTCCGGCACGCTGGTCATCGATACGCTGTTCCCCGGTTTCAACTCCGCCCGGGTCGCGATCTGGCTGGCTCTGGCACTCCTGGCGGGCGCCGCCGTGACCGGCGGATGGCTCTGGCTCTCCCGCTCGCGCCGTCCGCCCCCGCCGCTGCACCCCAGCCACGCGATGTCCCGTTCCGAGCGCGAAAACTGGCGCATGCCACCGCTCGCCCTGCTCAAGCCCGTCGCCTGGTCGCCGGGGACCAAGCTGGGCATGCTGATGCTGCGCGGCTACCTGGTGATCTCGGTCCTGCTTCTCGTCGTCAAGGCGGTCCAGCTCGGCGGCGGCTGAGGCCGGGACGATCCTGCCCGCCTTCTCGGATAGCCCCGTATCGAATCGCAATCTTCTGGTCAGCCGCCCAGTTGGCTCGCGTGACGCGATCTCGTTCACTTCCGGTCATCCGCAGGCCTTGTGGGGATTCCGCCCGGTTGGCAGACTTCCCCCAGTCACGGCGGCCACAGAGAGGAAGGGACACCCATGGGCATGCGGGACATCCTGCCGGGCGGCGGCGGCGGCCCCACCAGGCGCGGGCTGCTCATCGGCGGGCTGGCCGCCGGAACGGCGGCGGGCACGGGCGCCTGGCGCGCCGCCGGCCCGGCCCCGAAGGCCGCGGCGTCATCCCGCGCCGCGCTCAGCCGCAGCGGGCTGCGCAAGCCGGGATCGCTGCCCTACCCGGACCTGCCGGCCGGCCGGGACACGATCCCGCTGATCCGGCACATCGTCGTGCTCATGATGGAGAACCACTCCTACGACAACAAGCTCGGGCTGCTGAAACGCCCGGGCGCGGACGGCTTCACCCTCGGCAAGAACGGCAAGCCGGTCGAGACCAACCCGTACACGAACGGCAAGATCCAGCACGCCTTCCGGATGCCCACCACCTGCCAGACCAACGGGCCGAGCCAGGAGTGGGAGCAGTGTCACATCCAGTACGACCACGGGAAGAACGACGGCTTCGTCGAGTCCGCCAGCGGCCCGGTGTCCATGGGCTACTGGGAGCAGGCCGACCAGCCCTTCTACTACTCCCTGGCCACCGAGTTCCCGATCGCCGACCGCTACTTCTGCTCGGTGCTCGGCCAGACCTTCCCGAACCGCCGCTACCTGATGGCGGCCACCTCGCTCGGGATGGTCAACGACACCTTCCCGAGCGGCTACCCCAAGAACGGGACCCTGTTTGACGCGCTCGACGCGCACAAGATCAGCTGGCGGAACTACTACTCCACCACGCCGTCAACGCTGCTGTTCCCGACCATCTACTTCGACAACTTCGGCAAGAAGGTGCTTCCGCTCGGGCGGTTCTTCGCCGACGCCGCGAGCGGTGACCTGCCCGGCTTCTGCATCGTCGATCCCGACTATTCCACCCACTCGGAGGAGGACCCGCAGAACATCGCCGTCGGCGAGGCGTTCGCGTCCCAGGTCATCCGGGCGGTCATGTCCGGTCCCGAGTGGGCCACCACGCTGCTGATCTGGACCTATGACGAGCACGGCGGATATTACGACCACGTGCCCCCGCCCAAGGCCATCCCGCCCGACGACATCCCGCCCGACGTCCCGTCCGGCGAGTCCGCCTTTGACGGGTTCGCCAGGTACGGGTTCCGGGTGCCGTGCGCGGTGATCTCGCCCTGGTCGCGTAAGAACTACGTCTCGCACAACGTCTTCGACCACTCCAGCATCTGCAAGCTGGTCGAGACCAAATGGAACCTGCCCGCCATGACCTTCCGGGACGCCAACGCCAACAACATGCTCGACATGCTGGACCTCAGGCGCCCGGCCTTCATCAAGCCGCCGGAACTGGCCAAGCCGCTGTACGACACCAACGCCGACGCCGTGATCTGCACCATCACCGGGCCCGGGACCATCCCGCCGCCCGGATCGGTCACCGGCCCGGGCGGCTGACCCGCGGCGGATTCCCCCGGCCGCCGGCCGGGACGCTGCCGCTCGCCGCGCCCCGGCCTGGCGGCCCGCGGGTGGCGGACTGGCCGGCCGCCGGTCAGGACCCTGCTGCTCGCCGGGTCCCGGCGCGGCGGCCTGGCGGCCCGCGGGTGGCGGACTGGGCCGGCCGCCGGTCAGGGACGCTGCTGCTCGCCGGGCCCGGGCCCGGCGAACCGGGCAAACGCCCGCAGGTTGTCGAGGCTCTCGCCGCGCCGGGCACGCCACTGCCATTCCCGCCGGATGGACGACGCGAAGCCGATCTCGAGCGCAGTGTCGAAGTTCTCGTCGGAGTAGCTCAGCACGCAGCCGAGCAGCCGGTCGACCTCCTCCGCCGTCACGCTGCCCAGCGGCTGCCGCCCGACCAGGTAGACGTCACCGAGCGGATCGAGGGCGAAGTGCACCCCGTACATCCGCGCTCCCCGTTCCAGCAGGAACCGGTAGAAGCGGGCGTGATTCTCGTCCGGCTGGCGGCAGAAGAACGCCTCGACGTGCAGGCTGTGCGCCTCGATGATCAGCCAGGTCATGGTGGCGAGCTTGTGCTGCCCGGCCAGCTTGACCAGGTAAGCCCCGGGCCGCGGGCTCTCGTAGCCGAGCCCCAGATCGGCCAGGGCGGCCTCGATGACCGCGGCCGGCGTCCGGGACGTATCCCGCACGAGCGGGCCGGCGTCGGAGGTCGTCACGCGTCGACCGCGGCCACATCGTTCATGACCCCGGTATATACCCCCATCAGCTGGTCAACCGCACCGGTCCAGCTGAACCGGGAGGCGTGCTCGATCGCGCCGGCCGAGAGGCTGGCCAGCCGGCCGGGCGAGGCGATCAGCTCGCGCAGCGCGCGGGCATACTCAGCCGGGTCATGCCCGGGCACCAGCACGCCGGACACCCCGTCGCGCACCGCGGTGCGCAGCCCGCCGACTGATGCCGCCACCACCGGCGTGCCGCACGCCTGGGCTTCCACCGCCACCAGGCCGAACGACTCCGAATAGGACGGCACGAGCACGGCGGTCGCCGCCCGGTACCACTGGGCCAGCTCCGGCTGCGGGCAGGGCGGCTCCAGCCGGACCACGTCCGATATGCCGAGAGCGGCCGCCAGCTCCGCGATCTGGTCCGGGTCGGCGCGGCCGGTACCGCTCGGCCCGCCGACGAACGCCACGACCAGCGCCGGCCAGCTGGGGATCGCCGCGGATGAGCTTCGCGGCGGCGTGCAGTACCAGGTGCGGCGCCTTCAGCGGCTGCACCCGTCCGGCGAACATGAGGACCACGGCGTCGGCGCGCAGGCCGAGCTTGCGCCGCGCCGCCAGCTTCGACCCCGGATGGAACACCGCCAGGTCGACTCCGGGATTGACCGTCCTGACCCTGGACGTGTCGGCCCCGTACAGGCCGACCAGCTGGTCCGCCTCGGCGGCCGTGTTGGCGACCAGCCGGTCCGCGGCTGCGATCACCTCCGCCTCGCCGCGGATCCGGATCTGCGGCTCGGCGCAGTCACCCGTCGCGAGAGCGGCGTTCTTCACCCTGCCCAGCGTGTGCATGGACTGGACGAGCGGTACCCCCCAGCGTTCCTTGGCCACCGCCCCCACTTGGCCGGACAGCCAGTAGTGCGCGTGCACAAGGTCGTACCTGCCCGGCTCGTAGGCGGCTTCGGCGCGCAGTACCTCCAGGGTGAAGTGGCACAGGTGGGCCGGCAGGTCAGCCTTGTCCAGCTCCTCGAACGGGCCGGCGATCACGTGCCTGACGAGCACGCCGGGAGCCAGCTCGGTGACCGGGGGCGCATCCCGGCTGACCGCACGGGTGAACACCTCGACCTCGACGCCTCGGGCGGCCAGGCGCCGGGCCACCTCGACGACATAGACGTTCAGGCCGCCGGCATCACCGGTTCCTGGCTGGTCAAGCGGCGACGTATGGACGCTGATGGTCGCGATCCGCCGGGGCGAGCGTCGCGGCACGGGCATGCACCTCCGACAGGGGAACCTTGCCGGGCCGCAACCTGTTCCCGGCAGGCCACTAGGCTCGTCGGCATGCTAACCCTGGTACTGCTGCGGCATGGCGAAAGCGTCTGGAATGCCGACGGCCTGTTCACCGGATGGGTGGACGTCGGGCTGTCTGACCGGGGCAAGCAGGAGGCTCAGACCGCGGGCGCGCTGCTGCGAGATGCGGGCCTGCGGCCCGATGTGGTGCACACCTCGGTGCTCACCCGCGCCATCCAGACCGCGAACGGCACGCTCGAGGCGGCAGACAGGCTGTGGCTGCCGGTGCGCAAATCCTGGCGGCTGAACGAGCGCCACTACGGCGCGCTGCAGGGGAAGGACAAGGCCCGCACGCGCGAGGAGTTCGGCGACGAGCAGTTCATGCTCTGGCGACGCTCCTACGACGTGCCGCCACCGCCGCTGCCCGATGCCGACCCGCTGTCGCCGGCGGGCGACCCCAGGTATGCCGCGCTGCCGTCCGAGCTGCTGCCCCGCACCGAGTGCCTCAAGGACGTGCTCGGCCGGCTGATGCCGTACTGGGATGACGCGATCATCCCGGATCTGCTGGCCGGCCGGATGGTGCTCGTGGTCGCGCACGGAAACTCGCTCCGGGCCCTCGTCAAGCACCTCGAGGGGATACCGGACGCGGAGATCTCGGCGCTGAACATCCCGACCGGCATCCCGCTGGTCTACGAGCTCGATGACGCGTTCCGCCCGGCGGGCGGTGCAGGCAGGTACCTCGACCCGCGGGCTGCGGCTGAGGCGGCCGAGGCGGTGCGGAATCAGGGCCGGTAGGCCTTTATTTCCGGTGCCCGCAGGGCAGAACGTGGATGAAGCTGGTTCATCCGCTACGTGAACATTACGGAAAGAGCCTCGACGTGGCATATGCTCCTGTGGCCTGCTGAGCAGGGGCGCATACGATCTAAGCGTCGGTGTTGAGGTGGTCGTCGGCGTACCGCGCTCGACGGCCTGGCGACGGGAGCCGCCTTGGCCATGAAGATCCGCACCGGTGAGGGAACGCGTGAGGCGCGAGCGGCCAGCCCGCAGCCCGCCCGGCTCCCGGCCGGGATAGCCTCCGTTCTCTCCGTTCTCTCCTCCTCCGCAGTGGTTCTCGACAGCGAGGACCGAGTGCTGCGCGCGAGCTCGGCGGCGCGCGCGTTCGGGCTCGTCAAGGGCGACCGGCTGCTCGTCGGCGAGCTGCTCGCGCTGGCCAGGCAGGTGCGCAGGGACGGTGAGATCCGCGAGGGCGAGATCGAGGTCTCTGATCACAAGCACGGCGACCGCACGACCAGTTTCGCGGTTCGCGTCGCCCCGCTCGGCGCCCCGCTCGGCGCGGCTGACGGGGGCGGCGGCCTGGTGCTGGTGCTGGCCGAGGACCAGACCGAGAGCAGGCGGGTGGAAGAGGTCAGGCGAGACTTCGTCGCCAACGTCAGCCACGAGCTGAAGACCCCGGTCGGGGCCCTGGCCCTGCTGGCCGAGACGGTCGAGGACGCCGCCGATGACCCGGAGGCCGTCCGGCGTTTCGCCGGCCGCATGCGTTACGAGGCGTCCCGGCTCACCAGCCTGGTGAAGGACCTGATCACGCTGTCCAGGATCCAGGCGGCCGAGCCGGTGCCCGATCCCGCCCCGGTCAAGCTCGACGCGGTGATCGCCGAGGCGCTGGACCGGTGCCGGATGAAGGCGGGCGCCCGCGGGATCGACCTGGTCGAGGAGACCGCCGACGCCGGCCTGGTCGTGCTCGGTGACGAGGATCTGCTCATCACCGCGCTGCGCAACCTGCTGGAGAATGCGGTCAACTACAGCCCGGAGCACACCCGCGTCCTGGTGGTCACCAGGCGGGGGGCCGAGCACACCGTGGAGATCAGCGTGGCCGACCAGGGCATCGGGATCCCGGAGCGGGACCGGGAGCGGATATTCGAGCGGTTCTACCGCGTCGACCCGGCCAGATCCCGCGCCACCGGCGGGACCGGGCTCGGACTCGCCATCGTCAAGCACGTCACTTCCGCGCACGGCGGTCACGTGACGGTCTGGAGCAAGGCGGGCGCCGGATCGACCTTCACGCTGCGGCTTCCGCTGCGGCCGGTGCCCGCCGCCTTCGAAGCCAGCCAGGCTCCGCCCGTACCGCAACCCTCCAGGGAGGCAGTTCCGTGACACGCGTGCTGGTGGTGGAGGACGAGGAGTCGTTCAGCGACGCCCTGTCCTACATGCTCCGCAAGGAGGGGTTCGAGGTGGCGGTCTGTCCCACAGGCCCGGATGCCCTCGAGTCGTTCGATCGCAGCGGGGCGGATCTGGTACTGCTGGATCTCATGCTGCCCGGGCTGCCGGGCAGCGAGGTATGCCGCACGCTCAGGGAAAAGTCGAACGTGCCGGTGATCATGCTGACCGCCAAGGACAGCGAGATCGACAAGGTCGTCGGACTTGAGCTCGGCGCGGACGACTACGTCACCAAGCCGTTCTCCTCTCGCGAGCTTGTCGCCAGGATGCGCGCCGTACTGCGGCGGCGTGGCGAAGCGGACGAGCAGGCCGCGTCGATCCTGGAGTCCGGGCCCGTCCGGATGGATGTCGACCGGCACGTGGTGACGGTGCGGAGCGAGCAGATACAGCTTCCGCTGAAGGAGTTCGAGCTGCTCGAGGTGCTGCTGCGCAATGCCGGGCGGGTGCTCACCAGAATGCAGCTGATCGACCGGGTGTGGGGCGCGGACTACGTCGGCGATACCAAGACGCTCGATGTTCATGTCAAGCGGCTGCGGGCGAAGATCGAGGCCGATCCGGCCAGCCCGCGGCATATCGTCACCGTCCGCGGGCTGGGGTACAAGTTCGAGCCGGTCGGCTGACCCGGCGGTCCCGACCGGCCGAATCCGCTACGGGGTGGCCGACGGCGAAGGCGAGCCGGTCGCGATCACAGGCTTCCCTGACGCCGTCGGCGTGGGTGCCGGCGGGGGCAAGAACGTGTCGAATGAGTCGGTGCGCGGCAGGACCGGCACGTTCACCCTGATGCTTCCCGCCTTCTGGAAGCCGAGCGTGATGAGGACCGACCCTCCGCCGGTCAGCGGATGGGTGAGGCCGGTCAGCACGATCCGGGGGACCGGGCCGGTCAGGTAGACCGGCTGCTGGCTCGGCAGGTCGATCCCGCCCGGCGGAAGCTTGACCGATGTCGCGGTGGCCGGGGCGCTCGCGGTGACCAGCCTGTCCGGGCTGCCCCTGTTGAACAGCGCGATGAAAAGCCCCGCGGACTTGCCGACGGCGAGCGACGACCCGATCGGTGGCCCGAGCACGAACGCGTCCCTGATGTCAATTCCGTGCACGACGGTGTCAATCCCGTCGCTGGCCGGGTGGTTCTGGGTGAGGGTCGGGGCGTTGTTGCCGGCATCGCAGGCGGCCACCCCGACGGCCAGGCAGGCCGCGGCGACCACGGCGGCGAGGCGGCCGGTGGGCGCGAATGCCCGGCGGCTTCGGCTCACTGGGTGCTCTCCTCGGATTCCATGACGGGGAACCGGAACGACGCACAGCGTAGCGGTCGCCCCGGCCGGCCAGACCGCCGGCCCACCGCGCCCGCGGTCAACAGCGCCCGGCACGGGGACTGCCGGGCTCGCGGCGCCCAGGCTGCCCGGCGGGCGGTCTCGTCGGTCGCCAGCCAAATCCAAGGCTGACTCGCTGCCCGGGCCTCGCCAGGTATTGCCCGGACGCCGCTGTGCGCCGGGCCGCCGAACGCCGGCGGCAGGGTCAGCGCCCGATAGCCGGGCGGTCTAGGTAGCGTGCGGTGCCGGTGCCCCGGCCGGCGCGCCGGCCGGGGATCCCTCGTTCGAGGCAGCAAGCGCGTGCAGCCCGTCGGTGAACTGCTGCAGCGCCGAGGCCGAAGGCAGCTGGCGTACCACGTCCACCGTGTAGTCGCGATGCGCGAGGATCGCGGTCACGCGCACCGGGCCGTAGGCGAGGGCCAGCGCGTCGGTCGGGTCACTGACCACATGGTGGCGGTACGCGGGCCCGGCCTGCTGGGCGAGCAGCTTCAGATCCTGCGCGGCCCGGTCGGTGCCGACGAAGTAGATCGGCAAACCTGCCCGGGCGGTCCGGCTGGCCAGTTGCCTGAGCACCGCACTGCATGCGGTACAGCCGGCCGGTACCCAGGCCAGCACGGCCGGGGCGAGGCTGCGCAGCCCGACGTCCCGGCCGTCCAGGAGCACCTGGGCGTCTGGTAGCTGCTGTCCCCGGCCTGGCTCAGACGGTGCCCGCTGCGCCGCGCCCGACGGCACCCGGCCGGGCCGCGGCAAGACCTGGCGGCCGGCCAGCACGGTGAGCAGGGTGCCGGTCAGCAGGGTCAGCGCCAGGCAGGCCGCGACCAGGGGGAGGACCATGCCGTGCCGGGTCAGCGGGCCGGTCATCCGCCGGACACGCATATGCCGCCGCCGGGCCCGTAGCTCCCGGTAATACGCCTGGACATCACGGTCCAGATCCCTGGCATCGTCGGGGATCTCTATGTCGGCCGGAGGGAGCCCGTAGTCGTCCCGGCCGGGGTCGCTGCCTGGGTCCACGCACACCTCTTCCGCGTGAGCGGCCACCTTCTCTCCAGTATGTGCCAGCCGGGAGCCAGCTATGGCCACCGGGGTTCGATGATCTCCGCCGAACCCTCATGCATCACCGGAGCGAGGCTCGCCGCGCCCGGCGAAACACCGCGCGCGGCCGTTCCGGCAGGCTGCGGCCGGCCCGCGGCCACCCGCTCGCAGCGTGCCGCCGGGTGGCATCCCAGCGGCGGCAACGGGGGCTCCCCAGCCGACGAGATGGCCGCCTGCCACCCTTCCCCCGGCCTAAATTAGCTCTCTGACCTGCACTTTCATTGAAGTGAAGGCTTTGTTAACCCCGCTGCTCGTGCTATCATGATTAACAGCGGAAGGGGTACTTGCCACATGTCATTCAAGGTCGGCGACACGGTCGTCTACCCCCACCATGGGGCCGCTCGCATCGAGGCTGTCGAGAACCGCACGATCAAGGGCGAGGAAAGGATTTATCTCGTCCTCAAGGTCGACAAGGGCGACTTGACCGTACGCGTGCCAGCGGACAATGCCGAGCTCGTCGGAGTCAGGGACGTGGTCGGGCAGGAGGGTCTCGAGCGGGTCTTCGAGGTACTACGTGCCCCGCATACCGAAGAGCCCACCAACTGGTCCCGCAGGTACAAGGCAAACCTTGAGAAGCTCGCGTCCGGTGATGTGAACAAGGTAGCCGAGGTCGTCCGCGATCTGTGGCGCCGGGACAAGGAGCGCGGGCTTTCGGCCGGCGAGAAGCGCATGCTGGCCAAGGCGCGGCAGATTCTGGTGAGCGAGCTTGCGCTGGCCGAGAAGACGAACGAGGACAAGGCCGAGGCACTGCTCGACGAGGTCCTGGTCGGCTGACGCCGCCGCCGGGCGCTGGCGGTGCCTGCGGAGAAATTCATCCCGCCCCGGGTAGGCGTGGCCGCGGACGTGCATCCCTTCACGGAGGGCCGTCCGCTGCGCCTGGCCGGGCTGCTCTGGCCGGGCGAGATCGGGCTCACGGGGCATTCCGACGGAGACGTGGCCGCTCACGCCGCGTGTGATGCGCTGCTGTCCGCGGCCGGACTCGGCGACCTCGGCGTGAATTTCGGGACCGCCCGGCCGGAATGGGCCGGAGCGTCCGGCCCGGCGCTGCTGGGCGAGACGGCACGACTCGTGGCCGCGGCGGGATTCGCGATCGGCAACGTGTCCATCCAGGTCATCGGCAATTCACCGAAGATAGCGCCGCGCCGCGAGGAGGCGGAGAAGGTGCTGACCGAGGCGCTGGACGGTGCCCCGGTCAGCGTGTCCGCCACCACGACGGACGGCCTGGGCCTCACCGGGCGAGGCGAAGGCCTGGCGGCCATCGCGGTGGCTCTGGTCATCCCGGCCGGCGTTGGCGCGTATCGCGGTTAGCGCATCGGGCTTAGCGCACCGGGAAGGGCCGCAAGTTGCGCGGCGGCGGGCCTGCCGGCGCCGACCGGTTCCCGAAGCCCGGCGCGCGATGGCGGGGCGTTGATACCGCCACGACGTGCCTGGCCTTCGCCTCCCGGGCCGCCGCGCCGGCCATGCGTCAGCCGCCGCGCGGCGGCGCATGGCCGTGCCCGATCCCGTAGCCTGTGCGGGTGAGCATGCGCCTGCATGACACCGCCACGCGGACGGTTCGCGAACTCCGCCCGATCGTCCCCGGCGCGGTGTCCTTGTACTTGTGCGGCGCCACGGTCCAGGCGCCGCCGCACATCGGCCACGTCCGGTCGGGCATCTGTTTCGACATCCTGGTGCGGTGGCTGCGGGCCAGCGGCTATCAGGTGACGTTCTGCCGGAATGTCACCGACATCGACGACAAGATTCTTCAGGTTGCCGACCGTGAGGGCGTGCCCTGGTGGGCGGTGGCCGAGCGGAACCTGCGCGCGTTCACTCACGCCTACGAGGCGCTGGGCTGCCTGCCGCCAGATGTCGAGCCGCGGGCCACCGGTCACGTGCCGGAGATGATCGCGATGATCCGCCGGCTGATCGAGCGGGGGCACGCGTACCCGGCCGGCGGCGACGTCTACTTCGACGTCCACTCCTATGCCCAGTACGGCGCGCTCTCCAGGCAGCGGCTGGAGCAGATGCGGGCGGCAGACGATTCCAGCGCTTCGGGCAAGCGGGATCCGCGTGACTTCGCCCTGTGGAAGGGCGCCAAGCCAGGCGAGCCCTTCTGGGAGACACCGTGGGGACCCGGGCGGCCCGGCTGGCACCTGGAGTGCTCGGCCATGGCCCTGAAATACCTGGGCGAAACCTTCGACCTGCACGGGGGCGGCCTGGATTCTGGTGTTCCCGCATCACGAGAACGAGATCGCGCAGTCTCGTTCGGCTGGATACGGGTTCGCCCGCGGCTGGGTGCATAACGGGCTCGTCGGCGTGGCCGGGGAAAAGATGAGCAAGTCGCTCGGCAACTCCCTTCTGGTGGGGGAGGTGCTTGAGCGCGTCCGGCCGGCCGAGCTGCGCTACTACCTGAGCCAGGCGCACTATCGCTCGACGATTGAATTCTCGCCGGAGGCGCTGGCCGAGGCGGCTGCCACCTACCGGCGGATCGAGGGGTTCGTGATCCGGGCCGCCGAGGTCAGCGGTGAGCCCGGCGGCGAGCATGCGGCGGCGCGGGACGGCGCGCAGCCCGGGACGACGGCCGGTGACGTGCCGGCGGCCTTCGCCGCGGCCCTCAACGATGACCTCGCCGTCCCGCAGGCGCTTGCCGTCGTGCACTCCGAGCTCAGGGAGGGCAACAATGCGCTGGCCGCCGGTGACCGCGTGGCCGTCGCCGGATTCTGCGGCCCGGCTGCGAGCCATGCTCGGGGTGCTGGGCCTCGACCCGCTGGACAGGCAGTGGTCCGCGGCCGACCGTGACGGGGACCTTCGCGGCGTGGTCGATGCGCTCGTGCACGTGGCGCTCGCCCAGCGGCAGGCGGCCCGGGAGCGCAAGGACTTCGGCGCGGCCGACGCGATCCGCGATGACCTGCGTGCCGCCGGCGTGCTTATCGAGGACACCCCGCAGGGATCACGCTGGGAGCTCAAGCGGTGACCGACGCGGGAGGCAGCGGGAGCAGCGGGACGGGGGGATCCGGGCCGCGCCGCGCAAGCCGCGGCGGGGTCACCAAGAAGGGAAAGCCCCGCCCGGGTACGGGCGGGCATGGCAGGCGCCGCCTGGAAGGCAAGGGCCCGACTCCGCCGGCCCACCTGCGGCCCGGTCACCCGGCGCAGCGGCGGGCGGCGCGGCAGGCAACGGCCGCCCGCGGTGACGGAGGCGACCGGGGCGACGGAGCCGGTCGCACCGAGGCGGACCGGGGCACGCGAAGCGGCCGCGGCACAGCCCGGCCCGGCCCCGACGGCGGCCGCGCCGACGGCGGCACCCGGCGCAGCGGCGGCACGCGGCATGGCGACGGGCCGCGGCACGGCGACGGGCCGGAAATGGTGGCCGGGCGCAACGCGGTGCTCGAGGCGCTGCGAGCGAACGTGCCGGGAATGACCCTGTATGTGGCCTACCGGGCCGGCGCCGATGACCGGATCAGCTCGGCCGTGAAGCTTGCCGCCGACGCCGGGCTGGCCGTGCTCGAGTCGGGCCGCGCCGAACTGGACCGGCTGACCCAGGGAGCGGTGCACCAGGGCCTGGCGCTGCGCGTCCGGCCGTATCAGTACGCCCACCCCGATGATCTCATCGCGCTGGCCGCCGACGCCGGACAGCCGCCGCTGATCGTGGCGCTCGACGGCGTCACCGACCCGCGGAACCTCGGCGCTATCGTGCGCTCGGCGGCGGCGTTCGGCGGCCACGGCGTGCTGATTCCCGGCCGGCGCAGCGCCAGCGTGACCGCAGGCGCCTGGAAAGCATCGGCCGGCACGCTGGCCAGGCTGCCGGTCGCCCGGGTGCCGAACCTGGCCCGCGCGCTGGCCGCCTACCAGCAGGCCGGCCTGTTCGTGGCTGGCCTCGCCGCCGGCGGCGGGACCGATATCAGCGACATGGAGATCGCCGAAAGCCCGCTCGTGCTCGTCGTCGGCTCGGAGGGCAGGGGACTGTCCCGGGTGGTCGCCGAGCGGTGCGACCTGCTCGCCCGGATACCGATCGGGACGGCGGAGTCGCTGAACGCGGGCGTCGCGGCCGGCATCGCTCTGTACGAGGCCGCCCGCCGCCGTGGTAAGCCCGCCGGCTGACCGAGTCGGCTACGATGGCGCTGCCCGTGCCGGTGTAGCTCAGAAGGCAGAGCGGCGGTCTTGTAAACCGCAGGTCAGGGGTTCGATTCCCCTCGCCGGCTCCCAGCTCGACAGCAGACTTCCGAATCTCCCGGCAGCCCGTCGCCGTTGATCAGGCTGCTACGGGCGATCCAGCGAGAAGTTCCGCAGGCCGCCGGCGACGCCGTCCTCCCGGAAGCCCGCGTGCCGCAGAACGCCCGCCGACGCCGCGTTACCCTCCTCGGTCTGCGCGATGATCCTGGTAACCTCCGGCCGCGACCAGGCCAGGCCGCAGATGGCTACCGCCGACTCACCCGCCAGGCCGCGCCCGCGGTACTGCTCGACGACGCTGTAGCCGATCTCGACCGTCCCGGCCGCATCCGGCGGCCCGTGGAAACCGATGTCGCCGATCACCTCACCGGTCTCGCGCAAGATGATCTGGAACATGCCCCACTGGCTGTTGCCGCCATCCCCGGCGGCCTCGGCCTGCCGCACGAAATTCCGCGCGGCCACCCGGGTTCCGGGCAGCGGGTAGCCGCGCGCCCAGGACCGCGAGCCAGGATCATCCGCGTCCGGGCCGGCCAGGATCTGTGCCAGCCCCGCCGGGACTTGCCGCAGCTCGACACGCTCGGCCACTACACGGTCAGGCTGGGCAACGCTCATCGCCTCCCGTCATGATCGCTCACGTCCGGCGGGGCAGTCGGTCAGCACCGCGGCCGTTGTCCCGGCTGCCAGTCCACCGGGACCCTCGCGCCGGATTTGAGGCCGAACGTCATGTTCCGAATCATGCCTCAATCCTGCGGGCCACGCCGCGGCACTCAGGCCGGCGAGTGGCCGGTCCGGCCTGCCGGGTGAGCATTGGGTCCATCCGCCGGGGCCGCTGACGCGTACGCGACCGCGAAGCCTCGTCGCCAGCTGGGGTAGCGCGGCGTCCAGCCAAGCTCGCGCTTGGCCTTCGCGTTCGAGGCGCCACGGGATCCGACGGCCATCATCACCATGCCCCTGCCCGCGATCAGCCCGGCGAGCCACAGGGGGACGTGCCGGGGCGGCTTGGCGCCGAGCGCTGCCGCGAGCGCTGGCAGCCATTCGCTCATGGGAGCGGGCTCGTCGTCGACGATGTTGTAGATGCCGCCCCCGTCGTGTTCGAGGGCGAGCACCGTCGCTGCGGCGGCGTCGTCGAGGTGGATGAATGAGGAGATGCCGCCGCCATCGCCGATGATCGGGAACTGCCGCTTGCGCACTGGCCTGGCCAGCCCGTCGTTGGAGCTGCCGTAGAAGCCGCCATAGCGAAGCGCGATCCCGCCGGCGCGCGTGACCGCCTGGTCGAGGTGGCTCATCGCGGCGTTGGTCTGCCGCGCCATGGCGGGCGGGCTAGGGTCGAGCGGATCGTCCTCGGTCTTGACCGGGCCGCCCTCGGGCGCGTAACGGTAGCTGGCGAAACTCTGGGCCACGAACCGGCGCACGCCCGCCTCGCGCGCGGCGGCCAGGAGCGCGTCGGTGCCCTCGGTCCGAAGCCGGTTGGTCGGCCCGAAGCTGCGGTCAAGGCTCCGGCCGAACCGCACGTCCGCCAGCGCGGTCGCCTGGTGGACGATCGCGTCGGGCCCGGTTTCGAGGACGGCCTGTCGCACAGCGCTCGCGTCGAGCAGGTCGAGCGCGATCGCCTGCGCCCCGAGCGCCCGCACGCGCCCGGCGTTGCCGGGCGACCTGAAGGTGCCAAGCACCTCGTGCCCTCGATCGATCAGCTGGGGAACGAGCCGGGTGCCGATCGCACCGCTCGCGCCCGCGACCAGAACTCGCATCGTGTATTCCTCCCGGTATCGGGCCAGCGTGCTGGCTGTTGATCGCCGACGTCGCGTTCCGGGCAGGTCGATCACCTCGGCACAACGCCGGGATTTCGCGGGTCTGGTGCTCTGACACGAGGCGAGGCAGGGATGTGACCGATGGGCGGCCAGGACTGGCCGGCGGAGCGCTTTGCGCAGCACCGGACCCCGCTGCCAGCGGTGGCCTGCCCGCGCCCGGCCCGGTGAGCGAGCCCGGCGACGCGGCTCAGGAGGCTTAGCTGCGGCTCAGCCTCGCCGGGCAGGCTATCTTGGACCTGCCGCCGTGAGCCAGCGGGCATCCGAAGGGGAACATCCGTGCAGTATCAGGTCTCGAGGGCGGTAGCCGGCCCGTTCCTCAAGGCGCTCGGCCGCCCGAGGATCGTCGGCACGCAGTACGTGCCCGCCTCCGGCGGTGCCATCCTCGCGTCCAACCACGTGTCCATCCTTGACTCGATCTACCTGCCGCTGATGCTGGACCGGCCGGTGACCTTCGCCGCCAAGTCCGAGTACTTCAGCGGGACCAGGATGGTCGACCGCTTCACCAGCGCCTACCTGCGCGCCACGAACCAGCTGTCCACAGACCGGACCGGCCCGCGCGCCGCGCAGGACATGCTGCAGGCGGCCCTGGACCGGCTGCTGTCCGGCGAGCTGTTCGGCATCTACCCGGAGGGCACCAGGTCGCCGGACGGGCGGCTCTACCGCGGCCGGATCGGCGTCGGCTGGCTAGCGGTCAACTCGGGCCTGCCGGTCATCCCGGTGGCGATGAAGGGCACCGACCGGATACTTCCGCCCGGCCGGATGATTCCCCGGCCCGGCCGCATCGAGATCATCATCGGCGAGCCGCTGAAGCTGCGTCCCGAGGTCTTCGAGGGGCCGGGAGCCAAGGTACGGCGCGGCGATCACCGACGAGGTGATGCGGGCCATCCAGGCCCTGTCCGGCCAGGAGTACGTGCCGGTGTACGCGAGCACCCGCAAAGAGGAACTGCGACCGGCGGCCAGGCCGGGCCTACTGGGCCGGCGTGACGCTGAGCCGGACGTGCGCGCCGGGCGGCAGCCCGAGCCGCTCGGCGGCGTCACCGGCGTTGACCGCCAGCGAGATCAGTCCCGCGCTGTCGGTGTAGGCCACCAGCTCGCCCGGCGCTACCGAGGCGAACGTCTCCAGGTACGGCAGGGTGAGCTGGCGGCGGCCGGCCCGGACCACGACGCTGGACCCGAGGCCGATTCCCATCCGGCCGGCGTCAGAGGCGGCGATGGACAGCTGGACATTGCCGAACCTGTCCACCGACATCACCTCGCCCTCGGCCTCCCCGTCGTGCACCCGGCTGGTCGGCGCGGGCAGGCTGACCAGGTCGGCGACGTCGATTTCGTCGCCGACCGAGGCGAGGGCGGTCGCCCTTGGCCAGGTGCGCGGCCACCGGGGCGAAGATGTCCCGGCCGTGGAACGTGGCCGAGACCGGGTGCAGCCACAGCTCGCCGTTGGTCAGCTGGTACGCGTGCGTGGCCCCGCCCGCCGCCGCCACCGCCCAGGACAGCAGGCCGTTGTCCGGGCCGATGAAGATGCCGCTCGGGGGCGCTGATCGCGACCGGCCGGCGCGCGGTGCCCACGCCGGGGTCCACGATCGCGACGTGCACGCCGGACGGCAGGTACGGGAACGTCTGCGCGAGCACGGCCGCACCGCGCCGGACATCACCCGGCGGCACCAGGTGCGTGATGTCGATGATCGGCACTCCGGGCGCGATCCGGCAGGCCACCCCGTGGCAGGCCGCGACGAAACCGTCCTCCAGGCCGTAGTCGGTCAGGAACGAGATGCAGTCAATGGAAGCCACGAAGGGTGAGCGTACGTCGTCCGCGGCCGTCCGCATAGACCGCCTACCATGGTTTGCCTGGGCGGGCACGCAGGAGGTGGCATGGCGGCGCTGCAGGAGCGCGATATGCGCATCCTGGCGTTCGAGCGCCGGGCGTGGCGCAGCCCGGGGGCGAAGGAGCTGGAAATCCGGGAGAACTTCGCCATCTCGTCCACCCGCTACTACCAGTTGCTCAACGAGCTGATCGACCGGCCGGAGGCGGCTGCGTTCGACCCCGTCCTGGTCAAGCGGCTGCGGGCCCGGCGGTCCAGGCGGGCCAGACGGCGCTCGGTGCGACCCGCGGAATCCGATGAAGCCCGCTGAGACGGCCGGCCGCTCCCGGATGGCGGCCCTCCGCTGGCCGGCGTCCCGGCCGCCTTCCTGCCGGGCACTGCGCAGGGGCGGGCGGGCCTCGCCGCCCTGCTGGCGCGCCCGGACCAGGCGCTGATCGGCCTGGACTTCGACGGCACGCTGTCGCCGATCGTGTCCGACCCCCGGGACGCGCGGGCGTATCCCGGCGCGGTCGCGGCACTGCGCGCGCTGGCCCCGCAGGTCGGCACGCTGCCATCATCACCGGCCGCCCGGCGCGCCACGCGCGGTGGAATACGGCGGGCTGGCCGACGTGCCCGGCCTGATCGTGCTCGGCCACTACGGCTTCGAGCGGTGGTCCGGCGGCGAGCTCGCCGCCCCGCCCGCCCCGCCCGGCGTGGCGGCCGCGCGGGCCCGGCTGCCCGGCGTCCTGGCCGCGGCCGGCGCGCCCCCGGGCACCTGGATCGAGGACAAAGGGCACGCCGTCGCGGTGCACACCAGGCAGACCGCCGAGCCGGATGCGGCGCTGCGGCTGCTGCGTCCCCGCGCTGCGAGGCGCTTGCCGACGCCGAGGACCTGCTGGCGCAGCCGGGCCGGATGGTGATCGAGCTACGGCCGCGGGGGATGGACAAGGGAGCCGCGCTGAAGTCGGTTGTTTCCGAACGCGCTTCGCGGGCCGTGCTGTTCTGCGGGGACGATGTCGGTGACCTCCCGGCGTTCGGCGCCGTCGGCGAGCTGCGCGCCGACGGGCATACCCGGTGTCGCGGTGTGCAGCGGCTCGGCCGAGGTCACCGAGCTCGCCGCGGCGTGCGACCTGGTGGTCGACGGCCCGGCCGGCGTGGTCGCCCTGCTGGGCTGGCTGGCCGCCCGGCTCGAACTGACCGCGCCGGGGCTGGCCGGACCGGCAGCGGGCCGGGCGGCAGGCTCAGCCGAGCGCACCGAGCTGATCGGCGAGCCATTGGCCGGGCGGCAGGGCGCCGCCGGCCTGGGCCAGGGCCGCGCAGCGCCGGTAGCGCTCGGCGGCGCGGCATGGTCAGCGCCCTGGTACATGGCCGACGCGGTCGCGGTCACGTCGTACGGGTTGACGACCAGCGCGTCCTGGCCCAGCTCGGCGCAGGCGCCCGCCTCCCTGGACAGCACGAGCGCGCAGCCGCGCCCGGACACGATCGGGCCTTCCTTGGCTACCAGGTTCATCCCGTCGCGGATGGGATTGACCACGATCACGTCGGCCACCCGGTAGGCGGCGAGCGACCGGGCGTAGTCGTCGTCCAGGTCGAGGATCAGCGGGTCCCAGGACCGCGTGCCGAACTCCTCGTTGATCTGCCGCGGCCGCCCGCCGGATGCTGTCGGTGTAGGCGCGGTACTCGGGCAGGTCGTGCCGGGACGGGTAGGCGAAGGCCAGGTGGGTGACCTGTGCCGTGCAGCTCCGGGTGGGCCGCCAGCAGCTCGCGGTAGGCGGCCAGGCCGCGGACGATGTTCTTGGACAGCTCCGTCCGGTCGACCCGGACGATCAGCTGCCTGCCCCCGGTGGTCTCGGTTAGCGCCTCGACCTGCGCCGCGACATCGGCCGCCGCCGACCGGCGGCGCAGGTCGGCCGCGTCCACGCCGAGCGGGTGCACGCCGACGCCGCAGACGTGCCCCCGGTAGCTGACCTGGCGCCCGGCCCGGTCCACCTCGGCGCCGAGTACCTCCTCGCAGCAGTCGAGGAAGGCGTCGGCCCAGCGGCGGCTGAGGAAGCCGGCGTGGTCGGCGCCGAGCATTCCCTCCAGCAGCTCGCGCCCGACCTCGTCGGGGAGTATCCGGAAGTAGTCAGGCGGCGCCCACGGGGTATGCGAGAAATGCGCGATCCTGACGTCCGGGCCGCAGCCGGGCCAGCATGCCGGGCACCAGGGCCAGGTGATAGTCCTGCACCATCGCGCGCGCGCCGTCCTGGTCGGCGCTCTGCGCCAGCGCCTTTGCGAAGGCGGCGTTGTACTGGCGGTACGACTCCCATTCGCGGGTGAACCGTGGCCCGAACGCGGCGGTTCGGGGTATCGAAGAGCAGGTGGTTGACGAACCACAAGGTGGCGTTCGCCACCGAGTTGTAGGCCTGGCGGAAGGTCTGCGGCCGGGATGTCGAGCATCTGGACGGCGGCGGGCAGGTCGTTGCCGTCCAGGTCGAGCCGGCCGCCCGGGGCGCGGCGCGCGGCCGCCCGGTCGGCGTCGCTCAGCGCGGCGCAGATCCAGAGCAGGTCGGCCGTCGCCGCCACCGAGGACAGTCCGGACACCAGGCCGCCGCCGCCCCGGCTGGCGGTCAGCGCGCCGTCGGCGTCCCGGCTGAACGACACCGGCCCCCGGTTCGACGCCACCAGGACCCGGCCCACGTCCTGGGGGTGGGGGACGCCCTGCCGCTCGCTCATCGCCGCAAGGCTAGCGGGTCGCCCTCGGTGCGCTGCGGCAGTTCGCCCCGGTCCGCGGCAGGTTCTCGCAGGCCGGTCGGTTAGAGTGTTGTTACGACAACTGAATATTGCTCATCCAGAGGGGTGGAGGGATCGGCCCTGCGAAGCCCCGGCAACCATCACGGACGTCTGTGCCCGTCTTCCGGGCGGGGATCTCCCCGCCGGCGAGGCCGGCCCGTGACAGGTGCCAAGTCCGGCCCGCGGCCAGGGTGGCCGCAGGGAAAGATGAGGAAGTGAGGCCCTCGTCACGTGACCACAACCCCGTTCTCCGCCACTCCGGGCGCCGCTGCCGCAGCACGTGCGGGCAGCCTCTCGTTCGGATATGCCACCGGGCTAGCCTGCCGGGAATGCGGGCACGGCTGCGAGATCGGCCCGCATTACGCGTGCACCGAGTGCTTCGGCCCGCTCGAGGTCAACTACGACTTCCCGAAGCTGACCAGGGCGGACATCGAGTCGGGCCCGCTCAGCATGTGGCGGTACGCCAGCCTGCTGCCGGTCCGGCCGGACATCGCGGAGTCGCCGGGAACCGAGCCGGGCTGGACCAGGCTGGTCCGCGCCGACAACCTGGCAGCGGCGCTCGGCATGCGCCGCCTGTGGATCAAGGATGAGCGCGGCAACCCCACCCACTCGTTCAAGGACCGGGTGGTCGCCGTCTCCCTGGCCGCCGCGGCTGAGATGGGTTTCAAGGTGCTTGCCTGCCCTTCCACCGGCAACCTGGCCAATGCCGTCGCGGCCGCGGCGGCCAAGGCGGGGATCCGCTCGATGGTGCTGGTGCCGGCCGACCTGGAGCCGCAGAAGATCATCATGACCGCGGTCTACGGCGGCACCCTGGTCACCGTGGACGGGACCTACGACGACGTGAACCGGCTCGCCTGCGAGCTGGCGGGCGAGCATGAGGACTGGGCGTTCGTCAACGTGAACGTCCGGCCCTACTACGCAGAGGGTTCCAAGACACTCGGCTTCGAGGTGGCCGAGCAGCTCGGCTGGCGGCTGCCCGAGCAGATCGTGGTCCCCATCGCGTCCGGCGCCCAGCTGGTTAAGATCGACAAGGGATTCCGCGAGCTGGGCGACGCTCGGCCTGGTCGGCGGCGAGGGCTGGCGGGTGTTCGGCGCCCAGGCGAGCGGCTGCGCGCCGGTGTCGGCCGCGTTCGAGGCCGGGTACGACGTGGTCCGGCCGGTGCGGCCCGCCACGATCGCCAAGTCGCTCGCGATCGGGGACCCGGCCGACGGCCCGTACGCGCTCGACGCGGTGCGCCGGACCGGCGGCGCGATCGCGGACGTGAGCGACGATGAGATCATCGACGCGATCGGCCTGCTCGCGTCGACCGAGGGGATCTTCGCGGAGACCGCGGGCGGGGTGGTCGTGGGGGTGCTCAGGAAGCTGCTGGCCGACGGCAGGCTCGACCCCGGAGCGGAAACGGTCATCATCAACTCGGGGGACGGCCTGAAGACGCTGGACGCGGTGTCCGCGGTGGCACCCGCCCCGGCTCCGATCCGGCCCACTCTCGACGCCTTCAGAAGTTCAGGCATCGAGGACGCCTTCAGAGGGGCGGGCATGGAATGAGCGTCTCGGTCCGCATTCCCACCATCCTGCGCAGCTACACCGGCGGGGCCGCGCAGGTCACCGCGCAGACTGGCACGCTGCGCGAAGTCATCGCCGGACTGGACGCGGCATACCCCGGCCTCGGCGGCCGGATCCTCGATGACGCCGGCCAGCTCCGCCGGTTCATCAACGTCTACGTCGGCGAACAGGACGTGCGGTTCGCACAGGGGCTTGACACGCCGGTGCCGGCGGGCGGGCAGGTCTCTGTCATCCCGGCCGTGGCAGGCGGATAGGCAGGCCGACCCGGTCTGATCGTCCGTTATGTCGAAGTTCTTCCCTGCCGCGGTGGCCTGGTGAATCAGCGTGCCGCCACGGCCCGACGGTTCCGCGGCCAATATCGTTCAGTGCCATTCCGGTCAGTCACGACACAGGGTATGGTCGAGTCCGGCCGCTCTGGCTCTGCGGGCATGCCCGGCATGCCCGCTCGCGTTATGCGGTTAACGGGCTCCGCCGCTATGAGAGCGGGACCCGGGTACGCAGCAGCACAGCACAGTTCAAGGGAGTTGTTGGGAATGGCTCAGGGCACCGTCAAATGGTTCAACGCGGATAAGGGCTACGGCTTCATCGCGGTCGACGGTGGCAGGGACGTCTTCGTCCACTTCTCGGCCATCCAGTCGGATGGCTATCGCACCCTCGAGGAGGGACAGCGGGTCGAGTTTGAGATCACGCAGAGCGACCGGGGTCCGCAGGCGGACGCCGTACGCGCCCTGTGAGGCACTGTCGCTACACCGATCGGCCCGGCCCAGTCAGCTGACTTAGCCGGGCCGTTCAGTTACCCCGGGGCGCCCGCAGTGCGCGTCCGGTCGTTATCAGCCGCCCTCCCAGCCGGGGCGGCGGGCCTGGTCACCGGCGTCCGGTTTGCACTCTCACCCGGAGAGTGCTAAACAGGTCGTTGGCACTCTCATCCCGAGAGTGACAACGTTACAGCGGGATCGGGGCGATGAGGTTCTTCCCCGCGGCAGGAAGGGACTGCCACGGGCGGGGCCGGCCGTCGCGGGCGTCGGCTCGATCCGTCCAAGCCACAAAGTTCCGGAGGACTGGAGCCTATGGCAGCCAAGATGATCGCGTTTGACGAGGACGCCAGGCGCGGCCTCGAGCGCGGTATGAATCAGCTCGCCGATGCCGTGAAGGTAACTCTCGGCCCCAAGGGCCGCAACGTCGTACTCGAGAAGAAGTGGGGCGCACCCACGATCACCAACGATGGCGTGTCCATCGCCAAGGAGATCGAGCTCGAGGACCCGTGGGAGAAGATCGGCGCCGAGCTCGTCAAGGAAGTCGCAAAGAAGACGGACGACGTCGCCGGTGACGGCACTACGACGGCGACCGTGCTGGCGCAGGCGCTGGTCCGCGAGGGCCTGCGCAACGTCGCGGCGGGTGCCAACCCGATGTCGCTGAAGAAGGGCATCGAGGCGGCCGTCGAGCGGGTGAGCGAGGAGCTGTCCAAGCTCGCCAAGGACGTGGAGACCAAGGAGCAGATCGCTTCGACCGCCTCCATCTCGGCGGGCGACCCCGCCATCGGCGAGATGATCGCCGAGGCGATGGACAAGGTGGGCAAGGAAGGCGTCATTACCGTCGAGGAGAGCAACACCTTCGGCCTCGAGCTTGAGCTCACCGAGGGCATGCGCTTCGACAAGGGTTACATCGCGCCCTACTTCGTCACCGACCCCGAGCGCCTGGAGGCTGTCCTCGAGGACCCCTACATCCTCGTGGTCAACTCCAAGATCTCGGCCAACAAGGACCTGCTGCCGCTGCTGGACAAGGTAGTGCAGTCGGGTAAGCCGCTCGTGGTGATCGCGGAGGACGTCGAGGGCGAGGCCCTGGCGACCCTGATCGTGAACAAGATGCGCGGGCTGTTCAAGTCCGTGGCCGTCAAGGCCCCCGGGTTCGGCGACCGGCGCAAGGCCATGCTCGGCGACATCGCCATCCTGGTCGGCGGCCAGGTGATCAGCGAGGAAGTCGGGTCTCAAGCTGGAGAACGCTGATCTTGACCTGCTCGGCCGGGCCCGCAAGGTCGTCGTCACCAAGGACGAGACCACGATCGTGGACGGCGCGGGCGATGCGGAGCAGATCGCCGGCCGGGTCAACCAGATCCGCACCGAGATCGACAACAGCGACTCCGATTACGACCGGGAGAAGCTGCAGGAGCGGCTGGCCAAGCTGGCCGGCGGCGTGGCCGTCATCAAGGCCGGCGCGGCCACCGAGGTCGAGTTGAAGGAGCGCAAGCACCGGATCGAGGACGCGGTGCGCAACGCCAAGGCCGCGGTCGAGGAGGGTGTCGTCGCCGGTGGCGGCGTGGCCCTGCTCCAGGCGGGCACCAACGCGTTCAAGAAGCTCGACCTGAGCGGCGACGAGAGCACCGGCGCGTCCATTGTGCGTCGCGCGCTCGAGGAGCCGCTGAAGCAGATCGCGGTGAACGCCGGCCTCGAAGGCGGCGTGGTGGTCGAGAAGGTCAAGTCGCTCTCGTCGGGCCACGGGCTCGACGCCGACAACGGCGAGTACGTGGACATGTTCAAGGCCGGGATCATCGACCCGGCGAAGGTGACGCGTTCCGCGCTGCAGAACGCCGCTTCCATCGCCGGGCTGTTCCTGACCACCGAGGCCGTTATCGTCGAGAAGCCGGAGAAGGAGAAGGCCCCGGCCGCTCCCGGCGGCGGTGACATGGACTTCTAGTCCTGAAGCTCCGGATCGCCATGCGCGTATCCGGGACGTGAGGGCTGGCAAGTTCTCCGTGTTCCGGGCCCTTCAGCGGCCCGAAGCGCAACCCAAGGGCGGCCCCGCGATTTTGCGGGGCCGCCCTTTCGGCTGTCCGCGGCCGCTCTTCAGGTGTGCTGCGGGCATTAGCGGGGGAGTATCGGCCCATGGACTCGAGCGCCGGGCAGCAGGACGACCGGGTCGGCCAGCGCCCCGCGCCCGTGTCGGGAACCGGGCCGCCGCCGGTTATTCCGGCCACGTCTGGCCAGCAGCGGCGCGGCCTGGCCGCCGCGCTGCACCGGCGGCGCCGCAGGACGCAGCCTCGCGTCGGCGCCGGACCAGCGTCGCCCGGCCCGGCCGGACCCCCTATCCGGCGGGCCCACCCGGTCTCCCCGGACCGCCCGCGCTGGTCGCCCCGCCCGGTCTCCCCGGACCGCCCGCCGTGGTTGGCTCGCCCGGCCTCCCGGGTCCGCCCGGTCTCCCCGGACCGCCCGCCCTGGTCGCCCGGCCCGGCCTCCCGGCTCGCCCGGTCTCCCCGGACCGCCCGCCGTGGTTGGCTCGCCCGGCTCCGGGTCCGCCCGGTCTCCCGGACCGCCCGCCCTGACGCCCGGCTCGGTCTCCCGGCTCGCCCGGCTCCCCGGACCGCCCGCCGCGGCCGCCCGGCCCGCGCGCCCTGCTGCCGGTGCAGCGTCCGCCAGGCCTGTGGGAGCTGCTGCCCGGGACAACCTCAGGGCCGCCCGCGTCCCCCAGGACACCGGAGCCTGAGGACCGGCGCGGCGCCGGGCGCGGCGGTCCGGTCGCATCGCCAGGCCTGGCGGCAAGCCCCTCGTGGATCCGGCTGCGGAGCGTTCTCGCGCTGGCCCGCAGGCATCCGCTGGAGTCCGTCGCGGTTTTGCTGCTTGGCGCGGGCGGCCTGGTCTACCCCTTCCCGCTGTGGCTACTGGGGGCGGTGGCGATCATCGCCTCGCGCTTGTGGGACGCCAGGGACAAGTGGGCCGCGCTCGGTATCCAGGTGGCGTTCACGCTGATCGCGGCCATTGCCATCGCCGGCCTGACCGCCCGATCGGGAAGCCTGGCAGGTTATGCCCGCACCGTCCGGATCGACGGCTGGGACCTGATACGGGCGGGTTCCCTCGTCGCGGCCGGCTACCTCGCCTGGCGGGTGCGGAAGGGCAGACGCCCCCGCCGGGAGCCGCCCTGGCGCCAGCCGCCGCCCGGATAGGCCCGGGCGGTGGCTCTGTGATGAAGTGATGATTGCGCAGGGTGAATCCGGGTAGAACATACTGATACATGTTGCGCAGGAAGTAGCAGCCAGTAGTTTCCCGGCCACGCACGCGATCCCGTCCCAGCACCATCCGAACGTGTGAGGCCGCGGAGGACATGGTCCCGGCTCAAGCCGGGACCATGTCGCTTGTTCACCGCGGGCGGTAGGCCGTAAAGCCAGGGCCCGTGGCCAAACCGCCGCTGCCGCTGCCGCCGCGGTACCGATAGCCTTGTCGCGTGGCTTCGGCCCTCTCGTGGCGCCGGAGCAGTCAGGTCCCATTCATGACATGAGGTCTCGTCTGTGCCCACTGGCAAGGTCAAGTGGTATGACTCCGACAAGGGGTTCGGCTTTCTCACCCGCGATGACGGCGGGGAAGTCTTCGTGCACTCCTCCGCGCTGCAGGCAGGCACGCCTGGCCTGCGAGCCGGCCAGCGGGTGGAATTCGGGATCGCCGAGGGACGCAAGGGTGCTCAGGCCCTGCAGGTCCGGCTGCTCGAGCCGCCCCCGATGGTAGCCAGGGGCAGCCGCAAGGATCCGGACGAAATGATCATTCTCGTGGAGGATCTGATCAAGCTGCTCGACGGGGTCTCCAACAGCTACCGGCGGGGCAAGCACCCGGACGGCCGGGAAGCGAGCAAGATAGCGGCCGTACTGCGGGCCGTGGCCGACGACCTGGAGGCCTAGCCCGCGCCGACGCCTATGGCCCCCGCCGGGCCCGCGGGACGCGCCCAGCGCGACAGGGGGGGTGGGTCGCGGCGCCCAGCCCAGGGGCGTACCCGGGCACGGCGGGAGACCGGTTTCCGTCGCGGCGCCCAGCCCCGGGACGCACCCGGGCACGGCGGAGACCAGTTTCGGTCGCGGCGCCCAGCCCCGGGACGCACCCGGGCACGGCGGAGACCAGTTTCGGTCGCGGCGCCGGGCCCGCGGGATCTGCCCTAGCGCGTCGAGGGGGCCGGTTTCGGCCGCGGCGCGGGCCGCGTGCCCCGGATCCTGCGTCGGCGCCGGGCTATCAGCAGGAAGAGCGCTACGCCGAGACCCGCCGCGGCGATGGCCAGCCCCGCCGACCCGCTGTTCGTGAACGACACCGCCAGTCCCGCCAGACCGCCCGCCACCCAGGACAGCTGGTGCAGCGTCTCCGACACGGCGAACGCGGAGGAGCGGATCTCCTCGCCGATCTCTCGCTGCACGGTCGAGTCGAGGGCAAGCTTGGCGATCGCGGTCGCGCAGGCGGCGATGAAGGCCACGATGAGCGCGGCGAACAATCCGAAGAACCACGCGCAGACCGCGGTGACGACGGTGGCCAGGGCCAGCATGCTGAACAGCATGACCTGCGGTGACGCCGACCGCAGCATCGAGCCGATGGCCATGGCCGCTAGCCCGCCGATTGCCGCGGCCCCGACCATGGCGCCGAGCGCGACGTTCTGGGACACCCCGGGGAAGTGATCTGAGCGCAGCAGGAACGCCAGGAAGAAGATCATGTAACCGGAAAGCGCGCGCAGCACGGCATTGCCCTGCATCGCCTCGGCGACCACTGGTCCGACTTGCCGCAGGGTCCGGCGCACCCTGCCCTTGTCATTCCCCGGCCGGGACTGGCCGTTCGGCTCGCCGGGCAGAGGCCGGGTCCGACCGTCGTGGCCAGCCTGCCCGTCGTGGCCAGCCTGCCCGTCGTGGCCGGCCCCCATGTCGTATCCGTCCTGCGCGTCGTATCCGCCCTGCGGTCCGTATCCGCCTTGCGGTCCGTACCCGGGCTGGGGCCCGTATCCGGCCTCCGTGCCGTACCCGTCCTCGGTGTCATATCCGGGCTGGGTGCCGTATCCGCCCCGCGGTCCGTATCCGCCTCCGGTCCCGTATCCAGGCTCGGCCCGGTGTCCGGCCCCCGTGCCGTATCCGGGCTCGGCATCGTATCCGTCCTCGGTGTCGTATCCGGCTTGTGCCCGCGATCCGGCGCGCCCGGCGGTTCTGGCCAGCCCGTCCGGATCCGCGGGCAGCGGCTGGGTGGGCTCGGTGTCGGCCCGCGGCACGTCAACATGGCTAGGCAGCCTCAGGGCGAGCGCCATCGCGGCCAGGTAGATCACGGTGCCCAGCCGCAGTACCCAGCCAGGGCCGACCAGCTTGTCCACCCCCGCGGCCACCGGGGCCGCTATGGACGCCGCGATCAGCGCGGCGAGGGCGGATCGCGCGTTCGCCTTCACCAGCGTGATCTCGGGCGGCAGCAACCGCGGGGCGACCGAGGCCCGGGCCACGCCGTAGGCCTTCTGCAGGACGAGGATTCCGAACGCGGAGGGCAGCAGCGTGTACGGGTTCTTTACCGCCGCTGACATCCCCCAGCACAGCAGCCCGCGGGCCAGGAACGTGCCGGCCAGGATGTAGCGGCGGCCGTCCTGGAGTCGGTCGAGCATCGGCCCGATGAAGGGGGCCAGCACCGCGAACGGGGCCATCGTGATGAGCAGGAACAGCGCTACCCTGCCTCGTGCCTGGTCGACCGAGGTGCTGAAGAAGATCGTGCCTGCCAGTGACACGGCGACGAACGCGTCACCGACGCTGCCCGCCGCGGTGAGCTCGATGAGCTTGTCCAGGCCGGTACGACCCGCGCCGGATGCTCCGGTCAGCCGGTGGATCACCCGTGCCGTCCCGCGCGTCGCCGACTTGCCCGCGCGCGCGGCCGCACTGGTGGCGGAGGCCGCCCCGTGTGCTGCGCCTCGCGCGCCGGACATTCGCATGCTTCCAGTATTCAGTGTGTCGCGTCCTGCCACGACCCGGGAGCCGATTCGTCCTGTCCTGTGCCGTGACCGGCCCCGCGCGTACCAGGTACTGCCCGGGATGGGGAACAATGGCTAACCGTGAGCCCCGCTACCCGAATCCGTGCCAGGGAACCCGACGAGACGTGCGCGCAGGCTGTTGACCTCGCCCGCGCTGCGGCAGCGGAGCTGGCCGGACCAGACGCCGTGGGCGACCACCTCGCGGCCGAGGCCGACGGCGACCGGGTAGTGACGCACCTGTTCGCGAGCCTGCTGCCCGGGTACGTCGGCTGGCGGTGGGCGGTCACCGTGGCCAGGGCATCGAGGTCGAAGCTGGTGACGGTCAGCGAGGTCGTGCTGCTGCCCGGGCCGGACGCCCTGCTGGCACCCGAGTGGGTGCCGTGGCGCGACCGGCTCAGGCCGGGTGATCTGGGTGTCGGGGATCTGCTTCCCGCCCCGCCGGACGACGAGCGCCTGGTGCCCGTCGTGGCCGGCGAGGGGGACGACGGGCTGCTGGACTGGCCGGCCGAGGCCGGGGCGGAATCGGGCCCGGAACCCGAGGTGACGCAGGCCCGGGTGCTGTCTGCCATCGGCCGCGACGCCACGGCCGAGCGGTGGTACGAGGGTGATCACGGCCCGCATACGCCGCTGGCTCGCGCTGCCCCCGCGCCGTGTGCCAGCTGCGGGTTCCTGGTCCGGCTGGCCGGCCCGCTCGGCGGCGTGTTCGGCGTGTGCGCGAATGCGTACGCGCCCGAGGACGGCCGCGTGGTCTCCGTCGATCACGGCTGCGGCGCGCACTCGGAGGCAGCCCGCGGCCACGGCGCGGAGCCGGTGGTGCCGCCGATCATCGACGAGCTCGGCTATGACCTGGTTGACCAGCCAGGCGTCTCAGTGGACGAAACCGTCTTCGAGTCCCTCGATCACGGCTAGGCCGTGCCCTGGTCGCGCAGCGCGGCACGCCGCTGCGCCGCGCGCGCCCGCGAGCGCTTGAGGTACGGCACGTACCAGAGCGCGAAGAGGCCCATGACGAACCCGGCCAGCGCGGTCCATATCCACCACCGCTGCCCCGGCGGGATGTCCGTGCGCACGATCAGCAGGACCACGAGCGCGATGGCCCAGCCGGCCGTGCCGGCCGCCGTCACGAGCTGGTCGCTGGCTTCGAGCGGCGGCGGCGGGTCGCGGAGCGCGACGGCGGCCGAGGCCGGGGGGCGCCCGGGAACACCCGCCGGGACGGGGCGGGACTCTCCTTCCGGACCGGGCTCACTGCTCACCGTGCCAGGCTAGTGCGACAAGAGCGATCAGCCGGCAGCCGGGTCACGGGCCGGGTCAGGCGCGCGGGTCACGGGCGGGGTCAGGCGCCCGGGTCACGGCCGGGTCACGAGGCCGGGCACCAGGCGGGTCACGCCCGGGTCACAGCCGGGTCAGGCGGCCTGGGCCCGGCCCGGGCTGCCCGCCGCCGGCGCGACGGATTCGGTGCCCCCGAGGGCGTGAGTTGGCCGTCAAGTCATGGTGTACTTGAGTCAGGCGCCGCCGGCGTCGGCTCGTTCGCGTTGCTAACTGGTTGCGGAATGCGCGCATGCCGCTTACTGTTAGCAAGAGTAATGACCCAGGCTAATGAACACGATTGCGACGCAGACCAGGTCAGACGCGGGTCTGTCGACGGCCCTGCGCATTTCGGTGAGTCGCCTCGCCCGCCGGCTGCGGGTAGAGCGCCAGGCAGAGGGTCTGGCCTCGCTCTCCGACACCCAGCTCGCCGCGCTCGCGGTGCTGGAGAAGCATGCCGCGATGACGCCGGGCGAGCTGGCCGACCACGAGAAGGTGCAGCCGCCGTCCATGACGCGGGTGATCGCCATGCTGGAGGAACGGGGCCTGGTGATGCGGGCGCCGCACCCCACCGACCGGCGCCAGGTGGTGCTCACGGTGACCGAGGAGGGCCGGGCGCTGGTCGTCCAGGCGCGCCGCCGCAGGGACGCGTGGCTGTCGAAGCGGCTGAAGGAACTGACGCCGGACGAGCGGGCCGTGCTGCGGGCGGCGGCACCGGTCCTGGAGAAGCTCAGCCAGGCGTAGCCCGGCGCTGGTCCGGTCGCACGTTCAGCTCACTGCACAGCCGCAACTACCGGCTGTTCGCGACCGGCCAGGTCATCTCGAACACCGGCACGTGGATGCAGCGGGTCGCACAGGACTGGCTGGTCCTGAACCTGACCCACGGCAGCGGCACGGCGCTGGGCGTCACCACCGGACTGCAGTTCCTCCCGCTGCTGCTGTTCAGCATGTGGGGCGGGGCGGTGGCCGACCGGTATCCCAAGCGGATCATTCTCATGTTCACGCAGGCGATCGCGGGCGGGCTGGCTCTCTTCCTCGGGGTACTCGCGCTGACCGGCGAGGTGCGCATCTGGCACGTGTACGCGCTGGCGTTCGCGCTGGGACTGGTCACCGTGGTGGACAACCCGACCAGGCAGACGTTCGCCGTGGAGATGGTGGGCAAGGCCGACATGCCCAACGCGATCGCCCTGAACAGCGCCGTCTTCAACATGGGCCGGATCGCGGGCCCGGCGGTCGCGGGCCTGGTTATCAGCGCCGTCGGGACCCCGGCGGCCTTCCTGGTCAACGCGGCGTCCTACGCCGCCGTCATCATCGGGCTCAAGCTGATGCACCCGTCGGACCTGCACCCGGCCGAGCCGAAGCCGAGAGCCAAGGGCCAGCTTCGCGAGGCCCTGGCCTACGTCCGGGCCCGGCCGAGCCTGTGGACGCTGATGGTGCTGGTGTTCTTCGTGGCTACGTTCGGCATGAATTTCCAGGTCACGAACGCCCTGATGTCACGGCTGGTGTTTCACGCCGGGGCGGGCGCTTTCGGACTGGGCTCCACGGTGTTCGCGGCCGGCGCGCTGGCCGGGGCGCTCTTCGCGGCGCGCAGGAAGAACCCCGGCGCCCGGCTGCTGCTGACCACCGCGTTCACCTTCGGGGCGCTCGAGATCCTGAACGGCATGATGCCGTCGTTCTGGCTGTTCCTGGCCGTGCTGTTCCCCATCGGCGTGGTGCTGCTCACCTTCACTACGGCGGCCAACTCGGCCACCCAGCTGGGCACCACGGCGCAGATGCGCGGCCGGGTGATGGGACTGTACCTGCTGGTGTTCCTCGGCGGCGCGCCCCTCGGGTCGCCGCTCGTTGGCTGGGTCGGCGAACAGTTCGGTCCGAGGATCAGCCTGATCGCCGGCGGGGCGATCTCGGCGGCCGCCGCGGCGGTGGTTGCGCTCGTGCTCGCCCGCAGCCGCGGCGTCAGGATCCGCGACTACCTGCGGCCCTCCGTCCTGCTGAAGGCGGCGGCCTGACCTGAGCCCGGATTTCTGGTACGCATGGGCAGGTGAGACTGTTCGTCGCCGTCACGCCGCCGGCGCTGGCCCTGGACGAACTCGAGGCCGCCGTGACCCCGCTCCGCGCGGCATGGCCGGACCTGCGCTGGAGCAGCCCGCAGTCGTGGCACGTCACGCTGGCTTTCCTCGGTGAGGTGGACCAGGCGGCGGTGACCGCGCTGGGGGCGCGGCTGGAGCGCGCGGCGGGCAGGCACGCCGGGCTCAGCCTGGCCGCGGCAGGGGCCGGCGCCTTCCCGACCGCTCCCCGGGCCCGCGTGCTCTGGACCGGAATCCGGGGCGATCAGGCGGCGCTGGGCCGGATGGCGGCGTCGGTGGCGGCCGGGGCCAGGCGCGCGGGGGCGCCGCCGCCGGACGAGCGGCGGCGCTTCAGACCGCACGTCACCCTGGCCCGCTGCCGCGAGCCGGCTGACGTCCGCGCCCTGGTCACCGCGCTCGCGGAGTTCTCGGGCAGCGCCTGGACGGCGGACCGGATCCACCTGATCCGCAGTCACCTGGGCCCGCGGCCCCGGTATGAGTCCCTCGGCGACTGGCCGCTGCAGGTTCCCGCCCGGCCCTGACCGCGGCTTGCCGGACGGCCGCAGTCCCCGGCGGAGCCGTCGATGCTCTCCCTGAGCAGGTCCGCGTGCCCGTTGCGCCGGGCGTATTCCTCGATCATGTGCACGCCGTCCCGGGCCCGGCGGCCCGCCGCGTAGGCTGCGTGGGTGAATCGCGCGCCCCGCTGGCTGCTTCCCTCCGTGCTGGCGATCCTCGTCCTGGCCGTGGTCATCGGCGCTCTGGTGCGCTGAGCAGGCCGGCGGCTAGAGCCGTTCGGCCACGTAGTCGATGCAGACGGTCAGCGCCTCGACGTCGGCCGGGTCCACGGCCGGGAACATGCCGATCCGCAGCTGGTTGCGGCCCAGCTTGCGGTACGGCTCGGTATCCACGATCCCGTTCGCCCGCAGCGTGGCCGCGATCGCTGCCGCATCGACGGCGTCGGTGAAGTCGATCGTGCCGACCACCTGCGAACGCTGCGCCGGGTCGGCCACGAATGGCGTCGCGTACGGCACCTTCTCCGCCCAGGTGTACAGCCGGGACGACGAATCGGCGGTTCGCGCGGTGGTCCAGCCCAGCCCGCCGTGATCGAGCATCCATTCCACCTGCTCGGCCATCAGCGCCAGGGTGGCCAGCGCGGGGGTGTTGTAGGTCTGCTCCTGGCGCGAGTTGGCGATCGCGGTGGGCAGCGAGAAGAACTCTGGCACGTACCGGCCGGACGCCGCGATCTGCGCGGCGCGCTCCAGCGCCGCCGGCGACATCAGCGCGATCCACAGCCCGCCGTCGGAGCCGAAGCACTTCTGCGGCGCGAAGTAGTACACGTCGGTCTCGCCGGCCGCAACCGGCAGGCCGCCCGCGCCGCTCGTCGCGTCCACCAGCACCAGGGCCCCGGCGTCGGCGCCGGCCACGCGGCCGATCGGCATCGCCACGCCGGTGGAGGTCTCGTTGTGGGTGAGCGCGTAAGCGTCCACCCCGGCCTCGGCCCGCGGCAGCGGGTGCATGCCCGCGGCGGACTCGATCACCGTCGGCTCCGCCAGCCAGGGCGCCGCCGCGGTCACCTTCGCGAACTTCGCCGAGAACTCGCCGAACGCGAGGTGCTGAGACCGCTCGCTGACCAGCCCGAACGCGGCGATATCCCAGAACGCGGTGGTCCCGCCGTTGCCGAGGATCACCTCGTATCCGCCGGGGAGGGAGAAAAGCCCGGAGATTCCCGAACGCACCCGGCCCACCACGGAGCGCACCGGAGCCTGCCGGTGCGATGTGCCCAGGTAGCGGGCTCCCCAGGCGGCGAGCGCGTCGAGCTGGGCGGGGCGGACCTTGGACGGGCCGCAGCCGAACCTGCCGTCGGCCGGCTTGATGTCTTCGGGGATCTCGATAGCGGTCACCGGGTCAGTGTAATGACGGCGGCCGGCCGCCCCGGCAGGTCCCTAGACGGGCCGGTCGACTACCTCGCTCGCCCCGGGCACGTCCGACACCGGGCGCGGCCCCGGGCCGACGTAGCGCGCGCTCGGCCGGACGAGCCGCGCGGTCCGCTTCTGCTCCAGGATGTGCGCGGCCCAGCCCGCCGTCCTGGCGCAGGCGAACATCGACGTGAACATGTGCGCGGGCACCTCGGCGAAGTCGAGCACGATCGCCGCCCAGAACTCCACGTTGGTCGCCAGCACCCGGTCCGGTCGGCGGGCGTGCAGCTCGGCCAGCGCGGCGCTCTCCAGCGCCTCGGCTACCTCGAACCGCGGCGCGCCCAGCTCCCTGGCGGTCCGGCGCAGCACCCGGGCCCGCGGGTCCTCGGCGCGGTACACCCGGTGGCCGAAGCCCATCAGCCGCTCGCCCCGGTCCAGCGCCGACTTCACGTACGCGTCGGCGTCGCCGGTGCGCTCCACCTCCTCGATCATGCCCAGTACCCGGGCGGGGGCGCCGCCGTGCAGCGGGCCGGACATCGCGCCGACCGCGCCGGACAGCGCGGCGGCCACGTCCGCGCCGGTGGAGGCGATCACCCGGGCGGTGAAGGTGGAGGCGTTCAGGCCGTGCTCGGCCGCCGAGGTCCAGTAGGCGTTGACCGCCTTGACGTGCCGCGGATCCGGGTCGCCGCGCCACCTGATCATGAACCGCTCGGTGATCGTCCTGGCCTCGTTCACCCGGTTCTGCGGGACCATCGGCAACCCGAGCCCGCGGGCCGCCTGGGCCACGAACGACAGCGCCATCACCGACGCGCGGGCGAGGTCGTCGCGGGCCTCGTCGTCGGTGATGTCCAGCAGCTGCCGCATCCCCCAGGCCGGGGCGAGCATGGCCAGCGCGCTCTGCACGTCCACCCGGATGTCGCCGGAGTGCACCGGGATCGGGTAGGGCTCGGCCGGCGGCAGCCCGGGCGAGAACGCGTTGTCCACCAGCAGGCCCCAGACGTGGCCGTAGGAGACATGCCCGACCAGCTCCTCGATGTCCACGCCGCGGTAACGCAGGGCCCCGCCCGCCCGGTCCGGCTCGGCGATCTCGGTCTCGAACGCGACGACGCCCTCGAGCCCGGGCTTGAATTCGGACATGTGCCTTCCTCCGTCTCGTGCGCGGTCGCCACCGGATGGGATGGCCGGGCCGCGGTGCCCGGCGACCTCATTCAATCGCGCCCGGCGTACTTCCCGGTAGCCAGCCGCGCTGACGCGCGGCAGCCGGGCCGGCGGTGCAGCGCCCGGCCCGGGACTGTGTGAGGATTCTTGTCCGTGGACGCCGCACAGCACGCAGCCGAGCCGCCGGACCAATGGCAGGCCCCCCCGGGCGAGGGGACGGCCGGCGACGACCCGGTCGGCCTCGATGAGGGCATGCTCGCCGCGGATCCGTTCGCCCAGTTCTCCCGCGTGGCTGGCCGACGCGACCGCCGCCGGGCTTCCGCAGCCGAACGCGATGGTGCTGGCCACCGTGTCAGCCTCCGGCCAGCCGAGGGCGAGGACCGTGCTGATGAAGCAGTACGACCCGGCCGGCTTCGTGTTCTACACCAACCGGACCTCGCGGAAGGGCCGGGACCTGGCCGGGCAGCCGCGGGCCTGCCTGCTGTTCCCCTGGCACGCGATGCACCGGCAGGTGATCATCGAGGGCTCGGTCAGCGCCATGACCCAGCAGCAGAGCGAGCCGTACTTCAGGACCCGCGCGCACGGCTCCCAGCTGGGCGCGTGGGCGAGCAGGCAGTCGTCGGTGCTGCGTCCCGGGCCGAGCTCGACGAGCGCTACGCGCGAGCTGCAGCGGCGGTGGCCGCCCGGTGAGCAGGTGCCGATGCCGGACTTCTGGGGCGGTTACCTGCTCGCGCCGGCGTCGTTCGAGTTCTGGCAGGGGCGCCCCGACCGGCTGCACGACCGGCTGCGGTACCAGCCGTCAGACGGCGGCTGGGAGATTCGAGCGGCTGGCCCCCTGACCCGGCTTTGCGCGCCCGGCCCTGCGCGGCGGCATAGCATCGGTACGGGAGGTAGGACCGTTGACGGCGCACGGGCTCATCGACACGACGGAGATGTACCTTCGCACGGTCTTCGAACTCGAAGAGGAAGGCATCGTCCCGCTGCGCGCCCGCATCGCCGAGCGGCTCTCGCAGAGCGGCCCCACGGTCAGCCAGACCGTCGCCAGGATGGAGCGTGACGGGCTGCTGGAGGTGGCGGGCGACCGCCAGCTGGCCCTGACCGAGGCGGGCCGCCGCCTGGCCACCCGGGTCATGCGCAAGCACCGGCTGGCCGAGTGCCTGCTGGTCGGGATCATCGGGCTGCCCTGGGAAGAGGTGCACATCGAGGCGTGCCGGTGGGAGCACGTGATATCCGAGGAAGTCGAGCGCCGGGTGGTGGAACTGCTCGACTACCCGCTGCGCTGCCCGCACGGCAATCTCATCCCCGGGCTGGACGAGCTCGGTCTTCCCCCGGCCGCGCGGGAGCACGCCCTGGCCGTCGGGCCGCGAGCCCGCCGAGGCCATGACGGAGGCTGTGACCAGCAGCGCCGGGCGTTTTGTCGTCCGGCGGATAAGTGAGCAAGTCCAGAGCGATGCCGGTTTGATGCTTAGACTCAAGCACATCGGGATACAACCCGGACGCGAGGTAACCCTCGCGGCCAGTCATGACGGTGTGCGGGTGACATGTGAGGACTACGCGGAGGGTCATACCGCCGAGCTGCCCCGCGACGTCGCCGCGCACGTCTTCGTCGCCCGGCCGTGATCGCGGGAACCGCCGTCCGGCGGACTCGGGACCCCGGTGAGGTGACTGCGTGGCCATGACCGGATGGAGGGTCTCCGCTATCCCTCCTACCTGCCGGCGGAGACCGTTCTCGACCAGGTCGAGACCGCGGTCGTGGTCACCGACCGGCTCAACAACCTGATCTACGCGAACGCCTTCGCGCAGCAAGCTCTTCGGGGTTTCCGCCGACGCGCAGCAGCTCGTCGGCCGCCCGGTCCTCTCGCTCGGGTTCGAGGTCGAGGATCTCGGCAAGGCCGTCGAGCTCGCCCGGCAGGTGCTGCGCGGGCACGCCTGGGAGGGAACGCTCGCCAGCCGCCGCGTGCGACGGCTCGCGCGTCTTCGTCCGGGCCAGCGCGGTCCCGCTGCGGCACCCGTCCGGCGCGATCGACGGCATCGTCATCTTCGCCCGCGAGGCCACCCGGCGGGGCAGCCAGCGTGAGCATGAGCGGCTGGCCCTGCTGGAGCGCATCGGCGAGCGGCTGGCCGGCTCGCTTGAGCTTGGCGTCACGCTGCGGCAGGTGGCGGACACGCTGGTGCCGCAGTTCGCCGACCACTGCTTCATCGACCTGTGCCAGGGGGACAAGCTGGTGCGCCGCGCGGCGGTGCACGCCCGCGGCTGGATTCCGCGCGCCGGGCACCTGGGCGGCGGTCGGCGAGCAGATCAGGTACCCCGAGGGTCACTTCTGCCAGCAGGCGATGGCCCGGATGGACGCCGTCGCTGGTCGCCGACCTGGACGACGAGCGCTTTCCCTCGCCGCGCCCGGGCAGCCAGGAGGCCTGCGACGACGTGGGCATGATCTCCATCGTGGCCGCGCCGCTGCTGGCCCGCGGCGAGCTGCTGGGCGTGATGAGCCTGGGCCTGTCCCGGCTGAGCGACCGCGAAGAGCAGCATTACGACGCCTACGACCGGGATTTCCTCAGCGCCATCGCGAGCCGGGTCGCCGTCGCGATCGACAACGCGATGCTGTTCGAGGAGGAGCGCCGCACCGCGCTGGCCTTCCAGAAGAGCCTGCTGCCGCAGAGCCTGCCCGACCTTGACGGGCTGGCGGTCGCCTGCCGGTACGTGCCCGCCAAGCCGCTGGAGATTCACGGGCAGGGCATCCAGACCCAGGTAGGCGGAGACTGGTACGACATCATCCCGCTGTCCGCCGGCCGGGTCGGCATCGTGATCGGCGACGTGGAAGGGCGCGGCGCCCGGGCCGCGGCGATCATGGGACAGCTGCGCGCCGCGCTGCGCGCCTTCGCGCAGGACGACAAGCCGCCCGCCGAGATCCTGCGCAAGCTGGACGACTGGGCCGGACGCTCGGCCCGGCGCATCCCGGACCGCCCGACGACACCCCGGATCCGCCGATCGTGAGCTGCACCTACCTGGTATACGACCCGTGGTCGCGCGAGCTGACGTACGCGAACGCCGGCCACGACGCGCCGCTGATGATCACCGGCGGCAAGGTCGGCGAGATGGAGATCGCCGACAAGGGCCTGCTGCTCGGCGTCCGCGGTCAGGGCATCGCCGGGGTGCCGGCGTTCCGCGAGGAGATCCATGCTGCTGCCGCCCGGCGCCACGCTGGTGTTCTACACCGACGGGCTCACCGACCGGCGGGTGCGCGCGGACCGGCTCGGCCACTACACCGAGGACGAGGCGCTGCAGATGCTCCGCGCCGCGGTCGGCCAGGTGGCCTGGCCAGGACGTCGAGACGATCGCCCAGGCCGCGGAGAAGGCGGTGCCCGGGGACATCGACGACGACATGGCGATCGTGGTGGTGCAGTCCTCCCCGGTGGACCTCGCGACCTGGGAAGTAACCTTCCCGGCCGAGCCGATCAGGGTGTCGCAGGCACGCCGGTCGGCCCTGCACAGCTGATCAGCTGGGGGCTGGAGCCGGAGCAGGCGAAGCTGGCCTGCCTGCTGGTCTCCGAGGTGGTCACCAACGCCGTCCTGCACGCGGCGGTCTCGCCGAGCCCGCGCCGGGAGCTCGCGCTCGAGACCGCCGGGGGGTCGCCCGCGGCGGTCATGCCCGCCGAGTCCTGGGACGACCGGCTGGACGGCATCCTGCGGCCCAGCCCCCGGGAGATCACGCTGCGGCTGCGCCGCGGCGGCATCGGCGGTCTGGGTCGAGGTGTTCGACCCCGACCTGCGGCTGCCGCGGATCCGCAGCGCGGGCGAGACCGACGAAGGCGGCCGCGGCCTGTACCTGGTGGACCAGATCGCCACCCGGTGGGGTTCCCGGCCCACCCGGGACGGCAAGGCGGTCTGGTTCGAGATACCGGTCGACGGGCGCCGCAAGCTGCCGCAGTAACAGCGGCGGCGCGGCCCGGGATGCCGGTCAGCGGTGGCCGGTGGCCCAGAGCCCCAGGATGATCAGGACCGTGACGAGGAACGTGATCCACCACGTCCGGCTGGTCACGCCTATCCCCATCCGGCGGCGCAGCTTGGTGAAGCCGAGGGTGAACAGGCCGGCGATGAACGCCACCAAGATGAAGCCGGTGAGCATCCGCGCCTCCGCATCCTCGGTTCGCCGTCGTCACCAGCCTACGCTGGCCGCCCGGCGCGGGCCAATGCCAGTCCGCGGGGATGACACGCTACCCTGGAAGCGAAACCGAACGGCACTCGGTTTCCCGGCCGGAGCGCGGGCGGCCGGCACCCGGACAGCAGCTGGAGGCGTTGTGGCAGAGGCGTACATCGTCGGGGCGGTCCGCACCCCGGTCGGAAAGCGGAACGGCGGACTTTCCGGCGTGAACCCGGTGGACATGGCCGCGCACGTGCTGGCCGAGCTGGTCAGCAGGACCGGGGTGGACCCGGCCGCCGTTGACGACGTGGTCATGGGGTGCGTCTCGCAGGTCGGCCCGCAGACGCTCGACATCGCGCGCCAGTCCTGGCTGTCGGCCGGCCTGCCCGAGCAGGTGCCCGGCGTGACCGTCGACCGGCAGTGCGGGTCATCGCAGCAGGCCGTGCACTTCGCCGCCCAGGGGGTGCTGTCCGGCACCCAGGACCTGGTGGTCGCGGCCGGCGTGGAGAGCATGAGCATGGTCCCGATGGGCTCGTCGGTCGCGCTGCCGATGGAGCTGCCGCTGCCGTTCGGCGAGGGCTGGAAGAAGCGCTACGGCGACCAGGAGATATCCCAGTTCCGAGGCGCGCAGCTGATGTGCGAGAAGTGGGGGATCACCCGCGACCAGCTCGAGGACTTCGCGCTGGAGAGCCACGCCAGGGCCGTCCGCGCCATCGACGAGGGCAGGTTCGCCAGCCAGATCACCGAGCTGGCCGGCGTGACCACCGACGAGGGACCGCGCCGGGACACCGTCCAAGGAGAAGATGGCCGGGCTGGAGCCGCTGCGCGAGGGCTGGGAGATCACCGCCGCCGCCGCGTCGCAGATCTCCGACGGCGCTGCCGCGCTGCTGATCGCCTCCGAGGAGGCGGTGCAGCGGCACGGCCTGACCCCGCGGGCCAGGATGCACGCGCTCGCGGTCACCGGCGCCGATCCGGTGTTCATGCTGACCGGCCCGATCCCGGCGACCGGCCAGGCGCTCGCGAAGGCGAAGCTCGAGATCGACGACATCGACGTGTTCGAGGTCAACGAGGCGTTCGCCCCCGTGCTGATCGCCTGGTCCACCGAGACCGGCGCCTCGCTGGACAAGACCAACCCGAACGGCGGCGCGATCGCGCTCGGCCACCCGCTGGGCGCGACCGGCGCGATCCTGATGACCAAGCTGGTGCACGAGCTCGAGCGCACCGGCGGCCGCTACGGCCTGCAGACCATGTGCGAGGGCGGCGGCCAGGCCAACGCGACGATCATCGAGCGGGTCGGCTGAGGTCACGTCGGATACTTCTCCGCCGACAGGAAATATACAACCAGAGTTTGAGGTTACCTCCAGTAGAAGATGCGTAAACGCCACATGGAGGTGGGCCTCGTGCTCCTGACATCTTTTGACCCGTTCCTGTACAACCGCGTGTCCGGCCGGGCGGCCGCCCGCGCCGCGCTGCCGATGGATGGCATCCGTCGCGACGGCGACATCGTGCTTCGCTTCGACCTGCCCGGCATCAGCCTGGAGGACATCGACGTGAGCGTGGACCGCGGCGTGCTGTCCGTCAGCGCGAAGCGGGACGAGGAGAAGACCGACACCGAGCGTCCGTTCGTCCGCGAGCGGGTGACCGGAACGCTGCGCCGCCGGATCTACCTCGGTGACGCCTACGACGCCGACAAGGTCGAGGCGGCCTACGAGAACGGCGTGCTCACCGTGCGCGTGCCGCTGGCCGAGAAGGCCAAGGCTCGTAAGGTGGAGATCGGCAACGACACCAAGAAGATGATCGCTGCCTGACGGTCGTAAACCGTAACCGGGTCCGGGCGGCGTGGCCGTTCGGACCCGGTTTTCGCATCTGGAGCATGCCGTGCCTTCGCTGCCTATTGACGACGAGAACCTGCCGCTGTTCACGGTGGGGCAGGTCGCCGCCACGCTCGAGGTGCAGCACGCGTTCCTGCGCCGGCTCGACGAGTTCGGCGTGGTGCGGCCGTCCCGGTCGGCCGGCGGCCAGCGGCGCTACACCCGGCACGAGGTGACCACCGTCGCCTACGTGCTGCGGCTGGTCGAGGACGGCCTGACCCTGGCCGCCGTCCGCCGCGTCCTCCAGCTGGAAGGGCAGGTCCGCCAGCTGGAAGATCAGGTCCGCCGGCTGCAAGAGGGAGTCCGTGAGCTGGCGGCCGAGCGGGACGCGCTGCAGGCCGCGGCTGACGAGCGCGATGAGCCGACGGCCCGGCTCCGCCCGTTCGGGAAGATCAGGGAGCCGGACGGTCCCGGCCAGCCTTCCTAGCCCGCGGATCTGCCGCGGGACGCGCCGTCAGCCGACGCGGCGGTGCACGTTCTCCCGCTGGGCGGGTCCCGGCTCGGCCGGGGCGATCCACGGGCCGGGCGTCGACGGGTCGACGATCCCTTCCTCCTGCCAGGTGTACCGGTCGGCCAGGACGCGGCTGGCCAGCCGACGTCGAGCTGGTCGGTGTTACGCCAGAGTCCGCGGAGCAACTCGTCGGCGCGCAGCCGGGCCTGCCGGCAGAACGCGTCGGCGAGCTCGGCGGAGCTGGCGCCGCGCGGCGAGTCCGGGGCGTCTGCGGCGTCCATCTGAGCCCGCACGCAGGCCGCGCTCATCGCGAACAGCTCGGCGCCGATGTCCACGATCCGGCCCAGGAAGCCCTGCTTGCGCTCCAGCTTGCCCTGCCACCGGGCCATCGCGTAAAACGTCTCGCGGGCCAGCTTGCGGCTGGTCCGCTCCACGTAGCGCAGGTGCGGCGCGAGCGCGCCGAACTCCTGGTACGACCCGGGCACCGAGCCCTGGCCGGCCACCAGCGTGGGCAGCCACTTGGCGTAGAAGCGGCCCGCCTTGGCCGCAGCGCGGGCCTTGACCGCCAGCGCGCCCGGCTCGATCAGCTCACCCGCCGCACTCAGGTGCGCGTCCACCGCCTCCCGGGCGATGAACAGCCGCATGATCTCGCTGGAGCCCTCGAAGATCCGGTTGATCCGCATGTCCCGCAGCGCCTGCTCGGCGGGCACGCCACGCTCGCCCCGCGCGGCCTGCGAATCGGCGGTCTCGTAGCCCCGGCCGCCGCGGATCTGCACCAGCTCGTCGGCGATCTTGTAGGCCATCTCCGAGCAGAAGAGCTTGGCCATGGCGGCCTCGATGCGGATATCGTTGCGGCTATGGTCATCGGCCATCTGGCTGGCCAGGTCGACCATGGCCTCCAGCCCGTAGGAGGTGGCCGCGATGAAAGAGATCTTCTTCGCCACTGCCTCGTGCTCGCCGACCGGACGGCCCCACTGCACCCGCTCCCTCGACCACTCCCTGGCGATCTTGAGCGTCCACTTCGCGGCCGCCGCGCAGCTCGCGGGGAGTGAGAGGCGGCCGGTGTTCAGCGTGGTGAGGGCGATCTTGAGCCCCTGGCCCTCCTGGCCGACCAGGTTCTCGGCCGGGACGCGCACCTGGTAGAACCGGGTGACGCCGTTCTCCAGGCCGCGCAGGCCCATGAAGGCATTGCGGTTCTCGACCGTGATGCCCTCGGCTCGCCGGCTTCCACCACGAACGCGCTGATGCCGCCGCGGTGGCCCTCGCTCTCGCGGCACCCGGGCCATCACGACCAGCAGGTCGGCGATGACCCCGTTGGTGGTCCACAGCTTGACCCCGTCCAGCACGTACTCCCGGCCGTCGTCGGAGGGGACGGCGGCGGTGCGCAGCCGGGCCGGGTCGGAGCCGACGTCCGGCTCGGTGAGCAGGAACGCGCTGATCTCGCCGCGCGCGCACCGGGGCAGGAACCGCTGCTTCTGATCGTCGGTGCCGAACAGCTTCACCGGCTGCGGCACGCCGATCGACTGGTGCGCCGACAGCAGCGCGCCCACCGACGGGGAGGCGGATCCGGCGATCATCAACGCCCGGTTGTAGTACAGCTGCGAGAGGCCGAGGCCGCCGTATTCCGGGGCGATCTTCATGCCGAACGCGCCCAGAGCGGCCAGGCCCTTGATGGTTTCGTCCGGGATGCGGGCTTCGCGCTCGATGAGCGCGCCGTTGATGTGCGTCTCGGTGAACTCGAGCATCCGGGCGCAGAATTCCTCGCCGCGCTGGCGGGCCTCCTCGGTCGGCCTCGGGTGCGGGTAGATGAGGTCAAGCTGGAGATCGCCGAGGAAGAGCTGCTTGCCGAAGCTCGGCTGGCGCCAGTTTTGCTCCCTGGCCTCCTCGGCCACCTTCCTGGCCTGGCGCTCGTCGACGTTTGTCATCGGGGCCTCCCTCGACCTGCGTGCCCTGTCGCTACTCAAGTTACTTCCCGGTCTTACCCGACGGTAACAGCACGCTAAGGCAGGATCCGCCGCCCTGGGTACCCCTGCGGCCGGATTAGTGGTCGGTAACGGGCGAACGGCATCCGGGGGAGTGCGCCCGCAGGAGGCGGAGGAGTCCACGGCGGAGCCTTGGGCGGCGATGACACTGTGCTGTCCTCGTCGTGGCGCTGACCTCGCCCGGCGCGAGGTGCCCGCCGGGCCGTCGTGCCGCCGAGCAAGACTCCCCTGCCGACCGCTAGATGCGCGAGCGGTAGAAATTCAGGTACGACCGCGACGGGGTGGGCCCGCGCTGATCCTGGTACCTGGAGCCGTACACGTCCGAGCCGTACGGGTGCTCGGCAGGCGAGCTGGTCCGGAACAGGCACAGCTGGCCGATCTTCATGCCCGGCCACAGCTTGATCGGCAGCGTGGCAACGTTGGACAGCTCCAGCGTCACGTGCCCGGAGAACCCGGGATCGATCCAGCCGGCCGTGGAGTGGGTGAGCAGCCCTCAGCCTGCCCAGACTCGATTTTCCTTCCAGACGCCCGGCGATATCGTCCGGAAGCGAGACGATCTCGTAGGTGGAGCCGAGGACGAACTCGTTCGGGTGCAGGACGAACGGCTCATCGCCCTTGGTCTGCACGAGCCGGGTCAGGTCCGCTTGCTCGATCGCGGGATCGATGTGCGGGTACCTGTGGTTCTCGAACACCCGGAAGTACCGGTCGAGCCGGACGTCGATGCTGGACGGCTGGACGAGTTCGGCCAAGTAGGGGTCCAGCTTGACCCGGCCCGACTCGATCTCGGCCCTGATGTCTCGGTCGGAGAGGAGCACGCTGGCAACCTACCTGTTCCGGTACGATATCGGGGCGAACGCAGCAGGGTCGTGCTCCAGCCGGCCTGGCTGCGTCGGCCACGCGGGTGTAGTTCAATGGCAGAACATCAGCTTCCCAAGCTGATAGTGCGAGTTCGATTCTCGTCACCCGCTCCGCATACTTGCAGGTCAGCCGCTGCTTTCTAGGTCTGTCTGCGATCTTGCGGCCGCAGATGCCGGCTGGCTTCGCCCAAAGCTGATAGTGCGAGTTCGAATTCTGTCACCCTGTCACCCGCTGCATGAGGAACACCAGTTCAGCGGGGATGCCTGACAAGCCTGCCTGCCCTGGTCGCGTCCTGGCTGCTCTGCAGGCCATAAGCGGGCCATTACGGGTGCTCCGGCGCTTGCCGACGGTCTCTGCTGCTCGCCGGGCAAGCTCCGCGGACCTTCAGCCGCGCGGCGATCTTCCTCTCACGAGACGGAGCCTCCGGAGACCCGGGGCGGTTCAGGAGGACGGGGAGGAGACGCGGCGTTTTGACACTTAAAGAGTCAAGATCGCTGGATCGGGCAGGGGTGCGGGCGGGGGGCGCTGGACTGCCTGCTGCGGCCGGGCAACGCCGACAGCAATACAGCCGCCGACCTGCTCGCCGCCCTGGACCTGGCACTGGCCCGGCTGCCTGCGCCGCTATTATAATACATGTATGTATAGCCGCCATGTATTGCACCTAGGTGTATGGCTGCCAATCTTGTTGTAATTGCTCTATTGGTTTTCGCTTTTGAGATATGGATGATTATCGATGCGGCCATTAATAGAGATATTACCGATAAAGCAAAAGCTTGGTGGATAATCGGCATGCTTATCATCCACCCATTTTGTCGCAATTGCTTACTTTTTTAGCGACCATCGAAAACGCTAAGCTCTGAGCTGCTGGGTCGGCTTAGCGGCGTCGTCCAGGCAGACCACGTGCGCTCTGTCGAACCTGGAAGCGATAGCCGCCGCGAGGCGTGGCCGGATTGTGGCCGGGCAGCAGCGCACAACAGAGGACAACGAACCGATGAGTGTCATTTAAGCAGGTCAGGTAGGACATGCCAGGTCAGAAAGGCCAGTGGCACACTTGCGGATCGGCGGGCTGGGGTTGCCGAATCTAGCCGTTGTCGATCAAGTGCCGCCGCTGCGCGGGACCGGGTCCGGCGCTCCCCCGCGCCGGGATTACCGGACCAGATCGAAGGCGCCCCGGACGATGGCCAGCAATCCCGTCGGGGTTGACGGGGGCAGTGCCGCCGCGGGGTTACTGAGCATCACGACCACCACGAAGGTCTGGCCTTTGCTGTTGGTGGCGAGATAGCCCACGGTCGCCACTCCCGGCTCGGAGCCGCCCTTGAACCAGACGGTGGGCCACTGCGCCGGGTCAAGCCCGATGCCGCCGTTGTTGGCCGACAGGATGGAACCGAGCGGTGCCAGCCGGGGCTGGGCCGCGAGTTGCCGCAATCCGGCAAAGGCGCGGCAGATGTCGTCTGGCGAGGCAAACCATTCGATGGAGCCGATGCCCCGTGGCGTGACAAACGCTTGCGCCGCCGTTACGGCGGGAAGAGGCGCCCGGTCGATGGTGCTGGCGAGTAGCGCCTGCCGGCCAGCTTTGTTCGCGGCGATGTAGCGGCGCGCGAGCGCTGGCCATTGGCTGAGCTTGAGGATGAACATTTCCCGGGTGGTCAGGAACGGCACGTTCAGCGCGGCATGATCTGACCATTGCCGGTCCTGTGCTTGCACCGCGGACCGGCCCACGAGGTTGATCAGCATGTCGGCGGCCGTGTTGTCGCTGATCGAGATCATCTTGGCCGCCGTGTCCCGGACCGAGATCTGGGTACCGTCCGGCTCATCTTGCAGCTGCCCGGAGGGCAGGCTCTTAAGCGGCGCGGTGACGGTCAGCGGCTGGTTCCAGGAGACCCGCCCTGCGGCGATCTGGCGCGCCAGCGCGCCCAGGACGAACAGCTTGAACATCGACCCAAGGGGCCGCGAAGCCGAGGCAGCCACCTGATGGACTGGGGTGCAGCTCCCGCCGGGTGACACCCGGGCGGCCAGCAGGCTGGCGCGGGGAGCCAGCGCCATAAGTTCCCGGTCGACCTGGCCCCAGCTGGCCGGCGGAGGCTGATACGGCGTGAGCGCCAGCTCGCTGATCAGCCCAGCGCCGTTGACCGCGATGCTCACCGTCAGCTCGACGGAGCCGAAGGCGGCCACCGACAGGAGCGTGTCCGGATCGTGGGCCGGGTCCTGCGACAGCAGCCCGGTCAGGGACGCCCCCGAGGACGGCACGGACGCACCCAAGGCTGCCGGGAGCCGCGCCAGGACCGAGTTGAGTTGATCCGGGCTGATATGCGCCAGGAAGCCAGAGTCGAAGTGTGCCTGGATCAGCCACTGGGACCAGGGAAGATCGGCCACAGCGCGCAGGAACCAGGTCAGCTGCCTGCCCACCGGGGCATGAGGGACGGTCCTGGAGATGAGCAGGGATCGGGAAACCGCCGCGGCGGCCGGGCCCTGCCCGGTGCCGCCCGGTGAACCAGTGCACCCGGCCGTGACGGCTGCCAGCGCCACACTGAGCCCGACGTACCCGACCGGCCTGGCCGCCTTCCGCCAGGCCAGCCGTCCCGCATTGCCATGAGACAAGCCACGCGCCGAGGTTATCCGGCGGGGGCTACGGCTGCGGAGCCAGAACCAGTTCATCTCTTGCGGGCCCCTTACAGTGGGCCTGGTGCGGCCACTCTAAGTATGAGCATGCCAGCGCGGCATTGACCCGCGATTACGGCGTGATTGCGCCTCGCGCCACAACAAACCCATTCGCCAGGCCCGGCACCGGGCCGATCGGCCGGGCAGGCAGGCTCAGCCTTGGGCGCCCGGCCGGCGCACGCCGGGCCAGGTGGCGTGAAGCCCGCCGTTAGGCAGCCGCCTCCACAGCCATCAGTCCACGGGCCATTAGCGGGCCATTAACCCCGGTGTCATGGGTACGTGACGGTCACTGGCGGTGTATCGGGTTCCCAGGTCAGCGAGGTCAGGGACTCCGATCTGTTGGTTTCCCAAGCTGATAGTGCGAGTTCGATTCTCGTCACCCGCTCCAGGGAAATCGCAGGTCACGCCCTATCCGTGGCCCGTAGCTCCCGCCTGACACCTGGCATCAGGCAGCCCGCGTGCAATTAATGTGCAATTAGCCCGCCGGGACAAGCGTGCCGCCAATGCCGTGGCCCCCGTCCTCTTCGGCGGCCTGCTCTGCCTGGACGTGGGCGTCCATCGCCTCGGCGATTTCTGCATTGGCGCCGCGTGCGGCGTGCTGGTAGATGATCGCCGCACGCTCGCTGTCATGGCCCATCCGGACCATCAGGTCACGCAGGCCCGCCCCGCTGGCAGCTGCGAAGGCGTTCCCTGTGTGCCGGAGATCGTCGAAATGCAGTCCCACGGCGCCGATGGCCGCGGCTGCGTACGGCCAGCCTGATTGCTTGTTGAAGTTGCCACGGCGCAGAGGGCAGAACTGGTGACACGGCGGAACGGATGCGGGCGAAGCGCCCGACGCCGAGTAAACCCCTTGGGCTCACCATCACCGCCCAGGTAACGCATGACCGGCCCCAAGAGCAGTCCGTGTACCTTGCTCACATGACGCGCAGCCCTTTTCAGGTCGTATGCGAGATCGAGCCGCCGACCCGACCTGATCTCATGCATGTGCGGCACCAGATCGGGACTCTCAGCAAGATTGCGGATGCCTTCCTGATTCCTGACAATCACCTGGGCCGTGCCACCGTGTCGAGCGTGGCCGTGGCGCACGAGGTCGAGGCGATGGGAGGTCGCAGTGTCGCCTGCCTGAACTCGCGGGATCGAAACCTGCTGGGATTCCGCCGCGATCTGCTCACAGCGGCGTCCTACGGCGTGGATCAGTTCTTGTTTGTCTACGGGGACAAGCCCAACTCCGGCAGCCGGACCGGCGAGCTGACCGTGCGGACGATGATCGAGGAGGTCCGCGCGCTACCTGCAGACCCAGCCTTCGCTGGGGTTGGAGAGTTCCGGGTCGGTGCCGCCGCCGCGCTCCGCCCGCTGCCTAACTGGAAACGGGCTGCAGACTTCTTGTTCGCCCAGGTCAGCTTTTCCGTCAACGCGCTGCTGAGGTGGCGCGATGCTAACCCGGTCGAGGTCCCAGTTTTCGCCGGAGTGATGGTCCTGGCCAGCGAAGCGCACGCCCAGCGGATGGCGTCTGTGATACCCGACATCGAGATCCCCGCTGACCTGTGCGAACGGGTGCAAGCTGACCGCCTCGCCGGTGTCGAGGCAGCGTGCGACCAGGTCATCCGGATCCGTGACTCGGGTGGATTCGAGGGGGTGCACCTGGTCCCGGTCGGCAGGTACCGAGAGGTAGCCGCCCGGCTGGAGCAGCAGCTCGGTTAAGCCAACCACCGGCCGAGAACGACAGATTGGTCGCCTACTCGTGGGATATGCGCGGGATGCGCGCCGGAGCCAGAAGCAGACTTGCAGCATTGTCCCAGGTCAGAAGTCGTGCACTGTCCGTCGCAGGGATGGTCTGTAAAATCGCCGGTCGTGCTCGATCGAGGGGTCGGCCAGCGTCATCGCGGTCACTCGCGGACAGTCTGAAGGGCCACCCGGCCACGCCGCAGCGGATGGGACATAAGCCCGTAAAGGCGCTCGAACGTCGCCTGACGCCGCCCAGCAGTGCGGCCGGACGCGAAGGAGGTCGCCCTGCAGGGCGACCTCCTTCATAGCTGATGAACCCCTTGGCCTGGAGTGCCAGGAAGTTAGCCGGGAGGGCCGGTCCCGCCGCCCGGTATGCCGGTGCACGTCTTAGCCTGATTGCCGAACGTGCGCCCGTGCACGATGCTGGGCGCCCCCGGGCTCTTGCCCATGTTGGGTGCCGGCTTGTTGCCGTTGCAGTAGGCCGACCCGCTGATGATGTTCGAGCCGATGTCGTACTCGTCGATCTTGACCTCGCTGTTGAAGGCGAAGACCATCGAGCCCTTCATGATCGTCCGGATCACGCCGCCCCATACCCCGCCGTAGCCGACCTCGGTGATGCCGCCCTTGATCTGGTCATCCTCGAAGTCGGTGTAGTTGGTCTGCGGAGCGTTGTGCGACAGTGCCTCGACGATCTTGTTGACCGCGCCGCCGCCGGTGACCGAGGCCGGGCCGCCGATGGTGGTGTTCTGGATGACCACGGCCGACGGGTCCTGCGCCACGACCGCGCCCTGGATCGACGCGAACGGGGGCTCACCGGGACGCTCGTCGCCGAGGTAGAACAGCGCTCCGCTCTTCACCGTCACCCGGCCCTGGATGTTGACCGGGTTCTTCTCGTTCTTCAGCGCGGCGACGAACGCGGCGTCGGGCGCCAGCGTGAGACTGCCCACGATCTTCACGTTGGCCGACAGGCCCCTGGCTATCCCCGTCACCAGACCGGACCCGCGCTGCAGCGTTACGCTGGACAGCACGGTAACCGGGGCCGGGCCTGGCATCAGGCAGATCGAACCGGGCGGCATGACCAGTGAGCTGTAGGTGCCCGACGGCACCGTTCCCGGGGCGGCCAGGCTCCCCTTGCACGTGAAGCTCGGCGGCGGTGCTGACGCTGTCGCACCGGCCACCCCGCCTCCGAGGCCGACGATGGATACGCCCGCGATGACCGCCAGCACTGACCGGATCGGAATCCCCATAGCCCCCACCCCTTCCGTGACGCTCGTCCTATCATCTCCAGACGGGCGGCGCAAGGAGTGGGTCCTCGTTGGTGTCGGCTGCGGGTGTCAGCGTCTGATGATCGGCAGGAGCAGAAGGGGGAAGCCGCTGCCCGACTGCGCCGCGCTGGCATGCACTGAGCGGCCGGTACCGGAATCCGGCCCGGGCACAGAGGACTATCTGTAACCATGGCGAGACAGCAGCATCTGTGCCGCAGCGCCAGGCTGATTTCAGCTGCAGGTCAAAGCCACATTGTGCAGTAACCCGCGTCTTGTTGACCTCTATGGGCCATTGACGGGCCTGTGAGTCTTGGCTTGTCGGTATCGGTCGTGGTTATGGCTGGGACCGGCCAGGGTTGGTAGCTGGCAGCGCCGGGTGACCTTCCTCGCGTGCCCGACCCGCCTGGTGGCGTGTCTTGTTGATGACCTGTCCCAGCTACAGGTGGCCGCCACCGCCGCGCCGCCCGGTCCCGGCCGCGTCCGGGGCAGGACCCGGCCATCGTCCAGCGGGACTACTCCGAAAGACGTATCGGCGGTAGTTCGGGCGACTCACGAGGCCAGCTAGAGATCACCCCTCCGGCTGATGTCAGCGGGTGGCTGGCCAACTTAGCCTGCTTGGTGTCGCACGTGACCCCCACCCGAGGAGCGAGATGAAGAGGTGGATAGCGCGATGGCGGTGGGTGGCCGTGTCGGCTGTGGCTGGGGCCGTGGTGGCCTGTTCGCCGGCTGGGTCTGGGCAAGCGGCCACTGGTGCAGCTAGCGGCGGGCCGCGGTATGTGGCGACGATTGTGCGGACGGCTTATGGGATTCCGCACATCACGGCGCGCAATTTCGGGTCGCTCGGATACGGGGTTGGGTACGCGTTCGCCAGTGATGACATATGCACTATGGCGAATGCGTATCTCACCGTCGAGGGAGAGCGTTCGCGGTACTTCGGGCCCAAGGGGGGCGCGGGTAACGGGCCCAACCTGCAGAGCGACTTCTTCTGGCAGTCGGTCATCCAGAACAGGGTGATCCCCCGGCTGCTCTCGGTGCGGACCGGGGCTGGTGCGGTCGGGCCGCAACTGCGGCAGCTCGTCAGCGGGTACGTCGCGGGGTACAACGGCTACCTGGCCTCGGTGGGCGGGGAGAAGGGAGTGCCGGACCCCACCTGCCGGGGGAAGGCGTGGGTGAAGCCGATCACCGCGCTGGACGCCTATCTGCGGATGTACCAGATCGTCGAATTCGAGGGTCAGGCCGCCGATCCGACCGCGATCACGACCGCCAAGCCGCCGTCCAGCAGTGCCCCCGGCAACGGCACCGTCGTGGACATGTCGACGACGGCCCTGGCGGCGCGGGTGGCCTCGGCGGTGGCGGCCCGGCTCGGAACCGACGGGCTGCCCACCGCGGCGGAGCGGGGCCCATTGCGGTTCGGTGGCGGCCAGAGTTCGCAGATCGGAAGCAACGCGGTCGCGATCGGCTGGGCGGGCACCAGAGGGATGCACCAAGACGAGCCCGGCATTCTGCTGGGCAACCCGCACTTCCCGTGGTCGGGCCCTGACCGGTTGTACGAGATGCAGCTCACCATCCCGGGCGTGCTGAACGTCGAAGGGGCGGCACTGTACGGTGTGCCGCTGGTACTGATCGGGTTCACCTCCACGATGGCCTGGAGCCACACGGTGTCGCGGGCGCTGCCGATCATGCCCTACCAGCTGACCCTGGTGGCCAGGCACCCGACCGAGTACGTCTACAACGGCAAGCTGACCGCCATGACCAGCCGGAAGATCACCGTCCAGGTGCGCCAGCCCGGCGGCACGGTCAAGCCAGCCAGCGACACGATCTGGTACACCCGGTACGGGCCGATGATCGACAACTTCGAGGGCCTGATGCCGCTTCGGTGGACCCCGACGACCGGGTTCACGCTAGCCGACGCGAACGCCAGCAACTTCCGGTTCCTCAACCATTTCCTGGCCACCGACGAGGCACACTCGGTAGCCCAGGAGCTGTCGATCCTGAAGAAGTACCAAGGGCTGCCCTGGGTCAACACGATCGCCGCTGACTCGGCCGGCCACGCCCTGTACGCCGACATCCAGACGATTCCCGATGTCACCAACACCGAGGCGAACCGGTGCGACACGGCGCTTGGCAAGATCACCTTCGCGAAGGACGGGATCCCGGTGCTGAATGGCGCCGAGCCGTCGTGCGCGTGGGCGACCGGGCCTGGCGCAGCCGCGCCGGGACTGTTCGGGCCCGGTCAGGAACCCGTCCTGATGCGCGACGACTTCGTGGAGAACTCCAACGACAGCTACTGGATGTCCAACCCGGCCCACCCGCTGACCGGCTTCGCCCGTGTCATCGGCCAGGCCGGGACCGGGAATCCCGGTTCTCAGGGTGCGGACCTGGGGCTGCGTACCCGCAGCGCGCTGCACATGGTGATGACGCGGATCAGCGGCACCGACGGGCTCGGGCCGCCCGGGTTCACCTTCCAGGACATGAAAAACCTGTTCTACTCCGACATCCAGTACGGTGCCTCGCTGGTCAAGCCGGAACTGGTGGACATGTGCCGGGCGTTCCCCGACGGTAAGGCGCCCACCAGCACCGGCAGCATCCCGGTCGGCGACTCCTGTGACGTGCTGGCCGCCTGGAACGGCCGGGAGAACCCGGGGTCGCGCGGGGCGGTGCTGTTCCGCGAGTTCTGGGAGCGAGCACTGGGTCTGAAGTCCGACCCTTGGACGCACCCGTTCGACGTCACACACCCGCTCACGACGCCGTACGGCCTGAACACCACGAGCAAGGCCGTGCGAAAGTTCTTCGGTAACGCGTTGGCCGCCATGAAGAAGGCGCACCTGCCCTACGACGTACCGCTCAGCGCCGTCCAGTATGTACTGCGAAACGGCAAGAAGATCCCGCTGCCTGGCGGCCCGAGTGACCCGTACGGCGAGTTCAACGCGATCATCCTGTCCCGTCCCGGTGTGGTGAACTCCGGTTCCAGCTACGTACAGGCGGTTACCTGGAAGAGCGGCGACGCCTGCCCGGAGGCTGCCACCGTGCTCACCTACTCCGAGTCGGCCAATCCCGTCTCGAAGCACTACGCCGACCAGACCGAACTGTTCTCCCATAAGGGATGGGTGACCACCTATTTCTGCCCAGCCCAGGTTGACGCGCACGCGGTGTCAGCCATCATCGTTCACGGACGGTAGCTGATCACAGGCCAGGCCGTGTTCCTCGCGACCACGGTCTTGCCCACTGCTGTGTTCAGGGCGCAGCCGTTCGGAAGTTCAAAATCCCAAAGCACTAGGGACCGCGAGCACCACGATGGTGGCCATACGGACAACGACGCCTCCGATGTGCAAGTCAGCGAGTTACTCTCTCAAGCCGCACCGTGGGCGCCAGGCGGGAGCTGGCCGAGAAGCGCATTGCGTGCGGCTGGGCTGACAGCAACAGCGGCAACCAACGGCAAGCAGAGGCGACCGGCGACAACGCCCGCTGCGGAGTCTTCGGTGGGCATTCAGTTCGGTCTTCCGGGAAGTTGAGTCGCCCGTCCGGGCGATGCGCCTGGCTGTGGGTAGGCCTAGGGTCAGGCGCCCTTATCTGAGCACTGACAGGCCGATGGCACCAGAGCAAGAATGAGGCACGAAACTTGCATCCATCCCTGTCACCTGCGTAAAAATGGCGGAGCCAGGTCTGCTGGCCTCCCGAGGCCGGGCAGCCCCGGGCGTCAGAACCGGTACCAGACTCAGCTCGTCAGGAGGTGACCACCATGGCCGACGAGACCGTCAGCGCGACCACGATCGTTAACGCCCCGGCCGGAGCTATCTTTGCGGTCCTCGCCGATCCCGCCAACCACGTCGCGATCGACGGCACCGGCTGGGTCTGCGGGGCCCTCGACAGCCAGCGGCTGACCGCAGAGGGGCAGGTGTTCCGGATAGCCATGTACCACCCCAACCACCCGGACGGGAACTACGAGATGGCCAACCGGGTCCAGGTGTTCGACCCGCCGCGCGCCATCTCCTGGCAGCCCGGCTATGACACCGGCGACGGCAGCCTGGGGTTCGGCGGCTGGGTCTGGCGCTACGACCTGGAACCGGCCGGACCGTCCAGAACCAAGGTCACCCTGTCCTATGACTGGTCGGCAGTCGGGGAAGGCCCTCGACAGCGGATCCAGTTCCCGCCGTTCTCTCCTGGTCACCTGGACAATTCGCTGGCCCACCTCGCCGGCTTGGTCACCGCGTGACCGGACAGCCCGGCGGCCCGGGCCACGGTAAGCAGTCGATCGGGGGTGGGTCCGACTTGCTGTTCACGCAGCCCTCCCCGTTCCCGGGAGACTGCCATCAGGTTCCCGGGCTCTGCTTTTGGTCCCGGTGAGCGTGGCTTGCCATCGGTTTCGTTCGGCGGCGACGTGCAGCAGCCTCTTATCCGTTGCCAGGTAGTCGCGGTCGGACGGGGTGACGACGTGCGGGGTGTACCGGGCCGGGGCCGATGCTTCCAGGCCGAGTTTCCAACGACGCCCGCTGGGCGCGCTTCATCGGCGCTGGACCGCCGGCCGGGGACGGGCGTCACCGCTACGTCATCGTGGTGCAGGCGCTCGGCATCGAGAAGGTCGGACAGCTTCAGATTCGGGTGCAGGCCGACTCGACTCCAGCCTGGCTCGGCTTCAGCATCAACATCAGCGGGTATCTCCTCGGCCGTGCGGTTATCACCCCCTGGGCAGAGATCCCGGCCGCGTGACGCTCCGCGCGTAGACAACCTCTGACCCTGATCGTCCACGAACACACGGAACCCGGCCCGCGAAGTCAGCTGGCCTAAGTGCCGTTCAGCGTTAGCGGCGCCACCGCCCGTCCGCCAGGAACGATAGAGGAGAACCAAGATGACTTCCGGCACTCCCGCCGCAGTGACGGCCACCGGCCGTCCTGCCACCGACCCGGCCGGCCCGACCGGCCGGCTTGCTACCTGGGTTGCGAAAACAATGCTGGCCGACGTTCCCGCCTCCGTCCGCGACCGGGGCAAGCACCTGGTGCTAGACGGAATCGGCTGCGCCCTCGTCGGTGCGCAGCTGCCCGTTTCCCGCATTGGCGTCGAGGGCGTCACAGCGCTGGAGGCCGCCGGGGATTCCGCGCTGATCGGCTGGGATGGCCGGGCTACCAGCGCCACGTCGGCGGCCATGTTGAACTCCAGCTTCATCCAGGGGTTCGAACTCGACGACTACCACCCGCTGGCTCCGCTGCACAGCAACTCGCTGGTACTTCCGGCGATGCTCGCCGCCGCCCCGCGCGTGGGCCGTGTCTCAGGCGAGCGCTTCCTTCTCGGGGCCATCCTGGGGTACGAGACCGGCCCGCGGGTCGGCGAGGCGCTCGGTGGCCTGGACATGCTGTCCCGGGGGTGGCATTCGGGCGTGGTCTTCGGCCCTCTCGCCGCGGCCGCTGCCGCGGGAACGCTGTACGGGCTGGATGCCGCCGGGTTTGAGGATGCCTTCGGGATGGCGGCCACCCAGTCGTGCGGGCTCATGTCGGCGATGTTCGAATCGATGGTCAAGCGCATGCAGCACGGCTTCGCTTCCCGCAACGGCCTGACCGCCGCCGCGCTCGCGGCATCGGGTTACGTCGGCATCAAGCGGGTGTTCGAGCGCTCCTACGGTGGCTGGCTGGCCGTCTTCGGCGAGGGCCACCGCACCTACCCCGAAGACATCTCCAAGGGCCTCGGCGTCCTGTGGGAGACCGAACGGATCGCCGTCAAGGCGTACTCGTGCATGGGACTGCTGCACGCCGCGATCGACGCCGCCCTTGAGCTGCGGCCCAAGGTCGACGTCAGCCAGATCCAGCGGATCGACATCGACATGTCCGAAGCCGCCTACGCGCATGGCGGGTGGAAGGCCGAGCGCCCGCTCGAGGTGATCGGCGCTCAGATGAACGTCGCCTACGTCGTCGCGGTGGCCCTCCTCGATGGCGACGTGCTGATCGACCAGTTCACCAAGGACCGGGTCAACAGCGACGACGTCTGGGCCCTGATAGACAAGACACTGACGCATCACGAACGGGCCTACGACCACCTCCCGATCGACGAGCAGCTCACCACCCAGGTGCGCCTGACCTTCAACGACGGGAGCACTCGCGCCGCCAAGGTGGTACACCCGCGCGGCACCGGCGACCGGAGCCTTACGAACGCGGACATCCGTGACAAGTACGCCAAGCTGACCCACCGCATCATCTCGGCCGAGCGTCGGGCCGCCATCGAAAAAGCCGTCCTTGGCATCGATACTCTCGATGACGTTGCTCAGCTGGCGGCCCTGCTCACCCCCGCCGTGCACTCACCGCTCGACTGAGACCTCGCGGCCGGATGCGGTACACGGGGCGCGACGTCGTGCCCCCGAGATGCCCTCGAACTGCCATCAACACCCGACGATCGCCACCAACAGGATGATGTCGCTGGTGGCCGCGTCGTGGGCCATCGACGGGCTGTCCAGGGCGGACGGGCTGGTCGCGGGTGCCTGCTTGGTCCAGGTTGAGCCGTCCCAGGTCCAGGTGTCACCGACTGTGACCCGAGGTCATCCCCAGGTCCAGGTGCCACCGAGGGGGCCGTGGTTGCCGAGGCCGCCGAACAGGACGACCTGGCCGGTGGCTGCGTCGTAGGTCATCGACGCATAGACCCGGTGGGCCGGGCTGGTCGCGGGCGCCTGCTGGGTCCAGGTGGTGCCGTCCCAGGTCCAGGTGTCACCGAACACGATTCCGCGATTATTGAAGCCGCCGAACAGGACGACGGTGCTGGTGGCCGCGTCGTAGGCCATCGACGCGCCGCCCCGGGCAGGCGGGCTGGTCGCCGGGGCCTGCTTGGTCCAGGTGGTGCCGTCCCAGGTCCAGGTGTCATCGGGCAAGCTGCCGTTGGAGCTGCGCGCACCGCCGAACAGGACGACGTTGCTGGTGGCTGCGTCGTAGGCCATCGACGAATATGCCCGGCGGGTCGGGCTGGTCGCGGGCGCCTGCTTAGTCCAGGTCGTGCCATCCCAGGTCCAGGTGCCACGAAAACTGCCGCCGAACAGGACGACGTTGCTGGTGGCCGCGTCGTAGGCCATCGACTTGAAGTCCCCGGCAGGCGGGCTGGTCGCGGGGTGCTGCTGGGTCCAGGTCGAGCCATCCCAGGTCCAGGTGTCACCGAAGTTGAGGCCGTGATTACTAGGGGTGTAGCCGCCGAACAGGACGATGTCGCCGGTGGCCGGGTCGTAGGCCATCGACGCGCCGCCCCGGGCAGGCGGGCTGGTCGCCGGCGCCTGCTTCGTCCAGGTCGAGCCATCCCACGTCCAGGTGTCTCCCCGCGTGGCGCCGGGCTTGCTGTAGCCGCCGAACAAGACGATGTCGCCGGTGGCCGCGTCGTAGGCCATCGCCGGGGCGTACCGGGCAGGCGGGCTGGCCGCGGGCGCCTGCTGAGTCCAGGTCGGAACCGAGGACGAACCCGCCAGCGCAGCAGACGGGACCGCGGCAGCAATACCACAAGCTGCCAGCACAGCGGCCACGACCGCGAGCCACCGCCGCCCGCCAGGGCAGCACACCCGCTTTAACATGATCACTCTCATCATCGCCTGCCCTCTCTGGACGACCGTCCCGTACATCGTTAGACGCCCGGATGGCCTAGCAGGTTGACAAATCACCAAGCTCAGGCCGCGCCAGCAGCCACCGACGATCCGGGCAGCTCCAGGCCCCGTAGGGCTGGGCCGTACTCCCCGCGGGCTGGAGCCGCAGATCGCCGTCCTGGTACGCGATCTCCGCGCTACTTCGGCGAGCGATACCAAGGCAAGCTCAGCGTGCAATTAACGTGCAATTAGCCAGGGTGCTGCCCGGTCAGTGACGGTCACTAACGGCTACCTGAAATCCCTGGTGAAGCCGCCTGACCGGACGTACCGGACAGCTTCCCAAGCTGACGTTCCGACTCGCCATCTACCCTGAAACCGACGCAGACCGTGCCCGGCCGGGCAGGAGATGGCACGACGGATCAGGCCGTCGGCCGATTATTCGGCGCCCGGGGGGCCGGGGTCGGCGCGCGGATCACCGCCGCAACAGTGGCGACGGCGGACGGACCACCATTGCGGCTCATCGTCTCGCCAGTGAACACCTTGGTCGTGGATGTGCCGCCGGAGCTGGTTTCCGTCAGCTTCACGAGGTAGGTGCCCGGGGCAGCGTAGACGTGGTTGATAACCGGCGCGGCGGTGGTCGCTTTAGTGCCGTCCCCGAAGTTCCAGGCGTAGCTGGCGATGGTGCCGTACCGCACCGTGGACGCCGACGCGTCAAAACGGGTCCGCTGGCCGGCCGGGGCTGGGGTCACCGCCATCCTCGCTGCCGGTGCTTGGTCGGGCGTTACCGCCGGGCCCCGGGGAACCCCCCTGACCCGGACGGTTCGGACGATCGCATCCCTGGAGGTGTCGATCACGGCTACCGAATGGTCATTAAGCGAGACGTATGCGAACCGCCCATCGGGCGTGAAGAACAGCCCGGGAAAGTCGCCTGCAAATGGAAGGGTGATGTGGCCGGACGCTTTGTCGGTCGCCGTGTCGATTACCGAGATCGATGACCGAGGTGCGAAAAGAGAACTCGTCAGTACGTACAGCCTGGTGCCGTCCGGGCTGGTTCCCAGGGCATCCGGGGCCGACTTCGCGCCGTTCACCGTGATCGTGTCAACGACCTTGTCGGTGGCCGTGTTGATCACAAACACCTGACAGCAGGCATTCGCCACGTAAAAGGATGCTCGCGGCGGCCGCGGCACGCGCCCGTCAACCGGGCACCCCACCGCCCGGCCGGTTCACCACCGTCGTCCGCGCCAGCCTGGCCGCGCCGTACAGGCCAGGAATCGGGATGACCCGCGCCCACCTCATCATTAGACGATCGGTACGACGAACAGGTTAACAAATCACGACCAGCCGGGCCGAGCCGACGGCCGCACATGCGCCTCCGGGACCGGCCCGCGAACCAGCCCCGACCCCTCTGCCAGCCGGGGCACTATCTCGACCTAGGCCTCACCGGGGGCCTGGGCGAGCCGCGGATGCTCACCCGGCTGGCAGCCGCACTTCCGAGTCTGCCCGGCGGCAACTCGGGCTTCTCCTGTCAGGGCGCGCCCGCGGCGCGGCGCCGCGCACTGGCGCAAGCACCACCCTGCGGGCGTACGGGCGTGAGCGTGCCGCTAGGGCTTGCCGTTTCCGGAGAACCTGATACTGAACGACTGGCCGTTCCACGTGCCGTTGGTGGAGCTGTTGACCGTTCCGGTGGCGGTTGGCGAGAAGGCGTAGAACATCTGGCACGTCGCGGCTGGCGCCAGCGTCTGGCCCTGGCAGTTCTGCACTCCGCCGAAGACCCCGGCCCCCCCTCCGGATCCGCTCATGACCACGGACTTGTTGGACACGTTGGTGATGTTGATGGTCTGCTGGTGACTGGTGGTACCGACCTTGACGTTGCCGAAGCTGAGGTTAGTGGGCGTGATCAGGAAGCCCGGTATGGCCGTTCCGGTGAAGTTCAGGTGGAAGGCCTGGCCGTTCCACGTTCCGTTCGTCGATCCGCTGGCCGTTCCCCTCGAAGTCGGAGAGAAGGCGTAGAACATCTGGCACGACGCGGCTGGCGCCAGCGTCTGGCCCTGGCAGTTCTGTACTCCGCCGAAGACCCCGGCCCCCCCGCCACTCCCGGACATGGTCTGGGGATGCCCGCTGACGTTCTTGACCGTAATCGCCTGCGACGCGGTGGTGGATCCCAGCGGCACGAAACCGAAGGACAAGCCCCGTGGCGTGATCAGGAACAACGGGGCACCGGAGGCGCTTGCCGCGGAGGCGCTCGCCGCAGAGGCGACGGCACCCGCTGCCGAGCCGATCAGCACCAGGGACAGGGCAATGGAATGCCACTTGCGAGAAACTCGGATCCGACGTAATGCCATCATTTTGGCGTCTCCTTCTCCCAGGTGATCCGGCACCCGGGGGTTCCCGGAAAGCGTGGACACGCCGCACGGCTGATCTTGCCTGTCCCGCTTCTTGCTAGCCATGTAAACGCCGAACGCAGGCACTGTCCAGGGTGGAGCCTGGCGGGAGTGCCGTCAGGCACTCCGGAGGAGAAACGACCTTGACCGGGCCCAGGTCACGGAGTCCATCCGTTCACGATGGCCGGAATGATCTGGTAGTCACGCTGGAAGACCAGGTTGTGGAGGTCGGCTGAGGCCACCGCACGCAGGGTCGGTACCAGCGCCGCCGCCTGCTCCTCGTCGAACACGTTGAGCGGCCAATCGCCGGCGCTCCCTCCCTGCAGATGCGGATGGTGAAAGCTGGCGCCGTAATAGGCGCGGATGACTACGGGATCGACCGCAGCGGCCTGCTGCTCGGGCCACGACAGAGCCCAGATCGCGTCGAGGCCGTCATCGCGACGGCGGACACCCGTCGCAGTCACCTCGCCGGTGCCAAGCAGCAAGTCTGTGTTGATCTCCTCGAGCGGCTGCCGGGCGTACGGATCGAGCAGCGCGACGGCGGCCATGAAGAGGCGTTCCTTGTCAGGCCGGGAGCTGGCGCCCCCGTGAGTGCCGTCTCGCAGATCAGCGAAATGACGTAGCAGTGCGGCGGTGTACTCCGGGCTGTGGTTTTCCATATCGCCTTCTTTACCCGTCGGGAGGGCGGCTGGCCGGAGGGGTGGCTCCGCTCAGGTACTGCGTCCGGGCAGGCGCTGGCCGGTATGAGGTGGCGGTCAGCCCGCGCGGCGGTGTCGGGATGGTCGAGGACCCACTGGCGATCTGGTCCTCGCGTCAGCAGCTTGGGGTTGGTTTCACGTCCTGGCTGGCGCCGGGTCAGGGCTGCTCATAACGCTGCTGGAGGTCCAGGACGTATTTGCCGTGAGAGCTGCCGCGGCGCATTGCCTCCAGCGCGTCCCGGGCCTGCGTCATGGGCATGACGGCGGCGATCCGGGTGCGCAGTGAGCCGTCTGCGAAACGACGGGCCAGCGCCGTCAGCGCCGGTGCGTCCGGCTGAACTCCGATCGCGCAGGTGGAGATCCCTCGCACGGCATCGGGGAGCCCGGCAGGCGAGGTCGTGACGAAACGTCCGCCGTCACGGGTCGCATCGATAGCGGCCCCCCAAACCACGGGTCCCGCAAGGTCAATCGTGACGTTGACTCCGTCGGCTATGCGCTCCTTGACCTGAGCAGCCAGGTCTGCGGTTCGGTCGACGGTCTCGGTAGCCCCGAGTTCACGGACGGCCTGGAAGTCGTCGGCCGCGACCGAGGCGATGATCTGCGCGCCGAGCTTGGCGCCGAGCTGGACGATCACCCCGCCGACCGCGCCTGCTGCACCGATAACGAGCAGGCTGGCGCCGGGCTGTACCTGGCCGTTTTCGATTGCCAGGTGCGCGGTGAGCGCGGTGACCGGCAGGGTGGCTCCGGTGACGAAGTCCAGCTCAGCCGGGAGCGCGGCGATCAGGTCCGGTGGCACGGCGATCAGCTCGGCGATGGCGCCGATACCCGTCCATGGTTGCGGGCTGAAGCCAAGTACGCGGTCTCCTGGCTTCCACTGCGTCACCGCGGTCCCGGCAGCCGCGATGGTGCCGGCGAAGTCCCACCCGATGGTCTGCGGGAAAGTGGTCAGCCCGCCCGCGCTGGCGAACATGCCCTCGGTAGTGGCCACATCCCACGGACCCAGTGCCGCCGCGTGTACGCGGACCGTCACGCTGTCCTCGCCGACCTGAGGCTCGGGAACATCCGCGAGGACGACACCGTCCAGACCGTCGAAGCTGGTCAAGGTCAGGGCGCGCATGAGGCTGTCCCTCCGTTCACGCGGGTGATCAGCCGGGTCATCCTGCCAGGCAGCATCGCCGCCTGAGCTGATCTGCTAGCTAGCCGGAATGCTAACAACGGTCGCGGACTGGCCCCTTCGATACCTCGCAGATTGTCCAGGATTGGCTATCAGAACGGCGCAGATGCGCGCTGCCACAACCGGGGGACTTGTCAGGAAGATCGTGTGCGCAAGGCGGTGACCCCGAAGGCTGGGGCGGTCTTCCGGCCGGAGGGGATCATCACGGCCGAGAGCGAAGACCAGCCGATTTGCCGGTGCTCTTGCCGGACGGCGCGAACGGCGTAAAGCAGGTCGCCGTGGGCTGATGATCCGCAAAATCCGACGTTAGGCTCGGGTAGGTGACGGTCAACGGCGTGGCGCTGAACGAGACGTCTTACCTGTATCCAGGCAACGCCCCCTCTGCGACCCGGTTCACCATCACCGTGCCGCCGGGTCGGCTGTGGGTGATGGGTGATCACCGCGCGGTGTCCGACGACTCGCGCGGCCACATGGACCCCGGTAATCCGTCAGGGACCATCCGGGAGAGCGAAGTGATCGGCCGCGCGTTCTGGATCGTGTGGCCGCCGGACAAATGGCGCGTCCTGCCCATCCCGGCTACCTTCGAGCAGCGAGCCCTGAACTCCGGCAAGCCGGCCAGCGCAAGCCGCCAGGCAGCCGGGCCAGGCACGATCTCGGCTCGCATGGTCCCGGCCGGACCGGCCCTGCCGCTGGCTGCAGGCTTGGCCGGAGCGGTACCGCTGGCCTGGGCGCAGCGACGGCCGGCCGCCGTACGCGGCTGGGGTTAGCGTCAGGGTTAAATCGGGGGTTTCCCGGATGGCCGGAGGCTGGCTCGCGCTGCACACTGGGGCTCATGCAGCTGGGCGGCAACATGATCAACCAGCCCCGAGCCCGGGTACTGTCCGCCGCGCTCAGCTCCGAACCAGCCAGGCGGTCCGTCTCGGATACCGGAACAGACCCCGCAGGGAAAGCCGACAGCACCATGTATGAAAACCACGAAGACCGCATTGAGGCAGCCGAGCAGCTGGCCAGGCTCGATCCGCGAGCCGGTGCCGAAGTTTTCTGGACCATCGCCTACGACGGAAGCGCCGACGACGAACACCGCATTCACGCAGCCGGCCAGCTAGCCAGGCGTGACCGGCGAGCCGGTGCCGAGGCATTCTGGGCCATCGCCTGCGACGGGAGCGTTGACGATGGCCTGCGCGTGGAAGCGGCCGAGCAGCTGCCCAGGCTCGACCGGCGGGCTGCGGCCGAGGCTTTGTGGGCCATCGCCTGCGACGGGAGCGTTGACGATGGCCTGCGCTCGTCGGTGGCCGGGCAGCTGCCCGAACTCGACCGGCGGGCTGCCGCCGGTGCCTTCCGTGCCATCGCCTGCGACGGGAGCGTTGACGATGGCCTGCGCGTGGAAGCGGCCGAGCAGCTGCCCAGGCTCGACCGGCGGGCTGCCGCCGAGGCATTGCGGACCATCGCCTGCGACGGGAGCGTTGACGATGGCCTGCGTTCGTCGGCGGCCGAGCAGCTGCCCGAACTCGACCGGCGGGCTGCGGCTGAGGCTTTCCAGGTGATTGCCTGCGACGGGAGCGTCGATGAGGGCCTGCGTTCGTCGGCGGCCGAGCAGCTAACCACGCTCGACCCCCTGGCCGCCGTGTAGGCCATCCGCGCCGGCACCGGGCACATACAGGCGCGTGGGCGCACGAGTTGCTCTCCCCTCGGCGCCGCGCCGGCTGCCGTTAGGGCGGTCAAGCCAGTCAGGGCCGCGCGGATGGTCGCTCGCCTAGTGAGCGTCTGCGGTAAAGGGTGTAATACTGCGAGTCGGATCCGTGCAGGGTGCCCTGGTGGAAGATGGCCGTGAAGTGCCGCCCGAAGTATGCCTCCAGGGCTGGCGTCCAGGCGACTCGCGGGTTCTGGCTGTACTTCAGCAGCACGAACTGGGCGTGCCGGAACGCACGCCACCACATCTGCTCGAGCGCCTGGCTGTGCGCGGCTCCGGTATCTGGTTTCAGCCCGTGGGACAGGTCGAGGTCGGCGCCCATGCTGTCCAGTAGCGTCACGCACCCGGGCTCAGTGGAGATGAGACGGCCGGTCAGGACCAGCGGCGGCGCGGTGTCGGAGAGCAGGCACGCGCCGGGCGGCACCAGCCGCTGAATGGCCGGAGACGGGACTAAGTATCCAGGAAGTCCCGTCAGCGCCGCCGCTTGCAGGGCTGCGAACCCGCCGATAATCGGCACGGCCAGCATGGTGAGACCCCCCTGGGTCCAGTTCACCTCGCTGATGGGCAGCCATCGCCGCACCCCATCAGCGCACCTGGCGAGCGGCAGCGCCACCGATGCAGCCAGGAACGGCCCCAGGAACCCCATGAAGTGGTAGAGGAACTGGCTCGGGCTCAAGAACATGACGATCAGCCCGGCGGTCACTGCCAGCACGAACCAGTCAAGCGCCGCGGGCCCACGCCCGGTCAGCAGCGACGCTACGATCATGCTCGCGATCACCAGGCCGGCTAGCGACACCGCCACGGCGACGGTCGCCCAACCAGACCACGAGTACACCCAGTTGAGCCCGCTCATGTCCCTGAACCGGTACAGCGGCGACACCCGGATCGCGTGAGCACGGCGCCCGACCTGGGCCGTGATCACCCCTTGGTAGAACCTGTGCGATGCCAGGACGAGAAACGGCAGGACCGGCGCGAGAAATCCGGCTGCGACCCCGGCCGCGAACCGAACCGCTCGCCGGGGTTGCCGCAAGCACAGCGCCAGGACGACCAATACGGGCAGAATGGCCCACGCCTCCACCGCGCCCGCCACGCCGAACAGCAGGCCGCCCCAGGCGAGCCGCTTGTCGCAGGCCAGCCGGTCACCGTCAAATACGACGAGCGCCCCGAGCAGGCAGAACAGCGCCAGCCACGGCTCCAGCAGCACCGTGTGCGCCGCCTGGATGCTGCCCGTGTAGACGGCCAGCAGGCCGCAGCCGATGGTCACGGCGGCGACGCCGCGATGGCGGATGAGAAGGCCGAGCACCGGCACCCCTGCCGCACTCACCAAGGCGGTGAGGATCCGGCCGACGGCCATCACGCCCGCGGTGCTGATCAGGCCAAGCCGGGCGAGCATCGCGACGGGGGACAGGATCAGGGTGATCCCTGGCGGCTGGACGAAAATGTAGTCCCGGTAGGGAAGCACCCCGTGGGTGAGCAGAATCGCGCTGCTGACGTAAGGTCCGTCGTCGTACTCCACGATGCCGGTGAGGCTCCCGGCTCGGTTGAACCACCACAGCCTGAGCCCGAGCCCGAGCAGGGAGGTGATCGCGATGGCCAGGCTCGTGGGCGATGGCTTCCACCGGTGCCCGGTGTCCCCGGAGGCGCGATCGCCGGCGGTCAGTGACCGGACCTCGCCCGGCGGCAGGATCCTGCCGGCGGCGGTCACGGGTGGGAGAGCCTGGGCTGCACGTGGACGAACTTGCCGCCGGGGCAGGTGTTCAGGTTCGTGGGAGTGCTGATCTTGCCGGTCTTGCTCACGCACACCCCGAGCTGGGAGACCTGGGTTGGCTGGTTCAGCCGGGAGTACTGGGGCAAGATCACCCCCGCGTTCATGACGGCGATCAGCGTGATGGTCGCGATCACGGACAGCACCACCGACAGGACCACGACGGCGCCCAGCGCCATGAAGGTGCGAAGCGCCGGCACACTGACAGTAATGCTCTGACCACCTCCCCGGCCGCGGGCCGCCCTGGTACCGGTGTCTGAGACGTCGCTGGCGGAAACCGGGATAGAGCGGGCGCGGTCGCGTTCAAGGGTCATCTCCTCCGGTCCCCGCTGGCTTCGGGGTGGAAGCGCAAATCCCCGGTCTGCAGGCGAAGGCGCAGCGTGGTCGGGCCAATCCGTCCCGTCGTCACGCCAAGCCGTTCGGCTGTCATGCTCAAGCGTTCCGTTGCTGCGCCGACCGGGGGGTACGAGCTCCGACGACCGCCTCGCCCGGCGCGGTTCTGGTCCGCCGTCGAACTCGGCGGGACTGCGATCAGGCATCCCGCGAAGCCTGGGGTCCCAGATCTGCCCGTCCGCTGGTCGCGGCGCACCGGAGTCCCGTGGTTCCTGCTGCCGGCCGGGCTCACCGTCGCCTGCGCGATGACCAGCCTGGTCATTGCCTGCGCGTTGAAGCTCGTGCCGTGGGTGAAAAGTCAAGTGTTCCTGCCACTCATCGAGGGATAGTCCGAGCGGGGACACTTCTGGACAGCGGCGGTGCGTGGCTTTCACGGCCAAACTCTGGGCTCTTACGCTAGCCTTTGGAGGTTTATCCCGCGGCAGCTATGCCCAGGTTTGACGCAACTTTGCGGTATAGGACGGGGAGCGGCCCGGGCTACTCCCCGTGCCGGCCGGGATCCTGGGTTCTACGATCAGCCGACCCATTCCTGACGCCGTCGGCTGCGCGGCGGCCGGCAGGGCATCCGGCCACTGCGCGAGTCGCGATCGTGAGCTAATTATCCAGCCCGAGGGTGAACGTCGGCTTGGGTGAGGTTTCCGGTAGCTTGTGCTCGTCGGCGAGCCGCCGGACGGCGGTTCCGGTGGCCAGGAACTCGGTTGCGTGCTCGCCCCAGACGTGGTTCTTGACATCCACGGTCACGCCGACGATTCCGGACGCGCCCACCTCCGCGGCCTCGGCCTGCATCCGCGCCAGCGCCAGCTCGCGTGCCTCGTAGACGCCCTGGGTGAACTGCACCATCTCCTGGTTCCGGTAGGCCTGGCGCAGTGACTGCATCATGCCCTGGTGTGCGATGTGATAGACGCAGGTGCCGAGCACGAACGCGACTGGCACCGCGCCGGCTGCCAGCAGCCGGAAGAAGTCCTGCGCGGACAGGTCCGAGGTGAACGCGCGGCCGTCGGGCGCGCGGTGTGAGCCCTGGCCGGCCAGGTGACGGACCGCAGTTCCGGTCGCCACGAACTCCAGGCACGCCTGTCCCCAGGCGTACATCTGCATCCGCAGCTGCACTCCGACGATGCCGTCAGCGGCCAGATGGTCGGCCTCGGCCCGCATCCTGGCCATGGCGAACTCTCTCGCGCTGTACATGGCCTGGGTGAGGACCTGCAGCTCCTGGTTCTGCCGCCACCGGCCGATCTGGAGCCCGACGTGATAGATCGAGGAACCGACGACGAAACCGAGGGGCTCGAATCCTGCCTCGCCGAGCAGCACGTACTCCGATACCGACAGATCAGAGGTGAACACGCCGGACGGATCGGCGCCTGCGGTCTGCGCGAGCCGGCCATCGGCTGCCGGCGGCTCCCACGCCGGCGAGTCCTGGTTCTGCAGGCCTGGGGATAGCGACATTGGTGCCTCCTTTGATAATTCGCCGAGGTATCAGGATTACCGGTTGCGCAGCCTCCTGGCGGACGGCGCGACGGCGGGCCAGCTGGCGCGCCGCCACGGTCCCCGGCTCGCCCTCCCGCAGGCAACACAATCAGGACGAGGCGCCCGCGCTGTCCGCGCTGCCCGAGCGCGGGCAGCGCGGACGCTTCTCGCCGGTAAACCTGGCACTGAAAAAGGTCAGCTCGCAGCGGTCGCTGACGCTAGTGCGAGATAGCTGCTGATCCTGGCTCAGGCGTCGTCGTCGTCCTCGGCTTCCAGCTCGGCCTCCAGCTCGGCTTCGGCCAGGGCGATCACGAGCCCCAGCCCCGTGGCGATGTTGGCCGCTGCCGAAACAATGTGGGTCGTGCCGACGATGGGCGCCACCGCGACGAGAATATCTTCGACGTCATCGAGGGTGATGCCGGCGTCGGTCGCCGCTTCGACGTTCAGCGCGTAGGACGCCGCGGGCGCGTCTACAGCTGCGAGGGCGGCGATCCTGGCGATCATGAACTCGCGCGGCGGCAGGTCGCTGTTCTCCACCGATACGGCGGTCATCACCGCGAGAGTGTCCCGGACGGGCGCGTCGCTGTCGGGCATGGTGGGTCTCCTTTGAGAATTGGGGGCGCTGAGATTGCGGGCAGCCACCCCATGATCTCGTTGCCGCGCCTCTTGCGCCAGACCCGCGGGGGCCATTCCGAGGCAGCATTCCGGGGCTCTGCCTGCCAGCCGCGACCGTGCGGAAGGAAGCGGAAGGAGAAGTCAAGACCCGGTGCGCGGGTCACCGCACCCCCGGCACTATGCGTGATGACGGCTTCTTCATACAGTTAGGTCGGGCAAGTCAGTAAGGCCGGGTAAGTCGGCAACGGTCTCAGGCACCCGCGGGCCCGGCGGAATCCGTCGGCGGCGTTCAGGTCGCGGTCGGCGGTCAAGATGGGGGGCGGCCTCTTGAGCAAGATCACCCCGGGTGTGCTGGCCCCGCCGCATGAAGTGCTCACGCCCGATGAGTGGCGGGCCAGGGGCCGCGAGCGGCGCAGACTGGCGTCCCGGTCAAGCCACGCGCAGTGGGCCGCGCCGCAGGACCGGCCGGACCCTGTTGCCATCCTGGAAGAGCAGGCCAAGACCCGGGTACCGGATCTGATACCGATCCGCTACGGGCGCATGATTGCCTCGCCGTTCGCCTACTTCCGCGGGGCGGCAGCGCCGATGGCGTGGGATCTCGCGCACACGCCCGCGACAGATATCCGTGTGCAGGCTTGCGGTGATGCGCACCTGCTGAACTTCGGCATGTACGCGGCGCCCGACCGGCGGCTGGTTTTCGATGTCAACGACTTCGATGAGACGCTTCCGGCGCCGTTCGAATGGGACGTCAAGCGGCTGGCGGCCAGCTTGGCCGTCGCGGCACGGGAGAACGGCTTCAGCGACGGTGACGCCCGCACCGCAGCGCGGCTGACCGTCCGCAGCTATCGCACCGAGATGATGAACTACGCGGCCATGCGCTTCCTTAAAGTCTGGTACTCCAGGATCGACATCGATGAAGTGAGCAGGCTGTTCGACGCGCTCCAGCCGAAGACGGCCGTGCGCCGCCGCCACCGGGACATAGCGAAGGCGCAGCGCCGCACGAGCCTCAGTGCCTTCCTGAAGATGTGTGACCAGGTCGACGGGCAATACCGGATCCGGCAGGCCCATCCGGTGATCGTCCGCTTCCCCATCGAGCGCTACCCAGACGTCCTGGAGGAGCTGCGCACTGCAGTCGCGCAGTACCGGCAGACGCTGCCGCTGGATCGGCAGGAGGTACTGAGCCGCTTCTACTTCGGCGACTTCGCGCGCAAGGTTGTCGGCGTCGGATCGGTCGGCACTGAGGCGTTCGTCATGCTGCTGCTCGGCGACCGAGCAGACGAGCCGTTGTTCCTGCAGCTCAAGGAGGCACAAGAATCGGTGCTGGCCCCGTTCGCTGGCCAGAGCGAATACGAGCATCAGGGCCAGCGGGTCGTCATGGGCCAGTTGTTGACGCAGGCTGCCGCCGACCCGTTCCTTGGCTGGACGTCCGGCATCGCCAGCCATGGCGCGGGCCTCAAGCACTATTACGTGCGCCAGCTGCGGGACATGAAGGGCAGCATGAGCGTGCCCCTGATGGACCCGCTCCAGCTTGACTACTACGGCAGGCTCTGCGGCTGGGCGCTGGCCCGGGCGCACGCCCGGACCGGGCGGGCGAGCATGATCTCCGGCTACATGGGCGCGGCCGAAGTCTTCGACAACGCCATCGCCGACTTCGCGGTCGCGTATGCCGACCAGAATGAGCGTGATTACCGGCAGCTACTCGAAGCCGTCTCGGCCGGCCGGGTGCTTGCGAGCGTCGAGGGGTAACCGGAGGCTGAGCGGGATCCGAGGTCGCGTGCCGGTGCTTACCCGAAGGCCCGGCGCCGCCAGACGTCGTGCGGATGCCGGCCCGGGCGGAAGCCGGAGGCCTCGGCCATCGCGGCCGCGTCACGAAGACCGTGAGCCACGGCCGACGGCTCGTGGGCATCGCTGCCGAAGGTCAGCGCGCCGCCGCCGGCCTCATGCCACCACCGCACGATGACGGCCGGGAGCGGCACCACCGTGTTGACCTCGAGCATGCGGCCGGACCGCGCCAGCGCGGCCAGCACGGCGCGGTACTCGTCCTCGAAAACGGCGGCATCGAAGCGGCCGGCCCGGGTCGGCCAGTGCCGCACCGGATAGTCGATGTGCGCCAGAACGGCGAAGGGGGCCGGCGAGTCGACCAGGCTGAGCGCTTCGCTCAGATAGGCGCGCATGAGATCACCCGGCTCGAGCCGGCCAAACAGGTGATCCACCGCCCAGGGCCCGTCCAGCGCCAGCGAGTGCACCGACCCGAGCAGCCGGTCGAATCCGCCGAGGCCCAGCAGGTCCTTGACCCGATCCTCGTGCCAGTGCGGCTCGCCCAGTTCCAGCCCGGCCAGGATCCGCAGATCCGGGAACTGATCCCGGCAGCGCCGTACGCAGTCCAGGTAGGCCGCGGGGTCCAGCGGCGGCGGGTTGAACCGGCCGTCAGGCCCTATCCAGGCCGCGCTGGCCCCGTGCATTCCCGCCCGCACCGCCGGCTCGATCACCCAGCGGGTGAAATCGGCGTGCTCGGTGAACGCGATCGATGCCAGGCCCAGCTGCACGGCGCGCTCGCATGACCGCTGCATGGAACCGGCGACCGCGTCCCAGGACCATTCGGTGTGCACGTGCCCATCCGGCGGGAGCACCAGGACGCCCCTTACCGAACGGCGGTGCCGATGAGCCCGTTCCTCGTGACGAGGGACGCCAGCGCGCTCTCGTCCGCGGCTGTGGCGGCGTGCGGCCGCTGCGGCAGGACCAGGTAACGGGTTTCGGAATTGGCGTCCCAGACCCGGATCTCGGTGCTGTCCGGCAGCGCGAGCCCGAACTCGGCCAGCACGGCGCGCGGCTCGCGGACCGCCCGGGACCGGTAGGAGAAACTCTTGTACCAGCTCGGCGAGGGGCCGAGCAGCGCCGTCGGATAACACGAGCAGAGCGTGCAGACGACCATGTTGTGCACGGTCGCCGTGTTCTCGACCACCTTCAGCAGGTATCCCCGGCTGCCGGCGGCGAAGCCGAGCTCGGCGGCCGCCGCGTTGCCGTCGGCCAGCAGGCGATCCCGGTACCCGGGGTCGGTCCAGGCCCGGGCCACCATCCGGGCGCCGTTGACCGGCGAGGCCGAGGCGAACACCTGCTCCAGGATCTCGTCGAGCTCGGCGTCCGTGGTCAGCCCGGCGGCGATCATGCGCTCTTCGAGCCTGCGGACCCTGGCCGCGATCGGAAGCTCGGCGTGCTGGCCGGTCACGGCGCCTCCTCCAGGTAGGACTCCCACATGTCGATGATCACCGAGTGCGACCCCGAGCCCCAGAGCTCGGCCGCGGCGAAGCGCACCGCGTAGACCGGCTCGGCGCGCGAGATCCCGCGCACTGCCTGGTCCGGCAGCGGCCAGCTGGCCCGGACCTCGAGGACATCGCCGACGTGCCCGCGGACGTAGCGCGGCAGCCTCGTGTGACCGTCGGGATCTGCCGCCCGGGCCCGTACCCGGGCGCCCGCGGCGAACCTAGTCATCGGCCAGCAGGCCCTTCTCGGCGAGCAGCATCCCGGCCGCCCGGAGCCATCGCTCGTAGTAGGACATGGTCAGGTACTCGGCGGGCGGGATGCGCTCGATGGCGTCGCGGAGCTCGTCGAACGCGGGGTTGATCACCCCGTGCCGCTGCAGCGCCCTGATGATCGCGTACACCCGGGCTTCCCAGTCGGCATGGAAGAACTGACCGTCGTCGTCCACCGGGACCGGCCCGAACCCGGTCTGCCCGCCCATGTCGTGCACCCTGCTCATCCGGCCACGTTATCGCGCGGCGGCCGGGCCGGACTCCACTAAACTCACGCAGGTGATCGACCTCAAGGCTGCCCGCAAGGATCCGGAACCTTTCCGCGCCGCGCTCGGCCGCCGCGGTGCCGCCGAGGATTTCGACGCGCTGCTGGCCGCCGACGCGTCGTGGCGGGACCTCACCGAGCGGGCCGAGTCGCTGCGCGCCAGGCAGAAGAGGTTGTCCCGGTCTGCTCCCGGCGAGGCGGAGCGGGCCGAGCTCAGGCAGCTCAGCGTGGAACTCGCCGAGGCTCAGGCGGAGCTGGCCAAGGCGGAGAGCGCGCGCGCCGACCTGCTCGCCAGGATCCCGAACCTGCCCGATCCGTCCGCCGCGGACGGCATGACCGAGGACGACGCCGAGACCGTGCGCACCTGGGGTGAGCCGCCGGCGTTCGGCTTTGATCCGAAGGACGCCCTGGACCTGAGCTCGAAGACCGGCTGGATAGACATGGCCCGGGGCGCGAGGCTGTCCGGGTCACGGTTCGCCTACCGGATCGGCGACGTGGCGCTGGCCGAGATGGCGCTGTACCGGTTCGCGCTGGACCTGCTGGTCAGCAAGGGTTTCCTGGCAGTGCTGCCGCCCGTCCTGGCCGGCGAGCGCGCCATGTACGGCACCGGGTTCCTGCCTACCGAGGAATCCAACCTCTACCACCTGGAGAGGGACAACCTGTACCTGACCGGCACGTCCGAGGTGGCGCTGGCCGGCCTGCACACCGAGGAGCGGCTGGAGGAAGCCGAGCTTCCGGTCCAGTACGTGGCGTTCTCCACGAACTTCCGGCGCGAGGCGGGGGCGGCGGGCAAGGACACCCGCGGCATGTTCCGCGTGCACCAGTTCGACAAGGTGGAAATGTACGTCTACTGCCTGCCCGCCGATTCCGCGGAGTTCCACGAGCGGCTGCTCGGCTACGAGGAGGAGATCGTGCAGGCCCTCGGCCTGCCCTACCGGGTGCAGAACATCGCGGTGGGCGACCTGGGCGCGCCCGCGGCGAAGAAGTACGACATCGAGGCGTGGTTCCCGGTGCAGCGCCGGTACCGGGAGATCACCTCGTGCTCGAACACCACCGACTACCAGGCCAGGCGGCTGAACATCAGGTTCCGGGGCGATCGCGGGCTTGATTTCGTGCACACGCTGAACGGGACCGGCGCGACGGCCCGGGCGCTGCTGGCCATCATGGAGAATTTCCAGGACTCCGACGGCGTCGTCACGCTGCCCGAGGTACTGCGCCGCCACGGCGCGCCGGCCACGCTCGGCGGCTAGCCCGCCGGCGGCTGGTGACCGGGTCAGGCCGGCCGGGGCGGCGGCGCGGTCACTTGCACGCGGCCTGGACCGCGGTCCGGGTGCCCGGCGGGACCCAGCCGGCCGGGTGATGCGCGTGCGGGTGCCTGGCCGCCCGGCGGTGCCGGGACGAGCCGGACCGGTGCGGCCGCGGCGCCGGCTGGATCACCGGCTGATCGGTGCTGATCTCGCTGAACAGGCGATCCGCTTGGCTGGTGTTCCACAGCACCGCGTCCTCGCCGGTCGGCGTGAGGTAGTTGACATTGCCCAGCGGGACGGTGGCGAACACGACGTTGTGCGGGTTGATCCCGCGCATCTCATCCGCCAGTGCGGACACGTTCAGGCCCTTGTCCACCCGGAGCGCCGGCAGCACGGTGTCGAGCAGGTGAGCCAGCCGGATCGGGTTGGTCAGCGTTCCGGAGCTGAGTATCTTGCTGAACGCGGTGGCGATGAGGCTCTGCTGGTCCTGGATCCTGGTCAGGTCCTCGTTAGGGAACGAGTGCCGGTCCCTGGCGTACTCCAGCGCCGTGATCCCGTTCACGTGGTGGAACCCGGCCGATAGGTGGACTCCGCTCGACGGGTCGTTCAGGGCTACCGGCAGGCAGACGTTCACCCCGCCCAGCGCGTCGATGACCTTGACGAAGGCAAGGAAGTTCACCTCGACGTAGTCGTTGATCGTCAGGCCGGTGGCCTGCTCGACCGTCTGCACCATCAGCTTGGGCCCGCCCAAGCCGTAGGCAGCGTTGATCTTGTTCATGCCGTGCCCGGGGATGTTCACCCAGGAGTCGCGGGGCAGGCTGAGCACCGTCACCCGGCCGTGCGCGGGCGAGACGTGCACGAGCATCAGCGTGTCCGAGTTCAGCTCGCCGGTGCTGCGCCCGACGTGCAGCGCCAGCTGCTGGCGCCGGGTAAGCCCGGCGCGGCGGTCCACGCCCGCGACCAGGATGTTGAGCGGCGTGCCCACCGGGGCGGCGGATGTCCCCGCGTTCACCCGGTGGACGATGTGGTTGACGTACCCGGTGAGCGCCCAGCCGGCGCCGGCCACGAACAGCACGAGGGCCGAGGCGATGCCGCCGGCGAGCAGGAACGCGCGTCGCCGGCGTGCGTGCCGGCCGGCGACGATCCTGGCCATCATCCGCTCCTGGGCGACCGACGGCGTCCCGCGGCCTCCGGATGGTCGGGGTGGCGAGCCGGGCGGCCGGGGCGGCGAGCCGGGCGACCGGGGCGAGCCGTCCGGCGCAGGCCCGGGTGCGGCCGGGCTCGGCGCGGCCGGCGAGCCGCCGTTTCCGCCCTCGTCCACGCCAGAACCGTCAGGGTCGCGGCCCCTGAAGAAGCGCTCGTAGGCGTCGCCGCCGCCATCGTCGGCCATGGACCCCCCGTGCGGGCTGGGCCTGCAGGATATCGCGTGACCCCCGGGCGGGTCGCGTCACGAGGCCGCAGCGGCGCGGCGTATCACCGGCGGGTTGCCCTCCGCGGGAGGGCTACCGGCCGGCCGATTGCTTTCCGCGGGAGGGCTACCCGGCCGGCGGATTGCTTTCCGCGGGAGGGCTACCCGGCCGATTGCTTTCCGTGGGAGGGCTACCTGGCCGGCGGATCGGGGTCGCGCGGCAGCCCGAGGATCCGCTCCCCGATGATGTTGAGCTGGATGTCGGTCGTGCCGCCGCCGATGGTCAGTGCCCGGCTGACCAGCACCTGCTTGGCCCAGTGCCTGGCCTGCTCGTCGTCACCGTCGCCGGGGCGCCAGCCGGCCTCGCGGCCGGGTCCGAGCGTTCCCTGCGGCCCGGCCAGCGACCAGCAGCATTCGGAGACCTGCTGGGCGTGCCGCATGCCGAGCAGCTTGCGCACGCTGGCCGTGGCACCCGGCTCGGTTCCGGACAGCTGGCGGAGCGTGACCCGCAGCCCGAGCACGTCGAGCGCGTGTCCGCCGCACAGCAGGCGGCCGATCTGCTCGGCGCCCTCGGCCATCGCGGGATCCCGGCTGGCAACCACGTCGAGCAGCTCGGCCACGCCGAACCCGGACGTCCAGGACTGCGACAGTGAGACCCGCTCGTTGGCCAGCGTGCTGCGCGCCACCTTCCAGCCGCCGTTGACCTCGCCCACGACGCAGTCGTCGGGCACGAACACGTCGTCCAGGAAGACCTCGTTGAACAGCTCGTCCCCGGTCATCTCGCGCAGCGGGCGCACGTCGATGCCGGGCGAGGACATGTCCACGAGGAAGTAGGTGATCCCGTCGTGCCGCGGCGAGCCCGGGTCGGTCCGCGCGATGCAGATCGCCCACGCCGCCTGCCGGGCCAGGGAGGTCCAGATCTTCTGCCCGGTCAGCCGCCAGCCGCCGTCCGCCCGTTCCGCCCGCGTCGTAATGCCCGCCAGGTCAGACCCCGCGCCGGGCTCGCTGAAGAGCTGGCACCAGGTGAGCTGGCCGCGCAGGGTCTGCGGCAGGAACCGCTGCTGCTGCTGCGGCGTGCCGTAACCGACGAGCGCGGTCATCGCCCAGGCGCCGATGAACAGCGGCGGCGGGCGCAGCCGCGCTGCCCTCAGCTCCTGCGCGATGATGACCTGCTCCAGCGGAGTGGCGGCACGGCCCCAGGGGCGCGGCAGGTGCGGCGCGACCCAGCCGCCCGCCGCCAGCCGCTCGATCTGGTCGACCCAGGGCAGCCCGGCGATCTCGGCCAGCTCGGCGCGGATCCCGGCCCGCCAGGCTTCCGCCTCCTCCGGCAGGTCGATCTCGAGCTTCCTGCGCACCCCCGAGGTAGCCAGCCCGGCGACCCTCCTCGCCCACCGGCCGGAGGGGCCGAGCAGCGCGCGTAGGGACAGCGCCCGGCGGTAATAGAGGTGCGCGTCGTGCTCCCAGGTGTAGCCGATGCCGCCCAGCACCTGGATGCACTCGTGCGCGCACTCGACCGCCGCGTCCACCGCGACGACCGCCGCCACGCTAGCGGCGAAATCGGCCTGCTCCTGGCCGGTGTCGCGGTCGCCGTCGGCCAGCGCTCCGTATCCGGCGCTGTCCAGCGCGCGCGCCGCGTCCCAGGCGGCCGCGTCGGCCTGCTCGGCCGCAGTCAGCATCCGGGCGCAGCGGTGCTTGACCGCCTGGAACTGGCCGATGGGCCGGCCGAACTGCTGGCGGATCTTCGCGTACTCGGCGGCAGTGGTCACCGCCCACCCGGCGATCCCGGCCGCCTCGGCGCCGAGCAGGGCGGCGGCCAGGCCGCTGACCGTGGTCCGGGTGAGATCGCCGAGCACCCGCTCCGCGGGCACGGCCAGGCCCCTCGCGGCCAGGCGCGCGACGGGCCGGGTGAGGTCGAGGCTGTCCAGCGGCCTGACGTCGAGGTCCGACGCATCGACCGCCACCCAGGTCTCGCCCGCGCCGGTGGCGGCCGGCAGGATCACCAGGTCAGCGAGGGATCCGCCGAGGACGGGCTCGCAGCTGCCGTCCAGCACCAGGCCGCCGTTGCCGTCCGCCGCCGCGGTGACCCCGGTGGCCAGCGAGACCGCGCCCGACCGGGTGCCGTCGGCCAGGCTGGTCACCAGCTTGCCGTCGGCATCCGCCGCGGCCAGCACGGCGCTGGCCAGGACGGTCGGCAGGTAGCCGCCGGGCAGCAGCCCGCGGCCGAGCTCGGCGGTCGCGATGGCCAGCTCGGTCAGCCCGAAACCCTGGCCGCCGTAACTGTCCGGCAGGTGCAGGCCGAGCAGGCCCTGGGCCGCCAGGGCGGCCTGCACCGACCCGGCGTACTGCGCTGCGCCGCTGTCGGCGGCGTCGGCCGCGGCCCGCCGCGCCTGCGGGCCCGCGTTCCGCTCCGCCCAGCCGCGCACCGATTCGGCCAGCGCCTGGTGTTCTTCGGTCACCGCCAGTGTCATCGCCCACCTCGCCCTTCCGGTTGCCCTGCTCACTCTAGAACGAGATTCGGTCACAATCGAGTTGCCTGGGTTACCAGCCGGTAGCATAATTGTGGTTACTGATGAGTAAGGTCATGACGGGCAACTGATGGAGCCTTCGGTGGGGCACTACAAGAGCAATCTGCGGGACATCGAGTTCAACCTCTTCGAGGTGCTGCGCCGGCAGGACCTGCTGGGCCGCGAACCCTATCCTGACCTGGACGAGGAGACCGTCAGGGGCATCCTCGCCGAGGTGAGCAAGCTGGCCAGCGGGCCGCTGGCGGACAGCTTCGCCGAGGGCGACCGCAACCCACCGGTCTTCGATCCCGGGACGGGCTCGGTGCGGATGCCCGAGTCGTTCAAGAAGTCATTCCGCGCCCTGATGGACGCGCAGTGGTACCGGCTGGGCCTGCCGGCCGGGCTGGGCGGCGCCGGAGCGCCGCGCTCGCTCATCTGGTCGGTGGCCGAGCTGGGTCTCGGCGCCAACCCGGCGCTGTGGATGTACTCGGGCGGGCCGTCGTTCGCGAATGTCCTGTGGCACATCGGCACGCCGGAGCAGCGCCGGTTCGCCGAGCTCGCCGTCGAGCGGGAGTGGGGCGCGACGATGGTGCTGACCGAGCCGGACGCCGGCTCGGACGTGGGCGCGGGCCGGGCCAAGGCGGTCGAGCAGCCGGACGGCACCTGGCACGTCGAGGGCGTCAAGCGGTTCATCACCGGCGGTGAGCACGACATGGCCGAGAACATCTTCCACCTGGTGCTGGCCCGGCCGGAGGGCCACGGCCCGGGCACCAAGGGCCTGTCGATGTTCCTGGTGCCCAAGTACCTGGTCGCCGAGGACGGCACGCTGGGCGAGCGCAACGGCGTCTATGCCACCGGCGTCGAGCACAAGATGGGGCTCAAGGCCTCGACCACCTGCGAGCTCAGCTTCGGTGCCCGGCACCCGGCGGTGGGCACCCTGGTCGGCGGGGTGCACGATGGCATCAGGCAGATGTTCCTGGTCATCGAGTACGCCCGGATGCTGGTGGGGACGAAGGCCATCGCCACCCTGTCCACCGGCTACCTGAACGCGCTGGACTTCGCCCGGACCCGGGTGCAGGGCGCCGACCTCAGCCAGATGACGGACAAGACCGCGCAGCGGGTGACCATCATCCATCATCCGGACGTCCGCCGGATGCTCATGCTGCAGAAGGCCTACGCGGAGGGCATGCGGGCGCTGGTGCTGTACACCGCGACCTACCAGGACGCCGCGCAGGTGGCCGCGGCCGAGGGCCGCGCCGACGAGGCGTCCGCCCGGGTCAACGACCTGCTGCTCCCGGTGGTCAAGGGGGTGGGATCGGAGCGCTCGTACGAGCTGCTCACGCTGTCCCTGCAGACCCTCGGCGGCTCCGGGTTCCTGCAGGACTACCCGATCGAGCAGTACATCAGGGACGCCAAGATCGACAGCCTGTACGAGGGCACCACGGCGATCCAGGGCATGGACCTGTATTTCCGCAAGATCGTCAAGGACAACGGCGCCGCGCTCCGCCAGCTGCTCGGTGAGATCACCGGGTTCGCCGCGGCGGAGGCGGGCAACGGGCGGCTCAAGCTGGAGCGGGCCGCGCTGGCCCGCGCGGTATCCGACGTCGAGGGCATGCTGACCTCGATGACCGGCTTCCTGTCCGCCGCGATGGACCGGCCCGCCGAGATCTACCGGGTCGGGCTCAACACCAGCCGGCTGCTGCTGGCCCTGGGTGACCTGCTGATCGGCTGGCTGCTCGCGCGGCAGGCCGAGGTCGCGATGCGGGCTCTCGACCAGGGCGACACGGACCGGGACTTCTACCTCGGGAAGATCGGCACTGCCCGGTTCTTCGCCGCCACCGTGCTGCCCAGGCTCGCGGCGGAGCGGGAGATCGCCGAGCGGACCAGCCTGGACCTGATGGAGCTCCCCGAGACCGCGTTCTGACCCCGGCCCGGCCGGGCCGGGGACCCCATCCCGGGCGAGCGCGCGGCGAAGGACGCGAGGCGCCGGTCCTGGTTTGATGGGGTCATGCGGCTGATGCGGGGCCGCTCCGCAAGTCCCCGCGGTTCCGCCGGGAGCCGGCCGTCCGGGCCGGGCGGGAGCGGCCCGGTGAGCGGGTCTGCCGGTACCCTGGTGCGCCGGCTGGGGACCGGCGACGCGGTGATTATCGGGCTGGGCTCGATGATGGGCGCCGGGGTGTTCGCGGCGTTCGGCCCGGCCGCCAAGGCGGCCGGCACGGGGCTGCTGGCAGGGCTGGCCATCGCGGCGGTGATCGCCTACTGCAATGCGATGGCGTCGGCCCAGCTCGCTGCCGTCTACCCGACCTCGGGAGGCACCTACGTCTACGGCCGGGAGCGGCTCGGTGACTGGTGGGGGTTCGCCGCGGGATGGGGGTTCGTGGCGGGCAAGACCGCCTCGTGCGCGGCGATGGCCCTCACGTTCGCCACGTACGCGCTGCCCGGGCCGTGGTGGGCCCAGCGCCTGGCGGCCGCGGCCGCGGTGATCGGCCTGGCCGCGCTGAACTACCGCGGCGTGGCCAGGACGGCCGGCCTGACCCGGATCCTCGTCGCCGCCACCTTGACCGCGCTCACCGTGGTCGTGGCGGGCATCTGGCTGGGCGGTGACGCCAGCACCAGCCGTCTCGGCGGGTGGGCGGCGGTGGGCGCCCACGGCGGGTACGGGATCCTCCAGTCAGCCGGGCTGCTGTTCTTCGCCTTCGCCGGCTACGCGCGCATCGCCACGATGGGGGAGGAGGTGCGCGACCCGCGGCGCACCATCCCCCGCGCCATCCCGGTGGCCCTCGGCATCACGGTCGCGGTGTACCTGATCGTCGGCGTGTCCGCGCTGGCGGCCGCCGGGCCGGCGGTGCTGGCCCAGGCGGCGGCCCCGCTGACCGCCGCGGTGCAGGCCGCCGGGGCGGGGGCGATCGCGCCCGTGGTGCGGGCTGGCGGGGCGGTGGCGAGCCTGGGCGCGCTGCTGGCGCTGATCGCCGGGATCGGCCGCACCGGCCTGGCCATGGCGCGCCGTCGTGACCTGCCCGGCTGGCTGGGCGCCGTGCACCCTCGCTACCGGGTGCCGTATCACGCCGAGGTGGCGCTGGCCGCGGTGGTGTGCGTGCTCGTGCTGACCACCGACCTGCGCGGGGTGATCGGGTTCTCCTCGTTCGCGGTGCTCATTTACTACGCGATTGCCAACGCGGCCGCGTTCACTCAGCCTGCCGCTGACCGCAGGTGGCCCCGTGCGCTCAACGTGTTCGGCGTGGCCGGCTGCCTGGTGCTGGTGGTCACCCTGCCGCTGCCCGCGGTGATCGCGGGCCTGGCCATGTTCGCCGTCGGGCTGGTCGGGCGGCTTGTCGTGCTGCGCCTGCGCGACCGTCAGAACTCGTACTGAGTGGACGCGCGCCGCGCCACGATCGGGTTGATGAACTGATCGATGACCGCGCCGTGCGCCGGGTCGTCGCGGTAGGCGCGGTACGCGTCGGCGTCGTCGAAATCAGCGACCAGGCCGAAGTCGAACGCTCCCGGGTTGATCCCGGCGCTAGGCCCGAACTGAAAGGCCCGGATGCCCGGGATCACCGAGGGCAGCCTGCCCAGCTCCGCGGCGACGCGGTCCTTCTGCTCGCTGGTCGCCTCGGGCGTCCAGGCGAACAGCGCCACATGGCGTAGCATCCCGTCTCCTTCCTGGCTAGCGTCCCGGGTCGCAACCCTCAGGCCCAGGCCAGCATCCGCAGCGGATCCGCCAGCATCGCTCCGACCTCGCTGAGCACGACGGAGCCCAGGTCGCCGTCCACGATGCGGTGGTCGAAGGACAGCGCGAGCGTAGTGACCTTGCGCACCGCCAATTCGCCCTCGTGCACCCACGCGGCGTCCCTGATCCGCCCCAGCGCGAGGATCGCCGCCTCGCCCGGGGTGAGGATCGGGGTGCCCGAGTCCACGCCGAAGACGCCGACGTTGGTGATAGTGATCGTGCCGTTCGCGAGGTCGGCGGGCGAGGCCTTGCCTGCCCGCGCCGTCTCGGTGAGCTGGCCGAGCGCCCCGGCCAGGTCCGGCAGGGACATCGCCTGGGCGTCCTTGACGTTGGGCACCACCAGCCCGCGCTCGGTGGCCGCCGCGATGCCCAGGTTGACGTAGTGGTGTACCACGATCTCCTGGGCTTGCTCGTCCCAGGACGAGTTGATCATCGGATGCCGGGCGACGGCGACGATCAGCGCGCGCGCCGCGAGCAGCAGCGGCGACACCCGGAGCCCGGCGAACTCGGGCAGGTCGCGGAGCCGGGCCAGCGCCTCGATGCTGGCGGTCACGTCCAGCTGCAGGAACTCGGTGACGTGCGGGGCAGTAAAGGCGCTCGCGGTCACCGCAGCCGCGGTGTGCTTGCGGACTCCGCGGATCGGGACGCGTTCCTCCCGCGGGATCCCGGTCACGGCGGCCAGCCCGGCGGCGGCTGCCCGGCGCCTGCTGGCCTGTGGCCTGCTGGCCGACGGCCTGCTGCACGTCGTCCCGGGTTATCGAGCCCTGCGGGCCGCTGCCGGTCAGCCTGCCCAGGTCGACCCCAAGGTCCCTGGCCAGCTTGCGCACTGGCGGCTTGGCCAGCGCGCGGGGTCCCTCGCCGCTGTCCGCCTGCTGTCCGCCGTTGGCCGGCGGCGGCCCGGTCTCGGCGCCTGCCGACCCGGCCTGAGCCGCCAGTCCCATCGTGGCCGCCGGTGCGGTCGTGGCCGCTGGTCCCGGCTGCGCCGACGGCATGGCGGCCCCGGCCGACTTGCGCGCACGGCGCGTGGTGCGGCCGAGCTTCACGCCGTATCCGACCAGCACGGCCTGGCGCTCTTCCCCCGCGGAGGCCGATGCCTGCGTGCCGGCCACGGCCTCGGCCGCCGGCAGGGCGGCGGCGCCGGCCTGCGGCCCCGCCTCGCCCGCGGCCGCCTGAGCGGTCAGCCGGGGCGCCGTGACCTCCGTCGCCTCCGCGGGAACCCCGGCGCCCGCTGAGGCAGCGGTCACCGGGGCAGCGGTCGCGGCGGGGGGCTCGGCGCCGCTCTCGCCGGTGCTGACCGACAGGATCGGGGTACCGACGTCCACCGTCGTGCCCTCGGCGGCCAGCAGGTCGGCCACCACGCCCTCGAACGGGGACGGCAGCTCCACGACCGCCTTGGCCGTCTCGATCTCCACGACGACCTGGTTGATGGTCACCGGGTCACCCGGCTGGACATGCCACTTGACGATGTCCGCCTCGGTGAGGCCCTCGCCGACGTCGGGGAGCCTGAACTGCTTCAGTTCGGTCATGCCGCCCTCTCAGTAGCCGAAGGTGCGGTTGACGGCATCGAGCACCCGGTCCAGGTCGGGCAGGTAGTGCTCCTCGAGCTTGGACGGCGGGTAGGGGGTGGAGAATCCGCCGACCCGGAGCACCGGCGCCTCCAGCTGGTAGAAGCACTCCTCGGTGACCCGCGCGGCGATCTCGCCGCCGAGTCCCCCGGTGACCGGTGCCTCGTGCGCCACCACGCACCGGCCGGTGCGCCGGACCGAGCCGACGATGGCCCCGATGTCCAGCGGCGAGAGCGAGCGCAGGTCGATGACCTCGATGCTGCGGCCGTCCTTGGCCGCGGCCACCGCCGCCTCGACGCAGGTCCTGATCATGGGCCCGTAGGCCAGCAGGGTCACGTCCGAGCCCTGGTAGACGGTCCGGGCCGAGCCGAGCGGCAGCCAGCCGTCCGGGCCGGCGGAGGTGTCCACCTCGCCTTTGTCCCAGTACCTGCGCTTGGGCTCGAAGAAGATCACCGGGTCGTCGCAGCGGACGCTCTGCTGGATCATGGTGTAGGCGTCGGACGGCTCGGAGCAGGCGACCACCCGCAGCCCGGCGGTGTGCGCGAACAGCGCCTCCGGCGACTCGCTGTGATGCTCCACCGCGCCGATGCCGCCGCCGAACGGGATCCTGATGACGATCGGCAGGCTGAGATGGCCGAGCGAGCGGAGCCGCATCTTGGCCAGCTGGCTCACGATCTGGTCGAAAGCCGGGTACACGAAGCCGTCGAACTGGATCTCGCAGATCGGCCGGTAGCCCCGCAGCGCGAGCCCGATGGCCGTGCCCACGATGCCGGATTCGGCCAGCGGGGTGTCAATGACGCGGCCCTCGCCGAAATCCTTCTGCAGCCCGTCGGTCACCCGGAACACGCCGCCGAGCTTGCCGACGTCCTCGCCCATGATGAGAACCTTGGGGTCGTCCTCCAGGGCGCGGCGTAGCCCCTCGTTCATCGCCCGCGACAGCGTCAGGGTGGTCATGCTCCCACCTCCTCGTCGGTGAACGAGTCGAGGTAGGCGGCGAACCGCTCGCGCTCCCAGTCCAGCTGCGGGCTGGGCTCGGCATATACGTTCTCGAAGATGGTCAGCGGCTGCGGGTCGGGCATGGTCAGGCAGGACTTCCTGACCTGAGCGCCCACCTCGTCGGCTTCGGCGTCGACCGCGGCGAAGAAGCTGGCGTCCGCGGCCCCGGTCCGGACCAGGTAGGCCCGCACCCGCTCCACCGGGTCCTTCAGCTTCCACGCCTCCAGCTCGGCGGCCAGCCGGTACCTGGTCGGGTCGTCGGTCGTGGTGTGCGCGCCCATCCGGTAGGTGTACGCCTCGATCAGCGTCGGGCCCTGGCCCTCACGCGCGTCCTGCATCGCCTTCTTGGTGACGGCCAGGCAGGCCAGCACGTCGTTGCCGTCCACCCGCAAGCCGGGGAAGCCGAATCCGCGGGCCCGCTGGTAGAGCGGGATCCGGCTCTGCTTCTCCAGCGGTTCGGAGATCGCCCACTGGTTGTTCTGGCAGAAGAACACCACGGGGGCGTTGGAGACCGAGGCCCAGATGAACGACTCGCTCACGTCGCCCTGGCTGGTGGCGCCGTCGCCGAAGTACACGATGACGGCCTCGCCGTCCTCGCCCACCGCGCCGTCGCGCTGGATGCCCATCGCGTACCCGGTGGCGTGCAGCGTCTGCGCGCCGATCACGATCGTATACAGGTGGAAGTTGTGTTCCTTCGGGTCCCAGCCACCGTGGCTGACCCCGCGGAAGAGCTCCAGCAGCTTCGCCGGATCCAGGCCGCGGCACCAGGCCACGCCGTGCTCACGGTAGGTCGGGAAGGCCATGTCCTTGGGGCCGAGTGCCCGTCCGGAACCGACCTGGGCGGCCTCCTGGCCGAGCAGGGACGCCCAGATGCCGAGCTCGCCCTGCCGCTGCAGCGCAATCGCCTCAGTGTCGATCCTGCGGACCAGCACGAGGTCACGGAACAGCCCCTTGATCTGGTCGGCGGACAGGTCGAGCGGGTAGTCGGGATGCTCGACCCGCTCGCCCTCGGGCGTCAGGAGCTGGATGAGCTCCCCCGCGGTTCCTTCCAGCCGTTGCCGGCCTGCGGCGGCGACCGCATCGTCGTAGTCGACGGCCACGTGCCACTCCTTGCGTGCTCGGGGCCGATCGCCGGGATCACCGTGACCGGCCGGTGGTTCGCCTCCGGCCGCCGGGTAACGGCGCCGGACGCATCGTTCGGTAGTGCACCCAGCCCGGGTCCACTACCGTCATCGTGACAGAGTCAGTTTCCACGGAGGATATGTCCTCCGCGGGAGTCGGCGCTTGGAGGATCTGTGGCCAGGGTTGTCGTCGATGTGGTTCTCAAGCCGGAGATCCACGATCCGCAGGGCGAGGCGATCGCCGGCGCCTGCCGGCGGCTCGGGTTCGGGCAGGTCACCGGGGTCCGGCAGGGCAAGCGGTTCGAGCTGGAGCTCAGCGGCCCGGCCGACGACGAGACTCTCGCGCAGATCGGGCGGCTGGCGGCCGAGGTACTGGCGAACCCGGTGCTCGAGGACTTCTCGCTGCGCACGCTCTGATCACGACCGGTCGCGGTCCGTGCCCGGGGTGGGCTACCCGGATCCCGGCGGCGCGCGGGCCGGCAGCTCCGCCGGGATCCAGGAAACCCACCTGACGGACAGAAGATCGAAAAGATGACGGTTACCGGTCGCCGACCCGGGGAACGCTTTTCTCAGAATCGGTCACTCTACCTGTGACACTGGGGGGCACAGAGGCTGGTGCGTACTGGGGTGAAGGAAGCCGAGGCTCTCGACGGCGATGTCAGGTTCTGCCTCGTTCTGCCCTGCGAGGCCCTGAGCGTACCGGTCATGCGGCGGGTGCTCGGCGGCACGCTGCTCGGCTTCGGCGCGGACGAGGAGTGCGTGGCCGACCTGCTGCTCGCGGCCACCGAGGCGTGCACGAACGTGCTCAAGCACGACGCGCGGTCCGGCGAGTACGAGGTCTCGGCAAGCGTCGGCCAGAATGACTGCTTCCTGGAGATCGCCAACGCGTCACCGGGGAGCGGCGCGAAGCCGGTCCGCCGGCTGAACGTGCAGTCGTTCCGCGGCGGGCTGCGGCTGCGGCCCCGGCGCGCGGCCGCCCGCACCGAGCCGGGTCAGTGCGAGCCGGATCAGGATCTCGCCCAGGTCTCCGAGTCCGGGCGCGGCCTGACCATCATGCGCGCCTGCGTGGACGACCTGACCCTGCGCGGCACCGCGTCCCGCGGCACGGTGGTGACGATGCGCAAGCAGATCACCTGGGCGCCCGCCGAGAGCGGCCGGCACGCCGGCGGCCGGAGCAGCCGGAACGGCAGCCGGGATACCGCCGCGTTACGTCAGGCAGGCTGAGAATGCCGGTCGAGGCCATGCGATCGACCGTGACGCGCGAGGCCTGGCTCACGAGGGCCCGGCTCGTGCGCAGGGTTGAATGAACTTCCGGTAACCTCCCTCCCATGCGGGCCAGGGTCGGGGTGATCACGTTCCCCGGGTCGCTGGATGACGCCGACGCGGCGCGCGCCGTGACCCGGGCCGGCGGCGAGCCGGTGCCGCTCTGGCATGGCGAGCGCGACCTGCGCAGGGTTGACGCGGTGATCCTGCCCGGCGGCTTCTCCTACGGCGACTACCTGCGGTGCGGCGCTATCGCGCGGTTCTCCCCGGTCATGTCCGCGCTGCTGCCCGCGGCCCGGGCGGGCCTGCCGGTGCTCGGCATCTGCAACGGCTTCCAGATCCTCTGTGAGGCCCGCCTGCTGCCCGGCGCGCTCACCCGCAACGCCGGCCTCCGTTTCGTCCGCCGCGACCTGCGGCTGCGGATCGAGAATACGCGCACGCCCTGGACCAGCGGCTACGCCGCCGGCCAGCAGATCGTCGTGCCGCTGAAGAGCGGCGAGGGCGCTTACGTGGCGGCGCCGGCCACGCTGGCCGAGATCGAGGCCGCCGGGCAGGTGGTCGCCCGGTACGCCGGGGTCAATCCGAACGGCTCCGTGGCCGACGTGGCCGGCATCTGCAACGACGCGGGGAACGTGGTGGGCCTGATGCCGCACCCCGAGCACGCGGTGGACGGGCTCACCGGGTCCGGCACCGACGGCCTGGGCTTCTTCGAGTCGGTGATCTCGGTGCTGGCGGGCGCGTGAGCGGGGCACCGGGCCAGGACACGGTGGCCGCGGCGGCGGCCACCCCGCGGCGGCCGCAGCCCTACGCCGGACTCGGCCTGACCGCGGCCGAGTACAACCGGATCCGGCAGATCCTCGGCCGCCGCCCGACGGACGCCGAGCTGGCGATCTACGCCGGGATGTGGAGCGAGCACTGCTCGTACAAGTCGTCCAAGGTCTACCTCCGGCAGTTCGCCGAGAAGGCCCCCGAGTCGGCGGCGCTGCTGGCCGGCATCGGGCAGCAGGCGGGCGTGGTGGACATCGGCCAGGGCTACGCGGTCACGTTCAAGATCGAGTCGCACAATCATCCCTCGTACGTGGAGCCGCACCAGGGTGCGGCGACCGGGATCGGCGGCATCGTCCGGGACATCCTGGCTATGGGCGCGCGCCCGGTCGCGGTGATGGACGCGCTGCGGTTCGGCCCGGCGGACGCCGCGGATACCCGCCGGGTGCTGCCCGGCGTGGTCAGCGGCATCTCGTTCTACGGCAACTGCCTCGGCCTGCCCAACATCGGCGGCGAGCTCTCGTTCGATCCCTGCTACGCCGGGAATCCCCTGGTGAACGCGCTGTGCGTGGGGGTGATGCGACACGGCGACCTGATGGGCGCCGCTGCCACCGGCCCGGGCAACCAGGTGGTCCTGTTCGGCGCCAGGACCGGGCCGGACGGCATCGGCGGTGCGTCGGTGCTGGCCAGCGCGTCGTTCGGAGATGAAGGCAGTAACGACAGCCGGGCCGCCGTCGACGGCGGGCCGGCGGCCGATGACGGCGCGCGCCCGTCCGCCGCGCCGCCGTCTGCCGTCGCTCCGTCCGCCACGCCGCCGTCTGCCGTGGCCCCGTCTGCCGCCCCCCCGTCCGCCGTGCCGCCGTCTGCCGTGGCCTCGTCTGCCGTGCCGCCGTCTGCCGTGCCGCCGTCTGCCGTGGCCTCGTCTGCCGCCCCCCCGTCCGCCACGCCGCCGTCTGGTGTGGCCGCGTCTGCCGTGACCTCGTCTGCCGTGCCGCCGTCTGCCGTGGCTCCGTCTGGTGTGGCCGCGTCTGCCGTGACCTCGTCCGCCGCGCCGCCATCCGCTGCCGCCAAGCGGCCGAGCGTGCAGGTCGGTGACCCATTCATGGAGAAGCTGCTGGTCGAGTGCTGCCTGGAGCTGTATGCGGGCGGGCGGGTGACCGCGATCCAGGATCTGGGCGCGGCTGGCATCGCCTGCGCGACTACCGAGCTGGCTGCGGCCGGAACCGGCGGCATGCGCGTCTTCCTGGACGCCGTGCCGGTCCGGGATGCCTCCCTCGGGCCCGCTGCGATCCTGGCCAGCGAATCGCAGGAGCGAATGATGGCCATCGTGGAGCCGCAGCACCTGGCCGGCTTCCAGGCGGTCTGCGCGAAGTGGGGGGTGCAGGCGACCGCGATCGGCGAGGTGACCGACACCGGGCGGCTGCAGATGACCTGGCACGGCGAGCTGATCGTGGACATGCCGCCGGGCAGCGCGGCCGACGACGGCCCGGTCTACCACCGCGCGGCGGCCCGGCCGGCCGGGCAGGACGCGCTGGCCGCGGCCGGCCCGGACCTGCTGGCGCGGCCGGACGACGGGCCGGGGCTGCGGGCTGCCCTGCTGGACCTGCTCGCCTGGCCGGATCTCGCCGGCAAGACCTGGGTCACCGAGCAGTACGACCGGTATGTCCGGGGGAACACGGTACTGGCCATGCCCGAGGATGCCGGCCTGCTGCGGATCGACGAGCAGACCGGGCTGGGGGTCGCGCTGGCCACCGACGGCAACGGGCGCTACTGCAGGCTCGACCCGTACGCCGGGACCCAGCTGGCGCTGGCCGAGGCGTACCGCAACGTGGCCGCCACCGGCGCCCGGCCGCTCGCGGTGACCAACTGCCTGAACTTCGGCTCGCCGGAGGATCCGGCGGTCATGTGGCAGTTCGAGCAGGCCACGGCCGGGCTGGCCGACGGGTGCGCGGCACTGGGCGTGCCGGTGACCGGCGGCAACGTGAGCTTCTACAACCAGACCGGCGGCGCGGCCATCCACCCGACGCCGGTGGTCGGGGTCCTCGGCGTGCATGACGACGTCCGGCGGCGGCTGTCGATCGGATTCGCGGCCGGCGGGGCGAGCATCGTCCTGCTCGGCCGGACCAGCATGGAACTCGGCGGATCCGCCTGGGCGCGGGCGGCCCACGGGCACCTGGGCGGTCGGCCGCCGCAGCCGGACCTGGAGGCTGAACGAGCGCTGGCGGCGGTGCTGATCGCCGCCGCCTCCGGCGAGCTGCTCGCGGCGGCGCACGACCTGTCCGACGGCGGGCTGGCCATCGGGCTGGCCGAGTCGTGCCTGCGCGGTGGCCTCGGCTGCCGGGTTAGGCTGCCCGGCGACCCGTTCAGCTTCCTGTTCAGCGAGTCGGCGGCCCGCGCAGTGGTCGCGGTGCGGCCCGGCGCCGACTCCGCGTTCGCCGCGCTGGCCGCCGGGCACGGCGTGCCGGCCGAGACGCTGGGCACCACCGGCGGCGGCAGCCTGACGGTGGACGGGTGCTTCGAGATCCCGCTGGACGAGCTCGCGGCGGTGCACCGCGGCACGCTGCCCGCGCTGTTCGGCTGATCGGGCCATGGCATCCCCCGGCTCCGCCGCACCCCGGCGGGCCTGGTCCGGCGACCCGGCCCCCGGCGGCCCAGCCTGCGCGGCCCGGCTGTTGCCGGCGCGGCCCGCGGTGGTGGATGGCACATTGCCGACACTGGGGGGTAGGCAATGTGCCATCCACCTCTTGCGGCTGAGGTGTAAGCGAGGAGCTCTTGGCGGCCCAGCCTGCGTGGCCTGGTCCGGCGGCGCTGCCTGCGCGGCCCGGCTGTTGGCGGCGCTGCCTGCGTGGTCCCGCTGTTGGCAGCGCAGCCTTACGCGGTCCGGCTGTTGCCGGCGCGGCCCGCGGTGGTGGATGGCACATTGCCGACACTGGGGGGTAGGCAATGTGCCATCCACCACCTGTGGCTGAGGTGTAAGCGAGGAGGGAGGGGGAGATGGCCCCGTCTGCGGGCGCTCGTGGCCGGCCCGGTGGGGATCCCGGCAGCGGCGGGGACGCCGTCGCCGCCGTGCTGGCCGCGCTAGACGCGGGCGGCCCGCCGCCGCGCCCCGAGCTGCGCGCAGCGGTCCGCTACCTGCTGGACCTGCTGGCCGAACGGGCTCCGGGCCGGGCCGTCGAGGTCCGGATCCCCCCCTACGCCGCGGTCCAGTGTGTGTCGGGGCCACGGCACACCCGGGGCAGTCCGCCGAACGTGGTGGAGACCGATCCTGTCACCTGGATCAGCCTGGCCACGGGCAGGCTGACCTGGGCGGAGGCAGCCGGCAGCGGGCGCATCATGGCCAGCGGGATCCGGTCGGATCTGTCCGCGTTCCTGCCGCTGCTGCCGGCCTCGGCGCCGGGTTGACCCGGGCCCTCTCCCGGCCAGCCGGGGCCGGACGGTGCCCGGCACACGGCCGGCCCCACTACACTGACCAGCGTGGTCAGGCCCGACGGTCAGCTGACAGATGACCTCGACCCAGCCGACCGCCCCCCGCGCGATGCCTGCGGAGTGTTCGGTGCCTGGTGCCCGGGGGAGGACGTCGGCAAGCTCGCCTATTACGGCCTGTACGCGCTGCAGCACCGGGGCCAGGAGTCGGCCGGCATCGCGGTCAGCGACGGCAGCAGGATCGTCGTCTACAAGGACATGGGCCTGGTGCCCCAGGTATTCGACGAGCCGGTGCTCAGCACGCTGCGCGGGCACATCGCGGTCGGTCATTGCCGGTACTCCACCACCGGGTCCTCGGTGTGGCGCAACGCCCAGCCGACGTTCCGAGCCACCGCGACGGGCGGGCTGGCCCTCGGCCACAACGGCAACCTGATCAACACGCTGGAGCTCGCCGCGACCCTCGAGGCGGCCGCGCCAGGCGACGGGAGCGCTCGCCCGCCGGAGCTGACCGGTACCTCGGACACCGATGTGCTCGCCGCGCTGTTCGCGAGCCCTCCGGGCGGGACAGCTGACGGCGGGGTGGAGGAAGCGGCCTTCGCCGCGCTGCCCCTGGTCCGGGGGGCGTTCTCGCTCGTCTTCCTGGACGAGAAGACCCTGTACGCCGCGCGTGACCCGCAGGGATTCCGGCCGCTGGTGCTCGGCCGGCTGGCCCGGGGCTGGGTGGTGGCGAGCGAGACCGCCGCGCTGGACATCGTCGGGGCGGCGTTCGTCCGCGAAGTGGCGCCCGGCGAGCTCATCAGCATCGACGAGCGGGGGGTCAGGTCCCGTACGTTCGCGCCCGCGCACCCGAAGGGCTGCCTGTTCGAGTACGTGTACCTGGCCCGGCCCGACACGACGATCGCGGGCCGGGGCGTGCAGGCTGCCCGGGTCGAGGTGGGCCGCAGGCTGGCGGCGCGAGCATCCCGCCGATGCCGACCTGGTGATCCCGGTGCCCGAGTCGGGTACCCCGGCCGCGATCGGATACGCCGAGGCCAGCGGCATCCCCTACGGCCAGGGGCTGGTGAAGAACTCTTACGTGGGCCGGACCTTCATCCAGCCCAGCCAGACCATCCGCGAGCGCGGCATCAAGCTCAAGCTGAACCCGCTGCGGGACGCGATCGCGGGCAAGCGGATAGTCGTGGTGGATGACTCCATCGTCCGAGGGAACACGCAGCGGGCCATCGTGGCCATGCTGCGCGAGGCCGGCGCCGCGCAGGTGCACGTGCGGATTTCCAGCCCGCCGGTGGCCTGGCCGTGCTTCTACGGCATTGACTTCGCCAGCCGCGACGAGCTCATCGCAGGGCACGAGTCAGTCGCCCAGATCACCGCGTCCATCGGCGCCGACTCGCTCGGCTACGTCTCGCTGGACGGCCTGATCGCGGCGACCACCGTGCCGGCCGGGCGGCTGTGCCACGCCTGTTTCGACGGCAGGTACCCGATCCCGGTCGCCGACGCGGAGCGCGGCAAGTACGTGCTCGAGGACGTCACGTCATGACGGCACGAGACGGCGCGCCTGGCACCACTTCCCCCTCGTCCGGCGGGCTCGGCTACCGGGCGGCAGGCGTGGACATCGATGCCGGGGAGGCCGCGGTCGAGCTGATCCGCGGCCACGTCGCCCGGGCCGACCGGCCCGAGGTCATCGGCGGCATCGGCGGGTTCGCCGGCCTGTTCGACGCGCGGAAGCTGGCCGCCTACCGTCGGCCGGTGCTGGCCACCTCGACCGACGGCGTGGGCACCAAGGTGATGATTGCCAGCCGCCTCGGCCGGTACGACACGGTCGGCATCGACCTGGTCGCGATGGTCGCCGACGACCTGGCGGCCTGCGGGGCGGAGCCGCTGTTCCTCACCGACTACCTGGTCTGCGGATCTGTAGTCCCCGAGCGGGTCGCCGCGATCGTCTCCGGCGTCGCGGCCGGCTGCGTGCTGGCCGGCTGTGCCCTGCTCGGCGGCGAGACCGCCGAGCATCCCGGCCATCTGGGGCCGGACGACTTCGACCTGGCCGGAGCGGCCACCGGCGTGCTGGAGGCGGACGAGCTGCTCGGCCCGGACCGGGTCGGGCCCGGCGACGCGGTGATCGCGATGGCGTCCTCCGGGCTGCACTGCAACGGCTTCTCGCTGGTCCGGGCGGTGCTGGATCGCTCCGGGCTCGCGCTCGACGCCGAGCCGCCCGGGCTGGCCGGGCCGCTCGGCGAGGAGCTGCTCGTCCCGGCCCGGATCTACGCGCGGGACTGCCTGCGGCTCGCCCGCGAGTGCGACGTGCACGCGTACGCGCACATCACCGGCGGCGGCCTGGCGGCCAACCTGGCCCGGGTGCTGCCGCCGGGAACTGCCGCCGTGCTCGACCGCGGCAGCTGGCGCCCGCCGCCGGTCTTCGGCCTGCTCGCCGAGCGCGGCCGGGTAGCCCGGGAGGAGATGGAACGCGTCTTCAACATGGGAGTGGGCATGACCGCCGTGGTTGCTGCCGGTGCCGCAGACCAGGCAGTCGGCTTGCTCACCGCGCGCGGCGTACCCGCCTGGCGAGCCGGGGAGGTCATCAGGGCTGTGGGTACTCGCGGCGCTGTCCGGCTCACCGGGTCACATCCCGGCTGACTGCCCGTCAGGTGCTCGCGTCAGCGCCTTCGTCCTCTTCGCCGGCGTAGCGGTCGGCGTATTCCGCGTAGGGGTCCTCGTGGTCCTCGTGGTCCTCGTCCGCGTGGTTCTCGTCCTGCTGGTCCGTGCTGCTACCCAGCTCAGCCTGCAATCGGTCAAGGTCCATGCCGCCGCTGTTGTACTTCAGCTGGCGTGCCACCTTCACCTGCTTGGCCTTGGCTCGGCCGCGCCCCATTGGCTCGACCCCCTTGAACATCCTTCTGGCCCGATCAGGCCACTGCTCACTGCTAACGCTGCTTGCTGGCTTTCCCGCACAGCAAGCCGACCCGTCGCCCGCTCCACCGACCGGAGGGCAGCGCGTGCCAGCCTTCGTACGCCTATAAAGGTACCCGGTTTATGAAGTCTGCGCTCACGCCGACCGGGTGTTAGGTCATGTCTTGTAGATCTTCTACGACGGGGATCGGCGCCCAGACGAGCGTCGGCGCCAGATGATGTCGGCGGAGTGACACTTCACCCCGGCGAAACGTCGGCGCGTTTCGCCGGGCCTCGGGATGGCCGCTCATCGCCCCGCTGGCAGCAGCCATCAAGATTTGTGAGACACGGCCTGGGCCATGTCCCGGCCATGTCTAGCCGGGCAGCCAGATGCCGCGGAGCCTGCCCACCTCGGACATCCTCCGCTCCGCGAGCCTGTCAGCCGCGACCGCGGGCGGCACGCCTTCCTCATCCGCGAGCGTGAAGATCCGGTGCGTGGTGTCGAAGATCTTCTCCGCGCGGCCCTTGGCCCGGTCGAAATTGAAGCCTTCGAGCTCGTCCGCCACCTGGATCAGGCCGCCCGAGTTCACCAGGTAATCCGGGGCGTAAAGGACGCCGCGGTCAGCGAGCATCTTCTCGATACCCGGGTGGGCGAGCTGGTTGTTCGCGGCGCCGCAGACGATCCTCGCGGTCAGCGTTCCGACCGTGTCGTCGTCCAGGGTGCCGCCGAGCGCGCACGGCGCGAGCACGTCCAGCGGCCGGGCGATCAGCGCGCGGTGATCCAACGCCGAGCTCACGCCCGGATGCCGGTCCTGGACCCGTTCGACCGCCCGCGGGTCGACGTCGCAGATCACCACATCCGCCCCGGCCTCTGCGAGATGATCTACCAGGCGCGCGCCCACCTTGCCGACGCCCTCGACCCCGACCCGCCTGCCCTCCAGGCTGGCGCTGCCCCAGGCGTGCTCGGCTGCCGCCCGCATGCCCTGGAATACGCCGAAGGCGGTCAGTACCGAGGAATCGCCCGCCCCGCCGTACGGCACCGTGCGTCCGGTCACGTGACGGCACTCCCGCGCGATGATGTCCATGTCCTCGCTGTACGTGCCGACGTCACACGCCGTGATATAGCGTCCGCCGAGGGACTCGATGAACCTGCCGTAGGCGCGCAGCAGCGGCTCGGACTTCAGCGCCCTGGGATCGCCGATGATCACAGCCTTCCCGCCGCCAAGATCGAGCCCGGCCAGGGCGCTCTTGTAGGTCATCGCCCTGGACAGGTTGAGCACGTCGGCCAGGGCCTGCGCCTCGCTCTGATATGGGTAGAAGCGGGTACCGCCCAGCGCGGGGCCCAGCGCCGTGGAATAGATCGCAACAATGGCCCGCAGGCCGGTCGGGGGGTCCTGGCAGAAGATGACCTGCTCGTGTCCGAAATGAGCGGAAGATCCGCTCTCGTGGTCTGATGTGGCGAACACTTGCGTCACTGTGGTGACTCTTCCGGTCCGGTCCGGGTCTTCGTTGACCCGGTGGGAAATCCAGCGTATGCCCGTCCGCACGGTGCCGTGCGACAACCAGCGAGGCGGCAAGACCCTCGCTACCCACGGCGTTTCACGACCTCCGTGACCGGCCGTCTGCGACGAAACTTTGCTCCGGGTGGTCGACGTGTCACCGGTCGTGATGGCAATATGGTCTCTGTCGGCCATATAGGACATCCCGACAGCACGGGACGGAGCACCAGGCCAGCACGACGAGAGAACGCAGGATCGCAGTACCGGTCCAGGAGGAGAGGCCGCACCCATGTCCGCACGCACGCCCCAGGCCGAGTCGCTGCTTACTCCGGCGGAGGTCGCGACGATGTTCCGAGTGGACCCGAAGACCGTTACGCGGTGGGCGAAGGCCGGCAAGCTGACCTCCATCCGCACGCTCGGGGGTCACCGCCGTTACCGGGAGTCCGAGGTCCGCGCGCTGCTCGCAGGAGTTCCGCAGCCGCGCTCGCAGTAACGCCTGGCTTCCATCGTCGTGTCGGCAGTTGTGGAGACGGGCGCCGGGCCGCAAGCTATGAGCTGGTCCCTGGGTTCTGTGATTCGTTACCGGGATGGGACATCATCAGGCCTGCCCAGGACGAGCAGCGAACATTAGCCGGGTGCCGGGCGGCGGCCGACCCCGGACACGGGGTTACTCATTCGATAGTCGCGCTATCCGCACTGGCCTGGCCCCGTGACCGTGGGGTCCTCGGCCGGGCCCGATGGCTCGTGCAGACCATCTGGACCTGCACAAGCGGGGTGGATTTCGGATAACGCCCAGTGACTGGCATCCTTCCGGATGATCACCACTGAGGTGATTTCTCAGCGTCGGCTCAGCCGGTACGCATGCCCGGTTGGCACGCTGAAACAGCGACCGTTGAGTTGAGTGCGGAAGGATGCCGCCTGGACGATGCCGAACGACGCACCGACAGCCGGCTCCGCCGCCGCGGGAGCGCCCGCCACCTCATGCCGGCCGGGACGGCGCTGGCCCTGTGCCGGCGGGCGGCTGCATCGCGCTCGGACTCCGGTGGTCGCGTCGGCGGGCGGCGGCATCGCGCTGGCTGCGGCTTCCGGACCCCCAGCCCGCTCGTTCCTCTGCACGGCTCAGTTGTCCGGCCTGCGTCGGGGCGGGGAAACAGTAACCGTGGAAATTCGGAACGACAAGGCAGGCTCGGTCAGCCGATCGTCTATTACGCTTAAGAGCGAGAACGGCTGTACCAGGACCTACGTCGTGACCGACTCGACCGCCATCGATACCCGGCGTAACGGCATCGGCCCGGGAAATCGGGGACCAGGTGTGGGTGACGGCCATGGCGAGCGGAGGCACGGTGACCGCCATCAGGGGCAGGGACTCGTCGCGGCCGGGGGCTGGGATGGGCAATCTGCCTGGCCAGAGCAGCCGGGCTGCCGTTCCCGCGGTGCGCGGCGGTGCCGCCGCATCATCTCCGGCGGATCGTCCGGTGGCTGAGCCCCGCTAAGTGTCTGGACCCGGCCCGGCCAGGCCCCGGGCCGGGCCCAGACTTCCGCATAGGTTCCAATGTTGGAGTGCCGATCGCTGTCGCCCCGGGACCGGACGGGTCAGCCCCAGCCGTTCCCGTCGCCGTCGTCCCGCAACCCGGCGAGTCGGCCCTGCTGTGCGATCTGGCGGCCGACGGGACCCGGCTGGCATCCGCCGTTCGGCGTGATGATCTGTCATCCGTCATCGCGGACCGGGAGCGAACCGGCCGGGTGCGCTGGGTGTGGGCGTCCGCCGCCGGGTGCTATCCGGACCTGCTGAGGGCGGGGGTGCGGGTGGCACGCTGCCACGACGTCGCGCTCGTGGAGGCACTGCTGCTCGGCCGCGACGGGCGGCACGGCGAGCCCGTCACGCTGGCCGCTGCCTGGGCCCGGCTGCGCGGGGAGCGGGTGCCGCGGCATGCGGCCGCGCCGTCGGGTGCGCAACATGCCACGCTGCCGTCGGGCAGTCAGCAGGCGCTGTTCGGGCCCGACGAGCCCTGGTGGCCCGAAGGTGGCGCCACGCTGGACGCGCTGATCGCCGTTTACGCGGATCAGCTGGGCCGGATCGCGGCCGACGAGGCACCAGCGCGGCTGCGGCTGCTCGCCGCGGCCGAATCGGCGGGTGCGCTCGCCGCCGCGGAGATGGGCTTCGACGGGTTGCCGTGGCGGCCGGACGTGCACGATGAACTGCTGGCCGGACTCCTCGGCCCGCGTCCCGCCCGCGGGTCGAGGCCCCGGCGGCTGGCCGAGCTTGCCGGCCAGATCACCGCGGCGTTCGGTGGCCGCCCGGTCAACCCGGACTCCCCGGCCCAGCTCGTGCGCGCCTTCGCCGCCGACGGAGTCCCGGTGACCTCGACCAGATCCGGGGTGCTGCGCGGCGTCGATCACCCGGCGGTGCCGCTGCTGCTGCAGTACAAGGAGCTGGCCAGGCTGCATGCCGCGCACGGCTGGGCGTGGCTGGACTCCTGGGTGGCCGACGGGCAGGTTCCGGCCGGAGTACGTGGTCGGCGGGGTGGTGTCGGGACGCTGGGCCACGAACGGCGGCGGCGCGCTCCAGATCCCGCGGGTGCTGCGCCGGGCGGTGGTCGCCGACCCGGGATGGACCCTGGTGGTCGGGGATGCCGCCCAGCTGGAGCCTCGGGTGCTGGCCGCGCTAGCGGGGGACCGGGCGTTCGGCGAGGCGGCGGCCGCCGGTGACCTGTACTCGGAACTGGCTGGCGCGTTCGGCGGCGACCGGGGAAAGGCCAAGGTGGCACTGCTGTCCGCGATGTACGGCGGGGCGGGCGGCGAAGCAGGCCAGCTGCTCGCCGTGCTCAGGCGGCGGTTCCCCGACGCCGCGGAGTACGTGGAGGCCGCGGCGCGGGCCGGGGAAGAGGGCCAGGTGGTGCGATCCGTCCTTGGCCGGTCGTGCCCGCCGCCGTCGACCGCCTGGCGCTCGCTCACCGCCGGCGCCGACAGCCCGGGTGCCGCTCGTTCGGTGCGCGCCCGCGGCCGCTTCACCCGGAACTTTGTCGTGCAGGCCAGCGCGGCGGACTGGGCGCTCGTGCTGATCGCGTGCCTGCGACCGCGGCTGGCCGCGCTCGCCAGGCCAGGCGCCACCGGGCGTCCGCACCTGGTCTTCTTCCAGCACGACGAGGTAATCGTGCACTGCCCGGAGGAGTTCGCCCAGCCGGTCGTGTCCGCCGTGCAGGCGGCGGCGGAGGAGGCCGGGCAGCTGGTGTTCGGGGCGACGCCGGTGCGCTTCCCGGTAACGACCGCCGTGGTCGGCTGTTACGCCGACGCGAAGTAGGGCCCGCGACCATCGCCGGGACATGCCCGGTCCGGTCAGACGGCAGCAGCGGCGCTGGGCTGCTCGGTCCCGCAGTACTTGCACTTGGAGGCCCCCGCCGGCAGGTCGCTGGACAGGCACGCCGGGCAGGTCTTGACCGGTACAGGATCACCGTAGACGTCCTGGCCGCGCCGCTTCTGGATCGTTTTGTAGGGCATGACGATGGCGAGATAAATGACCAGCATGAAGATGAGGAAGTAAATGAGGGCGCCGATCAGGCCGCCGATATTGACGAAGGTCCTGGGATTGCCGGCCCGTATCAGCCAGCCCAGTCCGAGTTTCTTGCCCGACACCGTCGCGGCCAGCAGCGGGTTGATGATGTAGTTAATGAACTGGGCGATCAAGGCGCTGAATGCCAGCGCCACGACGAAGGCGACGGCCGCCTCGACGATGTTGCCGCGCATGACAAAGTTCCTGAATCCCTTGATCACGTCGAATCCCCTCTGTCGGGATAGCTGTCAACAGGGCTGCATGCTCCCGGCCTGGCGGGAGCGTCCCCCGCCCCGGGGCACGCGCTGGCTTGCATGGCATCATGACGGTTCGGTACCGGTCGGGGCAAGGATCATCGCCGTCGGCACCGGAGCCACATCGGGCGGGCTGGCATGCGGGGCCGGCAAAGCGGAACCAGCAAGCGGACCGGCAAAGCGGGGCCGACTAAAGCGGGGCTGGCCAGAGCGGGGGGCGGCCAGAGCGGGGGCGGCCAGAGCGGGGCAGGGCACGGGCGGGGGCAGGGCAGGAGCGGGGCCCCTGCCTAGGGAGACCCTGCTTCGGCTGTCGTCGGCAGGCGTGCGGGGAGAACTCCGGTCAGCCCTGCCCGGGACCGTCTGGTCCGTCCTGGCCCCAGTCGATGGCGACGGTGGCCGCCGAGTCGGGATGCCGGGCCAGCCAGGAGCGGGCGAACGGGCACAGCGGCACCACCGTCAGATTTTCCCGGACGGCGCGATTGACGGCCGCCGCGATCAGGGCGCCGGCGATGCCGCGGCCCTCGAGCGCGAGCGGTACTTCGGTATGGATGATCACGAGCCGGTCCCCGCGGCGGCGATACTGTAGCTCCGCGAGCTGGCCATCGACCGTGAACTCGAGGCGGGCGGCTTCCTGGTTGTCGGTTATCTGGGAGCTATCGGTCACGTCACCATCGTCGCATCACGAGTCATGCTCAGCCGGAAGGCCACCCCGGCGACGGTCACCACCAGCGCCGCGACGAGCAGTGGCAGCGCCGCTCCTTCGTGCAGGTACACCGCGGCTCCGGCGGTAGCGCCGATCAGCATGGCCGCCACCGCGGCCGCCCTGCGGTAGGCCGCGGACGCGTGTTCGCCGCCCGTGACGGCCGCGTCGGCGGCGAGGCCGGTCAATGTCATCGTCAGGACCGTGGTGGTCAGGTCGGGCACGGCCAGGCGGCGGACCGTCGCGTTGCGGATTCCCATCGCGAACGCCAGTAGCGCGATGACGACATAGCGGGCCCAGCCGGTGGCGACCGTTGCGGTCAGGAAGGAGATCAGGGCGGCCGCCGCGACGAAGCAGGCCTCGGTCGCCATCGCCACCAGCAGCAGGCGGCTGCGATTGCCGTTACCGCCGCTCAACCGGGGGGCGGCCAGGCCAGCGCAGAAAGCGCCGACCAGGAACAAGGCGAGCGAGGTGAGCGTTGCGGCGACCGAGAAGCCCTGCGCGCCCGCCAAGGCGAAGCCGAGCACCACCACATTGCCGGTCATGTTGGCCGTGAAGACGCGGCCGAGACCCAGGTAGCAAACCGCGTCCACCAGGCCGCTGACCGCGGTCAGCGCCACCAGTGTCAGCAGCAACGGCGTCGGCGTGCCCTTCGCAGCCACCTGGCGTCCCCTTTGGCCTAGCGATGAGTGCATGGATGACACGAGACAGTCTCAGGCATCGGGACAATCACGCGGAAGCAGGGGGCTTCGGCCGGTGTGCTACTTCTGGAGTCATGGATACCGCGGCCCGGCGGCTGCTGGCGACGATGCCGCTGCACGCGATCACCACGACCTACGGCGAGGACGGGCTGCGGGAGCGCTTTGCCCAGGAGATCGCCGTGTTCGACGAGGCCGACCAGAGGCGGCTGGAGCGGGCGCTGGCGCTGGCCGGCCGGCTGCACGCCGCCGACCGCAGGCAGCGTGAGCCCTACGTCAATCACCTGCTGCGGGTCGCGATCCGGATCATCCGCTACTACGACATCCGCGACGCCGACGTGGTGTGCGCGGCCCTGCTGCACGATGCGGTGGAGGACCATCCGGCGGAGCTGGCCGCGGGCGGCGGCCAGCGGACGGCCGGGGACGGCCAGCAGGCAGCGCTGGCCGCCGTGGCCGCCGAGTTCGGAATCAGAGTCGCGGACCTGGTCGCAGCGGTCACCAACCCGGACTGGCCGCCGGGCCGGGACCAGCGCGAGCAGTACCGCGAGCACGTGGCGGCCAGCCTGGAGAAGTGCCCCTGGGCACGGGTGATCAAGGTTTCTGACTTCACCGACAACGGCGTGGGGCTGATCCACACCACCGGGCCCGCGCTGGACCGGCTGGCGGGCAAGTACGCTCCGCTGGTGCCCGTACTGCGGGAAATGATCGCGCGGCCTGACACGCCGCTGGGCGATGAGGCGAAGGCGCGGATCGCCCGGCAGCTGGACCTGGCCGCAGAGCGTTTCTCGGCCCTCCGGTCACCCGGCGAGCCCGGTCCATGATCGCGCGTGCTGGCCGGGTGGCTCCGATCAGGAGCCTGTCTCGACCAGGGCCCGGTTGGACAGCAGCGACCCGATCGGACAGCAGCGACCCGATCGGACAGCAGCGACCCGATTCGGACAGCAACCCGATTCGGACAGCAGCGACCCGATCTGGTGGGCGCCAGGGGGTCGAACCCTGAACCCACGGGTTAAAAGTAGCCTGCTGGGGCGCACCGTACGTTCTGCCTGCACGAACGCCTCGCCGGAACGCGCGGAAAGCACGCATTGCACAGCGGTGCCACCGGTACTCATTCCACGAGCCATTCCACGGTATCTACGGCAGGCCCCTGCCGGTCCGTCACGCAGCGTAGCCGAGCGCTGTCCGGCGATCCTACGATGGCGACGCCGTCGAGTCGGTCCGCAGGGCCTATCCCAGGCCCAGCTTTCGAGTCGATCTTGGAGGGTTCAGGCTGGGTCCGGACAGCGTCCCCTTCCGCCACGTTAACGCCTGATGTCCTGGCAGTGCAGGTGGGACACCGGCTGCCATGTCGTGTTGGCAGTACGCGCAGCTAACGATCACCGTGGATGGCCGTGCGCCACGGGACGATACGAGGACGATACTCTGGCACGGGCCGGGGCAAGGCGTGGGAGAGAATTACTCTGATAGCGACCAGTCGGTGCTTGAACTGCTGAACCGGTTCGGCGCTGATGGCTGGGAGCTGGCTGGCCTCCAGATTTATCGCGAGGGTGGGGCGGGACACTCGTACTGGGATGCGGCCCGGCTGCTCACGGTATATATACCTTCAAACGTCCAGTGTCCGCGTAGTTCGGCCTCCGACCTGCGTCGGGACGGCCGGATAAACCGGCGACCCCTTCACCCCCAGGAAAGCATCCATATCCTCCCCACCAGGGCACCTCTGCGTTTCCGCAGCTGAAGCCGCGCACAGGTGAGCAGGACAGAGCCGTGGCGCGCCCACATGAGCACTCGTGATTCCCAGTTCGTTCCCAGCCGTCGGCTCCCAGATATGACTGCGCTATCGGCGTAGGGATTGTCAGTGGCGGGCCGCTGTGGCCGTCAGAGCCTCCACGCGGCCCAGGACGCCTCCGCGCCCGATCCGCTGAGGGCTGTTCCCCGTAGACATTGAATTGCTGAGCTGACAACCGTTCCAGTACGTGGCGGAAAGCCGTACGCCATGCCCGCTGCCACGCTTTAGCGTCCGGAAACCGCAGGCCGAGTTCATCGACGCGGACCTCCGCATCCTGGCAACCTGCGACCTAGACCATTTGCTGGAGGGGCCGCTGGCCTCGCGAGACCTGCCGGGACGAGTCCCGCGTCAACTCCGAGGGAACGAGCAGCTCGTCATGCCAGTTCCATCGTGGGTCGCCCTTGCTACCACGATCGCGGCGCGACCCACAGGCCTAGAGTCTCGCCACAGTATCCGGACTCGCCGGGGCGGTTCATGGCGAACTGTCCCAACGCGCGTCGAGGATGATCCAGTGGCCAATGGCCGGAGCGTGATCGACCAGTCGCCCAACCGCCGTCCGTATCCTCTGACCCCCTCGATGCGAACTCCTGGCAGCGAGGTCGTTAGCGGTCGTTGGGGCAGGTCAGCGGCCGGTCGCAGTTGGACGAAGTCGCTCGCAGCCGGTGACGTTGCTGTACTCCTGCGCTGTGTGCGCCACGAGGCGCCGGCCTCCTATCAATGCGAACTCCTGCCGCTGTCGCAGCAGCCTGGTGGGAGCTGAGCGCAGTCTGATCCGGGAGACGCCGGGGAGGGCGGGAAGCAGCGCTGACAAAGCCGGGACGTTTCTAATGTCGAGAGGGGTGAAAGGCCTTTCCTTTCGGGTCGTCGCAGCGGCCTGATTGAAGCTGGGGGCAGCCTGATCCGGGGAACGCCGGTGAGGGCGGGAAGCAGCCCCGACAATGCCGGGACGTGCTGGTACTGCCAGACGGTGCGGGTCCGGCTAGCAAGGCCAGGGTGCGTAACGCGAGTGAATCAGTGGCTGAAGCCTCGTAATGAGTGCCCGGCTCAAATCTGGCGGATAGGGGCCGGGGTGCAGTGCGTGACCCTGCTTGCCGGGGTCAACTCCGAAGCCGTGAGCAGCAGACGGTGGGGAGGCCACGTTGAAGGTCTGCGGCGTAGGGGTGGCGATGCTGCCGGGGTATAGCTGAGCGCCGGTCTGGCCGATCGATGATCTGGTGAACGCGGGAACCACCTGCGGCCGCCCTGGCCGCCGGGCAGCCGGCCTGGTGGTGGGCAGGCTCGTTGCCAGCTGCGGGCCGCCGGGTGGGGCGGAGGCTCCGTAGTAGTCCGGGCGTGCGAGAGGCACGTGCATGGCGAAGGGAGCCAGTAAGTCGGTAGCGGAGATGCTGGAATGCCGGGAGGGCGTTGGTGAACACTGACGAGCTGGTTCGGAGTGGGTGAAACCTGGCGATGGGCAGCGGCGAGAGGTCAAGGTTTGAATGGCTGGCCTGTCAACCGCGCGGATCGCGCGGGACTGTATAGGTGTGAATGCGGAGACGACCGCGGCTGGTAAGAGGCTGCATGACGGGTTTCGCATTGTCTGATCGACCCTGATCTTCGGCGGGGGCGGGTGGTACCGGTGAGCGACGCCGGCCCGGAGTATGCGTGGTTCTTCCGCGCTGAGTTTCCCGGTGTGCTGCGGACAGTGTTCTTGATCCTGCACGACCGCGGGCGATCGGAGGACGTGACGCAGGAAGCGTTCATCGAGCTGTTAGTGCACTGGCGGAAGGTGTCGCGGTATGACCGGCCCGAGGCCTGGGTCCGGCGGGTGGCGGTGCGCCGGGCGATCCGCGTACTGCGCCGGGAGCGGATGCGGGCGCTGCTGGAGCGGGAAACGACTTCCCGTGCCGACCCGGCTGTTCCCGATGTTGACCTCGCCGAGGCGGTCCGGAAGCTGCCCGTTATGCAGCGGTCGGCGATTGCCCTGTTCTATTTCGAGGACCGGCCAGTCTCCGAGATCGCCTTCATTCTCGGAATCTCGGACGGGGCGGTAAAGGTCCACCTGCACCGGGCCAGGAGGCGGCTGGCCGAGCTGCTGGGCGAGGAGGTGGGCGAGAATGCTCGTTGAGCGCCGCATCCGCAATGGCCTGGCGCGCAACGCTGGCGCCGTTGATCCTGACGTCGATCAGTTCCTGGACACCGTGCAGCGGCGGGGACGGCGGCGCGTGATCGCACGCCGCGTGGCGGCAGGCCTGGCGGTGGCCGCCGCGGTGGCGGCGGGGATCGCCGTGGGCCCGCAGGCGATGCAAGCCGTGAGGGATCTCGGCCACCCGGCTCCTGCCGTGCGGCCGGGCCCCAAGCCGGGGTCGCTGACCGTCTACGTCGCCAGTGGCGGCTCCCGGGGCGGCACGGTCACCCCGATCAGCACGGCCACCGGTACCCCCGGCGCGCCGATCCCGGTCGGCCCGGTCAGCCTTTTCGACGGCGCCCAGATCGCATTCACCCCGGGCGGGACGACGGCCTACGTCGCCAACTTCGACGCGGGCACGGTCACCCCGGTCAGCACGGCCACCAACACCGCCGGCCCGCCGATACACCTGCTGGCCGGCAGCCCCGGCCAGATCGCCATCACGCCGGACGGGAAGACCGCCTACATCCTGAACGGCGGCGCCGTCACCCCAGTCAGCACGGCCACCAACACGCCCGGCCCGCCGATCTCCGTCGGCATCAACCCCTCCTCGATCGCGATCACGCCGGACGGGAAGACCGTCTACGTCGCCAACTTCGACGATGGCTCGATCACCCCGGTCAGCACGGCCACCAACACGCCCGGCCCGCCGATCCGGGTTGGCTCCAACCCCTCCTCGATCGCGATCACGCCGGACGGGAAGACCGCCTACGTCGCGGGCGGCGGTGTGGTCACCGCGATCAGCACGGCCACCAATACTCCCCGCAAGACGATCAACCTCGCTGGCGGCGGCCCCAGCAAGATCGCGATAACGCCGGACGGGAAGACCGTCTACATCACCGACGGGTCGAGCGTGCTGCCGGTCAGCACGGCCACCAACACCCCCGGCAAGCCGGTCCGGATCGGCGCCCCCCCCCGTCAGATCGTGTTCACGCCGGACGGAAAGACCGCCTACGTCGCCACCGCGGGCGCGGTCATCCCGATCCGCACGGCCACCGGCACCCCCGGGAAGCCGATCCGGGTCAGATCCGAGCCCGTGATCGCGATCACGCCGGACGGGAAGACCGCCTACGTCGCCACCGCGGGCGCGGTCATCCCGATCAGTACCGCCACCAACAAGCCCGGCACGCCGATCCACGTCGGCCCCGGGTCTCCCGCCGCGATTGCGATCACGCCATGACCTGCGCGGGGGCCAGGCCATGGCTCGGGGAGCCCGGACATGAACCATCGCAGCTAGCAGATCCAGCGGGCTGGCCATGACCGTGCCCGCAGCCGTTAATCGATTCCCCACGCACGTTTGGAGATTGTCATGAACCACATCCGCATCGGCCGCCTGGCCGCCATCGTCACCGGTCTGGCCGCCGCCGCGCTATCGGTGGCGCCCGCCGCGGCCTCCGCGGCCGCGGCGCCGGAGAGGTACACCACGATCGACGTGCCCGGCGCGAGTGCCACCATCCCGTTGAGTGTCAACGACTTCCGGGTGGTGGCCGGCTTTTACATCGACAGCAGCGGCAACCGGCACGGGTTCATCGACCGGCACGGCAGGTTCACCACGGTCAACGACCCGTATGCGGGCACGCAGGTGTCTGCTCTTAGCATCAACGACTTCGGGGTGCTAGCCGGTACTTACGTCACCAGCACCGGCACTCTGCACGGTTTCATCGACCGGCACGGCAGGTTCACCACGGTCAACGACCCGCACGCGGGCACGGCCTCCGGGCAAGGCACATCGATCGCGGCCATCAATAACTTCGGGGTGATCGCGGGGACCTACACCGACGCCCGCGGCGTGCAGCACGGGTTCACCGCCCGCCACGGGGTGTTCACCACGATCAACCACCCGCACGCGGGCACCGCCTCCGGGCAAGGCACGAACGTGGGGTACGTCAACGATCTCGGGACGGTCACCGGGACCTACTTCACCAGCCGCAATCAGGCGATCTCCTTTGCCGGCCGCCCCGGCAGGTTCACCACGGTCAACGACCCGCACGCGCCCGCTTTCAGCACGAACGTTTCAGCTATCAACGACTTCGGAGTGATCACCGGGACCTACTTCACCAGCGGAGGCCGGTCCCACGGGTTCATCGCCCGGCACGGCAGGTACACCACGATCGACGATCCGAACGCCGGCACCGGACGCCACCAGGGCACGGGCCCCGAGGCCCTCAACAACCTCGGCGTGATCGTCGGCATCTACTTCGACGGCCACGGCAACCTCCACGGGTTCGAATTGGCCCCCGCCCGCTAGCCGGACCGGCCGCGCGGCCCGGCGCCCGCCCAGCACCCGCGCTGCGCCGGATCAGCGAGCAGAGACAGCACGAGGCGGACCTGCCAGAAGGATTCTTCACCTGGCGGCACTGACCGGCGAGACGAGGGCCCGCTGTCCGGCGAAGGGGCGGCGGGCCCTTCCCGCGGGAACTTCCTATATGGATAGCTCCCTTCGCCGATTCCGGCGGAATCATGGGCAGCGGCCCGCACGGCAGCTCGAGGGGGGAGCGGCGCCGGGTGCGGCACTGGGTCAGTGCATGTGCGGGCACGGCCCGGCGCTGGCGGGGTCGTCGGTGAGGGAGGCGCCGGTGGCGCGGCTCATCCGCTGCCAGAACCGAGCCGAGACGTCGTACTGGGGCGTGGTGGTCCACTCATAATCGGGTGCGGTGGCCAGCGTCGCGAGCAGGGCACGGCGGCCCAGGCCAAGTCCCTGGTACTCCAGGTCGATCGAATCCTTGCAGATCAGCACCGTGCGGCAGGTGTCACAGACCTGGTAACTGAGCTTGCCGATGTCCTCGCCGTGCAGCGTGACGGTGACGGCGGCGATGCCGTCCGGCGCGGCGGCGGGCCGGACATCAAGGCGCACGGCACGATGCAGGGCCCGGCGCCGGTACTGTCGCGGCCATCGGTGATAGCGGCCCGAACTAGCTGGAGCCCGCGATCCCGCCCCAGCTCCAGACCCCGTGACCGCTCTCCGCGCGTGGCACGCCATCGGAACCGGGGGGCCCGCATACCGCTGGTGGGACGGTAAAGACGGTTGCCTGCGTCGGGCAATGTCTCGACGAGGAGGTTCCCGCATAGGACGGTACTCACACGATCCCCTGAAGTGTGTCTGCGTTCGGATGGCGCCCCGTCGCAAGAGCACGAGTTATGTGCTGTTTTCATTGGCGGCGAGGAGGTTGCGGAGCTTCGCAGTGGCGATACGTAGTACGCGCGGCACCGCCTCTACAGGGAGGCCGAGCCGGGCGCCGATTGCCTGGTTGTTGTGGCCTTGGTCGTGGAGGCGTAGCGCGTTTGCGTACGCCTCCGGAAGCTGGTCGATGGCCTGGTTTCGATCCATGCGCGAAACCTATGACGGCCAGAGCAAGCTGACCTGAGCAGCCGGGTACTTGACTTTCGGTCGGCGACGCGGGTGCTACTCGGACGCCGCCGTGGCGCGGATCTGGGATCCAATCGGTCCACTGATTGCCCAGCGGGACAACTCGCCTAGCGTTCGCGGTGAATCTCCAGTTCCAGGAAGCGCGACGTCCGCCCTGGCGGCCGTACGCCTCGTGCCTGTCTGTGCTCCTGCCCCCTGCGCACACGAGATCACGCAGTGCCTGTCCCCCAGGAAGGCGGGAGGCTCATCGTGGAGGTCGCCCTGCGAAGAGTGCTATGGGTCAAGCGGGCGTTAGGTCACCGCCGGCCTCTGCTGGTCCTGTGGGAGCGCCGGGGAATCAGCACGCTCGGGGCGCTGTAAGTTCACCGGGCACTGGAGGGTGAGTGCGCACGGCCGTGATGTTCCGGGGGGTTCGGCGAGCAGTCGGGAACGCGTGAATGTAGGGCGCCAGACATGCCGTTATCTCTTGCTTGCATCGTCTGGGCAGCCTAGCGTCAGTAAAAGACGGGTAAATTCCCGTATGCTTGCGCCGAACGGGGCTTCGTGATGCGGCGATCCGGTGATCTTGCTGCGAGCGGGAAGTTGCCGTGGCCGCTGATTGGGCGTGTCGAGGAATTGGCGGCCGTTGAACAGGCGCTGACCTCCCGCGGTTCCCAAGCGGTGGTCTTGGCTGGCGCTCCAGGGGTTGGCAAGACGCGGCTGGCCTTGGAGGCGCTGGGCCTGTGTGAGGCACGAGAGTGGGTGGTGCGTTGGGCGGCTGCGACTCAGGCCGCTTCCTCGATCCCGTTCGGCGCCATCGCGCATCTGCTGCCACGTCTAGGCGACACCGCCCCGCACCGGGCGGAACTATTGCGACGCGCCGTTGACGGGCTCGTCGCTGCGGCGGGCGGTCGCCGTCTCCTGGTGGGCATTGACGACGCCCACCTTCTCGATGATTCGTCTGCCGCCTTGGTGCACCAGCTCGCCACAGCCACACCCAGCACAGTGCTTGTCACTGTCCGCAGTGAGACGCAGGCGCCCGACCCGGTCGTCGCCTTGTGGAAGGACGCGGCTGCCGACCGGTTCGAGATTCAGGCGCTCTCGCGTGCCGAGGTCGAGGCCCTGGCCGGCGTGGCGCTCGGCGGGCAAGTGGACGGAAGCATGGTGCAAACCTTGTGGCGGCTCACCCAAGGTAATCCGCTCTACCTGCGGGAGCTGATTCTGGGCGGACTTGACAGCGGTAACCTGGCGTGCGTCGCGGGTGTATGGCGCTGGGACGGCGCCATGGTCACCAGTCCGCGGCTGGTCGAGCTGATCGAAGCCCGCCTTGGCCGCTTGGACACCGAAGTGGTGGCGCTGCTGGAACTCCTCGCTCTTGGAGAACCAATCAGCGCACAGCAGCTGGAAAAGATGGCGGAGCCGCAGGTGCTGGACGCGGCGGATCGCAAGGGCTTGCTGCTGACCGGCAACGAAGGTCGGCGCGTACAGGTGCGGCTGGCTCATCCGCTGTACGCAGAGGTGATCAGGACGCGCGTACCGGCATTGCGAGCACGGGCCGTGTACCGGCACCTGACCGAGGCAGCGGAGGCGGTCGGCGCGCGGCGGCTAGATGACCGGCTTCGTATCGCTAGATGGCGGCTTGAGGCTGGAGTGGGCGGCTCGACACCTGGGCAACTGACTAGCGCGGCCCGGTTTGCCATGGGCATGTTCGATTTTGGTCTCGCCGAGCGTCTGGCCAGGGCAGCCGCCGCTGCAGGTGGCGAGGTCGAAGCCGAGCGTCTGGTTGGGCTGGCGCTCGTCGGGCAAGGCCGTGCAGATGACGCCGAGCTGGTCCTCGCCTCACTGACGCCTTCGGCCGGAACCGATCAGGAACGCCTACAGGTCGCCATCACCCGGTCGTTCAACCTGTACTGGGCGTTGGACCTTCCGGTGCGCGCCAAGGCGGTGCTTCAACATACCGAGCCGGTGCTCACCGACCCGGGCAGCCGCGCCGAACTAGCTGCGGTCCTGGCTGGGTTGCTGTTGTACGGCGGCGGAGTCACTCAGGCACTCCAAGCCTTGAACCCCGTTCTTGGCGACCCAGGCGCGGAGGCCCGCCCAGCGCTGCAGGCGCTCGTTGTGGCCATTCCCGCACTGCTTCATGCTGGCCGCAGCGAGCAGGCGATCGCCGCGGCCCATCGAGCATTCGAGCTCGAAGGGCGACTGAACCAGGAAGTCGTGCCGTGGGGACACCTGCAGGTTGCAGCGAACCTGGACAACGCGTATCTGGCAGCCGGACGAGTCGAGGACGCGGCCGCGCTCGCGGCCGTGGGCTATGAGCAGGCGCTAGGACTGGCATCGCCGTGGCCGGTCGAGAAGGCGATCTGGGCCGGCTGGCTGGGGCAGGTCGCCCGGGCCCGCGGCCAGGTCCGCACCGCAATGCACTGGCTGAGGGAAGCGGCGATGGCAGGGAAGACGGACATGCTGCTGCCGTTCATGCCCCAGATACTGGGTGAGCTCGCGCACGCCGCCGCGCTGGCGGGTGACCTTGCCACCGCTAGCGCCGCCCTGGGTGAGGTGGAGCGCTACACCGCAGACGCGACCCGGCTGTTCCACCTGTGGGCGGCATCGGCAAGGCCGTGGGAGGCGGCTGCCCGAGGCGAGCGATCCACCGCGATCGGCCTGGCTATGGAACTGGCGGAGCAGGCCGAGCGCCACGGTCAGATCACCTTCCAGGTACAGGCCCTCCATGATGTGGTCCGCCTGGGCGAGGCGAGCCGGGTGAGTTCCGGCCTATGCGAGGCAGCCTTCGGCGTTGAAGGCCAGCTGGCGCCACTGTACGTTGCCCACGCATGCGCGCTGGATTCCCGGGACGGTCCAGCGCTCGACCAGGTCGCCGACGGATTCGCCGCCCTCGGCCTCAACCTGCTCGCTGCCGAGGCAGCCGCCGAGGCAGCGAGAGCGCATCAAACTGCCAGTCGGCGGACCGCTGCTGTCGCGGCTACGACCAAGGCACACGTACTGGCGATGCGCTGCGAGAACGCGCGTACCCCTGCTTTGGATCTGCTGAAGCCAGACGACCTTACGCCGCGTGAGCGCGAGATCGCCACCATGGCGGCACGCGGGCTGTCCAGCAAAGCAATCGCGACGAGGCTCATGGTGTCGGTGCGCACCGTCGACAACACCCTGCACCAGGTGTACAACAAGCTGGCGGTGAACAGCAGGACGGACCTCGGCCCACTACTCGCTCCAGACGCCACGCAGGTCCCTTCCAAGTAAGGGCCGGCACGTGGCCCCAAATACGAGTAGCCGACTACTCAAGCCAGATCCACCGCATGTCCATAAGCTCGATTACGTCAACAAGAATCTTCCTGTCGGTCACGTTAGTCTTCCCTGCCCGGGAGACGTCGGGTGAACTCGTGGCCCATGCCGGAGCAGTCTGGATGCTTTGCTTCCGCCGCCGCGGTTCTCAACGGTGAGGGCCTCTACGCTGACGGCTAGCGACGTAGGTGCGCTGGTGGCCGGATTCCGGCAAGCGCTCCCGATGGTTAAGGGGGAGGTGGCCTGAGGGACACGACCGAATGCAGTGGATTCCGGTTTCGCGAAAAGGGAACGAGGAGGACGAGTCTAATGACAACGCGGTCTAATGACGCGACGGATGAAGCGAGGGCTATTAGGCTCACCGCCGACGCGTTCACGGCCACAGAGCTGACTGACAGGTCGCGGGGCCGTGGGGCTGAGTTCCGTCAAGTGACTAGCCAGTAGTCCAGAAAGGGGGCACCGTGACTCGCAGAGCCAGAGGGGTGCTGTTCGGTCTCGAGACTGCCCTTGCCTGCGGCGCACTTACGCTCGCTGTGATCACCGCCATCTGGCGGGACTGGATCGAAATCGTTTTCGGCGTAGACCCGGACAAACGTTCTGGGTCGCTCGAATGGCTAATCGTCGTTGCCTGCCTGGCTATCGCCGTGATATGCGGCGTCGCTGCGCGCGCGCAGTGGCGGCGGCTGCATCCAAAAGAAGCTTGATCCCACCGGGGCGCTGGACGCGAAGAGCGAGGACCCGGCCGCTGCACGCTCACGCAGCCGCACATTCGGGGGACTTGACCCCGATCACCTCGCAGGCTTCGGTGCTGGATCGCAGAGGCAAGGAGGACGGACCGGTGCGCAAGGGATCACCAGTTCGAGACTGCCGCGGCCGTGTGTCCGTGCCCCGGATCGTCGGATTGCTCCTGGTGATCGGCTGGCTGGTGTGGCTGCTGTGCTCGCTGTTCCGGCTGTGCAGGCTGGTCTGCCGGGACAGGAAGCAGCCTGGCACGCCGAATGTCCCGCCGTGGGCATATCGCCAGCCCGACCCGCTGATCTATAGCCAGCAGTACCTGCAGGCACAGGGTCTGGCGGTGACCTGGAACAACCCCGATATCCACCTCGAGAGCCCGGCCGCTCCGGGTGTGCCGGTCGACTCTCATGACCTGCAGCCCGACACCGACTACCTCGTCATCGCCAGGGTATGGAACGGCTCGACCACCGCGCCCGCGCCCGGGCTGCCGGTCCACGTTTCCTTCCTCGAATTCGGCATCGGCACCACCCGGCATGATGTCGGCCAGACCGCGGTTGACCTGCCGGTCAAGGGAGCAGCAGGCTGCCCGGCCTTCGCGACCGTCGACTGGCACACCCCGGCCACGCCAGGGCATTTCTGCCTGCAGGTTCAGCTGATCTGGGATGACGACGCCAATCCGGCCAACAACATGGGTCAGCACAACACGGACGTGAAGCCGCTCAACTCACCGCATGCCGCATTCGATTTCCCGCTGCGGAACGCTACCGAGACGGCCCTGCTGCTGCGCCTTCAGGCCGATTCTTACGACATTCCGCCACCGCCCGAATGCCCGCCGGAAAACGACCCCGATGCCGTTCGCGGCCGCCGCGCCCACCACAACAAAGCCGCGTGGCCAGTGCCTGACGGATGGCAGGTTGCCATAACGCCAGTCGAGGCCCGGCTGGATCCCGGGCAAAGCCTACCGGTAACCGTGGACATCACCGCGCCCGATGGCTACGCCGGGCGGCAGGCTATCAACGTCAACGCTTACGCCGGCCAGACCCTCGTCGGCGGCGTCACCTTCCACGTCGAGGGGAACGGCTGATGACGACACCGACCGGCCCGATAATCGCACCACCGGGCCAATACACCCACTGCGTTGAACAGAACCAACTACAAGGCCCCTCCGGGGACGAGTTTCAGCGGCATAGTGTCTGCGCTGCTCAGCTCGAGCCTCGCCGCAACGCTCGAACGGGTTTTGTGTGACTATCTGCTTGGCGGCAAGCTGGTCTGCCTCGCCGGGGGAGCAGATGAATGCGCGATCGGCGTAGTGGTTGGCGTCGAGCCAGTGGGACAGAAGACCGGCTACAACGCGCTGGACAACGACTTTTCCTTCAATGTGCTCCTCGCCCCGTACGCACCGAGCGACTTCGACGTCTATCACAACCACCCGGACATACCGGACACATTTGACCCTCGCAAGATCTACGACGACGTGGTCGGCGGCGGAGACCCGCAGGCGGTGCTCATGACCGACCCGAACCCCAGCCCAGTGCCCTTGCCTACCCCAGTCGAGCCGGGCGAGATACGGCCGGTTGAGGGTTACGGAGTGCTCTGGAGGTGGGACGGCAGCAAACTCGTGCCCGGCGACCCAAATGTCGAAGCCCTGCATGACAACCTGAACAAGTTGCGGGCCCTAACCAAGGATGATAATCCTCATGGTAGCCGCATCTCCATCCCGGTCCTGCACGCTGAGTGCGAGGGCTCCCGGATCTTCTTCGAATGCCAGGCAATGAAGCCGTTCCTGGACGCGCTGCAGGGAAAGCTGCCCGGCGTGCCAGGCCCATCACCCGAGGAAATCTGCGACGCCACGCTCGGGTGGATCCCCTTCGGGATCGGCACGGCCATCTGCTCCATCCTCACTGACATCATCACCATCAGCATCGCCACCGCCATCGCCCCCGCGATGGCCTCAGCGTTCGCCGCGGCATGGGAAGCCGCACAGGCCTACGACGATCTGTTCGTCACCGGACCCGTCGCGAAACAGATCCAAACCAACGACGTCGTCATCGTGAGCGGACGCTGGACCTTCGACGCCGGGCACGCCGGGCACGCCGAGCTGCACCCGGTGAAAACAATCCAGAAGATAAAGCTGCCCCCCGAACTGAGCGGCGGCTATGACCCTTCGGACAAAACAGCGCTTTCCTCCACGATCATCAACGAGATGCGCGACGTACACGACCGCTGGTGCCGCCTCGTGCAGGAGGCACCCCCACCCCCGGACCCGCGTGGCGGCGGCGTTCTCACCCCGCCGCAGCTCGGCTCGCTAACGCCGCCCCAGATCACCGTCTACACCAGCCAGCTCCAGCCGGAAAACCAATGGGAACTACATCCCCTGATCGACGGGTGCACACCCGCCGGGCCCCCGGTCGGGTGACGCTGCCGATGGCAGGCCGCAAGATCTGCCCCGCGTGCCTGCTCCGCCTCGCAGCTGTGCTCGTCGTCTTGTCGGCGGCATGGAACCGCCACCGTCGGAGGGCAGTGGCCTGTAGGGTTCCGAAACTGCATCACGGCCCCTGAACTGCGACGTCGTGGACTAGCCGGTGATCGTTATGCCGCCCGTTCGTACTCGCTGATCAGCCCGCCAAGGATCCTGCGACGGCAGATCTTCGCCGTCGTCAGATCGGTGATGGCGGCCGGAGTGCTCCCGGCAGCGCTCGGCGGGCGCAGGTCCCGGGCCCGATGCGGCCGGTGCTGGTTGTTATGACTGGCGACTCATCCAGGACCGCGTGCAGGTGCCGCTGCCAGGCGATGAGCATCCGGTCGGTGACCTCCGACCGGACCGTGTGCACCCAGCGTTCGGCATACGCGTTCGCCTGCGGGCTGCACGGCGGGATCTTCACCACCTCGATCACGGCACCGGAAGGCACTGCGTCGAACGCCTCGGTGAACTGCCCGGCCCGGGTCCGGATCAGGAACCGGAACCGGGCGGCGCGCTCACCGATATCCATCAGCAGATTCCGTGCCTGCTGCACGGTCCACGCGCCGTCTGGATGCGCGGTCACGCCGAGGACATGGGCGTAACGACTGCCCACTTCGATCACGAAGGAAACGTAGACGCGGCGCAAGGTGACCGCGCAGTCGACATGGAAGAAGTCGCACGCGGGCATGGTGGTTGCCTGCGTGCGTAAGAACTGCCGCTACGTCGGCTGGCGGCGCGGGCGGTATCCGCAGCCGTTTCAGCACCCGCCGTACCGTGGAGGCGCCGACCCGGGTGCCCAGGCCGAGCAGCTCGCGCTGGATCCACCGGTAGCCCCAGCCCGGGTTCTCCCCGCGCCATCTGCCCGATCAGCGCGGCGACCGCGGCGTCAACCGGCGCCCGGCCTCCCCTTGAGGGATAGGTCCATCGCCAGTGGACGAGCCACCGGTGCCAGCCCAGCAGCGTCGTCGGCCGAACTAGTCGGTTCATCCGCAACGGGCCGGGGAGCAGCCGGGCAAGAGCAGCGATCACCGCCCGGTCGGCCCAGTCCAGTTTCGGTCTCGGGTTCTGCCGCCGCAGCACCGCTACCTCCTGGCGCAGGACCAGCACCTCGGCGTCCTTGGCGGCGGCGGATCGCGCCCCGATACAACAACTGCGGAACTCAGCGTCTGGTTGTTCGACATTCTCCCTCCCGGTTACCGACAGCATTCGGTTTTGCGTGGGTAGTAATCCACGGAAGCGTGCCTCGTGGCATATGGCGGTTCACTACAGTCGCGCCAAAGGTAAGACGGTTTCCGGGGGTACGGGAGGACCAGGGCCATGGCGACGGCGGCGCGTGACCGGCTGGTCAGGACGCTGCGCGGCGACGCGCAGACCGCGTTCAGCGTCGAACTGACGGCAAGGACGGACGACTTGAGCCTGAAGGTCGAGGGCTTCGGGCAGGTCAGGTTTCCGGTGACCCCCGCGAAAGCCCGCAAGATCATCGGCCTCGGTCAGCCGGCCCGGTTCGGCCGTGGCGAGCAGACGCTGACCGACCCGGACGTCCGCGACACGTGGGAGATCCCGAAGCACCTCGTCCGCGCCGAGTGGAACGACGCCACGCTGAAGGTCATCCTCGCGACGGTAAAAGAAGAGCTAGGACTACCGAACGCAGCCGAACTGGCTGCCGATCTTCACTCCCTCCTGGTCTATGAGCCGAACCAGTTCTTCCTCGCCCACCAGGACTCCGAGAAAGACGACTCTATGGTCGGGACCCTGGTGGTGACCCTGCCGTCCAGCTACACCGGCGGCGAGCTGATGGTGGGGCACAACGAGGAGTGGAAGGCCTACCGGGGATCGAAGACAGCGCTGTCGCTCGTCGCCTTCTACGCCGACTGCCGGCACGAGGTTCTCAAGGTGAAGTCGGGCTACCGGATCACCCTCACGTACAACCTGCTCCTGCACGGCGACACCAGCCGTCCGGAGGGCGACAACGGAACCGTCGCCGAACTGGCGGACCTCCTCCGCGAGCACTTCAGCATGCCGGCACCCCGTTATTACGGCGGACCCGCGACTGACCGGCCGAACCGGCTCGTCTACCTCCTCGACCACGAGTACACGCCCCGCGGGCTGAACTGGCAGCGGCTGAAAGGCGCGGACGCGAGCCGGGTGGCCCTGCTGCGGACCGCCGCGGACAAAGCAGGCTGCGAGGCCGTCCTCGCGCTCGCCGACATCAAGACGACGCACAGCGCGTTCCTGGCCGATGAAGGCTACGGATACCGGGACTGGTATGACGACTACGACGAAGACGATGACAAGTGCTCCAGCGGCGCAAGCGACAGCGACCGCGAGTACGACATCCAGGAACTGATCGACTCCGAGGTCAGCCTCACGCACTGGACCGGGCCAGACGGTACCCGCCTGGAGCAGACCTCGCTTTCGGTGGACGGCGTTGAGGTGTGCGCATCCACCCCGACGGGCGACCTGGAGCCCTACTCCTCGGAGTACGAGGGCTACATGGGCAACTGGGGCAACACGCTGGACCGCTGGTACCACCGGGCAGCGGTCGTCGTGTGGCCCCGTGACCAGGCCTTCGCGAACCGCGCCGAAACCTCTCCGGCCTGGGCTCTCGATGAACTCGCCGCGAAGGCGTCAGCAGGCGACGTACCGGGCGCGCAGGCCGCCGCGGCGACGCTCGCGCCCTTCTGGGACGGGGCCCTGCGCACCCGCACACCGGAGGAAAGGGGCACGATCTCCGGCCTCTTCGGCAAGGCGCTGCTGGCGGCGGACGCCGTGGCGGACGCGGAAACCGCCCAGATGCTGCTACGCCCGTTCCGTATTGAGAACCTGACTGACGCGTGCGTGGACTCGTTCGGAAAGCTCGCCACCGGGTACGGTCAGCAGTGGACGGCGGAACTGCTGCGGACGTGGTTCGGCGGGGATCAGCCAGCGTGGGCATATGGCGGGGGACAGGAACGGCCGCAGTGGGTGGCGGACTGGCTGCCCGGTCTGTGCGAGGGGCTGCACGCCACGGGCGGTGCTGGCGCGGTGGCCGCGCGGCGGCTCCTTGACCTGACGTGGGAGTGGATCGGCAAGGACATCGGTACAGGGCTCGCGTTGTCGTCGCCCAGCTACCGCGACAAGAAACTCGGCGACCTGGGTAAACCGCTCGCCTCGGTGCTGACGGGCGCCGCCGGGATCGGGGCAGCTAGCATACGAGACACTGTTTCCGGATATATCCGGAAACAGAAGGACGCGGTGACCGCGCTGGAGATGTCCGCGCTGCGCGCCGCGGCGGAGTTGTCCCAGGACGGCACGCGCGGCGACGCTGGCTTCGGCGACCTGGCCGCCGACTGCGCGGCACGGCTCAGCGCCCGGCTCGCCCGCCCGCAGCGCGCGTCCGGCGACTGGTCGATCGAACTACCCGCGGGCGGCTGCACATGCGACCTGTGCGACACGCTCCGCGTGTTCCTGGAAGACAAGAGCCGGCGCACCTTCGAGTGGCCGCTCGCCCAGCAGCGCAGGCAGCACGTCCACTCTCGGATCGACGCCGCGGAACTGCCCGTCACCCACGTGACCAGGCGGCAAGGCAGGCCCTACACCCTCGTCCTGAAGAAGACCGAGGCGCTCTTCGCCCGCGAGCGGGAGGCGCGGATCAGGGACGAAACGGATCTGAAGTGGCTCGCGGCAGAGTGGAATCTCGGCGCTTGACCGGTGTAATCCCGAACGGCCCGGGGTGACTCCAACCATCACCTGAACCTAGGCATCCACGTCGGCATCCACGTCGGCACCTGTCCTGTCTTGGTAGATGCCTGACACGTCCGGTGCTATCGGGTCATGCGGACGATCGAGGTTGGGTCTGCCGAGTACTCGCCCTTCTTCTAGGTGATCTTGTCGCGGCCTCTGTTGCGACTGCGGGCGGCACGATCTCGCGTCCACCGGCCGTCGAACACGCCAGCCCACTACAGTCGGATATGCTCGCGATAATCAGTGGCGGATTCGCTGCTCCCTGGAGCCGCCAGTGAAAAGTCGCCAATTCATAATTGTGCGATTACTCAAGGGATCCGGGTCGGATCACTAACGCGACTTGGAGGTGGCTAATGCAAACACCAAACCCGGTCGCCCCAGCTACGTTCCATGGGCTGGCTTGGGGTGACTGGGCGACCTGGGGTGTCGCTCTATTCACATTACTATCCTTTGGAATCATCGCAGTCGGGCTATATGTGGAGCGAAGCAATCGAAAGAAAGACCTTGAAAAGGAGATTAAGCAACGCAAAGAGGATCTCATACTAGAGAGTGTAAATCGTACAAATGACTTCAAACGGATTCGGGAACGTCAGGAGAAGCTGGATAATCGCCAGAATGCATTGGATGAACGAGCTACATACCTTCTGGAGTCTGAACAGGCACGGCATGTGGGCGCGTTCATGTCCTGGCCGTTCGACGCTACGCCGTCAGACGACCAGGATGTGGTAGAGATGACGATAGTTAATGCTAGCGACCTACCCGTTCAGGACGTTCGTGGGTATATAATTTCCGTCAAAGATAAAAGGGTCATCAGCGCCTTCCCGCAAATTGCCATCATCCATTCAGGAAAACAACCTAAACAGCGAGCTTTTGTTGAGCGTACGGTCATTAGGCATGACTTGCGGCTTGTGCTTGTGTATGGCGATGACTCGGGTGTGAGGTGGCGTAAGTATCTCGATCCGGTTTCTCCTAATAAGTTGGCGGATGGCGCGGCAGACCTTCCGTGGGAGCAGCCCCAAGCGCAGAGTTTGTAAACTCCCAACGGGTCAATGATCCCACCAAATCGACTGTGTCCTTGATGATCGGGCCTTGAGTCATGAAATCGACAGAAAGTCCTCGTGGTAGAAATCGGTGGCGGTCGCGCGACCTTCCTGCTCGGCTACCTCGGCCTCGACGAAGTAATGCCAGGGCTGCCACTTATCGTCTGGCGCATTAGGCGCCGGGGGGTCGCTGCAACGAGCAATGAATACCGTAGTTGAGACGGGGTCTAACCAGAAGAACCAACCGCGTGGATTGCGGCGGTTGATAAGTACGCCTGTTAGCTCGAGGTAGTTCTCAATCGCGGTTCTCACGGAAACGTCTTCGAGCGCGCGGACCGCATGTCGGGGTGCGCGCGGATCATGCGGATCCCCGAGATCCACTTTGTACCGCAATTGCGGATCAGCCACAGGGGACCTCACGCCTCTGCCGGGGCAGTCGGATTGAGCAGCTCCCAGCCAGCTGTATCTACTCCGTATCGGGCAGCGACACTTGAGTCGTCAGCCGACTCGATCTCTGCTAGCTGCTCGTTACTCAATGCGTTAGCGCTGGGCGCCAGTTCACGCCGTTCGAGTCGCTGCGTACGCCGGCGCCGCGCGGCGTCTGGATAGACTGCTTCCTCGTACGCACCGGGTTCAACCGGGATCACCGCAGCTACGACCGTCCCGTGACGGCTGATCAAGACAGGTGCACCGCTCTCCACCAGGCGGACGTAGCGGCTGCGGCTGTTGGCAAAGTCTGTGAGCGTTACCACGACAGGCTGCGCAGTCGGCGCGACTGAAGGGCGAAGCCAGTTAGGAAGTGACCGCAGGATCGGCCGTTCCCGGTGGCGGATGAGCCACTCAATCAGTGCCGTGGAGACGGCCCCGGCAGCAGCAGCGCCAAGCGCCGCGGCAAAGGTGGGCAGGGCTGACTGCTCTGCTTCGCTCTCTCTGTCACGGGTTGCATGCGGAACGACCTCCTGCGCCTGGTCAGTCGCTCCGACGAGCATGGGTGGCAATACTTCCTGCAAGCCCTCGGCAAGGAAGGCCTCATCAATCTGGGAGCCGATCGCGCTTGCGGCAGCGGGCATCGCGGTGGTCATGTCAACCTCTTGATCATCGGTGTCTACCCGCAAGGTAGCAGGAACTTGCAAGTTTGTCAACTAAAGATGCTACTTTGGGAGTTCATTCGCAAGTTTACCGCCTGCATCGCCAGCTGCTGCTGTGCCTGGGACCTACCGGATCTTTTCGCGGCGACCGTCGGCTCTGCGGGCGCGGTGACCGGACTGCTGTTCGTCACCTGACAGTGGGCGCTACCCCGGCCCGACACCAACCGTCTTGAGGCACCGGCCGCCGCGGGGCGCAGCGCACGATCAGCGCGACGCCCTGACGCGAGCAGCCCACGTACGGAACGATCTCCCGCAGCGACAGGCCCCGGGCCATCAGCCGCAACGCCAGCTGCCGCTGCTCCACTGTCGGATGCGCACGCGTCCGCATCCTCCTCAGCTCATCGAGAACCTCTCGACTCGCCGAGGCGTTGTGCTGACCGTTTGAATTCGCCCAGTCCACGAGACCGGCAAACTAGACCCTAGGACCGTCGCTGAGCAGCTCTAGGCGCCACTGTGTGTGACTACCGACGGCCCGGCCGTGGAATAATCTGGATTGAGATCCGTGTAGCACTCTGTGCGAACCGGGCAATCTGAGCGTTCAGCACGGGGATTTGTGCTGGTAGAGCCACTGGGGCGGCTTCGCGGGCCTCTCGTAATGCGTAGATCGTCCCTTCGATTCCCCGACGACGCGATCTGAAGCCGGTGCACGCACCGGATCAACGCCGGGCAGACCTGTCCTCTCGAACTGAGTGATTCAAGTGGGCCGTTGAACGCTCGACGCCGGAAGTGCGCTTGTCGGCGATGTCGGCATGCCTTGGCTATTGCGACGTCGCGGCGGTGGAGGGCTCGGTCGATGGTGCGGTGAGCTGGGCGAGATAGGCCGCGGCGCGCCGGTCGACTTCAGATACAGGGTCAGCGTAGTGGCGCAGGGTGGTGGCGCCTCCGCTGCCGTGGCCGAGCCGGGCGGCTGTGTTGCGGAGGTCGATTCCGCCCGCGAGCAGCTGGCTGGCCGTGTAGTGGCGCAGAGCCTTGACGTTCAGCCTGACGCCCGCCTCTGTAGCCAGATCGGACACCTTGTGCGTTGCCCAGTCGGGATTCCACGGGATGGCTCCGGCAGGGTCATTGGAGAACACGTATGCCGATGGATCGAGGCTCAGGCCGATGCCAGCCAGCTGCGCTTCGATGCGATCTTTCTGCTCCCGGAGTAGCTCGCAGGTAACCCGGTCGACGGCCAGGCTACGGTCCTGGTGCGTCTTGGTGTCTTTACGCAGCTTCTGTCCTGAGCGCACGAGATACCCCGATGCGACGTGCACGACACGGGCTTCCAGGTCGATATCGGACCACTGCAAGGCGCACAGTTCACCTCGGCGGGCGCCAGTGATGGCCGCCAGCCAAAGGTACAGCGCGAGCAGATCCAGACCGGATTCCCGGGCTGCAGTGATGACGGCTGCAACGTCGGCGGGGCTGGGCGAGGACGGGGGACGGTACCGGGCCTTGGGAGGCTTGGCGGAGGCAGCCGGGTTGCGGTCGATCCATTCCCAGCGCACGGCGCACGAGAAGGCACCTGACAGAATCGCGTGGATGTTCCGGATCGTCTTGGGGGACATCGGCCTGCACTGGTGGGGCTGACATCCGGCTTTGGCGCAATCATGACTGGTGTCGCCAGCACGGTTGCGCCCCAAGGGTGTTGAACCCCCTTGGCCCGCGACAACTGCCCGGCGCCCCTGCCGGACGGTGATGATTCCATCTTTGGCGAGCACCGCGAAGGCGTGCTGCAGCGTCGCGATCCGCAGGTCCTGATGGGAGGCGAGCTCACGAACCGACGGCAGGCTGTCACCAGGCATGAGGTGCCCCGCGCCGACCGCCCCACTGATCGTGTCAGCGATCTGCTGCCAAGCCGGGCGACGGTCGTCAAGCTGGACGGCCAGCATGGGGAGGTTGCGGTGCTCGGTAAAAGCCCGGCCCGTGCATGAAAGATCACTGCAGCGCCGCAGCCTGGCGTAGAAGGTGTCGAGCATCGGTCCGCGGACCTTGCGCAGCTGCTTGCCGCCGAGAACTGGCCCGATGGTACGCCGGATGTAACCCTCGTAGCTCTCCCGGGTGGACACGTCGAGCTCCGCTACCTGCATGTACTGATCGAGTAGCTCGCCAACCGTGACGCCCAGCTCCGGCTGTTTCCCGACGGCAGCCTGATCGAGCAGGCGGCCCAGCTCTATCTGCGCCTGTCCGGCGGTCTTCGCGGTCCCCCTGAGGTAGATCGCTTTGCCTGTCAGCGGGTCGGCGCCCGCGTAGACGTGCGCGCGATAGGACCCGCTCGGCAGTTGCTCTATGTGTCCGGTCCTGGCATGGCGCATGCGGTAACGATAATCCGCTAGTAGGAACTCATTCCACAAACCATTCCACGTGTCTTCGCTTCCGAGCTAAGTTCCTGCAGGTGGGGCGCCAGGGGGTCGAACCCTGAACCCACGGGTTAAAAGCCCGCTGCTCTGCCATTGAGCTAACGCCCCCGGCGGTGCCGGCCAGCCGGCACCTCCGCGGAGGAAGCGTACCCATTTCGCTGGCCATCCGCTGCCCCGGCTGCGCGCTGCCCGGCAAGGCGTGGCTCCCGGCTGTGCGCCGCGACCGTGCGCGGTCCCCGGCGGTGCGCTGCCCGGGCCGTCTGCGGGACCCGGGTAGCGCCCGCGCAGCAGCTACCGGTACGCGGACAGCCCCGTGATCGCCTGGCCGAGGGCAAGCGCGTGGATTTCCTCGGTGCCCTCGTAGGTGAGCACGGATTCCAGGTTAGCGGCGTGCCTGATCACCGGGTACTCCAGCGTCACGCCGTTCGCGCCGAGAATGGTCCGCGCCTGCCGGGCGATCTCGATGGCCGTCCGGACGTTGGCCATCTTGCCCAGGCTGACCTGCGTTGGGCTGAGCGAGCCGTCCTCCTTGAGCCTGCCCAGGTGCAGGGCGAGTAGCTGCGCCCTCGACAGGTCCGCCAGCATCCAGGCCAGCTTGGACTGGGTGAGCTGGAAGCCGCCGATCGGCCGGCCGAACTGCTCGCGGGTACGCGCGTACTCTGCCGCGGCCTCAAAGCAGGTCCTGGCCGCGCCGGTGACCCCCCACACGATGCCGAACCGCGCCTCGGTCAGGCACGACAACGGTCCCTTCAGCCCGGTCACACCGGGCAGTACCGCGTCGGCGGGCAGCTTCACGTCGTCAAAGTGCAGCTCGGAGGTGACCGAGGCGCGCAGCGACAGCTTCTTGTGGATGTTGCTGGCGGTGAAACCACGCGCCCCGCGAGGCACGAGGAAACCCCGGATTCCTTGCTCCGTGCCGGCCCAGATCACCGCGAGGTCTGCGACGGATCCATTGGTGATCCACATTTTGGTGCCCGAGAGAGTCCACCCTGAGCCGTTCGGTATGGCCTTGGTTCTCATGTTCCCGGGGTCGCTGCCCTGATCGGGCTCGGTGAGCCCGAAGCACCCGACCACGTCGCCGGTGGCCATCCGCGGCAGCCACTCCTGTTTCTGCTCCTCCGAGCCGTACCGCCAGATCGGGTACATAGCCAGCGAGCCCTGCACCGATACCAGGCTGCGCAGGCCCGAATCGCAGGCTTCGAGCTCCCGGCAGGCGATGCCGTAGGCCACCGGTCCCATGCCCGCGCAGCCGTATCCGGTCAGGTGCATGCCGAGCATGCCGAGCTTGCCGAGTTCGGGGGCGAGCTCGCGGGGCAGCGTGCCCGCCTCGAACCAGTCCGCGACATACGGTGCCGCCCGCTCGGCGGCGAAGTCGCGAACGGTGTCGCGGACCAGCCGTTCCTCCTCGGTCAGCTGGCCCTCGATGCGGAGCAGGTCCGCGCCCTCGTTACCTCCGCGGCCTGCGTGGCCAGCCGGTCGGGACGAGGCTGCGGGTCCGGGCGAGGCGTCGGATCCGGGGTTCGGCGGCATCGGCGGTTCCTCTCAGTGGCAAGCGTGCCCTGTGCTCAGGGTATGCACCGGCCACCCCGGGCGTGAGGTCCGGGCGGGGAGGAGCATGATCGGGGATATGAACACCATGAACGGAGCCAAGCGGCTCAGCCGGCGACGCGAGGGCCGCATCGTGGCCGGCGTGTGCGCCGGCCTGGCTGATTACTTCGGCATCGACGTCACCCTCGATCCGGCTGGCATTCGCCGTGCTGACGATCTTCGGAGGCTTCGGCGCCTTGCTGTACGTGGCCGCCTGGGCGGTCGTGCCTGAAGAGGGTGACAAAGAGTCCATCGTGGAGGGCTTGGTGAATAAGAAGCGAAGCAGCTAGCTAGCAGCCTGGTCGAGCTTCCGAACGGCCCCCCGGGCAGGCCATCAGCTCCGCGCGCCGGCGTGACCACCCGATGGCAAGCACCGTCGCGGACGTGAGGCCAAGGAGCCCGGCGAGCGCCACGACCAGCTGCGGGCCGATGGCCTGCGCGGCCGCGCCGCCGATCAGGATGCCGAGGCCCTGGGCGGCGAACAGCCCGGACTGGGCCAGGCCGAAAGCCCGCGCCCGGTCCGGGTCGGGCACGTTCTGCACGAACGCCGCTGCCGCGACGATCTGGAAGGCGCCGCCGATCCCGGCCACCGTCCAGAGCACGAGCACCACCCAGAGCGGCGGGTGCGCGGCGCTGAAGACGAGCGGGGCGCAGGACAGCATGGCCATCCAGCCCATCAGCCGCAGCCGGGCCGAGGGGATCACCAGCCGGCTGACGGCAAAGGCGCCTATCACCGTGCCCACCGGCATGGCGGCCATCAGCAGGCCGACATCGAACGTGCTGCCGTGCAGCGCGTGCGCGTACGGTACGGCCAGGCCCTCGGGGATCACGTAGAAGCCGGCCAGCCAGCCGAACAGCACCAGCGAGCGCAGCAGCGGATTGCGGAAGACGAGCACTGCGCCTTCGCGTGCGACCTCCCAGAGCGAGGGGCGCTGCGAGTGCCCGCGGTACGGCGCGGGACGCCGCTTGACCCAGGTCGCCACGATCAGCGCGGAGAACACGAACGTGAGAGCGTCGAGCGCGAGCGTGCGAGACGAGTTGAGTGCCGCCACGACCGCGGCGCCCGCCACGAAGCCGAGGATCTGGCTCGCCTGGTAGGTGATGTTCCCGACCGCCGAGCCGAGGACGAACTTGTCGCCGGGCAGCACCTGGGGCAGCAATGCCGACCGCGCCGACGCGAATGGCGCGCCGAGCAGGACGGTGCCGAAGAGCAGGACGCACAATACGGCGAAGGGGACGTGCGGCACCGCCATCCCCGCGACCAGGAGGGCCCGGATCAGGTCGCAGGAAATCATGATGCGCCGGCGCGGGAACAGGTCGGCGAGCCCGGACAGCAGCGGGCCGCCGACGATCGGCGGCAGGTAGGTCAGGGCGTAGGCGAGCGCGGTCAGGAACGGGGAACCGGTCCGGTCGAAGACGAGGATCGCGATCGCGACCTGGGCGAACTGGTCGCCGACGTAGGACAGCACCTGGGCGCCCCAGAGTGCCCGGAACTCACTGATCGCGAAGATCTCGCGGTAGGACGCCTGCCGGTCCAGCGGGCGCGGTCGCGGTCCGCTGACCGGCTGGCCGCCGAGGATTGCCTGGCCGCCGAGGACGGTCTGGCCGTCGCGGACCGGCCGGCCGTCCAGGATCGCCTGGCTGCCGAGGACCGGCTGGCCGTCCAGAACCGGCTGGCCGCCGAGGTCGGGCTGGCCGTCCAGGACCGGCTGGCCGTCCAGGACTGGCGGGATCAGGTCAGGTGCCGCGGATGCTGGCTGCGGCATTCGGCCCGTCGCCTGAACCGACGCGCGCACACGCGCCACTGCAGCGCGTGCACGCGACGCGGCTGAGCGGTCGTTCTCGGCGACGGCGGGCTGTTGCTGGGGCGCTGCGGCGGGCTGTTGCGGGAGTGCTACGGCAGGCTGTTGCGGGGGTGCTGTGGTCGGCCACCCCGGGCTGGATGACTGCCCGGTTCCCCCCAGCACCCGTTGCGCTGCTTCGCGCGAAGTCCCCCTGTGCTCCTCTTCCTGCGGCACCTGGCGCCCTAAACGAGCTCCTGAAGGCCGCGGCATCGTTGGCACGGCATGATCCTGGTGTTGTAGCTCATCTGCGGGCTCCGCTGGAGGCTATGTCTCTCACTGTCTGAATGCGGTTGCGGGGCTCAGCGTTACGTTAGTAATCGCTGGGTGTTACGTGCCGTCGTGCCCACGTTGCCTACCGTGTCGGATTACTCATCACTTCGCAAGGGTCCGCCAGGTGATCATCTTGCTTGGAGCGTTACCTTGCGCTACCGTCTGCTCGCTAGCAGAGGTCATGAGCCGCGCTTTGCCGTCGCAGTATTCCTCCCCTATGCTGAGACGGTTCCCGACGGCGGGCGCCAGGGGTGACGGCGGCTACGACCGCCGAAGCCCCCATCGTCTAGTGGCCTAGGACACCGCCCTTTCAAGGCGGCGGCACGGGTTCGAATCCCGTTGGGGGCACGGTCGCCGGCCGGTCGGTGACAGAAGGTCCTGTAGAGCAGCTCGGAGTGCTCGCCACCCTGTCAAGGTGGAGGTCGCGGGTTCAAATCCCGTCAGGACCGCCGGGACAGGCGGCGTGCCCCTTGGCCCAGCGAGGGATGCGCCGCCAGGCGAGAGTCGGGTCCCGCCTAGGTCAGGTAGCTCAGTCGGTATGAGCGTCCGCCTGAAAAGCGGAAGGTCGGCAGTTCGATCCTGCCCCTGACCACCACCTCTGACCAGGTATAACGCTCAGATGCGCTCGCGCCTGACGTGTCTTCAGGACGGTTCAGTCTCATTTGTAGTCTCATTTACCGTCCACAGGAATGAGTTCAGCCGGTCTGCGATGTCCCGGCGGAGCCGGGCGGTGACGTGCGAGTACCGCTTGACCATCGCGCTGTTCGACCAGCCCATCACGTCCATCACGGCGCGTTCCGGGATGCCGAGCAGCAGCAGAGTGGTTGCGGCTGTGTGCCGCGCGTCATGCAGCCGTGCCTCGCGGACCCCCGCTTCCTTCAGCAGCGCCTTCCACCGGTACTGGTCGCGGCGCGGGTCTAGTGGCTTGCCGTTGGGCTGGGTGAACATCCAGCCGCCTTCGCGCCATTCGACGCCTGCGTGCTCCCGTTCCTGGTCCTGCCGCTTGCGGTGTTCGAGGATCAGGCTGAACAGCTGGTCAGGCAAGGCGATGCCCCGGCGGCCCGCGGTCGATTTGACCTCCACTTCGACCAGGCCGCCATCGCGGCGTTTCGGGCACCACCGGGCGTGGCTTGTGCAGTCCGACGGACATGGCGGGGGGCAGTCGCGCTGGTGCCGTTTGCAGCCAGCCGGGCATGGTCTGGTCTTGTGGTAGCGGGCGCCGCAGCGGTGCGGATCGTCGCAGCCGTGTGTCCAGGTCCGTCGCTGCAGGCCTTTCATGATTTCCAGTGTTTTGGTCGGCTCGTGCAGCCGGGTCCATTTCAGCCCGAGTGCCTCGCCTTGGCGGAGACCGAGGGCGAGCGCGATGACGAAGCGGACCCCGTTGCGCTTGCTGAGAGCCAGGGTCAGGATCTGGTCAAGTTCTTCGGCCTCGAAGGGTTCTACTTCGACGTCTTCGACGCGCGGCGGCTTGGCCAGGGCAACAGGATTGCGGGCGATGTAGCCGCGCTTGAACGCCTCGCCGAATGCGGTCCGCGCGGTGCGGTGCACCTGGTGTGCGGTGCCGGGCCTGAGCCCGATGTCGATCATCCGGGTGTACAGCTTCTCGAAGTGTTCGGGCTGGACGCGATCTATCCGGTGGGCGCCAAGGCCGGGGATCAGGTGCTGGTAGACGGCGGTGCGGTAGCCGATGTAGGGCTTGTAGCGCACCGATGGCCGGGCGATGTTCTCCAGCCAGTGGGTCAGCCACTTCTCGACAGTCCAGGCTCGGCCGGGCCTGATGACCACTCCGTCGTCTCGCTGGCGTTCCAGCCGCCGGACCTTCGCGGTGACCTTGGCCCTGTCCCTGGACATGACATGCCGACGGTCCGGCGTCCCGTCATCGCGAACCCCCATGCTGACCCGGCCATGCCAGTAGCCGTCATCACCCTGGTAGATGCTCGACCGCAGGTTAACTTCGCGGCTGCTCTTGTTCCGGGGCATCAGGCAGCCGAATCATCGAGAGCACTCAGCCGCTGGACGAAATCGTCCAGCGCTGCCGGGGTCACCCGGCGCAGCTGCCCGACCTTGACCGACTTCACATCGCCTTGGCGGATGAGCTTGAACATATTCGACCGGCAGATGCCGATAAGCTCGGCGGCCTCCTCAACCGTCAAGAGCAAGCGCGGCGGCTTCTCCGCTGGCGCCTCAGCACCCGGGGTCGCCACGGCCATGTCGACGCCTCCGACCGAGTCATTGGCCCGATGGGTCAAGTGTTCCATCGCGGGATCCTCCTTTCCAGGTTCATGACGCGGTAGCCATCTCTTCTCGGGCGATGCGCCGGTGCTCGCGGGCTTGGGCTGCGGCGGACAGGGCGAGGAGCGCGTCGCCGGTGGTGCGCCAGCCGCGTCCGGCCCATTCCAGCTCGGTTTCGGTGATGACGGTCCGGTCTCCTGTAGTGGTGGGCGTGGGGGTGCTGGCGGCGGTGCCAGTCCCGGCGGGCTTTGCGGAGGGCGCGCATGGTGGTGGAGTAGCGGCGGCTCTTGGTGGCGAAGTGGCCGCGGTAGCCGAGCATGTGCGCCCACCGGCGCAGCGCCTTGAAGTCCTCGTGCGAGTGCGCGCCGACCCGCAGGCAGGCGCGGATCAGCCGCCCCTGATGGGTGCGGGAGTCGGCATAGGCCGGGGCGTTCTCGGCGGTGATCCGGCCGGGCGGCACGCCGACCGGCTCGGTGGACTTGGTGGCGTACTTGGCCAGGTAGGAGGCGACCGCGACGTCGCTGATCTGGCCGCCGCCGGTGAGCCGGACGACGCGCGGGTCGACCTGGTCACCCCAGGTGATGTCCCAGCCGTTCGGCTTCATCGGGTGCGGGACGGTGGCGAACCAGGCCTTGGCGGCGACCTGGCGGATCAGGTCGGCCAGCAGCTCGGCGGTGATCGCCGGGTGCGGCGGGACGGTGCGCTCGGGGTGGACCGGGTCGATGCCGTCGAGGCGGAAGATGGCGTGGAAGTGGATCAGCCCGCGGCGCTGGAACTCGGCCACCTTGGCGTACGACAGCTTGACCCGGACGCCGTGCGCCTTGGCCTTCTTGGCGAGCTGGCGGCGCACGGTGATGATGGTGCGCCGCCACAGCTCGGAGGCGTGCGCGTTCCACACCACGGCGCCGTCGTAGTCGTAGCAGTCCGGGCACAACGGCCGGCCCAGGCAGGCATCGTCTCCTTGTGCCGCTGGCCGCAGGAGATCCGGCGGCCGTGCGGGCAGTAGCTGGCCTTGCGCCGGGGCCTGCACCGGGCGATCTTCCCGCCGGGCAGCTCGACCCGGGTGTGGACCGGGCCGAAGGAGGGGGCGGTGAAGGTGGCGAACACGCACGGGTGGATCGAGACCGACTCGGGCATGCCCTTGCCGCCGGCGAGTCCGGCGCGGATCAGCTGGTAGGTGTCGGCCCGGTAGGTCTCGGCGCACGGCGGGCAGACCGAGGCGCGGCGGTCCCCGCACGGCAGGTAGATCACCCCGTCTGGGGTGTCGCTCGTGTCCAGTGCCGTGATGACCTCGCCGGTGGCGGGGTCGATGTCGCGGATGGTGCCGCGCAGCCGGATCGGCCGCACGCATCCGCCGGCGGCGAGGGTGCCGTCCAGCCAGTGGTGGTAGTCGTCGCGGGCGGCGCGGTCGAGCAGCTCGTCGTGGAGGGTCCGGGTGCTCGCCCCGGTCCCCGTGCTCGGTGTCGGTCAGGACGGGGATCAGGGTCAGCGCCGGGTCGCTCATGCCGCCGGGCTCCTGGTGATACCGGCAGCCAGCGCTGGCCGTCATGGGTGAGGACGCGCCAGGTGATCTGGCATGTCCTCGCAGTGGTAGCCGTATTCCTCCCGGCCGCCGAGGATGACCGCGTAGGGGAGGACCTGGTAGCTGCCGCAGGCCGGGCAGCAGTCCCCTTCATACCGGCCGGTCATGCCGCACCCTTCGCGGCGCAGCTCGACCACGTTCCCGCTGGCGCGCTGGAGCCGTAGTCGGCGTGATGGACGGCGCGGGCCTGGGCGGCCCAGGCGGCCAGGTCGATGATCTGCTGGTCGGTCAGGTAGGCGGCCTTGATCCGGCGGGGGATGCCGTCCTCGGCGCGCAGCCAGCCCACGCCTCTGGCTTGCGGGTCGATCTCGGTGGCCGAGTAGCCCTGGTTGGCCCAGCCGTGGCCGAGGATCGTGTCGCGGCAGGCTTCGGTGGAGCAGCGGAACGCCCACCGGTAGCCGAACAGGTCCCGCAGCTGGTGGGGATGATGTCGGCGCTGGGCCGCTGGGTGGCCTCGACCGGGATGATGCCCGGGGCGCGGCCGCGGGCGACGATGTCCCGGTTGAGCGCGTTGAACTCCTTCTGCTGGGCGGGGGTGCCGACGGTGGCCGAGTAGTAGGCGACCTCGTCCACCGGCATCAGGTACACCGGCCAGCCCAGCTCCGGGGTGATCTTGCGCAGCTTGTGGTCCAGCAGCCACCCGGTCCGCTCGTCGATCTGGCCTTGCAGCCATTTGAGGGTGTCGATCGCGTCGTCGACCGAGGGGCCGATGAACCGGTCGGCGCAGGCGCTGCCACAGGCCGAGCTCGACCCGCTTGCCGTCGACCAGGATCAGGCTTGCAGTCGGCGGACAGGGCGCCGTGCGCGACGATGAGCTGGAGGGCGACGGACTTGCCGCCGCCGGGTTCGCCGCCGATCAGCATGTTCCGCTCGGCCAGGGTGACCTCGACCCGGCGGCCCAGCTCGTCGGTGCCCAGGTGCACCGGGTCCCAGATGGACAGCGGGGCGACCGGGATGCTGTCAGTCGTGCTCATGGCCGGTCACCTCCTCCCCGGCGGGCTTGCGCAGCCCGGGAGGCGGGATCGGGGATGAGGGTGATGAGCGCCTGGCCGCAGTCGGCGCACACCGGGCCGCCGCACAGCGGGCAGGGCTGGTTGGCGATCGGTGCCAGCCGGGCGAGCGCTTGCAGGTCGGCGAAGCACTGGCCGCACAGCCCGTGCTCGGGCGGGCTGCCGATGAACGCGGCGCCGCACCGGGTGCACGCCCACGATGCGCTGATCAAGTCCATGATTCGTTCTCCTTCTTTAGCCGGGGTGGGGTGCCCCCGGAGCTGGTGTCTCCGGGGGCAGCCCCTCGTGGGTCAGTCCGCGGCGATGACTTCGCGGACCAGGGACAGGGCCCGGTGCTTGAGCGGCTCGGGCCGGATCAGGGTCCGGTTCAGCCGGGTCTCCCAGGACCGGGCAGTGCGGACGTGGTCGAGGTACTCCCCGGCCGCCTGGACCAGGCCGTAGCCGGTGTCGGCGACCTGCTCGGTGGTCTTCGACTCGAAGATCAGCCGGAGCGCCTGGCGGGCTTCCTCGACGTTGCGGGCCACCCGGTCGGTCACCAGGCCGGTGGGTGGCATCGGGATGAACTCGGTGACGAACAGCTCCCGCTGCTTCGGCGTGATCGGTATCGCCAGCAGTTCGTGCGCGAGTTCGCTGGTAGCGGCGGATCTCGGCCCGGGCGCCGGTGACCGCGCGGCGGGCTTCCTCGATCCGGGTCCGCCAGGATGAGCGGTGGATGAACGAGAACGTGGCGCCGGTGCGCTCGCCTTCCAGCTCGGCGGCGCGGAACGTGTTCGCGCACACGATCCGGACCGCTGTGGCCCGCAGGGCGCAGGCGGCGGTGCCGTCGTGCCGGTTGGTGATGGCCAGGTAGGGCAGCGTCGGGCTGTCATCCCCGGCCAGGGCGACCGGCTCGTCGAGCAGGGCCAGGCACCAGACGGAGCGGCCCTGGTCGAGGACTCCGGCGGTCTCCCATTTGACGTTGGGCTGGGCCAGGACGGCTTCGACGATCTCGCCCATCTCGCCGTGGTCGATCACCGTGTAGGTGTCCCGGTTGACCGACAGGACGGCGCCGGTGTCGGACCGGCTGATGGCCTTCCACCCGTCGACGGGCTCGTAGTGTTCGGTGCCGTCCGGGTTGATCCCGGCCACCGCGTAGACGTCGGTGGTGACCGGGTCCCAGTCCAGCCCGGCGAGCATGCGGGCGTCGGCCCAGGAGCCGGGGTAGCCGGCCAGGATGGTGCCTTCCCGGTGCCAGGGCATCTGGCGGACCGAGAACATTGATTCGACGTTGGCGGGCATGCCAACACTTCCTTTCGTGCATGACGGAATCGGGTTTGGTGCGTTGATCGAGCTGCCAGGCGCTATCCCTGCCGCCGAAGTGGCGGCCATCGGGTGCCTGTTCAGGCAGCGGTGATCGTGGCCCGGGAGCGGTCTGACGCTCCTTGCGGGCGGGCAGGTTCGTGACGGCCTGCTGGATGCGCCGGTGGCCATCTGCTCCGCTGGCTAGCGCGGCTTGCCCGATGATCAGCCCGGCTGTAGCCGGTGCGGACGCCGGATATGGACAGGCCCGCGGCGTCGGCCAGGTCGGCCAGCCGGTACGGGCGGGACGTGACATGCTCGCGGGCATAGGCGAGCAGCAGCTGCATATCCTGGCCGGCTTTCGCCTTGGCCCGGCGGGCGGCGCGGATCGCCTCTAGCAGGGCATCCCCGCTCATCACGGTTGCCCTCCGCCCGGGGCCTGCCGGGTGGGCAGGCCGGAGGCGATGACATAGTGCGGGGCGAGGGTGTCGCGGCGCACGATGTCGAGGATGACGATCTGCGCCCACCGCCGGTGGCCCTCGATCCGGGCCTGGCGGGCATAACACGCGGCGGCGATCTCGGCCGCGTTCAGCTCGAAATCCTCTTTGCAGATCCCGGCCCGGCACCAGATGATCGCGCGCTCCCCGACCTCGGTGGGGAAGATGCGCAGCACCAGCGGGAGCCGCCCGGATCTGGTGTGCATCCGGGTCTCGAAGCAGACCCGGTGGATGCGATGCCGGGACAGGGTGCAGCACACCCTGCGGGTGACCTGCTGCGGGCCGGTGGCAGGACCGTGACCACCACAGCCGAGACGGCCAGGATGACCACTGTCCAGGTCGCGGCGACGGCCCGGTCCAGTTCCCAGATGCCAGCGGCTGCCGCGAGGCAGGCTGCTGCTTCGGTGCGGAACCGCCAGAGGACTCCGGCGGCGCTGCGGTGCACCTGGACGAACATCCGGTCCAGCAGGTACGGGGTGTCCTTGCGGGCGCGGGCCGATGAGCGTGCCATGGCGATCACCCGGCCAGCCGGGCGGGCTGGCATTCCGGGCACGCCCGCGGCTCGAAGCGCCCGGCGCTATCGGCCCGGAGCACTTCACCGTTGCCGCCGCAGGCCAGGCAGGACCGCTCGTTTCCGGCTGAGCTGCGCTGGCTGGCGACCGATACAACTGGCCGTACCGTCTCTGGCGGTGACCCAGCCACCAACGGACCAGCTGGGTAGTCACCCAGGCCGCGATGGTGACCGCGACGATGACCGCCGTGGTTACCGCGATGGTGCGCAGCACGTCGATCACGTCGTGCAGGATCCTGTGTGCTTCCGGGCGGATTTTGGCTGCAGCGATGCCTGCGCCGATGATCAGCGCGACCGCGGCGATGCCAGGGGCCTGGCTGCGCGGCTTGCAGCACGACGGCCTACACATGACCGGCTGCTTCCTGGCTGATAGCGTGAAACACGCCACTCACCTCTTTCTCAAATTGCACTGGGATGGTGTTGGTGTGGCTGGCCGGGCCGGAGGACTGTGACTCCTCCAGGCCCGGCACCGGTTACGGAACCGCCCACGGATCGCCTTCGGCGTCGTTGTCTGGCGGGGTGTTCTCCTCGAAGTTGCTGCCGAGCATGAGCAGGTAGTGCTCGGCCCGCTCCATGCAGGTCAGCGCCTCGGCCAGCGTGTCCTGCAACTGCGTGTTGCTGTTGCTGGCTTGGGTGTCGTAGATCGCGCTGTGCAGCTCGTGGCCCAGGTGGAAGGCCTCGCTCAGCGCGTCGGTGCCCAGGCTGATCAGCGCCTTGGCTTCCCTGTCCGCGCAGCACGGTCATGCCGTGCTTGCGCGGTTCCTGCATGCCAGCGGTGCTCGTGTCGGCGCTTTTGCCGCTGGCGGTCGTGATCGGGGTGATGCTGCTAGTCATGGCAGCTGGTGATCCTTTCGTGCGTAATGCGGGTAGGACTTCCGGCTGGCCGGTACAGTGGCCGGTAGTGCCGTCGCCGTTGTGCCGGGTGTCAGGCGGCGCGGGCCTGCTGGGCAGGCTGGATCGAGACGGCGCGGTACGCGACGCCGTCCTTGCCGTTGTTGTTCCAGGGGATCGCTTCCAGATCCTCGAACCGGACAGGCTGACCCTGGCTCACCTTGGGCTGATCACCAGTCACCGTGACCCGGATCACCTCCCCGCGCTCGGGATCCATGGCGAGCACCTCGACAACCCACTCGGGCAGCTTGGTCGCCCGGTTCATCTTCTGCTGGCCGCTGCCGAACTCGGTCTTCGGCTCGGCAGGCCTGGTCACCGTGAAGACCCAGTACGAGTCCTTCAGCACCAGTCGCATGATCACCACTCCTTCTTGTGGCGGCCCTCTCTCAGGGGCCAGTCGCCTAGGTGACCGGGAATCGGCCACACCGGAAGGCTGCCCGCTCACTCAGGGCAGCGATAGTGACACTCACGGTGGCAACGCCGGACAATCGATGACAACGGTGTGTCACCGGCTCGTGTCACCCCGCCGGGTCTGCGACACTCGAAGAAGAGCTGACCGAGAGAGCGAAGCGTGATGACAGACGACCGGCCCGGGTGGGCTCGCCGGATGACCAATGAGCGCGAGCTGCGCCACTGGAGCCAGGCCGACGCGGTCAAGGCGCTCAAGGCTCACGCCGCCAAGAGCGAGACAATCCACGCCGACGACGCCAGCCTGCTCCGGCAGTGGAAGCGGTGGGAGACCGGCGAGAACAAACCCGGCGAGTTCTACCAGCAGCTCATCGCCCGCACCTTCGGCACCGTCACGCACGCGATGTTCCCTGCACCAAGTCCACGAGACTCTGCCGCCGATGTCCTGGCGCTGACCGGGATGGACACCCTGGAGCTAGTCAGCCGGTTGCAGCGCTCGGACTTGGACGAGACGTCGCTGAGCGCGCTGCGGGTGATGGCAGACAGCCTGTGCTCGCAATACCCGTACCTGCCCGCCGGTCAGCTCCTGGAAGAAGGCAGAACCTGGCTGCAGCGGATCACCCAGCTGCAAGGGCAGCGGCTGACCCTCAGGCAGCACCGGGAAATCCTCGTGCTGGCCGGATGGGTCGCGCTGCTGCTGGCCTGCGTGGAATACGACACCGGCAACCGGCAGGCAGCCGACACCACCCGGCTGGCCGCACTATCCCTGGGCATCGAGGCCGATCACTCCGAGATCCAGGGCTGGGCGCACGAGATCCGGGCCTGGATCAACCTGACCAGCGGCGACTACCACGGCGTCATCGCCGCAGCGCGAGCCGGAACCGAGGCAGCCCCGGTGCACGGCGTCACAGTGCAACTCGCCGCCCAGGAAGCCAAGGCATGGGCCAGGATCGGAGACCGGCGCCAGACCGAAGTCGCTCTCGACCAGGGACGGCGCCTCCTCGAAGCGCTGCCCTACCCGGAGAACCTGGACAACCACTTCGTCGTCAACCCGACCAAGTTCGACTTCTACGCCATGGACTGCTACCGCCACCTGGGCGAGGACAAGACGGCCGCCACCCTCGCCGAAGAGGTCATCCGGGCCAGCACCGACTTCGACGGCACCGAGCGCGCACCCATGCGCACCGCCGAAGCCCGCATCACCCTCGGCGTTGCCGCCGCCCGCCAGGGCGACATCGAGCAGGCCGTCCACCACGGTCAGCAAGCCCTCAACGGGCGACGCAAATCCCTGCCCTCACTGCTGATGGTCAGCCGTGACCTCGTCAGGATGCTCAGGGAGCGTTACCCCGACGACCCGGTCGCAAAGTCCTACGTCGAGCAGCTCCACAAGCTCAGCTCCGCCGCGGACTGACCAAGACACCACACGCGATGACGCGTCCCAAAGTGACGGCTCAGAGCCTCCCTCGATGGATGGGCAAGTGAGGCCAGGTGAGGCCAGGTAATCGGGTGTGACATCTGAGACACCTGGGCTATGCGTGTCCTGGCTTGACTATGGCTTTGAGCCTCTTGCAGGTCGGGGCCGCCCGGTGCATCGTGGGCAATTGCGTGGGTTCGTCGCCGCGTGTTCCGGCGAAGCCCGCAGGGGGCTTTGCCAGCTATCCAAGGGGGTCTTCTCATGCTGAGGCTGAACAAGAGGCTTTTTGGCGCTGCAGGTGCCGTCGTGGCGGCGGCGTCATTGGCGGTCACGGGCATCACCGCCGCCAGCGCTCGCTCGTCGTCTGTGACCGGGATCGAGAACTTCCAGCTCATGACCACCTCGGCCACCGCCACCACCGTCCCGGTCATCGCCTACGGTGTGTTCACCGCGTCAGGCGTCGACCACACCGGCAGCAAGGTGGACACGCTGGTGTTCTCCAACGGTTCGTTCATGATCAACCACTCGAAGGTTCCCGTGAAGATCAAGGTCAACCCGAAGACCTGCCTGCTCCAAGGCAGCGGGACTGGCAAGGTCACGCTGCTCGGCGGCACCGGCGCGTACAAGGGGATCAGCGGCACGCCGACGGCCACCGTCAGCATCCTGGCCATTGCGGCTCGCTCGGGCGGCAAGTGCTCGCAGACGAAGCCGCCGGTCGCCTTCCAGCAGCTCATCAAGGCGTCCGGGAAAGTGACCCTGCCGTAACAGCAGGCCGGCTGGGACCGGGCCTGGCTCGGATGCGAGGCCCGGCCCCAGACACGGCAGGGTTCGAGGTCGAACCTTAGGTTGTGTCAGGTATCAAGCGAAGCCGACCGACCAGGATCAAGTGAGGCTAGGCGCAAGACGGCAAGACGGCAAGACGGCGATGACTGGCCACAGGTGGGGCTACCCCCATGTGCGATTCGTGCTCGCTGCACTCTCCCGTCGCCCTCAGCCAGCGGACGTGACCCGGATGTAGTAGCCGTCGGGATCGATCAGGCGGAAGTCGGTCTGCCCCCAGGGCCGTGCGGCTAGGGGTTCGACCTGCCCACCGTGGGCCACGGCCGCATCCCGCGCGCGGGCGAAAGCCGCGCCGACGTCGTCCACCTCGACCACGATCTCCACCCCCACACCGCGGGGACCGGAGAAGTGGGCGGGACGGAAATGGTGTTCCGCGGGCAGAGCGCTGCGACGCTGAAGTCCTATGCGCACCCGCCCCGCGCTCACCGGCACATACCCCAGGGGATCGTAGCCCGGAGGAGGCTGCAGGCCCAGAGCAGCAGCGTAGAAGGCCAGCGACCGCTCAACATCGTTCACGAAGAGCTCGAACCGCACGCCGACCAGACTCACCGCGCTCCCTTCGCCACCTGGACTCGGGCATGGGCGCCGTGCTCCCTGCACGGTCCAACGATCATGAGAAAGACCTGGCAAAACGTACTCTACGGGCGATGCCGAAGCCACTGACGTGCACGGTTGCCGGCCCTGCCGGCCAAATCCCGCGCTACTGGAAGCTGATCGCTGAGCCGGACAACCACCCAGGCGGTGCGTAGCATCAAGGGCCAGCGGCGGCGGACCGCTACCTCAGTTTCCTAGACCACGTGTCGCACATCAGCTGTCGGATATGCGTCGCGCATCAGTCGTCGGATCACAGCAGGGCCGCCCTCGATACCTAGGGTTCAGCTGATCGTTGTCAACCATCTGCCGGAGTCGGACACAGGGCCGCCCTCGATGCCGCCCTCAATGCCTAGCCTCACTTGATCCTCGACGAATCGGCCTCGCTTGATCCTTGACACGCCCTAGACGTTTTCGTACCGTCTGGCCTGCGGGGGCGGTGCTTCCCTGGCCGGGTTTCCCCCGGACAGGTGCCAGTCAACGCTGGTGCCGCGGCGGGGTCAACGTGCAGCGCCCGCAGCGCGCAGCGCGAGGACGAATGACGTTAAGGCCGTAAAGGCCAGCTGGCGCTGTGCGGTTCCACCGTCGAGACAAGCCCAAGATCGCTGCCAGCCGGTGGCGCACCCGGTGCCGCGCCCTCGGCTTTGGGATCGCGGGGCCAGTCCCGGATGATGGCGCCGCTCCTCGCCCGTGCGAGCGTGTCGCAAACCATCCAAATCACCCTCAAGCAGGACTTCGCTGACCGTCTGAGCATCGCGCCGCTCCATCATTGACAATCCCCGCCATACCGGGAACTATCAGGCAGGGCACTGAGGGGGGCCAGTGATGGGGGCAGATCGGAAACGTGGAACGATCCGGCTTGCGTGGTCGATCCTTATCCTTCTTGCCGGGGTGGTGGGCATCAGCGGCCTGGCTGCACCCGCCGGGGCCAGCAGCAGGCCCAGTGTTGATGCTGGCACCCTCGGTGACGTGGTATCGGTGGCCAGCAATAGTGGCAGCGCGAGTCCCTGCGGCCTGCTGTCCACGGGCAAGGTGGATTGCTGGGGGCTCAACGACGACGGTCAGCTCGGCAACGGGACCATGACGGACTCGGACGTGCCGGTCGCGGTTTTTGGTATCACCGATGCCAAGACGATCGCCAGCGACAACAGCGGCCTAAGCTCCTGTGCCGTACTGTCGACGGGCCACCTGAAGTGCTGGGGGGACAACGTCTATGGCGAGCTCGGCAACGGGACCACCACGACCTCCGATATACCGGTATCGGTCAAGAACATCACCACGGCCACCGCAGTCGTCGGAGCAAATAACGGCTTCTGCGCCCTGCTCTCGACCCAGCACCTCGACTGCTGGGGGAACAACACCTCTGGCCAGCTCGGCAACGGGACCACCACGGACTCCGATGTGCCGGTCGCAGTGCGCAAGATCACCAACGTCGCCGTGCTGGTCACCGGCTACGACGGCTACTGCGCCCTGCTGTCGACCAGCCATGTCGACTGCTGGGGATATGGCAGCGACGGCGAGCTCGGCGACGGGAGCTTCAACCGCTCCGATGTGCCGGTCGCGGTTGCTGATATCACCGATGCCAAGGCGATCACCAGCGACAGCGTCGGCGGGAGCTCCTGCGCCCTGCTCTCGACCGGCCAGGTCAAGTGCTGGGGGTACAACGCCTCTGGCCAGCTCGGCAACGGGACCACGACGGACTCCGACGTGCCGGTCACAGTTATTGGTATCAGCAACGCCACGGCGATCGCTAACGACAGCGACGGCGGGAGCTCCTGCGCCCTGCTCTCGACCGGCCAGGTCAAGTGCTGGGGGGACAACAGCAACGGTCAGCTCGGCAACGCCACCACCACGACCTTCTCCGTGCCGGTGTCGGTCAAGAACATCACCACGGCCACCACTCTCATCGGCGTACAGTACGGCTTCTGCGCCCTGCTCTCGACCCAGCACCTCGACTGCTGGGGGAAGGGCGGCTACGGCGAACTCGGCAACGGGACCTTCAGCGACTCCGACGTGCCAGTCGCAGTGCGCAAGATCACTAACGCCGCCGTGCTGGTCAGCGACATCGACGGTTACTGCGCCCTGCTCTCGACCAGCCATGTGGACTGCTGGGGGGCCAACGCCTGGGGCCAGCTCGGCAACGGGACCACCACGGACTCCGACGTGCCGGTAGCAGTCCTCGCCGCAAGGTGATCCACCCCCGGGTGCCTAGGTTCAAAGGTAGCCACCGTTGCGGACTTTGCCGGTCTTGTGCCTAGCCGTCTTGTGCCGCGCAACTGCCCTGGCTTGCCTGGCCCCAAATCAGTGCAGCATCAGTGCCGGTCGGTCTTGTGCTCCCTCGATGCTCCCTCGATGCCTGGCCGCCCCCAGACCACCCGCAGACCACCCGCAGAATTGCCGCCCTCAAACCGGTGAGAACTATCAGTACGGCTTTAAAGGCGCGCGAAGCGCGCCGATGGCGCCACCTCTCCGCGTGGGAGCGCAAACTGGCGGAAGAACATGATGACGTGCGGGGTCACCCGGGCGGGCGCGATGCGCCCGCAGGAAACCGCCGCGTGGTGCGGCCACTCCGCCTTAGCACCTTCGGCGCACGGCGGGCGGCCTCCCGGCGGCGGTGCCCGGGTACCGGCCCACGCCAGCTCCCCGCCGCTACGTTCCGCCAGGCGCGCCGCGGTCAGGGGCCATCCTCCCGAGCGCCACGATCCTAAAGCCTGGCAAGATCACCGGCGAGGGCGCTGCGCGTCACGCGTGATGACCTCCGGTCACCCTCGCCGCTGATCTTGCCAGGCCAAATCTTGGCGCCTATCTCGGGAGAATGACCAGGTCTGAATCATGACCGGTTGCAGTTCAGCGCCGTCCACACCGGTCCCGGATCGTCCGCCCACAGTCTCTGAACTGCTAAGAACGCGGCGCGGCGGCATGATCGCGTGGCGCGGCGAGTCACCTGACCGAGAGAAGCCACCTGTTGGAGTTCATGCCATGCCTGGTCCGCCCCACGGCAGAGGACGACACTCAGCGATCAGGCCGGGCACCCGCAGCTGGATGACTACCTGGAGTCCGTGGCCGCCCGGGCGCGGGTCAACGCGTGGCATGCGGCGGCCTGCGACCTGAAGGTCTTCTTCGCCGTGGTGACCAGGCCGCTCAGCGGGTTTCCGGCCTGGCCACCAAGGCCCTATCCTGGCGGCAGCAGCCGCCTTAGATTCTGTTGCCTACCGTATTTAGGCAGTGCCAGCGAATGAGGGACCGAGCAGCACCTGCGCCCACTGCGCCGGGCCCGCTCCCGCGCCGAGCGCGCAGAACCAGAGGGTGGATTCTCCAGGGCTAGCCATCAAGGCGATGAGGTCGCCCCCTTGTCCGTCGCTGGGCAGAGAGTCTGCGACACTTCCTTCGTCGGCGGCAGTCGGAAGGTGTGTCGGACTCGTCGGCTTCGCCGGCGGGAATGGCCGGGTCAGTCGAATCGGCTCGAGCTTGATCTGCGCCGAGCGGACCGACTGGAATAGGCCGCCACGGCCCTCCTTACCGGTAGCCTCGCCGCTGACACCAACGCCGGGAATCAGTACCAAACCCTGGCTTACCTGTACTTGGCGGTCCGGGGCCATGCCGTGCACCCCGGTGTCACCAACGCCGCGCACCCCGGTGTCACCGGAGCCGAATGCGCCCACCCCCGCAGTCTGCGAAGAGAGGGGTATTAGCTCGTCCTTGGAGCCGACATTGCGGTCGCTGATCGCGACGACGCCAGCGGCGGCGGGTGCAGCGGGGTCGCTGGACTTTCCGCCGCGAGCAAGGACGCCGTTCCCCGGCGCTGCCGGGCCGCTGGTCACGGGGGGCCCTCCCTCGGGTGCCGGATTGGGAGCCATGTCGTCGATGTCCTGGTCAGCACCTTTTCCGTACACGCCGACGCCGCCTGTCACGGCCAGTTTGTGTTCTGGCAGGTGGTCGACCTTAGGGCCCGTTCCTCCGCCTATGCCGATGACGCCAGCGCCATGCGGAGAGCGCTTTGTGTTCTCCGAAAGACTCCACCGGCCGCCCTGCCCGACGACCCCAGCACCGGGGTCACCCAGCTGTTGCGTAGGAAAGACGTCCGGATCAGGCCGCGAGCCGCCCAAACCGTGAACCCCGATTCCCCCAAAACCGGCCTGTTCCGAGTCATGTCTTATCCCCCCGCCCTTACCCACCACACCGGTACCCTCAACCAGGCCACCCACTCCGATCACGCCGACTCCGCCCGGAATCCCGCCGAACGGGATTCCCGGCAACCTGCCGCTCCACCCGCTCGCAATGATGCCATCAACCGCAGTATCGGGAGTGAATCCCGAGGACACGCTGCCGTCGTCATTCTCATAATCGTCAGGATCCTTGGCGCTCTCGGCAGCCCCGACGATGAGAACCGCCTGGCCATCAAAGAACGAGTCGGGTCTCTTCTGACCCCAAAGAATGGTCGGATCTTCAGCCCAGTTGTGGTCGCCTGCTACCAAGCCGTCGTCGGTGTGATCCGAGCCCTTGTCATGGTTCACCATGTCATGCTCCGATCCGTCGTGCGACAATGAAGCACAACACCCGTGACTGCCGCGGTCTTTCTAGTTGAGCCCACCAGGGATCCTTCCGTCGGTGGGCCAGTGGCAGTATGACTAGCAACCCGCCTCGTGGCTTCGCCGCCCTCGCGTCATCGACGCCGCGGCTGTCAGCCACCTGATGCTGGCGAATCAACCTCCGTACACCACGTGCCCCCGTTGATGATGCTGCTGGCCGAACGGCCACGACGACAGTCGGCCAGACCTATGTGAAGACCGGGTGCAGAAGCCGCGGAGGTCGGGTGAAGGCACCGGACAGGATCTGCAACGGGCGCGCCGGGCGCTGTGACAAGATCATCTCCGAAGAACCGGACTAGCCCGCCGGGCAGGATCACGCCGACCCCAAGTAGCGCCGGCCTTGCGGATGCGGGGCATGTGCAGCAACATCCATGCCCGCCGACACACGCTATTGAGTTATCAAGGTTTGGGCAGATCGAGCTGATAGCGGCAACCAGCACCAAGAGGCACACACCCTCAACGCATCGCCGATCTTGCTAACACTTTGCTAACAACGGCCCTGGAAACGTGGGGACGATCCTGGACTCCAGAAAGAGTCAATGGGTCGTATGGGCCGGTCAGCTGGACCGTGGTGGACTCACCTGGACCCGCAAATCCTCCTGAAAAGCGGAAGGTCGGCAGTTCGATCCTGCCCCTGACCACCACTCTGACCTGCGCCGACGTGCGTTTAGTGATCGTCAAAGTGCAACTCATGGCGCTTGTAGTCTCATTTCTAGGCCATCCACTGCGGGCGGACGATCGCACTTCCGCGCATAGCCGCAGGTCACAGCCCTCACCTGCGTATACATCGGCCTGGGATCAGCGTTAGCTACGGTGGCCAGCGGCGAGCATTCGCTGACCCGGGAAACGCCTTGATCTGGCATCCGGCTCTTGCTGTCACCGAGGGTAAGCGGTCTGAAACGGCTCTGCCATCGCCTACTTCACCAGATCGCCGACTATTCGTCTGGACTGCGATCCAGCAGGTTCGACGTGATGCGGGGCGCAGATTCGCCGCGGGCACCTTCCCAGGCTTGCCTGGGAAGGATCACTGACCGCAGACTGGGACCTTGACCTGTACGCCGGTCTGGCGACGCAGAGGAGCGGCAATGACGAGGCCGGGCACAGACGCTTCCCGGTGGGCGCTGGTAGATGAGGGCTGGGGCCGCAAGGCGGTGGACTTTGCGACTCTCAGCGAGCCAGGCAACTGCCGCGAGTACGTCGCTGTGCATCACCGGCTCGGCGTCGACGCCCGGGACCGGCTGCTGGACGTGGCGTGCGGGTCCGGGCTCGCCGTCGAGCTGGCCCGCCTGCGAGGCGCTTCCTGCTCCGGCATCGACGCCTCGGCCCGGCTGGTGGCGGTGGCTAGGGACCGCAACCCTGACTGCGATATCAGGGTCGGCGATATGCACGCTCTGCCGTGGGACCCGGCGTCGTTCGATGTGGTCACCAGCTTCCGGGGGATCTGGGGCACCACACCCGGCGCGGTGGCCGAGATACACCGCGTCCTTCGCCACGGCGGACGCGCCGGGATAACGGTGTGGGGTCACCTGAAGGTGTCCCCTGGAGCCTGGGCGCTAGCACCGCTCCGCCTTGCTGCGGCGGAGAAGGTCGGCAACCAGGCCGCGATGGTGTCGCTCGGCCGGCCTGGCGCGGGCGAGCAACTCCTGGCGGCACACGGGTTCGTCGATGTTGAGCGCCTGGAAGTTCCGTTCGCCTGGGAGTTCGCGGACCCAGAGATGTACGCGCGTGCGCTGGCCGCTTCTGGGCCAGGCTTATGAGGCCATCCAGAACGTCGGCGAGGCTGAGTTCCTTCGCGCGGCCGTCGAGCAGGCCCGGGGGCAACTACGGGACGGCTTGCCGCTGCGGGCTCAGATCAACGTCGTGGGCTACCTGGCCCGCAAATCCGAAGGAGCAGAACGCGGATGACCGGAAGCTTTCTCCAAGAACCCCCGGTGTCTGCCGAAGTGCAGGCGCTCTACGACGAAGATCTCAAAGAAGACGGCTACGTGTGGAACGGGTCCCGGCTGTGGGCGCACCAGCCAGGCACCCTGGATCAGCTGTTCGGGGTGATGTCTGAGGCCTTCAGGCCGAGCGGTCTGAGCTTCCGCCAGCGCGGGATCCTGGTGACGGCCGCCGCCTCGGCCCTGGGTGACTCGTACTGCTCGCTGGCGTGGGGCGGGAAGCTGGCCAAAGCGTCGGACGCCGCTGTCGCGGCAGGGGTTTTGAATGGCAGCGACGCCGGGCTGACCCACCAGGAGAAGGCCATGGCCGCGTGGGCCAGGAAGGTCGCCAGGGACCCGAACGCAACGACGCCGGCCGACATCCAGGCGCTCCGCGATTCCGGGCTCGATGACGGGCAGATCTTCGCCATCACCGCCTTCGTGGCCCTTCGCCTGGCGTTTTCTACGATCAACGACGCGCTCGGCAGTCAGCCCGACGCACAGCTCGCCCAGTCCCTGCCCCGCGAGGTGCGCGACGCCGTCACCCACGGCCGGCCTGCAGATCAAGCGCCGGCTGTCTGACCTAGTCTGCCGCCAACCCGCGGCATCATGAAGGGAAGAGCGGGTGGCGGTCGTGGCAACGCCGGGTAAGCCTTAGGACCCGAGCGCATGCAGGGCCGGGTCCGCCTGGCACGGGCAAAGAAGGCGCGGGTGATATGTGCAGGCCGCAGAGGCGGGGAGCCCTCTTCCGTCGAGCCGCATACCGCCGCCGAACGCTGGCACCAGCTGCGGATTCAGTCTGCGCCGATGCGCGAGTTCTGCGCCTATAACAAGAATTGCTCAAGCCCGTGACTGGCTGCGCAGATCAGGCGGCTCGGCGCGCGTTCTCCATGACCCTCTCCATTACTCAGCGTGATGCCGTCTCTGGACGTGGTCCGATACCAACCATCTACTCGATACGGGGTTGAGCGCTCGGGCGGTCCGCCTCGAAGCTCACTGGGCACCTCCCGGGAAGCCTGGAGAACGGCCAGTCACGGCCGAGGCATAGTCTCATTTCTAGTCTCATACATCCAGGTACACCGGCGTCCATCGGCGTGTACCGCAAGCCGCTGAGCAGCTAAAGAGACCTCCGTGGCCAGTCCTGCACGGTGATCCGTAATCCTGAAAAGCGGAAGGTCGGCAGTTCGATCCTGCCCCTGACCACCATTCTGACCAGGCACAACTCTCTGGCGGGTTCCCCGTACGGGGCGTTTGACGGCAACCGTGACGGCAACGCGGTCAACTGAGCGCCTCTCCGAGCTTGCCCAGCGCCTTCCGCTTTTCATCCAGCGACGCGTGCGCGTAGATCGTCATCGTCACCTCGATGGCCGAATGGCCGACGATCTCCCGCACCACGTGCGGCGGCACGCCGAGGCCGAGCAGGAGCGTCACGCACGTATGGCGGAGATCGTGAAACCGGACGCCGGGCAGGCCCGCCGCAGTGCGGATGACCGACCAGCTGCGGCGCAGGTTGTCTGGCTCCAAGGGGGTGCCGCGCCGGGAGGGGAACACGAGCCCGTGGTCTTCCCAGTCCGGCCAGGCGTCAGACCGCTCGCGGAACTGTCGGCGCTTGTGTTCGCGGAGCGCTTCCACGCAGATGGGTGGCAGCGGGACCGTCCGGCGCGAGCCCTCCGTCTTCGGCGGCACGAGCCGCAAAGCCCCGCCAACACGCTGGAGGGTCTGTACGACTTCGAGCTTGCCGCTGTCGAGATCGATGTCTTCCCAGCGCAGGCCCAGCAGCTCGCCGCGGCGGAGACCGAGAAACAGCGCCAGCACGTAGAGCGCACCCAGCCGCTGAGTATCAGGAGCCTTCAAGACCGCTTGCGCCTGCGATGTCGTGAGGCCCCGGCTCACCGGGTACTGGGGGACGGCGACCTTGACCAGGCTGGCCGCGTTGCGCGGGATGACCTCTTCCCTGACCGCGCATTCCAGAGCATTCCGCAGGACGGCGTGAACGAACTGGACCATACGAGGCGAAAGCCCCGACTGGCAGCACTGACCGCCCTTCTGCGCACAGCACTGCGGCTCTTTTCGCTGTGCGTCCCAGCCGTTCCTGCAGCACTGGCACTCCCGCCTGAGCCGGGTGAGGAAGACCCGGACATCTTGCGCAGATAGCCTGGCCAGCCGCTTCCGGCCAAGACCGGGAACCAGATGCAGCCGCACAACCCCCTCATAACCCTGGTAAGTCTTCGGGCGCCGCTCCTGGAGCACGACAGTGCGCAGCCAGTAACCCAGGGTCGGCGCGGTTTCCGGATTGTCGCTGCCGGGCTCCACGGAGCCGTCAACCGTTACGACCCTGAATGTGCCGTGCTTGCGATGCAGGTAGATCTTTGCGCCAAACTTGTCTTTCATCCGGGCACGGGCAACAGAAGTCATGCGCGTGAAATCCAGCCGCTCCATGGCTTCCGGAAGTGGTACACACTCAGGGTGGCAGAATCCCCGGAACTTTGTGCGGGGGCCCGGACAGCCAATCTGCTGCCGGTATGCCCGCACTCTCTGACTTGGCGATCCCCTGATCACCGGCCTGAACACTAGCGCTACGCTGACCCTCAAAGTCTGTCAATATTTTTTGTCTATTATTTAGAGTTAGAGGAAGCCGGAGGGATCTGGGACCAGCGGCGAGATTCGCGGCGGGCAGCCATGGCGAACACACCCAGGAGAGCCGCGGGCAGCAGGTAGACCGGGCCTACGATGAGAACCGGGCCTATGAAGCCCCACCCGTAAGGGGGATATATCACCGAAGGAGCCAAGCGGACAGCGTAGAAGAAGGGCAAGGCCGGGATGGCCGCGATGGCCAGCAGCATCAGCAGCCACCGGCCCAGCGACGAGGCCAGTGCCATTGCAGCGCCGATCACGGCTATCACGATGAGCCCTACCGGATACCAGGCGGTGCTGACCGCCAGCGCGGCGATGACCACGAGCGCACCGTGCTTCCAGGTCAGGATCTGCAGTCCGCGGCGCGGTCCCGGTGATGCGGCCAGGGCGACTATCTCCAGGCCCAATGGCACCAGAAGGTGCGCATTCCACATCGCCCAGAAGAGCGTGCCATCCCCGCTCCGGAAAGCGACCCACAGGAACATGGCCACAGCCGCCAGGGTGGCGAGGCGGCGCAGCCGCAGCAGGACCAGAGCCACCAGCGCGGACGGTGCGGCGACCTCTTTGAGAACCCACAGCGGGGCCGATGGCGAGATCCGGGTTTCCTGCACCGCAAAGACCACCAGCATGATCACGGGCAAGATGACGCTCATCACGGCCAGTGCGTCCCGCCATGCAGGCTCGCCGCTGTTGCGGGATGGCTGGCACCGGACCCGCAGCGCGCCCCAGATCAGGTCCGCGGCCTCGGCGATCCCCGGTCGGCGCTTCCCCTCGGGTGCTGCGGTCAACAGCACGGCGAGCATCTCTTCCTCATGCACGCGGCGGTACCAGGCCGGATAGAAGAACAGCAGCCGCCGGTAGCCGCGCTCCAGCCTGCCAGCCTCAGGCGGTATGCGGCTGACGTGCAGCGGCACCGGCGCGGGCACGGGAAGGTCAGCCAGGACGCAACGCAGGTCGCCAAAGGTCTCAGCGTTCAGCGCCGCTGCAAGCCGCGCGTCCAGCTCCTCCGGTGTGAGGCGGCCCGCCGCGAAATGATCGCGCAGCAGGGCGGCAGCGCGGTCCCGGTCAGCGTCCGAGGTTCGGAAGTGATCATCCATGGCTCTGCCCGCCCTCTCCGGTGCCCTGGGCCGATCACGCAGTGCGGCCGAGCAGCCTCAGCCGCCGGGCCGCCACCGTGGTGTTGCTACGCATGCGCTCCACCTCGGCCTCCAGGCGCTGCGCACCCGGCGGGGTCAGCCGGTAGTACCGCCGCAACCGGGCATCCACGATCTCCTCCCGGTCGACCTCGACCAGGCGCTCGGCGGCGAGCCGGTTCAAGGCGGCATACAGCGTCCCGGCGCGCAGCCGGACTCGGCCACCGGAAATCTCCGCGACATCGGTCATGATCCCGTAGCCATGCTGCGCACCGGCGGCCAGCGCCGTGAGGATCAGGAACGTCGGCTCCCGCAGCGACAGCTCAGTCATGGACTAGGTATATACCGGCTAGCGGTAGATGTGCAAGGCCCTACAACTGGCGCCGCGGAGGCCGCCCGCCAAACACTCCGGCTTGGAGCAGCAGTCACGCACGAGCACCGGATGCCCGCCCCAACATCGGGCTTGATCATTTCCGGACGGTAGTTGATCTTCCGTGCCATTAGCGTGCCATTAGCCCTGGTAAACAGAGGTTCCCCACGGTCACTCGCAGATGACCCCGTGCGCAGGTCAGGCCATGTGAGAGCAGAGACGGTGCAGATTCCCAAGCTGACAATGCGGGTTTCAGTCCTCCTCGCGCACCTAGGATCTCGGCCCAGTCCTGGCCCGTCACGGCGCGAGAAGATGCTCCCGGAGCGTGATGACTACCTGCTCGCGATCGGTGTCTGAGATGCGCAAGGACGCGTCGTCCATAGCGGCCACGCTAGACCACCGACGAGTCATGCGGCCACTGCGCACCGGTGCGGAAGGCCTTCGACGGCAACCGTGACGGCAACGTGGGCAGCCAACGCCAGGCTGGCACAGCCACCGACAGCCAAGCACTGCAGCATGACTGGTCTGAGCTGGTGATCCGCTCCACCTGAAAAGCGGAAGGTCGGCAGTTCGATCCTGCCCCTGACCACCAGATTACCTAGCTTCTGAGCTGGGAAGGTGTGCCACAGCGCATCTGGTTGTCGGTGCTCTTGACTGACGTGACCTCCCGCTTGTGACCATGATTCGCCGCCCGATGTCGCACGCGGATCGCACGCCGAACCACCCTGTTGCCTCCTCCTTCTCCTCCGTCCTCCTCATAGCTGCCATCCCTCTGGCCGTGGCCGACACGTCAAGGCTCGCGTAGCGACCGCGCAGCTCGCGTTCCTATCAGAAACCCAGCCAGCACCCTTTAGCGGGTCAGGTTCCGGTGCATCGCGGGCTGCCCTGAACCAGGCTAAGCGCTACGAAAGCGTGTTGGATGCCTCCGGGCGGGGCGAGGTGGTGGTGGGTGCCGGCCCCGATCTGCACCCCCGCACCAGAGGGAATGCCTGAGGGGTGGATGACCACTACCCGTAGGTTGTCCTCCCCGCCGGGCAGCTTGTACACGCGGCTCCAGAGCAGGCTGCCGCCGCCTTGGTAAGGCTGGCACGCCAGGTTCGGCTGGCCGAGAAAGGTGACGCTGGCCGGGACACCATCGGCGCGGAGCGTGCGCTGCAACCCGGCCGGGTCCCGCAGCTCGCGGATGGTGATGCGGATGTTGCCGTCGGCCTGCCTGGTTACGGTCCAGGCTGCCAGCCGGGCTGGCAGTGGCGAGCTGGCCGGGTGCTGGCCAGAAGGTACCAGCGCGTTCGCGGCCAGCGCCACGCCCGCGGCCACCGCCATGACGGCGGCCACGCCGGGCAGCCGCCGCCGCCCCCTCAGGGCACGGCCGCGGCGCACGATCTGGTCCACCGGGGTGGTCGTGTGCACGCCGGTAACTGACTCCCGTACCGCCGTGATCAGTTCGCTGTCGTTCATGATCGTGTCTCCTGCTGTCGTTCGAGGTTGGGGTTGGCGCGCAACGCCGCCATGGCCCGGCCCATGTGGGCCATGACCGTGCCGGGTGCGATCCCGAGTACCTGCGCGGTGCGCCCGGTGTCCAGGTCGAGGATCAGCCGCAGCGCGACGACCTGCCGCTGCCGGGCGGGCAGCCGCATCAGGGCCGCCATGATCCGGGGATCGACGAGAACCTCCGTGCTCCCGTCGGCAGCGGGGCGGGTCGGTGACCGTGCCGGGGTCGGGCACCGAAACCTCTCGGCGGCGGCGCCGCCACCGGGAGACGTTCGCGTTCAGCGCGGTACGTACCACCCACGCCTTGGGCGACGGATGCCTGCTAACGGTGCGCCAAGACGCCCATGCACGGGCGAACGCCTCGTCCACAAGTTCCTGCGCCACGTCCCGGTCACCGACGCTGATCAGCACGCTACGGAGGCACTCATCTGCGGATTTGCGGTAGAACTCCGCGAAGTCCAGTCGTTGGGTTCCCACACCTATTCCACGCATAGCTGCCGCGTTCTCATTACCCGCCCAAGCCGGACCCGAGACCTTCCCCCGATGATCCAGCTTGACCGCCATGCTTTCCTCCTGGAGCTCGGCAGCAATGAGGCGGCTGGGTGCCTTCACCCGATAGCTGCCAAGACCTCCGGAGGGTGGCGGGACTATCAACCGGACCGCGCAGCGGCGGCATGATGCTTTGACCTGCTAGTAGGGCAGGCGGTGCGTCCAGAGATCATGGAGGTGGTTGTCCAGCGATCATGACCTGATCAGAAGCTCGTCGTCGCCTGCCGGTGAAAGTCCGGTCCGGGTAATCGCCAGGGAGCCCGGTAGCAGGCTGGCGGTCTGGCCTGGAAACGGGCCGGGCTGGAGCCCAGCGTCGAAAGCCCTTGTGGGGGAGCAACTGAACGGTCCGTAGCGGAAGCGAAGCCTGCCGCGTCGTTAGACACCGAAGAGAGTGCCGAGCCGGGCGGCTCACGGCGAAGGCCATGGAAGCGGTGAAGATCCTGGAATTGCAGCCGCGAGGGACTCTCCGGCGTAAGAGGGCGCGGAACGTTCAGATGGTGGCGGCGGGAACTGGAGAGGCCCTCCCCGGCCGGAGCGTGCTGCGGGCTGGCGCGGAAGACGTCGTTCTATAACCGGTGCGGAGCCGGGAAGTGGGCGGCGGCCGGGAGGGAGTCGGAGGCGGCCGTAGTACTGGTCGAGCCGCAGGACAACACAACCTGCGGTGAGGGAAGGGCCGCTGCTTCGTTCACGCGCACGCTGGGAGCTGCTGACTGGTGAGTGCCGGTATTTCGGCTAGGTCCACCCTGGCGGCTGTCCGTGGGGACAGAGTCAGAGCCTTGCAGCATGTGCTTTACCGGGCGGCCAAGGCCGACCCGGCACGACGGTTCCATGCGCTGTTCGACAAGGTCTGCCGCAGGGATGTGCTGGACAGGGCGTGGGAGGATGTGCGCCGCAACCGCGGCGCTGCTGGCATTGACCATGTCAGCCTGGCGGACGCCGAGGAGTACGGGGTGTCCCGGCTGCTCGGTGAGCTGGCCGCGGAACTGAAGGAGGGGCGGTACCGGCCGCTGCCGGCCCGGCGGGTGTTCATCCCCAAGCCGGGTTCTGATGAGCAGAGGCCGCTGTCGATTCCTGCTGTCCGCGACCGGGTCGTGCAGGCTGCCGCGAAGATCGTGCTCGAGCCGGTCTTCGAGGCGGACTTCGTGCCGTGCAGTTTCGGGTTCCGCCCGGGCCGCTCGGCGCACGATGCCCTGCAGGTACTCATCGATGAGTCCTGGCGGGGCCGCCGCTGGGTGGTGGAAACCGACATCGCCGACTGCTTTTCGGCGATCCCGCATGACAAGTTGATGCAGGCCATCGAGGAACGCGTCTGCGACCGGGCCGTCCTGGCCCTGATCCGCACGCTGCTGCGGGCCGGGGTGATGGAAGGCGGGTCGCTGCGGCGCAGCACGGCTGGTACCCCGCAAGGTGGCCCATTGTCGCCGGTGCTCTGTAACGCCTACCTGCACCGGCTGGACCGGGCATGGCAGGCGGCCGAGCACGGGGTGCTGGTCCGCTACGTCGACGACGCGGTGGTGATGTGCGACACCAGGGGACAGGCGGAGGCCGCGCTCGCGCGGCTTACCAGCCTGCTGGCCGGGCTTGGGCTGGAGCCCAAGGCGGCCAAGACCCGCATCGTGGAGCTGGCCGAAGGGAACCCGGGGTTTGACTTCCTCGGGTTTCATCATCGGCTGGTACGCGGGCGGACCCCGAAGTCGGCGCACCTGACCTTCCTCGCCCGCTGGCCCTCACGCAAGGCGGCCCAGCAGGCCCGCGACCGGATCCGGGAGATCACCGGCCGGGAGCGGCTGCTGGTGCCGGCCGAGGTCATCGTCACGGAACTGAACATGTTCCTGCGCGGCTGGGCCGGGTACTTCCGCTACGGAAACTCGGCCCGGGTCCTCGGCCAGGTCGGGAACTACGCCCTCTGGCGGCTCGGGCTGTGGTTGTCCAAGAGGGGCAACCGGCGGCACGGCTGGCGGTGGGGCGTAACCCAGGTGCTGCTATCGCCAGACCACCTGGGCCTGGCCAGCCTCCATCGAACCGTCATCCCGCCCAGGCCCTACCGGGACTGGCGCGGGAAAGCCGAATGCCGCCGGTGAAGAACGTCGGTAAGCCGTGTGCGGGAGAACCGCATGCACGGTTTGACGGGCGGGGACTGGAAACGGGGCCGCAATCAGCGGAAACCGCGCCAGTCCCCGACCCTCCCATTTCGTGCTGTGAGCTGGGGCGGTGCGGCGCGCCGGTTGATGTGATCTTGTTATGAGACGGGCGGACGTGGGCGCAGCCGCCTCGTGATCCTGTCTGTGTGACGAGAACAAGACCAAAGACGGCTGCTGGCCTCATGGTAGAGGCGGGCCGGGCCGGTGACCTGCTGGATGAGCTGATCGAAGGTATCCGTGGGTGCTTCGCGCGGGTGGAGCCGTGGATCCAGGCGGGCAAGTACGTCCGGGCGTGCCTGTCCGATCTCGGCAAGCGCAACGGCTGGACCATCGCCGAGCAGGTGGGAGATGCCACCCCGGACAAGACCCAGCGGCTGCTCAACCACGCGTGCTGGGACCACCTGGCGGCGGTGAGCGTGATCCGGCGGTTCGTCATCGGCGGCCTGGATGCCGCCGCCGGCGGGGCGGGCGGGCTGCGGATCGGGGCGCTGGATGAGACCGGCCAGCAGAAAGCCGGCCAGGCCACCGCGGGAGTCAAACGGCAGTACCTGGGGTGCGCCGGGCGGGTCGCCAACGGGATCAACACCGTGCACCTGTCCTATGTCCGCCAGTACCGCGGGCACGGGCTGATCGGGTTCCGGCAGTGGATCCCGCGCGAGCAGATCGCGGGCCCCGCCGTGCGGCAGCGGACGGGGTTACCCGCCGGGCTGGCGTTCGCGACCAAGGGTGAGCTGGCGGTGCAGATCCTCGCCGACGCCTATGCGGACGGCCTGGTGACTGACTTCGTGTGCGGGGACGAGGTGTATGGCAGCTGCCCTGTTCTGCGCTGTTACCTGGAAGAGCACGCCCGGGGGTATGTGCTGCGGGTCGCGAAGACGTTCCTGCTCAGCCTCGGCGGCGGCCGCCGGCTCAGCTGCGCCGAGGTGGTCAGCACGCATCTGCGGGCCCGGCGGCGCGGGTGCTCGCCTCAGCCGGGACCGGCTCGAAAGGCGACCGCGACTACGCCTGGGCGCAGGTCGTCACCGCCAGCCCGCGGCACTGGCTGCTGATCCGCCGCCACCTGGCCACCGGCGAGTGCGCCTGCCACTACTGCCACGTCCCGGCCGGCCAGCCCGTCTCCCTCCAGCGGCTGATCACCGCGGCCGGGCTGCGCTGGCCGGCCGAGGAGAGCTTTGAGTTCGGCAAGGACTACTTCGGCCCGGACCAGTCCCAGGTCCGGCTGCACACCGCGATCACCCGGCACACCGTGCCGGTCATGGCCGCGCTCGCCGTCTGCGTCATCGCCGCCGCCCAGGCCCGCCCGCGAACCGACACCCGGGCCCCGCCGCCGGCCAGCCCGGATGACCTGCCGCCGGCCGATCCCGGCCTGATCCCGCTGACCGTCGCGGGGATCAAGCGCCTGTTCAACGCCGCCACCGCCCGGCCCCGGCCCGCCCGGCATGCCGCCCGGTGGTCACGATGGCGCCGCCGCCACCAAGCCCGCGCCCGCTGGTACCACAAACGCGCCCGGCTCGCCCGCCAACCCCCATTCGCCCAGGTCAAACCCTAAAATGCGGCTGCTCTACAGGCCGCACTGCTGCCACGCCCACTCGCACGCCACTCAGCCCAGACCGGACCACGCGTAGCGGATGCCGATGGCGATCACCAGGACGCCGACCAGGCGGCGGATCAGGGCATCCGGCAGCCGGGACTGAATCTGGGCACCGGTATAGGCGCCGGCCAGGCCTCCGATGCCGAGCGCCATGCCGGTCGGCCAGTCGGGAGCCACCGAGCCGGGGTGGTGCACGGACAAGATCGTGAAGGTCACCACGCCGGCTACCGACGTAACGAAGGTCGAGGCCAGTGCGGCCGGAGCAACCTGCGAGGGTGGGCGGCCGGATCCGATCAGGATCGGTGCCAGGATCGAGCCGCCGCCGATCCCGTAGATACCGCCCACGCACCCGACCGCCGCCGCCAGCCCCGCCAGCACCGGGGCCGGGATCACCCGGACCTGCCGGGCGGGTTCATCTGCCCGGGCCGACCGGGTGGACGCCAGCCAGCATCCGAGCGGAACCAGCACCCCGCCCACCAGGTCAACGACCCGCGGACCGGGCAGCAGCTCCACCCGGATGACCGATCCGGCAATCACCCCGGGCAGGGTTCCGGTGATGAGCACCAAGGCCAGGCGGCCGCCGGTCTGTCCCTGCCGCCAGTACCGGTACAGCGCGCCCGGCGTGGCGACCACGTTATACAGCAGGTTGGTCGGGGTCACCGCCGGGCTCGGCGTGCCCAGCACGCTGACCTGAAACGGCAGCGGCAGCACCGCCCCAGAGATACCCGCAGGCGTCGCCACCACCGCAATCGCGTACGCCGCCAGCAACGTGACCACTTCCGTCCACCCAGCTCCCAGCCAAGTTAACCGCCCGCCAGCCGCAGCACGACCCGATGACCGGCTATTTGCGCAGGTCAACTCCTGGTAGCCGGTTGTGTGCGTGATTCCTGCCGTCGCGATGAGTTTGGGTGCTGCTTTCCGTCAGAATGTCAGCGGACCGTGATAGCTGTGCCTGGTGGCGACCGCCCGGTCCGGCGTGATCATGCCGACCGGGCCGGGCGTGTCCTCGTGCCGGGCGGGACTGAGGGGAGCAGGGCGTGAGCGGTGTACGGGTACTGGCAGGCACGCGTAAGGGCGCGTTCGTCCTAACCTCGGACGGCACGCGGAAGCAGTGGGAGGTCAGCGGGCCGCACTTCGCCGGCTGGGAGATCTACCACGTGAAAGGCTCGCCAGCTGATCCCGGCCGGCTGTACGCGTCGCAGTCCAGCGGCTGGTCAGGGCAGGTGATACAGCGATCCGACGACGACGGCGCGACCTGGGCGCCGGTGGGTAACCAGTTCACCTATCAGGGCACTCCCGGCACCCACCAGTGGTACGACGGGACACCGCACCCGTGGGAGTTCGCGCGAGTCTGGCACCTGGAGCCGTCGCTGGACGACCCGGACACGGTGTACGCCGGGGTCGAGGACGCCGGGCTATTCCGCTCCGGCGATGGCGGGCAGAGCTGGCAGGAGCTGCCTAGGCTGCGCGGCCATGAGTCCAGCCCGTCCTGGCAGCCGGGCGCGGGCGGGATGTGCCTGCACACGATCCTGCTGGACCCCGTGCAGCAGGGCCGGATGTTCGCCGCGATCTCAGCGGCGGGAGCGTTCCGCTCCGATGACGCGGGCCAGACTTGGCGCCCGATCAACCAGGGTTTGCAGTCCGAGGGCATCCCCGACCCAGACGCCGAAGTCGGGCACTGCGTGCACCGGCTGGCAATGCACCCCTCACGGCCCGACGTGCTGTTCATGCAGAAGCACTGGGACGTGATGCGCAGCGATAACGGCGGCGAGTCCTGGCGGGAGATCTCCGGAAACCTGCCATCGGACTTCGGCTTTCCCATCGACGTGCACGCCCACGAGCCTGACACGATCTACGTGGTCCCGATCACCAGCGACACCGAGCACTTCCCGCCCGAGGGCAAGCTGCGGGTCTACCGCAGCCGCACCGGCGGCGATGACTGGGAGCCGCTGACGACGGGGCTGCCGCAGGAGAACTGCTACGTGAACGTGCTGCGTGACGCGATGGCCGTGGACTCGCTGGATTCCTGCGGGGTGTACTTCGGCACCACCGGCGGCCAGATCTACGCCTCGGCGGACTCCGGTGACAGCTGGGCGCCGATCGTCCGCGATCTCCCGGCCGTGCTGTCGGTCGAGGTCCAGACGCTGCCATGATCCGGGTCGTGCTCCCCGCGCACCTGCGGACCCTCGCCCGCGTCAACGGCGAGGTGCACCTCGACATCACCGGCCCGGTCACCCAGCGGTCAGTGCTGGACGCCCTGGAGACCCGCTACCCGATGCTCCGCGGTACCATCCGCGACCATGACCGCGGCCCCCGGCGCGCCTTCATCCGGTTTTTCGCCTGCGAGCTAGACCTCTCCCACGACCCGCCCGACGACCCCCTGCCCGAAGCCGTCACCGCAGGAACCGAGCCCTACCTCATCATCGGCGCCATGGCAGGCGGGTAGCCAGGCACCTCATGAAGCAGGACCACGCCAGGGTTAATTCAGCCGACAGGACAACCGGCTAACACGCAGGCCTGAGGAACCAGTCGTGCCCGATGCGTGCCCGAACAGGACTCAGGATTGTCTTCGCAGCGCGATCCAGGCGAACGGCTGGATAGTGCCTGCCGGGGTGATGTGCTCTTCGCGGTCCTGGCTGATCAATTGCCACTTGGCGCCGACCTGGCGGGCCAGCTGCGCCGGGCCGTAGCGGGCCACCGGCAGGCCCGAGCATTGCCGCGGCCCGTCCGGCGCAAAGCAGCCGAAGACGGTGATGGCGCCCGGGGCGGTGGCCGTGTCCAGGGTGTTCAGGTATTGCTGCTGGTGCTCATCGATGGTCAGGAAATGGTAGACCGCCCGGTCATGCCAGGCCTGGTAGTGACGCTGGGGATGCCACTTCAGAACGTCGGCGGTCAGCCAGTTCAGCCAGTGCACCTGGTCCGCCCGCGAACCGAGGCGATCCCGCGCGTGCTGCATCCCGGCCGCGGAGATGTCGAGCACGGTGAGGTCGCGGAAGCCGCGATCCAGCAGCGTCCCGGTGAGAGAGGATGCGCCGCCGCCCACGTCGATGAGGGCATCAGCGGCCGAGACCCCGGCACAGTCAAGCATCCGAAGCGACATGTCCGGATGTTCCTCGAACCAGCTCCGCGTACCATCGCCCTGGGCGTAGGCAGCATCCCAGTGTGCCGCTGCCTCTGCCTGGTCAGCCATGTTCTTATCCTGCGCGCTGGACGTGCCAGTCAGCTAGCGGACGCCATCATGACCGGGCAGGATCTGATTCAGGCATTCCCCCACGCGTCTTGGCGGCCTAGCCCGCTTCCATCCTGTGCTTGAGCGCTGCCATGTTGGCTGGCATCTCCTTGCGCGCTTCCCGGCGGACCATCAGCGGCACCAGGATCTTGCCGATGCCGTGGCCGGTGAAGTCGACGCTGATGGTCAGCCGGGAGCGGGAGCCGGTCACTGGCTCGACCAGGACCTCGACATCGGCCCGGACCGGCCCGTCGATGCCCCGCACGCCCCAAGTCTTAGGAGGATCGATATGCACCAGCTCGGAAGTGGACGGGCGGCTGGCGCCGCCGATCCGCCGCGTCGTCACGCATTTCGCGCCTACGGCCGGTGATCGGGTGTCGTCGGCCGGGCCGTCCGTGTGCCCGTCCACCACGCCCTGCTGCCACTCGCTGAACCGGGCCGGGTCGGTGGCGTAGGCAAAGACCTCGTCGGCCGGGCGGTCGATTTCGGCGCTGGTAACGATCGGCGGCATGTCAGCGGCCTTCCTTCACCAGCGCGGCGTACCGGTCCAGGTACAACGGCCAGCCATCCGGCCCGTCCACGCCGCTGGTGATTGCTTCCCATCCCGGACCATGCCGGTCGAGGTGCCGGTGCTCCAGCTCCACCCGCGTGCGGGTCGGCGACTCGGCGTAGAACCGCACCTCGACCTCGCTGGTCTGAGCCTGATCTGTCTCGATAGTCCACCGCGGGCTGATATCCCAGCTGAAGACCACCCGCTCTGGCGGGTCGAAAGCCAGGATCCGCGCCCACCGGCACTCGCTGCCGTCCACTGCCCGGTCCACGATGTTGCCGCCGACCCGGGGCTCAAACACCGTCTGGGCGATCGGCGCCCCGAGCATGTTGTGCTCCGGCGGCTTGAAGTCCCCGAACCGGTCGGTGAACACCGTGAAAGCACGTTCGATCGGCGCGTCAACCACGACTTGCTTGCGGACCGTCGCTGCCTCGGTCTGGGCCATCACGTCTCCTCTGCCGGCGCTTCGGCGGCATCGGCGTACCCGGCCAACGCCCGCTGCCAATAGGTGTCGAGCTGATCCCGCAACGCCGCCAGCGCGGCCGGGTTGAGCCGGTAAATCCGGCGCGTTCCCGCAGCCATGTCCTCCACCAGGCCAGCGTCCTTGAGGATCTTCAGATGCTGGGACACCGCCGACCGGGTCACCGGCAGCCCGGCCGCCAGCTGCCCGACAGCCTGAGGCCCATCGGCCAGGCACGCCACGATGGCCAAGCGCGTGCCGTCGGCCAGCGCTCCCCACCGGCCAGCATCTCGGTTAACATCCACTAACCGTTAGTATTCTCTAACCGAAGGCGCTAGGTCAAGGCCGCCGAGGAGCGCTACCTGCGCCTGTACCCGGAGGCGTGGAAATCCGGGGCAGCCACGTTCGCGGGCGGCAACTTGGTACGTTTCTGGCGTATGGCTGATTCGCGGTGGTGGAAGGACTTCGACGCTGTCCTCGCGGCGGCGGTCCCTGCGGGTTCGCGCATCCTCGACGTCGGATGCGGCGACGGCGGACTGGTTGACCGCCTGACCGAGCTTGGCTTCGACGTGCTCGGAGTGGATCCGGCCGCACCTTCTCACCAGCGCCTGATCCCAGCGCGTGTCGAGGACGCGCAACTGCTCGGTGAGTTTGACGCAGTCGCCGCCGTCATGGCGCTGCACCATGCTGACCTTGACGCTGTGGTCAGGGCGCTCGCCAACCTTCTCCGCCCGCGCGGGCCGGTCTTTATTTACGAGTTCTCTTGGGACGCTTACGACGGCCGGGCCGCCGCCTGGCTCGCAAACCACGATCTGTCTCCCGCAGACAATTCGGTAGCTGGCTGGCGGCGTGAGCATAGCGAGCTTCACACAACCGCGACGATCAAGAAGGCGCTCTACGCTCGTTTCGAGCCGGTCGTTGAGGTCCGCAGGCCCTATCTGGCGCGGACGCTCGGGCGGGCGGACCTAGACGAGCGATTCCTAATCCTTGTCTGCGTTCAGTGATCGAAGGCGGTGAGGGAGCGCTTGGTCGCTTGCCCGGTCTGGAAGTTGTGCCAGATCGCCGCCGCGAGCGCGAGGACGCGCTGAGCGACCCGGACGGCGACGCCCTCGATCGTCCGGCCGCCGTGTTGTTCCAGGTCGAGCTGGCCCTTGAGGGTGTCGTTCACCGACTCGATCAGCTGCCGGACCTTCTTCAGCATCGGCTCGCCTGCGCGCAGCACCTCGGTTTTGCGGGAGGGGCGCAGCAGGGTGATGCCGTCCGTGGCCAGCGCCTGCTCGAACGTCTTGGAGGCGAATCCCTTGTCGGTGATCAGCAGTAGCCCGCGTCGTTGCCGGACCAGGCCGGCGTTCGACCTCGAGCATCGCGGCCAGGACTTCCCGCTCGCCGATCTTCGGATCGGCCAGCGCCCACAACACCGGCATGCCGGAGGGGGTGCAGACAAGGTAGAGCCGCAGCCCCCAGAACCACCGTGAGTGCGACGCGCAATAGCCGTAGTTCGCCCAGCCGGCCACCTCCGAGCGCCGGGCCGTCGGCCGGGACGTGCCGCACGGCACCGGCGTGGAGTCGGCGACCCAGACCGTGTCTTCCCAGAAGTCGGTGTCGCGGGCCAGCAGCCTGATCACACGCTTGATCTGCGGTAAGGCGGCGCGTAGCCGCTTGTTGTAGCCCGGCTGCCGGGGAATGAAGGGGAACAGGTGACGCAGATGAGTCCGGGCGTAGCGCAGCCACCTGGCCTCGGAGTGAAATCCGAGCATCGACTGCATCACCGCGAGGCAGATCAGCTCGGAGTGACTCAGGACCGGCGGCCGGCCGGGCAGGTGCAGCAGTACTTCCCGCTCGTCATCGATCTTGACGTACAGTGCAGTCGCGAGGGTGTCCAGTTCATTTTCCACAAAGATGATCTTTGGGCGCCCTCGTCTCGCGTCTCATGCGCTTCGATGAACTGTGATCAATTAGGAATAGCTCGTCTAGAGGCGACAGAGCACGCTCTGATCGATGCTCAGATGCTTCCAGCGCTCGGTCTCTGGATCATAGCCAGGCGGGCGAAGGCGTGAAGGCCAGGGCCCGGGATGGACAGCAGCCCAGCACCTCGCCCCCTGCGTCCCATGCCAAGAGGTCGATGAGGACTTGTGCGGGGATCATTATGTCGCCTGTGCGTCTTGCCTCAGGTCGGTTTGGTAATGGAACAGACGAAGTAGATATCGAGCAGGAAGCGCTCGGTTTCGACGGTTCCATAGGCGCGAAGATCAGCCCATGGGTGGGTGTAGGCGTTGCCGGGAGCGACCCATACAAGAAACTTGGTGATCGGGCCCAGGATTCGTCCGAGTCGATTGTCGGGTAGTCCCGCATCCATGATCACGACCCGGCCCCCCGGTCGCAGGCGAGCCCACGCTGCCTGCAGAGCCCGGCTCGGATCGGGTATCACTGAATAGCTGAGGCTGAACAGCACGCCGTCTAGGTCACGATCGACGGCCAGTAGCTCTGCGTCTTGTTGCACTAGCTCCACGTTCTGCCACGCGTGCTCGGTGACCAGTCGCTTCGCCTGGGCGAGCATGCCAGGCGAAGCGTCCACGGCGATGACTGCCCCGCCCTTACCCACCTCGCGGGTCAGGTACTGGAGGTTTCTTCCAGTCCCGGCCCCGATCTCAAGCACGACGTCGCCCGGCCGGAGCCGCAACGCGTTCACCGCTTTGTGACGGGCCGGGGCGAAGATGAGGTACAGCGGCTCAAGAAAACGGTAAAAGCGGGCGAGGCGGTCATACCTGGTGGTGATCTCGCGAAGGGACCGGTGGCTACCCAGCGGATCCGTGTCACTCACCAGGCACCTCCTTGCGAGCGTTAGCAGACCCTCAGGACGCTAGCCGTGCTGTTCGCGCGCTGCCGCGGGCCAGGTCAGGCCGCCCGCCCCGCAATCCTTGCAAACAAGGGGTCAGCCCGGTAGAAGTACAGCGCGGGAGTACAGCAACGTCCCCTCACAACCGCCAGCCAGCCCTACCGCCAGCACACCGAACAACCTCGGACGACGGCTAAACGCCCAGAGGCGCCACTAAAGATCTTCAACGCTGGGCATTACAGAAAGTCGGAGGATGGCCGGCTCAAGGGCAGCCGCGGTACGCTTTCCGCGCATCGTGCTCGGGGGAGGTGCCGGTGATGGCAGGGCCGGAAATCGAGATAGCAGCAGGGGCAGAAGGCCGCGGTCACCTGCGGGCGTCGCACGCCGACCGCGAGCAGGTGATCGGCACCCTGAAGGCCGCATTCGTGCAGGGCATGCTGGCCAAGGACGAATTCGACCTGCGCGTGGGCCAGGCGTTCGCGTCGCGGACCTGCGCGGACCTGGCTGCCCTCACCACTGACCTGCCCGCCGGGCTGGCGGTAACCCAGCCGCGCAAGCCCGCCCGCGCACAGGGCAAGGCGCGAGTTCTGCGGACCGGCGCGGTGCTCACCGCGTCAACCGCGCTTTATGCAGCCATGTGGCCGCTGGCGTTCTCCATACACACGAACATCGAGGGCAACCCCATACCCTACGATGGCAAACTGATCTTGCTGAGCACCCTCCTCTACTTGTTCGTTTTGCTCTTCCTCGGGGTGCGGATTCTCGCCGACCGGCAGGACAAGCGTTCCGGCGAGCACCCACCGCGGCGGCCAGCACCTGGAGCGGGCGGTCAGGCGTCCCGGCGGCCGCCATCAGCCGGGGCAGGCGGAGAGCTCCCGCCGCCCGGTGACGGTCACCAGCACACCGCCGAAGCTGCACCGATCCGTCGCCCCCGCCGCCCCTTGTTGCCCGGCTGGCGGCCACAGGCCACCACGGGATACCTCACGCATCCGGCATGGCACCGCCCTGCACCAGCCGCTAACCCTGGCCGTTAAAGATCTTTAGTTCGGGACGAAGAGGCAACGATCCAGAGGGACGAAGGCGCGACGTGCGATCCGCGTACGATAGCGGGCGGTGCTATGTGAGGCTAGCCAGTCTGTCGCCCAGGCCTCGTACCCGGCTCGCACCAGGCCAAGGATGCCGACCCCGATGCCTAGGTTCAGGTGATCGTTGACGGTTTGGCTTCAGGTGATGCTTGACGGTTTCTAGGGTCCGGGCGGGCCTGCCATTCTTGTGGCGGGCTTCCCGGATAGGTGCCAGTCAACGCCGGTGCCGCGGCCGGGGTCAACGTGGAGCGCCCGCAGCGCGCAGCGCGAGGACGAACGACGTTGAGGCCGGTAAGGCCCGGCGTATCGTCGGCTGGCCGGGAGGCTGGGTGGGTTCATGATGGCGGGAGGCCGGACAAGGGCTCGCCGTCGCTGCCGCCGCCGGTCCAGGCAAAGAAGCCTTAGCCAGGCCATCCGCGTGAGCCGCCTGCGCTTGCGGGCTACTGATCGATGGCGTTGGCGTCGCTGGCCAGGACAGCGCGCACATCGTCCAGTTCGGACAGGCCGGCGGCCAGGTCGCTGACCGACTGCTTGCCGTGCACGTGCAGCCTGACCTCGACCATCCGGGGCGCGGCCGATCCGTCCTGCCCGGACGACGAGTGCCGGGGGTCGAGCGTCTCGGTCTGGACGTCGTCGATGGCGAAGCCCCGCGTGGTGGCCTCGGCCAGCACGTCGCGCAGTATTCCGCGGCCGTCGGGGTAGCGCACGCGCAGCGCGGAGATGGCGGTGGCCGATTTCGGCAGCCGCCGTGTCAAGACGGGGAAGCCCAGGGTGACCAGGAAGTAGGCCCCGGTGGTCAGGGCGGCCAGCACCGGCAGGCCGGCCCCGGACGCCGCGCCGACAGCAGCGGTGACCCAGACCGCGGCGGCAGTGGTGAGGCCGCGGACGGAATCGCGGCGGACGAAGATGAGCCCGGCGCCCAGGAACCCGATCCCGGTCACGATCTGCGCGGCGACCCGGGACGGGTCGAGCACGACCAGCCGGGGCTCCAGCACGTCGGTGAACCCGTACTTGCTGATCAGCATGAACAGCGCCGCGCCTACCCCGACCAGGGTGTGCGTGCGGAGCCCGGCGTTCTTCTGCCGGATCTCCCGTTCCAGGCCGATCGCCGCGGACAGGACCAGGGCCAGGCCCAGCTCGGCGGCCTGGCGCCAGCCCTCCCCGTTGAGCGCGGACGCCTGGCCCGCCTGCAATGCTACCGAATTGATCGGAATCATCTAGTTAGGTTAACGTTGGGACCGGCGGAAGACGTATCCTGCTATCTCCTCGTGGCGCGCCCGTCAACTAACCAGTACTTCGGCGGTTAACCGCGACCGAACCGCGAACTCGGACACAGGCGAACGAACCCCTCAGGCCCAGGTCACAGGGGTGCGAGACCCGATGGAAAGCAATGAACGGATGTGATGCTCGCCTGCACGGGCCGACTTAATGCTTGCTGGGGTTGCGCCAGTCGTTTCGTCAAGCGCTCCTGGCTACCCTTCCGGGACGATGGCCTGGCTATCAGCCTGCGCCAGCGCGAACCGCGGTGCTGGTGCGAGGTCGTCGTGGCCGGCGATGTCGTCCAGGCTGCGTCCGGCTGGCTCGGGCAAGACGAGGGTGAGCGCCAGCCCGAGCACGGACACCCCGGCGGTCAGCAGCAGCGTGCCGCGCAGGCCGAACGAGGACTGCAGCACCGGGAACAGGAACACCCCGATGAAGGCGCCCAGCTTGCCGATACCGGCTGAGATGCCGTGCCCGGTCGCGCGCATGGTGACCGGGTACAGCTCGCTGGGCATCACGAAGGTGGTCATGTTCGGACCGAACTCGGTGAAGAAGTAGCTCACCCCGTAGACGACGAGGAACGGGCGACGGCGGTGGTCAGGCCGGGTACCGCGGCGATGATCAGGAAGCACAGCGCCATCATCGCGAACCCGGTCAGCTGCAGCTTCCGGTGCCCGATCTTGTCCAGGGTGGCGATCGCCAGGACGTAGCCGGGCACCGCTGCCACGACGAAGATGGCCAGCTGGAGGGCGATCTTGGTCATGGTAGAGGCGCTGGGCGAGATAAGGCTGAGAATCTGCGGGGTGGAGATGGTGTTCCCGTAGTAGGCGTAGTCGAGCAGGAACCACGTCCCGGCCGTCCCGGCCAGGAGGATCAGCCACCGGCGGTTGGTCAGGAATGTCCTCAGCCCCATCTCATGCCGCAGCCCGGCTGACCCGTTCCCGCCGACCTGGCCGCCGGTGAAGCCGGACATCTGGGCGGCCGCCTGCGCTCCCTTCCCCTTCACCTGGACCTGGTAGCGCGGCGACTCGGGCATCCGGGTGCGCAGGTAGATCACCGCCGCAGCAGGCAGAGCGCCCAGGCCGAGCAGCACCCGCCACGCCGTATCGCCGCTGAAACCGGCGCCGAGCAGGGCCAGCGCGATCAGCGGCCCGACGATCAGCCCGAGCGCCTGGGTTCCGAACACCATGCCGACCAGCTTGCCGCGGTCTTTGCGGTTGGCGTACTCGCTGACCATCACCGCGCTGACCGGGTAGTCACCGCCGACGCCGAACCCGAGCACGAACCGGAACGCGATCAGCACCCAGAACGACGGCGCTAGCGCCGATCCCAGCGCCCCGACGATCGTGATCGCGGCGACCAGCCAGTACACGTGCTTGCGGCCGATCATGTCGGCGAAGCGGCCGAACACGAACGCGCCGACGAAGGCAGCGAACAGCATGGTGGAGTTGAGCAGGGCGAGGTGGCCCGAGCTCAGGTTCCAGTCCTTGGTGATCAGCGCCGAGGCGACCCCGATGACGAACAGGTCGTAGGCGTCAGTGAAAAACCCCATCCCCGACGCCACCACCGCCCGCAGATGGAACCTGCTCAGCGACGCCTCATCCAGCGCGGCGATCAGGTCCTCGGAGCGCATCTCGGTCACGGCCTACCCCCGCCGCTCATGCCGCCTGCCCTATACATCGCGGCGGGCCGCGTCCTTGCTGCTGCGGCGGAGGTTATCCAGGCCAGGCAACGGTCAACCGGCCTACAGATGAGCAAAAGATGAACGGCAGGTTATGAGCAAGCGTCCTGGACGCCCAGCCCCTGACACGTAGCATGGGCTGGATGGCTGGGCTCCGGAACTGCGAGCAGTGCGGCACCCCCTTCGTGCCGCGGCGTGAGCACGCCCGGTTCTGCTCGGCTCGCTGCCGGGCCGCCTGGAACCGCGAGCACGCCCGGCATCGGACGGCCGAGGCGACCGCGCTGGGCTGGTCCATCCCTGCGATGTGCGACGTGACCGGGCGGCTCGGGCGGGTGCGCGCCGGGGACCAGGCCCGCGCGCTGGCTGCGGTCAGCGAGGCGGTGTGGTGGGTGACGATCGTTGACGCCACGCTGGTACGCCACCACCCCGGCGCCTATGAAGGCATCCTGGCAGGCCGATCTGCCGCCGAGCGCCGGCTGATCGAGGAAACCCTGGGCGGGCTGCGGTTCGTGCGCAACCAGATGGGGCACCACCGCGAACCCGGGGACTTTATCAGCCCGGCGCCGGGCCGTCCCGGCGGTGACGAGGACCGCATCTCGGAGTGGACCTGGAAGTCCCTGACCGAGCCGCCGCTCGGCTCGCTGCCGCCCAGCGGGCGGGCCTGGGAGCGGGCGCGATACCGGGCCTACCAGGCTCAGCTCGCCGGTCACCCGGTCGGGGACACCTTCGGCCGGACCGCAGAGTTCCTCAGGCGGGCCGCCGCCAGCGCGGACCTCCATCACGAACACCAGCACGCAGCCGCGCGCTGAAAGCGTCGCCCGACACTGATCATGCCGATGCGTGCCAGGCCACGCAGCAACGACGTGCGATAGCGCGATGGGTGAGGCAACCATCATGCGGAAGCGATCGCTCCCGGGTCACCTTGACGCCATATCGGACGGCAAGATAGCAGCCCCCGGGGTGAGTCATCGTGCTGCTGCCCGGGGCTGCTACCGCTCCCGGCCTAGTGGAGCAGCGGAGCCAGGGAGCTGACCTGGACGGTGTCGCCAGCGTTGCCCAGCAGCGGAAGGCGGAAGTTCTGCTCAATGGTCTGCAGCAGCGAGTAGTGGTCGGCGCGGACAGAGTCCATGCGATGCCCGACACCCCTGGCCACCACGATCATCGGAACGTGACCGCCGCCGTAGACGGTGCCGCCGAACAGGTCGCCGCCGCTCCCGCTGGTCGGATCGACGGGCGTCGCGGGAAGGATGGGCGAGTCCGGGCCGCCGCGAATGTCAAGCGGGCCGAACGGGCTCTCATCGTTGAAACCGCCTTCGTCCCAGGTGATGAAGATGGCCGAACGGCCGGTCCACGCCTTGCTGTGGGTGATAAGCCCCACCCACTTCTGCAGGAACGCATTGCCGTCCTTGAAGAGCTTGGCCTGGTCGGGTGAGGTCGGCGAGGAGGGGAACGGGCAGGCGGTCGCGCCACCGTGCATGTCGTTGCAGATGTTCGGGGTGATCCAGGTGAACTGCGGCACCTTGCCGGCAGCCAGGTCAGTACTCAGCTGCGTCAGCGGGACCACGTTGTCGGCCCGTGCCGGGTTGGTGTAGACGTCCGGGTACATCAGGAACGGGTCGTGCTTGCGCACATACAATCCGTCCGGCGTCTGATCTGTCAGGTCGCCGGGGAAGGGCAGATCCTCCATGTACGCCTTCCAGCTCACGTGCGCGGCCTCGAACTGGTTGACCAGGTTCTCGTGGTTGAACAGCGGGGCCTGGGCGGTGTCGTCGCTGTTCGAACCCCAGTTTGACCCGCTCGTGGCGGCGATGTAGTTCGGCAGGCTCACGTGGGTGACGCCGAAGTACCTGGTCGCCAGTCCCTTAGGCCCCATTGCTAACTTGAGGCGCTTGGTGGTCGGCCGACTGTCCCAGCGGTAGCGCTTGCGCGCGCTGGATCAGCTGGCGGATGGTGACGAGCGCGGCGGCGAGGTACAGGTAGAAGTCCACGATCTTGGCATTGCGCTCGGTGCAGCGGCGCAGCTTGCCGTAGCCGTTCATCCACGAGTGGGTTCTCTCGACGACCCAGCGGGTGCCGGCCTGGATGGGGGCGGGGATGCCCTTGCGGGCGATCTGGCCGTCAAAGCCCAGTTCATCGAGCAGCTGGCGGGTCACCGTGCTGTCGTAGCCGCGGTCCAGGTGGCAGGTACGGTCTGCGGGCAGGCTGCCATCCAGCTGCTGGCTGGCAGCGGCCAGGGTGGGGGCCAGCAGCGGCGAGTCGTGCCGGTTCGCCCCGGCGGCGGCGATGCCCAGCGGGATGCCGTGGCCGTCGCTGGCCACCGAGCGTTTCAGCCCGCCCTTGCGCCGGTCCACCGGGGACGGCCCGGCCCGCTCACCCCCGCAGGGGGCCTTGGTCAGGCACCCGTCCACCGCGACATCGCCCAGCTCCAGACCGATGACCTGGTCATAGGCGCGCAGCGCGGCAGCGTGCAGCGCCTCGGCGATGCCCGCCTGCGCCCATTCGGCCAGCCGCCGCCGGATGGTGCGGTCCGAGCACCCCGGCGTGGCGATCCGCTCATACCCGCTGCCGTGCACCAGCGCGGCCACGACGTGCTCGAACACCACCCGGCCGGGCACCCGGCGGCGATGGCAGCCCAGCGGGTGACCGGGATGAAATTCGGGGGGCTCACCGCCGGTCAGCGCGCAGAACTCGACCCAGGCTGGCTCCAGCAGGCATGATGGCAGGACAGGCACGGGACACCTCGATGATCATGGACTGTGGTAAGCCAATGATCATCGGGTTCCGTGCCTGTGCACTGCTACGACACGCCCCGGCACATCCCTATTGCCGGGCGCTCTTAGTGCCCTGCGTGTCGCCGGACGTGGATACGGCCTTTGCCTGATCATGTGGTCTCGCCAGAGAAACATGATCGACAGCAAAGGCCGTGATGGACAGTCTGCCGCGGATCCTGGTCGCGTCGAGCAGCTTGCCCGCCTGGCGGGGTTCCGCCGTGAGCTGCATGAGTGCTTCACCGCGCGGGCGGACGCGCTGTTCGAGCTGTGCGACGCGGTGCTGTGCGCGCAGGGGCCGGTGCGCTCGGCGGCGGGCTGTCGCTGGAGCCGGAGTTCCGCCGCGGGCACGGATCGGTGTATGACGCCCTGGCAGGGGGCCAGATAGATGCCGGGAGGCTGCGGCGGCTGCAGGTGGCAGCGATGACGCCGCGGCTGAGGGTGATCCGCTGATGTTCGGGATCGACGTGACGCCGCTGGCCCGCCCGGACGCGGTGTTCGCCGATGAGCTGGTGATGGTGCAGGTGCGGGGTGCTGGCGGGGACCGGTACCTGCCGGGCTGGCCGCTGAGCGTGCTGGTGGGCGTGGGGTGGGGGTCCTCCTCGTGGGTGGATGCGATCGAGGCCAGGCGGCTGCGCCCGGGAGAGGACCATGTCGATGCCACCGTCGCGCAGGTTACCGATCTGCTCGGCGACCTGGCCGCCACCAGCGGCAGCAGCCGGCTGACCCGCCGCCGCTGGTGATGCTGGATGCCGGGTACCCGGCCACGGACCTGTCGCATGCCCTGGCCGCCTGCCGGTTCAGCTGCTGGTGCGGCTGCGGTCCGACCGGGTGTTCTACGCTCCCGGCGCCGGCGCGCGGACGGGAAGCCGGCCGCCCCGCCGGCACGGGCAGCGGTTCGCGCTGGCTGAGGCGGGCACCCATCACGCCCCCGATATCGAGCTCGCCGCCAGTCGCGGCGGTACGGGAAGGTGCGCGGCGGCCTGGAAGGGCCTGCACCAGGCCCTGGAGCGCAGCGGCCGGTGGTCCGTCTTCCCCCAGTGCCAGGAACTGCCGTCGTGCCCGGCACGGTCATCCAGGTCAGCGTGGAACGCCTGCCCGGCGGCCGCGCGCCGCACAAAGACCTGTGCTATGGCACCCCCGCCAACCGACGCAGGCCTGACGGACCTGCTGTGGAAGGCCTACCTCCGCCGGTTCGATCAAGAGCATTTCCACCGGTTCGCAAGGTATACCTGGCCTGGCCGCCGCCCGCCTGGCCTCGCCGCGGCCACCGGCAGGTGGACCGCCCTGATCATCGCCGCCTATACCCAGCTGCGGCTGGCCTCAGCCCTCGTCGATGACTTGCCCCCCTGGCACAACAAGCCCGCACCGGCAATACTCAGCCCCTACCGGTCCGGCTCGGATTCCGCCGTCTCCGCACCCACCTGGCACCCCGCCAGGCCGAACCCACCCGCCTGTCCCCCGCCCCGCAGATCAGGACCCCAACCCCCCGCCTCTACCGCAAAACGGACACCAAGCACACCACCGCCCGCGCCCCAGTATTTTCGCCGCCAGTTGCTGGATGAACTTCGTGTTCGGGTTGGCGGGCGACAGCAGGGCCTTGTACTGCGTGTTCTCCATCATGATCACGAACACGTGCTTCAAGCCCGGCGAACGCCACTGAGGGGCAGCACCCTGGGTCGGCTGAGCGCTGACCGCGATCGGACCGACCACCGCGCCGACCACGAAGGCCCCTGCTAAGGCCGCCGCCCACGCGGGCACCCGGAACAGCCGCCGAGCCAAAGACCAGGACCGTATCTGTCGCATCACTGCGCACCTCCTAAATCGTCGTGACATGGCTGTGGGACCAGCCATCACCGGCGACGCTCACGAGGAGTGACCGGCCGCCGTTGCACACAGGGGAGAGCGGACCGGGCTACCTGCCCACGCGGCCAGAAACGGCCGCCAGAACGAACGAGCACGCGCGCATGCGATGGGGGGAGACAAACTCCTCGGCTGTACGGTGTGACGGTCGCCGCGGCCCCCCTGCCCCATGCGATCAGTCTGGCCCCGCCCAACCGCCCGGTCAACGACCCCATCACATCCCTCCAATGTCCCGAAGCCGCGGCAGGCGACAGTGTCGCAGCTGACGGTTTCGATGTCCCTGATGATCTCCCACGGCACGAACCTGTAACGGTGAACCTTTTGCTCCGGGTACGGCCGGGCATTGAACCGCCGTGCCAGGCATAGGCCCACAAGGCTGCACGCTGTTGAGTTATCAAGGTTCGAGCAGATCAAGCTGACAGCAGCAACCGGCGCCCAGGGCGCGTACCCTCAGCGCGTTGCCGATCTTGCTAACGTTTTGCTAACAACGGCTCTGGAAACGTGGGGACGATCCTGGACTCCAACAGGAGCCAACGTGTCGTATAGGCCGGTCAGCTGGACCGTGGTGGACTGGCCTGGACGCGCAAATCCTCCTGAAAAGCGGAAGGTCGGTGTCGTCCGCCAGCTTGATGGGACCGTTGTTGCGCCAGTCGCATGGGACCGGCTCCGGCCGATCAGGGTAGGCAATTGTGATGATGGCGGCGCGCGGCGGCGGCGGTCAAGTGCGCCGTGCGTTTTGCGGGCAGGCCTGGCCTGCCCGTGTCTCCTGCCTGAGGGGCCGTGGAGGCTCCGGGGTCAAGCCCGGCCCGGCAGGGCCGTCGCGTCAGCGATGCGCAGCAGGCTTGAGGCTGGAGGGGCGGCCCCGTAGCATGCGCGGCGCACTTGGGTGGTGAGCGGCGGCGAAGCCGCCTCCGTTGGGTGGCCTGGGGTGAGGGCCCCGGTAAGCGCTGGCATTTGCCTCATCGGCCTTCGTTGCGGTGTGAGTTGCCGATGGCGGGTTTCTGGCGGCGGCGGTAGGACTCGCCGTCGAGGACGAGTTCGTAGGCTGCTGACTGGAGCCGGTCGATGGCGGACTGGGCGAGCAGCGGGTTGACCATCAGGGCGAGCCATTCGGCTGGCTCGCGGTTGGAGGTCGTGATGGTGGCGGCGGTGCGGTGCCGTTCGACGATGAGCTCGTAGGTATCGGCGGTGTCGGCTGCGTCCATCGGCTAGAGGCAGAAGCGTCACACCATAATCACATGAGCACAAGCGAAGCGTGCTGGGATTGCGTGGGAGCCTGCCGGGCCGGATGCGGCCCATCCCTGCACGGTGCGGGGCATCCGTGCTCCCACCGCCGCACAGCCTCAGCGGCGCGGCGGGAAGCCAGACAACGCTGGAAAACAGCAACGCCACGGGCTGCGAACGGCCGCGCCGGATTGCCGCAGATCGCCGACCTGGTCCAACGACCGCCGCAGACCGGCCTGGCCCTGGTTTGCAATCAGAGGCTCAGCCTTGTTCCTGCGGGTCGTACTGCCGCTGGCATCATGCCCGGCGGACGCGGTTGCCCCAGATAGTGGTGGGATTGACCCGGATGAAGTGCGCAGGCACTCCCTCGATCCACGGCTCGAGTCCGGCATCGATGAACGGCGCGCGCTCGGATTCGGTGTCCAGGTGATGGGCCGGCCCCCGTGCCAGCACGAACCATCCCGCGCGCGCTTCGGCATCGATCTGGTCCACTTCGACGAGGACCTCATACTCGGCCTGCGTGATGCCAGTGCGCAGGTCCTGGTCGAACAGGGCGGGGTCCCACGTGCCCAAGACAACCGACTCCGCGTCGGTCTTGTACGCAACCGGCAGCGCTGTGAGCCCGTACCGGCTGGTGTAGACCAGACGGCCCACCCCGCCATAGCCGAGCAGCGCCATGCAGTCCGCCTCGGTCAACCGCTCCAGCACGCGCCAGGTACTGGCTCCCCGGCCGGGCGGAGCAGGACCGCCGGCAGAACCGGGATCAGCTTTCTCATCTGGCATGGCTCCAAACCCTAGCCGCCCTGTCCGGCGATAGCACGGCACCGCTGGCGAGCGGCCGGGGTAACCAAGTCAGTAACCAACCGCCACCACAGCAGCGGACGCCTGCCGACGCTCACCGACAGCCAGTCCCCGGTCAGGCGCACCATGGCGCTGGCGGCCCCGGACAACACCCGGCTTCTAGACGAGCAGGCCACGTGCAGCATGAACGTGCAGCAGCCATGCCACACCCGGCCGACCGCAGCCAACCCCCACCGCCTCCGCCCAGACCACAAAGACCTACAGCGACCCCTCCGCCACCAGCTACGGATCAGAAGGCTGGAGTTCGAAGACCAACGAGCGTGCATGAGGTTGCGCAGGCCAGGGCCTCGATGTCCAGTTGAGCGGCGGCTGTGGCTCTAGGTTATGCGGATCTTGGTTTTGCGCTCCAGGCGCCGGACTTGTCGTTCTGCCTTGCGCGCGACGCGCCCTGACAGCCGTTCCTGTTGGTGCTGGAAGCGCTGGAGCTGTCGTGCATCCCAGGCGGCTATGTGCTGACGGGCGGTGGCCTGGTTCTCCTGGCCGATGCGTGCCAGTGCCACCGACCCGATGGCGGCAACGATCAGCGCCTGGTAGAAACGGGGGCTTCGCAGGATATTCGCCGCTATTCGCGCTCCGATCAGGAGCATGACCACCCGGTTATCGAGGCTGGCGGCTGGCGATGGCCGCGCCTGGCCGCTGCTGCCCGCCGCAGTCGGGGATTGTGGCAGCTGCGGAGCATCATCCCGCGCTGATGTTGTCATTTCGCCCCCTGGGGGCCAGCGTGCGCTTGGTGATCATCCTAGGACCCGGCTGTACCGGTCGGCCAGACCCAGGCCTGATCAAGCCGGCTGGCACGCGTTATACAAGCCCGACGATAGCCTTCTGCCCGCCAGCCGGGCAACCCAGCAGAACACGAGCAAGGACCACTCTGCCTCGGGGAGGGACCCCGCAACTGGACAGCACCCGTCGGCGCAGTCGGGCCGGTAGCGGTCGGGGCTGGCCTGGGCCAGCTCCCGGCCAAGTGCAGCAACCGGTGCAGCAACGTCGCCGCCTGCATCGCCCCGCAAAGTCCACCATCGGCCGCGGACCAGCCGCAACGACCTCTATCGACCGATGTGAGCCGGGTTTGCAACCAGGGGATCGCAAGCCCTAGCGGCGTGCCCCTCACGGGAGCAAACTGCTCTGGGTGAGGGTCGGGGTCACCGAGATCGCCTGGGATGGGACGATACGCCGCAGTACGCTCGACACCTGGTGCCTCGCCGACGCCGGCCGCTGGGAACACACGATCGGCCAGGTCCTCACCTTGCCGCCCGCCTACCAGGCGACTCCGGGCAGGCCGGTCTACATCATCCACACCAGCGATCGCGCCGTCTTAATCGGGGGGGAGGACCTCACCGGCCCGCTGCGGGACTTGGTGATCACAATCCTGGCGAGCAGTGACCCAGCATAACGGCGCGCACCCGGGCTGGTCCGTACCGAGTGACCTCGCCGTGGTGAGCCACGTGCAGCACTAGCGTGCAGCAGCCAGAAAACTCCCTGCCGACCGCCACCGACCGCTACAGCTTTCACAGACAGCCCGAAGACCTTCAGCGACCGCGCCGCCACCAGCTACGGATCAGATTGTCACCGGACCGGCAGCAACGAGGTCGCGGGCGAGCTGCGGGCTAGCATCTCCTGCTATGAGCCACGAGGGATCGAACCTGGTCACCAGGCTGGCCCCGGATCAGCGCCCTCAGGCGAGGATCTTGGCCTTCTCGCGCTCGAACTCCGCGAGCGTGATCACGCCCCGGTCACGCAGATCGGCCAGCTTAGCCAGCTGCTCGGCTGGGGTCCCCGAGCTGGCGGCCTCTTGGACGTTGCTGCGGAACTCCTGGTCCTGCTGTTGCGCCTCCCGCGCCGACCGCTCCTGCATCGAGCCGCCCCGGACGATCAGGTACACCAGGACCCCGATCAGCGGGATGAGCAGTACGAACAGGAACCACAGCGCCTTCCCCCAGCCGGACAGGTCACGGCTGCGGAAGATGTCGATGAAAATCCAGATCAGGATCCAGATCCAGATCACCCACAGGAAGATTATGAAGATCGTCCAGAACGCGCCCAGTAACGGATAGGAGTAGGAACTCGAAGCGAGCGGCATGGCGTCTCCTTGGAGTTCAATGCGCCGCAAAGCGCCGGGCGTGACCCCGGTGGCGGACGCCATGATCGTACCGGGACCGGACACGCCCATCCCGCCGAAACGCCGGAATCGGATGATCAGCGCCATGGCTCCGTCCACGATGCGGACCGGCCGGCGTCGCAGGAAGGCCGTCCTGCCGTGGCCGGGCTGACCGGCAAGCGGGAGCGTCATGACGCCCTCGGCCTTGATGTGCAGGCGAAGACCTGCCCGTTGCGCTCGGCCCACTGTCCCCGGAGAACCCGGGGTCGCTCGGAGAGTGCCCGACCGAGGAGATGACCTGACGCGCGGCGGTCGTGCGCCGTGCCATTAACGTGCCATTACCCCCGGTCCCCAGCGGTGCGCCACGGTCGCCCACGGGCAGTTACCGGCCCAGCTCAAGCCGCACGACGCCGACGATACCGGCGATTTGCAAGCAGGTGCTCAACTGCAGGCGGGTCACGCTACTAGGGAGGCGTGCGGCGGTCCCGGCCGGCGCCTGGCAGATCGCGGTTGACGAGCACGGCGAGGTCCGCGAGCGCCGCGCCGATGACGCCTGCGGCAACCTGCACTGCGGCCACCGCCGCTGCTGGATCGAAGAAGCGCACGTCACCGAGCTGACCGGCCTGCTGCGTGAAGGTGCGGCCGGGGACCAGCTCAACGGATGGCCCGGGGAGATGCGGATCTTCGCCCGCCGCGAGCGCCCCCACCCCGGCGCCCAGCTCACCTTGTTCGAGGCCGGGACGGCTGGCGATACACCCTGTGGGTCACCAACCTGCCGGCCAGCGCCAGCGGCTGGCGCGGCCAGCTGGCCTACATCGACGCTGCCCACCGGGTGCACGCCCGGGTCGAAGACGCCATCCGCACCGGCAAGGACTGCGGCATCGGCAAGTACCCGTCCACCGCGCTGGCGATGAACAAGGCATGGCAGGCCGCCGCCTTGACCGCTGCGACGCTGCTGGCCTGGCTCAGGCTGCTCGCCCTGGACGGCGCCCTCGCCAAGGCCGAGCCGAAGACCCTGCGCTACCGCATCCTGCACGCCGCCGCCCGGCTTACCCGCAGCGGCCGCCAGCGCCGCCTGAAGATCCAGGCCAGCTGGCCCTGGGCCGCCGACCTCGTCTCCGCCTGGGAACGGATCAGCGCCCTGCCACAGGCCCCCTGACCAGCGCCAAGCCCGTCCCTGCGATCAAGGAAGGACCACCCAGGGCCCGTGGAACCCCCGGCCACCCGGCCCGCCAGCCGGGCAGTTGTCATCCCCGGAACCCGGAAACAGCACTCATAAGCGGCTTGCCGGGACCTCGCCAGCCCAAGTCGGCCCGGCGTGAATCATGGAGGCTAGGGAGGCATGGCCTGGATGGAGGAATACCTGGAGCACGAGGACTAGAAGGCCGAGGATCAGGCCGAAGACTACCGTTCGGGCGAGCGGCCAGCCAGTAAGCCCCGCCCGGTGGCCTGCCACGAAGCCCCAGAACCCGAGTGAGGCGCCTTCCAGGAAAATGATTGCCTGGATCGAGTGGCTCAATGAGACCCCGGCCACTGTCAGGATGATCAGAAGCGCGAGTGCCGGTGCGGCTAGAAGAAGGAAACGCGACTCGGTTCGGATGATGCTCATCTGCTCGCTGCGGCCGGGACGCCTGCGCAGCTCGGCTTGCCGGGCGAGGGATGCTGAGAAGACGTGTGCGACGAATATGGCGAGCACTGGGCCGAGGATCACCCCAACGGCGGCCCTGAGCTTCAAGGTCTGCCAGCCGTCGTAGACGATGAGGATAGTCATCACGGTGATCGTGGTGTAGATGGCCCGGTCGAGATAGACCGGCCGCTGTGCCGTACCCAAACCCGGTTGTCGCCATGGCGGCCAGGCTAGCCCGCATCTCCCGGGATCTTCGTTGAGACTGTCCAGGCCCAGGGATAGTCTCATTTGCGTCTCATACATCCAGGTACACCGGCGTCTATTGGCGTGTACCACAGGTCGCTGAGCAGCTAAAGAGACCTCTGTGGCCGGTCTTGGACGATGATCCTTAATCCTGAAAAGCGAAAGGTCGGCAGTTCGATCCTGCCCCTGACGACCAGTTTTGGACTATTTTCTAGTGCTCTGAGCAGCGTAAATGCCGACTGGGCTCTTTCGAGCATCCAACTGCCAAGTGACCATGACTGCCCGTGCGTGCCCGTGGTCGGCCGCTCGCTATCGCACGCGGATCGCACGCCATTCCTCCGGACCCCGATCGCGGCCCCTTCGTCCCGCTAGTCGTCGCCAGTTTGTGTCGATGCAGAGCCGATGGCTCCACGATGGCAGTGACACCGCTACCGACGTGGACGTGAGGTGCTGGGTATGCGGCGACTGCGGCCGAGTAGCGAAGCGGAGATGGTTGCGCTGTTCTTGCGCACCGAACTGTCCTCCGACCGCTGGCGGGACAACCTGTGGGCGCTGCTGAAGCGAGCCGGACTGCCCGAGCACGTCATCACGGCCCCCGACCTCGGCGACGACATCGAGAACCAGGCGCGCCTGCGGCTCCTGACCGAGTATCGCGGCTACGGCACCCGCACAGATTATTTCGAGGGCTTCCCGGACGACGTCCGCTGGCAGTGGATGGCTATCACCCCCGCCGAGCTCGCCAGGGGCCGGTATATCGAGTACAGCTACTGGGACGAGCTGTCGGGCGGCACCCGCCTGGCGGTCGACGCCGCCACACGCATCCGCGCCGGTGTGACCCCGTTCGGGGTGCCCAACGACAGGGTGCTAGCCATGGCGCATGCCGTCGCCGACGGTGCCTCGTTCCCGCCGCTGATCCTGGTCACAACTGGCCGTGGCGGCAACGAGCTGGTGGTGCTGGAAGGCCACGTGCGGCTGACCGCGTTCATGCTCGCCCGTGATCGGCTTCCGCCGGAACTGGAGGTCCTGGTCGGGTCCTCGCCGACGATGACCCGCTGGGATTGTTGCTAGCCTTCCCCTGCTGCGGGGCAGAAGGTGCTACGAAGAAAGCCGCAACCCTGCCCACGCTGACCAGCTGCGTCGCCTGATCATCCGTGCGAGCGTGCAGCAGGCGTGAGCCTTCAGATCCGTAGTTATCTGTATCGCGTTCAGCATCGTCCGGATCGGTTCGCGACCGGGCATGCTTGCCGACCGCTTGTCCGCACTCGTCCGCCTGAGACGTGAAGTCGTTGACCCGGGTGGCTCCCAGGCTGGCTCCCGGCGTCGACGGCCTGGTCGTGGAGAGATCTACGTCTGATCTTCACTGCGACGGCTGACCAGCCTGATCCAGCGAGCCGTGCGCACCCGGACTGGTCGCCGGGTGTGCGTAGGTGTTCCCCTGCAGACAGCGTTCCGATGAGTTTCGGCCCCGGCAGTTGTCCATCTCTGAGAGCCAACCCCAGTCGCGTACGTTCGACGCGATGCATACGACCGGCGGGGACGGGTAGCTTGTGCGGCCGTCCCCGCGCCACCGGTCTACGACGCTGCACTGGAGGTCACGATGTGTCCGATGGTCCACTCATTCCGGACGTCCGGCGGGGTCGCCGCGACGGGGGAGGCGTGATGACGACGGTCGAGGCGGATGGCGTCATGCTCGGGGTCGAGCACTTCGGCGACGCGGCGGCGCCGCTCGTTCTGCTCGCGGGCGGCACGACCATGCTTTCTTGGCCCGACACGCTCTGCGAGGCGCTCGCCCGCGGTGGGCGCCACGTCGCGCGGTACGACCTGCGCGATTCCGGCGCGTCGACCACCGTCGATCCCCAGGCTCCGGCGTACACGCTGCGCGATCTTGCAGCCGACGCCGCGGCGCTCGCCCGGGACCTCGACGACCGGCCGGCGCACCTGGCGGGCATCGGCGTCGGCGGGATGGTCGCCCAGATCGCCGCGCTCGACCACCCGGACGCGTTCTCGGCGGTCACCCTCGTCGGAACGCGGCCTGTGGCTCCCGGCCCGGTCGACGATGACCTGCCTGACCATGACACGGCGACGATGGACCGGCTGTTCTCGCGCTCGATGCCCGACTGGTCCGACCGCGCCGCGGTGGCGGAGTTTGCCGCCCGAGGCGCGGAGATCCTCGGCGACGACCCCGCCGCCGCGCGCGCGACCGCCGAGCGCAAGTGGGACCGCACGCCGGGTACGGAGCCCACGGTGCAGATGGCCAACCAGCTGGGCATGGTGTTCGCCAAACTCGATTGCACGCCGCGCTGGCGCGAGCGTCTGTCCGAGCTGGCGATCCCGGCGCTGGTGGTACACGGTCGCCGCGACCCGTTCTTTCCTGTCGGCAACGGCGAAGCGCTCACGCGCGAGATCCCCGGTGCGCGACTGCTCGTGCTCGAACGCGCCGCGACGGCGATCCCGGATGCGGCCGCCGATGAGGTCGCGGCGGCGATGCTCGCGCTCTAGGCGTTCACGGTGCTGACGGCCCTAACAAGGGTAAGCGTCTCTCGGGCTCAGGACAGTGATCTTGTCAGTGCAAAAGACAAGTGGGCGCAAGCAGTTGTAATTCGAGGAGACAGGCGAGGTTGTTATTCGCGCCGAATTAAGATGCCAAGGCCTGACCCGGACCTTCGCCGTGTGAGTCCGCTTCTTGGGGAACTTCCCGCGGTTCTCCCAGCACCGGCGTGTTCGTGGCCTTCGAGGCAGAGGATCATTCAGTTCCACATCGTCTGGCCGTGATCGGAGCCTTGCCGAGTCAATCGCCGGGTTCAGGGCTTCAGCGACGGATTTGCCGGGTCAAGGAAGCCTCGTTCCTGTAGCCAGCCGTACAGCGGGGTGTGCTCGGGGTAGTGTCCCCATGCGTGGTCCCCGTTGCCGCCTTCGATGCTGCCTAGCAGTTGCTGCTGAACGGGGTTCAGCTGGCCGAACCAGTCGCTGGCCCGCAGCGGGGCGATGTCGTCGCGGATGGTGGTCCACCGGTAGGTGTAGCCGAAGAACACCGCCTTGCGAGTGTGCCCGGAATGGTTAGGTGACCGGGCATGCCAGATCCGGCGGTCGAGGAACACCGCGTCACCGGGTTCGGCGGTCACCTGGATGGCGCCGCCGGGATCGGGCCATTCGATGTCGCGCCGCGGCGGGCCGTCGATCCGGTTCACCAGGTGGCTGCCCGGCACGACCTTCAGGCTGCCGCGCCCGGGCGCGGAGACATCGGACAGCCAGTAGGCCAGCTTCACCGACAGCCGCGGCCGCGGGGTCGTCTCGATCTCGCGGTTCTGCCTGCCGCCGTCCTGGTGCCAGCCAAACCGGAACGGTATGCGGGCCCGGGCCGGTGGATGGACATCGAGGTGGGAGTGGTAGATATGGATGTTCCAGCCGAGGACTGACCACACGTAGGGAAACGTGGCCGGGTGGTCGGTCAGGCCGGAGATTTCCGGGCAGTTCGCGACCGCGCTGAGCAGGTGCATCGAGCCGTCCGGGCCCAGCGAGCCGGCCTGGGCCGCGTCCGCGTACACCTGGTCGAGTGCGTCGCGGGCGGCCGCAACCTCATCCGGGGCAAGTGCACCTCTGATGATCATGTAGCCGTCGCGATCGAACCTGGCTAGTTGCTCAGCCGTCACCGGCTCGGCTGCCGAGGTACTCCGCGCCCTTGGTCCGACTCCCCGGTCAGTCACTGATGTCATCTCCGCCCTCGGATCGGGGTCCCCGAGGGGATGAGGTGCACCGCGGGCTGATGGGTAGTGCTGGCGCACGAGAGGTGGGCGCCGTCCTTGACCAGCGCCATCCTGATCGCGTACTGGCCGGGCGCCATCCTGGTATGTCCCGGGAGGTAGCCGATGCTCAACCGCGTCCCGGGCGGCATCGCGTGGCCGTTGATCACCATTGCCGACCCATCAGCCGGACTCGATGCGTGCAGGACCTGGCCCAAATCGGCCGACGCGCCGGACGTGGGACGGCAGAAGGTGCCGACGGTGACCAGGGCCGGTATGCCGTGCCGCGCCAGGGCCTGGCGCAGCGCGCCGGGGTCCAGCCGACGGTACTGCGGGCCCTTGCGCAGGATCAGCGTGGTGCTGTGGCCAGGACCGTTGGTCACCGAGAACGCGGCAAGCTTGACCCGACCCGGGCTCGGCGGCGGGGGCGGCGGGTTGCCGGAGCGGACCGGCGCGGGTCCGCCCAGGGTCAGCGTCATGGCCGCCGCGGCACCCGCCGTCGCGGCGGTCGCCGCCGTCAGTACTGACAGCCGGCGGCGCCGCCGGACGCGGCTTCTGGCCAAGACGTTCTCCACCGGCATGTCCATGCGCAGCCCGGAGAAAGACTCGCGCACCTGGCCCATGACGTCGTCGTGCTCGTTCATCGGATGACCTCCGTTGCGTTCGTGTCCGTGTTTGCCGGCGGAAGATCCCGGCGCAGCGCCGCGACGGCGCGGGACAGGTGCGCCATCACCGTCCCCGGCGCGATCCCGATGACCCTCGCGGTGGTCTCGGTGTCCAGATCCAGGAAGATTCGCAGCGCGAGTACCTCGCGCTGGCGGGTCGGCAGCCGCCGTAGCGCCGCGGTCAGCGCGGGGTCGACGCCATCGCCCGGGCCGGCCGGAACGGCGGCATCGTGATCGGCGAGGGGCACCTCCCGGTGCCGCCGCCGCCACCATGACACCCCGAGGTTCAGCGCGGTCCGCACCACCCACGCCCGCGGAGCGGTATACCGGCGCACCTTCCCCCAGGACGTCCACGCCCGGGCAAAGGCTTCGGCGACCTGCTCCTCAGCCAGCTCCCGGTCACCGACAACCGCGGTCACCGCTCTCAGGCAGGAATCCCTGCTGGCCCGGTAGAAGTCCTCGAACTCGTCCTGCTCGTGGCCCATATCCTGCAAACGCGCCAGCCGGCCAGCCCATTTACCTCCGGGCGCATCCTTCGCAGAAGACAGCCGCGCGGCCGGCCCAATAGGTGAGCCGCGGACAGTGTGACCCGCTGTGCGACCCGCAATCGGTGAGAAGTGCCAGTACGGTTTTAAAGGCGCGCGGAGCGCGCCGCGCGCCGTCCGGCGCGTGACCCCACGCGAGGCAAACGTGGCTGGCAGGCGAGGCAGCGGCGGCCTCGCTCGGCGGTGCCGGCGCCAGCGCCCGCGGGAGCCCCGCCGCGACCGGGCTGGCAGCTCCGCCTTCGCGCCTGGCGGCGCACGGCGGGCTGCCGCCCGTGCGTGACCCCGGGCACCGCCCGGCCCCCAGCTTGCCGCCGTCACGCCGCCGAGCGTGCCCGCGTGGGGAACGGCCATCCTCCTGGCGCTCCAGTCTTGAGCCGAACCAAGATCACCGTCCAGAGCGCTCCGGCCCGCGGCCTCCACGTCACTGCGTGATGGCGCTGCGCGCCACCCTGGACTGTGATCTTCGTCGGCACCTGATCGCGCCTAGCAGGAGGATGGAGCAGAATGAGCCCGGACCGGGACACGCCGGGGAGCACCATTGGCCGCCAGAAGCGGAGATGTCCCGGCCGCGCCGCCAGGTTGCTGGCTGGATTACGCCAGCATGGCCTGGACGACGGTCGAAGCGGCAGTCGCCATCATCTCCGGGATCATCGCCTCCTCGATCGCGCTGATCGGGTTCGGCCTGGACTCGGTGATCAAGTTAGCGTGTGGCGCCTCCCGGGCCCTGGCCACCCTCGGAATCAGCCAGGCTTGACCAAAACGGGCATCACGCGACCATGCCGGGCCCGGGCGCCACGCCCGGGCAGGCGGCGGCCCGGCGCAAGACATGCCACAATCGAAGCTAGAAGGTCCCGTGAATGCCGGAGGCCAGCATGACCGCCGCCGATGACACGCCGCGACGGCGGGCCCAGGAGACCAGCCCGCTGGCGATCGTGTCGATGGTCTGCGGAATGGTGGCGTTGGTGCTCGGACCGCTCGCGATCCTCGCGATCGTTTTCGGCCATATCGCCCGCGGGCAGGTCCGCCGGACCGGGGAGGGCGGCCGCGGCATGGCCACGGCTGGGCTGATCCTCGGGTACCTGGTCCTCGTCGTCGGCACCGCGCTCTTCGCCGCGTTCCTGGCGTCTTTACCTAGTTAGCGACAGTCCAAACCCTCGCCACTCCTGGACTCAGCCCAGCATGACCGCTGGGGCTAAGGCTTCCTCGTAGGATGCGATTGCGTAATCCTGGCACCACCCGGACAGCATTGACGCTGCAGGTGAGATGCGGCGGCAGCTCAAGAATGCCAGGAGCGAGGCGATCTACGTCGGTGCCGATAAGCGCGACGGGTTCCCTGTACTGGTGTGAACACTACGCCCGGCCGCAGATGCGCAGCCTCTTCGTGCCCACTGAGGAACTACCCGCCCAGTTGGACATCTCTTACGAACGGATCATCTTGGTCCCGCAGATGGCCCTCCGGCACCTCAACAATCTGCTGGACCGGGAATACACCGCCTGGGACGACCGGCTCGCGCAACTCATTCACGGAACTGGAGCAGCAAGACAAGATCGCTTCCCGACCCGGGCATCCGGTTGTGCTCGACACCTCGGTGCTGATGGAAGGTGGCCGGTTCACCGAAGTGTCCTGGAGCAGTGCGGATGCTTGACTGGCCACGGGGCAGATTCGGCTGATCGTGCCGATTCTCGTCGTGGAAGAACTCGACGACCTGCTGGATGACCGCCGCGGGGATCGCAAGCAGAAGGCCAGGGAGGTCACCCCTGGACTGATAGCTGCACAAGGACAGCCCAACCGAACCGGCGGCACTGCCCGGACAGCCGGACGTAACGATCGAGGTGCTGCTCGACGGCGACTGGCACCAGCGGCGGCCCAACAACGACGCCGAAATCATCGATCAGACCCTGTTCGTGCGCGACATGACCGGCAGGCCCACGCTTCTCGCCAGCTGCGACACCCGGCAGCTTTACCGCGCGGGCGCGGTAAGACTACAAGCGATTCTCATGCCGCGCGCCGATGAGACTTGATAGATCGACCCGGAATCCCTGCCAAGCGCAACCGGCCTCTGACCTGTTCGTTACCCGCAGGTCAGAGGCGCTTTACGAAGGCTGAAGTGATGCGAGCCAGGCGAGGGATCGAACCCCTGACCTGCGGTTTACAAGTTGGCGGCGGGTTGCAGGCCGGGGCGCCCGCGTGCTGTTCGCGGCGGTTGCGCGGGTACGTCTGCATCCGTTGTCGTCTGGCGCCTTGGCTGCACTGTTGGCTGCACGCGCAGGTCCCGGCGACGGTTGCATGATCCAGCTGCTTGATGGAACGCCTTTGAGGATCGGGCTGCTGCGCGGACCCTAACCGCATTAGCAGCTCGGGGCTGAGACGTCCGGATCGGTTCAAGCTGGGCCAACGTTTCTGAGCGGTCCGCCCCGGGCGGGTTCGCGCGGCGGTGAAACTCTAACCCTGCGTGCCCCTCATGCTTCCGGGTCGTTCGTACTGCGCTGATGGCTCCGGACCATCGCCGTGACCTCTTCCACGAAGCCAATCGAGGGGCCGCCGATCAGCTCCCAGGCCCGGCTGATCCCAATCAGGAAGCAGACGATCACCAGGATCGCGATGGTGTTCACCGCGCCGGGGTTGTCTGGCTGGGTGATGATGTCGACTCCCTGGATCAGCTGGATCACGAACGTGACGGCCAGCAGCAGCAGGAACAGCGCGTCACGCAGCGTGCGCCAGTGCACCTGACGCAGGCGGATCAGCGATAGCACCGCCATTGCGACGAACACGAGCCCGACGGCCGCTACGGCCACCGCAGCCGGTCCGATCTTGTGCCCGGGGACCAGCGCGAACAGCGATACCGCCAGGGCATTGATAAATGCTGTAAGCGCCGCCGCCGCGCGGATGCGGTGCAGCTGCGCCCTGGCTTTGTCCTGGGCGAGCCGCTCCGCGGACACCGAAATGGCCACGAAGAGCAGCCCGATCAGCGCGCCAGCGACACTGCCGCTCGCTAGGAAGAAGTCACGAATGCTCTCAGGTACCACCCGGTGATCCTCCTGGGGGCAAGCTGAACGGGAGAAACGGGCGCGGGGTGCTGGCGCCTCTTCTGGCCCATCTTCCTCTAGGCGCCCATCCCTTGTGAGTGGTCGCCGGGTCTAGGTTGGCAAAGCCGTCGCGCAGCGACGCCCGCAGGGCGGCATAGGCACAGCACCCACTCGCGAGGATTCGGCGTCTGCCGACGACAGGGGGAGTACGGGGGCGGCGATGGCGGCTGATCGCAGTGACGGCCGTCCTGTGACGGGCTTGTCGGCATGCCGAGGTTGCAGATCGAGTCCTATCAGGTGGCCCTCGACCTGACCGCTGGCCAGGGCACATACTGGTCGCGCACGGAAATCCGGTTTCACGGCCAGCCTGGCGCGAATAGCCTGACGGCGTGAGCTTTTTCGACGACACTCCGGAGTGGGTGCCTCGGCCGTCCGGCCGGACCGGACGTCCGACGTGGATGCAGCCGGACGGCGTGATCCCAGGGTTTGCCCCCGCCGGACTGTTTTTGATTCGCGGCGATGGGATCGCCGTTGCCGTGGGCAGCGTGCATGGCTACCCTAACGGCTTTGAGTTCACCGTCTATGCGCGGCTGCGCCATGATCGATTCGTCTGGGGCAATAGCCCCCTGGACACGCTCGCCGACCCGCGCACCGAGCAGCGCCCCGACCAGGCCCTGCGGCTGGGCATCCTGTACGCCGACGGCCGCCGCGCCAGGACCAGCAGCTACCGCCCCATGACTGCCGTTGAAAACGACGACGGCGAGCTCCTGGTCCTGCGTGAAGTCGGCACCGGCGGGACCGACCGTCAATGGGACGGCCGGTTCTGGGTTCATTCGCTGCCACCGGACGGCCCGGTCACCTTCATCGCATCGTGGCTGCTGTACGGGGCTGGCGAGCAGCGGGCCGAACTGGACAGCTCGGCCATCCAGAAGGCCGCCGAGCGAGCGGTGACCTTGTGGCCAGAAGGTCCAGTTAGCTATGCGAATGACCGCGGCTGACAGCAACCGTGACAGCAACAGCAGCAGCCAACCGCTGACAGGAGCGATCGGTGACAGCGCATAACTCTCTCGCGCGATCCGCCCCAAGTGGGAGTATGTCCGGCCTGAAAAGCGGGGAAGGTCGGCAGTTCGATCCTGCCCCTGACTACCGGCTGACCTGGGATAACGCGCACCTGATGAGCATCTGAGCGCGTTGCGAATTGAGACCAGCGCTCTCCTGGCCCAGCCTTTAACCGGCAAACTGGCCGGTGTTGCCGCCGGTCAGACCTGCGAAGCGTCCACATGCGTCCGCTTTCGGAGCGGACGACCTGGCATGCGCCAACGACTGCAGGGACCCGCGTAGTGGCGGCCCGCCGCACCCCGGAGGCCCCGGCTCCGGCCCTTGCTGTTACTGACGGTCAGCAGCGAGAGGCATCGGACCGATGCGGAAGTTGACCAAAACGCCGGCTCGGCGCGCTCACCTCGTTTGCTGGCAGCCTGGGCGTGCAGCCGCAGATCGGCCAATTCTCGGTGTGCAGGTCTGGTGGGAGGCGACGGTACAGAGTGAGGAATAGGAGGTCGGCGATCTCGCTGTTGGTCAGGCCGCCGCTGGGCAGGATAACGATCTCGCGCTGTTGGGCGGTGAGGTCCGCGAGAGCGCCGGGTGCGGTGGGAGCTCCGGCAGTGGTCCCGCCGCAGGCCCGTAGCTCGGCCTCGGCGCGACAGGTCCAGGGCGCGGCGCCGAGGCGGCGGAATACTTCCAGTGCCACCTCGGGTGAAGAACTCGGCCAGAAAGTTCTTCTGGCCACCGAGGGAAGCAATCGGGGAGACTCGGGTGCGGGTGGAGCGGGACACCGCAGGAGCTGAGATGAGCAGCGACGTGATCATCGGGCATGACGGTAAGCCACGCTGCGGCTGGGCCGGCGCCGGTGATACCGCCTTCGGCCGCTACCACGACGAGGTCTGGGGTACCCGCGCCTACGAGGAGCCCGCGATGTTCGAGGCGCTCACCCTGGGTGTGTTCGAGGTCGGGCTGAGCTGGTCGATCGTGTTCGGGAAGCGGGACGCGTTCCGGAAGGCTTTCCGGGGCTTCGACATCGCCAAGGTCGCGGCCATGACCGAGCAGGACGTGGACCGGCTGGTCGGGGACGCCTCGATCATCCGCAACCGCGGGAAGATCCAGGCCACGGTCGACAACGCGCGCGCGATGCTGTCCGCGTCGCCGAGCCTGCCGGTGCTCGCGAGGTCCTACGAGATCACCCGCGAGCGGGCACCGCAGTCCGTCGCCGATCTGCCGAAGTCGACGCCGCAGGCGGAGGCGTTCGCCAAGCAGTTGAAGTCGCAGGGGTACCGCTTCGTGGGGCCTACGAGTGTGTACGCGTTCATGCAGAACGTCGGCGTGGTCAACGACCACGTCCATGGGTGCTTCCGCGCGACCGACTACCCCACCACGGCCCGGAGCCATTGAAGATCGCTCGTAGACGGTTGCAGTGCTGGCGGCATCGGCTAGCCGTGGCCCAGGTGCAGCGCGACCAGCAAGACGTCCAGCTTTCTGCTTGCCCAGCGACCGGGCTGGCGGGCCTCCAGCAGCCCGTCGCCCCAAAGGGTCGCTATTCCGGGCAGCTGCTGCCCCAAGCCGTCCGCGATGCCCGCGACCACTCCAGACTGGTAGTTCTGGTGCTCCGGGTCTGCGTCCTGCCGGGGCCGACTGCCGCAGCCCCTCGCTATCACTTGGCGGGGCGGCCCTGGCGGGCACCGGTACACCAGGGCCCCGCACCCCTTCGGCGGCACCCCGCGGCAGCGATGGTGCGGGCGCTACCCGGCGATGACGGCGGTCGTGGTGCGGCCGCCGTCCACGTCGAGCACGCTTCCGTGGACGAACGCGGCCTCGTCGCTGGCGAGGTAAACCGCGGCGTACGCGATGGCCTCAGGGTTTCCCGGGCGGCCGGCCGGGGTGCCCTTCATCATCACCTCGCCGGGGTGCACCTCGCCTGGCGCGGGGGTCTGCACCACACCAGGGGAGATCGCGTTGACCCGCACGCCGTGCGGGCCGAACTCCGCGGCCCAGGCCCGCGTCAGGGTCTCCACCGCGCCCTTGGTGGAACTGTAGAGCGCGCCGACGGGAATGCCCAGACGGGCGATCCAGGAGCCCAGGTTGATGATCGCCCCGCTGCCGGCCTCCGCCATGGCCGGAGCGATCGCCGCGGTCAGGAAGAACGGCGCCTTCACGTTCACCGCGTAGACGCGGTCGAAGGTCTTCTCGTCGGTGGCCGCGGTACTGTCGCCGGGGTAGATGCCGGCGTTGTTGACCAGGATGTCGATGCGCCCGCCCAGGACGGACGTCGCCTGCCCGGCCAGCGAGCGCGAGGCCTCGGCGCTGCCGTCCAGTTCCGCCATCACAAAGTCTGCGCGGCCGCCGCGCGAACGGATGCCGTCCGCGACCTGCACGCCGCGCTGGGCGCTGCGGCCCGAGATGACAACGTGCGCCCCTTCGGCGGCGAACGCCTCCGCGATCGCGCGCCCGATGTTGCTGGTGGCCCCGGTCACCAGGGCCGTCTTGCCCTGCAGTCGCCCAGCCATGAACTGCTCCCATGCCTTGTTGTATCGACTGATAAGTCCCGCACCGCGCTCTGCTTGATCCGGCCAGCCGCGCGGGGCCACCCGCATCCGGCCAGGCGGCGCTGCCACTATGCGAAGAAAAAAATGGACTTGCAAGTCCATTCTTGATTGCACGGGACCCCTAGCGAACGACCGTCGGGGGTCTTGCCTCAGGCCGCGGCGCGGCGCAGATCACCGATCCCCTGGTCGAGCGCGGCCCTGAGGTGGTCGGGCCGGCCGGTCAACTGGAGAATCGACACGCCGCCCTGGATGCCCGCCAGAAGGGCGGCGGCCCGGTGCTCGACGTCCAGATCGGCGGGCAGGTGCCCGGCGGCCTGCAGGGCCCGGATGCCGGCGGCCAGGCTTGCCTGCCACCGGCGCATCAACTCGATCACTACGGCCCGGGCGCCCGGGGTGGAGCGGCCGAGGTGGAGGAACAGCGACCCGAGCGGGCACTGATCGCCCTGCTCCTCGTAACGATCGACCACCACGTCCCGCCATTGCTGCCACGCGTCCCAGGAGTCCAGGCACCCCAGATAGGGCTGCTGGTCCTCCAGGACCTGGTCTGCCTCGTACTGCGCGACGGCGAGCAGCAGCTCGTCCTTCCCGGCGGGGAAATAGTGGAACAGCTGGCTTTTGCTGGCCTGGGTGCGCGCCATGACGTCGTCGAGGGTGGCAGCGGACACGCCCTTCTCCCGCAGCACCACGGCCGCGCCTTCGACGATCCGGTTCCGGGTGGCCTTCCCCTTCGCCGTCAGCTCCTTGTGCATGGCGCACCTCCCCGACTGGACCAGGTAGTCCATTCTACTGGGTAGCGGGGGTCCAGCATGCCGCCAGGGCGGCAGCGACGGCCGGGACGAGCCGCCGACTCTGGTGTGCCGCCAGCCGTCGCAGCGGCTGCGGGAGGCGAGCCGGCCGAAGACTTCACCGGCCCTGCCGCCCCGGCGGGCAGGCCTGTCGCGGGCTTGGCACGCGGGCCCGCGCTGGCGGCGGTTCCCGGGTGGTTCAGTGGTGGTTCGGGTGACATGGCTGTGCCCGGGGTCCCTGGACACGGCTGCGTCCGGGGTGGGGTGTGGCCGGCGTCACCCCGGGCAGAGTGTCAGGGGTGACAGTCTGCCTGAGGTTGTGGGCACGGTGAGGACGGTGCGGGAGTTGGTCGTCCCGGCCCGGCCGCCGCGGCGGTGGACGATAACGTGCCCGTCGGCCTCCAGCCGGGCGATCACCCGGCGCACGGTACGGTCGCTGACGTTGGCTTTGCGGGCGATCGTGGCCGCCGATGGGCCAGCGGCCGGTGCCGTCGTCGCGCGAGCACGCGTCCGTCCGCCTACCGTGCAGTCACGGGCACGGCTCGTGATTGACGATCTGCTCCCGGAGGATGTCGGCGTGGCCGCAGTGCTGGGCAAGCTCACGCAGCATGTGGAGGTAGACCCAGCGCAGCGAGAGCGGGCCGCGCCGGTTGCCGTAGACCATGTCGTCCAAGCCCAGGGACGCGGTCGCGCGGCGTGAGGACTCGCAGGCCTGGCGGTGCGCTTCGCGGATGGAAGCGATCGTGTCGGTGCCGTCGAGAATGAACGACTCGTCTGGCGTTGCGGGGATGCCGATCTCGGCGCGCGGCCGTCGGGTGATGGCTTCGTCGAACCAGACCTTCTCGACAAAGGTCGCGTGTTTTACCAGGCCGAGCAGCGTGGTCCGGGACGGCACCAGCGATCTGCGTACTTGCTCCTCGGTCAGCCCGTCCAGGCAATGGTTGAGATCGCTCCGGTGCTCGTCGAGGAACGTCTCGAACTGGACTCGTGCTGGCTGGCCGATGACGTCCTCGGCAGACGTGCTGGGCAGGAAGGACATGTGTGCAGCATTGCAGGAGCGTCACGGTTTCTGCGCATTGGGCCAGCGGTGTTAGCCGGAACGAGTCTTCAGCGTCGAGCTCGGCTCAGCCCAGCTGCGCCTGCGCTTGGGGACCCGACCGCGGCCGCATGCGCGGACCTGGCCGCGCGCCTGGGCCCGCTCGTCGTGGTCGGAGCCGGCGGGGTGCTGGTTGAGCTGCTGGCCGACCGCGCGGTCGCGCTGCCTGCGGTCTCAGCGAAGCTAGCCGCCGACACAGTGGCCGGTCTTCGGGTAAGCAAGCTGCTGGCCGGGGTCAGTGGGGTCGCGGCCAGCCCACCTCGACCCCGGTGACCCCGGCGATCGCGGGGGTGTCCGAGCTGGCCGCCGAGCTCGGCGAGCACATCGAGGCGCCCGGCGTCAACCCGCTCATCTGCGGACCGGACGGCGCCGTCGCCGTCGACGCGCTGACAGTTCCGCGCCGAACGACCCCTCCTGTCAGCTGATCGCGCCCGCCGGAAGCAGCGCATGAACGCCCCAGGACTGGTTCGCCACCTGCGTGACCCTCAGGTCGAGCACCGGGCTGGCCAACGCCAGCGCCGTTGCCTTACCGACTCCGTAGCTGGCCTGCAGCCAGGTCAGCATCGCGTCGAGCGCATCGCCCGTTGCCGCGTTGAGATCCGGGCTGAAGCCAAAGGTGATCTTGCCAGCCGGCGTCTCCGCGTGCACTCCCGGAACCGGCCGCTCCGTAACCAGCTCGAGCTGAAGCTCGGTCGTCATACCGCACTCGATGGCGGTACCCGCCACCTCTCCGTCGCCCTGGGCAGCATGGCCGTCGCCGACGCTCAGCAGCGCACCAGGCACGGCAACCGGCAGGTACAGGATCGATCCGGCGACCAGTTCCCTGCAGTCGATGTTGCCCCCGCCCACCGGCCTCGGCGGGATGGTCGAGTGCTCGCCTGGCTCGTCCCAGGCGACGCCCGTCACGCCGTGAAACGGGGCTATCCGCACCGTATGCCCTCGGTCGCTAGTAGCTAATCCCGCGTCCGCGTCAATCCGCCAGAGCAGCCAGGCAGGCGGGCCCTCATGCAGGCCGAGTCGCCTGATCAGCGGAGTGTCGCGGCCCGCCGCGACGGTGTAGCCCCAGGTGTCGGGCCGCAGGGAAATGAAGCGCACCGCAAGCACCTCGCCTGGCACCGCACCGCGAACAGCGATCGGCCCTGTCAGGCAATGACCGCTGCGCCTCTTGCTGGCCATCGTCGGCACCTTCTCGCCAGGGAACGCCTGCGGCTTCAGGTGCCCGGACGCGTTCAGTGAGCGCAGCACGATCATGTCACCGGGATCGACGGTCAGTACCGGCGGCAGGTCACGGGAGAACACGTCTACTGTCGTCGACGGTGACGGGTCGAGCTGGTGACGAGTCATGCAGCGATCTTCCCCGCTCTGCTCGAGCGCGACAATGCGAGGCCGGCAGCCCGATACGGCGTCGAGCGCGCGGGAAGTGCTCCATGCCGTGTTGAGCTGCGGCTCGCTCAGTCGTTGCCGGTGACGGCGGACAGCCCCAGCTGGCCCTGGCCCGCGGGCCGCCGCACTGGCTCAGCGCCAAGCGCGCGAGTTGCAAAGCCCGGCGCTCCCGTATCAGTCGCCTACCGGAGGGATAGCCCGGAGCGGATGCCGGTCCGGCCGCCAGTGCGCGCACGCTACCCGCACCGGGTGAGGCGCCCACGCACGCGTGTCCAGATTGTCCGCAGCAAGTGGAGCACGCCAGGTGAAGGGAGTGATTCCTACGGTCGTAGCGCTAGCCGTCCTCATCCCCTGGGATATTTGCCCCCTCGGCGTGTTGCTCGGGCGCACCCTGGATGGCGATCGCCGCGTGGGATTCGAGAGCCGCGTCGAAAAGCTCGGCAACCGACTTCCGGATCTCCTCGCTAAGAGCTGCCTTGTCCTTGCAGAGGTTCTCGATGTTCCGCTGATAAAGAACGAACCTGTCTCCGAAGGGGACGCGCGAGCGTGCCCCCGCGGCGAAGTCCCCGCCCAGCACGCCAAACAAACTGCCCGAGTCGCCGCCCCCAGGGCTCGGCCCTTCCAGATGCCACCGGCGATCCGGATCTACACCCATCTCGACCCGCGACTCATCCGGCAGCAACACCACGTCCACCAGGCTGCCGGCAGAGCCGCCCGCCTGGGAGTCATGAACCCTGATCTGTGCATCAGCCTGCGCCTGGAAGTCAGCACGCGCGATCCGGTAGGGCACCACCCAGGTGCCGGAATCGGAGGTCAGTGCCGCCGCGGCGGCGAAGTCGGCCCGCCCCGCCTCAGGGTTGTCCGGTGCGAGCCAGACCTTGACCTGGCCGCGTAGCGCCCACCCAGGAGCGAACCGGCTGGCCAATTTCAAAAGGTCGTCGAGGCGTTCGCCCGCCTGGTCGAACAGGCCCTGGCGGTACAGCGCGACCGCGAGGCGCCACAGCGCCTGGGCAGACGCCGGATCAGCGTCGGCGGCCGCCTGGGCGGCCCTGCGTGCATCCTCAAAATGCCCAAGCCACCACAGCGCCTCGGAGGCGAGCACGAGTGACGCGATCCGGACCGCGGGCACCGGATCCCTCATGTGGCGATGGGCGACCCACAGGGCCTCAAGCGGATGATCGGGGCAGCTGCGCGTGTGTTCCCGCAGCGTCTCCAGGGCATCCTTCGCCGATTCCCGGCGCTCATGGCGGTGTTCGGCGGGAACAAGGTTGAGCCACCGTGCCGCGGCCTGTCTCAGTGGCTCGTTTAGTTCGAAGTCAGGCGCTTTGCGGTTCGCCACATAGCCCGGGCCGGAATGATGGGAAGGCCGGGAACCTGGGGTAACGGCGGGTGTCACGTCATCTCCCGGCATGGGCACATGATCATTTCCTTGCCTCGGGCCACGCCCGCTGGAGAGCAGCAACATTCCCGTCAACTCTAGTGAGCCGGTGCGCCGTCAGGTAGTTCTGCCACTGGCCGCGCCTCAGCCGACCGCGCTGCCGGGAGCAGCGGCGATCCGCCACAGTTCGCCACCGGCGGCCGTTCGCCTTTAGTGCGCAAATCCACCGGGTCCCCGTCCGCAAACCTGCAGGCCACAGCTCTGCGCCCGAGCGAACCCCGACCCGGTGATAAAGGTCAGGTTTAACGAGGGCACTCGCGGACTAGCACGGCCGGCTCGCGAGCCGCACGACTCGCGGCAGAATAGTGAGTTCTCGACGTGGGCGGCGATGCATAAAAATCCAGCCGGCTCGCTGTCCGCCAGGCTGTAGCGGGCCTCGCGGCTCTGCCCGCCCGGACCTGGCCGCTGCCCGGCGCGCTGAGGTGATCATGCCGGGAGATCCCGGGCGTGACGAGGCGCCTCGGGGGGTGGGCCGACGATGCTGACCATGACACAGATCGCGGGCTTTGCCGGCACGGGGCTGGCCGGGGCGGCCTACGTGCCGCAGATTTCCCACCTGGTCAGGGCCCGCTGCTCGGCTGGCATCAGTCGGCTGGCATTTGCGATACGGCTGCTGGCATCGGTTCTGACCACGGCACGTGCCCTCGCCATCGGCGCCGGCGTGTTCATCGTTCTCGGCGGGATCCAGATCGTGGCCACCACGCTCATCCTGCCCCGCCCCGGCGGCCAGCGCGAGGCCAGCAGCACGCACCCAGCGGCCAGCCTGGCCGAGATCACGCGGATCTACGGCATCCGCAACTGGATCGAGCAAAGCTACAAGCAGGTCAAAGACGAGCTGGGCTGGGCCGACTTCCAGGTCCGCTCCGATGTCGCGATCCGCCGGCACCAGGCCCTGGTCAACTGCGCGTTCAGCTTCTGCTGGGATGCCTGGTTCGGCCATCCGGCACCTCCGGCCTTAACGCCACCGGCGCCACAGCCCGGCAGCGGAGAGAGGGGGTCCCGAGCCCGCCGCGCCGGCCCAGCCGTCCCCGGCCTGGCCCCGGGCGCTTCGCGCCGTGCGCGCCTGGCTTACCCCGTGGACCGTGCTGCAGCGCTGGTGGGCCGCATGGTCCAACGCGCCCCCGCCGCCGCAGCTGCAAGCCCTGATCGACTCGGTCGCGGCAGGCTGCGGCCTGCACCTCTACATCCGCAATTAACAAACTACCGTTAGAAGGCTGATCTTCTCGGTGAGCCGATGCGGCGTGGCGTCGGGAAAGTCGGGGTCGTGCTCGCCCATCACGGCCAGGGCGGGCGCCGTGGCGTCAGCCAGCCGGGCATCCGCCGGGTCGTGGCTGGTGCGTGGTAGCCGAGAACGCTCTCGCGTATCCCGGCCGGCGAAGGCTCGCCACGACCTGACCGCGGTACGCGCCGAAATCCGCTGGCCGCGGCCGCCGAGTTCTGCGATCAGGGCGGTGAGGTCGCCAGCGGTTTCCTGGTCGCCGTAGGAGGTGAACGTGGTGTCGCTGTCGCCGTGGCCGCGAAGATCGGTGCAGGCCACCCGGTGACCCGCGGCCCGCAGGGCAGGAGCGAGGAACCGGTAGCCGGCTCGCAGGTCACCCATGCCGGGCACGAGCAGCACCAGGGAGCCGCCGTCGGCGACGTCGTGGCCGATCCGTCCCTCGGGGCGGCTGAGATAGCTGGTTTCCCCCGGCGGCAGGCATGGGAGCTGGGATGGCTGGCGCTCGTCGTCTGGTCCGCTGGGCTGCTCGTGCGTCCATCGCCTTTGGCTTTTTAGCCTGGCTTCGGCCCGGGCGCGGTGGTCTCAGCCAGCTGCTCAGATCTGGCTGTCCCAGCGATCGTAGTAGGGGCGCACGCCGAAGAGTTTGGCCAGCGCCCACAGCGGCGGGAGCATGAGGTTCTGTACCGCGATGGGGGGTGAGCTGATCCGGCTTTCGTGGCGGAAGTGCCAGAAGGTGGCGCCGAGCTGGAGCGGGTTTTTCGGCGCGCCTCTGGGCGTGGTCTTGCCGTCGGCGACCAGGCCGGCGAGGGCCTCGTGGAACTCCTTGGTCAGCAGGGCCGGGCGGAGCTCGACGATGCCCTGGATGTCGCCGGGCCCGGGGTTTCCCTCGGAGTGCGGGACGCCGGCGGGCACGACGATCGTCTCGCCCGCTCCGGCTACGCGTGGCTCGCCATTCAGGGTGAAGTGGGCTTGGCCGGCGATGATGGTGAATCGTTCTTCCTGGCGGGGGTGGATGTGCTCGGTGATGACGCCGCCGGGCACGCTGCGCCAGTTGAAGCGGACAAGCTGCCCGTTGTTGTCGGCGGCGATGGCGGTGTAGGTGATCCACTCGCCGGTGGCGGGGTTGAAGAAGGGCCGGAAGGTGGCGGTGTGGCTATCAGCCGGAGGCATGATCATCAGGCTTTCGCACCATCAGGCTTTCGCGGTGAACTCGGCCGGGCCTGACGCCCGAGCAGGCCGGAGGCGGGCGAGGTCGTGGAAACCGGCGGCGGCGGTGCCCAGGAGCACGACCCCGGCGGCGATGCCCGTGGTCACGGCTAGCGACTTGCCCGACATCGTGGCGACGAGGATGACCGGCCCGGCGGTCAGCGCCCAGCCGACGATGCGATAGCGCGGGATGTGGACCAGGTGGTCGAGGTAGAACAGCAGCGGCCCGATGGTGATCACGATGGACGGCAGCACCCAGTCGGAGTGCCCGGCGGCGATGACGATGATGGGCAGGACGAAGGCTGCGGCCAGCTCGATGACGGTGGCGATGGTCACCAATCGCTCGATCCGCCTGGCCGCCGGCCCGGCCGGGCGGGGGGCGGTGCTGGCGGTGACCTTGATGGCGTAGGCGAACACGCCGATCACCGCAACGCCAGACACCGCGAGCAGCGCGTCTCCGGCGGGGCCGCCGATGGCCAGGCTTGCGCGCGCTAGCCAGAACGCGGCGAACGCGGCCTGGATGAGGCCGCCGATGCGCCGCACCCGCCTCGACCATGCCACGGTCGGGGTCAGAGCAGCGGCACCCGTAGGCGCCGGTGGAGTTGTCGCGGTGATCGGTGGAGTTGTCGCGGCGTTAGCCGGCTCCGGTCTGGTCGTTGTCATGGCGTATTCGGCCGGGTCCGGTACCAGGCGACGGTCGCGGCGATGGCGGCGGCTAGCGGGGTGCCGGCGGCTCCGAACGCGGCCTGGTATTTGCTGGTGTCCAGGATGAACGGCTGGTCGAATTCGTAGGACATCTCGGCCAGCCCCCGCAGCATCGGGTTGACCAGTGCGAGGGCGCGCAGGGCCAGCTTGGACAGCGGGCGGACGCCGACCGGATGCCCGACTTCGGCGGCGACCAGGTCGAGGAACGCCCGGGTGGTGACGGTCGGCGGACCGGGCAGGTGCCACACCTGGCCCTCGGCGCGGGCGTCGGTGCCGAGGGTGGCCAGGCCGGCGGCGATGTCGGGGACGTAGCTGTAGGTGTGCGGCAGGCCGGGGTTGCCGATGAAGTCGGCGCGCCGACCGACCAGCGCGTTGCCGAAGACCCGCTCGCCGAGCGTGGAGCCCTGGGTGACGCCGGGGCCGAAGAAGTCCGAGGCCCTGCCGACGGCGAACCGGACCCGCCCGGTATCGGCGGCGGCCAGCAGCTCGCCGGTCATGGCCGCGCGGGTCGCGCCCTTGACGGTCGTCGCGGCCAGCGGGAGGTCCTCGGTCATCGGCCGGCCGGCGGTCGGGCCGTAGCCGTAGAGGTTTTCCAGGACCACCAGCAGCGCGCCGGCGTGCTCGGCAGCGGCCAGCACGCCGCGCTGCAGCGGCGGGAAAAGTTCCGGCCACTGGGTGTACGGGGCGTTGAGGCACTGGTAGACGACCGATGCGCCCTTGGCCGCATCGGCGGCGGCTTCGGGGTCGGTGACGTCCGCGGCCCGCCAGTCGGCGCCGTCGGCCAGCGCGCGCGGCCGGTCCCGTGACACGGCCCGGACCGCGACACCCAGCCCGGCCAGGTGCGCGGCGAGGGCACTTCCGACCTGACCGGTCCCGAACACCACGTGCAACCGGTCCTCACTCATGACGGGTCCTTTCGCTAATCCCTCGAGCATTCCTGGCGGTCGGCGACAGCCGGTCCCGACGGTCTATAACCGACGCTACGCTAGTTTTAAAAAACAAGCAATAAACTTCCAGAATGATTCTGCCTTTACCTGTCTTACGGTGGAGTTTTGTCACCTGCCATGCCCAGGGCCTACGCCGGGTCGGGTAGTGATGACATCTGCGCCGTCCACACCGCCCGGCTTGCCCGCGGCGGCAAGGTCCGGCGGACCGTCACGGCCACCGGTGTTTCCCAACAGCAGGGCGAGGACTTCGCTGATGGCGGGTTCCCGGCTGTCGGTCTCGGGGAGCGGCAGGTGGGCCTGGATCTGGTAGCAGTTGTGGCGGCCGTCCTTGTCCTTGACGACGTACCCGGCCTCGGTGAGATCGATGACGATGCCGTAGGCGGTGCGCCCGGTGACGCCCGTCGCGGCCGCGATGTCGCGCAGCCGCACGGCCGGGTCGTGGGTGATGTACAGCAGCACCCGGGCGTGATTGGTCAGGAAGCTCCAGCCCGCCACGTCCATAAGTTACTAACAGATCATTTCTAGAAATCTATTGCTAGTTTCTGGTTGCGGACGTAGCGTGAAGGCAACCCTATGGGGCCGGTGATCCGTCCCGGCCGATGCCCATCATGTGCCGGTGTCATGTGGCATCCGCATGCACTAAGGAGGAGGAAGCCATGGACCAGAGTTACCCCGTGCAGGTGCGAGCTCGCCTGGACGAGCCATTGAGTCGCTGGCTGTGGCTGGTCAAGTGGCTGCTGGCGATCCCGCACTACATCGTGCTGTTCTTCCTGTGGATCGCGTTCGCCGCCCTCACCATCATCGCGTTCTTCGCGATCTTGTTCACCGGGCGCTACCCCCGCTCGCTGTTCAGCTTCAACCTGGGGGTGCTGCGCTGGTCGTGGCGGGTCGCCTACTACACCTACAGTGCCCTGGGCACCGACCGCTACCCGCCGTTCAGCCTGGCCGAGGAGCCGGACTACCCCGCCACGCTGGACATCGCCTACCCCGAGCGGCTCTCCCGCGGCCTGGTGCTGGTCAAGTGGTGGCTGCTGGCGATCCCGCAGTACGCCATCACCGCGGTATTCGCCGGCGGCGCCGCCTATACCGCGACCGGGGGCACCGGGCACGCCTGGCAGGCTGATGTCCTCTCCGGCGGCCTGATCGGGCTGCTCGTGTTCTTCGCGGCGGTCACGCTGCTGTTCGCGGGCCGCTACCCGCGAGGGCTGTACGACCTCATCATCGGCATGAACCGCTGGGTGCTGCGGGTCATCGCCTACGCCGCCTTGATGACCGACGCCTACCCGCCGTTCCGCCTGGACCAGGGCGGGGCCGACGTGCCCGCCCCCGCACCCGATGACCTGGCACCAGCGCCGGCCGCCTCGGCCCCGGCTCCGGCCGTACCGGCCAGCTGAAGGACCCTGTGGCCGTAAGGAGACCAACGTGACGACCGCCACGCGCATCACAGCCACGAGAAGAGTCCCGATGGACTCACTGCGGAAGACCGCGCTCGTCGCGGGTATCTTCTACCTGATCACCTTCATCTCGATCCCACCCTCGCCCTCTACGGCCCGGTGAAGAACCACCGGGACTGGATTCTCGGCTCCGGCGGCCACACGGCCGTACTGGTGGGCGGCTTCCTCGAGGTGATCGTCGCCCTCGCCGGCATCGGCACCGCCGTCACGCTGTACCCGGTGGTCAAGCGGCAGAACGAAGGTGCCGCGCTCGGCTTTGTCGCCGCCCGCATCCTGGAAGCCTCCATGATCTTCGCCGGCGTCGTCAGCCTGCTGTCGCTGGTGACCCTGCGGCAGCACCTGGGCGCAGCGGCCGGAGCAAACACGGCCGCGCTGGTCACCACCGCCGCGTCGCACGTCGCGGTCTACAACTGGGCGTTCCTGCTCGGGCAGAGCCTCATGCCGGGCATCAACGCACTGCTCCTGGGCTCCTTGATGTACCGGTCCCGGCTCGTGCCCCGCGTCATTCCCGTGATCGGACTCATCGGAGCCCCAATACTCATCATCGCCGTCATCGCAACGCTGTTCCGCGGCACCGTGCCGCCCCCCTCCTGGGCCGTGCTAGCCGCACTCCCGGTGGCTGCCTGGGAGCTGTCGCTGGGCCTCTGGCTGGTCATCAAGGGCTTCAAACCCTCCCCCATCACAGCCGGAATGGAGGCTGCTAGCAGCCCGCCCGCCTACCACGACGTCACCGCCTAACCCTCCAGGACACGGCCGGGCCGCCAAGGGCCCGGCCGCTGTCCGTACCCGGTCCGAACCCCCCGCCCGCAGTAAATCGTTCTGCGCGCTTCGCTGCTGCTCTCCGCTCGCCAATCGTGGCACGCAGATCAGTTGATCTATCGCGCTGGTGAACCAGCGAGCGGGCTTGAGACTGCCGGATGTTTGCGCCGCGGCACTATGCGGTTGCGGTCAGGTCGGCCAGGCCGGCGCTGGCCTGCCACAGCCGGGCGGCGGCTGTGGTGTCGTAGGAGGCCGTGCTGGAGGTCTTGGGTTTGCGGTTGGCGTAATAGCGGCCGGTGACGCCCTCGACCTCGGGCGAGGAGGCGAGGTAGACCGGGGTGGCCGCGCCCTGGGCCGGGGTCTTCATGAACAGGCGCGCCACCCGGATCATGCCGGCCATGTGCGCCGCCTGGTCTTCGGCGCCGAAGCTGGTACGCACCACGCCGGGATGGCACACGGTGGCGGTGACCCCGGTGCCTTCCAGGCGGCGGGCCAGCTCGTAGGTGAACATCACGTTGGCCAGCTTCGACTGGCCATAGGCACGCTGCCCGGAGTAGTTCCGCTCGCCCTGCAGGTCGTCGAAGTCGATGCGGCCGCTGGCGTGGGCGGCGGAGGAGACGGTGACGACCCGGGCGGGTGCGGTCGCGGTCAGCCGGTCTAGCAGCAGGCTGGTCAGCAAGAACGGCGCGAGGTGGTTGACCGCGAAGGTGCGCTCCAGGCCGTCGGCGGTGGGGTGCCGGTGAGCCCAGAAACCGCCGACGTTGTTGACCAGCACGTCCAGCCGCGGATAGGTGCCAGCCACCTGAGCGGCCAGACGGCGCACCCCGGCCTGGGCGGACAGGTCCGCGGCAAACACATCCACCGCCGGGCTCCCCGGCGCGGGGCGGATGCCGGCCGCGGCTGCCTCGGCGCGGGCTCGATCACGGCCGGTGATGCCGACCCGGGCACCCAGCGCGGCGAGCCCGGCGGCGGTGGCCTGGCCGATGCCGCCGGTGCCTCCGGTGACCAGAACGAACTTCCCGGCCATCTGGGGGACGTCAGCCATGGTTCATTCCTACCCCGGCGACCTCCCGAAGGCAGTCACGGACCCGGTCGGCCAGCAGCTCGGCGGTCATGGCCGCCCGGGTCGCGCCCTTGACGGTCGTCGCGGCCAGCGGGAGGTCCTCGGTCATCGGCTTGCCGCCGGTCGGCCGGTGGCCGTACAGGTTCTCCGGGACCAGCAGGAGCGCGCCAGCGTGCTCGGCGGCGGCCAGCACGCCGCGCTGCAGCGGCGGGGAGAGTTCCGGCCGCTGGGTGTACGGGGCGTTGAGGCACTGGTAGATGACCGATGCGCCCTTGGCCGCATCGGCGGCGGCTTCGGGGTCGGTGACGTCCGCCGCCTGCCAGTCGGCGTCGGCGGCCAGCGCGCGCGGCCGGTCCCGTGACACGGCCCGGACCGCGACACCCAGCCCGGTCAGATGCCCGGCGAGGGCACTTCCGATCTGACCGGTCCCGAACGCCACGTGCAGCGGTTCCTCACTCATGACCGGGTCCTTTCGATGACCCTCGAGCGCCCCTGGCGGCCGGCGACAGCCGGTCTCGGTGTCTGCAACCCACGCTACGGTAGTCCCAGAAAACAAGCAATTAGTTTCTTGAATCTTTATGCCCTCTATGTGGCGGCAGATTCTCGCCAACCATGTCCGGGCCCTCGCCTGCGTCGCTTGCGACTCTGGTGTACGCCTGTGTGGCATCGCCACGAGGCTGGCATCACGGGCATGACCCGAAAGCAGGCAACGTGTTTCCGGAAACAAGCTGTGCTAGCTTACGGAGCGTGCCGGAGTGGAGCTTCCTGACCAACCACGCCCGGGTGCTGCTGTGCATCGCGCACGACCCGGGGGTCCGGCTGCGCGACATCGCGGCCCGCCTGGGTATCACCGAGCGCACGGCCCACGGCATCATCACCGACCTGGCCGAGGCCGGCTACGTGGTCAAGCAGAGAGACGGCCGCCGCAACCGCTACCAGATCGAGGCGCACCTGCCGTTGCGCGAGCCCGCCAGCCGGGAGCCCGCCATCGGCGAGGTCCTCGCCGTGCTGCTGGGAAGCACAGACGGCCTGGCCGGGCTGGCCGCCGCGGGCCGGCTGGGCGGCGGTCCGGCGGACGGCGCGGACGTCATCACCGTCCGGGCCGCTGGTCCCGCTGTCCCCGCCGGCCGGGACGGTGACGACGAGCCCGGCGCGGCCCCGCCCGGGGGCGATCTTCTTCCCGGCGGCCATGGCCGCGCTGGTGCGCTGGCGGGATGTGATGGTGTCAATGACCGGTGCCGCCCGGGCTCGTAGCCTTCCGGACGTGTAGCGCCGGCTTCAGCTACGGTTACGCCTGGCCGCTGATCCGGTGATGCCGGAGGTCAGCGGCACGCCGCTACCCCGGCGGCGGCATCCGCCGCATCGGACTCGCTGCTTGGGCCTGCAGGCTCCCCGCTGCCGCTGGAATCACGGTAACTCGCTCGGGCGTGCCCGGTGAGGAGCCGGCCCTCGGCTGCGAAGAGGGCGACGACTTCGCCGACGGCGGGTTCCCGGCTGCCGGGCCCGGGCACCGGCAGGTGGGCCTGGATCTGGTAGCGGTTGCGCCGGCCGTCCTTCCGCGTGATCACGTAGCCTGCCTCGGCCAGGTCGGTGACGATGCCGTGGGCGCTGCGCTCGGTGATGCCCAGGCGGGCCGCGATGTCGCGCAGCCGCGCCGCCGGGTCGTGCGCGATGCACAGCAGCACCCGGGCGTGGCTGGTCAGGAAGCCCCATCTCGGCATACAGATTATTGTTCTCACAATTTCCGGAAAAATATTGCTAGTTTTATATTACGCATGTAGGCTGGGGGCGGGCACCGGGGATCAGCCGCCGACGGCGGCCAGCTCCCCCGTGGTGACCGCAGGAGATGATTCGCATGAGAGACGGGAACGAAACCAAGGTCCTGGTACGCCCCCGGAACGGCCGGATGGTGGGCGGGGTCTGCGCGGGAGCCGCCGAGTACTTCGGCGTCAACGTGACCCTGGTCCGGGTGATCGTGGCCGTCGTCGCCGTCATCACCGGAGGCGCGGGCGCCCTGGCCTACCTCGCGGCCTGGGTCATCATCCCCGGGGAAGGCGAGAAGGCCCCGCCGGCCGAGAACATCGCCAGCGCGAAACAGGGCGCCTCGGCAGGCCGGTAGCCGCAGGACCGGCTTCCGGCCCTTCTGCACGGAATCCCCCTGTCCGCTTGTAATGGAGGCGCGGGCTGGGTCGGACCCGAGGTCACCGCGGTCCTGACCAAAGTCTCGGCGGCGGGCCCGTGACAGCTATGCAGCTGGACCATTAAAGGAACAGGGGCATGGATACGAGCGACCCGATCCGCCAGGTGCCGGTGGTGAGCACGGGCCAGGTGCAGATCCGTCCCGGCCACCTGGCGTCGACAGCGCCCGGGCGTGATTGGTCAGGAAACCCCAGCTCGCCACGGCAGCATGTCACCATGATCTTTCTAGCAATTCATTGCTAGTTTTCGATTGCAAGCGTAGTTTGGGCAGGAGCGCCCAGCACTGATTCCCGGCGTCTGTGGTGCCGGCCCGGCGGATGGGCTGAGGCCCGGATGCCCGAGGGGACCGTGATGAAAGCAATCGTCCAGGACACCTACGGCTCCCGGCATCGTGGAGTTCCGGGAGCTGGCTGCAGGCCACCTGGAACTATCCCGCACCTGACCGGCGCGGTGTCCACGTTCGGGCCTGCCGGCACTGTGCTCGCCGCCGTCATGGCCACGGCTGCCGCCTGGTAGCGAAGCCAGGCCAAGACCAAAGGCGATGAACGCATGAGCACCGCAGCGAACCATACGACGGGCGCCAGCGATTCCGGCTTCGTGCCTGCCGCCGGGGAAACCAGTTATCTCAGCTGTCCTGAGGGGCGGATCGGTTACGACGTCGCAGGTGCCGGCTCCCTGGTGGTGCTGGTGCCTGGCATGGGTGACCTGCGGGCCGGCTACCGTTTCCTGGCTCCTGCCCTGCGGGCTGCGGGTTACCGGGTGGCCTGCACCGATCTTCGCGGCCACGGCGACAGCGATGCCACGTTCACGTCCTACGGCGATGAGGAAACCGCTGGCGATGTCCTTGCCCTGATCGGGGAACTCGGCGGCCCTGCCGTGGTGGTGGGCAACTCCATGGGCGCCGGTTCCGCGGTCCTGGCCGCCGCGCAGCGGCCTGGCCTGGTCTGCGGCCTGGTGCTGGTCGGGCCGTTCGTCCGCAACGCCAAGGCAAGCGCGATGCGGCGCCTGGTGCTGCGCGTGGCCATGGCACCGCCCTGGGCGGCCATCTCCTGGAAGTCCTACCTGCCCAAGCTGTACGCGGGCCGGCGGCCAGCGGATTTCGGCGAGTACCGCGACCAGGTCATCACGAGTATGCGCCGGCCGGGATACGCGAAGGCGTTCTCCCGCACCACCCGCACCAGCCACGACCCGGCGCAGGCGCGGCTGGCCGACGTTACGGCGCCGGCCCTGGTCGTGATGGGCGAGCAGGACCCGGACTTCCCCGACCCGCGGGCCGAAGCTGACTGGATCGCCCGCGCCCTGCGGGCACAGGTCGTGATGGTGCCGCAGGCCGGGCATTACCCGCAGTCGCAGCGGCCCGACATCACCACCGGCGCAGTCCTGCGCTTCCTGGAATCGGTCAAGGGCCGTGCCTAGGGCAGGGCACACCGGGCCCAGCATGCCCGGGGAGACGGGGACCGGTCGCTGGCGAGGTAACCGCGCCGCAGAGCCGGAAATGACCGCGACCAGGCGCACCACTCCCGCCGCTGCCCGCACTAGCGGCACAGCCACCGAACAGCCGCCCACGACGGATTCGCCCGGGATGCGGCTGGCCGCCGGCGGGCCGAAGACGCGGCCGCGGGACCGCGTCCTGCCGCCGACGCGTTACCGGCATCCGGGCGATGTGATCCGCCTGGTCGCCGCGGCCTCGGTGCTGGCCGTCGCGGCCGTGATCGCTGCGCTGCTGCCTGCCCTGCTGCGGCCGAGCGCCGCGGCGATCACCGGGGTCGGGCCCGCGACCGCGGCCGGGCGGGTGCTGACCGGCCTGGTCCAGGTGACGATCGCGGCGGCGGCGCTGGTGCTGCTGGTCGCCGCTTTGCGGTACCGCCGGTTCCGGGTGCTGGCCACGGTGGCGGGCGGGTTCGCGGCGGCGGCGGCGCTGATGGCCGGAATCACTTACCTGGCCGGGCCGGGCGGCTCCGCCGCGCTGCCCGCGGGGCTGCGCCAGGGTTCCTGGCTGACCGGCGCCGGGTTCCCCGATCCGGCCGTCCTGGCGGGACTGGCGGCTGTCGCGGTGGCCGCGGCGCCGTGGCTGAGCCGGCCGTGGCGCCGGGCGGCCTGGGTCACGCTGCTGCTGATCGGCGTGGCCCGGCTGATCACTGGCGGGCTGCTGCCGATGCAGCTGGTGCTGGCGCTGGCCGCCGGGGTCACTGTGGGGGCGGGCCTGCTGGTGGTGTTCGGGGTGCCGGACCGGCGGATGGGCCCGGCCGGGGTGGCGGCGGCGCTGCGCGCGGGCGGCGTGCCGGTCAGCCAGGTGACCGGCCCGGTGCGCCACGCGAAGGGATCGCGGCCGTTCGAGGCGGTGACCGGCGACGGGCGGGCGCTGTTCGTCAAGGTTTTCGGCTCGGATCAGCGGGACGCCGACCTGCTGTACCGGGCCTGGCGCGGCATCCGGCTGCGCGGCGTCGGCGACACCAGGCCCGCGGCCTCGCTGTTGAAGGCCGTCGAGCATGAGGCGCTGCTGGCCGTGATGGCCGAGCGGGCCGGCGTCGCGGTGCCGCACGTCGGCCAGGTCATCAAGGCCGGCGACGGGTCAGTGCTGCTGACCATGGAGCTGGTAGCGGGCCAGTCCCTGGACGAGGTCCCGGCCGATCGCATCACCGATCAGCTGGCCGGTAGCCTGTGGCGCGAGGTCGGCCGGCTGCACCAGGCCAGGATCGCGCACCGGTCCCTGCACGGCAGCAACATCATGATCAGCCAGAACGGGGCTGCCCCTGCTGGCCGACTTCAGCTTCGCCGAGCTCGCCGCGACCAGCCGTCAGCGGGCCATCGACGTGGCCGAGCTGCTCACCTCGCTGGCCGGCCGGATCGGCCCGGACCGTGCCGTCGCCACCGCAGCGGCCGCGATCGGCGCCGAGCGGCGTCGCCGCCGCGGTGCCGCTGCTGCAGCCGCTCGCCTTGTCGGCCGGCACCCGGCGCGAGATCAAGGGCCAGGACGGGCTGCTGAAGAACACCCGCGCGGCCGCGATCGCCGCCTCCGGCGACGACGCCGACCAGGATCTCGCCCGGCTGCAGCGGGTGCGGCCGCGCACCCTGCTGGCGATCGCCGCGCTGGCCGGCGCCTTTTACTTCCTGCTGCCGCAGATCGCCCAGGTGAGCAGCAGCTGGCACGCGCTGCTGCACGCCAACTGGGCCTGGCTGCCGGTGATCATCGCGCCTGTCCGCGCTGACCTACGTGGCCAGCGCGATGGCGCTGATCGGCTCGGTGCCCGGCCATGTCCCGTTCGGCCCGGCCGTGCTGGCGCAGGGCGCGTCGTCGTTCATCAACCGGGTGTCGCCGGCCAACGTCGGCGGGATGGCGCTGAACGCCCGGTTCCTGCAGAAGAGCGGAACCAGCGCCCCGGCCAGCGTCGCGGCGGTCGGGGTGAACGCCCTCGCGGGCGCCGTCATGCACGTCGCTGCTGATCGTGGTTTTCTTCGCGCTGGCCGGCCACGACCTCACCAAGGCGTTCAAGCTGCCATCCGGCAGCAAGATCCTGCTCGCCCTGGCGGTGATCCTCGCGGTCGTCGGCGTGGTCCTGGCGACACGGCCGGGCCGCCGCTGGACCAGGAAGAAGCTGATCCCCGGCGCCCGGTCCGCGGCCGGCAGCCTGCGGCAGGCCGCCGCCAGCCCGGTCAAGCTGGGCCTGCTGTTCGGCGGCTCGGCCCTGATCACCCTCGCCTACATCGCCGGGCTGGCCGCCTCGGTCCAGGCGTTCGGCGGGGGCCCTGGCCTGGTCGTGATCGGCGCGGTGTACCTGGCTGCCGCGGCGCTGGCGGCGGCAGCGCCCACCCCGGGCGGCCTCGGCGCGATCGAGGCGGCGCTGGTCGCCGGGCTGACCGGCGTCGGCATGCAGCCCGGGCCCGCGGTCTCGGCCGTGCTGCTGTACCGGCTGGCGACCTACTGGCTGCCGGTGCTGCCGGGCTGGCTGTGCTGGCGGTCCCTGCAGCACCGGGGGTATGTGTGAGCGCGGCCGCCGGTCGGCGGCGCCCGGCCGCCGCCGCGCAGGCGGCGCCCCGCCCGGAGAAGCGGGGTCCCAGGCTCCGGGCACGCTGCGGAGCAACCGTTTCTTCTCGACCCGCACGGAACGTGATGAGAGCAGTGCCGGAACGACGGGACGGTGGCGTACGTAGCCTGTCTGGCGCTGGCCGTCGTGTGCTGCGCCTGCGCCTGCGGCAGCGCTGCCGGCTGATCATGCCGACGGGGCCGCCCAGCATGGCGCCGTGATCACCGTCGGGTCATTCGACTTCCCGGAGAGCGTGCTGCTCGCCGACCTCTACGCAGGCGCGCTCGCGGCGCAGGGCTTCCCCGTCCGCGTCCTGCCGGACCTGGGCCCTCGCGAGCTGGTGGACCCGGCGCTGATGAGCGGCCTTGTCCAGGTCGTGCCGGAGTACTCCGGATCAGCGCTTGAGTTCGTCAGCGTGGGACGGCAGTCCGCGACGTCCGATGCCGCGGCGACCAGCAGGGCCCTGGCCGGGCAGGCGGCTGGCCGGGGGCTGGTGGCGGGCCGCCCGTCCGCCGCGCAGGACGGCAACGTCATCGTGGTCACCGCCGCGACCGCGGCCCGCTATCGGCCTGCGATCGGTCGCCGGCCTGGCCCGGGTGGCGCCGCGGCTGGCGTTCGGCGGGCCGCCCGAATGCCCGGAGCGTGCCTACTGCCTGCTCGGGCTGAGGCAGGTTTACGGGCTCCGGTTCCGGGTTTTCATCCCGCTGGACGCCGGGGGGCCGCTGACGCTGCAGGCCCTGGAGGCAGGGGACATCGGCGTCGCGCTGCTGTTCAGCACCGACCCGGCCATCACCGCGGACCATCTGGTGGTGCTGGCCGACGACCGCGGCCTGCAGCCGGCCGAGAACGTCGTCCCGCTGGTGCGCCGGGATGCCGTCGCCCGCTACGGCCCGCGGCTGCTCGCGGTGCTCAACACGGTGTCGGCGCGGCTGACGACCGGCTCGCTGCGCGCCCTGGACGCGCGGGTGGAACTACGCGGGCAGGATCCGCGCCTGGTGGCCGAGAGCTGGCTGCGGACGCAGGGGCTGGCCTCGATGGGGGAGGCGTCGCGTTGAGCGAGAAGGCGGAGACGGTAACCACACGGGCCGGCACGGCGAGCCTTCCGCCGGGTCCCGCCGTACGGCGCGACGCCGCGCCAGCGCCGCCCGACCGGTGCGCCGCCGCCGCTGCCGCACCCTATCACCATCAGCACAACAGCGTGGCTGATCCTTGGGGCCGTGGCGCTCGCCGGCGCGTTCCTGGCGTCCCAGCACACGCCGTGGCTCCGGATCGATGACCGGGCAAGCACGTGGGTGCTGCGTCTCCTGGCCGGAATACGGACGCCGTGGCTGACCGATGTGGCCAACGGGATCAACGGGGCGGGCTCCGGCTGGGGGGCCACCGCGCTCGGCCTGTCGGTGGTCGCCCTGACGATGGCGTTCCGCCGCTGGCGGCACTTGCTGGTGTTCCTGGGAAGCGTGTTGTTCCTGGAGCAGGCCGGGACATCGATCTACTTCGGGCTGTCCAGGCCACGCCCGTACGGCGTGCCGATCATCGGCAGCTGGGGCGGGTACTCCGGGGTGTCGCCCCCGGTGGCGGTCCTGACGATCTTCTTGATGGGCGCCGTCTACTGCCTGGCCGTGCCGGGCCGCCCCCGCACCTACACTAAGGCGGCGGTGGCCGTCGTGGTCGCCGTGTTCTGTCTGGCTCGCCTGTACCTGGGTGTCGATCACCCCAGTGATGCGCTGCTCGCCGTGGCGTTCGCCGTGGCGATCGCGGTCACCGCGTTCCGGTTCTTCACCCCGAACGAGGCGTTCCCCGTCGCCTACCGGCGCGGCAACACCGCGCACGTGGATGTGACCGGCCGGCGGGGGCAGGCGATCCGCCAGGCCGTGCGCGACCAGCTCGGGCTCACGGTGACCGAGATCAAGCCGGTCGGCCTGGAGTCCTCCGCCGGCTCCACGCCGTTGCGGCTGCGAGTCGAAGGCAGCCCGGAGGAGTTCGTGTTCGCCAAGCTCTACACCAAGGGCCACGTCCGCGCCGACCGCTGGTACAAGCTGTGGCGGACCATCCTGTACGGCTCCCTGGAGGACGAGCACCCCTTCCAGACCGTGCGGCGCCTGGTCGAGTACGAGGACTATGCCCTGCGCCTGCTGCAGGACATCGGGGTCCGCACGGCCCGGCCGTACGGCATCGTGGAGATCACGCCCGAGCGCGAGTACATGCTGGTCACCGAATTCCATGCCGGCGCCGTCGAAATCGGCGAAGCCGACGTCGACGACACGGTGATCGACCAGGGACTGCAGCTGATCCGCACGCTGTGGGACGCCGGGATCGCCCACCGCGACATCAAACCGGGCAACCTGATGGTCCGCTCCGGGGAGCTGCTGCTGATCGACGTGGCCTTCGTCCAGGTGCGCCCGTCACCATGGCGGCAGGCGGTCGACCTGGGCAACATGATGCTCGTCCTGGCCGTGCGCACCGACCCGCAGCGGGTCTACCGGCGGGCGCTGGCGTACTTCACCGAAGCCGAGCTCGCCGAAGCATTCGCCGCCACCCGCGGGGTCGCCAGCCCGACCCAGCTGCGCGCCTTCATGAAACGGCACCCGCGCGACCTGCTCGGCGAATTCCGCGCCCTCGCCCCGCAGCGGCCGCCGATCGCGCTGCAACGCTGGAACATCCGGCGGGTCGCTCTGGCGGCCGCGATGCTCGCCGTCATCACCGCCGCCGTGGGGGAAACGGGGAATGCCTTCTTCCCGGCGGCCAAAAATCTGGGCGCCTACGCCCCCAGCTGCGGCACCGGCCATTCGATGATCCTCAGCGCCCAGGCAGTCCCGTCCGCTGCCCTGCTGCCCTGCATCGCCGCGCTCCCGGCGGGCTGGAGCGTTGGCGGCACGGACATCGCCAGCGGGAAAGCCAGCTTCTGGCTGGACTCCGATCGCGCAGGGCCGCGAGCGGTCACCGTAACCCTCACTGCGACCTGCGACACCTCGGGCGCCCAGCAGATCCCCTCCGACCAACCCGGCACGCGCCGGTTCGAGCGCCCGCTGAGCCTGGTCCCGAAGTACTCCGACATCCGCTACTACACCTTCCCCGGCGGCTGCGCGACCTACCAGTTCGCCTTCGCCCCCGGCGCGTCCCCCGTCCTGGCCACCACCGTCGACACCGCGGTGGCGTTCATGCCCCGGTCGGCGCTGGTCAGCTACGTCCGGCGCACCGAAGGCCTGGCCCTATGCGGGCGAGGTGCGCCATGCCCGGGATGACCCGGCCGACCACAACCCGGCCCGACGAGGACCCGCTTCTTGGCCATCCCCGGCAGGCCGCTCTCCTCACCGCCGGGGTGGTGGCGCTCACGGCCGCGGTGTTCGCCCTGGCCGCCAGCCACGGCACGCTAGCCCGCATCCAGCGGCTGGACGACGCCTGGCTGCGGCTGATGATCTCCGGACGGACGCCCCCGCTGACCGCCACCGCCAAGGTCTTCAACGTCCTCGGCCTGGTGTACGTCACGCTACCGGTACGGATCGCCCTAGCCGGGTACCTCGCACTGCGCCGCCGGTGGTGGCACCTAGCCGCCTTCACCGCAGCCATCGTGCTGTCGGAAGTGCTGATCGGCTCGCTGAAAGGGATCTACGACCGGGCCAGGCCGCCCGGGTCGCTGGTCGCTACGAGCGGCGCGTCGTTCCCGTCCGGACACGCCATCGCCGCCTCAGTCACCGTCGTCGCGGCCGTCATCGCCCTGGTACCCGCGGGACGGCGGCGCGCCCTGTGGGGCGCGGCCGCCGTGGTGTTCTCGATACTGATGGGACTCTCCCGCGCCTACCTCGCTGCCCACTGGCTGTCCGACGCCGCCGCCGGGATCCTGCTCGGCACCTCCTGCGCCCTGGTCACCGCCCTGGTAGCCGACCAGTTCCAGCGACGGCACAACAAGCTGCAGCGAGCCGCCAGGACGCAATGTCTGGAAGGCGTCCCCCCGGCCCACCGCGCTAAGGACAGGCGATAACCGGCAGGCACCCGGACGGCACCGAGGACTCCCCTCCCGCAACTGCTTCGACGTCGCCCACGGCCCGCAGCGGTTAAACACCATCACCGACGCCTACGGGGGGTTCCTGGACCGGGTCCGCGGCACCGACGATCTCAGCTTCCAACTCGTGCTAGAACTGCCCGCCGCCGAAACCTCACCAACGCGCAGACATCCACCCGCGCCGAACTGGATGATCTGCGTGGTTTCCGCTTCACGGCCAGTTGACGGCCGACCCGCGCCGAGTCGGCGATCTGGCTCTATGCGTCTACACGAAAAGGTTGCGCAGCAATTGTTGCTGCGACGTAAGCGCGCCGACTGAACATGGAAGGTTATGCGCACGTGTGCATAAGCGCGTGCGTAGGCAACGCCCTCTATTCGGCACGAGTGCGCGTCGGGATCACCGTTAGAGATCACGCGCATCTGTCCTCGTTCGCAGCCTGGCCGGTCGTGCCGGGTGTCTCACGCGCGGAACGATCGCCTGTTGGCTTGAGCCGCTTTGCAGCGGGGGCAGGCGGCGGCGACGGCCGGGGCGAGCCGCCGACTCTAGTGTGCCGTCAGCCGTCACGGCGGGCTGCGGGAGGCATGGAGGCTGACCCGTTGTTTGTCGAGGATGGCGACCTGGAAGCAACCCGTGCCCCGGTCCAGGCGACGCCGAACGCCGAGCTGTTCCTCTATCCCGGCAACCAGCACCTGTTCGCCGACAACAGCCTGCCGTTATACGACAAGCACGCCGCCAGGCTGCTCACCGAGCGCGTGCTCAGCTTCCTCGACGCCCTCAGGTAGCTGCGTTTGCTGGGAATGCGTGGAAAGACCTCAACCCGGCCTGAACCAATCGTCCGATCAGCGCCCCGGAGCCCTGTCAGGGAACGAGTTCGACCGCGGTCCGGGAGGCCCCGTCGTGCGATCCGGCGCAGGCGAGCCCCGCTAAAGACGTCCCGCTGGGTCAGCCGGGTGAAGGACCCTGGGCCGAAGCGGCCCCACGCCACGAAGGCGGCCATGGCGAGATAGACCAGGTCGCCGATGATCGTTGCCTTCTCGCCACGGCGGAGGCGCATGATCGCCGCGCCAGCAAACAGCAACACCGCACCGGTAGCAGCCAGCGGCACCAGCACCGGCGCGATGCCGAGCGCGGCGGGCATGATCAGGCCGACCGCAGCCAGGAACTCGAGGGCTCCGATGGCCTTGAGGGCACCGGGGCTGAAGTCTTCCACCCATCTCGAGGCGGCGCCGCCCATACCGGCCAACTTCTCCTTGGGCACGAACAGCTTAGTGCTGCTGCTGACGAGGAAGACAACGGCCAGGATTGCGGCAACGATCCACAGAGCGAGGTTTAGCTTGCGCTTCATGAGGATCTCCTTGAAGGGGTATCGGCGCCAATCGGGTACCCGATGCCCTTCCCGCGGACGTCGCCCGCATGCACATGCTGGCAATCTCGCCGAATCCGTACCCGCAGGTCAGCGTTCGCCCGTGAGCCCAGCGCGTCCGCGCCAGTCCGGGGCTGTCCAGCCAGTTCGTGAGACGGCTTTGAGAGGATGACGGCTTCTTTATCAGGGATGCTCATTGATCGGCTTCACCTGCATAAACCCAGGTCTGAACGCGTGCCGGGCTGTCCGCGAGTGACCGTGAAAGTCCGTGGCTTACCATCTGTTCGGGATGATGACCTGAATCGTCGCGCGTGCCGGTCTGGCGAAGGAGCGGATGAACCATGACGCAGCCCCCGATGACCAAGGAGAGCCAGGCGCTTGTGTCATCCCTCGCCGATCAGCGCGATCACGTGCTCGGCATCCTGGAGGACCTGTCCGAGGAGGACCTGCGGCGGCCCATCCTGCCCTCGCGCTGGACCTGCGCCGGGCTGGTACACCATCTGACGATCGACGTCGAGCGGTTCTGGTTCCGCGCCGTCGTGGCTGGCGAGCCGATGCCAGACGACGAGCCGGATAACGCCTGGCAGGTTCCCGCGGACCTGACGGGCGCCGCGGTGCTAGACGCCTACCGGCGGGAGATAGAGCTTGCCGATGCCGTCATTGCCGCCACTTCCCCGGACAGCGCACCGGCGTGGTGGCCTGAGGACCTGTTTGGCAGCTGGCGGCTCGGCGACCTGCGCGAAATCCTGCTGCATGTGATCGCTGAGACGGCGACCCACGCCGGTCACCTCGACGCGGCACGTGAATTCATCGATGGCCGGCAATGGATAGTCCTCACTGAATGACCCCGGCCGCTCTGACTTGTCAGCGAGACGTGAAACTGACCTAGTGTCGGAACCCGGCGCATCGGGCACTGGGCCAGCCGGGGTTGCGGGGCGATGTAGCGTGACCGTCGTGGCGGTGAATGAGGAGCAGGCCGAGGACTGGAACGGAGCCAGCGGGCGGGAGTTCATCGAGCAGCGTGAGCGGCATGAGCGGATGCGGGGCCGACTGACGGCGCGGTTGCTCGCCAGCGCGAGATCCAGGACGGGGAGAACATTCTCGACATCGGCTGCGGCTGCGGTGATGTGACCATCCTTTGCTGGCGCACCCGCGAGGAGAACCCCTTCTTTACCACCGGGTTCGCCGAGGCCGCGGCGGTACTAGGCTTCCGCGAGCCGCCTGGGCCGGGTGCTGCTTTCTCCCTCGCCGACACCGGCCGGGTGGGCGCGTTGCTGAGCGGCGCGGGGTTCGGCGGCATCGAGTTCGCGAAGGCGGACGAGCCAATGCTCATCGGCCGCGACGTTAACGACGTGCTCGAATACGAGCGTGCCTCTCCGAGCGCCAGCGAGGTCCTGGCCGGGCTCAGCCCAGCACAAGCTGCCGAGCTGGCCAGACAGGTCCGGGACCGCCTGGTGACGTACGCATCACCAGATGGCGTGACCATGCCCGGCGCGGCCTGGCCAGTCACCGCGCAAGCTGCATGAACCTGCCGCTCGCCGACGTGCCCGGCCTGATCGCAAGGCAGGACATCGTCACCGCCCCAGCAATGGCGGCACCGCTCATGCTCCTGGCCGACGTAGCGCAGTTCGCATGCTTTGCTTCGGTCTAGCCGAAAGTGAAGCAGTAGGCCTGAGCCGCTGGATCGAGGAAGGTGATCTCGAAGGTGCGCTCGGTGATGGGGCCGCATTGGCGGATGAGCTGGTACACCCGCTGTTGCGTGACCGTGCCGTTGCCATCGCCGCCGACGTCGGTTCCGTGGGCATCGCCGGGTGGCTGTCCCTCGATGAGGACGCGGCACCGCACCGGGCTTCCTGACGCTGCCGGTCCCATGACGAGGTTGAGGTCGCGGGCGTGGAAGCGGCAGGCGATCTGCCCGTTCGCCGCGTTCAGCGTGGTGGCCTCTTCCTCCATGGTCCAGTCCCCCGACAGGGCCCACTGGTTGAGTCCCAGCCGCGCGGGGACGGTATAGACGTGCGGCTTGCCCGGCACGGCGCCGCCGGGAGATGCGAAGCCCTCGGTGCGTTCATAGCCGGTGTAGTTTTCCGGTGATCGCAAGCTGGCCCAGTCGGCCGGGGCCTCCAGGCCGCTGGGGTCGACCGAGACCAGCTCCCTACCTACGCCGGCGGATTCCGGCCTCGGCCAGCAGCTGCTGAATCACCATTTCCGACCGGCCGTATTCGCCTTCGCCGAAGTGGTGATGCCGGATACGCCCCTCCGAGTCGGCGAAGTAGAGTGCGGGCCAGTAGTGGTTGTCGAAGGCCAGCCATACCGCGTAGTTGTTGTCGGTTGCGACCGGGTAGGTGATCCTCATGTCCTGCACGGCCCGACGGACGTTATCGGGGTTGTGCTCGAAGCTGAACTCCGGTGTGTGGACGCCGATCACCGCCAGCCCGTGGCTCGAGTATTTCTCGGCCCAGGCGCGGACATAGGGAAGCTGGCGTAGCCAGTTGATGCAGGTATAGGTCCAGAAGTCGACCAGGACCACCTTCCCGCGCAGACCGCCCGGCGTCAGCGGCTCCGAATTGAGCCACCCCGTCGCGCCGTCCGGCGACGGCAGCTCACCCTCAACCGGCAGCCGGGCCGAGGCCGCGTGCAGCCCGGCGGGCGTGCGCCAGAACGCTGTCATGACATTGCCCTCCCTCTAGCTCTGCCCATCTAGCTCTATACCCCGGCCGGTGCCTCCAGGGTGTGGGCGGCACGCAACTGGCGCGCGCCGCCCGCAGGAGTCTGGCTAGCGTAGTGACCGGAACGCCGCGCGAAGCTCGCTGCTGAACAGCGTCGGCTCCTGCCAGGCGGCGAAGTGGCAGCCCCTGTCGACCTCGTTGAAGTAGATGAGCTTGGGGTAGGCCCGCTCGGCCCAGCTGCGCGGGGCCTTATAGATCTCCTTGGGGAAGACGCTCACGGCGGCCGGGATGGCTACGTTGTGGACGCCGAAGAAGTCGTACGTGTTCTCCCAGTACAGCCGCGCGGAGGAAATCCCTGTGTTCGTCAGCCAGTAGAAGGTGACGTTGTCCAGGACCTCGTCCCGGGTCAGGTTGCCGACCGGGTGCCCCGCGACGGCGTCGGCGATGTCGGAGTAGCTGGACGCGTCGTGGTTGAGCATCCAGGCGGCCAGCCCGACGGGTGAGTCCGCGATCCCGTAGAGCGCTTGCGGCTGGGTAATCATTTCTATCCCGTAGCCGATGCCCTTCGTGTAGAAGAAATTCAGCTGCTCGTACGTGCGGCTTTCCTCAGCAGACAGGCCCGACGGCGGCGGGCCGCCGGCCCCCAGGACGTTGCGCGCGAGCGCCGTTGAGACATCGGCTGGAACAACGCCGGCCATGTTGGTGTGCATGCCGAGCAGCTCCGGGGGGGCCTGGGCGGCCATCACGTCGGTGATGATCGCGCCCCAGTCCCCGCCCTGCGCCACGAACCGGGTGTAGCCGAGGCGCTTCATCAGCTCGGTCCAGGCCCGGGCGATGCGGTCTGGGCCCCAGCCGGTCTCGCGCGGCTTGGCGGAGTACCCGTAGCCCGGGATCGACGGGATTACCACGTCGAAGGCGTCGGCTGCGCTTGCGCCGTGGGCGGTGGGATTGGTGAGCGGGTCGATGATAGCCAGCAGCTCGATGATCGAGCCGGGCCATCCGTGGGTGATGACGACGGGCAGCGCGTTGGCGTGCTGCGAGCGGACGTGGATGAAGTGGATATCCAGCCCGTCGATCTCGGTCATGAAGTGCGGCAGGGCACTGAGCTTCGCCTCGCACCTGCGCCAGTCGTAGTCCGTCGCCCAGTAGCGGGCGAGTTCCTGCATGACCGCCAGCTTCGGGCCCTGCGAATGATCCGTGACGAGCTCCTGGTCGGGCCAGCGGGTGGCCCTGACGCGCGCACGCAGCGCCTCCAGTTCCGCCTCCGGGGTGACCGGGATCGTGAACGGCCGGATCGCTGTGGTGCCCGCTGAATTTTCGGTTTGGTCGGACATGTGGGTCTCCCTGGTTTGCCGGGTGGTCGATGCGGAGCAGGCGGTTCTAGATGAAGCCGGGGCCGTCCCGGGCTGGGCTGACGGGCCGAAGATCCGCTACCCCGACCACGACGAACCGTCTCATGGCAACCCCGCTGGATCGTGCCCGGGCTGCCGAACCCAGCCCTGGTTCCTGAACGCACCCGCGGCAGCCAGTTCCAGCACCGTGCGGCGTAACATCCGGCGCCATGGGATCCCAGCGCAACACGTTCATACAGAGATGTGAAGCATGGTCGCAGGATGAGACAGTAACTAGATAGGAAAAATAGGTTGATCGCCAAGTTAGGCCTCGGAGACAGCTGACGCTCGTCGCGCTCGCGCTGCAGGCCCGGAGCATCCAGAAGATGACACCCCGGCCCGCGGACAACATCCAGCGCGAGCTGTCGCTGCTGGCCGACGGCCTGTTCACCGCCCTGGACGAGCTGCGGGAGATCGCGCACGGCATTCACCCCGCCGTCTTGTCCGAAGCCGGCCTGGGCCCGGCGCTCAAAGCACTCGCCCGCCGGTCCGCGGTGCCGGTCCAGCTCGACCTGGATCTCGGCCCGCCGCCGGGGCGGCAGGTCGAGGTGGCCGCTTATTACATCGCCTCCGAGGCGCTCGCCAACGCCGCCAAGCACGCGCACGCATCGGTCATCGACCTGCGGGTACGAGGCGACGACAACGCCCTGACCCTCGCGGTCCGCGACGACGGCGCAGGAGGGGCCGATCCCGGCCGCGGCACCGGCCTCACCGGCGTCAAAGACCGGGTCGAGGCGCTCGGCGGGACCATCTCGGTGCGCAGCCCGCCCGGCCACGGGACGACCCTGCACGTCCGGCTCCCGGCCCGCCCTGACGCCGCGGCGCGCGCCGACGGCAGACAGCGAGAAGACACCGTCACCGGCGCCGGTAGCCACCCAGCCGATCACGTCGTGGCGCAAGGGTGATCAGCTCGCGGCGCAATGCCTGATGTGATCACGAACGAGGCGAGCGGCGCTGCCACGGGCGGGCGACGCAGCCCGACGCGCTCGCCGAGCGTCGGCCTCAAGGGCATACGAGGTACTTGACCCCATGATCATCGAGCTCGCGATCACCCTGGAGCCGATCACGATCGTGGCGTTTTGCAGCCGGGCCTTCTCGGTGAGTGGTCAGTCAAGGCAGAATCTCGACGTACCCGTCGCTTCCGTGCACGCGGATCCGCTGCCCATCGGGAATCAGCCGGGTGGCATCTGCCACACCGACGACAGCCGGCAGGCCGTACTCCCGTGCGATCACTGCACCGTGTGTCATCAATCCTCCGACCTCCGTCACCAGGCCTGTGATGGCGACGAAGAGGGGCGTCCAGCTCGGGTCCGTGTGGGCCGTAACGAGGATGTCGCCCGGTTCGAGATCAGCCTGGGCCATGTCCAGGATGACGCGGGCGCGCCCTTCGATGGTCCCGGCGGAGACCGGTACGCCGATCAGGGCGCCGGCCGGCACGTCGTCGCGTCGGTACGCCCCGTCGATGACCTCGCCATCCGATGTCAGCACCCGGGGCGGCGTGAGCGCGTGGTACGACCAGAACGCGTCCTTGCGCTGCCGGATTAGCTCGTCATCCACCTGGTTCGAGCGCACGACGTCGTGGAACTCCTGGAATGTGAGGTAGAAGACGTCCTCCTTCTCGGCGAGCACGTCGGCCTGCACGAGGCGCTCGGCTTCTTCCAGCAAGGCCTGCTTGTAGACGAAGTAGCGGCTGATGATGCCGTACTTCGGGTACTCCCGGTAGCCGATGAAGGTCCGGACCCGGTCGATCATCCGCTTGGTCTCGTTGGCCTTGTACTCCCCGTCCGGCAGGGCCCGCAGGTGTTCGAGCACCTCCTGCGCCTTCTTCCGCGCCTCCTGCCGTCCTTGCTCGAAGCGCCGCTTGGCGGCGCCCGGCTCGAAGTTCCTGACGTTGTCGAGGATCACTGGCACGAGCGTTGTGGGGCGTTCGCGCCAACGCGGCCTCGTGATGTCGATCTCGCCGACGCAGCGCATGCCGTACCGGTCGAGGTAGGCCTCGATGGCGTGGCGCGCCTCGGTCCCGCCAGCGAACTTCGGCAGCTCGTCCAGGAAGCCGTCGTCCTCGACGCCCTGCAGGAACGCCACCACCTCCGGGTGCGGGCGGATCACGTCGGCGACGTCGAGCAGCGCCAGTCCCATCTCCGACGTGACGTTGCCGGGGGCGGACAGCGTGAGGGTGTCGGCCGCGTTCTTCTCGCCCAGCCATTCCTGCAGCCGGTCGTTGAGCCACCAGGTGGCCTCCATTCCCGCCATGATCGCCTGCATGCTCAGCGGGTCACTGAGGACTCGCTTGTGCTCCTGGAATGCCTCCAGCAGGAGGTCGAACAGCGCCGGTCCGGTCTTCGTCCAGATGTCGCGCCGCAGGGCGGCGATGGACGTCTGGCTGCGCTCGACGAGCTCGGTGACGATGGCCGGATCGGTCTCGATCGGGGCGGACGCGCCGCCGGCCGGCGGCCCGCCGGGACCCCCGTCGGGGAGCGTCGGGATGAAGTCGCCGCGGTCGAGGACGGTCTCCAGCGCGTCCCTGATCAGCGGATCGCCTCTCCCCATGACCTCCAGGAGGCCGGCGCGGCTCGCGGGCGAGGCCAGGCGCCGGGTGACGTCGACGAACAGCCTCCCGCCCGCCTCGTGCATCGGCGCCAGGGCCGTCAGCTGCCAGACGGAGAGCCCCAGGGGCTTCATGGGGTCGGTCATCATCTGCCCGTGACCGACCGAGACGTAGACGTGGTTCTCCTGGTCGCCGGTCTCGGGGATGGGGAACAGCGTGGTGATCGGCCGGCTCTGCACAATCTGGAAGTCATCATCGACCAGGCACCATTCGATGTCCTGCGGGCGGCCGAAGTGCGCTTCGATCCGCCGCCCGAGCTGCACGAGCCGCGCGACCTGCGTATCCGTCAGCGCCGGCTGCGCCTGCCGCTTCGAGTCGATCGCCACTTCCTGCGTTCCGCCCGCCGACCGGGCGTGGATGGCGAGCTGCTTGGTGGCGACCGCCCTGGCGACGATCTCGCCGTCGCGCACCTTGAAGACGTCCGGGTCCACCAGGCCGGAGACCAGGGCCTCGCCGAGGCCGAAGCTGGCGTCCACGGTGGCGACCTTCCGGTTGCCCGTGACGGGGTCGGCCGTGAACAGGATGCCGGCCGCATCCGGGAAGGCCATCTTCTGCACCACCACTGCCATGTGGACCGTGCGGTGCTCGATGCCGTTCCGCAGGCGGTAGGTCACGGCTCGTTCGGTGAACAGCGACGCCCAGCACCGGCTGACGTGCTGGAGGATCGCCGCCGGGCCTGCGACGTTCAGGTACGTGTCCTGCTGGCCGGCGAAAGATGCCGTCGGCAGGTCCTCTGCCGTCGCGCTGGATCGCACGGCGCAGGCGGCTTGCTCGCCGAGCTGGGCGAGCGCGCGGGTGATCGCCGCCGCAAGATCGCCCGGGATGGCGATTCCGTCGATGGTCCGGCGGATCTCCGCGCTGAGCGTGCGGATCGCCTCCCGGTCGTCCGGGTTCAGGCGAGACAGCCGATCGAGCCATTCGTCGGTGGACGGCGCTTGCGCCATGATCCGCCGGAAGGCGTCCGTCGTCACGCAGAAGCCAGCCGGCACGCGAACGCCTTCGATCCGCGAAAGCTCCCCCAGCTGCGCGCCCTTGCCGCCAACGACCGCGACCAGCATCTCGTCAACCTCTTGAAGATCCAACACGTACTGCTCGATCATTGCGATACCTCCAAGGAAGCCGTGCTCCCTCGCACTGCACTGGCCGATCGAATCACCGGCGCCTCGAGCTTTGCCGAATCTCTTGTTGGGCCGGTCCGGTCGCCGATTCTGCAGCAGGACCCCGGTCTTGCCGCAAGCCCCCCTGTGCGCTATACGTTAGAAGCGGCAAGGAGTGAGATCTTCTTGCCTTTGCTTTTGTCGTCCGCCGTGGGCTGAGAATCCTTCGACCGCCTGGTGCGTGCCGGGTACCTCCGGCGGGTGCCGGCCCCCACGACCGCCGCAGCTCCCTGGCACCCTCACACCCCGGTGGCCACGGCCGCGTCGCCCGGTGGGCTTGGCCAGCGCGATCGTCGGTCAGCTCATCATCGCCGCGCCCGAGGTGATCTGGCCGAGCAACCGGGACCCAGGCGACGTGCTGTTCAGCGTCTCCCCGATCCTGACCGGGGCCAGCCTGGTCACCGCCAGCGTGTCCATCATCCGCGCGGGAGTCTGGGGCCGGCCGTCGCGGTTCCTGCTGCTCACGCTCCAGGCTCAGTTCAGCCCGTCTGGCGCGGCCAGTCCTCAAATCTGCCCGCCGGGCTATCTGCCGGGTCGCCGATCAGCGCGCCGATGCTGGCCAGCGCCTCCGTCCGGGCCCGGTAGTACACCCAGACGCCGCGCTTCTCCCGGTCCAGCAGGCCGCTGTCGTGCAGCACTTTGAGGTGATGGCTGATCGTGGGCTGAGACAGGTCAAACGCGTCCGTCAGGTCGCAGACGCAGGCCTCGCCGCCCGGGTGGCAGGCAATCAGGGACATCAGCCGCAGCCGCACCGGATCGGCCAGCGCCTTGAGCAGCGGCGCAACCTGCTCGGCATTGACCTGGGACAGCGGTTCAGCCGATAGCGGCGGGCAGCAGGCCGCCCTACCGGCCGGGTCCAGCACGGTCAGAGACTTAGACATACATCTATATTGACCTACTTCGATACCTGTGGCAAGCTGGCCAGCACGAGAAAGACATAGACAGTTATCGAAGTCTCGGTTCAGGAGGTCCCGTGTCCCGCGTGCAGCTCGCCCTCAACGTCAACGACATCGATCAGGCGGTCGCGTTCTACGCCCGGCTGTTCGGCGTCGATCCGGCCAAGCGACGGCCCGGCTACGCCAATTTCGCCATCGCCGACCCGCCGCTCAAGCTCGTCCTGCTCGAAAACCCGGGCCAGGGCGGCAGCCTCAACCACCTCGGCGTCGAGGTCCCCGATACCGAGACCCTCGAGGCCGAGCAGGCGCGCCTCGGCCAGACCGGGCTCGCCTCATCCGACGAGGGCGAGACCACCTGCTGCTACGCCAGGCAGGACAAGTTCTGGGTCCAGGGCGCTCCCGACGGGGAGGCCTGGGAGATCTATGCCGTCCTGGCCGACAGCCCGACCTTCTACGCCGAAGGCCACGGGCCCGCATGCTGCGGCGACACCGGCCAACCCGGGGAATCGGCTGTTTCGCATAGCGCGGCCTGCTGCTAGGGAATACGGCGCTGCCAGCGCAGCAGCCGGGGCCGGGTGCACGGAACAAGCCTGCATGCCAGGCTGCTCCAGGGCCGGAGGCTCTACCCTCACGCACGCCACACCTGAACGGTTCGCAAGTCGTTCTGCTGCCTGCTACCGTCCGGCGGCGCCGCGGTCAGGGAACGGTAACCGGTGGCTGCGGCGCTGACAGCAGCGTGCCTATGCGCTCGAGCGTCGCGGGCTCCAGCCGGTAGTACACCCAGGTGCCGCGGCGTTCGCTGCCGAGGACCCCGGCTTTACGCAGCACTTTCAGGTGGTGGCTGATGGTGGGCTGGGTAAGGTCGAACGCCTCGGTCAGCTCGCAGACGCAGACCTCGCCGCCCCGGTGCGCCCCGATCAGGGATACCAGCCGCAGCCGGACCGGGTCGGCGAGGGCCTTGAACACCCGCGCCAGCTCGGGCACCTCGGCCTCATCTATCGGCTCGCGGACCAGGGGTATAGCGCACGTCTCCCGGGCGGCCGCCGAGTCCGTCGGCGTGATCGGAAGCTCAGTCCTGCCTGGCTGCATTGGCATACTTCTATCTTGACAGTCATCTATGCAGGCTGCCAAGCTGGCATCTGAATCGATATCTGTCGATAAAGGGGCCGCGATGGCCGGCGTGCGAGCTGGCCATGCCGAACGTCTCAGCACCGGATGACGACAGCGAGCAGGATGGCGGGATGCACCGGTGAACGAGACGGCGTTGTGGCGGCGGCTGCTGGCCGAGCTGCTGGGCAGCGCGTTCCTGGCCGCCCTCGTGGTCGGCTCGGGCATCGCCGCGCAGAACCTGTCGCCGGGTGATACCGGGCTGGAGCTGCTGGAGAACGCGGCAGCGACCGCCGCCGGGCTGTTCGCCATCATCTTGATGTTCGGCCCGGTCTCCGGCGGTCATTTCAACCCGGTGGTGTCCTTCGTCGATGCCGCGTTCGGGGGGCTGTCCTGGCGGGACGCTGCGGCCTACCTGCCGGTCCAGGTGGCCGGGTGCATCGGCGGCGCCGTGCTGGCGAACCTGATGTTCGCACTGGCGGCAGTGAGCATCTCGGCCAAGCACCGCGCCTCGCCAGCCCATTTCCTGTCCGAGATCATCGCAACCCTCGGACTGATCCTGGTGATCTTCGCGCTGGCCCGGACCGGGCGCAGCCGGAGCGCCGCGGCGGCGGTCGGAGCATATATCGGCGCGGCGTACTTCTTCACCTCCTCGGCCAGCTTCGCCAACCCGGCGATCAGTATCGGCCGGATGTTCTCCAACACGTTCGCCGGGATCGCCCCCTCCTCGGTACCGAGCTTCATCGGCGCCCAGATCATCGGCGGCGTGCTCGCGGTGGGAGTGATCAAAGCCCTGTACCCGCACGTCACCCCGGCCGAGGCGGCCGACGTCATCGTGCCCCATCACCCCGATGGGGCGCATAGTCCGGCAGAAGGGAGGCAGCATGCACCTAGTCGCGATCGGGGGTAGCGACGCCGGGATCAGCGCCGCGCTGCGTGCCCGCGAGCTCAACCCCGGCGCCGAGGTCACCGTGGTGGTCGCCGACGGCTACCCCAACTTTTCCATCTGCGGCATCCCCTACTACCTGTCCGGTGAGGTGCCCCGCTGGCAGGCCCTGGCCCACCGCACCATGGCCGACCTGGAAGCCACCGGCATGCGGCTGCGGCTGGACACCACGGCCCGGCGGATCGACGTCGCGGCCCGCAAGCTGCTGGTCACGGCGGCTGACGGCCGCGAGGACATGATCGGCTACGACCAGCTGGTCATCGGCACCGGCGCGGTCCCGGTCCGGCCGCCGATCCGCGGCCTCGACAGCCTCGGGCCTGGTGACGGGGTGCACCTGCTGCACACCATGAGCGACACGTTCGCGGTGATGCGGACCCTCACCGAGGACTCCCCGGGCCGGGTGGTGATCGTCGGCGCCGGCTACGTGGGCCTGGAGATGGCCGACGCGCTGGTCACCCGGGGCCTGCCGGTGACCCAGATCGAGCAGCTGCCCGAGGTGCTGGCCACCGTCAACCCCGAGCTGGGCGCCCTGGTCCGCTACCAGCTGACCGGCCACGGCGTGGACGTCCTGACCAGCACCGCCGTGCAGGCCATCACCCGGCACCGCGGCGGTCCCGGCCGCCTCCGCGTCGAGGCCCTCACCGCTCAGGGCGAGCCGGTCACCCGCACCGCCGACCTGGTCCTGGTCGTCGCCGGGGTCCGGCCCGACACTGACCTGGCCGCCAGCGCGGGAGCCACCCTGGGCGCCCGGGGAGCGATCATGGTGGACCGGGGCATGCGCACCGGCCTGCCCGGTGTGTTCGCCGCCGGAGACTGCGTGATCACCCACCACCGGCTGCTCGGCGAGACCTACCTGCCGCTCGGCACCACCGCCCACAAGCAGGGCAGGGTCGCGGGCGAGAACGCCGTCGGCGGCAACAGGGAGTTCGCTGGCAGCCTCGGCACCCAGGTAGTCAAGATCTTCGACCAGGCCGCCGCACGCACCGGGCTGCGCGACCACGAGGCCGCGGCCGGGTTCGACCCGGTCACCGTCGAGTCCGAAGCCGACGACCACAAGGCCTACTACCCCGGCAGCCACCGGATCCGGATGCGGTTCACCGGCGACCGGAAGACGGGCCGGCTGCTCGGCGTGCAGCTGTTCGGCCATAAGCACGCCGAGATCGCCAAGCGGATCGACATCGCCGCCACCGCGATCTTCAACCGGATGACCGCCGACGCCGTCAGCGACCTCGACCTCTCCTACACCCCCCCGCTGGGCAGCCCCTGGGAAGCGATCCAGGCCGGTGCCCAGGCCTGGGTCCGGGAGGCCCAACGGCACTAGCCTGCAGACTCAAGCAGAGCAACGACGATGTCAGGGCACAGCGCGCGACCCGGATCGCAACCCCACAGCGCGCCGCGCCCAGCTATCTGGGCAGCCGCCGTCGCAGTCGCGCTCCTCGCCCTCGGCGCATGCTCCTCAACCAGGGCCCCACGAGCAGCTCGGTAGCGACACCGACGATAGCCAGCTTCGGTTCCGGCGGTCACAAACCCGTCCTCACCGGGTCGGGCTCCACTCTTGATGCGCCGTTCTTCCCTGTCATGGCGGTGAGTTTGGCCGCCGCTACCGGTCAGGATGTCAGCGGGCTCTGGTGCCCCTGCATGGCGGGAATCGCCAGGTCAGGGCTGATCGCGCCGGCCGGGAGCCCGGTGCCGCAGCGGCGGCATGCTGGTCATGCTTGCTGGCTCATCTGGCACCCCGTGCCACGGCACGAAGCGCTTGGCCTTGCCGGTGAGCGGATCACGCGTGAGGGCATCGACGCGGCTGACACTGACTTCCGGGTCGGTAAGGCCCGCCTGGCGCAAGCTGCCCTCGATCCCCGCAGCCAGGGCGCCGTAGTCGAAGTCGGCGTCTGCGACGACTGCTACTGCGACGCCGCGTGGTCTCTGGCGGACCTGGTATTCGCGCAGAGCGGCCGTCTGCAGCAGGGCTGTGGTGAGGACGGAGGGGTGCACGGTGACGTCGCCGTATCGGAACCCGTCATCGGCGCGGCCGTTGACGGTCGCGCGAAGGAACCCGGCGGTGCTGAGCCCGGCGGGGGTGAACCTGTCGGTCAGCTCGTAGCGGATCAGCGGTTGAGTCTGATTGTGGAGGTTGGTGACCAGGACCCGGGCTGAGGTGGTGCCGTCTGGCACCGGCCGGCCGGCGTCGTCGACGCACTCGGCTATGCAGGTGTCGGTGGCGAAAGTGAATACCTCGCCGCCAGGCTCGGTGTGGCCGACGAGTCCCTCGGTCGAGGCGAACATGTTGATCGGGGCCACGCCGAACGCGTCGTGGATGGCCTCCCGGAGTTCGCTGGTCAGCATCTCCGCGCACGAGGTCACCGCGAGCAGCCGCAGCCGCAGCGCTCCCGCGCGCTGCGCCCTGGCCAGCTCGCCGAGCTTGCTTGCGTACCCGAGCAGGGCAGGCGGCTGGGCCGCGTTGAGGCGGTTGACGATGGTGGCTGTCGGCAGTGTCGCCGGCGCGGAGATGAACCGGACCGGCGGTCCGGTCGCGAGGCTGGCCGCGAACCCGGTGGAGTGGATCGGCGATGCCGCACCGACCATCCCGACGACCAGGCCGTCGGCAGGCTGCCCGCCGAAGGCGATGAACGCCGCCAACGCGCGCCGGATACACGTGGCACCGAACTCCACGTACTCCTCGGGTGTCTGGAGGTAGGTTCCGCGCAGGCCTGAGCTGCCGCCCGATGCCAGGACGACGTAGTCGCCGAGGATCAGCGGCGGCTCGGTGGCCGAGTCGGTGATGTGCCGTTCCACGAGGGCGCGGGTGAGCCGCCGGTCGGTGACCACATCGTCGAAGTTCGCCATCATCTGGGCCTTGGTCATGACCGGCAGCTGCGTCAGGTCAGACAGCTCGAAACTGTCGATTTCCGCGCGTGTCAGGCCGGCCGCAGCAAGCCGGGCTGCGTGGAACGGGGATTGCCCGACGGCATGGCGCAGCAGCGCCCGCAGCGAGGAGCGCTGAAACTCCGCAAGCTCGTCCGGGCGCCAGTCCAGGCGGGCGATGTGCGCAGGCAGCCGATCGGCGAGGGCCGCCGCGAACCAGGCCTGCAGTGCCGCGAGATCTGAACTGGTGGTCGTGGCCATGATTGCCTCACTTCCTGGAAACGACGGCAGGTGGCGAGGTGAGCTCGGCGAGCTGGCGGAGCACGGCACCGGCTTGCCGGATGTCGATCGCATCCGGACTGGCTAGCTGTTCAAGCGCGATCCCGGTCTCGACGGCCAGCAGGAGCTCGGCAAGCTGGCGGGCCGGGACACCCAGGCTGATGCCGTCCCGCTCGGCCATGGCTGACAGGACGCTCGCGACGCCGTTGACAGTAGTGGCGTGGGCGGCAGCGTACCGGCGATTGAGTGCTGGATCCCTGGCCGCGACCACGCGGAACTCGGTGACTAGCAGCCTCCAGCCGGGCGTGGCCCGTTCTGCCTGCCAGGCAAGCTCAACCAGGCCAGCCACGGTGCCGGAACTCGCCAGCTCGGCGACGGCCGCTGCGTTCTCCGCAACCCGCACGGCGATCCGGTCCGTGAGCAGGGCCAGGAACATGTCCGCCTTGCTCTCGAACCGCGAGTACACCGCACCCTTGGAAAACCCGGCCTCGTCGGCAATCTGCTCCAGGGTCGCCGCGTGGTAGCCGCGGCTGAGGAAGACTCGCAGAGCAGCGGACAGCAGTAGGGCGCGGTTGCGGTCGTTCTGCTCGGCTCGGGACAAGCGCAGGCTCATACCTTCGGTATTTAAATACCACAAGTATCAAAAGTCAAGCGTTCAGGCTCTTGCACCGCCCGGCGAGTGGCCTCGCGGAGGGCCCGGAAGAACCCGGTGATGTCGGTGGCGAGCAGGGGCGGTTCTTCGTGGGCGGCGAAGTGCATGCCTCGGGTGTCGCGTCCATCTGGTCGCTCCGCGACGCCGAGTCGCCATGCCCAGATGGAAGACAACTACCCAGGCGAGCGCGGCAAACGTAACCTGAAGCGGCACACGTTCCGCGCTCGATGTATCGCAGATCGGCCGGCGAATGACTCTCGCGCGGCTAGGCCATGCTGCCGAAGGTCGGCTTGCCGGGCACGCTCGTAGGTGAGGTGCACGGAGCCCTTGGGGAAGGTCGCCGACTCCACCAGCCGCAGCGCGGTCGGCACCGTGCCCTCGGCGAACAGCCGCTTGCCGCTGCCGAGCAGGACCGGAAACGCCCACAGGTTCAGCCGGTCGACCAGATCGTTGCGCAGCAGCGTCTGCACGAGGTTCCCGCTGCCGATGACGTCCACTCGGCCGAACTCCCCCTTGAGCTGCGCCACCGCCTCGGCCACGTCGCCCTGGATCAGCTTGGAGTTGGTCCACCCCACGGCGTCCAGCGTCCGCGAGGCGACGTACTTGGGCGCGCCGTTCAGCCGGGCCGCGATCGGGTTCTCGCTCGGCTGCTTGGGCCAGTAGGCCGCGAAGATCTCATAGGTCAGCCAGCGCCACCGACCGCGCCGAGATCGCCGCGATGGACAGCACCACGATCCCGGCTACGTTCCAGGCCAGCGTCGCGTACTCCAGCGCAAACCCGCGGCGCAGCAGCGTCTTCCGCGCCTGGTCATCGAGCACTGCCACAGCAGGAGTCTGCCAGCGGTCGCGGTCTGTCAGGCCCACGTAACCTTCTTCCGGGCTATCAGTTCGGGGAGAAACGAGAGCGCATGCCTGAGCACCAGCAGCCGGTCAGCAGTCCGGCCCGGGTGAGGCAGGTCACGACCGCGCTGTGGCTGGTGTCGATCTCGGTTGCCTTCGGCATTGTCTCGGGCGCGGTTTCCGTGACAACCGGAGTGGCGAACCACAGCCTGAGCGTCGTGGCGATCGGCCTAGGTGTGCTTGCCGACGTGACCGGATCAGCCGCCCTGATCTGGCGGTTCCGGGCCGAGCGGCGCCATCCGGGGCAATCGCGGCTGGCGGAAACCCGTGCCGCCATCGTCGTGACCGCCGCGCTGGCCATCGTCAGTGCCATGATCACCATCCAGGCAGCCGTCGCGCTGGCTACCGGCTCCCGGCCCGGCACATCGGCGGTGACCCTGATCGCCGCGGGCATCGCGGCTGCCGTCCTGACCCCCCTGGCCTATTCCAAGCGCCGCCTCGGCACGCAGATGGCCAGCCGTGCCCTGCAAGGAGACGGCACGCTCAGCGGCATCGGGGCCGCCACAAGCGCGCTGGCGCTCACCGCCCTGTTGCTGTACCACGCCCTGGGATGGTGGTGGGCCGACCGGATCGCTGCCCTCGTGGTGGCGGCCATCGCCGCCGCAGAAGCATGGCATACCGCACCACGCCGGCCAGCCAACCCATGACGGACTCACCTAGAGCTGCGGACCGCCAGACCAGCCGGCGGGCGACTCCAGCACCTACTCAGTTGTCTGGGAAGCCCGCGTACTCCTCGGTGCCGTCCGAACGAATCGTCCTCGGCCTGGGGTCTTCGGCCTGCTGGAGATCGGAGCTGGCAAGCAGTACGGCCCGGATGTCATTATGGGTTTCCAGATTCCGGCATCAAGGGGTGGTCATGGCCGCGAACGTCGGGGAGCGCTTCGCCGCTGCGCTGCTGGCGAAGGATTGGGGCGGCGTGATGGCCCTGCTCGATCCCGCGATCGACTTCCGGGGCCTGACGCCAGGGCAGCCCTGGGAAGCCAAAACGCCGGACGACCTGGTCGAGCAGGTGTTCACTCACTGGTTTGAGCCCAGCGACGACATCTACGAGGTACTCGACATCTCCGCCGGCCAGATCGTAGACCGTCAGCGCGTTGTTTACCGGTTCCGGATCCGCAATCCCGGCGGGGATTACGTCTGCGAGCAGACGGCCTACTACGATGCCGACGCGGACAAGATCACCAAGCTGCGGATCCTGTGCAGCGGGTTTGTCCCGTCAGGCGGTCGCGGCTTACCGACATGACCCTCGACCGGGCAACTTTGCTAGTCGGCATCCCCGACGAGATTCGCGCCTTGGGAGCTTGTCGGATCGCTGAGTGAGGATGACCTCAAGACTCCGAGCCGCTGTGCCGGTTGGAGCGTCGCCGACGTCAACGGCCATGTCATCGGCACGGTGGTTGACATCACGCAGGGCCACCTAGAAGGCAGGGAACAGCGGCGGTGACCGAACGGCAAGCGAAAGAGCGCGCCGGATCGATCTGTGCCACGGAACGAGGAATGATGAGACGCGCACCCACTACCACTGCTTGGCGCCACGGCCTGGTGATCGCCGTGGTCTGCCTGGCCTTGGCGGTCGTCGTCGCGGCGATGGCACCGCTGCACGTGGCGCTGCCGGACATCGTGCAGTACATCCGCGCCACCCAGACCCACCTGGTGTGGGTGATCGACGCCTGCTCGCTCGCGTTCGCGGCGTTGCTGTTGCCGGCCGGCGGGATCGGCGACCGGGGCATGACGCGGCGTCACCCGCTACGGGTGTTGCCAGAGCGGGGTGCCGCCGTCATCATCAAATTGGGGCTTCCCATGCGCTGTGCAGGCTGCGGCACAGGAGGGGGATACGGCCATGAATATTCTTCTGGAGCGGATTGCGGGCGTCGCGGCCCGAAGGCACTGGATCTTCATCATCGTGTGGGTGGTCATCCTCGGCGGGCTGCTGGTCGCCAAGAATGCGTTCGGCGGCGAGTATGTGAACAACTACACGATCTCGGGCAGCGATTCCGCGGCCGGTCTTAACGTGCTGAACAAGACGTTCCCGCAGCAGGGCGGGTACGGCGGGCAGATCGTCTTCCACGCCAAGAGCGGGCAGGTCTCGGCGCAAGAGTCGGCGGTCAACCAGTCGGTCAGCAACGTCTCTAAGCTGCCGGACGTCATCAAGGCGGTCAGCCCGTTCGCCTCGTCCAGTACCGGCGCCGTATCCAAGGACGGCACGATCGCGTACGCGAGCGTCGGCTGGAACGTGAACCCGAACTCGCTGGACACCTCCTACCTGGACAAGCTCAACAACGCGGTGGCCCCCGCCACCAAGGCCGGCCTTCAGGTTGCCTACGGCGCGGGCGCGGGGGAGATCGGCCAGACGACCAGCGACACCAAGTCCGAGGTCATCGGGCTGGCCTGCGCGCTGGTGCTGCTGCTGATCATGTTCTGGTCGCTGATGGCAGCCGCGATCCCGCTGGTGGCCGCCATCTTCAGCGTGCTGTCCGGGCTCGCGCTGCTCGCGCTGCTCGCGAGGGTGGTCACGTTCCCGACCACCGCCCCCACCATCGCCACGCTGCTCGGGCTCGGCGTCGCGGTGGACTACGGGCTGTTCATGGTGGCCAGGCACCGGGAGCAGGTGGATGGCGGGATGGGCGTCCTGTCCTCGGTGCGGCGCGCCGCCGGAACCTCCGGGGCGGCGATCGTCGTGGCGGGCAGCACGGTCGCGGTCTCGGTGCTGGGCCTGTACATCTCCGGAGTCGGCTTCGTCGGCGCGCTCGGCCTGGCCGCGGCGCTCGTCGTCGTGATCACGATGATCTCGGCGCTGACCCTGGTGCCGGCCTTCATGGGGCTGGTCAAGGAGGGCGTGCGGGCCCTGTCTGCCCGGGTCCGGGCCCACAAGAAGGGGCTGACCGCGCAGGAGCAGGCGACGGCCACCGCCGCGGCCACGCACGAGCAGCACGAGCGCAGCGCGTTCGCCCGGTGGGGGCGGATGGTCAGCGGTCACCCCTGGCCGTGGGGCCTGGCGAGCGTGGTAGTGCTGCTCGTGCTCGCGATCCCGCTGTTCTCGATCACGCTGGGCCAGCCGGACAATGGGACAAACCCCACGTCGCAGAGCAACCGGCAGGCGTACGACCTGATATCCCAGGGTTTCGGGGTCGGGCTGAACGGGCCGCTGACCGTCGTGGTCAAGCTGCCGAACCAGTCGAGCTCGGCGAACAGCTCGCTGCTGAGCACCATGCAGTCGGACATCTCCAAGACCGCCGACGTCGCGTCGGTCACCCCGGCGGCCGTCAACTCGTCCGGCACCACCGCGGTGTTCAACGTCATCCCGGCCACCCGGCCGCAGGCCACGCAGACCACGGCCCTGGTGAATACGCTTCGCGACGACGTGCTGCCCAAGGAACATGCGACCAGCTACGTCACCGGCACCACGGCCGGGGGCGTTGACTTCACCAGCCAGATCAGCAGCCGGCTGGCGTGGCTGATCATCGCCGTGGTCGCGATCTCGTTCCTGCTGCTGACCACCGCGTTCCGGTCGGTAGTGATCGCGATCAAGGCCGCGATCCTCAACATCCTGTCGATCGGCGCCGCTTACGGCGTCATCGTGGCGATCTTCGAGTGGGGCTGGGCGAAGAGCGTGATCGGCTTGCAGTTGACGCTGCCCATCCCTGCCTACGTGCCGATGCTGGTGTTCTGCATCGTGTTCGGCCTGTCCATGGACTACGAGGTCTTCCTGCTCTCCAGGGTGCACGAGGCCTGGCTTGAAACCCGGGACGCTCACCGCGCGGTCGCGATCGGGATCGGCTCGACGGCCCGGGTCATCACGACCGCGGCCGCGATCATGATCGTCGTATTCACCAGCTTCGTGCTGAACCCGGATCCGACCGTGAAGATGCTCGCCATCGGGATGGCGTTCGCGGTGCTCATCGACGCTTCGCTGGTCCGGATGTGCCTGGTGCCCTCGATCATGTCACTGCTCGGACCGCACGCCTGGTGGCTGCCACGCTGGCTAGAGCCGGTGGTGCCGAGGATCCAGCTCGAGGGAAGCGCCGCCGAGCCGGTGCAGGGTCAGCACCTGGTCCGGTAGACACGCCTACGGCTTCGTGCGCGGCCGCGAGCGCCAGCACGACAGTAGAGCCGACAAGACACGGGTCCCTTCCGCGTCCCGCGGAAGGCTGAGCCGACGATGCAACTCGGCAGATCCCTGATTCGCCACTCACGCTGAAATACCAAAGGCTAGGGTGGCGCGATGGCCGATCATCTTGTCTCTCCGTACGGTGGTGCCCTGGTCGACGTCGTCGTGGATGGCGGACGCGCCTCCGAGCTGCGCAAGGCGTCCACCTACTGGCCATCGTGGGATCTCACACCACGCCATCTGTGTGACCTCGAGCTCTTGCTGTCCGGTGCGTTCTCGCCGTTGCGCGGGTTCCTCGGCAGCGCCGACGTGGCGTCGGTCTGTGCTGACATGCGGCTGTCTGACGGAACGCTCTGGCCCATACCGGTCACCCTCGACGTCCCCGACGAGCTGGCCACCCAGGTAGGTCCGGGCGCCTCCGTCGCCCTGCGCGACCCCGAGGGGGTGATGCTGGCGGCCCTGCACGTCGAGGAGGTCTACCGGCCCGACCGGCGGGCGGAGGCCCAGGGGGTCTTCGGGACGACCGACCCCGCCCACCCGGGCGTCGCCCACCTGCTTGAGCGGACGCACCCCAACTACCTTGCCGGCACCCTCGAGGGCATCCAGCTGCCCGCCCACCATGACTACTCGGCGTTGCGCCGCACACCGGCGGAACTGCGGGCCGAGTTCACCCGCCAGGGCTGGCGCCGGGTGGTGGCCTTCCAGACCCGCAACCCGCTGCACCGCGCCCACCATGAGCTCACCTTGCGGGCGGCCAAGGAGGTGGAGGCCAACCTCCTCATCCATCCCGTCGTCGGCATGACCAAGCCGGGTGACGTTGACCACTACACGCGGGTCCGCTGCTACCAGGCGATCATGGACGGCTACCCGCACAACACGGCCATGCTGTCGCTGCTGCCTCTCGCCATGCGCATGGGCGGACCCCGGGAGGCCGTCTGGCACGCCATCATCCGGCGCAACCACGGGGTCACCCACCTCATCGTGGGACGCGACCATGCCGGGCCAGGCGCCGACGCCCAGGGCCGGCCTTTCTACGGCCCCTATGACGCCCAGGATCTCGTCCGCGAGCACGAGGCCGAGCTCGGGGTGACGATGGTCCCGTTCCGCCAGATGGTCTACGTCGAGCAGCAGGATGGCTACCTCCCCGAAGATGAGGTTCCCGAGGGGGCCCGAACGCTGACAATCTCGGGCACCGAGCAGCGTCGCCGGCTCAACGAGGGACGCGACCTGCCCGAGTGGTTCACGCCCCCGGCGGTGGCCACCGAACTGCGGCGCAGCTACCCGCCCCGGGTCCGCCAGGGGTTCACCGTGTTCTTCACGGGCCTGTCGGGATCGGGGAAGTCGACCATCGCCAACGTGCTGCTGGTGAAGCTGCTGGAGCTGGGCGGGCGGCCGGTGACCCTGCTCGACGGCGACATCGTCCGTAAGCACCTCTCGTCCGAGCTCGGCTTCTCCAAGGAGCACCGCGACATCAACATCCGCCGCATCGGCTTCGTGGCCTCCGAGATCACCAAGAACGGCGGCATCGCCATCTGCGCGCCGATCGCCCCCTACGATGCCACCCGCAAGGACGTGCGGGCCATGATCGAGCCCGGCGGGGGCTTCCTGCTCGTCCACGTGTCGACCCCCCTCGAGGTGTGCGAGGGACGGGACCGCAAGGGCCTCTACGCCAAGGCCCGCGCTGGGACGCTGCCCGAGTTCACGGGCATCTCCGATCCTTACGAGGTGCCCGACGACGCCGACGTCGCCATCGACACGACTCAGCTGACGCCCGAGGAGGTCGCCCAGCAGATCATCCTGCACCTGGAGTCGGAAGGCTACGTCGGAGCCGACGGCTCCAGCTGATCCGGGGCAGCCGACCGTCCGGGCCGGCCCGGTTCAGATCCGGTTTGGCCGGGGTGCGGTGTGCCGTACTTTAGGCGGCGGCGCCGGGAGGCTCTCTGAGTCGAGTGGGCCCCGCCATCCGGGATCGTTACCGGGCGCTGGCCTGGGTGCAGCCGGTCTTGAAGTGCGCGCATGCGCCGGTGCCCACCGCGGCCCATCCCGGTGCGGGTGCGGGTGAACGCGGGATGGTGACCACCGGTCTGGACTAGTTCTAGTGCTCTGACCAGCGCAAATCTAGATCTCCCGGCCCGGCGAATGCGTGTCGGCGCAGGCTCCTCGACGTCGCCGCCGATGAGTAACATCACGACCGTTCATAGCCGCCCGCGGGTCTTGCGCGGTGCGCGGTCTACAAAGGTTGATGGGAACGAGGAATGAGCGACGGCGAGTCTCTTCGCATCACGAACGTCAACGTGTTCGACAGCATCGCGGGCCGGGTCGATGGCCCGTTCGACGTGACCATCGGTAACGGCACGATCACCTCGATCGGCCCTGCTGGGGCGGGCGACCCCGGCGGCAGCCGGATCGACGGCACCGGTAAGACCCTGATCCCGGGCCTCATCGATGCCCACTGGCACGCCGCGTTCACCACGATCCCGGCCGTGGTCGCCGCCATCGGCGAGATTGGCTACGTGTTCGCCCAGGCCGTGGTCAGCGCCCGGGACACGCTCATGCGCGGGTTCACGACCGTCCGTGACCTCGGCGGCCCCTCCTTCGGCATCAAACAGGCCATCGACCAGGGCTCCATCCCCGGACCGCGGATCTACCCGTCCGGCGCGTTCATCTCCCAGACCGGCGGCCACGGCGACTTCCGCATGCCCAACGAGGTCCCCCGGGGGATCGCCGGATATCTCAGCTACAGCGAGATCGTCGGCGCCGCAGTGATCGCCGACGGCGAGGTCGAGGTGCTGCGCGGCGCGCGGGAGATGCTGCGCCGCGGCGCGTCACAGCTCAAGCTGATGGCCGGCGGCGGCGTCGCCTCCGACTACGACCCACTCGACGTGACCCAGTACACCAAGCGCGAGATCCGGGCCGCGGTCGACGCCGCCGAGAACTGGGGCACCTACGTGACCGTGCACGCCTACACGCCCGGCGCGGTACGCACCGCAATCGACGCCGGGGTTCGCTGCATCGAGCACGGCCAGTTGCTCGACGAGGAGACCGCCGCGCTGATGGCCGAAAACGGCATCTGGTGGTGCCTGCAGCCGTTCCTGGACGACCAGGACGCACCGCCGCTAGCCGGGCCGAACCGCGCGAAGTTCCTCCAGATGGTCGCAGGCACCGACAACGCCTATAACCTCGCGATCAAGCACCAGGTGCGCGTGGCCTTCGGCACCGACACGCTTTTCGACGCCAAGCTCGCGACACGCCAGGGTGCCCAGCTCGCCAAACTCACCCGCTGGTACAGCCCTGCGGAGGTGCTCCAGCAGGCAACCGCGCGCAACGCCGAGCTGCTCGCCCTGTCCGGACCGCGGAACCCCTACCCCGGACGGCTCGGCGTCGTAGCGGAAGGAGCCATCGCCGACCTGATCCTGATCGACGGCGACCCGGTCGCGGACATCTCCCTGATCGCCCGGCCCCAGGAGAGCTTCCTCGCCATCATCAAAGGCGGCCATCTTGTCAAGTAATGCCCGCAGCCTGAGCAGGCCGCCCACCTGCGCTCACGGCTCCGAAGGCCGCCGCCGCAACATAGCGAGTCCTCAACGGTGACCTGGACCGCACGCATCGCTCACCCTGCCGCGACGGGAGACCAGTCCGCCCATTCCGGATCATGGTGAGACTGATCGCTCATACGATACGGGCGGATCTGCGTCGATGCCTTCGTACTGCCCGGAGGGAGGTCATACATTCCAGCGGTGACTCTTAGTGATACCTAAAAGTGTCCTAGCTGCCGTTGCGGGTCTATCGCATTGTCGCCCGGGAGACGCGATAAGCCAGCACGATGTTCGCTACCGCGCCCGCGAGCGTCAGCAGCGCCCAGCCCCAGTAGCCGTTGGCTAGCAGGATGCCGGTCAGGCCGAGCAGCCAGGCCGTGACCAGCACACGGATGAGTATCACGCCACGCGGATGCCTGCGGTTGAAGCCCGTTCCCAGGTTCATGGTGGTCTCCCTCCATCGCAGGATACGCAAGACGGCCTCTATCCTGCTCTTCCCCTTCCTCCTGGCAGGCGCGGAATCCATGCGAATGGGTGCCGGGTCTAGGGTTGGGCGATACGTGGCGACTGGGCTGGGGCGGGGGTGGTGCTGGCGTTGGGTGCTTTCGCCCCTGTCGCCGCCCAGGCCCGGCTTGCAGCCAGTGCCGGCGCTTCGGAGAATTCACTTCCCGGACCCGCCACCGATGACCCAGGAAGCCAGTCCCTCCTTCTCTGGTCGTTTCCAGCGCTCTCCATCAGCGCCGGACCGCATCGTCAAGCGCAGTCTGCTTGACGACGGCTGGATCCGGGGCACACCATCCGGGCTGGGAATGACCCCTCTTGATACAGAGGGGAGCCACGGGCGGGCGGGTCAAGGCAAGTAGATTACGGCCGTGAGGCAGTGGGTGCGGTTGCGCGATGTTGAGCTCGGCGACGTTGACGCCTACGTCGCGATGCGCTGCGACCCGGCGATGATGGCCGAGCTTGGCGGCCCGCTTCCCCGCGAGGGTATCGAGGCGAAGGTCGCGCGTGATGTCCGGCAGGCAGCGGCGGGTGCCGCATGGATCAAGATGATCATTCCCGGCGAGGCCAAGCCCGCCGTGGCAGCCGGATCGGTCGTGTTGTGGTCGCGCGAGGACGGCGAGCCGATCTCCGAGATCGGCTGGATGGTGCTGCCGGAGTTCCAGGGACGCGGGATCGGCAAGATGGCGGTCCGCGCCCTGCTTCAGCTGGCCCGCGACGACGGCCGCTGGGGACTGGTGCACGCGTTCCCGGCCACCACCAACGGCCCCTCCAACGGCATCTGCCGTTCAGTCGGCTTCCGGTTCGCAGGTGAGCAGGACGTGACGTTCGCGGGCCGGGTCCTGCGGACCAGCCACTGGGTCATCAACCCTCGCGCCGACCTGACCTGAGCGCAACGGTCAGCTGCCGTTCAGTGCGCGGCATAGAAAGACATTCTGCGCGAATGTTGCGGGCATGGCCTGCGCGTCGGCTGCCCGGGTCGCGGCGGGGCCCGCGGCGGCGGGGCGGCCCAGGTCAGCTGCTGAGCGGTTCTTCGGACCGAGGGAGCGCGTACTGGCCGGTTCTGGCGGCCCGGGCGGCGTAGAAGACGGTGAGGGCGATTGCGACGGCCATGCCGAGCAGTCCGGCCAGGGCGTAGAATCTCGCGAGGGCTGAGCACGGCGGCGACCGCTCCGCCGGCCAGCAGCGAGACACCCTGCGCACCCCCGACAGCAGCGTTGGCAGCGGCCGACACCCGGCCCCGTTCGGCGTCGGGCGTGCGGGTGACGAGCAGGGTCGAGGCGCAGACGTTTGCGTATCCGTTCCCGGTCCCGCCGAGCACCGACAGCGGCACGAGCATCCAGACCGCCGGAACCAAGGCGAACGGGGCGAGGGCAGCGCAGGTGACGCCCGCACCCGCGATCGTCGCCCAGATCTGGACGCGCTCGGTTCTGAGCCGTCCAGCCCCGATCGACCCGGCGACGATCCCGGCGATCCACGCGGCCCCAGCGACCCCGTACCAGGCTCCTCCAGCGTGAAGCGTGCCCCGGATCAAGAAGACGAGCACCACATCGACCATGCCGACCAGCAGGACCAGCACGACCAGGCCGATGATGAGCGGGGCGAGCACCGGATCGGCGCGCAGGATTTCGAAGCCGCCTCGGGCCACCGCCGGGCGGCCGTCGGGCCCGGGCGCGGCCGGAGTCCGCCGGGTGCGGACGAGCGCGGCCGCCACCGTCACCACGACGAAGGTGGCCGCGTCAACGACTAGGGGCAGGCCAGTCCCGAACGCCCCGGCAAGCAGGCCGCCGACTGCCGGCGCGCCCACCGCAGCAAGGGCGTTCAGTGACTGCCCGGCCGACACTGCTTCGGCCACATGGTCCTCGCCGACGATGCGGGGGACGAGCGCCGACCAGGTGCTGCCGGCCACCGACGCGGCCGCGCCGAGGACGGCGACCAGCATCATGATGATCACGATCGAGTGCACGAACACGAGCGGAACCGTGCACGCCGCCTCGAGCAGCCCGGCGCCAACCAGGAGATGCCGGGAGTCGCGCGTGTCGACCAGACGGCCTACCGGGCGGGAGAGGAGCAGCAAAGGGATGCTCCCGGCGGCAAGCAGCAGGGCGACCTCATAGGGTCGGCCGCCGTCAGCCTGCAGGCGAAGGGTGAGGGCGACCAGCGCCACTTCGTCGCCGAACGTCGATACCACCCGCCCGGCGAGGGCGATGAACAGGTCTTTACGGCCCGAGCCGATGTTAAGCATTCACTGAACAGTAATTGCTTAACATCTCCCGGTCAAGCGGTAACCTTTGATCGATGTCCGAGAGTTATGACCAGGAGCGACCGCCGGAGGACGCCCCTCCCTATCGCTTCGAGGATCCACGCAGCATCCGGGCGCTGGCGCACCCGGCCCGGCTGGCCATCATCGACGCCCTGGCGACGGGCGACGAGCTGACCGCCACCCAGTGCGCGGAGCTGACCGGCCTGAGCCCGAGCGCGACGGCGTACCACCTGAAGCTCCTGGAACGGTACGGCTTCGCCGAAACCGCGCCCCTGAGACCGGACCGCCGGGAGCGGCCGTGGCGAGCGGTCGGACGGCGGGTCCAGGTCAACCTGGACGGCTCGACGCCCGCCGGAGCCTCGGCCACCGCAGCCGTCGTCGGGGCCCACATCGACATGACCCGCGACATCGCTGTCGAGTTCACCGCGGCCGGCCACGCCGAGCCTGAGGAGTGGCGCGATGCCGCCGTTTTGAACAACGCTGACCTCTGGCTGACCGTCGAGGAGTTTCAGCGGGTGGGCGAGGAGCTGGGGGCGGTCATCGCTCCGTACCGGACGCGCCCGCGCCCGGCGGGCAGCAGGCGGGTCAGGGTCATGAACGTCGTCGTACCGCGCCGGCGCGCCCGCCCCGAATCGGGTTCGCGAGAGGCGTGAATCCGCCGGCTGGGCAATAAAGGGTTATTCCTCGGACGCCCGGTCATCGGCACTATGACCGGGTGGCGTGGGTCCCGGAACGGCTCTCGGGCACGAGCGAGGTGAGAGTGGCACCCTGCGATGACCGGGGCGCCACGACGGCGCCGGCGATGCCTGATCCTCTCGGCCGGGGTGATATCACCAGTGGTTGAATAGCTTGGTGAGCCCAGCCAGCGAGGAGACCGGTACCCCTGCCAGGATCACCCTGTACTGGCGGCCGGGCTGTGTGTTCTGCAGGCGGTTGCGCTTTGTCCTGTGGTGGCATCATCTTTCCGTCCGGCAGGTCAACATCTGGCGGGATCCCGATGCGGCCGCTTTCGTTCGCTCCGTGGCTGGCGGTAACGAGACGGTCCCGACCGTGGTGATCGACGGCCGCCCCATGGTCAATCCGGCACCGCGCCAGGTGATCGCCGCCGTTCGGCCTGGGTAAGGCTGGGATTCCCGGCGTGCGGTCACCGGCGGTGGCGCGCTGATACTGATGAGTGACGTCCGCGATGACATCGCGGCGTACCAGACGGTGCGGATGACTGTCCTGCAGGCGCGGACCGCGGCACGAGTTGACTCGCATCGTGATGCGCTGCGGGATACGCACTCCTTTCGGCACGACAGGTGGACTCGGTTCACTGGCCCGGCCACGTCCATGGGCCCTGCATGCAAGTGTTTCGGAGTGGTGCCGAGGGCCGCGACTGTCCGATGCGCGCCGGGCGCAGCCGGTATCTTCCGGAACTGGTCCCGGTCGTGGTTCCGTGGGCTGTTGTGCGTGCCGAGCGGCTATCGGAGGCCTCAAGCGATGATCATCGACGCCTGGATGCAGCACCCGTCAGCGGAGTTCCTGAACGATCCGATGTTTGACTCGCTGCGGCGCTGGAGCCGCGGGCAGCTGGCCGGGGGCGAGGTCCCGGTCGAGGCGACGGTGGCGGCGATGGACGCGGCCGGGGTGCGGACGGGGCTGCTGTGCGCGTGGTGGGGGCCGCAGGGCCCGCTCATTCCCAATGACAGCGTGGCCGCGATCGTCGGCAGCCGCCCGGACCGGTTCGTCGGCGTGGCCGCCGTCGACCTCGCCCGCCCGATGGTGGCCGTGCGGGAGCTGCGGCGGTGCGTACGCGACCTTGGCTTCCGCGCGCTGCGGGTGGTGCCGTGGCTGTGGAACCTGCCGCCCAGCGACCGCCGCTACTACCCGCTGTACGCCGAGTGCGTCGAGCTGGGAGTCCCGTTCTGCCTGCAGGTCGGCCACACCGGGCCGCTGTGCCCGTCCGAGCCGGGCCGGCCGATCCCCTACCTGGACACGGTCGCGCTGGAGTTCCCCGAGCTGGTCATCGTGGCCGGTCACATCGGCTACCCGTGGACCGCGGAGATGATCTCGCTGGCGACCAAGTACCCGAACGTCTACATCGACACCTCCGCCTACAAGGCCAGCCGCTACCCCGGCGAGCTCGTCGACTACCTCCGCGGCCACGGCCGGCGCAAGGTGCTCTTCGGCTCCAACCATCCGGCCTGGCCCGCGGCCGACTGCCTGGCCGGCCTCGAACGCCTCCGGCTCGATGAGGAGACCGCGGGCTTGTTCCTGCACGGCAACGCCGAGCGGGTCTTCGGCCTGGCAGGCCTGTCCGGTCCCGGGTGAATCAGCCACCTCCGCGAAGGGCCGGGCTCACCCGCCGCCGCCGCAGGGCCCGCTGCGGCAACTGTCTTATGTCAGTGCGAAGGCTGCCCCGGATCTGGATGTTCTGGGCGCCAGCTAGATGTGGTCGGCCAGGAATTCCTCCCATGTCCGCTTGCCGACGGCACGATCGGGGGCCAGGTTCGCCCCGGCCCGGAGCGCCCTGGCGGCCTGGCCTGGAATGCGCACCGGGACCAGCGGTCGCCGTTTGCCGACCGCGCTGAGGTAGCTTTTGACCAGCTCGGCCACGGTGTAGATTTTCGGGCCTGCCAGGTCGGGGACCAGGCCGGACGGCTCGCCGAGCGCTAGCTCGGCCATCCGCTCGGCGACCTCGGCGGCGTCGACCGGCTGGAACCGGGAGCCGGCCGGGGCCGGGATCACCGGGAGTTTGGCCAGCGCCCGGGCCACCATCAAGATCAGGTCGTGGAACTGGGTGGCGCGCAGCGTGGTCTGGCCGATGCCGGACTGCTCGACGACCCGCTCGGTGGCGAGCTTCATGCCGAAGTAGCCGAAGAACGCCCGGTCGATGGGGCTGACCTGCGGGATCCGGTCCGCGCCGACGACGGAGATGAGCACGATGTGCCGCGCGTCCTTGGCCGCGCTGACCAGCGTGCGAGTCTTCTGCTCGTCGCCCTTGCTGCTGCCTGCGCAGTGCACGACGACCTCGGCGCCTCGCGCGGCGGTCTCGATGCCCGCACCGGTGCTGAGGTCCCCGGCCGTGTAGCGGATGCCTTCGGCGGTTTGCCTGGGGTGGCGGCTGAGGACGGTGACGCTGGCGCCGGCGTCGCGCAGCCGCAGCGCTACGGGCCGCCCGAGCGTACCGGTACCGCCCGTGACCAGGATCGAAGTTGTCATGACGTCTCCTTTCACCGGCTGCAGGAAATGGAGCTGGGATACCGGCTACCCGGGCACCGTCCTCGGCGACGGCCATCCGGCCGGACCCTCGCCCCTGCTGATCGCAGCGCTCGCGATGGCAATGCTCTCCTTCACGTTCGTTATCCGATCAGCTCAACACGCCAGACGGTAGTCGCGGAATATCCGCGCCCACCTGGGAACTCCGGCACGTCTCAGACCGCTCGCGCTATGCCCTGGATGGCGCGCAGCCGGCCGTCGGCCAGTGCGGCGGTGAGATTTCGGGCTTTCGACTTGAAGTTGGGGACGAAGGCCTGCAGTCCGATCGGGCTGGGAGGCAACGTGAGCAGCGTCTGCATCGTCGCGGCCGCGTGGTCGGTGAGGTCGTTCCACTGCTCGATCTCGAACCCGGAGGTTTCGACGGCCGAGCGGAGTCGATCGGGCGTGGTCAGGTGGCTGTATTCGGGCCGGTCGGCCCAGGGCATCGGAAAGCCGGGTTCGCCGCCCTGGCCGGCGGCGATGTCCCACAGAGCCAGCCTGCCGCGGTCGGCCAGGACCCGGCGTGCCTCCTGGTAGAGGAGAGCCTTGTCGGCCACGTTCATCTGCACGTGCTGGCTGAAGATCAGGGTGAAGGTCGCGTCCTCGAACGGCAGGTCCGTGACGTCTGCTTGGCGTACGGAGATGAGGTCGTCAAGCCCGGCAAGCTGGTTGAGCCACCGTGCGGTCGCACAGTACTCCTCGGTGAGATCCACGGCGACCACGTGGCAGCGGCTGCGTTCGGCGACGTAGCGCGCTGTTCCGCCGATTCCGCTGCCGGCGTCGAGGACCTCGTCGTCGGGGGTGATCTCGACCAGGTCGGCCAGTTGACTGGTGGCGATGCGGCCCATCGTGTGGAAGTCCTCCAGCAAAGCGAGGTCCGCGGGCCGAAGGTGGTCGAGGTCTTTCCCGGCGGCGACGAGCGCCTGCTCGATGGCCTGCCCGGAAGCGCCGGTCGAGTACTGCGTCTCGATCTGGATGTCTGTCACGTCAATGCCTTTCGGGTCGAACTACTTGCGGGTCACGGGGATGCCGTGTCGATGGCCGGAGCGTGCCCGGTTCGCCCGGGCCTGCCTGCCGGGCGGCGGCCGGGCCGGGCGAGAGGTCCGTCCTGCTGTCGGCCGGCGCCTCCTTGACCGGGTCGATCTCGAAGTGTGTTGTCTTCTGCTGCGCGTTTCTTGCTTCACTGGGCGCGAGATGCCGGGCTGGCCGCGGCAGCAGGGCGCGGTGTGGCGCCGGCGAGGAGCGGGCCAGCGGTGGACGGCGCCGGCCGCGCAGCGCGCGCCAGCGCCTGCAGGAACGTGATGTGCAGGGCGAACAGCAGCGGCACGCCGACGGTCGGGACCAGCGCGAGGGGCAGTTCGAGGAGTGGTGCGGCGGACGGGCTGATGTGCAGCAGCCCGAATGCGGTGAGGGCGCCGAGGATCAGGGCCAGCACCAGGTCGGTGAGGCCGAACACGCTGAACCGCAAGGCGGCGCGGCGGCCGGTGCCCCGCGCCAGCCTGCGCGCCACCAGCGGCGCCGCGAACCCGGTGGCGATGTCGCCCAAGCCTGCGGGCAGGGCGAACAGCGCGGGCAGGCGACCAAACGCCATATACAGCAGGAAGACCACTCCCTCCACCCGGAACGAGTGCGGGAGCAGCAGCCGGCTTGCCATGCCCGGCGCGTTGAGGGCGCGCGCCACCACCGGGATCCGGCTCAGCGCCAGCAGCACGCCCAGGAAACCGGCCACCGCGACCGGCAGCCACGGCCCCTGGGCGAGCGTCCGGTGGTACCAGCCGTGACCGGCGATCACCGCGCTGGCTGCCAGCCAGCCGCCGAACACGACGGCAGCGGCCCCGGCGAGCAGCCCGGCGCGCCTTCGGCCCAGCCCGGCGCGCACCGCGCCGCCGTACAGCACGACGCAAGTCGCAGCCGCGATCGCGGCCACGCCGGCGATGATGATCACCCATAGATAGGCAGGCGGGTCGTACATGGCATCCTCCGTCAGTAGATCGGTGGCCCGGCTCTTCAGGGAACGGTACGAATCCGGGCCGCCGTGGGGCGTCACCCGAAGGTGCCCGCCGGGTGGAATGTCGCGGCGCGGCGATCCGTCACCCGAAGGTGCTACCGGGCCGGCGCGGGGGGCGTGAGGGGACCAGCCCGAGCTGCCGGGCCGAGGCGGAGGCTAGGTCTGGGCATGGTGCCTCGTTTCGGCCTGGCCGGTGTCGAGCCGGCGCACGGAGATCAGGCAGAGCCCGAGGTCGCGGACTTCGGTCAGCAGCCCGTGCAGCGCGGGCTGGTCCGCGAGAACTGATCGTGAAGAGCGCGAGCCCGAGCGCGGCCATCGCTGTCTCCCGCCGGTTGTGCGCTTCCCTGCACCCGGGCACGGTATAGGCGGCCGCTGGGGACGGGCGTCACCCGAAGGTGCACCTAATAGGTGGAATCTTCGGCGGCGGGGCCTGCCGGCGCGCGGCCGTGGTGGCCGTCAGCCAGCCGTTACACTGATCGCACACAGCGGCTGGAGCGAGGATCGCTGGTGGCGCTGAGCGGTAGGTCGCCGATGGCTGACCAGCCCGGGGTGGCAATGGCCGGGCCTGCCGTGTCCCGGCAGCATGTCCTGCTGGCCACTAAGCTGCATGTGCCCAGCGGGCGGCCGGGTTTTGTGCCCCGGCCGAGGCTGGTCGGTCGGCTGGAAGAGGGGCAGGCGCGAGGGCTGGTCCTAGTCTGCGCCCCGGCCGGGTGGGGCAAGACCGTGCTGCTGGCCGACTGGGCCCGGCACGGCGGCCGGCTGGTGGCCTGGCTGTCGCTAGACGTCGATGACAATGACCCGGCGCGGTTCTGGCGGCACGTGGTCGCCGCGCTGGGCCGGGCACGCCCAGGGATAGGCGAACTGGCCGGACCTGTGCTGGGTCCCCTGCAGGCGTCTTCGCCCGACGGGCTGGTGATGGCACTGATCAACGAGCTAGCAGCCGAACCCCGTGAGGACGAGGTGCTGCTGGTTCTGGACGACTACCATCTAATTGACTCCCGGCCAGTTCATGGGTCGCTGTTGTTCCTGCTGGAGCACCTGCCACCAGGGCTGCGGGTGGTGCTGGCGAGCCGGTCCGACCCGCCGCTGCCGCTGGCGCGGCTGCGGGCCAGTGGGCAGCTTGCCGAGCTGCGTGCTGCCGAGTTGCGCTTCACCGCGGACGAGGCGGCGGCGCTGTTGCGCGAAGCGACCGGCGCTGACCTGCCCGGCACGGCGGTGACGGCATTGACAGCGCGCACCGAGGGGTGGGCCGCGGGCCTTCAACTGGCTGGCCTGTCGCTGCGAGGACAGGCGGACCCCGCCGGGTTCATGGCGGCGTTTAGCGGCAGCCACCGTTACGTCTTGGACTACCTGACCGGGGAGGTACTCGAGCGGCAGAACCCGCAGGTACGCGGATTCTTGCTGGAGACCTCGGTGCTGGAACGGCTGTCGGGGGAGCTGTGCGATGCGGTCACCGGCCGGTCCGGCAGCCAGGCCATGCTGCAGGACGTCGAGCGGGCGGGCCTGTTCTTGGTGCCGCTGGATGAGGTACGCGGCTGGTGGCGCTACCACCGCCTGTTCGCCGATCTGCTGCGCGCCCGGCTACAGGAAGAGCAGCCCGGCCGGGTGCAGGCGCTGCACCGGGCCGCGGCCGCCTGGTCCGAGGAGCACGATCTAGCCGATGACGCGGTGCGGCACGCGCTGGCGGCCGGGGACACCGCCTGGGCGGCCCGGCTGGTGGAGCGGCACGTCGAGGAGCTGCTCGGCCGCAGCGAGGGCGTGACCCTGCGCCGCTGGCTGTCGGCGCTGCCGGCGGAGTCGGTACGCGCCCGCCCGCGCCTGTGCCTGGCCCAGGCGTACGGCGCCGCCCAGGGCTTCCAGTTGGAAGCACTCCAGGCCCTTCTCGATGACGCCGAGCGCGCCTTTGCGGTCAGCGGCGACGAGCCGTATGAGCCGTCCCTCGGACCGCCACAGGGCGACAGCGTGCTGGCCAATGTCCCCGCCGGGATCGCGTTCCTGCGCGCCGCGCTCGCGCGGCTGCGCGGTGATGCCCCCCGCGCGGCCGGCTACAACCGGCAGGCCCTGGCCCACCTGGGCACCGGCGACTGGTTCATGCGCTCCTTCGTGCACTGGAACCAGGCGGTGACGGACTGGCTGGACGGCCGGCTCGGGCCAGCCGAGCACGGCCTGGCGGAGGTACTCGCCGGGCGGCGGGCCGCCGGCGCGCCCTTCGCCGGCTTTCTCCCCATGCGCGTTTGGTACGACCTGGGCGAGGTGCAGCGCGCCCAGGGCAACTTGGATGCAGCACTGGCGACCTGCCGGCAAGCGCTGGACGCCTTCGGCGAGAGCAGCCAGACAGCCCTCACGGGTCCTGCGCACGTGGGCCTGGCCCAGGTCTTGTACGAACGGAACGAGCTGACCGCCGCCCTCGACCACGCCACCCGCGGGGTCACGCTATGCCGGCAACTTGCCTTCACCCCGGCGCTGGCCACCGGCCTGGCCGTCATGGCCCGGATCCGGCACGCGCAAGGTGACGCGGCCGGGGCGCTGGAGGCGATGGGCGAGGCCGGGCAGGCCGCGCTGAGCCCGCAGGTGATCACCCTGTTCAACCCGGTGCCGTCGCAGCGGGCGCGGCTGCTGCTCGCCCAGGGCGACAGCGCCGCGGCCGCGCGCTGGACCCAGCAGCGCGGCCTCCGCCCGGACGACGAACCGGACTACCCGCAGGAGCGGGAATATCTGGTGCTGGCGCGGGTGCTGCTCGCGCAAGACCGCCCTGGCCAGGCCCTCACGCTGCTCGATCGGCTGCTCGCCCAGGCGGCAACCGGGGGCCGCATCGGCAGCGTTATCGAGATACGCGCGCTGCAAGCCCTGGCGCACCAGGCCAGCCGCGACGAGCCCGCCGCGACGGCCGCCCTGGTCGAGGCGCTCATCCTCTCCTGCCCGCAAGGCCACGCGCGGGTCTTCGCCGACGAGGGACCGCCGATGGGTGCCCTGCTCGGTCGGCTGGTCGCCGCCCACCGGGCAAGAAAGCCCCCCGCCCGGCGCATCCCGGCCAGCTGCCTGGCCCGGCTCGTGCAGGCCTTCGACGGCAAACTCAACGCCGCGGCAGCACTTCGGCCGGAGCCCGGCACGGTGCCGGGCCTGATCGAGCCGCTGACCGGCCGTGAGCTGGAGGTACTGCGGCTGCTCGCAGCGGGCAAGTCCAACCAGCGCATCGCCCACGACCTGTTCGTGGCGCTGGACACGGTCAAAAAGCACGTGACCCACGTCCTGGCCAAGCTCGGCGCCGCCAACCGCACCGAGGCCGTGGCCCGCGCACGCGACCTGGGCCTGATCCCCTGACATCGCATCCGGTTCTGATCCCGGGTTGGCTTGCATGCCGGACATCTTCAGCCGGCTGGCCGCAGACGAGGAGATGCCGGTACGCGCGAAGATCCGGATGCAGCGCGAGCCGGCGGCAGCCCACTGTAGCCCGATGGGCGGCGGGCAGGTCAGACGCGTGGCGCGTACTGGATCGAGCGGAATGGCCAGTCGCGTTCCAGCCATCCGCGGACCGCGTGGTACAGCACCGGGTCGAGCTCCGCACAGTCCGCGCGCACCCAGGAACTGACATCCGCATCAGGGTCACCAGCGCTGCGGCTGCCCTCGCTGTCGCCGCGCGGCGGGTAGATGTACACGCAGCCGATGACGTCCCCGGTGCCGGTGCTCAGCACGGTGTAGGTGAACCCGCGGCGCTCGGCGAAGTCGCGCGCGTGGCGTTCGAGGTCGCGCAGGTTGTCCGCCAGGCTCATCTGGTGCGGCCAGCCGCCGCCGGCGAATCCGGGCGTCGCCTGGATGTGGCTGATGCTGGCCGTCCACGCCGCATAGTCCGCGGCGTTGTGCCGGGGCCCGAGCGGTTCCAGCCGGAATTCCCCGGCCGTGAGCCCTACAGGTACCGCGAAATCCGCCGGAACGAAGAGTTGGTCACTCATCAGGCGATGCTAGCCGGACCGCCATCGCACCATCCCGCCCAGCCGCGACAGACCCCTGGTGGCGCCCCCACGGAACGGCGCCCTCTGGGCAACCCCGGAGCGTGCAGACGGCCGCGGTCACCTTCCGTGCAAGCCTTCGGCGCCAGGTCACGCCGGTAACCGGTCATCTGGCGCCGAGCCCGGCCGATGGCGTGGCCGTCCTTTCCGTATACGCACCGGTATTTGCCGCGCTGCCTGCCCAGCTGGCTTGATGGCAGATCACGGTCGGCTGCGGGACCTGCCCGCGGTCCCGCGGACGGAAGCTGCAGAGGCCGGGCCGTGAGCCGGCGGAGATCTTTGCGGGAGGGAGAGGCGGACCGGTGGCCTGGATGGTGGAGCACGAAGGCCGGATGGTCTTATTGATCAGCCGGCAGCCGGCGACGATCAGCAGCTGTGCAGGTCACCGGCCAGGCGGCCGAGCCGGGCTACAGCCGCCGCGGGTTGCAGGGGGCCGGCTTCGTTCACCGAGATCATCCGCGCCAGGTACAGGCTCAGTCGCCGGCGATCGCGCGAGCTGAGATGGTCAGCTCGGAGGGGAGACACACTGAGGCTAGCGAGGTCCGCCAGGAAGGGTGCAGTTGGTGGGAAATGAGGGCGCAGGGCCTGGCTCGGTGCGGCTCGCTTCGGCCGCCGGTCGCTGGGTGCTCGCGGTGGCGGTGCTGGGCGAGGCGATGGTGCTGCTGGAAGCGACGGTTGTCAACGTGGCGTTGCCGGCGATCGGCCGTGATCTCGGCGCGGGCGTCGCGGGGCTGCAGTGGACGCTGAACGGTTATGTGCTCACCCTCGCGGCGCTTGTCCTGGCAGCCGGTTCGCTCAGCGACCTTTATGGCCGGCGTTGCGTGTTCACCCTGGGGGTGGGGGCTTTCGTAGCGGCCTCCGCATTGTGCGCGGCCGCCCCCACGATTCAGCTGCTCGTCGCCGCCCGGTTTGTTCAAGGTGTTGGCGGTGCTCTGCTCACCCCAGGCAGCCTCGCCATCATCGACGCGGTCTTTCATCCCGATGACCGGACCCGGGCGATCGGCGCGTGGGCAGGCCTGACCGCGGTCGCGGCCGCAATCGGCCCGCCGGTCGGCGGCTTCCTGACCGATGCACTGTCATGGCGCGCGGTCTTCCTGGTCAACCTGCCGGTAGGAGCGTTCGTCATCGTCGCCGCGGTGATCAAGGTGCCAGAGTCCCGCGACCCCACGCGAGCTGGTGGCCTTGATCTGCCCGGTGCTGCGCTTGCCACGCTGGCCATCGCCGGTTTGTGCTTCGCGCTGATCCAGGCCTCCGGGGGCCTGACCCCCGCGGTGATTATCGCTGCGGTTGTCAGCCTGACCGCCGCCGGCGCCTTTGCCGCCGCGGAGCGGCGCAGCAGTCACCCGATGCTTCCGCTGGAATTGTTTCGCTCCCGCCAGTTCGCCAGCGCCACCGTGCTCGCGCTGGTAACCTATGCGGCGCTCGGCGGCGTGATCTTCCTGTTCGTCGCGTTCCTGCAGATCAGCCTCGGCTACACCGCCCTTCAGGCAGGGGCCGCTACGCTGCCGATCACTGCGCTGCTGCTGATCGGCTCCGGCCCATCGGGGCGGATCGCCCAGCGCATCGGCCCACGGATCCCGCTGACCGCCGGGGCCGTCCTGACCGGCGCGGGACTGCTGCTGATGGCACGGATCCACCCCGGCGACAGCTACTTTGCCGTACTGCCTTCGCTGGCCGTATTCGGGGCCGGTCTCGCCGCGCTGATCACCCCCATCACCGCGACCGTGCTGGCAAGCGTCGATGCGCGCCACTCCGGGATCGCTTCCGCCGTCAACAACGCGCTGTCCCGCCTCGGCCAGATGATCGCGGTCGCGGCCCTCCCTCTTGCCGCGGGGCTTTCCGGCACTGACTTCGAGGACCCCGCCAAGCTGGCGGCCGGTTTCCCGGTCGCCATGACCATCGCCGCCGGGGCGTCGTTCGCGGCCGCGCTGCTCGCCTGGACCACGATCCGTGACGACGCGCTGAGCCGACCCGCAGCGGACGCCGAACCAGCAGCGGAGGAGCTCCCGCCGTCCCTTCAGCGACACTGCGCGGTGGCCGGGAGCCCGCTGGTCACCTCCGCCCATCCGCGGCCGGGTTCCCGCCCGACGGCCAAGAAGCCGTGACCTTCTGGCGGCGCAACCCATCAAGCGCCGGCTCACCCTTCCGCTTCCAGCAACCAGGCTGGGGTTCGAGCCCTCCGAGCGCGGTACCGAAACCCAGGCGGGCCCGGCACGTACCGCAGTCGACAAATCCTGGAATCAGCCGCCGGTCAGGCCAGGAAGTCGAGCAGCGCCTGGTTGACCTGGTCGGCGTGGGTCCACGCGATCGCGTGCGGCCCGCCGTCGATGGTCACGAGCCGCATGTCCTTGATCAGGCCAGGTAGCCGCGCCCCGGTCTTGTCGTACGGCAGGACCCGGTCGGCGTTTCCCTGGATGACCAGCATCGGCACGTCGATGTTGGGCAGGTCGGCGCGGAAGTCGGTCAGCCAGGTCGGGATGCAGGCCACCGTCGCGGCGGCCGACGCGGAGACGGCGACGTTGAAGCTGGCCTGGTAGGCCTGCTCGCTGACCAGGGTGCCGCCGAGGGTGTCGTAGTTGTAGAAGTTATCCAGGAAGCCCTTCATCCAGGCCGGGGGGTCGGCCTGCGCGGACTGGATGAACCCGTCGAACAGGCTCTGCGGTAGGCCCTCGGGGTTGTCGGGCGTCTGCCGGAGGAACGGCGGGATCGGGGATACCAGGACGCCCTTGGCGACCCGCGCCGAGCCGTAAGAGCCGAGGTAGCGGGTGACCTCCCCGGTGCCCATGGAGTGGCCGACGATGACGGCGTCGCGCAGGTCGAGGTACGACATGAGGGCGTGCAGGTCTGCCGCGAACGTGTCGTAGTCGTACCCGGTAGTGGGCTGGCTGGACCGGCCGAAGCCGCGCCGGTCGTAGGTGATCACGCGGCGCCCGGCCCCGAGCAGTACCGGGACTTGCTTGTCCCAGGCGCGACCGCTGAGCGGGTAGCCGTGAATGAGTACGACGGGCCGACCGGCACCGTGGTCTTCGTAGTAGATCTCGATGTCGTCGGAGTTCTCCCGTCCGACCGCGATTTTTCCCATGGTCTCTGCCTCTCTTGGACCATGCGGTCCGGTTACCGACTACCGCCAGTCTCACAGACACCCGGGATGTCTGATAGTCCTCGACCTCGAACAGCACACCGCAGCACGCCGCGCCCGGGCAGGAATGGGGATTCCGCGCGACGCGACAACCTGGTCACGGCCCGATCTCCGTTCTCCGACCGATTCCCGACGGTTGTCGACCTATCAGCTTGCGCAGCGGTTTGAGGCGCTGACCGTAGACGAGCCGTTGCCGACGCTTGGGCACTGCGGTCTCTAGGCTCCGGGCGGCCGGGCGCAAGGTGCCGATCAACGACAGTTGGATCGCCGCGACCGCGATCGCTCATCGCAGTCTCATCCCGTCAGTGCATGGACGTATTCAGTGATCGAGATGTATCTTGTCTTTACTGGACTCGCTCGTGACTATGCCGCAGGAGTGTCGCCCATGAGCACATCGCCACTTTCTCCGCAGGAGATCCGCGCCGCCGCCGAGGCGCACAAGGAGCTTGGGCCCGAATACAGCGACGCGGTGGTTGCGTCATTCCTTGACCGAGTTGACCGGGAAATCGCCGCACGCGTTGACGCACGCGTTGATGCACGCCTCGGACCTGCGTCCCGAGCACAGCCGGTGCAGCAGGCGCAGCCGAATGGCCGCCGCATGCTGCTGACGGGTGTAGCGATCGGCATCTTTGTCACCGGTGTGCCTTCCCTTCTGGTCGCCCAGAGCGCGGGCGGCGTCATCCCCAAGGATGAGACGAGCGTTCTCCTCGTCCTCGCCATCCTGTGGGCGATAGCAGTCGCCGTCGGGGCGTTCGCGTACCGGGCAGTTACTACCGCAGCAAGGAACACGGCGTTCGCCAACCGGACGGCAGGTTCGCTGAGGCCGCCGCCTGAGTCCTGACCTGAGCCGTCCTAAGGCTGAAGCACACCCGCTATCTCATCGCCGAAGCAGGTGACGAGGAGCAAATGAGACAGTTCCTCGGTCCCTTAGCGCAGGTCGGCTCGGTCGAGTTGCTGCCCGCTTCCTCATGCCGGGTGGTCATCAACCGCGTCCCCGGCCTTTATCAAATTGATGCGCGCCGCCCAGCCATTTGATGCGCGTGAGAGCGTCGCGGAGGTCGTCTTCACCGGTGGATGCCCTGGCCCGAACGTCGGGCTTCCCGGATGGCGCGGGCAGGCGCCGAGAGGTGATGATTGGCGGCATGGGAGCTTCCGCAGACGCCGGTGACGCGCTGGCCGCGCAGGGGCCCGCGCCGTGCCTGCCTGAGCCAACCGGTCCGTGCCCGCCCGGCACCACGTCCTTGTGGCTGACAGACACCTCCCGCCCCGATCCCTGGGCAGCGGGGGTGACCGCACGAGAGCTGATGGTCTCACTGTGGTATCCGGCGACCTCGTCAGACGGGCGCCGAGCCCCGTACATGACGCCAGCGGAGTCCGAACTCCAACTCAGAAGCAGGGGTATCACCGGCGTTCCGCCGGACACGCTGAGCACCACCCGGACCAACGCGGTCAGCGACGCCGCACCGGCCGGGCGTGAGCGCAGCCTCCCCCTCGTCGTGCTCTCACCCGGCTTTACCAACCCGCGCGCCGCGCTCACCGCGCTTGCCGAGGACCTGGCCAGCCACGGCTACGTCGTGGCCGGGATTGATCACGCCTACGAGAGCTTCGGCACAGCCTTTCCCGACGGGAGGGTCATCACCTGCCTGGCCCGTGAGGCACCCCGCAGGGGCAAGGGGTTCTGGGAGAAGGTGGTGGCAGGCCGGGCAGCGGATGCCTCCTTCGTGGCCGGCGAGCTGACCGGTGCGCACCCGGCATGGCCGGGCGCCGCGCTGATCGACCCGTCCCGGATGGCGATGGCCGGACACTCCGCCGGCGGCGCGGCCGCCATTCCCGCCATGCTGGCTGACTCCCGTATCCGCGCCGGCATCGACATGGACGGCGCCACTGTCGCCCCGATCCCGCAGCACGGCCTGTCACGGCCGTTTCTCTTCTTGGGCAAGCAATCCTCGTACACCCCGGGCACGCAATCTCCGGGCATCCCCGGGAAGACAGATGGCCCGGCGAGTACCTGGGAGCGTGACTGGAGACTCCTGACCGGCTGGAAGCGGTGGCTCCTGGTTGCCGGGGCGGTACACGCCTCCTTCACCGATCTGGCGCTGCTGGCCGATCAGGCCGGCATCGACATCGCCGCCCGCCTCCCCGGAGCCCGTTCCCTGGACATCACCCGCGCCTATGTCCGGGCCTTCTTCGACCAGCACCTGCGCAGCCAACCGCAAACATTGCTGGACCAGCCGTCACCGCGCTATCCGGAGGTCACCTTCTGCTCCCCGGAGGCTGAAAGTCGCGCATAGCACATCAGCCATGGGGCGCCAGCACACGAGACCGACCTCGCAACGGCTCTGCGGGTTCAGGGGGAATGCCGGGATCCCGCCGAAGGCCGTGATTCCCGCGAAGGCTGTGATCTCGTAGGCCGTCGCGGCCAGCCAGGGCAGCTGCCTCACTCGGCCGTTGTCCAGCAGGACGACGTGAATCACGGTCTTGGCCCTCCGTTTCGATGTTGCCGGCCGGTGCTGCGCCGGACGCCTGCGCGCCGCCATCGCCTTGCCGGCGACCAGCATCTCGGGCATGTAGAAGTCGCCGTGCTCGACCCTTGCAGGGATCTCCTCGAGCGACGGGATAAGCCACTCGTGCAGCAGGGCCTCGGGACCGATCCCCGTGGCCAGGCCCTCGAAGGTCAAGTCCAGCCCGGCCGCGGGACATCGGGTCAGCCGTGGTAGGCAGTCATGATGGTCTGCTCGATACCGCTGCCCCCGGCGTCGGTGGCCTGGACCCGCAGGCTCACCGCCTGGCCCGGGGGGACCTGCGGCAGGGTGGCCGAGAACCGGCCGCCGCCTCGCGAGCGCACCGGCGCCGCCTGCCAGGTCTGCCCGTTGTCCAGCGAGGTCCACAGCCGGAACCCGGTGACCCGGGCCCGCGCGGTGCCCGCCACCCGGGCCACGGTGAAGACCGCGGTGCTGCCATCCGGGTGGTTGTTCAGGCCCAGCGGCAGGGCATAGTCCACCAGCAGCAGCGGAATGCGTACCGCGCTGCCCCCGGCCGGGGCGGCCGAGCGGAACGTCCAGGTGGTCTCGGTCTGGGTAGACACCGGTAGGGCACGGGAGGTGTCGTCGGCGTAGACCAGCTTGTAGGTGGCCGGCGCGGCGGGCACGCTGAAGCCGGCGACCGAGGCGTGCTTGCTGCCGATGAGCTGGCTGCCCCGGTACAGCCGCATGATCCGGGAGGTGGCCCGTAGCCACGCCGGGTCAGAGGGGGCGAGCCTGGAGAGGCAGTCGAAGCCGTCAGGAAGGTTCTGCAGGTCGGTGAGTTCGACGTGGATGTGGCCGCGGCTGCGGGTGGTCGGCAGCGGAGCGCATGTGCTCAGCGCCAGCCGGGTGGCGGAGTAGGGCCCGGGCCGGAACGGCTGGCGGACCCAGTTGACGGAGTGCCGGCTCCCCGGAGCGTAACGGGTGTACCCCGGCAGTTCGATCACCCAGTCGTTGGCCAGGTTCTTGCCGGTGAGCGACGGGCCGACCTCCTCGTCCCAGCGGATACCTGGCCCGGTGGACAGGTACTCGGTCAGCTTCGAGCCGCCGGCCACCATGCTGGCGTCCTCGACGGCGAAGTAGCCGGTCGCCAAGCCGGTCGGGGTCAGGCCGTAGCGGGCTTCGAAGACCGGGGCGGTGTTGCCGTCGAGGGCGTAAAACCGCTCGTCGAACCGGGCGAACGTGGCCTGCTCGGCCGGGGTGGCGGTATAGGCCAGTGACCGGGGGACCTGGGTGCCGACCGGGTGGTACAGGTCGTACAGGTAGGGCTTGGCCGTGCCAGCCCGGCTGGAGAGCTGGAAGTCGGTGTAGACGTGGAAAGTCCCGGTGCGCGCGGTCCCGGTGGGCTGGGCGAACAGGTCGTGGGCCACGTTGGGGCCGAAGGCGAACACGTCACCGCCGGCCAGTCCGCCGAATATGCGCCCGGCGAAGTGCCGCTCGACGTGAAAGCCCACCGAGGTCATCACGGTCGGGTGCCCGCTGACCGAGCCGGTAATCGGCACCGCGGCGGCGCCGTCCAGCATCACCGTCGTGTCTTTGCGGACCGTCAGCTCGGGCTGCCCGGCCCAGGCGGCGCGGGGCTCGTTCGGATTAGTGAAATCGTCGATTTCCGCGGAAACCCAGTAACGCCCGGCCGGCACCGGCACTGTAGTGCTGCCGGTTGAACCGATCGGCACCTCCTGGTCGAACAGCGTGGGGTTCTCGATGTTCACGACGAAGGCGAAGGCTCCCATCTGGCCAGAGGAGGTTCCCGGTATCGGGGTCGCCTTCAGGGTGAGCTTGACGGTCGGCGCGGCTTTCGCCCGGGCGGTGGCCGCTCCGGTCACGGCGCCGTAGCTGGCCCGGACGGTCCGTGCCAGCCAGATGTGGCGGATGCCCCGGGTGGCCAGCGGGGTCACCCGGCCCGCCCGCAGGACTGCGGCCGACATCGCGGCCAGCGCCTGCCCCATCCGCGACACGCCGGTCCGCGGCTCACGGGCGGCGACCGTGCCAGCTCCCGATGGCCGGGTCCCCGGCCGTAGCGTCAGCCCGGCCGCCGCGGCGGCCCGACTGGTCTGGCTCTGCACGATCAGCGGCAGGTAAGACCGGTGCGCGTTGTCGTCGCCGTTGGCGATCAGCGTTGTCACGTCGAACAGTGCGGGGTCCAGCACCCGGCCCAGCAGCGGTACGACGTCCTGCGGCACTACCTCGATCTGGCCCGAGGCAGTGACGAACTCGCTGAAGATCACGTTCTGGCGACCCGGCCTCGGCTGCACGACGACCAGCGGCGGCCCGCTGCGCACCGTCCGTACCCGGACGAGGTCGCCGGTGATCAGCGTGACCGTCCAGGCCTGATCCGGCGGCAGCAGGCTGCCGGGCCTAGCGGGCCCGCCGGCCGCCCCGGGTCCGGTATGGCCCGGGGCCCCGGCCGATGCGGCGGCAGTCACGCTCCCGCCCAGCCCGAGCATCAGGACACCGCCCACCGCTGCTACCAGCCGGAGTTTTATCATCGGTGCCTTCACGCCAGATACTCCGTTACAGACTCCCAAGGGCCTTCCAGCGGCTCTGCCGCGCCAGGGCAGCTGGCGCTAGCCGCACAAGCCCTTGCGGGTGCGCCCGGTAAAGCTCATCCACGGCATCGGCCGGCCTGTCGGCCACCGCCCCGCTGCGATGACCGAACCGTCAGTTGCCATACCTATAGTGACGGCAGATCCAATCCGACGCTGAGCCCGAACGCTAATTCTTATCCGGGGATTCGCGCCGCCCCGAACTGAAGGCCTCCGCCGCGTGGGTCAACCTGGCAATGGCTGATGGGCAACGCGCCGGGCGCAATCCAGTCGCTGTCTCATGAGAGTCGACGGCGCCGCAGTCACCAGGCTCGCCACGACGAAGTGGCCGACCGACGACTTTCGGGCCCGCATACTCGCCCGGCAGGAGGCAGATCGCCTTCACCTGGCCCGTTTCATCCCGGGCATACGGGCTCGCCAGGTACTGGCCAGGAAGGATACGCCGACTGGCCCTTGCCATTCCTTGGCGAACGTGTTACTTAGAGATTACCTGACAGCACATGCCTGCGGCGCGCGGCGTCCAGGACTGGCCGCCCAGAAGATACCCGAGCGGCGTCAGCGAACGGGGGTGGGAACCGTGAAATCACGGGTGAGGGGGGCGCCGTCGGCCGCTGGGATTGCGCTGGCGGCGTGTCTGCGACGGCTTTGCCCGCGGCCGCGGCGACCAGCGACCCTGAGACGGTCACTGACCTCGTTCTGATGACGAGGGTTGGTCGGGGAAGAAGCTAGCGCCACAGGAGCGATCATGCTGGACGAGGGCAGCGAAGTTCGTGAGGGGTACGCCGAGATCGGCGACCAGCGACTGCATTATGTCGAGGCCGGTGACGGGCCGCTGGTCGTGTTGCTGCACGGCTTCCCTGAATTCTGGTACGGCTGGCGGCTGCAGATCACTCCGCTCGCGGCGGCGGGCTTCCGCGTGGTCGCACCCGACCTGCGCGGCTACAACTTGTCATCGAAGCCAGACGGCGTCGCGGCCTACGCCGCCGACGAGCTGGCCGCCGACATCCGCGGTCTGGTCCGAGAACGCGGTGCCGAGTCCGCGCTGCTGGTCGGTCACGACTGGGGCGGGACCGCCGCCTGGACCACCGCGATGAACCACCCCGAGGTCGTGGACAGGCTGGCCATCCTCAACGCGGCCCATCCGCGGAAGCTCCTGCAGGGACTGCACCACCCGGGCCAGCTGCGCAAGTCCTGGTACTTCTTCTTCTTTGACCTGCCGGGGCTGCCCGAAAGCGTCGTGCACGCCGACCGATGGCATTTCTTCCGGCACTTCCTGCGCGACGCCCGCCCGGCTTATACGCCGGAGGAGCTCGACCGGTACGTCGAGGCGTGGTCGCAGCCGGGCGCGGCGACCGGGATGATCAACTACTACCGGGCTTCGGTGCGGCAGAAGCACCCGGAAGCGCAGTTGCGTCCGATCTCGGCGCCCACGCTGGTCATCTGGGGGCAGCGCGACCACTACCTGGGCCCGGAACTCGCCGAGCCCGACCACGACGACGTGCCCAGCCTCGACCGCGTCGAGCGGCTGCCCGACGCCTCGCACTGGGTCCATCACGACGAGGCTGAGCGCGTCACGCAACTGCTGACTGATTTTTTCGCCCCCGCCCTGCCAGCTGAGAACCGCTGAACGTGAGGCGGGCGCCCTCGGGGCATCGGCGAGCTTTCCGGGCGTTACGCAGCTGAGGTCGGGTGGCCCGGGGGCGCGATTCCCCCGGCCACCCGGCGGGCTCGGCACGCCATCGATCATGGATGGCCCGCCGCTCGAACCCGGCTCGCTCCCCGTACAGCTGCGGGCAATAGATGTCCAGGTCGGCGCTCACGGCACCATCTGGGCGCACTACGAGGTCGTAGCCGGGCGTTCCGGGCCGTGAAGCCCTATCCGCTGGGCCGTCAGCAGCTCACGCTCCACGTCGTCGTGAGACGAGCCGACTTGCAGTTCGGGAGATCACGCACTATCTGTCTGGAGGATTTCGGCCACCGGAAGCCGGGCGCCGAAGCGGGCAGGGACGGAGGTCAGTCCCGCCACCACGATCACGGTCCCTAGCACTGCCGTGATCAGCCACCAGGCAGGCGGCTGGCTCACGCCGCCTCCCTGACTCGCCAGGGTGAACAGGCCGAATCCTCCTGCTAGCCCCAGCAGGGCGCCCGCCAGGGCGGGAAGGACCTGCGCGGCCGAAAGTCCCAGGGTGAGCTGGTGCGGGGTGGCTCCGAGCGCGCGCGTCACCGCGGAGGCATGCCGCGAGTCCTGCACCGTCGCCCGGGTGATGAAGATGACGTTCACGGCGGCGAGGGCAACGAGCAGGATCGTGACAACCAGCAGGACCTGGTCCTCGCGGGCGGCCTGGGATATGAAGCCGACGTCGAACCTGTCCGGGTTGGCGGTTGCGGAGGAGTTGCCGAACTGGGAGACGGCCAGCGTGGCGTGGGCGAAGAGCACGGCCACGATGCCGCTGACCGTGACGGCGATGCTGCACGCGCTGAGCAGAACGCGCCGGGGGCGGCGGGCAGCCAATCGGACGGCGAGCAGCAGGGGCACGGGCAGGCGCGCCGAGTGCCCGGTCAGCCATGCCCGGCGGCGCGGCTGGCGAACTGCGCCGGCGAGGGCGAGGACGGTGCTGGTACGAGCCGCCCGCAGGGCGGGGACGAGCGTGGCCAGCACCGTGACCGCGAGCGCCACTGCGGCCACAGCGACCACGGTGAACAGGGTGAGCTGCGGCGCGCCGGCGGTGCCGAGAAGGCCGGTGCCCGGATCGGTGAGCAGCGGCGCGGCGAGTCGGCCGATCACCAGGCCTGCTGCCGCCGCGATCAGGGCCAGGCAGAGGTACTCGGCCAAGAGCACGCCTGCGACCAGGCCGGGCGTGCCGCCTACCGCTTTGAGCAGGCCGACTCGCCGGTTCTGCTCGGCCATCCGGCCGCCGACGAGTATCACGAGGCTGCCGATTGCGAGCACAGCCAGCAGCCAGCTGCCGACAAGAAGGATGTTCTGCTCGTGGCGCACCAGCAGCCCGTCTTGGCGGCTGATCATCTGCCACGGGATGAGGTAGCGGCTGCCTGTGTTGTTGGCGTAGCCGCCCGGGTCGAATCGGTTAGCGAACGCCTCGGCCGCGGCTGGGTCGGTGAGCTTGAGGTTGAGCAGGTAGCCGAGCCGATAGTGCGGCGTCGCAAGGCTGCGCGCGTCGGCCTGGGTCATCCAGATCAGGCCCGGGTTGGGCCATTGCGTGCTGCCTTCCAGGAATCCGAGGCCGTTGACCGGCAAGGCGGCGGTGACCGCTACCCCCGCCACCCTGAACGGCCGGCCGTTCAGGGTGACCCGGTCACCGCCGTGCAGGCCGAGTGCGTCGGCGAAGCTCCGCTCGATCACCACCGCGCCGCCGCGTACCCAGTTGCCTTCGGTCAGTTTCGGCTGGTCCACGGGGGCCGGTCCGGTACCGCGGCCTTCGGCTAGGACCGCGTCGGTGCGGCCATCGGCTGTGAGCACGGGGAATGCGACGGGGAATGGCCCGGAGGACCTGACCACGCCCCGCGCGTGGGTTAGCGGCGCGAGATGGGTGAGCGCGGCATGGCTGAAGTCGGTGGCGAGCACGTCGGGCCCGGACGTCGCCTGCCGGGTCGTCTGGTAGGGGTGGGCGGTTACTCCGCGCAGAACCAGGCCAAGGGTCAGCGCGGTCGTAGCCGCCACAATGACGACCACCAGCATGACGGCCTCGCCTGGGCGGTGGCGAAGGTCGCGGGCCGCGAGCCGGAACAGGAGGAACGCACGGCTCACTGGCTCAGCCCTCTAGTTCGATCAGCGCGCTGGGACGCGGGCGGGTGCCGCCGGTCAGCCTGGTCTCTTCGGTGAAGGCGCCGTCGCGCATCGAGACGAGGCGGTCTGCGGTCGCCGCGATCCGCTCGTCGTGGGTCACGATCACCAGCGTGTGCCCATCCGCGTGCAGCCTCTCAAACAGCCGCAGGACGTCGAGCGTGGCGGCGCTGTCGAGATTGCCGGTGGGCTCATCGGCCAGGACGAGGAGCGGCTCGTTGGCCAGCGCGCGGGCGATGGCGACCCGCTGCCGCTGGCCGCCCGACAGCGCTGAGGGCAGATGGCCGGCCCGGTCAGCCAGGCCAACCTGCTCCAGCAGCTCGCCGGCCCGGCGTCGCGCGGACCGGGGCGAGCGCGCGGCCAGCAGGGCCGGCAGTTCAACGTTCTCCTGAGCGGTCAGCTCGTCCATCAGGTGGAACCCCTGGAAGACGAAGCCGACTTCCCTGCGGCGCATCTGGGCGAGCGCGCGCTCGCTGAGCTGATCGATTCTCCGGCCGCGCAGCCACAGCTCACCGCCGGAGGGCCGGTCCAGGCCGCCGATCAGGTGGAGCAGCGTCGACTTCCCGCAGCCGCTCGGCCCCATCACAGCCAGCGTCTCGCCCCGGGTGATGTCCAGGTCGACGCTGTCGACTGCGCGGACCAGGCCGTCGTCCTTGCCATAGGTTCTGCGGAGTCCTCTGGCGCGCGCGATCGGATCGCCGGTGTTCACTGGTCAGTTGCTCCTTCGGTCGGTCCAGCTTCGTTCGCAGGCCTCCAGCCAGCGCAGGTCAGCCTGCAGTCGAAGCGCGATGCCCTCCAGCAGCAGGCTGGCGTCCGAGCCGTCAGGTTCGGTCATGGCGGCGCGCTGCGCCTCTCGCAGCCTGCGCAGCAGCATCCGGCGCTGAGCGCCGATGATGCTGACCGGATCAGCCAGCCCCGCTGCGGCCGCGGCGATGAGCCTGAGATGGAACTCCGCGATATCGGGCTTGGGCCAGCTGACCTCTGACAACCACTCGGTCACCCGGTCCTGCCCGGCCGCCGTGAGGAGGTAGACCTTCCGGTCCGGGCGCTCCGCCGAACTGGCGTCTGCGTCCAGGGCGACCAGGCCCGCTTTCTCCAGCCGGGCGAGGGTGACATAGACGTGCCCGGCGTTCAGCCCTTCGCCCAGCGGCCCGAGCGCCGCATCGAGCCGGGCGCGCAGCTGGTAGCCCTGAGACGGCTCCTTCGCCAGCATCGCGAGGATGACTTCCTGCCGCACTAAACCCTCCATCTAACGGTTAGATCTACCTAACCGTTAGATCGCCCCGGTGTCAAGGCTGGTGCCCCAAGCCGATGACGGCGGTGTAGAAGGCAAGAATCTCGACCGCCTCTGCGAGCACGTCGGTCGGTTGCCAGCGTGATGGCATCAGGGTGCGTGCGGGAGCCGGTTGCAGCTGTCAGGCTGGGGGCGGCGTGGACGGCCCGGCTGGGCGGCGTTTACCGTCAAGCTGACTGACAGTTGTGTCTGGGGGTGGCCGGTGCTGGGCAGGCATCGCCCGGGCGGCGAGCCAGGTGAGCGCCTGAGCGTGCGCGAGCTGCTGGCCTGGCCGTACCTGGCCGCAATCGGCCTGCTGATGTGGCTGTACCGGTCGTGGCCGCGGCGGGTGCCGGATCTTGCCCGGCTGACCCGCACCGGCGAGTTTGGCCAGCTCCAGTCGGCCTCGGCGGCGTGGCTGGAGCGTAACTTCGAGCTGGTTGAGCACGGTGCGCCATGGCTGGAGCGGGCCGGATGCTGGGTGTGCGACCGCTGCCGTACCTCCTGGGAGACTGGCCTGCCCTGGCTGCAGCTCCCCCGGCCTGGTCCGTGGGTCGGGTGCGGCCGGGAGGTCACCGTCGTGTACGGGTTTGACGGGAGCCTGCCCGGCAGGCTGGCCGGGCTGGCGGTCGCCCTGGCAGCCGCCGGCTGGGGTGAGGACGGCTATGGCGGCGCCTGGGTTCCGCTGCGGGACCTGGCCCGCCCGCAGCGCAGCGAGCAGCTTCCGGAGCCTCCCGTCTGGCCGTGCCGGTGGTCACCGGTCCCGGGCCTTGCCCTGCCGCCCAGGTTGGAGCGGGAGTCGATCCACTCCCACCGGGCCGACCGGGGATGGCTGGACATGGGTTTGGGCTGGGTCAGCCGGGGCGAGCAGGCCGAACTGGTCACCAGCCGGGCCGCGGGGGAACCCGGCGACCGGGGGCTGCCCGCCAGCCGGGACCGGACCCGGGCCCTGGGCTGGCCGGACGACCTGCGGACCGCCGGTGCCCTCTACCAGCCGGTGGAGATCGGCGGCACGGGCGTCGACCAGCTCGCGGCCCGGGCGCTGGCACGGCATCAGCACGCGGCCGCCATCCGGATCAAGATCCACTACTACCCGAACGTGACGACCGGGCAGCAGCGGCTGCGCAGACGGCTGCTCCCCGTCCGGTGATCATCCGCGCCAGGCGGGCCGTGCCGGGCGGTACCGACAATCATCGATGCAGCGGGCTTCCAGGCGCGTCCCCCGCAGTCGCTGGGTTCGCCCAGGGCAGGGAACATGCCCTGGGACTGCTCTGCTGCGCAGCGGATGCTCACGCTTTACGGGCTCGCATCTGCACGATGACCTCGTAGGCCACGCAGGCTACAGCTCGCCCTCGGCTTCAGGATTCACCCTCGGCTTCAGGATTCACCCTCGGCTTCAGGATCAAGCCCGGCGGCGACTCCAGCCTCGGCATCGACCTTCGCCTCGGCCTCAGCCTCGACGTCAGCCTCGGCATCGGTCTCAGCCTCGGCGTTGAGCCTGTCCTCGCCCTCGGCCTCATCCTGGAGCTCGGCATCGGGAGCTTCTCCCGCCGCTTCATCGAGCGGAATTTCTCCTGACGCTTCATCGCGCGGGATCTCGCTCATGTCACCAATGTACGCACATGGTCTGATGCTGGGCTGGCCCTGGGGCGTACGACGCTCGCCCTGCCGGTAGCGGTCCCGCTAGACGGTATTCCCGTACTCGCTAACGATCTTGAATCGGCCGCGCAGCTGGTACGGCGCGCATAGCACCCGGTTAGCCTTGGACGCGCTCGGATAACCCGTCGGGGATGACCCGTGAAGTCCTGGCGGCGGCGTTGTTCCCGCCGGGGGCTGGATCCAGGTCCAGTAATAACTGGCAGAGTCGCTAGTCCAGGGGTGCCCTGTCAGAACGGCGATGCCTTGGTTGTTCGTGACTCCACTCGCCCACAAATGATCAGCGCTGCTGCTCAGGCAGTCTTTTCCCATGAGTGCGTATCTCGTATGCGCCTTCCCGCCGGAAATGTAGGCCATGATGAGCAGTTCAGCGTTCCCGCCGGGTATGTGATCAACCAAGACGGTCGCGACTTTACCGCGGATGGGCCCATTGGCGGGAAGCGCTACGGTGCTGCTGGAAACCCGCGGCAAGCCCGCGGCAGCCGCCGGTGAATGCGAGCGGGCCAGCGGGCGCGGGAGCGCGTTTGCCTGCGCGTGGTGATGCAGGGCGCCGAGCGTGGCAATCACCAGGCCGGCACCCAGTGCCACGGACGCCGACGCGATAAGAAGTCTTGACTTGCCAGCCAGCCGCCGCCCGGACCAGCCCGACTCCACCAAGTCTGGCAGCCCGTTTCCTTCGTCACGTACCATGAGAACTCCGCCCCCGGACCCGAGTTCGAGCCGATGTGTGATGCACGCGTATGTCGTCCGCATGCGGCAGGCTAGAAGCAGCTATCGCGCTGCCGTGCACTAGCAGCTAAGGCCGCGGCCCCCGGCCCGCGCCACAGCGCGACCCAAATCCGGGAAAGCGAGTGACTACCCGCGGGTGACCCGGATCCGGAAACGAGTGACTACTCGTGGTCAGCCCCCCGGCCCTTGTGAAAAACCAGGGCTAGGGCAGGTATAAATGGACTGTTCCGAAATCGTGTGGAGATCGCGTGGAAGCCGCGTGGAGGCTGGCTGCCGCTGCGCTCACGGAGATGGCGCAGAGCCTGAAACGGACGCTCGCGGCGTAGCTGCGTTCAACCCGCCCAGCGTGCTCAGGGCACGTGGACTAGCTGGTCACCTTGACGAGGAACAGCCACGCGTTGACCACGCCGCCCAGCAGACTCGCCACGGTGGCGGGGATCAGCCAGTACAAGCCGCCGCCGGCCTTCAGCAGGAAGGTGAGCCCGGCAACGCCAACGAGCACGGCGGTGATCGAGTTGGGGGAGAACCTTTCGACGTAGCTGGCCACGCCCTGACCGGAACCGTGACCAGCTCGCCGGTCCAAGATAAGAAGGGCTGCGCCCGAGACCAGGGCAAGAGCCAGCAGCTCCCAGCCCAGGGCTGCCGGTGGCTGCGGAGCCACAAGCAAGATCGCGGCGAGCACTGAGGTCATGAACAGCACCAGAGTTTGCGCGGCGCGGGAGCTGAGGCTGCGTGATGCGGCGAGCACGTCACTCTTGACGGAGACCGCGACGAACAGCAGCCCCGTCAGCGCGCCGGCGACGGCAGCGAGCGCCTCACCAAAGCTAAGCCACATTCCGGTCGCATACCCCACCCGGCGACCTCCCAGATCTTCGGCTGCACAGACGAGCTGATTCAATCAACGACTTGGGGCAGACACAGGAGATACGGGCACAACCGATGTCAGCCGCCGTAGCGGACGGGGACCAGCTACCGGCCGCGGCCGAACCTGAACGGTACCTGCTCGGTCTGGGCTGGCACACGGGGCAGTGCCTCGTGGTGGAAGTACCGCCAGATCAGGCGGCCCGCCCCCTGCGGCTCACTGACTGCCGATGTCAGCCGGCTGGTGGCCGTCATGATCCCTGTCCGCAAGCTCCACGCCACCACCCCGATTCGGCGCGCCGATAGGTACCGGAGATATTCGATCACCATCTGAGTGGACCGGGGCCAGTAGTAACCGCCGTTGAAGTTGACGAACTCTCCGTCCACCAGCGGGATGTGTTCGCGGGACAAGTACCCGAAGGCGCTATCCCACGTCGATGGACCAACTGGGGTCTGCCACGGCCACGGGCTACCAGGGTGGTGGAAGCTGTAGACGACGCCCTGCCCGCGCAGCAGCGAGACACCAGCGAAAGTGCTGCCCCACCACAGGCCTTCTACCCACAACTGGTTGTCGGAGCCGATTGAGCGCAGGTAGTTCACCAGCGGCTGGAAAGCCGCGTGCCACTGTGACCAGGTGCATGATCGGGGCTCGTTGAACAGGTCAAACACAACGTGCGGGTTGCGCCCGTAGTAATCGGTCAGGTAGCGCCACAATGAATAGGTCGCACGGGTGGGCAGGTTCTCACTGGCAGGGACCCGGCCGGCAGCCTCAGTCTGGGCGTTCAATATTACGGTCAGGTGCTTGACCAGGGCATACCGCACCAGCCGACGGATATCGGCCATGTACCAGGAGGAGAGCCTCCGCCCTGCCCCTCCGACCAGCGTGTCCTGCACGATCTGCAACCGGATCGCGTTGGCTCCCCAGACGCGGGCGGCGCGGACCTGCGCCTCGGCCGACCTGGTGAACAGCGCGTAGTTCCCCAGCGCCGCAAGGGTGATTCCCTTGACCTGGCCGGGCCGCGGGTAGGCGGCGCACGACCGGACCGGACATATCCGGTCCGGTTGCCCTAACGGATCAGCGCGGGCCCTGGTGGGGCTGGGCGGCACGACCAGGTCCAGGGCGAGGAGCACTGCCACCACTGCCGCAAAGGCGGCTGCCAGGAGCGGGTCCCAGCGGTAGGACCGGCGCCTGCCGTGGGGGGCGGTCCGGCGGTGTCCCCCGTGCCGCGGAGCCGCCGGGGGGCCGAAAGTGCCGTTCCGTCGCAGGCGAGACGTCATATGCGAGTCCTGATCCAGTTTTTCCGTACCAGCGAAGAAGCGGCGCGCACGCCGGCGCCAGGCTGTTGGGATGCGCTCCAGCATGCTCCCGAAGGGCCGTCAATAGCCGCTGATCGCCAGAAGCAGCACCCGCAAATCAAGATCCGGCATGGCTGGCCGGGCGGGGATGGAGGAGTGACGTTCGCAAACGCGAATCCCTGAAAGCGGGAGACCGGCAGTTCGATCTCTCCCCTCACCACCGCCCCTGACCTGCCGCAACGCTCTGGCCGACGGACGCGGCAGCTCGCGGATCCGGCGACCCGGCGCGGGTGTTCAACGCGAACCGGCACCGGGCATCATCCGGTCGTGCCGCTGAACCCGCCGGGCCAGTACGTTGATGACCGCAACCTTCGAGCGCGGCAGCGTTTCTGGGAGCATGAGAGTCCGATCTTCGATATCGCGGGCTGGGTCCTTGATCTCGCTGGACTGTCGCCTGGGATGCGCGTCCTGGATGCTGGCTGCGGCAACGGGGTTTACCTGCGCGCGCTGGCGGGCCGCGCGGTGCGGGCGGTCGGGTGTGATCTGTCGATGGGGATGCTGCGGGCCGCAGGTCAGCTGGCAACGGTCAATGCTGACGTGAGCGTGCTGCCGCTGCGCGACGGAGCGTTTGACCTGGTGCTGGCGATCCACATGCTGTACCACGTGCCGGACCGGGTAGCGGCCATCCGGGAACTGCGCCGGGTACTGGCTCCCGGCGGGGTATGCATCGCGGTGACCAACGGGGCGCGGCAGCTGCTATCGCTGCGCAGCCTCACCGAGCGGGCCGTCCGCCAGGCGACGCCGGACTGGCAGATGCGCCGGGCGACGCACGCGTTCACAGCCGAGAACGGGGCCGGGCAGCTGGCAGTTGCGTTCCGGTCGGTTACCAGCGTGCAGCCCGCCAGCCAGCCGCCCGTGGTGATCCGCGACGCCAGCCTGGCGGGAGACTTCGTGGCCAGCTGGGCTACCTTCTATCAGGACCAGACCACTCGCCCCTGGCCTGAAGTCGTCGAGCAGGTCCAGCGGGACGTGCGGGCCGTCATTGATCGCGAGGGCGCCTTCATTACTTCCGGTGACCTTGTCGCCTTCGTCTGCCGCTAGAACTGCGCGCACCTCTCACAGTTTTCGCACCGAGCCGCAAAGGTCAGCATGGTCATCAGTGAGCGCGGACCGCGCCGGTTGCTGCGCGCGAAAGGGCAGGCCGGGCGTGCTTCAGCCGTTATGGTCGAAAGGTGTCTTGCCTGGTCCAGGTGACGAAGGCGGCCAGTTTCCGGAGGCGCACGATGATTTCCTCGTGGACGGCATCCGGCGGCCGGGCCCCATCCACAGTGAACATCCATTCTCGGCCCGCGTAGTACTCAAGCAACGGCACTGTCTTTTCCAGGTACACCTGCAGGCGGTGCTCGATGACGGCTTCGGTGTCGTCTGAGCCTCGGCGCCGGGAGAGCAGCCGGCGCACCAGCTCCTCGCGGGCGACGTCGAGGTGTACCGCAGCCTGCACCTCAGCGCCGAGTGCGTGGGCCGTGGGGAAAGACGCCTTGGCCTGTTCGACCGTGCGCGGGAATCCGTCGAGGACGTAGCCGCCGGCCTCGGCCGCCGCGACGACAGGTTTGCGCAGCATATCCATGACAACGCCGTCCGGGACCAGGTCGCCGCGGTCGACATAGGACTTGATCGTCTGCCCGAGCGATGTCTGGTCCCTGACGTGCTGGCGGAGCAGGTCGCCACTGGAGATGTGCGCAATGCCGAACCGCCTGGCCAGCAGCCCGGCCTGTGTTCCCTTGCCGGCGCCCGGAGCGCCGATCAGCAGAAGGCGCATCTGATCACCCGCGCGCGCCGGGCCTGCTGGCGCCGAACCAGGCGGCACGGGCATCGGTGAGCACGCGGCTGCCCTGCACGACGAGCTTGGTCATGGCGCCGGTCAGACGCGCCGGTCAGCAAGTTGGAGTGTCGGCCAGGTACCCGCGATAGCGCCATCGACGAGGTGACCGCGATGTGGACGACGGCGGGCGGGACGACGACGTGGTGCAGCTTCGGCGGCGTGCTGCTGACCACGGCCGGTCGGCGGCAGCTGTTCAGCCGAGGCGGCCGATCCTGGACGCCGGGATGACCGGCCGCCAGGGGTGGACCGCGGCGGTAGCTGCCCGCCGGAGCTCTGTTGCTGCCGCGACTGGAGCACTACCGACCCGGTCACCAACCAGGCCCCGAAAAGGACGACGGTGAGCGACATGAGCAGCACGATGATCTCCGCGTTATCGACATGGGCGAGCCATACCCCCATCCACGCGCCCGCCAGGAGCACGGTTGCCGCGGTGATCGCGGATACGCTCGCTTTGATGCGCGTGTTCTCCGGCCGCTGGGCCCGCGCCCGGGCGGGCTTGGGCGTCGGCTGGGGCTCGATTGACCCGGCGGGGATGTCGCTCGTGACCGCGGCCAGCTCCGCACAGGTACGCGATGCGAACGCCTGGCCCAACCGCGCGTCGAACTCGTCGTTGGTCAGCCTGCCCTCGACGAACGCGGCCTTGAGCGCGCCGATCACCTGCTCCCGGTCGGCATTGGACGCGCGCAGCAGGCCGCGACCTGCCCAGACCGCTGCTATCTCGTCTCCGGCCCCTGCCATCACCTGCGCCTCCTGCCCGACCGCGATGTAGGCACAGCGTAACGCGATTGCCATCCGGCGCATAAACTCGATCTTGTGACCCGCAGATCACTGCGACCTGTCCGGCCGGTGCCCCCGCCATCTGGAACCGCAGGTCAGGAGCTGTCGGGTCCTGACTGTCCCGCAGTGATCCGGTGCCGTCCGGCCAGCCCGCGAGAAAGCCCCGGACCCATCCGGCCGGGACGGCCATGACAACGTCCAGCAAGCCGGCGTCCGGGCGCGGCCCGCGGCCGCAGCCGACCCGGCACTGGCCGCCGGACTCAGGCGGGATGGCTGCCGATCAGGCTGCCGATGGTGAAGGTCGCCGCGATCGCCAGGCCGCCCAGCAGGAGCTGGCGCAGGCCCGAGCGCAGCACCGGCCTGCCGGTCAGCCGCCCTACCGTCATCCCGCCGGTGACCAGGGCCACCGCGGTGATCCCCAGCGTCGCGGCCAGCACGGGCAGGCCCGCCAGGTAGGGCAGCAGCGGCATCAGCGCGCCGAAGGAGAACGCAAGCAGCGACGCCACCCCGGCCAGTACCGGGGACGGCAGCTCGTCGGGATCCACGCCCAGCTCTTCGCGAGCATGCACGCGCAGCGCCGTGCCCGGATCGGCGGAGACCGCCGCGGCCATCCGGGTCGCGGTGTCCGGGTCGGCGCCGTAGCCGCGGAAATACCCCGCCAGCTCGTCCTGCTCGGCGGCCGGGAACCGGGCCAGCATCTTGCGCTCCAGGGCCACCTCGGCGTGCACCAGCTCATTCTGGTTGGTGACCGAGATGTACTCCCCGGTGCCCATCGAGAAGGCCCCCGCCACCAGCGCCGCCGTCCCGGTCAGCACGACAGTATGTGCCGATACCCCGCCCCCGGCGAGCCCGGCGATCAGCGACGCATTCGTGACCAGACCGTCAACCGCGCCGAACACCGTCGGCCGCAGCCAGCCACCCGACACGTCGCGGTGGCCGTGCGACCAGCCTGCCACCAGCGCCGCCGTACCGGTAGCCTCAGACGGCTCGCGTATCTCCTCCTCAACCACCTGCTAGATCCCTCTCCAGCTCGTGCCCTAACGGAATGCCGATTCCGGGCGGCCCGCCGCCTGCGACCGGCAGCGGTGCCTGCGAGTCAGGACGGCAGCCTGCCGAGCTGCCCCCTGGCTACCCCCAGACCGGCCGTCATCGCGCAGTTAGCGAGCGTACCCAGCGCGACGGCCTGCGCGGAAAGGCGACCCGGGGGTACTGCGCTCCGCCGCGCCGGCGGACGGACGGCCTGATTCTCCGATGTACCACCAGGCGGGCAGAGATCGCCAGTACGCACCAAGCGGTTCGGCACTGTACGTCACGGTTGCCCGCCTCAACAATCACTTCCGGTCCTGTCGTGAATGGTCAGTTCGGAAGGCGGGCGAGCATATCGGCGATGGGGGCGGTGCCGTCCTCGCGGGCCAGGCGGCTGGCCATCGCGTGCGCTTGAACGCGATACGACGGGCGGGTGATCGCGTCCCGGATCGCTGCCGCTAGCGCCTGGACGGAGAGCCGCTTGTAGGGGATGGGTCGTGGCCCGGTACTGAGGGCGGCGAGCCCTTTGCCCAGAGTTCGCGCGAACTGAAGGATCTCCAGCATGAACTGAGGGTCTTCACGATCTATGGGCTGTTCTGACCCTTGGGTTCGCGGGAGCCGGAGGGGTCGTGCCGCTCGGCAGCGGTCTGCAGGAGCTGGCGGGCGATGGTCGCGTACTTGATGGCGGTGGTGTCGTCGATCCCGAACACGGCGGCGAGGTGCAGGGGGTCGGCGCCGTGGGTGAGGGCTTCCTCGAGTTGCCGGTTGACGCGAAGCCGTTCGAGGGTGGCGGTGAGGCCACGGCATGACCCGGTCAGCCAGTTCTCGCTGACGGCCCGGGTGGTCATGGCGGTCTGCTGGTTGATGATCAGGTGCGGGTTGGCGGTGCCGGGCCAGCGGCGGCCGCGGTGGGCCAGCCAGGCCAGGAGCAGGCTTCTGGTCAGGTCGTCGAGCGGGCGGTCCCTGCCCGCGATGACCAGCCGCCGGTTGCCGAGGTCGGTGTCGTCGAGGTGAAGCTCCCGGATGGTCTTGGGCCTGGCGGCGTGCACGGCGGCCAGTGCGACCGCCAGGCGGGCGGCAGGTGTGACGGCGGCGGACGTGGCCTGGTCTATCTCGGCGGGCTGCAGCGGCTGGATGAGGTTCAGGAGCCGCTGGCCGTCGCGGACGCCGCGGGTGGGGTCGCGGAAGATCCTGCCGGTCTTCTTGCAGTGGCCGAACAGCGAGCGCAAGGCGGTCAGGGTCTGCCGGCGCAAGCTTCCGGGCAGCAGCTCGGTGGCGGCGGTGACGTCGGCGGTGGTCACCTCGCGAAGGTGGCTGTAATGCCCGGCCCATTCCAGCAGCAGCGGGTGGACCCGGTTGAGGTTCATCCGGACGGTGTGCTCGTCACGGGGGCGGCTGCGGGGTCCGCCCTGGATGCGGGTGCGCAGCCAGTGCCGGACGTCGGCGGCCATCGGCTCCGGCAGCGGCGCGAGCCGTGCCCGCGTCAGGCAGGCGAAGGAGGAGATCCGGTCGTCGTCCAGGAGCCCGGCGAGATCCAGGATCTCGGCGGTGCGGGTGATGCTCAGGTCCCGGGAGCGCAGCGCAGCCGGCAGCTGGGACCAGGCGATCATGTCTCCGGGCGTGTGATCGGCCAGGACGACGGCCAGCGCCCGGCCGGTCTCGATGACGATCCGGGCGTTCCAGCCGCGGGTCCCGGCGAGTTCGGAAGCGATCCGCCTGGTCAGGGCCAGGGCCTCGCCGCCGATTCTGGAGGCGACCCAGTGGCGGGCGTCGAAGTGCCGTGATTCACCCAAGGCGCGCAGCTCCAGCTGCGTCCATCCGGCCGGGCCGGCTGGCGGAGGAGGTCCGGCGGCAGTGGCGCCGGTGGCCGGGCCGGTGCCGCCGAGGCGGCTCATGCCCGCCAGCGACAGCTGCCAGTAGCCGGCGGGAGCGAAGTCTTCCGGCGTGATCCTGCGCCGGCCTGCTGCGGCGATGCCGGCCTGCAGCCAGCACAGCCGGCAGTGCCCCTTCTTGACCGCGATGATCCGCCGGCAGCCGGCGCACTCGCCGCGGTCATGGCGGCGGGTGAAGTCATAACAGGCCCGGCAGTACGACTGCGAGCCATATGAGGCTCCCCAGGACAGGCAGTCCGGGCAACTCCCGGCCGGGGTGCCGGCCCGGATCCGCCCGGCCATCAGGCGGGCGGGAGCGAGCGCCCGTCACGGCGCCTGGGGGTGACGGCCGGCCTGGCCTGGGAGGGTGCCGCGGCCTGCTCGGCGGGCTGGCCGCCAGCCGGCCGGGTGACCTTGCCGGGCTCGGCGATCAGCAGCTCTTCCACCCCGCAGCCCACCACGGCGCAGATGACGTCGAGGTCGTCGAGCTTGACGCTGGCCGGGCTGCCCGACCACAGCCCGGACATCTTCCCGGCGCTGATTTTCAGGCCCGCCCCGGCAAGCATCCGCTGCAGCTCGCTGGCCTTCCAGATGCCGCGGTTGGCGGCGGCCAGGCGCAGGTTCCACTTCATGGCAGGAGTCCCTTCAGGCGATCAGCTGCCCGCTGCTGGCCGGCCACCCAGGCATCTTCGACATGGGTGGCGTGGACGTGAATGTAATTCATGGTCGTGGCGACCCAGGCATGGCCCAGGGCCTGCTGGATCGCGACCAGGTCCATCCCGCCCAGGTAGAGCTGGGAGGCGCAGTAATGTCGCAGCACATGCGGCGTGACCCGCTCCGGCCAGTCCGGCAGGTGCCCGGCCGCCGCGGCGGCCAGCGCGGATCGCAGCGTCTCGTTGCCGGCCCGCGCCGCGCTTCCGTCGGCGTTGCGGCGCTCGGAGCAGAACAACGGGGCGCCCGGCCGGGCATGATCATCATCGAAGCAGGACCACACGTCCTGGACGAACCAGCGCAAGGTCGCCCCGGCGCCGTTGATCAGCGGCACCATCCGCTCCCGCGGGCCGGACCCGCGGGCGCCCTTGCCCATCCGGACGTGCAGCTTGCCGAACCGGCCCAGATCCCACTTCACGTCGGCGAGATCGAGGTGGCTGACCTCGTTGACGCGCAGCCCGACATCGGCCATCAGCCGGGCCGCCGCATAGTTGCGGGCGGCCGGCGCGAACTTCCGGCAGGTCGCCAGCTCCGCCCGCCACCCGGCGAACAGCGTGCCCACCTGGACGGCCGACGGCGGGATCCGCAGCGCCGCCCGGCCCGCACCGCGGGGCCGGTTCATCTCATCGACCGGGCACTCGGCCACCCTGCCGGTCATCTGGTGGATCTCGACCTTGTGCCGGATCTCCAGGAACAGGAAATAGGTCTTCAGCGCCTGCGAGCGGGCCAGCCGGGTGCCCCTGGCCGCATCCCGCAGCACGCTGCCGAAGTAGGCGTCGGCATCCGCGGGCCCCATGTCCCACAACGGGCCGCCGAACCACGCCCGCAGCTGCTCCAGGTGCGCCACGTCCGAGCGGATCGTGGCATCCGACAGCCCGGCCGCCGCCCGGGCCAGGACGAATCCGGCCAGCACGTCGGTCTCGAACGCCGCCAGCTCATCCGGCCCGGCTACCGCACGCGCCTCACGCAGATCCCGCACGACCGCCAGGCTCACCCGGATCCTCCCTAGCCTTCACCGACCCGGCGAGACTATCGGCACGGGCGACATATTTTCAGGAAAACTGAAATTACCTCAGAAACGAGGATCAGGCCGGATCACCGAATAATCCCCAGGTCCTGGTACTACGCAGACCACCGAGACCCACGGGAACTCTGAGGTTATTTATTAGCGCGGCCCAGAATGGCTGGTCGCCGATCATAGGCACACTCACTGCCGGTACTCCGGCGCGCAGCCCGGCCGCTGCCGTGCCCGCGCCCGCATGATGGATCACCGCCGCCATCCTGGGGAAAAGCCAGTCGTGCGGTACCTCGCCGATGACGATTGCATCACCGGTTGACTGGCCGACCCGGTCCAGGGCCTCCTGGCCGGCCTGGATCACCATCCGCACCCCGGCCTGCCGTCCGGCCGCGGCGGCCAGGCCGCTGAGGCGGTGGGGGTCGCCCGGAGTCATGCTGCCGAAGCCGATGAATACCGGCGGCGGGCCGATATCCAGGAAGTTCTCCAAGTCCGCAGGCGGGCCCCAGCCCGCCGGGCGTTCTGGCCACCAGTAACCCGCGACCTCCAGGCCGTCGCGCCAGTCCGCCGGGCGCGGGACAACGGCCGGGCTGAAACCGCAGAAGCCCGGCCAGTGCCTGGCGTGCTGGTTCCCGAATATGGCCTCCCGCGTTCCCAGCCGGGGCAGCCCCAGCTCAGCCCGGAGTTCCTTCACCGGCCCTGCCAGGGCGGGAGCGCCCATGGCCACCAGCGCGTTGCCCGCGGCTCGGTTGCCCCACCGGCCAAGCGAACGTGCCGCCACGATGGCGGGAGGGAACTCGCCGGTCGGTTACACCGGCTGCAGTGCCAGGCCTATGCTGGGCAGGCCCAGGGCCTCGGCGATGTGATAACCGCCGATGGCGCTCACCCCCTCCAGCAGCAGAACTTCGGCGTCCGCCCGCGCCGCCGCGAGGATTCCGGTGTGAAGTTCCCGCATGTGCCCGGCGATCAGCCGGACGAGCCTGACGGCTCCGAGTGGCCCGGTCCCCCCGCGCTGCCACCTCGCGGCGTCCCAGCAGGCTCGGGTCACCCGGAAGCGCCCGGAACTTCAGCCCGCAGCCAGTGACCAGGCCAGCGAACATCTCATAGCCGGCGATCACCACGCTGTGCCCAGCGGCGCGCAGCGCCGTACCCAGGCCGGTGAAAGGCGCCACATCCCCGCGCGATCCAACGGTCACGATCAGAACCTCATCCCGCTGACCTCCGCCGCCGGATACGAGGGTGATACCAGTCCGTCAAGATTCTCACCGGCCCGGCTCGTTGATGCTTCGGGTCAGCTCAGCCCGCCCACCCGGCAGCGGCAGCCGGCCGCGATGTGAAGTTTCCGCGCCCGGCCTGCCCGCCGCGCTCCGGGCTGCTCGTGTCTTGGCCGGGGTACCGGCGTCACGTCCGGGACCGGGCCGCTGCGCGAGGTCTTCTACCGGATGCCGAAGAACCATCGCCAGAATCTTCGCGTTCGCATCAGGACAAGCAACTCGCGGGATGAGCGTCGCGGGAAAGGCCTGTGGATACACAGCCCCTCATCGCCTGGGAGCAAGCAGTCACCGAGGCAGTCCCCGAGGCAGTGGCGACAGTGGCGGCCCATGCGGGACTTCGAATCTCGAGGACCCAGTCGTCGTCACGGATGATTTCCAGTGTGCCCTTCGGGCCCGTCCCGGTGACGGTCGTGCCTTCGCCGCCGATAACGACATCGGTGTGGACGGCCGAGTGATTGAGCCCGATCTCGTACCGTTCCTCATCGCTCATCTTCAGGCCGTCCGCGACCGAGAACGGGAAGCTTTGCCCCCAGGCGACGTGGCAGGCCACGTTCTCGTCGAACAGCGTGTTGTGGAACAGGATGCCAGCCTTCGCGATCCGCGATTCGCGGTCAACGAGCGAAACCTCGCCGAGGCTGCGCGCGCCCTCGTCGGTGTCGAGCTGCGCCCGGACCGTCTCGACGCCCGATCTGGCCGCGACGTCAGTGATGCGCCCGCCGGAGAACGTGACCGTCAGCCCCTCGACCACTTGACCATTGATGATCACCGGCTTCGTCACCCTGATCGTGCCGTCGGCGCGGCGCCGGTCCGGGCTGGTGAAGACCTCCTCGGTCGGGATGTTCGGCATGTAGGTCACGCCGTCCGGGTCGTCCAGGGAACCACCGGTCCACCGGCTGTTCGGCACGAGCCCGACCGTGAGATCCGTTCCGGCGCTGCGGTAGCGCATCTCGGTCAGCTCCAGAGCGTTCAGCGCTCGCGCCCGCGCCGCCAGCTGCGCGGCGCGCTCGCGCCAGCAGGCGACCGGATCAGCCTCGTCGAGTCGCATCGCCGTCGCGACTGCGTCCCAGAGGCGTCCGACGTCTGGCTCGCCGAAGACCTCACGCGCCCAGCCCGGATTCGGCGCACCGACCACAGTCCAGCGCAATTGCCGCATGAGGACCGCCTCCCGGTAGGCCAGCACCTCGTCGATCGGGAACACGGCCGCCTTAGCCGGATCGACATCGTCGAGCAGATGCGGGTCAGGATCGCCGAGGAGCTGGATTGAGACCCCCCGCCCGGCCGCCCATGCCTTGGTTCGCTCGATCACCCACGGCCGCGTCCTGGTCAGCGTCTCCATGCTCGCGTGGGTGAGCTGCGAGCGCCGGATGGGGCCGTCAGACCACTCGATCTCGACCCACGAGGCGCCAGCGGCGTAGGCGCGCTCGACCACCGCGCGGGCGATCTCCAGGTGAGCGATGTCGGTTCGAAGCAGGACGCCCGAGCCGGGCTGGACATTGGCGCCGATGCGGACGACCAGGTCGGCGAAACGTTCAAGGCGATCGTTGTCAGTCATATGGGCACAGTAGGACATGGCCGAGAACCCACGAGCGGGGGAATGGCGCGATTCGGTCCCGCGATTCGCCCGGTACCCTGGCCAGATCCTGCCGCGGCGCCCTTCTCGGGCGCTACCACAGGGCGCCGAGCCGCCAGTCACAGACAAGTTCGCCCGACACGTCCAGCGGCACCGATACCGGCAGAACGTAGATGCTGCCATCGTTACCCGCGGTGCGGCGGATCCCCTCGGGGGTCAGGGCCGAGGACGGCCCCCGCCACAGCCGCCACCCCCGTGCGGCATACAGGCGGCCGCCCTCGGCGCTGGCGCCGAGGGCACCGAGCTGGTAGCCGGAGCGCACGACGCGCTCCAGCACCGACATCATCGCGGCGCCGTGCCCGCGTCGGCGCCGGTCCTCACGCACCGCGACGCCCTCGATGTACCCGGTGCGCAGCGGCCGGCCGTCGTGCAGCAGGCGCCGCTGCACGACGCTGGCATGACCGACCAGCTCGCCATCCTCAGCCAGCAGCGCATGCAATCCGCCGAGCACGTTCTCGAAGGTGTCATCGCCGACGCCGCCGAAGGCAGCGTCCAGCAGGGCGCGGATGGCAGACCTCGTGCCGGCGTCAAGGTCGGCAGTGTGGACGGTTCGCAGCTCGGTCATCCTCGGCTCCCACGCCACCCCTTCCACCGCGGCCCGGTTCACCGCACTGCGCCACTTCGCCCTCGGCAGCACCGCCCGCGCCAGGCCCTCGGCGGCACCGCCCGCGCCAGGCCCTCGGCGGCACCGCCCGCGCCAGCCGCCAGGAACAGGCCAACATGATCCGCCGGCACATCCTCTGGCGCAACCACCACGGCGACGATCAACGGCTCCATGGCGTCGTCGAGCGAGCGTTGCCCGATGCGGAGCTAGGTACCGTTGAACCTTCCCGGCCGCCGCGTCGTTCCGGGGATGACGACATCCAGAAGGCATGTCCAGCGGGCCGGAACGGCGGAAACCGGAACGGCGGGAAAGAGGCAATCGTGCTGAAGACGGCCCTCCTCGTCGGCGTGGGGGTGGTTCTCATGCTGGCCGGGATCATTTTCACGCTGCAGGGCGCCGGGGTGATCGGCGGAAGCGGCATGTCCGGGGTCACCCTGTGGGCGGTGATCGGCCCGGTGATCGCGCTGGCAGGCCTGGTCATGGTCGCTGTGGGGTCGCGCCGTCGCGTTGCCTCCTGACCGTGCAGAATGGTGGCTCCGGGGCGGCCGGAGAGGAGCTGGCATGGGCGTAGCCGAGGTTGTCTTCAGGCGACTCGAAGACGGCGAGACGGTGATCATCGACGGCGGCATGGGGAGTCAGCTGCAGGCCGAGGGCGTGCCGATGGACGACATGGCCTGGAGTGCCCGTGCCAACCTGGACCAGCCCGACGTGGTGCAGCGAGTCCACGAAGAGTACATCCGGGCCGGCGCCGAGGTGATCATCGCGAACACGTTCGCAGCCAGCCGGGCGGCCCTGGAGCCGGCCGGGCTCGGCGGCCGCGTCGCCGAGGCCAACCGCAGCGCCGTCCGCGCGGCGCTGCGGGCCCGGGATGCCGCGGCTACCCAGGCGGTGGCAGTGGCCGGCTCGATGTCGTCGTTCTGCCCGATAGACATGGACGCCGGCGCCCTGGGCCGGCCGCTTCCCGGCCCGGCGTCCGAGGACCCCCGCTTTCCCGGCCTGGCCGACTTCCGCGAGCAGGCGGAGCTGCTGGCCGAGGCGGGTGCCGACCTCATCGCCCTGGAGATGATCGATGCTCAGGGCTACGGAGCCGCAGCCCGGCAAGCCGCGCTCGAGACCGGGCTGCCGGTCTGGCTCGGCATCAGTCCGGTCCGCCTCGATGACGGCACCCTCGGCACCCTGCCCGAGCTGGGAGACGGTGACAGCTTCGCGGACCTGCTGAGCGCCCTCGTCGACCCGTCGCTGGCAGCGGTCACCGTGATGCACGCCGATCCCGGGCTGACCCTGGACGCGATCGAGATCATCCGCCGTCATTTCACCGGGCAGATCGGGGTGTACGCCGAGACGGGCAACTGGCAGCCGCCGAACTGGGTCTTCGACGGGCTGGCGCCAGCTGAGTATCTTCAGCAGGCGATCTCCTGGGCCGGCCACGGGGTGCAGCTCATCGGCGGATGCTGCGGCGTCGGACCCGAGCACATCCGCGCGCTCGCCGACGGCCTGTCCCGGCAGGCCGCGCCACCGGGCCCAGGGCGGTAAGCCCCGCCAGGCATCAGGATCCGGCTAGCGGCGGGGTTCCGGCTACGCTGCGGGGTTCCGGCTACGCGGGGGTGGTATCGGCGAAGCCCTCACCCGGCGCGCCCGGGCCGGTGTCCGTGCCGGACAGCCGGTAGTAGATCAGCGTCACGACCGAGGCCAGGAACGGGGCGATCAGGGTCCCCGAGATGACCGTGCTCAGCCCGCTGCGCCACACCAGCGGCAGGGCAACGAAGACGAGCCCGAGCAGGATGTTGACCACGATCAGGATCACGAACACCAGCACGAGCGTGCCGAACACATGCCAGCCGTGACCGCGGACCAGTTCCCTGCTGCGCGCGAACGACGCGAGCGTCCCGGACCGCTCGATGACGACGGCGGGGATGATCACCGCCCAGATGGTGATCAGCCACAGGCCCGGCACGATGACCAGGGCCAGCCCGATCGCGATCCCGATTCCGGCCAGGATCGACGCCCCGGCGACAGACCAGATGTAGGGGGTAGCCGCGGAGACGGTCTCTCTTATGGACAGGTCAGCGCGGCCGTCCCGCACGTCCTGTACCGCCTTGACCAGGGCCGCCTGGAGGAGGAAGGCCGCGAAGAGCTCCACGACCCAACCCAGCAGGGCCCCGAACCAGCCCGCCAGCGACAGCAGCCCGGCGAGGATGGCGGCGGCCACGTAGATGACCAGCGCGATCGCCAGCAGATGCCAGGCGTGCGCCTTATACAGCTGCCACGCTTCGCTCAGTACGCCCGAGAGCGGATTCATAGCGGCGATGGTACTGCCAGCAGACCGCAGATCCGGGTTATTACCCGGGTGGCCGGGTTGCCGCGGCTCGAGCAGGTTCTTGCGGATCTTGCCGTCCTTCATGATCGGCGATCACCGTGGCCCCGATGATCTCGAAGTGGGCGAGGTGCCCGCAGACGCCGCGCGGAAGCTCGGGAAGCACGTCCGGCCCGGCCGGCCGCTACCGCTCCCGTCGGCGTTCGGCCTGAGTCACTTCGGGGCATCGGCCTTCATCGTCGCAGGCGCCGTCTGCGTCAGGAGGACGACCCCGACGCACATCACGGCGAACGCGGCCGCCGCGGCGCCCAGGACGGCGGCGTCGGGCTTGAAGTGCTCGTCGAACAGCCACACGCTCAGGGCGATGCTCACGAGCGGGTCGATGATCACTAGAAAAGGCTGGGAGACCCTCAACGGCCCGACGTGCAACGCCGCTTGCTGCAGAACGGTACCGGCGACCCCCCCTACCGCTACGGCATATACCGGCCAGCGGGTGAACATTCCGGTCACGCTGAACTGGGTGAGCGTGTCCGTTGCGGCCTTGATGAACGTCGCCTCGAGCGCCCAGATGGTCGCCGCCGCCGAGGCGTAGACAGCAGCGCGCCAGCCCGGGGATCCTCGCTGCGCCAGGCCCGTCAGGACGGCAGCGACGGCGCCGCAGGCCAGCACGGCCACGATCCAGTGATGACTCGTCGGGGTGGGATGGCCGCCCTGAGGCTCCCCGGCGACGATGAACACCGCCAGGCCCACGCAGGTCAAGGCGGCGGCGCTCCACGTGATCAGCAGGATCGACTGGTGAATCCAGAACCGGCGCAGCACGAGGGCGAAGATGAGCTCAGTGACCAGGAGCGGCTGCACGACCGAAACCAGGCCATCGTGCAGGGCCAGTGCCTGGAACAAGAACGCCGCAGCCAGTGCCACCCAGCCGAAGAGCCACAGCGGGTTGCGGAACAAGTACCCGACCAGCCGCCAGCCCGACGACCGGCGCGGGTCGGCGGTGCTGGCGATGTGCTGGGTGATGACGTTGACCGCGTTGGACAGGGCTGCGAGCAGAGCGAAGACGACGGCCATGCACGCCACCCTAGAGCCGCGCGGCCGGCCCGCCGCCGGCCCGCATCAAGTCAATGCTGAAGTGATTACTTGACTATCAGTCGGGTGGGCGAGCATACTCAACTACATGCTTGACCATGCGGCGGACCTGGACCGGGTATTCCAGGCCCTGGCTGACCCCGGCCGGCGCCTGATGGTAGAGCGGCTCAGCCAGGGGCCGGCCTCGGTCAGCGAGCTGGGCCGGCCGCTGGCCATGTCCCTGGCCGCCGTCCTGCAGCACGTTCAGGTGCTGGAGGCCAGCGGCCTGGTCCGGTCGCAGAAGATCGGCCGGACCCGGACCTGCAGTATCGACTCGGCCGCACTGCGCTCGGCCGAGCACTGGATCTCCGAGCGCCGCAGCCTCACCGAGCGGCGCCTGGACCGCCTCGGCGAGTACCTGGCCGAGACCGCCGATTCACCGGGTACCGGTCCCGCCGGGCCGGCCGCGACCACGCCGTCCCGCAAGCAGAGCCAATCAGAGGAGAACCGATGACCGAGCGGACCGTTATCCATGACACGTTCGTGATCGAGCGGACCTACCCCGCCACGCCGTCCCGGGCGTTCGCCGCGTTCGCCTCCGAAGAGGCCAAGAACGTCTGGGGCGACACCGGAGACCTGGAGTCTGCCGACGGCGTGACCGAGTTCGATTTCCGGGTCGGCGGGCGGGAACGCTTCAGCCACAGATGGCACAGCACGGTCTACCGTTACGACGCGCTGTACTACGACATCGTGCCGGACCAGCGGATCGTCTACAGCTACGAGATGTACGCAAACGACGTCCGGATCTCGGTGTCGGTCGCCACCATCGAGTTCGCCAAGAGCGGCGACGGCACCGCGTTGACCTGGACCGAGCAGGGCACCTACCTGGACGGCATTGACGGCCCCGGCGCGGCCGGTCTGCGTGAGGAAGGCACCGCGGAGATGCTCGGCAATCTGACCGGATACCTGTCCTAGCGGCGAACCGCGGCCGCTACGCGAGGATGTTGACCGCCCTCGCGATGACAAGGGCCACCGTGAGCAGCGATACCGCCGACTGGACCAGCATGAGCATCTTGGCCCAGTGGGACAGCGGCAGCACGTCGGTCGGGCTGAACGCGCTGGCGTTGGTGAAGGACAGGTAGAAGTAGTCGGCGAACGTCGGCTCCCAGTTCGGCGGGGCCAGCTCAGGACTGGTCATCTGCACGAACTGGAAGTCCGGGAAGGGCTTGAGCGCGAGCGCGCGCGCGACCGGGCCGCCGCGGTCGAATTCCCAGTACCACAGGCCGAAGACGATCACGTTGGTGAGCCAGATGCAGCCACCGGTGATGAGCAGCGTGACCGGGCTGCCGGTGCTCGTCCGGGTGACGATATCGATGACCAGCCTCGCCGCAGACCACACGTTGGCCAGGCTGATCAGGGCGATGAGCGTCAGGCTGGTGTAGCGCAAGATGGCCGACTGGCGGTTGATCCGGCGCGGGTTGGCAATGATCAGACCGACCAGCAGCAGCATCTCGAGAACCGGAAGCAGCCAGATCGGCTTCAGCAGCGCGAGCCGGCCCGACACTGGCAGCTGCAGCGCGATCGCGGCGACCAGGGCCACGCTGACCTGCCAGCGCGCCTCCCCCTCGGTGACCCGGCGCCACGCCGGCAGCGCCTCCCGGCCCACCTCTCGCGGAAGATTGCGCAGCTGCCCGGGTATCGACCGTTCCAGCCGGGTCAGCCGCTCCCAGAGCAGTCCGACGGCGTTCTCGCCCTCAGGGGGCTTTGTACCTGCGGTCTCGCCCGGGTCCCGGTTCGCCTTGCTTCCTTCCGGCGGCAGGTGTCCCGGCTGGCCCGTCCCCTCGGTTGCGTTCATATCAGCAGTGTGGCGCGCCGCGCGGGCAGCAGGCGAGACCGGGCACGCGGGCTGGCGGCCGATCGCTTAGGAGATACGGTCGGAAGCGTGGATCCGTTGCTGGGTGACTGCTCGCTGGACACACTGCGGCGCCGCCGCAGCTGGAAGTGGACCGAATACCCGCCCGACGTGCTGCCCGCCTGGGTCGCCGAGATGGACTTCGACCTCGCCGAGCCCATCAAGGACGCGGTGCGAGAGGCGATCACGGCAGGCGACTGCGGCTATCCGCATCCGCTCGGCCTCGGCGAGGTGTACGCCCGGTTCGCCAGCCGGCGGTTCGGCTGGGAGCCCGATCCTGGCCGGGTGTACGCCGTCCCGGACGTGATGACCGGGATCACCGAGGTGGTGCAAGAGGTGACCCCGCATGGCTCCGGCATCGTCATCAACCCGCCGGTCTATCCGCCGTTCTTCTTCCGGCTGCGGCTGGCAGGCCGGGAGGTCGTAGAGGCACCACTGCACCGTGACCCCAGCGGCCGCTATCACCTGGATCCCGGCGCGCTGGACGAGGCCCTGGCCCGCGACAGCGTGGCCGCGTACCTGCTGTGCAGTCCGCACAACCCGACCGGCCGGGTATGGTCGCGCGACGACCTGATCACGGTGGCGGACATCTGCGCGCGCCGTGGCGTGGTCCTGGTCGTGGACGAGATCCACGCACCGCTAGCGCTGCCGGGCGCACGCCATACCCCGTTCCTCTCGCTGGACCTGGAGCACGACCTTGCCCGGCGTACGTTCACCTTCACTTCCGCCTCCAAGGGCTGGAACATCCCGGGCCTGAAATGCGGGATCGCGGTGGTCGGCGACGCGCACGCCGCCACCGCGCTGGAGCGGCGCTGGGAGGCGCTGCTGGCCAGTCACCTGGGCGTGCTGGCTACCGCGGCCGCCTTCGCTGACTGCGTGCCCTGGCTGGACGCGGTCTGCGGTCAGCTCGACGAGAACCGGGTACTGCTGGCCAAGCTCCTGTCCCAGCACCTGCCCGCGGTGGATTACCTGCCGCCGGAGGCGAGCTTCCTGGCCTGGCTCGACTGCCGCGAGCTGGACGCTACGGGCGCAGCGGACGCCACGGGCACCGCGCAGGCCACGGGCACCGAGGACGCCATGGACCCGACAGCGATCTTCCTCGACCGGGGCCGGGTGGGCGTCACCTCGGGCACCGGGTTCGGCGAGCAGGGTCGCGGGTTCGTCCGGCTGAACATGGGAACCTCGCCGGATCTGCTGGCGGAGATCGTCCGCCGGATGGGCACCGCGGTCAGCGGAGCACGTGCCATGTCCAGCGGTGAATGAGTAGCGTCGGACTATGCGACTCGGGGTGCTGGACGTCGGATCCAACACGGTGCACTTCCTCGTGGTGGATGCTCACCGCGGGGCCAGGCCGCTGCCGGCCTTCTCGCACAAGGCCGAGCTCCGGCTCGCCGATCACTTCGATGACGGCAACCGGCTGACGGTGAGCGGTAAGCAGCAGCTGCGGGCGTTCGTCGCCGAGGCGCTGCGGATCGCCGAGGACAAGGGGGTCGAGGATCTGCTCCCGTTCGCCACGTCCGCGGTGCGTGACGCGGCCAACGGGGAGGAAGTCCTGTCCGGGATCAGGGCCGACCTCAAGGTCGACATCCGGGTGCTCACCGGGCAGGAGGAATCGGGGCTGACTTTCCTCGCAGCCCGCCGCTGGTTCGGCTGGTCATCGGGGCGGCTGCTGGTGCTGGACATCGGCGGCGGCTCGCTGGAGATTGGTTCCGGCATCGACGAGGAGCCGGATGTGGCGATCTCGCTGCCGCTCGGCGCCGGCCGGCTGACCCGCGGCCGGCTGACCGGCGATCCGCCGTCCGCCGAGGAGGTACGGGAGCTGCGCAGGCACGTGCGGACCGAGATCGCCCGGACCGCCGGCGAGGTCCTGCGCAACGGCCGGCCCGATCACGCGGTGGCCACGTCGAAGACGTTCCGGCAGCTGGCCAGGATCGCAGGCGCGGCGCCGTCAGGTGAAGGGGCCTACGTCCGGCGGAACCTGCGGCACGCGGAACTGACCCCGTGGGCGTCGCGGCTGGCCGAGATGAGCGCCGCGCAGCGGGCCGAGCTTCCCGGCGTCTCCGCGACCCGGGCTCCCCAGCTGCTCGCGGGGTGCATCGTCGCGGACGCGGCGATGGACCTGTTCGAGCTGGAGGAACTCGAGTTGTGCCCGTGGGCGCTGCGCGAGGGCGTCATCCTGCAGCGGCTGGACGGGATGGCCGCGCGGCGGGACACGCCGGACGGCACGGCGCTGCGGGCTGACCGCCATTTCCGCGCCGACGGCAGGTTCCCGGCTGACCGCAGTATCCGGGCCGATCCGGGCGGGGTGTCCGGCCGGGACTGATGCCGGTCCGCGGCTGTGCGTGGTGTCCGGGCCGGTCCGGGCGGGGTGTCCGGCCGGGACTGATGCCGGTCCGCAGCTGTGCGTGGTGTCCGGGCCGGTCCGGGCGGGGTGTCCGGCCGGGACTGATGCCGGTCCGCGGCTGTGCGTGGTGTCCGGGCCGGTCCGGGCGGGGTGTCCGGCCGGGACTGATGCCGGTCCGCGGCTGTGCGTGGTGTCCGGGCCGGTCCCGGCGGCCTGTCCGGCGGGGACTGATTACCGGCCGGACACGGTGCTGCGGGAGCTACGGCAGGATGACCCGTACCTCATCGGCTGAAACGTCGGTTCCGAGGTTACGCTTGGCCTCGCCGAGCGGTCCCTGACCCGGTGTGGGCTGGGCTGATGAGTGGTGTCCCGGATCCGGGCGGGCGTGCGGCGCGTGCCGTGCCCGCTGCTCCGCCGTCGTCCCGGTCGCCGCAGGATCCTGCCCGGCACTCGCGGACTGGGCACTCGCGGGCTGACCGCCGGCTGGCTGGGTGCCGGCGGGCTGGGTGCCGGCGGGCTGGGTGCTCGCGGACTGCGTCCCTGCCGATAGCGCGCTCCCAGCCCGGGTGTCCCCGGACGGGGCCGCGGCGGCCTGAGTTGCCCCGGACGGCGGGCCCGCGGGCCGCTCACCAGCGGGCCGGTCACCAGCGTGCGGCTGGCCGGCGGCCGAGGTGCCAGCGGGCGGGGGACCGGCGGGCCGGACGGCTGCGGGCTGGGTGCCCGCAGGCTGGGTGCCCGCAGGGGACGTGGCCGGCCGCGGCCCCGCCGGGGCAGGCTTGGCCTTCGCGGGCGAGAGATTGCCGCCCGGCTTCCCGGCCGGGACAGACGTGCCCAGCGTGGCGGAGACCGCCTTCTCGACCTCCTCGTCCATGGTGCCCTTCGCATCGTCGTGCGCGACCAGGTCGGTGACGACGTCGCGGATCTCGGTCAGCCGCCGCATTGCCTCGGCGTGCCGGTTCTTCAGCAGGTCCAGCCGGCGCTCGGCGCCGTCGTGAATGGCGCTCGCCCGCGCGGTCGCCTCGTCGAGCATCTGCTTGGCCTGCGCCTTGGTGGTGGAGATCGTGTTGTCGGCGGTCTTGCGCGACTCGGTGGCCATGCGCTCCGCCTCGGCCCGTGCCGTGGTCCTGGTCTTCTCCGCGTCCGAACGCGCGCTGGCGATGGTTCGCTCGGCCTGCTCCTGCGCCGCGGCCAGCATCCGGTCGGATGCTTCCTTGGCCTCGGCCCGGAACTCGTCCGCGGCCTTGGTCGCGTCTGCGCGCAGCTTGGCGATCTCGTTGTCCGCGCGGGTCTTCTGCGCCGTGGCCTCGTCGTCGGCCAGTTTGAGTATCTGGCGCATGCGCTCGCTGAGTTCCTCGTGCGGCTTGCCGCCCGAAGCCGACTGGCGCTCGGCCGACAGTTCGAGCCGGAGCCGCTCGACCTCATCGAGTGAGCGGGACAGCCGTTGCTCAAGATCCCGCATGTGACTGCGGGAACGGGCCACGAACTCGTCTACCTGCCGGCGGCTGTAGCCGCGCATCTGGACTTCGAACGCGTCTTCCTGCGCTAGGTCAGGGTGCAGGTCTGGATGTTCGCTCATCTCGTCGGTCGCCTCGGGGTTCATCGTCAGTGGAGAGGGGGGCGCAACAAACGGCAGCGGTCTGCGGCACGACTCTTGTCTTCAACTTACTCACCCGCAACCGAAACGACCGAGTATCCCGGTATGCCCCGGTTAAAAATCCGGCGCGTGCGCGGAGGTGACCCGGCCCAGTACGGGTAGAACCATATGAGGGTAGTCCGAGAATGACTCTGATGGGTCATGCGCGGCAGCCCGGCGGCCACGTAACCTGTTGGCCTGATCCCGCGGGGCCGCCGGCCCTCCGGGCCATCCGGGGAGGTGGGCGCGATGGCGGAGCACGTGGATCTTCGCGTCCACGACCGGGTGGCGCTGGATGAGATCGAGCTCTACACCGAGGTGCTGAGCGCGGTGGCCGCCAGCGACCGGCCGCTGACGGCCGAGGAACTCGATCACGCTCTGGGGGTTGGACCATGCTCCCCGGCCGCGCCCGTCAGGGGTGCCGGAACATGACGTCGGTGTCTCGGTGCGTGAAGCCCAGCGACTCATAAAGCCTGATCGCGGGCGTATTCGTCTCGTCCACATAGAGCATGACCCGGACCAGGCCGCGGGATCGTAGATACCGCAGCCCGGTGAGGGTGAGCGCCCGGCCTAGCCCGCTGCCGCGCTGATCCGGGTTGACGCCGACCACGTAGACCTCGCCGATCGTCTCGTGCCCGTGCCCCGACTCCTCCCCGTTGCCGCCGTGAATCTTGGTCCAGTGGAAGCCGGCCAGCCGTCCGTCGCGTTCGGCCAGGAAGAACCCGTCCGGGTCGAACCACGGCTCCCGCTCGCGCAGGTCGAGGTCTTCCCGGGTCCACGCGCCCTGCTCGGGATGGCGGGCGAACGCCCGCCGGTTGAGCTTGACCCATGGTTCCTCGTCCTGGCCGACGATAAATGTCCGGACCGTCACGTCGGCGGGATAACGGGGCTCTTCGATCGGCTCGCGCAGTGACCGGTCCATCTGCCACAGCGCCCGGATTCGCTCGAATCCCGCGGTCTCGGCCAGCCGGGCGGCGGCCGGGGCGTCGCCGTGCGCCCACAGCCGCAGCGGGCGCCCGTCCGCCTCGGCCAGCAGCGCCTGCACGATCGCCATGCCCTGCCCGCGGCCGCGATGCGCGGGATGGATGACGAGCTCGCCGCTCGGCCCCTCCACCGGGTCAGTGGGATCCAGGTGCGCGTAACCGGTGAGCTCCCCGGCCGTGGTCAGCAGTACGTTGCGGGCCCGCGGATCGCCTCCGTAACGCAGGTGCAGCCGCACGTGCTCAGACAGCGGGCTCACCCCGTCGGCCTCTGCGGCCGCCTCCACCAGGCGCATGACCTCAGCCGCCTGGCCCGCCTCGAGCTGGCCGGTTACGGTGAGGCGGGTGGTCTTATCGGTCGGCCCGTGCAGTGCCCGTCTCCCTCAGTTGAGTCTCCGGCTCGGCCTCCGGAGCCTTCCGTGGGACGAAACGGTATCCCACGTTGCGCACGGTACCGATCAGCGCGTCGTGCTCGGGACCGAGCTTGGCCCTGAGCCTGCGAATGTGCACGTCCACCGTCCGGGTGCCGCCGAAGTAGTCGTATCCCCACACCTCCTGCAGCAGGTGCGCCCGGGTGAATACTCGTCCCGGATGCTGAGCCAGGAACTTGAGCAGCTCGAATTCCTTGAAGGTCAGGTCCAGCGGGCGCGAGCGCAGCCGGGCCGAGTAGGTGGCCTCATCGATGGCCAGATCCCCGCACCGGATCTCGTCCGGGGCGTCGGCGGTGCTGCCTGCCCTGCGCCCGAGTGCCAGCCGCAGCCTGGCCTCCACCTCGGCGGGTCCGGCCGAGTGCAGGATCACGTCGTCGGCACCCCATTCGGCGGTGAGGGCCGCGAGCCCGCCCTCGGTCACGACGACAATCAGCGGCGCGTCCAGCCCGGTCGTGCGCAGCAGACGGCACAGGCTCCTGGCGTGCGCCAGATCCCGCCGGGCATCCACCAGTACGGCATCCGCCGGCGGCGCGTCGATCAGCGCGCTGGCCTCGGCAGCGGCCACCCGGACCGGGTGCAGCAGCAGCCCGAGGGCCGGCACGATCTCGGCCGAGGGCTCCAAGGCACTCGTGAGCAGGAGCAGGTCGCTCAACGGCCGTCACCTCCGCCTGGAACCCAGAGCCTGTCCGGAGACTCATACCCTGCCGCGGGTCGCCCGGGAACCGCTGGCTGCGTTCTCGTTCGGTCACATAGCCTCCGGCTATGCTGCCTCGCTTCGCCTTGCCAGCCGCCCCCCGGACACCGCTCGCGACGGACGTGGGTCTCGGGCAGGCTCTTAAAAGACCCGGGGGCCGCACCGCCCGGATCCGTCGCAAGCGAGGATAACCCACATGACGTACGTGACAATGCGTTACTGGGCGGCGGCGAAGGAGGCCGCAGGCGTGGCGGAGGAGACCCTCGATGCGCAGACGCTGGCCGGGGCGATCGCGGCCGCGCTGGCCCGGCACGGTCAGGATCCGCGCCTGCGCACGGTGCTCGCCCGCTCGTCGTTCCTCGTGGACGGCTCGGCGGTGGGAGGCGGCGGCGCCGAGGAGGTCGTACTGCCCGAGGCGTCGGTGATCGAGGTGCTGCCGCCGTTCGCCGGCGGATAGCCGTTCACCGGCAGAGCCCCGGGGCAGGCCCATACTGTCCGGGCCGGGCTCCGGGAGCCCATACAGTTGGTTCCCGATGCGCAAATTCCTGATCGCGGTCCCCCTTCTCATCATCGTGCTGATCGTCATCGACCGGGCCGGCGTCCTGATCGCCGAGCGCGAGATCGGCACCCGGGTGCAGAGCGCGTACGGCCTGCCCGCCCGGCCTGGCGTCAGCGTGCACGGCTTCCCCTTCCTCACCCAGGTCGCCACCGGGCACTACCAGGAGATCGATGTCTCGATCAAGGCGGCGAACGCCGATGGCGTCCAGGTGCGCGACATCCAGGCCAGGTTCACCGGCGTGCGCGCCTCGCTGAGCCTGCTGCTCGGCCAGAATTCCGGCCAGGCGACCGCCAGTCGCGCGACGGCGACGGCGGTCATCCCGTACTCGCAGGTGCAGCGGCGGCTGCCGGGGGGGATCAGGCTCGCCGCCGACGGCAGCAGCCTGCGGGTGACCGGCCGGACCGCGCTCGGCTCCATCGTGGGCACAGCCAGGCTCGGCGTGACGAGGTCGGGTATCAGCGTCACCCCCGAGCACCTCACGGTCGGCGGCGTCAGCGCGGGAGAGCTCGCGGCGCGGTTCACCTTCGTGATCCCGGTGGGCGAGCTGCCGCTACACCTGTCCGTTTCCGGCGTGCACGTCGCCGCGGGCGGTCTCGTGCTCACGGCCGCCGGACATGACGTGACGTTTGCTAGCGCATAATCGTCAAGTGAACCGATCGCGGCCAGGCCGCGTTCTCAAGGGTGTGACCGGTCGGGGCAGGGCTGCTAGCGAAGGGCGCGTAGGCGACGATGAGCTCGTCCGCGCGCTTCATGCCGAGCACGCCGGACCCCTGCTCCGGTACGCGATGTATCTGACTTCTGGAGACAGGCAGCGAGCTGAAGACGTGGTCCAGGAAGTACTGCTCCGTGCCTGGCAGCACCCCGAGGCGGTGACTGGCCAGCCGGCCAGGCCGTGGCTGTTCACGGTGGCGAGGAACCTGGTGATTGACGGCCAGCGGGCCCGCCGGGCCCGGCCGCAGGAGGTCGGCGAGGCGGCCCTCGGCCTGCGCCCGGCCGCCGACGACGTGGACCGCGCGCTCGAATCCTGGGCGGTCGCCGACGCGCTGGCCGCGCTGCGACCTGATCACCGCAGGGTGCTCTTCGAGACCTACTACCGGGGAAATTCGGTGGCCGAGGCCGCCAGCGAGCTCGGCATCCCCGCGGGCACGGTGAAATCCCGCACGTTCTACGCGCTCAAGGCACTCAAGCTGGCTCTTGAGGAACGGGGGCTGGCGCCGTGAACGACGTGATCAACTGCATGCGCGTCCGGCAGTCGCTCGGCGTCTACATAGTCGGGGCCATCGATCCCGCCGAGCGCTCCGTCGTGGACCGTCACCTGGCCGCATGCCTCGACTGCCGGGAGGAGCTGGCCGGGCTGGCGGGTCTGCCCGCGCTGCTCGGCCGGGTGCCCATCGAAGAAGCCGAGCAAATCGCCCGGTTTGATGCTTCCGAACGCACTCCGCTCGGCGGGTACCCGGACGGCGAGCACCTGGACGAGGAGATCCTCACCCCCTTGCTCGCCCGGGCAGCCCACCGCCGCCGGGTCAGCAGGTGGCGGAACCTGGCCTCGGTAGCGGCGGTGGCGCTCATCGCGGCCGGCGCGGCCGTCGGGGCGGTCAAGCTGGCGAACCCGCCGTCCGGCGGCTCGGCGGCGGCCGTGCACTGGGAGAACGCCCAGACGACGAGCGCGCACAACCACATGGACGTCAGGTACGCCGGCGTGCCCTGGGGGCTACGGCTCGACGTCAAGGTCTCCGGCATCCGGGCGGGGACGACCTGCGAGCTGTGGGTCGTGGGCCAGGACGGCCAGCGCTGGCCGGCCGGCGGCTGGACGGTGACCAACGAGTCGAAGCCCAGCTCGTACCAGGCATCGTCGGCGGCTCCGGTCGGCGCGGTACGCGCCTTCCAGCTCACCTCCGACGGCAGGGTGCTCGCCAACGTCCCGGCCACCTGACGGGACGGACCCCGGCCCGCCCGGGAATGCCCGGCGCCCGTCCCGCGCTGTAGCCGGGCGTGGTCACCGGCGTCATTGTCTGCGTTGCCGTGCTGGCCGCGGTGAGCGCGTTCGGGATGATCTGGAAAACCCGGAGCGGCAGGCTGCGGTCCGGTGTCGCCGGGCACGCTGGCGGCAGCCCCTCGGCGCCCGGCGGCGAGCAGGCTCTCACCGAGGCCGAGCTTGGCCAGCCGCTCGGCAGCCGCGCCAGCCTGGTCCAGTTCTCCACCGCGTTCTGCGCCCCGTGCCGGGCGACCCGGGTGATCCTGGCCGACGTGGCCGGCCTGGTGGACGGCGTGACGCACGTCGAGATCGACGCCGAGCGCAGGCTGGATCTGGTGCGGCGGCTGGACATCCGCCGGACCCCTGCGGTTCTCGTGCTCGGGCCGGACGGGCGCATCGCGCGGCGCGGCAGCGGGCAGCCGCGCAAGGCCGACGTGCTCGCCGCGCTCGGCGAGGTAATACCGGGCCAGCTGGCGTCGGGCGAGGTGAGCTGAGTGCCGTCCACTGCCAGCGGGGCTAAGAAAGTGACAGCCCGGCTGGCCGCACATAGCATCTGGTACGTGGCTTCCCGGGGGACGCAGGTGCTGACCAGGCGGCGCGCCGTGGACTTCTGCCGCGTGTCAGCGGCCCTCTGATATTCCCCATTTTACCGGCCGGCTTATGTAATAACCTGAAATCCCTCCCCGGCTGCCCAGGCCAGGGCGAAGGAGCACAGCTGATGGGCATTGACCCGAGAGGCGCGCGGTTTGGCGCCGCGCTTTCCACGGTCGTCCTCGCCGCGGTGCTCGTCACCGGCAGCGGCTGGCTGCTGGCCGCGCAGACCCTGGTATTCGCCGCGGGAGCCGCCCTCGGCTTGCGCCATGCGCCGTACGGCATGATCTACCGCTGGCTGATCAGGCCCAGGCTCGGACCGCCCAGGGAACTGGAGGCAGAGCCGCCGCCGCGGTTCGCCCAGGGGGTGGGCGCGGCCTTCGGCGTGATCGGCGTGATCGGCTACGGGACGGGCATCACCGCTATCGGCATGGCGGCGACCGCGGCGGCTCTCGCCGCGGCTTTCCTCAATGCGGCCTTCGGCTTCTGCCTAGGCTGCGAGATGTATCTGATGATTCAGCGAATCCGGGCAGGCGGCCGCGAGGCGCTGTCCGCCGAACCTGACAAGGAGATTCCGGTATGAGCCGTTCCGACGTCCTCGTGGACGCCGCCTGGGTCCAGGCGCATCAAGACGACCCGGGGGTGGTCCTCGTCGAGGTAGACGAGGACACTTCAGCGTACGACAAGGGGCATATACGCAACGCGATCAAGCTGGACTGGAAGAAGGATCTGCAGGACCCGGTGCGCCGTGACTTCGTGGACAAGGCGGGCTTCGAGGCTCTGCTGTCTGAGCGGGGCATCGGCAACGACGACACGGTCGTGCTCTACGGCGGCAACAACAACTGGTTCGCCGCGTACGCGTACTGGTATTTCAAGCTGTACGGGCACCGCGACGTGAAGCTGCTCGACGGCGGGCGCAAGAGGTGGGAGCTCGACTCCCGCGAGCTTGTCACCGAGGTCCCGCGGCGGCCCGCCACCCACTACACGGCGTCTGACGTTGACGCCTCGATCCGCGCGATGCGTGACGAGGTCGTGTCGGCGATCGGCAGCAAGAACCTGGTGGACGTGCGCTCACCCGACGAGTTCAGCGGCAAGCTGCTCGCTCCCGCGCACCTGCCGCAGGAGTCCGCCCAGCGCCCGGGGCACATCCCGTCCGCCCGCAACATTCCCTGGTCGAAGGCGGCCAACGAGGACGGCACGTTCCGCTCCGACGACGAGCTCCGCGAGCTTTACGGCGGCGCCGGGGTTGACTTCGGCCGGGACACCATCGCCTACTGCCGGATCGGCGAGCGTTCAGCGCATACCTGGTTCGTCCTGCACGAGCTGCTCGGCCAGCCCAGTGTCAAGAACTACGACGGCTCGTGGACCGAGTACGGTTCGCTGGTCGGCGTGCCGATCGAGCTGGGCGCTTCCTCGTGACCGCCGGCGACGGATGCGGCGCCCCGGCCGGCGGAGCCAGCCTCCCGGCCGATGTGGGTGACCAGGCCGTGGTGCAGGGCCGCGTCACGCACGACGGGGCCGCGGTGGCCACCGGGTACGCGCGGCTGCTCGACTCCGGCGGCGACTTCGTCGCCGAGGTGCCGCTCGGCGAGGACGGCGGATTCCGGTTCTTCGCCGCCCCCGGTACCTGGACTGTCCGGGTGCTCGCCCCGGGCGGCCTGACCTGGGACCGCTCGGTAACTGCCGACGTCGGCCACCTCACCGCGGTGGAGGTAGCCCTCTGAACAGACGCGACGACGGCGCCGGCCCCGGGGCCGGCGCTGTCGTCGCGTCTGTATTTGCCTCTCCTTCACCCATTCTTCGCCTTCTGCTACTCGCGGGGTTCAGCCACGGGACATCTGCGCTGCTTAAGAAAGGAGGAAGTCGCGCGCGGGGTTCCCGCGCCGAACCGATCCACCCTCGGCCCACTCTGGGCAGCGTGATGTTCCGGCCGGGGAATACCGGGCCGAGCACGAGGTGTGCGTTAGACCCAGATGCCGTAGACGCCGAAGGAGCACATCCCGGTGACCAGACCAATCCGCCGGCCGCTCGCTCAGCAGAGCGGCTGACTCCCGGTGGCCGAATCGGCTCTCGACCTGCCCGACGGCAGTCAGGACATGCCGGAATGATCAGTTATCCGGGGGGAGAGGACGAGCGGATGGCCGCCTTGCGCGGCTCAGCTGGCACCGGCAGCGACCACGTCGGCGAAGACCGATCGGCGGCCCAGGTGCTGGCGGACCGGGTGGCCGCGGCGCTCGTCCATCACGAGCCGGGCTGGCGGCTGCCCCGGCGCAGCGCGCTCGCCCGCCGATACGGCGTGAGCCCGGCCGAGATGGAGGCCGCGATCGAGGAACTGGCGGCCCGCCACCTGCTGCGCCGCCTCCCCGACGGCCAGGTGTACCGGGCCAGCCCGGCTGATTACCTGATCAAGCTCGAGGGCCTGCCGGACCTGCGCGCCTCCATCGACCCGATGGGCACGGCGATCGAATCCGCGTCCAGGCACGTGTCGTGGCGCCGGGTGCCCGAGGACATCGGCGGGATTCTCGGGCTCTCGCCCGGCGACCCGGTGTGCGTCGTCCGCTGCCTGTGGACCTCCGACCGCTGCCCGGTGGCCTACTCGGCCACCTACCTGCCCGAGCGGTACGCATTCCTCGCCAAGGATCCGCCCGCGCTGGCCGACGTGCTGAGAGCATCGCAGGTCGTGTCAGGCCCGGCCGGTCATCCGCCAGACCAGGACGCCGGCCGCGCTTCACCTCAGGCATCCGAGGACCATTACGCGTCACTGCCGGTCGCGGACGCCGGTCATGCAATGCCGCCAGCGGCGGGCGCCGGTCCCCCGTCGCCGCCGGCCGCGGACGTCGGCCGTGCGTCACCGCCGGACGCGGGCGTCAGCCATATGTCACCGCTCGCAGAAACCCGCCGCCTGCCGGCGTCGGTACCGCGCCCGGCCGGCCTGTTCGTCGAGCTGCAGCCGCCAGCCCCGTCCATCGCCCGGAGCCTGCGGCTGGCCGCGGGCCAGCCCGCGGTCAACGTGACGGTCCGGTTCGACGATACGTCCGCCGGTACGCCGATGGCCCTGGCCACTGCGGTGCTCCGGCCGGAGATGTTCCGGGTCGTGATCGAGTCTGCGAGCGGCCCGCAGCTGACCTCGACCGCGGCAGGAGATGACGGCGCCTGGCCGCGGGCCGCCGCGAGCTGCGAACCGTGACTGGGTAACCGGCGCATCTACCGCCGCCGGGTACCCCGGGCGCGGCGTCGGCACGAGTGAGATCCAGGCAGCATTCTCGGTGACCAGGTGGTCCCGCGGGCTGCTCGCCGCGGCGCAGATGCAGAAGAGGCGGGAGGGAGGTCCGGGCAGCATTCTCGGTGACCGGGTGGTCCCGCGGGCCGCTCGCCGCGGCGCAGATCCAGAAGATCGGCTGACCCGCGGCCGGGTCGGCTGCAGCCGGACATGATCCGCATCTGGACACAGACCGCAAGGGGCTGGGAACCTTGAGTGCCTATGCGTGCCGACACAGTAACCGCGGACGACCGCGTGCCGCGTCCCGGCCGATACCTTATCCCCGGCGATACCCCCCGCCGAGCTGAGCTGATTGCCGCCTGCGCGGTTCTGGTCGTGGTCGCGCACCTGCTCTTCGCCCAGCTGACGCTGATCCTCGCGGTCATCTTCTACCTCACCACCCGGCTGACCAGATGGCGGCCGCAATGGCTGGCGGTGCCCGCCTGCATCGGCATCGTCTGGGTTCTCGCTATCGGGCCGGCCTTGGCCGGCGCGGGTTTCGTTGAGGGTCCCGGCCAGATCGCGGCGTATCTCGGCGGAGCTGGCCGGCACCTGGGCCGGCTCGGGCACATGGGCGCGGCCTACGCCGGGATCGGGCACTGGCTGCCGAGGCAGTTCCCGCTGGCGCTGATCGTGGCGTCGGCCGAGGCTGCCATCGCCGTCTGGCTCGACTGGCTGCACACCGACGAGTGGAAGCTCCCCGGCTATCGTCCCGGCCCGCTGACGTTCTGCCGCCGCGTGTACCTCACGCGGTTCATCTCCGCGGGCGGCGTGGTCACCAGGGACGGCGCGTGCCTCGGGCTGGACGCCGCCACCGGTCGGCGGGCGGCGGCGTCCTGGGCCGAGGTGGCAGGCGGAGTGCTGTGCACCGGCTCGGCCGGCTCCGGGACGACGACCACGAGCTTCCAGATCGCGCACGCGGCCATCCGCCGCCGCAAGCCGGTGATCGCCGTCGATCTGGACGGCAGCAGGAGGCTGGCGGAGTCGTTCTCGGCGGTCTGTACAGCCACCGGAACGCCGCTGCAGCAGCTGCCGGCCGAAGACTCCGCATACTACGACCCGCTCCGCGCCGGCGAGCCAGCCAGGCGGACCTCGCTCGTCATGGGCATGGTCGACTGGGAAGGCACCGCCGACCAGTACCGGCGTAGCTGCGCGGCCTACCTGACCGATCTGTTCGCGGTCGCCGACGCCGCTCCCGGCGATCCGCGCACCGCCATGCTGGACGAGGTCGCGCACCTGCTCAGCCCGGCCGCGCTGCGGGCACGGATGGACCACGTGCCCGGCTACCATCCCAGACGGCGCGCCCTCGGCGAGCGGGTGAAGGTGTCCGCCAGCCTGCTCGAGTCCGACCCGCGCATCGCCGTGACGCTGGCCGCGCAGCTGAGCGAGCTGCGCGGCTCGCCGCTCGGCCGCTGGCTCAGCCCGGCGCCCGGCCCCCGCATTGACCTCGGCCGGGTGGTACGGGAGCGCGCGGTCGTGCTGTTCTCAATCGAATCCGCGGCCCGCGGCCGGGCGGCGACCATGATGGCCAGCCTGATCGCGCGCGACGTGCTGGCGGTCTGCTCCGAGCTGCGCCGGATCGGCGTGCCAGCCGACGGGCTGGTCTGGTTCGACCAGTGCGGTGACCTGGCCCCGGCCACGCTGGGCCAACTGGTCACACGCGGCGGCGCAGCCGGGCTGCCCGCGCTGCTGACCACCACGGCCGCGGTGCGGGCCGAGGCGCTGGCCGACCAGGTCAATGTTCTGGTGCTGCACCGGCTGACCGACCCGGCGGCCGCCGAGCGGTTCGCCGGCCTCACCGGAGCGAAGTTCGCCCCGGCCGGCAGCGGGGATCTCGCGCCGGCGCCGGGGCCAGAGGCCCAGGTCCGCCCGAAGGCCGTTGCCGCGGCGGGCCGGGGCCCGGCAGCGGGCGGGGGCCCGGCGGCGGGCGCCGTCGCATCGGCCGACGCAACCGGGCAGCTGAGCCAGCTCGGCCCGTTCGGGCTGGTCCGCAAGCCGGTCGTGGCGGCGCGCGCGCTGAGCAGGCTGGCTAACGGGGAGTACGTCCAGATCGTCAGGAGACCGGAGCGCCGGCTGGTTACGCTGGGGTTGACCGTACCCGTCCGGATCGCGCGGCATCCCGCCAAGCCGCCTAGCGAGCGGCAGGCCGCCAGGACCGAGATCGAGCCGGTCACGGCTCCCGCGGTACACAGGCATAGGAGTGCGGGCTCGCTGCGGAAAGGCAGGGCCACGTGACGGTCCCGGCCGCCAGGGACGAGCGCGGCAGCAACCGCGGCCGCGCCGCTGGCGGTTCCCCCGATCAGCCCGGCGGTGCTCCGGGGCAGGGTGCGTCCGGTGCGGCGGCTGGCGTTCCCGCGATCAGCCCGGCGGTGCTCCGGGGCAGGGTGCGTCCGGTGCGGCGGCTGGCGTCCCGGGTCAGCCCGGCGGTGCTCCGGGGCGCGATACGTCCGGTGCGGCGGCTGGCATCCAGGACCAGCCCGGCGGTGCTCCCGACCGCCAGCGTCGGCCACCCGGGCAGCAGCCCGGGTCCCCGGCGGGCCGGATGCGGCCTGACCGGATCTATCTCGGCTGGCAGCACGCGCTGCTGCATCCCGATCCGGGGCCGCAGCCCAAGCGGCCCACGCCGCCGGAGCAGGAGCAGCTCAATCCGGACTGGGTGGCTGCGCAACGGCGCGAGGAGAACCTGCTCGACCGGCCGCTCAGGCTGGCCGCCGCGGCCGCGCTCTTGCTGACCGGCCTGCTGCTTGCGGCCTGGGTGGTCGGCTGGCTGGACGCGGCGATCGCCTGGCTCGGCGTGGTCGTCTGCCTGGTCGGCGCGGGCCTGGCGGTGCGGACCATCTGGCGGGGTGAGCAGGACTTGCGATCGCGGGTCGGCGAGGAGCAGCGGCGACTCGGCAAGATCCGTGCCGAGCAGGAGAGCCGCCTGTTCGCCTGGCAGGAGGAACACGCCCGCAGATTCCAGGGCTGGCAGGATCGGCGCGGCGCGTTCGAGAAGCAGCCCCAGTGGTATGCGGTCTCGCTGCCAACCCGCGTCGACCGGGTCGACCTGGCAGGCGGCACGCTGTCCGGCTGGTCGGCCATGTTCACCGTGGTCGGGGCGTCACGGCTCGCCGTCGGGGGCGAGCTGACCGTGATCGACCTGTCGGAGGGCGCGGTCGCCCATGACCTGCTGGCCGTGGCCGGCCGGTCCGGCATCGCACCGCTGGTCTGGGTGCTGCCCACCGACCTGCCCAGGCTGGATCTGAGCGCCGGCCTGTCCAGGGAAGCCCTCGCCGACGTTCTTTCCCTGGTGGTCAGCGTGAGCGAGGAAGCGGGCACCGGCGGCGACGTGGCGCAGGACAACGCGATCCTGGAGCGGCTGATCGACGTTTTCAGCGGGGACGTGACGATCGCCCAGATCACCGCCGCGCTCCGCGCGCTCGCACAGATCGGCGACCCCCGGGAGGACATCCGCCTCGGGCTGCTCAGCGCGGATCAGCTGGAACGGATCACCGGGATGTTCGGCCGCGGGGCAGCCGACCAGGTGGTGATCGGCCGGGCCTGGGCGATGGAGTCGCGGCTGCGGAAGCTGGACCGCACAGGCCTGGCCCCGGTCGATCTTGCGCCCAGCAGGCTGCGGGTGATCTGCACCGACCGGCGGGCCGGGGTGTTCGGCAACCGGGTGCTCGGCAGCTACGCGGTGACCGCGCTGACCCACGTGCTCCGCCAGTCCCCGGCGGGCCGGCCATGGCAGCACACGCTGATGATGGCCGGCGCGGACAAGCTCCGCGGCGACGTGCTCGACCGGCTGTGCGATGCCTGCGAGGCAACCCGGACCGGCCTGCTGCTTGCCTACCGGTCGATTCCGGCGCACGTGAAGGAGCGACTGGGCCGGGGGAATGCCGCGGTGGCCTTCATGCGTCTCGGCAACGCCGAGGACGCCAGGGTCGCCAGTGAGCAGATCGGCACCGAGCACCGTTTCGTGCTCACCCAGCTCACCGACACCGTGGGCACGTCGCTGACCGATACCGTCGGCGACTCCTACACCAGCACGGTCGGCACTGCCGATTCCGTGTCCGCCTCCGCCACGACGAGCCGGACCGCCGGCCGCAGCAGCGGCCGCGGCCGCAGCCGCGAGTCCATCGCGGCGCCGTTCGGCCATGCGACCTCGTCGAGTAGCGGCGACCGCAACTATTCGAGCGGCACCAGTGACTCCGAGTCGATCACCGAGGGGATCAACCTCAGCACCGCGTGGGGAGTCAGCACCTCCCGGGCCGTCGGCACGAACGACTCGCTGGCGCGGACCACGCAGCGATCCCGCGAGTTCCTGGTCGAGCAGCATGAACTGCAGCAGCTGCCGCCGAGTGCGGTGATCATCTCCTCGGCCTCCCGCGGCGGACGGCGGATCGTGATGGCCGACGCGAATCCCGGGATCATCGGGCTGCCGACCGCGACTCTGCTCACCCTGGACGAGGCCAAGAACGCGCCGGACGTGCTGCCCGCGGGCAGCACGCAGGCGCCGGCTGTCCCACCGCGGGCTCCCGCGGGGCCGGAGCACGGCCGCGCGCCCGTGCCGGTGAGCTGGCGCTCTGCTGACGCCCAGCCGCCGCCGAACCTCGGGCCGCCGCCCGAGCGGCTGGACTGGCGCAAACGGCGCGATTGAATCGTTCCCCCGGTACCGGTGGCGCGGACGCCGACAGCCTGATATCCACGCTAGGTGGGCGGGCATCGCGCGACAGCGGCCACGGAGGGCGAGGGCAACCTGACCGGCCCGTGGCACAGGATCCTGGCGATCACGGCCTCCGCCGGAGCCGTCTCGCCCGAGGCCGACTTCGTCGCCGTTCTCCCCGCGGTGCTCAGCGCGGCCGAGCGCGGCCAGGCGTTCGCGGCAGGCTGGCTGTCGCGCGGCGGCGGAGCCCCGCTTGAGCTGATCACCAACGCCGGGACGCTGGCCGGGGCCGGCCAGGAGCCCGATGACGGCTCTGAACACAGCTCGGGAGGCGGGCCGGGGACGCCGGGCGCCGGCGAGCCGTCCGGCGTGTCCGGAGACGGCCCGGGAGGCGGCTCGGCGGGCGGGCATGGTGCGCCGGGCGCCGGCCAGTGGCCCGGCCTGCTGTTCCCCGCCGGCGCGCGCGGCGAGCAGGTCGGCGATGACTGGCGCGACGAGCTCGACGGCATGGTCTGGACGTCCTGCCCAGGCCGCCAGGCGCCGCCGCTGGCCGAGGCCGCCCGGCCGGCAGACCGCGAGCAGGACCGGCGGCCGAGCCTGTTCGAATCGACGCTCGTGACGCTCATGGGCCGGCGGTTCGGGTGGCTGGTCATCGCCGAGCCCACCGGGCTGATCGACGCGGAGGTCGCCGAGCTGCGGACGCAGCTCAACGTGCTCCGCCGGTTCGAGGAGGAGCATTCGAGGTTCGACGTCGAGCGGGCGCAGCGGCGGATGGCCGAACTCGACATGTTCCGCGAGGCTGGGCTGTGGAGCGTGCGCGTCCTGGCCGGCGCGGCCACTCCCGAGGAGCTGCGGTTGATCGCTCCGGTGCTGGTCGGGTCGGTAGATCTCGAGCAGGCACCCCTACCGGCTGCGCAGCGGCCTTGAGGCGTACACGCTGGCCGAGGCGGTCGCGGTCAAGGTGCAGGATGCGACCGACGGCGCGGCCACGCCGTTCGCCGCCACGGCCGGGACGCTCGCCGCGCTCACCGGCCTGCCCCGCCGGGAGGTCCCGGGATTGCGGGTACTCGATCCCGGCTACTTCGACGTCACGAGCGAGACCGAGATGCGGGATTCGCTGCGGTCCCGGTCGCCGGCGATCGAGGTCGGCGCGATCCTCGACCCCCAGGACCGGCCGGTCGGCGCGTTCCGGGTGCCGCTGTCTACCCTGAACCGGCACGCGTTCGTCACCGGGGCCACCGGAGCGGGAAAATCCCAGACCGTACGGCACATCCTGGAGCAGTGCAGCCGGATCGGGCTGCCCTGGCTGGCCATCGAGCCGGCCAAGTCCGAGTACGCCGCGATGGCAGGGCGGATCGAGGGGATCGGCCAGGTCACGGTCATCAACCCGACCGACCCTTGCGCCGTGCCGTTGTCGGTGAACCCGCTCGCGCCCGAGCCTGGTTACCCGGTACAGGCGCATATCGACATGGTGCGTGCCCTTTTCCACGCGGCCTTCGACGCCCAGGAGCCGTTCCCGCAGATCATGTCGCAGGCGTTGCAGCGGGTGTACGAGGAAGCCGGGTGGGACGTGGTCACCGGCGGAGGCGTTCCGGGCGCGCCGGTGGCGCCGGCCATCCCCACGCTGGCCCAGCTGCAGCGCGCCGCGCTCGAGGTGATCGAAGACGTCGGCTACGGGCCGGAGCTGCAGGCCGACGTGCGCGGCTTCGTCAACGTCAGGCTGCGCTCGCTGCGTGTCGGGTCGGCCGGCCGGTTCTTCGAGGGCGGCCATCCGGCCGATATCGGCGAGCTGCTGCACCGCAACGTGGTGCTGGCCATCGAGGACGTCGCCAACGACGAGGACAAGGCCTTCCTGATGGGCACGCTGATCATCAGGCTGGTCGAGCACCTGCGGCTGCGCGCCCGCCGCGAGCGGGTGGACGGCCTGCGGCACGTGATCGTCATCGAGGAGGCGCACCGGCTGCTGCGCAACCGGGGTGATGAGCGGGCCGGCTCGCACGCGGTGGAGCTGTTCGCCGGGATGCTCGCCGAGATCCGTGCCTACGGCGAGGGCATGATCGTAGCCGAGCAGATTCCCGCCAAGCTGGTGCCCGACGTGGTGAAGAACACCGCGCTGAAGATCGTGCACCGGCTGCCCGCGCAGGACGACCGGCAGGTCGTCGGGGCGGCGATGAATCTCGACGACGAACAGTCGCGGCAGGTGGTATCGATGGGGCCGGGCGTGGCCGCGGTGTTCGCCGACGGCATGGACCGGCCGCTGCGGATCCGGGTACCGCTGGGCGAGGGAACCGAGCGGGTGCTCGACAGCCCGCCGCCGCCGCTGCGCGGTCGCCGCAGTCCCGCCTGCGGTCCGTGCTGCTCGGCCGGGCGCGCCTGCACCCTGGTCGAGCTGCGCAGCGCAGACCTGCTGTCCGCCGCGGCGGAGCAGGCCTGGCTGCGGATCTGGGCGGAGACGCTGGTGCTCGCCTTCCTGACCAATCAGGGCATGCCCGCGGTGCCGGCCGGGCTGCGGGGCCGGTGGGCCGGGCTGGACCCGAGGCGGCGCGAGTGCGCGCTCGCCACGCTGATCGACAGGTCGGTCGGCGCCCGCGCGGTCAGCACGCGGGCCAGCTATGACCCGCGCCGGCTGGCGGCGAGCGCCTCGGCTGCGGCGCTGCGGATGCTGGCCGGCGAGATGCCGCCTGGCGCTAAGGGCGGCCCGAGCTGGGTGGTCCCGCAGCTGCGGTGGCTGCACGAGGTCGAGCGCGTCTGCCCGCTCGGCGGCCCGGCGGCCGGCCCCGCGACCTGGCGCCGCCGCTCGATTTCGACCTGTTCGGCGCCGCGGGCCGGCCCGCCGTGCGGGTCGGCCAGCGGATCCACGCGCTGCGGCGGCACGCACTGTCCACCGAGCTCGAGCAGAACAGGCGCGTCGCCTGGAACCTGCTGCTGGGCGGCGACGATCAGCTGGGCTACCTCGGCGACCTCGCGGCGGTGATGGTGGGCCAGGAGCCGGGCGTTCAGCTGGCCCGCGCGGCGGCGGCGATGGATGTCTCGGACTGGCTGGAGGTGGTGCTCTCCTGGCCGCGCCGGTTCGTCATGAGCGAGCACGGCGAGGCCTTCGGGCCGGTGTTCGGCGATCCGGGCCCGGGCGCCCGATAGCATCGGCGGCGATGAGCAATCTACCGCTGCGCGCTCGCCTGGCCACCGCGATCGGCGGTGCCGCCGGGCGGGCCTCCAGGCTGGCCGGCCGCGGCGACGGCTCGGTCATCGGCGGGGTGATCGCGCTCCGGCTGGAGCCCGGCCTGCTCGGGATGCTGGCCGCCGGCCGGCAGGTCGTCCTGGTAACCGGCACGAACGGCAAGACCACCACGACCCGCCTGGTCACCGCCGCGCTTGAGCCGCTGGGCCAGCAGGTCGCGTCCAACGCGTTCGGCGCGAACATGGAGGCGGGCCTGGCCGCGGCGCTCGGCCGGGCGCCGAGCGCGCCCTTCGCCGTCCTGGAAGTGGACGAGAAATACCTCCCGTCGGTGCTGACCGCCACCGCGGCCCGGGCGGTGGCCCTGCTCAATCTCAGCCGTGACCAGATGGACCGTGCGGCTGAAATCTGGCTGGTCGCCAGGCGGTGGCGGGACGCGCTCGCCGATGCGCCCGACTGCAGAGTGATCGCCAACGCCGACGATCCGCTCATCGCCTGGGCGGCCGCGGCGGCGAAGCAGGTGACCTGGGTGGCCGCCGGGCAGCGCTGGCGGGAGGACTCCTGGTGCTGCCCGGAATGCGGATTCTCACTTGCGCCGGGACGGCTCCGACTGGCAGTGCGGCGAGTGCGAGTTCGCCCGCCCGCCGGTGAGCTGGGTGCTGGACGGCCAGACCGCGGTAGATTCCGCGGGCCGCCGTCACCAGCTCGACCTCACCCTGCCGGGCCGGGCCAACCGGGCGAACGCGGTGGTGGCGCTCGCCGTCGCCGAGACGTTCGGTATCGATCCTGATCGGGCGCTGTCCCGGCTGCGCAAGGTGACCTCGGTGGCCGGCCGGTACACGACGGTGCAGCGGCGCGGCCGGAGCGTCCGGCTGCTGCTGGCGAAGAACCCGGCGGGCTGGCTCGAGGCGTTCGACGTGCTGGCGCCGGCGCCGGTTCCGGTGCTGCTCGCGGTGAACGCGCAGGGACCCGATGGCCGGGACACCTCGTGGCTGTGGGACGTGGATTACCGGCTGCTGCGCGGGCGGCGGGTCTTCGTGGCCGGCGAGCGCCGGCTCGACCTGGCGGTCAGGCTGGAGGCAGACGAAGTGGCTTTCCGGCTCACGACGGGAGTGGACGACGCGGTGGGCCAGATCGACCTCGGCGGCAGCCTGGACGTGATCGCCAACTACACGGCATTCCAGCAGATCCGCGCTGCGTTCGGCCGGACAACGTGAGCAGGGGATGATGTGAGCGCCGGAACTGACGGCAGCGGACCTGCGGACAACGGCGGCCCGGACGACCGCGCGGGCAACGGGCACCGCGGCGGCGGCGCGAGCAGCTTGCGGCTGGTATGGGTCTACCCCGATCTGCTCAGCACCTACGGGGACCGGGGTAACCTGCTCGTCCTCGAGCGGCGCGCCCGGCTGCGCGGCATCCGCACCGAGTCCGTCCGGGTGAACTCCGATCAGCCGGTACCCCGCCAGGGTGATGTCTACCTGCTCGGCGGCGGCGAGGACCTGCCGCAGATTCTGGCGGCCCGGCGGCTTCGAGCCGACGGCGGCCTGGCGGCCGCGGCTGGCCGCGGCGCGGTCGTCCTCGCCGTGTGCGCGGGCTATCAGCTGATCGGCAGGGAGTTCGCCGGCGAGGAGGGGCAGCCGCTGTCCGGCCTGGAAATTGCCGACATCCGGAGCGCCCGGGGCGGCCGCAGGGCGGTGGGCGAGGTGCTCGCCGATGTTGACCCCGCCCTCGGGCTGCCCCGCCTGACCGGGTTCGAGAATCACCAGGGAGTGAGCATGCTGGGTCCGGGCGTCCGGCCGCTTGCCCGGTTGGCGGCCGGAGTGGGCAACGGCGACGGCACCGAGGGCGGCTACGCGGGCCGGGTGCTCGGCACCTACCTGCACGGCCCCGCCCTGGTGCGCAACCCGGCCCTGGCCGACCTGCTGCTCGGCTGGGCGGCGGGTTCGCTGCCGGCACTGCCAGACGCCGACGAGCAGTGGGGACGCCGGCTCCGCGACGAGCGGCTGGCCGCCGGGTCAGGCTGAGCTGGCAGCTCAGTACACGAGTGCCTGAACGCCGTCAGCGGTGACCTCGGCGACGAACGTGGTCGCCCCGGCGATCCGGACGCCCGCCAGGACGTCATGGGGGGTGATGTCCCTGCGCGCCGCGCACTGAGTGCACAAGGTCACCGTCCCGGCTGCCAGCACTGCGGCCAGCAGATCCGCCAGGGGTGGCGCCTCCGGGAGCATGAACTCCTCCGCGCGGCCGGGCAGGGCGAACCAGGCGGATTCACCGGTCAGCCACAGCGAGGTACTTATCCCGCTGGCGACGGCAGCGGCGGCGACCGTGAACGCCTGGTTGCAGCGTTCGGGGTCGTCCTTGCCCGCCGTGACCTTGACGACCAGGGAGCGCGGGGCCATGACGCGACACTAGCGCGTTACCGGGGCCGCGTGTCCTCCCCTTCCCCTGATGACGGCGCCAGTCAGGCAGACATCAGGGGACACGGCGTAGCAGCGGCCATCGGCTAGTTCCCGGAAACGGGCGAGAATTGCACGTCTGCCCCCGGCGGCGGCGCGATCTACTGCGGGGTTTCGGGATCCGGCCAGGTAGACCACCCGGCGGGCGATGTTGACGGCGTGGTCACCGAGACGCTCGTAGAAGCGCGCCACCAGCGTCATCTCCATCGTCACCGGCAGTGTCATGCGCCCCGAGGCAAGCTCGGCTATCAAGCTGGCGTAAAGCTCGTCCATTTCGTCGTCACGCTCGCTCAGAGCGCCCGCAACGGAACGATCGCGCTGGTACCAGGAGTCCACTGCCTGGCGCCACATGCTGGACGCGAGGTTCCCCATTCGCTCTATGAGCCCCCGGCAGCGCGGTGAGAGGTCATCGCTGAGGATGTGGGTTGCCCGGCCGGCGATCTGTACGACGAGGTCGTGGGAGCGCTCAAGCTCGGGCACGATTCGCAGCACGGAGAGCAGGAAGCGCAGGTCGGAAGCGACGGGTGCCTGCAGCAGAATCTCCCGGTTGGCCATCGCCTCGATCTGCGGGTAGAGGGCGTCGATGACCTGCTCGCGTTCGGCCAGCGTCTTGATCACCTTGTCGTCGCCACTCAGGAGGGCGTGAGTCGCCCCGGGCAGGTCCTCGGCGACCATGGCAAACAGTTCGATGACCTTGGCTTCGATAGCCTCCAGCTCGCGCTCAAATTCCTGTCGCTGCTCGGCCATAGCCGAAGCCTACTGGGCGGCTCTTCGGTGCTCCACCTGGTGCGCCGAGAGTTCACGAACTGATCGTTCCAGGTTATGAGCTGGCCGGAAGCTCGCGGCCGGTTGCCGACCTTACCCGGCGGCCGGAGAGCGAAGCCCGGGACATCGTCGCCATCGGCGTGAGATATCGAGAAGGGCCCGGCGTCCTTGACCGCATCCGACGGGCCGGCGCTCTCCGGATACCCGAGCTGTCACACTAAGGACACCTTAGATTCACTTCATGTTTCCTTATTTTTCACTACTCGTATCCTATGGCTTAACGCGCGGGTACGGGTTGCAGGACAGACTCGTTTGTGTGGGATGGTATGCATTTCGCATGCTTGGCTGGCGCCGGGGAGTCTGTGCTCATTGCAACCAAGAAATGATGAGGTATCTGACATGCAACGTCTGCGCGTCCAGCGCTTCACGGCGGCGGGGCTCGCCCTCGTCGCGATAACCTTGTTCACTTGCCGCCTGCTCGTCGAGCAGCAACAGCGGTGCGTCGGGCGGCGGCAGTTCGAGCCTCAGCGGCACGCTCAACGCGAGCGGATCGACATTCCAACTCGTCTATGAGCAGGCGGCAATCCAGGCGTTCAAGTCGGTCCAGCCCAACATGACGGTCAACTACGGCGGCGGCGGCTCGGGCAAGGGCCGCACCGACCTGGCGTCGGGGATCGTCCAGTTCGCAGGCTCGGACTCGCCGATCCCCTCCGATGAGATCGCGAGCTTCAAGGGCAAGACGGTGCTCTACACCCCTGTCCTGATCGGCCCGATCACGGTCTCGTACAACCTGTCAGGCGTGAGCAATCTGAAGCTGTCGGCGACCGGTCATCGCGGACATCTTCCAGGGCAAGATCAACAAGTGGAACGACCCGGCGATCGCGGCGGACAACCCCGGTGTCAAGCTGCCCAGCACCGCGATCACCATCGCCCACCGTTCGGACTCGTCGGGCACCACTCAGAACTTCTCCCAGTTCCTTGTGGAGGGTGCGCCCGGCGTCTGGAAGCTCGGCAGCAGTTCGACCATCAACTGGCCCGCCACCAGCCGGGGCGGCAACGGCAACGGCGGGGTAGCGCAGATCATCAAGACTACCCCGGGGGCCATCGGGTACGTGGACTACGCGGACGCCAAGGCCTCCAAGCTGACCTTCGCGTCCATCAAGAACAACGCCGGCGACTTCGTCACGCCGTCGGTCTCTGCCGCCACGACCGCCGCCGCCAGCGCCACCGTCAAGCCCGACCTGACGTTCAGCGCGATCTGGGCGCCGGGCGCCACCTCCTACCCGATCACGGCTCAGTCGTGGGTCCTGGTCTACCAGAAGCAGTCGAGTTCGAACACCACGAAGATGCTCAAGGCGTACTTCGGCTACCTGGTCGGGGACGGGCAGAAACTGCTCCCGAGACTGGGCTACGCGCCGCTGCCCTCCAGCATCGACCAGAAGGCCAAGGCGCAGCTCAGCAAGATCGGCTCGTAACCGTGTGCACCGCGACGCACCCGGACGCGATGGGCTCGTCTGCGTGAGCACTGTCACCCAGGAGCATCAGGCCGTGCCCGCCGGTGGGCTGACCGAGCGGCGGCCGCTCGGCGACCGCGGCTTCCAGGTCCTCGCGCTGGCGGCCGGCCTGCTGGTGCTGGTGATCCTGGTCCTGATCGCCGTCTCGACCAGCCAGCAGGCCTCGTCGTGGTTCTCCGCCGAGGGCGCTGAAGATCTTCTCGAAGACCTGGAACCCGACGGCCAACCAGTTCGGCGCGCTGGCGTTCATTTACGGCACGGCCATCACGGCGATCATCGCGCTGGTGATGGCCGTACCGGTCAGCGTGGGCGTCGCCCTGCTCCTGACCGAGGTCGTGCCGTACCGGTGGGCGCGCCCGATCGTGTACGTGATCGACCTGCTGGCGGTGGTCCCGTCCGTGGTCTGGGGCCTGTGGGGGATCCTGGTCTTCGCCCCCTGGATCCAGCACATTTACACCTCGATAGCCGGGGGCGTCAACGGCGTCCCGGTGCTGGGCCCGCTGTTCGGGCAGCCCGTGAGCGGTGCTTCGTTCTTCACCGCGGGCATCATCCTGGCCTTCATGATCACGCCCATCGTGACCTCGCTGTCGCGCGAGGTCATCGCCACGGTGCCGGCGATCGACAGGGAGGGCGCGTACGCGCTGGGGGCCACCCGCCTGGAGATGATCCGCGGTGTCGTGCTGCCGCACAGCCAGGGCGGTATCGTCGGGGCGGTGCTGCTCGGGCTGGGCCGGGCCATGGGCGAGACGATCGCGGCCGCCCTCGTGATCGGCTCGTCGGCCACGATCACGTCCCACCTGTTCGCGCCCGGCTACAACATGCCGTCGGTCATCGCGAACGAGTTCGGCGAGGCCTCGGGCGTGTTCCGCGCCGCGCTGTTCGGGCTGGGCGTGCTCCTGTTCGTCTTCACGATCATCATCAACATCGTGGCTCGCGCGATCGTGGCGCGCTCCGCGCGGCGGCGGAGGGGGGCCTGATGGCTGTCGTGACCGGGCAGCAGCCGGTCGACCTGCGGGAGCCGCGGTCCTGGCGGCGCACCAAGAACCGCATCGCGACGGTGCTGATGGTGGTCGTCGTTCGTGCTGGTGATCATCCCGCTGGGTTTCGTGCTGTACACGGTGATCGCCAAGGGCGCCTCGGTCATTAGCTGGTCGTTCCTCACCAGCTCGATCCCGGTGAACGTGGCGCCGGCGAACGTCGGCGGAATCGGGCCGGCGATCGTCGGCACGGTTGAGATCGTGGCCCTCGCCACGGTCATGGCCGTGCCGCTCGGCGTGCTGGCCGCGGTCTACCTCAACGAGTACGGCGGCAACAGGCTGCTCGCGCGGCTCATCGGGTTCATGGCCGACGTGATGACGGGCGTGCCCTCGATCATCATGGGGCTGTTCATCTTCTCGATCTGGGTGCTGCACTTCGGCTACTCGGGTTTCGCTGGCGCCTTGGCCCTGGGCTGCCTGATGCTGCCGATCGTGATCCGCTCCACCGATGAGATGCTGAAGCTGGTGCCGAACTCGCTGCGCGAAGGGGCCTACGCCCTGGGTACCACCAAGGCCCGCGTGACGGTAACGGTGGTGTTGCCGGCGGCGATCGGCGGAATCGTCAGCGGCGCCCTGCTCGCCGTCGCCCGGGCCGCGGGTGAGACGGCACCGCTGCTGTTCACGATCCTGACCGTGACCACGGTCAACCGCAACGTGTTCAGCGGCCCCAACACCTCGCTGCCGTCGCAGATCTTCGCCAACGCGTCGTCGCCGTATCGTCGGCGCCCAGGCCCGCGGCTGGGGAGCGGCACTCACGCTCATCGCGATCGCCTTCATTCTGATGATCGTTGCCCGTTTCGTCACGGCACGATTCGCCCGATACGCGCGCTAGGAACGTGATGGAAGAGCCTGAGCAGAACGTCGTCACCGAGCAGGACATCGTCACCAGCCTGCCGCGGCCTGAGCCGGTGGTCCGGCAGCAGGCGGATTCAGTGCCGGGCGAGGTTATCTTCGACGTGAAGAACGTCTCGATCTGGTACAGCGCATTCAAGGCCGTGACCGACGTTTCGCTGACCATACACGAGCACGAGATCACGGCCTTCATCGGCTCGTCCGGTAGCGGCAAGACGACGATGCTGCGGGCATTCAACCGCATGAACGACCTCGTGCCGGGCGCCCGCCTGGAAGGCGACATGTCCTATCGCGGAGAGTCGCTGTACGGCAAGGAGGTCTCCCCGATAGCCGTGCGCCGGCGCATCGGCATGGTCTTCCAGAAGCCGAACCCGTTCCCGAAGTCAATCTACGACAACGTCGCCTACGGGCCGCGCATCAACGGCGAGCGCAATAAAGACAGGCTGGACGAGATCGTCGAGCGCTCGCTGACCCGGGCCGCCCTGTGGGACGAGGTCAAGAGCCGGCTGAAGATGTCGGGCCTGAGCCTGTCCGGCGGGCAGGCGCAGCGGCTGTGCATCGCCCGCACGATCGCCGTCGAGCCGGACGTCGTCCTCATGGACGAGCCCGCGTCGGCGCTCGACCCGATCGCGACGGGGGCCATCGAGGACCTGATGCGTGAGCTCAAGTCGCGGTACACGATCGTCATCGTCACGCACAACATGCAGCAGGCCACGCGGGTCAGCGACCGCACCGCCTTCTTCTCCGTGCTCACTGACGGCAAGAGCGATACCCGCACAGGCGTGCTCGTCGAGTACGGCCGACCGAGCAGATCTTCCAGGATCCGAGAGACGACCGCACCAGGGCCTATGTCACCGGCCGGATGGGCTGATCCGGGCGACGGCCGGGACTGCCCGGGTGGTCAGGCGTTCGCTGATCGCCGGTAATGAGCTTGCCAAAATTCCCGCGACGGCAGTCCGGGCCGTTCGCGGTCGGCGGCCCGCCGCCCGCGGCGGTCGAGGAGGGACTTTCTCCCGAACGGTTCCGGTGCATTTCAAGGAAAGGCCCCGGCAGTTCATGCAGGCCAGGTCAAGTGTCTCGCCTGCCGGAATCATCGGCCCTATCTTTCGCCCGGTCTGCGGGCCATGCTGTAGTGCGGGCGAATCGGAAGGATCGGGAATCTGAGGAGCAGAGATGCCTGGAATCATTGTCGGCGTGGACGGCTCGGGCCATTCTCGCCGTGCCCTTGGATGGGCGATGCGCGAGGCCGCATTCCACCATGTCCCGCTGACGGTTATAACGGTTCACCCGCCCGCGGTGCGCCCGGCCACCAGGATTTACTGGGCCGTGCCCAGCTTCCCCGAGAACAGCTTTAACCCGGATCTCGCGCAGCGGGCGGTGCAGGAATTCGTGGACGACGCCGCGAGCGAAATCAGCGGGCCGGCGCCCGAGGTCGCCGTCCGGGTGGTCACGGGGGATGTGGCCGAAGAACTCGTCAGGGCCTCGCGTGACGCCGACCTGCTCGTCGTTGGGTCCCGCGGCGGCGGCGGGTTCGCCAAGCTCTTGATGGGTTCGGTGAGCAGCCAGGTCACACAACACGCGGAATGCCCCATCGTGGTCATCCCCGGGCCCCGCCAGGGCCGCTAGCCGAAGGCCGGCGAGGGCACCGGTGCCCAGCGCGGCCTGCCATCTCACCCGCGTGGCACACCTCCAACCGGGCAGCCCACTGCCTAGACTGCCGCTATGCACGGCATGGTGAGCCTGGCGGTCCTGGTGGCCGCGTTCGCCGGTCTCGCAGGGTGGATCGGCTACCTGCTGGCGCGGCTGTACCTGGCCTGTCCCGCCGCGCGTTTGACGCCAGCCCGCTCCACGGCCGGCCCGGCCGGCCCGGCACCGGCCGCCGGTCCAGCTGGATCGCCGCCGGCAGGCGATCCAGCGGTCTCACCCTCGGGCGGCGATCCGGCAGCCTCGCCTTCGGGCGGCGATCCGGCGGTCTCACCCTCGGGCGGCGATCCGGCTGCCTCGCCCTCGGGCGGCGATCCGGCGGGCGAGCAGGGCGCCACCCGCGAACCGGTCGCCTGATACGCATGGACCCCCAGCTGGCAGGCGCCGAACCGCACCCCGACCTGGCCCCGCTGAGTTTCCTCCTGGGCCGCTGGGAGGGCGCCGGGGTTGGCGGCTACCCGACCATCGAGAGCTTCAGGTTCGGCCAGGAACTGTCGTTCAGCCATAACGGCAAGCCGTTCCTCATCTACACCAGCAGGAGCTGGCTGCTGGATGAGGAGGGCCAGCCGGGCCGCCCGCTCGCCCTGGAGACGGGGTTCTGGCGACCGCAGCCGGACGACGGCGTGGAGCTTGTGCTGGCGCACCCGACCGGGATCACCGAGATCTACCTGGGCCGGGTCACCGGAACGCGCATCGAGCTGAGCACGGACGTGGTGACCCGCACGGCGTCCGCCAAGGAGGTCACCGCGGGCCACCGGCTGTACGGCCTGGTAGGAGACGACCTCGCCTACGCCTACGACATGGCGGCGGTCGGCCAGCGGCTGCAGCCGCACCTGTCCGCGCAGCTCAAGCGGGTCCCGGCCGCCTGAGGCCAGTCAACGCCGCCTGAGCCCGGGGTTGGCGGCCGGATGCCGGGAAATGCAGGACGCCGGGAAATAAAAGACCCCCGGGCGCCTCCCGCGGGCAGGCAACGCTGACGATGCCTTACGCGGGGGCCGACTGGACTAGGCCGGCCAGCCCGGGGGTTCGGTGTCTGCCGAGAATTCGCCGGCCGCCGCCCTGAGGCGCTACAGGCTCTCAGTCCGGAACGTCACGAGGAACGCGCCATCGGGAGAGCCCGGCCAACGAACACGCATCACCGCATGCGCAGCGACCGTGCTTCGGCGGGACGGCAGCTAACGGACAGCCACCTCACGTGTCCAGCGTCTATGCATACTCTTGGACCACCTCCTTTCCCGCGTAGCCCGAACGCTACTTCGGCCACAGCCACAAGGCAAGAGCATTTCGCGGTCGCGCTCTCCGCCGCGTCGCCCGCATCCTCCGCCCGCGGGGCGGAGGCCGCGCGCCTGCCGCGTTACTACACTCTGGCTATGACGCAGGCGTGGGATGATCAGCTGCGAGCCCGCGGGTACCGGGTCACCCCGCAGCGCCAGCTCGTGCTCGAGGCGGTGACCGCGCTCGAGCACGCCACGCCGGAGGAGATTTGCACCCGGGTCCAGCAGACCGCGCGGGGCGTGAACATCTCGACCGTCTACCGCACGCTCGAGCTGCTCGAGCAGCTCAGCCTGGTCACGCACAGCCACCTGAGCCACGGCGCGCCCCGCTACCACCTCGCCGCCGAAGCCGAGCACGTCCACCTCGTCTGCCGGGAGTGCGGCAGGATCGAGGAGGTCGGTCCCGAGGCGGTGGCTCCGCTGGTGGCCGCGCTCGAGGCGGGACAGGACTTCGAGACCGACGTGCGGCACCTGACCGTGTTCGGCCGCTGCGGCTCCTGCCGGAGCGTGTCCGCGCCGCGCGCCGAGACCGCCCGGTCATCCAGCGCCTGAAGATAGCCTTATCGGTATGGAAAGCCCGATGCTCGCGCTGCCCGGTGCCGTCCCGGCCGAAGGTCCCGACGCGGGCGTCGCGGCCCATTACGGTGACCCGCTCGGCGAGCAGCGCGCGCTGGCGCGGCGGGCGGGCCTGGTAGACCGGTCTCACCGCGGCATCGTCCGCATCGCCGGCCCGGACCGGCTTTCCTGGCTGCACAGCCTCACCACGCAGCAGCTTGACCAGCTGCCGCCGGGCTCCGCGGTTCAGACTCTGATTTTGAGCCCGAACGGACACGTCGAACACCATCTGACGCTGACCGACGACGGCAGCGCGGTATGGGCGCACGTCGAGCCGGGCACCGCGGCGGAGCTGATCGCCTTCCTCGAGTCCATGCGGTTCATGCTCCGGGCGGAGCCGGCTGACGTCAGCGGCGAGTACGGTCTGCTGACCTTGATGGGGCCGGATGCGCCGGACGGCGCGGCGCGGCCGGGCGTGGTCGCCGCCCTGCCCGGCGGGCTCGGCACGGACCTGATCACCAGACGGGACCGGCTGGACGGCCTCGCCGCCGAGTTCCGGGAGGCCGGGGTGGCGATGGCCGGGATGTGGGCCTACGAGGCACTGCGGATCGCGGCGCATCAGCCGCGGCTCGGCCTGGACACCGACCACCGGACGATCCCGCACGAGGCCGGCTGGATCGAGAGCGCCGTGCACCTGGACAAGGGCTGCTACCGAGGGCAGGAAACCGTGGCCCGGGTGCACAACCTGGGGCACCCGCCGCGGCGCCTCGTCTTCCTGCACCTCGACGGCAGCAGCGATCAGCTTCCCCGCCATGGCGATCCGGTCGAGCTCGACGGCTCGCGGGTCGGGTTCGTCGGGTCGGCCGCGCGGCACTACGAACTCGGGCCGATCGCGCTGGCGATGGTGAAGCGAACCGTCCCCACCGACCGGCAGTTGCTGGCCGGCGGCGTGGACGCCGCGCAGGAGATCATCGTCTCCCCGGACGCGGGGGCGAACGTCAAGGCCACCCTGCGGCGGGCGGGCGCGGGGATGCTCCGCCCCCGCGGGTAGCCTGATCCGTCAGGAGACGGCCGGCCAGGCGACGGCCGGCCCCGCGAACCAGGGAGGTCGCCGGCTGTGCTGCGCCGCATGATGCTGGCCGTCTCGGCCAGCGACCGCATCCGGCAGGCCGTCACCAGCGCCCCGTACGCCAGGGACGTGGTGGCCAGGTTCGTCGCGGGTGCCGGGCAGGATGACGCGCTCCGGGTGACCAGGCAGCTCCTTGACCGCGGCCTGCTGGTCAGCCTCGACCACCTGGGCGAGCACACCGCCGACCCCGATCAGGCGGCGGCCGCCGCCGACGAGTACGTCAGCCTGCTCGGCCGGCTGGCAGCCGCCGGGCACGCCCGCCGCGGCGCGGCCGAAGTCTCGGTCAAGCCCACCGCGGTCGGGCTCGGCCTGAGCGACCACGGCGAGAAGACCGCGACGGAGAACGTCGCCCGGATCTGCGCGGCGGCGCGCAGCGCCGGCACCACCGTGACTCTCGACATGGAAGAGCACGCCATGGTGGAGGCGGCACTGCGGATGTACCGCGAGCTGCGCGCGGAGTTCGGCGACCTGGGCTGCGTGATCCAGTCCTACCTGCGGCGCAGTGAGGCCGATTGCGCGGCGCTCGCCGCCGCCGGGTCACGGGTCAGGCTGTGCAAGGGCGCCTACGACGCGCCCGGGGAGGTGGCGTTCACCGACCGGCGCGAGGTCGACCGGTCGTACGTCCGCTGCCTGCGCCGGCTGCTGGCCGGGCCCGGCTACCCGATGCTGGCCACGCATGATCCGCGGCTCATCGAGATAGCCGGGGCGCAGGCCATCCTGGCCGGCCGGCGGCCGACAGCTTCGAGTACCAGATGCTCTACGGGATCCGGCCCGCGGAGCAGCGGCGGCTGTCCGCCTCGGGCGCGCGGGTCCGGGTCTACGTTCCCTACGGCAGCGACTGGTACAGCTACCTCACCCGCCGCCTGGCCGAACGGCCTGCCAACCTCGCCTTCTTCCTGCGCTCGCTCGCCTCGAGGAGGTAGGCCGTGTCCGAAGGCCCGACGATCGCCATCCTGGGCGCCGGGAAAATGGGCGAGGCGCTCATCTCCGGGCTGCTGCGCGCTGGCCGGGCACCCACCGGGATAGTCGCGGTGGCCCGGCGACCGCAGCGCGCCGCCGAGCTGCACGAGCGCTACGGGGTGCAGGCAGCCGGGGCGGCCGCCGCCGCCAAGGCCGCCGAGACGCTGTTGCTCACGGTGAAGCCGCAGGACATGGCCGCCCTGCTCGACGAGATCGCGCCGGCCGTGCCGGGCGACCGGCTGGTCATCTCGGTGGCGGCGGGGATCACCACGTCGTTCATCGAGCGCAGGCTGCCTGGCGACCTGCCGGTGGTCCGGGTGATGTCCAACACGCCCGTGCTGGTGGATGAGGCGATGAGCGTGATCTCGGCCGGGTCGCACGCCACCGACGAGCACCTGCGCTTCACCGAGGAGCTGCTCCGGCCGGTGGGCCGGGTCATCCGCATCCCCGAGTCACTGCAGGACGCCGCCACCGCGCTCTCTGGGAGCGGTCCGGCTTACGTCTACTACCTGGTCGAGTCCATGGTGGACGCCGGAATCCTGCTGGGCGTGCCCCGGCAGACGGCACTGGAGATGGTGATCCAGGCGGTGTACGGGGCGGCGACCATGCTGCGCGAGTCGGGGGAGCACCCGGTGATCCTGCGCGAGGCGGTCACCTCGCCCGGCGGCACTACGATCTCCGCGGTGCGCGAGCTTGAGCGGCACCGGGTGCGCGCCGCGTTCCTCGCCGCGATCGAGGCGGCCCGCGATCGCGGGCGCGAGCTAGGCGGTGCGTAGAACGTGGCCTGCCGCCTCCTGGTCCCGTGGGACGACTCGCTCACCGGCTATGACTTCGGCCCCGGGCACCCGCTCGCGCCGGTCCGGGTCGAGCTCACGATGGCCCTGGCCCGCGCGTACGGGGTATTCGACCAGCCATCGGTCACGATGACGGTGCCGGAGCCGGCCACCGCCGGCGAGCTGGAACTGGCGCACGACCCCGGGTACATCGCCGCGGTGCAGCGCGCCGGGCAGACCGGCCGGGCCGACCTGCGGCACGGGCTCGGCACCCCCGACGACCCGGTGTTCGCCGGGATGCACGAGGCGTCCGCGCTGGTCGCCGGGGCCACCCTGGCCGCGGCCCGGGCGGTGTGGACGTCGCAGGCCGACCACGCGGTGAACGTCGCCGGCGGCCTGCATCACGCGATGCGGGCCAGCGCCAGCGGGTTCTGCGTGTACAACGACCCGGCCATCGCGATCAGCTGGCTGCTCGCCCAGGGGGCCGGGCGGGTGGCCTACGTCGACCTTGACGTGCACCACGGCGACGGCGTGCAGGCCGCCTTCTACGGCGACCCGCGGGTGCTGACCATCAGCATGCACGAGCACCCGGCCACGCTGTTCCCCGGAACCGGGCTGCCGGGCGAGACGGGCCGGGGTGACGCGCGCGGCACGGCGGTGAACGTCGCGCTTGCGGCCGGGACCGGCGACGCCGGATGGCTGCGCGCGCTGGATGCGGTCGTCCCGCCGCTGATCCGCGCGTTCCGGCCCGACGTGCTGGTCAGCCAGCACGGATGCGACAGCCACCGGCTGGATCCACTGGCTCATCTGGAGCTCAGCATCGATGCCCAGCGCCGCGCGCAGACCATCTTGCACGAGCTCGCGCACGAGGTGGCCGGCGGTCGCTGGCTGCTCACCGGAGGCGGCGGGTACGAGCTGGTCCGGGTGGTTCCGCGGTGCTGGACGCATCTGCTCGCCGAAGCGGCGGGCAAGCCCATCGACCCACAGGCGCAGACGCCGCTCGGATGGCGCGAGTACGTCCGCGACCGCACCGGCAGGCAGCCGCCAGAGCGCATGACCGACGGCAGCGACGCCACATTCACGCCGTTCGCGGCGGGGGCTGACCCGGCCGATCCGGTCAACCGGTCTATCGAGGCAACTCGCGCCGCCGTTTTCCCTGCGCATGGCCTGAATCCCTGACCATGTCCGGTTCTGCCCGCGGTACCCGGCAGGCCGGGGGCCTGTCCCGGCGCTCGCAGTAACTGAAATGAGACTGCGCACCGGGGTTGCCCTTTCGCGAACGCGACTTACGCTGGAGGCGTGCGTGACTGGTGCGTCGGATACGGACAGGCGTCGCAGTTAGCTCCGCACGAGCGGAAGAGGGCAGCAGATGGCTACAGGCGAAACCCCGTTGAGCGATGTGAGGTTCCTCACCGTGGCTGAGGTGGCCACGATCATGCGGGTATCCAAGATGACCGTCTACCGCCTGGTGCACTCCGGAGAGCTTGAGGCCATCCGGGTGGGGCGCTCTTTCCGGGTGCCCGAGCAGGCGGTCAACCAGTATCTCAGGGATGCTTTCGTGGCCGCCAGCTGACCTATCTGAGCAGACACGGGGGACCAGCGCAGGCGCGGCAGGCCGCCGCCGACCGGGGCGAGTGGCGGTCGCACGGGACCGGCAGCGGTACGCTTTACCGGGCGAGTGCCCTGCCCCTGGTAACCGCGGGCGGGCTAGCGTGCCCGTTTCCCGTTCCGTGATCCAGGTCGAAGGTGGTGCCGTGGGCTCCGTCATCAAGAAGCGCCGCAAGCGGATGGCCAAGAAGAAGCATCGCAAGCTGCTCAAGAAGACCCGCATCCAGCGCAGGAACAAGAAGTAGCGGCCGCGGCGCTGGCCCGCGACCAGGCGAACCACCCGCCCGCATGCGCGGGCCGTACCGATGACCGAGCCGCGGCCCGGCTGGGGTGACGCGGCCAACCTCGGCTCACCCTAGCGGAACTAGGGGCCTGCGCGGCGCCGCCGCAGCGCCACGCCGGCCGCGAACCCGCCCGCCACCGCGCCGGCCGCTCCCGCGGCGGGCAGGGCGATCATGGCGGCCCGCCGCCCGGTGCGGAAATCATGCACCGGCCAGCCGCGGCGCCGGGCCTCGGCGCGCAGCTCGCCGTCTGGGTTGACCGCGTGCGGGTGGCCGACCAGCAGCAGCATCGGCAGGTCGTTCACCGAGTCGCTGTAGGCGGCGCACCGGGCGAGGTCGAGTCCTTCCCGGCTGGCCAGCGCAGCGATCGCGGCAGGCTTGGCCGGCCCGTGCAGCAGGCCGCCGACCAGCCGCCCGGTGTATACGCCGTCAACCGACTCCGCGACCGTACCGAGCGCCCCGGTCAGGCCGAGCCTGCGGGCGAGGATTTCGGCCAGCTCCATCGGGGTGGCGGTCACCAGCCAGACCCGCTGGCCGGCATCGAGATGGCGCTGGGCCAGTTCCCTCGTGCCCTCCCAGATCCGGTCTGCCATCGTCTCGTCGTAGATCTCCTCGCAGAGCGCGACGATGTCGCTGACCTTGTGCCCGGCCACGAACGCGAGCGCGCTCTGCCGGGCGCTCTCCATGTGCCCGGCGTGCTCGGCGCCGCGGACCCGCAGCGAAACCTGCGCCCAGGTCATCTTGGCCAGGTCCACCGAGGTGAACATCTTGCGTGCCGCCAGGCCCCGCGCGAAGTGGTAGATCGAGGCGCCGCGCATGATCGTGTTGTCCACGTCGAAGAACGCGCCTGCCCCGAGGTCCGCGGGAGCGGGGGACGCACGGCCGACGAGGGCGGCAGCGGCGGCCGCGCGGGCGGCGGGCATCCCGTCAGGCAGTCGCGCTAGCTGCCGCCTCATGACCAAGAGCCTAGCCGCTCATCGGGCTGCCTGATCGCCTGGCGGTGATCCCGGCCGGGCCGCGGCTGAGCCGGTCGGCGGGCTGCCTGATCGCCTGGTGGTCATCCCGATCAGGCCACGGCTGAGCGGCCGGCGGGCTGCCTGCTCGCCTGGTGGTCATCCCGATCAGGCCACGGCTGAGCCAATGTTTCGGATGCCCGTTTCCCATTGCCAGCCTTGTCGTGCACCATTAGGGGTGATGTCCATCACCGTCGTAGCCGCGTCCGCCTGCGCGGTTGTCGCGGCCGCCGGCACCGGGGTGCTGGTCGGCCGCTCTCTGCGCATGCCCCGGATGGACATCATCGCGTGGGCTTGCGTGCTGGCCGCGCTCGCGGTTGCGCTCGGCGCGCAGGCCATCGGCGCGGACCGCGGATACGGATCCGCCACATTCCGCGCGGTGCAGTTCAGCGCGCAGCTGATCGCCCCGCTGTGGCTGGCCTGGGGTCTGGCCGAGCTGGCGGCGAAGAGCGTGCCGGTCAGGTTCACCGCGAAGCTGATCACCATGGCGCTGACCGTCGTGACGGGTGTCGTGCTGGTCACCGACCCGCTCAGCGACACGCCGTTCAACAAGTCCTTCCCCGTTGCCTCGAAGCACTACCAGATCATCCCGAGGTCGCTGCTCAGCCTGATCGCCGTGGTCACTCTCGTCGTCGCGGTGATCGCGCTGGCCACGTCCCTGCTGCGGCTGCGTAACGATCCGGCCTGGCGGCGTCCGGCCATCGCGGTCACCGCGGCGAGCATCGGCGCCGCGCTGATCCTCGGCCTGCGGCTCACCCTGTCCCACAACGCCGCGTACCTGGCGTTGAGCGCCGCCTGCGTCGTGCTTACCTGGTTCGCGGGGGTATGGGCGGCCAGGATTGACCTGGCGGAGCTGCACGGTGAGGGGCCCGAGGAACCCTACGGCCGGGTGGACCGCAGGGGCCGTCCGGTCCCGTCGGCGGTCAGCGGCGCCGCGGCTGACGAGGCGTTCGACCCCGGATACCCGGAGCGAGCCGACAATGGCGGTCACCGGCGGTACCCAGATGACGAATGGTTCCGCCCGCCCGGCAGTTACCAGGCGAACGGCGGGTACCCTTCGGGCGAGGGATACTCGCAAAACGGGGGAAACGGGATGAATTCCCTGCGCCACGGGGACAGCGACGGGTACGAACCGGGTAACGGCTACTGGCGCGAGGACGGCCGCGAAGAGGGCGCGAGCGGGCTCGCTGACAGCGACCGGACCGGTGTCTGGCAGCCGCGGACGCTCGGCAGCAATGCCGCGCGGACCGGAACCGCCGGAGTGGCCGGAGTGGCCGGAGCCGCCGGAGTGGCCGGCGCTGCCGGGACGGGCGGAGCAGCCGGGACGCTCGGCGCTCCCGGGCCGGCCGTGGCCGCCGGCGCCGCGGCGGCCGCCGCGGCCGCAGCCGCGGCGACCGGGCCCGAGCCAGCCGTCGCGCCCGCCGGCGATCCGGCGGCCATGCAGCGGCTGTACGGGCTGATCGCCATCTACACGCTGGCCGAGGGCGCGACCGCGGAATTCGACGCGCTGGCTGAGCGGGTGGTCGAGGAGGTCCGCGCCAACGAGCCGGACGCGCTGGTGTACGCGGTGCACTCGGTGCCGAACGCGGAAATGCAGCGGATCTTCTATGAGGTGTACCGCGACCGGATGGCCTACGAGGACCACAAGCGGCAGCCGCACATCCAGCGCTTCGAGGTGGACCGCAGCCCGTACGTGCTGGCCACCAACGTGATCGAACTCGGCATGCAGCAGGCGAAGCTGTCCGCGCTGCCCGGCCTGCCGCAGCTGTTCGGCCGCCCGCCGGGGGCCTGAGGCGCGCGTGACGGCGCAGCCAGGCCAGGCCGCCGGGCACCGCATCACGCTGCTCGGCAAGCCCGGCTGTCATCTGTGCGACCAGGCCCGGGAGGTCATCGCGCGGGTCGCCGCGGACCTCGGCGTGCGCTGGGAAGAGCGGGACATCACGCAGTCCGATGACGACCTGCTTCAGTACTGGGACATGATCCCGGTGACGCTCATCGACGGCGTCCAGCACGATTTCTGGCGGGTCAGCGAGCAGCGGCTGCGGGCCGCGCTCAGCAGGTGACCCGCGCCCGGGCGCGGCCGCTGCGCATGCCGCCGCACCCGGCGGCTTTGTGCAAACATTCACAAGGGCGTAACGTGAGGCGCAAAGCGGCGGGCCGACCCGGCCGCGCAGCCGGGGGAGTCCGTCGCCGCGTCGATCCCCAGGAGCGCCGGCGTATGTCTCACCGTGCGGTGTCTGCCAACGGCAGTCACGGTATCCCGGAAGCCACCATCGCCCGGCTGCCGGTGTACCTGCGCGCGCTTTACGCGCTCGCGGAGTCCGGCACGGCCACGGTGTCGAGCGAGGAGCTCGCCGCGGCCGCCGGAGTCAACTCGGCCAAGCTTCGCAAGGACCTGTCCCACCTCGGCTCGTACGGCACCCGCGGGGTGGGATATGACGTGGACTACCTCGTGTACCAGGTGTCGCGCGAGCTCGGCCTGACCCAGGACTGGCCCGTGGTCATCATCGGCGCGGGCAACCTGGGCCGGGCGCTGGCCAACTACGGCGGCTTCGCGTCCCGCGGCTTCCGCATCGCCGCGCTACTCGACTCCGACCCGGCCGTGGTGAGCACCGTGATCGCCGGGCTGGCCGTCCAGCACTCGGACACGATGGAGACGGTGGTCCGCAGGAACCGGGTATCGATCGGCGTGATCGCGACCCCCGCCGGATCGGCTCAGTGTGTCTGCGACCGGCTGGTGGCCGTCGGCGTCACCAGCATCCTGAACTTCGCGCCTGTCGTTCTCAGCGTCCCCGACGGCGTGGACGTACGTAAAGTGGACCTGTCCATTGAGCTGCAGATCCTCGCCTTCCACGCTCAGCGCAGGGCGTCGACGCGGCGGCCGGAGGCCCAGGCGGTGAGCTCGTGACCTTGCTCGTGGTGGGGCTGAGCCACAAGAGCGCGCCCGTCGGGACGCTTGAGCGCGCCGCGATCAGCGGCGACGCGCTGGACAAGCTGCGCCGTGACGTGCTGCACGCCGAGCACATCGCGGGCACCTTCATCGTTTCCACCTGCAACCGGGTGGAGATCTACGCCGAGGTGGACAAGTTCCACGGCGGGGTCAGCGCGATCAGCGAGCTGCTGGCCCGGCATTCCGGCATCGCGCTGGCTGAGCTCACGCCGCACCTGTACGTGCACTACGAGGACCGCGCCGTGCAGCACCTGCTTGACGTGACCTGCGGCCTCGACTCGATGGTGGTCGGCGAGAGCCAGATCCTGGGCCAGGTGCGGCAGGCGCTCGGCGTGGCGCGCGAGCAGGAGACGCTCGGCCGCCAGCTCGGCGCGCTCGGCGCGCTGGCCCTGCGCACCGGGAAGCGAGCGCACGCCGAGACCGGCATAGACCGGGCGGGCGCGAACCTGGTCAGCGTGGGAATCGGGCTCGCGGCCGCGCTGCTGCCTGGGCAGCGCGCCGCCGGGGACAACCCGCTGCGCCGCCGCCGCGTGCTCGTCGTGGGGGCCGGCTCGATGAGCGCCCTCGCCGCCGCGACCGCGGCCCGGATGGGCGCGGCCGCCATCGTGGTCGCGAACCGCACGCCCGGTCATGCCGAACGGCTGGCGGCCACGCACGGCGGTACGGTGACCGGGCTCGCCGGGCTGCCTGACGCGATGCGGGCCGCCGATCTGGTGATCTCCTGCACTGGCGCGGCCGGCGTCGTGATCACCAGGGCGGCGCTGGCCGAGGTCATGGCGCGGCGGGCCGCCGCGCCGCTGGTCTTGCTGGATCTGGCGATGCCGCGGGACGTCGAGCCCGCCGCGGCGGCGCTGCCCGGGGTAACCCTGATCGACCTGGAGGCGGTCGGCACCGCGCCGGGGGCGGCCCGCGCGGCCGCCGCCGACGAGGACGTGGCCGCGGTCCGGGCCATCGTCGCCGAGGAATTCGCCGCCTGGGCGTCGGCCGAGCGAGCGGCCAGCGTGACCCCCACGGTGGTCGCGCTGCGGGCGAAGGCCGCCCAGGTCGTGGACGCCGAGCTGGCCCGGCTGAACGGGCGGCTGGCCGGCCTGGACGATCATTCGATGGGCGAGATCGGCCGCACCGTCCGCCGGGTGGTGGACAAGCTGCTGCACGCGCCGACCGTCCGGATGAAGGAGCTGGCCTCCGGGCCGGGAGGCGACGGATACGCCACCGCCTTGCGAGTACTTTTCGACCTCGACCCCAAGGCGATCGAGGCGGTCACCCGCGCCGACGTCGATCTAGAACGGGAGGCGCCCGAGTGAGCACGCCCCCGCTGCGGCTGGGCACCCGCCGCAGCCCCATGGCCCTCGTTCAGGCTGGCCAGGTTGCCCGGCTGATCACCGAGCGGACCGGGCGCGCGGTCGAGCTGGTCCCGGTGACCACCTTCGGCGACGTGAGCCGCGGCCAGCTCGCCCAGATCGGCGGTACCGGCGTGTTCGTCAGCGGGCTGCGGGAACGGCTGCTGGCGGGCGAGGTTGACCTCGCCGTTCACTCGCTGAAGGACCTGCCGACCGCGCGCGCCGACGGCATCGCGCTCGCGGCGGTCCCCGCCCGGGACGACCCGAGAGATGCCCTCATCACCGTCGCCGGGTCCAAGCTCGCCGACCTTCCGGCCGGGGCGCGGATCGGCACCGGGTCGCCGCGCCGGGCCGCCCAGCTCCGGCTGCTGCGGCCCGACACGATCCCCGTCCCGGTGCGCGGCAACTCCGGCACCCGGCTGGCCAAGGTCGGTTCCGGCAAGCTGGACGCCGTTGTCCTCGGCTACGCGGGGCTGGCCAGGATCGGCCGCCTGGACGCGATCGCCGAGGTCTTCGAGCCGGACGAGATGCTGCCGGCGCCTGGGCAGGGCGCGCTCGCCGTGGAGTGCGCGGCCGGAGCGGCCGAGCTTCGCGCGCTGCTCGCGGTGGCCGACGATCCGTTCAGCCGGGCAGCGGTCACCGCCGAACGCAGCCTGCTGGCGGCCCTGCAGGGCGGCTGCAGTGCCCCGGTGGGGGCGTACGCGGCCTATACGCCCGCGACGGACACGCTGCACCTGAGCGCCGGGGTCTTCGACCCCGGCGGCGGCGGCGCCGTACGGGCGGGCGGCAGCGGCGCAGCCGCGGGCGCGCAGGCGCTGGGCCGCCAGGTGGCCACCGAACTCCTGCGCCGCGGGGCAGGAGACTACATCAGCGTGCTCGCCGCACGCCCGAGCGATGGGGGAGATCCGCAGTGAGCCCCACACCAGCGGCAGGCCGGCCCGCCAACGACACGCACCGGGGGTGGGTGGCCTTCGTCGGCGCCGGCCCCGGCGACGAGAGCCTGCTGACACTGCGTGCCGCCGACCTGCTCGGCCAGGCCGACCTGGTGGTGGCCAGGCCCGAGGTGGCCCAGCGAGTGCGCCACCTGCTGCGGGCCGACGCCGAGCTGGCCGACGCCGCGGACCTGGACGCCGGCCCGAAGCCGATCCTGGCCGCGGCCCGCGCGGGCAAGCTGGTGGTGCGGCTCTACTACGGAGACGCGCTGGCGTTCTCCGGGGCGGCCGAGGAGGCCGCGGCCTGCGCCAAGGCCGGGATCCGCTTCGAGATCGTGCCGGGCCTGCCCGCGGCGACCGCGGTGCCCGCCTACGCCGGAATCCCGCTGACCACCGAGGCCCGGGCGGACGTGCGGATCATCCACGCCGGCGAGCTGAGCCGCGCGCCGGCCGGACCGGGGACGCTGGTAATCCTGGGCGCCGAGACGGGACCCGCCGACATCGGCAAGATGCTGGTGGCGGCGGGCTGGCCGGAGACCACGCCGTTCGCGATCACCTGGAACGGGACCACCACCTCGCAGCAGACGGTGCAGTGCACGCTCGGCTCGGTGGCAGCGGATCTCAAGGCGGCCGGGGTGAGCATGCTGACCACGTCCGGCCCGGCGGTGGCGGTGGCCGGGGAGGCGGTCACGGCGCGCGGCAAGCTGTCCTGGTTCGAGACCAAGCCGCTGTTCGGCTGGCGGGTGCTGGTGCCGCGGACCAAGGAGCAGGCGGCCGAGGTCTCGCTGCGGCTGCGGGCCTACGGCGCGGTACCCGAGGAGGTGCCGACGATAGCGGTGGAGCCGCCGCGGACCCCGCAGCAGATGGACCGCGCGGTCAAGGGCCTGGTCACCGGCCGGTACCAGTGGATCGCCTTCACCTCGGTGAACGCGGTCCGCGCGATCAGGGAGAAGTTCGAGGAGTACGGCCTGGACGCGCGGGCCTTTGCCGGGGTCAAGGTGGCCGCGGTGGGCGAGCAGACCGCCGCCTCGCTCCGCGCGTTCGGGATCACGCCTGAGCTCGTGCCGGACGGCGAGCAGTCGGGCGAGGGACTGGCGGCCGCCTGGCCGCCGTACGACGACGTCCTCGACCCGATCAACCGGGTGCTGCTGCCGCGAGCGGACATCGCCACCGAGACCCTCGTCGCGCGGCTGACCGAGCTGGGCTGGGAAGCCGAGGACGTCACCGCGTACCGGACGGTGCGGGCCGCCCCGCCGCCGGCCCCCATCCGGGAGGCGATCAAGAGCGGCGGGTTCGACGCGGTCCTGTTCACCTCCTCGTCCACGGTGCGGAACCTGATCGGGATCGCGGGCAAGCCGCACGCGCTCACCGTGATCGCCGCGATCGGGCCGCAGACCGCGAAGACCGCGGCCGAATTCGGGCTGCGGGTGGACGTCCAGGCGGATACCCCGTCGGTCACCACGCTGGTGGACGCGCTGGCCGCGCACGGTGCCAGCCTGCGCCAGGCCGCCATCGAGGCCGGCGAGCCGCTGCGCAGGCCCAGCGAGCGCAGGCGCGGCGCGCGCCGGCGGCACCGGTAGCCGCCGATGAGCGCCCGCTTCCCGGTAGCCAGGCCGCGCAGGCTGCGGCGCAGCGAGGGACTGCGCCGGCTGGCCGCGCAGGTGTCGGTGCAGCCCGGCAACCTGGTGCTGCCGCTGTTCGTCAAGGAAGGCATCGCCGAGCCGCAGCCGGTGGCCTCGATGCCGGGCGTGCTGCAGCACACCCGGGACAGCCTGCGCAAGGCGGCAGCCGAAGCGGTGCAGGCGGGCGTCGGCGGGCTGATCCTGTTCGGCATCCCGGCGGTCAAGGACGCCCGCGGCTCGGCCGCCGATGATCCGGCCGGCATCGTCGGCCTGGCGCTGCGCGACCTGACCGCCGAGGTGGGCCACGACACCGTGCTGTTCGCCGACCTCTGCCTGTGCGAGTACACCGATCACGGCCACTGCGGCGTGCTGGCCGACGATTACGAGGTGGACAACGACGCCACCCTGGAGCGGTATGCCGCGATCGCGTGCGCCCAGGCGGTGGCCGGCGCGCACGTGGTCGCGCCGAGCGGGATGATGGACGGCCAGGTCGGGGCGATCAGGGCCGCACTGGACCAGGCCGGCTACCCGGACATCGCGATCTGCGCGTACTCGGCCAAGTACGCCTCGGCCTTCTACGGGCCGTTCCGCGACGCCGCCGAGGGCGCGCCGCAGTTCGGCGACCGGTCCGGCTACCAGCAGGATCCGCGCGGGGCCAGGGAGGCGCTGCGCGAGGTCGAGCTGGATCTGGGCGAGGGCGCGGACATCGTCATGGTGAAGCCCGCCCTGGCCTACCTGGACGTCATCCGCCGCGTCGCCGACGCGGTCACCGTGCCGGTCGCCGCCTACCAGGTGAGCGGCGAGTACGCGATGGTGGAGGCCGCGGCGGCCAACGGCTGGCTGGACCGGGACCGCGTGATCATGGAAACTCTCACCGCGATCCGCCGGGCCGGCGCGGACATCGTCCTGACCTACTGGGCGGCCGAGGTGGCGCGGCGGCTAAGTTAGGCAGGGACTGGGAGCGGAGGCCGATGGTCGATGTGACGCTGCGCCGTGCGCGCCGCAGGAAGCGTACGCAGCGGGCGCAGATGGCCACGGCCGCCCGCGAGTACGCGGTGATGGGCTGGCCGGTGTGCCAGGGTGCGCACCCGCTGCGCGGCGGGCCCGGAGCGCGCCCCAGCGGGCGGGCCTGTTCGTGCGACCGGATCGGCTGTCCCGCGCCCGGTGCCCATCCGGTCTCCCCGGCGTGGCAGCTGCAGGCCACCGCGGATCCCGTCGTGGCCGGGCGGTGGTGGTCGGCCGCGCCGGAGGCCAACGTGATCCTGGTGACCGGGCGGGTATTCGACGTGCTGGACGTGCCGGCGGCCGCGGGGCTGCGGGCGCTCGGCCAGATGGAGGCGGCGGGCCTGCCGCCCGGCCCGGTGGCGGTCAGCGCGGATGACCGCGCGCTGTTCTTCGCCGCGACCCGGGGCGCGCCCGCGGCAGCGGACGAATGGTGGTCCTGCCGCCTGGACTGCGTCCCCGACGACCTGACCGGGACGGCCGGCCTGCGCTGGCACTGCCGGGACAGCTACGTGCTCGCGCCACCGTCCAGGCACGGCAGCGGCCTGGACGCGCGGTGGATCCGGGAACCCGCCGGGAGCCCGCTGCCGGACGCGGTGCGGCTGCTGGAGTATCTGGCTGATGAGGTGGGGGAGACGGCGCGATGACCGGCGGCGGTCAGCCGATGACCCGCGGCGAGCTGTCGGCCGGCCTGTTCCGCCGGGCCGGCACCCTGATGCCCGGCGGCGTGAACTCACCGGTGCGCGCGTTCGGCGCCGTCGGCGGCACGCCCCCGTTCATCGTGTCCGGCTCCGGCGCCTACCTCACCGACGCCGACGGACGCCAGTACGTGGACCTGGTCTGCTCGTGGGGGCCGATGATCCTCGGGCACGCCTACCCGGAGGTGACCGCGGCGCTGTGCGCGGCGGCCGGCCGGGGCACGTCGTTCGGCGCCGTCACCCCCGGCGAGGTGGAGCTGGCAGGCGAGCTTATCTCGCGGACCCCGGTGCAGAAGATCCGGCTGGTCAGCTCAGGCACCGAGGCCACGATGACGGCGCTGCGGCTGGCCCGGGCCTTCACCGGGCGCTCGCTGGTGGTCAAGTTCAGCGGCTGCTACCACGGGCACGCGGACATGCTGCTCGCCGCGGCCGGGTCCGGGGTGGCCACGTTCGGCCTGCCTGACTCGCCGGGGATCCCGGCCGCGATCACGGCCAGCACCCTGGTGCTGCCGTACAACGACGCCGAGGCGGTGCGCCAGGCGTTCGCCGAGCACGGCGAGGGCATCGCCTGCGTGATCACCGAGGCCTGCCCGGCGAACATGGGCGTCGTGCCGCCGCTGGCGGGCTTCAACGAGCTGCTGGCCGGGCTGTGCCGCGAGTACGGCGCGCTGCTGATCATGGATGAGGTGCTCACCGGGTTCCGCGTCACCTCGTCGGGCTGGTACGGCCGGGAGGGCGTGGCCGGGGACCTGATGACATTCGGCAAGGTCATGGGCGGCGGGCTGCCGGCCGCGGCGTTCGGCGGCCGGGCCGAGATCATGGACATGCTCGCCCCGGCCGGCCCGGTGTACCAGGCGGGCACGCTGTCCGGGAACCCGCTGGCCACCGCGGCGGGCCTGGCGACGCTGCGAGCCTGCACGCCCGAGGTCTACGCCCGGGTGGACGAGGCCGCCGCGGCCGTCGCCAAGCTCACCGCCGACGCGCTGTCGGCGTGCGGTGTCCCGTTCCGGCTGCAGGCGGGCGGCAGCCTGTTCTCCGTGTTCCTCGGCCGCGACCAGCCGGTGCGCGACTTCGGCGAGGCCCGCGGCCAGTCGCAGGCCGGTTACGCGGCGTTCTTCCACGCCATGCTGTCCGCCGGGGTGTACCTGCCGCCGTCGGGCTATGAGGCATGGTTCCTGTCCGCGGCGCACGACGACGCCGCGCTGGCCCGCATCGCCGACGCGCTTCCCGCCGCCGCCCGGGCGGCCGCGGCCGCCCTCGGCTGACCGCAGCGCGCTCCGGGCGGCCGCCCCAGCGGTGCCAGCTGTCACCGGGCAGCTGAGCTGGGGTGGGGCCGGATCTCCTCCAGCCGGGGCGGCCCGGCGCCGCGGGCCAGCCTGCGCCGGACGGCCTGACCCGCGCGCTGCACCAGCAGCGCCAGGACCAGCAGGATCGCGGCGGCGACCCCGTCCAGCCAGAAGTGGTTGGCGGTGACGACCACGGCGAGGGTGGTCAGCGCCGGGTAGCCGAGCGCCAGCCAGCGCCAGCGGCTGCGCGACACGTGCACGATCACCACGGCCACCAGCAGCGCCCAGCCGATGTGCACGGACGGCATCGCCGACAGCTGGTCGGGGTTGAATCCGGCGTCGCTTCCGTACACCGACTGCCCGTAGCGGACCGCGGTATCGATCATCCCGTCGCCGGGCAGCATCCGCGGCGGCGCGACCGGGATCAGCTGGACCAGCAGCGAGAACCCGGTGAACAGCACCACCGTGGTCCGCACCCGCACGTAGCTGGCCCGGTACCGGGCGAACAGCCAGACCAGGCAGGCGATGAGCACGGCGAAGTGCAGCCCCGCGTAATACAGGTTGAACGCCTGGACGATCAGCGGGTGCGGCAGGAACGCGCGCTGGACGGCAGCCTCGCTCGGCATGTGCAGCACCCGTTCGGCGTGCCACAGCCACTGCGCCCTGGCTAGGGCGCCGCCCGGCCCCATCGCCGGGTGGCTGCCGGCCAGCTGCCAGAGCGCGAACAGCGCGACGACCGTCCCCGCCTCCTGCGCGAAGGCGGCGACGGAGGCCAGCCGCGACGCGGGGACGAACCGGCCCGCGCGCGCCGCGGCCCGCTGGGCTCGCCGGGCCGCCCTGGCCTGCCGGGAGGGCGCCTGCCGGGCCGCCCGCGCCTGCCGGGCCGCTGGGGCCTGCCGGGTCGGCGGCGCCTGCCGGGCCGCTGGGGGCTGCCGGGCTGGGGCCTGCCGGGTCGCCCCGGCCTGCCGCGCCGACGCCCCGGCCTGCTGCGCCGACGCCCCGGCCTGCCGGCCGCCCCGGCCTGCCGGGCCGCCCTGGCCTGCCGGGCCGCTGGCGCCTGCTGGGCCGCCCGGATAGCCACCGAGGAGCCGATCAGGCAGGCGGACGTGACCGCGGCCGCCTGCCAGCTCAGCTCGAAGTGCAACATCCCTTGAACTATGCACGATTACGCCAGCCACGTGCATGCGGCCCCGCCGCCCTCGGCCGCCCGGGCTCAGCCGATGGCCACCGAAATGATGCCGGCCACGATGGCGACCGCCGCGGCCAGGCGGCGGCCCACGCTGCCCTCGCCGAGCATCCGCCTGCCGAGCAGCACTCCGAACAGCACGCTGACCTCGCGGCACGGCGCAGCCACGCTGATCGCGGTGAACCGCAGCGCGGTCAGCACCAGGATGTAGGCGAGCGGCGACAGCACCGCCGCGCCGAGCACCTGCGGCCGGTAGGAACGCCAGACGGTGGCCAGCCGCACCCGGTCGCGCAGCGCGATCGGGGCCAGCGCGACGGCCACCCCCAGCGTCGCGGCCCAGTCCTCGATGACCGGCGGAATGTGCAGGGTCGCGACCGCGTACTTGTCCCACACCGTGTATGCCGCGATAGACAGCCCGGTAAGCAGGGCAAACGCGATTCCCAAGATCGCAGGAGGTGGCAGAACGAAGGGACGCGGCCGAGTGGCGGGCCGGGCCCGCGGGGCGCGGTACAGCGACACGGGAAGGGCCGGTGGTGCTTGCGCAGCGCGGGGCTTCTGCCCCGCGGGAACGGCCGGGGGTGCTTGCGCAGCGCGGGGCTTCTGCCCCGCGGGAACGGCCGGGGGTGGTTGCGGCGCGCGGGGCTTCTGCCCGGCGGGAAGGGCCGGTGGTGGTTGCGGGGCGCGGGGCTTCTGCCCGGCCGCAACGGCCGGGAGTGTTTGCGGGGCGCGGGGTTTCTGCCCGGCGGGAAGGGCCTGCCGGGCCTGGTCGCCGCCGCGGCCGGGCAGGCCGATCGCCATCACGCCCGCCACGATGAGCAGTATCCCGGCCGTGCTCAGCGGGCCCGGGCGCTCGCCGAGCAGCACGATGCCGGCCACCGCGGCCAGCAGCGCTCCGGTGCCGCGGCCGATCGGGTACACCACGGACAGGTCACCGAGCCGGTAGCCGTTCTGCAGCAGCAGCGCATACCCGATGTGGATGATCGCCGTCCCGGCCAGGAACACGGCCGGCAGGCCGGACAGCCGGGGATGGCTGACGGCCAGCACGACGCCGGTCAGCGGCGCGTACAGGACGGCGCCCGCGGTGAAGAACAGCCAGACGAAGCACACGGCGCCGGCCGAGGCGGCCTGCTTGCTGAACAGGTTCCAGCTGGCGTGCGCGATGGCGGCGATCAGGATCAGGGTGATCGCGGAAGGGCTCACGGGACGGCTCCTGCGGGGTCAGGCCCTTGCGGGCATGCCAGACAGAGCCCTCGAGGTTTCTCTCCCGTGAGGTGTTGGCCGCCGTCGCCGGCCGCGGCGGGCGCAATCAGCGCCGGCGGTTCGTGGCGCCGCTCGGTCCAGACCGCGCTGCCCTGATTGTGGTTGCCGGGGCGGGCAGTACGCGGAACCCTAGGCGCAGCCTCATGCTCCCGTCAGGCTACCGCCCAGGGGCGGGCGCCAGCCGCGTGCCGCCGGTAGGCTGGGCGCGCCATGACCCAGACCACCGTTGTCCACCTGCTGCGCCACGGCGAGGTTCGCAATCCCGGCCACGTGATCTACGGCAGGCTGCCCGGTTTCCACCTGTCCGAGGAAGGCCGCGTGATGGCCAAGGCCGCGGCCGCCTTCCTGGCCGGCCGGGACATCACCGCCCTGTTCTCCTCGCCGATGGAACGGGCACGCGAGACCGCCGAGCCGCTGGCCGCGCAGTTCGGCCTCGACGTGACCGTGGATGACCGGCTGACCGAGGCGTGGAATCACTTCGAGGGGCTCACCTTCGGGGTGGGCGACGGATCGCTGCGCCGGATGAAGCACTGGCGCTACCTGTGCAACCCGTTCCGTCCGTCCTGGGGCGAGCCGTACCGGCAGGTCGTGCAGCGGATGCTGGCCGCCATGACCGCCGCCAGGGACGCGGCCCGCGGCCACGAGGCGGTCTGCGTCAGTCACCAGCTGCCGATCTGGGTGACCCGCCGGCAGATCGAGGGACGCAGGCTCTGGCACCACCCGTCCCGCCGCGACTGCGCGCTGGGCAGCGTGACCAGCGTGAGCTACCGGGACGACGAGATCACCGGGGTCAGCTACGCCGTGCCGGCCGGGGCGTAGGCCGTGTCTGGCCCGGGATCCGACCCGGGGTCCGGCCCGCCGGAGCCATGCGGCACAATGGGGCGGGTTACTACCGCCTGTAGGAGACCGGTCAGATGAGGGTGCCGCAGTGACCGGGCTGCACGCACCGGACACCGCCCAGCCCACCCAGGGCCCGCCCGCGGACCGCGACGCGCGGCAGCCACGGGACGGGGCCGCCCGCCCGCAGCTGGGCCTCGCGGGCTGGCTGCGCTGGGGCTGGCGCCAGCTGACCTCCATGCGCACGGCCCTCATCCTGCTTTTCCTGCTGGCGGTGGGCAGCGTGCCAGGGTCGCTGCTGCCGCAACAGGGGATCAACCCCTCGACGGTCCAGCAGTACTTCCTGTCCCATCCGGCGCTCGCACCGTGGCTGAACCGGCTCGGGCTGTTCAATGTCTTCGCCGCGCCCTGGTTCGCTGCCATCTACCTGCTGCTGTTCATCTCGCTGGCCGGATGCGTGGTGCCGCGCACCGTCCGGCTGGCCCGGTCCGCCCGTGCGCTGCCGCCGCCCGCTCCGCGCAACCTGGCCAGGCTGCCGTGCGCGGCGCGGCTGCACACCACGCTCCCGCCGGACCAGGCGCTCGCCGCCGCGGCGGCCATGCTGTCGGCCCGCCGGTTCCGGCTGCGCCGGTCCGGCGACTGGGTGGCGGCGGAGAAGGGACACCGGCGCGAGGCAGGAAACCTGCTTTTCCACCTGGCGCTGCTGGGCGTGCTCGTCTCGATCGCGCTCGGCGGCCTGTTCGGCTACAAGGCGAACCGGCTGCTGGTCGAGGGCAACACGTTCGCTGATACCGTCACCGACCTCGACGTCTTCCACCCGGGGCGCCTGGTGTCGCCCGCCGACCTGGCCCCGTTCACGATCACGCTGAACCGGTTCAGCGCCAGGTACATCACCACCGGCGCCGACCGGGGCCAGCCCGCCGCGTTCCACGCGCAGATCCGGTATGCCTGGCACGCCCGGTGCCCCCGCCCGGGGATACGACCTGCAGGTCAATCACCCGCTGGTGGTGGACGGGGTGCGGGTCTTCCTGATCGGCCACGGGTACGCGCCGGTGTTCCGGGTGACCGACGGGACCGGCCATGTGGTCTTCGACCAGCCGGTCCCCTTCATCGCCGCCGACACCGCCAGCTACACGTCCGAGGGCGTGATCAAGGTGCCCGACGCCAGGCCGCGGCAGCTGGGCTTCATCGGCGTGTTCCTGCCCACCGCGGTGGACCAGGGCGGGCGGCTCGAGTCGGCCTTCCCGGCCGCGCTCAACCCGGTGGTCAGCCTGGTCTCCTATGCGGGCAACCTCGGCCTGGAATCCGGCGTCCCGCAGTCGGTGTACCAGCTGGACACCGGGGGGATGCACCGGCTCGCGGTCAGCCCGCGGCCGCTGGCGCCGGGGCAGTCGATCAAGCTGCCAGGCGGCGACGGGACGCTCACTTTCACCGGCTACCGGCAGTGGATCAGCCTGGCCATCACCTACGATCCCGGGCAGCTTCCGGCGCTGCTCTGCGCGCTGGCCGCGCTGGCCGGGCTGCTGCTATCGTTCTTCGTCCGGCGCCGCCGGGTGTTCGTCCGGGCCCGGGCCGCCGACGACGGCCAGACGCGGGTGGAGATCGGTGGCCTGGCACGCTCGGACGCCGGTGGCGGCTTCGAAAACGAGTTCACTGAGCTCACCGAGGAGCTCAGATCGTCTCTTACCCAGCGATCGTCTCTCACCCAGCAAGAGGGGGAGTGAGGCTCATGCCCGCCAACCTGGGGCTGGCCCATCTCAGCAATGCCTTCCTGGTCGTCGCGCTGCTGTGCTACTCATTGGCGGTACTGGCCTTCGCCGGCGACTTCGCCTTCGGCCGGCGGCGGGGCACCGCGGCCGGCAGGCAGGCCAGGGCGCGGGTGCCCGAGCTCGTCGGCGTGGGCGCGGCCGATGGCAGCCTCGGCGAGGACGGCGCTGCGGGCGGCGACCAGCCCGCGCCGGATTCGGTGGCCAGGCCGAAGCCGGACGCCGGCCGCTGGGTGCGGGTCGCATTGGCGGCCACGACGGTGGGCCTGGCCGCGCACGTGGTCGGCGTGATCACCCGGGGCCTGGCGGTGCACCGGATCCCGTGGGGCGACATGTACGAGTTCGTCACCGCGCTCACCTGCGTGGCGGTGATCTTCTTCCTCGGCCTGATGATCCGGTACAAGGCCTACTACCTGGGCCTGTTCGTGATGGGCGCGGTGGTTATCGCCCTCGGGCTCGCGCAGACCGTCATCTACACCGCTGCCGGGCCGCTGGTGCCCGCGCTGCAGTCCTACTGGCTGTCCATCCACGTGACCGCGATGACCGTGGCCACCGGGACGTACTTCGTGGCGGTCGTGCTCGGGGTGGTGTACTTGTTCGCCGCGCGGCATGCCAGGCGGGTGGCGGCAGGCCTGCCCACCGGGTCCGACGGGATCATGCGCAGGCTGCCGGAGCCCGAGGTGCTGGACCGGCTCGCCTACCGGACGGTGATGTTCGCCTTCCCGGTCTGGACGTTCGGCATTATCGCCGGGGCGATCTGGGCGGATCAGGCCTGGGGCAGGTACTGGGGCTGGGATCCCACCGAGACGTGGGCATTCATTACCTGGGTGGTATACGCCTGCTTCCTGCACGCCAGGGCGACGGCCGGGTGGCGGGGCTGGAAGGCCCAGGTCATCCAGCTCGTCGGGTTCGGCTGCCTGCTGTTCAACCTGGTCGGAGTGAGCCTGTTCGTCACCGGCCTGCACTCCTACGCAGGCCTGAACTAAAAGCGCGCCGGCCCGGGCCGGGCGGCACATCCCGCGCCGGCACATCACGCGCCGGCGGGCGCAGCCGGGCCAGGTGCGGCGCTACGACCCGTTCCCCGCTTCCCTGATGTCCTGGATCACCTGGTCCAGGTAGCGGAGGAACTCGGGGTCATCATCGGGACCCGAGGGCCACAGGGCCTGCGGCTCTTCCTGGGACCCGTCGGCCAGGTCCTGCAGCGAAGCCTCGGCGGTCCAGTCCTGACGCGCCCGTCCTGCCGGGTGCCTGCGCAACGCCGCCTCGGCATCCATCCCGATGGAGTCATACCGCGGCCCGTACAGCCACGGGGCGCCGGGAGCCGGCCTCGGCCGGCGCGGGGCGCGAACCGTGCCGGGACGGCCGAACCACAGCCACGCCAACGCACCGGGCAGGCAAAGCAGCCCGGTGATGGCAAGCCATGCCCCCTTGCGCAGGCAGCGGCAGTCCGGTCCGGGAGTGAGCAGGACATCAATCAGCGCGTACATCCACAGACCGACGATCAGTAAAGCCAGCAGAGCGCCGAGCAGCAGCATGAGGGCAGCTTAGCCCCCGGACGGGCTCGCCAACCGATGAACGGGGCCAGGAATTCCGCCATCCCCCGGCGCCGCTGCGGCCTGTCGCATCCGGTCACCGGAGGTGACGATCCCCGGGATCCGGCATACCCTGGCCAGGCACGCGACGCAGGGAGCCCGGGATATGCGGCAGTGGTTGCTGAGCCACCTTCGGTGGCGCAGGCGGTCATCCTCCGCGCGTGCCGGCCGGTCGCGGCTGTGGCCGCCCGGTACTGCAGCGCGGGATTCCGGCGCGAGCGGGCGGCCGGTCGTGGTGCCGCCGGAGGACAGCGGGCTGCCGCCGGCGGATCCCGCGGCATGGGGCGAGGTCGGCAGGCACCGCAGGGCGATCCCGCCGGGCGGTCCTGCCGCTGCAGGCCGCGCTGCCGACGGGCGCGCCGCGGCCGCCGAGCCGCCTGTGGGCGGGACCGCCGCCGAGCCGCCGGGGCGGGATGCCGCACGCGGGGCGGGTATGCGCCGGTGGCGGCCGGGTACGCGGGCGGTCCCGGCGGGGTCCCCGGTCCGCGGGCCCCTGAGGGTGCGCCCGGCCCGGCCCGGCCCGGGCCATCTCGTCGATCCGCGCCCGGCGGCGGACGGGCGCGCATTCGCCGCAAGCACGCCGCCCCCGGCCCCATCGGCTCACCGGTGCAGGCGGAGCCCGGTCGCGGCACCCGGGCCGGCGACACCGGGGCCCGCAGGCACGGCCAGCGGCCTGGCGGGCAGGTCCAGGACCAGGCCGGCCAGGGCGCCGGCCGGACCCGGGCCGAGGCGGCTGCCGCGACACCCTGGTATGAGCTGGCGGGCGGCTGGCAGCGGGCCGACGGCAGCACGCACTGCGGGAGCCTGGAGCCGCTGGTGCGCAGGCAGTGGCAGAGCGCGCAGGCACCGGCCGCGGCACTGCGCGCCGTCGAGCGGCTCGCCGGGCTGCCGCAGAAGATCAAGGACATGCTGGCGGCCGCGGTGGACGCCATCTACATCGGCCCCGGCGGGGTGCCCGAGCTCGACGACATGAGCCGGCTGCGCGGCGTCCCGCTGCCGTCCGGCCGGGCGACCTGGGATGCCTGCGCGGGAGCCTACGGCGACAGGAAGATAGTCGTCGGGACGCGTCCCTCACCGTCCCCCGACGTCATGTGTCACGAGGTCGGGCACGCGATCGACGACTCCGATGCGCCGCCCGGCAAGTGGCAATCGGACTCGGCCGAGTTCCGGATGCTCTACGATCAGTGTCTACCGAGCCTGGTCAGTGACTTCCACCGGCAGCAGGGTGCGCTGGGGAGAAGGGAATTCTTCGCCGACGCGTTCGCCGCGATCGCATCCAGTCAGCGGCCCGCTCTCGTGGACATGCTTGGCGGTAGCACAAGGGTGGCCCTGAATGTCATGCTCTTCTTCAACCGGCGCTACGGCATCTAAGGTGATCGGGCGATGTTCGTGATTATGCTCCCGAACGGGAACCTCATGGTTCCCGAGTCGGCCATCGGTGATGGCGGGCGGGTAATCGGGGATGCGTACGTGGAGATCGGCCCCGATGACGCGGATTACGAGCGGCTCGCCCGGCAAGCGCTGACCGAGGAAGAGGCCCGCCGCCGCCGCCTGCGCTGGCAGGAGGAAGACGAGGCGCTGCACCGCGAGTTCCTGGCGTACCGCGCGCAGCGTGATAGTTCATGGCCGGACCCCGGCCCGCACGATGATCACGATCCGGCCTGAGTGCGCGACACCGGCTGAGCGCCCGCGGACGCGATGAGGGTCCCGGCGCCTGCGCACCGGGACCCCCGTGCCTGCGCCCCGCGGTCTGTGCGCTTTCCCCCCGCGGTTACCGCGCTGGGTGTCGCGCCGGAGCGCAGGCGTGTCGGCAGCGTCTAGCGACTGGCTTGCACATCCCCGCGGAGCAGGGCGTGAACCTCCGACTCGCGGAACCGCCGGTGCCCCCCGGGGGTCCGGATGCTGCTGATCCGGCCGGAGGCCGCCCACCGGGTAACTGTCTTCGGATCAACCCGGAAGAGGGCGGCAACCTCCCCGGGAGTGAGCAGACGCTCACTGTTGTCGTCCACAATCATTCGCCTCTCATGCGTGCCGGTTGTCCCAAGTGTGCCGACAAATATGTGTTTACATCCTGAGTTCCGAAAAATTGCCAAGTACGTTATCGTCATCGACCCGTCCACCCGTAATCGGAAAGCTACTTTCTGCTATAGATAGAGGCCACGGGCTAGCTGCCAGGGTCCGGCGGGAGTCCCGTAGGGTGGGCGGGTGACGGAGCTGGTATCGGTGGCCGAGATCGCCGCCGCCGCGGACCGTATCGCGGGCGTCGCGGTCCGCACCCCGCTCGTGCCCTACCCCGGTCAGCGGTTCCTGATCAAGGCCGAGTCGCTGCAGCCGACCGGCTCGTTCAAGCTCCGCGGCGCGTACGCGGCGATCAGCGCCCTGGATTCCGATGCCCGCAGCCGGGGCGTGATCGCCCATTCGAGCGGTAACCACGCCGGGGCGGTCGGCTACGCCGCCGCCCGGCTCGGGGTGCGCGCCGTCGTAGTCCTCCCGTCCAACGTCCCGCAGGTCAAGCTGGCGGCGGTGCGCGCCAGCGGGGCCGAGATCGTGACCGTCTCCCCTAGCCTGGGCGCGCGCGCCGCCGCCACCGAAGAGCTGATCGCCCGGCACGGGTACACGCTCATCCCGCCGTTCGATCACCGCGGCGTCATCGCCGGGCAGGGCACCGTCGGGCTGGAGATCGCCGCCGACTGCCCGGCGGCCGACCTCGTCGTCGTCCCGGTCAGCGGCGGCGGGCTGATCTCCGGGATCGCGGCAGCGGTCAAGGCCGTCCGGCCGGCGGCCAGGATCGTGGGGGTGGAGCCCGAGCTGGCCGCGGACGCCCGCGATTCGCTGCGGGCCGGCCGGCGCATCGCCTGGCAGTCGCGGCAGACCCAGCGAACGATCGCCGACGCGCTGCGCATCGAGCAGGTCGGCGAGCTCACCTTCGAGCACATCCGCCGCTACGTGGACGACATCGTAACCGTCACCGAGGAAGAGATCAGGATCGCGGTGCGCCGGCTGGCCTGCGAGGCTCGCCTGGTCAGCGAGCCAGGCGGCGCCGTCGCTGTGGCCGCCTGCCTGCTGCGCGAGCGGGAGCTCCCGGCCGCGGCCGCGCCGGTCGCCGTCCTTTCCGGCGGTAACATCGAGCCCGCCCTGCTGGCCGCCATTCTCGGCGATACCGTGGCCGAGCCCGCCGCGTAGGGCGGCACGGGCTGAGCCCGCGGCACGAGCGGCATAAGCTGGGATGGCCATGCGACCCGTACTCGCCTATACGTCCGCGAGGATCGTCCTGTTCGTCGCGGCTCTCGCGCTGCTGTACCTGGTCGGCGCGCGCGGCCTGCTGCTGGTCGCGCTCGCCCTGCTGGCCAGCGGGATCATCAGCTTCGTGGTCTTGTCCCGGCAGCGGGACGCCATGTCGTCCTCGCTGTCGGCCAGGCTCCGCGGCGTGCGGACCCGGGTGAATGAGTTCGGCGCCAGGATCGACGAGGGCGCCAAGGCCGAGGACGACGACACGGCCTGACCGTCCCGCCGCCCGCTGGCCGGCCACGCGGCTCGCCCGTCGCCGTCGCGCCGGCCCGCACCGCGCAGATCCCCCGGGCCGGTCCGAGCGCGTGCCCGCCCGGGGTTCAGCCGTCCCGGCGCGCTGCCAGCCAGCCGCCGGTCGTGAGCAGCTCCAGCACGGCTCCGACCGCCTCCTGGCGGGACAGGGCCGACGTGTCGATGACCAGGTCGGCGTCGGCCGGCTCCTCGTACGGGTCCGAAACCCCGGTCAGCCCCTCGATGAGCCCAGCCCGTGCCCTGGCGTACAGCCCCTTCCTGTCCCGCGCGGCGCAGACGTCGATCGGCGTGGCCACGTACACGAGCAGGAAGTCGCCGGTCTGGGCGACCAGCTCGCGGACCCTGGCCCGGGCCCGCTCGTAGGGGGCAATGGGGGCGCAGATGGCGATGCCGCCGTGCCGCGCGATCTCGGCCGCGACGAAGCCGATCCGCGCGATGTTGAGGTCACGGTCGGCCCGCGAGAACGTCAGCCCGGCCGACAGCAGCCGGCGCACCTGGTCGCCGTCGAGCAGCGAGACGCTGCGGTCGCCCCGTTCGGCCAGCTCGTCCCGTAGATCCCGGGCGATGGTGGACTTGCCGGAGCCGGACAGTCCGGTCATGAACACCACCAGGCCGCGTTCGTGCCGCGGCGGCCTGGCCCGCCGCAGCTCACGCGCCACCGCATCGGGGGTGTGCCAGGCCGGCAGCGGGTCGCCGCTGTCCAGCAGGCTGGCCAGCTCCTCGTCGCTGAGCTCGCCGCGCTCGGCTCCCGGCTCGATCAGCGCGAGCGGCCGCCACACTTCGGCGGCCGGGTCGTAGGCCCAGTCGCCGGCCGAGACGACCGGCAGGGCGGCCCCGGGAATGTCGATCTGGCCGGCCCGGACCCCAGCTTCGGGGGCCAGGTCGGTGAACAGGTGCGTGGCGCCGTAGGCCCTGGCGATGACGGACGCCAGCCGGAACTCGGTGTCGCGGCCGTGCCGCGGTGCCAGCGGCACGGGGACCACCAGGGTGTCGGCGGGCAGCAGCTGCCGCGCCGCCAGGACCGCGCGGACCAGCCATTCCGGCGTCACTACCAGGCCCGCCGGGCCGGCCACCAGCGGCAGCAGCAGCAGCCGGGCCTTCATCTGTCCGGCCAGGTGACGCAGCTGGCCGATCTGACGCCCGTGCAGCGGCCTGCGGGTGGCGAACGCGAGCACCGGCCCGTCCGGCAGCGCGGCCCGGATCTCGGCCGGCGTCCGGCGCAGCTGCCGGAACGGCCCGTGCTCCGCGTCCCGCAGCGCGGAGACCGGCCCGGCCAGCCTGACCAGCCCGCCGGCCGGACTGCCATCTGCGGCTCGGGCCGCAGCCGGCACGCCCAGGCCCGTTCGTTCGGTAATCCGGATGATGGCCAGCGGCGCGCCCTCGGGATCCTGCAGGATCAGCCGGCCGGCGTCCTGCGGTACCGCGTCCGCGGGCACGTCCAGCGTGACGGGGGCCGGCCAGGGCGTCCCGTCGGCCAGCATGCCCCGCTCGGCCAGCGCGGCCACGTCCGCGGAGCCCATGAAGCCGGTCAGCGGGGCCAGCGCGCCCGACAGCAGCAGCTCGAGATCTCCGAGGGACCGCTCGCCCGGCGCCCAGGCGGGCAGGCCCGCCGTATCCGCTTGCGTGTCAGCGGATGCCTCTGCGGTCACTTCTACCTCCCCCGACACCGCGCGATCCCAGCTCTGGTCCGCTGCGTCAGCGATTGCGGCGCCCGGTCTCCCTGTGAGAACCATACGCAGGCCACGCACAGACCGGACAGCCGCCGCGCTGATCCTAGTCCCCGCTTCGGATCGCGGCCTTTGCTCCCCAGGTCGCCGCCTCAGATCACCCGGGCGAACCTGCTCTCCGGTTTGCGGATCACGTAGAGCAGGTCATCATGGTCATCGGTCAGCCGGCCCCGGGACAGCGCCGCGATCAGGCGGCAGGCCAGCGGCGCCCCCCAGGCCGGCCGGGCCGGCCGGCGCGGCCGGTCGCGCAGCGCCTGCCTCTCCGCGATCACCAGGCCGCGGGCGAGAACATAGGCCTGCACGCCCGCCGCCGACAGCAGTTGCTCGAACACGGCGGGAAACGGGCCGGCCTGCTGCGGGCGCAGCCAGGGCCAGATCGCCCGCCTCGCCGCCTGCGGCAGGATCCGGTCGAGCAGGCCGGCGGCGCACTCGCGGTCCCTGAACCGCAGCAGCAGCAGGCCGCCCGGCTGCAGCGCGGCGACCAGGCGGTCGAGCACCAGTTCCACGTGCTGAATCCGGTCGAGCAGGTAAGCGCACCAGATGATGCCGAAGTCGCGCGACGGCAGCGGAATGGTCCGCAGGTCGCCGAAGGCGACGGCGCCCAGGCTGGCGCCGGCCCGCGCCGCCTTCCTGGTCGCCGGAAGGTCCTGGTCGATGCTCCGGACGTTCACATCGACGTCGCTCGCCCGGAGCTTGTCCAGGTCAAGGTCGTCGGCCGGGCCGGTGCAGCCGGCCTGCAGCAGCTTGATCGGCTGGCCCGGGTGCTGGCGCGCGTAGTCGCGGATGGACCGGGCGAACAGGTCGGTCACGTCCCCGTGCGCGTGCGCCGCCCGCGCGTGCGCCCCGGCAGCCGACGTCCAGCCCGCGGGCTGGCCTTCCAGCGGGCTGCCGTCGGCGGTGAAGCCTTCCGCGGTACCTCCCACCGGAGTCATGGGACTGTAGCGTAGTAGGACCAATATCACGCGCGGAAGCATCTTCGGCCAGGCGGCCTGCCCCCTCACTTTCCGTAAGATAACAGAAGCATCAGGTAGCGGGAATCTGTCGGGGCCGCGCCGGGCGGCGCATATCATGGATAGGGCCCTGCACCGCGCCGGCCCGCGGCTCGCGCGGAGCGGGGACGGCGTTTCCTGCACCGCTCGTCTCCTGGGTTCCGGAGCACACCCGCCCGGGATCTCCTGACAATGCGGGCACTTCGGGCTGCCTAGCTGCCTACCAGAGGAACCATGAGTCTCGCCGGACTTCTCAGTGTCATAGCCGATGACCCGCAGCTGCGGCGTGCCCTGGACCTGGCCAGCACCGGCGAAGACGCAGGCGGACCGGGTGGTGCCGGCCGCGGCCCGGCTGGCGGCGCCGCCGGCCTGGCCGGGCTGAGCACCGACGGGGACCCTGGCGGCGGCGACCTGGTCGGCCCGGCCGAGCTCCGCCCGTTCCTGGCCGCCGCCCTGGCCGCGCTGGCCGGCCGGTTCGTGCTGGCCGTCACGGCCACCGCCCGGGAGGCCGACGACCTCACGGCGGCGCTCGGCTCGCTGCTCACCCCGGAGTCGGTGGCCTGCTTCCCGGCCTGGGAGACGCTGCCGCACGAGCGGCTGTCGCCGCGCTCGGACACCGTCGGGCAGCGGCTCGCGGTGCTGCGCAGGCTGGCTCATCCCGATCCTTCGGACCCGGTGGCCGGCCCCTCTCGGTAGTGGTCACGCCGGTCCGCGGGCTGCTGCAGCCGATCGTCGCCGGGCTCGGGGACCTCGAGCCGGTACGCCTGGCCCCAGACCAGGCCGCCGATCAGGACGAGGTGCTCGCCAGGCTCATCGACATCGGGTACACGCGGGTCGACCTGGTGGACAAGCGCGGTGATCTCGCGGTCCGCGGGGGGATCCTCGACGTGTTCCCGCCCACCGAAGAGCACCCGCTGAGAATCGAGTTCTTCGGCGACACGGTGGAGGAGATCCGCTACTTCAAGGTGGCCGACCAGCGCAGCCTCGGGCCTGCCAGCGTGCTGTGGGCACCGCCGTGCCGCGAGCTGCTGCTCACCCCGGCGGTGCGGGAGCGGGCCAAGGAGCTGGTCGCCGCGCATCCCGGCCTGGCCGACGTGCTCGGCAAGCTGGCCGACGGGATCGCCGTCGAGGGGATGGAGGCGTTCGCCCCGGCCCTGACAGAGCGGATGGATCTGCTGCTTGATCATGTGCCGTCGGCCGGCTGCGTGCTGGCCTGCGATCCGGAGCGGATCAGGACCCGCGCTGGCGAGCTGGTCCGGACGAGCGAGGAGTTCCTCGCGGCGTCCTGGGTGAATGCCGCCGCGGGCGGTCAGGCCCCGATCGACCTCGGCGACTCGGCGTTCCGGCCGATAACCGAGGTGCGCGCCTCGGCCAACCGCCTCGGCCTGCCGTGGTGGACGATCACGCCGTTCGGCGGCGCGGATGCCGGGCAGGCCGGGGACGCCGCAGATGCGGACCAGGCGGGGCCGGCGGCGGGGGAGGCCGAATCCGGGCGGCAGGTGTTCGTCACCGGGGCCAGCCCGGCGGAGGCCTACCGCGGCGACACCGCGCGGGTTTTCGCGGACGTCAGGCGCTGGCTGGCTGGCGGATGGCGGGTTGCCCTGGTCACCGAAGGGCACGGCCCGGCCCAGCGGCTGGCCGAGCTGCTGCGCGGCGAGGGGCTCGGCGCCCGCCTCGCCGACCTGGACGAAGCGCCGGAGCCCCGCGTCCCTTACGTGACCACCGGCCTGATCGGCCACGGCTTCAGCTGGCCGGGCGCCAGGCTCGCGGTGCTGACCGAAAGCGACCTGGCCGGCCAGCGGGTCGGCGCGCGGGAGACGGCGCGGATGCCGACCCGGCGCCGCGGCGGCATCGACCCGCTCGAGCTGGCGCCGGGCGACTACGTGGTACACGAGCAGCACGGAGTCGGCCGGTACCTGGAGATGACCAGCCGCACCGTGGCCGGCGCCACCCGGGAGTACCTGGTCATCGAGTACGCGCCGGGCAGGCGCGGCCAGCCGCCGGACCGGCTCTACGTGCCCACCGACCAGCTCGACGAGGTGACCAGGTACTCCGGCGGCGAGGCGCCGAGCCTGCACCGGCTGGGCGGCGCGGACTGGGCCAAGACGAAGGGCCGCGCCCGCAAGGCGGTCCGGCAGATCGCCGCCGAGCTGATCCGGCTGTACTCGGCCAGGACCGCCTCGCCGGGGCACGCGTTCGGCCCGGATACCCCGTGGCAGCGCGAGCTCGAGGACGCCTTTCCCTACGTCGAGACGCCAGACCAGCTCGCGGCCATCGACGAGGTCAAGCAGGACATGGAGCGTCCGGTCCCGATGGACCGGCTGATCTGCGGCGACGTCGGCAACGGCAAGACGGAGATCGCGGTCAGGGCGGCGTTCAAGGCCGTGCAGGACGGCATGCAGGTCGCCGTCCTGGTGCCGACCACGCTGCTGGTCCAGCAGCACGCCGTGACGTTCGGCGAGCGCTACGCGCCGTTCCCGGTCAAGGTCAGGGCGCTGTCGCGGTTCCAGAGCAACGCCGAGGCCGCCGAGACGCTGGCCGGCCTGGCCGACGGGACCGTCGACGTGGTCATCGGCACCCACCGGCTGCTGTCGCCGGAGACCCGCTTCAAGCGGCTCGGCCTGCTGATCATCGACGAGGAGCAGAAGTTCGGCGTCGAGCACAAGGAGTACCTGAAGCGGCTGCGCACCGAGGTGGACGTGCTGTCGATGTCGGCGACGCCGATCCCGCGCACCCTGGAGATGGGCGTGGCCGGCATCAGGGAGATGTCCACCATCCTCACCCCGCCCGAAGAGCGCCATCCGGTGCTGACCTTCGTCGGCGCGTACGACGAGAAGCAGATCGCGGCGGCCATCAGGCGCGAGCTGCTCCGCGACGGCCAGGTCTTCTTCGTGCACAACCGGGTGGCGTCGATCGGCAAGGTGGGGGCGCGGGTCGCCCAGCTGGTGCCGGAGGCTCGGGTCGCGATCGCGCACGGCCAGATGAACGAGCACGTGCTCGAGAAGATCATGGTCGACTTCTGGGAGAAGAACTACGACGTCCTGGTGGCGACGACGATCGTGGAATCCGGGCTCGACATCCCCAACGCCAACACGCTGGTCGTGGACCGCGCGGACGCCTACGGCCTGTCCCAGCTGCACCAGCTGCGCGGCCGGGTAGGGCGCGCCCGCGAGCGGGCCTACGCTTACTTCCTCTTCCCTCCCGAACGGGCCCTGACCGAGACTGCGCACGAACGACTGGCCACGGTGGCCCAGCACACCGAGATCGGCGCCGGCCTGCACGTGGCCATGAAAGACCTGGAAATCCGCGGGGCGGGGAACCTGCTCGGCGGTGAGCAGTCCGGCCACATCGCCGGTGTCGGCTTCGACCTGTACGTGCGGATGATCGGCGAGGCGGTCAGCGAGCTGCGCGGCGGCGGCGCGCCCGCCCGCCAGGAGGTCCGGGTCGAGCTGCCGGTCAACGCGCACATCCCGCACGAGTACGTGCCCGGCGAGCGGCTCAGGCTGGAGGCCTACACCCGGATCGCGGCGATCGAGTCGGACGAGGACGCGGCGGCGGTACGCGACGAGCTGGCCGACAGGTACGGGCCGCCGCCGGTCCCGGTGCTGAACCTGCTGGAAGTGGCGCGGCTGCGCGAGCGGGCCCGCCGCGCCGGGCTCACCGACATCACCCTGCAGGGCTCGCACGTGCGGTTCGCTCCCGTCCAGCTGCCCGAGTCACGAGAGGTCAGGGTGCACAGGCTGTACCCCGGGACCGTGCTCAAGCCGGCGGTGCGTACGATGCTCGTACCGGCGCCCAGGGCAGTGGCCGGCCGGCCGCAGGCGTCCGGGCGCCAGGCGCCCGCCGCGCCGCTGGGCGCACAGCCGCTGCGCGACCAGGACCTGCTGACCTGGTGCCGGGAGCTCGTCGAGACGGTATTCGGCGGGCTGCACCCGCCAGCGGCCGAAGAAGAAGAATGAGAAGGGACCGCGTCGTGCTCCGCATTCCGATCAGGCACAGGCGTGCGGCCGGGCTGGCGGTCGCCGCGTTCGGCGGCTGCATCGCCCTGGCAGCCTGCGGGGCGGTCCAGCTGGGCTCGGCGGCGATCGTCGGCGGCCAGCGGATCACCAGCTCGACCCTGGCCACCGAGGTCTCCAACCTGAACCAGGCCTACCAGACGGGCAAGCACAAGGGCGTGCGGCTCGCCTTTCCCGCCGCGCAGATGCCCCAGCAGGTGCTGGCCTGGCTGGTCAGGTTCCAGGTGCGGGACGAGCTCGCCCGGCGCGCGGGCATCACCGTCAGCCAGGGTGACATCCAGCGCGCGATCGCCGCGATCACGGCCAGCGCTTCGTCCAGCGGCGGAGCCAGCCTGACCGATCTGGCGGTGGAGAACGGCCTGCCGCCGAGCCTGATCAACCCCGACCTCGGCCGGTACCAGGCGATCGGGAACGCCTACATCGACCGCCTCGACGGCGGCACGCAGCCGTCTTCCGCGACGGCACAGCAGGCGCTCAACCAGCAGTTCAACCACGCGCAGTGCCTGGCCGCCAAGAGCCTGGACATCAAGGTCAACCCGCAGTTCGGCAGGCTCGACTACAACCTGCTGGACATCGTCCCCGCGGCGAACAGGCTGTCCGCTCCCGAGCCCGCGGCGTCGCCGTCGCCTAGCGCCTCGGCATCGGCCAAGCCGCAGTTCACCCCGCCTTGCTAGCCTCCGCCGCCGGTCGCGTCGTGGTGCTGGCGACAAGTGCCCGGGTGGCGCCTGGGCTGCTGACCGCCCGGGCCTGGGACACGCTGCGCGCCGCCCGCCGGGTGCTGACCGGCCTGCCGGGCCACCCGCAGCTGGCGGCCCTGGCCGAGGCCGGGATCGACTGCCAGGTCGTGCCCGGCCTTGACCCGCAGTCAGTGGCCCGTTTGCTGCACGAGGAGGCGGCCGCCGCCGCGGGCAGCATCGTGTGGCTGCCCGGGCCGGACGGCTGGCTGGCCGCGCCCGGCGGCGAGGAGGCCACCGGGCCGCTGCTGGCCGCCCTCGCCGCTCTCGGCGAGCCGGGGGGCGGCCCGGAGATCGAGCTGCTGCCGGGTACCCGCGACCTGCCGGGCGCCCGGCTGCTCGACCTGGTGGCCACCATGGACACGCTCCGGGTGAACTGCCCGTGGGACGCCAAGCAGACCCATGAGACGCTGGCGCCGCACCTGATCGAGGAGTCGTACGAGGCGCTCGAGGCGCTCGAGGACGGCGACCAGGCGGCGCTGCGCGAGGAACTCGGCGACGTCCTGCTGCAGGTGGCGTTCCACGCCCGGGTCGCGGCCGAGCGCGCAGACGGCACCGGCTACGCGATCGACGACGTGGCGGACGGGATCGTGGCGAAGCTGGTGCGCCGGCATCCGCACGTGTTCGGCGAGGTCGAGGTCTCCGGGGCCGACGAGGTCAAGCAGAACTGGGACGCCATCAAGGCCGCGGAACGGACGTCGGCGGACGGCGTGCCCGGGTCGGCCCTGGACGGCGTGCCCTTCGGCCAGCCGGCGCTGGCGCTGGCCGCCCAGCTGCAGCGCCGCGCGGAACGGGCCGGGGTGCCCGGCAGCGTGCGCGAAGAGGCTCCCTCGCCTGGCGAGGGGCCCGGCGAGGAGCCTGGCGAACAGGCCACGGCCCGGGGGCGGACCTCGGGGCGGAACTGTTCCGGCTCGTGACCCGGGCGCGGGCGGCCGGCCTGGACCCGGAACTCGAGCTGCGGGCCGCCTCCCGCCGCTACCGCGACCGCGTCCGCGCCTGGGAGCGGTCCCGGCCGCTCGGGTAACCCTGGGCCCGGCGTGGCCGCCTGCCGGGCCGCCTTACCTGGACTAGGCTCCTGTACTGACCAAACCCACCCTCGGCGGTGCCGCATCCTCACCAGGAGTCTCCCGAATGGCTTCCATCGAAGCGATCCACGCCAGGCAGATCCTGGACTCGCGTGGCAACCCGACCGTCGAGGTCGAGGTCGCGCTCGATGACGGCACCGCGGGGCGGGCGGGGGTGCCGAGCGGGGCATCCACCGGCGCGTTCGAGGCGGTCGAGCTGAGGGACGGCGAAGACGAGTACGGCGGCAAGGGCGTGCAGCGCGCCGTGCACGGCGTGATCGACGAAATCCAGCCCGAGCTGCTCGGCTACGACGCCGACGACCAGCGGCTGATCGATCAGGTGATGATCGACCTGGACCGTACCCCGGGCAAGTCGCGGCTGGGCGCGAACGCCATCGTCGGGGTGAGCATGGCCGTGGCGAGGGCGGCGGCCGAGTCGGCCGGCCTGCCGCTGTTCCGCTACCTGGGCGGGCCGAACGCGCACCTGCTCCCGGTGCCGCAGATGAACATCCTCAACGGCGGCGCGCACGCCGATAACAGCGTGGACATCCAGGAGTTCATGGTCCTGCCGATCGGCGCGAGCACGTTCGCCGAGGCGCTGCGCTGGGGTGCGGAGACCTACCACGCGCTGAAATCCGTGCTCAAGCAGCATGGCCTGAGCACCGGCGTCGGTGACGAGGGCGGCTTCGCCCCCGACCTTGAGCACAACCGGGCCGCGCTCGACCTGATCGTGGAAGCGATCGGCAAGGCGGGGCTCACCCCGGGCCAGGATGTCGCGCTCGGCATTGACGCGGCCGCCACCGAGTTCTACCGCGACGGCAGCTACAGATTCGAGGGCGGCAGCCGGACCACGGCCGAGATGACCCGCACCTACGCACAGTGGCTGGATGCCTATCCGCTGGTCTCCCTCGAGGATCCGCTGGCCGAAGAGGACTGGGCGGGCTGGACCGAGCTGACCGCCGAGCTCGGCGACCGGGTGCAGCTGGTCGGCGACGACATCTTCGTCACCAATCCCGAGCGGCTGCGCCGCGGGATACGCGAGCACGTGGCGAACGCGCTGCTGGTGAAGGTGAACCAGATCGGCACGCTGACGGAGACGTTCCAGGCCGCTGATCTGGCGCTCCGCAGCGGGTACCGGTGCGTGATCAGCCACAGGTCCGGCGAGACCGAGGACACCACGATCGCGGATCTCGCCGTCGCGCTCAACACCGGCCAGATCAAGACCGGGGCGCCCTGCCGGTCCGAGCGCGTGGCCAAGTACAACCAGCTGCTGCGGATCGAGGAGCTGCTCGACGACGCGGCGGCCTATGCGGGCGCGGCTGCGTTTCCCCGGTTCACGGCGGCCCGGAGCTGATGGACCGGACCGCCGGGGGCAAATCGCGGCCGCGGCTCACCAGCCGGGCCGCGGTCCTCGCTGCAGTGATCTGCGCGGTCATGCTGACTCTGGCCTACCCGGTGCGCGAGTACATCGCCCAGCGCAGGCAGATCGGGCAGCTGGGCGCGCAGCAGCAGTCACTGTACATCCAGCTGAGCCGGCTGCACGAGCAGCAGCGGCAGCTCAACGACCCGGCCTACATCGAGGAACTTGCGCGCGACGAGCTGCACATGTGCCTGCCCAGGCAGACCTGTTACGTGATTGTCAACGGCAAGCCCGCGGCCGGCCTCATGCAGCCGCGCCCGGCCGCGCCCGGCTCGTGGTACGGCCGGCTCTGGCAATCGGTGCGCCAGGCGGACAAGAAAACCTCGCGATGACCGGCTCCGGATCGTTCGCGGCCAGCCCGGCGGACGCCGCGGTGGTAGCCGCCCAGCTCGGCCGGCCGCCCCGCGGCCAGTACCGCGTCGCGCACCGCTGCCGGTGCGGACTGCCGGACGTGGTGCAGACGGCGCCCCGGCTGCCGGACGGAACGCCCTTTCCCACCCTGTACTACCTCACCTGCCCGAGAGCGTCCGCGGCGGCGGGAAGGCTGGAGGCGAGCGGGGTCATGGCGACGATGACCGCCAGGCTGTCGGCCGACGGGGAACTGCGCCGCGGATACCAGGCCGCCCACCTCGACTACCTGGCCAGGCGCGACGAGGCGGCCCGGGCCTGCGGCGTCGAGCCGCTGCCCGCGGGCACCCAGAGCGCCGGCGGGATGCCCGCCCGGGTCAAGTGCCTGCACGCCCTGATCGCGCACGAACTGGCCGCGGCCGGCGCGAACCCGCTGGGCCGCGAAGCGGCCGAGTCCGCCGGGCAATGGTGGGCCGGCGGCCCCTGCGTGTCGCCGCCAGCGCCCGCGAGGAAGGCATGACGTCACGGGTGGCCGCGATCGACTGCGGCACGAACTCGCTCCGGCTGCTCATCGCGGACGTAGACCCGATCCGGCGCACCCTCACCGATCTTGACCGCCGGCTGGAGATCGTCCGGCTGGGGCAGGGAGTGGACAAGACCGGCCGCCTGGCGCCCGAAGCGCTGGAACGCACGCTCCGCACCCTCGGCGACTACGCCCGGGTCATCACGGCCAGCGAGGTGGGCGGCGTGCGCATGGTTGCCACCAGCGCCACCAGGGACGCCTCTAATTCGGCAGAGTTCACCAGCGGCGTGGTCGATGTTCTGGGCCTGGCACCCGAGGTGCTCACCGGGGATGAAGAGGCGCGCCTGTCGTTCGCCGGCGCGACCGCGGAGTTCGGCGCGATGACCGACCCTCCCCAGCCGCCCTTCCTCGTCCTGGACATCGGCGGCGGCTCGACCGAGTTGGTGCTGGGCGGCGGACCAGGCGACGATGCCGGTCCCGCCGCGGCCGGCGAGGTGGCCGCCTTTTCGATGAATATCGGATGCGTCCGGATGACCGAGCGGCACTTGCCCGCGGACCCGCCGGACCGCGAGCAGATCGACGCCGCGATCTCGGATATCGATGCCGCGCTCGACGAGGCCGCCGCGAAGGTGGACATGGCGCGGGCCAGGTCGCTGATCGGCCTGGCCGGCTCGGTCACCACGGTGGCCGCGATCGTGCTCGGCCTTCCCCGCTATGACCCGGCGCGAATCCATCACGCCAGGATCACGGCGGCGCAGGTCCGGTCGGTCACGAGCCGGCTGCTCGCCCAGACTCGCGCGGAGCGATCGGCGATCCCCACGATGCACCCGGGGCGGGTCGATGTCATCGGCGGCGGCGCGCTGGTGCTCGACCGTGTCATGCGGCGGTTCGGCTTTGCCGAGGTGGTGGTCAGCGAGCACGACATCCTGGACGGCATTGCCTGGTCCATGCTGCCGTCCCGGTGACGGCGGCCGCCAGCCTGAGGCGGCCGGATGAATTCGCCGGCTCGGCCGCCTGTCCGCCAAGATCGATGTACCGTTGCCGACCCTATAGGGGAGGTGATGTGCCATCGACACCCCAGGGCAGGACGGGAGTTCCCCGCCGGTGAGCGCGGGCGGGCACCGCGGCAACCCTGACAGCGCTGCCGGACCGGGAACCGGCAGCGCGGCCGGACCGGGAACCGGCAGCGCTGCCGGACCGGGAACCGGCAGCGCGGCCGGACCGGGAACCGGCAGCCCGGCCGGACCGGGAACCGGCAGCCCGGCCGGACCGGGAACCGGCAGCCCGGCCGGACCGGGAACCGGCAGCCCGGTCGAGCCGGGGACCGGCTGGCCGGATGACCCGGCCACGTCGCGGACGCCAGTCGCGCACACCGCCGCCGGGGTCCGGGCGCTGGCAGCCACGGCAGGCGACCTGCAGGAGCTGGCCGCGCGGCAGTCCGTGTGCCGTGCCTGCCCCCGGCTCGTCGGCTGGCGCGAGCAGGTAGCCACGGCCAAGCGCCGCTCCTTCCGGGCCGAACGCTACTGGGGCCGTCCGGTCCCGGGCTGGGGAGCGGCCCGGCCGGGCGTGGCCATCGTGGGCCTGGCGCCGGCGGCGCACGGCGGGAACAGGACGGGCCGGATCTTCACCGGGGACCGCAGCGGGGACGTGCTGTTCGCCTCGCTGCACCGCTGCGGCCTCGCGGCCCGGCCGGACAGCATCGCGGCGGGTGACGGGCAGCGGCTGATCGGCACGCGCATGCTCGCGGCCGTTCGCTGCGCTCCGCCCGCGAACAAGCCGACCCCCGCGGAGCGGGACGCCTGCGCGCCGTGGCTGGAAGCCGAACTGGCCCAGGTGCTGCCCTGGCTGCGCGTCATCGTCTGCCTGGGCGCGTTCGCCTGGCAGGCCGTCTGGCCGCCGCTCGCCGCGGTCGGCTTCAGCCTGCCCAGGCCCCGCCCGGCCTTCGGCCATGGTGCCGAGGCTGTCCTCGGGCGGCGATCCGGGCGGGGCCCGGCTGCCGGGCACGACGCCGGGGCCGGGCCGGGTCGGCGGCCGGGCGGCCCGGCCGCCGTCCCGGATCCGGGTGGCCCGCGGGACTCGCTGCTGCTTATCGGCTGCTACCATCCCAGCCAGCAGAATACATTTACCGGCCGGGTGACTCCGGTCATGCTCGATGCCGTGTTCACCCGGGCACGTGAACGAGCGGAAAGTTAACGAAGGTCTCACCAGCAAGTCAAGTCCGGCGCCTCTCTCGTTACCGTGTGTTTATCTACCCTCGCCTTTTGGTTACACTCCGCACGCATTTGCGCGGGAAGCAAATGGGGAATATACCGCGGCCCCAAATTGCCGTACACTAACCCGTGCAATCCTGAGTCGGCAGCACGCATGGGTATCGTCACGGAGCCCCCGTAGCCCAAGGGCAGAGGCTGACCCCCTAAAAGGGTCCCGGTGTCGGTTCGAATCCGACCGGGGGCACGGCGACCCGCCGGAGCGCGGGCCGCTAGAGTTCATGCAGGTCAGCGGCGATAAGTTACTCGTCAGCGACGATTCAACCACACGCTTCCGGGTCTTCACCGCGATTGCCGGACGGCTTCCGGGCCACGCGGGGCGGCCTGCCGCCGCCGCTCACCGGTCCCTGATCCGGCCGGCCCGCGGCCGGGTGAATGAACGTGATAACCAGCCCCGGTGCGACGTGAATAAATCATCGCGATGTGTCGCGTATAGCCGGTCGTGTCCGGCGCTGGCTCGTTCGGCGCAGTAATGAGCGCTCGTGGCGGGGCACCGGATAACCGCGCCTGCAGGGCATCACGTTAATATCAGAGGAAGGTTTAAGAGAAATACCGGCGTCATGCTCCGCAAATCCGCTGAATCGGTGCGGCAATAAGGTCCAGGCAGCGGTTCGGGCGCGTTCATACCGCCGACGCCCGCTGCCTGGATTTGTCAGGGCCGGGGACCGCTATGCGGTAAACCTCCCGGATCGGCCCGTGGCAGAAGATCGCCCCCCCGGATGACGACGGCGATCGCGGTCAACCTCTCGATGACCACGCCGGCAGTCATGGCCGCTCGGCCTCCCCTCGTGGCGTCCGGCCCTGGCCTGGACGCGCACCCCTCATGGCGTCCGGCTCTGCCCGGACGCGCACCCCTCATGGCGTCCGGCTCTGCCCGAACGCTCGCCCCTCGTATCGTCGGCCAACTCGCGCTCTGTGTCCAGCGTGTACGCGCAACTCCGGCGTGACAATCTCGCCGGCGGCCGGAAGCCGGACCCAGATCCGCTGGTCGCGCTCCGCCTCCGGCAGCCGGGCTGCCCCCGGGCCGCCGGGCCGGCTCAGGCGGCCGGCTGGTCCCGGACGGCCGGCCAGGCCGGCTGCCGGGCTACCCGCTGGCGTCGGGGCCTGCGCGGTCGATCGAGACCCTGACGATGACCCGCCGCTCGCGCTCCATGGCGGCGCGATAGTCCGCCCAGTCGGGGTGCTCCCCGGCGGTCCGGCGGTAGTAGTCGATGAGCAGGTCCATCGCGTCCGGCAGCGAGACCACCTCCGCGCTGCCCTCGACCTGAATCCAGGGGCCGAAGAAGGCGTCGCTGATTACGCAGAGCGAGGCGAAAGGACTGCGCCGGAGGTTCCTGGTCTTGAGCGCGGCCTCCCGGGTGCTGATGATCACCCGCCCGTCGTCGTCAACGGCGCAGAGCACCGGCGAAAGCTGCGGCCGCCCGTCGCTGCGCTGGGTGGCCAGAACGGCGCGGTGGTGGGCGGCGATGAACTGTCTGGCCTCGTCGGCCTGCATGATCAGGTGAGAGCGTTCAACCTGCTGCGGCGGCGCATTTCGTACTCGTGCACGATCGCGCTGGCGTAGCCGTGCGAGAGCCCGTGCTCGTCGGCCAGCCAGTGTGCGCGCTCCTCGCAGCGAAGGAAGGCAGGGCCGGACTCGAGGCTTCTGAACCACTCAAGGAGGTCGCGTCCCGTGACGCTGGGGATGCGTGCGATCAGGTTCTTATGCAACTCCGGGGAGCGGTTCAGTGACAATTGGCACCTCCACGATGGACACCTCTTGGTGCGAGACTGCCTTACGCTCGGCTGCCTGACAACCCCCGGGCGGGAGCTTTCCTAATTACCCGTTACCAACGGGTTACCTGCGGGCTGCTCACAGCTTGCCTGGAGCAGGCTCCGGGCAAGCTGTCAGCTCAGCCGCTCGAAGATCATCGCCATGCCCTGGCCGCCGCCGACGCACATCGTCTCGAGGCCGAACGTCTTGTCGTGGAACCGCAGGCTATTCAGCAGCGTGGTGGTGATCCGCGCGCCGGTCATCCCGAACGGGTGGCCGACGGCGATCGCCCCGCCGTTCACGTTCAGCTTGTCCTCGTCGATGCCGAGGTCCTGGTAGGAGGGGATGACCTGGGCCGCGAACGCCTCGTTGATCTCGACCAGGTCCATGTCGCTGATCGACATGCCGGCCCGGGCGAGGGCACGCCTGGACGCCTCGACCGGCCCGAGGCCCATGATCTCCGGTGAGAGCGCGGAAACCCCGGAGGACACGATCCTGGCCAGCGGCGTGATCCCGAGCTCGGCGGCCCGGCGGTCGCTCATCACCACCACCGCGGCGGCGCCGTCGTTCAGCGGGCAGCAGTTGCCCGCGGTCACGGTTCCGTCCGGCCGGAAGGCCGGCTGCAGCGCGGCCACCTTCTCCAGCGTGGTCCCCGGCCGCGGCCCGTCATCGGCCCTGACCACGGTGCCGTCCGGCAGCATCACCGGGGTGATCTCGCGCTGCCAGAATCCGTTGGCCAGTGCCTTCTCCGCCAGGTTCTGGGATCTGACGCCGAACTCGTCCTGCTGGCGCCTGGTGATCCCGCGCAGCTGGGCGACGTTCTCCGCGGTCTCGCCCATGGCGATGTAGACATCGGGAATCGCGCCGTCATCGCGCGGGTCGTGCCATGCGTCAGCGCCGCCGGCCGCGGCGCGCTGGGTCCGGGCCTCGGCGTCGTCGAACACCGGGTTGTGGGTGTTCGGCCAGCTGTCGCTGCTTCCGTTGGTGAACCTGCTCACGCACTCCACGCCGGCCGAGATGAACGCGTCCCCCTCGCCCGCCCTGATGGCGTGGAACGCCATCCTGGTGGTCTGCAGCGATGACGAGCAGTACCGGTTGACCGTGGTACCGGGCAGGTTGTCGTGGCCGAGCATGACCGCGACGACGCGGGCCATGTTGAAACCCTGCTCGCCGCCGGGCAGCCCGCAGCCGAGCATGAGGTCACTGATCTCGCCGGGGTCCAGCTGCTCGACCTGGGACAGCGCGGCCGAGACGATCCGGGAGGTCAGGTCGTCCGGCCGGATGCTGGTCAGCGACCCCTTGAAGGCGCGGCCGATCGGCGAGCGCGCGGTGGCGACGATCACTGCCTCTGGCATGGTCTCTCCCTGCTTCGTTACCTGACAGTAGCTTATTCAGCGCAGCCGGATCGTGTCACATTCCCGGCCGGCATCGCGGACCGGGCGCTGCCTGCGGTGGGATACCTTCGTGCCACCAGGTACGCATAGGTGGTTGGGTCATGCAGATACACGATTCCCTGATCGAGCTGGTCGGGAACACGCCGCTCGTCAGGCTGCGCAAGGTGACCGGCGACCTGGCTGGCGGCGTCTCGCCTGCGGTGCTGGCCAAGGTCGAGTACTTCAACCCGGGCGGATCGGTCAAGGACAGGATCGCGCTGCGGATGGTCGAGGCAGCCGAGGCCTCCGGGGCGCTCCGGCCGGGCGGGACCATCGTTGAGCCGACCTCCGGCAACACCGGCGTCGGCCTGGCGATCGTCGCGGTCGAGAAGGGGTACCGCTGTGTTTTCGTCTGCCCGGACAAGGTGGGCCAGGACAAGCTGAGCGTGCTGCGGGCGTACGGCGCGGAGGTCGTGGTCTGCCCTACCGTCGTGTCGCCCGACCACCCGGACTCCTACTACTCCGTCTCTGACCGGCTGGCCGGCGATATCCCGGGTGCCTGGAAGCCGGACCAGTACGCCAACCCGGAGAACCCTGCCTCGCACTATCACTCCACCGGCCCGGAAGTCTGGGCGCAGACCGACGGCAGGGTCACCCATTTCGTGGCGGGCATCGGCACCGGCGGGACGATCACCGGCGCCGGGCGCTACCTGAAGGAGGTCTCCGGCGGCCGGGTCGCGGTGATCGGCGCCGATCCGGAGGGATCGGTCTACTCGGGCGGCTCCGGGCGCCCCTACCTGATCGAGGGCGTGGGCGAGGACATCTGGCCGGCCACCTTCGATCCGGGCATCTGCGACCAGGTGATCGCGGTATCCGATGCCGAGTCGTTCCTCATGACCCGCAGGCTGGCCCGGGAAGAGGCGCTGCTCACCGGCGGCTCCTGCGGCCTCGCGGTGGTCGCCGCCCTCCGCGTGGCGGCCGCGTGCGGCCCGGATGACATGATCGTAGCGCTGCTGCCCGACGGCGGCCGCGGTTACCTGGGGAAGATCTTCAATGATGAGTGGATGGCCGACTACGGCTTCCTCAGCACGCCCTCGGCGGAGCCTACCGCCGCGGACGTGCTGGCAGGCAAGCAGCGCGGCCTGCCGCCGTTCGTGCACACCCACCCGGCAGAGACCGTGGCCACGGCCATCGGGATCCTGCGGGAGTACGACGTCTCCCAGATCCCGGTCATCAACGAAGAGCCGCCGGTCATGGTGGCCGAGGTGGTCGGCTCGATCATCGAGCGCGACCTGCTGGACGCGCTCATCGCGGGCCGGGCCCGGCCGCAGGACCCGGTGAGCTCCCTGATGTCGCAGCCGCTGCCGATGGTCGGCTCGGGCGAGCCGGTGAGCACGGTCGTGGCCGCGCTGCAGAAGGGCGGCGCGGCCGTGGTACTGATGGACGGCAAGCCGGTCGGCATGATCACGCGCCAGGACATGCTCACGTTCCTTTCCGAGCCGGATTCCCGGGCGGCTGCGAGATAGCCGGAGCACCCGAAGGCCGGGTCGTGCGGCCCGGCCGCCCGGCGGCGAAATCCGATCACAGTGAGGCAGCGAAGATGGCACGAGCGGACGGCTTTGAGACGTTGGCGATTCACGCGGGCCAGGAACCTGACCCGCTGACCGGCGCGGTGGTGCCGCCGATCTACCAGGTGTCCACCTACAAGCAGGACGGCGTGGGCGGCCTGCGCAGCGGGGGCTACGAGTACTCCAGGACCGCGAACCCGACCAGGACCGCGCTGGAGGAATGCCTGACCGCCCTGGAGGGCGGGGCGCGGACGCTGGCCTTTGCCTCCGGCATGGCCGCCGAAGACACCCTGCTGCGCACCATCTGCTCGCCGGGCGACCACGTGCTCATCCCGGACGACGCCTACGGCGGCACCTTCCGGCTGTTCTCCCGGGTGTACGAGCGGTGGGCGGTGAGCTACTCGCCGGTGCGGATCAGCGATCCGGCCGCCGTCCGGCGGGCCCTCGCCGAGCGGTCCGCCCGGGTCATCTGGATAGAGACCCCGACCAACCCGCTGCTGGGCATCGCGGACATCTCCGCGCTGGCCGGGCTCGCCCGCGATGCCGGGGCGCTGCTGGTGGTGGACAGCACGTTCGCGTCGCCCTACCTGCAGCGGCCGATCGCGCTCGGCGCCGACGTGGTGCTGCACTCGACCACCAAGTACCTGGGCGGGCACTCCGACGTGGTGGGCGGCGCGGTGGTAGTGGCTGATGCCGGGCTCGGCGAGCGGGTCGCCTTCCACCAGAACGCCGTGGGGGCGGTGCCGGGGCCGTTCGATGTCTGGCTCACGCTGCGCGGGATCAGGACGCTCGCGGTGCGGATGGACCGGCACTGCGCGAACGCGGCCCGCATCGCGGAGATGCTGGCCGCGCACCCGGCGGTGGCGCAGGTCCTGTACCCGGGGCTGGCGTCGCACCCCGGTCACGAGCTGGCCGCCAAGCAGATGCGCGGCTTCGGCGGGATGGTGTCGTTCCGGGTGAAGGCGGGCCCGCAGCAGGCGGCGGCGGTGTGCGCGCGGACCCGGCTGTTCACCCTGGCCGAGTCGCTCGGCGGAGTGGAGTCACTGATCGAGCTGCCCGGCCGGATGACACACGCCTCCGCGGCCGGATCCCCGCTCGCGGTGCCTGCCGACCTGGTCAGGCTCTCGGTCGGCATCGAGAACGCGGACGACCTCGTCGAGGACCTGCGGCAGGCCCTCGGCTAGGCCGCGTCCCGCTGGATCTCGGCACCGGTCCGCGCCGCCGAAGATTTACCGGACCCGGCCCGGGCCCCGGCAGCCGCGGGCGGCCGCGGCCAGCCGATCGCCGGACGTTCCCGGTGCCCCGCCCGCGGGGCGCCGGGAACGGTCAGTCACTGGTCCGGGCCGCGGGAACGCTAACTGTCCTTGGGCTTCCAGACAAAAGCGAACACCCCTCCGGCCAGCAGGATAATTCCGATGACCAGCGCGACCGCGCCGCGCAGGGACCGCTTCGCCTCCGCCCGGTGGACGGGACTGGTTATCTGGCCGAGAACGCTGGGCAGCGACTTGGCAGGCTCGGTGAAGTACAAGATCGCCGCGACGATGGCCAGGATTCCGATGATCACGAGTATCACGGCGATGATTATCCTCGCCGGCGACCGCCCGGCCGATCCGTCCACTTCCTCTGCATAACTCAACGTATCCTCCCTGGAATCCTCCGGGTCCGGTGGCGCACGCAGCTGGCCTGGCCCAGCCCAGTGGCTGTTGCTGCCTGCCGCACGGTACTACGGGACGCCGCGCTAGGTGATGAGGCGACAGAAAACGCAAATGAACTTAGCGCCGGTTTTGCCGGCGGGCGCGCAGGAAGTCCTGCACGACGTACTCACCGAGCCGCTCCGGGATCGCCTGCAGCAGTCGCCCGCCATTGCGCCGGGCCACGTCCTCGACGAAAGCCGTCAGCCGCTCATCCTCGGCAAGCATGAAAATGTTCAGGGCCGCTCCGCGCCTAGTCATCTTATCGACCTCGGCCAGCGTGAGCTCCAGGGTCTCCCGCGACGGCGGCCAGTCGAACGAGGACCGCCCGTCCCGCTGCAGGTGGGCCGTGGGCTCGCCGTCCGTCACGACGATGACGACGGGCTCGTGCTCGGGGTGCTTGTCGAGATAACGGCCGGCCAGGACGAGCGCGTGATGCAGGTTGGTGCCCTGCACCATGTCCCAGCCGAGCCCGGCCAGGTCGGTCTCGCGCAGCTCGCGGGCGTAGTTGGAGAAGCCGATGACCTGGATGGCATCCTGCGGGAACCTGCTGCGGACCAGCGCGTGCAGCGCCAGCGCCGTCTGCTTGGCCGCTCCCCAGGTGCCGCGGAGTGCCATCGAGTACGACAGGTTGACGAGCAGGCACACGGCGGCCGCGGTCCGGCGTTCGGTTTCCGCGACCTGGAAGTCCTCGGCCGACAGCCGCACCCGGGTGGCGGTCCCGGCCTGCCGCGGGCCGGCCGCCGCGCCGCCGCGGAGCAGCGCGCTGCGGACCGTCGCCGCGGCATCGATGGCCAGGTCGTCGCCGAACTGCCAGGGCCGGGTGCTCCCGGTCAGGTCTCCCGCCTGGCCGGCGTCGTGCTGCTCGTGCTCGCCCGGGCCGCCTTCGCCGAGCTGCGCGAACACCTGCCGCAGCGCGGTCTCGCCCAGCCTGCGTACGGCCTTCGGGGTGAGCTCGAGCGCGCCGCCCTCGTGCCGCAGGTACCCCTGCCGCTCGAGTTCGCGCTCGATCTGCCTCAGGGCCGACATGTCGTCCACGGCCTGGCGGCCGAGCGCGCGCCGGACGGCCTCCTCGTCGATGTCGTCCAGCCGCGCACCCGGGTAGTCCTGCCGCAGCGCGGACTCGAGCTCGGCCAGGTCGGCCAACTCGGCCAGCGCGGTCGTCGCGTCGCCGAGGCCGAGCGGCTGGTCGCCCGTCATCGGGTTCTCGCCGCCCCGGCCGAGGGCGTCCAGGTCGGGACGCCGGGCGCGCAGCGCGTCGGCCAGCCGCGCCATCTCGGCGGCCAGGCCGGCGTCGTCGAGCGCCTGCGACATGAGGCCGGCCAGCTCGCCGCGCTGTTCCTCGGTGAGCGAGTCCAGCAGCCGCTGCGCCGCGGCGAGCCTGCGGGCCAGCGAATCGACCAGCTGCTCGAGGTCGCGGGGATGGTCCGGGAAGAGATCCCCGTACTCCTCCATGAAGCGGTCGAAGTCGGCCTGGGTGTGATCGCCGCGCGCGTCCGCCTCGAGCATCGCGTTCAGCGCGGCGATCATGTCCTTCACCCGCTGCATCGCCTCGGAGCCCGGGCCGTCCTGCAGCGCCTGCTTCATGCCGCGGAACTGGCTGTCGAGCACCTCGCGGCGGAGCAGGTCCCTGAGCTTCTCGAAGGTTTCCCGCGCGGCCGGCGACCGCCACTGGTAGTCGGCCAGCCGCCGGATCGCCTGCGCCGGGTCGGACGGCAGCGTGTCGAGCTCGGCCTCCCGCATCCGCGCGTCGTCGCCCGGGTCGGGGAACAGCTCGGCGCGCTCCTGGCCGATCGCCGTATCGAGCAGCGCGCGGGCCTGGTCGAGGATGCCGTCCAGGCGGCCGCGGTCCCGGATCTCGCGCTGCCGCTCGCGGACCTGCCTGAGCACGTCGTCCAGGCCGCGGCCGCGGTCGCCGCGGGCGCCGGACAGGCCGCGCCGGAGCAGGTCCCGCAGTGCGCTGGACGGCGACTGGCCGGCCAGCACGTCCTCGCCGAGCTGGTCCAGCGCGGCCCGCACGTCATAGGGCGGCGCGAGCGGGTCGGGGCCGCCGGAGTACTCGGAGTAGGAGTAGCCGCTCATCGGCCCGCCCTGGCCGGGCCGCGCCGCGCGGCCGGCCTGCTGGCGAGTCCGGCCTGGCTACGTCCGGTACGTCGAAGAGCCATCGGCGGAATCCTTGGACAGGCGGCGCATCAGGTACAGGCCCTCCAGGGTGAACTCGAGCGCGGCGGCGGCCTGGCCGGGCGACTCCGCGCCGGCCGCGCCGAGCCGTTCCATGATCTTTGCCAGCCCGGCCACCTCGCCGATGCGGCGCAGCAGGTCCGGCCCGGGCACCAGGTCGCCCGACTCGATCACGCCGCCGTCCTCGAACTTGGCCAGCAGCGCGGACAGGTCGGCGCTGCCGAGCATGCTGCGGAAGGTCTCGGCGATCGCGCGGCGGACCAGGTGGTCGAGCACCTCCTGCTCCCGGCCCTCCTCGCTGACCTCGAACTCCACCTTGCCGCGCAGCGTGCCGACGACGCCGGGCAGGTCGCAGACCCTGGCCACCGGCTGCTCCTCGCCGGTCAGCGCCGCCCGGCGGACGGCCGAGGCGGCCGCGCTCTCCGCGGCCGCGATCGCGAACCTGGCCGAGACGCCCGACCGCGCGTCCACCGCGGGCGAGGCCCGGACCAGGCGGGTGAACCTCGCGATGACGTTGACCAGGTGGGCGGGCAGGATGGCCGCCGGATCGGCGCCGTCCCAGGAGATCAGCGACTCCTGCCGGATCAGCGCCAGTTCATCGTCGAGGGTCAGCGGGTAGTGGGTGCGGATCTCCGCGCCGAACCGGTCCTTGAGCGGGGTGATGATGCGGCCCCGGTTGGTGTAGTCCTCGGGGTTGGCGCTGGCCACGAGCACCAGGTCGAGCGGCAGCCGCAGCGCGTAGCCGCGCACCCCGATGTCGCGCTCCTCGAGCACGTTGAGCAAGGCCACCTGGATCCGCTCGGCGAGGTCGGGCAGCTCATTCAGGCAGAACACGCCGCGGTTGGTCCGCGGCACGAGGCCGAAATGGATGGTCTCCGGGTCCCCGAGCGTCCGGCCCTCGGCGACCTTCACCGGGTTGACGTCGCCGATCAGGTCGCCGACGCTGGTATCCGGCGTCGCCAGCTTCTCGCCGTAGCGCTCGCTGACGTGCCGCCATGAGACCGGCAGCTCGTCGCCCTGCTCGGCGGCAAGGCGGCGGCAGCGGGCGCAGACCGGGTGGTACGGGTGGTCGTTGATCTCGCATCCCGCGACGACCGGGCTCCACTCGTCGAGCAGGCCGGTGATCGTCCTGATCAGGCGGGTCTTGCCCTGCCCTCGCTCGCCGAGCAGGATCACGTCGTGCCCGGCCAGCAGGGCCCGCTCGAGGTGCGGGAGCACGGTCTGGCCGAACCCGATGATGCCGGGGAACCGGTCCTCGCCCGCGCGCATCCGGGCGAGCAGGTTCTGCCTGATCTCCTCCTTGACGGTCTGGTAGACGTGGCCGCCGGCCCGCAGCTCGCCCACGGTCGAGGCGGCGGGCGGGGGGCTGGCCTCCGGCTGGAAGGCGGCTGGGCGGGAGTGGCTGAGTGGCTGCACCATTCGACACTATGTCGCCTCCGGCCCGGTTCGCACGTGACGCAGATCACGCCGGCCGGCCTATCCACGGCGCCGGGCCGCCGCGGCGAGTGACGACTCCGGCTGCGTGACCGCGTCTGACTTCCCGGTCGGGGGAGCCATCACGGCCGCGTTGACCGTGCCGCCGCGACGCACGCCCGCCGGATGCCGCTGGCCCTCGCTCCCGGCTGCGGGGACGGGAGGCTGCCCAGGCCCGCAACGGTGCGACACTGCTGGTATGACGTCCTTTGCGGTCCGGCCCGAGGATGTGACCGCCGCCGGTGACCTGCTGCGCGGCATCGTCTCCCGGACGCCCCTGCTGCACTCTCGGGTGCTGTCCGAGCGGCTCGGCGGCCCGGTGTACCTGAAGTGCGAGAACCTGCAGCGCACCGGGTCATTCAAGGCCCGCGGCGGGTACGTGCGGATGGCCAGGCTGCCCGAGGCCGACCGGGCCCGGGGGGTGGTGGTGGCCAGCGCGGGCAATCACGCCCAGGGCGTGGCCTTCGCCGCCGCCTCGCTCGGCGTCAAGGCCACGGTCTTCATGCCCGAGGGAGCGCCGCTGCCGAAGATCGAGGCCACTAAGGGCGACGGCGCGGACGTCATCCTGTACGGCGCGAGCGTCGAGGACGCCATGGCCGCCGCGATCGCCCAGGCGCAGGAGCGGGGCAGCATATACATCCACCCGTTCGACCACCCGGACGTGATCGCCGGCCAGGGCACCGTCGGCCTGGAGATCCTCGACCAGTGCCCGGACGTGCGCACGATCGTGATCCCGGTCGGCGGCGGCGGGCTCGCCTCGGGTATCGCGATCGCGGCGAAGGGACACGATCCAGGCATCCGCATCGTCGGCGTGCAGGCGGCGGCGGCGGCGCCGCTGCCGCCCTCGATCGCGGCCGGGCACCCGGTGCGGATCGAGGCCGCGCCCACGATGGCCGACGGCATCATGGTCAGCCACGTCGGCGAGTTCACCTTCCCGATCCTGTCCGAGCTCGCCGAGCGCATCCTGACCGTCTCCGAGGAGGGACTGTCCCGGGGGCTGCTGCTCTGCCTGGAGCGGGCCAAGCAGCTTGTCGAGCCGGCCGGGGCGGCCGGCGTGGCGGCGTTGCTCGAGCACCCGCACGCCTTCGAGCCGCCGGTCGTCGTCGTGCTCTCCGGCGGGAACATCGACCCGCTGCTGCTGGCCAAGGTGCTCAGGCACGGGCTCAGCGCGGCCGGGCGGTACCTGGGATTCCGGTGCAGGCTGCCGGACCGGCCGGGCGCGCTGGCGACGCTGCTGCGGGAGCTGGCCGCGCTGGGGGCCAACGTCCTGGGCATCGTGCACGAGCGGGTCGCGCCGCAGCTGCACGTGGACGAGGCCGAGGTGCTGCTGCAGGTGGAGACCCGGGGACCGGGTCACTGCGAGGAAGTGATCACCCAGCTCAGGCGGGCGGGCTACACGCTCATTTTCAGCTGACCCTGGTCACCAGGGACGGGCCGGCTGCGAGCGCGGCCGGACGGGAGCCGGTCTTGACCACGATGGTGCGCGCTGCCTTGTCGTGCAGGCACTGACGGCGCCGGTCCCAGGTCAGCCACAGCGCGTCGAGAAGCCAGAACACGCTGCCGACCAGCGGGACCACCGGGATGAGCGAGTAGACGGCGGCGCGGCCGGCCGCGGTCCCGCCGCTGATCTTCGAACCGTCATAGCCCGATACCACCCGGGTGCCCAGCGCCCGCTTGCCGAGCGTCCGGCCCCACAAGCCGTGTTGGATGGAGTCGTAGCAGAACGAGATCACGGCGACGATCACCGCGAACACCAGCCACGCGCCGAACAGCCTTGCGTCGGCCTTGCTGATCGCCGCCTGCGCCCCCGGCTGGCTGAGGTCCGGGTACCGGTTGACGGACTGCTGGTACCTGGTGAGCGCGGGCGAGAGCAGGGCGAAGGCGATCGGCGCGGTCAGGACGCCGAGCACCAGGATGTCGATGATCCTGCCCAGCAGGCGGCGCCACCATTCGGCCAGGCCGGGCTCGGCGCCGACCGCGAGCCCGGCCGGGTATGACGGGTAGACGGCCCCGTACGGGGGGCCGTATTGCCGCGGCGCCCCCTGCTGCGGGCGGTTGCCGTAGTAGGGCGAGGTGCCGTACGGCGGCGGTGCGCCGTGCGGGTACGGGCCGCCGTTGGGCTGGCTCTGGGCCGCAGCCGGCTGCGCCGGGCCGTACGGCTGCTCCGGGCCGTACGGCGGCTGCGTCCCGTACGGCTGCGAGATCCCGGCCGGCGTCCGGCCTGGCCAGGCGGCCCCCGGCGGCGGCTGCGCCTGGCAGGGCTGCGTGGCATCCGGCGGCGGCCCGGGGGCGCCCGATCCCTGCTGCGGCTGCGGACCCGCCGGCGGGCCCGCGGGCTCGGGCGGGAAATGCCAGGAACCGGGCGGCGGCACGGAAGCTGGCGATCCGGCGTCCTGGTCATCAGGTGACCGGTCGCCCGCCGGCTGGCCGCCCGTGCTCCCCGGTGGCTGCGTCATGCGCTCATGATGCCGTCCCGCCGCCCGCGGCACCACATCCTGGCCGATAGCCGCCCCGCATCCGGGAGATGCCGGCCCGGGACGGTCACGCATCCTCTAGGTTGGACACTTTGTACAGCTGCGGCCGGTCTGCGGCCGGAACGAGGACAGGCCAGTGACTGATCATCTAGACGCGCAGCTCGTCGAGCTTCTCCGCGACGAGCCCAGGGTCGGCGTGCTGGAGGCGTCCCGCCGGCTGGGCGTGGCCCGCGGCACGGTTCAGGCGCGGCTGGACCGGATGCAGGCACGCGGGGTGATCACCGGGTTCGGCCCCGATGTCGACCCGGCCGCCCTCGGTTACGGCGTTACCGGCTTCGTGACGCTGGAGATCCGCCAGGCCGGCGGGCACGATCCGGTGGCGGACGGGCTGGCCGCGATTCCGGAGGTGCTGGAGGTACACACGATCACCGGCACCGGCGACATGCTGTGCCGGGTGGTCGCGAGGACGAACGCGGATCTACAGCGGGTAATCGACGCCATCGTGGACGTGGCCGGGGTGGTCCGGGCGTCCACGGTGATCGCGCTCGCGACTCCGCTTCGCTACCGGGTGCTGCCGCTGGTGCACGCGGCCGCGGCCAGCCCGGCCCGGCCCGGCTAGCATGGCGAGCTCGCCTGGCTCGGGAAGGAAGTCCCCGCTGAGCGACCGGACGTAGCCGGCGGAGCAGCCAGCGCCCGAACTGCGCTGCCGAGCGCGGCCGCCCGGGTCACATCCCCGCGTACGGCACCGCGTCCAGGATCTCGACCGTCGCGGTGCGCCCGTTCGGCAGGGTGTAGGTCGCCTTCTCGCCGACCTTCTTGCCGGAAATCGCGCTGCCCAGCGGCGACCGGGGAGAGTACACGTCGATGGGGGCGCCGCTCTCCTCGCGGGAGGCAAGCAGGAAGGTGACCTCGTCGTCATCGCGCTCGAACCGCACGGTGACCGTCATCCCCGGCCCGACCACGCCCTCGGTGCGCGGCGGCTCGCCGACCCGGGCGCTCGCCAGGATGTGCTGCAGCTGGTTGATCCGCGCCTCGATCTTGCCCTGCTCTTCCTTGGCGGCGTGGTAGCCGCCGTTCTCGCGCAGGTCGCCCTCCTCGCGGGCGAACTCGATCTTCTGGGCGATATCGGCGCGACCCTGGCCGGAGAGATGGTCAAGCTCGGACTTCAACCGGTCGTAGGCCTCCTGCGTGAGCCAGGTCAGGCTGTCGTCGCGCGTCTCAGTCACGGGCACTCCTCGAAAGTGGTACGGGCGCCTGCTGTCCTGCTGCCCGCCGGGCTCCGGTGCCGAGCCCTGGGTAATCCTCTGAGGGTAACAAGGTCCCTCCGGTGCGTTGTCCTCGTCAATGCCCGCAGGGATAGAGCATTATGCGTGCCGCCGGCGGCCGGGTCAAGGCCACGCGGCCATCCCGCGGGACGTGCCCGCCGCCGCCGGCGGCGGAATTACGTCGCATTGCCGGGACGTTCTGAAGGAGAATGACCCGTCGGGAAGACCGGCGGGGGCACTGAAACCTGAAAGGTACCTGGCTTGCCTTCACAAACCCAGATGACCGGCGCGCAGCCGGCTGCCGCGTGCGCGGGACCCGATGGCGCCGGGCCGCTGCGGCTGATGGCCGTGCACGCGCACCCCGACGACGAGTCGAGCAAGGGCGGCGCGACGATGGCCCGCTACGTTCGCGAGGGGGCTGAGGTGCTGGTCTGCACGCTGACCGGCGGCGAGCGCGGCGACATCCTGAACAAGGCGATGGACCGGCCGGAGATCCGCGCCGACCTGCCCCGGGTCCGGCAGGAAGAAATGGCGCGGGCGCGTGAGATCCTCGGCGTGCAGCAGCGGTTCCTCGGCTTCACCGACTCGGGGCTGCCCGAGGGAGACCCGCTGCCACCGCTGCCTGAAGGCTGCTTCGCCCTGGTCCCGGTGCGGCAGGCGGCCGAGCGGCTGGTCCGGGAGATCCGCGCGTTCCGCCCGCACGTCATGCTCACCTACGACGAGCGCGGCGGCTACCCGCACCCGGATCACATTCAATGCCACAACGTCAGCGTCGAGGCGTTCGAGGCCGCCGCGGATCCCGACCGGTACCCCGGAGCGGGCGAGCCGTGGCAGCCGCTGAAGCTGTACTACTTCGCCAGCTTCCACCGGGCGCGATACCGGGCGCTGCATGAGGAGATGCTGCGGCGCGGGCTCGAGTCGCCCTACGCCGACTGGTTCAAGTCCTGGGATGAGCGCGCCGAGGACCGCCAGGAGCTCGAGATCACTACCCGGGTGCCGTGCGGCGATTACCTTGGCGTGCGCGACCAGGCGCTGAAGGCGCACGCGACGCAGGTGGACCCGGACGGCGCCTGGTTCGCCTGCCCGCTGGAGGTGCAGCAGGCGGTCTGGCCGACGGAGGACTACCATCTGGCTAGGTCGCTTGTTGACACCGAGCTACCCGAAGATGACTTGTTCGCAGGCGTACAGGAGAAGGTTTGCCTTTGACGGTGCTGGCCAGCGCGTCCACAGCCAGCCAGGTCGAGCCGGGCGTCCTCGGCTTCCTCATCGTGGCGGGGCTCGGGGTTGCGCTGTTCTTCCTGCTGCGCTCGATGAACAAGCAGCTGCGCAAGGTCTCCGCGGACCGGCAGTATTTTTCCGAGCGGGCGGGCGCTTCTGAACGGGCGGACGTTTCCGGGCCGGCGGACCTTTCCGAACGGACCGGCGCCGGCCCGCCCGGCCCCCGGGAGCACCCAGGTGGCGGCCCCGACTCCTGACCACCAGCAGCCTGCTCCCGCGGTTGCCGGGCGGGCCAGGAGCTGGGCGCGAAGCGGGAGCGCGCACGGGCGTGCCCCAGGATTGCACGGCCGGCGTCCTGCCCGCGCACCGGACTGGCTGGTACGCCCCGCAGCCGGGTGTGTCCGCGCGCAGCGCGGCGGAGGTTCTGCCAAGCTTGAAGCCAGGGATCGTTGCCGGGAGTCGCGCACATGCTGGTGATCCACGGGATGTGGGCCTACGGAGCAGCCTGGCTGTGGGCCGAGGACTCCGCGCTTGCCCCGGCGGCGCCGCCGCGCCCGGGCCGGCCGTCCCGCGCCCCCAGGCCGCATCCGTTCGCCCTGGACACGCCGGGGCTGGCGGCGGCGCTCGCCGAGCTGCCCGGCCCGGCCGGGGATCTGGCCGGCCGGGCAGTGGACGACGAGCTGACCCTGCGGCTGCCGTCCGGCTCGGACGGGCCGCTCGCGTCACCCGAACTGATCCGGCCGCCCGGTCAGGACGGGGCACCGGCCGGCAGCCAGCCGGGTCGGCGCCGGGTGTCGCTGGCCGCCTGGCGAGTGCCCGCGCTGGCCTTCGAACCCGACGTCGCCGTTGACCTGCTGGACGCGCTCGGCGAGCCCGGTGCGTTCCCGGGTCGCGCGGCGCCGGGCGGCACCGTACGCTACCTGGCCGCGGTGGCGCGGCTGGCGGCCGACCTTCCGGCCCGCGGCCGGGTGCTGCCGGCGCTGTGCGGCGAGGACGGCGGCTACGCGGCGCGCTGGCGCCCGGTGCTGTCCGGGGCCGATGCCGAACGGGCGCGTGAGCTCGCCGCCGGGATGCCCGCGCTGTGCCGCGCGGCAGACGCCGGCGAAGCATCCTCGGCACTGATCCTGACCGACGCGCTGAACGCTCTCGCCGACGCCGTGGCCCGGGCCTGGCTCGCCGCGCAGCCGCTGCTTCCCGCCCGGCGCGGGCGCCGGGCGGCTCGCGTACCGGTGGCCGAGCGCTGGATCGCGGCGCTCGCCGCGGCCAGCGCCCAGGTCGAGCTGACCACCGCGGAGGACGAACGGGAAGCCGCGGAGCTGGCGGCGCAGCTCGAGGCATGGCACCGCGCCGCCCAGCTCCCGGCCGGCCCGGTGCGCACCTGCTTCCGGCTGGTCGAGCCGGAGACGGAGGGCGGCGATGGCGGGCCGGGCGAACTGAGGGACAAGGCGGGGCCGGACGTGCCGAACGGTTCCGGGCGGGGCGCGCCCGCCGGTCACGAGCACCCGGGCACCGCGGGCTCGCGCGAGCCTGCGCGGGACTGGCGGGTCGAGTTCGCCCTGCAGGCGACCGACGACCCGAGCCTGATGATGGCGGCCGCCGACGTCTGGGCGGGCGGTTCCGCCGTCGGCCTCGCCGCCGGGATCCAGCACCCGGAGGAGGAGCTGCTGGCCGGCCTGGGCCGGGCCGCACGGCTTTTCCCCGAGCTGGACGGCGCGCTGCGCAGCGCCGCCCCGGCCGAAGTCGCCCTCGACACCGAGGGTGCGTTCGGCTTCCTGCGGCAGGCGGCGCCGCTGCTGTCCGGGGCCGGATTCGGCGTGCTGCTGCCGGACTGGGTGCGCAAGTCCCGGCTGGGCCTCAAGCTCACCACCCGGTCGAAGGCGGCGTCGAGCGGATCGGTGACCGACCCGAAGTTCGGCCTGCAGGACCTGGTCGAGTTCCGCTACGACCTGGCCGTCGGCGACCAGGAGCTGGACCCTGAGGAGCTGGCCGAGCTGGCCAGGCTCAAGGTCCCGCTGGTCCGGCTGCGCGGCCAGTGGGTGGAACTCGACGACAGGCACCTCCGCGCGGCGCTGCGGTTCCTCGAGCGCAGCCGGTCCGGGACCATGCGGGCTTCGGATGCGCTGCTCGCCGGGCTGCACGGCGCGGGCAGCGGCCTGCCCGACGGCACCCTGGCCGATGACGACCTGCCGCCGGTCGAGGTGCACGCCGACGGCTGGCTCGGCGACCTGCTGTCCGGCCAGGCCGACCGCCGCCTGGAGCCGGTCAGCACCCCGCCGGGCTTCATCGGCGAATTGCGCCCTTACCAGGAGCGCGGGGTGGCCTGGATCTCCTTCCTCGGCCGCCTCGGCCTCGGCTCTGTCCTAGCCGACGACATGGGCTTGGGTAAGACCATCCAGCTGCTCGGCCTGCTGGCCCACGAACGGCAGAACGGCGCAACTTCTGCCGCCCCGGAACGTCTCGCGCATCCCGGGGAATCTCCGGGCGGCGCCGTTCGGCATGCTCCTACGTTGCTGGTCTGCCCGATGTCGGTGGTCGGCAACTGGGAGCGGGAGGCAGCCAGGTTCACCCCCGACCTGAGGGTGCACGTGCACCACGGCGGCGACCGGCTGAGCGGGGATGAGCTGACCGGCGCGCTGGCCGCGGCCGACCTGGTGATCACTACCTATGGCATCGCGTCCAGGGACCGGGAGGAACTCGCCAGGGTCCCGTGGGCCCGGGTGGTGTGCGACGAGGCGCAGAACATCAAGAACCACGCCACCCGGCAGGCGCAGGCGGTACGCGGCCTGCCGGCCGGGTCCAGGATCGCGCTGACCGGCACCCCGGTGGAGAACCGGCTCAGCGACCTGTGGTCGATCATGGAGTTCACCAACCCCGGCCTGCTCGGGCCAGCCGAGAAATTCCGGCAGCGGTACGCGATCCCGGTCGAGCGGGCCGGCGACGAGGAGGCGACCGCCCGGCTGCGGCGGATCACCGGGCCGTTCATCCTGCGCCGGCTCAAGACCGACAAGTCGATCATCTCCGACCTGCCGGACAAGCTGGAGATGAAGGTGTGGTGCAACCTCACCGCCGAGCAGGCGTCGCTCTACCAGGCGACGGTCACCGACATGCTGGCCAGGATCGAGGCCGCCGAGGAGGGCATCGAACGCCGCGGCCTGGTGCTGGCCACGATGGCCAAGCTCAAGCAGGTCTGCAACCACCCGGCGCACCTGCTCGGCGATGGCTCCCGGCTGCCCGGCCGGTCCGGCAAGCTGGCCAGGCTTGAGGAGATCTGCGACGAGGTCATCGCCGAGGGCGACAAGGCACTCTGCTTCACCCAGTACGCGGAGTTCGGCTCGATGCTCCAGCCGCACCTTGCCGCGCGGCTGGGCTGCCCGGTGCTCTACCTGCACGGCGGGACGCCGAAGAAGCAGCGCGACGCCCTGGTGGCGCGCTTCCAGGAGATGTCCGAGCCGGCCCTCTTCCTGCTGTCGCTCAAGGCCGGCGGCACCGGACTCAACCTCACCGCCGCCAGCCATGTCATCCACGTTCGACCGGTGGTGGAACCCCGCGGTGGAGGACCAGGCCACCGACCGGGCGTTCCGTATCGGCCAGCGCCGGGACGTCCAGGTGCGCAAGTTCGTCTGCGTCGGCACGCTGGAGGAGCGGATCGACACCATGATCGAAGAGAAGAAGGCCCTCGCCGAGCGGATCGTGGGCACCGGCGAGAGCTGGCTGACCGAGCTGTCCGTGGCCGAGCTGCGCAAGGTGATCGAGCTGTCGCCGGAGGCGGTCGCCGAATGAGCGGCTGGTCTGGTCCCTGGCCGGAGCGGTCCCGGCCGCGCCGGGTCGAGGGCGGCGTGCGGGCGCGCAGCAAGCGCGGCGCGATCGGCGAGCAGTGGTGGTCGCGGCGGTTCATCGACGTGCTCGAGTCGCTGGGCATGAGCGGCAGGCTCGCCCGGGGCCGCAACTACGCCCGGACCGGGCAGGTGCTCGGGTTCGAGCTGACCACCGGTTACGTGACCGCGCAGGTGCAGGGATCGCGGCCCAGGCCGTACCGGGTGCGCATCCAGGTGCTGCCGCTCACCGCGCGGCAGTGGGAGCGGGCCGAGCAGGCCCTGGCCGCGCAGGCGCTGTTCCGCGCCAAGCTGCTGGCCGGCGAGATGCCGCACGAGATCGAGGACGTGTTCGCCGACTGCGGCACGCCGCTGTTCCCGCGGTCGGCCCGGGACATGGAGATGTCCTGTTCCTGCCCGGACTGGGAAGTGCCGTGCAAGCACCTGGCCGCGGTCTGCTACGTCCTCGCCGAGGCGTTCGACGACGACCCGTTCGGCGTGCTGGCCTGGCGCGGGCGGGGCCGGCAGGAGCTGCTCGCCTCGCTGCGCCGTATCGGGGATGGCCAGACAGAGCAGCCGCGCCCGGTGATAGACGTGACCGACCGGCCGCTGGCCGAGTGCCTGGACGACTTCTGGTCGCCCGGGCTGACCGCGGCCCGGCTGCGGGCGATGCCCGCTGCCGCGGTGACGGCCCCGGACCTGCTGCTCCGCTCCTTCGAGCCGCCGGCTGTGGCCGTGCGCGGTCAGGACCTGGCCGACCTGCTCACCCCCGCCTACCAGCGTCTCGCCCGGCAGGCGACGTGAACCGGCCGGCGGCCGACAGGCCAGGCCGGGTCCGGCGGCCATCTCGGCGAGCGCTGACGATCCCGTAACGGTGGGAGAATTAGCCGGAAGGAGAGGCGATGGATCAAGGAGACGCAATGCGGGAGGTGCCCGCGGCCGATGTGCCTGACCGGGCCTACATCGTGGACGTCCGGGAAGACGACGAGTGGCTGGCCGGTCATGTGCCCGACGCACAGCACATTCCGCTCGGCTCGCTGGGCGAGCTATGCGGCCAGATCCCGCGCGACCGCGATGTCTACCTCATATGCAGATCCGGCGTGCGGTCCGCGCGTGCCGCCCAGGCCCTGAACGCGGCCGGCTGGCAGGCGCTCAACGTCGGCGACGGCATGCACGGGTGGGAATCCGCGGGACGCGCGATGGCCAGCGAGTCAGGCGCGCCGCCGTTCGTCGCCTGACCGCGAAGCCGGGTGCGCTCGCCGGGAGGAACGCGCTGATCTGGGCAGCCCGCACGCTGCGCCGAGTCCGGGGCGGCGCGCTCGGTCCGGGCCTAGCTCCGGTGGGCCGGCTGCTCTACGCTGTCCCGGATCCTGATCATCAGGTCGTTCGCGCTCGCGAGGCTTTCGCGGCTCGCCCCGGAGCTGGCGGGGATCACGAGCACGATGCCGACCGTCGTAGCGGTAGACCACTGGCATACCGCGTAGGAACTTCCGCTGCCGCACTCGGCGGTGCCGCCGTGCGGACCGGGATTCGCGCTCGAGACCTTGATGCCGGCCCCGGTCTTGAGGGCTACCCGCACGTTGAACGCGCCGTTGAAGCCGATGAACCCCACGGCCTGACCGGACCCGAGCGCGTAAATCCCGCTGACGGTTGACTTCAGGGTGCCGTATCTCGGCAGGCTGGTCACGTTGGACTTGAACTTGGCGACCAGGGCGCCGAACGCCAGCTGGTCGGCAGTGCGGGCGTCCCGGCTCATGCCCGCGATGGTCTGCGGCGCGGTGAGCGTCCAGTCCTTCGACTTGTTGAGTATGTAGACGCTGATGCCGGCGATCACGATCGCCAGCACTATGAACCCGGCCGCAATCCCCAGCCAGATTCGCCATCGCCTCCGGGCCGGGGGGCCCGGGTACATGCCGCCCGGGCCTGGCTGCGCGTAGCCGCGGCCGGGCGGGGGCCCGGGGCCGGGCGGGGGCCCGTAGACAGGCGCTACCGGGTCGCCGGGCTGGGGTCCGGAGTCGGGCGGGGGGGCGTAGTCAGGCGGGGGAGCGGCGGCGGGCGCAGTCGGGTAGCCGGGCGCGGTTCCTGAGCCGGGTGCTGTCACGTGGCCGAGTGCTGCGCCCGGTCCTGCCGCTGTCTCGTGACCGGGTGCCGTGTCCGGCCCAGCCACGGTCGCGTTACCCGGCTCCTTCCGTGAGCCGGACTCAGTACGTCCGCCCGCACCGATATCGGGCCGTCCCCCGGATCCGGTGCCGTCCCCGCCAGCCCGGCCGGGCTCGGGGTCAGATCGGGGATTACCCGGTGACGCGCCGAGATCATCCGGAGAAGGAGACCATCCGCTCATCGTTATCCGCGCTCCGTGCGGGGGTTGTGGACGGGGTCCTGGGCGATGCCGGTTCGTTCACGGGGTGTACGTCCTGCTCCCATCATCGCAGATGAAACCGGGATGTGAACGTGGCCGACCTGCCGTCGGGCCGGCGCGCTGGGCGGTGTCTATGCTCGATCTGGTGCGGGTGCACTCGCTTGGCTTCCAGACCGACCTGATGCTGCGGTCCCTCGAGGGCAGCAAGATCGTAGATCATGGCGGTTATATAACCGTCCGCAGTCCCGGCAATCCGACGTTCTGGTGGGGCAACTTCCTGCTGATGCCCGAGGCGGCGCTCACCGACGAGGCGGCCGGGTGGATGTCGCGGTTCACCGAGGCCTTCCCGGGCGCGGCCCACATGGCGATCGGCGTCGACGGAACCCGCGGGTGCCCCGGCTCGCCCGCGGGTTACCTTGCGGCCGGCCTTCGGCTGGACTGCAGCACGGTGATGACCGCCACGGCCGTTCGGGAACCGCCGCACCGCAACGATGCGGCGCAGTACCGGCCGCTCGAGACCGACGACGACTGGCGGCAGGCGGTCGAGCTTCGGGTGGCGTGCGCGGACGAGCCTGCCGGTGCCCGCGACTTCTGCGAGCGCAGGATCACCGACGAGCGCAGGCTTGCCGAGTCCGGCCGCGGTTCATGCTTCGGTGCCTTCCAGGGCGGCCGGCTGGCAGCTCAGCTCGGGCTGTTCTCCGATGGCGGCGCTATTGCCCGCTACCAGAACGTGGAGACTCACCCGTCGGCGCGGCGGCAAGGGCTGGCGGGAACCCTGGTCTACCACGCCGGGAGGTACGGACTCGGCGTCCTGGGCGCCGCCCGCCTCGTCATCGTCGCGGATCCCGGCTATGGCGCCATCCGGATCTACCGCGCAGTCGGGTTCACGGACCTGGAGACCCAGGTCTCGTTCCAGCGCGAGCCTGCCCCGTCCTAGCGGCCGGGAATCGCCGGAGTCCGCCCGCCTGGCGGATCAGGGGTTGATGAGTGGCCCATGACCGGAGCCAGATCGCGAAGCGTCCGCAGCGGGCGGCTGTTCAAGCTGCTGCGTGATCGCGGCCGCCTCAGCTTCCGCGCGTTCGGCCTCGGCATCGCGCCCGAGCGCGCTGAGCGGGGCAGCCAGGCCGCTCAGGGAGCGGGCCAGATCGCGACGGTAGCCCCCGGATTCGGCCGTGAGCTCCCGGTAGATGATGACCGCTTCCTGGCCGGCCAGCACGGCATCCGCCGGGCGGCCCAGCTCGGTGTACCGGATGCCGAGGTTGGCCAGGGAGCGGGCGAGGTGAGGGCGGTGGCGATCGGGATTGGCGCCGGCCAGCTCGCGCCGGATCGCGACGGCTTCCTCAGACGGCGGCAGGGCTTTCGCCGGGCGGTCCAGATCCGCGTACCGGATGCCCAGGTTGGCCAGGGAACGGGCCAGGTCAGGCCAATAGAGCCCGGGATCGGCGGCGGCAAGGTCGCGGTAGATCGTGACCGCCTCCCCGACCGGGTCCAGCGCAGCCGCGGGTCGGCCCAGCTCCGACAACGTGATCCCGAGGTTGGCCAGGGACGCAGCGAGGTCAGGACGGTACCGGGCGGGATCACTGGCGGCGAGGTCGCGGCGGATGCCGACAGCCTCCTGCTCGGCCTCCAGCGCATCATAGGAGCGCCCAAGTTCTGAGAACCAAACGCCCAGGCTGACCAGGCAGGTGGCCAGATCTGCTTGGAAACGCCCAGGGTCGGCGGCGGCGAGTTCGCGGTGGATAGCGAGGGCCTCCTGGCCGGCCTGCAGGGCGTCATCGGGGCGTCCCAGCTCGGACAGCCGGAAGCCCAGGTTCGTCAGCGCCGTCGCGAGGTCGGCGCGATACTCGCCAGGGTCGGCGGCGGCGAGCTTGCGGATGGTGGCGACGGCTTCCTGGTCAGCAGCCAGGGTGTCATTCTGGCCAGCCGCCGGGGCTTCCTCGGGGCGGACCGGCTCCGAGGGCTCGGCGGCCGGGCTGGCGGGTTCGGCGGCGGGCTCGCGGTCGCTGGTGACGGTTGCCTGGTCCGCGGTCGGGGCGTCCTTCAGGCGGGTCGGCTGAGCGGGTTCGATGTCCGGGCTGGCCGCGGGGTCGTCGGGATCGTGGCGGGCGCGTCTGCGGTCGGCCCAGGTGCCCGGGCGCCGCGGGCGGGCCGGCTGAGCGGGTTCGATGTCCGGGCTGGCCGCGGGGTCGTCGGGATCGTGGCGGGCGCGTCTGCGGTCGGCCCGGGTGCCTGCGCGCCGTGGCCGGGCCGTGCGGGCGGGCTGCCGCCGGGCGGTGTCGCGGCTCGGCTGACCGGAGCGGTCCGGATCGGGAGGTTCGGCGGGGCTGGTGGGTTCGGCGGCGGGGCTGGTGGGTTCGGCGGCGGGGCTGGTGGGTTCGGCGGCGGGGCGGTGGGTCCGGCGGCGGGGCTGGTGGGTTCGGCGGCGGGCTCGCGGTCGCTGGTGACGGTTGCCTGGTCCGCGGTCGGGGTGTCCGTTGGGCGGGTCGGCTGAGCGGGTTCGATGTCCGGGCTGGCCGCGGGGTCGTCGGGATCGTGGCGGGCGCGTCTGCGGTCGGCCCGGGTGCCCGGGCGCCGTGGCCGGCCCGCCGTGCGGGCGGGTTGCCGCCGGGCGGTGTCGCGGCCCGGCTGACCGGAGCGGCCCGGATCGGGGGACTCGGCGGCGGGGCTGGTGGGTTCGGCGGCGGGCTTGCGGTCGTTGGTGACGGTTGCCCGGTCTGTGGCCAGGGCTTCCTCTGGACGGGCCGGCTGAGCGGGTTCGACGGCTGCGCCGGCTGCGGAGCGGTCCAGGTCGGGATGAGCCCGCCCGGGATGCGGGCGGGCCGGCTGAGCGGGTTCGACGGCTCGAGCCGGCTGCGGAGCGGTCCAGGTCGGGATGAGCCCGCCCGGGGCGCGGGCGGGCTGGCGAGCGGGTTCGACGGCTGAGCCGGCTGCCGAGCGGTCCAGGTCGGGATGAGCCCGCCCGGGGCGCGGGCGGGCCGGCTGAGCGGGTTCGACGGCTGAGCCGGCTGCGGAGCGGTCCAGGTCGGGATGAGCCTGCCCGGGGCGGGGTCCGGAGATCGCGCGCCGGGATCCGGCGATTTCCCGTGCAGATGGCCTTCCGGCGTCGCCGCCCAGCTCAGCGAGCAGTCGCGACTCCCGGTCATCCAATTCAGCCATCATCTCCGGCTCGGTACCGACGGGCAACGATGCCCGTACCCGCGCGATCGCGGCCAGCTGGGCGCGGGCCAGCACCATGCTGGGATACGGCATTCCCAGGGCGATATCGGTCAGCACTCTGGTACGCGCGAGGCCGTCGTCGAGGGCGTCGGCCAGCAAGCTACCGAGATCATCCCCGACCTGGAGGGCGACGCGCGCCGCCGGGATGGCCAGGCGAGCCAGGTCGTCGCGAAGGGCCGTCAGGATGAGCGACCGGGCGCGATCGTGATGGGCGCAGGCGCGACCCAGCACGGTCAGCGCGTACTCGGCGTGCTCGGTGGGCAGATCCCGCAGGCAGGACCGGGCGAGGTCGGGATCGGCGGCCAGCTGGCCGACTACGTGGGTTTCGGCCACCATGTCCGGCTGAAGTGCGCCGGGCCGTCCGTTCGGATCCGCCGGGTAAAGGCGCTCCAGCCATTGCGCCCACCGCAGTCTCTCCTCCAGCGGACAGTCGCCAACGCCCGGAACCCGCGCCACGACGTCGGCCGCTTCCCCCGCACTTGCCGCACCCAGCAGAGCGGAGGCCGCGACCACTTGCTTGACCAGCGCTGCCCCGGCGGGCAACCATGCCGCCGAAGCAGCACGCCGCCACCGGCGCGCCTCATGCTCGAGCAGCTCGTCCAGCGCATCGTCACCGATGATCACTTGCACGGATGCTGCCGGATAGGGATAGGAGCGCAGCAACGACACCAGCGCCGCAGCGTGCAGCACGAGCATCGGCACCCGCCGGCCTGCTGGCTGGACCGACACCTGTTCCGGTACGGCTACCGACAGCGCGCGGGCGAAGTGCGGCACCGCCGCCTTAGCCAGGTCGGCGTCGGATGCATCCACGCTGACCGGTGCCGTCAGCCGTAGCGGCTTGGTCTCGGTCAGCATCCGGGCCACCACCGGGTCGGCCGCCTCGATCAGCCGGTCCCACCACTCGCCCAGGACCCGTGCGACCAGAAGCACCCGCGCCCGTCCCGGATTCTCTTGCACCAGGCGCAGCAGTTCGCCGAGACCCTTGCGCGTCTCGGCCTGCTCTACTACCAGCAGCAGCGGGCCTGCGGTGGCAGCCCGGGCGGCCGCTACGGCGGCTGTCTCCCGCCCTGCCGGTACCAGCTGCCACTGACCCCCGTCGGCCTCGTGCTCCGCGGCCAGCTGCAGCGCCAGCCGGGTCTTGCCCGCCCCGGCTTCGCCGTAGAGGAGCCGCACCGCTCGCGCGGGATCGGAGGTCCGCCACGCCCGCAGCTCGCCAAGCTCGGCCGCGCGCCCGGTGAAGGCGACGGTCCGGCGATCTGGGCGCAGCAGAGCAGCGAACCCCGATCCCGCGACATCCGCGGAAGGCTCGCGCGCCCCAGGAACGATCGCAGGCGCGAGTTCTTCCGGGGCTCGGTTCTGCGTCGGCTTGCCGGGCCCGCGCTGAGGACTCCTCGCCACCTCTCACTCATACCCGATCGCATCCGGCATCAGCTACCCAGAACACGCCAAGGCTGAACAGATCTGTCTGGACATCGGCGAAGGAATGGCCGCCAGGATGCTGGCCGGGTAACCCCGGGGTGGGCCGCGGTCCGGGATTCAGGCTGCGCCCGGACTCAGGCCCGGCCCGGACTCAGGCCCGGCCCGGTCTCAGGCCCGGCCGGTCTCAGGCCCGGCCTCTGACAGCTGGCGATGCTGTCCGCGGTACTCAGGCCGGCCACTGGCAGCTGGCGATGCTGCCCCCGGTGATGGTCACGGTGGTCGCAGGTGTGACCGCGTCCCGCCATACCGTGTAGCGTCCGGCACGCACCGCCGGGTAGACGGCGGCATGCCATACGGCAGAGCCGATCCTGCGCTCGCGCACGCGGGAGTGCGTGCGCGCGGCCCCCGGGACGCCGTCCGGGCTGATCTCGATCTCCAGGCCGTCCAGCTCGACCGGCGTGTGCAGGATCAGCGCCCCGGTATCGGCCCCGATGTCGAGCAGCACGGTGCCGATGCCCGACGGGGGCGGGATGGTCTCGGTCATGTCAGCGGGCCTCCGATAGGGGCTGGGGCTGGCCAGGGTGGCTGGGGCGGTTCACGGCCGGGACGCCGCGGACGGGCGAGCCCCCCCGCCGCCCGCGGCGCCCGGCCGGGCCGGGGTCAGGACGGGTTGTGGTACCCGTCGTAGGCGACCCCGAGGTAGGGGAACTTGCTGAGGAACGGGGCCTTGACGTCGGCCGGCGTCAGGCCGTCGGTGACCTCGCCCGCCGCCGCGTCGGGGGTAAAGGAGCTGTTGACCAGGGGATAGGTTAGGCCGGCAATGGCGCGCAGTTCGATGGTCACCACGTCGTCGAACACGCGCCTGCCGTTGGGGTAGCCGGCCAGGTCACCGCCGAGCACGCCGAGGATGTTCGGCTTGGACGAGGGCGAGATGGACGTGTTCAGCCGCAGCATGTCGGCCAGCACCGTGCCGGTGAAGTTCGTGAAGCCAGGCACGATCCCGGACGGGATCCCGGTCAGCAGGATGGCTTCCAGGTCGGCGCGTGGGTTGCCCGACTTGACCAGCGCGGCCAGGTTGGGGAACACCCCGGGGTAGAGGTCGGGCAGCAGTCCCGCCAGCTCAGGCTGGGTGACGTTGGTGGCGAATTGCTTGTCGTCGGACGGCGGCAGGGAATTCCACAGGTCCTTCCTGGCCATCGGCACGAGGACCTCGTTGAACAGCGGATTGCCCAGCCGTGACACCTGGACGAACGGCCCGACGTCCACCACCTTGGCGTCACCGTCACGCATGCACACGTGCTGACGGCTCGCCGTCGTCCACACGCCGATAACCGGGCTCCCCCCTGACGCGACCAGGTCGGACGTGGGCACCTGGATCGCGATCGAGTGCACGTTCAGCTGGTTCGTGCCGTTGACGCCCGGAGCCGCCTTGAATCCCAGGGCCTTGGCGAACACCTGCAGGTTCTGGAACGGCCGCAGGTTGGCCAGGTCGAATATCGAGCCCAGGTCAACGTAGAATCCCTCGGCGCGCTGGCCCGCGAAGACCTTCACGCCGCCGGGCAGCTTGTGCACCGCCGACGCGGCCAGCTCCCCGTAGTGCGGCGTTGACAGCGGTCCGATGTTGCACGGCGGGCAGAGCAGCCCCTCTCCCAGCACCTTCTGGCCCGAGTCGCTCTTGATCCGGGTGACCGTGTAGGTCTGGCGCCGGTTCCATGTCGTACTGGTCAGGGACGTGATCGGGCCGGTGTTGTACAGGAACGTGTCATCATCGCGCAAGTGGGTCTTGAAGCGGAAGCGGTAGGTGATGTCGGGCTGGCCGTCGCCGTTGTTGTCGATGTTGATGTCGTACTGGACGGCCGAGCCGAACTCGTAGAAGTTCGGGCCGCCAGGCGGTTCCTCCAGCGGGATGTAATTGGCGATCAGCGTGACCGTGTCCGGCTTGTCCGGGCTCACGAACGCGTAAAGGTCGGTGCTGTCGGCGACCGGATCCTTGGAGATCTCCGGTGCCTCACGATGCGATGACATCTATAACCTCACAGGCTTGACGTGAACAGGCTGGGCAACCGCGGGCGGTCACCGGATCGTCCGCCGCAGCCGGGCGGCCAGATCCGGGTCCTGCACCCGGGTGTGGCTGGTTCCGCTGTAGACGTCCAGCTCTCCGACGCGGTCGCCGCGCACGTGCACCACGACGTGCTCGCCGCTGCCCGGCCGCTCATCGCGGTCATGGCGGGCCTCGCCGGCCGGCTTGGCCGCCGCCATGGCGGGCGCTGCCGCCGCCAGGCCGCCGAAGGCCCCCGCCGCAGCGAGTCCCGCCGCGCCAACTCCGGCGGCACCCAGCAGCGAGCGCCGTGACACGTGCGACTGGCCCGGGCTTCCCGGGACGTCCGGGCGCTCGGGGCGGCCCTTTGGTTGATCGTTACCACGCATGATTGTCCTTTCCCTGGCGGGGAATCCGCCGATTGCCGTGGCGAGGCACGGCCCCAGGTGCGGCACGTTCGGTGATCCGCCGGAGGCGACAAGCTGGCCGCCTGGCCTCGCCGCGCGCGCAAGAAGAGCGGGAGCATCCGATGCGCCCGGCCGTCCTGGCCGGGCATCCGGGCCTGTGCGCGCCTAACACGCGGCCTATTCGCCGCGCGGCCGGGATCGGTTCGGGCAAACCGGAAATTCGATGATTATTTTTCCGAACGGTCCCGGCCGAGCCCCTCCCGGGCGCTCAGGCCTTCTGGCGGATCTGGCCGATGCGGGCCGGTGATCCGGGAGACGCGGCCTAGCGCACGGCCTGGCCGGACGGCCGCAGCCGCAGGCCGTTCATCCCGCCGTTCGACCGCGAGCGACATGGCCGTCGTCGCCCCCGCGGACGGACTGGCCAGGTACGCGATCGCCGCGGCCACCTCGTCGGCCGATACCATCCGGCCGATCGGCTGGCGGGCCTCGAGCGCCGCGCGCTCGGCGGCGGGATCCGGCGACTGGCCCAGCAGCCTGGCTATCCAGGGAGTGTCGGCCGTTCCCGGGTTCACGCAGGTTACCCGGATGTTCTCGCGCGCGTGATCGGCCGCCATGGCCAGGGTGAGCGAGTAGACGGCGCCCTTGCTGGCCGAGTAGAGCGCGCGCTGCGGCAGCCCCGCGGTGGCCGCGACGGAGCACGTGTTCACGATCGCCGCCTGGCCTCGCGCGGCGGCGGCCCGGCGCAGCCAGGGCAGCGCGGCGCGCGTGGTGCGGGCCATGCCGAGCACGTTGACGTCGAGTACGTGCCGCCACTCGTCGTCGTCGTTGTCCTCCACCGAGCCGATAGCGCCGATGCCGGCGTTGTTGACCAGGATGTCGATGCCGCCGAGGACCGACGCTGCCGCCTCGACCGCGGCGCGCACCGCCTCGTCATCGGTCACGTCGGCGACGACCGAGTGCACCCCGGCCCGCCCGGGCCCGTCGGTCCCGTCCTCCGGAACGGCATCGCGGTCGAGCACGGCCACCCGCGCCCCCCTCGCCGCAAGCAGCCGCGCAGTGGCCAGGCCGATCCCCGACGCCCCCCCGGTCACCACCGCGGCCAGGCCCGCGAACTCGCCGTCGAGTGCCGGGCTCGCCCCAGCCGACTGCGCTGATGTCATGCGAAACCTCCGAGCTCTGCGCCACCCGTGCCGCCCAGCCACGATGATCGCATCCGGCTATGGCGGCCAGCGGAGTGACGAGCATCATTTCCCGCACGCCTGTCGGCAAAGCCGAACGGCGGGCGGGAAACGCTACTCGCCACCCACACCCGGTATATCCTCATCAACCCCGGGGGCAGCTAGCACCTGGCACTATCAGCGTGGTGGTGCTTGCCCGCCGTTCGGCCGCGCCGACAGGCGGGCAAGCAAGGTGCTCGCCACGCGCAACCAACAGTGATTTCGCCATCTGCGCGCCCAGCGTTCCGCGCGAGTCCGGGCGCGCAGCCGTTCGGCTATCTGGCCTGGATCCGGGCCTCGGCGGCGCAGTCGGGGCAGACGCCGAAGAGCTCCACCGTGTGGTTCACGTCGGCGAAGCCGGCCTCGGAGGCCACCTGCTCGGCCCAGCGCTCCACGGCGCGCCCCTCGACCTCCACGCTGCGACCGCACGCCCGGCAGGTCAGGTGGTGATGGTGGGCGTTGCTGAGGCACCGGCGGTACAGCGTCTCGCCGCCGGGGTCGCGGATGGTATCCACCTGCCCGTCCTCGCTGAGCACCTGAAGGTGACGGTAGACGGTGGTCAGGCCGATCGACTTGCCGCGACGGCGGAGCTCGGCATGGATTTGCTGGGCGCTGCAGAAGCCGGACAGGCCATCCAGGGCCGCCGAGAGCGCCTCCGCCTGGCGGGTGCCGCGGACCCGCGTCCCGCCCGATCCGGACCTGGCGGCCGGGGACGTCGTCACATTCCGCACATTAGCAGGCAACAGCCGGAGCTCCACGGTCCCGATTTCCTTCCCACTTCATGATCCGCGTCCTGCGCCAGGCCGTCCAGCCGCGCCCGATTCCGTAGCAGAAAGCGCCGATGACCCCGACGAAGAACCCGACCGGCCAGTTCGTGGTGTACGAAGCGGCGATGGCGGTCCACACCGTCGCGACGGCGAGGACGACCGACAGCGCCATGGCCAGGTGCGGGTCGCTGGTGAAGGACCTGGCCGCGGCCGGCGGCCCGATCATCAGGCTGAAGATCAGCAGCGCGCCGACCACGGGCAGCGCCATGCTCGTCGCCAGCGCGATGACCACCAGGAAGCCCATCTCGATCCGGTGGCTGCGCACCCCGCGCGCCTCGCCCAGCTCGGGCATCACCGACGACAGCATGAGCGGCCGGAACATCACGATGATCGCGGCGACGCATACGGCACCGAGAGCGGCGACCGGCGCGATCTCGCTGCCGCTGATGCCGAGCACCTCGCCGAAGAGCAGCGACTCGATCTCAGGCGCATACTCCGTGCTGAAGCTGAGGAACAGGGCGCCCAGCCCGAGCATCAGCACGAGGGTCAGGGCGGTGGCCACGTCGTGTCGGCTGCGCCGGCCGAGCCAGCCGATGAGCAGGGCGCCGGCCAGCGAGAACACGCCGAGCCCGACGAGGGTGCTGACCCCGATCAGGCTGGCCCCCGCCGCGCCGGCGAACGCCCCGGTGGGCAGGGCGTCGGCGACGAACGCGGAACCCCGCAAGACGACGAAGAACCCCACGACGCCCGCGACGACGGCGACGATGGTCGCCACCGTCCAGGTGTTCACCATGAAGCCGGAGAACATGTCAGCCCCGCCCGCCCGGAACTGTCGCGGCCGTACTGGCCCCCGGCACCGCCGCCCGCGGCTCGCCGCTTTCGCGCCGGTCCCCGCTCGCCCGCCATTCGCCGCTTCCGCGCCGCGGGCCTGCCAGCTGGGCGGCCAGGTAGAACAGGAAGATCAGCGTGACCACGAAGAAGCTCACCGGCCAGCCCTGCCTGACCGGCGGCCAGTAGAAGCTGTCGTAGGCGAGCAGGATGCCCAGCCAGGTCGCGACCAGGCCGATCAGCGCGGACCAGGCGATCGCCAGGCCGGGCTTGCTGGTCAGCCGCAGCGCGGTCGCCGCTGGTCCGACCAGCAGCGCCGTGCTGAGGATCGCGCCGATGGTTATCGCCGACAGCGACACGGCGATCGCGATCGCGGCGAGGCACAGCACGCCCGCGAGCCGAACCGGGATCCCGCGCGCGAAGGCCAGGTCGGCGCTTACCGTGCTCAGCAGCAGCGGCCGGTACAAGATGGCGATGATGCCGACGGCCAGCACGCTCAGCAGCACGATCGCCGGGACGATCGAGGTGCTGACGGCGAACAGGGATCCGAAGAGGATCGTGATCGTGGCGCCGGTCGTGCTGGTATGCGTCGTGTCCCAGTAGAGGAACAAGGCCGCCAGCCCCAGTGCCGCCCCGCGCACGATGCCGGTCGCCAGGTCCCGCCCCCGCGGCCGCTGGATCCCGATCATTTCCATGATGCCGGCCGCCAGCACGCTGGCGCCGGCGAATCCCCAGAGCGGGCTTATGCCGATGAGGTAGGAGCCCGACCCGCCGGTCACGCTGATGTCCGCGAACGCGTGCCCGGCGTACGACTGGCCCCGCATCACCGTGAAGACGCCCAGCACCCCCGAGACGATCGCCACCACGCCGCCGACGGCCACCGCCACGTGCACCGGAGCACTGCCGAAGAAGCCCGGCTCGACGATGCTGCGCAGGAAGCCGGTCACGATCTACCAGGCCCTCGCTGCTGCGGTCTGGTCATGACCGGCCGGCGCGTGCTGCTCGTCGCCGCGCCCGGCCACCACCAGGATCCGGTCGTGCACCTGGATCACGTCGACGTGGTGGCCGTACAGCTTGCTGAGGACCTCCGTCCGCACCACCTCGTCGGCCGTGCCGCTGGCGGCGCGGCCCGCGGCCAGGTAGACGACGCGGTCCAGCACGGGCAGCAGCGGGTTCATCTCGTGCGCCGAGAGCAGCACGGCGACCTGCTGCTCCTTCGCGATGCGGGCGAGCAGGCTGACGACCTCCTGCTCGCTCCGGATATCGAGGTTCGCCAGCGGCTCGTCCAGAAGGAGCAGTTCGGGCTCGCTGATCAGGGCGTGCGCGATCAGGACCCGCTGCTGCTCACCGCCGGACAGGTGGCCGACCCTCGCGTCAGCGAATTGCTCCGCGCCGACGGCCCGGAGCATCTCCTCGACCCGCTGCCTGCGGCGGCGCGACGGCAGCGAGATGCCGTACCGCTGCCCGTCCAGCCCCAGTCCGACCAGGTCCCGCGCCCGCAGCGGCATGTCCGGGTCCAGCAGTATCTTCTGCGGGACGTACCCGATGCCCCCGCCGCGCCGGGCCCGGGGCCTGCCGCCCACCCGCACGCTGCCTGCCGAGGGCGCGGTCAGCCCGAGGATGACCCGGATGAGGGTGGTCTTGCCCGCGCCGTTCGAGCCGATGAGCCCGGCGAACTCGCCGCGGCGAAGGCTGAACCGCACGTCGTGCAGGACTTCCCGGCCGGACAGCCGGACGCTGATCCCGTCAACGGCGAGGACCTCGTCGGTACTGGTGCCCGGCTGTCCCCGTGTTTGCGGCTGGCGCTGTGTCATGGTCATAGTTTCTGTGTCGAGGTCTTGTCGGTCACGGCCTTGGCCAGTGCGCGCACCTCCGCGAGCATCCACGACTGGTAGTCGTAGCCCGGTGTCGGCATGGTCTCGTACACCCCGACGACGGGCACGCCGTAGTGGTGTGCCTCGGTCAGGAATGACTGGGTGAGCGAGTCGGTCACCTGCTGGTTGTAGAGGAAGACCTTCGCCTTGTGATCCTTGAAGAGGCTGCTCTGCAGCGAGACGTCCTGCGGCGCCGGATCCACGCCGTTCATGATGTCCGCCTGGAACCTGAACGGGGTGAGAATCCTGGTTCCCGCCGCTTGCAGCATGTAGTCGCCGACCGGCTCGGTGACCGCCACCGCTGTGCCGCCGAACGCGGCCTTGAAGTGGGCGAGCGCCTGATACCAGGGCGTCAGCGAACGGTCGAAGGAACGCAGGTTCGCCCGGAAGTACGCGGCGTGCGCGGGCTGCAGGGCCGAAAGATCCCCGGTGAGCGCCTTCGCCACGGCCGGCATCGTCATGGGGTCATACCAGAGGTGCGGGTTCGGCGTCGAGTCCGGCAGGCCGAGCAGCGTCTGCACGTCGATCACCTTGCGGGCCGAACTCGGGGCCGCGGCCTCGATCTTGTTCATGTAGCTGTCGTAGCCGAGGCCGTTCTGCACGACGAGCTGAGCGGCGCTGACGACCTGGGCGACGCTGGGGCTCGCCTCGAAGCTGTGCGGATCGGTGTTGGGGTTGCTCTCGATCGCGGTGACGTGAACGTATTTCCCGCCGATCTGGCCGATGACGCTGGCGTACTCGTTCTCAGCCCCGACCGCGGAGATGATGCCGGAGGACTGAGCAGTGGCCGGGGAGCACGCCGCGCCCGCCAGCACCGCGGTGACGCTCAGCGCCGCGGCGGCGGCCCTGGCCCGAAGTGGCATGTGGGTGGCTCCTGGTACAGACGGATGCAGGACTTGGTACGGACGGGATGCAGGACTGATGAAAACGATAACCATTATGGTTATCATGGTCAAATCGCATCTCGTCCCGGTCGCCGGCACCCGGCGGCGGCACGCGGGGACGCCTGAGCGCTTTCCTAGCGCAAGCTGTGAAGATGCTCTGACCCTGTCCGCCCGGGTATATTTCGCGCCCGGTCAGGCTCTACCATGGTCAGCGGGTGGCCGTCCGGCGGGCCATCCGCCGCACTCGCCCGCCCGGCCGCCCCCGCACGGCCACCGCGGCGGGGATTCCGGCGGCGACAGCCAGCCACCAGTCAGCTAGGAAGCCAGGACAGTCAGGCCATGGGCAAGGCAAGCAGGACTAAAAGGACGGGATCGGCCCGCGAGAGGATCGCGGCCCAGCGGGCAGCCGCCCGCCGAACCGAGGTCCGCAACCGGGTGTTGCTGGCGTCGGGCGCGGTCGTCGTCGTGGTCGCCGTTGTGGTGACCTTCGTGGTGGTGAAGGCCAACAGCAAGTCGAGCGCGGATTCCGGGTCAGCCACGGGGACGGCGCTGAGCGCCGGCGTCATCCACGACATCACCTCGGTTCCGGCTGCCACGCTGGATACGGTGGGGGCCGGGACAACCTATCCCAAGCCAATTATCCGGATCTCCGGTCCGCATCTCACCAGTGACGGCAAGCCGGAGGTTCTCTACATCGGCGCCGAGTACTGCCCCTACTGCGCGACGGAACGGTGGGCCATGGCGACAGCGCTCAGCCGGTTCGGCACCTTTACTGGGCTGCACGGGATCCACTCGTCCTCGACCGATGTCTATCCCAGCACGCCGACCCTGACCTTCTACAAGTCCCAGTACAAGAGCCCGTACGTCACCTTCTCATCGGTGGAGGAGACGACAGTCCAGAAGACACCCCTGCAGAAGGCGACCTCGCAGCAGGCCCAGCTCGCCGCCAAGTACGACGCGCCGCCTTATGTCCCGCAGAACAGCGCCGGGTCGATCCCGTTCATCGACTTCGGCAATCAGTTCATGATCAGCGGTGCCAGCTACAACCCGCAAGTCCTCCAGGGCAAGACCTGGGCTCAGGTGGCGGCAGCGCTGCATGACCCGTCCAACCCGATCGCCCAGGGCGCCGACGGTGCCGCCAACGTGATCACGGCGACGATCTGCAAGATGACCAACAACCAGCCGGCGAGTGCGTGCACCCCGGCGATCAAGGCCCTGGGGGCGAAGCTCGGATGAGCAGCGCGAAGCAGGCTCGCACCAGCAACGGCTCCGGCCGCGGCCAGCGCGCCGCGGCGGCCGGCGCGGGCGCGGCGGCCGGCAAGAACGGCACAGACGCTGCGGCCGGCGGGACCGGCACGGGCACAGCGGCCGGCGGGACCGGCACGGGAAGCCGCGGCGGCTCGGGTCGCCCGGCACGGACCGGCGGGGCCGGCACGCGGGGGCCCGCGGCCAAGACCGGCCAGGCCGGCACCCGCGCACCAGCGGCTAAGCCCGGCCAGGTCCGGCCGGGCAAGTCCGCTCAGAGCCAGACCAGGAAGGCCAGGGACCGGGCCAGGGCCAGGGAACTAGCCGAACAGCGAGCCAACGCCGCCCCCGCCGCGATCGGACCGCCGCTGTGGCTGCAGCTTACTACGTTCATCCTCTCGATCGCCGGCCTCGGCGTGTCGGTCTACATGACCATCGAGCACTTCACCGGCAACACGACGCTGGCCTGCTCGTCGAACAGCGTGGTCAACTGCGCGGCGGTGACCACGAGCCCGGAGTCCATGGTGTTCGGGGTGTTCCCGGTGGCCGTGCTCGGCCTGGCTTTCTTCGTGGTCATGGTCGCCATCACCTCACCCTGGGCGTGGCGGTCACCCCGGCGCGAGATCGCCCTGGTCCGGCTCGGGTCGGTCGTGGTCGGCGTCGGGTTCATCATCTACCTCATCTACGTCGAGCTTTTCCAGGTGGGCTTCATCTGCCTGGAGTGCACCAGCGTGCACGTCATCACGTTCCTGCTGTTCGCGCTCATCGCCCTGTCGGCCGCCGTCTGGGGTCTGATCCCGCGGGACGTCAGGCAGCCCCGCGAAGCCTGACCAGCCGTCGCGCCGATTCCCGGGCGAGGCCGGGTCGCAGATCTGGCCGAGTCGCGCGGATCTCGAGCGCGTACGGCGGCCGCTGTCACGGTTATCCGCTCTTGTCGCCGTGTCCGGGGGATTCCGCCGCGTTGATCCGGGCCAGGAACGCGTTGTACGCAGCGAGGTGCTCGTCGTCGTCGATGGTGCCCTCATTGCGCGGCGCCCCGGCCGCATCGCCGGCCGCCCCGGCCGGCACGCTAGCCGCAGTCGTTCGCTCCGGGCCGGTCCCGGTCAGGCCGGCGAAGCTCGCCCGGCGGGCGGATTCCAGCCAGCCGTGGCCGCCTGCGCTGACCCGGCTATCCCGGCTCCAGGCCAGGAACACGACCATCATCAGCGCGAACATGATCGCGTCGCCGCCGATCCACATCACCGCGCCGCCCGCGTGCAGGTCGTCTAGCGCGTTCGGCGCCCAGGACGGGCGCGGGCCCACCCCCGCGATCGGGGTGCTCGAATAGTTGAGGACCAGCCCGGTGAACGTATCCACCGGCATGGTGAGGAACAGGATGAGCAGCCGTACCGGGTAGGAGATCCGCCACCGGATCGGCTCCCGGCCCAGCATCGGCAGGAAGAACAGGTAGCCGACCACCAGGTAGAGCACGTGCTCAGCGTCGTGCAGCAGCGGGTTGGTCATGACCAGGCCCATCAGCCCGGTCAGGTGGGTTCCGACGATGGTCGCCGCATAGGCGATGACGCCGACCGGCGGCCAGGTCAGCCAAGTGACGACGCGCGAGCGCACCGCGCGCTTGACCCAGGTGTGCAGCGGGTTGCGGCTCGCGTGCAGCAGCAGCGTCACCGGCTGGCCGGTGACCAGCATGGCCGGCGCCACCATGATCAGCATCAGGTGCTGGATCATGTGGTCCCAGAACAGCACGTCGTCGTAGGCGCCGATGCCGCTTTCGGTGGCCAGCACGACGACCGCCAGGCCGCCCAGGAACATCCCCGTCCGCCACCACGGCCACGGCCGGGCCGGGTGGCGCCGTGCCACCCGCCAGGCACCCTCCAGGTACAGCACGGCCAGAGCAACGGCAAGCACCGTTACCACCGGCGCGAACTCCCAGCGGCCGAGTACCTGCTGCCAGCCGAACGGGGGGAGCGTCTGACCTCCCACGCCGTGAGACTACCCGCCTGGATTGGCGCCGTCCGCGCCAGCCCTGCCTCCGCTCAACCACGGCACTGGCAGATCGACCGACACCGGACCGGCACTGTCCCATCGGCCGTGATCGGGCACGGGCATTGTCGCACCGGCCGTGATCGGGCAGGGGCATTGTCGCATCGGCCAGCAGGGGACTACGGCACCGTCGCATGAGCCGCCTGGGGTCGGCGGAGAGCGACTGAGGGCCGTCTGCACGATCTCGGGTTGAGTCAGAGTCCCGGTGCGCGGCACCGCCGTGCCGAGTAGCCTTTGTGGTGCGCCTCGCGCTGCAGCTGCGAGACGCCGCGGAGGGCCGACTCTGCGTACACAACCATTCACGCCGCCGGACCGGCCGGCAGGACACGTTGATCCCTGCCGGGCCGCCCATCAGGGGTCGCCATGCCTGGGATGACATCTGGTGTCGGCACCGGCAACCTGCTGGTCGCCGAAGCCTTCAGACCCGTCCAGCACGGCTCGTCGGGCTGACCGCGATGAGCTACCTCCTCGATCACTGGTCGTACGATCCGTTCCTGATCGTCGTGCTCGTCCTGGTCGTATGGCACGAGGCCGGCCTGCGGCGGCTGGCCCGCAGGTCCCGGCCGGAGCGGACCCGCCAGCGGCGGCTGCGGTCGATCTGGTTCTATGCCGGCCTGGCCGTCCTGCTCATCGCCGTCGAGTCGCCGATCGACTACTGGTCCGACGATTACTTTTTCGTGCACATGATCCAGCACCTGCTGCTCATGCTCGCCGCCCCGACCCTGGTCGTGGCCGGCGCGCCCTGGCAGCCGTTGCTCGACGGGCTGCCCGGCCCGGCTGGGCCGCAGCGCCACCGGGGCCGTGATGCGCGGCGGCTGGTCCCGGCCGCTGCGCGCGGTCGGCCGGGTGCTGCTGGCCCCCTGGACCGGGTTCATCGCCTTCAACCTGGTGATGATCGTCTGGCACATTCCGGCGCTTTTCGACCTGGCCGAGAATAACCAGACGGTGCACATCTGGCTGATGCACGCGAGCTTTTTCATCGCGGGCGTGCTGTTCTGGCTGCAGATCATTCCCTCGCCGCCGCTGCGGCCGCGGCTGACGCCGGTAGGCCAGGCGGTCGCCCTGATCGGGACGAATCTGGTCATGTGGGCCCTGGCGATCGCGATGAGCTTCTTCACCCAAACTTCCTGGTACCCGGTGTATGACCACATCCCGGGCGTGACGCTCCCGCCGCTGGCCGACCAGCAGATCGGGGCGGCGATCCTATGGGTCTGCGGTGACTTCTGGGCCGTGCCCGCGCTCATCGTGGTGGTTCGTCGCCTGATGGCTCAGGAAGGCGGCGTGGGCGTGGCCGTCGACCGGATTCTCGGCCGGCGGCGCGGACGATCCGGCTGGGCCTCGGCAACGGGTCCCGCCGCCGTGGTCGCGCCGGAACCTGCCGTCCCCCGCGAACCTGAGTAAGTGCCTGACCCGTCCGGGCTTGGGCCGATTCTCCGCGGCTACAGGCTTCTCGAGGGGCCAGCCCGGCGGGCGAGTTCGCCGCTGACATCGTGACCGCGGCCCGGACACGGCCTGAAGCTGAAAAGCTCGCTGGGAAAGTATCAGAACCGGGCCGTCGCGGGTCTTCTGAGCGGAACGGCCTCCGCCCCCCCACGCCCTCAGCTGCCGCCCGGCCCAGGACCCTGGGTCCTGCCGGGAGGCGCCCTGGGACGAAATTCACGTCGGCGGTCGACTTGTCGGCGGGTTTTTTCCTTGCCCGGACACGTGAACCACCTGACCAGGCTGGGCGTCTTCACATAGGCACCAGGGCGCTCTGACCCGTATTCGGTGCCGAAGTGCCGCAGCTCTGACGGCTGCGGCGCTTCTTGGGGGACATAGTGGGGGGTGTTTGCGTGACCGGTCTTGTCATTTCCGGGCATCGCCGAACGGGGAGTCTCCCGGCGATGAGACCCAGCGCGCCTCCGGCCGCCGCCCCCAACAGCGGCCACCGCCCGACGGCGGTGGTCGATTTCGGCTATGCCGCCGTGATGCCCGAACCAGCCGTCACGCCGCCCAGGAAAGGGGCGGCCACCTTGGACATCGCACTGCTGGTGAAGCGCGCCGGTGCCGGGGACCAGCGGGCCTGGGAAAAGCTGGTGGAACAGTATGCCCGGCTCATCTGGGCCATGACCCGTGATTTCCGGCTGGCCGAGAGCGACGCCTCTGACGTTGCCCAGGCGACATGGCTTCGCCTGCTCGAGCACATCGACGGTCTCCACCACCCGGATCGCGTGGGCTCCTGGCTGGCGGCGACCGCCCGACACGAGTGCCTGCGGGCCATGGCGGCCCGCAAGAAAACCGTGCTGGTCGATGATGATCTGGCGCTCAACGATGCTGCCGCGCACCAGCCCGAGGTCGACGAGCGGCTGCTGGCCGAGGAGCGCGCACAGACCGTCCGCGCGGCCATTGCCCGCCTTCCCCTGCAGTGGCAGCAGCTGATCGAACTGCTCATGGCCGATCCGCCGGCTTCCTACGCCGAGATATCCGACAAGCTCGGGCTTCCGATCGGCAGCATCGGCCCAACCCGCGGCCGATGCCTGGCCAGGCTGCGCGTGCTGCTCCAGACCTCCTGAACCGCCGCAGCACAGACCGGGTCAGCGCGGCCCGCCGACCCCCGTCGCCAACCTGGGCGGGTCACCGATGAAGCGTTTCGGCGTCCACCCACTCGGCCGCCGGCGGCCTCGATTTCGGGATACGCCGCCCGGACCTCTGCCAGCAGGTCCGTGAGGAACAGCAGCACGGCATCCGGCCGGCGTGCGGCGAGCTGGGCCGGGCTGACGACCGGGATGTCTGTCCCGGGCATCCGCAGGCCCTGCTTGGCTGGCGAGGCGTCGGCAACCGCGGGCAGCAGCGTGCGATCCACGCCCGCCCGGCGCAAGCAGCGCGACCGCTCGTGAGGCGGCGCCGTATCCCAGCACCGTCCTCCCGGCGGACCGCTGGGCGACCAGCCAGTCGTGCAGTCCCTGGGCGTGGGCCTGCGCGCTGCGCTGCAGGCCGCCGAGCACGGCCGGATCGCGGACGCCGGCCCGGGCATCTTCCGCGAGCAGCGACCCCACCGGCCCTTCCGTGTCCGGTCTGCGCACGCGTCGCTCCCGGCCGGCCGCCAGCAGCACAGTGCCGCCGTACAGCTCGAACTGCCACGCCATCCGCGGGCTGAAGCCGTGCGCGGCCAGCATGGCGGCCAGGGCGGTCGTCGAGTAGTAGGCGTAATGCCCGTGCCGCAGTGCGTTCCACTGCCCGCACGGATGATCGTCCTCCAGCGAGTGGTACTGCAACAGCAGCACCCGCCCGGCGGCCAGCCGGGCCGCCCGCTCGGCCAGCGCGGCCGACCTGGTCCGGCGCAGTGCATCATGCCGAAGCAGTCGACGATCACGTCCGCCGGCTGCGCCGTCATGGACCGGCCTGAGCCCACCGCGAGCCAGCAACCCCAGCCAGGAGCCGCCATGCGGGCTGCCGTACTCGGCGACCCGCTTACCGGGTGGCAGCAATCCGGCGGCGGCGACCTGGCGCACGGCATCGGCGGCCTGTGCGACGAGCGCGGCAGGCTCGGCGCCCCTCGGCTCCTCGGGCGCTGTGGGTCGGCAGCCAGCTGGGCCAGGCCGCATGAGGAGCACAGCCACATCTGCAACGGGTACGCGGGGTCAGGACCGAGGTCATCGCACCGCGGGAAATAGTCGCAGGCCGGCTGCTCGACCCAGGTCAAGCACCAGATCGCCAGTCCGGCCACGGCATGCCCGGCAGGCAAGCTCGCCCATCCATGCCCTTTCATCGGCCTCAGTGCGAAAGCGGAGTCGGTCATGCTACCGCTAGGGCGGAGCTCTGAGGGAAGTTCGCTCCGCGGAGACCGTGTGCATAGGAACGCAGAGCGGGCGATCGTGATACACCGAACGCACTTGCGAGCAGTATCGACCCTGCCGCTTCCTGCACGAACAACCGGCGTCCGCGTCGCCGGACCTGCTGCGCTGGATGCTGACCACGTTCGTGAACGCGCGATGTCGGCCGAGGTGACGGCGATGAGAGTCATCAATCAGCCGCCTGGTTTCTCAATGTCATCCCGACGTATCAAGGCAGGGCTGCCGCGGTCCTGTAATGCAGGTGGTCGCCTGGCTGCCTGATGCACGCACGCGGCGAAGATTGAGCGGACCGTCGGAGGTCTGGGGGGTCATGTCGTCGCCAGCCCACGTGCCGCCTGTGCGGCGCAGAGCCTCACGCACACGTTCGTCGACCTGGGGATGTCTCCGCTGTGCGAGAGCTACGTCCCCGCCGAGCAGCTCGACGAGGCCGAGGTCTTCTACCCGCTGCACGTGCGCCTGTGCGATTCCTGCCTGCTGGTACAGCTTCCCGCCTACGTATCCGGTGAGCACATCTTCTCCGACTACGCGTACTTCTCGTCGTACTCCGACTCGTGGGTGGCGCACGCGAAGCGGTACGCGGAGGCGATGATCGGCCGGCTCGGTCTCACGCCCGGCAGCCTGGTCACCGAGGTGGCCAGCAACGACGGCTACCTGCTGCAGCACTTCCTGGCCCGGGGAATCCCGGTGCTCGGCGTCGAGCCGGCCGCGAACGTGGCCGAGGCGGCCCGGTCCCGGGGCATCCCGACGGAGGTCGAGTTCCTCGGGCCGGAGACCGGCCAGGAGATCGCGCGGCCGGCACGGGCGGGCCGACCTGGTCGCCGCGAACAACGTCTTCGCCCACGTTCCTGACATCCGCGGCTTCGCCGCGGGCCTGCGCGCGCTGGTCAAAGACACGGGCCTGGTGACGCTGGAATTCCCGCACCTGCTTCGGCTGATCGAGCGGCGGCAGTACGACACGATCTACCATGAGCATTTCTCGTACCTGTCCCTGCTGACCTCCTCCCGCGCGCTGGCCACGGCCGGGCTGCGGGTGGTGGACGTCGACGAACTCGGCACGCATGGCGGCTCGCTGCGGGTCTACGCCCGCCCGGAGGAGCAGCGCCGGCGAGCCGACCGCGCGGGTGAAGGCGGTGCTCGACGAGGAGGAGGCCGCCGGGCTGCACACCGTGGCCGGTCATGAGGGCTTCGCCGGCGAGGTGCTGCAGATCAAGAGCGACCTGCTCGGGTTCCTGCTCGCGGCGGCGAGCGAAGGCCGGTCCGTGGCCGGCTACGGCGCCCCGGGCAAGGGCAACACGCTCCTCAACCACTGCGGCATCCGATCGGACCTGCTCGCCTACACCGTCGACCGCAGCCCGGTGAAGCAGGGAAAGTTCCTCCCGGGCACGCATATCCCGATCTACGCGCCCGAGCGCCTGGCCGAGACCCGGCCCGACTACGTTCTCGTCCTGCCCTGGAACCTCAGGGACGAGATCAGCCAGCAGCTCGACTACGTCCGGTCGTGGGGCGGACGGCTGGTCTTCCCGATCCCCGCGCTGGAAATCGTCTGAATGGGAGTGTGAGTCGATGAAGGTCGTCCTGTTCTGCGGTGGCCTCGGGATGCGGATGCGCGATGGCGTCACCAGCGGCCCCAAGCCGATGGCGATGGTCGGGGAGCGCCCGCTGCTCTGGCATGTCATGCGCTACTACGCCCATTTCGGGCACACCGACTTCGTGCTCTGCCTCGGCTACGGCGCCTCGGCCGTCAAGGATTTCTTCCTGAACTACGACGAGACGAGGTCCAACGACTTCGTCCTGGAGAACGGCGCCCGCGAGGTCAAGCTGTTCAGCACCGACATCTCCGACTGGCGGATCACCTTCGTCGACACCGGCCTGAACTCGCCGATCGGCGAGCGGCTGCGCCGGGTCCGCCGCTTCGTCGAGGGCGAGCCGATGTTCATGGCCAACTACGCGGACGTCCTCACGAATGCGCCGCTGCCCGACATGATCGACCGGTTCGAGGCCAGCGGCGCGGTGGCCAGCCTGCTCGCGGTGCCGCCTGCAGTCGTCGCACCACGTCGTGGACATCGGCGATGACGGCCTGATCACGCAGGTGACTCCCATGCGGGACCTGCGTCAGTGGGAGAACGGCGGCTACTTCGTGCTCCGGCCGGAGATCTTCGACCACCTCAACGAAGGCGAGGACCTCGTCGAGGACGCGCATCATCCGGCTGGTTCCGCAGGGACGCGTGCTCGCCTACCCGTACAAGGGGTACTGGTCGCCAGCCGACACGGTGAAGGAACGCGCCCAGCTCGAGGAGATGTACGACCGGGGGAACTGCCCCTGGATGATCTGGGACCCGGAGCGTTCAGGGACGGCCGCGCAGGCAGCACCGTCTTGCTCGACCTCGGCGGACGCGATGCACGTCCCGCATCGACGCCGGGTCACGGTGATCCGCGCGTGCTGCCGCTGCACCTGAACGCGCCGCCGGGCAGGCCGCTGTCCGTGCTCGCGATCGGCGCGCATCCCGACGACATCGAGATCGGCGCCGGCGGGACGCTGCTCAGCCTGGCCGAGAGCCAGCCGGGCTGCGGGCCCGCTACGTGGTGCTGACCGGCACGGCGGATCGCCAGGACGAGGCGCGCCACGCGGCGCACGCCTTCCTGCCGGGCGCGGACCTCGCGCATCGACCTGCACGATCTGCCCGAGGGCCGGCTGCCCGCCGTCTGGGGCCAGGTGAAGGAGATCCTGGAGCAGGTGGCGCGATCCTGCTCGCCGGACCTCATCCTCGCGCCGTCGCGCGACGACGCGCATCAGGATCACCGGACGATCGGCGAGATCGTGCCCACGGTCTTCCGCGACCAGCTCTACCTCGCCTACGAGATCCCGAAGTGGGACGGTGACCTCGGCCGCCCGTCGATGTACTTTCCGCTGTCGGCCGACACCGCCCGGCGCAAGGTGGAGCTGCTGCACAAGTGCTTCCCGTCCCAGCGGGCCGCGACTGGTGGGACGACGAGGTCTTCCTGGGGCTGGCCCGGCTGCGCGGCATGGAGTGCCGGGCGCGCTACGCCGAGGCGTTCAGCTGCATGAAGTCCGTGATCAGGCCCGACCGGCCTGCGGCTGGCGGCGGCGCCTGAAGATCGTAACGGAGCGGAGAGTTCAGATGAAGGACTTCACGGAGTCCAACGCGCATGTGCTCGGCGGCCCGCCAGCTGATTCCTGGCGGCGCGCATACCTACGCGAAGGGCGACGACCAGTACCCGGCCGGCATGGCGCCCGTCTCGAGCGCGGACCGGGCTGCCGGGTGTGGGACATCGACGGCAACGAGTACGTCGAGTTCGGCAGCGGGCTGCGCTCGAACCTCCTCGGCCACGGATTCGAGCCGGTGGTGCAGGCGGTGCGCAGCCGGCTGGCCGACGGTGTCAACTTCGTCCGCCCGCACCGGATCGAGCTCGAAGCCGCCGAGCGCCTGACCGGCCTGATCCCGAGCGCGGAGATGGTCAAGTTCGGCCTCAACGGCTCCGACGCCACCACCGCCGCGGTGCGCCTGGCGCGGGCGTACACCGGGCGCGACCTGGTCGCCGTATGCCGGGATCAGCCGTTCTTCTCCACCGACGACTGGTTCATCGTCACCACGCCCATGTCCGCGGGTATCCCGGACGCGGCCGAGCCACTGACCGTTCAGTTCTCTTACAACGACCTGCGCGGATCTGGCCCGCGTCTTCGATGCCCATCCCGGCCAGATCGCCGCGGTGATCCTCGAGGCCGAGACGGTCGAGCCGCCGGCCCCGGGCTACTTCGACGGCCTGCGCCGCCTGTGCGACCGGCACGGGGCGCTCCTCGTCCTGGACGAGATGATCACCGGGTTCCGGTGGCACGAGCGCGGCGCCCAGTTCGTGTACGGCATCGAGCCGGACCTGTGCACCTTCGGCAAGGGCATCGCCAACGGGTTCCCGCTGTCGGCGCTGGCCGGCCGCCGCGACGTGATGCGCCTGGGCGGCTTCGCCGAAGACGCCGACCGCGTCTTCCTCCTGTCGCAGACCGCGGGCGCACAGCCGTGGGCCCTGGCGGCCATGCTGGCCGTCATCGACACCTGTCGAGCGCGAGCAGATCGCCGACCAGCTGCACCGGATCGGCGGCGACCTGCGCCGCGGCATCGAGGAGGTGGTGGCCGACGCCGGGCTGAGCGCGTACTTCCAGCTGCGGGGCGGGACTGCAACCTGACGTACGTGGCACGAGACGACGCGGGGCAGCCCAGCCAGGCGTTCCGCACGCTGGTCCTGCAGGAGCTGATAGACCGGGGGATCCTCGCGCCGTCGTTCGTGGTGTGCGCCGCCCATGACCCGGCGGCGATCCGGCAGACCGTCGATGCGGTGGCCGAGCTGATGCCGGTATACCGGCGCGCGCTGGAATCCGGCGTCGAGCAGGTCCTCCGCGGCCGGCCGGTCAGGCCAGCCATGAGGGTACGGGGGGAGGTATCGGCCCGAGCCCAGGTCGGGCCACTGCCCTGCCTGGCACCTAAGATGAGGGCCGAGCCCTCAATCTGGTGTCCGGGTGGCATGTGCTGCTGTGAGCGGCCGCGGCCGACGACTTCTTGAGGGTGGAGTGTCGCTCCGAGCCAAGCTCGCCAAGCCGGTGAACGACGTGCTCCGGCCGCTGCAGGTACAGCTCGTGCCCGGTCGGTCGTCGGATCCGGCGGTCAGGACTTCATTCCCGCCCGCAAGACGATCGCAGCGGCGCAGAAGGCCGGGCTGCCGGTCGGGACCTACATCGACCGGACCTTCGCCAAGCCGGGCGCGACGCCGGAACACGGTCCAGGCGATGCTCGAATCCGCGGATCTACACGGCAAATGCGAAACGGTCTGCGAAATCGGGCCGGGTTCCGGGCGCTACGCCGAAGAAGTCATCGCGGCCCTGCACCCCGATGCTACGAGATCTACGAGACGGCGAAGGACTGGCTGCCCCACCTGAGTCAGTTGCCGAACATCGTCGTCCGAGACTGCGATGGTCACACGCTGTCGCAGACACGCGATGCGTCTGTGGATCTCGTCCACGCCCACAAGGTCTTCGTCTATCTGGAGTTCTACGCGACGGCGGGCTATCTCAAGGAGATGGCCCGGGTGGTCCGCCCGGGCGGCACGGTTGCGTTCGACATCGTGACGGAGGGTTGCCTGGACGACGAGACGGTCGGGACGTGGGCGCGGGACGGAACGATCTACCGTCCGGTCCCGCGGGTCATGGGCGATCGAGTTCCTGCAGCGGCGCAACCTCAGCCTGCGTGGCTCCCACATCGCGCCGCTGCCGCACGGGACTACGGAATTGCTCGTCTTCCGCCGCAGCTGACTCGTCTTCCGCCGCGGCTGAAGCCCGCGCTCTGATTCGCCTGCCGCGGCGGGCGCGGTTGGCGGACGAGCGCGTAGAGCGCCGGAAGCACGCGTAGAGCGCCGGAAGTATCAGCGCCGGGTCGGAGCCTCTCCTATGAGGAGACCGTTCATCAAAGCTAGGAAGCGCTGATGCCCGCCGCCAGTATCGCCCGTCTTCGCAGCGCCGCGGGCACCGTCCGCAACCAGGCCCAGTTCGTCCTCGGGCAGGCCGGGTTCGTCCATTCTGGTGACCGGCTGACCCGGGACGCTTCGCGGTACTGGTCCGGAGAGTACGGCAACCGCCTGCAGAACGACTCACACTGGCATGGCGGAAGCAAGTTCAACGACAACGACCTCTGGGCGGCCATCGGCCAGGACCATCTGCAGCTGTTCCGGCGGATGCGGAAAATCTCCGACGCTCCCGCGCCGCTGAAGAGGATCGTTGACTGGGGGTGTGGCGGAGGCGCGAACGCGGTGTCTTCGCGCCGCTGGCCGAGGAGTTCATCGGCGTCAACGTCGCACCGGCCAGCGTCGAGGAATGCTCGCGGCAGGTGAGTCAGGCATGTTCGACCCCCTTCGTCAAGGTCCTGGCTGATATCGCTGACCCGCAGCGGACGGCCCGGGACATTCCCGCCGTGCGACCTGTTCCTCTGCCTGTATGTCCTCGAGCTCGTCCCCACGCGCGCGTACGGGCTTCGTCTCATGCGTATTGCCTACGACGTGCTCGGGCCGGGCGGACAGGCGTTCGTGCAGATCAAGTACGCTACCGGCTCGTGGCGAACTCGGTCGCGGCTGCGCAGCTATCGGTCGGCCGTGGCGGGTATTACCTACCGTATCGATGAGTTCTGGACAGCCATGATCGGCATCGGGTTCCGCCCTGAGACCGTAGCGCTCGTGCCGAAGAACGATCTCGACGAGCGATACGCGTATTTCCTTCTGTCGAGGCCCTAGCCCCGGCGGATCGCTAACCGCCGCGCTGGGCGCTGCTTCCTCACGGGGAAGCCGCGCGGTGACGGCCGGTGTCCCGCGATAGTCCGGGCCCGTCCTGCTGGCCAGCAGCCAGCGTCGCAGCCTGGCCGCTGCGCAGGCCGCTGATACCCCAGGCACGCCGCAGGCACATGACGACCACCACGACGGGCACGAGCAGCACGCCGACGTGGCTCACGATTGCCGCGAGCCGCTCGACCGGATGCGCGCCGTTGCCCGGCAAGCCGGGCAGCGCCATTTCACTGAGCAGCAGGCACTGGGCGACGATCACGTAGTCGAGCCAGCCCGTCGGCAGCAGCGCGAGCAGCGGGAAGATCAGCGCGTCGTACCAGGGCCCTGCGGTGGGGAAGACGAGCAGGTAGGCGAGGACCAGGGCCGCGGCAGGCCGAACGGCCGGCAGCGCCGGGAAGCCGGGCGGCATGCGCCACAGCAGCAGCGCGGCTAGCACGAGGCCGGCGAGCAGCAGCACGGCTCCGTAAACGGCTGGCCGGGACGAGATGGCGGCGGGCAGGTGCAGGTATCCGGGGTTCCAGGTCAGACGGCGGCCGAGAACCCCGCCGTCCACTGCGCCAGGGACCAGGTAGCTCGGGATGACCAGGGCGGCGCCCGCCAGCCCGGCCACGATGACCCGCGGCGACTTGCGCGAGACCCAGACCATGCCCACGGCGATCAGTGCGAACGGCGTCTTGATTGCTATCCCGACGCCGAGGATGAGGCCGGTCAGGGCCGCCCCCGCGAGGGTGGAGCCGTATCGTGACCGGAACAGCAGCAGCGCGAGGACCGCGAGCAGCGCGAGCCAGACGTCTATGTGGCCGTCGCCGACGAGCCAGAACAACATCAGCGGGTTGACCATCCAGAGCATGCAGGCCCGGGCCCGGAGGGCGCGATCGCGCCCGGTCAGGCGGAGCAGGCCGACCCCGGTCGCGACGAAAGCGAGCGCGTTGGCAAGCTTGATCCAGAAGACGATCCGCGCCATCGACGTTCCGCCGAGCGTGGCCCCGCCCCATTGCAGGGCGGTCGCGGCCGGGCCGTAGACCGTCGGCCAGTTCCGCCACGCCTGGGGGGCCAGCAAGCCCACTGGGTCGCCGCTGCGGGACAACTGGGCAGGCGTCATGACATAGGGGCTGTGGCCGAGGACCGCGATCCTGCCGTAGACGGCGTAGTTCAGCACGTCGGTGTCGCCCCAGATGGGCGGCAGGAAGACGAAGAGCGCCGCCGCGCCTGCCCCGACGCCGATCAGCAGCGCGGCCGACGGCAGCCAGCCACGCCGCACGGCGGCGATGCCCACGATGACCGCGAGCCCGCCGAGGAGCAGGCCGGCCCTCTGCAGCGCGAGGACGGCGGAGGGATCCGACCGAGCCGACAGCGACAACATCGGTCCTCCGGCCACGGCCGGCCGGAAAAGGGCCGTCGCGACGGCGAACACGCAGACGCTCGCCAGGAAGAGGATCACCGCGGAAATCGCGAGCCCGGAAGTCACGCGCTCCGGCCCGCCGTTCCCCCGGTCAGGCGGCCCGTGGCCGGAGGGCCGCTGGTGGGTGCCGGTGCGGACGGTCACGATCGGCCGTCCGGGAGAACAGGATCCTCGGCCTGGCCGTGCTGGCTCGCAGCGGACGGCCGCGCGGCCCGCCTCAGCAAGTCTGACCGAAACCTTGCCGCCCCTTTAAGAAACATTGACCAAACGCCCGGAACGTAGTACATAGATCAAAAGACCCGCGACGGCGCGGGTCTGATACCTGCTCACCCGAATAGGCCGGGCTCATTCGCACATCTTGGAGCGCCCGGCGGTAGGGCGTTGACCCTGCATGCTGGCGTGCCTACGGCCCGGCGGAGAGCGGCGTCCAGGCAATCGGTGGCAAGGCCGGGGAGGGAGTCAGCCTTGGATTGGCTGGCGACCGACGAGAACGCCGCCAGGGGCAACCTGGGCCGTGACATCGCACGATTATGCCGCCGGCGGAGGCTCCGCGCCCTCCGGGATGCGTGCGGCGCTCACTACGGTGCCTTTCCGGAACACCAGTTTATCGCTGGTAAAGAAGTTGATCATCAGCACTGCTGCGAGGCACGCCGCATTGGCGAGCTGATAATGCAATCCGAAGGACGTGAGGATTGCGAAGCCGATCCAGCCCGCTATTTGCGTCGTTCCCCGGGTGACGAGGAACCATGCCGCTTGCCGGGGAAGGCCTGTCTTGGGCCGGTCCCGCCAGGTGATCTTGTATTTGTACGCGAAATTCAGGACCAAGGTGACGCACATCTGGACCGCCTGCGCCACCAGTGGCGGCGATCCTGCCCGGACCAGCCCTTCGAGCATCAACGCCCCGAGCACCGCGATGATCGCACCGCCGACCGCGAAGTTGACAAAGGCAGGGACGCCGCTGACGAGCCGCAGCACGCTGCGCGCGGGCGCGAGTGCGGGTGCGGGTGCGGGGGATAGGCTTACCCGGCCCGACGCCGCCGCACCCGCCGACCGCGCCGCCTCCGCGCTGCGGAGGGTTCTGCCCCGGCCTGGGTCCGGCGGCTGTCAGGGGAGGCCATCCCTGGGCGCGCATGGCGCCCGCGCGTCTGCGCTGTGGCCGCGCTGTGGGATGACCGGGCCCGGTGCCTGGCCCCGGTCATCCGGCTGCGACCGGCGAAAAGCGAAAGGCTCATGTCCGCGGCCGCCAGCCGCGCGCAGGCCCAGACCCCATACGCTTGCCCCCCAGGCGGCGTTACCCCGGAGTCTTCCGGGCGCGGGGGGAACAAAGGAAGAAGTACTCCACGGCCAATACCGGGCTGATGAACGGGATATTGACATTGAAATGCATGTTAACGGCCTTGAGCAGCTTGCGGCCAGGCTCCCAGTGGTTCCAGTTGTGCGACGTTGGAACGGTCTTATTTATCGTGAAGTACCGGGCCAGGCTTCTGCGAAAATCTTCAATGGGCTGGACATTACTGTACTGCCACAATATTCCCGGATCACGATGACCGAAGTTAACGTATGACAAAATCGCGGTGCCGTTATCGTTCAGAAGCTGTGCTATCTCGGCAAACTTCTGAGACTGAAGATCTTCGACGTACTCGAAGACGCCTTGGGCCGAGATGATGTCGAATCGCCGGTCACCGAACTTGATAGGCGTCTCAAGAAAGTCAGCCTCAAGTAGGTTCGGCGCCGGGTCACGTATAGCTATATCGATACCATAATATTGTATGTTCGATGCGAGCAGGCGCCGCAAGGTCGCCGGCCCGCAGCCAACATCAAGGAGAGCACAGTTCCTGCCCCGCGCGAGCTTATTTATTATTCGCGCAGATTTCTCGAGACGGTGGTGCGGCTCGCGGTAAGTCGGGCTGTGGTTGCGCAGGCTCTCCTTGTTCCAAAATTCCCGCTTAGCGGAGCGCACGGCGTTTCCCGAGTCATCCTCGGGAACAACGGGCTTCCCGTCGGTCGCGTTACTCAACGGGCACCTCTGCGGGTAAGGTCGCGGTCTGCCGCAGTGTACGCCGGTTCAGCGGCTGGGAAGAGGGCTGCCGACAGCTCCTTGAACTGGCGCTCGAGTAGCCGCTCGTATGCCGCGTTGTGCTCCGAGATCGTTTGTCGCAATCGCGTCGAATCGCTCTCCAGACGGGTGAACTGCTCAATCAGCCGGCCGGTGTCCAGCGAGTTTACCGACTGGCAGTACTCGGGCAGCCCCATGTCATCCATCAATGCCTTATTCTTCGCGGCGTAGCCGATCGATATGGTCGGCCTCGATAGCATGAGCGCGCATATCAGGTTGTGATAACGCGTGGCGACGACGATGCCGGCCGGGGCCATCGCCCGTACCAGCTCCGCGAACGTTGACACCGGTTCCGCGACGACCCAGGTCGGGTCGAGATCGGGCCGGGTCGCCTGCAAGTCGGCCAAGATTTCCTGGACGACCGTATCGTCGGAACCGTTCGCGTCCCCGACGAACAACCGGATCTTGCGACCGTTGTCGACCAGCCACCGGGCGAAGAATTTCATCTTCTCGACATAAGAATCATGGATCTCGCTGGCATGCCTGCGGTCATCGTCGTTGGTGCCGTAGTAATCCATCACGCCAATGCCGACCGTCTGCGCGTCACCCGGCTCGCAGGGCGGCACCGGGATGCTGAAGACAAGGTCGGGATAGACCTGATCCCGCGTGGTGTCGAGACCCTGCTGGCGCAGAGCGTCATGCGACATCGCGTCGCGGTAGGACCGATAGAAAGCGAGCCGGGCGGCCGAGGTGAACAGCCATCCGGTCAGCCGCTTGTTCATGAAGCTCGACCCGACGCTGACGAGCGCGACCTTGGTCCTGAAGACCCTCCCGGCTGCGCAGAGGCAGAATATCGCGTACGGAGACTGCCACGGCCGGACCGGAAGGCTCGTCTCCAGGACCCCCATTCCGGGAACGATCACCGCATCGTGGCGGCGGACCCAGGACGCTATCCGGAATGCGTCGACACCCTTCCCCAGCGCCTTGAGCGCGATCGCCGCCACGCCGGACGCGCGCTGGTCATACCGCTGGTACCACTGCGAGTCGATGCCGGGGACACCGTACCGGTCATAAACTATTTCCGGGCCACCGCACATGGCGTCCAGCACAGCCTCGGGGTGATCGGTCCTGAGATAGCGGAGAATGGCTTCCAGCGACGCGTCGTTGCCGAGATTGCCCGTGCCCAGCCCGCCGAACAGGCCCACCCGGGGAACAGGGGCAGACCGCCGGCGTGCACGGCCGGGTCCGCGTGCGGTCATGACATGCCCTGGTCTCTGCCCGCCACGAGCGCGTCCACCGAGATGGCGGACCGGCCGGCCGCGTCAGGCACCCCGCAGGAGAACGACTCCGCGGGGTCCAGGGGCTTGCGGTGCAGCACCCGGTCGGCCACCGGCAGGGCCCGGCCAGGCGGCCCACCGCGCCAGGTGCCGGTAGCATTCCTGCCGGTCGCTGGCCGACAGCGGCGCCCGGCGGATCATTGCGATGTAGGCCCAGAAGTATTCGCCATACAGGCGGGCGATCGGGTGCCGCAATCGGTCCGCCCGCTGCGGGTCCATGTACGCGCACCGTGAGCGGACGGTGAACGGACTCGTCCGCGGGGGGGCGTCGCGGCGGAAGAACAGCCAGTCCGGAACCTGGTAGAACCGGCCGTGCAAGGCGAGCTCGGTGGTGAACGTCCGGTCCGCGAAGTGGTAGCTCCCGTGCAACGGTGTCCGGCGGAGCACCTCGGTCCGGATGACGCCGTAGCTGTCGTCGCCCCACCCGTCGAACAACATGCTCCGGAAGCGTTCCGGTGCCCGTGCGGAATCTGTGGCCACCGGATAGTCGACCAGCTTCAACACGTTGCGCGAGTTGTCGATCATTGCCGACCAGGAGTGGGTCAAGACCACGTCCGGGCACTCATCGAGCGCGTCGACGCACCGCTTCAGCAGGTCTCTGGCGTACAGATCGTCGCAGGCCGCCCACTTGAACAGCTCCCCCCGGCCCGGCGGATGAGGAAGTTGTGGTTCGGGACCCGGCCGATGTTGGCTGGCTGGCGGATGTAGCGGATCCGGGAGTCCTGCTTCTCGTAGCGGCGGCAGATAGCGGCAGTTCCGTCGGTTGAGGCGTTATCCGAAATGATCAGCTCGAAATCCTCGTAGCTCTGGCCCAGCAAGGCGTCGAGAGCCTCGGTGAGGCGCTCCTGCCCGTTATAGACCGGAAGCCCGATGCTCAGCCGGGGTCCCGCGGTCACGGTCGGGTGCCCCGCGGCCCGGCCGGTCGCGCGGACAGCACAAGAATTGCCTCGGTATAGCCATGATCGCCCGAGACGAGGACCCGCATCGGTAACCCCTCAGGTGTCGCAGGTGAGCCGGATCGGGCGCCAGCGGACGCCCGCAACACAGAAGACCCGTGACGACCGGGCGCTGATACATCCCCGGCGGTCGTATCATCGCCGCCTGCCCGCTGCTCATATTCACAGGCCTCGTTGGCCGAGCCGACCAGGAAAGCGGACGTGATGAAGGTTAGGCCCCTGAGCCGATGAGCTTGACGGTCGCTACCTTCCGCCCGCGCGCTGGTGCCTCCCAGCTAGATCGGGCTGAGGCGCGCGAACGCTCTGCAGAGCGCAGGGTAGGTGCCGTCTGGTGCCTGCTGGTCCTCAACGCCCTGACCTTCTACCCGGGCGAATCGATCCTGCACATCCCGTCCGCGCTCGGCAAGCTCATCACGCAAGGAGCCTTGCCCGTTGCGCTGGTCCTGGCGCTGACCGTGAACCGCCGGGTCATGGTGCGCCCGAACGTAGTTCTCTGCCTGGTGAGCCTGCTGGTCCTGGAAGCTGTCGTCACGAGCATGCAGCCCCAGCACCTCGGTACGGTGTACCGGACCTTCCGGCTGGCTGAGTTCGTGGTCGACGCTCTGGCTGCTTACGCCCTGGTGGGGTCGGCGCGACCTACTGCTCCTCCGCTGGCACCTGAAGGCATATGCGGTGGTACTCGGCTCGGTGATCCTCGGGCTCCTGGTAGCCCCGGGGCGTGCCCTCCCGCAGGGCAGGCTCACCGGCGCCGTCTGGTCGGTCCCCGCCACTCAGGTCGCGCACTACGCGGCGGTGACGACCGGGCTGGTGGTCGTGCTCTGGCTCTGCGGCCTGCTGCGCGGGCGTGTCACCCTGCTTGTCGTCGTCGACCACGATAGCGATGATGATCCTCAGCCACACGAGGACCGCCCTGGTCGGCCTGCTGGCGGGCCTCGTGGTGGCGGGCCTGAGCCTGATCGTGGCCAGCGCGCGGGTGCGCAAGCTGTTCGCGGTCTCCAGCGTCGTGTTGTCGGTCGCAGTGATCACGCTGTCCGGCTTTATCACCACCTGGCTGGCTCGCGGCGAGGGCACGCAGGGACTCGACGCAGCTCTCCGGCCGTACCAAGGTCTGGGGCCCCCTGCTCGCGTTTCCGCGCGACAAGTTCCAGGATGTTCTTCGGGTTCGGCCTGTCCAACAAGTCGTTCATCGGCCTGCCCATCGACAGCAACTGGCTGTCCTCGTACCTGGATGAGGGGCTCATCGGGGTGACGATCTGCGCGGCAATACTGCTGTTCCTGTTCGTGTCGGCCTACTTCCAGCCTCGCGGCGTGCAGCGCGCTCTCGCCCTGTTCCTCGTGACGTACCTGCTGGTAGCGTCCTTCACCGAGGACGGGTTCACCGACGCCTCGACGTATCTGATCGAAATTGCCCTGGCGGCGTCGCTGCTCGTGCCGTTCGTGGCCAGCCGGAAGCCGACCTGAGGTGCTTGCGGTCCGCGATCGCTCCGAAGCTGGCGGTGACGGCGTATCCCTCAGCCCCAGATGTCGCGCAGCACGTTGAGCACGACGCGCGAGCCGAGGCGGTCCAGCTTCACCGGCAATTCCCGCATGTCCGCCAGGCTCTCGCGCACGGCGCGCTGCCGCTCCACGGGGCAGATGACGAGCAGGAAGCCCCCGCCGCCGGCGCCGGTCAGCTTGACGCCGGACGCCCCCGCGTCGAGCGCCCGGGTGACCGCCAGGTCGATCTGGTCGTTCGACACTCCCGACGCCAGCTTCCGCTTGGCCTCCCAGCTCTCGCGCACCGCGGGGCCGACCGCGTCCACGTCGCCGCTGCGCAGCCGCTCGACGGCGAAGCCCGCGAGGTCGCGCAGGAGGTCGAGCTGCGGGCGGGTGGCTTCGACGTTCGCGTTCTGCTCGGCCAGGATCGAGTTCGCGCTGCGGGTGATGCCCGTGTAGAAGAGCATGATCTGCTGCTGCAGAGCCCGGCGTTCGGCGGCGGGGAGCCGCAGCTCCTCGGCCACCACCTCGTCGCCGGGCCCGAAGCGGATGTCGCGGATCCCGCCGAGCGCGGCAATGTACTGATCCTGCTTGCCGATGGGCTTTCCGCAGCGTTCGATCTCGATCGTGCAGGCCCGCTCGGCCAGCTCCTCCGCCGACACCTGCCGTCCCTGATACGCGAACAGCGCGTGCAGCAGGCCGACGGTCACCGCCGACGAGGATCCGAGACCGGAGCCCGCCGACGGGATGTCGGCCAGGGTGGTGATCTCGACGCCGTTCGCCACGCCGGTCATCTGCATGGCCTCCCGGACGAGCTCGTGCTCGAGGTCCTCGACGCGCGAGACGATCTCCTTCTTGGAGTAGTTGACGTAGATGTCGTCGTCGAAGCGCTGCTTCACGATGACGTAGACGTACTTGTCGATCGCGCAGTTGAGGACCCGGCCGCCGTGCTCCCGGTAGTAGCCGGGCAGGTCGGTCCCGCCGCCGAGCAGGCCGATGCGCAAAGGCGTCTGGGTGATGATCATCGTGAGGCCCGCGCGGGCCACTCCTCCCGGGCTCGCCGGTACGCGTCGGCGGTGCCGATGTCGCGGAAGTATCCCTCGACCAGCACGGCCCGGGCCCGGCCCACCAGCCGTGGCAGCAGGTCATAGCCGATGTCGCTGCGGCGGCACTGTCGTCGATCTCGTCGAGCACGCTCGGGTGGAAGGCGTACATGCCGGCATTGGTCAGGTCGGACACCGGCTCGCTCGGCTTCTCCGCGAACCCGATGACCCGTGCCGGCGGCGTCGAGTTCCACGACCCCCCCGGCCGACGGGCTCGGCGAGTGGAACACCGTCAGGGTCGCGATCGCGCCGTGTTCCCGGTGCGCGTCGATGAGCGACCGCAGATCGAAATCGGTGAGGTTGTCGGCGTAGCAGGCCAGGAAGAACTCTTCGCCGTCGACCCACTCGCCGGTTGGCGAGCGAGCGTGCCGGCGCTGCCGAGCAGTTCGGGCTCGAAGAACGTGCGGACCGCCGGCGGCCCGGTGCGCGCGGCCAGGTGGCGCGCGCACCACGTCCGGCAGGTGGTGCAGATTGACGAGGACCTCGTCGACACCCGCGCGGTCGAACGCGTCGAGCCAGATGTCGAGCAGCGGGCGGTCGTCGATCGCCAGCATGCACTTCGGGATGGTGTCGGTGATCGGCCGCAGGCGGCTGCCGACTCCCGCCGCGAGCAGGAAGGCCTTCACTCCGCCCGCCCTCCGGACGACGCCGAGCGCGCGCATCCGCGCGTTCGCCTCGGCCAGCACCCCGTCGAGGCCGTCCATGCCCTCGAGCCAGGCGGCGTAGGCCGCGACCGACTCGGCCGGCGTCTGCCGCGGTTCCCACCCCAGCGCCCGCAGGGCGCTGATGTCCGACAGGATGTGGCGGGTGTCGCCGAAGCGGTACTCGCCGGTCACCACGCCGGGCTGATCGGAACCGTACTGGCGCATGACGATGTCGGCGAACTCCCTGGTCGTGACCGCCTTGCCGCCGCCGACGTTGAAGACCCGCCCGGCGGCGCGGTCGTCGTCGAGCACGAGCATGTTGGCGTCCACCACGTCGTCGATGTTGACGTAGTCGCGGATCGCCCCGCCGTCCTCGTACAGGGTCGGCGCCATGCCCTGCAGGTAGCTCAGGCAGAAGATGCGGCACGCGCCCGAGTACGCGTTGTAGACCGACTGCCGCGGACCCTGGACGATGCTGTAGCGGAGGGCGACGGTCGGGATGCCGTACCGGCGGCCGAGGTTGATGGCGACCATCTCCTGGCCGAGCTTCGACATGCCGTACGCGTTCTGCGGATTGGAGATCCGCTCCGGTGTGGCCTGCATCTCCAGCGGGCCGCCGCACTCCGGGCACGGGATGTCCCACTGGCCCGCGGCGAGGGCCTTCTCCGGGCGCATGCCCGGCACCTGCTCGCCGTCGGTCGGGCACCGGTAGAGCCCTTCGCCCATCGCCGCCTGCGACGACGCCACCACCACGCGGGCCAGGTCGAGGCGCTCGGCGACGATGATCTCGTAGAGCAGGGCCGTCGAGACCACGTTCACGTCGGAGAACCGCGAGAAGTCGGGCAGGTAGTCCTGGTAGGCGGCGAAGTGGTAGACGGCGTCGACGCGACGCAGCAGGTTCGGCGACCAGGTCGCGGTTGCGGACGTCGCCCTGGTAGAAGTCGACCTCCGGGGCTCAGGTACGCGGGCCGCCCGCTCGCGGTGTACCGGCGGGGTCAGCGCGTCGAGCACGACGACGTCGTGCCCGAGCGCCAGCAGCCGGTCGCAGGTGTGCGATCCGATGAACCCCGCGCCGCCGGTGACGAGAATCTTCATTTCCGTCGGTTCCGCCGCTGCTCGGCGACCTCGCGGTACACGTCGAGGGTCGACGCCGCCGTCGCCCCCCAGGTGAACTGGCCGGCCCGCCGCAGTCCCGCGTCGCGCAGGCGGTCCTGCCGGCCGCCGCCTCGACGATGGCCCGGGCGATGGACGCCGGATCCTTGGGATCGGACAGGACCGCGGCGCCGCCCGCGGTTTCCGGCATGGCGCTGGTATCCGAGGTCACGACCGGGCAGCCGCAGGCCATGGCCTCGAGGATCGGGAGCCCGAAGGTCTCGTTGAGCGACGGGTACACGAAGACGTCGGCCGCCTGGTAGAAGCGCGACGGTCTCCTCGAGCGGGACTCCGCCGACGAAGACCACGTCGTCCGCGATGCCGAGCTCGGCCGCGAGCGAGTGCAGCTGGGCGACGTACTTCTCGTCGCGGCCGGGGCCGACGATCGCCAGCTGGCGATCCGCCGAGCTCGCGCGCGGGCCAGCGCCCACGCCCGCAGCAGCCCGTCACAGTTCTTGTACGGCCACAGCGACGACACGAAGAGCACGAACGGCTTCGTGACGCCGTACGACGCCACATGCGCGCGAGCCGCGCCGGCGTCGCCCGGCTTGAACAGGTCGTGGTCGACCGCCTCGTAGATCAGCTTGAGCTTGCGCGCGTCGACGTTCAGGTACTGCTCGATCTCGGAGCGCAAGCTCTGGGAGTTGATGATGATCGCCTCCGCGGCCCGCGCGGTGCGCGGATAGTTCAGCCGCCGGTACGCGCGGGGCAGCGGCCCGATCGCCTCGGGCGCGGTGAAGGCGTGCATCGTCTTCATGTGGATGACGAGCGACCACGAGAGGTTCACCACGGGCGCCATCAGGGTGTTGAAGACGTCGATGCGGCTGAGCGGCAGCCGCAGCGGCGAGTAGAGGTGCTCGGAGAGCGTGCGCGGCGTGCGCCGCTCGTTCGACCACGGATAGGTGATGTAGAAGACGTTCGGCCCGTAACCCTGATGAAGACTGCCGCGACTTCGGGCTCACCAGCAGGTGCAGTTCCTCGCCGGATTCGAGTCGCTTCGCCATCTCGGGGATCACCCGGGTCCAGAACCAGTGGGCGCCCGACGGGTTCTCGGGATCGTCGGTCAGGAGATTGATCGCCACGCGCATCGGTACCTGCCTGCCTCGTTCCGCAAGCATCGGGCGCGCTGCTTCCGGCGGCGCATCCGGGCTTTGAGTGGCGGCCATGGCTTCAGAACACACTCGACGAGATCGCGTCCGCGGTCATTCGCGACTGGCGGATGTACTGGGCCAGGGCGTGCATGATCGCCTGGTGCAAGTCCTCGACGATGCCGTAGTTCGCGCCGTCGACGTGAATGGTGACCTCGGCCACCGTCCCTGGCGCCGCCTCCGTCGAAGCCGGTGAGCGCGATCGTGCGCAGGCCGTGGTCGCGGGCCCAGCGTGAGCGCGCGCACGATGTTGGGCGAACGGCCCGACGACGAGACGGCGATGAGCACGTCGCCGGGCCCCGACTGCGACTGGAGCTGGTAGGCGAAGACGTCCTCATACGCCATGTCGTTGGCGATCGCGGTGAGCAGCTCGACGTTGGCGCTGAGGCTCACGACGCGCGGGGTGAGGTCGGTCGCCGTCCGGACGCCCTTCACGTGATCGCACTGCAGGTGGTTCGCGATCGAGGCCGATCCGCCGTTGCCGCAGGCGAACACGGCGGCACCGCGCGTGTAGGCCTCGAGGAGGATCGCCGCCGCGCGGTCGAGCGCCGCGGCTCCGATCGCCGCTCGCCGCCCGGGCCACCTCCTCGCGCGTACGCGTCGAAATACGACGCGGCGCTCGCGTACGGCGCGGCCGGGAACCTCGCCGCGCCGTGCCGTCGGCCGGCGGCGCGAAGGCCTGAAGATCGTGGACGGTACTCATACGGCGATCCGCTCCAGGATGAAAGGGGCCGCAGCGGCCAGGCTCGGGAATGACCAGACACCCGGGCGATCGCAGCTGTCGGGCCCCAGGTAGACCGCCGATGCCCCGACCGCCTCCGCCAGGCCGATGTCCTCGGGCCGGTCGCCCACGACCCATGACGCGGTCAGGTCGAGGTTGAGCGCCGCTTCCGCCGCCTTCGCCATGCCCGGCCTCGGCTTGCGGTCCTCGCTGGCGCGGCGAAGGCCTCGACGACTCCGGCGGGGTGATAGGGGCAGTACAGAAACAGGTCGATGTGCGCCCCGTGCTCGGCCAGACGCTCGGCGATGTACTGGTGCACCCGCGCGACGTCGTCGATCCCGTACAGCCCGCGCGCGACTCCGGCCTGGTTCGTCACCACCGCGACCGGGATGCCGGCCCGGTTGAACCTGGCGATCGCCTCCGGCGACCCCTCGATGAACTCGACCCGGTCGACCGAACCGACATATCCATGATCAACGATGATCGTGCCGTCGCGATCGAGGAGGATGCCCGGCCGCGGAAACGAGTTCCGTGTTCGGAGCATCAATCCGCTCTGACTGGTCAACGCGTTCAACGGAACCTCATCAGCCATGCGGTCGTCGCCGAACCGTGATAGCCAAGACTGGCCACTGCAACCTTCAAACCACGTCGCCTCACTTGGTGCGCTCGCGCAGGGGGTTTCAGCCTTGTGCGCATATGAGTCCCGAGCAGGCGGGCGTGATACAACGAGCGCCGTCTAAACTCTCGGCAGCTGACCGCGATCTTCTTCCTCGCCGGGTGCCTAGCCCCAGCGTGCTGCGCGTGGGCTAGGTTGTATCAAGGTCAGGTCATCCCGGATTCTATTGGTGTAGGCGGGCAGTCTGGCCGCCCCAGTCCGATTTGTCACCAAGATCTGGGGTGCTGGCGATGGGGGTGCTGGTCGCAGGCGGTTGCGCCTCGCCCGGCGGTGCACGTGCTGTTTGACGACGCGCGCCGTGGGGCGGTAGCGGCGGTGCGCAGGCCCCGGGTGGGGCTGCTGCGGGGGCAGACGTCGCGCCGTCTGGGCTGGGGAGTGGCCGACCAGGCGGTGTCCAGCCTGACCAACTTCGTCGTGGTGCTGCTGGTGGCCCGCACCCTGGGCGCTGTGCAGTTCGGCGCGTTCAGCCTGGCCTACGTGACCTACGGGTTTGCGCTCAACGCTTCTCGCGGCCTGGCTACCTACCCGCTGATGATCAGGTTCAGCGGGACCGAGGTAGGCGCGTGGCGGCGCGCGGTGGCGGGCTGCACCGGGACCGCCACGGTGGTGGGACTGGTCACCGGGGGCTGCGTCCTGCTGGTGGCGGCGGCGCTGAGCGGGCCGACCCGGCTGGCGTTCCTGGCGCTGGGGCTGACGCTGCCCGGGCTGCTGCTGCAAGACAGCTGGCGCTACTCGTTCTTCACGCTGGGCCGGGCAGCCAGGCGCTCGTGAATGACCTGGTGTGGGCGGCGGCGCTGCTGGGGGGGCTGCTGCTGTTGCGCGCGACCGGGCGGCGGGATGTGTTCTGGTTCGTGTTCGCCTGGGGGGCGTCGGCGGCGGTGGCGGCCGCGGTGGGGCCGTGGCAGGCCCGGGTGCTGCCGAAGCTGTCGGCCACCTGGCAGTGGCTGTTGCAGCACAAAGACCTCGGCCCACGCTATGCGGCGTCGGGTCTGACCGGCAGTGCCGCGATCCAGCTGCAGACCTATGGCGTCGGCTTCATCCTCGGCCTGGCCGCGGTCGGCTACGTGCAGGCGGCCAGCACGCTGATGGGCCCGTTCATGATCATCTTCTACGGGATAGGCCTGGTCACCACGCCGGAGGCTGCGCGGATCCTGCGTAAGTCGCCGCGGCAGATGCCGGTGTTCTGCGCGCTGGTCAGCGCGGGACTGGCCGTGTCGGCGGTGGCGTGGGGGGTCATGCTCCTGGTAGCGCTGCCCAGAGGGCTGGGAAGCTGGGTGCTGGGGTCGCTCTGGCGGCCGGCGTATCCGCTGGTACTGCCCCAGACGCTGGCAGTCACAGCTCAGGGCATCAGCGCTGGTGCCGCCTCAGGGCTGGGTGCCCTGGGGGCTGCCCGGCGGAGCCTGCGCGTGATGATCTTCGCGTCAGTTGTCCTCGTCGTCACCAGCCTGGCGGGCGCGGTCGAAGGAGGGGCAAGGGGAACGGTGTGGGGCATCGCGGTGGCGGCATGGATCGCCGTACTGCTGATGTGGTGGCAGTTGCGCGCGGCGCTGCGGGAGTCCGGCATCGTGTCCGCTGGTGACCGGCTCTGGTCGCGTCGCCCGTCCGGGCAGCACCGCAGGCCGGCGGCGGCTCGCTCACGTCGATGGCGGCGTGCGAGCAGCCGTGAGCCGTCGTAAGCCCGCTGGCCCGGCAAGGACGACCAAGACTGAGCAGTCGGCGGGTTTCCCGGGTGATGCCTCGACGCGTCCTACCCGACCGAGGCCGCCACGGAGGCGGCTATCCGCGGGTCCACCCGGACTACTCCGGCGAAGCCTGCACCCAGCGCGACCGGCACGACCTGGACGTCCATGCCGGGCTCCGGCGCCTGCTCCATCAGCCCGTGCCCCAGGTAGATGGCAACGTGCGAGATGTACTTGGGGTCGGTCGGGTCGGTGTGGTAGAAGAGCAGGTCACCCGGTGCTGCGCGGCTGAACGGCACCGCGGGTCCGGTCAGCGCCTGGTCGGCGGCGACTCGCGGCATGACGACACCTGCCCGGGCGAACGACCACTGCACGAGACCGGAACAGTCGAACACGCTCGGCCCGTCCCCGCCCCACACGTAGGGCCTGCCGCGCCGGCTCAGCGCCGCCCTGAGCATCGTGTCGAGCTTGACGCTGCTGAGCGTCGGGTAGCCGCTGATCGACCGGGCCGCGACCGGGCCGAGCGTCACCCCGGCTGCGCCGGTCGCCCCCGACGCGTCCAGCTGGGACACCAGCGGCGCCACCGTCGCGTCCCGCGGTAGCAGCCGGCTGATCCGGTGTTCCAGCTTGCTGATGTTCGCGTGCGGCGCGCTGATCACGATCGCGTTGCCGCTCGGGAAGCCGAGGGAGCGCGCCACGGGCTTGGAGATCACCGCGTTGACCCCGGTGACGCCGACCGTGCCGAACCCGCCGACCTGCAGCCGCTTCCGCGAGACCCCGGAAACGCTGACCGTGCCGCCGAGCGGCAGCCGGTCCAGGCGGCCCATGGTGTACGAGACCGCGATGTCGCCGCTGGCCACGCTCTGCCACAGCCGGTTCGAGGCCGCGGTCGGCCGTGCGGCGAACGAGCGGAACTGCGACGGGTCCACGCCCAGCGTCGCCGTGATCTTCCCGTTCACCCGGATCCTGGCCGCGTCCAGCGACTCCGCCTCGGTCACCCCGGACAGCCGTCGGATCGCGGCGCGCCGTGCTGCGCGGCAGCGCGAACCGCGACACCACGAACAGGTCGGCGGTGCGAAGCTTGCCCAGCGGGGCGACGAAGGGCGCATGATGGTCGGCCAGCAGCGCTACCGGGACGGAGAATCCGCCCGGACCGCGGAGGCCAAGCTCAGGTGCCGGGCTGCGGCCGATCCGGTTCGCGGCGAGCCTGGAGGCCGCGGGCCGGCTCGCCGCGGCGGCGGGCCTGGGGGCAGCGGCAGGACCCGGCCGGGACGCCGAGGACGGCCCGACCGCCAAGATCGCGAGCACGAGGAACGCAGCCAGGACAGGGAGCAGGACGCGGGTCTTGTCGCGCACGGCACTCCCTTCGGCGGGTACGCACTTACCCGCGAGTAATCGCCTCCTCGCCCAACCATGCCCGAAAGCAGGCCGGGCCGTCTATACGACGCGGGAAATACCTATCCGGTTCCCCAAGGCTCGGCTGCCGGCTCCGGAGGGTCGGTGACCGGGCGTGCGGCAGGTCAAATTCCGGCAGGCGCAGGCAGCCGCAACGGCGGAACACCTATCTGGTGCCGGCTAGCTCGGCCGCCAGCTCCGCGGGATCGGTGACCGGCGCGCGGCAGGTGAAATCCCGGCAGACGTAAGCGGCCAGGCGCCCCGCCGACCAGTCCCCGGCCGGCCAGCAGTGGAATCTGGCTATCCACCGTGCCGTCGCCCACCGCCAGCACGGCGCCCGGCGGTGCCGCGCGCAGTGCCGCGGCGAGCAGCTCGGCCGTCCGCGGATCACCGGGCAGCCCGACGATCGCTATTTCGGCCGGCCCGGAAAGCAGCGCCTCGGCCACCGCGAGCCCGGATCCCGCTGCCTGAGGGTAACGACCGGCGATCGCGGCCAGCGGCCCCAGCGCGGCGACGGCGGCCTGCCGGTACCGGCCGGATCCGGTCAGCGCCGCGTAGCCAAGTAGTGCTCCCGCCGCCGCGAAGGCACCCGACGGAGTGGCATTGTCGGCCGGGTCGGCCGGCCGGTACAGCAACGGCTCGCCGTCGTCCGCGGTATCGAAGAACCCGCCCTCGCCGTCGGCGAACCGGGCGAGCGCGGTGTCAAGCAGCCGCCCGGCGAGGTCCACCCACCGGGACTGACCGGTCACCCCGGAGAGCGCGAGGAAGCCTTCGGCGACGCAGACGTAGTCCTCGAGCAGCCCGGCGCTTTCCCCCGCCACCCCGTCCCGGGATGTCCGCGCAAGCCTGACCGTACCGTCCGCCGGGGTGCCGGTCCGGATGTGCACCTGGGCCAGGAGTTCGGCGGCCGCCGTGGCGGCCGAGACCAAATCCAGGCGGCCGAGCAGCAGCCCGGTCTCGGCGAGCGCGGCGATGGCCAGCCCGTTCCAGGCCGCCACCACCTTGTCGTCGCGGCCCGGCCTGACCCGCTCCTCGCGCGTGGCGAGCAGGGCAGCCCGGACCCGGCCGAGGCGGGCCGCGTCGGCGGGATCGGCGCGAAGCTGGAGCACGGACCGGCCGCCCTCGAACGTGCCTGCCGCGGTCACCCCGAACGCTGCCGCGGCGAACTGGCCGTCGCCGGGGCCTAGCGCCGCGGCCAGTTCCGCCGGGGTCCAGGTATAAAACCTGCCTTCCTCGCCCTCGCTGTCGGCGTCCAGGGCGGATGCCAGCCCCCCGTCCGGGGTGCGCAGCTCCCTGACCATCCAGTCGCAGGTCTGCTCGGCGACCCGGCGGGCCAGCGGGGAGGAGGTCAGCCGCCACAGGTGCGCGTAGTCCCGGGCGAGCAGGGCGTTGTCGTATAGCATCTTCTCGAAGTGCGGCACCACCCAGGCCGCGTCAACCGAGTACCGGGCGAACCCGCCACCGAGCTGGTCGTACATGCCGCCCCGGGCCATCGCTTCCATGGTCGCCTCGGCCATGATCAAAGCCTCGGAACGCGCGCCGCGGCCGGACGGCCCGGGGTCGGCCTGTTGCGGGCTCGACTGTTGCGGGATCGACTGTTCCGGGCTCGCCTGCCCCGGACCGGGCCGGGCCGGGCCCGCTATTCTGGCGTGCTGCCTGAGCAGGAATTCCAGCACCATCGACGGGGGGAACTTGGGCGCGCCGCCGAACCCGCCGTTCGCGGTGTCGTAGTCGCCCGCCAGTGTGGTGACCGCCTCGTCGCACACCGCGGCCAGCTGCGCCGCCGGCCCGGCCAGGGTCTGACCACCGCCTGCGGCCCGCAGGCCCAGGGCCGGATCTTCGATACCCGCATCGTCGGCGTCGCGCAGGGCGCGGACACCCGCGTGAGCGCGTTCGGACAAAGCCGCCGAGATCTTCCTCGCCTGGCCTGTGACGCCGTCGCGATCCTCGTTCCAGGCCCTGGCTACCCCCCTGATCAGTTGCTGGAACTGCTCGCGGGGGAAATAGGTGCCGCAGTAGAAGGGCTCGCGCTCGGCGGTCATGAACACCGTCATGGGCCAGCCGCCCTGGCCGGTCATCGCCTGGGTCGCGGTCATGTACACCGCGTCCACGTCCGGGCGCTCCTCCCGGTCCACCTTGATCGAGACTAGGTGCTCGTTCATCAGCTCGGCGGTCGCCGGGTCCTCGAACGACTCGTGCGCCATCACGTGGCACCAGTGGCAGGCGGAGTACCCGACAGAGAGCAGGACCGGGATGTCGCGCCGCCGGGCCTGCTCGAAGGCCTCGTCGGACCACGGCCACCAGTCCACCGGGTTACCGGCGTGCTGCAGCAGGTACGGGCTGGTGGCATCCTTCAGCCGGTTCACTGCCTCAAGGTATGCGATCGCCTTCCGCCGGGCCGGCTCCGGCCAGCAACTTGATCGCGATTGCGAGCGGCGGGGCGTGCCGGTCTCGCTGCGACATGGCGGTCACCGGAAGCGGCCACGGGATGGCCAGCCCGGGATCGTCGAACGCGATCGATACATCTTCAGCCGGGTCGTGGGCGCGGTCGATGCTATACGAGACGTCCGCGATCTCGGTGACGGCCTGGAATCCGTGCGCGCAGCCGGCCGGCACGTAAAGCGAGATCTGCTCGTCGTCACGCAAGTCGAAGCTCTCCCAGTTGCGGAACGTCGGGGAGCCTGGCCTGAGGTCCACGATCACGTCGAAGATCGCGCCGTATGAACACCGCACGAGCTTCGCCTCCCCGGCGCCGCGCCGCACGTGCAACCCCCGCAGCACGCCACGCGCGGAACGGGAGAGGCTGTCCTGGGCGAACGAGGCCGGGTCGATCCCCGCGGCGCGCACCACTTCAGCGTCAAACGTGCGACAGAAAAACCCGCGCTCGTCCAGATGGGGAGCGGGCGTGAACAAAAGCGCGCCGGTAATACCTGGAACCGGGCGAACGTCCACCAGATGTCCTTTCGTCCCTTGCGAATTCCGGTAATGCCGCTCCGGGCAGCCGTCATTGCTGGCGAGCCAATGCCGGCGCGGGGAAATCGGTGCTGGACCGGCGGCGGAGCATGTCATCAAGGAGACCCGCCTCCAGCAGCTCGCTGACCCGGCGAAGCCGCACGTACCGTGCTGACAGGAAGTCCTGGTAGGTCAGGCCGTAGGCGGTGTAGGCGGCAGCCAGCTCGGCTATTCCGTCCGGTACGCCCCAGCGCAAGTCCAGGCCCGGGAACGTAGCGGCCAGCTTGGAGAAGTCGACCCGGTAGTTGCGCAGATCCGGTCCGGCGCCGTCGGCGAACGTCACCCTGGACCCCGGCACCGCGTCGCACACCATCTCGGCGATGTCTCGGACCCGGAGGTTGTCTTGCGGGCGGCCGACGTTGAACGCCTCGTCGTGCACCAGCTCACGCGGAGCCTCCAGCGCGGCCAGGAAGGCGCGACTGATGTCCTCGATGTGCACCAGCGGTCGCCACGGCGACCCGTCGCTTTCCAGCCGCACCTCGCCGGTGGTAATCGCGACAGCAGTGAGGTTGTTCACGACGATGTCCAGCCGCTGCCGTGGCGAGGCACCGTAGGCGGTGGCATTGCGCAGGTAGGTGGGACTGAAGCCGTCACCGGCCAGGGTTGACAGCTCACGCTCGGCCAGGACCTTGGTCTCGCCGTAGGGCGTGACCGGGAACAGCTCCGCTTCCTCGCCGACCGCGGCTGACCCGGCGGCGCCGTACAGGCTGCACGACGACGCGAACAGGAACCGCTGCACGCCGGCCAGCCGTGCGGCCCGGGCTAGGCATAGCGTTCCCTCCAGGTTCACCGAGTACGTCGCCGCCGGGTTCAGATGGCCCAGCGGGTCATTCGACAGCGCCGCCAGGCACACCACCGCGTCAAAGCCGGCCAGCTGGTCAGGGTCCGCGTCCCGCAGATCGCGCGGCGGCCCGGCGCCGGGGTCCCCGGGCCCGGGGCCCAGGTCGCACCCTTCATACAGGCGCAAGTCAAACCCGCTGACCTCGTGGCCAGCCGCGCGGAGGAACGGAACCAGGACCGCGCCGATGTAGCCGCGATCACCAGCAACCATGATCTTCATCGTCAGCTCTACCCCGACTCCCGGATGACAACCCAGCTGCTGCGGCCAGAGTGCCGCCTCCACATCCAAAGACCGGCGCGTGTCCCAGCCTGATACGTCCGGGGCTGACTTCCATGACGTAATCCGGACGGATAACGGCGCTCCGAGCTTGCCCAACCCGGGTGCGCCAGGCGGTGACCGATTGAACTCTTTGCATCACTTTACGTCAAGGTCAGATGCTATTCCGCCGAAATCTGAGCCGTGCCTCAATCGTCGTATCATTCCCGCCCGCTCGGCGCTCCTATGCACGTCGGCGCTCGTGTCACGGGTTCGGGCCGAGACCCTGTGAGGGGTGGGGGATGAAGCTCGAAGCGATCGGTTTCGGATATGTCGGGACGGGGACAGCAGGCGACCTGACCTTCAAGGGCCAGGCCAGCGGACTGCTGGGCGTTGAGGCGGTATCACCTCCAGGCCATGTTGAGGTGGTATCACCTCCAGGCTGTGAGGAGCTTGGCTGGTGACCCGCGTTCTCATCATCGTCCAGAACCTGTCGGTGCCCTTCGACCGCAGGGTGTGGCTCGAGTGCCAGGCGCTCGTGTCCGAGGGCCACCAGGTCGCCGTCGTCTGCCCCAAAGACAACGATGACCCCCCGTACGAGGTACTGAACGGCGTAGAGCTGTACAAGTACCGCGGTTATGCGCCCGGCGGGAGCAAGGTCAGCTACCTCACCGAGTACGTATACTCCTTCCTGGCCACGGCCTGGATGACCATGCGCGCCAGGCGGTCCGGCCGGTTCGATGTGATGCAGGCGTGCAACCCGCCGGACATCTTCTGGCCGCTCGCCCTGGCCCTGCGGGCCGCCGACCGCACCCGGTTCGTGTTCGATCACCACGACCTGTGCCCCGAGCTGTACCAGTCCCGCTTCCCGCATGGCCCGAGGCTGCCCTACCGGGTGCTGCGCGCCCTGGAGCGCCGGACGCACCGGACCGCAGCTCACGTGATCTCGACCAACGACTCCTACCGCGACATCGCCATCACCCGGAGCGGCAAGTCAGCCGCCGATGTCACCGTCGTGCGCACCGGCCCGGACCCGGAGCGGCTGCGTCGCGGCCCGGCGGACCACGAGCTGCGCCGGGGGCGCCGGTTTCTCGCCGCGTACATCGGCGTGATGGGGCCGCAAGACGGCGTGGACAACGTCGTGCGAGCCGCCGACGTCGTGGTGCACGAGCTCGGCCGCGATGACATCGCGTTCACGCTGATTGGCTCCGGCGACTGTTTCGACGACCTGGTGGCGTTGCGGGACGAGCTGGGCCTGGCCGGACACGTGGAGTTCACCGGGCGGGCACCGGATGAGCTGGTCACGCAGATCCTTTCCACCGCGGATGTCGGCCTGTCTCCCGACCCGCTGAATCCGCTGAACGACGTGTCCACGATGAACAAGACCATGGAATACATGGCCTTCGAGCTCCCCGTGGTCGCGTTCGACCTGCGCGAGACGCGGATCTCGTCCGGCGAGGCCGCGGTCTACGTCCAGCCCAACGACGTGGGCGAGTATGCCAAGGCCATCGTGGAGCTGATGGACGACGAGCCGCGGCGCGCCGAGCTGGGCAAGCTGGGCCGCGAGCGGGTCGAGCAGGAGCTGGCATGGAGCTACCAGGAGCGCGCCTACCTCGACGTTTACCGCCAGGTCCTCGGCAGCGGTCGGTCACGCCGGATCTTCGGCAACGGTCGGCCGCGTCCCGTCCTCGGCGTCGGCCAGGCCAACGGGGCCGTGTCCGACGGCCAGGCCAAAGGGGCCGCGTCCGACGGCCAGGCCAACGGAGCCGTGTCCAACGGCCAGGCCAACGGGGCCGCGTCCAACGGTGCGGCCAACGGGGCCGTGTCCGACGGCCAGCCGCGCCGGGGGGTCCGAGAGAGCGAGCCGCTCGAACGGACCGGGGGCTGAGGTGTGCGGCATCTCAGGGTGCTACCAGCAGACTGACGGCCAGAAGCTCGTTGACATCATGACTGACCGGATCGCCCATCGCGGGCCGGACGCTGCCGGGACCTGGAGCCACGAGGACGATCGCGTGGCTGTGCAGCTGGGCCATCAACGACTATCGATCATCGACCTCAGTGCCGCGGCCAACCAGCCGCTGTCCAAGCACGGCCTGACACTGGTCTACAACGGCGAGCTGTACAACTACAGGGAACTGCGGGCCGAGCTGATCACCCGGGGCGCACGTTTCGTCACGAACTCCGACACCGAGGTCGTGCTCGAGGCCTGGCGGTGCTGGGGGCCCGGGGCGCTGGACAGGTTTCGCGGCATGTTTGCGTTCGCGCTGCTGGACGAGGCCACCGGCGAGCTCGTGCTGGCCCGGGACCCGTTCGGCATCAAGCCGCTGTACTACCTCCCCCGGGGCGAGGGGGTGATCTTCGCCTCCGAGCTCAAGGCGCTGCTCGCCGCGGTGGGCTCGGAATTGCGGGTCGAGCCCGGTGCCCTGGTGGCGTCGATGCTCTACTACTGGGTGCCCGAGCAGCGCTGTGCCATCGACGGCGTGCAGAAACTGCCAGCGGGCTCATGGGCGCGGGTCCGCCCGGACGGCAGCGTGTTGGTGCAGTACTACTGGCGTATCGCGGACGTGGCGCTGGAGGCCGCGGCCGGGCCCCCGGCCGACCTCGGCCCGGTGATCGAGGAGTCAGTCGCCGCGCACCTGGTGGCCGACGTGCCGGTGTCGAGTTTCCTGTCCGGCGGCCTGGATTCCAGCATCGTTACCGTCCTGGCCCACCAGGCGGTGGGCGGGGTCGACGCCTACACGATCACTTTCCGCCCCGAGGACCAGCGGCTGGAGGCGATGCCCGACGACGCGGTCTACGCCCGCAAGGTGGCCGCGGGATTCGGCATCGACCTGCACGAGATCGAGATCTCGCCCGACATCGTGGACCTGCTGCCCCGGATGGTCGACGTGCTCGACGAGCCCATCGGTGATGCGGCCGCCATCAACACGCTGCTCATGTGCGAGGCCGCCCGCGAGCGCGGCGTCAAGGTGATCCTTTCCGGGATGGGCGCCGACGAGCTGTTCGGCGGCTACCGCAAGCATCTGGCCTGCGTGCTGGCCGGCAAGTATCACCGGCTGCCCGCCGGCGGCCGCGCGTGCGCGCGTTCGGTCGTGGACCGCCTCCCGGTAAGCGCGGCGGGCCGCGGGCTGCGTTATGCGCGTTGGGCCAAGCGGTTCCTGACCTTCGCCGACCTGCCCGAGGAGCCGAGATTTCGCCGCAGCTACACGCTGTACGACCCGGACGAGCTGGCGGCGCTGGTCAGCCCGGACCTCGCGGGCTACGTCGGCCAGGTCGTCGAGCAGCACGCGGACGTCTACAACGACAACTCGCTGCGGGACGAGGTCAACCGGATGTGCCTGGCCGACACCCGCCTGTTCATGCCGGGGCTGAATCTCGCTTACACCGACCGGGCCAGCATGGCGGCCTCCGTCGAAGTCCGCGTCCCGTTCGTCGACCCCGTGGTGGCGCGCGCGGCCTTCTCCATCGAGGGCAGCGCGAAGATCCGGCGGCGGCAGGGCAAGGTCGCGCTCAAGCGCGCGGCGGAGAGCTGGCTGCCGCACGAGATCGTGCACCGGCCGAAAGCCTCGTTCAGCGCGCCCATCCGCGCCTGGGTGCGCAGTGACTTGCGAGAGCTCATCAACGACGTGCTCGTCGGGGGCGAGATCGTGCAGTCCGGGATGGTCCGCCAGGATGCCGTACGGCGCCTCATTCACGACGAGGAGGCCGGCCGGGAGGACCGCTCCAGGCAGATATGGCAGCTGCTGACGATGGAACTGTGGTACCGCCACGCCCAGTCGATGGGCGTGGCCGCGTGACAACGAGTACGCCAGCCGCGCCGGCCCGCCGCGCAGCCGACCCGAGGACGTAATGAAGCAGATAGCCCAGAACTACAAGTCCGGGGAGCTCACCGTCCTCGACGTGCCCGCGCCGGCGTGCCGTCCGGGCGGCGTCCTCGTGCAGTCCCTGTTCTCGCTCATCTCCACCGGCACGGAGATGATGAAGGTGAGCGAGGCCAAGATGTCGATGGTCGGCAAGGCGCGGGCGCGGCCGGACCAGGTGCGCAAGGTTCTCGACGCGGTCGCCCAGCAAGGCGCGGTCGCCACGTACAAGAAGGTGATGAACCGGCTCGACTCCTACACGCCGCTGGGCTACTCGCTCTGCGGTGTGGTCACCGAGGTCGGGCCGGGGGGCCGAGGAGTTCCGGGTCGGCCAGCTCGTCGCGGCCGCCGGCAACGAGTACGCGCTGCACGCGGAGTACAACTGGGTCCCGGTCAACCTGTGCGTCCGGGTGCCCCGCGGCGTGTCACCGGAGCACGCAGCCTTCGCCACCGTCGGCGCGATCGCCATGCACGGCGTGCGGCGTGCCGAGGCACAGCTGGGTGACACCGCGTGCGTGATCGGACTCGGCCTCGTCGGCCAGCTGGTGGTCCGGCTGCTGATCGCCTCCGGGGTCCGCGTCGTCGGCCTCGACGTGGTCGAAGACCGCTGCCGGCTGGCCGAGAAGGCCGGCGCGCAGCTGTGCGCGGCGCCCACCGACGAGGGCCTGGACGCGGTCGAGCAGGCGCTGGCCGAGATCACCGGCGGGCGCGGCGCCGACCACGTGCTGCTGGCCGCGGGCGGGTCTTCCAACGGCCCGGTCGAGGCCGCCGCGCGGCTGGCGCGAGACCGCGCCCGCGTCGTGGACATCGGCAAGACCCGGCTGGACCTGCCCTGGAACGCCTACTACGACAAGGAACTCGACGTCCGGTTCTCCCGGTCCTACGGACCGGGCCGCTACGACGACCGCTACGAGCTTGACGGCATCGACTACCCGGCGGGCTACGTCCGCTGGACCGAGCGGCGCAACCTCGAGTGCTTCCTCGACCTCATCGCGCGTAAGGAGATCGAGGTCGAGTCGCTCGTGTCCGGCGTCTTCCCGCTCGAGCAGGCCACCACCGTCTACGCCGACCTCGCCTCCGGCTCGCTCGACGCCGTCGGGATTGCTGCTCGAGTATCCCGGCCCCGCCCGCGGACGGCGAGCCGCCCGCGGTCAGCCAGCTGGTCCCGGGCGGCCGCGCGGCCGCGCCGCGCGGAACGAGCAAGCAGCAGCTGGCGGTCGGGTTCATCGGGGCCGGCAACTACGCCTCCTCGATGCTGCTGCCCGCACCTCGCCCGGCTCGAGGACGTCCAGCTGGCGCACGTCGCGACCACCAGCTCCCTGTCGGCGGTCAACGCGCAGCGGCGGTTCGGCTTCACCACCGCCTCGACCACGGCAGACGCGGTGCTCGAGCGACGCGTCGCTGGACGCGATCTTCATCGTGACCCGCCACCACACCCATGCCGACCTGGTCTGCCGCGCCCTGCAGACCGGGAAGGCCGTCTTCGTCGAGAAGCCGCTCGCGCTGACCAGCGACGAGCTCCAGCGGATCATCGACACCGTAGCGAACACCGGCAACGACCGGCTCATGGTGGGGTTCAACCGGCGATTCGCGCCGCTGCTGGTCGAGATGAGGTCACAGTTCGGCCAGCCGGAGGCCGGCTCGGTGGCCCGCTACCTGGTCAACGCCGGACGGCTGGACGCCGACAGCTGGTACCGCAACGAGGAGCTGGAAGGGTCGCGCTTCGTCGGCGAAGGCGGCCACTTCATCGACACGCTGAGCTGGTGGGCGGACAGCCTGCCCGAGCGAGGTCTACGCCGTGCCAGGCCCGGAGCAGGACGACCTGCAGGCCACCGTGCGGTTCCGGAACGGCTCGACCGGCACGATCACGCTATGTCACCGGCCGGCAACCCCCGCTTCCCGAAGGAGACGCTGGACGCGGCCGCCGGCGGCCGGAGCGCCCGGCTCGACAACTTCCGCAAGGCGACGGTCTGGGCCGGGCGGCGCCGCGACGACCATGCGATCGCGCGGCGGCCAGGACAAGGGCCAGCGGCACGAGCTCGAGCAGTTCGTCGAGGCCTGCCGGACCGGCGCGCCGATGCCGATCTCGTTCGATTCCCTGGTGGCCACCACCGCGCGACGATCGCGGTGGCGCAGAGCCTGGCCGAGCGGTGGCCCGGAGCCAGTGTGAGCGCGTCGGCACGACATCGCGGCTCGGCTGGTACGCTGCGGCGGCTCGGCCGGATGTCGCCGGCCGAGGTGGCCTGGCGCGCCCGCGACCAGGCCGTCGCAGGCGGCCTGGTCGCGTCGGCAGGTACAGCCGCGGCCAGCTCGCCGCGGCGGCGCCCGCTGCAGGCGGCGCGAGCGCCGCTTCACCGCGCGTGCTCCCGCCGGATACCGCCGCACGGGTGCCCGACGACGCGCGGGCGGCCGTCCTGGCGGCCGCCGACCGGCTGCTGCGGGGCGACTGGGAGGTGCTGGGCGTCGCCAGGACCGACATGGTGCTGCCCGACTGGTTCCTCTGACCCCGTGACCGGCCGCCGGGCCCCGGCGGACCGTTACGCCTTCCGGATCAACCACCGCTCGCGAGGAGCAGACCGGCAACGTCAAGCAGATCTGGGAGGTCTCCCGGCTTCAGCACCTCACGCTGCTGGCGACCGCGTGGTTCCTCAGCCATGACGAAGCGTACGCGCTGCGGGTGGCCGAGCAGCTGCGCTCCTGGTGGCGGGAGAACCCGTTCCTGTCCGGCGTGCACTGGACGAGCGGCATCGAGGTCGGCATCCGCCTGATCAGCCTGGCCTGGATCCGGCGGCTGCTGGACGACTGGCCGGACGTTGCCGACCTGTTCGAGCACGAACGAGCTCGCGGTCCGGCAGATCCGCTGGCACCAGCAGTACCTCGCCGCATTCCGGAGCCGGGGCTCGTCGGCCAACAATCACGTCATCGCCGAGGCGGCCGGGCAGCTCGTGGCGAGCTGCGCCTTCCCGTGGTTCGCCGAGAGCGAGCGCTGGCGGCGGAAGTCCGCTCGGCTGCTGGAGCGCGAGCTGGTCCGCAACACCTTCCCATCGGGCATCGGCCGCGAGCTTGCCTCCGACTACCAGGGCTTCGTCGCCGAGCTCGGCCTGCTCGCCGCGGTCGAGGCCGAGGCGGCCGGCTACCCGCTGAGCGCAGCCGACCTGGCAGCGGCTGTGCGCGATGGTTGACAGCGGCGCGGCCCTGCTCGACGAGCGGATGCGCCCGCCGCGCCAGGGCGACGGCGACGAGGGCCGCGCGCTGCTGCTCGACGCGCCGGCGGCGAACCGCTGGCCGTCGCTGCTTGCGCTCGGCGAGGCGCTCTTCGGCCGGCTGGACTGGTGGCCGCCGGCGCCGCCGGACGCGGCCAGCTCGATCATCGCCGCCCTGAGCCCGCGCAACGCCCGTGGCGGGCCGGCCGGCGCACCGGCCGTGGCAGTTCGCGGATGCCGGAATTACCCTGCTGCGCACGACCGAGCGGGCACGACCCGGAGATCTGGTGCCGCTGCGACGGCGGTCCGCATGGCTACCTCAGCATCGCTGCTCACGCCCATGCCGACGCGCTGTCGGTCGAGGTCCGATACGGCGGCGTCGATGTTCTGGCCGATCCGGGTACGTACTGCTACCACGGCGAGCCAGCGTGGCGGTCCTACTTCCGCTCGACGATCGCGCACAACACCATCGAGCTCGACGGGCGGAGCCAGTCCGCCGAAGGCGGTCCGTTCCTCTGGCTGCGCCACGCCAACGGCAGGGAGATCGAGGTCCGTCGACGCCGGAGACTTTGCCGAGTGGACGGCGGAGCACGACGGCTACCCGTCGCTCAACCCGCCCGCCCGGCACCGTCGCTCGGTCCGGCTGGACCGGGCGTCGCGCAGCATCGACATCGTCGACGAGATCGACGCGGCGGCCACGACGTGCGCCTGGCCTTCCACCTCGGGCCGGACATCCAGGCCGAGCTCGACGGTGCATCGCGCGTGCTTCGCTGGCCCGGACGCACCAGCGCCAGGGGCAGCGCGGCTAGAACTGCCGCGCAGCTTCGCTGGACCCTGCACCGAGGCGAGACTGACCCGATCCTCGGCTGGTACTCCGGCGGCCTCGGACGCCGGCTCCCGCGGTCACCCTGCTCGGCCGCGGACGTTCAGTCTCCGGTCAGCCTTACAACGCGAAACTGGAGTTCACTGACATCGACACGGCGACAGGCCCTGCGCTTACTCAGCCTTCGAGAAACCTCCTATAAGGGGCGCGCCGTTGCTATTCGCGTGTAGCCTAGGCGGGCAAGCTCAGGACGCAGTCGTGATGAAATGGGCGAGGTTACGAGGAGGTCGGTCTCCATGCGCGCCTATGTCGTCAACTTGGCTCGTTCGCCTGAACGGCGTGCGCACATCATTGCCGAGCTGGAGAAGTCAGGGATTGACTACGAATTCGTAGACGGCGTGGACGGACGCGACTTGGACCTGCATGACGCCCAAACCGTCAGAACCTTCAATGCTTGGTAAAAACTGGTTCCGGGCGGGTGTAGCAGGATGCGCTTTGAGTCACCTGCGTGTCTACCAGAAAATAATCGCGGACGGGGCAGATCGAGCCTTGGTCCTCGAGGACGATGTCACGCTGCCCGCTGACCTCGGCGCCCTCGTGGATGTCTTGGCCGGTCACCTGGTTGGCGCAGAAGTCACGCTGCTCAACTACGACAGCAAGGACCCGTGCCGGATGAGCCTGCAGGGCGCCGTGCAGCTTCCGTCCTCCCGACGGCTGGTCCTGCCTATCGATGCCGACCAGCCGGCCAGCTCGGCGGCCTACGTAATCACGCGGGACGCAAGCAAGCGCATGGGCGAAGGTGTGCTGCCGATACGCGCCAGGCCTGACGACTGGGGTTTCTTCTACCGGGAGGGCATGCTCGATCGCGTGCGATGTGTCGTGCCCCTGGCAGTCGCCAAGAATCCAGGCTTCGGGTCTACTATCGACTATTACCCGCGATGGAGTCTTAAGGCGCGCCTGCTCGGGACGGTTGCGCATGTTCCGCTCTTCTCCAAAGCGATTGCCTACCGGAGGGAACGTATTTTCCGGCAATGGACACGGACGGAACTCGTAGATCAGCCATTCATAGAGAAGCCATCCAGGCTGGAATAGGCGGCATTCCCGTCGGCCTTGGCGTCTCCGTCACCGAGAGCCCACAGTGGGGACTCTGTTACTGACAGTGTCGGTATCGGCCCAGCTACCGAGGCCGAGCAGAGATACGCCGTATCATGCGCACCTGCTGGAGGCTCATATGCGCACAAGACCCTGAAGGCCTGCCATGCGAGAGGATGAACCAGTGCGAACTGCGTGCGTCTGCGAAGGCGAGGGGCTGCGCGCGGCGTTTCGTGACGATCTCGACCGTTACGTCTTCACCGTCCAGAGCCAGCATGCGCTGGACGGGCCGCTGGTCCCGCTCCGCGTCGGGCTGTTGTCCCAGGGGCTGTGGGTAACCACGGCGTATCGATTGAACCACTACGCTCGGCATCGCTTCGGATCGCGGTCACTCGGCGTGCTGCCATCGATCTTCCACCGCGCCGTTACTATCCTCACCGGAATCCACATCGACGCCGGCGCGCACATCGGGCCCGGCCTGAAGTTCCCGCACGGCGGACGCATCGAGATGGGCCCGGTCCGGGTCGGCAGGAACTGCGACATCTACCAGGGGGTCACCCTGGGCGCGAGCGCGAGCACTCTCGACGAGCCCTACTCCAAGCCCGGCCTCCCGAATCTCGGGGACCGCGTGTGGGTCGGCCCGGGGGCGGTCATCACCGGAGACGTGACCGTGGGCGATGACGCCTCCGTGGGAGCCAACAGCCTGCTGGTTCGCGACGTTCCACCCCGGGGCGTGATGCTCGGTGTGCCGGCTCGCCTGGTGACGAGGCGCGGCAGTTTCGCCCAGGTTTTGTACCGGGACATGGACCGTGACGACGAACGCAACGGCGCGCTGGCTGCGGATCCGAAGCCGGCCCCCGGCAGGCACACCCGTCACAGCCTGGCCCCTGATCACTGCCCGGTCGCACGTCGTTCCCGCCGGGATGTATCACGACGGGGCGGTCGCGGGTCCTCTGAGTTACCGGCGGCGGTGCGGGCGCGCTGTGTCCGGCGTGCGCAAAGGCCTCAGGCTGGCGGCAAGAGTCGGACCATTGGAGAAGGTGTGGACACGGAGATCCGTGCGGAGCTGACCGAGTTCATCGTGATGAATTACCTCTTCGGGGACGTTGCGAGAGCTCCGCGGGATGATGACGCCCTGGTCGAGGAGGGCATCATTGACTCCACCGGCATCCTGGAGCTCATCGAATTCCTCGAATCCCACTTCGGGATCGAGGTGTCCGAAGCCGAGACGGTGCCGCAGAACCTGGGCAGTATCTCCAGCCTCACCGAGTTCGTCATGAGCAAGCGGTCCGTTCGCGAGCCGACCCGCTAGGTGTGCGGATGGCCGTGAGGTACTTGGCCCGAACACCAGCGACTACCTGCTGGCGGACGCTGCGCCGGACGACGTGGCGCTGGTGGAGGCTGGTGAGCGGTACACCTATGGGCAATTGCGGTCCGCCGCGGGAAGGCTGGCCGCCGAGCTGGCGGCGCTGGATCTGCCGCCGGGTTCCCGGGTGGGCGTGCTCGGTCCCAACTCGTTCTTCTGGGTAGCCGCCTACCTGGCCGTGATGAAGCTCGGCCATGTCGCCGTACCGTTCTCCGACAAGCTCGCCCCGGACGATGTCCGCCGCAATGCGGGCATCGCCGGGTGCGCGGCCGTCTTCGCGGACCGGCGCGTCCGTGCGCAGGTTCTCCGCGGCCTTCGGTGACGGCCTCGCGGTTCTGACCGACGAGGCCGCCTCGGTCGAGCCGGGAGCCCTACTGGCCCAGCCGCTGTCCCGGTCGACCCGGGCGCAGACGCCGTCCTCATGTTCACGTCCGGCACGACCTCCCGGCCGAAGGCCGTACGGGTGACGCACGGCAACATCCAGGCGAACACCGATTCGATCATCACGTACCTGGGGCTGCGCAGCGACGACCGGGTCCTGGTCATCCTCCCGTTCTTCTACTGCTACGGCGCCTCGCTGCTGCACACGCACCTGCGGCGCGGGGGCCGTGTCGTCCTCTGCAACTCGTTCGTCTTCCCGGAGACGGCCCTTGACCTGCTCGAGCGGGAGGAGTGCACCGTTCTCGCGGGCGTGCCCTCGTCGTTCCAGTTGCTGCTGCGGGCCAGCACGTTCGCACAGCGGGCACTGCCGTCGCTGCGGCTCATCCAGCAAGCGGGCGGAAAGCTGCTCGCCGGTGCTCATCGAGGAGCTGCTGGCGGCCAAGCACGCAGCGAAGCTGTTCGTCATGTACGGCCAGACCGAGGCCACCGCGCGGCTGTCCTACCTCCCGCCGGACAAGCTCCACGGACAAGCCCGGCTCCATCGGCAACGGCATCCCCGGCGTTGCACCTGCGGGTGCTGAACGAGAACGGGGAACCGGTCCCGCCGGGGAAGCGGGGCGAGATCTACGCGACGGGCGCGAACATCTCCCCGGGCTACCATGAGGATCCCGAGGGCTCCGGCGGCGAAGTTCACGCCGTACGGGCTGCGCACCGGGGACCTGGCCGTCGTGGACGATGACGGGTACATCTTCATCGTCGATCGCCGGGACGACTTCATCAAGTCGTGGGGCCACCGCGTCTCCAGCCAGGAGGTCGAGGCGGCTGCCCTCCGGATGGAGCAGCTCGTCTCGGCGGCCGTGATCGGCGTCCCGGACGACGAGGCGGGCGAGGCGGTCACGCTCTTCGTCACGGCCCGGCCCGGCGCCGAGGTCACGCCGGACGAGGTCCTCGCCGTCTGCCGCCAGCACCTGCCGAAGTACATGGTGCCCCGCTCGGTGCTGATCCTGGACGCCTTGCCCGCTCAACGCCAACGGGAAGATCGCCAAACCGCTGTTGCGCGAGATGGCCGCGGCGCGGCCGGCGGCCCGGTGACCAGATCGCGGCCGCACGCGGCGGAGCGAACAAGGAGAGTTCCATGACGAGCCAGGACCGGGCGGCGTCCGGCATTACCACCGGACGACCTGGCCAAAGTGTCGCGCACGAAGGTCTTCTTCGGCCACCAGTCGGTCGGCATGAACGTGCTGGACGGCGTTCCCGGCGTCTACGCGGCGCACGGCGTGGCGGCGCCGGCGATCGAGGAGGGCGGCACCGAGCCAGGCACAGGACGGCGGGTTCGTCGACCACGCGTTCATCGGCGAGAACGGCAAGCCCCTGCTCAAGATCCAGGACTTCGACGCGAGGATGCGCTCGGGCATCGGCCAGCACGTCGACGTGGCGATGATGAAGTTCTGCTACGTCGACATCACCAGCGGCACGGACGTCAACGCGCTGTTCGCCACCTACCGCGAGACCATCGCCGCCCTGGAGCGGGACTTCCCGGGGTCACCTTCATCCACGTGACGGCGCCGCTGATGACCGAGCAGGGTCAGCTGTCGAAGCTGAAGGGCCTGCTCACCGGGCGCAGCGGCAGCGGCCCGGCGGAGAATGTGGCCCGGGAACGGCTGAATGCCCTGATCCGGCGCGAGTACGCGGGCGGCCACCTCTTCGACCTGGCGGCGGTCGAGTCCACCGCGCCCGACGGCAGCCGCGCCGCCGGCACGTACGAGGGGCAGCGGTACTACCGGCTGTACGACGGCTACGCTTCCGACTCCGGGCACCTCAATGGCGAAGGTGCCCGGGTCGCCGCCGCCGCTGGCTCAAGGCGATCGCCCAGGCCTCCGCGAGGTAGCCGGCCATGCTGGGCGGAGTGGGGACTGACATCGTCGCGGTCGCCCGGATCGCGGCGCTGATGCGAGACCGCGGGACGGCGTTCCTGGAACGGTGGTTCACCGCGGGCGAGATCGGCTACTGCTCCGGCAAGGCGGTGCCGAGCCGTCACTTCGCGGCCCGGTTCGCCGCCAAGGAGGCCGTCGCCAAGGCGCTGCCGGTGGCGTGGGACGGGCCGCTGCCCTGGCGGTCCATCGAGATCGTCAACGATCCGCGCGGCGCTCCCTCGGTCAGCCTGTCCGGCGCCCTCCTGGACGCCGCGACCAAGGCCGGGGTCGGCGAGATCAGGGTGTCTCTTTCGCACTGCGACGAGTACGCCACCGCGATCGCCCTCGTGGCCGTCACCGGGCGATCAGGCGATGACAGCGGAACCGCGGTCGCGGACGTGAGGCATGGCCAGTGAACCGTGACATCGTCGAGCAGGTCCTCCGGGACTACGACGCCTTGCGCCGTCGGCGACGCCGACCCCGAACTGGAGGCGGTGCGCGCCGCGATCCTCCTCGAGGACGTCTTCGACGTCACGCTGTCGGACGCCGACATCGACCCGGCCGTGCTCGCCGACGCGTCCGCCGTGGCCGCCCTGGTCGCCCGCCTCGCGGGGAGCCGCCTGATGTGCGGCATCTGCGGGATCGTCAGCTACGGCGGCCCGCCGGACCTGGCGCTGCTGCGCCGCATGATGGGCCGGCTCGGGCACCGCGGGCCGGACGGCAACGGGTAGTACCGTGACCGGCAGCGCCGCGCTGGGTCACACCCGGCTCGCCATCATCGACACCTCGGGCGGCGCCCAGCCGCTCTGCAACGAGGACGGCACCGTCTGGGTGACGTTCAACGGGGAGATCTTCAACTACGTCGAGCTCAGCGAGGAACTGCGGCACCGCGGTCACACCTTCCGGACGGCGAGCGACACCGAGGTGATCGTGCACGCCTGGGAGGAGTGGGGCGAGGAGTGCTTCTCCCGCTTCAACGGCCAGTGGGCGCATCGCGCTGTGGGACCGGCGGGCGGAGCGGCTGGTGCTGTCCCGCGACCGGCTAGGGGTACGCCCGCTGTTCTTCACCCGGCAGCCGGGCCGGCCTGCTGTTCGCGTCCGAGGTGAAGTCCCTCTTCGCCGACCCCTCGGTGGAGCGCGCCTTCGACCCCGCCGGCCTGGACCAGACCTTCACCTACTGGTCGCCGGTCGCGCCCCGCACGGTGTTCCGCGGCATCGAGCAGCTCGAGCCGGGGCACTACGCCGTCCTCGATCCGGACGGGTTCCGGAAGGCTCCCTACTGGCGCATCACGTTCCCCGAGCGAGGCCGCGAGCCCGTGCAGGACACCCGGGAGAACGCCGAGGCCCTCCGGGAGCGGATCATCGAGGCGACCCGGCTGCGGTTCCTGCGCAGCGACGTCCCGGTCGGGGCGTACCTGTCGGGTGGTCTCGACTCCTCCGTCACGGCCGCCGTCATCTCGCGCTACACGGCTGCCCCGCTGCACACGTTCTCGCTGCGCTTCTCCGACAGCGAGTTCGACGAGGGGCAGTACCAGAAGCAGATGTCCGCAGTGCTCGGGACGCAGCACCAGGACATCGTGGTGAGCCCATCCGACATCGCGGCGGTCTTCCCCGAGGTCATCTGGCACGCCGAGACCCCGATCCTGCGCGCGGCGCCCGCGCCGCTGTTCCTGCTCTCGAAGCTGGTGCGGGAGAACGGCTACAAGGTCGTGGTGACGGGGGAGGGGGCCGACGAGGTCCTCGCCGGGTATGACCTCTTCCGCGAGGCACGGGTGCGCCTGTTCTGGTCGCGGGACCCGGCATCGGCGAAGCGTACCCGGGCGGCTGAGCTGCTCTACCCGTGGATGGCCCGGTCCCCGGGCCGGATGCCGGCCTTCGCCCGCAGCTTCTTCGGCCGCCACCTGGACCCGGACGATCCGGCGCTCTCGCACCGGCCGCGGTGGGACTCGACGTCGGTGATCAAGAGCATGCTGTCGGGTGACCTGCGGGACGCGATCGGCCGGGCCGGCGCCGAGGACGTGGTCGCGACGATGCCGCCCGGCAGCAAGGACTGGGACCCGCTGAGCCGGGGTCAGTGGCTGGAGATGACGACGCTGCTGGCGGGCTACATCCTCGCCTCCCAGGGCGACCGGATGCTCATGGCCCACTCGGTGGAGGGGCGGTTCCCGTTCCTCGACCGCGGACGTCGTTGATTTCGCCAACGCGCTGCCGGCCCGGCACAAGCTGTTCGGCCTGGAGGAGAAGTACCTCCTCAAGCGGGCTTTCGCCGATCTCGTGCCGGACGACATCATTCACCGCCCGAAGCAGCCCTACCGGGCGCCCGGACGCCGCGAGCTTCTTCGCGGCGGACCGTCCCGCCTGGTTCGACGAGGTCATGTCGGAGCGCGCCATCGCCGCGGCCGGGGTGTTCGAGCCGTCGCTGGTGGCCGGCCTGCTGGCGAAATGCAGGCGGACCGGCGGAGAGAACATGAGCAACACCGACAACATGCGGGTTCTCGCGGTTGTCTCCACGCAGCTCACGCACGAGAGTTTCATCACCGGGGGCGGGCCGGGAGCGCTGGACCGGGCCCTTCCCGATCCCTCGGTCGCCGTCGATCTTGGTTACCGATGACAGGAGTGCGCCATGACGACCTGGACTCGCCCCTTCGGGCCCGCGAGCCTGCGGATCGACGCCGAAGCTCGAGACGGCGAGGATCACCGCGAGCCTCACCGGCTACCTCGCGCACTCGAAGCGGCGGGGTGTCGTCGTCGCGCTGTCCGGCGGGATCGACTCCAGCACGGTGGCGGCCCTGTGCGTGGCGGCCCTCGGCAAGGAGCGGGTCTTCGGGCTGCACATGCCCGAGCGGGAGTCCTCGTCCGAGACCATCATGCTGAGCCGGCTGCTGGCCGACTCGCTGGGCATCGACTCCGCGCTCGAGGAGATCTCGCCGATCCTGGAGGCGGCCGGGTGCTACCAGCGCCGTGACGACGCGATCCGCAAGGTGTGCCCGGACTACGGGCCGGGTTACAAGTCGAAGATCGTGCTGCCGAGCGTGATCGACTCCGATAGCTTCCGCCTGTACTCCGTCGTCGTCATGGCCCCCGACGGCACCCAGACCAGGCACCGGCTCACGCCCGAGTCCTATCTCGGCATCGTCGCCGCGACCAACTTCAAGCAGCGCGTGCGCAAGATGCTCGAGTACTACCACGCGGACCGGCTCAACTACGTCGTCGCCGGGACGCCCAACCGGCTGGAGTACGACCAGGGTTTCTTCGTGAAGCTCGGAGACGGGTCGGCGGACGTGAAGCCGATCGCCCACCTGTACAAGTCGCAGGTGTACGCGCTGGCGGAGTACCTGGGCGTCCCGGAGGAGATCCGGTCCCGTCCCCCGACGACGGACACCTACTCCCTGCCGCAGTCGCAGGAGGAGTTCTACTTCTCGCTGCCGTACGCTCTCATGGACCTCTGCCTGTTCGGCAAGAACAACGGCGTGCCCGTCGAGGACGTCGCCGCCGCCACCGGCCTGACCGCCGAGCAGGTGCATCGCGTCTTCCGCGACATCGACCAGAAGCGCAAGACGACGCAGTACCTGCACCTCGGCCCGGAACTGGCCGGCGACGTCCCGGAGATCTCGCGCGCGCTCAAGCCCTGACCGGCGCTGACGACCGGGAAGGTGGCGTCCTCGGGTGCGTCAGGTGATTCTCGCCGCACCGATCCGCCATGACGCTGGATGCGAATGGGAGGCACCGGGTGAACCGGCAGAGGGGGTGGCGCGTCTCATATCCATGACGAGCGGCGCGAAATACAGCGAAACCTTCTTCGAGACGCACACCGGACGTTCCAGCGAATCAGCCGCTGTTGTCGTGCCCCTGGTCATCGAGATGGTCCATCCTGACTCAGTCGTTGATGTGGGCTGCGGCGTCGGCGCATGGCTGGCCCAGTGGCAGCGCCACGGCATAGATAACGTCCTCGGCATCGACGGCGACTACGTTGACCGTTCCCAGCTGCTGATCAGTCCCAGCCATTTCTTGGCGGCCAACCTGGAGCACCCGCCTGGTCTCGGGCGCCGGTTCGGCCTGGCGGCGTGCCTGGAGGTGGGTGAGCACCTCGACGCGGTCAGCGCCCCGGTGCTCGTGCGGTTCCTGTGCGAGCATGCCAACACGGTGCTGTTCAGTGCGGCGGTTCCCGGGCAGGGCGGCACGCACCATGTGAACGAGCAATGGCCCTCGTATTGGGCGGCGCTGTTCGCCGCTCAGGGGTTTCGGGCGTTCGATGCGGTACGGCCACTGATCTGGGATGACGACCGGGTGGAGTTCTGGTACCGGCAGAACACGCTGCTGTATTCTCGCGACCGGCAGTTCCCTGGCGCCGACCCAGTGCTCAATGTGGTGCACCCGCGGATGTGGCTGGAGTACAAGCCGACGCTGCGGCAGATTACCGAGTTCCTGCCGGGCGCGGTGACGGCGGCGGTGCGCTACCGACTTCACCGTTAAAGATCTTCATGGCTGGCGGTTAGCTGCCCGGGAGGCTGGCGCGTCCTGCGGCATGCGGGGGGATGAGGCATCTCGATGGTGGCCGCTGGCCGCGGAGGGAACGGGCCCGCCGGGAGCAAGTGCGGCTGGCGGCGGCTGGGCTGATCGAGGCTGGGACCAGCGACCGAGTGATGCGGATGCCCGCGTTCATCGCGGTGACGGTGGTCATGATCGCTGGCGCGGAGCCCACCGACTGCTCCACCCCGAAGGCGCCGCATCGTTCCTCGTATCAGGGCTGCTCGCTGGACGTTCCTATGTACAGGCTGAAGGACTCGCGAGCGGTCACGGGGAGGCAACGCTGTGCAAGCTTCAGTTCTGAGTACCGGCCATGACACCACCGTGCTCCAGCGACGCACGCTAGAAATGGTTGCCGGGCGGCAGACTAGCCAACCGCCCGGCATGTCCTGCTGGGCGCGGTTGAAGATGCGCAGTTGGCCAGGTAGAGGAAGTGCGCATGAAGAGTGATTCCATCCGAGGAACAGCGAAGCCAGCTGGAACCCGGCACGGAAGCCACCGGGCCGGGCATTCACCCCCCGCTGACTCCCGTTACCTCGACGGAACAAATCCAACAAGGCCGGCCGACCGCGAACATAGGCCAGTGTCCAGCAGGGGTGCCGCCGCCGCCTGGGTAATGGCGCTGCCGGCGGCTCTTACGCTGGTGCTGGGAAGCATATTCATCAGTCGAGCTTCGATGTGGACGGACGAGGCCGCCACGTGGGTGAACTCTATTCAGTCCATCCACAATATCATCAGGAACTCGTCGTATCTCGATGTCATGTTCCTGCCCTACTACCTCTTCATGCATCTTTGGCTCGGCGCAAGCCAATCTCTGTGGTGGATGCGCCTGCCCTCCCTGATTATCGCCGCGGCTGCGGTTGAAGCGCTCGTCTTGCTGGCGCGTCGCTGGCTCCCGCTCGGCTGGTCGATACTCGCGGGTTTTCTGCTCGCCCTCAATCCGTTGTTCGCTGAGTGGTCGATCCAGGCGCGTCCGTATACTGCCGCGACGCTGTTCGCTGTCCTGTCGATGGCCGCCCTAGTGGGCGCCATCGGTCGCGGCGGCTCGTTCCGGTGGGCCGGTTACGGTCTGGCCAGCCTGTGCATGCTCCTTCTCCAGCTGATAGCCGCCTTCGTGCTGGTGGCCCAGGTCGCCGGGGTCGCGCTCGCCCGCCGGTGGTCGGCGTTGCGGGGCATGGTGCTCGCGCTGGCCTGCGTCGCCATCGGCGCGAGTCCGCTCGTGGTCGTCGCGCTTGGGGAGACCAGGCAGATCTCGTGGATCCCGCCCGCCACCATCCGTACCTTCCCGCACGCTCTCCTGGCCGTCTCCGGGGGTCCCGTCGAGGCAGCCGGGCTGGTGATCTGCGGCATTATCCTGGCCGCAACGTTCGCCTCGGCAGCTCCGGGCAGTGAGACACGACTCAGATCCGCTCTCTGCCTGACCTGGGGCGCATTCCCTGCGGTGCTGCTTATCCTGGTGTCTTTTCTGCATCCTCTCTACGTCGATCGGTACGCGCTGGTGTCTGTACCAGGCATTGCGCTCATCGAGACCATGGCGGCCCGGCGGGTATGGACAGTCCTGCACGCAGGCCGCCGGGCACGAGCATCCGGGCTCGTGACGCAGGCATCAAGCGCACTTCCCGCTACCCATCACGATCGCCGTCCCCGAAGGCCTGCCGTGGCGGCGGTAGCTGTTGCCGGGGCTTGCGCTGTCGGTCTGGCGCTCCTGGTAAACACCAGCCACGTCCTGCGGCAGCGATATATCTATGACGACTACCGCTCCGCTGCGGCCGCGCTGAGCAGTGATCTACGCCATCACCCGGCGCCGGTCGTAGTCATTCCCAACTGGGCAGGATTCGGCATTTCGTACTACGCCGTTCCGCCTGCATTTGCTCATGCTCTGTTCAGGCAGGAGATTGAGAACCTCAACCGGCACATGGTTGACTGGCAGCCGATAACGCTGGGTTCCAGAAGCAGTAAGACATCTCGGCGCATCACAGTTATCGGCTGGCCGACCGGTGCCAGGGCCGTGACTCCTACGGGTCATTGTGCAGTTCGATGGGCGGTTGGAAGGGGTATCGCACCATCAGGAAGCTTCAGCATTGACGGTTCCAGCTGCCGGGTGTTGGGGGCCCATTACTACGGTACGGTGTGGGTGGCTTCGGTCGGTGGCTGAGCGGGTGCGATGGGCCTCCGGGAGCGGGGGGTGCTGGCGATGAGGGTGCTGGCGCCCGGCGATCGCGGCCGGGCCGGCTGCGCGCATGCTGTTTGACGAGGCACGCCGGGGGGAGGCGGTAGCGGTCCGCCGCCCGCGCAAGGCGGCGTTCTGGCGGTTGGCGGCCCAGCCGGCCCGCCGTCTGGGCTGGGGAGTGGCCGACCAGGCGGTGTCCAGCCTGACCAACTTCGTCGTGGTGCTGCTGGTGGCCCGCACCCTGGGGGCCGTGCAGTTCGGCGCGTTCAGCCTGGCCTATGCCACCTATGCGTTCGCATTGAACGCCTCCCGCGGCCTGGCCACCGAGCCGCTGATGATCAGGTTCAGCGGGACGGAGGTGGCAGCGTGGCGGCGTGCGGTGGCGGGCAGCACCGGGACCGCCACGGTGGTGGGACTGGTCACCGGGGGCTGCGTGCTGGCCGCGGGGGCGCTGCTGGCCGGGCCGACGCGGCTGGCGTTCCTGGCGCTGGGGCTGACGCTGCCCGGGCTGCTGCTGCAAGACAGCTGGCGGTACTCGTTCTTCACGCTGGGCCGGGGCAGCCAGGCGTTCCTGAATGACCTGGTGTGGGCGGCGGCGCTGCTGGGGGGGCTGCTGCTGTTGCGCGCGACCGGGCGGCGGGATGTGTTCTGGTTCGTGTTCGCCTGGGGGGCGTCGGCGGCGGTGGCGGCCGCGGTGGGGCCGTGGCAGGCCCGGGTGCTGCCGAAGCTGTCGGGTACCTGGCAGTGGCTGTCGCAGCACAAAGACCTCGGGCCACGCTACTTTGCGGAAGGCATGGCCAGCAGCGTCGCCCCCCAGCTGCTGACGTACGGTATCGGCTTCATCCTCGGCCTGGCCGCGGTCGGCTACGTGCAGGCGGCCAGCACGCTGATGGGCCCCATCACGATTCTGTTTCTCGGCATGGGCCTGGTCACCACGCCGGAGGCTGCGCGGATCCTGCGTAAGTCGCCGCGCCAGCTGCCGGTGTTCTGCGTGCTGGTCAGCGCGGGACTGGCCGTGGCGGCGGTGGCCTGGGGAGCGGTGCTGCTCGTGGCGCTGCCGAGAGGGCTCGGGAACGTCGTACTGCGGTCGCTCTGGCGGCCGACCTATCCGCTCGTGCTGCCTCAGACGCTAGCCGTGCTCGGCCTGTGCATCGCCACCGGCGCCGGCGCGGGCCTGCACGCCCTCGGAGCGGCCCGGCGGAGCCTGCGGGCAATGGTCGTGTCGGCAGGGCTCTACCTCGGCTGTGGTCTGGTGGGAGCCCTGGCGGGTGGAACGATCGGCACCGTGCGCGGCGTTGCGGTCGCGACCTGGCTGGGCGCACTGCTGTGGTGGTGGCAGTTGCGCATCGCGTTGCGGGAGTCCGGCAAAGTACCGGTCAGGGAACGGCATTGGCCGCGCCATCGCAAGCCCGCCGTAGTCCGGTGGCCTGGCCGGATCCGGTGACCGTCAGCTCCGGACGGGAAGCGGCGTCAGCTGCCTGCGCCTCAATATCGACGGAGCTAGGTCCGCCTGAATGTATCAAGCTCGGGGCGTCGCGGGTCTTCTGACCTGAGCGGTGTTCCGCCGCTCGGTCCGGCCCCCTCAGCGCCGGCGGCGAGCGATGGCAATGCCCGCCGTCGGCCCGCACCCGGACACCGACCAGAGGAAGCTAGGAACTAGTGACGTCCAGGCCTTCGTTGCCGGGCTACTTCAGAGATCACCCGATCCGTCCCCTTGATGCTCAAGACCCGCTGGCACCGTCACGGGCCGGCGGCCGCGAAGACAAGACCACCGGCTCAGCCCGGCCGCGCATCGGATTCGCCTGCCTCTGGGAGCCGCTACCTGAGCGCACCTGGTCCTACTCGGCCTGGAACTTGCGCGCGGCGTTGCGGCTGATCGCGGACACGACCGATATCGGGGTGCGGATCCCGCGCTGGTCGCGCACGGCGTTCAAGGCCATCCATACCCGGTACCACGCAGGCCAGCTGACGACTACCTGGAGCTATTCACGGCTGACCGACGCCTACAACGTGCGCGCCCTGCGCCGGGAGCTCACCGGGGGCCCTGCGGGGTCGTGCTGCGATGCGGTGCTGATGATCGATGACCTCGCCGCCCTGCCGGTGCCGTTCTTCGTTTACTACGACTGCAGCTGGGACGCGCTGATCTCATCGGTCGATAATGCCGACGCTTGTGCCGCCATGCGGCTGATCGCGCCCTCGACCATGACGCGCCGCCGCGAGCGCCAGCTTGCCGTCTATGAGCGCGCCACTGGCATCATCGCGATGAGTCACTGGTTCGCTCGCTGCCTCGTTGAGCAGTCGGGTTTGCCGCCGGAAAAAGTCCACGTCGTCCATCCCGGCGTCTCGGCCGGGCGGGCGCTCCAGAACGGCGATCTTCATGACAGCTCAGGCAGCGAGCCCGGCAAGTACGAACAGTGCCGCCGATTGCCCGAGCGCGCCGCGCCCCGGCGTCGACTGCTGTTCGTCGGCCGGCAGTACAAGGCATATGACTTCCAGCGCAAGGGCGGCGACCTTGTCGTGGCCGCCCTGGCTCTGCTGCGCCGTGACCACGATCCGCAGATCACGCTGACGGTGGCCGGGCCGGAGAAGTGGCCGCTGCCCGGCAGCCCGCCTGACGGCGTCCGCTTTCTGGGAGCCTTGCCTCCCGGCGAAGTGCCCGCGCTATACGACAGCCACGACCTGTTCGTCATGCCGTCCAGGATGGAGCCTTTCGGCATCGTCTTCGCCGAGGCACTGTCCCGGGGACTCCCGTGCATAGCGCGCGACGCTTACGCGATGCCCGAGATCGTGACGCCTGGCCTGTCTGGATACCTCATCGCCCGCGATGACGAGCACGAACTTGCCGCCACTATCGCCGCGGCCCTCGCCGATGATGCGCTGTATGAGGCGTGCCACGCACGCGCCCCGGACCTGGCCGCCTATTTCTCCTGGGAACGGGCGGCCGGCGAAGTAGCCCAGGTGATCACCCAGACTCTCCGGTCGAAGCCATGAAACCCATGGTTCCGAACGGTCCGGGACGCGGCGCGCGGTCTGGCTGCCCTAGTGGTCCAGCCGCCGGGAATGGCGCCCTCCGGCTTTCACCGGTCTGTAATCCGGCTCGCGTATCATTCCGCGTTGCCGGTGTTCTGGTAGAAGAGATGCCGAGCATTCACGGGGAGGCTGAATGAGCCAGCAGGCGCTGGATCTGCGCAGGTGCCTGCAGATCGTTCGACGGCACAAGATTATCGTCGCCGCCTGCACCGTCCTGGGCCTCGCCGTAGGCGCCTGGATCGCTCTGCTGAGCCCGGTCATGTTCACCGGCAGTGCCCTGGTGGTGCTTCCCCCCTCGCTCCAGGACACCCGCACCCAGGTCCTGATCGCGAGCAGCGACCCCGTCATCGGGGATGCGCTGAGAATCGTCCGGCCCGCGATGTCGCTCAACACGCTGCGCAGCCGCGTCAAGGTAACCGGCCTGGCCCCCAACCTCATCTCCATCAGCGCTCAGGGCCATTCCGCTGCCCAGGCCGACGCCGCCGCGAACGCCGTCGCCCAGAGCTACGTCCATTATCTCAGTGCGGGCAGCACGCCAGGCCCTCCGGTCGATGCGCGGATTCTGCAGCCGGCGACGAGTGCCACGGGGACGTCGCTACCGGTTCACCTGGTCCTTACCTGCGGGCTTGGCGGCCTCGCCGGATTGCTGGCCGGAGTCATCACGGCGCTCGCCATCAGCCGGTCCGACCGGCGGCTCGGCGAGCGCGACGCGATAGCGGAGTCCATCGGCGTCCCCGTCCTCGCCTCGATCCCGGTGAGCCGCCCGACCGCCACCGCAGGCTGGAGGAAGCTCCTTGAGGAGTACGAACCCGGAGCCGTCGATGCGTGGCGGCTGCGCAAGGCCCTGCAGCATCTGGGCCTGGGCCTGGCCGACGGCGACAGCGGCGAGTCATCACTGACGGTGCTCTCGCTCTCCTCCGACCGCAAGGCCCTCGCCCTCGGCCCTCAGCTGGCCGTCTTCGCCGCGTCCCTGGGGATCCCCACAACGCTGGCCGTCGGCCCCCAGCAGGACACGAACATCACCGCCACGCTGCGCGCGGCGTGCGCTGCGCCGCCAGAGCGGTCGAAGCTCTCAGCGTATCTACGGGTCGTCGCGAGCGATGACGGCCACGTCAGCTGGCCACGAGGTACCGTCCTAGCCGTCGTCGTCGCCGTCGTTGACGCCAAGATCCCCGAGGTCGCCGGGATGATCCGGACGACGGCAACGGTGCTGGGCGTCTCGGCAGACGCGGCGACCGCCGAGCAGCTAGCCCGCGTCGCGGCCAGCGCCGCAGGAGACAACCGTCACATAGCCGGAATCCTCGTCGCGGATCCGGACTCGGCCGACAACACGACCGGCCGCATCCAGCCGCTGGCCCGGCCGGCGTAGCGGGAAGGACCGGCACCCATGACGGCCAAACCTACGGAGACCTGACGGTGAAAGACAAAGGCCAGGCGGCTGTCCCCTCATTGAACGGGGGGAACGACCTGCCTGAGCGGCTCTGGGCCTACGACGACTTCGCGGCTGTGGAGGATCGCCCCGCCGATTTCGCCACCGGCATGGTGAGCCTGGCCTTTCTCAAGGCCGCCATCTGGCGGCGGCCGGCGATTCTGGTGCACCACCGCCGTCATCGGATTCCTGATCGGCTGCGGCTTGTACGAGGTCGCTCCAGCGACCTACCAGGCAACGACGTCGGTCCTGCTCACGTACGGTCCCTACGAGGACGGCAGTACAGCCGCGGCCGACGAGCAGACCATCGCCGAAAGCAGCGCGGTAGCCGGGCTCGCCGTGCGCGATCTGCGCCTGCCGGAGAGCCCGGCCAGCTTTGCCGCGAACTACACGGTCGCGGACGTCAGCCCGCGGGTGCTGACGATCACATACAGCGCATCATCGAGCCGTGAGGCAGTGATCCTGGCGAACGCCGCGGCTAAAGCGTTTCTCCAGTTCCGGGTGCATCAGCTGCAAGCGTCGCAGCAGCTCGTGATCGCCGCCCTCGCTGAGCAGACGCGCCAGACCAGGCAGCACATCAACACGATCGGCACGCAGATCGGCTACTGGCGGACTCAGCCCGGCTCAGCCGCCCAGCGAGCTAAACTAAGCGGCCTGCAGACCGAGCTTGGCGACGCCAAGAGTGAATTGTTCACGCTGCAGCAATCCGCTGACAACGCGCAGGCGAGCAGCGCCACCGTGCTGGCCGAGCGGGGCAGCCAGGTACTCAACCCGGCCGCCGGGGTGCACCGCTCGCGGCTGAAGCCGCTGATCTCCCGCGCCGTCATCGGGCTCGTCGCGGGTTTCGCCGTCGGCCTTGCCATCGTCATGGTGCGAGCCCTCCTGTCCGATCGGCTCCGCCGGCGTGAAGACGTCGCACACGCACTCGGTGCCCCGGTGAAGCTCAGCGTTGGCGTCGTGCGTCTTAGCCGGTGGTTCCCGGGCCGACGCGGACTCGAGGCCGCACGCGGCGCCAACATCCGGCGGATCGTGGCGCACCTGTCCGGCAACGTGCGGCCGAACTCCCGGGGGATGGCAGCCCTAGCCATCGTTCCGGTCGACGAGCTGCAGGTCGCGGCCGTGTCCGTCGCGTCGCTGGCGTTGTCCTGCGCGCAGCAGGGCCAGCAGGTCATCGTGGCCGACCTGTGCCCCGGCGCCCCAGCCGCGCGCCTCCTGGCAGATGCGAAGCCCGGGGTCCGCGGGGTGCGCGCGCAGGGCGCGCACCTGGTCCTGGCGGTTCCTGACCGTGACGAGATGCTGCCCATCGGCCCGCTCGAACTGACCGCGCCGCCGGGTCAGCAGCCGTCCTTCACCGGGGCGGTGACCGCGGCCTGCGCCTCGGCAGACCTCCTGCTCACCATGGTTGCGCTGGACCCCTCGCTCGGCAGCGAGCACCTGGCCACTTGGGCGAGCGATGTGGTGGCCATCGTGACGGCCGGGACATCATCGGCGACCAGACTCCACGGAGTCGGTGAAATGATCCGGCTCGCCGGCACGCCGCTGGCGTCCGTTGTACTCATCGGAGTTGACAAGACCGACGAGAGCCTCGGTCTGGCCTACCCCACAAGAACCCATCCGCACGCCCGGGCCGCCCGGGGGTGACGGCCCGAGCGCGCCGGGCCTGGCATCGGGCCGCGCCCGGACGGCTGAGTTACTTCTCCAGCCCGAAGTGACTGGACAGGAAGTCCACCAGCGCGGCGGCGCTGGCTGTCGGTGACAGCGCCTCGGCCCGTTCCTGGCCCAGTTCCGAGTACCTTTTCCGCACATCGGCATGGAGCATGCGCTCCATGGCCTCGGCGAGCTTGGCCCGGTCCCCCCGGGGGACGAGAAGGCCGTATCTGCCGTTGTCGGTGATGAAGCGGGGCCCGCCGCCCTGCGAGTCCGTCGCTATGACCGGGCAGCCGACACTCATCGCCTCGATCAGGACCTGCGCGAAGCCATCTTCGTCCGAGGGGTGCACCATGGCCCACGCCCGGGCCGAGAATTGCAGGGGGTCGTCGATCCAGCCCACCGTCTCGGCGTAGGGGCCGAGGCCCAGGCGCCGGATCTGCTCGACGGCGTGCGACCGCTGCTGTCCCTCACCCAAGATGAGCAACCGGGCGTCATGATTCTTGCGCAGGTCAGCAAAGGCGTCGATGAGCAGGTCCACGCGCTTGAAGGGAAACATGTTCGAGATGTTCACGAACACCGGTGGTTCGCCATCTCGCAGCCACGGATGAGGAGGAGATGCCAGGGCCCCGGAGAACTTAGGAATCGGGTTGGGAACCAGCGCTACCGACGAGGGGTTCAGGCCGCACCATCTGATGACATTCTCTCGTACCGTCGGAGAAGGGACTAAGAGCCCATCGGCAAAGCGATAGAACACCTTGGCCAGCCACTTGTTGTCTCGCCGGTTGCTTGCGTGCGAGAGCTCGACGAGGTGATCCTGAACAAGAAGCAGCTTTCCCGTCCAGCGGGGTGGTACGCGAGCCATCCAGGCTGCCGCCAACCCCACGAAATTGGCATGCACCTGACGGGTGATCAACACGTCGGGCTGCTGCGTACGAAGATAATGGACAAGACGCCGGACCGACCGCGACGCTCTATCGACGCCGAGGCGGTATATGCCCACCTCGGGCGGAAGCCAAGATGGCGATGGGTCGGCGCTGTAGCACACCAGGGTCGCCTCGACCCGGCCCGTCTCGGCCAGCCCGAGAGCAAGCCGGCTGGCCGCGTTGGCGTGCGCCCGCTTGCTGGGACTGTCAACGAGCAGCGCCAACCGGATCATCATGTCCCCCTAGTGAATCCGAGTTGTAGAGCGGAGCAGCCTGCGATGCGCGAATGTCCCAATTCACTCAGCTTATCAACCTATTCGATACCGTGCCTATGCCCTTCCTATGCCCAACGGTTTCCGAGCAGATAGCCACCTAGCCGGTCCCGTCGCTCCCCGCACCCAGGGTCGGCGACCCCGCAGTTGAGGGCGAAGCGGCGCAGGATCAGTCCTCGCAACGACTCATGCACTTCGGCTCTTGTTCATGGAATGCGCGTCAAGAGCGGCGGCGGCTCACTGCCAGGGAGCGCTTCAACGAACTCTACCTGCCCGTTCCTATAATGCTGAAGATGCCGCTGTCTCCTCAGCGCCAGAACTTGGTACAGCAGTGGAATCTTAGCATTTGCCACGGTCTCCAGGACGCGTGCCTGTATGCTGCCGGGCCGGAAGTTGTCCTTTGTCGAGCGCAGAGTCACGCTGTTGGCCACCGGCATCGGCATAACACACCGCACGCGATCAAGGGCGCCCTCCCGGTAGAAGTGCGCCCAGGCGTCAGCGCGGGCTCTTACCGGTAGCGCAGTCTCCGCCATCCGCGCGCACGCCTCACGGGTAATCAAGTACGCCGCCCCGCTCCATGGAGAGCCGTCGTCAACAATATGTACAAGAAGGCGAGACGAGCCAATCGGTACAGCGCCTTCCTTCGTGAACTTAGCGAAGTAGCTGCTGAAATTCAGCAATACTACCTCCGCTCCCTTCATCTGCGGCGCAATTACGTCCAGCAATTCGTCGAGATCAGCGGGGAGGATGACGTCATCCTCGAGAACCAATGCTATCTCATGGCCATCATCTGCCACCCTGCGATAGATCGCCAGGTGGCTGAACACGCAGCCAAACGCTCCCGGCGTGAACTCGCTGTCAACCGCCGGACTGAAGAGCCGGGTATCGGTGAGATCCAGGGCTCTCCCGTTGACGGCCTCCGTGATCTCGTAGTCGAGCCGGGTCTTGCCGAGCTCGGCGATCATATGTGCCCGCCGGTCAGTGGATCGGGCCAGGTTGACAACATACGCGTGCATTGTCTGATCTTCACCTCGTCTACCTGGTACACCGGCAGAGTCCCACGTTGCCGCAACCCGGGGATCGGTTACTGGTACGCCGACCTCTCAGATGAGCGTTCACACTGATCGCCTGATACACCTGTCCGCGCCCGGCCGGCTGATCCTTGCGCCGCCGTGTCCCGTGCTGCGTTGCCGGTGCTGGCCCGGCGCCGTCTCCGGCCGCACGCTTGACGCTCTCACAACGCTCTGTAATCATAATTACATGACTACAGATCAAGGAAAAAAGGGCCCGGGACGGGACACCGAGTCCGAGGAGAAGCTGCGTGGCTGGTTCACCGGCCGGCTGCCGGGGGACTGGTTCACGGCCCCGGCGGACATCACCCTGGACCGCGAGGAGATCACGGTCATCGGGCCGCTGCAGGACCCCGAGACCAGGGCTGAGGCCACCGAGGCCGAGCGGAGCGAGGCCGCGGACGGCCGGATCCGCCGGTTCCGGGAGGACACCCGGGATCACCGGATCCAGATCGCCAGGGAAGCCGAGCACAAGTTCGGTCGCAAGGTGTCCTGGGGAGCGACCTGCGGGCCCCGCAGCGTGATGTTCACCACGCTGTCGGTGCCCGTGATGACCCGGCTCCGCCAGCCTCAGCGGCTGGTGCTTGACACCCTGGTAGACGCGGGAGTCGCCCGGAGCAGGAGCGAGGCTCTCGCCTGGTGCGTCAGGCTGGTGGGCGAGCATGAGGATTCGTGGCTGGCGGACCTGCGCGAGGCGCTGCGCCACGTGCAGCAGGTTCGGTCCGAAGGGCCGGGCGCCCGGGAGGCGTAGCGAACCCCGGCGGCGAAGCCTTCCCTGGCTGACTGGGCCTTCCCTGGCTGACCGGCCGGGTTCAGCGCGCAGCCGCCTCGTACCGGTTGACGATTTCGCTGGCCAGCGCCAGTGATGAGGTCGCGGCCGGGGACGGGGCGTTCCTGACGTGCGTGGCCCCGGGCGTGTGCGAGATCGCGAAGTCGTCCAGCAGCCGCCCGTCGCGGCCTACCGCCTGGGCCCGGACGCCGCTGGTCGTGGCCGCCTCCACCGTCATCGACTCGATGGCCGGGACGTACCGCGCGCAGGCCCGGACGAACGCCTTGCGGCTGGCGGCCATCCGCAGCTCGCCGAGCCCGGTGCGCCAGAACCGCTTCCCGACAATCCACGTCCCCGGCCAGCTCAGCGTGCTGAGCAAATCCCGCGGCCGCAGCGTTCGGACGTTGTAGGCGTCGCGTGCGCCCACCAGCATGGCGGTCGGGCCCAGCATGACGTGGCCGTCGATGTGCCTGGTCACGTGGACCCCAAGGAACGGCAGCTCCGGGTCGGGCACCGGGTAGACCATGCCGCGGACGACCGGCGGCGCGGTGCCGGCCAGCCGCAGGTAGGCGCCGCGGAAGGGGACGATGCGCGGATCGGGGGAAGCCCCGGCGGACACTGCCAGCCGGTCCGACCACAGCCCGGCGCACACGACCGACCAGGCCGCCCGGTAAGACCCTCCCGCGTGCGCCAGGACCGTCTGCCCGCCCTCCCGGCGCACCGCGCTGATCGTGCGGCCGAGCGCGAACACCACGCCCATGCCGCGCAGCTCCCGTTCCATCGCCCGGGCTACCGCCCCGAAGTTAACGATTCCGGTGCCCGGCAAGTGCAGCCCGGCCAGCCCCCGGCACTCGGGCTCGATGTCGGCGATCTCACCGGGCCCCGCCCGGCGCAGGCCCGGCACCCCGTTGGCGCGGCCACGCGCCTCAAGCTCGGCCAGCCGCGGCAGTTCATCCTCGCGCACGGCCACGATCAGCTTCCCGCAGCGCTGATACGCAATCGCGTTCGCAGCACAGAACTCATACATCAGCCGGGCACCCCGCACGCACAGCCGCGCCTTGAGCGAACCTGGCTTGTAGTACACGCCGCTGTGGATCACGCCGGAGTTATGGCCGGTCTGGTGATATCCGACGACGGCCTGCCGGTCGATGACGATCAGCCTGGATCCGGGCGGCGGCGCGCGAACTCGCGCGCCACGGCGAGCCCGACGATACCCGCGCCGACCACGGCCAGGTCATAGCGGCCGGAATCCGAGCCGCCATCGCCGGGCGATCGCCAAGAATTGCTGGTCACGCCAGCACGATAGCCGGGCCCGCTGGCGAGCACGAGCGTCGCCGGTGTCGCGCGGTCGCGCCTGGGCCCGGCGTACGAGCCGCCTGCGGGCCGGCCCGCAGGCCCGCAGGCCCGGTGGCCCGGGCGCGCGGCCTGTGACATATGTCACACCTCGGCGGGATTCAGGGCCATTCCTTGATCTGCGCTCCGGCGCAATTGATCCGCGCAATTGGTCTAAACCAGACAAGCATTTCCCTGGCAGCTGGCATCTGGCCCGCGATAAACCCTGTCGTCGCTTCGGCGACCCGTTGCCTGCCCCGCCTCCCCCCGGCCTACCTGGGCTAACGCCCCGCCACGGGGCTACCATAATTGATACCGCGCAGCCGGGGTACACTTCCGAAATCCCGTATGGCGGACGTCGGCCGCACTGCTTCCGGCGTCGAACGGGAGGCGCGCCGACAAGGGAGGAGCAGTAGTGGCGTACGAGGTGAACGCGACGGCGGTGGAGTGGAATCCGAGCACTGAACGGTTGCGCGAACTGACCGAGAAAATGCCGAACTGTCAGAAGACAGAGTTCGGCAACGTCGTGGTGAAGGCGCGCGTGGACTCGCGCAGCACGCGTTCCACCTTCATCGTCGATGACTCCACTAATGCCGTCAAGCAGACGATCACCCGTGCGGAGTACGACCGCGTCGCGGCGATGCAGGACGCCTACATCGCCGGGAATCACATGGTTGTCGTTGATGGCTATATCGGATCGGATCCCGCATTCCGCACCCGGGCAAGGCTGATCATCGAAGCGGCCAATGCCAACGTGGCCGGAATGCAGAAGCAGCTCTACTACCCGGTCGGCGAGGGCTACGACCCCGCCTCGTGGGAACCCGACACCACGGTGATCTACACGCCCAACCTGGCCGCGCCCGGCTACCCCGACGACCGCCTCATCGCGGTCGACCTGAACGACAACGTCACCCGCGTGCTCAACTCGGACTACTTCGGCGAGTCCAAGAAGGGCGGGCTGCGGATGTGGAACAACATCGTCTACAACCGCGGCGGGCTGGCGCTGCACGCCGGCTGCAAGGTCATCCCGGTGGACGGGCAGCCCAAGACCGTCCTCATCGTCGGCCTGTCCGGCACCGGGAAGACCACCACGACGTTCACCAGCCAGCTGGGCAGCAAGCCGGCCCAGGACGACTTCGTCGCGCTCATGCCGGGCGGCCTGGTCTACACCACCGAGAACGGCTGCTTCGCCAAGACATTCGGCCTGAACCCCGAGTTCGAGCCAGCGATCTACAATGCCACCACCAAGCCGGACGCCTACCTGGAGAACGTCTCCGTAGACGAGCACGGCAAGGTGGACTTCTTCGACACCTCGTACACCAAGAACGGGCGCACCACCTGGCCGTTCTCCTATGTCAACCCGTGGCCGCCGAACGAGGTCGGCGCAGCAGAGTTCCTGCTCATCCTGAACCGGAACGAGAACATCGTGCCCGGCGTGGCCCGGCTCGACCGGGACCAGGCCGCGGCCTACTTCATGCTCGGCGAGACCACCGGGACCTCGGCAGGCGGCAAGGACGAGGAAGGCAAGTTCCTCCGGGTGCCCGGCACCAATCCGTTCTTCCCCCGGGACATGGCCGACATGGGCAACCGCATGCTCGGCCTGCTGGACAGCCACGAGCTCGACGTCTTCCTGCTCAACACCGGGCGGGTGGGCGGCGGCGATGACCACCCGGGCTCGAAGAAGGTCGAGATCCCGCACTCGTCGGCGCTCGTCCAGGCGATCGTGCAGGGCACCATCCAGTGGACCACCGACCCCGATTTCGGCTACGAGATCGCGGCATCGGTGCCGGGCCTGGACGACCCGGAAATCCTGCAGCCGCGGCGCTTGTATGAGCGCCAGGGCCGGATGGACGAGTACGACGCCATGGTCAGTCGGCTCAAACGGGAGCGCCGGGAGTACCTGGCCTCGTTCGCCGGGCTGGACGAGGCCGTCGTCAAGTCGATCGGCTGACCCGCCGGACCCGGTACGTCGCCACTTCCCAGCCCGCCCCGGCAAGGGAGAATTTTTACCTACCGCATCGCCGCCCGCCAGGCGAAATCAACCGCACTGGTCTGATTCTTGGATACGGTGACAGTAGCAGGGGGCAGTGGCGCTGGTCGGAGCGCCGGTAGTCGGTCTGAGCCGAAATGCGGCTAGCGGCGGAAGCGGTGAAAGGGCGACGGATGAGAATTCGGGACGTCGCTTACCGGCTCTACGCCAGCAGGCTCGAAGCATCGCTATCGCCCCAGGCAATACCCCGGCACGTCGGGGTGATGTGCGACGGCAACCGGCGGTGGGCGCGCTCGGCGGGCCTGGCCGATGTCAGCGGCGGCCACCAGGCTGGCGCCGACAAGATATTCGAGCTGCTCGGCTGGTGCCGCGAGGTGGGCGTCGAGGTCGTGACGCTGTGGCTGCTGTCCACCGACAACCTCTCGCGCCCGGGCGACGAGCTCGGGCCGCTGCTGCGCATCATCGAGGACACCGTCAGGGAACTGGTCGAGCAGCGCTGGCACGTACACCCGGTGGGCGCGCTTGACCTGCTGCCCGGCGAGACCAGCCAGGTGCTGAAGGACGCCGCGGAGGCGACGGCCGACTGCCCGGGCCTGCTGGTCAACGTCGGGGTCTGCTACGGCGGCCGCAGGGAGATCGCGGACGCGGTGCGCTCCCTGCTGCAGGACCACGCGACCCGCGGGACCACCATCGAGGAGCTCGCCGAAATCCTGGACGTCGAGCAGATCGCCGGGCATCTGTACACGGCGGGCCAGCCCGACCCGGATCTGGTGATCCGGACCTCGGGTGAGCAGCGCCTGGGCGGGTTCCTGCTCTGGCAGAGCGTGCACTCGGAATTTTACTTCTGCGACGCCTACTGGCCTGCTTTCCGCAAGGTCGATTTTCTCCGGGCGCTGCGGTCATATGCTGCCCGGCACCGGCGGTTCGGCTCCTGATCTGGACTTGGCGGCCCGGTACTTCCTTGTGACGCCCATTCGCGGGTACCGTCAAGGTAACGGGCGGCAAGTCGCCGCCCCCCGGGAAAGGCCCTGTAATCCTCGAGCTTCGCGTCACGGCACGCAGGCGAGATGAACGGAGGGCCGGCGTGCGGTCCTTCGCGGGCTGCCCGGTCCGGCCGACACGTCTGTGTCCGAGCGGTCGCCATCCTGGCGTCCAGAGGAGAACGCGTGCCCAATCCCACCAGTCAGCGCCGGCGCACCCGCGCCGGCCTTCGTACCTATGTGGTCGACACCAGCGTGCTGCTCGCCGATCCGGCTGCCTTCACCCGGTTCGACGAGCACCGCATCGTTCTCCCGATCGTGGTCATCACCGAACTGGAGGCCAAGCGCAACCACCCGGAGCTCGGTTTCTTCGCCCGCCAGGCGCTCCGCTACCTGGACGAGCTGCGGATCAAGCACGGCAGGCTGGACACCGACCTGCCCGTCGGCGACCAGGGCGGCACGGTCCGGGTCGAGCTGAATCATGCTGACCCGCAGGTCCTTCCCGCGGGATTCCGGCTCGGTGACAACGACACGCGGATCCTGTCGGTCGCACGCAGCCTGGCCGCCGAGGGCGAAGACGTGGTGCTCGTCAGCAAGGATCTGCCGCTGCGGGTGAAGGCCGCGTCCATCGGGCTGACCGCCCAGGAATACCGCGCCGAGCTCCCGGCCGAATCAGGCTGGACCGGCATGCACGAGCTCAGCGTCAACGCCGGCCAGATCAAGGATCTGTACGACACGGGCAGGCTGGACTGCGATCAGGCCGCCGACCTGCCCTGCCACACCGGGCTGGTGCTGTCGGCCCCGGGCGGCAGCGCGCTCGGCCGGGTGTTCCCGGACAAGTCGGTGCGGCTGGTCAGGGGGGACAGGGAGGCATTCGGGCTGCACGGCAGGAGCGCCGAACAGCGCGTGGCCCTGGACCTGCTGCTCGACCCGGACGTGGGGATCGTCTCACTCGGCGGCCGGGCGGGCACGGGCAAGTCGGCGCTCGCGCTTGCGCCGGCCTGGAGGCCGTGATGGAGCGCCGCCGGCACCGCAAGGTGCTCGTGTTCCGGCCGCTGTACGCGGTCGGCGGCCAGGAGCTCGGTTACCTGCCCGGGTCCGAGGCGGACAAGATGAACCCGTGGGCGCAGGCCGTGTTCGACACGCTCTCGGCGGTCACCACCCAGGATGTCATCGACGAGGTGCTGCACCGCGACCTGTTCGAGGTGCTGCCGCTGACCTACATCCGCGGCCGCTCGCTGCACGACGCGTTCGTGATCGTCAACGAGGCGCAGTCGCTGGAACGCGGCGTACTGCTCACCGTCCTGTCCAGGATCGGCGCCGGGTCCAAGGTCGTGCTCACCCACGACGTCGCGCAGCGCGACAACCTCCGGGTAGGCCGGCATGACGGCGTGGTCGCGGTGATCGAGAAGCTCAAGGGGCACCCGCTGTTCGCGCACGTGACGCTGGTCCGCTCCGAGCGCTCGCCGATCGCGGCGCTGGTTACCGAAATGCTGGAGGATTCCGGGCTCTGACTGGCGGCCGCGAGCCGGGGGGCGCCCGTATGCTGGCCGGGTAATTCGCGCGCCTCAGGCCGCCGAGCCAGGAGACTACCGACTATGGACTTTGATCTGCCCGCCCTGCTGGCGCAGCGCGCCGGCCAGGGCTATGAGCTGCAGGACCAGTACCTCAAGCCGCACCTGTCCCGCATGCTGCACGTGATCGGGTTCGACCAGGTCTACGAGAAAGCCGAGGGCACCTACCTCTACGACACCGACGGCAACCGGTACGCCGACTTCCTGACCGGCTTCGGGGTGTTCGGGATGGGGCGCAACCACCCGGTCATCCGCAAGGCGCTGCACGACCTGCTGGACAGCGAGGTGGCCGACCTGGTCCAGTTCGACTGCGCGCTGCTGCCCGGCCTGCTCGCCGAGCGGCTGCTGGCCAGGGCCCCTGGCCTGGACCGCGCGTACTTCTGCAACAGCGGCAGCGAGGCGGTCGAGACAGCGCTGAAGTTCGCCAGGTACGCGACCGGCAAGCCCCGGGTCCTGTACTGCGACCATGCCTACCACGGCCTGACCCTCGGCTCGCTCTCGGTCAACGGCTCGGACGATTTCCGCCGCGGCTTCGGCCCGCTGCTGCCGGACGGCCGCATCCCGCTGGGCGATCTCGACGCGCTGGGCGCCGAGCTGCGCCGGGGAGACGTAGCGGCCCTGCTGGTCGAGCCGGTCCAGGGCAAGGGCGTGCACGTATCGCCGCCGGGCTTCCTGGCGGCGGCCGCCGAGCTGCTGCACGAGTACGGTGCCGTGCTCATCTGCGACGAGGTGCAGACCGGGCTCGGCCGGACCGGGCGGTTCTTCGCCTACCAGCACGAGGACGTGCAGCCGGACATCGTCGTGGTCGCCAAGGCGCTGTCCGGTGGGTTCATACCGGTCGCCGGCACGCTGGCCAAGGACTGGATCTTCCAGAAGGTCTACTCCTCGATGGACCGGACGTTCGTGCACGACTCGACGTTCGGCCACAACGCGGCGGCCATGACCGCCGGGCTCGCCACGCTCGCCGTCATCGAGGACGAGCACCTGACCGAGAACGCCGAGCGGACCGGCGCGGCCCTGATGGCCGCGCTGTCCGAGATGACCGGCAGCTACGAGATGCTCGGCGAGGTCCGCGGCCGCGGTCTGATGATCGGCCTGGAGTTCTGCAAGCCCCGGTCGCTCAAGCTGCGGGCCGGCTGGAACATGCTCCAGGCCGCCCGGCACGGGCTGTTCGCCCAGATGATCGTGGTCTTCCTGTTCCAGCGGCACCGCATTCTCACCCAGGTTGCGGCCGATCACGAGGAGGTGATCAAGCTGCTGCCTGCGCTGAACATCGGCGAGACCGAGGTGAAGCTGTTCTGCGACGCGTTTGCCGACGTGATGGATGACGCCAGCCGCGGCAGCGGCCTGATGTGGGACTTCGGCCGGACCCTGGTCAAGCAGACCGTCAGTCGCTGAGCCGGGCAAGCAGCGTCTCGGCGATGCCGATGTCGGCCGGGCGGGTGATCGCGAAGTTCCGCTCGCTGCCCGGCACCAGCCGGACCGTAACTTCCGGCAGGTAGCGGAGCACGATGCCGCAGGGGTCAGCGGGCGCGAAGTCGGGGTCGGCGAGCGCGAGTTCGTAACCACGGCGGATGACGGCCAGCCGGAATCCCTGCGGGGTCTGGCGGCGCCGCAGCCTGTCTCGTGGCGGCCGTTCGGTAATGAGATCTTTCTCCACCCTCACCATGGTGTCGGCGGCCGGGACGACGGCGCAGACCGCGTGATGCGTGCCGAGCGCGGCGGCGCAGTCGTCGATGACCCGCTGGCTGACCAGCGGCCGGGCCGCGTCGTGCAGCAGCAGGCAGGCATCGGCGTCGCCCACCGCCCCGATCGCCCGCCACGCCGACTCGGCCCCGGTCGCGGCGCCCTCGATCACTCGCGACACCTTGCGGTAGCCCTCCTCGGCGAGCAGCTGCCCTACCCGCGCGGTCAGCGCCGGCGGGGCGACCACGACAATCTCGTCCACCCGGGGGGCCGCGTCGAAGGCGGCGACCGAGTGCTCGATGACGGGCTGCCCGGCCAGCGGGGCGAGCAGCATCGGGACGGCCGTGCCGGGTAGCTCGTCGGCCGGTGCGGCGAGGACTGCGGCGATCGTGCGCACAGCGTTCTCCCAAGTCAGGCTGGCGACGCCAGCAATTTCGCGGCGACGTCAACGTCGTGCGGGTAGGTGATCTTGATATTGCGCTCGTCGCCCGGGATGCACCGCACCGCGATGCCGGAGTACCGCGTCACGCAGGCTGCGGTGTCGGTGCCGGAGAATCCGTCCGCGGCCGCCTGCTCGTAGGCGGCCAGCAGCGGCGCGGCCCGAAATCCCTGCGGCGTCTGCATGGCCATCATGGTGCCCAGGTCGGCCTCGGCCACGCTGCTGTCCTCGCTGGCCATCGTCAGGCCGTCCCGGGCCACCCCGGGCACCGCCCCGCCCGCCTGCCTGGCCGCCGCGAGCACCGCCGCGACAAGTCCCGGGGTGACCAGCGGCCGGGCCGCGTCGTGCATCAGCACGACGTCGATCTGCCCGGCGGTTATCCGCGCTGCGAGCCGGCGCAGCCCCATCAGCTCGGATTCCTGGCGGACCGTCCCGCCGTGCACCACCTCCACGGCGCGGCCGGCGCACTCGGCAGTCAGCACGCGGCGGGCCAGCCTCTCGTCCTGCGGCCGCACGACGAGCACCAGCGTGCCGATCCCGGTCACCTCCGCGAAGGCCCGCAGCGACCAGGCCAGCACGCTACGGCCGCCCAGCGGCAGGTACACCTTGTTCCGGTCGCCGCCCACCCGGACTCCGGAGCCGCTGGCCAGGACCACGGCCGCCGCTCTGGCAGGACGCCCGGCATCACCTTCGCGCACCGCCGCATGCTAGCCCAGTCTCCGGGCAGCCCGCCGGTACGCTGGACCGGAGCATGCGAGCCACGAGCGGGACGCCGTGCGGAGCGCGGGCCGGCGGCTCACCCGGGTTGGAGGCCACCATGACCGTGGCGCTGCTGCTGGCGGCGGCGCCCGACAGGCTGTCCGCGATGACCCACCCGTACCGCCAGCCGGGCGACCGGACGGCAGGCGGCTCGGCCGGGATAGACGGGGTGAGCGGCCGCCTGATGAACGCCGGCGTGCGGCGGGTCGAGGTGGCCATGTGCGCCGATGCCGCGGACGGGCTGCGAGCCGTCGCCGCCACCGCACGCGGGACCGGCGAGCCGGTCCTCGTCTGCACCGTCACCCGGGCCCTGGCGACCCCCGGCGCGGCCCTGGCCGCGCTGCTGTCCGGGACCGGCTCGGCGGCCGTGACCGCCAGCGGGACGCTCCTAGTCGCCGGGCACGACCTGGCCGCGGTGGCCGACGCCGCCGAAACGCTGGCCGCGCGCATCGGCTCCGGGGCGGGCCTGGAGGGCACCCGCTCCCCGCATCACCTTTCCGTCCGCCGCATCAACCGCAAGGCGCGGGTGAGCGGCGAGCTGAACAACGCCGTCCTGTCGCTTATCGGCGGCGTCGCCGGCAACGGAGTCCGGCTGACCCTGCTGAGCGTCAGGGACGCGGCCAGCATCGACCGCGCGACCGGTCAGGCGGTCGGCCCGGCTACCCGCCCGTTGCGCCGCGCTCCCCCCGAAACCGGGCTGGTGGCCGCGCTGGCCGTGGCCCCGGCGGCCGCCAGGGTCGCCCGCTGGGCGGCGGCCCGCGGGCTGGCGCCGAACGCGCTCACCACCGCCGCGCTGGCGCTCACCCTGTGCGCTGCGGCCTGGTTCGCGGCCGGCAGCAGGCCCGGGCTGATTGCCGGCGCGGTGCTGCTGGGCGCCGCGCTGCCGGTCCGCCAGGCACGTCGCCTGCAGCCCGCCGGCGGTGTCGCCGCGGCGGCGTTCGGGGGCTGGCTGGATGCGATGTCCGGCGCGGCGGGCGAGTACGGGGTCTACGCCGGCCTCGCCGTCGGCTGGACCGCGGCCCGGCCGCGCCAGGCATGGGAGTTCGCGACCGCGGCGATGATCTTGCTGGCGGTGCGGCAGATGGCCGACGCCTGCTACCAGGCGGTGGCGCAGCCCAGGCCGGAGCCGGTCGGCCCGGGTCACCGGCTGCTGCGCCTGGCCGGGCAGAGCATTGCCCTGCCGGCCGGCGAGAGAACGGTGCTGATCGCCGTCACCGCGGCCGTCTGGGGCCCGCGGATAGCCCTGACCGCGCTGATCGGCTGGGGTGCGGTCGCCTTCGGTTATTCGGTAGCCGAACGGGCCGTGGTCGGCCGTGTGCCCGCCCCGGTCAGCGGCCAGGGGGACGGTAGCCGGGCCGCCCGCAGCGGTGCGCGATGACCGCGCCGGGTGACGCCCTGGGGCGCCAGCGGGCCGGGAGTCCCGCCCGCGGCGGCCCGACCGCGGGCGACCTGGTCGCGTCGCGCGACGATGGCCCGCTGGCCCAGCGGATCGGACGGGTGGTGCAAGGCCAGCTGCCGCCGCTGCTGCCCGCGGTGGCCGGCGTCACGGTCACCGCCGTACTGGCCGCGCTCGGCGTGCGCAACCTGCCGGGCGTGCTGTTGCTCACCCCGGCCGTGGCCATGCTGCTGGCCGCTCTCGGCGCCGATCATCCGCACGACGGGCGGGGCGACTGGCTGGTCCCGCCGCTGCTGCAGGCGGGCCAGTACATCTACCTGGCCGCGCTGGCGTTCGCGCTCGGCGTGCCCCCGCCCGCCGCGTTCGCGCTGATCGCCGTCATCGCGCTGCACCACCTGGATCTGCTGCGCCGGCACCAGTACGGGATATCGCCCGGGCCCAGGGCGACCGCGGCGGGCCTCGGGTGGGAGGGACGGATGCTGGCGGCGGGGGTCGGCGGGATGCTGGGCGTCGAGACGTTCGCCTACATCGCGCTGGCAGGCTACCTGGCCGCGCTGTTCGGCTGGGACAGCCTGACCCGCTGGCTGGCGGTCCGAGAGGGGGAGGGCCCTCGATGACGCCACGGCACCGGGCAGCCCCGGCTCGCGCCGCCGCAGGCTCAGGCCGCTCTCAGGCAGTCGCGGTCCGCGCCGCCGCGGGCTCAGGTCGCTCTCAGGCCGCAGTAGCTAGGATTTATGCCGTGGAAGGGCCAGCATGTCTGTGCTCGCGTTGAGGCCGGGGGCCTCGGGCAGCCGCAAGCCCGGCCCAGGCGTGCAGTGGCAGTCGCTGCGGACGATCCCGCGCCGCTGGGTGGCGGCAGCCTTTGCCGTGTGCGCCCTCTACGCGGGCGGGGTCGCCCTGTTCAGCACCAATGACCTGCACCGCATCTGGGGGACGGCCGCGGCGGTCGGCTACCTGCTAGCGGCGATAGCCGCGCTGGCCTGGCGGGAGCGGGGAGTTGACCTCGCGCTGGCGCTTGGCCTGTGCGGCGCGCTGCTCGTCCCGCTCGGCTGGCTGGCCGCCCAGGGCAGGCAGCAGCCCGAAGTCAGCGTGATCATCCGGTCCGCCCAGCTGCTCATCCACCACGGAACGCCCTACCAGAGCACGGCCGCGCTCGCGGCTAGCCACGACCCGAACTCCTACAACCCGTACCTGCCGGTGATGACGCTGTTCGGGCTGCCGCGGGCGCTGGCTGGCACGGGCGTGCTGACCGATCCGCGGATTCTGGTTCGGCCTGGCCTTCCTGGTCGCCTTCGGGCTCGCGCTGGCGGTCGCCGGGGCGCAGGACTGGGTCCGGTGGACGGTGCTCGTCGCGACCAGCCCGGTAATCGCCTTCGAGCTGGCCGTCGGCGGCACGGACGTGCCCGTGCTGGCCCTGATGTGCCTGGGTCTCGCCCTGCTCTGGCGAACCTCCCGGCACGAGCCGCACCCGGTCCTCGCGGGGCTCGTGCTCGGCATAGCCGCCGCCATGAAGGCGACCGCCTGGCCGGCGCTGCTCATCGGCATCGTGCTGCTGTGGGTCAGGGACAGCAGGCGGACGGCGGCCGTCTTCACGATCACCGCCGCGGCCGCGTGCGCGGTCCTGGTCGGCCCGGTCGCCGCGCTGTGGCCCGGCGCCCTGGTGGTGAACACGATCACGTTCCCGCTCGGGCTGGCGAAGATCAAGTCGATGGCGGCCAGCCCGCTGCCCGGCCACCTGCTGGAGCAGACGGGGCACACCGGCCACCTCATCGCCGTCGGGTTGCTCGTACTGGCCGTCCTGGGCATCGTCGTGTGGCTTGTGGTGGCGCCGCCGAAGGACGTTCCCGCCGCTACCTGGCGGCTCGTCATCGGCCTGACGCTGATGTTCACGCTGGCCCCGGCCACCAGGTTCGGCTATTACATCTATCCTGCGGGACTTTTGGCCTGGCTGCTGATCGCCAGCGCCGGCCGGCGTCGCGACTTGCCCCGGGCCGCCCGGCCAGCGGCGGCGATAGACACTTCCTGAGGCCCGTCGGTCCTCGGCCGGCCTGCCGTCAGGTGCCGTTCGCCGGGTTGTCCGGGCCGACGAAGGCGGTGCGGTCCTTGCAGATGTTGGTGTTTGCCTTGAGGCCGCCGTAGGACTTGGCCAGGTTCCCGGCCTTGGACGACGACGAGGACGAGCCGGACGACGAAGACGAGCCCGGCGAGGGTGAGGCCCTCAGCCCGGTGAATCGCGATCCGACGATCAGGTCGATGGTGCCCGGCGCGAGGCTGGGCACCTGCTGCACCTGCACCGAGTTGAGCTGCGCCTTGAGCGTGTTCACCATGGACATGTCGGTCGAGGAGGAGTACTCGATGACGCTGTCGGTGTAGCTGGAATTGCTCGCATTGCTGGCCCCGACCACGCGGAAGCCCTTGCTGGTCAGGTCGCCGGCCGCCTGGCCGGCCGCGCCGGGGACGCCGTTGCCGTTGAGCACCTCGACCTGGACATTGCCCGGGCTGGTGGTGGCCACCGTGGACGGCGTGCTGGTCGATGCCGGCGTCGGCTTCGTCTTGGGTATCGCTTCGTCGTGCGCGATCGCGCGGAACAGCCGCTTCGCCTGGGGCTGCAGCCAGAGCACGCGGTCCTGGTTAGTCGGGTCCGGGTAGTTGGGGACTGTGACGAACTGCACCGACTTGGTCGAAAGCGAGCGCAGATCCCCGGCGAGCGACACCATGTCGCTGAGCGAGAGGCCCTGGTCTACGGTGAGGGCCTTGGCGGCGTCGCGTATCACCCCGTAGAGCTTGGGATAGTCGCTGAGCAGGCCGCCCGTCTTCAGTTCCTGCACGAGCCCGGCCATCAGGTACTGCTGGCGCTGGATCCGCTGCAGGTCGGAGCCTTCGCCGACGTAGCGCTCGCGCCAGAAGGCCAGCGCCTGCACCCCGAGAACGTGATGCTTGCCCGCGGACAGGTCGAGCCCGGACTTCGGATCGTGGATGGCCTCGGGCAGGCAGACGTTCACCCCGCCGATATCGTTGATGATCTTCTCGAACCCGGTGAAGGTCAGCCCGACGTAATGGTCGATCCGGATCCCCGCGAGGTTCTCGACCGTCTTCCACAGGCACACCGGCCCGCCGAAGGCGAAGGTGGCGTTGAGCATCTCAGTCTGGCCGGGTGCCGCCTGCTGGCCGGGGTCGCCGAGCCCGTCGGGCTTGCAGGCCATGATCGGGACCTCGCTGTCGCGGGGCAGGCTGATCACGACGGCGCCTTTGTGACCGGGCCTGATGTGCAAGATCAGCATCGTGTCCGAGCGCTGGCCCTGGACGTAGTTGGCACCGAAGCGCTTGTTCGCGCCGCCCCGGCTGTCCGACCCGACGAGGAGGATATTCTCCGCCGCGTTGTATACGCGCGGCCGGTGGGTACCGAGACTGGCGGTGCTGAACGTCTCGATGCTGTGCAGCGTGCCCAGGTAGGAGGCGTAGGCCACGAGTGACGTGGCGGTCACCAGGACCGTGGTGAGGACCGCGATCCAGCCGATGATCCGCCGCCGCCGCGAGCCGCGTCGTCGCCGTCCGCGCGGCTCATGCCCGGCCGTGTCGTCGTCATCGTCGTAGCGGCTCATTGCTCTCCAGCGCCTCACTAGCGGGCATCCGGCGCGCAAGTTCGGGGACTTCGTGCACGTTATCGTATGCGGTCTTGGTCGAGGCGGGGTTTGACGGGGTTTGACCGGGCTGGCGCCGCGGGATGGCCCCGCTGCAGGTCCGGTGACCTCTGTCATGTCGTACGACGATCACAACCCCTCCGTGGTTCCCCTTATGGTGGGGTACGTGCGTCCTGGACTCCGCCGATCCCGTCGGCCTGCAGGTTCGGCGCCTCCGCGTGAGGAGCTTGGCCAGGCGGCCGATATGGCCCCGCCGACCGATGGCGGGCCGCCACGCGCAGATGACCTGGCCGCCAGCGACAGTACCAGGCCGGCGACGACCGACCAGCCGGGCGGGCCGGAGCCTGAGGCGGACGGCCAGCCGGGTGGGTCCTTTGAACCGGCCGAGGCCGAGGCTGAGACGGGGGAGCCTGCGGCGGACGGCCAGCCGGATGGATTCGCTGACCCGGGCGTGGCCGAGGCTGAGACGGGGGAGCCTGCGGCGGACGGCCAGCCGGATGGATTCGCTGACCCGGGCGTGGCCGAGGCTGAGACGGGGGAGTCCGCGCCGGATGGACAGCCCGGTGGGTCCTCTGAGCCGGCCGAGGCCGAGGCTGAGATCGGAGAGTCTGCGGCGGACGGCCAGCTAGCTGGGTCCGCTGAGCCGCCGGGCCGAGGCTGAGATCGGAGAATCTGCGGCGGACGGCCAGCTAGCTGGGTCCGCTGAGCCGGGCGTGGCCGAGCCGGAGACCGGGGAGCCTGCGGCGGATGACCAGCCGGGGGAGACGGGACCGGAGAAGGCCGCCGAGCCGGGTGCCGCGGGCAAGCCCGCTTCGGTCATCTCGAGGCTGACCCGGCTTCCGCTCGTTACGGCCGCCCTACAGCTGGCTCGCCGCTCGCGAGCGACCGCTGGTCGCCTCAGCGCGCGGGCCGAGGCGACGGGCTGGGAGTTCTCCCGGCTCACCCTGCTTCCCGTCCTGCTGGTCATGGCGTGGCTCATCCCTGCCGTACCGCTGCTGCTCGCGGGGAGCTTCGCGCTGGCCCCTATGCTCTTGATCTCTATACCCCTTGCGCTGGTCCTCATCATCATCGGTCTGCGGCGGGTGCCAACCCGCTGGCCGGCCAGCGCGCAGGCCCGGCCACGCCTGGGCGACCGCGCGCCGTGGTGGTCGACGCTCGGCACGGTCGCGATAGCAGCGGGTTTCGCCGCCTGGCAGATCGTGGAGAACTCGCAGCAGCTCGCGGTGGCCGGCGATCAGGGTACGTCGCTGCAGTTCGGCTACTGGATCGCCCAGCACGGGTCGGCCTCCATTCCGGTATCGGCCGCGGCATTCGGCGGCGTCCACCCTGGTCTCAGCTTTGCCAGCGCCGGCTTCGTCCAGCAGGGCGGATCACTGATCCCGCAGTTCCTGGCCGGGCTGCCGAGCGTGATCGCCGCCGCCTTCTGGGCGGGCGGGATTCACGCCGCGCTGCTGGTGCCGCCGGTACTCGGCGGGCTGGCCGTGCTTACCTTCGGCGGGCTGGCAGGCCGGCTCGCCGGGCCGCGGTGGGCACCCGCGGCCGCGGCCGTGCTGGCCGTCGCCCTGCCCGAGCAGTACACCAGCCGTTCCACGTTCGGTGAGCCGCTGGTCCAGATCCTGCTCTTCGGCGGGCTCTGCCTGTTCACCGATTCGCTGGGTGCTCCCCGGTTGCCGGGCCGCAACGCGCGATGGTGGCGAACCGGCCCGAGCCCGGGTATCGTGCTGGCCGCCCTCGGCGGGCTGGCTCTCGGCCTCGCCGCGACGGTCCAGGTGGCCGCGCTGACCGCGCTGCTGCCCGCGATCCCGGTCATCGGGATCATGTTCGCCGCCAGAAAGCCGCAGTGGCTCCCGTTGAGCATCGGGCTGGTCGTGGGGGTAGGATACGGGCTCGCCGACGGCTATCTGCTGGCGCGGCCGTCCCTCGATCCGCTGTCGTCCTGGATGCGTACGTTCGGAATAATCGCCGTCAGCCTAACGGTGGTCACCGTGGTCGGGGTGCTGCTGGCGCGCTTCGGGGGAAAGCTGCGGCTCAGAGTGCGGCGCGTGCAGGCGGCGCGGCCGCCGCGCGTGCAGGCGGCGCGGCCGTCGGGCTGGCTGGCCCGGCCGCGGCGGTGGCTGGCGCGGTCGCTGGGCTGGGTGGCGGGGTCGCTGGGCTGGCTGGCGCGGTCATTGCGCGGGCTGGCGGCGCGGTCATTGCGCTGGCTGCCGGACGCCGCCGCGGCGCTGATCGTGCTGGCCGCGATCGGCTTCGCGATCCGGCCCTACGTGCAGACCGTGCGGGGGAATTCCAGCAAGTCCGTGATCGCCTATGTCGGGTACCTGCAGCGAGTCGCCGGCCTGCCGCTCGACCCAAGGCGGCTGTATGCCGAGGACACGCTCTACTGGGTGATCTGGTACATCGGGCTGCCGGCCCTACTGCTCGGCGTGTTCGGGCTCGCGCTGCTCGCCCGGCGGCTGGTGCGCGGGCTTGTCACCTGGAGCGATCCGTTCAGCGCGGCGCTGGTCTGGGCGCTGCCGCTGCTGGTGATCGGCTGGGCGACGGTCAGTGTCCTGTGGCGACCTGATACCACTCCCGACCAGCCCTGGGCCAGTCGCCGGCTGGTACCTATCGTGCTGCCCGGCTTGATCCTGGCCGCGGTGTGGGCGGCCGCCTGGCTGACCAGCCAGGCGGGCAAGCGCGGCGCGGGAAAGGGGGCATCGTCCGCGGTGGCCGTGTTCTGTGTGGCCGCCTTGCTGCTTCCCACGATCCTGACCACTCTCGGCATCGGAGTCGCGCCCACGGGACGGCATGAGCCCGCCCCGACGGCTACCGGGCTGGCCTTCCAGCGGACAGGCCAGGGTGAGCTCACCGCGGTCGACGGACTGTGCACCGCGATCGGCAGCGGCGCGTCGGTGGTCATCGTGGATCCGGGGATCGCCAACGGCTTCACGCAGCTCATCCGGGGCGCGTGCAATACGCCCACGGCACGGATGAACAGGCCGACACCGCTGTCCGTTCAGCAGGTGGCAGCCGGGATTCAGCAGGCGGGCAGGCATCCCGTGCTGCTCGGGGGTAGCCATGCTCAGCTGGCCCAATTCGGCGGGCAGCCGCGCGAGATAGTCAACCTGACCACCACACAGGACGCGCATGAGCTGACCCGGCCGCCCACCACGACCTGGCCGATCCATTACATGATCTGGATGACCCAGCTGGGCTAGCCCGCCGCCGGCTATCAATAGGCAGCGGTCCACGGTCAATAGGCAGCGGTCAATAGGCTACGGGTGTGCGATTCCGCGACTTCAGGCTGGAACGGTACTTCGCCGAGTGGGAATTCAGCGCCAAGATCCTGCTCGGCAGCAGCGACCCCGAGTCGATGCGCCTGGCCGAGCTGCTCGCGCTGGCCGACGACGACGGCCGCGCCCGCTGGGACGAGCTGTGGCTCGGTTACACCGAGTCGGCGGGCCTGCCCGCGCTGCGGGAGGCGATAGCGGCCCAGTTCACCAGCTGCGGGCCTGCGGATGTGCTGGTTTTCAGCGCCCCGGAAGAGGTGATCTTCCACGTGGCCGCCGCCGTGCTCGAGCCAGGCGACCACATGGTCGGCATCAGGCGGCCTACCAGTCGTCGTATGAGATCCCGCGTTCGGTGGGCGCGGAGATCACGCTGGTGCCGCTGCGCGAGGAGCACGGCTGGGCGCTGGACATCGATGAGCTCGCGTCCGCGGTGACCAGACGGACCAGGCTGATCTATGTCAACTTTCCGCACAACCCGACGGGCGCCGTGCTGACCGCCGCCGGCCAGCGGCGCCTCGTCGAACTCGCCGACGCGTGCGGTGCCTACCTGCTGAGCGACGAGGTTTACCGCGGGCTTGAGTTCGATCCCGCCGACCGGCTGCCTGCCGCCGCCGACCTGCACCCGCGGGCGATCAGCCTGGGCGGCCTGTCCAAAGCCTACGGCCTGCCGGGGGTACGGCTGGGCTGGGCGGTATGCCGTGACGCCGGGCTGAGCCTGCGGATGCAGGCGGCGAAGGACTTCACCACGATCTGCGCCTCGGCGCCGAGCGAGGTGCTAGCCCTGATCGCGGTCCGGGCCGCGGAACGTCTCATCGGCCGGGCCCTGGCCGGCATCACGCGGAATCTCGGCCTGGTTGACGAGTTCATCGGCGGCCGGACGGATGCGGTGCGGTGGGCGCGCCCGCGCGGCGGCAGCGTCGGCTTTCCCGAGCTTCTCCTCGGCATGCCGGTGGCGGAGTTCTGCCGGCGGCTGGTGGCCGAACGAGGCGTACTGCTGGTGCCCGGGAACATGTTCGAGGTCGGGACCGATCACTTCAGGATCGGGCTGGGAAGGGCCAGCCTGCCCGCGGGTCTCGCTGCGCTGGGAGAATTCATGGACGGGCTGGGCACGCGGGGGTAAACGTCGGGTGCCCGGCCTGCGCTCGCCCGACCGTTCGTGGTACCGATGCGTTGCGGCCTGCGGATGTGCTCGCGGTACCGGCTGATTTGCCCGCGGCGCCGCCACGAACTAAAGTGACTACGCACTCGACGCGGGGTGGAGCAGTTCGGTAGCTCGCTGGGCTCATAACCCAGAGGTCGCAGGTTCAAATCCCGCCCCCGCTACTAAGAACCGGCAGACCAGAGCCTCGGAGCAGTTGCTCCGGGGCTCGTTTGCTCCCGGATGTGCACGGATTTGTGTACGAGACCTTGATTCAGGCTGTCGCATCAGGGCCGTCACCTCTCACCCGGGGGACTCCGGGCCGGGCAACGCCGCCGACGATCGCTCGGCGAAGGTGGTTGCGACCTGGCAGTGCACCTCCAGGTCGGCCTGCACGTACTGCCGCATCGTGAAGGCTACGTCCGAGTGGCCGATCCGCTCGCTGAGCGTCTTCCAGTCGATCTTCGCGTCCCGCCCCGCACTCGCGTAGCTGTGCCGCACATCGTGAAGATTGATCTTCGGCAGACCGGCTGACTCCACGATCTTGCCGAATCGGCTGGTGATGCTGTCCGGGTCAAGGCGGCGCCTGCGGCGCCGCTGGCCCGGCGTCAGCGCCGGGCTCTGCCGTTGGGCGAGGCCCGCCCGGCGCACACGCAGGGCCGCACCTCCAAGGCCGCGATGAATCAGCATGGCTCATCCAGGTCAGGTCATCCCCAGGTCCAGGTGTCGAGCCGGACGTTTATCTTCCCGCCGTCGCCGCCGAACAGGACCGCGTTGCCGGTGGCCGCGTCGTAGGCCATTGACGCGCTCTACAAGGCCACCTGGGCGGCGGGCTGGTGGCCGGGTGCTGCTGGGTCCAGGTTGTCCCGTCCCAGGTCCAGGTGTCATTGAACACCTGGGTGACGTTGCTGT
>CAVXLG010000016.1:0-42572 GCA_963762615.1 uncultured Actinomycetes bacterium | reverse complement strand
AGAAGCACTCACCGCCGACCAGTTCCCGTTCCACCGCCGCGACGCTGAGTCCAGCCGCGCGGGCCGGTCGGCGACTGTGTAGCCGACTAGCCCGATGCCGATCACGTCGTACACGTTCTCTGCCGCGGGTCCGCTCATGGGCTGAGCATCGACCGGGCCCGGCCGTGGCACATCATCAAGGCAGACAACTAAACCTGGACCGGGGCCTTCCCGGGCCGAAAGCCAGCTGGTCTTGACGGTGTGAACGACTAGCGGTGCGCTGACGCTGAATCCATGTCACGCACCAGCCGCCGATCCGTGGCACAGCTGGCTCGCCAGGATGACTGGCGTTCCTTGGTCGACTGCCGGTCTGCCGATCCCGATCTGTTCTTCCCGATCTCATCGTCCGGCCAGTCCATCGCGTAGGCGGCGGAGGCGAAGGTTATCTGCGCAGGGTGCCGGGTCTAGCGTGAATGCCTAGCCTTTGCACTACGGACACATCAGGTCCACGGAGTATGGGCTGCCTGAGCGAACAAGAGCGTTATCCAAGGTCCGCCGCCCCGGCAGGCACCAAGTACAGTCAAGCCGCCGAGGTGGACACAGTTCACGCCCCGGATCGGCGAGATGACCCCGAGCACGGCTGAGCAGTTGCGGCAGCGGAGCACACTCCCCGGCCTGCGTAGGTAAACGACCGTCGCAGCAACCCAGGGCCAGCCATCAGGCTGCTCAGGCTGAAGATCAGGCTGAGCACGATGGCCTAATTCGATTTCGTATGCCCACGTGCGGGTGAGCTTTGTTTGGCTGGTCGTTGCTTGTGCTGGACGGTGAATCCTAGCTTTCCAAGCACCGCGACGGCGCCGGTCTTCCCGCCCTCGAAATCACCGGAGCCAAGGCGCTGGCCCGTGGCGAATTCATAAGCTGTGCCCAGGATTGCTTTCGGCGGGTAACGGCGTTCGTCCCAGACCAGCTCGTAAGTCGTGGTAGGGGCGAAACCATGCACGGAGAAGAATCCCTCCGCCCCTAGCCGGTCGTACTCGTGTATCGCACGCAACACGTCAGTACGAGTCACGTGATTCCATACCACCATGTATTCGGCCCCTTTTGGCACGAGGGATGGTCACGTCAGCGGCTCGCCGCCGTCGATATGCAGCGTCTGGCCGGTCAGGAACGTGTTGGTCATGGCGAACAAGACGCCTTGTGCGATGTCGTCGGGGGTGCCGATCCGCCGCGCCGGATTGCGGGCGCTGATATCGGCGAAGTAATCGGCCTTGCTCTGCTCGCCGAAGTCGTCCCAGGCGCCGGTGTCGACGACGCCCGGGGAGATGGCGTTAACCCGGATCGGGGCCAATTCCAGAGCCAGGGAGCGGGCGAGCGTGTCCGCGGCGGCATTGGTGATGGCCACCCCCATGGTGCCGGCAGCGATCTTGGCCGCAGCGACACCCGAGAATATGACGAACGAGCCGCTGTTGTTCATCCGCGGGGCCAGGTGCTTGGCCAGCATCAGCGGCCCGATCACCTTGGTGTCGAACGACAGCCTGATCGCGTCCCGGTCCAGGTCCGCGAGCCGGCCGCGGACACGTGCCGAAGCGGTGGAGACCACATGGTCGAGCGAGCCGAGCCGCTCGCCAAGAGCGGCGATGGAGCTCTCGTCCGTGAGGTTGACGGCCTCGATGCTGACGCCGGGCCCGCCAGCGTACGCCGCAGGCAGGGCCTCCTGGTCGCGGCCAGCGGCGATGACCCGTGCTCCGGCCTCGAGGGCGGCGAAGACAATAGCGCGGGCGAGCCCACTGCCACGCCCGATGACCAGTACGGTCTGGTCTTTCAGCGATCCGGTCATGTCAGTGCCTTTCAAGGAAGTTGCGGATGCTGCCGCCTCCAATGTCGAGGTGACTTTCGAGCAGGAAGTGACCCACGTCGAGCAGGCAATCTCGGCGCCCAGCACGTCGCCGGCAAACGCGAGCGCGCCTGCGGGTACGAAGATCTCGTCGTTGCGCCCCCAGAGCCAGCACCGGGACCCGGCTGTCGCGCAGGTAGGCGTGCAGCTTCGGGTACAGCGGGAGGTTGCTGGCGTAGTCGGCGAACAGCACCAACTGCACCAAGTCGTTGCCGGGCCGGGACACCAGGGCAAAGTCGTTCTGCCGGGTGTCGGGGCTGACCAAGCTCTCATCGGGGACGCCGTGCAGGTACTGCCACCGGATGGCCTCCAGAGTCAGCGCCTGGCGGACGGCGGCCTCGGTTTGCGGGTTGCGGTCCTGCCAGTACTCCCGTACCGGCTTCCAGAACACCGCGGCGAAGCCGACCTCGTAGCCGTTGCCATTCTGGGTGATGATCGCCATGACCGCGTCCGGGTCAGCCAGGGCGAGCCGCCAGCCAACAGGAGCGCCATAGTCGTGGACATACACGGCGTACCGGGTTAGGCCGAGTTCGTCCAGCAGGGCGGCGGTCAGCCTGGCGAGGGCGTCGAACGTGTATGTGAACTCCCCGGCGGGCGGCGCGCCGGACAAGCCGAAGCCCAGGTGGTCCGGCGCGATCACGTGATACCGGTCCGCCAGCACCGGGATCAGATCGCGGAACAAGAAGAACTGGCCGGGAAGCCGTGCAGCAGTACCACCGTCGGCGCGCCGGCCTCCCGGTAGAACAACTGCTGGCCGTCGATGCTGGCGTACCTGTAGTGGGTGGAAGGCATATCTAACCCTTTTGGCGTTTCGCGAGTTCCTGCCGAGCACTCTTAACGTGAATTGCTATTTCGCGGTGCGGCGGTTATGCACCGACCCAGCGCTGGGTTACGAGGAAGCCGGGGCGTGCTCACGCATGTAGCGCACCAGCCCGGCGACATCGTCGGGGACTAGCCTGCCGATGGCTCCGCTGGAGTAGACACTGACCACGACCTTGCCCGCCGGATCGAGAACGAAGCCGGTGGACTGCAGGTATACCGGGTCCGGATTGACGAATGCGCCGGTCAGGCCGGCGACCGCGCGCGCGTCGGCACCGAATCCGACGGGGAAGGTCAGGCCGTGCTTGGCGATGAGGTCGGCGGTGCTGGCTTCGTCGTCAACCGACAGGGCGACGACTTTGACGGCAACATCGGCCAGAGTGGCGCTGGCACGCTGGAAGGCGCGCAGCTGGGCGTTGCAGTAAGGGCACCACGCACCCCGGTAGAACAGCACCACGCCGAACTGGCCTGCAAACGTCGTCGGCACCGTAACTGTCTTACCGCCGGGGACAGTGAGCGTCAGTTCTGGGAACGGGTCAGCGGGTACAGCAAAGGGCATAGGCAGGCTCCTCAACGGTATGGGGTCAGCCGTCCGGCGTTCCCATCGAGGTCGACTCCTGGTCCGGCGTGCCCGTGGACATCGACTCCTGGTCCGGCGTGCCCATCGACATGGACTCCTCGCGCTCGCCCATCGACATGGACTCCTCCTGCGGCGCGCCCGTTGACATGGACTCCTCGTCGCTCGCCCATCGACATGGACTCCTCCTGCGGCGTCCCCATGGACATGGACTCCTCGTGCGGCATGATCGCTCCTTCTGTTGGTTTCCTGCATGCTCGTTCGGCACCCCGGGCTATCGGCAAATCCCGCCGGGCGCCTGGCTGGTCTCGTCGTGGCCCAAGCTGGCCAGCCCGGCAAGGTCGACACACGTCACGTCATGTGGCGTGACGAAGACCATGAGGACGCTGCCGCAGGTCCGGCAGCGGACCACGGTGCCGGGAGCGCGCTGGTAGACGACGAGCTCAGCCACTGGCCTGCTAGTGCCGCAGGTGCCACAGGTGCTGTTCGCGGCGGTCATCTCCGTACCGAAGACGTCGATCAGCAGGCCGCCGATCGCGTTGCCGTCCACTGCGTCCATCAGCGCCCTCCCTGCGAGACATGTGTCCACCTTGGCCGCGTCACCCGAAGCCCACATCGTCAAAGTTGCTGATTAACTACGCTCGCCTGCCCGCTGGTCTCCTCAGGTCCCGCCGAACCGCTCGGTCTTGACCCGTTGCGGTGGGTGCCCGAGCCCGACGAGGTTCTCGGCGACTGCCTCGACGAAGCTGGTGGGCCCGCAGACGAACGCGAGCGGATGCTGGCTGGCGGGCCAGACGGTCTCCGCCAGCGTCACGGCATTCACCCGGCCTGAGTAACCGGTCCATCCCGTCGGCTGGCTGCGGGTCAGCGTGTAGCCCACCTGCACCCCCTCGTGGTACTGGCCGAGCTCGCCGCGGTAGATCACGTCATCCCACGTGCGGGAGGAGTACAGCAGGCACGCCGGGACGTCACTGCCGGTGCGCAGGCGGTGCCGCAGCATGGAGCGCAGCGGAACAACCCCCGACCCGCCGGCGATCAGCATGAGCGGGCTGTCGTCGGTGGGCTCCCATACGAAGTACCCGCCGATCGGGCCGCGCAGTTCCAGTTCGTCCCCGGCCCGCAGTTCCTCGGTGAGGTACGGGGACACCTCGCCGTTCTCCAGCCGCTCCACCGTGATGGCCAGCGGCTCGCCGGGCGCCGAGGCGATCGAGTAGGAACGCTCCGCGGTGTAGCCGTCCTCGGCGGTCAGCCGCACATCCAGATGCTGCCCGGCGCGATGTCCGGGCCAGTCCGGCGGCTCCAGTTCGATGGTGACCACTGAGGCCGTCTCCCGGGCGATGGAGGTGACGGCGGCGGCCTGCCAGGTTAGTCGCCGGCGTACCGCTGTTGTTTCCATGGGTCCCCATACATGTGATAGCCGTAGGTCTCCCAGAACCCGGGCGCGTCGTGATCGCGCAGTTCCAGGCCGCGCACCCACTTGGCGCTCTTCCAGAAGTACAGGTGCGGCACGAGCAGCCGGGCCGGGCCGCCGTGCTCGGGTTCGAGCGGCGCGCCGTCGTAGCCGAAGGCCACCCAGGCCTTGCCGCCGGTGACGTCCTCGGCCGGCAGGTTAGTGGTGTAGCCGCCGTCGCAGAACGCCAGCACGTAGGGGGCCTCGGCCGCCACCTGGTCCAGCAGCGTGTCCACCGACACGCCCCGCCACTGGGTGCCGAGCTTGGACCAGCGGGTGACGCAGTGGATGTCCGCAGTGACGGTTTCGGCCGGTAGCGCCTGCATCTCCTGCCAGGTCCAGGACTTGAGCGTGCCGCCGCCCTGGGTGATCGAGAATGTCCACTCCGGCAGCGGCGTATGCGGTGTCGGGCCGGCGGACAGCACAGGGAAATCCTTGGTTACGTGCTGACCCGGCGGCACCCGGTCCTCTTCCCCGGCCGGTACGCGGCCTCGGCCGCGAAACCCACGCGACACAGGGCTCATGGCCAGTCAGCTCCTTTCCCGCTGCGCGGTGGGACCTGAGTTCCGTGGCAGCCAGAATTCCCGCTCACAAGGCTGCCCACATCGTCAAGGTGGCTAATTCCCCACGGGCACGCGCCCGTGGGGCCGTTGCTGCCGAAGGCTTCGGCGAAGCGGCGGTGAGGGTCATGAGCCGGCTGCCGCTTCCTCGATGACGATGCGGGCTAGTTCGACGCGCGAGGCGATCTGCAGTTTGCGGAATGCCTGGCGCAGGTGATGGGCGACGGTATGGGTGCTGATGTACATGCGGGCAGCGACCTGGTTGTTGTTCAGCCCCTCGGCGACGAGCCTGGAGACGGCCTGCTCGGTGCCGGTGAGGCTGTCCCAGCCGGCGACGGGCCTGGTCGCGGGCGTGGTCCAGTGGCGGCGGCGGACGCCGAGCTCGCGCAGCCGCCGCCGGATGCGAGCCTGGTCACGGCCGGCGCCGGTCTGGCGGTATCCGTCGAAGGCGGTCTTGAGGTGCCTGATGGCCTGGTCCTTGGCCGTGCTGGCGAGCAGGACGGCGAGGTCTTCGGCGGCGGAGGCTCTGGCCCACGGGTCGGGGTGCTGTACCGCGGCCTCGGCGAGGAGTCCCGTGTTGCGGGTGGCGAGGCCTTGGCTATGCGCCGCGGCTGCGGCCAGGGCCGGGAACCCCGGGTTCGCGTTGGCGAGGGCCACGGCGGTGCCGGTGACCTGGCTGGCCAGGGCCTGGTCACCGGCGGCGAGCGAGGCGCGTACCAGCCAGGCCGCAAGAGCCGGGCCGCCGGACAGCAGTCCTTGGCATGCCGGGAGACCGGTACCAGCCTGGCGGAGGTGGCTGATGGCGGCGGCCGGGCCGTCGCGCGCTTCGCTGATCTGGGCCTGGGCCACGGTGGCCTGGGTGCGCGCGTACAGGCCCGGGAAATGCGGCATCGAGGCGGGAAGGCCGGCGATGTGCTGGGCTGCGGTCGCGACGTCGCCGCGGCGCAGTGCGATCACAGCCAGAACGCAGTGCGCGGCCGCGGCATACCCGTCAGCTCCCAGCGCCTCGGCGTCGGCCAGGGCCGCCTGGCCGGCGGCGTCGGCGTCGGCCAGGCGGCCGTTGGCCAGGTGGATGCGGGCGCGCAGGATGCGCAGTCCGGCCTGGGCTGGGATGCCGTGCAGCGCCGGGTGGTCGGCGGCGTGCAGGATGCTGTCGGCTTCGTCGAGCTCGCAGAGGTCAACAAGGAAGGCAGCGAGCGCGAGCAACGGCTGGGGATGGCGGGCATCGGGAGAGATCCCGATGCCGTAGCGGGCGGCATCACGCAGCAGCCCGAGCGCTCCGCTGATCTGGCCGTTGTTCCAGGCGATGACCGCGCGGGCGGCCAGGGCCGCCATGATGGTATGGCTGTCATGCTGGCTGGGGTCGGCAAGGACGGTGCCGGCCAGGGGCCCGGCGAGTTCGTCGCGTGACCCGGTAAGGGCCTGCAGGTGCGCGGTCAGCGCCTCCTCGCGCAGGCCGTGCGGCAGCTGCGGCTGGGCCAGGACCATCTCGGCCTGGCCTGCGGCGGCGCTGAGCTGGCCGCGGGTGCGCAGGACCGCGGACAGGGCGCACCGCAGCCTTGCTTCGGTAACCGGCGGCAGTGGCTTGGCCAGGGTGTCCTGGGCGAGCCGGGCGGCCTGGTCCAGTCGGCCGACCGCGGTCAGGGCCTCGGCGGCGGCCACCGCGCGGGGCAGCGCGCCGGGGCCGTCCGGGGGTGTCAGCTCCAGTGCGCGAAGCGCCAGGTTGGCCGCGGTTCGCGGCGCCGAACTCAGTGTCTGCGCCGCCGCGGTGTCAAGATCGGCCAGCGAGGCCGGGTCTTCCGGATGCGCGGCCTGCAGCAGGTGACCGGCGGCCAGCGCTGCGGGTTCGCCGCGGCTGAGCAGGATCTGGCCGTACTGGCGGTGCAGCGCCTTCCGTACTGGCCGCGGGATCATCTCGGCGACGGCGCGGCGCAGCAGTTCGTGCCGGAACGAGAACGCGTTGTCGGCGGCGGCCATGAGCCCGGTGTCCATCGCCTCCTCAAGGGTGGGCAGCAGCCCGGCCGGGGGTTTGCCGAGCATCTCCGCCGTGTCCTCCAGCCGGAATGAAGGGCCGAGCACCGCCGCGGTCTCCAGCAGGTGGCGGGCCTTTTTGCTGAGGCCATCAAGCCGCCGCTGTGCCACCCGGTGCACCCGCTGCGGCAGCTGGGCGGAAACCAGGACGGCGCGGCCGCCGGTGACCCGGACGGCTTTATCGTCGCCTAGGCCGCGGATCAGCTCGGTGAGCAGCGAGGGGTTCCCGGCGGCACCGCAAGCCAGGGCCAGCAACGCCTGGTCCGGCGGCGCGCCGAATGCATTCGTGAGCGCGGCCACCGCGTCATCATCGAGCGGCCCCAGGGTGATACGGGCGGCGCCATCCTTCTCCAGGAGGCCGAAGAGGTTTTCCGTGTCATGCTGCGGTGTGCTGGCCCGGGCCAGAAGCCAGGCCACCGGGTGGCGTTTCAGTTCCAGTGGCAACGTCCGCAAGGCTGCCAGCGTGGCCGGGCCTGCCCACTGCAGGTCATCCAGGCACACCAGCACCGGAGCTGCCGCCGCCCGCTGTTCCAGATGCGCACGCATCTGGCTGATCCACCACCCGGGCGCATCTGACAAGTCACGATCGGGGTCACTGGCGGTGAACCTGGCGAATGACTCGCCCAGCGCGGTGCGTAGCGCGAAGAACGGGAGCGCCCGGCCCAGCTGGTCGGCTGCCCCCGCCGCCAGCGAAAACCCCTCTCCTGCCGCCACGTCGGCGGCCTCGCGCAGGAGCAGGGACTTGCCTATCCCCGGCTCCCCCTCCACCAGCACCACACCGCCAAGCCCTCGCTGAGCGCGGCGCAGCAGGTCATGCACTGTCCGTTGCTCGGGCTGACGTCCGCACATAGCCTGATCGCCGGCATATCGCGCCCGCGGCGCAGTTTCCCCGCATAGTCCTGGCGAGGAGTCACTGATCACCGCGGTCATGCCACTGCCCGGCCTGTCAGGAAGACCGCCCGATCACGCCGGGTGCCTGGTGAGCCTGTTACCTGGTCAGCCGACAGCGGGGGAGGGGCGGCGTGCAACCCGTCGGCAATCGCGCATGGGCCGGACTTAAGCGCTGAGTCCGCGAACGCCGCACCTGCCACGGCGCGCGCCCAGCGCATCCGGATCACCGCCGTTTCGGGATGATCGCCGAACTCCTGTGCCACCCGTTCGGCACAGCCTGAGTAGCCGAAAGCACGGATCGCCGCGGCGACCGCCTGCCGCACCTGACCCGTGCTGGGCTCATCGCAGCGCTGCAGTTCCGACGCAAATATGGCGTCAGCTTGGCAAGCGCCAATGCTCAAGTAGGGCATCACCCGCCACATGGCTGGCCTCCCTGGTGTGCTCATCAGTCCCGGCAAGTGCCGGTTCGCACCCGAGAGCTCCCTGGTCACGGGTCTCTCAGGCTCGAACGGATAGGTCCGCCTTAAACGCTAGGGATCCGGTAAGCCGATCGAATCCCGGAAGGTCCTTAGTCATGGCGGTAGCCATAGGGGCCTTGGCCCGGAATGACTAAGGACTTTCATGGATGCGGCGTCCGGCAAGCTGGCCATAACGTCTGAGGAGAAGCCAGTGACCACGGGGATGCCGACACCGAAAGTGGAACGAGCCAGCGATGAAGGATGATGACCTGGGGCACCACGTCGCCGCCGAGCTCTCCTGGGATCCCCAGGTGGGCAGCGAGGCGATCGAGGTGTCAGCCGCCAGCGGCGTGGTCACGCTGCGGGGGACCGTGGCCAGCCTGCGCTTGAAGCGGGCGGGGAGCAGGACCGCGGCACGCGTCCGCGGTGTTACCCGGGTCGCCAATGAACTGCGGGTACAGATCCCGGACAAAGATCGGCGGGACGACGAAGATCTGCGCGGCGACGTGCGGGAAGCGCTGATGCTGGACGTCTCGGTGCCGATGACCGTCGAGGCGCAGGCCCGGGACGGCTTCGTCACCCTGACCGGCACGGCGCAGTGGCACTACCAGCGCGAGGCAGCCGAGCTCCGCGCCGCCAACGTCCCCGGCGTTGCCGGTATCGACAACACCATCACCTTGACCCAGACTCCCGATGCCCGTGAGGCACCGGACGCCATCCGCGCCGCGTTCCGGCGCGATGCCGCTCTAGAACCGGACGGGCTCTCGGTCCAAACCTCCTCTGACGGGCTGGTGATTCTGTCCGGCACGGTCAGCTCCTGGGCCGCGCACGATCACGTGGTGACGACCGCCTGGTCCGCGCCTGGCGTCACCCGGGTCGATGACCGAATCCGTGTCGAGAGCAGGCCGTAGCTCACCGTCAGTACTGCTGCGGGGGGGTTCCTTTGTCGTTCAGGAACGTCCGTGCGAGCTGGGCCCGATTGCTGACGTCAAGCTTGCGGAAGATCTTGCGCAGGTGGTACTCGACGGTGCTGGCGCTGATGAACAGCCGGGCGGCAATCTCCCGGTTGGACAGGTACTCGGCGACCAGCCGGGCGATCTGCTCCTCCTGCGCGGTAAGCACCTCCGGGGCCCCCGGGCCGCGCGGGCGGGCGCGCTCGCCAGTGGCGCGCAGCTCGGCCCGGGCCCGGCCGGCGAACGCTTCCATCCCCATCGAGTCGAACATCTCGAAGGCGGTACGCAGCTGGTCCCGGGCGTCGTTGCGGCGGCGCTGGCGGCGCAGCCACTCGCCGTACAACAGGTGGCCGCGGGCGAGCTCAGGACGGTGCCGGGTGCGGCCGAGCCGGTCGATCGCCTCGCGGTAATGTCCCTCGGCGGCTTCTCCCTCGCTTAGCAGGGCGCGGGTACGCGCCTCGATCCCCAGCCCCAAGTCGGTTCCGCCTGCCCGGGTCGTTTCGGTGAGCAAATCCAGGGCATCACCGGCGATGCGCGTGTCGCCGGTGCGTGCGGCGGCTTCGATCAGCTCGGGCAACGCCCACACGGAGATATATAGGTGCTTGTGCTCGCTGGCTTGCCGGGCCGCCGTCAGTGCTTCCTCGTAACGGCCGAGGCCGTTGCAGAGGACGGCGGCGACCCAGTGCGCGACTGTCACCGAGACTCCCTGGCCCCCGGCCGTGGCCTGCTCGATGATCGACTGGATCAGCGGGACGGCCTCGGCTTCCCTGCCCCGGAACGCAGCCAGCATCATGGCGGCGACGGGCGCGAAACGAGACCCGGTCGCCTCGCAGACCGCACCGGCCTCGGTGATCAGCAAGGTGGCAGCCGCAAAGTCGCCACTCCACACGGTCTCGATAGCCATCCGGTTGAGAAGGAACGAGAGCTGGTCGAGCGCGCCGACGTCACGGGCGAGCTGAACCTGCCTGACGGTCAGGCGCCAGCCCTCGTCGTCCCAGAGAGCTTCGTCCGCCACCGAGGCGATAAAGCCCCACCGGAGTGTCTCTTCCTCGGGGATGCCTGGGCTGGTAAAGGCGCTCGTGGCCTGCCGCAGCACCGGTGCAGCAGCGGTCGGCCCGTCGGTGCCGAGCAGCGCAAAACCGTCCAGCACCAGGTCGACCAGACGCGGCGGATGCGCTGGTGGGGGAAGGGCCCGGGCGGCGCGGGAGACCTCGAGCAGGTCGCCGGCGCCCGCCAGATATCCGGCGAAGAATGCCGCTTGCCACGCGTCGACGTAGGTCTCGCGGGCCAGGTCGAGGTTGAGCGGTTCGAGCCGCTTGGCCGCCTTCAGCAGCAGCGGCGGAGCGTCGCTGCCCAGGCCGGAGGCGAACGCGATCCTCCCGCGCAGCAAGTCCGCCCGGGCGGCCTGAAACTCGTCCATCGGCGCGGCCTCCGCCAAGGCTATCAGGTCGCGGGCCTTGCCGAACTCGCCGGCCTGCAGGCTGGCTTGTGCCGCGGCCAGTGTGCGCTCGGTGCGGCGCCCCGGGTCGGGCGTCAGCTCCGCCGCGCGTTCCAGGAACACCGCGGCGGCGGCCAGTCCGCCGCGCGCCTGCGCCCGGCTCGCGGAGCGCTCAAGCTCCGCGGCGACATCCTCGTCGGGTTCCGGCGCGGCCTCGGCCAGGTGCCAGGCCCGCCGGTCCGGGGCAGCGGCCGGGTCGGTGACCGCGGCCAGCGCGGCATGTGCGCGCCGCCGCGTCCCCTCCGGGGCCGCGTAATAGGCCGCCGACCGGATCAGCGGATGCCGGAACCGCACCAGCGGATGCCACGACACCAGCCGCTGGCTCTCTGCGGCCTCGCCCGCCTCCGGACCGATCCCCAGCTGCCCGGCCGCCTTCGCCACCAGCGCGAGATCCCCGGTCGGGTCGGCCGCCGCCACCGCCAGCAGCGTCTGAGCGTCTACTGGCAGGGCCCGCACCCGGGCCAGGTAAAGCTCCTCTAGCCGCCCCCCGAATCGCAGCGGCCAGCTCAGCGGCACCGCCCCCGACAACTCCTCTGCGGTCAGCTCCCCGGCCAGCTCCACCAGCGCCAGCGGATTCCCCGCCACGCCGGCCACGACCTGAGCGCTCACCCGCCCATCCACCCGGGCACCGGCCGACGTCGCCAGCAGCTCACCCCCCGCCTCCTCATGCAGCCCGCCGAGCAGCAGTTCCGGCAGCCCCGCCAGCACAGCCGCCTCTCCCTCCCCTTCCCGGACGGTGAACAACATGCCCACCCGGTCGGCGTACAGGCGGCGGGCGACGAACCCCAGCACCTCCACCGACACCTGATCCAGCCACTGCGCGTCATCAACCAGGCACAGCACCGGCTGTCCGGGCGCCGCGTCGGTCAGCAGCGTCAGCACCGCCAGCCCGACCAGGAACCGGTCCGGCGCCGGCCCGGCCACCAGCCCGAACGCCGAGCCCAGCGCTTGCCGCTGCGGCCCGGGCAGCCCGTCCAGCCTGCCCAGGAACGGCACCAGCAACTGGTGCAACCCGGCGAACCCCAGCCCCATCTCCGCCTGCACCCCGGCCACCCGGGCCAGCTGCATGTCATGTGCCTGCCCGGCCGCCCACTCCAGCAGCACCGTTTTGCCGATGCCCGCATCCCCCCGCAGCACCAGCACCCCGCTCAGCCCGTCCCGGACCGCCGCCAGCACTTCCTCCAGCGCGGCGGTTTCCGTGGTCCGGTCCAGCAGCTCGCTAATCGTTCAGCCCTCCCGCCGCGGCCGCGGCGGGTCAGCCATCTCGGCCCGGCCCACAGGGGCGGCATCCGACCATCATCGCTCACGCGTCAGCCGGGAACCAGCAGGTCCCGGCCTTGACCGGCCCGCAGGCCCAGCCGGGAAGCGTGGGCGAACGCGCGGGAAGCCGTATCGGCCTTCATAACGAGCAGGTAACAGCCGCGAGGATGATGCGTCACCGCTAAGCATTCAGCGAAGGCTCATGATCCCAATCGCAAGGCGACGACGCTGTCCAGAACCACTGTCCGTCGGGTAGAACAGGATCTCTTTCCCGAACGGATTGTGGTGCTTGTTTCCCGCGAGCCGATCAACCTCGGGTGGCCGCCATAAGAATCGTCAGGCTTGACGATGTACGGCTGCGGAGGTTAAGCGAGTCTGCGTGTACAGAGCGGTCGAAAAGAGGCAAACGCACGGGTCTGACGTCAAACATGCGTGACCTCATAGCCGGCGCTTATCGAAGCCATGCACGGCATCGTGAAACGGATCGCGGATGACTAACCCCATGGGCGCCACGTCGCTAGCCACCGTGGGCGGCCAGCGTATCGACAGCAAATCTCAAGAGTGGAAAGGGAGCAGAACATGAATCGTCGTATCTTCAAGCCCTTGCTCGCGAGGAAACGCAGGCCGGTTGCCGTGCTCGCGGCGCTGGCCGCGGCCGCGTCGCTGGGCCTGGCCGGGTGGGGCGGGGCTGCTTTGGCTGCATCCGCCGCGCCGGCCGGCCGGGCGGGTCATGTGCCGGGTGAGGCCAGAGGGCTGGGACAGCTCAGCGGCATCCTGCCGGCGAGCAAGCTGACCCTGCCCAGCGCCATCGAGGTCAACCTCAGCAAGGAGTACGTGCGGCTTCCGATCTACCCGGGGGTCGCCTACGCCGGCACATCCCATGCCGAGAAGGTCTGGTACATCCTGGAGGACGCTTCCACCTCGGGCGCCGCGGCCGACCTGGGCGTCAACTTCGCGCCCAAGCTGGCCAACATCGGCATCTCCTGCCCGGCGTGCGTGCAGACCGTGCACCTGGTCAACCTGCCGCCGTCGCAGAACCACTTCGGCCCGGCCCCGCTCGACTTCGCGGGCGCGCCGAACTTCGGCCCCACCCGCATCGCGACCCCCGGGCCGGACGGGTTCCCGCTGGCCAAGTTCGCCCCCGGCGCGGTGGCCGGCCCCGGGTACACCCCGTTCATCCGGATCGCCGGGTCGGACACGGTCTACAACGCGCCGATCGTGGCCACCGGCAACGGCCCGTTCGACGTGGTGAACCACACCAACACCTCCGACAAGGTGATGGGCATCCACATCGCCCCGTCCCCGGCGGACTCGCCCTCCGGTGCGTTCAAGGAGTCCTATGCGGACTTGCTGTTCACCAAGGGCTTCGACGGCAGCCAGCCGATCGTATACCTGTCCACCGACGCCGGCCAGCCGCTGACCGCGGTGCTCGAACGGTCCACCTACGTGCCCGCGCTGAACGACGCCTCCTGCAACGGCTGCGACGACTTCCTCGGCTCGGCCCGCGAGCGGCTATTCGGCTTCGTCAACGGGCAGACCGGCGTCGGTAACTCGGAGTCTCAGGGGTTCCAGCACTTCGCCAAGGACAGCCCGATATCAGAGAACGCCGTGCAGACCAACACGAAGTTCATCAACGCCATGCGCTACGGCGGCGACATCCTGAACGTGTTCGGGGACTTCCCGACCCTGCTGTCACCCCGGCACGCCGACGCCTACAGCCCGCTGTGGGACGCCCAGCTCGGCCAGTGGACCCCCAAGGCCGTCAAGGAAGGGCTGAACAAGCGGCAGATCAACGAGAACCAGGTCCTGAACACGGCCTTCAGCCGGCCCGACCTGCTGACCGGGGTCAACCCGGTCACCGGCAAGCCCCAGCTGTACGGCTCGGTCGGGGTCGACATCAACTGCGCGGTGATCGGCTACACCGCGAAGGCACCCAAGACCCCTGGCCCGCCCAACCTGCCAGGGTCCCAGTTCCCACCCAGGTAGCCTGGCCAGCCGCCGCAAGCACGCTCCGCCTAGGCGGACGGGCGGCACAGCACCTGAACCACCCGGCGGGCCCGCAATAGCGGGCCCGCCGGCCATGCGCAGACCCTCAGATCGCAGCCACTGCTCGCTCTTCCACCAGGAAGCGATGGCCGTCAGGTCCAGGTACCAGGGCGGCGCATATGCCCCCGCGAAGGATCATGAGGTCGTGGTCGGCCAGGGGCGTGCCGCGGCGGGCGAGCGCGGCGGCTGTTGCGTCGAGCGAGCCGACCCGCACCGCGCAGTGAGTCGCCACGATGTCATTGCTGGCCGTGTCGCGTGGGATCGGCCAGCGTGTGCCCGCGTGGTAGTGCAGCAGTTCCAGCCGTGGCGCAGGCAGATCGCGCGCGAGCGGGGTGACGCTGACGTGGACGCCGTCGACGTCGTCGAGAGCGGCTTGTTCGGGCCCGCGGTTCTCGGTGCGGGTTCCGACACTGAACCCGAATACCGACCCGAAGAACTCCGTGCTGCTGGCCGAGTCGCTGACCTGCGATGGCGGTGTGATCGACGCCGAGAAAGGAGCCGGAGCCGTTGGCGTTGCGCCATTCTCGAGGGACACGCCCCTGCGGGAATGCGAGCAGTTCCAGCGGGTGGCCGTCGTGGTCACGGAATTTGAACGCGGTCACTCCTCCGGAGCTATCGGGCAGCCGGACCGGGCCATGGCGGCTGATCGGCCGGAATCGCCGATTCGCCATGACCCGCTGGTGCGCGTCCGTCATGTCGTTCACGATGATGGCCATGTGCTGGAACCACAGGTCGGTGCTGGTGCTGTCGGGTGGATACGGGCGTCCCGCCAGGTCCGTGAACTCCAGTAGTTCGATCCGCTCGCGGCCCAGCCTCAGCAATGAGCGCCGTCCGCGCGTCGGCCGGATGCACAGCACGCCGGTCAATGCCGGTTCAATATCGGCACGGCTTTCGACGCTGCACCCGAAGGTCTTGACGTAGTCATCTTCTGCCTCGTCAAGGTCCGAAACGACCAGGGTGATCCGGTCGATCACCACGTCCGGCCTCGTCGTCATACCCGCATCGGGCTGTCGCTGCGGGCCATGCGCCCCATGTGCAGCTGGAGGGCGCTGACGACCAGGCCGAAGTGGCTGAACGCCTGGGGCGTGTTGCCCAGTTGCCGCTGTGCGGTGGGGTCCCATTCCTCGCTCAGCAGGCCGACGTCGTTGCGGATCAGGAGCAGGCGCTCGAAAAGGTCGATTGCGTCCTGCCACTGCCCGGACGCGCCCAGCGCGTCTACCAGCCAGAACGAGCAGGCGATGAACAGGCCCTCGGTGCCCTTGACGCCGTCGTCGGTCTCGGTGGTCTGATAGCGCTTGACCAGGCCGTCTTCGCTCAGTTCGCGGCGGACCGCGGCGATCGTGCCCAGCACGCGCGGGTCTGTCGCGGGCAGGAAGCCGACGCGCGGGATCAACAGCAGGCTGGCGTCGAGCGCGGCGGAGCCGTAGGCCTGGGTGAAGGTGTTGCGTTCGGCGTCGAACGCGTGAGTGACCACGTCGTGATGGATCTGATCGCGGAGCCGTTCCCACCGCGGCGCCGGGCCGGGCAGGCCGAACCCGGCGACCGATCGTGCCATCCGGTCGGCGGCGACCCAGGCCATGACCTTGGAGTGGGTGAAGTGCTGCCGGTCGCCGCGTACCTCCCACAACCCGTTGTCCGGTTCGCGCCAGGCTGATTCGAGGTGATCCATCAGCGCGACCTGCAGGGCCCATGCGTCGGGGTCGGCGGGCAGACCTGCCTGCCGGGCCAGGAACAGGGCGTCCAGCGTCTCACCCCAGACGTCGAGCTGGAGCTGCCCGGCCGCGTCGTTGCCGGTGCGGACGGGGCTGCTGCCTTCGTAACCAGCGAGCCAGGGCAGCTCGGCTTCGGGAAGCCGCCGCGTGCCGTCGATGCTGTACAGGATCTGCAGCGTCTCCGGCTGGCCAGCGATGGAGCGCAGCAGCCAGTCGCGCCACGCGCCGGCCTCGCGCCTGAAACCGGCCGCGAGAAGGGCCTGCAGCGCGTAGGTGGCGTCGCGAAGCCAGCAGTACCGGTAATCCCAGTTGCGCACGCCACCGAATTCCTCCGGCAACGACGTGGTCGCCGCCGCGACAATCCCTCCTGTCGGTTCGTAGGTCATGGCCTTGAGGGTGATGATGGACCGGTCAACGGCGTCGTTGTACGGCCCGGCCTGGTAAGCGGCGTGAGCAGACCATTCGGTCCAGAAGTCCGTCGTCGATGACAGGGCCTGCTCGGCGTCTACGTATGGCATCTCGGGCTCGTAGCTGGGCGTCCACGACATGACGAACGGAACCCGGTCGCCTTCGCGCACTGTGAAGTCCGCCAGCGTTTCGCGGTTGTGGCCGTCCATGGGCACCGCGGACATCAGCCGGACGCGGTCAGGCCCCGCGATCGCGTCGGCCCGGGTGCCGTGATGGCGGACCCAGGGAACGACTCGGCCGTAGTCGAACCGCAGGCGCAATGCCGATCGCATCGCCACCTCGCCGTCCAGGCCCACGGCGATCCGGACCAGGTGCGGCGCGTTCGCCCGGGGTGGCATGAAGTCGATGACCCGTACCGCGCCGCCCACGGTGACCCAGTCCGTTTCCAGCACCAGGGTGTTACCGGCGTACCGGCGGGTCGTGCATTGACTAGCCGCCGCGGGGGCCAGCGTCCAGTGTCCGGCCTCGTCATTGCCCAGAAGCGCGGCGAACGCGGCGGGCGAGTCGAAACGGGGCAGGCACAGCCAGTCGATGGACCCCGCGGTGCTCACCAGAGCTGCCGTGTGCAGGTCTCCCAGCAGGGCGTAGTCTTCGATTTTCGGCACGGCCAGACCTCTCACGGGGTAGGCGGGGACTGCACGGAGACGATGCCCGGCTCCGGGTGGCGGGTAGTTCCGATGCGCTCGGCGATGTGATCGCCTACCCGCAGCGCGTTCGCGATGATCGTCAAGGTGGGGTTCACGGCGCCGATCGAGGGCATGAACCCGCCGTCCGCCACGTAGAGGTTGTCGAGGTCGTGGGCCTTGCAGTGCACGTCGAGGACGGCGGTAAAAGCATGCGGGGAGCCGTCCGGGAGCGTGACCGCCACGCCGGTGACGGAACGCCCGCCGGTGTCCGTGAGCAGGCGCTCGGCCGTCGTCCTGGTCATCAGTTCCAGATTGGGATGCGCGGCCAGGGCCGGCCGGATCACGGCCCATTCGGCGTCGGCCTTGCCGCCGATCAGGCAGCGGAACCCGTCAACGCGGTCGCACCGTATGCACCGTGAGTCTGCGGTGGCCCGGCCATGCGCGTCTTGGGTGAGCTGGACGCCCAGCGGCAGGTGAAACGGGTGCAGGCCGAGCTTGTCCAGATCGTCCGACAGCTGCTGAATGCGAGGCTCGTGCTGCACGGGCGGGTATCTGTAGTCCCGGCTCGAGATGCCGGCGAACGGGTCCTCGCCGTGCTTGCCGTGCACCCAGAACAGGTGCTCGGCACGGACGTAGTACGGCTCCATGTCCTGGTAGCTCAGCGGCCAGGCCGGCGCGACTCCGTTCGGATGCCGGACCTCCCCGAATTCTGCGGGCAGCAGCCGGAACAGCGCCGCGCCGTAGACCTTCGAGTTGCCGCCCACGTAGTAGTGCAACTCGGGCTGGAAGGGCCGGTCGTGGACGTCGTAGAAGGTCTCGTCGGCGGTGTATTTCGCGTCGCCGAAGACAGCGCGTGAGTTCCAGTTGTCCCGCTCTCGCGGGAGAAAGTCACCGCGTTCGAGCATCAGCACGCGCTTGCCGGTTTCGGCAACGCGCGCCGCGGTGGTCGCCCCGCCCGGTCCGCTCCCGACGACCAGGACGTCGTAGTGGTCATTCCCCGCGGGGTGGGCATGGTGGTCACAGTCCCACGCTCGATTGCGACAGGCCGCCGTCGACGGTCACCGTGGTCGCGTTGACGTACCTGGCCTTGTCTGAGGCGAGAAACACCACCACATCGGCGATCTCGGCGGCCTGGGCGATCCGGCCGAGCGGTATCGCTCCGTTCAGCTGGTTGAGCAGTTCCGGGTCCATCTCGGTGACGGCGTTGATCGGGGTGCTCACCGCTCCCGGCGCGATATTGACGAACCGGACTCCAAGCGACCCCAGTTCGACGCCCGCGGTGCGGGTGAGCATCTTGGCGCCGCCCTTGGAGACGCAATAAGCGATGTTGCCGGGCATCGGCCAGTCTTCGTGAGTAGACGAGATCGTCAAGATCAGCCCCCCGCTGCCTTGCGCGACGAACTGCTGCGCCGCGAACTGCGCCCCGAAGAACGCGCTCTTCAGGTTTACCGCCAGCACCTTGTCGAAGTCAGCCTCGCTGGTCTCCAGCAGCGAGGTACGGGTTTCGATACCCGCGTTGCTGACGAGAACGTCGAGCCGGCCAAAGCTTTCCACGGCGGTCTGGATAACCCGGCACAGGTCTTCAGTGCGCGAGACGTCAGCTTCCACCCCGACCGCGCGGCCGCCAGTCCGTCCGGCAATGGCTATAACCTCTGCTGCGTATTCCGGGTGCATGCGGTAGTCGACGACGACGTTCGCGCCTTCTGCGGCGGCGGCGAGAACGATGGCCTTGCCGATACCGCTGTTGCCGCCGGTGACAACGATGGACTTGTCGGTGAGCAACATGCCTCTCCCTAGCTTGGGGCCGGTGATGTCAGACGAATCCGCCGTTGGCATAGATCACCTGACCGTTGACCCATCGCCCGGTCGGCCCGACCAGGAATGAGACAACTCCGGCGATGTCGTCGGGACTGCCGAGACGGCCGAGCGGCGGCAACGCGGCAGCTGTTCTTGCTCTTCGGCCGGGTGCTGTCGAGGAACGCCGCGGTGGCGGTGGGACCCGGCGCCACCGCGTTGACCGTGATGTCGCGACCGCACATCTCCTTCGCGAGAATGCGGGTGAGTGTTTCGAGGGCGGATTTGGACGCCAAGTACGCGCTCAGCGCCGGTGGCGCCACCCGCACCATGCTCGATGACACATTGACGATCGATCCGCCGTCACGAACCCGCCGCGCGGCCTGCTGGTCGACCACGAACGTGCCTCGTACGTTGACCCGGTGAATCGCGTCGAAATCGGCCAGGTCAAGGCGGGTGAGGGTGGCGGGGCGATTGATCCCGGCGGTGTGGACGACCACATCGAGGTGCCCGAAGCGGTCCTCGACAGAGTCAAAAAGGTCAGACACCGCCTCCTCGTCGGCGATGTCCGCCGCGAATGCCGCGCCGCGCCGGCCCTGCCCCTTGATCTCGCCGACCGCCGCGTCGGCCAGGTTGACGTCGCCGGTATAAGCCACGGTCACGTCAAACCCGTCGGCGGCCAGCTTGGCGGCGATAACCCGCCCCATGCCTCCAGTCCCTCCGGTCACCAATGCAGTGCGTGTTAGGTCTTCCATGGCTCCGCCTGCTGTCATGGCCATCTCCTGCGTTCCTTTCCGTTAGCCGCGTGAGCACGTGTGGCCTGTCGCGCGCACCGTCAGGTCATGTGGCCGCATAACCCGTGGGAGGCGGGGGTGATCCTGGTTTCCCGCCTCCCACGGGCGTTCCGCGGATTGGTGGGTTTCAGTGAGCGCCGATGCCGCCGGAGCCTGCGGCGGCCGGGGCGGTGGTCACCTGGGTGAGCGAGCCGTCGCCGCCGACCCGGTAGCCGACGATCTGCGACAGGCCGTCGGCCAGGACGTACAGGTAGTTCTGGCCGACGCTGACGCCCTCGTCGAGCGGGTGCGAGGCCGGGTTGTTCTCGACCAGCATGCTGCTGGTCGTGGTGAGGTCGCCATCGGGCGCGATGGCGTAGCGCCCGATCGAGCCGCTGCCGGCATTCGCGGTGTATGCGAAGCGGCCCGGCAGAGGCCAGCCAACAGGCAGCGGCCTGATCGATGGGCACCGCCGGGCCGTTCGCGGTCACCGTGCCGTCACGGGCGACGTCGTAGGAGGTGGCGCCGCTCTGGTCGGTAGTGAGCGCCGCGTCGGAGACCAGCCGCAGGCCCCGCGGGGTGGCGGCGAACGCCGAGACCGAATTGCTGCCGGCGTTGACGTTCACCACGACGCTGTCACCGCCGCAGACGGCGATCGAATGCCCGGAGCCGAGCGCCCCGCCGTTACCGCCGGTCGGGTAGGTGCCGGCGTCAGCGACCTGTCGCTGGCGCGGGCGTACGCCTCGATCGCGTTGCCGCCAGGCGAGTTGGTCATCGTGTAGACCGCGCCCGCGGTGCGGGGCCGCCGGCGGCCTGTGCCGGGCCGGCGAAGGCCGCTACCGCGGCGAGCCCGATCCCGCATGCCATGGCCGCACGGACCGGGCGCGGTTTCGTGCGCCGCGCGCTGCCGTGTCCCAGCGGGCGAGTTACTGCCCGCTCGCGAGCGCCGGTCCCGGGCACTGGAATGCTCAGCGCCAGTGCCCTCCATCTGTTACTCGTTGCGTCACTGAGCATGTGTCTCCTCCATGGCTGGTGACGGGCCGCTGGCGGCTACAACGCGGTCCCGCAGCTGCCGAACTCAGGCCCGCACGCAGAAAGGCTCGCCTCTTCCCGGGAGGTTGACATCGTCAAGTCAGCTAATCGTGCAGGCCCAGGGCGCCGCGTCGAAGCGGTATGGCGCCTGACGCCCGGCCCGGGCGGCGCATCAAGCGCAGTTCAGCCGACCCGTGCGGGCTCTTTCGAGGTTGGCGTCACCGACTTGGGGGTAGCCAGGGACGGGCTTGCGAGGGGTGCTGCCGCGCGGGCGCCTCAGGCGGCAGGCGCTCTGGCAGGCCGGTGGCCTCACGAACCGCGAGGCTACAGCATTTACTCACGGGGGCGACCTCACCAGGGAGGACTCAGGGCGCCCAGGGCATACTACAGCACCGTCTTCGATCAGCTGGCCGGCATTGTCTGGCGTACCATCCGGGCGTTCGACCGTTACTCCTGGGTGGGCACTGGCATCGAGGCGGAGATGGAAGACGGCAAGGCCGGAGATGCTGTCGGGGGCCTGCCGCATCGGTATAACCGGTCAGCCGACCCGGCAGCGCTGCTCGGGCACTCCGACGGTGATCGCTTCTACAGCTGCCATGGCGTCCATCACCAGGTAGAAGTGCGCTTCAGCGCGCAGGTTCGCATCACCCAGGGAGCGCGCAATAGCTAGCATCTCCCCGTGCAGCGCTGGGCCCGATCGCCTCGCCGTCGAGGCAGAGGAGGACGCCGTAATGCGCCACCACATTCAGCCGTTCGGCGTGATTACCAGGCATAGGGATATATTCATCTGACCGGACTAGGCTGGGGCGTGGGTGCGCTCCAGCCTCGCCCGGGCTTGCACCATCCAAGGTCCACCGGCGAGTTCCAGTCCTGGTTCGGCTGTGCGTGCCGAGAATCTCATCCGTGGCTGTGAGCAGCAGAGTTGCGGTGTCGGCGACCCGGCCATGATGATCACCGGTCATGTGCCTGCGGTTCGTGTTCCTCTTGATCACGCGACTAGCCGCGTGGCTGCGGCTGTCCCGGCGCGAGGAGACGTGGAAGACCGCTGAAATCTTGATCATGCGCCACCAGCTCGCCATCGTGCAGCGGCGGCAGCCGCGCCGCCCGAGCCTGAACTGGGCGGACCGGGCCCTCCTCGCGACCCTGCTCAGCGTGATACCCACAGCGCGGCGCCCGGGACTGCGGCTGCTGGTCACCCCGGACACGATCGTGCGCTGGCACCGCAACATCGTCCGCCGCCGCTGGGCCGCCAGGTCCACGCAGGCCAACACCGGCCGGCCGATCACCCGCCGGAACATCAACGCCCTGGTCCTCCGGCTAGCCCGGCAGAACCCCGAATGGGGCTACCGCAGAATCCATGGGGAACTGGCCGGTCTGGGAGTGCGAGTCCCGGGTATGGGAGATCTTGAAGAAGGCCGGAATCGACCCCGCACCGCGGCGGACCGCGCCAGCCTGGTCGCAGTTCCTGCGCTCCCAGGCTGACGCGATCCCGGCGAGCGACTTGTTCACAGCCAGCCTGCTCGACGGCACCCCGGCTCACGTCCTGGCCGTGATAGAACACGCAACCCGGCGCATCCGCATCCGCGGCGTCACACGGCACCCACCGGGGAGCGGACCACCCAGCAGGCACGCAACCTCCTCATGGACCTCGGCGAGCAAACGCGCCGAGTCAAGTTCATGATCCACGGCCGCGGCCCGGACTTCACCGCCGCGTGCGGCGCGGTCCTCGCCGACGCCGATCCGGACCGTGCTGTGCAACGTGCGGACGCCCCGCATGAATGCGATCACCGAATGCTGGACCGGGGGATGCCGCCGCGAGCTCCTGGACCGCACCCTCATCTGGAACCAGGCCCATCTGCGGCGGATCCTGCGCGAGTACGAGACCCACCACAACCAGCACCGGCCGCACCGCTCCCTGCACGGCGCCGCGCCGCTGAAACCGCTACCCGAACCGGCCGACCCCGACCAGTACCACGTCCGGAAACAGGGTCGCGCCGGTGATCTGATCAACGAATATCGACTGGTCGCATGACGTGGACGAGGTTTCCGGCACGAACAGGCCGCCAGGCCCGCGGCGCCGAGGTTGGTCACGGTGGGCTCGAACGCGGCCAGGGAGACCGCTAGTTGGAACAGCCGCCCCGGCGAGCCGCCGATCTGCCGTTCCGCCCGCGCGACCGCCTCGACCAGCGACAGGGTCCGGGCCGGGTCCGCGCTGGCGAACGAGAGCCGCCGCTGGAACGCCCGCAAGGCCGCCCCGGTGGGCGGGCTGGCCCCGACCTCGGCGACCGCCTGGCGGGCCAGCTCGCCGAACTGCTCGCCGGTCAGGTTCTGGCGGGAGGCGCCGATGATCTGGTACCGGTCGGGCATCAAGCGGCCGCGGCCAGGTGGAACAGCCCTGGCAGCAGCTTGCGCCGGGCCAGATCGCCGGTCGCCCCGAACACCACGATCACGTGATCGCCCGGCCGGCGCGCGAATCCGCCGACCCGCCCGCGCCGGGCAGATGCTGAGATCACCCGGCCCGGTTCGTGGCCAGGCCGTGCCGCGGCCGTCTGGGATATCGAGCCGGGCGGAGCTTGTCATTGTCGTTCTCTCCTTCTGAATGAACAGCAGCGGCGCGGGGCCGTACTAGACGAGACAGCGCGAAGACCAAGCCGGCCGCCGTCCCCGCGGCGCTCGCTGAGCTGGCCCGCTGCTCGCGGCCGGGCCCGCTGAACTCGGCCGCCGCCGCGGTCGCGGTGGCCAGGAGCCTGTTACGCCCACTTTCCGGCCACCACGGCCGGGGCGCGCTGCGTTCGAACCCGCCCGTCTTAACCTCTCCGGCGTCGTCCCACTGCACGGAGCTGAACCCGCCGCCTCGGCGCCCCCTTCCTGCAGCCGACCGTGCAGCATGATCTTCAGTGACATCGGGAACGTCTTCAGGCTGCCCCACCCGGCTCAACGGAGCTCGCCGCCCGAGGCATGATCAAGGGAGCGGGTCACCCTGCGATTCATCGGCGTCGATGTCAACATGCCATGAGCCGTGCACAGCTCGTCCATGCACTTGGCGTGCGCCGTGTCGGCGAGCGTCGTCTTCGTTGTGCCGGCTAGCTGGTCCCGCCCGGCCGCGCGAGGCGCTGCTGCTTTCTGCGGCCCGATAAGGATGGGGGCGGCGGCCAGGATCACGAGGCCGACGGCCACGGCGAAGATCAGCAGCGTCACTCGGGGACTGAGGTGCTGCAGTATGATCCCGACCCCGACGACGGGCACCGACACGCCGGCGTAGCCGGCGGTGAAGAACGTCGCCAGGGCGCCGGCCCGATCGTCCGGGCCGGCGCTGGAGATCACCAGGGTTAGGCTGCCGCGAATGATCGCGCCAATACCGATGCCGGCGACGATTCCGCCGGCGAGGAACAACGCGAGGCTGGGCGGCGATGTCCATGCTGAGACGACCAGCAGGCACAGGCCGACGATCATCGGCACGATCCCGGCGGCAAGCAGGCGGCGGGTCGGCCAGCTCGTGGTCGTGGTCTGCACGAGCACGCCGGCGCCGAAGGTCAGGAAGATCGTCAATCCGGTCAGCGCGGGAGAAGGCTGGTGCAAGGGCCCTGCCAGGAACGTCCCCGCGAGCCCGGCGAACAGTCCGCCGACAGCGAATGCCGTGCACACCCCGGTCGTGGCCGCCAGGAACTGGCTGCGCCCGTTCGCCGGGGCCTTGAGCCGTTGCGGGCGGTACTTCGGCCGCGGATGAATGGCCGCGTGGCCCTCCGGGGCCACGATGACCAGGCCTACCGCAGCTAGCAGGAGGGCGAGAAAGACGATGAACGGGAGCGTGAGGCCGTGACCCGCATAGCGGGCGAGCAGTCCGGCGATGAGCGGTCCCAGTGCCAGGCCGCCGATGTTCGCGATCGTGGCGACGATCCCGGCCCGGCGCGTAGCGACGCCGTCGGGGCCCGCGTCCAGGTCCGTGACGAAGGCAGTGGCCGTGGCTACGGCGGCGCCGAGAGCCAGGCCTGTGAGCACACGCGCGACAATAATGCCGGCGAGAGATCTCCAGGTCAGGAAGATAACGGCCGCGACAACGGCGACGGCGAGGGCTGGCAGCAGCACCGCACGCCGGCCGTACCAGTCAGACACGTGCCCGGCGAGCAGGAGGCTCACCACGATCCCCAGCGCGTAGACCGCGTAGACGATCGTGATGGTGAGCGAAGACAGATGTTCTTGTTGCTCGTAGAGACCGTAAAGGCTGCTGGGGGCGGTCGAGAACGCCGCAACGGCCAGGAATGAGAACGCGATCGCCCAAAAGCCTGTGCGACGTGACAGCCTCGGCAGCGCGCGGGCGGATACTCGCGAGGGTGACCATTCGGCGGTCTGCGTAGATTCCATGCTTCCCCCAGAAGCTGTCCGTCCGGCTTGCCTTACGCGAGCGCCCCGGTCGCGAAGCTGCGCGGCCCGCTGCCGTCCCAGGCCACGGTTGGCCCCGGTCACCAGCGCGGTCTTCCCGGTGATCTCCATGATGTCTCTCCCTCTGCGTATGTTTCTCGCAGCGCGGGACCCGGGCTGCGAGTCTGCTCACTTGGTCTTCGTTTTGGCGGTCTGCCTGCGGGCGCGCCAGGTCAGCGAGGTGGCAAATGCGGAGACCGCGCACCTCGTCGCCGTCGCTGTCCAGGCCGCGCTCCAAGCCGGCGCGCCCCAGCTGCCCCGCCGGCGTCCGCGTGTTCCCGCCGGCGACTGCGAGCCGCTGTTCTGACCTGACATCGGCTACCGGGCTCGTTTGGGGCTGGTGCCAGGTTCGTTAACGGCACCCCGGCTGGGCATGGAGCCCCAGCCGACTGGCGGGTGCGTCCGGCGGGTCAGGTGGCCGCAATTCCCTCCTGGCTTCCGCCGTCGGGGACCGGCTGCGACTGAATCAAGGTCAGTGACCCGGCGGAACCGACGCTGTAGGCCTCCACCGACGACCCTAGGCCTGCGCGGCCCAGGCGGGACCGCTCAGTATCGCGGCGACGGAACAGCCACCACCCCCGCAAGCCGTGTCGAAGGTCGCATGAGAAGCCTCCTTACCTGCCGTTCACGACCGGACGGCCGTGGATGCACCGGGGATGAACGGACGGTCGTCGGGTGCGGCCCGGCGTGCGGCTAGGGTCTGGGCGGCGGCCCGGCCGACGGGGATGCGCAGGGGCAGCCGTGGTGCCTCTGCCGCGTCGGCGATCCCGGCCGCGACCTGTTCCGGCGTCATCTGGCTGGCGGGCCTGCCGCCGCGGCCGGGCGGCTGGGCGTAGGGATCGCCGGGCAGGGTGTAGGTAGTGGCGTGGTCGACCGCGCCGGAGCTGACCGGGCCCGGTTCGAGCAGCGCGGCCTCGATGCCCAGCGGGCCCGCCTCGATGGCCAGGGCCTCGACCAGCGCCTCGAGGGCCCATTTGGTCGCGGCGTAGGCCGCCTGGCGCGGCGGCACGATGCGCCCGGCGATGCTGGACATGAACAGCAGCCGCCCGCGGCCGCGGGCGCGCATCCCCGGCAGGACCGCCTGCGCCACCCGCAGCGCACCGATCGTGTTGATGTCCAGCAGCCGCGCGAACTCCCCGGGCGGTGTCGCCTCCACGGCGGCGACGAAGATCGCCCCGGCGTTGCAGACCAGGACGTCGACCTCCCCGGCCTCCCCGACCGCCGAGGTGATGCTGTCGGGGTCGGTGACGTCGAGCGCGAGCCGCTGGTCCGCGGGCAGGCCGGCGAGCGTGCCCGGGTCCGGTGCGGTGGCGATCACCCGGTGGCCGCGGCGGGCGAACTCCGCCGCCGTCGCGCGGCCGATGCCCTTCGACGCTCCCGTGATCAGTACCGATGCCATGACGCCCTCCTGGGTCCGGAAACGGGGCAGGCCTGACTTCCAACCCATGAACGCAGACTCGGTTAACCTTCGCAGCTGCACATCATCAAGCCTGACGATTCCTCATGGCGGTCAACGCCTGCCGCCACGCCCTGGGGATTGTGACTGGCGTCAGGTTGCTCCGCTGGAACGGGAGCCGGAAGCGGGTGCTCGGGCAGCGACTGGGCAAACAGCAGCGCGTCGGCCGTCGGCGGCCGACGCGGCGGCCATCACCGCGGCGGCGAACCGGCCGCTACCCGAATCGTGCAGCGCATGTGGGACCGCCACCATCCCCTCGAAGGCGGCATAGGCGGCATCCAGGACAGCAGCCAGATCGCCGGCCCGCTGCAGGCGGTCGTGAGCGGCACTGATCTGGGTCATCGACAGTCCTCCCATCCGGCGGTCACCGGGAGCATCACAGCACGGCGCGCAACCGTGGCCGGCGTGGCGCGTGACTGCGGGCAAATGGCACGTGGCTGTGGACAAAACACCATGTCCAGGATCCGGGCTATGGACGAACCCCGCGGCGAGCCGGGGTAGCCGTGCTCCATCGCATCCGCCAGCAGCAGTGCAATCACTCCGGGGCAGGGCTCGACCGTGGTCATTAAACTGCGCTCCCCGGGTACGCCTGCCAAGGGTCTGCCAGCGGAAGGCTGCCGCGGTGATCCGCATTGCAGCCTGATCGATCGCGAGCGCGATCTGCGCTGAGCCCGCCGCGACCGCCAGGCTCACGAGGCGGCCCCGGCCAGAAAAGCTTCCAGGTGCTGGCGGGTGATGATGCGCCTGCCTGGCGGAACCTATGATCATGCCCTATCCGGCCCCCGCCGGCGGCGGCCTCCGGCACTACGCAGGTCAGGGCTCGCGCATCGTGGGCCTGGTAAAACCGTCGGCTCAACCCCCGGCACGGTCCTACGCCCACTCTGCCGTACCGGCGGAGATGGCACATAACCCGGTGATCTGCACCCGGCCGCACGCATCGCCGGCGTGGTTCCCAGCCGCGCCGAGTCGGCGATCCGGGCGAAGGCCAGGCACGCCGTGGTGACCTTGGGTGATCATCGGGGTGGATTGACGGGGGGATGAGTCGTCGCTGGGCTTCGGCTGGCCCAGCCTGCGGCCCGGCGGCCTTTCCCCGTGGTTGGCCGGAGCCGGGTTGGCGTCCCCCGGCTCCGGCCTGGCCCGGGATCGGGGTTAGGTGACGACGATGCCCGCGGGGGCAGCGCAGGCCGGCAGTGAGGTAGGTGAGCTGGCCAGTTCGGTGAGGCTGCCGCCGTGGACCGCGAACGAGGCCACGGCGCCGGTTGCGCTCTCATCCATGTACAGGTAGCGGCCGCCGGGGCTGAGCCGGGCGTCCACCGCGCCGAGGCTGGTGCCGCGGACCGGGGTGCTGCCGAGCAGCCGCAGCCTGCCGCCGGCGGCGATCGAGAAGCGGGAGATGCTGCCGGCGCCGGTGTTGACGGTGAACAGGAACCGGCCGTCGTGGCTGATCTCGACCCAGCACGGAGCGGTCTGCAGGTCGGCGAACGGCGAGGCGCCGATCGGCGACAGGCTCCCGTCCGGGCGGTCCCGGAAGGCCGAGATGGTGCCGGTCCCGGTGTTGTGCGCGTTGGAGACGAACAGCTGGCTGGGGTTGGTGGGGCGGAACTCGCTGCCGAACGGGCCCAGCCCCTGGGCCAGGAACGGGGATCCGGGGGCGGCGGTCAGGCGTCCCCGGGGACCGACGGTGAAACTGTCGATCTGAGAGGTTCCGACCCGGGTCCCGACGAGCTTGCTGCCAGTCCCGTTGAACAGCACGTCCCCGGGCTGGGCTGCGTCGGGCAGCGCCACCGTCGAGCCGGCGAGCGGGGCCAGGCGGCCGCCGCGGCCCAGCCGGAAGCCGGTGTAGTTACTGCCACCGGCGCCGGCGTTGGCCACGTACACCAGGCCACCCGAGACCGTGACGCTGACCGGCAGCACGCCGCCGGACGACACGACGCCCCCCGACACCAGGCGGAGCGCGCCGCCGGGCTTGATCCGCAGCACCGAGATCTCGGTTGCTGCCGGCGTCCACGGCGATCAGGAAGCGGCCGCTGGCGGACATCTGGAGCGCGCCCTGGGAGGCGAGCCCAGCGCCGGTGCCGGCGCCGCCGGCGCGGAACGGGGAACCGGCCTCGCGGGTCAGCGTCCCGTCCGCGTGCCGGTCGAACGCCCCGATCGTGTTGGTTCCCGCGGTGTTGTCATTAACGTAGACGTGCCCCACCACCGGGGACGCCTGGGCCGCGGCGGCCGCCGCCGGGACCGCGGCGGCCACAGCGACGGCCGCAGCTGCGAGGGTGACCAGGGCCAGGCCCTGCCTTCCTGGGCTTAACGAGCGCATGTCTCCTCCTGCATCTAGGGGTTGGGTCCAGGCAATGCGGCCGACCGTGAACCGCCGGCCGGCTTCGTGACCGGCTGGCCTCCCCTCTCTGCTGCGTTCCGGCCCGGCCAGGCAGAGTCCGCCGGCATGCTGATGACCAGGAACACCCAGCGCCGGAAGCATCCCCGGCGCCGGGGTATTAGCGCCCGGGCATGAGGACATTGCTGATGGCCAGCGGCGATCGCGCCCACCCCGGCGGTACGGTTCACCCGAGCTCTTCTTGCGCGGACAGGGCGCATGTGTCTTTGCAGCCGGCTACTGGCCGCGGCTGATCCGAATCCCGCCCGGCCCTCGCCGTTGGCCGACCGCGACCACCCGGGAAGCATCCAACGGCTGATCAGCCCGGTGTCAGCCGGCTCACGCCGGTCGCCGCCGCGCTGTCCAGCACCCCGCCCGGCGCCCCGATCACAGCGAAACCGGTCCGGCTGAGCTCTCACACCTTGTATTCGGCGCCCAAACCTCGCCGTATTGCCCCGCGAACCGCCAATCTCTTCCCCGTGCTGCACAGCCCAGGCCAGCCGCAGGCCCCGCGCGGCCAGCCGGTCAGCCAACACAGCGGCGCGAGGCTGACGAGCACCACACATGCAGACGCACGGCAGCCCTCTATGGCCAGAGCCCGGGCGTCCTGACCGAGGTCTGGCGCACCGGCCTCCGTTCGATCCCGGGGCACGGCAGAGCGATGGCTGTCGATCGGGGATCGAGGCCGGGAGAGGCAGAGGCAGGCCGGCAGAGACCGGCTAGCCGCGCAGCCGCACTGAGGGCCTCGTCTGTCATGGCGTTTCGTTTATCCGACGCTGACCGACCGACACCGGAGCAGGGAGCACGAGGCGGCGCACCGGGATTTGAGGGCCGCCGGGGGTAGGTCAGCTTGCAGCGAGGACTGCTACCGGTACATCGGAGCTGCTGAAGGTGCCGTTGCCGAGTTCGCCGTAGCCGCCGTACCCCCAGCAGTCCACGTGGCTGGTCAACAGGAGGGTGCAGTAGCCGTCGGAGCTGCCGGTCAGGGTGGCGGTGTTGGTGATCTTGCGTACGGCGACCGGCACGTCGGAGCTCGTGAAGGTGCCGTTGCCGAGCTGGCCGTTGCCGTTGTTCCCCCAGCAGTCGAGGTGCTCGGTCGATAGCAGGGTGCAGAAGCCGTTAGATGCTCCGCTGAGAGTGGTGGCCGTGGTGATGTTCTTGACCGACACCGGCACGGAGAAGGTCGTGGTGGTGCCGTTGCCGAGCTCGCCGTAGCCGTTGTACCCCCAGCACTTCACCTGGCCCGTCGAGAGCACGGCGCAGGAGCTTTGGCCGTTGCTGTCGTTGGCGATCGCCTTGGCTTTGCTGATACCGACAGGTGATACTGGCACGTCGGAGCTCGTCGTGGTCCCGTTGCCGAGCTGGCCGTTGCCGTTGTATCCCCAGCACTTCTCCTGGCCCGTCGACAGCAGGGCGCAGGAACTCCCGCCGTTGCTGTCGCTGGTGACCGCCTTGGCATCGCTGATACCAGCGACTGCGACCGGCACGTCGGAGCCTGTGGTGGTCCTGTTGCCGAGCTCGCCGTCGCTGCCGTACCCCCAGCAGTCCACGTAGCTGGTCAACAGCAGCGCGCAGTAGCCGTAGTAGCCGGTGACCAGCGCGGCGGCGTTCGTGATCTTGCGCACGGCGACCGGCACATCGGAGCTTGTGCTGGTCCCGTTGCCGAGCTCGCCGTAGGCGTTGTACCCCCAGCAGTCCAGGTGCTTGGTCGACAGCAGGGCGCAGAAGCCGTAACGTCCGCCGACGACTGCGGTGGCCGTGGTGATGTTCTTGACCGACACCGGTATCTCGGAGGTCGTGGTGGTCCCGTTGCCGAGCTCGCCGTCGTCGTTATACCCCCAGCACTTCAGGTGGCCTGTCAACAGCACGGCGCAGAAGCTATTGCCGTTGACATCGCTGGCGACCGCCTTGGCATCGCTGATACCCAAGACCGGGACCGGCACATCGGAGTCCGTCGCGGTCCCGTTGCCGAGCTGACCGGAGCCGTTGGCTCCCCAGCAATCCACCTTGCCGGTAGACAGCAGACCGCAGTAACTCGAGCTGCCGCTATTGCTGGCCACCGATACCACGTTGGCGAGCGTGCCAGCATCCACGCTGGGCCTGCTGCTGGCCCCGGCAGGACCAGCCAGGCCGCAGACGCCCACCACCCCCGCTAGAAGGATAAGGATCGACCGCGCAAGCCGGATCGTTCCACGCTTTCGAGCTGCCCCCATCACTGGCCCCCCCTCGGTGCCCTGCCCGATAGTTCCGGACATGGCCGGGATTGTCAATGATGGAGCGGCGCGGTGCTCAGGCGGTCGGTGAAGTCCACCCTGAGGGTGATCTGGATGGTTTGCGACACGCTCGCACGGCCAGGAGACAGCGCCATCATCCGCGACCGGCCCCCGCGATCCCAAACCCGAGGGCGCGGCACCGGTGTGCGCCACCGGCCCGGTCGCGTTTGCCGTCGAGGGCGAGGTCATCCCGCCGATCACCGGCGGGCTCCATTGCGGCGCTTGCCCCGAAGCGATGAAATTCGCAGGCGAGCGTGGCGGACAGCGGTACCAGCGGCGAATCCTTGCGTTGAGACTCAGCGATCAGGTAGAGCGTGCCGCATCTGTGTGATCATGGCGGAGAACCTGCCGCCGTTGTCCGGCGGTCGGGGATCCGGGGCGGCCATGTGGGGGCGGGTGCGGGCTCGGGTTGGTGCACGGTGATTCCTGCGTTGGTGAGGTCTAGCGTCCACGCGATCTGGCTGCGTGCTTCCCAGGCCGTGAACGCCGCGCGGATGCGCGCGTCCGATTGCCATGGGTACATGTTCTGGACGGTCTGCAGCCAGGCCCTTGCCCGTCCGGCTTCGACCTGGACCTGGGCCAGGCGGAAATGCGTGACGTTGTGGCACCACGTGCACAGGCAGATCAGTCGCTGTAGCACTTGGACCCGGGTCGCGTCGTGGTAGGCGAACCGCTCGTGTGCCTCCAGGAAATTTCCCGATGCTTTGCCTGAGGGACGGCCGCACGCTTCGCACCGGTGACCGGCACCGGCGGTAGACCATGGCGCGGAGCCGGTGCCAGTCGTCGGGGTCGACGGCGGCGCGGACGTTCCGGAACCAGGACGTTGCGGGGATCATGTCGATGAACAGCCCGGATCCGAAACTGCGGTCTTCGCCGGGCAGCACCTCGGGTAGCCGTTCCCACCGGGTGAGCCTGGTCATGCCGGGCCGGGGTTGCATACCAGCTGCCCGCCGCCTGGTCCCACCGGGCACCGAGCGCCTTGACGTCCTTGTTTCGTTCGAATGGCACGTCGAGCCAGGTCCGTTCCTGCTGACGGTCCATGACCGTCCACCTCCGTGTGTTCGTGCTGCTGGTTGTGGTTTACCCGGCTTCGGGTTCGGCTTCCCGGCCTGCGGAGTGTTCGGGAAGCCGCGGCGAGGCGGGTATTTCGGGGGGTGGGGCTGCAAGATGGCGTCGCGTTCGCGGGGCCGCAGCGTCGGCCAGGCTTCGCCTTCGTCTTGCATTTCGTGGTCTTCGGCGGGCATGATGACGGCTTTCCGCTCATCGAGGGCTTGCTGGACGGTGTCCTGTGCGGCGGCGAGGCGGGCGACCCACGCCGGGGGCTCGGCCGGCTCGGCGAGGGCTGGGGCGCGGGGCGGAGCAGTTCGCCGGCGATGGGTAGCAGCTGGCTGGCGAATGAGCCGCTTGCCTGTCCTCCCGATATCAAGCCGATCGACGTCCTGGCGGCCAAGTTGCCGGCCTGACAGGGCTCGACATCCGCAGAACGATCGCCGTCCGGTAATCCGCGGACAGGCCGGCCAGGGCTTTGCTCAGCGCCTTGTGCAGTTCCGCTCGTCCAGCCGCCGGGAGGGCTCGTCCGGGCGCTGGCGAGAACCTGCGGGACCTCTGCGCCGGTGGATGCGCTGGCCGGTCGGCGGGTACTCCTCTCCGGTGAAGGAGGTGGTCCAGTTCGCGTGCACGCTTGCCGCCTCGGCGGGTCATCTCCTGATGATGGTGCTGGGATGGCGGACAGCCGGATCCGTCGTGCACGACCCGGAACTGGCTGTTTCACTCGCGCCGTGACCACGTTCGGGCGGTGATCACAGCCGGGCCGGGTCCGGCTGCCGGGGTGGCAGGATCACGGGTAGCCGGCGGCGGTAGTGCGGCCGGATAATGAGGTTGCGCGCTGGCGGTGACCGGGCGGGGGTGTTCGATGGCCGAGGGGCTGGACCCGATCGAGACGGGCAGGAAGCTGCACGAGCACGCCAGCGACCTGAACGCTCATCGGCCAGGCGGCGACGGCGGCCGGACAGGGGCTGGTGACCGGCATTCCCGGATCGTGCAGATCGGTGAGGCGGCGCTGCTGGCGCTGGTGACGATCACGGCGGCCTGGGCGGGTTATGCGGCGGCGCGGTGGGGCACCGCCTCGCGGGTGGACATCGCCCGGTCTACGACGCTCCGCAGCCTCGCTACCCGGGCCGACCTGAGCGCGCTGTCGACCCGCAATTTCGACTCCTCCACCTTCAACGCGTGGTTCACCGCCTTCACCCTGAACAACCCGCGGAAGGAGGCGGTCGCGGTGCACCGGTTCCGGCCGCAGTTCCGGGTCGCCTTCAACGCGTGGCTGGCGACCAGCCCGGTGCACAACCTGCATGCCCCGCCCGGCCCGACCTACATGCCGCAGTACAAGCTGCCGGCCCAGGCGCAGGCCAACGCGCTGGACAACGCGGCCGACGCGAAGTTCGACCAGGGCAACCATGACGGGCTGGTCAGCGACGACTACGTCCGGATCACGGTCTTCCTGGCCGCCGTACTGTTCCTGGTGGGCATCGGCAGCTCGTTCAAGCTGCACGGCATCCGCTATGCCCTGATCACGTTCGGCTCGGTGTTGCTGGCCCTTGCCGTGGTGCTGATCCTGCGGCAACCGGGCCTGCCCGGATAAGCAGTGCGGGCAGGGCTTCCAGAAGATCGGCCCGGCACGGGGCGGCGGCGGGTCCACCCGGCAGCACCGGCACGCGCCGCCCGGTTATGCGTCTGGCACCGGATGACATCCACGGCATCGCGCATGCACCGGACAGCGGGCGTCGCCGGCCCGCCCGGCCGGCGACGCCCGCACCGGCTCAAACGCCGTCCAGTCCGCGGCGGTCATCTCAAGGGGACACGGGCAGTTGCGCGTGCTGCGGGCCGTCCTAGGCAGGACAACCCGGGCACGGTACGACGACGCATAAGGCTCCTGGCATCGCGGTGGACTCGACCGTCATGCGGTTGCCGGGAGCCTCTTCCGCTACCCCGGTGACATGCCGCGTTCCCGTCAAGATCACTAACGTGACCACCGTCAGGTGCGGCTAGTTCCAGGCAGGCACTTATGTGCATTAGCTGATAGAATTATCATGCGATCATTGCAGTGAGCAAGTAAATGAGAGTGGGGATCAGGCGTGGCCGGGCAGGTGGCGGACGAGGCCGCGGTGGACGCGGTGCTGACGGCGAGCCGCACCCTGGTCGCGGTGGCCACCCGGTCGCTGGGCGCGGCGGCGGAGGACACCACGATCGCCCAGTACCGGGCGCTGGTGGTGCTGGCCTCCCGGGGGCCGCAGCGGATGACCGACCTCGCCGCGGCGCTGGATGTCACGCCGTCAACGGCGGGGCGGATGTGCGACCGGCTGCTTCGCAAGGGCCTGATCCGCCGGCACCGCGGCCGCGCCGACCGGCGCGCGGTGCAGGTATCGCTCACCGCCGCCGGCCGCCAGGTGGTGGACACCGCGACCGCGCGGCGGCGGGAGCTGATCGCCGGCATCCTGGGCAGGCTCCCGGCCGCGCGGCAGTCGGCGGTGGCCAGCGCGCTGGCGGCGTTCGCGGCGGCGGCCGGGGAGATCCCCGACAGCCAGTGGCCGCCAGAGCCGGCCGCCCCGTCGCCGGCGGCGCCGGGCAGGATGAAACGGGAGCCGGCGCGCTCCGGCGGCACCGAGGGACGATCATGACCGGCGAGGCGGCGGCGGGAGCAGTGCCGTGGGCCGGCCGGGCCAGCGGGTGGCTGCGGGGCTCCCGGGCCGGGCTGTTCGCGGTCGCGCTGGCGGTCGGCGCCGGGTCAGGTCTGGGCGCGGTCGCGTTCCGGTACCTGGTCTACTTCTTCACCTGGCTGGCCACCGGCCATGTCCAGTTCGGCCAGCAGGGCCGCGTCGGCAGTGCCCACCTGCCGTGGCTCGGCCTGGGGTTCTTCGTGGTGATCCCGGTGATCGGCGGCCTGATCTACGGGCCGCTGATCTACCGCTACGCCCGCGAAGCCCGCGGGCACGGCGTGCCCGAGGTGATGATCGCGGTCGCCGCGGAAGGCGGCCGGATCCGGCCGCGGGTCGCCGCGGTCAAGTCGGTTGCCTCCGCGCTGTGCATCGGGGCCGGCGGGTCGGTCGGCCGGGAGGGCCCGATCGTGCAGATCGGCGCCGCGCTGGCCTCCAGCCTGGGCCAGTGGGTGCGGATGCCGGAGAACCGGCTGCGGATCCTGGTCGCCTGCGGCGCGGCCGGCGGCATCGCAGCCACGTTCAACGCGCCGCTCACCGGGGTGTTCTTCGGCGTCGAGCTGATCCTGCGGGAGTTCTCCATCGAGGCGACCGTCACCGTGATGCTGTCCGCGCTGGTCGCCGACCTGATCAGCCGGGAGTTCCTGGGCAGCGCCCCGTTCCTGTCCGGGCTGCCGCCGGGGATCGTCCTGCACCACGCCGGCAGCTACCTGCTGGTGGCGGCCCTGGCGGTGACCGCGGCGCTGCTCGGACTGGCGTTCAAGAACATCCTGTACGCGACCGAGGACCTGTGCGACCGGGCCTGGAAGAACCGCCCGGAATGGGCCCGGCCCGCGGCCGGCGGGATCGCGCTGGGGCTGCTGCTGCTCGCGCTACCGCAGATGTACGGCGTCGGCTACCCGGTCATGTACCAGGCGGTCGGCGGCAGCTACGCCCTGTGGTTCCTGATCGTCCTGGCCGCCGGGAAGATCATCGCGTGCAGCCTGACCATCGGCATCGGCGGCTCCGGCGGGGTGTTCGCCCCCTCGCTGTTCATCGGCGCCACCTCCGGCATGGCCTTCGGCGAGATCACGACCCACCTGCTCGGCCCGGCCGCGGGCCAGCCCGCCCTGTACGCGGTCGTCGGCATGGGCGCGGTGTTCGCCTCCGCCGCCCGGGCCCCGCTGACCTCGGTGGCCAGCGTCGTGGAGATGACCGGCGACTACACCCTCACCCTGCCGGTGATGCTCGCCGTCGCGATCGCCACCGCCCTGTCCCGGGCGCTGAGCTACGGCACCATCTACACCACCAAGCTGCTGCGCCGCGGCACCGACATCGACCGCCCCCCCGCCGCCGACCCGTTCGAGGACCTGACCGCCGCCGACGCCATGCGCCCCTTCGCAGCACCGCTCACCCTCGCGGCCCAGCCACCCGGCCGCCCCGGCGGGCCGGGACCGGACCGGGCGCCGCTGCCCGGCCCCGTCACCCATCAGCATCACCCCCAGGTGCTGTTCGCCGGCGAGTCCCTGGCCCAGGCGCTGCGCCAGCTCGAACTCTACGGCCGCGACGGGCTGCCGGTGATCTCCGCCGACGGGCAGCACCTCCGGGGCTGGATCACCAGCCAGAACGCGCTGCAAGCCGTCGCCCGCCAGATGCACACGGTCCCCGCCGCCGCGCAGGCACAGCCCGCCGCCGGAACGGCCCTCTCCGGCCCGCAGGCCGCCCCCCCGCAGCCGCCGACCCCGCTGCGCGGCTACCAGATCCTGGAGATCACCATCCCGGCCGGCTCGCCCGCCGCCGGCCAGGCACTCGGCGACACCACCTGGCCGCCCGGCTGGATCCCGGTCACGGTCCTCAACAGCCACACCCTGCGTGACCCCGACCCCAGCATCACCCTCGCCCCCGGCGACCGCGTCAACCTGCTCGCCCGCGAACCACACGACCCGCAACCAGCACACCCGCACGACCAGCCAGACGGCCACCCCCACGGTACGCGGCCCGCCGCGCAAGCGTCGGCTCCCGCATCCGGCGACCAGCCAACGCCGCCGGGCCCCGGCCGGAGCCGGCGCAAGAACAGCTAGCACCGCCCCGGCCCAGCCGCCGCCAGCACGCATTATCACCGCGCACCGAACCGCCCCCGGCAGCCCCGGTGATCTCCGCGGACGGCACCACAATCACCGGCGCCTGGGAAGGTTCCCGCGGATGGGCTCCACTCGAAGCACGAATCCGGCCTGACCAACATCAACACCCGGTAAGGGCCCGAAGTGGCGGAGCTTCATTGTGGGGAGGACCCAGCCGGGGCCTGGCGGGCGTGTTCGGATGAAGCTTCTGTTAACAGTGGGGAAGTTGTTGAGAGAGGCTCTAGAGGAGGCGGGCACATTGTAAGTTCTTCCCTAGGCTGGAATCCATTCGTCGCGGAGAGCCCCGCTAGCATCACCCTGTGTATTGTCGTTGTCCGGCAGCTTCGGTAACTCACTTGTGCGAATCACACGTCGAGACTCCCAATCCGCAGCCGCCAGCTCCGCCCGGCCCGGCCCGGCTACCCGTCGCTGATCTCTCCCAGGAGCGGATCAAGCGCCGGCCGTCCTCGGCGGCCTCATCAACGAGTGCGAGCGGGCCGCATAGAAGACCAAGTCAGGACAGGTGGCCGAGTTCTGGAACCCCACAGGGATCTGGCTGCCAGCTCGTTCATCCGCACTTGACAAGGAATTAACGCCGGATTGTCATTAGCTGACAAAAGACTCGCATTGCGCGTGCTCGCGGGTTACCCGGTCTGCCGCGCCAGGCCGCGCTGGAAGATAAACCTTGACAGCCGCACGCGTCAGCGGTCTAATTTTACTGCCAAGAATTTGAGGCGACCTTTATACGGTAAGGGCACGTCATATGGGCGTATCCGGCGTTATATGGCGCGCCCTGGAGTCACCGACACGAAGTTGGCCCCGGCGCAGGACGTGGGCGCATCGCCGCAGCTAGCGGATACCTTCTGACCTGTGCCAGGACCAAACCATCCGTCACAGATGGGCATTTAGATCAGGGGCGTAACCTACACGGACGGCCCAGCTGAAATGGTCGGCGTGCGGATGCTCCGTTCTGCCTTTTTCCGGCCGAATCTTTCGATCAGCGACAAGCCAAAAATGGAGGAACAATGCCGATGAAAACATCTGGATGGCTGAGCCGCCATCGCTTCGCGGTGGGGACTGCGACGTCAGCCGCCGCGGTAGCGCTGATCGCCGTCGGGGTGCCCGCCGCGGCGCTGGCCACCCACCCGGCCTCGCACGCCCGGCCGGCACAGATCGGTCCGGGCTACCCGCCGCCGGGCGGCATCTACACGCCGTTCACCAACTGCCCGATACTCAACCCCATCATGCTGGAGTCGGTGGAGCAAACCGCCGCGTGCGTCGCCGGGGAAGCCACCAGCGGCTCGATCACGATCGGCAACATCACCACGCCGGTCGTGCGCCTGGTGAACGTGCAGTTCGGCTTCTGGGATCCGCCGAACGCCACGAACGGCGGCGACAACCCTGGCGGGCTCGCGCAGTACGCCGGCGGGATCCTGCCGCCGCCCGCGGGCCTGTCCGCGATGCTGTCCACCAAGCCGGACCTGATCCCGGGGAGCCTGACCACGATACTGGGCTGCTCCACCACCACCGACCCGGTCGTCCAGGATCTCTGCACGAAGGCGGAGAACTTCGGCGGCAAGTACCTCGACGTCTACGCGCTGGCCCAGTCCGCGGGGCAGCTCACCAACTTCGCGCTCTTCTCCTGGACCCAGCGGGTTAAGTTCCAGCTGATCAACCCGCTGCTCGGCAGCAACTGCTACATCGGGTCGGACAACAACCCGGTCGTGCTCAACCCGCAACTCAGCGCCCCCAACGGCGCCACAATCACCTACGATCCGAACCCGGTCAAGCACCCGAACACCGGGGTCATTACAGTCCCCGGGGCCATCGCCTCCGACACGACCTTCACCGCGCCGGGCGTCACCGGCTGCGGCCCCGGTGGCGCGGCCAACATCCCGGTCAACGAGGCGCTCGACGCCGGGGCCGGCCTGCCCGCGGCGTCCGGGGTCAACAGCCTCACGCTCAACGGCAACTTCTATGTCGCTGCCTCGACCCCGCCGCCGCCGCTGACCGGGGCCAAGGTCCTGCAGTCGGCGTTCAAGGACAGCAGCAAGACCGCAGGCCCCCGGGAATCCGTCCGCCGGATCTCCGTCGCCAGCCTGAACAAGCTGCGCGGGCGTCTCGGACTCAAGTAGCTAACCACCGTGGTAACCGAGGGAGCACCAGCCCCGCTGGTGCTCCCTCGAGCATCACCGGGAGCGCTTCATACGGCACGGTGACCGACGCAGAGGCAGCGGCTGACGGCGAATACGAGCCCTGCAGCAAGGTCAGCATGAACGACCCTCACGCTGCGGACACTTTCGACCTGCTCGGCGCGCAGTTATTTGATGCTGAGCACGCTGGCGACGGTCCTGCAGTCGTGGGACGACTACCCTCATCGTCGGCTGGCCATGCCGCTCCAGCACGGTTTCTTGTCTCTACGACGGCCGCGCTGCCCGGTCCGCCAACGCTGCGCGCGACCTCTCGACTCAACAGGGCGAGAGCACCTGGACTTCTCTTGGGTTTTCGTCGTCTCCGGTGGCGCCTAGTAAGGACTGTAGTCTCAACGGTGTAACTCCCGAGACGGAGGAGACACCAGTGACTGACGTGACGACTAGCCGGGACCAGAAGCCAGCGGAGCTGTCCGCATCCGGTTCGCAGTTATCGGGCACGTTCCGGGTGACCACCGTGGTCTGCAGGGTGACCTTTCCGCCGAGTTCGAAGACGCCGCCTCCGGCCGAGGCAGTGTTCGCGGTCACCAGGCTGCCATGCAGGGTCAGGTCACCCTGGCTGGCCAGGCCGCCACCGGCTGCGGTGGAGTTGTGGGAGATCGTGGTGCCCTTGATGGTGGCCGTCGGCTTCGGCCCGTTGGCCACCGCACCGCCCGCCTCGGCGGCCGAGTTGTCCATCAGCACGCTGCCCTTGACGGTCAGCACGCCAGAACCCTAATGAGGGCCCGGCGTTGACGTTGGCGATGCCGCCGCCCAGGCCCATGTTGCCGTTGGTGTCGCTGGGCGCGGTGTTGCCGTTGATCCGGCTGCCGCTGATGGTCATCGCGATCTGGTATTCGCGTGTGAGTTCGCCGAGGACTTGCTTGCGGCGGATCGGGTGCTCGGCGAGGTTGGTCTGCGGTGGCCGGGTGGGAGCTTGAGCCGGTGCGAGCTGGCCGGGGGAACGGTGCGGCCTGGGTTGGTTGTGGTGCAGCAAGTACTCGGTTAGCACCCGGCGCAGATGGTGCTCATTGAGGATCAGCAGCCGGCCGGAGAGTTCCCGGCGCGGGGTGCCGTTGATCCGTTCGCAGAATCCCGTTCGCTCTCGGCCGCTGCGGCGGGCTGGCGAGAAGTTCTTGTTCTTCATATCCCTTGAGCGTGATCTCGGGTATGAAGAGCCACAGACGCCCAGGCAGCGTCGCCCTTGGTCGGCAGGCCGGCCCGCCCCCCTTTGTACCGGGCAGGCCTGCCGAGTCTAGGAGGGAAATTCCCTGCATTCTGGGCGAGTGGCCTTGCTCCAGCCGGTGAACTCTGCGCCGGCCTGTTCCGCCGGCGGGTGCGCCTGGATTGTGTTCCCGTCCGCCGAGCACGAGTTGCCAGCAGCCGCATGGTCGCTCATCGCGTCGGAAAGCAGCTTGGCGGCCAGGGGCGGCGAGTTTGGCCAGCACGCCCCTCGCGGACATGATGCCTAGGTTGTTTCCCGCGGGCGGTGACGCTGTTCCGCGGGTAGCTTGCGGTTCCGTTTTCACGGGAGTCCCGCGCTGCTGGCAGAAGTTGTCTCCCGCGGCGGCGCGCGTGCCGCACCGGGTACAGAAGTTCGAAGCCCGCTCGGGACCGTGAGATTCCGCTCGGGCCGGCCAAGGCGGTGACCGGCCCGGTGCCGTCGCCGTGAGTCCTCTCTTCAGGCCCTGTCGTCTCGGCAGGTCCGGGTGCCTCGCCCGGCCCGGGTACGCCGGACCGCGCCGGGCGCGGCGGAGCCTGCTGGTCCTGGGAGGAAGCCTTGCGCTGCTTGAGGATGAACAGCACCACGCCGGTTATGAGGCTAGCCAGCGCCAGCCAGCCGCAGGCGATGTGCAGGTAGGACTGATGGACCAGGCACCCGCCCGAGTTGAGTACCGCGCCAGGGTCACTGCACGAGGGGAGGTTGACATCCGTCACTCCCCGCAAAATCGTGAACAGGATCGTAGCGGTGGCTGCCTTCGTGATGGTCGGCGCTCTCGTAAACTTGATCTTCATTGCGGTCGCCTTTCGCCGGGGCGGGACGGGCCGCCTAGGCAGCGGAGCAGTAGACCCAGCGTGAGCCCGGCCGGAGCCCGGCGGCAGGGGCCGGGCGGCCCCATTGAGCGCGCCGGGTGTGGGCCGGACGGCCCCCTTGGCCGCCCGCAGGCTGGTCACGCCGGGCCGGGCAGGGCCAGCACTCAGGCGGAAGGGGCATCCGATTCGATGTCGGCCTGCCGGGCGTAGCGGGACCAGGTCCGTGCAGCGGGCCGGCATCGACCCGGCCGCCCTCTCTACCCTGAAGGTCGGCCCTCCTGGCCCACCGTGACCAGCCTCCGGGCGGTGAATGGGCCGTCTCGAGCCGGAGCGACCCGCCACGCGGGTGGTGACCTCCTACGTCTACGGCTTCCAGTTCTCCCGCGGGCTGCTCCGGCCCGACCCGGCCACCGGGCTGCTGCCCGTGATCCGGCACCGGTGCGACGAGGCGATCTGCCCACCGCCCCTCGCACTGGGTAACCGGGTCGACGGCCGATGAGATGGCGGACTTCACCGCGCGCGGCAAGGTGCCCGGATCTCCGCTGACAGACCGCAGGGGCGCGGCCGAGCGCGCGATCGCGATCCGGGGCGCGATCCTCGCCGGCCTGGACCGAGATGACAGCCCGGCGCGGATCGAAGGCGATCTGGTCGGCCAGCGCCGCCGGCGTGCCCGGCGGCCAAGCGCGCCTGTTCGACTGGCCCGCCGCCGCGAAGAAAACCACCTGACCGACGGGCCGCCTCGCCGCATCCGGCTGCTCGGACCGCCAGCCCGGCACACCCCTCCCGGCCACTCACCGCACGCCTCACGCTCGCCCTCACACGCTCTCCCCGCGTGTCCTCTCACCCCCGCCTGTCACTGTTGATCACGCAGCGCCACGACCATCACACCAATGCACTAAGCAAGTGATCTTGCTCAGCGCGAGCGATCACGGCACGGCTTCTCCTCGTGACGCCGGATAGCGGTCGCGCGAGAACCGGCTTAGCGATCTTTGACCCCTTGACTGTTTGGCTTCGCGCTTCTGCTGGATTGATGGATGCCCTGATGGGATGCCATAGCGTACGATCGGCGCACGCCTCTAAGGGGTCCATTTCACCAGGAGATTGGCTCTTCTGCTGGCTCCTGTGAGCCATAAGCATATTCGAAAAAATCGTGCTACCAGTCGGGACGGCCGGATTTGAACCGGCGACCCCTTGACC
>CAVXLG010000015.1:0-71786 GCA_963762615.1 uncultured Actinomycetes bacterium | reverse complement strand
TAGTCGCACGTTGGTCGCACGGTGATCTTGAGGTGACCTGGCTGCGCTAGCCTAGCTCTGGCGGGCGAGCTGCCCGGTGCCGCCGAGGACGGCGCTCTCGGCCTAGAGGGTGCCAGGCACGAGCCGCGTCCAAGCCTGCTTCAGGCGCTCACCATCAGACCTTCTGATCCGTAGTTACCTGTATCGCGTTCAGTGTCGTTCGGATCGGTTCGCGAGCTGGCAAGATTGTCAGCCGCATGTCCGCACTCGTCCGCCTGCCGGGGCAGCCCAGGGCTTTAGTCATTCTCGGAATGTGAGACCCAGGGCTGCGATGGGGCGGGCGGGGTTGCGTGCGGCCCAGCGTCGGCCGGGTGCGGTGCCGGTGAATCCGGCCAGCCGCAAGACGGCGACGGCGGTGTTCCGGACGGCGGACATTACCTGGGCGGATGTCCCGGCGCGCGGCAGGCTGACCCGGCTGGCCCCCGCCCACCTCGACGAGCTCCAGCAGCTCGCCCCCGTCCTCGACCAGCTCGTCGCCCGGTGGAACAGCTACAGAGGTTGAAAGGCCTCAGCTTGACTCTGTCGGTGATCTTGAAAACCGTCGGCGCGTCGCGGTGGAAGATCGTCTGGTTGCCAGCAGACTGCCGCAGGTCGGTGTAGTCGATCGTCCCCCGAGGTGGTCAGGTGTCCGTGCGTCCCCGGATCGGAGCGGAAGTCCCGCAGCTCACCAAGCGGGTAGCTCGGGCCAGTAACCCGGGTGGTACGACGGCGATGTGGGTGCGTGACCGGCTGGATGGGCTGTGGCGGGATGAGGACTTCCAGGCCTGGTACCCGCGTGATGGGCGTCCTGGCCTGTCTCCTGCTCAGCTCGCCACGGTCAGTGTGCTGCAGTTCCTGCTCGACCTGTCCGACCGCGGTGCCGCCGAGGCGGTGCGGTGCCGGATTGACTTCAAGTACGCGCTCGGCCTTGACCTTGACGATCCCGGCTTCCATCACAGCGTCCTGGGCGACTTCCGGGACCGGCTGCTGGAGGACGGGCGGGCGGATCGGCTCCTTGACCTGGCCCTGGCCCGGCTGAAGGAGGCCGGGCTGGTCCGCGAGCGCACCACCCAGCGCACTGATTCCACCCACGTTCTGGCGGCCGTGCGGGACCTGACCCGGCTGGAACTGGTCACCGAGGCGGTGCGTGCGGCTCTGGAGGAGCTCGCCCGCACCGCCGGCCACGCGCTGGAAGGCCTGGTTGACGACGACTGGGGCCGCCGCTATGGCCGCCCGGTCCGGCTGGGCAAGAACCCCACCCGGCCGAAGACCCGGATCAATGAGGCAGGTGCGGACGCCTGCCGGCTGATCGAGCACCTGGCCGCCAGCCACCCGGACCTGCTGCCCGGTCCCCAGGTGGAGGCCCTGCGGCAGGTCATGGTCCAGAACTACTACCGGGACGCCGCCGGCCGCCTGCGCTGGCGCGACGATGACAGCGACAGCGGCCTGCCGCCGTCGGCCACCCGCATCGTCTCGCCCTACGACCTGGCCGCCCGCTACGCCCGCCGGGGCCAGGTCACCCGCTGGACCGGATACCTCGCCCACGTTACCGAAACCTGCTCCGATGACGGCCCCAACATCATCACCGACGTCGCCACCATGCCCGCCACCAGCGCCGACACGCTGGCCCTGGCCGGCATCCACGCCCGGCTAGAGCACCGGGGCCTGCTCCCCGCCGAGCACCTGGCCGATGGTGGCTACACCTCCCTGGTTCACATGGAGCGGGCCAGGCGCGAGCACCAGGTCACCCTCACCGGGCCGCTGCCGGGCAACCCCACCCGCCAGCACCGCACCCAGGAGGGCTTCGCCCGCGACGACTTCCTCATCGACTACGACCGCCAGGAAGTCACCTGCCCGCAAGGCCAGGTCAGCAAGGGGTGGCACGGCCCCTACCCGACCTCCTCACCCGACGCCGCCCCGCTCATCGTCGCCCGCTTCACCAAGAGCCAGTGCCAGCCCTGCCCGGCCAGGGCGGCCTGCACCACCTCCAGCGACGGCAAGCGCACCGTGGGCTTCCCCCCGCGAGAACTCTACGAGCTGCAGGTCCGCAACCGCGCCGACCAGCAAGACCCCGCCTGGCACAAGCGCTACGCCGTCCGGTCCGGCATCGAGGGCACCGTCTGCGAGTTCGCCCACGGCCACCGCATGCGCCACTGCCGCTACCGAGGGCAGCCCAAGGCCCACCTCCAGCACGTCCTCACCGCCATCGCCGTCAACATCGAGCGCCTCAGCCAGCAGCCAGCCGGCGAGAGCACACCCCCGCGACCACCAACCGCCTTCCAGGACTACCTCGACCAGCACGACATCCAACGCCTGCGCTCATGGCGAGCCGTCAACTAAGCCACGGCGACCAAGATCACCGACAGAGTCAAGCTCAGGGTCTGATGTCTATAGCGTCCCGGGTCGAGCTAGCCCTACCCGTTGTAGGCCGACTGTTGCTGCGTGCTGGTCTCGCCGAGGGTGGACGGCGCGCCCAAGCTGGTCGGCGCGGGCGCCGATCCGGTGCACGGTCGAGATCAGCAGGTCCGCCAGCGTGTCGGTGATCTCCGGCTGCCGTTCGTACAGCAGCGCGGCCAGCAGGGTCAGCATCAGCAGCCGGGGATGGTCGCGCAGGCGCGACAGCGCCTCCACCGCGGCGCGGGCCCGCCAGGCGGCGATCACCTTCGGCGCCACACCCAGGCAGCAGCCGCTCAGGGGCCCGCCAGCCAACTGGCGGGCCCCTGAGCGGCCTTGTCTAAGTGAGTGTTTGGTAAATCGGTCATTGTGGCTGGGCGAGGCGCTGGGTCATGAGGGCGATCATGGCCCAGAGCACCATGGCCTCGTGGCTGGCGGGCAGGCGTTCGTAGTCGCGGGTGCAGCGGCGGTGGGTGCTGATCCAGGCGAAGGTGCGCTCGACGACCCAGCGGCGGGGCAGCACCTGGAAGGTGTGCAGGTCATCGGGCCGCTTGACGATGGTGATGGTCAGCTTCAGCCGGGTGGCGGCCCAGGTGACCAGCTGGCCGGCGTAGCCGCCGTCGGCCCAGGTGAGCTTGACGCCGGGCAGGGCACGGCGGAGGTTCCACAGCAGCGGCCGGGCGGCGTCGCGGTCCTGGACGCAGGCGGCGGTGACCACGACCGCCAGCAGCAGCCCGGCGGTGTTGACGGCGATGTGCCGTTTGCGGCCGTTCACTTTCTTGGCGTTATCCCAGCCCCGGCTGGCTTTGGGCACGGTGTCGGCGGCGCGCACCGATTGCGAGTCGATCACTGCGGCGGTGGGCATGACGTCCCGTCCGGCGGCGGCGCGCACCTGGCCGCGTACCTGGTCATGCAGCCGCTGCAGGGTGGCGTTGTCGCGCCAGGCGGCGAAGTACCCGTAGACCGTCCGCCACGGAGGGAAGTCTGCAGGCAGGTAGCGCCACGCGCATCCGGCCCGGTCCAGGTACAAGATCGCATCCACGATGGCACGGCGGGAGTGGACGGGCGGCCCGCCCCTGCCGCCGGCGCGCACGGGCGGCAGCAGCGGCTCCAGGACCGCCCATTCGTCGTCATCGAGGTCTGATGGGTAGCGCCGGCCAGGCCGGCGCAGCCGCGTAGGCTGGGCACGCGCGGGCCCCGCGTTCTTCTTGATCGTCACACATCAAGATCCTGGGGTCCGCGCGCCGCATTTTCCACCAGGCCGGCGCCCCAGGCCAGCCAGATCAGGCACAGCCGACCCAGACCCAGCGATTTACCAAACACTCACTAAGTAGCCGGATCGCGAGGGTCTCGAACGAGTTCTCGCGCTCAGCCGCCGCAGACGATTCCGACCACGGTTCCTGTGCCGGGCTGGCTGGGGTCGGGGCCGTAGCCGGGGTTGGTCTTGACGACGACCACCTCGGGCGCGTCGCCCGAATTCTGCGAGCCCGACATCGTGATCGAGTTCGACGCGGTCACCGCCATGAACTGCGGCACCTAGGCGGGCGGGGTTGAGCCGCCGCCCGCCGGGGTGCTCCAGTGATCCCCGCACTGCGGCGGGTCATTCGGAGTGTTGCCGGCAAGCCCTTGAACGCCGCCGCCAGCCACGGACTGACGGCTCTCGACGCCATCACGCGAGCCCTCGACGGCAACCCCTGGCTCCCGGCACCGGCCCGCTGAGCCGGAGCCCGGAACCGCGGCTCACTGGGGTCCCTGAATGGATATGACCTGCACGGTCGCGGACCCGCTGCTGCCCCCGTTCCGGAAGTCGCCGCCGTAGGTAGCGGTGATCGTGTCCGTGCGCACCAGGGCCGACGTGTCCGAGCCCGGCGTGTAGGTCACCTGGCAGCTCGCGGTGCCGGTGCTCACCGGGCTGAGCGTGCAAGTCCCGCCGCCGCCGAAGCTGCCGGGGCCGCTGCTCGCGAAGCTGACGGTGCCGGTCGGCGTGCCCTGCGCGGGGTCGCCGACGGTGTCGGTCGCCGTGCAGGTGGTCGAGTTCCCCGCCAGCACCTCGGTGTTCGGCGAGCAGCTGGTGCTCGTCGTATCCAGAACGCTGCCGAGGACCGGCGTCGCGGCCGCGATGGCGATCGTGCCGTTGAGGACCGCGGTGTTGTTGCCCGCCGGCGACGGGAGCCCCAGAATCCTCGTTCACGGTCTGGTTGAGATCGCCGCCCGGACCGCACCCGTGCGCCTTCGGCACGGAGAACGCATTATCGACCAGAGAATCGCCGGTGAGGGTGAGCTGCGCGCCTCCGTCGAGGATCGACAGGCTGCCGGTCGCACCGCTGATCGGCTTGTTCGGCGGCGGCGGGCTGGTCGTCCCGGTGGTCAGGTTCAGCACGATCGGATCGCGGTGCGAGCCGATGTAGCACGAGAGCGCCGGGGTGATCAGGTGGAACATGACCGGCAGCTGAACGGCCGTGCCCTCTTGAGAGATGGTGTTGCTGTTGCTGATCTGGATTCGCCCGGCGAGCTCGGTCACCACCTGGAACGCGTTCGTGCCGGGAACCGGCTGCCCCGGAATCCACCAGCGTCTGCGACGTCGGCTGCGTGTTGACCCAGACCTGGGTGCCAGCGCGGTTGAACCAGTAGCCGCCCTGGAGCAGGATCGGGTTGACGATCGGCACGGTCTCGTGCCGTGTGCCGACGGTCACGTGCTTTCGGCCGATCGTGACCTGACCGCCCGTGGTCTGCGACCAGAGGCATTCAGCCCCCCGGCTGAACTCCACGGCCAGCATCGCCCGGGCGTCCACCGGACAGGCGGTGTATACCGCGTAGTCGCCGGTCGGCGTCAACGCCAGCGCCGGCGCTGCCATGCCGCACAACAGCGCCGCCGCCCCAGCGATCACGCAGGCGGCGCGAGTCCGTGCTCGCATAGAATCCTCTCCTCGTTGTGAGGTTGCCGTAGACCCCACGCTGGGGCCTTGACAAAGCGACCGCTCTGCCCCCGGACCGAGGCCAGGCGCAGCCGGATCGGGCTTCACCGCGCTTGCCAGCCCGGCGGCAGGCGCCGACGGACCCGCTCGCCCCGCCCCGGCGAACGCTGACCGGGCATCCCGATGAACGCTGACCGGGCATCCCGATCGAGTGTCTTCCGGGCGGCCTGCGATCTCTCAGGCCAGAGCGTATCTGTGCCGGTCGTAGCGATATAGAAAGCCTGGCCTGCCCAGGTCACATGCGCGGCAGTATGTCAGGTCGTGATGGGTAATTCACGATGTGTCATAGGTATTTTGGTCCTCTATAAGTCCAAGGACATGAAGTTCGAGTCAAAGTTTATTCGAGGACCAGCTCGAATATGCTTTACCGGGTTGGGGTGCAGCCCAGGGCTTACCTTGCACCCTCGCCTTCTGGTTCGCCTGAGATTACTGGTAGCTACGATTAGAGCGCGGTTGTCCGCAAGTGTCAAGGTTTTGTCAGAGAGAATGGCGGGGAACGCCTGCCAGCCGGCTATTATCGGTTGGTGACAATCTGGCCGGGATGGTTCTATCACCCGATGACAAGAGCGCTATGTCGTATCTCGATGGCTGACCCAGGGTTCTGGTCGTTCTCGGATGCTGAGATGCGGCTAGCAGGCTGGAGCTGATCAGGTCTGACCGCGCTGGCGGACACCCCTGGGCATCAAGGCGATGAGCCGAGTTACCCTTGTCCGTCTCAATCGATGCACCGGCAAGACCGGAGACAAGAGGCGGGCGGGCTCGTGAGAGGCTGGCGCGGGATGGCTTATGCGGTCGTGGTCCAGGTGAGGATCGAACCGGGCTCAGAAATCGAGCACCGCCACACGGTCCTCAGCGATTGATCATTCCGCAGGTGAAGGCACTGCCCGGTTTCCAGAAGGGGATCTGGCTGAACGACGGCACCGGTACCGGGACGTGCGCCGTGGTGTTAGGTACTGCGGACAACGCGAGGGCGGCAGTTGCGGCGCTGACGCCTGCGAACGGCCGGGCCGTGCTCAGCGCCGGGGTCCATGCGGTCGAGATCGAGGTTTAGGTCACCCTTCGTTATCGATCGGGCCCCCGTCGGCGCGTCATGCGTGACCGGGGAACGAGGCCCCGGTAAGAGCGTGTATCCGTCCAAAGATCACCTTCTGTCCCGGGGCGTCGCAGGACCGCGATTTGCTGGCGCAGCACCAAGGATCTCGGTGTTCCTGGCATCGTCTGAGCGCGGCAGCAGGGCCAGCCAGCCGGATAGCCGCACGAAGATCAGGTACAGCAGGCGGAAAGTCACAAGAGCTGATCGTGCCCGAGCCGCAGCCGGCACGGCTGCTGTTCCCCAAGTCCAGAGCCGGAGCAGGAATCACAGCTCAGGCCACGATGACACTATTTCCGGCACCCACAAGCTGAATCTTGACATTCCCACATATAAGCGCTCTAATTTTACTTGCCAGTAACCCCGAAGGCGAATCGTGCACGGTAAGGGCCGGACATATGACCGTATACGCGGCTTCATATGGCACACCCTGGAGCCACTAAGCCAAAGTTGATCTAGGTGCAGGGCCAGGCCGTAACGCTGCGGCCGGTGCGGATACGCCCTGGCCTGCGCCAAGGACCAAACCGTTCGCCAGGTCATCAGGGATGACCATGCAAGTCAGGGCCTGGATCCACGAAGAGGCCAGGTGAAATGGCCCTCGCGTGGACGCTCCGCTCTCAGGCCTATTCGACGTGGAATCGGTGACGAGAGACATAAGGAGAAATGTCGATGAAAACATCCAGATGGTGGATCCGCCATCCGTTCCTGCTGGGCAGCGTGACATCGGCTGCCGCGGTAGCGCTGATCGTTACCGGCGTGCCGGCGATAGCGCTGGCCACGCACCCGGCCTCGCCCGCGAGCCCCGGTGCGATCGGGCCCGGGCTACCCGCCGCCGGGGGGTATCTACACGCCGTTCACCAACTGCCCGCTGCTCAACCCCATCATGCAGGAGGCCAGCGATACGGCCTTTGAGGTCGCCGCGTGCGTCACCGGGGCTGTGGCCAGCGGCTCGATCACGATCGGCAACATCACGACGCCCGGTCGTGCGAGCCGGTGAACGTGCAGTTCGGCTTCTGGACTCCCGCCGAACGCCTCGCTCGGCGGCGACAACACCGGCGGGATCCAGCAGTATGCCGGCGGGATCCTGCCGCCGCCCGCGGGTCTGGGCGCGATGCTGGTCACCAAGCCGGACTTGATTCCGGAGAGCCTGACCACGGCGCTGGGCTGCCCCAACACCAACCCGGTCGTGCAGAACATCTGCGTGAAGGCGGAGAACTTCGGCGGGAAGTACCTCGACGTGTACGCGCTGGCCCAGTCCGCGGGCCAGATCACGAACTTCGGGCTGTTCAACTGGACCCAGCGGATCAAGTTCCAGCTGATCAACCCGCTGCTCGGCAACAGCTGCTACATCGGGTCGGACAACAACCCGGTCGTGATCAACCCGCAGCTCACCATTGCCCCCGGCGGTCAGCTCATATCGGAAAACGACCCGAACCCGGTCAAGCACCCGAACACCGGAGTTCTCGCGATCACGGCGGCTAATGCCACCGACAACGTATTTACCGCGCCGGGCGTCACCGGCTGCGGCCCGGGTGGCGCGGCCAACATCGCGGTCAACGAGGCGCTCGACGCTGGCACCTGTGCCGCTCGAAAATAGGATTCTGTGTGGTGAGCTGGGTCTTCTTGGAGTTCAGGCGGCTCGGATGTACTCATTGATCAGGCCGCTCAGGACAGGTTTTCGGCGGATCTGGCGAGCGTGGAAGTGGCCTGCCGTGATGCAGGGAGGCTGGTGTTCAGCGTCGGGGACGCGCTGGCCGATTCCCTGGTGCGGGCGGGCGGTGTTGTAGTGCTCCTGATACTCGGCCAGGACGGCCCGCAGATGCGCCGCGCCGAGGACCAGCACCCGGTCCAGCAGTTCGCGGCGCAGCGTGCCGACGAGTCGCTCGCAGGTCGCGTTCATCCGCGGAGCCTGAACAGCGGTGCGCAAGATCGTGATGCCAGCGGCCTGGAAGACCGCATCGAACGAGGCCGTGAAGTTCGAGCCGCGGTCGCGGATCAGGAACCGGAAGTCCTCGAACCGCTCATTCAGATCCAGGGCCAGGTTGCGGGCCTGCTGCACAGTCCATGCGCCGGTTGGGTGCGCGGTGACGCCGCCCAGGTGTATCCGGCGGGTGCCGTGCTCGATGAATACCAGCAGGTACAGTCTCCTCAGCATGACCGTGTCAACGTGCAGGAAATCGACGGCCAGGATGCCGGCGGCCTGGGCGTGCAGGAACTGGCGCCATGTCGGGCCTGAGCGGCGTGGCGCCGGGTCCATGCCCGCGGCCCGCAGGATCTCGTAGACGGTTGACGGGGCGACCGTGGCGCCGAGCTTGGCGAGCTCCCCGTGGATCCGCCGGTAGCCCCATAGTGGGTTCTCCCTCGCCAGGCGGACGGCGATCCGGGCGATACTCGGGACCGTCGGCGGTCGGCCAGGCTGGCGGCGGGTGCTCGTGCCGTATTTCCGCGCGGCCAGTCTGCGGTGCCAGGCCAGCAGCGTCGCGGGTGTCACCGGGAAGACCTCACCCCACTGCCGCCGCGGGATGAACTGGGCCAGCGCAGCGAACCAGGCCCGGTCCGCTGGCTCATACCGTACCCGGCCGGCTTGTCGGCGCATCACCGCGTTCTCATGCCGGAGCACCAAAAGCTCGGCGTTCTTCGCCCGGTCCCCGCGAAGCATCAGGGCTACCAGCCCGTATAGCCAGCGCATCAGCAGGTAAGCGATCTTCAGAGGCACCCGGCCAGCCAACCATCACAGCGCCGGGCCGCAGCCAGTAACGGCAGGTCAACCTGCCAATCGAGTATTCGGGCGGCACAAGATCAGCCCGGAGCAGGCCGGGTACACCGCCACCGGGGCCTAGTTCCAGAACATCACCGCGACCGTCTTCATGCGCCGGCCCGGCAGTACTCAAGCGAGGTGGCCAGCTACGGGCACAGCGTCCAGCTCTGGTCCTCCGGCCTGGTGGTCAGCCTCGGCGTCACCGCCAGCACCTCAGGCAGCGGCTGCACCACGTACGCCACCGTCTACGACCGCAGCACGCACACGGTGCTCGCGTCCAACCCGAACGGTGAAACCTGCACCCACCCTTCCGGCTGCGACCCGGGGCCCGGCCACCTTGTACTCAGGTTCGTGGGAGCTATCGATCACCTACGACCCGGTGCACGGCCAGGTGTATATGTACGAATCGGAGCCTGAAGACGACAGCATCACCTTCACCGCGTCCTACACGGCCACCGGGCAGTCGTTCACCGAGGCCCGGGGGGCACCGAGTTCGGCAGCACGCCGTGGGACGGCTCGTACTCGCATACCCCGCCTGCTCAGTACACCAAGATCGCCGCCTACAGCAATGTCGGGCTGACCACCTACAGCGGCCGCCAGTCGTCGCTGTGGTCGTGGTGGGTACACCACAAGCTGCTGGCCAACACCGAACAGCAGTCCGGCAGCGACTGGGTCGCCATCCCGACTGACCTGACCAACGGCGGCGGGAACTTCCAGACCTGGTTCGTGCCGCAGAACCAGCAGAGTTGGAACCAGCCGCTGCACTGACCAGCCGGCGTCCCTACACGACCACCCAGCCGCAGCCAGGACACCGCGACCCCCGGCACACCCCAGCACGGCACGACGGGTACAACACCAGGGCGTGGCGTCCCTTCCGCCGGCCCGGCAAAGGCGGGACGGTCCCGCTGCCGGGACGGGACCGTCCCGCCCTCCATGAGGCTGCCGGATTCTGGCTAGCCGCTGTAAGTGATCGTGACGGCGTGCTTGGTGCTGGAGACGGTCTTGACCATGATGGTTCCGGTGGCTCCCTTGAACGCGCCGGTTCCCCCGGTCACCTTGCCGTTGGTGATCACGCCGCTCTTAGAGATGCTGAACGTGCCGTACAGGAACCCGCCCTTGGTGTCCACGGTGACGTTAGCGGCGCCGGTGCCCGACGACGCGAACGCGACGTACAGCTCGTCGAAGCCCACAACCTTGTTCAACGCGTTGACGTCGGTGTCCTGGATGCCTTCGGCGGCCTTGCCGAAGCTGACCGTGGCCTTTTGCACAGCGGTGAACTTCAGCGTGGTCGTACTACTGTGCGCGCTGGCCACGGCCGGGAGCGCGAGCGCCCCCGTGGTGCCGAGAACGGCCGCCGCGCCGGCCGCGATGATGGACGTGCGAACCTTCATGATTTCCCTCCTGCCTTGTGGGCTCTTGCCGTTCAGGGCATGAACCGCCATGAGTTGATCTCGGATTAGGACTCGTCTCGCCGGTACGTGCCGGCCCAGCTGATGGCCCGGGCGGGCGCTAAGGCTTTGTCACGGTGTCACGGTCAGGGTGGCGGTACCCGAGGACTTGGCATAGCCGCCACCACCGGAGTATGTCCCGGTCACGGTGTCGGTCCCGGCCGGGGCGCTGGTGGCTCCGCAGGCGGCGACGCCGCCGGACAGGACGGCCGTGCACAGTTTCGTGGAGCCGGCGGTGAAGGAGATCGTCCCGGCCGGCGTGCCGGTACCCGACTTCGGGTTCACCGCGGCCAGGTAGGCGACCCTGGCGCCAGCCGCGACGGTGGCTGGGGTCAGGGTCACCGACGTAGTGGTGGCTTTCGTAAGAGCTGCCTCGACCGCGCCGATGGTGCAGCCGGTCTCACCGTGCCCGGGCCGGGCGATGCCACGCTGGTCGGTGGCCGGGCAGACCGCAACCCCCCGCAGGGTGGTGGCTTTGGGGATCACGTCGGCGGCCGGGCTTTTGGCGCCGGGCAGCAGGGTTTGCGTCGGGCCGCCGTTATTGGCGAGGGAACCGAGGAGCGGGTTCTTGTTCACCAGGTCGGTCGCGGCGGTGAAGCTGCAGGCGCTGCCGGTCGTGTCGCTGGTCAGGTTGTAGCCGGCGCTGTCCAGGCTTCCGGCGTCGTATGCGGAGCAGTTGCTCCCGGTGTTGCCGGCCACGATCGTGGCGCCCAGGGCGGCGGTGTCGAGCTGGCCGCTGTAGATGCCGCCGCCGGTGTTCCCCGAGATGGTGCTGGCGATGACGGTCATCGTCCCGTTGTTGTCAATGCCGGCGCCAACGTTTTGGTTGCCCGAGTTCTTCGTGACAGTGCTGTCGATGATGGTCGTGGTGCTGTCGGAGTAGTTCCAGATTCCGGCGTATGGTTCGGCCGCGGTGGCGTTCCCTGTCACGGTGCTGTCGGTGAGCGTGAGGGTGCCCTCGCTGTTGAAGACGCCAAGAGACCCGTGCTCGATAGTCAGGTCGTTGAGAGTTACGCCGGTAACCCCTGAGCCTACTGTGACGACGGTCCCGCTCGCCGTCCCGTCGAGGACCGCAGGCGAGCCGGCTGGGCCGCCAGGCCAGGTGGTGATGGTGACCGGGGACGAGATGACCGGGTGGTCGTCGATCGTGCCCGAGACCTCGATGGTGGCGCCGGAGGCGGCCTTGGTGAGGGCGTAGCTGACGGTGGCGCAGGGACTCGCCGACGTGCAGGTGCCGCTGTCCAGACCTCCCTGTGACACGTACAAGGTCGCCGGCGCGGCGGCCTGGGCGGCATTAGGGGCGAAAACACCCAAGGCCAGCACCGCCCCCGCCCCCAGCGCGGTCGCCGCGTATCGTCCTGCGCGCCCGCGCACGCAGGAAGAAGCTTGCGTGTTCATGAACCCCCCGTATGGCTGCCAGTGGCCGATCTGGTCCAGGGCAGTCGGCCGACACTACCAGAGGCTCGCACTGCGGTGCCCCGCTCTCGCCACGCGCCCGGAAACAGGCGGATGGCGGGCCGCGTGCCCGGTGTGCAAGACCGGCCGCGCGCTGTCCGTCACCGTCAAGGCCGGCCGAATCCTCTGGTGCTGCCACCGGCAGCCCGTGTGCCCCCGGGCCGACCTGCGGGACGCCCTCGCCAGGCTCCTGCCCGGCTGCCTGGCCAGCCTGCCGAAGACCAGGCCGCGCCGCGACGCCGTTCCCCGGGCCGAGCTGGAGAAGCTGATCGGCATGAGCGGCGCGGCGCTCGAACTGCGGGTCGCATGCCTGGCGTGGAACTGCACCCCGCAGGCCGCCGCGGAGAAGCTAGGAATGCCGGCCCGGACCTACCGGAGGGCGGTAACCGCGTGGCCAAATCTGGCCAGGAACCCCAGGTGAGCGGTGCGGCCAGAAATGGCCACCGCATACACGATGCGCAGTGGCCAAATTTGGCCAAGACCCGCAGGTCAGAGGCTTGCAAATGCAATCTGATATGAGCTTGACAAGACGTGCTACGTTAACCGCACCGGGTGCGGCTTGTAGTACCCGGCCACGGTGCGGAACAGCGGTGCAAACATGAACCCCGCAACCGCGCGCCGCCTGCAGCAAGCGGGCCTCTGGGAACCGAGCACAGCCCTGCGCGCCGTCCCCACGGCGGCGAAGACCGAAGAGGCACGCGCCCGGGCCCTGCTCGCCGAGCGCGCCGCCTGGATCAAGTCTGCGGGCCGCCGCGGCTGGCAACAGGAACTTGACCGGCGCCGTGCGGCTCGGACCGCCCGCAGCAGCGAACGCCTCGCCAGTAGAACCAAGTGACGGCGGCCGTGCTCGCCCGCCTGCTGCTCACAAAATACAAATGCCAGATTGTCATTTGCTGGCAAAGCGGCTGCTTTCGGGGGCCGGAATGGCAGTTGAATCTTGACATTTGCACACATCAGTGCTCTAATTTTACTTGCCAGTAACCCGACGGCGAATCGTGCACGGTAAGGGTCGGCCAGATGACCGTATAGGCGGCCTCCTATGGCATGCCCTGGAGCCACTGAGCCAAAGTTGATCTTGGTGCAAGGCCAGGCCGTATCACTGCGGCCTGGGCAGATACGCTGCGGCCTGCGTCAGGACCACACCGTTCGTCAGGATGAACATCCACGGACGAGCCTGATCCACGGATAGGCGCGAATAGACCATGTGAAGTGGCCTTCGCGTGATGTCCTGCTGGCAGGCTCTATTTGACGCGGATCGGTGACAATGAGACATAAGGAGAAATGTCGATGAAAACGTTCAGATGGCGAAGCCATAGGGCACTGCTGGTGACTGCGACGTCGGCCAGCGCGGTAGCGCTGATCGCCGTCGGGGTGCCGGCGATGGCGCTGGCCACGCACCCGGCCTCGCACGCGCGCCCCGGCGCGATCGGGCCGGGTTACCCGCCGCCGGGTGGCATCTACGCGCCGTTCACCAACTGCCCGATACAAAAGGATAACGCCCTCATGGCGGAGTCCCCGTCCCTGACGGACAGCGGGTACACGGGCGTGTCTATCGCCGCGTGCACCGTCGGGCAGGTGGCCAGCGGCTCGATCACGATCGGTAACATCACGACGCCGGTCGTGCGGCCGGTGAACGTGCAGTTCGGCTTCTGGACTCCGCCGTTCGCCGCAGCTGGGGGCGACAACAGTGGCCCTAACCAGATCACGTCGTACGCCGGCGGGATCCTGCCGCCGCCCGCGGGCCTGTCCGCGATGCTGGTCACCAAGCCGGACCTGATCCCGGTGCCCCTGACCACCGTGCTGGGCTGCGCCACCGCGACCGACCCGGTCGTCAAGAACATCTGCAGCCAGGCCGTGCACTTCGGCGGGAAGTACCTCGACGTGTACGCGCTGGCCCAGTCCGCGGGGCAGATCACGAACTTCGGGGTGTTCAGCTGGACCCAGCGGATCAAGTTCCAGCTGATCAACCCGCTGCTCGGCAACAGCTGCTACATCGGGTCCGACAACAACCCGGTCGTGATCAACCCGCAGCTCTCCGTTGGCCCCGGCGGGGGGCTCGTCAGTGAAACCGACCCGAACCCGGTCAAGCACCCGGACACCGGTACCCTCGGGATCAACGGGGCGATTGCCAGTGACACCACGTTCACCGCGCCGGGCGTCACCGGCTGCGGCCCGGGCGGCGCGGCCAACATCCCGGTCAACGAGGCGCTCGACGCCGGCACCGGCCTGCCCGCGGCGTCCGGGGTGAACAGCCTCACGCTCAACGGCTCCTTCGACATCGCCTTCACCTACGCGGGCGAGAACATGAAGGCTAACAATGCCAGGATCCTGCTGTCCGCGATCAAGGCCAGCAGCAAGACCGGCGGCCCCCGGGCAGGCGTCCGCCGGATCTCCGGCGCCGAGCTGCGCAGTGTGCTCCGGCATCTCGGTATCCGCTAACTAACCAACAACCGCAGTAATCGAGGGAGCACCAGCCCCGCTGGTGCTCCCTCGAACATCAGCGGGGCAAGGCCAGGTACCGACGGCCGCGGCGCCGCCGACGCCCAGCAGTAAGGCAGTCGCCCCGGCTATCACCAGGACACGTGGCAGGTGCATGAGCGTTCCCCTTTCACGGGAGGTATGCGATCTCCCGCGAGCCCGAAGGCACGCGGATCGCGCGTACGCCCAAATGGTGCGCCACTGAGCCCGGAAGTACAGGCCCTGCCCGGGTTACCCATGAGGGACCAGCCCGTGCCGACGGGGCAACGATCATGAGAACGCGACCGCAGACGGCGGGCCTAAGGGTGAAAACGGGTGTCGTAAACGTGAGAGGTAGTCGAGGGTCCAGACCCCGTTTGCCCGTCCCGGCGATCAGTCAGCATCGACCTGGCCGCGGCCGGCGCGTGCAGCTGCCCATGCTCGCGCGTGGGGTGGTCCGGGGTGGTACTTATACAAGATGAGGCTGGGCCTGGCAGGCTGGCGCGCGCACCTTGTGAGCTCGCAGGCACGCACGCATGGGCCTCGAGGCTGGCGCTGTCCTGTCCCTGGTGCTTGTCCCTCCCTGGCTAGAGGCAGCCCATTTTAGGGTTTACCTGGCGAATTGGGGTTGGCGGCAGCCGGGCGCGTTTGTGGTACCAGCGGGCGCGGGCTTGGTGGCGGCGCCGCCATCGGGACCACCGGGCAGCGTGCCAGGCGGGCCGGGGGCGCGCGGTGGCGGCGTTGAACAGGCGCTTGATCTCCGCGACGGTCAGCGGGATCAGCCCGGGATCGGCCGGCGGCAGGTCATCGGGGCTGGCCGGCGGCGGGGCCTGGGTGTCGGTTCGCTGCCGGGCCTGGGCGGCGGCGATGACGCAGACGGCGAGCGCGGCCATGACCAGCACGGTGTGCCGGGTGATCGCGGTGTGCAGCCGGACCTGGGACTGGTCCAGGCCGAAGTAGTCCTTGCCGAACTCGAAGCTCTCCTCGGCCGGCCAGCGCAGCCCGGCCGCGGTGATCAGCCGGTTGAGGGAGACGGGCTGGCCTGCCGGACGTGGCAGTAGTGGCAGGCGCATTCGCCGGTGGCCAGGTGCCGGCGGACCAGCAGCCAGTGCCGCGGGCTGGCGGTGGTGATCCACGCCCAGGCGTAGTCCCGTTCGCCTTTCGATCCGCTCCCGGCTGAGGCGAGCATCCAGCGCCGCCGGGCCCGCAGGCAGGTGTCTGACCACGCCGGCGCAGCTCAGCCTGCGGCCGCCGCCGAGGCTGAGCAGGAACGTCTTCGCGACCCGCAGCACATACCCCTGGCCGTGTTCTTCCAGGTAACAGCGCAGGCGGGACTGCTGCCATACACCTCATCCCCGCACACGAAGTTGACCGCCATCCGGTCGGCCATAGGCGTCGGCGAGTATCTGCACCGCCAGCTCGCCCTTGGTCGCGAACACCAGGTCCGCGGGCAGCCCCATCCGTTCCCGCACCGCGGGATCCTCGATCTGCTCGCGCGGGATCCACTGCCGGAACCCGATCAGTGCGTGCCCCCGGTACTGGCGGACATAGGACAGGTGCACGGTGTTGATCCCGTTGGCGACCCGCCCGGCGCACCCCATGTACTGCCGTTTCACCCCCGCGGTGGCCGCGCCCGCTTTCTGCTGGCCGGTCTCATCCAGCGCCCCGATCCGCAGCCCGCCGCGCCCGGCGGCGGCGTCCAGGCCGCCGATCACGAACCGCCGGATCACGCTCACCGCCGCGAGGTGGTCCCAGCACGCATGGTTGAGCAGCCGCTGGGTCTTGTCCGGGGTGGCATCTCCCACCTGTTCCGCGATGGTCCAGCCGTTGCGCTTGCCCAGATCCGACAGGCACGCCCGGACATACTTACCCGCCTGGATCCACGGCTCCACCCGCCGGAAGCACCCCCGGATACCGTCGATCAGCTCACTCAGCAGGTCACCGGCCCGGCTGGCCTCTACCATGAGGTCAGCAGCCGTCTTTGGTTTTGTTCTCGTCACACAGACAGGATCACGAGGCGGCTGCGCCCACGTCCGCCCATCTCATAACAAGATCACATCAACCGGCACCCGCACCATCCCAGCTCACAGCACGAAATGGGAGGGTCGGGGACTGGCGCGGTTTCCGCTGATCACGGCCCCGTTTCCAGTCCCCGCCCGTCAAACCGTGCATGCGGTTCTCCCGCACACGGCTTACCGACGTTCTTCACCGGCGGCATTCGGCTTCCCCGCGCCAGTCCCGGTAGGGCCGGGGCGGGATGACGGTTCGATGGAGGCTGGCCAGGCCCAGGTGGTCTGGCGATAGCAGCACCTGGGTTACGCCCCACCGCCAGCCGTGCCGCCGGTTGCCCCTCTTGGACAACCACAGCCCGAGCCGCCAGAGGGCGTAGTTCCCGACCTGGCCGAGGACCCGGGCCGAGTTTCCGTAGCGGAAGTACCCGGCCCAGCCGCGCAGGAACATGTTCAGTTCCGTGACGATGACCTCGGCCTGCACCAGCAGCCGCTCCCGGCCGGTGATCTCCCGGATCCGGTCGCGGGCCTGCTGGGCCGCCTTGCGTGAGGGCCAGCGGGCGAGGAACGTCAGGTGCGCCGACTTCGGGGTCCGCCCGCGTACCAGCCGATGATGAAACCCGAGGAAGTCAAACCCCGGGTTCCCTTCGGCCAGCTCCACGATGCGGGTCTTGGCCGCCTTGGGCTCCAGCCCAAGCCCGGCCAGCAGGCTGGTAAGCCGCGCCAGCGCGGCCTCCGCCTGTCCCCTGGTGTCGCACATCACCACCGCGTCGTTGACGTAGCGGACCAGCACCCCGTGCTCGGCCGCCTGCCATGCCCGGTCCAGCCGGTGCAGGTAGGCGTTACAGAGCACCGGCGACAACACGCCCCCAACGCACTTGCGCAACCTGCGCTATGGCTCACCCTCTCGTGTCGCGGTCCGTGCTCGCATGCGTGCTGGTGTGTCCCGGCTCGTGCAGGGATCCGGTGCCTGATCGCGATCTTGCTCTGGGCCGATCAGGATTTCTTTGACCAGCAGCCGCACGACACGCGGCGATCGTTCAGCGGTGGCGGCGGTCTCGGCGCTGGCGTGCAGCTGGCGCCAGGAAGCCCTTCGAGGTCATCGGCGAGCTTGAGGTAGACCTCGCGGTCAGCGACCTGCATCGGCGGCCTCGATCTGGCTGCGCAGGCTGGCCTCGCGGGCGCGCAGACCGCGCATCTTGGCGCGCAGCTCGTCGATGGTGATCAGCTGCTCCTGTAGGCCTCGATCATCGCGGTGATCGCCTTGGCGGTCTTGGCCAGCGCTTTTCCAGGCGTTTGCGCTGGCGGTGACCGGGTCGCCGGTGCGGCTGTCCCAGCCGTTGGTCGATCTCCGCGCGGATCAGCGCCGGGTCGGCGATCAGGTGCGTGATGTGATCCCAGACGACCTTGTCGAGGTAGTCGGCGCGCACCGGCTTGTCGTCGCACACCCTGCCGCCCTCATACCGGTAGTTGTCGCTGCCCATGCACCGGTAGTAGTAGATCTTCTTGCCCGTGGTGGTCGTGGTGTGGCCGCGGTAGTAGGCGTACCCGCACCCCGTGCACGCGGCCATGCCCTGCAGCAGCGACGGGATCTTGCTGTCGCGGGCGGCGAACCTCTTGTTGTCGGTCAGCCGGCGCCTACGCGCTCAAACATCTCCTCATCTACCAGCGCTGGGACGGGGATCTCCATCCACTCCTCACGGGCGCACGGTCCTTGACCGAGTAGCCTTGCGCACCGAGCGCCCTGCCAGCCGGGCGACACGTTCAGCCCCCGCTGATCATCGGATGATCGCCGCTCTTGCCGAACACGGCCCGGCCCGTCGTAAGCGGTTGCGCAGCATCCCCAGATCACCGCCGCGGTCCCAGCGCGCTTTGCCGGTGCGGGTCGGTACTCCTCGCTGGTCAGCCAGCGGGCCAGGTCCGCGATCGTCGCGCCCTCCTCGGCGTAGCGCGAACAGCTCGGCCACCAGCGCCGCCTCGTGCTCTCTCAACCTCATAGCGGCGCCGCGTGCTCGGTCTTGCGCACGTACCGGTAACCGAACGGCGCACCCCCCAGCACGTTCACCGTGCCCGCCTGGCGCGCCACGCCTTGCCGCGCCGGTTCCGCTCGGCCAGCTGCGCCTTCTCTTATTCTGCGATCATGCCCTGAACTGGACCATCAGCTCGTCCTCGGGACTCTCCCCCGCGGGCCCTTGACGAACTCCACCCATGCGCCCGCCCGGTTCAGCTCCTCCATCAGCAGCGCCTGGTAGGCGTACTTGCGGGCCAGCCGGTCTGGCGAGTAGCACAGCACCACGTCCACCGCCCTGGCCACCAGATCACGCAGCGCCTCCAGCGCCGGGCGCACCAGCGTCGCGCCCGAATGCCCGTCATCCTCAAACACCCACTGCTCGCGGACTCAAGCCCCAGCTGCGCGGCGTGCTCACGCAGCGCCTGCGGTCTGCGAGCCGATCGTCTCCTGCTCCTTCTGCCGGGCGCTCGACACCCGCGCTACATCGCCGCGCTCGTCATCGCGTCATCTTCCTTCCTGGCCGCCCGCCCTGCTGCGGGCCCTCCCTGCGGCACCAGTATCTCGTAGGCCAGTGACAATCCGCGGCCCCATAACGGCCGAACACGAACTCCGTCTCGACCATCTTCTCGTTCACCCGCCCGGCCGGTCTCTGCGGCCCCGCTCCAAACTCCTCCAGCGCCCGCGCCACCACCGCCGAGATCGCCCTCTCCGATGCTCGGGCTACTCGCGCACCCGTCCGGCCAGGCCGTCCGGCAGCTTGACCGTGAACACCGTCCCTGGCCCCCGGCACCACCACCCTCCCGACCAGTCCGCCACCTCCACATACCGGCGCGCCTGCCGCACCGAACACCCAACCGTCCCGTCCAGCTCCCGCGCCGCCTCATCCACCGAACTCCCGCCTCCGCCAGCTCCGCAGCCGCGTTGACCCGCTCTGCATGCTCCACGCCCCCACCCGGCCACCACAACCATGTCATCAACTACTACCTGACCTGTCTCCACTCACCTGCGCACGCCGCGGCTTCTCTCAGCGCCGGTAACCCAGCGTCACCTCTAAACAGAAGTTGCCACTTGCGTTGGGGCGTAATGGGCCACCTTGCGGGGTACCAGCCGTGCTGCGCCGCAGCGACCCGCCTTCCATCACCCCGGCCCGCAGCAGCGTGCGGATCAGGGCCAGGACGGCCCGGTCGCAGACGCGTTCCTCGATGGCCTGCATCAACTTGTCATGCGGGATCGCCGAAAAGCAGTCGGCGATGTCGGTTTCCACCACCCAGCGGCGGCCCCGCCAGGACTCATCGATGAGTACCTGCAGGGCATCGTGCGCCGAGCGGCCCGGGCGGAACCCGAAACTGCACGGCACGAAGTCCGCCTCGAAGACCGGCTCGAGCACGATCTTCGCGGCAGCCTGCACGACCCGGTCGCGGACAGCAGGAATCGACAGCGGCCTCTGCTCATCAGAACCCGGCTTGGGGATGAACACCCGCCGGGCCGCAGCGGCCGGTACCGCCCCTCCTTCAGTTCCGCGGCCAGCTCACCGAGCAGCCGGGACACCCCGTACTCCTCGGCGTCCGCCAGGCTGACACGGTCAATGCCAGCAGCGCCGCGGTTGCGGCGCACATCCTCCCACGCCCTGTCCAGCACATCCCTGCGGCAGACCTTGTCGAACAGCGCATGGAACCGTCGTGCCGGGTCGGCCTTGGCCGCCCGGTAAAGCACATGCTGCAAGGCTCTGACTCTGTCCCCACGGACAGCCGCCAGGGTGGACCTAGCCGAAATACCGGCACTCACCAGTCAGCAGCTCCCAGCGTGCGCGTGAACGAAGCAGCGGCCCTTCCCTCACCGCAGGTTGTGTTGTCCTGCGGCTCGACCAGTACTACGGCCGCCTCCGACTCCCTCCCGGCCGCCGCCCACTTCCCGGCTCCGCACCGGTTATAGAACGACGTCTTCCGCGCCAGCCCGCAGCACGCTCCGGCCGGGGAGGGCCTCTCCAGTTCCCGCCGCCACCATCTGAACGTTCCGCGCCCTCTTACGCCGGAGAGTCCCTCGCGGCTGCAATTCCAGGATCTTCACCGCTTCCATGGCCTTCGCCGTGAGCCGCCCGGCTCGGCACTCTCTTCGGTGTCTAACGACGCGGCAGGCTTCGCTTCCGCTACGGACCGTTCAGTTGCTCCCCCACAAGGGCTTTCGACGCTGGGCTCCAGCCCGGCCCGTTTCCAGGCCAGACCGCCAGCCTGCTACCGGGCTCCCTGGCGATTACCCGGACCGGACTTTCACCGGCAGGCGACGACGAGCTTCTGATCAGGTCATGATCGCTGGACAACCACCTCCATGATCTCTGGACGCACCGGCTGCCCTACTAGCTGCCAGCGTGTGCTCACAGCGCGCCTGGGGAGTGTCCCATCTGACGAATAGGAACATGACCGGCGCCGTGCGGCTCGGACCGCCCGCAGCCGCGAACGCCTCGCCAGTAGAACCAAGTGACGGCGGCCGTGCTCGCCCGCCTCCTGCTCACAAAATACAAATGCCAGATTGTCATCTGCTGATAAATGGCCGGGCGCCCGCCCGCGGGCCCGGCTGCTGACCGAACCGAGAAAGGATGGCCGTTTAAATCTTGACACCGGGGGACAAGAGGGTTCTAATTTTACTTGTCGGTAACTCGAAGGCGAATCGCGCAGGGTAAGGGCCTGACCTATGACCGTACCGCGGCTTAATTTGTCACGCCCTGAGCCGCTTAACCAAAGTTGATCTCGAAGCGAGGACCAGGTCGTGCCGCTGTGACCGGCGGAAACGTCGTGGCCTGCGTCGGGACCAAACCGTTCGTCAAAGCCGAATACGCAGGTTAGGACCTATCTCCGGATTGACCATGCGAAATGGCCTTCGCGCGCATGCTCTGTGCCTCGCTGTCACCGATCCGCACAGAGGATGCGCGCGAAGGCCTGAGAACAACAGGAAGGAATTCCAATGAAATGGTCCACATGGCAGAGCCGCCATCGGGTACTGCTGGGGACTGCGACGTCAGCCGCCGCGGTAGCGCTGATCGCCGTCGGAGTGCCCGCAGCGGCGCTGGCCACCCATCCCAGCTCGCACGCGGGCCCCAGCCAGATCGGGCCGGGCTACGCGCCGCCGGGCGGCATCTACAAGCCGTTCACCGACTGCCCGATACTGAACCCCATCATGCTGGAGTCGGTAGAGCAAACCGCTGCGTGCGTTGTCGGGGCAGCCTCCAGCGGCTCGATCACGATCGGTAACATCACCACGCCGGTCGTGCGGCCGGTGAACGTGCAGTTCGGTTTCTGGGATCCGCCGAATGCCACGAACGGCGGCGACAATCCGGGCGGGCAAGCGCAGTACGCCGGCGGGATCCTGCCGCCACCCGCGGGCCTGTCAGCGATGCTGAAGACCAAGCCGGACCTGATCCCGGGGAGCCTGACCACGATACTGGGCTGCTCCACCACCACCGACCCGGTCGTCCAGAACCTCTGCGTGAAGGCGGAGAACTTCGGCGGGAAATACCTCGACGTCTACGCGCTGGCCCAGTCCGCCGGCCAGCTTACGAACTTCAACCTCTTCAGCTGGACCCAGCGGGTCAAGTTCCAGCTGATCAACCCGCTGCTCGGCAACAACTGCTACATCGGGTCGGACAACAACCCGGTCGTGCTCAACCCGCAACTCGAAGCCGGGCCCGGCGGCGCCACAATCACCTACGACCCGAACCCGGTCAAGCACCCGGACACCGGGGTCATTGCCCTCCCCGGGGCGACCGCCACCGACACCATCTTCACCGCGCCCGGCGTCACCGGCTGCGGCCCGGGCGGCCAGGCCAACATCCCGGTCGACGAGGCGCTTGACACCGGGGCCGGCCTGCCCGCAGCGTCTGGGGTCAACAGCCTCACGCTCAACGGCAACTTCTATGTCGCTGCCTCCACCCCGCCGCCACCGATGACCGGGGCCAGGACCCTGACGTCGGCGTTCAAGGACAGCGTCGGGACCCCCGCTGGGCCCCGGGCAGGCGTCCGCCGGATCTCCGGCGCCGAGCTGCGCAGTGTGCTCCGGCATCTCGGTATCCGCTAACTAACCAACAACCGCAGTAATCGAGGGAGCACCAGCCCCGCTGGTGCTCCCTCGAACATCAGCGGGGCAAGGCCAGGTACCGACGGCCGCGGCGCCGCCGACGCCCAGCAGTAAGGCAGTCGCCCCGGCTATCACCAGGACACGTGGCAGGTGCATGAGCGTTCCCCTTTCACGGGAGGTATGCGATCTCCCGCGAGCCCGAAGGCACGCGGATCGCGCGTACGCCCAAATGGTGCGCCACTGAGCCCGGAAGTACAGGCCCTGCCCGGGTTACCCATGAGGGACCAGCCCGTGCCGACGGGGCAACGATCATGAGAACGCGACCGCAGACGGCGGGCCTAAGGGTGAAAACGGGTGTCGTAAACGTGAGAGGTAGTCGAGGGTCCAGACCCCGTTTGCCCGTCCCGGCGATCAGTCAGCATCGACCTGGCCGCGGCCGGCGCGTGCAGCTGCCCATGCTCGCGCGTGGGGTGGTCCGGGGTGGTACTTATACAAGATGAGGCTGGGCCTGGCAGGCTGGCGCGCGCACCTTGTGAGCTCGCAGGCACGCACGCATGGGCCTCGAGGCTGGCGCTGTCCTGTCCCTGGTGCTTGTCCCTCCCTGGCTAGCTGCCAGCGTGTGCTCACAGCGCGCCTGGGGAGTGTCCCATCTGACGAATAGGAACATGACCGGCGCCGTGCGGCTCGGACCGCCCGCAGCCGCGAACGCCTCGCCAGTAGAACCAAGTGACGGCGGCCGTGCTCGCCCGCCTCCTGCTCACAAAATACAAATGCCAGATTGTCATTTGCTGGCAAAGCGGCTGCTTTCGGGGGCCGGAATGGCAGTTGAATCTTGACATTTGCACACATCAGTGCTCTAATTTTACTTGCCAGTAACCCGACGGCGAATCGTGCACGGTAAGGGTCGGCCAGATGACCGTATAGGCGGCCTCCTATGGCATGCCCTGGAGCCACTGAGCCAAAGTTGATCTTGGTGCAAGGCCAGGCCGTATCACTGCGGCCTGGGCAGATACGCTGCGGCCTGCGTCAGGACCACACCGTTCGTCAGGATGAACATCCACGGACGAGCCTGATCCACGGATAGGCGCGAATAGACCATGTGAAGTGGCCTTCGCGTGATGTCCTGCTGGCAGGCTCTATTTGACGCGGATCGGTGACAAGAGACATTCGGTGACATCAGACATAAGGAGAAATGTCGATGAAAACGTTCAGATGGCGAAGCCATAGGGCACTGCTGGTGACTGCGACGTCGGCCAGCGCGGTAGCGCTGATCGCCGTCGGGGTGCCGGCGATGGCGCTGGCCACGCACCCGGCCTCGCACGCGGGCCCCGGCGCGATCGGCCCGGGCTACCCGCCGCCGGGTGGTATCTACAAGCCGTTCACCAACTGCCCGCTGCTCAACCCCATCATGGAGGAGTCCGCCACTACGGCCTTTGAGGTCGTCGCGTGCGTCACCGGACAGGTCGAAAGCGGCTCGATCACGATCGGCACCATCACCACGCCGGTGGTGCGGCCGGTGAACGTGCAGTTCGGCTTCTGGTCGCCGCCGAACGCCTCGCTCGGCGGTGACAACACCGGCGGGATCCAGCAGTATGCCGGCGGTGTCCTGCCGCCGCCCGCGGGCCTGGGCGCGATGGTATCCACCAAGCCGGACCTGATTCCGGGGTCCCTGACCACGGTGCTGGGCTGTTCCACCACCACCGACCCGGTCGTCAAGAACCTCTGCACGCAGGCGGAGAACTTCGGCGGGAAGTACCAGGACGTTTACGCGCTGGCCCAGAACGTGGGGCAGCTCACGAACTTCGGGCTCTTCAACTGGACGCAGCGGCTCGACTTCAAGCTGGAGAACCCGCTGCTCGGCAACAACTGCACCATCGGTTCGGCCAACAACCCGGTCGTGATCAACCCGCAGCTCTCCATTGCCCCCGGCGGTCAGCTCATATCGGAAAACGACCCGAACCCGGTCAAGCACCCGAACACCGGAGTTCTCGCGATCACGGCGGCTGACGCGACCGACACCACCTTCACCGCGCCGGGCGTCACCGGCTGCGGCCCGGGCGGCGCGGCCAACATCGCGGTTGACGAGGCGCTCGACGCTGGCACCGGCCTGCCCGCGGCGTCCGGGGTCAACAGCCTCACGCTCAGCGGCAGCTTCTCCATCGGTCTCTGCGACGCGCAAGGGCTGAACGATGCCAAGATCCTGCGGTCCGCGTTCAAGGACAGCGTCGGGACCGCGGCCAGCAGGCACGGCGCTCTCCGGCTCTCCGGCGCCAGGGCGCGCAGCATGCTCCGGCATCTTGGCGTCCGCAGCATCCGGTAACCGCAGTAAGCAATCCAGCGACAGTTAATCGAGGGAGCACCAGCCCCGCTGGTGCTCCCTCGAGCATCAGCGGGGCGGGGCCAGGTACCGATGGTCGCGGCGCCCCGATGCCCAGCAGTAGGGTAGCCACCCGGGCTATCACCAGGACCCGTGGCAGGTGCATGAGCCCTCCCCTTCCGCGAGAGGTACGCGATCCCCCGCGGGCGGCCTGAAGGCACGCGGATCGCGCGTACGCCCATATGGTCCGCGACTGAGCCCGGAAGGACAAAACAGACCCCATCGCGGAACCAAAAATGATGCGGACAGGAATGGCGGATAGTCGAGGGTCCGCGGGCCGTTTCTCCGTCTCAGCGATCGGATCCCTGTACCCCGGTGGGAAGCTCGCCGACACTGCCTGCGCGCGTCGCGCCTGGGGAGGGGCCAGGGGTGGGGTATATACAACGCCAGGCCAGGCGCGCAGGGGCGCGTGCCTGCGCTCGCAAGCTCGCACGTCGCTGGCTCGTGGCTGGCGTGGGGTTGCCTGCAGCTGGCAGGCCCCGGGCTCGGGGGCAGCGTGCCTCGCAGCGCGCCAGGAACGTCGCAGGAATGGACGTCTGCAGGGTCGTCAGCTACCACAGAAAATACCGGATTCCCTGCGGCAAGCCAGCCGGCCCCGCCGGCGGCGGGCGATCGTGGCCTGCGGCGGGCCCCGGGCATGCCACCCTTGACCTGTACGCATTTCCTGCGGCATGGAGGCCGGGCATGATCGGTCTGCTCCCGGCGCCGACGTTCGGCCACGCGGCCGAGGCCTTCGTCGTCGCGCACGAGGCGCCTGGCGCGTGGGCGAAGGGCACCGCGGTGAAGTACCGGCAGACCCTCGCCGCCCTCGAGGCCCGCCTCGCCGGTGACGCGCCAGGATCCGCAGCCGACGTCGCGGTGCTCGGCACCCCGGCCGGCGCCAGCGCGCTGGAGGCCGCGTTCGCCGCCGCGTTCGGGACGCTCGCCCCGGCGACCCGAGCCCGGCACCTGTCGGCGCTGCGATCGGCCATCGCCTGGTGGGCGGAGGCCGGCTGGGTGACCGCCGACCCGACCGCGGGCTGGGCCAGGCCGAAGGTCCCGGTCGACACCACCCGGGCGCTGACCCGCGCGCAGGTCACCGCGATCTGGAAGCTGGACGTGCCGCTGCGGGATAAGGCGCTGTGGCGGATGCTGTACGAGACCGCCGCCCGCGCCGAGGAGGTCCTCGGCCTGGACGTCCCCGACCTCGACATGCCCAGCAAGCGCGACCGCGTCATCTCCAAGGGCGGCTCCACCGACTGGGTGCACTGGCAGACCGGCGCCGCCCTTCTGCTGCCCCGGCTGCTGGCCGGCCGCCGCGAGGGCCCGGTGTTCCTCACCCTGCGCCGGCCCGCCCGCCCGGTCGCCGGCGGGGACCTGTGCCCCGTCACCGGCCGGGCCAGGCTGTCCTACCGCCGTGCCGATGAGTCCTTCGAGCTCGCGACCCGGCCCCTCGCCAATCCTGGCGCGACGCCGGAGGAGCTCGAGGTGGCGGACGGCTGGACCCTGCACCAGCTCCGGCACTCGCTGCTGACCCACGAGGCCGAGGACGGCACCAGCACCCCGATGCTGCTCGCCCGGTCCCGGCACGCCTCCGTCCGGTCCCTCGAGCGCTACGCCCGCCCCGGCCCGAGGCCGTCGCCGCCCATGTCGCCGCCAGCGACCCCGCCGCACGCCGCCGGCCAAGGTAAGCCCAGAAGGGGCAACGACGGCGGTCGTTACCTGGCCGTGATGCTAATCGCTGGATTTCCGCTGGATGATCCGAGTGGGCCACGTAGGGCCGTCGGCGCCAACCGGCGTCATCCGGGTCGTCCCGGAGGGCTACGGCGCCCACGTCGCGGCCATGTCCTCCGCGGTGATCAGGCCGGCCAGGAGCGGGAATGCACTCGGCGCGATCTACGCCGGCGCCCTGGGCGCCACCGAAGTGTTCAAGCACACCGCCAGCGTGCTTTCCACACAGCGGGTCCTTCACCGGCACCGGCGGTTCTGCCCGGTCACGCTGGGACCCGATCTCGGCCGTGCTCTGGATCTGCCGAGCTCCGTCACCCTGATGTTGAGCCTCATTGGCGTGGGCGCAATCGGCACCGGGATCACGCTGATCCTCAGCGAACTCCCGGCGGATGGCGCCTTGCTTGCAGTCGACCGCCAGCGGTTTGGTCCGGAGAACCTGGGGACCTACTCGATCGGCACCGCGGTTGACGTCGCCGCCCAGATTTATAAGGTCGAACTGGCAACCCGGGTGCTGCACCACTTCGATGTTCGTGAGTTTCCCCACCCTTTGTCCCAGCTGTTCATCGAGATCGATGCAGGGACGGTGCCATGGAGTCCGCTGGTGCTCACCGCGTTGGACACTCCGGAAGCACGGCGTGAAGCACAGCGGCTGTGGCCCGACCATCTCATCGATGCGGCGACCGGCGACACGATGGCAGGCCTCCACAATCGCCGGTTCGGCATCGATCCGTGCATGATCTGCCTGTTTCCCGAACGGCACGACGCGCCTTCGGGGGCAGATCACATCGCGAAACGGCTCGGGATCCGGGCCGAGATCCTCGCGGACGGCGAACGGCTCCTCGAGGAAGCGGACCTAGCGGGACTGTCCCAGGAGCAGCGGCGTCGGTGGGCCGCTTGTTGGCACGTGAGCTCGGTGTCGAAGCCAACGGGAACTTCGTACAGTACGACGGCCTCATAGGTCCGCGGTGTGCCTCCGTTCTGTGGATGGAGCGGAATCCGGAGTGCTATTGCTTTACGCGCACCCGCACCATTGCCACCGTCCGAGGCCAGGCGCCGGAGCGCAACCTGGTAGGTCAGGAACAACGAGTCCCGGAGCCCGTTGGCCGAGGAGCCGTTAGCCCGGCACTCGCGGTCGAGACCCTGACAGGGCACCAAGCGCCGACCCGGCCCGGGGGTTCCGGAATGCTGACGCTCCCAGCCAGGGAAACGCCCGGGCCGGGGCAAGAGCCCGTACATGCTCGACAGGCCTTCCTGGTCACAGTGCCGGAACGGGCAGGACTGGTTCCGGGCCGACGGCCCGAGACCCGGCCCGGACGAACCGCGCCACGTCGGATCGCTGAGCGTATGCTCTTGACGGCCATCACCGCCCCGGCCAGGTCGCGACTGATCTGCCTGGCGACCGTCTCGACCGTCTTCACGCCGTAGCCCATGTCCGGGTTGTAGCAGCTCGGTTCGCCGCAACCGTGGCGGATCAGCGGCAATGTCAGCGGAGGCGCGCAACCTTCGGATTCCGCCCGCGGTCTCGTGCACATCTACCCGACGAGTTGCGCACCACCGGCGGTACGAGATCGGCAGTGTCGTGATCTCGGTCCGCCGGATCGACTGTGTGAGCACGGCGCGCGCTGAGCCGCGGCTCTGATTGAATCAGTAGTCTGCGCCTGAACTTTCGTGGCATGTCCGGTCAACCGGAGAGCGGGAGCCATAGGCGGGAGCATTCAGCACAGTCTCAGAGACCCGCCGAGGCACGGCAAGCCAGTATTAGCCTAGGTAAATCCACTTCCTGGACACCCAGAGGCACACCGGGCCGACTAACTACACTTCCCTGACACGGAAGAGGTCACTGGTTCAAATCCAGCACAGCCCACCAGGTCAAGGCTACATTCCGATCTTCACGGCTCGCCCGCTGGCAATCATGGCGTCTCCTGCTGACAACCGTGATCGCGGGCGTTGGCCAGTGGGGCAAAAGTGGGGCAGACGACAGGCCTCAGGTGGCTCTCAAGGGGTGCGAGGATGCCCACCGGCTAGCCGGAAACCCTTGAAAACACAGGGTTTCCGCCTCCTCTGCTGGCGGACAGCGTTGTTGCGGTCCTGGCCGTCGTCAGTTCGAGAGCGGCCGCCACGAAATCCTCAGCCACCATGGGTGCGCCGTTAAGCGGCTTTACGTCAACCGAGTCGGCTCCGAACGGACGCAAGGCCGACCTGGCGGCGGGATGAACTTGTTGTCGAAGAACATCTCGCTTCCCGGGTGACCGTGGCCGCCGAGCAGTCCCCAACCGCCCCAAGGTAAACCTGACCTTCGGGTAGACCTCCGGCTGCAAGTACGCCGCGGCGCAGCTCAGAGGGACATTAGTCCGCCATCAATCTCGGTGATCCGGCTGGCGCAGCCGACTGCCGCCTGTCGCGAACGTCGAACCCCGGGCCGCGCAGCACCGCGACCGCGCCGTGCTTGCCCCCAAGGACATCCGGCAGCGCCACAGGATGACAAGCGGGGGCCGACCCCAGCGGGACCGGGCATTCTGCGGGACACGCTCCCGCGCGACGCCCGGTCCGCGGCAAGAGAGGTCGATCTCACGGGCATGAGAGGTGGACGATCAACCGAGCTAATTGCAATTCGGTCGCAACATTCACCTACCTTGATTGTTAACCTTCGGTTCGTGTTTCGGCCAGCGATTCTCCTGGCGCTTGTGTGGGTTCTCGGGGTCAATGAAGGAGATGATTGCGCTCGTCTCGGGCAATGCATTGTGGCTGTCTGCGTAGTTCATCAGCAGTCTGCGGCGCCAAGTGCGTTCTTTTCCTCCTGCCAGCACCGGTGTCTCCAGAATCAGTGTCCTGGTCGGTTCATCGGTATGGCCGTCGTCGTAGTGGAACCGTTCCACATCCAGGGCAAAGTGAATCTCTATCCGGACATCGCTGATGGGAAGCTGCCCCGGCGGTTTTGCCGGATCCCGCTCGATGGCAAGGTGCCGCATCCCACCACGCTGATGAAGCTGACCACCCGGTGCGGGGAGGGCGCGGTGGCCGGGCTGAACGAGGCGTTGTGGGACAAGGCCGCCGGGCAGAAGCTGCTGCGCACGGCCCGGATCCGGGCTGACACCACGGTGATCGGGGCGAACGTGGCTTATCCGACCGACTCGGGGCTGCTGGCCAAGGCAGTGGGCAAGCTGGTGCGGACGGCCCGGCGGGTGCAGGCGGCGGGCGGGGCGGCCGGCGCCAAGGTGAACCGACCGGCGGCGAGCCGCGGCGCGGCGGGTTCGCGCGATCGCCGCCAGGCTGCGCACCCGGGGCAAGCTTTCCCGCGAGGAAACCACCCAGGCGATCCGCCGGGTGACCGGTGAGCTGGCCGGCCTGGCGGAAAGGACGGCGGCACAGTCGGCTGCCGTGCTGCGCAACGGCCGCCGGGCCCTGCCGAACGCTCTCAGCGGGCGGGTGCGCGGCCGGCTGGGCGGGCGCCGATGAGCTGGCGGTCACGATCGAGCGCACCGCGAAGATCGTGACGCAGACCCGCACCCGGCTGGCCGGGCAAACACCGTGTAGCGCGACCCGGCTGGTCAGCCTGCACGACCCCGATGCCCGGCCGATCCGCAAGGGCCGCATCCGCCCGGTCGAGTTCGGGTACAAAGCCCAGGTCACCGACAACGACGACGGCATCATCCTGGACTACGGCGTCGAATACGGAGCCGCCCCGGACGGACCACAGCTGGTCCCCGCGATCGAACGCATCCGCCGGCGTACCGGGTGCCCGCCGCGCGCGGTCACCGCCGACCGCGGCTACGGCCAGCCCGCCGTCGAACGCGACCTGCGCGCCTGCGGCGTGCGCACCGTCGCGATCCCCCGCCAGGCCAAGACCTCACCAGCCCGCAAGACGGTCGAGCACAGCCGGAGCTTCCACCGGCTGGTCAAATGGCGCACCGGCTGCGAGGGACGGATCAGCTACCTCAAACGCGGCTACGGCTGGGACCGCACCCGCCTCGACAACAGGCACGGAGCCGCGATCTGGTGCGGACACGGGGTATTCGCCCGCAACCTGGTCAAGATCGCCGCCCTGGCCAGCTAACCCAGCCTCACGCCAAGCCCGCCCCGCGACGGGCAGCCCACCGCCACGACCACACCCTCACCCCCGGGACTTTTTCAGGTCGAAGTAGCTAGAGGCGAAGGGTGGTCAACTAGCCTGGCGGAGGCGCAGCTACCAGGTATTAGGCGCGACGATGATCGGCGCGGGCTGGCCACTGCCCCCTCCCCCGGCACTCGCCGCCGGGCGGTCGGGAAGTTGATCGTGCTTTAGTTGGAATGTCGGGAACCCCACTTCCCCGTCTCCATTCACGAGTCTTCGCATCGAGGTATGCGATCCTCCGGCAGGTCTTCATCTGCCTGCGCACCGCAGACGGCTGATTAGCGAGCAGTCCGCTCGGCCGCTGCCGCTGTGAGGCCCCGGCGTCGGGTGCGATATCCGCCGATCGGTGCGGCTTGCGGTTGCTCGGTAGTGGGCTCGGACGGCAGCCATATCTGGGCATCTTGTACCGCCCTGGACTTGTCTGGCCACGCCGGCTGCATTGTTGGTGCCAGGAGGCGTTCAGTTCGGTTCTTGGGAGGGGTGGTGTGGGGACAGCGCGTGGAGGGCGCGGTTGAGGTCATCGATGCGGTGACGCAGTTCGTGGCGCAGCCGCTGGGCCGGCGGTCCCAGTCGGCGGGCCCGGGATGTGGCCTTCGGGCAGCTCGGCCAGGGCGGTCCGGATCTCGGCGATGGACAGGCCCACCCGCTGGCAGGCGCGGATCATGGCGACGCAGCACGTCACCGTGGTAGCGGCGCTGGTTGCCGGTGGTGCGGTACCGGGCAAGCTAGGCACAGAGGTGCTCTGGAGTGACCTGGCGGGTGATGGTGCCAGACTCGGCGTAATCGGCCGCGCCCGGCCTTGGCGGCGCTGACCGGCCGACGGCAGGGCTGTTCACGAAGTGATTACTGCGGGCGGGGATGCCTCCTCGGCTTGCTGGGCCTGGCGCTGTTCGAGCGCTGATCGCAGCACTGCGCGGACCAGCCTGTCGAGGGCTGGTTCGTCCGGCTGGCTGTCGGCTATGCCTTGAAGGAGTGCATCCAGTGGCGGCCCGCTGCCGATAGCAGCGGCCGATCGGACCGTCTGGGCCATGCTGCTGATGGCGTGGTCCAGCGACGGGGATGGTTCGGGGATCCGGAGCCCGGCTCGCCAGGGAGCGCCTGCTTGCGCAGCGGCTGGCACGGCCTCAATGCGCTCGGGTGCGAACACCAGTGCGTCGGCTGCTGCCTCCGCCCACGATGTCAGGATCGTGAGCTCATCGGTTTCCAGCACGGCCCGGGACGGCGCGGCCTGGGATGACCAGCGGGCACGCGAATCCGGGAGCACCGAGCCGGTAGCCGAGGCCCGGATCTGGCGGGTGCTCACGCTGACGAATTCGCTGCCATCCTCGAGGGGCCGGCGGCCGTCGTAGCTGCGCTTGGCGGTACGGGCGGCATTTGCCGACAGGAGGATACCCTGGGCGCCGCGCTTGAGCGGGATCTCGCGAGTGGCCTGCCCGGGGCCTTTCCACAGCGCGATCACGGGCGACCGGCCGAAGCCGGGCGGCCGGGAGCGGTGCGCCATGCCGAAGGACGTCAGCGTCAGGACGGCCGAGCCCGGGTCATCGGCCAGGACGCTGGCATACCGCGCTGCCCAGCGCGAGCCGAGCTGGGGCCCGTCGAGCAGGGGAGTCACCACGATCATCGGGCCGACGGAGCGGATGACATTGGCCACGTCGTCGGTCTGGGCGAGGTCCTCGCAGACCAGCGAGGCGAGCGTGACTCCGTCGCCGAGCTCGACGAACTGGACCGACCGGCGGGGAACTTCCGCGGCTTCCCACCAGCGGATGTGCGGATGCAGCGCGCCGCTGAGGTGGTACTGGCGGATCTGCCCGTCGTCGAGTGACCAGCGGTGGTGCTTGGGCTGGCGGATATGCACCCATTGCTCGCCGACACACACGCCGATGTGTACCCAGTTGCGCGGGAACGCCCCCGGCTGCTCCGGGCGCTCCCGGACCCCGGTGATCAGCCCGGTCACGCCGTGCCGGCGAGGAGTGCCTCCAGGTCACCGATCTCGCCGTGGCCGGCCGCGCTTTCCGGCAGCACGACGACGTCCACCGTCTCGGCCTCGTCCCGGGCGGCGATGAGCATCCGGTCCACCAGGTCCAGGTCGAGCGGTCCGGACGGCGCGAACTCGAAGAAGCCGAAGGAGTCGCCGGCCAGTTTCTGCAAGGGCCCGGCTACGGGGCGGAAGTCTGACCCTCGTACCTGTAGCGGCCACGGCAGGAGCAGAAAGTTGATCCCCTTGACGTGAGAGTGTGTGCCCAGGTGGCGGGTGGGCGTCTTCTGCCACCGGACCGCTACGTCGGGGACGGTCACCGCCGCGTACCGCGACAGCGCGCGCACCGAGCTGCCGTTCGGGGGGGTATGGACCTTGGGTAGCACCCGGATCGACTGGGCCGGCATACGAGCCAGGGATCCCGTCCTGGCCAGGAGCTCCCGGCCGCGGGCCCGATATACCAAACCATCGGCACCAGATGCGCCGAGGGCGATGCCCAGCCCAGCGCAGGCCTCGTCGGCGATAGCGTGCAGGGTCAGCAGCGCCTCGCACAGCCGCCAGTCGCGTGCTTCCGCCAGCTGGCTGAGGGGCGTCCCAGTCCGTGCCCGGAGGGTTCCCCACTCCCGGGCCAGGAGGCGGGGGATCGCCCCCTTTCTGTTCTCGGCCCAGGCACACCACTGCCGGGCCGCATCGGTGACCGCATCGGGCCAGTCCGGAACGTCGGCGGGTGGCCAGCTGGAGCCGGCTGGCGGGGACAGGGCGAAGCGGTACGCTTCTGAGCGCTGGAGGATCACCTCGGTCAGCGCGAACACGTCGGGCGGCCATTCGAGCAGTTCGTCGCCGATCGTGTTGCCCACCAGTGTCCGCCATATCGACGCTGGCGTCGTCTCCTGGCGGGCGTCGTCCCAGCCGGGCCCGGCGGGGGTGACAATGGGGGCCGGGCATTCCAGGACGGCCGTCATGAGTCGCTCCCTTGAGGAAGGTCGGCGGTTGCGCGTCCGGGGCCTGGCCTAGCGGCCAGTGCGGCATGACGCTCGCCCCGGAACCCGCGCCGGTTCCACACGCTGGCAGCACGCCGGCGGTTGATGCGGAGCCAGGCTTCGGCGATTAGGCCGAGGGCGAGGACCGCGGTGAGGGCAGGCACCAGGTAGACCGGGACGACGATCGCCCCCATGAAGACCAGCCCCATCGCAGCGAGCGCTGTGGTCAGCCGGGCCGCCCGGGCCTGCCAGGTCAGCTTGCGTGACGGCAGGATCGCGCTGGCCAGCAGGTAGACGCTGACCCCGCCGTAGAGCGCGGCCCTGGGACCGGCGCCGATGGTCCCGCCTCCGTGGGCGGCCATGATGGCGAGGTGCAAGCCCGCGCTGGCGGCTGCGATGCCGCCCACGATCGGCAGGTTGACGGCGGTGAACCGGGCGATCGCCTGCGGGGTGTCGAGGGCGTCCCGGTCCGCCGTGCTGAGCCAGGCCCACCACACTGCCGCCAGCGCGAGCAGCGCGGCGGCCAGCACCACGGCCAGCGGCACGCTCCAGGGCCGATCGGCCGCCGCGTTGATCAGGCGGGCCACCGACTCGCCGAGCACGATCAGGACGAAGATCTGGAACCGGTCGGCCAGGTGCCAGGGGTTGACCGGGACCCGGCGGGACGGTGTCAGCATGGCCAGCGCACCCACGGCGTCGGTGAGCAGCGCAGCCCCCCAGATGGCATACCGGAGCGCGCCGCCAGCGGCGAGCGAGCACAGCCACAGGGCACCGCCTGCCCCGAAGAAGATCAGGTAACGCGTGTAGAGCGCCCTGGTCGCCGGCAGGTTGCGGCGGGCCCGCGCGTACAGCGCCAGCTGCAGGCCGCGCATCAGGGTAAACGCAACGACGAACCCGGTCGTGTCGCCAGAAAGGGCCCGCGGTACACCAGCGGCCAGGGCCACGCACAGCAGGATCGCAGTCAGGAATGAGACGCGGTGTGCCGCGTCCTCAGACTCGTGCCGGTCGGCGTAGAACGAGAGCTGGACCCATAGCCACCAGATCGGGGTGAATAGCATCGCGAACCGGGCCAGGCTGCCCAGGCTCGGGTGATCCTGGAGTGCTCCGGCGAGCTGGCCGACCGCCCCGGCGAACGCCAGGTCGAAGAACAGCTCGAGCCAGCTGGCGCGCCGCTCCTCCCGGTCGTGTCCGCCGGCAGTGCGCAGCGGCGGCGGGCTCAGCCGTACCGGGTGCAGCGGAACCCTGGCCATCCCGGTGCGGCGGGGCGGGGACACAGGCACGGATGGAGCCGTGTGCTGGCCGGAGCGGACGGTGGCGGCAGGCATAGGAGGTTACTTCTCTTTCTTAGTTGCTGTGGTGTCCTGGCGGGGCCGGGGAGCAGGGCGCGTACCGTCAAGGGAGCGTCCTGCGCCCAGGCCTGATCGAATGCCGCGTCTCCGCTGCGGAGCGCGGTGCGGTCACGATGCCGTCGTCGTGTGGAGCGCACGTCCGGTCGGGGAATCGAGCGCTGTACGGCTTTGGGGCCGGCCGGTTTGGGCTGGCCGGGTACTTGCCGCGTCAGGGGATGAGCGCGAGTTGCCGGTCAGCGGCTCGACCCGGTGGCTGTGGGCTGGGCCGCCTGCCGCCTGCGGGTGGTCATCCTGATCGGGGTGCTTGAGCACCAGCCACAAAGGCACCCCGACCCAGATTGCGAAAAAGGGTGCGGCCACCAGCAGGTTGATCAATAGCCAGGTCATCGTTCTGTTCTCCTTGTGAATCGACGTGCGCGATTGCTTCCACACTCGCGCTATGGGCCGGGGCGGCACATCGGGCAGCTACCGCAAGATGACGGCAGCGGCTCCTCAGATCTGCGCCGGACCCCCCTTAGCCGGCCCCGCTCACCGCCGATCGCGGACCCGGGGGGCCCGGCAACACCCCTTAGAGCAGGACCGGAACCGGCCGCGGGCGGCTGCTGTCAGGCCGGGAACTGCGGCGCGACGCCAAGGCGGTGCGCCACGGCCGCGGCTTCCACCCGGCCGCTGACACCCAGCTTGGCCAGGATGTTCGACACATGCACGCTGGCGGTCTTAGCACTGATGAACAGGGCTTGCGCGATCTCCGGATTGGAACGGCCAGCAGCCACCAGCAGCAGCACTTCGCGCTCGCGCTCGGTCAGCCCGAACCGGGCCAGCTCATCGGCCGGCTCCTCCACGTGTCCGGAGCGTCGGCTCCTGCTGCGGCGGTCTCGCCAAGTCCAGGCTGAGCCGGGCCCGGCGGGCCAATGCGGCGGCCTCGGCGGCGATAGGTGCGGCTCCGAGCCGCTCCGCGATCGCATGCGCCTGCTGGACCGGCCGGGCAGCCGACTGCCGGTCACCGGCGGCGCAGTGCGCCTCGGCCAGCCGCAGCAGCGCATACGCCAGCGGATAGGGCTCGTCCGCGCTCTGCCACGCGGCGACGGCCTGCGACCAGGCTGCAGCCTCCGCTCCGCCGTCCGCACGCGCGTGCTCGGCGGCCACCAGCGCGTGGTATCTGGGAGAAGACGGGGCCCGGATCGCGAGCTGCGCCGCAGTCCGGGCCAGCTCCGCGCAGTGCTGCGCGATTCCCTCGGGGACCTGCTCGCGGCGGTCGCGGCACCGGATCGCCTCATCGGCCTCCACGCGCATCCCCAGCCAGATCAACGGCCAGGCGTAACGCGCTGACGGCGTTCCGCCCGCCAGCCCGGCGGCAGCGGCTTCCCGCGCGGCGGGCAGGTCCCCCCGCCCGAGCGCGATCATTGCCTCGGCGTACCGGATGGGCTGGATGAACTGAGGGTCAGTGGTGTCGCCGACGGCCCGGCGGCCAGCGCGCAGCGCACCGGCAGCATCGTCGTAACGGCCGCGCATAGCGGCCAGCTCGGCCCGCAACTGCCACAGCGCGGCGCCGAACACGCCCTCCGGCAGGCCGCTCAGCGCCCGGCCGGTCAGCCGGTCCGCCTCATCCCACTGACCCAGCCGCAGCAGCGATTCGGCCTGATTGCCGATCAGGAAGGAGCCCCATGTGCGGGCCAGCCCGGCCCGCACGGCCAGGTCCAGCCCTTCGGCTGCGGCCTGCGCGGCTTCCTGGTGCCGTCCCAGCAGTTCCAGCACGTCCGAGAGGTTGACATAACCGCGCAGCGCGGTCGCCGGGATATCGAGGTCGAGCGCCAGCCGCAAGCCCGAACGGAGCTGGCCCAGGCCAGCTTCGGCCGGGCCGAGGTAGGAACGTGCCGAGCCGAGGGTAATAGCGACGCCGGCCTCGACGTCCTGGGCTCCAGCCGCGCGGGCGGCAGTCACCGCACGCCTGGCCGCTGCCTCGCCGGCTTCCAGCTCCGAGTCGCGCATCAGGCCACTGGCCAGCGACGCCAGCACCACCGCGTGCGCGCGGGTCGTCTGGCCCGCCGGAAGCAGGGCCAGCGCCTGCTCCAGCGACCCGACTGCCTCGGCGACCCGGCCCGCGTCCCGCTGCACTTGCGCGTACCGCTCCAGCAGCAGCGCCCTGCGGACCGGGTCAGAGCCAGCTGTAATTTCGGTCAGCGCATCGGCGAGCAGGGACTCTGCCCGGCTTACCGCGCCCGAGCGGTAGGCCGCCTCGGCCGCGAGCCGGCTGACTTCCGCCCGGTCCAGGCCGGTGCGCTGCCCGGCGTCCGCCACCTGGGGCCACATCTGCAATGCCCGTTCCAGGTGATGCAGCGCCTCAGCCGGGGCATAGCAGGCCATTGCGTGAGCCGCCGCATCGATCGCGGCCGGCAGCGCCCGAGGCAGATCCACCGCGGCATACCAGTGGTGGGCCAGCGCGGCCGGCAGCGCGGCCTGGTCACCGGCCAGCCCACCATCGCGAGCCAGCGCCGCCCCATACGCTCCGTGCAGGCGGGCCCGCTCGCCCGGCAGCATGTCCCCGTACACCGCGTCCCGGGTCAGTGCGTGCCGGAACGCATACCCCCGGCCGCCGGGGTCGACCAGGAGCAGGTGGTTGTCGACTGCCTCCCGCAGCGCCGCGAACAGCTCTGTCTCCCCCGTCCCGCCGACCTGTGCCAGCAGCCGGTCGGGCACCGTCCCGCCCGCCGCCGATGCGGTGCGCAGCAGCAGCTGCGCGGACGTGCTCAGCGCGTCCACCCGGCTCAGCAGCACATCCCGCAAAGACGGCGGCAGATCTGCCAGGTCACCATCGCTGCGTACCACCCCGGCCAGCTCTTCCACCAGGTAGGCGTTGCCGCCAGAACGGCCGAACACCTTGTCGGCGACGCCCGGCCCGGGCTCATCACCGAGGATCGCCGCAAGCTGGGCAGTGACCTCCTCGCGATCGAACCTGCCCAGCTCAACGCGCTCAACCGAGCGTGCCCGTTCCCAGCCGGTAAGCAACGGCCGCAGCGGGTGGCGCCGGTGCAGTTCATCAGACCGGCAGGTGGCCGCCACCAGCACCCGGGCCTCGCGCAGCGACCGGACCAAGAAGGCCGCCAGATCCAACGTCGACTGGTCGGCCCAGTGCAGATCCTCGATAACGAACATGACCGGCTGCATCGCGCTCAGCCGGACCAGCAGGCCCAGCACCAGCTCCAGCAACTGCGCCGTCTGAATCTCCTCGCCGCCCGGGGCGCCTGCCCTGGTCATGGCCGTCGCCCGCTCCCCGGCCAGCCAGCTGCCCACCTCCTCGGTGACGGTGGCGAATGAGGTCTCGGCCGGCACCGCGAGCAGGGTGATAGCGTGCCGCCCGCATGCCTGGATCAGCTCGGGCGGCACCTCGCCGAGAGCCTCTCCGGCGCCGAGCACCCCTGCGCCCGCCTTGGCCAGAGCGCTGACGAACCAGTCGGCATCGCCGGGTTCCCCGCACCAGATCATGCCGGTCAGCACCAGGTCCCCCGGTGTCAGGTAGCGACCGGGATCAGGCAGGTCGGTGGTGTACACGCGCCGGATCACACGATCCACGCCGGAGACGTCCGTCAGCAGCCTGAGCCCGAGACCAGGCATGCCGAGCAGGTCTCGGACTCGCAAGGGATCATCTGCTGGCGAGGGCAGCAGCCGGGCAAGGCCAGGCCCGGCCGACCCGAGCACCTCCGCCAGCGCCTCCGGCACCATGGTCCGGGCCAGCGTGCGCAACGCGTCCACCAGCGGGGCGAGCGGCAAGCCCTCAGCGCCCAGTTCAACGCATTGGCCCGTGAGCACCAAGAACCCGGCACCCGACGCGCGTGCCGCCAGCTCGCTGACCAGGCGCGTCTTACCGACACCTGCTTCACCGAAGATGAGCACGAACGCCGGCTCACCAGCCTGGGCCCGGCCGATGAGCGCGGTTACCGACGCCAGCTCCTCCCGGCGGCCGATGAACACCGGGCTCACCACTCCGACACTCATGGCCAAAACGCTGCCACAAATACGGTTCCACCGCACCACCCAGCGCCGCGCCTGCTGGCCAAGCTCGGCCCGCGACCGGGTCCAGCTCGTGATCGCCGCCTACCAAGCCGGCCTGGTACCACCGTCACGGTGATCACCACCCGGCAACCGGCATCGCATCCCCGGCGGCTACAGCGGATCATGACGGGACACGGTCCCTTCACGCCAAACCCCGGCGCTCTCCACGCTGCCCGCGCCCTACGCGACCCGAACCGGATCATCTGCGCGCGGCAACTACCACCATCGACTAGCTGGGCAGCCGCTCGTAATCGGCGTTCCGCGCGAAGTCGGGCCGAGAACCTGGTGACACTCAGTAACTTGCGCCGGTCGGCGCCGACGCGCATGGACCGATCTGCACGGCTGGCCTGGTGTCTATCAGTTCGGCCACACTCGAGTGGGTGGTCTGAGCGCTGTCGGTGGCAAGATGCAGTGAACGGTGGCTCTCCGGCAGCCAGTGCAATCATTAGCCACCGTCAGCCGTTGCGCCGCGGCCCGCGAAGCTGCGCTCGCCGGGCGACGGAGCTGGACTGGGCCTCGCGCTCAGTAATAGCCGGTGCGGCCGTCGATGCTCTCGCGGAGCAGGTCGGCGTGGCCGTCGTGGCGCGCGTACTCCTCGATCATGTGGGTGACGATCCAGCGCAGCGACCAGGGCTGGCCCGTGCGCTCAGAGGCCTGCTTGCTGAGCACATCCAGGCCCGGGGTTTGCGCGAGCACCTGCCGCGACACGGCGCACTCCCGTTCGAAGGCACTGAATGCCTCCGCCGGGTCGGCCTGGTCGACGTCGTTGAAGTCCGCGTCCTCATCGGCGGACCTGTCGTACAGATCGGGCACGTCCTCGCCGAGGAACACCTGCCGGAACCAGCCACGTTCCACCTCGGCCATGTGCCGGACCAGCCCCAGCAGGGACAGGGTGGAGGGCGGGACGGCGCGCCGCCGCAGTTGCCCGGCAGTCAGGTCCGCGCATTTCCAGATCAGGATCCCCCGGTGATGCTCCAGCCAGCCGGTCAGCATCTCCCGCTCGCCTGCGGTCTGCGCCGGTCGCGCCCGGTCGGTTGCCATGCGGCGACCCTCTCACGGCCGGCCCGGCCGCGCACCGGAATTTCCGGCGTCGGCCGCGCCGTCGATATGCCCGCGGAGCACGCCGGCGTGCTCGTGGGCATCTCGGCGCTCCCGCAGGGATGGAACGTTGCGTTGAGCACGGCTCCAGCGTGCAGCAGGCCCAGTCAGCGATCTCGCCGCATGAGGGACCCGGTTGCCCAACCCTCGACCCCAGTCGAGGGTGCGGGATCCGCCGACCTGCGCGGGAGGACGTGGTGATCTGCTATCGGGTGGACTGTGCTGTAACCGGCAGTTCTGGGTTACCGGGCGCGGTGGCGAGGGCACGGCGTGCCGTGTTGCCGGGCCGGGCTCGCCCGGTGGGATAGCGACCGGTGGCGGGCTGATCGACAGCGTTGCGGCACCTGGTCCGCCTCCGGTGGCGGACGTACGATGTTGCTGGCCGCACGGTAAGGAAGCCGGCGGGTTTCTGGTCTGCGCGGCGTCGATCTCGATGACGGGCCTGGGTTGATGGCCACGCAGACGCTCACGTTCTTGTCCGCCTCGACTGAGGTTCGACCGCGATGATGCAGCAGCTCGGGGGGACGCGTGGGCGGGGTGCTGGCCGATCATCACCGGCTGATTGGGGCGGGGCGGCCGCGCATGGCCGATAATCGAGGGCTGCTGACCAACTTGCCAGCCCAGGTGTCCAGCTTCATCGGCCGGGAGTCCGAGCTGGCTGAGGTGCGCGCCCTGGTCGGCGGGTCGCGGCTGGTCACGCTGACCGGCGCGGGCGGGGCGGGCAAGACCCGGCTCGGGTTGCAGCTGGCGGCCGGGCTGCTGGACGGGACGGGGGACGGGGTGTGGTTCGCCGATCTGGCCCCGGTGGGGGATCCAGATTTGGTCGCGGTGACCGTGGCCGATGTGCTGGGCGTGCGGCAGGAGCCGGGTCGCTCGGTGCTGGACACGCTGGTAGAGGCGGTGGGCGGCCCGCGCCTGCTGGTGCTGCTGGACAACTGCGAGCATCTCATCGGGGCGTGCGCCAAGCTGGCTGACGGGCTGCTGCGTGGCTGCCCGGCCCTGGCGCTGCTGGCCACCAGCCGGGAGCCGCTGGGCATCGGCGGGGAGCACGTGTACCGGGTGCCGTCGCTGGGCCTGCCGGTTGACGGCGATGACGCGGAGGCGATCTGGGCCAGCGAGGCGGTGCGGCTGCTCGAAGACCGCGCCGCGGCGCAGGGGGTGCCGCTGGGCCAGGACGAGGAGGCTGCTGCGGTGGCCGGGCGGATTTGTCGGCGGCTGGATGGTATCCCGCTGGCCATCGAGCTGGCCACGAGTCGGCTGCGGGCGATGCCGGCGGCCGAGCTGGAGGCCCGGCTCGATGAGCGGTTCGCGCTGCTGACTGGCGGGTCGCGGGCGGCGCTGCCGCGGCAGCAGACGCTGCGGGCCATGGTGGACTGGTCCTGGGAGCTGCTGAATCCGGCCGAGCGGGCGGTGCTAGCCCGGCTGTCGGTCTTCGCCGGGGGGTTCGGCCTGGCCGCCGCGGAGGCGGTCGCCGCAGACCCCGAGGTGCCCGCCGCCGAGGTGCTGGGGCTTCTGGGCGCGCTGGTGGACAAGAGCCTGGTGCAGTTCGGTGACACCGGCGCCGGGCCGGGCCGTTACCGGCTGCTGGAAACCGTGCGCCAGTATGCGTCCGGCCGATTGGACGTGCAGGGCCCGGCGGCGGCCGGGGCCTCCCGGATGGCCCACCGCGATTACTACGTAGCCTTGGCCGAGGCGGCCGCCCCGCAGCTGATAGCGCACGATCAGGCGGAGTGGCTGGACCGGCTCGATGCCGAGCTGGGCAACCTGCGGGCCGCGATCGCGTTCAGCCAGGCTCAGCCCGACCCGGCGCCAGGCCTGCGGCTGGCCGCCTCGTTGCGGGTGTACTGGAGGGTCCGCGGGCACGCCGCCGAGGGAGCCGACACGCTGCGGGCGCTGCTGGACGCGCCAGGCGCCCAGGAGGCGACGCTGCCGCGCGCCCGGGCGCTGGCCGCAGCGGCCCGCTTTCTGGAGAAGACGGACGGTTACGGGATCGCCGAGGGCTACTGCCAGGAAGGGCTGGCCATTGCCCGAGCTGCCGGGGATGAGTACCTGGTCGCCCAGCTTCTGTGCGAGCAAGCCTGGATCCTGGTGCGCCAGGGGCAGCCTGGCGCCGCGCTGCCGCTCATCGAGCAGGGTCTGGGCCTGGCCCGCCGCCTCGGCGAACCCCACCTGACCGCCCGCCTGCTGTCCGCCCGGTCGTACGCCACGCACGTGGCGGGGGATCCTGCGGCCGCCATCCGGGATACCGCGGAGGCCTTGCGGGTCTCCCGCCAGGTCGGTGACCAGCTCCAGATGGGGGCTCTCCTCGGCAACCTCGGCTACTACGAACTGGCGGCGGGTGACCTGTATGCGGCCCGCGGGCATCTGGCCGAGTCGCTCGACATCTTCCGCGCGCTCAACGCCCGCTCCGACATCGTCTACGAGACGTTTAACCTTGGCCTGGCCGAGTACCTCGACGGCTCGCCGGGCGCTGCCGAGGCCTTGTTCGCCGAATCACTCGGTCTGGCCCGGCGCATGGGGATGAGATCGCCCACCGCCTACGCGCTGATCGGCCTGGCCCTGGCCGGCCGCGCCGGGGCCGACGCGGACTGGTCCGCCCGGCTGCACGGCGCGGCCGACCAGGCCCTCGCGGATCTGGGCCACAGCCTGCAGCCGCTCGAAGGCCAGCTGGCCGACCTGCACCGCCAGCGGCTGTGCGCCACGATGGGTGCCGAAGACTTCGACGCCCAATACGCCGTCGGCCGCACCCTCGACTTGGCGCAGGCGGCTCACGAGGCGTTGCCAGGGATGCAGACGGGGCGCGAGGCGCAACGCGCGGCCGCGCCGGGGAGCGAAACTGACGCCGCCGTATCAGGTGAGGCCGCGTCGGCGCTGACGCCCCGCGAGCTCGACGTGCTCAAGCTCGTCGCGCAAGGATTTAGCAATGCCGACATCGCCCGGCGGCTTTTCCTAAGCGAGCACACGGTGCACCGGCACCTGGCCAATATCCTGCACAAGCTCAATCTCTCCTCGCGCGCGGCGGCCGCGGCCTGGGGCGTGCGTAGCGGGTTGATCTGAGCCTGGCCCGATCGGTTATCTGCCGCGGCCGCATCAGGTTGGCCCTAACAGGCGAAGCGCAGCAGGCCGGCCAGCCGGCCGCATCCTGGGAACCGACGTTCACCTGACCACACCGAGGAGACCGCGATGCTCATCGTCTCCTGGCATCGTGGGAACAGGCAGCCGCCGAAGCACTACATTCGCACCCGAACGCCTCGGGGCGGTGATTGCCAATGCCCAAGCAGGCACCCCCTGGCGAGCCGAACTCGGGATTCGCAACCCTCCACGCCGTTGCAACACAGCATCAGCGGCATGTTCCATGCCGTTTACCCAGATGCCGCGGCCGTTGGGGCGCTGACGCCTCGCGAGCTCGATGTGCTCAGGCTCGTGGCGCAAGGACTGAGCAACCCGGACATCGCTCAGCGGCTTGTGCTGAGCGAGTACACCGTCCACCGGCACCTGGCCAACATTCTCCGCAAGCTCGATCTCTCTTCCCGCGCCGCGGCCGCGGCTTGGGGTACGCGCGCCGGCCTCATCTGACCCCGGGCTTGTGGCGCGGTTCCTTTGACCCTGGCCTCGGGCGCGTGCCGGTTACGAGGAGGCGGAAGGGCTGGCGCATGGCTGGCTCCTGAGGATCGGCGGAGAGGTGCCTCACCCGATAGCTGCCAGAACCCCGGAGGGCGGCGGGACCGTCAACCAGGTTGACCGGCCCGCCGCCCGTAGGCACGATCCGAAGCGGCGAGGCACCCACGGCTGCTGTAGAAGCGCCAAGGTGAGAGCGGCTAACCGGCCAGCAGCGTGGCCAGTTCCGTGCCGGCCTGGCCGTCGGTGGTCCACAGCTCGGCGGTGATTCCCGAGGCGGGATCCCAGTAGACGTGGTGCACGTTGCTGTCGGCGCCCACGTAGAACACGTGCTGCTGGGCTCCGGTCAGCAGCGTGGCCAGGTTCGAGACGGCCTGGCCGTCGGTGGTCCACTGGTCGGCGTTGATCTCCCGAGGCGGGATCCCAGTAGACGTGGTGCACGTTGCCGTCGCGGCCCACGTAGAACACGTGCTGCTGGCCTCCGGTCAGCAGCGTGGCCAGTTCCGTGCCGGCCTGGCCGTCGGTGGTCCACTGGTCGGCGTTGACTCCCGAGGCGGGATCCCAGTAGACGTGGTGCACGTTGCCGTCGCGGCCCACGTAGAACACGTGCTGCTGGCCTCCGGCCAGCAGCGTGGCCAGGTTCGAGACGGCCTGGCCGTCGGTGGTCCACTGGTCGGCGTTGACTCCCGAGGCGGGATCCCAGTAGACGTGGTGCACGTTGCCGTCGCGGCCCACGTAGAACACGTGCTGCTGGCCTCCGGCCAGCAGCGTGGCCAGTTCCGTGCCGGCCTGGCCGTCGGTGGTCCACTGGTCGGCGTTGACTCCCGAGGCGGGATCCCAGTAGACGTGGTGCACGTTGCCGTCGGCGCCCACGTAGAACACGTGCTGCTGGCCTCCGGTCAGCAGCGTGGCCAGTTCCGTGCCGGCCTGGCCGTCGCTGGTCCACTGCTCGGCGTTGATCTCCCGAGGCGGGATCCCAGTAGACGTGGTGCACGTTGCCGTCGGCGCCCACGTAGAACACGTGCTGCTGGGCTCCGGTCAGCAGCGTAGCCGGGTTCGAGACGGCCTGGCCGTCGGTGGTCCACTGGTCGGCGTTGATTCCCGAGGCGGGATCCCAGTAGACGTGGTGCACGTTGCCGTCGCGGCCCACGTAGAACACGTGTTGCTGCTGCTGCTGAAGCGCCAGCCCGATGTCGGCCGCCCAGGTGCCGTTCTGGTCATAGGAAAACTCCCAGCCCATGACCCCGCCAAAGGCGCCGGGGTATTGCTGTCGCAGCGGGCCGATGACGTCGCCGATGAATTGGTTGACCGGGAGGTACCCGCTGCCAGCCGCACCGTCACCGACGGGGGCGCCGACCAGCAGCTTCGACGCGCTTGTCGTTTCAGCGATGGTGCTGTACGAGGAGACCTTGGTGCTGGCAGGCTCGTCATACTCACTGTTGTTGTAGAACTGGCAGTTGAACCAGGATATACTATCGCCCGTCTGCGCCAATATTTTGGTGTAGGCGTTGTCATAGATGTCCGAGGAGTAAAAATAGCCTGGTGCTGGGGCATGGGTGATGATGTTCTGCCCTGGCGGCAGTTTCTGGGCGAGCCCGTTCGTTAGGTCGGTCAGGAATTGAATGCCATCGTAGACGCCGGTGAATCCATTATCGTCTTCGTAGTCGATGTCCACTCCGTTGAGGTTATTACTGGTCACGTACTCGGCCACCTGCTGCACCAGGCCACTCACGTCCCCGGTGTACTGCTGCCAGTCATCGGTTGACATCGTTTCCCCCCCGAGAGAGATCAACACGTTCTTGCCCGCGTTTTGCAGCGTTATGATGTCGTCCTGGTTGGGGTTGCCGTTGGAGTCGAAAGTGCTGTTGCTGCTATCGGGATCACTGTTATAGGCTTGTCCCGTCAGATTGCCACTGCCGTCCGGGTCTGGCAGCAGGAAGCCCAGAATGACATCTGTGTAGGCTAGGCTGGCGATTCCGGCCAGGGGTATTTGGTTAGCGGCGTCGTTATAGTAGATGACGTTACGTGGCGGTGTGGTGCTCATGACTTTTCTCTCGCTCATTGGGGATGGGATGGCCTGCGCAGGCGCTGTCGCCCGCGCAGGACGGCAAGGTCGGCCGGGTGATCTGGCCCAGCCCTGCGCGCCTCAAGACCAACCCATTAGTACGTGAACCTGTTGGGCTGCCGCATCGCCCGTACGGGCCAGATTCACGCGGCCGCGGCAGATGGCCCGATCGGGCCAGGATCATGCGAGCCCGTGCGGCTGACCAGATGCCGCGCCCGGCAGCCTTGCGGTTTCTGGTGTTATCAGCAGTCGCTTCCTCACCGTGGCGGCTGACATCAGCCTCCATTGCCCGAACAGTCTTGCTAGACCGCGTAGCCCATGCCAGTGGCGACATCCCACAGGTAGGCGCGGTCGTGCGAGTTGCCGACCGCGAGTATGCCATCCGGGCTAAAAGCCAGGCTATTGACGCCACTGCCGAGGGGGGTATTACTGGGGTCGGTCAGTGTCGCGGCCCAGCGCTTCGCGGTGATGTCCCAAAGGTAGATGTGCTCGCCGCCGCCGTCGGACTCGCCAACGGCGAGCATCGCGCCATCCGGGCTGAATGCGACCGGGCAAACGGGCCCGCAGTCGCTGGAGACGGGCACCGTGGTAGCCACGCGCCTGCTAGCAAGATCCCACAGGTAGATACTCCCGTCAGCGCCGACAACGGCTAGAGTCGTGCCGCCGGGGCTGAACGCACCCTCAGTCCCGTCATGGGAAATGTGGCGCCGGGAACCCGGGTCGGTCAGGGTGGTCTCCCGGCGTGTGGCCACATCCCATACACAGATTGTCGGCCTGCTGCCGCTGAACAGGGCCACGGTCTTCCCGTCCGGGCTGAATGCGATCTGCCCGCGGCCCGGGCAGCGGGGGCTGACCAGCGTGGCGATTGTGCGTGCCGATAACCTCGTCCACGTCATGCCACCAGGCGATATTCGTTGATCATGCCACCGACCTGAGCCTGTCTTCGGACGCGGTACAGGTCGAGATCGACCGGTTCGAGTAGCGGTTTCAGCGGCGCGGCGCCGTGCAGGGAGCGGTGAGGGCGGTGCTGATTGTGGTGGATCTCGTACTGGCGCAGGATCCGTCGCAGGTGGGGCTGGTTCCAGACGAGTGTGCGGTCCAGGAGCTCGCGGCGGCATCCCCCGATCCAGCGTTCGGTGATCGCGTTCATGCGGGGCGTCCGTATGTTGCACAGCACGGTCCGTATGCCGACGCCGGCGAGGATGGCGTCGAATGCGGTGGTGAAGTTTGATCCGCGGTCGCGGATCATGAACTTGACCTGCTCTGCCTGTTCGCCGAGGTCCATGATCAGGTTGCGGGCTTGCTGGGTGGTCCATTGCCCGGTGGGATGCAAGGTGACTCCGAGGATGCGTATACGCCGGGTCGCGTGCTCGATCACGGCCAGAACACAGGCCTGGGTGCCATCGAGCAGGTCGACAGTAAGAAGTCGCACGCCAGGATCGCCTCGGCCTGAGAGCGCAGGAATTGTGACCAGGTTGGCCCGGTCCGCCGCCGGGCCGGATCGATGCCGCTGGCCTTGAGGATCTCCCATACGGTCGATGCTGCGACGTCGATGCCGAGGCCGGCCAGCTCGCCGTGGATCCTGCGGTATCCCCAGCCGGGGTTCTCGCGGGCTAGCCGTCGGACAAGTGCCTGGATGTTCCTCCGGGTCGTCGGACGGCCGGTCCTGCCGCGTATGGACCTGGCGGCCCAGCGGCGGCGGACGATGTCGCGGTGCCAGCGCACGATCGTGTCCGGTGTAACCAGCAGCCTCAGCCCTTGCCGGCGCGCTTTCGGTATCAGGCCGAGCAGGGCCGCGAGGAGGGCCCGGTCTGCCCAGTTCAGCTTCAGACGGTAGCGGCTGCCGCCGCTGCAGGACGGCGACCTGGTGGCGCAGGATCAGGATTTCTGCGGTCTTCCACCTCTCCTCACGCCGCGACAACCGCAGCCACGCGGCGACTCTCGTGATCAGGAGGAAGACGAACCGCAGGCACATGACCGGTGATCATCACGACCCGGACGGCCGGGAGACAACCCTGCTGGTCAGGGCCATGGACGACATTTTCGGCACGCACAGGCCTTGACCGCGCCGCGGCGGGCGACCTGCAGCGCGCGGATCGACTCTGCCGCGCCGTCACCGGACTTCGGCGTCCCGGACGCTTCGCCGTTCAGTGCGGCCAGGGCGGCGGCGACCGCGTCGGCGGTATCAGATTTGCCGCGGCGGCGGCGCGCCTGCCGGTTCGGCCGGATCACCTCAGTCACCTCGACGCCCTCGGCGGCGAGGTAGCGGGCCAGCCCGGCGCCGTAGCTGCCGGTGCCTTCCACGCCGACCTTCACCAGCTCGCCGTGACCCCGCATCCAGGCCAGCGCCGCCTGGTAGCCCGCCGCGCTGACGGGGAACTCCCCGGTGCCCAGGATCCGGCCGGCCTGGTCCACCATGCCGGCCACGTGCACCTCGGCGTGGGTATCCACGCCCCCGGTGACTAGCCGGGCCTGTCCCGCGTCTGCGATCGTGGGCATGTCGTCTCCATTCTCTGCAACGGACTGGGATGGCACCGCCGGGCCCGGGACGGACGGACAGAGCACTTCTGGGACAACAGAGGTCGGGCTCCTATCAGGTCACGGTCGTCCCGGGCCCGGCGGGTTACACATCCTCCCGTCAGACCCCGGCCGGCGGTTCGTGATCAGGACACGCTCGCGCGGTCAGCTGAGTAAAGGGCCAGGCCGGGGCCCGGCGGCGGACGCGCCAAGCCTCGCCGAACTAAGTTGCGGATCACCGCAGAAACGCCGGAAAGATCCAATCCGCAACCTCACCTACCCCATTCTGGGGAAGTGCTGAGTAACCGGCGCTGGTGCGGTGCCAGAGCGCATGTAACCGCCTTATAGAGACCGAATAGTGATTCTGCGCTAACTTCGCGGAGGGAATCGGCGGCGTGATTTATGGCTCGCTCTGGCCTGGGCCGTGGTAGGCGGCCAGGAAGACGCGGACTGCCTCGGCCGCGAGCCGGTCGCGTTCTGCGGGGAGGGACGCTCCTGGGGGCAGAACTGCGCCCGGTCCTGGGGTATGCCGAGAACGAGGTAGGCGAACTGCGCTGCGGCGAGCCGGGCATCGCCCAGGTCGAGGAGTCCGCGTTCCTCGTAGGTTCGAAGGGCGCGGGCGATGACGTCGATGCCGCGGGACGGTGCCTGGTCGAAGTAGGTCCGGGCGAGGTCGGGGACCCGTTCGGCTTCGGCGATGATCAGCCGCCGCAGTGCCAGCACGTTCGGCCGCAGCACCCCGTCGATGTAGCGGCGGGCGAGGTCGGTCAGGACAGTGCGCAGGTCGGCGGCCGAGCCGATCTCGTTGCCGCGCAGCGCCGAGGTGAGGTCGGTGATGATCGCCTCGGAGTTGCCGGTCACCCCGAGCACGATCTCCCGGAACAGCTGTTCTTTCGTCCGCGAAGTGCTTGTAGACGGTCTGCTTGGACACCGCGGCGTCGGCCGCGACCTGGTCCATGCTCGTGTTCCGGTAGCCGTCGCGGAGGAACAGCGCCGTCGCGGCCTGCATGATCGCCCGGCGCTTGCGGGCTGACCGGCCATCGGGGACGCGTTCGCCGTCCCGTCTTGCGTCTGTTGCCTGGTCGTCGTTCTGGCGAACGTCGCTTCGTCGCGTGCTCGTGCGTGTTCACGGCCCGGCTCGGCATCGGCGGCCTCCCTCGGCTTGCTCCCGATTCATAGTACTAGACAGTCCAGGACTTGTCATAGTACTGTACCGTCTAGTTCTAGAGAGCGCGATGGAAGGGAGAGGGACCCATGACCACCATCCCCAGCGCCCGGGGACACCGTCAGGCCGCCCGCGGCTGCAGGGATGCCCGGCGAGCGGGAACGCCACCCGGAGCCTGCTCTGGTTATCTCGTCCTGGGGCCGTTCTACGTCGCCGTCTCCCTGGCCCAGGCGCTGACCCGGGCGGGGTTGCAGCCTCACCCGCGACGAGTGGAGCCTGCTTGCCCTCGGGCACATCGGCTGGATCCAGACGGTCAACCTGATCCTGACGGCGCGGTGACGGTGGCCGGCGGGATCGGCGTCCGCCGCGCCGTGGGCGGGCCTGCCTGCGCGGGCGGCTGGGCTCCCCGGCTGCTCGCCGGCTGACGGCGTTGCGCTGATCGGCGCGGGCGTCTTCCGCGCCGACCCTGCACACGGGTTCCCGCCCGGGGCCGCTGCCGGGGGTGCGGACCAGGTCAGCTGGCACGGAACGCTGCATCTCCTGGCCGGGTCGATCGGGTTCGCGTGCCTCATCGCCGTGTGCTTCGTGATCGCCCGCAGCTACGCCCGCCGGGACCAGCACCGCGCTGGCCGGGCGCAGCAGGGACCTGATGACCCGAACCGGTGAGCGCACCACGGTCACCAGCGAAGCAGTCCCCCACGTGGCGCTGCCCCTGTCCGCCTGCCGCGGCTGCCCGCGGTGCGCAACCCGGGCTGCTCCAAGGTCACGCCCGTTGCGTGAAGCCGCGCCGCCGCCGGCCTGGAGCGCGGGCGGCGGTCCGGGCACCGGGTCCTTCAGGGCAGCGCGCCGATGAGCCTGCCGCTGGGATTCGCGGGTGGATTCTGTAGCGCGCGGGGTGCTGCGAGACGATGGTGGTCAGCGAGCGTGGTAGGGATTATGCCGTCGATTATCTCCCGGGGTTTCCGGGGCCGCCGCGAAGCCGCGCCTGCGGGCCGTGTGCCGCCGGGGCAGTACGTGACCAGGGATTTTCCCGTGCTGTCGGCGGGTCCGACCCCGCACACGCCGCTGGAGCGGTGGGACTTCACGATCAGCGGCGAGGTGGATGAGCCGCGCCGCTGGACGTGGGATGAGTTCCGCGCGCTGCCCACCGAGGAGATCACCGTCGATATCCACTGCGTGACCAAGTGGTCGAAGCTGGACACTGTGTGGCAGGGGGTCCGGGTCGACACGCTGCTGGCAGGGCATCGAGACGTCCGCCGGCGTACACGGTCGCGTTCAGCGACGGCGGGTACACGACGAACGTCCCGCTCGAAGACCTCACCGGAGGGAAGGCGTGGGTCGCGTTCAGCTACGACGGCGAGCCGCTGCAGCCGGTGCACGGCGGCCCGGCGCGGATGCTGGTGCCGCACCTGTACTTCTGGAAGAGCGCGAAGTGGGTGCGGGGACTGCGGCTGACGGCGGTCGACGAGCCTGGCTTCTGGGAGACCAACGGGTACCACAACTACGGAGATCCGTGGAGGGAACAACGGTACTGGGGCGACTGACCTGGCAGCCCGCGGACGCGACCGGCGTGGCCGTGGAGACACCGCGCGCCAAGACGATCGCGTTCGACGTCCCCGGCTGGGCCGGGCACCGCGCGGGGCAGCACCTCGACGTGCGGCTGACCGCCGACGACGGCTACCAGGCCGAGCGCAGCTACTCGATCGCGTCGGCGCCGGACGGCACGCGCGTCGAGCTCACCGTGGTGCGCATCGCCGACGGCGAGGTCTCGCCGTACCTGACCGACGACCTGCAGCCGGGCGACCAGATCGAGCTCCGCGGCCCGGTCGGCGGCTACTTCGTCTGGGAGCCGCCGCTGAGGCGGTCCGCTGCTGCTGGTCGCCGGCGGCTCGGGCGTTGCGCCGCTGATGGCGATGATCCGGCTTCGCGCCGCCGCCGGGAGCGATGTGGACACCCGGCTGCTGCTGTCCTCACGCGGCTGGGACGACATCATCTACCGCGACGAACTCGAGCGGCTGAACGGCAACGGCCTCACGGTCGTGCACACGCTGACCATCGTCGCAGCCGCCCGGCTGGGCAGGCTACGCGCGCCGGGTCGACGCGGAGATGCTCGCGGAGGTCGGCCCGGGCCCGGCCGAACGGCCGCTGGTCTATATCTGCGGCCCGACGCCGTTCGTCGAGGCTGCGGCCCAGGCGCTGGTGCGCCTCGGGCACCAGCCCGAGGCGATCAAGACCGAACGGTTCGGGCCGACGGGGAGCTGAGATGGACGAATTGATGCTCGACGGCAACGCGGTCGCAGGCATGCTTTCCGAGGTGTTCGCCGCCGAGATGACCACCGCCACCATGACGTGCGGCAACTGCGGCACCTCCGGCGCGGTCGGGGCGATGCACGTCTTCCGCGGCGCCGGAATCGTCATGCGCTGCCCGAACTGCGACCACATCATGGCGAAGATCGTCGAAGACGGCACGCGCATATGGCTGAACTTCGGCGGCATGCAAGCGCTGGAAATCACCCGCTGAACATGCGGGCCATTCCGGCGGGCGGTGGCCGCGTCCTCAGCGGTGGGCCGCCTGGCAGCCATGCCCGGACGGTAGGGCAGAACCTGCTGTCCGCTCCCGTCGTCAGGACGGTAGCAGGGAGCTGCCCGACCGTCGGCAGCTCACGCATAACCTTCTTCCGGGGCGGCCTGCCGGAGGATTCCTGATCGACCTGGCCGCTGGCCAGCCCGCTAGCGCCTGCAGCGCAGGCGCGCCGCTGACCGATGGCCGGGCTGCAGGTACAGCGATGTGCTTGCCGTCAGCGTTATGTACCTCATCGACGGTCCGGTACCAGGCAACTCCGAGCCGCAGCGAAGCTCGGCAATCCGCCGGCACCAATGACCGGAGCAGCCCGAACTTCAGATAATCACCCAGATCACCAGCATATCGATCCCGCGCACGCTAACTATGGCCTACAGTTCCGGCAAGATCACGGGCGCAAGCGGGCCGCGATAACCCGGTGTGGCCGCAGCCTGCGGAGAACACGCAGACACCCGCCGTTCTGGTTGGCTGGCGGTCTTCCGGTCGCATTCCCAATGGGGACGCCCGAGGTGGATGATCTGCGCGCCCTGCTCACCGAGGGGCGGGCGTCGTGCGCGAGTGCCTCGGGGCACCCCCATGCTGTACGGGCCATCCGACGCCGGAGTTTGACGGTCGCGCTCGTGCGCGGCGGGCCGCCGGGCGAGACTGAGGGGCTGGGTCAGGCACTTGGCTGGTTGTGACGCACGTGGAGACGTTTGAGGTGCGGTCGGCTGGCTCGAGCCGACGGAGGCCGGCCGGCCAGCTCGGGGTGCGGAGCGGGGGTCTGGTCGGGTGGGGAGGGTCAGCGTGACCCGCAGGCCGTGCGGGCTGACCGGCGCGGCGTGGGCGGTGCCGCCGACGCGGAGGCGATCTCGGCGGCGATGGCCAGCCCGAGGCCTGAGCCGGAGCCGCCGGGCCGGGTTCCGGCGCGGTAGAAGCGGTCAAAGATGTGCGGCAGGTGATCGGGCGGGACGCGGGCCCTCGTCGGTGTCACTGGTCAGCGTGCTCGGCGCCGGCGGCGTCCAACAGATGCTCGACCCTGTGGGTGCCCGTAACCGTGTCACATGGCCTGATCTGCGGTTTCGCAGGTACCGGAGCCTGAGCTCCGGCAGGATGCGAGCGGTGGCCGTACGCCTGCTCTACTTGATTCTTCTTCGTGTTCTCGGCTGGATCATCTTGCTCGCCCGGTCGGAGGCGTCCAAGGACGCCGAGATCCTGGTGCTCCGCCACCAGGTCTTGGTCTTGCGCCGGCAGGTCGGTGCGCCCAAGCCGTCCTGGGCCGACCGGGCGATCATCTCCGCGCTGGTCCGCCGTATCCCCCCCACCAGACGGCTATGTTTGCTCGTGACGCCCCGGACCCTGCTGCGCTGGCACGCTCATCTGGTCAGGCGACGCTGGACCTACCCGAGGCGCGGCTCAGGACGGCCACCGACCCGGCCGACGATCCGCGCACTGGTACTGCACCTGGCGGCCGAAAATCCCACTTGGGGATACCGCAGGATCACCGGCGAGCTAGCCGGCCTGGGCCAGAAGGTCGGCGCGGCGACGGTCTGGCGGATCCTGCACACGGCCGGCATCGACCCCGTCCCGCGCCGGTCCGGACCGAGTTGGAGCCAGTTCCTGCGGACCCAGGCCGAAGGGATCCTCGCCTGTGATTTCTTCCACGCCGACACGATCACCTTGACCCGGCTGTACTGCTTCGCCGTCGTTGAGCACGCCAGCCGCCGCGTCCAGGTCCTGGGTGTGACCGCGAACCCGACCGGCCCATGGGTCGCCCAGCAGGCCCGCAACCTGATGCTCGACCTTGGCGACCGCGCAGGCGGTTTCAGATTCTTGATCCGTGACCGCGACTCCAAGTTCACCGGGCTCTTCGACGAGGTGTTCCGCGCCGAGGGTATCCGGATCGTGCTAACCGCCCCTGAGGCGCCCCGCATGAACGCGATCATGGAACGCTGGGTAGGCAGCGTGCGCCGCGAGGTTCTTGACCGGATGTTCGTCATCAACGCCGCGCACCTGCGCAAGATCCTGTCCGAGTATGAGTCCCATTTCAACGGGCACCGGCCGCATCGGGCACTGAACCACGCCAGTCCGCTCCGGGCGCTCCCTGACCCCGTTGACGCCGACGTTAAGGTCATCCGACGCGACAGGCTCGGCGGCCTCCTCCACGAATACGCCCAAGTCGCATGAGGTGACAGAGTTTCGGGCACCTACACGCCGAGCCTGCTGGCGGGCCCGCTGATGCGCCCGCCACGCCCGGTATCTGCTGCGGCCGCCGTTAGCGGCCACCTCCCGCCACACCGTGGAGGCCGCCTTCCCCAGCCGCTTGGCGATCAGGGTGAACAACTCCCCGGCGTGCAGGCCCAGAGTGATCTCCTCCCGGTCGGCCACCGTCAGCCGCCCCGGTCCTGGCACCCACCCGTCCGGATGCACCGGCCGCCACGAGGGGTGCCGCACGATCAGCGCGACCCCCTGATGCGAGCAGCCCACTTGCGGGCCGATCTCCCGCAACGACAGGCCCCTGGCCTTCAACCGCAGCGCCAGCCGCCGCTGCTCCACCGTCAGATGCGGACGCATCCCAGACCTCCTCAGCTCATCGAGAATCTTCTCGACTCACCGAGGCAGCGCGCTGACCACTTGAACCTGCCCGCCGGTCGGCTGGCGCGAAAAGCATCAAGCCCCGGGCCGCCATGACATACAACAGTCACCCGGGCTTCGGCCGCGGAGGGATCCGCCTGCTCCCGCTGTCGGATTGTCCGGGTCGGGCCAGAACCCGTCAAGAGCGTCTTCGGTGTCGGCTTCGCCGATCTTCGACTCTTGACTGAACCTGCCCGAGAGTCCCGGAGTCGGCAGCTATCGGGAGCATGGGCACGTCTGGCCATGGCAGTTGAACGTCGGTACCCAGGCGCTCTCCAACTCAGCTGAGTTTTGCTGCGCCGTGACTGCGGGTATCGTGACCAACTGACAGGCGTGCTGCTCCAGACCCCGGCAGTGGAACAAACCACTGGCCTGGAGGCAGGCATGAGCAGCCCGGGAGACTTTGACATCGCGCCCGGTGCTAAGGCGGTTGCCCGTTCGGATATCGTCCCTGCACCGCGCAGCCCCGCCCATTCCCGTGATCCGTGGCTGCACATCGGCTCCGTCGTGACCCCCCCTCTTGCCGGTCAGCCCGGCCATGGCACGACAGCCTTCGTGCGGCGTCAGCCGGTCCACATCGCGGACGGCCGGATGGAAGGCGGCAACACCACCGCGTACGAGCTCATCTGCCCCGGCTGTGGTGACCATCCCTACCTGGATTACTCCGAGATCCCGCCGCGTCTGCAGTGGCTCCGCGGGCCGCGCACCTTGGAGGCGAGCCTGGCAGCGTATGACAAGCACCTTGGACTACCTCCCCAGCCAAACGGAGCAACTCCCTGAAGGTAGGAGAACGTCCACCGCGAGAGCGTCGAGCCTGGTTGCCGCCTGCCGAACTCGAACCACGCATCCGAGGGTGCCTGCCCCGCGTCGAGCAGCGCGCCAAGCTCGGTGACAGACGCTCGGAGCGCTTCGCGGAACCCGTCGATCCGGTCGCCCGCCAGTGCCGCCACGTGCGATGCTGCGGCGACTCCGGCAGGGGAACCTCCCCGGCGCTACGCGCCTTCCCGAGTGCCGACGCCCGGTTCAGGCGCAGCTTCTACTCAGCGACTGAACCGAGCAGAACATCCGTTCATGAGCACCGCAAATGACCATGCGGTCCCACCTCGACGCGGCGCAGAACGGCGGGTAGGCGCGCTGTTATCGGAGGGGTAATCGGTTTTCCCGATCGTCCGGTAACCGACAGCTCGGGCCCACGCGAAGCCGACCAGCCTTAATAATTATGCGGCGGGGTCGCGGTGCTGAGAACGTCCTCATCTGCCGCCGACAGCGACGCGCAGGTAGGTTCGGTGGCGTGCTCAGCCTGGCCGCATGTCCGGGCGGCCGCCGGTCTTGCCGAGTTCACTGGCCTGCGCGGGCCGGGCATGCGTCCGTCAGGCGCCGGTCACCAGCTCGGCCGGCTGCTCAACATCGACCTGCGCTGGGCGGAGCATCACCAGCGGCCAGCCGTCGCAGGCAGACGTGGGGGAAGAAGACCTCCGGCTCACCCGGCAGCCGAGCGCGCTCTGGAGTGCTCTCGAAGCGTCCCCAGGGGAGCGCTAGGTCAGGCGTTCGCTTCCTCATACTGCGAGACAACCGACGCCGGGATGCGCCCGCGCTCACTGACCTGGATCCCGTGACTTTTCGCCCACGCACGAATGTCTGAGGAGCGGTGCCGGCTGCGAGCCGGCCGCCCAGCGCGAGCGCCACGTGGCGCTCTGCGTGCGTACCCAAGGTAGGGAGTGAACACGCGGCGTAGCGCTGCGGCGTTCTTCTTCGACAGGTCGATCTCATAGGAGGTGCCGTCGATACGGAATGAGACCGTCTCGTCCGCTTTCGCGCCGTCGATGTCGTCGGTCATTGTGACCGTGACCTTCTGAGCCATTGCAATCCTCCGTGGTGAGCCGCTGGCTTGATCGAAGTGTAAGGCATATCCTGCCGAGGGATGCTCTTGCCGGGCAGTTTGCTTTCAGAATGCGAGCGATTCGAGCGCCCGGTCGGCCCCGGTGCCGGCAATTCTTCGTCCGGGATAAACGTGTTGCGAGACAGCGGGGCCGGGCGCGTCCAGCTGGTCAGCTATCGCCTTGGCTGACAGTCCCGCTTGATCGGTGAGGGTGGCGGTTACCCGCAGCAGTTGGACATTATGCCGCGCCGGCAATGCCCACAAGGCGCAGATCGATCTCGTCCGGCGCGGCGCCCGTCCCGTCCTGCAGAAGGCAGGCGCACAGCGGCAGGCAGGCGCGCGTGGCAGGCAGGTTGGCAAAGGAGATTGGTGAGGAGCCCTCGCCGCTTAGAGTGACCGGCACGCCGGATGAACATGCGGCGCCGTCCTCTACCGGACCATCCGCACATCAGCCGCGCCGGTCACGAGGTGCGAGTCTTCGGCTGCTATAGATAATCAGTGAGGTCACCGGCCGCCGGCGTGGCCAGGGAGGGAACAGCCATGACATACGCCGCCGATGAGCGCGTGGATGCCTACATCGATGCCCTGCCCGGCTGGCAGCAGGCCATCTGCCTTCAGGTCCGCGATCTGGTCCACGCTGCCGATCCAGAGGTGACCGAAACCATCAAGCGGACCAGGCAGCCGTACTTCGTGCTCCAGGGCAACATCTGCGCGTTGCTCGCGGCCAGGAACCACGTCAATGTATTCCTCTACGACGGCGCTATCGTCCCCGATCCCGACCGGATCATAACCGCTGGCCACGACGACAAGACCGCCCGCACCGTTGCCATCCGCCAGGGCGAGGCCATCAATGCGCCTGCGCTCAGTGCCATGTTCCAGCGCATTATCGCCAATAACCGCGCCGGCGGTTGGCGCAAGCTGAAGCGCGAACGCTAACTCACGACCAGTCGGACGGGCAGACGTCCTCATCTGCCGCCGGTCGGTCGCCCGGGCGGCTGCTCTTGTCGCGCGGGTGGCCTGATGCTCTGGGCGGCCGGAGGGCTGAGCTGGCCTGGCTGCGCGAGCCCGGCTGGTCAGCCGGGTGCCGGGCAGGGTGTTTACTGGGTGCTGGTTGTAGTCGAAATTCGTTACGTGTACCTGCGCCTGCGAACTTCTGACAGCGGGCGCCGCGAGTACACGGCCAGGTCTTCCCGGCAGGCTGGCGGTCGCGATAACCCGGGGTGCGCGCACGTGCCTCCCGAACGATCGTCTCTGAAGGAGAAGTACATGGCTGAAGGCACCGTCAAGTGGTTCAACGCCGACAAGGGCTACGGCTTCATCGCCCCCGACGACGGGACCGCCGACGTGTTCGTCCATCACTCCGCCATCCAGGCTGACGGCTTCCGCAGCCTGCAGGACAACCAGCGGGTCGCCTACACCGCCGGCCGGGGTCCGAAGGGCCCGCAGGCCGAGGAAGTCCGCCCGCTCTGACCGCCAGCGGACAGTGCCGGGCGCCTGCTGGGCTGCCCGGTCCGGTCCGCCTGTGCCCGCCATCTGCGCGATTGCCCCGAACCGGGGACCGGCGGCGCCGAACTCGCCCTTCCGATAGCCGTAGTAGTAGACAGTGATGGCAACCTGGTGATCGCGGATTCCTTCAACAACGTGGTGCGCGCGGTAGCGGCCAGCACCGGCACGTTCTATGGCCAGCCGATGACCGCCGGGCACATCTAGTACCGTTGCCGGCGATGACACCTGCGGTTTTCCCGGTGACGGCGGCCCGGCCACCAGCGCCGAACTGTGTTCACCGGCAGGGGTGAAGGGCGATGGGTCGAGGGACCTGGTAATTGCCGATAACGGCAACTACCGGGTTCGGATAGTCAAAGGCTCATCCTGATCATCCACAGGGTTCCCGGCTGGCAAGCCGGAAGGGCCGATGTCTGGAATGCCGGTTGCCCTGGGTGTGACGATGTCCCGGCTGACGGGCCGCCGGGGCGAAAGTACTTGCCCGGGCGCAGCCAGTTCAGCGCTCCCGTGCGGCTGGCCCGGAGGCGGTGACACTGATCCGGCAGCATTCGACACGCCGGAGCGGGTCGTGTTCCTGCTCGCGAAGGCGGAGGTATCGCGGCTGCACAGGGCCCTCGACGCGACCAAAGCCTGCACCCGCCAGGCACTGCAGCTGTAGGAGAACCGGCAGATGGTGCCACTGGCCGAGTGGACCGTGCCCTGCTCGACAGCCGCACCGAACAACACTCGACGCTGAAGCCATGAACCAGGCTGGCCGTGGGTGACGTCCCGCCTTGCGGTGCAGGTAGTCGGTCCTGACCGGCGCGCCTGCACGTGCAAGGAGGACCGCGACACCCCGGCCCGGCCCGGCGGAGCCAGGCGAGCATGGCATGCTAACCGCATCGCGACCAGACCAAGGGTTCCAGACGGCCACGCCCCGACCGGCCAGCGCGCAGGCGACGGTACGGGGCCCCCGGCGTTCGAGGCGGCAAGCAGTCTAACAGTGCCTTACTCCCAATCTCGGGAACACCACTCCCCCGCCGTCGTTCACGAGTCTTCGCGTTCAACATATGTACCTGTCAGGCGCAGTATCTACTCGCCGTGCACTACAGGGCTGCGAGGTGGCCAGTAGTCCGCTCGGGCCCGCGGCCCATGGGAGCGCCCTGCGGGTGCCATGTCCGCCGATATGCGCGGCGACGGAGGTGTCAGGGTGATCCGCTCGAGCCGCGCCGTAACAGGTCGTTCTGGCGTGCCGAGTTCTGGCGGGGGGGTCTCTCCAGATCACTCATAGGGGCGGGGCAGGCGGCGAGCGGGCTGGTGTCACTCGGCGTCTGGCGGGGGGTCCATGGTTGGCACGCTCCTGCCCGGTTCGGCCGAGATCCTCGATGTCATGTGCGCGGCCGCGCGGCCGGCGCGGTGTTCGCGCGGTGATGATCCAGGTGCGCGCCCCGAACAGCACGCCGTCGCGGGTCGTGTGCCCGGCGAGGGTGACGCGCAGCCCGCGCAGCGCAGCCTGGGCGGCGGCCGGATCCAGGCTGGCCAGCATGTCTTTGGTGGCCTGCAGGCCGGTGACGAAGTCGTAGGCCTGCGCGCTGTCCGCGCCGTAATAGACGGGCTCGCGCACGTCGGTGAAGGCGACGTCGGTGAACCCGGCCGCAGCCAGTATCCCGGCGGTCGTGTGCTGGTCGGCGAGTGAGAACATCCGGGCGCCGCGGGCAGAAGCGCCGCCGATGGCCTGGTCGATCTCGCTGTACCACTCGTTGCGGTCGGGGGCTTGCCAGGCCAGCAGCGCCGTGCGCGCGCCGGGGCGCAGCGCGCGCCCGATGTTGGTGAACGCCGCCACCGGGTCGGCGAAGAACATCGCGCCGAAACAGCTGATGCACACGTCATAGCGAGCCGGCCCCAGGCCGTCCACCTGAGCATCGGCCAGCCGGTAGGAAACGTTGCGCAGGCCTTCCCGGCCGGTCAGCCGCCGGGCCAGCTCGAGCACGGGCGCGGAAATGTCTACGCCGAGGACGGTTCCCGCGGCCGCGGCGCGGCCGGCGGCGCGGGTGGACCGGCCCGTCCCGCAGCCTATGTCGAGCACATGCTCGGCGGCACCGACGCTGGCGGCGGCATGCAGCCGCTGTTCATGCAGGCGCGCCTCGGCATCGAACAGTTCGGCGTACCTGACCCGGAACTCCCCCGCGGCCTGGTCCGCATTGACCCACGCCCGGACATCTGGCTCATCACCCATCCACGCCACCATCCCGCGACTCTCGCCCCTGCCTACACGAGTCATACTCCATCCGGGCGTTCCTTCGATGGGCTGAGCTCGGGCAGCGGCCAGGACCGGGAGAAGCCTGGCGCCTGCCAGGCGTCCTTGACCCGGCCACCGGCGAGCCGACAATGCCTGCGGCGGGAAGGAACACTTGAGCTGGCTACAAAGAGGTGTTCGTCATGCTCGGCGGTTCCACCATCAAGTGCCCGCTTTCGCTGCGGCCCGAACTGGCACATCTGCGTCCAATGGTGGGCTTGATCCGTTTTGACGGACAGGCTGGCTGAGTTGGTCATGCTGTCCGTTGGTTGTTGCTGTGGTGGATTGTCTCGTACTCGGCGGGGCTGAGGTAGTCCAGGGTGGAATGCAGGCGGCGGGTGTTGTACCAGCCTTCGATGTAGTCGAAGACGGCCCGGCGCAGGCCTTCGCGGGTGGGCCAGGCGCGGCCGTCGATGAGCTCGCGTTTGATGGTGGCGAAGAAGCTCTCGGCGACGGCGTTATCCCAGCATTCCCCTTTTCTGGACACCGACAAGACCACGCCGTTCGCGCGGGCCAGCGCAGCGAAGTCCCGGCTGGTGTACTGACAGCCCCTATCGGAATGGAAGATGACGCCGCCAGCCGGGCGGCGGGTGGTGAACGCCATCGACAGCGCATCGGCGGCCAGCTCGGTGCGCATGTGATCGGCCAGCGCCCAGCCGACCACGCGGCGGCTGGCCAGGCCGGTGACCGTAGCCAGGTAGGCCCAGCCCTGCCAGGTGGCGATGTAAGTGATGTCGCCGGCATACCGCCGGTCGGTGCCGGGGCACGGGGCGAAGTCCCGCCGGATCAGGTCCCGGGCCCGTTCGGCGGCCGGGTCAGCGATGGTGGTGGAGCGCCACCGCTTCTTGCGGCGGCCTTCCAGGCCCGCGGCGCGCATCAGCCGCGCCACCCGCCGCTTCCCGCACATCACCCCTTCGTCCTTGCGCAGCGCCCGGTGAATGCGCGGCGACCCGCAGGTCCCGTCCGACACCGCGTGGATGACCGTGATCTTCTGCGTGATCGCGGCGTCGGCCACGGCCCGCGGCGACGGGACGCCGTTGCGGCGCTGGTAATAGGCGGCACGGGAGACCTCAAGCAGGCGGCACGCACGCTGAACGCCGTGACCTGCGGCTTTCTCCGCCTCGATGAAAGGATGCACCTTCACCGGGTCTCCTTCGCGAAGAAAGCCGTCGCCCGCTTGAGAACCTCCACGTCCTCCCGCAGCGACCGGTTCTCCCGCCGCAGCCGCGCCAGCTCGGCCCGCTCGTCACTGGTCAGGCCCGGCCGCTCGCCCGCATCGGTCTCCGCCTGGTTCACCCAGGACCGCACCGCCGTCTCGGTCAGGTCAAAATCGCGAGCGACCTGGCCGACCGACCGGTCACCCGCCCGGCACCGCTCCACGATCTCCGCCTTGAACTCCGGCGTGAACGACCGGCGGCGGCGCGGCTTCTTCCGCTCCATGGTCTCCATGATGGGCATCCTCTCCAGGGCAGCAACCCTGATGGTGGATGTCCGTCAAACCGGAGGAAGCCCACTGGTCTTATCCGTTGCCCGAAGGCCGAGCGCACCAGATTCGGGAGGGACTAGCGGGCCAACGTTCCGATCACGCTCAGCAACTACGGCTAATCCGGCCATGGCGCGAGATCCGCCTTGCCTGCAGCACATCGGCACGCCAGGATGCCGCGCTCTGGACCGCCCAGATGGGGAGCTCGGTGATGTGTCGATTGGCGGGACTGTGCTGCCGAAGAGGTGCTCGCAGGCGGCGTCGCGAGCGCGGGGAGTACGGCGGCACCTGCGACGCGGTGGCCGGTTTACGAAGTGCGCAAAGACGACCCCGTCTCCAGCAGGGTCTTCAGGCTGGCCAGGACGGCAGGCCATCCCTCGGAGATGGCCGGCAGCACTGCGCTGCCCGGCGCGAAGCCGTCGTGGGTCACCGTGAGCTTGACGACACCGTGGCCGACGTCCTCGATGTCGAAGGCGACCTTGGAGCGGGCTTCGGCGCGCCAGGCCGCGGCGGTCGCCTGGTCCATGCCGACCGCCGCGGCCCACTCAGGGGTGATCGTGTGCCAGGTGTAGGCCAGCCGGCGGGGCGGATCGGCCTCGAGGATCACCTGGCCGGGGCCGCGCACGGCCAGTCCGACGTCGTCGTGGGCCATCTCGTAGGTGGAGCCCTTCTTCCAGTCCGAATGGAACGTCTTCGGACCAGCCGTCTGGTGCCGCCAGTAGCCCTTCATCAGCGCAGGGTCGGTGAGGCCCTGCCACACCCGCCCGGGAGTCTCCTGGATGTAGGTCGTGTAGACGAAGGCGGTCTGCTCACCCTTGGCATCCATGGCGGTGACCTCCGGTGCGGTAGCGGGGATTCGCCCTTGCACGTACCCGAGTCCGGCTGGACGCATGCCGCGAGACAGGGACGCCGATGGCGGGATCGCCAGGCCGCAATCCCGGAGTTCCCGCGGAAACACCCACCAGGAGCCAAACCGCCCGCGACCATACGCACACAACTGGCTGATCTGCGCAGGGTCAGTAAAGTAAGCGGAACCGACCCTAGCCCGCGCCGATTCGGTCTGCGCGACCGGTCGCGGCGCGGACTGGTCGCCCGCTCCTGGCGTGAGCCCGCCTGGCGGTGCGGCGAGCGGCGGCAGCAGGCGGCGTCGGCTGCGCGGCCCGTGGTCTGGAATCGCCGGCGCGTCGGGTCACCTACCGTCGCGCCGTGACCCGCACCGGGCAGCCGCGGCAACCGCGCGGCGCTAATCGCGGCGAGAGCGCCTGGCCAGCAGCCACACCACGATGACGACGACGACCGCGATCAGCCCGATGATGACAAACGCCTTCACCATCGCCACGATCCCGCCAACGGCCATGACAGCAACCCAGGCGGCGAGGGCCGCGCCGAGGATCGCCCATATCATCCGGCCCATGTCCCCAGTATGCGCCCGGCACCGTCCGCGGGCGTGCGGTGCCGCATCGCCGCCAGGAACGAAAGCCGCACCAGTGCCCGGCGGCCGGGGCCGCGGGGCCAGGTTCGTGCCTGCGCGCAGCCCGGCACACCCCTGCATGCGGGCGTAACGGGCCGGGGCGGCCCGGCGTTCCGCCAAGGGGGGAGATCCCCGGCCCGTTCCCGGATTTCCCGGTCGGCTCCCCGCTGCCGGGGCTCCTCCGGTTTTGCTGCGCGCACCACGGCGCCAAGTGATGAGGGGGAGCTGGTGAGTTCAGCGAGTTATCCCAGGCACGCCAGGCGATCGGGCGTGGCGCGCTGGGCTGGCCAGATGGCCGAGTTTGGGCCCATCCCCCCCCGGCCACGCCGCGGCGGTCAGGCCCCCCGCCTCGGCGCTTCGATCCGCTGGTCCATCCGGTCGCGATCACCGGGCACTGTGTCCTCGGTGATCAGATCCGCCTCCCCGCCGCCTGGTGTGAGATGCCAGGCTGCGGGGCGGCCTTCGCTGACCCGGTGAAACGCGTACGCGAGGGCCCGGCCGGCGGGCAGGAACGTGTTGGCGCCATCAGAGCTGAGCCCCAGCGGCCGGTGCCGCCGAGTGGTGATCCGGGTACGAGCGCAGCCAGCTCAGCACGGCGGTCCATCAGCAGCCGCAGCAGCGTGGCCCTGGCCACCAGCGCAGCCTGTTCCCGCTCGCGCCGGTGACACTGCTCTCGGGAACCACCGTGCCGCTGGACGACGGGATCATCCGGCTAATGCTCGGCACGCTGTCCGTGGCCGCTGCGATGGCCTCGCTCGGCGCGGACGCCGCGGCCGCGGATGCGCTGGGCGCGGCAGGCCATCGCCGGGCTGACCCGTAGCTATCCTGCTCACGCAGATACAACTCGGCCAGGATGTCACTCGCCACAGCCCTCCGGTCATGAACGTCTCCAACAATGTCACGCCGGGCGACCCGCGCAGGCACCGACCTGGTGACCGGGGGGATTGTGCTCCTGGCGCGTAGCCGGCCGGGCCCGGCCGGGAACCTAGGCTCGCTACCGGCCGTAGTGATCCGCTCGGTGGTCCTGGTTAGCTGCGGTGGCCGGTCCACAGCGGGCCGATCGCGTGCCACTGCGTGTCCCATGCGCTCAGCCTCCGGCGGTCCAGCGCCCGCAGGGCCAGCGCCTGCGCCCCCGTCAGCACGAGCAACGATCCGAGGCAGGTCAGCGCGACAGCGCAGACGACCTGGTCGCGGCCCGGCGGCGGATCGGTGATGGAGCCGGATGGGCTGACCCAGACCGGAAGGGAGCTGCCTTTCGGGGCCCCGCCTGGGCGAGGACATCACCGGTGCGCACGGCTCCGTCCGTGGTCTTCCACCGGGCCGCAGCCCAGCTGACCTGGGCGGAGGGGTACGGGCCGGGAGGACCGGCGAAGGGGGCCTGCTGGAGCAGCACAGCCCGGGCCGGGTAGCCGGCCGCGGCCTGCGCGCGGGCCTGGTGCAGGACCGCGCGGTCTGCCCGCCGGCCGACGGTGATCGCAGCGACCGGGATCGCCGCGACGAGCAGGACCAGGAAGGTCAGCCTGATGGCCACCTCGGCCCGGTCGCTGGCGCGGCGCGGCGGGTTACGGTCCCATCCGAGCCAGCGCATGCAGCGAGCCTGGCGGCTGCCGGGCGCGTCCGGGGATGCGGCTGCTCATCACTGTTACCTCCGGCGGGCCATGCCGCTCACGACATCTCGGCGCGAGGTCACAAGGTCAGCCGGGCATCCAGGAGCGGGGCTGGATCGGGCCCTTCACCCCGATCACCATGGCGCAGATGATCAGCGCAGCCGGCGCGAGGCGCGACCCCGGCCCGGCAACGGCGACCGAAGGCCCCGGCCAGATGGCGCCAGGCCCCGGGGAGAAGAATGCGGCGGACTGTGCCAACGTGATCTCCCGGCCCTACCGGGATATCCGCCGTCCGGGCGGTGCTGTTCCGGCTCGGCCTGGTCAGCGGATCCCGGTTCGGCATCGCCGCCCCGGTCTGGCTGGCCTCTGCCGAAGGCCGGCCCTGTCATCGCGGCTGGCTTGTCAGCCGAGCGCGTCCACGGCGTTCACCAGCTCGTCCTCGTAGGTCCAGTTGCTGGTGAAGTGCTGGTTCGGCCCCTCCATCTGGTTGTAGTACCACCAGAACATGTAGATGCCGAGCGAGAAGATCGTGGCCACGATCCGGCCGACGTAATTGTCCGGCCGCTTCACGCGGTCCAGGTCGGGGAACGGCAGCGGCTGGCCGAGCCGGCCGTAGATCGCCGACAGCTCCTGCTCGGCGCCGGCTTCGGCCTGGTCGTGCTTGATCAGGTCCTGGTCGAGCAGCACGAACGCGACGACTTCGGCGATGCCGCGGGCCACGATGGCCAGCACCAGCCAGATGACCGGCTCACGGAAATCGTGGGTCATCCGGCGCAGCACCGCCAGGTGACCGGCGGCCCGCTGGAACGATGGCTCCAGCTCCTGCTGCAGGCCCTGCCGCCCGGCCTGCTCCCACGCCACGGCGGCCGCCGCGTCGAGCAGTTCGAGCCGCCGTGCGTTGTGGTCGCGCATCCGGCGGATGAGCTGGTAGAAGACGTAGAACCCGTAGATTCCGAAGGTGAGTATGGTCCAGCCCAGCGCCGACCAGTAGCTGAAGATGTAGTCGGACTCCCCGCGGCGCCGGGCCGCCAGCCGGACCCGCTCGGCAGCGGACGGCGGCGGCGGGCCGGGCACCGGCGACGGCCCGGGCATCGCGGGCGGGCGCGCAGGCTGGCCGGGCTGGGTCGTCGCTGGCGCCGGCTGCGGCGGCTCCCGCGTTTCCCGAGGTGTGTCGGTCATGGCTGTTCCTTCCGGTCGTGGACTGCGTCACCCGGCACGGGCGACGACCAGGGGCATCGCGTCCCCTCGTGCCGGACTCCGGACGCGGATGTCAGCAGGGCCCGCGGCCATGGCCCTGTCCAGGCACCCCACGGCTAGCTCGTCACGACTGAACTGCCGGTTCGCCGGTCCTAGGCTATGGACCCTGGCGGATGACCGGACCCCGCCTCGATAGCCTGGCCGAGGAATCGACACGCGGTTGCCGCTATGTAGCGACCCAGCGGCAGAATGCCCCCGTTTGCCCGCACCTCACCGGTGCCCGGGCCAAAAGAAACTCCGAAACCCAGCCACATAATCGCCATGAGCGCGAAACGCCAGCTGCCGGGGTCCGGAGCAACACCCCCAACCATACTCCCGCAGGGCATCCGGCGATAGCCCCGGTAAAAGGGGGACATCTGCGAGGCCGCCGCCGTCACGCGCATGATCGTGCCAGGATAGCGTCATCGCCCCGGCCCGGGCCCGGAACAGCCAGCGATGACACAGCGTCGCGATCGACGGCGAATAACCACGCAAAGAGGCTTCGTTATGGGCGGCTTTCTGTTCGCTTTGTCCGGCCCCGCTGCTAACGCCGAAGCGGGTCTTCTGCGCCGGCAGGGCGGCAGCCGGACCGGACCTGGTGACCGGTTTCCAACGTGGGCGGTTTGGGTGCTCGGTGCCAGCGGCGCCCCGCCGGAGGAGATCCGGCGGGGCACCGTCGGCGCTTCTGGGTAGAGGAGTTGGCTGGTGTCGTGGCCGGGACGCGACGGGAGGTCCGTCAGGCCCGCTTGGGGCGGCGCAGGAACCCCTCAAGGCCGGGTCCCTTCGGGGGCCACGAGACCCGGCCCGGGGGTAGCGCTGCGGGGCTCAAGACACTACGACCGTCTACCTGACCACACTACGCCTGACCTGGGTTTCGCCGACCGTTCCGCCAAGCCCTCCTAGGCCCGTTGCCTTCAGGGGCGATGGGCACCGGGCGCAATGGCGTCCCAAGACCGTCCCGCCGTATCGCATTGGCGGTCGGGGTCGGCCGATGACGTCACGTTGAGTGAGGGAGAAGGTCCGAGGAGAACGCGCGCCGACCCGCCGCTGGCCAGATTCCGTTCACGTCTGGGACGGTGCCGATCTGGGGATTCTGCGCGTGAGGGCAGAAGGTTTTGCTGGCTTGAGGTCTGGCGGATCTGCGCGGGTGCCTGGTTGTACCGCGCGTGGCGCGCACGGCACGTTGCCTCCCGTGCGGGTGCGCTGCAAGTGGGGTTGTTGATCGTACCTGCGAGTTACCGGGGCTGACTCGCAGGTGCCATCAAGGGCGCGCTGATCGTCGCCGCCTGGTAGCCGGTTACTGACCGGGCCCGGTGTCGGGGTTTGTTTTTGCCGGGCCTGGTTCGCCCGGCGTGACGAGGCCGGTTTCGTAGGCGAGGACGACGGCTTGGGCGCGGTCGCGGAGGTCGAGCTTGGCCAGGATGCGGCCGACGTGGTCTGGTGGTGCTCGGCGATGACCAGGGTGCTGCTGATCTCGGCGTTGGACAGGCCGTGGGCGATCAGCTGCAGTACCTCGGTCTCTCGCTCGGTGAGCGCTCCGAGGCTGGGCGGGAATGGCGGGGCCGGGCGCGGCTGGCGGGCGAAGTCGGCGATCAGCCGCCGGGTCACCGACGGGGCGAGCAGGGCATCGCCGGCGGCCACCACGCGGACCGCGTGTAGAGCTCGGCGGCGGTGGCGTCTTTGAGCAGGAAGCCGCTGGCGCCGGCCCGCAGCGCCTCGTAGACGTAGTCGTCGAGGTCGAAGGTGGTCAGCATCAGCACTCGCGGCCGGGCCGGGCTGGCCGCGGCGCGGAGGATCTGCCGGGTTGCTTCCAGCCCGTCCATGACCGGCATCCGGACGTCCATCAAGACGACATCGGGCTCCAGGTGGCGCGCTGGCGGACCGCGTCGGCGCCGTCGGCGGCCTGGCCGACGACCAGCAGGCCGGGCTGGGCGTCGAGGACCGCGGCGAAGCCCTCGCGCACCATCGCCTGGTCGTCGGCGATCAGGCACCGGGTGGTCACGTCGCCGCCTGCCTCGCCGCTGGTTGTCATGTCGTGTCGCCGAGGGGGAGCACCGCTGAGACCACGAAGCCGCCGTCGGGCGATGGTCCGGCCGACAGCGAGCCGCCGAGCAGCGCCACCCGCTCGCGCATCCCGGTCAGCCCGTGACCGGGCCCGTTTCGTTCCCGGACGGGCGGGCCGGTCCGCCAGTCCGTTGGCCACCCGCAGCAGGACCGCGCCGGAATCGCGGTCAACTGACACGGTGACCGCGGCTCCGGGGGCATGCTGGCTGGCGTTGGACAGCGATTCCTGCACGATCCGGTACGCGCACACCCCCACGCCGGAGGGCACCTGGTCCAGCGCGGCGGGTGCGGACAGCTCGACCGGTACCCCGGCTTGCCGGGCGGCATCGACGAGCGCGGGCAGGTCCGCCAGCTCGGGCTGGGGTGCAAGAGCGGCGGGCTGGTCGTGGCGGACACGCCGAGCAGCCGCCGCATGTCCGCCAGCGCCTGGCGCGCCTCCTCGCTGAGCGAGCCGAACTCGGCGCGGGCCGGCGCGGGCAGGCCGGTGAGGCGGTACGGCGCGGTCTCGGCCCGGACCGCGATCAGCGACATGTGGTGGGCGACCACGTCATGCAGCTCCCGCGCGATCCGGGTGCGTTCCTCCAGCACGGCGCGGCGCGCCCGCTCAGCCTCGGCGCGTTCGGTCTGGGCGGCCAGGGCGCGCTGGGCGCGCAGCCGGGACCCGATGCTGTCCACCGCGGCCGCCGCGGCGGTGAACACGACGGTGGCGCTGGCCGGGCCGTTGAGGTCCGGCGCGTCGGCGGCCAGCCACAGCCACCACGGGATGAGGGTCAGCGCCCACATCCACCACAGTTCCGCCCGCTGCTGGCGAACCCGGCCAGGAGAACGCGCCCAGCAGCGCGAGCAGCTGCCCCGGGCCCCACGGCCAGCCGCCCCACCAGGCGGCAGGTACCAGCGGGGCAAGCAGCAGCGCCAGCCACCCGATCCGCCAGGCCAGCATCGGATAACGGGCCGCCAGCGGCAGCGGCGCCACCACGGCACGGCCAGCAGCAGCTGCCCCAGCGTCGCGATCCCGGCCAGGTTAGCGACGCAGAGCGCGAGCGTCGACCACCCGAGCGCGGCGTATGCGACCCGGCGCTCCTGCGGTGAACGCCACCGCCACACCGAGGGCGGGTCGGGGCCGATCAGCACCGGCCAGCCCTGCCACGCCCGCCCGGCCGCGGTGTGTGCCGCCGCCCGGGCGCTGCTGGCTGGCAGGGGGATGCCGGGCATCCGTTTCACGATCCAAGGGTAGGCCGCCAGGGCTGTCCGGCTCATCACGCCAGCGTTGTCATACCCAGGTATCAGTTCGGCCTCGGACCGGCCCGGGCTACCTGCGTGGTATGACCGCAGATCGGCTCCGTGGTGCGACGACCCGGCCCCGGCCGCCGGGGCAGCCTCGGCCATGGTGCTTAGCGCGTGTCGCGCTGTTCCAGCACCTGCTCCGGGAGGCGCATCTGAATACCGAGATCACGTGGCCCGGCGGTTCGGCCGCACCCGGCGGTGGCCGGGTGCTGGAGCTGCGTGCGGTGTCGAAGGTCTACGGGACCGGGGCCGCCGAGGTGCACGCGCTGCGGGGTCAGCTTGTCGGTCAGCGCGGTGAGCTGGTGGCGTCATGGGGCCCAGCGGGTCGGGAAGAGCACGCTGCTGACCATCGCGGGCAGCCTGGAGGAAGCCGACCAGCGGCCAGGTGCTGGTGGCCGGACCGACCTGCGGGTGCCGCCGCCTAACGGCGAGGCGAAGCTGCGCCGCCGCCTGATCGGTTACGTCTTCCAGGACTTCAACCTGCTCGGGGCTCACCGCGGTCGAGAATGTTACGCTCCCCCTGGAACTGGACGGCGTCGGGGCGAAGACCGCCGCCCGGCCGGGGTGAAGGCCCTGGGGGAGCTGGGCGTGGCTGACCTGGCTGACCGTTTCCCCGATGAGCTGTCGGGCGGGGAGCGCCAGCGGGTGGCCATCGCCGCGCGGTGATGGGTGATCGCCGGTCTTGCTCGCCGACGAGCCGACCGGGGCCCTGGACTCGGTGAACGGCGAGGCGGTGATGCGCCTGCTGCGCGCCGCATGCGGAGCGGGGGGTGGCCGGCCTGGTCGTGACTCATGACCCGCAGCTGGCGGCCTGCGCTGACCGGGTGGTGTTCTTGCGCGACGGGCGGATCATCGACCAGACCCGGACGCCACCCGGCGCCGAAGCGCTGCTCACCTCAGGCCCGCGGCCATGACCGCCATCGCGCCGGGCCGTCCGGTGTTGCCGGGGCGGGCCGGTGGCGGCGTCGCTGCCCGCCGGGCTGTGACCCGGTGGGCGTGGCGGCTGCTGCGCCGCGAGTGGCGGCAGCAGGTCCTGGTTCTGGCGCTGCTGGCCCTCGCCGTCGCGGCGGCTGTCTTCAGCGTGGCGGCGGCCTACAATGTCGCGTCGCTGCCCGGCCCGCAGTTCGGCTCCGCTAACCACCTGCTGCAGTTCGCCGGGTCCGGGCCGAAGGCCCTGAAGGCAGACATCGCGGCGGCGCGGAAGGCGTTCGGGACCATCCAGGTGATCGGCCGCCGGTTCGTGCCGATCCCGGGTTCGGCCCAGACCATCGAGTACCGGGCAGAAAACCCGCACGGACCCTACAGCGGCCCGGCGCTCGCCCTGACCCAGGGCCGCTATCCAACGGCGCCGGGCAAGTCGCCGTCACCAGCGGGATAGCGCAGACCCTCCAGCTGCACATCGGGTCCTTCCTGTCCCTCGACGGACGTCACCGGGCCGTGGCCGGAATCGTCGAGAACCCCAGCGACCTGAACCAGCAGTTCGCCCTCAGTCTCGCCCTCATCCGCGGGCCGGCCGCAGACGGTGACGGTGCTGCTGGACGCCGACCAGGCCAGCTTCGGCGCCTTCCGCGCCGGATTCCGCGGCCCGCTGGACTGGCAGGCGCGGGGCCCCGGCACCCAGGGGAAAACCGCGGCGGTCGCGCTCGCGCTAGTCACGGTTCTGCTGCTACTGGTCTCCCTGGTCGCCGCCGCGGGCTTCGCTGTCATCGCCGCCCGCCGCCAGCGCCAGCTCGGCATGCTCGCCGCGATCGGGGCATTTCACAAGCAACTGCGGACGGTCATGATCGCGGGCGGGGCCATGGTGGGTGCCATCGCCGCCGCGGCCGGGACCGTCTTCGGGCTGGCGCTGTGGCTGGCGGCCGCCCCGCACCTGCAGACGTTCGCCGGTCACCGGATCGACCCGTTCGCCATCCCCTGGAGCCTGGTCGCCCTGGGCATGGTGCTGGCGGTCGCGACGGCGACCGGCTCGGCGTGGTGGCCAGCCCGGGCGGCCGCCCGCCTCCCGGTCACCCTCGCCCTGTCGGCCCGGCCGCCGCGGCCCAGGCCCGCCCACCGCCCGGCCCTGCTCGGCCGGCCTGCTGATCGTGATAGG
>CAVXLG010000014.1:0-104087 GCA_963762615.1 uncultured Actinomycetes bacterium | reverse complement strand
AGGCCGGCGTACCCGCCGTCGACCGTGTCGAAGTCGAGCAGGATGATCACCGGCCGGTTGTGGCGACGCGCCTGGGCGCTGGCCTGCGCGTGGCCGACGACGCCGTAGCGGGTGATCGCCTTCGGTAATCGCGCACGGGGTTGCCCGAGGCGTCGGTCGCTGAATCTCCCTGGCCGCCTCAACGGTACGTCTGCGGTGAGTACATCAGCGCGACGCGCTCCTGCGCGGAGAGCCTTCCGTACCAGGTGGTCCAGCTTCAAGGCGCAGGTAGCTCACCTGCATCGTCGTCCCCTCGCGCGAACTCACCCGCCGGGATCGTGACGTCGTCCTCCCGTCGCTTGATTCTTCTTCAGCCCCGATTTGAAGCCCATGAGCAGCGGCGCGCCGATCAGGCACCGCGTCGCCGGCCGGGATGCCGTGCACGTGCTGGTGCGCCTGCGGGGAGGCCCCTGCCGGTGAAGCCGGTGCGGGTCTCACGCCAGATCAGGATCGGGGCCAGCGACAGCGAAGCCGTCAACGCCCCGGCAGAGCCGCGACCCATGACGAGCGCCGCACTCGATATCGGCGAGCCGCGCACTCGTCAATCGAGGCGAGGTGAATGCACACGTGGATAGCTGTCGATCGCGGGCGACTCGAAGCTCGAGAGGCTGGTTGCGCGAAGGCCAGCGGCGCCGACAACGCCTCAGGACCCGGTGGTTACCGCATCGGGGCCGTAGCTGACGGTGAACAGCAGCCCGTTAGGGCCCCAATGGAGGTGGCGCTCGAGTGTCCGCAGCCGGGACTCCAACAGACGCGCGTAGGCCGAGTGTCAGGACGCCCCCCGGACGTCCGAAGAACAACAGCCGGTCCATACCTACGGCGCCAGCGGATTGCCGTACTCGTCGCGGTGTAGCCATCGAACTCCAGGCGTGCTGGCGTACCGGGCAGGTACATCGGCTGTTTGCCGAGCGGAACCAGCGGCACGTCGATGCTGGCCGAGCGCGACGTGCCGCTACCGCGGCCGTGACCCCGCCTGCCAGGATCGCCCCGGCACCCGCGAGGAACCGGCGCCGGGTGAGGCTGTCGGGACGGGGTGGCGTGGCTCGTCCGTCATGCCAGGTGGGCGGCTAAGCTACCCGAATCCATGCACGGACGGAGGCGCAAGAGCTTGTGCGCGTTGCTCGCCACCGCACTCGCCTTTGGTCTTCTGGAGTACGGCGTGGCCCAGGCGGGCGTCGCGGCGATCAAAGTCAGCAACACCCTTGCGGGGCCGCTGATCACCGACGCGCGCGGATACGTGCTGTTCATCTTCTCCAAGGGCGGGCACGGCATTGCCCGCTGCGAGAGGATCAAGACCTGCGCGGCCGATTGGCCGGCGGTTACCACGAGCGGGAAGCCGGTAGCCGGCGACGGGCTCAACCCCAAGCTGCTGAAGACGATCCCGTACGCGGGCAGGCTGCGTGAGGTCACCTACGCAGGCTGGCCGCTGCACAGCTACAAGTTCGCCTTTACAGCGTGCAAAGCTCAGTCATCAACATCGGGATCAAGCAGTTCGGTGGGCCGTGGTACGCGCTCGCGCCGACGGGCATGATCATCAAGTGAGGGTTCGTATTCGGTGCCACAGAGCTCAAGGAGCATAGAACATGCGTCAGGTCTCGAGGTTCTCTCTTGTGATTGTGGGAGTTTTTGTGGTGTGTCTGGCCACGTGCGCCGGCAGCGCAGCCGCCAAGGTGCTCCAGCGCCTGCGGGCATCCTCGGCGGTCAGATGCCCGTAGATCTGGTCGGTGGTGACCACCGATGAATGCCCGAGCAGGCTGGACACCACCTCGATCGGCACCCGGTCCCGCAGCATCCTGGTCGCAGCCGAGTGGCGGAACCAGTGCAGGTCGAACTCGATCCCGGTGCGGCGGCGCAGCCGCCGCACCAGGTCATCGACCGCCGGGTAGCCCATCGCCTGGCCGCGGCGGCCGCCGAACAGGTTCACGAACACGTAGTCGCAGTCCAGATCGCCGTACTCGGCGTGCAGGTAGTCGCCGTAAAGCCTGATCAGCTGCGGCTGACCGGGACCATGCGCTGCCGGCCGGACTTGCAGCGGGCCCGGTTGACGTTGGCCCGCGGCACGATGCTGACCTGCTGCTCGGCGGCGGCGATGTCCTCATGCCGCAGCCCCAGAGCCTCGCCAGCCCTCATCCCGCTGTCATGAAGCAGGGCGAAGAAGAAGCGGTCCCGCAGGTGCTCGCAGGCATCCAGGATCGCCTGAGTCTCACTGGCGCTCAGCACCCGCGGCAGCTTCTTCGGCGCGGTCAGCGTGACCGCCCGCCGGGCTTGCGGCCTGTCCTTGCTGATGTGATGCAGGAACGGCTTCCACCCGCCCCGGCGGCCGGGCGGCTGCCAGGTGACCAGCAACTCGCCGACGTCCATCCCGCAGCGGGCCTGATGCTGGTAAAACGCCGCCAGCGCCGCCAGCTTCCGGTTCACCGTCGAGGCCGCGGCATGCGCCCCGGCGGACGGCAGCACTGCCGCCTCACCGGCCCGGCCTGCCGGGGGAAACCGCAGCCAGGCCACGTACTCCCCGATGTCCTCCAGCCGGACCTGGCGCCAGTCCTGGCCCCGGCAGGCCAGGAACTCCCAGTAGTCCTTCAGATCGTGCGCATAGGCGCGCACGGTGTTCGGCGAGCGCTCGATATCGGTCAGGTAGGCCAGGTAAGCCTCGACCGGGCCGACCGGGGCCTCGTCGTCGCCCAGGACGGTCCACGACTCTGCCCCGGACACGGGCATCACCACCCGCTGAACATGCATGGCTCCTCCACTTGATCGACATGATGGATGAGCCAGCAGATAACCAGTTCCGGCACGCAGATCGTGGATGCACACCCATCCGTGGCGCACGTGGTGGACAGGCCCCGGCGGGCTTCAGGTAATGGGCGTTAACGAGGGGACCCTGGGTAACTGGGTGAACCTGGACCGGCGGCGGCGGGGTGAGGGCAACGGCGCCCTGGGCGAGGACGAGCGCGCCGAGCTGGTGCGGCTGCGTAAGGAGAACGCTGAGCTGGCGATGGAGCGTGATGTGCTCAAACGCTCGGTCGCCCTCTGGTTAACCGGCTAATCGAAGATCATCTTGTGGATAACCTAGGGTCCCGCGGGCTTACTTGCCGGGCTGGCGGCGGGCGCGTTCGAGGCGGCGGAGCTGTTCTTCGTGGCGGCGGACCTTGGCGGCGACGGCTTCGAGGCTGCGGCGCAACTGGTCGATCTGGACGGCGAGGCCGGTCAGGGTGCTGGCATCCCGGCCGTGAGCGCGGTGCTCCTCGACGACGGCGCGCAGGTCGGCCCGACGGTAAAGCGTGGTCCGGCTGATCTGCGCGAGAGCGGCTACTTCCCTGAACGTGACGGGCTGCCCGGCGGCGGCCAGCTCGGCGCAGGCGGCCTCGACCCGGGTCAGCTGGCCGGGGTCAGCCGGCATTGGCCTGGCTGATGAGCAGGTCGAGCCGTTCGATGAGGCGGCGGTGGCGGGCGGCCTCGTCGCCCCAGCCGCGGGCGGCGGCGTCGGCGGCGAGCGTTTCGGCGTCGGCCCGCTGCAGCTGCAGCACGGGCAGGAAGCCGGCGTCGGAGCGGAAGTTCGGGCAGTGCTCGCAGATGTTGGCGTAGGCGCACGGGCCCTGGGCGGCGGTGCGCAGGCAGTAGCCGCCGGCCAGGCGTGATTTGATCAGCGGCGTGTCCCGCCAGTTCCCGCTGGTGATGGCGGCGAGGGGCAGCTGGGTTCGCCCGCCGGGCAGCACCGGGGCGAGCTGGGCCTTGGCCAGGTCCAGCGCTCGTTCGTATTCTGCACGGACGGTGGTGTCGAACAGCCGGCCGTAGCGCAGGCTCATCTCCGCGGAGACGTGGCCGAGCAGCGCCATCAGCGCCTGCAGCGAGCAGCCCGAGTTGACCAGGGCGGTGGCATATGTGTGCCTGAGCTGGTGCGGCGTGGCGGCGGGGATCCCGGCCCTGGCGGCGGCCCGGTGCAGCTCGCCGCGCAGGGTGTCTGCGGAGACCCGGCGGCCTTGGTGGGTGAGCAGGAAGTCGGCGGGCTTGCCGGTGCGGGGGTGTGGCAGCGGGCGCCCGGGTGAGCGGTGCTCGGTGATCTCGTTGACCAGGGCGAGGATCTCGTCGTCGATGGGGACCATCCGTTCGGTGTCCAGCTTGCCGAGGGGGACCTTCAGCCAGGCGCCGGCGCCGGGCACCTCGTGCACGCAGTCGAGTTCGAGGTCGAGCAGCTCCCCGATGCGCATCCCGGTGGCCCGCAGGAGCAGCAGCGCGGCGGCGGGCAGCCGGCTGGGTGAGGAGCGCAGCGCGGCGGCCAGGGCCCGGTCGGCGTCGGCGGGCAGGTAGCGGGGCAGCGCCCGGGGCAGCCGGGGAACGTCGCGGGCGAAGATCAGCCGCCGGGCCGGGGCTTCCTGCCAGCCCCACTCGATGATGTCATCGATCATCCGCCCGACGGTCAGGACCCGGCTGCGCCGCTCGGAGGCCGACAGCACCGTGCCGGTGCGCGGGTTGCGCGCGGCTGCGACAGCGGCCAGGTAGGGCTCGATGTGCCGTTGCCGGTCCAGCCCGGCCAGCGAATCCAGTGCCGGGTCGCAGCCGGCCAGGAACCGGGCGAAGTGGCCGAGCCGTCCGGCCATTCCCAGCACGGTGGTCCTGACCCGGGTGCCTGAGGCGCATTCCAGGTAGGCGGTCAGCGACCGCCCGATTCCCGGTGCGGCGCCGTCGAAGTGGCGGGCCCAGGGCCAGCGCAGGTGCCCGGTGTTCTTCCTGGTGACCGGGCGCACCGGGGCGCCCATGTGGTAGATGACGGTGCGGGAGGTGTAAAGCGCGTCGCGGTAGTGCTTCAGCGGCCGGCCGCATGCTTGTTCCCGGGCGGTGATCGCCGTGTCGAAGGCGGCGACGCCGGCGTCGGTGAGCGCGGTCAGCGGCGGGCCGGCCTGGATGAGCAGCCGCATCGCGATCTGGCTGCACAACCCGGCGGCGACCCGCGGCCGCCAGCCCAGCTCGGCTGCGGCTGCCAGGAACCGGGCCCGGTCCTCACCCAGCGGGCCGTCCGGGGCTTCGCGCAGCACGGCGGGCAGCTTGCGTGCCAGCAGGTAGTCATAGCCCGGGTGCAGCTGCCCGGACAGCATCAGGTAGTTCAGGAACGGCCGCGCCGACGGGCTGGCCGACAGCCGCACCGGCAGCGGCTCGGCGGCCCAGGCCTGCGGGTCTGGCCAGCGGGCCAGGAAGGACCGGGCCGCGGACAGGAACGGCTTGTTGCCGGCGCCGCGGGCGGCCAGCGCCGCCTGGTAGCCGCCGAGCAGGTCGCTCGGCACCAGGCGGCGGCCCGGGTTACTGGGCGCGCTGGCGCTGGCGGGCGGCATCGTAGGCGGCGCGGACGTGCGCCGGGGCGAGGTGGATGTAGGCGGCGGAGGAGTCCACGTGGTCATGACCCATCAGCGCCTGCAGCACGGCCAGGTCCACCCCGGCCTCGGCCAGGGCGGTGCCGAAGGAGTGCCGCAGCGCGTGCGGGTGCCCGGCCGGCACCCCGGCCTTGCCCCGGTGGTAGCGGAAGACCGTGCGCAGCCCGGCCGGGGTCAGCGGCTGCCCGCGGTGCGGGCCCTTCGCCACCACGAACAGCGCCCGGCTCGTTGTCTCGGGGCGCCCGGCGAGCAGGTAGGCCTGGATCAGCCCGGCCACGTCCGGGTCCAGCGGCACCCGGCGTTCCTTACCGCCCTTGCCCATCACCCGGGCCCAGCCGCGCGGGATGTCCACGTCGGCGACGGCCAGGCCGAGCACCTCGGCCGAGCGCAGGCCCGAGAACAGCATCAGCCCGGCGATCGCCCGGTCCCGGTCGGTGCGGAAACTGGCCAGCAGGCCCGTGGTCTCGGCCCGGTCCAGCCCCCGCGGCAGCTGCCGCGGCTCGCGGACCCGCAGCTGTGACCGCCGCCTTGGCTTGCCCAGGTGGGCCAGCAGCCCGCCGCGCTCACCGGCGGCCGCCCGCCGGGCCGCCGCGCCGCGCGGCAGCGGGTTCGGCGCGGCCGGGTCCCGCATCCCCCAGTAGCCGAACAGGCCCGCGACCGCGGCCAGCCGCCGGTTGATGGTGGCCGGCGCGTAACCGGCGTTGCGGCCATCGCGGATCGAGTACACGTTCCCGCCCGGGCGGCCCGGCAGCGGCGCCGTCCGGCACCAGGTCAGGAACCGCAGCATCACATCCGTGGTGACCTCCCCGGCGGTGATGCCCTCGGCGGCCAGCCAGCGGGCGAACGCCAGCAGGTCGAACGCGTAGGCCCGCACCGTCTGCGCCGAGAACCCGCGGTCGGCCAGGTAACCCAGATAGCCGTTGATCAGCTCGCCGTCGACCGCCCCGGCCAGACGCCAGCGGCCATCATCACGCAGTTCGGCCCGGAGCCCGGGCTCCTCTCCTGTCATGGGACACGGTTATGGCACGTGTCCCACTATGCAGGCAAATACCCCCGTAACGCGGCGTGTCGCGCCCCCCAGGGAAACACGATTAGCCGGTTAAGAGAGGGTGAAGGACGCGATGGGCCGGTGAGCCTGGCAGCGGTGATCGTGTCCCAGAGGGAGCAGCACGGTATCGCGCAGGCGGTGTCGTGCCGGGCGCTGGGCGTCAGCCAGGCGTGGTTCTATAAGTGGCGCCGCGGTGATGTCTCGCCGCGGCGGGCCCGCCGGGCGGCGCTGGCCGCGGAGGTGGCGCGGCTGTTCAACGCGCACGACGGGAAGTACGGGTCGCCGCGGATCACCGCTGACCTGCGGGACGCGGGCTGGGCGGTGAGCGAGAACACGGTCGCCGCGGTGATGCGCGAGCAGCGCCTGGCGGCCAGGCGCAAGAAGAAGCGCACGGCGACGACGCGGCCGGGGAAGGGCCGGTGGCGTGCACCGGACCTGGTCAACCGCGACTTCACTGCGCAGCAGGTCAACCAGAAATGGTTCGGTGACGGCACCGAAATCCGGACAGCTGAGGGCAAGCTCTACCTGGCCAGCGTGCTGGACATCGCCTCACGGCGGATCCTCGGGTTCGCCTTGTCCGGGCATCACGACGCGCAGCTGGCCTACGGGGCGCTGGCGATGGCCGCGGCAGTGCGCGGCGGCCAGGTCGACGGCGTGATCCTGCATACCGATCAGGGCAGCGAGTACACCGCGGGGCTCTTCCGGCGGGCGTGTGACCGGATGGGGATCCGCCAGTCGATGGGCAGGCCAGGCTCGGCGCTGGACAACGCGGTCATCGAGTCGTTCCACTCCACGCTGGAGTTCGAGCTGCGCTCGGTGGAGGATTTCCCGCCAGGTCCCGGGCCAGGACCAGGGTGGCGGCCTGGATCGATGAGTACAACACCATCCGGCGGCATTCCGCGATCGGGATGATCTCCCCGGCCGCCTGGGAAGCCAGCCAGAACGGCGGGCAGGCAGCATGAACGACGGCAGCCGGCGGCCGGAAACCAGGGAGACGGCTTCGCCGCCGCTCATCCCCCGGTGCGCCGCGCAGGATACGGGTCCGCCCCTCCGGCCTCAAGGCTGCTGCGCATCGCTAACGCGACGGCCCTTCGGGCCGGCCCTGACCCCGGAGCCTCTGCGGACCCTCGGGCCAGGAAACGCGGGCAGGCCAGGGCCTGCCCCGCCAGGCGCGCGGCGCACAAAGCATCATCACCAAATCGGAAGTCTCCACGGTTTCAGGGGATTGCCACCACCTTCAGGCGAATGCCCGAGGCTAACAGGCCCTCGTAGCCTTGAAGGCAGGGTGATCTGCGGCGTAGCGTCGATGGCATCGCATGTTTGACCGCGCCCCGGGGGTGCTGCATGTTTGCTGGTCTTCGAGAGCGTTGTGCCCATTCTCAGAGGTGGATTGTTCACTCTGGCATCGCCGTCCTGGCGAGCGCCGGGCTGGTCGCGGGGCTGGCTCCGGCGGGTGCCGCCGCCGTTGCCCGCCCGGCGGCGCCGGCGGCGAAACCCTATTTTTCCGTCGCCCAGAACTACACGATCCGCTACTACCCGCGGTTCATGACCTACTTTCAGCAGAGCATCGGGGGCTTCAACCACCTCGCCGGCCCCAACCGTGTCGGCCCGCTGTACGGCTTGGTCGTCTCCATCAACGTCAACACCCTGTACGCCAGCTTCTTCCTCGACCTGTCGCAGGGCCCGCAGATCTTTACGATCCCCAAAACAGGCGTGACCTACTCGCTGCTCACCCTCGACGTGTTCGGGGACGCGTTCAGCACCAACATCCAGCCGCAAACGCCCGGGACGTACGGGCTGGTACGGGCCGGCTGGAAGGGGAAGCTGCCACCGGGGGTCACCAGGGTGCCGGTGCCCTACCCCGTCACGACCTGGATCATCCGGGCCGACAAGTACAGCTCCACCAGCCAGAACCAGACAGACCAGGCATCGGCGTTCCGTGCCTCCATGCGGCTGGCCTCACTCCGGGACTACAGAAAGGATCATTCGGCGGGAGCCACGGCGATATTGCCGCAAGTGGAGTTTGCCCCGCGGATGAAGGCCATCGCCGATGATGCGGTCAGGTTCCACACCACCCGCTTCTTCCGGGTTCTGCAGGCGGCGCTGCGCTCGCCTGGCACCGCCCCGCTCAGCAAGTCCGACCTCCAGTTGTCCAGGGAATTCAACCGGCTGGTCGCGGCGGCCAACGCCGCGGCCCGGCACGGGAACCCCGGTCCCCTGGCGCAGATGATCAGCGGGGCCCGCGCCGCCCACGCCATGATCATCCACGCGTGGGTCTCCCATACCGACGCGAACCACTGGATCTACTTCCGCAACTTCGCCGACTGGGGTACGGCCTACCTTGACCGCGCGGCCGGCAACGAGTACATCCAGTTCGGCAACAACGCCAGCGCGGCCGGCTACTACAACGCGTTCACCGACGGCAGCGGCGCTCCCCTCAACGGCTCCGTAGTGCCCGCCTACCGGCTGACGTTCTCCAAGAAGCAAATCCCCCAGGCCAATCGCTTCTGGTCGCTCACCGCCTACCTCCCGCGCGGCAACACCCTGGTCCCCAACGCGGCGAGGAAGTACGAGGTCGCCAGGTTCACGCCCGGCCTGGTGACCAACCCCAATGGCTCGATCACCATCTACATCCAGGCGACACCGCCGCCGGCGGCGGCGCTCAGGCCCAACTGGCTGCCCGTGCCCCGGGGGCCGTTCGACCTGCTGCTGCGGGTCTACGGCCCGGAGGGCAACACCAGCCCCGGGGTGAAGTACATCCCGCCCAAGATCCAGCCCTGAGGCCGGACCTGGGGGGCCCGATTCCGGGCTGGGCGGGGGCGTGTCTTCTCCGGGAGGAGTGGTCGCCTGGCTGAGTGGAAAAGGGGGAGCAGATGACTGCAATGGGTGTGGTCTCACGCCGGTGGGGTCGCGTCGATGGACTGGCAGGCCTGCTGGGCGCTGGCTGGGGTGTTCGGCGCGGTTGCCGGGAAAGCCGGCTGATTAGTCAGCGGGTTGATGATCGGGCCGGGGAAGCTCGGCATGCCGTGGCTGCGGATGCACCGCGCCAGTTGCCGCAACACGGTCATGGCCTGCTCGGTCCCGCTGGATTGCGCGCCGCTGGATTGCGAGCCGCCGGATTGCTGGCCAGCTGAGCCGCCCCCGCCGCACTCGGTGGCACCGCCAGCCACGCATACGCTGATCATGGTCAGCGCGATCATTCGTCGCATCGAGCCTCCCTTTTTCCGAGATGGCTCAACACTGCGGCGTGGGGGCCCGGCAGGACATCCCACGGCAGCGGGAACGTGTTCACCCACCTAGATGAGTGAGTCCGATTGATCTTCAGTGGTCATAGGCGATAAGCGAGCGCTTGACCGGTGCGCCGGTGGCCCAGTTATGCCAGATGGCGGCGGCCAGGGCCAGCAGCCGGGCAGCGACGCGAGCGTAGACCCCGGCCAGGGTGCGGCCGCCGTGGTCTTCGAGGGTGAGCTGGCCCTTGAGGGTGTCGATGATCGCCTCGATCCACTGCCGCTGCCGGGCGAGACGGCCGAACCGGGCGGGTTCGTCTTTGCGGTCGGGGCGGATCAGCTGCGCGCCCAGGCCGCCGGTGATGAAGGCTTCGAAGTCCCGCCCGGCGAAGCCCTTGTCGCCGAGGATGACCTGCCCGGCCCGGATGAGGTGGTGGTCGCGTTCCAGCAGGGCCTGGGTGACTTCGCGTTCGCCGAGGCCGGGGTGGGCCAGGCCCCAGATGATGGGCATGCCCTCGGCGGTGGTGATCAGGTAGAGGCGGAACCCCCAGAAGAACCGGGAGTGACTGGCGCAGTACCCGTAGCCGGCGTGCCCGGCCAGGTCCGAGCGCTTGACCGTCTCCCGGGAGGCCGCGCACGGCAACGGCGTGGAGTCCACCAGCCGCAGCAGGTCATGCCAGGACGCGGTGTCGCGGGCCAGCTCAGTGATCACCGCGGCCAGCAGCCCGCCCTGCGCCCGCAGCCGCTTACCGTATCCGGACTGGCCGGGCAGGTAGGGGAACAGGGCGGCCAGGTTCTTGCGGGCGTACCGGATCCAGCGCCGCTCACTGGCGATGCCCAGTAGCTGCTGGGCGACCGCCAGGCAGGCCAGCTCCGCATCCGACAGCGCCGGCTTGCAGCCTGGCCGGTGATCCCGGGTCCAGCCCAGCGCGGGCAGCACACGATCATCGAGTGCCACGTAGAGTGCGGTCAGGAGGGTGTCCAGGTTGTTCGTCACAAAACGATCTTTGACGCCCTCCGCTTACCTTCCGGGCAGCGACACGCTCCCAGATCCAATCGGACTCACTCATCTAGAGGGAGCCAGCCTCCCCCGTCCAGGCCCGGGCGGCGGCACGGTGGTGGAGGGGGCGTTACGCTCCGGTCATGACAGAGGCACACGAAGCGGTGGCCGCTTACTGGGCGGCCTGCGAGGCCAGGGACTGGGCGGCGTTCGGCCGCTGGCTCGCCGACGACGTGGTCTATGGGGACCGCAGACCCGGGGAGCGCGTTCGCGGCCGGGGATGCCTACATCCGGTTCAACGTGGAGGGATTCCCGGGCGATTGGCATGTTTCGGTACAGCGGATTATTGGTGAAGGGCACCACGCGGCAAGCTGGGCTTCGTTCGCTGGCGAGGATGGCACCCAGCCCGGGCCGTGCCTTTTCGAGCTGGATGAGGCCGGGCCGATCGCCAGGATTACCGACGTCTGGCCCGATCCATACGAGCTGCCCGCCCAGGTCGACGGGCTGTTCCGGCCCTTCCAGCGGCTGCATCCCAGCCGCACTGGCACCGGGGACGGGTAGACGTGGGTCACCGTGCGGCGCTGAGCGCCGCCCCGAACTGCCTGATCTGTACTCCATCCGGCGATGGCGCCGTCCCGCGGAGAGACGCAAATATTCGGCGTTCGGCGCGGGCGTGCGCTGCTGACCACTGGACTGGCGTCCCTCCCAGGCATGAGCCCGTCGGGTGCAGAGGCGAAGTTAATCGTGCTTTAGCTGGAATCTCGGGAACACCATGCCTGCGTCACTGTTCACGAGTCTTCGCGTCAACCTATCCGCTCGCCCGGCCGAGTGTCTACCTGCCCGCACACCGCGACGGCCGGCAGTCCGCTCGGTCCGCGGCCGCCGGGAGCGCCCTGCGACGGTGTGCCATAGCCGCTCTCCCCCGCCGACCAGAGTGCAAGGGCAGAAGCCTCGCCGCGCACATCCCGATGACTCGGAGTAGCTGCCGAGCCCGGTCATGCATGATGAGGTACGCCAGCACGATTGGCAGAGGTCGCGGTGGCGGGGTGCCTGGCGATGGCCAGCTCGGTGTTTCCGGGCAGGGCCCTGGTCGGCTACGAGTCCGGCGACGAGCTCATCCGGGCTGAGCGCCGCGGCTTCGCGCGCATCGGCTGTCTCCGCGTGTGGGTCAGCGACCCTAGCCCAGCCGCATGATTGGATCCGGTGAGGCGGCCGACGTGGCAGGCGCTTGGGTCGTTCTGGGGTGCTGGGATCAGCAGGAATCCTTCGGGCCTGTGGGTAGGGATGCATCTGGTGCCCGCTGGTGAGCGGGAAAGGCCAACGGGGACCGGGCGGGCGGGGTCGCATGAGCTGCCGGGCTGGCCAGGAGGGGAGGCGTGATGGATGAGGTCGCATTGGTGGTGAGCGACGAAGACGATGGCCTGCGGGAGCGCCTGGAAGCAGAAATCAACGCCTTCAATGTCGCGGCGACTGGCTACGCAGACGCAGGGCTGCTGTGCATCGCCGCACGTGACGACGGCGGAGACTTGTGCGCCGGCCTGTTCGGGTGGACCTGGGGTGGATGTGCCTACATCGAGTTCCTCTGGGTGCGGGAGGACCATCGCGGGTTTGGCCTGGGCTCCCGGCTGCTCGCGGCCGCAGAGCACGAAGCCCGGCGCCGCAGCTGCGACCAGGTGGCGCTGAGCACCCACTCCTTCCAGGCACCGGGTTTCTACGCCCGGTTCGGCTACCAGGAATGCGGTCGCACGCCCGCCTACCCGCGCGGATACGACCAGATTCACCTGGTCAAGCAGCTGCAATGACCAGGGCTGCTGGTGAGCGGTGCTGAGGCTCGCGCGGCCCCACGGTGGTGAGAAGGGCGGTTTCGCAGCCGACTCCCGCGTGGCGCCCGACAAATTCGGCATGGCCGGGCACTGCGGAATGGCCGGGCCAACGGCATGAGCATGCACTGCGGCTCCGGCAGCGAACATGCGCTTCTGCCGCGCTCAGCGCCCCGGGGTACTGGTCCACCAGGCGGGTCGGCGCACATCCGAGCCAGCCGTCGATGATCGCTTCTCGCAATGCTGCCCGGGCGACGTTCTTCAGCTGGATGAGAACGGCCGGGTAGCCATCGAAGTGCGGAACCGTGAAGAAGGCTCCGGGCTGCGCGGCGAGCGCGGCCTCGTTCTCGCCAAGATCCGCCACCCGAACCGCGAGGATCGGTCCTTCCGGCGGGAGGCATCGCCGAACCGCTTGATGTCTGCCTTGCTGAACGGCCGCTCCCACGCGCGGCTGAACGCCGACATCGCCGCGGGCTTTGTGGATGCGTGCCGGCACATGGACCGGGAGCGCGGCTCAGCGACAGGGCCCGGCTGGCCGCGCCCAGGGACTGGGCCGTGCGGAGCAGCTGGTAGATGGCCGCATACCGTTCCCGGGTGCGCGCTACCAGGCGCCCCCCGCCGCATCATCCAACACGGTTGCCGCTTCCGGCCGCGGGAAGTCGACGAACGCTGATACGCGCCAGCATTCCGCTGGCGCCCGGAGGGGGCGCCAGGTCCTGGCCAGCCGGAAGGCAGGCGGCCGGGGAGGCGCTGGACCGCTCTCGCGGCGGCCTGTCCACCAAGATCCACCTTGCTGTCTGTATCAAAATCCAGCGGCACGCCTCTGGCTAATTGGAGACGTGGGCATGTACAAACCCGCCCTTCTGCGCACCGGGGAGCCAGGTACGACACAGGTGGTTGCGTTCGTGAGTTAGGCCTGCCGACCAGGCCGCGACCCTCATTAACGACGCCTCGGCGGAGCTCTTGACGCGCAGCTCGGACCGATTTCAACAAGGGGGGAAATTCATGGCAGCGACGGACACCTTGCCATCCACTCCGCCAGCAGGTGCGCCATCCAGCCCGGGATCCAATCAGCCGCCCGTGCCGCCGAAGATCGCGGCCCTGCTGACTGGGCTTACCGCACTGACTGGAGCCGTGATCGGCCTCATAACCAGCTTCAATGCCGTGCACTGGACGCCGGCCGAGACCACGCTGGTTGCCACCGAGGTCGCTGCGTTCTGGGCACTCGCGGGCGCGGTAACCGCTCATCTATGGCCGCAGACGAAAAAGCAGCCCGTCGCGGTAGCGGGCACGGTTACGGCCTTCGCATCGGCCACCGTGTCCTTGGGAATCGGATTCGCCTGGTGGCAGCTCACACAGTCGCAAAATGCGTCCCTGATCAGCCTGGTCACAGCCATCGTCGCAGTGGCCGCGGCACTGGCGGCTCGGAGCACTGTTACGGCAGGTACGACGCCAGCCGTGAAGGCTAGGAGAGGGTGATAGGGCCCAGGCGTCCAGCCCGTATGTTTATGCATCGGCGGCGTTGGCTCAATGCCCGCTTTTGCCGCCGAGCGCGCTGGCGAGAATTCTGATGGAACGTGTGGCGATCTGGGGCGTGTGTACTTGGCTGCTACCTCCTCCCTGATGTGGCCCGCAGGCTTACCTGGTCCCGTGACCCGGACAGGCGAGGCACCAGGCGGTGTGGCAAGACTGGTCACTTCCAGGTCTTGCCGTTCCAGCGCAGGATCAGGGTCTTGTTGCCGGCGCTGGTGTCGGTGGAGCCGACCGCCCAGGCGCTGCTGGCGGAGACGGCGGCCACGCCGTGGAGGGCGGCTTCGGTTCCGGGGCTCGGACTGGGCGCGCGCTTCCATGCGGTGCCGTTCCAGCCCACGGTCAGGGTCTTCACGGAGAAGCTGGAGCCGCTGGCGGCGTAATATCCCCCGACTGCCCAGGCGCTGCTAGCGGAGAGGGCAGCCACGCTGGAGAGAACACCGCCGCCTGCCGGGCTCGGGCTGCGCACCTGCTTCCAGGCGGTGCCGTTCCACCGCAGGATGAGGGATTGGGCGAACCCCCCCAAAGCGCAGCCGCTGCAGCCTGTCGCCCAGGCGCTGCGGGTGGAGGTGGCGGCCACCCCGGAGAGGCCGGCGCCATTGCCCGCAGGGCTCGGGCTGGGCACCCGCTTCCACGCCGTACCGTTCCAGCGCAGGATCAGCGTCTTGTTGCCGACACTGGTGGCGGTAAATCCGACCGCCCAGGCGCTGCCGGCCGAAGTGGCGGCCACACCGGAGAGGCCAGCGTCGCCTCCCGGGCTGGGCACCTGCTTCCACGCAGAGCCGTTCCACCGCAAGATCAGGGTCTTGGTGCCGGCGCTGGTGCCGGTATATCCGACCGCCCAGGCATTAGTAGCGGACGTAGCGGCCACGCCGGAGAGGAGGCTACCTGCGGGACCCGGGCTGGGTACCTGCTTCCACGCGGTGCCGTTCCACCGCTCAATTAGCGTCTTGCCATTGCCGGTGGAGCCGACCGCCCAGGCATTACCGGCGGACGTGGCGGCCACACCGGTAAGGCTGCTACCAGTGGGTGCCGGGCTGGGCACCCGCTTCCACACGATCCCGTTCCAGCGCACGATCAGGGCCCTAGAGTGGGAGGTGCTGCCGGTGGAGCCGACCGCCCAGGCATTACCGATGGACGTGGCAGCCACGCCGCTAAGGGCGCCGCTGATGGCGAAGGAAGCCGCCGGGTCTGGGGACCCGGTCCGGGCGGCGGCAGCCGTCACCTGAGAGACCCCGGCCACCAAGCCCGCCAGCAGCAGCGGCACGGTGAGAATTCTGGCTAAACGTGTGACGAGCTGGGGCGTGCGCATTGGCTGCTGCCTTCCTTAGGGTCTGGAACTGGTCACTTCCAGGTCTTGCCGTTCCAGCGCAAGATCAGGGTCTTGGTGGCGGAGCTGCTGGTCGTGCCGACCGCCCAGGCGTTGCTGGCGGACGTGGCGGCCACGCCGGACAGGCTGCTGTCAGCCCCCGGGCTCGGGCTGGGCGCCTGCGTCCAGCTCTTGCCGTTCCAACGGAGGATCAGGGTCTTCGTGGGGTTGGTGTCGCCGCCGCTCTGGCCGACCGCCCAGGCGCTGCTGGCCGAGACGGCCGCCACGCCGTTGAGGAAAGCGCCGTCCGCGGGGGTGGGGCTGGGCACCTGCTTCCACGCTTTGCCGTTCCACCGCAGGATCACTGTATTGCCGGGGCCGCAACCGCAGCCGGTCTGGCCGACCGCCCAGGCGCTGCTGGCAGAGGTCGCGGCCACCCCGTGGAGCGGGGCGCCGCCTGCGGGGTTGGGGCTGGGCACCTGCGTCCAGGTCTTGCCGTCCCACCGCAAGATCAGCCCCTTGTACACGCCGGCATTGGTGATGGTGATGCCGACCGCCCAGGCATTACCGGCAGAAGTCGCGGCCACCCCGGTAAGGAGGTGGTGACCTGCGGAGCTCGGGCTGGGTACCCGCTTCCACGAGGTGCCGTTCCAGTGCAGAATCGCGCTCTGCCCGGCGCTAGTGGAGCCGACCGCCCAGGCGTTACTGGCGGAGGTGGCAGCCACGCTGGCGAGGCTGCTGCCTGCGGCAGCCGGGCTGGGCACCCGCTTCCACACAGTCCCGTTCCAGTGCAGGATCACGGCCCCGCCGACCGCCCAGGCGTCACTGGCAGAGACGGCAGCCACGCTGGAAGCGCCGACCGGGCTGGGCGCCCGCTTCCACACAGCGCCGTTCCAGTGCACGATCACGGCGCCGACGGCCCACGCGTTGCTGGCAGAGACGGCGGCCACGCCGGTGAACTGGCCGGTGAAGGCGACCGATGCCGGCACATCCTGGGATCTGGTCCGGGCCACAGCAGGGGCTGCGGGTGCGGCCCCCGCAGCCACCCCCGCCGCAAGTAGCGGGACGGCGAGAACCCTGACCGAACGTGTGGCGAGCACGGGCGTACGCACCGGCTGCCACCTCCCCCCTATAGGCCTGCAGGCTCAGCCGGTCCCATGATCAGGACGAGCGGCCCGCTGGCATCGGCGGAACAGCCGCAAGTGGGGACGGGGACACCGCTCGCAGCTTGAGTGTGACACGCCACACGCTCAAGGGCCAGCTGCAAATAAGAAGGAGGCTTGGTTACCCGACGCGCACGCGAGCCGATCACCCGTTCTGTCGTCACTATCGGACGCACTGTACGGCGCCGGCCGGCGCACCTAAGGCGGGTAGGCGCGCGATTATCAAGAACTCGCTGTACCGTTGGCAATCCCGACTACAGCTGGTTCAGACCGTATGTTTATGCATCTGGCCCTTGGCGTGAAACATCCTCTTTTGCCGCCGACCGGGCGCTGCTTGGGTATCTGGCAGGGGGCGAAAGCCGCGCGCTATAGCTGGCTCCGCAGGCCGGTCGTCTGCCCGACTTCGATCAAGTGCCCGTCAGGATCGCGAATGTAGGCACGGATTTCGCGGCCATGATCCTTCGGCTCGGTGAGGAACTCAGCACCCCGCGCCGACCACTGCGCGTAGACCGCGGCGATGTCGGCCACCCTGATGTTGAGAAACGCGCTGGCCCGGTCAGGGTCGCCTGGAGTCGTGAGCGTCACCGCGGGCTTGTCATCGGTCGGGCCGCCGCCCACATTGAGAATGAGCCAGCTGTTGGCCAGCTTCATGATGACCGGGTCGCGTTCCAGCACCACCGTCGCCCCGAACACCGACCGGTAGAACTCGCGGGACCGATCCTGGTCGGAGACCACCAGGAAATGAGTCAATGATATGCGGGTGATCTTCGTAAGGATCTTGGCAGGCTTATAGGCCTGTCCTTACGGAGATGGAGGCCTGCATGGCTGTGACTGCTGTCCGCCTGGCCCGGTCGCGGAACGCCGCCGGTGGTCTTGTGGTGCGGCTCGGGGTTCGGTTGCTGGATGAGTACCTGGAGTTCCTGGCGGGCCGGTGCCGGCCGAACACGGTGCTGGCCGTGGCGTATGACCTGAAGGTCTTCTTCACCGTGGTGAAGAAGACGCCGCGCCAGGTCCGGCCTGTGGATGTGCTGGCGTTCATGACGGCGCAGCGCGCGGGCGGGGAGGGCCGCCTGCAGGTCGCCGGGCCGGGTGCGGGCGGGGTGTCGGCGCGGACGCTGCGGCGGCGGCTGTCCAGCGTGTCCGGGCTTTACGGGTTCCTGCAGGCCCGCGGTGATGTGAGCGTGAACCCGGTGCCGGGGGGCTGCCGACCCGCCGCGAGCGGCAGCGGCCCGGTCAGGGTGTCCCGCTGGTCCGGGTGCCCCGGACACTGCCGCAGATCCTGGCGCCGGGCGAGGTGGACGCGCTGACCGCGGCGCTGCGGACGCACCGGGACCGGGCCATGGCCGCGGCGATGGTGCTGGGCGGGCTGCGCCGCTGCGAGGTCCTCGGGCTGCGGCTGGCCGATCTGCGGTTCGGCGAGCGCCGGCTGTTCATCGCCGAGGGCAAGGGTGGCCACCAGCGGCTGATCCCGGTCTCGGCGCGGTTCTTCGCCGAGGTCAGCGCCTACCTGGAGGCCGAGCGCCCGGCCGGCCTGGACACCGACCGGGTGTTCGTGGCGCTCAAGGGCCCGCGCCGCGGCCGGCCGCTGTCGGCGGCGGGGCTGGATGAGATCCTCGACGGCGCCCGCCGCCGGGCCGGGCTAGCCCGCGCGACCTGCCATCAGCTGCGGCACACCTGCCTGACCCGGCTGCGCAAGGCCGGGATGACGCTGGAGGCGGTGCAGGCCCAGGCCGGGCACGCCTCGGTCGAGTCCACCCGCATCTACCTGCACCTGGGCGATGACTGGCTGGCTTCGCAGTACCGCCGGGCCGCCGAGGCCATCGACGCCCAGGCCCTCACCGCCCTGGCGGGTGCCCGGTGACCGGGCCGGCGCTGCTGCCCGGCTGGGAGCAGCTAGCCGAGGTGATCCCCCAGATCACTGTCTCTATGCGCCGCTACCTGCAGCAGGTCGGCTGCGTACTGCGGCCAGGCAGCGTCAGCGGCGCGGATCTGGCGCTGCGCTCATTCGCCGCGTTCCTGGCCGAGACCTCTCCGGCGGCCGCGTCGCTGGCCGCATCACCCGCCGCCACATCGAGGATTACAAGCCCTGGCTCGCCCGCAGGCCAGGGCAGAACAAGCCGCGGCTGACCACCGCCACCATCGCGCACCGGCTCGGCACGCTGCGGATGTTCTTCCTCCGGATCGACGAATGGGGCTGGGACGAAGCACCGCCCCGGGTGCCGATGTTCCCCGGCGACCTGCCCCGCCAGGACCACCCGCTGCCCAGGGCCCTCGATGACGCCACCGCCGCCAGGCTGCTGCGCGCCGCCCAGGCCGACCGCCGGATGCTGGTCCGGGTCACCGTCGAGATGCTGCTGCGCACCGGGCTGCGGGTCAGCGAATACACCGGCCTGCAAGCCGCCGCGGTGGTGCTCATCGGCGCCGGGCCCTGGCTGCACGTCCCGGTCGGCAAGCTCCGCGAGGACCGCTACCTGCCGCTGCACCCCCAGCTGGTCACCCTCATCGACAGCTACCGGGCCGCCCACGTCGCTGCGGATAACCCGCTGCTGCTGCCGCGGGAGAACGGCCGCCCGCTGGACCGGCACACCGTCACCCGGATGATCAACCGGGCCGGCGCCGCCGCCGGCCTCCCGCACATCCACCCCCACCAGCTCAGACATACTCTGGCCACCCAGGCGATCAACCGCGGCATGAGCCTGGAAGCCATCGCCGCCCTGCTCGGCCACCGCAGCCTGGACATGACCCTGCGCTACGCCAAGATCGCCAGCCGCACCGTCGCGGACGAGTACTTCGCCGTCACCGAGAAAGTCGAAGCCCTCTATGGCCAGCCCGCCCAGCTGCCCGCCGACACGATCGGCCCCAAGATGGCCCGGCTGCGCCGCGAGCACCACCGCCTCCTCGGCAACGGCTGGTGCACCCGCCCGCCCCAGCTGGACTGCGCCTTCGAGTCCATCTGCGAAACCTGCACCTACTTCCAGACCAGCATCGAGTTCCGCCCCGTCCTGGCCGCCCAGCACGACCACGCCGCCACGCACGGCCAGTCCGGCCGCCAGCAGCTGTTCGGACAGCTCCTCCGCCGGCTCGATCAGGACGCGTCATGAACCACGACAGCCAATATCGTTACACCCCCGCCCCGGCCACCGGGCCATGCCCAGAGCACCCGGACTGCATCATCATCCGCTGCCACCGGTTCCTCTGCCCGCACCCCATCCACCAACCACTCCGCCAGCCCGGCCACCCCCGCCGGTTCTGCTCACCCGCCTGCCGCGTCGCCGAACACCGCCAGGCTCCGCCAGTGACTCACCCTCAAATCCAACGAGTCAGCTTGACAAGGATCACCTGCATAATGCCGCCGACCGGGCGCTGCTTGGGTATCTGGCAGGGGGCGAAAGCCGCGCGCTATAGCTGGCTCCGCAGGCCGGTCGTCTGCCCGACTTCGATCAAGTGCCCGTCAGGATCGCGAATGTAGGCACGGATTTCGCGGCCATGATCCTTCGGCTCGGTGAGGAACTCAGCACCCCGCGCCGACCACTGCGCGTAGACCGCGGCGATGTCGGCCACCCTGATGTTGAGAAACGCGCTGGCCCGGTCAGGGTCGCCTGGAGTCGTGAGCGTCACCGCGGGCTTGTCATCGGTCGGGCCGCCGCCCACATTGAGAATGAGCCAGCTGTTGGCCAGCTTCATGATGACCGGGTCGCGTTCCAGCACCACCGTCGCCCCGAACACCGACCGGTAGAACTCGCGGGACCGATCCTGGTCGGAGACCACCAGGAAATGAGTCAGCACAAAACCGGTCCGTGGGGCTGGGAAGTCGTCCTCGCTCATCCGAACCTCCGTCGCTACGGGGAGTGCCAGCGCAGGCCGCTGCGATCCCGCACCACCACCTAACCATGACCACCGTCTCGCCAGCACTGACATCGCCGCGGACCGGTGCAGCACAGCGCTACCAGCCTGCTCCAAGCGAGCTCAGCCGAGGCAGTTGTCGCAGATCCCGGTCAACGGCATGACCTGATGGCAATCGGGGCACAGCTTGCCGGGCCTCGCGTCCGTCATCGCTGGGTGAGGATCCCCGCGCGAGTCGCTGCCGCGGCCTATGCAGCTCTTGCATGCCTTGAGGGTCTGCATCTGTTCCTCAGTAGCCAGCACCGAAGTACCGAAGATGGTGCCGTCTCCCCATTCGAAGTGGCCGCAATCAGGATCGTGCCGAAGCCTCGGTTTGCCCCAGTCAACGTCCCGTCTAGGTGCACCGGGTACACCACGTACCTGATGTCTGGGTACTTCCACCGCCTCCGCCGCAGGAATACCCTAAGTTGATCCCGCGCGTCGGCTTGATCGTGAGGTTGCCTCTGCGAGAAACAAGCGGTTGTCCAAGACCCTTGTCCCGCAGAGGCCAGCCACTATGTTGCCAACTGAGGATCTGTTCGTCTACGTGTACGTGCTGGTCGATGATGCGATCAGCTCCGGGGGCATTGCCATTGCGCCCCGGCCAGGTCCTGCGCCTCGCTGCAGCGACGCTGAGCTGCTGTCGATCGCGCTGGTGCGGCACCTGCTGGCCGGCGCAGCGAGGCCGGGTTCTTGGCCGAGGTGGCCCGCGACTGGGCGCACCTGTTCCCGCGGCTGCCGCATCAAGCGAGGCGAACCGGCGGTCCGCTGGCTGTGGGCGCATTCGAGCAGCTGCGGGCCTTGCTGGCGGCCCGGCTGCCCGAAGATGACTGCCAGCAGATCGACACCTCCGCGCTGCCGGTCAAGCACACCTCCCGGGTCCGCGGCGCCGATCAGTGGACCGGCCCGGCAACTACCTGACCCCAGATTCACCGGAAAGCTTCGCGTTCGGCACAGCCGATACCCGAGCATGACACGATCATCCTCATCTGCGATTAGGGTCGTCGCCGATGGAGGGTCGGGTTCGGGCTGGGGCTGTCAGCCGGTTACGCGGTGCGCTGCCCGATCAGGACGCGCAGTCCGGTGGGCAGTTGCTCGGTGCCGAACGCGGAGGCCACCGTTACCTGGATGCCTTCGGCGGCAAGCAGCGCGGGCACCCGGGCGGTGTCGATCAGCACATTGCGGTGGGTCTCGTCGTCGCGGCGCCAGGAGCCGTCCTTGGTGCGCACGAACGTGGTGATCTGGCGGACGAACCGGTCCGGCGCGGGCAGCGAGAACCGGGTGATGATCGCCCAGTCATCGTGGACCCGGGCGGCCGGCGGCGCGTCGTGCCGGGCCCGGCCATAGCCAAGGTCGCAGATGTCGATGGCGAACAGGCCGCCGGGCCGCAGCGCCCGCGCGATCGCGGTGAGCGCCTGGCCGATGGCGTGTTCATCGGGCAGGTAGCTGAGCACGTGGCCGGCCGAGACCACGGCATCAGCGGCGGGCAGCGGGTCGAGCGGAAGGACCAGCGTGCGGATGTCCTCGGCGGCCGGTGCCTGGCTGCGGGCCAGGTCGAGCATCGCCGGCGAGGCGTCGGTGGCGATGACGCGGTGGCCCGCGGCGGTCAGTTCCCTGGTGAGCAGGCCGCTGCCGCAGCCCAGTTCCAGGACGATCCCCGCCCGCGACCGGACCGGCTCCAGCAGCGCCACGATCCCCGGCGCGCACGCCCGAGCGTGAAAGCCGAACCCGCGATGGTGAACCAGCGCCAGGTCGCCGCGGTAATAAGCGTCGTCAGGCTGCCCCACGCAAAGAGTGTCCCGCGCACAGCCCCCTTCCGGCCACCCGGCGAGCGCCACAGGCCAGCAGGCCATCAACACCAAGACATCCGGTCATGCCGCGCCAGGCGCTGATCGGGGTGGGTCGGTACCCGCAGACTCGCGCCCAGCCTGGAAGATCGGCAAGGCGGGCAGGCGCGAGCTGCTTCTACGTTCCTGCTGGCTCTGGCCGACCCGTACCGGTCGGCGGTTGCGCTGTCTTGGCGTCCAAGGTCATGCTCGACGCGTGCGGCAGGCAACGCAGGAGGACCTTGATCACGTCGAGGCACTGCTGGCGGACCTGCGTAACCTCCGCCAGTTGCGGGAGCGCCAGCGCGGTTATTTCTCGCGGGGGTCCCGGGCGTTTCTGCACTTCCACGAGGATGCCGGTGACCTCTACGTCAACGTCAGGCTCGACAGCGCGTTCCAGCGGATGAGGGTTACCAGCCGCGACGAACAGGCCGATTTCCTCGCACAGGTGCGGATGGCGCCCCGGTCGGTTCCCTGACGGCCGTTGACAGACGGCCTTGACATTTGCCAGGCTCGCCCGGCGTGATCTCGTGGCGGGACTTCCGAGCCCAGCAGCCCGAGCTCGCCCGCCAGGGAGCCGGCCTGCTCTACCACTACGGTGTCGGCCTGGCCTTCCTGGGTACCGTGCGGGCCGACGGCGGGCCACGGCTGCATCCCATCTGCCCGCTGCTCACCGAAACCGGGCTGTACGCCTTCATCGTCCCCTCGCCCAAGCAGAGGGACCTGCACCGCGACAGCCGCTACGCGATGCACTCGTTTCCCCTCGACGACAACCAGGACGCCTTCTCCCTGACCGGGATCGCCAGCTACGTCCCGCAACCGGAGATCCGGGACCGGCTGGCACGGCAATTCGCCGCCGAGCGTTCCGACTCGGCCCTGCCACCGCCGGGTGAGGAGCAGCACCTGTTCGCATTCCTCCTGCAGGCGGCCATGCGCACGCGGACCACCGGCCACGGCGATCCCGAACCGCAACACACCATCTGGCGAGCGGCCTAGAAGCACCACTGGCCACCGGCCCACTCCCGGACAACCAGCTCCCCCGGCATGAGCCGGCAGGCATCAGACAGACTAATAGGGCTTTACTTGGAATCTCGGGAACTCCATCCCTCCATACCGTTCACGAGTCTTCGCGTCAACTTATGCGCTCATCCGGCGGAGTATCTACCTGCCTGCGAGCGGTACGAGCGGGCGACGCTTTCGTGCCCCGCGAGCGCACACTCCCGCCGATCTACGTGGCCGTGAACACAAGGCCGGTCACTATGCAGACCGCACAATTTTTGGGCATTCTGCGCGGCCCGGGGGGATTCGCGTGGCCGGGATCGCCTGTGTACTTTCTGATGGGTCCGGAGGTCCTGGTGGTTGAGCAGGCAGCTTGCTCGTAGCCGAGATGAGTTGTGTCTGGGTCGTGATGAGGAAGAGCTGTGGTCATCGGACGAGCAGGGGGAGGTTTTGCACGGCGTTGCCGCCGTAGCCGAGGCGGTTCCAGCGCGGCTGGCCGGGTTGCGTGCGCCCGGCAAGATCAGTCGCGCGGGCTCGTAGTGTTGTTTCGCCCGGGTGATCGATGCGTGTCAGCAGTTCCCACCACCGCCAGCTGTGCCGGTGCTGCTGGCCGATCAGCCTGGCGTCCTGCCACCGGCCGCTGCCGACGCTGACCTCTACTTTGTCGATGGGCGCCGCGCCCGACCACGCCACTCCCCGGACGACGAGGTCGCCGGCGGCGACCTGCTGACCGGCGGACGGCTGGGTGATGACCGACCGGACCTGCTGCAGGCGCACCGGTTCGCGTGCCACGGTGCCGTTGCGCTGGGTCTCATAGACATAGCGCTTGGCCTGGAAGAATCCCGTGAATGGCGAGCCGATGGCCTCGATCTCGGTCAGCCATTTGACCGAGGCAACGGCGTACCACCCGGGAACGACGAGCCGCAGCGGGTAGCCGTGCTCGAGCGGCAGCGGCTCCCCGTTCATCGCGTAGGCCAGCAGTGACCCGGGATGACCGGCGTCGGTGACCGGCAGGCTCCGCTCGAAAGGGATGGGATCGGCCGCGTCCCCGACGTTTCCCTGATCCGCGCCGCGGAACACGATCTCAACTGCCTCCGGGCTGAGGCCGGCGCGGTCGAGGATCTCAGCCAGAGGCACCCCGGTCCATTCCGCGGTGCTGACCGCGCCGAGCTGCCACTGCTCCCCGTCGGCGGGCGGGTCGAACGCGGAGCGGCCATTGCCGGCGCACTCCAGGGTGGCCACCAGCGTCTCCGAGCGCATGCAATGAAGATCACGCAAGCTGAGCCGCAGCGGCCGCTCAACAAGGCCGTTGACCTCCAGCCGCCACGACACCGGGTCCAGCCGCGGGGTCTCGAAGTGGTTCCGCACGTAAAACCGGGCATTGGGCATGACCACGCCGCCGATCAGCGCCGGGATCGACGTCTCGCAGTTAAGCGGGTGAGCGCGGTGCACCACGAGATCGGCGCTGCCCGGCCCGGTGGTGACCACCGGCAGGCCAGCCACCGCCCACGCGGTCATCCCCCCGGACAGGTTGACCGCGTCGAACCCCCACGCGCGCAGCGCCTCGGCGACCGCGGCCGAGCGGCCGCCGGAGCGGCACACCACCACGATCCGCCGATCTTGGGGCAGGTCGCTGCGGTGCCGGGCCACCTGGCCCATGGGCAGCAGCCAAGCCTGCGCCACGTGGCCGCCCTGCCACTCGCCGGGCTCGCGCACATCCAGCAGCAGCGCGCCCGCCTCGGCCAGCGCCGCGGCCGCGCGCACACCCACCTCCGGCGCGGCGGCGGCGTCGGCCGTTGCCTCCCGCACCACCCGCAGCCCGGCACCCTCCCAGGCGCGGTAACCGCCGAGCAGTTCGGCCACGTCCCCGAACCCGGCCGCCTGCAGCACGCTCGCCGCAACCACCGAGCGGTAGCCACAGCCGGAGTACACCAGGACCGGGGCGGAGCGGTCCAGGGCGTCCGGCAGCCTGGTGAGGATGGCCAGCGGGATCTCCCGCGCCCCGGGGAGCGTACCCCGGGCGGTCTCTGCCGGGCTGCGGACATCGACAAGCTGCAGCGCCGGTTCCAGCCGCTGCAGCTCGGCGAGCTGCTCGATGCTCAGCCGGGAGCTTGCCTCGACCAGCCCGGGCCCGGCGGCCAGGGCCGATGCCAGGTCGTCAAGCTGGCCAGCCACCCGGTCATACCCGGCACCGGCCAGCCGGGCCGTTGCCTCCGCCCCGGTCTGCCGATCGCCGGCAAGCACGACATCCCGGTCGAGCGGCAACACCGCGCCAGCACATTCCTCGAAACGTCCCCGCAGGCCGATGCTGACCGCCCCGCGCACATGGCCGGCCATGAACTCGGCGGGCTCCCGGCCGTCCAGCAGCACCGCCCCGGCGTCCCGCCGTGACAAGACCTCGGCGATCGGGAGCAGTACAGGATTCCGCCCAGACACCGCGTCTCCTGGTTCCTGCCGCAAACCCGGCCTCGCACCCGCAGCCCCCGGCCCTGCGGGACATGCCGCCGTCAGTGGCTGACTACCGCCGGCCTCGGGGTTAGTGATCTCCACTGCTGTCACCCCTCCCGCACCGCGTACGCCCCCGAAACGCGGGCGTTACGGGGTGCGTCGTCCCATCATCTGCCCGTCGCGGCCGTTGGCGGCCAGCTGTCGTCGAGCCGGGAGACCACTTCCCGGCCGGTTAACAACGCGGCCAGCGCCACGCCGCAGCCGAGATCCGTCAACAGGGCTCCGCAGAAGACCGCCTCCAGGTCCGCTGCCGCTAGCCCCGGCAAACGCCCGCGCTGAGCGCCCGCTAAGGCGGTGCCGCTCTCGTGCTCCATCCGTTCGGCCACGGCCAGACCACAGCCATCGGGGCGGGCACAACAATCCGGCAGTGCCCGGCGACTTAGAACGCGGGCCCGGCTGAGAACCAGCACATGCGGCCGGGCTCATGCCTGCAGACTAGCCCGCCTCCCAGCCCAGGACCAGAGATGCTTTGACCGGACTCCCCCGCCCAGATGGCTGAGGCGCCGAGACGAAGAGGGAGTTCCCCACGCCCGCGGCCAGTCCGGGTACCGCATGCTCGCACCCAAGGAACCTGTCCTGCAGTAAACGCGCCGAACGGTAACAGGAGAGGATCACCGAACCGCCGTACCTCTGCGAAGTGCCTAAACCGTCCCGGCAGGCCTGGTCCCCAAGGGCGCGCCTGGATGCTATTCGCGGATCCGCGCGGCTACGACAGGAAGCGACCCTGAAGCCGCGTCGGCGCTTGCGCTTGGGTGCCGGCCGCAGAATCGCCCGTGCCGCTCGGCCACGGCGGCATCGTCACCGGCAGGCAGCGCAGAGTCGGCGCTGGGCGCGACTGATCACCGGCGCGGGCTGGCCTCCGCGTATGAGCCGGTCGGGCGTGGAGGCAAGTTAATCGTGCTTTAGTTGGAATCTCGGGAATCCATTGCCGCCTGGCCGTTCACGAGTCTTCGCGCGGCCATGCGCTCGTCCGCGGAGTGTTCACCTGCCTGCACGGCGTGCAGGCAGGTGAGTAGCCAGCGGTCCGCTCGGTCCGCGGCCGCAGGGAGGGCCCTCACGGCGGGTGCTACATCCGATCGGTGCGGCTGCGGAACGTGGGGGCTCGGCCGCCATGGTCGTGCATCGCTGGCCATTCCGCGCGCCTGCCCCTAACCGGCTGGCCACTGGCAGCGAAGCCGAGCCAGGCCTGGCTGGTCCGGCTGCCGGGTAAAGTCACCCGCGAGGCGAATCGACAGGTGGTAACCAGTGATGAGACAGGCAGTGTCCACAGGCTCGGCTCCGGCAGCGCTTGGTCCCTACAGCCAGGCGATCATCGCCAACGGACTCGTTTTCTGCTCCGGGACGGCCGGCATCGACCCGGCCACGGGTGCTGTCGCGGACGGCATCGAGGCGCAAGCGGAACAAGCCCTCCGCAACCTCGACGCGATCTTGGCTGCTGCCGGGGCATCCCTCGCCACCCTGGTCAAGACCACGATCTTCTACCAGAACGTCGGCGACTTCGCCGCGATCAACGCTGTTTATGCCCGTTACATGCCAGAGCCGCCTCCGGCCCGGTCCGCGCCCGCCAACGTCAACCTGCCACGTGGCCTGCTTATCTCCATCGACGCAATCGCGGTCCTGCCAGCGGCCTAGCTAGCGCTCCGGCATTGTGCTGACACGGACTCAGGGACCCCTGCCCGTTGACTGCCGGCAGAACTCGCTGCCCTGACACCGATCCGGATGATCTGGACGACCGGTCGGCGACCAACTCCTCTGACTCGGCGATCGGCGCGAAGTCGGGCCAAGAACCAAGTGATACTCGGTGACCAGCGCCCGGTCTATGCCACCGCGCGTGGAACCGCCGTTCTGCACGACCAGGGCTCCCTCGGCGCCTATCAGCTGAAGCGCGCAGGTCAGGATGTTCTGCGCTGGGGCGCCCGCTGGTAAGGGTGCTTGGGCGTCATGCTTGGCGGCAGGGCCGGAACGCTTCCCGGAGTCTTTCTGCCAGGAGGTGGGATTCGGCGACGGCCGGGAAGTGGCCACCGCGGGCATGCTCGGCCCAGCCGGCGATGCGGAAGTACCGCTCGGCCAGTCCCCGGGGTGGCTTGGGGAACGGGACGATCTCGCCGCCGAAGATGTCGATCGCGGTCGGTGTCGGCGGGGGATCGTCGGGCGGCAGCGCGCTGCCCGGTGTATGACGGTGGGCCCAGTACGGCAGCAGCCATGATGATCGGTGACGGGTGCTGGGCAATCGGCACGGCGGGACGATGCCGCGGAATCGCGGCGCTGGCCTGCGGGTGCGGCTCATCATCACCTCATCTCATGCACGCACAGGCGCAGCGGCTGTGGCGAGTAGGGCGAGACGAGACCGCGAGGCAGTGACACTGACCATGGCAGACATGGCCTCCGCCGCGCGCGAGGATGGGCGGGTGGCTTCCAGACGGGCCCGCGGGCGGGCCAGCCGAAGCGGCGGACTTTCACCGCGGCCTACAAGATCAAGATGCTTGAGCGGTATGACCAGCTGGAGGATCCGCGGGAACGCGGCGCGCTGCTGCGCCGGGAAGGGCTGTATCACTCGCATATTGAGTACTGGCGCGCGGCGCGAGATAAGGGCGCGCTGATGGCGCTTTCGGACAAGCCGGCCGGGCGGCCGTCGCGCAGCCAGGCGGAGGTGTGTCAACGGCCACGTGGAAATCCGTTCTGGCGGCCGGGTGATCTCCTGGCTGGCGGTCGCCGGTTATCCCGGTGGGTGGCCAGTTTCCTCCCGGCTGGTGTCAGGGCATGGCGATCACTCCTTTGCCGGCGAGGGTCTCGGCGAGGCGGTGGGAATCCCCGGCGGTCTGGACGAGGTGGGCGTGGTGCAGCAGCCGGTTGACGGTGGCAGTGGCCAGGGTTTTGGGCATGATCGTGTCGAACCCTGAGGGGTGAATGTTGCTGGTCACTGCCAGGCTGCGTCGTTCGTAGGCGGCGTCGGTGATGCGGTAGAACGCCTCGGCGGCGTCTTGCCCGGCGGGCAGCATGCCGATGTCGTTGACGACGATCAGGTCGCTGCGGCAGATCCGGGTGACGGTCCGGGCAACCGATCCGTCGGCCCTGGCCCGGCCGATGGCGGCGGCCAGTGATTGGAGGGTGAACCAGGCAACTCGCAGGTCTTTGTCGATGGCGGCGTGGGCGAGGGCCTCGACGAAATGCGACTTGCCCGTCCCGGAAGTGATGGCGACAGACTGCAACATCTTCGTTCGGTGTTGCCGTGTTCGGTGCGGGTGACCGCCGCCGTGCATCCGTTGTTTGGTGAGTTGCTGGCGGCGTCGGGGTTCCGGCGTTCCGCCGGGGTGGTGTATTTGGTGGTCGAGTTGCCCGATGGCAGTCCGGGCACGATCCGGGCTGACGCGACCGATGTGCTCGTGGCCGCGGAGCAGGAGTCCATGACCGCGGTGCTGGATGCGGTCGGCGTGCGGGCGCTGCGGGCTTTGGTGGCCGCGATGTGTGGTCCCGGCTCGCCGCGACCGCGGCGGAGAAATGGCAAATAGGTTCGACCTGCCCTGATCGCGCCAACGACTTCGGGAAGGTGAACCTATTTGCGTGCCATGAGAGTAGCCGCTGCCCCTGTCCAGCTCGCCATGCCGATGGCGGGTGCCGCTGACGCGGATCAGCGGTGGCGGGGGCTGCCGGAGGTCACCCGGATGCAGGTGCTGGCCTTGCTTGCCCGGCTGATCGCCCGCAGTGTCCTGATCGAAGGCGCCGCCGGCCAGCCGGCTGCCGGGCGGGGGCTGGCGGTGAGTGATGTGACCGGTGTTCTGGTTCCGGGCAAGATCGGCGCGGTGCATCTGGGCCGGGATGCTTATGTATATGTCCGCCAGTCCACGCTGACCCAGGTCCGGGAACACACCGAGAGCCTGGTCCGCCAGTACGAGCTCCGCGAGCGCGCGGTGGCGCTGGGATGGGACGCCCATCAGGTGCGGGTTATCGACTCCGACCTGGGCCGCTCGGGTGCGGAGGCGACCGCGCGGGAAGGGTTCAAGGGCCTGGTCGCTGATGTCGGCCTGGGCCGGGTCGGGATCGTCTTCGGCATCGAGGTCTCGCGGCTGGCCCGTAACAATGCCGACTGGTATCAGCTGCTGGATCTGTGCGCGCTGACCGACACGTTGATCGGCGACGCCGACGGTGTCTATCACCCGGGCGACTTCAACGACCGCCTCGTGCTCGGGCTCAAGGGCACGATGAGCGAGGCCGAGCTGCACTTGATCCGGTCCCGGCTGACCGCCGGGCTGCGGCATAAGGCCGCCCGCGGTGAGCTGCGCCAGTGGCTGCCAGTCGGGTTCGATTACGACGAGGCCGGCGCCGTGGTAATCAGCGCGGACGAGGCGGTCGCGGAGGCGATCACGACGGTGTTCCGCCGCTTCGCCGAGTTGGGCTCGGCCCGTCAGGTGCTGCTGTCGCTGCGCGGCGACGGGCTGCTGCTGCCGCGCCGGCCGACCCGCACCGGGCGAGTCCACTGGCAGGCCGCTACCTACCCGGCAGTGCATGACCTGCTCACCAATCCGGTTTATGCCGGCGTGTTCGTGTTCGGCCGGACCCGCACCGAAAAACGCATCGACCCGGCCGGGCGAGTGGTCTCGCGGACCGTGCTGTTGCCGCGCGAGCAGTGGGCGGTGCTGATCCCTGACCATCACGCCGGGTTCATCGACTGGGTCACCTATGAGGCGAACACCGCGGCGCTTCGGGCGAACTGGCGTGCCCCGCGCGGGTCCGGCGGCGGCGCTGCCCGGGAAGGATCGGCACTGCTGCAGGGCCGGATCCGGTGCGGCAAATGCGGGCGGATGATGCAGACCGGCTACTCCGGCGTGAAAGGGAACTGCCCCCGCTATGTGTGCGCCCGCGCGAAACAGCTCTATGGCGGGGAGAAAGGCTGCCAGAGCATCGGCGGGCGCCGGCTCGAGCAGCGCGTGCTTGATGAGATGTTCACCGTGCTCGCCCCCGCGGCGCTGACCGCGACCGCCCAGGCGCTCACCGACGCTGAGCAGGCTCACGCCGCCACGCTGCACACGTTCGAGCTCGCCGCCGAGCGGGCCCGCTATGAGGCCGAGCGGGCCCGCCGCCAATACGACGCAGTGGAGCCGGAGAACCGGCTCGTCGCCCGCAGCCTGGAACGCGCCCTGGAGGGCAAGCTCGCCGCGCAGCGGCAAGCCGAACGTGACCTGATCACCCAGCAGGCCCGCCGTCCAGTGCAGCTCACCGATGAGGAGCTGGCATGGCTCTCGCACGCCGGCGCCGATGTCCGGGCGATCTTCAACGCGCCCAGCACCACGTTCCGGGAACGCAAGCAACTGATACGCGCCATCCTCACCGAAGTCGTCGTCACCGTCGATGCCCCCGCACGCACCTCCGCGATCCGGATCGTATGGCAAGGCGGCGCGTGCACCGAGCTCACCATGGCGCTGACCAAACCAGGCGGCCACTTCCGGGCCACCGACGAGAACACCATCGACCTCGTCCGCCGCCTCGCCGGGCACCACGACGACACCACGATCGCCCTGATCCTGGGCCGGCAACGCCGACGAACCGGCACCGGTCTGCTATTCACCAAGAGCAGGGTCAAAACGCTGCGGATCTCCCGCGGCATCCCGGCTTTCCAGCCGCCGCTGGAAACTGTCACACCCGGCGGCGAGGATGCCGTCGTGGTCACCGTCGCCGACGCCGAACGGCTCCTCGGCGTCGGCAAGGTCACCATCTACCGGTGGCTGCGCGACGGATTCCTCACCGGCGAGCAGCTCACCCCGAACGCGCCCTGGCGGATCCGGATCGACCAGGCTGTCCGCGACCGCGTAGTGCCCAACGTCCCCGACGGCTGGGTCCGCCTCGACGAGGCCGCCGCGATCCTCGGAGTGGCCCGCCAGACGGTGTTGCACAAGGTCCAACGCGGCGACCTCGCCGCAGTCCACGTCAACCGCGGACGCCGCAAAGGCCTGCGTATCCAGGTCAAACACGACCAGCCTGGACTATTTGACACACCCCGATGAAAGAAAGGCGCAGTGTTAACCATGACCGGACGGTCCGGCGACGGCCAGGTTCTCGGCCCGGCCGATCCATTCGAGCGTGGCCAGGGCGTCCTGGGTGGGGGCGGGGATAGAGGAGTCGCTGGGGCGCCAGGTGGCGAATGTCTTGCCGGCCGGGAAGCCGGCTGCGGTCCGGCGGGTCCGGCGGGTGGCGGCGTCGCGGCCGGTGACTTCTTCGGCCAGCAGCACGCGCAGCACCTCGGCTGGGTCCCACCGCTGGGCGCGGGCGGTGGCCAGCACATCGGGCGCCGCTTTGCGCAGGTAGGGCAGCCGCATCCGGCGCATCAGGGTCTCCAGCTCAGCCGGGACCGGCGGCGCTGCCGCGCCGCTCACCGGGCCTGCCCCGGCACTGCGAGCAGGTCGGCGACGAGCACGGGCTCGTCGCAGTGCGGGCAGCTGCCGCCGGGCCCGAGCCGGCGCATGAACAGGTTGCAGTCCTCGCACCGGCGGATGCCGGCTTGCCGCTCGCCGCAGTCCCGGCACTCGTAGACGGCCGGGCCGTTCACCACCGTGTCCTGGCTCACCGGGTCACCTCCGCGGCACCCAGTGCGGCCCACCCGCCGGTACCAGGCTGGGCCGAGTGCGCCTCATCGGCGGTCACCACCTGCCCGGCCGTGGCGTGCACTGCCAGGTGGTCCAAGATCGCAGGCAGGTCATCATCGGCGAACCGGCCGGTGATCGCCGCCAGGCCGAGGGCCTGATCGACGCGGGCAGTGCCGACCACCGCGGCAAGCTCGACCGCGCGGGCCATCTTGGCGCGGATCCGCTGCGTCCCGGCCGCGGCGGCCTCGGTCAGCCACCGGGCGGCGCCCTCGCCCAGCTCCAGGAAGGCTTCCCCGGCGCGGGTGCGGGCCCGTGGCCGGGGCTGCCGGGGGCCGTTCCCGCCCGGGTGGCGGGGGTAGTGCTCATCGCAGATCCGCGGATTCCCCGGCGTGGACAGGAGGTGGCGAGTGATCTCGGCCAGCCCGGTGCCGGAGCGGGCCACCATGACCAGCTCGCTGCCGTGCACCCGGCACCACACCCGCTGCCCGGCATGGCCGGGCGGGGTCGAGTACCGCACTGACCCGAACCGGACCGTCTGATCATCATTGACCAGCCGTTCCTCCCCCAGGGCCAGCACATACGGCTGCGCGGGCAGCGGGTGCAGGTGCTCCCGCCCGGCGGCCAGCCGCTGCCCGGGCACCGCGGCGCTTTCGCGGTGCACGCGGCCGTTGACCCGCTCGCACCAGGCCTCGCAGTCCGCCTCCAGCTCGGCGAAGCTGGCGTACTCCGCGCGCAGGTCCGCCTCCGCGGGCACCAGGTCCGCCTTGGCGATCTTCACAGTGGCCTCGGTGCCGCCCTTGGACTCGGGATCGAACGGCCGGCACGTCTCCACCGTGCAGCCGTAATGACGGCCCAGCGCCACCATGTCCGGATGACGGACCGGTATCCCGGCCACATGCTCGACCGTCACCGTCTTCGCGTTGCCGGTCAGCAGGTACGCCGGCGCGCCGCCGGCCAGCCGCAGCGCCCGGTCCAGGCACGCAGTCAGGCTGCCCAGGCCCTGATCCCGCGAGGGCAGGACAACCCGGAACCGCGACCACGCCAGCCAGCAGCAGAACAACTGCGTCCGGCGGCCGCCGATCCGCGGGCCCTCGCCCCAATCCCACTGCAGCCACATCCCCGGCTCCGGTATCCACGGCCGGCAGGTTCGCCGGTGCCCGGCCCGCCAGCTCGCCTTAGCCTCCGCCACCGCCCGCCGCGTCGTCCGCTCCGACCCGCCATAACCCATCGCGGTCAGCTTGCGGTGCACCACATCAGCGCGGATCCTGCCACCGGACCGGTCGACCAGTTCCCCGACCTTCCCGGCGAACACACCGACTGAGCGGGGACGTCGCTCACGCGCGGCCGGATCGGCCCCGCCATCCCGCAGCACCACATACCGGGCCACGGTCTTACCATCAGTCCCGGCCAGCTGCGCCGCCGAATGGGCGCAGCCAGTCAGGTCAAACGCCTCCAGAATCTCCATGATCTCCCTGCCAGACTTGGTCACGGTCCCTCCGGGACGATGGGCGAGAAACAGACACCTCGAACCCACCCACCCCGGACGGATCACTCGCATCAGGACACGCCGCACGCCAGGAGATCTCATGACCGCGCACCGGGAATTCTGATGACCGCACACCGGGAGCTAACTGGCCGCACACCGGGATTTTCTCGTGGCCGCTAGCAGAGGTGGACAACGAGCGGCTGCGGAAGGAGAACGAGAAGCTCGCATTGGAGCTGGCCCGGACCAAGCAGCGCTGGAGGTAGTGGGAAAGCACACGCGCTCTTGGAAATGCTCTCCGAGAGCGCGGATTCCGGCTGCCCGGATTCAGGGTCCTGATTCCGCAGCGCTGGCTGCGTAGCCAGCCTGGGTCAGCATCTGGCGAAGGTTGACTACTGCCTGGGTGTCGATGTCTTTGTGGCGGGGCGGGTCGAAGTACTCGGTCTGGGATCCGATGGTTACGGCAACTTTGCCGTCGTGCCGCTCCTCGGCTGAGCCGACCGCCTCTAGCAGCGATAGCACGGCACGCCACTCGATGTTGTGGCCTGCAGGATGCTGGAAAATCTGGCGCAGCGTGTTCCGCTGATGGTTGCTGAGGTGCGCTAGCCGCGATGGCGATGACATCGGTGCTCCTGTCCACTCCGTCAGGGACGGAGCTGCGAAATATTCCGGCTGGAAGGGCCTGCTCCCGTGCCTGGCAGCAGTTGCGGGCAGCTTGCGCGGATGGCACCCGGTGCCAGGCCAGCGCGAGGCGCTGCGCAGGCCCGGGTTGCGGCGGTCAGAGGTGCCGCCGCCGCAACCACAGGCCGCCAAATGCGATGACGGCGATGATGATCAGGACGGTGAGCATGGCTCGCTCCTTCCGGCGGCCCCGGGGAACCACGAGCCGTCACCGGCGATGTTCCCGGGGTCCTGCTCAGCAGCCTACACTAGAATCAGAAAACTAGCAATATAATTCCAGTATTGCTAGTTTTACAGGTAGGGAACCGGGCGCTGCTGACCAGCCACGACTGGGCCCTGCTGGCCATCGCCGGCGATCTGGGCGCGCAGGTCCGGACCCCTGGCTGGCGGAGAAGTCGTCCGGGCAGAGGCGCACGATGCGGTCAGCTCCGACAAGCTCGAACACGAGTCGCTGGTATCGGTTGCCTGGAGAGCGGTCGTCGTCACGACGACCGGCAGCGCGCCGTCCAGCTCGTTGCGCCACTGCACGGTGACCGGCTGGCCGCGCTCGGCCTCGATCGCCGGGCCCGGGACCGTCCCGTCGTGGCCCCAGATCGCCGACTCGGGCAGGTGGCGGTGAAAGCGGTGCGCGCCAGCGCGAATGGGTACGCTCAGCCGGCCGCTCTGCCGGACCGCGACCAGCCGCTGTGGCACCGGGAGGGCGTCGGCGAACGGGGTCAGCGGTGCGGCCAGCATTGGGGTCATGCCCTGGCCCTACCCACTTTTGGCCGCGCTCTTCTGCCCACCCGTGCGGGCAGACACGGCGACGGTGGCGGCGCCGACAAGCGCGACGATCGCGGCGGCCAGGAAAGCGGTGCGGCAGGCGCCATCCGCTCTGCGCCGCTAGCGCCCGGGGGCCCAGCAAATCCCGGCGAGCGCTTCGGTTCGAGCGAGATAAGCCCAGTAGAGCTCACGGGCCGGGTGCGGCCGTCCCCGGAGCCCGGACATCACTAAGGCGAGGCGCAGCCCGGTGATCGCGCCCGGGCCGCGGCCGGCTTAGCTGCCCGCTCCTGAAGGGCTGAGGACACGAAGACCCGGACCCGCCGACCGGAGGTGCTGATGTGCGGCCTCTTGCCTGGCGTCCCCGGCGCGGGTTCAACGATCATCGTGGCCATAGCGACGGCTGCACCGCGAAAGCGGGCCGCGTCAGTCCTGGCGCTGATCTCCGCATGCTGGCTGGTATGGCTTTCCTGGTTCAGGTTGTGCTCCTGGATGTGCCGAGGGGGGGCTGCTCACCCGCCGGATGATCGAGAATAGTGTCCCGGATATCCCGGATAGCCTGGTCCATCTCATCCATGGCGTGGCGTATCTTGCCGCTCGCGGGGTGATCGCCCAGTAGTCCCAGCGCTGCCTGCAGGTCTTGGCCCGCGGTGACCAGCCGGCCGACCACGATGTCGTTCAGCCCCAGCGCGGTCGGTTCGCGGTCTTCGGCCTGGCCCGCGGTGGCTTCGGCTGGGCCGGCGGCGCGGCCGTCTTCGGGCGCTTGCGGGCTGCCGGGCGGCAGACCGGGGGCCCGCCGTATCGGGGGGACGGCTGGTGCGGGTGTTGTGGTCGCCGGGGACAGAACACCTGGTATCTGGTACATCGTGGCGGCTCCTTGCCGTTATAGGGCCAAGCTGGGCCGTGCCGCAGGGTCCGCGGCGACGGGCGCACCTACCACCCGCACCGGCCCGGTGCGGGGCGGGAAGCGATCAAGGACGTGGCCTGCCGGCCCGCGCTGAATCGGGCGGCGGATGCCGGAGCCGCGAGGTAGCGCTCAGCCCGCGAGCCGTTGCCGTGGTCCGGCTGAACTCTGCGGCCAGCCGGCGATTCAGCGGCGCGATGTCCCGGCCGGCTGGCCCCTGCCGCTGGCACCCCGGGCACTCGGCCAAGGACAGCCGGATCGCTGACGGCCAGTAAACAAATCTGTCCGTCCGGCAGTAGATGCACAGCGCGCTGCGGCCCGCCTCGGCTGTTTGCCCGGGGTGCCGCTCTCCGCAAGTCCCGCACGGATAGCCCATCCCGGGGTATGTCATAGCTCTCGCCACCTTCAGTGCAGGGCTGCAAGCGGCGAGGGAGCACATGGTCTGGACCGATCCAGGCTCGCTAAGTACTGCCAGCGTCGCACGAACCCACGGTGGAGGCAAACACACTGTGACGGCACCTGCCCGCGGTGCGCGTCAGGCGGCGAGCGCACGCGGTCAGCGCCGCCCGGGCTGCCCAGTCCGGCCGGGGCCGTGGCTCGCCCCGGGGACGGAACGGCACCCCCGGGTCCGCATCCGGGCGCTGATGGTCGCCCAGCGCCGCCGTGCATTCATCCGACCGGTTCACGGTGGACACCACGGCCGGCATCGGGAAACCCTCAGGCCGGTCTCACTTGCCGCTCGCCGGGCGGTGCCCGCACCCGGACCGGTACCGGCCATCGGCGCCGGGGTGGATACTGGCGGTGGGCATTGCGGGCACGCGGTGAGCGTGTCCTGCGGCGCACGGTAGCGCGGGAACGCCAGTGAGGAGGCAGGCCGATGCAGGCAGCCGTCGGGGACCGGTTCCATGTGCGCGGCAGCATCGTGGGCCAGCCGAAGCGGACGGGCGAGATCGTCGAGGTCCGCGGAGCGGGCGGGCAGCCGCCCTACCTGGTACGCTTCGACGACGGACACACCAGCCTGGTGTTCCCCGGCCCGGACGCGGTCATCGAGCATCCGCGCAGGAAGCGTAAGCAGGGGCCGGCGAAGGGCTGACGAGCCTCGCGCGGACCGGTACCGCCTAATCCCTTCTCAGGACAATGCGGCGCTCATGCCGCGATGGCGCTCGTCAATCGGCTGGTCACGGTCCGTAGCGGAACCTCGCTAAGGACGAGCGCGCCGAGCCGCCGTTCTGGTCGGGTTGTTGGGTATCCGCGTAGCACCCACGCCAGGTACAGAACGGGATGTTCTGCCCGGGCCAGCGGCGGTTTCAGTGGTCGGCGGGGGTAGGCAGGTAGACCAGCCGGTGGTCGGGGGTGAACAGTCGCCGGATCAGGCCGAGGGCGATCACAGCCGTGGTGGTGGCGGTGGCGGCCAGGACGAGGAACATGACGACGGCCTGGACCAGCACGGCCTGCAGCGGGGCGGTCCCGGCCAGGATGAGGCCGGTCATGGCGCCGGGCAGGAACACCAGGCCGGTGGCCCTGGTGGTCTCGATCTGCGGGATCAGCGCCGCCCGCAGCGCCGCGCGCACGTAGGGGACAGCGGCCTGCCGGGAGGGCTGGGCTAGCGCCAGGCGGGCTTCGCTGCTCATTGCGAGACCGGATCGGCGGCGCTGGCCGCGGGGATGGTCGTTATGAAAGCGGTGATGAGCCGGGCGAGTGAGGCTGGCTGCTGCAACGGCATCAGGTGGCTGCAGCCCGGCAGCATCTGGGTGCGGGCTTGGGGGAGCATCGCCGACAGCCGCTGCACGGTCTCTGCCATCAGCGGCGTGAGCCGGGGACTGTCACCGCCGAGCACGACGAGCGCGGGCTGGGTGACGCGGGCCGCCTGAGCGGGGCCGAAGATCCATTCCTGGACGGCGGGCACCTCGTCGGCGAAGAAGAACGCCGATTCCGCCCGGGCAGCCTCCAGGCCGCCGGGTCCGAGCGGGCCGGCCAGCACGGCCGGGTAGCCGGGCCCGCCGATCCCGCGCATGAACCGGTCGAACGCGCCGCCGGGATCGCCCGCGAAGAACGTCTCCATGGCCGGGCCGATGGTGGCCGCGGCGAACTGCTCGCTGGCCGGGCCGTGCAGGTCTCCGCCGGGGGCGGGTTCCAGCAGGGTCAGGCTGGCGACCAGGCCGGGCCGGTCCTGGGCCAGCTGCAGCCCGATCAGGCAGCTGGAGGAATGCCCGACCCAGTGCGCCGCCCCGATGCCGAGCTCATCCAGCAGCACGGCGGCGTGCCGGGCATGATCGGCCAGGCTCAGGTGCCCGGCCGGGGGGGTGGTGTCCCGGTAGCCGGAGCGGCGGACCCGGACCACCCGGAACCGGTCCCGCGGCAGCTGGAGGCTAAGCGGCCGGAACCAGTCGCTGAACACCCCCGCGTGCACGAGCAGGATCGCCTCGCCGCGGCCGCTGTCGTAGTACCCGACATCGCCGCCCTCACCTACCGGCAGCCGCCGGTATTCACCCTCGCCGGTATGGCTGATGGTCGTGGCCTGTTCTGGCACTGGATCCTCCTTCAGGTTGGGATCAGATAACGGCGCATTGTGGCGGCGCCGGTGGTGCGATCGTGTGCCCGGGCCGGTGGCGCCGCCGGCGGTGCCGGGATCTGCGGCACGCCGGGGGCTGGTGTAGCCGCAGGTGGCTGGTCAGTCTGGCAGGCCCTCGATGATGCCGTAGGGGTAGGTGACTGGGCGGATGATGCCCGGGCGCAGCCCGGCTGCTCGCAGGAGCCTGCGGTACTCGGTGTTGGTCCGCTCCCGCCCGCCGGGGGAGAGCACGAGCATGTTGATGTCGCTCAGCAGGACAGGGAGCGCTTCGGCCGGGTTGTCGGGGATCAGGCGTTCGATGATTAGTACCCGGCCGTGCTTGGTCATGGCGGTGCGGCAGCTGGCCAGGATCTCGGCCGCCTTGGTGTCGTCCCAGTCATGCAGCACGTTCGCGAGCACGTAGCAGTCCGCGTCGGCCGGAACGGCCTGGAAGAAATCGCCCGCGACCACCGTGCAGCGGTCCGTGACGCCCGCCGCGTCCAGCACGGCCCTCGCGCCAGCGGCCACCGCCGGCACCTCGAACAGCGTCCCGTGCAGGTGCCCGTGGCCGCGCAGGATGGCGGCAAGCAAGTTCCCGCGGCCGCCGCCGACGTCGACGACGGTGCGGATGTCGGAGAAGTCGTAGCCCGCCGCCACGGACGGCGCGAACGCCGCGGTCCGCTCGAGCATCGCGGCGTCGAAGACGGAGGCGTCCTCGGGATGCCCGGCCAGGTACTCGAACAGGGGCATCCCGTAGGCGGCGTCGAATCCGGGCTGGCCGGTCCTGACCGTGTGCAGGATGTACTCGAATGGCTGGCAGCCTCCAAAAGTCCCGTGTATCAGGGCCCAGGACCGCATCGAGGCGGGAGCGCCGGGCCGCAGCCGGTCGCCGAGCATGGTCAGGCCGAACGACCCTGGTGGCGCCTCGCTGACTACGCCGAGGGCGGCTAGCAGGCGCAGGACGCGGTACAGCGAGGCTTCGTGCGCGCCGGTGTCCCCGGCCAGCTCCGCGCAGCTCACCGGCCCGTCGGCCAGACGGTCGGGAATGCCGAGCTCGGTCACGGCATAGATCGCGCGCGATACGTGCATTCCCCAGATCATCCGCAGGACGGCCGCGGCGGCGGCGCGCTCCTCCTCGGTCGGCTCCGCGCCGCCTGGGCCGGCACTGGTGCGGTCATGCGGAACGCTGGACGAGCTGTCGGCTCGTTCCGAAATGGTGCTGCTCATTGTTTCGCCTCCAAGGGCTGCTGACGCCATGCTCGCTCGCGCTAGTCCGAAGTCCCCGGGGACAAACTGATATCCGTGTTCACCAAAGGAAACGTGATGCGCCATGGCTACTGGTAGTCACGTAGGTTCGGCACCCGAAAGCTCTATGGCCTGGGAAATATGACGGGCCTCATGGGCCTCCGGGAACCTCGGGCTGGTAACCGTGCAGCATTACCGGCTACTGTGCACCCGCTCGCGTAGGCGCGACGTGCACTCACCGGGTGCCCCGCGCCGACAGGTCCGCAGGCGGCGCGAGGCCCGGTGGGGTCGGCGCCAGCCACTAAGACCGGGCAATCGGCGAGGTGCCCGCTGCGTCTTGTGCATTTGGTCCATGCAGCCAACGCTGCGCCCCGCCGCGGCCGTCGTCATCTGAAGGACTACTTAGAGACTACGTATTTTCCGCCAGCAATCCTTTCTCGTGCGCCCAGGCGGCCAGCTGGGTGCGGGTGCGGAAACCCAGCTTGGTCAGGATGCGGTCCACGTGCACTTCGACCGTGCGGACCGACAGGCACAGCCGGGCGGCGATGTCGCGGTTGGTCAGCCCGCGGGCCGCCAGCACGGCGACCTCCGCCTCGCGGCGGGTCAGTGATTGCCCCGGGCCGGTCCGCCACGCTTGCTCGGGCTCGTTGGTGAGCGCGTACTCCAGCACCGCGGTCAGCGTCAGCTGCCGTCCCTCGGCCAAGAGTCTCGCCGCCGCCGACCCGGCTGCCTTGAACGACGGCGCCAGCCAGCTGTCCAGGTACGCCCGGTTCGGCTCCGGGAAGGCGGACTCATAGGCCTCCCGGTAGGCCTGCGCCGCACCGGCCAGCCGCAGCGCCATGCGGTGCTTGCCGGTCTTGGCGGCCAGCCCGGCGAAGCCGGTCAGGCCGATGGGGATGACGAAGCGATCACCCAGGCCGACCGAGGCGGGCAGTCCCTCCTCCAGGGCCGCCCGCGCCGCCTTCAGCTGCCCCAGGTCCACCCGGGCGACCCCAAGCAGTTGCAGCGCACGCGCGCGCAGTGAGGCGAAGCCCAGCTCCGCGCACAGAGCCGCGCATCGTTCGTGCAGCTCACAGGCGGCCGTCATGTTGAGTGTGAACTGGGCGTTCAGCGCCCGGTAGAACAGGGCCAGCGCGATCCCCGGGCGGTCTTCGGCCTCGGTCAGCAACGCGAACGCCTGATCGGGGTAGGGGGCCGCCTCGGCCACCTGGCCGCTGGCGAGCAGGCTGCGGCTGAGAAAGACGGCGGCCATACCCTCGCCGGCCTTGTCGTTCAGCCTGCGGCTCAGCTCGGTGCTCTCGCAGAGCAGGCGGTCGGCGTCCGGGTAGTCGCCTTGATCGATGGCGAGCCAGGCACCGCCGTTCAGCGCCCGGACACGCACCGTGTTCTCCTCGGGCGCGAGGCCGAGCAGCTCGCGTAGCCGCTGCCGCCCTTCGGTGTAATGACCACGCAGGGACCAGAACAACGACATCGCGGCCGCCATGCGCAGCGCGGCAGGCGGATCCTCCTGGCGGTACCAGTCGATCGCCGCGCGAAGATTGTTGTGTTCAAGGTCGAGCCGGTCCAGCCAGTCCCGCTGGCCCCGCCCGGTCAGCGGGCGCCCGGCTGCCCCGGCCATGGACAGGAAGGCGGCCGCGTGAGCCCCGCGAAGGCGAGCGGCTTGTTCCGGCGTGCCGGCCAGGCGCTCGGCGGCGAACTCGCGGATCGTCTCCAGCATCAGGTAACGCGGCGTCCCGGCCGACCGCAGCTGCCGGAGCAAGCTCTGGTCCACCAGCTCCTGCAGGCCGTCCAGCACCGTGATGCCGGTGCCGGCCCGCGCGCACACGGACTCGACCACCTCCAGGCCGATACCGCCCCGGAAGACCGAGCAGGCCGCCAGCAGCTTCCTGGCCTCATCGCCGAGCAGGTCATAGCTCCACTCGATGGTGGCGCGCAAGGTCTGCTGGCGGTCCGGCAGGTCACGACTCCCGCCGGTCAGCAGCCCCAGCGAATGCCCCAGCCGCTCCAGGATCGCCTCCGGCGACAGCAGCCTGACCCGCGCCGCAGCCAGCTCGATCGCCAGCGGCAAGCCATCCAGCCGGCACACGATCCGGGCGACCGTGGCGGCGTTCTGCCCGCCCACGGCGAAGCCCGGCACCACGGCCGCCGCCCGCTCGGCGAACAGCCGCACCGACTCACAGGCCACGGCCGGCCCGGCCGATGCCGCCGGGCTAGGGGCCTGCTGTGGGAGGGCCAGCGGAGGGACCGGGCATTCCTGCTCGCCCGAGACGCGCAGAGGCGAGCGGCTGCTCACCACGATCCGGAGATCGCGGGCGCCGCCCAGCAGCTCCGCCACCATCGAGGCGGCCGGCAGCAGGTGCTCGAAGTTGTCCAGGACGATCAGGAGCCTGCGGTCCCGCAGGTGATGAACCAGATGCTCGGCCAGCGGCCGCCCCTTCGAATCCGGCAGCCCGATGCCCTGGGCGATCGACGGGAGAACCAGCCGGGGATCCCGGACCGGCGCCAGCCGGACGAAGTACACCCCATCGGGATAATCGCCCGCCACGCTCGCGGCGAGCTCGATGCACAGCCGCGTCTTGCCGCTGCCGCCCGGCCCGGTCAGCGTCAGCAGGCAGCTCCGTTCCAGGAGCAGCCGCGCGTCCGCCAGCTCCCGCTCCCTGCCGACGAAACTCGTCAGCGGCCAGGGCAGCCTGCGAGAACCGCCGGCGAGAACCCCCCAGGAGGGAGAACCCGGGCCGGCGTGTCCGGGCGGCGCATCCGACATTGGTGATCAGCCCCGTAAAGCGCACCGGGTCCAAGGCGCAGCCCGGGCCCGCACGCACAGCATAATCAGGCGCGGCATGCGAAGCCCAGCTCAGGCCGGGCAGCCAAGATCATCCCACCCACCGGTCCCCAGACGACATCCGGCCTCCCCCAGCCCGGCCGCGTTCCCCATGCCGAGGCGATCCACCTACCATCCAGAGCACCTGACCGACCAGAAATACACTGCCCAACGCGTCGGTTTCGGTACCCGCGCCAAGGCGGCCTGAGCGGCTAGCTGGCCCGTCTCAACAACACCAGGCCGCGCCAGGTCGATGCCTCGCAGTCCAGAGACCTCCAAGAGACCCTCGGCGACCAGTGCTCACCGATCAGCGACTGCACTCCCAGGTCCTCGCGCAGAATCGGACGATCGGCGCGTTCAGCCCGGCGGCGAGCCAGCCGCTCGCCAAAGCGCCGATTCGGCGATATGGTGTCACGCTGCGTCAGATTTCTGATCACGCATCGTGACTGGCACAGGTCTGCACCAGACGCGCAAGTGCTCGGCGCCGTGTGGTAGCCGACGAGCGACCGGTCAGGCGAGTACCCACAGCTCGATGAATGGCGGGGTGATGTGCCAGATCGTCTCCAGGCCCGGTGGAAGGGAAGCCAGGTCGCCGGGCTTGAGCGTGAGCGCCGGGCCGCCGGCGATCTCGATGGTCACCTCGCCCTGGAGCACGTGGATCGTCTCGCGCTGGGACGGTGTCCACGGGGTTGGGCCCTCGACAGCGGTGAACCGGGTCAGGCCGGCCCACACCCCGTCGGCGTGGACGAGCTCGTGCATCTCGCTGCCGGGAACCTCCGGATCAGGCTCCCACTCCTCGGTCCTTACGCTCGAGCAGAACACACCAGGATGCGGCTCCATCACTACCCTCCTGCCTGCCAGTGCCGGGCGAGCTCGATTATCGCGCTGAGGCCCTTGGCCCCGCCCGCGACCAGACGACGCCAAAGGACGCCGGCTCGGGACCCGACCGAACCGAATCAGCGAGATCGGCGACACACCAGACCGGAGAACGGATCACGCCCAGTGACTGGCGTCCGTCCGCGGCCGGTGCGCAAGTATCCGCCGTTCTGGGCGGACGTCGAGTCGCTGCCCGTCACCACGCTAGTCGTCCAGATGGGGGCGTTCTGCGTGCCCATAAGTGGTGGCCCAGGGATCGCTGTTCTGGGTTGCGGGTCCGCCAGGAATGCGCGGGTTGATCGAGGGGTGTCATCTGCCTGCCGTGGGCGGGGCATTGACACCGGGCCTGCGCGGGCTCCGCGGTGATTTCACATGTCGCGGCGCATGCACACCCCGGCCACCGGTCCAGGTCAAGCGCGGCTTCCCGCTGGCGGATCGCCCGCAGTCCGGCGATGAGCTGAGCCTCGTCAAGGATCCGGAACCCGCACCGGGCGTGGTAGGGCGCGTTCCACAGCACCTGCGCGAAATGGTATGGCCTGGGCCGGGCGCTGAGGTGTGCCTCTTGCAGCGGGCGATCGGCCGGGCGTTGACTGGGCTGAGGCGGCCGGGGTACCGCCCCGTCCGCACCCGAGGACGGAGATCGCCATGACTTTCAGGCCCATCTACCGCGCGCTCGCGCCGCTGGCCGCACTGGCCGCAGCGCTGACATTAACCGCGGCCGCGCAGGCGGCCACCCCCGCCGGGACCGCTACCGGAACCAAGATCATCGTCGCGGGCACCCCGTTCGGGCCGGCGCTGGCCGTCGGCTCGGGGCCGTTCAAGAACCGCACCCTGTACTTCATCAGCTCCGATAACCCGCCCAGTTACGGCTGCACCACCGGCCCGACCAAGACGCCCTTCGGCCCGATCGCCTGCACCGGGCCGTCCGCCGACAGGCGAGCCGAGTGGCCGGCGATCACCACCGTGGGCAAGCCGGTCGCCGGGCCCGGGGTGAACGCCAAGCTGCTGGGCACCGTGCACCGCAAGGGCGTGGGCACCCAGGTCACCTACCGCGGCCATCCGCTGTACCTGTTCTCCTTCGAGTTCGGGCCCGGCCAGGTCGTCGGCGAGGGCTTTTTCGAGCCCGGCCTGCCGCCCTGGCACGGCGTGTGGTGGCTGATGTCGCCGCGCGGGTTCCCGCTGCCGTGGGCCGGGACGCTGACGACCGCGAAAATAGGCGGCAAGACGGTCCTGGCCGCCTCGTACCTGACCGAACCGGGGTGGATCAATTTCCCGCTCTACACCTTCAGCGCTGACAAGCCGGGCAGGGCCGTCTGCTCGGCGAACGCGGCCTGCGCTCTCGCGTGGCCGCCGATGATCACCAGCGGCAGGCCCGGCTCGATCGGCGTGCCGGCGTCCGGCATCGGCGGGCTCACCATCCCCGGCAAACTCCGCCAGGTCACCTGGAAAGGCCACCCGCTGTACACCTTCTCCTTCGAGATGCTCAAGCTGCTGCGCACCGGCAAGCCCGTGCCCGCGGGCAACGGCAACGGGATCAAGGCATTCGGCGGCACCTTCCGCCTCGTCGCCAGTCCCTGACCAGGAGGCGGCCGGCCGCACTTGCCCTCGTGCGGCCAGCCGCCGTCGGGGCTCCGCCTTCTCGGCCGGGTAACAATGGTGTGCCCGGGGCGTTGGCTGGTGGTGCGGTCAGGCGCCGACCGGGCAAACATAGCCTGACGCGGTACCAGCGCCCGCGTAAGTCCGGGTCGTGTGGCTGCGTCGAAGACGAGCCGGGTCGTTGGACGGCGCTTGCCAGCGGACCCGGGCCGGCCTGTGCCCCGGGCGCTGGTGGCTTGGGTTGGCTAGCTGGGTATTGACCGGGCGGGTGGGGACTGGTGGGCTGGGCAGGTGGCTTTTGTTGGCGGGCGTTGCGGCGGGGGCCGCCAGCGGCAGGAGCAGGCGCAGCAGCGTGCGGCCATGGTCTCAGGCCAGCCTGGTCACGCGGTCTGCTGGGCCCAGTAACGACCCGGGGGAGGCCGCTGCCGGGCCGCGGCTGCCGCCTTGGACGCTTCTAGCTTCTGCAGCAGCGAGGTCAGCATCCGTACCTCCTCGGGCTCCCAGTCGGCCACGAACAAGGCAAACCGGTCCAGGCCTTCTTCGGTCAGGGATTGCAGCTCACCGGAGCCGGCGGAGGTGAGCGTCACCCGGCAGGAGCGCCTGTCGGCCGCATCGGCGGTGACCTGTACCAGGCCCAGGCTCTCCAGCTCGCGGACCTGGCGGGTGACCTGGGAGGGATGGACGTCCTGCGCGGTGGCGATCTCCGATGGGCGGATGCCCGGGGTCGCGGCGACGACCTGCAGCAGGCTCAGGGTGCTGGCACCCTTTTTCTGGCGCCTGGCCCGGTCGAGCGCCGCGTTCGTCACGAACAGCGCGGTCACCATCGCGCGGACGTCGTCCCGGCTCGCCTTCATACTGAATATGCTACATTAGTTGATAGACGCAATCAAAATTATTGCGCGGAACTGGAGCCCGTCATGAACCCCATCGAGAAGGTCATGTGCAAGAGAAGTACGCTCTTCAAGCTGGTGGTGGCGATGGCGGCGCTGGTACTGGTCCTGTGGGCCACGGGATCGTCGCTCCCGTCGCTGTGGATCACCCCCGTCATCATCTTCGTCCTCTGGATCGCCATCCAGCTCGGGCTCGGGTACCGCCATCGGCACCACGGCGCGTAAAGCCACGGCCAGAAGGCGGCGCCGCGCGCACGCCCTGACGATGGCATGTACGACAGGAATGTGTCAGGCGGCCGGACCGCCCGGCCGTCCCTGCTGCTGCCAGGGCCCGTCAACCGGGCCGTCCGCACCAGCAGCGGCCCGCCAGCCTGGGACACGATCCCCGATCCGCCAGCAGAGACAGTGATCTTGGCGCGCCTGCCGGCCGTCTTCACCTGAAAAATGCCTTCCGAACTGGCGTGGACAAGCCCGGGGAAAGCTCTGTCCTTGCAGGTCAAGGGCACTTCTTATGTCTAAAAGATAGCCCCTGCGATGCGTGCCGGCGAAAGACCGAGGCTCGGGTGACGGCCTCAGGCGGCGATTCGCGCTGGCGCACATGGTTGGGCAGACCGCCCGGCATTGCGGCCACCTTGACCTCCTGCGCGAGCGCATCGACGGAACGTCGGCATGTGGCGCCCACTGCTAATCCTGGATGCCAGCTTTGACCAGCAGCGGGCTGGCGCTCGATGGCTAACACCACTGCCTGCCGGAAACCCGAAGGGATGACCGTAGCCGGAGGCTGCCCAGACCGCGGCTGCACCGCCCCCAGGAAGGAAGGCAGCTGCCGGGCGGGCATGCCGAACCGACGGTGATACGCCACTGGGACCATATCGCCTTGCCCGCGCCGTACAGGCCATGCACACCCGGCTTGCCCGGCCCAGCTGCACAAACAGCATGTCCAGGCCCCGACTGCAAGAAGGTCCAGTAACCGCTCCCCAGGTTCTCTCGGCTGGGCCGTGCCCAGGATGGCCGAGATTTCTGGAGCTGCCAAGTAGCCGGGCCGGCCGGTCAGGCGGGGGCACCGGCCTTCCAGAGACGATCGTCTGCCCAGCTGCCCGCGATGGCGACGTCTGGGTTGGTTCCAAGCAGGTCGGCGAAGTGGGCCGTGAGCAGCTGCAGGCGGACGGTGAGGGGGATCTGGGCGAGTACCGGGGAGGCTGGAATCTCGGCCTCTTCGACGGTGGCAACCTCGATCCCCTGGTCCGCGGCGGCAGCGGTCACCGCTGCCACGAGTCCGTCGGGGTCGGCACTAGGCTGCAGGGCGACGAGCAAATCTCCCCGTCGGTATGGGACGGCGGCGCCGTGCAGTAGCCGTTCGGCGTCGAAGCCCTCACACAGCAGATGGCCTGCTTCGCGCAGCTTTAGCGCGGCCTCCCTGGCGGTGACATGCCATGGCCCCGCGCCGACGAGCGCCATCGCTCGCTCCGGCGGGCGGAGGTGGCCGATGCCCGGGTCGTCGATGATGGCGTCTACTCGGCGCGCGACCGCGTCGAGGGCGTCGGGCCCGGTGCCGGAGGCTCCGAGGTCATGGGCGAGCAGCGCCAGGACGGCCAGCGCAGCGGTGTAGCTGACCGTGTAGGTCTCCGAGCGTTCGCGCACCGGCGTGACGATGGCCTCGGGCCATCCGGCGCCGGGCCCGGTGATCGACACCACCGGGATCTGTGCGTCGAGCGCCTGCTGGCGGACACGGCGAGCGTATGCGGTCTCGCCGGTGTGGCTGATGACGATGACGGCGTCCCCCGGCCGGGGCGGCCGGCTCCACCGGGCGGCATGCGACGCGGCCGCGCTCCTGGCATCGACGCCGAGGGGCTCGAACAGGGCCACGGCCAGCTCGGCTGCGTGCAGGCTCGTGCCGGTGCCGACCACGTGCACGCTCGACGCTCGGCGCAGGAGGGCGGCGTGGCCGCTGAGATCGGCGCGGGCAACCTGCCTGAGGACCTCCCCCTGCCGGCTAATCATGTTCCGTAGCTCAGTGGCCATCTCTATCCCCAGATCGCGGCCCCTGGTCTGGTCCGCCGGATTGAGGCTGACCGCACTGACGGGACGGGGCATACGGCAGTTCAGGCTAGTGCCTGTCCGACCCACTGTTCGGTGTCGGTTGTGACTCCTAATCCGCAGGCGTTCTACCTGAGCGCTCCGCAGAGCCAGCACTCAACGCAGCCCATGCCGGCGGCCAGGCCCTCGGCCGGCACACACACTGCGCTGGCGCGTCGCTGCGTGCTGGCCGTAACGGACGCTGCCGGTCCTGGCCATAGCGGGCCGACCATGGCCCGGAGGGCGAGCGCGCTACCGCCGGGGTCTGGAGGCTGTTCCGGATCGCGACGGTCCCCTGAGCCGCCGGCTGGCAACCTGAGCGCAGATGCCATTCATGGTGCGTGCTCGCGCGGCCCAACCGGACGGCTCACTGGCGGCCTTGTGTTAGATGCTACCGGTCACGTTAGTAACACTCTGTTACTGGAGGGCTGGCCAGCCGTGGCCCGGGTCGTGGCCCGGGAATCCGGGCACTCTGAGCGGACAGAGCGTTCCGGGACGCGAGTGCTGTTATCAGTGCAGGTAGCACGGCCAGGGCGGTATGCCGGGCTTCTCGTAATGCGTAGGTCATCGGTTCGATTCCGATAGGCGGCTCAGGTCAGAAACTGTTTTCGTTAGTGTGTTCAGATGTCGTGGCCCGGCAGGGCCGGGCCACGACAGCGATATCCCGCGTCGATGCCGGTGGCATTTGGTGACGCAGAGTAACCTCGGAGGCTCTCCAAGTCGACCGCGGGCGGGATTGCACATGCTTTCAGCCAATCAACGCATCGACGGGTTGACCCCGGCACCTCGCAATACCGCCACAGCAGAGGGCGCTCCCTACACGCCGATCTGATCGGTTGACGACCACTAAGTTAGCCAGCATCAGCGGCCAGGCCCCTGTATCCGTCCGGGATTCAGCGGATCCCGGGCCCGGAGCACCCCAGACACCAGGATTGCCGAAACAATCTCGCCTACTGGACCAAGGAAGCGGATCCCGAGGCGAACTGAATTGGCAGATCATGGGACCCGAGCACCTGAACACTCTGGCCACCCGCAGCCACCTCGCCTTCTGGACCCGGGGTAGCGGGGGGATGCGGCCGGAGTCAACCTCAAGACCAGCCCGCAGCGCGACGACCTGTACATGGCGCTGCGCCTGGCGGCGTTCCGGCTTGCCGCATCGTGATGAGCAGGCGGCGCTTCTGGGGAAGCACTCGTGGCCGGGTAAGCCGCCGGGACGGCCGTCGGCATGTGCCGGAGACCGTCCCGGTTTCTTCTGCGCCTGCGCCGAACCGTTGCCCCGCGCACCGCTCGGCCATCAGCTCACGATGGCCGGGACGGGTCGGCTGACTGGGTGCTCATGGCGTCCGCCAGGGCCGGGCTGCGCGCCGGAGCGACATCGGCAGCAACCGGAGCCGCGTTCCTGAGCTCCTCCAGTCGGCTCTTGGACGGCACCAGCAGGGCCGTCAGCAGCGCGCCGAGGCCGAGCAGCGCCGCCGACACCGTGAACGCCATGGTGTAGCCGTGCACCGCGGCGGTGGCCGGCGCCAGCGGGCCCGCGCGGTGCGCGGCCAGGTAGGTTGCCGTCGCCGTCAGCGCCACTGTGCTCAGCGCTGCGGTGCCGATCGACCCGCCGACCTGCTGCATCGTGTTGACCAGCGCCGAGGCCACACCCGAGTCCTGCCGGGCCACCCCGGAGGTGGCGGTGTTGATGGCAGGCGAGAAGATCATGCCGAAGCCGAGGCCCATGGCCAGCAGCGCCGGCAGGACGCTGCCCGCGTAGCTGGAGGTCACGGTGAGCTGGGTGAGGTAGGCCATTCCGCCGCCGCCGATCAGCATGCCGACAGCGATCAGCGTCCGCGGCCCGAGCCGGGGCAGCAGCACGATGCTGGAGGTGTTCGAGCTGAGCAGGATGCAGGCGATCATCGGCAGGAAGGCCAGCCCGCTGGCCACCGGGCTGTAGCCCTTGACCTCCTGGAGGTAGTAGGTGAGGAACAGGAACACGCCGAAGATCGCGATCCCGGTCAGCCCGACCGCGACGTAGGAGCCGCCCCTGGCCCGGTTCAGGATCACCCGCAGCGGGAGCAGGGGGTGGCTGACCCTGCTCTCGGCGAACGCGAACGCCGCGAGCAGGATCACGCCCGCGACGAGCGAGCCGATGGTCAGGGCCGCGGTCCAGCCCGCCACTTCCGCGTGCGAGAACCCGAAGACGATGAGGAACAGCCCGGCCGAGGCGAGCACGGCTCCCGCCCAGTCCATCCGCGGGCGGCTGTCCGGCCGGATGCTGCGCATGTAGGCCAGGGCGCCGGCGATCGCGATCGCGGCGAAGATCAGGTTGACATACAGGCACCAGCGCCAGGAGAAATACTCGGTGAGGACGCCGCCGAGGATCAGGCCCACCGCGCCGCCGCCGACGGCGACCGACCCGAAGACGCCGAACGCCCGGCCACGCTCGCGCGGCTCACGGAACGTGCTGACCAGGGTGCCCAGGGCGGCGGGCGCGAGAATGGCGCCGAACGCGCCCTGCAGCGTCCGGGCGATCACGAGCATCTCGAACGAGACGGCAGCGCCGCCCAGTGCCGAGGCGAGGGCGAACCCGGCCAGGCCGGTGATGAACACCCGCTTGCGGCTGAACATGTCGCCGAGCCGGCCGCCGACCAGCAGCAAGCTGCCGAACGCCAGGGCGTAAGCGGTCACCACCCACTGCCGGTCGCTGTTGGGAAACCCCAGCGCGTGCTGGGCAGACGGCAGGGCGATGTTCACGACGGTGGCGTCCAGCACCACCATGAGCTGGGCGACAGCCACGATCACCAGGATGAGCCAGCGGTGGTCGCTGGCTGCGGGGCGGTGGCCGCCTGCGGCAGAGGACACGGATGACATGACGGGCTATACCCCCGGGTGAGAAGCGTGACTGGTCTGGGTGGCGCGGGTCGTGCCGATCCCGGCGATCATGCCGGGACCATGGGTGTGCCGGGCGCGGCCGGCGAGGTGATCAGCGGCCGGGTCGCGTCGTCGAGGACGTCGAGCAAGCGGAGCAAGGTCGCCCGGTCCTCCTGGCCCAGGGCGCCAAAGATCTGCCTGAGCAGCCGCTCGCGGGCGGCCGACGCCACGCCCAGGGAGCTCTCGCCCGCGTTGGTGATGGCGACGAGCTTGGCCCGGCGGTCGGTGGCGTCCGGCCGGCGCTCGGCCAGGCCCAGGCGCTCCAGCGCGTTGACGATGTCGGTGATGGAGTGCGGGGACAGCCCGAAGTCGGCGGCCAGCACGCTCTGCCGGGTGGGTCCCTGCTCGCGGAGCCGCATCAGCACCTTGGTCCGGGCCATGGACAGGCCGCATTCGCTCATCTGATCATTGACGGCGCGGAACATCCGGTGATGGACCGCGAGGTACCGCTCGCCTACCTGCTCAGGCGTGATCATGACTGCCCTTCCGGCGTACACAGACGCTGACCCGCCTCATCATGAGCGGATTCACGTTCTTACCCCTCATAATGAGGAGCCTCACGAGTTTATTCCGGCGGCCACCAGTACGCCGCGCTGCTGCCCATCCAGGAGCGGGTTGGGCTCCGAGCACCCGGCCACCCTGACCGCCAGCGCCAACCTCGCCATCCACACCGGCAAGGCGGGGGATGCGGCCGGCGCCCGCGACCAGCTCGCCGCGCTGCTGCCCAGCCGCGAGCGGGTGCTGGGCTCCGAGCATCCGGAAAACCTTGATCACCCGCGCCTACCTCGCCGGTTTCCCCGGGCATGCCGGGGATGCGGCCGGGGCCCGCGACCAGCTCGCGGCGCTGCTGCCATCGAGGAGCGGGTGCTGGGCCCCGAGCACCCGGCCACCTTGACCGACCGCCACGGCCTCGCCGGCTGGACCGCGGACGCGGGGATGCGGCCGGGCGCTGACCATCGGCGCGCTGCTGCCCATCCGTGAACGGGTGTCCGGCCCCGAGCACCCGGCCACCCCTGGCCATCCGCGGCAACCATCCGCTATTGCCGCGTAAAGCGCGCCAGGTCAGGCATGATGTAGCCGCCAGGCGGCCGTGGTGCTAGATCGACAAGCACCTCGGCCAGCCACCGACGGTGACCTCCGGCAGATGGCTCTTACGGAGCCTGTCCGAGGTTGGCCTAGGGTATGTCGATCGACAGCATCACGCTGAGTGGCAGAAGTGGTCAGTGAGAACGCTCGCCGAGCCGCCGGTATGGTCGGTTTCCTAACGGCGTCGGAGCCCGCGATGCAGATCGGGATAATCTGCACCGGGGGGATAGCGTGCAGGCCGGATTGCTGGCGACGCGCGGGTGACGCCTCCGTGGTGCGCCTATGTGAAGCGGTGCTCGTATGGTGTGGCGGCTACCGCTGGGGTGGGTAGCCGCCAGCGCCTACTTCGGCTGCGCAACGGTAGCCGCTGCGCAGCGCTCCTTCGATGTAGCCCTGGAAGTTCAGGGATGTCTGCTCGCCGGCGAAGTGCAGGTTGCCCTCTCGCTTGCCCTGGATGCCGTTGAACGCCGTGTACTGGCCGACGGCCAGGTAGGAGTAAGCGCCAAGGATATGCGGGTCACCTGGTGACCACACGAAGTACGAGCGCCCGTTGAACGCCCGGGAGACGTGCGGGAACAGTACGTTAAAGCCTTGCAGGTAAGCGTCGGTCATGGCCTCGGGCGGTTTGCCGGAATAGGCCGTCAAGCCGTACCGCCGTCCCCACTGCAGTGCGTTCTCACCGCCGGGCAGCGCGGCGAGGATACCCGCCTTGCCTGGCTGGTAAGACGTCGCGTCCCAGCCACCCTGCACGACGCCATCGTCGAAGCAGTTCCCGGTCGCGCCGTCTGCGTTCCACACCCTCGAGGAGAACTGCAGGAAGAACTTCGAGTTGCTGCCCAGCGGCTCCTCGTTGATGGCCTTTGCATGCAGCGGTGAGATAGGGACCCGGCTCAGGTCAACCGACCGGAGCAACGTGAAGGGCATGGCCAGGACGACGTGATCGGCCGTCACATCACGCGTGGTACCCGGGCTCTCGAAGCTGCACCGGTACCCGCCTGCCCGTGGCCGGATGGCTACGAGCCGTTCGCCGAGGTGGAGGACTCCGGCAGGCAGCCGCGCCAGCAGGCCCATGATCAGCTGGTCATTCCCGCCGTGGATGTGCCACTTCTCGTTCCCGCCCCCCAGCTGCGGCGCTCTGTGGGGCTGGGCGCCGCTGGCGGTGCTCGCGTCCTGGCCAAGGAGATACACCAGGTTGAGCGCTGATGTCTCATCGGCCGAGCCGCCGTACTCGTCAAGTGTGGCCGCGATGCACAGGGCCCCGAAGTCAGATGCGACCCCCCCGGGGATATAGGTATCAACCCACTCGGTCACCGATATGTGGTCAAGGCGGCGGCCACCGGGGTTGCTGGCGCGGTATGTCTGCGGCCAGGGTGCCGTCACAAAAGCAGCATGATGAAAGAGCTTCCAGGCCCAATCGTGCCAGTCGCGGTTGAGCGCGGCCTGCGGCCATTTCTTCCCGTGAAAGCGCATGGTTTCGCGGCCGGGATGGGTCCCTGGCGGGGACTTGTCAGTGTTGTCGAGCCTGAGGCCGAAGCTCTTCGCCAGCGCCAGCGTCGCCGTGTGCTCGGGATTGATGAACTCGGCGTGCTCCTCGACGATCTGCCCGCCTTCGAAGTGCCCGCGCAGTGTCCTGATCCGGCCGCCGGGCACCGTGTTGTACTCGTAGACCTCCGCCTTGATGCCATGCCTGGCCCACAGCCGGTAAGCACAGCCCAGCCCGGCGATACCCGACCCGACTATGACAACTCGCGGGCAGCCGCGGCCACCGCGAGCTGATACACCGCGGCGGGGGGTTATGCCTAGCCCAGCAACAGCGCTAGCACCGGCAACGCCCAGGAACGCGCGCCGGGTCATCGGCCGCGCGAGCAACTCCCCCGCTTCGTCCAGACCGCATCCGGTCTGCCGGGCCAGACGAGATACAGCCTGTACCCGGCCGATCGCTTCAGCCGCCCCCGACGGCCCCCAGGTTCGCAACGTCGGCTCCCTGCACCATCCTTCGCCCTCGGCAACGCTAACCGCGCAGGCAGAGGCAGGCAAGAGTGGCAATGCCCCGGCGACCCTGCTCTGCCAGTACCCGGCGGCCCGGCTCACCGAAACTCCCGATGTGCCGCGGAGACCTTCGGGAGGCCGCCGGGTTGGGGCCGTGCGCTGCGGCGCCACCGGCTCGGCGATGGCCGGGGCCGCACGCGTCAAGGTACCCTGCCTATACCGCTACCTGGCCACCGCGATGGTCGTTCCCCGCGGCGGCGGGCCGGTGCAGGAGCACGCGCTCCCCAGGCTAAACGGGGCCTCCCCTGCACAGATGGTGGTCAGCGTCCTGTGTAGCAGGCTGTCATTTGGCGGCGGGCCGCCCTACATCCACCCGGCAGATGCCGATAGGAAAGGCGGTGCCAGCCCGATGAACCCCGCCCGCCCCGTCCCTCGCCGGGCCGTGCTGGCCAGCTTGGCCGCCGCCGCATCCGGCGCAGCCGCCGCGCCGTTGCTGGCTGAGCCCGCCGCCGCCACCGGCCGCCCGGCCGGCCACCGGCCGACGGCCAGCCGCCAGCCCGCGGCCGCAACCCCGCGCGGCGCGGGCTGGTTCGCGCCCGGCGATGACGCGCCGCACGAGCGCACCTGGATGGCATGGCCGGCCCGCCGCGACATCTGGGGCGCCATGCTTCCCGGCGTCCGCAGCGACGTGGCCGCAGTGGCCCGCACCATCGCCGCGTTCGAACCGGTCGCCATGGTCGCCCGCCCCGATCAGGCCCGCGGCGCCGCGCGGGCATGCGGCCCGGGCGTGGAGATCGTCGAACTTGTCAACGACGACCTGTGGATGCGCGACATGGGCCCGGTATTCCTGGTCAACGGCCGGGGCGGGCTGGCCGGCCTGGACCTGAACTTCAATGGCTGGGGCAACAAGCAGGCCCATGTCCACGACGCCCGAATCGCCCGCGAAGTGCTCCGCCTGCTCGGCGTCCGCAGGTTCACCGCCCCATTCGTCTCCGAAGGCGGCGCGCTGGTGGTCGACGGGCAGGGCACGGTCATGGCGACCGAGAGCTCGATCATCAACCCCAACCGCAACCCCGGGCAGTCCAAGGCCCGGCTCACCACGGAGATCCGCGACTACCTCGGCGCCAGGAAGATGATCTGGGTTCGGGGGCTGCGCGGCCACGACATCACCGACGATCACATCGACGGCCTGGCCAGGTTCGTCCGCGGGCCCGAGGTCGTGGTTGACCAGCCAGCCAACCCGCACGCCCGCGGCCCCTGGGCGGTCTCCGAGCGGCAGGCACTGCGGATCCTCCGGCGCTCCACCGACGCGGCCGGCCTGCTGCTGCTCTGCCGGATCTCCCGGGAGTCGAAGACGATCCCGCCGCACGAGAACCCCCGGTTGTTCGTCAACGTCTACGTCAACTGGTACGTGTGCAACGGCGCCGTGCTGATCCCCACGTTCGGCGACCCGCAGGCTGACGAGGCCGCCCGTTGCCTGGTCCGCGGCCTCTACCCGCACCGCGAGGTCATCCAGCTCACCATCAACAACCTCGCCGAAGGAGGCGGCGGCATCCACTGCGCCACCCAGCAACAGCCCGCCGTGTAGAGGCCATCAGGCAGGCCGAGCTTCGGCGGGAAGACCCCGCGCCCCCGCGACCAGACAGAACCAGGCAATATGCGCGGCTGGGATCGCGAATGCCTATTGAACCAGTAGGCATCCATACTCGGCGATAGGGCGGCACGCTGGGCTAAGCATCCGATCACCTTCAGTGACCGACCCTGGTCTGGGGTGAGTGCGCAAATAGCCACCCGTTCTGCATGGCCGGGCCGGGTGCTTATCAATTCGTCTGGGCCGCACTCGAACGGTGATCTGAGCGCGGCCCGCGGCACGATGCAGGCAACCGTCGCGCCTGGTCATAGGCAAGGAGTCTCCGGCAGCCACTGGAATCCGCCGCCACCATCGGCAGTTGCGCCGCAGCCCGCGCAGATCCGCGTGCCGGGCGAAGGAGCTTGGCTGTGCCCCGGCGCTCAGTAGTAGCCGGTGCGGCCGTCGATGCTCTCGCGGAGCAGGTCGGCGTGGCCGTTGTGGCGCGCGTACTCCTCGATCATGTGGGTGACGATCCAGCGCAGCGACCAGGGCTGGCCCGTGCGCTCAGACGCCTGCTTGCTGAGAACATCCAGGCCCGGGGCTTGCGCGACCGCCTGCCGCGCCGCAGCGCACTCTTCTTCGAAGGCATGGAACGCCTCCGCCGGGTCGGCCTGATCCACGTCGTTGAAGTCCGCGTCCGCATCGACGGACCTGTCGTACAGATCGGGCAGGTCCTCGCCGAGGAACACCTGCCGGAACCAGCCGCGCTCCACCTCGGCCATGTGCCGGACCAACCCCAGCAGGGACAGGGTGGACGGCGGGACGGCGCACCGCCGCAGTTGCCCGGCAGTCAGGTCCGCGCACTTCCAGATCAAGATCCCCCGGTGATGCTCCAGCCAGCCGGTCAGCATCTCCCGCTCGCCCGCGTCCTGCGCCGGTCGCGCCCGGTCGGTCGCCATGCGGCGACCTTCTCACGGGCCGACCCGCCCGCGCCACCGAGTTTCCAGGCGCCGGTGCGCCGTCCTGCGCCCGCGGGGCGCGTCGGTGCCCCGCGGGCGCATACTCCCAGGACCAGATGCTCTGGGCGTGGCAACCAACACCGAGCCCAGCTGATCAGCCGCGCCGACTCGATCCGACGCCACACGGGGACCATGACCGGGGCGCGCTCGGTGATCGGCGCTGGTCCATGCTGAGTGCGCAAATAGCCGCCGTTCTGGACGGCGACGTGGTTCCCAGGGTGGCCGTCTGATCTGCGCCCGAAGGGGCGTTCTGTGCGGAAGCCGGCCTGGGGGGGAGCCTGGCCATCGGCAGGGCCTTCGGCCGTGATCCAGGAAACACCGCTCTATCCGGCTTGTGATCTCATCTGCGGTGAAGGCTCGTTGTCCGGCCATGTGCCGAGGGCGGCCGTCAGCCGGGCGGCGGCAGCTGCGACGGCGGCGCGGAGCTCGGGTCCGCCCTCGATGTGGAACGGGACCGGGATCGCGGCCAGCCAGTCCCCGGCGTACATCGCCGGATTGCTGGTGGTGCCGGTCAGGACGCATCGCGTCCCGTCGTCGCTGCGCTCGAGGCGACCCATCGGCGGCCTGACATACCGGGCGGCCTCATCGTAGGGGGCATCGAAGACGACCTTGGCCTGGAACTCCCAGCCGGTCCCCAGGTGCTGCTCCAGCAGGTCCACGTAGTCCAGGTCCCCGGGCGCGCGGAACTGCTGGCCGCCTGCGGCGGCTGACTGAATCCGGTCGATGCGGTAGGCGCGGACCGCGCGGGCGCGGTGCGAATGGCAGAGCAGGTACCAGCGGCCATGCCGCACGACGACAGCCCACGGGTTGACGTCCTCCGCCCACTGCCTGCCCGACCCGCTGCGATAGCCGATGCTCACCTGGCGCTGGGCGGCGACGGCGGCAACCAGGACGCTCGTGGTCTGGGCGGCCGGGCGTGCGGCCCCGCGGTCCGGCGCCGCGCAGGCATGCTGGCGGATGGCGGCGGCCTGGCGGCCGACGTTCTCCGGCAGCGCCCGGATGATCTTGCCCAGCGCGGCGCCGACCGGGTCGTCGGCGTCCGCGGCTGCGTGGCTGCCGTCCAGCACGGCCATGACCAGGCCGAGCGCCTCGGCGGCGGTGAACACCAGTGGTGGCAGCCGGAGGCCGCGGCCGACCCGGTAGCCGCCATAGGGCCCCCGAGTTCGACTCGATCGGGATGCCGGCCTCGCGCAAGATCGCGGCATAGCGGCGCGCGGCGCGTTCGGTCACGTCCAGCTGCGCCGCGAGCTGGGCGGCGGTGATGCCGGGCTGGGCCTGCAGCAGCTCGAGGGCCCGCAGCGCCCGTCCGGTGGGGCTGGAGACAGTTTTCACTACAGCAGGCTAATCAGGAACCAGATCGTCCGGAACCGCATCTATGGTCGGGGAGACTCCGCTGACCACGCCAGGCGTGACCGCGCCGCAGCGGGGAAGGAGAAACTGCCATGGACTTCCTGCTGATCGCCGGCCTGTGGCTCGACGGGTCGGCGTGGGACAACGTTGCCGCCCAGCTGGAGGCCCGCGGCCACCGCGCCGTGCCGGTCACCCTGCCGGGCCAGGGTGACGGCAATACGTCGGCGACGCTCGCGGATCAGGTGGCCGCGGTGGTCGCGGCCGTCGACGCGGCTGCGGGCAGGCCCATGGTAGTTGGGCATTCCGCTGCCTGCAGCCTGGCGTGGCTCGCCGCCGACGCCCGCCCCGGCAAGATCAGCAAGGTCGCCCTGATCGGCGGCTTCCCCTGCTCCGACGGCGAGGCATACTTCGATTCCTCCTTCCCCGCCCAGGACGGCGCGATGCCCTTCCCGGGCTGGGGCGAGTTCGACGGGCCGGACTCCGCCGATCTGGACGACGCCGCGAAGCGGGCCATCGCGTCGGCGGCGATCCCGGTCCCCGAAGGGGTCACCCGCGGAGTGATCACGCTAGCCGACGAGCGCCGCTATGACGTCCCGGTGCTGCTGGTCTGCCCGGAGTTCTCCCCGGCCCAGGCCAGGGAGTGGATCGACCACGGCGAGGTACCCGAGCTGGCCAAGAGCGCGGACGTCTCGTTTCTCGATATCGATTCCGGTCACTGGCCCATGATCAGCGCGCCGGCCGAACTAGCCCGCCTGCTGATGGAGGCGGCTGAGGAATCCTGACCGGACCGGGCGACACTCACCGAGGAGGACCCGCAATGCGGTACACCACCCGGCCGCTCGACGCATCCACCTGGGACGCGTTCGCGGAGTTGGCCGAACGCAACAACGGCATCTATGGAGGCTGCTGGTGCGTCGCATTCCACTCCGCGTACCAGCGAGGGATCAGCGATCCCCGCACACTGAAGGAGCAGCTCGTGCGGGCCGGCCACGCGCATGCGGCGCTGGTCTTCGATGCGCAGGGGCTCGCACAGGGCTGGTGCCAGTACGGCAGCCCGGACGAGCTCGAGCTCAGGCACGGCCGTGAGTACCGCAAGGACCCGCCGCCTCCTGCGCGCTGGCGGATCACCTGCATCTTCGTCGACAAGCGGCACCGCGGCCAGGGGATCGCACGAGCCGGGCTCGAGGGCGCGCTCGCGCAGATCGCCGCCGCTGGCGGCGGCCTGGTCGAAGCGATCTCCGAGACCACCACCGGCCGCGAAGCTCAGAGCCGGTTCCTATTCAGCGCAACGGTCGAGCTGTTCGAGCAGCACGGGTTCGCGCAGGGACGGCAGGTGGGCAAGCACGCACGGGTCGTGAGCCGCGATATCGACCCCGCGCAGGGGATTTGACTGTCCCTGCGAGCACAGCGCCGCCGACCTGCGCAGTCAGCAACTTTGCGGCGCTCACCGGTCGAGTTACGCAGATCAGGTAGATCTGTACGCCAGACGACCGAGTGACCTGCATGGCCGCCGATAACAAATATTCGGCAGGGAGACTGTGGATAGTGAGGTTTTCCCAACAAGGTTGAGCTGGACATACGCCGCTTAACGATCATCTGGGTAGACACGCAGACATACGCGGCGATCGCTGGGAGACGCGGAGCCCCCGGTAGAAGAGGTCTCGCTGAAGATCATCCATCTACCGGGAGAGGCTCCGCGTGGTCTCCTATCGTGTCATGCTCGATGTCCCCAGGGAGCTGGTCTGGTTCGTGTCCGGGCTGCTGTCCGCGCACCGTCGCGAGATCGGCACCCGGAAGGGAACCCGCAGGCTGGGCTGCTACCGGCAGGCGTTGTTCGGGCTGGCGTGGTTCCGGGACAAGGGCGATATCCCGCGGCTGGGCCGGGGCTTCGGGCTGGCGCAGTCCACGGCGTACCGGTACCTGGATGAGGTGATCGGGGTGCTCGCGGCCCGCGCACCGGGCCTGCAGGAGCAGCTGCAGCGCGCCCTGGCCGGCGGCACGCCGTACCTGATCCTGGACGGCAAGGTCGTGGACACTGACCGGTGCCACCAGAAAACCACCAGCCGCAAGGGCAAGACGATCGATTTGTGGTATTCGGGGAAGACGCATGACTTCGGCGGGAACATCCAGGCGCTGTTTTACCCCTCTGGGATCCCGCTGTGGGTCTCTGATGTGCTTCCGGGCAATGTCCATGACCTGGCCGCCGCCCGCGAGAATGTCCTAGGCGTGCTGCGCCCGTTCCTGGAAGCCATGCCTGTCCTGGCTGATCCAGGCTACGAAGGCGCAGGTCACGGCGTCCACGTCCCGGTGAAGAAGCCCGCCGGGGTCAACGAGCTCGACATCAATACCCGCGCCCGCAACGCGCTGCTGCGCTCGGTGCGCTGCCTGGGCGAGCGCGGCTTCGCGGTAGCTATTCAGCAAGCATCAACGTCGTGCTGTGACGCGGCTGTGAGTCATCTTTGCTGTTCGTCTTTTTCGGGAAGCTCGTCAGCGTGGCGCAGTATGACCTTCCACTCGCCGTTTTCACGGCGGTAGGCCTGGGTGCAGCGCAGTGTCCTGGGCTGCGGCTGATCACCGGCGTGACGGGTCATGTGCTCCAGATCGACGGTGCAGGCGAGGTTATCGCCGACGACCGTCACGATGTTCTCCGCGGCGCGATCGGTGGCCTTGATGCCGGCGGCGGCCCAGTCGAGCCGCGCGCTGACCTGTTCCCAGCCTCGTTCGTAACCGCCGAACGCGCCCATGATCACCACGTCATCGGCGTGTGACCAGAGTGCCTTGAAGGGTTCGGGCCGTCCTTCGACCAGGTCGCCCAGGGCCTGCTGGCACCGGAAGATGAAACGGTCCCAGTCGCTGTCCACGGGTAGATGATGCCAAGGCGCGCAGGTGACCGGAAGCCTTGCGCGGGACCCGCGCTGGATTGCGTTATCCCGATGGTTCGAGACCGGGCGGTAGCCAGGCGTGGCCGTGGAAGAGATCCCGGAGGGCGCCGAGTTTGCTGCGGTCCCATTTGGCGGCGGTGGACAGGCAGGACTGGACGATCGCGAAGTCGGCGAGTCCTTGCAGGGTGCGCCAGCAGCCTCCGGAGCTGCGCTGCTGGACCTTGACCGGCCGGATGGTCCTTTCGGCCTCGTTGTTGGTGAAGATGTCCAGGTCGGGGCGGGTGGCGAAGCGGAGGATCAGGTCCTCGAAGTGCAGGAACCGGCGGGCGATGCGGCGGCCGTCCTTCGCGGTGGCGGTGCGACGGTACAAGTTGGCGGCGAGCCCGTCCGCGGCGAGTGCCCGGTAGCGGGCGACCAGGTTCTCCAGGGCATCAGCGTCGAGGGCGGACTGCCCGGCCTGGCGGGCGGCGGCCGCGGCGTCGCGGGCCTGGACGAGCAGGGATGCCATGCGCTCTGCCCAGTCCTGCTGGCCGGGCTCGAAGTCGTACAGGCTTTTCAGATCCCGCAGCAGATGGGCTCCGCACCAGGCGTGCAGCGCGTCCGTCAGGTGCTCATACCCGGCGTAGCCGTCCCGGACGATGATCCCGGTATAGCCGGGCAGCACGCCGCCGGCGTCGATCGCCTCCGCCGAGCGGTCCCCGGTATGCATGCGGGTCAGGTACGCGGTGCAGGCCAGGTGCACGTACCGGGTGCCGCCGGACGCGCGGGCCGGAGTCTCATCCGCGTGCACCGCCTGGGCCGTCTTCAGCAGCTCCCGCACGCGATCCATGAACCCGCTGGCCTCCACCAGCGCGGCGGCCTTCCCGCGGACGCCGGCCATCCATCCCGTCGAGACCGCAACCCCCGCGAGCTGGCACAACAGCACCGTGGACCGCCAGATGGGGATGTGATGCCCGCAGGTCAGGTTCGCGGCCTGCGCGTGCGCCTCCGGGCCGAAGCTGGCCCGGGCCCGCACGCGCGGCGGCAACTCGCCCTCGGTCACCGTCCCGCAGCACGGGCACGCCTTGGCCTGCGCCACGTACTCGGTCACCGTCGGCGCGGGCGCCGGCCGGATGTCGGTGACCTGGTGACGACGCTGCGCCAGCACGCCCGCGCCAGCCAGGTCCTTCCCGCAGCCCCGGCAGGCGGCCGGCGGGAACCAGCACCGCTCATCGGGGTCATCGACCAGGCGCATCGTCGTCCCCGGATCACCCGGCTGCCTCCCCGGCCGCCGCTTTCCCCGCTCCCGCAGCGACCGGTCCTTGCCCCTCTTCCCATACGGGCTGTCCGATGAGGGGGGCCGCGAGGACGTGAACGAATCCCTCCCGGCCTGCCGCTCCAGCTGCTCCACCCGGGCCGCCAGCTGCTCATCCCGCGCAGTCAGCTCCGCCACCCGGACGGACAGCTCAGCAATGAGCCGGTACGCCTCCGCGAGCCGCGTCGCCAGCTCGGCATGCGGCAACGCTGCCAGCTCCTCCGCAGAAGGAACCCCCGGCACATCGGACACGACAAGCAATCATCGTCATCCCGGCCCGTCAGTCAACTACCCGCCACGGCCTGCCGCGACCCGACAGGCGGCCCCGCCAAATGACCAGCTATAACGCCACGACGCTTGCTGAATAGCTACGCTTCGCGCTATTGACCCAGCGCTGGCGAACGCTCCAGCATGTCACCGCCAGCCCAGGCAAAATCGGTCTCATCGCCCAGGCCGCGCTCGTCCTGGTGCTATTCGAGCACAAGATGATCACGTGAAAGTCGCTGAGAAAACTTCAGTGCTTCTGGCGCGGCTTCCCTGATCTTGACTGAACAGGGGCGTAGCGTCGGGAGCCTGGGTCCCGGCCTGACCTCCGATTCGGCTGATGCCGTCCGGGCTGTCCTGCGAGACGATCTGTCGGCCGGGGCCCAGGTTTTATGGCACCTGCCAGCGGTGCCGGCCTGATCTGCCCGGCCTGGACTAGAGGCCAGGGTTTACAGGTCCGGCGGGCCAGCGGGTGCGTGCCACCCCTCAACCTGAGAAAGGGATGGCTGTGACCATCGTAGAAGAAGCACGCCCCATTACCTGTCGCACCGCAATTACCGGCGGCGTGGACACCCACGCAGATACCCATGTCGCCGCCGCGCTGGATCCCATCGGCGGGCTGCTCGGCGTCCGGGAGTTCCCGGCCACCCAAGCTGGCTATGCCGGCCTGCTGGGCTGGCTGGGCGGGTTCGGGACCGTCGCCCTGGTCGGCATCGAAGGGACTGGCAGTTACGGCGCCGGACTGGCTCGCCATGTCGCCGCAGCTGGCATCCGGGTGGTCGAGGTGGACCGCTCGGACCGGCAGGACCGGCGGCGGCAGGGTAAATCCGATCCGCTGGACGCGGTCAGCGCTGCGCGGGCGGCGCAGTCCGGCCGGGCCGACGGCGCGCCGAAAGGCCGGGATGGTGCCGTGGAAGCGATCCGGGCGCTGATGGTTGCCCGGCGCAGTGCCGCCGGAGAGCGCACCCGGACGATCAACCAGGCCAGGGCTCTGCTCCTGACCGGCCCCGATGACCTGCGAGCCCGGTTCACCCGGCACACCCCGGCCGCCCTGGTAACCGGGCTCGCCTCGCTGCGGCCCCGGCCCGGCGACGTCGCCGGCTACGCCGTCCGCGTCGCGCTGCGGGAACTGGGGCGGCGCGCACAATTCCTGGACGGCCAGCTCCAGCCGCCTGGACGAGCTCATCGTCCCGCTAGTGACTGCCCGCGCCCCGGGCCTGCTCGCCGCCTACGGGCTCGGGCCCCGCACCGCCGCGCTGCTGCTCATCACGGCCGGGGACCACCCCGGACGGATCCGCTCCGAGGCGGCCTGGGCGCACCTGTGCGGCGCCGCCCCGATCCCCGCGTCATCGGGGAAAGTCACCCGCCACCGGCTCAACCCCGGCGGTGACCGTCAGGCCAACCATGCCCTGTGGCGGATCGTGTTCACCCGGCTGGGCTCTGACCCGGCCACCTGCGCCTACGCCGAGCGCCGCACGGCCGAAGGAAAATCCAAGGCGGAGATCATCCGCTGCCTGAAGCGTTACGTCGCCCGCGAGGTCTACCCCTGCCTCCGCCCGGCCGCCGGCTAACGCCCGAAAGCTCCGGGGACGGCCTGACCCGATATTCGGCTGCCGCGAACCTGCTGGCCTTCGAACGATTCGCCGGCCGTCCCCGGCCTCACCTGACCTGCTGGGCGTGACCTGATAAGAGCTTGCACGCTCCACCTGGAGCGGCCCATCCCTAATGTCCGCAAACCAGCAATAACCCGGTCCGAACACCCACTCCGCAACCCCAGAACGGCGGCCACCAAATGTCATCCGATCCCCTTGACAAACATAAGAGCATCGTTCGGCGCGACTGGGAAGAAGAAACCCCGCCACAAGCCAGGCAAAGCTGACCAGGCAGAGCCAGTGCGCGAGCATCTGCCGACTGTCGGCGGACATCAACATGCGGCCCACGGCAGCCGTTCACCCAGCAGCGGTAGTGTCCTGGCCGCCCGCGCCGTGAACACGGCCGCGGCGCCCGGCCTGGCAGCCAGGCCAGCAGGGCACGCTAATCGGATCGCGATCAGACCACGGGGTTTCAGACGGCCACGCCCCGGCCTGTTAGCGCGCAGCCGTACGGGCCCGTCGCTCGAGGCGGCGAGCAGTCCAACAGTGCCTTACTTGGAATCTTGGTAACCCCATTGCCCTATCGCCATTTACGAGTCTCCGCGTTGACGTATACGTTCGCGCGTCGAAGTGCCTACCTGCCTTGCGCACCTGCGCGGGCGGCTGAGCGGCTGGCGGTTCGTTCGGTCCGCGGCCGCCGGGACCGGCTCTGCGGCGAGCGCCATTCCCGCCTCCACGTCGGCTGGAGTGGGAGGGCAGAAGCCTCGCCGCGCACATCCCGATGACCTGGAGTAGCTGTTGACGCCCGGTCATGCTTGTTATGGAGGTGATCGGTCAACCGGTCGTCGCATCGGTCTTGCCGTGAGTTGCTGTCGCCGGTGAGCCTGGTCATTCATCGTCTTTCTCGAAGTGGCTGACCACAACGAGCCCGGTTACGAACACCGCTACCATCGCGATGAGCAGCGCCAGTTCCGACGTGCTGACCTTGATGTTGCTGCCCGGGGTCAGCACGAACAGGATGCGCCGGACGACCGCGATCAGCCCGACGACGATGAACGGCTGGGCCACCAGCCGGTGTGCGCGCAGGGATAGCACGACCGTATAGACGATCTCGACCAAGATCAGGACGAGCAGGACGCGGTCCAGCAGGAGCGGGGCAGCGGCCGAGACGTGCCCGGAGGACCCGTCGAGGAAGTTGACGACCCCGGCGATGAGCAGCACGGCAGCCAGCATGATCAAGACGATGCCGACGGCGACGGTGACCCAGTCCTGCGCGTGCTCGAGGACCCAGATCGAACGTGTCGCGGCAGCCCCCCCTCGCCGTGCAGGGGACCGAGCCGCCGGCGAGCCTGCCGCGGGCCCGGATAGCCCGTCTGCAGGTGCGGCGCTGTCCTCGTCCCGGGAAGCCGGCATGCCGGTCATTGTGCCACCGCCACACCGCCCGCCCCGGCATCTTGCCGCGCTCCGAAATCCGGAGCCGCCGCGTCGGCCGGCCCGCGGCAAGCAGGCTCCGAGTGAAGCCATCCCTAACATCCGGACACGCATGACATGCCGCGTAAAGCGCGCCAACTCAGGCGGGACGCAGCCGATCTGCCTAGCCGGGCGCGATGGCGTCCTCAGACCGTCCCGCCGTATGGCGTTAACGGTCGGGGTCAGCAGATGGCGTCACGCTGAGTGAGAGAGAAGGTCAGAGAGAACGCGCGCGGACCCGCCGATCTGTGTCTTCGGAGGGGTCACCCGTCGGGTGGGTCTTGGGGCACGGATCCGGATGATATGCGTGCCCGGCCGTCGGTACGGTAACGGCTGTCGTTCGCTGCCAGGTCATCCCGGCCCGCAGGGCGTGCTCGATGACGGGTAGCGCGGAAGCGTCGTGGCGGCGCGCCTGCTGGTTCAGGTCCGGTTCTGCAGCCGGGCGACCTGCTGGCTGAGGTAACGCTGCTGCTGGGCGTTGGTGGCGTGTCGGGCTGCGGTCTGGTAGGCGATCAGCGCGGCGGCTGGGTTGCCGTCGCGTTCGAGGAGGTGGGCGCGAACGGCATGGAACCGGCGATTGCCGGTCATCCTGGGGTCGGCCTCGAGCCTGTGGAGCAGTTCGAGACCAGCGCCGGCCCCGGAGACCATGCTGACCGCGACGGCGTGGTTGAGAGCGACGACCGGGTTATCGTCCACCCGGAGTAGCACGCCGTATAGGGCCGCGATCTGGGCCCAGTCCGTCGCCTCTGCGCTACCGGCTTCGTCGTGGACCGCGGCGATCGCGGCCTGAAGCTGGTACGGCCCGGTCGGCCCGCGCGGGAGGGCAGCCGTGATCAGCGCGACTCCCTCCTGGATGGCGGCCCGATCCCACAGGGCGCGGTCCTGCTCTGCCATCGGAATGAGCGATCCGTCCGCGCCGGTGCGAGCTCGGTGCCGGGCGTGGACAAGGAGCATCAGGGCGAGAAGCCCACTCACCTCGCTGTCATCGGGGAGGATGGCGTGGAGGATCCTGGCCAGGCGGATGGCTCCATCGGCGAGGTCGACGCGCAGCAGCTGGGTCCCGACGGTGCTGGCGTAGCCCTCGTTGAAGATCAGGTACAGCACGCGCAGCACCGAATCCAGGCGACCAGCGTCTTCGGGCGGCAGCGCGAACGGCACCCCGCTGTCCTTGATCGACTGCTTCGCCCGGGTGATGCGCCGGGTCACGGTCTGCTCGGAGGTGAGCAGCGCACGGGCGATCTCGGCGACGCTCAAGCCTCCGACCGCCCGCAGCGTCAGGGCGATCTGCGAGGCCACGGACAGCGACGGGTGACAGCACATGAACAGCAGCACGAGCGTGTCGTCCGCGCCGGAAGCGTCGCGCTCGTCCACCTGCCGCGCGCCGACCTCGGTCAGCGCCCACTGAGCGAGCGTCTCTTCCCGCCGCCGCCGGGCCTGCTCGGCGCGCAGCAGATCGGTCAGCCGCCGCGAGGCCACAGTGATGAGCCAGGCTCTGGGATTGCGCGGCAGCCCGTCCCGGGGCCACTGCGCCGCCGCCGCCACTAGCGCTTCCTGGGTGGCGTCCTCGGCCAGGTCGAAGTGACCGTACCGTCGCACCACCGCGCCGAGGACCTGCGGCGTCAGGCGACGCAGCAGGTCCTCGACCTCGAGGCAGACCACCGCAATCCGCCTCCGCCAGCTCAGCCTTCGAAGTCGGGCTGGTGCTCGGCGACTGGCCGCACGTCAGCGTAGGCACGGGCCCGGACGCGATCGGGGCCCGGGCAGCTGGCGAGCCGCGACGCGATCTCCGTCGCCCGGTCGAAGCTCGCGCAATCGACCACCCAGTACCCGGCGAGGACCTCCTCGGATTCGGCGTAGGGCCCGTCGGTCACGACCGGAGCACCCTGCTGGAGCCGCACCCGGCGGGAATGCACCGGGGCGCTCAGCCCCCTGGTCTCCACCAGCTCGCCCGAGTCGAGCAGTTCCTGGTTGAACTCCTGCATGAACGCGCCCAGCGCCGCGTAGTCCTCCGGCGTCCACGCCGCCTTCGCCGACGCCAGGCCGGTCATCTCCTGGTAGTGCTGCTGCGACGCGAAGGTCAAGATCATGTACTTCATCGAGGTGTCCCTTCCCCTAGGCGCCCCAGCGGCGCCTTCCATCCGTGACGTCGCAGCTGCCCCGCCCGACCGGACACCAATGCGCCGCACGAGACAGACATCCCAGGAGCTTAAATGTCAAGCCGCAGTCTTCTCCGTGGCCGCTGCGTGCTGCGGCCAGGCGGTCGCCTCGTGGTAGAGGGTGCGGGTCTTGAGGCAGCCGTGCAAGATGCCGGTGAGCCGGTTGGCGAGCTGGCGCAGCGCGGGGTTGTGCTCGGCGCCGCGGGCGCGCTGGAGGTCGTAGTAGGCGCGTGCTCCCGGGGAGACGCGGAGGGCGGTGAAGGCCTGGCTCATGAGGGCGTCGATGAGCCGGTCGTTGTGCACATGCCGGGCCAGCACGGTTTTCTTCTTGCCGGAGGCCCGGGTGATGGGGCTGGTGCCGGCGTAGTTCTTGCGGGCCTTGGCGCTGGCATACCGGGCGGGGTCATCGCCGGATTCTGCGAGCACCCGGGCGCCGAGGACTCCTCCCAGGCCGGGCTGGGAGGCGATGATCTCAGCATCCGGGTGCTGCCCAAAATAGGCTTCCACCTGCCCTTGCAGGGTTTTAACCTGCTCGTTCAGCGTGACCAGGACCGCGATCAAAGCACGCACCGAGACGGCGTAGGCAGCGGCCACAACATCAGGCTGGCCCAGGTGGGCGGCGCGCAGCACAGCCTGGATCCGCTCCGCCTTCGCCGCGATGCCGCGGCGGCGGGCACGCTTGAGGGCCGCGCTGATCTGCGCGGTGGTCAGCTTCGCCGCCGACGCCGGCTCAGGAGCGCGGGCCAGCAGCTCCAGGGTGTCGGTGGCGTCCAGGTCCTCGAAGGCCTCCAGCGCGGCGGGGAAGTAGTCGCGCAGCGCGTGCCGCAGCCGCTGCGTGCACCGGGTCCGTTCCCAGATCAGCGTCTTGTGCGTGCGCGTCACCACCTTGACCGCCGCGGCCTGCGCGGTGTCCCCGGCCACCGGCCGCAACTGGTGGGAGTCGGTGCGCACCATATCGGCCAGGACGTGCGCGTCGGCCGCGTCGCTCTTGGCGCCAGACACGCCGTGGCGTTCCCGGTACCGGGACGCCTGCAGCGGGTTGATCGCGAACACCGTGTACCCGGCCGCGATCAGCGCGGCCACCCACGGGCCGTCGGTCTCGATCCCGATCGCGACCTGCCCGGCATCGTCCTCGTCCGCGTCCTCGCCGAGCTGCTCGCCGATCATCGCGTGCAACCGGGCGATGCCCGCCACACCCTCGCGCAGCCGGGCCTTCGCCAGCCGCCGCCCGCCGGCGTCCATCAGCTCGACGTCGTGATGGTCCTCGGCCCAGTCATCCCCTGCGAAAAGCCGCAAGGTTCCTCCCGTCCTTGTGAGCGGTCCCGGTCAGCAGCCTGCGGGAGAACCATCAGCGACCTAATGAAGCAGTGCTCACGCCACACCCCGGCGGGCACGACATCCCAGCAGCGATCAACTCTCCCGGCCACCGGCAGGGGCACGATCTGTCTTCAGGGCTCCCGAAGGGCGCCCGGGGAGGAGCAGTGCTCACCTGCCGGCGGCTACCAGACCCGAGTCTGCCGGATGGCCGACCCGCTAGCTCTCATTAGGGAGCCGGTCTGGCGCTATCCTCAGCTCATCGTGTCTGTGGGCCAGACCTGCGCCGCGGTTGCCCGCCGACCCGCACGACACCGACCCGACCCCCCGCAGCCCCACCCGTATTAATGGCCACGATGCCCGGGACCTCCCCCGCGTCACCCCAGATGCCGCCCGAGGTGGCAGCGCCACCACCAGCAACCACGCGCGTTCCGGCTGCGACAGCACGCGGCAAGGCGGCCGTCCCGGACCAGAGCACCGGCATGCCGGCACCGAGCCCCGGAAAACGAGGTACCTGCGCACCATGATCCTCCGTTCACCTGGTCTCACCAGGACTTGAGATTGTGCCGCTGGTCAGGTGAGGCCCAGGTTGTCCCATCACCCCGGTCGTTGCATTCATAACCGGCTGATCGGCAATCATCAAGCCTTGCTACCGGCTTAAGCTCCAGCCGCGAATATTCGGCGATCTGGCGCAGGTAGCTGGCGCTTCCCCGTGACGCTTCGTAGTTCAGGCTGTTCACGGTTCACAATCTGTCTCCGCCGACGGCGGAAAGCCGGTAAGCGCCACGCTGATCGAGACCACCACCGGCTGACCGCGCGGGCAGGAGCGGTGGTGCCGTCTCGGTGCAGCGTCCTCCGCGTGCTCGCGGATGGGGGCGGCGCGGCAGCCAGCGGACGCCGGGGAGTTTGCTTCGCCGGTCCGGGTGGGCATGACTGTTCTGCCAGACCGCAGGCACCGGCGCAGGGCACCGCGATGGCCGCGGTGCGGGTGGTGCGCAGCTGTGACGCGGTGCCCGTCCCACGGGCAGGAGGCCTCTATGGAGGACAGGGCGGCAAGGCCGGAAAGTTCCGGGGACAAGGCGAGCCCCGGGACCAGGCTAGGCTCCCCGGATCGGGCAACCGCCGGCCAGGCCAGGTCCCGCGACAGTGCGGGTCAGCAGGACAAAGCCACCTCCGCAGATGAGGTGCAGCCTGAATTCCGCGAGGCACTGGAGCGCAAGCGTGCCAGGGAAGCAGGCACCGTCGGTGTGCCCCGGGGCAAGGACGCCGGGAAAATCCACCGCCCTCATGGTCCGGCCAGCAACCGCCGCTCGTTCCGCCGCAAGAGCGGCTGATCCGCGGGAGCGCCCGGGCCCGCCAGCCCCGCGACCGGTACCGGGCCGGCCACCAGAACCCGCGGAATCCCACCCGGTCCGCCACCGCGAGCCAGCCTAAGATGCCGCCATCGCCCGCTGCGCGATGCAGGCCACCGGCTCACGACCATTCGCCAGAGAGCGACCGGGGTCCACACGTCGGCGCGCCGGGAAGTGTTCGGTGCGGCCTGGTTCGGCCGGGGCTGGTTAGCTGCGAGGCCGCATAGATGGGCATTCTGCGCTGGTGCGGGCTGGCCCGGATCGAGGCGACCGGGCAGGGTGACCGAGTTCCCTGCCACTTGATCATGGCTTGTGCGCCGGGGCTCGACGCGCGGGACCCTCCACGCTGCGTCAATCGGGCTGCCTGTTTCGGCGTCAGAGCATCCCCGGCTGTGAGATGCTCCCCGGGAAGGTGGCATCCGCCCGGATCTGAGGGTTATGCCATGTCCGGGCGCGAGGGGGCGGTTCTTGGTGCGCGCGAAGTACCGGAAGCACTTCGCAATCCCGATGAAAACGCGAGCTGCGCGGGCTGCTGGCGTGTGGTTCTGCGCCGGTGCTGCGCTGATCGGCTGTGCGGTTTCCGGGTGGCCGCAGCCCGCGGCTGCGGCCACCGGCCAGGCCCCGGCGGCGCCCTTGGTCATCGGCTCTGCCGTACAGCGGCACCTACTCCGGTTGTATGCCGCCTACCGCCATATTCCGGCCATCAGCATTGCCCCGGCGGCGTCTGGACGGGTCCTGGGCGCGCGGCTGCGGCGCGGCGGCACGGACTGGGCGATGGTTCACTGGCAGCCGTCGGCCCGGGCGGGGCAGGACGCCGCGGTGAGGTTCCAGGACGGCGCGGGCACGGGGATCTTCACCCGGCTGCCGGGGGGTGCATGGACGGTGGCAGGGCTCGGCGGGCAACCGGCTGGGTGTGCGGCGAGCCTCCCTCGGGCAGTGCGCCATCTGTGGCACCTGCCCGGCTGCCCTCGACTGGGAAGCCAGCCTGTGCCGCGTGCGCAGGGCCCGGCGGCGGCCGGGACTGCCGGCGGCCTGGTGAAGGTGGCGCTGGCGCAGGTCGGGGTAGCCGATAACCCCCCGGTCACGAACTTCAACGGACTCGACTGCAACCCTTACACCACGCTGGCCGGCAATCCCCTGGGGGCATCAAGCAGGCACTGCAAGACCTCATCAAACCATCCCTATTTTCACAACGTGCAAGACGCGAGCGAGTTCTGGTGCGCGGATTTCACTAAATGGGTCTGGAAAAAGGGCGGGGTAACTAGCAAGCTCAGGATACTGACCCCGGCGGCGGCGAGCTTCTACGCCTGGGGCGCCGATCACGGTGAGCACATATCCTTCGGCGGGACCCCCGAAACCGGTGATGCAGTGATCCTCTACCCGCCCGGCACCACGGCACCCAACGGCAGCTACGCCGACCACGTCGGCATCGTGACCGCGGTCCACCCCGACGGCACCGTGAACCTGGTCAACGGGGACTTCCTCGGCGCCTCCAACATCTCGGTCCAGTACAACACCCACGTCCGCCTCTCAACGTGGGCCTCGAGGGTCGAGGGCAACAAGGGCGAGAAGTGGGCCTTCGTCTCCCCACTCCTATAACCATGCGCCAACGGTGAGCAGCCCGCATCCGGGCTGCTATCAGGCACACGTGCCCCCGGTCGGGATTATCTGGGCGCAGCCGGCAACGTGGCCGGCTCTGTCGCTAACCACTCATACTCGGCCGATCCGGTGGCACGCCGGTCCCGAGATCGAATCACGGCCGGTGATTGACGCTGATCCGCGCAATGTGCGCAAGTATCCGCCGTTCTGCACTCCATCCCGGTTGTGGTTGGCCGTCCATGCCTCACCTCGAATTGGCCATTCTGCGCTAGGGATCTGGGACGTGGGATCCTTGATCGAGGCCTTGCTCATGGTCATAGGGGGCGGGGTCTGCGCCCGCCGGGCTGAGCCATTGCTATCGGCTGGCGTGGTGCTGGTGCTGGCTGCCGCGCGAGGTGCGCGGCCAGCGCACCCGCGCCGGTGATCACTCCTACCGGCGCCGACGTCGCGAGCGCCCCGTACTGTCCGGCAGGCCAAGCCCGGTGTGCCGCCGATCGGGACGTTGTTGACTATGGTCAGGAACCGATATCAAGACGGGCTGAACGCTCCGGCCTGAGCGGCAGTGGCCTGGGTGTCTGGGCGTTCAGGCGCAGACCTTGGGCTGTGGTTCGCCGAAGGCGTAGTGGTTCCATTCTTGCGGTGTCGGTGGCCCCACGTCGGCGCAAAGCTGCGCATAGGTGTGCGCGAATAGCGACACTTGCCACAGCCGCACGGTGCCGTCGACGCTGCCGCCGGCTAGCAGTTTGCCGTTGGGGCTGAACGCCATCCAGTCCAAGGCGTCAGCAGGGCTGGAGCCGCTCTGGATGGGCGCGCCAACAGGGAGGCGGGTGGCCGGGTTCCACTCCCGCACGGTGCCGTCGCCTTCGCCGGTGGCCAGCAGTTTGCCGTTGGGGCTGAACGCCAGCGCGTGCACGCCGTACACGCTGCTGGTGGTGGCGTGGAGGGTCGCGACGGGGCGGCCGGTGGCCGGGTCCCAAAGCCGCACGGTGCCGTCGCCGCAGCCGGCGGCCAGCAGCTTGCCGTTGGGGCTGAAGGCCAGTGCCCACACGCCGGTATTAGGGCCGGTGCCGGTCTGGAGCACGCCGACGCGGCGGCCGGTGGCCGGGTCCCAAAGCCGGACGGTGCCGTCGCCGTTCCCGGCGGCCAGCAGCTTGCCGTCGGGGCTGAACGCCACTACGTGAACGCCGCCGTTCTGGGCGCTGGCGTGGAGGGTCGCGCCGACGGGCTGGCCGGTGGCCGGGTTCCACAGCCGGACGGTACCGTCGCCGGCGGCGCTGGCCAGCAGCGTGCCGCTGGGGCTGAACGCGACTGCGTCCACGCCAAGGTCCACGCCAAGAGGGCCGGAGCCGGTCGGGAGGGTCTTGCCGACGGGGCGGCCGGTGGCCGGGTTCCACAGCCGCACGGTGCCGTCGTTGTCGGCGCTGGCCAGCAGCGTGCCGTTGGGGCTGAACGCGACTCCGGACACGCCGTACCGGGCGCTGGTGGCAGCGAGGGGCGCGCCGACGAGCTGGCCGGTGGCCGGGTTCCACAGCCGCACCGTGCCGCCGCCGTCGGCGCTGGCCAGCAGCTTGCCGCTGGGGCTGAACGCCACCCCGAGCACGCCGCCATTGGGGGCGGAGCCGGTCTGGAGCGGCGCGCCGGCAGGCTGGCCGGTGGCCGGATTCCACAGCCGCACCGTGCCGCCGCCGGCGGCGATGGCCAGCAGCTTGCCATCGGGGCTGAACGCCACCCCGTACGCGCTGTTGTAGGTGTTGGTGACCTGGAGCGGCGCGCCGACGGGCTGGCCGGTGGCCGGGTTCCACAGCCGCACCGTGCCGTCGGCATCGGCGCTGGCCAGCAGCTTGCCGTCGGGGTTGAACGCCACCGCGCGCACGCCGTACGCGGCGCCGGTCTGTTGGGGCGCCTCGTCGGGGCGGCCGGTGGCCGGGTCCCACAGCTGCACCGTGCCGTCGCCGCTGCTTATGGCCAGCAGCTTGCCGTCGGGGCTGAACGCCACCGCGCCATGGCCGCCAAAAGGGCCGACGCTGGTCTGGATGGTCTTGCCCACGGGGCGGCCGGTGCCCGGGTCCCATAGCCGCACCGTGCCGTCGCCGCCGGTGCTCGCCAGCAACTCGCCGTCGGAGCTGAACGCCACCCCGAACACGCCCCACCGGGCGCTGGCGTGCAGGGGCACACCGATGGCGCGGCCGGCGGCCGGGTTCCACAGCCGCACCGTGCCGTCGGCACCGGCGCTGGCCAGCAACTCGCCATCGGGGCTGAACGCCACCGCGCGCACGCCATACCGGGCGGTGGTCCGGCCGCTGGCATGGAGGGGCTTGCCAACGGCGCGGCCGGTGGCCGGGTTCCACAGCCGCACCGTGCCGTCGCCGTCGGCGCTGGCCAGCAGCTTGCCATCGGGGCTGAACGCCACCCCGTACACGCCGTACCGGGCGCTGGCGTGGAGCGGCGCGCGGACGGCGCGGCCGGTGGCCGGGTTCCACAGCCGCACCGTGCCGTCGGTGCCGGCGCTGGCCAGCAGCTTGCCGTTGGGGCTGAACGCCACCCCCCACACGTAGGACGGGTCGGCGGGCAGCATGCCGTGTTGCTGCTGCTCGGCCAGCAGGGTCGTGATGGCGGAATAGGCCTGGCCGGTGGGGAAGACGGCCCAGGCGGCGACGGCGAGCCGGCGCGCGGTCACCGGATCGGTGCCATCGATGTTGAGGCTTTCGGCGGCGAGCTGGCGAGACAGGGCGATGGCATGCTGGCGGCTGGTGCTGGCAGCGTTGTGGACGGCGATCCCGGCGGCGGTGACGGCGGTCAGCGTCAGGGCAAGGAGGCCGGCGATCACCGCCTGCCGCCTGCGGACGGTACGCCGGTGAGCATGGCTGCTGGCGTGCAGGAAGTCACGCTCGGTCTGGCTGAGCGGTGGGTGGCGGGCGGGATCAGCGCCGATCCGGGCCGCGGTGCCGGTCGCTGCCAGCAGGAGGCTGCCGCTGTAGAGGTAGGACCGGTCGCGGGAGTGGCGGGCCCACTCGGTGGCGGTGGTGTGCAGCCGGGAGCGGACGATCCGGTCGGCGTGGGTGTCGGCCAGCCAGGTGTCGCGCAGCAGCGGCCAGGCGGTCAGCAGCGCTTCGTGGCTGAGTTCCACGGTGCCGGCGGCGAGGATGAGCAGCCGTTCGGCGGCGAAGGCCTCCAGCACGGCCTCCACGTCCCGGGCGTCGGCTGGGCTCTTGCCCTCGGTCAGCTCCGCCCTGGTGGCGCGATCGGCGGAGTCCACGCCCTCGCTGCTGGTGGCGGTCAGCCGCAGGAACACCTGCCGGGCCGCGGCCTGCTGGGCCGGGGTGAGGCCGTCGTAGACACGCTGGGCGCTGGCGGCGACGGCGCCCTCGATGCCGCCGGTGCGTTCGTAGTCGGCGAGGGTGAGGGTTTCTCCGGTCCGGCTGCGCCACGCCTGGTCCAGCGCGTGCGACAGCAACGGCAGCACTCCCGCGCCGAACGTCCCGGGCTGGCCGGTGCGCATTTCGGCCAGCAGGACCTCGACCAGGCCATCATCGACGCTGGAGTCTGCCTTCTTGGCTGGTTCGCTGATGGCCAGCCGGAGCTGCCGCCCGGTCATAGAGGTGACCAGGTAGCGGTCCTGGACCGCGCCGGCCAGCTGCGGGTAGTCGGCAGACCGGGCCTCGAAGTCAGCGCGCACGCCCAGCACGACCAGTGCCGTAGGTGCCTGATGCGCGCCGTGCCGGGCGGTGGCGGCCGCATGCAGGGCCGTGATGAACGCCCGCCGCTGCCCCTCATCGGCGCATTGGGTGAACAGCTCCTCGAACTGGTCGACCACCAGCAGCAACCGGCGCTGCGGCGAAGGCTGGCCGCTCTCAGCCGCGGCGCCATCCCCATCCCCGGCCGGGCCGGGTGGCCGCGCCAGGGCGGCCTGCCGCGCAGGGAGGGCGAACCCGGCCGGATCGGTCTCCAGCCCCCGGCCCACCGCGGACGCGTCGGTTCCCGCCAGCAGCGCCACCCGCAGCGCCAGCTCATCCAGCGGCGCGTGGGTCGGAGTGAACACCACACACGGCCACGACGCCGCACCCGGCGCGGACGCCAGCCCCACCGCCCGGATCCGCGGCAACACCCCCGCCCGCAGCAACGACGACTTGCCCGCCCCCGACACCCCCGACACCACCAGCAGCCCCGTGCCCGCCACGTGCCGCGACATCCGCTCCAGCACCTGGGCGGTGGCCGCTTCGCGGCCAAAGAAGAATGCCGCGTCCTGCTCCCCGAACGCGGCCAGCCCGCGGTAGGGAGAACCGGTCACCGCTCCCGGGCGCGGGCCCGCGCCCTCAGCGACCGCCAGAACCTGCGCGGGAGGGACATTGCCGCGGGCCGCCGCCACGAACAGCTCTTGCGCCGGCCCGGTCAGGCCCAGCGCACCGGCCAGCAGGACCGCGGTGTCCTTGTGGGCGGTGCGGTTGACGCCCCGCTCCAGGTTGCTGACCGACCGCGGGGACACCCCCGCCGCCGCTCCCAGCTCCTCCTGGGTCAGCTTCGCCTCGGCCCGCAGCCGCCGCAGCAGCCTGGCGAAAGAAAGCGCAGTCTGGTCGGCCACCATCTCAGTGCCCCCACACAACCTTGCCCGCACGGCTACCGGCGCCGGGCGGGACCAGTCCTGCCCCAACAGTACGCAGGCCCGGCCACTCCCGCCATTCCCCGCGATCGCAAGTTAGCCTCCATCAGCGGTTTCCGTGGCACCGTGACGAGGCCCAACCGGAGTAGGCGGCTGCAAGCGCCAGGAACAGTCCGCCGGGGTCCGCACCGGCATCGCGCAGCCATCACCGGAACACAGGCGTGCTGATTCTTGTGGGCTGTTTGGTGGGCCCTCTTGTGGGCGGTTGTGCGTGGCGAATACCTCCGCCGCCCGCGACCGTGAAGCCAGCCACGATCCCCGCCCGGCTAAAGCCCATCAGCTTCCGATACCAAGCAGGCAGCCCGGCCAAGCCACCAAGGAGACCACAATGCCCCGGAATCCTCCCACACCAGATGAACACCCAGACGGCCGGCCCGCACCAGGCATGGCAGCCATGGCGAACCCCGCCCCGGGCCCGGCTGACCTCGTCCACCGGCGGCAGCTGGAGAAGTCGGTTACCTGGTCCGGCCGCGAACGGCTCCGGTGCCTCTGGTACCGGAGCCGGCTGACCATAGCGGAGATGAACTACGCCACCCGGCGCATGGTCGAACTGCAGGCGCCCTGGATCTCCGACGACCACCCCAGCCACTGACCGGTACCAGGATTAGGCCGGCGCATCAGCTAGTCGCACGCCCGGAGGTCCACCACCGGCACCACGGCTGAAACGAGACCCGGCCCGCAGCACCTGCAAAGCAGACTCCGCCGGCCCACGCGAGACCGGCTACCGGAGCCGCCACCGCACATCCGTGCCCGGCGGTCCCGCCAACCGGCCAGGCCATCACGGTCCGTGGAGCACCCGCCCCGCCATAACAGACGGATCTGAGCTCAGACAACCGGGCAATCTATGCAGTCGGCGCAGGCGAATATTCGGCGATCTGCACGCCTGATCATCCGCGCCGCCCCTCCGCCGGGCATGAGACCATCGGGGGATGAGCCCGTCGGGCGCAGAGGCAAAGCTAATCGTGCTTTACTTCGAATCTCGGGAATACCACTCCCGCATCGCCATTCACGAGTCTTCACGTCGGCGCATTCGCTCCCCCGGCCGAGTGTCTACCTGCCCGCGCACCGCGCCGACTGCTGCGCGGCTGACAGTCCGCTCGGTCCGCGGCCGCCGGGAGCGCCCTGCGTCGGGTGCCATAGCCGCTCTCCCCCGCCGACCAGAGCGTGAGGGCAGAAGCCTCGCCGCGCGCACATCCCGATGACCCGGAGTAGCTGCCGACGCCCGGTCATGCATGATGACAGCGCGTCCTCTCCGTACATGCTGATGTACTCCTGCGTATGACCGTACCCGATGATAACGATCGACGAAATCTAGTGCCGAGCCCAGGAACGTTCTTCGTGTAATTGAACTTTAGGTGAGTGCGGCAGGCTGCTTCTGGGGAGACTTTGCATCACGGCCTTCTTGGTGATCATGGTCCCTTGGCGAGAGCACGTGCTCACGCGAAGACGGCACCCAGGCACCTCGACACGCCCATAAAATCATATGCTGCCTGGTAAACGGCCACTCAGGGGAGTGACCAGCTAGTACCTCCCGTACTTTATTGAGGATTATGCTGCAATCAGTAGCCGGAGAAGAATTTGTTTGCTGAAAAGCAACTAAAGTCCGGCGGTCGGGCCTCAGCAGCGGTCCATGCACTGACGGACCTAGCGACAAAGCCACATCTTGCTAACCGACCCTTGACCGCAGCTCAGTGGGAAGATATGGAATGTGCATCGGCTTAATTCGCCCGTGCCGTAGTGGGTAGTGGCTGTTACATCTGCGGTCGAGTAGGGGGTCATCGGGCAACAGCTGCTCATCCTGTGCTGAGGGCGCGGATGATATTTAGTATATGTAATTGCCCAACGAATGGACCGCATTTGCGGTCTGGAGAATAACTCATGACCTTGAGGGAATCACCTGAAGGATAGGACGGCTTGACATGGCGCCATCGAAAGCCCGCTTCGGCGTGGAGACTGTGGTTGCATCATGCGCGGGTGGCCTTGGGATCCTGACGGTGTTTTGGCACGACTGGATAGAGGCACTGACAGGCTGGGATCCAGACCACCACAACGGAGGTATGGAGTGGCTTGTCGTTGCAGCTCTTCTGCTTGTCGCCGTCGTCTTGGGCACTCTGGCGCGCCGGGACTGGAAACTGCTAACCGCGGCAAGCGGAGACTCTTCAGTCTAGGGCTGAGACCCGTGATACCACTGCCTGCTTAGCAGGGAAGGAATGAGTCATGACAACGGACCGTGAGATTGACTCTCAACTCAGTGTCGGGCGACGGCCCAGGTGGCACAAGCCAGTTAGCGGAACTCAACAACGATTCTTGAAACAGCTCAGGAAGAATTCATGATGGGCCAGCGAGCCGCAGCTTCCGCGCATGACCGTGGCGGCGTGCGGAGAGTATCTCTGGCATCCGCCTGAACTGTGCCCATTTAACTCGTCTCGTTCAGACTGGAAGGTCACTGCTATGTCTAATGTTCAAGTCACTTTCGACACGGATTTGAACAACGCCAGAAGCGAAAGCTCTTTGGCGATAAATCCGAACAATCTGCTGCAGGTCGTCGCCGCGTCGAAGAAGTTCGCCGACATTCATACCTACAACTTCACCCTTGCCACGGAATACAGCACAGACGGTGGACAGACCTGGAGCCCATCCTCCGCGCTCGGCCTGCCGAAGGGTGCGACGGTGATGACCGATCCCACCCTGGCCTGGGATGATAGCAGCAATGTCTTTCTCGTTGGCCTCACCGGCTACAACCCACCCACGTGGAACACCATCGGTATCGTGATATACAAGTCGAGCGATGGCGGCCAGACGTGGAGTCCGCCCAATCCGATTCACGACAGTCCCGGCGATGACAAGCAGTGGGCCGCCGGCGACGCTTACCCGGGAAGTCCGTTCCGCGGAAATGTCTATGCAATCTGGGACAATGGCGGGCTGGCCTTCGCGCGTACGACCGACCACGGCGCCAGCTGGCAAGGCACGGCTGGCGCAGCAGCCGGCAACATCATCTCGACCGGTACCGTCTACCCAGAGATCACCGTCTCCGATGACGGAACCGTCTACGTCGTATCGACCGACGCGGTGTCGGTGATCGAGATACTGGCGTCAACCGACGGCGGAGCCAGCTTCAGCGCTCGCACGAATCCCGCGACCGGTATCACGAGTCTGGAAACGGCGGCACCGAGAGTCGACGGCTGGCCCGTGCTGCCGGGAGGGTCCTTCCGGGTCATCACAGAATCCGACGGTCGCCTCCCGAGGTGGCATTACCGTCGTCGCCTGGGCGGACTACAGAGAGGGGGCGTCCAGGATCTATTTCGTTCGCTCGACGGACGGAGGCATGTCGTGGAGCACTCCCTCTGGCCAGCCCCTTCTCACGCGCCCCTTGCCGCCTGGGTTCCATCATGTCATGCCGCAGATGGTGGTCAACGGTGCTGGCGTCTTCGGATGCGTCTACTACGAATTTGGGCCGAAACCGACCGCCAACCTGATCGACGTTATCATTTCGATTTCGCGCGATGGAGGGATGACGTTCGACTACTCCGTCGTCACCGACCAGCCTTGGAATCCCACGATCGATGCGCCCTGGTCACACGGAGACCAGTTCGTCACTTTTATTGGGGACTACATGGGGCTGGACGCAAATCCACTGGCCTTCCATCCCGTTTGGACAGATACCAGGACTGGAATTCAGGAGCTCTTCACGAGCGCTGTCCCCACGTGCGTCGTCGAATTCCTCAATGAACTCGACGCGGCCGAGCTCACCCTCCTCCGATCCTTCCGGGAGGAAACGATGACCCAGAGCCAGCTGGGTAAGCAGATCTCGACGTTGGTTGATGCCCATCAGGCGGAGGTGACCCGGCTGTTTGCCGCCGACGATGAGCTCCGGGTTCGAGCCGTAGACGTACTTCGACGGACCTTCGAGCTCGTCAATTCGTCGCAGAGATCTGATCCGGCTCGTGTTGACGAAGGACTCGTTCGAGACATTGACGCGGTGGCCGATCGGCTAGCGGCCGACGGCGGGCCCAGCCTGAGACGCGACGTTCAGCGGCTGCGTCCCCGGCTGCAGACGATACGCGGGAAGACAGCAAGCGAGCTCTTGGACTGAGCAATGCGCCCGGCGACCGCATCGGTGGCGGCACACAGAATCTGCATTGTCATTCCCGCCCGGTGGGGCCGCGGTCAGTCTTGTTCGTGCAAGGAGCGGACGAGCGTTTGTGCCGCCCAGGCCGAGGTTTCCGCCTGGTCCGCGGGCGCGAGCCCTTGGTTCGGCGCCGAGCAGTCGCCCGTCTTCGCATAAGCATCCACCGCGACCTTGCCCGAGAATGCCCGCTTCTGCCGCAGACAGAACTGTTCATCACGGTGAATACGGCAGCGATGCCATCCGCAGAGGTCCCGGATCTGGAGCTCGATGCTGGCCGGCGCCGGTCAGGCGAGAGAGTATGGTCGTCAACCACACCCTAGGCGTGCAGCGGAGGAAGGAGCCTGCCTTGACCGAGACCACCGCGGCCCCGGCCGTCACCGGCTTCCATCACTTCTCGCCGACCGTGTCCGATGTGGAAGCCAGCGCTCAATGGTACGAGCGGGTCTTCGGGATGAACCGGGTACCGGTCACGTTCCTGTGCGTGCCGAAAATCTCGTCCACGTCATGCGACCAGGCGATATTCGTTGATCAGGCCACCGACGCGACCCTGTTTCCGGACGCGGTACTGGTCGAGGTCGGCCGGTTCGGGCAGCGGTTTCAGCGGCGCGGCGCCGTGCAGGCAGCGGTGCGGCCGGTGCTGGTTGTGGTGGGTCTCGTACTGGCGCAGGATCCGCCGCAGATGGGCCTGGCTCCAGATGAGGGTACGGTCCAGGAGCTCGCGGCTGCATCCCCCGATCCAGCGTTTGGCGATCGCGTTCATGCGGGGCGTCCGCACGTTGCAGAGTACGGTCCGGATCCCGGCGCCGGTGAGGACTGCGTCGAACGCGGCGGTGAAGTCCGGGCCCCGATCGCGGATCATGAACTTGACCTGGTGCGTCTGCTCGCTGAGGTCCATCAGCAAGTTGCGGGCTTGCTGCGTGGTCCATTCCCCGGTCGGGTGCAGGGTGACGCCGAGGATGCGGACGCGCCGGGCCGCGTGCTCGATCACGGCCAGGACGTAGGCCTGGCTGCCGTCGGGCAAGTCAACGGTGAAGAAGTCGCATGCCAGGATCGCCTCGGCCTGAGAACGCAGGAACTGTGACCAGGCCGGCCCGGTCCGTCGCCGGGCGGGGCCGATGCCGCTGGTCTTGAGGATCTCCCATACCGTCAACGCCGCGACCTTGACTCCCAGGCCGGCCATCTCGCCGTGGATCCGGCGGTAGCCCCAGCCTGGGTTCTCCCGGGCCAGCCGGCGGACCAGGGCCTTGATGTTCCGGCGGGTCGCCGGGCGGCCGGTCTTGCCGCGCACGGACCGCGCCGCCCGGCGGCGCCGGACGATGTCGCGGTGCCAGCGCAGGATCGTGTCCGGGGTGACCAGCAGCCGCAATCCGTGGCGGCGGGCTTTCGGTATCACGCCGGGCAGCGCCGCGAGTAGTGCCCGGTCCGCCCAGTTCAGCTTCGCGCGGCGCGGCTGCCGCCGCTGCAGGACGGCGAGCTGGTGGCGCAGGATCAAGATCTCTGCGGTCTGCCATGTCTCCTCGCGCTGGGACAGCCTCAGCCACGCGGCTAGTCGCGTGGTCAGCAGGAACACGAACCGCAGGCACATGATCGGTGATCATCACGGCGGAGCGTCAGCCGAGCAACTCTGCCGGTCAGAGCTGTAGATGCGATTCTCGGCACGCACAGATGATGTGTCCAGAGCCCTTGCCGCCCTAACCCTTGCTATGTAGCGTTAGTGCCCCGAGAGCTGCTCGCCGACCACCGCGGCTCAGCCGGCCCTCACGATGCGGCGAATGCGGTCACGGCTGGAGAGGTGAGATGGTCGTCCTCCTCGCGGCCGTCGTGATCGGCGCGCTGGTGTTGCTGGTGCGGCGTAATCGCGGCGGCACGCGCACGGACCGTGCACGCACGGACGGCGTCGGGCCGGGTTTCCCTTACCGGCCGCTCGGCGGAAAGCGGGTCTCTCCCGCGCTGATTTCCCAGGGACGGATCGACGTCTGCGGGCTGACGAAGGAATACCGCGGCGTCAGGGCCGTCGATGACTTGTCGTTCACCGTGGAACCAGGCCGGGTTACCGGGTTCCTCGGCCCGAACGGTGCGGGAAAGACGACGACGTTGCGGACGCTGCTCGATCTGGCCGAGCCGACCGCGGGAACGGCCACCATCGGCGGCGTCCGCTATGCCGACCTGGATCAGCCGATCCGGCGCGTCGGCGCGATCCTCGAGGCGGGCGCGGCGCATAAGGACCGCACCGGGCGCGATCACTTGCGCATCGTCTGCCAGTCCGCAGGCATCCCGCTGGCGCGAGCGGACGAGGTGCTTGAGCTTGTCGGGCTCGGCGTAGCTGCTAACCGGACGTTCCGGGGCTACTCCCTCGGCATGCGCCAGCGTCTTGGCGTCGCGGCGGCGCTGCTCGGGGACCCGCAGGTGCTGATCCTCGACGAGCCAGCCAACGGGCTGGACCCGGAGGGCATCCGGTGGATGCGCGACCTGCTCAGGACCCTGGCCACGCAGGGCCGGACGATCCTGGTGTCCAGCCACCTGCTCAGGGAGATGGAACAGCTCGCCGACGACCTGGTCATCATCGCAGCCGGACGGCTGGCCGCCCAGGGAACGGTGGCGTCCGTGATCGGTTCTTTGCCATACCTGAGCCGGACCCTGGTGCGCACTCCCGAACTGGAAAAGCTCGCGGCGGTGCTGGGCGGCGATGCGGTTGTCACACTGGCCGGCGACGGCGGTGCATACATCACCGGGGCGGACGCGGTCGCGATCGGCGACGCCGCGCTGCGGGCGGGCGTTGCCATCCACCAGCTGGTCACGCAGCTCCCTGACCTGGAAGCCGCGTTCCTCGAGCTCACCGCGGGAAAGGCGGCGATCCGATGACAGCGCTGCTTGACAGCGCCGCCCTGGACCAGGCCGACGACACCGGGACCACCCCGGTTCGCCTACTCAGGGCCGAGTTCATGAAGATCCGCACGACAGACACCGGGTGGCTCTTCCTCACCGGTTTCATCGTGTTCACGGCGCTGGCGCTGACAATTAACGGGTTCGGCAGCCACTCTGAGCTTTACCCGCAGCTGGGCCACGTCAACCGGGCGCAGGCCCTCGCGCAGGCGGCGCAGGCCCACACTCCCGCGGGCGTGGCCGCGATCGCCGCCAGCATGATGACCTCGGGGCAGCGCATCGGCGTCATATTCGCGCTGCTCCTTGGCGTGCTGATCGTGACGAGTGAGTTCGCGAACCAGACGGCGGCCGTGACATTCGTGACCGTTCCGCGCCGGGCCACGGTCATTAGGGCCAAGGTGGCTGCCGCGGCCTGCTGCGGAGCGCTGTTCTGGCTGGTAGGCACGGTCGTCGCCGCGGTGAGCACGCCGCTGTTCCTGTACAGCCAGCACGTCAGCATGTCACTAGCCGGATGGACCGTGGCCCGCTCGGTGGTGCTGAACTTGCTCGCGTTCGTCGCCTGGGGGGTCTTCGGGCTCGGTCTTGGCGCGGTGCTGCGCAGCCAGATGGCTTCCGTCGTCGCCGCGATAGGCGTGTACGCGGGCAGTTTCGGCGCCATACTCGTCTTCACCTCGCTCTACAACCTCTTCCACCAGGGCTGGCTCCTCGGGGCGCCGGTCATCGCCCCCGCAGTCGCCTCAGAGGTCATGGTCACATCCGGGCAGGCATTCCCGTACGCCCCGGCCGGGTGGGTTGGGGGGGGCATCATGATCGGATACACAGTGGCTCTCGTCGCTGGCGGAATCGCCCTGACCAAGCGGCGCGACGTGATCTGACTGGGTCACACGAGCGCTGGACCGGACCGCTGACGCCGCGCCTCGTCAGGGTGCGTGCGTGACTGTCTGCATTTCCTGGCAGAGAATAGATCACTAACGTCGCAGGTCGCAGACGTAAGGGTCAGATCCCTTTCGGACATTTCCGATCCGCCGCTTATCACCGGCCACCACCGTCAAGCGCAAACTCCCAGACATCGCTCGAACACACAGCCGGCCGCCAGCAGGCCGCCGGGCCGTCCCGGCCCTCCCCGCGGGGGAGGCGGCCGTGACTGCCTCGCTCATCGCTCCCCTCATTCCCCGCGTGCCGGCCAGGTCTACGGGAGCACGGCAGGCCGGGCACGGCCGCCGACGGTGATCGTGAGCTGCGCGTACTGCCAACATGACATGGCAGCCAGTGTCCCGCATCCTGTGCACCTGCTTCGGCCGATCCGGCCTGGCCGGGCTCACCACCTGGACGCCAGTGCGGAGCGGCTTAGCGTCTGCTGAACGAGAATTCGATAATCGCTCTATGCGTGAGGTGGAGGCGATCGCGACGCTGGAAGGCCAGTGGCAGCCGGTGGCGCTCTACCACGTCGCCCGGGGATTGCGGTGGCAGGTGCGCGAAGTGCTCGACGGCTGGACCCATCCCGGCTGGCCGGGCAGGACCTATCAGAAGTCGATGGCCCAGAAGCGGTACCGGCTGCGGTCTTCGGTCCGTTGCCGGGGAGGCCGGACCAATTCGGGGAGTTCGTGATGATCGTCACCTCCTACGGCAACCGGGACCATTGGTGGATCAGGCCCGAGAGCTAGGACGGCCTGGCGTCACGACCCGGGCGTGAGTCGCCCAGGTCAAGGCCACCAGCGTCTCGGTCGAGATCCCCACCAGCGGGCCACCGCGATCGTGATGGTCCGGTGCGCACGACGTGCAGCTCTTGCGGCCAAGGTTCACGCTATTGAGTTGTCAAGGTTCGAGCAGGCCAGGCTCACAACGGCAACCGGCAGCAAGGGAGCGCAGCCCTCAGCTGATCGCCGATCTTGCTAACGCTTTGCTAACAACGGCCCTGGAAACGTGGGGACGACCCTGGACTCCAACAGGAGCCAACGCGTCGTATAGGCCGGTCAGCTGGACCGTGGTGGACTGGCCTGGACCCGCAAATCCTCCTGAAAAACGGACGCTCAGCCGTGGTGTGCGGCAACCTGGCAGAGGATCAGCGGCTGGAAGGCTACACGACTGTAGCGAAGTCCTGTAGCAACCATCCGGAACCAACCCGGTGCGACCTGGTCATGGTCGAGGCCATAGGCCAACGTCAGGCACTATCCCGGCCAGTCGGAACCTGCTTTGCAAGCAGGAGGTCACGGCTGTCGGGCACGGCGAGGTGGCCGGGCGGATCCCGCTGGCCACCATGTCCGATGAGGTGTAACGCAGCGCTTGGGCAGGGCGAGAGTCCGCTGTGATTTACCGGTCTTGGTGTCGCCTCTCGTATGGACTGATGGCCACACTGCGACGTACGGCGGTATCCGAGAGCGGGAGAGAGCAGTAGAGCCGCGGCCATTTTGGGCTCAAGATGACCGACTCGGCCCGCTAACTTGTTACATTGTTTCGGGACTTGGTGCCTTGACAAGATGTGAAAGCGAGGGAATGTAGATGCATCAGGCGTGTCGCAGGCGAAGCGGGCAAATGTCTCTTGACCGCAGTTAATCGGCATGCGTTCTCGACGCAGGAGGGCTGGATGAACAAACCACGATTTGGCCTGAGCAGAATGGCTTACTCGGCCACGCTCGCCATGGCCGTAGCGGGGCCGCTGTTAGCAACCGCAACAGCCGCAAATGCCGCACCACGCGCCCCGGATTTCTGCAGCGGTACCGGCGCGATATCCGCATCCGACCTTGCCAGGCCTGTGAACATCAACGCCTGTCACATAAGAGGCCGCCTGGTCGTCATGGACCTCGGTCGCGGCCGACCTGAAGGCGGAGTACACGTCCAGGGGCCCGGCAAAGGGCAAACTGCCTATGTAACAACGACGAGCGGGGAGTACGCACTCACCGCCAATACCGACATGCACGGCAACGTCGTCGTCAAGCAGTCATTCGCCAGCGACTCCCGCGCCGCCAGGCCGGGACCTGCCCGTATCGCGGCCGATCCGGCGTGCAACGAGAGTGGCTGGAACGCGGAAGGCGGGATTCTGGTATTCGCCCAACTCCACGCCGACCCTCCTCTGGTACTACAACGAGTTGACAGCAAGCCGCGCAGGGCTCTCGGGATCCGCGACCTTGAGCGACATACGGGCAGGAAATGCCAACATGACGAACGGAATCAACAACTGCGGGTTCACCGAGTATGACTTCGCTATCCATGGCTCGTACCAAGGTACTACGAGCCGCTATGCGAACATCAACAGCGCGGCCCAGTGCACGTCAAATTTCCCGGACGGCCAGAATACCGTCAGCTGGGGTCCGTTTAACAATACGAGCACACTAGCTCTTACATGTATCGAGAACGGCTCCTTCAACGGCATGGAGACCATCACCGAGGCCGACATTTACATCGGATCCAATGTCCATATGGTCGACTCACTTCCGTCGAACTGTACGGATCAGGAAGATCTCCAGACCATCGTGACCCACGAGTGGGGACACGCGTTCGGGCTCGCCCATGAGACGAGCGGCCCGGACGAGGTGATGTACCCGACGAAGCCAGCGTGCGCTCTGCGGCGTCACCTCGGAGATGGAGACTGGGTCGGCATGGCAAGCCTCTACGGCTACAGCTGAACACCACGCCAACGTGTACTAAGAGGCATGGCTGTCCGCTGCCAGCGGGCAGCCATGCCGTTCCTGTGGCTGGCATCTGGGCCGAGGACATTTGAACCGCGACACAGCGGACGTTGACGGCGGGGAACCCAGCGGGTGCCATAGACGTCCAAGCTCCCTCAGCGGCCAGAGCGAAGAACGTCACGCCGATCAGCCGGACCGCGCGGGTTTCCCGGTCCTGGCCGGCGATCTCGCCGCGCAGCTGCCAGATGAAGATCACCAAAGACCACGGCTCGATCACCGAGTCTAGGCCGAAGCCGACCAGGGCGATCGAGGCGGCGATCACCCCGGCGGTGAAGACGGGCCACGCCGGCCGCGGGCAGGCTCACCGGCGCCAGCCTGCCGGGTTCTGATCGCCGCCCGGAATGGCCGCTGCCTTACTTCAAGGCTTCCAGGAGTTCCCGGCAGGCCTGCTCGCAGCGGCGGCACGCCTCGGCGCAGACCTGGCAGTGCGGCATGTGGGAGTGTCGTTCGCCGCGCATTGCAGTGCCACGACTATCCACGTCGGCTTGCCGATGGCGACCCAGCGCATACACCTCACCCGTAATTTGGACGGCCGACGCGGCGCATTGGTTGCATGGCGGAGCTGAGTGACCAACTGAGCGACGATCGCGGCGGACACAACCGGACAACATGTGTGGGCCAGCTGCTCTTGCGCCTTCGGCGTCGCAGGCAATCGGCTACGCCGAGCATTGACCCGGCGCCCACTCGCGCGGATCTTGGCAGCTGCAAGCAAAGACGGGCCAGACCAGGATCGGCACCGTGACTGTCCGTGGCGGTCCGGTCTTCCCGGCATGTTCATCGGCGCCGCCGCCGGGATCGCGCTGTCGCACCTGCCGGGCCTGCCGCTGGTCCCGGGCGTGGCGATCGGAATCGCCGCCATGACCACAGGGATGCTGCGGCTGCCGCTGACCGCAGTCCTGCTGACCACGCTGCTGCTCGGCACGGACGGCGTCAAGGTGATGCCCGTGGTGATCGTGGCCGTGGTGGTGACGTTCGTGCTGTCCACCTGGCTGGCCGGCCCACCCGCCGCACCCGAGGTTCCTGAACCTGACGCGGCGGCCGTCCCGCCGCAAGTCCGCTAGCCGGATCAGCGTGCCTTGGCGGACACACGTCCGCCGAGATCACGAGCGCTAGTGTTCCGGATCCAAGCGAGCCCTTCTGAGCTCGGGCATGCCAAGGCGCAAAGGGACGCTACCCGATTAGACCAGGCGCCGGAGACCGACCTCCGCCACACTTGGGGAATGGATCAGACATCGATCACCGCGGCCGGTGCGATCGACACGTTCCTGGTACTGCTGATCGGTATCGGGCCGAAGATCGCCCTGGTCCCGTTCCTGGAAATCACCGCGTCCCTGGACCCGGCCGCCAAGCAGCGGGTGCTCCGCAAGATGCTGACCACAGCGGCGACGGTGGCGGTGCTGCTCATGGTGCTGGGCGAGTTGTTGCGCGTCTTGCTGCACTTCACGATCGGTTCCTTGTCGATCGCAGGTGGCGTGATCTTGCTTGTGATTGCGGTGTGGATGGTGCTCGCGCCACCCGCCAGAAGCAACCAGCGCGCCGCTGACAAGGACCCGATGCAACTTGCCCAGTACCCGCTGGCCGTGCCCTACCTGCTCAACCCGGTGGGCATCGTCGGCCTGATGACGATCTCCGCCGAGGCTAAGTCGCTCAGCGTTTTCGCCGTCGAATTTGGCATCTTGGTGTTCGTCCTGCTGCTGGACGTGGTGGTGTTCCGCTGGGCGAACCGGGTCAGTGAGAAACTCGACGAAAACCGCATGCTAGTCACCGAGAAAGTCTTCGGGTTCCTCATCGCCGCGATCGCCGTGCAGCTGGTCCTGGATGGCCTGGCCTCGGTCGGAGTCATCGCGCCGGTCCCGCACTGAGCGCACAGGCCAACCCGGCCGCGCCCGCTGCCGTCACGCACGGCACGGCATGCAGCGATCAGACTGCCGCTGAGCACCGTTGGTGCCAGGGAATGTAGATCAGCTGAGGGCGTGGTCCCGGCTAGGGTGAAGCGTCCGGAAAGTCCAGGATGGTCTTGATGTCGTCGGGCTGGCGGGCGTAGGCGTCGGCCCACTGGTCGAGCGGCACTTGCCGGGTGATGAGATCGGCGAGCCAGCCAGGGTCTGTCCGGGCGAGAGCTTTGGCAGCCAGTTCGTAGTGGTGCCGGTTGGCGTTGACCGAGCCGAACAGGACGGAGTTCTGCAAGACCATGTTGCGGTTGAGAAGTCCCGGGTCAACATTGGCCTCGGCGCCGGCCGCGGAAACCCCGGTGAGGCATATGATCCGGTAGCGGACGTGCTGCGGGCCTGCTTCGAGCAGCATCTGCAAGTACCCGGTGCACTCGATGACGATGTCCGCCTCCGCGGCCGCCTCGCCAAGGTCTCCGCTTTGGACGTAGGTTGCCCCCAGGCGGCGGACCATCTCGGGCTTGCGGCCATCGGTAACCCGGTCAAGCACGTAGGTCTGGTAACCCCGCTGGGTGGCCAGCAAAGCGGCCAGCAGCCCGATCGGCCCGGCCCCGGTGATCAGTACCTTCTCCGGTGCCCACGCCGCCCGACGGCCGATCTTTTCGATATGGTCCCAGGCCTTGGCCACGACGGTGGTGGGCTCGAGCAGCACGCCGAGGATCCCCAGGCCGGGATCCACCGCGACCAGGTAGTCAGGGTGAATCCGGTAACGCTCGGACGCGTAGCCGTGACGGCCCTTGATGCCCCGCTCGGTGTACTGGCCATTCATGCACATGTCCCAGTGCCCCGCCGCGCACGCCGGGCACGGAACAGGGTCACGACGGCGGACGATGCCGACCACCAGGTCCCCGGTGCCGAATCCGGTCTCCGGAGCTGCCTCGGCCACCCGGCCCAGCGACTCATGCCCGATGATGAGGCGGTCCTGACCCGGCGGGGCTGCCCCGTACTCGCCGCCGATGATCTCCAGGTCGGTGCCGCAGATGCCGATCGCCTGCGTCTGGACCAAGATCGGCCCGTCCTCGTCCGGGGGGTCCGGCATGTCGGTGAGCGCGACGGAGCCTGGCTGCCCGGGCATGACCGTGATGGCCCGCATGGCCTCACCCTAGCAACCAAGCTGACATCCCTTCGGCTGCCTGCCGGGCGCTGGCTGGCTCCTCTCAGGCGCCGGGGTCTTCGATGGTTGCCGGGGGAAACGCCGCGCTGACAATGACCGGCGGCGCAAGCTAGCATCCAAGCAAGACGGCCGGATCGTACGGCATCCAGGCGAGGCGCCGGACCGCCCGGTCACCCGCCGTGGCTTCGTTCAGGCGCTCGCTCAGGCGGTTGCTCTGCACGGCGTACATGGCCGGGATCGGGACGGCGGGTCCTGCGCGGTGGCAGACCCGGACAATGTCGCGGAGGGCAATTGTGACGCCTGAGATGACCGATTGGGTAGACGTGTCGGTGACCGTCCGGCACGGCATGCCGCACGGGCCTGACTATCCGCCGGTCGTGCTGGAGCGGGTGATGGACCCGGGCCGCGGTGAAGAGACTGCAACGTCTCCCGCATGGCCATGGGGGTGCAGCGGCACGCACATGGACGGGCCGGCGCACTTGCTTCGCCAAGCGGCCGGACTAGATGAGATGCCGCTGACCGCGGCGATGGGCGAGGCCCGGGCCATCCTCTGGCCCATCGGCAGGCACCGCCGGGGCCAGCCGGTTTCCGCGGAGACGGCGCAATGAGGCTGCTGGTGGCGGGCGGCGGCCCCGCGGGCATCACGGCCGCGCTGCAGGCGCGCGAGCTGGGCGCCGACGTCACGCTGCTCGAAGCCGAGCAGGTCGGGGGAACCAGCCTGAACCGCGGCCCGGCGCCGGTGCGCACCCTGGCCCGGGCCGCCCGGCTGGCCCGGGACTGGTCCTCGTGGGAGCGTTTCGGCCTGGAAGGCCCCCGGCCGGTAGCCAATCTCGAAGCCGTCCTGGCCAACAGCGCCCAGGTCGCCCGCTACGCCCACGACAAGAAGGACGTCGCTGGCCACCTGCGCCACCACGGGATCGAGCTGACCGAGCACCTCGGCCCAGTCCGGTTCACCGGCCCGCACACCATGACCGCCGGAGACGGCCGCAGCTGGCGCGCAGACCGCATCGTCATCGCGGTCGGCTGCCGCGCGGCTCCGCTGCCGGTCCCGGGCGGCGAGCTCGCGCTGACCTACCAAGACATCTGGACCCTCAAAGCCCTGCCACAAGAGGTCACGGTCATCGGCGGCGCCGACACCGGCTGCCAGATAGCCTCCATCTTCGCCGACCTCGGAGCCGACGTCCGGCTCTTCGAAGCCGGTCCCCGGCTCGTTCCCGCAGCTGACGCCAGCATTTCCGCGGCCCTGGGCCAGGCGTTCGAGGCTAAAGGCATCACGCTCATCACTGGCGCCAGGGTCCAGGCCCTGGAACGCAACGGCGAGCAGGTCAGCATCCAGTTCACCCGCGGCGGCCCGGCCGAGCACGCAAGAACGGAGGCCGTCTTCGCCGCCGTCGGCTGGCCCGCCAACCTGCACAACCTCGATCTCGGCGCTGCCGCAGTCATCAGCAACCCGCGAGCCCTCCCGGTCGATGACTACCTGCAGACCAACGTCGAGCACATCTTCGCCGCGGGCGACGTCAACGGCCGGTCCAAGCTGGTCCAGAGCGCCAGGCTCGAAGGCCGCATCGCAGCCTGGAACGCCGTCCGCAGCCCCACCCGCCAGCCTGCTTACGACGTGGTTCCCAGCGGCAGCTTCACCGACCCGGAATACGGCACGGTCGGCATGACAGAAGACCAGGCCGCCACTAAGCACGACATCGCCGTGGGAATCGCCTGGTACGACGACCTCATCCGGCCCCTGGCCGACGGCCATCCCGACGGCTTCTGCAAGCTCATCGCCGACCGGCACAGCCACCTCATTCTCGGCGCCCACGTGCTCGGCGAATACTCAGCCGAAACCGTCCAAGTCGTCGCGACCGCCATGCGCGCGGGCATGAACGTCGAACAGCTCGCCGAGATGCAATTCGCCTTCCCCACCTTCACCGAGGCCGTCAGCATGGCCGCCCAGAAGGCCTGCCGCACCATCGGCATCGGGCAATTCCCGCCCGCCTGGAGTTACCTCGGACCCCCAGAATGAACCGCTACCGACAGCCCGCCAAGCACAGATCAGCTAGTAACCCAAATTACCGCTGGGCATCACCCGGCGGTCTACAGCTGACGGCAACCGTGACGGCAACGTGGGCAGCCAACGCCAGGCTGGCGCAGCCACGGGCAGCCAAACACTCCCTGCTCGACCGGGCTGGGCTGGCTATCCGCTACACCTGAAAAACGGACGGTCGCCGCGCCGGGAACGCGATCCGCTAGTGCATGTGAAAGCAGCAACGCGAGCAGCAACGCCGATGTACTACTTGGGACAGGTGCACACCAGCTCGGATGAGAATGCCCTCGTCAGCCGAGGCACCGGACGAACTCGGACGGCCTCAACCGTGGCCGCGCCCGTCTCTTAATCCGCGGGTCACTAAGCAATAGCCGGGCGCTGCCGGAAGTGATAATCGAGATGATCCGGGTTAGCGTTGGTGCCCGACGGGCGGGGCTGGGCTGTTCAGCCGGACCTCGATGACGAGCGCCCAGACCGAGCGCTGGCCGAGCGCATGGGCCACGGCGATGCGGTGGTGCCCGTCGAGCACGTAATAGCAGCCGCCGCACTGGTACAGCTCGACAGGGTCCATCCCGCGGCCGGATCGGACCTCGGCGGCGACTCGCTGAAACCGCGCTCGCACGTGATCGGAAGTCGGCCGGAACCGGCGATCAAAACACTTCGTCGGCTCTACCGTGCCGACAATCTGGTTGATCGGCACCATCGCCTCGCCAGTTGGTCTGAGGCGGCCGACCCGTTCATACTCCAGCCGCCGCCCGCCTGGCCCGCCCGCGCCGCCGACGCTCGTCACCTCACCCAGCACTGCCAAGCGTTTGCCGCTGGATGGATGGCCGAGCAGCCAACCGGCTAGCTTGGCCCAGTTCGCCCGCCGCCGAGCGCGGTCAAAATCATCGCGGGCGTCTTGCTGAGCCAATCCAGTACGCATGCTCCTGACCTCTAAGAAGAGCATATGCCCCACGGGCAGCGCTTCCCCGGTGCCGTCGTGGTGGCAGTCGGCACCGCCTGATGCCGGGCCAAGCTCGGGCCCTGGCCGGGGCGCTTCGTCTCTAGCTGATCATCAAACTTTGCACTTGACGGAGACCCTGGCCTGCGCAGTATTGGCGCGTGTCCCCGAGATGTCCCCGAACTGCCATCAACAGCCAACGACCGCCAGCGGCAGCTACCTGCGAACATGAAGCTAGCGCGGACTTTGAAGACGCGAGCAACGCACGTGACACGCTCGTAATGCGTAGGTCGGCGGTTCGATGCAGCACGCGGCTGCCAACGCGCCGCCCGCATCTTCGCCGGTGGCTTTCGCCCGCTCCTTCATCACGGGGCGCAGGGCGCAACCCCGCCCCCCACGGCGGACAGGCCACGGGCCATTCCGAAATGGCCGTGCACAGCGGGGCCGGGGTGTTCACGGTACAGGCCCGGCGTGCCGACCACGAGGTAGTACTCGTGGCTCGGGGAAACCATCCAGGCGTGACCAGTAAAGTCAGCCGACCCGCGCGCGTCGGTCACAGCAATCGCCCAGGCACGATTGACAGCATTGCCTGTGCAATCGCCGCCGAACAGCTCGTACTGGGAATCCGGCCGCCCGCCGGTGATCTGCGCGGTCACGATGACCCGCGCCAGCCTGGCGGACGAACGGACCGCGAAGATGGTCACCTCGCCAGCCAGCGACCCGGACGAAGGCAGCGCTGTGGTGTCGCTAGACAGGGTCGGCGGGGCAGACCTGGACGGAGCAGGATGCCGGACCAAGCGCAACTGCCGGTGCGCCGCCGCCGCCTCCCCGCGGTAATGCACGGCGACGATGATCGCCCCGGTCAATGCCGCCGCGAGCAGCACAATCACTGTCAGCAAGGCCGCCCGGGAGGAGGCTCTCCGCGGGCCAGCGGAGATCACGTCGGCTGGCTGTGTGGGCCGCACATGGCAATTAGAGACCGGCAGCACCGCCCCGTCAAAACCGCAGCCCAGGCTGGCCTTGCGCCGGCCGATTTGGTCTTAGCTGGCCGCCAGGCCAGGACCAGGACCCCCACGACGATATGACAGCAGCCGTGCCCGTGGCGTGCCCGATCAGGTGGCAAGGAAGCGGTCACCCTCTCACAGCAGTCTCACAGACTGGAGGGACGGCACCGGACCCGGACGGACGGCCCGGACAGCCGATGACCCCTGACCTGCGGTTTCTGGATTGGGGGGCACTGGCTGGACAGGTTGCACTGGTCTACGGAACAGAAGGGGGCTGGCGCGTGTCCTGGCCGCGTCGTCACTCGCCGGTCAGGCGCAGCACCGCCGTGACCACGTCGTTGAGCGGCACCGTGGTCCTGATCTCGTAATCGGCGGCCTTGCGCAGAAGCGGCTCGACGGCCCGCAGATCATCGAAGACCCGGAGCAGTTCGACGGGCGTCTTGCCGTACGGATTGCCCGTCCGGGATGCCAGCCGCCCGGCCAGGACCTCGGCCGGAGCACTCAGCAGGATGATCACATCGAGCCGCGGCTGGAAGCGGACCTGGTTTTCCTCGCACCCGGCGACGAACAGGACCTCCGCGTCCTCGACGGCCAGGAGCTGCTCGATGGCGTCCTCCCGCCACCGCTGGCGGCCGTCCGGCAACGGCTCGCACCACTGTGCGTGCCGAAAATCTCGTCCACGTCATGCGACCAGGCGATATTCGTTGATCAGGCCACCGACGCGACCCTGTTTCCGGACGCGGTACTGGTCGAGGTCGGCCGGTTCGGGCAGCGGTTTCAGCGGCGCGGCGCCGTGCAGGCAGCGGTGCGGCCGGTGCTGGTTGTGGTGGGTCTCGTACTGGCGCAGGATCCGCCGCAGATGGGCCTGGCTCCAGATGAGGGTACGGTCCAGGAGCTCGCGGCTGCATCCCCCGATCCAGCGTTTGGCGATCGCGTTCATGCGGGGCGTCCGCACGTTGCAGCGTACGGTCCGGATCCCGGCGCCGGTGAGGACTGCGTCGAACGCGGCGGTGAAGTCCGGGCCCCGATCGCGGATCATGAACTTGACCTGGTGCGTCTGCTCGCTGAGGTCCATCAGCAAGTTGCGGGCTTGCTGCGTGGTCCATTCCCCGGTCGGGTGCAGGGTGACGCCGAGGATGCGGACGCGCCGGGCCGCGTGCTCGATCACGGCCAGGACGTAGGCCTGGCTGCCGTCGGGCAAGTTGACGGTGAAGAAGTCGCATGCCAGGATCGCCTCGGCCTGAGAACGCAGGAACTGTGACCAGGCCTGCCCGGTCCGTCGCCGGGCGGGGCCGATGCCGCTGGTCTTGAGGATCTCCCATACCGTTGACGCCGCGACCTTGACTCCCAGGCCGGCCATCTCGCCGTGGATCCGGCGGTAGCCCCAGCCTGGGTTCTCCCGGGCCAGCCGGCGGACCAGGGCCTTGATGTTCCGGCGGGTCGCCGGGCGGCCGGTCTTGCCGCGCACGGACCGCGCCGCCCGGCGGCGCCGGACGATGTCGCGGTGCCAGCGCAGGATCGTGTCCGGGGTGACCAGCAGCCGCAATCCGTGGCGGCGGGCTTTCGGTATCACGCCGGGCAGCGCCGCGAGTAGTGCCCGGTCCGCCCAGTTCAGCTTCGCGCGGCGCGGCTGCCGCCGCTGCAGGACGGCGAGCTGGTGGCGCAGGATCAAGATCTCTGCGGTCTGCCATGTCTCCTCGCGCTGGGACAGCCTCAGCCACGCGGCTAGTCGCGTGGTCAGCAGGAACACGAACCGCAGGCACATGATCGGTGATCATCACGGCGGAGCGTCAGCCGAGCAACTCTGCCGGTCAGAGCTGTAGATGCGATTCTCGGCACGCACAGGGACACGGCAGTCGGGCTTCGCGCCGCGTTGGCGCTCCATCGCCTGGCTGAGAGGGTCGAAGCGAACCACGTCGCGTCCGACAGCTGAGTCCCCAGCGACATTCACGACTTCGAGGTCTCCGAGGTCTCCATGTGATCCGATCCGTGCTCCTCCGTGCTCCTCGCTCCGTGCTCCTCGCTGTGCCGTCTTGCCGTCCTCGATGCCGCCCTCGATGCCTAGGTTCAGCTGATCGTTGACGAATCGTCTTCACGTGATGGTTGACGGATTCTAGTAGAGCGTCGCCGCTAACGTTTGGGATAGAGGTGTCGTAGGCGGGTGCGGGCGTCGCTGGTGGTGAAGTGCCACTGGACTTGTCGTTGGTCGGCGTTCACCTCGGCTTGCCAGGCGGCCAGCTCGGTGTTGAGGACCTTGAGGTCGTCGATGCGGCGGTCCAGGCATTGGCGGGTGAGTGCGGAGAGCTCGATCTCGGCGATGTTGAGCCAGGAGCCGTGGCTGGGGGTGTGGTGGATCTCGAGCCGCTGTGCCAGCGCGAAGGCAGTCTTGGGGTCGAAGGCCTGATAGAGCGAGCCGGTCGAATGGGTGTTGAGGTTGTCCATCACGAGCACGACCTTCTCGGCGTGGGGGTAGTCGATGGTGAGCAGGCGCTCGACCTCGTGGGCCCAGTCGATCCGGGTACGTTGCGGCCGGGCGATCACCCGGCGGTGGCCGGCCAGCGGCTCGACCCAGACGAAGATCGAGCAGGTCCCGTGACGCACATACTCGCTGTCGATCTTGGCGTCGCTGCCCGGTGAGGCGGGGACCGGGTCGCGGGCATGCGCGAGGAGCTGGTACGGCTTCTCGTCCATGCACACCACCGGCGCCGCGGCGTCGTGGGGGCGGGCGTAGACCGCCAAGACGTCCTCCATACGCGCCACGAACTCTGCACTCGCCTTGGGCGGGATGGTCCAGCACTTCTTCAGATGAGGGCGAAGTTCCGTTTTTTTAGCACCCGGCCGATGGTGGAGTGGTCCAGATCCGGGATGTCCCCGGCCAAGGCGACATGCTTCTCCAGCAGCCGCAGGCTCCACCGCGCGCGGCCGGCTGGCGGGGCCGAGCAGGCCAGCGCGATCAACCGGGCCTCGACCTCTCCGGTCACCGGCGAGGGCACCGGCGGATGCGCGCGCTGCTTGCGGGCGATCGTGGCCCGAATGTCACCACCGGTCTCGGCGAACCGCTTGGCGACCAGCCGCAGCGTCTCACCCGAGACCCCGAGCCGGGCCGCGATCACTTCCTTGGGATCGACCTCGCTGGTCGAGGTGTCCAACGCGAGCAGCACCCGCGCACGCCTGATCATCGAGGCCGGATGAACCCCCGTGGTGGTCACCCGGACCAGCTCCTCGCGCTCGGCCGCGGTCAAGGTGACCGGCCGCTTCTTCTGTGAACCCATGACAGTCCTGACTGGCAGGGGAGAAGGAAGATTTGCCGAGACCAACCTCCCAACCAGGCGCACCATAACTAAGCAGCGACACGCTACTAGGTTTATCTACCGGGCCGACGGCCGTCTCAACCAGGCGCCGCCGGCTCGTCTGGTCAGGCCTGCAGCGCGAAGGACATCTGACGCGCTCAGCCGCTGGCCGGTCCAGAAACATGGTGTTATAGTGAGTTACTGGTGTAACTCTGAGGGAGCGATCATGGATCAGGCGGCGATCGGCCAGCTCGAACAGCAGGTTGACGATGAGGTAAAGAAGCGCTTTCCCGGCGCGGTGCACCGGGTCGCAGTGCTGCAATACGGCGATGATCCGGTGATCGAGCCGGGAGAACTGCTGGTCCGGGTGATCCTCGAGGCGGCAGAGGGACACGACGCCCAGCAGCAGGCTCTGCAGGCGTTTGAGAACGCACACGGCCCGGCGATCAAGAAGTTCCGGCGTGACCTGTCGGACCAGCTGCCCGAGGCCGGGCGGCTGGAATTCCGTACCAGCGGCGACACTGATGGCCCCCGGATGGTGCTGGGCGGCAGGACCCGCGACTCGCTGGAGGCCCGGGCAGAAGGCGGCGAGCTGACTCCCGTGATGGCCCGGCTCGGCCCGGTGGACCTGGAAACCCTGGACGCGCTGATCACCGCGGGCATCGCGGCCAGCCGCGCTGAGGCCGTCCGCTGGGCCCTGGCCCGCATCCGCGAGCGGCCAGCATACGCACAGCTGCGCGAGCGGGCCCGCGAGATCGAGCGGCTTAAGACCGAGTTCTAGCCCGGCGCCCCTCGGGATGTTGTGGTAAACGGCGTCCTCGGTGAAGAATGCGGCCAGCTCGACGGCTCCCATGTTGTCGGACGATGCGGCGCAAAACCTGCGCACCACCTCGATCGGGCTTTTCATCTGGCTCCTCCTGTGGTCGAGCTCCGCCGAAGGACAGGGTGTGCTGCTTCTCGGCGAGCGCCGGGACCACGGCGAAGCCGAGGTCCGTACAGCATAAGGAGACTGCCCAGGGGTAGCTTGGCGCCATGAGCCAGGAGGCAGCAGACCTGTTCACCCGGCTGGCACCTGTGCTGAACGTGCGCGACCTCGCCGCCGAGCGCGCCTTCTATGAGAGCCTAGGCCTGCCGGTCATCTACGAGGGCCCGGAGTACCCGGAGTTCATCGGCTTCGGAACCGAGACGGTGCATTTCGGCATCCAGAAAGCGCCAGCCGACAACGACCCGCCGAGCGTGCTCACCTGGCAGATCGGCGTCACCGATATCGACGCTGCCATCGAGCGATGCCGCTCGGCGGGGATCAGCTTCGACCTCGAACACAACGACCCCGGTCCTGGGTGGACGTACCGGCGGCTGCTCATCCGCACGCCGAGCGGCTACCGGCTGGCGCTCGAAGGCCCCAACGAATGACCCCGCGGCCCAGCCTCTCATCGAGCGCCCCAAGATCGATCTTGCTAACGGATTTGCTAATAACGACCCTGGACAGACCTGGATAGTGCTGGACCAGCTCGTCCCATAGAGAGGGCGCAAGCAGGCGAATCCGACAGCCGTGGACGAGCCTGGACGGTTGGAATCTTGCTACGGATCAGACGGCTGGGGTTCGAATGTCTCCGAGCGCGGCGCCTCCGAGCGCGCCAGGTCACAGGCGCGGGTAGGGGGTTAGCGTCAGGGTGAAATCGGGGGTTTCCCCCATGGCCGGAGGCAGGCTCGTGCCTCCACACTGGGTTCATGCGGCTGGGCGGCAACATGATCAAGCAGCCCCAACGCCCGGGTACTCACCGCCACGCCAGCTCTGAACCAGTCAGGCGGTCCGTCTCGGATACCGGAACAGACCTCACAGAGAAAGCCGAGACCGCCATGTACGAAGACGACGAAGACCCGCTCGTCGCAGCCGAGCAGCTAGCCAGGCTCGACCCGCGAGCCGGTGCCGAGGCCTTCCTGGCCATCGCCTGCGACGGAAGCGTCGATGACGGCCTGCGCCTGGAAGCAGCCGGACAGCTGCCCGAACTGGACCGGCGGGCTGCCGCCGAGGCGTTGCGGGCGGTCGCGTGCGACGGGAGCGTCGATGACGGCCTGCGCCTGGAAGCGGCCGGGCAGCTGCCCGACGTCGATCAGCGGGCTGCCGCTGAGGCGTTGCGGGCGGTCGCGTGCGACGGGAGCGTCGATGACGGCCTGCGCCTGGAAGCGGCCGGACAGCTGCCCGAAGTCGACCGGCGAGCCGCTGCCGAGGCGTTGCGAGCCATCGCCCGCGACGGAAACGTCGATGACAGCCTGCGTATGGAAGCAGCCGAGCAGCTAGCCAGCCTCGACCCGCGAGCCGCAGTGTAGGCCCTCCGCATCAAGGCCAAGCCGCTCCGCGAGCCTTGACACGTTGACCACGGCCGGGCATCACGACACAGTGACCCGGCCCGGGCCACGTATGGGCCATAAGCCACGGACTCTCGCGGCTACCAGCGGTCACCCACGCGCACTCAACCCGGTAGGCCAGCAGGAACATCGCTCTTGGCAGGCGAGTTTCCGTACCACCGACCTTCCAAGCTGGTCGTCGGCGCTTACTCAGGGCAGCGGTTCAGCTCAGGACGGACCGGACTCGGCTCGGCTTCTCTCCCACGGTTTGTGACGGCAGCTCGGCGTACCATGCCAGCGATCCCAGGATGCGAGGGGGAGCGATGGAGGGTATCGCCCCGATCTTGCACGTAGCCAACGCGCGAGCAAGCGTTGACTGGTACGCCCAGCTCGGGTTCGAAGTCGAAGCGGAGCACGCCTTCGGGCCGGACTGGCCGCTGTATGTGCGGCTACGGCGCGGCCCGGCGCAGTTGCACCTGTCCGAGCACCGCCTCGACGGCGGCCCGGTCACCCATGTGTACCTTTACGTCGATGACGTCGACAGCATCATTCCTGCTGGGGCCGTTGCCGAGGATTGCCTGTGGGGGATGCGCGAGGCAAGGCTGACCGACCCGGACGGAAATGAAGTGCGAGTCGGATCGCCGCTCCGCAAGCCGAAACCGGCACCCCGAGCCTGATCCGTGGCCGAAATCACCGAGCCATCAGCGGCCTGCGGCACCTGGCGGTCACATCCGGTCAACAGCGGCCATACGAGAGCGCTGGTCGCCGTGGTCAAATTCCTGGCCCGCCGTGATTCATTGGGTTCGACCGGCCCGCCTCTCCGGCACGCTTCGCCTGACGTGCTGCCGATGTTTGCCGTGTCCCGGAAACCGGGCGACCGGCGCGCGCGGTTCCGGTTGACGGCAGGCCGGCGGGGTAGCGGGTGCGCGTGGCAGAGCAGGCCAGCGCACGGACGCCGGATGCGGTGGTCATCGGCGCGGGCCCGAACGGGCTGGTGGCGGCGAACGTCCTCGCCGACGCCGGGTGGCACGTTGTCGTTTGCGAGGAGCAGCCCGAACCCGGTGGCGGGGTACGCAGCGGGGCGGGACCGGCGAGTGGTTTCCTGTCCGACCACTGAGGTTTTCCCAGCAAGGCTGAGCTCGGACATACGCCACTTAACGGATCATCTGGGTAGACACGCGGACATATCCGGAGATCGCCGGGAGACGCGGAGCCCCCGGTAGAAGAGGTCTCGCTGAAGATCATCCATCTACCGGGAGAGGCTCCGCGTGGTCTCCTATCGTGTCATGCTCGATGTCCCCAGGGAACTGGTCCTGTTCGTGTCCGGGCTGCTGGCCGCGCACCGCCGCCAGATCGGCACCCGGAAGGGAACCCGCAGGCTGACCTGCTACCGGCAGGCCCTGTTCGGCGCTGGCCTGGTTCCGCGACAAGGGCGATATCCCGCGGCTGGGCCGGGGCTTCGGGCTGCCGCAGTCCACGGCGTACCGGTACCTGGATGAGGTCATCGAGGTGCTCGCGGCCCGCGCGCCGGGCCTGCAGCGAGGCCGCTGGAGCGCGCCCTGGCTGAGGGCGCGCCGTACCTGATCCTGGACGGCAAGGTCGTCGATACCGACCGGTGCCGCCAGAAAACCCCCAGCCGCAAGGGCAAGACCATCGACTTGTGGTATTCGGGGAAGACCCATGATTTCGGCGGGAACATCCAGGCCCTGTTTTACCCGTCCGGGATCCCGCTGTGGGTCTCTGATGTGCTTCCCGGCAATGTCCATGACCTGGCCGCCGCCCGCGAGAACGTCCTGGGCGATCCTGCGGCCGTTCCTGGCAAACCTGCCCGTCCTGGCCGATCCCGGCTACGAAGGCGCAGGTCACGGCGTCCATGTCCCGGTGAAGAAGCCCGCCGGGGTCAAGGAACTCGACATCAACACCCGGGCCCGCAACGCGCTGCTCCGCTCGGCGCGCTGCCTGGGCGAGCGCGGCTTCGCGCTGCTGACCCAGCGCTGGCGAACCCTCCAGCATGTCACCGCCAGCCCGGGCAAAATCGGCCTCATCGCCAAGGCCGCGCTTGTCCTGGTGCTTTTCGAGCACAAGATGATCACGTGAAAGTCGCTGGGAAAACCTCACTGCAGCGCGTTCTACCCGCTGACTGCCGCCTCCCCCGTTATGCAAGGGCTGGAACTGGAGCGCTATGGGCTGCGATGGACTCACGCAGAACACGTACTGGCTCACCCGCTGCCCGGCGGGCGTGCGGCAGCGCTGTCACGCGATCTGGCGCGCACTGCCTGCGGTCTGGACGCGCTGGGTGCTGGTGACGGCGCGGCGTGGCAGCGGCTGCACGGGTTGTGGCAGAGCCTCGGGCAGCATCTGCTGGACGCGCTGTTCGTGCCGTTCCCGCCGGTCCGCCCGGGTCTGCGGCTGGCGGCGAACCTGCGCGGCCCGGGGACGTTGCGATTCGCCCGCTTTGCATTGCTTCCCGTGCGCAGGCTGATCGAAGAGGAGTTCACCGGCCCCGGGTCACTGCTACTGGCGGGCAGCGCGCTGCATGCGGATTCTGATGCCCGAATCTGCCGGCAGCTCACTGTACGGGTGGCTGCTGGCCATGCTCGGCCATCAGTACGGCTGGCCAGTGCCCGAAGGCGGCGCCGGCCAGCTCACCGCGGCTCTCTCGCGGCGGCTGGCGGACCGGGGCGGGATTGTCCGCTGCGGGGATGCCGTCCGGCAGGTCATCGTCCGCAGCGGCCGGGCGGTCGCAGTGCGCACTGGCTCGGGCGAGGAGATCACGGCCCGGCGCGCGGTCCTGGCGGCCATCGCAGCGCCCTGCCTGTACGGAGGGCTGGTCAGCTGGGATCACCTGCCGCCACGGTTGCGCGACGACATGCGCCGGTTCCAGTGGGACTACTCGACGTTCAAGGTGGACTGGGCGCTGCGCCACCCGGTGCCGTGGCAGGCGGCCGAAGTCGCCGGAGCCGGGACCGTCCACATCGCCGCAAGCCTGGATGAGATGACCGAGTACTCCGCCCAGATCTCCACCGGGCGGGTGCCCGCCCGCCCCTTCGTGCTGGCCGGGCAGATGACCACCGCGGACCCCCGCCGCTCCCCGGCAGGCACGGAGTCGCTGTGGGCATATACCCACCTGCCACAGCGGGTGCGAGGCGATGCCGGCGGAGATCTCACCGGTTCATGGGACCAGAAGGAGCGGGAGACGTTCGCTGACCGCGTCGAGGCGCAGATCGCCCGATTCGCCCCAGGCTGGCAGGAGCTGATCATCGCACGCCGGATCACGGCGCCGAGGCAGTTCCAGGCCAGCAACGCCAACCTCGTCGGCGGCGCGCTCAACGGCGGCACCACCGCGGCGCACCAGCAGCTTGTCCTCCGCCCCACGCCCGGTCCAGGACGGCCCGAAACACCCATCGCCGGCCTGTACCTGGCATCATCGTCTGCCCACCCCGGGGGCGGGGTGCACGGCGCATGCGGCGCGAACGCGGCACGAGCAGCTCTGCGGGCTAGCCGCGCCCGCATCCAGCGTGCGGCGGCGGCTGGCGTCCGGCTCGCCATCGGCCGCTGAGCGACCCACCAGCGGGCAGCCATGCGTGTCAGCGTGCTGCCCGCCCGGCCTACAGCGGGCCCTGCCCGGCAAGACACCGAGCCATCCCCGGCGTCAGCCGCTGTTACGTTCGCTGACGACCCTGGCCAGCGAACGCATCATGCGCCGGTTCCGCAGCCGCAGCGCCGCATCCAACGGCATCGAGTGCCACCGAGCGCCCAGCCCGGTCAGCGGGTGCTCATCGATGACAACCACAGTGCGGTCCTCACCCCAGCCCACAAGCTCGATGGAAATGCGGGCACTGCCCACCCAGCCCGCATGCGCCTCCAGTTCCAGGCGGCGGCGTGGCTCCATCACCCGGACCGTCGTGACGTCATCGATCGTCCACCGGCCGATGCCGAACGTGTAGTGAATCTGAGCCCCCGGCTCCGGCCAGCGCGCATCGACATCGCGGATGTTCTGGGTACCCGCCACCCA
>CAVXLG010000013.1:0-1613969 GCA_963762615.1 uncultured Actinomycetes bacterium | reverse complement strand
CCAGAGCCGCACTCAGCGACCGCCCGGATCCCTGGAGCGCCTTGGGCTGCTCCGCCGCTCCGGGGAGCTTGAGGCCGAGCGCGAGGCGCGCGCCCGAAGGCGATCCCGAGTTGCAGGCACGCGGCGCCGAGCCTGAGCCCGAACTTGAGGCGGGCTGACATGGCCAGTGCCCCGGCACACCTGACATTCCAGCGGGACGCGGACATGGAAAGTGCGCCTGCGGCTCACGCCTGCAGAACGCGGCGTCCGCATAGAAGCCACGGACAAACAACTCCGGCGGTCAGCGACGCTCCGGGTCTCAGCCGCGGAAGCGGACGCGGACATTGAGGCGGAGGCAGGCTGATCATGGACCAGCACCACACCCACCCCGGGCCGCCGGTGCGCGAGGTCACCTGCGTGGTGCCCCGCTGCACAGGCTGCGGCGAAGCTGCAATGTGGACGAGATCGAAGGCTACAGCCCGCATTTCGACGACGTCGAGACTGCCCGCGACATCCTCTCCAGGCAGTGTCAGTGGCGGATTACGGGTGACCGATGGCTGTGCTGCAGTTGCGGGGAAAGAGCCGAAAGTGACCGGGCCGACCACCCGCCGCAGATTCACGACCCGGTCAAACTCGAAGACGGCACGACGATCGGCATGATCGTCGTGTGTGAACGGTGCGGCAGGGTGCTGAACTCCGAGCCGCCGATCCGGCTCCCGGCACCACACGGCTACCCAGCACCGGAGCGGCGGCAAGCGGACCTGTCCTGCTACCGCGCCGCCTTTCCGCGCGGCGAAGCAATCGCCGCGGCCGCCTGCACACTGCTCGCGGCCATGAACGCCGCCGCCGTGGCCGCGCGGTGGGATGCATGGGCCGGTGACCAGTCGCGACGCCCGCACCCCTCGCAGCCATCCCCGGGGCGAACAGGTGGCAGCCGCCGACTTGCTCATCACCGCGGCCATGGAATTGCTCATGTCCGGTGGCAAGCCGGGCGAAAGGGGGCCTGATCATGGCCGGCAAATGACAGATCAGCCTGGGCTGTTCCCTACCGGTATCACTTCCCGGCCGACACGAGCGGGACCGGCGGGCCCGGCTGCGCTTGCACCAGGCCGCAGAGCGTGACGCCGAACTTGAGGCGGGCTGACCATGAGATGGCTCAGGAGACCAGCGCACGCCACGGACTACCCGCAGGCGGGCGAGGACCGCCAGGCGGCCGTAACGACGGCGCGACCGCCCGGGCAGTCCCGGCCAGCAACGCGGCGGGAGCGCCTGCTCAAGCCGCGCGCAGCAGACCACGGTTGACTATTTCCCCGAGGGCTACGCTCTCGGCCGCCCCATCGCCGCGAACCTGACCAGAACTCACCGCATCACCCACAGGGCGTCCGCCAGGCCAGGCGATCCAGCCCGTGACGCCAGTCCGGAGGCAGGCGCGTGATGACCGGAGACGACAGCGGTTTCTGGGAAAGAAAAGCCGGCACCTGGCTTGCCGCCCTTGCCTCGCCGCCACCCTCGGCGGCCACGGCCTAGACCAGGTGGCCGCGTGGGTTTGCGGCGACGCCAGCGGGGCCGAGGCAATCCTCCAGCAGCACGGCCGCCTGCAGGAGGCGGCTCAGGTCGCCGAGTTGCACGGAGACGCCCCCCGGTGGGCCGCCAGCATCCGCATGATCATGGCCCGGGCCCTGCCGCGGCTCCGGGGGGGAAGACCAGGCAAGCGATGGCCAGTGAGCCGGGAGCCGCCGCTATCGGCGAGATCCAGGAGCGGATCGACGCCCTCACCGACGATGAACGCCTGGAGGCGCTTTACTACCTCGCCGGCTGGACGGCCCTCGGCGTGGATTGCGCCATCACTGACAAAGCCCGGCGGCGTGACCTCGAACTCGCCGGGCAAACCAGCGCCGACCCGGAAGCCAGCCCATGACGAAAACATTGCCCGGCGACAGGGCCCTCGACAAGCAGAGGAAGGGACGCGGTGATGGCGCTTTCAGCTGAACAGGCGGAACGGCTGGCCCTGGGCGACAACCTGATCGCCACCGATCCCGCGGCCGCGCACGCGCTAGCCGGCCGCCTCGATGACCTCACCCGGCAGGTGGAGAAGCAGGGGCCCGAAGCCGACCGCGAACCCGAGGCTGGCTGAGGACCATGCTCGCCGCACGCCCTCCAGTTCGCCGCCGCCCGTTTCCCGTCGCTGGCTTTCACTCCGCCGCCCAGCCCTCTCGGGGCGCCGGAGGCAGGCCGGTCGCGGTGGACTTGTTCTGCACGGCGGGCGGCGCGGGCATGGGCTACTACCTGGCCGGCTTCGACGTGGTCGGCGTGGACATCGAACCGCAGAAGCGGTACCCGTTCCGGTTCATCCAGGCGGACGCGCTGACGTTCCCCCTGTCGGGCTTCGACCTGATCCATGCCTCGCCTGTCTGCAAGGGCTACAGCGCCACCGCGGTGCTCAACGACGTCAGCCACCCGCGGCAGATCGAGGCCGTGCGGGAGCGCCTCGCCGCCAGCGGCATCCCGTACGTCATCGAGAACGTGCCGGGAGCGCCGCTCCGCTCTCCCGTCGTGTTGTGCGGGGCGATGTTCGCCGGGCTGCGGGTGTACCGGCACCGCCTGTTCGAGACGTCGTTCCCTGTTACCGCGCCGCCCGATCCCGAACACCGCTGGCCGCTGGCCAAGATGGGCCGGCCGCCGAAGCCGGGCGAGTTCATGCAGCCGGTCGGCCACTTCAGCGACGTCGGCGCCGCCCGCGCGGCCATGCGGATCCCGTGGATGGTCCGCGACGAGCTCGCCCAGGCCATCCCCCCTGACTACACCCGCCTTGTCGGCCTGGCCGCCCTGGCCTCCATGGGATCCCCGGACCTGCCAAAACGCACGTTTGCGTCCCGGCCGGGGCTCGCCGCCGCGGCCGCGGGAGGGTCCCGGTGACCCGGCGGCGGCCGCGCGAAGGCGTGGGTGAGCCGCTGTTCGGCGAGGACTGGTGGGCAGATGACCAGCAGTTGTTCCAGGATTCGGTGACCCGCCGCGCTACGCCCCGCCCGGCGGCCGCGCAGAGCGGCTACGATCCGGAAGCGGGAGACCACGGCGGCCGCGGCTACGAGCAGGGCATGCTGCCGTTGTTCGACGAGCCGCCAGGAGCCGCCGGTGAACCGCTACGGGGTGATGGCGCGGGATCACTGGGCCCGGTGGCTGCCCGGCCGGTACGCGGCGATCGAGGATCCGGACAGCTTCTTCTCGGATTTGGGGCACCAGGCGGAAGCGAGGATCGACAGCCTGGCCCAGGATCTGGCCGGGGACGACCAGCCGGGGGAGGGCTACCTGGGCAAGGCGGGCCGGCTGGGCGAGGCCCGGCACCGGGCGGAGCAGATCGTCCTGAACGAGAACATCCTGCTGGCACCGGAGCCGGGAGCCGACCCGGCGAGGAGAGCCCGCTGAGCGGCGCCCCCTGGAGCCCGCTGGACGAGCTGTACCGGCGGGACAACAGGACAGCTAGCCGGAGGTTCCGCCCGGCCGGGCAGCAGGATCTGGCCCCGTCTGGCGCCGTGGCCCGGGTCCGGGCGAACCTGGCCGCGCTGACCACGCTGCGGGCCATCCAGCGGGACGGCCGCCCGCCTCCGCCGAGGAGCAGCGGGTGCTGGCCCGGTGGAGCGGCTGGGGCGCGGTACCCGAGGTGTTCGACCCCGACCGGGCCGACTACCAGTGGGCCCGCGACCAGCTGCCGGCCTGCTGTCGCCGCAGGAGATGGCGGCCGCGGCCCGCAACACGCTGAACGCGCACTACACCGACGCCGCGATCGTCCAGGCCGTCTGGGCCGCTGTACGGGACCTCGGGTTTACCGGCGGCCGGGTGCTGGAGCCCGGCTGCGGCAGCGGCAACTTCATCGCCTTCGCCCCCGATAGCGCCCAGCTGACCGGGGTGGAACTGGATCCGGTGACCGCCGGCATCGCCGCGGCGCTGTACCCGCACGCGCAGATCCTGCCGGAATCGTTCGCCGCCACCCGGGACCCGGACGGCTGCTACGACCTGGCGATCGGCAACGTCCCGTTCGGCAAGGCCGCGCTGCACGACAAGCGGCACAACCCGGCCGGGCACAGCATCCACAACCACTTCATCATCAAGTCGCTGCACCTGGTCCGGCCCGGCGGCCTGGTCGCCGTGCTGACCTCCCGGTACACGATGGACGCCCGCAACCCGGCGGCCCGCCGCGAGATCGCCTCCCTCGCCGACCTGGCCGGCGCGGTCCGGCTGCCCTGCGGCGCGCACCAGCGGGCCGCCGGCACCAGCGTGGTCACCGACCTGCTGATCCTGCGCCGCCGCGAACCCGGCCGCGAGCCCGACGCCACGCCCTGGGAACAGGCCCAGATGACCGAGCTGGATGGCGCCCAGGTGCCAGTGAGCGAGTACTTCCTCGACCACCCGGAGAACGTGCTCGGCGAGATGAGCGGGGTCAGCGGCGCCTACCGGGCCGGTGACCTGGCGGTCAGCCCCTCTGGCGACACCCAGGGCGACCTCACCCGGGCGCTGGGCGAGATCGTGACCAGCGCCCGGCAGCGCGGGCTCGCCTGGACCCCCGCGGCAGCCCCGGAGCCGGCCGCCGCGGACGACGTGCGCTCTGAGCAGATGGACGGGCACCTGAGCGCCGCCGGCAACGGCACGTTCGCCAAGGTCGTGAACGGGTTTGAGCGGCCGCACCAGGTTCCCCGCAGCCAGGCCGCCGAACTGCGGCACCTGCTGAGCCTGCGGGACACCGCCCGGGCCCTGCTGGACGCCGAGGCTGCCTCGGCCGAAGACACCGCCCAGATCGGCCAGCTGCGCCGTTACCTGAACCGCCGCTATGACGCCTACCTCGCCGCCTACGGCCCGCTCAACCGCTACTCCGAGCGGCGCACCGGCCGGACCAACCCGAAGACCGGCCAGCCGGTCATGGCCCGGATCCGGCCGCCGCAAGGCGGGTTCCGCGACGACCCGTTCGCCCCGCTCGTCTACGCGCTGGAAGAATTCGACCCGGTCGGCCAGCGGGCCGCCAAAGCTGCGATCTTCCGCCAGCGGGTCATCGCCCCCCGGGCCCCGAGGCTGGGCGCCGACACCCCCGCCGACGCCCTGGCCATCTGCCTGGACACCCACGGCCGGGCCGACCTGGCCGAGATCGCCCGGCTGCTCGGCACCACCGAGCCGACGCCCGCCAGCAGCTCGGCACCCTGGTATTCGAGATGCCCCCGGCCCCGGCCGGTGATCCGGGAAACCTGCTGGCACATGCTGCCGCCGACCTCTGCGCATTGTCCGGGTTCAGCGTCACCGCCGGCGACATCACCGGCAAACCCCGGCCCGTCGCCCCGGAACCCGGAGAAGCACCGCCGGGAACCCTCGTCCCGGCCGCCGAGTACCTGTCCGGCAAGGTCCGCGACAAACTCCGCGCCGCCGAGCAGGCCGCGGCCGACGACCCCCGGTTCGCCGTCAACGTGACCGAGTTGCGCAAGGTGCAGCCCGACGACCTGACCCCGGGCGAGATCGACGCCCGGCTCGGCGCGGCGTGGATCAGCGCGGCCTATGTCCAGCAGTTCCTGCGCGAGACCCTGGATGACCCCCGGCTGCAGGTCGAGCACCCCGGCGGCCAGTTGTGGGCAGTCGCGGGAACGATCACACCGTCCTGGCCACCTCCACCTGGGGCACCGGCCGGTACCCGGCTGCCGCGCTGGCCCAGGCCATCCTGGAGCAGCGCAGGATCGAGGTCCGGGACCTGATCAAAACCCCCGCCGGGGAGCGCCGCGTGCTCAACGTGGAAGACACCCTCGCCGCCCAGGAGAAGGCCGCCGAGCTCGGCGAGCGGTTCTCCGAATGGGCCTGGGAGGACCCCGGCCGGGCCGCCGGCCTGGCCCCCACCTACAACGAGCGGTTCAACAACCTCGTGCTGCGCAGCTACGACGACGCCGAGCTGTCGCTGCCCGGCCTGTCGGTGGCGTTCCGCCCGCGCCCGCACCAGACGGCCGCGGTGGCCCGGATGATCCACGAGCCATCGGTCGGATTGTTCCACGAGGTCGGCGCGGGCAAAACCGCCGAGATGATCATGGGCGTCTCGGAACTGCGGCGCCTGGGCATGGTCCAGCAAGCCGGCCGTCGTCGTGCCCAACCACATGCTGGAGCAGTTCGCCCGCGAGTGGCTGCAGCTCTACCCGCAGGCCCGGGTGCTGGTCGCCGGCCGCGACGACCTGCAACGTGACCGCCGCCGCGCGTTCGCCGCCCGGTGCGCGACCGGCGACTGGGACGGGATCGTCATCTCCCGGTCGGCGTTCGAGAAGATCCCGCTATCCGCGGCCGAGCAGCAGGCCTACCTGGACCGCGAACTGGACCAGATGCGGACCTGGCTGGCCAACGCCAGGAAAGAAGACGGGAAAGGGCTGACCGTCAAGCGGCTGGAGGGCGCGCTGCTGCGCGCCGAAGAACGGCTCAAGGCCAAACTGGACTCCGCCAAGGACCCGGGCATCACGTTCGAGGCCACCGGCATCGACTACCTGTGCATCGACGAGGCGCACGGGTTCAAGAACCTGCACACCCTGTCCAACATCCCCGACGCGGCGATCGACGGGTCGATGCGCGCCTCCGACCTGGACATGAAGATCGGCTACCTGCGCCGCCGCAACGGTGCCCGGGTGGTCACCTTCGCCACCGCCACGCCGATCGCCAACTCCGTCACCGAGGCCTACGTGATGCAGCGGTACCTGCGCCCGGACCTGCTGGAAGCCGCGGGGATCGAGGTGTTCGACACGTGGGCCGCGACCTTCGGCGAGGTGGTCACCCAGGTAGAACTGGCCCCCGAGGGCGGCAGCAGCTTCCGGATGAAAAGCCGGTTCGCCAAGTTCCGCAACGTCCCCGAGATGCTGCGCATGCTGCACGTCTGCGCCGACATCAAGACCGCCGAGGACCTGGCCCTGCCCGTCCCGCAGATCGCCACCCGGGACGACGGCCAGCGCGCCCCGCAGACGCGTGACCGTCGAACCCTCCGCCGAACTGCTCAGCTACGTCGCCGACCTGGGAGCACGCGCCGAGCAGGTACGCAACCGGGCGGTCAGCCCGGAAGAAGACAACATGCTCAAAATCTCCGGCGACGGCCGCCGGGCCGCCCTGGACCTGCGCCTGGCCGGGCTTCCGCAACAGACACCCGGGAAAGCCGAGGCGGCCGCCGACACGGATCGCGGCCATCTGGCAGGCTCACCGCGACCAGGCCTACCTCACCCCGGACGGCAGGACCTACCCGGCCCGCGGCGCCCTGCAACTGGTGTTCTGCGACCTCGGCACCCCCGGCGACGGGTGGAACGTCTACGACGAGCTCCGCAGCCAGCTGACCGCCCGCGGCGTGCCCCGCGACGCGGTCCGGTTCATCCACGAGGCCAAGACCGACCGGGACAAGGCCCAGCTGTTCGCCGCCTGCCGCAACGGCCGCGTCGCCGTCCTGGTCGGCTCGACCGAGAAGATGGGCGTCGGCACCAACGTGCAAGACCGGGCCATCGCCCTGCACCACCTCGACGCCCCCTGGCGGCCCGCCGACGTCGCCCAGCGCGAAGGACGCATCGTCCGGCAGGGCAACCTCAACCCCGAGGTGCAGATCTACCGGTGGGTGACCCAGGGCAGCTTCGACGGCTACATGTGGCAAACCCTCGAACGCAAGGCCCGGTTCATCAGCCAGGTCATCCGCGGCCGCCTCGACGCCCGCGAGATCGGCGACATCGGCGACACCGCCCTGTCCTACAGCGAGGTCAAGGCCCTGGCCACCGGCAACCCGCTGCTGATGGACAAAGCCGAAGCCGACGCCGCCCTGGCCCGGCTGCAACGCTCCGAACGCGCCCACGCCCGCAACCAGAACGCGCTGCCCCACGCCATCACCCGGCACCAGCAGGACATCACCCGGCTCACCGCGCTCATCGGCGACATCGACGCGGCGATCGGCCGCCGCCAGGACACCCGCGGCGACAAGTTCGCCATGACCGTCGACGGCCGGGCCCACGGCAAGCGCGCCGCGGCCGGGCAGCACCTCAAGCACCTGCTGCAACGGCAGGCAGCCGAGCTGGACGGCCCGCGCGTGAACACGGCGACGGCCGGTCACCTGGGCGGCTTCCCGGTCACCGCGGCGGCCGGGCGCGTCCTCGGCAAGACCACCGTCACCCTCGGCCTCGACGGCGCACCCGGCACCAGCATCCGGCTGGACGAGCAGGAACTCAGCCAGGCCGACCCGGCCGGGCTGATCACCCGGCTGGAAAACCGCCTGGCCCGGCTGGAGGAAGAAAAGGCGGGCGCCCTGGCCGGCGTCGGCCGGGCCCAGCGCGAGATCGCGCACGCCCACGACAGCATCGGCAAGCCATTCCCGCAGGCCAGCCAGCTCGCCGCCGCCCGCGAGCGGGCCCGCCGGATCAGCGAAGAACTCGACCAGATGGCCGCACCCGCCCAGGCCGATGATCAGCCCGGCAAGGAGCCCTCCACCGACCCGGCACCGTCGGCCGACCCCGCCGCGCGCGAGCCCGCGAGCCTGAGCACCCCGGCTCCAGCCTCGCACCAGGAAGGCCACGTGATAACGCCCGGCGCGCCCAGCGACCCAGCCCGCCAGGCATCCCGCGAGACCCCGAACCCCGGCAACGACCACCACCAACCCGAGGCCGGACAGGCCCGCGGAGCAACCGCCGATCCACGGGCCGCCGCGGAGGCGGCGCAGCCACACGAGCACACCCTAGGCCGCGACGCGGCGGCCAGCACAGAAGATCCCGCCCCAGCCCGCTACCGCGCCAGGTACCCCGGCAGCCGCCGCCCGGAGCGCCAGCACGGCCCGCAAGCCGAGACAACTCCCGCCGACCCGGAGGCCGGATCATGACTGACCAACCGGGTCCTCGCGCCACGCCGGTGGCCGATCTCGTCCGCGCCGCCGGGCGAAAGTTCAGCGTCCGCGTACATGCCGCAGCCGACGACCGCGGCCGGGCCCTGGGCTGGACGGTCGCCGAAATCCTCCGAGCAGCTCGGCTTGAGCGGCCACAGCTACAACGACCGCGGTTCGACGCGCGACGCCAGAACTCCAGCAGGCGCAGGCCAGGAAGGCATGGCTGCCATGAATGACCTGCCAGCGGCCCGAGAGAACGGTACCGACCAGGCCGCCGAGGCAGACGGCATGCGAACCGAGCTATCCGCTGACCAGACCTCGGCCCGGCAGGCGCGCGGCGCGATCCGTGAGGTGCTCGCCGCCTGGCGGATGGAGGATTTCTCGGGCGACGCCGAACTGTTGGCCTCCGAGCTGGTTGCCAACGCCGCCGAATACGGCGACGGCAAGCCGATAGGCCTTGTGTTGAGCCGCCACGCCGAACCTGACGGGTGGTCCGGCATCACCAGTGAGGTCACCGACACCTCGCCGATCATGTCTCGGCACGCGGAGCCCGGCGCCCGTGCCGAGCGCGGCCGGACCTGGCGTGTGGACAGCCGTGTGGATGATGGCAGGGTCCAGAGCCGACCGTGATCCCGGATCCTGAGGCACTCGCGGCCAACCTCGGTGTCGGCACCCTCGTGCTGATTGTGGGCGGAGAACGGACCTTCTTGGTGGCAGTCACCGGCAGCTCACAGATCAAGGCGAGAATGATTGACGCGTACCAGAAGGCTGGGCTGCCCGTCCAGATTGCAGCCGATGCCGGCTCGCCAGGAAGGGCACATCATGTCCCTCCCGATCTGGGCGCGCTGAGACCAAAGGCCTCTGAGTTGGCCGTCCGACGAGGCGTCGACCTCAGCGAGGATGGGACGATTCCGTCAGGGTGCGGACCGCGTCGAGGCGGAGCAAGCGCCGAACCGCGTACTGGCGGTCTTCTTGGGTTATATGGCGAATGTCGCAAGATCGCTGAGGCTGCGCTGTCCACTCTGGAGATCGTTCCTGGCATTGTCCACGTCCTGCAGGGTGGGCAGGCCTGTGAGTTCGATGCCAGCCTGGAAGCCCAGGCGTGAGCCGACGTCGGCTAGCGCGGCGTCAAGCCGGTTCGTGATCACGTCCCGTGTCCGGTGGACGTGGCGGATTACCCGGCTGCGGCCGCGAGCCACCGGCAGGCGCTGGAGCTGGCCCGCGACGCGGGCGATCAGCTCGCACAGGCCGTCTCCCTCATTGATCTGGGCCTGGTGCAGCAGATGACCGGCGACTACCAGGCCGCCAGCGCCAGCTACGAACAGGCGCTGCCCCTGGCCCGCAGCGTTGGTTCGGCCTTCGACGAGGCCGACGCGCTATGTGAACTCGGCACCGTGCGGCGGCTGACAGGAGACTACCCAGCCGCCATCACTTGCGAGCACCAGGCCCTGGACCTGTTCCATCACCTCGGCGACCGACTGGGCCAGGCATGGGCCCTTGACGAGCTCGGCCAGGTGCATCAGCTGACCGGCGACTACCAGGCCGCTGCCGCCTGCTTGGCCGAGGCGATCGAGTTGTTCGGTGACCTCGGCAACCGGCACGGCCTGGCCAAGGCGCTGAACACCCTCGGCGAGCTGTCGCTGCGAACCTCGGCGACCCAGGAGTCCCGAACCCACCACGCTGAGGCGCTCGCCATCGCCCGCGAGCTTGGCACACCGGGCGAACAAGCACGGGCGCTGGAAGGAATAGGCCGCAGCCTTCTTCACCGCGATCCCGCACAAGCTGCCGCGCACCTGCAGGAAGCCCTGGAGATCTATCAGAAAATCGGGGCGCCCGAGGCACGACGCGTGCGGGATACGCTCGACGACCAGAGCCTCTGACAAGCGCGAAGCTAGTGCATCCTTCGGTCAGTCCACCCGCCGCGCGGCCATGCGCCGACGGTCGTCCTCGATAAGGGCGACGCCGCCCGGGGTTCCGGCCGCTCCGTTCAGCAGAGCCTGAGCGTTCAGCAAGGCCCACAGCCGAGGCCCTGCCCGGTGGCTACGGCTACGCCTGCCACTCACCGTCGATGCCTGGCCATCGTCCGCGCGTACCCGGGAGGCTCTCCAGAATCTGGGTAACAGCCATCGTGTCTGCCCTCCTGTGTCATCCGGCTAGCTCCACCGTCGCCACAGACCGCGGAAGGCATCACACGTGCCGGCCCACAGGAGTGCCCACAGGATCGGCGGTTCCTCGCCGGCTCAGCGGCATAACGACCATTCCGGCGCGTTGTTACCTGACACTCATCCGACCACCATCACCGTGCAGATCGGCGGCTCGGCGCGCAGTTATTTGATGCTGAGCACGCTGGCGACGGGACTGCAGTCGTGGGACGACCCCCTCATCATCGGCTGCCCATGCCGCTCCAGCACGGTTTCTTGCCTCTACGATGGCCGTGCTGCCCGGTCCGCCAACGCTGCGCGCATGACGTCTCGACCCAACCAGGCGAGAGCATATGGGCTTCTCTTGGGTTTTCGTCGTCTCCGGTGGTGCCTACGGGATCGACGGAAGCGCCCACCGTGGCGCGCTGGCCGCCGAAGGGCTGACCGTCGCGGTCCTGGCCTGCGGACTCGACCGGCCCTATCCCGCCGGTCATGCGGAGCTCTTCGATGCGGTCGCCGCGCACGGCACTTTGGTCAGCGAGTGGCCGCCGGGCCGCACGCCGACCAGGCGGGGCTTCCTGATCAGGAACCGGGTGATCGCCGCGCTCACCCGGGGGACCGTGGTGGTCGAGGCTGGCCGGCGCAGCGGAGCGCTCAGCACGGCCCGGCATGCCCGCGACCTGTGCCGCCTGCTGATGGCCGTGCCAGGCCCGGTGACCTCCGACGTCTCGGCCGGCTGCCACGAGATCATCAGGGAATGGGGAGCCGTGTGCGTCACCAGCGCGGATCAGGTGCTCGAGCAGGTCGGGATGGCAGGTGATCATCTTCTCGGGCGCGGCGACGGTCCGCTGCTGCCGCACGACGCACTGGACCCGGTGACCGCACGGGTGCTGGACGCGGTCCCGGCGCGTTCAGGGACCGGCCCCGCCGCCGTTGCGCTATCGGCGGGAGTGGACCTGGATACCGCCATCCGCTGTCTCGGGACCCTCGCCGCCGGCGGTTTCGTGCACCGCTGCGACACCGGCTGGCGGGTGCGGCCGCGGCGGTCGCGCTGATGCGACACTGAGACGGTGAGCCCGGCCAGCGACCCCGCAGCTCTTCCGGCCGCGCTCCTGCGGGCGCAGGCGGAGTTTGGGCGCCATCTCGCCGCCGAGCGCGGGCTGTCGCCGCACACCGTTCGGGCCTACCTGGGCGACGTCCGCTCGCTGCTTGAGCACGCCCACCTCTGCGGGATCACCGAGCCCGCCGGGCTGGACGTGGGGGTGCTGCGCAGCTGGCTCGCCCGGCAGCGCGCGCTCGGCCTGGCGCGGTCCTCTCTGGCCCGGCGCGGGGCGGCGGCCCGGACGTTCACCGCCTTCGCGCATTCCCGCGGCTGGCTAGCCTTCGATCCAGGCCCGCTGCTCGGCATGCCCAAGCCGCACCGTACCCTGCCGGACGTGCTTCGGCAGGACGAGATATCGGCCGTGCTCGACGCCGCCGGCCAGGCCAGCGCCCCCGCGGCCGCCGGCCATCCCGGCGGGCCTGCGGTCGCGCTGCGCGACGCCGCGGTGATGGAGCTGCTCTACGCGACCGGCATCAGGGTCAGCGAGCTGTGCGGCCTCGACATCGACGACGTCGACCACGAGCGCCGCTGCGTCCGCGTGCTGGGCAAGGGCAACCGGGAGCGCACCGTCCCGATGGGGCTGCCCGCCGATCGCGCACTCGACCGCTGGCGGCGGGCCGGCCGTCCCGTCTTGGTCACCGGCGCGAGCGGGCCCGCGCTCTTCCTCGGCGCCCGCGGCGGGCGGCTCGATCCGCGGACGGCGCGGCGGGTCGTTCACCAGCGTCTGGGCGCGGTGGCAGGCGGGCCGGACACGGGGCCGCACGGGCTCCGGCATACCGCGGCCACCCATCTGCTCGAGGGCGGCGCCGATCTGCGGAGCGTGCAGGAGATTTTGGGCCACTCCTCCCTGGCGACCACGCAGATCTACACGCACGTGTCCATCGAACGGCTCCGTTCCAGCTACCGCCAGGCCCATCCGAGGGCTTGACCGCTTCCGGGCAGTCAGCCGCCCGGCGGCGGGTAGACTACAGGTCGGTCACCGTAGTGCGCGCGGCCTAGCCGTGCGCGTTCGGATGGCCTAAATTCGCGTGCCCGCTCGCCGACCGGTACCCGGCGTGGCTCCGGCGGGGCGCACCCTCCGGTCTGCGGACAGACGCACGCAGCGGGTGCGCACGGGCACCAGGCAACAACCGACGCGCCTGCCCGGATGAAGGCGGCGCAGGAGAGGAAGGGACAACCGCCATGACTGCGGTCGTCACCATGAAGCAGCTCCTGGAAAGCGGCGTTCACTTCGGACACCAGACCCGGCGCTGGAACCCGAAGATGAAGCGGTTCATCTTCACCGAGCGCAACGGCATCTACATCATCGACCTCCAGCAGTCGCTGGACTACATCGACCGCGCCTACGAGTTCATCAAGGAGACCGTCGCCCACGGCGGGACGATCTTGTACGTAGGGACCAAGAAGCAGGCGCAGGAAGCCATCGCCGAGCAGGCCCGCAGGGTCGGAATGCCGTTCGTGAACCAGCGCTGGCTGGGCGGCATGCTGACGAACTTCGGCACGGTGTTCAAGCGGCTGCAGCGGCTCAAGGAGCTAGAAGAGGTTGACTTCGACGATGTGGCGGGATCGGCTCTGACCAAGAAGGAACTGCTGCACCTCAAGCGCGAGCGCGACAAGCTCGACCGCTCGCTCGGCGGAATCCGGCACATGACCCGGGTGCCGAGCGCAGTCTGGGTGGTGGACACCAAGAAGGAGCACATCGCCGTCAGCGAGGCGCGCAAACTCGGCATCCCGGTGATCGCGATCCTGGACACCAACTGCGACCCCGACGAGGTGACCTATCCGATCCCGGGGAATGACGACGCGATCCGCAGCGTTGCACTGCTAACCAGGGTCGTGGCCGATGCGGTGGCCGACGGGCTGATCGCCCGGGCCGGTGCGGCCGACGGTGAGGAAAAGCCGGCGACTGCGCTCGGTGTGGAACTCGGTTCCGCGGAGCCGCTGGCCGAGTGGGAGCGTGAGCTGCTTCCCGGCCGGCCCGCCGACGACACCGACGTTACGGCGAACGGGGCCGCCAACGGTGCCGCGCGCGCCGAGGCCGGGACCACGCCGGCCGGGGCTGGTGCCGCGGCTGCCGGGGCCACGCCAGCCAGGGCCGACGCCGCGGCTGCCGGGGTCGACGCCGCGGCTGCCGGGGCGGACACGGCGCCTGCCGGGGCGGGTACCGCGTCAGCCGAGGCGGATACAGCGCCAGCCGACACGGCGCCGGCCGGGGTCGCGCCGGCTGCGACTGACGCCTCGTCGGCCGAGGCCGGCGCCGGGCCAGGCGGGGCCGATGCTGCGCCTGCCGACAGCGGGCGGGCGGGGGCTGACGGTGCGCCTGCCGACAGCGCGTCGGCCGGGGTTGACGCCGCGCCAGCCGGTGCCGCGCCGACTGAGGCGGTAGCGCCACAGGCTGAGGCGCCCGCCGACGCTGGGACGCCCGAGGCTGGGACGCCCGAGGCTGGGACGCCCGAGGCTGGGACGCCCCAGGCTGGGACGCCCCAGGCTGGGACGGCCGACGCTGGGACGCCCGAGGCCGCGGCGCCCGACGCCGGGACGCCCGACGCTGGGACGCCCGAGGCCGCGGCGCCCGAGGCTGGGACGGCCGACGCTGGGACGCCCGAGGCCGCGGCGCCCGACGCCGGGACGCCCGACGCCGCGGCGCCCAACGCGGAGGCGTCACCGAACGCATGAAACTAGGCCGGACCCGCCCAGGCCGGGCAGGTACGGTCCCGGAGATCACACGAGAGATGGGGAAATGGCGAACGTCACGGCTGCGGATGTCAAGCGGCTGCGGGAGCAGACCGGGGCAGGGTTCCTCGACTGCAAGAAGGCGCTCGAGGCGGCGGATGGCGACTTTGACGCGGCCGAGGAGGCGCTGCGGATCAAGGGCGTCAAGGACTTGGGCAAGCGGGCCGACCGCACGGCGGGCAACGGCCTGGTGGCCGTGGTGCTCGACGGTACCGAGTCGGGCCTGATGTTCGAGCTGAACTGCGAGACCGACTTCGTGGCCAAGACCGAGCTGTTCGGCCAGCTTGCCGCCGACATCTCCGCCGCGGCCCGGGCCGCCAGCCCCGCCGACCGGTCCGCCCTGCTGTCCGCCGAGGCAGTGTCGGCACCTGGCAAGACCGTGCAGCAGCTCATCGACGAGGCGGCTGTCTCGCTCAAGGAGAAGCTTGAGCTCGGCCGGTTCGCCCGGTTCGACGGCGGTTACGTCACCAGCTACCTGCACAAGAGCGACCCGTCGCTGCCGCCGACCAAGGGCGCGCTCGTCCAGTTCGACTCCGACGGCGGCGAGGTGACCAAGGAGGTCGCGCAGCAGATCGTCGCGATGAGGCCGAAGTACCTGCGGCGCGAGGACGTGCCCGCCGATGTCATCGAGCGGGAGCGCCGGATCGCCGAGCAGATCACCCGGGACGAGGGCAAGCCGGAGCAGATCATCCCGAAGATCGTCGAGGGACGGGTCAACCGGTTCTTCGCCGACGTCGTGCTCCTCGAGCAGGCCTTCGTCAAGGAGCCCAAGAAGACGGTCAAGCAGGTACTCGACGAGAATGGCGTAGCCGTTCGCGGCTTCGCGCACTTCCAGGTGGGGCAAGCCTGACGTCTTTCCGAGGAGGCCGCGCAGTGGCAGATCCTGCCGTACAGGACGTGACGATGCACCGGACCTGGCACCGCGTGGTGCTCAAGCTCTCCGGCGCGGCTTTCTCCGGCGACGAGCCGCTCGGCATCTCGCCCGACGTCGTGGCGCAGATCGCCGAGCAGATCGCTGCCGCGGTCAGCGAGGGCATCCAGGTCGCGGTGGTGGTGGGCGGCGGCAACATGTTCCGCGGCCGGGTGCTGGCCGAGCGGGGCATCGACCGGGCCCGCGCCGATTACATGGGCATGCTCAGCACGGTGATCAACTGCCTGGCGCTGCAAGACGTGCTGGAGAAGCTGGGCGTCGAGACCCGGGTGCAGACCGCCATCACCATGGGCCAGGTCGCCGAGCCGTACATCCCGCGGCGGGCCATCCGGCACCTGGAGAAGGGCCGGGTGGTCATCTTCGGGGCCGGCCTGGGCGCGCCGTTCTTCTCCACCGACACCTGCGCCGCCCAGCGGGCGCTGGAGATCGGGGCCGAGGCGGTACTCAAGGGCACGCAGGTAGACGGCGTTTACGACGCGGACCCGCGCACGATGCCGGGCGCGGTCAGGTACCAGCAGCTCGATTACGCCGAGGTGCTCAGCCGGGGGCTGAAGGTCATGGACGCGACCGCGGTGAGCCTGTGCATGGACAACGGCCTGCCGATCGTGGTTTTCGCTTTGATGGAACCCGGCAATGTGGTCCGGGCGGTCCGGGGTGAAAAGATCGGGACAATCGTGTGCAAGTCCGGGACCTGTGAAACCTGATGACCGGGAGCCGAAGTGATTGAGGAGACGCTCTTCGATGCCGAAGAGAAGATGGAGAAGGCCGTCGTGGTCGCGAAGGAAGAATTCGCGGGCATCCGCACCGGCCGCGCTCACCCGGCCATGTTCGCCAAGATCACCGCGGAGTATTACGGCACCCAGACAGCGGTGAACCAGCTCGCCTCGTTTCACATACCCGAGCCGCGTATGGTCGTGATCCAGCCCTTCGACAAGTCGTCACTGGGTGCGATCGAGAAGGCCATCCGCAACAGTGACCTGGGGGTGAACCCGTCCAACGACGGTGCGATCATCCGGGTGATCTTCCCCGAGCTTTCCGAGGAGCGCAGGCGTGAGTACGTGAAGGTCGCCCGGCACAAGGCCGAGGACGGCCGGGTCGCCATCCGCAACATCCGCCGGCACTCCAAGGATGCGCTGGACAAGCTGGCCAAGAGCGGCGACGCGGGGGAGGACGAGGTGCGCCGGGCTGAGCGCGAACTCGACGAGCTGACGCACACCTACGTCACGCAGGTGGATGAGCTGCTCAAGCACAAGGAAGCCGAGCTTCTCGAGGTCTAGCTTGGACCTCCACGGCTCCGGCCCGGGCGTTGACAGCGGCCGAACGGACAATCCCAGCCAACCGCGCGACGACGGCGCCCCGCGGCAAGTCGCCGGCGGCCCAGGGGAAGAGGCCGCCGTCCCGGGGGACGAGACCGCCGTCCCGGGGGACGAGGCCGCCATCCCAGAGGAACAGGCCGGCGGCCCGGGGGAGGAGACCGGCAGCCCGGGGGAAGACGCGGGCGCCGCTGCCGCCGGGCAGCCACCGAGATCCAGGACCGGCCGTAACCTCCCGGTAGCCGCGGCGGTGGGCCTGGGCCTGGGTGCCCTCGCGGTCGTCACCCTGTTCACCGTCAAGTCGAGCTTCCTCCTCTTGATGGGTGTCGCGATCGCGATCGCGGTCTGGGAACTGGGCCGGGCGCTGCGGGTGCGGCAGATCGCGATCCCGCTGGTCCCCGTCTACGCGGGCGGCGCTGCTGTCTACACGTGCGCGTACTGGCTCGGCTACCGCGCCATGCTGGCCGCGCTCGCGCTCACGATGATCGGCGTGCTGGCCTGGCGGCTGGCCGGCCCGGCCGCCGGGTTCCTGCGCGACGTCACCGCCGGGATGTTCGCCGTCGTGTACCTGCCGCTGGCCGGCGCGTTCGTGGCGCTCATGCTGTCGGCGCCCGACGGAGCCCACCGGGCCTTCCTGTTCCTCGTGGTCACGGTCTGCAGCGATATCGGCGGCTACTTTGCGGGCATCAGTTTCGGCAAGCACCTGCTCGTCCCGCGGATCAGCCCGAAGAAGACCTGGGAAGGGTTCGCCGGGTCGGCACTGGCCTGCCTGGCGGCCGGGGGTGCACTGCTGCCTGTGCTCCTGCACGGGCACGTCTGGCAGGGGCTCATCCTCGGCGCGGCGGTGGTCGCGGTCGCGACCCTGGGTGACCTGGTGGAGTCGATGATCAAGCGGGACCTGGGGATCAAGGACATGGGGTCGCTGCTGCCCGGGCACGGCGGGGTCCTGGACCGGATCGACGCCATGCTGCTCAGCGCGCCGGTGACCTGGCTGCTGCTGACCGTCTTCATCCCGCACTGAGGCTGGCCGGGTCGGCGACCGGCGCCCGCCTGTTCGGGAGTAAAGCCCTCAGGAGCCGACGATCCAGCTGCGCCGCTGGGCGGCGAGCTCGCTCACCAGGCTGGCCGAGCCGTGTTCCTTGGCCAGCAGCCGCTCCTGCTCGGTGATCGGGACCACCCACAGCCACCGGACCGGGTCGCCGCCGAACGAGAATCCGGACAGGTCCGGCACGTCGGGCCCGACCAGCCCGACCGGGTCGTCGAGCAGCAGCACCGCCTCGCGGCCGCCGCCGAGCGGGAACGTACCGGGCTCGTGATACCAGCGGACACTATGCCCCGGGCCGAACCAGGTGACCGCCCGCCACGGGTACTGGGCGAGCCACAAGAAGATCCGCGCCGCCTGCGTGCTGGCCAGCGACGTGGCCATGGCCAGCTCGATCCGGGTGTACTCGTCCGCCTCCTCGACGACCTGCTCGACCACGGGCATCCGCTGGCAGCTCATCCCGACCGTGGACAGCACGGTATACGGCCGGCCAGGCGCGGCCGGGCGCTCGGAGATGCCCACCGCGGGCTGCTTGCCCGCCGCCGCGTCCCAGTAGTGGGCGCCGGGCCCCAGCCTGCTCAGCAGGTGACCGAGGACTGCCTGCTGGAAGCCGCCCCACGATCCCGAGGTGTCCCGCCATTTCCAGAACGCGCTGGCCTGCTCGGTGCGCGGGCCCAGCCCTTCCAGCGCGTCGTCAAGCGACCATCCGAACGGCGTCTGCCCGATGATGTCGCGGCTGTACCCGGGCATTCCCCTGGTCATGTCGGACCAGCCGGGGATCACCGCGAGAAGCTGGCCATCCTCGAGCACGGCGGCGCCGTCGCCTTCCTCGAACCAGAGCACGGTGAGGCGGCCGGGATCGAGCGGCGCGCGGCCGCCCGGGTGCTTGGTGTGGCCGGCCGGCATGATAGGCGCGCGTCCGGCGTTCAGCCTGCCCAGGTCGGTCGTCGGCGGGGCCGGCTGATGATTGGCGATCCAGGTCGCGGCGATCGAGTTGGCTTCGTCGTTCAAGTACGCTGCCGTGGTGGTCCCGTCGTACTCGACGAGCATGCGGCGGCTCTCGTAGGGACTGGTGCTCTCCACCAGGATGTGGGGTTCTGGCTGCGTCAGCCGCCCGCGCATCTTCGGCATGGAAGGGAATCTACAACGGCCTATCATGAAATGAGTCGCCGCCAGCAGAATGGAGCACATGTGCAGCGCCCGCAGCCGGCGGCACCGGGCCGCGGCACGGCTCCCCGGAAGCCGCCGCGCCATCTGGCCGACCTCGACCCGGCCGCCCGCCGGGCCGCGGCCGCGCAACTCGGTGAGCCGCCGTTCCGCGCCGATCAGCTGTCCCGGCACTATTTCGCCCGGCTGACCGATGAACCCGGCCAGATGACCGATCTGCCCGCGTCATCCCGGGTTTCCCTGGCCGCCGAGCTGCTGCCCCGGCTGCTCACCAGCGAGCGCGAGCTCAGCTGCGACGAGGGGATGACCCGCAAGACGCTGTGGCGCAGCTTCGATGGCGCGCGACTGGAGTCGGTGCTCATGCGCTACCCGGACCGTGCCACCGTATGCGTGTCATCGCAGGCCGGCTGCGGGATGGGCTGCCCGTTCTGCGCGACCGGGCAGGCCGGCCTGACCCGCAACCTGTCGGCCGGAGAGATCGTCGAGCAGGTGGTCGCGGCGGCCCGCGTGCTGGCCGCCGGCGGTGCGGGCGGCAGCCCGTGCCGCCTGTCCAACGTGGTGTTCATGGGGATGGGCGAGCCGCTGGCCAACTACCGCAGCGTGCTGTCCGCCGTCCGCCGCATCACCGACCCGCTGCCGCACGGCCTGGGCCTGTCCCAGCGGCATGTCACCGTCTCCACGGTGGGCCTCGTGCCCGCCATCGGCCGGCTGACCGCCGAAGGGCTCGCCGTAACGCTCGCCGTGTCGCTGCACGCGCCGGACGATGAGCTGCGCGACCGGCTGGTGCCGGTGAACCGCCGCTGGCCGGTGGCCGAGGTCCTGGAGGCCGCCTGGGGTTACGCGGCGGCGACCGGGCGCCGGGTCTCGATCGAGTACGCCCTGATCCGCGACATCAACGACCAGCCGGGCCGGGCAGACGCGCTGGGCGCACTGCTGTCCGGCCGGCTCGCGCACGTCAACCTGATCCCGCTCAACCCCACGCCGGGCTCGCAGTGGACCGCGTCCGCGCCGTCGGCGATGGATGCGTTCGCCGCCCGGCTCGGCGCGCACGGCGTGCCGGTCACGGTCAGGGACACCAGGGGCAGCCAGATCGACGGCGCCTGCGGCCAGCTGGCCGCGAGCGCCGGCGAGGACTTCCCGGGTACCGTTGTCCGCCATGGCCTGGAGGTACGCAATCGCCTGCCGCTACCGGCGCGCCCGGTCGGTCCTGGTGCACCGGGCCTGGCAGGCGGTGCAGGACGCGGGCGTGATCACGGCAGACACCCCGGCCGGTCACAGGTTCGCCGCGTTCGGCCGGGGCTCGATGCTCGCCTTCCCGGTCGGTTCCGTCTACGGCGAGCAATCGATCATGGTAGGCGAGGACACGCTGATCGGCTCGCACGTGACGATATCCGCCGGCATGATCCCCGGCCAGGATCTCGGGACCGTCCCGGTGCTGCGGGTCGGCGACCGCTGCGTGATCGGGCGGGGCAGCCACATCGTCGCCCATCACTCGATCCAGATCGGGGACGACGTGTTCACCGGGCCGTACGTCTACATCACCGACCAGAACCACGGCTACGCCGACCCGGAGATCCCGATCGGGCGCCAGGTACCCCGCAACACGGCGGTCTCGATCGGCTCCGGAACCTGGCTGGGGGCAGGCGCGATCATCCTTCCCGGCGCGTGCATCGGCCGGAACGTGGCGGTCGCCGCGGGCTCGGTGGTGCGCGGGGTGATCCCGGACCGGTGCGTGGTGGCCGGCGTCCCGGCCCGGGTGGTCCGGGAGTACGTGGCCGGTGACGGCTGGTCGCCGCCGCTGCACGCCTGAGGCCGTGATCCCCGCCCGGCGCCGGATCCGGGCCGCCCGCTCAGATGTCCAGGACCAGCCCGTCCCGGGCGGTCTCGAAAAGCACCCGGTCCCGCTGGCTGAGTACGTCAGCGCCCAGGTGCGTCAGCACGATGCGGCCGCTGGTGAGCAGGTGCCTGCGCGCGGCCAGGTCAGCGTGCCGCAGGTGGTAGGGGATGTCCTGGTCCATCCGGTAGGCCTCGGCGATGAGCAGGTCCGCGCCGTCGGCGACCTCGAGCAGGACGTCGGTCCAGGCCGTGTCGCCGGTATAGGCGATGACCCGGCCGCCCAGCCCCAGCCGCAGCGCGAGCGCCGGGGCGCCGCTGGGGTGATCGACCTCCCAGGCGGTGACCTGGACTCCGGCCACCACGTCAGGCATTCCGGGCCGCAACTCCGTCACCTCCAGCCGGAACCGGCGGGACACCGCGGACGAGCCGGGGAACAGGCACTCCATCGCCTCGGTGAGCCTGCCCGCGGTGCCGGGCGGCCCGGCCACGGCCAGCGGCCGGGTGCGATGGGCGAACTGGGCGTCCAGGACGAGGAACGGCAGCCCGCCGAAGTGATCCCCGTGCAGGTGGGAGACGAACACCGCGGCGATCTCGCCCGGGTCGAGGCGGAGGCTGCGCAGCGCGGTGAGCGAGGTCGCCCCGCAGTCCACCAGCACGGGATGCCTGGCCGCCGCGGGCGCGCAGGTGGATGCACGCCTGGTGACGCCCGCCGCTGCCGAAGGCGTCGCCGGACCCCGCGAAGGTGACCGCGACACCGTCGCGCGACTCGCTCACCGCCCGGCCTGCGTTCGGCTAGCCGCTCACGCGGAGGGCGTCCAGCGCGTCCCTGAGCCTGCCCACCCGGTGCTCCAGCCGGGTCGTGCAGTCGGCCATGACCGGGTCGCCGCCCGATGCGGCCTGGCCGGAGATCACGGCGGCCAGGTCCTCCACGGCGGCCAGCCGGCCGGACAGCTCGGTCAGCAGCGGCTCGGCATCGCCGGCCGGAGCCGGGGAGCCGGGCGAGCCGGGTGAAGGATCGGCCAGCAGGCTCGCCGCGCCGCCCCGCCCGGCCAGCCCGGGCGCGCTGGCCAGCTGGCCGCGCAGCAGTTCGGCCTGCTCCCGCAGCTGCCGGTTCTTGACGTAGAGCTCGACGAAGATGGACACCTTGGCGCGTAGTACCCAGGGGTCGAACGGCTTGGCGATGTAGTCGACCGCGCCGGCCGCGTACCCGCGGAACGCGTAATCGGGCTCGGAACTGGCCGCGGTCAGGAAGATAATCGGGATGTCGCGGGTCTTGGCCCGCCGCTTGATGTGCGCGGCGGTCTCGAAACCGTCCATGCCGGGCATCACGACGTCGAGCAGGATCACCGCGAACTCCCCGGTGAGCAGCGCCTTGAGCGCGGCATCGCCGGAGCGGACAGGTACCAGGACCTGATTCAGCGACGACAGGACGGCCTCGAGCGCGGTCAGATTCTCCGCGCGGTCGTCCACCAGCAGGATCCTGGGTTTCGCGGGCAAGTCACCAGCTCCCTTCCGCGGCGGCACCGCGTTCAGCGCGCGCCGGCGCGCTGCAGCCAGCTCCGCATGACGCGCAGCAGGTGCCCGGTTTCCACCGGCTTGGTGATGTAATCGGACGCTCCGGCGGCGATGGTCTTCTCCCGGTCGCCCTTCATCGCCTTCGCGGTCACCGCGATGATCGGCAGCTCCGCGAACTGCGGCATCCGGCGTATCGCCTCCGTCGTCGCGTACCCGTCGAGCTCCGGCATCATAACGTCCATCAGGACGAGCGAGGTGTCCTCGTTGCGCTCGAGCACGTCGATGCCCTCGCGGCCGTTCTCGGCGTACAGGACCTCCGCGCCGCACCGTTCGAAGACGCTGGTCAGGGCGAAGACGTTCCGCACGTCATCGTCCACGATCAGCACCTTGACCCCGGTCAGCGCGTCATCGGGCACCGGCGCGGTGTCCGACGGGTCCCCGGCTGGTCCCGCGATCCCGTTCGGAAGGCCATGAGGGGAACCCGGGCGGCCCGCTCCTGCCCCCGCGGGAAGGCCGCGGGCCGGCAGGTAGAGGGTGAACGTGCTGCCCTGGCCGGGCGTGCTGTCGGCCCGGATCTCGCCGCCGACCACCCGGGCGATGTCCCTGCTGATGGACAGCCCGAGCCCGGTGCCGCCGTACCGGCGGCTGGTGGTCCCGTCGGCCTGCCGGAACGCGTCGAAGATGAGGCGGAGCTGGTCCGCCGCGATCCCGATGCCGGTGTCGCACACCGCGAACCCGATCACCTCGGGTTCGCCGCGCAGCGGGCCGGTGAACGTGACGCCCTCCGGCCGGGAGATCCGCAGCACGACGCCGCCGGACGAGGTGAACTTCACCGCGTTGGACAGCAGGTTGCGCAGGATCTGCTGCAGCCGCTGCTCGTCGGCGTACAGCAGGCCGGGCACGTCGGGCGAGACCTCGACGTCGAAGGCCAGGCCCTTGTCGGCCGCCATCGGGCGGAAGGTGGCGTGCACGTACTCCACCAGCGTGCTGAGCGAGAGCTCGGCCGGCCGGACGTCCATCTTGCCCGCCTCGACCTTGGACAGGTCGAGGATGTCGTTGATCAGCTGCAGCAGATCCGAGCCCGCCTCATGCACCGTCCGGGCGAATTCCACCTGCTTGGCGGTGAGGTTCCCGTCCGGGTTCTCGGCCAGCAGCTTGGCCAGCACCAGCAGGCTGTTGAGCGGCGTGCGCAGCTCGTGCGACATGTTGGCGAGGAATTCCGACTTGTACCTGGAGGAGGTGGCCAGCTGCTGGGCGCGCTCCTCCAGCGTCCGGCGGGCCTGCTCGATCTGGAAGTTCTGCACCTCGATGGCGCGGTTCTGCTTGGCGAGCAGCGCCGCCTTCTCCTCCAGCTCGGCGTTGGACCTGCGCAGCTCGGCCTGCTGGCGCTGCAGCTCGTCGGAGCGCTCCTGCAGCTGGGTGGTGAGCCGCTGCGACTGCCCGAGCAGTGCCTCCGTCCGGGAGTTCGTCATGATCGTATTGATGGTGACGCCGATCGTCGGGACGAACTGGTCGAAAAACGCCAGGTGGACGTCCTCGAAATCGTGCAGCGAGGCGAGCTCGAGCACGCCCAGTACCCGGCCCTCGAAGCTGACCGGCAGCACGACCACGCTCACCGGGCTGGCCTCGCCGAGCCCGGAGCCGACGGTGAGATAGCCGGCCGGCGCGTCCCGGATCAGGATTCGCTTGCGCTCCAGGGCCGCCTGGCCGGCCAGCCCCTCGCCGATGCTGAACTGACTGACCCCGCCGCGCCGGAAGCCGTACGTGGCGATCCGGGTGAACTCCTGTTCGCCGTCGCCGGGCTCCTGGCCCGGCGACGGCGCGGCGGCCCCCCGCTGCGAGGAGAGGTAGAAGGCGCCGTACTGGGCCGAGGTGAGCGGGGTCAGCTCGCTCATGATCAGCCGGGCCACCTGGAGCAGGTCGCGGTGGCCCTGCATCAGGCCCGAGATCCGGGCCAGGTTCGTGTTCAGCCAGGCCTGCTGGCGGTTGGCCCGGGTGGTCTCGCGCAGGTTGGCCACCATCAGGTTGATGTTGTCCTTGAGCTCGGCGACCTCGCCGCGGGCGCCGACCGCGATCGACTGGGTGAGGTCACCCTCCGCGACCGCGCTGGCCACCGCCGCGATCGCCCGCACCTGCGTGGTGAGATTGCTGGCCAGGCCGTTCACGCTCTCGGTCAGCCGCTGCCAGGTGCCCGACACGCCGCCGACCTCGGCCTGGCCGCCCAGCCTGCCCTCGGTGCCGACCTCGCGGGCCACCCTGGTGACCTCGTCGGCGAACGCGGACAGCTGGTCCACCATCGTGTTGATGGTCGTCTTCAGCTCCAGGATCTCGCCGCGCGCATCAACGTCGATCTTCTTGCTCAGGTCGCCGTCGGCGACGGCGGTGGTGACCTGGGCGATGTTGCGGACCTGGCTGGTCAGGTTGCTGGCCATGAAGTTGACGCTGTCGGTGAGGTCCTTCCACACCCCGGAGACGCCGCGGACGTGCGCCTGGCCGCCCAGCCTGCCCTCGGTGCCGACCTCGCGGGCCACCCTGGTGACCTCGTCGGCGAACGCGGACAGCTGGTCCACCATCGTGTTCACCGTCTGCCCCAGCTGGAGCATCTCGCCCTGGGCGTCCACGGTGACCTTGCGGGTGAGGTCACCGCGCGCCACCGCGGTGGTCACCACCGCGATGTCACGGACCTGCGCTGCCTTCTGGTTGACCTCCGAATTGAGCGAGGCGAGCTGGACCGCGACCTCATCCACCAGCGCGCCGATCTGGGTGAGCATGGCGCTGTCGCCAGGCCGGAAATCTTCCGCCCGCCGGCCCCGGGGCCGGTAGTTGCCGTCACTGAGCGCCGCGAGCGCGGCACGCACTGGTTCGAGATCGGCGTCGGTGTACGCGGTTGCAGGATGGGCCGCAGGCTCAGTCCTGACCATAGGGATCTCCGTCCTGGTGGCCTGATCGCAGCCTTCCGGCCCGAACGGCTCCGCGGGCAGGTGTTCGCTATCTAGGCTATGGAGATCACAAGTCTGTCACGATGGAAGCGCAAGCCATGACCGAAAGCGACCATTCCGTAGCGCCCGGGGTCGCAGGCGGAGCCCGGACACGTGCCGGAACCTGACGAACGGGTAACTACCGCCACATATCCGCCGGAGCCCTCCGCCGCCGGGCAGGCGCGGCATTTCGTGCGCGAGACGTTGCGGTCGTGGCGGGTGCCGGGCCCGCCCGGCCGGGCCTGCGACCTGGTCGATGACGCGGTGCTGCTGACCAGCGAGCTGGTCACCAACGCGGTGGTGCACGCCGGCACGCAGGTCCAGGTCACCTGCCGGATGAGCGGCGGCGCGCTCGAGGTGGCCGTGCGGGACCGGCATCCGGCCCGCGGGCTGGGCGGCTCCGGGCCGCCGCCGGACGATCCGGCCGGCCGCACCAGCGGGCGCGGGCTGCTGCTGCCGTCCGCGCTCGCCTCGGCGTGGGGGGTGACCTACACGCGGACGTCGAAGGCGGTGTGGTTCAGGATCACGTTCGCCGACCGCCCGGCCGGCGAGGTGCTGGCCGATGACGCTCCGGCCGCGGCTGCCTTGCCTGCCGAGGGCGACCGTGCCCTGGCCGCCCCCGCCGGTCTGCTACATGAGGGGGTCGCGGCGATCGACGGCGAGCCCGTGTTCCATCCGCTGGACCTGGGCGGGCTCGGCTATGACGAACTGCTCCGGCACACGGTCGAGACGGCGCGTGACACGGTGGACGCGGACGCCGCGTATGCGCTCGTCGCCGACGACGACGGGGAGCTGCGGATGCGGGCGGCGGCCGGCCTCGGTCCCCCGGCGGCGCTCGGCGCCCTGCCCGGCCCGGGGGCCCAGGAGCACGGCAGCGCATCCCGGTCGGTCGTGACGGTCCCGCTCCTCGTGGAGGGGCGGGTGACCGGGATCCTGGCCGTCGCGTCGGGGGAGCCGGATCGTTTCGACGAGAAGGACTCGGCCCGGCTGCAGGAGGTGGCCGACCGGATGGCGCTCTCCCTCGAGCGGGCCAGGCTGAGCGAGCTTGACCGGGCCAGGCGCGGCCGGGTCAGCTTCCTGGCCGAGGCGAGTGACCTGCTGGCAGGCACGCTCGACCAGGAGAAGATCATCGCCCTGGCCGCGCAGCTCGTCGTGCCCCGGCTGGCCGCCTGGTGTGCGGTGCTGCTCAACGACGACGCCGGAGCCCCCCGGCCCGCCTACGTATGGCACGCCGACGAATCCCGGCTGGACGCGCTGGCCAGGCTGCTCGACGTCGTTCCCGCTCCGGAGGTGCCCGGGCGCGGCGGCCGCAGCTGGTCGCTGGCCATCGATGACCCCGCCGGGCTGCCGCCAGATGCGGCGGAGCTGACCTCCGACGCCGCCTGGTGCTTCCCGCTGGCCGCCCGCGGCCGCAGCCTCGGCGTCCTTGCGATCGGCCGGGCCCGCGGCGGCGGCCTGCCGCGGGAGGCAACCGAGCTGGCCGAGGACCTGGCGCGCCGGACGGCACTGGCGGTGGACAACGCCCAGCTGTACGAGCGGCAGCAGGAGACCAGCCGGGCGCTGCAGCGGAGCCTGCTGCCGCCGGAGGTGCCGCGGATCCCCGGCCTCGACCTGGCCGTGGCGCACGAGGTGGCCGGCGAGGGCAACGAGGTCGGCGGTGACTTTTATGACGTGTTCGCGGCGGGGGAGGGCCGCTGGCGGTTCACGATCGGCGATGTGTGCGGCACCGGTCCGGCGGCTGCCGCGGTGACCGGCCTGGCCCGGCACACCCTGCGCATCCTGGCGGGCGAGGGCTACGGCATCGCCGCGGTACTCGGCCGGCTGAACCGGCTGCTGCTCGAGGCAGGCGCGGGGGCGGCGTTCATCACGCTCATCCACGGCGAGATCTACACCGCGGCCGGCGAGCCGGGCGGCCCGGAACCGCAGGAGCCTCAGCCTGCGGGCACCCCCGGGGTCCGGCTGTCGCTGGTATGCGCCGGGCACCCGCTGCCGCTGCTGCTGCGGCCCGCCGGGGGCGGGGCGCCCGCCGCGCTGCCGCAGCCCGCCGCGCAACCCCAGCCGCTGCTCGGGGTGATCGACCAGCTCACGTTCGGCGCGCAGGACGTCTTCCTGTTCCCCGGCGACCTGGTCCTCTGCGTGACCGACGGAGTCACCGAACGCCGGCAGGAAGGCTGCCTGCTCGACGACGACGACGGGCTGGCGAGGCTGCTGGCCGGCTGTGCCGGGCTGAGCGCGGGCGCGGTCGCGGCCCGGATCCAGCGGGCGGTCAGCGAGTTCGGCTCCGGCCCGGCAGCCGACGACATGGCGCTGCTGGTGCTGCGCGCGCTTTAGAGCGCGGGCAACAGGGCGCTGGCTCAGGAGCGGCGTGCAGGCAATCCCTGGCAAGGCCGAGGACGAAGTCAGCCTGGACTTGGCTGGCGACCGACGAGGCCGCCGCCGGGGGCAGTCCTGCCGGGCGCCCCGGCCGCCGCTAACGCCCGTCCAGGCCCGGCCGGAAGGTCTCGCCGCGCAGCGCCCGTTCCAGCACGTTGACGGACCGGGACACGGCCACCAGCCTGCGGCCTTCCCGCCGGTACGCGACGAGCACCGCGTCCACCGCGTGCGGCGGCAGCGCCTGCGTCAGCTCGGTCCTGGCCATCCGGTATCCCTGCCGGGCTCCCTGCACGGCTGCCGCCAGGTGGTGGCGAGCGATCGTTGCCAGTGCCACCGGGTGCCTGCGCAGCACGCCGTACAGCCGGTAATCGGGGGGCACCACATCGAGCAGCCAGGTCACCGCGGTCGCCTCGAACCGGTCACTGCCTGGCGGGTGCACCCCGGCCGGCCAGCCAGGCGGAAGGTGAGCGGGCATGGCCACAGGATAACTTCTTATCGAATGAACATTCTAGTATGCTTACGCCTCCGGCGCCAGCCGCCTCCGCTATCATTCGATAGCTATGCCCGGCAAGCCCGCCCCCGCCTGGTACCCCGATCCCGACAACCCCGCCGTCGTGCGGTGGTGGGACGGGGCCAGGTGGTCTGGCGAGACCCGCCCCGCGGCGGGAGCTGCCAGCGGCCCAGGGCAGCTGCCGGCAGATCAGCCGACCTCCGCCGGCGTGGATCCCGTCCCGTTCGGCGCGGACGGCGACAGCGGGGAAGCCGGCCTGCAGGCGTCGTGGCGCGAGCCCGCGCTCGAATCCTGGGCGGCCGTCTACCGATCGGCCGAGCCGGGCGGTCCAGGACACGTTGCCGGTCGGCAGACGGGTGCTCGCGCTGCTTTCCCGGTTGTCACGGCGTAGAGAGCGCTGACGTCCGGCGTGCGCCGGGATCGGCGGCCGCGCACGCCAGGCGCCGGGCGGCGGCCCGTCCCGCTGACCTCCGCTGTGCGTCACGCCTAGCCGAGCCGCCCGGAAAGGATCATTTCCTCGGTCCGGGCCTGCGCCTGGCTGCAGGTCGCCGGGGTGGCCGCCAGGGCGCTGCCGACCTCGGCCACCCCGGCGGCGATGCTGCTGGCAAGGTCGGCGGAGTAGCCGTCCAGCTGGCTGCCCCAGGCGGCGGCGGCGCTGCCCGACCACGCCGCTCCGCCGCCGATCTGCTGGCAGGCACCTTTCAGCGCGCCGGCCATGGCCGGCTGGTCCTTCGAGATGCTCGCGTACAGCTCGCTGAGCACCGCGTGCATCGGGCTCGGCACCTGAGGCTGGCTGGTCACCGGAAACCTCCGATCATCGCGCCGAAGCGCTGACGTGCGGCAGCGGGAAATCCTTGTCGTGATTCGCCAGCCCGGCGGCCGCGGATCCGGCGTCGAAGCACGCGCTGTCAACCGAGGCGCTCGCTTCCACCTTGGGCGAAACGCCGTGGAACACCGACAGCGAACCGCTGAGCGAGCCCTTGGCCAGGCTGTACCGCGTGCCGTCAGCGCCTGCCGAGTCTGCCGTGCTGCCTGGCGAGACTTTCCAGCCGCCCGTTCGGGCCAGGCCGACGAGCTGCTGCCGGTACCCATCGAGACTTACGTTCCGGTTAACCGGGAAGAGCGAAAAGCTGACGTCATAGTGCTTTTTCGTGCCACCGCTATCCCCCGCGCAGGGCAGGTAATTCCCCGACATGGCCGGATTGGATGCGACCTTGGCATCAAAGAACTTCAGGTACAGGGCGCGGCCTGCCGTGAGCACCCGGTCCTGCGCCTGCCTGGCGGCGTCCTGACCCGAGGTGCCGCCGGAACTGCACGCGGTCGCGGCCAGGGCGATGATCGCGGCGGCAGCGGGCAGGCGCCGCCGTCGGCTCAGTCTCACCGTCACCCGCCGGAGGTGCTTCGCGCGTACTGGCTCAGCAGCCCGCCGAGTCCCTGGGAAATGAATTCCTCCCTGTTGGCCGAAACGATCGCCGGGTCCTGCAGCCACTCGTTGAACGCGGCCAGCTGGTACGGGTTCATCTGGGCGGGATTCATGATCTGCCCGTTCTGGATGAAGTTCGCGTTCTTCCCCAGGTTGCTGAACTGGCTGATGTACGTGGCGGGATCGCCGTTGTAGGACTGGTTCAGGTACGGGGTGGCCGTCGCCCGGTTCCCGGCGTTGTACCAGTCGCTCACGATCTGGGACCAGTTCTGCTGGATGCCGGTCAGCTGCTGCAGCGCGGGGTCGTTCACGGGCTGCGGATCGCCGCTGCTGAACACCGTGTTGAGATCGGCCTCCGCCGCGGCCTGGAACGCGTCCTTCCCGCCCTCGGCCAGGATCTCGCCGAGGCCGGCCTCCGGGCCGAAGACCAGGCTGGTCAGGATCGCGGACCCGCCTGCCGCTGCAATGTCGGCGATCGAGCCCGTGCTCTGGCCCGCCGGCGCCCCGGCCAGCTGGTAGTCATGGGCCATGAAGTCCCGCAGCATCCCGAGCGACGCGTCGTTCCAGAACCCCTGATCCAGCGGGACGCTCGGCCCGCCGCCCTCGCTGGGGTAGCTGTCGTGGGGCTGGCTGCGAGCCCAGGAACTGTAGCAAGTGAGCAGTTCCGCGGCGGTGGTCTTGTCCCGCATGGCTTCGGCCACGAAGGTCGCCCAGTCCTGCTGGCCGGCGCTGACCGGCAGGCCGGGTACGTCCTGCGCGCCGACACCCGGGGCGGCCGCGCGGACGGTATAGGCCAGGTCGTTGAAGTACGTCACCACGATGGCGCCGAACGCGGCGCGTACCTGGTCGGACGTGCGCAGGCTCGGATCACTGCCGAACTGCCGGATGGTCAGCTGCGCGTTGGCGGCGAACGGGCCGGTACTGGCGGTGCCGGCAGGCGGGATGGTCGCCGACCGGACCATTGCGGCGAACGCGGAGTCGTCGACGGAACCGATGAGCATCGGATTGGTCATGACCGCGAGGATGCTGTCGTCGGGCCTGCTGCCGTTGGCGAAGTTCTGCTGGTAGAACTGCGCGTCGAACGCGGGATTGTGCGATATGGCGGTCCATATCCCGTCCAGCTGGACCGGCATTTCCATCCCCGGCGCCCGCCCTTGGATGGAGGCCTGCTCCAGCGCGTACGTGCCCAGCGGGCTGAGCCAGCTGGCGGAGTAGACGCCGTGGCTGAGGAAGGGCTGGATCACTCCCAGCATCGGCATCGCGGGGTCGACGGCCAGCTCACCGGGCGGCTGGAGCCGGCTGATCCAATCCGGCTTGTACGGCATCTGGTAGGTGGCGACGGCGAAGGAGTCACCGACGGTGCCGGCCCACTCCCGGTACTGGTCCTGGTTGCCCTCCTGCTGGTAGCCGGTGACCTGGAGGCCGAGCGCGGTCAGGCCCTGCGGGCCCAGCGCGCCGAAGAACGCCGACATGTAGGCCGGGTCGTCGGCGTGTGCCTGCAGGTCCTTGAGGATGAAGTTGACGTTGCCGCGCTCCTCGAGGGCCGCCACGGCGCTGGTGCCGTCCGACTTGCCGGCCGCCTGCGCGGCCTGGTTGGTGGCGAAGTCGAGGGCGCCGGCGCCGGCCGTGACGTCCATCAGGCCGGGATTCTGCTCGGCCATGGCCTGCGCGAGCGACAGCCGGCGGTTCAGCATCGGGACCTGATCCTGCGCCCAGGTCAGGTCCTGGACGGCCCTGGCCAGGCTGCCGGTGTCGAGCCCGACCCGGGTCAGCTGGCTGATGTAGCCGTTCACCAGGGTCAGCGCTTCGCCGGCGGACGAGTTCATCGCGTTGATCATGCTCTGCAGCAGCTGCGGGTCGATCCCGACCGAGCCTCCGCCGCCGCCGGATTCCACTCTGGTCATCGCTGGCCTGCCCCAGGTCTCGCGCCGCCGTGTAGGCACATTGCTCGCTGTCGTCACTCCCGTTGCGCAGATTACCGCGCGGGAAGAAGTGATATCGCTATATCATCTCTTCCGCCGCAGCCGCGTGAATGATTCACCTGGCCCGGACGATCACCGCGAGAGTTCCAGCATCGAGTTGACGGAGGGATGACATCCCATGGCAGGTGACCAGCGATACAACATCGGCGGGATGGGGAGCGGCGCGTCGGCTCTCGCCGCCGATGCCAGCAACCTCAATGATGTCTGGACCAAGGTGAACTCCGACATCAGCGCGCTGTCCGGCAACTGGGTGGACGCCAGTTTCACGCGGCTGCAGGAGACGGTGCAGCAGGCTACTCCCACCGTGAACAAGGTGATCGAGTTGCTGAACCAGGCCAGCAAGGCCACGTCCAACCAGCAGAACATGGCAGAGCAGCTGAACTCCACCGTGCGGTAAGACCCCTGTACCTGCGAGGGCCCCGGGCGGGCAAGCCCTGCCGCCGGGGCCCTTCGTCATGCTCAGACGGCTGGCATGCTCACCCGCAGAGGCTGGCACGCTCACCCGCAGGGGCTGCACGTTCACCCGCAGGGGCTGGCACGCTCACCCGCAGGGGCTGCACGTTCACCCGCAGGGGCTGGCGCGCTCACTCGCAGACGGCCAGCTGGACCGGCGCGACGGCGCCCGGCCGGACCAGCAGGCCGCGCCCGAGCGGCCCGGGGCCGGCGTTGCGCGGCAGCCGGACGCCGAACAGGTCGCCGTCGGCCGGCGAGGCCACCGCGACCAGGACGCCGCACCGTGACTTCAGCGCCTGCGGGATGAAGCCCGAGTAGGCCCGGCCCAGGTCGCCGGCCGGCCCGGCGATGATCAGCCCGTGCTCGCCGTCCCGGCCGGCCAGCAGGATCTGGTTGAGCAGGTCGTCGATCGGCCCGTTGAACAGCAGCTCCGCGTCGTCCGCCAGCAGCACGAAGCGGTCCTTGCCCTCGATCGCCCCGACCAGCGCCTCGCCGGCCACGTCGCCGCCGAACGTGCCGATCACGCCCGCCTCGCCCTCCAGGGCGCGCAGCGGGGATCGCCGCGGGGTGATCGTGAGGACCTCGGTACCGTGCCGCAGCAGCCAGCGGGCCATGGTCAGCAGGGTGCTGGACTTGCCGGACCGCGGCGGCCCTGCGACCACCAGCCCGGGGCCCTCGTCCCGCACGTCGAGACCCTGCGGCACCAGTTCGTCGCCGCCCACCCCGACCATCGCCCACAGCGGTGACGGCGGCGCGAATTCCGGGTCGATCGCCAGCGCGTCGGCGAAGGTGATCCGGGCCGGCAGCGTATCCACGCGCAGCGGCCGCTGCGGCTGCGGCGGCCGGCCGTACCGGGCCAGCGCCTGGTCGCCGAGCCGGCGCAGCGCGGCCACCTGGGCGGGCCCGGACGGGTTCGGATCCAGCAGCGCGATCTGTGCCTCGCAGGCCTGCGGGGTGCTCTCGAACATGACCCGGCCAGGCGGCTGGTGGGCGGGCAGGCTGCGCTCGCGGACGCCCGCCAGCTGGGCATCGGACCGGTCGGCCAGCCGCAGCACCATCCGCTGGCCGAATACCGTGCTCGCCTGACCGGCCAGCGCGGACCGGTCGGTGGTGACGACCGCGCGCAGGCCGACGGCGGCACCCTCGCGCAGCGTCTGCAGCAGGGTGTCGATCAGCCGCCCGTAGTCGTACTGCTCGTACGCCGCGACGTATCCCTCCCACCAGTCGAGCAGCAGCAGCATCCAGGGCAGCCTGTCCTGGCCGGCGGCGCTGGCCCGCTGCTCGGCCAGGCCGGCGAAGCCCCCGGCGGCCAGCAGCTGCTGGCGCCGCAGGATCTCGCCGCGCAGCTTGCCGAGCAGCCGCTCGACCCGGTCGGTCTGGTCCCGGGTGACCACCGCGCCGCAGTGCGGCAGGCCGGCCAGCGGCAGCATCGCGCCGGTACTGCAGTCGATCGCATAGATGTGCACGTCGGCGGGCGAGGTGTGCGCGGCCACCGAGCCTGCCATCGTGCGCAGCGCGGTGGACCGGCCGGTCCGCGCCGCCCCCGCGATGACCAGGTGCCCGCCGTGCCCGAGGTCTAGCGCGAGCGGCTGCCGCGATTGCCGGGTCGGCACGTCGGTGAGCCCGTACGGGACCGGCGTGACCTCGCCGTCGCCACCGGCCGGGACGGGCGGCAGGTCAGCCAGCGCGACGGCGTCGGCCAGCGGCGGCAGCCACGGGCTGGGCTGCTCGGGGACCCCGGCCTGGGCGGCCGCCGTGCAGATGGCGTCTACCAGGACGGACAGGTCGGTGATCATGCTCTCGTCGTCGTCCCCGGTCAGCCCGGCCGGCGGGAGCGGGCGACCGAGGCCGGCCCACGGCACCGGGATGACCCGGGCCGGCTCCCGGCCGGCCCTGTCCCGGGGCGCCGGCCCCCGATCCTGGCCGATTGGACCGCGACCGGAGCGGTCGCCCCGGACCGGACGTAGCACCGGCCCGGCGTGGACCTGGCGATGAACGCGGCGTCGCGGGAGTCGATGATGTCGGCGGACTCCTCGGCGTCGGTCACCCGCAGCGCGATCCGCAGGTTGGTGTTGGCCCGGATGTCGGCGCTCACCACGCCGGCCGGCCGCTGGGTGGCCAGGATCAGGTGCACGCCGAGCGACCGGCCGCGCTGGGCTATGCCGACCAGCCCGGTGACGAAGTCCGGCAGCTCGGCGACCAGCGAGGCGAACTCGTCGATGATCAGCATGAGCCGGGGCAGCGGCGGCAGCCCGGGGCTGACCCGCCCGGTGTCCCAGTAATCCTCGATGTCCTTGGCCCCGGCCCGCAGCAGGATCTCCTCCCGCCGCCTCAGCTCGGCCGACAGCGAGGCCAGGGCCCGTTCGGTCAGGTGTCCGTCGAGGTCACTGACCATGCCGACGGTGTGCGGAAGCCGGGCGCAGTCCTTGAACGCGCTGCCGCCCTTGTAGTCGATGAGCACGAACGTCATGGCGTCCGGCCGGTTCACCACCGCGAGCGACGCGATGAGGGTCTGCAGCAGCTCGGACTTGCCCGCCCCGGTGGTTCCCGCGATCAGCCCGTGCGGCCCGTCGGACCGGATATCGATGCCGAACGGCCCTTCGGTGCTCACCCCGATGACCGCGGCAGTCGTGCGGCCGAACCGTTTCCACACCTCGGCCACGTCGCCGGGCGCGGGGTCAGGCATCCCGATCAGGTCGAGCAGCCGGGCGGCCGGCGGGATCGTCGCGCCGGGGTCGTCCCGGCTCACGTCCCTGACCGGGGCCATCGACCGGGCTACCCGGTCCGCCCAGGCCACGCTGACCTGGTCGGCGAGCACCGAGCCGAGAGCATCCAGGCCGCTGCCCTGCAGGGACAGCCAGCCGGGCCGGTCGCGATCCCAGGAGGCGACGGCGGCGCACTCCTCGGGCAGCACCCGCTGCGATTCGTCCAGGCAGATCGCGTAGATGCCGGTCTTGCGCGCGGTGCCGAGCACCTGCGGCATGCCGGGGATGCGGCGCAGCGCCCGCGCTCCGTCCAGCACCAGCAGGACCTTGGGCCCGAGCGCCGGGTCGGCGGCCGCCTCGCTGCTGTCGCCGAAGCCCGGGCCGAACCCCCGGGAGTCGCCGGCCTGCCTCATCCGCTCGGCGGCCTCCGCGGCAAGCTCGGCCACCCGGCGCGCCGCCGAGTCCGGGTCCGTGCCGACCAGCGCCAGGCACTCCTCACCCTGCTGCGGCGCGCAGTGCGGAAGCCAGCGGACCCAGTTCCACTCGGCGCCGGCCTGCGGCCGGCGCCGAGCACCACGATGTGCAGGTCGCGCGGGCTGTGCAGCGCCGCGGCCTGCGCGACGAACCAGCGGGCCAGCGCGCGGGAGTCGCCGGCCGGCCCGGCCAGGCCGATCACGCCGAGCTCGGGCAGCGGCAGCGAGACAGGCACGCTGCGCGCCGCGGGCGCCGGCGGCAGCTCGGCGTCGCGCGGCGCCCCCTTCTCCGGGACGAACTCGATGTTGGCCGGCCGGTCGGACAGGCCGATCCGCAGGTGCAGCACGTCCGGGTCGGCGTCGCGGCGCTCCCACAGCCGCCGCCGCGGGCCGGTCGCGGTGAGCAGCACCTGCGCCGGGTCGGGCGCCGCGTCCCGGCGCTGCGCCTCGTCGGCGGCCCGCTCGGCGGCGATGACGCCGTCGAGCCCGGCCATCTTGCGCTTGTACTCCCGCATCCCGCGCCGGTAGGAGACCCGGCCGTGGCGGCGCTCGCTCATCCACTGGCCGATCACCATCACCGGGCTCATCAGCATGAACAGGGCGAACAGGGCATTCTTCAGCGCGATCCACAGGACCGCGCCGAAGGCCAGCGGCAGCAGCGCGGACAGCAGCTGCAGCCGGGCTTTCTCCGACCGCTTCGGCTCGACCGGAATCTCGACCCGGCGCGGCAGGCTGGACGGCAGCAGCCGCGGCGGCCGGTTGAACGCCAGCCCGCCGTCGCCGATCGGGGTCAGGTGCGCGTCCGGCTGCTCCGGACTGGCCAGGGCGAGCACGTTGGCCCCGACCTGCAGGAGCGAGCCCGGCGGCCACGGCCTCGGCGCGGCCAGCGGCTCGCCGTCCAGCAGCAGCGGGATGCCGTCGGCGGGGCCGCGCAGCGGCTCGACGATGGCCTGCCCGGCTGGTCCGCCGGGCCCGATCACCAGCCGGGCCACGTAGGCGGGCAGACCGGTCCCGGTCACCCGGACGCTGCAGTCGGGCGAGGCGCCCAGGGTGAGCGTGCCGAACCCCAGCCGGTGCACCGTTCCCGCGGCGGGGCCGCCGACCACCCGCACCTCGGCCAGGCCGGCCTGCTCGGCGACGGACGTGGCGGCGGCGGCCCGGGGGTCGGTCGCGACCAGGGCGCCGTCGCGGAGCACGGAAGCCGCGCGGGCCCGTGGGTCGGCCGGCCGCCCGTCCAGCCACAGGGTCTCCTGGGCGGCTGCTCGCCACCCGGTGCCCTGCGCGGTGGCCAGCGGCGGCGCTGCTGTCTGGCCAGGGTGTGGCGTCCCGGCCAGCCCGGTGTCCTGCGCGGTGGCCAGCGGCGGCGCTGCTGCCTGGCCGGGGTGTGCTGGCGTCCCGGCCAGCCCGGTGGCCAGCGGCGGCGCCAGCCCCTGGCCGGGGTGTGCTGGCGTCCGGGGCAGCCTGATGACCGGCGCCAGCCGTTCGGCTCCTCCGGCAGCCCTGCGTAGCGCCGCGGCGACCTGACCGACCACGGCGCCGTCGTCCGCGCTGACCACGACATCCCGCGGGCCCTGCGGGGTCAGCGCGGTCAGCGCGATCCGCATGCCCAGCATGGTATCGGGGCAGCCTGGCCCGTCACCGCGGATATCACCAGGCATCCCGTGATCGGCGTGACCGTGACCTACGTGACCGTGACCTAGCTGTGCGAGGCGAGGATTACCTGGCCGACCGGTAGCAGGTTGATTACATCCCTGCGCCGCGGACCACAGGCAAGATAGGTTCGCCTCGCGACCCCGCTGGCCGCTGGCGCGCAGGCGCCGAAGCGGAGCGTCGGGAGCACCCGTTTAAGGAGATGCCGCAGGCAGGGAGACGCCGGACCGATGTCAAGCGACAGGGGCACGATTCCGCGCGGAACGGGGGCTGGCGCTGACATCGGTGCATGGCCGGAGCCGACCGCGCCGGGCGGACGGCGACTGCCGAGTGCGCCGCGTGAGCGCAAGCCCGCCCTGGCGGCGCTGGCCGTGGTTCTGGTGATCGGCGGTGCTCTCGTCGCGGCGCTGCTGGTGATCGACGCGGGTCACAAGACGGGCGCCATCGAGATATCGCAGCCGGTTGGCCAGGGGCAGAAGATTCCGCTGAGTTCCATGCAGGAGGTCCAGGTCAGCTCAGGCACCGGCATCGACTACGTGCCCTGGAATCAGGCCAGCCAGGTGGCCCGTACCTATGCCGCTACCATGCTGCCGCCCGGCACGCTCCTCACCCCGCAGATGACGACGGCCGTCAACAACGTGACCAAGGGCATGACCGTGGTGGGGCTCGCGCTCAAGGACGGTCAGCTGCCCGACGGGCTGCAGGTCGGGAACCACGTAGATATCTTCGCGACCAGTGACAACGGCGGGCGGTGCCCCCGGCCGGCCAGCAACGTGCTGAGCTTCAACGCGGTCGTGCTCAACATCGGCCGTCCGGGCAGCACGTCCAGTGACGCCATAGACGACGTGCAGGTCGCGGTCAACCCGGCGGACGCCGCTGGCGTGTCCTGCAACGCGGCCAATAACGATGTCGGCGTCGGGGTGCTGCCGGGAACCGGCCAGGGTGCCGCCGCCGCGACGACCCCGCCGGGCGGCCCGGCATCGCCGCCGTCAGGCGGGACGGCATCGCCGTCCGCCGGCGCGCCGTCATCGCCGTCTTCGGGCGGTACCGCGCCGCCGTCTTCGGGCGGGACAGGCTGACCCATGACGCTGATCGCGGTTGCCGCGGACAAAGGGGCACCCGGCGTCACCACCGCGTCGGTGGCGCTGGCGGCGGTCTGGCCGCGGCCGGTCCTGCTCGCCGAGTGCGACCCGGCGGGCGGAGACCTGGTCTACCGCCTCCCGTCGGCGGACGGCGGGCGGCTCGATCCGGGCCGCGGACTGCTCAGCCTGGCCGTGGCCGCGCGCCGCGGCCTGCAGCCGCATCAGGTGTGGGAGCACACGCAGAAACTGCACGGCGGCCTCGACGTGCTCACCGGGGTCAGTGGCGCTGAGCAGGGCGCGGGCCTGGAACTGCTCTGGGGGCCGGTCGGCAGGCTGCTCGCCGCCGTGCCGCAGGCGGATGTGATCGCCGACTGCGGGCGGATCGGGGTTGACGGGCCGCCGTATGACCTGCTCGCCCAGGCGCGGACGGTGATCCTGCTGTCCCGGGCCAGCCTGGGCGATGTGATCAGGCTGCGCGACCGGGTGAGCGCGGTCGCGGCCGCCGTGGCGCGGCGCGGCCAGCGCCGGCCGCGTCGACGTGGTGCTGGTCACCGACTACAAGAACTTCGGCGCCGCTACCGCGGAAGTGGCGGAGGCACTGCGGCGCAGCGGCGCGCCCGGACGCGTCCTCGGCGGGCTCGCCTACGAGCCCAAGAGCGCCGATCAGCTCCGCGGGCAGTGGAGCGGCAAGCTGGACAAGTCCATGTTCATCCGGACGGTCCGTGCCATCGCCAGAGATCTTGTCTCAGCGTTGCCCGAGCCGCCGGCCGATCGCCTGCGGCCGGCCGGAGCATCCGCCCGGGAGGGCGGGATCCGCGCTCCGGTGCCGCAGAAGCCGGACCCGTCCGGGCCCGGACCGCAGCGCCGGGAGGGCGGGATCCGCGCTCCGGTGCCGCAGAAGCCGGACCCGTCCGGGCCCGGACCGCACCGCCCGGCGGCCGCGGCACAGCCGCTCGCCGCCGCGGCGGAGCAGCCGCGTCCGGCTGCGGCGCCGCGATCCTACGACGCGCCGCGCAGCCACCAGCCGTCCGCCAGGTCCGGACGGGCGGCGGCACGCGGCCGGCACGCGGGCACGGCCGCCGGCCCGAACGCGAACGATCAGCAACCGCCCGAGCGCGGCGACGCACCGGAGCCCAGCGTGCTTCCCTCGCTGGCCGAGCCGGGCGTCCGGGCCCGCGCCGGGGCGGCCGGGGGGGAGCTGAGCGGTGGCCTACAGGATCGCACCGGAGCCCGGCGTGCTTGCCTCGCTGGCCGAGCCGGCGTCCGGGCCCGCGCCGGGGCGGCCTGGGGGGAGCTGAGCGGTGGACCACAGCATCGTCAAGCGGATGCGCGGCGAGGTCGGGGACCGGCTCGCCGAGCAGCGGCGCCGCGATGCCGCATCCGGATTGCCGACGATGTCCGGCGAGGACGAGCGCCAGTTCGCGCGGGCGCTCATCGCGCAGGTGCTCGAGGAGCACGCGCGCAGCGAGATCACGGTGGGCCGGCCACCGCCCAACGCCCAGGAAGAGGAGGAGCTCGCCTCGGCGATCCACGCCGCGCTGTTCGGCGTGGGCCGGCTGCAGCCGCTGCTGGAGGACCAGCAGATAGAGAACATCGACATCAACGGCTGTGACCGCGTCTTCCTCGGCTACGCCGACGGCCGGGAAGAGCTGGGTGAGCCGGTCGCCGAAAGCGACGAGGAACTGGTCGAGCTCATCCAGATACTCGCCGCCTACTCGGGCCTGTCCAGCCGCCCGTTTGACACCGCCAATCCGCAGCTCGACCTGCGCCTGCCCGACGGATCCAGGCTGTCTGCGGTGATGGACGTGACGCTGCGGCCCGCGGTATCGATCCGCCGGGCCCGGCTGGGCAAGGTATTCCTCGCCGACCTCGTCGGCAACGGCACGATGTCGCCCGAGATCGGCTCGATGCTCGCGGCCGCGGTAGCAGCGCGGAAGAACATCATGATCGCCGGGGCGACGAACGCGGGCAAGACCACGCTGCTGCGCGCGCTGGCCAACCAGATCCCGGCCACCGAACGGCTCATCACCGTGGAGCGCGCGCTCGAGCTGGGCCTCGACCACTATCCCGAGCTGCACCCGAACGTGGTGGCGCTGGAGGAGCGGCTGCCCAACATGGAAGGCCAGGGCGCGATCTCGATGGCCGAGCTCGTCCGCCGCTCGCTGCGGATGAACCCCAGCCGGGTCATCGTCGGCGAGGTGCTGGGCGACGAGATCGTCACCATGCTGAACGCGATGTCCCAGGGCAACGACGGCTCGCTGTCCACCATCCACTCCAACTCCTCGGTCGAGGTGTTCAACCGGATAGCCACCTATGCCATCCAGGCGTCCGAGCGGCTACCCGTGGAGGCGACGCACATGCTGATCGCGGGGGCCATCGACTTCGTGGTGTTCATCGAGAAGCGCAACGAGTTCTCCCTCGGCGGCAGGCTGCGCAGGTACATCAGCAGCATCCGTGAGGTAACCGGCATCGACGGCCGGGTGCTGTCCAGCGAGGTGTTCATCCCGGGCCCCGACGGGCGAGCCCGCCAGCATGCCCCGCTCTCGTGCCTGGACGAGCTGGCCGTGCACGGCTATGCCCCGGGAAGCTGGCCGTGATGCTGTCGGACGCCAGCCAGCTGCTCGCCCTCCTCGCCGGAGCCGTCGCCGGAGGCGGCCTGTTCCTGGCCATCATCGCGATCCGCGGCCTGCCGCCGAAGCCCGCCAAGAGCAGCCGCAGGCTGGACGACTTGCGCGACCAGGTGCTCGGGATCCGCGGGCTGACCGCGCTCGTCGGCGGAGTGATCATCCTGCTCGCCACCCGGTGGGTGGTGGCAGGCGCGGGCTTTGCCCTGCTCATCCTGTTCTGGCCGAAGCTGTCCGGCGGCGCGGGCGGTGAGCGGGCGGCGATCGGGCGGCTCGAAGGCCTGGCCACCTGGACCGAATCCCTGCGCGACACGATCGCGGGCGCGGTCGGCCTGGAGCAGGCCATCCCCGCCTCCCTGCGCGCCGCCGCGCCGGCGCTGAGAGAGCCGTTGATCGGCCTGGTGGACCGGCTGCACACCCGGGTGCCGCTGCCGGACGCGCTGCGCAGGTTCGCCGACGACTTGGACGACCCGAGCGCAGACCTCATCCTGGCCGCGCTGATCATCAACTCCCGGCTGCGCGGGCCCGGACTGCGGGCCCTGCTCAGCGCGCTATCCGGCGCCGTCCGCGAGGAACTGGACATGCGCAGGAGGATCGAGGCCCAGCGCCGGGCGACCCGGTTCAGCGCCATGTTCGTGGTCGGCTTCTCGGTCGGCGTGGCCGTCCTGCTGGCCATCTTCAACCATTCGTTCGTGCACGTGTACGACACCGTGAACGGGCAGCTCGTGCTGCTGGTCGTCGCCGGCCTGTACGCGGCCGGATTCTTCTGGCTGACCAGGCTGGCCCGGTTCGACGTCCCGGAACGGCTTCTCATTGGCGGCCAGGCCGCGCAGGTCCCGGCCGACGTACCGCAGACCGTGGGCGCGTGGCAGGGAGGTGCGGGGTGACTCTTGCGGTGCTGGCCGGCGGTGTCATGGGCATCGGCCTGTTCCTGCTCGCGGTGGCGCTCATTCCCCGCCGGGTGAGCCTGGCCCGCCAGATCGCGGCGTTCGACGCGGGCCGGACGGTCGCGAGCCGGGGCTCCGCGGCACGGACGCTAGCGGGGAACGAGGGCCGGATCAGCCGGCGGGTCGGCGCCACGGTCGCCAGGATCTGCGCAGAGCAGGGCTGGGAATTCCCGTCGATCAAGGCCAACCTGTCGCTGACCGGCAAGTCATTCGAGAGCTACCTGGCCGGGAAGATCCTGCTCGCGCTGGCTGGCCTGATCTTCGTCCCCGTCCTCGCCGTGCTGGCCGGACTGGCGGGCATCAGGTTCCCGGTGATCATTCCGGTATGGATCGGCCTGATCGTAGCCGGGATCTTTTTCTTCCTTCCTGACCTGGAGCTGAAGCAGAAGGCCACGGCGAGGCGCCGCGACTTCCGGCATGCGGTCGGCTCGTTCCTCGATCTCGTGGCGATGAATCTCGCCGGCGGCCGCGGCGTCCCCGAAGCGCTCATGGCCGCGGGAGAGATCGGGAACGGCTGGGCGATGCGGCGAATCCGGGACGCGCTGACGAACGCCCGGATCACCGGCCAGACACCCTGGCAGGCCCTCGGCGGCCTCGGCGAGGACATCGGCGTGACCGAACTCACCGACCTGGGCGCCGCGCTGAGCCTGGTCGCCGAGGACGGCGCCAAGGTACGCGAGTCACTGACCGCGCGGGCCGCGAGCCTGCGCCGGCGCGAGATCTCCGACCTGGAGGGGAAGGCCGGCGAGCGCTCGCAATCCATGCTCATCGCGCAGTTGCTGCTGTGCGTCGGGTTTCTGCTCTTCATCCTGTATCCGGCCGCTATAGCAATATTTGCTGTCTAGTGCCTCCCCCGGGCCTGCGAATGCGAGAAGGGAATACACGGATATGAACCCGCTCAACGATCCGAGTGTTGAATATCTCAGAGCGCTGCTTGGCAGGCGGCTGGCCGCGGCGCGCAGCAGCGGCGATCGCGGTGCATCGGCCATCGAATGGGCCATCATCACCGGACTGCTTGCCATCATCGCGCTGGCGATCTTCCTCATTATCCAGAAGAAGATCGTGGGCGCGGCCAACAAGATCAACACCGGTCCCTGACATGCCGGGCCGCGGCGGCCCGGCGCGGCAACTGGCCAGGCAGCGTCCTGCGAAGTCTCCAGATCGCGCCGGCCAGGTGCCGGAGCGACGGGATACCGGAGCGAGTTCCATCGAGCTGGTCCTGCTCGCCCCGCTGGTGATCCTGAGCATCCTGCTCATCGGCCAGTTCGCCATGTGGTACCAGGCCCGGCACGTCGCGATCGCGGCCGCGCAGGCGGGAGCCCGGGTGGCCCGGGATACCGAGCAGGGGCTGTCGTGGGCGGGCCCGGCCACGACGGCGGCACAGAGCTATGCCCGCCAGCTGGGCGGATCACTGCTGCAGGACACCAGCGCCAGACCGGTCGGCACCGGGAACGTACGCGGGGTCGAGGTGGTGGGCAATGCCCCCAGCATCTTGCCCATACCGGGACTGACCTTCCGTATCGACGAGACCTCGCAGGGCCCGGCGGAATGCTTCCGGCCCAGCGGAGACACGGCGCTATGCGCGGGCGGCTAGGCCACGGCCGGGGCCTAGCCGGCCGCGGGATCGCTAGTCGGGGCATCGTCGGCCGGTGCGTCGTCGGCCGGAGCGTGGCCGGCCGGGGCGTCGCCAGGCAGGGCGAGCGGGGATCGCTGGCCATCGAGCTGGTGATCCTGACCCCGATCCTGGTCCTCTTCATGGCCGTGCTGGTGGCTCTCGGCCGGGTGGTGGAGGCACAGGGCCAGGTTGACGGAGCGGCGCGCGACGCCGCCCGGGCGGCGTCCATCACGCAGAATTCGGGCACCGCCCTGCAGAGCGCGCAAACAGCTGCCGATGCGGATCTGAACGGGTGCGTCGCAGGTCCCGACGTGACCTTCGGCGGCAGCACCGACCTAGCCCCGGGTGGCGTGGTGAATGTCATTGTTACCTGCCGGGTCACGCTGCCGGCATTGTCATTCATCGGCTTCCAGACGAAGATGATCACAGGTCACGCATCAGCACCTATCGACACATTCTCGGTGGGAGGATAGGCGGATGTTGCGAAAAGGCGGCACGGGCTGGCGGGCGGACCGCGGCACGCTGTCCCTGTTCGTCGTCCTTTTCACCCCGGTGGTCGTGCTGCTGGCCGGACTGCTCGTGGACGGCGGTATCGCCATCAACGCGAGGGAGCGCGCGGCCGACGTGGCGCAGCAAGCGGCACGGGCGGGCGCCAACGACCTGAACGTGGCCGCCCTGCGCTCGGGCGCGATCCAGCTCGAGGACCCCGGAGCCTGCAACGTCGCCACCGCGTTCGTGAGCAAGTACACCGACATCGGTGCTACCCCCGGACTCTGCACGTACGTTCCCGTCAACGGCCGGCCGGGCATCAAGGTATACGCGACCGTGACCCTGCGATCGCAGCTCCTCGGCCTCATCGGGATCAGAACCTTCACCCAGACGTCCTACGGCGAGGCGTCACCGGTCTGCGGGATCACTCAGGGAGGTCAGTGCTGATGGCACCGCCGATTCCAGGTCTCAGGCGGCCGGACACCGCGGACCGCCGGTCCGGCGGCGACGTCGCCGCCGGGCTCGTCGCCATCTTCGCCCTCGCGGTGCTGATCGTGGGCGTGCCGATCGCCCTGATCAGCGCGCTCGGCCTGCCCATCCCACATGCCAGGCCGTCGCTGGGCCTGCTCGCTCACCAGCTCAGCATCCTCAGCATCGTCCGGATCCTGGCGATCATCGTCTGGCTGGCCTGGCTCCAGCTGGTCGTCTGCGTGCTCGCCGAGATCAGGGCCGCGATCAGGAACGTCGGCGTGCCGGCCAGGGTCCCGCTGTCCGGCGGTACCCAGGCGGTCGCGCACCGGCTCGTCACCGCCGCTCTGCTGCTGATCAGCGCTACCGCGGCCCTGTCGCCCGCCTTCGCGCGCGGCGCTGCACCGCCCCGCGCGCCGCACACGGTCTCGGCGGTTGGCCGGACGGACTCGCAGGCCGGGGCCGAGCTGACCGGGCACCAGGCGCAGGACGAGGCCAAGGCCGAGCAAGGCCCGCACGTCGAGAAGATCTACATAGTGAAGCCGCCGGTCGGCCGCTTCCACGAGAGCCTGTGGGAGATAGCTCAGAACCACCTCGGCAACGGCCTGCGCTACCACGAGATCTTTGACCTGAACAAGGACCGCCCGCAGCCCGACGGGACCAGCCTCACCCTGGCCAGCCTGATCAGGCCCGGCTGGGTGCTCCGGATGCCGCGTGACGCGTTCGGCCCCGGCATCGAGATCGTCTCGCACGGTACGCCGGGCGGTCCGGCCGGCGCCGCCGAGCAGGCCGGTGCCCGCCAGGCCAAGCGAGCCACCCAGGCGGCCGACGGCACGCCAGGTTCGGCGTCCGGACTCGCCCAGGGCTCGGCCGCCGTGCCCGGCGCCCCGGCCGGCCGGGCCGAGCGGGTCGGCGCCCAGCAGGCCGAGCGGGCCGGCCGGGCGGCCGAGGGCACGCCGGGTTCTGGGTCCGGGACCCGCGGGGCGGCCGCCGTGGCCGGCTCCGCAGGCGCTTCGGGCACCGGCCCCGGCGCCCCGGGCAGCGGCCCCGGCGCCCCGGGCACCGGCCCCGGCGCCCCGGGTAGCGGGTCTGGCGCTCCGGGCAGCGGCCCCGGCGGCGGTGGCGGGTACCGCGCGACCGTGGCCCCGGCCCAGGGTCTGTCCGGCAGCGCCCTGCTCTCTTTCCCCTACGAGCTCTCGGCCGCGTCACTGCTCGCCGCCGGCCTGCTCGCCGCGCTCGGCCGCCGCAGGCGCGAACAGCTCTGGCAGCGTGCGTTCGGTAAGAGAGTGGTCATAGCCGAGGGGGACGCGGCCCTGGCTGAGGCGGCGCTCCGGCTCGGCGCGAGCGAGCCATCGGCCCGGCTGCTCGACACCGGGCTGCGCTGCCTGTCGCGGGAACTCGCCGCGCAGGGCAAGACGCCGCCGACGGTGTTCGCCGCGCACCTCGGGCAGGTCAACCTCGACCTGTGGATCGCGCCGGCCGACCAGAACCCGCCGCGGCCCTGGCAGTCGGTGGACGACGGGCAGGTGTGGCGGCTGCCGCTGCACGCCGTAGCCGGCCTGGACCCCGATGAGGCAGGCGCTGCGCTGGCCCCCTACCCGGGCCTGGTCTCGATCGGTACCAGCGACACCGGCCGGATGCTCATCGACCTCGAGGTCGCGCACGGCCTGATCGCCGTCCGCGGGTCACGCCGGATGGTGCAGGCGGTGCTTGCCGCGATGGCCGCGGAGCTGGCGACCAACCGGTGGTCGGACCGGATGCAGATCACCCTGGTCGGGTTCGGTCCCGAGCTGGCCATGCTTGCCCCCGAGCGGGTCAGCGTCGCATCGACTCTCGAAGAGGCGATGCCGGCGCTGGAGGCCAGGGCCGCCGAAATCGAGCACTCGCTGGCGTCGCTGGGTGCCGATTCGGTGCTCACCGGGCGGTCCCGCGGCCTGCACCCGGACACCTGGGCGCCGCATTACCTGATCATGGCCGTCCCGCCCGCGCCGCGGCAGCGGGAGCGGCTGCTGGCGCTGGCCGGCGGTAGGCACCGGACGGCGATGGGTTACGTGGTGGCCGGCGATGTGCCGGGCGCGACGTGGTCGTGGGATGTCAGCGAACAAGGGCGGCTGCACGCAGGCGTGCTCGGTTTTGACCTGGAGGCCCAGCTGCTGCCCGCGAAGCAGTACGCGGCCGTCGTGCAGCTGTTCCGCGCCGCCGGGCAGCCGGGCGGGGTACCTCTCGAGGACCCGCCGCCCGATGCGGCGCCGCCGGAGCAGCTCGTTCCCGGAGCCCGGATGGCGGTGGAGGTCAGCCTGCTCGGCCAGGCGACGGTGCGGGCACCCGGCAGCATCGAGCCGGACCGGGTCGGGCTGGCGACCGAGGTCGTCATGTACCTGGCGGCCCATCCCGGCGGGGTCCACCCGAACGTGCTTACCGGGGCGATCTGGCCGCGCGGCGTCACGCCGGAGGTGCGGCAGGCAGTACTCGCCCGGGTTCGCGACTGGCTCGGGACCGACGACGCGGGACGTCCCAACCTGGTTACCGACGGCACCGGCCGGCTGAGCCTGGGCCCGCAGGTCCGGGTGGACTGGCAGGTATTCCGGGCGTTGCTCGCCCGGGCCGGGCAGGCCAGACAGGCGGCCGGACCGCAATCCGAGGACGAGGCGGCCTGCCTGGCCCGGGCGCTGGACCAGGTCCAGGGCCAGCTGCTCGACGGGCGCGCGCCCGGCCGGTACGCGTGGCTGGCCGCCGACCCGCTGGAGTACGAGGCGACCGCCCGGGTCGCCGATGCCGCGCACCGGCTCGCCGAGCTGCGCCTGTCCGCCGGTGACGCGCCGGGCGCGATGGACGCGGCCCGGGCCGGGCTGCGGCTGGCGTTCAACGACGAGATGCTCTGGCGCGACCTGCTCACCGGCGCGCACGCCACCGGCCGGGAACACGTGCTGCGCGCGGTGGTCGGCGAGGTGTCCGCCCGGGTCTCGCTCGATGAGGTGCTGCCCAGGATGGCCCCGCAGACCGAGGCGCTCATCGACGAGCTGCTGCCGTCCTGGCGTTCGTCAGTTGCCTGACCGTCGCGGCGGGCCGGTAGCGGCCGCTCCCGCTTCCGCGACGGCTCGCGGCCGCCTGGCGGTGGCCCGGCGGCCGGACAGCCGCCCATGAGGCCCGTGCTGATCGCCGTTCTGGCGATGGCCGGGCTGGCGATCGGCCCGGTGCTGCGCGCTATGATCGTCCGGCTATCGGTGCCTCCCGGGCAGCCCTGGCGCCGGTCCTGCCCGGCCTGCGATCACCCGCTCCCGCCCGCCCGGGTCGCGCATCAGGCCGGCACCCCGGCCGGGTTTGCGCCTGGACCTGCGGCCGGGCTTGCGCCTGGGACTGCGGCCGGGCTTGCGCCTGGGACTGCGGCCGGGCTTGCGCCTGGGACTGCGGCCGGGCCTGCGCCTGGGACTGCGGCCGGGCCTGTGCCAGTGATCCCGGCCGGGTTTGCGCCTGGGACTGCGGCCGGGCCTGCGCCCGGGACCCCGGCCATATCCGTGACTGCTCCCGCGTCCCGGTCAGTGCCCGGGCCAGCTTCCGCGCCGCGCTCGCGGATCCCCCTGTCCGCGCTGCCTGCCCTGCCGCCGCACGGCCGGTGCCCGGCGTGCCGTGCCCGGCTCGGGCCGCGGGCGCTGACGGTCGAGATCACCGCGGCCGCCGTGCTCGGGCTGCTCGCCGCGCGGATCCATCCGGCGCTGGTCCTGACGGCGCTGTGCTGGCTGGCGCTCTGCGCGATCCCGCTGGCCTGGATTGACGCGGCCGCTCGCCGGCTGCCGGATCTGCTCACCGCTCCGGCCCTCGCGGGCACCGCGGTGTTCCTGCTGGCTGCGGCCGCCGCCAGTGGCCAGTGGCCGCGGCTGGGCCGCGGGCTACTGGGCGGCGCCGGGTACGCGGCGTTCTGCCTCATCCTGTTCCTCATCAGCCCGTCCGGGATGGGTCCGGGCGACGTCAAGCTGGCCACGAGCCTGGGTACCGCCCTGGCCTGGCTGGGCTGGGGCACCCTGATCGCGGGCGCGCTGGCCGGCTTCGCGCTCGCCGCCGTCTACGGCCTGGCTCTGCTGGTCCGGGGGCGGGCCGACCGCAAGACCCAGCTTCCCTTCGGCCCCTTCATGATCGCTGGAACGTTCCTTGCCCTGCTGATCGCCGGGCTGCCCGGATAGGAACAGGCCTGGAACGGCGGTGTCGGGCAGCTCGTCGCTGCCCGACACCACCGAGACGCAAAGCAGCTCGAAGCTGCCTCGCGCCGTCCTCACCCGGCATGCCCGGGCGCGGCGCCGTTGGCTGATGCGTGACCAGCGGCACCGCGCGCACGCGGCACGCCTGCCTTGGCCGTCGTGCTTGCAAGAACCCGGCGGCTGCGCCGGGTGCGGCGTGCCAGCCTGGCGCGCTCCGAGGCGATCGCCTCTCTCCGCATGTCCTTGACTCGCTCGGCGGCCACGGTCTCCACGAGAGTCGGATGCATGGCTTCCTCCTTGGCGAGGGGCCGTAGTGCCGGCCCAACACACTTGAGGTTCGTCGTAAGGCCCGGTCCCCGGCATCGGGTGGATGACCTATCTTCCGGCTGAACAGCGCCTTACCAGGCAAGAAGCCGCCGCGCGTTGCCCTAGGCACGCCTTAGGCGGCCGCGCGGGGAGCGGTCGGCCGCCGCGGCGGCCGCGGGATGGGGCTTGGCCCCGTTCGGTATCCAAACGCAAATAGACTGATCAGGCCGCTGTCCGCGGCAGCTCACCGAGACCAGCAAGCGAGAACCGCCGCATGCCCGCCCGCCAGCCACCCGTAGCTCAGCTAGCCACCCGTGCCGACCTGCGCAACGTCGCGATCGTCGCGCACGTAGACCACGGCAAGACCACGCTGGTGGACGCGATGCTCTGGCAGTCCGGGGCCTTCCGCGCGAACGCGCACGTCGCCGAGCGGGTGCTCGACTCCGGCGACCTGGAGCGGGAGAAGGGCATCACGATCCTGGCCAAGAACACCGCGGTGCGGCACGCCGGGATGACCATCAACATCGTGGATACGCCGGGCCACTCGGACTTCGGCGGCGAGGTGGAGCGCGGCCTGTCCATGGTGGACGGGGTGCTGCTGCTCGTCGATGCCAGCGAGGGGCCGCTGCCGCAGACCAGGTTCGTGCTCCGCAAGACGCTGGAGGCCAGGCTCCCGGTCATCCTCGTGATCAACAAGGTGGACCGGCCAGACGCCCGCATCGCCGAGGTTGTGGACGCGTGCTATGAGCTCTTCCTCGACCTGGACGCCAGCGAGGACCAGATCGAGTTTCCGATCGTATACGCCTCAGCGCGGGCCGGCCGGGCGTCGCTCACCAGGCCGGCTGACGGCGCGCAGCCCGACTCACCGGATCTCGAGCCGCTGTTCACCGCGCTGGCCGAGACCGTGCCGGCCCCCAGCTACGACCCCGCCGCGCCGCTGCAGGCGCACGTCGCCAACCTGGACGCGTCGGCCTACCTGGGCCGGATCGCGCTCTGCCGGGTGCATAACGGCACCATCTCCCGCGGCCAGCAGGTCGCCTGGTGCCGCCGGGACGGCAGCATCGAGCGGGTCAGGATCACCGAGCTGTACCTGACCGAGGCGCTGGACCGGGTGCCGGTGCAGACCGCCGGCCCTGGGGACATCATCGCCATCGCCGGGATCGGCGAGATCATGATCGGCGAGACGCTGGCGGACCTCGAGGACCCGCGGCCGCTCCCGCTGATCACCGTGGACGAGCCCGCGATCTCCATGACGATCGGGGTGAACACCTCGCCGCTGGTCGGCCGGCTGACCGCCGGCCCGGGCGGCGGTGCCAGTGCCCGCGAGAAGACCAAGATCACCGCCCGGCTGGTGCGCGACCGGCTGGACCGCGAGCTGGTCGGCAATGTCTCGATCCGGGTGCTGCCGACCGAGCGCCCGGATACCTGGGAGGTGCAGGGCCGCGGCGAGCTCGCCCTCGCCGTCCTGGTGGAGACCATGCGGCGGGAAGGCTACGAGCTGACCGTGGGCCGCCCGACGGTGGTGACCCGCGAGGTGAACGGCGCGGTGCACGAGCCGACGGAACGGCTCAGCGTGGACGTCCCGGAAGAGTACCTGGGCGCGGTCACGTCGCTGCTCGCGGTGCGCAAGGGCCGGCTCGAGAACATGATCAATCATGGCACCGGCTGGGTCCGGCTGGAGTTCACGGTGCCTGCCCGCGGGCTGATCGGGTTCCGCACCCAGTTCCTCACCGACACCCGGGGGACCGGCATCGCGCACCACGTGTTCGAGGGCTACGAGCCCTGGGCCGGGGCACTGCGCGCCCGCCCCACCGGGTCGCTCGTGGCTGACCGCTCGGGGTCGGTGACCGCGTACGCCATGTTCGGGCTGCAGGAGCGCGGCTCGCTGTTCGTGACGCCGGGCACCGAGGTGTACGAGGGAATGATCGTGGGCGAGAACTCGCGTTCTGACGACATGGACGTCAACATCACCAGGGAGCGCAAGCTCACCAACGTCCGCCAGTCCACCGGGGAGGAACTCGAGCGGCTGGTGCCGCCGAGGGCGCTGAGCCTGGAGCAGGCGCTGGAGTTCTGCTCCGGGGATGAGTGCGTGGAGGTCACCCCGTCCGCCGTCCGGCTGCGCAAGACCGTGCTGGACGCGAAGGAGCGCGCCCGCAGCCGCGCCCGGCAGGCCCGCGAGCGCGCCTGACCTGCGGCGATCGCCGAAGGCGCGCCCGGGGCGCCCGGCGCACCATTGGCGATCCCTGCCGAAGACACCCGCCGGATCACTGTCGCCCGACCGGTTTCTGGGGGAATATGTGACGTGCCCGTAGTGCCCCGGTTCATGTGCAGGAGGCGTAATGAGGTTGCGTGCCCCGACGGTCGTGGCGATGATCGCCGCCCTGGTAGCGCTCGCCGCTCCCCCGGCGCTGGCCGCTCCCCCCGGGCCGGCCGCCCGGCCGCCCGGATCGCCCAGCGGCCGCCTGTCCGCCGAGATCCGCTACACGACGGGCGGGATCCCGCACATCCTCGCCCGCAACTGGGCCGGCCTCGGATTCGGGTACGGTTACGCCTTCGCCAAGGACAACCTGTGCACGATGGCCAACGACTACATCACGGTCGAGGCGCAGCGGTCCCGGTATTTCGGGCCGAAGGCCAGCTACGTCCAGCGCGGCAACGGCGTCACCGTGAGCAACCTGGACTCCGACCTGTTCTTCCAGCAGATCATCGACTCCCGCGTGGTCCAGCGCCTGGCGCGGGCCCTCAGCCCCACCGAAAAGCAGGTTGAGTCCGGCTACGTCAAGGGCTACAACACCTACCTCGCCCACGTCGGCGGCGCGGCCGGAGTCCCCGATCCGACCTGCCGCGGCAAGTCCTGGGTGAAGCCGATCACGGTCATGGACAGCTACCTGCGCTTCTACCAGCTCATGCTGATGTCGAGCAGCGACCTTGTCATCAGCGGCATCACCCAGGCGGCGCCGCCCAAGGCTGCGCAGGCCAGCCGGCCGGCCAGCGCGGCTGTCGCTCATCCGGCCCGGACCGGGCGCGCGCTCGCAGCCGCCTTCAGCGCACGGTCGGCCAGCATGGGCAGCAACGCGGTCGCGATCGGGTCGGCGGGCACCAGGGATCACCGCGGCCTGCTGCTCGGCAACCCGCACTTTCCGTGGATCGGCCCGGAACGCTTCTACCAGGCACAGCTCACGATTCCCGGCAAGATCAACGTCACCGGGGCCTCGCTCTACGGTGTCCCGCTCATCCTCATCGGCCACAACGCGTCCGTGGCGTGGAGCCACACCGTGTCGACCGCCTTCCGGTTCACCCCCTACCAGCTCACCCTGGTGAAGGGCGACCCGACGGAGTACCTGCAGAACGGCCGCCCAGTGGCCATGGCGCCGCGTACGGTCACCATCAAGGCGCGCAGGCCCGACGGCACGATCGGCTCGGTCACGCACACCCTCTGGTGGACCCGCTACGGCCCGGTCTTCAACTCGCTCGAGGGCATCCCGCTGCCGTGGACCGCCGCGACGGCGTTCGCCATCAGGGACGCCAACGCCGGCAATCTCGCGCGCGCGGTCAACACCTGGTTCGGCATCGACCGCGCGTCATCCACCCAGCAGGTACTGGCGATCCTCAAGAAGTACCAGGGCATCCCGTGGGTGAACACGATCGCGACGGACCGGGCTGGCCTTGCCCTCTACGCCGACATCGGCACTATCCCGCACGTCAGCAACGCCGAGGCGAAGGCCTGCGACACGCCGACCGGCGATATTACCTTCAAGGAAGTCGGGCTGCCGATCCTGGACGGGTCGAGGACCGCGTGCGACTGGGGAAACGACTCCGATGCCGCGGTCCGGGGAATCTTCGGGCCGAGCCACGAGCCGTACCTGCTGCGCCACGATTACGTGACGAACTCCAACGACAGTTTCTGGCTGGCCAACCCGCACCATCCGCTGACCGGTTTCGCCCGGATCATCGGCACCGAGCGGACCGCGCGCACCTTGCGGACCAGGATCGGCCTGATCCAGGTACAGGCACGGGTCAGCGGCACGGACGGGCAGGGCCCCCCGGGATTCACCACGGCCGCCATGCAGCGCCTCGACCTGTCCGGTGACTCGTACGCCGCGCAGCTCACGCTGGCCGGCCTGGTGAAGCTGTGCGGCAAGTTCCAGGCCGCGGGCGGTTTCGCGCCGACGTCGGGCGGCGGCAAGGTCGCTCTCGGCGACGCGTGCACCACCCTGGCCCACTGGAACATGCGGTCCAATCCGGCGCAGCGCGGTGCGGTCCTGTTCGCCGCGTTCTGGAACTTCGCACAGGCGGCGACGCCTTCGCCGTTCAGCCACCCGTTCGAGCTTTCGCACCCGGTGACCACGCCCTACGGGCTCGACACGTCCAACTCGACCGTCCGCACCGCGCTGGGCGACGCCATCCAGCAGCTCGACAAGGCTCACATCCCGATCGACACGACGCTCGGCGCGGTTCAGTACGTCACTTACCAGGGCCGGCACATCACCATCCCGGGCGGCCCGGGCGACCCGGACGGGATCTTCAACGCGATCTACGTCGACAGCGAGCCCGGGGACTCGCTTACCGCACCGGACAGCGGCTCGTCATTCATCCAGGTGGTGACGTGGCCGAAGAAGTCCGCCTGTCCCGTCGGGTCGACCATCCTCACCTATTCCGAGTCGTCCAACCCGGCATCGCCGCACTTCGCGGACCAGACCAAGCTGTTCAGCCACAAGGAGTGGCTGACTGACAGATTCTGCCAGGCGCAGATCGCCGCCGACCCGCATCTGCAGGTGACCACGGTGACCGGGGGATAAACCGGCGCGGCCTGAGCTGGCGGGTTGATCCTGCCGGCCGCGCTCGAAGACGCCTCGGCGTACCGGGAAGAACGCGGCGGTGCCGAGTGCGCTGACTATGACGCGCGCCCGGCCGGACTGTGCGAGGACCACACCGATGACTCGGCCGCGACCGATAACCGGGATCTGGCCCGGGGGCTGGCTGCCGCACTTGACCGCATGTCAGATGCGGGGGCGCACCGTCGCAGGTCAGCCACCGAAGCTGTCACGCCCTATCACGCGCTGAAGCGCTGTGCCGCAGCAGGCAACTGTTGCCTCGGTGCAGGTCATGCCCTACGGCATCTGATCACCCGTGAAAACCGGTCCGATCACAACTGAATCCAGCGCCCTGGCCTGCGGAATGTGGTCGAAGCCACACGGTACGGTGCAGCCCTCGCCCGGACGATCGCGGGACAGTGAATTATCCGCCGCGCCCCGTAGCCCGGCGATACGCCGGGCCGCGTTGACGTGCCAGGCGGGCCATCTGGCTTGTGCTTACCGAGGACCGGGAGATCCGCTAGGGCCACACTCGCACAGTAGCCCAGCGGATCTCCGTCGGTTACCGGCTGGCCGCCGGCTCTGCGGCAGGCTTACCCGATGTTCAGGATCGAACCGCCGAAACCCGCAGCGTCTCCGGGGGCCATCGTGAAGTCGCACTCGGTGGCGGTGACGGTGGCTCCGGAGCCGGGGCTGCAGGCAGGCCCGTTGAAGCCGACGCCGCTGCCTCCCTGATCGGTCACGCTGACCGCTGTGCCGTAGGGGATCACGTCAACCAGGGTGTTGGCTCCACACACCGTCGGAGAGCACGCCTCCAGGAGGGTGCCCTTGCAGTCCGGTGCCGAGGTCACGCATTCAGGGCCGCCGGGGTCGGGCACGAAGTTCACGTTGTCGGGGGATGCATCGGTCACCCGCATCACGCCTGCGAACGACGCCGAGACGGTGGTGTCTGCGTTCATCGTGACCGTGCAGGTGGTGTTCACGGGGTTCGCCAGGCCCGGCTGCAGTGCCTGGTTGTACGGGTGGGTGATATTGACGTGCGCCGGGCAGCCGCCGCTCCAGCCGTCCACGACGTCGGCGTAGTCGGCCTGGCCGGTCAGGGTGACGGCGTACCCGGTGGGGAACTGCGCCGAGCAGACCGAGTTGGCGACGCTGGGGCCGCAGTCGATGCCGGCCGGGTCGCTGACGATCGAGTCGTTGCCGTCGCCGGAGGTGACCGAGACGGTCAGGGTGTAGAGCTGGGTCGGCACGCAGGTGATGCTGACCGATCCCTGGTTTCCGTAGGAGACCTTGAGCACGCCCTGGTCCGGGCTTCCGGCGTTGCACGCGGTGCCGGCCAGGGCATCCAGGCTGGACGTGCCGGCCGGTCCCGCCGGTCCGGTGGCACCAGGTGGTCCGGCGGCCCCGGTAGGCCCAGCCGACCCGGTGTCGCCCTTCGGCCCGGCCGGTCCCGCCGGGCCTGCTGGTCCCGTGCCGCCCGCCGGGCCTTGCGGTCCCTGCTGATTCCAGGTGACCGCGGTGGTGCCGCTCGGGCAGCTCGTGCCCGTGTCCTGCAGCACGATGATGTGGGATCCGTTGAGCGCCTTATTCGTCTAACAGCCGTGGATCACGCCCGAGCCGTTGACGGGCCCGGCGGCGATCGCCGCGCCAGCGGCGGTCCCCCCGGCTACCAGTGCCAGCGCCGCCGCCCCGGTAATGACAATCCTGCCCGCTCTCATGCTGGCCTCCCCGTGAACTGGTCGGGGCCGCGCGGCCCTTACCGGGAAGCTAGGGCCGAGCCGGGCCGGCGGTAAACGTGGAGATCCACACGCTTTGGGCAAGCGACTCGCCAAGTGTTCTACTTGGCCGTGATGGGGGGCAGGGCATGAGGCGTTGCCCACGGCCAATGGGGAAAGCCATGCGGAGAACGGTCTTCCTGGGAGCTGCGGCAGCTGGGACGCTGCTGCTCGGCGTACCAGCAGCACAAGCATCATCTGGGTCAGCCTCTGTCACCGCACACGCTGCCGGCGTGGTCACGGTGAAGAATGATTACTGGACAGGTTATGTCGCCACTGCCAGGAACGGTAAAGGATCTAAATATGTGACGGCCACCTTCACCGTACCCGCCCTCAACTGCGCGACCACCCCAGCATCATCTGTCTATCACTTCGTTGGGCTCGGTGGCTATACAGACGGTGACATCAATGCTGCAGGCCTAGATGAATTTTGCACCGGGCCAAGCAATCCTACAGCAATTTACCAAGGAGCCATATGGGAGCCCGGATCTGGTCCTAATGTCGTAATGACGGTCAGTCCCGGCGACCTGATGAGCGCCAGCGTATATTACGACCAGGCCACAGCGCAGGACCAGTTTATCGTCAAAGACCGCACTTCCGGCGCTTCGTTTTCCGGGGTCAACAGCTGCACGGCTACCGGCTGCGGGATCTCTACTGCCGAAGTAGTCACACAGGGCAATGTCAGAGGCTTGGGCACGGCCGACTTCGGTGCGATCAACTTCATCACGGTCAAGCTGACCCCTAACGGAGTCACCGGCTCTGGCCCCCTCACCACGACCAAATGGAACATCACCCAGCTGGTGCAGTACGGGGTGATTACCGGCCAGGTGGACGTACAGCCCAGCGCGGTCACCTCCACCACCTCGTCGTCGTCCTTCAGCAACAGCTGGGAGCGAAGGAACTGAGCAGCATTCCCAAAGGTTCTGCTCGTAACGGGCGGCGGTGGCCGGGCATCCGGGCATCGGCGCGCACGTGGCGCCGAACACCAAGGTGACCCTGGCCGGGCTCGGCACGCTGTGGCTGCACCGCCGGATCGAAATCAAGTACAAGATCACCGTCATCATGGTCCAGCTCGTGCTGACGGTGCCCGGCAACCCGCGGGAACGCGGCTGAAATCACTTCACGTTGAGGTAGATGACGCTGCCCAGCCCGAACACGAAGCAGTAGATCGCGAACGGGTAGAGCGTGCGGGTCCGGAAGTACTGCATCAGGAAGCGCACGGACACGTAGGCGCCGAGCCCGGAGAAGATGCTGCCGGCCAGGATCTGCCCGCGGATGCCGTTGCCGAGCGAGCCCAGCAGGTCCGGCACCTTGAGCACGCCCGCGGCCAGGATCACCGGCGCCGACAGCAGGAACGAGAATCTCGCCGCATCCCCCCGGGACAGCCCGCGGAACATGCCGCCGACCATGACGACGCCGTCGCGGCTGATCCCGGCCAGCAGGGCGAGGACCTGCGTTGCCCCGATGACCAGGGCCTGCCGGTAGCCCACCTGCGCCAGCCGCCGGTCCGCGCGCATCGCATCGGAGATCTCCCGCTGCCGGACGGCCTGCTGGCCGGAGGCGTGCCTGGCCGGCCACCCGCTGCCCGGCCGGCACGGTGGCGTACTCCCGCTCGGCCGTGTTCTCGTGCCGTTCCTCGCGCTCGCGTTCCTCGGCCTCCCGCTCGTCGGCGACCCTGGAGGACCGCGGCCGCCACCGCTCCCCGGCGTAGAGGATCAGGCCGTTGGCGATCAGCAAGTACCCGGCGATGATCGCCTTGCCGAAGATCACCCGGAACGTGTGCTCGGCCGCCAGGCCGACGATGCCGACCGGAATGGTCGCCAGGATGATCATCCAGGCCAGCCGCTGGTCGGAGGTGACCACCTGGCGGTCGCGCAGCGAGGAGAAGAACCCGCCGATGATCCGCAGCCAGTCGCGCCAGAAATAGACGATCATCCCGATCGCTGTGGCGACGTGCAGGCCCACGATGAACGCCAGGTACGGGGACTCGGACTTCGAGACGTTCAGGTCCTTGGCCCAGCTGCCGCCAACGAGCGCCGGTATCAGCACGTTGTGGCCGAGGCTGGAGACGGGGAACAGCTCGGTCACGCCCTGGATGGCCCCGACGACGATGGCCTCGGCATAGGTCAGGTGCGACACGTAATCCCCTCAGCGCGGTCGGGCGGGGTTTCCGGAAGGGCGGGCTATCCGGTAGGGCGGGGCTACATGGTATGCGGCCGGGACGGCATGGTCGGCGTTTCGGTGAAAACGCCGGCGCCGCGCAGTCCTATTTTTTACCGGGAATGGGGGGCGTGTCCGTGGCCTGCCTGCGGCTGATCTTCGAGCCGAGCCAGACCAGCGGATCGTACTTGCGCCCGACCACGCGCTCCTTCATCGGGATCAGCGCGTTGTCGGTGATCTTGATCTGCTCGGGGCAGACGTCGGTGCAGCATTTGGTGATGTTGCAGTAGCCGAGCCCGAAGTCGTCCTGCGCGATCTCGCGCCGGTCCGCGGTGTCCGCGGGGTGCATCTCGAGCTCGGCGACCCGCATCAGGAACCGAGGGCCGGCGAACGCGGCCTCGTTGTCCGTGTGGTCCCGGATCACATGGCACGTGTTCTGACACAGGAAGCACTCGATGCACTTGCGGAACTCCTGCGACCGGTTCACGTCCTTCTGCTGCATCCGGAACTGTCCCGGCTTGATGGCCGGGTCGGGCGTGAACGACGGTATCTCTCGTGCTTTCTCGTAGTTGAGCGAGACGTCGGTGACCAGATCCCGGATGACCGGGAAGGTGCGCAACGGCGTGATCGTCAGGATCTCGTCTTCCCCGAACGTTGACATCCGGGTCATGCAGGCCAGCCGGGGCCGCCCGTTGATCTCCATCGAGCAGGAACCGCACTTGCCTGCCTTGCAATTCCACCGGACGGCCAGGTCGCCGGCCTGCGTGGCCTGCAGCCGGTGCAGCACGTCCAGGACGACCTCGCCCTCGTTGACCTCGACCTTGTAGTCGGTGAGCTCGCCGCGGCCGGCGTCGCCGCGCCAGATCTGGAGCTGAGCCTGGTAACCCATCAGTGCGTCTCCTCCGGCGCGACGGCCTCGGCGTTCTCCGCCGCCTCGGCAGGTAGCTCGTCCTCGGTCAGGTACTTCTTCAGTTCGGCGCGGTCGAACAGCGCGAGCAGTCCGGGACGCATCGGCGTCAGCGGCTGCCTGGTCAGCTCTACCCGGTCACCCGCGAGCGCGCAGATCAGGCTGACCTTCCGCCACTCCGGCGACATCTGCGGGAAGTCATCGCGGGTGTGGCCGCCGCGGCTCTCCTGCCGCTCCAGGGCCGCGATCGCGACGCACTCGGCCACCAGCAGCATGTTCCGCAGGTCGAGGGCCAGGTGCCAGCCGGGGTTGTAGCCGCGCCCGCCGCCCGCGCCGATCTTGCGCGTCCGCTCCTTGAGCTTGTCCAGCTCGGCCAGGGCCTGCACCATCTCCTTCTCGGTACGGATCAGGCCGACCAGGTTGGTCATGACGTCCTGCAGCTCCGCGTGCACGGCGTACGGGTTCTCGCCGGCGTCCCGCTCCAGCGGCGCGATGGCCTCCTCGGCCGCGGCCGCCAGGTCGGCCTGGGCAGCCACCGGCCGCACGGCAAGTCGGTCGAGGTAGTCCGCGGCTCCGATGCCCGCCCTGCGGCCGAAGACGAGCAGGTCGGACAGCGAGTTCCCGCCGAGCCGGTTGGAGCCGTGCATGCCGCCGGAGACCTCGCCCGCCGCGAACAGGCCGGGCACGGCCGCCGCGGCGGTGTCCGGGTCCACCTCGACGCCGCCCATCACGTAGTGACAGGTCGGCCCGACCTCCATCGGCTCCTTGGTGATGTTGACGTCGGCCAGCTCCTTGAACTGGTGGTACATGGACGGCAGCCGGCGCAGGATCTCCTCGGCGGGCAGCCGGCTGGCTATGTCCAGGAAGACGCCGTCGTGCGGTGAGCCGCGGCCCGCCTTCACCTCCGAATTGATCGACCGGGCCACCTCGTCGCGGGGCAGCAGCTCGGGCGGCCGCCGGTTGTGGTCCGGGTCGGCGTACCAGCGGTCGGCCTCTTCTTCGGTCTGCGCGTACTGCGCCCGGAACACGTCCGGCACGTAGTCGAACATGAACCGCTCGCCATCGGAGTTGCGCAGCACGCCGCCGTCGCCGCGCACCGACTCGGTGACCAGCAGTCCCTTCACCGACGGCGGCCAGACCATCCCGGTCGGGTGCAGCTGGACGAACTCCATGTTCAGCAGCTTCGCGCCGGCCAGCAGCGCGAGCGCGTGGCCGTCGCCGGTGTATTCCCACGAGTTGGAGGTGACCTTGTAAGCCTTGCCGATGCCCCCGGTGGCCAGCACCACAGCCGGCGCCTCGAACAGCACGAACGCGCCGCTGTCCCGGGCGTACCCGAACGCGCCGGCGACCCGGTTGCCGTCACTGCCGGGGGGGCCGGGGGGTCCTTCCCCGGGGCCGGCAAGGACCAGCCGGGTGATCGTGGTCTCGGCGAAGACCTTGACCATGGCCTCGGGATCGCCGAGCGAGACGGCGTCCTCCTGCTGCAGCGCCACCACCTTCTGCTGCAGCGTCCGGATCATCTCCAGGCCGGTCCGGTCGCCGACGTGCGCCAGCCGCGGGTACTCGTGGCCGCCGAAGTTCCGCTGGCTGATCTTGCCGTCCTTGGTCCGGTCGAACAGCGCGCCCCAGGCCTCCAGCTCCCAGACCCGGTCCGGGGCCTCGTTCGCGTGCAGCTCGGCCATCCGCCAGTTGTTCAGGAACTTGCCGCCGCGGATCGTGTCGCGGAAATGCACCTGCGAGTTGTCACGGGGGTTGACGTTGCCCATCGCCGCGGCGGCGCCGCCCTCGGCCATCACCGTGTGCGCCTTGCCGAACAGCGACTTGGAGATGATCGCCGTCTTCTTGCCGCGCAGCCGGGCTTCGATCGCCGCGCGCAGCCCGGAGCCGCCCGCGCCGATGACCACGACGTCGTAGGAGTGCCGCTCGATGTCCGTCATGCCGCCTGCCTCAGTTGAAGATCCGCGGATCGCTGAAGACGCCGGCCGATACCAGCCAGATGTAGAGGTCCGTCAGCATCAGCGTGCCGAGCGAGAGCCATGCGAACAGCATGTGCCGCGCGTTCAGCTTCGAGATCTGTGTCCAGATCCAGTATCGGACCGGATGCGCGGAGAAGTTCTTCAGCCTGCCGCCTGTGATGTGCCGGCACGAGTGGCAGGACAGCGTGTACGCCCAGATCAGGACCACATTCACCAGCATGATCAGCGTGCCGAGCCCGAGTCCGAAGTCGCCGTCGGGACCGCGGAACGCCTGCGTCAGGTCATAGGTCAGCAGTACCGCGATCGGGACCGCGATGTAGAGGAAGTAGCGGTGCAGGTTCTGCAGGATCAGCGGGAACCTGGTCTCGCCGGTGTAGGACTTGTGCGGTTCGCGCACGGCACAGGCGGGCGGCGCCTGCCAGAACGCGCGGTAGTAGGCCCGCCGGTAGTAGTAGCAGCTGAGCCGGAAGCCGAGCACGAACGGCAGCGACACGATCGCGTACGGGATGATCGGCGGCACCGCCGGGAACCACTGGCCCAGGCTGCTTGACCCGGGCGCGCACTCGCCGCTGACGCACGGCGAGTAGAACGGCGTCAGGTAGTGGTACGCGGGCACCCAGTACCAGTGGCCCATGAACACGCGCACGGTCGCATAGGCCACCCAGACGGTCAGCGCGACGAACGTGACGGCCGGCGCCCGCCACCACGGATCCTTGCGCAGCGTCTTGTCCGCTATCTGCGCCCGAGTTCTGGATGACGAAACCGTTGCCTGCGTCATGGCTCGACGTCCTTGCTACGCGTGCGGCCGCCCGGCGGTCCTGGGCTGCCGATCAACTTATTCCAGTCCACCTCAGCATGCGCCGTGGGGTGGCCTTTCGCGGGTGTGACACTGGCTACACTTCCGCCGCTACCCTCGGCGACATGACCTCATCGCCGGCTGATCGCAGGCTGCTGCTCGTGCACGCGCACCCCGATGACGAGTCGATCGGCACCGGCGCGACGATGGCGAAGTACGCCGCGCAGGGCGCGCGGGTCACCCTCGTCACCTGCACGCTGGGCGAGCTGGGCGAGATCATCCCCGCCGATCTGGCGCACCTGGCGGCCGACCGTGACGACCGCCTGGGCGAGTACCGGATCGGCGAACTCGCCGCCGCGTGCGCCGCGCTGGGCGTGACCGACCACCGTTTCCTCGGCGGCGCGGGCCGGTGGCGTGACTCGGGAATGATGGGCACGCCGGGCAATGACGCGCCCGGATCCTTCTGGCGGGCCGATCCGGGCGAGGCCGCGGACGCTCTGCTCACCGTGATCGGCGAGGTCCGCCCGCAGGTGATGATCAGCTACGACGCCGACGGCGGCTACGGTCACCCCGATCACATCCAGGCGCACCGGGTGGCCTGGCGGGCCTTCCAGCTCACGGCGGGGACGCGGTGGCCGGTAGCCAAGTTCTACGCCACGGCCAGGTGCGGCTCGGCGCCGGTGACGGCCGAGATCGACGGAACCGGGTACCTGCCGGCCAAGCTGGCCGCGATGCGCGCGCACGCGACGCAGATCACCTTGCTGGACGGTGACCACTTCGCGCTGTCCAACCGGATACGCCAGACGGCGGCCGGCCGCGAGTGCTACAGCCTGCCAGGCCGGGCCGCCGGGCGCCCGGGCAGCGGGCCGCGAGCACGATCTGTTCGCCGGGATCAGCTAGGGCCGTGGCCGGTGGCCGGTCTGGCCGCGAGCACCCGCGAGATACCCTGCTGCCCGTGGGAATCACGCAGCTGCCGCCGCCGGCCTCGCAGCGGTCCCGCAGCCATGCGGGCGCCTTCATCACCGGCGGCGCCTACGCGATGCTTTTCCTGGTCGGACTCGCCGAGGGCGTGATCGGCTCGTTCCAGCACAGCCGCGCCGTGGTCGGCCAGGTCCCGCTGGCCGCCATCGGTTTCGCCGTCGCCATCTTCCTCACCTGCGCGCTGGCCGGCCGGGCGATGGGGGGGCTGGCCGGCGCGCTGGTCCCGGCGATCGGCTGGTTCATCGCGGTGTTCGGGCTGGCCATGCCGGACGCCACCGGCAGCGTGATCATCGCGAACACGAGTGCGGGCGAGTGGTTTCTCTACGGCGGGTCGGCGTGCGCGCTGCTCGGCCTGGGGGCGACGTTCGTGGTCTCGATCCGGCCGCGGTCCGGGCTCCCGCGCCGCAGGTGGGGACGGTTACCGGCATGAGGACCTGGATCTGGACCCGCGAATGACCGCAGTGGACCCTGCCGCCTTCCGGCTCGCCGCGGGACGGTTCGCCACCGGCATCCTGGTCGTGTCCACCAGCCTCGAGGGCGTCCCGCACAGCATGACCGTCAGCGCCTTCGCCTCGGTGTCGCTGGAGCCGCCGCTTGTGCTGTTCTGCGCGGAGAAGATAGCCCGCTTCCACGACGCGGTACTGGCCGCGGGCACCTGGGCGGCCAGCGTGCTCGACGAGGACTCGGAGAAGCTATCCCGCTGGCTGGCGACCCGCGGGCGGCCGCTGGCGGGTCAGCTCGACGGGGTGGCCTACCATCGCGGGCCGCTGACCGGCGCGCCCATCCTGGACGGTGCGCTCTCCGCGCTGGAGTGCCGGACCACCGCCGTGCATGACGGCGGTGATCACAGCATCGTTGTCGGCGAGGTCATCGGCGTCACCGCGCCCCGGCCGGACGGCCGCCCGCTGCTGCACTACTCCGGCCAGTACCGGCGCCTGAGCGGCGACTGACCCGGCTGCGGCGGCTCGACCCTGCCGCCCGGGCGGTCCGTCGCGGCCGGACGTCCGGCCGGCCAGAGCGGGGCTGACGCTCCGCCGTAGCGCGCAACCGCGGCCAGCCGACGCCATCCGGCGGCTAGCGGACGACTTCCTCGATCTGGTCCAGCGCCCAGTCCAGGTCGTGCTCGCTGATCACCAGCGGCGGCGCCAGCCGGATCGAGGTGCCGTGCGTGTCCTTGGCCAGCACCCCGCGCGAGGCCAGCCGCTCGCACGCCTCCCGGCCGGACAGCGACGCGAACTCCAGCCCGGCCCACAGGCCGCGGCCGCGTACCTGGCGCACCGCGTCGGCGGGCAGCGCGGCCAGCCGGTCATGCATGTGCGCGCCCAGCTTGGCCGAACGCTCCTGGTACTCCCCGGTGGACAGCATCGCGATCACCTCGCGGCCCACCGCGCAGGCCATCGAGTTGCCCCCGAACGTTGACCCGTGCTGGCCCGGCCGGAAAACGCCGAGCACGTCACGGCGTGAGACCACCGCGGACACCGGGACGATGCCGCCGCCGAGCGCCTTGCCCAGCAGGTACATGTCGGGCACCACGTCCTCGTGGTCGCAGGCGAAGGTGTCGCCGGTCCGGCCCAGCCCGGACTGGATCTCGTCGGCCATCATCAGCGCGTCCCGCGCGGTGCACAGCGAGCGCACTCCGGTCAGGAAGCCGGGCGGCGGCACCAGCACCCCGGCCTCACCCTGGATCGGCTCGACCAGCACCCCCACCACTCGATCGTCGAACGCGGCGGCCAGCGCGTCCAGGTCGCCGTACGGGACGACCCGGAACCCGGGCGTGTACGGCCCGTAGGATGCGCGCGCGTCCTCGTCGGTGGAGAAGCTGACGATCGTGGTCGTCCGGCCGTGGAAGTTGCCCTCGAACGCGATGATCACCGCTTCGCCGTCCGGCACGCCCTTGACCTCGTACCCCCACTTGCGCGCGGTCTTGATCGCGGTCTCGACGGCCTCGGCGCCGGTGTTCATCGGCAGCACCATGTCCAGGCCGGCCAGCTCCGCGAGCTCGGCGCAGAACGGCCCGAACTGGTCGTGGTCGAACGCGCGGCTGACCAGGGTGACCCGGTCAAGCTGGGACCGGGCGGCGGCTACCAGGCGCGGATGGCGGTGACCGAAGTTGATCGCCGAATACGCAGCCAGCATGTCCAGGTACCGGCGGCCGCCCACGTCGGTCACCCAGGCGCCCTCCGCCTCGGAGATCACCACCGGCAGCGGATCGTAGTTGCGCGCGCTGTACGCCAGGGTCAGCGCCCGCAGGTCGTCCGACTTCGTCATCGTGATTCCTCCCTACCTGGCCGCGGCCCGAGCGTGCAGCACCGCGGCCCGCCGCCCGCCTTGCCCGGCGTCCAGCCTAGGGGGCGCGGCGGAGCAATGAGCACGTAGCGTTCTTGCGTCAGCATGGCGATTCGTTGCGTATTGCCACAGTTTATGCGATCATCGTTGCGTCTTTTTCGTCCTGAACGGACATGGGCGAATCTCACGGAAAGCCGCCTGTCCGCGCGTGCCCGGCCGCGGCCTAGCGGACGGTCCAGACCTGCCCGGACGGGGTGTCGGTGACCGTGACCCCCAGCCCGGCCAGCGCGTCGCGGAGCCGGTCGGCGGCCGGCCAGTCGCTGGCCGCACGGGCCCTGCCGCGAGCCTCCAGCAGGCCGGCCGCGCCGTCGGGCAGCTCCGGCACCGGGACGGGCTTGCCGATGTCGCGGGCCAGATCGAGGCCGAGCAGCTGGTCCAGGTGCGCCAACGTCTCGAACCTGGCACCCGGCGGCACGGTCTCGTCACGCTCGAGCGCGCGCAGCGTCCGCAGCCCGGTCGCGGTGTCCAGGTCGTCGTCGAACGCCGCGGTGACCGCGCCTGCATACCGCGACGGCATGGCGGCGCTCGGCGAGCGCGCCCATTCGGCCACCCGCTCCCGCCACCGGCGCAGCGTCTTGTCCGCGGCCTCCAGGGTGTCCCAGCTGAGGTTCATCTGCTGCCGGTAGCGATGCTCGAGGAAGGCGAGCCGGAGCGCCAGCGGGTCGATCCCGCGCGCTGCCAGGTCGGACAGCAGCACCACGTTCCCCGTCGACTTCGCCATCTTGCGGCCCTCGAACAGCAGGTGCTCGCCGTGCACCCACTGCCGGACCACCTCGTGCCCGGTGACCGCGTTGGACTGGGCCCGCTCGTTCTCGTGGTGCGGGAAGCGCAGGTCGATGCCGCCGGTGTGGATGTCAATATGCTCGCCGAGATAGCGCAGCGACATGGCCGAGCATTCGGTATGCCAGCCGGGGAAGCCGGTCCCCCACGGCGCCGGCCAGGTGAGCTCGGTGCGCCCGGCCGCGGGTTTCCACAGCGCCCAGTCGGCGTGGAATCTCTTGCTGGCGTCCACGCTGCCGCCCGACCGGTAGCCGGGAACCAGGTCGGCCAGCCGGTTCCCGGACAGCTCCCCGTAGCCGCGGAACGAGCGGGCGTCGAACAGCACCGACCCGTCGGCGGCCCGGTAGGCGTGCCCCATCTCGATCAGCCTGGTGATCAGGTCGATCATCAGCCCGATCGATTCGGAGGCCCGGGGCGAGTGCTCTGCCGGGCGGATGTTCAGCGCGGCCAGGTCGGCGCGGAACGCGTCCTCGTAGTGCCGGGCGACCTGCAGGGCGGGCCTGCCCTCGGCCCGCGCCGCAGCCAGCATCTTGTCCTCGCCTGGCGCGTCGCCGCCGGCGTCGTCGGCCAGGTGGCCGACATCGGTGATGTTCTGGCAGCCGGTCACCTGGATCCCGCGGCGCTCCGCCGTCCGCCGGATCAGGTCGGACAGCAGGTACGAGCGCAGGTTCCCCACGTGCGCGTACCGGTAGACGGTCGGTCCGCAGGTGTACATCCGCAGCTCGCCCCGGTGAAACGGCCGGACCGCCTCGGCCTGCTTGCTGCGGGTGTCGTAAAGCCGGAACATCCCGCCAGCCTATGAGCGCCGGCCCGCGCCCGGTAACGGGTTACCCGCGCCCCCGGGCCGGCCGGAGGGCTAACGGGCGGCCAGCCCGGCCAGCCGGGCGGACGCCGACCGGACCCGCTCGTCGGTGGCGGTCAGCGCCACCCGGATGTGCTGGGCGCCGGCCGGGCCGTAAAAGTCGCCTGGGGCGACCAGGATCCCGGCCCCGGCGAGCGCCGCGACCGAGCCCCAGCAGTCGTATCCCGGGTGCACCGCCCACAGGTACAGGCCGGCCTGCGAGTGCTCGGTCCGCCACCCGGCCAGCTGCAGTGCGTCCCGCAGCAGGCCGCGCCGGGCCGCGTACCTGTCCCGCTGCGCCGCCGCGTGCGAGTCGTCGTCCAGGGCGGCGGTCATCGCGGCCTGGACCGGGGCCGGCACGATCATCCCGGCGTGACGGCGGATCTCCAGCAGCCGGCCGATCAGCGCCGGGTCGCCGGTCACGAAACCGGCCCGGTACCCGGCCAGGTTGGACCGCTTGGACAGCGAGAACACGGCGAGCAGTCCCTGGTGCGACCCGCCGCAGGCGTCCGGGTGCAAGACCGACAGGGCAGTTGCCTCGAAGCCGAGGTCGATGTAGCACTCGTCGGAGGCCAGGACCGCGCCGCGTTCCCGCGCCCAGGCTGCCATCTTCGCCAGGTGCCCGGCGGGCAGCACCCGGCCGGTCGGGTTCGCGGGCGAGTTCACCCAGATCAGGCGGACCCGCTCCGGGCCGAGCGAGACCAGCCCGTCGGCGGCCACCGCCCGCGCGCCGGCCAGCAGCGCGCCGGCCTGGTACGTCGGGTAGGCCAGCTCCGGGTGTACCACGGTATCGCCCGGCCCGCAGCCCAGCAGAGCGGGCAGCCAGGCGATGAATTCCTTGGTGCCGATCACCGGCAGCACCGCATCGGGCGCGACGGTCACGCCGTGCGAGCGGGCGAGCCAGCCCGCGGCCGCCTCGCGCAGCCGCCGGGTGCCGTGCGTTGCCGGGTAACCGGGACAGTCGGCCGCGGCGGCCAGTGCCTCCCGGATGACCTGCGGTACCGAATCTACCGGCGTGCCGACCGACAGGTCCACGATCCCGGCCGGGTGCTCGGCTGCCTTCTCCCGGTAGGGGGCGAGCAGATCCCAGTTGTACCGCGGCAGCCGGCCGGCGACGGTCAGCTCTCGTCTTCCTGCGGCGGGAGCACCGCGATGATCGGGTGATCCTTGTTGATCTTGCCTACCTTGGACGCGCCGCCAGGCGAGCCGAGATCGGTGAAGAACTCGACGTTAGCCTTGTAGTAGTCCTTCCACTGGTCAGGAACATCGTCCTCGTAGAAGATCGCCTCCACCGGGCAGACGGGCTCGCACGCACCGCAGTCCACGCACTCATCCGGGTGGATGTAGAGCATGCGCTCGCCCTCGTAGATGCAGTCCACGGGGCACTCTTCGATGCATGACTTGTCGAGCACATCGACGCAGGGCTGCGCGATGATGTACGTCACGTGTGAACTCCTCAATAGACCGGCCCTGGCCGGTAGGTTATCAGCGCAGTTCGACGCTACCGGAAGGCGCCGAATTATCCTGCGTCCAGCCCCGGCGGCCCGCCGTCTGGCTCCATTGATAGCCGGCGTAGCGCACGTTGCTGATCCGGTAGGTCGCGGCGTGCGTTACCAGCCAGCTTGCCACCGCCCAGCCCGCCGCGCGATGCACGACGCGAACGTCCGTCGCCGGATCGCGCGAGCCGCCCGGGTCCCGGCCGGCCGCCGCACGTCCAGCGGCCCGAACGTGCGCAGCAACTGCCGCCGCACCGGCCCGACGTCCGGCGATCCCGGCCGGCCGGCCGCAAACCAGCACCAGACCGCGTGCGGCCGGCCGCCGGTGAACGCTCCGGACATGCTCGCCGCCTGCTGCTGGTAGTTCTGGTAGGCCGAGCCATCCGCGCTGTGCTGCACGTCCTGGGCCGCCTGGTAGAGCGGAATCCGCAGGTAGTCGGGCACCTTGACGAGCGCGGCGAAGAACTTGCCGGTCGCGTACACCGGGTCGGCGAGGTGACGGCGGCTGCCCCAGCCCTGCGACGGGCGCTGCTGGAACACCCCGATCGAGTCCAGGTCGCCGTAGCGCAGGTTGTGCAGGTGCGATTCCTGCATGGCGGTCGCGTAGGCGATGGTGACCGCGCCGGCCGGGAGCCTGCGCGAGTGCGCGACCCCGGCGATGGTGGCCGCGATCGCGGCCTGGTCGGTGTCGAGTGCGACGGCCCGGCGGCCGCCGGATTCGCAGCCGCTCTGCGTCAGCGTGACGTGGTGGAAGATCAGGTACCCGCCGACGGCGGCCACCAGCGCGAGGGCGATCGAGATCGCCGCGGCGCGCAGCGGCCGTGAACGTCTCTTCGGCACATCATCAGACCGTACCGGTACCAGCGGGCCAGATAGGCTGCGTCGCCATGAGACAGTCGCAGCCGGCCCCGGCCGGGCCGGACGGCAGCCCGGACGGCAGCGCGCTTTCGCCGCAGATCGACCAGCTGTGGCAGGCCCGTGCCGAGCTGAGCCCGGACGACTCCGCGGCGCGGGCCGCGGTGATCGCGGCGGTGGACGCGCTGGACCAGGGCGCCGCGAGGGTGGCCCGCCCGGATCCGGCCACCGGCGAGATCGTGGTGGACGAACGCGCCAAGCGGGCCATCCTGCTCGCCTTCCGGCTGCTCCCGATGGCCCGGTCGCAGGCGGGCGACTTCCGCTATCACGACCGGGTGCCGCTGAAGACCCGGCTGGACGGCGTCCGGGTGGTGCCCGGCGCCATCGCGCGCTGGGGGGCCTACATCGCGCCGGGAGTGGTGCTGATGCCCTCGTTCGTCAACATCGGCGGCTACGTGGACGAGGGCACCATGGTAGACACCTGGGCCACCGTCGGGTCGTGCGCGCAGATAGGCAAGAACGTCCACCTGTCCGGGGGAGTCGGCATCGGCGGCGTACTGGAGCCGCCGAACGCGGTCCCCGTGGTGGTGGAGGACGAGGCCTACATCGGATCCCGCAGCATGGTCGTCGAGGGGGCCAGGGTCCGGCGCGGCGCCAAGCTCGGCTCGGGCACGATGCTGACCAAGAGCACGCACGTCATCGACGTGCAGACCGGCGAGGAGCTGCCCCCGGGGGAGGCGCCCGCGTGGTCGGTCTGCGTCGGCGGCACCCGGATGCGCGACTTTCCCGGAGGGACGTTCGGCATGCCCTGCATGCTGGTGCTCAAGCGCCTGCCCGAGGGCAGCGTGCATGACAAGCTGGCTCTCAACGAGATCCTCCGCGATCACGGCCTGGCTCCCTGACCAGCGGGTAGCCAAGCCTGGCCTGGTCACCGGCCCCGCCCGGCTACCGTAGGGGAGACCATGAGCGCTAACACAGAGCCGGGCAGGCGGGCCCGCCGTCAGGGGCCCGCGACGCTGCGTGGCAGGCACATTCCGCAGACCACGACCGACCAGCGGCTGCTGGACCGGCGCGGGCCCGCCGACTGGGTGCACACCGACCCGTGGCGGGTGATGCGGATCACGGCGGAGTTCGTCGAGGGCTTCGGGCTGCTCGCCGAGCTTGGGCCCGCGGTCTCGGTGTTCGGCTCGGCGCGCGCCCGGCTCGATTCGGCTGACTACCAGCGGGCCGAGCGGATCGGCGCCGAACTCGCGCGGGCCGGATACGCCGTCATCACCGGAGGCGGTCCCGGCATCATGGAGGCGGCCAACAAGGGCGCGGCCGGCGCCGGCGGCGCGTCCGTGGGGCTGGGCATCGAGCTTCCGCAGGAGCAGGGGCTCAACGACTATGTCAACATCGGGATCGAGTTCCGCTACTTCTTCGTCCGCAAGACCATCTTCATCAAGTACTCGCAGGCCTTCGTCGTGCTGCCCGGCGGGTTCGGCACGCTGGACGAGCTGTTCGAGGCTCTGACCCTGGTGCAGACCGGGAAGATCACGAAGTTCCCGATCGTGCTCGTCGACAGCGAGTACTGGGCCGGCCTGCTGTCCTGGATCCGGGAATCGCTGCTGGCCGAGGAGAAGATCTCCGTGTCAGATCCGGACCTGCTTCATGTCGCGGACGACCCTGCCGAGGTCGCGCAGATCATCAAAGACGCGCATAACCATCAGGGACCGGGCGTGTTCCGCTGATCGAGCCGGCCATGTCGATCGCCCGCCGGGCGGCGGCCACGTAACGGCTGCGCACCGCCGCCGCGCCGAGCCAGCACGACAGCGCGGCCACCGCGGCCGACGCGTGCGGGCCCGCCACCTCGTCCGCGCGCACGATCACCTGCCAGCCGGCCGCGATCAGGCTCGCGGCCCGCGCAGGCCCGGCCTCGACCAGGATGCGGCCGCGGCCGATCCCGCCCGCCTCGGCGCCGGCGGCTGCCGCCGGGCCGGCGCAGATGAGCAATGCCCCGGTCCGCCGGGCGGCGGCCGGGTCGCGGACCAGCCCGGCCCAGTCGGCCTGCGCGCAGGCCAGGACGCGCGGATAGCGCCGCCGGACCTCGGTCACCGTCTGCCGGCCGGCGTCCCACAGGTCGATCAGGCCGGCCCCCCGGCGATGGCGCTCACCGCGGCCGGCAGGTCGCTGGCGGCCGCGGCCACCACGGTGCCGCCGGGAAGCACCGGGCCGGGTGCGGGCGACTTCACCCGTTGAGCATGACACGATGCCTTATGTGCCTGTGGTCATGCTGGTCGCCGCAGCGGCGGTGCTGGCCGGAGTGATCGCCGTCGCGCTCGGCCGTGGCGGCGAGCTGGCCTTGTTCCAGGCTGACTACGCTCCGGTCAAGCTGGACGAGGTAGCGGCCACGGATGTCGTGCTGTTCCGCCCGCCGCTGGCGCTCTGGGGGTACAGCGTCCAGGCGACCGACGAGGCGCTGAACCGCATCGCCGAGGCGCTGACCGAACGCGATATAGAGATCACCGCACTGCGCCAGAAGGTGGCGAACCTGGAGGCGGCGTCGCCTGCGGGACGCCAGCGCGCCTACGGCCTCGGCCACCCCGAGCGCGCCGGAACGCCCGGCCCGGCGCCCGGCGGCTCCGGCTCGGGTACCGGGGATATGCGGCCCCCGGGCCTGTTTCCGCGGGTGGCGCCCTCGCCCGGCGGCCCGGGTCCCCGGGACGTGCGGCCACCCGGTGGTTCCGGCTTCCGCCCCCGGGACGTGCGGCCACCCGGTGGTTCCGGCTTCCGCCCCCGGGACGCGCGGCTGCCCGGTGGTCCCGGCTCCCGCCCTGAGGACGGGCCGTCGCCCGGGCCTGTCCCTCGTCCGCGCGACGCGCGGCCGGCCGAGGCCGGCGAGGAGCCGTCGTCGGGCCTGGGGGATGAGCCCGCGACCCAGCGGCAGTCCCCGGGCGCCCGGGATGCGGAGCGGTTCGGCCTGGGCGGTGCCGCCGCGGGCAATCCGCCGCCGGGCGACCGGCCGCCGGGCGGCCCGCGCGAAGGCCCGGACCGGGACTCGGCCGAACGCCCGGCCGAGGATCCGCCGCGGGTGCCGGCCGGGGAAGAGGACGCCGGATGACCGGTCCCAGTGCCGGTCCGGTCCCCGGCGCGGACGGCCGGCCGCGCTGCCCGTGGGGGCTGAGCAGCCCGGACTACATGAGCTATCACGACGATGAGTCGGGCCGGCCGGTTCACGACGACACCGAGATGTTCGAACGGCTGTCCCTGGAGGCGTTCCAGTCCGGCCTGTCCTGGCTGACGATCCTGCGCAAGCGGGAGAACTTCCGCGCGGCGTTCGACGGATTCCGGATTGACGCCGTGGCCGGCTACGGTCCCGCCGACGTGGCCCGGCTGATGGCCGACAGCGGCATCATACGCAACCGGGCCAAGATCGAGGCGGCCATCCGCAACGCGCGTGCCGCGCTTCAGCTTCCCGCCGGGCTGGCCGCGCTGGTCTGGGAATACGCGGAGCAAGCCAGGGACGGCCTGGCGCCCCCGCAGACGATGGACGACCTGCCCGCGACTACCGCGGAATCGAAGGCACTGTCACGGGAGCTCAAGCAGCGGGGGTTCGCGTTCGCCGGGCCGGTGACGGTCTACTCGACGATGCAGTCCTGCGGCATCGTCGATGATCACCTGGTCGGCTGCTTCCGGCGCGGCGCCTACCGCTGAGTGATCATTTACCCGTCAGGCCGGCTGCTGCTGACCGGCGACGGCCAGCGGCGCACGCTGCGGCCTCCTCAGCCCGGGTGCGCGGCCCGGCTGCCGGTGACCAGCAGGCAACCGTCCACGAAACGGGACGCGGCAGGCAGCAGGCGGGTCGATTCCACGTGGAAGAACTCCGTCGCCTCGGTGCCCGGCCAGTGCTCGGGGAGCAGCTCGGCGGGCAGTCCCGGGTCGCGGAAAAGGAACTTCCGCCATTCGTGCACGAGCCTGCTGCGGGCCGCGAAGATCGCCTCGTCGGGCGCGTCCGCGCCGACCGGCTCGACGAGTTCGCGGGCCTCCGCGAGCCAGCTCTGATAGGCGCGGGCCAGGCCGTCCAGGTCCCAGGCCCTGGCCAGCAGGCCACGCGGGTCGCCGTCATACCTGGCCGCGAACGGTTCCACCCGGATCCGCTCGGCCTCCCGCAGGGCCTGCAGCTCGGTGGAGGGCCGCGGGCTGAGCCAGGTCGTCTCGTCCAGCTGCGCGTATCCCAGGTACCTGAGGCTGGCCTGTACCCGTTCCCGGCGGGCCCGCTCGCGCACCCGCTCGACCACCACCAGATGCCAGCCGCCGTCCCAGTTCCGGCTGCCGTGCTGGTAGATCCGCTCGGCCGCCTCGTCCAGCCTCCGGGTGGCCCGGGGAGTGAGCGCGTAGCCGGCCCCTGCGGGTACCCGTACCGGGTCGAGCCAGCCCTGCCTGACCATCCGGGAGATGGCGGTGCGGACCGCGGGCGCGGCGATGCCGAGGCTGGCGAGCAGCCGCACCAGCGCCGCGACGGGCGCTTGTGCGCCCCGCGAACGCAGGTGATCGCCGTAGAGGTCGAAGAGAGCCGAACGAGCGTCCACGACCTAAGTGTCGCCGGATCTTGGCCGCTTTGGCGCGGCTAACCGCCTGTCTTGGCGGCAAAGCGGAGCTGATCGTTACCATTCAGAGCCTGAACACGGGATAATAGGCGGGACTGATAAACACGGTTGTGGTTGGCCGGTCCCGCGGCCGGCACCGGGCTGCCGCGGCCGTGCCGGGACCCCGTTGCCGCGGGCGCTTCGGTTCGCGCGGTGCCAGGCAGGAAGGGGATGAGGATGGCGGCGATGAAGCCGCGGACAGGCGATGGTCCGCTCGAGGTCACTAAGGAGGGCCGCGGCATCGTCATGCGCGTTCCCCTCGAGGGTGGCGGGCGGCTCGTGGTGGAGCTTTCGGCTGACGAAGCGGCCAAGCTCAGCGATGCCCTCAAGTCCGCCGTCGGCTAGCCCTGCCTTGGTCTACTCGCCGCGCTTCACTCCGGCCAGCAGGCCGTCCCCCACGGGAAGAAGCAGCGGGATGAGCTGCTCATCGGATTCTGAGCTGCTCACCCACCTCCCTGATCGCCGCAGTGTCCTCGTCCTGATAGGAGAGATCGGCCACCCTGCCTTGCCATAGCGCGTTGTCGAAGGTCACGATGCCGCCCGGCCGCAGGAGGCGCAGCGCCGCCGCCAGGTAGTCCGGATATTCCTGCTTGCCGGCGTCGCAGTACACCAGGTCGTACCCGCCGTCGGTGAGGCGGGGCAGCACGTCGAGCGCGCGGCCGCCGATCAGCCGGTAGCGGTTCGCGGCGAATCCCGCCGCACCGAACGCCTGCCGCGCCAGCCGCTGGTGCTCGGGCTCGACATCGACGCTGGTGAGAACCCCGTCCGCGGGCATCCCGCGGAGCAGCCAGATCCCGGAGACGCCGCAGCCGGTGCCGATCTCCACGACAGCCCTGGCCCCGATCGCCGCGGCGAGGAACCGCAGTGTGGCACCGCCGGCCGGCCCGATCGGCACGGCCCCGCCGACCTCCGCCGCGTTTCGCCTGGCCTGCACCAGCGGCTCGTCCTCGGCGAGGAACTCCTCGACGTAGGCCAGGGTGAGCTCTGCGCTTGCGATGACTGCCTCCCCAGCAAGCCCGGCCGCCGGCTGTCCCGCGCGCAGCTCAGGCTGTGTGTTGTGGATCTCGGCGGATGCGGGCGGTGATCCAGGCGGCGTCCGGCCAGGCGGAGGAGGGAGCCGGTAGCCGGAGCTATCGGCGACAACGCCGCTGGTCGTCGCCTGGGTGCCGATCCGCGCCGCCACAGATCGGCCAGGCACAGCCTAGCGCCGACCGCCGCCGACGGGAACCAGGACGCGACATGCGCCGTTACCCAGGCAGGAAGCACCGCCGGGCGGGTCCCGGCGGTGCCGGCTGGCGGAGGAACAGAAGTCCGGGCACCATGGTTGTCAGACAGGTAACGCCCGACATGAGGGGGGAGGCCGTGGACGAGAGCACGCAGCTTGATGCGGCCGTATCCCAGTGGACCCCGCCCAGCTGGGAGGAGGTCGTCCGTGCTCACTCGGCCCGGGTGTACCGCCTCGCCTACCGGCTGACCGGCAACAAGCATGACGCGGAGGATCTGACCCAGGAGGTCTTCGTCCGCGTGTTCCGGTCGCTGTCCAGCTACACGCCGGGAACGTTCGAGGGCTGGCTGCACCGGATCACCACCAACCTCTTTCTCGACATGGCGCGGCGCCGGCAGCGGATCCGGTTCGAGGGGCTCGGCGACGAGACCGCCCAGCGGCTGCCCAGCGGGCCCACCCCGGCGCAGGCTTTCGACGACCGCCACCTGGACAGCGACATTCAGGACGCGCTGGAGGCGCTCGCGCCCGAGTACCGGGCGGCCGTGGTCCTGTGCGACATCGAGGGCCTGTCGTATGAGGAAATCGCGGTCACGCTCGGCGTGAAGCTCGGCACTGTGCGGAGCCGGATTCACCGCGGCCGCGCTCAGCTCAGGGCCGCCCTCGATCACCGCAGGCCGCGTCGGCCGGCCGACGCCAGGACGCCGGCCAGCCCGTCCCTGCAGCGATCGGTCCGGGTGGCGCCCGTCCCGTCCGGGCAGGTCATCGCCTCGGCTCGGGTGAAGCGGAGTGAGACCGCATGAGCCATCTAGGGCGCCGGCTGTCGGCTCTCATCGACGGCGAGCTCAGTGATTCCGAACGCGATCAGGCGCACGCGCATCTGGTCGGCTGCGACGAGTGCCGGGCTGAGGCGGCCGCGCTGCGCACCCTCAAGCGGCGGGTCCGCGGGCTCGGCGAGACGCCCGCCGACGGCGCGCTGACCCGCCGCCTGATCGCCCTGGGCGGCCTGCCCGAGTCGGCCCCGTCGCGGTCCCGGCCGCCCGGCGCGAGCCGGGACCGGGCCGCTCGCACCGTCTTCCCCGGCGCGGCCTCCAGGCAACGCGGCTGGGATGGCCTTCCGGACTGGCTCGCCGACGGGTCTGCTCACCAAGACGCGAGCCCGCTGGCCGCCCCGCCGCTGGGCGGCGGGCACGCGGCCGCCGGCCGTGCTCGCGGACACACCCGCTACGTGGTCGCCGGCGCGGTCGCGGCCCTGGCGGTGAGCCTGGGCGCGGCCTCGTTCGCAGCCGGCGGCGGTGGGCACTCGCCCGGGCCGACGGTCACTCCCGAGGTTGATGTGTACATGATGCAGCATGCGGTGACCGCCGGCTCGATCCCCATGGTTCCGCCGGACGGACAGCTGACCTTTCCCGCGAGGCCGTGAACCTCGCCCTTCGCTCCCTGCGCGGTCCTGCGGGCCGCCGGGCTGTCATCGCGGCCGGAGTGATCGGCCTGGTGGCTTTGGTCCTGGCCGCCGTCGAAGGCGGTGCGGAACCCGCGCGTGATTTCGCGCAGCGGCGGCCGGCCCGGCAGGCAGACGGGCCGGCCAATGCCCGGCCGGTCCGCGGCAACGGCGCGCTCACCGCGGGCCTGCGGCTGCTCGACCAGGCGGCCAGGGCGGCGCGGCAAACCTCCTACCAGGGCATTCAGGTCATCTCCTGGCGCACGCCGGCTGACGGCAACAGCTGGCTTGGCTCTGGGGCCAGCACGGTCACGGTCGACGTGTGGCACCGCCGCGGTGGCGGCACGCTCACCTGGATGGCGGCGCCGTCGTCCGGCACGTGGTCCAGCCCGGCCAGCCAGCCGCCAGACGGCGTGCTCGGCCTCACCCCGGCACTGATCGGCCTGCTCGGCACGCACTACACGGTGCGCCCCGCCGGAACCGGCTCGGTCGACGGGCGGCAGGCCACAATCGTCGAGGCGCTGCGCGACGACGGCAGCCTCGCCGCCCGGTTCTGGCTGGACCGCGCGACCAAGCTGCCGCTGCGCCGGGAGCTTTTCGACGCCAAGGCGTACTTGATCAGCGACGAGGACTTCGCCAGCTTGACGCTCGGCGCACCGTCCGCCCAGCGGGCATCCGGTGACCGGTCCCGTGCCTCGTCGGCCGCGCGCGCCTCGGCGGGCGGCCTCGTCTCGCCGTCCGGCCGCGCCTCGCCAGCCCGCCGCGGCACCCAGCCCGTCACCGGCGCGCGGATCGCGATCAGCATCCCCGCCGCCGCCGGCATTCCAGGCCTCAGCACGGCCCTGGCCCCCGTCGTAAGCAGCTCCGCCGCTGGCAGCAGTCCCTCCGGCGGCGGTCCCGCCGTCAGCCCCCCCGCCGCCGTAAGCAGCCGGCCGGTGTTCCGGCCGTGGGCCGATCGGCTCGGGCCAGTCCAGCTGGCCGCGCTACGCAGCGGCGGCTGGCCGGTCCCGGGGCCACTGCCCGGCGGGCTCACGCTGTTCGACGCCAGCCAGGCCGCCACCGCGACCGGCAAGGTTGTCGACCTCGCCTACTCGGACGGGCTGTCGGTGGTATCGGTATTCGTGCAGCGCGGCCAGCTGCCGGCCGCGCTCCCCGGCTGGCGCGACACCGACCTCAGCGGGAACCAGCTGTACGTCCGCGATCCGGGCGAGCCGAATCTCATCTGGTCGGCCGACGGCTTCGTGTACACCGTGGTGGCCGGCGACGCCGGCCAGGACCGTCGCCGCCGTGGTGAACGCGCTGCCGCATCAGGTCCCGGTCGGTTTCTGGGGCCGGATGAAGCGCGGCATCCGGCGCCTGCTGTCGTGGGTCAATCCCTTCCGCTGAGCCAGCACGAGCGGCGGCGCGCCCGTTCGGCTCAATGAAGGATTAGAGTGGAGCAGTGTTCGACCTGTCTGTCACCAAGCTGCTAGTGCTGGCCGTCCTGGCGCTGGTGATATTCGGGCCCGACCAGCTGCCGAAGATAGCCGGCCAGCTCGGCCGCGGCCTGCGGGACCTGCGGCGGCTGGCCGACAAGGCCAAGACCGACCTGCAGGAAGGGCTCGGGCCTGAGTTCTCCGACTTCGACATAGCCGACCTGCATCCGCGCACGTTCGTGCGCAAGCATCTCCTCGATGACCTCGACGGCGTCGACGGGGCCGCCTCGGGTCAGCCCCGGCCGCATCCGATGGACTCCGGGCAGCGGCCGCCGTTCGACACCGACGCCACCTGAAGCAACCGCGCCGGCCGCGACGACCTCAGACGGGCGACAGCCCGAGCTGACGTCCGGCCAGCCCGCGGCCGCGCACCAGGCCCGCCGCGATCGAGCTGAGCTGCTGGCCGGCCGCGGACTCGGGCTCGCTGAGCACCAGCGGAACCCCGGCGTCAGCGCCCTCGCGCAGCCGCAGGTCGATCGGCACCTGGCCGAGCAGCGGCACCTGGGTGCCGGTGATCCGGGTCAGCGCCTCGGCCACCGCCGCGCCGCCGCCCGAGCCGAACACCTCCACCGGCTCGCCGCAGTGCGGGCAGGGCAGGAACGACATGTTCTCGATCACCCCGGCGATGCGCTGGTGAGTCTGCATCGCGATCGCCCCGGCCCGCTCGGCGACCTCGGCCGCGGCCAGCTGCGGGGTGGTGACCACCAGCAGCTCTGCACCGGGCAGCAGCTGGGCTACCGAGATGGCGATGTCGCCCGTGCCGGGGGGCAGGTCCATGAGCAGCACGTCCAGGTCGCCCCAGTACACGTCGGCCAGGAACTGCTGCAGCGCGCGGTGCAGCATCGGGCCGCGCCACACCACCGGGGTGTTGCCCTTGGTGAACATGCCGATGGAGATCACCGCAACGCCATGCGCCGACGGCGGCATGATCATCTGCTCGACCTGGGTGGGACGGCCGGTCACCCCTAGCATCCTGGGCACCGAATGGCCGTAAATGTCCGCGTCTACGACGCCGACCTTCTGCCCGGCCGCGGCCAGCGCGACCGCCAGGTTCACGGTGACCGAGGACTTGCCCACGCCGCCCTTGCCGCTGGCCACCGCGTACACCCGGGTGAGCGAGCCGGGCTTGGCGAACGGGATCTCGGGTTCGGCCCTGCCACCCTTGAGCTGGCTCTGCAGGGCCCGGCGCTGCTCCTCGCTCATCACGTCGAGCTCGACCTGGACCCGCGTGACCCCGGCTAGCTTGCTGACCGCCGCGGTGACGTCGCGGGTGATGGTTTCGCGAAGCGGGCAGCCCGCGACGGTCAGCCAGACATCCACCCGGACCGTGCCGTCCGGCCGGATCTCGGTGTTCTTGACCATGCCGAGGTCGGTGATCGGCCGGTGGATCTCGGGATCCTGGACCCCGTCCAGCGCGCGCTTGACCTGCTCGGCGCTGGGCGGCGGTGAGTATGCTGCGGGGGCAGTGGTCATGCCCCCATGGTAGGGACGCGCAGGGTGTCCGGTCGAACCGCGCATCCGCCGCGCGCGGCGCCCGGCCGGTTGGGTAGCCTCCCCTTCCATGGCCCGCGCCTACCGGCCCCGGCGGTCCTGCCTGGCAGTCCCGGGCAGTTCCCGCCGGTTCATCGACAAGGCTCGCAGCCTGCCCTGCGACGAGGTTTTCCTCGATCTGGAGGATGCGGTCGCGCCCGCTGCGAAGGCCGCGGCCCGCGCAAACGTGATCGAGGCGCTCAGTTCGGGTGACTGGGGGGACAAGCTGCGGGCGGTCCGGATCAACGACGTCCGTACCCCGTGGGCCTACCGCGACGTGATCGATGTGGTCGAGGCGGCCGGGGCGAACCTGGACGCGATCGTACTGCCCAAGGTCACCGCCCCGGCCGACATCAGCTGGCTCGACCTGCTGCTCACCCAGCTGGAGGGGGCGCTGGGCCAGCCGGCCGGCCGGATCGGCATCGAGGCGCAGATCGAAGACGCCAGCGGGCTGGCGGCCGTGGACACGATCGCCGCAGCGTCCGGTCGGCTCGAGGCGCTGGTCTTCGGGCCGGCCGACTTCATGGCTAGCCTGGGCATGCGATCGCTCGAGGTGGGGGCCCAGCCCGCCGGGTACCAGGGCGATGCCTTCCACTACCCGCTGATGCGGATCCTGGTCGCGGCGCGCCGCCACGGGCTCATGGCGATCGACGGCCCGTACGCGAGAATCGCCGACCTGGCCGGCCTCGGCCGGGTCGCGGCCGGCGCGGCCGCGCTCGGCTACGACGGCAAGTGGGTCGTGCACCCCGGCCAGATCGACACCGTCAACCAGGCCTTCACGCCATCGGCCGGTGAATACGAGCGGGCCGAGCTGATCCTGGAGGCCTACGAGTACCACACCGGGGCCGAACAGCGCGGCGCAGCGATGCTGGACGGTGAGATGATCGACGAGGCGACCCGCAAGCTGGCGCTCGCCGCCGCCGTGAAGGGCCGCGCCGCCGGCCTCGCCCGCACCCGCCGGCTCCGCCCGGGCGGCACTGCCTAGCCCGAGAGCATCGCCCCGGCGGCGGTCTTCTCGTGGCCTAGCCGAGCACCCCCCAGCCGGTGAGCGCGGCGGCCAGCCCGTCGGTGAGCGGCAGCCCGGCGAGCTCCGCCGAGGCGGCCCAGCGGGCGTCGTCGGCGTCATCGCCCGCAGTCAGCGTGCCGCCGGTCACGGTGGCGGCGTAATCGCGGATGTCGAGCACCGCTCCGCCGGGCGCCGGCCGCCGCAGCGCGCCGATCAGCCGTCCGGGCCGCACCGACAGGCCGGTCTCCTCCCGGATTTCCCTGGTCAGGGCCTGCTCGTCGGTCTCGCCCGGCTCCACCCTGCCGCCGGGTACCGACCACAGTCCCTTCCCCGGCTCGTGGCCCCGCTTGATCAGCAGCAGCCGCCCCGCCGCGTCGGTGATGATGGCGCCGACGCAGCGGATCAGGTCGGCCCGCGGCGCGTTCACCACACCAGTATTACCCGGGTCTTGACTCCCGACCCGAGAGGCGTCACTGTCGGTGGTCATGAAAGCCCCGCCCACCTGCCCGCGGTGCGGAGCCACCCTGCGCGCACCCAGTGTCTGGTCCAGTGCCTGGCACTGCGACCTGCACGGCGAGGTGGACCCGCTGGGTGCCGTGCACAGCCCGTCGCGGGACGGGCTGGAAGGCCTGCTGCGCATCACCGGGGTCCCGCTCTGGCTGCCCTGGCCGCTGCCGGCCGGATGGCTGGTGACCGGTTTCGCCGGCGCGGGCGACGAGCGCACCGGGATGCGCGGCTGTATCGTCGCGCTGTCCGGGCCCAACCCGGTCGGCGGCCCGGGCGACATGCTGCTGGTCTCCGAAGAGCCCGGCGTGGGCCTGGGCGCCCGGTTCGCCGGCCTGGACGGCCCTGACCCCGGGTCCGCGTTCGTCACCGGTCCGCCGCACGCGTTCGTGCGTTTCAGCCACCACGAGTTCCCGCTCTGGCACGTGGACGCGCCGGACCGGGCCGCGTTCGCCGGCGAGGTGATGGGGCACTGGCTCTGGGCCGTGCTGTGGCCGGCCTCGGCCGGGGTGCTGCTGGTCGAACCCATGACGCTGCGTGATCTCCGCGATCCCGGACAGGACCTGGATCTGCCGTTCGGCGCGCGGTCGCCGCGGCTGCCCCGGTGAGGCGGTGTCGGCTGCCGCCACCGGGTGAGTACCCCTCGCATACGATGGGTGATCGTGCGCATCGACATGCACACCCACAGCACCGTCTCGGATGGTACTGACCCCCCGGCCGCCGTGATGCGCCAGGCGAGGCGGGCCGGCCTGGACGTGGTCGCGCTGACCGATCACGACACGGTCGGCGGGCATCAGGAGGCGCTGCGGGAACTGCCGCCCGGGCTGACCTTCGTCCCGGGGATGGAGCTGTCCTGCCGGCTTGACGGCCACAGCATGCACATGCTCGCCTACCTGTTCGACCCGGCCAACGCCGAGCTGGCCGCGCAGTGCCGGCGGAATCCGCGACGACCGGGTGCGCCGCGCCGAGGCCATGGTGGCCAGGCTGGCTGAGCTCGGCACCGGCGTCACCTGGGAACGGGTGGCCGCGATCGCCGGCGGCGGGGTGGTCGGCCGCCCGCACATCGCCCGCGCGCTCGCGGACCAGGGCGTGGTTGACGAGCCGTCCGGGGCGTTCACCGAAGACTGGATCGGGATGGGCGGCCGGGCCTACGTCGGCAGGTACGCGCTGGAGCCGGCCCGGGCCATCGAGCTGATCCGGGCCGCCGGCGGCGTGGCCGTACTGGCCCACCCGCGGGCCGGCCGGGACAGCTGGATGGTCCCGGATGAGGTCATTGCCCGGCTGGCCGGCTGCGGCCTGGCCGGAGTCGAAGTCTGGCACCCAGATCAAGATTGCTCCGAACGGACGCGGCTGCTGCATCTCGCAGACGAGCTCGGCCTGGTCCCTTCCGGGGGGAGCGACGACCACGGAGCTCTCACCGGGCACCGGATCGGCTGCGAGATGATAACGCCGGAGTCCTACCAGCGGCTGGTCGAGCGGTCCAGCGGCGCGGTCCCGGTCCGGGTGTAGCGGCTGCCCGCCAACCGCAGAGGGGACAGCCCGTGGTTCCTCCCGGTTTCACCGGATACTTCGCCGCCGCGGCGGGTGGGGCCGGCGTGCTCATCGGCTTGCTGTTCGTGGCGGTATCGCTGCGGCCAGAGACCATCTTCGGGGCCAAGGCGCGGGCCGCCGGGCAGGCCCAGGCAGGCTCCGCGTTCATCAGCCTGGCCAACTGCTTCTCCCTGTCCCTGGTCGCGCTTATCCCGCAGACCAACATCGGCGTGGCCGCTATCGCGGTGGCGGTGGTCAGCACGGTGGCCACGCTGCGGTTGCACCGCGAGGTGGCCAGGCACGAGCTCCAGCCCGTGATGCTGTCGCTCAGCCTGTGCACCTTCCTGCTCCAGTTCGCTTTCGGCCTCGTCATCGTGATCGGCCGGGGAGACGAGAGCACCGTCTCCAACCTGGCCTATCTGCAGATCGCGCTGTTTGGCGTTGCCCTCGGCCGGGCCTGGTCCCTGGCGCAGGGCAAGCACCTGAACCGCGGCGCGCAGCACCCCGCCGAGGTCCTGGCGGCGCCGCCTGTGGAGCGGGATCGTCCTCGGGGCACGGCCTAACTCGGAAGCCCCGGCTGCTGCAGGATCAGCACGATCGACAGGATCAGCAACGCCGACCCGAAGGCGATCAGGGCATACCGCACGCCGTGCAGCTTGAACGAGCTGCCGATGCCGACGAGGAACAGCACGGCGGCGAGGAAGATCGTGATCCGGATGTAGTTGTCGCCGGTGAGCCCGTCCTGGTTGCCCGCCGAGAACTTCGCCGACGCCGCGCTGTCGAGCGCGTTGGCCTTCGCCTGCTCTGGCAGCTTGTACTGCGGCATGTACGTCGGCCCGGGCGGGGCATGCGGATTGTGCACCGGATTCGTCGCCATCCACGCGTTGAAGGCTGTCCGGAACACTGGCCGGAACCGGCGCACCGCGATCGCTTCCTTCTGGGGGCTGTTCAGGGTGAACGCGATGTACCAGGCGTTGAAGGTCGAGGCGTCGAAATTACGGAGCGAGATGGCGGTGAGGTCTTCCCGGGTCGCGAGGTTGCGCAGCGTCGAAGACTGAGCAATGTCGACCCGCGATGCGGTGTCCCACCTCGTCGCGGAGTAGCCTGCCCAGGCCGCCGTGAGCGTGACGAGCGCCAGCAGCACCGCCTCGCCGATCTGGACGATCCGGGAATGACGGTCGGAGTCAGCCTTAGCCGACCCCTCCGCCTCCCCCTCCCGCTGATGCGAGGCCTCGCCGTGCTCGTGCAGCTTCTTACCGGTTTCGATCGGGTTCAGTCCCTCGGGCATCAGCGCATCCCCGCTCTTCCTGGCAGCTCCGCGACGATGTCCGGCGCCGTCGCCGCTGCCTCGGTAGCCATTCTCACTGATTCCGATGGATGGCGGGACACGGCCTAGCCCGTGGGCGACATGCCGCGACGTCAGCCTCGTCAGTGCGCGCAGGCCGATATCGTGGCCGCGCCGCCGCCAGGTACGGCCGAGACCGGGTACGGGACGCGCCAGCCTCTGCTCCCTGACCCTGATGATCGCGGAACCAAGGCCGTGGATCAGTTCTTCCGCGAGAGCCGACGATGAGGGAAGTGCCCTGGATGTGCCCTCAGATAGCGCGGATTAATGCAAAAAACCTGGTCAGAGGCTTGTTGTGAGGTTCTTCTGGGAGGTATTCGTCACCCTGCTGGTGATCACCGATCCGCCAGGCACGGTACCGGTGTTCCTCGGGCTGACCCGCGGCCTGCCCCGCCGGGACCGGAGCAGGCTGGCCTGGCAGGCCGCGGTGGTCGCGTTCGGGGTGATCATCGGTTTCGCGCTGTTCGGCCGGTCCGTGCTGGGCTACCTGGGCGTGCAGTTGCCGGCGCTGCAGGGCGCCGGCGGCCTGCTCCTGCTGCTCGTCTCGCTGGAGCTGCTGACCGGCAAGGCCGCCGAGCCGACCGAGCAGGAACGCGCGACCGTGAACGTCGCGTTCGTGCCGCTCGGCACCCCGCTGCTGGCCGGCCCGGGCGCGATCGTAGCGACTATGCTCTTCGTCCAGCGGGCGAACAACGCCGGTCAGGACCTGGCGCTGGCGATCGCGATCGTGGCGGTTGCCGCCGCGGCCTGGCTCGCGCTGCGGTTCGCCTTCGTCATCCACCGGGTCCTCACCGACAACGGGGTCGAGCTGTTGACCCGGATCGCGGGACTTCTTCTCTCGGCCATCGCGGTAGAGCTTGTCGCACAGGCTGTGCGAGCATTCGTCAGGCAAGGCTGAACTAGGCTGTGGCCGGAAGGAAGGGTCGGGGCCCGCATGGACGCGCGGATCGATCAGGTGGTGACCTCGGGCGAGATTACCGAGGATGGCACCGCATACAAGACTGAGAACAACACCTGGGTCATCGGCGACGATTCCGAGGTGATCGTCATTGATCCCGGTCATGACGCGCAGGCCGTGCTGGATGCCGTGGCCGAGCGCGAGGTGATCGCCGTCATCTGCACGCACGGCCATCCCGATCACGTAACGGCCGCGATCGCGACCGCCGAGCGCGACGAGGCACCCATCGCGCTGCATCCCAGGGATCTCCCGTTCTGGCGGGACACGCACGACCAGGAGCCCGACATCGAGATGGCGGACGGCGGGATCTTCGAGGTCGCCGACGTCGCGCTGGAAGTCATCTTCTCGCCGGGGCACTCCCCGGGCTCGGTCTGCCTGTACTGCGAGGAGCTCGGCGTGGTCTTCTCCGGCGACACGCTGCTGGCCACCGGGCCCGCGCTGTACTGCGGGGAGTTCCCCGATTTTGCCGGCCAGCTGACCGCGGTGGGCGAGTATGTGCTGACCCTGCCGCCCGATACCCGGGTACTGCCCGGGCACGGCGAGGAGACGACGGTGGAGGCGGCCGAGAAGCGATTCGACGGGTGGGTGTCCGCGGGGCCGGACGCAGCGGCTGGCGAATCCTAGGCCGTGTCCGGCGTGGATCGCACCGGCAGCAGCCCGGGCGGCGCAGAGCAGCTCGGCCTGGACGGGATGCCGCAGCGGCTGTACACCTGCACCCCGACGCGGCTGAGCACCTGGCTGGACTGTCCGCGTCGGTACCGGATGAGCTATCTCGACCGGCCGCCGCCGCCGAAGGGGCCGCCCTGGGCGCACAACAGCCTCGGCGCCAGCGTGCACACCGCCCTGGCGTCATGGTGGCGCCGGCCGCTTCGCCAGCGCACCCCGGCCGCGGCCGGGGATCTGCTCGAGCAGGGCTGGATTGACCTGGGCTTCGCCGACCCGGCCCAGTCGCAGGCCTGCCGCGGCCGGGCACGGCGGATGGTCGAGGAGTACGTGCGGCGGCTCGATCCGGCCGCCGAGCCGGTCGGGGTGGAGCGCACGGTCGCGACCCGCACCGAGCGGATCGCGGTGTCCGGCCGGGTGGACCGGCTGGACCAGCGGCCGGCCTGCCGGGACACCGAGCTGGTGGTCGTCGACTACAAGACCGGCAGGCACCTACTCACCGTGGATGACGCGCGCACGTCGCTGCCGCTCGCGCTGTACGCGCTGGCCGCCGAACGGGTGATGCGCCGCACCTGCCGCCGGGTCGAGCTGCATCACCTGCCGACCGGCGCGGTCCTCGCCTGGGAGCACACGACGCAGACGCTGGCCCGGCAGCTGGGCCGCGCCGAGGATATCGCCGCCGAGTGCGCCGCCGCCGACGAGCAGTACCGGAGCGGACTGGAGCCAGCCGGAATCGACCGGGTTTTTCCGCCGCGGACGAGCTCATGGTGCGGCTGGTGCGATTACCAGCAGCACTGCCCGGAGGGTCTGGCCGCCGCCGAGCCCCGCCAGCCCTGGGACGGGCTCCAGCCCGTCACCGTCTGACGCTCTCCACCGCGTTCCAGAACTTGTTCAGCGTGCTTGCCGTGGTCTCCGGGGCTTCTGCCGCGGGGGAGTGCGTGGCGCCGGGGATGCACACACGCTCCGCGCGGAGCCGTTCGGCCATCTTTTCCTGAACCGGGGTCTCCCACTTATCGTCGTACTCGCCGTACAGCACGAGAATGGGCGCCTCCGCCGACGAGGCGAGGGCGGCGGTCCGGTCAGGGGTGTCCAGCAGCTGCTCGGCCATGGCCGCCAGGCCGTCCGGGTGGCTGCCCAGCATCCGCCGCCGCAGGAATTCGATGATCTGCGGCGGGGTGCCGTCGGCCTGCGCCTGCGGGGCGAGCTGGAGATCCCACACCCGCTTGACCTCGGTTCGCAGCCGCGGTCCGGTCAGCTCCCTCAGGGGGGTCAGGACGGCCCTCAGAACCCCGGCCGCGGGGCCGGTGAGCCTGCCCGGTCCCGAGCTCATCAGGGTCAGCGAGCTGACGGCGGCAGATTTGGCCAGGACCGTCTCCCTGGCTACCAGACCACCGAACGAGTGGCCGAGCAGGTGCACCCCGGGTCCGCCGCGCGCGGGCGGCTGGCTCGGGTCGGCAGCGATCTCGTTGACGACGGCCCCGATATCGGCGCCGAGCGCGCCGAGGCTGTAGATGCTGCGGTCAGCGGTCCCCGGTGTCTGGTACTGCCCGCGCATGTCGATGGCCACCACCCGGCGGGCGGCCGCCGCCAGCTGGTGCATGATCAGGAGGAAGTCCTCCTTGCTGCCGGTGAAGCCAGGAACCAGCAGCGCCGGGCGGCGTTCGCACACTCCCGTGGCGGGCATGGCCTCGAGCGCCGCGAACCGGCCGCGGGCGGTCTTCACGGTAATCCGCCGCACGCCCTGGGGGACGTCGATGGAGCGGGGTGTGCTCACGGGGGGCCACCCTACCGACATTGGGTTGCTGGGCAATCTGAGCCAGCCTCGGGTTTGTTTTCCGTCCTCAGCCGGCCGGCTTGTGGCCTCGGGAGACATCCTGGCCCCGGCGGGTACGCCGCCGAAGCCGCCGCCCGCGGCCTTCGCCTGACCGGGCCGATCCGTCCGCTCCCGGAGCCTGCGTGTTCTTGCCTTGTCCGGCCTTGCCTTGTCCGGCCTTGCCCTGCCCGGCCTTGCCCTGTCCGGCTGTGTTCTTGCCGCCTGCCGCCCGGCTGCGGCCGGACCGGCCCTGGCCGCGCGGCGCGTCCAGCCGGTTCTGGCTAGACCTGACTCGTCCCGTCTCGCCGATGTCCTCGATAGCCTCGGCCCCCAGGCCGGCCCGTTGCCGTCGGTTGGCGGGCAGTGTTCCGGTGGCCGTCTCGGGAATCCCCAGCGCGGTGAAAAGGTGCTCTGAGGTCGAGTACGTTTCCGGCGGCTCGGGGCAGCCCAGGCCGAGACTCTCGTCGATAAGCTTCCACCGGTGGATGTCCCGCCAGTTGACGAACGTGACGGCGATGCCGTCCCGCCCGGCCCGCCCGGTCCGTCCCGTCCGGTGCAGGTAAGCCTTGCCATCTTCCGGGCACTCGTAGTTCACCACGTGCGTGACGTCATCCACATCGAGTCCGCGCGCGGCAACGTCGGTCGCGACCAGCACGTCCACCTTGCCGTTCCGGAACGCGCGCAGCGCGCGCTCCCGCTGGCCCTGGCCCAGGTCACCGTGTACGCTCGCGACCGCGAACCCGCGGCTGGTCAGGGCCTCGGCGACCTGGTCCGCCATCCGCCTGGTCTGGCAGAAGACCATGGTCAGACCTCGGTCGGCGGCCTGCAGTACGCGGGCCAGCACCTCGATCTTGTCCAGGTGGTGGATGCGGAACACGTGCTGCTCAGTGTCCGGGGCGTGCTCTGGCTCGTCGCTTCCTTCGGCGCGGACGTGCACCGGCCGGTTCAGGTGGCGACGGGCCAAGGTGACGACCTCGGTTGGCATGGTGGCCGAGAACAGCATCGTCTGCCGCTCGCTCGGGACGAGCTTCAGGATGCGCTCTACGTCGGGCAGGAAGCCGAGGTCGAGCATCCGGTCCGCCTCATCGAGCACGAGCACGTGCACGCCAGACAGGTCCAGGTGATGCTGGCGGGCCAGGTCAAGAAGCCGTCCCGGCGTTCCGACCACCACGTCCACGCCAGCCTGCAAAGCCTCGATCTGCGGCTCGTAGGCCCGGCCGCCGTAGACGGTCAGCACCCGGGTGCCGAGCCGGGCGCTCGCGATCCGCAGGTCATCGGCGACCTGGATCGCCAGTTCCCTGGTGGGCACCACGACCAGCGCCTGCGGCGTGCGGTGCTCAGGCATCAGGTGCTGCAGCAGCGGTATCCCGAACGCCAGCGTCTTGCCTGTTCCCGTCCTGGCCTGGCCGATGATGTCACTGCCACTGAGGCCGATCGGCACGGCCAGCGCCTGGATGGGAAACGCGGTCCGGATTCCCATGTCCTCAAGTGCGGCGCGGATCTCTTCGGCGACGTTGAGATCGCGGAACGAGACGGCATCCGCCGGAGTGCCTGGCGGCACGGTCTGTTCAGTAAGTATCTGCGTTGTCAGGGGGTTCAGCCTCCATCAAAAAGCCCGCGGGGGAATATCGCATGAGCAGGTCCGCGAGGTCAGCCCGTCAAGGCCACTGTGTAAATCAAATGCTGTATAGATCAACACAGCCTGGCGCTACCACATTCCGGTCACGGACTGCAGCCAGTTTACCAGGAACCCGCGGGCGGGCCCGTGGCCGACACGGTGCTGCCCAGGCGCCGCCGCTGCCGCCGTTGCTACGCTGCGGCTGTGACCGAGGCGCATCCAGACGGCGGACCGGCCAGGGCGGCCGCCCCGGCGGACGCGGGAGCCCTCTCGGCCGATGCGGGAGCCGTCCCGGCGGACGCGGGAGCTCATCCGGCCGATGCGGGAGCTGTCCCGGCGGACGCGGGAGTTGTCCCGGCCGATGCGGAAGCTGTCTCGGCCGATGCGGGAGCTGTCTCGGCGGACGCGGGAGCTCATCCGGCCGATGGGAGAGCTGTCCCGGCCGATGCGGGAGCCGTCCCGGCCGATGGGGGAGCTGTCCTGGCGGATGCGGGAACCGCCCCGGCCGTCGGGGAGGGCGTTATCGATCTGCTGGGTTTGCTGGCGTACGCCGAGCTCGACGCATTCTTCCGGCTGACCGAGGACGCGGCGTTGGCACCGTCGCTCGCCGACAAGGCGGCGCTCGGCGGGATGGCGGTCGCGGAGTTCTCGCACTTCGAGCGGATCCGTTCCGAGCTCGAGCGGCTCGGCGCCGATCCCGATCAGGCCATGCAGCCCTTCACCGACCCGGTGGATGCCTTCCATGTCAGGACGGCTCCGTCTGACTGGCTGGAAGGCCTGGTGAAGGCGTACGTGGGCGACGGCATGGCCGCGGACTTCTACCGCGCGGTCGCCGAGGTGCTTGACCCGGGCCCGCGAGCGCTCGTGCTCGAGGTACTGGCTGACACCGGCCACGCGCAATTCGTGGTCGAGCACGTGCGCGCGGCCATCGCCGCCGACCCGAAGGTGGCGGGCCGCCTGGCCTTGTGGGCGCGCCGGCTGGTGGGGGAGGCGCTTGGCCAGGCCCAGCGAGTCGCCGCGCAGCGGCCTTCACTCGCCTGCCTGCTTGTGCCTGCCGTTCCGCCTGGCGGCTCAAAGCAGGCCGACCGCGCGGAGCAGGCCGACCACGCGGACCAGGTCGACCACGCGGACCAGGCCGACCGCGCGGAGCAGGCTGACCGTGTGGAGCGGGCCGAGTTCATAGAGCCGGGCGCGGGCGCTGAGCCGGCCGGGGAGGTGAGCCAACTCGGCGAGATCGGCCGGATGTTCGCGCGGCTTACCGACGCGCACGCCCGGCGAATGAGCGCCCTGGGCCTATCTGCCTGACCCGCGGTAGTACGACCGTGGCCCGCGACGCCTGTACCCGTCAGAGGTTGCCGAAGCCGACCCGGCGTGGCTCGGAGCTGCCAAGCTCCAAATACGCGATCTTGTCGGCCGGGATCAGGATCTTCCCGCCCTTCTCGTCGGGGAGCGCGAACACGCCACCATCGGCGAGCGCGGCGGTGAGGGCACGTTCGATGTCCTCCGCTGCGGTATCGGTGTCCACAACAAGCTCACGCGGCGTGGACTGGATCCCGATCTTGACTTCCACGGTAATCCTCTCGGGCGAAGCTGGGCGGTCAGCGGGTCAACGTTTATCGAGGCTAACCTGCCTGGCGGCGAAGGTGAAACCGGCGCCCTGCCTGGCGGCGTAGGAGAATCCGGCTCGAGCCGTTACCGCATCCGACCAGGCAAGCGATCTGCCGACGGTTACCCGGTGAGCGGCCAGCCGCTGATGCCGCGCCAGGCCAGCCGGGTCAGCGTCTGTTCTGCTGCATCCTTGGGGATATCCCGGCCGGTGTTCACCCAGTAACGCGCGCTGACGTTGGCCATCCCGACGAGCCCCATCCCGAGCAGATGCGCCTCGTCGTCCCGGATCCCGGCGTCCTCCCTGATCACCCTGCTGATCATTTCCGCGCACTGGTGCATGGTGGCATCGAGTCGTTCCCGGACGGCGGGTTCATTACCAAGATCTGACTCAAACACCAGGCGGAATGCCTCGCCTGCGCCGCTCACGAAATCGAAGAATGCGACGAAAGTGGCGGCCACCCGCTGCTTGTTGTCCGTGGTAGAGCCCAGGGCCGTGCGGACGGTGTCGATCAGCGCGTCGGTGCTCTCGTCGAGCAGTGCGAGGTAAAGCTCGAGCTTGCCGGGGAAGTGCTGGTAGAGGACAGGCTTGCTGACGCCTGCCCGCTCGGCGATCTCGTCCATCGCGGCGGCGTGATACCCCTGGGACACGAAGACCTTCTGCGCGGCCCCGAGAAGTTGACGGCGTCTGGCCGGCCTCGGCAGCCGGGTGCTGCGCGGCCGCGCGTCGGGGGTTGTGGTCAACACGATCTCCGGTGTGTTTGCGCGGCGGCCCTCCACCGCGTTCCGGTAATCCTACGACTCGGTAGGGCTTCGTGCCGAGGTCGCGGTCCCGCGCGCCGGTCTCGAATTGTCTGCGCGCCGGGCTCGAATCGCCTGGGCGGCGGCCCTGAGTCGCCTGTCGGCCGACCTCGAATTGCCTGGTCGGCGGCCTCGAGTCGGCTCGTCGCTGGCCTCGAATCGCCCGTCCACCGAGTCCGGGCGTCAGCGGTATTCTTCCTCGTCCAGGTCGACGGCGCGTGACTGCTCCGCGGCGTCAGCCTCGTTCACGTCGGGCGGCGTCTCACGAGCCGATCCCGCTGTCCCGTCGGCTTCGTCCAGGACGTCGCGGCGGCGCTCCACGGCGTCATCCTCCGGCTCCTCGATGTTCATGTCGGTCATCCGCGTGATCTCCTCGCTGGGGTTGGAGCCGCCTCCAGGCTAATCCTCGCGGCCGCGCGGCACGCGCGATCTGCGGTTACGCCACGTTTCGCCAGCTCGCGGAGCGGGCATCCATCGCCGCCGGAGCCGGGCAGGCGCACACGAGGCCGGTGCCGGTGTATCCCCCGGTGCACCGTGCAGCAGGCCAGCCGGTTCATCATGGCAGCGGCGGCCGGGTGAACCTGCGCACAGCCGCGGACGAGATTGCGGCCCCAGGTCGCCGGCGCCCCCGTCACCTCACGGCTGTGCTCGTGCCGTCCGATCCCCTTAGGCTGGCCGGCATGTACAGGTCATCGGCCGCCACGGCGCGGTCAGCGCCGCCGATTCCGCACTGGCCGGGTCGGCTGGTCACCGTCGGGCGAGCCGAAGTGTTCGTGCGCTCCGTGCCCGCCCAGCCAGGTGCTGAGCCTGGGATGTGCGTGCACGGTCTCGGCGGCTCGTCTACCAACTGGACCGATCTGATGGACGTGCTGCGCCGGCCGGACTCGCCGCCTGGCCCGGGCGAACAGCAGGGCGCCAACGGCCGGGCGGCCGGGTGGCCGGGCTGGCCCGCCGGGCCGCCGGTGAGCTGCGAGGCGCTGGACCTGCCTGGGAACGGTCACTCGCCGCCCCCGCCGGACGGTGACTACTCAGTACGCGCCCAGGCCGCCGTGGTGGCCGGGCTCATCGAGGAGCGCGGCCGCGGGCCGGTGCACTTGATCGGCAACTCGCTCGGCGGCGCCGTGTGCACCTACCTGGCGGCGCACCGCCCCGACCTGGTCAAGACGCTGACGCTCGTCTCGCCGGCGCTGCCTGACCTGCGTCCGCGGCCGATATCCGCGCGCTTCACGGCGCTGCGTATTCCCGGGTTCGGGCCGTGGGTGCTGCGCCGGGTCACCAAGATCCCGGCGCGTCGGCGAGTGGCCTTCCTGCTCCGCGACGTCTACTTCGATCCGAGCCTGGTGCACCCGGCCCGGTTCGAGGAGGAGGTCGCCGAGGTCGAGCGCCAAGACAGGCTCGGCTATGCCGGCGACGTGCTGCTGGGGTCGGCCAACGGGGTGCTCTCCGAGTATCTCCGCCGCGGCCCGCAGACCCTGTGGCGTGATGCCGCCAGGATCACCGCCGAGGTGCTGGCCATATACGGCAGCCATGACCGGCTGGTGGAACCGAGGATGGCCGTTCGCGCCGCCCGGACGTTCCGGCACGCCCGGGTGCTGGTACTGTCCCGCACCGGTCACGTGGCCCAGATGGAGAGGCCGGAAGAGGTGGCCAGCGAAATGCGGATCATGATGTCGGCGGCGGCCGCGCGCACCGCCCGGCAAACAGCACGGCAGTGACCAGCCTGGTCGTGACGGCGCCGCGGCTGATACCCGCCACCACGGGCTCGGGCGTGATCTCGCCCGGCTTCGTCCGGATCGACCATGGGCGCGTCGCGGCGGTCGGCGCGGGAACGCCACCCTCTTCTCCCGACATCGAACTGCCCGGCGGCCTGCTCGTCCCCGGATTCGTGGACCTCCAGGTGAACGGTTACTTCGGCCAGGAGTTCGGCACCGCCGACGCGGCCGGGTGGGCCACGGTAGTCCGCCGGCTCCCGGAAACGGGGACGACCGCGTTCCTGCCGACGATTATCACCGCACCCGTCGGCCGGCTCGCCGCCGCGCTGCGCGGCGCTGCCGCGTTGCAGGCCGGCCTGCCCGGTGGCGCCCGGGTGCTCGGCGTGCACGTGGAAGGGCCTTTCATCTCCCCGATCCGCAAGGGCGCGCACAACGCGGAGTGGATCACCGATCCTACGCCCGCCGCGGTCGAGGACCTGATCACAGCCGGATCGGGGCTGCTCAGGCTGCTCACCCTGGCCCCGGAGCGCGACGGGGCCATCCCGGCGATCACCCGGCTGACCGGGGCCGGCGTGCTGGTCAGCGTGGGGCACAGCGACGCAACGGCCGCCCAGGTGGCTGCGGCGGCGGACGCCGGCGCCCGCATGGTCACCCACCTGTTCAACGGCCAGCGCCCGATGCATCACCGCGAGCCCGGCGTGCCCGGCCAGGCGCTGGCCGATCCGCGCCTGACCAGCAGCCTCATCGCCGACCTGCGGCACGTGGCTGGCGAAGTCTGCTCGATCGCGTTCACCGCCGCCCCTGGCCGGATCTGCCTGGTCACCGACGCCGCGGCGTGCGCGGGCATGCCGCCAGGACGGTACCTGCTTGGCGGCGAGACGATCATCCTGCCCGAGGGCGACGGCGTCCCGCCGGTGCGGGCCGACGGCACGCTGGCCGGCTCCGCGCTACGGATGGATGCTGCGGTGGCCAACATGGTGGCCGCGGGGGCCGGGCTGGCCGACGCAGTGGCGGCCGCCAGCCGCATACCCGCCGACCTGATCGGCCGCCCCGACCTGGGCCGGATCGCCCCCGGCGCGGCCGCGGACCTGACCTGGCTGGATGACGAGCTGCGTACCCTGGCGACGTGGGTGGACGGCGACGTGGTGTACTCGGCCGCAGCCGAGGAAGCCCGACTGTGAGCGCCAGGCGATGAATTCTCCCGAACGGCAGGAGCCGGACTTGACCACGCAGATGCGGACCGAGATCGGTGAGCAGCCCGCGGCGCTGCGAGCCACCCTGGACGCGCTGCTGCCGCGCGCGGACGAGGTGGCGGCGGTGGCCGACGGTACCCGGCAGGTGCTGTTCATCGCGCGCGGGACCTCGGACAACGCCGCTGTTTACGGCAGTTACCTGCTGCAGGTGTACGCGGGCAGGCTGGCCACGCTGGGGTCGCCGTCGGTGGCCACCACCTACCGCAGCCGGGCCGATCTGTCCGGCGTGCTCGCGGTGGCGTTGTCCCAGTCCGGACGGACCGAGGAGATCGTCGACACGCTCGCCTGGGCGGGCGAGTGCGGGGCGCGCACCGTCGCGGTGACGAACTCGGCGTCGTCCCCGCTCGCGGAGGCGGCCGAGCTGGCCCTGGTGACGCAGGCCGGTGCCGAACGCGCAGTGCCGGCCACCAAGACGTTCACCACCCAGCTCGCCGCGCTGGCCGTGCTGGGCATCGGCCTGGGCGCCGACGTCAACGCAGCCGAGCTGCGGCGGGTCCCCGGTGAGATCGAGCGGATGCTCGGCGAGCCGGGGGACATCGAAGGCGCCGCCGCGAGCCTGGCCAGTGCGGCCGGCATGGTGGTCTCGGGCCGCGGGCTCGCCTACGCGGCCGCGCTGGAGCTCGCGCTCAAGCTCAAGGAAGCGTGCTACCTGCACGCGATGGGGCTGTCCTATGCCGATCTGCTGCACGGCCCGATCGCGGTCGTGGACAGCGGCACCCCGGCGATCATCGTAGCCGCCGATTCCGGGCCGGCCCTGGACGGCGCGGTCAAGCTGGCCCGCCGGGTCACTAGCGCGGGCGCGACCACGCTGGCCATCGGCGGCGGCTCTGCCCTGGCCGCCGAATGCAGCCGCGCGCTGCCCGGACCCTGGCTGCCGGAGTGGCTGGCCCCGATCGGGCTGATCGTGCCCGGGCAGCTGCTCACCGAGGCGCTGGCCCGGCAGCTCGGCCTCGACCCGGACCGCCCCCGCGGCCTCAGCAAAGTCACCCAGACGGCCTGACCAGGTACGGTCGCGACATGGCTACCTTGGTGTCGTTCCACGCCCATCCCGACGACGAGTCCATTTCCTGCGGCGGCGTGCTGCGCAAGGCGTTCGAGGACGGCCACCGGGTGGTGCTCGTCGTGGCCACCCGCGGTGAGCAGGGCGACGTGGACGAGGGATTCCTCGCCGACGGCCAGACGCTGGCGGACCGCCGGGTGGCCGAGACGCAGGCGTCCGCGGCAATCCTCGGCGTGCGGCGGCTCGAGTTCCTCGGTTACGTCGACTCCGGCATGATGGGCACGCCCGCCAACGACGCGCCCGGCTCGTTTTGGAGCACGCCGGTCGACGACGCGGCACAGAAGCTGGCCGCGATCCTGCAGGAGGAACAGGCGGCCGCGCTGACCTGCTACGACAACCACGGCGGCTACGGTCACCCGGATCACATCCAGGTGCACCGGGTGGGGATCCGCGCCGCCGCGCTGGCCGGCACGCCGCGCGTCTACCAGGCCACGATTAATCGTGATCACGTCCGCCGCGGGATGCGCGAGTTCGCCGAGCAGGCGGCCGCCGCGGGCATCGAGATGCCCGAAGCCACCGAGCAGGAGGAGTTCGGCAAGCCCGAGAAGGAGATCACCGCCGCCGTGGACGTCTCGCCCTACCTGGAGTACAAGCGGCAGGCCATGCGCGCGCACGCGAGCCAGATCAGCGAGCACTCGTTCTTCCTGGGCATGCCCGAGGAGAGCTTCCGGTACGCGTTCGGCACCGAATGGTTCATCCGCGAGGGCCAGGGCCCGGGCATCACCGAGACCGACCTGCTGGCCGGCCTGTAGCCCGGCCAGCCAGCGCTCACGCCAGCCGCGGTCCGGGACTCACGTGCAGCTCGGCACCAGGGAGCGGTCATCAGCCAGCCGAGCGGCCAACACGTACCAAAGTTCCCAAGAAGTCTTTTCAAAGATATCTTTGGAAAGCTATCTTGGCATTCATGGCAGATGATGAGCCCACCACCAACCTCGTCGCCGCACCGCGAGCCGTCACCCGGCTCACCGACCCCCGCGCGCTGCGGGCCATGGCCCACCCGATCAGGCTCTCGCTGATCGGAGTGCTGCGCCGGGAGGGACCGCTGACCGCCACCCAGGCCGGCCAGCTGATCGGCGAGAGCTCAGCCAGCTGCTCCTTCCACCTGCGCCAGCTGGCGAAGTACGGCCTGGTCGAGGAGGCGGGCGGCGGCAAGGGCCGGGAGCGGCCCTGGCGGGCTACCACGCTGTTCACGTCCTGGCCCGATGTCGCCGAAGGGCCCGAGGCCGCCGCCGCGTCCAGCCTGCTCGGCTCGGTGCTGGCTGAGCGCTACTTCGAGGCCCTCATGCGCTGGCTGGAAGCCAAGCCGGACCAGCCCGAGGACTGGCAGCACGCCGCTCATTTCGGCGACTCGATGCTGTACGTCACCCCGGAGGAGCTCATCGGCCTGGCCGCGGAGACGCAGGCGATGATGGACCGTTTCCTGGACCGGCTGGAACACCCCGAGCTGCGCCCCCCGGGCGCCCGCCGGGTCACCTACCTGCACCTGGCCTTCCCCGGTGACCTCTCCGGTGCCCCCGAACGGGAGGAACCGGGACGGTGAGCGCTCCCGCGGAAGCCGAACACAAGGCCGAAGCGGCGCCGGCCGGCCGCGCGCGGCTGTCCTCGCCGGTTCCCGCGCTGCTCACCGAGCGGACGTTCCGGCGCTACTGGAGCGCGCAGACCATCTCGATGTTCGGCGATCAGGTCTCCTCGATCGCGCTGCCGCTCACCGCCGTGCTCGTGCTGCACGCGAGCGCCGCCCAGATGGGCTCCCTCACCGCCGCGGTCTGGCTGCCAAGCCTGCTGTTCGGCGTGCACGCAGGGGCCTGGGCCGACCGGTTCGGCCGCCGCCGGATTCTCATGATCGTCGCCGATGTCGGCCGCGCGGCCCTGCTCACCAGCATCCCCGTCTGCTACGCACTGGGCGTGCTCACGCTGATCCAGCTGTACGGCGTCGCGTTCGGGGCGGGGATGGCGAGCACCCTGTTCACGGCCTGCGACGGCTCGGTCTCGGTGACCATTATGCCCGCCGGCCAGTACGTGGAGGGCACGTCGCTGGTGTACGCCAGCCGCGCCTTCTCCTTCGTCGGCGGCCCGAGCCTGGGCGGACTGCTCGTGCAGGCGCTGAGCGCGCCGTTCGCAATCGCCGCCGATGCGCTGTCCTTCCTCGGTTCGGCGTTCTTCCTGCACCGGATCAAGCCCAGGGAGGCCCCGGCCGCCGCGGGCGGCAACGGCGCGCTGTCCGCCGGAGCCCGGTTCATCCTCCGCTCGCCGATCGTCCGGGCCTCGCTCATCTCGGCGTCGGTCATCAACTTCTTCGACTTCGCGTTCGCGGCCCTGTTCGTGCTCTACGCCACCCGGTCCCTGCACGTGCGCCCTGGGCTGCTCGGACTGGTCCTCGGCGCGGGCGCGGTGGGCGGAGTGCTCGGCTCGCTGATGACCCGGCGGCTGGCCGGCCGGATCGGGATCGGCTGGGCGTACGTGGCCGGCGCCGTCATGTTCCCTGCCCCGCTGGCGCTCGTGCCGCTGGCCCGCGGCCCCAGTCTGCTGGTGCTGGGCCTGCTGTTCGCAGCCGAGTTCCTGTCCGGCTTCGGCGTGATGATGCTGGACATCAGCATCGGCTCGATCTTCGCGGTGGTGATTCCGGCCGAGCTCAGAGCTCGGGTCAGCGGCGCCTTCCAGGCGGTCAACTACGGCACCAGGCCGCTCGGCGCCCTGGCCGGCGGGGTACTCGGCACGCTGATCGGCCTTCGCCCCACGCTGTGGATCGCGGTGATCGGCGGCGTCAGCGGTTTCCTCTGGGTGCTGCGCTCCCCGCTGCCCAGGTTCCAGATGCCCGGGGCCGGCCAGCTGCCGAGGCGGGAGGACTTGACGCCCGAGGCAGGGTGAGTCAGCCCGCCAGCGGCCGGGTGTGCAGCAGCAGCCGCGACGGCCGGGCCGCCGTATGCCACAGCTGATTGCGCGCGACGACGCCGTCGGTCTCGGTCACCATGTCGCCGCCCGTGCCGAGGTTCACGTCGATCTTGGGGAAGGCCGACGAGGCGATCTCCAGGCGCAGCCGGTGCCCAGGCTCCAGCCGCACGCAGGTGTCCCACATCGGGATGCTGACCTCGTACACCTCGCCCGGCGTGACCAGGTCCTGGCGGCTGAACCCGTCCCGGTACCGCAGCCGCAGCACGCCATCGCACAGCCGCTGCGCGAAGCCGTTCGGGTGGACGTCGAGCAGCTTGGCCGTCACGTCGGTATCCGCGGCCGAGGTGGCGACGTGCGCGACCAGCCGCACCGGGCCGATCACCTCGGCTGGCCCGGTCAGCGGGTCGCTGCTGTACACCAGCACATCGCCGCGTGACTCGACCCCGTGGTAGTCGTCCGGGCCGCCAATCTGGGCGCTGCTCGAGTCGGTGATGAACGGGACCGGCCGGTCCGGGTCGTGTACCCAGGAATCCGGCGGCTGGTCGCCGTCCGGCGGCGTGGCGGACAGCCGGCCATCGCCGTACCTGCTGTTGGCCGCTCCGCCGCTGGACAGGTACAGGGTGGTGTCCGCCACGTACGGCGGCGGCCAGGCCGGCTCGTCCCGCCATTCGCCCGCGCCCATCACGAAGATCCGCACCGGCGCGGCCGCCTGCTCGGGCTTGATCGCCTTCACGTGCTCATCCAGGAACGCGGCGACGGCAGCGTCGAGGTCGATCAGCGCGTTCGGGCCGAAGTCCACCTCGCCGAGCGTGCGGGTGGTGTTGATCACATGCCCCCAAGGACCCATGAGCAGCCGCTGCCCGCCGCGGCCGGCCGCGACCATCGCGGCGAAGTTGGCCGGGGTGCCGATCTCCTCGTCGTCATACCAGCCCGAGACGTGCAGGACGGGCACGTCCACCTCGCCAATCCGGTGCTGGTAGCGCACCGGCTCCCACCAGTCATCCAGGGTGCGGTGGCCCAGTTCGGTGCGCCAGTTGGGCGAGACGAATCCGGCCGCCTCGTCCATGGTCATCAGCGGCCGGTGCTTGTAGACCTCGGTCCAGTTGACGCTCTCCAGGTACTGCGGCGCCCGGGCGTCCACCAGCCGGTACCAGTTGATGTGCATGGGCGTCGGCACGCCCGTCGGCGTCTCGACGAACGGGTCGCTCGGAGGCACCATGCAGACCATCGCGCGCAGCGCCGGCGGGTGTTCCAGCGCGGTGAGCCACTGGATCCGGGCGCCGTAGCTGCCGCCGTGAGTGGCCACGTCGCCGGTGCACCAGTCCTGCGCGGCGACCCAGCCGATCACGTCGAAGCCGTCCGGGCCGTCGTTGCGGTACGGCCGGAACTCGCCGTCGGAGTCGCCGCGGCCGCGGACGTCCACCACCACGGTGGCGTAGCCGGCCGCGGCGAACGTGGTCCCGCGTTTCGACTGTGGCTCGCCCGTCTTACCGTACGGCGTCCGCATCACCAGCGCGGGCGCGGGCAGTGACGCAGGCAGGGTCAGGTCGGCCGACAGCGTGATGGCGTCGCGCAGCGGGATCCGGACGTTGAAGCGGCGAGTGATCTCCGGCATGGTCCCCGACACTACCGCCCGCCGGCCGCCGTGAGCCGTCGCCTACCATCGCAGCTGTGGCCGAGCGTTCCGATGGCCGGCAGGCCGTCCGCGGCGACCTGCGCGGCGTGATCATTGACTGGGGCGGCGTGCTCACCAGTCCCATCATCGACTCGGTCAACGCGTGGCTCGACGCGGAAATGATCGACCGGGCCGTCTACCGCACGGTGATGCGCGCCTGGGTGGAGCAGGCCTACCGGGACGGCGGCGCGGACAACCCGATCCATCAGCTCGAGCGCGGCGACGGCGACCCGGCCGAGTTCGAGCGCGCGCTCGCCGCGCAGCTGGTCCGCACCGACGGGACGCAGGTGCCTGCGACCGGGCTGCTGGCCCGGATGTTCGCCGGCACGCTGCCGGTGCCTGCCATGTACGACCTGATCCGGGCGGTGCGTCGGGCTGGCTTCCGGACCTGCCTGCTGTCCAACTCCTGGGGCGTGGGCGACTACCCGCGGGACATCTTCCCCGAGCTGTTCGACGCGTGGGTGATCTCCGCTGAGGTGCGCATGCGCAAGCCGGAAGAGCGAATCTTCCGGCACGCCGCCGGGCTGCTCGCACTAGCGCCGGAGCAGTGCGTCCTCATCGACGACATCGAGGCCAACATCGAGGCAGCCGCCGAGATCGGCATGCGGGGAGTGCATCACCGCGAGCCGCTGTCCACCGCTGCCAGGCTCTCCGATCTCCTCGGTCTCCCGCTGGGCTAGCTCCGCCGGGCCTCGGCCGTGCGGTGGATGTGCCATGGCCTCCCCTATAGCGTCGGCGATGGCACATCGACAACCATGGCGCCCGGCGACCGGCCAGCGCCGGCGGACATGGCGGAGCATCCGCACTGGCCGCGTGGTGGGCGCTACCCGCCGCTGCCAGGCTCTCCGGCCTCCTCGGTCTCCCGCTGGGCTAGCTCCGCCGGGCCTCGGCCGCGTGGTGGATGTGCCATTGCCTCCCCTATAGCGTCGGCGATGGCACATCGACAACCATGGCGCCCGGCGACCGGCTAGCGTAGGCGGGCATGGCGGAGTATCCGTACCCGTCCAGCGCGGGCCGCAGCGCGAATATGCGCGCCAACCGCCGCACCGACACCAAGCCCGAGCTCGCCCTGCGCCGCGCCCTGCACCAGCTGGGATACCGGTTCCGCAAGGACTACCGGCTCGACCTGGACAGCGGCAGGCGGGTCCGCCCTGACATCGCCTTCACCGCGCGCCGCGTCGCCGTCTTCGTGGACGGCTGCTTCTGGCACGCCTGCCCGCAGCACGGCAGCAAGCCGCGGGCCAACGACTGGTACTGGACCCCCAAGCTGCAGCGGAACGTCGAGCGCGACCGCACCGCGGACGAGACGCTGACCGCGGCCGGCTGGCAGGTCGTGCGAGTCTGGGAGCACGAGAGCCTGGAGCAGGCGCTGGCAGCCGTCGTCGCGGCCGTCGGCGCCGCCCGCATTCTGGCCGGTCCGCCGCCGGGCCCGGCCGCTGCGTCGGATGGCCTGGGCGCCAGTCGTCCGGCTGGCAATCTTTGATCAGCAGCACAGAGCCTGGGGGGCCGTGCGCGTCTGGCTGGCTGCCGCGAGTCGCAGCCGCTGCGTCGGATGGGCTGCGCGTCAGTCGTCCGGCTGGCAATCTTTGATCAGCAGCACAGAGCCTGGGGGGCCGTGCGCGTCTGGCTGGCTGCCGCGGGTCGCGGCCGCTGCGTCGGATGGCCTGCGCGCCATTCGTCCGGCTGGCAATCTTTGATCAGCAGCACAGAGCCTGGGAGGCTATGCGCGTCTGGCTGGCTGCCGCGGGTCGCGGCCGCTGCGTCGGATGGCCTGCGCGCCATTCGTCCGGCTGGCAAACTTTGATCAACAGCACAGAAGCTGAGGGGCCATGCGCGTCTATCTGGCGTCCACGATGCCGGCGCTGGCGGCGGCGCTCCAGGCCGGGCAGATCGGCCCGGCGCCGCTGGCCGGCTTCGCCGTCACCCCGGCGCTGCGCGAGTGGTACGCCTGCGGCGACCTGGAGGAACTGGAGTACGCCGCGATGGCCGTGGCCGCCCGCGCGTCGCTGCGGCTGCTCGCCGCCGATGCCAGTGCCCCGCCCCGCCGGGTGACGCTGGCCGCCGACGTTCCCGACGGTCAGGTCAGCAGCTGCGGCGGTCTCGACGAGCCCGCCGCGGTCCGGATCAGTGCCGTCGTGCCGCTGGCCCGGGTGGCGTCCGCGCACGTGGATGACCCCGGGGCGGCCGCTGACGTGCGCGCGGCGGCGGCCGCCATCCCCGCAGCCGACCGCGGTGACGACGACGCGAAATTCACCGTGGACAGCGCGGAAGGGCACGAGCTGCTCTGGTACGCCGTGCAGGAGCTGCCCTATTTGTTCGGCTGACCGGGACCAGGCACTATGAGGACCATGGATGCCGTGACCAATGTGCCGGTGCCGGTCAACGAGCCCGTCCGGCAGTATCCGCCGGGCAGCCAGGACCGGGCCGCGCTGGAGAGCAAGATCAAGGAACTCGCCAGCGGACAGGCCGAGCTGACCATGACCATCGGCGGCCAGCGCCGGCTGGGCGGCGGCGAGCTGATCAACGTGGTCCAGCCGCACAACTATCGTCATGTTCTCGGCCAGCTCGGCAACGCTACCGACCAGGACGTGGCCGCCGCGATCGGCGCCGCGGCCCAGGCGGCGCCGGGCTGGCGGGCGCTGTCCTTCGACGACCGGGCCGCGATCCTGCTCAAGGCGGCGGATCTGCTCGCCGGGCCGTGGCGGTCCACGGTCAACGCGGCCACCATCCTCGGCCAGTCCAAGTCGCCGATCCAGGCCGAGATCGACGCGGCCTGCGAGCTGATCGACTTCTGGCGGTTCAACGTCCACTTCGCCCGGCGGCTGCTCGCCGAGCAGCCCGAATCGGGCCCCGGCAGTTGGAACCGGATGGAGTACCGCCCGCTCGAGGGGTTCGTGCTGGCCATCACGCCGTTCAACTTCACCTCGATCGCGGGCAACCTGCCGACCACGCCCGCGCTGCTCGGCAACACCGTGGTGTGGAAGCCCTCGCCCACCCAGCAGCTGTCCGCGCACTTCATCATGCGGGTGCTCGAGGCGGCCGGCCTGCCGCCCGGCGTGATCAACATGGTGACCGGCGACGGCCAGGCGGTGTCCAGGGTCGCGCTCACCCACCCGGATCTGGCCGGCATTCACTTCACCGGCTCGACCCGCACCTTCCAGCACCTGTGGCGGACTGTGGGCGAGAACATCGCCGGCTACCGGAGCTACCCGCGGCTGGTGGGGGAGACCGGCGGCAAGGACTTCGTCTTTGCCCACTCCTCGGCCGACCAGGACGTGCTGATCACGGCGCTGGTCCGCGGCGCGTTCGAGTACCAGGGGCAGAAGTGCTCAGCCGCCTCCCGCTGCTACATACCGCGATCGATATGGCCCCGGGTGCGCGACGAGTTCATCGGCCAGGTGGAGTCGCTGACCATGGGTGACGTCTCGGCAGACCTGTCGCTGTTCATGGGGGCGGTCATCGACGACCGGGCGTTCGCCAAGCACGCCGCGGCGCTGGAGCGGGCTCAGGCCGCTGGATGGATCCGGGTGCTCGCCGGCGGCCGGGCCGACGACAACGAGGGTTACTTCGTGGCGCCCACCGTGCTGGAGTGCGCCGACCCGACCGACGAGATCTTCACCATGGAGTACTTCGGGCCGATCCTGGCCGTGCACGTCTACGACGACACGGCGTACCCGGAGATGCTCGCGCAGGCCGCGGACGTGGCCCGGTACGCCCTGACCGGCTCGATCGTCGCCCAGGACCGGGGGGCCATCGTCGAGGCCGACAAGATACTCCGGTTCTCAGCCGGCAACTTCTACATCAACGACAAGCCGACCGGCGCGGTGGTGGGGCAGCAGCCGTTCGGCGGGGCGAGGGCCAGCGGGACCGACGACAAGGCGGGCTCGATATTCAACCTCATCCGGTGGGTGAGCGCCCGCGCGACCAAGGAGTTGTTCGTCCCGCCGACCGACTACCGCTACCCGCATATGGGTTAGCCCGGCTCACCCGCGGGACAGCTTCAGCGCGGCCGGACAGGGCGCCAGGTAGGTCTGCTCGGCGAGCCAGCTCAGTCCGTAGCCGCGCGCATGGTGGGTGAGCAGCGCGATCGGCACGGCGATCGGCATGTCGCCGCGCCGGTAGGCCTCGATCCTGTCCGCCAGGTCGATCCGCCTGGTTTCATCCAGCACCCCGCTGATCTGGCTGAAGGCATGCAGCAGCGCGTTCACGTGGCGGCCCCGGGTGGCCTGGCCGGTGATCGCCGCACGGAACAGCTCGCTGTACTCGGCCTGCACGCCCGCGCGCGGCCGGCTTCCCGCCTCGGCCGCCACCCGTCCCGCCAGCCGGTAGCGGCCCGGGTCATGCGCGAGGATCTGCAGCTTGTGCCGGGCGTGGAAGGCGACCAGGTCGCGCGGCTGCCACGACCCGGCGAACAGCTCGCGCAGCCGGGCCCGGGCGAAGATCCGCTCCGCGAACGCGTCGCGCAGCCCCAGATCGGTCAGCCGTCCCTCGTCCTCGACCGGCAGCAGCGGGAAGGCCGTCATCAGCCGGGCCGCGAAAACGCCGCGCCCGTGCCGGTCCACCGGCTGCTGGTGGTCGTCGTAGCGCGGGATGTCGCGGATGCCGCAACTCGGCGACTTGGCCTTGAACACGTAGCCGTCGATGTGTTCGGGCAGCGGGAGAGCCGCCATCGCGGCCGTGTGGTCGGCGGTCCGGCTCCGGTTGATCAGGTGGTCGCCGGCGGTCAGCCGGAGCGTCTCGCGGGGGGCGCCCAGCCCGATCGCCATCTCCGGGCAGAACGGCACCCAGTCAACGTGCGGGCCCAGCACGTCGGTGACAAACGCGTGCCGCCGGTGCCCGCCGTCGTACCGGACCTGCTCGCCGAGCAGGCAGCTCGACACGCCGACCCGCGGCTTCATGGGCCCTCCCGGTGGTACGACGTCGCCCCAGGCGGCCAGGCTACGGTGGACCGGCGACCAACCGCAGACCGCGCTCGTGGTCTGCCCTCGCGACCCGCTGCCTCATCGCCGGCCTCACCCGCCCGGGGAGCCTGACCGGGACGGCTAAGGCACGATCACGAGGGGCACCGGGGAGTGACGAGCGAGGCTGACGGCGACCGAACCGACCATCCGGTGCAGGGCGCTGGACGAACTCCCGACCACGATGGCCACGCTGTCACCCGGGTAGGCGTCGTGGGCCGAGGTAGCCACCGCTATCAGCTCATCGGCGATCGGGCCCTGGCGCCGCTCGAACTCCCAGCCCGGCACGCGGTCGCGCAGCAGCTCGTCAACGGTGGTGCGAAGCTCCAGCTCGATCTGGTCGAAGTCGGACTCCAATTCGGCCAGGGCGTCGGCCGACAGCATGGCCGCGCTGTTCAGGTGAGCCACGTACACCGCCGTGACGCGGCCCGTCCGGCCCGCCATCAGGCGGGCCGCGGCGTCGAGCGCCCGGCTGGCCGGCGGAGAGCCGTCGAACCCGACGACAAGGCGCAGGTCCGCGGGGGGTAACGTTTCGGCGCTCATGGAACGCCAAGGATAGCCGTCGCCCCCGACTCGGACGATCCCGGTGCCGGCCGGTTTCGCGTGACCGCCCGCGATAGCCCGGGCGCGGGCGGGCGTGGCCAGGCCGCGCAGGCGGGGCCGAGCCGCTGCCGGGCCGTGGGCCCAGCCAGCGGCGGTGCGTGCAACGCCGGCCGGTACGGCGAAGCTCACGGCATGCCGACTGCTGCCAGACCGTGAGCCCAGCCAGCGGCGGTACGTGCAATGTTGGCCATTACGGTGAAAGCTCACGGCATGCCGACTGCTGCCGGGCCGTGGGCTCAGCCAGTAGCGGTGCGTGCAACGCCGGCGGGTACGGTAAGGCTCGCGGCTTCCCGACCGCTCAGCATCGGGCCAGTAACTCCCCGCAAGGGCCGGAGGCCCCCAATTCACCGCCTTGTCCTGTGGAATATCGACCTCACCCTGGTCGATGTCGGGCAGGTGACCCGCGACGCCTGCGCGGACGCGTTCCGCCAGGTGACCGGGCGCCGGCTGGTACAGCTCCCGCAGACGGCCGGGCGTACCGACTCCGAGGTGTTCTTCGACGCGCTCGCGCTGAACGCGGCGGAACTTTCCGGCGCCGGGGAGGCCCAGCCGCAACTGGCTGGCTACACCGACGCGCTGGCCAGGGCGTTCGAGGCCCGCAGCGACCTGCTGACCGTGAAGGGCCGCCTGCTTCCCGGCGCGAAAGAGGCGCTGGCCGCGGTCGGCAGGCTGCCCGGCATGATCCAGAGCGTGCTTACCGGGACGATCCGGCCGAACGCGATCATCAAGCTGCGCGCGTTCGGCCTGGACGGCCTGCTGGACCTCGAGATCGGCGGATTCGGCTCCGAGGCCTACCCCAAGGGAACCCTGCTGCGGGTGACGCGTTCCCGGGCGGCCGAATCCCGCGGAGTCAGCCTGGGCGAAGAGGCCACCGTGTACGTCGGCGACTCGCCGCGCGACGTGGCGGCCGCGCGAATCGGCGGCGCCCGGGCGATGGCGGTGGCCAGCGGCCGTGCCACTGCCGCTGAGCTCACCGCCGCGGGCGCCGACGCCGTGCTCGCCGACCTGACCGACACGCACGCGGTCGTGCGCGCTATCGACGGGCTCACCATGCCCGCCGCCCGCAGCGAGCGGCAGGCCTGACCAGCGACCTGCCCGGGCTCCGGCCGGTGTAATTTGCACCCGTTTGAGGTTCCGCCCAGGTCTTCTTTGCACTCTCTCCGCCGGTTGCCGGCAGATGTTAATTCGGCGCTTCATCTGCCGGGCTATCATCCGGTGACCAGCGGCGACTCCTGATTATCAGTCTGGAACGCCGTCGTAACCAGTAAGGTAAACGGTTCCTGGGTCAACCGCCGGACGTGCCCTCGCGTCAGATCCGCGACAGGTACGTGCGTGCAAAGACACGCGCGACCAGGCCGATCAGGCTCTCCGTGACGGGCTCATGAAGGGAGAGGTAACAGTGTGCGACGACCAGCAATCAGGCCATCAGCCGGAAATTGCCGGATCCGGGCTCTCCAGGCGTAATTTCCTGCACGGGACGGCCGCGGTGGCGGCGGCCACCGCGCTGTTCCGGGAGATCCCGCGGCTCCCGCTGCGATCGGCGGCCCGGCCGGTGGCGTCGGACGGCGGTGCGGCGTACTCGATGGCGATGCACGTGCACTCCTCATTCAGCGAGTTCGACGGCTCGATGCAGAGCCAGCTGTTCCAGGCGGCGGCCAACACGGTGGACGTACTGTGGTGGACCGAACACGACTTCCGGATGGAAGGGACCCGCTACCGCGACACCGTCCACTTCACCAGCCTGGACCATGAGAAGGGCGGCCCGGGCCAGGGCCGCGCCTGGAAGTGGGAGCAGGTCGAAAGCGGCCCCCTGGCCGCCGGCTCGGGCGGCGGGATCGTCTCCCAGCCTTGCTCCCCGAACGACCCGGTGGTCGGCGGGAGCATGCACCTGACCGCCGCGAGCACCAGCCAGCAGACCGCCAAGTTCGGCTATCTCGCGGACTCGTCGCGCGCCCAGTTCAACTACCAGGACAATCTCACCGGGCAGACCCTGGAGATCGACGTGCTGCTGGAGAGCGGCTGGCAGAACGGCTACCTGGAGCTGCTGATCACCACCTCCTACCACGAGGCGGCGGGCCTGCGGCCGGCCGGCAACTACAGCCTGTCCTACCGGTTCGTGCCGGATGGAGCAGCGAGCCGGACCGCGCTGGGAAACATGGGCGTGATCACGGTCCCGGTGAAGTCGGCCGGCGGCCACAACTGGTACACCGCGACCCTCACGCCGTCCGATGACATCGCCGCGTTGTGGCCGGATCTGGACTACCGCGACTTCTCGCTGTACCTGCTGACGCTGAGCGCGGCCAGCGAGGGCGACCAGGTCGATGGGTACTTCGACTACCTGCGGTTCAACCGTTCACTCAGCGGCGATGCCGCCTTCCGGCAGCAGGCCGAGATGGCGGGCGCCCTGGCCCTGCAGTACCCGAGCGTTCAGCAGCAGCAGGGCCTGGAGGTGTCCCTGGACCAGCCGCACATGAGCTGGTTCGGCACGGGCGTGGCCGTGCCCGACTACAACGGCGTCGGGCTCGGCAACTACGCCCAGTTCCTGACCGACACGGTGGTCCCGCAGATCCACGCGAACGACGGCCTGGTCAGCTACAACCATCCCTTCGGGGCCAGCTTCTTCCGGCCGCCGTTCAAAGAGGCAAGGCAGGACCAGATGCTGGTGGCGACCGCCCGGGCACTGCTGCCGGGCTCGTCGAGGCCTGCCGCCCTCGGCGCCGACCTGCTGGAGGTCGGCTACGAACTGCGTGAAGGATGCGACCTGGCGCATCACGTGGCGCTGTGGGACATCATGTCCCGCAACGCGCTCTTCCTGACCGGCAACGGGACCAGCGATGACCACTGGGGGCAGAACTGGTTCGGCGAGGTCAACAACTGGATCACCTGGGCGTGGGCGGCCACCAGCAGCCAGGCCAGCCTGCTGGCCGCGCTCGCCGCGGGGCGGGCCTGGTGCGGGTCGCTGTCCGGCTTCCGGGGCAGCCTGGACCTGCTGGTCGACGGCAGCAGCCCGATGGGCAGCGTCAGCATCTCCAAGGCTGCGACCCGGCAGGTGGCCCTCACCGCCACCAGCGTCCCGGCGGCCGGCTCGGTGCAGTTGCTACAGGGCACCGTGGACTACGCCGGCACCAGCGCGCTGGCAGCCAACACCCAGGTGATCGCCAGCTACCCGGCCCGCGATCTGGCCAGCGGCTCGGTCACGACCAAGGTTGACAACAGCCGGAGTAGCTTCATCCGCAGCCAGGTACTGAACTCGAGCGGCGCCATCGTCGGCCTGTCCAATCCGGCCTGGCTGCTGCGCAACCCGCCACCCGGCGGCATCCCCGCCGCCCGCGCAGCCTGAGCCTGGCCAGGGAGCGGCCGGGGATATCCTTGGGGCACAGTGACATCACCACAACGGCGTGGTGCCGTCCGGCCCCGGAGCTTCGGCGAAGAGGGCGGCCGGCTCACCTACAGCAGCTACCTGCACCTGCCCGGGCTGCTCAGCCAGCAGATCCCGCAGGCCGAGCCGCCGGCCCATGACGAACTGCTCTTCATCACCGTCCACCAGGTGTACGAGCTGTGGTTCAAGCAGTTGCTATACGAGCTGGAGACCGCCCGGGACGAGATGCTGGCGGGCCAGGTGTGGCAGGCCCGGCACCTGCTGACCCGGGTGCACGCGATCGAGCGGCTGCTCGTTGCGCAAGTCGAGATCCTGGAAACCATGACCCCGCAGGACTTCCTCGACTTCCGCGCGAACCTCGCCCCGGCCAGCGGGTTCCAGTCGGTGCAGTTCCGCGAGCTCGAGTTCCTGTCCGGCGTGAAGGACAGGGGATTCCTTGCGCGTTTCCGTTCTCTCACCGATGCTGAGCGGGAACGGCTCAACCGGCGCCTTGCCGAGCCGTCACTGTGGGACGGGTACGTGAGCTTGCTTCGGGCGCGTGGCCTTGCCGCCGAGGATGATGCGCAACTGCTCTCCTCGCTCGTCGCCATCGCCAGGGACCGGGCCGACTACGACGACCTGTGGGAACTTGCCGAGGACCTGCTGACTCATGACGAGCTGGCCGGGGTCTGGCGAGCCCGGCACGTGGCCATGGTGGAACGCCAGATCGGCACGAAGTCCGGCACCGGCGGCTCGACCGGCGCGCCGTACCTGAGGCGCCGGCTGGCCTTGCACTACTACCCGCTGCTTTGGGAGCTTCGTGACCAGCTCTAGCCACCGGCCGCACGCCGAGACGGCCGGCGCAGGAAGGGAGCAGCAGTGGAACCGATCCTGGTGAACTCCGCCGAGCAGAAGGAATCACTGCTGGAGTCGGCGGCACGACAGATGGCCGGCCTGCTTGGCGACGACGCCCCCAATGTCGGCGATCCGCTCGGCTACCTGCATGCCTACTACCGGCACGTCGCGCCGGACGACCTGACCGCAATCGGGCCGCAGCGGGCCGCCGCGGTGGCCGCGGAGCACGCCAGGCTGGGCGCGCACCGCCCGCAGGGCAAGCCGCTGGTCTGCGTCCGGGTCCCGGCCGAGCCAGCCGATCACGCGGCGTTCGACCCGGACCGCGCGGTGGTGGACATCGTCACCGATGACATGCCGTTCCTCGTGGACTCGGTGACGATGGGGCTCTCCAGGAACAAGCTGGAGATCGGGCTCATCGTGCACCCGCAGCTGCGGGTGAGCCGGGACGTCACAGGCACGCTGCGCAAGGTGTTCGGCCCGGTCGAGGACCGCTGCGCGGCGAGCGACGAGATCAACGAATCCTGGATACACATCGAGGTCTCCAAGCCGTCCGGCGATCTGAGCAAGCACAAGCTGGAGTCGCGGTTGCGTGCCGTCCTGGACGACGTCCGGGTCGCGGTGGAGGACCATCCGCGGATGCGGGCCGCCGCGGAGCGGCTGGCCGACGGGCTCGCCGCGGAGGGCCGCGACGAACTTGCCGCGCACGGCGAAATCGATGACCAGGAGGTCGAGGCGCTGCTCCGCTGGCTGGCCGACGGCCACTTCACCTTCCTCGGCTACCGCGAATACGACCTGGTCGAGGGGCCGCCCGGCATGGCCCTGCGGGCGGTGCCGGGAACCGGCCTGGGCATCCTGCGACATGATGAGGCCGGGAAGGACTCGCTCGCCACGCTGCCGCCCGAGGTGCAGGCGAAGGCCAAGGAGCCGGTCCGGCTGGTCCTCACCAAGGCGAACTCACGATCCACGGTGCACCGCCCGTACTACCTCGACTACGTGGCGCTGAAGAGGTTCGATCATGCGGGCGAGGTGGTCGGCGAGTACCGGTTCCTCGGGCTCTACACCCACGTCGCCTACTCCGAGAGCATCAACCACATTCCCGTGCTCAGGCGGAAGCTGGCGGGCGTGCTGGAGGCGGCGGGCCTGGCCGCCGAGAGTCACGACGGCTCGGACCTGGAGGAGATCCTCGAGACGTACCCGCGGGAGGAGCTGTTCCAGACCTCGGTGGCCGAGCTCACGCCGATCGCGCTCGGCGTGCTGCAGCTGCGCGACAGGAGGCAGACCAGGCTGTTCCTGCACAAGGACCCCTACGGCCGGTACATGACGTTCCTGCTCTACCTGCCGCGGGACAGGTGGAATACCAAGGTGCGGCTCCGTACCCAGGAAATCCTGGTCAAGGCGCTGAACGGTGTCTCTGCGGACTACAACGCGATGATCGGCGAGTCCGTGCTGGCCCGGCTGCAGGTGGTGGTGCGCGGAGAGCGCGGGCACCCGCTGCCCGACGTGGACGCCGCCCAACTCGAGCGGCAGCTGGTCGCGGCCGTCCGGTCCTGGGACGACGACCTGCACGAGGAGGCGGTGCGCGCGCTCGGCCCGCGGCCTGGCCGCGCGCTGGTCGCCGCCTTCGCCGAGGTCATCCCGGAGACCTACAAGGCGGACACGTCCGCCTCCGCCGCGGTCGCCGACCTGCGCCGGATCACCGAGCTGCGCGATTCCGGCGACCCGGTCGCCGTCGACCTCTACCAGGACACCAGCCACGTGTCCGGCAGCCAGGTCACCGAGTCGGGCAGCGTGGCCGAGGGCGTGGGCGAGGTGACCGACGCGCCGCCCCGGTCGTGGCGGCTCAAGATCTACCGGACGCAGGCCCCGATCACGCTGTCCCAGGTGCTGCCCGAGCTGCAGCACATGGGCGTCGAGGTGGTGGACGAGCGCCCGTACGAGTTCGCGGCCGCCGGGCAGGGCGCGCAGCCGTTCTGGATCTACGACTTCGGGCTGCGCCCCGCCTCGCGGTCCGCCGCAGCCGACCCGGCCAAGAGCGGGCCGGCGAAGCAGCTGTTCGAGAACGCCCTGATCGCCTTGTGGAACGGGCTCACCGAGGACGACAGCTGCAACGCTCTGGTCCTGGCCGCCCAGCTGAGCTGGCGCCAGGTCGTCGTGCTGCGCGCCTACGCCCGGTACCTGCGGCAGGCGGGCATCACGTTCAGCCAGGATTACATCGCGCGGGTCCTGAGGTCGAACGTCACCGTCACCAGGCTCCTCGTCCGGCTGTTCGAGTCGCGGTTCGACCCGCAGCGGTCCGGCGGCGAGGCGGAGCGGAGCGAGGCGATCGTCGAGGAGATCCGCGGCGAGCTCGACGAGGTGGCCAGCCTCGACCACGACCGGATTCTCCGGTCCTACCTGGCCCTCATCGAGGCCACCCTGCGCACCAGCTACTTTCAGCGAGGCGTGGGCCCGGAGGCCGGCCCGCGGGCGCCGTACCTGGTCATCAAGCTGGATCCGGGCCAGGTGCCGGATCTTCCCGCGCCCAGGCCACGGTTCGAGCTGTTCGTGTACTCGCCCCGGTTCGAGGCCATCCACCTCAGGTTCGGCCGGGTGGCCAGGGGCGGGATCCGCTGGTCAGACCGGCAGGAGGACTTCCGCACCGAGGTTCTCGGCCTGGTGAAGGCGCAGGACGTGAAGAACTCTGTCATCGTCCCGGCGGGCGCCAAGGGCGGCTTCGTCTGCAAGCAGCTGCCCGATCCCGCCGACCGTGCGGCCTACCAGGACGAGGGCCTGGCCTGCTACCGCTTGTTCATCAGCGCCATGCTGGATATCACCGACAACATCGTGGACGAGCGGGTGGTGCCGCCGCCTGAGGTGGTCAGGCACGACGGTGACGATACCTACCTGGTCGTGGCGGCGGACAAGGGCACCGCGACGTTCTCGGACGTGGCCAATGAGATAGCGAACAAGTACGGGTTCTGGCTCGGTGACGCGTTCGCCTCCGGCGGCTCCAACGGATACGACCACAAGAAGATGGGAATCACCGCGCGGGGCGCGTGGGAGTCGGTGCGCTTCCACTTCCGCACGCTCGGCACCGACGTCGACGCCGAAGACTTCACCGTCATGGGCATCGGCGACATGTCGGGCGACGTGTTCGGCAACGGAATGCTGCTGTCCAGGCACATCAGGCTGGTGGCAGCGTTTGACCACCGGCATGTGTTCCTCGACCCCGACCCCGACCCGGCCGCCAGCTTCGCCGAGCGCGAGCGGCTGTTCGCCCTGCCCCGCTCCAGCTGGGCCGACTATGACGAGGCGCTGATCTCGGCCGGCGGCGGCGTCTGGCCGAGGACGGCGAAGTCGGTGCCGATCTCGCCGCAGGCGCGCGAGGCGCTCGACCTCGATTCCGGGGTGACGGCGCTCACCCCGGCCGCGCTCATTTCCGCCGTGCTCGCCGCGCCGGTGGACCTGCTGTGGAACGGCGGGATCGGCACGTACGTCAAGGCCGCCGCGGAGACGCACGCCGCGGCCGGCGACCGGGCCAACGACGGGATCAGGATCGACGCTTCCCAGCTGCGGGCCAAGGTGGTCGTCGAAGGCGGCAACCTCGGCCTGACCCAGGCGGCCCGGATCGAGTTCGCCCGGGCCGGCGGCCTGATCAATACCGACTTCATCGACAACAGCGCGGGCGTGGACACCTCAGACCACGAGGTCAACATCAAGATCCTGCTGAACCGGCCGGTGCGCAGCGGTCAGCTGTCGATGCAGCAGCGCGACGAGCTGCTGCAGGAGATGACCGATGAGGTGGCCGCCCTCGTGCTGCCGCACAATCACAGCCAGAACGTGGTGCTGGCCGCCGCCCGGGCCCAAGCGGGCTCGATGCTGCACGTGCACGCGCGTTACCTGCGCAAGCTGGAACGGGACCGCAAGCTGCGGCGCAGGCTGGAGACCCTTCCCGGGGACAAGGAGATCGCCGAGCGGCGGGCGGGCGGCGTCGGGCTGACCAGCCCCGAGTTCGCCGTGCTGCTCGCGCGCACCAAGATCGACGCGGCTCAGGAAGTGCTCGACTCCAGCCTGCCCGACGACGCGTACCTGCACAGCGCCCTGGTCAAGTACTTCCCCGAGCAGCTGCGGCACGGCCATGAGCAGGACATGGCCGCGCACCCGCTGCGCCGCGAGATCATCACCACGGTCGTGGTCAACGACATGGTGGACCAGTCGGGCATCACGTTCATGTTCCGGCTGAACGAAGAGACGGGGGCCTCCGGCCCGGACATCACCCGCGCCTGGCTGGTCGCCCGGGAGGTCTTCGACATGCCGTCGTTCTGGGCGCAGGTGCAGCGCCTGGACGGCGTGGTCAACGTCAATACACAGATCGCGCTGCTGCTCGAGGGGCGTAAGCTCACCGAGCGGGCAGCCCGCTGGCTGCTCCACAACCGGCGGTCGCCGTTCGGCATCCAGGACACCATCGACTTCTTCGCCGGCGGCGTGCTTGCCGTCGGCTCCGGCCTGCCCAAGTTGCTCACCGGCCCGGACTTCGAGGGATTCGCCGAGCGGCGGGAGAGCTACGTGTCCGCCGGCGTGCCGGGCGACCTGGCCGACCGGACCGCCGCGATGGTGCCCGCGTATTCGGCCTTCGACATCGTCGAGATCGCCACCGCGTCCGCGCGCGGCGTGGAAGAGACCGCGGAGGTCTACTTCGACCTGGCCGAGCGCCTGCAGATCACCAGGCTGCGCGACCGGATCACCGCGCTGCCACGCGACGACAGGTGGAACACGGCCGCCCGGGCGGCGCTGCGCGACGACCTGTACGCCGCACACGCCGCGCTCGCCCGTGACGTGCTGCAGGTCTCCGGCGGCGGCAGCCCGGAGGAACGGCTGGCGCGGTGGACGCAGCGCAACGCCGCGGCGGTGGCGCGGGCCGCCCAGACCCTCACCGAGATCTGGGAAACCGACCGGTTCACCATGGCCACGCTGTCGGTCGCCGTCCGCGCCATCCGGGCTCTGGTACAGGGCAGCGCGCTGCCCGAGTCGGGCTGACCGCGGGGGCAGGGCAGCGGCTCGGCACCGCGCTGTCGCGTGATCGCAAGCCCTGCCGCGCTCGCGTAGGCTCTTAGTATGGCAGCGATCGACCCGACCGAGGAGATCAAAGAACTCTCCTCGAAGCTAACCGGCGTGGAAGTCGTCCTTGACCTGGACGCCATGCGGCGCGAGGCGGTCGGCCTGCGCGAGACGGCCTCAAGTCCCACCCTGTGGGAGGACCAGGAGAAGGCCCAGGCGGTTACCCGCAGGCTGGCCTATCTCGAGGGCGAGATTTCCCGGGTGGAGGGCCTGCGCCGCAGGCTGGACGACACCCAGGTGATGTTCGAGCTCGCCGACAGCGAGAACGACGAGCCCACCCGGGAAGAGGCCACCCGGGACCTGCGCGCGCTGCGCGAGGAGATCAACCAGCTCGAGGTGCGCACGCTGCTGTCCGGCGAGTACGACTCCCGCGAGGCGCTCATCACGATCAACTCGCAGGCGGGCGGCGCCGACGCCGCCGACTTCGCCCAGAACCTGATGCGGATGTACCTGCGCTGGGCGGAGCGGCACGGCTACCCGACCGAGATCTATGACACCTCCTACGCCGAGGAGGCCGGCATCAGGTCCGCCACGTTCGCGGTCAAGGTGCCCTACGCCTACGGCTGGCTGCGCGGCGAGCACGGTACGCACCGGATGGTCCGCATCTCCAAGTACGACAACCAGGGCCGCAGGCAGACCTCATTCGCCGGCGTGGACGTGGTCCCCGTCGTGCAGACCACCGACCACATAGAGATCAACGAGGACGAGATCCGGGTCGATGTCTACCGGTCCAGCGGACCCGGCGGGCAGGGGGTCAACACCACCGACTCGGCGGTCCGGATCACCCATCTGCCCACCGGCATCGTGGTCTCCTGCCAGAACGAGCGGAGCCAGCTGCAGAACCGGGCCACGGCGATGTCCGTGCTGCAGGCCAAGCTGCTCGAGCGCAAGCGCCACGAGGACGCGGAGGAGCTGTCCGAGCTGCGCGGCCAGAGCACGAGCAGCTGGGGAACGCAGAATCCGCAACTACGTCCTGTATCCCTACCAGAACGTGAAAGACCTCCGCACCGGCGTCGAGACCAGCAACACCGCGGCCGTGCTCGACGGCGACATCGACGAGTTCATCGAGGCCGAGATCCGCTGGCTCAAGCGCCAGGAGTCAAACTAACCTTCCCTATCGGGCGAAGCCCGCACGCGGGGGTCCAGGGGTTCGGTCCCCAGGCTGCGTCAAGGAGCGGGCGAAGCCCGCATGCGGGGTTCCGGGCCCTCCTGGCGGGCCAAGCCCGCATCGGGGGGTTCGGGGGGGTCGTCCCCCCGGGCTGACACGCTGAGGGCGGCCACGACGAAGCTGGCCGCAGGCCAGCGAGCAGAGTTGTCCCTTACCTAGCCCTCAGTGCGCCAGGTGCAGGGCCAGCATGAGCAGCAGCGTGGCGACCACCGCCATGATCAGCAACGGCAAGCCGAGGCCCGGCTGGGCATGATGCACGTGCGCCCGAGCCTGCCTGCACGCAGCGCAGCGACCCTCCACCACCGGCCCGGCACATTGCGCGCAGATCAGGTGTTCGCAGCTCATCGGGCTTCCCTTCGGCCGAGACACGCGCCCGGTCAGTTCGGCGATGTCGGACCCTTCATGCCAGTTTCCCCCTAGACTGTCCGGTGGCCAACCCAGGAAGGACACGCAAAAGCCCGGCCTTACTCCGTATCTTACCGATCGCGTGTGATGAACCTGTGATCCACTTCGATAACGTCACCAAGCTGTACCAGAACCAGAGCCGCCCGGCCCTGGAGAACGTCAACATCGATGTCGAGAAGGGTGAGTTCATTTTCCTCGTCGGACCGTCCGGCTCGGGCAAGTCGACGTTCCTGCGGCTGGTGCTCAAGGAGGAACGGCCCACCGAGGGAAGAATCCACGTGGCCGGCAAGGATCTGGCCCGGCTGACCAACTGGCGGGTCCCGCTGCTGCGGCGCCGGATCGGCTGCGTGTTCCAGGATTTCCGGCTGCTGCCGAACAAGAACATCTATCAGAACGTCGCGTTCGCGCTGGAGGTCATCGGGAAGCCCCGGCGCTTCATTCGCAAGGTCGTCCCCGAGGTCATCGACCTGGTGGGCTTGGAGGGCAAGCACGACAGGATGCCCGACGAGCTGTCCGGCGGCGAGCAGCAGCGGGTCGCGATGGCCAGGGCGTTCGTCAACCGGCCGATGATCCTGCTGGCGGATGAGCCGACAGGCAACATCGATCCGGCGACATCCATCGGCATCATGAAGGTCCTCGACCGGATCAACAGGACCGGTACCACCGTAGTGATGGCCACGCACGACGCGGCGATCGTGGACTCGATGCGCAAGCGCGTGGTGGAGCTCGAGTTCGGCAAGGTGGTCAGGGACCAGTCCCGCGGGGTGTACGGCCAGGCGTACTAACCGGCCCCGAGACCATCGGCGGCGCTGGGCATGAGCCGGGCCGCCCGGAACTACCGAGGGATCAGCGGCGATGCGTGCACAGTTTGTTCTCCACGAGGTCTGGACGGGGCTGCGGCGCAACCTGACCATGACGATCGCGCTCGTGGTAGTCGTGGCCATCAGCCTGTCCCTGCTCGGGACCGGCCTGCTGTTCGTCAAGCAGGTGGACAACACCAGGACCTACTGGCAGGGCAAAGTCGAGATTTCCGTCTACCTCTGCACGTCCAACAGCGTCAGCACGCAATGCCGGCAGAACGGGCCGGCCACCCCCGCCGAGCTGGCCTCGATCCGGCGCGACCTGCAGAGTCTGCCCCAGGTCGAGCGCGTGTATTACGAATCGCAGGCGCAGGCGTACCGGCACTTCAAGCAGGACTTCTCCCAGGACCCGTCGTTCGTCAGCACGGTCAGCCAGGGAGATATCCCGAACTCGTTCGAGGTGAAGCTGAAGAACCCGACCGCCGACTTCAACGTCGTCGCCGGCACGGTGCAGGGCCGCCCGGGAGTCGATGACATCGTCGATGACCGGTCCATCCTGAATAACTTCTACAAGCTGCTCGACGGCGCGCGGAACGCGGTGGTGATCATCGCGATCATCCTGATCGTCGCCGCCGCGCTGCTGGTGGCGAACACGATCCGGCTGTCTGCGTTCAACCGCCGCCGGGAGACCAGTATCATGCGCCTGGTCGGCGCCTCCAACTTCTACATCCAGCTGCCGTTCCTGGTCGAGGGCGTGATCGCCGGGCTCGCCGGGTGGCTCATCGCGGCCGGCCTGCTGATCGCGGTCAAGTCCCTGGGGCTGGATACCCTGCAGGAGTACTTCACCTTCAACGTGCGGCTGAGCGCCGCGGACCTGATCGAGGTCGTGCTCTTGACGATGATCGTGAGCATCGTGCTGTGCGGCGCGACGTCCTTCCTGACTCTCCGGCGCTATCTGCGGGTATGACGGGAGCAGACAGGAGGTCCGCCTTGCAGGTTGTGTCCTAGTGCCGCGGGAGCAGGGAGTAAAAGTCGTCGCCAGGAACCGGCGGGCCAGGCACGACTACCACATCGAGGACACGTTCGAGGCCGGCCTCGTGCTGACCGGTACCGAGGTGAAGTCGCTGCGCGCGGGCCGGGCATCGCTGGCGGAGGCATTCGGGCAGATCTCCGGGGGGGAACTGTGGCTGCACGGACTGCACATACCCGAGTACGCACAGGGCACATGGACGAACCATGAGCCCCGGCGGACGCGTAAGCTGCTGCTACACCGCAAAGAGATCGACCGGCTCGCCAGCCAGGTGGCTGAGCGCGGTTTCACGATTGTCCCCTTGTCGTTGTACTTCAGCGGCGGCAAGGCGAAGGTCGAGCTGGCGCTGGCCCGTGGCAAGCGGACGTACGACAAGCGCCACGATCTGGCGCAACGGGATGCGGCCAGGGAGGTGGACCGTGCGCTCCGCCGGCGAAGGTAACTGGGAACAGAGCCATGTCCCCGGCCCCCGATAGCCGGGGCGCGCACTCAGGCCCGCACAAGCGCGCATCCTGGCTCCCGGTCCGTAACCGGATCTTCGTGCCGCCCGCCGACGCGGGCGAGCCGTCTGCGGCAACCGCTCCGGCGTCTGCGGCCAGCCCGGATGATTCCCGTCCTGCCGGTGCGTCGCAGCCCGCCGCTCGCGTCGGCCTGGGCGATCCTGGTCAGGTGGATTCGGACGACAAGCCCGTCCACCAGCCGCCCGCCCGGCCCCGCCGGCGGGCTAGCGGCGTATTCACCCGGTCGACCCTGCTGCGCGTCTGCGGCGCCATGGTGGCCCTGGGGGTGATCGCGGCCGGGCTGCTGGGCAGCCGGAGTCCCGACACGTCCGCGGAGACCACCGTGCAATCGTTCCTGCTCTACTGGGAACAGGGCAACTACGTGAAGGCGGCCCAGCTCACCACCGGCAATCCGGCGGTCGTCGTCGCCGCGCTGCGGGCGGCATACACCCAGCTCGACGCAGCGGCCCTGTACCTCAGCATCGGGAAGATCTCGCAGAGCGGGAACGCCGCGCACGCGCAGTTCGGCGCCTCGGTCGACCTGGGCGAGGACGGCGCGGCGTGGAACTACACCGGACGGTTCGCGCTGCGCTGGACGGGCTCGACCTGGAAGGTCCGGTGGAGCCCGAGCGTCATCGTCCCCGGCCTGCGCGCGGGGACGCGGCTGGCCGTCCGCACCACCGTGCCGCCGCGGGCGCTGGTGCTCGACTCGGCCGGCCAGCCGCTGCAACAGTCATCGACTGCCTACGTGGTGGGCGTCCGGCCGGACCGGCTGGCCGATCCTGATGCGACCGCGGACGGTGTCGGCCGGGCGACCGGCCTGAACTCCGGTCAGGTGCTGGACCAGATCCGCGCTGCTCCGCAGGCATCGTTCATCGGCCTCCTGACGCTCGATCCGCGTTCTTACGCGCAGCTGGGCCGGCTGCTGAGCGCCACCCCCGGGGTGACCGTCCGCAAGGTGAGCCAGAGGTTGTTCGACAGCATCGCCAGCGAGGTGGTCGGTTCGGTCGGAGCCGAGAACTCCGCGGAGTTCCGCCAGGACGGCATCGCCTACCAGCCCGGGAACACCACCGGGCTGTCCGGACTCCAGCAGTACTATCAGCGCAGGCTGGTCGGATCGCCAAGCACCGAGGTGATCATCGAGAACAGCAGCGGGCGCCTGGTGTCGGTACTGCACAAGTGGCCAGGGCTGGCCGGATCGCCCGTGCGCACCACGCTCAGCTCCGGCGCCCAGACCGCGGCTAATGAAGCGCTCGGCAAGACCGCCGATGCGGCCGCGATCGTCGCCGTGCAAGCGTCCACCGGGAAGATACTCGCCGTCGCGAGCCGGCCGAGCCGTAATCATCGCATCGCGCAGCCCAGCCCGCTGGCCGGGCGCTACCCGCCCGGGCAGGCTTTCACGATCGTGTCCACCGCCGCGCTGCTGGGCACCGGGCTGCCGGCCGCGGCCCCGGTTCCGTGCACGACCGCCAGCGACGTGGGTGGCGAGACGTTCATCAACGACCCGCCGGCCCAGGGACTCGGTGCCCAGCCGCCGTTCAGCGCCGATTTTGCCCGCGGCTGTGGCACCGCGTTCGCCGGGCTGTCCCGGCGGCTGAGCCCGGCCGGGCTGGCACGCGCAGCGGCCGAATTCGGCCTTGGCTCGTCCTGGCGGCTCCCGCTGCCGGGCTTCGCCGGCCTGATGCCCGTTCCGGCGACCGACGCGCAGGTGGCTGCGGACACGATGGGCGCGGGAAACATCCAGGTCAGCCCGCTGGATATGGCGCTGATCGCGGCTCAGGTGGACTCGGGACAGTGGCATTCTCCGTCCCTGATCACCAGCCCGGCCGACCCGTCGGACCCGCCGCTGGCGTCGAAGTCCGCCGTGAGTCAGCAGGTCATGAGCACGCTGCGGACCCTGATGCGCGCGACCGTGCAGACCGGGACGGCCCGGCAGGCCGATCTGTCCGGCCAGCCGGTGTACGGCCAGGCGGGCCAGGCGCGATTCAGCCAGGGCGGTAAGGGAGTCCAGGCCTCCTGGTTCGCGGGTTTCCGCGGGGACATTGCCTTCGCCGTGCTGGAACTGGGCAAGTCCGCGAAAGTTTCCGCGGTCCCGCTCACCGCGCGGTTCCTGCAGCGCCTGTCCGTCTCGCCGCCCGGCCGGTAGCCGGGAATCTGGCTTGGCCGCAGGGCGTTGACAAGGTAGCGTTTCCCATCGTGCTGCCTAGCGTTCGCGCCGGGTGACACGGGACAACTCAATAGGGGGTGACAGGCTTCGACTTTGGTTGTCGAACCAGGGGAAGCGGGCCGAGGGTCGCGGTGGCGACCTCGTTAATCCCGTGACCGTAACTGATAAGTGCCAACGCAAAGCGCACTGACCTCGCCCTCGCGGCCTGACCGCGAGTTAGAGGTCTGTCAGCCCGGGGGTGCCTCTGACCCGGTGTCTGGCATCAGCTAAGAGGCTCCACTAGCCGGCCCGGCCGCGGGGCCGGCTAGGACACCAACAGCGGCTGAGCCCGTCGGCGGCTGGCCTGCAAGACCGCCGGGGCTGAGAAAAGCAGCGCAGGCTGCGCCCGGAGAAGCCCTGGTGAAGCACCGAAGGACGCGGGTTCGATTCCCGCCACCTCCACGAGCCGGCCCCGCGTGCCCGGCGGCCCCTGGCCGCCGGCGCCGCGGGGCCGCGGTGTCCGCCCGGGGCGACCCCCCCCGGACCCCGCGTATCCCGGCCCGGCGTGCCCGGCGGCCCCTGGCCGCCTGCGCCGCGGGACCGGGTTGTCTGCCCGGGGGGCGACCCCCGTTCCCGGGCCGAGCGGCTTCCGCCTTCTGCCGGCTGCGCCCCTCAGGATGGCCAGGCCGAATCCCCGATCACCTGATTATGCTGCCGCAAGACCGTACACTATAGCTCCCAAATCATGTCAGGAGAACAGCGTGCAGCCTTCGCGGGTACTCGGCGCTATCCGGAATAATCTCACGGCTATAATGAGCCTCCTGACGGCCATTGTGACAGCCATTGTGCTGACGGCTGGACCTGCGGCAGCCGCGACAGCGGCGACGGCTACGACGGCGGCAGATCGCACTCCGGCGCTACTCTACGATTATGAGTTCATAGGTGCTACCGGCATCGTGAAGAATTCAGCGCCAACCGGTCCGGTGGCGCCCTTGACGCTGTCCGGGACCTGGTCTCCGGTGCCGAATGGCGTGTATTTCAGGGGTAATACCCGCGGTGCTGCGTCGGTCGGGTACGGCAGGCCGGCCAGCGGATACACCCTCAACGTATCGTCAAGCGAAGCCCTTGGCTTCGGGACGCGAATAGTCTATTACGCTCCGGCCGGACGCAGCTGTTTCGGCGATACGCCGAATATTACGCAGATTGGCCGTTACGCTGCGCGAACTAAATCCGCCCAGGCCAAAATGCAGCTATCCAGTTGTGCCGATAGCGAGACCGAGGTGATGATGGAATGCCGGTTCGCGGGTGCGCTGACCGCGCCGTTCGCACCTCCGGTTGTCAGCACCCTGCCGCTGGCTAACCGCGATGCATATAGCGTGAGCTGCGTGAAATCACCGGATCATCCGGATGGTACCGCGACCATCACGCTGACCGTAACTGACCTGGGTCCCGCCGGGGGCGGCCAATCGGTAACCAATACCTTTACGGTGCCCGCCCTGGGTTACCTGAGAACCAGGAACTACATCAGCGTCGGCAACAAGTTCCCGCTGCCCGCGCCCGCCGAGAACACCGACCAGTTCAACGGTGCCATGACCAACGTTGTCTACTGCGCGGGCGCGATGGCGGCGGTCAGCAGGTGCCTGGCCGCTCATCTGCCGTTACGCTGACCGGGTCGCAGAAGCGAGGCTCTCATGATCATCCCGCTCTCGATCCTTGACCTGGCGCCCATCCGGCCGGGCGAGACAGCCAGTGACAGTTTCGCCGCCAGCGTGGCCCTGGCCCGGCGCGCCGAGGAGTGCGGCTACCGACGGGTCTGGTACGCCGAGCACCACAACAATCCGATGATCGCGTCGTCTGCCCCCAGCGTGCTCATTGCCCACGTCGCCCCGCAGACCCGCGAAATCCGCCTCGGGGCGGGCGGAGTCATGCTGCCGAATCATGCCCCGCTCGTGATCGCCGAGCAGTTCGGCACGCTCGAGGCGCTGCATCCCGGCCGGATCGACCTCGGCCTGGGCCGGGCCCCCGGCGCGGATCAGAACACCGCCCGCGCCCTGCGCCGTTATGCGGAGGCAGCCGACCGGTTCCCCCAGGACGTCATCGAGCTGCAGGGCTATCTGGCCGACGAGACAAGGATCCCCGGTGTGAACGCCACGCCGGGACGCGGCGCGCGGGTTCCGCTCTACATTCTCGGCTCGTCGATGTTCGGCGCCGCCGTCGCGGCCGCGCTCGGCCTGCCCTATGCGTTCGCCTCCCACTTCGCCCCGGCTGAACTGCACGCCGCCGTCGCGGCCTACCGGCGCGAGTTCCGCCCGTCCGCGCAGCTGGAGGAGCCTTACGTCATCGCCGGAGTCAACGTCATCGCCGCGGATACCAGCGCCGAGGCACAACGGCAGTTCCTCGCCGCGCAGCGCCACCGGGCCAGCGCGCTGCTCGGCCGGGGACGTATTCTCACCGGCGACGAGGCGGACGCGATCCTCGCCTCTCCGGCGGGCCAGCACATCCAGCAGATGGCCGTCTACTCCGCCGTGGGGACGCCGGCCGAGGTCAGCGAGTACATAGCCGCCTTCGTCGAGCACGCCGACGCGGACGAGCTCATGGTGGCCCATCAGTCGCCCGGCACCGGAGCCCGGCTGCGCTCCGTGCAGCTGCTGGCGGACTGCGTGCGGGTCAGAGATCGACCCGCAGCGGCGGCTCGGTGCGCTCCCGGACCTCCTCGACGCTGACCCCGGGCGCCAGTTCCCGGAGCACCAGGCCGTCCTCGCGGACGTCGATGATGGCCAGGTCGGTGAGGATCCGCTGGACGCAGGCCTGGCCGGTCAGCGGCAGCGAGCACTCCTGCACGATCTTCGGGCTGCCGTCACGCGCGGTGTGCTCCATCATCACGAGCACCCGCTTGGCCCCGTGCACGAGGTCCATCGCGCCGCCCATCCCCTTGACGACCTTGCCCGGGATCATCCAGTTAGCCAGGTCGCCGCGGACCGAGACCTGCATGGCGCCGAGCACGGCGACGTCGATGTGCCCGCCGCGGATCATCCCGAAGCTGGTGGCGGAGTCGAAGTAGGAGGCACCCGGCAGGACGGTGACCGTCTCCTTGCCAGCGTTGATCATGTCAGGGTCCACCTCGGCCTCGGTGGGGTAGGGACCGACGCCCAGCACGCCGTTCTCGCTCTGCAGCGTCACGAGGAGGCCGTCCGGGATGAAGTTCGGCACCAGGGTGGGCAGCCCGATGCCCAGGTTGACGTAGGAGCCGTCGGGCAGCTCCCGGGCCACCCGGGCGGCGAGCTCGTCTCGGGTCAGCGTCATGAGTTCCGCACCGTCCGCTTCTCGATCCGCTTGCCTTCGCTGCCCACCTCGACCACCCGCTGGACGAACACGCCGGGCAGGTGAACCGAGTCCGGGTCGAGCGCGCCGGGCTCAACCAGCTCCTCCACCTCGGCGATGGTCTCCCGGCCGGCCATCGCGCACAGCGGGTTGAAGTTGCGGGCCGTGGAATGGAAGACCAGGTTGCCGTACCGGTCCCCGCGAGCCGCGCGTACCAGGCCGAAGTCGCAGGTGATCGCCTGCTCGAGCACGTACTCGCGTCCGCCGAAGACGCGGGTTTCCTTCTTCGGCGAGGCCAGCGCGATCCCGCCGGAGCCGTCGTAGCGCCTCGGCAGCCCGCCGTCGGCGACCTGGGTGCCCACCCCGGCGGGCGTGTAGAACGCCGGGATGCCGGTCCCGCCCGCGCGCAGCCGTTCGGCCAGCGTGCCCTGCGGTACCAGCTCGACCTCCACCTCGCCGCCGAGGAACTGCCGCTCGAACTCCTTGTTCTCCCCGACGTATGAGGCGGTGGTACGGGCGATCCGCTTGGCCCGCAGCAGCTGGCCCAGTCCCCAGTCGTTGACCCCGCAGTTGTTGCTTACCGTCTCCAGGTTCGTGGTACCGCGTTCCAGCAGCGCCGCGATCAGCGCGATGGGTACCCCGCAGAGCCCGAAGCCGCCGACGGCCAGGCTCGCGCCGTCGGGGATGCCGGCGACCGCTTCGGCCGCCGACGCGATCACCTTGTCCATGGCGCAACCGTAACCTTTGCCCGTCTAGCTGCGCGACAGGCAAAGCCCTATCGTTGGTCCTCGGTGTACTCCAGCCGCGCCATCCGTGCGCCTGTCGGTGGCGAATGACCGGCCAGCGAGAGCGCCCCTCGCGGTGGCGCGGGTGACCTCATTCTCGATCCAGGAGGCAAGGTATGTGGCATCGCTCTATCGGCATCGTCGCTGGTGGCGCATTAGCAGCATCCGCCGGGATGCTCGGCATCGGCTCGGCCGCCGCGGCCGGCACCGCCCGCCCGACCCCGTCCGCCCGGGTCGCAGTGGCGAGGCCGCAGGCCATCCGGCTGGGTAACTTCCACTGGTCGCAGCCGCCAACAACGGGGCAGTGCATCAGTACGACTGGCTTTGCCTGCTATGGCCCCTCGCAGTTCCAGCAGGCATACGACCTCAAGCCGCTGTACGCCAAGCACCTCAACGGGCGCGGGCGCACGATCGTCATCGTCGACTCGTACGGCTCGCCCACGATCAAGAAGGACCTGGCCACCTTCGACCAGGGCTTCGGCCTGCCCGCGCCGCCGAGCTTCAAGGTGCTGCAGCCGGTCGGCAAGGTTCCCCCGTTCGACCCGTCGAACCCGACCATGGTCGGCTGGGCGGAGGAAACATCCCTCGATGTCCAGTACTCGCACGCAATGGCCCCCGGCGCCAATATCGTCCTGCTCGAGACGCCGGTCGCCGAGACCGAGGGCACTGTCGGCTTCCCGGAGATCATCGCGGCTGAGAACTACGCGATCAACCACCACCTCGGCGATGTCATCTCCCAGAGCTTCGGCGCGACCGAGGAGACCTTCCCGTCCGTGCGGTCGATCATGCGGCTGCGTACCGCGTACTTCAACGCCCTGGCGCATCACGTCACGGTGGTCGCGGGTTCCGGCGACGCAGGGGTGACGAACCAGCACTTCAACGGGTCGCTCTTCACCCGGCGGGTGAACTCCTGGCCGTCGAGCGACCCGCTGGTCACCTCGGTGGGCGGCCTGCAGCTGCACCTCAATGGCAAGGGCGACAGGACGCTGCCGGACAACGTGTGGAACGACACCAACGTGCTCGGCTCCCCGGCCGCCGGCGGCGGCGGCACGTCGGCCGTGTTTGCGCGGCCGTCCTACCAGAACGGCGTGAGCAAGACCGTAGGCCTGCACCGGGGCACGCCGGACATCAGCCTGAGCGCGGCCGTGGACGGCGGGGCCCTGGTGTACATGTCCTTCGGCGGGCTGCCCGGCCCCGCCTTCTACATCATCGGCGGCACCAGTGAGGCCACGCCGCAGTTCGCCGGCATCGTGGCCATCGCCGACCAGGCGGCCGGCCATGACCTCGGCCTGCTTAACCCCAGGCTGTACGCCATCGGCTCCGGTGGCCCAGGGATTCCGGACATCACCATCGGCAACAACGCCGTGACGTTCAACCAGAACGGCCACAACTACACCGTCCGCGGGTTCAACGCGGTCCCCGGGTACGACATGGCCAGCGGCCTGGGCACCGTGGATGCGGCGAAGCTTGTCCCCGAGCTCGCCAAATAGCGGACACGCTGGCCGGGGGTAGAACCCGGCCAGCCGGCGGCGGGGGCCGCGAGAAACAAGGCCCCCGCCGCGCCGCACTGGCCGCCGTCAAGGCCGCTTTGCTTGGCTCCCCTGGGGAGCTGGTACCAGAAACGGGCTGCGGTTGGGGCAAGAACAGCCCTGCAACGTTCGCGGAGGCTGTGGTGTTTCGCATGGACTAACGGGTCACGACTGAATCTCATCTTCCCAAGGGCGTGCCGCCCGGCCCGGCCGCCTGGACGCTGCGGGCTCCCGGTGGTAGACCGGGCCAGAGGTGCCGGGGCAGGGGTCAGGGCCTGGCGGGCAGAAAGGCGAACCGGGCAATGGGCTCAGCTGCCCCGCTGCAGGGAGTCGCCGCGACCGCGCTGGTCATCGCGGCCATCCGGGCCGAGGAGACCGCCCGCCCGGACCGGCTTTTCGCCGACCCGCTGGCCGCGTCTTTCGTGGCCGCGTCGGACTGGTCGCCGTCGAGGCCGCCGGGGGACAGCCGGGCCACGGCCCTGCGGGCCTGGGCTGTGGCCCGCACGGTGTTCCTTGACGACCTGCTCGCCTCGGCCTGCCGCGACGGGTGCCGGCAGGCCGTCCTGCTGGGTGCGGGGCTGGACGCCCGCGCGTTCCGGCTGCCCTGGCCGTCCGGGGTCAGGTGCTTCGAGCTCGACACCGCCGACGTGCTGGACAGCAAGGCCGAGGTACTGACGGCCGAGCGGGCGTCAGCCGGCTGCGAGCGCGTCACGGTCGCCTGTGACCTGCGGGCCGACTGGCCGGGCGCGCTGCTGGCGGCCGGCTTCGATCCCGGGCAGCCCACCGTCTGGGTAGCCGAAGGCGTCCTGGTCTACCTGACCCAGGAGGAGGTTGACCGGGTGCTGGCCGACCTGACCACGCTGTCCGCGCCCGGGAGCCGGCTGGGCCTGCCCATGGCCAGCCGGGATCCCGCCGGGGTGGGCCGCAGGTCGCCGACGGGGTCGCTGCGCCGCTCCGCCGCGCCGGACGATCCGGTCGGCTGGCTGGCCGGTCACGGATGGACCGCGCAGGTCACCGACGCGCGGGCGGAGCTGGAAGCGCGCGGCCGCCTGCTGCCGCCCAGGCGCGTGGAGCCGGGCCGGGCCGCGGGACGCCGTCCCCGCGGGCTGCTGATCAGCGCTGCCCTGCGCGCACCGGCGCAGCCGCCCCAGCATGGGGAGCCGGGCGGGACCCCGGAACGCCGTCCCGGCGAGCTGATCAGCCCTGCCCTGCGCGCCCCGGCGCGGCTGCCCCGGCCGGCCGGAGAAGCAATACCTCGTCTCCCCTTGTCCGCACTGCTCTCCCAGGCGCTGGTCGCGTTCACCATCGAGTGCGACAACGAGTTCGAGCGGAAGATGCCACATTCGACCACCAATCACGGCCGGACGCCCGGCGCCCCCTGGCTGGTGTCCCTGGCGATGTGGTGCAACTGCCTGCGGTTCGTCGGCCCGGAGCCGATGACCGTCGCCGAACTGGAGCAGCGCGCCCGCACCGGGACGAACCTCGACGGCATGCGCAGGTGGGGGTACATCGACGTGCGGCCCGATCCGGATGACCGCCGGTCCAAGCCGCCCCGCTCCGGCCTGACCGTCCGGGCCACTCCCGCGGGCCTGCGGGCGCAGCAGGTGTGGCGGCCGCTGCCCCGCGTCGTCGAGCGCCGCTGGGAGGAGCGGTTCGGCCGTGCCGCGATCGGCGATCTGCGGGAGTCGCTGCGGTCGGTGGCCGGCGCGCTCGGCGCCGGGCTGCCCGACTGCCTCCCGATCCTCGGGTACGGGCTCTGGACCCGGGGTCCCGATCACGCGTCGCCGCCCGCGGACGTCTCCGGCCTCGGCGTGCCGGCGCTGCTGTCCCGGGTGCTGCTCGCGTTCGCCATGGAGTTCGAGCGCGCCTCGGACGTATCGCTTGCGGTCTGCGCCAACGGGCTGCGGATCCTCGACCAGCAGGCAGTGCCGGTCCGGGAGCTGCCGGCCCTGGCCGGCGTGTCGAAGGAGGGAATCAGCATGGCGATGACCATCCTGCGCGAGCGGCACCTCGCCGTGGTCGAGCCCGAACCGGACGGCCGCAGGCGGAAGCTGGCCCGTCTCACCCCGAAGGGCCGCAACGCCCGGCAAACCTGCCAGCGGCTGCTCGGCGTCACCGAGGAGCGCTGGCAAGCACGCTTCGGCTCCGCGGCCGTGCGCGCCCTCCGCGACCCGCTCGAGCACCTGGCCGGCCAGCCAGCCGCGCCGTCGCCGCTGCTGCGGGGGCTGGAACCCTACCCAGACGGATGGCGGGCGAAGGCCCGCCGTCCGCAGACGCTCCCGTACTACCCTCTGGTGCTGCACCGCGGCGGCTTCCCCGACGGCAGCTAGCGGCCCACGCACGCCGGCGCCGCGGCTACGAGGCCCGCCTCACCAGGCAGCAGGCACGGCCGGGGACGGCTAGCCTCGTGGCCGCCCTGCAGCGAGTGCGCCGATCGTCGCTTCAACGCGGCCTACGACAGGGTGAACCCGTTCGGCGCCGACGCCGAGTTCTCCCTTGCGCAGGCGGCGGAACTGCTCGCGGTGTTGATCGCGGGCGCCGATGCGGTACCGGGTTGCTGGCCGCGAGCTGCCCTGCGCGGACACCGTGGTGCGGCAGGCCGTGAGCTGATCTCCGTCGTCATCCGCCGCCCCGGAGACTTCAGTTAACTTGACGGCTAACTAACCATGAGGTTAAATAACCTCATGGAAACGGTGCCGGCGATCCAGCTCGACACGACCTTCACCGCGCTGGCGGATCCCACCCGGCGGGCGATCGTCGCTCGCCTGGCGGAAGGGGATGCCACAGTGAACGAGCTGGCGGCGCCCTTTGCCATGACCCTTCCGGCGATCTCCAAGCACCTCAAGGTGCTCGAGCGCAGCGGGCTCATCTCGCGGTCACGGCGTGCCCAGTTCCGGCCCTGCCGCCTGGAACGGGCCGCCCTGGACGCGGCCATGGACTGGATCGAGGAGAACCGGCGGATCTGGACGGAGCGGTTCGACCAGCTCGACCAGCACCTGCGCGACATCCAGCGACCGCCTTCCCCGGACCCCGAAGACGCCTTCCCTGGACGACAGGGAAGTCTTCCCCGGACCACAGGGACGCCTTCCCGGACCACACAGACGCCTTCCCGGACTACACAGACGCCTTCCCAAGACAACAGAGAACAGGGCCATGAGTGAGCTCACCTACATCCGTGTCTTCGACGCGCCGAAAGAACTCGTCTTCCGCTGCATGATCGAACCCGAGCACCTGACCCACTTCTGGGGACCGGCCGGCGTGAGCACGCCACTGGAGACCATCAAAGTCGATGCGCGTCCGGGCGGCGTCTTCGAGACCGTGATGGTCAGCGACTCCGATGGCAGCCAGTACCGGATGCGGGCGGTCTACGTCGAGGTCGTCGAGCCGGAGCGGCTGGTATGGACCGACTCTGACACCGGGATGACGACGACGTTGACCTTCACCGACCTCGGCGACGCCCGTACCGAGGTCCGGATCCACCAGGCGAACGTGCCCGAGGCCTTCGCCAGCCCGCAGGCCCAGGCCGGCTTCCTGACATCGCTCGACCTGTTCGCCGAGTACCTCGCCAAGCTGCGGCGCGATCGATGAGCTCGCGGCACGGATCCAGTCTCAGCAAGTGATGCGCGGAGGAGATGAGCGTGGACATCGTCAATTCGGCCGACGGCACGAAGATCGCATACGACAAGCAAGGTGAGGGGCCGGCCCTGATAGCCGTCGACGGTGCCCTGTGTACCCGGTCGTCAGGCGCCAAGCCGGAGCTAGCCAGCCTCCTGGCGTCGCGCTTCACCGTGTACAGCTACGACCGCCGGGGCCGTGGCGACAGCGGGGACACGCTGCCCTATGCGGTCGACCGGGAGATCGAGGACATCGACGCGCTGATCGATGAGGCCGGCGGGACTGCATACCTCTACGGTCACTCCTCGGGCGCGTCGCTCGCCCTGGACGCCGCCGTCAAGCTCGGCGCCAAGGTCGGCAAGCTGGCGATGTACGAGGCTCCGTACAACGACGACGGCGCGGCCAGGCAGGCATGGGCGCAGTACACCAGGCAGCTGACCGAGGCGCTGGCCGCCGGACGGCGCGGTGACGCGGCGGCCCTGTTCATGAACTACGTCGGAGTACCCGCCGGCCAGATTGACGGCATGCGACTATCGCCGCACTGGGCCGGGATGGAGGCCATCGCCCCGACGCTGGCCTACGACCACGTCGGCATCTTGGGCCGGGACGCCAGCGTGCCGGCCGAGCGGGCCGCCCTGGTCCGGGTCCCGGCGCTGGTGATCTACGGTGACGCCAGCTTCCCCTTCATGGCCGAGACGGCCCGGACGCTGAGCCAGGCGATGCCGCGGGCCGAGCTTCGCGGCCTGGAAGGTCAGAGCCATGACGTGGACGCCGCAGTTCTGGCGCCCGTCCTGGCCGGGTTCTTCGCAGCCTGACCTGCGTCCGGACCGAATCTTCCGCGCATCCGCCGGAGTCCGGAGCTGGCCGCCGCAGCGGAGCCCGGAGGCAGGCCGCCGGGGCGGGGCCCGGAGGCAGGCCGCCGCGGCGGAAACCCCGGGGCTTACAGCTGCGTGGTGACCGCCTTGACCTCGGTATAAGCCTCGAGCACCTCGTGCCCCATCTCACGGCCCCAGCCGGACTGCTTGTATCTGCCGAACGGCAGGGCCGCGTCGAACACGTTGTAGCAGTTGATCCACACTGTGCCGGCCCGCAGCTTCTTGGCCAGGGCGTGCGCCTTGGAGATGTCCTTGGTCCAGATCTCGGCGCCGGCCGTGCCGTCGCTGACGGCCGTGCCGTGTCCGGCGGCCGTGCCGTGACCGGTCGCGGTCCAGCTAACGCCGGCGTATCGGCGGGCGTGATGTCGTCGAGGAAGCTGAGCGCGGCGCTGGCCGTGGCCCGGCGCCAGGCGAGCAGGGTGGCATCGAAGCCGCCCCGCTCAGATCGCTCGGCCTTGATCGCCTCAGCGATCGGCTGGAGGACCGCTCGCTGCCGCACGAGTAGGTCCGACGGATCGCGCCCGGCCCGGTCAAGCAGGGCGAGCTTCATGAGCAGGTGCGAGCGGACGTCGCGGACGTGCCGGACCGGCGTGCACAGCCAGGTGTCCAGCGCTTCCCGGCCCTGGGGCGTGATCGCGTAGATGGTCCGCTGCGGGCCGCGGCCCGGCTCGACGGCGTCCGCAGTCACCAGGCCCGCAGCCTCGACCCGGCCTAGCGCCCGGTAGATGGCGGGCCGGGGGATATGCCAGATCCGGCCCAGTTCCCCCTCGTCGGCTGTCAGCACCGCGACGGCGAATCCGTGGGCGGGCCGCTCGCCGATGACCCCGAGCACGACCCACTCGGTCAGCGACAGCAACGGCGGCTCGGTCATGCCCCCCGATCGTAGCGCCAGCCCAAACCTCCCGCCTCCTGCCGCGAACGCGAAGACCTGGTAGTCCTCCCGGCGCGCCGCTCTCGCGCGTGAACGGCGACCCGTATACCGCACCGAAGGCCATGCTGTCGCCGGCGTGCATCGTGTGCGCCGGGTTCCGGGCCTGGACGTCGAACTCCCGCGGCACGTTGGCTACCTGCTCGAGCACGAACCCTTTAACCAGCTCTGGCGGTCCGAGCAGGGGCGGACCGCCCTGCTGGCGCGGCTCGGTCGTGTCTGTCCAGCCTGACCGGTGCCCTCCTTCCGATCACGCGCCCGCAGCCCCGGGAACGGTTCGACTCGAGCGGGACTGTCCGCCATCGCGGTGCGCGGCCGGCCCGACGGTCAGTTGGAAGGTGACCGACCAGGCTCCCGGGTTGGCTTTCGAGTCCATGGCCCGGACTCGCCAGAACAGGTCTCCGGCGGGCAGTTTGCTGTCGTTGACCTGGTTGCCCTTGACGGTGCGGTCGAGGATCAGTGGCGGGGTGAAGGACGAGGAGTTCGCGACCTGGAGCTCGTAGGAAGCGGCACCGGTGACCGGCTTCCAGAAGAAGGAAACCTGCTGGCCCTGGGTGACGCTGGAGTTGTTCGCCGGGAATTCCGGTACCGGGGCTGGCAGTGGGCCGCTGGGCGGCCTGATGGTGAGCGTTCTGACCGGCGGCGAGGGTCCGTCCGCCCCGAAGACGTCGACCCCGAGCACTCGCCAGAACAGCTTCCCGCTCGGCAATGGCGAGGTGACCGCCCATGCCTGGGCGGTGTTGGTGTCAACGTTGACGACCGGGTTGGTGAAGGCCGGGTTGTCGGCGACCTGGAGCTGAGAGGAAAGGCCGGCCGGGGTATGCCAGCGGAAGATGACCACATGACCGGTGGCGAAGCTCGCCCCAGACGTCGGCGCGAGGAGGGCAGGCGGGGGCTGCAGGGTCATCTTCACCGAGACGGTCCTGGCCCGCCACGTGGCGGTGATGGTCACCGGCGTGCTGGTGGTCACCTGCCGGGTGGTGATCGTGAAGCTGGTGAGCTGGCCCGCGGCGGTCACGCTGGCCGGCACCGACGCTGCGGGAGAGCTGCTGGCCAGGATGACGGCGCTTCCGCTGGGCGCGTTCCCGTTGAACAGCAACGTGCCGACCTCTGAGCTCCCGCCGGAGAAGATGTTCGGCGTGGACCGGCCATCGACCTGCTCGTTGGAGCCGATGAACACCTGGTTGAGGCTTGCCGGGTTGACAGTCAGCGGGGCGGTGGCGGGCGCGGCCTGGCCGTGGAGCGTGGCGCTCAGGGTGACCATGGTCCGGCTACGGACCTGCAGCGGCCGGATCTTGAAGCTCTTCTGCGCCTGGCCTGCCGGGACCTTGACCGACGCGGGAATCGCCGCTTTCGGGTTGCTGGTCAAGGCGATGGACTCACCCCCGCTCGGCGCGGGCGTGCTGAGCTGCACGATCCCGAACGCCTCGTTGTCCTCGTTGGTGCCGCTGAAGACGTGGGTATGGCTGCGCAACACCACGCCACCCTCGGTAAACACGTCGATGGTCAGGCTGCTGACCACCGGCGGGGCGTTCGAGACGGTGAAGTTCCGCGCGGCCGACCAGGCCGTGGCCGCGCCCCGGCTGGGGCCGGCCAGACCGTGGGCGCTGCGGACCCGCCAGTAGTGGATGCCGGCCGGCAGGGAGAAGAAGGTGTCACGAGGGTGGCTGAGCCCCGTGACGCATTCCTCGACCCCCCCGCAGCCTCCGGCGAAGCTCGGCGTCGAGTTGATCTCCAGCTGATAACCCTCGACTTGCGGGTTGGGGTCCGGGGTCCAGGAAAGCTGGGCGGGCAGGGTCACCGTGGCGCCGTCTGGGGGCGCGAGCAGGCTCGGTGCCGGGGGGACCGGCGCGTGGAAGGTGATCTTAAGCGCGAGGGTAGGCGAGGGCAGGCCGAGGATGCCGTGAGCCGCTACCCCGAAAACCCGGATGAACAAGCGGGTCTGGAAGCCGAAGAGCGGCGCGTGGGCCTCGGTGGTGGATTCGGGTACATCTACGAGCACGGTGCCCGGGGCGAACGTCGGACTCGAGGCCATCTGCAGCCGGTAACTGGACGCATCCGTAACGGCCGTCCAGGTCACAGGGAACGTCTCTTCCGGGTGGAACTCGCTTCCCGCCGCCGGAGATGTCAGGGTGGGTGTCCCCGGCGATCCGGGAGCTTCTCCGGTAATCGTCAGGGAACTGACGGGGGTCCAGTTGCCGAAGAGCGGAAAGTACGGCTCCGGCGGGAAGCTCTCCGACTGGACCCGCCAGTAATAGGTGCCGGGGGCGAGGCCGCTGAGCGTGGTCGAGGTGACCTTCGACCCCGTGGTGGCGGTCAGCGCCAGGGTGGCGAAGCTGGGGTCAGTGCTCACCTGCCACCGGAAGTCCACCCCCGTCATGCCCGCTGGCGGCAGCCAGGACAGGGCCACCGGTTCAGTGGTCGAGGTTCCCGACGGCGGCCCGGCCAGGGTGGGCGGCCCAGGGACGGCGGGCGGCGGGGAGATCGTCTGCGTACACCCCGACAAGGTGACCTCGACCGACACCGACCCGTCGAAGAGGGTGGCGACACAACTCGGTTCGCTGAACCCGCTGGCCGAGATGGAAAAGTTGCCCTCGGCGTCCGCCTGGCCCGTGGGCAGGCCATCATCCACCGAGACGTTCGAGTTAGGAACCGCTCCCGACCCTACGATGGTCAGCTGTCCGCCGATCAGACTGGCCTGGGAAGTGACGATCGCCGCGGCCGCGGGCGCGGCCGCGCCCAAGGCCGCTGTGAGCGCCACTCCCGCCACCACCAGAGCTGTGACCGTTCCCCGCATGCCGACCTCCCGCGGTGGTCGTTCTGCGCAGTGGCGCCGTGTCCTCTGAAAGAGATACGGCCACAACAGCAAGACGGTTCAGCAGGATCGCGCCGCTGATCCCGCAGGCGAGGTACAGCTCGGCCGAGATGCGAGCCCCGGCGTGGCCTGCCTGCTGGTTGTGCGGACACCACTCTCACTGGTGACGGCGCCTCACGTCAGGCGTCGCTCGGCGGCCCACCGGGTCAGCTGGTGCCGGGTCGAGAGCTGGAGCTTGCGCAGCACCGAGGAGACGTGGCTCTCGACCGTTTTCACCGAGATGTAGAGCTCCCGGGCGATCTCGCGGTAGGTATAGCCGCGGGCGATGAGCCGCAGCACCTCTCGCTCCCGCGGGGTGAGCTGGTCGAGTTCGGGGTCGAACGACGGGCGGTCACCGCCGGCCGGGCCCGCGGCCGCGAACGCATCCAGGACGAATCCGGCCAGCCTGGGCGAGAAGACCGCGTCGCCGGCCGCTACCCGGTACACCGCGTCCACTAGCTCAGTACCGGAGATCGTCTTCGTCACGTAACCTCGGGCGCCGGCCCGGACGACCGCGATCACGTCCTCGGGGGCATCGGACGCGGACAGGGCGAGGAAGCGCACCTGCGGATGCGCGTCCTTCGTCGCCGTGACCACCGCCTGCCCGCCGCCGCCGGGCAGGTGAACGTCGAGCAGGACGACGTCGGGGAGGCACGCGGAGATCTGCGCGATCGCGGGCTCGACGTCGTCCGCCTCGCCCACGACGTCCACGTCGTCGCCCAGCTCGGACCGGACCCCGGAACGAAACAGGCCGTGATCGTCGACGATGAAGACCCTCGGCCTGTCACCGCCCGCCGGCCGGGCCCGCGGCGGGGGGGCCGCTGGCGGAAGGGTCTCCGGCGGCCCAGCCCCTGGCGGCCCAGCGCCCGGCGGCCCAGCGCCCGGCGGCCCAGCGCCCGGCGGGCGGGCCCCTGGCGTGCTCAAGCCCGGCTCGGCTGGCGTTTGCTCGCGCCGCGGGGCATGGTCAGGGACACCTCGGTGCCCTCGCCCTGGACACTGCGGACGGTGGCCGTGCCGCCTCGGCGGGCCATCCTGCCGTGGATGGACTCGGCCAGGCCGCGCCGGTCACCGGGTACCGCGGCGGGGTCGAAACCCCGGCCGCGGTCCCGCACGAACAGCGAGACTTCGGTGGGCTCGACCTCGGCGAACAGTGAGACCACTTCGGCACCCGACCATTTCCCGGCGTTGACCGTCGCCTCCCGCGCCGCCGCCAGCAGCGCGGCCAGGTCATCATCCAGCTCGCAGTCGCCGACGGTCACCGCTTCGACGGCTATCCCGTGCTGAGCCTCCACTTCCTGCTGGATGAGCCGCACCCCGGCGGCCAGCGTCATGCCCTCGCCGGGCACCGAGCCGGGTGCCTGACCGTCGAACAGCCAGGCACGCAGCTCGCGCTCCTGCGCCCGGGCGAGCTGGATAACCTGCTGCGGCTCGCTCGCCCGCCGCTGGATGAGGGCGAGCGTCTGCAGCACCGAGTCGTGCAGCCGCGCGGCCATGTCGGCCCGCTCCTCGGCCCGGATCCTGGCCTGGCGCTCGACCACGAGATCGCGGGCGATGCGCAGCCACCACGGGCCGAGCACGATCACGATGGCGGCGATCACCAGCAGCACCCCGCCCAGCGGCCGCAGCAGGGCGAAACTCTTGTGCGCGGTCGTCAGCGTGACCAGGCCACTGATCAGCAGCAGGCCCGCGACCGACATCCGCACGATGGTCCGCCGTTTCCCCTTTCCCCCGGTCAGGCCAGCCAGCGGCTCGGCCAGGTGCCGCATCGTCTGCTGCTCGTCGGCGGTGGCGTTCCGCCAGATAAGCACGATGCCTGCGGCGCTGATGATCAGCGGCCAGCTCAGCCAGCCGAGCCAGCCGACGCCGAACGTGCTGGCGATGAGCAGCACGACGGCGAGCAGCGATCCAAGGCCGGCCGCGAGCGCGATGCCCCGCGGGTCGGTCCTGGCCTGGCTGGCGATGTTGCCGTCCGCGCCCTCGAGCGGCACCAGCAGCCAGGCCAGCACGTAGACCGCCAGCACCAGGCCGCCGGTGGCCAGCGTGGCCAGCACGAACGCGATCCGGACGACGGTGGTATCGATGCCCGTGCGTGCCGCCAGGCCGGCCGCGACGCCGCCGGCCAGGCGGTCGTCCCGGTGTCGCCGGAGCGGCCCGCTGGTGGCCGGCCCGCGCAGCCATGACAGCGGACGGGGCCGCCGGTAGTATCCGCGGTCGTCATGCACGTCGGCTGCGTCCTTCACGTATCCATCATCGCGCCAACCGGGCCCGGCCGGCTATCGGGGAACACCCTGATCCCGTCCGGGCAGCATCAGGGTCGCATCCGGGGTCTTCCCGATACCCCTGGCGAGCTTGCCGCCGCAGGCTGGAGTCATGAACACAGCAACCACGCACCAGCCACCCAGCAGTTCCGATACCGATCGCCAGGCGGGCCTCAGCAACCGGCCGCAGCCGCTCTACCGCCCGTTCCACGACCGGATGCTGGCCGGGGTGGCCAGCGGCGTCGCCCGCTACTTCGACGTGGACGTGACGATCGTGCGGATCGTCTTCGCCGTGCTGGCCGTCATGGGCGGCGCTGGCATCCCCCTTTACCTGGCCGGCTGGCTGCTGATCCCCGACGAGGATGCCGAGCAGTCGATCGCCAGCACCTTCATCCAGTCGCTCCAGGCACGGTCACGCTGACCGGCGAACCCGGTCCCGGGCCCAAGGAGGTTGCATTCACATGCCAGCGCAGTCCAGTTCGCGGGCGAGGACATCCTCGCTGCGTCGCCGCCTCAGCTACGGGCAGCCCGACGTGCGGGTCTCGGACGCTGAGCGCTCAGAGGTGGCCGACCGGCTCGCCGAGCACTACGGCGATGGCCGTCTCGACCAGTCCGAATTCAATGAGCGCGTGGAGCAGGCCATGCGCGCCAAGACCCGGTCGGATCTCGCCGGGCTGTTCGACGACCTGCCAGACGGTGAGGCATCCGAAGTGACAACCCGACCGCGCGGCCGGCGTTCCTACCATCCACTGCTCATCGTCGCGTTGGTCATCGCGATCTTCGCCACCGCGCAGAACCTCCTATGGTGGCCGCACTTCAGCCGCCTGGCGATCATCGCCGGCCTCGTCGTGGTGCTCTTGTACCTGTTCCGGGGCCGGGCGAACCATCATGACCGCCGGGACGACCCGCCCAGCCAGCCGTAGCCGGGTTCCCGGGCGCGGTCAGGTAGCAGGGGTAGCCGTGACGGCGGCCCAGACGTGCCTGATGCCGATCGCGCCGCGGGGGTCCTGGTACGGGCGCAGGCCGGTTGGCTCGCCGCCTGCCAGCTCGCGGGCGATGCGCTCGCGTATCACGTCGCGGGTGCCGGGCGGGGTCCGCGTGCGGCTCATCCAGTCTTCGAGGTCGAGCGGATTATCCCGGCACGCCGTCCCGGTGACGGCGGCCCCGGACCCGGCGAGCAGGGCACGGATTTCGCCGGCGGTCAGCGTGCGCCCGTGGCTGGGGTCGCGCAGGCGTTCGAGCCTGTTGGCCTCGGCGGCCAGGGCCGGGTCGTCGTCGGCGGTTATGTCGATGATCCCGATCCGGCCGTCCGGGCGGGTGACCCGGACCATCTCGCGGACCACGGCAGCGGGATCAGCGACCTGGTGCAAGGTCAGACGGCAGGCCACCAGGTCGAACTGGCCGTCCAGCCAGGGCAGCGAGGCGGCGTTGCCGAGCAGGAAGGCGACATTGCGGATTCCGCCCCGGGCGGCCAGGCGCTGGCCCTGTTCGAGCATCTCCGGGGTCAAGTCGAGGGCGCTGACGTGCGCGACGTGCGGGGCCAGGGCACGGCCCAGGTGAGCCGCGCCGGCCGCGACGTCGAGGACCTGCTCTCCGGCCGACGGGGCCAGCCTCGCGATGGCCCAGTCGAGATTCGCTACCGCGAATCCCCGCTCATCGAACGTCTCGGCCTGGATGCGGAACTGCTCGCGGACGGCGTCATCGTGCGAACCGGACACGGGCGCGAGTCTAGGGCGACGATGACGCCGGGGCCAGCCCGGCCAGGCGACACTGCGGCCGGGCCAGCAGCGAGATCTTGTCCCGGCGGGCGAACGCGTTACGGCACATCGCACGGGCGCCTGCGCCGCACTGGTGCAGCAGCCCCCCGCCCGTGCTGCTGGGCACGGTGACGGTCACGCAGCCGGCCTTTGAGCTGCCGTAGCTGCCCGGGCTGCTGGCGGTCCAGGCGACGACCGCGATGAGTACCGCGGCGAGAATCCCGCCGATCCACGCCAGCCTGCGCTTCGCGCTGCGGGTGAGCCGCTCAGCGGGCGGCTGCGTCGGGAATGGCATTGTTCTGGCAGTCTAGAGCGCCCGGCAATAGGGCTGCCGGGCTCGCGGCGCCCCAGGCTGCCCCTGGCGGCGTTCTCGCCGGCCGCCAGCCAAATCCAGGCTCACTCCCTCCCCGGCCTTGCCACCGATTGCCCGGCTGCCGCTCTCCGCCGGGCCGCAGGCACGCCAGCATGCAGGTCAACGCCCTATTGCCGGGCGCTGTCAGCCAGCCGGGCGGCGCCATGCCCTGGCCCGGAACGCCAGCTCCGGCCGTCTGCGCTGCGCCGTATCGTGGAGGGGTGGTGGTCGAGATCAGCGCCGACGCGGCCGGCTTCATCGGCCAGCGCGGTGGCCGGATTCGGGTCTGGGCCGCGCACCCGCGCATGTGCTGCGCCGGTACGCCGGCCTGGATGCACGCCGCCACCGATCCGCCGGCGGGCCTGTCCGGATTCACCGCGATCTCCGTGGCGGGCGTCCAGTTGTTCTTCCGCGGCCTGACCGGCCTGCGGCCGGACACGCTGGAAATCGCCCTCCGCGGCAGGCGTCATCCCGTGGTGGAGGCCTACTGGGATGGCTGCCTGATGGCGATGGGCTGATCACCCGGCGCGTTCGGCCTTCTCTCAGCGGCGCGACGGCACGGCCCAATACGATCGGCGCGCGGCCCCGCGTCAGGCGGGTGAACCGCGGTCGGCCGGGGTCCGTTAGGAGGAAGGGCTGATCCGCGCGTCAGGCCCAGAACCTCCGGCCGCGCGTTACGCGGCGCGAGCGCGGGGGGCGGTGAATCCGCGCCGCTGGCCGTGACCGCACCTGCCGGGAGGGGCAGCCCATGACCGTCGCCGCGCTGATCACCTGGACCGTAACCGCCTTCGCCGGGCTCTACTTACTGGCCATCTGGCTGATCGAGTACGACGTCAGCGCCCCCGGCGGGGCGCCCACCCGGCTGCCCAGGACGGTGATCAGCGGGCATGTCCTGCTGGCTTCCTCGGGCCTGGTGGTGTGGGTCAGCTACCTGATCGTTGACCGGGACCTGCTGGCCTGGATCGCGCTGGCCACGCTGGTAGCGGTCGCGCTGCTGGGCCTGACGATGCTGGGCCGGTGGGTCATGGTGCGCCGCGCGCTGTCCGCGGCGCTGCGCGCCCGCTCCATGCCGGGCCGGACGGGGGAGCGGGTGGCCACGCCCGCCGGGGCCCACTCCGCCGTCCCCGTGGTGGTGGCTGATACCGGCCGGACGGAGCAGCGGGTGGCCACGCCCCCCGAGAGTCACTTCCCCGTCCCTGTGGTGATGGCCCATGGCCTGCTCGCCGTGAGCACCATCACCCTGGTGGCACTCACCGTCCTCGGTGTCGGCGGCGGCTGACCGGTCCGCGCCCAGCTCCATCCTCAGCGCGGCTGGCCCGCGCTGATCCGGCGCTCCAGCTCGAGCAGGCGCTGCTTGTTGTCCAGGCCGCCGCCGTAGCCGGTGAGGCTGCCGTCCGAGCCAACCACCCGGTGACAGGGGACGATGATGCTCACCGGGTTGCGCCCGTTGGCCAGCCCGACCGCCCGCGCCGCCGTGGGCCGCCCGATCTGGTCGGCGAGCTGGCCGTAGGAGACCGTCTCGCCGTAGCCGATGCCGAGCAGCGCGTCCCAGACCCGGCGCTGGAAGGCGGTGCCGTCGAGCGCCAGCGGCAGATCGAAGTCCTGCCGCTGGCCGTCGAAGTACTCGGCGAGCTGCCGGGCGGCCTCGGCCAGCACTGCGGCGTCCGCGTCCTGCGCTCCTGCGGTGTCCCGCGCCGCTGCCGTGTGCTGCGCCGCCCGCGCTGCTGCGGTGTCCTGCGCCGCTGCCGCGTCCTGCGGTGTGGCCGCCCGCGCTGGTGCGGCGTCCTGCGGTCCTGCCGCGCCTGCCGCGGCCTGCGGCGCTTCGGCCGGCTCTGGCGTCCGCCCGTTCATGTACAGGCCGGCCAGCGCGCCGCCGGATGCCACCAGCGTGAGCGGCCCGAGCGGGCTGTCAACGACCGCGCACGACGTGCGGCTGTTACTCGAGAACATCAGGGTTCCTTTCCTGCGGAATCGACGGCCAGCACCTGATCATGCTGGCAGGTTGTTGACGGCGTGCTCGCCAGTGGCCCAGAGGTACTGCACGGCATACGCGCGCCAGGGCCGCCAGGCCGCGGCGCGGCGGGTCAGCGCCGTCGCCGCCCCGGGCAGGCCGAGCTCGCGCGCGGCCAGCCGGACGCCGAGGTCGGTTGCGGGGAAGGCGTCCGGGTCGCCGAGCCCGCGCATCGCGATCGTCTCGACCGTCCACGGCCCGATCCCCGGCCGCGCTGCGAGCTGACCGCGCGCCCGCTGCCAGTCGCTGCCCGCGCCGAGGTCGATCTCACCGCTCGCCAGCGCCGCCGCCAGCCCGGTGAACGTGTCCCGGCGCGTCTTCGGCAGGGCCAGCAGTTCCGGGTCGACTGACGCCACCGCGGCCGGCTCGGGGAACAGCCGGGTCAGGCCGCCAGCCGGGTCGGTGACCGGCTCGCCGCAGGCGAGCGCCAGCCGGGCCGCGTGGGTGCGGGCAGCCGCCGTGGACACCTGCTGGCCCAGCACCGCCCGCAGCGCGAACTCCGCCGCGTCCACGGTCCGGGGCACCCGGCGGCCGGGCGCCTTGGCCACGAGCGGGGCGAGCACCGGATCGGCGCCCAGCACGTCGCCGGCCGCCACCGGGTCGGCGTCCAGGTCGAGCAGCCGCCGGCAGCGGCTTACCGCGGTCGCCAGATCCCGCAGGTCGGTCAAGGCCAGCCGGCAGGCGACGTGATCGGGCAGCGGCCGCACCGCGGCCACCCCCTGCCCGTGCGGCAGCCGCAGCGTCCGGCGGAACGCGCCGTCCCGCCACTCCTCGACGCCGGGCACGGCCGTCGTGACCAGGTGGCCGAACAGGTTGTCCGGGAAGAACGGGGTGCGCAGCGGCAGCCGCAGCGACAGTTCTCCCCGGTGCGTGGCCGGGTGCCCGCGGGCCGCCCGGTCCCGCAGTTGGGTGGGAGACAGGGCAAATACCTCCCGAACGGTGCCATTGAAAGCTCGTATGCTCGCGAACCCTGACGCGAAGGCGACGTCGCCCATCGGCAGCGAGCTGGTCTCGATCAGCAGCCGCGCGGTCTGCGCCCGCTGCGCCCGGGCCAGCGCGAGCGGGCCGGCGCCCAGCTCGGCCAGCAGCTGCCGCTGGATCTGCCGGGTGCTGTAGCCCAGCCGCGAGGCAAGGCCGGGAACTCCCTCCCGGTCCACCACTCCGTCGGCGATCAGGCGCATCGCCCGGGCGACGATGTCGGCGCGCACGTTCCATTCCGGCGAGCCGGGGCTGGCGTCCGGGCGGCACCGCTTGCAGGCCCGGAACCCGGCCTGCTGCGCGGCGGCCGCGCTCGGGTAGAAGCGCATGTTCCTGGCCTTGGGCGGCACCGCCGGGCAGCTGGGCCGGCAGTAAATGCCGGTGGTCGTCACCGCGGTGAAGAACCAGCCGTCAAAACGAGCGTCTTTGGACTGGACCGCGCGCAGGCACCGCTCGAAATCATCGTGCATACCGACAGCATCGTCGCGGGCCGCCGCGCTGGTCTAGCGAATTTGCGACACAGTCGCTTAGCCGGAAGACCACGTCGTAAATCTGCCAGCCAGCAGCCGCCAGCCCAGCATGAACAAGCCGAGGAACGCCAGCGCCACGACGATGAACGCCGCCGCGGTGCCCTGCCCGGACACGACCCGCAGCAGCATGCCCACCGCGACCGTGCTGATCCACGCCCCGAGGCCGGCCGGGCTGAGCGCAGCGGGCCGCCGCCACGCCCGGGTCGCCAGCCAGCCGATGGCCAGGCCGGCCAGGAATGGCCAGGCCGTCCGGGCCAGTCCGGCCAGTGCTTCGCCCTGGCTGTGGCTGGCCCGGCCGATCGCCACGAAAGCAGCCACGCAGCACAGGTCGAGCACCGCTCCGGTCACCGCTCGCATCCGTTAACCGTAGCCAGAGTTGCCGATCACGGGTATCCCCCTGCGGGCAAAGCCACGTCACAGTATCGGCGTCACGACTACCCGGCCGCGGGCCGGCTCCGGCGAGGCTGAGCGGGCCTGCCGGTAACCGGATCAGGGTCAGGCCTGACCGCTCACCGGATCAGGGTCAGTCCCGCCCGGTAACCGGATCAGGGTCAGGCCTGACCGGTCACCGGACTCAGGGTCAGCTGGCCGCCACTGACCAGCTCTTCCCGTTCCACTGCTCGATCAGCGGGTCGCTTCCCGACGACGTGTCCGATACGCCCACCGCCCAGCAGCTGGTCTTCCCGGGGCAGGCGATGTTCTCCAGGCTGGCGTCGGTCAACCCGCTGATTGCGGGCATCTTCTGGATCGCCCATGCCGTGCCGTTCCAGCCCTCGGCCAGTGCCGAGGTGTTGCTATCGTTGCCGACCGCCTCGCAGGCGGAACCGGCCGGACAGGACACGCCGTTGAATTCGGACGAGGTGGCCCCGGTCGGCTTCTTCGGCGTGGTCGCGGTCCAGGATGACCCCTTCCAGACCTGCGCCACGGCGAACAGGTTGTTGCCGATGCCGACGGACATGCAGGCCGACGTGCTGAAGCAGGCGTCCCCGATCAGCTGCCCGTTCTTCGAGGTGGGGGTGCTGACGACCGACCACTTCGAGCCGTTCCACCGCTCGGTCAGCGAGCCGCCGAAGTTCGTCGGGAACGTCTCGCCCACGGCCCAGCAGTCCTTGGCCGACGGACAGGCCAGCCCGGTCAGGTAATTCGGCTTGGCCGGATTCGGGCTCGGGCTGGACACGATCGACCACTTCGTGCCGTTCCAGCTCTCGGCGAGGGTGTTGTCCATGGACCCGCCGACGGCCCAGCAGTCCGTGCTGCTGACGCAGGACACGGCGTCCAGGAAGGCGTCCGTGGTTCCTGGCGGCGCGGGGACGGTCAGGACCGACCACTTGGTCCCGTTCCACTTCTCCGCCGTCGGCAGGGTACTGCGGCTGGAGGTGAAGTAGTCGCCGACCGCGAGGCAGCTAGTCGCAGACGCGCAGGCCACGCCGTCCAGCGTGGCACCGTTGGAGCCAGCGGGATCCGGGCTGGTGACCACCGACCAGTTCGTCCCGTTCCACTTCTCCGCGAGGATGCCGCCCGGTCCCTTCGAGGTCCCCGAGCGGCCGCCGACCGCCGCGCAGCTGCTGGCGCTGGCGCAGGAGACGCCACGCAACATGCCCGCCACCGCCGCCGCCTCGTGCCGCGGCGCGGCGGCCATCGCTGCCGGGCCGAACACCGCTACCAGCAGCCCGGCGGCCAGTAATGCGCCGGCCGCGCGCGTGCCACCGCGACCCGTCCGGCCATTCCCGCAGAACCCGAAGATACGCACAGCAGATCACCCGCCCCAAAGTCCCTGAAACAAAGCCCACCCCGGACTTCCCCGGACAATTGTGACAGAACCGGGCCAGGCGGGCTAGCGGCTGTTACCGGGCATGCGCCGGGCGGGAAATGCGTTTGCCCGCGCAGAGCGGCCGAGGTTACCGTCGGATGCCGCCCCCGATCGGACCGAACGGATGTACGACCATGCCCGCGCGCGCGTTGACCAGCCGATTCCCGGTGCTTGCCCTGAGGGACTTCCGGCTGCTGCTCGCCGACCGGCTGATCGCGCCTGGGGCATTCGCCTTCTCCCTGGTCGGCGTGGCCTTCGCGGTCCTGGACGCGACCGGGTCAACCGCTGACCTGTCCTATGTGCTCGTCGCTCAGATCGCGCCGTGGCTGGTGTTCAGCCTGATCGGCGGGGTTTTCGCCGACCGCATGCCGCCGCAGCGCGTGATCATCGCGGGGAATCTCATGATCGCGCTGGGCGAGGGGACCTTCGGCCTGCTGGTCCTCACCGGTCACGCCCGGCTGTGGCAGATGATCGTCCTGGAGTGCGTGACGGGTACCGGCATGGCCGTGTTCTACCCGGCCTCGCAGGCACTGCTGCCCAGGCTCGTGCCCGCGGAGCTGCTGACCCAGGCCAGCGCGCTGAGCCGGCTGGCGATGAACGCCGGCCAGATGGCCGGCGCGGCCGTGGCCGGCCTGGTCGTCGCGGCCACCGGCCCGGGCTGGGCACTGACCATCTGCGGCGCGGGCATGCTCGGCACCGTTCCGGTGCTGCTGAGCATCCGGTCGGCCGCCGGCGACCGGCCGCCGGGCCACGGCATGTTCCGCGAGCTGCGCGACGGCTGGTCGGAGTTCCGCTCGCGCACCTGGCTGTGGGTGATCGTGGCGCAGTACGCGATCGTCATGATGGCCTGGTACGGCGGGTTCATGGTGCTGGGGCCCGCGGTCGCGCGGACTCACCTGGGCGGGCCCGCGGCGTGGGGTGCGATCACCGCCGCCGAATCGGTCGGGCTGCTCGTCGGCGGCATCGTCTCGCTGCGGTTCACGCCGCGCCGGCCCATGCTGTTCGTCGTTCTCATCGGGCTCACCATCGCGGTGCCGACGCTTTCCCTGGCGATGCTGTGGCCGTTGCCGCTGGTCTGCGTCGGCTCATTCGGCGCCGGGCTCGCGGTGGAGGTCATGATGGTCCAGTGGACCGTCGCGCTGGCGACGAACATCCCGCCGGACCGGCTCGCCCGGGTGTCCTCATACGACGCGCTGGGCTCGACCATGGCGATGCCGGCCGGCGCGCTGGCCGCCGGGCCGCTCGCGGCCGCGATCGGGGTCTCGGCCGTACAGTATGCCGCGGTTGCGCTCATCCTGGCCTCGTCCGCCTTCGCCCTCATCCCGCGGCAGATCAGGAGCATGCGCGCGGGCGGCCTTCCCGGGGCGGCCCGCGAGCAGGCAGCGGCAGCCGAGCAGGATGCGCTGGTCGGTGCCGGGGCGCCGGTATCCGGCCCGGCTCGCTGATATCGGTTCAGGGCCCGAGCGTCATTGCGGATCCGGGCTGGGCCGAGAGCACCCCGCCGGCCGGCGACGGTGTCTAGCATGGTCATGTGATCACTGACGGAGATGACATTGCGGGTGAAGTCCTGGTGCCACGGCCGGACCAGTCGGTCACGGCCGTGGCACCGCCAGGAGGCGGCCCGGGATACTGGGTCGGCGGGCCGAGCGCCGTCGAGTGCGAAGGGGATATCTACCTGGCGTACCGGCTGCGCCGGCCGCTGGGAATGGGCCGCGGCTACGCGGTTGAGATAGCCAGAATCCCGCGACGGCGAGCACTTCGAGACCCTGCTCACCATCACCAAGGAAGAGATGCGGGCCGAGTCGCTCGAACGGCCCGCGCTGGTCCGGACCGCCGAGGGCATCTGGCGGCTGTACCTGAGCTGCGGCACCTACGGCACCAAGCACTGGCGGGTCGAGCTGATCGAGGCCGCGAACCCGGCCGGGTTCGACGCCCGGCAGAGCCGGGTCGCGCTGCCCGGCGATGTCAAGACCGCGGTCAAGGATCCGGTCATCGTGCACCACGGCGGCATCTGGCACCTGTGGGCGTCGTGCCACCCGCTGGAGAACCCGACGGAGACGGACCAGATGGTCTCCGACTACGCCACCAGCACCGACGGGTGGAACTGGACCTGGCACGGCACCGCGCTAGCCGGACGGCCCGGCGAATGGGATGCCCGCGGAACCAGGATCACCGCGGTCCAATTCGTGTCCGGCAAGATCGTGGCCTACTACGACGGCAGGGCGACCGCGGCCGAGAACTACGAGGAGCGCACCGGGGTGGCGGCCGGCACCGAGCCTGCCGCGCTGACCCAGTTGCTGGCCACCCCGCTGGCCCAGTCGCCGTACAGCAGCGGCGGACTGCGCTACCTGGATGTGCTCGAGCTGACCGACGGCCGGCGCAGGCTGTACTACGAGATGGCCCGCCCGGACGGTGCGCACGAGCTGCGCACCGAGCTCCGCTAGCGTCCCCGGCGCTGCTGCGGCCCGCCCGCCGGCTGGCCGCCGCCGGCGTCGCCTGGCGCTGCGCGGCGCGACGTGGCGTTACAGGGCGTGGCCTGGCGTTACGCGGTGCGGCCTGGCGTTTCGGGGAGGCGGCCTGGCGTTACGGGGAGGCGGCCTGGCGCTACGCGGCGCGCCACTGGCCGTTTCTGGCCTGCCGCTGGCCGGAGGGCCTGCTGCCCACCATGCCGCCGGACCGCTCCCGGGGCCGCAGCCAGAGGCTGAAGTCCTCTCCGGTGATCCGCTCGAGCAGCCGGATGTCCGCCTCGAAGTGCGGCAGGACAAGCTCACGCTCGTCCCAGGTGAGCGGCTGGCGCGGCGGGGCGCTGCGCTGCAGTACGTGCTCGAGCGGGCTGTTCAGGAAGGTTCCGGTGGCGCCGGGCAGGAACTGCCCCACGGCGGCGGCGATCCGCGCCGCCCTGGCCACCGTGCGGTGCCGAACCGTCGCCTCGGGATGCGCGGTCACGTTCTCCCGGGGCAGGCTGCTGATAATCCCGGGCTCGACGCCCAGGAAGGCGCAGATCCGGTCCAGCGTCTGCGCCGGGCTGTCCACCATCGAGAGGTAGCGCAGCACCAGCACCTGCTCGCGCGGGAACAGCCGGTACAGGTGCTCGAGCTGCTCGCCGTACAGGCCCAGGCCGGTGTAGTGCCAGAAGCTGGCCCAGCCCGCCTCGATCCTGCGCGGCTCTTCCTCGCAGGCGCGGACGAAGTCCCCGATCGGCTCGAGTCCCGTCGACCACAGGTGCGTCCAGTTGGAGTGCGCCCGCTCGGCCGGATCCCGCAGCACCGCGATCAGCTTGGCGTCCGGGATGAGCGCGTGCATGCGGCGGTGCGCCGCCCGGTCATGCAGGTACAGCGGGGTCGACTCGCCGCGCAGCGTCCTGGGCGCTGCCCTCTCGAACAGGGCCTCGTAGTCCGGCCTGCGCCACACGTGCTCGCGGTAGGTCTGCGCGTCACCGGGGCCGCCGCGAGCGGGCGGCGGTCCGTCGGAGAGGAAGAACTTCGGTTCCTTGACCGGGGACATGTACAGCGCCGGATGCTGGGCGAGGGCGGCATGCAGGGCCGTGGAGCCCGCCTTGGGCGCCCCGATCACGAGGAAATCGGGCAAAGCCATGGTGTCTCCCTGGAGGCTGCGAACTTGATCTCGACTATATCCATCTATTAAGTAGAAATCATTCCAGTCCCCCCAGGGTAAGACATCGAGAGTCTCTGCCTACCCCGTCGGCGCGTAGCTATCCGCTCACCCGCCGTGCCCGGCCCAGAGCCCCCGGCATTCCGGCCGGCCGGGGGCTCTAGGATCGGCGTGGTGTCCCGGCTGCTCGTCGTTCACCACACGTCGTCCCCTGGCATGCAGGCGATGTTCGAGGCGGTGCTGTCCGGCACGGCGGCCGACGGGATCGAGGGAGTGTCGGTCGAGATCCGGCCGGCGCTGACCGCGGCCGCGCCTGACGTGCTGATCGCGGACGGCTACCTGCTCGGCACGCCCGCGAACATCGGCTACATGTCCGGCGCGCTCAAGCACTTCTTCGACACCATCTATTACCCGTGCCTGGAGGCGACGGTCCGCCGGCCGTACGCCCTCTACGTACACGGCAACAGTGATACGGGAGGTGCAGTCAGGGCGGTGGAGTCGATCGCCGCCGGACTGAAATGGCGCCGGGCGCGGCCGCCGGTCTGCGTGATCGGCGCCCCGGCGCGCAGCGACCTGGAGGCCTGCTGGGAACTCGGCGCGACCATGGCGGCAGAATTGACCGGCGGTGCGAGCTGACCCGCCGGAGCATCCGCCGCAAGCAGGGACCCACGTGATCATCACCGTCACGCTCAACGCCGCTCTCGGCGTGTCCTACGAGGCACGCCAGGTGGACTGGGACGCCGTGAACCAGGTCAGCGGCGTGCGCTACCGGGCCGCGGGCCGCGGGGTCGCCGTCGCCCGGGTGCTGCACACGTTCGGCCACGAGGTCATCGCGGCGGGCCTGGCCGGCGGCTCCGCGGGCGAGATGATCAGGGCAGACCTGGCCCGGTCGGGAATACCTGCCGAGTTCACCGGGATCGGCACGGAATCACGCCGGATGCTCGAGATCCGGGACGCCGAGAACGGCCGCCGCCTCACGTTCAGCGAGCCCGGCCCGTACATCACCACTGAGGAACTCGGCCGGTTCGCCGCCGACTACCGGCGCTGGCTGGCCGGGGCGACCGCCGTGGTGCTCTGCGGCAGCCTCCCGGCCGGGATGCCGCCCGAGATCTACGGCACCCTGGCCACCTACGCTGCCGAGGCGGGCGTCCCGGCGATCCTCGACGCCGGCGAGCCCGCGCTCGGCTACGGGGTCGCCCGGCGGCCGGCGCTGGTGATCCCCGATCCAGGCGGGCTGGCGGCCGGTCCTGACGGCACCGGCGGCCCAGATCCGCGCGCCCTGCTGGTCCGCGGCGCCGGCGCGGTCGCGCTACTGTCCGGCCACGGCATCCGCGCCGTCACCGCGGGCGGGCAGTGGCAGGCCAGTCTCCCCTCGGCGTCCGGCCCGCGCTGGCCCCGTGACGCGCTGGTGGCCGGCCTGGTCCCCGGCGTGCTGCTCGGCTGGTCGTGGCAGGACCGGCTCCGTCACGCGGTCGCCCTCGGTGCCTCGGCCACTGCCGACGGCGAAGTCGATCTGGTGGCGTACGAGCGGCTCGTCGCGGAGGTCCGGGTCGATCCGCCCGATGAGCCCGGGGGAATTGCCTGATCAAGCGGGCGCGTGATCTACTCACGATCGGCGGCCATGCGGGCCGGCTCAGCCTGAGGCGATCGGCAGGAGGCGCGGGCCGCGCCGGCGCCGCCGGGAAGGTGGGCAGCCGATGGGGTCGATGGGTTTCTGGCGGTTCGCGCAGGACCGTCCGGATTGGATCGCGGTGATCGATCCCGATGGCACCGAGCACGCCTCGGCCGACATCCTCGCCCGGGTCAACCAGATCACGCACGGGCTCAGGCAGCTCGGCCTCAGGCCAGGAGACGGCATCGCCACCTTGCTGCCGAATGGCGTCGCCTCGCTGGAGGTATACCTCGCTGCGCAACAGGCTGGCTGGTACTTCACCCCGATCAACTGGCATTTCACGGCGGCCGAGGTCGAGTACATCGTCCGCGACAGCGGGGCGAAGGCGTTCTTCGCGCACGAGCGGTTCGCCGGGACGGCGGCCCAGGCCGCCGTCGGGGCCGGCCTTCCGCCGGACGCGTGCATCAGCTACGGCACAGTGCCCGGATTCGCACCGGTAACCAGCTTGCGGGCCGGCCAGCCGGCCACGATGCCCGGCGCGCGCACCGCCGGGGCCAGCATGCATTACACGTCGGGAACGACCGGCCGGCCGAAGGGAGTGCGCCGGCCGCTCGCCGACCTGAGCCCCGAGGACGCGGTGGAGCTTGGCTCCGCTCTGCTGCAGTTCTTCGGCATGACAACCGAGCAGCCCGGCGTACACCTGGTCACGTCGCCGAACTACCACACCGCGGTGACGCTGTTCGCCGGGACCGCGCTGCACATGGGCCACACCCTGGCCTACATGGACAAGTGGGACGCCGAGGAGACGCTTGCCAGGGTGGACCGCTATCAGGTGACCAGCACCCACATGGTGCCGGCCCAGTTCAAGCGGATGCTGGCGCTGCCCGAGCAGGCCAGGCGGCGCTACAACCTGTCCTCCATGAGATGGCTCATCCACGCCGCCGCGCCCTGCCCGGTTCGCATCAAGCAGGCCATGCTGGACTGGTGGGGTCCGTGCGTCTATGAGTACTACGCCGCCACCGAGGGCGGCGGCACGATCGCCAGCCCGGCCGATTGGCTCGCCCGGCCCGGAACGGTGGGCAGCCCGTGGCCGCTCAGCGAGATCCTGGTGGCCGACGATGAGGGCGGTGAGTGTCCGCGGGGGGTGCCCGGCACCATCTACATGAAGATGGCCCTCACCGATTTCGTCTACAAGGGCGACCCCGCTAAGACGGCGGCGAACCGGCTGCGGGATTTCTTTACCGTGGGCGATATCGGCTTCCTGGACGACGACGGTTTCCTGTTCCTGTGTGACCGGAAGGCCGACATGATCATTTCGGGCGGGGTCAACATCTATCCGGCCGAGATAGAAGCCGAGCTCATGGCCCATCACAAGGTCGCCGACGTCGCCGTGTTCGGCATACCGGACGAGGACTGGGGCGAGCAGGTCAAGGCCGTGGTGCAGGCCGCGGACGGTGAGAGGCCCGGCCCCGCGCTGGCCGCGGAGCTGCTCGCCTCGCTCGACGGCCGGCTGGCCAGGATGAAATGGCCGAAGACCATCGACTTCATCGCCGACATGCCCAGGGATCCGGCGGGCAAGCTGCAGAAGCGGCGGCTGCGTGACCCGTACTGGGCGGGCCGCGACCGCGCCATCTGAATAGATTGTGCGGCGATAGCCAGGAACAGCGGCCTGCGGTACTTCGGCTGCAGGGCCGGCGCGGCCAGGCCGGTTGCGGCGACCACGGCCCGTGGTTCGTCTTTATGACGGCACGCGCTGTGTTAGGGCGGCCCAGTCGTTGGCTGAGCGTCTGCCAGTACCTGGAGTAGCAGGGTAGTCGCAGGCGGATCCGGCGGCGCGCCGTAGACCAGCGCGGACACGCGCCGGTGCGCGCCGGGCAGCACCTCGGCGTGTACCCCCGGATGACGCGCCGCCCGCAGCGCGAGGCCGGGCAAGGTGGTCACGCCGAGGCCCGCGGCGACCAGCGCCTGCACCGCCACGTAGTCATCGGTGGTGAACGCGATCTTCGGCACGAAGCCCGCCTGGGCGCACTGCCGCAACAGATGGTCGCGGCAGCGCTCGCATCCGGCGATCCAGCGCGCCGATGCGTACCCGGCCAGCGCGGGAGCGGGGGTCTTCCCGGGAACTGCCGCCTTCCCGGGATGACCTATGGTCTTCCCGGGTTCTGCGGCCTCCCCGGGTTTCGCGGCCTGCCCGGGTTCTATGGCCTGCCCGGGTTTCGCGGCGCTCCCGGGTTCTGCGGCGTTCCCGGGTTTCGCGGCCGCCGCCGGAGTTACCAGGTACACGGGCTCGTCCAGCAGCAGGATGCCGCGCGTTCCGTCCTCCTCCGCTTCCCGTGTGATGCCGCCCGCCTGCTCGTGCCGGAAGATCACCGCGACGTCCACGTAGCCCGCCCGAAGCATCCGCAGGGCCTCCGGCGGTTCCGCCTCGGTGAGCATGAGGTCGATGCCCGGCTGCAGCGCCTGCAGGCGGGCCGCGGCCGCGGGCACCAGCGTTCCGAGCGCGGACGGGAAGGCGGCCAGTCGCACCCGGCCCTCGCGCAGGCCCACCTGCGCGGCGAGTTCGCTCTCCGCGGCATCCAGCCGGCCGAGGATCTCGGCGGCCCGCTGGGCCAGCAGGCGGCCGGCGTCGGTCAGCCGGATCCCCCGGCCGGCCCGCTGGAACAGCGTCGCGCCCGTTTCGGCTTCCAGCCGGGCCAGGTGGTGGCTGACCGACGGCTGCGCGTAGTTGAGTGCCCGGGCGGCGGCTGTCACCGACCCGTGCCTGGCCACCGCTTCCAGCACTCGCAGCCTGGTCAGGTCGAGCATGGTTCGATCATAGATGCGGTTGATAATTCAGCCGTCGTTCGGGATGACGATTTATGGGTTTCGGCCCTCGAGCAGGGGTGCGCCCGGCTGCCGCAGCTGTCGGCCGGCCGCGCGGCCGCGGCGCCAGGCGACCCCGGACAGCGCCTCGAGCACCACCCGGTTGGCCAGGAACGCCGTCACCTCGGCGTGATCGTAAGGCGGCGAGACCTCGACTACGTCCAGCCCGGCCAGCGGCATCTCCATCGCGATCCGGCGGACCGCGTCCAGCAGCTGCCGGCCGGTCAGCCCGCCCGGCTCGGGCGTCCCGGTGCCCGGGGCCATGCCGGGATCGACCACGTCCACGTCCACGGACAGGAACACGCCGTCGCATTCGTCGGTGGCGATCCCGAACGCCTCGTCCAGGCAGGCATCCAGACCGCGTGCTACGACCTCGGCCATCTCGAAACTGCGCATCCGCTGGCCGGCCATCCAGTCCAGGGTCTGCGGTTCCGGCCAGTAGCCGCGCAGGCCGAGCTGCAGGAAACGGTCGCCGCGGACGGCACCCGACTCGATCAGCCGGCGCATCGGCGTGCCGTGCCCGTACAGCGACCCCCACTGGGTATCGCCGGTGTCGGCGTGCGCGTCGAAGTGGATGACCGAGACCCGGCCCCAGCCGACGTGCCGGGCCACGCCGGTCGCGTCAGGCAGCGCGATGGTGTGATCACCGCCCAGGATCACCGGCAGCGCTCCGGCCCGGCAGATCCGGTGCACCGCCTCCTCGAGGCGGCGCAGCGAGACCTCGGTGTCACCGGACGGCATCTCCGCATCGCCCGCGTCCACCACCCGTAGCTCGGCCAGCGGGTCCACGCCCAGGGCCAGATGCGGCCGGGACGCGTCGTGCGGGAGGTAATCGGTGCACCGGATCGCCTGCGGTCCGAACCTCGCCCCCGGACGGTGTGACGTGCCGCCGTCGAACGGCGCGCCCATGATGACGACGTCAGCCTCCGCGTAGGAGGCCTGCTCAGCTAGATCCGCCCGCGGCACGCCGAGGAAAGTGGCATCCGGTCCGTACATGTTGGCGAGGCGCGTCATGGTCGGCTTCCGTGGTAGATGCATGGTCAGGCTATCGGTCACAGCTGACGGCAAGTAGCCTGCACAGCGTGAAAGGGATGACGTTGTCGCGCCGTTTCCGGCCGTCAGCGTCACGCGCGCGGGCCAGCGGCGGGGCGGTGGCCCTCATCGCGCTGGCCGCGACGACCATGCTCGCCCAGGGCGATCAGTCGGCGCTGGCCCAGGCGGTACACGGGATCGAGCAGCAGTTCGGCCTGTCCGATCAGGTGGTCGGACTGATCCCGCTGATCATGGCGGGTTGCGCCTCGATCGGGGCGATCCCGGTCGGCATCCTGGCCGACCGCAGGCGCCGCACCTGGGTGCTCGCCGGGGTGTGCGCGCTGTGGGCGATCGGGATGGGCGCGGGGGCGCTGGCCGGCACGGTGGCCGTGCTGTTCGCGGCCCGGCTGGTGACCGGCGCGGCCGAGGGAACCCCGCCGGTGGCGATCAGCCTGCTGTCCGACTATTTCCCGGTTCGCCGCAGGTCCGAGGCCATGGGCGTGTACCAGGGCGGAGCGGTCGCCGGCGCCTTCATCGGGCTGCTCGGCGGCGGTATCGCGGTTCAGATCGGCGGCTGGCGCTGGGCGTTCTGGATCTGGCTGCCGATCGGCCTGGCGGTCGCCGTCTTCTACCTGTTCGTGCACGAGCCGGCGCGCGGCCGCCAGGACGCGAGATTCGAGGCCGAGCTGGTCGCGGCGGCCAAGGCCTCCGAGGCCGCTACCGCGCTTGGCGCGCCCGAGGCCGCCAGCCTGGCGACCGGCGGTCTCCTCACCCTGCCCGAGCCCCGGCGCGGACCGCCGCCGCCCGCGGGCGACGCGTCCCTCAAGGAGGCGCTGCGCTACCTGTTCCGGATCCCGTCGATGTGGTTCGGCACGCTGTCGCTCACCGTTTCCCAGCTACTCCTCTACGGCCTGTCGTTCTGGGGGGTGGAGTACTTCGAGCGGGTGCATCACCTGAGCCCGGCGCTGGCGGGGGCTCTGGTCACCGTGCTCGGCGCGGGGTCGGCGGTGGGGGTGCTGGCCGGCGGCTTCCTGTCTGACCGGCTGCTGCGGCAGGGTCACGTGAACGCCCGGGTGTACGTGGTCGCTTACGGCTCGATCGGCGCGTCGCTGGTGCTCGCCCCAGCGTTCGCGAGCACCAACCTGTGGCTAGGCGCGCCACTGATCTTCATCGGCGGGATGCTGCTCACGCTGCCGATCGCGCCCGCGGAGGCGCTGTGCACCGATGTGGTGCCGCCCGACCTGCGCGGCCGGGGTGCCATGGTCAGGCAAGTCGTGCGCACGATCTCCTATGCCGGCCCCTACCTGATCGGGGTGGTCTCGGTCGCGATCGCGGCGCACTCGGATGGCTCATCGACCACGGTGGGGCTGCACTGGGCCATCGTCGCCGTCTGCCCGCTCTATGCTCTCGGCGGCCTGATCATGCTCCTCGCGCTGCGGCACTACCCGAGCGACATCGCTTACGTCGTGGCGTACGCGGGGGCGCGATCGACCGCGGACGGCCCGTCCGCCAACGGTCAGTCGCCTGACGTGACGATCGAGCCCGGAGCCGAGTCCGCCCCCGGCGCCAGGGGCGTCGCCGGCGCCGAGCCCGTCGCGGATGCCAAGTCGGCGCCGGCCGCCGAGGAGGAACCGGACCCTGTCGCCGAACCGTCCGAGCCCGGCCCGTCCTGACCGGCGTCAGCCGAGCGCATCGCGCGCTCCTGCTGCGGCGTCAAGGTACGCCGTCCGGGTCCGTCGGTGAAATGATCCCGGGATGAGCCTCGATGAGATCGACGGGCAGATCATCGCCGCGCTCGTCGAGAACGCCCGGACGAGCTTCGCCGAGATCGGGTCCGGTGTGGGACTGTCCGCGCCCGCGGTCAAGCGCCGGGTGGACCGGCTGCGGGCTTCCGGTGCGATCACCGGCTTCTCGGCCCGGGTGGACGCGTCGGTGCTGGGCTGGACGACCGAGGCGTACGTCGAGCTGTTCTGCCGGGGACGTACCTCGCCTGCCCAGATCGGCGCGGCGGTCGGCAGGCATCCCGAGGTGGCCGAGGCCTGCACGGTCACCGGCGAGGCGGATGCCCTGATCCACATCCGCGCCGCCGACATGCAGCACTTCGAGCAGGTCGTCGAGCGGATCAGCGCGGAGCCGATCGTGATGCGCACCCGGAGCGTCATCGTGCTCTCGCGTCTTGTGGACCGGGCCGACGTGAGTTTCTCCCGCGCGCTGGGCGATCTGTGACCGGGCCCGGCGCCCGCCGCGACTGCGATCACGAGAAATCATGATGCTCACGCCTCGGCGGGGCGTGAGCCGTTACAGTCGCCGGTATGCCCGATAACCTGACTGACCCGAGCCGCAGCACAGCGCAGTTCCGTGCCTTCGTCCAGGAGGCTTCGGGCGAGCCTGAGCGAAGCTGGGCGATGAAGGCGCCGAGGACCAAGGTGGCTATCCTGGCCGGCGTCGTGCTCGGCGTGGCCGTCATCATCGCGCTCATCTCGCTCCTGGTGGCCTAGGCCGTGGCCGAGCGCAGCGCCGTCGTCACCCGCAGCGCGGGAGGCTAACGCAGCGCCGGAGCCCTCAGCCGAGGTGACCGGGCGGGATCTCGCCGGAGCCTCGGGCAATCAGCCGCGCCGACAGCCCGCGCGGCGCCTGGTTCCGGGGGGCAACGGTGTCTGGGCCGGCCAGAACGGCTCACGTATCGTTGCAGCGTGAGACACGGTCATTGCGGGCCAAACGGCGCAGCGGCGGGCGATTTGCCGTGGTCCCCGCCCGTCGTCGCCAGGATCGGAGCGCACGGGGCACCGCAGTGAGCGTGGTCAGCGGCCAGACAAGACGCCGATGGGGCCTGGTGGCCGCGGCTGTGGCGCTGCTGTGCGCGCTGCCGGCCATCGACAGCGCGCTGCCGGTCGGCGTGCCCCGGGTATCCGCCGTGCAGCTGCGCAGCCGCATCCTGAACTCGTCCCGGCTCTCCTATGCCGGCTACGCGGAGAGCGACGCGTCGTTCGGGCTGCCCGCGCTGGGCGGATTCAGCGACGTGACCTCGCTGCTCGACGGCGTCACCCGGATGCGGGTGTGGCAGGCCGCGCCCGATCGCTGGCGCGTCGATGTTCTCTCCGACGTGGGCGAGCGCGACACCTACCAGACGCCGCACCGCTTCTACATCTGGGATTCGGGCACCGAGTTGCTGACCGAAGTTCTCGGCCGCTACCCGGTGCGACTGCCCCGGGCGGCCGACCTGTTGCCGCCGTCGCTGGCCCTCCGCCTGCTGCACGAGGCAGGCCCGCGCGCCCGGGTGTCGGAGCTTGCCCCGCGCCGGGTGGCAGGCGTCGCCGCCGCGGGCCTGCGCGTCGTCCCAGACGATTCCGCCTCCACGGTCGGACAGATCGACATCTGGGCCGAGCCCGCCACCGGGCTTCCGCTCCAGGTCGAGATATTCGGCCGGAGCAGCGGGCAGCCGGCCCTGGAGACCCAGTTCCTCCAGGTGAGCGCCTGGCATCCGGTCGCGGCGGTGCTGACTCCGCAGCGCGGTCCCGGCACCGCCTTCACCCAGACCGATGCGGCCGATCTGTCCGGCGCCCTGGGAGACCTCGGCCCGGTGATCCTCCCGGCCAGCCTGGCCGGCCAGTCGAGGGTCACTGCGCCGGCGGGATTCGGCCAGGTGGGTGTCTACGGCCTGGGCCTGGGGACGTTCGCCGCTCTGGAGATAGGCGGTCAGACGGGGCTGAGCCTGATCAGCGGGGCGCGCTATGACGGCGGCATCACGCTCAAGGTCCGGCACGGGACCGCGGTGCTCGTCAGCACGTCGCTGATCACCGCCGTCCTGCTGCATCCCAGCCTGATGGCGGGCACCTTCGTGCTGGCCGGCTTCGTGAACCGCCGGGTAATGGAGCGGGCGGCTGCGGACATCGCGGCGGAGCCCTGGTGACGAGAATGATCACTACCAGATCCGTCACCAAGCGGTTCGGCGCGGTGCTGGCCGTGGACTCGATCGACCTCGATGTGCGGGCCGGTGATCGTTACGGCCTGCTCGGTCCGAACGGCTCCGGCAAGACCACGCTGGTCCGCATGCTGCTCGGCCTCGTCTACGCCACCAGGGGCGAGATCGAGGTCCTGGGCAAGCCCGTGCCCAGGAAAGTGAACGAGATACTTCCCGAGGTCGGTGCCCTGGTCGAGGAGCCCGCGGCCTACCCGCACCTGTCCGGCCGGGCCAACCTCAGGCTGTTCGACGCGGCCGGGCGGGGCGGCAGCCGCCGTACCCGCCGCCAGCGGATCGACGACGCCCTGGAGCAGGTAGGGCTCGAGAGCATCGACCGGCGGCCGGTCAAGGCGTACTCGCTGGGCATGCGCCAGCGCCTCGGCCTGGCCGCCGCGCTGATCCGCCGGCCCCGGCTGCTGGTGCTGGACGAGCCGGGGAACGGCCTGGATCCGCGGGGAATCCGGGACTTCCGTCAGCTGCTGATCGACCTGAACGCGGCGGGCACGACGATCTTCCTGTCCAGCCACCTGCTGGGCGAGGTGGAGTTGCTGTGCACCCGGGTAGGTGTCCTCGACCGGGGCCGCCTGGTGCTCCAGCAGGACCTGGCCGAAATCCAGGCGCCGACCGGCCGGATCATCGTGACCAGCCCGGACGCCGCCCGCGCCGCGGCCCTGCTCAACGGGCGGGTCGAGACCACTGACGGCACCCGGCTGGTGGTGCGGCACGACGACCCGGCCGCGCTCAACGCCCGCCTGGTGGCCGACGGCATCCGGGTCACCGAGATGACCGTGCACCGGCGTTCGCTCGAGGACGTCGTGCTCGAGATCACCAGCGCGGGCAGCGACCAGATAGGCGGCACCCGGCAATGATCACCGTAGAGCTGTTCAAGCTGCTGCGCAGGCCGCGCACCTGGATCAGCATCGCCCTGCTCTGCGCGCTGCCGGTCGCCGTCGCGGTCTTCATCGCGGTGACGCACCTGGCTCCGCCGCCCGGCCAGGGCGCGGCCTTCCTGTCGGCTGTGGTCCAGGACGGGTCGCTCTATCCGGCGGCGGCGCTCGCGCTCATCCTGCCGGTCTTCCTCCCGGTGGCGGTGGCCCTGGTGGCCGGCGACTCGATTGCCGGCGAGGCTTCCTCCGGAACGCTGCGCTACCTGCTGGTCAGGCCGGTCGGGCGGACCAGGCTGCTGGTCGCCAAGCTCGTCGCCGTGATCACGTTCGTTTTGCTGGCCGTGCTCATCGTGACGCTGACCTCGTACATCACCGGGGTCGCCCTGTTCGGCTCGCGCCCGCCTGCGGCCGTGGGCGGAATCCGGTGGTCTCCAGCCGGGCCTGCCGACGGGCGGAACCCAGGCGGGAGCCAGCGCGACCTCGATCTCCGGAGCCCCCCTCACGGTGATGCAGCTACTTGAGCGGGTCGCCGGGGCCGTCGCGCTCATCACCGTCTCCATGCTCGGCGTCGCGGCCATCGCGCTGTTCCTGTCCACGGTCACCGATTCCGTGCTCGGGGCCGCCTTCGGCGCGCTCGCGGCCCTGGTGGGCAGCGAGGTGCTGGTCACCCTGAACGCGGCGGTGGCGATCCAGCCCTATCTCCCGACGCGATACTGGCTGGCCTGGATCGACTTTTTCCGGCAGCCGATCTTCTGGCGAGATATCCAGCGCGGCTTCGGCATACAAGCCGTTTACGTCGTGGTGTTCCTCGGCGCGGCATGGGCCAACTTCTCGACCAAGGACGTCACGGCCTGAAGACGCCACCGACGATCATGAAACCCGGCTCTCCGCGGCCTGCCGGAACAGCAACCGGGACTTCGCCCGGGCGTTACCCGTCCGCCAAGTCGGCGGACGGAGCGGGATCTTCCTCGTCGGCTGGCCGCCCCAGGCCGAGTGCCTCCGGATGTTCCCGGCGGTAGTGCTCGGTTAGCATCTGACTGGCCTGGCCAGGACGGTGGGCCACGGTGCGCTGGCAGATCTCGCAGCGTACGACGGGAAGTTGCGTGATGGTCACCGGAAAGCGGCGGGGCGGTTTGCTCATCACTGACGATGATGCCAGCCGCTGCGCAAGCGCCCGGCACCGGGCTGGCCGGGTACTGGCCTGGCGGTACCGGGCAGGCCCGGATCTGGCAGGCGGCAGCCGGGCGGCACCGGGCTGGCGGCACCCGGCCGGCCTGGACCGGCGCCGCCAGCAATGGGCCGGCCTGGGCCGGGCTGGCACCGGGCCGGCGGCGGCTGCGCGTCCGGTTTGCCCGGCTACCTCTCCTGCAGGACCGCGAGGATGTTCCCGGCCGGGTCCGTGAACCAGGCGATGTACGGGCCTCCGCCGCGGTTGATCCCCTTCTCGTCCTGCCCCAGGCCGTCGTAGCGCTCGAACCGAACGCCGCGCGCGGTCAGCTCGTCGACGGCCGCGTCGATGTCGTCCACCGGGAAGTTGAGGATCGTGTAATCGGCCGGCGTGTGACCAGGCTTGGGGTAGACGATCGTGTCCCGCCCGCCCGCGAGGTGCAGCGTCATGATGCCGTGCTGCTCGGAGGTCCTGATGCCAAGCGTGCCGCCGTAGAACTCTTGCGCCTTCGGCACGTCGTCGACGGCGAAGCCGCTGAATGCCTTGGTGTCCGCGAACATGTCTGCCGCGCTCCTTTCGCACCGGTAAACCAACATGATTCCGCGCTCCTTTCGCACCGGTAAACCACTGGTTGAGACCGGCAGGAGAGCCACGGCTCATCGGTGGCCGCCGCAGCAACATCGCATCCCGGGACGACCATCGCGTCCGGGGACGCATCCGCAGGCACACAGTGGCCTGCGATCACCCGGGGGCCAGTCCCGGCCGCGCGAGCGCGAACCGCTCGCGGGGGATCCGGGTCTGCAGGCCGAGCGCCAGATCGGCCAGCATCTCGCCGAGCAGCGGCCCGAACTTGAACGCGTGACCCGAGCCGCCGCCGCCGACGACGACCGGCCCCTCCCGGTCGAGCACGAAGTCCTCGTCGGGGGTCATCGTGTACAGGCAGGTCTCGGCTCCGAAGCCGTCCGGAATCAGGCCCGGCAGCCGCTCGCGCACGTACCTCGCGGCCCCGGCTTCCAGCACGCGGTCGGTCTCGGCGAACGGTCCCGAGCGGGGATCGACACTCCGGCCGGGTACGTGCGAGGCGACTTTAACGCCTGGCGCGCCGCCGGCGGCCGGCACCACGTACCAGACAGCCCCGTCCGCGGACCAATCGATCAAGGTCGGCCAGTCGCCGCCTGCGGCCCGCGGCGAGAAGTACTGCACCTGCTGCAGCGTGACCGTCAGCCGCGGGACGCGGCTCACCGCCCCGGCCAGCAGTCCCGCGCACCAGCTGCCCGCGGCTACTACAGCCGCCCGCGCTGATATCTCCGCGGCCGGCGTGCGCAGCAGCACCCGGTCCGCGCGAGGCTCGATGCTCAGCACCGGGGTGCGGGCCCGCACGTCCGCGCCGTCACGGCCGGCCAGCCGCTGCAGTGCGGCGACCGCCTGGTCCGCGAGCAGCACTCCCGCATCGGCCTGGAACAGCATCCGCTCGCCCGGCTGCGCCGCAATCCACCCGAACCGGGCCGCCAGCTCGCCGGCCTCCAGCCAGGTGTACGGCACGCCGCACTCACCCAGTGCCGCCGCGCACGAGGGGGCCTCCTGGCCCGCGTCGAGGCCGCCTGTGGTGACCAGCAGCTCCACCCCGGCGTCGTCCTCCAGCTGCCGCCAGGCTTCGCGGGCAGCGACCGCCATCCGCACGTAACCGGGATCCGGATACGAGAACCGGAAGATCCGGGTCGTGCCGTGCGAGGAGCCCCGGGCATGACCGAGATCGAACTGCTCCAGGAGCATGACCTGGATGCCCCGGGCGGCGAGGGTCCGCGCGGTCGCGGACCCGATCACACCCGACCCGACGACCGCGATATCCACTCGCTCCACCGCCGCGACGATAGCCGGCGGCCCCGGCCGTTCCGGGTCCCGGCTCCGGTGATGAGCCCTGGCCCGCCTGGTTCCGCGGGATCAGGACCCGGTCGCCGGGGCGGTCAGTTCCAGCTGCACGCCGTCGGGATCTTCGAACGCAAGCACGTCGATGGCGAACGACGGCAGGGCGGTGATCTCACCGCGCCGCACGCCCTGCGAATCGAACAGCCGCACCGCCTCCTCGAGATCATCGCGGCTGGCGACCCCGAAGCTGAGATGGTCAAGCCCCACCCGGTCCGGGTCGAAGCGGTCGCTGCGCGGCGCCATAGGCCGCAGGCCCATCAGCAGGTTCCCCCGGATCATGACCACGCCGCCGAAGAGGATCTTGAACACCTCGGCGGTCGACGGGTCGTCCGGTGGCGGCGACTCCACCACCACCTCGAAGCCGAGCATGCTGGTGTAGAACTGGCGGCTGCGCTCCAGGTCGGTCACCGTGAGCCGGAGGTGATGAATGTCACCGGTCGGAATCTGTCCAGGCACGGCATTCTCCCTTCCTGCGTTAAGGATGATGCACCGCCTGCCCGCGCACCCGGAGATCACGGGGACAGGTCGTGGCCGCCGCCCAGCGACAGCAGCGCCGTGCAGTCTGCCGCCCCGGGCGCGGTCAGCGGCCCCGGGCCGAGCGCGCGCAGGACGACCCCGATGACCAGCGGGCTGGACGGCAGCTGACCATGCTCGATCACCGCGCCGGGGCACACTGCCTGCAGCGGCACGTTGACCGCCCCGGCCAGCCGGGCCGAATCCGGCGGCCGTACCACTTGATCGCTGGTAGTCCATAGCGACAGCCAGCCTGGCCGTCCGGTGAGCGGGGTCTTCCGCAGCTGAGTCAGCAGCGTGCTGCCCGGCACGAGCTCCTGGCAGGCGACCGGGCACGCCGCCGGGTCGGCCGCGTTCCCCGCCGCGGCGATCCTCGTGCCGTTCAGCGGCGAGCCGAGGGTGATGATCCGGCCTACCTTCGCCGCCCCGTCGTCCTCGACGTCCCACAGCCGTGCGACCACGCCACCCGCGGAGAATCCGACGATGTCGACCGTGCCCTTGCCGCTGCGCATGGCCCTGGTCACGTAGCCGTTCAGGATGACCGCCTGGGCCGCGAGGTCCCCGGTGCCGCTGCCGGGCAGCCTGACCACGTCGGCGGCCCGGCCGGTGCGACGGATCCGGTCGGCGAGCACGTCCAGGCCGGTGGTGCTCCCGCCGTAGCCGGGGACGAGCACCACGACGCCGGGACTCGCCGGGCTGACGCCGGGTGCGGGCCCGTTGAACGCGCCCGACCCGGTGAGGCCGGCCAGCACGGCCACCGCGGCGACCGCCAGGCAGCTGCCGATCACGAATTTACGGCGGCGCGGGCTCAGGCCGGCCAGTCGCCGAGCGCCAGGGACCCCCATGTTTCTCATGGTGGGCCTCCGGTACCACCGGTGCAATCCGGGGGGGCGTCAGGAGACGGCCGGCGGCCTGTCGTCCGGGCCCGGCTGGTAGCGGTACCCCATGCCGGGCTCGGTGATCAGCCAGCGCGGCCGGGGCGGGTCCGGCTCGAGCTTGCGGCGCAGCTGCGTCATGTAGAGCCGCAGGTTCCCCGTGGCGTCCGCGTAGCCCGGCCCCCATACCTCGTTGAGCAGCTGTTTCCTGGTGAGCAGCTTGCCGGGGTTGCGCAGCAGCACCTCGAGCAGGTGCCATTCGGTGGGGGTGAGGTGAATGTCCCCGGCCTCGTCGCCGCCCGCGCGGGACACTCGCTTCGCGGCCAGGTCCACCGTAAGCGTGCCCAGCCGGACCCGGGGGAGCGCGTCGGCTCCGTGCGCTCGCCGCACGGCGGCCCGCATGCGGGCCAGCAGTTCCTCCATCCCGAACGGCTTGGTCACATAGTCATCGGCTCCGGCGTCGAGTGCGTCCACCTTGTCCGTGCTGTCGGCCCGCCCGGACAGCACGATGATGGGCACCATGGTCCAGCCGCGCAGCCCCTCGATGACATCCAGGCCGTCCAGGCCGGGCAGGCCGAGGTCGAGCACGACCAGGTCGGGCGGGTGCTTCGACGCGACGTCGAGCGCCTCGGTCCCGTTGGCCGCGGTGCATACCTCGTAGTCGCGCGCCCGCAGGTTGATCCGCAGCGCCCGCAGGATCTGCGGCTCATCGTCTACCACGAGCACCCGGGCCATCAGTGCGGGCCGCCCGGCTGGGCATCGACCGCCGGCTGGACGTTGACGGCCGGCTGGGCATCGACGGCCGGCTGGGCATCGACGGCCGGCTGGGCTGCGCGCTCCCGCTGGCCGGGATCGGCCTCGCCGCCGCCCGGCTCCGATTCCGCCGCCGGCAGCGAGAGGATCATGGTCAGCCCGCCGCTCGGCGTCTCCTCCGGATCGAGCGACCCGCCCATGGCCTCGGCGAAGCCGCGGGACAGGGCGAGCCCCAGCCCTACGCCGGTGGTGTTGTCGGTATCACCCAGCCGCTGGAACGGGACGAACATCCGCATCCGGTCGGCCTCCGGTATGCCGGGCCCGCGGTCGATCACCAGTAGCTCAACCCGGTCGCCGAGCGCGCTCGCGGTGAGCAGCGGCGGGTCGGCCTCCGGCGAGTAGCGCAGCGCGTTGCTGGTCAGGTTCACGATGACCCGCTCCAGGATGCCGGGATCCGCGAGAACCTCGGGTACCGAATCGGGGATGTCCACCAGGACCGTCCGGCCGGCCGGGCCCAGGTCGTCGAGCGAGCGCGCGACGATCTCGTCCAGCCCGACCGGCCGCGGGAACACCGACAGCACGCCTGCCTCCAGCCTGCTCATGTCGAGCAGGTTGCCCACCAGGTGGGCCAGGGTTTCCAGCGACTCGTCGGCGGTGGCCAGCAGCTCGTCGCGGTCCTCGGCGCCCCAGTCCACGTCCGCCGAGCGCAGGCTGGTGACCGCGGCCTTGGCCGCGGCCAGCGGCGTGCGCAGGTCATGGCTGACCGCTCGCAGCAGCGCGGTCCGCATCCGGTCGGCGGCGGCGATCGGCCGGGCCGCCTCGGCCTCGGCGGCGAGCCGCTGCTGCTCCAGCGCCACCGCCGCGTAGGCGGCGAACCCGCCGAGCACCCGGCGGTCCGCCGCCGGCAGCGTGCGGCCGCGCAGCGCGAGCGTCAGCGACTCGGTCACCGGGACGTCGACGTCGGCCTCGGCCGGGCTGGTCAGCGCGGACTCACCTGAGCTCGCGACCACGGTCCACCCGGCGGTCGGGCCCCGGGCGGCGGCGTTCGTCACCGATGTGGACTCGAGCAGGGTGACCGACTCCATCCCGAACGCTTCCCGCACCCGGTCCAGTACCGCGTTGACCGCGCGCTGGCCGCGCAGTATGTTGCCGGCGGTGGTGACCAGCAGCTCGGACTCGGCGGTAGCCCGTGCGGCCTGCTTGGTGCGCCGGGCCGCGATGTCCACCACCCAGCTGACCACCAGCGCCACCACGATGAACACGCCCAGGGCGAGCGTGTTGTTTGCCTCGGCGATCGTCCACCTGTGAATCGGCGGCGTGAAGTAATAATTGAGCAGCAGGGACCCGGCCACCGCTTCGAGTACCGCGGGAATGAAGCCCCCGGTCAGCGCGACCACGATGACCGCGAGAAGGAACGCCAGCACGTCGCTGGTCAGGTTGAGGCTCGACCGCAGGTTGGCCAGGACCACGACCAGCAGCGGCAGCAGCGCGGCCGCCAGCAGGTAGCCGGCGATCCTGCGCCGCGGCGTGATGCCGCCGCGGGCGTGCGGCAGTCCCCGGCCGCGGCCCATGTGCGCGTGCGTCACGATGTGCACATCGATATCGCCGGAACCGCGGATGGTTCGCGTTCCGATTCCCGGCCCGGTGAGCAGGGCGGATGCCCACGACCGCCGGCTCGCGCCGAGCACCAGCTGGGTGGCATTCTCGGCCCGGGCGAACTCCAGCAGCGCGCTGGCGATGTGGTCGCCGACAACCTGGTGGTAGGTACCGCCCAGGGACTCGGCCAGGCGGCGCTGGCCGGCCAGCGCCGAGGGGTCGGAGCCGGTCAGGCCGTCGGCCCTGGTGACGTGAACGGCGAGCAGCTCACCGCCCGCGGACCTGGCGGCGATCCTGGCGGCGCGCCTGATCAGCGTGTCCCCCTCCGGGCCGCCGGTGAGCGCGACCACCACCCGCTCGCGCGCCTCCCAGGTGTCGTGGATGCCGTGCGCGATGCGGTAGCGCTGCAGGCCCTCGTCCACCTTGTCGGCCAGCCAGAGCAAGGCCAGCTCGCGCAGCGCGGCCAGGTTGCCGGGCCTGAAGTAGTTGTTCAGCGCGGCGTCGATCTTCTCCGGCGGGTAGATGTTCCCGTGCGCCATCCGCCGCCGCAGCGCCTCCGGCGTCATGTCGACCAGCTCGACCTGATCAGCCGAGCGCACCGCGGCATCGGGCACCGTCTCCCGCTGCGGCACGCCGGTGATCTTCCCGACCACGTCGTTGAGCGATTCCAGGTGTTGCACGTTCACGTTGCTGATGACGTCGATGCCCGCGTTCAGCAGCTCCTCGACGTCCTGCCACCGCTTGGCGTTGCGGCTGCCCGGCACGTTGGTGTGCGCCAGCTCATCCACCATGGCGATCTGCGGGTTGCGGGCGAGCACGGCATCGAGATCCATCTCCTCGAAGACGGCCCCGCGGTAGGGGATGGGAATCCGCGGCACGATCTCCAGGCCGTCCAGCAGATCGGCGGTGTGCCGCCGCCCATGTGTTTCGGCAAAGGCCAGCACGACGTCCGCGCCGCGTTCGGCCCGCCGGTGGCCCTCGTTGAGCATCGCGTAGGTCTTACCGACGCCGGCCGCGCAGCCGAGGTAGATCCGCAGCTGCCCCCGCTCGCGCGCCGGCGCACCCCGCGCGGCCGCCTGCTCTAGTCCGGGGCGCTCGTGTTCCTCAGTGCTGTTCATGGTCTTCCCGTCCGCTCAGCCTCAATTGTGCCGCCGGGGTGGTTATTCCCGCGCGTCGACCGCGCTCAGGAGCGCCGGCCGGGCGGCCTGCCGTCCTGCTGGTAGCGGTAGCCCATGCCGGGCTCGGTCAGCAGGTACCGCGGGCGAGACGGGTCGTCTTCCAGCTTGCGCCGCAGCTTGGCCATGTGAAAGCGCAGGTAATTGGTGTTGCGCTCGTACCCGGGTCCCCATACGGCGGTGAGCAGGCGGCTGGCCGGCACCAGCTGGCCGGGGTGCCGCAGCAGGATCTCCAGCAGCCGCCACTCGGTCGGGGTCAGCCGCGCGGTCACCGGCGCCGCGTCCGGGCCATCGCCGTCCGGGTTATCGCCGTCCGGGCCGTCGCCGTCCGCGGCCCGGGTCGCGGTGTAGGCGGCCAAATCGATCTTCCAGCGGCCCAGCGTGATGTCCGTCCCCCCGGCCGGCTCCTCCCGGCGCAGCGCGGCCCGCAGCCGGGCCAGCAGTTCCTCGATGTCGAACGGCTTGGTCACGTAGTCGTTGGCGCCCGCGTCCAGCGCGCCGATCTTGTCCCCGGAGCCGGTCCGCCCGGACAGCACGATGACCGGCGCCCGCGACCAGGCGCGCAGCTGCCCGATCACGTTGACGCCGTCGACATCCGGCAGCCCCAGGTCGAGCAGCACCGCGTCCGGCGGCCGCCTGGTCGCCTCGGTCAGCGCCGTCCGGCCGGTGCCCGCGGTGATGACCTCATAGCCACGGGCGCGAAGGTTGATCCGCAGCGCCCGCATCAGCGCGGGCTCATCCTCTACGACGAGCACCCGCTGCGGCCGCGGCGCGGCGTGCGCGGCCGGGGCCGGGGGGTAGCCCCGCCCGCGCACCACCGCTTCCTCCATCGGCTGCTGCTCAGCTTCCGGAGGAGACCGGGTACTTCTGGTCCAGCGCGATGTTCAGCGTCAGCACGTCCACCCGCGGCTCGCCCAGGAACCCGAGCGTGCGGCCCTGGGTGTGCTGCCTGACGAGCGCCATGATCGCGGCCGGGCTGACATGCCGCGCCGCGGCAACCCGGTTCACCTGGATGGCGGCGTTCGCCGGTGAGATATCCGGGTCAAGCCCCGAGCCCGACGCGGTCACGGCGTCCGCCGGGATTTGCGAGATCTTGACGTGGTCGAACGCCGCGATCTGCTTCTGCCGCGTCTTGATGTCCTGGATCAGTACCGGGTTGGTCGGCCCAAGGTTGGAAGCCGCGGAGAACAGCGGGTCGCAGCCGTAGTCGGTCTTGACCAGCGGATTGGACGCCGCGGATGGGCGCGGCTGGAAGTATTGCGGCAGCGGGTTGCCCTTGGCGTCCACGAACTCCTGGCAGAGCAGGCTGGAACCGACTACGCGGCCCTTGTAGCTCACCAGGGAGCCGTTGGCCTGGTGGTGGAACGCAACCTGGGCGATGCCGAGCATCACCAGCGGGTAGGCGATCCCGGTGATCACCGTGAAGACGAGCAGCCCGCGCAGCGCAGCGATGTGCTGCCGGACCCAGCCGGGAAGGCGGTTCATTGCGGTTACCTGCCAAATCCGGGAATGTACTGGACTACCAGGTCGATGGCCCAGATGCCGATGAACGGGACGATCAGCCCGCCGATGCCGTAGATCAGCAGGTTCCGGCGGAGCAGCGACGACGCCGAGGCCGGCCGGTAGCGCACGCCGCGCAGCGCCAGCGGGATCAGCGCGACGATGATCAGCGCGTTGAAGATGATCGCCGAGGTGATCGCCGACTTCGGGCTGTACAGGTGCAGGATGTTGAGCTTGGCCAGTCCGGGAAGCACGGCCGAGAACATCGCCGGGATGATGGCGAAGTACTTGGCCACGTCGTTGGTGATGGAGAACGTGGTCAGCGCGCCCCGGGTGATCAGCAGCTGCTTGCCGATCTCCACGATCTCGATGAGCTTGGTCGGGTTGGAGTCCAGGTCCACCATGTTCCCGGCCTCCTTGGCGGCCGAGGTGCCGGTGTTCATGGCCACGCCGACGTCGGCCTGGGCCAGGGCGGGCGCGTCGTTGGTGCCGTCGCCGGTCATCGCGACCAGCTTGCCGCCCTCCTGCTCCTTGCGGATTAGCGCCATCTTGTCTTCCGGCGTCGCCTCGGCGAGGAAGTCGTCCACGCCGGACTCGTCCGCGATGGCCTTGGCGGTCAGCGGGTTGTCACCGGTGATCATGACGGTCTTGATGCCCATCGTGCGCATCTCGGCGAACCGCTCGGCGATGCCCTCCTTGACGATGTCCTTGAGGTAGATGACGCCGAGCGCGCGGGCGGTGCCGTTGACCCGCTCGGCGACCACCAGCGGCGTGCCGCCGACGGCCGAGATACCGTCGACCATCCCGCCGAGTTCCTCCGGCGGGGTGCCGCCATTGTCGCGGACCCACTGGGCCACCGACGAGGCGGCGCCCTTGCGCACCTGCCGGCCGCCCGCTAGGTCGATGCCGCTCATCCGGGTCTGCGCGGTGAACTCCACGAACTCCGCGCCCTTCAGCTCGCCCTCGGAGCGCTCGCGCAGGCCGTACTGGTTCTTGGCCAGCACGGCGATGGAGCGGCCCTCCGGGGTGTAGTCGGCCATGGACGACAGCTGCGCCGCGTTCGCCAGTTCCTCCGCTGGCACGCCGTTCACCGGCAGGAACTCGGTGGCCTGCCGGTTGCCGATGGTGATCGTGCCGGTCTTGTCCAGCAGCAGCGTGTTGACGTCGCCGGCCGCCTCGACCGAGCGGCCGGAGATAGCCAGCACGTTGCGCTGCACCAGCCGGTCGATGCCGGCGATGCCGATCGCCGACAGCAGCGCGCCGATCGTGGTGGGGATCAGCGCGACCAGCAGCGCGACCAGGATGACCAGGCTCTGCGGCGCCTTGGAGTAGAACGCCATCGGCTGCAGCGTGATCACGGCCAGCATGAAGATGATGGTCAGCGAGGCGAGCAGGATGTTCAGCGCGATCTCGTTCGGCGTCTTCTGCCGCTGCGCCCCCTCGACCAGGGCGATCATGCGGTCGATGAACGTCTCGCCGGGCTTGGAGGTGATCTGCACCACGATCCGGTCCGACAGCACCCTGGTGCCGCCGGTCACCCCCGACCGGTCACCGCCGGACTCCCGGATGACCGGGGCGGACTCGCCGGTGATCGCCGACTCGTCCACCGAGGCGACGCCCTCGACCACGTCGCCGTCCCCGGGGATGATCTCGCCCGCCTCGACCACGACGTGGTCGCCCAGCCTGAGCTGGGTGCCGGGCACCTGCTCCTCGCGGGTATCGGCCTGTCCGGGCTGCCAGCCGGTCAGCCGCCGCGCCACGGTTTCCCGCTTAGTTTTGCGCAGCGTCTCGGCCTGCGCCTTGCCGCGGCCCTCGGCCACGGCCTCGGCCAGGTTGGCGAACACCACCGTCAGCCACAGCCAGACGACGATCGTCCAGTTGAAAGCACGGTCGGAGGCGGGCCCGGTGATCGCGGTGTAGGTGGTGATCGCCGCGCCGATCTCGACGACGAACATGACCGGGTTGCGGATCTGGACCCGCGGGTCCAGCTTCGCGAACGCGGCTGGGGTGGACTTCAAGAGCATCTTTGGGTCGAGGAAACCGCCGCCTATCCGGCGCTCCCCGGTGTCACCCACCTTGCGGGCTTCGCCGCCCGTCTGCGGTGTCGTTGTCACAGTCATATCAGTGCAGTCCTTCGGCGAACGGGCCCAGGGCCAGCGCGGGGAAGTAGGTCAGGCCGACCAGGATGAGGATCACGCCGACGACCATCCCGACGAACAGGGGTGTCCTGGTATCCAGCGTGCCCGCGCTCGCGGGCACCGGACTCTGCCTGGCCAGCGACCCGGCCAGGCCGAGTGCGAAGATCTCCGGCGCGAACCGGCCGAGCAGCATCACGATCCCGCCGAGCGTCTGGTACCAGGTGGCGGCCGTGCCCAGGCCGGCGAACGCCGAGCCGTTGTTGTTGGCCTCCGACGCGAACGCGTACACGATCTCGGTCAGGCCGTGCGGCCCCGGGTTGAAGATCGCTTTCTGGCCGACGTGGGTGCCGATCGACAGCCCGGACGCGGTGAGGATGACCACCGGCAGCGTCAGGAAGTACAGCGCCGCGTACTTCATCTCGGTGGGCCGGATCTTCTTGCCGATGTACTCCGGCGTCCGGCCGACCATCAGCCCGCCGACGAAGACCGTGACGATGGCCAGGACCAGGATGCCGTACATCCCGGCGCCTATGCCGCCCGGCGCGATCTCGCCCAGCGCGATGTCGAACAGGGCGATGCCGCCGCCGAACGGGGTCAGCGAGTCGTGGAAGCAGTTCACCGCCCCGGTTAACGTGACCGTGGTGGACGCGGCGAACATCGAGCAGCCCGGGGTGCCGAACCTGGTCTCCGTGCCCTCCGCGGCGTGGCCCGCGGCAATCGTCGCGGCGCCGCCGAGGCCGGTGTGGGCCTCGAAGAAGCTGATCCCGCCGACCGCGGCCAGCCAGATGATAGCCATGATCGCGACCAGGGCGTAGCCCTGCCGGTTGTCTTTGACCATCTTCCCGAACGCCCGCGGGGTGGCGAACGGGATCAGCAGCAGGAGGAAGATCTCGAACCAGTTGGTGAACGGGTTCGGGTTCTCGAACGGGTGCGCGGAGTTAGCGTTGAAGAACCCGCCGCCGTTGTTCCCCGCCTCCTTGATGACCTCCTGCGAGGCCACCGGGCCGCCGACGATCGTCTGGTGCGCGCCGGACAGCGTGGTCACCGTGTGGTAGGCGGAGAAGTTGTCGATCACGCCGCCCGCCGCCAGGACCAGCCCGCCGACGATGGCCAGCGGGAGCAGCAGCCGCACCACGGCGTGGGTGACGTCGGCCCAGAAGTTGCCCAGCGTGCCGGTCCGGGACCTGGTGAAGCCGCGGATCATGGCGATCGCGATCACCAGGCCGACCGCCGCCGACATGAAGTTCTGCACCGCGAGGCCGCCCATCTGGACCAGGTAGGTCATGGTGGACTCGCCGGAATAGTTCTGCCAGTTCGTGTTGGTGGTGAACGAGACCGCGGTGTTCCAGGCGGTGGGCTGCGGGACGTTGGCCATGTGCGGCCCCACCCACTGCAGCAGGTAGTGCTGCAGCCGCTGCAGGCCGTACAGGAACAGCACGCTGACCGCGGAGAAGGCCAGCATGCTGCGCAGGTAGCCGCCCCAGCTCTGGTCAACCTCCGGGTCGATGCCGGTCAGCCGGAAGATGCCGCGCTCGATCTTCCAGTGCTTGTCCGTGGTGAAGATCTTGGCGATGTAGTTGCCGAGCGGGACGTAGCAGGCGGCCAGGGCGGCCACCAGCAGGCCGACCTGGAGCCAGCCCGAGAGGGTGCTGTTCACTAGAACCTCTCAGGCAGCACGAGGGCCACGAACAAGTAAATGGTTAGCGCGACGCCGGCGATCAGGCCGATCCAGTTCTCAGCGCTCAAAGCGCTCGACCCCCTTCACCAAGAGCCAGAGCAAGCCGAACACGAGGATGGTCAGGCCGATGTAGGCCAAGTCCTCCACTGGTCCTCCCACGCATGTCGAAACCTGGCCGGCCAGCGTCCCGCGCGGCCGGACAGATCAGGAATACCTGAGCAGAACCTGGGAATTCCGGGTCCAAGCGCCATCCATGCAGCGCGGCCGCGACTCCTAACAGAATCCATGCGGGCGGGACCGCCGCGGCTACGCTGCGCAGCCGCGGGCCGGCCCGCTGCGACCCCCCGCGGCTGCCGGTCGCCAGCCGGGCGGCCTCACTCCGCCAGGCCGCGCACCCCGACCTCGTAGATCCGGCTGAGCAGGTCGGCCGGGTCGGCGTACACCCGGTACGCGCCGGCCCGCTCGAGTTCCTCCCGGCCGTACCCGCCGGACAGCACGCCGATCCCGAGCGCGCCGGCCCGCCGCGCGGCGAGCAGGTCCCACACGCTGTCGCCGACCACCATCGCGTCCCGCGGATCGGTCTCCAGCAGCGCGGCCGCGGCCAGGAAAAGATCAGGATCGGGCTTGGCGTGCGCGACCATGTCCCTGGTCACCAGCGGCGCGTCATCAGGCAGCCCGAGCAGCCGCAGCGCCGGGCGCGCGGTGGCCGCCAGCCCGCTGGTCGCGATGGCCCACCGGATGCCGTGCCGGGTCAGCGCCGCCAGCAGTTCGGCCGCGCCGGGCAGGGAGGTCACCGAATCGGCCTGGGCCAGGTACCGGACCGCGTGCGCCGCCTGCAGTGCCTCGATCTGCGCGCCGGACAGCGACCGGCCGGTCTCCCGCAGCAGGGCCGAGACGAACAGGCCGCCGCTCATCCCGATCCGCCGGTGCACCCGCCACACCGACAGGTCGATGCCGACGCGGGCCAGCGCCCCGCGCCAGGCGATCACGTGCTGGTACACGCTGTCGATGAGCGTGCCGTCAAGATCGAACAGGAAGGCGGGCGGCGGCGGCTGGCGATAGCGCACGGACGGGGCCATGGCCCAAGTCTGCCCGGCCGGCTTTCCGCGCGCAGGTGCCCGGGACCCGCCAGGGCCAGGATTCTCCCGAACGGCTGGCGCGAGGCTCGGCCGCCTGCCGCGTGCCGTTCGGCAGAATTCTCAGCAGACGGCGGCGGCCGTCAGGCCCCCCGGACCGCGGCGACGCCGGCCAGGGTGCCGACCAGGGCCAGGTCGCCGGACAGCGAGGGCGAGGCGAAGTGCGGCAGCGCTCCGCCCAGGCTGACCTGGTGCTGCACCCGGCCGGTGGCCTGGCTCAGCTCGTACAGGATCCCGGCGCTCCAGTCGGCTACCCAGACCGCGCCGCCGCCGAGCACCGGCGATCCCTGCGCGGCGGCCGGTCCGCGCCACAGCACTCGCAGCCGGCGGTGCGCGGTATCCACGGCGGCCATGCCGCCGCCCTCGCACGGCAGGTAAGCCACGGTGCCGCTCACCGACGGGCCGCCGAAGGCCGGGCACACCGGGGCGCTCGCCCGCTGTCCGCCGATCCCGCCCAGGCGCGCGGCGTTCAGCAGGTACGCGGTGCCCCGCTTGCCGTCGGCAACGATCGAGCCATCGGCGAGCACGGCCGGCGACATCGACCCCAGGTCGAGGTCCCGCGCGTTGTCGGCCGCCCAGGTGGTGGGCGCGAAGAACCCGCTGCGATGCAGGCCGGGGGACAGCGCGATAACCGAATCGCTGCCGTCATACCGTCCGCTCTCGGCCGCGCCGTTGCCGACGCTGACGTACAGCGTGCCGTGCGGGCCGAGCGTCGGTCCCCCGGTGCCCCAGATCGCGCCCTCGCGGGTGGTCGGCACCCGGTAGGAGATCAGCGCCCCGCGGCCGGAGACCGGCACGCCGATTACCGAGCCGATGTACGGCCCGCAGTCACCCTCGAGGCCGCCGAAGGCGACGTACACCCGGCCGCGGGTGATCGCCAGCGCGGGCCGCTGCTGGTCGTACCTCGGGTGGCCGTCGGGCGCGGGCAGGTTGCGCGTGATCTTGACATCGCCGGCCAGCGAGAAACCGTACAGCACGTGCCTGAACCCGGTCTCTTCGGCGACCGCGTAGACCAGCCCGGTGGCGGGGTCGTAGGCCGGAGTCCCGGTGATGCCCAGCGGGTCGATGTCCCCGCACGGCATCGCGGACAGCGGCACCGGCGTGCCGACGTGCCGGCGCCAGCGCACCCGGCCGGTGGCCCGGTCCAGCCCGTACACCGAGTCGTTCTCGGTCGCCGCGATGACCAGCCCGCCGATGATCAGCGGCTGCCCGTACACCGCCCCGTCCAGCCGGTCCGTCCACGCGACGCTGAGCGGCCCGGCCGCCGGCAGGCCGGGCGCCGTCCCGGTACGCCTCGCGTTCGCGTGGTAGACGGGCCAGTCCGCCGCGGCGGCCGGCGAGGAGGGCGATGAGGTCGCCGGGCTCGCGGCCTGCGGGCGGCTCGCGGCCGGGCCAGGCGCGGCCCCGGACGAGCAGCCGCAGGCGCCCAGGACCACGGCCACCAGGACCGCGGCCGCCGGGGCCGCAACCGCGGGGCGGGCGTGCGCCGGAAGGATCCGCATGGCCCCAGTGTCCCCGATTTCCGCGCCGTCTCGGCCCGGGCGCGACGGCTTGCCTCGTGCCCGCCGGGAAATCCGCCGGCCCGGCTCTGGCAGGCTGGCGGGCATGAGCCGTTTCGCTTCCTACGACGGCACGATGCTGGCCTGCACGGTGCTCGCCTGCGACCGGGCCGCCGCCGGGCCGGCCGTGGCGTGCCTGCCCGGCGGGCCCGGCCGCAATCCCGTCTACCTGGGCGACCTCGGCGGCCTGGGACAGGCGGCCGGGCGGGACCTGGTGATGCTGGAGCCCCGCGGCATCGGTGACTCCGACCCGCCCGAAGACACCGCGACGTACCGCTGCGACCGTCAGGTCGGCGACGTCGAGGCGCTGCGCGTCCACCTCGGCCTGGGCCGGATGGACCTGCTGGCCCATTCGGCCGGGGCCAACCTGGCTCTGCTGTACGCGGCCCGCTATCCGGACCGGATCGGGCGGCTGGTCCTGCTCACGCCGAGCCTGCGCGCGGCCGGGCTGCGGCTGGCGCCCGAGGAGCGGGAAGCGGCGCTGCGGCGGCGGTCGGCCGAACCGTGGTATGCCGAGGCGCTGGCGGCCTTCCAGGCGGCCGAGGCAGGCCGGGACTCGGTCGACAACCTGAAGAAGTACTCACCGTTCTATTACGGACGCTGGGACGCGGCGGCGCGGGCGCACGTCCTGGTTGGCCTGGAGCCGCGAGGCCCGCGGATCGCGGCGCGCTACTACTCCAAGGGAGCGTTCGACCCGGACGCGACCCGGACGGCGATGGCCAAGCTGGAGGCGCCGGTGCTGGTCTACGCCGGCGAGCTGGACGTCATCCCGACGCCGGAGCTGGCGGCACGGGCGGTCCGGCTGTTCCCGCGCGGTGAGCTGGTCACCCAGCCCGGCGGCGGGCACATGCCGTGGCTGGACGACCCCTGCTGGCTAACCGCGACGATCGCCCGATTCCTCGGCTGACCCGGGTCGGCTTGCTTGTCTCGCCGGGGTCGCTTGGACGGCTGACCGGGGTCGGCTTGCCCGGCTGACCCGGCCGATGCCGGCCCGGCGGGCCTGGCTGGCTAGCTGGCAGAATATGGGCATGCAGGTGCCGATCGGCTCATTCGCCGCGCTGGGGGACAGCTTCACCGAAGGACTGGCCGACGCCGGGCCCGGCGGCGGTTACCGCGGCTGGGCCGATCGCTTCGCCGAGCATCTGGCGCGGACGTACCCGGGCCTGCGCTATGCGAACCTGGCCATCCGCGGCAAGCTGCTCGGTGAAGTGGTCGCCGAGCAGGTGCCGGCCGCCCTGGCGATGGCACCCGACCTGGTCAGCATCGCGGCGGGCGGGAATGATCTGCTGCGGCCGGGCGCGGATCCCGACCGGCTGGCCCAGGTGTTCGATGACGCGGTGGCCAGGCTGCGCGAGGCCGGCAGCCAGGTGCTCATCCTGACCGGGTTCGACCCGCGGACCTTCCCCGTGATCCGCTGGATCCGCGGCAGGGTCGCGGTCTACAACATGCACCTGCGTGCGATCGCCGACCGGCACGGATGCGCGGTCGTGGACCTGTGGTCGATGCCGGTGCTGTGCGACCCGAGAGCCTGGAGCGACGACCGGCTGCACCTGACCGCCGAGGGCCATACCCGGGTGGCCCTGCGAGCCTGCGAGGCAGTCGGCGTGGCGCCGGATCGCGACTGGCGCGAGCCGCTGCCGGTGCAGGGCGGCGCGCCGCGGCCGGCCGTGGCCGGCTGGCTGGCGGCGCGGCAGCTGGACGCGCGCTGGGCGCGCCGCTACGCGATGCCCTGGATGCAGCGGCGCATCCGCGGGGTGTCCTCCGGGGACGGCCTGCCGCCCAAGCGCGCCGAACTGCTTCCGCTCGGCGGCCCCGGCCTGGCGTCGGCGCAGACCATCACCAGTTCATGAGCCTGGTCTGCCCGGGCCGAGGTCGGCCAGGATTTCCTGGGTCCGGCTCAGCGCGGCCTTGACCCATGGCATCGCCGGCGGATCCCGTGCGGCCGGGGCAGCCCCGCGCTGCTCGTCGCTTCCCCCGTACAGCAGCCCTGAGCTTGCTCAGCCCGTGACCAGCCGCACCCGGTAGGCGTCGGCCACGTACAGGTCACCGTTGCCGGCCAGCACCACTCCGCTGGGGGAGATGAGCTCAGCTTTGATGGCGGGCCCGCCGTCGCCAGAGAACCCCGGGTTGCCGTCGCCCGCCACGGTGTAGATGTCGCCGGTGGTCATCGGCACGCCGTAGAAGGTGCCGGTGGCTTCGGCCACCACCCGCACCCGGTTGCTGCCCTCGTCGGCGATGACCAGGTTTCCGTGGCTGTCCACGACCAGGTCCGTCGGCAGGTCCAGCTCGGCCTCGGTGGCGGCGCCGCCGTCGCCGGAGTACCCCCTGGTGCCGGTGCCCGCGACTGTATAGATGTCCCCGGCGGCCATCAGCTGTCCGTAGAAGACGCCGGTCGAGTCCGCCACCACCCGGATCCGGCCGTTGCCCTGATCGGTGATCACCAGGTTCCCCGAGTGGTTGACGGTCACGTCCTTAGGGACGTCCAGCTCAGCCTTCTTCGCAGGCCCGCCGTCGCCGGCAAATCCCCGCGTGCCGTCGCCCGCCACGGTGTAGATGTCGCCGGCGGTCATCTTCTGTCCGTAGAAGGTGCCCGTCGTGTCGGCCACCACCCGGATCCGGCTGTTGCCGTCGTCGCTGAGCACCAGGTTTCCCGCGCCGTCCACCGCTATGCCGTTGACGATGCTGAGCATGGCCTTGGTCGCAGGCCCGCCGTCGCCGGAGTATCCCCGGGCACCGGTGCCCGCGACCGTATAGATGTGCCTGGCAGTCATCTGCTGCCCGTAGAAGGTGCCCGTCGTGGCGGCCACCACCCGGATCCGGCGGTTGCCCTCGTCGGCGATGACCAGGTTGCCGTGGCCGTCAATCGCCAGGCCGTCGGGGAAATCCATCCCGGCCCTGACGGCGGGGCCGCCGTCGCCGGAGTACGGGAACGGGCCGCCGCCCGCGACCGTGTAGATGTGCCCCGCGGTCATCTGCTGCCCGTAGAACGTGCCGGCGCGGGGCGGAACCACCCGGATCCGGTTGTTCTCACCCGCCGCCACCAGCAGGTTCCCGGCGCTGTCCATCGCCATCCGGGAGGAAGTCGTCAGCATCACGGCCTTTGTCGCCAGGCCTTTGTCGCCGGAGTACCCCAGCGTTCCGTCGCCCGCGACCGTGTAGATGTCCCCGGCAGTCATCTGCTGCCCGTAGAAGGTACCGCCGCGGACCGCGATGGCCCGCACCCGGCGGTGCGTGGATACCCGGCCCACACCGTGCTCGGCGACGATGACGTTGCCCGTGCTGTCCGCAGTGACCGCATCCGGGGCGATCAGCATCGCCGCCAGGGCGGGACCGCCGTCGCCCAGCTGGCAGCCATTTCCGCAGCCGCCGACGGTATAGATGTCCCCGGCGGTCATCGCCTTCCCGTAGAACGTCCCGGTGCTGGCCGCGACCACGCGCACCCGGTTGTTACCGGTATCCGCGATGACCAGGTCGCCCGAGCCGTCCGCCGCTACCCCGAGCGGAGCGTCCAGCTGGGCCAGGGCGGCCGGACCGCCGTCCCCGGAGAACGCCTTGCCGCCGGTGCCCGCGACCGTGTAGATGTCCCCGGCGGTCATCTGCTGCCCGTAGAAGGTACCGGTCGTCGCCGCTACCACCCGGATCCTGTTGCCCGACGCCTCGGCCACCACCAGGTTGCCCGCCTGGTCCAGCTGGACCTGGCCGATGAAAGCCCCGAGTCCCGCCTCGACCGCGGGTCCGCCGTCGCCGGAAACCTGCATGCTGGCGGCGCTGCCCGCCACGTCGTAGATGTGGCCCGCGGTCATCTGCTGCCCGTAATCAGTGCCGTCGCTCGCCGCCACCACCTGTACCTCGGCCGGCACCTTCTGGTGCGCACTGCCGCTGTCGGCCACCACCAGGTTGCCCGCCTGGTCCACTGTCACGTCCACGGGATCTGACAGATCGGCCTTTACGGCCGGACCGCCGTTACCGGATATCCCGCCCCGGCCGGTGCCCGCAATCGCGTAGATGTCTCCGGCCGTCATCTGCTGGCCATAGAACGTCCCGGCACTGGCGGCCACGACCCGCACCTGGCGGTCGCCCTGGTCGGCCAGCACCAGGTTGCCCGCTGCGTCCAGCGATGTGCCGCATGCGCTCGTTACAGCCGTCCCGGCCGCGCCGCCGTTGCCGAGCGCGATGTGCCCGCCGCTGCCGGCATGGACGGATATCCGCCGGGCTCCGCCCGCCACCGTGGTCATCCAGTCGTTGCGTTCGTTCACCTCCTGCGCCAGCCCGTCGCCGACATACAGCTTCCCGGCAGCAGAATTCAGCCCACAGGGATAGTTGATCGCCACACTTGTTGCGGGGCCGGGGCCACCGACGCCGCCGGCCACTGTGGAGATGCTCCCGGCCGCCGGAGCCGCGGCCTGCGCTACCGGGCCCGCGCCGATGCCGCCCCCGGCCAGCGCCGCGGCCGCTGCGATCGCGCTGACCGTGGCGAGCCGTGCCCGGCCGCCGGTCACCCAGAACCTGGGACTCACGATGGACGTCCTTTCCTGCGGGCGGGGGCCGTCACCCAACCTAGAGGACAAGGCCGCGACCGCGACAGGTTTCCGCTTCCACGGGCCCGCTACCCTGACACGATCGGAGCTGACCGGGATCGCCCTGCGAGCCAACGGAGTGTCATGCCATGACCACGGCCTGGAAAGCACGCGGAGCGGCGACCGGCGCGCGAGGCGCAGCGACCGCCATAGCCGCCGCGCGGACCGCGATAGGCATCGTCGCCCTGGTGTCGCCGTCGCTCGTCACCCGTCCCTGGATCGGCGACGGGCGCGGCGTTCCGGCGCAGGTGCTCGGCCGGGCCCTGGGCGGCCGCGATCTCGCTCTTGGCCTGGGCACACTCGCGGCGCTGCGGCGGATGCCACCGAGGACCCCGGCAGCGGGCGGGGCCGGCCTCTGGGTCGCCGCCGGAGCGCTGGCCGATTCCCTCGACGCGGTGACCACCGCGGCCGCGTGGGACGGGCTTCCTGCCGTCGGCCGCTGGCTCGTGGCCATGTCAGCAGGCGGGGCAGCCGTGGCCGGCGGCGCGGCCGCCTGGTCGCTGCTCACCGGGGAACCCGCCGGTGGCCCTTGACCTCTCCGCCGACGCCGCTGCGCTGACCGCGGCACTGGTGGACATCGAGTCCGTCAGCGGCGCGGAGCGGCGACTGGCCGGCGAGATCGCCGCGGCGCTGCGCCGGATCCCGCACCTCACCGTGTCTGGCCCGGGTTCGTTGTCTGGCCCGGCGCTGGTCGTCTGGTCCGGCGCTCATCGCCCGGTCGTCCCGCCGGTTCCGCACCGCCGATCGGGGCGGGCCGGGGCTGATGCACCGGCCCGCCCCGATCGGGTGCAGGTGGCCGCGGCCTACTTCGCCGGGCCGGGGGCCAGCTTCACCGACGAGGTGTGCTGCTGGCCGTTCGGGGACACCCAGTGAACGGAGACCGTCTCACCCGGACGGAACTGTGTCAGCACCTTCGTCAGCGTGTCGGGCGCGGTGACGGCCTGGCCGTTGATGCTGGTGATCACGGATCCGGCGGTCATCCCGGCCGAACTGACCGGCGTGTTGCACAGTACCCCGCTGATCAGCGTGCCCGAGCTGACCGACGCGATCTTGCGGGGGATCGAGGCCTGAGCGTTGCTGATCATGCAGCCGCTGCCGCCGCTGCCGCCGCTGCCGCCGCCGAAGCCGTTGAAGCCACCCTGTTCGGCCGCCTGCTCCAGCTGGCGCAGCTGCGCCCTCGGGTTGGCGTCGGTGCTCGGTCCCGAGCTGGCGCTGGCCACGGTCACGCCCAGGAACGCGGGCAACCCGATCTGGACATTGGAGCTCGCGTTACCGCTGGCTATCTGCCTGGCGATCGCCAGCGCCCGGTTGATGGGAATCGCGAATCCCGTACTCGTGCCCTGTCCGCCGCCGAAGGTAGTCGTGTTGTTCGCGGCGGTGTTCATCCCGATGACCTGGCCCTGCGTGTTCGCCAGCGCGCCGCCGGAGTCACCGGAGATGATCGGGGCATTCGTCCTCAGCATCCCGTGCAGGTTCTCGGTGGTTCCCGCACCCTGGTCGGTCGCCTTGATCGACTGGTTCAGGCCGGTGATGCTGCCGGTCACGACGGTCGGCTTGCCGTCTTGGCCGTCGGCGTTGCCCAGGGCCACCACCGAATCACCCATCTGGACCGATGAGGAGTTGCCGAGCGGAACCGTCCTCAGGTTGGATGCGTTGGTCAGCTTCAGCAGCGCCACGTCGTCTGTCACATCTGTGCCGAGTACCGTGACGCCGTAGATCTGGCCGGTGTCGGCGATCTTCACTTTCCACGACGACGTTCCCTCGACGACGTGGTTGTTCGTCAGCACCAGGCCGTTGCTGGACAGAACCATCCCGGTGCCCTCGAGCGTGCCGCTCTGGTAGCCGGGTTTCGAGATAACGTTGACGATCCCCGGGCCCACCTTCCTCGTGACCGCCTGCGTAGCCGCGCTGTTGGCGCTGGTGCCACCGCCCGGTCCGCCGCCCGACCCGGCGCCGGGCTGGGGACCCAAGCCGAGGCCAGGCTGGGCGGAGCTCGGTGACGAGTCGCCGGCGTTGTGGTTGAGAGCGAGAACCGTCCCCGCCCCGACGCCGGCCGCCAGCGCCGCGACCACGACATAGGTGAGAATCCGGCTGCCCCGCCGGGGCGGGCGGTCCCGGCCGTAGCCGCCGCCGATGATGTCGTCCGGACCGTAACCGCCGGGTCCGTAGCCGCCACCCCCCGGCGGGTAGTACCCACCGGGTCCGTACCCACCGGGTCCGTACCCGCCTGGCCCGTACCCGCCGGGACCGTAACCGTAGTCGGATGGGTAGCCTGGTCCGCCGCCGTAGCCGGGCCCGTAACCGCTTGCTTGGTAGCCGCCCCCGACGGGCCGGTATCCACTCTGGGGGCCAGGCTGGTCCGCGCCGGGCGGGTAAGAACCCGGCGGCGCGTAGATCATCGCTGGGTACTCGTAACCGGCTGCCCCAGGCTGGTCCTCGCGAGGCTGCTCCCCGGCCTGGGGGCTGCCAGCAGGCGCGGCGGCGGGAGGAGGCGCGTCCGCGGTCTGAGCGGCGTCCGCATTCTGAGGCGCGGCTGCGGGCTGATGGGCGCCTGCGGGCTGATGGGCATCTGCGGGCTGAGGGGCATCTGCGGGCTGAGGGGCATCTGCGGGCTGAGAGGCGGCTGCCGTCTGAGAGGCGCCTGCGGGCTGAGGAGCAGCCACGTCCCCCGGGGCGGTGCGCTCGTCTGGCGCCGGGGAGGCATCCACCTGCCGCGCCTGGTCCGCTCCACCGTCCGGCGACCCGATGCCGGGTCCGTCCTGGGACGCTGGCCAGGCGCTCTGGTACTGCGGTGGCTGCTGCTCGCTGCCGCTGCGCTCTTCGTGCATCTCCATCACCTTTGCCCGGAACTAGCGTAATTCCCGTTCAGGTCCGCCTACTGCCCAGGCCAGATCCTCGTGCCCGATCCGCCCTATCCCTTAGTTAGCCGACCTGGCTGGACCTACGCTGAACGCCTCCTGAGGATTGCCCAACGTGACCTAGATCACTCCTCCCGGGAGCCAGCGCAAGCCCGGGAAATACGGGGGTTATCCCTACTCTCGCGGGCCCGTTGCCTGGGGTATATTCAAGATATAACGTGAACGGGAGTTGATGGCGGGCCGTCGGGAGGCAACCCGACGCGCAAGCCACCAGGATTCTGACAGGGAGTGGTCATGCCCGCACCAACACGCACCGATCAACCGGGCCTCTCCAAGCGCGAAGAGGCGGCGGTCTCCAGTGCCGCGATGTCCAGTGCCCCATGGACCGGTGCGGCCGCGACCGGTGCCGTCGTCACGCTCGGCGACCTCGGACTGCACCTGATCGGCGGCAGCGTTGGTCTTCAGGCACTCAGCGGCTCGGTGTCACTCGGGGCCGTGGCGTTCTTCGTCGTAGCCGCCGCCGGCGCCTTGCTGAGCTCGCGTTCCAGCCGGGCGCTCCGCTGGGCCCGCAGCAACCCATGGCGCTTCGCCCTTGTCCCGGGCCTCGCCGTGGCCGCGATCGTGTTCGTCCTATCCGTGGTACTCGGCGGCGGAGTGTTCGACGGCCTCTTCAGCGCGGCCTGGCACGGCGCCAGCGCGTACGGGCTGACCGGCCTGGCGGGTGCCGTCGGCGGGTCGCGCCGCCGCCGCACCTGACCGGTCCTGCCTGCCCCGGCTCCTGCTCGACCCCGGCTTCTGCTCGACCCCGCTCCTGCTCGACCCCGGCTTCCGCCCTACCTGGGCAGAGCGGGCAGCGCCACGTGCGCGGAGACCACCGCTATGGCCGGCTTGAGGAGCCCGCTGATCGTTGCGCGCTCGGTGTTCAGCGCCCGCTGGTCCCGTGGCAGGAGCGCAGTGTCGCGAGCCCGGGCGACGGCGCTGCGGGCCCGCAGCGGTACTGCGGGCTGGCCGGCTCGGGTCGGCATGGCCATGGCTCAGCCCATCCGGGCCAGTCCGGCCGTCAGGTCCGCCGGGGTGACCGCGCCGAACACCCGCTTGACGATGTGATGACGCGCGTTGAGGAAGAACGTCTGCGGGATCGCCACGACTCGGTACGTCGTTGCCGTCGTCGCGGTGGGGTCGGTGCCGATCGGGTAGCTCGCGCCGGCGCGCCTGACGAAGCGCATCGCGTTCGCCGCGCTGTCGTTCACGTCGATCCCGATGATGGCGACCTTCCCGTGATTGGCACGGTAGAACCTGGCCAGCAGTGGCGTCTCTTTCTGGCAGGGACCGCACCAGGAGGCGAAGAAGTTGACCAGCACCGGCCGGCCCGCGTAATGGCTCAGGGAGACCAGGCCCGCATGCCCGAGGGCATGCAGCGTGAACGGCTTCGCCGCGGGCTGAGCCGACGCGGCCTGGGATGAGCCGCCACCAGATCCGATGGCGATGATCAGGGCAAACACCACGAAACAGCAGGTGCTGACGGCGATTACGATCTTGCGGCTGCGGCTTAGGCCGCGCAGCCCCCGGGCTCTCGCCGCGCCTGCCTCGGCCTGCCCCGGGCCCGCCCCGACGCTTGCTGCGCCGTCCCCGGCTCCTGCTGCGCCGTCCTCGGCGCTTGCTGTGCCGTCCCTGGCGCTTGCTGTGCCGTCCCCGGCCGCTGCTGCGCCTTCCCCGGCCGCCGCGCTGGCCGATGCGGCCCGGTCGTCCTGTGGCGCCGTGTCGGCCGGGGCGGCCGGGTCGTGCCGGGCGGCCGGGTCGTCCCGGGCGGCCGGGTCGTGCCGGGGCGCCGTGCCGCCGGGGGGCGCCGGGTCGTCCTGGGCTGCCATGCCGCCGGGGGGCGCCGGGTCGTCCTGGGCTGCCATGTTGTCCCGGGCGCTCACCGCACCTGCCCCGGCCAGGTCCTGACCGGCCCGCGCCGCCGGGGGAGAAGGATGCGCCGGGCCAGGCAAGCCGGGATCGTTCCGCGGTGAGCGCGGCGACCGAGGAGGGGGCACCTGGCTAGGCTAGCCGGATGCGAGTTGGTAGCCCTCACCGCGCACCGTCTTAATCAGTTCGAAGCCGAGCTTGCTGCGCAGCCGCCAGACGCACACGTTGACCACGTTCGAGCCCGGGTCGAAGTCGTAGCCCCACACCGACGACAGCAGCTGGCCCTTGGGGACCGACTCTCCCGCGTGCTCCATGAGCTCCCTGAGCAGCAGGAATTCCAGTCGGGTGAGCGGGACGCGGCCGTGCCCGCTGTCCGCCTGCAGCCGCCAGAGAATCCAGGGTGAGAGCGCCGTTCGTGATCGTCTCCGCGCGCCCGCGGCCGGTCCCCCGGAGCTGGACCCGGACCCGGGCGATCAGCTCGTCCAGCGCGAACGGCTTGGTGAGATAGTCCCGCGCGCCCAGATCCAGGCATTCGACCTTGGCGGTCACATCCGCCAGGCACGACAGGACCAGCACCGCCTGCTCGGGACGGGTGACAAGCAGCCGCTTGAGGATCTCGCGGCCGTCCAGATCCGGCATGACCAGGTCCAGGAGGACCAGGTCATAGTCGCCCGAGGCCGCGTGCTTCAGGCCGTCGGTCCCGGTGTCGTCGCAATCAACGACGTACCCTGCCGCCGAAAGCGCGCGGGCTATCAGGGGGCTGATGGTCAGCTCATCTTCAATGAGGAGAATGCGGCGCCTGGACGAGTCAGCCGCCTGGAATGTGCGGGCAGGAACCGTTCGGAGAGTGACCATTACACACTCGCCATCTCACATAACCCGCCAGTAACACGGCGGCGGGCACGAACCGGGCCCCGACCTGGCCGGGTTCTCTCCTAGCGGTTCACTCTACAGCTCATTCTCAAGTCGCTTACGGCATTGCGCTCAAACGATTGCAGTGATCTTGACCCCGCTTCCGCCCGATCTGGCCTGGACCCGGCCGATCGGCGCCGCTGCCTTCTGCTCGCCGCGAACCCGTCGTCCGGCATTCCGCCTGCGCCATCAGGTGATGACGCCGTAGCAACCGGTGGTACCCGTCCGGCACCTGCGGCAGCCCCGCGTGCCGTAGCCGCCCGCGCAGCGGTCTGGCGCGTGCCAGCCTGCGGCGGTACGCTACTGCAACACTTCCAGGCACTTGGCCGCGATCGGTCACCGGCGCCGGGGAGAAGCTATGGCCATCGCTACGCTTGTCACCTGGCTGCTCGCCGCGGGTATCGGGGCGTACATGCTGCGCACGTGGATCGCCCGCGACGGCCCGCAGATTCAGCGTGCTCGCAGTGACGGCCTTCCTCCGGTGTTGATCTACGGGCACGCCAGCCTGGCTACCACAGGGCTCGCTTTGTGGATCAGCTATCTGGCGACCAGCGCGGCGGCCTTGGCCTGGTCCGCTGCCTGCTTGCTCATGCCGGTGATCGGGCTTGGCATCGCTATGGTGACGGTGTGGACCCCCTATCCCGCCCCCGCCGCGGCCGGGGATCGTTCTCCCGGCGGCATGCTCGCCGCGCCAGCCGAAGACGCGCTGACCGGCCGGCTGACCGACGAGGTGTTCGCCCGTGCGCTCACCGACGAAGCGCTGGCCGGCCGGCTGACCGAGGAGCTGCTGGCCCAGGTGTCGGCCGACCCGTCAGGGACAGCGGAGAAGCACAGGGAGTATCTGGCGCCGCTCCTCCCGGCCGTTCACGGAGCGGCGGCCCTGACCACCTTGCTTCTCGCGACGCTCACCGCGGTGAGCGCACGATGAACAGCGATACCCGGCCCGGCCAATGCGGCCGGGACGGTGATGCGGCGGACCACGCAGGGCGGGGCGAGAGATGGGGCTGAACACCGAGGCGGCTTCGCAGCGGCGGCGGGGTGCGGCCGATCCACCTCGCGATCACGGCCTGCGACCCTGGCTCTGCGCAGTCGGCGTCGCGCTGGTGATCGTGAGCCTCGTGCCCCCCGTGGCCACGCTGGCACGGCGGTACCTGTATGCCGAGTCTTTCCAGTTCAGCATGTTCGCGATGGTCTGTCCCGCGCTGATCGTGCTGGGAGCGCCCTGGCGCCTGCTACGGCTGTCAGGCAGGAGGGAGGCCGTACGGCGGGGAGATGAAGCCCCACAGCCGGGGGAGACCGGCGCTCCCGCACGGCTAGCGGACCGCCCGGCAGCGAGCGGGGATCGCCGGCCGTCATTGCTGCCCGGCGCGGTCGTCCTCGTCGGGTTCATTGTCGTAACCCTGGCGTGGCGATTGCCCCCCGCGCTCGACGCCCTGGCCCGGTTCCCTGGGCTCGTCGCGGCCGAAGCCGTGACGCTTCTCGCGGTCGGCGGCGGGCTCTGGCTCAAGCTTGTCTGGTCGCCGCCGCTCGCGTTCCGGCTCCCCGGCGTGCAGCGGGCTGTTGCGGCGGCGCTGGCCATGTGGTCGGTGTGGATTGTCGCCTATGCGCTTGGCTTCTCCAGCCGCCCGCTGGTGCATGCGTACGCCGGCGGCGGGCTCGGCGCCATGGCTGACCAGGAGATCGCAGTCGGACTGGTGTGGGGGGTGGCGGCCGTCTGCTTCGTGCCGGTAATCTTCGCCGGCGGGTTGTCCTGGCTGAGGCACGGCGCCGACATAGGCGAGGAGTTTGGTCAGGCGTTCCCCTCGGCTGGCGTCCCGGCCGGGGTGAGGGGCTGGGGTCGCCCGCGGCGCAGGCACGGCGATCCTCCGGGTCAGGCTGGCCAATAAAGCTGAGTCATGCGGGCCGTTCCCGGCACCGGCTCAGGCCGACAGGTCCCGGGTGAGGCTTCAGCCGGCGCCGGCTGCGGTCAGGAACGCAAACAGGACGGTTGCCGTAGCGAAGACGACGTGCGCACTGATGACCAGGACGGGCGGACGCCGGACGCGCAGTTGATCACCTCGGACCGGAATTTCCGGCGTTTCGCGAAGGGCTGCCTGAGCGGTGGCTGCGCTCTCGGCCGGGCTGGCAGAGGGTGAGAGAAAGACCAGCGTCATCCCGAGTCCGACCACGGGCAGCAGGAGCGCACAGGCAGCCCAGGCCACGCCGGTCACGCCGGTCGCCAGGTAGGCGAGCCAGGTCAGCAGGCCCGCGGTGGCCAGCCCGAAGTGCGCAAGGTTCAGGGCCGGCGGGCGCGGGGGCCGACCACCTGGAGCGCGGCGTCGGCGGCCGCGAGCGATCCAGCTAGCCATCATCCTCAAGCCAAGACCGATCGTAATTAGCCATGTGCAAAGGGCAATCAGGCTGAGTACGGTCCGGCTGGCCCGGCGGGCTGCCGGGCCAGCCACCTGTGGCTCGGGGCGCGGCTCGGGGACGGCGGTGACCAGATGCTCGAGAAAGTGGCTCACCCTCGCTATGCGTGCGCGCTGGCGGGCCTTTCCGCGCGCACCGGCGGCCGCCGAGTGAAGCGCACCGGCCACCGCGAAGTTGACCTGGGCTCGGGTCAGCCCCCGGCAAGCGGACGGGACGGATGTAACCGTGACCTGATGCCTGATGGCATCGATACCGGCTTGGGTGCACGATTGCACCGAAGCCCGTGCAGTTGCGGGCTGATGGGAGCACCCGGCAGCGGCGAGCCCGGCAAGCGTGACCGCAGCGACCACGACAGCGGCGGTCGCATGGTTCCGCCGCCCGGGCGCGCGCACGCTCATACCGCCAAGCTCACCACGCCGCGGACAACACGTTCACGATCGTAGGTCAGCCGGGCATACCTTCACGCCGTTACAGCGTCGCCCGGGCTACCGGAGACTCATGTGCGCACATGAGTCTCCCGACCCGTGACCTGGTCAGGTGAGGTCGCCTGGGCAGCGCAGGCTGCCGGTCAACCGGGCAGGCTCGGCGGGGCCACCCGGGCTGACAGCGACCGGTCCGCCGACGCTATGATCTTGTCGATGACGGCGCGCCGCGCGTCGAGCGCTTCCTGATCGCGCCGCAACTGCGCGGCGGCCGCCGCCCTGGCCGCCGCGCTGTGACCGGCCAGCTCCCTGGCCACGTCGGCCATCACCCGCTGGGCGAGCGGGAAAGCCCAGGTGACCAGGTCGTTCACTGCCGGCTGCAGGTGAAATCTGTCCAGCGATTCCTGCACCTGGTACTGGACGAGGTCATCCATCGGCATGCTGTTGGCCGGCGAGCAGTTGGACACGCCGTAGCTGGCGATGCCGATGGCCGTCGTCACCTCGTGTCTGGTGCCTGCCTGGATGGCGTGCAGCGCCGTGAGCGAGTCCCGCACGCCGGCCGCGCACGACCCGACGTCGGTGTTCATGTCATGGACGAATCCCGCCAGGTCGGCCGTCCGCTGAGCGGTAGTCGGCCGGTGCGCGATGGCGGCCAGCACCATCCCGGCCACCAGCACGACAGCGCCTGCCAGGAGCCAGCGGGGGGTCCGCAGCACGGGCCAGCCCGACTGCCGCAGCCGCATCGGGGCGTGCCCTGCGGCCCCGCGGCCTCGTGCGGCGGCCGGGGCTGGTGGCGCGCTGTCGGGTGGGTCTTCGCTCATGGGATCCTGCCGGGGAGCCTGGCATGCGGAAATCAGCCTCGTTCCGTGCGGGTCATCATAAGGCCGCCCCGTACGGTGGGCGTCGCGCCCGCCCGCCCGGCTCACCGGCGGCGAGGTCACGCGCGCTAGGCCGGCCACCGCAGGGCGCGCTCAAGCGGACACCGGCCCGCCCTATCACCAGCTAATCTTAACAATTTCATAATTGGGGCGCCGGATGTTGCCGTCTGCGGTGCGGTGTCGGCAAGATCAGAACAGTCAGCAGGCTTCACGCCGTGAGTCCGGGGGCGCACGGCTTCTCGTGGCTACACGCGCTGCGTGGGCCACGCGGGAGCGAGGTGGTACCGGTGTCCGTGGCAGCCCGCGCGGCGGCCCTCGTGGTGGCCGTTCTAGCCGTGGTCGGGGTAGGGATCTTCGTTGTCGTCTACTTCATAGGCGGTCAGAGTACGCAGCTGGCGACGGTCAACTACACCGCCTCCCATGGCCAGGTGAACCTCGTCCTGCAGGAGGATCCGCAGAACACGGTGTCGAGCAGGCCGGACTGGGTCAGCTACTTCGTGCAGGACCCGAAAACCCATAAGTGGGTGCACACGACGCTGTTCTCGTTGCCCAAGGACGTGAAGGTCAACGTGACCATTTACGGGTACGACGGCTGTACGGCGCTGCGGAACAACTTCTGGAGCGGCGTGCAGGGCACGATAGGCGGCACCGCGAACGTGCAGCAGTTCAACAAGGGAAGGCCGCTGGGGCCCGCGCGTAACGTGTCGGTGATCAACTCGTGGTCGAGCTGCAACGTCGGTCACACGTTCGCGATCTCGAGCCTGCACCTGTTCGTGCCGGTCCCCTCGCCCCCCACCGCCCTCCAGGGCAGCCTCTGCGGCACATCGCCCTGCACTCCCTCGTCGGGCCCCTACGGCCTGGTGAAGTTCAGCTTCATGAGCCCGGACCATACCGGGAGCTTTCGGTGGCAGTGCCTGGTCCCCTGCGGCGGCGGTTTCATCGACGGCAATAGCGGCCCGATGCAGACGGTCGGCTTCATGACGGGCTTCATGCAGGTGGTGGCCTGATGGCGCAGGACGCGACGGCAAGCACTCCCGGGGCGGAAGGCCCGCCGGCCGCAGGCGGCCGCGCCGAGCCCCGTCACTGGCTGCGCCTCCTGGTGATCTGGTTCCCGCTGTCGCTGGCCGCCGTCCTGGTCATCTGGTTCGTGTGGTACCCGCACCTGCCACCGGGCCGGATGAGCGACGCGGCCTCGGGCCAGCAGTTCGACATCGCGGTGCTCGCGATGACCGCCGCCCCGGTCGTGATCGGCGTCATCCTCTACTTCGTCTACTCCATCATTGTGTGGCGGGCCAGGCCGGGTGACGACGGCGACGGCGCCCCCATCCACGGCAACACGAAGGTCCAGGCCTGGTGGATCATCATCACCTCGGCGGTCGTCCTGTGGGCGTTCGCGTTCGGCACCTACCAGCTGGTCCAGCCGGGCGGCGCGGGCGGCGGCCAGGGCCCCTCGCCGATCTGGCCGCTGACCGCCGCGCATACCGCAGTCTGGTCGCCGGGCAGCAACGACATGCTGCAGGTGCAGGTGATTGGCCAGCAGTGGCAGTTCAGCTACCGATTCCCCCAGTTCGGCGGCATGGAAACCGCAAGCCTGGAGCTGCCGGACAACACGCCGATCGAGTTCCATGTGACGTCGATAGACGTCATCCACAGCCTCTGGATCTACCAGCTTGGCGTGAAGGCCGACGCGAACCCCCTGGTCAACAACGTGGCCTACGTCAAGCCGAAGCAGCTCGGCGGCTTCGTGGTGCGCTGCAACGAGCTGTGCGGCATCTGGCACGGGGCCATGTTCAACTACGGCAGGGTCGTGACGCCGACCACCTTCGACCGCTGGGCGACGGCCAACGAGGCCAGGCAGCGGGCCAACGGCCTGCTGGCCGCGCTGCCGCCATTCGCGTACGTCTACGACCCCACTGTCATCCCCCAGCTCGGTAAGGCCTGGGCGAAGCTCGGCATCACCGGCGCGCCGGGCTACTACTACCCGACTACCGATCCGGTGCAGCCGTGACCGGCGGCCGGGCAGGACTGCATGCCGCGCCGCGCCGTTGCACGCGGGAGCGACCCCACGACGTGGATGAAGAGGTGACCTGATGGCCGTCGAGACACAGCCGGAGAGGGCACAGCCCGCGGGCCGCGGTCCCGCCGCCCCGCTGTCACCGACGCCCTGGTGGAGACGACCCGCCGTGCACACCGGCGTGGTCGGAGCGGTGATCGGCTACTTCCTCGGCCACTTGCTCGGCAACTTCCTGTCCAGCGGGTACCAGCAGAACGTCCTGTCCGACTCGAACGATGTCCCGATCGTCCTCGGTTACGCACTGGCCACGATCGGCTGGCTGGCCGGGCTCGGCGTGTTCAACGACCTGGTCCGGGCCATGACCGGGAAGCAGTTGCGCGACGCGCACCAGGAGGAAGACGCCGCCGTCCCGGGCATGGCCAAGTACTTCAGGTTCACGCTCAACCACAAGATCGTCGGCATCCAGTACCTGTACGGAATGATCGCCTACTTCCTCACCGGCGGGCTGTTCGCCATGGCGATCAGGACCGAGCTGCTGTCGCCCACCTTCCACATCATGGGCCCGAACGAGTACCTCATGGTCGTGGGCGAGCACAGCACGATGATGATCATGATGATGTCGTCGGTCATCCTCGGCCCGTTCGGCCAGTATTTCGGCCCGATCCTCATCGGGTCGAAGCGGGTGGCGTTCCCCCGCCTCGAGGCGCTCGGGTTCTGGCTCACCCCGGCCGCCTATGTCATCCTGCTATCCAGCATCCTGTTCGGTGGCTTCCCCACCGGCTGGACCGGGTACGCGCCGCTGTCCACCCAGGCGCGGCAGGGCATGGATGCCTACTTCTTCGCGTTCGGCCTGATGGGCCTGTCCATGATCCTGGCCGGCTTCAACATGATCGTGACCATCATCAACTACCGGGCGCCCGGCATGCGGTGGAGCAGGCTGCCCATGTTCATCTGGTCGATGTTCACCGTCTCATTCCTCCAGGTGCTCGCGGTGCCGGTGCTCATCGGCGCCTGCTACATGGCGCTCGAGGACCGGACCTTCCAGACCGCGTTCTTCACCAACCAGCTCGGCGGCAGCAGCTACCTGTGGCAGAACCTGTTCTGGTTCTTCGGCCATCCCGAGGTGTACATCCTGGCGTTGCCGGGGTTCGGCGTGGTCTCGGAGATCGTCGCGACGTTCTGCCGCAAACCGCTCTTCGGCTACAAGGTGGCCGCGGCCGGGATGGTCGGGGTGGGGCTGCTCAGCTTCTTCGTGTGGCAGCATCACCTGTTCGTCAGCGGCATCAACCCGGACATGCGACCGCTATTCATGCTGACCACCGAGCTGATCTCGATCCCGACCGGCTTCATCTTCCTGGTGGGCATGGGGACCTTCTGGAAGGCGCGGATCCGGTTCACGATCCCGATGCTGTTCGCGCTGGCCTTCTACTTCAACTTCCTGATCGGCGGGATCAGCGGGGTGTTCCTCTCGGACGTGCCAGCGGACGTCACCGAGCACGGCAGCTTCTTCGTGATGGCGCACTTCCATTACACGATCATGGGCGGCCTGATCTTCGCGTTCTTCGGCGGCCTCTACTACTGGCTGCCGAAGATGCTGGGGATCAAGCTGAACGAGAGACTCGGCAAGTGGCACTTCTGGACCATGTTCATCTTCTTCAACTCGACCTTCCTGCCGCTGTTCGCCGTCGGGCTGCTGGGCATGCCGCGCCGCGTGTTCGAGTACGCGACGAACCTGCAGGGGATCAACGACTGGTCGTCGATCTCGGCGTTCCTGCTCGGCGGGTCGATGCTGATCTTCCTGGTCAACTTCGTCATGTCCACGCTGTTCTGGCGGGTGCGCGAGACCGGCAACCCGTGGCGGTCGCGGAGCCTGGAATGGCAGGTATCGTCGCCGCCGCCGCCGGGGAACTTCGAGCACGTCCCCGTGATCCTCTCCGACCCGTACGAGTACGGGGTCAAGGATGCGCCGCCGGTCGCCGACCTGAACCCGCCGCCCGGCATCGTGGCGGCGGCGTATGCGGCCGCCCCGGCCGGACCGGGCGCGGGAACCGGAGCGGGGGTCTAGCCCATGGCCGAAACGACCGGGATCTCCCCGACCGCCGGGCAGGACCCCACGGCCGAGGAGACCATCTTCTACCACGAGTCCGCCATCAACGCGTCGTGGACGGCCTCGCGCCTGGCCGTCGGCGGGCTGACCTTCCTGTTCGGCGCGTTCGTGTTCGCCTACTTCTACCTGCGGTCGCTGAACTCGGACGGTCGGTGGCACGGCTCGGGTTTTCACACGCCCTCGCTGATCTGGGGCACCGTGATCATGATCCTGATCCTGGTGAGCGCCGGCGTGCACTACGCCGGCCTGCAGCAGATCAAGGCCGGGCACAGCAGGCTGTGGCAGATCGGGGGCCTGACCGCCCTGGGTCTGGGGCTCGCGGCGGTCGCGCTGCAGATCTCCGAGCTGCTGTACCTGCCCTTCCCGCCGGGAAGTTCGGGGTACTCGAGCGTGTTCGTTGGGTTCTACCCGGTGTTCCTCACCGTCGTGCTGGCCGTCATGGTGTGGCTGGAGATACTGCTCGCCAGATCCCGGTTCTTCCCTGAGATCTTCTTCGCCGAGCAGCCGCCCACCTACGAGGACACCTTCGCCGTTCAGCGGTTCCAGGCATCGCTGAGTTCCTTCACCGTGATCTGGAACTACCTGGCGGTGATAGCCGTGCTGTTCTGGTTCCTTTTCTACGTGTTCTGAAGCCCGCGTGATCAGCGGAAGGGATGAGCGGCCGGTGCGACGAACCAGGGCAGTCGCCACGAGGCCGGGACCACGATGAACATGGTCGTTTCGCACTGGTCGGCTAACCCGGTGGTGCTGGCCGCCCTGGTGGCGGTGGCGGCGACGCACCTGCTCGGGATGAACGCCTCGTTCGCCAAGGCCAGGCATCTGGCCCGGCCGCTCGAGGCGGGCGCCGTCGCGCAGGCCGTCATGTTCTACGCGGGCCTGTGCGTCGTGCTGGTCGCGCTGGTGTCCCCGGTGGGGTACTGGTCGGGGGAGTTCATCTGGGTTCGCTCGCTGCAGGACGTGCTCCTCGCTGTGATCGCTCCGGGCTTGATCGTGCTCGGTGCCCCGTGGCTGCCGCTGGCGCGGGGGGCGGCGTGCGTCCGGACGGCGAGGATCGCTCCGGGGCAAACGGGCCGGCTGGCTATGCCTCACCCGAGTGCCGGGGGGGACCGGGACGAGAGCCCCGCTCCGCTGGAGTGGTCGTGGCTGGCCTGGCCGGTCGTGGTCACCGTCGCGTTCAACGCCGCCTGGCTCGGCTGGCACCTGCCCGGGCCCTACGACACGGCGGCCCGGTACCCGGTGGCGGACGCGGCCGAGATCGTGACCTACCTCGGCTTCGGCATCGCATTCTGGCTTCAGCTGATCGGGTCGAGGCCGTTCGCACCGCGGTTCGCGCCGATGCTGCGGTTCGTGCTCGTGGCCGCCACCGTCGCAGCCACGTCGGCGCTCGCCATGGTACTGATATTCGATACCGGGAGGCTGTATCACGGGCTCGGGGGAGCCTCGCACCGCGTCCTGAGTGTAGTGTCTGATCAGCAGGTTGGCGGGTCCGTCCTGTTCGCAGTCGCGCTGCCGCCGCTCGTCGTCGTGGCGGTGGCGCTTTGCATCAGGTGGCTGGCCGCGGACGAATCCGAAGGCGTGACCGCGGAGCTTGACCGCATGCTGAACTCGCGGACGTCCGCCTGGCCGTCCAGGCCCGGGTTCAGGTGACCTTGAGGTGACTGGCTGCAGGAGGCTGGAGTAATGATGGAAATGAGCGCGTGGACCTACGGCGCCTCCATCCTCACGTTCCTGTTCCCGATGCTCTTGTTCGTGGCGGTGGCCACGACGCTGTACGTGGTCTTCACCAAGCCGAGCGTGGTGCCCGGCCATGGCGAGCCAGCGGTGGCCCGCCCCATCGGATTCACCCCGGTGGTCAGGCTGGCCGGTCACGGCCAGGCGACCGCGGGGTACCCGCGCGCCGCGGGTTCCCAGCGTGCGGTCGCGCCGGGGGAGAGCCAGGCGGCCGGGGGCGGTGCGGCGGCTGGTCCGGGAGATCCGGCTGCCCGCCCGGACAGCACAGAGGGAGCGGAGTGACCTCTGCCGCCACGGCGCTACCCGCGCCAAGCGATCAGGGGCCGCAGGGGCCGGCCGGTCTCCGGCACCGCAGCGTGCGGGTCGTCGCCCGGTCCCTGTTCCAGCTGACCAAGCCGCGGATCATCGAGCTGCTGCTGGTCACGACGATCCCCACGATGCTGCTGGCCCAGCGCGGTGTACCCTCGCTGCGGGTGTTCGCGGTGACCCTGATCGGCGGCACGCTCGCGGCCGCCAGCGCGAACACCCTGAACTGCTACCTCGACCGTGACATCGACGCGGTCATGCGGCGCACCGCGCACCGCCCGCTCGTCGCGAAGGCCGGGCGCGGCAGCATCAAGCCGGGGGAGGCGCTGGCCTCGGGCATCGTGCTCGGCGCCGCGGCGACCCTGCTGCTCGGGCTCGTCGTCAACTGGCTCGCGGCGTCCCTGGCCGCGGGCGCGATCCTGTTCTACGTGTTCGTGTACACGCTGGGCCTGAAGCGGCGCACCGCGTCCAACATCGTCATCGGCGGCGCGGCCGGCTGCTTCCCGGTGCTGGTCGGCTGGGCCGCCGTCACCGGCACCGTCGCCTGGCCTGCCGCGGCGCTCTTCGCGGTCATCTTCCTCTGGACCCCGCCGCACTTCTGGGCGCTGGCGATGCGGTTCCGTGACGACTACGCAGCGGCCAAGGTGCCGATGCTGCCCGTGGTGGCGACGCCGCAGGTCGTGGCCCGCAAGATCCTCATCTACTCCTATGCGATGGTGGCGGCCACGCTCGCCCTCGCCCCGTACGCGGGGTGGATCTACGCCGTCTGCGCGGCCGGCCTCGGCGGCTGGTTCCTCGCCGAGGCGCACCGGCTGTATGGCCAGGCCGGCCCCGGGCCGGCCCCAGTAGTTCCGGTCCCAGTAGGGGCTCCGGTCCCGGGTGCAGCTCCGGCGGCGGCAGCTCCGGCGCCGGGGGCAGCCCCGGCCCGGGGAGCAGCCTCAGGCGCCGGCACCGCCCCCGCCCCGATGCGGCTGTTCCACCTGTCCATCGCTTACCTGACCCTGCTGTTCACCGCGATCGCGGTCACCGCCCTGCTGCCGTGGGGCCACTGGTAGCCGGACCACGGCCCGCAGGCCGGGCGTGGCATCCTCCAGCCATGCCGTGCCGCCGTGCGCGGCGGCGGTGGCCCGGACGATCGCCAGGCCGAGCCCGGAGCCGCCGCCGGTGACCGGCTCGCGGCTGCGCGCGTCATCCAGCCGGGTGAACCGGTCGAAGACCCGTTCAGCGTCCTCCCCCGGGATGCCCGGCCCGTCGTCGGACACCGACAGCAGCACCCACGAGCCGTCGGCCGCCACGGTCACGCTCACCCGGCTGCGTGCGTACCGCACCGCGTTGTCGACCAGGTTCACCAGCATCCGGTCCAGCCCGCCGGCGTCGCCGAGAACCGTGCTTTCCCCGAACGCGCGCGCCGTCACGCTCACCCTGGCCTCCGCGTAACGCACGCAGACCTCCTCGGCCAGCGCGGCCAGGTTGACCGGCCTGCCCCGGCGCGGCCTGCCCGCCTGCTCATCCAGCCGGGCCAGCGCCAGCAGGTCCTCGGCCAGCCGGGCCAGGCGGAGCGTGTCGGCCAGCACGCCGGCCGCCGTCTGCTGCCAGTCCACCGCCTCCGGGTGGTCGATCGCCACCTCGAGCTGGGTACGGATGCTGGCGATCGGGCTGCGCAGCTCGTGCGCGGCGTCGGAGACCAGTGCGCGCTGGCGCCGCTGGGCCGCCTCCAGCCTGGCGAGCATGTCATTCAGCGTCACCGCCAGGTTGTTTACCTCATCCCGCGACTCAGGCACGGGCAGCGTCCCGCCGCGGGCGATGGCGGCCCCGGTGATCTCCTGCGCCCCGCTGCGCAGTTCCTCGATCGGCCGCAGGGCGGCCCCGGTGACCAGCCAGGTGGCCAGCACGAGCAGCAGGAACAGCAGCGGCGTCCCGATGGCGGCGGTCCGGCCGACGGTGGCCAGGCTGTCCCGCACCTGGGCGTACGAGACGGCCGCGATCACGATCTCGTGGTTGCCGGCGGGCACCGCCACCACCCGCAGCAGTGCCGGGATGCCGAGCGGCGGCCCGGCCAGCAGCTGGGCCTGGCCGCTGCGGGCCAGGGCGGCGGCCCGGGGCAGCGGCAGCAGCGGGACGAGCCGGTCGGCGCCGGGCGAGGCGTCGATGATCCGGCCCTGGGCGTCGAGTACCTGAATGGTGAGCGTGCTCGGCGCGGCCGGGACGGGATCGGGCAGGTGATGCGCTCTCGCCAGGGCGGCCACCTCGCGTGCGCCCTGCCGGGCGGTGTCGTCAAGCCCGCGGGTCAGCGACACCCGCAGCACGTTGAGCAGCAGCACGGCCGCCGCGACCAGGGCCAGGGCGAGGCCGGCCGCCCCGACCAGGGTCAGCCGCGCGCGCAGCCCCCGCCGCCGCCACCAGGCGGCCGGCGTATGGCGCCGCGCGGGACGGGCCTGCTCAGCCGACGTCCCGAGGACCAGGTCAGCCGCCGAGCGGGCCTGGCCGCCTGCCCCGCGGGCCGGGGTATCGGCCGGGCGGGCGGGGGTCTGCGCGGGGCCGGCCGGGTGCCGGCGGGGCGGCTCGGGGTACCAGCCGGGCGGGCGGGGGTCTGCGCCGGGCCGGCCGGGGTGTCCGCCGCGCGGGGCTGGCCTGCCGCCGCGCGGCCCTGGTCAGCCGCCATCGGCGGCCAGCCGGTAGCCGGCGCCGCGCACGGTCTGCAGCGCACCCCGCCCGAACGGCGCGTCGATCTTGCGCCGCAGATAGCCGGCGTACACCTCGACGACGTTGAGCTCGGCCGCGTCGTAGGCGTCCCATACGTGCTCGAGGATCTCGGTCTTGGGCACCACCTGGCCGGCCCGCCGCATCAGGTACTCCAGCAGCGCGAATTCCCGCGGCGTCAGATCGATGCCGGTCTCGCCCCTGCGCACCGTCCGGCCGGCCGGGTCCAGCGACAGGTCGCCCGCCTGCAGCACCGCGGGCCGCGGCGCCGCACCGCGGCGCAGCAGCGCGCGCAGCCGGGCTGCCAGCACGACGTAGGAGAACGGCTTGGTGAGGTAGTCGTCCGCGCCGAGGTCGAGCCCGTCGGCCTGGTCGTACTCGCCGTCCTTGGCGGACAGGATGAGGATCGGCACCCAGTTGCCCTCGGCGCGCAGCCGCTCGCACACCTTGTACCCCGACAGCCTGGGCAGCATGATGTCGAGGACCACCGCGTCATAGCCGCCCTCGCGGGCCAGGTGCAGGCCGTCCTCGCCGTTATGCGCGAGATCGACCGCGAAGCCCTCGGCCTGCAGCCCGAGCCGGACCGCGGTCGCCAGCCGCCGCTCGTCCTCCACCACCAGCACACGCATGGCCCGTTTTCTCCCTCGCCTCGCGTTCTGCGCTCCCGTTCAGTCTGGCGCACGCCGGGCTCCGGTAGCTGAGAGCGGTCTCAGCCGCTCACAGGATCGGCTCAGCCCCCATCCGGCAGGATGCTCTTAACGGTTCCGCAGCGCAGTGCGCGAGCTAACCTGAAAACAGGTGAGGTGCCATGAATTTCTCCCCTCGTGCCCGATGGGTCGTGCCAGGCGGCGTGCTGGCCGCCGTGGGGGCGGTCATGGCCGGGGCGCTCATCAGCACCGCCCAGGCCAGCCCGGCCCTGCCGCACCGCACGCCCGCACAGCTGCTCGCCGCGGTGGCCGGGCGCACCGGGCCGCTGCCCGCGCTGACCGGCACGGTGGTGGAGAGCGCGTCGCTCGGCCTGCCCCAGCTGCCGGGAACCGATAACCCTACCTCCGTCGAGTCGCTGCTCACCGGCTCGCACACGGTACGGGTCTGGTACGCCAACTCCCGTCACTTCCGGCTCGCGGTGCCCGGGGCGATGAGCGAAACTGACTTCATCGTGAACGGGCGCACCGGCTGGCTCTGGCAGAGCACTACGAACTCGGTGACCCGCCTGCTGCTGCCGTCCCGCTCCGGCGATGCCGCCACCCCAGCGCCCGCGCCGGCCATGGCGCTCACTCCGCAGCAGGCCGCCCGGCAGGCTCTGGCTGCGGTCGGCCCGAGCACGCGGGTAACCGTGCAGAGCAACGTCACGGTCGCCGGCGAGGCGGCCTACCAGCTGGTGCTCGCGCCCAAGACCTCCAGCTCGCTCGTCGGCCAGGTGCGGATCGCCGTCGATGGCGCCCGCGACGTGCCGCTGCGCGTGCAGATCTTCGCCAGGGGCGCGACCAGCCCGGCGTTCCAGGTGGGCTACACGTCGGTCTCGTTCGTGCCGCCCGCCGCATCTAACTTCGACTTCACCCCGCCACGCGGCGCCAAGGTGAGCAAGGACACGCTCGGCTCGTCCGACTGGTCCGGCCACGCTCGCTCGACGATGCGCAGGTCCGAAGCCGCTCCCACGGTGATGGGGAAGGACTGGCTGACCGTGGCCGTGCTGCCCGCCGCGGCGCTCTCCGGGCTGCACGGGTCGGTGTCCGGCGCCAGCAGCGCGGCATCGTCGGCGGCGCTGTCCGCCTCCGGCAGCAGCCCGGGCAGCTCGGGCGGCGGCAGCGCCGAGAACTCCGCGCTCTTCGGCGCGCTGATGGGATCGGCCTCGCACGTGCACGGCGCGTGGGGGAGCGGCCGGCTGCTGCACTCCAGCCTGCTGTCCGTGCTGATCACCGATAACGGGCGGATCCTCGCCGGGGCGGTCACCCCGTCGGTGCTCTACGCCGACGCCGCGCGGGCCAAGTGAGCAGCCCGGCCACGACCGAGATCGCCAGCACGGCGGGTGAGCTCGCCGGGCCGGCGATCACCTCGGCCGGGCTGTCCAAACGGTTCCGCGGCGGCCAGCTGGCGGTAGACCACATCGACCTGGACGTCCCCCGCGGCAGCGTCTACGGGTTCCTCGGCCCGAACGGCTCCGGCAAGACCACCACGATCCGGATGCTGCTCGGACTGATCCACCCGACCAGCGGCCGCCACGAGCTGCTGGGCACGCCGATGCCGCAGGGCACGGTGCGCGTGCTGTCCCGGGTCGGCTCGCTGGTCGAGGGCCCGGCCTTCTACCCGTTCCTGAACGGCCAGCAGAACCTGGCCCGCTGCGATGCGGCCGACCGGACGGCCGATCCGCGGACCGCGCGGCAGCGGATCGACAGCGCGCTGGACCGGGTCGGCCTGCTGGCCGCGGCGAAGAAGCGCTACCGGGCCTACTCACTCGGCATGAAGCAGCGGCTGGCGATCGCGGCCGGCCTGCTCCAGCCGCGGGAGCTCATCATCCTGGACGAGCCGACCAACGGACTGGACCCGCAGGGCACCCGGGAGGTGCGCGGCCTGGTCCGCGAGATCGCCACCGAGGGCACGACCGTGTTCGTCTCCTCCCACCTGCTCGCCGAGGTCGAGCAGATCTGCTCGCACGTGGGCGTGATGCGCACCGGCCGGCTGGTCTTCCAGGGCACCCTGGATGACCTGCGCCGCACCGGTGCTGCCCGGATCCAGGTGGAGACCACCGATCCGCAGGCCGCGGCGGCGGTACTCGAAAAGATCGGCCTGGCCGATGCCCGGGTGGCCGAGGCCGAGGTATCAGCCCAGCTCGGCGATTTCCTGCCCGAACGGCTCTGCGCCGAGCTCGTGCACGCGGGCGTGCCAGTCCGTGGCCTGGCCACCGTTCGGCCCAGCCTGGAGGACTTGTTCGTCGGGCTCACCGGGGAGGGGTTCGATGTCGACGGCTGATATCGGCGTACGCCCCGCTGCCGCGGCGGCCAGGGCGCCCGCGCCCGCCCGGGCCTGGCTCCGGCTGCTGGGTTCCGAGCTTCGCCTGGTCTTCCGGCGGCGGCGCAACCAGGCGCTGCTGGCCGTGGTCGCGGTGATTCCCATCATCATCGCGATCGGGCTGCGACTGGCCGCGCCGCCGCGCAGCGGCGGGGACGGCGGCGGGCCAGCGTTCCTCAATCAGGTGGCGGGCAACGGCGTGTTCCTCGCCTTCCTCGCGCTGGTCATCCAGCTCACCCTCGTGCTGCCGCTCGTGGTGGCGGTCGTCTCGGGGGACTCGATCGCCGGCGAGGCCGGCTACGGCACGCTGCGCTACCTGCTCGCGGTGCCGGCCGGGCGCACCAGGCTGCTCGGCGTCAAGTACCTGACGGTGGCCGTGTTCGGCCTGTGCGCCACCGCGCTGATCGTGGCGGTGTCCCTGATCTGCGGGGTCACGATGTTCCCGGTAGGGCCGGTCACGCTGCTGTCCGGCACCACGGTGCCGCTGGCCGAGGGCCTGCTGCGGGTGCTGTTCGTGACGCTGTACGTGGCCGGAGCGATGGCCGCGCTCGGCGCGATCGGCGTGGCCATCTCTACGTTCACCGAGCACGCTATCGGCGCGATCGCGGCCCTGACGGTGATCGTGGTAGCCAGCGAGGTGGCCGACAACGTGCCGCAATTCGCCGCCTTCCAGCCGTACCTGCCGACGCACTGGTGGCTGATGTTCGACTCGCTGCTCCGCTCGCCGGTGGACACGACCACCATGCTGCACGGCCTGCTGTCGTTCGGTGTCTACCTGCTGATATTCGGCTCCATCGCCTGGGCCCGCTTCACCAGCGCCGACATCAGCAGCTGACCCGGTTACTCCGGCCGCCCGTCCCGGGACGCCCGCGCGGGCCCCGGGGTTCAGTGCTTGAGACCGGGGAAGTCGTCCTCCCAGACTTCACATGCAGGCCATCCTTCGCTGACCAGCAACTTCACAGAACAAAACCAGTATTTCGGATGTATGTGCTATAGCCGTTCGCGGCCACTGAATGCCGTTCACGGAGGTCTCAGAGAGGTACAGCAGAGGTACGTGGAGAAATATGGCCCTAGGCTGGCGATCCGAGCACGATGCCCGGCGCGAAGAGCTGGGCCACCTGACAGAGCGCGGGATCCATATGGCCTGCGCGCGAGTTGAGCTCGAACTTTCACCTGCGGTTCGATGACCTGCGACGGTGTACGTTCTGTTCCGCGTGACCAGCTCCTGGGAGACGCGCGATCTGGGGATTATGCGTTCACCCTCACCGGATGATGACGGCAAGCCCCCTGCTTGTGACCATTGGAACCAGCCCGCAGCAGACAACCCCTTGTATCGATCCGGCCCAGCGGGCCAAGGCCACTCGCTGCGCAGCCATCGAAACGGAGGCAGGCATGGCGACCGGCTCGCGGACGTCATCGGCCCATGCGGGAACAACTCGGGCTCGGCAAGCAGCCCGCGGGGCATAGCAACCGGGAGAATGACCGATGCTAGCTGACCGGCGATGAACGCAGAGTTCTTCGCGCTGGCATTCACCGCGGCGCTGAACCCGAAGCTGCTGGCCCTCGACCTGCTGCTGATCGAGAACCGGCGGCCGCGGGCGATGTTCTTGTGCCTGCTGCTAGGCGGCCTGACCGTGGCCCTGACGATCGGCCTGCTGGACGTGCTTACCATTCACGCCGACGCCATCAAGACTCAGGGCAAGGTGAGCGCGGGCGTCGACCTGGCCCTCGGCTTGCTCCTGCTCGCTGTCGGTGGGCTGCTGGCCACTGGCCGCCTGCATGCCCGGCGGAAGGTGCCCGTCCCGGCAGGCGGCGGGCTGCCGGAGGAGCCGGAGAAGAAGGGCAGCTGGGCACGGCGGGCGCTCAGCGAGCCCCGGCTCGGGCTGGCCATGCTGGTCGGCGCGCTGATCGGCCTGCCGGGTGCCAGCTACATCACCGCGCTGCACAACCTGGTCGCCGGGGGATACTCCACCGCCACCCAGGTCGTCGCCGTTGTGGTCTTCGTCATCATCGACTTCGCGCTGATCATCATCCCGTTCGCGTTCCTGGAGCTGCGGCCGGAGGCAACCAAGGCACGGCTCAAGCGCATCCAGGACTGGCTGCTCGGGCACGCCTTGCAGCTGATGGCCGTCATCGCGCTGCTCTTGGGCGCCTACCTGGCGGTCAGCGGCCTGGTCCGCCTGAGCTGACCGCCAGCGTGGCCGTCGGCAATACCTGCGGCGGCCCCGGGGTCGGCCGAATCGGCTGAGCGCTCGGCGCATCGCTCTCAACGCGACAGGCACACCCTTGACGCATGTAGCCGACGCTGTTCAGCTAGGCGGCCACCGCAGACATTCCGCGCCGCAGGCGCTCCGCGGTGCCGGCGCGGCCAGCAGATCGGGACTCACATGATCGTCCTCAACCTCGTTCTCATCGGCTTGGCGATCACGCTCGAACCGATCCCGCTCACCGCGTTCATCCTTGCCCTCGCGTCGAAGGGCGGCGTGCGGAAGGCGCGGTGCTTCGCCGGCCCGCGGATCCGCTGCAGCCGCGGCGAGACCTGCGAGTAATCCAGATACGGATGATCACCGCAGTCGCAGCGGCCGGCGCTTGCCGAACTCTTCCTGAGCGCTACCTGCGGCGGCGGGAAACGCGCCGGGCGGTACGCCGTCCCGTGCGCCGGGCTACTCTGCGTCCTCCGAACATCTCATGCCTCCAAGTTCTCGTCCTGAGCTGGTGCCTACTATGCGCCCGCAGCGCCCGACATTTCCAGATCGTGCAGCTCCTGCGCCTCCTGCGCCGAGACTAGCCCGATCTCCACCAGGTCGAGCGGGCTGATGAAGCCGTCGCTGATCCGGAAGCCGCCGGCCCGGACGATCGCGTCGCGCAGCGGCACCGCCCAGTGATGCTCCAGCAGCACCAGCGCCGCCGCGGAGTCGTTCGGGATGTCCTCCAGCACATCCCAGCCCTGCTCCTCGTCGAAGACATGCACGCCGCCCGCGGCTGCCACCTCCTCAGCACCCGCGACCGCGCCCGCCTCGGCGCCCTCCTCGCCCTCGACGCCCAGCCCGATCAGCGCGCCGATCTTGCTGCCCAGCTCGATCGCCTCATCCTCGGACAAGTTGCTGAGGTGCTCCACCTCCAGCTCGCCGTCGGCGTCCTTGTAGACAGCCAGCGAGTCGATCACGCGCACCGTGCCGCTCTCACGGAGCCGCTCCAGTTCGGCGATGATCTCACCATGGAAGTCGGGATGATTAAAACCCAGGACGATGAGTTGTACAGGACCAATCGGCATCTTCTTGCCCCTTTCGCATGACCGGCTAGCCTTCTTCGGCTGGCCTTCTGGCGCGACGGCCGGCACCGAGTCGCCGGTATGACCCGATCCGGACCTCTACTCAAGAACGATCTGGGGCGCAGGGGCTGGGCCGCATCACCCTTCGAGGGTAGTGCACCTCGCCACGCTGAGCCGCGCCACGCTCAAAGGTGGATCCGCTGGATCAGTCCTAGCTCGAACAGCCCGTCAAGCGCCAGCTGAACAGCCAGTACACCCAGCAGGAAGCCGAACAGCGCCTTTCTCCGATACTGGGTGACCGGCCAGCCTCACGACTGAGACGACCCCCGTCATCGTGCTCGACGATCTCGCCCGATGGTCGGGAGCTACGACCGGCTAGTCTTTGCGCGCGGTGGCAGAGAGTCGTGCTCGGCCGATGCGGCGGTGATGTCGGCAAGTGTGTCGATGACAGGTGTGCCGGCAGTCATGGAAGTAGGGCAGGCCTGGACGATGACAGGTGCGGGCGGTCGCATTAGGTGACGATGTAATAGATGCTGTTGCCGACCAGCCAGAAGCCCAGTCGCGGTGCTCAGATTCAGCAAACGAGTGCGATAGACGTCGGGTTCGGGAACCGCGACTGTCTCGTGGCGTTTAGCCGCCCAGGCCGGCTTGCGCGTCGGCGAGAGCAGACTTGAGCTTCTTGGCGCCGCCGCCATCGACGTGGGCGACCGATTTCTTGACCGCGCTGGCCAGCGTCGCGTCCACGATGCTGGCCTTGTCGCGGTCGTAGATGGCGACAACGCCGGCCGATCCCGGTGGCAGCGCGGCGCCCATCTTGTCCTCCAGGCCGTTTTCGACCCGGTGCCTGGCGAATTTGCCGATCAGGGCGCCGGCGGCGCCGCCGACGACCACCGATGCCAGCAGCGGCGGAGCGAACAGGCCCACGACCAGGCCGACGCCGCCGCCGATCTCCATGCCCTTGCGTCCCAGGTGGTCACCGGTCTCCTTGACGGTAACGTCGCCGTCGGCGTCGTGGGTGACCAGCGCCACGCCCTCCACCTTGAGCTGCTTGCCGGTGACGAGCTTGACCAGAGCGTCGAAGTCCTTCTGGGCCAGGTCAGGGATCAGGTACGCCGCGATGACGACGTCGAACTCGGTGTCACTCATTCATCCGCTCCTTGGCTACGACTCGGTGCTAGGGCTAAGCATTGATGCCGCGGGCGGTGTGGGGCCTGCTGCGCGTTCGCGTGCAGGGCAAGCTCGTCCTTGCCATCGGGGTGCGGGGCCATGTCGAAGACCACTTTCTTGACCGTACCGGTGAACGCGAACGGCGCCTTGCCGGCATAGCTTCGGGGGGGCGACCAGGCCGTTGTCCCAGCACACGTCCAGGCCCGAATAGCCGCTGAAACCGAACGGCAGCGTGTGATCCAGCCGTCCGCTGCCTACCTGCGAGTGGTTGTAAACCCGCGGGACGCATCCGGGGGCCACGTTCTGCACATCCCCGTAGTACGTGGTGGTCGTCTGGCTGCAGCATCCGTCATCGCCACCAAGCGGCCGGGCCATCGAAAACATCTGAAGCCGGGCGCTCCCGCCGTCCCAGCCGGGCGATCCGTCGGAGCGGCCTGGTCTTTATCTTCTCTGTCCGGGGCATTTTCTCGTTCCAGGCCCGCTGGGTGAAGGAGGAGAAAAGCGCATCAAGACACGGATCGCAGTCAGCCAGATCCCGTTCGATCCCGCGAAGGACCCGCCGCCGGCCCAGGCGCAGGTTCATCGCGACGTCCGTGAACGTGCCGCGCAGCGTGGCGAGCCGCTGCGGTCACCAGGTATGGGGTAGCAGGTCACCACAGCCTCCTCGCCTTGTCCCAGGTGGCCAGCCGCGCGGAAGGCGTGCCGTACGCGTTTGACCACAGCACCCCGGGCTCCCGTCACGGCCGGTCCGCGCACCGCAGGGCTAGACGGCTTCCAGGTTGCGGCGGCTGCCGTAGGCGCACAGCCCGTAGAGCGCGACCACGTTGACCGCGATAATGGTCAGCGCCCAGAACGGGTAGGCGGGCAGGAAGAACATCATGTCGATGGCGCTGAGCGCGAGCACGGCCACCGCGAACCAGCGAGCCGCCTGGTTGCCCGCCAGCACCCCGGCCGCGGCCAGCAGCTGCAGGACGGCGATGATGAGGGTGATCCAGCCCCAGGTGCGCAGGTTGGCGAACACGTAGTGCGCGTTGGCGGTGAAGACGTGCGAGTTGGCGATCGCGGCGATGCCGTAGAGCAGGTTGAAGCAGCCCACCATGACCAGCAGGACCGAAGCGAAGACGACGAGGCCGAAGCCTTGGCCGTCCCCGTGCCGCCCGCCCGCGCTTCTGGCTGGTTGGGTTGTTGCCGACGTCATTCTGGCCTCCTGTGCCGGAATTGGCGGAACCTTGATCCCGGTCCCGTGCCTACGCCATCACGATCCGTTTCCTGGCGCGCAGCGGCATCACCCCGACGGGATGAAAAGGGCAGACCAGCCCTAACTGGCCGGGGAGGCCTGGCGGGCGCTGGCGGGGGTGCGTCGGCGGATGAGATCGCCGACGTGCTGCTGGCCATTGCCCCGATAGCCGGGCTCGGCCGGGTCGTCGCCGCAGCTCCCGATGTGGCGACCCCGCTCGGCTATGACATTGCGGCGGCGCTGGAGGAACCCAATGATCACTGACGGCTCCTCAGCTGATCACGTCAACTTGCCAGCGGACCGGCGAAAGAACTGGAATCTCACCCGAACGGGTGGATGCGGCGTGCGGGTGGCAAGCGTTTGGCTTAACCAGCAAGTTCCCGGCTCGTCTAGCATCCTGGAGGCTGGGGATGAACGCCCTAGCGGCAGGCGCTGGGATGGCGCAACACTGGGAAGTGCCCAGCAGAGTCATCGCAAAGGAGGCGGGCATGACGATCCGTGATCAGCCCAGTAATGCCTGGAGGATGATTCTGCGGCGTCGGCCGACCCGCATTGCGGCGGGCCGGCCCGGAAGGCGGCTATACCAGCGGCTTCGCGCCGCTGCGGCCCGGAGGGAGTGGTCATGACGGTGACGGCTGGTCGAGCGGCGAAAGGGAGGTCTGGCGGGCGGTCTTCTGGCCGAGGTCCGGCGCGGTCTGCTCGCGGGGGCCCGGCGCGGGCTGCGGCGGTGGAGCATCTGAGCCGGGCGGACCGGGTGGCGCGGGGGAAGGATGCCCGGGCGGCGGCGCCGCTGGAGTCGCATGCTGACTTCCGGCCGGGCCGGTCCCGGGATCCGGTCGGGCTGCTGCTGGGTCAGGCGGCGTCGCGGGTGCCGGAACTGGTGCCGCTCCGGCACGGGCGGATGCTGGTATCCCCGTTCACGTTCTACCGGGGGGCGGCGCTGCCGATGGCGGCGGACCTGGCCACGACTCCCGCGTCGGGGCTGCGGGTGCAGTTGTGCGGGGACGCGCACCTGTCCAATTTCGGCGCGTTCGCCTCGCCGGAGCGCAACCTGGTCTTCGACGTCAACGACTTCGACGAGACGCTGCCGGGCCCGTTCGAGTGGGATGTCAAGCGGCTGGCGGCGAGCTTTGCCGTGGCCGGGCGGGACAGCGGCTTCTCCGTAAAGGACCGCCGCAAGATCACCCTGGCGGCGGCCGAGGGTTACCGCACGGCGATGCGGGAGTTCGCCGGGCAGCCCTTCCTGGACGTCTGGTACGCGCACCTGGACATCGAGCCGGCCATCGCCCAGTTCCGGTCGCAGGTCAAGGCGAAAAGGTACAAGCTTGCCGAGAAGCTGCTGGCCAAGGCGCACACCAGCGACAGCACCAAGGCGCTGGGCAAGCTGACCACCATGGTGGACGGCCAACGGCGGATCATCAGCACCCCCCCGACGGTCATGCCCATCGAGGAGGTCTTCGCCGATGTACAGGCCGACGCGATTTACCAGCTGATCCGCGCCGTGATCCGCAAGTACGGGCGCTCCCTGCAGTCTGACCGGCGGCACCTGCTGGAGCAGTTCACGCTGGTCCAGGTGGCCCGCAAGGTGGTCGGGGTCGGCAGCGTCGGCACCCGGGCCTGGATCGTGCTGATGGACGCCGCCGACGGCGACGAGCCGCTGTTCCTGCAGGCCAAGGAGGCCCAGCCGTCGGTCCTGGCGGAGTATGCCGGGCGCAGCCGGTACAGCAACCAGGGCGAGCGGGTCGTCGCCGGGCAGCACCTGCAACAGGCCCAAAGTGACATCTTCCTCGGCTGGACCCGCGTCCAGGCCCCGGACGGGATCGACCGCGACTTCTACGTCCGGCAGCTGAAGGACTGGAAATTCTCGGTGCCGATCGAGCTGCTGCTCCCGGTGGGGATGGCCATGTACGCCCGGCTGTGCGGGTGGACCCTGGCGCGGGCGCACGCCCGCTCCGGGGACCGCGTCGCGCTGGCCGCCTACCTCGGCGGCTCGGCCAGGTTCGACCAGGCGATCGCCGACTTCGCCGAAACCTACGCCGACCAGAACGAACACGACTACGCCGCGTTCCAGGCCGCCGTCAAGGACGGCCGGGCCGAAGCCACCACCGAGATCTAAGCGGCCTGCACCTGAGCCTGTTCGCGGCCCTAGTCGTCACGCTGCTGGCTGGGTTCATGATGCTCGCGCCGGGGCTGGCTGACCACGACCGCCAGGCCGGCTACTGGTGGGAACTGTCGATGCGCCAGATCGAGGTGTCACGCACCCTGGTCTTCGACGCCCCGCGCCGGGCCCGGGCAGGGCTAGAAGCGGACGGCGGCCGGCCGCCGCGGCAGTGCCATTCACCGAGTGGTCCGCGAGGGGCTGCACGCCGACACCGAGGTGCGCGGCGGCAGGCTGGCCGGCGACGACCGGATCGCCTGGCTGGCCGTGGCGCTGACCGACACCGACCTGCGGGTGCGGGACGACGCATGGGCCCGGATGGTGCCCGAGCACGTCGAGGCGCACCAGCGCTGTGGACCGACGTGATGCGGCGCGTCCCCGACAGGTATTCGAGCAGCGGAAGGAGCCGGACGAGCGCAAGCTCGTCCGGCGCCTAACACTCTGGCAGAGGTACATCTGAGGGACGTCGGGCCTACTGGTCCGTCTTATCTGGGGAAACTGCTTTCAGGCCGGGGAAGTCTTCCTCCCAGAACTCGGTCACGCCGCGGGATCCGGCCCCGGCCACGGCCTGCGCACCGGCCCCGTGCCGTTCGGCCTCCTGCGCGCGCAGCTCGACGCGGCGGATCTTCCCGGAGATCGTCTTCGGCAGCGGGCCGAACTCCAGCCGCCGCACCCTCTTGTACGGCGCCAGCCGCCGCCGCGCGAAGGCCAGGATCGACTCCGCGACCGGCGCCGACGGCTCGATGCCCGCGGCCAGCGTCACGTACGCCTTGGGCACCGCGAGGCGCACCGGGTCGGGCGAGGGAACCACCGCGGCCTCGGCCACCGCCTCGTGCTCGATCAGCACGCTCTCCAGCTCGAACGGCGAGATCCGGTAGTCAGACGCCTTGAAAACGTCGTCGGTGCGCCCGACGTAGGTGATGTATCCGTCGGCATCGGTGGCGGCCACGTCGCCGGTGTGGTAGTACCCGTCGCGCATCGCCTCGGCGGCCCGCTGCGGGTCGCCGCGGTAGCCGGTCATCAGCCCGGCCGGACGCGCGGCGGGTGGCTCGGCGGGCAGGCAGATCTCGCCTTCCTGGCCCGGCACGCCGGTCAGCGGGTCGACCAGCATCACGGTATACCCGGGCAGTGCGCGGCCCATCGACCCCAGCCTGACCTCCTGGCCAGGCGAATTGCCGATCTGCGCGGTCGTCTCTGTCTGGCCGTAGCCGTCCCGGACCGTGATGCCCCAGGCCCGCCGGACCTGCTCGATCACCTCCGGGTTGAGCGGCTCCCCGGCCGACGTGCACTCGCGCAGGCTGGCGGTATCGCAGCCGCCGAGGTCGGACTGGATCACCATCCGCCACACGGTCGGCGGGGCGCACAGCGTGCTGACGCCGCACGCCGGTATGGCCGACAGCAGCGCGTTGACCGAGAACCGCTCGTGCCCGAGCACCATCACCGTGGCGCTGGCGTTCCACGGGGCGAACACGTTCGACCACGCGTGCTTGGCCCAGCCGGGGGAGGAGACGTTGAGGTGAACATCGCCGGGCCGCAGGCCGAGCCAGTACATGGTGGACAGGTGGCCGGCCGGGTAGGAGGCGTGGGTGTGCTCCACCAGCTTGGGCCGGGCCGTCGTCCCCGAGGTGAAGTAGAGCAGCAGCGGATCGCTGGCCAGCGTCACGCCGTCCGGCGTGTACCGCGGTGCGGCCGCGAAGGCATCCGCGTAGTCCAGCCAGCCGTCGGCCGGGGCGCCCACCGCAACGGGCGTCCACGCCATCCCGGCGGCCCGGCCGAACTTAGCCGTCAGCGCCGACTCGGTGATCACGTGCCGGACATCGCCCCGGGTGATCCGGTCGGCCACGTCATCGGGGCCGAGCAGCGTGCTCGCCGGGATGATCACCGCCCCCAGCTTGATGGCGGCGAGGATGACCTCCCACAGCGGCGCGATGTTGCCCAGCATGAGCAGGACCCGGTCGCCGCGCCGGACGCCCAGGTCGCGCAGCCAGTTCGCGACCTGGCTGGACCGCGCGGACAGCTCCGCGTAGCTCAGGCTGATGTCGCTGCCGCCGTCGGCGACGATCCGCAGCGCGGCCCGTTCCGGGTGCTCGGCCGCGCTGACGTCGAACCAGTCCAGCGCCCAGTTGAACTGCTCGAGCCGCGGCCAGGCGAACTCCCTCCGGGCGGCCGGGTAGTCGTCGCGGTAGCCGAGCAGGAGGTCACGGGCGGCGCGGAACACCGCAGTCGGCGAGTGCGATTCGGTCACGAGATTATGGTGACAGACCGGTGATCGTCAGGGCCGCGCGCGCCACGCCGGGCCGCTTCCTTCCGTAACAGCCCACGTTCGGCGCGCCAGAGCCCTACGCTAAGTTCATGTCATACCCCGCAGATGACATCACTCCGCAGCATGCGGCGATGCCGCCCGGCCGGAGCCGGCGGCGGCGCGCGATCCTCGCCGTGCTGGTCGCCCTGTTAACTCTGGCCGCCATCGGGTGCGCCAGCGTCGCGCCGACGCTCATGCGCGGGGCGCGGGGCAGCGGCACCCCCCAGCTGGCCGGGAGCAGCGGCAACCATTCCCGCGCCCCGCGCCTGGTGGGCGCGGCGGGCATGGTCACCCCGCCGCCGCACAGCGCTCCCCGTAAGCCGAGCAAGCCGCATCGGGTTACGCCCGGAGGTCCCGCCGGGCTCGTCGGCAACGCGCTGTTCGGCGGCGACGGGCCGCTCGTCCTTGACGAGGCCAAGCTCGGCCGCACGCTGGCCATCGTGCGGGTCTATGACGACATCGGGCAGAGCTTCGATAGCACCGACGTTGACCGGGAGATGGCGGCCGGCGGCACGTTGCTGGTCAGTCTCGATACGTATTCCGGAGGACCCAGCTACGCGTCGATCGCGGACGGTCACGAGGACGGGGCCATCTCCGGCTTCCTGCGGCAGATGAACCGGGCGGCCATCGCTTACCACCTCAATGCCATCTATGTCTACTTCGAGCACGAGGCGGACATGACGGACACGCACGACCGGTACGGCACGCCGGCCGAGTTCGTCCGGGCCTGGGATCACATTCACGCCCTGGCCACCGCCGCCCACCTCGACTGGAATCAGGGCGGCCGGCTGCACTGGGTGCTGATCCTGACGCACTACGCCTACCTCCCGGTCCATCTGAGCGCGAACTTCCCGGGCGTGAGCGCGTTCTGGCCCGGCAACCGCGAGGTTGACATCGTGGGCGTGGACGGCTACAACACCTCCACCTGCCGGACGGCCAAGCCGGGCAGCAACCTCGTAGCCGCGGGATCGGCGGTGCAGACTCCGGCCGAGCTGTTCGACCCGACGCTCAACTTCGCCAGAGCGCACGGCAACATGCCGGTGTTCGTCGCCGAGTGGGCCAGCGTTCCCTACAAATCGCCGTCCATCCAGCCCGGGTTCATCCACCAGATGCAGGAGTTCGTCACGGCCAACCACCAGATCGGCGCCGCGATGTACTGGGACGGCCACGGAGCGGGCAACGGCTGCAATTACATCATCGACAACCGCCCGGCCTCGCTCGGCGCGCTGGCCGCCATGGGTCACTCGGCCGGCCTGCAGGACGACCCCCTGATGCGCGGCTGACCGCGAGCGGCCAGCCGCGGCTAGGGCACCCTTTGCGCCACGTTTTGGACGTCAGTCCTGAGCGTGGCAGCAGGTGACGGCGCGGGGGGCTTGACGGGCAGGCTGGGAGCCCGATGAACAAGCCCCATATCCCTCATGATCAATTTGCAAAGCAGCAGGTCAGGATTGCTATTTGATCGACAGCAGCTTTTTCGGCGGCCTCCTAGCCGCCGCGGGCCTGCCCGGTCAACATCTGCGCCAGGCGGTGCCATTGATCGGCGGTCAGCTCGGCGGCCGGCGTGCCGGGCGCGATCCCGGCCCGCAGCATGACCTGCCGCCGGACGGCCGCAGGCCGTGCCCGGCTGCGGAACCCATCCCGGAGCAGGGCACGCAGGACACGCTGGCCGTGTCGTGACCCGGCAAGCGGCCGCGGCCGGATGGACATCCAGGCGGCGTTGACGCCGGGCGGCGGGGCGAAGCTGGCCGCCGGGATCCGGCCGGCCAGGCGGATCCGGTAGCGGGCGGTCCACCAGGCGGTCTCCTCATCGCGCGGCCTGGACCGGGCCAGCCAGCAGCCTGCCCCCCAGCCGAGAACCAGTTCCGCACCGGCCAGCGGCACCGCGGGGTTGCCGAGCAGCCGGCGCAGCAGTTCAGTGCTGACGGCAAAGGGGATGCTGGCTACGACCACGAAATCGCGCCGCGGCAGCGAGACCTCCCGGAGGTCGGCCGCCACCACGGTGACCCGCGGCTCGCCACCGAACCTGCGGCTGAGCCTGGCCGCCAGCCGCGGGTCGCGCTCGACGGCGATGACCCGCGGGCCGGCCGCGGCCAGCGCCGCCGTGATCGAGCCGTAGCCGGCGCCCAGGTCGAGAACGAGTTGTCCCTGGCCGGCGCCTGACGCCCTGACCAGGCGGGTGATCAGCGTACGGTCACGAAGGAAGTGCGCTCCGGCCGGGTTCGGCGCCGGGCGGCAGCGCCCGGACACGGAATACCATGACCATGGACAAGGCCAATCTCCTCGGCTCGACCGCGCACGGCGGTATCGTCGGCGCCGCGAACATGGTAGGCCGGCGCCCCCGGAGCGTCCACCGGATTTCCGCGGCACCTGGGTTCCGGCCGGCCGGGGTAGCACTCGGGCACGCGCGGGCCTTGGACCCCGGCTGCTTGATCTTCGAGACCACGCGCCCGGCTGGCGCTTACAGGACGTCGTGTCCCGGGTGCGGGTCGTCGGGGACGGTGGTCCGCTCAGCCGGGATCGAGCCGAGCCGGCCGGCCTGGTAGTCCTCGAAGGCCTGGGCCAGCTCCGCCTTGGTGTTCATCACGAACGGGCCGTAGGCGGCCACCGGCTCCCGGATCGGCTCCCCGCCGAGCAGCAGGATGTCGAGCGTTTCGGCCCCGCCATCCTGCCGCTGGCCGGCCGTCATGGTGATCGCGTCGCCCGGCCCGAACACGGCCAGCTGACCCGTCCGCACCGGCCGGCGATCGGCGCCGACCGAGCCGGATCCGGCCAGGACGTAGCCGAGCGCGTTGAAGTCGGCCCGCCACGGCAGCCTGACCTGCGCACCGGGGGAGAGCGTGGCATGTACCAGTGTGATCGGCGTGTGCGTGACGCCGGGCCCGTGCTGGCCGGCCAGCTCGCCCGCGATGACCCGCAGCAGCGCGCCGCCGTCCGCGGAGCTGAGCAGCTTCACCTGCCCGGCCCGGATGTCCTGGTACCGCGCGTTGGTCATCTTGAGCCTGGCGGGCAGGTTGACCCACAGCTGGAAGCCATGGAAGAGCCCGCCGCTCATGACGACCTCCTCCGGCGGCGCCTCGATGTGCAGGATTCCGCCGCCCGCGGTCATCCACTGGGTGTCGCCGTCGGTGATCAGGCCGCCGCCCCCGTTGGAGTCCTGGTGCCGGAACACCCCGTCGATCATGTACGTCACGGTCTCGAAACCGCGGTGCGGGTGCCACGGCGTTCCCTTGGGCTCGCCCGGCGCGTAGTTGATCTCGCCCATCTGGTCCATGTGAATGAACGGGTCGAGCTGGCGGAGGTCCACCCCGGCGAAGGCACGCCGGACCGGGAATCCCTCGCCCTCAAGGCCGGACGGGGCTGTGGTCACCGACAGCACCGGCCGGTCCGCGCTGGTGGCGGGGTCAGGCTCCAGGACGCGTGGCAGGACGAGGATGTCGTCAACTGTGACCGCTGGCATGTCTGCTCCTTCATACGGGCCCGCTGCCGACTCTATTCGCCGCGACAGCCGCCGACCATGCTCCCTCAAACGGTAATTGCTTCGACAACATTCCTCGTGTAAATCAATCCCTCTGCCGGGACGTCAGGCCCAGCACGGGACAGGTCTCAGGGGTACGTCGTGGCCTGCGATGAGGCGTCCGCGACGTGCCGGGCGCGAAGGGCATGCCAGGCCAGACAGGCCAGCCGCCAGAGCAGCCGGACCAGCTGCCACGCGGCATAACCGAGGAAGAAGACCGTGAGCGCGACCACGATCAGCGGCAGCAGGAGCAGGTAGCAGAAGGGAAGCAGAGAACCGCCCGCCCGAGCGCCAGACCGTCGGTTCGACGTACCTAGTCGCATGGTCCAGCCCCCTGACCACGGCGTCAGCGGCAGGCAAAGTTGACGCCAATGCGGGATCCCGCAGCTGCGCTGAGTAACAAGCCTCTCTGCGGCTTACTTTTCCCGCCCGGAGGGCCCGCTAACCGCGTTGCCGGGTCGCATTCGCCAGGACGTGTCTCCCGGATCTTCTGCGGCGCCAGGATCCGCGAAACACGCCCTGAGCGCCCGGGCCGGCCGCCCCGAACGGCGAACGCCGGCAGCGATCCCGCCGTCGCCAGGGCGTGTCTGCTGGACCTTCTGCGCGAAACACGCCCTAAGCGCCCCGGCCGGCCGCCCCGAACGCGAACGCGAGCAGCGATCCCGCCGTGTAATCGTCCGCCGGCTCGACGCTGGGCCAGCTGACCACGTTGTCCTCGTAGCCGGCCATCGAGTTGTCGAACGGCTTGAACTGACCCGCGGAGCAGGCTCTCATCCCCTTGACGGTGCCGAGGCCGCGGAAGTTGCCCGGGCTGCTCGGGCCGTCCGTGGTCGCGCCCAGCTGGATGTCGCCGCGGCCGTCGAGCGACCCGGCCAGGTTGGCGATCTCGCTCTGCATGCAGTGCGGGAACGTGCTGCCCGCGCCGACCACGAAGGAGCTGCCCCACGCGTTGGCGCCGAGCACGAAGTTCATCTGCTGCTGGGCGAATGACCTGAACGTGCCCGAACCGCCGTACCGCTGGTACAGCGCATTGGTGAGATAGAGGCCGAACGCATGCGGAGAAGCATCACTTGGTCCCAGGTTCGTGCCCAGCCCGAACGGCTCGGTCCTGGCCCAGTGTTCGCCGACCCGCAGCTGTGCGGCGAGATCGTCGAGCAGCGCCACCGGGGCGATCACCGGCCGGCCCGGCGCCTGCCGCATGGCCTGCATCAGGTCGCCCTCGGCCAGTGCGCCGTTGTCGTACAGGTTGAAGGTGTCGCCGCCGTCCGGATGGCCCTGCGCGATGTAAGCCCGGGCCCACCGCGCGGCGGTCGCCAGGTCATGGTGCAGGCGGCCGGCCCGGCCGTGGAGCGCCTCGTCGGCCAGGGAGATCTCGGCCGCGCCCCAGAGCATGTCGCTCTTCCACTCGGTACCCGGGTAGTAGTCATGCGGGAAGGTGGTGAGGATCGGGCCGACGTGCGTCGTCTGGGCGATGGCGTAGACCTCGCGGGCCTCGGCGAGCAGCCGCCGGGCCTGCTGCGGCTGGCTCTTTGCGTCGAGCTGAGCGCCGAGCGCGAAGTCGGCGGCGAACCGTCCGGCCAGGTCGGGGCTGATCGGCTTGCCCGGCGGCGCGGCCTCGAAGACGGGCCGGTACTCGACGTAGTAGTCGGGGCTCGCGGGCTTGGCGCCGAGCCTGTCCTCCTGCTGCGGCAGGAACCAGAAGTTGTAGTCGCCCTCGATCGTGTTGCTCGCGTTGCCGTTCCCGATGCCCACCTGGACGTACATCACCTTACGGACCGGATTCCAGAGGCGGCCGATCCAGCGCAGCCCGAACTGCGCCTCCGGCCGCAGCGTCGGGTACTGCCCGGCGAAGTCCCGCGCCGCGACCATCATCAGCGCGTCCGTGTAGCTGGCGGTGTAGGCGAACTTCTCGTAGCCGCCGCCGGCGTCGAACCAGCCGCCCGACACGTTCACCGGCCCGCCGATCTTGTGGAACTTGCCGAGCAGGTTGTCGTTATGGTCATACCGGGGGTCGGCGTAGACGACAGCGCGGCGATCGGTGAGATTGGCCGGCCTGCGGTGCAGGACGGCCGGGCTGACATTGGCGCCGTCTCGTTCGGAGGTGAAAAAACGAACCGAGTTGAGCACCAGCCGGCGGTAGAGCGTGCGGGAGCTGGCGATCAGGAAGATGGGGGAGACCGCGGATGCCGGGCTGGTCAGCCTGATCCGGTAGCTCCCCGGGTGCCGGAAGGCGGAGAAGTTGAGCTCGTATACCGCACCGTAGGAGGCGCTCCACCGACCGAGATCATCGGACGACCGGCCCACCAGGTAGACGCTGCCGCCCGGGCTCTGCAGCGCGAAGCGCACTCCCCGGACGGCCCGCGGCAGCATAACGAAGGCGGTCTTTGCGCTGGTCGGGGTGAAGCCCACCTGGTTCACCCGCACCTGCGCCGGGGCCGCCGCGCCGACCGTCGGCGCGGCGGAACCCGGCGCGGCGGTGTGAGCGGCAGCACCGGGGGCGGAGACGAGCGCGGCGCAGACGGCGACGGCGCTGAGGGCGGCAGTCGTGGTTAGCGATCGGGTCTTCATGGCCGACCTCCCAGTGCGCAGGGCGGCGCCGGCCGGCTCCGCCGCCGTCCCTATTTAGTTAGGAAAGTTACCAAACGATCGGGCCCCTGGCTACCCTGTCACAGCCGGCCTTCGGTGTCAGCGTCGGCCTTCGGTGTCAGCGTCGGCCTACGCCGTTGCCGGCCTTCGGTGTCAGCGTCGGCCTTCGGTGTCAGCGTCGGCCTACGCCATTGCCGGCCTTCGGTGTCAGCGTCGGCCTTCGGTGTCAGCGTCGGCCTACGCCGTTGCCGGCCTTCGGCGTCAGCGCCGGCTGACGCCATCGCCGGCCTACGACGACAGCGCCGCCTACGCCATCGTCGGCCTACGACATCAGTGCCGGTCTATGCCATTGCATCGGCGCCGGCCTACGACATCACTGCCGGCTGTTCCTCCAGATGCTCGGGCTCGGGGACGGACTGACGGAAGAGCTTGCTCGGCCACCAGACCCATCGGCCAAGATCCAGATTCAGCGCGGTGACCAGCACCGACCTGACCACAATGGTGTCCAGCAGCACGCCGAACGCCACTGCGAAGCCGAGCTCGGCCAGGAAGGTAACCGGCAGCGTCGCGAGCGCGGCGAAGGTGCCCGCCAGCACGCAGCCGGCCGAGGTTATCACCCCTCCGGTCGCCGCCAGCCCGGTGAGCGCGCCGCGGCGCGGGCCGTGTTTGCCCGCCTCCTCGCGGACCCGGGTCATCAGGAAGATGTTGTAGTCGATGCCGAGGGCGACGAGGAAGACGAAGACGAACAGCGGGAACGAGGTGTCGGCGCCGCCGAAGTTGAACACGTGATCGAACATCAGCGCGCTCACGCCCAGCGCGGCGCCGAACGACAGCACCACGGTGGCGATCAGCATGACCGGCGCGATCACCGCGCGCAGCAGCAGCCCCAGGATGAGGAACACCACGACCAGGATGAACGGGATGATCACCAGGCGGTCATGCGCGGAGGCGCGCATGACGTCCAGGTTGATTGCCGTGTTGCCGCCGACCAGGGCGTTGGCGCCGGGAACCGCATGCACTGCGGCCCGCACCCGGTCGATGGTGTTATAAGCCGCCTGGCTGTCCGGCGCGCTGGTGAGCGTGCCCTGCAAGTAGGCGTGACCGGCCTTGCTCACCGGCGTGGTGACGCCGGTGATTCCGGGCGTGGCCTTGAAGGCCGACAGCAGTTGCGCCGCCCGCTGCTCGTTGCCGATCACGATCACCGGCTGCCCGGCACCGGCCGGGAAATGCCGGTCTACGACCGTCTGCCCGACCACTGAGTCTGGGCGGTGACGGAATCCCTGCGCGGCGGTCAGGCCGCTGGCCTTCAGGCCGAGCAGCCCGAGCGCCATCGCGCCGAGGATCACGACCGTGACCACCCAGACCACCCGCGGCCTGACCGCGATGCGGCGGCCGACCCGTGCCCAGAATCCTCTGGAGGTCGGCTCTTCCGTGCCGTATGCGGGCTTGACCGGCCAGAACATCCAGCGGCCGAAGATCACCAGCAGGGCTGGCAGCAGGGTCATCATGGCCAGCAGCGCCACGCCCACGCCGATCGCGAGCACGGGTCCCAGGCTCTTGGTGGAGTTCAGCTCCGCGATGGTCAGCGTCAGCAGGCTGACGATCACGGTGCCCGCGCTGGCGATGATGGCCGGCCCGGCGCGGTGCAGCGCGACGGCCATCGCCTCGTGCCGGTCCTCGTGGCGGCGCAGCTCCTCGCGGTACCTGGCGGTAAGCAGCAGCGCGTAGTCGGTTCCCGCGCCGAATACCAGCACAAGCAGGATGCCGGCACTCTGCGCGTTGACGGTCAGCCCGGCGTGGGCGGCCAGCAGGTAGATCAGTCCCTCAGCGGCGGCTAGCGCGACGCCGGCCGAGAGCACCGGCAGGAGCCACAGCGCCGGGCTGCGGTACGTGACCAACAGCAGCACGATGACGACCGCCAGGGTCGCGTACAGCAGGGTGCCGTCGATGCCCTTGAACGCGTCGGCCGAGTCCGCGGCGTTGCCCAGCGGGCCGGCGATGTGCGAGGCCAGGCCGTTCGCGTCGGCGCGGGCGATGGTGCGCAGCTTGGTCGCGGCGGCCGATGCACCATTCCAGCCCTTCGAGCCGAGGTTGACCGGGACGATGGTCTCGATGGCCTTGCCGTCCGCGGAGACGGTCGGGCCGACCACCTGGCCGCGCACCACGTTGGCCGCTTCGCGGAACCGGCGGGCGTCGGCGGCGGCCTTGGCCTTGTCGGCACTGGTCAGGCCGGACGGGCGGTCATACACCACGACAGCGGCGAAGATGTTGGGCGACTGGAACCGCGACTGCACGTCCAGGACCTTGGTCGAACTCGGCCTTGGCGGGCAGCCAGGCCGACGAGTCGTTCTTCTCCGCGCCCGTGAGCTTGCCTGCCAGCGGGCCGAGCACGGCCACGATGATCAGCCAGAAGACCAGGATGGCCCATTTGATCCGGCGTCCGCTGGCCATGCTCACAATCGCGCCGGCTCGGCTCATGATGATCCCCTTGGCTGGTTGGGCTGGGCGTCGGACCGGGCTGGTTACCCGCTGGCTGCACTATCCGCCATGACGGGCTGCGAAGTCAAGACATATCTCGTTCTCCCGGGATCTACCCGGCACCCCGCGTCAGGCAGAAAACTACCAAGTGGCCCGGCATCCGGGCTACTGAATTTCCTGCGAAGCGGGGTGCCCGGGCCCTGCGGCCCCCAAGCTATCTTGACCACATCTTTGCTCAAAGCAGATTATTCCTTGACCATTTGGGCCCGTTCCAGGTAACGTCGGCCTGTCCAGCAGAAACGGGCTGATCGTCGTCGTTCTGCGGGCCAAAGGGGGCGATTGCCACGGCCCGCTGGGTGCGCCACGCCCAGCGGGCCGGAGGTAGTCCGGCCGGCGGTTGGCGAGCCTTGCCGGGCCGGGTGAGCCGCGGGTGGGCCGGACAAGCCGCCGGTGGCCGGGCGAGCCGCTGGGTGGCCGGGGAGCCGCCCGTGATCGAGCGAGTCGCCGGCGGCCGGACAAGTCGCCCGTGGCCGGGCGAGCCGCTGGTGGCCGGGCGAGCCGCCCGTGATCGAGTGAGCCGCCCGTGATCGAGTGAGCCGCCTGTGATCGAGCGAGTCGCCGGGGGCCGGGTGAGTCGCCGGCGGCCGGGCCTAGTCGGCGCCGGCGTCCAGCCGGTACACCCGGCGCGCGTTGCCGCCGAGCACGAGGCCGGCCGTCTCCTCGTCCGGACAGAGAGCGGCCACGTCGCGGGCGTTGCGCGCGATTCCCGGCACGCCGGGCCAGTCGGTGCCGAAGATGAACCGCCGGGTCAGCCGGCCGAAGTCGTACCTGGAGTAGTAGTCGGGCAGCCGTCGCGGAGGCAGGCCGGACAGCTCGATCCACACGTTGCCGTAGGACAGCGCGAGAAATGCCGCTGCGTCGTACCACCAGCCGCGGCCACCGTGGGCAAGCACGATGTTCAGCGCCGGAAAGTCCCGCAGCACCTCGTCGAGGAAGATCGGGTCGGCGCAGGAGTTCATGGAGCCGGGAAAGTTGCTCGTCCCGCAGTGCACGATCACCGGTATCCCGCGCGACCGGCACACCTCATAGGCGGGGTAGAGGGCGCGATCGTTTGCGTGGTAGCCGCCGTGCACCGGGTGCAGCTTCAGCGCCACCGCGCCCAGGGCGAGTTGGCGCTCCAGCTCGTCGGCGACGGGGAAGTGCAGGTGCGGATTGATGTTGGCGACCAGCCTGATCCGGCGTGAGTCATGCTTGGCCAGCGGCAGCAGATCCTCGATCGGCTGCAGCCCGGCCACCTTCGGGCTGTACTCGCAGAACAGCAGCGCGGTGTCCACGCCCTCGGCGTCCAGGTATTCGCTGAACCGCTCCGGGATGATGACGCCGTCAGAGTCGTAGACCCGGTCTATGGTCCTGCCGTCGCCGAACCCGTCGGCCCAGCGGTGCCAGGCCGGGCTGACCGTCAACAGCTTGCCGACATGCATGTGGGCGTCGATCAGGACATGTCCATCGAGCACGGCGAACCTCCCGGCTCCATTATCTTCTAGGCGTGCTATCGACAACGCGCAAGGCGGCTCCCGGGACCGGGCGCGAGCCGGGCCCCGGAGCCAGGACGAGCGCCCGGTCGCTGCTGCTGACGCTGCTCGGCGAGTTCGTGCTGCCCCGCCCGGCAGCCGTCTGGACGCAGACCATCGTCGGGGTGCTGGACCGGCTCGGCGTGGAGGAGAAGGCCGCCCGGCAGGCGCTGGCCCGGACGGCGGCCGACGGCTGGCTGCGGTCCGAACGCGTCGGCCGCAGCGTCCGGTGGTCCCTCACCGACCCCGGCCGGCACCTGCTCACCGACGGGGCCAAGCGGATCTATGCCTTCGCCGCACGGCAGCCGGACTGGGACGGCACCTGGTTCATCGTGAACGTCTCGGTGCCCGAGGCCCGGCGCGGCCTGCGGCACCGGCTGCGCACCCGGCTGAGCTGGGCAGGGTTCGGCTCACCCGAGCCCGGCATGTGGATCTCGCCGTATGCCGCGCGAGAGGCGGAGGCACGGGCGATCATCGATGAGCTTGGCCTGGGCGGCAAGGCCATGTCGTTCACCGCGCGTTTCGCTGGCATTGGACACGAGCGTGCCATGGTCGATCGCGCCTGGGATTTGACTTCCGTGGCCGGCCAGTACGAGGAGTTCATCGCGGCGTTCAGCGGCCTGCGGCCGTACGAGCCCGATGAGGTGCTGCTGGCCCAGGCCCGGCTGGTGCACGAGTGGCGGCGGTTCCCGTTCCTGGACCCGCAGCTGCCGCCGAGGCTGCTGCCGCCGCGCTGGAGCGGGACCCGGGCCCGCCGGCTGTTCGAGTCACGGCACGGCGAGTGGGACAAGGCGGCCCGACAGCGCTGGAGCGAGCTCACCACTGGCGGCTCCTGAGCCATTGCCTCCCGGACCGGGAGATGCAAAAATTGCAGAAATTCCGGCGTTGGGGCCGCCGGAGTTAGCTGCATCCGCGAGGCAGCGACGGGTCACGCGCGGACGGGGGGCAGGGTAATGAGCAGCAACGGGTCACCATGCGCGAGCCGGCGCCTGCGGCGATGAATATCATAAGCGGTTCCGGTTGTTCTGGGCCATTCTTCTTCTCGCCGTCTACATGGCATTCAGGGCTCCGACGACCCTTTCTGACGTGCTGAATTCGATCGGTCACGTGATCGCGGTGACGGCAAGCGGCCTGACCCGTTTTCTCGGTGACATCGGCACGTCACATTGAGGCTCGGCTGGGCGGCAGCGGATCCCGCTACGTTGGGGTGGATGGTTTCCTGGCCAGCTGGGCGCCGTTCCCGCCGAGTACATCCGTCGCCCGGTGCGCGGCGTCGACTCCGTCGACGATGATGACGTCACTGCGGGAGTTGTCGGTGCGCAGGCCCAGGATTTCCTGGTAACTGTCCGAGGTGTACCAGGCCTCGGCCTGCCCGCGGTCCGGGAACTCGATGACGATGACGTTGCCCGGCCAGGTGCCTTCCAGCACCTCGAACTCGCCGCCGTGCACGACGAACCGGCCGCCGAACGGCTCCAGCGTAGCGTCGATGCGCTGCAGGTATTCCGCGATCGGCGGCCCCATGGTGACCTGGCGCATGTGCGCAATGGCACAGCCGGACATGATCCCTCCGGGGTCGGCTGCGGTGGCTGATTGCCTGCTACCACCGTGCGCGACCCCGGACGCCCCCGCAATTACCCCACAGGTCAAGCCGGGCCGGTCAGGCCCTGCGGCGGCTTCTGGCCGCGAGGATGATCTGGGTCGCGAGGTAGGTGCTGACGCCGAGCTTGCCCGCAATCTCGTCCGGGCGCAGCCCTTGCTCGTTGTACAAGAGCGCGAGCCGCTCCTGCGACCCGGTCCACGGCTGCCGGGCCGGGCCGGCCGGCGTCGGCCGGGTCGGCTGCAGCCGGGACCGGCGGGCAGCGCGCGCAGGCGGCGCCGGACTCCGCGGACCAGCCGGGCCCGGTGCCGGGGCTGCCTGACCGGCTGCCGGGGCTGCCTGACCGGCTGCCGGGGCTGCCTGACCCGGTGCCGGGGCTGCCGGGGCGAGCGGCCCGAAGAAGCCGCGCCGCTGGTCCCGATACCTGCCGTTGGCCAGGTCCTCGCGGGTCCGCTCGTCCAGGATGACCAGCTCGTCGGCTGCCTTGTTCATCCCGACGGCCACCATGGTCAAGCCCTTGGCGTTTTTCTCCTGACACTCGCGGGCCATGCAGTAGTCGTACTTCTCCGCTCTCTCGGGATGCAATTCAGTCCCGCAGGTAATGCACTGTGCCATAAATCTCGTCTCTTACATCAGAATTGACCTTAGGTAAACGCCGGCGGCGCGCGCCTTGTTCCCGTCATGCGGACCGCCGGCGAGATGTCAATCCGGGTCACGTAACCCACTTCGCGATGGCGTTCGCGACCGCCGGGGCTCCACCATTCGGGTGGCAACTCATCCCGCTGGCTGCAGTCGCGTCGATGACGAGGTGATCGGCACGGCAACCGCCGCGAGGATCGCCTGGAGCATCAACTTTGCCGGGGCCCTGGGTCAGACCGGAACCTGGCAGGGCTGAACGGGGCGAGGTCGGTAACCGGCGGCTCGCCCAGCACCAGGGCCGAGACCGCGAGCCCTGTCCAGGGGCCTGCCGTCAGCCCTTCCGGGCCGTGGCCGGCCGCGACGAACAGGCCGTCGGCCAGCCTGCCGACCACGGGCCGCCCGTCCCCGGTGACGGGCCGGAAGCCGATCCGCGTTTCCAGCAGCGCGGCCTCGCTCAGGCCAGGAGCCAGCCGCAGGGCCTGGGCCAGCAGGCCACCCACCCCGCCCACGGTGACCTCGTACTCGAACCCGGCATCCTCCCTGGTCGCGCCTATCACGATCCGGCCCTCCGGGAAGCCGAGCAGGTACGGGTCGCCCGGCGGGAGCACCACCGGCCAGCGGGCCGTGTCCGCGCCGGATAGCCGGGCGTGCACGATCTGGCCGCGCTGCGGGCGGATCGGCAACGCCCAGCCGGCCGCGGCGCAGATCTGGGCCGTCCACGCGCCAGCCGCCACCACGACCCGGTCCGCCCCGATGCGGTCCGCGCCGACGCGCACACCGGTCACCCGCCCCCCGGCCTGGTCGAGCACGGCGCTCCCGCGGATCCGGCGGGCGCCGCGGCCGGCCGCCGCGCCGAGCAGGCTGTCCCGGATGGCGCGCCCGTCAACCCGGGCGCCGCCGGCGATCCACAGGCCGGCCAGGCCCGCGTCCAGCGGCGGGAACATCCCGGCAGGCTCGCCCGGCTCCAGGAGCGCAACCTCCCCGATCTCGGGCCGGCCCGCCGCCCGTGCCCGCAGCCGCGCCGCCGTCGCCCGCAGCGCTTGGTCGTCGTCGGCCACGTGCAGCGTTCCGACCCGGGCGTACCCGGTCCCGGCCTGGCCGTCGCCGTCCAGCATCGCGAGCAGCTCGGGGTAGTAGCGTGCCCCGTCCGCCGCCAGCTGGTAGCCGGCATCGTCGGCCGGCGCCGTCCAGGGGCAGAGGATCCCCGCGCCGGCATCGGTGGCCACTCCGGCCTGATCCCCCTCGACGATGATCACCGATACGTCACGGCGGGCCAGGTGATATCCGACGCTCGCCGCGACGATACCCCCGCCGACCACAACGATCCTGGTACTTGCGCTCATGAACCCATAGTGGCCCGCGGCGCGGCGGCGGGTTTCAGCGAGCCGGAAAGGCGGCGGGTTTCAGCGAGCCGGAATACTGGGTGGCTGACCGGTACGGCTAGGCCACGGCCTAGGCCAGGTGCACGTACTCGTAGCCGAACGGCTGGCCGTTGATCCCGTTTCGCGGCGGCGCAAGCCAGCTGGCGATCTTCCCGCGCTCGTAGACGGGCCGCATCAGCGACATCACGTGCGCCTTGTCGGTGTCGGTCGGCAGCCAGCCCGGCCGGCCCTGCCGCCACGAGACATCATCGAGCACCCGGCCGTCCGGTGACACGTGCACGGCGGCGAACGCGCCGACCTGCCGGTTGAAGCCGTGGTGCGGCAGCGCGAGCCGGTGCGGCAGCCCGGCGCTTTCCAGGATCCGGTTCCACCGCTTGACCCCGCTCGCGCAGTCGGCGATGTACTCGCGGCGCAGGTCGGAGTTGAGCGCGGTGAGCGCGGCCACCTCGGTCTGGCCGATCTCCCCGTCCACCACGGCGTCCACCAGGGCCCCGTCGTCGGTCAGCTTGTGATCGTCGCCGCGCCGGCCTTCCTGCCAGCGGCCCTTGAGCCCGGCGGTGTAGTAGTTGGCCACGTTGGTCGAGGTTTCGCCGCCGAACAGATCCAGCGACACCGAATAGTGGAAGTTCAGGTACTTCTGGATCACGTGCAGGCCGATCCCGCCGTGCGGCCCGGCATCGTCGGTCTCGTGCTCGACCATCAGCTGCGCCGTGCGCTCCACCACGCGGTCCACGCCGGTGGTGCCGACGAACATGTGGTGCGCCTCTTCCTTGAGCATGAACTCGCAGGTCCGCGACAGCGGGTCGAACGCCGACTCCTTGAGCGTCCCCAGCTGGTACTTGCCGTCCCGGTCGGTGAAATAGGTGAACATGAAGAACGACAGCCAGTCCGGGGTCTCCTCGTTGAACGCGCCCAGGATGCGCGGCGAGTCCGAGCTGCCGGAGTTGCGGCGCAGCAGGTCACCAGCCTCTTCCCGGCCTTCGACACCGAAGTAGGCGTGCAGCAGGTACACCATCGCCCACAGGTGACGGCCCTCCTCCACGTTGACCTGGAACAGGTTGCGCAGGTCGTACAGGCTCGGCGCGGTATAGCCGAGCCGGCGCTGCTGCTCGACCGAGGCGGGCTCAGTATCGCCCTGGATCACGATGAGCCGCCGCAGGTCGGCGCGGTACTCTCCGGGCAGCTGCTGCCAGGCAGGCTCGCCCTTGTGCTCGCCGAACCCGATCCGCCGGCCAGGGTCGCGCTCGGCCAGGAAGATGCCCCACCGGTAGTCGGGCACCTGCACGTGGCCGAAGTGCGCCCAGCCGTCCCGGCCCACGTTGACCGCCGTGCGCAGGTAGACGTCCTCGGTAGGGATCTGCGGGCCCATCTCCGCCCACCAGCTCACGAACCTGGGCTGCCACGACTCCAGCGCCCGCTGCAGCCGCCGGTCGTCGGCCAGGCCCACGTTGTTCGGGATCTTTTCGTGGTAGTCGGCGCGCATCAGCTCACACCCGCTTCCAGTCGAAGACGGCCTTCCGGCCGGTGCCGTACCGGGTCAGCGCACCGTCCGGGCCGGCCGCGTTCGGCCGGCTGAAGATCCAGTTCTGCCAGGCGGACAGCCGGCCGAAGATCTTCGTCTCCAGCGTCTCCGGCCCGGCGAACCGGCAGCTAGCCTCCAGCCCGGTCAGCGCGTCCGGGCTCAGCGAGCCGCGCTCCTCCAGCGCTACGCGGACCTCGTCGTCGAAGTCGATGTCGTCCAGCGCGGCCGTCACCAGGCCGAGGTCTGCCGCCGCGGCGGCCTCGATCGGGCGCCCGAGTTCACCCGCCAGCCGTTCGGCATGATCATCATGTCCGTAAAACCGGGTGGCCAGCCTGGATAGCCCGTTAGCCATCGGGAAAGTACCGAAGTTGGCGCTGGTCAGGACGATACGAGCGGGCGGGTCGGTGCCTTCCAGCATGTACTGGCGATCGCAGGCCAGGGCCAGCTCCAGCAGCATCCCCGCGAAGCAGCTGCCCGGCTCGATCAGCGCGACCAGGCTGCGGCCGGTGACGTCCAGCCGCTTGACGGTGCGCTTGTAGTAGTGCCGGATCTCGGCGGCGAGCCAGTCGTCGCCGGCCTTGGTGATGCGGCGCTCGTGCGCGAGCAGCAGGTCGATGTCGCCGCGGGTGCGCAGCACCCAGGTGCCGAGTTCGGGCTCGTTGGCCCGCAGCCACAGGATGAGATCGTCCAGCTCCCGGGTCATCGCAACCGGCCAGAAACCGGCGCCGGCCTGGTGGATGTCGGCCGGCGGCCCGGCCGCGGGCCCGTCCACGGTGATGGCGACCTGCCGCGCCGTCCGGTCCAGATCCGCGCGGACGTGCCGGTAGCAGACCGCGTCCGGAGTGATCGACGGATCGAGCGGGGTGAGCATGATGCCGGGCTGCCCGGCCCGGCCCGCGCGCGGCGAGGCGGCCGCCGCCTCCCGGGCCCGCAGCGCCACCGTCTCGCCGAACTTGCTCTTGCCGATGACCTCGTCGGCCAGCCCCCAGTCCACCGCGGTCCGGCCCTTGATCCCTTCCGCCTTGGTCGCGAACACGTCGGCGCGGTCACGGCGAACGTTCCGCTTATCCGTCAGCCGGGTCAGGCCGCCGGTGCCGGGCAGCACGCCCAGCAGCGGCGCCTCGGGCAGCGACAGAGCGGCCGAGCCGTCGTCCACCAGCAGGATCTGGTCGCAGGCCAGCGCGATCTCGTAGCCGCCGCCAGACGCGGTGCCGTTGACCGCGGCGATGTAGCGCTGCCCCGAGTTCGCCGAGGCGTCCTCGACCGCGCACCGGGTCTCATTGGTGAACTTGCAGAAGTTCACCTTCCACGGATGGCTGGACCCGGCCAGCATCCGGATGTTCGCGCCTGCGCAGAACGTCTTGTCGTTGCCGCTGGTGATCACCACGGCGCCGACAGCGGGATACTCGAACCGCAGCCGCTGCACCGCATCGTAGAACTCGATGTCCACGCCGAGGTCGTAGGAGTTCAGCTTCAGCTCGTAGCCGGGCCGCAGCGCGGCGCTCGGATCTACGTTCATCACCAGCCAGGCGACGTCGCCGTCGATCTGCAGCCGCCAGTGCCGGTAGTTGCCGGGCTCGGTCCGGAAGCTGACGGCGTCTGCCGCATGCTGCGCGCCCGCCGCGGTCCGGGGGGGCTGCGTGATTTCCGCTGCGGACATGACAACCTCCCCGGGCCTGGGACGGTTATCAGTCTACAACGTAGTGGAGATGCGTCAATGATTTGTAGAACCACGGCCTGCCGGATCTATGGCCATTTCGAGCCCGGGTGCCTATTATCTCCCTGGACATGATTAGGGGCTGCCCGGTGCCCGCGCAGTGCTGGGCGCAGTCGCGCTGCGTTGGCCGGATGGGGGCTTGTCATGCGCTCAATCACTTACCGGGCTGTTCTCCGTTTCGCCGGCCGGATCGCGCGGGCGAAGCGGAGCGTCGGAGCTGGCGTGGCCGTGGCCGCCCTGACCCTCGCCGTGTTCCCGGCCGGCAGCGGGGCGGCCGCCGCCAGCCGCGGCCGGGCCGCCCGGGCGGGTACCTTGACGGCCTCACACCGCGCCCCCGGAGACGACGGCACCGCCTCGCTGAACGATCTGCGCACGGGGTGGGATCCCCGCGAGCCGGGCCTGAGCCCTTCGGCGGTGCACGGCCCGAGCTTCGGCGAGGTGTTCTCCACGAGCGTCAAGGGGCAGGTGTACGCCCAGCCGCTGGTGATCGGCTCGACCGTGGTCGTGGCTACCGAAGAGGACTGGGTATACGGGCTCAGCGCCACCACCGGCGCGATCAGATGGTCGACCTCGCTGGGCACCCCGTGGCCCATCCCGAACTGCCCTGACCTGGTCCCCGACATCGGGGTGACCTCGACCCCGGTCTACGACGCCGCGACCGGGACGGTCTACGTGATGGCCCAGGTGGTCAGCGGGACGTACGTCGCCTGGCGGCTGTTCGGGATCAGGGTGGCGACGGGCGCCGTCACCTTCCAGCGGGGAATCTACGGCAGCCCGTCCAACGATCCCGACATCTCCATCGATGCCCAGCGGCAAGACCAGCGGGCGGGCCTGCTGCTGCTGCACGGGTGGGTCTACGCGTCGTTCGCCTCGCACTGCGACCACGCGCCCTGGGCCGGGTACGTGGCCGCCGTGGACCTGGCGGACAAGGCGAAGTTGACGCTGTGGACCGATGAGTCCGGGGTGACCGACGACGAGGCCGGCATCTGGCAGAGCGGCGGCGGGCTCATGTCGGACGGGCCCGGCCGGATCTTCGTCGCCTCAGGCAACGGCATCTCCCCGCCCCCAGGACCGGGCCACGCGCCGCCCGGCCAGCTCGCCGAGTCGGTCATCCGGCTGGCGCCGCAGCCCAACGGCACCCTGGCCGCGAAGGACTTCTTCAGCCCGGCCAACGCCCCGACCCTGGACGCCGGCGACCTCGACTACGGCTCGGCCGGTCCGGTCGGCTTCCCGGTAGGCACCATGGCCTACCCGCACATCCTTGTCCAGGGCGGAAAGATCGGCCGCATCTTCCTGCTGGACTCCGATGACCTCGGCGGCCGGGAGCAGGGTCCTGGCAGCACGGACCACGACCTGTTCCAGAGCCAGTCCTACGGAGGGCTGTGGGGCCACCCTGCGGTGTTCGAGCAGAGCACGTCGCCGCTGCCGCCCGGGTCTTCCGGGCTGTCCGACTACGTGTACTACCTGGGCAAGAAGGACTACCTGCGGGCCTTCCGGCTTGGTACCAACCACGCCGGGCGGCCGGTGCTCATCGACGTGGCCAACAGCACGTACACGTTCGGCTTCAGCTCGGGCTCGCCGGTGGTCACCTCCAGCGGGACCGACCCGTCTTCGGCGGTGGTGTGGGTGGTGGACAGTTCCGGCATGAGCGGGACCGGCGCCTTCCTGATGGCCTTCGACGCCGTGCCGCATCCGGCGAAGGGCGGCGGGGTGAAGCTTCAGCAGATAGCCGCAGAGCCGATCGGGACGGCCGGCCAGTTTTCCATCGTCGCCACCCGTAAGAGCATGGTCTACGTGGGCACCAGGGACGGCCACGTCCTCGGCTTCGGGGTCACCGCGCGCGCCGCACTGCGCCGCGGCCCGGCCGCCGCGTTTGGATCCACCGCGGTGGGCTCGTCGGCCATCCGGCCGGTGACCGTGACGGCGGTGCGGACCGTCACCGTGACCGGCCTCGGTTCTTCCGCCGTGACCTCACCGGATCCGTTCCGCGTCGGCCGGGCGACCGAAGTCTCCCCTGGCCGCGCCCGGCGGGTGCCGGTCACCTTCCCGGTCACCCTGCACCGCGGTGACACGCTGCGCGCGCCGGTGACGTTTGCTCCCACCGCCCCCGGCGGCGCCAGCGGCGCGCTGTCCTTCACCCTCGCGGGCCGCGTGCCCGTGAGCATCCCGCTCATCGCCGACGCCACCCGGGCCGGGCTGTACGCCACTGCATCCCGGCTGTCCCTGCTGCTGTCGCTCAACGACGGCACTGAGGTTGGCCCGGTGCCGGTCGGCCAGCCGGTGTACGCGGTCACGACCATCGTCAACGGCGGCACCACCGCGCAGCGGATCACCAGGGTCAGCGTGCCCGGTGGTCCCTTCACCGCCCGGGCGCTGCCCCGGCCCGGGACTGTGCTGCGGCCCGGCCAGTCCGTCACCGTGCAGATCGCCTACAGCCCCCGCCGGGCCGTGTCCTCAGCCGCCGCGCTGACCATCGCCGGCAGCAGCGGCAGTCCGGTCACGGTCGCCCTGTCCGGCACCGCCCAGCCGGCGCACAGCAAGTTCACCGCGCCACCGCGGATCAGCTTCGGCGACGTCCCGGCCGGCCACACCGTGACCCGGTTCCTGCGCATCGTCAACGCCGGCAACCAGGCCGCCACGGTCGCCGCCACCGCGCTCGCCGGGCCGTTCCGGGCTCCTTACAAGGTTGACGATGGCCTGCCGGTCAATAGCGGCTACCACCTCACCATCCCCGTCACCTTCACTCCCGCCACGATCGGGCGGTCGGCGGGCACGTACACCTTCACCTGGAAAGACCGGGCCGGCGCCCACACCCTCACCGTGGCTATCACCGGTACCGGCGTGCGCTGACCGGTACCGGGGTGTGCTGCCCGGTACCGGGGTGTGCTGCCCGGTACCGGGGTGCGGTAGCCGGGTACCGGGGTGCGGTGGCCGGGTACGGGGGTGCGGTGGCCGGGTACGGGGGTGCGGTGGCCGGGTACCGGGGTGCGGTGGCCGGGTACCGGGGTGCGGTGGCCGGGTACCGGGGTGCGGTGGCCGGGTACCGGGGTGCGGTGGCCGGGTACCGGGATGTGGCGACCGGCGGCCGCGCTGCTGGCGAGGCTGCCCCGCTCACGGCGGCGCCTGAGCCCGGTCGCCCGGGATCACCAGCCCGCTCTCGTAGGCCATCACGACGAGCTGGGCCCGGTCACGTGCGTTCAGCTTGGTCATGATCCGGCTGACATGGGTCTTGGCCGTGAGCGGGCTGAGATACAGCCGGGCCGCGATCTCGTCGTTGGACAAGCCGGCCGCGACCAGGGCCATCACCTCGCGTTCCCGCTCGGTGAGCGCGGCGAGCGCCCGGTCGTCGGCCGGCGGGCGCTGCGGCTGGCGGGCGATGTCGGTGATCAGCCGCCGCGTCACGCTCGGCGACAGCAGGGCATCGCCCCGGGCGGCCACCCTGATCGCGTGCAGCAGCTCGGCGGGCTCGGTGTCCTTGACCAGGAAGCCGGCCGCCCCGGACCGGAGGGCCTGGTAAACGTACTCGTCGGACTCGAAGGTGGTGAGGATGACCACCCGCACCCCGGCCAGGTCGTCGTCGGCCGCGATCTGCCGCGTGGCCTCCAGGCCGTTGACCCGGGGCATCCTGATGTCCATCAGCACGACATCGGCGCGCTGGCTGCGCGCGAGCCGCACCGCCTCGGCGCCGTCAGTGGCCTCGCCGACCACCTCGAGGTCGCTGGCCGCGTCCAGGATGAGCCGGAATCCGGCGCGGATGAGTGCCTGGTCATCGGCGAGCAGCACGCGGATCACGACGGTGTCCCTTCGGCGGGCAGCGCGCGGATCACGACGGTGTCCCTTCGGCGGGCAGCGCGCGGATCACGACGGTGTCCCTTCGGCGGGCAGCGCGCGGATCACGACGGTGTCCCTTCGGCGGGCAGCGCGCGGATCACGACAACGTCCCTTCGGCGACCGGGGCAGTCCCGGTGTGGCCGGCGGCCGGCCGCCCGCCGAGCGGGAACCGGGCCGCGACCCGGAAGCCGTCGGCGCGCCCCGGGCCGGCCTGCACGCTGCCGCCCACCGACGCGGCGCGCTCGCGCATGCCGGCCAGGCCGTGCCCGCCGCGGGGGGCGGTCCCGGTCAGCCCTCGTCCGGTGTCGGTGACCTCGATCGCCAGCTCGCTTTCGCCGTAGCCGAGAGACACGGCGGCGCTGGCCGGGCCGGCGTGCCGGATGGCGTTGGTCAGCGATTCCTGCACGATCCGGTATGCCGCCAGGTCGATCTCCGGCGGCAGCGGGTGCCGGTTCCCGGTCACGGTCAGGGTGGTCGCCAGCCCCGCCCGGCAAGTGCTCTCGATGAGGGCCTCGATCTGCGCCAGCCCGGGCGCGGGCGTGGTGGAATCCGCCTCATCGGCCTGGCGCAGCAGGTTGAGTATGGCGCGCAGTTCGCGCAGCCCTGCCTTGCTGGCACCCCGGATGGCGCGCAGCGCATCGACGGCGGCATCGGGACGCTCGGCGGCGACATGGATCGCCGCCCCGGCCTGGACGTTGATGGTGGCCATAGTGTGCGCCACCACGTCGTGCAGCTCCCGGGCGATGCGCAGCCGCTCCTCGTCGACCCGCCGCTGCGCGACGTCGTCCGCGCGGGCCTGGATGGAAGCCACGTAGGCTCGGCGGTTGGCGACGGCGATCCCGCCGAACAGGGCAGCCGCGACCAGCGCGGGGATGATGTAGAACCCGCCGCCGGTCGGCTGGAACGGGTTCGCCGCGGCGGTGGCCGCCATGAGCGCGACAAGCGTGGCGGCCGCCCAGGCCACGGCCCGACGGACGCTGACCGTGGACGTCACCGCGTACAGGGCCACGGCCGGGGACAGCAGGGCAGCGCCGTTGACGTAGCCGAGCAGGCTGTAGGTGACCACCGCCGCAGCGCTCACGCACAGCACAGGCTCCGGGTACCGCCGGCGCCAGGCCAGCACCAGGGCGGCGACGGCGACCAGCAGGAACGCGGCGGCCGGCGTGTGCGGGACCGGGTGGCCGTTCACGATCTTGTCCCCGGGCTCGGACGGATGCGCCTCCCCGTACGACCCGCCGACCGTGAGGGCGGTCATCATCAGGGCGAAGGCCACATCCCGCGCGGGCGAATCGCGCCACCATCGCCGCGATCGCGACCACCAGGCCATCGCACGGCTGTCCACTCGCACAGCGTAGGCAAGACGGGGCCTGCGGGCCATCCTCCCGGGGTTGACTGCCGGCTACTCGCTAGGGAGTAGTCGGCCTCCCGCTGCTTCCTGGGCAGCATGCGCAACTGCCGACCCAGGGACGACGACGGCGAACGCCCTCGCCCGGCACGCTGGCAGAACTGGCGGAAAGGCCGCCGGTGACGAGAGGCCCTGGAGGCCGTGATGTACCGCCTGACCAGCTTCGTTCTCCGCCACAAGGCGCTGGTTACCCTGTTCTGGCTCGCTACCGCCGCCGCCGGCGTGATGACCATCAGCGGCACTACGCACCGGATGACCAACAGCTTCTCCATGCCGGGCCAGGCCTTCCGGGTCGACAGCCGGATCGCGGCGACCTACGGCAACGGCGGATCCCAGACGCCGTACCTGCCGGTGCTGACGGTGCCCGCGGGCCAGCGGATCGCCGACCCGGCCGTCGCCGCCGCCACCGGCCGGGCGTTCGCCGCCGTGGCGCGAGCGCTCCCGCAGGTACGGATCGCCGACTACGCCACCGCCCACGACCCGGCGTTCATCACCCGCGACGGGCGCACTACCTTCGCTCTCGTCTACACCGCGTCGGTGAGCGGCTTCGGCGGGGCCAACCTGGGCCCGTCTATCCAGCACGCGGTCGCCGCGGCCGCACCGCGCGGGTGGCAGGTGGGCGTCACCGGCTCCCAGCTGCTCGCGAACGGCAAGCCCGCCTCGGCCAAGGGCACCGGACTCATGACCGAGGCCATGATCGGCTCGGTCGGGGCGCTGGTCATCCTGGCTTTCGTCTTCGCCAGCTTCCTGGCCCTGCTCCCGCTGCTGATCGGCGGGGTGTCCGTGCTCGGCACGTTCCTGCTCGTCGGCGGGCTCACCGAGATCACCGGCATCAGCCAGATCGTGGAGTTCCTCATCGCCCTCATCGGGCTGGGCGTGGCGATCGACTACTCGCTGCTGGTGGTCAGCCGCTGGCGCGAGGAGCGTGCGGCCGGCCGCGACAACTCCAGTGCGGTCATCGAGGCGATGAACCACGCCGGGCGTGCGGTGGTCTTCTCCGGGCTCACCGTGGCCATCGGGCTGCTGTCGATGATCGTCCTGCCGGTGCCGATGCTGCGCAGCGTCGGGTACGGCGGCGTCCTGGTCCCGCTTGTCTCGGTCGCCGTCGCCGTCACCCTGCTGCCGGTGATCCTGGCCACCGCCGGGCCCCGGCTGGACTGGCCGCGGCTTCGCACCGAGCGCTCGGCCAGCCGGGCGTTCACCGCCTGGGCCCGCGGCGTCTACCGGCACCGCTGGGTGGCCGCGCTGGCCGGCGCAGGGATCCTCGCCGCGCTGATGCTGCCTGCGCTGTCGCTGCACCTGGGCGAGCCGGGCAGCGCCGCCCAGGCCACCGCCGGGCCCGCCCACGACGCGCTGGCCACGCTGACCGACGGCGGCATCCCGTCCGGGGTGATCACTCCGGCCGAGGTGCTCACCTCGTCGGCTCCCGCCGCGGTGGCCGCCGACGCGGCCCGGATCCCGGGCGTGTACACCGCGGTCGCTCCGGCCACCCCCGACTACCGTCGGGACGGCACGGCGATCGTCACCGTCCTCCCCTTTGCCGAGAGCAGCGTGCCGGACGGCCAGGCCACCGTCACCAGGATGGAGGGCGCCCTGCTCGGCCGCCCGCACGTGATCGGCGTGGGCGGCGACGGCGCCTCGCTGATCGACTTCGACCGCGCGGTGTACGGCGACTTCCCGCTCATGCTCGCGCTCATCGGCGTCGCCACGTTCCTGCTGCTGACCCGCGCGTTCCGTTCGGTGCTCCTGGCGGCCAAGGCCGTCGTGTTCAACCTGGTCTCGCTGGCGGCCGCGTACGGGGTGCTGACCTGGGTCTGGCAGGAGGGCCACGGGTCGGTCGCCATCTGGGGCATCCCCGCCACCGGTGCGATCACGATGTGGGTGCCGCTGATGGTGTTCGCCTTCCTGTTCGGCCTGTCGATGGACTACGAGGTGTTCATCCTCAGCCGCATCCGGGAGGCCTACGACGCGACCGGCGACGCCAGGCACGCGGTCACCGAGGGCCTCGGACGCACCGGGCGGCTGGTCACCAGCGCGGCCGCGATCCTGATGCTCAGCTTCCTGTCCATGTCGACCGGGCCGCAGACCGACCTGAAGATCCTGGCCACCGGGCTCGGCGCGGGCATCCTCGTCGACGCCGTGGTCATCCGGTGCCTGCTCGTTCCGGCGATGGTCGCGTTGTTCGGCCGGGCCAACTGGTGGCTGCCCGGATGGCTGGCCCGGCTGCTGCGGGTGCCTGCGATCAGCGGCCAGGCATCGCCGCCAGCCGGCGCACCGGCCCCGGGCGAGTCGGCCCTGACCGCCGTCGGCTGAGCCGGCCCGTCGGGCCTGCCCGGGAGCGCCGCTCCCGGGCAGGCCCCGGTGGCTGCCTGCGCTCAAGGCGAAGACACGCTCACGGCGAAGACAGCGGCGGGTGACGGCGATACCCATGCGCCGTCATCACGGATGATCCGCCGGACGCCGGCGCGCGAGGCACCGAACCGGCCGGGACGCCGTCAGCAGCCGAGGGCTTCGGCCAGATCCACGAGCCCATCGACGGCCAGCAGGCCGTCCAGCGCGGGCGGCCCGGCAGGGACCGCGTCGGGGCCCCACTCGGCAGGCCTGCGGACGAAGATCGGCCGGAGGCCGAGCGCGGCCGCGGCCTGCAGGTCGGACGCGTGCGCGGCCACCATCCCGGCGTCGCCGGGCGGGCATTCGAGCAGCCGCAGCGCGTCGAGGTACACCCTCGCGTCCGGCTTGTAGCCGGCCGCGAGCTGAGCCGAAAGCACGGCGTTGACGCGCAGGTCGGCGAACTTGAGCAGGTCGGCGAGCAAGGCGACGTGGCCGTTGGACAGGGTGGCGGTGACGTGCCCGCAGCGCAGCCGGCCAAGCCCTTCGCGGCTATCCGGCCAGGGCCGCAGCCGGCGCCAGCCGCGCACCAGTGTTTCCCGGCCGGCTGACCCGAGCTCCGCGTCGTGCCGGGTGAGTACCTCGGTCAGCGTTTCACGCTGCAGGGTGTCGAGATCACGCCACGCGGCGCCGCGCCGGACGCGGTCCAGCGCGGGCTGGTAGGCGCGGCGCCAGTCGTCGATGATGGCCGGCCAGTCAGCCCGGGTGTCCGGGCCGGCCCGCCCCGCCGGCTCGGCCGTCATGACCTCCGCGATGTCGATCAGGCTGGATCGCCAGTTGACGAGCGTCCCGAAGACGTCGAACAGCAGCACCCGCAGCGGTTTCACGCACGCCATTGTGCCGTCAGCCGGCCGCTCCGCGCTGCGGCTATGACGGCGAAGATCCGGACATGTCACGAGCGGTACGAAGTCTTCGCGGTCACGGGCGGTGCGCCGGCTGCCGGCCGCCGCCGGGCCGCCGCCGCACCGGCCCGGCCAGCGCCGCGGTCAACTCGCCCAGCGCGTCCAGCCGGCCCGCGCTCACCACGGCATCGCAGTACGGCCAGGCTGCCGCCATGCCCCCGGCCAGCGGCCGGTACCCCGGACGGTGCGCCCGCGGATTGACCCAGATGATCCGGAATGCCACCCGGGACAGCCGCGCCATCTCGCGCCGCAGTACCGCCGGGTCACCGGTATCCCAGCCGTCTGACACGACCACCACCACAGCGCCCCGGGCCAGCCCCCGGCAGCCGAACGAGTCGTTGAACTCCTTCAGCGAAGCGCCGATCCGGGTGCCGCCGCTCCAGTCCGGCGCCACCTGCCCGGCGCGCCACAGCGCCAGCCCGGGCTGCGGCTCGGCCAGCGTCCTGGTAAGCCGGGTCAGCCGGGTAGCGAAGCTGAACACCTCGGCCCGCGCGCCTCCCGCCGCGCAGTACAGCAGCTGCAGCATGGCCCGCGCGTACGGCTCCATGGACCCCGAGATATCGCACAGCACGACGAGCTTGCGTGGCCGCCGGACCGGATCTTTCCTGATGATCCCGAACGGCTCCGCGCCAGTCTGCCGCGCATGCCGCAGCGTGGCCCGCAGGTCGGCCTGCCGCCCGCGCGGGCCGCGGCGCTGACGCCGGGACCGGCGCTGGGGCACGGCCAGCCTGAGCCTGCGCATGACGCTGGCCAGCTGCAGCAGCTCGCCCGGCGTCAGCTCCGCGAAGTCCGTGGCCGATAGCCGTTCGGTAGCGCTTGCCAGCGCCCGCAGCCGGTACGACCCGACGGCCTCCGCCTCGCCGGCCAGGCCGGCCGGGCTGACGGTGCCCGCCTGGCCGGCCGGGTTCACGGCGATCGTCCGGTCCGTCCGGCGCAGGGCGCCCGCCCGCGTCCGGGCGCCCGCCTGGTCCGCCCGGCTCAGCGCGCCCGCCTGGTTCGCCCGGCTCAGCGCGCCCGCCTGGTTCGCCCGGCTCAGCGCGCCCGCCTGGTCCGCCCGGCTCAGCGCGCCCGCCTGGTCCGCCCGGCTCAGCGCGCCCGTCTGGTCCGCTTGCGCGCCGTTCCCCGGCTTGGCCGCGTGCTCCCGGGCCGCCCGCGCCGCGCGGGCCAGCGTGTCCGCCCCGCGTGGTTGCTGATCGATGCCGATTTCGTTCCCGCCAGTTTCGTTGCCGCCAGGCCGAAGGCCGCCACCGATCAAGGTGGCCGGCTGGCGCTGGCCCGGGGCCTCGCCGCCGAACGTCACGTCGAACACCCGCGCCACCGTCTGCGCCTGGTCCCGGCTGGAGGCCAGGGTGGCCAGCGCGCACTCCCGCATCGCCCGCGCCGTTCGCGGCCGCACGAGCAGGACGGCCCGGGTGAACCGCTCGCACCGGTCAGCCCCGGCTGGCACCCCCGCCTCCCGCAGCGCCGCCCCGAACCGCGCCGCCACCTCCGCGACATCTTCAGCCACGGCCGTCAAGCCCCTCGCGGCACGGACTGCCGGGAGCATCCGCGCAGTCCGGGTTTGCCCGCCCTCGCGCGATGGGCTGCGGGGAGCATCCGCGCGGACAGTCCGCGTTCGTCAGCCGTCGCGCCGTGAAGTGCCGGGAGCATCCGGTCGCACAGTCCGCATTCGGCCATTCTCGCGGCATTGACTGCCGGGAGCATCCGCGCGGACAGTCCGGGTTTGCCCGCGCTCGCGCCTGGGAGTGCCGGGAGCATCCGCTTGCACAGACAGCCGCCGGCGAAGCCGACAGTCGGCAGAGTCGGCAAAACCGTCGGCCGGACGGGCGAGCGGGGCTCGCGGCGCCGGGGCACTGGTTCAGTCATGGTCAGCAACCACCCCGGCGAAGCCGGCCCCGCGGATCATGTGCAGATCCTCCGCGTACTTGAGCACGGCGCCCGCGGTCTGCTCGGCGGCCGGCCGGTCGAGCTCGGTGACGCCGAGCACCTGCAGCGCGGCCGCCCAGCTGATCGCCTCGGCTACCCCCGGCGGCTTGGCCAGGTCGAGGTCGCGCAGCCGGGCCACGCCGCCGGCGACCTGCCGGGCGAGCGAGCCGCCGGCGCCCGGTACCCGGCGCCGGATGATCTCGGCGACGCGCTGCGTGTCCGGGTAGTCGATCCAGTGGTACAGGCAGCGGCGCTTCAGCGCGTCGTGCAGGTCACGGGTGCGGTTGGAGGTCAGCACCACCGCCGGCGGATGCGCGGCCCGGCGGGTGCCGAGCTCAGGAATGGTGACCGCGGACTCGGCCAGCAGCTCGAAAAGGAACGCCTCGAACTCGTCGTCGCCCCGGTCTACCTCGTCGATCAGCAGAACGGCGGGCCTGGGCCCGGGATGGTCGAGGGCGGCGAGGAGCGGCCGCGGCAGGAGGTACTCGGGGCTGAACAGGTCGGTCTCGCGCAGCGTCTCGCCGCGGGACTCGGCCAGCCGGATGGCCAGCAGCTGGCGCGGGTAGTTCCACTCATACAGCGCCTCGGCCGAGGTGAGCCCCTCGTAGCACTGCAGCCGGACCAGCACCGTGTCCAGCGCGGCCGCGAGCGCCTTGGCCGCCTCGGTCTTGCCTACCCCCGGCTCGCCCTCGAGCAGGATCGGCTGGCCCATCCGGGCGGCCAGGAACAGCGCGGTGCCGAGCGGCTCGTCCGCCAGGTAGCCAGCCTGGTCCAGCGCGGCCACCAGCGTCGCCACGTCAGGCAGCCGGCTGGCCAGGTCGCTGCCGCTCATGTGATCGCCAGGTCGGCGCGTATCGGGCGGCCCTGGATGGCGCGCCATACCGCGGCGGGGGTCAGCGGCATGTCGGCATGGCGCACCCCGAACGGCGCGAGCGCGTCCACCACCGCGTTGACGACGGCCGCGGGCGAACCGACCGTGGCGGACTCGCCCACGCCCTTGGCCCCGATCGGGTGGTGCGGCGACGGGGTGACGGTCGCCCCGAGCTCCCAGGAGGGGCACTCCATCGAGGTGGGCAGCAGGTAGTCCATGAACGAGCCGCCCAGGCAGTTGCCGTCCGCGTCGAAGGCGATCACCTGCATGAGCGCCATGCCGAGGCCGTCGGCGAGCCCGCCGTGCACCTGTCCCTCGACAATCATCGGGTTGATCCGCACCCCGCAGTCGTCTACCGCGATGAACCGGCGCACGCTCACCTCACCGGTCCCCGGATCCACGTCAACCACGCAGACGTACGCGCCGAACGGATAGGTCAGGTTCGGCGGGTTGTACACGGTGGCCGCGTCCAGGTGGCCTTCCACCCCGTCCGGCAGCTCGAGGCCGGAGTGCGCGGCCATCGCGATCTCGGCGATGCTCTTGCCCTGGTCCGGGTCGCCGCGCACCCGCCACCGGCGGCCCGCCCACTCCAGGTCCTCGGGGGCGGCCTCGAGCATGGCCGCGGCCACGATGCGGGCCCGCTCGCGGACCTTGCGCGCCACCACCGCGGCGGCCGCGCCGGACACCGGTGTGGACCGGGAGCCGTAGGTGCCCAGGCCGAACGGTGTCCGGTCCGTGTCGCCGTGCACCACCTCCACATCGTCGGGAGAGATGCCGAGCTCCTCCGCGACGATCTGGGCGAACGTCGTCTCGTGCCCCTGGCCCTGGGTCTGCACGGAGATGCCGAGCACGGCCTTGCCGGTGGGGTGCACCCGCAGGTCGGCGCCGTCGGCCATGGCCAGGCCGAGGATGTCCATGTGCGCCCGCGGGCCGGCCCCGACCGCCTCGGTGAAGAAGCTGATCCCGATGCCCATCAGGGTGCCCGGCCGGCCCGGCGGGTGCTCCCGCCGGCGCAGCTCTGCCTGCTGGCGCCGCAGCTCGGGGTAGCCGGCCATGTCCAGGGCGAGCCGCAGCGCGCGCGGGTAGTCGCCCGAGTCGTACTCCCAGCCGGTCGCCGACGTGTACGGGAACTGCGCGGGCCGCAGCAGGTTCTTCATCCGCAGCTCGGCCGGGTCGGCGCCCAGTTCGCGGGCGAGCACGTCAACCATGCGCTCGACCAGGTACACCGCCTCGGTGACCCGGAACGAGCAGGAGTAGGCGACCCCGCCCGGCGCCTTGTTGGTGTACACCCCGGTGACCGCGCAGTGCGCCGCGCGCAGGTCGTAGGAGCCGGCGAACACCCCGAAGAACCCGGCCGGGAAATTGGTCGGCTGCGCGGCCCCGTTGAACGCCCCGTGGTCGGCGAGCACGCTGACCCGCAGGCCGAGGATCCGGCCCTCCCTGGTCGCGGCGATCTCGCCGCGCATGTGGTAGTCGCGGGCGAACGAGGTGCTCATCAGGTTCTCCGAGCGATCCTCCATCCACTTCACCGGCCTGCCGGTGATGATCGAGCCGACCACCGCGCAGAGGTACCCGGGATAGATGCCGACCTTGTTGCCGAACCCGCCGCCGACGTCCGGCGAGATGATCCGGATCTTGTGCTCGGGAAGCCCGGTGACCAGCGCGTACATCGTCCGGTGGGCGTGCGGCGCCTGGCTGGTGGACCAGACGGTGAGCTTCCCGCTGACGGTGTCCATGTCGGCTACCGTGCCGCAGGTCTCCAGCGGGGCCGGGTGCACCCGCGGGTAGAGCATGTCCTGGGCCAGCACGACGTCGGCGGCCGCGAAGACCTGGTCGGTGGCGGCCCGGTCGCCGGCCTCCCAGTCGAAGATGCGGTTGTCGGCCTGGCCGGGGATGTCGTCCCGGATCACCGGCGTCCCGGGGTCGAGCGCGCGGCGCGCGTCCACCACCGGCGGCAGCGGCTCGTAGCTGACGTCGATGAGCTCGAGGGCGTCGCGGGCCGCGTACCTGTCCTCCGCGACCACGAAGGCGACCTCCTGGCCCTGGAACCGCACCTTGTCGGTGGCCAGCACCGCCTGCACGTCCCGGGTCAGGGTGGGCATCCAGGCCAGCCCCCGCTCGGCCAGCGCCTCGCCGGTGATGACGGCCAGGACCTTGGGGTGCGCCTCCGCCGCGGCCGTGTCGATGGCGGTGATCCTGGCGTGCGCGAGCGGGCTGCGCAGGATCGCCCCGTGCAGCATGCCGGGCCGCGCGATGTCATCGACGAACGTCCCGCGGCCCCGGATGAACCTGGCGTCCTCTTTGCGCCGGATGGGTCCGTAGGCACCGTTCGGACTATGCGGTGAAGCGGCGGTCACCCCTATCCCTCCCGTGTAGTCGATGTGCCATCGCCGACGCTCCAGGGGAGGCGATGGCACATCGACACCGCTGGGTCGGGGCCCGCGCCCGCCGCGTCGACCACGCCGCCCGCGTCGACCGTGCTCCCCGCGTCGATCGTGCTCCCCGCGTCGATCGTGCTCCCCGCGTCGACCGTGCTCCCCGCGTCGACCGTGCTCCCCGCGTCAACCGTGCTCCCCGCGTCGACCGTGCCTCCCGCGTCCCCGGCGTGCTCGGCGGCCCACCGGACGGACCGCACGATGTTCTCGTAGCCGGTGCACCGGCAGACCTGCCCGGACAGGGCCTCGCGGATCTCCCCGGCGGAGGGGTCGGGATTGTGGTCGAGCAGCCACCGCGCGGTCATCATCATGCCCGGCGTGCAGAATCCGCACTGCAGCCCGTGGCACTCGGTGAAGCCCTGCTGCACCGGGTCGAGCTCGCCGCCGCGCTCGAGGCCTTCCACGGTGCGCACCCGGTGCCCGTCGGCCATGGCGGCGAGCACGGTGCACGACTTCACCGGCGTCTCGTCCAGCCAGACCACGCAGACGCCGCAGTTGGAGGTGTCGCACCCCCAGTGCGAGCCGGTGAGGCCGAGGTGATCGCGGAGGAAGTGGATGAGCAGCAGCCTCGGCTCGACGTCGGCCGCGTACTCGGTGTCGTTGACGGTCACCGTGACCTGCACGTCACGCCTCCCCGCCGCGCGCCCGCTCACGCGCCAGCCGTAGCGCGCGGACGGTGAGCTCGGCGGCCAGGTGCCGCTTGTAGTCGGCGGGCCCGCGTTGGTCCGAGACCGGCCGGCAGTGCTCGGCGGCGATCTGCCCGGCCCGGGCGAAGCTGTCGTCGGTGGCAGGCTCGCCGCGCAGGAAGTCCTCGGCCTCGGCGGCGGAAAAGTGCGCGGCGCCGACCGCCGCCAGGCCGATCCCCGCGTCGGCTATCGCGCCGCCGTCCAGCCAGAGCGCGGCGCCGGCCGCGCCCACCGGCCAGTCGCCCGCCCGCCGGTCCACCTTCACGTACGCGCTGCTGCCGCCCGGCCGGATCGGCACCCGGATCTCGGTCAGCAGCTCGTCCGGCGCCACCACGGTCTCGTACGGGCCGAGGTGGAACTCCCGCTCCGGCACCACGCGGGTGCCCGCGCCGCCCTGGATCACCATGGTGGCCCGTACCGCGGCGAAGGCCGCGGACAGGTCTTCGGACGGGTCGGCCTGGCAGAGCGAGCCGCCGACGGTGCCGCGGTTGCGCACGATCGGGTCGGCGATCCGCCGCTCGGCGTCGTGCAGGATGGGAGAATGCCGTCCGGCCAGCTGCGAGCCGAGCAGCTCCGCGTGCCGGGTCAGCGCGCCTATCCGCAGCTCGCGCTCTTCCACCCGCACGTAGCCGAGCTCGGTCAGGTCGTTGATGTCGACCAGCGTCTCGGGCTGGGCGAGCCGGAGCTTCATCATCGGGATGAGGCTGTGCCCGCCGGCGAGCACCCGGGCCTGGGGGCCGAACTTGGCCAGCAGCGCGAGCGTGTGCGGCACGCTGGTGGCCCGCTCGTACTCGAAATGTGCCGGTACCTGCATCCCTGTCCTCCCGGCCCCCCGCTCTACCGGTTCCCGACCGGTCGATGTGAGATCGCTGCCGTCCAGCCCGCGGCGATGCCGCATCGACCGGCATGGCACCAGGTCTGATCCTGGCCCGCGCGCGGGGGCAGGCGCAACGGCGCAATCCGGTCCCGGCCCTCGGCCGGACGGCGTCAACCGGATAATCGTTGCCATGACGCTCACCCAGCTCAATGTATTCGTCTTGGTCGCACGGCTGGGATCGGTGACCGCGGCGGCGAGCGCGCTGAACGTGAGCGAGCCCGCCGTATCGCAGGCGCTCACCGCGCTCCGCCAGCACCTCGGCGACCAGCTGGTCGTCCGCGGCTCGGGCGGCATGACGCTGACCCCCGGCGGATCGCGGCTGCTGAGCACGGCGTCGCAGATCGTAGCGCTGGGCGCGGAGGCGCAGGCCGCGGTGCGCGCGGCCCAGGGCGCACCGGAGCAGCTGCGCCTGGTGGCCACGTCCACCATCGCCGAGTTCGCGGTGAGCCCGGTGCTGGAGGCGTTCACCCGGCGGTTCTCCGGGGGCGTGGAGGTGTCCTCCGGCGTGGCCGCCGACAGCGAGATGGCGGTGCTGGTGGCCAATCGGCTCGCCGACGTCGCGCTGGGCGGGGCGGCGGCCGCGCGCGACCCGCAGCTCCAGGTGACCAGCGAGCCGGTGTTCCGCTACAAGATGGTCGTGGTGACCTCGGCGCAGGCCAAGCCGCGCGGCCCGGCGAGCCAGTGGCTCTGGCTGGTCAACCCGTCCGGCACCGATCCGGGCAGCGACAGCGGCCGGATGCTGGCCGCGCTGCGCGTTCCCGACGCCCGGATCAGGGTCTTCCCCAACCAGACGGCCGCCTGGGCCGCCGCCGCCGACGGGGCCGGCGTCGCCCCGGCGGCTACGCACCTGGTGGCCCAGCAGCTGCGCCGTGGCGAGCTGTCCGTGCTGACCGTGCCGGGCACCCCGGTGGAGGCGTGCTGGCACGTGATCACCCTGAACAGGGAGCACCGCCCGGTGGCCGCTAGCTCGCTGCGGCACTTCCTCGGTACCCCGGAGGCGATGCACCTGATGCGGTCGCCGACGGAGGGAATGCCGCCTTCGCGGTTCCGGCCCCCGGTCTACGTTACGATCTGGAGTTGATCGGCCAGGGGCGGGCAGCCGATGCCCGTCGTCATCCGGATGTCAGGTTTGCGGACTAGGTATCAGCTGTGCATGTGCTAACAAGACGCTCAGCTTCCCGCGGGAGCCACAGGAACGGGCGGCGTCGGCTGCGTGATCGGCTCTGGGTACGGATCACGGCCGCCGTCCTGGCTGCGTTCTTCCTGGTCGTCGCGTGGTCAGTAGGCCACGCGCTGACCGCTCCGGGCGGCGGCTCGGTCTCGGAGCGGCTCTCGGAGTGGGCCAGGGACCACTACCTCGGCCCGCTCGTCACCTTCGGCGAGTGGCTGTCGTATAACCCGCCGAAGGCGGGCGGTAAGCCGTCCTTCGCGCTGACCGTCCCGGGCGCCGCCAGGCCCACCGTCCGGCCCTCGGCGACCGCCGGCGCGCCTGTCCCGTCGTTCGCGGCTCCGCCCACGCTGAAGTCTTTCGCGGCCCACCCGCTGCCCGGCGAGGGCGTCTGGCGGGTGCTGGGCACAGTCCACGGCGAGCCGGCCATGTATGGCACCTACCTGCGGGCGAGCCCCGTGTACTCCTCCTACGTGGCCGGGATTGCCTCGATGGACCAGAGCCTGCTGCGGTTCGAGCTGCGGCCGGGGGCCGAGGACCCCGGGCCGGGTAACTGGAAGACCCCGGCCGACATCCCGCCGGGCACCCGGCGCGGCCTGGAGGCCACGTTCAACGGCGGCTTCAAGATCAGCACGTCCGGCGGCGGCTTCTACCTGAACGGCGTGACCAGGGGGGCCCTGACCAAGGGCGCGGCCTCGATGGTCTACTACCGGGACGGGCACCTGGCGATCGGCGTCTGGGGCAGCCACAACCTGGGCATGAACCCGGACGTGGTCGGGGTGCGGCAGAACCTGCGGCCGATCGTCCAGAACGGCAAGGTGCCCTCCTCGGTCGACAACAACGTCGAGACCAGCTGGGGCGCCACCCTCGGCGGCGGCTACTACGTGTGGCGGTCCGGCGTCGGGATCACCCGGGACAAGCGCATCATCTTCGCCTACGGCCCGGCCCTGGACGTGCACGAACTCGCCGCCGTGCTGCAGCGGGCCGGAGCGGTGACGGCCATGGAACTCGACATCAACCCGGACTGGATGTCGTTCATGTCCTACCCGCCGGGCCACCACCCGGGCGATCCGACCCCCAAGAACCTGCTGCCTGACCAGGTACAGCCACCCGATCGCTACTACTCGCTGTCCAGCCGTGACTTCACGGCTGTCTACGCCCGGTGACCAGCCCGCTGCGGACCCTCACGGCGCCGCAGACCCGGCCGGAGGGGACCCGGTTCCGGGCGGCCGCGCGCTGGCTGGTCGCGGCCGTGCAGACCGCCCGGCCGCGGCAATGGCCGAAGAACCTCCTGGTGTTTGCCGCGCCGCTGGCCGGCGCGACGCTGGGACGCGATGACGGGCTCGGCTACGCGCTGACGGCGGCGGTGGCCTTCGTCGCTGCCTCGGCTGCGGTGTACTACGTCAACGACGTCATCGACGCCCCCCGGGACCGGCTGCATCCGGTCAAGCGGTCCCGGCCGGTGGCGTCGGGCCGGCTTCCGGCGGCGCACGCGCTGATCCTGGCCGCGCTCAGCGCCGCCGCGGCGGTATCGCTCGGCTTCTGGATCGGCGAGCCGCGGCTGGCCGCGCTGATCGCGGGCTATCTCGCCCTCTCGCTGCTATACGGGCTGGTGCTCAAGCATCTGGCGATCATCGAGCTGATCTTCGTCGCGAGCGGGTTCGTGTTCCGTGCCCTCGGCGGCGCGGTCGCCACGCATGTTCCGCCGTCGGGCTGGTTCCTGCTGGTGTGCAGCCTCGGGGCGCTCATGGTGGCGATCGCCAAGCGCGTCACCGAGCTCATGATCCTCGGCGGCCAGGCGGCCAGCCACCGGCCCGTCATGCGCTGGTACAGCCTCGCCGGGCTGCGGCTGAGCCAGCGGTTGGTGGCCGTGGCGATGATTGCCGCCTACCTGCTCTGGGCCTACGGAGAACACAACAGCTGGATGCGCGCCTGGCACCTGGCCAGTGCCATCCCGCTGGCCGCGGCGCTGATCCGGTTCGACCGGCTGACCGGCCGGGCGGGCGACAGGCCCGTCGAGGACCTGATCATCAGGGACGGCCTGATGGTCGGCTGCGAACTGTCCTGGCTGACCATGTTCGTCGTGGGGCTGTAGGCGTGAGCCGGCCCACCCGGATCCTGCTGCTCGGCGGGACCAGCGAGATCGGGCTGGCGATCCTGGCCGCGCTGCGGCTGCCGCCCGACGCCGAGGTGCTGCTCGCCGGGCGCGACGAGCAGCGCATGGCCGCCGCCGGGAAGACGCTGGGCTGCTCGGTGCGCACGCTGTCCTACGACGCCACGGCGCTCGGCAGCCACCCGGCGCTGATCGCCGACGCCTTCTGCGACGCTGGCGTGGACCTGGTCATCTCGGCGGCCGGCATCCTGGCCGGCCAGGACGAGCTGGACCGCGATCCGGTCCGGGCCGGCCTGCTCGTCGAGACCAACTTCACCGGGCACGTCACGACCCTGCTCGCGGCCGCGGCCCGGCTACGCGAGCAGGGCCATGGCACGATCGTGGTCCTGTCCTCCGTCGCGGCGGTCAGGCCGCGCAAGGCGAACTTCGTCTACGGGTCGGCCAAGGCGGGCCTCGACGCCTTCGCCCGCGGGCTGGCCGACGCGCTGCATGGCAGCGGCGTCCGGGTGCTCCTGGTCCGGCCGGGGTTCGTGACCGGCCGGATGACCGCGGGCATGACACCAGCCCCGCTGGCCACCACCCCGGCCGCGGTGGGCGCCGCCGTCGCCGCGGCCCTGGCCGGCCGGCGGGACACGGTCTGGGTTCCGCGCACGCTGCGCCCGTTCTCTGTCGCGCTGCGAGCCGTGCCCCGGCCGCTCTGGCGTCGCCTGCGCCGGTAAGCCGGCGGCCGCCCGCAGGCGGGTACCGGGCAAGCCGGGCCGCCGGTCAGGCTGGCGGCATGTTCTTGTACCGGAAGTCGTTGAACAGGCCCACCTGGTCGCACAGGTGCGGGCTTGGCACGCCGGCCGCCGAGATGAACCCGCTCTGGCCGGGCGGCAGCTCATCCTGCCCGGTCACCACCCGGCCCACGTCCACCCCCATCATGAAGGTGCTGCGGTTCTGGCTCGCGCTGGTGCCGCAGTGCGTGGTCACCCCGGCGGCCAGCGGGTCGAGGCTGTCCCAGTTCTGGTCCTGGGCCGGCTGGTAACCCCAGTCCGCGATGTCGGTGGTGCCGAAGCCGGGCACGTCCTGGCCGAGCTGGGTGCCGGTGCCGGACAGGATCGTGATCGCGTCGTTCAGGCTCTCGACCAGGATCTGGCTGCGGTGTCCGGCGAAGTAGCCGCCATAGCAGAGTGTGCCGCACGGCTGGATGCCCCTGGTTCCGGCGAGGATGTGGTACAGCAGGTTGTAGGTGCCCATCCCGCCGAGCCCGCCGTACGTGCCGAGGCCGACCGAGGAGTCGCTGAAATCGACCTTGCCCGCGTACTGCTCGCCGGAGAAGGTCCCGCCCTCGAAGACGTTGCGCTCCAGCGCCTCCAGGAAGTTCATGAAGATGGACATGGCCGGGCTGCCCAGCGTGGTGACGCCGTTCCAGTGCGCCAGCAGGGCGATCGCCCCGGCCAGATCCGGGTGCGTCGCCGGGTTGGTCAGCGGGCTGCCCGCGGCCACGAGCTTGTAGTACGCGCTGGCCAGGAACGGGATGAAGTACGGCGCGGCCGGGCGGGTGTTGTCCCCGTTGTCGATCGTGCCGATCGCGTGCTCGATCCCCTCCAGGTAGCGCACGCTGATGTGCGTGCTCGCCGCGGCCAGCTTGCTGATCAGCGACGACCGGAAGATCGTGCCCCAGTACTCGTCTCCCTCGTTCTGCTGGTAGAAGAGCTGCTGCGACGGCTTGGTGTTCCAGTTGTCCAGGTAGCCCTGACCCGGGTTGACGCTGTGCGGCATCTGCGAGAACGGGATGAAGCCCTTCCACTGCTGGGTTCCGTTGCCCAGTGCGGGCAGCCGCGGGTCCACCCGCGTGAACGACGGCTCGATCGGCACCAGCCCGTCGGCGAAGTAGGCGATGTTGCCCGCCCGGTCGGCGTACAGGAAGTTGTGCAGCGTAGTGATCAGGCTCATCGAATGCCGGAACTGCGGCAGGTTGCGGTCACCGCCGAGCCCGGCGAAGCCGGCCAGCGTGCCGGTCTCCCGGTTCCACGAAGCGAACCTGACCGAGAAGGCCAGCTCCTTCGTCGGGGTGGTGGCGGTGGTGGACACGACCGGCCCGTCCTTGGTCCGCAGCACGGTGAAGCTCACCGGCGCCTGCCCGGCCACCGGGATCCTCTCCTTGATCACCTGCACCGGGATCTGCTTGCCGTCGAACTCATAGGTCGGCGGGGTCGTGCCGAAGTTGACCAGCTCGGCGTAGATCCGCTGGTCGACCGTTTCCTCGCTGGTGGTGGTCCAGGCGATGCGGCCGTTGCGGCCGATGAGGATGAACGGTTCCCCGGTGATGTACATCCCGCCGGCGTCATAGCCGGGGCCGTGCAGGTACTCCTCGCCGTCCACGCTGGGCGTGCCGAAGCCCTCCTGCGGCGCTCCCCACAGCAGCGCGTGGTGGTCGGCGGACCGCCACGGCGCGACCGCGATCGCGTTCGACCCGCCGTGCGACAGCACCCGCAGCGAGATGCCGGTCCGCCGGATGTTGTCCCGGTCCCGCCGCAGCGCGGCCGCCGCGTTGGCCAGGGCCCGCCTGCTGACGCCGGAGAGATCGGCGAGCGTGTGCTTGATGCTGAGGATCGCGGCGCCGGCCTGCGAGCGCGGGGCCGAGCCCGGGCGGGCGGCGGAGCCGGGCACCGTTGTCGGCGCGGTCGGGTCGTTGAGCCAGCGCGCGTCGTTGAAGATCTTGGCTGCGTCGGTGACAGGATTCTTGTCGCCCTTGGCCGTCAGCTCGGCGGTCATGTAGTTGAGGAACTGCAGGTTCTGCAGCTCGCTGCCGCCGCCGCCGCCGAACTCCCGGGCCAGGTAGTTGCCAACCGCGACGGAATCGACGGGCCGCCACGGCGCGGGCCGGTACGGGCCGCTTTCGCCCAGCAGCTTGCCCAGCACGAGGAACTCGTAGGGAACATCGGCCTGCTCGCTCGCGGCGCTGGTGTAGGCCGCGTCCTCGTAGGCGTTGATCCCCTTCGAGAAGGCCACCAGCGCCGCGCGGACCGAGGCAGGCAGGGAGAGATACTGGGCGCGCAGCTCAGCCGGGGTGTAAAACAGCGTCCGCACGGTCTCGTCCTGGCTGAGCTCGGACGGGCCCAGGATCTGGGACAGGGTTCCCTCGACGGCACGCCGGGTCAGCTCGAGCTGGACGAGCCGGTCCTGGGCCTGCGCCCAGCCCGCGCCGAACCACATGCCGGCGATGGATTTCGCGTAGATGCTCGGCACCCCGTAGGAGTCCCGGCAGATCACCGCTCGGTCCGTGCCGTTCCCCACCACGGTCCCGGCCGGCGTCGCCCGGGACGCCGCCGCGGAGCCGGTGTCGCGTGCGGCCGCGGGAGCGGCACCAGGAAGCGCGACCATCGCCACCAGCGCGGCGCTGATCCCGATAACCGCGAACCGTCCGCCCGTCACGCGGTACCTGATTCCCGTCACCCGAGTCACCTCCGCGGTCGCGTCCGGCGCGGTGCCGCACACCACGCCGCCGCTGGTGTCATTGACGTGTCCCGACACATTGAACCGCGTTTCGGCCCGGATAGGCAGGCCCATCCGGACGCCATCGCGGCCGGTTCGGCGGCACCAGCGCGGTGGCCGCCGACGGCGCGGGCACCCTGCTGATCTGCGGCCGGCCGAACCGCGGATCCGGGAGGTCACGGCCCGGGCCGCGCTGGGTGCCCCCCCGATGGCGCGGGCAGCCTGCTGATCTGCACTCGGCCGAACGGCGGATCCGGGAGGTCAGAGCCCGAGCCGCGCTGGGTGGCCCCCGACGGCGTCGGCGGCCTGCTGATCTGCGGTCGGCCGAACCACCGGATCCGGCAGGTCACGGCCCGAGCCGCGAGGCCGTGGGGGAGGCCGGGACAATCGGGCCGCCCGGCCGGACGGTCACCTCGATAATGGTCAGGTGCCGATCGGCTGATCCCGGGAGAAAGCCACCACGATGGCGAGAATCCGCCCGCTGGTCATGGCGGCGGCCGTGGCCGCTGCCATCGTGCTGCCGGCCGGGTGCTCTGCGGCGCATCAGGCCGGCGCGGCGCCCCCCGGCTCGCGGGGGCCGGATGCCGGCATCGCGTTCCCGCTGCACACCAGCGGGGCATCCATCGTGGATGCCCGCGGCCGGCGGGTCAAGCTCAGCATGGTCAACTGGTACGGCGCGGAATCCCCGGAGTACGTGGTGGGCGGCCTGGCCAGCCAGCCCATCTCGGCGATCATCAGCCGGATCGTGTCGATGGGCTTCAACGGCGTCCGGCTGCCCTGGTCGAACCAGATGTGGCAGGCCGACCCGCTGGTCTCGCCGGCCTACCTGACAGCGAACCCGCAGTTCCGGGGGGAGCGCGCGGACACGATCTTCGAGCAGGTGGTGCGGGACCTGGCCCGGGCCGGCCTGATGATCGTGCTGGACAACCACAGCAGCGACGCCGAGTGGTGCTGCTCGGCCACCGACGGCAACACGCTGTGGTACAACTCCGGCTACCCGCAGTCGGCCTGGCTGGCCGACTGGGAGGCGATGGCCGCCCAGTTCAAGGGCACCCCGCAGGTGATCGGGGCAGACCTGCGCAACGAGCCGCGCGGCCGCGCCGCCTGGGGCGGCCCCGACCCTTCGGTGGACTGGCACGCCGCGGCCACGGCGGCCGGCGACGCAGTGCAGCGCGCGGATCCGAGCCTGCTGATCTTCGTCGAGGGCACCCACTACGCCCGCGACCTGGCCGGGGTGGCCAGCCTGCCGGTGCGCCTGACCATGGCCGGTCACGTGGTCTACGAGGCGCACGCCTACAGCCCCGGGCATCGCGGCGTGGCCAGCTATGACGCCTGGGTGGCGCAGATCCAGCCGGACTGGGGATACCTGGTCGGCAGGGAACCGCTGTGGATCGGCGAGTTCGGCACGTGCAACACCTCGGACACCTGCGTCTCCAGCCGCAGCCCGGCCGACCTCGGCCTGTGGTTCAGCGTCGTCACCCGGTACCTGGGCTACCACGACCTGGGCTGGTCCTACTGGGCCATCAACGGCACCCAGTCCCGCGGGCTGCCCGGCCAGGGCCGCGTCTACCGCGCGCCGGAAACCTACGGCGTGCTGGATACCGGCTGGGACCGCGCGGCGAACGCCAGCCTGCTGGCCCGGCTGCGCCGGATCCAGCCGGCCTGCGCGCCCGGCCCGCTGGCCAGCGGGACGTACTACATCAGCAACGTACACAGCGGCGACGTCATCGACGTCCCGGGCCGCCAGACCGCCGAAGGCACCGGCCTGGACCAGTGGCCGCTGCATCAGGGCGCCGGTCAGCGGTGGAAAATCACCGGGCTCGGCTGCGGCCTGTACTCGATCACCTCTGTCCTGGACGGCGAGTCGATGGACGTCGCGGGCCACTCCACGTCCGGCGGCGCCGCGGTTGACCAGTGGCCCTACCGGGGGCGCGGCAACCAGCAGTTCGTCATCAGGCGGGACCCGGCCGGCTCCTACACCATCGCCAGCGTCAACAGCCTGGATGACGTCGAGGTCCCCGGCCTGTCCACCCGGCCGGGCGCCCCGCTCGACCAGTGGGAGCCCGACGGCGGCGCGAACCAGCAGTGGACCTTCCGCCCGGCACCTGGCTGAGTTCGGTCACGCCGCCCTCACCCACCACGGTCCCGGCACGGCCGAGCGGTGGGCTGAGCTGCCCGCGTCATGCGTGGTTCAGGTTCACCGGGTAGAAGATGGACCCGTGCGCATACTGCTGGCCGAGGATGACTCCGCGCTGCGCTCGGTTCTCGAACGCGGTCTGCGGGAGAGCGGCTATGTAGTGGATGCGGTGGCCGACGGGCAATCCGCCCTGGGGTATCTGCGCATCTACGACTATGAGGTCGCCATCCTCGACTGGCGGATGCCCGCCAGGTCCGGCCTGGACGTGGTGCGCGAACTGCGCCACCGCGGCTCGCCGCTGCCCATCCTGATGCTCACGGCCCGGGACAGCCCTGACGACCGGGTGACCGGGCTGGACGAGGGTGCCGACGATTACCTGATCAAGCCGTTCGACTTCGGCGAGCTGCTGGCCCGCATCAGGGCCTTGCAGCGCCGGTCCCCGACGCTGCAGAGTCCGCGTCTGGCGATCGGTGATCTGGAGTTCGACCCGGCCACGCGGGAGGTGCGCATCGGCCCGGCCCGGCCCCGGCTGACCGGCACCGAGCTGTCCATCCTGGAGATCCTGATGCGCCGCTCGCCGGCCGTCGTGCCGCGCCAGTCGATCGCCCTGCACGTGTGGGCGGAGGAAGCCGACGCGCTCGGCTCCAACACGATCGACGTGCACATGGCCCGGCTCCGGGCAAAGCTGGCCTTGGCCCTGGTGCGCGTCGAGACGATCCGCGGGGTCGGATACCGGCTGGTGCCGGGGTGAGCAGCCGCAGCCAGCAAGCGCGGTCTGTGCGGCCGCGGCGCACGCACGCGGTCCGGGTCGCCGCCATCGCCACGCTGATCATCGCCGTGGTCTACGTGGCGGCCCTGGCCATGTTCAACGTGATCGCGGCCAACAGGCTCGTGGCGCAGGTGGATTCCCAGCTGAGAGACACGCTCGGCGATGCGCAGCACGGCGTGGGGTTCGACGCCGCGGTGCTGCCGGACGGCGACGATAAGGACGTTGGGTCGCCGCCGATCCTGCTCTGGAGGATCACCGCAGCGGGGCGCGCGCTGGGGGCGAGCCCCGGGGCGCCGCCGCTGGCGGCGTCCGCCTGGTCGCGGTCCGGTCGGCCGCAAACGGCGCAGTTGGGCACAGGTACCTTCCGGCTGAAGGCACGCAAAGCCGGCGACGTCTGGCTGGTCGCAGCCCAGAGCCTGGCGAACATCGAGCACATCCAGCGCGTGCTGCTGACCGCGGAGGTGGTCGCCGCTCCGGTCCTGCTCGGCGCGGTGTTCCTCGGCACCCTGGTGATCGGGCTGAAGGCGTCCGGCCCGGTGGAGCAGGCCCGACGCCGCCAGCTCGAATTCACCGCCGACGCCTCCCATGAGCTGCGCACCCCGCTGTCGGTGATCGAGGCCGAGACGGGGCTCGCCCTCAGCGCCCGCCGCGACGCCGGCCAGTACCAGAACGCGCTGCGGCGGGTGGGCCGGGAAAGCCAGCGGCTGCGCGGCATCGTCGATAACCTGCTCTGGCTGGCCAGGTTCGACTCCGAGCCAGCGAACCCGGCGGATGAGCCTGTGGACCTGCTCACCATCGCCGAGGTCTGCGCCGACAGGTTCTCGGCCGTCGCCCGCTCGCGCGGGATCGACCTGTCCGTGCACTCCGAGGGCGAGCCGCAGGCCCGGATCACTGCCCCGCCGGAGTGGGTGGACCGGCTGACCGGCGTGCTGGTGGACAACGCCTGCCGCTACGCAGCGGCCGCCAGGCCCGTGTCTGCGGCCAGGCGCGTGTCTGCGGCCAGCCCCGCGGCCCCGGCCAGCCCCGCGGCCCCGGCCAGCCCCGCGGCCGCGGCCGGCCCCGTGTCCGCCGCCAGCTCTGTGTCTGCGGCCAGGCCGGCGGCCGCGGCCACTCCCGCCGCCAGTCCCGTGTCCACTCCCGCCGCCAGTCCCGTGTCCACTCCCGCCGCCAGTCCCGTGTCCGCGGCCGCCGCTAGTCCCGTGTCCGCGGCCGCCGCTAGTCCCGTGTCCGCGGCCGCCGCTAGTCCCGTGTCCGCGGCCGCCGCCGCGCCTCCCGCGTCCGCTGCCGCCAGCCCCGGGCCGGCCGTCCGGATCGTCGTCGGATGCCAGGGCAGCCGGGTCAGTCTCACCGTCGAAGACAGCGGGCCGGGCATCCCGGAGGACGAGCGCGACCGGCTCTTCGACCGGTTCTACCGGGCCACCGCCGAGGGCAGCGGATCCGGTCTCGGCCTGGCCATCGCAGATGCAGTGGTCCGGTTGACCGGAGGCAAGTGGCGGGTGGACGACAGTCCGCTTGGCGGCGCGAGGATACAGGTGACCTGGCACCGCTCAGCGCACCGTCCCGGGCCGCACCGGCGGGTCAGTGTCCTGCGCGGGAGACAGCCGCAAGCCACGGTGCCACCCGGCCCAGGAAGAGGAGCCCGAGCAGCAGCCCGGCGGCGAGGCTGGCGGTGATCGTCCACTGCCGCAGGCCGGCCCCGGTCACGTCGCGGCGCGTCCGGTGCATCCAGTCCCGGGGAGCGATCCGCGCCGTATCCAGCAGATGACCGAGGACGTGCAAGGTCATCGCGCCCAGCCAGAGCAGGAAACTCGCCTTGTGCAGGAATAGTACGTCCGGGCGCAGCGACGCTCCGACGAACAGCAGGGCGATCCCGCTGGCCAGGACGATGAAGGTCAGCAGTACCACGAACGGCCCGAGCAGCCGCAGCAGGACCGGCGGCGGCCCCTTCCGCCGGAACTCGGGCGAGCCGATGTAGTAGCGCGCGAAACGGTACCCGGTACTGCACGTCTTCACGAGCACGGGGGGGACCAGGAGCATGCCGATGAAGATGTGCACGGAGATCAGCCCGCGGATCCGCAGGATGGTTGCTCCCTCGGCAGCCAGCAGCACGAGCAGTACGACGGCCGTCCCCGCGGTCAGCCGGGCATTGGACTCCGCCGCGTCGTGCACCGGTCGGCGCGCCCGGCGCCCGATTTGCCTGGTTCGAGTCCTGTTCATCGGCAGTCACCGTAGGGACCGGCCCTTACGTGGGCATGAAGCCGCCGGAGGCGGCCGTGTTGACACGGTCCAGGCAGCCAGCTGGCTGTGGATGGGGGCGCTGGCTGCGGGTGCGGCGCTGGCCGCGGATGCGGCGCTGGCCAAGCGGCCGGCTGCCGGGTTGCCTGCTATCCAGGGTGAAGCCTGCGTTCTGGGATGCCGCGCGGGAGCATGGGACAATCGGGCATATGCCAGACGCGCAGACCCGGCCGCAGCCCGCGGCCGACAGCCTGGCCGAGCCGTGGCGCCAGTGGGTCCTGCGGCGGCCCCCGGCTCAGCTCCTGCACCTGGACTCAGCCGCCGCCGGGCGGTGCTCGACGGGCACGCTGCGGGCGGCCGCGGCGCATGCCGAGCGCGAGGCCTCGGTCGGGGCCTACGTCGCCGAAGCCGAGGTGCAGCCCGTCCTGGAGGCCGGCCGGGCCGGGCTGGCCAAGCTGCTCGGCATCCGGCCGGACGGGCTGGTGTTCACCGAGAGCGCGTCAGCGGCGCTCGAGTCGCTGATCACCGCGTGGCCGCTGCAGCCGGGCGACACCGTGGCGGTGCTGCCCGGCGAGTGGGGACCTAACCTGGCCGCGTTCGGCCACCACGGCCTCCGGCTGGCCGAGCTGGCGGTGCACGGTGACGGCACGGTTGACCTGGAGAGCCTGGAGGCGGTCCTGGCCGCCTCGCCGCCAGCCGTCGTGCACCTCGTCCAGGTGGCCTCGCACCGGTGCCTGGTCCAGCCGGCCGCCGAGGCGGCCGCGCTGTGCCGGGCGGCGGGAGTGCCGCTGTGGGTGGACGCCGCTCAGGCGCTCGGCCACGCGGACACCGCCTGCGGCGCGGACGCGGTTTACGCGACCAGCCGGAAATGGATGACCGGACCGCGCGGCGTCGGGATGCTCGCGGTGTCTGACCGCTGGTGGGACACGCTGCAGGTCCGAACCTCCCCGCTGGCGGTGAGCAGCGTCGCGCCAGGCACGCCCGCGGTCCGGTTGCTCGAATCGTCCGAGGCCAACGTGCCCGGGCGGGTCGGCCTGTGCACGGCGGTGCGCGAGTTCACCGAGACCGGGCCGGAGCGCGTCTGGCAGCGGCTGGCCGAGGTCGGCGCGCTGACCCGCGCAGCCCTCGCCGACCTGCCCGGCTGGGCGGTGCTCGCCCCGGGCGGCGGCTCGTCGGCCATCACCGCGGTGCGCCCGACCGCGGGCCAGGACATCCGTGCCGTCCGGGCCCGGCTGCTGGCCGAGCACCAGATCGTCGCCACCGCCGAGATCCCGGCCCGGGCTCCGAGGGAGATGACCGGCCCGCTGCTGCGCATCAGCCCGCACGTTGACTGCACCCCCGGGCAGCTGGAACTGCTCCGCCGTGCGCTGCTGGCCGTGAGCTGACGGCCCGGCGGCCGTTGAACCTGGGCCGGGCCGGTCAGCGGCCGAGGTGGGCGAGGACGGCCAGCACGCGCCGGTTGTCGTCGTCGGAGGGCTGCAGGCCGAGCCTGAGGAAGATGGACGCGGTGTGCTTGGCCACGGAGCGCTCGGTGATCACGAGTCGCTGGGAGATGGCGGCGTTGGAGCGGCCCTCCGCCATCAGGGCCAGCACCTCGCGCTCGCGCGGGCTGAGCGCGGCGAGGGCATGATCCCCGGCGTTGCGGGCCAGCAGACGGGAGATCACCTCCGGGTCCATCGCGGTGCCGCCGGCGGCGACCCGGCGCACCGCTTCGACGAACTGGGCGCTGTCCAGCACCCGGTCCTTGAGCAGGTAGCCGACGCCGCCGGTACCGGCGGCCAGCAGCTCGCGGGCGTAGAGCTGCTCGACGTACTGGGACAGCACCAGCACCGGCAGTCCCGGGACCTCGCGCCGGGCCGCCAGCGCCGCCCGCAGTCCCTCGTCGGTGAAGGTCGGCGGCAGCCGGACGTCCACCACGGCCACGTCCGGCTGGTGCTCGGCCACTGCGGCCAGCAGGTCGGCTCCGGTGTCGACGGCGGCGACGATCTCGAGGCCGTGCGCCTCGAGCATCCGGGTCAGGCCGTCCCTCAGCAGGAAGAGGTCTTCGGCGATGACAACGCGCATGGGATCTCCATCGTCACCGTGGTGGGGCCGCCCGGCGGGCTGCTGACGGCCAGCACGCCGTCGAACGCCGCGAGGCGGCGCTCGATGCCGCTCAGGCCGGTGCCGCGAGCCGGGTCGGCGCCGCCGCAGCCGGAATCGGTGACGCCGACCCGGAGCATGCCGCCGGAGTGCCGGATGTCAATCCAGGCCTCGCGCGCTCCGGCGTGCTTGGACACGTTGGCCAGCAGCTCGCTGACCGCGAAGTAGGCGGCTGACTCCACCGCCGCCGGCGGCTGGCCCGGCAGCTCGCTAGCCAGGTGCACCCGCAGCGGCGTGTCCAGGGCCAGCGCCCGGACCGCCTCGGCCAGGCCGCGGTCGGCCAGCACCGGCGGGTGGATGCCGCGGACCAGGCCCCGCAGCTCGATCAGGGCCCTGGCCGAGGCTTCGCGCGCCTCGGCCAGCAGCGCCCGCGCCGCGTCGGGGTTGGTGTCAAGCACCTGCTCGGCGGCGTCCAGTGTCATGCCCATCGCCACCAGCCGGGCCTGCGCTCCATCGTGCAGATCGCGCTCGATCTGGCGCATCGCCGCCGCGCCGCTGTCGATCGTCTCGGTCCGGGTCTGCGCCAGGTGGCGGACCCGCTGCACCATCTCCACCTGCCCGGTCGGCTCCAGCATCGAGCGAGCGAGCCAGCCGTAAGCCCGCAGCAGCCACGGAGCGGTCCACAGCGCGACCGCCACGCAGGCCAGGCCCAGCAGGACGAGCACCGGCCTGGTGTTTCCCGGGAAAGCCGGAGGCGGTATCGCGAACGGCGGGTTCATGGTGGGCGCGATGAAGCCGATCAGGCCGAGCGCTATCAGCCCGGCGGGGATCACGGCCAGGATCCAGCCCACGCACGCGTTCGTCACCAGCCACAGCAGATCCCGCCAGGTCGCCGCGTCGCGCAGCAGCCACTCCAGGCGCGCCCTGAAGCTGATCTCCCCGCTCGCGGCGCCCGGCGGCAGCGGCCGGTAGGCGGCGGCGACGGGCACGCCGCACCACTGCCCGGCCAGCTGCCTGGTCAGGTTGGCCAGCCGCCGCATCCCCAGCAGCACGACGGGGAGCAGCAGCACCCCGAGCCCGAGCCCGGCCACGATCACCGCCAGCGCGAGGATCAGCTGCAGGCCCTCGGCCGGGCCGGTGTGACGGTTGTGGCTCAGCAGGAGCACGACGCCCAGCCACGTCATGACCAGCGCCACCGACAGCACGAAGGCCAGCAGCAGGGCCACCCCGGCCAGCATCAGCCCGCAGCAGGCCAGCCCGCGGCCGGCGGCGATGATGCCCGCGCGGATCCCCAGCCTGGGCCCGTTCCCCTGGACCGGGCCAACCGGGGTGACCGCTCCGCCGTTCATGACAGGTCTCCTTCAGCAGGGTCTGCTCCCGCCAGTCTGCCCGGCGGCGGGCCGGCCCGCAGTGACCCTGGAACCCCAAACGGGGTGTACCTAGATCTACCCCAAAGACGCCGTTCAGGCATATGTCGGGGGGCACCGGCCGGCTCCTACCGTCGCTGATTGTGACGTTCGGCTCGGACCGCGGGCAACGTCATAAACCCGGATCCGCCCGAACGGCTCCGGCGCAGACGAACGGAGGGAATGGCATGAACATCATCGAGTCCGCCGGGCTCGGCAAGCGTTACCGCCGAAGCTGGGCGCTGCGGGACTGCACGCTGGAGATCCCCGGCGGGCATGTGGTGGCCCTGGTCGGGCCGAACGGCGCGGGCAAGACCACCCTGCTGAGCATGGCGGTCGGCCTGACCACGCCGACCGCGGGCATGGTCACCGTCCTGGGCGGCGAGCGTGCCGGGTCGCCGGACGCGCTGGACCGGATCGCGTTCGTGGCGCAGGACGCGCCGCTGTACGGTAACCTGCCGGCCGGCGACATGCTGCACCTGGCTCGCAACCTCAACCGGCGCTGGGACGCCCGGCGGGCCGAAGACCGGCTGGCCGAGCTCGGCATCCCGCTGGAGAAGAAGGTCGGCAAGCTGTCGGGCGGCCAGAAGGCGCAGCTCGCCCTGACCATCGCCCTCGCCCGCCGGCCCGACCTGCTGGTCCTCGACGAGCCGCTCGCCGCGCTGGACCCGCTGGCCAGGCACGACTTCATGGAGTCGGTGGCGGCGGCGGTGGCGGCGGACGGCATCTCCGTCGTGCTGTCCTCGCACGCGCTGGCCGAGCTGGAGCGGGTCGCCGACTACCTGATCGTGCTGGCCCGCGGGCAGATGCAGGTGGCCGGCGAGGTGGCGGACCTGCTGGCTGAGCACCGGGTGCTGACCGGTCCCGCGGGCCAGGCCGGCGACGCCGCGCAGCGGATGCGCGTCGTGCACCGCGGCAGCGACGGTGCGCAATCGCGCCTGCTGGTCAGGATCACCGCACCGGACGATCCGGTGCCGGCGGGCTGGCAGTGCCGCGCCGCCGGCCTGGAGGAAATCGTCCTCGCTTACCTGCGCGAGCCCGGCGCCCCGGCGGCGGCCGCCGCCGGCGCGGCCAGTTACGGAAATGGAGCACGATCATGAGTACGCCAGCCGTCCCGCCGGGTTCTGCGACGACGTCATCGCCTGCGGCCGGGGTCATCCCCGCGTCCGCGATTGCCATACGCACGCCGCCCGCCCGCGGGCGGGCCGTGCCGTGGACCAGGCTGGCCTGGGTTACCTGGCGCCAGCACCGGACCATGCTGGCCGGGGCGGCCGCCCTGCTCGGCGCGCTGAGCCTGTACCTGCTGATCATGGGGCTGAAGATCCACGGCGCCTACGCCACGGTCGCCAGCTGCCACCCGGCCGCTTCGGCTCACTGCCAGTCGCTGGCCAATGCCTTCAGGCACGCCTATTACGGTTCGCAGAGCGGGTCGGTGGTTACCTCTGGCCTGAACGCCCAGACCATCCCGTTCCTGCTGCTGGCCGTGCCGGTGCTGCTCGGCGTGTTCGCCGGGGCGCCGCTGCTGGCCCGCGAGTTCGAGAGCGGAACCGTCCGGTTCGCCTGGACCCAGGGCTGCGGGCGGGTGCGCTGGACGATCACCAAGCTGGTGCTGCTCGCGGCGGTGCTGACCGCGGCCGCGGAGGCCTTCAGCCTGCTCTTCTCCTGGTACTTCCAACCCTTCCTCGCCGATGGCGTGACCGGCGAGTTCCCGATGCAGCTGTTCGGCACGCGCGGCGTCGACTTCGCCGCCTGGACCCTGGCCGCCTTCGCGATCGGCGCGTTCGCCGGGGCGGTGATCCGGCGTACGGTCCCGGCGATGGCCGCGGCGCTGGCCGCCTGCACCGTGCTCGACGTGGTAACCATGATGTCCCTGCGCCAGCGCTACCAGGCCCCGCTGTTCAGCAGGGGAGCCAACCTCCCGGCCGGCAACACCGCCTGGGTGCTCAGCAACTGGTACACGGGCCCGAACGGGAAGGTGCAGAGTCCGCAGGCGATCAACAACCTGATCCAGCACGCGCCCGCAAGGGTCCAGAGTTCGCTGAACCCGAATTCCCTGGAGGCGTGGCTGAGCCAGCGGCACTACACGCAGTGGTGGTCCTACGACCCGCAGAGCCGGTTCTGGCACTTCCAGCTCATCGAGGGCGGCTGGCTGCTTGCGCTGTCCGTGATCCTCATCGCGGCCACCGTCTGGCTGGTCCGCCGCCGGGCGGCCTGACGCCGCCGCCGGCCGTCACCACACGCCGGGGATCAGCCGCTTGCGGTGCGCCGCGAAATCCTGGTACTCCGCTCCGAGCGCCTCGGTCAGCTGCTTCTCCTCGGCGTGGATCCGGACCGCAAGCCCGATGCTGCCCAGCACCGCGACCGCTACCAGGCTGAGCACGTCGCCGCTGGCCAGCGCGAAGCCGGCCAGGGCCAGCGCGATCCCGGTATAGGAGGGGTGGCGAACGTACCGGTACGGTCCGGTCGTCACCACCCGGTGGCCGGCCTGGATCTCGATCTGGTACTGGAAGAAGCGGCCGAGCGAGGCGATGGACCAGGCCCGCAACGCGACCCCCGCCGCGATCAGCGCGATGCCCGCGACCACCGGCCACAGCCGCCCGCCGGGCCACAGCACCCCGCCGTCGCGGCCGATCCGCTCGGCCGCGAACACTGACCCGCCGATGCAGACGATGACCAGCACCGCGGTGGGGTCGCGCGCGGTCAGGTGGCCCGCGCGCCAGCGCTGCCGCACGCTCATCACGGCCTCGAAGGCGAACCAGGCCAGCGCCACGCCGTCGAAGGCGGCGGCAGCGGCGCCGTGCGAGAAAACCAGCGGCTCGGTCACGTCATCAGTCCACCACCCGGGCCCCGGGCGGCGTCGGCCAGGGGATGGATCGCCGCATCCCGCGCGTTGGGGGAAGATAGAGGCAACAGCACACGGCAGGAGGCAGGACTCGTGGCGTCGGATCGGGGAGACATCTACGAGGTGGACACCGCCGCCCCGCGACTCGACGGCGCCGCCATGCTCTGGTACTTCGACGGGTTCATCGACGCGGGAGCGGCGGGCCGGCTGGCCACCGAGCACCTGCTGGACAAGCTTGACCACCAGGTGATCGCGACGTTCGACGTGGACCGGCTCATCGACTACCGGTCCAGGCGCCCGGTCATGACGTTCGCCAAGGATCACTGGGAGCGTTACGACCGCCTGGAACTCGTCGTGCACCTGGTGCGCGACGCGGCGGGCGCGCCGTTCCTGCTGCTCACCGGGCCAGAGCCGGATCACGAGTGGGAGCGGTTCACCGTGGCGGTCGGCGAGCTGTCGCAGCGGCTGGGGGTCGGCCTCGCCGTCGGCTTCCACGGCATCCCGCTGGGCGTGCCGCACACCAGGCCGCTCGGCGTGACCGCGCACGCCACCCGCCCCGAGCTGGTGGACGGCGGCGGGCCGCTGCCCAGCCAGCTGCAGGTGCCGGGCAGCATCTCGGCGCTGCTGGAGTTCCGGTTCGGCGAGGCGGGTCGTGACGCGGCCGGATTCGCCGTGCACATTCCGCACTACCTGGCCCAGGCGGCCTACCCGGCGGGTGCCGTCCGGCTGCTCGAATCGGTGACCGGGCTCACCGGGCTGTCGGTGCCCGATGACTCCCTGCGGGAGGCGGCCCGGCAGACTGACGCCGAGATCAACCGGCAGGTGGAGGCGTCGGCTGAGATTACCGAGGTGGTCCAGGCACTGGAGCAGCAGTACGACGCGGCCGCCGAGGCCGACCCGCAGGAGGGCATGCTGATCGACCCGGAGAACATGCCCACGGCCGAGGAACTCGGCGAGCAGTTCGAGCGCTTCCTCGCCGAGCAGCAGGGTCCGGCCAACCCGCAGGACCTCTAAGCCGACCCCCGCGTCAGCGGCGCCTGCGGGTCTCGACGCGCTTCTTCAGGGCCTGGTTCACCTCCTGGTAGCTCGCCTCGGAACGGGCGAGGATGGCGCCGGCGAACGGCACCAGGACGCCGCGGAAGGTCTCGCTCTGCACCAGCTGGGTGCCCTGGTCCGCCGGACTGAGCACGAAACTGTGCTCACCGCCGATGATGCCGGGGATGCTGGCTTTCCAGCGCAGCTCCACGCCCGGCTCGACGACCAGGATCCTGGGCCGGACGGACCTCGGACGGCCCGTGGGCGTGACGCTCCCCAGGGTGATCCTGTTCCCGACGGCGATCTGCCCGGACGCCTGGGGGAAGAGCGGGTTCCAGTTCGGATAGCGTCTCAGGTCGACCAGGACGGCCCAGACCTCCATCGGCGGGGCGGCGATCTGGATCGTGGCAGATACCTTCTTCATCTGCGGCCGGCTTCCTGTCGCGGGCGGGAGGCCAGCCTAGCCGAATCCCTCCCTGAGCCGCTCGATGACCGGGCCGAACGCCGTCATGTACGGCTCGTGCACGGTGATGAACGAGAACCCGAGCGTCCGCCTTCGTTCGCGCAGCTGGCCGGCGATCTCATCGACGGTGCCGATCAGCGCGAACGGCGTCTCGAGCAGCTCATCTGCGGTGAAGTACGGCAGCTGCTCCTGGACTAGGCCGCGTGCCGTTTCGCGACGGTCGCCGGTCACGATCACCACCTGGACGAGCACATTCAGCTCCAGGTCACCGGCCCGCGGGCCGGCCTGCTCGCGGACGTAGCGGACCCGCTCGGCCGCCTCGGCCGCGGTGCCCATCCGGAGCGTGCCGGGCGGCCGGCCCGGCACCTGGAAGAGGCCGCCGACGGCCACCGTGTCCGCCCGGCGCGCGGCCAGGCTCAGCATCCTGTCCCCGGTGCCGCCGATGATCAGCGGCGGCCCGGTCCCGTTCAGGCCGCGCCGCTGCACCGGGGCCAGCGCCGGGAGGTCATACAGCTCCCGGGTCGGCCGTCCCTGTTCGTACCCGCCCGACCCGAAGACCCGCTCGATCTCGTCGAGGGCGGACTCGAGCTGGCCGGCGCGCTCCGGCAGCGGCCGCCAGGGCAGGCCGGCCGCGTCGAACTCCCACTTCATGTGGCCGGCCCCGACGCCGAGTTCCAGCCGGCCGCCGGTGAGCAGGTCGGCCGTCGCCACCTCCCGGGCGAGCAGATGCGGATTCCAGAACCCCATGTTGAGCACCAGCGTGCCGACCCGCAGCCGCTGGGTGGCCTCGGCGGCGGCGATCAGCGGCGAGAACGGCGCCGGCGAGCCCAGGTGATCGGCGGTGAAGATGGCGTCGTAGCCGTAGCGCTCGGCGCTGCGGCAGTACTCCGTGAAGCTGCCGCCCGACCGGATCGCGAACACGTTGCAGCTGAACCTGAAATCACGCATGCAGCCAGCCTTTCAGCAGGCGGCCACCATCGCCGGCCGAATACGCTGGGAGCAGAGGGCGGCCGCCGGCCGTACCGGGTCGTCGGATCCGCAGCACCACGAGGAGGGCACGCGATGCTCTACACGTTCGGCTTCGAACGGTACGGCGTGGTGATCAGCGACCTGTACTTCGTCGACCCCAGGCCGCTGGACGGCCAGAACGGCCCGGAGCACGGCGTCCGTCTTGAACTGCGGGTACTCGAACGCGGCGAGCTGAAGGGCAGCATCTACTCGGCGCGGCCGATCGTGGTGGACCAGCCGGTCTGGCGGGTGGATCTGCTCGAGTCCGTGGCCGGCCCGCCGGGCAGCTTCGACCGGACACATCACCACCCGGCCTTCCGCGGCTGGGAGCCGGGCAGGCGGGCGTTCACCGACGAACTGTCGGCCGACCCGATCGGCTGGCTGGGCACCAGGCTGTCCGACCTGGACGGCATTCTCGAGCAGGTGCAGGCGGGGCGGCACGACACCGACGCCGCGGACGCCGCGGCCCTGCGGGCCAGCGTCCCCGACATTCTGGACGTCGTGCGGCGGCTGCTCGGCCAGGTGCGCGCGGGATCGGCGGCTCTCCCCCCGGACGAGCAGGGCGCCAGCGTCCGGGTCAGCTGGCTGTAGGGGCGGGTCATGGCGCAGCGGCCGCTGCGGGAGATCGTGGACCCGGGCTGGGCGGACGCGCTTGAGCCCGTCGCCGGGCAGATCAGCGCGATGGGGGACTTCCTGCGCGCCGAGATCGCGGCGGGCCGGGGTTACCTGCCGGCCGGCGATGTGGTCCTGCGGGCGTTCCAGCAGCCCTTCGACGACGTACGCGTGCTCATCGTCGGCCAGGATCCGTACCCGACCCCGGGACACCCGGTGGGGCTCAGCTTCTCGGTGGCTCCCCAGGTCCGGCCGCTGCCGGGCAGCCTGGTCAACATCTTCCGCGAGTACACGACCGATCTCGGCTTCCCGACGCCGGCCAACGGCGACCTCACCCCGTGGACCGAGCGTGGCGTGCTGCTGCTGAACCGGGTCCTTACCGTGCAGCCGGGCAAGCCGGCCTCGCACCGCGGCGCAGGCTGGGAGGTGGTCACCGACCAGGCCATCCGCGCGCTCGCGGCGCGCGACCTGCCACTGGTCGCGATCTTGTGGGGCCGTGACGCGCGAAGCCTGGTCCCGCTGCTGGACGGCGTGCCGTGCATCGAGTCGGCGCATCCGAGCCCGATGTCGGCCGACCGCGGGTTCTTCGGCTCCCGGCCGTTCAGCCGGGCGAATCGGCTGCTGGAGGAGCGCGGCGCGCCCCCGGTCAACTGGAGGCTGCCCAGTCAACACGCGAACTCACGCGATGTATCGTGAGTTGCAGTGGCAGCGCACAGCCTGCCCGCTTCCGAGTCACCGACCGGCCCGCGCCCGTGGGTGACGACGAGGACAAGGGTCTGCGACTCGCGTGCATCTCTTCGGTCAGGTCATTCACCCAGGCGGGCAGGCGCGGGCAGATCTCGCCGGGAAGTGACGATGATGACTCAGGACAAAGCCCGGAAAACCGCCACGCGCCAGCGGATGGCCGCAACCGGCGAGCCGTACAGCATCGCGCGCCGCGCCGCCCAGTCCGGCCAGCGGCCAGCGGCGACGGCGAGCAGGTTTCCGTCCGCTATCGGCTCGCCCGGACGTTCGAGCTGGAGATCGACAAGGATGCCTGGGCGGAGGCCGACGACAGCGAGCGCGCGCGGCTGATCGCCGAGAGCACCAGCGGGCCGGCTGGCCCGGGATCCACGCTCGGGGAGCTGATCACGGAGGATCTGCGAGTTCACGGTGCACGCGCTTACACCGTGACCACGGTCGGCGCAACGGGCAGCAACCGGGACGAAGCAACCGCCCGGGACTGGGAAGAGGAGTACTACGCCGACGGCGCGGCGAGCGAAGGCATCACCGTGGCGGAGTTCAAGGCCCGGGAAGCGCCCGATCATGCTCAAGAACGCGCCGATCAGGCCCAGGAACACGCCGACCGGGCCCGGGAACGAGCCGACCTGGCTCAAGACCGAGCCGAGGAGGCCCAGGGACAGGCCATGGAAGCGCGAGACCGAGCCGACGAGATGCGTGATCTGGTCAACGAGGCCCGCGATGACCTCACCGCGGCTACCGAAGATGCAGACCAGGAAGAGCTGGCGCGGGCCGAACGGGCCGTGATCCGAGCGGCCCGGGAAGCCGAACTAGCCGACCGGGAGGCTGACCGGGCCCAGGAGTTGGCCGATCAGGCGGAGGAACTGGCGGATCAGGCGCAGGAAATGGCCGACGAGGAGCAGGACCGCGCCAACCGAGAGCAGGACCGGGCTGACGACCTCGACGGCCGTCCGCACCACCCCCGGCCAGGCATGTTCCGGCCTCCGTCCCCGCCTCGGCCGGCCGGCCAGATGCGGCTGCCCCGGGCGCCGCGGCTGCCGCGGGCGCCGCGGATGCCCCGCCTGCCCAGACTGCCGGGCTAGCTAGCCGGTGGGCAGGCGGTCAGCTATGGACAGCGGTGACCGCTGAGATCACGACCAGCGCGAAGGTGCAGGCCGCGGCCAGTCCGTGCATCATGACCAGGCGGGCCGGGAAGCTGACGCCCGCGGCGGCTGGCTCGCGGTCGGCTCGGCTCGCCTCCCGGCGTTCGGCCTGCCGGGTCACCAGCGCCCAGCTGAAGCCGGCCAGCACGGTGGCCACGACCACGCCGAATGCTATCCACGCGAACAGCCGGTCGGTTGTCATCACGAAGAAGATCCAGAACGTCAGGCCCAGCAACGCGAGCAGCGGATGGAGGAACTCGAGCAGCGGCGAGCCCTCGGTTCGCGGTGCGCCGGCCGGCGCCAGGCCTTCCGGAGTCGTGACGCGGGCCAGGGCCGCCGCGCCCACGACCGTGGCGCCGTCGGGCCCCGGCGCCAGCGGATCCAGCCCGCCGCCGGGCGCGGTGAGTCCGGTGCTGCTCTCGGCGGTCTGGCGGGTGCCGCCGCCGGCCGGGGTGAGTCCGGTGCTGCTCTCGGCGGTCTGGCGGGTGCCGCCGCCGGCCGGCGCAGACCCGGAACCTTGCCGGGCCGCCCGGCCGGCGCTGCCGCTGACCGGCGCCGGCCCGCCGTCCCCTGCGGCGTTCCGGCGGACGCGGTCGGCGGCCTGCCGCTGGGCCGCGATCCCTGCCGCGAGCAGGTAGCTCCCGATGCCCGCGGTGAGCACCCACACGACCATCCCCGCGATCTTCACCAGGCTCCCTTCCCCGCCCGCTCGGGCGCTGCGCCGCGTTCGCGTGCGACCGCGGCGCACCATACACGCTAGCCGCGGTGTGCGGGCCCGGGGCACCGGCTCGGCCTGCCGCCCTGGCGGCTAGGCTTCTTGACCTGTGACACAGACCGCGTACCGGCAGCACCGCTTCACGCCGCCACCGGGCGCCACCGAACTGCTGCTGATCAGGCATGGTGAATCGCAGCCCGCCTTCCCCGAGCAGCCGTTCCCGCTGACCGACGGCCGAGCCGACCCGGAACTGGCCCCCGAAGGCGTCGAGCAGGCGCAGCGGGTAGCAAGCCGGCTGGCCGGCCAGCACATCGACGCCATCTACGTCACCTCACTGCGGCGGACCGCGCAGACCGCAGAACCGCTCGCGCGCCGTCTCGGCCTGGTCCCGAAGGTCGAACGGCAGCTGCGCGAGGTCGGCCTCGGCGAGTGGGAGGGCGGCCTGTACCGCAGACGGATGGCCGAGAACGGCCCCCTGGTGCAGCGCATGCTGGCCGACGAACGCTGGGATGTCATCCCCGGCGCGGAGCCTGCCCAGGAGTTCGCCGACCGCGTCCGGGGCGCGATCGAGCGGCTGGCCGCGGGCCACCCCGGTCAGCGGCTGGCCGTGTTCACCCACGGCGGCGTCATCGGCCAGATCCTGGCGCTGGCCAGCGGGGCGCGGCTGTTCGCCTTCATCGGCGCGGACAACGGCTCGGTGTCACACCTGGTCGTCAACGGGACCCAGTGGGTGGTCCGCGGATTCAACGACACCGCTCACCTGGATTCGCAGTTCGGCCGGACGGTAACGGCGCTGACGTAGCCCCGGACGGCGGCCAGGGAGCGCCTCGTCACGGGACGGACACAGAATCAGGCCGCCACGGCGTCCCTTTTTGTGCATATCGGTCACAGTTCGCCGATCGCGGATTATCATCTCGTGACAGACGGCGGGGTGAGCGAGTGCCCGAACAGGCTGAATCTTCTGACGTATGGCACGCGCTGCCCGCTGAGGTGGCGGCGCTGCTGAGGCCCCAGCTCGCCTCGGCGGTCAGCGAAATGATCGACGCGATCCAGCTCGGCGTGCCCGAATACGCGCGCCCGCTCGACGCCTCCTACACCGATGCGGTCAGCCGGGCCGTGCGTCACTCGGTCGAGCAGTTCATCGATCGGGTCGCCGACCCCGAGGCGTCGTTCGACAAGATCGTGGAGGAGTTCCGCGCGATCGGTGCCGTCGAGGCGCGCGAGGGACGAAGCCTGGAACCGCTGCAGAACGCGCTGCGGCTCGGCGCCCGGGTAGCCTGGCGCTGGCTGTGCGCGGCGGCCGGCGAGCCGGCGCTGGACATGCAGGTGCTCGGCCGCATCGGCGAGGCCATCTTCGTGTACCTCGACGAACTGGCCGCTGCGTGCGCGACCGGGTACCAGGAGGCCGAGGCCCGGGTCGCGGGGGAGCGGGAACGGCGACGCCGGCGGCTGCTCGACCTGATCATCGCGGACCCGCCGGCATCCCAGGAGGCGATCGCCGACCAGGCTAAGGCGGCCGGGTGGACGCTGCCCGGCCGGGTGGCGCTCGCGGCGGTCGAGGAGCGCCCCGGGCTGGACGTCTCGGCCGGCCGGGCGCTGCCGCCGGAGGTGCTGGCCGACTGGATGCGCCGCGAGCCGTGCCTGCTGGTCCCGGATCCGGACGGGCCGGGGCGCGCCGCGCTCATCGATCACGCGCTGCGGGGCCGGCCTGCGGCGCTCGGCCCCTCGATGCCGCTGTCGCGGGCCAGTGCCTCACTGCGCTGGGCCCGCGAGGCGCTCGCGCTCGGGCTGCGCGGGGTCATCGACTTCCGCGGCGGGGTGATCCGGTGCGACGAGTACCTGTCCACGCTGCTGATCTTCTCCGACGAGGAGCTGGCGCGGGCGCTGAGCGGCGGCCGGCTCGCGCAGCTCGACCGGCTCAAGCCCGCTGCGCGGGACCGGCTGGCCGAGACCATGCTGCAATGGCTGCAGTACGGCGGGAACGCCCACGAGGTGGCGATGCACATGCACGTCCACCCGCAGACCGTCCGGTACCGGCTGCGCCAGATCGACGAGCTGTTCGGCGGCGAGCTGCGCGACCCGGACCGCCGGTTCGACCTGGAGATGGCGCTGCGCGCCAGGCGGCTGCTCGAGGCCGACGGGCCCGCGCCGAGCGCGCCGTCGCCGGAAGGCCAGCCGGCCGGGCCGGGTACGCCGTGGCCCGAGGCCGGCGGCCCGGGCTGAACCTGCCGTGCGCCCGAGCGTCATCGCCTACCAGGCCGACTGGCCCGGCCGGGCCGCCGCGCTGGCGGCGTCGCTGCGCGAGCGACTCGCCCCGCTGGGCGAGCGGGTCGAGCACATCGGCAGCACGGCCGTCCCCGGGATGGCCGCTAAGGACATCCTCGACATGCAGGTCAGCGTGGCCGACCTGCGGCAGGCGACCCGGGCCTTCGACGAGCCGCTGGCCGGGCTCGGTTTCGAGCGGACTGTTTACCAGTCCGATCACATCCCGGCCGGCCGCAGCGACGACCCGCAGCTCTGGGCGAAACGGCTCTGGCAGCGCCGCGGCCGGCTGGGAGCTGTCAACCTGCACATGCGCCGTTCCGGCTCTCCGAACGAGCGGCTGGCGCTGCTGTTCCGGGACTGGTTCCGCGCCCATCCGGACGCGATAGCCGGCTATGCGGCCTTCAAGATCGCGTTGTCCGCGGTCGTTCCGGACGTGGGAACCTACGCCGACGTCAAGGATCCCGTCGTGGATGTCGTGATCGCCGCGGCGGAGGAGTGGGCGGCCGCCGTCGGCTGGTCCTGCTGACCGGGGCCGAGGTCGCAGTACCCGGCGTGTCGTGGCCCGGTGAAGACTCACGCTTGCGATATATTGTTCGAAGAACAGAGCAGATCCGGCCAGGACGGTAACGAGAACGCGTGCCCGCGGCTCCCGATTCGCAACCCCGCGGGCCTCCCGCAGCGGTGCTGCCGTCCCGGGCCGCCGATCCAGGGCATCCGGGCAGCCTCCCGGCCCGGATGCCCTGGATGGGCGGTCGCCAGCCGGGCGCGGGCTGCCCGGCCCGCATGCCACCCGTTCGGAATCCGGATTTTGCTGTTGGCCGGCCTGCCAGCCGGGCTGCATGATGCCGTTATGAAACATCTCGGCATCCTGGCGCACAGCATGGAGGGGGCAGCGCTCTGCCTGCGGACCTTCTGCCTGGAGGGATCTGACCGGATGGGTGCCTACCAGCACCCGGACGTGACCCTCGACTGCATCGCGCTGGCGCGCAGCATGCCCGCGTGGGACGAGGGAAACTACCTGTCGATCCGGGACACGCTCGCGGTGAGCGTACGGCGGCTGGCCCGCGCGGGCGCTGACTTCTTCGTCTGCCCCGACAACACCGCGCACCTGGCGCTGGAGTACCCCGGCGAGGATCTCGCCCTGCCCGGCCTGCACATCGCCGAGGTGGTCGCCGACCAGGCCGCCCGCGACGGGCGCACCCGGGTCGGGGTGCTCGGCACCAGCTACACGATGGACGGCCCGGTCTATCCCCGCGCCCTCGGCTCCCGCGGGATCACCGCCGAGCTGCCCGGCGAGGAAGACCGCCACGTCCTCAACCGGATCATCTTCGACGAGCTGGTGAACGCGGTGTTCACCGACAGCTCACGCCAGCAGTACGTGCGCATCATCGGCCGGCTGGCCGACCGCGGCTGCGACGCGGTCGCGCTGGTGTGCACGGAGATCCCGATCCTGGTCGCGCCGGCGGACTCGCCCCTGCCCACCCTCGACTCGACCCGCCTGCTGGCGCACGCGGCCTTCGACGTCGCCGTCGGCAAGCAGGCCATGCCGGCCTGGCGCGGCGGGCCGGTCACGGCAGGCCGCTGAAGCAGGCGCCGGCGGGCCGGGTCAGGCGGCCAGCGGCCGGCAGCCGAGCGCCCGCAGCTCGGCGTGTCCCTCGCCGGCCCGGTCGTCCAGCAGCGTCAGGGTGCACGCCCGCTCGAACCGGGCGTCTATCCGCTCCCAGCCGGCCAGGGATTCTTCGAGCGCACCCCGGTCGCCGTGCAGCCGGCCGGCCGCGCGGGCCAGGCAGGCCGCGGCCCAGTAGTTCTCCTCGCCCGCGGGCGCCGCGGCCGCCAGGCGCGCGGCGGCGTCCGGCAGCCGGGCCACGACGGCTACCTCGGCGGCCATCGCCCAGGCGTACGGCCGCAGCGAGTGCCAGTGCGGTACGTCATACCAGGTCTCCGCCTCGGGACGCAGCTCAGCCATGGCGGCCACGGCCGCGTCGATCTGCCCGCCGTGCAGGCAGAACCGGGCCTCGGTGAAGGCCGCGGCCGCCGCCAGGTACGTCCCGGCCACCAGCTCGGTGCCGTGGCCGATGAGCTCGTAGACCCGGCCGAGCCACTCACGGCGGCCGCGGTCATCGCCGCGCAGCCCGTGCGCCAGCACCATCCCGTAGCCGGCCGAACCAAGCCAGCGCGCGGGCGGCCGCCCGGCGTTCCGCCACGCCTCCCACATGACGGCGGCCTGAGTGAAGGCCTCGTCGAAACGGCCGAGCAGGACCAGCGGGAGGATCGGCTTGCTCGCCGCGACGTGCGGCTGCCCGCTGGCGATGTCGTCGTCCTGGGCCATCTGCGCGAACGACAGGGCGTCCGGAAGGTCGCCGGCGGTCACCGCGATGGCCGTGACCATGTGGAAGGTATCGATGATCTCGGCGCCCGCGCGCGGGTCGTGCCGGGGCAGGTACTCCAGCAGCTTGACCCGCTCCATGGTCGTCTGGTGTGCCTCCCGGATCCGCCCGCCGTGGTCCAGTCCCACGACGACGGCGTCCAGCGCGCCGCTGATCAGCACCGGGTCGCCGGCCTGCCGCGCCGCCGCGAGAGCCTCGCCGGACAGGGCCGGATCCGGGACGGTCTTCTCCGGCTGCACGGTCCAGGCGTCGGCCGCCTTCAGGTAGGCGGCGCTGACCGGGTCGCCGGCCGGGCAGTTGCGGGCTGCCTCGCCGACCAGCTGGCGCAGCCGTTCGTGCGGGACTTCCTCGGGGAAGTCCTCCGCAAACCGGTCGGCGATGGCGGCGGCGTAGGCCAGGGCAATTGCCCGGGCCGAGTCGTTTGCGGCGGCTTCGGCCCGCTCGGCGGACGCCAGCAGCAGGTCGAACGCCACCGGAACGTGTCCCGCGGCCCTGGCGACATCCGCCGCGGTGCGGAGATCCACGGCGGCCTCCAGCGGCCCCGGCGCCCGCGCCGCGGCGGCCTCGTAGTGCTCCCGGGACTCGACCATGAAACGGCGGGCATAGGCGAGGTGGCCGAGGCTGCGGGCGAGCCGGTGGCTCACCTGCGCGGTCAGCGGGCCGGGATCGCGGCCCAGCGCCGCTCGCAGGTCGTCGGCGACCGCGTCGAAGGCGGCGCGCCACTGCTCGCCCGTCTCCGCCCGGCGCTCGAGAAGCGCGGCGACGGACGCGGCCCACCCCAGGTGGGCGTCACGGACCGTGGCCTCCTCGCCGCTGGCGGCCAGCCGGTCCAGGGCGTAGGCCCGGATCGTCCCCAGCATCTGCCACCGGCTGCCCTCGGTGCCCAGCCGGTGCGTCAGCAGGCTCTTGTCGGTGAGCCAGGCCGACCAGGTCGGCGACCACGCCGCGGTTGCTGCCCGGCCAGACCGCTACGGCCGCGTCGAGGTCGAAACTGCCGGTGAACACGCCCATCCGGCGGAACGTCGCGCGCTCGTCCTCGTCGAGCAGGTCATGGCTCCAGTCGATCACCGCGCGCAGCGAACGATGCCGTTCCTGCGCGCCGCGGCTTCCGGCCAGCAGCCGCAGGTGGTCATCCAGTCCCGCGAGCAGGCCGTCCATGCCCAGCGACGCGCTGCGCGCCGCGGCCAGCTCGATGGCCAGCGGCACCCCGTCCAGCCGGATGCACACCTCGCCCACCACCGGGGCGGCGGCGGTGAAGTCAGGCACATTGGCCCGGGCCCGGTCGAGGAACAGCGACTCGGCCTCCGACCCGGCCGTGGTTCCCGTGCCGTTGCCGAGCAGGGACAGCGGCCGAACGGCCACGGTGCGCTCGCCGGGAACGGCCAGCCGCTCCCGGCTGGTCGTCAGGATAGTCAGCCCGGCGCAGTCGGCCATCAGCTTCTCGACGAATCCGGCCACTACCTCCAGCAGGTGCTCGCAATTATCGAGCACCAGCAGCGACCGGCCGCGGGCCAGGTGCTCGTGCAAGGCGGCGTCCAGCGACCGCCCCGGCCGTTCGGTAACGCCCAGCAAGGTCGCCACCGCCTGGGCGACAAAGCCTTCGCGCACCGGGACCAGGTCGACGAAGATGCCGCCGAATGGGTACTGGGTAGCCACCGTCTCGGCTGTCCTGGCCGCCAGCCGGGTCTTTCCCACCCCGCCCGGCCCCACCAGGCTCACCACCCGGCTGCCCGCCAGGGCCTCGAGGATCGTGGCCTGTTCCTGATCCCGGCCGATGAACGTGGTCCGGGCCGCCGGCAGCCCGGCGACCGGCCCGTCTCCCGCCTCGGCCGGAGGTCTCGCGGCCACGGCCGGGACGAGCTCGGCCAGCGCACGCCGGTCCGGGACCCCGAATTTGCGCAGCAGCGACGACACATGACTCTCGACCGTCCGGACCGAGATGTGCAGCCGGGACGCGATCTGGGCATTACTCAGATGGCCGCCGACGGCCTGCAGTACCTCGGCTTCCCGCTGTGACATCCCTGCCGCATGAGAGGCCGCCACGTTCACATCAGCACCGTCGGCCCGGCCGGTCAGCTACCGTCCGGATGCTCGATGTCCGCAGCCGGCAGGTCCGCTACCTGCTGCTTGGTGATGTTGAGCCGGATTCCCTCGTCGATTCCGGCCACCGCACTCATCGGAATGGCCACTTCCTTGCGCCCCCACAGATGCCCCTCCCGGAGCAGCACGTGGGTCACCCGGTGGTTGTCCGGGTCGAGAAGGAAGCCCCGTACCCGCCCGATCTCGCCGTCGAGGGTATAGACGCCCTCGTCGTGACCCACCTCCACTTCACCCTTCGGAACGGCGTCCTGGACGGTGGTCCGTGCGGCGTGCGGTATGCCGATGGGGGTGCCCATGCCGGAGAGAGGACCGCCGCCAGCGCCCTGCACGGGCCCGATATCCCCGGCCAGGTCGCCGCCGCCATCTTCTTGCACCCACTCGGTCTGCTCGGCGAGGTCGAGCCGGTTGAACTCCGCGACGCTGGCGCGCAGCCGGATTTCGCCGGAGGCGCTGTCAATCAGTTCGAGGGGAACAAGCCGGCCGGGCTGTCGCCGGTGCTTCGGTTCGACGACCAGGTGCGTGACCGTGTAAGCAGCCGGGTCGATGATCATGCCGGTTACCTCGCCGCAGAAACCGTCCGAGCAGTTTGCCCTGGCTCCCATGGTGTATTCCGTTGCCTCTGCCATTGCCTTCCCCTTCCGGGCTGCCGCGGGCTGCCGGCTTCATCAGGCCGGCTACAACGATACGGCCCGCTCGTGAATTTGGTCCCGATGACGAGTTGCAGCCCCGCTGGCCAAGCTGTCCTTACCATAAGAGATGCCGCCGTCGCTACCAAGGGGCAGACATCATGATCAAAGAGCTGGGCGGCATGCCCGCGGGTGTCATCGGGTTCGAGGCTAGCGGCCAGCTGCGCGCCGAGGACTACCGCGATGTCGTACTCCCGGCGCTGGTGCGCGCGGCCGAGACCGGCGACGTCCGATTCGTGATCGCGATCCGCGATTTCAGCGGGGTGTCGGGCGGGGCGCTGTGGCAGGACCTCAAGATGGGCGTCGAGCACCTTCGGGCGTGGAAGCGCATCGCACTGGTGACCGACATCGAGTGGATGCGCCACCTGACCGCCCTTTTCGGCTGGATGACGCCCGGCGAGACGAAAACCTTCTCGGTCGCGCAGCTCGATGAGGCGATCAAGTGGGCCGCCGGCTGACCTTCCCCGCCTGGCGCGCACGTTCGCGCTGCCAGCCAGCTTCCTGCTGAAGATCACCCCGCCCCGGCGGTCCGGTACGGCATGCGTCAAATGACTGGCCATGGTGTCCGCCGTTGATCGTAGGCCTGCCCAGTCATGTGCTGATGGCTGGCGATCCCCCGGTGCGCCCACGCTGGCGGGATGACGGAGGATCAGCGGTCAGTCAGCGGGGCATTGCCCTCGCCGGTGCGGACCTGGAAAGCGCCTGCCGGTTCCGCGCGCTCAGCGTCCCAGGATCACCATCTAGTGACTTCCTCCGGGTCGGGAACGCGGATCTCCGTGGTCATACCGGCCTTCAACGAGGCTGACAATCTACGGTGGCTTCTGCCGCAACTCGCCAACGCAGACGAGGTAATCGTCGTTGACGGCGAGTCGACCGACGGAACCGGTCACGTCGTGCGCGAGCTGTGCCCGCACGCGACGCTCATCCGGCAGCGACCGCAGGGTAAGGGCGCGGCGCTGCGGGCCGGGTTCGCCGTCGCCGTGGGGGACGTCATCGTCATGATCGACGCTGACGGGAGCATGGATCCGCTCGAGATCGACACCTTCGTCGCACTGATCGCCCGCGGATTCGACGTCGTGAAGGGGTCGCGCCACTCGTGCGGGGGCGGGTCGGAGGACCTGACCTTCATTCGCCGGGCAGGTAACCGGCTATTCGTGCGGCTCGCGAATCTGCTGTACGGGAGCAGCTGGAGCGATCTGTGCTACGGCTACATCGCCATGCGCCGGTCGGTACTCGACCGGTTGCGGCTGCACTCCGACGGGTTCGAGATCGAGACCGAGATCTGCGTGCACGCGATCACCGCGGACCTGGCGGTGGCCGAGGTGCCGAGCTACGAACTCAACCGCCGCACCGGATCCTCCCACCTGCGTCCGCTCCGGGACGGGTGGCGCGTGCTGAAGGTCCTGGTTCGCAACCGGTTGCGCCGGCGCGCTGAAGTCGCCCGATGGCTCGGGGTCAGCCAGATTCAGGCTGGGCCGTCTGAGCTTGAGCCCGCAGACGGGTGATTGACGTGCCCGCTCAGGTCGCGGCCGACTGCGTGTCGGTGGTCGTCTGCACGTACGACGAGGGACGTCGGCCGCTGCTGGAGCGGGCGCTGCAGGCGCTGAAGCATCAGGAACAGCCGCCCGCCGCGGTCATCGTCGTCGTCGACCACAATCGGAGTCTTCTCGGCGCGCTGCGCGCAGGCCACCCGCAGTTCACTGTCGTGCCCAACGAGATGAAGCGCGGATTGTCCGGGGGGCGAAACTGCGGCCTCGCGCTGGTGGCTACGCGCGTCGTGGCCTTCCTGGACGATGACGCCGTTCCGCAGCCGGGCTGGGTTGCCCGGCTGGCGCAGGCGTACGGTCCGGCCGACGGACAGCACGTCCTCGGGGTGGGTGGCGCGATCGTCCCGGACTGGGCCGGGGGGAGGCCCTCGTGGTTCCCTGCCGAGCTCGACTGGGTTGTGGGCTGCACCTATAAGGGAGCCAGGACCGATCCCGGCCCGGTACGCAACATGCTGGGCGCGAACATGTCATTCCGGACCGCGGAGCTGCGCCGGATCGGCGGATTCCGCGAGGGCATCGGCCGGATCGGCGCGGTGCCGCTCGGTTGTGAGGAGACCGAGGCGTGCATCCGCCTGGCTCGCGAGTTCCCGGGCGGCCAGAATCCGGTTCGAGCCTGCCGCGCGAGTTCACCACCATGTGCCCGCCGAGCGGGCCAGCTGGCGCTACCTGCTGCGCCGGTGCTGGGCCGAGGGGCTTTCGAAGGCATACGTCACCGCCCTCGCCGGGCGTTCCTCCGCGCTCGCGGACGAGCGGGAATACGCGACGCGAACCCTGCCCAGGGCGGTGGCCCGGTCGCTCGGCGAATCAGCGCGCCGCCTGCGGACGGCGCCACTGCGCCGGGCCGCCGCCCTGATGACCGGACTCACCGTGACCACCGCAGGATTCGCGGCGGGCCATCGCGGCCTCCCGCGATCGGTCAGCCGCGACAGCATCCCGCCGGCCCGGCCTCCGGCCGGATCGTCGGAGCGGGGCGGCCGTGACTAGGCGGCCGGTCTTCCGGCGAACATCCCGGCGTACGCTCCGGGTCGCGGCGGTCGCCGCGGCCATGACCGCCCCGTTGCTGGCGATCGCGGCCACGGTGGCTGCTTCGTCCGGCGCCAGCCCGCCCCGGTCCGCCTCATCGGGAGCGCCGATCATCGCCGCGTGCACGATCCGGGATCTCCCGACCCTCGGCGGCCGGTACGGGAACGTCACCGCCGCCGCGGCGAACGGCGACATCACCGGCCTCGCCGAGGATGCGACGGGGACCGCCCAGCCGGTACTGTGGCGGGCCGGGAACCCGCACCGCATCCGGACCGGGTTGCCCGGCAGCGTGCCCAGCGGCCTCAACATCCATGGCGTCGTCGTGGGCAACAGCGCGCGCGGGGAGAACCCGATCGGCTGGGCGTGGGCCCGGGGCCGGACCACGCTGCTGCGTGGCACCGGCGAGTTCACCGCCCTTCCCGCCGCCATCAGCGATGCCGGCATCATCGTCGGCGCACTGGAGACGTCCGAGGGGACGCCGTCGGAGGGAGACGGCCAGCCGGGGCTGTCGGAAGCCGAGCAGGCGGCCATGTGGCGGTCGCCGGCCGGCCCGCCGCGCAGGCTCCCGCCGCTGGCTGGCGATGAGGGCGCCCACGCGTTCGCGGTGGCCGGCACCGGCTGGATCGGCGGTGTCTCCGAAGGCAGCCGGTTCCGTCCCGTCGTATGGGATCGTGCCGGGAAACCCCGTGCGCTGCCCGGCCTTGGCGGCGGTTACGCCGCTGTCCGCGCGTTCGGACCGGGCGGCGTGGCGGTCGGTGACGCCGTGGCCAGGGACGGGACGGACCACCCCGTGAGGTGGGCCGCAGATGGCCGGATCACTGACCTTGGCCTGCCGAAAGGGAGCCGCGCCGCACAGGCCGACGACCTCCTGACCGGCGCAATTGCCATAGGCACGGCGCAGGTGCCCGCGCCTGGCGGCGGGACACTCACCCGGGCCGTGCGCTGGACTGCCGTCGGCCAGCCCCAGTTGCTCAGCCCTGCGGAGGGCCCGGAGCAGGCCATGGCGGCCGGCGGCACCTCGGTGAACACCGTGGCGGGCTACCAGGCCGATGCCAAGGGCGGCCGGCACCCGGTGACATGGCGGTGCGAGCGATGAAACGCGTCACGGTTGTGCTGGCTGCGCTGGCGCTCGCCTGCTCGGCGGTGATCGCGGCGCTGGCGTGGCCGCACCCCCGGGCAACGGCGGCGACCACGGTTACCTTCGCGGTGGCGGGCGACCTCGGCGCGAACAGTCACACCTCCGCGGTGCTCAGTTCGGTGGCCGCCAGCGGGTCCCAGATGTTCTTCCCCATGGGGGACCTCAGCTACAGCGAGATCGCTCCCGAGTCGGCGTGGTGCGATTTCGTGCACGCCCCGCTCGGCGCGAACTATCCCGTCGAGCTTGTCACCGGCAACCACGAGGACAACGACGGGCCGGACGGATTCATCGGGAACTTCGCGTCGTGCCTGCCCGAGAGGATCGGTGGCGCGCAGGGCAGCTATCCGAATGAGTACTACCTGGACTATCCGTCCGCCAATCCGCTCGTGCGCTTCATCATGATCTCGCCGGGCCTGGACCTGAACCCGAACGGCACCAACTGGTCGTACAAGCAGGGGACGGCTCACTACACCTGGACGGCGAGCGCGATCGACAGCGCCCGGGCGGCGGGGATCCCGTGGGTCGTCGTGGGGATGCACGAGTACTGCATATCGCTGGTGAATCACTCCTGCTTTGTCAGTGACGACCTGATGAACCTGCTCACCTCCAAGAAGGTCGACCTCTACCTGCAAGCACACGACCACGCCTATTCGCGCACCAAGCAGCTCGCCCTGGGCCCCGGCTGCGCCGCGATCTCGAGCACGAGCTTCAACCCCGCCTGTGTCGCCGATGCCAATTCCGCGTCCAGCTACACCGCGGGGAAAGGCACCGTGATCGCAACCGTGGGCAGCGGCGGGGAATCGATCAACTCACAGGATCCGACTTTGCCCTGGGCGCCTTACTTCCAGGCCTACATGGGGTCCAATAACAATGCCACCTACGGGTTCCTCAAGGTCAGCGTCTCGGACACGCAGATGTCGGCGAATTTCGCGCGCGGCTCGGGGGGCAGTTTCACCGACTCGTTCTCGCTGACCAGGCCCCAGTCGTCGCCGTCCCCGTCGCCGTCGCAGACGCCAACATCCCCGTCGCCATCGCCGTCGCCAACATCCCCGTCGCCGAGTCCGTCGACATCGGCAGCACAGGCATCGGTCCGGAGCAGCGCGACCTACGCCAGCACCGCGAGCGAGACGTCGTCCACAGTGCCGATGCCAGCGGGATGGCAGCCCGGCGACGTCGTCTACGTCGGATACGAGCTGACCAGCAGCACCGGGTCGGTTGCCGCGCCGCCTGGCTGGGCCGAGGCGGTACCGCAATTCCGCTCGGCCAGTTCCACCAGCTCGCTGAGCGGCGTCCTGCGCCGCGTCATGCAGCCAGGCGACCCGGGCAGTCTGACGATAAGCCATAGTTCCGGCCGGTTCGCGGCCATCTCAACCGCCATCCAGTCCGCTAGCGGCAGCACGCCGGAAGACGTCACCCCGGCTGCCGATGTCAATACCGGGGTCGCCTTCCCCAGCGTGGAGATACCGTCCATTACCCCGGTGCAGCCGAACGCGCTGCTGCTCGATTTCGCCGCCGTCCGCAATGGCACCAACGGGTCCACCACGATCTTCACCCCGCCGCCCGGGATGACGGAGGGGGCGGAGGTCTCCACGGCCGTGCCCGGGACTTCCAACGCCGCCATCGAATTCAGTTACGCCGCGCTATCCTCCAGCGCCGCGACCGGCGTCAGTGACGCCACCATCCGCGCGTCGAGCGGCAGTTCCGCCAACCCGATGGGCTCGGCTATCGCGGTCCGCCCGGCGGGCTAGCGGGCGCCTGCCCAGTTCAGTACGCCGGATGGCCGAGGCGGAACGCCAGGCACGGCGGACCCCATCGATTTGCGTAGTCCCTCTCGTACATACAGGCGTACCGGGCGGCTGACCCGCCATCGATAGTGGCCCAATGACGACGCACCTGGCCGCGGACGCGGGATGGCTAACTTTCGACGTGCACGGGCGGGCTCGCATGGGGGTGGCCCGGAATGCGCCCTCCGCCGCGCAGCTGCGCACGATGTTCGCCGATTTCCTGACCGAAGACGGCTGCGAGCCGTTCGACCTCACAGTGACCGGGAAAGCACAGCCAGTCCGCGGCGTCGCCTACGCCGAGGACGATTTCTCCTACACGCGCCGTGCGCTCTGCCTGCGCACGCCTCCCCTGCAGATCGTCCGCAACGGCACGGGCATCCGGCTGAACGGCCCGGGCGAGCTGCTCACCACCGTGCTTCCGCTGCTGGACCGGATCCTGGTCGAGCGGGACGTCGCCATGATCCACGCGGCGACCGTCAGCATCGACGGGCACGGCATCGCGCTGCCGGCTGCCGGGGGCGTCGGCAAGACCAGCACGATCGCGAAGCTGATGCAGCGCCGCGGCGTCGGCTTCATGGGCGACGACTGGGCCTTCGTCTCAGCCGAGGGGGAATTGCTCGGGTTCGCCAAGCCGATGTTCATCAAACCCCATCACCGCGCGATCTACCCGCATCTCTTTCACCGGATGCGCAAGCCCCTGGTGCCGAGGAGGCTGTCACGGCCCATCGGCCGGCTGACCACCGTCGTGCATCCGGTCGTCGTGCGCTACCCGCGGCTGGCGGCCATCACGCGTCAGTGGTCGCCCGAGCACATGATCATCCCGCCGCAGGAGGCGCTCCGGGGTTCCCCCATCGTGCGATCCGCCCCGCTATCGGCTGCGGTGTACGTCGAGCGCTACGACGGCGCGCAGGCGCGGCTGGCCGAACTCGACCAGACCGCGATGACCGCCCGGATGCTGGGCAATTTCCACATCGAGATGACCACGCATTCACGCGAGGTACTGAATCTCCTCGGTGCCACCGGGCTGATACCGCTGCAGGACATCTTCACCGACAAGGCCGCGATCCTCGGCCAGGCGCTGGCGAACGTGCCCACGTTCCTGCTCCAGGTGCCCGTGGCCTACGACGCGGACCGTGCCTCCGACGTCATCGTCGACCAGCTGGCGGTGGCGCTGGCTCCGCTCGGCGTGTCCGTGAAGACCGGCTCATGAGCGTCGTTGACGCCCACGTCCAGCTGGCCGACACCACGGTCGTCATACCGGTTCGCAACGCCGAGCAGCTTCTCCCGGCGTGCATGGAATCGGCCCTGCGCGAGCAGCCGCGCGCGGTCATTGTCGTGGACGGGGAGTCGAGCGACCGCACGGTCGAGATCGCCCGCGAATACGGCGCGCTGGTCGTCTCGGACCAGGGGCGGGGCCTCCCGGTGGCGCGCAAGCTCGGGGCCGAGCTGGCCACGACCCCCTACGTCGTCCTGGTCGATGCAGACGTCGTGCTGCGCGAGGGGGCCCTGCACAGCCTGCGTCAAGAATTCCAGGAGGGGGACTACACCGCCTTGCAGGCCGGCCTGGTCAGCACCGGCGGCCCGGGCTACTGGGGCCGCGCGCTCGCGCAGCACCATCGCTGGGGCCGCAGCAAGAACTGGTTTGGCCTGGTCGCCACCCTCTTTGAACGGGACACGCTGCTCAGCATCGGCTTCGACGACCGGTTCATCTCAGGTGAGGACATCGAGCTGCGCTGGCGGCTGGATCGCGCGGGCGCGCGGGTCGGCGTCTCGCCGCGCACCGTCGTCACCCACCGGTTCGCGGAGGACTCCTATGCCTTCGCGCGCATGCAGTTCCAGATGGACGGCCGGGGCCTCGGCAAGATGGTCCGCAAGCACGGGTGGCGGGGCGCGCCCCTGCTGGCGCTGCCCGCCGCTGCCGCCGTCCGCGGCATCGGGCTCAGCCTGGCCCGGCTGGCGCCGCAGTGGATTCCCTACTATCTCTGCTTCGCCATCGTCAACTACCTGGCCATGACCGGCGAGCTGGCTGGTGCCGTGCGCCCGGCAGCGGGACGACTGGCGCGCCGGGCACTCGGCCAGGGGGCGATGACCGGTGGCGCCATCGGACTGATCATCGGCCGGATGGCCGCGCTGGGTCTCGGATTCCTGTTCTGGCTGGTCGCAGCCCATGTCGCCGATCCAGCGGAGGTCGGGTTCACGGCCGCCGTGGTATCCGCGATGATGCTCTGCACCCAGTTCGCCCAGCTCGGCACGGGACAGGCCTTCATCAAGCTGTACCCCCGGCATCTCAGGAAGCCGGCGCAACTGCTGGACAGCGTGCTCTCCATGGCCGTGATCGGGGCGGTCGTGGTCGCCCTGGCCTTCCTGCTGTTCGCCCGCACCATGTTCAGCCAGCTCGATCACGTGGCGCACGATCCGGCCTGGGCCGTGGCGTTTGTCGCCCTTTCGGTGTTCGGCACCGCGCAGATCGTCTTCGATCAGATCTCGATGGGCCTCGAACGCGGCGGACAGGCCATTACCCGCAACGTCGCCTGCGGCCTGCTGACGCTAGCCCCGCTCGCCGCACTGCTCGCTCTCGGTGTCGAGGTGTCCAGGCTGGGACTCTTCCTGGCGTGGGTGCTGGGCGGCGCCGGCACGGTCGCGTTCGGCCTCTGGCAGCTCCGCAAGACATGCGGCGGCTACCTGTACCGGCCGCGGCTCGTCCGCAGCCTCATCCCGGCGATGGCGACGACCGGCCTCGCCAATCACACCCTCACGCTGGCCGAGCGCGTCCCCGGGCTGGTGTTGCCGATCGTGGTGGCTGAACTGCTCTCCCCTCAGCAGAACGCGTACTGGTACATGATCTGGATGAGTGCCTGGGTGGTGTTCATCACGCCGCTCTCGGTAGGCATCGCGCTGTTCGCCGAGGGCTCCCACCGGCCGGGAACCATGTCCACCGCGACGACCCAGGCGCTGCGGGTCTCGCTGATCTTCGGCGGCGGAGGCGCCGTCCTGCTGTGCCTGCTGGCTGACCCCGTACTCGACCTGCTCGGTCACGACTATGCGCAGGCCGGCGCCATGCCGCTGCGCATCTTGCTGCTCGGCGTGATCCCCATGACATTCACCAGCGCCTACTACGCCGGCTGCCGGGCCCGGGGACGGCTGGGCGAGGCGATCGGTACCAGCATCCTGGGCGGCCTTGCGGCGATCTTCATTACCGCCATGGCAGGCGTCCGATACGGCCTGCCCGGCATGGCGGTGGCCTGGGTGGCCGTCCAGGCCGTCGTGGCCTGCTGGGCCGGACTGCGCCTGCGGACGGCACGGTGGTAAGAGCACCCGCGGAAGCCCGGCTGGCGCGGTGGCCGGCGGAGCAGCGGTCACAGCGCTCGGCGCTCCTGGCGCAGATGCGCTTCCTCGTGCTGCCGGCCGCCGCGGTCGCCCTCTATGCTGCGTCGCTGCCGTACATCCACGCCGGGGCCATGAACGACCTTGGCCTGATCTCGGTGCTGCCGTGGTTGACGTGGCTGGCCTTCGGGCTGCTCACCGCCGGCTTCATCGCCTGCTGGCGGCGCGCCGATGAGGTCACCTGGCCGCTCGTGGTGCACGTGCTGCTCCTGGTCGTCATGCTGTACGGGCTGCCCGGCCTGGTCATCCACGAACCGAGCGGGCCTATCGTGTTCCGGCACGCGGGCATCACCGAGAACCTGATCCGGACCAGGACCGTCAATACCAAGATCGATGCTTACTTCAGCTGGCCCGGCTTCTTCATGGGACTGGCCACGCTGGTCAAGCTCGGCGGCGTATCGAGCGCGCTCAGCTTCGCCACCTGGGCGACCGTCGCCTTCAACCTGCTGTTCCTGCCGCCGCTGCTGCTCCTGACCCGCGCGCTGACCCGCGACCCGCGGCTGGTGTGGGGCAGCGTATGGATTCTTTACGCGGCCAACTGGATCGAGCAGGACTACCTCGCGCCGCAGGCCTTCGGCTATCTCTGCTACCTGACGATCCTGGGGCTGCTGCTCACCTACCTGCGGCCGCGCCAGGCCGACCTCGGCGAAGGCGGCCGGTTCGCGCACCGGGTGCGGGCCGTGCTGCGGGTGCGCGCGGCCGGCGTCCCGATCCCCGCGACCTCCCGCTGGACGGCCGCGGCCGTAGTGACACTGGTGGTGCTTGCATACACCGCGACCGTGGCCAGTCACCAGCTCACGCCGTTCGCGATCCTGATCGGCGTGGCGGTGCTTGTCGCACTCGGGCAGTGCACCGCGCGCGGGCTGCCGCTGCTGATGGCGGTAATACTCGCGCTGTGGGACATCTTCGTCGCGCATGGCTATATTTCCGGGCACTTCGGCCAGCTGGTCAGCGGCTTCGGGGATATCACCAACGCGACCTCGGCCAACATCACCGCGCGGATCAGCGGCAGCGCGCAGCACCTGAGCGTCATCCGGGAGCGGCTCCTGCTCAGCGGCGGGCTGTGGCTGCTCGCGCTGCTCGGCGCCATCCGCCGCTTCCGGGCCGGCCACGCCGATCACGCGGCCGCCGCGCTGTGCCTCGCCCCGCTCCTCCTGTTCGGCATGCAGGCGTACGGCGGCGAGATGGTGCTGCGCATCTACTTCTTCATGCTGCCGTTCACGGCGTTCTTCGCGGCGGCCGGCCTCCTGCCGGACAGCACTTCGGCTGCCGTGCCGTCTGCCCGGCTGCCCGCCGCGCTCCGGGGAGGTGCCGAGGTCGCGGCCTTCGGTCTCACCATCACCATCGTGCTGGCTACCTGCCTGCTGGCGCGGTACGGGAACGAGCGCGCGGACTATTTCACCCCGGGTGACCGAGCCGCGATGCGCGTGCTCTACGCGCAGGCCCGGCCGGGCTCGGAGTTCGCGGTCGAACAGCCATACCTCCCGTGGAAGTACCAGCAATACGACCAGCACCGGTATCTGTCGGTCGAGTCGATGCTCGACCAGCAGCACCCGCCCTCGCCCGCTCAGGCCGTGCGCCGGATTCTCGCAAGACCTGCGGCCCGGCCCGGGGCACCCGGCCGGGTTCGTCATCCTGACCCGGTCGCAGCGCGTCTACGCCGAGATGTTCGGCGGCCTGCTGTCGCCGGGGTACATCGGCAATTTCGAGCGCCTGCTGCGGAAGTCGCCGGATTTCCGGCTCCTGTACGCCAATTCCGATGCCCAGATATACCTGCGACTGGGGGGTTGAGGCATGCACGCCAGATGGTTGCGGCCTGGAATAGTCCTCGCCTCCGGGACAGCCCTGGCGGCGGTGATCGCCGCGGGAGTCGGTCCCCCCTGGCGTACGATCCTCACCGTCTGGTTCGCGCTCACATGTCCTGGTGCGAGCCTGGTCGGCCTGCTCGGCCTGGGTGACCGCTTCGTCGAGCTGAGCCTGATCGCGCCGCTGAGCCTGACCCTCGTGACGCTCACCTCTGTCGTCCTGTTCTACGGCGGCGTGTGGTCCCCGAACGCGGAGTTCGGCCTGCTCCTCGGGCTGTGCCTGGCCGGGCTGGCCGGCTCCGGGTTCCGCTCGCGGCATGACGTAACGGGGGATGCATGACCGGCCTGCTGGCGAGCGCTCCGCTGAAGCTCAGGGAAATCACGTCCGTCGATTTCGTCCCGATGGCGGCGCTATTGCTCCTGCTCGTGGAGCGGGAGGTCATCCGGATCAGGTCCGGACCGCCGAGGACGGTAACGCACCGCGTCATAGATCTCGCGATCGTCCCGCTCGTGTCCCTGTTCCTGGTCCTGGTCGGCCTCCGTGCCCTCACCATGATCGGGTGAGCGGCCGTGGCCGTATTCGCAGCGCATGCACGGTCGCGCCGGGCGACCCGGGCCCGCCCGGCCCTGGCGGCTCTGACTTTCGCCGGCGCCCTGGGCGGTGCCGAGGCGGTACACCGGCTGGCCGGCCCGCTCTGGGGCGCCGCGTGTTTCGCTGCCCTCTTCCTCGCGGTCGTCCACCTGGCCGTGCTCGCCGGCGCGCGAGAGCCTGCCGACCCCGCGGCGGCGGCGCTCATCGTGGCAGCCGGCGTGGTCCCGCTGGAACGGCTGCTCGTGCTCAGCGTCCCGGCCGTGCCCTTCCTCAGGCTCGATCCGAACGCGCTGTGGGTACTTCCGTTCGGGCTGACCGGAGCGTACGCGTACCGGGCCCGCTGGATCCCGGGGAGCCGCCCGCGGCTGTGGCGCCCGCCCAGCCCGGGATGGCTGCCGCTGGCCATCCAGGTGGCCGTGCTGGTGACGGCGGCCGGGCTCGGCGTTCTGGCCGCCTACGTCGTTCCCTATTCCGGTCCGCACGTGCTGCGCTACCAGGACCCGGCCAAGTGGGCCGGAGCGGTGCTGTTCGCGCTGGCCGGCGGGGCCGAGGAACTGGCCTGGCGCGGCGTCCTCCAGCCGGTTGCGGTCAACGCGGCCGGCCGCGCCGGGATCGCCGCCTCCTTTCTCGCGTCCGCGTACGTGTCCGTGGCCTGGATGGGCTTCACAGCAGCCGCGCCGGTGATCGTCCTGTCCGCCGTGACCAGCGTGGTCGTCTACCGGACTCGCTGCCTGGCCGGGGCCCTGGGCGGCCACGTCCTGCTGAATCTGCTCCTGGTGATGCTGAGGTGACCGAATCTGCGCTCGTCATCGCCAGCGACCTGCACCTCGGGGCCGGGCGCCGGGCCGGATCCTGGGGCCCGGGATTCACCGACGAGTTCACCGACGACCAGGCTTTCGGCGACTTCCTGCGCTGGCTGAGTCAGCGCCGCGGGTGCCGCCTGGTGCTCCTCGGCGACACCTTCGATTTCCTCCGGGTCCCGGTGACCGGGGCGCGTACCGGCCTGTTCGCCCGCAGCGACGCCGAGGCGGTCGCCCAGCTTGACCGGATCGCCGCCGCCCACCCCGCCGTGGTCGAGGCCCTGTCGGCGGCGCTCGCCGCGGGAGTGCGCGTCGATTTCGTGTCCGGGAATCACGACGCTGAGCTCATTCGGCCCGCGGTGCGGGAACGGCTGTGCGTGCTGCTCGGGGCGCAGGTCAGCTTCCACCCGTGGATTCTGTACATCCCCCGGTTGCTCTACGCCGAGCATGGTCATCAGCACCACGACATCAACGCATTCGCCCGCCCGCTGTACCCGTTCACGAGGAAGTGCGGCGGCCGCCTGGAGCGGCCGCCCGCGGCCCGGCTCGGTGACCTTCGGCGGTTTCAGGCCAGCCCGGGCCATCTGTGGCGGGACACCATGACCGGGCTACTCGGTACGCCCCCGGCCAGCGGACGCGCCGCGCAGCAGGCCGGGCTGGATCCGGCGCAGGCGGACGAGATCGGGCTCCCCGCGGGCGTGCTGGCGCAGTTGCGCCGCCTGGCCGGCTTCTCGCCTCTCGGGGCCGGGCGGCGGCTGGTCAGGACGCGGCTGGCACGCGTTGACGGCCACGGCTACCTGCCCGCCGCCGCCGGCGCCGTACATGACCTGCTGGCCCGCAGTCACCGGGCCGTGCCGTTCTACGCATTCGGCCATACGCACGACGCCATGCGATTGCCGCTGGGGACGAATGCGTGGTACCTCAACAGCGGCACCTGGGCGGCGACGGCCCGGGGCAGTGCCGGGGCGCGCAGGACCTGGATTGAGATCACCGAAGCCGCGGCGCCGGCCGCTGCCGCGCGGCTGTTCTGCTGGACCGGCACCGCGGAGCCGCTCACCGACCCCGCGGTGCGCGGCTAAGACCAGGACGCCGTCCCGGGATGAGCTTGCCGGAGCTGTGCCCGGCGGGCCAGCGCCACGGCCTCCAGGGTGGTGTGGACGCCCAGCTTCGCCATCAGGTTTTGCAGGTGGCTGCGCACCGTATTGGCGGACACGTGCATGCGCTCGGCGACATCATGCCGGCCGATGCCTGCGGCCAGGTATGAGAGCACCTCTCGCTCCCGGGCGGTGAGGCTCGCGAGCGGGTACCTCGCGGATGCTTGCCGCTCGTCGCGCTCGTCGAGGAGCAGCCGGAGGACCGGGCCCACCATCGTGGCCGGGAACCACGTCTGGTCGTGCGTCACGGCCCGGATAACCTCCAGCAGCTGATCGATCGACTCCTGCTTCGGCACCCATCCGGCGATCCCGGTCCGGACCGCCGCCACGATGCGCGCGGCCTCTGGCACCGGTCCTAGCATGATCACCCGGACCGGCTGCCGGATGCCGGCGCGGGGGCAGGTCAACTCGGCGGCCAGGTCGAGACCCCCGGGCAGTTCGCTGTCAAGCAGCATGACGTTGACGTGACGGCCGACAAGCAGCCTGCGCGCGGCCGCGCCTGACTCGGCCGCGGCGACCAGCCGCAGCCCGGGCTCAGCGGCCAGCCGGGAGGCGAGCGCGTCCGCGAAAGTGCGCTGGCCGTCGACCACAATCACGCTGATCTGGTTCATGCCGACAGCGTGACCTTCCGGCGAGGATGGCGGCACCTCTGGATAGGCCTGAATTTCTACGATTTATGCGGGGGAGCGTGCTTCACCGGGAACCTCGCCCGCCAGTTGAGCCCGGACTGCGATGGCCGACGCCTCGAGCCGCGAGTGGACGCCGAGCTTGGTCAGCACATTCTGTGCATAGGTGCGAACCGTGCTGACCGCGATCTGCATCGACCGCGCCATCTGCTTGGTGCTTTCGCCGGCGGCGATCCGGCGGAGCACCTCCAGTTCGCGGACGGTGAGGTACTCCCACGGTTCCTTGCGTGGCTGCGAGGTCAGGTGCCGTACGACGCTTCTGACCAAGTTGGTCTGGAAGACGAACTCGCCCGCGGCTACCTGCAGCAGCGCAGCCGCGATCTTGTTGACGGTCTGGTCCTTGCGGATGATCCCGGCCACGCCGGAATCGATCGCCCTGCCGTGGACCAGCGGATCCGCCACGCCTGACAGGATGAGGACCTGCGTATCAGGATGACTTGTCCGGATGGCTCGAGCCGTCTCCAGACCGTCCTCTCGTCCTGGCAGGTAGAGGTCCAGCAGGCACACCTCCGGGCGGGCCTCGGCGACCGCTTTCAGGCATTCCTCCGGCGTCGTCGCGGTGAGCACGTCGTGCCCCCGCGCCTGGAAGGTGACCTCGAGCGAGTCAACCAGAATCCGCTGGTCATCGCAGACTACGAGACGCATGTTTACCCCCATATCCAGCTGCGGGCGGCCCGTGGCGCGAGAGTCGCCCGCATGCGGCGCGTGAACCACTAGCCAGGTTCGTCAGCGCCCGATCGTCCCCGTACGCTTCTATCGGCCGGGTGCCCGCTCGAACGGCATCGCGTGACGATGAGACAGCCACCGTGGCGACAGAAGTAGTTCATACCTGGTTTGCGGTTTGTTCACTCGGATTTACCCAAGGCACCAACGATGCAGCGAACATGTAGATGCTGCGGAGATCCGATGAAGATCACGTCAGCTGGCCATCAGAGCCGGTGACGAGGTGGTGGCCGTGCTCACGCTCCGCTTCCGCCGCCGAGGGCGGATTGCGGTGGCCGGGCAACCCGATGGTCTATGGCGGCGCGGCGTCCGGTGCTCATGTGTGGCGGGCGAGTAGCGGCCGGCCGGGCGACAGCGGTAGCCACACGCTGACCCGGGCCCCACCGAGGGAGCCGCTGCCGCATTCGAGTCTTCCCCCGTGGCCGACCACGTTCCTGGCCGCCGCTCGCAGGCCAAGGCCGAGGCCCTCCGGAATCTTGCCGAAGCCCGGGCCGCTGTCGTTCACCACCACCAGGGCCTGGCCGTCCTGGCTCCGGATCTCGATCGTCACCGTGCCGGACGCCCCTGCCGCCCGTGTCGCGTTACTCAGCAGGTTGGCCATGATGCGGCGCACCACCACCGGATGAACCGACGCGTGCACCGGCTCGCTGGGCCACACCACGCTCACCTCTACCGGGCTTGTCACGCGCTCAGCCGCCACCGCCTCGCTGATGATCCTGGCGAGATCGGTCCGGGCGCCCGGTTCGCTGGGCTCACCGGCGTGCAGCCGGTCCTGGATCATGTCCGCCAGCCATTCCGCCTGCTGGACGATCTGTTCCAGGCAGGCCCGCGCGGCCCTGGGCAGGTCCGGCTCTGTCAACGCCGCCCCGGCCAGCGTGAGCACGCCGGCCACCGGCTGCCGCATGTCATGACAGGCTTCCCGCAGTCCCTGAGCGGGATCCGCCGCGTCCCAGGCATCAGCTCTTGACACAGATTCTCACCTGCCCCCCAGCACCCACCGCCGAATACCCCGCGACGGCAGGCCATCGCGTTCGCGCTCTGGGCCGACCGAAGCCTGCGGACCCTGCTTCCCACGAGCGACCCGCATGATGGTGATCTGCAAACAGTAAAAGGAAGCCTAATATCCGGTTAGGTTCTAGTAAAGAAGACGCGCAGGCCTGGCGTTCGGTTCACCGCCAGGCCGAGGTGATCATGAGATAGCGCCGCCGAGCGGCCTGCGCAGGCCGTCGCGGCCTGCGATGGTGGTCCCGCCGAAGCCGTGCCCGGCGCGCTCGGCCCATTGCGCATCGGTGATCGCGCCCGGTTCGCCCGGAAGGTAGTGGCTGAGGATGAGCTCGCGGACTCGTGCCCGTTCGGCGACCCCGCCGACCTGAGTGACGTCGGTGTGCAGCGCGGCCATCCGGTCGAGTTCGGCACCGGTGATGCCGTGCCGCTGCAGGTAGCCGAAGTCGGCCACCTCGTGGACGAGAATGTCGGCCCCGCGGGCGAGGGCGATCAGGTCGTCGTTCACGGTGGTGTCGCCGGAGAACACGACGGAGCCGTCGGCGGTGTCGAACCGGTACGCCAGGGCCGGGACCGCCCGGCCGTGCGTCACCGCGACCGCGGTGACCCGGACAGCTTCGTCGTCGAAGACGGCGACCGGGACCTGGGTGGTGCCCTCGGTTCGGGCCGGGAGGGGTATGTCGAAGGCCCGGACGAGCGCGCCGGCGTCCGGCATCCGGGCGTCCAGCGGCATGACGTTCAGGTGGTAGGCGTAGCCGGCCAGGATGTTCTCGACCAGGTCCGTCGTGCCGGGGGCGGGCAGGTCCGGGCGGATCGTCGTCTGGCGGTGGAACGTGGCATCGCCGGTAGGCACCATGTCGGGTCGGGACGGCCCGTAGACGCGGATCGGCGGCAGCGGGCCGTTGTCGTCGGCCCGGACCCCCCACGGGTACAGCAGCATGCCGGGCAGGTCACCGACGTGGTCGGCATGCAGGTGGGTGAGGAACACCGCTTCCAGCCGGGGAAAGTCGAGTCCCGCGTCGGCGAAGGCGGACGGGGATCCGCGGCCGCAGTCGATGACGAAGACCCGCTCGCCGACGACGAGCGCTGACGAGATCCCCCTGCGGCCGGCCACGGGCAGCGGCGCGCCCGCCGTTCCCAGCAGCACCAGTTCGGTGGTCATGCTCACCCCTTCCTGCCGTCGTGCTCGTGATCCCGGTGTGCCGGGCTGCGCCTGCCATCTTTCCCGAGATCATCCCGTGTATATCTGGTGCGGACGGCCGAAGGCCATTTCGGTCCGGACTGGCGGCGTCCTTTGGGCGCTCCGGCTTTCGGCTGTTTCTGACTCCCCCGCCGCCGTTTCGGGGTAGTAGACGTGTTCTTAAGCCGTTGGTAGCCTTGCCCGGGATCATGGTGAGAATGAGCGCAGAATCTGGAGGGTCACGAGCCCGTCACGCTGGTGCCTGGGCTCGCGGTCCGTTGGCCTTTGCCGCCGCGGCCTCGCTTGTCGTGCTGGCCGGCTGCGGCAGCGGCAAGCCGTCTTACTGCACGGACCGGACCAACCTCCAGAACTCCGTCAAGGGCCTGACCAGCCTGAGCGCCAGTAGCGGGATCAGCGGCCTGCAGGCGCAGCTCAAGAAGATCCAAACCGATGCCGCCGCGCTCGGCGGGTCGGCTAAGAGCGACTTCCCCAGCCAGACAAGTGCAGTCACGTCGTCAGTGCATGCGCTCGAGGGCGCCGTCAGGGGACTGTCGTCGAGTACGTCGGCCGCGCAGATCGCCACCGTCGCCGCAGCCGCGAAAAACGTGGTGAGCTCGGTTCAGAGCTTCACGAGCGCGACCAGTTCGAAGTGCAGCTGAGGCTCCGCGCGCTTTCCGGCCGCCGAACCGCGTAAGCCCGGTGCCGCGAACCGCTTAAACCGGGTGCCGCGAACGCTTAAGCCCGGCGCCGCCGAACCTTGCGTGATCTCGTCGCTGCTGTGGCCCGGCTCGACTCGACCAGGCCAGCGGACCAGCAGGCCAGGCGCTGGGCCTGATCTGGCATGATGGGTCGGCTATGTCGGTGGAGCTGCGCTGGCGGCAGGTCGGGCTTGCCGACCTGCCGGCGATCACGGCGCTGCATACGGCGGCAGTCGCGACCGATGGCGGGTCGCCGTTCGCCGCCGCCGAGTGGCTGCTGCGCCGCTGGTACCTCGACCATGTTGACGCGTCGCTGGCGGCGTTCCGCGGCGATGAGCTGATCGGGATATCCGCGCGCAGAGCCCCCGGCCTGCCAGCCGGGGCGCCATGGAAGATCGCGGGCCTGGTAGCACCGGGACACCGCGGGCAAGGCCTCGGGGCGCGGCTGCTGGACTTCGCGCTGGACGGCACCGCGGCGGACGCGGCCGTCCTGGTGGAGACCGAGTCGCTGACCCAGGCGGCGGATGTGCTTTACCGCAGCCGCGGCCTGCGCCAGAGCTTCGCCGAGGATGTCATGAGCATGCCGCTGGCCCGGCGCCCTCCGGTTGCGCCCGCCGAACCCGGTGTCCGGTTCACCGAATGGACCGGGCCCGTCGCGCGGAGGTTTTTCGCCGTGTGGCAGGCAGCGTTTCGGGAGCGCCCCGGATTTCCCGGCTGGCCGGCCGGCACATGGATCGAGCGGACAAGTGCTGACGAGGATTTCCGTGCTGACTGGAGCCTGCTGGCCTCCGCTGGCGGCGTCGACCTGGGCTTTATCGTCGCCGCGGCGGGTGGCTGGATAGTCCAGGTCGGCGTCATTCCGGCTGCCCGCGGGCGGCGTATTTCCGCGCTGTTGATCGCTGAGGTGTGCCGCCGGATGATCGCCGCGGGCCAGACCCGAGCCGTGCTGACCGTCAACGTCAACAACGGGTCCGCGATCGCTGTCTATGAGCGGATCGGCTTCACCCGGACCGGGCGGCGCGCCAGGTATGAACGCGGCCGGGTAGCTGGCTGACCACCCTGACCGGGTAGGCCGGCTCTGCCCACTTGCCTGCCGCTGCGGCAGTCCCTGGGCATGGCCGGCGGGCGGGCAGAACGTCACCGGTTAGACCACTCCAGCGGGCGCGGATCGGCCGGAGGAGTCCCGTTCAGGGGGTTCGCAGTTCAGCCGCCGGCCTACGCTGTTTACTCCGGTGATCGTGATCGGGGGAGCAGGGAAGGCGCTCTAGTGGAGATGGATGACATAGCTCGGCTGGCCGAGGCCCTGGCGGGAGTGCGCCGAACCGCCCGGGAGGGGCTGGCCGAGTGGCGGTATCACGGCAGGCTCGTCGCACGTGAGCTGGACCACGAGCACCTGGTGATCCGGGCCGATTTCGCCGTCCGCGATTCGATGCTGCGGCAGTTCCCCGGAACGTTCAGCGTCCCGACCCGGTACATCAAGCACATGATGGTCGTAGCTGACCTCGCCGGAGGCGACGCAGGTGCGATCGAGGATGCCCTCGAAGCAGCGTGGCAGCTGCAGCGCAGTGCCGGCTGACCGCATCTTCGCCCTGGCCGGGGAACTCGGCTCGCACTCACCCGCTGGCTAAGGCCAGGCTCGGCGACTGCGGAAATCGCCGGAGTCCGTGACCGGCGGCCCGAGGGCGTGGCCGCCGGCCGCCGGCCAGGCACCTGGTATCAGCGTGACCTAGCCGCCGGATGACCCGGATCAGTCGCTGACGACGGGTGCCGGGTCTGAGTTCGGCGAAGCCCATCGCGCAGCGACGCGGCCGCCGGTTCGTCGGCGGCAGTTCCCTTGAATGGCTAGGGCGACCCGGCCGCGGGTGGCGGCAACGGGAAGGCTGGGGCCGGTCAGGAGTCCAGGTAGGCAAGGACGGCCAGCACGCGGCGGTTGTCGTCGTCGGACGGCGGGAGATCGAGTTTGGCGAAGATGGACGTGCAGTGCTTGCTGACTGCCTTCTCGGACACGACCAGGCGCTGCGCGATGGCGCTGTTGGACCTGCCCTCGGCCATCAGCGCGAGGACCTCGCGTTCCCGGTTGGTGAGCCGGGTGACCGGCGGCTGGCTGGCGCGCCTGGCCAGCAGCTTGGCGATGACCTCCGGGTCCATCACCGTGCCGCCGCGGGCCACCGTGCGCAGCGCGTCGGTGAACTGCTCGTCGGTGAATACCCGGTCCTTGAGCAGGTAGCCAACCCCGCCTGCCTGGTCGGCCAGCAGCTCACGGGCATACAGCCGCTCGACGTGCGTGGACAAGATGAGGACGGGGAGCCCCGGCACCTGGCGGCGGGCCTCCAGCGCGGCCCGCAGCCCCTCGTCGGTATAGGCGGGCGGGAGCCGGACATCCACGATCGCGACGTCGGGCCGCTGGTTGACCAGCGCCTGGAGCAGGGACGGCCCGTCGCCGACGGCTTCGGCTACGTCGAAGCCGTGCTCCTTGAGCATGCTGGCCATGCCCTCCCGCAGCAGGAAGAGGTCTTCGGCTATGACAACGCGCACGGTACCTCGATAACCACGATCGTCGGCCCGCCCGGCGGGCTGCTGATCGCGAGCACGCCGTCGAAGGTGCCCAGCCTGCGCTCGACCCCCCGAAGCCCGGTACCTCGCGCCGGGTCGGCGCCGCCGGTGCCGTCATCGCTGACCTCGACCCGCAGCGCACCGGCCGCATGCGCAGCCCGGATGTGCACGCTGCGCGCGCCCGCGTGCTTGACCGCATTGGCGAGTACCTCGGCGACCGCGAAGTACACCGCCGCCTCCACCGGCGCCGGGAGGCGACCGGGCAGCGCGATGTCCGTCGTGGTGGCCACCGGGGTATCGAGCGCGAGCGCTCGCATCGCGTCGCCCAGGCCGCGTTCGGTCAGCACCGGCGGGCTGATCCCGGCCACCAGGCCGCGCAGCTCGGCCAGCGCCCTGGCCGAGTTCTCCCGCGCCGCCGCGACCAGGGTCACCGCGGCATCCGGGTCGGTCTTGATCAGTCCCTCGGTTGCCCGCAGCGAGATGCCCAGCGCGATCAGGCGAGCCTGAGCGCCATCGTGCAGGTCCCGTTCCACCCTCCGCAGCTCGGCGGCCGCAGTGTCTACGGCATCCACCCGGGTAGCGGTCAGCCGCCGCACATGGCGGAGCAGCTCCTGGTTGCGTCTGGCCAGCCCAGAATGGGGACCGACGGTGCGCGGCACCAACCACGTTCCGAAGGCGAGCATTACCAGCCCCATGGCCAGGTCGAAGCCATTCGGCATGCTGTCGGTGAACAACAGGCCGCTCAACGGGTAACCGCTCGTCGTTCCCGACCCAGGAGGCAGCAAGCCGCCCCGCCAGGCCAGCGCGAGCGCACAGGCGGCGAAGCCGATCAGGGCCATCGTCAGCAGGTCCGCGGCCAAGACCGGGACCAGCAGCGTGATGGCCACCGCGGCGGCAACAACGCACACCGTCCACGGGCGCACACCCCAGTACAAGGTGCACACCAGCATCACCACAGGAAACAAGGCAGCCCAGCCCGCGGCACGCAGACGCTGCGGTACTGCCTCCAGAAGAAGACTGCTCATGCCGTCCATGCTGGTCCACCCGCCCACGAGCCGCCATAGACCAGCCTCCACACATTGAGGGTCGGTAAATGTCTACCGTGACGTGATCGCAGCAGGTCCTGCGCTCATCACTGAACCAGAGACTCGCAAGACGACGACGAGGTCATCATCGCCAATCGGGCCGCTCGGCGCTCTGCCACGACGGTAAAGGCGGGCTGCTGCGCCAGCACTTCGCCATCACGCCCAGCGGTGGTGGTGCGGGACTTCTAGCCCTCGGACGTGTCTGCGGCGAAGACCTCTCGCAGTGAGATGCCATAAGGCCAGAATGCGCTCTTGTCGCCCCGCTCCCACGCGTCCCGATGACCGGGAGCGGTGATATCCCAGTCCGGGCGCACCTTCTCGGTGACAGCGCGCAGGTCCGCGCGCAGCTGGGCGGGTGATGGCCGCCCCCAGTACCAGTAGCCGTTGTAGACCGAGTAGATGACGAGGCCGGGCTCGAGCACGAGTGTGTGCGGGATCATCGGATTGTGGTAGGGATCGGTGTACTCGACGATGTCGAGGTCGCGCTGGACAGTCCGTTCGGGATCGATGAGGAAGGGCCAGTGCGCACCGAGGCCGTCACGCATCTCGTTGGCCTCCATCATGGTGTCGGTGGAGATGGTCACGATCTTGGTGTAGGCGACCTTCAGTTCGGGTTCCATCTGAACGAGCAGCCGGTGCTGCTCGCGGTCCTTCGGGCAGAATGCGCCGCGCGACAGTACCAGGACCATCGGATCGGCGCCCTGCAGTTCGGAGAGCTTGCGTTTGGTTCCGCGGTGGTCGCGCAGCTCATAGTCGGGGAACAACCCGCCGGGGACGATGTCTGGGCGCATGAGGTGCCTCCCTAGTGTTTTGGCGTGGCCATTGTTATTAGTGCCGGGTCAGTTATCGGTGCGGGATTCCATCGGTCAGATTCCGCCGGCGCGGGGGTGCAGCTCGCTTGTGCTGGCCTTCCCGCAAGTTCCGGCCGAGGACGCGCGGGCGGCCGGTGGGCAGATCAGGAGGGCAGGCCTTCCGCCTGGAGCCAGGCGATGGCGACCGTTGAGTAGTTTGCGTGATCCAGGATGATCGCTTTGTCCAGCTTGCGCAGGCCTGCCGTGGTCAGCCTGGCCGAGATCTTGTTGAGAGTGCTCACGATTGTGGCGTTGACACCCTTCCTGTACACCAGCGGCAGCACGTTCTGCGCGGCGAAGTTCGACTTCGGGTCGGCCAGTGGCGCCAGGCGGTCGGTGAGGATCTGGGGCGTTGTCGTGAACACGTCCGCGGCCTGCACCTTGCCGTCGGTCAGGGCTTTCAGGGTGATCGGGCCGGACTCGTCGAGCGCGTCGAAGTCCTTGAACCTCAGCCCGTAGCGTTTCCTCAGCCCGGCCTGCCCGTCCGCTCGGGTCTTGAACTCGGGCGGGGCGCCGAAGACCATGCTCGGCGCGAGCGGCTTGAGCTGCGCTATCGAGCTGAGGTGGTGCCTATTCGCGAACGACTCGGTGACCGTCACCGAGTCCTTGTCCTGGGCCGGCGACGGGTTGAGGATCCGCAGCGACGCTGGGAGCCTCGCCTTGAGCTGCGCGTCCACCTGGGCCGTCGTGGCTGCGGTGCTGGACGGGTTGACGGCCGTGGTGAGCAGCGCGCCGTTGTACTCCGGGATGATCGTGATGGCGCCCTTCTCGATCTCGGGATAGTAGACCTCGCGGGCACCGATGCTGAACTGGTCGGTGACCTTGACGCCCCTGGCCGCCAGCGCCGTGGCGTAGATCTGGGCGAGTAGCTCATCCTCGGGGAAGTTGGCGGAGCCGACGACCACGGAACCGGTGGATGCGGTCGGCGTGAGCGGATCGCCTGATGCGGAACTGCCGCAGGCGGCGAGCGCGATGCCGGCCGCGAGCGCCAGGCCGGCCGCGCAGCCCCGCTTCAATGACCGAGTTGTCAGGTACATGAGTTCTTTCCTTCCATCTCCTCAGGGCACTGCTACGGGGAACGACGCTGTTGCGTCCGGAGCCCGGCTGGCACCGCCAGGCGCCGCACCAGGGCAGACAGCAGTAGCACCGCGAGCGCGAGCAGGACCACGAGCACGGCGCCTCCGGCGACCTCGCCGTAGTTGTTGTTAGCCAGGCCGTCGAAGATGTAGCGGCCCAGGCCGCCGAGGCCGATGTAGGCGGCGATCGTCGCCGTCGACACGATGAAGATCGCCGCGGTGCGCAAGCCGACGATGATCAGCGGGAGTGCTACCGGTACCTCGACCTGCAGCACCTGCTGCCGGCGGGTCATGCCCACGCCGGCAGCCGCGTCCCTGAGGCCGGGATCGACCCCGGCCACTCCCGCGTAGGCATTGACCAAGATGGGCGGGATCCCGAGCACGATCAGCGGGACCAGCCAGGTGAGGGCCGAGAAGCCGAGCACTACCACCAGGAGCACGAGCAGCCCGAGGGTGGGGATGGAGCGCCAGGCGCTGGTGAGGCTGACTATCCCGAGCGGAACGGCGATGACCAGGCCGACAACTGCCGAGACGATCCCGATGTAGGCGTTCTGGCGAGTGAGCTGTCCGATCAGCCCGAGGTTGCCCGGTATCCAGGACCAGATCATCACGCCCGCGTCTCCCCGGGCGCTGGGCGGACGTCCGCAGCCGCCGGCTCCTCCTCCGCGGCTGCCTTCTCCGTGGCTGCCTCATCGGCGGCGTGGATGGCGATGCGCAGCCGGTCGAAGGAGGTTACGCCGAGTACCCTGCCTTGTTCATCGACACCGATCGCCCGGCCGGTTCGCGACAGCACAGTCGCGTCGAGCGCGGCCCGCAGCGAGTCGGCGCCCGGCCGGAACGTGTGGCCGTACCCGGTCAGCGGGACGCCGGACAGCCCGCGTTCCCCCGGGAGCAGCTCGAGCTCGGTGGTGGCAGCCCAGCCGAGGGGCTGACGTTCTGAGTCAACGGCCAGAACCCACGGCTGGCCGGCGCTCTTGGCGACCTGCAGCGCCTCGGCGAGGGTGGCCTGCTCCCCGAGCACCGCTTCCAGACCCAGATCCAGGCCATCGGCGGGAAAGAAGGAAAGCCGCCGTATCCCGCGGTCGAATCCGATGAATCCCTCCACATAATCGTCTGCGGGGAAGGCCAGCAGCCGCTCCGGCGTGTCCACCTGGGCCAGGTGCCCGCCCGGGCGGTACACCGCCACCAGGTCCCCGACCTCGATTGCCTCCTCCACGTCGTGGGTGACCAGCACGACGGTCTTGCGCAGCCCGGCCTGCAGCCGGATCAGCTTTTCTTGCAGCGAGGACCTGACGATCGGGTTGACCGCGCTGAACGGATCGTCCATCAGCAGCACCGGCGGGTCGGCAGCCAGCGCCCGGGCCACGCCGACCCGCTGCTGCTGCCCAGCCGGTTGACCATGCGCAGTGTGGTCGTCTTGCCGCAGCCGCTCGGCCCAACCTGGATCATGATCTTCCCGTCGGGAACCTCCAGGCTGAGATCATCGACCGCGACGGTGCCGCCCGGGTAACGCTTCGTCACGTGCTCAAAGATGATCACGGTGATCCCTTCGGCGAAAGTCACCCCGCAAAGACGCCATCGGGATGCGGGGGGCGTGTTCCATCCGCTCCAGGCTCGTCGTGGCGTCCGTGTGACGCTCAGCCAGCGACGAGGCCAAAATTCGTTGCCTTCCAGGTCGGCGAAGGTGGCCCAGCTCGCGCTGCGGCCGTCAATGTCACGGATCCGGGTGGTCCCGGCCAGTGAGGGAAGAGGCTCCGACTTCGGTTGAGAACCGAATGCATGTCTTCAGCGTGTGCTACGGAGGGCGGCAGGAGGTATCCGAATGCTGACTGCACCTCGCGGAAGCTGCCGACCGGCGGCCGGATCAGTTCCCGGGCCGCTGCACATGGCGTGCAGGTCCGGTCAATCGTTGATAGAGGTCGGACAGGCGACCGGCCTGCGGAGCTAGCCGTCCTGCTGCGGGTTCGGGTGTTACCGGGAAGACGAACCGCGCTTTAGGCGCTTTCGTGTGCTGCTGTTGGCGTGCTGGCCCGGGCGATCACGTCGCGTAGCTGGTGGCGGCCCGCTACCCCGAGCTTGGGATAGGACCGGTACAGGTGCGAGCTGACCGTGCGCGGTGAGAGGAAGAGCCGGTCGCCGATCTCGCGGTTGGTCAGGCCGTCGCTGGCCAGGCGGATGATCTGGCGCTGCTGCGGGGTGAGCTCGCCTAGCGCATCACGTTCGCTGGTCCCGCCGGCGACCGCCACCCCGCAGGCTCTCAGTTCTACCTGCGCCCGCTGCGCCCACGGCTGCGCGCCAAGCCGGCGGAAGGTACCCAGAGCCTGCCTCAGTACCGGCTTTGCATCATTGATCCGGCGGCGGCGGCGCAGCCATTCGGCGTAGTCGAGGCGAAGCTGGGCTCGCTCGAATGGCCACTGGTCCCCGGCCGGGTCGGCGAGCGCGGTTTCAAAGTAGGGCCCAGCCCCACCGGGATCGGCGAGGAGGCCGCGCGCGCGGGCGATGAGCTGCTCGAGCCGAGGAGAAGCCGTGCCGTCCAGATGGCTGAGCGCCCGCTCAAGGACGTCTTGTCCTTCCGTCCGCCGGTCGGCGCGGACCGCGGCGGTCGCGATATCGGCCACGCTCAGGTAGGAGAAGATGTTGTGCACTGGCGCGCCGTCCCCGCTGAACAGCTGGCGAAGTTGCGTGAAGGCCAGCAGGGGGCTGCCCTCGGCGAGGGCAGCGATGCCGAGAGCGCGCCGGGCCTGGGCGGCTACCAGTCCGCTTTGCGCCGGATCGGCGCTGGCGAGCGCCCGGCTGGCATGCGTTCGTGCCGCACCGCAGTCGCCGCGTAGGGCAAAGACGGTAGCCGCGATCAAGTCGGCGGCCGCGGCCACGAATCCCATCTGGCTGGCTTCAGCCAGGCCGGCGGCTTCGGCGGCGGCTTCCTGGGCCTCGTCCCAGCGCCCGGTGTCGATGTACAGCCACCCGAGCGCGGTCAGGCCGGGGCCGCTGGCGCCCTGCGTGCCGGGTGCCCGAAGCCGCTGCAGGGCATCCTGCAGCAAAGTGATCGCCAGACCGGATTCATCCAGCAGCCATGCAGCGGAGCCGGCTCGCCACAAGGCGGGCTCGTCAAGGGGCGCGCGGCTGATCTGCCGCAGGTACCGGACGAGCTCGCTTCTGCTGCCGAACGGGTCGGTGCAGGTCCGTATCCACAGCTGGTGTGCGCCGAGCCCGGCACGCGGGCCATTCCCGGCCGGGCCGGACCCCTGACGTTCCAGGAGCCTCAGAACACGGCTTACGGCCTGGCAGCTGGCAGGCGCGCCTGACACGCAAACCACGATGGCTGCATCGGCGAGGGCGTCCCAAGCCAGGGCCGGCTGGTCACCCGACGCCTCTTCGGCCACAGACAGGAGTGCGGGGAGTGCGGCGGTGCGCTGGCCCGAGTAGGCCAGCGCCCATCCGGCATCGTGGCGGGCCCTCAGCCGCAGTTCCGGGTCCGCCGTGACCGCCAGGGCGCGGGAGGCCAGATCCTGCACCCAGTCCGCCTGGCCGCTGGGAACCGCGGCCGAAGCGGCGGCCACCAGCCTCCGTGCCTGCTCCTCGAGGTCAGGGCTGAGTTCGGCCGCACGTTCCATGGCCAGCGCGGCAGCGGCCGCGCCGCCGCGGTGTTGCGCCTGGTTAGCTGTGGTCTCCAGCAGCGAAGCCACGTGCTCGTCAGGCTGCAGTGCGGCTGCGGCCAGGTGCCAGGCCCGCCGGTCTGGCTGGTCATGCAGGGCCTCGGCGAGCTGGCGGTGCGCGGCGGCACGTTGCGCGAAGGGCGCCGCGTGGTAGATGGCCGAGCGGACCAGAGGGTGGGAGAAGTGCAGGCCAGTCCGGTCCACCGTGACCAGGCCGAGCTGCTCGGCCGGCGCGAAAGCCCGCGCATCCGGCCCGCCACCCCGGCTGGCCGCCGCGCCCAGGTCCGGGCCGTCGGCCACCGCGGCGAGCAGCAGCGCGGCTCGCGCCGGTTCGGGCAGGACGGCGAAACGGGAGGCCAGGACGGCCCTCAGCCGCTCACTCAGGGGTAGCGGCTCGGCGGCCCACCGGCGGCTGGCGCCGGGATCGGCGGCTATCACCTTCGCCAGTTCGATCAGCGCCATCGGATTACCCTCTGCCTGAGCGAGTACCTGCGTCCGGGCCCGCCCGCGGGGCGGCTGCGGCTGCAGGTCCAGCAGACGGCCGGCGTCTGCCGCCGACAGCCGCTCGAGGTGCAGCTCCGCGAATCCCCGGTCAAAGCCGGCCGGAGGGGCTTGCCCCCGCACACCCACAAGCAGCACGATCTGCTCGGCATCGAGGCGGCTGCCCGCAAAGGCCAGGACATCCCGCGAGCTGCGGTCGAGCCAGTGGGCGTCGTCGACGGCCACAAGCAGCGGGGCGCGTTCGGAAGAATCCGACAGCAGGGTGAGGACGGCGGCCCCAGTAAGAAACGGGTCGGCCATAACGGGGTCCGCAGCAAGACCGAGCGCCGCCAGCAAGGCCTGGGCCTGCCGGCCGGGAAGGGCGGACGCGCTGGACAGCACCGGCCGCAGGAGCTGATGCAGCCCCGCGAACGCGAGTTTCGACTCCGATTCCCGGCCGGTGACCGACAGCACCCTCATCCCCGCCGACCGTGCCCGTTCGACTACGTCCGCCAGGAGCATGGTCTTGCCCATGCCCGCCTCCCCGATGACGAGCAGCACCTGGCTTGCCCGCGGGATCGGATCCACGAGTCCGCGCAGCCTGACCATCGCGGCGTCCCGGCCGATAAAGCGCGAGGATGGGTCTGGCGGGAGTTCACCAGGGCACGGCATGGTGACGCTCCTCTCGGGCAGTGCGTTCATCAACGCCGCCTCCAGGCTAATCAGCACAATCGTGGCCCGAGCATCCGACGGCGAGCGGAAGTGCAGTCACCCGGCGGATACCCGCGTGTCCCTGCCTTCAGCCACAGTGATGACTGGGCAGGCGTTACCACTGCCAGCGCTGATCGACGAGAATCTCGATGTCTTTGCCACGGTCGGGCGGAAGAATTCAGTCGCTATCCGGGTCTGCTAAGAGATTGGCCGAGACCATGGGTGAGCGAGGAGGACTGAAACCGGGCATCATCAGCCTGGCAAGTCTCAGTCACGGTCACCCGCCGGCCTGCGTACCCGCCAGCCTGCGGCACCTTGGCTCGCCTGCCCGCGAGTGACCGCGGGTCGCCGTCAGGGCTCACCCAATCGGACACACAACACGGCCGCACCCGCTCCGCGTGCCGATGTTCACGATGGTTCAGGCGGCTGGGGCCAAGAGGGTTCCTCGATCGACCCTCGACTCGTCGCGGTTGCCGTAGCGTTCGCGCAGTGCCCGCCAGGCCGCCAGCTTCTCCGGGCGCATCCGCTGGCCGTCATACAACTCGTGCAGGTAGCAGGAGAGCACCGTCTCCCCGCCTGGCCCCAGGAACTGCACCGTCAGGACCTCCCGCCCGGGGAAAGAAGGGAACGGGTAGGGCTCGCGCACGAACCGGACGCCGGTGATCTCATCGACCCGCACGTTCATCGTCCAGCTCGACGTGTCGTCGCCGAGGGTGACGTGCCACCAGCGCCGATCGCCTGGTCCGCGGAATATCGGTGCCGTTGCCCCGGTCAGGTGCGCGGTCCACCAGCCGACGCCGAAGACGAAGATGAGCGGCCCAGACTCCGACAGGTCCGCGATCAGGCGCTCCAGCTCGTTAGCAGGCTCGCTGATACCTGCGATCTTGCTCATGCCCCGCTCCTTACCCCCGTGTCGGTGCCATTAGTGGCTGGGAACGCGGTGCCGCGCAGAATCGATACCCGGCGTCCGCGCGCCCCGCGCGCGGGATGTACCGCATGAGCAGCTCGGGACGCGGTCGTCCAGATCGTTCAACCTGGACCAACGCTCTTGGCCGGTCCTGCGTGAACCCTGCTGTGCAGCGGTGAACTGCAACTGCTGCAACTCCAGACCGGTAATCCTGTCTGCGGCCGTGGGCTCGCGACCGTGAGGCGGGTGCTAAGTGTGATCTTCTGCACGCAGGCCGGTACCGGTTATCCTCGCGTCGCCAGCTGGTCTTACCCTCACCGGAGTCAAGGAGGTCGTGATGGCTTTTCCCGACGTCGTATCGCGCGAGCGATGGCTGGAGGCCAGGCGGGCGCTGCTGGCCGAGGAGAAGGCAGAGACCCGCAGCCGCGATGCCCTGAACACGAAACGGCGCAGGCTGCCCATGGTCCGGATCGACAAGGCTTACGTCTTCGACGGCCCGCAAGGACCGGCCACGCTGGCGGGCCTGTTCGGTGACAACCGCCAGCTGATCATCCACCACGTCATGTTCGGCCCGGACTGGGAGGCAGCCTGCCCGAGCTGCACGAACGCGGTGGATGAGCTGTCGGACGGGCTGCTCGCCCACCTGCGCGGCCGCGACACCGCCTTCGCGCTGGTCTCCCGTGCGCCGCTGGCCAAGCTGGAGGCCTACCGGGGCAGCCGGGGCTGGACGGTGCCGTGGTATTCCTCCTACGGCAGCGACTTCAACTACGACTTCCAGGTCACCCTGGATGCGTCGATCCCCCAGCTGTCCTACAACTACCGGCCCGAACCAGGCCTGCTCGATGGTGAGCAGTCCACCGAGATGCCTGGTCACAGCTGCTTCCTGCGCGACGGCGACGAGGTCTTCCACACCTATTCGGCCTTCGGGCGGGGCAACGAGTACACCCCCAGCCTCTACACGCTGCTGGACCTGACCGCCCTGGGAAGGCAGGAAGCCTGGGAAGAACCCAAAGGCCGCGCCCCAGTCCTGCACGACACCTAGCAAGGACAACGAAGGCCACCCGTTTGCGCTGCGGCCCGGTCCGCATACTGGCGGCGCAGTTCGGCGAGCTGCCGGACGGTATCGCCCCGGCCTGAGGTGCTGTCCTGGCTTGCGCCCGCGGCCTGGTGGCCCGGCTCGTCGGCTTTCTGCTCTAGTTGTGCGATCTGCAGCTCCAGCCGTTTGTCGGCGTTGCTGTTTCGCGCTGTGGTGACCGCTGAGCTGGCGGCGGGGTGGCGGCCCGCGATTACCATGGCCGAAGGAGCGAGAGGGAGGAGCCGCCGTGCCCGCGACCATCGATCTCGGCTTCATCGAGATGCGGATCGCCAAGGTCGTTGGCTTCGGGCCGCCGCTGGCCGAGCAGCCCTTCCGGTGCGTGGTGCTCGATGAGGTATCCGGGGACCGGCACGTTGTCTTCGAGATCGGGGAGGCGGAGGCGTTCTGGCTTGCTGCCAGCCTGCAAGGCCTGGAGTTCGGCCGCCCCATGACCTATCAGTTCGCCGCGGCGCTGCTGCGTGGCCTCGGCGGCCGGGTCCGCGAGGTGCGGGTCGATCGCCTCGCCGATGGTGCGTACGCGGCGACGGTCGAGGTGGAGGGTCCGCTGGCAGTGCAGTCGGTCGATGCGCGCGCCAGCGATGCGCTGAATCTGGCTGCGCTCACCAGCGCGCCGGTCTTCGTCAGTGCCCAGGTGATGGACGATTCGGGCAGGCGGCAAGAGCAGGACTCGGCCGAGGCCGGGTTGCTGCGCATGGCCCTGACCGTTCGGCCGATGAGGATCACCAGGGAAAAGCCCTAGAATCACCCTCCGCGATGGCGCGACGACGACCGCCGCAGCCAGCCGCTGGGACAGCGGAGGCTCCGGTGCGGATCGAGCCGCTAGGGATTGCGGATGTCACCCCTGCCGTCGAGCTGGTTACCCGTGTCCTTCGCGTTAAGGCCGCAGATCGCGGCGAGCAGTTCGCATCCGACATCACCGATGACTCGCGCCAGACGTTCGTGGCCAAGGTGAACGGCCAGGTCATCGCCTACGGGCGGGCGGCTGAGCTGGCAGCGGGCGAGGCGGGCCCGGGAACTCCGGCTGGCTATTACCTCAGCGGGGTGCTGGTGGACCCGGCGTGGCGAGGCCGGGGGATCGCCACCGCGTTGACTCGGGCTCGGCTGCGCTGGGTCTTCGCCCGCACAGACGAGGCGTTCTACGTGGCCGGGGCGGACAACACCGCCTCGCTGCGGCTGCACGCGGCGCTCGGTTTCCAGGAAATCACGCGCTTCGAGAGTGAACGGTCCGCTTCTGGCGTGGACGTGCTGTCCCGGCTTGCCAGGGCGGCAGCGGTCCCGCCAGCGCCGGCCTGTTCACCGGCGGCAAGTGACCGCTGATTGCCGATCTGGGGTCCGCCGCGCCAACGTGTGTGAGGGAGCGGGTCTGCAGTCTCGGCCCCGAGCCGTTCGCCGAGATCGATGAATGGCTGGGCCGGTAGTGGGCATTGTGGGAGCAGCGCGGGATGCCCTGCACGCTCATGAGCCCGGGGAGAACGCGAACGGAGGAGCATCAGATGAGCAGCGATGCAGATGCGGGTATCCGCGTCCTGGGCCGCCTGCGATCAGCAGACGGCAAGGGCGTCGTCCGCATCGAAGACCGCTACGACACCGATATCGACGACCTGTGGTCGGCGCTCACCGATCCCTCGCGTCTGGCCCGCTGGTACGGCCAGGTAGAGGGTGACCTCCGCCCCGGCGGAGAGTTCCGCGGGCACCTGGAGAGCTGGGACGGCACTGGGCGGGTGGACGCATGCGATCCCCCGCGGCGGCTGCTGGTGACGACCAGGGGGGTGGACGAGTCTTACGACGAGGTCATCGAGGCCATGCTGACCGCCGACGGCGACCAGGCCATCCTGGTCATTCAGACCCAGGGCATGCCCCTGGACCTGATCGCCTTCTACGGGGTCGGGTACCAGAATCCACGCCGAAAATCTCGCCGCCCACCTCGCCGGGCGTGAGCGCTGCGACACCAAGACGCGGTGGGATGAACTCGTCCCTGCCTATCGAGACCTGGCGGCCAAGGTTGGGTCGGGACCCGCGGATTAAGAGACAGGTCAGACGGCAATAGATGATGATCCAGGCGCATTTGCCCGCCTGTAAGGCCGTCTGATCCGTAGCAAGATTCCAGCCGTCCAAGGGCAGTCCACAGCGGTCGGCCAGGCCTGTCGCAACGGTTGAGGAGGCAGCTCCGGTCCAGCTGGATCCAGCGTCGTCCACACCGGTTGTTAGCAAATCCGTTAGCAAGATCCGATTCTCGCTAGCATGTCCGGCCAGTCCGTCCTAGAGGTCGTCTGACCCCCTGTCCCCCTGGAAGTAAACGTCGTCCTTCTCAAGAGCATGGGCGTCCTTCGTCGCCGCTGCGGCAACCACCGCCTGCCGCGCTCGCCGACTTTCCAGATATGGTCTGAAGAGCTGGATGGTCGCGACACTAGTGTCGCGTGTCGGATGCTGGGCAATAAATGGCATCCGACACGCGACATGTTCGCCTGCGTTAACGATGGACGATGATGGAGTCATCAGGAAGGAGAAGACGAGCCAATGGCCGAGCCTCCGGAGGGGCCGCGCGTTATCCGCTGCAAAGGTTCTTGGCTCGAGATAGGCCGACAATACGGTGAGGAACTCCGCGCCGAAATTGCGCATGCTTCTCGTGCAATAGAGGAGTTGGCGATAGCCGCAGGATACGACCGCATGAGCCTCAAGGCTCGTATCAATGACTACATTCCTTACGCTCAAGAACTTCCAGCTAGATGGGATGAGTTGGTCGGGGTCGCACAGGGATCATGTCTCGCGATCGAGGACGTACTGCTAATGCAGATGCTCGAGGACCTCCTCGACGTTGACGCTTGCACCACCGCAGGCCGAGCCGGCTTTCTTCTCCACGCCGAGATGTGGTTTGCAAGTCACACCGACTACGCCGTCTTGATCTCCGAGCCCACCGATGGACTGCCGGTGATCACTGTCAGTTGTGTTGGGTTCCTAACGGGCGTGGGCCTAAACGGCAGTGGATTCGCCATGGGCGTGCAGTCAACTTCTTCACGCGATGCGAGGGTTGGCGTCCCGCGTGCCATGGTCAGCAGAAGCGCACTCTGCGCCTTGTCGGCCGCCGAGGCGGTGCGGGAAGCGACGCGACATCACCGCTCAGGTGGAAACGGGTTCGTCATCGTCACCCCAACGGGCGTGCAGGTTGTCGAGACCTCGGCGGCCATCGACGATGTCACCAAGGAGCGACCTTGGGCCGCCCATACCAACCACTACATCTCAGGCAAGTTCCAAACGGTTGCGAACAGTGAAGGAGAGTCTGTCCAACGCCTGGAAGAAGCTGTGGCGACGCTAGGCGGCGTAAGTGACCGCGAGCTGATGGAGCGCGCCCGGTTTCTTGTTCAGAGTCCAGGCTTTGTCCCCCGCAGCCCCGACCGCAGTGTGGTGACGGCATTCGTCATGCTGGCCGACATCGAGCTCGGTTCGGTGCAAACCGCGCCAGGCGGAGGCGGGAGAGGCCCGTGGGTACGCGTGACTCTGCCCTAGTGTTACGTGCCAGGTCGTTTTTACCAACGCTACGCTGGCCAATCTGGCCGCTAGCGCCATCGCTGGAATCCATCCCCTGGACTGCTGCGTCCTAGCCCGGACCGGTCTGGACGTGCCCCTGCTGCCGCACGCGGCGTGGCGCGCTAGTAGTTCTTGCCCACTGTGGCCCGCGTGTGGCCCGATTCCCGTCGATCCGGGTCCGCGCTACCCTGCGGGCATCTCATATTGGCCCGCTGACCTGGGCTTTCTGGGTGGAGCGGGCGACGGGAATCGAACCCGCATGGCCAGCTCGGAAGATCGGTAACCCGAAGTGGGTGTGACCAGGACCGACGTATGCGCCGGTAGGCGGCGCGCTTCGTCCGTGAGTTACCGTCACCGACCGCTGAGGCTCCCGGCGTATGGCACGCACGTGACACGGCAGGCCGGTTGCTTTACGGTTCGACTTCGTCGGCAGCATGAAGCTGTCGGAGCCGCTCCGCGATCTCGGTGCGGGCATCTACCGCTGCGGCGAAGACGAGACCCGTTCGGCTTGATCCCGCCAGCTGGTCGCACTTGGGCAGCGGCAGCTCCATGCTAACCAATGGCGGCGGCAGCTCCCTTTGCTCAATGCATCGCCAGGCCGGCCGGGTGCGCCCATCTGCGGCCGCTGCCTTCTCGAAGATCTGCTCGACCAGCTCGGCGATATGCCGGAGTCGCTGCGCCTTGCGGTCGCGTTCGTCCGCCGCTCGCGCAGTCGTCGCCGCCGATACCGTCTCGCGCGCCGCAACCGCGGCAGACTCCGACGACGTTGCTGTGTCCCGTGCGACCGTTAGCAGGGCCTCCAGCACTGAGGCGGTGTCCCGCGCCGCCTTCGTAGTATTCCTGCTCTCCGTCACCGTATGTTCGCGAACAAGATCACGACCAGGGTGAGGCCAACCAGGATGGCGTTCGCCACGATGATGAAGACGTTGATGGTCGAACTATGGCCACTTGCGCCGACATCAGCCCGGCTCACAGGAGAGCTGTACTCCGGTGCTGCGCGATGTGGGAGCTGAGCCCCTGCTTGCAAAGTGCCGTCTCGACCTGTGGCGCAGCACTGACCTGGTTACTGAAGCATCGGGGAGTGCCCACGAGACACCGCGACGTACCTCAGGTAGTGGCACGAGGCTATAGCGGCAGTGGCTCGCAACCGGATCGTTAGCACAACCATCGGGGGCGACGCGGTGCCCGGGGCTAGGTTTCGAGTGTGCCTTCGATCGACGCCATCGCGGCGGAGTACGTGGAGCGGGCCGCCGCCCTGGACCCGTGCTATGCCACTTACGCCGGGATCGCGGGGCACGACCACGAGCTGGCGGATCTCGGTGCTGACGGGTTCGCCGGACGGGCCGGGCTGGATCGCTCAACCCTCGCGGCCCTTGACGCGGCCGAAGCCCCGGACCCGCGCGAGCAGGTGGCGCGGGCCGCGATGCGGGAGCGGCTGGCACTGGCTGTCGAGTGCTACGACGCCGGGGACACCACCAGCGAACTCAGCACCATCGGCAGCTGGGTGCAGAGGGTGCGCAAGGTCTTCGATCTGATGCCCACAGACGGCGAGGAGGCCGCCGCTAACATCGCCAGGCGGATGGCCGCGGTGCCGCGGGCTTACCGCCAGTTGTCCGCGACCTTGCTCGACGCGGCCAGGGATGGCCGCCCCGCGGCCAGGCGGCAGGTCGAGGAGGTCGCCGGGCAGTGCGCGGCTTGGGCCAGGCCGCGGGATTCCTTCTATTCAGGACTGGTCGGGCGGCTGACCGCAGTCCCGGACTCGCTGCGGGGGGAGCTGGGCGCGGCCGCGCGCGCGGCTACGGCCGCTACGGCCGAGCTTGGCGCCTTCCTCGACCGCGAGCTGATGCCGCTGGCCAGGGAGAAGGATGCCTGCGGGCCTGAGGTCTACGCGCGGGCCTCGCGGTATTACCTGGGCGCCGCCGTGGATCTGCGGGAGGCCCACGCCTGGAGCTGGGAGGAGCTCGCCCGGCTGCGGGCCGAGATGGCGCGGGTCAGTAACCTGGTCCGGCCCGGGGCCACCGTGGAGGAGGCCGTGGCGATCCTGGACGAAGACCCGGCCAGGCGCATCGAAGGGCGCGAGAACTTCCGTGCCTGGATGCAGGAACATGCCGAGCGCACCATTTCGGCGCTGGACGGGACGCACTTCGACATTCCCGAGCAAGCGCGCCGGATCGAAGCCGTGATCGCACCCACCAACGAAGGGGGGATCTACTACACCGAGCCCTCCGAGGACTGGTCCCGGCCCGGGCGGATGTGGTGGTCGGTGCCGGACGGCGTTGAGACTTTCTCCACCTGGAAGGAGGTCACGGTCGTCTACCACGAGGGCGTTCCCGGCCATCACCTGCAGATATCGCTCGCCATGGCGGACAGGGAGAGCCTGAACCGCTGGCAGCGCATGTCCTGGGTATCCGGCCACGGCGAGGGCTGGGCGCTCTACGCGGAGCGGCTCATGGGAGAGCTCGGATACCTGGACGACCCGGGGGCATATCTCGGGATGCTCGACAGTCAGCAGCTGCTCACCGCCCAGGTGGCCCTGGACATCGGTGTGCACCTGGAACTGGATGTGCCCAGGGGCACCGGCTGGCGCGAGGGCGAGCGCTGGAATGCCGAGATCGCCTGGGAGTTCCTGCGCGCCCACTCCAGCTGGGATGAACGGCTACTGCGCTCCGAGCTACGTCGCTGCCTCGGCTTGCCGGGTCAGGCCCCCTCCTACAAGATTGGTGAACGGATCTGGCTACAGGCCAGGGAGGATGCCATGGCACAGGCCGGAGGAGCCTTCAGCCTCAAGGACTTTCACGCCAAGGCACTCAGCCTGGGCGCTATGGGTCTTGACCCGTTGCGCGAGGCGCTTGCCCGCGTCTAAGGACGCTCAGCAAAGCACTGACGGGCCGGGACGGCACGACGTCGGCCTTCCAGGCGTGCACGTTCATGATCTACGGCATACGGGCGGCACTCTGGCCGCTGCCACTGGCGCGACCCTCAAGGAATTGATGGTCCGGCTTGGCCACTCCAGCACACGCGCCGCGCTCATCTACCAGCACGCCACGCGGGACCGCGACCAGGCCATCGCCACCGCACTCGGCGACCTGGCCCGTCAGGTCCGTACAGCCATGGACACTCGCCCGGAAGAGCCGCGCGAGAACGCGTGACCGGATGGCACGCCAATGATCGTTGAGCCGAGCCGGGCAGAATCGCTACCCGGTTGCCGGGCTTCGACCTGGGGTTTCTGGTTGGAGCGGGCGACGGGAATCGAACCCGCATGGCCATCTTGGAAGGTGTACCGCAACATGCGGTCATGGGTACTGACCAGCCAATTGTGATGACCGGAGGTAGCCGGTATTGACCGGTACTGACCCGGTTAATGGCACGCTAATGGCACGCCGCAGAGGGCTCACTGAGCATCTGTCGGCCATAGCTGTACGCTCCGGCGAGCCGCGTCGAGGATCAGCTGCGCATCCATACTGACCCGCGTTTCGGTGATCCCGAGGGTCGGCCACTGGCAGATGAACTCCAGAGGGCCGCTGGGCGGCAGCGGCCACGCCCACCACCGCGAGTGGTTGTAGTGCGAGGTGCCGCCGCCGCCGCACGGTCGCAGCAACGGCTCTGTTGGTTCGGAGTCACCGTGTGGTCTCCCGCTGACGACCGCACGGCCATCGGAGAGCTGCACGCTGATGTCGAAGGACCGGTGAGCGGCGAACGGTTCTCCTAGCGCGCTAGGCACAGGGTCTTCGTCCCAGCCGGGGGTACCGGGCTGGATGAGGCGGGTCACGGAGAATTCGAATCCGTTGGGGTAGGCCGACATGCCGGTGATCGCGATCGCGGCCCGCTCGGACCGATCAAACAGCAGGGTATTGATCGGCACGATGCCAGGAAACTCCGTCTGTGGCGGGTCCCATGGATCAGGCTCGCTGGTCTGCAACCGGGGCCTGCGGGGCGGTGGGCCCGGTGCTCTGCGGAAGAAACGCATGACATCAGCGTTGACCTGGCGTCCCTGTCACGCAACTGCCAGAGCGTGTACAACCCTCCCGGGCACGCGTGCTGGGTGACCTGTTCACGGCGCAAACCTGCGGATTAAGAGACGGGCGCTGCCACGATTGAGACCGTCCGAGTCCGTCCGGTGCTTTGGCCGCGCAGAGAGCGGCAACGCGCGGCGAACCGTGTGACCGGCAACTGGCATTGTGTCTGGTCCGGGCCAAGTCGTGATCAACGAGTGGCTCGGTCCCGGCTTCCTGAATACGCCTAGGGACGCCTTTTCTGGCGATAATGCGCCGTCTTGTTGCGGTTGCCGCAGCGCTCCATCGAGCACCAGCGGCGCGTGCCTGGTCGTGAGCGGTCGACGAATAGGAGCGCGCAGCCGGCGCAAGCGCGGACACGGGCGAGATCGGGGCCCGTCACCAACTCGACGCTCTCTCGCGCGATGTGGGCAAGCGCGCCGGTGACCTTGTCAGGCCCGACCGACACGCATGTGAAGTCGCGTCCGATCTGGGGCGCGGCGACCGGGCTGCGCGCCCACTTGTTCACGAGCCTGAGATCGGATGCGGCCGGGCGCCGGCCCTCGCGGGCGCACCCGAGCACGCGGCGGATCGCTTCCCGCAACTCGCGCGCATCGTTCAGCAACTCAGGGTTCGTCCGTGGCGCGGCCGCAATCCCCGCCTCGGCGATCCAGCGGGAGAGGTCGGCCGGAACGGCAAGCCGTTCGATCGGGCTCCCGGCGCGCCGGCCGAGTGTCGCGAGGAAGTCCAGCGTCACATGCCCAAGACCGAGCCGGAAGTCACTCATCGCAGCACTAGTATAAGGGGTGTTGCAGACACCAGTTTAACCGGTGTACATTGCCAGCCATGGCCCCGCTGACGACACGGCTCGCGAACGCTACTGGTGACTCCTCACAGCGCAAGCTGCTGGCAGCGAGCTTCGCCGACGCACTCGGGACGGGCTTGTTTCTGCCGCTTTCGGTGATCTACCTCACGCGGATCGTCGGTCTCTCACCGGCGCGTGTCGGGCTCGGCCTGACGATCGCAGGCGTCGTTGCGATCGCGGCGTCGCCGTTGTCGGGAGCATTGCTCGGCCGGTTCGACGCGCGGAAGGTCGTGCTCGGATGCTTCGCGGCGAGCGCTTGCGGGTTCCTCGCGTATATCGCCGTCGGCTCGTTCGCCTCATTCCTCGGCGTCGCGATCGTGATCCAGTTCGCCAGCCGCATGGATCGGCCCGCCAAGACCGTGCTGACGCTCGGCGTGACGCCGCGCCCCAGACAAGTAGACGCGCTCGCGCGGCAGTCCTCGCTCCGCAACCTCGGCTACGGCCTCGGTGGTCTGCTCGCAGCCCTCGCACTGCTCGTGCACGGTAAGACCCCGTTTGTGGTGCTGCTCGCGGCGAACGCCGGCTCGTATGCTCTGGCCAGCTTGCTCGTTCTCCGGCTGCCAGCGGTCCTGCCGCCAGAGCGCGCGGAAGGCGACGAACACGGCTACGCAGAGGTCATACGAGATCGCCCGTACATGCGTCTTGCGCTGCTGAACGTGATCATGGCGCTGAACGACAGCCTCCTGCTCGTTGCGATGCCGTTGTGGATTGTCACGCGCACCCGGGCACCGCTCTCGCTGACAGGGCTCCTTTTCGCGCTCAACACGATCCTCGTGGTGCTCTTCCAGGTGCGGACCACCAGGAACATGGCCGCGCGCGGCGGGATCGCCCGCGGCTACCGCACTGCCGCCGTGTCCTTCGTCGTCGCGTGCGGCGCGTTCGCTCTGGCCGCAGGAGCGCCGACCATCGTGGCGACCGTGCTGCTGGTCTTCGCCATCAGCGCACTGACGAGCGCGGAACTTGTCGCCTCGGCCGGAGAATGGTTCCTCTCCGTGCAGCTCGCACCAACGCGACTGAGCGCGCCCTACATCAGCGTTTTCAAGATGTCCATGGCTGTGCAGCAAGCCGTCGGGCCTGCCCTCGTTACGGCCGTGCTGGTTGGGTGGGGCCGGCTGGGCTGGCTCGCGTTCGCGCTGCTTCTCACTGCAGGCACCTTGGCGAGCCGTCGACTCGGTGCGCGCGAGATCAACCGCCGCGTCTCTCCTACGCCAGAGACACCGCTCTCGAAGGATTCCGCTGATGCGGACGGACTTCGACCGGACCCACGGCCGATGCTGTCCGCGAACCACGTGGGCAGCGCGAGCCGGATGAGGGCGTCATCAGAGCCGAGCGCGTTGAGCCAGCGGCCCGAGATGCCGTAACCGACCGGCTGTGCGGCCGGGCCTCAGATGATGGCGTGAGAGCTAGGCTGGGTTCGGATGAAATGGGTCATCGCTGGCGTCGTGGTGTTAGCCCTCATCGTCGCGTGGGTGGTGATGAGCCTCGCCTTGAACCGAAGGCCTGTTGCTACCAGGGTGCGGGAAGCGGACAGCGCCGACGAGTTTGATGATCTTGCTGATCGGTGCGCATAGAGGATGGACCAGCCGGCGAATCCGGCTGAGATCAGCGAAACGACCAAAGCTGCGACATCAAAACCCACGGCGGCAAGGATAGCGACGAGGCAGATCGCCAATACACACAAACTCGGTAAAGGCTCCGTGCTTATCCTCACCTGGCTCACCCGCTAGCTGCCCAGAACCGCGACTCTCGGCCGGGTTCAGTCGGGAGTGGCCGTTTGGCCATTGCGCAGCGACGCGGAGCGCTCTCGATGGGTTCCGGCCGGCGCCGGACAATTGTCAAGCGGGATGAGCTACCCGCAATCGGCTAATCGGACGCTGGTCGGCGCGTCCGCGCGAGCGGGGCCTCAAGCCAGAGCGCGGCGCGGAGCGCGCTGTGGCGGAGCGGAGCCGCCTTGATTTCCACGATCTGCGCCATCCCGGCAACACTTTCGCTGCTGCCAGCGGGGTTGGCATCAGGGACCTGATGGCCCGCATGGGACATGACAGCGAGCGCGCGGCGATGATCTACCAGCACGAAGCCCGTGGCGCTGACCGGGCGATCACGGGCGCGATCGACGCGCATGTCGAGGCCGAGCGCGGGGGAGAGGCAGGCGAGGATGACGACCTAGGCGGCGCGCTCGTCCCGGCGGGCTGGTAGCACGAGACGGGCAGGATCATCTGATCACTAGCATTAGCAAGTTGTCCGGGGATAGTCCATCCGTGGCCGCCGCCTCGGCTCACGTTCCGTAGCCGTGATCTGTGCGTGCGGCCATACTGGCGTTGTGATGCCGGTCCTGCGGGCCAGCCTAGTGGCCGCGATCCTGGCGGGAGTCCTCGCAGCAGGCGGCTGCTCATCCCCGTCATGCGGCAATACCCCTTGCCCCGCTACCGTGACTACCCGGCTGATGTACGTCGTGACCGTCAACGGGCGGTCCGCCTCGCTCTCCCTGCATGGCATTCCGCCCAGCTTCCGGGTCCGGCCTGGCCAGCATCTGCACATCACCGTCGCGGTCACCGTGCCCAGGCACGCCACGGTCACGGCGCTATCGCTGGGTATCTCTACCAGGAGCTTCGGCGGCAGTCCACAGCACCCAATCGGCGTGCGGCCGATTCTGGCTCGATCCGGCCAACAGCTGGCCACAGGACGGCACGCCTTCGGGCTGCACTGGCGTATCCCGGAAGATCATCTGGTCGATCGGCCCGGAGTCGGCCTTGATCTGGTTTCGGTCTGGTCCACCAGTCAGGGGGACGTCGGGCAATCCATCGCCACGCTGGCGCTATCTCCGGCACGTTAACCGGCGGCTGATTTGGGGCGGCGGCCTAGCCTCGCGGCGGATCGTGCGTCAGATGATCGTCGTGTCAGCGAGGATGACGACCTGGGCGGCGCGCTCGTCCTAGCAGGCTAATGACACGTTAATGGCACGCGGGCCGCATAGCGGGACCTCGGGGAGCCGCGTCCTGCTCGGCGCTGGGCGCTGACCTGGGGTTTCTGGGTGGAGCGGGCGACGGGAATCGAACCCGCATGGCCAGCTTGGAAGGCTGAGACTGCATGGGCTATGACCTGCATCAGCCCAGGTGGCCGGTGCTGGCTCTTGTCCGCGAGTGACCGTGGCTGCCCGTCGTTTACCGCTGGATCGGGCACGCAACGGGCACGGCCGAGCAACACATTACGAGCCCGTTTTTCATGCGTTGCTCACGGGTTCAAAGCCCCTGTTTGCTTCAGGTTCGCAGGGTGCTTACGGCGGTAATCATTGGGCTGTTAACGGCCGTTCGGGGGCATCTCGGGGGCACGCCGCCCATGCCCCTGTCGTCGCTGGGTTATGAGCCGAACAGTGCAAGTCTTCGGCGTCTCGCCCAGTCTCCAGGGGTGCTACCAGCCTGGGCAGACGGCTCTGCCGACGTGTCGGACGATGCGGATCGTCTCAGGTTCTGCGGCCTGTTCCGAGGCGTCTCGTGCACGAATCCGTGCACACATCGGGAGGCCGGGGAAGCTGGCGCACCAGGGGCTATAGCTCGCGATACGGGTCAATGTCCGTCAGGTGGTGGTGGACTTCCTGGGCGTCGCGCCGGACCGACTCCAGCGCGCCCACGCGGCAAGAGTGTGGCGTGGGCTGCGGCGGCGCATCCTGTCCGGAGACTCGACTTTGATAGAACTTACGCTACACCATTAGCTTCCAGATTTCCGTAGAATAGTCTTTCTAGTTTGACCGGCGGCATGTCCCCGCAGTATTCGTAGAGACGCCGGTTGTTGAACCAGTTAACATACGCCGCGGTCTCGGCCTCGACATGCGCGGCGTTACGCCACGGCCGCCGGGGCTTGATCAGCTCAGTCTTATACAAGCCATTGACCGACTCGGCCAGGGTATTGTCGTGAGCGTCTCCCACGGTTCCGACCGACGGGTCAATCCCTTCCTCGAGAAGACGATCGGTGAACCGGACAGCCGTGTACTGGCTACCCGCGTCATTATGGTGAATCAGCCCGGAAAGGTCCTTGACACCCTCACGGCGGCGTGTGAATATGGCCTGGTTGATCGCGTCGAGGACAAAGTCAGTGGTCATCGACGCTGATACCTTCCAGCCCAGGATCCGGCGGGCATAAGCATCAATGACGAATGCGACGTACACCCAGCCGCCCTGGGTCGATACATACGTGAAGTCCGCCACCCACAGCCGGTTGGGCGCCAGCGGCCCGAAGTTACGCCTGACCAGGTCCTTCGCCCGGACGGCGGCCGGGTCGGCGATGGTCGTCCGCCTGACCGTACCGCGCGGGCGCCGCGCAGGCCCAGACCCTCATCAGCCGTTCCACGGTGCAGCGGGCCACGTCGATGCCCATCCCGCGCAGGTGCAGCCACATTTTCCTGGCACCGTACACCCGGTAGTTATCGTCGTATTCCGCGGCGATGACCCCTTTCAGTGCCTCATCCCGCAGCGCTCGTGCCGAGGGCGGGCGGGAACGCGCCTCGTAGTAGCTGGACGGGGCGAATGCGCAACCCAGCTCAGTCAGCTGGGCGCACATCGGCTCGACCCCGAACTTCCTTTTATGCCTGTCGATGAACTCGACGATCAGCGCTGTGGGCGGTCGAGCTCCGCCGCGAAGAAAACTGAGGCAGCTTTCAGGATCTCATTGGCCCGGCGCAGTTCCCTGTTCTCGGCCTTCAGCTTCCGCAGTTCCGCTGATTCCTCACTGGTAACTCCCGGTCGCTGTCCCGCATCCACCTGCGCTTTCCGGACCCAGTTATGGATAGTCTGCGCGGAGCCGATACCGAGCTTAGACGCCACGGACTCCATCGCGTCTCACTCAGAAGAATGATCTGGGCGGATCTCCGTGACCATCCGTAACGCACGCTCCCCCAGCTCCTTCCGGTAGTTGCCCGACCGTCTCGACATAACCCTATCCTTCCCAAGAGATAGAGTCTCCGGCAAATTTGGTGTTGGCTTGACTTTGACGGAGGCGCCTATGGGTTGTCTGGCGGGGCCGGCTCGTCATGAAGTGTGGGAGTCGCGGGCCGGAGGACGTACGACGTGCGTGCCGGGTGGCAGTGTGGGGAATGGGAATGTGGCCAGCAGCGGGTTGCTGGCAGAACCCTGGCGCATCCGGCTGTACTGCTCACCCGGCTGCCGCGGCGGCGTGCCTTACTGCCTAGCCGCCGCGGCGGCCGGGGATGCGGGCCCCGGCCGGTAGATCGCATCGTAGACGTCGGCGAACGCCGTAACCTCGGACTCACTCTCCCCGAGCAGCGCCCGGTCTTGAACCCTGTTGCCGACTGGCTGTCTCCTGCTGACAAGAAACGAAGACCGGATTTGTCATCTGCTGATAAATGGCTGGGTTCGCGCCCGCCTGCGGGTTTGGCTGCTGACGGAACCCAGACATGGTAGCCGTTGAATCTTGACAGGGGGGTACATGAGCGCTCTAATTTTACTTGCCGGTAACCCGGGTTAATCGTGCAGGGTAAGGGCCCTGACCTATGACCGTACTGCGGTTTTATATGCCATGCCCCGGAGCCGCTTAGCTCAAGTTGGTCTTGGAGTGGAGACTAGGCCGTGTCGCTGTGACCGGCGGGTATGCCGTGGCCTGCGCCAGGACCAAACCGTTCGTCAAAGGCGAACACCCAGGTTAGAACGTGCCTACGGATTGCCCATCTGATATGGCTTTCGCGTGCATGCTCTGTGCCTCGTTGTCACCGGTCCGCGCAGAGGATGCACGCGAAGGCGTGAAAGCAACCTGCAAGCAAGAGGAAGGAATGCCGATGAAATGGTCCACATGGCGGAGCCGCCATCGGATCCTGTTCGGGACTGCGACGTCAGCGGCCGCGGTAGCACTGATCGCCGTCGGAGTGCCGGCCGCGGCGCTGGCCACCCACCCGGCCTCGCACGCGCGGCCCAGCGCGATCGGGCCGGGTTACCCGCCGCCGGGTGGCATCTACGCGCCGTTCACCAACTGCCCGATACAAAAGGATAACGCCCTCATGGCGGAGTCCCCGTCCCTGACGGACAGCGGGTACACGGGCGTGTCCATCGCCGCGTGCACCGTCGGGGAGGTGGCCAGCGGCTCGATCACGATCGGTAACATCACGACGCCGGTCGTGCGGCCGGTGAACGTGCAGTTCGGCTTCTGGACTCCGCCGTTCGCCACGGCTGGCGGCGACAACAGCGGCCCTAACCAGATCACGTCGTATGCCGGCGGGATCCTGCCGCCGCCCGCGGGCCTATCCGCGATGCTGGTCACCAAGCCGGACCTGATCCCGCAGAGCCTGACCACCACACTGGGCTGCGCCACCGCCACCGACAAGGTCGTCAAGGAGCTCTGCACTCAGGCCGAGAACTTCGGCGGCAAGTACAACGACGTTTACGCGCTGGCCCAGTCCGCGGGGCAGATCACCAACTTCGGGGTATTCACGTGGACTCAGCGGATCAAGTTCAAGCTGATCAACCCGCTGCTCGGCAACAGCTGCTACATCGGGTCCGACAACAACCCGATCGTGATCAACCCGGAGCTCTCCGTTGGCCCCGGCGGGATGCTGCAGGAGCAAACCGACCCGAACCCGACCAAGCACCCGGACACCGCTACCCTCGGCATCACGGTTGCTTCGGCCACCGACACCACCTTCAGCGCGCCGGGCGTCACTGGCTGCGGCCCGGGTGGCGCGAAGAACATCTCGATCGACGCGGCGCTCGACGCCGGCACCGGCCTGCCCGCGGCGTCCGGGGTGAACAGCCTCACGCTCAACGGCTCCTTCGACATCGCCCTCACCTACGCGGGCGAGAACATGAAGGCTAACAATGCCAGGATCCTGCTGTCGGCGTTCAAGGACAGCGTCGGGACCCCCGCTGGGCCCCGGGCAGGTGTCCGCCGCATCTCCGGCGCCGAGCTGCACAGTATGCTCCGGCATCTCGGTATCCGCTAACTAACCAACTAACTATCGCAGTAATCGAGGGAGCGGCGGCCCGGCTGGCGCTCCCTCGATCATTTCCGGCACCCGCGCAGTTCTGCCTGAGGACGTCCCGCCGTCGTAGAACTTGACAGTGGTGAGCTGTTCACCAACGGTTAGGCGGAAGAGGTCCAGGCTCTGAGGACCTTTGCGCCTCTAGAGCCCGACTCCGTAGACGATGCTGACCCGTCCACCCGTCCTTCCCGTAGGTGCCGAATCCATGCGAGTGGTCGCCGAGTCTAGGCTGGCGAAGCCATCGCGTGCGACGCCGAAGGCGGCCTAGACCCGGTGACCGCGAGCGGGACAATCGGGCGCGGGAAGACAGACTGACGCTGCAGCTGGCACGCAAGACGGCTGAGCCTGTTTCATCTGCGGACTGCTGCCTGGACGGGCCGGCGCGGGCGCGCCGGGCGGGACCCCCGAGGCCAGAGCCCGGCGCGGGGAGCGCCGGACCCGGCGCCGCGCAGCGGCGCCGTCTTGAGTACGCCCGGCATGGGCGATCGATTGGGGGTGAAAGTCCCCTGGAGGAAGAGGTGGTGCTAACTCCGAGCCGGAGGCAACTGCGTCGTCGTGAGGCGGGGTGGGAAGGAAGCCCGAGGCGTATCCCTGCACCGAGGAACACGAACCGCGTAGAAGGCGGGGCGATCTGGGTGAGCCTGCTCAAGAAGGTGAAGCCCGTCACCATCAACAGGGTCGTTGCGTAGACGCGGCGGGCGTAGGGGGAAATTGATCGTTCTTATCCGGGGAGGTCTGCCTGGGTGTCGGTTGTGCTGTCGTTGTCGCCGCGCCGACGGCTTCCGCTGAGAGGCGGGAGCTGACCAGGCAGAAGTCAGCAGAGGTCGTAGTACCGGCCGGGATCGGATGGGCCGGGAAGGACCGAACGTCAAGTGGGACGGAGGAATCGGTGCTGCTCGTGCTGGTCGCGGTGATCGCAGCCATCCCGCGGACGCGGGCCAGCTGCCGGGAGGAGACGGTGAGTTCCGTTGAGCACCGCAGTTGAGCGTAGCGGCCGGCCGGCGCGCTCCGAGGATGCTGTCATCCCCGGCCTGGAGGTGAGCTTGTGGGAGCAGATGCTCTCGCCGGAGAATCTGGGCCGGGCGTTGAGGCGTGTCAGGGCCAATCGGGGCGCGCCCGGTGTGGACGGCATGACCACGGAGGAGCTTGCCCCGTGGCTGCGGGAGCACTGGGCGGCGGTTCGTCAGGCGCTGGACGCGGGTACGTACCGGCCGTCGCCGGCCCGCCGGGTGGTGATCCCCAAGCCCGGGGGCGGCGAGCGTTTGCTGGGGGTTCCTACCTGCCTGGACCGGCTGATCCAGCAGGCCATCGCGCAGGCGCTCACGCCCATCTTCGATCCGGGTTTCTCCGGGTCGTCGTTCGGGTTCCGCCCCGGCCGGTCCGCCCACCAGGCGGTACAGGCTGCCCGGGCGTGCATCCAGGACGGCCTGGAATGGGTCGCAGACATCGACCTGGACCGGTTCTTTGACCGGGTTCAGTTCGATGTGCTGATGGCGCGGGTGGCGCGCAAGGTGGACGACCGCAGGGTCCTGCGGCTTATCCGGAGCTATCTGGAGGCCGGGGTGATGGTCGGCGGGATCAAGCAAGCGACGGTGGAGGGGACCCCGCAGGGTTCGCCGCTGTCGCCGGTCTTGTCGAACGTCATGCTGGATGATCTGGACCGGGAGCTGGGGGAGCGCGGTCATAGGTTCGTCCGCTACGCCGATGACCTTCGGGTCTTCATGCGCAGCGAACGGGCCGCCCAGAGGGTGTTCGAAAGCGCCTGCGGCGTGATCGAACGGCGGCTGAAGCTGAAGGTGAACCGGGAGAAGTCCTCGATCCGGCACGCCGCCGAGGCGACGCTGCTGGGATTTGGGTTCTCCCTGCGCGGCCCGCAGGTCAAGATCCTGGTCGCCCCCAAGGCGGTCAAGCGGCTGAAAGACCGGCTGCGGATCCTGACCAAGCGGAACTGGCGGGTGTCGATGGACTACCGCATCAGCAGGCTCAACCGGTTCACCACCGGCTGGATGGCCTACTTCCGGCTCGCGGATACCGGGAACCTGGTCCGCGAGACGGATAGGTGGCTGCGCCGCCGCTTGCGGCAGGTCCGCTGGAAGGAATGGAAGACCACCGCTGCCAGGCGGCACAATCTGCGGATACGAGGTATCCCCGAGCGCAACGTCCGCAAATGGGGCGGCAGCAGCAAAGGGTACTGGCGGATTGCGGGCTCCCAAGTCCTCGGCGTGGCCCTGCCCAACGCCTACTGGGAACACCTCGGCCTGAAAACCCTGACAGCTACCAGGCAGCGTCTCAACCCAACGGCTTGATGAACCGCCGGATGCGGGCCCGCATGTCCGGTGGTGTGAGAGGGGGCGGGGCGACCCCGCCCCCTACTCGATTCCAGAACCTGCGGCGGGTCCTCGGCTATGACGCGCAGTACTTCGGCTCGGTCGAACCGCACGACGGCTGGCCCCGCACCTGCACATGGCCATCCGCGGCGCGGTACCCCGGGCGGTGGTCCGCCAGGTGATCGCCGCCACCTATCACCAGGTGTGGTGGCCCTCCATCGAGGTCGTCCGCTACGAGGACGACGAGCTGCCGGTGTGGGATGAGGACCTCGGCACTTACCTGGACCCGGGGACGGGGGAAGTCCTGCCGACTTGGGACGAGGCCCTTGATGCGATCGGCCCGCATGACGACCCGTTGCATGTGGCCCGGTTCGGGCCGGAGTTCCACGCCGAGGGCGTGCTGGCCGGGTCCAAGGACGCGGCCCGGTGCATCCGCTACCTGACGAAGTACTTGACTAAGCACGTGGCCGACTGCCACCAGGCTGATACCGACGCCCAGCGGGCGCACGCCGAGGGGCTGACCGACGCTTTGCGGTTCGAGCCGTGCTCGCCGACGTGTGCCAACTGGCTCCGGTACGGAGTACAGCCCAAGAACGCCCGCGACGGCCTGCGCTCAGGATGCTGCAAGGGCAAGGCGCACCGGCCCGAGCACCTGGGCTACGCCGGTCAGCGGGTGCTGACCTCCCGCAAATGGTCCGGCAAGACGCTGGCCGACCACCGGACCGACAAGAGGCCCGGCTGCTGGCCACCCTCGGCATGGACCAACCCGACCCGGCCCGGTACACATGGCACGTCGTCACCCCGTCTGACCACGACCACCTGCCCTACGATCGGCGGCTGCTGTACGTCGTCGCCGAACGCACCCGGTTGAAAGCGGCCCTCGACGAGGCCAGGCGAAGAGCCGAGGACGCCGCCGAGCTTTCGGTAATAGGGAGGGCGGCGTGATGGCCAAACCTCCAGCGGCCGAGGTAGAGCCGCTCCTGACCGTGGCTGAGGTCGCCGAGCTGCTCGGCACCACGGATCGGTTTCCCCGTCGTCTGATCGCGGAGCGTCGCATCCGTTTCGTGCGCGTTGGCCGCCATGTTCGGATACCTGTGTCGGCAATTCGCGAGTTCATTGATGCTGGGCTTGTTGAACCGGCGCGTCGTGGTGGCCGGGGGAGGGTTGCCGATGAGCGGAAAGCGGCGCTTCAGCCGGGTCCGGCGGCTGCCCTCTGGCCGGTTTCAGGCCCGCTACCTGGGGCCGGACGGGAAGGACCGGCCCGCGCCGGAGACCTTCGCGACGAAGACGGAAGCCGAGGTGTGGCCGACCCGTAAAGAGGTGGAGATTCGGGACGGTGAATGGATCGACCCTGATCTCGGCAAGGTGGCATTCGAGGTGTACGCCACCGGGTGGATCAGGGACCGGATGCTCAAACCGCGGACGGAAGAGCTGTACCGGGGCCTGCTGGCCAAGCATCTGCTCCCGTTTTTCGGCAACCGGCCCGTTGGCGAGATACGTGAGCCTGAGATACGGCGCTGGCACAAGGAGCGGCTGACTACTGGACCGAGGTCACGTCCGGCGTTCGGCCCGGTGACGGTAGCGAAGGCGTACCGGCTGCTGCATTCGATCCTGGCCACGGCGGCCGACGACGGGCTGATCCGCAGGAACCCCTGCCGGATCAAGGGCGCGGGCCAGGAAGATTCTGCCGAGCGTCCGGTCGCCCCCGTCGCTGGCCTGGTCGAGCTGCTCAACGCCATCCCGGTTCGGTACCGGACGCTGCTGCTGCTCGCAACGTTCGCCAGCCTGCGCTTCGGCGAGCTGGCGGCGCTGCGCCGCTGTGATATCGACCTGGACCGGTGCACGGTGCGTGTCGCCCGGTCATTGGTGCAGATGAACGACGGGGTCCTGTTCGATGCCGAACCGAAGTCGCGCGCTGGGCGCCGGGTGGTCGCCTTTCCCCGCGAGATCGCGCCCGAGTTGCGCTGGCATCTGGAGAGGTTTGTCGAGCCGGGCCCGGACAGCCGGGTCTTTGTCGGCCCGAAGGGTGGCCGTCTTCGCCGGTCGAACTTCCGGCTCATCTGGAACCAGGCGCGGGATGCGGCTGGCCTGTCCGGCCTGCACCTGCATGATCTGCGGCACACCGGGAACACGATGGCGGCGGCGACCGGCGCCAGCCTGCGTGAGCTGATGGAGCGGATGGGCCATTCCAGCACGCGCGCCGCTCTGATCTATCAGCACGCCACCCGGGAGCGCGACGAGGCGATCGCCACGGCCATGGGCGAGCTGTTCGCCACGGCTCGGCGGAAGGGCGCGGCCAAGAGCCGATCGGGCACGCAACGGGCACGACGGAAGGGCCGCGTGTCTTGATCGCGATTCGCCGTAAGGTTAGCATCCGTGCTGACCTGGGGTTTCTGGTTGGAGCGGGCGACGGGAATCGAACCCGCATGGCCAGCTTGGAAGGCCGGTGGTGCGGGAGACCGCCTACCAGGAGCGATGTCGCTGCTGGCTACCGGGGTTGAGTGCCCGTGAGTGACCGCTGGTACCCGTGCGAGTCCTTGGCATCTGGCCCGTAGGTGGCCCGCATGGTACGGGCCGCTAGCGAGGCCGGGCAGTTGCTTGCCGGGCGATCCCCTCGGCCACGGCAGGCGTTGACGCTCCGCGTTGTGCTGGTCCTTCGGGTCTGTCAACCCGCGGACCGAGCCGGGCGTCTTAGTGATGTCACAGCGGGCTCAGTCCGACCGGCAGGCGATGATGAGAATGATCATAAAGCGGGTGTGCAGGCCTGGCGGGCGGCGGTGGCTCGCGGTCGTGACCGCTGTGCTGGCCGCCTGTGGTGTTGCTGCCGCGGTCCCGTCTGCTGCGCTGGCGAGTTCGTCCCCGGCCCCGACCTGGACTAAGCAGGCGCCCGCGGCCAGCCCGCCCGCCCGGGACGGGGCGTCGATGGCCTACGACGCGGCCACCGGCACCATCGTCTTGTTCGGCGGCTTGGGCGCCTTCTGGGTGACACCTGGACCTGGGACGGCTCGACCTGGACGAAGCAGGCGCCCGCGACCAGCGCGCCCGCCCGGGAGCAAGCGTCGATGGCCTACGACGCGGCCACCGGCACCATCGTCTTGTTCGGCGGCATACGGCAAGGCACGGCCGGTTCGGTGACACCTGGACCTGGGACGGCTCGACCTGGACACAAGCAGGCCCCGGCGGTCCACCCGTCCGCCCGGACCGACGCGCCGATGGCCTACGACGCGGCCACCGGCACCATCGTCTTGTTCGGCGGCTTCGACAAGCACGGCCACCTCGGTGACACCTGGACCTGGGACGGCTCGACCTGGACCAAGCAGCACCCGGCCACCAGCCCGTCCGCCCGGACCGGCGCGTCGATGGCCTACGACGCGGCCACCGGCACCATCGTCTTGTTCGGCGGCTTCGGCAAGCACGGATTTCTCGGTGGCACCTGGACCTGGGACGGCTCGACCTGGACCAAGCAGGCGCCCGCGACCAGCCCGTCCGGCCGGGAGTTCGCGTCGATGGCCTACGACGCGGCCACCGGCACCATCGTCTTGTTCGGCGGCTTCGGCAAGACGGCATCGACAAGACCGGGCTTTTCGGTGGCACCTGGACCTGGGACGGCTCGACCTGGACCAAGCAGGCGCCCGCGACCAGCCCGCGTGTCCGGGAGTTGGCGTCGATGGCCTACGACGCGGCCACCAGCACCGTCGTCTTGTTCGGCGGCATCGACAAGCCCGGTTTCTCCTCGGTGACACCTGGACCTGGGGTGGCTGAGGCGAGCGCCGCCGGAATCCGTCCCGCGGCTGTGCCGAGCGGATGACCAGCTGACGAGAAGATCATTCCGGGAGAGTTTGAACGGGGTGTGACCTGAAGTTTACGTTGCGCGCCTGGCAGGATCCGAACCCGCGACCCGCTGTTTAGAAGGTCGCTGAAGATAGCGGGTCATCTGCACCGCTGCAGGTCACAAGGCGTTGGGGCTTGGCCGTGAGTGACCGTGATTGCCGGTGGTTTGCTGTTCGATCGGGCACGTGACGGGCACGTTCACGGCTCCGGAGGCCGCGACTGCAATCTGGCGAATCTGTGCCGGTGACCTGGTCGGCCTGGACTATCACCGGGCGCCGCGGAGAAGATCATTCCGTACATGTTCCGGATCATGGAAGGCCTGAACTCGCATTATCAGCTTGGGAAGCTGTCCGGTACGTCCGCTCAGGCGGCTTCACCAGCGATTTCAGGTAGCCGCCAGTGACCGTCACTGACCGGCAGGCACCCTGGCTAATTGCACGTTAATTGCACGGTGAACTTGTCTTGGTATCGCTCGCCGCGCCGAGGTAGCGCGGAGATCGGGTACCAGGACAGCGATCTGCGGGTCCAGCCCGCGGGGAGTACGGCCCACCCCTACCCGGCCCGGTGCTGCCCGGATCATCGGCGGCTGCTGGCGCGGCTTGAGCTTGGTGATTTGTCAACCTGCCAGGCCATCCGGGCGTCTAACGATGTACGGGAAGGTCGTCTGGAGAGGGCAGGCCATGATGAGAGTGATCATCAATGCGGGTGTGCTGGCCTGGCGGGCGGCGGTGGCTCGCGGTCGTGGCCGCCGTGCTGGCCGCCTGCGGTGTTGCTGGCGCGGTCCCGTCTGCTGCGCTGGCGAGTTCGTCCTCGGCTCCGGACCTGGACTCAGCAGGCGCCCGCGACCAGCCCGCCCGCCCGGGAGGCAGGCGTCGATGGCCTATGACGCGGCCACCGGCACCATCGTCTTGTTCGGCGGCGACCAGCGAGCACCGGCGTCCTCGGTGGCACCTGGACCTGGGATGGCTCGACCTGGACTAAGCAGGCGCCCGCGACCAGCCCGCCTGCCCGGGACGACGCGGCGATGGCCTATGACGCGGCCACCGGCACAGATCGTCTTGTTCGGCGGCTTGCAACCGGCCAGCGGCCACGCTCCTCGGTGACACCTGGACCTGGGATGGCTCGACCTGGACCAAGCAGGCACCCGCGACCAGCCCGCCCGGCCGGTCCGGCGCGTCGATGGCCTACGACGCGGCCACCGGCACCATCGTCTTGTTCGGCGGCGACGGCAAGCACGGCCACCCTTTCGGTGACACCTGGACCTGGGACGGCACGACCTGGACCAAGCAGGCACCCGCGACCAGCCCGCCCGCCCGGTACGGCGCGTCGATGGCCTACGACGCGGCCACCGGCACCATCGTCTTGTTCGGCGGCGACGGCAGCAGCGGCGAGCTCGGCGACACCTGGACCTGGGACGGCACGACCTGGACCAAGCAGGCACCCGCGACCAGCCCGCCCGCCCGGGCCGGCGCGGCGATGGCCTACGACGCGGCCACCGGCAACATCGTCTTGTTCGGCGGCTCACGGTCTATGCGCCGGACTTTTTCGATGACACCTGGACCTGGGACGGCACGACCTGGACCCAGCAGGCGCCCGCGACCAGCCCGTCTGCCCGGGACGCCGCGTCGATGGCCTATGACGCGGCCACCGGCACCATCGTCTTGTTCGGCGGCGATGATCAACGCCTCTTTTTCGATGGCACCTGGACCTGGGGCGACGCTCCCTAGTGCCGCGTGAACCGGCTCGCCCGCTGCTCTGGCGCGAAAGGGGCGCGGTCGAACGCTATGTTGCTGCCGTTTGCGTGTCAGCTGCTCTGCCCCGTCGTACCCGCAGGCGCGAATAGTCAGGTGAGCGACCACCGGTCTAAAGACTCGGCGGAGCAGATCGCGTGCGACGGCCTGGAGAGCGGATCTAGACGCGGTGATAGCGAGCAGACCAATCGGAAGCAAGTCGTGAAGATCATTCCGGGAGAGCTTGAACGGGGTGTGACCCGAAGTTTACGTTGCGCGCCTGGCAGGATTCGAACCCGCGACCCGCTGCTTAGAAGGTCGTTTCAGGCAGGGGGTCAACCTGCACCTACCCAGGTAGGAGGCTGTTTCGATTATCCGTAGGTGACCGCCGGCGACCGCAGTTTCCCGCCCGTTCTGGCACGAATGTGGCACGACCAGAGGATGCAGCATCAGCGGGACAATGCTGAGGTGGACCTTCCATCCAGGCTCGGCGCCTGCATTGGCAACTGGCACCTCCACGACGTTAGCCGACTCGATGGCGGCTTCCGCTCCGAGGTTTTCGGATGCACTACCACCAGCGGTGACGAGGTGGTCCTCAAGCTGACCGTCACGCCCGAGGAGGCCGCGGCTGAGGCGGCCGCTCTCAGTGTGTGGGCCGGCACGGGAGCTGCGGTCCAGCTGATCGATGTGGATTTTGAGCATTGGGCGTTGCTCATGGCCCGGATCCGGCCCGCGACACACCTGCCTGCTAGCAACGACCCGGAAGCTATCGAGGTTGCTGCCGACCTTCTGAGCAGACTTCACCAGGTCCGGCGCGGGAACTTCGCGTTCTCGGCTCTGGAACAGGTCTACGCGCGGATGGAGCGCCGGTCCCGTGAGGACGCCGCCTATGAGCAGCGGATCAGCGGCGATCCGACTCTTGGCGTGGCGGGCCTTCGGCACCTGGACGCGGCCCGGGCCGCTGCCATGAAACTATGCGCGAGCGCAGGGCGGACCGTTCTGCTCCACGGAGACTTCGTCGACAAGAATCTGCTCCGGAACGGCGCGGGCTATCTGGCGATCGACCCCATTCCCTCGATTGGCGACCCCTGCTCGGATGTCGGGTTCTTCGCCGCCAGCCATCCACCTGCAACCACGATCCTGCCGCGAGCGGTCACGATTGCCGCTCGAATGGACCTGGACCAGTATCGCGCCCGGCAGTGGGCAGCGATATGGACTGTCCTGCAAACCTGTCAGGCCTGGCGGCCAGATCAATCTGACCTAGAAGCGTGCATGTCGAACGACGTGTTCGAGCGTCTGCTTCGTCAATAGCGGCGTAGCGATCCACGGCTCTCACGGAGTGTGCCTGCCTGGTCTGTCCCCGTCTTCTTCGCAGGCGCCGAACCCATCAGAGCGGCCACCGGGTCAATGGTCGGCGCAGCCGATCGCAGCGCGACGGCCCGGGAGGGCCGCCATTGACGCGGTGGCCGCGAGCTGGACAATCGTGCGACGAGGAAGACGGCTCCCGCGCTGTGCCTGAGCGCGCGCCAAAGCGGTCTGGCTGATCCGAGGCAGCTGCAGTGGATGGCGGCGCGCCCGCGCGAGCGGCCCCCAAGGCTGAGCGCGGCGCGGGAAGCGCCGCCGCGGCACCGCGCAGCGGTGCCGCTCTTGATGATTAATACGGCTAATTTCGGCAGTGCGCGGACTTGTGGGTGCGTCAGGGCACCGGCGGCACTAGCTCGCCCTCCGGTGGCTTCAGCGCTGGCTGGCCGTGTTCGAGGTAGAGCTGCGTTCCGGTCCGCGTGTGCCTGGTGGGCGCTGGTAAGCCGACGGGCGAGTCGTGGGATGACGTATTCGGGCAACCGGCCAAGTGGCACCCACTCCCAGCGGTCCAGCTCGTCGCCAGCGAGCTGGATGCGTTGTTCGTCGGCGCCGAGGTCACCGCAGTCGAAGACGTAGAGAATCTTGTCGCCCTCGTCCACGTGAGGCGCCCAGTCAACAACCAGGAGCCGCTCCACCTCACGCTCAATTCCCAGCTCTTCTTTCAGCTCTCGCTGACACGCCGCAGCCGGTGACTCGCCTACGTCGATGTAACCGCCGGGGATGTCCCAGCCGTTGCCATAGGTCTTGTGGACCAGGAGGATGCAGTCGCCGTCGATAAACAGCGCCCCGGCGGCGACTCGGGGCGTGGCGAACTTGGTTGCTGGATCGCTCACCTGCCCACTGTAGGGCCAGTCACGTCAACCGCAGCCGTGACGCAAGCCCGGCCAGCTCCAGGCTGGGCTTGTTGCGCTGCTGGCGCATCCACGTCAGTACCAGCTGGCGGCTGATGAAGTGATGGCGCACCTGTTCAGGCGCCAGCCGCTCGGCGTCAAGGACGAGAGCGAGGCCTTCATCACGCCGGTTGCGGGCGCTGTAGGCCCGGGCAACCTCTAGCGCGTGGCGAACCCGCCGCTCGGTCGGCAGAGTGGAGGTGTCCAGCGCTGGGCCGATATCGAGCGCGATCTGCACGTCGCCGAGTTCCATCGCCGTGTTGACCTGGTGGATCGCGACGTTCGTCGGGCCGAACGCCGTCCACATGTAGTTAGCGTCGGCGCCGAGCCGACCTGCCGCTTCCTGGGCTTCGTGCAGGAATGCCCGGGTGGTAGGGCGGTCTTCGGCACGTGATGCGGCCATGGCGCCGGTGAGGAACAGCGAGCCGTACACCGACAGCATCGGGCCGTCTGCCGTTCCGAGGTCGGAGCCGAGTACCCCGGCCGCGCGATCGACCAGGAGCACCGCGGGCTGGAACCGGCCGGTGGCCAGCAGGGTGTGCGCGATCGAACGGAACAGCGAACCCAGGACCACCCTGCTGTCCGTGCGCTGCGCGGCGGCCAGCCCGCGCTCGGCCGCGATCCAGGCTAGGTCGGCCTCGCCCAGCTTGGTCAAGACCGATGCCGCGGCCTGGTAGCTGAGCGCCAGCAACTCGTGGGCGCGGATCGCGGCATCGCCGTCTGCTGCCCGAGCTGTCGCCACGGTGTCCTGGAGCAGGCCCGGCGCGTTTGCGGTGACGTACCCGAATCGCGAGTGCTGGTAGGCGTCGAAGATGTCGGCGACCTGCCGGGCGAGCTGGTCAAGTGGCGCCGGTTCTCTTTGGCTGTTGTCGCTGGCCAGCAGGGGTGACAGCTGGCTGTAGTCCATCAGGACCGCGCGCAGCGCGGGAACGGTCTGGGTGCGGGTATCAGCGGTCCAGTCCAGCAGCGTCGGCTCGCCGATGAGGTCTCCGATGGAAACGTCCAGGACCTGAGCGAGGTCACGGACCACCGATAGCCGGTCCAGCTGGATGCGGTTGTTCTCTGCCCTCTGTAGCCAGTCGGCCGTTCGGCCGACCAGGCCAGCGAGAACTTCCTGGGACATCCCCCGGCGGCGCCGGTACCAGGCCACCCGCTCGCCAATGGTCAGGTTCTCCGTCATGCCGCGCACGGTTCAACCTTTCCCGCCGTCCTCGCGACGTACCCCGGAAAATTTTCCGGGTCGCCGCCCCGGACCGGCTTGACGCTGGTGGCCATGGCCCAAGCGGTAGCGCAAGGCGCGCTACCAGTTCCACGGTAACTGGAGGTAGGGACATGGCCCTTAGGAACGGCTCGCGGTTCCCCGTGAGCATGCAGCAGGTCTTCCCGCACGGCTGTCACCTGATGCCGGACTCGATCACCGAGGCGCAGGACTACGACGAGAAGACCAAGACTCGTAGCCCGGCGGTGGACAAGCTCACCGGAAAGCGGGTCTTCCAGTGCCGGGTCGCCGATATGGACCCTGAGCTGGACGGCCGGTCCCGGGAGACAGTGGTCAAGATACTGGCCGACCGGGAACCCACTGCCCCCACCGGAACCCCGTTCGAGCTGGTCGAGTTCGACAGCTTGCAGGTCACCCCGTACGTGGACTCTGGCCGCTGCCAGGGCCAGGGCCGGTGCAACGCGCGGATGGCGTTCTCGTTGCGGGCGACCGGGATCAAGGCAGCACGTCCGCTGGCGAAGGATGCCGCCTGATGCCCGCCCGCCGGGTCACCACCGTGACCATGCCCGTGGACGGCCGGTCCGGGGTGGCGTTCGAGGCCTACCGGGAGCGCACGCCCTTGCTGAGCATCTGGGCCGCCCGGCCCGGGCTGCTGGTCACGCTCACCCTGCCCGAGCACCTGAACGCGGGCCACGTCCGGTTCGCCCGCGACCTCGCATCTACCGCGGTCCGGTACGCGGCCGAGGTAGAGCGGGCCTGGCGTGGCCTGCCCGCCCCCGCTGCGAAGCGGGTGCCTGCGTGATGTCCGTGATGTGCGTGGCCCCGGCCGGTGTTCGCTCACCGGCCGGGGCCCTTTCCCTTTCGTCCCTGCCCGAGCACTCAGGAAGGAACCCCACCAGCATGACCGATCAGCCCGCCCAGATCACGCCAGGTGAGATAGCCACCCTGCTCGACCAGGCCAGCGGCCTCATCGGCAGCTCATCACTGGCCGACCAGATCACCTTTCACGAGCGCAAGGCGCTGCTGCTGTCCCTGCTAGCTGACCGCCTGAACACCCCCGAGGCGCACCGGGTCGCCGCGGACGCCTGGCATCGCGTGCGGACCCTGGCAGCCCGGCGTGACCGGGAGGAGGTGCCCTCATGAAGATGTCTGCATTCTCCGGCCAGCAGCTCGCGCAGGTAGACAACCCCGACCCGTTCGCCCCGCCGGTCTGGCGCTCACCCATCTACCACACGCCCGGCTGGGTGATCACCATCGTGCAGCTAGTCCGGGTCATCGTCGCTCTGGTCAAGTTCCTGGCCCGGCACCCGGTGCTGGACCTGGTGCTCGCCGCCGAGGCGTTCGCCTGGAGCCAGGCCGGATGGCCCGGCCCGGTCACCCTCACCTCAACCGTGACCGCCGTGCTCATCGTCTGGCGGGTCCGCTGGCCTACTACATTCTCCCGGTTCATCGGCTCCCCGGTGCGGGGCAAGTGGCGCCGCTGGCATTACCGGCGGCACTGGCTGGCCGTGCTCACCATCGCCCGCCTGGTCCCGGTGTACCGGGGCCAGGTGCTGGTGCCCGTGCTCGGCAAGGTCCGCTCGACGAAGTTCACCGACCGGGTGCCCGTCCGGCTGGTCTCCGGCCAGGCCGTCGCCGACTTCGCCGCCCGGGCCGAGAACCTGGCGCACGGGTTCGGCGCGCTGATCTGCCGGGTCCGCACCGCCCGGCCCGGCTTCCTGATCCTCGAATTCGTCCGCCGCGACGCCCTGGCCGCCATCATCCCCGCGCTCGCTACCGGCGAGCAGGCTGACCTCAAGGCCCTCGCCGTCGGCCGCCGCGAGGACGGCTCGGCGTGGCTGGTCCGGCTGCACGGCACTCACCTGCTGATCGCGGGTGCCACCGGCGCCGGGAAAGGCTCGGTCATCTGGTCGCTGATCCGGGCCATGCTCGGCCTGCTGCGGGCCGGGCTGGTGCGCATCCTGGCCGCCGACCCGAAGGTGATGGAACTGGCCTACGGCCGGGCCATCTTCGACACCTGCGGCGGCTACGCCGCTCAGCCTGACGCGATCGTCGCCATGCTCGAAGCCGCCGTGAAAGATATGCAGGCCCGGGCCGCCCAGCTGGCCGGGCAAGCAGCGTGACCACACCCCGACACCAGAGTTCCCGTTCGTGGTGGTGCTGGTCGATGAGGTGGCGTTCCTGACCGCCTACCAGCCCGACCGGCAACTGAGAGAACGGGTCAAGGCCGCGCTCGCCACGCTCACGACGCAGGGCCGGGCGGTCGGCTACTGCGTGGTGGCCGCGTTGCAGGACCCGCGCAAGGAGGTCATGAGCATCCGCAACCTGTTCCCGGACCGGATCGCGATGCGGCTGGACGAGCCGGAACAGGTGGACATGGTGCTCGGCGACGGCGCCCGAGACAGGGGCGCCACCGCTGATCTGATCTCGTCTGATCCGGCGACCGGCGCCGGGGTGGCGTTCGTCCGGCTGGAGGCCGACCCCGACCCGGTGCGGGTCCGGGCCGCCTGGGTGTCCGACGCCGAAATCCGGGCCATGGCTGATCAGTGCACTGCCGCGGTCGCGCCCGATCGCGTGCTGGCTGCGATCGAGGCGGGTGCTGCCGCATGACGGAGATGACGAGCTGGCGGACCGACGAGCCGTGCCCGTGCTGCGGCCGGGCGCTGACGGCCACCGACGACGGGCAAGCCCAGATCAGCCTGGACTGCCCGCTCTGCGGCTGGTCGGACACCTGGACCGGCGACCACGGAACCGGGGTGACCGGATGACGACAACCTCGACCCGGGCCGAGCGGATGGCGATGCCGCTGGCCCGTGATTCCATCCGGAAGATCGCCGAAGCCTGCGGCGGTTGCCTGCGGCCGGTGCAGCTGCGCCGCACCGACACCGTAACCGGCCAGGTTGAGCAGGTGATGAAACCGTGCGGCGCCACCCTGGCCAGCATCTGCCCGCCGTGCGCCGACCGGGCCAAGTCGCTGCGCGTCACCCAGTGCCGGGAAGGCTGGCACCTCGAGGACGAGCCCGACCCCGGCCCGCCTGCCCCCGATGCAACGCAGGAGTACTGGCTGACCCTGCGCGCCGAGGCCCAAGTGCAGCGCGACCGCGCCGAGGCCCGCGGCGAGGACCTGGCCGTCTATGACGCGCTGATCGGCGAGCTCGACATCGAGATCACCCGGGCCGGTGTCCGCGGCACGGTTACCGCCAGCAAGGGCAATGCGAAGCCGAACAGACGCCGGTCGCGGTCCACCCGGCGCCGCCAGGACGCCCCGGACCTGCCCACGCGGAAGATCGGCCCGCAGACCATCGGCAAGGTGTTCACCACCCTGGATGGTAAGAGCTACCGGCCGTCGATGTTCCTCACCCTGACTTGCGACAGCTATGGCAAGGTCAAAGACGACGGAACTCCCGTAGACCTCAGCAGCTATGACTACCGGCGGGCGGCCCGGGATGTGCTGCACTTTTCCGCGCTGGTGGACCGGTTCATCCAGAATCTCCGCCGGGTCCTCGGCTATGACGCGCAGTACTTCGGCGCGGTCGAGCCGCAGCGGCGGCTGGCTCCGCATCTGCACATGGCCATCCGGGTGCGGTGCCCCGTGCGGTGGTGCGCCAGGTGATCGCCGCCACCTATCACCAGGTCTGGTGGCCCTCCACCGACACCGTCCACTTTGACGGGGACGAGCTGCCGGTCTGGGACGGGAAGACAGGTAACTACCTAGACCCGGCGACCGGGGAAGTGCTGCCGACCTGGGATCAGGCGCTGGACGACATCGGCCCGAATGACACGCCGTTGCACGTGGCTCGGTTCGGGCCGGAATTCCACGCCGAGGGGGTGCTGGCCGGGTCGAAGGACGCCGCCCGGTGCATCCGCTACCTCACGAAGTACCTGACCAAGCATGTCGCCGACTGCCACCAGGCCGACACCGACGCTCAGCGCGCGCACGCCGCCCGGCTGGCCGACGCACTCAGGTATGAGCCGTGCTCGCCGACCTGCGCCAACTGGTTGCGATACGGGGTGCAGCCGAAGAACGCCCGGCCGGGCCTGCGCCCGGGCGCGTGCAAGGGCAAAGCGCACCGGCCCGAGCACCTGGGCTACGCGGGTCAGCGCGTGCTGACCTCCCGCAAGTGGTCGGGCAAGACGCTGGCCGACCACCGGGCCGACAAGAAGGCCCGGCTGCTGGCCACCCTCGGCACGGACCAGCCCGATCCCAGCCGCTATACGTGGCACGTGGTCACCCCGTCTGACCACGACCACCTGTCCTATGACCGGCGGCTGCTGTACATCATCGCCGAACGCACCCGGCTGAAAGCGGCATTTGACGAAGCCAGACGAAGAGCCGAGGAGACCGGGCGAGCCGCCGAAGATGTTTCGGCAAATGGGAGGGCAGCCTGATGAAAGCCAAGCGCGACGCTCGGATCGAGCGTCAGCTGACTGTCGCCCAGGTCGCCGAGCTGCTCGGCACGACTGAGCGATTTCCCCGGCGCCTCATTGCCGAGCGGCGCATTCGGTTCGTCCGAATCGGGCGGCACGTCAGGATTCCAGAATCTGCCGTCAGTGAACTCATCGCGGCGGGCCTGGTCGAGCCGATCAAGCCATCTGGCCGACCGAAGAGCGCCGCCTGATGGCTGGGTCGCGCCGGTATTTCGGCAATGTCCGTCGTCGTGAGTCGGGCCGTTATCAGGCTCGCTATCGCGCGCCTGACGGAAAGCTCCGGTCTGCTCCGCACACGTTCGACCGCAAGGCCGAGGCGGTCCGCTGGCTCACGCTCAAGGAAGCCGAGATCAGGCGCGGAGACTGGATTGATCCCGAGCATGCGGACGTGCTTTTCGGCAACTACGCTGAGCAGTGGCTGCAAGATCGCGTGCTCAAGGTGCGCACGGCTGACCTATACCAGAGCCTCCTGCGCAATCACCTGCTGCCAGCCTTCGGCGCAGTACGGCTAAGTGACATAGACGAGGCCGCGATCCGCCGCTGGCGCAAGGAACGTCTCAATACCGGCGCTCGCGCGGCCCGGCCATTCGGGCCGGTGACCGTGGCCAAGGCTTACCGGCTGCTGCATGCGATCTTCGAGACAGCCGTCGATGATCAGATGGTCCGCCGTAATCCGTGCCGCATCGAGGGTGCGGGCCGGGAGGACTCACCCGAGCGGGACGTGGTCTCGCTGCCGGTCGTGTTCGCGATCGCTGACGCGCTTCCGGTGCGCTACCGGGCGATGGCGCTGCTAGCGACGTTCGCCAGCATGCGGTGGGGTGAGCTGGTCGGCCTGCGCCGGGAGAATATCGACCTGGACGCGTGCCAGATTCGTATTGTTGAGACGACGGCCGAGCTGGACCGGGGAGGCCTGCTGCCGGAGACTCCCAAATCGCGGGCGGGTCGGCGGACCGTGACGTTCCCGGCCGAGCTGGTGCCTGAGCTGCGCTGGCATCTGGAGCGGTTCGCCGAGCCGGGGGAGCGGGGCCTGGTGTTCATCGGGCCGAAGGGTGCTGCGCTGCGCCGGTCCAACTTCCGGCCGACCTGGAATGGCGCGTGCGCCCGGGCTGGTATGCCCGGCCTGCATTTCCACGACCTGAGACACGTGGGCGGCACGCTGGCCGCAGCGACCGGCGCGAGCCTCAAGGAGTTGATGGCCCGGCTGGGTCATTCGAGCACGCGTGCCGCGATGATCTACCAGCATGCGACCAAGGACCGCGACCTGGCCATCGCCAAGGCCCTCGGTGGCCTGGTCCAGCAGGTCCGGATGAACAGTGTGACCGGGCCGGACGAGGCCAGCGGGGATACGTAGTTCTTGCCCGCTGTGGCCCGTGTGTGGCCCGATTCCCGCCGATCCGGGTCCGCGCCGACCCGCTGGGCATCTCACGCTGGCCCGCTGACCTGGGGTTTCTGGGTGGAGCGGGCGACGGGAATCGAACCCGCATGGCCAGCTTGGAAGGCTGGGGCTCTGCCATTGAGCTACGCCCGCGCGGCCGGGCCGCTGTGTCTCCGCAACCATCGGCTCGCACCGCGTATCGTACCGGCCTTCCCGGCCGAAGCGTTCCCCGGCGCCTCAGGCCCGGGTAGCAGCGGTCTCCGGCCTTCGCTCCGTCCTCGAGCTGGGCACGTAGCGCTGGTGCTGTCCGACGATGCGCACTCGACCGCCCGTCACCCGAGCGCTGGATTGATCAAAGGCACTTCGCCGTGTCGCTGCGCGACGGTGGGCGCGCTGCCTCGTTCCGGACCTGAGCCCATGCCAGGGACGGCAGCTCACCGCTCTCAGGGCGCGGCAAGCCGCTGCCGAGACTGGCCGCAAAGGAAATTACGTCTCTTTACTTGCTTACGATCTTCTATTACGCTCAGCCAGCATCTTGTGCAAAAAACAGTCACAGAGCGGGCGAAGGGATCACGGTTCTCCGACCAGCCAAACCATAAGAAAGTGGTAAAGGAGCACGAATGCTGCGGAAATGGTGCATACCTGTGGCGGCCCTCGCCCTCGTCGGCGGTTCGGCGCTGGCCAGCGGCGTAGCCTCGGCGTCCACCGTCACCCACGGTCCAGGACGTGTCATGGTCCAGCCCGGCGGGCTGGCCCGGCACCTGGTCGGGCCGTTGACCGCGCACGGCCGTGGTCTGGACGCTGCGACCAGCTCGAACTGGTCAGGCTATGCGGCAACCGGCGGCAAGGGCGCGTTCAACAGTGCCTCGGCCAGCTGGGTCCAGCCCGCCGTGCACTGCTCATCGGGTAACCAGTACTCGGCCTTCTGGGTGGGCCTGGACGGGGACGGCAGTTCGACAGTCGAGCAGACCGGCAGCCAGGCCGACTGCGCGGGCTCGACCCCGTTCTACTCCGCGTGGTGGGAGATGTTCCCGGGTCCATCGCACAACTTCAGCAACACGGTCAGGCCAGGCGATAACTTCACTGCCTCGGTGACATACGACGGCGGCAGCAAGTTCACCCTGAAGATCTCCGACACGACCCAGGGCTGGAGCCACACCGAGAACAAGACGCTCTCTTCGGCCAAGCGCTCCTCGGCCGAGGTCATCGTCGAGGCGCCGTGCTGCACCAGTGGCGGCGGCATCCTGCCACTGGCCAATTTCGGCACGGCGAACTTCACCAACTCCGAGGCGAACGGCTCTGCCATCGGCAGCTCCAACCCGACCGAGATCATCATGAAGTCCGGCAGCACGCAGAAGGACTCGGTCTCGGCTCTGTCCGGCGGCACGAACTTCAGTGCCACCTGGCTCCACAAGTAAGTAGCTGTCCCTGACCGCGCTGCCCGCCGGGCCGCAAGGCCGGCGGGCAGCGCGGCGTCATGCTCGCTGCGGGAATCATGCCGGCCGCTGCCTCCCGGCCACGCTGCGTCAGCCGATCGAGCCGGCAAGCGATGCGCTGGCGGGAAAATTTACAGTTCTTTACTTACTTTAGATCTTCTATTACGCTCAGCCGCACGCTGTGCCGAGAGCCGTCATGAAGTGGGCCAAAGCCCGACCTGCATGGCCAGCCATCCCCCTGGACCAGACAACGGTAAGGAGCGCGCATGCGACGTAGATGGTCCCTACCCGTGGCGACTGCCGCGCTTGTCGGCGGCTCGATGCTGGCCTTCGCCAGCACGGCCGCGGCATCGAGCGCGGTACCCAGGTCAGGTCCTGTGCCGGTGCAGTCGGGCGGTCCCGCGCACCTGATCAGACCGCTCATCACCGCCCGCGGCGGTTCTGATGGCACGGTGACCAGCTCGAACTGGTCCGGCTACGCGGCTCATGGCGGCACTTACACCAGCGTCTCGGCCCGCTGGGTCGAGCCCCGGGCCCACTGCAGCGGGCCGGGCCACAAGTACTCGAGCTTCTGGGTAGGCCTGGACGGGTACGTCAGCACAACGGTCGAACAGACCGGCAGCGAGGTGGACTGCAAAGGCGGGAGCCCGAGGTATTACTCGTGGTACGAGATGTTCCCGAAGTTCCCGGTGAAGTTCCGCAACCGGGTCTCGCCGGGGGACCATTTCGCTGGTTCGGTTACCTACAACGGCCGCGGCAAGTTCACCCTGAAACTCTCCGACACGACCCGGGGCTGGACTCACATCGAGCACAAGTCGCAGCCTTCGGCTAGGCGCTCGTCGGCCGAGGTCATCATCGAGGCGCCGACCTCCGACCATGGCGTGCTGCCGCTGGCCGACTTCGGGACGGCACACATCACCAGCGCCGGGGTTGACGGCTCCAAGATCGGCCGCCACCGACCAACCAAGATCATTATGCTGTCTCGCGGCACGAGGAAGGACTCTGTCACCGGCCTGACCGATGGCAGGAAGTTCAGCGCCACCTGGCGGCATAGCTGAGGTTCGCAGCGAGCGACGCGCTGCCCGCCCGGGATCCGCCCTGCCAGGCAGCGCGTCGCCATGACCGTCCGGTACGGGTGCCCCGATCCGGTGCATCGCTCGCCGCGGACATAGCCGCGCTGTCGGCTGCGCCAGCGTTCGGGAAGGAACGTGGCATGAAGGCACGAGCCCGGATTCCCGCCCGGGCCGGACGGGACGCCGGCCTCGGGGAACACAGGCGCGGATTCCCGCCCGGGACGGACGGGACGCCGGCCTCGGGGAACACAGACGCCAGATTCCGTGCCCGGGCCGGACGGGACGCCGCCTGGGGGAACACAGACCCCGGTGGCCGGGCGCCAGCCACCGGCACCCGATCCTGGTCCTGTGACATATCCGGTTAGCGTCCGGGGCGCGGTGATCCCGCCGGGGGAACTGTCGTGGCGCTTTTCCAGATCGCCGGGGCCGGGTGGGCAGTCGGTCAATACCGCGGACAGCCGGGTGGAACTCTCCTTCGACTTGGCCGCCACGTCCGCGCTGCCACCGGTGCTCAAGGAACGAGCGCTGCGGGCCCTGTCCGGAAGGCTGACCGGCGGAGTCCTCACGGTCACCGCCTCCGAGCATCGTTCCCAGCTGCGCAACCGCCAGGCGGCGGCGAGCAGGCTCGCTGCCATCCTGACCGATGCCACCGCGCCACCGCCGGCCCCGCGCCGTGCCACACGGCCGAGCCGCGCCGCGCGAGAACGCAGGCTGGCGGCCAAGCGGCGGCGTTCGGACATCAAGCGGATGCGTCGGCCCGGCGCGGAATAGCCCGCCAGCGGCGGTCCCGACCGTCCGGGCACGGCGGCCGGGTCCGCTACCATCGCTTGTCAGCGGGCTGTAGCGCAGCTTGGCTAGCGCGCTTGCTTTGGGTGCAAGAGGCCGCCGGTTCGAATCCGGCCAGCCCGACCGCAGGTCAGAGTGAATATTCAGTTTTGTTAGCGGGCTCGCAAGGATGCTTTACGGCCCTCGATTGCACGTCATTTGCACATTCACCCCTCGCTGATCTTCCTCGCGGCCAGTGCGTCACGCGCGGCGGCGAGGTCTTCCGGCCGGGCGTGCACGTAGGTCTTCATGGTGAAGCTGGCGTCGGCGTGGCCGAGCCACGCGGCGATGATGGCGGGGGAGATGCCCTGCCTGGCCAGGTAGCTCCCCGCTGCATGATGGCTCGCGGTGTACGGCTTGATCTTGCGCACCCCGGCGATCTTCATCAGTCGGTACCAGGCGCGGCGCAGCCGGTCTGGCGCACAAGGCCCACCGAGTTCATCGCAGAGCACGTACCCGGCGTCGTCATATGCCTCACCTGCGGCGAGCTTCTCTGATGCCTGCAACGCCTTGAATGCCCTGAGTGCGGCCACGAGCGCGCCGTCGAGCGGCAGGTCACGCTTTCCTGCGTTTGTCTTCGGCGGCTTCTCGATGATCTCGCCGTCAACGAGCGTGCGGACGACCTGGATGGTCAGCGTCCCGGCAGCCAGGCCCACGTCACGGCGCCACCGCAGCCCGCACACCTCCTCCGGCCGCAGCCCGAGGCACTGTAGGAGCACGACCGGATGCAGCCGGTCCCCGGCAGCGGCCGCTTCGAACTTCGCCGTCTCCTCGCTGCTCCACAGCGCGTGCACCGGCTTGACCCGCTTGGGTCTCTTGAGGCGCCGGAACGGGTTGGTGGTGACGAGGCGCTCGTCAAGCGCATCGTCCCAGGAGCGCTGGCCCGCGATGAGCGTGAGCCGTACCGTCCGCGGCCCGAGCCCGGTTCCCGGCTTCCCGGCTCGCTTGCGGCCGGCGGTGAGCATGAACTCGACGAGCGCCTCGATATCCGGCCGCTCGATTGACTGGAGCTTCCGGTCGCCGAAGCGATCCCGGAGCGGCTGGAGCGCGTGCTTGATGCTGGCCCGCGCAGCCGCCTCGAGGTCGCGGCCGTGGGCTGGTTCCCAGCGGTCGAGGTAGGCGTTCACGGTGGTGGTGTCACGGGAGACGAAACCGGCGCTCGTTTATCTCGTTCGTGATCTTCGCGTGCTCAGCCTTCGCGGCCTTCTTCGCGTCGAACGACCGGTAGATCTGCACACGCTTGCGGCCGGCGTTCCGGCCGGCCTCGATCCGGAACCAGTAGTACGTGCTGCCGTCCGGCCGAGTACCAGTCTTGATCGGGTCACTCACCGGAGATCACTCCAGCGTCGCGCAAGAAGTCACGCAGTTTGTCGAGCATTGCCCGTGCTGCGTGCCCGCGCCGTGCTTGCAGGGTCTGGGGCGGCGCGTCGCCATTGCCGGCGCGGGCATCCCTCTCCTCCTCGAAGTTCCGGTCCCACAAGATGCGCGACGCGAACTTGAGCACGGGGGGCTCTACCTTGAGCCGGTCGGCTGCACGCACTTCAGCTTCGGTTGCCGGCTGTCATCGCCGCCTTCCCGGACGGCCTGCCCGGCGGCGCCGGCGGCTTCATCGACATGAACGAGTCCTACATCGACCCGTGGCCGCGCTTCCCCGTCCACGGGGGCAGCCAGCCGCCTTGCGCCTGCGACGAGCCCGGTAACGCGACCGGGGCCGCCAGACCACGAGGCCCGCAAGGGCCGGGCTCAACATCATGTTCAGAAAGGACGAAAACGCTGACGGCCGCTGGCGCCCTCCCGGATCCCCTGGACGGCGCCAGCGGCCCAGGCGTTACAGCTTCACCGCCGCGGTGGCCTTGATGAGCTGCTGGTAGGCGACCGGCGGCTTCTTCATCGAGCACTTGCCGCCGGAGCGGGCCGCGATGGCCAGGATGCTCAGCTGGTAGGTCCCCTTGCCGCTGATCCCCTTGTAGGCCCCGGTACCGCCGGACAAGGCCAGGGTGCCGTGCTGGCTGACCGTGAACAGGCAGGTCTTCGGGTTGAATTTCTGCGGGCCGATGCCCTTGGAGTGCGCCACCTTGAACGAGCCGGCCGGGAACACGAACGTGGAGACCTTGCTGCCCTCGTGGGCAACCCCGGCCGCGGTGAACACGCCGGAGGCGATGACACCTTGCGTACTTGAGGTCGCCGACGTGGTCATGGCCTGGAAGTTCTCGGTGCCGGAGACGGCCGGGCGGGCTGCCGCGCCCGCGGGCACGGCCAGCCACAGGACCGCTCCGGTAGCGGCTGCGGTAGCGGCTGCTGCGAGAGAGATTCGTTTCACTGGTTCCCCTCCGTGAGGTTGGTGCTGGGTGTGTGATCCCAGCGTGAACCAGCTGGTGCCGCCGGGAAACGTGGATACCCCCACTCTTTGACGACTCGGCCCAAATCCGGCATCTGCGGGAGGGTGCTCGTCAGCGAAGTGCCAACCGCAGGCAGCGGGCTCAGCCGCGACCCCCGGAGGTCTGGTGACGTTCTGGCGCAAGGGGGATGCGGGGCGTAGCGTTCTCGCTGACGGGCCGCCGGCCCGGCGGCCCATGGGAGGGGGGACCCATGATGTTTCGCAAGCTTGCCGGCAGTGCTGTCGTGGTGAGCGTGGCGGCAGCCCTGACGGTTGGCGCCGGAGCGGCCCCGGCTTTCGCGAGCACGTGGACCGTCAATCCTGGCGGGAGTTTCTCAGGCACCTCGATCACGATGCTCACCGACGTCACGTCCAGCACGACGATCACCTGCAAGAACATCTTCCACGGGTCGCTGGTGTCGGGGGTGGTACCGACCGGTACCCACCTGGGCATGTTCGGCAGCGTCACGTACGCGGGCTGCAACTCGAGCACGTGGACGGTGACAGCATCCGGCCTGCCGTGGTGGCTGAACGCGCTGACCTACGCGAGCCCGGTCACGACCGGGAAGATCACCGGCATCCATCTTGCGCTGGCCGGCCCCGGCGGCTGCACCGCGGTGATGGACGGCACCTCGGCCACCGCCGACAACGGCAAGGTCACGGTCAAGTACAGCAACAGCACCGCGGGCCTGAAGCTGGTCGCTTCGGCCGGCCTGCACGTGTATAGCGTCGCCGCCGCCTGCGGCACGCTGTTCGCCAACGGTGACACGGTGCACTACACCGGGCTGATCCCGATCACCCCGCACCAGCACATCGTCAGCCCGTAACCGGACAGCACCTCTTCACCTGCCCGGGCGCGAGCGGCGACCTCCGCCTACGGTCCGCTGCCCGGGCAGCCAGGGGAGCGCGGCTACTTCACGATGGAGGTTTATGGCGACCGGTCAGGCTGGTGGATCACGCCCGCTTAGCCGTCACGAGCCTTCAGTTCTCATCCGCGCTGTCCTCGTCGATCTCCCGCAGCTCCTCGACCAGGTCCGCTGCGCTGTCCTCAGCCATGCCAGGGATGGCGCCGAAGGCGATCACGTGTCCCTCGTGCTGGCAGGAGGCGACGAGGCGTCGACGCGCCTTGTCGTCATCGACCGCGCCGGCGCCCTCGACCATGCGGGCCGCCTGGTCGCACAGAATCCACGGCCCGGGACAGCGCCCGGGCATGCTCCGAGCCGGCGGGACGTTTCGCTGACTCCCCGGCCAGGTCTGCTCGGCACTGTTCCGCCGTGGCCGTCAGCCGGGCATGATCACCATCGCGGCTCGCCAGCACCTGCATTGCGTAAGCGTGCTGCCAGGCCTCGCTGCGGGGGACTATCCGCGGCTCGCGGCCGGTGCCGACGTTCAGCTGCGCGGGGCCCGGGTCATTCTCGTACAGCAAGCAATTCCAGGCGTAGGACCATGCGTTCAGCCTGTGCCGCTCGGCCTGTGTCATTGCGTCTGCGCGGCTGCCCTCGGGCGTGTGCTGCCGCTCGGCCGGCGCTTCAGCATGACTTTCTGAACGGCGCGAGCGTCGCCACGTGCTGCTGCGCAGGAGCCAGCCGAATCTCACGGGCTGGCCTCCGGGTCGGGCTCAGCCATGGTGCGGTCCCTCGTCTCGATCGCCGCCCGGCAGTCGGGCAGAGGATTCCGCCGGATCCTGCCGGGTTTTCGTGACAGCGAGCGCACGCGGCGTCTGGTGCCGGTCGCCAGTGCGGCAGTTCGTCGGGCCATCGCTCAGTCCTGCTCGGGGATGCCGAGGGCCTTCCTCCAGGCCTCATCGAGCTGGTAGGCCCCGCCGAGTTGCGGGTGCATGGCGGCGGCCACGCCCGCGAGAGTGGCGTGCACCTGGGCTTCCGCCATCGTCTGCTCATAGAACCCGGACTCCGCCTCCTCGGCTCGCCGATTCGCCGCAGCGAGGAGCTGCTCGGCTTCCTGGTAATGCTCGGGCCCGGTCATCGCTACCTCCTGGTTGCCCCTTGCTGGGAGTCTGCCCTCGCCTGAGTGTGCTCCCGGATCAGTAGGCGGCTCGCGGGGTGTCCACGGCGTCGAGCCCGGCTTCGAGGGCTTCGAGTTCTCCGATGTCGGGCGGTCGCGAGATGAGCTCGTCACTCTCGATGAGCTGCCGGATCGAGCGGGCGCGGTTGCTGTCGTCGCCGCCCTCGGAGACGCGGAAGGTGACGTAGCCGGTGGGCCTGCCGCTGGCGAGCTCGGCGGCGGCCTGGCAGAGCTCGTCCTCTCCGGTGACGAAGGTGACGCGGTACATGGCGACACCATGCCGGGACCAGCCAGACAGGCCGCGGCGCCGGTCCAGCCTGGTGGTCTCGGCCTGCTCACGGGCCGCAGCTGCCTGCTCCCGTTGCAGTGCCATCCACTCCCGCAGCGCCGCCGGCCCGCGGAACACGACCGCGAGGGCGACTATCAACGTTCCCAGCCCCGCAGCAGCAGAGCCGACGTTTCGCCAGTGCACTCGGCCAGCATGGCAAAGAGGGAGGTGCGGGTCGAGTTCATCATGGAGATCCGCTCCAGGGGGACCGGCCGGGCTGGCGGGTCAGTGCCAGCGAGTGATGGGCGCCGGCGTGTCTGAGCGTTTGTCACGAAACGACACGGTAGGTTTCGTGACATGTCGCTAGTTCGTCCGTGCCTCCGCTGCGGCGGGGAGCTGAACCGCCAGCGCACTGGCCGCACGCGTGACTATTGCTCGGATGCCTGCCGCCAGGCCGGCTGTCGTCTCCGCAAGCTGCGCGGCCCTGACTGGTGGCATGCGCAGCCCTGGTATCCCGGGTGGCAGGCCGAATGGGAAGAGTGGCGCGCTGCCCGCAAGCGGGAACGTGACGAGGCGGTCGAGGAGCGAACGCTGCTTGAATCCATGCCGCCCGGTGTGCGCGCGGGCGCCGAGGCTGCCCGTCGCGCCAGCTTTGAGCGGAACATGAATGCGCTCAGCCTGGCGACGGTGCGCCTCCAGGTCGAGGCGCACAATGCGGGAAATGAGGATGCCCTGCGCGCCGCCGGCCTGAGCGTGGAGCTCGTCCCGGCCGGACACGGCAAGGTGGCGAAACTCTTGCACACTGCCGTGTCGACGGACAGCGAGGCCGAGGCCGCGGCGATGCTGGCCCGCGCCCGGGCGCTAGTAGCCAGCGGCGAGGGGGAGGCGGTGCAGGCGGCCGGACTGTCCCCGGCCGAGGTGCTGCGCCGGTTCAGCCCGTCCACCTACAGCGGCAGCAGCCGAGCCGCAAGAACGGACCCGCCATGCCCGCGGCCGAGGTCGTAGATGTGGGAGTAGGACACCACCGCGGCGAACGCCGCGACCGCGGCGACCACGCCTGCCGCGGCGATCCTGATCAGCCGGTCACCGGTCACCTGGCACCCCCGGCGAGGTCGAACACCGGCTCGTGCATGGCGTCGGCGGCCAGTTCGGCGAGGCTGATGTCCTGCCCTGCCGCGCGGTCACCGGAAGGCTCCCAGCTCGCGCGCCAGCGCCCGGTACTCGATCGCCCGGGCGATGTCGTCGCCGTGGTCATCGCACAGCCCGCCCGGGTGCGCCTCGCAGTCGGCGCACTTGCTGCCGCCGCGTTCCTCCCGGTACGTGGCGGCGTCCTCGAGCGCAGCCAGCACCATCGCCCGGCGGTGCAGGCACTTCCCGCACTGGCAGTCATAGCCAGCGCCGGCCTTCACTGGGTGGCATGGCGTCACGATGGCGATCACGAGGCACCGCCCGCGTGCCGGATCGGCCCATGCTTTGCGTCCAGGCGCGCCATACGGATGCCCTCGTCCTGGCGCACCTCGCCGACGAGCTGAGCACGCAGGGCGTAGAGCTGCCTGCTCAGCTCGTCGATCGCCTCAACCGCGCCGTGCAGTCCGAGAAGCGGGCCACGTGATAGCCCGGCGCTCCCGAGATAGTGCACGGGCGCCCGGTCCGCTGCCAGCACTAGCCGCAGTTCACGCCGGCCGCTACCTGTCACACGTCGTGCAGTGAGCGAGGGGGCGCGCTGGCCGGGCGTTCCGCCTGGACATCTGCGGCTGCTTGCAGCCCTTCGGCGAGCGCACTGGCCGCCTGCTGCGCCTCATCGAACCGCGACTGCAGGTCGCGGATCGTCTGGTTGAATTCCATTTCAGGTCACTTCTTCCGGTGTGTTCGGAATGGGGTGGTTTAGGCCCTGGCCGGCGCGGTGAACGCCGGCCAGGGCCGCTTGGCTACGGGCGCGCCGTGTAGAGCGTTCCGTCGTCAGGACAGAACAGGAGGCCGGAGTCGGCGGGGGGATACGGCGCCAGGCGCTCGCCCGGGCAGCAGGGAGAGCGGTCGCCGACCGCGTAGACATGGACGGGGCGGTGCAGCGCGCACGATGCGGGCCGCGATATCCACGGCGGTTACCCTTTTGTGGCCGTCCGCGCCGTTCGGCGATAGCGGCTTGCTGGTGGTGTGTACTGACATTGGATTTCCTTCCGTTAGAGCGGATGGGGATCAAGACCCCGTTCGGGTGTGCTTCCACTTGGGCGAGGCCGCCGAGTCCGTTCGCGATTGCACGCGTCTTTGCACGGATTGCTCGGCGAAAGGCGGAGTTAGGCAGCCGTATTGGACGGCCGAGCGACTCTGACGTGCGGAGAAGGACCCATAGGACCGCGTGGACGATAGTCAGTCCGTTTGGGTGCAAGAGGCCGCCGGTTCGAATCCGGCCAGCCCGACCAGATCATCCCAGGTCACCGTCCTGATCATCCGATCAGAGGGTGGTGTCTGCGTGCTGTGAGTGGCTAACTGCGTGACGATCGCGTGGAGAAGTCGGCTGATCGGCCTGGTCGAAGATTTGATCCACGACCACCGGCCAGCTGGAGAACGGGGCAGAGTCCTGCCGCGTGGAAGCTGCGCACGGGCGGCAGGCCTCTGCGCCGGGCCATCGCGCCGCATGAACCGCTCCCCATAGTGCTCGAGGGAGCACCGGCCGGGCCGGTGCTCCCTCGATTGCTGCGGTTGGTCAGTTAGCGGGTACCGAGACGCCGGAGCAGCCTGTGCAGGCTGGCGGCAGAGACCCGGTGGCCGGCTTCCGGGCTCCCGGTGGACGGGGGAATTCCGACGCTGGCCTTGAACGCGGACAGCAGGATCTTGGCATTGTCAGCCGGCTGGGGCACGGAGGGTCTCCATACGCAGAGGTGACAGCGATATTGAAGGCGCCGGTGAGGGTGAGGCTGTTGACTCCGGACGCCGCGGGCAGGCCGGCCGAGGCATCGATCGCCTCGTCAACCGGGATGTTGGCCACGCCACCCGGGCCGCAGCCGCTGACGCCGGGCGCCGAGAACGTGGTGTCGCTTGCCGAGACTGCGTGAACAGGACCTCGGTATCCGGGTGCTTGACCGGGTTCGGGTCGGTTACAAATGACCCGGTGTTGATGCTGAGCTGTGGGTTGAGCACGACCGGGTTGCCGAGCGTCCCGATGTAGCAGTTATTGCCCAGCAGCGGGTTGATCAGCTTGAACATCACCGGCTGCGTCCAACTGGCGAGGTTGAAGTTCGTGATCGCGCCTCGCGTCTCGGCCAGCGCGTACACGTCCTGGTACTTCCCGCCGAAGTTCTTCGCCTGCTGCACAGACTCTTGACGGCCTGGTCGGTGGCGGTGGCAGCAGCCCAGCGCCGTGGTCAGGCTCTCCGGGATCAGGTCCGGCTTCGTCGACCAGCTGCGCCGACAGGCCCGCGACCGGCGGCACGACGTCGGCGTAGTAAGATCTGGTCCACCGCCGGTAGAAGCCGAACTGCACATTCACCGGCCGCACAACCGGCGTGGTGATGTTACCGATCGTGATCGAGCCGCTGGTCGCGAGCGCGGCCGTGCACGCGGTGAAGTCCATTGGACTCGTGCATGAGCGGGTTGATTCAGCGGGCAGTTGGTGAACGATGAGTAGATGCCGCCCGGTGGCGGGTAGCCCGGCCCGATCTGGCTGGGCCCCGCGCGGCTGGCCGGGTGCGAGGCCAGCGCCATGGCCGGCACCCCGATAGCGATAAGTGCCACCGCAGCGGCCGTCGTCACGGTGCCCCGCACCACCCGGTTTTGCATCCACGATCTAGCTGCTTTCATCGACACTTCTCCCTTTCTTTGTCGCTGGTCCGCAGAGCGGAAATAGGGCAGAGCGGGGCACAACAAAGGGCCATTCCACTGGCCCATCCGCGGATCCGGCCTCCTGATCTGAATATTCGTCTCTGGCAAAGGGTTGCGTCCTAGCGCAGGCCATAACGTACCCGCAGCTAACGTGTCCGCTAGCTGCCACGATGCGCCCGACCCGCGCCAAGACCAGTCGCGAATCCGCGACCCAGGGCCCGACCTAAGAAGCCGTGGTGCGCTCGTATGCCGCGCCCTTACCGTACGCCATTTCGCCTCGGATTACTGGCAAGTAGAATTAGAACGCTGGCGGGAGCGGCTGTCAAGGTTCATCTGCTATCTGGCTCAGCGCTGCCAGACCGCCTCATCCGCTGGTGACGCGCAATCCCAGCCTTTTGTCAGGCAATGACAATCTGGCTTTAGCTTCTTATCAGAGGCAGACGAACGACCGGTGCCCGGCACCACCTCAGCATCCGCGATGCACTGCGGTGCACGATGCGGGTGCGCGTGTGAGAATTGCCGGCAACCGGCATACCCGGAAATATCTTGCCCACGCGAGGGCGGCACCCGCGCTCGTCATCTGGCACCTCCAGGGAGGCCACGTGCGTCATCACCTGTTCAGGCCCGCTGCGACCGCCGCCGGCGTGGCCGCCGTCCTGACCTACTGCTGCGGCCCCGGGGCCGCCGTCGCGCGCGCTCACGCAAACACGGCAGCCGGGTCCGCCACTTCCGGGTCAGCGGTGGCTCGTTCTGCGTCCCCGGTCAGTCATGGCCAGGCGGGCGCGGATACTGCCGGACCCCCGAACTGCGTCACCCTGATCAGTTTCGTTCCGCGGGCGACGGCTGACGGCGGGTTCAGGGCGCTGAGCAGGGGCGCCAGAGGCGACGAGCCCCCCGGCGCGCGGTCGCCCGGGCAGGCTATGCCGCGACGGCCGGGCCAGGCCGCGATGGCATGGCTCCGGCCGGCGCCGGCCGGGACCACGCCGCCCGCGTCACGGCCGGCCGGCCCGACGCGCACGGTGACGGTCACCGGGACCACGATCGCGGGCCGTCCGGCCAGCGCCCGGGATGCCCAGGTGTTCTTGTTCAATGCCGATGACTCGGCCACGTTCGACAACCCCGGCACGTCGGTCAAGGGGTTTGTTCACGGGGTGGCGAAGTTCCGCGTGCCCGCCGGTCACTACTGGGCCGTCGGCGACTTCACCAGGCCTCTGCCCAGGCAGCAGAGCTGGGATGAGTACCTCGACGTACTGCCCCAGTTCCCGGTCAGCGGGAATACCACGGTGCACCTCGCCGCGGGCGCTGCCACCAGCCGTATCGCGGCAGCGGTGGGCCGCCCCGTGACCGCGCAGTCCGCGACCTTCCAGCTGATCCGGTCCGCGGCGGCGGGCCCGCCGGTCAGCCTCGGCTGGGTGGTGAACAACGGCGGCCCGAAGATACCCGTTCCGTCGCTGTACATCAGCCCGACGTCGGCCCGCCCGACCGTGGGGAAGCTGGCCACGGTCACGACCGAGCAGCTCGGCTCGGGCGTCTTCCCCTCAGACAGCCGGTACCTGTACGACCTGGCCTACCAGTCCAGCGGGACCATCCCGTCCCAGCGGCACGTCGTGAACCAGGGCGCCCTGGCTACCGTGCGCCTGCGCTACTACTCGGCCCCCAGGTCGGCAGGGGTTTCGGGCACCTTCCCGGCGTTCCCGGTCAGTCAGGCGTGCCCGTTCGGCGCTGCCCTCTTCGGGGACATGCACTTCCCGGCCAGGCAGAACGTGTACCTGTCCACCGCCCGGGCGCTGTCCTGGCAGACCCAGTTCATCCAGAACGCGGCTCGCGACTACTCCGGCGGGCAGGTCGGCCCGGTGCAGGCTTTCGTCCCGGGTGAGCAGCAGACGCAGAACTTCGGCGCCTACCCGCTGCACCCGGCTCCCAACGTGCGGCTGAGCGACGTCGCCGGGTCGCCGCCGGTGCAGGTATCGGCAGGCCGGACCGGGAACACGCTGCGGCTGGCCATGACCGCGTTCAGCGACAGCACTCCCGGCCACGTCGGGCAGGGAACGTTCCCGCCGGTGAAGACGGCCGCCAGCTATGAGATCCAGCAGAACGGGACCAGGATCGCGGGTGGGGCCGTGCCGCGCTTCACCGGGGCGTTCGCGGCCACCGCGGCGCTCAGCCCGGCACCGTCGACGATCCGGGTCAGCCTCAGCGCCGCGGAGTCAGCGAAGCTGAACCCGCTGTCCACGGCCAGCCGCACCGTGTGGACCTGGAAGTCGGCCCGCGCGCCACGGGACAGGCTGCCCGCCGGGTGGACGTGTCAGCCCGGCGCGGCAGCCGGCCGCGCCTGCGCCGTCCAGCCGCTGCTGACGCTCCGTTACGGGGTGGTCGGACTGGGGCTGGACGGCTCCGCCGCCCCCGGCCAGCAAGTGGTCCGCGTCCTGGCCGGGCACCTGCAGCTCGCCCGGGCCGCGAAGGTCAACCGTGCCGCGGTGTCGGTGTCGTTCGACGGCGGGAAGACCTGGCGACCCGCCCGGATGACCGGCGCCGACGGCAGTTACGCGGCGGTGTTCCGCGCTCCGGCGGGCGCGCGGGTGACGCTGCGGACCACGGCGTCGGACGCGGCGGGCGGGTCCATCACCGAGACCATAACCAACGCCTACCGGGTCGCGTCCTGAGCCAGGCGCGCACGGAGGGGCTCCCGGTCGGACCGGGAGGCCCCCTCCGCTCAGCCGATGTGGATGGTCGCGCAACGGGACCAGGCCGGCCGGCGATGACTCAGGACGCGGCGCCCTCGGTGACTGCCACGTTGGCCAGGTAGCCGTCCATGCCGGGGAACGGGGAGGCAGAACTGGTGGTGTCCTCGAGGTTGACGAAGGCCACGCTGCCGCCCGCCGCTTCCTTCCACGCCGGCCGACGAACCGGCCTCGTAGAACACCTCGCAGGCGATGTCGCGCCGCCGCCTGCAGGCCCGGCCGGGTTGTTTGCCGCAGTCCAGGCCGGTAATGATCGTGATGCGCCAGATGAACCTGGCGGAGGTGACCACGCCGACCGGCATCGGGCGCGATGGAGGCAGCCAATGGCGACACAAGCGTCGCTCGCGTCACTTGCCGTCGGCCAGGCGTCGGCCTGGTACCACAACGGCTGGATCATCGGGATCATAGCCGCACTGGCCAGCGGCGTCCTGATCGCCGCCGTGACCCCGCTGCTCTTGCGCCGGAGAAAGGCCAGCGACCTGGCCTTCAGTCGAGAGCGGGCCGCCGATGACCTGCTGACCGCGCTCCGGCTCTCGGTGGCCGCCGGAACCCTCCCGCCCGCGCCGGTGGTCCAGGCCACCGCGCGGGCCTGCGCCTACCGGCGCGGGCTGGACCCGAGGCACGCGGTATCCACGCTCACGCTCCTCGACGTGCTGGTCAGCGAAATCATGAGATCGGCGTTCCTGGATTCCGAAGCCAGGTCGTCGCTGGCCAAGAGCGTGCTGTCGCTGCGCGCCGAACTCGACGGCGGACTTGTTTCCCGGCCATCACCGGACAGCGGTGACAATTACCGGACTGAAACGATTTTCGCGTCGGCCCTGGGAGCCGCCTCGATCGGCGGCGCGGCCGCTGTCTCCGCCGCCAGCGGGAACTGGATACCCATCACCATCGTCGGAGCCCTGGGCATTCTCAGCCTGGCGGCCATGCAGCTGAGCGGACGCGCGGCCAGGCCGAGATCCGGGACCGCCGGGTCCGCCTTCGATGCCGATCCGGAGGGTCCCGAGGTGGTGCCGCTCGAAAGCCTGCTGAGGGGACCGGACGAGCGCAGCCGGTAGTGGCCGCGGGAGTCCGGCTGCCGCCGCGGCGGCCGGTGACCCAGTCGTGATCGCGGGCGGCCGGCCAGCTGATCCCCAACCGGGCGTCAGTCGTCCTCGCGTATCCAGCGGGGGCGGCGGAACAGGCGGCCCAGCCGGTCGTGCAGGCTCTGCCCCGAATCGGCGAGCGCATCGACCCGGTAGACCGGCGGCCCGTCCGGCGCGGGCAGCTGAGCGGCTTGCGCGTCGTCGAGGCGGCACCGGATTTCGCTCCGCGTGATCTGCTGTACGTCGTCGGCATCGACAAAGCGCAGACCGGCCGCGGTGGTGATCACGATCCCGTCGAAGAGATCGAGATCGGGTACTTCCAGCACGTGTTCCAGGGTGCCGATCTGCGTGCCCGTGCTGGTCAGAACCGGTGTGCCGCGCGTCGCGGCCTGGTACGAAATAGGCGTGTCGTCAGTCATCTTTGCTAGCACCCCGTCTCGCCCTGAGGCGGGCCCCGGCCGTACGGGTCCGCCGGACGGGAGGAGGCTACCACCGTCAGCGGGCGGCATCCTGATGCGGCTGCCCTGGCTGACTCCGCGCGCCTGACCGTGCGGGGACCGGCTGAGCGCGGCGCGGGCGCCGCCTGCCTCGGCGCCTGACCCCGAGCGGGGACCGGCTGAACACGGCGCGGGCGGCCGCCTGCCTCGGCACGCCCACCCGGCGAAGCCGCCGCCTGAGCCCGGCGAAGTCATCGCCTGAGCCCATCGCGACCTCACCTGTTCCCCGGCGAGACACCAAAGGCGGCCGGCTGGCCTAGACTTGGCCGCCGTAGCCGTGAGTGACCAGTCGTGCCCCCGGAAGGCCAGCGTGCCGGCTGCCTGCGCGGGGAGCAGGGAGTGACGCCGACGTGAAGACCGACGTCGATGAGCTCAGCCCCACCCGGGTCAAGCTCTCCATCGAGGTTCCGTTCGAGGAACTCAAGCCCAGCCTCGACAAGGCGTACCGCGAGATCGCCAGGCAGGTGCGGGTACCTGGCTTCCGGCCCGGCCGGGTGCCGCCGCGGATCATCGATCAGCGGCTCGGCCGGGGCGTGGTGCTCGAACAGGCGGTCAACGACGCCCTGCCCGAGCTGTACGGCAAGGCGCTGGAAGAAGGCGACGTGCTCGCCCTGGGCCAGCCCGAGCTGGAGATCACCAAGCTCGATGACGGCAAGGAGCTCTCGTTCACCGCCGAGGTGGACATCCGGCCCAGGTTCGAGGTACCCGACCTGGTCGGCATGCCGGTCACGGTGGACAACGCCGAGGTCACCCCGGATGACGTCGAGGAGTACCTCGGCGGCCTGCGAGAGCGATTCGCCTCGCTCAAGGGGGTCGACCGGCCCGCGCAGTCCGGGGACTTCGTCTCCATTGACCTGGCCGCTTCGGTCGGCGGCCGGAGCGTCGAGGACGCACAGGCCAGCGGGCTGTCCTACGAGATCGGCACCGGTACTCTGCTGGACGGGCTCGACGAGGCGCTGGAGGGTGTGACCGCCGGAGAGTTCAGGCAGTTCACCGCCGAGCTTCCCGGCGGGGAGCACACCGGCGAGCAGGCTGAGGTCACCGTGACCGTGCACAGCGTCAAGGTGAAGGACCTGCCCGAGCTGGACGACGAGTTCGCCCAGGCCGCGAGCGAGTTCGACACGCTCGGTGAGCTGCGCGCCGGGACCCGGACCCAGCTGGAAGGCGTGCGCCGGCTGCAGCAGGCCAGCCAGGCGAGGGAACGGGCGCTGGAGGCCCTGCTGAGCCGGATCGACATCCCGCTGCCCGAGAAGGTCGTGGCGGCCGAGGCCGAGCACCGCCGCGAGTCGGTGCTCGAGCAACTGGAGCAGATGGGCTCCAACCTCGATGACTACCTCCAGTCGGTCGGCCGGTCACCCGCCGAGTTCGAGGCCGACCTGGAGCGCGAGGCGCAGCAGGGGGTCAAGACCGGGTTCGTCCTCGACCAGCTCGCGCGGCAGGAGGAACTGACCGTAGACGCGCGCGAGATGGGCCTGTTCGTGGCTGAGCAGGCACGCCGGATGCGAGTCGACCCCGACCGGCTGGCGAAGCAGCTGGCCGACGGCGGCCAGCTGGGCTCGGTGGCCGCCGAGGTCATGCGCGGCAAGGCGCTCGACATCATCGCGCAGCGGGCCAAGGTCACCGACGAGGCAGGCCGGGAGGTCGACCTGGAGCCGGCCGCCAGCCCGGACGCAGCCGACGAGGCCGGCGACGCCGACGAGGCCGGCGACGCCGACGAGGCTGGCGACGCCGACGAGGCCGGCGACACCGCGCAAGCCGCGCCGGGCCAGGACGACGACCAGGACGCCGATACCGAAGCCGCCCCGCAGGCGGCGCAGTAGCGCAACCGCGCGCAGGCGGCGCAGTCGCGTAACCGGCGGCGCAGTCGCGTAACCGCCCGCAGGCGGCGCTGTCGCGTAACTGCCCGCAGGCGGCGCAGTCGCGCAACCGGCCGCAGGCGGCGCTGTCGCGTAACTGCCCGCAGGCGGCGCAGTCGCGTAACCGCCCGCGGTGCGGGCTGAGCCCTGCGCCGACAGCGAACAGGGCAGAACGCAGGACGAACCGGCGACGGCAGCACGTTATCGTCACTGTCAACGACACCGATCGCAAGCGGAACAGGTGACCAAGTGAGTGACGCGTCGGAACCCCGCCCGAGGGCGCGCGGCGTGCCCAGCGCGGACCACGTGCCCAGCGCGGGCACCGTGCTCGGCGCTGGCAACGTGCTTAGCGCGGACCACGCGAGCAGCGTGCATGAGGGCGGACAGACAGCGGACAGGAAGGCAGCCGTGACCTCCAGGCTGGCGGTGGCGCGGATTGCCGAGCCGCCGGTGCTGCCGTTCGGCGAGCCGGTGTTCCAGCGGCTGCTGCGGCACCGGATCATCTTCCTCGGCCAGCAGGTGGACGAGGATCTCGCCAACCGGATCTGCGCCGAGCTGGCGCTGCTGGCCGCCGAAGACCCGAGGCGCGACATCAGCATCTACATCAACTCGCCCGGCGGCTCGGTCTACGCGGGCCTGGCCATCTACGACATGATGCAGTACGTGCCGAATGACATCGTCACGTACGCGATGGGCATGGCCGCGTCGATGGGCCAGTTCCTGCTCTGCGCGGGTACCAGGGGCAAGCGCTACGCCCTGCCGCACGCGCAGGTTCTCATGCACCAGCCCTCGGGCGGCATCGGCGGCACCGCCTCTGACATCACGATCCAGGCCGAGCAGATGCTCTACATCAAGCACACCCTGGCCGAGCGGATCGCCATGCACACCGGCCAGACGGTCGAGCAGATCGAGACCGACTCCGACCGCGACCGCTGGTTCACCGCGGAGGAAGCCAAGGACTACGGGTTCGTCGACCATGTGATCCACAGCGCCACCGAAGTTCCCTCGGAAGGACCGGTTTCATGACCACCCCGCACGGAATCCACTCGGTCCGGGCCTTCGAGCCCGTCGGGCAGCCGTCCGGCCAGCCCCGCCGGGATCCGCAGTCGAGGTACGTGCTGCCCTCGTTCGTGGAGCGGACCTCGTACGGGGTCAAGGAGATGAACCCGTACAACAAGCTCTTCGAGGAGCGGATCATCTTCCTCGGCGTGCAGATCGACGACGCCTCGGCCAACGACGTGATGGCCCAGCTGCTCACCCTCGAGGCGATCGACCCGGACCGGGACATCCTGATCTACATCAACTCGCCCGGCGGCTCGATGACGTCGATGATGGCGATCTACGACACGATGCAGTTCATCCAGCCGGAGATCCAGACGTTCTGCATCGGCCAGGCGGCGTCCGCCGCGGCGGTGCTGCTCGCCTCCGGTACCAAGGGCAAGCGGGCGGCCCTGCCGAACGCGCGGATCCTGCTGCACCAGCCGGCCCTGGAGAGCGGCTACGGGCAGTCCAGTGACCTGGAGATCCAGGCCAGGGAGATCCTGCGGATGCGCAGCGCGATGGAGAAGGTCATCGCCAAGCACACCGGGAAGGAGCCGGACCAGGTCCGCCGGGACATCGAGCGTGACCGGTTCTTCGACCCGCACGAGGCGAAAGACTACGGAATCGTGGATGATGTTCTGACGACCCTTAAGCGCCGTACCGAGGTAGGGTCGTCTTAACCGGGGAGGTTTCGGCTCGTCCCCCGCGTAAAGGAGTGATTGGGTGGCACGCATCGGCGACGGCGGCGATCTGCTTAAGTGCTCGTTCTGCGGCAAGAGCCAGAAGCAGGTCAAGAAGCTCATCGCCGGGCCCGGCGTGTACATCTGCGACGAGTGCATTGATCTCTGCAACGAGATCATCGAGGAAGAGCTGGCCGAGCCGACCGAGCTCAAGTGGGACAGCCTGCCGAAGCCCCGCGAGATCTACGAATTCCTCGACGCCTACGTGATCGGCCAGGACAACGCCAAGAAGGCCCTGTCCGTCGCGGTGTACAACCACTACAAGCGGGTCCAGTCCGGCGGCGACCGGCCAGGTGAGGAGGGCGTCGAGCTCGCCAAGTCCAACATCCTGCTGCTCGGCCCGACCGGTTCCGGCAAGACCCTGCTGGCCCAGACGCTCGCCCGGCTGCTCAACGTGCCGTTCGCCATCGCCGACGCGACCGCCCTCACCGAGGCGGGCTATGTGGGCGAGGACGTCGAGAACATCCTGCTGAAGCTGATCCAGGCGGCCGACTACGACGTCAAGAAGGCCGAGACGGGCATCATCTACATCGACGAGATCGACAAGATCGCCCGCAAGAGCGAGAACCCCTCCATCACCAGGGACGTGTCCGGCGAGGGCGTGCAGCAGGCCCTGCTGAAGATCCTGGAGGGGACGACCGCGAGCGTGCCGCCGCAGGGGGGCCGCAAGCACCCGCACCAGGAGTTCATCCAGATCGACACGACCAACGTCCTGTTCATCTGCGGCGGGGCGTTCGCCGGGCTTGAGAAGATCATCGAGCAGCGGGTCGGCAAGAACGGGATCGGCTTCAGCGCGGTAATCAGGGTGCGCAACGACAACGCCACCTCGGACGCGTTCGCCGAGATCATGCCGGAGGACCTGCTCAAGTTCGGCATGATCCCGGAGTTCGTCGGCCGGCTTCCGGTGATCACCAGCGTGCACAACCTCAACCGGGAGGCGCTGATCCGCATCCTGACCGAGCCGCGCAACGCGCTGGTCAGGCAGTACCGGCGGCTGTTCGAGCTGGACAACGTCGATCTCGAGTTCACCGACGACGCGCTCGAGGCCGTCGCCGACCAGGCGAACCTGCGCGGTACCGGTGCGCGGGGACTGCGGGCCATCCTGGAGGAAGTCCTGATGTCGGTGATGTACGAGGTGCCGAGCCGCAAGGACGTCGAGCGCGTCGTGATCACCCGCGAAGCGGTGCTTGAGCACGTCAACCCCACGCTCGTGCCGCGCGACGTGTCCCGGCGCACGCCGCGCGAGAAGTCCGCGTAACAACGGCGGCTTGCGGCGAGCGTGCTCGCCAGCCCTGCTGGCTCGCCGGGGCCGTTCTTACCTGCTAGCCCAGGCAGACCCCCCTGGAACCCCCGGTGCGGCTGCGGCCCCCAGTGCGAGCGGTTGGCGTCACCTGCAGCCCGCGCGGTCCGTAGACTCACCTGACGTGACCGGACATCGCCCGACGGCGCCCGACGGCGCCTCGAACCCCAGCACCACCGAACTCGCCCCGCAGTACTCGCCGGGCGAGGTAGAGGCGCGCAGGTACGAACGCTGGGTGGACGCGGGCTACTTCACTGCCGACCCGGACTCAGCCCGGCCGGCCTACTCAATCGTGATCCCGCCGCCGAACGTGACCGGCTCGCTGCACATCGGCCACGCGCTCGACCACACGATCATGGACGCGCTGGTCCGCCGCCGCCGGATGCAGGGGTACAACACGCTGTGGCTGCCCGGCATGGACCACGCCGGCATCGCGACCCAGAACGTGGTGGAGCGCGAGCTCGCCAAGGAGGGCCTGAGCAGGCACGACCTCGGCCGGGAGAAGTTCGTCGAGCGGGTCTGGCAGTGGAAGGCCAGTTCCGGCGGCGCGATCCTGGGCCAGATGCGCCGCCTCGGCGACAGCGTGGACTGGACCCGCGAGCGGTTCACCATGGACGAGGGCCTGTCCCGCGCCGTCCACACGATGTTCAAGCGGCTGTTCGACGACGGCCTCATCTACCGCGCCGAGCGGATCATCAACTGGTGCCCGCGCTGCCTCACCGCGCTGTCCGACATCGAGGTCGAGCACGCCGACGAAGACGGCGAGCTCGTCTCGATCAGGTACGGCGCTGCTAGCCAGGAGGAACGGCCCCCCGAGACCCGCGCGGACGGCGACGGCTCGATCGTGGTCGCGACCACCCGGGCCGAGACGATGCTCGGCGACACGGCGGTCGCCGTCAACCCCGCTGACCCGCGCTACACGCACATGGTCGGCCGCGAGGTGGAACTGCCGCTGACCGGCCGGCGCATCCCGGTCGTGGCCGACCCGCACGTGGACCCGCAGTTCGGCACCGGCGCGGTGAAGGTCACCCCGGCCCACGACCCGAACGACTTCGAGATCGGCAGCCGCCACAACCTGCCGGCCCTCACCGTGCTGGACGAGCGCGGCGTGATCACTGCGCCCGGACCGTTCCAGGGCCTGGACCGGTTCGAGGCGCGCCCGGCCGTCATCGCCGCGCTCCGCGAGCAGGGCCGCGTGGTCGCCGAGGTCCGGCCGTACCTGCACGCCGTCGGGCACTGCGGCCGCTGCGGCACCATCGTGGAGCCCCGGCTGTCGCTGCAGTGGTTCGTCAAGGTCGCCCCGCTGGCCAAGGCGGCGGGCGACGCGGTCCGCGACGGCCGGGTCCGGCTGCACCCGCCGGAGATGGCGGCCCGGTACTTCGACTGGGTCGATGACATGCACGACTGGTGCATCAGCCGCCAGCTCTGGTGGGGTCACAGGATCCCGGTGTTCTACGGCCCGAACGGCGCTGCGGTCTGCCCCGCGCCGGGCGAGGAGCCGCCGGCCGGACCGGACTGGCACCAGGACCCCGACGTGCTCGATACCTGGTTCTCCTCGGGACTGTGGCCGTTCTCCACCCTGGGCTGGCCGGACGACACGCCGGACCTGCGCACGTTCTACCCGACCAGCGTGCTGGTCACCGGCTACGACATCCTGTTCTTCTGGGTGGCCAGGATGATGATGCTCGGCCTGTACGCGATGGCCAGCCGGGGTCCGGCCGATGCCGTCCCGTTCCGCATCGTGGCGCTGCACGGCCTGGTGCGGGACTCCCGCGGCCGGAAAATGTCCAAGTCCCGCGGCAACACGGTGGACCCGCTGGACTGGATCGACCGGTTCGGTGCCGACGCGCTGCGGTTCACCCTCGCCCGTGGCGCGAACCCGGGCGGCGATGTCTCGGTCAGCGAGGAGTGGGCGGCCGGGGCGAGGAACTTCTGCAACAAGCTGTGGAACGCGGCCAGGTTCTCCCTGATGAACGGGGCTCACGTCCCCGATGCGCCGCTGGACCCGGCGACCTTGTCGGTGCCGGACCGCTGGATCGTGTCCCGGCTCGCGTCGGTCACCGCGCAGGTGGACGGGCTGTTCGAGGAGTTCGAGTTCGGCAAGCTCAGCGAGGCGCTCTACCACTTCGCCTGGGACGAGTACTGCGACTGGTACCTGGAACTGGCCAAGGTGACCCTGGCAGGTGACGACGAGGCCGCGGCAGACCGTACCCGCGCGGTACTCGGCTACGTGCTCGACCGGCTGCTCCGGCTGCTGCACCCGGTGATGCCGTTCGTCACCGAGGAGCTGTGGACCGCACTGACCGGCGAGGACTCGGTCGTGGTGACCGCCTGGCCGGGGCGGCAGGCCCCCGGCGCGGGCCCGGGCGAACCGCGCGAGTTCGGCGACCAGGCCGCCGAGGCCGAGGTCGCCTCCCTGATCCGGCTGGTCACCCAGGTGCGCAGGTTCCGTTCCGACCAGGGACTGCGCCCGGGCCAGCGGGTCGAGGCCCGGCTGGCGGGCATCGAGCACACCCCGCTGGCCGCGCACGAGGCGAGCATCCGCGCGCTGCTGCGGCTCACCGAGCCGTCCGGCGGCTTCGCTCCGGCCGGCTCCGTGCAGGCCGAAGGGGTCACCGTCGAACTCGATACGTCCGGCGCCATCGACGTGGCCGCCGAACGGCGCCGCCTGGAGAAGGATCTCGCCGCCGCCGGCGACGAGGTGGACAGGACCCAGCGCAAGCTGGGTAACCCGGGCTTCACCGGCAAGGCGCCGGCCGACGTGATCGAGAAGACCCGGCAGCGCCTGTCCGCGGCCCAGGCGGAAGCCGAGACGCTCCGGGCCCGGCTGGCTGCCCTCCCCCCGGCCTGAGGACCGCCCGCGGCCCAGGCGGAAGCCCGGGACGCTCCGTGCCCCTCCCCCCGGCCTGAGGACGGTCCGCGGCCCCGTGCTGCATGATCGATGCGGCGTTGCTGTGCACCTGGCCACGGCGATGTCAGATCGGCCGGGTGAGGCCGAGATGGCGTGCCGGTAGGCTTCCAGGGTGACTGGCTATCAGGCCTCGCACACCAGCCTGGCCGAGGTCGAGCAGGAGATCGCGGCGCGCCGGCCGGAGCACTCGATCGATCCGACCCTGGACCGGATCGCCGACCTGGTCCGGCTGCTGGGCGACCCGCAGCGGGCGTATCCGGTCATCCACATCACCGGGACGAATGGCAAGACGTCGACCGCGCGGATGATCGACGCGCTGCTGCGCGCCCGCGGCCTGCGCACCGGGCTGTTCACCAGCCCGCACCTGACCTCCATGCGCGAGCGGATCAGCCTGGACGGCCAGCCGATCGACGCGCAGCGGTTCGTCGATCTGTACGAGGAGATCGCGCCCTACGCGTCGATGGTGGACGGGCGCCAGCCGGTACCGATGTCGTTCTTCGAGGTGCTGACCGGCATGGCGTTCGCCGTGTTCGCCGACGCTCCGGTGGACGTGGCGGTGGTCGAGGTCGGCATGGGCGGTACCTGGGACTCCACCAACGTCGCCGACGGAGTGGTTGCCGTCGTCACCCCGGTGTCACTCGACCACACCCGCTACCTCGGCAGTACGGTCGAGGAGATCGCCGCGGACAAGGGCGGCATCATCAAGCCGGGGGCGGTGGCCGTGCTGGCCCAGCAGCCGGTCGCCGCGGCCGAGGTGCTGTTGCGGCGGGCCGCGGAGGTGGGCGCGACCGTGGCGCGGGAAGGACTCGAATTCGGCGTGCTCGACCGTGACCTGGCGGTAGGGGGGCAGCTACTCGAGCTGCGTGGCCTTCACGGTGACTATCACGAGGTCTTCCTGCCGCTGTTCGGGGCGTACCAGGCGGGGAACGCCGCGTGCGCCCTGGCCGCGGTGGAGGCGTTCGGCGGAGCGGGTGACGGTGACCTGCCGGGCGCAGCCGCCCCGCTCGGCGAGACGTGGGTCAAGGAGGCGTTCGCGTCGGTGCGTTCCCCCGGCCGGCTGGAAATCGTCAGGCGCAGCCCGGTGATCCTCGTGGACGCGGCCCACAACCCCGCTGGGATGGCCGCGGCGATGGAGGCGGTCACGGAGGCTTTCACCTTCACCCGGCTGGTGGGCGTGCTCGCGATCAGCGCGGACAAGGACGCGGCCGCGATCCTCGACGAGCTCGAGCCGGTCGTCTCCGACCTGGTCGTCACCCGGAACTCGTCGCCACGGTCGATGGAGGTGACCAAGCTCACAGACCTGGCTGAGGCGGTCTTCGGCCCGGACCGCGTGTACGCGGCCCCGCGCCTGGACGAGGCGATCGACGTGGCGGTGACGCTCGCCGACGAGGCCGGCGCTGGGGACGGGCGCCCGGACACCCTGCTGCCGGGGGCGGCCGGAGTGCTCATCACCGGGTCGGTGATCACGGCGGGGGACGCACGGGCGCTGCTCGTTCCGGCTGGGCACGCCGATGACCTGGGGCAGCCTGCGGCGCCAGAACGGGGAGTCGCCGGACTCGCAGAGCCGGACCCCGCAGACCAGGACCCCGGAGACCTCGCAGAGCCGGACCTCGCAGACCGGGACCCCGGAGAGCCCGAAGCCGGAGAGCCGGACCTCGGCGGGCCGGGCTCGCCATGAGGCGGCTGTGCGCCACCGTCCTCGTCTTCGAGGCGATCGTGATCGGCCTGGCCATCCCGGTGGCCATCACGATCGGGCACATGCCCGCGCGCTCGGCCGGACTGGCCGGGGGCGCGCTGGCCGGAGCGGCCGTCCTGATCGCCGTGGCGGTGTCGGTGCGCTCAACCGGCCCGGCCGGGCTGCGGATTGCGCTGGTCACCGGGAGCATCCTGCAACTGCTGCTGATCGCCGCGGGCGCGGTCGTGCCCGCGATGTACGGGCTCGGCGTGATCTTCGGAATTCTCTGGACCGTGGCCATCTGCCTCGGGCGCAGCGCAGAGCGCGCCACGCCGCGATAGCCTCTCGGCCATGGCCGTGAGTAACCAGGGAAGAACATGTCGTGATCACTGCCCGGTGCCGCGCCCGCAATTTGTTCGCCGGCCCGGCGCGCGGCGGTAAAGAACAGGTGCCGTCGCGCGGGTAAGCTTTTCACGCGCTGGATCGCATCCCGGCCGGCCTTCGAGCCCCGGCCGCCGCTGATCATGAGGAGCATAATTGTCTGACCGCACTCTGGTCCTCGTAAAACCCGACGGCGTACGCCGCGGGCTCATCGGGACCGTGATATCCAGGCTCGAACGCCGGGGGCTGCGGATCGTGGCCATGGATCTGCGTCTCCTGAGCCAGCACACCGCCGAGCTGCACTACGGCGAGCACGTGGCGGAGCCGTTCTTCGGCCCGCTCATCGAGTTCATCACCTCGGGACCGCTGGTTGCCCTGGTAGCCGAGGGTCCGAGCGCGGTCGAGGCGTTCCGTTGCATGGCCGGGCCCACCAACCCGGTGGCTGCCGCGCCGGGCACCATCCGGGGGGATCACGCGTTGCTGGTTACTGAGAACGTCGTGCATGGATCGGACTCGCCAGAATCAGCCGAGAGGGAGATCAAGATCTTCTTCCCGGAGCTTGTTTAACCGGCGCAGTGCTGGCCGATGAAGGGCATATGACCGTGGTCCGGCCCACGGGCTGGCGATTGGGGTATCTGAACACGCGCAATCCACAGGATCCTCCTGGAAGGTTCTGTTCCTTATGAGCAACGCGCTTGCGTTTCTCGGCCGCGACATGGCGGTCGATCTCGGCACCGCGAACACCCTCGTGTACGTGCGTGGACGCGGGATCGTGCTGAACGAACCCTCGGTAGTGGCGCTCAACACCAACAACGGGCAGATCGTCGCGGTTGGCGTGGAAGCCAAGCGGATGATCGGCCGGACGCCCGGCAACATCGTCGCCATCCGGCCGCTTAAGGACGGCGTCATCGCCGACTTCGACGTCACCGAGCGGATGCTCCGCTACTTCATCCAGAAGGTGCACCGGCGCAGACACATGGCCAAGCCGCGGGTCGTGGTCGCGGTGCCGAGCGGTATCACCGGCGTGGAGCAGAGCGCGGTCAAGGAAGCCGGCCACCAGGCTGGCGCCCGGCGCGTCTACATCATCGAGGAGCCGATGGCCGCGGCGATCGGCGCCGGGCTGCCGGTCAACGAGCCCACCGGGAACATGGTGGTCAACATCGGCGGCGGTACCACCGAGGTCGCGGTGATCTCGCTGGGCGGCATCGTCACCTCCCAGTCCATCAGGGTCGGCGGCGACGAGCTCGACCAGGCGATCATCACGTTCGGCAAGAAGGAATACTCGCTCATGCTCGGCGAGCGGACCTCCGAGGAGATCAAGATGGCACTCGGGTCGGCCTACCCGACGCCGGACGAGCCGCACGCGGAAATCCGGGGCCGGGACCTGGTCAGCGGCCTGCCCAAGACGATCGTGATCTCGGCGGAGGAGATCCGCCGGGCGATAGAGGAGCCGCTCAACCTGATCGTCGACGCGGTCAAGACGACGCTGGACAAGTGCCCGCCCGAGCTGGCCGGCGACGTGATGGACCGGGGGATCGCGCTGACCGGCGGCGGGGCGCTGCTGCGCGGCCTCGATGAGCGGATCCGCGAGGAAACCGGGATGCCCGTCCACATGGCCGACAATCCGCTGGACTCCGTCGTGCTCGGCACCGGCAAGTGCGTCGAGGACTTCGACACCCTGCGCCAGGTGCTGGTCCCCGAATCCCGGCGGTGACCTTGCAGCGGGGGCAGCGCGGAAGAGGTTGATCGCAGCAAGGAGTTTATGTGCACGACACCCGGCGGACGCGCCTGGTCCTGAGCGTTCTCCTGATCGCCGCGCTCGCGCTGATCACGATCGACTACCGGGAAGGCAGCTCGGGGCCGCTTCGCTCGCTGGGCCACCTGGGGGACACGGTGTTCGGCCCGGTGGAGCGGCTGGCGGGTGATGTCACCGGCCCGGCGGCCCAGCTGGCCGGCGGCACTTCGTCCGGCGCGAAGATTACCGCCCTGCAGCGGCAGAACGCCCAGCTGCGCGCCGAGCTCAGCCAAGCCCAGCTGGGTAGCTCTGAAGAGGCGCAGCTCAGGCGGCTGCTGCAGCTGGCCGGGCGGGGCGGCTACCGGATCGTGGCGGCGAACGTGATCGCGGCGGCGTCGGGATACGAGGACACGGTCACGCTCGACGCGGGCAGCAGGGACGGCATCAAGCCCAACGAGACCGTGCTGAACGGCGAGGGCCTGGTCGGCCGGGTCGTCAGCGTGAGCTCGTCCACGTCGACCGTCCTGCTTGCCACCGACGGGTCCTCCACGGTGGGCGCCCGGATGGCCGGCAGCGGCCAGATCGGCTCCGTGACCGGCATGGGCAAGGGGCTGTCCGGGCCGGACACTCTGCAGTTGCAGCTGTTCGACGCCACCGCGGTCCTTCAGCCGGGACAGCAGCTGGTCACGTTCGGCTCCGTCGGCGGCAGCCCCTACGTGCCCGGGGTCCCGGTCGGGACGGTCATCCGGGTGGAAAGATCGGCCAACGCGCTGACCAGGAGCGCGCTGATCCGCCCGTTCGTGGACTTCACCTCGCTCGGCGTCGTCGGGGTGGTCATCGTCCCGCCGCGGGTCAACCCGCGCTATTCGGTGCTCCCGCCGAGCCCGCACCCCACGCCGACGCCCACGGTGACCAAGACGGTGTTCAGGTCCCCGCGCGCGTCCCGGGGTACCAGGCCTTCGCCGGGCACGGGGCGCTGACGTGCGCCGCGTCCTGCTGCCGGTCGTGCTCCTGCTCGTCGCGCTCGTGCTCCAGCTGACGGTTCTGGACCGGCTGCCGTTGCCCGGCGGCGTGGCGCCCGACCTGGTGCTGCTCGTCGTCGTCGCGCTCGCCCTGAGCAGCGGCCCGATGTCGGGCATGATCTGTGGTTTCTGCGCCGGGCTGGCCCTGGACATCGCACCGCCGTCAGATCACCTGATCGGCGTGTACGCGCTGGTGTTCTGCGTGGTGGGCTACTTCTGCGGCCTGGTCTCCACCGAGCTGGATCGCACCGTCCTGCAGCCGCTGGTCGCGTCGGCGCTCGGCGCGGCCGCCGGTGCCGGGCTCTACGCGGTGGTCGGCTACATGCTCGGCAATCCCGACGTGACCGGGCCCGCGGTGCGGCACGTGCTGCCGCTGTCGGTGCTCTATGACGTGCTGCTCAGCCCGTTCGTGCTGTTCGGCGTGGCGCTGGCCTGCCGGCTGGCCGCCCGGCTCGCCGGGGCCGCGCCGGCCGGCCGGGCGGCCTCCGGGCCGGCCACCGGGCTGGGCCCGACCGTCCTGCCGGGGGGGCGCACGCCGCGGATACGCGCCGCCGCGGCCCGGCCGCGGGACGGCTGGATCGGCGGCGGCGGGTGGCTGGCGGCGAGCGCTGACCTCGCCCGCAGCCGGCCGGTGAAGCTGCACCTGGGCGGCACTCGCACGGCCGCCGTGCCGGCCCGGTCCAAGGCAGCCAGCGCGGGCAATGGCGTGGCCCGGGTACGGTTCGGCGGCACGCGGACGGCCGCGGCGCCGGCCCGGTCCAGCGCGGGCGGCGGCGTGCAGCGGCTGCGGTTCGGGGGCCGACGCGGCGATGCCGCGGTCGGCAGCAGGCTGCTGGGCGGCGGGTTCTTCAGCGAGTTCGGCAACAGCGGCGGGATGCTCGGCTCGTCCAGCACCCCCCGGCTGTTCACCCGGCGCAGCCGGGCGTCCGGCACTGGCGGGTGGGCCAGGTTCGGCCGCCGGCCCGCCTGGGCCTACCGCGGCGCCGGCAGCGCGCCCCGCCGGGGCTCGTTCAACGTGCCCGCGCCGCGCAAGAGCCCAAGCGTGGCCTCGCCCCGGCGCGGCACGTTCAGCGCCAGCGCCGCTCCTCGCCGCACCGTGACCGCGAGCGCTCCCCGGCGCGGCGCGTTCGGCGGCGGTTCGCCCGCCAAGGGCGCGTTCGGCGGCGGCTCTCGCAGCGGCAGCGTGCGCAGCCCGCGCAGGTTCCGGGCGCTGCGCCGGAAGACCTTCGGGGCCGGCTCGCCGGCCCGCGGCCGCAGCGCCCTGGCCCGGCCGCGCGGCGGCCGCTGGCCGGCCTGGCGGATCGGCCGCAGACGCGACGGAGGCTACCGATGATCACGGCGTCGCGGTACCGCCTGTGGGTGCTGTACGCGGTGGTGGCGGCCCTGCTCATCTCGCTCGGCGCCCGGCTGTGGTACGTGCAGGTGATGAACACCCGCGCTTACGCCAGCCTGGCCGCCCAGGACCAGACCCAGCAGGTCGTCGTCCCGCCGGTCCGCGGCCAGATCCTGGACGACATCGGCCAGCCGCTGGTGGACAACCGCACCGCCCTGGTGGTCTCGGTCAACATCGCGCGGCTCGCCCAGCGCGCCGACGAGCACGCGGTGCTGGTCAGGCTCGCCCACCTGCTGCACATGCGGACCAGGCTGGTCAGGGAGAAGGTCAGGATCTGCACCGCGGGCGTCAAGCCGCCCTGCTGGGCGGGCTCGCCCTATCAGCCGGTCCCGGTCGACCAGGGCATCTCCGACAAGGTCGCTCTGCAGATCATGGAGAACCGGCAGCAGTTCCCCGATGTCACCGCCCAGGTCCAGCCGGTGGTGGACTACCCGCGGCCGGACCACGCCAACCCGGCGCAGGTGCTCGGCTACCTGCAGCCCATCACACCGCAGGAGGTCAAGCAGCGGCACCTGACGGTGACCGGCTTCTCCGGCGTCGACCTGGTCGGCCAGGCCGGGCTCGAGGAGCAGTACGACAAGGAATTGCGCGGCACGCCCGGCATCCAGCGGGTACGGGTCAATGCCCAGGGCGTGGTCACCGGCACGATCAGCCAGACCCCGGCCAAGGCCGGCGACGACCTGGTCACGAGCATCAACGCGCCGCTGCAGGCCGACGTCCAGAAGATCCTGGCCAATGCGATCCACAAGGCGTTCAACGCGGGCAACAGGGGCGCGACCAGCGGCACCGCGGTGGTGATGACCACCAAGGGCCGGGTGGTGGCCACGGCCAGCTATCCCTCCTACAACCCCAGCGTGTGGACGGGCGGCATCTCCACCGGCGAGTTCAACTACCTCTTCGGCACCGGGCACGGCGAGCCGATCCTGAACCGGGTCACCCAGGGGGAGTACCCGCCGGGCTCGACCTTCAAGGTCACCACGACCGCAGCCGCCGTGGCCGAGGGGTACAGCCTGTACGGCAATTACAACTGCCCGGGCTCGGTGAACATCGGCGGGCACAAGTTCGCCAACGACGGCAATCCGAACCTCGGGCCGATGTCCTTCCACGAGGCGCTGGTGGTGTCCTGCGACACGGTCTACTACCAGCTCGGCTACGACATGTGGCTGCGGGACCACCCGGCGATCAACTCGGTGGCCAGCCGGCACGCGCCGCTGCAGCCGATGCAGAAGGCGGAGCTGGCCTGGGGCTTCGGCCGTGACCCCGGCATCGACCTGCCCGAGCAGGACCCGGGTACCATCCCGACCAGGCAGTGGCTTTACTACTACTGGAAGCAGTACAAGCACTTCTGGTGCTCGCACGGCAGCCAGGGCGGCTCCTACATCCAGCAGATCGAATACCAGGACTGCAAGACCGGGTACGTGTGGGAGCCGGGCCAGGCCGCGATCGCCGCGATCGGGCAGGGCTACGTGACCGTCACGCCGCTGCAGCTCGCCGACGCCTACGCGGCCCTGGCCAACGGCGGCACCCTGTACAGCCCGCGGATCGGCGAGGCCCTGATCAGCCCCGACGGCGCGGTGGTCAAGAGGATCAACCCGCGAGTGATCCGGCACCTGCCGGCGTCCGGCACCACCCTCGCCTACATCAGGGACGCGCTGCGGGGGGTGGTGACCTCGGGCACCGCGGCCGGCGCGTTCGGCGGCTTCCCGCTCAGCAAGGTCTGCGTGGCGGGCAAGACAGGCACAGCGGACGTCGCCGGTACCCAGGCGAACTCGGTGTTCGCCTCGTTCGCCCCGTGTGATCATCCGAAGTACGTCGTGGTCGTCATGATCCCGCACGCCGGGTACGGCGCACAGGCGTCCGCGCCCGCGGTCCGCCAGATCTGGGACGCGATCTACGGACTTGAAGGACACCAGGCCGCCGTCCCGAACGGGCAGGTGCCGGGCAGGCTGCCCAGGCTTTCGGTGTCCGGGGCGATCACGCCGCCGCCGGGCTACGGCCGGAGCGGCCGATGAGCGCCAGCCGCCTGGGCGAGGGTTACCGGCTCGCACCGGGGGCCCGGGGGTACGCGGGGCCGCGCGGTGCCGGTCCCGGGTTCCGCCGGTCACTGGCCACGCGCGCGTTCGGAAGGGAATCTTTCCTCCGCCATCTCGACTGGCTGCTGATCGCGGTGGTGCTGGCGCTGTGCGTGCTCGGCACGCTGCTCGTCTGGTCGGCCACCCAGCCCGCGCTGGCGGCGGCCGGCGCTGACCCGCGTACCTACCTGTACAAGGAGGTGCTCTGGTTCGGCATCGGGCTGGGCCTGATGGTGGCGGTGAGCACGCTCGACATCCGGCGGATCCGGGCCTGGGCGCTGCCTGCCTACGGCGTCGCCCTGCTCGGGCTGCTGGCGGTGCTCACCCCGCTGGGCAGCGAGGTCAACGGCGGGCGGTCGTGGATCAGCCTGCCCGCCGGGTTCCAGGTCGAGCCGTCGGAGTTCGCCAAGCTCGCGCTGGTGCTGATCTGCGCGCTGGCGCTCAGCCGGCTGGGTGAGGGCGGGAAGCGGCCGCGGCCGCGCGAGGTGGTGCTCGCCGTCCTCTGCGCCGCGCCGCTGATCTTGCTCGTGGTCAAGGAGCCGGCGCTCGGCGTGGCCCTGGTCCTGCTGGCCACGCTGATCGGCATGATCGCGGTGTCCGGGCTCAAGCTGCGCTGGCTGGCCGCCTTCGCGGTGCTTGGTGCGGTGGGCGCGGTGGGGGCCGTCAAGTTGCATGTGCTGAAGTCCTACCAGGTACAGCGTTTCACCTCATTCACCAACCCGAACGCGGACCTGGCGGGCGCGGGGTACAACGCCCAGCAGGCCAAGATCGCGGTCGGGTCCGGGGGGCTGACCGGGCACGGGCTGTTCCACGGCGCGCTGGTGGCAGGCAACTTCGTCCCCTCTCAATCGACCGACTTCATCTTTACCGTGGCCGGCGAGGAGCTCGGCTTCGCCGGCTGCATCGCGATCATCGTGCTGCTCGGCGTGGTGGTCACCCGGGCGCTGCGGATCGCGGCCAGGGCCGACGACCAGTTCGGCACGCTGGTCGCCTCCGGGATAGCGATCTGGTTCGCCTTCCAGGCGTTCGTGAACATCGGCATGACGATCGGGATCACGCCGATCACCGGCCTGCCGCTGCCGTTCATCTCCTACGGCGGCTCGGCCGCGTTCGCCGACATGATCGCCGTCGGCATCCTGCTGTCCGTGCACCGCAAGCGCACCGGCCTGTCCGCGGTCTGGACCGGGCGGGTGCCGCCGGGCGGGTGAGCCTGCCCGCGCTGCCTGGCTGCGAGGGTTATCCGATGCCGGCCAACGAGGGCGCTCCCGGGCCTGCCCGAGCGCCGGCGCAGGCGGCGACCGCAGCACCGCAGCGAGTTCACCGAAGAGCCCGAACTTCCGAAATAGGACACTGTCTATATGGTTGGAGCCATGATGGAATCGGTGTACTCCCGGCTCGAGCCGTTGCTCCCGCGGGTGCGCAAGCCGGTTCAGTACATCGGCGGCGAGCTGAATGCCGTGATCAAGGACTGGGAATCAGCGGACGTGCGCTGGGCGTTGATGTATCCAGATGCCTATGAGGTGGGCCTGCCCAATCAGGGCCTGCAGATCTTGTACGAGGTACTGAACGGCCGTGACGGCGTGCTCGCCGAGCGCACTTACAGCGTCTGGCCCGACCTTGAGGCGCTGATGCGTAGCCACGGCATTCCCCAGTTCACGGTGGACGCGCACCGGCCGGTGGCCGCGTTCGACCTGCTGGGCGTGAGCTTCGCCACGGAGATGGGGTACACGAACCTGCTGACCGCGCTGGACCTGGCCGGCATCCCGCTGTCGGCGGCCGACCGGCAGGACAGCCATCCGCTGGTGCTGGCCGGGGGGCACGCGGCGTTCAACCCCGAGCCGGTGGCCGAGTTCCTGGACGGGGCGGTACTGGGCGACGGCGAGCAGGCCGTATTGACGATCACCGATCTGGTCCGGGAGTGGAAGGCGGCCGGCCGTCCGGGCGGCCGGGACGGGTTGCTGCTGCGGCTGGCCACCGATGGCGGGGTGTACGTGCCCCGGTTCTACGACGTGGCCTACCTGGCCGACGGCCGGATCGGCAGCGTCCGGCCGAACCGTCCCGGCGTGCCCGGCTCGGTAGCCAAGCACACGCTGATGGACCTGGACGACTGGGCTTACCCGCGCCAGCCGCTGGTGCCGGTGGCCGAGACCGTTCACGAGCGGTACAGCGTGGAGATCTTCCGCGGCTGCACCCGCGGCTGCCGGTTCTGCCAGGCCGGCATGATCACCCGGCCGGTCCGCGAGCGCAGCAAGGCCACGATCTCGGGCATGGTAGAGACCGGGCTGGCGGCGAGCGGGTTCAGCGAGGTGGGCCTGCTGTCACTGTCCAGCTCTGACCACAGCGAGATCCATGAGATCGCCCGGGAGCTCGCCGACCGGCACGAGGGCACGAAGACCGGGCTGTCCCTGCCGTCCACCAGGGTGGACTCGTTCAACGTGACGCTGGCCGACGAGCTGACCCGCGGCGGGCGGCGGTCCGGGCTCACCTTCGCCCCGGAGGGCGGCTCGGACCGGATCCGCAAGGTGATCAACAAGATGGTCACCGAGGAAGACCTGATCCGCACCGTCAGCACCGCCTACTCCAGCGGCTGGCGGCAGGTGAAGCTGTACTTCATGTGCGGGCTGCCGACCGAGACCGACGAGGACGTGCTGGCCATCGCGCCGCTGGCCCGGCGGGTGATCCAGGCGGGACGCGAGGCCACCGGGCGGCGCGACATCCGCGCGACGGTATCCATCGGCGGCTTCGTGCCCAAGCCGCACACGCCGTTCCAGTGGGCCGCGCAGTGCGATGCGGCGACCGTCGATGCCCGGCTGCGGGCCCTGGCGGGCGCGCTGCGCGCCGATCCCGGCTACGGGCGCGCGATCGGCTTGCGGTACCACAACGGCGAGCCAGGCATCGTCGAGGGGCTGCTGTCCCGCGGCGACCGCCGGGTGGCCGGAGTCATCCGGGCCGCCTGGGCGGATGGCGCGCGGTTCGACGGCTGGAGCGAGTACTTCTCGTTCGAGCGGTGGGCGCGCGCGGCGGGAACGGCGCTGGCGGACGAGCCCGTGGACCTGGACTGGTACACGACCAGGGAGCGCGGCTACGAGGAGATCCTGCCCTGGGATCACCTGGACGCCGGGCTGGACCGCGACTGGCTGTGGCAGGACTGGCAGGATTCGGTGGCGGCCGGCGGCGCCGCGGAGGTCGACGACTGCCGCTGGACCCCGTGCTACGAGTGCGGCGTCTGCCCCGCGATGGGCACCGAGATCCAGACCAGCCCGATGGGACCGCCGGGCCGCCGCCAGCTTCCGCTGTTGCCGGCCGGGCCCGCCCGGCCGGGCGGGGGGCCGGGCCGTGTCTGATCCGACCCGGCTGAGCGTGACCGGGCAGCCGGTGCCTGACGCGGTACAGCACCTGCAAGTCAGGTACGCTAAACATGGCCGAATGCGTTTCGCCAGCCACCGGGATATCGCGAGGGCCGTGGAACGAGGGGTGCGAAAGGCAGGGCTGCCGATCGCCTACTCGGCCGGCTTCACGCCGCACCCGAAGATTTCCTACGCGGGCGCGGCGGCGACCGGGGTGGCTAGTGAAGCTGAGTACCTGGAGCTGGCGTTCACCAGCCCGTGTGCGCCCGATGATGTGCGGGCCAGGCTGGATGCCGCCCTTCCGGACGGGATAGATGTGATTGAGGTCGCGGAACGGGGCAGCGAGCATGAGCTGCCGTTGGCGCGCCTGGAGGCGTCGCAGTGGCAGGTGACGCTCCCCGGTGTCGCGCCGGCTGCCGCCGAAGCAGCGATTGACGAGTTCCTCGGCTGCGCCTCGGTGGAGGTCGAGCGGCTCACGAAGAAGGGACCGCGGCGCATGGATGCCCGTGCGGCCGTGATCAGCATGGAACTTGACCGGCGTGCCATCGCGGCACAGCCGGAGGGGAGTGGGATACTTCGAATGGTTGTTCGGCACACTACACCTGCCGTTCGACCTGACGACATTCTGGCCGCGCTGAACCGCGTGGCCGGACTCGCGCTACCCGCGCCGCCACTGGTTACCCGGCTGGCGCAAGGGCCGCTCGAAACGGCGGACCGGGGGCGCGAGGAATGAGAACAACAGCAAGCGCCGCGCCCGGGTACGACCGCCGCCAGCTGGCCGGCATCGTCCCGGAGCGCGCGCACGATGAGTTCCCGCGCGGCGCGGCGGCCCCTCACGGGGTTCGCGCGCCCGGGAACCTGACAGGAGATTGCCCGCATGCTCGAGACCGAGCTGAACGACGCAGAGAGCAAGCCAGGTGAGCAGGGGAGCACCGCGGCCGCCGGCCCGGTAGCTGACACGCCGCCAGGCGCCGGCCCGAGCCGGCCGCACCGGCACCGCCGGGCGCGGCCGCACCGCCGGCCACCGATACGGGGGCTGACAGCAATCGCGGCGCGAAGACCGCCAGGACCCGCCGCACGACCCGGGCCAGCCGGCCGGCCGGACCGCCGTCGCAGACCGTGCCGCCGGCGATGATGACCGCACCCACGGTGACCGCGCCGCCGGCGGTGATCAGCGCACCGTCCGAAACCGCGCCGCCGGTGGTGACGAGCGCACCGTCCGAGTCCCCGTCGGCCGTTCCGGCGCCCGTGCCGGTGCCGGAGGACGCCCAGCGGCCGCCCGCCGAAGGGGTGGTCCCGGCCGGGTTCAGCGCCGCGGAGCCGCCGCCGGCATCCACCCAGCCGACCTTCCTGGCCCCGCAGCTGATCTTCCAGCCGCCGGAGGTCCCCGCAGCCCCGGCCGCCGCTACCAGGTCGGCCGGGGCCACGGGCCGCAAGACTGACGCGGCCAGGGCCGACGGCGATGAGTACGAGCCCGCTGCGGCCGAGGACGACGAGCCCGGGGCGGCCAGCGAGTCACCCGGCGAGGACGGCGGCCGCCGTCGGCGGCGCCGGGGCGGCCGAGGCCGGTCCAAGGGCCGCGCCGACGATGCCGGTGATGACGCGGGCCAGGAGCCGGGCGACGGCACGGCCGTCAGCGGCGACGCGGGAGCTGCCGACGACGGCCAGCCCGCGGACGCCGGCCCGGACGCCGAGCCCGCCGATGACGGCGATGCGGAGTCCGAGGCCGAGGGCCCGGCCCGGCGCCGCCGGCGCAGGCGCAAGCGCGGCGGATCGCAGGATGGTGACCAGCCGGCGCCGGATGACCCGCCGGACACCGTGGTGCACGTGCGCGAGCCCAGGACCGCGTCACCCGCCCGCGCCAAGGCCAAGGACGAGGTACAGGGTCTCAAGGGGTCGACCCGGCTCGAGGCCAAGAAGCAGCGGCGGCGCGAGGGCCGCGACTCCGGCCGTCGCAGGCCGCCGATCATCAGCGAGTCGGAGTTCCTCGCCCGGCGCGAAGCGGTCGACCGGGCCATGGTGGTCAGGCAGCGCGGCGACCGCACCCAGATCGCGGTTCTCGAGGACGGCGTCCTCGTCGAGCACTACGTGGACAAGAGCAGCCACCAGTCCTTCGTCGGCAACGTCTACCTGGGCAAGGTGCAGAACGTGCTGCCCTCGATGGAGGCGGCGTTCGTCGACATCGGCAAGGGCCGCAATGCCGTGCTCTACGCAGGTGAGGTCAACTTCGACGCCAGCGGGCTCGAGGGCCAGACCAGGCGGATCGAGTCGGCGCTCAAGTCCGGCCAGTCGGTCCTGGTGCAGGTCACGAAGGACCCCATCGGGCACAAGGGCGCCAGGCTGACCAGCCAGGTGAGCCTGCCTGGCCGGTACCTGGTGTACGTGCCGGGCGCGTCCATGACCGGGATCAGCCGCAAGCTGCCTGACACCGAGCGCACCCGGCTCAAGCAGATCCTCAAGAAGGTCATGCCCGAGGGGGCCGGCGTCATCGTCCGGACCGCGGCCGAGGGCGCGACCGACGAGGAGCTGTCGCAGGACGTGGCCAGGCTCTCTGCGCAGTGGGAGAACATCGAGCAGAAGTCGAAGACCGCGAACCCGCCCCAGCTGCTCTACAGCGAGCCGGACCTGACCATCCGGGTGGTCAGGGACATCTTCAACGAGGACTTCAGCAGCCTCGTCGTGGCCGGCGACGACGACTGGGACATGGTCGACGAGTACGTGCGGTACGTCGCGCCGCACCTGGTCGACAGGCTCAGCCGCTGGCAGGGCGAGCAGGACGTGTTCGCCAGCTACCGGATCGACGAGCAGCTCGCCAAGGCGCTGGACCGCAAGGTGTACCTGCCCAGCGGCGGCTCGCTGGTCATCGACCGGACCGAGGCGATGACGGTCATCGACGTGAACACCGGGAAGTTCACCGGCCAGGGCGGCAACCTGGAGGAGACGGTCACCCGCAACAACCTGGAGGCGGCCGAGGAGATCGTCCGGCAGCTGCGCCTGCGCGACATCGGCGGCATCATCGTCATCGACTTCATCGACATGGTGCTGGAGAGCAACCGGGATCTGGTGCTCCGGCGGCTGCTCGAGTGCCTGGCCAGGGATCGGACCAAGCACCAGGTGGCTGAGGTCACGTCGCTGGGCCTGGTGCAGATGACCCGCAAGCGGGTCGGTTCCGGGCTGCTCGAGGCGTTCTCGGTGACCTGCGAGTGCTGCAACGGCCGCGGCGTGCACGTTTCTCTCGAGCCGGCCGAGCTGGTCTCCGCCGGGCCTCGCAGGCGCGGTGACGACAAGCCCGCGGCCGATGGGCAGCCCGCCGTTCCCGCCGCGAACGGCGGGAACGGTGACGGGGACCGGCCGTCCGGCGGGAGCCGGCGGCGCCGGCGCAAGCCAGCGGCGGCGGAGGCTGCGGACGCGAAACCCGCGACGACGGAGCCGAAGCCGCCCGACCACCCGAACGGGAATCAGGAGCAGGCCGCGAGCGCGCCGTCAGCCGCCGACCCCGCGGGAGTCTGAGGAATCCCCGCCGTCTGATAATCTTTCTTGTCAGCGCGCTCGGGGCGTCGATGCGCCGCGCAGGGAATCCCTCGCGTGGTCCGGTGCCTGAGCAGGCGGGGCTGCCGGTAGCGATTCAGTCGGCTGACGTGCGAATCGCGGTGGGTCCGCACCTAACGGAAAGTGAGTTCTCGGTGTACGCGATCGTGCGCTGCAGCGGCAGGCAGGAGAAGGCGTCGGTAGACGACGTCCTCACGGTGAACCGCCTCGCCGGAGAGGTGGGTTCCACCCTCACGCTTCCCGCCGTGCTCGTCGTCGACGGCGACAACGTGGTGACTGACGCCGAGGAACTCGGCGGCTACCAGGTCGCCGCCGAGATCGTCGGCGACGCCAGCGGCCCCAAGATCAACATGATCCGGTACAAGAACAAGACCGGCTACCGCCGCCGCCTGGGACACCGCCAGAAGTACACCCAGCTGAGGATCACCGCTATCACCAAGGGCGGCGGCCATCCGGCGGGCAAGTCGTCCGGCACGAGCGAGGCCCCGACAGCTTCCGCCCGGACCAAGCCCGCGGCGAGCAAGGCCACGCCAGCCTCCGCCCGCACCAAGCCCGCGGCCAGCGAGGCCACGCCAGCTTCCGCCCGCACCAAGCCCGCGGCGAGCAAGGCCACGCCAGCTTCCGCCCGCACCAAGCCCGCGGCGAGCAAGGCCACGCCAGCCTCCGCACGGACCAAGCCCGCGGCGAGTAAGGCACCGGCACCTGCCGCCGACGAGGCGGGGACCGCAGAGGAGAGCTGAGATGGCACACAAGAAGGGCGCGTCGTCGAGCCGGAACGGCCGCGACTCCAATTCCCAGCGGCTGGGGGTCAAGCGCTTCGGCGGCCAGCAGGTTAACGCGGGCGAGATCATCGTCCGGCAGCGCGGCACTCACTTCCATCCCGGGATCGGCGTCGGGCGCGGCGATGACGACACGCTGTTCGCGCTGGTGACCGGCAAGGTTGAGTTTGGCACCCGGCGCGGGCGCCGGTGCGTGAGCGTCCTCGACGCAGCAGAGCAGTCCTAGGGCGTGTCTCGCGGTCTTGGCGGATGCGGGCGGGCACCGATCCGCGCCGGTGAAGATCCGCAAGACACGCCTTAACCAGGCGCGCGGGCCCGTCCGCCCCTGGCCAGCCGAAGGGAGCAGGGGTGAGCCATGGCCGAGTTCGCGGACCAGGCCACCCTGCGCGCCGAAGCCGGTGACGGCGGGAACGGCTGCGCTTCCATCCACCGGGAGAAGTTCAAGCCGCTCGGCGGCCCTGACGGGGGAAACGGCGGCCGCGGCGGCGACGTGATCCTGGAAGTGAGCCGGGGGGCAACCACCCTGCTGGACTTCCACCGCAGGCCGCTGCGCCGGGCCGGCCGCGGCAAGCCCGGCGCCGGATCCAACCGGAGCGGCGCGGCCGGGCCCGACCTGGAACTGCAGGTGCCCGACGGCACCGTGGTCAAGACGGCCGGCGGGGAAGTGCTCGCCGACCTGGTCGGCCCGGGAACCCAGTTCGTCGCCGCGCGCGGCGGGCGTGGCGGCCTCGGCAACGCCGCCCTCGCCTCGGCCCGGCGCAAGGCCCCGGGCTTCGCGCTCAAGGGCGAGCCGGGTGAGCGGCGGGACCTCGTGCTCGAGCTCAAGACCGTGGCCGACGTCGGCCTGATCGGTTTCCCCAACGCGGGGAAGTCTTCGCTCATCGCCGCCATGTCGGCGGCCCGGCCCAAGATCGCCAACTACCCGTTCACCACCCTCATCCCGCACCTGGGCGTGATCGAGGCCGGTGATACCCAGTTCGTCGCGGCCGACGTTCCCGGCCTGATCCCGGGGGCCAGCGAGGGGCGCGGGCTCGGGCTGGACTTCCTGCGTCACGTGGAACGGTGCGCGGCCCTCGTGCACGTGCTCGACTGCGCCACCGAAGAGCCAGGGCGCGACCCGCTGTCCGACCTGGAGGTCATCGAGGCGGAGCTGTCGGCCTACGAGGAAGCGACCGGTGCATCGCTGGCCGGACGGCCGCGGATCGTGGCGCTGAACAAGATCGATGTCCCGGCGGCCAGGGAACTTGCCGGGCGCGTCGCGCCCGTCCTCGCCGCCCGCGGGCTGACCGTGTGCCTGACCTCGGCCGCCACCCGGGAGGGGCTGCGCGAGCTGGCCTTCGCCATGGCCGGCATGGTCGAGGCCGCGCGGGCCGCCGTGCCGGAGGCCGAGCCCGTCCGCCAGGTGCTGCGCCCCGCGGCAGCCGACGCGCCGGGCTTCGAGATCGTGCGGACCGGTGACAACAGCTTCCTGATCCGCGGCGAGCGGCCGCGGCGGTGGGTGCTGCAGACCGACTTCGGCAACGACGAGGCGGTCGGCTATCTCGCCGACCGGCTGGCCCGGCTGGGCGTGGAGGAGTCGCTGGCCGAGCTCGGCGCCCAGCCGGGGGCCGAGGTGCTGATCGGCGACTACGACGACGCGGTGGTGTTCGACTGGGATCCGGACTTGCCTGCTGGGTCCATCGCTCACGGCGACGACCAGGGCCGGGGCAGGTCCCGGTTCGGCCCGCGCGGCAGCGACCGCAGGCTTTCGCCATGACCGGCGATGCCCGCGGGGATGTCGCGGCGGCCCGCCGGCTGGTCGTCAAGGTGGGCTCTTCCTCGCTCACCACCACGGCCGGCGGGATCGACGAGCGCCGGATCACTACCCTGGCCGATGCGCTGGCCGGCCGGGCCAGCGACGGCGTCCAGCTCGTGCTCGTCTCCTCGGGCGCGATCGCGGCCGGCCTGGTGCCGCTCGGCCTGTCCGGCCGGCCGCGCGACCTGGCCACCCAGCAGGCCGCCGCGAGCGTCGGTCAGGGCATCCTCATCGCCAGGTACGCGGCCGCGTTCGGGCGGCATGGGGTGCGGACCGGGCAGGTGCTGCTGACCGCCGACGACCTGATGCGGCGCGCGCACTACCGGAACGCGCAGCGTACCCTCGAGCGGCTGCTCGGCCTGGGTGTGCTGCCAGTGGTCAACGAGAACGACACGGTCGCCACCGAGGAGATCCGGTTCGGCGACAACGACCGGCTCGCCGCCCTGGTAGCCCACGTGGTCAGGGCGGACGCGCTCGTGCTGCTGTCCGACGTGGACGGGCTGTATGACGGCGACCCGCGGCACGATGGCGCCCGACGGATCACCGAGGTGCGCGACCAGCGCGACCTGGCCGGCGTGCCGCTCGGCAGGCCCGACGGCCCGGCTGCCCCCAGCCGGCCAGCCGATGATCGGGGCCGCATGGTCGGCACCGGCGGCATGGTCACCAAGGTCGAGTCCGGCCTGCTCGCCGCGAGCGCGGGCATCCCCGCCGTGGTCGCGGCCGCGGACCAGGCCCACGCCGCCCTGGCTGGAGAGCCGGTCGGCACCTACTTCATGCCTGGTCATCGCCGCCCGGCCGCCCGGCAGCTCTGGCTGGCTCATGCCGCAGTCGGCCGGGGCCGGCTGCGACTCGACGCAGGAGCGGTGCGCGCGGTGGTGGGCCGGCGGGCCTCGCTCCTGCCGGCCGGGGTGATTGGCGTCGATGGTGACTTCGAGGCCGGAGACCCGGTGGATCTGTGCGACGAGAGCGACGGCGTGGTAGCCCGTGGCCTGGTCAACTACGATGCGGCGGAGATCCCCGGGCTGATGGGGCGCAGCACCCGGTCGCTGGCCGCCGAGCTTGGCGCGGCGTACGAGCGCGAGATCGTCCACCGCGACGACCTCGTGCTACTCACCTAGCCGGCGTCCTGCCCCCAGGCTGTGACCGCGTTCGGGCGGTCAGGTGGGCTGAGCCGGACCGTGGCGGCGTCCGCACGCTCAGCCTGTCCCCGTTCCGGCCGCCATCAGGTCCGGTGGCGAAGCGCCGGAAAGATCGAGGTAGGAATCCTCGACGGGCTCGGGCAGCGCCATGGCGCCCGCGGCTGGCGCGGGTCTGGGCCTGCGCGGTTCCCGCGTGCTGGCCCCGCCGCCCCGGCCCCGGTAGATCAGCAGGCCGTTGACCGGATCCGGAACGGCGTCCAGGGCACCACGCACGACAGGCAGGCTGCGGAACGCCTCCCACTGTGCCTCGGTGTCGAAGAGCACCTCGAAGGCCACGCCCCACTCGTCCGCGTGCCATCTCCCGTCCTGGGCGCCATTGGTCAGCGCCGCCTCGATCAGCTCCGAATCATGCTGTCTCTGCCAATCGAAGGCCGAGAACTCGCCGTGCAAGACCTCGATCGACCACCACTCAGCCATGCCACCACCACTCAGTCACGCCACTCAGCCATGCCACCACCAGTCAGCCGCGCCACCATCACTTACCCGTAGCGTCACTGGTCACCCGCGCGGCCACCACCGCGCACGCACAGTTGAGATAGTACGCGTCTTTTCCGTGATTGGGCAGGCCGAATGCCAGCCAGGCGAGGCGAGCGTGCCGAGAACCCGCCGACAGCCGCAATCGCAGCCTCTCACCGGGAAGTCCTGGCCAGCTTCTCCATCCACCCGGTTGACCTGGGACTTCACCCGGCACTAACCGGCCGAGCAGCCCGGTCGGCGAGTTCGGCAGCGCTGCGGCCGACCCGGGGCCGTTCGGTAAAGAATCGAGCTAAGGAATCGAACTAAGGAATCGAGCTCAGGAACCGAGCTAAGAATCCAGCTCAGGAATCGTCGTCACCGCCGTTACGGCGGCCACTGAAGATCCCGCTGAACAGCCGCTCGCTCATCACGGCGGCGCTCTCGGCGGCGTTGCGCACCACGCCGATGAACGGGTCCTCGGAGCGGCTCCACGACTCCTGGTATTCGCGTGCGGCCGACTTGACCTCGTCGGTGACCGAAGCGGTCCTGTCGTCCTCCCGCCGGGGGTAGGTGCCGCTCAGGATGCGCGCGTAATCGCCGCTGCCGGCCCAGCGGTCAAGCTCGGCGAACCGGACCACCGAGAACGGGTGCTGGTTACCCTCCAGCTGGAGCAGCTTGAGCAGCCCGTCGCGGACGTCGGGCACGGCGTCGTACTCATGCGCCTGGTCGTGGAAGGCGTCCGGGCTCAGCTCGGACATGTACGAGCCGCCGGCCATCTTCATCAGCGCCCGCCGGGCCGCGTCCACGTCCTGGCCCGCCAGCAGGCCGGCCCGGTCACACGACAGCTCCGACTTGCGGTACCACTCCTCCAGACCCCAGATGATCGCCCGCAGGCCGATGTAGCCGATCGGCATCCAGGCGATGCGCGCGGCCAGCCTGACCAGGTGGTACAGCATGGTCCGGTATACCGCGTGCCCGGACAGCACGTGCCCCAGCTCGTGCCCGATCGCGAACCGGATCTCCTCCGGGTCGTACAGGTTCACCATGCCGGTCGTGATCACGATGAACGGCCGGTCCGAGCCGAGCGCCATCGCGTTGACCGTGGGATCCTGCGAGATGAAGAGCTCGGGCACCTGAGGCAGGTCCAGCACGTAGGACCCGTCGCGCAGCATCTCGTACAGCTGCGGGAACTGGCGTTCTGACACCTTGACCCCGCTGGCCAGGAACATCAGCCGCAGGCTACGGTCGCTGAACAGGCTGGCCAGGCGGCGGAGCAGCACGTCAAAGCCGGTGAGCTTACGCAGCGCGACGAGGGCCGAGCGGTCCGCGGGGTGCTCGTAGGCGCGGGAGCTGATACCGGGCAGGCGTACCCGGGAACGATCCGGCACGGAGGTCATATACGGCATGCTAGACCAGGTGACAGACTGCTCCGGGACGCCCAGCCCGACCATGTTCGAGGCCGAGGCCGAGGCCATGCCCGCGGCTGACCGGACGCGCCTGCAGGGCAGCCGGCTCCGCGCCCTGGTGGACCGGCTGCTAGACGCGGGCGGCCCGCAGGCCAGGCGGCTAAGGGACGCCGGGGTGACCGGCGGCGACGGGCTGTCCGTCGCCGACCTGCCGCAGCTGCCGATGACCGACAAGCAGCAGCTGTGGGACGCCTACCCGTTCGGGATGCTCGCGGTGCCCATGTCCGAGGTGGTGGCCGTGCACGGCTCCAGCGGCACCGGCGGCCGCCCCACCCTGGTCGCCTATACCCGCGCCGACCTGCGGCTCTGGGCCCGGATGTGCGCGCGGGCGCTGGGCTGCGCGGGCGCGACCGCCGGCAGCGTGGTACATAACGCCTACGGGTACGGGCTGTTCACCGGGGGGCTCGGCATCCACCAGGGCGCGATCGAGCTCGGCGCCACCGTGGTCCCCGTCTCCGGCGGCATGACCTCGCGGCAGGTCACCCTGGTGCGCGACCTGTGCCCGGACATACTGACCTGCACGCCGTCCTACGCGCTGCGCCTTGGCGAGGCGCTGGCCGGCTCCGGCCAGAGCCTGCGCGCGGGCCTGTTCGGCGCCGAACCCTGGACCGACGAGCTCCGCACCCGGATCGAGGAACTGCTGGACCTGCGGGCACTGGACATTTACGGCCTGTCCGAGGTGATCGGCCCCGGGGTCGCCGCCGAATGCGCCGAGGCCGCCGCCGGGCTGCACGTGAACGAGGACCATTTCCTCGTCGAGGCGGTCGATCCAGTCAGCGGCGAGCCGGTCCCCGACGGGACGCCCGGCGAGCTCGTGTTCACCACGGTCACCAAGGAGGCGCTGCCGCTGCTGCGCTACCGCACCGGCGACATCGCCTCGCTCAACCGCGAGCCGTGCCGGTGCGGCCGGACGCTGGCCCGGATGAGTAAGGTGATCGGCCGCCGCGACGACATGCTGGTGGTGTCCGGCGTGAACGTCTACCCGAGCGAGGTGGAGCGAGTGCTGCTGGCCGAGCCGGCGCTGGCCCCCGATTATCTTCTCGTCGTCGATTCCCGCGAGGGCCCGAGCCGGCTGATTGCCTGCTGCGAATTCCGAACGACTGGCGCCGGCCGGCCGGTCAGCGTCATCGAGGACACGCTCCGCAATGAGCTCGGCGTCCGCGTCCGGCTGCGGATCCTGCCCGAGCGGACGATCCCGCGGACCGAGGTCGGCAAGGCGGTGCGCGTGGTGACCTGGGGCAAGGGAGAGCCGCCAGTGCCCGGCTTGGAGTAGTAGTGACCGGTTACTGTCGGGTTATGAACGCAGCGGGCGCGCGGTGGTCATGAACGCGGAAGCGGGTGCGCGGGTCGGCGTGATGGGCGGCACGTTCGACCCGATCCACCATGGCCACCTGGTCGCGGCGAGCGAGGTCGGGTACGCCTTCTCGCTGGACGAGGTGGTCTTCGTGCCGACCGGGCAGCCGGAGGACAAGGTAGGCGCCTCGGCCGCCGAGGACCGGTACCTGATGACCGTGATCGCGACCGCGTCGAACCCGCGGTTCTCGGTCAGCCGGGTGGACATCGACCGGCCGGGCCCGACGTACACCATCGACACGCTGCGCGACCTACACGCGGCGCGGACAGATGCCGGCCAGCTGTTCTTCATCACCGGGGCCGACGCGCTGGCCAGGATCATGTCCTGGCGGGACGTGGACGAACTGTTCGGCCTAGCGCATTTCGTCGGCTGTACTCGTCCCGGGCACCGGCTGACCGTGTCCGGCCTGCCAGACGGGAAGGTGAGCCTGATCGAGATACCCGCGCTGACCATCTCGTCGACCGCGTGCCGGGCCCGGGTGGCCAAGGGCGAGCCGATCTGGTATCTCGTGCCGGACGGCATCGTGCAGTACATCGCGAAGCGGCATCTATACCTGCGGGACAGCCGCTGACCAGCACTTATCCCGCGGCGATCGGCGGCGACCGGTGCTGGCGGATGTAACGAAAACGGTCTCCCCAGCGATTGGCCTCTGTACTGGTGCCATCCCCGAGCGGGGGTTGAGCCCTTCGAGACTAGAGGACGATTTCGCTCGCCCTCGAAAGGGGGAGTCATGCGACGGTGGACGTTGTTCCTGGCCAGCGCCCTTGTGGCCGGTTCGGTGGTAAGTTCCGCGGGCGTGGCCTCTGCCGGGACTCACGTCAAGCCGGTGATCACCGCCACACAGGCGAGCTTTACCATTCCTGCCAGCCCCAGCGGGGTGTGGCGACTGGTCCTCACGACCTTTCCGCCGCCCGATCAGTTCCTGGGAGCAACGTTCGGGCACGCCGGGACTCTGACCCTTCCCGTGCCGCAGACGCCTACGTGTCAAATCCAGGCGGACGTCGCCGTGAAAGGCCGGCGGAACGGGGCCATTCGTCTTTTACTCCGCGGTGAAGATGGTGGTCCCCGGCTGCGGACAGAGCGGGACCGGCCAGCGCTTCACCCCCGGGTACTGGAAGAACCACGAGGCCGCAACCACCGCCCTGCTGCCCCAGTCGCTGGGCAAGTACACCGTCTCCACATTCGCCCAGGCGACGGCGGTATTCGACGCCATGAAGTGCAGCGACGCGGTCAACTGTCTGGCCGGACATCTGCTGGCCGCCCAGCTCGACGTGGCGAACGGGTCGAGTATCTGCATCACCGGCGTCATCTCCCAGGCCAACCTGTTCCTGAAGGAGGTGGGATACGCCGGGCCGGCCAGCTACACGATCACCGCCAGCCAGCGAGCTCAGGCCATCAGCCTTGAGCAGCAACTCGACAACTACACCAACGACTCGACCAGCACCAGCTGCTGATCTGCGGCGCCCGAGGCGCCGGACGCCGAGGACCCGCCAGCCCGGGCGGGTCCTCGGCCTGGGCGAGCCCGAACCTCGGTTCGAGCTGCCGCCCGGACAGCGGGTTACCGGCTGCCAGCGTGGCCCGCATCGCGGCCAGTGCCGCAGTCTGGGAATCCGGACCGGGCATCGCGCCAGCGCCCAGCCCAGCCTGAACCGCTTGTCGTTGGCACCGCGGCCCCTGGGTCTCATCTCCAGGCGCCGCGGCGGCCCGCTGCGGACCGTTTCGTCACGTTCCCGTGGTTTGGCCGGCAGTATGCCGGCCTGGAGTTCACTCGCGGCGCGACGGTGGAGGTAACGTCGAGTGCGGCCAAACCGCCGTGAACGTGAGAACCTAGGACCATCAGTCGGCAGACGGAGGACGAGCAGCACACGTGACAGCAACCGAAAGGGCCGTGGAGCTCATCGAGATCGCCGCGGCCGCCGCGGCCGACAAGCTAGCCAGCGGCATCATCGCTTACGACGTGAGTGAGCAGCTCGTCATCACCGACGCTTTCCTGCTCTGTTCGGCGGCCAACGACCGCCAGGTCCGGGCGATCGTCGACGAGATCGAGGCCAGGCTGCGGCTGGCCGGGGCCAAGCCCGCCCGCCGCGAGGGCGAGCGCGAGGGCCGCTGGATCCTGCTCGACTACATCGACATCGTCATCCACGTGCAGCACTCCGACGCGCGGAGCACATACGCGCTCGAATCGCTGTGGAAGGACTGCCCGCTGATCCCGCTGCCGGAGCCCGCTGCGACGACGGGCGGTGGCGCAGCCGGGGCCGGCGGCGGAGAATCCCGCTGAGCGCCCCGGAAGCCGGGTCGCCCGGCCCGCAGGACCGGCCCGGGTCCCAGCCGCCGTGGACACCCCCCGTCCGGCTGGTGCTGTGGCGGCACGGCCAGACCATGTGGAACGCCGAACGCCGCTTCCAGGGCCAGAGCGACATCCCGCTCGACCCGACCGGCGAGGCGCAGGCCGAGCGGGCCGCCCGGCTGCTCGCGGCGCTGCGTCCCGATCTCATCGTCTCCTCGGATCTGCAGCGCGCGACGATGACGGCGGCGCCGCTGGCCCGGCTCACCGGGCTCGATGTCCTCGTGGACAAGGACCTGCGGGAACGCTTCGGCGGGCGCTGGGAAGGGCTGACCGACACCGAGATCCGCGCGCAGTACCCAGCCGAGCACGCGACATGGATGCCGCCGGACGGCGAGACGTCGGCCGCGGTCGCGCACCGGGCGAGGGCCGCGCTGCAGCGGATCGCCGAGGGCCTGGCCCCGGGCGCCCTCGCCGTGGTGGTCAGCCACGGCGCGGCGATCCGGCTCGGCATGAGCGAGATACTCGGCCTAGCCCTGGAGTCGTCCGGGATCCTCGGCCCGCTGGCCAACTGCTCATGGTCGGTGATCGAGCGGCGCAGGGAGCGCTGGCGGCTGCTCGAGCACAACGCAGGGACGCTGCCGGAGCCGGTCCTCGGCGACGACCGGTGACGGCGCGTTCGCCCGAGCGCTCGTCCTGCTTACGGTCTCGTCCTGCTCGTCCGGTCAGACTGCTCATTCCGCTCGGACGTCCTGCTCGTTGGGTCGTCCTGCTCGTTGGGTCGTCCTGCTCGTTTCGCTCGGTCGTCGGCTCGTTCGGTCATACTGGGCGGATGAGCCCAAGATCGTATGTGGTGACCGGCGCCTCCACCGGAATCGGCCGGGCCTGCGTGGCCGAGCTCGTGCGCCGGGGCGCTCGGGTGTGGGCCTCCGTCCGGACCGGCAAGGACGCCGAGGAGCTGAGCCGCGAGCACGGCGACGCGGTGCGCGTGCTGCGCCTGGACGTGACCGACGAGGACTCGGTCCGGGCCGCGGGCGAGCAGGTCACCGCCGCCGGGCGGCTGCACGGCCTGGTGAACAACGCGGGCGTCGCGTTGCCCGGCCCGCTGGAGTACATCCCGATCGAGGCGTTCCGGCGCCAGATCGAAGTCAACCTCATCGGCCAGCTCGCGGTCACCCAGGCGATGCTGCCGGCCCTGCGGCAGGCCCGGGAGAAGGGCCTGGACGCGCGGATCGTGATGATCGGCTCGATCGGCGGGCGGATCGCGCAGCCCATGCTCGGCGCGTATCACGTCTCGAAGTTCGGCCTGGTCGGCATGGCGGACACGCTGCGCGCCGAGCTGGCGCCGTCCGGGATCCGGGTGATCCTGGTCGAGCCGGGCGCCATCGCCACGCCGATCTGGGACCGCGGCGGCCAGGCCGCCGACGAGCTGATCGCCGACGCCCCGCCGGAGGTCCTGGAGCGTTACTCCGCGCAGATCACGACTGCTCGCAAGAACGCCGCCCGTTCGGCCAAGCGGGGCCTGCCGCCGCCGCGCGCGGCCGCGGTGATCGTGCGCGCGCTGACCGCGGCCAATCCCCGGCCGCGCTATCTCGTCGGGCCGGACGCCCGCGCCGGGGCGGTGGTCGCCGAACTGCCGTACCGCCTGCGCTACCGGCTCACCGCGGCCAGGAGCTGATTCCGGGCCGCTCGCGGGAGCTGATTCCGGGCCGCTCACCACAGCCATATGACGGCCTTGTCTAGCCTCACCGGATGTTGCCCCGGTCCGGTCGGTCCGGTCAGGCGGTCGGTCCGGTCAGGCGCGGTCGCGGCGCCTGATGACGTCCACGGTGACCATTTGCGAGTGCTGTTCGTCGCGCCTGACCCGTATATCGGCCGCCCGCTCAGGCGCGGTCGCGGCGCCTGATCACGTCCACGGTGACCATTTGCGAGTGCTGTTCGTCGCGCCAGACCCGTATGTCAGCCGCCCAGCAAGCGGCGCGAAGGGTCCCTCTCGCGGCGGAAATATCCTCCGCCGACGTACCCGCCGGGCACCAGAGCCGGACCCGTTGACCGAATGGCTGGCGAGTGACTCGCAAGATGAACGGCCGCCTGCCCCTCTGGTTGTGAATCCGCGCGTGGACCAGGCCCGACCGCAGCAGGTGCGGAGTAACCAGATGCCAGGCGAATGCGGTAAGCCGTTCGGACCAGGGCGGCGAGAGTGCGCCTATGGCGGCGGACGCTCCGACGACGAGCCATCCGATTCCCAAAGTGCTCGCGAGGATGGCGGCCACGAACCCGACACCGGCCACCAGGGCGAGTTCGTAGCGCCAATTCCAGATCAATCCGAGAAGACCGGCGCGCCGTCGCGGTGCGATCGCCTGGTCCAGGACGTCGAGCATCCGCTGCTCTTCCCGCCGGCGCTCGCGGCGGCTGCCCAGGGCTCGCCGCCAGCGCCGGCCGCGGCCGGTCACCGCTGGCCGCCTTCCCGGCAGGCAGCGGTGCGTGTCGTCCGGCCGGTACCGTCGCAGGAGTCGCACGGCTCCCGGCCGATCCCGCCGTTGCCGTCGCAGCGGGGGCAGGCGACCAGGTCGTCGTAGCGGGGGTCATGGTAGCGACGGCCCAGCCCGCCTCGCGTGCGGGTGATCTGCCAGCCGTGCCGGAGTGCCTGCGCGTCGCCGACTGTGAACAGCTGGTCACCCGCCGCCCGCATGAGCCTGGCCAGCCAAAAGGTGGTGCGTCGTAAAGGGTTGTGCTCACTGGTGAGATTGGTAAGGTATTGCAAAACACTGTGCCTTTCGCTCGCCCAGAGCCGGGGATGGTGTTCCTAGCTGGGCCGATGTGACCGCATCGGTCCAGCTTTTTTGTGGTGAGTGAAGGACTCTTTTCGTGCTCCAGCGGCGTGACCGCATCGCCGGACTTGCTGCATACCCCGTGAGATCGGGTCGTCAGATCAATAGCGCCTCCCCTCCTCCCCGGCCGGCGGGCCGGGTGATCTATGTGGCTGCCGGTTGGCTGCCCCTCCGCCGCGCCGGGCGGTAGCTTGAGGATCATCAGCGCTTCTGCTATCAATGGTGCATTGCGTCAAAGGCCTTTGGCAAGTGACAGAGTCAATCTCCGCATCTCCCCGCGTTGCCCCTGCGGTGTAGTGGTGCACGTGGGAACCATGAGAAGGATCCCTGCTCAAGTGCCTGGTACCGGGAGTCCTGTCGTCCGCCGTCGCGAGCTGGCTACTCTATTGCGGTCCCTCCGCACGGACGCCGGGATGAGCGTGGAGGACGTCGCGAAGGCCCTGCTCTGCTCGCCCTCGAAGGTATCGAGGATGGAGACGGGAGACCGGGCCGCCAGTCAGCGAGACATCCGTGATCTATGTCGGCTATATGAGGTGACGGAGGCGCAGCGCGAGCACTTGACCGCGCTTGTCCGCGGGCAGAAGGAGCAAGCCTGGTGGCAGCCGTATCACCTGCCGTTCACGTTGGCGACCTTCATCGGGCTCGAGGCCGAGGCGACGCGGATGAGCGACTACGATCCCGGCGTCGCTTCAGGCCTGTTGCAGACCCGGGACTACGCACGCGCGATACACGAACGGAGCTTCCCCCGGCTAAGCGACCCGGAGATCGAGCAGAGGCTCGAGGTGCTGCGCAACCGCCAGGCGGTGCTGACCCGTGCAGATCCCGCCCCCCCGGAGTTCAGGGCCGTGATTGACGAAGCCGCCCTGCACCGCGTGATCGGCGGGCCGGAGGTCATGGCCGCTCAGCTCCAGCACGTGGTCGAAGTTGCCGAGCTACCCGAAGTCACCGTCCAGATCCTGCCCTACGATGCTGGTGCCCACCCGGCTCTGGACAGCACCTTCGTGTTGCTCGACTTCCTCGAGCCAATTCGCTCGGTTGTGTACGTGGAGGGACTGGCGGGGCAGCTATATTTGGAGCGCTCGCGGGACGTTGAACGATACGAACAAATTTTTGAACGTCTGCAGTCAATATCGTTGACTACGCAGAAGTCTGTAAAGCTTGTAAAGAAGGTGATTGCGCTATATAAGGGGAGTTAACGGCCAAAAGCTGACAGTCCTCCCCTTGCGGACTCGGATCGTACTACTGGCGTTAGGAGGGGTCTAGTGTATTCGTTCGGCTCGGAATTTCGTGATACGATTTGGCGCAGATCTAAGCTCAGCGTGAATAATGGCGCCTGTTTAGAGTGCACTCCGAGTAAAGGCGAGATAGCCATCCGGAATTCTCGGGATCCCTATGGCCCGGTTCTCAGGCTTACCCTCGCTGAGTGGCACGCGTTCCTGGATGGCGCGAAGAAGGGCGAATTTGACGACATTTGCTGATATCCACGGTGGGGGAATGAACAATTACCTAGGCTGAAACGGCCGGACCGGCTTGCCCGGCCCGAGTGGTCCGTCAGGCAACGCGGACGCCGTGGCCATAGGTGTTCCGATGTTACAGTATGCACATTGACTACTACCACTCTACAGTGGGGTAGGCGGGCATGAGCACGCAAACTGCCGGGCCACCTACCGGGCGCAAGATGCTCGGGTACCTGCGGATATACGAGGGGTATTCCGGTCTTGCACGGAGATCGGGCGGGGCCAGTTTGCACGACCGTGACGAAGATGGAGATTCACGCAAGGAAGTGCGAACCGGATATCATAGGTATCGGCGACCTATACCGCAAACCAGCATGGACACAAAGGCCGGCGCACTGCTGGCCTACGGTCCGCACCGCCTGCGGGCGCCTGTACGATCGTGTGCTCGGTTCCCGTGCGGGTCCCATCATGTACGGAATTCTTGGCGCGCTAGCCTCCTGCTTGTTGCCAACGGCGCGGGTTTTGCGGTGGCGACGGCTGTCCGCCGGGCTTACAACGATCGTTACATTCGCCAATATGACGATCTGAACCAGAGCGATCGTTTTGCGGGTGGCGCGTGATCGCAGACCGTGAAGGCGGTCTGACCAGTGCCAGCCGGGTCGGCTGGCACTGGTCAGTCGTTGCCGGGAAGAGCGATCTATACCCGCGGGCAGATGCGAAGGTTCTATCCCCGGGCTGATGTGCGGGATCTCTCGCGCCAGCAGAATCCATGTATGGCTGAATCAGATGTAGTGACCGTCCGCGGTCTGCGCAAAACGTACCGGTCCAGGACCGTGGTCAGCGGGCTGGACCTCGACGTCCACGCTGGTGAGATCGTCGGCCTGGCCGGCCCGAACGGTGCCGGGAAGACGACAACCGTCGAGTGCATCCAGGGGCTGCGCGGGCCAGACGCCGGCGTACTCAGCGTGCTCGGCTACGACCCGATCACCCAGGCCGCGCGGTTGCGGCCGCTGATCGGCAGCCAGCTGCAGGACTCCGCACTGCCGGACCGGCTGCGGGTGGCCGAGGCGATCGGCCTGTTCGCCACCTCCCGAGCCCGCGACGGCGGCGAACTGCTGGAGCAGTTCGGGCTGGCCGAGCGGCGCCGTTCGGCGTTTTCCTCGCTCAGCGGGGGAGAGCGGCAGCGGCTGTTCCTCGTGCTCGCGCTGCTGAACCGCCCGCGCCTGGTCGTCCTGGACGAGCTGACCCAGGGCCTGGATCCGGCCGCCCGGCGCAACGTATGGGCCGCGGTCCGCCAGCTACACGAGGGCGGCACCACGGTGCTGCTGGTCACCCACGAGATGCACGAGGCAGAGGCACTCTGCGACCGGATCGTCGTGATGCACTCCGGTCATGTCATCGACGTCGGCGCCCCGGCCGAGCTGGTGGCCCGTCATGCCCGCCAGGCGACGGTCTGTTTCAGCTGGCCGGACCCGCCCGCGTCGCTGCTGGCCGAGATCAGCCGGCTGGACGGCGTGCGGGACGTGCTGCGGTCTGGCGCGCGGATCACCGTGGACGGCGACCGGCGCATCATCGCGCACGTCGGCGCGGTGCTGGTGCGGCACGGGCCGGTGCCCGAGGACCTGGGCGTGCACGTGCCCGACCTCGAGGACGCCCTGCTGAGCCTGATCGAGCGCGGGCCGTCCGCAGGCGAGGCAACCCCGATACCTGACGACCTGGTCGGAGGGCGGCGATGACCACCATGGGACGGCTCGTCCGGGCCGAGCTGAGGTTGATGACACGCGACCCGCTGGTACTCACGTTCGTGTTCGCCTTCCCGATCGTGACCATGCTGATCATCGGCGGTGCCTTCGGCACCGCGCCGGACCCGGGGTTCGATAACACCAACCCGGCGCACTGGTACGTGGCGTCGTATCTCACCGTCGTGATCGCCGCGGTCGGGCTGGTCATGCTGCCGGTGCACCTGGCGTCCTACCGTGAGCGCGGGGTGCTGCGCCGCTTCGCCGCGGCCGGCTTCCCGCGCTGGTCGTTCGCGATCGCCCAGCTCATCGTCGGGCTGCTGACCACCGCGGTAGCCTGCGCGCTGCTGCTCGCCGTCGCCGCTCCGGTGTACGGGATCCCCGCGGTGCACGACGGATGGCGGGTCGCGGCCGCGCTGCCGCTGGGCGCGGTGGCCTTCGTGAGCATCGGCGTGCTGCTCGGCTCGGTGCTGCCGTCGGCCAGGTCAGCCCAGGCCGTGGGGCTGCTGATATTCTTCCCGTCCTTCCTGCTCGGCGCCGGCGGTCCGCCGCCGAAGGTGATGGGCTCCGTGGTCAAGATGGTGGCAGGTCCGCTGCCGCTGACCCAGCTGACCAACGCGGTACGCGAACCGTGGCTGGGGCTGGGGCCGGCCACCGGGTCACTGGCTGCGCTCGCGGCCATGGCCGTGGCAGGCACCGTGCTGGCCGCCCGCCGAGCGGCGCTGTGACCAAGGCCGCCCTGCCGCCCCAGCGGGCCTTTCGGACTGGCCCGCCGCGACGCGCCGGTCATACCATCCCAGACATGGCCGGCAGCGCGGGTGCGTCCCATCCCGCCGGCTTCCTGCCGGGATGGGCGCGCTGGGCGGCCCTCGCCGTGTTCGCCGCGCTGGTCGTGGTCGGGCTGCTGCCGATGAGCCCCGACCCGCCGGGCGCGGTCGTTGCCGCCGCGGCCGCCATCGGCGCCGGCGTGCTGCTGGTTCAGCAACGGCGGCCGCTGCTGGCATACGCGGCGGTGGCCACCGCCGCGGTCGCCGTCCTGGGGCACGGCACGTCAACCAATATCGCCTGGTTCACGGTCTGCCTGATCGGCATCTGGTGCGCGCTCGCCGGGGAACGCCGCGACGCCCTGGCGTACTGGGCCGGCGCGCTGCTGCTCTTCGCGGCCGAATGGCTGTGGATCCTCGACGACCCAGGCTGGGCCGCATGGATGGCAGGCGTCACGCTCTCGGTCATCCTCGGCCTGCTGATCCGCCACCAGATCGACCTGGTCGCGCAGTTGCGGGAGGCCCAGGCCGGACTCGCCGACCGCAGCAGGGCGGAGGAACGCAACCGCATCGGCCGCGAACTGCACGACGTCATCGCGCACACCCTGACCGTCTCGCTGCTGCACATCACCAGTGCGCGGCTGGCCGTCGAGCACGACCCCGCCGATGCCGCGCGGGCGCTGGCCGAGGCCGAGCGGCTGGGCCGGGAGAGCCTGGACGAGGTGCGGCTGGCGGTAGGGACGCTGCATGAGCACGCAGACGGCGGCCGCACCACGCCGCTGCCCGGCGTCGACGGCCTGCCGGCGCTGGTGGAGCGGTTCAGGTCCGCGGGCGCCGACGTCAGCCTCACCGTCCATGGCGACACCGGCCGGCTGCACGCCACCACCGGCCTGGCCGTCTACCGCATCCTGCAGGAGGCGCTGACGAACGCGGTCAAGCACGGGCCCGGCGCGCCCACCTCGGCGACCCTGACCGTTGATGCGGATGCGGTACGGCTGGCCGTCGACAGCGCGGCCGAGCCCGGCGCCGGCACCGGCCTCGGCGTGGTCAGCATGCGGGAACGCGCCGAATCGCTGGGCGGTAAGTGCCAGGCCGGACCGGGCGGCCGGGGCTGGCTGGTCGCGGCCACGCTCCCGCTCGCCGCCAGCCAGCGGCCGGAGGCCGCGACGTGATCCGGGTGCTGCTGGTCGACGACCAGGAACTCGTCCGAACCGGGCTGCGCGGCATCCTGCGCAGCCAGTTCGGCTTCGACATCGTCGGCGAGTGCGCCGACGGCGGTGAGGTGATCGCGGCGGTGCAGGCGCTGAGCCCGGACGTGGTCCTGATGGACGTGCGGATGCCGGCAGTGGACGGCATACAGGCGACACGCGAGCTGCGCAGCCGTGACGGCAGCCCGCCCGTGCTCGCCCTGACCACGTTCGATGACGACGAGGTGCTGGCCGGCGTACTGCGAGCCGGCGCATCCGGCTTCATCCTCAAGGGCGTGACCGCCGAGGATCTGCAGCGAGCGGTGCGCGTGGTAGCCGAGGGCGGGGCCTGGCTCGACCCCGCGGTCACCGGCCGGGTGCTGACCGTCTACCGGTCGGCCGCGCCACGGGCGGGCGCCGGTGATGCCGGCCTGGACACGCTGAGCAGCCGCGAGCGCGAAGTGCTGGCACTCATCGGGCAGGGCAAGGCCAACGCCGAGATCGCCGCCGAGCTGTTCGTGGGCGAGGGAACGGTCAAGACGCACATCAACCACGTGTTCGCCAAGCTGCAGCTGCGCGACCGCGCCGCCGCCGTCGTCTTCGCCTTCGACCACGACCTGGTCACCCCCGACAGCGGGCGCTAACCCCGCATCCCGCCAGTCCCGGCCACTGGCGCTAACGCCGCATCAGGCCAGTCCCGGCCACTGGCGTTAGCCCCATCCCGCCAGTCCCGGCCGCCCGGCTTGCGGGCGGAGCGAATACGAACCGTCCGGGCGGTCGCCGGCCCGGGCCAGCCGGCCCGGGCCAGCCGGGTTACCGGCGGATGCGGCAGGTACCGGTCAGGACCCCGGCTTGCCGCCGGGGAGCGCCGGGCGGCCTTCTTCCAGGTAGACCAGTCCCCGGCCGGAGGACGCCGCCCGCACCCGCCGCCGGATCGGGGGCCGCAGCAGCGGGAGGGCTTCGGGCAGGGCGACGATCCGGTACTGCGAGACCTCCTCGGGCTGGATCACGATCCCGGCCAGCCTCTTGCCGCTGACGGCGCCGCAGTCGAACAGGAACCGGATCCCGCCCGGCCTGCCGGGCCGGGGACGGCGGAAATCCATCGCCGCCAGCCGGCCGTCGCTCACCTCAAGGCCGCATTCCTCGTGCACCTCGCGCCGGCATGCCTCCCAGGGCGTCTCCCCGTCCGCTTCCATGACGCCCCCGGGGATGGTCCAGCCGGACTTATAGGTCGGTTTCAGGATGAGCAGCCGTCCCGCCCGGTCGAAGATGAGCGCCCCGGCGGACACCGGGATCGCCGGGAGAGCCGGGTTCTCCCCGGTCGGCTGCGGGGCATGGTCGCTAGTCACAATGGTCACGTTATGATGCCGTGGCCACTCCGCCGTCCGGGTGTGATCGCCGGCCGGCCAGGGTAATGCTGTCTCCAGGCCAGATGAGGCGGTGCGTGGCCGACTGTGAATGGGAGATCTGATGGCCAATTACGAGCTGTCCGCCGCCGGATTCCGCGCGCTCTACGACCGGCTCCGCGGCGAGGCGCAGTGGGGGCCAGATGATCGCCGGGGAGCGCTGAACCACCTGACGCCCGCCCGGGTGGCCGCCGCGGCCGGCGAGGTCCGGACCGGCCGGACGGTGACCCTTGCCGCGCCGCTGGCCGGCAGCGCGCTGGACAACCCGGAGCCGGGCGCGCGGCACATGAAGCACCTGCCGGGCGAGCCGTCCGACGTGGCCGGGGTGTCTTTCGCCGCCGATCAGCTGACGATGAACATCCACGGCGACGTGGACAGTCACATCGACGCGCTGTGTCACGTCAGCTACGAGGGGAGGCTGTACAACGACATCCCGGCGAGCGCGGTCACCTCACAGGGCGCGAGCGAGCTTTCGATCGACGACGTGCACGACGGCATCGTCGGCCGCGGCGTGCTGCTGGACATCCCGCGGCTGCGGAACGTGCCGTGGCTCGAGCCAGGCGATCATGTCACCGCCGGGGAGCTCGCCGCGGCGGAGGCGGCGCAGGGACTGCAGGTCGGTCCAGGTGACCTGCTCTTCGTCCGGGTCGGGCACCGGCGGCGGCGCGGCGAGCTCGGGCCGTGGGAGGTGGCCAGGGAGCGCGCGGGGCTGCACCCGCTTGCCGCCGAGTACCTGGCCGAACGCCAGGTGGCGGCGCTCGGCTGCGACGGCAACAGCGACACGGCGCCCTCGCTGGTCGAAGGCCTCGCGTTCCCCATGCACGTGCTCGCGATCAACGCGATGGGCGTGTTCCTGCTCGACTACCTGCAATTCGAGGATCTCACGCCGTTGTGCGCGGCGGCCGGCCGCTGGTCGTTCCTGTGTGTCGTCGGCCCGCTGCGGCTGGCCGGCGGGACCGGCTCCCCGGTCAACCCGATCGCGATCCTGTAAGGCGCCGTCGAGCGGGCCGGGGCGGGGGATCGGTGACTGCTGGCCCCGGCTGCGGTCCGGATCCACGACACCAGATTCCGCGCTGAGGAGGACGAGATGACCCACCCGCCCGCCACCGGGTACGCGCCGGTCAGCGGCGTGCAGGTGTACTGGGAAAGCCGCGGCCAGGGCGGCACCCCGCTGGTCGTGGTGCACGGCGGCTTCGGCCTGGCCAGCATGTTCGGGGATCTGCTCGACCAGCTGGCCGAGCATCGCCAGGTCGTCGCTATCGAGCTGCAGGGCCACGGTCACACCCGGGACATCGACCGCCGGTTCAGCTACGAGAGATTCGGCGACGACATCGCCGGCGTGATCGATCACCTCGGCCTGGCGCAGGCTGACCTGCTCGGCTATTCGCTCGGCGGCGGCGCCAGCCTGCGCGCCGCCGTTCAGCATCCCAAACGGGTCCGGCGGCTGGCGCTGGTGTCCGTGCCGTGTCGGCGCGACGGATGGTTCCCTGAGGTGCGGGCGGGGATGGACCAGGTCGGCCGGGCCGGGTTTGACCAGATGCGGCAGTCCCCGATGTACCAGGCGTGGTCAGAGGTCGCCCCGGACCGCGATGCCTTCCCGGTCCTGATGGACAAGACCGGTGAGCTGCTGCGCCAGCCGTACGACTGGACCGAGGAGGTCAGGCGGCTGCGGATGCCGACGCTGCTGGTCTACGCCGACGCCGACAGCATCCCGCCCGCGCATGCCGCCGAGTTCTTCGCCCTGCTCGGCGGCGGCCTCCAGGATGCGGGCTGGGACGGGTCGCTGGCCTCCAGGATGCACCTGGCGATCTTGCCGGGGCTCACCCATTACAACATCTTCTCCGCTCCGCAGCTGGGCGCGGTGGTCACCGATTTCCTCTCCTGACCCGGCAGGTCGGGCTAGCTGGTCCGGACGATGCGCGTTCCCAGCGGCAGCAGCGAAATCGGGATGATCTTGAAGTTGGCGAGGCCCAGCGGGATGCCGATGATGGTCAGGCAGAGCGCGACGCCGGTCACCAGGTGCCCGATCGCCAGCCACCAGCCGAACAGGATGATCCAGATGACGTTGCCGATCCCGGAGGCCACTCCGGCGCTCGGCCGCCGGTCGATGGTCCGCCCGAACGGCCACAGCACGTAGCCCGCGATCCGGAACGCGGCGATGCCGAACGGGATGGTGATGATCAGGACGAACGCCACCAGGCCCGCCAACGCGTAGGCGATGGCCATCCAGAAACCGCAGAGCACCAGCCAGATCACGTTCAGGATCAGCCGCATCATGCACTCCTGCCAGTCTCGGGCCCGGACTTGTCGCGCACCTGGCGGCGCGTCCAGTGATCGCGAGTTTGCTCCGGCCTAGCTTACGGCCTTGGCGCCCGCTGGCCAGCGTGGCACCGGCAGCGCGGGTCCGCATGCCTCGCGATTGCGGCCTGGCACTGAGGGCGAACGCCACCCTGAACTGACTCCGGCTGAGGGCCGGGGCGCTGGCGTCCGCAGGCTGGCGATCCTAGCCCGCTGCGCTGGCCGCTGCCTTGCTGGCAAGGTAGGCGGAGTAACACCTGGGGACGCGGGGGAGCGCGGACCTGGTGCGGCACCGGGCCTGGGAGCGTGTGGTGAACGAGATCGATGAGGCCGAGCTCGTCAGCGCGGGCCAGAGCGGAACCATTGTTGACGGAGCGGAGCGCGGTGGCAAGCGTGTCGTGCAGGCCGTCCTGCTGCGCAGGTGCTGCCATGAGCTCAAGGACCAGATCGATCCTCGCGGGCTGCGGCTGAACAACGTGGTCGTCACCGGCCGCCTGGACCTGGCCGGCCTGACGGTGCCGTTCCCGCTTCGCTTCGACGGGTGCGAGTTTGACTCGCCGGTTCTGGTGGAAGGCGCCGAGCTGTTCGAGCTGTCGCTGACCGGCTGCCCGCGCCTGCCCGGCCTGCTGGGCAACGGGCTGCGGCTGCGCCGCGACCTGGACCTGTCCCGTTCCCGGATAGCCGGCGCGCACTGGACGAGCGCGAGCACGTCGAAGCGGGCGGCTGTCTGGCTGTGCGAATCGGAGATTGGTGGCCGCCTGATCTGCCTCGATGCCACCATCGACGCTCAGGGCGAGCGGGCCATCCAGGCCGACCGGATCGCGGTGGGCGGTGCGGTCCGGCTCATCCACCGGTTCACCGCCCGGGGCGAGATCCGGCTGATCGGCGCGCGCATCGGCGGCTCGGTCGACATCACCGGAGCGCAAGTCGATGCCGCGGACGGCCCCGCTATCGACCTCGGGGGCGCCACGGTCGCGGGCAACGTGTTCGTGATCGAGGACCCCGCCGGGCGGCGGCCTGTCATCCGCGGACGCATCGACATGAGCAGCACCCGGATCGCTGGCCGGCTCGTCATCCGCAACGCAACCCTCGAAGCCCGCGCCGACGCCCGGCCGGCCAGCATCTACGCCAGGTTCGACCGCGACCGCCACCGCGATCAGCGCGGAACGGCTGTCGGCTGGCGCCGACGTGACGCTGGCCGGCCGCTGCGAGGTAGCGGGCCTCATCAACCTGGCGATGGGCGACATCAGCGGTTTTTCCGTCGGCGGGGACTGCGTGCTGCGGTCGCCCGGACGCACGGTGCTTGACCTGACCAGCGCCGAGGTCCGCGGCACGTTCCGGCTGCACCGCAACGCGGTGATGGAGGGCACCCTCCGACTGGAGAGCACGGTCATCCGCGGGATTCTCGGGCTGCACGGCGCGATGAGCCAGCCGGAGAACAAGTCGCTGGTGGGCGGCAGCGCGATGACCGTGGACGGCGACGTCTACCTGGACGGCCTGCGGGCAGAGGGCGGCCGGGTCAATTTCCGCAGCGCCACGCTGGGCAGCCTGTTCGCCGAAGAATGCGAGCTGCACAACCCGGGCGCGTACTCGCTCAGCCTCAACCAGGCCACGGTGCGAGGCTCGGTACGGCTGCTGGACGGCGTCTCCTCGACCGGCCTGATGGTGCTGAGCCGGAGCCTCATCGAGGGCCGGCTCCAGCTCACCGGATCGTTCACCTGCCCGGCACCGACCCCGGCCAACGAGCACGGGCACGCGATCGAGGCGATATCGGCGACCGTCCGCGGCGGCATCGACCTCGGCTGGAAGACGGTCTCGCCCAGCGTGGACTTCACCGACGCGACCACCACATACCTCGCCGACGACCCGGCGACGTGGCCGGCGCGCTTCGCCATCGCCGGGCTGACCTACGAGCGGTTCGAGAATCCGCAAGGCTCGGAGCCCAGGAAAATCTGGGATCAGTCCGCCAGATCCGCCTGGCTCGGCCGCCAGGCGGAATTCGAGTCCGGCCCGTACGAACAGGCCGCGAAGGTCTTCCGGGAGCACGGGTACACCAGCGAGTCCGAGCAGATCCTCATCGCCCGTCGCAGGCATGCCGGGCGGGTCAGCCGGTCCAGCGTGATGTGGCCGCGGCGTGCTGCCGACGCCGTCTATGCGACCATCGGCTACGGCTACCGGCCGTCACGGGTGCTGTGGGCCGCTGGCGGTGCTGCTCGTCCTGGTCATCATCTCGCTCGAGGTGCCCGCCGCCCAGGCCACGCTGCGGGCCAACAACGGCAACGGAGCCGTGTACGCGACGAGCGGCCTGCTGATCGTCCCCGCGCGTCCTGCCGCGCCGCGGCCAGCGCCCGGCAGCAGCGCCCCGGCCCGGACCGACTCGTGCGGCGACGGCGAGGTGCGCTGCTTCAGCCCGGTGCTGTACGCGATCGACACCGTGGTCCCGCTGATCTCGCTCGATCAGCGCGCGTCCTGGTATCCCGACCCGCAGGTGAGTGGCGGCCAGTTCATGCTCTGGTGGCTCAATTTCGCCACGCTGCTCGGCTGGGTGCTTTCGTCGATCTTCGTGCTGTCGCTGGCCCGGTTGTCCCGGAGCACCTGAGCAAGACGAGGGCTTCGTGCTGTCATCGGGCTACGGACGCTTCCCGCTGTCACTTCATCGCGGCCCGTCTTCGGCCAGGGCCGCAGGTCGCGATGCCTGGCGATCTCGGAGAGTTCGGCTTGGCCAGGGGAGGAGGGCGCGAGCGCGTAGGCTGCGGCTGGAAGCTCGCGCTCCCGGTTGAACAGGGCCAGGTCACCGGGTCGGCAGACGGCGTACTGGTGAGACGGGGATTTGGCGAGCCGGTATGCTGTCTGAGTTCCGCATGAGCGCGGGGCGTGATCCAGGGGCTATAGCTCAGCTGGTAGAGCGCTTGCATGGCATGCAAGAGGTCTGGGGTTCGACTCCCCATAGCTCCACCCAGAGGTGTTCACACCTCACCACCATCTATGTTCACATCTGGCAGTGACATTCTTGCTGTCGCGCTGGGGTGATGTTGTTTCCTGGTTTGCGTGCGGTTGGGCTGTCGCCGCGGGCTGTTTCCGGGTTGTGAGGGCGCGTCACCGGGGTGTCCGTCGTGGCGTGGTGGTTCCGGCTGGCTGGGGATGGCTGGGATGCCGGGCTGGTTATGGCGGGGCGGCGAGCTGGGCGAGGGTGGTCCGCCGCCGCTTGCGTGTTCGCGGGGGGAGCCCGGCGGCGGCGCGGCGCTGGTTGCCGGCTTGCCGTGTGTCCCAGGCGGTGAGGATGCGCTGGTTGCGGACGACCAGGGCGCAGGTGAGCCAGAGCGTGAGCGGGGTGAGGCCGAGCAGGCGGCACCAGCCGCGGGCGATGTTATTGGTGGCGGTGTCCTTGATGGTGGAGTTAGCGCGTTCGGCGCTGGTGCGCCGGGTGTAGGAGCGCCGCCAGTCGGCGGAGGGGTAGTCGTGTTTCTGCCGGGTCTTGGCCGCGACGTCCGGGGGGACGGTGATGGTCTGCTGGGTGCAGCAGGCGGGCGGGTGCTGCGGCGGGGTGAGGATCTCGGGCCGGTCCCGGCTGAGCAGCATCGAGGCGGGACGGAGGGGGCAGCGGATCTTGCCCATTGCAGCCGGGCATATCACGCGATGGTAGCCATCGGCATCGTCGGCGGCGTGCCGGCCGAGCTTGTGCCGGGCAAGCTCGGCGGTCTGCTGGTCGTGCGCGGCGACCTGCTCGCCGGCGGCCCCGGGCGGCAGCGGGCTGAGTTCCAGCAGCGTGCGGGGTGTTTGCGGGCAGTAGAGGTTGCCGTTGGCGATGATGGCGCCGTCGTGTGTGCCCTTGGGGCCGCGGTCGTGCGGGTGCAGGTCCTGGACGAGCTGGGCGCCGGCGTTGCGGAGCGGCACTGCCCAGGTCTGAGCGTCGCGGTGAGCGTAGCCGGAGTCGTCGATGACGTCGCCGAGGGGTATGCCGTCGCCGGCCATGCGCAGCAGCGCGGCGGCGAGCTGCCGGACGGGGTCGTGGTCGCAGCCGGCCAGCGTCATGCGGCGGACAAGCTCGGGCACGGGCGGCCTGTTTTCCTCGCGCGTCATGACCGCCAGGGACAGGTAGTAGCCGAAGAACATCTCGCCTTTCGGTCCGGGGAGGTTGCTGTTGCGGTGGCCCCAGGCGGCTTCGGGGTCGGCGCACTCGATGGCGCCGTGCCGGGGCGGCCGGGACCAGGTTTCGGCGTCTGTCCAGTCGCCGGCCAGCGCCGCGCTGCTGTTCTTGTGCGCGGCGGGGATGCTGGCCTCGAGCAGGACGTCGCAGGCTGACTGGAGGGCGCCGGACGGCGCGCCGTCGGGCTCGGGCTTGCCGATCGCTCGGGTGATGAGGCGGGCGGTGTGCTCGACTTGCCGGTAGGTGAGCTGGTGGGGGCCGGTCTTCCAGGTCACGGTCACGCCGAGGCGTTCCTGGTCGGCGGCGGGGAGGCTGGTCAGTGCCTGGCGGACCCGGGTCAGGTGCGCGGGCCGGCCGTCAGCCAGCGTGAGGTGCATGCCGATCAGTAAGGTCCGGGCCGTCAGCTGACGGTCGCGGACAGCGCGGGGCAGCAGGCCCTCGATCGCGTCCGCGGCGCCGGAAGCGTCGATGATGTCCTCGACCGCCGCCAGCGGAACGCTCACCGCGGTTACCGGGCCTGACCGCCGAGTAGCGCGACCGCCTGTTCCTCGTCCCCGGGGTCCAGTCCGGCGGCGATGTCGCCGAGCCGCTGGCAGCAGGAGATCCCGGCGGCGCGCAGGAACGCGGGCAGGCCGATCAGCGCCGCTGCCTCGGCGAGCCAGGTCGCGCGCAGCCGGGAAGTGTCCAGCGCCGGCAGGCTGGTGCCGCCGGCCAAGGAGCGGGTCAGCGGGTTAGCGATGTTGTGCCGTTGCGGGTCGGTGCCGCCGGCGATCAGCTGCTCGCCGGCGAAGCCGGCCGCGGCCAGCAGCGGGCCGTGGTAGCGGGCCAGCACCGGCACGACCCGCGGCGCCCGGCCGGCCCGGACGGTCGCGATCACGCCGCCGGACCGGGCGATGACGTCGATGCCGCGCACGCCGCGCAGGTCGGCGCGGATCAGCCCGGCACCCGCGGCCAAGCACACCAGGCCGGCCGCCCGGGCCCGCCGCGCCGGCGTGGGCTGGGCGTCTGCCAGGGCCAGGAACCCGGCGATCTCCGCGGCCGAGTACGGGGCCTTGGCGCGCTCGCGGGGCAGCGGAGCGTCCGCGGGCGCAAGGTGCGGCACCACGCGCCGGGCCAGGAACCGCAGATTGGTGCGCAGCGTCCGCCGCGCCGGCCCGGACAGGCCCGGCGCGTGCGCGGCGAACCGCTCGATCACCGACGGGTGCAGCAGCACCCTCGGGACCGGGTCCAGGCCCAGCCCGGTCGCCCATGTGGCGAGCTTGCCCGCCGCCCACAGCAGGTTCCTGGCCCGGCCCCGGCCATGCGGCCCGGCAGCCGCGACGACCTGCCGGGCGAACGCCGCCGCCTCCGCCGGGACCGACGGCGACGGCCGCCACGCGGTGATGTCGTCCGCGCCTGCGATCCCGGCAGCGCCCATCCCCGACCTCCGTCCTGTCCACAGTAAAATACTGTGGACAGGACGGGAAACCGCGGATTTGAGACGGTGTGTCGCATGGAACCAGCCACGGGCCGGACCCTGGAGGTCATCGCCGCCGAGCTCGCCGCCGCGGCCGGGGCCGCCCTGCCCGGCACCCTGACCGTCCGCTCCTACGCCTGCGGCAAGCCACGCTGCCGCTGCCACGCCAGCCCGCCGGTCCTGCACGGCCCCTACGCCGAGTGGACCCGCAAAGTCGCCGGCAAGACCATCACCCGCCGCCTCACCAGCGAAGAACTCCAAGCCTGGCAGCCCCTGTTCGACAACGCCCGCAAGATCCGCGAGCTCGTCGCCGAGCTCCACGAGCACACCCTCCAGGCCATCCAGGCCAGCCCTCCGCAGTCACAAACCCGCGCATAATACCGTGGACGCGCCGCGCTTAACCTGTGGGGACGCCCGCCATCGGCCCCCACAACCGCAGGTCACTGCCAAATGTGAGGACCTGACCCGAGGTCTTCACGTTTCGGTGGGGCCTATTTTTACGTTTGCCTCTGACATTTTGGCTTGTTGGCGGGCCATGGTGGTGCCGGGTCTTCGGGTCCTGCTGTGGGGCCGGGATGTCATGGTTTGTCGTGTGCTGGGGCATGTTTCGCCTGGTTGTGGCGGTTGTCCTGGCGGTGGTGGCGAGCGCGGGGCTGGTGGTCGTGGCGGTGGCGGGTCAGGGCGGCCCGGCGGCGAGGCCGGCGAGGGTCTTGCGGCGCCGTTTGCGGGTTTTCGGGGGTAGCCCGGCGGCTGCGCGGCGTCGGGTTTCTTCCTGCCGGGCGTTCCAGGCTGCCAGGATGCGCTGGTTGCGGACGACCAGCAAGGTGGTGATGAACAGCGTGAGGGGTGCCAGGCCCATGAGGCGGCACCAGCCCCGGCTGATGTCGTTGGCGGCGGGGTCTTTGGCGGTGGCGAAGCCGCGTTCGGCGCCGGTGCGGCGGGCGTAGGAGCGGCGCCAGGCTGGGGACGGGTAATCGTGTTTCTGCCTGGTTTTGGCGTTCACTTCCGCCGGGACGGTGATCGTCTGCTGCGTGCAGCAGGCCTGGGGGTGCTCCGGGAGCCGGAGGATCTCGGGCAGGTCCCTGTCCAGCCGCATCGAGGCGGGCCGCAGCGGGCAGCGGATCTTGCCCAGGGCGGCGGGGCACTGGACCCGGTGGTAGCCGTCGGCGTCGTCAGCGGTGAGGCGGCCGAGCTTGTAGCGGGCGAGTTCGGCGGTCTGGCGTTCCCAGTCCGTGGCTTGCTCCCTGGTGGCGGTGCGGGCGAGCGGTCCCAGTCCCAGCAGCGTGCGGGGTGTGCACGGGCAGTAGAGGTTCCCGTTGGCGATGATGGCGCCTTCATGGGTGCCCTTGGCGCCGCGGTCGCTGGGGTGCAGGTCCTGGACGAGCTGCGCGCCGGCGGCGCGCAGCGGCAGCGCCCAGGCATCTGCGTCGCGGTGCGCGTAGCCGGAATCGTCGAGGATGTCGCCGAGCGAGATCCCTGCGCGGGGCATCGCGGTCAGGACGGGCGCGAGTGCACGGACCGGGTCATGCCGGCACGACGATACCGTGGCCCGGCGGGCGAGCTCGGGGACGGCGGGCCCGTTCTCCTCGGGCGCCATGATCCCGGCGGACAGGTACCACCCGTAGAACAGCTCGTCTTGGCTGCGCAGCAGGTTGTTCTTGCGGTGGCCCCAGGACGCTTCGGGGTCGGCGCAGTCGCTGGTTCCGCGCGGCGGGGGCCGGGAGAAGGAGCCCAGGTCCGTCCAGTCCACCGCCAGTGACGTGCTGGCGTCCTTGAATTCTTCCGGGACCGATGCCTCGAGCAGGTCATCGCAGATGCCCTGCAGCGGGCCGGAGGGCAGCCCGTCCGGCTCGTCCTTGCCGAGGGCGTCCGCGACCAGGCCGAAGGTGCGCTCGGTCTGCCGGTAGGTCAGCTGGTGCGGGCCATCCTTCCAGTCCGCGATCACCCCGAGCCGCCTCTGGTCATCGTCGCCCAGCGCGGTCAGCGCCTGGTGCACCCGGGTCAGGTGCGCCGGCCGGTGATCGGCCTGGGCCAGGCACATCCCGGCCAGCAGGGTGCGGACCCTCAGCTGCCGGGCCCGCACGCCGGCGGGCAGCATCGCCTCGATGCGGGCCGCGACGCCGGAGGCGTCGAGGATCTCCTCGAACGCTGCCAGTGGGATCATCGCCGGCGGGCCGCCCCGAGCAGCCTCACCGCCTCGGCCTCCCCGGCCGGCTCCAGCCCGGCGGCCAGGTCACCCAGCCGCTGGGAGCAGCTGATCCCGGCCGCGCGCAGGAACGTGGCCAGCCCGAGCAACTCCGCGCAGCCGGCCAGCCAGGTCGCGCGGAGCCGGCTGGTGTCCAGCCGGGGCAGCCCGCCCCCGCCGTCCAGGGCGATGATCAGCGGATTGGTCAGGTTCCGGCGGCCGGGATCGGTGCCGCCGCAGATCAGCCCGGTCCCGGCGAACCGGGCCGCGGCCAGCAGCCGGGCGTGGTAGCGGGCCAGCACCGGAACCGCGCGCGGCCGGGCGCCGCGCACGGTGACCACGACCCCGCCGGACCGGGCGATCACGTCGCTGCCGCGTGCGTCGCGCAGGTCACCGCGGATCAGCCCGGCGCCCGCGCCCAGGCACACCAGGGCCGCCGCGCGCATCCGCCGCCCCGGCGTGGGCTGGGCGTCCGCCAGCGCGAGATAACCGCTGATCTCCGCCGGGCGGTACGGCTGCTTGGACCTTTCCCGGGGCAGCGGCAGATCGGCCGGATACAGGTGCGGCACGACCTGCCGGCCGATGAACCTCAGGTTGGTGCGCAGCGTGCGGCGCGCCGCCGGCGACAGCCCCGGCGCGCACCGGGTGAACCGCTCGGCTACCGACGGGTGCAGCACTACCCCGGGCACCAGGTCCAGGCCCAGCGGTGCCGCGTAATCGGCGAGCTTTCCCGCCGCCCACAGCAGGTTCTTGGCCCGCTCCTGCCCCTCCGGCCCGGCCGCCGTGATCACGTCCCGGGCGAACGCAGCCGCCGGCGGCGACACCGACGACGGCCGCCACCGCCCGATATAGGCGGTAACCTCAGCATCAGGTACAGGCATACAGTACTTATACTTAAGTGCATGCCTGAGGCGGGGGATTCCGGCTGCGACAATGGCGGCGTGTCGCCCACCCCGGCCCAGCGGGCCCAGGTCCGCCGCATCGCCCGCGAGCTAGCCGCCCTGGGCCTTGCCCTGCCCGGCACCCTCGCCGACCGGATGACCCGCTGCGGCAGGGCGAACTGCCGCTGCCATGCCGATCCGCCCCGGCTGCACGGCCCCTACCACCAGTGGACCCGCAAGAAAGACGGCAAGACCGCCACCCGCATCCTGACCGACGACCAGCTCGCCGGCTACCGCCCCTGGTTCGACAACCACCGCCGCCTGCGCGAGCTCATCGCCGAACTCGAGGAACTCAGCCTCGCCATCGCCGAGGCCGACCCCCGCTGGAACCGCTAGCCAGGCTGCCCGGACGCAAACGCGGCCGCCGCGCCGCAGAACCGGGAACGACAGCCTCCAGATAGTGTGGGCAGCACGCGCTTAACCTGTGGACAGCACCCCAGCCAGAACCCGTCTGCCCAGGTCAGCCCCAAACGTGAAGACCTCACCCAGAGGTCTTCACGTTTCACCATGGTCCATGTTCACGTTTGGGTCTGCCAATGATCAGGTATCCGGCCGCTGCTCCTGTAGTCCTCAAGTACGGCACTCAATGCTCATGTAGATCGGTTCCCTACACCCGGCCTACCTATGTAGTTACACCTCTTGAAGGCTTGAGAACGTCGTACCGGCACTCGCTCATCGACTACCGGCCGCCTCTGTCCACGCCCGCAGCGACCTTAAGACGGGGCTGTCGGTGGTGAGGATGCTGCCGTGGGCGGTGTCGATCAGTACGCTGGCGTGCCCGAGCCCGGTTATGCGCATGACGCCCACGGTATCGGCTCGCTCATGGGCCAGACGATCGGCGGGCCGCCCACTCGTGGTCGAGGATGGACATCAGCACCTCGTCGTACCAGCGCCCGTCGTGCAGCACCGACTCGCGATAGCGGCCCTCCTCGACGAACCCCGCCTTCTGGTAGGCGCGGATCCCGGCGGGGTTGAACGCAACCACGCCGAGCTGAATGCGGTGCAGGCCCATCTCGCGGAACACGTAGTTGACGATGACGCGCATCGCGTCCGTGCCGTAGCCACGACCGATGTACTCGCGGCCGAGGGCGATCGCGAGCGTCGCGCACCGGTCCTTGGGGCGCGCGCCGGACAACCAAATGTGGCCGACCAGCACCGGCGGATCGTCGAGCGTCTCGATGGCGAAGCCGAGGTCGTCCTTCTCGTTCGCGCTCCACTTCGCGATGCTCTCCTTCGCCGCGGCCTCCGACGGCGGGGCCACCCAGCTCGACACCGTGGCCATGCGTCCGGGATCCATCTCCCACTTCGCGAGCGTGGGCAGGTCGTCGTCACGCACGCCGCGCAGTCGCACCCGCTCGCCGACGAGGATCGAGTCGCCATAGCCGAATGCGCCGGGAACATCGGTGATTTCGGTCATGTGGCTGATACTGCCGCATGCCAGACCCGCGACGTGACCCAGTCCCAGCCGTGCGGGCCCGCCGCGTCCGGTGGCCCAGAGCAAGACCGAGCCCCCCCTCGTCCCCGGGCGCGTCCGGAATCAGCCGCGCGAGGACGCCGCGGCACGCTGCTGGCTGTGACGTCCGCGCATGTCACCACGCTTTCGCCGGAAGTCTGCAACGCTGCGGGCCGGGCCCTGCTCACCCCACTGAGCCTTTTCATCCTCCGGTTTCGCGGCTCTGAAGGACGTGGATCGCCTTGGCCAGCTGCCCGGCGCGCCAGGGGCAGCAACGGAGCTTACGCAGGATGCGCCAGGACTTGAGCTGGGCATTGGCGCGTTCGCCGGGGGCGCGCAGCCGGGCATGAGCCCGGTTGGCCTCCTTCTGCGATGCTGGCTTGCTCCAGCCCCGGTACGGGGTGCGGATATCTCCCTCGCCGATATAACCCTTGTCGCCCAGCACGACCAGGCCCGAGGCGGCCAACGCCCGGATGATGCCCCAGATCCGGGCCGCGGGCAGGTCATGCACCGCACCGGGCAGCGGCCCGGACATCCACACGATGTCCCCGTCCGGGCCGGCGATGACCTGCAGGTTCATCCCATGTTTGCGGTGCTTGCCGGAGTAAAACGGCCGGTCAGCGGCGACCCGGTCGATCGGGATCACGGTGCCGTCGAGGACCAGCCTCTCAACGCTACGGCCCCGGCTCACTGTCATCCCGGTCAGGTCCGCAACGCCTGCCGCATTCTCAATCAGGCGGCACTGTTCGCCGCTTTATCGCCAAGGTGATGTTACGGAGCGTGACTCCATCGGACCGTCCCTGCGATCGCGAACTGGTCCGGCCGCGCGGTCCGTCGGACCCGCCCAGGTGACTCGGTGCGACACTGTGGCGCTGCGGCACACCAGCTCGGCAACAGGACGCTCGGTCCGCGGCAGATGCGAGCATACGGGGGGCCTGGGCGGCCAGGAAGCTGACGGTGGCGGAGTCCTGGCCGAACTGCCGTGACATGTGCTATTTTTATCACATGTCACGGGTAGCCGCAGTCGCGGTGGCTGCTGGCGGGGAACCAGACTTGTGGCGCGCGCTGGCCAGCCCCTGGCGCCGCCGCCTGCTGGACCTCCTCCGTCAGGGCCCCGCGACGACCGGCGCGCTGGCTGCGGAGCTTCCGGAACTCAGCAGGTTCGCGGTCATGCAGCATCTTGGAGTCCTGGCCGATGCCGGGGTAGTGATCGCCGAGCGCCGCGGCCGTGACCGGTTCAACTACCTCAACCCGGTGCCGCTGCGGGAGTGGTACGAGCGGTGGGTACAGCCGCTGGCTGATGCCGATTCCGCCGGCCTGCTCGCGCTCCGGCGGGCAGCAGAAAAAGGAGGGCATCCCATGTCCGTTGCCAGCGAGCCGTTCCGCACTGTCCGGCTGGCCTGCGAGCTGCGCATCGAAGCGAGCGCCCAGCGGACCTTCGAGGTGATGACCCAGCAGGTGCTGGATTGGTTCCCGCACACCTACGGCGGTGACCGGGTGCGCCGGGTCGTACTAGAGCCGCGGGTCGGCGGCCAGCACTATGAGGACTGGGGCGAGGATCGCGGTCATCTGTACGGGCAGGTCACGGTGTTCGACCCGCCGAGCCGTTGGGCGACCCGCGGTCGGCTGTCGCCGGGCACGATCCTCGACACCGAATACGAGCTCACCGAGGAACCCGGAGCGGTCCGGGTGCGGGTGACGAAGGTAGCGGTGGGCCCGATCACCGAGGAAGAGGCCAAGGGGATCGCCGAGTACGGCGATATCACAAGCTATGCTCCCGCCATCCAGGCCCTCGCCGCAGGCTGAGCAATGACGATTCACCTGCAGGAGTTTCAGCTGCTCCCAGCGCGGCATCCTGTGGGTCTCCTGTGCCCGGACACGTGTGGTGACCACCCGGGACGTCAGCGAGCCTGCCAATCTGCGCTGGGTGCTGACCGAGTACCTGCACAACTACAACGCAGCCAGGCCGCACCGTGCCCTCGGCCAGCTCGCACCGGCTCAAGCTCACGCCCGGCCCCCGCAGATCTATCTCGCTGAGCACCGGATCCGCCGCAAACAAGTCTTCGGCAGACTCACGCACGAGTACCCAAATCGCTGCCTGACAGCCTCACGCTGCCTCAAGAAGAGAGCAGCTCACTTTCGCGATCGTGTACTCGAGCCTCATAGGGTCGATAAGCAGAGGCCCGTATCGGATGGGTTCGGTGGCCTCCAGTCCGGCCGAGGTTCGGCTGGCACGGCGGAGGATGATACGGGCACGGACGGCCAGTTCGCGGTCGCTGAAAGGTTTGGTGAGGTAGTCGTCGGCGCCCGGCGGTCAGCCAGATGAACTTGTCGATCTCTTCGTCGCGGGCGGTGAGCAGGATGACCGGTACTTGGCTGGTTGCGCGCAGCGGTGGAGGGCTTCGACGCCGTCGAGTCCGCGCAGCATGACGTCGAGGACGATCAGGTCCGGGGGCTGGTGCAAGGCGGCGCGCAGGGCGCTTGGTCCGTCGGCTTGCTCGGCGACGGCGGTGCCGCCCGCCTGCAGGTAGCGCCACACGATCTCGCGGATCTTCGGGCTCGTCGACGACGAGAACGGTGGGCTGGTCCATGGGCTAGAGTCCCAATCGATTTCGTACCCTCTGATCTTTCCTGCAAAACCGTAGTACTTGAGCAGTTCGACGATTGTTTCTCCGGTTCCGACACCAAATTCGGTGATCTCCTTTATTCTCGAGTAGGTCATAACCGTACCGAAAGAGGAAATCTCTGACGCACTGCGCATAGAACTCGGATTCCTCGCGATCTCTGAAGATAGAGCTACTCACATCTACTTTAGCATTATTTATGATCTCTATATCTTGAGCATACGCTTCTCTCATTGCAGAACTGTAACTGGAAATATTCATGGGAGTAACCATTTGCCTCGCGGAAGACAGCCCAGCCGTGAAGAGCCTCCTCAGATCTTGCGACCCTAACAACGAGGGGCCCGCCTGCGTCGGTGCCTAGACGAGCCATCACCACAGGTGCCCGCCACAAGTTCTCGGCAGACCGTCAGGTCTCTTGTCACCTCCGAGGTGCGTTTGGCCAGCGAGGACAGCTCGGGCTACCGACCGCTAGAGCCAAACCAGATGGGGAATCACCTCTTCCGTATGCTTCTGGAATGTGCGATCCTACGAGCAAGGCTAATCGGTGATTCTGGGCTAGTCCGCAGGGGGGTCAAGAGCGCCATCTGGCGGCTGACGTCGTACGGTAGACAGCAGCGCGAGAGTGCCCAGGCTCTCCCCAAACGCCTATTTAACCACTGAGACAGTCTCAGATTGATTGCTAGATGGAGGGTGGCTCATGACGAGCGTTAGGACCTTTGGGGACTATCTGCGACATTTCGCTCGGTCTGTCGATATCGTGGACGAGCGCACCATCGAGGAGATACGTAAACTCGTCTACACGTACGTCCGAAGCGAGTTGGAAGCAACCTATTTCAGTCTGGCCAGCGAACAAATAGTCAACGGCCGGGTTGGGCTAAGGACAGTTTGGAGCACTGAGAACGAGGAGCACGCCACCACAATCCGAACATCCGACGGAAGCTATAGCTCGCAGGTTGCAGTCGCATTTGGCGAGCGCATACCTCTTTGGGTCGTGAACAAAGAGCAAAGGCCACTCCGCCAAGCGACTGAGTACGTAGACCTCTGGTCGGGTACCGCAGACTTGCCGAAGTATGTGGCCCTAATAAACCGCGACATGAAGACTTCAATTATAGTCCCTCTCGTCCATTGGGCACATGCACTCGGCGTAATCTGCCTAGAATCCGCAGCGTACCTTGAGATTACCGACGTCGCCAAGGATGAACTACTTTTGCTGGCTGATGCCCTGAGTATCCTCATGGAGCTTCGTCAGACGAACCGGTCCCAAGTGGCAGGTACTCGCGACGCTGTTTCCGATCTCGAAGTCATTTTGGCTGACACTAAATTTCCGCGTCTTACCAAGCCGCAGATATTCGTTGCCTTCCCCGCGAGAGCCGATGATGACGTCGTGGGGGTTATTCGGGAGGTATTGGCTAAGTTTAGCGACGCGCTGAGTGTAGTGCTGTGGAACAAGATCGAAGAGTCAGGTTCAATCACGTTGCGGCTCGTCGAGGAGATAGCGAGATCGAGATTTGGTTTGTGTTATTTCTCCGAACCGGAAACCAATGCTAGCACCAAATTCGTGGACAATGCCAATGTCCTATTCGAGGCAGGCATGCTTCATTCACTTACCAATTCTCCAATCTCAACGCCGTCTGGCTGGATTCCGATCAGAGAAAAGGCATCCCCCCGAATGCCCTTCGACTTCGCATCCGAGCGTGTTCTAATAATTGCTCGGACCGATAGTGGCGAGCTCGTGGAAGAGCGCTTCCGTTCCGATCTACAAAAAAGAATGGCCGCGCTCATACGTAACGGCGTCGCAAGTTAACGTTAATCTTCATGCACTTGATTCGTGTGCCCCAGGCCCCGAGGCCCTGGGCGAGGCGGCGGCAGGAGATGAAGGCATCCGGACGGGCAGGCTCTGCGGGTGGTTCGTCGTTCCGGACGTCGAGACTCGCCTCGGCGGACGCCCCCATCGAGCCCATCATCCATTGAAGGCATCGCCTGCAATCATGTCGCCGCACTGACCAGCCGGCAATTGTGTTGCCCGCGGCGCAGCGGCAGCCTAGTCCGAGCCTAGTCCGGCGATGCTGCCTGCGGCGGCTGGCCAGCCTGCCTACGATGGCCTGGGGTGCCGGTGCGGCAGCCGCCCGCCGTGCAGGGAGATAGCCATGACAGCAGACAGGCCGCCGGATGCGGCCGGCAGCGATGACGCGGAAAGCATTTGCCGGAGTTATCTGCAGGCCCTGCAGCCGCTAGTCCGCGTCGGTGTCACCGGCCATCGGGACATCAGTGACCTGCAGCACGCCCGCAGCATGGCTGCGGCGGCGTTGCGCGGTGTGCTGAGCATTCTGGAGACGGCTAGGTGGCCCGTGGGCATACTGGCATCAACGGCTCCCACGGCCACCACGCTCGGTTACCGGATCGTCTCCCCGCTGGCTGAGGGAGCCGACCGGGTGGTCGCTGACCTGGTTCTCAATCCTGACGCGGGGCTGTCCGAGCGGGCGGGCGAGCTTGTCGTGCCGTTGCCGTTCCGGCTGGATTACTACCGGGGACGCGACGGCCAGCCGGGGAGCGACTGCTCCAGCCCGCAGTCGCAGGCCGAATTCGACCGGTTCACGCTCGCGGCTCTGTGGGTCCGGCCGCTGCACTTCGAGGCTCCCGTAGGTCAGCCGCGGCGCGATGCCTGGTATCGGGAGGTTGGTGAATATGTCGTTGAGCATTGCGACGTGCTGTTCGCGTTGTGGGATGGCAGCGACAACGAGCGGGAAGGCGGGACGGCCGGCATCGTGCGTCTCGCGCTGCAGCGCGGGACGCCCATTGTCTGGATCCCGGTCACCAGGAACAAGCCGCCGAAGGCGGCCACGCCACTCCTGGACGGTGCCGGCCCCTGGCTGCTCGCGGGCTCCGCGGCCGGGGAGGGTGACCTGAGCACGGCCGTGCGCGCATCCGTCGCCCTGTCGTCGCCGCAGGCGCAGGCCGAATTCACCGGGCGCGGCCGGGAACGTCGGCCTGCTCAAGAGTCCCTAGTGGAGCGGCTGGCCAGACTGGAGGAGCTGGGCCGCTATGCGCACGGCGGCGGGCGGGCAAGGCGGGACGCTGCAAGGGAAATGCGTGCCGCGACGGCAGCCGGGCCTGCCGATAAGGCGGTGCTGGACGCCAACGCGGGCTGGATCGTCCCGGCTTATGTGATCGCTGATGGGCTGGCGAAGCGCTACCAGCGCAGGCTGAAGGGCCTGAACATCGGCGTCTACGCCGCAGCCTCGGCCGCGGTGGCAGTCGGGGCATTCGCGGCGATCATGTTCCCGTACGGCGGATACTGGCGGCTGCTGGTGATCTTCGAAGCGGTCCTGCTGGTGAGCTTGCTTGCCGTGCAATGGGCTGACCTGCGCAAGAAATGCCGGGACCGGTGGATAACGCTACGCGCGATGGGCGAGTACTTCCGAATCGGTCGCTACCTTGCTCTCGTTACCCCCAAAACGGCGAGCGGCCTGGAATACGACCGTTTCGCACGGCTGTACTCCTGGTCGTCGGAGCCCGGCTCTACTCCCTGGTTCGCGCCGGTCATCGAGCGCGTCTGGGATCGCAGGCCGGACCCGGAACTACGAGATCACGACGTGACATGGCTTCGTGACTATCTGATCACTGGCTGGATTGACAGCCAGATAAAGTATCACGAGAAGAGGCGGAATGATCATCAGCGCTGGGACAGGATTTTCCAGTGGATCATACGAATCACCCTGTTCGCCACGGTCCTGGCCGTGATCCTGCATGTCCTCAAAGACTATTTTCCGTCTTTCCTCGGAACGCCTCATACCGGCCGGGACCTGATCCTGCCGACGCTGGCTTTCCTCACCATAGCCTTGACGAGCGTGGCTGCGGCCTTTAATGGATACGCCGGACAGCAGCGTCACAGTTTTCACTACGCACGCTTCCGTCGCATGGGCGCAGACCTGAGCAGAATCAAGGGCTCGCTCCACACGGCAAAAGACATGGAGCAGCTCAGGATGCATATTGCCCAGGTCCGCCGGGTGACCCTGGGAGAAACCACGGACTGGTTTGAGGGCATGCAGGAACAGCTGATCGACTCTCCGACTTAAAGATAACGGCTACGGCAGCCTACATTGCGGTCGCGCCGACAGCACAAAACGCATTCTCAGCACGTTATGGTCGATACGGGATTTATACACTCGGTATACGCTTAGGACTCTCTCATATCGGTGCGAGCGAGCGTTGACAGTTCGGTCGGCCGGTCGGGTGGACTCGGTCAGCTTGTCCCGGAGCAGGAGGCCGCTGAGCTCTCCCAGCCCACTAGTCTCAGCGGGACCTGCTCACCTGGGCGGCCGAAGCGGGCCCGCTGCACCCAGCCAGTCCCAGCGACGCGCCGGCGGCCGCGCCGGCGCGATCACAGCAATCGGCCCGCGTTCCTCTTTTCCTCTCCTGATACCTGCTCGATTTATAATCGCCATGATCTCGCACCCGGTTCAGCGCGAGGCCAATTCTAGCTGCCATTTTCTCGACAGCTCCGCATACAAGGGATCCTGACCTGCGCAACCGCACGCAGCTGGTTGCCGGCCTGGGTGCGGGCCTTGACCGCGCCGGCCCGGGCCACCCGCAGCGCCCGGATCGACTCGGCGGCCCCGTCACGGCTCTTGGGCAACCCGGACGCCTCGCCGCTGAGGGCGGCCACGCGGCCGCCACCGCATCGGCGGTGTCGGACTTGCCGCGCCGGCGGCGGGCCTGCCGGTTCGGCCGGATCACCTCGACCACCTCCACGCCGCAAGCGGCCAGGTAGCGGGCCAGCCCGGCGCCGTAACTGCCGGTGCCCTCCACCCGACCCTGGCCAGCTCGCCGTGCAACTTCATCCACGCCAGCGCAGCCCGGTACCCGGCCGTAGTAGCCGGGAAGGCCTGGGTGCCAGCGCGCCGCACCTTTGCCGCACTTTTGCCGCACTTTATCTCTGGTTCGGCGGTCATGCCGTTGGTTACGCTCTGCGGCGAGCCCGGTAACAGGGATCGCGGCGCAGACCGTGCCCCGGCCCTGACAGCCCAGAGCCACGGCAGGTGCCGCGCCGGCCGGAGAGAAGGCACGATGCTACGTATCCCGCCAGGCAAAGCACCCCGACGGGCAGTCATGACTGGATCGCCGCGGGCCGCGGGGGCGTCTGCGGCCGGCCGCGGCCTGCGCAGGGGACTGCTCCGGGGGCTGACTGCCGTGGTGGCAGTGGGGCTGCTCGGCTCGGGGGTTGCGGGCGCGGCGGCGGCCAGCGCCGGCACCAGGCCGGCGGCGGGGCCGGGGCACTGCACCCGGACGGTGACCGGGACGCATCACGGCGTCCTGGTGGCCGGCTATGGCGTGCTGTGCCTGGACCGGGCCACCCAGTACGGGCCGGTGCGCGTGTGGCCGGGGGCCGGGCTGACGGTCACCGGCTCGGCGGTCTCCGGCGCGGTGACCGCGACCCGGGCCCGCTCGGTGCAGGTCTGCGGGTCCACGGTCATCGGCCCGCTGCTGACCGACGCGACCGCGGGCCCGGTGACCCTCGGCGGGGCCGGGGCGTCCTGCCGCGGCGACACCTTCCACGGCCCGCTGGTGATCACCGGGTCGGCCCGGCGGGTGCAGGTGGCCGGGCTGCGCCAGCAGGGCCCGGTCACGCTGTCCGGCAACGCCGCCGGGGTGACGCTGTCCGGCGGCTCGGTCGGCGGGACGGTCACCGTGCGCGGCAACCGGGGCCATGGCCCGGTGCTGATCGCGGCGAACGCGATCTCCGGGTCGCTGGCGTGCGCGGCCAACCGGCCCGCGCCGGGCGACCGGCGCCGGCCCAACACGGTGTCGGGGACGGCGAGCGGCCAGTGCCGCACCCTGGTGCCGCCCCGGCCGCGGCGGCAGGCCCTGCCGCCGCTGGCCCAGGACCTGTCCGGCACGCTGCCGGACCTGAACTACGGCCAGGCGGTGGGCGACTTCACCGGCGCCGGCCACGACGAGGTGGCCTACGCTGCGGACAGCCAGCTGAAGATCGTTGACGTCAGCAAGTTCGGCGGCCAGGGGGAGAAGCAGGTCCCGACCGACCTGATGGCAACCCCGAATGACGGATTCACCCAAGGGTTCGGTCGCCACGAGCGGAGCATGGCCGTTTGGGAGTGGGAAGACGCCCAGTACGCTGCCAACGGCGCGACGTACGGCATGACGTCGGTGAAGACAGCGGCAAGTGCCTCCGACCTCTACATGGCCGGGGCGACGTGGAACGTCAGCGACCCGCTGGACACTTACCAGTTGCACTTGTACAAGCTGCCCCACGACGGCTCCTGCGCCAGCGCGGCATGCGCCGAGGAGACGGTAAACCTACCAAGCGAATACCAGACGGTCCTTGCGTCGCGCGTCATCGTGGCGACGTCGCTGGCGACGGGCGTGGTCGGCGGGCGGACGCTGATCGCGGTGGGCCTGTCTGATGAAGGTATCAACATCTACGACGACAACCTCGACCTGGTGGCCACCATCCAGGACATGGCAGTAGGCGGCGATCCGCCTGCGCAGACGCCGGTCACCGCGCTGGCGTTCGGCCCGCCGTCAGGGGCGGGTCAGGGCGGGGTGCTGGCCGTCGGCACGGAGTCCCCGGGGCCGGTAAACCTGTTCGGCTACCAGCTCAACCCGGACGGCACCGAGAACAGCCATTGGTCTGGGGGCGGGGCCGGGGTCACCCTGTCAGCGGCGGTCGCGCAGATCGACGGGCAGCAGATGGCGGTCTTCGGTTCCTGGGATCCTCGTGGCTCGGCGCTCGTGGGTGCCTTCCCCATGTCCGGGACCGGGGCCCCTGCTCTCGGCTGGCAGTGGGCCGATCCGCAGGCAGGAGCCATGCCTTCCGGGATCACTCCGTTGACGCCGTGGAACGGTGATGCGGGCAATCAGGAGCTGGTGGTGGGCTCGTATGACGGCACCGACGACCGGGTGCTGCAGGACATGGACGGAACGGGGGCCCAGGTTCCGTTCGGCCCCGGCGGCGCGACCGCGGGCACCGCGGATCAGGTGTACGCGTGGTTCCCCGGGTATGGGGCGGGCCGGCTGCGGGTGGCGAACAATTCGGCCGGGGCGGTGAGTATCGCGATGGCGTCGCGGCAGGATCCGGGGTACGGGTGCTGGCTGGATGCGCCGGTGACCCAGCCGCCGGTGCCGGCGTTCCCGGTCGAGGGCACGTCGCTGGCGGCCGGGGCGGTGTCGGCGGACTACTTCGCCGCGGCGCTGACCGGCGGGGACTGCGCGTCGGCGCAGCCGGGCAGCAAGGGTGAGTGGGCCGCGTACGTGATCATCACCCCGGCTGGGGACAGCGCCGATGAGCAGATCGTCAAGCTGACGGCCGGCGCGGACCGGACGCTGAAGATCGACAGCTATGTCGGCGGCTATCTGACCGCCAGCCTGTCCCAGGTGTCACCCGGGCCGGGGTCGCTGGGGACCTGGCAGCTGACCGTGACCGGGGGCAGCGGGCCGGCCGCGGCGCAGGCCCCCTCGGTGGCCGGGTACCGGCTGACCGCGGCGCCGGACCCGGCGAACTACACCCCGCCGTCCAGCCCGGTGGCCGATGACCCGTGCCGGCCGGTGTACCGGTTCGACGTGACCGGCGCCCAGTGGAAGAAGGTGACCTCGGCGGGGCAGGCGAGCGCGCAGTTGCCGCCGATGACCGCGCAGGGCAGCACCGATGGCGGGAAGACCTGGCAGGACCTGGGCCAGCTGATGCCGTCGGCCGCCCCTGCCGTGGCGGGCGGCACGGTGACCCTCGGCCCGGCCGGCTTCTTCGTCCAGAACGCCTCTGGTACTGCGACCGGGCCCGGCGTGTGGACCGCGGCCCCGCCCAGCCAGTGCCCGAGTACCGGCCAGCCCCCGGTGACCGAGGTGCGGGTGGTGTCGGGCGGGCTGGCCTCCGCCCCGGTGATGCTGGCCGATCTCGCCGCGCCACCGCTCAACGGCGGCTCTGGGGCTACCCCGGTCCAGGGGGTCGCGGCGACCCCCGATGGCAACGGCGGCGCGGCGGCGCTGCCGCGCGCTGACGGGGCGGACCAGGCCGGGCTGACCCTGCAGCTGACCCCCAACGGCGGCGGGTCGATTGATCCCGGTGACCCGCGTTACAGCCTGGTCTACTACCGGACCCAGGGCACCAACGACCTGGTCACCGGGCTGTACCAGCCCGGCAGGTACGCCAGCTACATCGCGGTGGGCCGCTATGCCGCCGACGGCAGCGCAGCCGACCCCACCAGCAACTACCTGACCACCACCAGCACCGCCGCCCAGCATCTGGACCCGGTGATGAACGACACCGGCACCACCACCGGCTACACCGGCGGGTCTTTCGCGGTGGCGGCCAGCAGCAACCCGCTGACCCCCGTCGGCACCCCCGGCGGCGGGATCAGCATCACCGGCTGCGCGTCGAATCCCTGCACGCTGACCGACCCCAGTACCGGTCCCGTCCTTTACCAGGCCGGCGGCGCGGACGGCGGGCCGGTGACCGGGCTGCTGGTGTCGGCCGCCGCGATCACCAGCCCGTCCTGCCTGCCGCTGCAGGTCGGCACGGGCAACGCGCACAACCTCGGCTCGGCGTCCCTGGACGTCACCGCCAGCCAGGCCAAGCTGGCCAGCACCTCCCAGTTCTGGCCCAGCGACAGCGTGGATACCGCGCTGGTCACCGCCGGGCAGCTTGTCCCGGCTACGGACATGCCCGTCACCGGCGGCGGAACCCCGTGCTGACACTCCCCGCGGCGGTTGCGATATCCGTCTGCTCCGCCGGTGGCTTCCTGGCGATCAGCGGCTGAGGCGGACGCTAACGCTGAGGAGGCGCGCCGATTGGTTGATCTGTGTGCCGCAGGCCGCAGAAGTGGCGCGAATGGTTGGCGCAGTACCCGTATTCGGCCCATCCGGCCAGGTCGGAGCGTTTGGCGGTCTCGCGGGAGCGGCCGCACTCCACCGGGGTGGAATGGGGTATCCAGACGTCGTCTGTCCGGCTGGCGGTGCTGGCGGCTAGGGCGAGGATGCAGTGCCGGATCAGCGGTGCGGCGCCGCGCAGGCGCTTGTTGTAGCCGGGCTGCTGAGGCAGGTAGGGGAACAGGTGGCACAGGTGGGCGCGGGCATACCGCAGCCACCGGGCCTCGGAGGTGAATCCCAGCAGGGCCTGCATCACGGCCAGGGTGACCAGTTCAGCGTCGGCCAGCTTCGGGCCGATGCCGATCTTCGGCCGGTCGGGGCGAGCTGCGGCGATTCCTTCAGCAGATCGTCGGTCTTCACATACAGTGCGGTCGCGAGGGTGTCCATGTCAGTCGTCACAACCTGATCTTGGGCACCCTCGCGTCATGTCCGCAGAAGATCCCTTGGAATTTGTCGTCTAGCGACCGCGTACCGGGACAAAATGGGTCACGAACCGGTCGTAATGCATGAAAAGTCGCGGCGACGACGGAAACGGGGGGCGCGCCGCGGCGATGCGGGTAAGTGAAGGTCGGGGAGGGGCGCTGAGGGAACTTCCGCGGCAGGCGGCCAGGGTGCGCGAGGCGGTTGCACCCGGCTGGCTGGTGGATATCGTGCGGCCGAAGCCGGTCACCGTGCCCTGGCCGCTGATGGTCCGGGCCGCCCTGGCGATCTGCGTGCCGCTGGCCGCCGGGCTGCTCGCGCACGACCTGGCGCCAGGCCTGCTGGCGGCTATGGGCGGCCTGATCGCGGTGATCGTGGACGTCGGCGGCCCGTACCTGGCCCGGCTCAAGCGGGTGGGATCGGCCGCAGTGTTCGGCGGGGCGGTCGGCCTGACCATCGGCGCCGCGATTCACGGGCGCGGCTGGACCGCCGTCGTCGTGCTCGTCCTGCTGGCCGGCGTCTCCGTCGTGGTCAGCGAGATGGGCAGCACGGGCTCGGTGGTCGGCCTGCAGCTGCTGGTGTTCGCGTCGCTCGGCCTCGGGCCGCTGGGCGGGCTGCGGCCGTGGTGGACCGGGCCGTTGGAATTCCTCCTTGGCGTGGCCTGGGCCATGATCCTCATCATCCCGGGCTGGATTCTGTATCCCCGGTCGGCCGAGCAGCACAGTGTGGCGGACGTGTACCGCGCGCTGGCCGCCAGGCTGCGGTCGGTCGGCACCGATTCCTTCGCCGCGGACCGGCGCGCGCTGACCGCCGCGCTCAACGTCGCCTATGACCAGGTGCTGACCGCGCGGTCCGGGATCGGCGGGGGGAATCCGCAGCTGCGCCGGCTGGTCGCGCTGCTCAACCACAGCTTCCAGGTGGCCGAGGCGACGAACACCCTGGCCCTGGAGGGCACCGCGCCGCCGGCCAGCGTGGCCGGCGCGGTGGACGCGCTGGCCGACTCGATCTCCTGCGACAGGCCGCCGCCCGCCCTCCCGCCGACCTGGAGCGACACCCCCGGCGCCCGCGCGCTCTGCGATGCGCTGCGCGGCGCGGTGCGGCTGATCGAGGGCCAGCAGATCCCCGATGGCGGCCAGCCCGAGCCACCGGGCTTGCGGGAACGCCTGCGCGCGGCGCTCGACAAGATCCGGGCCGGGCGGCTCACCCGGCTGTACGCCCTGCGGCTGATGGCCAGCATCGGCGTGGCCGCGGTGGCGAGCGAGATCCTGCCGCTGCAGCGGTCGTACTGGGTGGTGCTCACCGTGGCCTTCGTGCTCAAGCCGGACTTCGGATCGGTATTCGCGCGGGCCCTGCAGCGCGGAATCGGCACGGTCGTCGGGGCGGTCATCGGCGCGATCATCCTGGTGGCGGTGCCGTACGGCCTCTGGCTGCTGATCCCGTGCGCGGTCCTCGCCGCGCTGCTGCCGTACGGGCGCAGCCTCAACTACGCCCTGCTGGCCACGTTCTTGACCCCGCTGGTCGTGCTGCTCATCGACATCCTGGACCGGACGGGCTGGCACCTGGCCGAGGACCGTCTGATCGACACCCTGCTCGGCTGCGCGATCGCCTTGGTGATCGGGTTCGCCCCCTGGCCGGGGACCTGGCGGGCACACCTGTCGGACCAGTTCGCCGGGGCCGTGACGCACGTCGCCGGGTATACCGAACGGGCACTGGCCGGTCCCTCACCCGGGCGGTCACGCCTGCGCAGGCAGACCTACCGTGAGCTGTCCGACCTGCGCACGGAGTTCCAGCGCTCGATGTCCCAGCCGCGCGCCCTCGGCCGGCAGGCCACCGCGTGGTGGCCCGCGGTCGCCGCCCTGGACCAGGTGATGGACACGGTCACGCGGGCCGCCGTCGCCGTCAACCACGGCGCGCCCGCCCCCTCGTCCGGCGACGTGCGCCGGCTGACGGCCGCGCTCGATCAGGTCGCCGACGCGGTGCGCGACGGCACCCGGCCGCCGGCCAGGGCGGATCTGCCGGACATGGCGCAGGACGAGACGCTGGCCCCGGTCGCCGACGCAGTCCGCGGCGTGCAGGCCACCGTCGGCTAGACGCGTCTAGGGAATATCCCTAGCCCGGAGCGGCGGGGGACTTCCGCGGCCCCTGCCAACATCCGGTGACCACGGGAGATGATCCGAGATGCAGTACCTGGTTTCCGTGATCGACGACACGGCCGGCCTCGCCACCCCGGACGAGCAGGCGGCCATCAGCACGTTCGACGACCGGCTCAGGCGGAAGGTCACTGGGTCTTCGCCGACGGCCTCGCGGCGCCCAGCACGGCCACCGTCATCGACAACCGAGACGCGGTCACCAGGCAATGTGCTATCGACCACGAGGGCGGCCGGGCGGTCAGCAGTGGCCAGACCCGGTGGATCGAGGCGACCCCCGGGGTGAGCGGCCGACCGGGGCCGCGCCCGTGGCCAACCGGTCGGCTTACCGGGTGAGTGCCTTGTCGATGATCTGGGCTAGCGGACGGTTGCGGCCTTCGGCCAGGGCCTGCTCGCGTTCCTGCTGGGTGAGGGCCGCCAGGCCGGGGTCCAGGAACCGGTCGAGGATGGCCCGATCGACGGGCATGAGCGCCCCGCCGCTCTGCTCGCGCAGCACCTGGGCCGCGCCGAGGTAGGTCAGGGCGGCCCGGTCATCGCCGGTCATGGCGGCCACGGTGGCGAGCCCTTCCAGGGCGTAGGCCATGCCGCGCTTGCTGCCGGTCTGCTGGTAGCCGCGCAGCGCCCGGCGGAACAGGTCCCGGGCCGGATCCGGCTCCCCGGCGTCGCGGGCGACCTCGCCGAGGCTGCTGAGCACGGTCGCGCTGCCGTCGGGATCGTCGGCGGCCTGGAAGGCCTGCTGCGCGCGGCGCAGCTGCGCGGTCGCGTCGCGATAGCGGCCCTGGTACCGGCTGACCTGCGCCAGCATGTTCCACGCCGCCGCCTCGGTCCATGAGTCGCGGGCCTGTTCGGCGAGTTCGAGCTGGCTCTGGAAGTGCGACTCGGCGGTGGGCAGGTCGCCGAGGGCCAGGGCGGCCTCGCCGAGGTAGCGGTGCGCCCAGGCCAGCCCGCGCAGATCGCCCAGTTCACCGCAGAGTTCCAGGCCCTGGCGGGCCAGGTCGATGGTGGCGGCATAATCGCCGCCGAAGCAGGCCAGCGTGCAGGCTTCCAGGACCGCCCAGGCCCGGGCGGCCGGGGCCGCCGTGTGGTGCCGGGCGTCGATGGCCAGCAGCCGTTCCAGGTGCAGCGCGCCCTCGGCCATGGAGCCGCGGCGGCGCCAGAACGGCGCCGCCGCGGTGGCCAGGCGCAGCCCGTCTTCCAGGTAGCCGCCGCCTGCCTCGGCCCGGGTCCGGGCCCAGTCCAGGGCGGCGCGGATGTTCGCGAAATCGGCTGCCAGCCGGTCGAACCAGTCGCCCTGCTGCCGGCCGTCCAGGTGGGTCCGGGCCTGGGTCGCCAGCGCCAGGTAGTGACGAAGGTGCCGTTCGTGCACCGCGTCAGCCTGGCCGGTCTCGGCCAGCCGGGCCAGGGCGTACTCGCGGACGGTCGCCAGCAGGCCGAACCGCGGGATCAGGCCGGGCGTCACCTCGACCAGGCTGTGCCCGGCCAGCCCGGCCAGCCGCTCGGTCATCGCCAGCGGATCGGCGCCTCGCAGACCGCCGCCGCGGCGGCGGCGTCGAACGAGCCGGCGAACACGCCCATGCGGGCGAACACGTCCCGGGCGTCAGCAGACAGCAGCGCGTCGCTCCAGTCGAGGGTCGCGCGCAGCGTCTGCTGACGCTGCGGCAGGTTCCGCGGCCCGCCCACCAGCAGCAGCAGCCGCGCCTGCAGCTGGGGCAGCAGGGCCCGCGGCGGGTACAGCCGGACCCGGGCGGCGGCCAGCTCGATCGCCAGCGGCAGCCCGTCCAGGGCAGAGCAGATCGCGGCGGTCGCCGCCAGCGCCTCGCCCTGCGGGTCGAATCCCGGGGCGACGGCCTGGGCGCGCTGCACGAACAACCGAACCGCCTCAGAGCTGGCAGCCTGGGCGGCCTGATCGGGCAGCCGCAGCGGCGGCACCCGCAACTGGTGCTCCCCGTACAGGCCGAGCGCGACGCGGCTGGTGACCAGCAGGTGCAATCCGGGGGCAACCGCAGCAGCAGGCTCAGCAATGCCGCCTGCTCGATGAGGTGCTCCATGTTGTCGGCGACCAGCAGCACCCGCGCCGGGCGCAGCGCGGCGGCCAGCTGGTCCGCAGCGGTGGCCGCCGACTGCGATGCCAGGCCCAGCGCGCGCAGCAGCGTCACCGCGACCAGATCGGGGTCGCTGACCGGCGCCAGGTCCGCGAACGCCGTCCCGTCCGGGAACCGGCGGCCAGCTCGGCGGCGGCCTGCAGCGCGACCCGGGTCTTGCCGGTGCCACCGGTCCCGGTCAGCGTGACCAGCGGCCCGGTACCACGGCGGTGACCGCGGCGACCTCGGCGGCCCGCCCGACCAGCGGGGTCAGCGGCACCGGGAGCGGAGCCGGGGCCAGGCGGCCGCCGCCGGGGTTCGCGGCGGGCCCCGGGTCCGGTGCGACCGCGGCGCGCGCCCGGCCGGCCAGACGAGCAGCCGGCGCCGGGTCGCGCGGCAGGGCGCCCAGCGGCCCGGAGGTCCACGCCTGAGCGGGGATGGCGCGCTCGGGCACTGCCATCAGCGCGAGCAGCCCGCGGGCCTCGGCCGCCGAGCCGACCGTCCCCCAGTCCGCCAGGGCAGTAACGATCGCGGCGACGTCGGCGGCATTCAGCAGCGCATCACGCTGATGCAGCTTGTGGCTCAGCACGCTGGGATGCAGGCCGACGGCCCGGGCCAGCTGTTGCTGGGTGCGCCCCGCCGCCCGGCAGCGCTCGCGCACCGCCGCACGGAAACCCGCCAGATCCTGCATCCCGGATTACCCCGCAGCTTTAAGTTGGATTACCCGGTCGCGTTGCCGCACCTTTGCAGCATCTTTGCCGCACTCAATCGCTGGTGTCCGCAACTGACTTGAGCCTAACCTGCAAGCCGGGCCGCGAGGAAGCGGCCCGTAGCACAGTGCGACCAGGCGAGGGCGGACAGGCATGGACCACGACGCGACGCTGGCGCGACCGCTGGCGGCGGTCTTCAGTCACCTCGCCGCGCCGGCCCGGCTGGCCGACTGGCTGCCCGAGGTGGCCGCGGTGCAGGCCGAGGCCGGGCAGCCGGCCGGGATCGGCGTCATGTTCGGGCTGCGGCTGCGCCGCGGCGGCCGCGACATCGGCGGCACCGGCGAGCTGATCGCCTACGAGCCACCCTGGTCGGTGGCCTACCGGTTCACAGCCGGATCGCACATTTTCGTGCTGCGGGTGACCTGTGTCTCCAGCGACGGCGCCACCCGGGTGCGCATCCGCCAGGCCGACGGCTCCGCGCCGCTGGCCGTGGACCTTGGCCGGCTGGCGTACCCACCTCCCCGGTATCGCCGACCTGGAAGCCGAGGCCGGCCGGGGTGATAGGTGACCGGACCGCATTCGCTAACCGCCGATGACATACGGGCTGGTGCCGTCGAGATAGCCTCGTTGACCATTCCGTCGGAGGACGCAGGAAGCGGTCCCGGAATTTGGTCCAGCAGAGTAAGCGGGGTGCCCGGTAGCGGTGAGCGCGTCGTCGGTGGTGGCGGCCGGGTTGCTGCTGGCTGCGGCCAGCGTCGCGGTGACCGTGGCAGCGCTGGCGGGCGCGAACCGCACCGTGATCGTGCTGGAGCTGCCGGCTCCAGGCTGGCGCCGGTGCAGGTGTCGCCAGCGGTAGTGAACGCAGCCGGGCCGGTCAGCGTGACCTGGCTCCCCTTCTGAGCATCCCAGGCATGCCGCGTCTGGATGGTGACATGTCATTCCTCCAGCAGTATGGGCGTGACGGCCAGGTAAGGTGACGGGCCCGAGATACTAGACATAAGTCCTGGTTCATCTAGCGAGTCTCTTACCGTAAGTTCACCGTTGGAATTCAGGATCAGCGTGAAGTCGGATTGGACCGATTGCGTCAAGCCCGGTGCGGTGCCGGGAATAGCGGCAGTCGCGGTCGGCGGTGGGGTCAGTTGCAGCACGTTCTGCGGCGGCGGTCCGGATTCGGAACTGCTCAGCGCTTCGTCCTCCAGCGAAGTGATTCCGCCGGATTCCGCGATATCCCCCTCCCCGGTCGGTGTCGTGTTGCGCCAGGCTATGTCGGGGATTTCGCTCGTCTGATGAGTACTCGAAGGGCTCGTCCGCGAGCATGAGCTCGGCCTCGGTCATTGGCGGTCTGGGTGTGAATGCTCCGTAGCTCGTGTCGGGCGAGGCGGTGCCGGCGGGGTTGACCGTGTCGCTCCGTGCCGCGAGCTCAGGATCAGGATTCTCCGAGATGGACCCGATGGACTCATTGAATCTGAGCGGCGACGAACCTTCGGACGGTTCGGTCACGGGGGACACGCCTGGGTCGAGTACATCGACGGCGAGCCTCTTGGACGCGATGTCGGCCGTGGCGGCGCCCTCGCCTTCGGTGGCAGCGCCGGCGAGGCCAGCGCCGGCGAGCCCGGTGGCGGTGCCGATGATGCCAAGAGAGGTTTCGGCGGTCTGCAGGCTCTTGCGCTGGCTGGCGGACAGGAAGTTGTGGCCGGACAGGCCGGCGGCGTCGTCGGCGGTGAGGGTGGCCGCGGTGGCGGCGGCGCCGGCGTTGGCCAGGGTGCTGGCGGTGGTGAGCACGGCGCCGGCGACGGCGGCGGCGGTGACTTCCTCGCCAGCGGCCACGGCGGCAGCCACGGCGCCGACGGCGGCGCTGGCGGCGCCGAAGCTGGCGACTGTGGCCACGGCGAACACGAGGGTGAGGAAGATGTCGGTGATCAGGTCGGAGACGGCGGTCTGGCCGGTGGGGTCGGTGAAGTTGATGGGGTTAGTGTTGAACGCCTGGTAGCGGTTGATCTGGGCGGAGCTGTCCAGGCTGAGGAACCGGCCCTGGGCAGGGTCGTAGCTGCGCGCGGGCAGGTACTGGGTGCCGGTGGCCGGGAAAGTGTAGGAGCCGTCGTAGCCGAACGGGTTGACCGCCGCCTGGGCGGCCGCGCCGGCGCGGGGGGCGGGCAGCGCGGCGGTGGCAGGGATGCCGTAGTCACTGTATTGGTAGCTGGCGGTGACCTGGCCGCCCGGGTCGATCATGGCCGCACCGAGCCGTGCGGGTCGGTGACGTAGTAGCCGGCGCCGGGCCCGGTGGTCTGCGCGGTCCCGGCGGTGATCAGGGCGCGGGCTTCGCGGCCCAGGCCGATCAGGTAGGAGCCGGTGACCGCCGGGCCGGTGCTGTCGGTGTAGGTGTCGTTGACGATCTGCCCGGCGGTGTTGTCGTGGAAGGTGGTGGTGGTCGTGGCCCCGCCGGAGGCGGTGGTGGTGGCTGAGCGCAGGGTGCGGTCGGGCCAGTAAGCGTAGCTGGTGACCGCCCCGGCGGGGGTGGTCACCGAGGCGATCTGGCCGGCCAGGGTGTGGGTGTAGGTGTTGCCGGCCAGATCGCGGGTGACGTTGCCGTCAGCGTCGTAGGCCTGGCTGGTGGTGGTGCCGCCCGTGGTCTGGCTGGTCAGCTGGTCGCCGGGCCCGATGGTGCTGGTCGTGGTGGTGGTGATGCCGCCGCTGGTGGTGGTCTTCTTGACCACGTCCCCGGCGGTGTTGAGCGTGTAGCTGGTCCGGGTGGCCGGGGTGCCGGTGGCGGTGGTACCGGCGTAGCTGGCCGAGCCGGTCAGCCGGTTGTAGGCGTCGTAGGAGTACGTCGTAGTGGTAGCGGTGGTGTCGGCGGCCCGGCGGCCGCGCCGGGTCGCGGCCGGTGCGGTGGCCTGGCTGGTGCGGGAGACCAGGTTGCCGTGCGCGTCGTAGGAGTAGCTGGCCGACAGCAGCACGGTGCCGCCGGGGGCGGTGGTGATCTCGGTCTTGACCTGGTTGGCGTCGGTATAGGTGAGCGCGGTCTTGACACCGCCGCCGCTGGCGCACGCCTGGCCGCCTCGGGTGACAGTGGTCACCCGGTCCAGCGTGTCGTAGGCGTAGGCGACCTCGGCCAGGGTGGCGCCGTCGCGGGTCTGGGTGGCGCAGGTGAGCTTGCCCGCCTGGTTGTAGCCGTACGTTGTGATGGCGCCGGTGATGTCGGTGCTGGTGGCCAGCCGCCCGCTGTCGGTGTAGCTGGCGGTGACCGAGGTGCCGTCCGGGTAGTGGATGGCGGTGAGGTGCCCGTCGGCGTCGTAGTCGTAGCTGATCTTGTCGGCCGGGTTGTCCGGGTTGTAGACCGCGGTGACCAGCCCGGTGGCCGGGTCGTAGGCGTACGCGGTCTTCTGGGTGCGCCCGCCCGGGCCGGTCACGTCGGTCTCGGCCAGCCGGCCGGTCTTCGGGTCGTAGCTGTTGGCGGTCTTGGTGCCGGACGGCTGGGTGATGCTAGCGATCTGCCCATCCAGAGTGTAGGTGTACGAGGTCTTCGCTCCGGCCGGAGTGGTCACGGTAGCGGCCCGGCCGGCGTCGTCGTAGGTGTAGGCGGCGCCAGGGGCGGCCTGCCCGGCCTGGGTGAGGGTCTTCAGCGTGGGCGCGCCGGTCATCGTGTTGGTGGTGGCCGCGGTCACCGGATTCCCGGGGAAGGAGCCGGTGTCAGTGGGGGTGAGCGTGGCCGCGTTTTCCAGACCGCCGGCCCCGGCGTAGGAGGGCGTGACGGTGACCCCGGCGGCCGACGACGAGGTGACCCGGCCCAGCCCGTCGTAGGACTGGGCGGCGGTCACCTTCGGGGTGCTGTCGGCGTACGTGGTGGCCGAGGAGACCGGCTGGTTGAGGTTGTCGAACCCCTGCACGGTGGTGGAGACGGGGCTGGACGGCGAAGCGCCGGCCGGCACCAGGGAGGTGGTCTGCGTGTTGGCCACCGCGTCGTAGGAGGTATCCTGGGTGATCCCGTCCGGGTTGACCACCTTGACCGGGCGGCCCAGCGGGTCCAGCGTGGTGGTGGCCGTACCGGCCGGGGTGGTCGTGGTCTGCTGGGTTCCGTCGGCGCTGTAGCTATCGGTCTGCACCGTGCGGGCCGCCGGGTCGGCGACCAGCTTCTCCCCGGCCACGTTGTCGGTGACCTTGACGGTGCGGCCGGTCACGTCGGTGGTGGTCTGGGTGACCAGCCCGCTGGGCGCGGTCACCGTGGTCTGGGTCGGGGAGTTGTAGACGGTCTTGGTGGTCTGCCCGCCGGGCGCGGTCATCGTCAGCTGGCGGCCCAGCGCGTCGTAGGTGTAGGAGGTGGTCAGCCCGGACGGATCGGTCTGGCGCAGCACCTGCCCGGTGACCAGGTCAGACACGGTAGTGGTGCTGGTCGCGTCCGGGGTCCCCGCCGCGGTGGTGACCACGCTGGTCTGGGTGTGCGCGGCCGGGTCGGTGCTGATCTGCTGGCTGGTGTCGATCTGGTCCGGGCCGCCGCTGGGCCCCGGCGGCTTGGCTCCCGGCGCCCAGGCCAGCGACTGCCCGGTGACCTGGCCGAAGCCGTTGTAGCTGTAGGTGGTCACGGTGCGGGCGGTCGCGGTCTTCACGGTGGCGCCGGCCGCGGTGGTCGTCGTGCGGATCTGCTTGCCGTCGGCGGTGAGGGTGTTGGTGGTGGTACTGGTGGCCCCGTGCGCGCCGGTCACCGTCTGGGTCAGCGGCAGCCCGTAGCTGCCGTAACTGGTCGTGGTGGTGGTGCCGGACGGGCTGGTGGCCGAGGTCTGCTCGCCCAGGGTGTTGTAGGCGGAGTTGGTCGTCACCGTGCGGGTGGCTCCGAACTGGGGATCGCCGTAGGTGACGGCGACCGAGGTCGGCTTGGCGTAGTTGGCCGGCAGGCTGGCCACCGACGCCACCGCCGGGTAGGCGTAGGCCTGCGCCTGGTTCAGCACCTGGGCCCCGCCCGGCGGGTGCAGGTAGACCTTCTGCGCGACCAGCAGGTGCAGGCTGTTGTAGGTGGCATCGACCGTCGAGGTGCCGTTCGACAGCTCGGTGGTGTAGCGGTAGCCGGAATCCCCGGAGTCGAACAGGCCGTTCGGGCCGACGGTGTTGTAGGAGGGGTAGCCGGTGTAGTTGTGCTGGCCTGTGTTGCCCGGCGGGTTGACGTCGAAATGCAGCTCCGGCAGCATCTGGTGGCCGTGGGAGTCGGTGACGTCCACCGTATCGACAGTCACCAGGTTCGGCTGGTAGTCCGGCGAGGCGTAGGTGACGCTGGTGTGTTCCCCGGTCGGCGAAGTCACCGAGTCCAGCAGCTCGGCGGCCTGCCCGCTCACCGCGCTGTAGCCGAAGCTGGTGGCCTGCCCGGCCGCGTTGGTGATCCCGGTCAGCTGGCCCGCGTCAAGATGCAGCGTGGTCGCGGCGGCGATGTTCTCCGCATTGGGCGGCGCGGTGACCGTCACCGTGCCGGCGGTGTAATGGAACGTGGTCACCTGGCCGTAGCTGTCGGTCACCGAGACCGGCTGCCACCACGACCCGGACTGCTGCCAGGCCAGGTCGATCGCGTTGCCGAACCGGTCTGTCTGCTCGATCAGGTTCCCATGCGCGTCGAACCGGTCCACCGTGCCGTCCAGGGAGGTCAGCGCGTACAGGTACGGCCGCACCGCGACCCCGGGCGGCGGCTGGGTCTTCCCCGGATCCTTGACAAAGCTCAGGTCCCGCAGCGGGTAGCCGGCCAGCCCGGTCGGCGCGCTGGCATCGTAGGCATACGCGCCGCCCGAGGCCGGGTACACGTGCACCCCGGCGGCCGTGTCCACCCACGGCACCCCCAGCGTCCACCCCGCGCCCAGCCCGAACCGGTCCCCGGCCGCGCCCAGCGCGGCCAGCGACTGGTCATAACCCAGCGCCAGCGACAACCCCGCCCCGGCCCGCCCGGCCACCCCGGCCAGCGGCAGCGATACCTGGAACGCCCCGGTCCGCTGGTTGATGCTGCCACCCACCCCGCCGCCCATCGCGAACGCGTTCGACACCGGCCCCGAGGTCGCCCCCTTGCCCCCGGCCGCCCCGGCGGCAGCCAGCGCCGGCCCCGCGCCCGCCGCCTGCACCCCCGCCGCCACCAGAACCACCGACACCAGCCCCCCCAGCCAGCGGACGACAGCACGGCGGCCGGACGGGCGGCAGGCCCGCCAGGCCCGCCTGATGATCGTAGAACTCATCGGTCTGCCTTTCCTGCGGCCGGCCGCCGGGCCGGACAACGAGGGAGTGTCAGCACGGGGTTCCGCCGCCGGTGACGGGCATGTCCGTAGCCGGGACAAGCTGCCCGGCGGTGACCAGCGCGGTATCCACGCTGTCGCTGGGCCAGAACTGGGAGGTGCTGGCCAGCTTGGCCTGGCTGGCGGTGACGTCCAGGGACGCCGAGCCGAGGTTGTGCGCGTTGCCCGTGCCGACCTGCAGCGGCAGGCAGGACGGGCTGGTGATCGCGGCGGCCGACACCAGCAGCCCGGTCACCGGCCCGCCGTCCGCGCCGCCGGCCTGGTAAAGGACGGGACCGGTACTGGGGTCGGTCAGCGTGCAGGGATTCGACGCGCAGCCGGTGATGCTGATCCCGCCGCCGGGGGTGCCGACGGGGGTCAGCGGGTTGCTGCTGGCCGCCACCGCGAAAGACCCGCCGGTGTAGCCGGTGGTGGTGCCGGTGTCGTTCATCACCGGGTCCAGATGCTGGGCGGCGGTGCTGGTGGTGGTCAGGTAGTTGCTGGTGGGGTCGGCTGCGCTGCCGTCGGCGGCATAGCGGCCCACCGCGATGTAGCTGGCGTACCTGCCGGGCTGGTACAGCCCGGTGACCAGGTCGTTGGTGCCCTGGGTCCGGTAGTAGACCAGGCTGTAACGCGGGTCACCGGGATCAATCGACCCGCCGCCGTTGGGGGTCAGCTGCAGGGTCAGCCCGGCCTGGTCCGCCCCGTCAGCGCGCGGCAGCGCCGCCGCGCCGCCGTTGCCATCGGGGGTCGCCGCGACCCCCTGGACCGGGGTAGCCCCAGAGCCGCCGTTGAGCGGTGGCGCGGCGAGATCGGCCAGCATCACCGGGGCGGAGGCCAGCCCGCCCGACACCACCCGCACCTCGGTCACCGGGGGCTGGCCGGTACTCGGGCACTGGCTGGGCGGGGCCGCGGTCCACACGCCGGGCCCGGTCGCAGTACCAGAGGCGTTCTGGACGAAGAAGCCGGCCGGGCCGAGGGTCACCGTGCCGCCCGCCACGGCAGGGGCGGCCGACGGCATCAGCTGGCCCAGGTCCTGCCAGGTCTTCCCGCCATCGGTGCTGCCCTGCGCGGTCATCGGCGGCAACTGCGCGCTCGCCTGCCCCGCCGAGGTCACCTTCTTCCACTGGGCGCCGGTCACGTCGAACCGGTACACCGGCCGGCACGGGTCATCGGCCACCGGGCTGGACGGCGGGGTGTAGTTCGCCGGGTCCGGCGCCGCGGTCAGCCGGTACCCGGCCACCGAGGGGGCCTGCGCCGCGGCCGGCCCGCTGCCCCCGGTCACGGTCAGCTGCCAGGTCCCCAGCGACCCCGGCCCGGGTGACACCTGGGACAGGCTGGCGGTCAGGTACCCGCCGACCTGGCCGGGCTGCCCAGGCTGGTCGGGGATGCTCAGCGTCCCGTCCGCGCCGGCGAGCAGCTTGACGACGTGCTCATCGGCGCTGTCCCCGGCCGGGGTGATGATCACATAGGCGGCCCGCTCGCCGGTGCTGCCCGGCTGCGCCGACGCGCAGTCCCCGGTTGTCCCGGCGGTCAGCGCACCGGCGAAGTAGTCCGCCGACACCGCCCCGGCCGCCAGCGACGTGCCCTCGACCGGGAACGCCGGCACCGGCGGCTGGGTCACCGGCGCATCCAGCCAGCACCCGTACCCCGGATCCTGCCGCGACGCCATCGCGATACTCACCGCCCCGGCCGAATCATTCGCCACCCGCAGCCGGCCCGCCTGATATCCGGGGAACCACGCGTACACCTGATCCGCGGTGTCCGCGGTCGCGCCCTGCGAGCCGATCGGTATCGCCTGCAGCGCCCCGTTCACGACCGAGTACTGCAGCACCTCGTCGCCGGTGCCGCCCAGCTTGCCCACCACCAGCTCCTGGTTGCCCGGCTCGCCGTTCCACGGCGTCAGCGGGGTCAGCCCCGTGGGCTGCCCGGTCTGCAGCCCGCCCGGCAGGTCGGCGATCAGTACTCCGCTGTCCGGGTTGAGCACGAGCACGTCCCCGTCCGAGCGGGTGAACACCGACACCGTCTGCCCGTTCACCTGGGCCACCGCGGCCCCCATCACCACCTGGGGGAACCACCCTAGGCCGGCGACGGAATGGAACCCCTCGGTGCCGTCGGAGTTGAGCTGCCAGGTGAACAAGCTCGCGGCCGGGGATTCCACCCCTCCGACCAGCACCCCGCCCTGACCAGACCCCGTCGGCGGGCCGAACGCCAGCGCCGTCACCGGTGTCTGGCTTCCGTCTCCGGTGGCCATGTCCGTGATACGGGCCACCAGGTTGAGGCTGTCATCGAAGATGTAAATGCCCTCGTCCGACAGCCCCACCGCGATCAGCGTCCGCCCGCCGACCACCCCCGTCGCCAGCGACGTGGCCACGACGAGCCTCGGCGCATAGTTGGAGTGGGGGTCATAGATTCCCGGCAGGGCCGCCGTCTTCTCGGCGCACGAAGCGCTGGCGCAGGAACCGTTGTGCGGCAGCTCGTACAGGTGCAGCTGATAGTTTGAACCGTTGCTGCCATTCCAGGTAGCCCCGGCCATGAAGATATTGGACGCGCTCGCGGCCACCTTCACCCCGGTCAGGCTGTACGTCGCGCCGTTGTCCTGATATTCACTCATGTTGATGTACTGCCAAACGTCCTGCCCTCCTTGGTTGCCGAACCCGTCGTTGGGCGTTGCCATCAGGTCGGTCGGGGTGGACCGCACCACCTGGCCGCCGAACTTGTTGACGTTGGCGATGTTCAGCTGGCCGTTCTGGGCGGAGGCGAGCTGGTCGTGGCCGGCGCCGGTGAAGTCGCCGACCGCCTGGCCGTAGTTCAGGTCCGGCAGCGTGCCGGACAGGTCCTGGGCCAGCGGCGGCAGGGCCTGCCGCCGCGGCCGGGGCGGCACCAGGGTGCGGCACTGGCCGCTCGCCGTCCCCGACACCGTGTTGGGCCGGCGCCGGTCGCCCGGCGCGGGCCGGTTGGCCGCGCACGCCAGCGACCCGGAGATCGCGTTCGCCGCGATCAGCACCGGGCCATGGCCCCGGTTGCCGCGCACGGTGACCGTCCCGCCGACCGAGCCGCCGGACAGCGTCACCCCGGCGGCGTTGCCGGACAGCGTGACCGGGCCCTGCTGGCGCAGCCCGGCCACCTGCACCCGCCGGGCCGACCCGGTGATCACCAGCGGGCCGTGGAAGGTGTCGCCGCGGCAGGACGCCCCGGCCCCGCCCAGGGTCACCCGGCCCGCGGTCCGCGTCGGCCAGCAGCGGGCCGATGACCGTGGACCCGCAGACCTGCACCGAGCGGGCCCGGGTCGCGGTCACCGCGCCAGAGACCGCCGAGCCGGTGACCCGTCAGCCCGGCCCCCGGCCACACGCGCACCGGCCCGTACTGGGTGGCCCGGTCCAGGCACAGCACGCCATAGCCGGCCACCAGGACGCCGTGATGCGTCCCGGTCACCGTCCGGGTGCAGTGCCCCGGCCCCGCCGCCGGCCTGGTGCCGGCGCTGGCCGCCGCCGCGCCCGCAACCCCCGAGCCGAGCAGCCCCACTGCCACCACGGCAGTCAGCCCCCGGAGCAGTCCCCTGCGCAGGCCGCGGCCGGCCGCAGACGCCCCCGCGGCCCGCGGCGATCCAGTCATGACTGCCCGTTCGGGTGCTTTGCCTGGCGGGATAAGTAGCATCGTGCCTTCTCTCCGGCCGGCGCGGCACCTGCCGTGGCTCTGGGCTGTCAGGGCCGGGGCACGGTCTGCGCCGCGATCCCTGTTACCGGGCTCGCCGCAGAGCGTAACCAACGGCATGACCGCCGAACCAGAGATAAAGTGCGGCAAAAGTGCGGCAAAGGTGCGGCGCGCTGGCCGGGCTGGCGGCCGCGGGATCGGTGCGGGCCCTTGCGGCCGGCGGCACGTGATTCCCGGTTTCGCAGCATGGCAGCCAGGCGGCCCGGCGAGGTGAGCGCGCCCGGCCGTTGCGCCCGGCTTCCCACGGTCAGGCGTCGGCCCCGGGCCAGAACCAGACCTATCCGGCCGGCCGCCCCCGGCCGGGCGCGGTCAGCCGTGGTGGATGCGGTCGGCGGTCTGGGTGAGCGGCCGGCCGAAGCTGCCCCAGCGAAGCCGAATCAGCTCGGCCGCGACCGACACCGCAGTCTGCTCCAGAGTCCGGGCGCCGAGGTCGAGGCCGATCGGCGAGCGCAGCCGGGCCAGCTCGACCCCGGCACCTCTTGCCCGGCGCCAGGCTCGCCCGGCACGTGTCGGCGGTGATCGTGAACGCCGCCGGCCCCGACAACCTGACCGTCAGCGCGCCGGAGGCCCGGCCGCCGGTGTAGGCCAGCGTGAACGTCCGGGCCTTCCGCTGGCCCACCGGGACCGGCCCGTACCCATACGGGGCCGGGCGGAACGCCAGCACCGCCTGCCGCGGCTTGGCCACCGCCGCCCCCGCAGCCGACCCGAGCACGACCACGAAGGCACCGGCCACGACCACGACCACGACCGAACACACTGCGCATCACAATCCCTCTTCCCACAGACGAATGCGCGGCATCGACCGCCACTCCGACCGGGCCGTTCTGGCCGGTGACGAGGGCACCCGGGCTGGAACCGTCAAGGTTGGCACTATCAATCGTGCCGTGCCCGCCGCTGCCGGTGTTGGCCCAGTACAGGAGGGCGCCTGGGGGCCCGCCCACCGCTACCCCGGTCGGGAAGTCTTGCCCGGTGACGATGACGTGCGGATTGCTGCCATCCAGGTTGAGTACGAATGTCGGCACGTCGTCGTGGCGGTCACTCCTGTGTTAGCTGCCGAACTCGTGGAATCCGCCGTTCCATCTGATCTCGGCGACATCGTCGCCAAACCAGACGATCTGCAGCCCGAATACCTCGGCGAGCTCGGCCATTGCCGTTTGCATGCCGGCGTAGGTCAGCAACGGGCAGATCATCGAGTTCCTCCTACAGCGGCCGGTCAGCCCTTGCTGGACGGCCACTCGGTTGATGGTGGGGTGAGGTGCCTTGGTCGCGCATCGGGGGATCATCCCCCGGTGGGTGAGCCGGGACTTGCGGCTATTTGAGGACTCGGTAGGTGAGGTGGGTGACGTGCGGGTTCCCGGAGGCTTCGGTGACGAGGAGTTCGATCGGCGTGGTCAGGTGATCGAAGAGCCGGATCCCGCGTCCGAGCACCACGGGTACTAGGTCGATGTGGATGGCATCGAGGAGCCCGAGTTGCAGGCACTGCTGGGTGACGCTGGGAGCGCCGACCACGACGTCCTTGTCGCCGGCGATCTCGCGGGCCACGTCGATGGCCTTCGGGACTCCGTCGGTGACGAACGTGAAGGGCGATCCCTCGCGGTTGGCCCATTCTTCGGGGATCCTGTGGGTCACAACGACCATCGGCACGTCCATCGGGTGCTTGCCGCCCCAGGCGTCGGCGATGTCGAAGGTCCGCCGCGCGGTCACCAGCACGCCGGGCAGCCCGGCCGGCTTCCTCGATAACCTCGGCGCCTTCACGCGACAGCCCGAACCTCTCGTCACCGGCTATGACCTCGGCGTCCGTGCCGCCCGCCGAATACCACTTGAAGACTTCTTCGGTCCCGTCATCGGGGTCAGCAACGAAGCCGTCCAGCGACATCGAGAATCCGGCGACAACCTTGCTCATCTGATATACCTCCTGTCTGTGCTCTTGGCCTGGCACTCCGGACCCGGCAGGTGAGGGCCTCCCGGGCCATGCAAGCCTCGTCTCACGCTCGTTTCGCGTCACATTCCTGCCACTGCCGGTGCCCCCTTTCTGCCCCACCGCCGCCCGCTCCGGTCAAGACGACCGCGCCCGGATGACTTGCTCGATACGGTCGAAGGCCTCGTCCAGACCGGCCGCATGCAGATCCCGCAGCGACACGTCGGGGAAGCCGCGCTGGACGAACGTCATCAAGGTCGCCCCGTCTTGCTCCTTCAGCGTGATCTCGCCTTCCAGCTCAAGGGCCGATCCGTCCGGAGCCGTTTCCGTCGTGGTGAAGACCAGCCGGCGGGGCCGGTCGACTACCTGGAACACATGCCGCTGCCGGTACAGCTGCTGCCGCGAAGGCCCGTAGATCACCTCCCATGCGCCCCCCGGCCGCAGGTCCACCTCCGATTCGACGATCCAGCCCGGTTCGTCCCGCCCGAACAGCGCCCGCTGCCCCCCAGGCTCGGTGAACGCGTCGAACACCTCTCCCGGAGATGCCGGGAACAAGCGCTCCACCCTCAGCTCCTCGCTCACCCCCGGCCCCCTGTCCGCTCCGCCAGGTAGCGCTCGAACCGGTCGAACCGGCCCTCCCAAGCCTGCCGGTAGGCCTCGATCCAGCTCGCCGCATCGTCCAGATGCCCGGGGCCGAGCCGGCATTCCCGGACCCGGCCTACCTTCTGCGTGATGACCAGATTCCGCCTCCTCCAGGACCCGGACGTGCTTCTTCACTCCGGTCAGCGAAATGCCAAACGGCGCTGCCAGCTCGCTGATCGTGGCCGGGCCCCGGCCGAGCCGCTCCAGAATCTCCCGTCGGGTCCGGTCCGACAAAGCGGAGAACGTGCGGTCAAGCACAGGCGAACGCTGAACCATACGGTTCAGTGTAACGCGCACGGGCGGCGCCCGCATGCGTTTCCTATGGCGCCGCTCCGGCCAGCCACCCGGCAGGCAGGCACAAGACGCCCCGAACTGGACGTTCTGCATCTTCTCAACCGGGACGCACCCGCTTGTGCACAACGTGCATAGGCGGCGAGGATCTGGCCGCATCAGGATTGGATCAAGATCTTGGCCGGATAACTCTGGCGGGATTGCCGAGAGCGAATGATCACGCTTACTCGCGCATAAGTATGTGCTGGCGCAACATCCCATATTCGACAGATCAGGTCAACGTTGTCAACGCGCAGAGCGACCTGATCTGCGCGGTGTCAACGGCATCTGAAAACTGACCCACTTCCGGCATCTGAAAATTGACCCTCCTGGGTTGGTTAGGGGTCTTTTGCCGAGTGCGCGATCTGCACCTGATGCCAGTGCAGCGCATCCAGCGCATCGTACAGTGCCTTGCGGTTTTCCTTCACCGGCTAGTCGAACTCCCCGCCGCCCTCGCCGTTGTACTCCGCGGTGTCCTTCTCCGTTTGTTAAGCGTCCGCGGTGTCTAGCTTGCCGTTCTCGTCTATCTTACCTAGCACTCCCTTCTCCATCTTTTCTTCTTTCTTCTTTTCCCCTACCTCTTCCTTCTCTTCTACCACCTAGTACTTCTCCTTTTTTCCTACCATCTCTTCCATCACTTTCCTCTTATTACCCCCCTCTTCCTTGCGCCCCTCACCTTCTTTCCATCCAGCCTTACCTTCATCATCCCTCTCTTATCATCCCTCTCTGCCTCACTTTCCTTTCCATCCTTCTCTTCCATCATTCCTCTCATCATCCACTCTCCCACCTCTTCTTCTTACACCTCCTCTTCATCTTCTTTAACTACCCTCCATATCTTCTCCCTTGACCGTTATGAGGTCTTTGATGGCCACTGGCTCGTCGCAGTGCGGACACGGCCCGCCGGGGCCGACGTGGCGGCAGAACGTTCCGCAGTCGTCGCAGCGCTGCTGGCCGAGGTAGCGCTCGTCGCATTGCGGGCACTGGTAGATGGTGGCGTCCCTGGCCGCCAGTGGCGGGGCGGGGGGGCCGGCGGCGGCCGGCTGGCGGCCGGGCCGGGGGCCGGGTGCCGGCGCCGCCAGGCGGCCTGGCGGCAGGCGGCCGAGCACCAGCGGCGGCGCCCGGCAGGGGTGGACGGTTTGCCGCATGCAGCGCAGGCAGCGGCCGTATCGTTACGGCTGTTGTTACGCGACGGCGCTGTGGCCCGCTGGTTTTGCGGCGGGGTGAGGGTCATCGCGTTCACTCCTGTCCCGCCGGGGCGGGAACGCGGCCCAGGTCGCGGTCCTTGAGCCGGTAGGAATCGCCTTTGAGGGCGATGACCTCGGCGTGGTGGACGAGCCGGTCGATCATCGCGGCGGCGACCACCTCGTCGCCGAACACCTCTCCCCACCGGCCGAACGGCTTATTGCTGGTCACGATCAGGCTGGCTCTTTCATACCGGGCCGAGACCAGCTGGAAGAACAGGTTCGCGGCCTCGGCCTCGAACGGGATGTATCCGACCTCGTCAACCACCAGGACGGGATAGCGGCCCAGCCGGATGAGCTCGGCCTGCAGCTTTCCGGCGTTGTGGGCGTCGGCGAGCCGGGCGACCCACTGGGCGGCGGTGGCGAAGGCGACCCGGTGCCCGGCCTGGCAGGCCCGGATCGCCAGCCCGGTAGCCAGGTGCGTCTTCCCAGTCCCCGGCGGGCCGAGGAACACCACGTTGTCCTTGGCGGTGACAAAGTCCAGGGTGCCCAGGTGCGCGATGATCTCGCGTTTGAGGCCGCGGGCGTGGCCGTAGTCGAATTCCTCCAGCGACTTGCGGGACGGGAACCGGGCGGCCCGGATCCGGCCCTCTCCGCCGTGGGACTCCCGCGCGGAGACCTCCCGCTGCAGGCAGGCGACCAGGAACTCCTCATGGCTCCACGACTCGGCGCGGGCCCGGTCGGCGAGCCGGGTCACCGACTCGCGCAGCGCGGGGGCCTTGAGGGCCCGGGTCAAGAACGCGACCTCGGAGGACACGTCACGGCTCGCGGTCTTGGCGACGGTCATGACGCCACCGGCGGGCTGGCGCTGTCCAGCCCCAGCGCGGTGTCGTAATCGGACAGGGCCCGGATCTGCACGCCAGCTTCGCGCAGCCGGCGCACGATCGTGATCCGCTCGCGGCGCAGCAGCCTGGCCGCCTCGACGTGCGCCGGGTCGGACACGCTCTGGTGCCAGGCCCAGATCCGCTCGTGGTCGGCGACCACCCGGCCCTCGCACAGCACCCGGATCCGGTCCAGGCCCGCAGTGACCTCGATCCGGCGGCCGATCACGGCCGGGTGCACGGAATAGTCGTTGGAGTCCAGCCGGATGTAATGATCGCGGGCCAGCCGGGCGAAGCACCGCCACCCCGTCGCCGGGGCCACCGGCGGCAGCGCGAGCATCGCGGCCCGGTCAGCGCCGATCCGCTCCGCCGGCGAGCAGCCCAGGGCCCGCCGGATCCGGGTGTTCGCCACCGCCAGCCACCCGGCCAGCTGGGCGTTGAAGTCCGCCGGGCCGGCGAACTCCCGGCCAGGCAGGAATGAGCGCTCCAGGTAATCGTGAAACCTCTCGACCAGGCCTTTCGCCTCAGGATCGGCAGGCTTGCAGATGATCACCTTCGCGGCCAGGGTACCGCGGAACGCCTGGCATTCACCGGTCAGCTCCGGCTTCCCGGCCCGCCACCGGCCGATCGCGCCTTCGCCGTCCCACACCAGCACCCGCGGCACCGCGCCCAGCGCTGCGATGAGCCGCCCCCAGCCGGCGAACAGGTCCTCAGCGCGCCGGGACGGGATCAGCACCCCGGCCAGCCACCGCGAATACCCGTCACCATCGTCAGCACCGGCAGCCGCGTCGCCGTCCGGACCTGACCGAACCCCACCGGCAGCCTGATCTCGGGGAACCAGAAATCGCACTGCGCGACCTCGCCCGCCGCATAAGCGGTCCGGCTCGCCGGATCCGGCAGCAGGTACGCCGGCCGCAGCTCCGCCACCCGGCCCGACAGCACCCGGATTGACCGATCCCAGCCGATCCGCTCCGCGATCACCGTCGCCGGCATCGACGGATACGCCCGCAGCAGCTCCCGGATCCGCGGCTCAGCCGCATCCACGACCGACCCCGCCCGCGGCCGGACATACTCCGGCGGCCCGTCGCTGGCCACCGCCGACCGCACCGTGTTCCCCGGCACGCCCATCACCCGGGCGATCTCCCTGACCGGCAGCCCCTCCGCCCGGTACAGGCGGCGGATCTCGGCCCAGTTCTCCACGTCCAGCACCTCTTCCTCCCCGGCTCGGCTGGAGCCAGGCTCGAATGAAGAGGGTCAATTTCCGGGTTCCGACACAGGGTCAGTTTTCAGGTTCTGGCCCACATTTCGTGATCGCAACTGGCCCGGGCGGCGCGTTGGTACGGTACGTGGCCAGGCAAACGGTGTTGTCCGTGATCGGCGTGTTGCCGTAGGAGATGAAGGGACTCCTGGTAGATCGGCGGTTGTCTATGCCAGCCGGTCAGCCAGGAGTCCGAAGTGTCATTGTCCCTGAGCGGAAACTGCTTGTCATGCGGGTCGCCGTGCGGCCTGGAGGCGCTGTTGCCCCATCTGGCCGGGGTGGTGGTGGAGCAGGTTGACCGGTTGCCTGGCCTGGTCTGCCTGTCGGTCAGGGCCCGCAGTGAGGAGGGAGTCTGCCCGCGGTGCGGCGCTGGCTCGTCGCGGGTGCACAGCCGGTATGAGCGGCGGCTGGCTGATGCTGCGGTCGGCGGGCAGCGGATGGTGATCCGGCTGCAGGCGCGCCGGTTCTTCTGCGATGGCCCCGATTGCCCGGCCTGCACGTTCGCCGAGCAAGTGGAGGGGTTGACCACAGCGTATGCGCGGCGGACGCCGCTGCTGCGGGGCATGCAGGAGGCAATCGGCCTCGCGCTGGCGGGCCGGGCCGGGGCACGCCTGGCGGCCAGGTTCGGGTTACCGGCCGGACGGTCCACGATGCTGCGGCTGGTCCGGGCCCTGCCCGACCCGGCGGGGGATAGTGTTGCCGTGCTCGGGGTCGATGATTTCGCGCTGCGGCGCGGGCATGTCTACGGCAGCGTGCTGGTGGACATGAGCACGCGCCGGCCGGTGGACCTGCTGCCCGACCGGGAAGCGGAGACGTTCGCCGGCTGCTGCGCGCCCATCCGGGCACTCAGGTGATCTGCCGGGACCGCGCCGGAGCGTATGCCGACGGCGCCCGGGCCGGCGCACCGGAGGCGATCCAGGTCGCCGACCGGTGGCATCTGTGGCACAACCTCGCCCAGCACGTGGAGAAGGCGGTGGCCCGCCACCGTAGCTGCCTGAAAGAACCCGAGCCTGAGCTACCGGCGGAGCCGCCGCCCGAACCGGATCTGGGCCAGGCCGCGGCAGACCAGCAGTTCGAAGACTCCGCGCTGGTCAGGCGCACCCGCGAGCGGTATGAGGCAGTACAGGCGCTGCGGGCCCAGGGCAAGGGCATCAAACCGATCATGCGGGAGCTCGGGCTAGCCAAGGAAACAGTGCGCCGGTTCGCCCGCGCCGCCAGCGCCGAGGACCTGCTGGCCAAAGCCCGCGGCCGGCGGCCATCGGTCCTCGATGAATTCAAGCCCTACCTGCACCAGCGGTGGAACGCCGGGCACACCAACGTCCTGCAATTGCACGCCGAGATCGCCGCCGCCGGCTACCAGGGCAGCTACGCCACCGTGCGGCTCTACCTGCAGCCCTTCCGCGCCCTGGGCACCGCCCCGCCACCCGTGCCTGCTCCACCGAAGGTCCGCCACGTGGCCAGCTGGATCCTCCGCGACCCGGCCACCCTCGACGATGACGAGCAGGCCAGGCTCAAACACCTGCGGGCCCGCTGCCCCCACCTGGATGCGCTGGCAGATCACGTCACCGAGTTCGCCAAGATCCTCACCGGCCGCCACGGAGAGCGCCTCGACGCCTGGATCGCCGCCGTCGAGGCCGATGACCAGCCCAACCTGCACTCCTTCACCACCGGACTCAAACAAGACCACGCCGCCGTGCTCAACGGCCTGACCCTGCCGCACAACTCCGGCGCGGTCGAGGGCAACGTCAACCGGATCAAGATGATCAAACGCCAGATGTACGGCCGCGCCAGCTTCGGCCTGCTCCGCAAGCGAGTCATCCTGGCCGCCTGACAAGGGCCGTATCAATCACGAAATGTGGGCCAGAACCAGTTTTCACGTGCCGTCAACACGCGGGACTGTGCGCTCGCACCAGTCGAGAGCGGATCACACAAAGTGTGCCGATGCGCCGGGCGTCGCGGATCGTGTCGATTCGTGGTGTTCCGGATTTCCCGTTGTGGTCAACCTCGGTCGATCAAGAACGCCACCTATGTTCGACAATAAGGTCTGTCGGCTGGCGACCTACTGCCCTGACGCTGTCGAGCGCGGCCACTGCGGGAGGTTTTGCTGCCTAGCCCGGCCCATTAAGCTGATTTGATCCGGCAGTCAGTTCGAGCGTTCGAACAGGTGGCGATCATTGCGGCGGGAGGTCAGCCAATGGGTCAGCCGTTCTCCGCACTCCCGAGTACTCCTCCAGACCCGTCCAGACACAGTAATCGCAGGCAGGCGCCATATCCGGTCTGGTGGCCGCGATGGATTTCCTCCACCACCCACCCGGCAGCCTCCGCAGCCTGCAGCGCGGCCTCGATGTCCTTCTTCGGATGCCGTCGGCGCACGGGTACCGGGCCAGGCTACGGGCCCAGCACGACGTCTACCGGCAAATCAGCGTTCTCATGCGAGCAGGCACTCGGGATGCCGGCCAACGGCCAGGCAACGCGGAACCCACCTGGCCGCGCCCGGCGCCGCAGCGCGAACATAGCGCTCCCTCGGCGCGCCGTGGCTAGCGTCCGGCGCGGGCCGCGCAGCGCTCTGCGTCTGACCGCCCCAATGGACCCGGCTGAACGCAGCGATCTGCCCTCGCCGTCAGCCAGCTGAGCTGGCGACGCCGCGGCCCCGCCGCGGGTTCCGCCCTGGCCGCGGAAAGTGACCACCAAGGTTGCACGTCAGGCCCACGAGCCGTCCAGATCGCCGAGTCTGCGCGGCCTGGTGATTGTGTGATCGCGAGGCGCAGGCCGGCCCGATTTGCCGGTTATGGCATCCGACCTGGCTTTCATCGGCGGTGATCCGGCGACAGCTTGGGCAGCGGGACGGTCTGTGTGTATTGCCGTGGCTGGGTGGCCACCGGCGGCGGCGCGTGCACGTCTGCCAGGGGCAGCTTGTGGTGTGTGATGGCGGCGGCTGTCTGGCTGGGTGGAAGACGGCGCGGTGGCCAGAATGCAGCGGTGAACAGGATCAGCAGCGGGCCGGTATTGGGGTCGGTGGCCTGCCCGGTTAGCTAATCGACGCGGCGGTTACCAGGGCGCCGATCGCGGCAATGCCGCCGAAACTCGCGGTATTTGCTATTCGCATTGTGGTGTGCTCCTTTTTCCCTATGAGCCTTCTTGGACCCGGTAGATGTGGTCGGCGACCAACCCGCGGGCCTGCCGGCGAACCTCGGCAGCCGCGTCTGGTGACGGGGCCTCGAACCGGGCGGGCCATCTCGCGCAGGGGAAGGCAGGCAACCCCCGGGCACGGACTGGGGGTCCGTCCGCCCGGAGCCCACCCGGCCGTTGAGACTGGCTGTGTAGCGATCTTGCCCCGAAAGCGGAATCCATAGCTCTCAGAACTCGCTCAAGACCTTCTTCTGTCATCGGTATGTCCCGGGTTGGACGACTCCGGCGTAGTAGAGGAAGTGGGCGCGCGTGTAGCTGCGGTTGCCGGTGATGCTGGTGTCCGGGCTGGGCCCCAGGGTGAGGTCACTGCCGAGGAAGGGCGTGAACTTGGGGTAGACGCTCAGGTAGCTCGTCGGGTCGGCGCGGAGCAGGCCGATGAGGGTCTCGGTGACGATCTTGGCTGCCACTGGGCCGAGGGTGAGGCCATCCGTCGCGATCTTGGCCTCGGCAAGGATGTAGTACCACAGCGGCGTGCTGGTGGCGAAGGGCGCGTACACGGACCCGATGTCGGACAGGTCAGCGGCGGTGAGCGGTGGCACGCCCATGGCCTGCGCGATGGCCTGGCCCGACGGCAGGCTCCAGGTGAGCTGGCGGAGCAGGTTGCGCTGTGGCAAGACCGTGGGGGCGGTCTGGGTGTGCGGGGCGATGGCCGGCACGGGCAGGGTGAACAGCACGGAGGAGATCGTCGTGTCGATCTTCTTGTTGTTCTTGACCTGGCCATCGCCGAGGTCGAAGAAGGTTTGCCAGCCGACGTAGCGGCGCGGCGCCGGGTAGCCGCCGAGCAGGTCGTCGCGGTCGTAGCTGACCGGGCCGTTGAAGTCGGGTTCGGTCGTGTCGAAGACCAGGGCGAAGAACGGGTCGGCGGCGGGGCTGGCCGAGTCACCGGTGCCGCTGGTGAAGTTGGCCCGGTAGGACGGCCGGACCATGGAGTGGCCGAACCGGTAGCACGCAGCGCCGAACTCGATCGGCATGAACGCATCACCCGGTGGCGGCCGGTAGAACTTGTTGCCACCCGCGAGCACATCGTTGACCACCTGCTGCCCGGCGATCTGCGGCAGGTGCTCGTTGACCAGCAGCCATTGGTAGTGCCACAGCGTCACCTCGCGGGCGATCAGGTACTGCAAGTAGCTGACTATGCCGTCCGCCTTGCGACCGGAGGACCGCCGCGACGCCTCCACGGCCCGGGCGGCCGGGAACCGCGACAGGTTCATGCTGCCCATGTCCGCGAGCACCTGGTTGTAGAACAAGATGTGGGCGCAATGCAGCCCGGCGATCACCAGGTTCTCGTCGTTGCGCGGATCGCTGAGAATCGCGGTGTAGGTCCCGTTGCCGTTCGGTGTCCGCGGCACGTCCTCGTGCACGCCGCCGGAACCGATCCGCAGCTGCGGGCCGGCGGTTCCATCCGGATTGGCCACGTACAGGTTCGGGCTGATCGTGGGGCCGCCGCCGAACACCGAGTCCAGGTCAAGCGCCGGAGTCCGGGTGTTGGGAGAAGTCAGCGGGTTGGTTGTCATCCCCAGGAGGGATGTCTGGTCGAAGGTGATGTCGTGGTCGGTGAACTGGCCGACGAAGGTCGACCCGGCCGTCATCGTCGGGTTGTCGGGGTTGGTTCCGTACGGGTTGGCGGCGGTCGGGTTGCCGTTCACCGCGGGGTCAAGGATCAGTTCCTTCGGGCCAGCCGCCAGGTCGTCTCCGGCGTCCATGATGCCGCCTTGCGAGCCGGCCTCCAGCAGGGCGGCCTGGACGGTGTCCGTCACCTCCGCGAACGGCGGCAGTTGCGGGAAGATCCGGCCGAACAGCATGCTGCTCGCGGGGGCGCCCGCCGGCAGTGAGTGCCCGGCCGCCGCGGCCGCGGAAACGGCCGCCCGGGCGGCGGCCGGGCGAAGCCCCGGCAGTATCCCGGCCGACGCCGCGACCAGCCCGACCCCCGCCGTGCCGGCCCCGGCCAAGAGCCTGCGCCGGGTGACGCCGGCCGGCCTGTTGTCCTCAGTCATCTCCATCGCTCCCCTTCACTCACCTGTGATTTCAGTAGACTCCTCCGGCCGCCAAGCAGGCGGGAGTCATGACCAGGGGCGGGCCGCGCCGCGGCCCGCCCCTTTCGTTCGCAACTAGGTGGGTCAGCTGCCGCTGATCAGCCGCCGTTGAACGGGGTGACCAGGGGGTTCGTGCTGGAGTACAGGCCCGCGGGGTTCGGGTACCAGACCCACACGTGCATAGTGAACAGGTCGGGGTGCCAGAAGAAGAACTTGGCCCCGGTGCCCGGCGCGGTCTTCGGGCAGTCGTTCTGGGCCGGCTCGGGGACGAAGGTGCCGTCGTTGTAGTGACATCCCGCGGGGAAGAAGCCGAGCGTCGCGTTCGGCAGCGGTGGTGTCTTCGGCATCGAGGTGAAGACCCATTCCAGCGCGCCAAGCTGCCAGCCGTTTCCGGTGTGTTCGTAGACGAGGATCGGTGGCTTGCGGACGTTGAATCCGCTGATGCTCGGGTTGAGGAAGTGATAGCCCATATTGGGCATCATCTTCGTGATGATCCGGTAGCCGTCGGCCTTGGCCTTGACCAGGTTGGTGGCGTACTTCGCGGTCGCCTCCCGGGCCTCCGCGATGTCCTTGGTGAGCACCACGTTTCCGTTGCCGCTGCTCATTCCGGCCATTCCGGCCATTTTCTGCGCCGCTGGTGCCTGGCTGCTCCAGGCCGGGATCAGCACCCACAGGCCGGCCGAAAGCACCGCGGCGGTGAGGCCGGCAAGTATCATCGCGCGTTTGGTTCGCATTGAAATCCTTCCCCTCTAGGACCCTTCTTGGACCCGGTAGATGTGGTCGGCGACCAAACCGTGGGCTTCGGCATGAACGGCGCTCGCCGCCTCCGCCGACGGCGCCTCGACCAGGCAGAACACCCGCCCGTGGGCTTCGTCGACCCAGTACCTCAGGTACCGCACGTCGTGAGCGGCCTGCGTTTGCAGGTCCGCGAGATGTGCCTTGGCGACGTCGTCCATTGCCACGCCGCCGTCGATTTCGTGCACATCCATGAAAAGCGGCATCGGCCGCCTCCCTTCCAGTCGCTTCCAGGTGCACAACGACCGTAGGCAGGTCGCCTCAGCGGATTCATCGGCGAAAATGCCCGGCTTAGCGCCAGCGGGTACCCAGATTGCGCCGGGAATTGCCTAGGTTACGCCCGGCACAGCGCCGCGGCCGGGGCGCTGAGCCCAGCCGGGATCACCGCACAGCCACGGTCGCCGCATCGCCATGGTCAGGGCTCGATGCCCAGACGGGCGGCCTCGCGGGCCGCCGCGGTGCGCGATGAGACGCCGATCTTGGACAGCACCGCGGAGACGTGGTGGTGCACGGTCCGTTCGGAGATGAACAGCCGCCGGGAGATCTCCCTGTCGGGCAGGCCCTGCGACAGCAGCGCCAGGACCTCCTGCTCGCGGGCCGTCAGGCCGCTGGGGGCGGCCCGGGTGGCCGGGCGGGGGCCGCGGGGGATCGCGCTGATGCCGAGGTCTTTCATCCGCCGCCGGGCGGCAGCCGCGGCTGTCCGCGCGCCTAGTTCGTTGAATGTGGCAAGGGCCTGCCGGAGCCCGGCCTCGTCGCAGGAACCCAGCCAGGCCAGGGCCGCGTCGTAAGGCCGGCCCAGCTTTGTCCAGGCGGCCGCGGCGCCACGCCAGTCTCCGGCCATCTCCTGGGCGTACGGCTCGGGCAGCCCCGGCGGCAGGACGGCCGGCCGCTGCAACCTGGCCAGCCAGATAACCAGCGATCCGAGTTCCCAGGGATCAAGGTTGTGCGCCTGATCATAAGCGAGGCCGATCTCGGCCGCCGCGCCTTCCGGGTCTCCTTGCAGCCACCTGAGCTCTGTGCGCGCCGCCCGCACCGCCGTGATCCAGTGTGGCTCGCCGGTCCCCTCGGCTCGCGTCAGCGCCTCGTCTAGCAGCTCCCATTCCCCGGCCTCACCGCGGCGGCCTCGGATGCTGCCAAGGACCTGAAGCGGGTTCAGCCGGTTCACCGGCGAGATGGGCTGGTCAAGCATCTGAGTGCAGATGTTCACTGCCTCGTCCCACCGGCCACGCAGCAACAGGACATATGCCCGGCCGCCCATGAGGCACGCGGTGTACACGCCGAGCTCGCGCTGCTCGCAGTAGGCAATGCCTTCGGTGTAGTAGCGCTCGGCTTCAGCGAACCTGCCCAAGTTCGAGCCGACGCTTTGCAGGTTGCAGTAGCAGCGCCCGGCCGCCGCCGGCAAATCCGTGTCTAGCGCGATTCGTAGCGCCCGCTCGATCGAGCTCATCCCGTCCTGGCCAAGGCTGCACTGCGCCACGCCGATCGTATTGAGCGCGTGGCTCACGATGCCGCCCAGGCCCAGACGCTCGCCAAGGTCCCGGCCCTTCTCCCCGGCGTCGATGGCCTCTTTCAACCGCCCCTGCATCATCTGGTTCGTGGCCAGGTTCGCGTATGCCCACGCCAGCTCCCGGCCCGGCCGCAGGGGTTCAAGGATCCGGACGGCCTCCTCGGCGGCCTGCTCGGACTCGCTCCCACGGCATAGCCGCCACAGCGTGGTGGACAGCAGCCGCAGGTCCTCACCAGCCCGCACGTCATCGCCGAGCTCACGCCGCAGCGCCAGCGCGGTGCGCAGCTCATGCTCGGCCTCCTCCCACCGGTCGAGCAGCGAGTACTCGCCCGCCAGGCCGTCGTGCAATGAGGCGAGGGCTGCCTTGTCGGTGTCATCGGCGAAGCGCAGGGCTCGCTGGAACTGGGCCGCGGCCTCGCGATGCGCGCCGAGCGCCGCCGACTGCCGGGCCGCCTCGGGAGCGTGCCGGAGCACGGCTCTGGCATTCCCGGCCCCTTCTGCATGGTGGGCCAGCAGCGCGGGATCGGCGCCGTCGCGCGCTTCCAGCGTGGCAAGCAGCCGGGCGTGCAGGTCCGTCTTTCGGCGCGGCGGCATCGCCGCCTCCACAGCCATCCGGGCGAGCTCATGCCGGAACCGCAGATGATGTCCTTCATCAAGGAGGATGTTGGCGGTCGTGATTTCGCCATCCACGGATTCCTCGCCGGCCACGAGCGACGACAGCAGGGACCGGTCAACCCGCGAGCCGATCACCGCGGCCGCCTCCACCGTGCGACGCACGGTCGGCGCGGAACGTGCCAGCCGGGCCGCCACCGCGTCGCGGACCGTCGGCGGAACTGAGGGCCAGCCGGCCTCCAATATCTCCGTCACATAAAACGGGTTGCCGCCGGTGATCTCGTGCAGCTCAGCGGCGTCGACGCCTCGCCCCTCGGCCAGGATCCGGACACCGTGGACGGACAGCGGCGGAAGCCGCATCCGCCGGGTGGCACGCTGGGTGGCCAGATCACCCAGCACCATGCGGAGCGGATGATCCTCGCCTAGCTCGTCGTCCCGGTAGGTGGCCAGCAACATTGCCGGCATCCGCCCGAGCCGCCGCCCCAGGAAGCTCAGCAGGTCGATCGTCGCCTCGTCGGCCCAGTGCAGATCCTCCATCGCTATCACGGTGAACGCGGCCGGTCCGGAAAGCTCGCCCAGGAACGCGGCGAACAGCCGGTCCCTTGGAGCCCCCACACGGCACAACTCGGCCAGCTCACCACCAGCCTGCGGCCCGATATCGAACAAAGGTCCGAGTGGGCGGGGAGTCAGCAGGCTATCGCAAGCCCCCCACAGCCACCGAACTCCCCTGCTGCGCTCCTGGAACGCCTCCAGCAGTGCGGTCTTGCCGATCCCGGACTCTCCCGCCACCAGGACCAAGCGGCCATCGCCCTCGCGCGCCTCGGCCGCATACTCAGCCAGCGCATCCAGAAACGACGCCCGCTCCAGCAGTTCCACCGCCAGCCCCACTTCCCCTGGAGGATCATCACCCCAGCGAGGCGCACCAGGCACACCAACCGGCGCCCCCAGCCCGTGATCGATCCTAACTCCGCATGTCCTGGCGTGTCCTTCGCCGCCCGCCGAGGCTGTTCCACCAAGGGCGCCCTGGCCGGCGAACCCGCACAGATGATCCCGTTTGGCACCTCGTCCTTAACCACCCCCGGTTGCTCTTGTTGACATACCTAACGGCGGGTAGGCGCGCGTTCTCCCTGACCTTCTCCCTCACTCAGCGTGACGTCATCTGCCGACCCCGACCGCCAACGCCATACGGCGGGACGGTCTGGGGACGCAATCGTGCCCGGCTAGGCGCATCGGCTGCGTCCCGCCTGAGTTAGCGCGCGCTCGACGCGGCATTATGAGTGCGTCAGCCGAGCGCGTGTGCGATGGACATCAACGTCGGCGGCCGTGAATGCTGGCTCTCGTGGACAGGAGCCCCAGCGGTGACGGCGACGGTCCCCGCGCCATTCCAGCTGTGTACCGCGGAACAGAGGGAAGGCCCGGGCCGGTGTTGTTCGCCCTCGACGTCGATGGCGAACGGTTCGCCATTCGCCGACATTGAGCCATTTTCATCCTGCGTTTGCCTAGCAGATCTGCAAAACGTGGATGGCCTTGGCGAGCTGGCCGGCACGCCAGGGGCAGCAGCGGAGCTTGCGGAGGATGCGCCAGGTTTTGAGCTGGGCGTTCGCGCGCTCGCCGGGTGAGCGCAGTTTCGCGTGGGCGCGGTTTGCCTCTTTCTGGGATTCCGGCTTGTTCTTCCCCCTGTATGGGACTTTCGCGTGCGTCGCGCCCTGGTAGCCCTTGTCGGCCAGGACGATCAGATCGGCGGCCTCCAACTCGGCCAGGACGCCCCAGATCCACTCGGCCTTCTTGTCGTGCACCGAGCCGGGCAGCGGCCCGGACACCCACAGGACGTCCCCGGCTGGACTGGCGATGACCTGCAGGTTCATGCCATGCTTCTTGTGCATACCGGAGTAGAAAGGCCGGTCCGCGGCGACCCGGTCGATGGGGATGAGAGTGCCGTCCACGACAACGTAGGCGTGCCCTTTCTTCTTCGCGTCCCGGACGGCCGTGCGGAGCTTGGGCGCCAGCGCCGCCAGCGGGGCGACGGTCCCGTTCACATACCGCCACGCCGTCGTGGTCCCGACCGCCATCTCCGCCCCCTCGACTCATCGGCAGCGCGGACGGCAGCAGCTGCGCTGCAGCGCAGCCGCCGCGAGTTGTGCCACCTCCCGGGGGCAGCTGAGCTCGGCCCGTGAGCGGCCGGCGCGGTCACGGCGGCGGCGGGGCGATATCGCCGATCTGGACATTCATGCTGACGGCCACGTCGGGGGCGTCACCGCGGACAGAGCAGCCACTCCGGCCAGGTGAGCTGGCCTCCAGCATCGCCGCCTTGCACTACCAGTCCCGGTGGCATGGCCGGCCTCTCCGGACGATCATGAACTGCGAGCGACTTTGCCGTGGCCCTGGGCGCCGGCGCGGGAGCGGATGTGGTCAGGGACGGGGATGCCGGGCGCAAGGGCTGGATCGGGGATGGGTTGCTGCCAGGTGGTGGCCAGCGGCAGTTCGCCCGCCCATAGGCCCAGCGCAGCATCCGGGCCGTGGCCGTCGTCGGGCGGCCCGGTGCGGATCTTCACCGAGGCCTCGTCCAGCGAAAGCGCCAGCAGGCGGACCGCCGCGAGTTCCTTGCGGCTGGGCTGGCGGGCGTAGTCCCACTGGCCGGGCGCCACGTGCTCGGTGATGGTTCGCAGCCCGGCGAGCCGTTCAGCGGGGTCGGTGACCAGCCGGGGCTGCCCGTAGATCATGGCGCTGCGGTAGTTGATGGTGTGCTCGAACACCGACCGGGCCAGCACCAGCCCGTCGGTGAGAGTGATGGTGACGCACACTGGCGTGCCGGCGGTGTTCAGGCTCTGACTGGCGACCGAGCCGTGCAGGTACAAGGTGTCTGTGGTGAACCCGTAGCAGGTGGGGACCACCATCGGCCACCCGCCGGTGATCACTGCGAGGTGGGCGACCAGCCCGGCATCCAGCACCGCATACAGCCACTCCCGGTCGGTTCTCCCAAGCGCCCGGAACCGGCGGTGCCGGGTCCGCTCGGTCGCCGACAGCGGCAGCCTCCCGTCGGCGGGGCTATTGGCCGCGGCCGGGGACGGGCTGGCTGTCAGGGCATCGCGCCTGCCGGGCATCGTGTCAGCCGTGCTGGACAGGTCCGGGGGTTGTCCGGTCATGGCTGTCTCCTGTTGAGCTGAGCGTTTAGGCCCGTCGCCTGGGCAGGCCGGGGTGCCGGTGGCCGGGCCCCGGGAACGGCGGCGTACTCGTCGTGCCGATGAAACCATGACCCGTCGCCTTCGTTGCGGCCCAGCGGCGCACGGTCCAGCCACTGCCACATCGTCCACAGCCCGTCGAAGCCGCGGGCATACGCGGAGTAGGCGTGGAACACGTCGTCGCCGTCCCGCGCGAACGCGCTCATGCCGGGTTGCTCGCCCGACCAGCCGCGCCAGGCGACGTTGTCCGCCTCGAGCTGCGCCTGGTCCTTGTAGTTGTACTCAACCGGTGCCACGGCGGGATCGATCGTGACGTGGAAGTCGTAGTTGAAGCTGCTGCCCAGCGACGAGACCCAGCGGACGTCCCATCCCATGCGCCGTTTGTACGCGACGAGCTTGTCGAGCGGCGCGCGCGACACCACGACGAACGCGACATCGTGGTGCTCGAAATGCGGGATGCTGCCGGCGAAGCCGTCGGTGACCGCCGAGCAGCTCGGACAGCCTTCGTCCCAGTCCGGATCGAACATGAAGTGATAGACGAGCAGCTGTGAATGCCCGCCGAACAGGTCGCGCAGCGGTACCTCGCCGTCTTCGGCCGTGAACCGGTAGTCCTTCTCAACCGGTACCCACGGCAGGTCACGCCGCCGTTGCGCCAGCTCGTCGCTGCGGCGCGTCAATTCCTTTTCGGCTTGGAGTAGATCCAGGCGCGCTGCGAGCCATTCCTCGCGAGTGCCGGTCGTGTGGTGTGCCATCGGGCCTCCTCCTGTGATTACTTGTGATTGTCAAAGGCTTATACCAGTCTCTAACTCCGCGCGCGGAGACGGTCGCGGACGCGTTAAAGTCGCGCGTCGGTGACCAGCAGAACTACTCGCGCGCAGCGGCTCGTTTCGAGTCGCGCCCGGAGTCGTGGAGTGTTACCACCAGTGCTGGACATCGACCACTCGAAGACCATCAGTCCACATTGTTGACGAGGGTGTCTCCCCCGGTGATCTCGAGGATCGTCCCGGTCACCTGTGGATTGGTCATGAGGAAGATCGCGCCCTGCGCTACATCCTCCGGCGCGCCCGCGCGCCGGACCGGCGCTGTCTCCGCGACGCGCCGCCGAAAGTCCTCCCGCTCCTGATCGGAGAGGAAGCTCCAAAACTCGGTGTCTGTATAGGAGGGCCGAATCGCGTTCACCCGGAGCGGTCCGAGCTCGACGGCGAGCGCACGCGTCAACCCTTCGACGGCAGCAAATGCCGCCGTGATCATCGACGCGCCGGCGCGAGGGCGGACCACAGAACCGCCGGTGACGAAAGTGATGGACCCGCGAGATCGGAAGCGAGGGGCGGCATAGCGGGCACACGTCCAGCTTCCGAAGAACTTGCCATCCATGAAGCTCCGCGCCTGCGCGAGGTCCTGGTCGAGGAGACTGCCGGACTGTCCGGGCGATGCGGTGACGAGCAGATGATCCAGTTCGCCGGCCGACTCGAAGAGGGCACGCACGGACTGTTCGTCGGTGGTGTCAACGACCACCTCACGCACCCCGTCGGCGGGCTTGCGCTCGGACAGAGAACGCCGGCCTGCAGAGACGACATCGGCGCCCAGGTCTCGTGCCGCTCGGACCGTCGCCGCGCCCATCCCGCTAGTGCCTCCGACCACGACGACGCGCTGGCCGGCCAGGTTCAGCCGGGCCGCCAGCGACTCTTCGCGAGTTCCGGTCCTGTTATCGGTCATGGTTCCTTCCCTTCGTGGCTTGACGCTGGCTGGTGCGGCCGCCGTCGTGGCCGTCCTGGCGCTTGTCATGGCACGGAGCGGGGAGTCGGCGCCGCCCGGCAATGAAGGCCCGAGACCGTTTGCTCACCACTCTGTCCTCTCTTTGCCCTCGCATAGTCGCTGGCCCGCCGTCAGCCGAGTTCGCCATGATCTCCTCCGGCATGTGTCACTGGTTGTGGTATTCGTCGTGGCGGCGCAGCCAGCTCATGGGCTGATCGCCTTCGTCGCGGCCCTTGGGCGCGCGGTCCAGGATCGCGTAGTAGCCCATCAGGAACTCCGTACCGCGGGCGTAGCTGGAGTAGCAGTAATAGACGGTGCCGCCCTCGCGCGCGAACGTGCTGACGCCGTGTCCCTCGGAGAAATAGCCCTCGAGGTCGGTCCCGGTCGCGGTCGCGTTCTGCGCCGTGACGAGCGGCAGGTTCTCACGGACGGCCGGCTGGTCTTGCAGCAGTTTCAGAAGCGAGAGCTCGTTCGCTTCGGGCCGCGGCGCGGCCGGGTCGTGCGCCATCGCCTCCCCGGCCGATACGCCGAAGTTGACGTTGAAGTCGCTGTCGTGGCTGGATGCCCAGGTGAAGCTCCAGCCCATCCGCTCGCGGTAGGCGAGCAGCTTGCCGAGCGGCGCGCGCGAGACGCAGATCATCGTCACGTCGCGGGCTTCGAGGTGGGCCAGGACGCCGTTGAAGCTGTCGGCGGTTGACGAGCAGGACGGACATCCGGCCACATAGCCGGGGCCGAACATGAAGTGGTAGACCACCAGCTGCGAGCGGCCGTCAAACAGCTCCGCCAGCGTCCTGGCCCCGTCTTCGGTCTGCAGCGGGTACTCCTTGTCGACCGGCACCCACGGCAGCTCCCGGCGCTGCCGGGCGAGCTCATCGCCCATCCGCGTGAAATGCTTCTCGCGCTCCAGCAGCTCAGCGCTCGCCGCGAGCCACTCCTGACGCGTTCCGATCCGGTGACTGGTCATTGTGCTGTCTCCTTTGTATTTCCCGCATAGTTCCGATGGGACGGCACCGCCGATGTGACCACATATCGGTGGCGTCAGCCCGCGAACCGACGAGGGTCCACGATGATCAGAACCCCGAATGCGACGATCCCGAGGGCAAGCGGCACATCGAGAGCGGCCCTGGGGGCAGGAGTTCCTGGCGGTGACAAGGGGGGCGATCACGGCGCCACCCACACCGCGGCGAAGAACGCGAACGAGCCGAGCCGGGTCACCACCCCATGTCCATCCCGGTCATCTGCCAGACCGACACCACCCAGCACGCGGCGGCCAGCCCAAGCGTCGCCGTCAGCGCGGCCGCGGCGGTCGTCCTAGCGGCCGTCATGGCCGGTGCCGAGGTCGTCGGAGTGTCCGGCTTCCAGTCGCGTCCACTGGGCGGTCGGGGCGTCCGCCCGGCCATGCTGACACTGGCGGCCAGCCGGGCGAGCCGACGTCGGTCCGCGTGCAGGAGCACCGTTGCGGCCAGCCGGGGGGGCGAGTCCTCCCACGGTTCCTGGCGTCCGTACGCGGTCAGGTCCATAAGCCCGCAGCCGGTCCAGCTCGGCCTGGAAGGTGGCCCGGTCGACGGCCGCCTGCCCGCCGGGGTTTGCTGATTCATCGGTCATGACGGTTCCTCTTCTTGTTCTCTGTGTGCGCCGTTTCGGCGAGCCGTTTGATCATGTCTAGTCGCCGGGTCGATGTCAGAAAGAGACGGAGCTTGCCGATAAGCCGCGTGGGCGGCGGAATTCAGCAAGCCAGCGAGGGTCCGCCGGCCCACCCGGGCCGGCGGCCAGCTCAATGCTGACAGGAAGCAGGCCGTCTGTCCCGAACGCATCGATGTCAGCCCGGCTCAGTGGCCAGGGCCCCAGCTTGGGGGCACGCTCATGTTCCCCGCGGGCCGCTTCGACGACAACCAGCGTCCCGCCCTGCCTGACCAGCCCGCCCACGTTCACGATGGCCTGGCGCTGGGGCGGATCCGGCAGCGCCTGTGCGGTGATGATCTCCACCACCAGGTCGAAGGCATGCAACCATTCGCCGGGAGGGTGGAGCAGGTCGGCCGCGTGGTAACGGACGGCCGAGCGGGGGTAACGCTGCCTGGCGAGCCTGATGGCCGTCTCGGCGATGTCGAACGCGACGACTTGGAAGCCGAGCCGGGCGACGTATTCGGCGTCGGCTCCCTGGCCGCAGCCGACGACGATGGCGCGGCGCCCTGATCCGTCGAGCCCGCGTTCTGCGGCCCACCGGGTAAGCAGCCGGTGCGGCTCGGCCCGGCTCCAAGGCAGTTCCACCTCCCCCGCCGCGGCCGCGCGGTAGAAGCGCTCGAACCAGCCGGCCGGATCACCGGCCGCCAGTGCCTGGGCAGTCAGCCGGTCCTCCAGTTCGGCCGCGCCGCCGGGGCCCTCGAAGACCTCGTCCGGGGACTGGTCCACCAGGAACGTCGCGGCGTAATTCTGGCTACACATCGTTCCTCCCTTCACGCCGCAGCGCGGGCTGCGGCGGCACGAACGCCGCGTTCTGCCGCTCCATCGCCTTGACCGGGCCGCCGCGCCAGCCGTCGGCCACCGACGCAGACATCGGGTCGGGGAAGATGTCCTCCTCACCGTTGTCCACGCCGTCGAAGATGGCCCGCGCGACAGTGCGGGCAGTAGCGCCCGCCTTTGCCCGCAATGGCTGCCGCGACCCGCCCGGCGTCGTCAGCGTTGATGTCGGCGACCACCACCCGCGCGCCCCGTCGCCCAGCTCCCGGCACAGGCCCTCACTGATCCCCGGGCCGCCGCCGGTGGCGATGGCTACCTGCTCCTCCAGCGAATCCATCATTGCCGCCTCCTGTGGCGAGCTGGTTACTCTGCGGTCACGCCGGTTCCCGTCGTTGTCCTGGTCACCAGACGAGCGGGACGAGGCGCTTATGGTGTGAGGCGAAGGCGCGGTACCGGTCGCCGAGGGTTGCCAGCAGCGCGTCCTCCTCGATGTGGATGCGCCACAGGATGACCGCCAGCGGCAGCACGGCCATGACGGCCAGGCCCGCCCAGCTCGCAGAGCTCAGGCCCACCCCGGTACAGATCATCAGGATCCCGGTGTAGCTGGGGTGGCGCAGCAGGCGGTAGGGGCCGGTGGTGATGACCGGCTGGTCTGAGCTGACCATGACGGTGTGAGTGAAGTACTCGCCCAGCGTCTTGAATGACCACCCGCGCAGCACTAGCCCGGCCAGCAGGATCACCATTCCGGCGGCGAAGGCGACGGCGCCGGGCCGGATCGCGGCCGCCGGGACGATGCGGGGCGCGAGATAGAGGAAGATACTCGCGGCGATCAGGCAGGCCCAGAAGACCACCCGGGAGGTTGGTCCGCCGACCCTGGTGGCTCCTTTTCTGGCTTCCAGTTCCTGCGAAAACTGGGCGAGTTCCATCGCGCCCCAGCCCATCATGATGATCAGGAGCAGCAGGCCGGCGACGTGGTTGGTGTCGAAGTAGGGTTTCATGTCTCCTCCGGTGCGGTCACAGTGGTGGTGCTTGGCCCGGCGCGGAGGTCCGGGCGGGGTCGCGCGAACTACCGCTCGGCGGACTCGTGCCGGTAGTAGGCGCTGGACTTCTTGTTGAAGATGAGCACGACTGCCGCGAGGGCGATGAGCCACAGGACTGCGCCGGCGATCAGGTCGGCCCTGGCGTATACCGCGGCGTGACCGGCCAGCGCGCCGAGCAGGCTGAGGGTGGTGAGGGCGAAGAACGCCGTGTAGACGAGCCGGGCCGCGTCATTCCCGCGGCCGTTCGCCCAGGCCATCCAGAGCCACAGGCCGATGAAGATCGGTGCGCCGATTTCGTCGGCGGTGAGGTTGATGAGCGCAAAGTGCCAGTGCGCCGGGTCGTTCTGGAGGACGGCCGACTTGACGCTGCCAGCGGTCACCACAATGGTGATCAAGGCGGCCAGCTCGAGCGCCGCGCCGGCGTACATGAGCCGGACCGCGGCGAGCACGGTGCGCGGCGGCCGTGGCACGTCGGAGCGCAGGCGCATCCACGGTGCGCTCCTGATCCTGGGCGTGTCAGCGTAGGGGTTCATGTCTCCTCCTTGGCGGTTACCACGTGGATGGGACGGGTTGGGACGAAGGCTTCATGACTCCTCCCGACTCTGTTGTTGATTGCCCTCCGGGTGGCTTCCCTCGGGCCGGGTGGCGAGGTGGAACAGGTCCGCTAGCTCGCGGCCGTAGTGGCCGACGTCGAGTCCGGGATCCCGGGCAAGCCGGGGCGGCACCGCGTCGAGGGCGGCGCGGATCGCCGTCGCCATGACCAGCGGGTCGAAGCCGGCCCGGAACTCGCCCGTGCCCTGGAAATGGGCGAGCAGCTGGCGCAGCGCCGTCACCCCGGCATCTCGGACCGAGAAGTCATACAGCGGGCCGCCGTCGGCGCCGCGGCCGCTGAGCGCGATCTCGACGGCCGCGACCACGAGGTTGCGGTTGTCCCGCATGAAGGCCAGGTTGGATTCGATGTAGGTCCTGAGCATCCCGGCGCCGGTCGGCTCGGCCTCCAGCCGGGGGCTCAGGTACGCCCGGCCTCTGGCCGACAGCTCGGCGACCAGCTCCCTGATGAGGTCGTCCTTGCCGCCGAAGTGGTAGCAGATCACGCCCTTGCTGGTTCCGGCTCTCTCGGCGATGCGGGCCAGCGAGGCCTGCCCGTAGCCCAGCTCGGCGATGGTGTCGATGGCGGCCGCCACGATCTGCGCCCGGCGTGCGGTCTCGATGAAGGTCCGGTCCTTCGGCTGACCGCCCTTACCAGTTTCTGACCGCATGGTCAGAGATTAGTACGATCGGTTAACAGGCGTCAAGCCACGATTTGGCCGTCCGGCTCCGGGCGCCGCGGACCCTGTGTCCCGGCGGTCCAGCCCTGTGGACTATCCGGCCAGATACCAGACAGCCCGGCCAGTCCACAGAACTGGGCCTGCGGGCCCTATGCGCGTCCGGTCGAGCAGTTAGAAACCAACACTCAACTGCGCGGAGCCGTCTGATCTGCGGGCCCTAGCTGCGAGCCGCTGGCCCCTGAGTCCCGCCCCTGAACGCCCGGGCCGGGGCCGGCGCTGGCGTCGACAATGGGGACTCCGGGCGCCACCGCCGCTGCGACGGCGGCGAGCCGCTCGCGGTCCAGCCGCCAGCCGGTGACCCGGCGGGTCGTGCCGGCCGCCACCCCGGGCACCGGGCACCCAGCAGCCTGCTCGTTACTCCCGGCCACGGCCGCAGGTCCCTCCCTCTGCTGGACTGCGATGCACGGGACCCGGTCTTCGGGGGCTTGGCCCCCCGGCCGGGCACGATAAAAGATGATCTTTTCGGCGTCTGCCCATGGGATGAACACCGCCGGGCCGCGGCGGACCATCAGCCTGCCCGGCACCGCACCCAGGGTGATGCCCGCCTGATCGGCGCGGAAAGCGATCATGCGGCGCGCGGCCACCCCCGTGCCCATCAGGACCACGAGGGCTGCGGCGATCACGGCGCCGGTCACCCAGGGGGCCACCACCAAGAAGAGCAGGCCAATCGACATCAGGCCAACAGCCAGGTGGCGCGGTAGCGCAGCCGCGGTCATGCGGTAGCGTTCCTCGTAGCAGCCCGGGTCTGGCAGCATTCTCCGATGTTCCACCAGGCGGGCGGAGATCGCCAGTACCCACCCGAGCGGTCAAGGGCGTCCCGCACGCCGAGCGGGAGTACCTGACGCTGACCGCGGAGGTGGTACCGCCGACCTGTCCGGCGAGGCTCCTGTTGGCTTGTACCCGCTGCTGGACGGGGACCGGTGCTGCTGGCTGGCCGCGGACTTCGACGGGCCCGCGTCGCTGCTGGACGCGATCAACTACATCAAAGCCGCCTGGGCGCTGCACGTGCCCGCCGCGCTCGAGCTATCCAGGTCCGGCACCGGAGCGCATGCGTGGATTTCTTCACAGCTCCGGTGGCGGCGGAGACCGCCCGCCGTCTCGGTGCCGGGCTGTTGCGGGAGGCGGATGGCGCTGCACGGGCAGATGAGCCTGGCCAGCTATGACCGGCTGTTCCCGTCCCAGGACGTGCTGCCTGCCGGTGGGATCGGCAGCCCGATCGTCGCCCCGCTGTATGGTAAGGCGCGGAAGAGCAACACCACGGTGTTCCTGGATCTGACCACGCTAGAGCCGGATGAGGACCAGTGGGGCTGGTGGTCGCGGACGAATGCCACCACGTCCCGGCGCCGGCATTCGAACATGCGGTCAAGCAAATCCCGGCCCGGCGCTGGCTCGGCCCTGACCGCCACTCCCTACCGGCGCGACAAGCTTGACGACTTGATCGCCTTGCAGTCGGCCCGTCCGGCGCACTATCTGCCATCCCACCGGTGGCCGCAAGGCGATAACAGGCGGCTCGGCAACCCGATCACCGGAACTTGACCTCCCCGTCGGCGGTGCCGGTTCCCGGCCCGCACCGGTCCTTCACGTGCACGCCACCAGCTTCTGTTACACCGGCGACGCCGATCCCTTCAGCTGGCCTGCAGATATTCGCCGATTGCGCGCCGGATGACTTCGGAAACGCTGAGGTGTTCCTGGTCGGCGCGCAGCAGCAGGGCACGCTTCAGTTCGGGGTCCTGCATCCGGACGGAAGGCCAGGCGCTCGTCTTCGGGCGCCGCTTACCGGCACCACATGAGATGACACAGATTTGTGTTATCTCAGTCTTACTTGTACTCTGCTGGTCATGCCTACTGATGCTGAGATCACGTTCGCGGACCACGCTGGCCGTCTCTATGCCCGCCGCTACGGCATGGCACCGATGGTGGGCCGGCTGCTGGGCTACCTGGCGATCTGCGACCCGCGCGAGCAGAGCATCGGCGAGCTGGCCGAGGCGTTGCTGGCCAGCCGGAGCGCGATCGCCAACGCGGTCAACACCCTGGACACCCTCGGCCTGATCCGCCGCTCGCGGGCTGCGGGGGAGCGGATGGACCGTATCCACATCGACATGAGCGCGCCCCGGTCGACGGGCTTCGACCTGACCGAATACCGGGAGCAGGCCGATCTGGCCCGCGAAGGCCTGGCGCTGCTGGCCGATGCCCCGCCCGAGCGGCGGGCGGTGCTGCTGGAGTGGGCGGCGTTCGCAGACTTCCTGGTGGCGCGGCTGCCAGAGCTGGAGAAGGACTGGAAAGCCCACCGTGAAGCGCTGCGCGCCGCCGGTGACCTACCTGACACCCAACAGCACCGCTGAAAGCGAGGAAACCCGTGACGATCAACACGTCCGCGCTGGCGATCAGCGCCCGCGCGGTGCGCAAGTCCTTCGGCGACCACGTCGCGCTCGACGGGGTCGACCTCACCGTCACCGAAGGCATGATCTTCGCCTTGCTCGGGCCCAACGGAGCCGGGAAGACCACAATGGTGCGCATCCTGTCCACCTTGATCGCGGCCGACGCCGGAGATATCCAGGTCGACGGGCATGACGTGGCCCGCGACCCGGACGCGGTGCGCGCTCTGATCGGCGTCACCGGCCAGTTCTCCGCGGTGGACAACTATCTCACCGGCGAGGAGAACCTGCGCCTGATGGCCGATCTTCGCCACCTCGGCCGCGCAGCCGGACGCCGCCGGATCGCGGAGCTCCTCGAGCGATTCGACCTCACTGGCGCCGCGCGCAAGCCGTTGTCCGCGTACTCCGGCGGCATGCGACGCAGGCTGGACCTGGCGATGACCCTGGTGGGCGACCCCGCAGTGATCTTTCTGGACGAGCCCACCACCGGACTGGACCCGCGCAGCCGCCGCACCATGTGGCAGATCATCAGGGAACTCGTCAACGACGGCGTGACGATCTTCCTCACCACCCAGTACCTCGATGAGGCCGACCAGCTCGCCGACCGGGTCGCCGTCCTGGATCACGGGCGGATCGTCGCCGAAGGCACCCCCGTCGAACTGAAGCGCCGCATCCCCGGTGGGCACATCCAGCTCCAGTTCGCCGAACCAGACGCGCTGCGCGCCGCCGCCGCCAGGATCCCGGACGCCACCCCGGACGACGATCAGCTGATCCTGCAAATCCCAGGCGACGGCAGCGTCGCCTCGCTACGCCATCTGCTCAACGAGCTAAACGACACAAGCATCGACGTCGAGCACCTGTCGATCCACAGCCCGGACCTCGACGATGTGTTCTTCGCCGTCACCGGCCACGCCACCACCGAACCGGCCGCCGGCCAGGAAGAGAAAGTACTCCAGCCATGACGTCTCTCGCCTACACCTTCGCCGATTCGGCGACAATGCTGCGCCGCAACCTGAAACACCAGCTGCGCTACCCGTCGCTGACGCTGATGCTGGCTGGCATGCCGATCGTGTTCCTGCTGCTGTTCGTCTACGTCTTCGGTGGGCAGCTCGGCACCCGTCTCGGCGGACACAGCGCCGGGGGCCGCGACGCGTACCTCACCTACGTCGTCCCCGGCATCCTCATCATCACCGTGGCATCCGCCGCCCTCGGCACCGCAATCTCCGTCGCCACCGACATGACCGGAGGCATCATCGACCGGTTCCGCACCATGGCCATTTCGCGGGGCGCCGTGCTCACCGGCCACGTCATCGGCAGCCTGCTGCAAACCCTCGCCGTGCTCGTGCTCGTTCTCGGCGTTTCCCTGGCCATCGGCTTCCGATCCCACGCCAACGCCCTTGAATGGCTAGCCGTCGCCGGCGTGCTCGCGCTGTTCGCGTTCGCACTCATCTGGCTGTCCGCCGCGCTCGGCCTGGCCGCCAAGAGCGTCGAGACAGCCAGCAACACCCCCATGTTCCTCACCCTGCTGCCGTTCCTGTCCAGCGCATTCGTCGCCACCGCCACCATGCCAGCCGGGCTACGCCAATTCGCCGAATACGAGCCCTTCACCCCGGTCACCCAAACCATCCGCGGCCTGCTCACCGGCGCCCCCATCGGCACGCAGGCGATCGCCGCCATCGCTTGGAGCATCGGCATCGCCCTCGCCAGCTACCTCTGGGCCGTTCACCTCTACAACCGCCGCCGAGCAGCCACCCCCAGCTGACGGCGTGGTTCTCATCGGAAACTGCGCGACTACCACCAGCACAACGCTCTCGTTGGTTGATGTGCGGAGCATGCCGCGCCCACTTGCGCGACCTGACTCGTCCAGATTGTCCCAGCCGGAGCAGCAGCGCGGAGCGCCTGGCGGGCAGCTTTAGCCAGCGTGGTCAGGACCGGCCTAATGTGGCGGTGTGGACGGCGAGCGGGTTCTGATGGAGACGGCCGAGGCTTACCATGCCGTCCTGGGGACGCGGCTGCTGGCTGCGTACGCACTGGGCAGCCTGGCCCATGGGGGATTCAGCGAACTCGTGAGCGACGTCGATCTCGGCCTGCTTCTCAGCGACCCGCTTCGGCCTGCAGATGGCACGACGATCCAGGCGGTCGCGGACGCCGAGAAGGCTAGGGGATCGCCGCTGCGCGAACGGCTGTCGGTGTTCTGGGGCACCCCGGCCACCCTTCGCGGTGAGCGGGACGGCGGCCGGTTCCCTCCGCTTGACCGGCTCGACCTGATCGAGAACGGGCGTCTGCTCGCCGGCGATGACCACACGCGCCGCGAGCTGCCGCCGCCTGCCGCTCGTGACCTGCTCGTTACCGGGGCCCAGTTCGCGCTGGACTACCTGGCCGGCATTTCCCGGTCAGCGGACTTGCCGGAAGCAGGGCTGGGGTCGATGCAGCCCGCAACCGACCATGCCATCCACGAGATCCGCTCACCCGATGTGCTCCTTCGCCGCGGTGTCCGCCGGGTAACCAAGATCGTGCTCTTCCCCGTCCGCTTCCTTTACACAGCGGCGACCGGGCGGGCCGGCACCAACCACGCTGCCGCCGACCGCTACCTCCACGACGACCAGGCACCAGGCACCACACTGGTGGCTGCGGCGCTGGCCTGGCGAACCGCGCCGCCAGACCAGGCGCTCGCGTCCCACCTCCTGGGCGAACAGCTCCTGCCCCTGTACCTCTACTACATCGACGACCACATTCGCCGCCTTGGCTCCATCGGCGAAAACAGTCGCGCTGCGGCGTTCCGCGAATGGCGCGACCGGCTCACCCGCTGACCAGTGCCCAGGAGGCTGCCATCCCCGGCGCCGGGTTCTCCGCCACCCGCACCGACAACCCCGGCATGCTTGCGTTCGCTGACACCCGAGACTGACATCAACCGCCATGGCCATCAGCGCATCAAGGCGGACCCCGGCGAGCTGCGAAAGCCAGGACAGTGATCTGCCGGGCGGATGCCGAGCGCGGGACCGGCGGAAGTCATACGGGTACCTACCACATCGGCCGGAGGACTGACGCGATGTCGCGATCGTCTGCGGAAGCCAGAACACCACGGAACGAACGAAACCCGGTCAAACGGTGCTTCGTTCCCAGAACTCGAATCCCGAAGCCGCGGATTTAAGAGCTTGAACGGAGCGCGTTCACTTATCAGTTCTGGGAGAAGCCCGAGTTCTAAGCCTTCGATCTTGCCACCGTTGGTGGCGGCGGTGAGCCCGATGGGCTGCTTGTGTGGTGCCGTTGCCGTCACCTCGCCCCTGTGGGTGGTGATAGGAAACTCGCCAGCGCTTGCCGATGAGTTACTGGCCACTGACCGGCCCAAACTCTCAGAACAACATCAGCAGGTGATGCCCGTCCTAAGAGGATGGTCCTCACCTGACAGCAGGCCAACGGAAGATGTGGCGAAGTGAGCGAGGCTTGGAAAAGCGTTCCCTAATGGATGTCTGCCCGGTGGTCCGGTCTGGGGCTGACTGGGGTGGTGAGGCCCGGGAAGTCTGCGGGCGTGCCTTCGATGAAGGCCTGGGCAAGGTCGGACAGGCGCAGGTTGCGGTCTCGGGCGTAGCTGCGCAGCATTGCGAATGCCTGGTCCAGGTCCAGGCCGAGACGCTCGGCGAGCTTGCCTTTGGCCTGCTCGATGACCACCCGGCTGTTGAGGGCGCCCTGCAGTTGCTCGTTGAGGGTGTCGCTGCGGCGCGTGCTGCGTTCTTGCAGCAGGCCGATGGTGGCCACGTCGGCCAGCGCCTGGCCGATTCGCACGTCCTGGTGGCTGAGCGGACCGGGCGTGGTCCGGAACAGGTTCAGGCCGCCGATGACTTGTGTGCGCAGGCGCATCGGCAGGGCGTGCACGGCAGCGAAGCCTGCCTGCCGGGCGGCGATGGCGAACTGCGGCCAGGCCTGCTCGGCAGCGGTCAGGTCGGGCGCGACGACGACCTGGCCGGTGCGGAAGCAGTCCAGGCACGGTCCCTGGTCGTTTTGCAGCTGGAACAGTTCGAGCACCCGCGCGGCCTCGGTGGAGGCGGCTACCAGGCGCAGCTCGCCGCGCGGGTCCGCCAGCAGCACCCCGGCGGCGGCGGCATCCAGCAGTTGTACGCTGCGCTCGGTGAGCGTGTGGAGGAAGTCGATGACGTCAAAGTCGGCGACCATGGTGTCAGCAAGCTCAACGAAGGTGTCTGACAGTAGTTCTCCATCCATCTCCTCACCTCCTCAGAAGGGCCAGCAAGGGCCGTGGCGGCGATGCCGGGCGGCTAGCGGCGGCTAGTGTCGTCGTTCACGGTCCCTGGTGAGGGTCCGGGCTCAGCCGCAGACGGCGGGCGACGATATCGCGGGCGACCTCGCCGAGCCGACGGTCCTGAGCATAAGCATAGGCTCGCAGCCGGACAAACGCCTCGGCGAGGGCGACGCCGAGTTGTTCGGAGACCATCCCGGTGGCCTGGTCGATCTCGGCCCGGTGCCGCGCCAGAATCCGGGGGCTGCCCGGCTGGCCCGGTTCCCGCCGCCGGGGCTTGTCCGTCGGGGTGCTGGCCTTCGAGCAGGACAACGGTGGCGGTCTCGGCCAGGATCAGCGCATCACCGAATTCCAGGGTGCTCAGCGGGCCGGGTGTGTCCCGGTACAGGCCGAGCGATCCGACCCGGATGGCCCCGATCCGCAGCGGCAGCGCGAAGATCGCCGCCGCCTTGACCTCGCGGGCCTGCGGCGTGAACCCGGGCCAGTCGCGGGCGGCATCCCCGTCGTCCAGATCTGAGATCAAGACGGGTGAGCCGGAGGCGAAAGCGTCCTGCTCTGGTCCCTCTCCCAGGGTCATCTGCAGCTCGGCCAGCTGCTCGCCAATCTCATCAGTCACGCCCATGACGTGACTTACTCCCGCGGCGCTCCGCGCTGTTACCCAGGCGCCGCTGACCGGCAGCACCTCCACCGCCGCGGCGCACACATCCGCCGCCGTCACCTGCCCCCCGCGGCCGACCGCCTGCTCGGCGACCAGGCCCCAGATCAGCGCCCCGCGGCTAGCTGCCATCGAGTTAACCTAGGCCGCAAGTTCAGCAGTGAGGCAGACAGGCGCTGGCCCCTCCCGGCACCGCTGGCGGCCTCTGCCACGCTGGCGAATACTGGCAGCAGATCGATCAGCCCACTGAGGGAAAGGATGCGGAGCACCAGCCCCGGGGGGGCGGCCAGCAGGAGGTCACCACCGGCTTCCCGGGCTTGCTTCCAGGCAGAGGCCAAGGCGCACCGGCAGCGGCAGTCGATGAAGGTCAGTTCCGCCAGATCTACGATGACCCGCGACCCGGGAGCGGCGGCACCCGCGAGCGCCCGCTCGATACCTGCGGCGTCGGATACGTCAAGCTCCCCGCGTAGCGCAACGACTACGTAACCAGGGGATACGCGTGAACTCAGGTCGATGCTGCCCATTGGGTCGGACCTCCTGCCCCGGCAGCCAGGCGGGGTCTCGACCGGACAGCTAATCTTGCTAGCTTCTGCTCAGCAGATTACGCCGCCCAGCCTGCGCGGTCAACCCCGCCCGCTACCGCGACCTGACACCAGGGCAATAAGCCTGTAGGACTCGATTACCCGATTTGGCCTGGCTGGTGCCGTTTTCGGAGCTGGGATCATTGCTAATTGATCTTCTCGGTTGCCTACTTGCTTGTGCGCTGCCTACTCGGCTGTCTTGATGGTGCTGCACGGCGCGAGGTGCCGAACGATGCCGAGCTCCAGGTGCTCCGGCACGAGAACACGGTGCTGCGCCGCAGATCAGCCGGGTGAGCTACCAGCCGACAGATCGGTTGTGGCTCGCCGCGCCTGGTCTGGGGGAGTCAGTGTGGTGGTGAGCCCCGTGAGGAGGATGTCGAGGCCGCGCTCGAGTTCGGCAGCGCCGTCGTAGCTGGCGAGGGCGGGGGCGAGGCTGCGGAGCAGGGGGAAGTCCTTGATGGGGAGGCGGTGCAGGCCGAGTCGGAGGAGGTCGTCCGTCTCGTCCGGATTCTCGACGAGTTCCTGCAGCTCGTTGAGGATGTGGCCGTGCAGGAACCCGAACAGGGCGCGGTAGATGTGCAGGGCGTCTGGTCCGCTGAACCCGGCGCGGGTGAGCAGCGCGAGGATGTCTTCGAGAGGGCGGAGGGTGCCGCGCGGGCGCAACCCGAGCGGGGTGGCGAGCGGCCGGGTGACCAGCAGCGGAACGACGTTCGGGTGTGCGAGGGCGAGCCGGCGATAGTCGCGGGCAACGGCGCGCAGCTGGCCGGCCCAGTCGGGGTCGGCGGAGTCCACCTGGAGCTTGGTAAGGACCGTCTCGGCGACGCCATCGAGCAGGGCTGCCTTACTGGGGGCGTGCCGGTAGAGGATCATCGGGTCGCGATCCAGCGCGCGGGCGAGGCGGCGCATGGTTAGGGCGTCGGCTCCGTCGCTATCTATGATCGCTAGTGCGGTGGCCAGCACCATGTCCCTGGTGATCTTGCCATCTGCGGTCGCGCCCGCGTTCCGGGCGGTGTGGCCGGCCGGTGGTGGCGTCATCGCAGCAACCCCATCCCACATGCGCATATCTACAGTTCTGACCGAGCATTAATCGCCAATTCGCCGTAGGTCTACAGTGTAGCTCATCGGCGGTGGATGCTACTCCCGGACCTGCCAGACGGAGGAGCCCGGTCATGAGCATCCCGTTCCCCGGGCTCCGTACCTGCGGGCACTTCAGGAGCAGCCGCTGCCCGGCAATCTGGGCATGCGAAGTTGCCGCTAGTTATTCTACAGTGTAGACTTACAACGTAGACTTGCGCATACAGGTGCTGACTGGCCGCAATCGGTGGCTGCCTCCACCGCGCAGTCAAGGGAGAAGAGCATCATGACCGTGACCCTGGACCGGAATGTCGAAGACTTCATCGGCGCCCCCCGGCAGCTGTTCATCAACGGAAAGTGGGCCGACGCCGCGTCGGGCAAGACATTCGAGACCCCCGACCCGGCGACCGGCGAGACCCTCGCCCGGATCGCCGAGGGCGACGCCGAGGACATCAACCGGGCCGTCCGGGCCGCGCGCAGGGCATTCGAAGACGGCCCGTGGAGCCGGATGACCCCGTCCGAGCGCGGGCGGATCATCTGGCGCATCGGCGACCTCATCCTCGAGCATGCCGACGAGCTCGCCCAGCTCGAGTCGCTGGACAACGGCAAGCCATTCGCCGTGGCGCGGGCCGCCGACGTGCCGCTGGCCGCCGACCTGTTCCACTACATGGCCGGCTGGGCTACCAAGATCGAGGGCAACACGATCAACATCTCGGTGCCCTACATGCCGGGCGCCAACTTCCACTCCTACACGCTGCGCGAGCCGCTCGGGGTGGTCGGGCAGATCATCCCGTGGAACTTCCCGCTGCTGATGGCGGCGTGGAAGCTGGGCCCGGCGCTGGCCACCGGAAACACCGTGGTGCTCAAGCCGGCCGAGCAGACCCCGCTGACCGCGCTGCGGCTGGCCGGGCTGATCGCCGAGGCCGGCGTGCCGGACGGCGTGGTGAACGTGGTATCCGGCTTCGGCGAGACGGCAGGCGCGGCGCTGGCCGCGCACGATGACGTCGACAAGGTCGCGTTCACCGGTTCCACCGAGGTCGGCAAGATGATCGTGGCCGCCTCGGGGGCCAGCAACCTGAAGAAGCTGACCCTGGAGCTGGGCGGCAAGAGCCCCAACATCGTCTTCGATGACGCCGGGCCCGCCGCGGTCGAGGGCGCAGCGAACGCGATCTTCTTCAACCACGGCCAGTGCTGCGTGGCGGGCTCGCGCCTGTTCGTCCAGCGCGGCCGTTTCGACGAAGTCGTGGACGGCGTCGCCGAGATCGCCAAGTCGATCAAGATGGGCGCAGGAATGGAACCAGGGACGCAGATGGGCCCGCTGGTCTCCGACGAGCAGTTCCGCCGGGTGACCGGCTACCTGGAGTCCGGCAAGTCCGACGGCGCTACCGCCCTGGCGGGCGGGGGCCGGTTCGGTGACCGAGGCTACTTCGTCGAGCCCACTGTGCTGACCAACACCCGCCCCGACATGAAGGTCGTCCGCGAGGAGATCTTCGGTCCCGTTCTGGTCGCCTCGCCGTTCACCGACCTGGACGAGATCGCCGCCGTCGCCAACGACAGCGAGTACGGCCTGGGCGCCGGGATCTGGACTAAGGACATCTCCAAGGCGCATGCGCTGGCCAAGAAGCTGCGGGCCGGCACGGTGTGGATCAACTGCTACAACGTGTTCGACGCGGCCCTGCCGTTCGGCGGATACAAGCAGTCCGGCTGGGGCCGGGAGATGGGCCACCAAGTCCTCGAGGCCTATACCGAGGTCAAGGCGGTCACCACCCAGCTGTAACCCAGCAGCCGCAAACCCGGGGGGCCGGACCGACAGGTCCGGCCCCCGCAACCCGCCCGGACCTGGCGGCATGTACGCGCGCACGCCTGGTCTTTGTCATTCAGCTCAGGCCCGCGAGCAGGCAGCCACCCAGCGCAAGCTCGATGAGATCCTGCAAGCTCTGCCCGGTGCCGACAATGCCCTGCTGATGCTGGAACACGCTTCCCATGATGAACTGCGCGCCACCCGCGACTCGCACAGTGGAATCCGCCAGGCCGCGCTTGATGAGCAATCCGGCGCAGCCAGTCCAGCAGGATGACCAGCCAGTGAGTGCCGAGGTGCGGCCAGATAATCGCCATCCTGAGCGAGCCCCTACGCAACCTACGGTGGGGTAAGCTACGGATACGTAAGCGTATCTTGCATGGGCTCTAGTCCACGGCGTGTGCGGGGCACTCGTCCATCTGCATCACGGCGACCGGCAAGCGAGGATCCCATGACAACAACTGCGGAAGCCACGGCGGCTCACACAGCTGTGCTCACCTCTCCTGAGGTGCCCCGGCCAGAGATCGAGCCGGAGCCGCGCCCTGCCTTTGAGCGCGTCCTGGTGGGCGTGTTCGTGGCCGTCCCCCTGCTCGCCCTGATCGCCGCGGTGCCGCTGGCGTGGGGCTGGGGCCTCGGCTGGCATGACGTCATCATCGCGATTGCCTTCTACTACATCTGCGGGCTCGGGATCAGCATGGGCCTGCACCGCTACTTCACTCACGGGTCATTCAAGGCAGTACGCGGGTTCAAGATCGCGCTGGCGGTCGCTGGGAGCCTGGCCATCGAGGGGCCGGTTACCACCTGGGTCGCCGATCACCGCAGGCATCACAAGTACAGCGACAAGGACGGCGACCCGCACTCGCCATGGCGCTTCGGCAGCGACTGGAAGGCGCTGAGCAAGGGCCTCGTCTTCGCGCATGTCGGCTGGCTGTTCGACGGTGACATCACCTCGGAGGAGAGGTTCTGCCCGGACTGGCTCGCGGACTCTGACGTCCTGAGGATCTCCCGGTGGTTCCCCGGGCTGGTCGCCGTCTCCCTTCTCGCGCCTGCACTCATCGGCGGACTGTGGTCCATGTCGTGGCAGGGCGCGGTGACCGCATTCTTCTGGGCGACCCTGGTGCGGATCGCGTTCCTGCATCACATCACCTGGTCCATCAACTCGATCTGCCATACCTTCGGCAAGGAAGAATTCGAGGTGCGCGACAAATCCAGGAACGTCTCCTGGCTCGCGATCCTGTCCTTCGGCGAGTCCTGGCACAACCTGCACCATGCCGACCCGACCTGCGCGCGTCATGGCGTGCTCAAAGGCCAGATCGACATCGCGGCGCGAATGATCTGGCTCGCCGAGAAGCTCGGCTGGGCCTATGACGTCCGGTGGCCGGACGAAGCCAGGCTGACCGGCAAGCAGACGAGGGTAACCCGCAAGCTCGGCTCCATGACCAAGCGGGCAGTTGCCAAGCCGATTCGCTGACCGGCGGAATCTACCTTGGGCCTGCACCAGCGCGCCGTCTCCCGCTGCCCTGCCCACCGGAAGGTGCAAGCCGATGACCATACCGCGGTGTTGCAGGTGTTATCCCAGCCGGTAGCCCATCTCTTGTCGGGTTCACTTCCGGAGGCCACCCGGGGCAGTCCACCGCGCAGTAGCAGCGGGCGAAGCGCCTGGGCCTGCTTCCATGATCGGGTGTGCCTGATGTCGCCGCCTGGCCGCGTTCCCAGCCGGGAAGTGCAGTAAGCCTGCGGATACCCCGCCACCGCGTGCCAGACGCAGACTCAGACCGTGCGAGGTTACCCGGCACCGGACCAGCGCCGCGTCCTGGGGCGTCTGCGGACGTGCCGGGCGAGGGGCTGACCCGGGAAGCCATCAACGCGCAGACCGGTCAGCGCTGGTGACCGCCTGGTAGCCGCGCAACCTCGCGTCCGCACGGCGCCGGGCACACCAGGACGGGCACACCAGGACGGGCACACCAGGGAAGGAGACCTGTGTGAACATCACCCGAATCGCGCAGCCGGGCAGGCTCGGGCAGCCCTGGGTCCAGGAGATCGTCCCGGGAGTCTTCCGGGTCGGTACGACGTTCCTGGGCTGCTACGCGGTGGAAGACGCGGGCGCTTATACGTTCATCGACGTGGGGCTGCCCGGCTACTGGCCGCAGATGACCGGGTTCCTCGCCGCCCGGAACGCTCCGCTGTCCTCGGTCAGGGCCGTCGTGCTCACCCATTGCCACCCCGACCATATGGGTAATGCCGAACGGCTCCGGACGCAGGCGGCCGCGGCGGTGCTCGTGCACCACGATGACCGGGCGGCGGCCATGCGCAAGGGCCGGCCGCCGTTGTACCCGGTGTGGAAGCCGCCGGTGCTGCACCTGGTGGGGCACTTCCTGCGCAATGGCGTGGCCCGGACGGCGCCGGTGGCCGAGGCGTCGGGTTTCGCCGGCGACGAAGTCCTGGACGTGCCGGGCCGTCCCCGGGTCATCCACACGCCCGGCCACACCGCCGGAAACGTGGCGCTGAGCCTGGCCGGCCGTGGCGTCCTGATCGTGGGCGACACGCTGGCGACGCTCAGCCTTTCGCACGGCGAGTCCGGGCCGCAACTGCTCCCCCGGTTCATGAACGAGGATCACGACCGGGCCCTGGCCTCGCTGGAAAAGATCGAGCCGGTCGAGGCTCGCTGGGTCCTGCCCGGTCACGGCCTGCCCTGGCAGGGAAGTCCGCTGCAGGCCGTCAAGCTGGCCCGGCAGGCGAACGCGGTTCGGTTATGCTGCCCGTGCCGGGGCCATGATGATCTGGCCCCACGCGGCAGCGTGCTCTGCATAGCGCGAGGGAGTGCCCATGCCTTACCGGGTGGTGGTCATCGGCGCCGGATTCGGCGGGATCGGCATGGCGATCGCGCTCAAGCAGGCGGGTATCGAGGACTTCGTCGTGGTGGACCGGGCCGATGACCTCGGCGGGACATGGCGCGATAACAGCTACCCGGGCCTGACCTGCGATGTGCCGTCGCATCTGTACTCGTTCTCGTTCCGGCCCTGGCGCTGGAGCCGGCGCTTTCCCGCGCGCGATGAGATCCTGGCTTACCTGCGCGCGCTTGTTGCCGAGCGCGGGCTTGGCCCGCACCTGCGGTTCGGCTGCGGGGTCGCGGCGGCCAGGTTCGACGAGCGCCGCGCGGTCTGGGACCTCACTCTTGACGACGGCGGCGCGCTGCAGGCCACCGCGGTCGTCTGCGCCCTGGGCCAGCTCGGTCGTCCGGCCCTTCCCGATATCGCCGGGCGGGACGAGTTTGCCGGCCCGTCGTGGCATTCCGCCCGCTGGAACCATGACGTCGACCTGGTAGGACGGCGGGTGGCCATCGTCGGCACCGGGGCCAGCGCCATCCAGTTCGTGCCCGAGATCGCTAAGATCGCCGGCCAGGTTGACGTCTACCAGCGCAGCGCACCTTATGTGCTGCCCAAGGCCGACCGGCCGTACCGTGCCGCCGAGCAGACCCTGTTTGACCGGCTGGCTGTGGTGCGCAAGGCCGAACGGCTGCGCATCTTCCTCTACGGCGAGCTGCTCACCAGCGGCTTTGTCCTGTCACCGAAGCTGCTGGCCGCGCCGATGCAGCTCTGGCGCCGCCAGCTCCGGCAGCAGATCGCCGACCCGGACCTGCGCGCCAGATGCATCCCCGACTACGTGATGGGGTGCAAGCGGGTGGTGTTCTCCAACGACTGGTATCCGGCGCTGGCGCGGCCGAACGTCGAGCTGGTCACGGACCGGATCGAGCGGATAGACCGGCACGCCGTGGTCACCGCCGACGGCACGGCCCGCCCCGCGGACGTGATCATCTACGGCACCGGTTTCAAGACGATGGAGTTCCTGGCGCCGATGCTGGTCTCCGGCCTGGACGGGTGGCGGCTGGAGGAGGCCTGGCAGGACGGTGCGCAAGCCTACCTCGGCGTTACGGTTTCCGGGTTCCCGAATTTCTTCATGCTCTACGGCCCTAACACCAACCTGGGAGGCAATTCGATCATCTACATGCTCGAAGGCCAGACCGGCTACGTGCTCAGCGCGATCCAGGCGCTCGAGGCCGAACGCCTCGCCTGGCTTGACGTGCGCCCCGAGGTGCAGGAGACGTTCAACTCCTGGGTGCAATCGGCCAGCCGTACGTCGGTGTGGGAGACCGGCTGCCGCAGTTGGTATACGACGCCCTCCGGGCGCAACACGAACAACTGGCCTGACCATACGTTCCTGTACCGGTACCGGATCCGACGCTTTGACCTTGCCGCGTACCGGATCATGCCGAAACGGCCGGCCACCGCCACCAGCGCGGCATGAGCGCCCGCCGCGCTCGCCGGGGCGTGCGCGTACCGCTCGCGGTCATGCGCCTGGGGGTGCGGCAGCTCGCCGGGCGCTGCCTCGACCCGGCTCTGCCCTGGCAGGCGCAGCGCAGACGGCTGGACCAGCTCAGCCGGGCCTTGCTGGTGCCGCGCGGCACTACGTTCGCCGAACAAACCATCGGCGGGGTGCGCGCCGAGGTGGTGCCGGCGCGGCGGACGGGCCCGCGGCGAACGGTGATCCATTTTCACGGCGGCGGCTACTGCCTGGGCTCTGCGCTTATGGTGCGGTCGTGGGCGGCGCATCTGAGCTCCCAGGCAGGCTGCCGGGTCGTGCTGCCTGAGTACCGCCTGGCACCCGAGCATCCCTATCCGGCGGCACTTGAGGATGCCCGCGCGGTCATGACAGCGCTGTCGGCTGAGGCCAAGCCAGGCCGGGTGGTGCTGTCGGGCGATTCGGCAGGCGGGGGACTCGCCCTAGCCCTGGTCTTGTCGCTGCGGGACCAGGGCCAGGACCCGCCCGCAGGCTGCATCCTGCTATCACCGTGGCTTGATCTCGGCCGCGACCGCCGGGCCATCCCGGACCTGGTGCGCCGGGACGTGCTGCTCAACCCGGACTGGCTTGAGGCCTGCGCCCGTGCGTACGCCGACCCGCCCACCTGGACCGACCACTCGGTCTCGCCGTTGCGCGCCGAGCACTCCGGTCTGCCGCCGCTACTGATTCAAGCCGCGGCCGGCGAGTTGCTCGTCCCGGACGCCGAGCTGCTCGCCGCCAGCGCTTCGGCCGCCGGGGTCGAGGTGACATACACCAGGTGGCCGCGGATGTGGCACGACTTCGCGCTACAACCCGGGTTGCTCGCTGCTGCCGACAGCGCCCTGGCGCAAGCAGGCTGGTTCGTCGGCAAGGTGACAGCCGGTTCGTGACGATTCCTGCCGGGGCTCCGCGCCTCGGCGGATCAAGATGGTTAAGCGGCGGACAGCGCTGATAACAGAGCGTGACCTGAGTGCAAGCGGCATCCGGTGCCGAATCGCCGAGCGTGGTCGAGGCGCTCCGGTGGCGGAATGCTCATCCCGAAGACGCCCGGCAGGGGCCCGGACGTGAGATACCGGCAGGAAATTTAAATGTGCCGCCGCGGCCGGGCCCCGGCCGCGGCGGCACATTCGCAGTGGCCCGGACTTGCGGTCAGTTGTGCTCCGCGTATCAGGGCGCTCCGCTTAGCAGTTCGGGTTGGAAAGCGGCGAGCTCGCGAAGTCGAACTGCCCCTTGAAGAACCCGTGCGGCACCAGGTGGGCGTACTGGCGGTCTCCGCCGAACCTGTTGCCGTTTCTCATGTTGCCGAACTCCCACACGCACAGCCCGCCGACCTTAGCCTGCGTGTAGTAGGGGTAGAAGTGCCCTGGGCCCTTGGGCGGGACCGTGCAGCCTGCCGGAGTGTTCGGCCCGCAGGTGAACACCTCGCTCGCAGGAAGGTCGGTCTCGAACTGGATCTTCGAGTACCTGGCCCCGCCCACGGTGGTGGGTTGCTGCTGGAGGAACGTTGACGGCCACTTGTTGGGAACCGTCGAGGTGGGCCAGTCGGGGTAGTACGGCGTGCCGTCGAAGTCCAGGTCACCGTTTTGCGTGAAGTCGTCCAGGCAGCCGGTGACCAGGTTCGGCGGGGCCGTCCCGCCGTGCGTGTCGCCCTGCTTGTAGCAGAGCGCGTCCGCCACTTCCTGGCTCTTCTTGGTGCCGTCGGGCGGTCCCGCGTTCTCGTAGGCCCCGTGGCAGGTCGTCCAGGAAGTGTCGGATCCTACGGGGAACGGCCCGGTGACGCGCTTACACGGGATGAAGTGCCCGGTCTCGTACTGGGTGAGGATGCCGGACAGCAGCACCGACCAGCCGATGGAGTTCGCCACCCGGGCGGTGTTGAACAGCGGCTGGAAGTTGAACGGCGTGCCGGCGCAGGTGACGTAGTTGGTGTTCATGAAGCCGTTGGCGGCCGAGGCGATCATGAACCCGCTCTGCCCGGTGGTCAGGTCGCTGATGACGATCTTGAACGCGTGTTTCCCGTTGCCGAGGTTCGCGTCGAACATGTGGGTGCGCACGACATCGCCGGGGTTCATCATCAGCGTCTGGCTGTTGGGCGTGAACGTCGCTCCGTTGGAGAGCTGCGGGCTGGGCGGCCCGGCGGGCACGCCGTTACGCTGGATGAAGGCGAAGTTCACCGGCTCCTCGCAGTTCGGGTTCGGGCCGCTGTGGTCGGTGGCCTCGAGCGAGTCGATGTTGAGCGCCGCGCACCAGTGGGTGTTGTTGCAGCTCACCGAGTCGCTGAACGGGGCGAAGCCGGGCGGGTAGAACTGCATCTCCATGAACGCGCCGCCGCCGCCGGGGAACGTGCCGTGCGGCGCGTTGGTGTCGCTGTTGGGCGTGCACTTGGTCTGCGGGTAGGAGTTCGGGTCACAGATGCTCATCCCGAACCACGGCGCGACGCTCAGTTCGAACCAGTGGGTGACGTCGTGACCGGGATGGTTGTTGCCCGGCAGCGCCGCCGGGTCCCGGGGGAGGGTCTCGGTGAAGGTCACGTTGTTGCCGGAGCCGGGACGGTTGGACAGGAACCGGATGGATGGCTCGTCGTGGCCGATGTAGTGGCCGTTGTCGTAGAACCGGGAGTAATGGCCGTTGATGCCACGGATGTCGGTGCAGAGCAGCTTGTGAGAGGCCGCCGGCTTCTGGATCTTGCTCCAGCCGTTGCAGTCGAGTTCGCCCATCGCGCGCGGGCGCACGCCGCCCTGCGCCGCCGGAGCCGCGTTCGCCGTCACGCCAAGCAGCGCCTGGCCGGCGAATAGGCTGACGCCTACCGCGGCTATTAACCACGTTCGCTTATACGTACGAGTGCGTCTGGGCATGGCCCTCCTTTAGTCGGGGACCCCTTCGTACCCAACGTCAGGGGTCCGCAGGACGCCCTCCACCGGGGGATCCAAGCACTTATCCCTCGGCCGCACAACCCTCGGTTCCGCAGTTGATGCCGCGGCCTAGCCGGTGGATCTGGCGGTTGACGTGCAGGAATGCGCCGTCGGCTGGGCAGGCGACGTCTGGGTCAGTCTTCAACGGGGCTATCGGCCGCCCGGCCGTACCCGGGCACGTCCGTGCAGAACAGCGCACATAGATTCTGTGCGTACGAACATTAACAGTGTGCTATACTGGCTCTCGTGGACGCATCGGAGCGGGTCAGTTGACTGGTGGAGGCGTTGCGGCGCGATGGCCGCGTTGACGTTGCCGGGGCGGCCGCTGAATTCGGTACCGCGGAGATGACGATCCGGCGGGATCTCGACCAGCTGGTCGAGCGCGGGGTGGCGCGGCGGGTGCGCGGCGGGGCGGTGAACCTGCTGATGCGCGGCGAAGAACTGCCGTTCGCGATGCGCGAGATCGAGGCCGTGGACGCCAAGCGACGCATCGCCGCGGCGGTGGCCGAGCTGATCGCGGATGGCGAGGCGGTTGGCCTGGATAGCGGTACGACGGTCGTGGAGACGGCGCGGGCCCTGACCGGGCGCCGGGTGACGGTGCTGCCGCTGTCGCTGCACGCCGCGATGAGCCTGGCGGCGTCGCCGTCAGTGCGGCTGGTGATGCCTGGCGGTGAGGTCCGGCCCGGGGAGCTGGCGATGGTCGGGCCGCTGGCGTTGGCCAGCATCTCCGCGCTGCGGTTCGACACTGTGGTGCTGGGCTGCTGCGGGGTGTCCCTCGACGGGGACGTGATGGCTCATGATCTCGGCGAGGCTGCTGTGAAGCAGGCCCTGCTGGCCGCGACCGCCCGCAGCGTGCTGGCCGTTGACGGGTCCAAGTTCGGCCGCGCCGCGATGGCGGTCGTCTGTTCACTGTCCGCGGTTGACGTGGTCGTCACCGACACCGCGGCACCCGAGGCCGCGGTCACGGCGCTGCAGGCCGCCGGGGTCCAAGTGCACCGTGCCTGACACTGCCCGGGCGGCCGCGCCGACGGTCGCGGTGCCCGCGGCGGTGCGTCGTTGGCCGCGGATCGCGGTGACCGCGGTGTTCGTCATGCACGGGCTGCTGTTCGCCTCGTGGACCGCGCACATCCCAGACGTGAAGGCCCACCTCGGGCTGACCGACGGCACGCTGGGGTTCGCGCTGCTGGGCGCGCCGGTCGGTTCGGTGACCGCGATGGTCGCGTCGGCCTACCTGATGCCCCGCCTTGGCAGCCGCCGCATCGTGCAGGTCGCGCTGGTCGGCTACTGCGCTGCCGGGCCGTTCGTGGGACTCACCGGCACCCTGGCGGCGCTGTTCGGTGCGCTGTTCGTGTGGGGCGCATTCCAGGGCACCCTCGACGTGGCGATGAACACCCAGGCCATCGCAGTCGAACGTGCTGGGCGGCGGGTACTCATGTCCGGGCTGCACGGCAGCTGGAGCATCGGCTCGTTCGCCGGCGCCGGCATCGGCGCGCTGGCCGTCGGCGCCGGAATCTCTCTCACCACGCAACTTTTGGTCCTCGGCACGCTCGCGCTGCTGGGCGCCGGGCTGCTCACCACCCGGATGCTGCCCGACGTCGCGGACCAGCGGCGTTCGGCAGCCGACTCCCAAGCCGGCGATCAAGCATCGCGGACGGCGCCGCGGTGGTCCGGGGGGATGGTGCTGCTGGCTGCGATCGCATTCGCCAGCATGCTGTGCGAGGGCGCCACCGCTGACTGGGCGTCGGTCTACCTGTCCGGCCCGCTGCGTGACACCGGGGTCGTTCCCGGCCTGGGCTACGCCGCGTTCTCCCTCGCCATGGTGACTATCCGGCTCTCGGGTAACCGGTTGCTGACTCGCTACCGACCCGACCGGCTGCTGTCCGCACTCGCCGCTGTCGCCAGCATCGGCTTCGCTACCGGGCTGCTGACCGGCCGACCGGGCGCTGCGCTGGCCGGCTTCTTCTGCCTGGGTCTTGGGCTGGCTCTGGTCGTGCCGACCGTGTTCAGCACCGCTGGACGCATCCCGGGGCTGCACCCGGGCACCGCTGTAGCCACGGTGTCGGCCTGCGGCTGGGCCGGGTTCGTCTGCGGTCCACCGCTCATCGGCCGGCTCGCGTCGCTGACCTCGCTGCCCGCCGCCCTGGGACTATTGCCGCTGCTCACCGCGTTCATCGTCGTCGGCACGCCGCTCGCCCGCGCTCTGAAGGCCCGGCCGGAACCCAACGGCCGACCGGACAACGCGAGCGAGACGCGGTGATCGAATGGTTGCTCGTCGAGTACGGCGAAGTCCTCGGCACTCCGCCACCGGATGACACCACCACCGAACTGGCCGCACTCGCCGGGCAGAACCCGGCTGAGTTCCTCCACCGCTACTGGTAGGCACGATCCGGCTACGACCCCGGGCAGTCGGCCGCGCGGTATTGGCCTCCGGCCCATAGCAGTCGCCGGGCTTCGGTCTGCCGACCTGCGGCCTGCGACAGCGAGCACTTGAGCGGTCTCACGCGCGTAACGCAGCCCGGACCGCATTGCCTGGTTGTCGCCGGCGGGCTTCTAGTCTGGCACCATGACTGAGCAGGGGCGGAGCCCGGAGCAGTACGCGGCCGATATTGACGGTGCGCGAGATCGGCTTATCGCGTTCGTGGAGTCATGCACTGCAGAACGGTGGAATGCCGCGCCGCTGCAGGATGACCCGCGGCCGGTGGGCGTGGTGGCAGATCACGTCGCGCACGCCTATGAATACCTGGCCGGCTGGATGCGCCAGATTCTGCGCGGCGAGGCGGTGACGGTGAATTCCGATGTCGTCGATGCGCTCAACGCCGAGCACGCAGCCGCGGCCGTAACGGTGACCAGGAGCCAGGCCGCCGAGCATCTGCGCCGCAGCGGCGCGGCCATCAGCGCGGTCGTCGCCGGGTGCACCGCCGAGGAGCTGAAAGCCGGTGACGGCCGGGTGGAGCGCTTGGCTCAGATCGCGATCCGGCATGCCGACAACCACCGCACCGAGCTCGAGTCCGCGCTGGCTGCCTCGACTGACCGAGCTTAAAGGCCAGGACCGGGCGGTTACGGCCGTGCGCCGCGCGCGCCAGCCCGGGAGAGGCTGACGGCGATATTCTCGAACTTCACCCGCACCGTATCGGGGACCCATCCGAACGGGCACGGCGCGTGGTAAGGGCATGAGCTGAAGACCGCTTGCCCTGTTCCATCGCAGGGCACCCGCACCGACGTGGGAATGTTCTGCGCCACGCCGTACTCCGTGAAGGTCAGCGTCACGGGGCTGATCGCGCCAGCAGGCAGAGGCTGGAACCAGGAGTGGACCTCGCTGAACGGGCCGGTATAGCCGGGCCCGTGGGCCGTCTGTGCCACCGCCATCGTCTGGCCGCCCTTCAGCGGGCCGAAGCGATGCTGGGTGATCGGCCCGGGACAGACGGTGTAGACGACCGCGCTGCCCTCCTGGCCGTTGACGATGCCCGCGAAGTGCTGCCTGGGCTTGATGGGTGTCTGGGCTAGCGCAACTCCGCCGCCGGCGCCCACGCAAGCAATGATCGCGGCGGCGACGGCGGCGCTGCGGATGATGGACCGATCTCTCATCGCAAGCTCCCGCTGGGCGCAAGACGGCATTACCCCGCATATCGTCCCAACGACCCTGTCCTCGCGGCAAGCCGCGGCTGCCGGGTTCCGGCTGGGAGCGGTGCTGCACCGGCACGCCGTAACCCGGCACGCTCCTCCCTGCCCGTGGCCGCGCGCCCACTCCCGCCCTGTATCAAAGCTTGCCCCTCACGCTCTGCACCACAGGAGGTTGTCATGAATCGCTTCAACATCATCGTCCGTCTCGTCATGACCCTGTCCGGGCTGGCCGGCGCCCTGCTGGCCTTCAGCGCCGGCGCAGCACACGCCGCAGTGGCCAGGGTGATGCGGCCGCTGGGCGGCGATCCTCATGGCCGCCCGGGGCTAGTCGGCTCCAGGCCCGCGCCGCCCGGCTGGACCAGGCACCCGCCGCTGCCCGCGCATGCCCACCCGATAGCGGCCAGCGGCATGTCCGGCTGGCAGATCATTGTCATCGTGGCTGGGTCCGCGCTGCTCACCGCTGCTCTGGCAGTGAGCATCTACCAGATGCGGACCGCACGTCGGCGGGCGGCCGCAAGCACCGCCTGAGCCACCAGTCCGCCCGGCGACACGGCGCAGGCAGCACTCGGCAACGGACGGCCCGCTCCTGGCCGGCACGAGACCGCCGGCCGGCCACCGGGATCTGCTCCCCCGGCCAGCAACTCTCAGCTGACCCAGACCCCGCGGCAAGCAGAGCACTCTGGGGCCATTCGCCTCCTCGCGGAAGCGAGCCGGCCAACGGCAGATGAGCACCCCAAGATGTGCCCGTAGTCGGGAACAGCTGCAGTTCCGCCGTCGGCAGCGGCAAGCCGATCGGCATTGCCTGGCGCCCGCCAGGCAGTCGGGGATGCTCGGTTTCTTCCCTCGCCGTAGACTTTGCGACCTTAGCCGATCACCCAGGCGAAACCCGGTTGAGCGCGATGCCGGTGGTTCAGCATTATTCCCAGCATGACAGACGGGCTGAGGTTCCCTGAGCTGTGCGTGCCGGCCGTGGGCCGGCAGCCCGCGCTGATCCTGCGGCCCTGGCGAGCGGCGGACATCCCCGCACTGGCCGCCGAGATGAGCCGCGAGTACCCCACCGCTGGCATGTGGTCAAGACCGGACGAACGCCCGGTCAGGACCGCGCTGCCCGGCGGGGCGCAGCGTCGGACCGGGTCGGCCGGCGAGCGCGACGCGGCCCGGTGGCTCGCGAGCCAGGACCGCGGCTGGCGCGACGGTGACCGGCTGAGCTTCGCCGTACTCGAGGCGGACGATATCGGCGGCCGTGTCCTGGCGGGGAATGTCGGACTGAAGAATCGCGAGGAGACCGGCCGGATCGGCGAGCGCGAGACCGCCGAGATCGGCTACTGGACCGCGGTGGCAGCGCGCGGCCGCGGCATAGCTCCGGCGGCGGTCAGGGCGGTGACCGACTGGGTCTTCGATGCGTTCGCCGGGGCAAGCCTGCGGCAGATCATGCTCGTGCATGATATCGACAACCCGGCGTCCTGCCGCGTAGCCGAGAAGGCCGGGTACCCGTTCCGGGAGCTCAGCCCGGCGAATCCGCCGCACTGGTTCACCGACGGGCACATCCATATGCGGCTGGGCGGCCGACCCCCGGGCCGCGGTCTGACGACGCGGGTCTGCGCATCGACCTGAACTGGGGATGCGCAGTGACCCTGGGATCGGGCGTGGGGCGAAGCCCGGTCCTCGTGCCCAACCGAGTTCCCCGCAATCCACTGATCGGCCAGAGGAGCGACAGCCAGGCCCGTCGCGGTGAGAAGGCCCGCTCATCGGCAGATCCGCGTGGCCTTCTCGTCTGCAAGCAGTGCAGAGACCGGCCGCGTGTCAGCGCTGGCGACCGTCGGGGCCAGAGACCAGCTGAGCGGGTTGGCCGTCCGTGCACAGCCGCCCGCCGGTCTGCTCGCGCGCCCGCGACGGATAATGAGGCATGCCCGCCACCGAAGAGCTGTCCCCTGCTGAGCAGGCCGGGCTCCGCGCCCGGTGTTCGGTGTTTCTGGCCGGCCATGGGCAGGTCACAGCGGCGGGCATGCTGGCCAGCATCCCCGCCGACACCGTCACCGACCGCTACGGCGATGGCGGCGTTGTCTGCGAGCTGGAGGCGGAGATCGCCGGGCTGCTGGGCAAGCCAGCGGCGGTGTTCGTTCCCAGCGGGACAATGGCCCAGCAGTGTGTGCTGCGGGTGCACGCGGACAGGCGGCAGCGCAAGACGGTCATCTTCCACCCCATGTGTCACCTGGAGCGGCACGAGGGCGAGGCATACCAGCGCCTGCACGGCCTGACCGGGCGCCCGGCCGGCGACCTGGACCGCCTGATGACCATCAGCGACCTCACAGCGATCGGCGAACCGCCCGCGGCCCTGCTGATCGAACTGCCACAGCGTGATCTTGGCGGCCAGCAGCCGGCCTGGGAAGATCTGCTTGCCCAGTGCGACTGGGCCCGAGAACACGGGGCCGCCGCCCATCTTGACGGCGCCCGGCTGTGGGAGTCAGCGGCCGGGTACGGCAGGCCGCCGGCCGAGATCGCGGCGGTGTTCGACACCGTGTACGTGTCGTTCTACAAAGGCATCGGCGCGCTGCCGGGCTGCTGCGTGGCCGGCCCCGCCGACATCCTCGCCGAGGTGCGCGAGTGGCGGCAGCGCATGGGCGGCACATTGTTCGGCCTGTGGCCGAACGCCGCGTCGGCGCTGACCTGCCTGCGGCGCCGGCTGCCGCTGATGCCCAGTTATCTCGCCCACGCCCGCGCCATCGCGGCCGCCCTCAGCGACGTTACCGGCGTGCGGGTCGTACCCGACCCGCCGCAGGTTCCGATGATGCACCTCCTGCTGGACACAACACAGGACAGGTTCGCCGCAGCCGCCCGCCACATGGCCGCCGAACAGGGGATCTGGACCTGGCCGAAGGCCATGACCACCATCGATCCCGGCATCCAGCGGGTAGAGCTCTCCGTCGGCGACGCCACCCGCGCGCTGGAGCCAGACCAGGTCCGCGACATCATCGCCGCCCTGATCGGACGGTAGAGCCGCAAGGCGCAATCGGCGGCATAGTACGGATGCCGGTGCCGACTCCGCACGATGGCTGGCCGATGATGCACGAATTCCGGTTAGTGATGTATCTGAACGCCTTCGGTTCCCTCTATGGAAGTAGAAGCGGCTGACCTCCGCTCACGGCTCCAGGCTTCGCCGGCCGAACGGAGGTCGAGCCGGATCAGGCACGGCAGGCCAGCCGCAAGAAAGAACCGAGAAGATTACGAGGGGAAAGTTATCATGCGACGTCTGATTTCCACGATCGCGGCGGGGCTGCTCGCCGGGGGAACCGCCGCCCTTACCGGTGGCATAGCCAGCGCCGGCACGACTGCCCACCATGCGCCCACCGGCACGACTGTCCGCCAGGCGCCCACCTGCGTTGGTGGCATGCCTTATGGCGGCTCCTACTACTTCAATGTCACCAAGAACGGTGTCAACTACTACCTGGGTGCACTTAGAAAGCCCAGTTCCGGGGCGGCCGCGTACCTGAAGCCGACCGAAAACAGCTCGACCAGCTGGGCCCTCTGCGAGTCGGGGAGCTCCTCGTACTGGCTCCTCGAGAACGGGGGGCTGGCCCTGACCAGCAGGTCCTCCAGCCCCGGCGCGAACGTGACGACGGAGACGGCGGGGAACGGCGGCGCTGGCTTCTCTAGCCAGCAATGGTTCCTCAACTGCCCGAGCACCACGTGTTCCTTCTACAATGTGAAGACCGGCCTGTTCCTGCGGGTGCACAACAACGGTCCGATCATGGGCCAGGACGTGACCACCGGCAGCTCTGCCTCGTCATGGACGTATTCTCCGTAGACAGCAGAATCCTATCGCCGGTATCGCCGAGTCCGTCTGAAGAAGGCGAGGGCCTGGAGGTAACCGGAGTCCAGGTGAAACCAAGGCGCCCCCGGGCCGTAGCGGCCCGGGGGCGCCTTCTCCATCCAGTGCGGCCGGGAATTATGCGCTCTCGCACGCGTTAACATGGAGGGTAGCCGAGAACCGAGCCGGTCGTCCGACGACGACTTTCCCGTGCTGTGATCACCAGCACGGACGGCTCAGGTTCGTGTAAGTGGCCTGCCGGGGCCTGCCTGCGTCGATCGTCGGAGATCCGCAGGTCGGCTCGGTGTTCAAAGCACCAGGCCGCTGTCCGGGATGTTCCTCGCCCAGGCCGCGGGACTGTGCGGCATGCTGCCGTGGCCACCGTGTCCCGGCATTTCAGAGGAGAAGTCTGTGGCTCGACCAGGCCAGCGCCAGACGGGCGCTCGCCGTAGCGCCCCGCGGGAGCGGCGACGCGTCCACCACCGCGACGATGTCGTCTCGGTGCTCGCCCGAACCGTCCGTGAGGTCGAGGCGGCTGCTCAGCGCGGCCGCGTGACGCCTGCCGTGCGCACGAAGTTCCAGGCCGTCACCCTGCTGCTGCGGGAGGAGCGCGCCCGCGTCTGGGCGGCGGCCGGAAGCGACAGTTATCGGGCCGAGCAGCTCAAGCGCCTGGACGGCATCGCGACCATCCTCGCGACGACCGCCGTCCAGGACGCTGGGCTACTGGCGCTGCTCAACGAAGACTCCGGCGTGTCCGACGCGGCCCGGTCGCTCGAGCGGGAGATGCTGCGGGACCTCGGCATCGAGCCGGCGCCCGAAGAGATCGCGCCGACGCAGACCGCTACAGCTTCCTCCGGCTCGGAGCGGCGGGTCGTGCCGCAGTCGGTGATCTCCCGGCAACTGGCGAATCCCTTTCTCGCCCCCGACTTCTCCGCCGCTCCGCAGCTCACCTCGCGTCCGCGCCGCCTGGCCGGCTGGGAGCTGCTCAGCCCGCTGCTGAATTCCTTCGAACGTGCCGGGGGAGCCCCGGCGTGCATGGCGCTCCCGGCGCCGACGGCACGGTTCACCCCGGCCGGCCTGGAACTGATGCCGCACCAGGGGAAGCTGGTCGCCGCGGCCGCCGCCGGCCACCGGACGTTCCTGCTCGCCGATGAGCCGGGTCTGGGCAAGACGGCCCAGGCGCTGCTCGCCGCGGAGGCAGCGAACGCCTACCCGCTGCTCGTCGTCGTGCCGAACGTCGTCAAGACCAACTGGGCCCGTGAGGCGGCCCGCTGGGCTCCCCACCGCGCGGCCACGGTGGTGCAGGGCGACGGCGAGGCTGTCAACGGCTTCGCCGATATCGTCGTGCTCAACTACGAGATTCTCGACCGCCACATAGGCTGGCTTGGTGACTTCGGCTTCCGCGGCATGGTCGTGGACGAGGCTCACTTTATTAAGAACAAGGCCTCGCAGCGCTCGCAGCACGTCCTCGCGCTCTCCGGCCGCATCCGGTCCGGTACGGACCGGCCCCTGCTGATGGCGCTGACCGGCACCCCGCTGATCAACGACATCGAGGACTTCCGGGCGATCTGGCAGTTCCTCGGCTGGATCGATGACAGCAAGCCCCTCGACGAGCTGATGGACGCGCTTGAGGACACCGGCCTGACGCCCGCCGACCGAAGCTTCTACGCCGCGGCGCGCCAGTGTGTGATCGACCTGGGCATCGTGCGCCGGCGCAAGCTCGACGTGGCCGCCGACATCCCTGCCCGCCGTATCGCTGACCTCCCCGTTGAGCTGGACGAACGGGCCGGACGGTCGATCCGGGCGGCAGAACGGGAACTCGCTGGCCGGATGGTGACGCGGTATGAGACCGCGCTCGCGAACCGATCCTCCGACGTCGGCGTCGACGGCATCGACCATGACCTGGTCCGCCTGGTGGCCCGGTCGGAGCTGAAGGCGGCGGCGACCGCGCAGTCCGGCGAGAACGTGTTCACCATGATGCGACGCATCGGCCGGGCGAAGGCCGACCTGGCTGCGGACTACGCGGCTCAGCTGGCCCGCAGCGCCGGCAAGGTTGTCTTCTTCGCCAAGCACATCGACGTGATGGACGCCGCCGAAGAGATCTTCGCCCGGCAGGGGGTGCGCTTCTCGTCGCTCCGTGGCGGCCAGACGCCCACAGCGCGGCAGGCGAACGTCGAAGCCTTCGTGAACGACCCGGACGTCGCGGTCGCGGTGTGCTCGCTGACCGCGGCTGGCGTGGGCCTTAATCTGCAGGTCGCCTCGAACATCGTGCTGGCCGAGATGTCCTGGACCGACGCGGAGCAGACCCAGGCCATCGATCGCAGCCACCGCATCGGCCAGGCCGAACCGGTGACCGCGTGGCGCATCATCGCCGCGCAGACCATCGACGCCCGGATCGCCGGGCTGATCGACAGCAAGGCAGGGCTCGCCGTCCGGGCGCTGGACGGGTCGGACGAAGAGGTCTCCTCGTCGGCCGACGTGCAGCTCGAGGCGCTGGTCGCATTGCTGACCGATGCGCTGCGGGCGTCTTTCGGACATGGCAACGCCCTGGGTTCCTGACCGTGCGGATTCCCAGGCGGGACTGTGCCGAGGACCAAGGCCTACCAATTGCGCGTGCTAGTTCTATCGCCCTGAGCGAGGCATCCCTCCCTGCTGGTGAGTGAGGCCAAGACGGGCTACATCCGGCATGAGCGCGCGTCCGGGAAACCAGGCTCGTGCTCGCGAGGGGAGGGGATTCCCCTTTCATGGATACTCCGGGTGGTTGCGCTATCTTCGGGGAACGAAGCCAGGCAAGGCACATGCAAGCCCTGCATGGGGAGCCCGGGTCATGGCGGTCGGGGGTTTGGGTGAAGCTCCTTGTGATTGGCGGCACCCGGTTTGTGGGACGCGCCTTCGTGGAGCAGGCAGTGCGCGATGGCCATGACGTCACTGTCTTCCACCGCTCCGCGTCCGAACCGGAAGACTTTCCTAGCGTTGAGCACCTGCACGGGGATCGGGACGGCCAGCTCGGCCTGCTCCGGGGACGCAGCTGGGATGCGGTGCTCGACACCTGCGGCTATGTCCCCAGGGTGGTGCGGGAGGCCGCAGCTGTCCTGCAGGATTTCGCCGGGCATTACACCTTCGTCTCCACCCTCTCGGTGCACCCGGACGACATGCCCGCCGGGTCCACCGAGCAGGCTCCCACCCACCAGCCTCCCTTCCCGCAGACCGAGACGGTCACGGTGGAGACTTACGGCCCGCTCAAGGTGGCCTGCGAGCGCGAGGCCAAGCGGGCATTCGGAAACCGGTGCCTGATCATCCGTCCCGGCTACATCGTCGGGCCGCATGATCCCACCGACCGGTTCACCTTCTACCTGCGGCGTGCGGCAGGCGGTGGAGAAATGGCGGCTCCGGGCCCGCCTGATGCACCGTTGCAGGTCATCGACGTCCGCGACCTCGCGGCCTTCATGCTCGGCCGGATAGAGGCCGCTGACGGCGGAGTGTTCGGGGTGGCCGGGCCCGGCGAGCGGATCGTCATGCGTGACGTGCTCGAAACGGCCCGGGACGCGGCGGCGGCCGATACTACGTTCACCTGGGTATCCGAGGACCTCCTGACGGCCGTGGGCGATGTGGCCCAGGAGTGGTTCCCGATGTGGGAACCTCAGTTTCCGGGGGTGCACACCTACGATGCGGCCAAGGCGGTCGCGGCCGGCCTTCGCTGCCGGCCCTTTGCGGAGACTGTGGCCGACACCCTGGCCTGGGACCGGGAGCGTGGGCAGCCAGAATCTGCGCGCCGGCCTGAGCAAAGAAAAGGAAACAGAACTCCTCGCCACCTGGCACTCGCGACGCTGACCGCCTGCCCAGCACCAAAGCCGCTCGCAGCGGCAGCAGAGTGCGGGTCCGGCCGGGAAGGTGACGTTTGGCGTGCGCGCATACTGGCCGCATGCCTGTACGACTTCACCACGTCGTCATCGACACGCACGACCTGCCTGGGCTGGCCCGGTTCTGGACGCAAGCGCTCGGCTGGAAGGTTCTTTCCGAGCGCGAGCGGGAAATCGTCATCGGACCCGACGAGAATGCGCCCGTCGGCATGTGCTTCATGCCGGTCACCGATCCAAAGACTGTCAAGAACCGCGTGCACCTGGACCTGACCTCCAGCGCCCAAGATCGTGACCAGGAGATCGAGCGCCTTCTGGCGCTCGGAGCGCGCCGGGTCGATATCGGGCAGACCGGCGCAGAGTCCTGGATTGTGCTGGCTGACCCTGAGGGCAACGAGTTCTGCGTGATCCGCCCGAAGGAGACGCTCATCCGGTGAAGACCAAATCCCAGGGCAGGAAGTCCCCAGCCATCTGCGCTACCAACGTAATGGTTTTCTCGGCGAAGCTGCGTACGTCCTCGAAGAGCTGGATTGCCTGTAGAGGGAGAGGAGTTCCCCGATGGGAGAGACGCGCAGAAGTTCGATCAGGACTTGTACACGAATCGGCTACGAGGAAGTCTCCACGGTTTGAGGGGAACCCCCGCTGACCAGCTACATGCCTGAGGGCGCGTGAGAACCTGAACTTGTCGCAGAAGGGAATCGTGGTGCAAGCCATCACCATACGGGACCGTGCCGCCGGCGCCGCCGGGCTGACGCTGTCCGACATCCGGCGCCCCCACGCGGCCGAAAACGATGTGATCGTGCGCGTCTACGCGGCCGGGTTTACCCGGGGGGAGCTGGACTGGCCGGGCACGTGGACCGACCGCGCCGGCCGCGACCGAGCCCCGAGCGTGCCCGGACACGAGCTGTCGGGTGTTGTCACCGAGTTGGGTTACGGCACCACCGGCCTGACCGTGGGCCAGCGGGTGTTCGGGCTGGCCGACTGGACCCGCGACGGGTCGCTGGCCGAGTACACCGCAGTGGAGGCCCGCAACCTCGCCCCGCTCCCGGCGGACATCGACCACACCGTGGCCGCCGCCCTGCCCATCTCCGGCCTGACCGCCTGGCAGGGCCTGTTCGACCACGCGGAGCTCAAGACCGGCCAGACCGTCCTGATCCACGGCGCCGCCGGCGGCGTCGGGTCGATCGCAGTGCAACTCGCCCACGAGCTGGGCGCCCGCGTGATCGGCACCGGTCGTGCCGCGGACCGGGAGGCTGCCCTCGGCCTGGGTGCGGACGCGTTCGTGGACCTGCAGGCCGACCGGCTGGAGGAGGTCGGCGAGGTCGACGTAGTCTTCGACGTGATCGGGGGCAAGATCCTCGAACGCTCGGCCCCGCTGGTGCGCGCCGGCGGCACGCTCGTCACGATCGTCGGCCCGCCGAAGGCGCGGCCCGCCGACGGCCGGGCGATCTTCTTCGTCGTCGAGCCGGACCGGTTGCGGCTGACGGACCTCGCTCAGCGGGTGCGGTCCGGGCGGCTGAAGGTGGCCGTCGGGGCCGTACGGCCGCTCGCCGAGGCGCCGTCCGCGTTCGCGCCCGACCGCCGGGTGTCCGGCAAGACGATCATCCGGGTCACGCAAGGCGGGTAACCGAAGGCGGATAGCCGAACGGCCAGCGGGCCGGTCCGGGCGGCCTGCTCTGACAAGTGACCAAGGCCGTGCTGGCCTCGGCGCTGGCCGAGGAGATGACCGGCCACCTGGGCTACGAGATGTCGGCCGGGGCGGCGAGTATGCGACCCGTTCGACCGGGAACTACGTAGACGCGCCAGCTGAGGTCGGGGGCTGACCTACAGCCTCGCCTGGTCCAGATCCGAACTCTGAGGGCCAGGGTGCCTGGAAGCTGGCCGAGCCGGGACGCCGCACCCCGGGCCGTGGGATCGTAGACCATGGCCACGCGCCTGAACTACCCGACCTCACTCGATCGGCTACGCCTGACCGGTGACCGGCGGCGGCTGCCCGACCGTCAAGGGGCGTCCAGTGATGACAGAACAGTTGCCCGAAGAGTTGATCTACGAGTACAGGATCCAGTTGACCGGGGTGACCTCCTATGGTGTGCCGGCGTTGGATGTTCTGCTGTCCAATATCGCGAATATCCCCCCGCAAGGGGCCCGGTACGACCTCACCTTCGAGGGGCCGATCGTTGGTCAGAGGCTGCGAGGAACAGTTAGGCTCGCCGACTACATCCATGTCCGTCCCGATGGCCGTGTCCAGCTCCACATCCACGCAGAGATCACGACCCAGGATGGCAAGAAGATCGCGCTTTATGCCGATGGCGTGGCCAGCTTCGACGAAGGGCCACCCATTGGCGACCTCCGCGAGAACGTGACCCTGACAACCGCCGAGCCCGACTATGCCTGGGTAAACTCACTCCAGATCTGGGCCCGGGGAACAGTTGACCTAGCGAAGGGCGCGGCACATATCAGGGGATACGTCATTTAGCGTCTGCCATGTAGCCGGAGTCAAGTTCCTAGTCCGCGGCTCTCCGACGTGGGATTTCGATAACCGAAGGCATCCAGGTAAAGCTGGCCTCCGCGTTCGGAACCTACCAACTGCCCACCGGACTGCGCGTCCTGATCGGGCACCGCACCGCGTAACCGACTGACAGCCCCAGCCAGAACCCGACCCTCCATCGGCGACCCTGATCGCGACATGTGCGGGCATTCTCTGGCAGCGTTAGCACCTCGCGCTTGCGCGGTCAGCGCGGATCAGGATTGCGGCGGGCTATAAACCCAGGAAGCGAACACCACCTCTCGCCCGTCGGGGTCTTGGTAGGTAACGCCGCCGTTATCCTGCCAGTAATCGATCTGTTCAACCGGATGCGCGCCCGCGACGGCCAGCCGCGCCATGATGCGCTCCTGGGCGGCGGCATCGGGCAGGTAGAACACCAGCTGATCCAGTCCGCGCGCCGGGTCCGGCCCGTCCGCCAGCCGGACAATCTCTAGGTGAACCAGGCCGCCGGGCAGGCCCATGATCGTCCCGTCCAGGCCGTAGCTGTCGCGGAAGGTTTCCAGCACCGGCAGCCCGATGGTGTCCCGGTAAAAGCTAACTGTCTCGTCGTAATGCGCGCTCCACCGCACCACCCGCAGTGCACCGACCGGAAGGTGCCCTGGCCAGCGGACGCGCTGCGGCTCCTGGGTACCCACGGCCACAGTCTTCATCAGCTCGCCGTGCCTCGCCAGCGATCAGACCGCAGCGGTGGCCAGCACCGGCAGCCAACGACATCCGCGCGCGGCCCGGCGTGAACAGGGTGGCACTCCTGAGCGCCCACTCGCGGCATAAGCGGGCCTTGATGACCGGCCTGGGCGGCCGGGGAGGCGCCTGCCCGCCAGCTAGTGCCGCATCAAGCAACGTTCGCCCGGTCGATGATGCGTCACATCCGTGCCCTGCGCCGACAGCAGTACCGTCTGCGCCCGCCGCCAGGTCACTACCGAGCCCGTGCCCTGGGAGCGTGACCGGGCAGACCTACCAGCAGTTCGCGGCCGGATTCGACTGCACTTCGTACGAGGACCTGGCCGACCTGGGCACCGCCGGGGACACGGTGTCCGTCAGCCTGGACGCGGCGCAGTGCGACGGGACGGTGAACCAGTACCAGGGCACGTACACCGTGCAGAACGGGAAGATCACGGCAGCTGACATCAGACAGACGGGATGACCAGCAGTGATATAGAGTGCAGCGCTCGCGTTCGGCAAGTCAGCGTCTGGCGTCAGGCATCATCCGCTCTCGCCGCGCGTGAAGCACGGCAAGCGGGCGGCCGGCATGCAGGTCAAGTTCTCGCTGCGGCAAGCCGACCTCGAGGCCGAGGCGGGCTGAGCGGCCGGCCGCCGGCCCGGGACCGTCTACCTGCTGCACTTTGACCGCGTGCGGACCGGGCGGGGCCCGAACGGACGGGGCACGGCCTGGCACTATCTCGGCTGGGCGAAAGACCTCAAGCGGCGATGGCCTGTTTCGGGCTCACGGTATAGATGGCGCTGAGCGTGGCAGTGTCGCCTTCGTTGATGGACCCGAGGCAGCTGTTGGTGACGTCGTAGAAGTGCAGGTTGCTGCCGGTGGTCAGCACCGTGAGCCGACCGGTGCTGTCGGTGTACCTGACCGTCACCCTGCCGTCGTCGGCGCTAGCGCCCGTGCCGTCGATCACGGCCTTGGCGCAGCCCGAGATCACGATGCGAAGATGGCTGATCGTCCCCCGCGCCACGCCTTTCGCCGCGTTGTAGGAGAAGAAGTTCAGATGCCAGGGCACGGCACCGGCCTTCAGGGCGAATTGAGGACCGGCTGGGCCGGTGCAGTGGGTGAAGCTGACGGCCGACAGTGAGCCTACGTCGGCGCCGGGTAGCCCGCTGCCGCCCTTGAGCGTGCCGCTGGCGGTCGAGGAGACACAGTTTTGCAGTTGCTGGTCCGTGGTGTCGGTGAAGGTGAACTTGCCTGACGCCGCCTGGATGCCGCCGCCGGGCTGGACGGTCCAAGTGCCCGCGGCCAGCGCCGCCGGGACGCCCAGGGCTGTCACCAGGATCGCGGCACCGCCGGCGGCCAGGATGCGGGCGTACCGGTTACTCATCGTCGTCTCCCTTGCGAGCGGAACCCGCCCCCGCAAGCGTTCCCAGCGTGGCCCCGGCGCGGGAGTAGGTCAAGGATCGTACGGTGGCCGCCAGCTAGGCGAACGTTGCCTGTTGCGGCACTAGGTTGTGGTGCCAATGTCGAAGCGAGGGCAAGTGTCGAGCAGGTAGGACAGGTCCGCGCCGACTGGGATGTCGATGGGGCCGGTGTGCCGGCGGAACAGGCGGCCGGTGTTGCTGCCCGACAGCATTGCCCGCGCGCCAGAGACCTGCAGCCAGGCGCCTTCGCGCAGGCCCAGGACTGGGACGTCGTTCTCCTCCAGGAACTCCTCGATCCTTGCCGGGCGTGTCTCACCCTGGTGAGGGCTGCGCGGATCAGGGTCGAGATAGTGGGGGTTGAGCTGGAATGGGATCAGCCCAAGCGCCGCCAGCGAGCGCGGCTCGACGATCGGCATGTCGTTGGTGGTGCGGATGGTCGGGCAGGCCAGGTTGGTGCCGGCACTGGCAGCCAGGTACGGCACACCCGCCTCCGCCGCCTGCCGCAGCTCCTCCAGCACACCAACCGTGGTGAGGGCGTGCAGCAGCCGGAACGAGTTGCCGCCGCCGACGAATACCGCTTGCGCGTCCGCCACTGCCGCGGTCAGGTTACGGGCCTGGTGGAGGCTGGTGACCTCGATACCCACCCGGGCCAGGGCCTGGCGCATGATGCTGGTGTAGGTGTCGGGGTCGCTGCTGGCGAACGGCACGAACAGCAGGCTGCTGCGGTCGCCGAGTACCGCCTGGATGGCCTCGGTAGCGTGCTCCAGGAACTCCATGCCGGGGGCAGTGGAGTTCGACAACAGCAGCAGTTCGCCCACCCGCCAACCCTAGCCACCCAGGACCCCGCACCCAGCCGGTGCGGCAAGCACCGCCGATCGGTAGACCCGTCACCCTGCGCGCCTCGGGACCGATTGTCTGCCAGCGAAGCCGAGCCGGCTCGGCTTCGCTGGCGAAAGGAGCGTGCGGGTGAGTCATCGCTGTCCCGCGTTGACCACAGCGGTGATTCGCAAGTCACCGTTGTGCAGGGTGGTGGCGTGGAATGAGCCGTGGGCGGCGGCGAAGTGCGATGTTCCGCCGTCGATGATGCCGTCGAAGTTGCTAGGCCCGCGATGGCCGGCGGGCCATTGAAGGGTCCAGCTGGCCTGTACGTCACCCTGGCCGTTGAGCACGACGATGTCCTGGCAGAGCACGTCGCGGCGGAAGGAGACCGTACAGACCTCATTGTCGTGGCCGGCGGCCTTACCGTCTTGGAGGATGCGGTCTTGGCCGATGATGCGGTCGCCGGGCACCAAGGGCTTGGCGGGCCAGCCGGTGATCGGCCCGCTGTTGGTGAAGAACCTGATGGCCGTCAGCTGGCTGACGAAAGTCAGCTGTCCGGGAGCGTGGGCGCTTGCCTGTGCCGCGGCGGCTCCGGCCAGCCAGACGAACAGCGTGATCCAGCGGTGCCGGTAGCACGCGCGGCCCAGGGCGCCGATCAGGCTGGGACTGGTGCCGGTCTGGATCTGCTTCACTAAGTGGCCTCCCGTCGGTGGGCGCAGCGCGGATGTTGGCTTGCCCTCTTGCAGGCCTGGGGCGCCGGGCACCGTGGCCGGGCAAGACACTCTCAGCGTGCGGTGGCACCGCCATGGCAGCCATCGGCCAGCTGGCTGATGTTCGCGGAGTTCGGGGTCGGGACGAGGGGCGTATGGAGATCCGTATGGTCCTGGATGGGGTCGAGCCTCCCGTCGGCAGCCTTCCGGCCGTCCGTGATCCCGCCAGGCTTACCGGCCGTGCGCGGAACCGGAAGCCGGTTTCACTGGGTGGCTGGGCCTGTTCCCGGCGCTGTATGAGGCTGCTGCTGCACCGGGTTGCGCCGTGGCTGATCGCGTTCTGCTATTGCCACGTGTCCTGGCTGCTATTCCTGATCCGACCGGGAGTGGAGTTACCGGCTCAATGCCGACTTCGAAGACCACGCCGAGCAGCGAGTACATGGCCTACGTCGAACACCCCGAACTGGAAACCCAGCCCGGCCCCGGCACCGACGCCGCCGAGTACGGCCGCAGGGCAACTTCCGCCAGGTCCACTGGCTCGCCGGGGGTCGCCGCGCCAGGGCAGTTGACGAGCCAGCCGCCGGGCGGCGTGGTAGTCGTCGGCGGTCGGCTGGTGAATCCGCTAACCAGTACCGGAGCCGCCCGCGTTGGGTGGAGCTACGCAGGTGCCGGTATAGGGCCCGAGGTAGCTGGTCAGGAACGTGACGGTGGGACAGAACGCCTGGCGGGTGTAGGCATTGCTGCGCCGAGCCTGGACGCTGCTGAGCTTCACCGACGAGAACCCGCCCGCTCCGGCACACCCCCCTACACCCCAGGTGGGTGGCCACTCACTCAGGAGCGATCACCGGGACGAATGTCGTAACTCCCCGGATGGACGTATTAGGCACGCCGTTGGCTGCTCCGTATCAGTGACGGCGGCCAGTCCCGGCCGCCGGCTGCCGATCAGCGGTTCGCGAGCAGGCCCGCTGACATTCGACGATTGGAGACAGCTATGACCACTCCTCCCACCATCTCCGAAGGCGCGACCGGATCCGTGGTCCGGTGGGCGCAGTACCTGCTGGTCCGCCGGACCCTGAGCGACGACCAGATCGACGGCATCTTCGGTCCGGTGACCAAGGCGGCTGTCGAGGAATTCCAGCGCTATAGCAAGATCACCGTTGACGGCATCGTCGGCCCGGTCACCTGGGGCAAGCTCGGCGGCGACGGCCCGGAGCCGCCGACCCTGGCCGAAGGATCGGAAGGGTCGGTGGTGCGCAAGCTGCAGACTGCGCTGAACGAAGGACGCGGCAGCTTTGCGCCTGCCTCCGATCCGGTGCTCGCCATCGACGGCATCTACGGCCCGCAGACCGCCACGGCGGTCCGGGGCGCGCAGAAGCTGGGCGGCATCGCAGTCGACGGCGTGGTCGGCCTGCAGACCTGGGCGCTGCCCGTGCACGCCGCCGGCCAGGTGCTGGCCGACCTCTGCGGCGTCACCGGACCCGGCAGCAGCTGAGGCCTCTGGCCGGCCCGGATGTATTTCCGGGGATAGCACCCGGCGCGGCTGCATGGTGATGCCGTAAGGCTGTTATGCAGATGACTTGCATACCGGGACAGCCCGGCTGTACGACGGGAAGCCGGTATTGCCCCGGGCGCGTCGGCCGAGCGGCCCGCGGCGGTCGTCGCCGCGGCAGACGTGGCCGCCCGCCGCGTCGTCCGGGCGTGCGCACCATGGTGATGACCATTGGCGGCCTGTTGGCGGGTGATCGTGCCGTCGCTAGTGACGGCCTGCCGGGGATTCGAGGGGAAGTCAGGCTGATCAGGCACGGCAGGCCAGCCCGCAAGAAGACCTAGAGGAAAGATCACGAGGGGAACAGGTACTATGCAACGCCTTATTTCCATGCTTGCGGCGGGGCTGCTCGCCGCGGGAACCCTAGCCACTAACGCTGGCCTAGCCAGCGCCGGAACGACTGCCGCCCGCCACCAGCCCACCTGCGACGACGGCAACTTCTTCCACGTCACCAAGAGCCACGTCACCTACTTCCTGGGGACACCTAACAACACCTTTTCCGGGGCGGCCGCGATCCTCAAGCCGAGCCAAAACGGCTTCACCTCGTGGTCCGAGTGTGCCTTCGACTCCAGTAATTCGGCCGTCCTCGAGAACCGGGGGCTGGCTCTGACCAGCAGGTCCTCCAGCCCCGGCCAGAACGTGACACTCGAGCCGCCGGGCAATGGCGGCAACGGCTTCGCCAGCCAGCGGTGGATCGAAAACGCGGCCGGGCCTATGATCACATTCCAGAATGTGAAGACCGGCCTGTTCCTGCGGGTGCGCAACAGCGGCCCGATCATGGGCCAGACCGTGACCACTGGCTCCGCGTTCACGGTCTGGTTTATGTTCTGACGGCAGATCTTCTCGCTGGGTGGCTCTCGGGCCGCTTGCTGGCCCGGCGAGCGTGCGCGCCCGCGAGCGGCGCAGCGCGGGCGGCGACAGTGTCATCGCTGCCCAGCTGGCCCGCAGCCCGTGGCCCGCCTGCCAGAGAAGGCCTCGGCCGTCTCGGTGCTGCCAATGACGGCGGGAGCACCAGAAGACCTGGTGCTCCCGCCGTTACCGGTATGAGACTGCTAGCCAGGGAAACCATTCGAAACCGGGTAAGACTTGACTTGGAATAGGCCTCAGCGGATACCTGTGCGCTGGAGCAGCGTGTGCAGCTCAGCCGTGGAGATCCGGCGCGCGGACTCCCTGGGCCCCTCGCCGTGCCGGCTGGCCAGGAACGCGGCCAGCAGGATCTTCGCCTGGTTCTTCGAGTAGAAGCAGTAGGCGATCTCGAAGGTGCCGGTCAGCGCCAGGCTGTTCACCCCGGACGCCGCGGGCAGGCCGGTGCCCGCGTCGAGCGCCTCATCGATCGGCACGTTGGCCGCCCCACCCGGCCCGCAGCCGGTGACGCCCGGCGCGGCGAAGGTGGTGTCGGTGGCGCTGGTGTCGTTAATGTCCAGCACCCCGGTGTCGGGGTGCTTGGCCGGGTCCGGGTCCTGCTCAGTGTTCAGTCCGGAGCCCACGTTGATGTACGGGTTGACCACGATCGGCTGGTCGGCGTTCCCGATCGTGCAGTAGTTGCCCAGCAGCGGATTGATCAGCTTGACGTCGATCCGCTGGGTCCACGTGTTCACGTCGAAGTTGGTGACCTGCCCCACGTTCTGCGCCAGGGCGTACACCTGGTTGTACTTCCCGCCGTAGTTCTCCGCCTCCGAGCAGAGGGTCTTGACGGTCTTGTCGGTGGCGGTGGCGCAGCCCAGCGCCGTGGTCAGGCTCTCCGGGATCAGGTCCGGCTTGGTGACCAGCATCGCCGACAGCCCCGAGGGCGGCGGCAGAATCCCGCCGGCGTAACTCGAGAGCCCCTGGGTCCAGTCGCCGCCGAGCGAGGCGTTCGGCAGCTGCATGGCGCCGAACTGCACGTTCCATCGACTCCGTGACCGGCGTCGTGATGGTACCGAGCGTCCTCGAGCCGCCCTGGAATATCCCAGCGGCGCACAAGACGGCTCTGCCACCCTGGGTTTCCTGCATGAACGGGTTGAGTATCGGGCAGTCAGTGAAGGGGGTATAGATGCCGGCCGGCGGCGGGTAGCCTCCGTCGGCCTGAGTGGAAGCCGGCCGCGAGGCGGTGTGGGTGGCCAGCGCCGCCGCCGGCACGCCGACGGCGACCAGCGCCACCGCGGCCGCCGAGGTCAGGGTTCCCCGCGCAAAGCGATTGCGGATCGCCCATCTGGGTGCTTTCATCGATTCTTTCTCCTTAGGTCCCGTCACCGATCCGCGTCGAAAACAGACCTGAGAGCAGGAAATCCACCTTGGGGGCCATCGCAGACGGCCCTTGTCCGTGGATCAGGCCATTGAGCTTGATGTTCATCCGCTGGCGAACTGCCCTGTGAAGGTTCGTCCCCGGACGGACAATCTTGTCCTGGCACGGGAACGACCGTAACCTGCGCCGGCCGCCACGAACACGGCTCGCCCGGCTTTTCCAGGTCATCGAACAGGCGCCTGCCCTGGCCGGCCAGATAGGGAAAGACTGTCACTCGGTATTCATCGATCAGGTCGAGCCGGATCAGCGATTGCCAGAAGCTCAGGCCGCCATGGGCGATGATGTCACCCGCGCCTCATGCTTCGGGCCTGGGGAGACGCGGTGTCGTCAGGCCTTGTGCTTGAGTATGTCCTACCGCCCTGCGACAGTCAAGTAGCTGCTTGAGTATCGGGTTCCTGAGTCGCCGGCAGCCGCTGGACGCGGGCATGGCGGGACCGGTGCTGCCTGCGGCCAGGGACACCAGTGGCCAAGGCCGTTGACACTCAAGCGTCAACGGCTGCCAGACAGAACCGACACCCAGCTGGCGTGCTTGTTCGCCATGGCGACGTAAACGTTATTGGTCAGCGGATCGACTGCAACGTCGTATGGGGTCCCGCTGAGCTTGACGTTCGCCGTTATCACGCTAGTGCGCCCGTCGATCACCGAGAGCAGACCCGGAGTACCAAGAAAGCCACCGTGAGTGTTCACGACATACAGCAGGTTGTTCAGGGGATCTGTATCGGCTGCAATCGGGACAGCACCAGGGACAGAGGTCGTCACCTTGTCGGTCCGCCCGTCGATCACGAACGTCTGGCCGCCGGCGTCGGTATGAGGATCGGGGACATAGATGGTGTGAGTCAGCGGGTTCGTCGCAATGTCCGAGCCCTGGACGGCAGGGACGGTGGCGGTCACCTTGCTGGTCTGCCCGTCGATCACCCATAGCGAGTCCGCCGAGCCCCCGGCGTAGACGGTGTTGGCCAGTGGGTTGACCGCAACTCCCCAGGACCCATTAGCGTCGGGAATCGCGGCCAGCACCTTGTTGGTCCGCCCGTCGATCACTGCGAGCTTGCCGGCAGCGAGGCTCACGTACGCCTGCACATAGATCCTGTCCGTTAGCGGATCGGTAGCAAGGAAGGAGCCGCTCAGCCTGATCTTGGCCACAACCTTGTTGGTCCGCGCGTCGATCACCAGCACGTGGGTCCCGCCGGTCACGTAGACCCTTCCGGTCAGGGGATCCACCGCGACAAAGGGCACCCGGCCGGGAACGGGCAGCGAGGCAACTACCGAGTTGGTTCGCCCGTTGATTACCTGGAGCTCGCCGCCGAACTCACTCACGTAGATCATGCCGGTCAGCGGGTCGGCCGCGATGCTACGCGGCAGATGGGCAAGGTCGATCTCCGTCGCGACTGCTGGGCGCAGCGCTGCCCCATGGCCATCGGTTGCGGCAGCCTGCGCTGGCGCCAGCGGGGCCACGCTGACAGCGGCGGCGGCGATGCCGATACCGGCCAGGGTGGCCCGGATGTGCGTGGGTCTGATCATTCTCATCACGGCCCGCCTCTGATTGGCGTAACTCGACACCACCTGCATCAATGACCTCGATCGGCCATGTTGCGTGATCGAGTCGTAGAGGTCTCAAGCAATGGCCGGCGCGGCAACGCTGGCCGGGAAGGTACACCCCTGTTCACAGTAGTGGCTGATGGCTGCCCGGACGAGGGGAGCGGCGCGGCTGGCGCGCCGTCGCTGATCGATGAGATCGTTCGTGAGGGCGCGCGGCGGATGCTGGCCGAGGCGCGCCGCATCTTGCCGTCCTCGCCGCGCCGGAGCCCGCTTCGAGCGCGGCGTCCTCGTCGAGCGCGAGCGGGCGGCCTGACAGGCTCCCTGCCACCCAAGCCCCACGCCTGAAGGAAGGACCAGCCGTGCCAGAACCCGCCGCCGCGCCCACCGCGTTCGTGCGCGCTTACGAGCAGGCCGCTAACAGCCACGACATAGCCCAGGTTGCCCCGATGATCGCACTTGAAGCCGTCTACTGGTTCTCCGACGGATCGCATCACGGCCGCGACGCCGTCCTCGCCGCCATCGCCCAGACGTTCGCCACCATTCACGATGAGACCTACCAGATCGAAGACCTGGAATGGGTCGCCATCTGCGACAACCACGCGGTCTGCCGTTACCGCTTCAGCTGGACCGGCACCATCGACCGGCAGTCGGCATCAGGCGGCGGACGGGGAACCAGCGTCCTCATCAACAGCGACGGCGCCTGGCAGATGCTTCATGAGCACCTCAGCGCCTAGCTGGCTGCCCGCTGGGGCTCCGGATGAAGCGGCTGTCCGTCGGGTGCATCTGCCCCGACCCCACTGACACCCGGCCTCACGCCGGTCCCGGGGGCACGGCGCGGACATAGAAGCGCAACGAGACCCACCCGTCGGGCCGGCCAAGGCACGATCGCTGCTAGGCCGACGTGGCCAGCCTTACGAGGTCGGGCAGCGCGGTGCGGAGTTCCCGCCGGGAGGTGATGGCGAGCTTCGTGAATACCTTGCGCAGGTGCCACTCCACCGTGCGCGGGCTGAGAAATAGCTCCGCGCCGATCTCGGGATTCGTGCGTCCCTCCCTGGCCCGCCAGGCGATCTGCCGCTCTTGGGGTGTCAGCTCATCGCGCGTCGGCTCGGTGCTCCTGCGGACCGTCTCCCCGGTTGCCAGCAGCTCGCGGCGAGCGCGGTCGGTGAACGCCTCGGCCTGCATCGAGGTGAACATCTCGTAGGCGGTCCGCAGCTGGACCCGGGCGTCGGCTCGCCGGTTTTCGCGTCTGAGCCATTCCCCGTAGATGAGATGAGCACGGGCAAGGGCCACGGCGCCGCGGCAACGGCCGAGCTGCTCGATCGCCTCACGGTAGAGAAGCTCGGCGGCGTCGCCGTCGCTGATGAGCGCGCGAGAGCGCGCTTCGATGCCCTGGCCCCATGGCGTACCGCTGTGCCTCGTCGTCCGCGTGAGCTGCTCGACGGCGCGGGCGGCGCGGACGGTGTCGCCGCTGCGGGCCGCCGCCTCTACCAGTTCGGCTAGGCCCCAGTTGGCGAAGCCGAGTTCTTGCGGGTACGCGCTCGCCCGGTCAGCGGCATCCAGCGCCGCCGCATTGCGGCCAAGGCCGTTGTTGAGTACGGCGCTCGTGTACTGGGCGAGACTGAGCCCCATTCCCTCGCCGCGCGGTGCCACGGCGTTCATGGTGGCCTGGAACAGCTGGTTCGCCTCGGCTGCGCGACCCTGCCAGCCCGCCAGGGCCAGGGCGCTGTAGCGCGGCAGGTCGTTCCCCGTTGCCTCGGTGATGGCCTCCGTCTCCTCGACGAGCGAGGCCGCTGCCGCGAACTCGCCCGCATGCAAGTGCATGCCGACCCGCTGGCTGATAGCGATCGGGAGCAGGCCGAGCGCGCCGGCGTGGCGGGCGAGCTGGAGATATCGCACGGACAGCGCGTGCCATCCCTCGTCATCCCACAGATCGTGGGCACTGTGGCAGGCCACGAAGGACCACCGGAACTCGTCCTCGATAGCAGCCTCGCCGCCGCGAAAGGCGCTTACCGCGCCCCGGACAACCGGCACCCCGGCCGCGTAGCCGTCCGTGATCAGGATCGCCAGTCCATCCAGGAGCAGGTCTGGTGCGCGCGAGGGTTGCGGCGCGGCAGGCGCACCGCGCGCGGCTGCCGCGATCTCCGGCAAGCCGACCGTACCGGCCAGACGGCCGGCGAATATCGCAGCCGCCAGCGCATCAAGGTAGGTCTCGCGGGCAAGTCCGGGGTTGATCTGTTCGAGCCGTCCGGCTGTCTGAAGCAGCAACGCCGAGGCCTCGCCACTATGACTGGTGGCGAACGCCATCTGACCGCGTAGCAGGCCTATCCGGGCGCGCAGTAGCTCATCGGGTGCTCCCGCCTCCGCCCGGGCCAGCAGCCCGGTCGCCGCCTCGGGCGCTCCGGCCTGGTACTTGAACCGCGCGGCCGCGAGCGCGCGCCCGGCCTGGCGCGCCGCGTCAACGGTCAGATCGGCCGAACGCTCAAGGAACGCCGCCGCAGCCGCCAAGCCCCCGCGGGCCTGCGCCCGGTCTGCGGACCGCTCCAGGTCTGCGGCCACATCCTCATCGGGCCCCGAAGCGGCCTGCGCCCGGTGCCAGGCGCGGCGATCGGGATCGACATCTGGATCGGCCACCTCGGCCAGCGCCGCGTGTACCTTCTTGCGGTCGCTGGCCGACGCTCCCCGGTAGACGGCCGAGCGCACCAGCGGATGTCGGAACCGTACCCGCGTTCCGATCTCGAGCAGCCCGGTTGCTTCCGCGTAGTCCGCTGCCGCGACCCGGAGTCCGAGCATCCTGGCCGCCCGCCACATCAGGGCAGCATCGCCGGTCGGCTCTGCCGCAGCGAGGACAAGCAGCAGCCGGGTATCCTCGGGCAGGCTCTCAGCCCGCCGCAGGAAACTCTGCTCGATCTTGCCTGACAGCGGAAGCGCATCCGGCATCCCAAAGCCGCCCGCCAGCTCCTGCGGCGACAGGTCCCGCGGCAGCTCCAGCAGCGCAAGCGGGTTTCCGTTCGTCTCGGCTACGATCCGTGCCGCCACCCGGTCATCCAGCGGCCACCGGACCACCGAATCCAGGAGTTCCCGTGCGTCAGCATCGCAGAGGCCATCGACCGCCAGTTCTGGCAGCCCGTCGAAGTCAGTGCTCAGCTCGCGCATCGCGAACATCATGAGCACCGACTCGGCCTGCAGCCGGCGGGCGACGAACGCCAGGGCCTGAGCCGATGCCCGGTCGAGCCATTGTGCGTCATCTACGATGCACATCAGCGGCTGCTCCCCGGCGACCTCGGACAGCAGGCTCAGCACCGCAAGGCCCAGAAGGAACCGATCCGGTGCAGGACCCATCCGCAGGCCGAAGGCGACCCCGAGCGCATCGCGCTGCGGCCCCGGCAGACGTTCGAGCTGACCGAGCATCGGCCTGCACAGCTGGTGCAGCGCGGCGAATGCAAGCTCCATCTCAGACTCCACACCTACCGCGCGTACGACCGGCAGGTCAGGCGCCGACCTGGTTGCGTACCGCAGCAGCGCGGTCTTCCCCACTCCCGCCTCGCCCAGCAGCACCAATGCGGCGCTACGCCCGCCGCGGACCCCCTCGACCAGCCCGTCCAGCACCGCGCACTCACGGCGCCGTCCGCGCAGGACCACCTTCCCGGAACGGGATGAGCTCTCGAACTGCTCGAACCCCGTCAAGCCCACCTCCTCACGCCGCCTGTCGAACCGGAGCAGGAGGCGCCGGTACAGGTCCCCGGCCGCTAGTCCCGGGTGCTGGCTTGCCGGGGTGCCGCGATTGTAACCCTTGGCCGCGTTAACGATCTGGGTGGCAAACCGGCAACTGGCCGTCAAGGCCGGCCAGCAGCGTCCGGAACTGGGAGAACAACGCCAACAACTCCAACGCGCTGCCCGTGGAGGGTGAACTGGCTTGGTTCAGCGGCGCGACCGGTGGCTCAACTCAGCGCCGCTGACGCCGGCCGACAGATGGCAGTTAGCTTCGCGCAGGACGCCAGGCCGCTGTTGACCGGCAGGGACATCGGCGCCGGGGGCCACGCCTAGCCGTCGCTGGCCCGGCGCTGGAGTATAGAGCCACGGCTCGTTCGTCTCGGTCGCAAGTCTGTGCCGCAACGGGCTGGCTGGCGCGAGAGATCACTACCCGCCTGCCGACCGGCGGCCAGGCGGCCAGGCGGCCAGAGAGAGCAGGACCCATGACCCAGACCGTTAACTACCGGCAGATGGGGACGGCGGCCCGCGGCCAGGCGCACGCGTTGTTCTCGCAGACCATGGCGTACGTCGCGGGCACCGCCGGCCTGTTCGCGCTCGGCGCCTACCTGGGCCGCAATCTCACCGGCGGCGTGGGCATCATCGCGTTCATCGCCGCCTTCGCGTGCCTGATCGGCATGCGGTTCGCGGCCCGCCGGTCCGTGCAGCTGACGGTCGGGCTGCTCGCCGCGTTCGGCCTGCTGATCGGGCTGGCCGTGGCGCCGACCATCGCCTACTACGGCAGCATGGACCCCCGCGCGCTGTGGCAAGCTGGCGGGGCCACCGCGCTGTTCATCGCCGGCTTCGGCGCCGCGGGCTACGCCACCCGGCGCGACCTGACCGCGCTCGTCCGGGTCTGCTTCTGGGCCCTGGTGGCCCTGATCGTAGTCGGCATCGTGCTGATCTTCGTCCACATCCCCGGCGGTGCGCTGGTCTACTCGGTGCTCGGCCTGGTCATCTTCGCCGGATTCACCATGTTCGACTTCCAGCGGCTGCGCACCAACACCGACATGGCCACCGCGCCGCTGCTGGCCGCCTCGATCTTCCTCGACGTGCTGAACGTGTTCCTGTTCTTCCTGGAGATCTTCTCCGGCCAGGGGGAGAGGTGAGCGGCATCGGCGGCGCGTGCCCGTGAGAGCGGCCGGCGTGCGCCGGTTCGGCGGGTGATCTTCAGCGGTCGGAAACCGTCAACGTCAACGTTCGCTTGGGCGTAATGCGGCTGGCCTTCGGCCAGGCCAGGTAATATCCAATTTTTTCGATAGGAAATATTGACATTGTGTGGCGCCGCTGGGAGGCTGTCGGCATGACGGCTCATCACCTGGCCCGCCGCCTGTACATCGACCAGCTGAGGACCGCTGGCGCGCTCTGTCCGGTGACGTCCTGAGGCCGTCAGCCTCATCCGCCGCTGGCGGATGATTCCGGAGCGCGGTCTCCGGCACTCCTCGCACCAGTAACCAGGCGGTTCTGGTACTCCCCGATTCCTTATCACCGGGTGCACGAAGGCCAGCAGGTCGCCGACCGTGACCTCGCCCCATCTCCCCAGTCTCCGCAGTCCCCTGTTCCAGCGCGGCCAGCTGGCACAGCTGGCTCTCCCGCGCCGGCAAGCAGCCGGCATCCAGTATCCGTCCCACCACAATGGAGGACCTCTTCATGATCAGGCTCTCATCGTCCCCGACCGCGGGCCCTGGGTGGCGTACGCGCCGGCGAAGGCTCGGCCAGGTGACCGCCGTTGCCAGCACCATGCTGCTGGCCGCGCTCGCCATGGCGGCTCCGGCCGGTGCGGCCACCGTCGCAGCGCCGACCGCGCCCCCGCCCATCACGATCGTGACCCCGGGCGCGAACAACCACGACGGCGACATCTTCATCACGCCTACGGGGGACCAGTCCACGTACGCCAACGGGCCGGAGATCATCGACAACCGCGGCAACGTCATCTGGTTCCACCCGGTGCCTGCCGCGCAGACCGCCTCGGACTTCCGCGCCCAGGTTTACGACGGCCGGCCGGTGCTCACCTGGTGGCAGGGCACCGGTCTTGGCGGGCTATCCAGCGGCACCGACTATATCTACAACGACCATTACCAGCAGATCGCGACCGTTAACGCGGGCAACGGCCTGTCCGCGGACGGGCACGAGTTCCTGATCACACCGTGGAACACGGCGCTGATCCTTGCCTACACGACGGCGACCGCCGACCTGACCTCGATCGGCGGCCCGGCCGACCAGACCGTCGCCGACGGGGTCGTCCAGGAGATCGACATCAAGACGGGCAAGGTCCTGTTCCAGTGGAACAGCGCGGACCACGTTCCCTACAGCGCCAGCGAGACACCGTTGCCGGCCTCGCCGAGCACGCCGTGGGACTGGTTCCACATCAACGCGGTGAAGCTTGGCTGGAACGGGAGCCTGCTGATCGACGCCCGCAACACCTGGGCGACGTACGACGTGAGCCCGCGCACCGGCAACGTCAACTGGGTGCTCGGCGGCAAGGACAGCACCTTCGCCGAGCAGGCCGCTCCGGGGCAGACGCTGGACAGCGCGGGCGAGATCTTCACCTGGCAGCACGACCCCGAGCAGGTGGGCCCGGACACGTTCACCTGGTTCGACGACGACGCTTCTCCCACGGAGTTGCCGTACAGCCGATCGGTCACGGTCCGCCTCGACTACCGGGACAACACCGCCACGCTGGTCGCCTCCGACAACCAGCCGCAGGCCCTGTCAGCAGTCGCCGAGGGCAACGCGCAGACAACGCTCAACGGTGACCAGTTCATCGGCTGGGGCACCCTCCCCTACATCTCCGAATTCAGCCCCTCCGGCCAGCTGGAATTCAACGCCGAGTTCCCCGCCGGGGTGAACACCTACCGCGCCTACCGGCTGCCCTGGCCCGGTAGCGGCCGCTTCGGGCAGCGCCACTGAGACCGTCTCCGCTGGGTGCCCTGACCTGCATGCAGGGCACCCAGCGGGGACGCGCCTGCCGGGCACGGCCGAGAGGGTATTCATGGCCGCCGGCCTCCCACCGCCCGCCGGGCGGCGGATCGCGCTGATCGCGCACGACAACGCGAAGCAGGACATGCTCGAGCCGGGTGCCCGGTCACCCGGATGGGGCCGAAGACGTTGACCGCGAATCCCTCCATCGCTGCCTCCGCCGTCAGCTCCTCGGCGCCCTGCCGCGGTGCCGCGGTGCCCGCGTTGTTGATCAGGACATCCAGGTGCCCGCGTTCGCTGCGCACCCGCGCGGCCGCCGCCTCGACGCTGTTGTCGTCAGTCGGATCGATGTGCAGGAACGTCGCACCGACCTCGCGCGCCGCTTTGATACCACGCTGCGGGTCGCGGGCCCCGGCCAGCACGGTATGGCCGAGATCGATGAGCCGCCTGGCTGTCTCGTAGCCGAGACCCTTGTTGGCTCCGGTGATCAGCGTGATGGTCATAGTGCCAGTTTCCAGCAGCGCGGGAGCGGGCTGGCGGACAGGGCGCTCCTTACGTGGGGCGGCTGGTAGGTCTCCTTGCCGACTACACGCGTTCTGCACACGGCCATCACGCCGGGGGTCTGGGCTGTCTTGCCAGGCGGGGGTAGCCTGGGCGTGCCCGACGTGATCGGGGGGCATGACCACAGCAGCCGTGGGGTGGTTGTTCAAGCTCGGCCAGGCGAGGTCGTGTGGTGGAGCAAGCGGCGGCCGTTCGGCCGTTGGGGAGCGCGCATGACGGATGATCAAGTACCTGCCCGTCAGCCTACGTCAGCAGCAGATCAGGGGCAGGGCGAAACCGCACGGGAACGGCCGGCCATCGTCATCGTCAGCCGTGACCCTCATGCCCGCGGGCGCCTCGACCGGGAGCTGTCCCGCCGTTATGGCATGGATTACCAGGTGGTCGTCTGCGATCAGCCCGCCGAGCTGGAAACGCGGCTGCGGGACCTGGCCGAGGCGGGTACGCCGATCGCCATGGTCATCGGCGGCGTGGGTGAGCAGGATCCGGACGGCATCGAGGTGCTCGGCGCGGTCAGCGCGACCGACGCGGAGGCATCCCGGGTGGCCGCGGCGCGCTGGGGCGACTGGGCTACCGTGCGGCCCATCTTCGATGCCGTCAGCCAGGGCAAGGTCAACCACTGGGTGACCCGCCCAGAACAGGTTCCGGACGAGGATTTCAACCAGTCCATCACCCAGTTCTTGAGCGAGTGGCGCAATCAGCGCAGTGGCGGTTTCGAGGCCGTGCGGATGATCGACGAGCGGTGGTCCACGCGATCCCAGGAGCTGCGGGAGACCTTTGCGCAGAACGGGATTCCGGTTGGCTTCTATGACGCTCACTCCGATCGCGGCCAGGAGTTGCTCCGCGAGCTCAGCCCCGATCCGGTAGATCTGCCGGTTGTCATGCTGCGGTTCGGTACTGAGGGATCGACACTGTTCAACCCATCGAATCTGGAGATCGCCGAAGCCTTTGGCGTGATGCGGCCGATACCCGCCGAGGAGGTGTTCGATGTCGCGGTGGTCGGCGCAGGGCCGGCTGGGCTCGCCGCAGCGGTCTATGCCTCGTCGGAAGGTTTGCGGACTGTTGTCATCGAACGCGCGGCAGTGGGCGGCCAGGCCGGGAGCAGTTCGATGATCCGCAACTATCCGGGTTTCGCTCAGGGCGTCACCGGGGCCAAGCTCGCTCTTGAGGCGTACCAGCAGGCCTGGTTCTTCGGCTCCACGTTCGTGTTCTTGCAGGAGGTCGTGGGCCTATCCGGCGAGGGCCGCCGCTACCGGCTGCAGCTATCCGACGGTGGCGCTATCACCACGCGCACCGTGGTCATCACAACGGGAGTCACGTACCGGCGGCTCGGCGTCCCTAAGCTCGAGGAGATGCTGGGCCGCGGTCTCTTCTACGGTGCCGGGGTCAACGAGGGGCCGGCGATGCGCGGGCGGAAGGTGTTCGTGGTCGGGGGCGCCAACTCAGCCGGGCAGGCCGCGATTCATCTAGCCAGGTGGGCCGAGCGGGTGACGATCCTGGTGCGCGGGGAGTCGTTGGCCGCGAGCATGTCCGATTACCTCATTCGCGAGATAGACGCGGCACCGAACATCGACGTCAGGTACCACGTGCAGGTGGTCGATGCCGCTGGATCCGATCACCTCGAATCACTGGTACTGGAGGACAGGCGGTCAGCAGCGCGGCAGAGCGTTCCGGCCGACGCCGTGTTCGTCCTTATCGGCGCCCAGCCGCGGACCGAGTGGCTGGAGGGGAGCGTGACGCGCGACCGGCTTGGTTTCATCCTCACCGGACCGGACCTGCTGGGTGCGGGAACCGGCGCAGGTACGGACTGGCAGCTGGACCATCAACCGCTGCCACACGAAACCAGCCTGCCCGGCGTGTTCGCCGCTGGTGACGTACGCCAGGGTTCGGTGAAACGGGTCGCGTCCGCGGTGGGTGAGGGCGCGGTCACCATCCCGATGGTCCACCGGAGGCTGGACGTCATGGCCGCGGCCGAGAGCAGTGCGGGGCGGTAGCGCGGGTGCACAGAAACGAGGGCGAGAAACAGCACGCTGGATCGAGGGAGCTTTCGGGCGCTGCGGACTCCGGAAGGCGGGCGGAACAGCAGGCCCCGGTCGCTGTGCGGCCACTCGTGCCAGGGATGCGTTACCTCCTGTTCGTGGCAGCGGTACTGGTCCTGCTGGCCGGGTTCCAGCTGTTCGTGTTCACTGAGCGAACGGGTACGTTCTTCGCCTGGACGATCGTCAACCCGCTGGCCGCGGCGTTCCTCGGCGGGAGCTACTGGGCCAGCTTCTCGATCGAGGCGCTGGCCGGCCGGCAGACCGTCTGGGCTAACGCCCGCATAGCCGTACCCGCCGTGCTGGTGTTCACCCTGCTGACGCTGATCGCCACGCTGATCCACCTGAACAAGTTCCACCTCGGGAGCCAGTTCTCGGCCGGGACGCGTTTCGTCACTGTGACCTGGATCGTGATCTATGCCCTGGTCCCCCTGCTTATGCTGATCGTGCTGGTCGTGCAGGCGCGTACCCCCGGCTCAGACCCGCCACGTACAGCTGCCCTGCCCGGGTGGGTGTATGCCATGCTGTCCGTGCAGGCAGTCGTGCTCCTCGGCCTGGGAATAGCGCTGTTCGCGGCGCCCGTGAGCACCGCGCCGGCGTGGCCCTGGGCGCTGACCCCGCTGGTGGCCAGGGCGACCGCGGCCTGGCTGATCAGCCTGGGGGTGGCCGCGGTGCAGGCGCTGGTGGAGAGGGACGCGCGCCGCCTGCGGCCCGCGGCGGTCGGCTACGTCCTGCTGGTCGTTCTCCAGGTCATCGCGCTCGCGCGCTACCCGGGTCAGTTCGCCTGGGGGTCCGCCGCCGGGATCATCTACCTCATCGTCCTGGCCACGATGCTGCTCGTCGGCAGCGTAGCCTTGGCCCGGGGACTGTCCCGCTCCCCAGCGGCGCCGCCAGCCTGACAGCCACGCCTTAGGGCATTCGCGCGACCGGCGCCGCTTGACGGAGCCGTGCCCTAGCGGAAGACACGTCGGCGGGAGCTACGCCGGTGGCCTGATTCCAGGCCGGTGACGCGGAGCAGGAGCAGCACCACGATCGCGCCCAGGACCGAGCCGATGATGCCGGCCAGGTGGAACCGGTGCGGCGCCAGCCGGTGGTACTCGACCAGGTTCGCGATAAATCCGCCGACGAACGAGCCCACGATGCCCAGCACGATCGTGCCGAGGATTCCCATCCGGTCCCGGCCCGGGACAAGAAGCCGGGCGAGCAGCCCGGCGATGAGGCCGACAACGATCAGAACGACGATGAATGCCATCATGACGCCGTAGCTACCGCGTTTGCGGCCGATCATGCGGTCAAACTGTCTCCAGCCGGCCGGCGGTCCCGCTGCGCAACCGCCGGTCAATGATGGGTGGCGCCGAAGATAGATAGGGAGCCTGGCTGGAAAAGCAGCGAGACATAGACGGCGCGGGTGCGCGGGTTGACGGCAAGGCCCAGCGGTTGTGACCCGACCGGCTGCTCGTGCCCGGCCTTGCCGCAGCCGCTGGTGACGGAGGCGTTGCAGCGTGATCCGTTCAGGATGGTCACGGCGGCGCTGGCGAAGTCGGTGACGTAAACGGTGCCGGTTCTGGCGTCCACCGCGGCCAGCAGCGGTGACCGGCCGGTGGCCATGGTGCGGAAGGGCCCGCTGCAGCCCGCGGTCATGGTGCCGTTGCACGTCGCGCCGTTGATGACCGACACCGTGCCTGGTGAGTCACCGCCGGCGTTGTTGGTGACGTAGACGGTGTGGGTGCGGTCGTTCACGGCGACGCCGAAGGGCCCGGACCCGGCCTTGGCGGTGGCGGCCAGGTGCCCGCAGCCTGAGTGGTCGGTGCCGTTGCAGGTGGCGCCGTTGATGACCGCGACCGTGTCGCTGCTGGCGTTCGGGCCGTAGACGGTGTCGGTCGCGGCGCTGACCGCCAGCACGAAGGTGCCCTGCCCGGCCTTGATCACGGCCGGTGTCTGCCCGCAGCCGGAGGTGTCGGTGGCGTTGCAGGTGGCCGCGTTCACTACCGCAATTCGGTTGGCTGTGCTGCCGTAGGACACATACATGGTCTGGGTGGCGGTGTTGACGGCCGGCGCGTTCGGGAACCGGCCGATCTTGACGGTCGGCGGGTGAGCCGCGCAGCCGGTGGTGTTCTCGGCGTTACAGGTGGCGGTGCTGATCACCGCGACCGTGTCGGACAACGGGTTCGAGGCGTACAGCGTGTGGGTGGCGTGATCGATCGATCCGACGTTGGCCTGTGAACTGGTCATCGGGATCTCCGCGACCGGGGCGCACCCGGCCAGCTGCCGGGCGTGGCAGGTCGCGCCGTTGATCACGTCGATCCGCGGCCGACTGAGATTCCCCGCGTAGATGGTGTTCGTGGCCGGGTCGGCCGACATCAGGTACTCGTGCTGGGGAACGCTCGGCGCCAGCCGGCGGCAGCCCCGCTGGTCGGTGGAATTGCAGGCCGCGCCGCTCAGGACAGAGACCGTGCCGTCCACAACGTTGGCGACATAAACGGTGTCGGTCGCCGCGTCCGCCAGGACGAACACCGGCTGGCCGCCGGCCGCCAGCGTCGGCGCGGCCGGAGCGCAGCTCGTGTGGCGGCGGGCGTTGCAGGTGGCGGTGCTCAGCGCCGACACGGTGTCATCGCCGGTGTTAACCGCGTACACGGTGCGGGTGCGCGGATTGCCGGCACCTGGCCCGGGTCCCACGCCCACTGTCGCGGTGGGCTGGGGCCGGTGACAGCTGGTGTGCCTGGTCGCGTTGCATGTGGCCACGTTGATCAGCGAAGCCGTGTCCGAGGGCACCGCGTCTGAGCCGGTGTTCCAGGCATACACCGTGCGGGCCGCGATGGTAACGCCGAACGGGGTGTCTGCGACGGTCGCGGCCGGCGCGGGCTCGCGGCAGCCGGACTGGATCATCGCGTTGCAGGTCGTCGTGTCAATCATCGAGACGGTAGTGCCGCCGCTGCCGATGTTCCCGCTCGATCCGCCCGGGCCGTCGTTGGGCACGTACAGCGTGTGCGTGGCCTGGTCAACAGCGGAGATGTTCGGTCCCTTGCCGACCCGCGCCACGGCGGGACGCCGGGCGCAGCCGGCGGTCCGGCGGGCGTTGCATCTGCTGGTGGCGATCATCGAGACCGTGCCGGAGTAATTATTCGACACGTAGAGCGTGCCCGCCGCGCGGTCCAGTGCTGCGCCGATCGGGAACCGCCCGACCTGGACTGTCGCCACCGCGCGGCAGTCGGATACGTTGCCGGCGTTGCAGCGCGCGCCGTTTATCACCTGGACGGCGTGACCGGCGCCGGCGGTGCCCCCGAACAGCGCGTAGATCGTGTCGGTGGACGGGTCCACAGCCACGAACTGGAAGCCGGGACGGCCCGGTACCGACGCGACCACCTTGCAGCCGCTGCGGACCAGCCGGTTGCAGTGCGCTGTACTCACCAGGGAGATCGTGCGGCCGAGGGTCACCACGTAGAGCGTCTTGTCCCTGGGGTTGCTGGCCAGGGCTATCGGCCCGCCGGGCACGGCGAAGGCGTTCGGGGGCCTCGCCGCCAGGTTGCGGGCCGTGGTCAGCCGGGCGCCGGCGATCCGTGCCCGGGCCATGCCAGGAGGAGTGAGCCTGCCCGCCGCCGGCCCCGGCATCACCGAATCGGATCCGGGCGCGGTCGGCACCGTGCCGGCTGCCATCGGGCCGGCCGCCGCCGTGCCCGCCGCCGCGGCGGCTGTCCCGGCGAGGCAGGCTGCCGCGAAGCCAGCCGCCGCGAGCGCCGCAACCGCCCGGGGACCTGGCAGCCCCCGGGAGAGCCAGGACCAGAGCTTCGCGGCGCCGCGAGTCAGCATTCGCCGCGACGCGCCGGCAATGCCGCCGATTACCGATGGGCGACTGCGCATGGTGGACCCCCAAGTCCTTCGGACGTCATCACCGGGAGTCCTAACCGGGAGACCTCACAGAAAGCTCACATGGCTGCTGGGAGCACCTCCGGCCAGCACTGTCCGCCGGTGACCGGGCGTGCTTGACTGTGCTCGGGAGTGGGGAAGTGATTGACTATCGCCTTCTCGGGCCCTTCGAAGTCGCGGTCAACGGGCATGCCGCCGACGTCGGCGGCCTGAAGCAGCGGGCCTTACTGGCGATCCTGCTGCTTCACGCGAACCAGCCGGTTCATCGTGACGTGCTCATTGACCAGCTATGGGCAGAACATCCCCCGGCAGGCGCCGGACATGCCGTGGAGGTGTACGTCTGGCGGCTGCGTAAGGCGCTGGAGTCGGCAGCGGGCAGTCAGGTCGTGCTGACCCGGCCGAGCGGCTACCTCCTTCAGGCTGCGGACGAGCAGGTTGATGTGGCGCGGTTCGAGCGCCTGGCAGAAGCCGGGCGGCGCGCGCTGGCGGTGCAGGATCCTGGCCGCGCCGCATCTGATCTTGGCGAGGCGCTGGCACTGTGGCGGGGGCCGCCGCTCGACGATTTCAGGTCTGAGCCGTTCGCGCAGGCCGAGATCGCCCGGCTGGAGGAACTGCGGACCCGGGTAGTTGAAGATCGGATCGAGGCGGATCTCGCGCTATGCCGGCACGCCGATGTCGTCGGCGAGCTCGAGGCGCTGGTTGCCGTGCAGCCGCTACGCGAGCGCCTGCACGGGCAGCTGATGGTCGCTCTGTACCGGTGCGGGCGGCAGGCGGAGGCGCTGCGGGCCTACCAGGAGGCGCGCCGGACGCTGGTCGAGGAGCTTGGCGTGGAACCGGGCCCTGCGCTGCAGCGGCTTGAGCACGCGGTCTTGCGGCAGGACCCGTCGCTCGACCTGCCCGGCAAGGCCGCAGCAGGTCAGGTAGCTGCCCCCGGACAACGCACGGGGCGGCCTTCGGGCGGTGGCGCTGGTCGCAAGAGGACACTGCTGGCCGCGGCGGCGGTGTTGGCTGTGATGACCGGGTTGCTGGTGGCAGCATCGGCCCGCGGGTCGGCGCGTCTGGCCGCGGGCCCGGACACCGTCGGCGTGATCGACGCGGGACGGGCTGGTCTTAGCGCTGTCGTGTCCGGGGTGGGACGGCCGGGCGGGGTCGGCTACGGCGCGGGCGCGGCCTGGGTGACCGACAGCGCGGACGATCTGCTGCTCCGGGTCGATCCGGCGGGGCAGGTGATCGACCGGATCCCGGTGGGCCGCGGGCCGGCCGGGGTGACGGTCGGCGACGGCGAGGTCTGGGTGGCCAACGAGCTGGACGGCACCGTGTCGGAGGTCAATCCGGCCGCCGGGACGCAGGTCGCGGTGATCCGGGCCGGGGTGGGCCCGGCCGCGGTCGCGTTCGGCTACGGATTTGTCTGGGTGGCCAACCAGGCCAGCGACACCGTGTCCCGGATCGCGGCGGCTACCGGCCGGGTGACCGGGACGGTGCGGCTGGGCAGTGCGCCGGCCGGGCTCGCGGCCGGCGCTGGCGCGGTCTGGGTGACCAGCCCGCAGGCCGGCGAGCTGCTGCGCGTCGATCCCGGTGATGACCGGCCGTCGCGGGCGTTCGCCATCGGCCCGGGCCCGGCCGCGGTGGCGGTCGGCGCGGGCAGCGTCTGGGTCGCCGACGCCGGCGGCACGCTGACGCGCCTGGACCCGCGGACCGGGCAGGTGCGGGCGGTCAGGGTCGGCGGCGCGCCCGCCGGCGTCGCCTACGCCGATGGCGCGGTCTGGGTCGCCAACGGCTTCAGCGGGACCGTGGCCCGGATCGAGCCGGCAACTGGCGCGGCGCAGTTCGTCCATCTCGGTAACGAGCCGACGGATTCTCGCTGCCGCTGGCGACCACGTCTGGGCGACGGTGCTCCCCTCGCCGGCGAGCCACCGCGGCGGCACGCTCACCGTCATCGCGCAGCACCCGCCGGACGAGGGGGCCCGGCCGCCGACCGATCCCGCGGTGGCGTATTACACGTGGGCCTGGCAGATGCTGAGCATGACCAACGACGGGCTCGTCGGCTACCGCCGGGTCGGCGGCCTAGCGGGGGCCCAGCTCGTCCCCGACCTCGCGACCGCGCTTCCCTTGCCGGCCGACGGCGGCAGGACCTACACGTTCCGGCTCCGGCCCGGCCTGAGGTACTCAACCGGGGCGCTGGTCAGGCCGGAGGACTTCCGCCGGGCCATCGAGCGGGTTTTCATGATCGACAAGCAGGCGGACTCGCCCATTCCGGACGTCTACGCCGGCATCGCCGGAGCCGCCCAGTGCGAGCGAAGTCGCGGCCCGTGCAACCTCGCGCGCGGGATCATCGCCGATGACGCCGCCGGCACGGTCACCTTCCGCCTCACCGCACCCGACCCCGAGTTCCTCTACAAGCTGGCGTTCTCCTGGGCCTACGCAGTCCCCCCGGGCACGCCAGACCATCAGATCAGCGCCGCTCAGCTGCCCGCCACCGGCCCCTACATGACGAAGTCCCTCGTGCCAGGGCGTACCTGGGTCCTGGTACGGAACCCGCGGTTCCGCCAGTGGTCGCCGCAGGCGCAGCCGGGCGGCTACCCGGACCGGATCGTCCTGCGGCTCGATGTCCGGCCCGGCCAGGCGGTCGCCGACGTCGAGCACGACCGCGCCGACGTGCTGCTGTCTCCGCCGGCCGATCGCGTTGGCCAGCTTGCCACGCACTACGCCAGCCAGCTGCACAGCGGCCCGCTCGCGGCGACCATCGCGCTCGCGCTGAATACGCGCATTCCACCCTTTGACAAGCTTGCCGCCCGGATGGCCCTGAACTACGCGATCGACCGGAACACGGTGATCGCGCTCAACGGCGGGCCACTCACAGTGCAGCCGACCTGCCAGATCCTGCCGCCGGCCATGCCTGGCTACCGCCCGTACTGCCCTTACACGATCCTGCCGGACCAAGGCGGCGCCTGGACGGCGCCCGATCTTGCACGGGCGGAGCGGCTCGTCCGGGCTTCGGGGACCCGCGGCGAGAAAGTCACGGTGCTGTACGGCAGCGAAGGTACGTCCTTCCCCTCCCCGGCGACAGCACGCTACGTCGTGTCGGTCCTCGACCAGGTCGGGTACCGGGCCCGGCTGCGAACGGTCAGCCCGCAAACCTACTTCGGGGTGCTAGGTGATTCCCGCGACGGCGTGCAGGCCGGTTTCTTCAGCTGGTACCAGGACTACCCCGCGCCATCGGACTTCATCGACCCGCTGTTCACCTGCGGTTCCTTCCTCCCGCGCAACCGGAACAACATCAACGCCGCGGAGTTCTGCGACCCGCGGATCGACGCACAGGCTCGGCAAGCGCTGGCGCTCGAGCAGCGCGCTCCCGCCGTGGCCGCAGGTCGCTGGGCCGCCATTGACCGCGAGCTGGTGAACAAGGCCCCGTGGGTCCCGCTCTACAACCCGCGTGACCTGACCGTTCTTTCCGCGCGCGTGGGCAACTACCAGTTCCACCCCTACTGGAACCTGCTCATCGACCAGGTCTGGGTCCGCTAACCGCGCCCAGTACGAATCGCGATGCGCCCGGCAGGCACCCAGCCCGGTGGACCAGTCCCGCCCTTGATGCGTGACGATCTTCGAGGAGACGCCCGTTACGGAGGAGGAATCACCGATCCGAACGCTGCGAGGGGTAGCGCAGCGGCAAAGCGCGGCAACCACGTCGCGGAGCATCGGTCACGTCGCTACGCCGCTGTGCCGGGGTCCTGCTGTCGCACTCTGCCGCCAACAGGTGATGCCTGCCGCGCGGATCCGCGCGGCAGGCATCACCTGCCGGCCGTGCAGTTGCTGCCCAGGTGAAAGGCGTGGGCTACGAGGTCGCCCGGACGGCCCGCAGGATCACGTTCGTCACGGCGCCGGGATCAGAGATCATGGACAGGTGCGGCGCGTCTACCCTGGTGATATGGGCGTGCGCCTTGTTGGCCATGGCCAGCTGCAACGCCAGCGGGATGGCGTGGTCGGCGGTGCCCACCACGGCCCATGACGGGATGGTCTTCCACGCCGGGACACCGCTCTTCTGCGTCAGCGCGATCGTTGCTATGGGCCGCTGGGTGGCGGCGAGCACGTGTGCCTCCGCGGCGGGCAGGCCGTTGGCCATGCAGCTGGGGAACACGCTCTGCTTGATGTAGGCGTCGCCAACGCCGCTGGGGGCGCCAGGGAACGGGACCACATTCAGGTTCGCGGGCACGGCACACGACCCGCGATAGGCGGCGAGCAGCTGCGCGAGGGTCTGGCCCTGCGCGGGCGCGAAGGCGTCTACGTAAACGAGCGCTTTGACCTGCGGGTCGCCGGTGGCGGCGTTGGTGATGACGGCCCCGCCGTAGGAGTGCCCCACCAGCACGATGGGACCGGAGATGGTGTGCAGGAAGTCCGCCAGGTAGGCCGGGTCGTAGGCCAGGCCCTGTAGCGGGTTCGGCGGCGCGTAGACGGTGTAACCGTCGGCCTGCAGCCGGTGGGTGACACCGTCCCAGCTGCCGCTGTCGGCCCATGCTCCGTGTACCAGCACGATGCTGGGCTTAGGGCCGCCGCCCGCGACGGCAGTCTCGACCGTACGGGCCGACGCGATCCCGCTGAGCGGGATGACCAAGCCGGCAATGGCCACGGTTACCGCCGCGATAATGAGCCGCAGCCTGCCTGGCCGCGCGATTCGGGTGATGTTCACCGACGTCTCCTTTCCTGGTGTGCCCGGCGCCCGTGCGGACGCTAGGTTGTGCGGCTACAAGGCGGTCACCAGCGCTGGCCGATCTGCGCGCTGATGGTCCTGAGTCAGCCCTTCATCCGGTACGTCCTCAGACGTGCCGCAGACGCGGCGCTGGTGCCGTGCCGGGTAACCTCGCACAGTCTGAGTCTGCGTCTGGAACCTAGGGGCGGGGTATCCGCAGGCTTACTGCACTTCCCGGCTCGTGCATCAGCCCGGCCTGGCCTGCTCAGGGGTATCCGGGCGGCTCACGCGGTCGCAGCCAGGGTCAGCCGGCCCGCCCGTCCTGCCGCCCGCTCTGCGGTCGGTTCTGCGGGTTGCTCTGCCGTCCGCCGGCCAGGCTCAGCTGGCTGTGGTAACGCCCGGACCGGTGATCAGGGTGGCTGGAGGCAGGCGGATGCTGGTATCGGTGGTGTGACTGCGCTTTCGGCCTGCTGCTGGCATGCCGGGGCCGTGGTCGCTGTTGAGGCTGAAGACGGCGTTGACGGGACGCACTGGCCGAGAGGACAGGCAGATGCCAGGTCCTGGTGAACTTCCCGCGCAGCGGCCGGGGCGGATCATCGGCCGGGAAGCGGCACTGGCCCGGGTGCGCGGGCTGGTAGATCCGGTGCCGCGGGCCAGCCAGGTGCTGCTGGTCACCGGTGAGGCGGGGATGGGCAAGACCGTGCTGCTGGCCGAGGCTGCCGGCCGGGCCCGGCTGGCGGGGATGCGGGTGCTGTCGGTCACCGGCCGGGAGTCGGAGTCGAAACTCGCGTTCGCCGGGTTGCACCTGCTGCTGCGGCCGGTGCTGCCGGCCATCGCCGGGCTGCCCGGCCGGCAGGCACAGGCGCTGCGGGGCGCGCTGGGCCTTTCCGCGGACCCGGTTGCTCCCGATCTGCTGCTGACCGGGATGGCCGTCCTGACCTTGCTGTCGGATCTGTCCGAACGGTGCCCGGTCCTGGTGATCGCCGATGATGCGCACTGGCTGGATCGCAGTTCGCTGGACATCCTGGCGTTCGCCGGCAGCCGGCTGGACGCCGAGCCGGTGGTTTTGCTGGTGGGTGCCCGGGGTCAGGCGCCGCCTGCCGGATTTGACCGGGGGTTCGCGGAGCTGCCTCTGGGCCCGTTGCCGGCGGCGGAGGCCGGGCTGTTGCTGGACGGGCAGCCGCGCCCCCCGCGAGGGCGCGCCCGGGCGCAGGTGCTCGCTCAGGCGGCGGGTAATCCGCTGGCACTGATCGAGCTGGCCCGGGTGGTCGCCGCCGATCCGGGTGCCAGCCGGCGGTGGGCTGCCGAGCCGCTGCCGCTGGGTGACCGGCTGAGCGCGGTGATCGGCGTCCGGTTCGCCGGCCTCCCCGGGCCGGCCCAAGCCGCGCTGCTACTGGCCGCCGTCGCCGACGGCCCGGATCTGCGCGCGGCCGCCAGCGGCGGCGCCGGGCCCGATGCCCGGGCGCTGGCGCCGGCCGAGCGGCTGGGCCTGGTCACGGTGGACCGGGCCGGGGTGCGGTTCGCCCATCCGCTGGTCCGTTCGGCCATCTACCACGGCGCGCCGTTCGCCCAGCGGGCTGCGGCGCACCGCCAGCTCGCCGCGGCCCTGCACGACCAGCCGGACCGGCGAGCCTGGCACCTGGCCGCCGCTGCCTTGCAACCCGATGAGCAGGTGGCCGTGCTGCTGGAGGCCACCGCGGCCCAGGCACGCCAGCGCGGCGGCGCGGCCGCCGCCGCGCTGGCGCTGGAACGCGCCGCCGAACTCAGCCCGGCCCCCCCAGACCAGGCACGCCGGCTGGCAGCGGCCGCCTCGGCCGCTGTTGCCACCGGCCAGGGGGACTGGGTGCGGGAACTGGCCACCCGCGCCCTGGCGATCACGGCGGACCCGGAACTGCGGCTGACCGCCCGCCACGACGCCGCGTGGGCGCTGGCCTGGTCTGGCCGGCGCTCAGCCGCGCTGACCGCGCTCCTGTCCGTCGCCGAAGAGGCATCGGGTGACCTGCCGGCCCTGGCCTGGGACGCACTGGGGAGTGCAGCCACCGTCGCCTACCAGTCCGGGATCCCGGCCAGCCGCCAGGCCGTCAACCGCGCCCTCGGCCTGCTGGAACGCCAGGGGCCGCCGCCCTCCGGCCGGGCCCCGGCTGTTGATGTCAACGTGCTGAGACTGTGGATACGCGCCAGCGCCGACCCGATCGGCAGCAGGGACCAGCTCCTCCCGGACCTGCGCAAGATCGTCGGCTCGCCCGTTGAAGAGCCCTCTTTGTGGCGGATAGCTTCCGCTGCGTGGCTCCTGGACGAATCCGACCTGGCGATCCGAATGCTGGAAGAAGCGATGCGCCGGCTCCGGGCGCCCGGCGTGCGGGGGACCAGCGGCGGGAGCCTGACCGCGCTGGGGTGGGCATACATCGACACCGGGCGCTGGGACGAGGCGCTGGACGTTGCCGCCGAGGCGGCCGGCCTGGCCGAGGCGAACCACATGGAACTCGTGGCCGCCTCCGCCGAGGCGATCACCGCCACCGTGCTGGCCCTGCGCGCCGACTCCGCCGCAGCACGCACGCACGCCGGCCGGGCGCTGGCCAGCGTCGATCCGGCCGAAAACGGGCTGATAGCCGCCCGCGCCCGGCGGGCCCTCGGCGTGGCGGCTCTGGCCGACGGCAGCTACCTGAACGCGTTCACCCAGCTCCGCGGGCTGTTCAGCCCGGACGGCACGCCGCTGCACAACTACGCCTCCTACCTGGGCATAGCCGACCTGGCCGCCGCCGCGGTCCGGGCCGGCCGGGCCAGGGAAGGCCGCGACGTCATCGAGAACGCGCTCCGCCCCCTCGGCGGGGTGGCCTCTGCCCGGCTGGAGCAGCTCACCGCCCGGGCCCGCGGCCTGCTCGCCGACCCCAGCTCAGCAGCCCCGTTCGGTACCGCGCTGGCCGATCCCGCCGGAGACCAGTGGCCCTTCGAACGGGCCCAGCTTCGGCTCGACAACGCCGAATGGCTGCGCCGCCGCCGCCGGATCAACGACGCCAAGCCCGAACTGACCCAGGCCCTGAGCACCTTCCGGCGGCTGGGTGCCCGGTCCTGGGCGCAGCGCGCCGCCGCCGAGCTCCGAGCGTGCGGGGTGGCCGTCACCGGAACACCCGCCGAGCGCGACGCCCTCGCCGAGCTGACCCCTCAGCAACGCCAGATCATCCGCCTGGCCAGCGACGGCCTGACCGACCGCGAGATCGCCGGCGGCTCTTCCTTTCTCCCCGCACGGTCAGCTCGCACCTGTACCGGTCCTACCCCAAGCTCGGCGTAGCCAGCCGCCACCAGCTCCGCGACGTGATCGCCCGCACCAGCGCGCCGGCCGCGGCACGCGAAAGCACCGGAAGCGAGCCCCTTCTCTAAGTCCTCTGACTCGTTTCCCTCGACCCCGCAAGACCGGCGGTATCGCCACGTCGGCCGCAACAGGCATCCGCACAGGTGCAGTAATGCTGCGGATACCCCGGCCGCAGCCTCGCGCCGCAAGATGGCCACAAGACACGACCACGAAGGGACCCAAGATGAACACCCGACCGAATATCGTTCTCGTCCACGGCGCGTGGGCCGACGGCTCCAGCTGGAGCGGCGTCATCGAGCGGCTGCAAGCAGGCGGTTACCACGTCACGGCACCGCAGTTCCCGCTGACCGCGCTGGCCGACGACGTCGCCCGGCTGCGCCAGGTACTGGACCTCCAGGACGGCCCCACCATCGTCGCCGGGCATTCCTACGGCGGCCAGGTCATGACCGCCCTGGGCACCGACGCGCCGAACGTGGCCGGCCTGGTCTACATCGCCGCATTCGGCCTGGACCAGGGCGAATCACTCGGCGCGCTGCTGTCGCAGGGACCGGTGACCCCGGCGCTGGCGCACCTGTCCACCGACCAGCAGGGCTTCGGCTGGCTGTCCGAAGACGACTTCACCGGCTATTTCGCCGCCGACCTCGACCCGGTCAGGGCCAGGGTGATGTACGCCGTGCAGCAGCCGCTGGCCATGTCCACGTTCGGGGACGTGATGGGCGTCCCGGCCTGGAAGACGCTGCCGTCCTGGTACCTGGTCGCCGGCGATGACCAGGCGCTCCCGCCTGATGCGGAGCGCATGTTCGCCGCCCGGATGGGCGCCAGCACCGTGGAGATCCCGTCCAGCCACGTCGCGATGACTTCCCACCCCGGTGAGGTGGCACAGCTCATCAAGACGGCCGCCGAAGCCGTGCCCGCCGCGAGGTAGACCGTCTCACCCGCCACGGCGCGGCGATTCCGCGGCCATCTCGACCCCCGCCCGCCAAGACCAGCGCGACTTCGCGGCTGCGGTCGGTGACCTGGACGTGGTACTCGACTCCCTCGGCGGCGAGATCGCGCCGTTCCATCGGCGTGCTGCGCCCGGGCGGGATGCTGGTCACCATCGTCGGCCGGCGCGACGTCGACCTGGCCGCCCGGACCCGAGCCAGCGGGCGCCGCTTCGCCGGCCTTTCTGTCGAGCCCGACTATCCCGGTCTCGAGGCACTGGCCGGGCTGGTCGATTCCGGGCAGCTCCGCGTCCATCTCCAGACGACGCTGCCGCTGGCCGAGGCGGCCAAGGTCCACGAGCTCCTTGAGTCCGGCCACACCGCCGGCAAGATCGCGCTGACTACCTAGCGCTGGCCGCCTCGGCCCGGAAGGCAACGTGATCGCGGTGACCGCCGCGCATGCCCGCGAGGTGGCCACTGTCCTGGACCTCTGCGTATCGGATAGCCGGAGCAATCGCCCGCAACCGCAACGTGTGCTGTCTGCCCGCACTGACGGCGAACCGTCACCGGCGCCGGCGGTCCGTGGCGCTGGCCACGTTGGCGATGATGGCGGCAAACGGCGGAATCACCAGCGCCACGGCCGAGATGATGACTGCCGCGATGACCGAATACCGGTCCACGACCGCCCAGGCGATGACGAACAAGCCGATGCAGATCGTCATGAGCACGAAGTAGCGCCGTTTGTCGCCACGCGACGGCTGCGGCCCAGCCGGGCCGTCCGGGTCCTGTCCGTTGCTCGCCACCAGCGTCCCGCTCTTGTCTCCCGGGTGGACTGCGCCTGTCTCCCGGGTGGACTGCGCCGAGGTAGGGCTACCCGGGTCGCGATACCCGGCCGCCACTTGCTCAAACGCGGTAGTGACTGTCAGTGACCGCGCTAGCCCCGGTTCGCTTTCACCCCGCTCCGTCACGTACGCCGCGGCAGACCCGCGGTGTGAGCGGTTCTGACCGGGCCGGCCAGCGGCTGCGGGTAACCGGAATCGCCGGCCAAGAGCTGGACGGCTCCCGGCCGGGCAGCCATCGACGACAGCGCGGTCGCAGCCATCGCCCGGCGCCTTCCTATCGTTGCAGGATGACTATTTCCGTACGCACGGTAATCCGTCCGCACCTGCTGCTCGACGTGGTGACCGGGGAGCTGCTGCGCGACCGCGCCGTCATCATCGATGGCAACCGGATCGCCGGTGTTGTCGCGGCTGGCGATGTGCCTGCCGAAGGTCCTGCTTTCGTGGACCTGCCCGGCCAGACGGCGCTGCCCGGCATGATCGACTGTCACACCCACCTGGTCGGCGAACCCGATAGCGGCCGCGGGTACACCGAACTGCTGGCACGGACCGGTGCCCAGGAGGCGCTGTCAGGTGCCCGCAACGCGCGGGACACCCTGCTGGCTGGCTTCACCGCCGTCCGTGACGTGGGCACGTTCCGCGCCTTCGTCGACGTCGCGTTGCGCGATGCTATCGACGAAGGCTGGGTGGCTGGCCCCCGGATGCGGGTCGCGGGAGCGTACGTGACGTGCTCCGGCGGGGGAGGTGATATTACCGGCCTGGCTCCCGACGTCGATGCGGTCGTGCCGTACGAGCTGCGGGTGGGGGTGGCAGACTCGGTCGATGACATACGCCGGGCCGTACGCCGGGTGCTGCACGGCGGCGCGGACTTCGTGAAACTGATCGCGACCGGCGCTGTCATGGCACCGGGAGGCGTGCCCGGCGCTCCCGAACTCACCGGAGCACAGATCCGGGCCGCTGTCGAGGAAGCCGCACTTTCCGGCGCGGATGTCGCCGCCCACGCGCACGGCGCTGAGGGCATCAAGCGCGCCGTGCGCGGCGGCGTGCGCTCCGTCGAGCACGGCTCGCTGATGGACGACGAGTCGATCCAGATGATGGCCGCGGCCGGGACCTTCTTGGTCGCCGATGTCTACAACGGTGACTACATCGCCGAGACCGGCCGCGAACAGGGCTGGCGTGCCGACGTGCTGCGCAAGAACGACGAGACGACGCTCGCGCAGCGAGAAGGATTCGCCAGGTGTCTGGCGGCAGGCGTGCGCATCGCGTTCGGTACCGACAGCGGCATCTACCCGCACGGCCTCAACGCCCGGCAGTTCGCCTACCAGGTCCGCTGCGGCCAGAGCCCGCTCGGCGCGATCCAGTCTGCCACCATCCATGCAGCCGAACTGATCCGCTGGGACGACCGGATCGGCCGTATCGAGCCCGGATACCTCGCCGACATCATCGCGGTGAACGGCAACCCGCTGCAGGACATACGCCTGCTAGAGAACGCTGTTTTCGTCATGAAGGACGGAGCCGTCCAGCATCGCGGCCCTGACATACAAAAGGCGGCGATGGGGCCCGGATGAGGCCGCCGATCCGCCGCACCCGCCTCGACCACGCCGCGGTCGGGCCAGCACCTCGAGCGCGGGCGGTCGTTCTCGTTGAGGGGATGAGTGACCGGCTCGCCCTCGAGGTGCTGGCCCGGCGGCGCGGCCGTGACCTCGCCGCCGACGGCGTCACCGTCATCGCGATGCACGGCGCGACGAATATCGGCCACTATCTGCAGCGGTATGGTCCGGCCGGGCTCGATGTCGAGCTGGCCGGGCTCTGCGACGCTTCCGAGGAGGACTACTTCCGGCACGCGTTGCGGCGAGCCGGGATCGGTGCCGGGGCGTCCCGCGCGGCGATGGAGGCGCTCGGCTTCTTCGTGTGCACCCTCGACCTGGAGGATGAACTGATCAGGGCGCTCGGGACCGAAGCGGTGGAACAGGTCATCGCGGCGGAGGGTGAGCTCAGATCGCTGCGGACCTTGCGGCGCCAGCCCGCCCAGCGGGGCCAGTCCGCGCAGGACCAGCTCCGCCGCTTCATGAGCGGCCGGTCCGGCAACAAGCACCGCTATGCGCGCCTGCTGGCCGGTGCCGTGGATCTGACCCGGGTGCCCCGGCCGCTGGACGGCGTTCTCGCCCACGTATGACCATGTCCCGGCCAGGGTGCTGATGCGCAACCGAAGGCCGCAGTGCGCGGACTGAGCGGGGTAGTCACCAGCCGCGGCCACCACGACCGCGTCCTCGCCGGGATCCCCGGCGCCCTTGCGCGGCGGCAGCGCGTGCAACCCGGCGTTCGCCGGGCAGCAATTCGAACTCAGCGGCCCAGTGAAACTCAGGTGGCCGATTCAGTTGTCGGTGGAGTGGATCATCACCGGCTGTGTGTCGTGGCCGTCGATGTTGTCGTAGATGCCGGGGAAGGTCTGGAACTGGCCGCTGGGGTTGTCGTGCAGGTGTGACTCGTTCAGGGTCAGCTTGCCCCAGCCGGAGTCCACCACGTAGAAGATGGCGCCGCCGCCCTCCCGCGCGCTGTTGTTGTGCATGATCGTTCCGGCGATGAGCGTGTTGTAGTCGGTGCCGTCGTTGTAGATCGCGCCGCCGCTGCCGCCGCCCGGTGTGCCCTGCGCGGCCGGGTTCGCGCCCCAGCCGACGGCCTTATTGCCGTCGAGGACGCTGTTGAGAACCTTCCACCGGACGCTGATGCTGCTCAGCGCTGCGCCGTTGGAGCAGCGGTTGCCGGTGAACGTATCGCGGGTGATGTACACCGGCCGGTTCCGGTACTGCGCGAGGGCGCGGATGGCACCGCCGCCGAGATCTGGGCCGTAGCGGTAGCACCGGTTCCCGGCGAACCGGGAGTTGACCGCCCTGAACTGGCCGCCCTCTATGTAGATGGCCCCTCCGCCGTTGACGCCGCCGTACCAGCACGGCGGGGTGTTGGCCGTGCAGGTGGCCTGGTGCGTGCCGTTGAACCCGTCCTCGAAGGTGATGTTCTGCACCACGATCTGCGGGTACGGCTGGTTGACGCAATCATCGGTGGACCACCGGCCGGCGCAGGTATCGGAGAACAGGATCCGGCGCTTGCCGCCGCCGCTGAGCGTGACCAGGCCGCCGCCGTCCAGCACCACAAGGTGCCTGGTCTTGGGCACTTTGGCGGTCGAGGTCAGCACGATCGTGACCGGCTTGTCTCCGCAGTCAAACGTGATGATCCCGCCCGCGGCGACAGCCCGGACCAAGGCCGCGGACGTGCAGCTGGCCGGGCTGCCATCGCCGATCACGTGGTCCGGATGGCTGGTATTAACCGCCCTGCCCGCAGGCGGCACCGGGAAATGCCCGCTGGGATTGCCGAAGCCGGGCAGGGAACTAGAACGGCGGGCGGCAGGCGAGGTGCCTGCCGCCGCCCGCGGGCGCCCTGCGGCGGCCCGGGCACCCTGAGCTCCGGAGGCCATCGCGACGGCCAGCCCGCCGATACCCGCCAGAGCCGCCAGCACGAACCCGAGACGACGTATGAGCTGCACGGCGCCCATGCTAGGGCGGCCGCGCGATCAGGTGCGGGGAATCACAACAAGAAGCCCACGTTCCCCAAGTTCACCAAGCCGGCCGGTGAACCGGTCCCAGTTGGTCCAGGCGGACAGCGCAGTTGACTATCGTGTCTCGTTGCCGGAAAAGCCCGGCAACTCAGCCTGGAACGCTTGATCGAACTGCGTCTGCCCGTCATTGTTTCCTGCATTCGCTTCCGCCTGGTCGGCGCGGCGCATGTCGTCGCCTGGGAACGGGTCGGTCTCCGGGATCTCGACGGGTGGCCCCGGAGGCGGGTAGCCAGGAGGGTCATCGCGGCCTTCAGTGCCCCGATCGCGCACCAGAGACGTGGGGGTCCCAGCGGAGAACCAGCGGTCCTGGTGGATCCCGTAGGGATCGCGATACCAGCCCTCGGGCGCAGCGGAACTTCCGGTCACAGCCCGGAGGCTACCAGCCAGCCTTTCTCGCCGGCCGCTGCGGCACGTCGCGGCGGCCTGCTCACAGGGTGCGCCGGACGCCGGCCTGCCGTTCGATATCGAGTAGCTGGGCGGCCAGGTTGCCCTGAGTGGCCTGTCCAACTTTTCGCCTTGCGCCTGGGTCCTACATATGTAGGATTCTATCCGTGAGGATGACCGCGCCGCTGGAGCGCGTGCTCCGGGCGTTCCTGGAAGATCCGGCTGCCCGGCGCTACGGCTATGACCTGATGAAGGCGGCCGGGTTGCCCAGCGGCACCTTGTACCCGATCCTGGCCCGGCTGGAGGGCCAGAAGCTGGTGGCCTCCGCGTGGGAAACCCCGGAGCAGGTGGGGCAGCGGCCGCGGCGGTATTACCGGCTGACCGGCGAGGGCATCGCGGTGGCGCGGCTGGAACTCGCCCAGGCCTCGGCCGCGCGGCGCAGCACGCTGGCCCGCGCGCCGCGCCGGCCAGCCCCGGGCAGGGCGGGATGAGCGGCGAGCGCTGGGCGCTGCGCGCGGGCGAGTACCTGGTGCGCCGTGCCTGCCGGCGCCTCCCGGCCCGGGTCCGCGAGGAGCGGTACCGGGAGTGGGTCGCGGAGCTGCCGGTCATCCTCCATGATCGAGAGGTCAGGCCGGCCGCGCGTCGCGTGGCCCGCATGCTGTGCTTCGCCGGGGACACGCTGCGCGGGACGACCTTCGCGCCCGGCTCGTACCGGTACGGGGGAGCGCACCAGGGCAGGGCCGACTGGGGTGTGCTCTGGCTGCCCGTGTTCGCGGCCATGCTCGCGTGCCTGGGATACGTCGCCTACCTGATGGTCTTCGGCCCGAGCATCGGCAGGGACACGGCACTCTGGGCGTTCTTCCTGACCAATTTCATCGTCCGCCTGGCCCGTCGGCGGCCCGATGCGGCTACTGGCCGCTGGTGGGCCGCGGGCTGGCTGGCGGTATCAACGGGGCACCTCGCCCAAGGCCTGGCCGGCAGCCTCGGCTGGGGCCACCCGCTGCTGTTCGCTGTCATCCAGTACTGCGGTGCGGCGATCTCCGTCGTATGCCTCGGCCTGGCCGCGGCCCTCTGGGCCAGGTCGGTACGCGCACGCCGGCGTGCGTGAGCGCGGCTGGCTACGTCACGGCCGGCTCCGGCGCATACACTGTCGTGCTCTCTGGCGGGCGACCGCGGCGACGATTGCGCTCGCGCCGGCGCGCTACGGGCGCTGCACGCTGGCCCCTGCCGCAGCCCGGCATCAACTGGCACCTGCCCGGGAACCCTGCCGTTGTCCGCCAATGCCGCCGCAGAGGAGCGACCATGACAGAATCTCAGCCCCGCAACGACTTCGCCAGCTTCCCCGCGCCCGCCGAGGGCATTCTGGTGGCGATGTTCATCACCGTCCGCAAGGTCGCGCGATCGCGGGACTTCTACTCCCGCGTCCTGGGCGGCACCGTCATCCTGCAGGAAAACCCGTGTACTGTCCGGCTGTCCAACTCGTGGATCATCATGAACCCCGGCGGGCCGCCCACCCCCGACAAGCCAGGCATCTCCGTGGTCGACTACCAGCCCGGCGACACCACCTCGATCTTCCTGAACCTGCGGGTTGCCGACATCCACGCTTGCTATCAGGAGTGGAAGGCAAAGGGAGCAGAGTTCGTGACGCCGCCGATCGACCGCGGCGCGGAGATCCGCTGCTACCTGCGGGACCCGGACGGATACCTCATCGAGGTCGGCCAGTCCACCGGCCTGCTGCACGGCCATCTCGCAGCAAAGCGCCCGGAGGACCTCCCTGGCTGAGCCTGTAAGCGGTCAGCCAGCCGGGCGGCGGGCCTGGACGGCTCTGGTCAGAGCACGATCTTGAGGGCCCGCAGGCGACGGGGATCGGCCACGATCACGATCTCGGCGATGCTGCCTTCGCTGCACCTCATGACGAACGCCGCCCGGGCATGACCCTCGGCCGCCCACACCGCTCCCGGATTGCCGTCGATAAGCGCTGCCTGTGCTGCTGCCGCTCGTCCGGCGAATACTTCGGCAACCGCTTCCCGGCCCCGGATCTTCTCGCCGATCCGCGGCGCGCCGTGTGCCTGCCGAGCGGAGGCCATCCGCACCGCCGCCTCGTCGGCGGTGAGCACCACGTCGGGGTCCAGCACGGCAAGCAACGCGGCGAAGTCGCCCTGGCGGGCTGCGGCAAGGAACGCGTTGACCAGCTTGGATCGCCGGCGCCGGTCGCCGTCGCGGTCCGCTTGCTGGCCGCGGACCCGGCGCCGGGCCCGGCTGGCGAGCTGGCGGGCAGCCGGCGTGCTTCTCCCGATGATCGGCGCGATCTCCTCGAAGGGAACGACGAACATGTCGTGCAGCACGAAGGCGACGCGCTCGGCTGGGGTCAGCGTGTCGAGCACGACCACAAGCGCGAGCCCGACCGAGTCGGCCAGGATCGCCTCGAATTCGGGATCGGCACCGGAGGGAGCCGCGGCCGGTTCGGGGACCTCCTCGGCAAGAGGCGACTCGGGCCGCGACCGGCGCGTCTGGAGTGCGTTCAGGCATACCCGCGACACGAGCGTGGTGAGCCAGCTGCCCAGGTTCTGCACGGCACTGGTGTCGGCGCGGCTGAAGCGCAGCCATGCTTCCTGGACCGCGTCGTCAGCCTCGCCCGGCGAGCCCAGCATGCGGTAGGCGACCGCCCTGAGCCTGGCCCGGTGCTCCTCGAACTGCTCCGCCAGCCAGTTGCCCTGATCCATCGTCACATTCCTCCGCTGCTGCCGGTCTACCCGGATAGACCGGCGAGAGCCAGCCGGCGTGACCGCACACCTGGAGGACAGAACCATGACGCCGGCACCCCCGGCAACCACGTTGCAGCCCCGGATGAAGAACCCGGCCGCGGTCCTTCCCGGCGCCTGGCAAGCCGTCCAGGCGCTGCACGAGTCCACCGGGAAAGGGGGCGTCCCGGCGGCGACCCTGGCCCTGGTCCACTTGCGGGCCAGCCAGATCAACGGGTGCAGTTCGTGCGTCAACTCCGGCTGGCAGGCGGCCAAGAAGGCCGGGGAGAGCGACGAGCGGCTGTTCACCGTGGCCGCATGGCGGGAAGCGCCGTACTTCACCGACGCCGAACGCGCCGCACTGGCCCTGACCGAAGCCGTCACCCGGCTCAGCGACCGGGCCCGCCCCGTCACCGACGAGGTCTGGGACGAGGCCGCCCGGTACTACGACGAGAAGGGGCTGGCCGCCCTCGTCCTCACGATCGCCACGACCAACCTGTTCAACCGGCTCAACGTCACCACCAGGCAGGTGGCGGGAGGAACCTGGGGCTGATCCGGGAGGTGGCCGGAGCCACCGGCCGGTAGCGTGAGTGACCGTGCCAGGACACTGGGCGGTGATCCGCACCCGGCGGCCACCGTCCTGAAGATGAGAGCGGGCTGCACGGTTCTGCCCTACCGTCTGAGTATGGCCAAGGAGAGGCCCGGTCCCGGGGACGCGGCCCGCCGGTGAGCCCGGCGCGGCCGGTCATCTTGCGGTTCTCTCTGGAGCCTCGCCATCTGCGGCTGCTGTCTCTCCTTGGCGCGGCGAGCTTTTTCGAGGGCTACGACTTCAATATCATCACCGTCGCCCTGAAGCCGCTGAGGACGACCTTCGGCCTCGATCAGGCGACCGCTTCACTGTGGATCGCGGTTGTGTACCTTGGCGCCCTGCCCGCCGTTCCTGCCGCTCGCTGGGCCGACCGCCGCGGCCGGCGTGATCTGCTGCTCTGGTCGATCCTCGGGTACACGGTGGCGACGGGAGCCACCGCGCTGGCACCAGACCTTGGTAGCTTCGTAGCTTTTCAGTTCGTTGCGCGGTTCTTTCTCGTCCTCCAGGCGGTGCTGGTTTGGACGGTGGTGGCGGAGGAACTTCCGGCGGCGGACCGGGGATTGGGATTCGGCTGGCTGGCCATGCTCTCGGCGCTCGGGACAGGCTGGTCCGCGATCCTCTGGGGCGCGGTGCTCAGCCCGCTGGGGCTGTCCTGGCGCTGGCTGTATGCCGCGGCCCTGCCTGTGCTCATTGTCGTGGTCCTGCTCCGCGGCAGGCTGTCGGAGACCAGCCGGTACAAGACCGCCGCCGCCGGGCAGGAAGCCACCCGAAGGTGGCCGGAGATCTTCCGCCCGCCGCATCGCAGGCGCCTCGCGCTGCTCTGCGCCGTCGCGCTGCTCGCGAACCTCACAGCCCAGGCCACCGTCTACGTCGTGGACTTCATGCAGACCCAGCGGCATCTGTCGGCCTCCGCCGCCAGCCTCACCCTGGTTGCCGCTGGCGCGCTGGCCATTCCGGTCCTGCTGGTTTCGGGGTCGCTCAGCGACCGGCTCGGCCGCAAGCCCCTCGCGTGCAGCTTCCTGGTCGTGAGCGTGGTGGGCTTCGGGTGCTTCTTCTTCCTCGCCCGGGGGGAGCTAGCCCTCTTGGCCTCGCTGGCTCTGGTCTATGTCGGGATCTTCGGGTCGTGGCCGACCGCGGACGGCTTCGGCACCGAGCTGTTCCCGACGACGCTGCGCGCCTTCGGCAACGCCTTCGGTTCCAGTGCCAAGTACCTGGGTCAATCGGTCAGCTTCATCGTGGCGGGGGTGCTGATCGCCGGGACCGGCAACCTCAGCCGGGCAGTCCTGGCGCTGTCGGCCGGACCCCTGCTGGCCGCAGTGCTGATCGCTGGCTTCTTCCCTGAAACCGGCGGACGCGAACTGGAACAGATCGCCCCACCGACTGGCCCGCCGGGTCGTTACTCCCCGGCGCCATGAGAACCGGGGTCCGGGCAACGATCCTGGCCAATCCGGCCGGGCCGCAGCGGGCGGCGTGTCAACGCGCGTTTCCTCCGGTCGCCGCCTTCAGGTCCGCACCGGTTCTGCCCGTCTGCGCCATCTGGGGAGAATGGTGCGCAGTGACGAAGATCCCGGCGACCATCACCAGCAGTGAGACGACCTCGCCGGCGATCGCCGCGGGGCTGCTGCGCAACACCACGCCCAGCCACAGGATGCCGAGCCCGATGGAGATGACCGGGTCGGCCGCGGTGATGATCGCCTGGACCGGCGCCAGGAACCTGCCCTGCTGGAAGGCGTCCTGGTTGAGGATGAAGCCGGCCGGGCCGACGACGGCCAGGACGTAGATCGGCCAGTTGGTGAACACCTTTTCAGGCCCGCCGCCGAATTCTGACGTGACGAGCTTGATCGTGAAGGCCGCTACCCCGTAACAGACGCCACAGGCCAGCGCCAGCGCGAGCGGCCGCAGATTCTGGTTCCGAACGGCCACGGCCAGGCAGCCTCCCACCACGACGACAAGCCCGATGACCAGCGGGAGCAGCACGCCGAAGCTGACGTTGGTGTGGCCTGCCGACGGCCGCCCGATGAGGAGGAATCCGGCTACGCCGACCGTAGCAGCGCCGACGCCGGCCAGAATGACCGGATCCCACCGCCTCGCCCCGGGGGGCAGCATGCTTGCGTCAAACCCCACGGACCGGTTGATCAGGACGGCGAAGACCAGGTCAAAGACCAGGAGCGGCTGTACCAGCGCGAGGCTCCCGTAGTTAAGCGCCACGACCTGCAGGGCGAATCCCGCGATGTTCGCGGCGATGGCGATCAGCCATAGCGGTTGCCGGATCAGGTCCAGCAGGATCGCGGGTGACAGCGTCCGCCGGGTCTTGACGCGCTTGGTACTGCGCTGGTCGGCGACGGCCGATATCCCCAGCAGCAGCGCGGCGCCGAGGGCGGCCGCCACGGCGATAGGCGTAGACAATTATCTGCCCTGCCGTCGTCCGGATCCGGTGACCCGCCCGGGCCGGGCGGCACCGCCGGGCGCTACGCCGGGGCGGCAGGCGCGAAGCGGAATCCGATGCTGAGCCTGCGCAGCACGGACCGCAGCCACCAGGCGGAGGCACCGATCCCCGCGGCGATGAGCACGACGGTGGTGGCGGCCCAGACCGGCACGTAGGTGCCGATCGGGATGGTCCCCAGCAGTACCCCGAGACTGATCGCCAGCAGCAAGAACACGCCTGCCCACAACAAGGTCACGTGCTGGAAATAGCGGTGCAGGCGCGGCTGGTGAATGGCCGGGCAGCGCAACCCGATCACCTCGGCGGCCAGCCGGGCGGCGATCGGGCTGTGCCCGCGCGCGGTGCGGGCGAACAGGACGCACAAGCCGAGGTTCGCGATCGGGAAGTGCAGCAGGAAGATCCACAGGTTCCCGGTGGCGATCGCGGCCACGGTCTGGACGGTGAGCACGACCACCGAGATCGTCACCAGGCTCGGGATGGACCCGGTCACCAGCTTGCGCAGGCCGGCGGTGACCCAGATGGCGGCGAGCATGGCCCACAGGCCCGCGTTGCGTCCCCCGAGCCACGCCCCGACCGCGTAGCCGGCGACGGGAAGCCCGAAGGATTCGGCCAGGTTCCAGCCGGCCGTGCGTAGCAGCTGCAGCGGCCGGGGCAGTTCCAGGCACTCGGACAGGGCTGTCATTCAGCTCAGGCGCTTGCCACCTTTGATGGTCACGCATGGGTCATGCTGTGGACCTGCGGCGCAACGGGACATGGACGAACAGCTCCTTCTGGTCCGGCGGCGCCGTAGTCCGCTCGGCGGGTGGCGGCAGTAGATACCGGGCCTCGCTCTGATGCTCAGAGTACTGCCTATCGGCGTTGTAGACCTGATCGAACTTCCAGATCATCTTGGCGAAGTTGGTCTGGCCGTGGAGCAATTGCCGGGCGACGATCCGGGTGGTCTTGGCCAGCGCCGCGAATCCCAGGTGCTTGCGGGCCAGGACGGCTTGGGTGTTGACCAGCTCTTCATAGAAGCGGTGCAGCGGCAGCCGGGTCGGGAGCACCGCGTGCTGCACGTCGAACAGCCGGTAGTCCAGCGTGGTCAGGCGGCGAGATTCGGTGACCCACGTCTCGGTGCCCGGGTAGGGGGTCTGCACGGTGATGTTGACGATCTCCGGGACGCTCATCGCCCATTCCCGTACGAATGCGAAGCGGGCCTCGTCCCAGTCCGGGTCGGCGATGATGTTGATGGCCACGCTCAGCCCCATGGAGCGCGCTACTTCCAGGGCCTTGTTGTTGACCGTCGGCGTGGTGCGCTTGCGGAACGCCTTCAGGCCCTCCTCATCGAGGGCTTCCAGGCCCAGGAACATGTAGTTCAGCCCCAGCCGCCGCCACCGGCGGAACACTTCCTCGTTGCGGAGCAGCACGTCGGACCGGGTTTCCAGGTAGTACTGCTTGCGGATGTTGCGGCGTTCGAGCTGCCGGGCGATCTCGTCCCCGTCCTCGGCCTTGATGAAGGCCACGTCATCGACGATGAATACGCCGGGCTCGGTGATGCGGGCCATGTCCTCGACGGCGGCTTCCGGCGACAGCCTGCGGTAACTGCGCCCGTAGAAGGTCCACGCGCTGCAGAACGAGCAGTCCCACGGGCAGCCGCGGGTGAACTCGATCGACGCGGCCGGGTCCATCACCCCGATGAAGTACTTGCGCCGCCGCCCGCCCAGGTGCCGGGCCGGCAGCTGCTCATCCAGGCTGTGCATCATCTTCGGCGGCCGGCCGGGCCCGTCGGTGGTGACAGCCCCGGGCACCTCGGCCAGCGCCCGGTCGCCGGCCGCGGCCAGCAGCGCGGGGGCTCCGGTCTCGCCCTCACCCTTGAGCACGACGTCGATGGCGCCTTCGGCGTGCCCGAGCACCTGCTCGGCCACGAACGACACGCTGTGCCCGCCGGCGAACACGAAGCAGCCAGGGCGGACGGCCTTGACGTGCTTGGCCAGGTCCACGACTTCGGGGACGTTGGCCAGGTAGTTGACGCTGAAGCCGACCGCTTCCGGCTCGAACCCGGTGAGCTGGCGGTCGAGATTCTGCTTTCCGGTAGACCTGCAGGTTGACCAGCCGGACGTCATGCCCGTCGGCCAGCAGCGCCGCGGCCACCCGCTCCAGGCCGAGCGGCTCCAGCCGCAAGAAGATCTCCGAGTACATCAGCGCGCTGGGATGGACCAGCAGGACACGCATCAGGCCAACCTCCTAGGACGGTGCACTGGACGTGCGGGTCCGCCGGCCCAGGAAGCGCACGAACTCCGCGCCCTCCCGCAGCCGCCGCCCGGCCATGTCAGGCCGGCGGAACATTTCGGCGGACATCTCGGCCAGCTTCCCGGCCCGGAAGTAAAACCGCTTGTAGAACTCGTTGACCGACTCGAGGATCTCGGTGTGGCCGAGCTCGGGGTAGGACAGCGCCGCCAGCTGGGTGCCGTCCTCGCTGACCAGGGTGGCCCCGTCGTCGTCCGCCGGGAGCCAGCCGTTCTGCACCGCCTGCCGGTACAGCTCGGTGCCGGGGTAAGGAGCCGCGACCGAGACCTGGAGGCTGTGCGGGTTGACCTCCCGGGCGAACTGGATCGTCTCCTGGATGGTCTGCTCGGTCTCGCCGGGCAGGCCGAGGATGAACGTGCCGTGCACGGTGATCCCCAGATCCCGGCAGTCGGCGGCGAACCGCCGGGCCCGCTCCACCCGCAGGCCCTTCTTGATGTTGATCAGGATCTGCTGGTTGCCGGACTCGTATCCGACCAGCAGCAGCCGCAGCCCGTTGTCCCGCATGACCTGCAGGGTTTCCCGCGGCACGTTCGCCTTGGCGTTGCACGACCAGGTCAGGCCCAGCCGGCCCAGCCCGCGGGCGATGGCGGCCGCCCGCTCCCGGTCGTCGGTGAACGTGTCGTCGTCGAAGAACAGCTCCTTCACCTGCGGGAACAGCTGCCGGATGAGCGCCGCCTCGGCCAGCACGCTGGCTACGCTGCGGGTCCGGTACCGGTGCCCGCCCACGGTTTGCGGCCACAGGCAGAACGTGCACCGCGACCGGCATCCCCGCCCGGTGTACAGCGACAGGTACGGGTGCAGCAGGTACCCGATGTAGTAGTCCTCGGCCCGCAGGTCCCGCTTGTAGACCGGGGTCACGAACGGCAGCCGGTCCATGTCCTCCAGGATCTCCCGGTCGGCATTGTGCACGACCGAGCTGTCGCCGTCCCGGTAGCTGAGGCCGACGACCGAGGCCAGCGGGCGCCCCTCGGCCACCTCGGCGACGGTGAAGTCGAATTCCTCCCTGGCCACGAAGTCGATGGCCGGCGAGGCCAGCAGCGACCGCTCCGGCTGCACGGCCACCTTCGCCCCGACCATGCCGACCATCAGCGCCGGGTTCTCTGCCTTCAGCGCCTCCGCCATCCGCACGTCCCCGGCGAAGCTCGGCGAGCTGGTATGCAGCACGGCCAGGTCGTACTGGCGGGCCAGCGGCAGCACGTCGGCCGGGCTCAGCCCGGCGGGCGGCGCGTTGACCAGCTTGCTGCCCGGCACCAGCGCGGCCGGCTGGGCCAGCCAGGTCGGGTACCAGTGCGACCGGATCTCCCGCTTCGCCTGGTAGCGGGCCCCGGCGCCGCCGTCGAAGCCCTTGAACGAGGGCGGGTGAAGAAACAAGGTGCGCATCATAGAGTCGGTGCTCCTGCCAGTTCGGGGTACTCCAGGTCCAGGCCGACCCGCTGCAGGGCGGCGACGAAGGCGGGCTCCCAGCGTTCCGCCGGGCTGGCCGGGACCGCCCCGCTCACGCCTTGGTCCCGCAGGGCCAGCACGCTGGCCGTCACGCCGCGGGGCGTCAGCACGCACGTATCGGCCCGGCCGAGTTCCAGTTCGTGCAGCAGGTTGTCCCGCCCGTGACCCGGCATCACATCCAGAAGGAGAAGGTGGCGGCCCACCACGCGGGCCTCGTTGCACGTGTTGGCGCCGGGCAGGGCCACCACCACGTCCGCGGCGGCCATCAGCTCCGGCACCCGGTCGGTGAAGCCGAACGGCGTGATCCGCGGCGTCCTCGCGGCCAGTTCCCGGACCCGCCGCTCGATCCTGCGGTCCCGGCCGGCCACCGCCAGCACGTGCACGCCGGCCCGAGCCAGCGCGGACACGCTCTCCACCAGCGGGCCGAACCCCCAGCCGCTGTCGATGATCAGCACGCAGAAGTCTTCCGCGGAGGCTCCGAGCGCCTTCCTGGCCTGCTCTTGCGGAGGGGCATCGTAGAAAGCAGGCCGCACCGGCGGCGGTATCACCGCTACCGGCGCCCGGGGCCAGTAGCGCCGGACCGACGCCGCGGCTGCCGCAGAGGTCACCAGGAACAGGTCGGTCCCCGCCGCCACCCAGATCCGGTGCACCGCGACGTCGGTGCACAGCACCACCGTGCGCAGCGCCGGGACCTCGGCCTTGAGCCTGGCCGCCGCCGACGCGCCGGTGGCGAACACGCTGAACGCGAGGTCGGCAGGGCGCCGTTCCAGTTCGGCCCGCACCGCCGGCACCAGCCTGGCGCTGGACGCCCGGTCCATCCGGTCCGCCAGCCGGCTCCCGGGCCGCAGGTGCGCGAAGTGCAGCCCGTCGTACAGACCGGGGACGGCGACCAGGCCGTGGAACACGCGTTCGCCAACACCGCCCCAACGGCCGAGCAAGGCCAGGCTGTCCAGGCGGCGCGTACGCCACCCCGATTGTTCCAGCACGTCGGCGCAACTGCGTGCCATCATCTCGTGGCCGAGGCCCAGCGGCCCGGTCAGCAGCACCGCATCCTTGCTCATGTCACCTCCGGCACCGCGTCCCGGCCGCAGAGTCGCCCGGAACGGCATACTCCGCGGCCGGGCACAGGTGTGCTAACTCCGCTACTGCGAGTGCGCCCGCTCGTCGTGGTTCAGTTCGCCTATGACCCACTCGATCATGACCGCTAGCAGGCTGGCGGTAGCGGTAAGCAGCAGAGCGATCCGTGCTTCTTTTCCCATGACGTTCCCTTCGCTGGTCGGGTTTGGCCAATGGTGTCCCTTCCCATTCGCTGTTCAGCCGACACTCAGGGCGCCACCGGACCGGAAGAGCCAAACACGATCCTAACGGGGCAGGTCCGCGGCCCTGGTTATGCGGCGGCGGGATCGAGGGTGTCCGGGAGGCGGTGCGGCGGCCGGCATGTCGGTCCGGTGCCCGGCGGGGGTGGTCGGCGGCGAACTGGAGGCGGTCGTCCTCAGGGTCGCGGGTTGTCCGGGTCGAGCGGCACCGATTCGGCGCTGATCACCCCGAACGATGTCGCTTCTGGAGGCGTGATCGCATTCAGGGTCCAGTCGGCCAGCACCCGCATCCGGTTGCCTGACATGGCCGCCAGGTGGTAGCCCCGGGTGACGGCGTTGGCTGGCGGCCCGGACAGCGGGACGTTCAGCGGGTTCGCGGCGGCGGCCAGACCGCCGAGGTCCACCACGAAGCCCTCGTCGTGGTGCTTATAGGGGCGGGCTTTCCCGGTGCCGAGGGAGGCGGCGACGTTCCTGGCGACCTGCTTGCCCTGTCGCTGGGCGTGCTGGGCAGTCATGCCGCAGATCTGGCCGGGTCGGGTCAGGTCGGGCACCGCCGCGCAGTCCCCGCAGGCGTAGATGCCCGGGGCGCCGGGCACGGCCATGAACTCATCGACCACCAGCCGCCCCCGGTTGGTGTCCAAGTCCAGGCCGCTCACCAGCGGGACGGCGCGGACGCCGACACACCAGATCAGCGAGCGGGTGGCCACCTTCTCCCCGGTGGACAGCTGCACGTACCCGTCCAGGGCCTCGGCGACCGACTGGCCGGTGCGCACCTGCACGCCGCGCCGCCGCAGCACCCGGTCGGCGGTCCTCGACAGCGGCGGAGCCAGCTCGGGCAGCAGCCGCGGGGCGGTATCCAGCAGCATCCACCGGATTCTGCTGGCCGGCCAGACCGGGCATCTTCCTGGCCAGGCGGGTGGTCAGCAGCTGGCCCTGCGCGGCGACCTCGGTGCCGGTGTAGCCCGCGCCGACTACGACGAAGGTGCACCGCGCCTGACGCTCGTCAGCATCGGCGGCGACGGAGGCCAGCTCGAGCTGGCGGGTGATCTGGTCGCGCAGGTAGATCGCCTCGGCGATGCTGCGGAACCCGTGCGCGTACTGGGCGATCCCCGGGATCGGCAGCAGCTTGTTCACGCTGCCAGCGGTCAGGATGAGCCGGTCATAGCGGACCTGACCCGAAGCGCCTTCGGGGCCCGCCCAGCTGACCACCTTCTGCTGGGGGTTGACGTACCGCACCGTGCCGAGCACGAACCGGGTCGAGCGCAGCCGGTGCGGCAGCGACGCGCAGATGTGCCGGGGCTCGACAAGCCCGCCTGCGACCTGCGGCATCAGCGGCAGGTACAGGAAGTAGTCAGTCGAGTTGATCACCACGATCTCGGCTGTGGCACCAGCCAGCCGGGACAGCTCCCGCGCCGCGTGGAAGCCGGCGAAACCCGCCCCCACGATCACCACGCGGTGCTCTTTCTGCGACTTCTCTTGGTCTTGCGACGTCGCCACTTCGGGTGCCTCTCGTTAGCGGTCAGTCCTGGCATCCATGGTGACGCCTGGCTGCTCACGGCCAGACAACCTCTGGTCTAAACCCCCTGAATGGAAACCGCAAATCTGCGCTAACCGGCTGACCGTCACCGCCGGAACTCGCGCCAGGGGACTTACCGGCCCGCCAAATCAGATGTAAGGATTAGTACCATCCGAGACGTGCTCGGCCGCGATCATAGAAGAGGCTCCCTATGGGCATCCTCACCGTAGGTGCCAGGTCCCGCTCTCCGGCCGCACGCGCGCCGGCTACCGCCGCTGCCGGGGGGGTGGCCCTGGTGACCGGTGCGTCCTCCGGGATCGGGGCGGCCGTGGCCGATTGCCTGGCCGCTGGCGGCTGGCGGCTGCTGTTGTCCGGGCGGGACCAGCACCGCCTGGATGACGTGGCTGCCCGCACCTGCTCAAAGACGCTGCCCGCAGACCTGGTTGACCCGGCCTGCCCAGCCGGCTGGCGCACGCTGCCCTGGCCGCCGCCGGCCGGGTGGACCTGCTGGTGGCCTGCGCCGGTGTCGGCTGGGCCGGGCCGCTCGCCGGCATGCCGCCGGGCCGGGCGGAAGAAATCGTCATGGTCGACCTGGTCTCGGCCATCGAGCTGGTCCGGCTGCTGCTACCGCAGATGCTGGCCCGCCAGCACGGCAAGCTGGTGCTGATCGGCTCCATCGCCGGCAGCGTCGGGGTGGGCGGTGAGGCGGTGTACTCCGCGGCCAAGGCGGGGCTGAGCGCGTTCGCCGAGGCGCTGAGGTACGAGCTGCGAGGCACCGGCGTGCAGGTCACCCACGCGGTCATCGGCGTCGCCGACACCCCGTTCTTCACCCGCCGCGGCGCGCCTTACGTCCGGTCCCGGCCGCGGCCGATTCCGCCGGACCGGGTGGCCAGCCTTATCTGCCAGGCCGTGCTGCGCGGGCGCGAGGACGTGTTCATCCCGGGCTGGATGCGGCTGCCCGGCATGGTCCGGGTCACCGCGCCGGCCCTGTACCGCCGCCTGGCCGTCCGGTACGGGTTATTCGGGCTGGCTGGCCAGGCGGCAGCCTCGCGCGCAGAGCCGGGTCCGGATGCGCGCACCCCCGTCCGTTCGGGAGAAGATTCTTGATTCCGAACGCGCCGTGGCTTACAGCGCCGGCTGCTTCCTGACTGCCCGGGTCAGCGCGTCCAGGCCAACCGAACATCAGTGGTTCGCGTTACGTGACTGCCGCTCCCGGCCGGGCCGGCTGCGGCCCCGACCCGAGCGCAGACAGAACCGGCCGCACGGCGTCGGTGACCGGCATGCGTGCCTCGTCGCCGCAGGCCTCTTCACCGCCGTACCGGGCCGGCCGCGGGCGCGCCCGCCGCCAGCCCATGAGGTTTCGGGACCGCACGGTGAGCGACGTGAGCAAGGGACCATACGGTGGTGGACGTGACTAAGGAGCTGCGATCTAACGGGGTGCACGGCGTCTTCGGCCTTGGCGGCCTCCACTGCGGGTTCGGCGCGGTGCAGCCGTGATCGAGGAGCTGGCGCGGAGTCGTCTCGGATTCGAGCGGCTTCGTCCTGGGCAACTGCGCGCGGTCGAGGCGCTGGCCGGCGGCCGTGACGTACTGGCCGTGCTGTTCAACCGGTGGCGGAAAGTCCGCGATCTACGAGCTGGCGGGGCTGCTGCGGGCGGGGCCGACGGTCGTCGTTTCGCCGCTGATCGCGCTGCAGGATGATCAGCTGGCCCACCTGCGGGCGGCCGGCCTGCGGGCGATCGTGCTCAACTCGCAGCAGTCGGCCGGCGCGCGCGCGGAGGCGCTGCTGACCTCGTGCGACCCCGACACCTTCGTCTTCCTCTCGCCGGAGCAATTGGTGAACAGCCAGACCCGCGAGACGCTGCGGCGGGCGCGGCCGGGGCTGTTCGCCGTGGACGAAGCGCACCTGATCAGCCAGTGGGGTCACGATTTCCGCCCCGACTACCAGCTGCTCGGAGCGCAGGCCGACGCGCTCGGGGCACCAGTCCGGCTGGCCTTGACCGCCACCGCCGCGCCGCCGGTGAGGCAGGAAATCATCCGGCGGCTCGGCCTGCGCGATCCCGTGGTGGTGATCGGCGACTTCGACCGGCCGCACATCCATCTGTCGGCGCAGCACGTGCTCACCATCCCCGACAAGGAGCGCGAACTGGTACGCGCGGCGGGCCAGTTCGCCGGACCGGGGATTGTCTATGCGGCGACGCACGCCAGCGCGCAGGCAGCGCACGACGCGCTCGCGTCGGCGGGCGAGCAGGTCAGGCTCTACCACGCCGGGCTGTCCGCGGGTGAGCGGCGCGACGCGATGACGGCGTTCCTGGACGGCCCGGCCCGGATCATCGCGGCCACCGTCGCGTTCGGCATGGGCATCGACAAGCCCGACGTTCGCTGGGTGCTGCACTTCGACCCGCCCCCCTCGATCGATGCCTACTACCAGGAGTTCGGCCGGGCCGGCCGGGATGGCAAGCCATCGCAGGTACGGCTGCTCTACCGCTACGACGACTTCGAGATGGCGCGTCACCTGACCGCCCGGGGCGTCCCCGGCACGGCCGTCGCGCGGGCTGCGGCCGCGCTCGCGGCCGGTCAGCCGATCGAGCCCGACGCTCGGCAGCAGACGGCCGCGCTCACCCGTCTGGCCGATCTCGGCGCCGCGGCCTGGCAGGCAGACGGCGATATTCGCTGGACCGGGGCGATGGGCGTCGCCGCGGCGCTGGCGGCGTCGGAGGCGGAAACGAGCCGCGAAGACGAGGTGGAGCGCACGCGGCTGGCGATGATGCGCCGCTACGCCGATCACGCCGGCTGCCGCCGTTCGTTCCTGCTGACCTACTTCGGCCAGGACTACCCCGGTCCCTGCGGGAACTGCGACAACGACCTCACTCCTGCCGCGCCCGGGCCGGCTGAGCTCCCGTTCGCGGTGGGCGCGCGCGTCGTAAGCGAGCGCTGGGGCCAGGGCACGGTGCAGCGTTACGACGGCGACCAGGTCACCGTGCTATTCGACGAGCACGGCTACCGCGAGCTGTTCATGCCTGTCGTGCTTGACCGCGGCTTGCTGCGGCCCGCGCAGTAGGCGGATCACGGCCCCGCGCGACAAGCCGGTCAACCCGGCAGCAGCGCATGAGCCAAGCCGCCAGCTGCCGCGCGCCGAAACATCCGGCGACGTTGGGGGGTGCGCCCAAGCGCGTGTCCGGTAGATCTTCCGCTGTAGCTGGAGTAGACGAGGGCGGGTGGATGGCCGCCTGATCCCGCATGAGCTTACTGACGAGGAACGGCAGCGGCGGCTGCTGACGATCCTGCCGGCCGATCCGCGGGGTTCTGTGCGCCAGGCGGACGCGACACGTGCTCGCGGCCATACTGGGCAGGTGAGGCGGAGATGGCAGTTATCCCGGAAACTGCACCAGCGCCCGCATCAGGCGCACCTCGCTGGCGCCGGTTCCTGACGCCGTGGCGCTCACCCACCGATCAGCCCGCCTGGGCCCGGCCTGCGCTGCTGGCCATCGCAGCCGTCGCGGCGGTCGCGTACGGCTGGGGAATGGCCGGCGCCAGCGTCGAGCCGTTCTACGGCGCGGCGGCCCGCAGCATGTCGCAAAGCTGGCACGACTTCATCTTCGGGGCGTTCGATCCAGCCGGGACCGTCACCGTCGACAAGCTGCCCGGCGCGCTGTGGGTGCAGGCCCTGTCGCTGCGGGTTTTCGGCTTTCACATCTGGGCGCTCGTCCTGCCGCAGGTGGCCGAAGGCGTGCTCACCATCCTGGTGCTGTACCGGGCGGTCCGCCGGCTGGCCGGGCCTGCGGCCGGGCTGACCGCCGCGGCGGTGCTGGCCGTCACGCCCATCACCGTCCTGCTGAGCCGCGGTAACGTATCGGACTCGCTGCTGATCCTGCTGCTGGTGCTCGCCGCCGACGCCACGTCCGCCGCGCTGGTCACCGGGTCGCTGCGGTGGCTGCTGCTGGCCGGCGTCTGGGTTGGCCTTGCGTTCCAGGCGAAGATGATCCAGGCCTGGCTGGCGCTGCCCGCGCTGGCCGCCGCCTACCTGCTCGCCGCGCCCGCGGCGCGACTGCGCACCCGGTGTGCGCACGTCGCGCTGGCCGGGCTGGTCACCGCCGTGGTCTCCCTCTCCTGGATGACCGCGGTCTCGCTGGTCCCGTCCCGGGACCGGCCTTACGTGGACGGCAGTGCGGATAACTCGGTGTACACTCAGGTCTTCGACTACAACGGCGTGGGCCTGGCTGACGGGCAGCTGGACGACCGTCGCGGGACCGCCTTCACCGCTGCTGGCCGCGGCCAAAGAGAGCGGGCGGCTGCTCACTGCCGAGACCCTGGGCATCAAGCCGAGCTGGCACCGTCTGCTGGCCGGCCCGTTCGCGGCCGACGGTGGCTGGCTGCTGCCGGCCGCCGTCGCCGGCGCGCTGGGCGTGCTCATCACCCGGCGCCGCCGGGGCAGGCGCGACCCGCTGCGCGCCGCCGTCGTGCTGTGGGGGGGCTGGTGGCTGGTCCTCGCGGTCTTCTTCAGCGTCGGCAGCTACCTGAACTCGTACTACATCGCGGCGCTCATCCCCGCGGTCGCCGCGCTGTGCGGCACCGGCGTCGCCGCGTGCGGACCCGGCCCTTGGTCGGCCAGGGTGCGCCTGATCGTCGCCGTGACGGTGCTCGGCTGCGTCGGCTACGGCGCCTACCTGGTGTCCGGGACGGCATCCGGCCCGGTCGCGCTCACCGTGGTGGCACTGGTCGTGGCGGCGGCCGCCGCCGCTCAGCTGCTGCTGCCCGCATCCGGCAAGGCCGGGCACCTGACCGCGGTCGCGTTCGCCGGCGTCGCCGTGCTGCTGCTGCCCGCGGCGGCGTCCGCGAGCGGCGTCATCGGCGGGCTAGGCCCGTTCGACACCCCGTTCGAGTCGTCGAAGACCGCGCACAATAACCAGGCACTGGCCGCCGCCGCGCCGATCCTCACCAGGGTGGTCCAGCGGCTGGAAGCCCACACGCCACCCGGTGACGCCCTGTTCGGCACCGACACGTCCGGGCTCGCGGAGAACGACATCCTGTACAGCGGCAGGGAGGTGCTGCCGATCGGCGGCTACCTCGGCAACGTGCCCGCCCCGACGCTCGCCACGCTGCAGGCCGATATCAGCCGCGGCTACGTGCGGGGATTCGTGCTGCCGGTGTCACCGCCGGGCCCGGACCCGCGGGTGCGGTGGATCGAGTCGCACTGCGTCAGGGCGCCCCAGCCTCCGCACCGCCGGCCAGTCCCGTTTGCGAACTTCTTCTGCGGACTCCAGCCGGCCAGCCGGCCGGCGAACGCGGCGACCGGAGCACCTACACAACAGACAGGTCGTTCTCGCTGACCGCCGCGCTGATCGCTGACGGCCCGCAGGCGGCCAAGGACCGGTTCGACCACATGGCCGCGGTCTGCCAGGCCGTCCCGTTCGGCAACCAGCCGCTGATCGAGCTGTCCGCTGGGCTTGTCGCGGGATACGCCGGCGTTTGACTACATCGACGCAATGCCGCAAGGACATTGGCAATTTTGTGGGACTTATGCCGACGTCGGCATAAGTTCCATGGCACGCTGCGGGACCACGCCGACACGCGGGCTAAAGATTTTCAATGACGGGAGTTACGGCGTGGTGGTGGTGGCGTGCCGTGCGCGATGAGGGGCGGCCACCGGGGCGGCCGCTGGCTTGCGCGGATAGCAGCCAGGCGTGCGCCAGCATCCCGCCAGGTCCCTGAGGGTGGCCGTTCCCGCAGCAGATCGGGTACGTCCGCCAGTCAGGCAGTCCCCCGGTTGCCATGCATCTACTACGCGGCTTCGTTCACCGGCGTATGTCCCTCGCGGCGGCTGACGGCGCAGGCTGCGGGCTCGGCGCCGCCGTTGTTGCGCGGTCGTGGTCGGTGCCGAGAGGCTCGCGCTTCCCGGCAGGGCGGGTCCTCGCCGTGGCCGGAGCGGCTGCCGCGGCGCTCGCCGTGTGGCTGCTTGTGCGCGGTGCCTGGCCCAGCCACCCCGGCGACCGCCGCTGACTGCTTCCCGCGGCCGGTCAGATCTGTGGTTCGCGGGCGTGCATCGGCAGCCGGAAGATGAGCGCGAACGCGGCGGCGACCGGGACCAGGCACGCCCAGGCGGTGATCGCGAGTGCGTGCGTCGGCGGATGGCCGGCGAAGGCTGAGAAGAAGATCGTTCCCAGGGCGGCGACGCCGACCGCGCTCGAGAGCTGCTGCACCGCCTGGAGCACACCGGAGGCGGAGCCGATTTCGCCCATCCCGACGCCGGCGAGGATGAAGTCGAACAGCTGCCCCATCGCCATCCCGGCGCCGGCGCCGAACAGGAACAGGCCGGGAGCGAAGTCCATCGTCGAGGCCGTATGCGCGCCGGTCACGGTCAGGGCCAGGACGACGGCCCCCGCACCGACGAGCGCGATGCCGATGTGCAGTAGATGGCGGCCGAGGCGAGCGACGAGCGCGAACGAGGCGCCCATCCCGGCGATCATTCCGACGACCATCGCGGTCAGCGTGAGGCCCGCGTGGATGGGGGAGAAGCCCTCGCCGAGCTGAACGAACAGTGACACGCACAGCAGCACTCCGCTGAAGGCGCCGAAAAAGGCGAGCGCGACGAGGATCCCGCTCGTGTAGGTTCTGTTGGCCAGCAGCGCTGGCTCGATCAGCGGATCGCCGTGATGGCGGCGCTCCCACATCACGAACGCGCCGAGCAGCAGCGCCCCGGTCCCCAGCATGACGAACGTCCAGGCGGGCCAGCCAGCCGTGCGGCCTTGAATCAGCGGGTAGATGATCACGGTCAGCGCGAGTCCGACGATGATCATCCCGCCGGTATCGAGCCGGATTCCGGGGTGGGCGACGGTCCGCGGGAGGACTCGCACGGCCCCGGCGAAAGCGGCGATGCCGATCGGGACGTTGATCAGGAACACCAGCCGCCACCCGATCCGCCAAAGATTCGCCTCGACCAGCGCGCCGGCGAGGATCGGTGCGGCAAGTACGGACAGCCCTATCATCGGCCCGTAGGCGCCGAACACCTTGGTCATCTCGTCCTCGGCGAAGACCTCTTTGAGCATCCCGATCCCTTGGGGGATCATCAGCGCCCCGAAGGAGCCCTGCAGCACCCGGAAGGCGATCAGCACCGTCGGCGAGGGGGCGACCGCGCAGGCCGCGGACATCACGGTGAAGCCGGCCGAACCGATCAGGAACAGCCGGCGGCGGCCGAATATGTCCCCGAGCCGTGCGCCGGTGATCAGGAACACGGCGAACGCGAGCGTGTAGCCAGCGCTCAGCCACTGCAGGGTGGAGGCGCTGCCGCCGATCGCATGCCGGATCGACGGGCCGGCGACGTTGACGATCGTCGCGTCCATGGTGTCCATGATGTTGGCGGCGAGCACGACCGCGAGCACGAACCAGCGCAGCGGGTTGCGGGCGGTCGACGGCATGGCGGCGCCGGGGAGCTTCGCCAGCCCTTCGGTCTGGACCATCGTTCCTGCATCTGCACTCGTTCCCATCGTGGCTCCTTACTGAGTACACCGTTCGCAGTCATCGTTGACGAGACCATAGCAGACTGAGTACACTGTTCGCAATGAGTTCTAGTCGCGGGGTCATCTGGGACCGTCCCGAGCGGGCCGGTCGCGGTCCTGCGCCCTCGCTCTCGCGCGAGCAGATCACCACGGCCGCCGTGACGCTGGCCGACACGCAGGGAATCGAGGCGGTCTCGATGCGGGCCATGGCGGCCGAGCTCGGTGTTGGAGCGGCATCGCTCTACCGCTACGTCGCCCGCAAGGACGAGCTGATCGACCTGATGGTCGACGCGGTCATGGGCAACGACCTGCAGTTCGAGGTCCGCGGGGACTGGCGCGAGGACCTGCGCTCGTTCGCTCACGGCCTACGGGCGATGACCCTGCGCCACCCCTGGATGGCCGTCCCCAGCGCCGGCCTGCGCAATTTCGGGCCAAATACGGCTCGGTGCTACGAGCAGGTGCTCAACGCGATCGACGGTCTTGGCCTGGAGATCGACGAGATGCTCGTGATGGTCGAAACGCTCGACGCCTTCGTACGTGGTCGCGCACTCGAGGAACTCTCCGAGCAGGACGCCGTCCGGCGCTCCGGTCTCGACCAGAAGCAATGGATGCAAACCCAGATCCCCTACATCGAGCGTCTGATCGAGAGTGGCCGCTACCCGCTCCTCACCCGCGTCGTCCTCGACGCTCGCGCGCCGCGCGACCCCGAGCGGCTCAAGCACGGCTTCGACCTGGGGCTCGAACGAGTGCTCAATGGCCTCGCGACGATGCTCCCCGAATAGCCCACTGCGCTGGGCGGTTCGCACTAAAAAGATCTTCACGGCAGGGTCACTGACCTGGTGACGGCCGGCCTGTCCTGCGGTATGCCCGTGTCATGAGGTAATCGCGCCCCGCGCCGCGGCCGGCTCAGCTGCCCGCTCCTGAAGGGCTGAGGACACGAAGACCCGGACCCGCCGACCGGAGGTGCTGATGTGCGGCCTCTTGCCTGGCGTCCCCGGCGCGGGTTCAACGATCATCGTGGCCATAGCGACGGCTGCACCGCGAAAGCGGGCCGCGTCAGTCCTGGCGCTGATCTCCGCATGCTGGCTGGTATGGCTTTCCTGGTTCAGGTTGTGCTCGTTGATGTGCCGAGGGGGGGCTGCTCACCCGCCGGATGATCGAGAATAGTGTCCCGGATATCCCGGATAGCCTGGTCCATCTCATCCATGGCGTGGCGTATCTTGCCGCTCGCGGGGTGATCGCCCAGCAGTCCCAGCGCTGCCTGCAGGTCTTGGCCCGCGGTGACCAGCCGGCCGACCACGATGTCGTTCAGGCCCAGCGCGGTCGGTTCGCGGTCTTCGGCCTGGCCCGCGGTGGCTTCGGCTGGGCCGGCGGCGCGGCCGTCTTCGGGCGCTTGCGGGCTGCCGGGCGGCAGACCGGGGGCCGGCCGTATCGGGGGGACGGCTGGTGCGGGTGTTGTGGTCGCCGGGGACAGAACACCTGGTATCTGGTACATCGTGGCGGCTCCTTGCCGTTATAGGGCCAAGCTGGGCCGTGCCGCAGGGTCCGCGGCGACGGGCGCACCTACCACCCGCACCGGCCCGGTGCGGGGCGGGAAGCGATCAAGGACGTGGCCTGCCGGCCCGCGCTGAATCGGGCGGCGGATGCCGGAGCCGCGAGGTAGCGCTCAGCCCGCGAGCCGTTGCCGTGGTCCGGCTGAACTCTGCGGCCAGCCGGCGATTCAGCGGCGCGATGTCCCGGCCGGCTGGCCCCTGCCGCTGGCACCCCGGGCACTCGGCCAAGGACAGCCGGATCGCTGACGGCCAGTAAACAAATCTGTCCGTCCGGCAGTAGATGCACAGCGCGCTGCGGCCCGCCTCGGCTGTTTGCCCGGGGTGCCGCTCTCCGCAAGTCCCGCACGGATAGCCCATCCCGGGGTATGTCATAGCTCTCGCCACCTTCAGTGCAGGGCTGCAAGCGGCGAGGGAGCACATGGTCTGGACCGATCCAGGCTCGCTAAGTACTGCCAGCGTCGCACGAACCCACAGTGGAGGCAAACACACCGTGGCGGCATCTGCCGCCAACCCCCGGAAAAGAGAGAGACACGTCACGATGGCTGGGTGGGTGCATAGCAGGTTGCGGGGCCGGACTGCTCATCAGCGTCGAAGCAGGACGCTCGTGACTGTTCTGTCCAGCCTTGCGGTGGCCGGAGTCGTGTTGTCGTGGCCGGGCACCGCCACGGCGAGTTCCGTCTCCGTGGATGGGTGGCGGATACAGACCCAGGCCCCGAAATCTCCATCCGAGTTGTCGGGGGTGTCGTGTCCTACCACGGCGGCGTGCTGGGCCGTGGGGGCGAGCTCGATCATCGCGACCCGCGACGGCGGGAGGACCTGGGTTAGTCAACTGGCTCCTCGTAGCGTGGGAACACTTCAAGCGGTGGGGTGCCCGAGTATCACGGCATGTTGGGCGGTCGGTGCCTTCTCCGCGCGAAGGGGCGAAGTGCTGGGGTTGGCGAGCGGCTCGAGCCCGGGTTCCGGGCACTGGGTGAGACAGGCCCTGCCCGCTAATACCGGAGCTCTCGATGCCGTGTCATGCCCGACGACTTCGGACTGCTGGGCGGTCGGGGGCGGAACCATCGTCTCTACCACGAACGGGGGCAATTCGTGGTCTTTGCAGACGCCACCTGCTGGAGTGACCTCCCTGGATGCCATCTCCTGCCCGGACTCGTCCCACTGCTGGGCTGTCTCTGAGTATGAGAATGAGGTTGTGGCCACGGCGGATGGCGGTGCGACCTGGACGACGGAGTCGATTCCGCAGGACGTTGAGAATATCGGCGGCATCTCGTGTCCGACTAGCTCCGACTGCTGGGCGGTTGGCTCGAAGGCTGGCCCGACGACCGGCGGAGCCATCATTGCCACCACCGACGGCGGTGCCAGCTGGGTCATTCAGAGCGAACCTCAGTTCCAGCTCAACACGGTATCGTGCGCGACCAGTAACATCTGCGTGGCAATCGGTGATCTCAGCACCAGCTACGCCACCTCGGACGGCGGTAGCCACTGGACCACTGCAGGCGGGATCCCGGACGCGGAATCGATCGCCGAGGTCACCTGCCCCTCCGCGTCGGATTGCTGGGCGGCTGGCTACAACGGCAACGGCGATGGCATCGGGGCCGTGGCGGCGACGACCAATGGGGCGTCTACGTGGACGGCTCAGCCGGTTCCCGACGGGCCTTCGATGCTGACCGGACTGTCCTGCCCCGCCCTCTCCGACTGCGTGGTTACCAGTGAAAGCACTGACTTGACCATTCCTGCCACCGTCCTGTTCACCACTGACGAGGGCTCCAAATGGTCTGATGGAGCCTTGCCGCCCAAGTTCATCGCAACATCCGCGGTGTCCTGCCCGACAGTTTCTGACTGCTGGGCAGTCGGCTTCGCAAACGGGCCCGGTGCCATTGCGGTCACTCATGACGGGGGCGCAACCTGGACCAGCGAAACGCCTCCGCCCCGCTCCGCGCAGATGTTCTCGGTGTCCTGCCCGACGACAAGCGAATGCGTCGCCGCTGGCACGTACCCGCCGGGACACGCCGAGATTGCAGTGACCTCAAACGGCGGTGCTACCTGGAAATCCGAACGTCTGCCCAAGGGCGTTACCCGAACGACCTCGGTCAGCTGCCCGACGGTGTCTGACTGCTGGGCCACCGGCGCACACACCATCATCGCGAGCACAGACGGTGGACTCAGCTGGGCGAGGCAGGCCGTCGAATCAGGCCGTACCACGTTCTTCGGCGTTGACTGCCCGACGAACTCGACTTGCTTTGCCGTCGGAGATACGGCGAGCAGGAGCAAGCCGCCGATTTACTCGGGACTCGTCGTCGCGACGAGCAACCCTGGGGTCAGTTGGACAACCCAGAGCCTTCCCCGCGATGTCAGTGACCTGGACAGCGTGTCGTGCGCTACGCAGTCCTACTGCCAGGCGGTAGGCACCGAGCAGCCGGTAGGCATCGAGAACTCCGGAGCACCCACCGCCATGTCCACTTCGACCGGGGGCGCCAGCTGGCACGCGGAGCAGCTACCGGCCGGCCTTCAGGCCATCTCGGGAATCGCGTGTCCAGTCGCCACGCAGTGCTGGGCCATCGGAAGTACGCCCGGCGACATAGATATTCTCAGCACCTTCGCGGCGCCCTGATCCGAGGGACGCGACGACAGCGGACGGCGCTCCGGCGGCACGGCCGCGCGCCCGACGCTGGCCGTGCCGCGCGAGTGACAGCGCGGTCTTACCGGACCCGCGGTTCTCGGACGCGGTCACCGGCGCGGGTGAGCGGGGCTTGGCTGGCTGTCAGGGCCCGTGCTTTCGTCGCGCGTGGCGGCTGCGGTGATCGTGATCGCGGTCCGGACCAGGCTGCGCACCGCTTCGTCCGGGCTGAGACGGCACAGGTCGGTCAGCGAGAACAAGGCTTCCGCGCTGATTATCGCGGCGAGATCCTGCTTGAGCTGGGCCAGCCGCTCCGGTGGCAGCCGGAGCGTGCCAGCGATCGGGTCGAGCGCCTGGTCGATGAGGCCGAACCGTATCCCGGGACGGTGGGCGGCGAGCTCAGGCCGGGTGATGGTGGCGGAGATCATCGCCCGCACCGCCCCCTGGTAGCTGAGTACGCGGCGCAGAAAAAACTCGCCGGCGAACGCGACCCGTTCGACCGGGTCCGCCGAGGCCGCGACCGGGCCGAGCACCTCGGCTGGGCTCGGCCACATCCCTGCCAGGGCCGCGTTCAGCAGCGAGATCAGGTCCGGGAAGTACCGGTAGGCGGTCGGCTCCGACACCAGGGCCGAACGCGCGACGGCGGGCATCGTCACCGGACCGCCGCTCAGGATGACCTGGCGGCAGGCCTCGACGATTGCCGTCCGGGTGCGCAGCTTCTGGTTGACCCGGCCGGTCTGCTCGTTGACGGCCCTCATCACGCACCTCCATCATCCTGTATGCATGATCTTATCATGAGAGTCAACTTGCATCATGTTAGCAAACCGCCTATGTTCGTGAAAGCGAACTCTCACAAACGGAGGAATCATGACGGATATCTCGGTGATCCCGGCCGCGGGCGGTGAGGCGATCCAGCTCGGCCCGGTGCAGATGCGAATCCTCGAAGACGGCCGCACCACCGGCCACCGGCTGGGCGTGGGCGAGATCACCATCGCGGCGCACACCGACGGGCCGCCGCAGCACCGGCACGCCCGGCACGACGAAGGGTTCTACGTCGTGTCCGGCACTGCCCGGTTCACCGTGGCGGACACGACCTACGACGCGCCGGCCGGGACGTTCGTCATGATCCCGCCCGGCGCTCCGCACACCTTCGCCAACCCGGGCGACACCCCGGCGGTGCTGCTGAACACGTTCACCCCCGACCTGTACGTGCAGTACTTCCGGGACCTGCGCGACATGATCGCCGCCGGCCAGCCCCTGACGCCGGGCAACGCCGGCGCGGTGATGAGCCGCTACGCCACCGTCCCGGCCACCGATTTCGCCGAGGAGACCGCGTGACCGCCAGTACGACCACCCGCACCGTGACCCTGCCCGGCACCGGCCCCGTCGGGGTCACCGTCAGCGAATACGGCGACGGGCGGCCGTTCCTGCTCCTGCACGGCGGCGGCGGCCCGGACACGGTGACCGGGTTCGGCGAGCTGCTCGCGAAGACCCATGGCGTCCGGGTCGTCGTGCCCACTCATCCCGGCTTCGGCGGCACTGCCCGGCCAGGCGCCCTGACCAGCATCGGGGACCTGGCCGCGCTGTACGTCGCGCTGATCGACCAGCTCGAACTCGAGGACGTGACGCTCGTCGGGAACTCTGTCGGCGGGTGGATCGCCGCCGAGATGGCTCTGCTCGGCTCGCCCCGGGTTAGTGCCGCCATCCTCGTCGATGCGGTCGGCATCGAGGTCCCCGGCCACCCGATCGCGGACTTCTTCTCGCTCACCATGGACGAGGTCTTCACGCTCAGCTTCCACCACCCCGGGCCGTTCCGCGTCGACCCCGCCGCGCTGCCGCCGGCCGCGCAGGCCGTCGCCGCCGGCAACCGCGCCGCCCTCGCCGCCTACGCCGGAACGGCGATGAGCGATCCCACCCTGGCCGCGCGGCTCGGCCACCTCGACCTGCCCACCCTGGTGCTGTGGGGCGACAGCGACCAGATCGTCGACCCCGGCTATGGCCGCGGTTACGCGGCCGCCATCCCGGTCGCGCGCTTCCAGCTCCTCAACGACACCGGCCACATGCCGCAACTCGAGACCCCCGACCAGCTGATGAACGCGATCTGGGACCGGGCCGGCTCGGCATCCGGGACGAAAGGGCGGCCGGCTCATCCGGCCGCCGAGCAGGGGACGAATAACGCCGGTCGACAGGGATAACCCCCGCCGACCGGGGTAGGTGACTGGATTCGCGAGGTGCGCGGGCCTGGTCGCGAATACTCCGGCGCCACGTGTCCGCCACTTCCAGACCGGAAGGGGGCAGCGAGCGACGCCTGTGATCCAGCGATTTCGCGAGTTCACCCAGATCGATGAGGGAGGAATCGTCAATATGCGTAAACGTCTTACCGCAGCTCTGCTCGGCAGCGGCGCGGCCGCGCTGGCACTCGGCCTCGGCACGGCCACGGCGATGGCCACCACCGCCACAACGTGGAGCATCACACCGGGCGGGGCCGTGACCGGCGCCGCCGGCCAGACAACGCTGAAGGACACGAAGACCGGCACGGTCCTGAAGTGCAAGTCGTCTGCGACCAAGGCCACCCTGAAGAAGGGCAGCCGCCAGGCCAACCCCATCGGGAAGATCACGTCCGTGACCTTCACCAGCTGCACCGGCCCGGGCGGGCTGCACTTCACGGCGACAACGTCGGCGTCGAAGACCCACCCGTGGAACCTGGACGCCAGCACCTTCAGCAGCGGCGTGACCCACGGGATGATCACCGGCATCACGGCCGCCCTCAGCGGTAACGGGTGCACCGCTACCGTGGCGGGCACGAGCTCCAAGACTCCCGGTAAGGTCACCGGTTCGTACAGCAACAGCACGCACATCCTGAGCGTCAGCGGCGGCAACCTGCACGTCTGGAACGTCAGCAGCGGCTGCCTGGGCCTCATCAAGACCGGCGACGGCTCGACCTTCGTCGGCAAGTACACGATCAAGCCTCCGCAGACGATCAAGCCGAGCTGACGCGGCGGCGCGGCTGCTCAGCGTGCTTCACGCGCGCTGACCGGCCCGGGGCCTCGTGCCGGGGGAGCTCTGACCGGTGACCCGGCACGAGGCCCGCCCAGTTCTCATCGTCGCGACCGGTCCTTGCCCGCCCGCGACGGCGCCGGCGACGCGCTGGTGCAACCGGACGAGCTGGACGTCTCGCCCGGCTGGCCGCCGCCCAGCCGGCCGATCGCGGTCTCCCGGTCCCGTGGCGTGCGTTTCGGCATTGCCGGTTGCTGCGGGCCTTCGGCGATCGGGCAGGGATGTTCGGGCCTGACGCTGGTGGCCGCTCGGCGGAGCCGCGCGACGAGGCTTACCGCCTGGTCTGCGGGGTGCGCAGTTCGGTTTCGAGCATGTCCATGGCTTTGAGGAAGGCCGCCTGCTCGCTGGGGGCGAGCTTGTCGAGGACCCGGGCGAGCGGGCCCGCGGCGCCGTCCAGCCACTGCCCGATCAGGGCGCTGTTGGCGGGGGTGATCTGGACAATGGTGCGGCGGCGGTCGGCGGGGTCGGCGTGGCGGCTGACGAAGCACGCCCGGTCCAGGTCGGCCAGGACGCCGCTGACGGTGGGCAGGGTCAGGTCCAGCCGGGCGGCCAGCTCGCTGACGGTCATCGGGCCGCCGCGCAGCTGCTGCAGCGCGGCGACGTGCCGCGGGCCGAGCGGCGCCGACGTTTGCGGCGCGGCGCGGTCCTGCCAGCGCCGCATCCCCCGGGAAATCCGCGGGAACAGTTGCATCAGGCGCAGGCAGAGCGCGGAGTGCTCAGAGCTGCCCGGCTCGCCGGTCCCCGCCTGGTCTGCCATGCGTCCTCCCTTGACAGTGACGTACCCAGTCTATACTGTTCGCTTAACAAAAGTATTTGGATAACCGAACAGAAGTCAATCAGGAGGACGGCATGGCACCGTCAGGACAGATGACCGCACCGGAGCTGCAGGCACTGCTGCAGGACGCCACGCTGGCCGGGAACTGGACCCTGGACGCGTCCAAGTTGACGGTCGGGCTGAAGAGCAAGAGCATATGGGGCCTGGTCCCGGTCAAGGGCGTCTTTCACGACGTCACCGGGAGCGGCACCGTCTCCCCGGCCGGGGAGGTGAACGGCACCGTCTCGGTGGCCGCCGCGTCCATCGACACGAAGAACAAGAAGCGCGACGCTCACCTGCGCTCCGGTGACTTCTTCGATGTCGAGAAGTACCCGGACATCACCGTCGGCGTCGACCAGATCACGCTCGCCGGCGACGGCGTCGACGTGACCGGCAGCCTCACCGTCCGCGGGGTCACCCGGCCCGTCTCCTTTCCGGCCAGGGTGTCGTTCTTCGGCGACGAGGTGTGGCTGGATGCCGAGGTCCAGGTCAACCGCGCCGACTTCGGTCTCACCTGGAACCAGCTGGGCATGACCTCGATGACCAACACGATCACCGTGCACGCCGTGTACAGCAAGAGCTGACCGGAGACCGTGACGCGTGCGCCGACGTTCCCGGCGGCCATGTCGCCGGCTCGCTCGGCGCCGGCGAGGCGTTCCACGGCATCCACGCCCGATCCCGGCCGGCTGGGTCACCGGCCGTGGCCGAGGCCTGCCCGGCGGCCGGAGTCCAGTCACTGAGGGGAGCCCGGCCACCGCTAGTGCCCGCGACACCCCCGGCGCCCCCGGCGTCGCCGTTGCGCGCCGTGGCTCGCGGTGAGAGTCTCGACTCATGGCGCGGGCTCCTGCCGGGCTCGGCTGGGCGCCACAACCGGTCAACGCGGGCAACTGCGTGACTTGACCTCCTTGGTCGCGCTGGTTTCGCCGGCGGCTCTGGCGGAGATCGTCCATGGCGGCTTGACATGCGGCGGAGCAACCGGCTCTGCGGGTGGAGGTGATGGATGCGTGGACCCCGAGGGCAATTCTCCGCAGGCTGCGCCGGGCGCTCTTGGCGACCACCGCCACGCTTGCGCGCTCAACAGCGTCGATGAGCAGCACCGCGTGCTTCAACCGTTCGTCAAGGACTGGTTCTGCCAACGGGACAGGGGTTTCTACCTGATCGACCCCGGGCGGCGAGAAGAGCCGAGCGCCAGCCCAGGCAAGGCGCGCTAGGTGCACGTCGAGACTCACGCTGACGCCCTCCGCGTGCGGGGGGTGCTGAGGGATCTCGTGGCACTTTCGGCCGTCCCGGCCGCGTGGATCGGGAGGGAACCGCCTGCTGTGGCTACCGGGCTCGCCGACACGCTGATGGCATTGCTGCAACTCAGCTTCGTGTTCGTGCGGTTGAGCGACCCCGGTGGTGCCGGGGCGGTGGAAGTCACCCGGGGGAGCGCGTGGAAGGGATTTCCGGAATGGCTGGAGGGTCACCTCGCTACGAGCGGCCAGTTCCAGCGTAAGGAGATCATTCCCGAGGCCGGCTCCGCCTCCGAGCCGTTCCGCGGTGTTGCCATCCCCATCGGCGTCAATGGCGAGTGGGGCGTGGTCGCTGCCGCGTGCGAACGCGGCGATTTTCCCACTGCGATAGACCAGCTGCTGCTATCGCTGGCCGCGAATCAGGCCGCGACAGCATTTCAGGGCGCACGTCTTATCCGTGAGCGGAGAAAGGCAGAAGAAGAGCTTCGCGAAGCCCGGGACGAGCTCGAGGTGAAGGTGACCGAGCGGACGGCTGAACTGCGGCGAAGCGAGGCGTACCTGGCGGAGGCGCAGAGGCTCACGCACACCGGAAGTTTCGCCGTGAAAGTCTCCACCGAAGAGCAGACCCATTCGTCCGATGAACATTCCCGGCTATTCGGCTTCGATCCCAAGCGGGGAATCCCGTCGCTCGAAGAGTTGTTCCAGCGGGTTCATCCAGAGGATCGCGCGACGTGCACCGAGGCGCTCGCGAGAGGAATCCGCGAAGCGACGAAGTTCGAATTGGAATACCGAGTCGTTCTTCCGCAGAGCCCAGTGAAACATATCCGCGCAATCGTCCACCCGGTCTTCAATGCGTCGGGCACGCTCGAGGAGTTCGTTGGCACGGTAGTCGATGTGAGCGAGCGGAAGCGCGCCGAGGAGGAACACCAGGCGCAGCTGTGGTTCTTCGAAAGCATGGACGGCATCAACCGCGCCGTCCAGCGCACCAGCGACCTCGAGCAGATGCTGGCCGCCGTCCTCGATGTCGTGATCGCGATCTTCGACTGCGACCGGGCGTGGCTGATTTATCCCGGCGATCCGGACGTTGCCGCGCACCGCGTGCGGACGGAACGCACCCGGCCGGAATACATCGGCGCCTTCGGCCTCGGCGCCGAGATCCCGAACGACCCCGAGGTAGCCGGCGTGGTCCGGGCCTTGCTGTCCTCGAGCGGTCCGGTGCGATTCGATCCCGAGTCAGGCCACCCCCTGCCGTCAGAGACGGCCGAGCGGTTCAGCGTCAGGTCGATGATCGCCATGGCCGTATATCCGAAGATGGGCCAGCCCTACATATTCGGGCTGCACCAGTGCTCCCGCGCGCGGATCTGGACGTCATCGGAGGAAAGGCTGTTCCAGGAGATCGGGCGGCGGCTGGCTGACGCGCTCGACACGCTGCTGGTGCTTCGTGACCTGCGCGAGAGCGAGCGCAAACTCGAAAGGAGCCGGGCGGAGCTCACCGCCTCGCGCGCCCGGATCGTCACGGCCGCAGACGAGACGCGCCGCCGGATCGAGCGGGATCTGCACGACGGGGTGCAGCAGCACCTCGTGGCGGTCCAGCTGGAGCTACGTGCGATAGAGGCCGCGATGCCGGCGGCCGACGAGCGCAAGGGCAAGCTGGCGCGCGCCGCGAACGCTCTGGCGAGCGCTTCGGAAGAGCTGGTGGAGATCTCACGCGGCATCCATCCGGCGATCTTGGCGGAGGGGGGCCTCGGAGCCGCCCTCAAGACGCTTGCCCGGCGATCACCGGTTCCCGTCGAACTCGAGCTGCATACCAAGGGCCGGCTACCCGAGCCGGTGGAGGTAGCTGCCTACTACGTCGTCTCGGAGGCGCTCACGAACGCCGCGAAGCACGCAGACGCTTCCGCGACGCAGGTCGCCGTCGAAATACATGACGGCGTCCTCGAGCTCTCGATCCGCGACGACGGCCGCGGAGGAGCCGACGCGAGACGCGGCTCGGGGCTGATCGGCCTGGCCGACCGCGTCGACGCGCTCGGCGGGACGATCGAGGTTGCGAGCCCGATCGGGGAGGGCACAAGGCTCCACGTCACGCTTCCGATCGAAGCGGCCTGACCGAGCGTCCAGGGCAGTCGCGGGCGCTGCCAGGCGAGCGCTGAGTGCGATCACCGCGGCCAGCAGCGCGGTTCGGGCTGTTAGCCGGGCCACCCGCCGCGGGCAGGACGCCGTTGGCAGTGGGCGGGCAGCGGGACGATGTGCACGCCGATTCCGCCGCCGCGGCGGATCAGCTGCGACCTGATCGTGGTAGCGGGCCGCAGCGCGCCCAGCCGGGTGCGTCGCGTAGCGCCGAGCACCAGCTGAGTGGCATTCTCCGCCTTGGCGAAGGCCAGCAGCGCGGCCGGGATGTCGGCGTCGGCCAGCTGGTGATAGGTGCCGCCGAGCGAGACGGTGAGCTGCCGCTGGGCGGCGAGCGCGGCGCGGCCGCCAGCGGTCAGGCCGGCAGGCCGGGCGGCGTGCACGGCCAGCAGGTCCCCGGCGGACCAGGCGGCGATCCGCGCCGCCCGGCGGATCAGCGTCTCGTCTTCCGGGCCGCCGCTGAGCGCGACCATCACCCGCTCCCTGGCATGACCGTCACCCGGAACCTGGCCGCGAGGACGGGACCGCCGCCGGTCGCTGGCCAGCTTGCCGGCCAGCCACAGCAGGGCAAGCTCACGCAGCGCGGACAGGTTCGGGGTCTGGAACCAGCTACCCAGCGCTGCCCCGGCCCGCTCCGCCGGATAGATGTGCCCGCGCGCCAGCCGTTCTTGCAGCGCCTGCGGCGCTATGTCCACCAGCTCGACCTCGTCCGCTGCGCGGACGACCGGATCAGGCACGGTTTCCCGGTGCGGGACGCCAGTGATCTTCTCCACCGCATCGCTGAGCGATTCCAGGTGGCCGATACTGACAGTGGAGATCACGTCGATGCCTGTGGCAAGCAACTGCGCGGCGTCCTGCCATCGCCTGGCGTGACCCGCTCCCGGCACGTTGCAGTGGGCGAGATCGTCTACCAGCGCCACCGCGGGCCTGCGGGCCAGCACCGCGGCAAGGTCCATCTCCTCAAACCTGGTGCCCTGGTACGGGACCTTCGCGGGGGGAATGATCTCCAGGCCGGCCAGCAGGGCTTCGGTGTGCGGCCAGCCGTGTGTCTCAGCGATAGCCACCACGACGTCGGTGCCGTGCTCAGCACGCCGGTGACCCTCGCTGAACAGCGCGCAGGTCGTGCCGGTCCCGGGCGCATAGCCCAGGTAGATTCGCAGCCGCCCGCAAGGGGCCGGTTCCGGGTGCCTGTCGCTCGCGGTCACCGAGCGTCCCCGCCTGTTACCAGCCCCACGTGCACCCCGGGGACTGACGGCCGCACCCTCATCGCCGCGGCGGCAGGCCCGGGGCGCCGGCTGGGGCCGCCGGGCAGCCCGCGGCGCAATCGCGCGCGGTCGGCTGCCACCAGCCCGCCCCACACACCGTGCTGGCCGATTTCCCAGTGCCGCAGCGAAAGCACCAGGCACTCGCCCCGGACCAGGCAACTGGCGCAGACCGCGATCGCAGCGGCGGCGTCCTGGCGCGCCCTGGCCGGATCCACGCTGACCGGGAACCACTGGTCCGGGTCAAGGCCGCTATCAGCACACCTGGCATACCTGGTCACCTGGGTCCACAAAACATGATCGACTGCCGCAGCACGGCTCAGTGGATGCGGTGGCGGCGTGGTCAGGGCGTCATGAGTGTGCCCGGAGGGCACGATCCGGGCCTGCGGCATGCCTGGCGAGGCTGTCATCTACTCGCTCCTCCCGCGTCGCGTGCGCAGCGCGCTGACCGGCCATCCCGTGCCCGGCATCGGGCCAGGCCCTGGTGGCCGGCTGTCGGCCGAAGCTGTTGCATCCACCCTGGCGGCCTGTTCTCGCGTCGCGCATTGCAGGCAACGGGAGTCAGCTATGGGGGCTAGCTAGCAGGCGCCGGCGCGGTGTTCACTCGTGGCGCGGGCGCGCAGCGCTGGCAGCAACAGGCCGGCGCCGGACCGGCCGCCGGCCGGCCGCCCGATCGGCATGGACCCGTCGGCCGCGCAGCCCACGGCGCGGCATCGGCGGCGAGGCTGTCCTTGCCCGGCACGGGCTCCGCGGCAAGAGCACACATTCTTGAGATTCCTGCTAGCCGCAATGCGCGGTGCCGGCAAGTTCTGTAACTCTGTTCACATGGCCTTCGGTGTTCTGATCGTGGACGACAACGGGTTGTTCCTCGAGGCTGCGAGCGCTCTGCTCGAACGGGAGGGCCTGCACGTCGTCGGCGTTGCCACGACCTCGACGCAGGCGCTGCAGCGAGCAGAGGAGCTGCGGCCGCAGGTCGTCCTCGTCGACATCATGCTGGGAGGTGAGAGCGGATTCGACCTGGCCCGGCGCCTGGCCGGGCAGTCCGGGGACGGCGGGCCAACCGTGATCTTGATCTCGACCCACGCGGAGGCCGACTTCGCGGATCTGATCGTGGAGAGCCCCGCCGCTGGGTTCGTGTCGAAGCAGGAGCTGTCGGCCGATGCGATCCAGCGGATCGTCAATGGCCGCGCACCGGGAGACCCGCCAGGCACTCGCGCGCGCTGAGACTCGCCGTCCGGCCTGGCTGAGGGCGGCGACTATGGGATAGCGCCCGGCGGGCAGCGCGGTGCCGTGGGTGCCGCGCCGGGGACGGCGGGCAGGTGGACGTGCAGTGCCGTTCCGTGACCGGGCGGGCTGAGGACCGAGAGCGTTCCGCCGAGGGCCTCGACCCGGTCTTTGAGACCGATGATGCCAGAGCCGCGGCTGGGGTCGGCGCCGCCGATGCCGTCGTCGCGGATGCAGAGGGTAAGGACGCCGTCACGGCCGTCAGCGCTCACAGTGATGACCGACGCCTGCGCGTGCTTCGCGGCGTTGGCGATCGCCTCGGACGCGACGTAATAACCGGCCACCTCGAGGTGCTCCGCGGGCCGCAGGCCGAGATTCAGGTCGAGTTCGACCGGCACCGCGGACCGGCGGGCGAGTGCTTTGAGCGCCGGGCCGAGCCCGGCCTCGGACAAGATGGCGGGGTGGATGCCGTGCGAGACTTCCCGCAGCTCCTCCAGCGCAGTGCCTAGCCCGTCGGTCAGTAGCGACAGCTCGCCCTGGATTTGGTCCACTGGCCGGGCGGTCATCGCCTCGATGGTGCGGGCCTTCAGCGCCAGCGAGACGAGACGCTGCTGAATTCCGTCGTGCAGGTCACGCTCGACCCGCCGCCGGGTCTCGTCCGCGGCGGCGACGATCCGGGCCCGCGAAGCCGACAGCTCGGCGCGGCTCTGGGTGTTGGCGATGGCGGTTCCCAGCAGTTCGGTGAACTCGGCGAGACGACCCTCTGCCCGATCGGGGATGGGCCCGTCCGTAGACGCGATCGTCACCAATCCCCAGACGGCTCCGTCAACAACGATCGGCGCGGCGGCGACGCTATGCAGCCTCAGCTCGCGCGCCTTGGCGGCGAAGGCGCCTCGCCGGTGCGAAAAGTCCACCACCCTTCCCGCGCCACCCCGCTGCCGCACGCGCGCGGCCAGCCCCGAGGGGTGATACGGCCATCGCGTGCCCGGCTGGAACGGATGCGGCCGGTCGCTCCACGTGGCGATCACCATCATCGTCTCGTCGTCCTCGTAACGCTGAACAGCGGCAACCGGCAGGTGCATCACCTCGGCAACCTCGCGGGCAACGGCCGCGAAGACTTCCCCTGTCTCCGCGCCCCGTGCGACCAGCGTGGCTATGCGCCGAAGCGCTGCCTGTTCCTGCGCGAGCCGCTCGATCTCGGCCCGTGCGTCACTGTTCGCGATCGCCATGGCGACCAGCTCGGTGAACGCTCCGATACGGGACTCCGTTTCCGCGGGCAGCGGCCCCGGCTGCGCGGAGCCGACGTTCATGGCCCCCCAGAGCCGTCCCGCGACCACAATCGGAGCACCGACCGCCGCGCGGACCCCGACGGAGCGCACGTAGTCGGCGGCCAGGCCTTCGATTCCGGTGTAATCGTCGATGCGGGCCGGCCGTTGGGTGCGCAAGACGCGGATGGCAACGTTGTCCCCGTCCAGCGGGACCCGCGTGCCGGCCGGCACCGGCGGCCCTCGCAGGTTCCAGGACCCGGCCACCGTCACCGTCCCGTCCTCCTGGTAGGCAAGCAGGTGCGCGCTGTCGAGGTGCAGCAGTTTTCCGGCTTCTTCGGTCACCGCCGCGAAGACCTCGGCCGGCGAGGGCTGGCGGGCGACCAGCGTCGCCACCCGGCGCAGCGCCGCCTGCTCGTCGGCCAGCGCGCCCCGTGCCTGTTCTGACCCGGCTGCGCGGCGCCCGGCCCGAGTCGCGACCGCTCCGACAATGACCGACATTCCCAGGAACAGGCCGAGCACGAGCACGGTCGCCGCATTGAGCTGGCGCAGCGGCGGCAGGAAATACCAGTCGAACGCCTCGATGGTCACGACCCCGACCGGGAGCGCGTACATGATCCCGGCGAAGCGGGCGACGGCCAGCACGGCCAGGAGCAGGAGCAGGCCAAAGAGCACACCAGGCACGTGAGACCTCGCGGCTGTGCTCACCAGAGCCGCGATAACGAACGCGGCGACGCCCACCACGACGGCCAGGACGATCTCCACCCAGAACCGTCCGCGCCGCCAGTGCGACCACGAGGTCACCGTGAACTACCTGCTTAGTCGGCTTCGTGCGGTCTGGCGGGCTCACTGAGCCCGCCATAACTGGAGACTGTCACCTCGGGTCCCGAGCCTGCAAATGCGAGGGCCCGCTCGCCCGACGTCCCTACCAAGCCGATCGTGCTGCGCAGGCTCCGGCCTGTACCTGTTAGCAGGCAGGCCAGGATTACCGCTGGCCGGGTGGTTCGCCTGGGGGTCCGCCGCGATGCGCCTGCATCGCTGGCGCGGCATCGTCGGTGTCATAGCGGGCTTGTCAGCGTCGCCCCGGCACAGGGGCACGGGCGGGTCCGGGTAGCAAAGGAGAACGTAATGATCAGCTCACTTGCGCGGCCCAGAGCGCGGAGCCGCCGCCTGCGGATGCTGCTGGTGCTGCCAGCCGCCGCGGCGGCCGCGGCGGTGGTGGCGGCGTGCAGTTCCTCCGGCACCTCCTCCGGAGCCTCCTCCGGCACCTCCTCCGGCGACAGCAGCGCCACGGCGGCGGCGGCCGCGGTCGGCCTGAAGACCGCGAAGGTCGGTGGCGTGACGGTGCTGACCAACGCCAAGGGCTTCACCCTCTACTCGTTCGCCCCCGACACGTCCACCACGTCGAAGTGCGACGGGGCGTGCGCGACGAACTGGCCGCCGGTGAAGCCGGGGACCGCATCCGCTGCCAAGGGCGTGTTCGCCACGATCAAGCGATCCGACGGCGCGACGCAGCTCACCTTCCACGGGCATCCGCTGTACACCTTCGTCGGCGACACCGCTCCCGGGCAGGCCAAGGGCAACGGCATCAACGCGTTCGGCGGGCTGTGGCACGAAGCCGCGGCGTCCGGCGGCGCAGCGCCCGCCAACGCTACGTCATCTGGCGGCGGAGGCTTCGGGTACTGACCCGGACGGGCACCAGAACCGGCCGGGCAAACCAGCACAACGGCAGAACGGATTGACGCAATGACACGACGGGAAGCCACGATGAGACAGGCAAAGATGACGGCAGCCGCGCGAGCCGGAACCCAACACGCGAAACCGCAGGGCCTTGACTGGCGGACAGTCGTGCTGCGGGTGGCCGGTGCCGGCCTGCTGATCGCCACCGGGGCGATCCACCTGGACCTGTACGTGACGGGGTACCGGACCATCCCGACGATCGGCTGGCTGTTCCTGCTGCAGCTGATCGCCGCCTTCGCCCTCGGGCTAGCCGTGCTCGCCATCCCCGGTCGGCTCGTCATCGCGAGCCGGCTGACGGCCGCCGCGGGGGCCGTCTTCGCCCTGGCCACCCTGGGCGGCTACCTCCTGACGGTCTCGATCGGGCTGTTCGGGTTCAAAGAGGTCCGCACCACCGCGGGCATCGTCGCCGGCGTGGTTGAGGTGGCCGCTTTTGTGGTACTGGCCGCGCTCGCGCTGGCTCCTGCTCCGGCGCGCGCGGCAGCGGAAGGCGCGCCGGGCGGGGCGGCAGCGGCGCCCGCCAGATTCCCCGCCTACCTGTCCCCCGCGATCACCAGGGCCGCCGGAGTGACCGCCGCCGCGCTGGCGGTTGCGGCCCTGGTCCTGCTGGGGGTCGCGGTGGCCGCCGCCGGCTCGCCGGGGCCCGCCGCCGCGACCGGCGCTGCCACCGGGACCGTCCTGAAGACCACGACGATCGGCGGGACGAGGGTGCTGACCAACGCGAAGGGCTTCACGCTCTACTCGTTCGCCCCCGACACCCCGACCACGTCGAAGTGCTACGGGAGCTGTGCCGCGTACTGGCCGCCGGTGACCGGCACCACCGCAGCAGGCGCCGGCCTGCCGGGCCGGGTCGCCACGATCAAGCGGACCGACGGCTCTGAGCAGCTCACCTACAACGGGCACCCGCTCTACACCTACATCGGCGACAGCGCCCCCGGCCAGGCCAGGGGCAACAACCTCAACCTCAACGGCGGACTGTGGCACGAAGTGCCCGCCGCCCGGTGAGGATCCCGCCAGCACCACCGAAGCTGGGGCCGTCAGCTCGCGGCCGGATGCGCGCAGTCCGCCGCACGCCTGCCTGGCGGCCCCGAGGAACCGGTGGCCACCAGCGGACCTTTCCCGAACGCCCAGGGAGAACGACCCATGTCCCTACCCCCCACCGTGCAGCGCACCGGCCAGGCCGACTGGACGCTGATGACCGCGATTCACGAGGCGCTGCGCCGCGACCTGGGTCAGCTGCTGAACGCCACGGCCAGTCACGCACCGGCCCGGGCCCGCTGGGGCGCGTTCCGTCACCAGCTTCGCTTCCACCTCGCCGCCGAGCACGCGGCCATGTGGCCGCGGGCCCGGGCCCAGCTGGCCGGCGACCCGCCGGGCCAGGCCCTGCTCGACGCGATGGACGACGAGCAGCGGCTGCTCGGCCCGCTGCAGGTGGTGATCGACGACGCGTTCACCATGAATGCCGACCCCCGGCGGCTCCGCCAGCTACTGGCCCGGCTGAGGACCAGGCTGACCAGTCACCTGGCCCACGAGGAAGCCGACGCGCTGCCGCTCATCAGCCAGTTCCTGTCCCCCGGCGAACTCGGCAGGATCACCAGGGCCATCCGCGGCGGGCGCAGCGTGCGACGCGTCGCGACCACGGTCCCGTGGGCTCTCGCTGGCGCCAGCCCCGACATCCGCGAGCAGGTACTGAGCCAGCTGCCAGCACCCGCCCGCCTGCTCTGCCAGACGGTCTGGCTGCCGCGCTACGCCCGCACCAGCCCGGCACTGTGAAGAACGCCGGCCCGGCCGGCTGGATCCTGTTGGGGTTACGGCTAGCCGGTAGCGGGGTTGGCCGCCTGCCGGAATGACGCAGCCAGGCTTGTGCGCGACCGTTGGTGACATGCAGCGCACGTGCCGTTCGCTGAGGTACCCGGGAACGGCAGGTCGCGCCGCTGCCGAGATCAGTTGGCGGTACCGGAGGCCGAGATGTGCCAGCACCTGCCCGTGCGCACGGCCGGGCCCGCACCGGGCTGCCTGGCCGCCAGTGGTGGCGGATCATCCCGGGCAAGGGTGGAGCCTGCTGTGGCACGGCGTTGTCTTGTTCGAGGACCGGGGCGCGCTGCTCGCCGATGGAGGGCGGTCGCACCTCCCGCGCCGGCAGTGCGCCCGCGGCTGACCCAGCTCACAAGGCGGGCGTGAAGAGGATGGTGGCCGGTGGGTGACGCAAGGCAGGCGCGGGAAAACCGGGCCTATGTACGCCAGCTGCTCCAGGAGAAGCAGCCTGACTTCGCCGCAGCGCTCGAAGCCGGGGTGCTCGAATGGGCGGCCCGAGACCGGTCATGCCAGCCGGCCCTGGAACCGCCAGCCCGGCCCGGGCACGGCCGGCGGCACCGCCGTAATGGCAGCAGACCGCTGTCGCGGCATCGTCGGTGTCACGGCCAACCCGCCGATGTGCCGTACAGCACAAGCGCAGATAGGAGGTCCCGAAGATGGAATCACCGCTGACCAGAGCGTGCCACGAGGTCATCGAGCCCACTGCCTCGGCGGCCGGGCCTGATCCTGAATCAGTGAAGTGGTTGCGGGTGCTCGCCGGTACCGGCCCGCGACGGAAGGCAGCTCGGCGTAAGCCGCGGGCTGCTCTTGCCGCTGATGGGTGTAGTCCGTGACGCTCTGGAGCCGGCTGACCGGATGGCCGGGCCGGGCCAGTGCCGGGCTCGCGCTGGTAATCGCTGCGGGCGTCACGGCCTGCAGCGGCGGGGGCACCGCCGCGCTGAGCGCCGCGAGCAGCGCCAGACCAGCGCTGAGTGCCCCGATTACTGGCGGGCCGGTGACCCTGCAGCGGCAGTACGAGCGGGTCGTGGCGACCGTGCTCCCCTCGGTGGTACAGATCACCACCCCGGAGGGGCTCGGCTCGGGAGTTGTCTTTGATGCCGGGGGAGATATCGTCACCAACGCACACGTTGTCGGTTCAGCCAAGAACGTGCAGGTCAGGCTGCCAAGTGCGAGCAAGACGCTGGCCGCCGCGGTCCTTGGCGTGTTCGCTCCGGACGACCTGGCCGTGATCCGGCTGCAGGGCTCCGCCGGAGTGCTGCGGCCCGCCACCTTCGGGAATTCGAGCGCGGTGCGGGTCGGGGAGATCGTGCTCGCCATGGGTAACCCGCTCGGGCTGACCGGCACGGTGACCGACGGGATCGTGTCGGCGACCGGCCGGACCGTATCCGAGGGCCAGGGCAGCTCAGCGGTGCTCATCAGCACCATCCAGACCAGCGCGCCGATCAACCCGGGAAACAGCGGCGGCGCGCTCGTCAGCCTGTCCGGGCAGGTCATCGGCATACCGACCCTCGCGGCCAGCGACCCGCAAATGGGGGGCGCCGCGGTAGGAATCGGCTTCGCCATTCCCAGCGATACGGTCACCAGCATTGCCCGGCAGCTCATCACGAGCGGCAAGGTGGCCAACTCCGGCCGCGCCGCGCTTGGCATCACGGCCGAGACCGTGGCAGATGCCGGCGGCCAGCCGGCCGGGGCAGGGGTGGTGGCGGCCAAGCCGGGCGGCCCGGCCGCTCAAGCGGGCATCCGGGCGGGAGACATCATCCTGGCCGTCGAGGGGAAGACAACGGACTCCGCGACGGCGCTCCAATCGGTCCTTGCCACCCTCAAACCAGGAGACCAGGTCCGGGTGCGGCTGTCGCGAGACGGCACCCAGAGCACCGTCACCGCCACCCTTGGCGCTCTCACCAGCTAACCGCCGACGCGACCGGGAACGCAGAGGCAGCCGGTCACGACCGAAAGATTGCCAGGATCGGCTTGCCGCGGCAACCGCCGTCGGCTGCGTCACGAGGCGGACTAGGGTAAGGGCGGGAGTGTCAAGGAGGGTGCCGTGGGGGCTACTGACCGATCCGGGACCGCCGGCACCGCGCCGGCTCCCGCCGTCCCGGATGCAGTCGTCTCCCGGGCGACAGCCGCCGCGCCCGTCACTGCTGCCAAGGCACGCCAGCGCCGGGACGTGCCCGGCGGCGGGGCGGCGGTACCCCGCCCGGGCAACCACGTCATCGTCATGTTCGGGGCGACCGGGGACCTGGCCCGGCGCAAGCTGCTGCCGGGCCTGTTCCACCTGGCGGCGGCCGGCCTGATGCCGGACCGGTACCAGATCATCGGCTCCGCCCGCGCAGACCTGACCGGCGAGCAGTTCCGCGACCTGGCCGGCCAGGCGATCGACGAATTCGGGACCAGCAAGCCGACGGGAGCGGCCTGGCAGGCCTTCGCGCGCAGGCTCTCGTTCGCCAGCACCGGATCCGGTGCTGGCCCGCTGGCCGCGGAGATCGACCGGGCGGAGCGGGAGATCGGCGGCACGCCAGGCAGGCTCTTCCACCTGGCCATCCCGCCGGCCGCCTTCGAGCCAACGGTGCGGATGCTCGGCGGCGCGGGCCTGGCTCGCGGGTGCCGCGTCATCTTCGAGAAGCCGTTCGGCACCGACCTGGCCTCCGCCCGCGCCCTGAACCAGACCGTGCATGCCATCTTCAGCGAGTCCCAGGTGTTCCGGATCGACCACTTCCTCGGCAAGGAGTCGGTCGACAACATCCTGGCGTTCCGGTTCGCCAATGGCCTGTTCGAGCCGGTCTGGAACCGCCGCCACATCGCCTACGTGCAGATCGACGTGCCCGAGACGCTCTCGATCGAGGGACGCGCCGACTTCTACGACCACATCGGCGCCTACCGGGACATGATCGTCACCCACCTGTTCCAGGTGCTGGGATTCGTGGCCATGGAACCGCCTGTCTCGCTGGACGCCCGGCACCTGCGCGACGAGACGGCCAAGGTGTTCGACTCGCTCAAGCTGATCGACCCCGGCCACGTCGTGCGCGGGCAGTACGCGGGCTACCGGGACGAGCCCGGTGTGGCTCCCGGCTCGCAGACCGAGACCATGGCGGCGGTGCGGGCCGAGATCGACAACTGGCGGTGGGCTGGGGTCCCGTTCTTCCTGCGCTCCGGCAAGCGCATGGCCGCCAGCCGCCAGGTGATCACCCTTGGCTTCCACCAGCCGCCGTTGCGCATGTTTGCCTTCCAGCACGGCGCGGCCGGGCGGCGCAACGAGATCGTCATCGACTTCGCCGACCCCGGCTCCATCACGGCCGGCTTCCTGGCCAAGGAACCCGGCGCCACGATGAGGCTCGGCGCCGCCGAGATGACCTTCCGCTACGCCGACTCGTTCGGCGCCGCCCACGGCCTGGAGGGCTACGAGCGGCTGCTGCTGCAGGCCATGCTCGGCGACCAGACCCTGTTCATCACCAGCGGCGCGGTCGAACGCCTGTGGGAAGTCTCCGCACCGCTGCTGGACAACCCGCCTCCGGTCCAGCCCTACGCTCCCGGCTCCTGGGGCCCGCAGCAGGCACTCGACCACCTCGCCGGTCGATGACCGGCCTGATCGGCGGCTCGCTGTCGACACTCGGGCCGGCCTTCACCGCCGGGCTCGCTACCGACCGGCCGCGCTGTGCGTTCGTAGCCGGGCTGGCGACCGCGGTCGGCGGCGCGGAACCCGGTGCCATCCGCGTGTGATCTGACGTCAGGAAGACGACCAGCGGGGCTGGGTGTCCGGCAACAGGCCGCTGCCTCAAGTCCTGGCACGGGGCAAAGGGTGCGGGAAAGACCGGGACGACGTTGCCAGCTAATCAGGGCTGCCGCCCATTCTGTTAATCAAGTCGTCATGGAAAATGCCGTGCTGCTCGGCGAATTTCTCGACCTGCTCGAACTCAACCGGATCGGGCAGAACACGCGACGCCTCATCGGCTGCCTGCGTGAATCCCGCGTTACGCAGCATGTTGACCACATGCTGCCTGCTGAACTGCATAGCCACCACCCATCCTTGCCTCACCGTGCTGACCCGCGCAGCGTAACCAGCGCATCGGCGGCGTCTGCCTCCGCGTCATCGGCGTCCCGTTCCGCTCGTTTCACGTCAGGCTGGTCGCGCTGGCGGCCGATCCGGTCCTGCAGGGCCTGCGTCTTCGCCGCGGCATCAGCTGGCCTCGATTTCCACTGCTTTGCGCCCGGTAGGCGGCCTGCCCGGCCTGCTGCTTGGCCGCGCTCTGCCGGGCAGCGATCTGCGCCTTGGCCTGGCTGATCCGGGCCTTCACCTGCTCATCAGTTTCCCGCCGGGCCTGGTCAGCGGAACTCTTCAATTCCGCTGCCCGCGCCTGAAGGTCGTCTGCCTGTTCAGAAATGGTCATGTTCCCTCCAGCATCCGGCCAGCAGCGGCAACCAGCCAGCGCGGCAGTTACCCGCGCTCTTGCGACCGTGTCACCGCGGCGGTCGCGGGTCAACCTTCAGGGATCAGCAAGCCCGCTCAGCGTCAGGCCTGGCCGGCAAGGCCGGGGTACCGGAACGCGCCTGGCCCGCCAGCTGCTGATGGCCGCAGCTTCGGGGAATGAGCCGGCGATCTTCCTCGAGGATCACCCGGTACTACCGGCGGTTCGCGTTCGAGGCCGCGGGTTGCCGAGGTCGAACACGGATACCGGCACTCGGGGTCGCGCGCCGCGTTTCGTGCCTTCTGCTGGCCGGCTACCCCGGGCCTGGCCGTTGTGCCCAGGCCCGGACGAGCTCGCTGCGGGACCGGACGCCGAGCTTGCGGTAGATGGACGTCAGGTGCGACTCGACAGTCCGCAGCCCCATGTAGAGGTCGGCAGCCACTTCCCGGTTCGTCCGCCCGGATGCGACCAGGCCCGCCACCCGGCGTTCCGCGGAGGTCAGGCCGGGACCGCTGACCCGCCTCGTGCCGAGCCTGGCCAGGTCCGCCTCCGCCCGCTGCGCCCACGGGCCGGCGCCGAGCCGGCCGAACACGGCCCGGGCTGTCTCTATGTGGTCGCGTGCCGTCACCTTGCGCCGGGCGCGGCGGGCGACCTCGCCGGCGATCAGGTGCGTGCGCGCCAGTTCGAGCGGCATCTCCAGCCGCTGGTGTGCGGCGAACGCCAGCCGCAGCGATCCGGCCGCCGCCTCGTGCTCCCCTTGCGCCGACGCCAGCAGCGCCCGGCAGCGGCCCCCGGTGGCCAGCGCCGAGGCCCGGTCCAGCCGCTGGGCCTGTTCCTCCAGGCCCGCCAGCAGAGCGCTCGCCGCTTCGAGATCGCCGAGCCGGATCAAGGACTCGATGTCGTCGGGGATGGACCGCAGCGCGATCCAGCCGGGGTCGAGCAGCTCGCGCCCGGCCACCCTCTCGGTGATCAGCGAAAGTATCGCGTGCGCGGCGGCGGGGTTGCCGGAGACGAGCTCGATGAGGCCGAGCGCGCGGCTGCCGAGCAGCGCCGGGTAGAGCACGCCGGAGCGCAGGCCGCCGTCGATCGCCGACTGCGCCTCTGCGCGGGCATCCGGGACCGGCCCGCGGAAGGCCCGTATCATCGCCCGCGCGCCGTGCATGCACGCCACCTGGGTTGCCGCGCCGGCGGCGATGGCCACGCGGTAGCCGCGGTCGGAGTACCGCTCGGCGAGCTCGAAGTTCCCCGCCCAGGTCTCCAGCTCGGCCAGGTGCAGGACCAGGGAAGGCAGGTCGGTCTCGGCGCCCTGCTCGTTCGCTTCGGTGTACTCCTCGGTCAGCAGCGCCCGGGCCCCGGGCAGGTCATCGGCGGACCGCAGGATGTGGCTGAGCAGAACGCGCGGGCGGACCTCCATCGGCACCCGCCCGGCCCGCTGACGCCGGTCCAGGGCGTGCTCGATCAGGTCGTGGCGCACGCCGCGCCCGACGGCGAACTCGGCCATCGCCTGGAACGCCGTCAGCTGCGAAAGCAGGCCGTCGTCGCCGATCCGGTCCGCGATGGCGAACGCCGCCCAGATCTGGGCCATGGTCGCGGGGCTGAAGTTCGCCGTGCTGATGCCCATGGCGAAGCCCAGATCGCGGTGGATCAGGGCTTTGAGCGCCGTGTCGTCGGTGGCCTCGCCCAGCGCCTGGCGCCCCAGCGGGATGGGGGCGGCGAGGCCTTCCAGGTAACCCACCACCCTGGCCAGTTGGTGCAGCGCGGATGCGCGTAGCTGGCCGGGTTCACTCAGCTCGACGGCCGCTTCGAGCAGTTTGCGCGCCCCATCGGGGTCGAAGGCGGCCAGATGGAGGCGGCCGGCCTCGATCAGCCGGCCGGCGCGGGCCACGGCGCGGTCCGGCGGGGTGAGCTTGAGTGCCAGGTCAGCGATCTCGGCGCCGGCCACGGCAGTACCTCGCAGGCAGGCGGTCTGGGCGGCCGCGGCGAGCCTGCCGGCCAGCTGCTCGTCGGGCCCGGTGGCCGCCAGGGCGAGGTGGCGCACCTGCCCTTCGGTCTCGCTGGTTACCTCCGCCAGGCGGCGGTGGGCAATGCGGCGCTCCCGATCGGTCGCGGTGGAATAGTGCACCGACCGAAGCAGCGGGTGAGCGAAGCGGACGCGGTCGTCGGCGATCCGCAGGACGCCCGCCGCCTCGGCCGAGTCCAGCCCGTCCCGGGCGAGCTGATCGTCACCGGCCGCGGCCAGGACAACCTCGACGGTGGGGCTCGCGGCCGCGGCCGCCACCAGCGCCACGTCACGGCCAGCGGGGGAGAGCGCCCGGAGCCGGCGCTGAACGAGCGGCAGCAGCGACCCCGGGACCGGAAGCGGCTGCCCGGCGCCGCGCCGGCGGCCCGCGGCGCCCAGGGCCACCGCCAGCTCCTGCGCGAAGAAGGGGTTGCCGCCCGAGGCCTCGTGCACCGCCATCACCTCGGGCCAGCTGTCCGGCGGGCCGCCCTGGGCGCGGAGCATCGCGTCCACGGCCTCGATGCTGAGCGGCCCGGCTTGCAAGGTCTGCGTCCGTCCCGGCAGGAAGCCAGTGCCGCAGCGGCGAGTCCGGGCTGGCCGCGCCTGGCGGGATCGTGGCCAGCAGTCCCGCGCGCTGCGTCGTGAGCCGGCGCAGTGCGTACTCCAGGACGGCCGCCGAGGCCCGGTCCAGCCAGGGCAGGTCGTCCACCCCGACGAGCACCGGCGACGTGTCTGCGAGAGCCCGGATCACACCAAGCAGGGCGACTGCTACCGCCCGCTGGTCCGGCGGGTCCGGCCCGGGCTCGGCACGCAGCAGCGCCACGTCCAGGGCCTGGCGCTGCGGGCCGGGCAGCCCGGCCAGTGCCTCCTCGGATACGGGCTCGAGCAGGTCCCCGAGCGCCGAGAAGCTCAGCGCCGCCTCCGACTGGACCGGGCGGCAGGTGAGCACCCACCAGCCACGCGCGCGGGCCATCTCGATCCCGGCGGACCACAGCGTCGTCTTGCCGATGCCCGCCGCACCCTCGATCATCAGCGCCGCCGGGCCGCTGGCCGCGTCGTCCAGGAAGCGCCCGACCTGGGCGAGCTCGGCCGCACGGCCGTGCACGCCTACGGCATGGTCCGCCGAGCGCTCCATGGCCGCATTCCCATCCCGCAGGTCAGTGGGCAAAGCCATTCCAGCCCCTCGTTCGCAGGAGCACAACAGTCGCAGCCGGATACATCCAGCGCGGAGCGCGTTTCCGCGGCGCGACCGCCGGCGCGGGGAGCCTCCGCGGGTGCCCTGCCCCGGCGGACTGCGTTCTCGCCCAGGCCCGACGCCGGGGCCTGATCGCTGATAGCGGCCCGGCGCGCCGGACCAACTCCGGGCCTTCCAAACGCATAGCGCTGATAAATGCTAGCGCGTAAATGACAACGGCTGGAAGGTGGCCGAGCGCGGAGAGAAGGCCCGCGAACTAGCCCGCGAGGCCGCGGCCGGCGGCCGCCCGGTGGCGGTGGCCGGCTCGATGTCATCGTCTTGCCCGGTAGCCATGCACCGCCGGGACGCCGGCGGCCGGCTTCGCCGGGCCGATGGGGGTATACGCCGAATCGGGCGGCTGGGCCGCGCCGAACTGGGTCTTCGACGGCTTGAACCCCGCCGAGTACCTCCAGCAGGCGACCGCCTGGGCCGGCCACGGGGCGCAGCTCATCGGCGGATGCTGCGGCATCGGGCCCGAGCACGTACAAATCCTCGCCGACAAGCTGCCCCGGCACGGCGGGCCTGCCCGGGCAAGCTAGCCCAGGCCGCGGCTGAGCACCCGGGCGTGCGGCGACCTAGATCAGCGACTGGTGCCGCGGAAGACCGTGACTGGGGTAGAGTTCGGTTGCGGAGCCAGGACCGATAGGCTCGCGGTCGGCGCGGCGAGGTCGCGCCGTGGCATGGATAAGGGAATTGAACTGATGGCAACAGGCACAGTGAAGTGGTTCAACGCCGATAAGGGCTTTGGTTTCATCGCCCCCGATGACGGGACGGCGGACGTGTTCGTCCACTTCTCCGCGATCGCGAGCACCGGCTACCGGTCGCTGGATGAGAACCAGAAGGTCGAATTCGAAACGACCCAGGGACAAAAGGGACCGCAGGCGGAGAACGTCCGCCCCCTCTGACGTGTGACACCAGCGCGTCCTTCCACGACGCGCTGGTCAAACTTCGGACGGCGTTAACGTCCGAGCACGGAACAGCCGGTCGGCTTCGACCGCTCACACGGGTTCCGATCACCGTCTGCAGGCAGATGTAGCGCCGCTGCCGCGCCGGACTTTGCGGCAGCGGCGCTACATCCGCGCGCCCCGCCGAGGGTGGGTGAAGCCCATCGCGGGGAGGCGCACCGCTGAGCTGCCGAGTGCTCAGCGGTGGCGTCCTGCTAGCGGATCTGCCGCGAGGGCCCGGTTCGGCCGTGATCATGGTTAGCGGGAAAGTCCATGACACGACCGTACCTATCGGCACCGGCGAGCCCGGGCGGGCGCCGCTCTCGCCGCGCCTGGCGGCTAGCCGCGGATGAGGCCGAGGGAGCGGGCCCGGCTGACTGCCTCGTCCCGGCTGTGGACACCAAGCCGCCGATACAGGCGCGTTGCTCGCTCCTTGGCTGCCGCCCGGGAGATGCCCAGCTTGTCGGCGATGACCGCGAACGGGACTGGCTTGGGGAGGTAGCGCAGAACCTGGGCCTCCGCCATGGTGATCGAGGCGGCCCTGACCCGGTCTTCGGCTTCGCCGGCCGCTTCTCCGGCGACCTCGTCGGCGGCGGCGATGGTGGCGAGGGACTCCGCCAGGGACGCCGCGGTCACCTCGTCGGCTGCTGCCAGGGTGGCGGCGTCTTCGGCTACGGCGCCGGCGGTGGCCTGGTCGGCTGCTGCGACGGTGGCGGCGTCTTCGGCTACCGCGTCGGCGGTGGCCTGGTCGGCTGCTGCCACGATGAGGCCGGCGGCGGTTAGCGCGCTGACCGCCTCGTGAGCGGCCGCGTCCTCTACCAGCCCGGCGGCGATCAGCGCCCGGATGGCGTCTGCGGCAGCGGCGGACTGGATGCGCTCCGAGTCGGCGACTGCCTCGGCCGCCTCGGCCCGGGCCACTGCCGCCACGAGCAAGGCCTCAGCCTCCTCGGCCTGGGCCTGCGCGATCACCTCAGATGCCTCCTCCATGGCGGCGACCTCGGCTCCCACTATCAGCCCTGCCTGCGAGGTCAGGAAGCCCTCGCCGATCAGCGTGCCGCCAGTCTCGGCGATTGCGTCGAAAAGCGGTGCCGCCCAGCAGTGCTCGACAAGCAGGAAGGCCGCAGCGGTCCCTGGCTGAAGAGAATCGGCCAGATCCAGCGCATCGGCCGGATCAAAGGCCGCCGAACCGTCGGCTGGCGCCGACACGGCCCGCCTGCCGTCCGCAACGGGAACAACTGACGCCAGCAGCGAGCCGAAGTCCTCGTCATCACCGATGGTCAGCCGTTCGACGGCGCCGTCTAGGGTTTTGCCAATGAAGATCATGTCGAGCAGGCGAAGAACTCCCCGGCCGCGGAGGCGGTCGACCTCCGCCAGGATCCGATCCTCCGAGCCGGCGCCGCGGCTGAAACTCAAGGCGATCACCTGCAGCGGTGCGGTCATCGTTGCCTCCCCGTTCGAGCCTGTAATGTCGCCGACCGTACCACCAGCGGGATCCGCGACGATCACAGCGCCCTCACGGCGGATCGGCAGCACGCTGCTGGACACCCGCCCGGCCGCCTACCCAGCACAGATAAGTTCGCGCGCGTCATCCTCCCAACCGCCCGTGCTGGGGCTGTCGAGCGGGTGGCCGAGAGAGGATCAGGCGAGGTCGAACCGGTCGAGGTTCATGACCTTATTCCACGCGGCCGCGAAGTCACTGACGAACTTGTCCTGCGCGTCAGTCCACGCGTAGACCTCGCAGACAGCTCGGAGCTGGGAGTTCGAGCCGAAGACGAGGTCGGCGGCGGTGGCGGTCCAGCTGACCTCGCCGGTGGCACGATCCCGGCCCTCGTACACGTTCTCCGCCGAGGCGGATGCCTTCCACTCGGTGTCCATGTCGAGCAGGTTCACGAAGAAGTCGTTGGTCAGCGTCCCGGGTCGGGTGGTGAGCACGCCATGCTGGGATTGCCCGAAGTTGGCGTTCAGCGCCCGCATGCCGCCGACCAGGACCGTCATCTCGGGCACGGTCAGCGTCAGCATGTTGGCCCGGTCCAGCAGCAGGGTCTCCGGCGACAGTTTCTGTCCGGCCCGCAGGTAGTTGCGGAACCCGTCCGCCTGCGGTTCCAGCACGGCGAACGATTCCACGTCGGTTTGTTCCTGCGAGGCGTCCGTGCGCCCGGGCGCGAACGCGACCGTGATGTCGTGCCCGGCGTTCTTCGCCGCCTGCTCGACGGCCGCGCATCCGCCCAGGACGATCAGGTCGGCGAGCGAGACCTTCTTTCCGCCGGACTGCGAGGCGTTGAAGTCCTGCCGGACCTGTTCGAGGGCCTGCAGCACCGCGGCCAGTCCGGCCGGGTTGTTGACCTCCCAGTCCCGCTGCGGTGCGAGTCGGATCCGGGCCCCGTTGGCGCCGCCGCGCTTGTCGGTGCCGCGGAAGCTGGCCGCTGCCGCCCAGGCGGTGGTGACCAGCTGAGGAATAGACAGGCCCGAGGCGAGGATCGTCCCCTTGAGCGCAGCGATGTCCTCCTCCGCGACCAGCACATGATCGACGGCGGGGACGGGGTCCTGCCACAGCTGCGGCTCGGGGACCAACGGGCCCAGGTAGAGGGAGACGGGTCCCAGGTCGCGGTGCAACAGCTTGAACCACGCCTTGGCGAAGGCTTGCGCGAGCTGGTCCGGGTTCTCGTGGAAGCGCCGGGCGATCGGTCCGTAGACCGGGTCCACCTTCAGCGCGAGGTCCGTCGTCAGCATCATCGGGGTCCGCCGTTTGGACGGGTCATGCGCATCAGGCACCGTGCCCTGTGCCTCGGGATCCCTGGGAGTCCACTGCCATGCGCCGGCCGGGCTCTTGGTCAGTTCCCAGTCGTAGCTGAGCAGGTTGTCCAGGTACCCGTTGTCCCACCTGGTCGGCTCGCTGGTCCACGCGCCCTCCAGCCCGCTGGTGAGCGCGTCGGCGCCCTTGCCGCTGCCGAACGTGTTCCGCCAGCCCAGGCCCTGCTGTTCGATCGGGGCCGCCTCGGGCTCCGGCCCGACGTACTGGGGATCGACGGCGCCATGGCACTTGCCCACCGTGTGACCGCCAACGATGAGCGCCAGCGTCTCCTCGTCATTCATCGCCATCCGGCGGAAGGTCTCCCGGATGTCCCGCGCGGCGGCCAGCGGATCCGGGGTGCCGTTCGGCCCCTCCGGGTTCACGTAGATCAGGCCCATCTGCACGGCACCGAACGGATGAGCCAGTTCCCGGTCGCCGCTGTACCGCTCGTCGCCGAGCCAGGTGTCCTCCGGCCCCCAGAAGATCTCCTCGGGCTCCCAGATGTCCTCACGCCCGAAGCCGAAGCCGAACGTCTGGAACCCCATCGACTCATAGGCGCAGTTGCCGGCGAAGATCAGCAGGTCAGCCCAGGAGATCTTCCGGCCGTACTTTTGCTTGACCGGCCACAGCAGCCGGCGCGCCTTGTCCAGGCTCGCGTTGTCGGGCCAGCTGTTGAGCGGGGCGAACCGCTGCGCACCCTGGCCGCCGCCGCCCCGGCCATCGGCGATCCGGTACGTGCCGGCCGCATGCCAGCTCATCCGGATGAACAGCGGCCCGTAATGGCCGTAGTCGGCCGGCCACCAGTCCTGTGACGTCGTCATCACCTCGACGATGTCCCGCTTCAGCGCGTCGACATCGAGGGTGCTGAACTCCTTCGCGTAGTTGAAGTCCTCGCCCATCGGGTTGGGCCGGGGCGCGTGCTGGCGGAGAACCTGCAGGTCCAGCTGATTCGGCCACCAGTCCCGGTTCGACATGGGCAGGCCCGGATGGGGAGTCGGGGAGGGGATTACCGGGTTCTCGCTTTCGCTGCCGTGGTCAGACACGTCGGTCCTTCCTGTCTCGCTGTCTCGTTCCGCTGGCTGGTCTGCTCTGGACGCTGGTTGCTCTGGAGCCAAGGCTGTGCTGGTGTCGAGCGCTGCGTGTCTGGATCAGCCGCCGGCCGCGGCAGACGGTGCCGCCGCACACTCCGGACATCGGCCCCAGTAGATGACCTCGGCTTCGCCGATCTCGTAGCCCCCGTCGTCGGCGGCCGTCAGGCAGGGGGTGTAGCCGACCGCGCAGTCCACGTCGCCGATGGCACCGCACGACCGGCAGACGACGTGGTGGTGGTTGTCCCCGACCCGCGCCTCGTAGCGCGCCACCGATCCGGCCGGCTGGATGCGCCGCACCAGACCCGCGGTCGTCAGCGCTCGCAGCACGTCGTACACGGCCTGGTGGGACACCACGCCGAGATGCTTACGGACCACACTGATGATCGAGTCAGTGTCGGCGTGCGGATGATCGTGCACCGCCCCCAGCACCGCAATCCGGGGACCCGTCACACGCAGCGAGGCCCCGCGCAACATGCGCTCGAAGTCCGTAGTCGTCGGCACGTTCAAGAGTGTGGCCCAATTTCTTGAATCAATCAAGTATCGGGGCATCAGCTGCTCCGGCCGTCCGCCGGGCTGGCCCGGGCCGGCCGGCTGCTGGCCGGGAAGGGCCCAGTGTGCCTGGGCGGCTAACAGCCTGCCGCGGCCAGCCCTGTCGCGTGGTCATGAATAAAGTGACTCATAGCCTCCGCCGGGGCGGTGGCCCAACGGAAGGAGCAGTCAATGCCCGGAATCGTCGTCGGCGTAGATGGCTCACCTAACTCCGAACGCGCACTTGACTGGGCGATGAGACAGGCAGCGGCTGTGCATGCCCCGCTCACTGTCATAGCAGTGCATGAGGTCCCGAAGAGCTATTGGGGTAACATCCCGGTGGTCGGCCCGGAGGATGAGGTCGTGCTGGGGCAAGTGCGCCAGGCCGTTGAGGAGATGACGCAAAAGGCAGCCAGCCGGCTGGGCGGGGCCGGGCCGCCCTCGGTGACCGTCCGCGCGGTGAGCGGTTTCGTGGTCAAGGAACTGGTTGATGCGTCGCAAGATGCCGACGTGGTAGTCCTCGGCGCACGCAGCCACCACACCGCGTTCACCCGGCTGCTGATTGGCTCGGTGAGCACCGACGTCGTCCAGGACTCGGCGTGCCCGGTGGTGATCGTCCCGCAGGCCAGGTGAACACGTCCCGGCATCCGCAGCGCTTCCCGCGGTGCACGGCGGCGGAGGCCCGCGTCCGGTCCGCGGGGCCGCCCGGCTTCAAGCCTGGTTCCGGCTGCTGGTGACGCGGACCGCCGCTGACACGGCGGGCCCGGCTGTCGCGTGCGCGGACTGCGGTCACTACGCCGCCCCGGGCCCGCGGGCCCGGGGCGGCCGGTGGTGCGATGTCATCGGTCCTGCCCGATCAGGGGCAGGCCATGACGATCAGGGGCTGGTGACCTTCTGCACCGGCGAGATCGTGTACTTGGCGACGAACGTCGTTGGGTCGCCGCTGTTGATGAGGCCGAGGCAGCCGGAGCTGACGTTCCAGACGTGCAGGTTGCCGCCGCTGGACGTCAGCATGTGCGTCTTGTTGGAGTAACTGCCGTTGGTCGTACCGGTAGACGTGGCGGTCGCGCCGCCCAGGGTCGCGGTGCACCCGTTACCGCTGAGGCTGCCCGCGATCTTGGTGATGCTTCCCTTGGTGACGCCGTTCGAATAGGAGATGGCGTTCAGGCTCCACGGGTGCTTAGCCGATGCCGACGCCGTCGCCGTGAACGTCAGCATGTCCGGGCCGACGCACTTGTTGAACTTGACCGATGTGATCTTCCCGAGGGGGCTCGTCTGGCCGCTGCCCTTCTTGAGGGTGGTCGCGGTCGTTGACGATGCGCATGTCAGGACGGTGCCGGTTTTCGTGTCCTTCAGTGTCGTCGTGCCGGCGGTGCCTTTCACGGCACCGCCCGGGGTGACGGTCCAGGTGGTGGCGGTCGTCGCCATGGCGGTGGTCGCGCCGATGCCGAGTGCGAGCGCGGCAGCGCCGCTGCCGAGCAGAACTGCGGTAAGACGTTTGCGCATACTGGCAGATTCCTCCTTCATCGATGTGCGTGAAGGCGTGATGTCACGCGATCACAGGCGCCGCCGCTGTCTCCTTCCTGTCCTGAAGCGGCGCACACGGCGCCAACAATATTCCGCTGCCAGGCTTTCCGGCACCTCACCAGCGCGGTGACATGCCTGCAGCAGCCTGGCCACAGCGGCCGGTATCGCGGTGCTGCGCCGGCGGGCGAGGCCGATCAGCAGGTCGGCGGGCGGAAGGCGGCGAACGGGTTGGTGACGCGGACGGCCTGGACGGCGAACCGGTACAAGGTCGCCGGCCTGCCTCCCGCGGCGGCAGGCGGGACGGTCGCGCGGGTGGCTTCGATGACTCCCCGGCGGACCAGGATGCGCTGCAGGTTGGTCGCCGACACCGGATAGCCCAGCGCGGCCACGTAGATTTCCCGCAGCTCGGTGATCGTGAACGTAGCGGGAGCCAGCGCGAAGCCGAGGTTTGTGTAGGAGAGCTTTGCGCGCAGCCGGTCCCGGGCCGACTCGATGATCGACTCGTGGTCGAACGCGATGCCGGGCAGTGCGCCGACGGGGTGCCACTCGGTATCGGCCGGCAGACGCGGCTGCACGTCGGTGGGCACCAGCGCCAGGTACGCCGTGGCGAGCACCCGTCCACGCGGGTCACGCCCCGGATCGCTGCGCGTCTCGAGCTGCTCCAGGTGGCCGATGTCGGTGAGGTCCACCTTGGCTGCGAGATGGCGGCCGACAGAGGTCCCGAGACGCTCGCCCGCGCCCAGCGGGCCGCCGGGCAGCGACCAGCAGCCCTCGTAGGGCGGCCTCGCGCGGTGCCACAGCAGGACCTCCAGGTCACCCGCGCGGACCCGGAAGACCACGGCGAGCACCTCGTGCCTGAAGCGCTCCCCTCGCTGCGCCTCGGCCGCATCCGGTGATCGCGTCGATTCAGGCGATTTAGTCGATTCAGGCAATTTATCTGTCCGCACCCGAGCATGCTAGTATCTTCACTAGTTTTCAACCATAAGGCGAAAACTAGTCGATAGCGAGATGGGAAGCGGCCGATGACCGTCGCAGCAGCAACCGAGGGCCACGCAGGAGACCACCCGGTCCGGCCAGCGAACACGGCCTGGGCGGAGCAGGTCCGCCGGCTGGCCGCAGAACGAGACGCGGTCATCCTCGCCCACAACTACCAGGTGCCGGAGATCCAGGACGTCGCCGACCACGTAGGCGACTCCCTCGCGCTGTCCCGGCTGGCCGCGGCCAGCGACGCGCGCGTGATCGTGTTCGCGGGGGTGTACTTCATGGCTGAGACGGCCAAGATCCTCAGCCCGGGCAAGACGGTGCTCATCCCGGACGAGCGGGCGGGCTGCTCGCTGGCCGAGAGCATCACCGCCGCCCAGCTCCGCGAGTGGAAGGCGGGTCATCCGGGCGCGGCCGTGGTCGCCTACGTGAACACCACGGCCGAGGTGAAGGCCGAGGCCGACGTGTGCTGCACGTCGTCGAACGCGGCCGAGGTCGTTGACTCGATCCCCGCTGACCGCCAGGTGCTGTTCTGCCCGGATCAGTTCCTCGGCGCGTACGTGCGGCGGGTGACCGGCAGGCCGAACATGCTCATCTGGTCGGGCGAGTGTCACGTGCACGCCGCCATCAGCGGTGCGGACCTGGCGGCGCAGGCGGCGGCGGAGCCCGCAGCCGAGCTGTACATCCACCCGGAGTGCGGGTGCGCCACGTCGGCGCTCTACCTGGCCGGGGAGGGCGTGGTCCCGGCGGACCGGGTGAAGATCCTGTCCACCGGCGGGATGATGGCCGCGGCCAGGACCGCCAGCTCCCGGACGGTGCTGGTGGCCACCGAGATCGGCATGCTGCACCAGCTTCGCCGGGCTGCCCCGGCAGTGGACTTCCGGCCGGTGAACGACCGCGCATCCTGCCGGTACATGAAGATGATCACTCCGGCGGTGCTGCTGGAGTGCCTGCAGGAGGGCAAGGACGAGGTACACGTCGCCCCCGCCGTGGCCGACCGGGCTCGCGCGGCCGTTCAGCGGATGGTAGCCATCGGGAATCCCGGCGGCGGGGAATGACACCGCAGTGGGAGGTCAGCGCCGACCTGGTGATAGCCGGCAGCGGCGTGGCGGGGCTGACCGCCGCGCTACGCGCCCGCGCGGCCGGCCTGCGTGTCGTCGTGGTGACGAAGTCGGCAGTCAGCGACAGCAGCACCCACTGGGCGCAGGGCGGGATCGCCGTGGTGCTGCCCGAGGGACGCCAGGCGGGAGATTCGGCCGAACGGCACGCGGCGGATACGCTCGCGGCGGGCGCGGGCCTGTGTGAGCCGAGCGCGGTAGCCGCGATCCTGACCGCCGGCCCGGCAGCGGTGGCCAGGCTGCGCCGGCGCGGTGCCGTCTTCGACCTGGCCGACGATGGATCCCTGGCCCTGGGCAGGGAAGGCGGGCATAACGCGTTCCGCGTGCTGCACGCGGGCGGGGACGCCACCGGCGCCGAGGTCGAGCGGGTGCTGACGGGCGCGGTGCGCCAGGCACCGGTCACGGTGCTTGAACGGCATCTGGCGGCGGAGGTGGTACTCGACGGACCCGGCGTGGCCGCGGGGCTGCTCGTGCTGACCGCGGGGGCCGGCCGGGGCTGGTGCGGGCCCCCGCGGTGCTGCTGGCCACCGGCGGCCTCGGGCGGCTCTATCAGGTCACGTCCAACCCGGCCGTCGCCACCGCAGACGGCCTGGCGCTGGCGCTGCGCGCCGGGGCGCTGGTCGCGGACGTGGAGTTCGTCCAGTTCCACCCGACCGTGCTGTACACCGGCACCGCCGCCGCCGGGACCGCGCCGCTGATCACCGAGGCGCTGCGGGGCGAGGGGGCGGTGCTGGTAGACGGGGCGGGCAGCCGGGTGATGGCCGGCCTGCACCCGCTGGCCGACCTGGCGCCCAGGGACGTGGTCTGCGCGGCCATCGCGCGCCGGATGGCGGCGGCGCCGGGAGGCATCGACGACCACGTGTTCCTTGATGCCACCCGGCTGGGCCCGGCAGCCTTCGGCCGCCGCTTCCCCGGCGTCCGCGCCGCCTGCCTGGCCATCGGCGTTGACCCCGCTCGGCAGCCGATCCCGGTTGCCCCGGCCGCGCACTACCACTGCGGGGGGGTGCTGACCGACCTGCGGGGCCGTACGAGTGTGCCGGGCCTGTACGCCGCGGGTGAGGTCGCCCGGACGGGGCTGCACGGCGGCAACCGGCTGGCGTCCAACAGCCTGCTGGAAGGGCTGGTGATGGGGGAGCGGGTGGCCGATGCCATCGTGGCCGCGGGGAGGGCCGGCCAGCGGCCGGCCGATGCCATCGTGGCCGCGGGGGCAGTCGGCCAGCGGCCGGCCGGGCCCGGGCCAGTGTCCGAGCCCGGCCGGCCGGCGCCGCCGACCCGGGCACCGTTCGCCGGCTAATGAGCAGGTACGCGGCGATCGGCCGGGATGCTGCGGGCCTGTCTGCCGCGCAGGCAGGTATCGCCCAGTCGGTGACGCAGGACCTCCCGGCCAGCCGGGCCGGCCGGGAGGCGGCGTTCTTGACGCTGGCGGCGCGTGCCGTGCTTGCCGCGGCGACTGAGCGCGCGGAATCGCGTGGCTGCCACGTCCGTACCGACTTCCCGGCACGCGATGACACGCGGTGGCATCTGAGCCTGACGCTGCGGCTGGGCGAATCCGGCCTTCCCGAGATCGCCGGCGTGCTGCCAGCCCGCGCCCGCAGCGGCGCGGACGTGGCCCCGGGCGGCCGTCTGCGCCCCGCCGGCTCGGTTGCGGCGGGTGCCGTCCGGTGACCGGTCACGGCACCGCCGGCCGGCCGTCGGCCGCGACCGCGGGGAACCTGCCGGCGCCCGGGCTGGAGCCCCGCGCCATGTCCGCGGCGGTGGCCAGTGACCTGCGGGCGGCCGGACTGGACCCCGGCGAGGTGTCACGCGTCGTGTCCGCCGCCCTGGCCGAGGACCTGGCCTACGGGCCGGACGTGACCACGCAGGCCACGGTGCCCGCGGATGCGGTCGCGGTCGCGCAGATCACTCCCCGGGTGCCGGGCGTGCTGGCCGGTGCGCCGGTCGCGCTCGCCGTCTTCGACGCGGTCCTCGGCGGGAGCTACGAGGTGGTTTCCGCCGCCGGCGACGGCAGCGCCCTGGCGCCCGGCCGCCCGGCGCTCGTGCTGCACGGCGCGGTGCCCGGGCTGCTGACCGCCGAGCGGACCGCGCTGAATTTCCTCTGTCACCTGTGCGGAATCGCCACCGCGACGGCGCGCTGGGTGGCGGCGGTGGCCGCCACCGGTGCCGTGGTGCGGGACTCCAGGAAGACCCTGCCCGGCCTGAGAGCACTGGAGAAGTACGCCGTCCGGTGCGGCGGCGGGACTAACCACCGGATGGGCCTGGGCGACTCGGTCCTGATCAAGGACAACCACATCCAGGCGGCCGGCTCGGTGACCGCCGCGATCACCGCGGTCCGGGCACGCGCGCCAGGAGCGCCCTGCGAGGTAGAGGTGGACAACCTGGCGCAGCTGGACGAGGCGCTGCGGGCCGGGGCCGCAGAGGTGCTGCTGGACAACTTCACGCCCGCCCAGTGCGCGCAGGCCGTCCGGCGGGTACGCGCGGCCGGAGCGGCGACCAGGCTGGAGGCCTCCGGCGGGCTCACCCTGGAGAGGGCGCGAGCATACGCCGAAGCCGGCGTGGACTACCTGGCGGTCGGCGCCCTCACCCACTCCTCCCCGTCCCTTGACCTCGGCATGGACCTCACCAGGCCGGCGCCCGGTGCGCGAGCGAGGGTTTAGGCAGGTCTCGGGGCAGGCCGCGGTGCCGCGGCAATCGGGCCGGATGGGCGTAGCAGCGCCCAGAGCGCGGGAGGCCAGCGCCGCCGGGGGAAACGCCCCTGGACCGGGTCACCACCTGACCGCCGTGCCCCAGGGCTCATAACCGCCGCGGCAGCTGCGCTCTGCGCAATCGCGTCCTCGCCCGGCCGGGCACGATCCGCAATGCCCCGCATGACGTGGGGGCTTGCGGCGAACGGGCTCTGCTGGCGTCGGGCCCGGCGAGATCAGTACAATTTCGGCGTCGGCCGCCGGTGCCGGCCTTGGCCGGACGACAGTCGCAGATCGCAGCCGCGGGGCCGGGTAAGCAGGCAGGGAGACGGATGAGCGAGCTCATCGTCGGCGCTCATGAGTCGGACACGCATCAGAAGGCACTGCGCATCAATCTCGATCCGTCCTGGTACGGGACGATAGCCGAGATCGGGGCCGGGCAGGAGGTCGTGCGCTGGTTCTTCCGGGTTGGCGGCGCCGCGGGCACCGTTGCGAAGTCGATCTCCGCTTATGACATGGCGGTAAGCGATGCCGTTTACGGGAAGGCCGACAGGTACGTATCCGCCGGACGGCTCCAGGGCATGCTCGACAAGGAGTTCCAGCTGAACGTCGACCGGCTCGGCGACGAGCGCGGTGACGAGAACTGCTTCTTCGCGTTTGCCGACACGGTGGTCGCGCGAAGCTTCCGCGGCGGCAACGAGTGCCACGGCTGGATGGGCGTGAAGTTCCAGGCACAGGCGCGCGATGAGCCGAGCCAGATCGTGATGCACGTGCGGATGCTCGATGTCGAGGCGTGGCTGCAGCAGGAAGCACTGGGGATCGTCGGCGTGAACCTGCTGTACGGGGCGTTCTTCCAGCATCACGAGCCGGACAAGCTCATCGAAAGCCTCCTCGACCGGCTGACGACGGGCCGCATCGAGATCGACATGATCCAGTTCCGCGGCATCGAGTTCCGCCGCGTGGACAACAGGCTCATGGCGCTCAAGCTCGTCCAGATCGGGCTCAGCGGCGTGGCGATGTTCGGCCCCGACCGGGAAGTGCTGCAGCCGAGTGAGGTACTGCGCAAGAAGGCGATCTTGGTGGAGCGGGGCAGCTTCCGGCCGCCGACGCACGTGAATCTCGACATGCTCGAGACGGCCAGGGCGAGGTTCGAACAAGATCCTGCCGTGGCTGGCAAGCCGGTGCTCGCGGTTACCGAGATCACGATGCGCAACCTGCTCGCGGGCGGAGCCGATGTGGACCGGCGCGACTTCCTCGCCCGCGCGGAGTTGCTCGCGGCGTGCGGCATGACGGTGCTGATCAGCGATTACTTCGATTACTACCGCCTGGCCGCCTATATCGCTGAGCGCACCAGCGAGCGGATCGGCATCGTCATGGGGGTGCCGAGCCTCATCGACCTGTTCGACGAGAAGAACCACGCCCAGCTTCCGGGGGGAATCCTGGAAAGCTTCGGGCGGCTGTTCAAGAACGACCTCAAACTGTACGTCTACCCCGTGCGGCCCTCGCCCGAGGATGAGCTCAAGACCGTGAACGACATCACCGTCCGGCCGGAGTTGCAGCCGCTGTACGACTATCTCGCCGGGCGGGGCAGTTTCGTTCACCTGGATAACTACCGGCCTGAGTTCCTGCCGATCTTCAGTCGCGACGTGCTGCGGAGGATAGCCGCGGACGACGACTCCTGGGAAAGCATGGTTCCCGCTGAAGTCGCCGAGCTCATCAAGCGCCGCGCGTTCTTCGGCTACGTCAAGCCCGTCGGGCCCTGACAGTCCGGCGCTGGCCCTGGAGGGCCAGCCGGCGCAGCGTGATAGCAAGCACAAACACGCAGAAACCCGGACGTTAGCTGTCCATAACACGCAGGACGCCGGCCGCCGGATCCGGGCAGCCTGGCCGTACATGACCTGGCAGCCCCGTTCGGCTGATCCCGCCCGGGATGAGAGGGCCGGGGCCCGGCCGTGAGTGCTGAGAAGTCCACGTCAAGCAGCAGGGATGCCCGCGGCAGCGCTACCGCGGGGCGGCTGGATCGCGGTTCTTGCCGTCATGCGAGCGGCCGGGCGAGTCCCCAGAACACCTTGAGATGTGATCGAGCATGTCATAGAGTCGCAAGAAATAGCCTAGAACCGCGCAAATTTATAGACGAGATATGCGCACTTTGACTCAAGTCGCCCGAGGGGAGCCTTCCGGATGAGGCGAGCGATGCCCGAGCCCGACGACCGGGAAGCGCATCGAGGCGAGCCGCACGTGTCGGCGGAGATCGCGAGTCAGCCGGACTGCTGGGCAAGAGCCCTGGCGACCAGCGACGAGGCTGCGAAGGTTCTTCCGGGTCGCGGTGAGCGGGTCGCCGTCACTGGCTGCGGCACTTCGTGGCACGTCGCGGCGGCGATCGCGGTCGCACGTGAAGAGGCTGGATACGGCGAGACCGACGCGTTCGCGGCATCGGAACTGCCGGTCCGGGACTATGACGCGGTGCTGGCCGTCTCACGCTCGGGCACCACCACCGAAGTGCTCGACGCGCTGCAGAACGTGCCGAGTTCGGTCCGCAAGATTGGCATCACCGCGGATGCTTTCGCGCCAATCCGCGACGCCGCGGACCAGCTTCTGGTGCTCGACTATGCCGACGAGCAGTCGGTCGTGCAGACACGTTTCGCCACGACTGTGCTCACGCTGGCCAGAGCGAACGTCGGGCACGATCTCGCGCCGGTGGTGGAGCAGGCGAAGGCGGCGGTAGCCGCCGAGCTTGACGATCGCCTCGTCGATCGGCCGCACTACGTCTTCCTCGGCTGCGACTGGGCCACCGGCGTGGCCCGTGAGGCAGCGCTCAAGGTGGAGGAAGCAGGCGCGGCGTGGAGCGAGGCGTACCCGGCGCTCGAATACCGGCACGGGCCGGTCGCGGCCGCGACCGAGGAATCGGTGGTGTGGTTGCTCGGCGTGGCTGACGACGCGCTGGTGCACGACATCAGGCGCACGGGGGCGACGGTTGTCGTCGCCGGCCGGGATCCGCAGGCTGAGCTTGTGCTGGTCCAGCGCGTGGCGGTTGCCACGGCCCAGGCCCGCGGCCTGGACCCGGACCGGCCCAGGTACCTGACCCGCTCGGTCGTGCGCACCGGCCGATGACCGACCGCGGCGAGCGCCGCTATTTGATCGTGCCAGCGGTCGGTGCCGCTATTTGACCGCGCCGGCGGTCGGTGCCGCTATTTGACCGCGCCGGCGGTGATGCCCTGGACGATGTAGCGGTTCAGCACCAGGGCGAGCAAGCCGGGGATCGCCGCGGCTAGCACCCCGCACGCCATCAACAGCGTGAACGGGACGATACGCTGCTGGTTCAGCGCTGCGACGATCACGGTAACGGGCTGGGTGGATATATCGGTGGTGAGGATCAGCGGGAACAAGAACTGCGCCCAGCCCAGCAGGAAGGTGATGATCGCGGCGGCGGCGATGCCCGGCATGGCCACCGGGATCACCACCCGGATCAACGCTCCTACCGGCGAGGCACCGTCGATGAAGGCGGCCTCCTCAAGCTCCGGCGGGATCGTGTTGAAGTAGTTGTAGAGGATCCAGATCGCCAGCGGCAGGAACCCCGACACGTAGACCAGGATCACCGCGATGTAGGTGTTCACCAGGCCGAGGCTGGCCATGATGCGGTACAGCGGGATCAGCGTTGCGTAGGCGGGCAGCAGCAGCGTGGCCAGCACGCTCACGAAGATCGTCCGCTTGAACCTGAACCTGAGCCGGGCGAAGGCGTACGCGGCGAAGACCGCGATGACCACGGTGAGGACCATCGCCGCCCCGGACTCAATCGTCGAGTTGAGCAGCGATCGCCCGAACTGGCTGGTGACGCTGGATCCTGCGCCGCCGATTCCGAACACCGTGCGGTAGCTCGTGCCGACCAGCGGCGACGGGAAGTAGTGCGCAGGCGTGCTGTCTGCTCCCGACAGCGTGCTCAGGCTGGTGTTGAGCGCCCAGTAGATGGGGAACAGCGACCACAGCAGGATCACCGCGATCGCCACAATGCGTCCGGTCGCCTGGGCCGGGCGACCGGACAGCACCCGGCCGGCCCTGCCGCTACCCGGGTCACGACCCGCGCCGTGCGGTCGCGGGTGTCAGCCTTCGCCATCAGACGGCCTCCACCCTGCGGTAGAGCAGTGCTAGCGCGCCCATGGACAGCACCGCGGTTAGCCACGGTCACGAGCAGCGACAGCGCGTAGCCGCCGCCGAAGTTGAGGCTCTGGAAGGTCGTCACGTAGGTCTGCAGCATGACTGACGAGCCAAGCGGCGCGATCCCGTTGAGTATGTACACCTGGTCGAAGATGTTCAGCGACAGGACCAGCGCCTCGACCGTGGCAATGGCCAGGGCCGGGCGGATCAGCGGCAGCGAGATGCGGCGGAACGACTGCAGCGGGCCGGCGCCGTCCACCCGCGCTGCCTCGTACAGTTCTGGCTGGATCGACTGCAGCGCCGCCAGGATGATCAGCACGGACAGCGGCGTGATCTGCCAGACCTGGACGATCTCGATCAGCAGGATCGTCAGCCACCGGTTAAGCCCGAGCCATACGTGGTAGCCGCCGATGGCGTGCGCCGAGTGCAGCGCGCTGTTCAGGACACCGAAGGTCGGGTTGTAGATCCAGCTCCAGATGACGGCCTCGACCACGGCGGGCAGCGCCCACGGCAGGACGACGAGGGCCAGGACGATGCCACGGAAGCGGAACCGGTCCCGCAGCGCTACCGCGATCGCTGTGCCGAGCACTACCGAGAGCACGACGCCGATGGCCACGTACACCGCGGTATTGACCCAGGAGGTGCGGATGACCGGGTTCGTGAACAGCGCCCGGAAGTTGCCCAGGCCGATGAACCGGGTCGGCGGGTCAAGCGGCATCACCCGGAAGAACGCCTCGACCGTGGTATCGAGTGTCGGGATGAACGACAGCGCCCCGATGAACACCACCAGCGGCGAGATCAGGACATAGGGCAGCATCCGCCGGCGGAAGGACGCACTCATCACGGGACAGCCTCCTTAACGGCCGTGGCGCTCGTGCTCATCGCGTCGGCGGATCTGCCGATACCTCTGGCGCTGGTCTGGCGCCGCGCGCACCTGCTCTGGTGCCGGGCGCTGCCCTATCCGGATGCCCTGAGCGTGCTCACCTGGGTCGCTATCGCCTGCACCGCCTGCGCCACTGTCTCCTGCCCGGCGGCCGCCTCGTGGATGTTCGTCTGCACCGCGGTGCTGAACTGCACGTACCACGGCGGCGCTCCATTCGGGAACGGGGCCTGTGCGTGCGTCTTGATGATGCCGTCCAGTTGCGAGATCTCACCGGGGTTCCCGTGGTTGATCAGCAAGTTGAAGCTGGACAGCCGGGCCGGCAGCGGGAACGTGCTGACCACGTTCTTCGGCCCCTGGAGCCCGGCCCAGGTGGCCTGCTTCTGGGTACTGGTGAACCACTTGATGAACTTCACCGCGCCGGCCACGTTCCTGGCCGTCTTCGGGATCCCGATGCCATCGGGGTTGGCGACGTTCTTGCCCACGCCGGAAGCGCCTGGCGTCGGGATGTACTCGGTCTGGTTCACGACGCTGGACGATGCCGGCACGTTATAGATGGACCCGACGCTGCCGGAGTAGTCGCACAGCACCGCGGCGACCCGGTTCTTCGCCATCTCAGTAGTAAAACCCTGGTAGTCGCTGACGTTGATGTTGCCCTTCGGCACCAGTCCGCTCTTGTAGGCGTTGACCAGCCAGGTCATCGCCTTGTACCCGGGTGAGCTCGGCGAGGTGAAAGCCGGGGTGTCCTGCGCGGTCAGAACCTGACCGCCGAACGCCGCGGTCGTCTGGTACCAGCAGGTGGAAAGGCCCTCGGCCGTGGCGAACTGGATGTCGAGCGGGTTGGCCATGCCGTTGGCTTTGCCCACCTTCTTGAGCTCGGAGGTGAACTGGGCGAGGGTGGTCGGCATCGTCGTGACGCCTGCCTTGGCGAAGTCGTTCTTGTTCACGGTGGTGACCAGGAACGACGAATCGAACGGCACCCCCATCAGCTTGTTGTCCGAGATGAACGTGTCCAGCTGCGGCATGTCCGCCTTCGAGCTGGTCACGCTGAAGTACTTGTTGAGCGGGAGGAACCAGCCGGTCTTCTCGTACTCGCCGACCTTGGACCAGTCAACGTCGGCGGCATCGGCGAAGTAGGTGTTCGCAGACATAGCCGCGGCGATCTTGGTCTGCAGGTCGTCCCACCCGATGTTGACCCAGTTCACCTTGATGCCGGTCTGCGCGGTGAACTGGTCGAGCACTGACTTAGGCGGAGAGGGGTAGGCAACGGCGACGGTGATCGATTTCGAGCTCGAGCTCGCGCTGGGGCTGGTGCCGCTCGACCCGCAGGCGGCGGCGAGCGTGACCAGGCCCGCTGACAGCACGATCGCCTTGGCCCGTCTGGTCAAGATCCGTGATTTGGTCATCGGTCTCCTCTTTCAGGTGAAGCGTTCTGTCAGCGCGGGATCGCCCAGCGCGTGACGGGCCGGTACCGGGAGCTGGATGAGGATGCACCGCGAGGTTACCCGGACCCCACAGCCAGGCCCGCCGTTCGCAAGACGGGCCGCGGCTGGCCGCGGCCGGCGCGCAGGATGGCCGGACATGGCTGCGCGGTCACGATCGTTTGCGCTCATGTTCCGTCAATCTAGAGCGGATTCCGTCAGAGTGTCTAGCCTGATTGCGCTCTGCTTGGTCAATGATGCACAAGCGACATCCGCAGGCCGCAGGTCGTGCGGCTGCCGAATCCGCAGGCCGCGGTCGTGCGGCTGCCGATCATGGACAGGCGGCAAAGCTGCGTCGATATGCTCTGTTGCTATGCACAGAGCGGCGCGGTTGAGCGCGATCCTGGAACGGCTTGCCGACGGCGGTTCAGTCGCGGTGGCCGGCCTCGCCGATGACCTGGACGCTTCCCCCGCCACCATCCGCCGGGACCTGGTGATCCTCGAGCAGCAGCGACTGCTGGCCCGAACGCACGGCGGGGCCATCGCGCACGCCGTCTCCTACGAGTGGCCGCTGCGGTACAAGGGCGTCCGGTACGCCGACGAGAAGCGGCGCATCGCCCGGCAGGCAGCGGCGTACGTGTCAGAGGGGATGGCGGTCGGCCTGACCGGCGGGACAACTGCCACCGAGGTCGCCCGGGCCATCGCCGACCGGCAGAAGCTCACCATCGTCACGAATGCCCTCAACATCGCCTCTGAGCTAGCGGTCCGGCCCGGCCTCAAGCTGATCTCCACCGGTGGCGTCGCGCGCAGTCAGTCCTATGAACTGTCCGGGCCGATCGCGGAGGCGAGCCTCACCGGGCTCAACCTCAACATCGCCTTCATCGGCGTCAACGGCATCGACGCGCAGGCGGGCTGCACGACGCACCAGGAGGTGGAGGCGCACACGAACGCAGTCATGATCAAGTGTTCCAGGCGCGTCGTCGTGGTCGCCGACAGCTCCAAGATCGGAAAAGTCGCGTTCGCCCGGATCTGCGAGGTGACAGCGGTGCGCGAGCTCATCACCGATGTGGCGGCGGACGCCGACGCGGTGCGCGCGCTTACCGAGTCGGGAGTCCACGTCACGCTGGTGTGATGGTTCGCGCGCTGCCACGTCCGTGATGGGCGGCATAGCCTAGGGATACGCGCATATTCACTCTTGAACTGGTGACTGAATCTGCTCTAAAGTGATCGAATATGAATGTAGTCGATCAAGCATCGGGATATCGGTGACTCTTCACCGGTCCTGCCGGGCCATCCGCGCATCTTCCTCTCCCGCGATTCCCGGGTTGCTGTGGGCGGGTACCGGAGATGCCGCCGCACGGCCCAGACCGCAGTGAGCGAATCGCATCGAGGAGAACTCATGAGCAGACTGACCCGCGGCCTGACGGCGGCGCTGCTGGCCATGCCGATGGTTGCGGCTCCCGCTGTGGGGTCCATCCTGTCGAGCGCGCCGGCGGCGCAGGCGGAGGTTAACCCCCCGCCGGGCACTGACCTCAAGCCGGTGCTGGGATGGAGCAGCTGGAGCTTCTTCAGGGATACTTCAGACGCCGCCATCGACGAGGCGGCGGCCCGCGCGATGAAGCAAAGCGGCTTGGAGCGTCTCGGCTACCGGTACATCAACCAGGACGACTTCTGGTATGAGTGCCCAGGGCGCCAGGGCCCGAACGTCGACCACTTCGGCAGGTGGGTGGTTCGTGCCGACAAGTTCCCGCCGGCCCGTGACGGCAAGAACGGCATAGCGGTTGTCGCCGGCTACGTGCACAGCCTCGGGCTGAAGTTCGGCATCTACGTGACGCCCGGGATCTCGGATCAGGCCGTGGCCAAGAACACCCCGATCCTGGGTACGCATTACACCGCGGACGAGATCGCCACCAAGACCAGGCAGAACAACTACAACTGCGGCGGCATGACGGGCATCGACTACGCCAAGCCCGGCGCGCAGGCTTACGTCGACTCCATCGTCGCCGAGTTTGCCCGGTGGGGAGTGGACTACATCAAGCTCGACGGCATCACAGACGCCAACACGGCCGACATCGCGGCCTGGTCCAACGCCATCCGGCATCTGGGGCGCCCGATGCAGCTGGACGTTACCGAGGGCAGTTACACCGTCGCGATCGGCCCGACGCTGGACCGGTACGCCACCCAGTGGGAATACACGTCAGATGTCGAGAACTACGGCGGCAAGGGGCTGACCAACTACGCCAACGTGAGCAAGAGGTTCACCACCCTCGCCTTGTGGGAGCCCACCTACGGCGGCAGCGTGTTCAACGGCTACAACGACTTTGACTCGGTCGAGGTCGGCAACTGCAATAACGCAGTCGGCTCCTCTGATCAATTCGGTTCAGTGTCCTATCCGGATGGCGACGGGCTGACCGTTCCCGAGCGGCAGACCGTGCTGAGCCTGTGGTCGCTGGCGGCGTCGCCGCAGATCCTCGGTACCAACCTGACCCATCTGTGCGGAACCGACATGAGATTGCTGGACAACCGGGCGGTGCTTTCCGTCGAGCAGGATGGGATCGACGCATCGATGATCGTAAACGGGAGCACCGAGAAGGTGGTCGCCAAGACCGAGCAGAACGGCGACGTCGCGGTGGGGCTCTTCAACACGACCGCGCAGCCTGAGGCGATCTCAACCACGGCGTCCGCCATCGGCCTGCCCGCAAATGGCCACTACCTGCAGTCGAACCTGTGGACGCACAAGGTAACCGAGAGCGGAAGCAAGATCAGTGCGACCGTGCCGCCGCACGGCGTGGCTTTCTACCAGCTCAGGTCGATCCCGTAAAGACGCCGCCGGGGACGGCCGTGACGCGGTGACGGCCGGTACACACCCGTGGCGCCATGACGAGCACGCAGCGGGCCGGGCCGGGGGCGATTCCCCGGCCCGGCCCGCGCCCTCGTGCGGGATTCCGGCCATGGCAGAAGTCCCGGCGGCAGTCTCGGCGCCACGGGCATCGACCGTGACCAGCTCACGGCCGAGGCCGCCGAATCCGGCCTCGGCCAGTAGCTGCTGGAGGATCATTTCTGACCGGCAGGGCAGCCGGGCCTGTTTCTTCGGCCCCGGACGTTTCCCGGTCCCGCCAGCGGGCAAGGTCGACGGCTAGCCACCAGCCGACCTGGGACCGCAGCGCCCGGGCCGTCCGCCTAAGCGAGGCATGCCCATGAGCGAACAGGTCAGCGGAACACACGGGCCGCGCGAGGATGACGCGATCAAGCGCCAGGATCGCAGCGAGCTGCAGGCGCACGGCGAGGAATGGCCGGAGCCGGAGTCGTCGGGCGAGGACGACCAGCAGGATGCGACCTGGGCCCCGGAGGGCAGGTTCGCCGGGGTAACGTCAGGGGAGGACTGGGCGACGATCGAGCTACGCAGCGACCTGGCTCGTCACCTGGACCGCGCCACCTTCCCGGCCACCCGGGCGCATCTGCTCGATACCCTGGCGGCACACCAGGCGGAGCAGCGGCTGCTGGACCTGGTGTCCTCGCTGCCAGCTGACGCCACATTCGCCAGCCTGGGCGAGCTGCTTCGGGTGCTGGGGCTGCCGATAGAAGAGCGTCCGACCTAAGGCGTGATCGGATCTCCGGGGATCACACGAGATCGCCGGGAACGGAGCAGATCATGACAGAAGCCTCTGCGCACGAGTCGCCCGCGCAGCCGCCGCGGGCCCCGGTCACCGTCGGGGACGTTATGCGGCCGCCGACCACGACGGTGGACCAGAACGACCACGTGGCCGCGGCTGCGTACCTGATGAAACACGCGGCCGCGACCGCCCTGGTGGTCCTGGACGGCCAGCAGACCAATCAGCCGATCGGCATCATCACCGAGGCGGACATCGTCCGCACGGTAGCGGACGGGAAGGACGTGAACAATGTCCGGATCCATGACCTGATGACCGCTCGCCCTGTCCTCGTCAGCCCGAAGACCAGCATCCGTGACGCAGCCGAAATCATGACGAAAGGCCGCTTCCGGCACCTGCCGGTAGTAGAAGACGACGCTCTCATCGGGATGGTCGACATCGGAGACGTCTGCCGCGCGCTGCTCGACCCGGCCGACGAATGATCCGCCGGCCGTCCGCCACTGCGGGCTCGCAGGCGCAGGCCGTACCGTAACCGCGTGCTCGATGGGCTTGCGGGTTCGCAGTCAGCTGGGGACTACCCGGACGTCACCGATCCCGAGGGCCTGCACCGGGGCCCGGATCTGAGATGCGTCGCCGACCAGGATCGTGACCAGGCCGTTCTGCGGGAACGCCGTGACAACAGCGGCTGTTGCCTCGGCGGTATCGGTCTCGGCCAGGCGCGCGTACAGCTGAGCCTGGTAGTCGTCTGGCAGGTGCTGTTCCACCTGGTCCGCCAGCGTGCCGGCGACCGAGGCTGCCGTCTCGTACCTGAGCGGCGCGACTCCAACCAGGTTCTGCACTGCCGTATCGCGCTCGGTCTCGGTCAGCCCCTCCGCGGCCAGCACGCGCAGCACCGTCCACAGGTCATCCAGCGCCGGACCCGTTGACGCCGTATCCACCGAGCCGCTGATGGCGAGCACCGACACGCCCGTAACACGCTCCGCGGCGTGCGGCGGCGGCGACTGCAGCACGCGCGGGAAGGCCCGTACCCCGTAGGTGTAGCCCTTCTCCTCACGCAGCACCCGGTCCAGCCGGGACGTCAGCGTGCCGCCCAGGCAGTACGTGCCGAGCACCAGGGCCGGCCATACCCGATCGTGCCGGTCCGGGCCGGTCCGCCCGATGAGTAGCTGCGTCTGCACGGCGTCAGGCCGGTCCACGATCACCACACGGCCGGTGTCGTCGGCGCTGACCGGCGGCACGGGCACCGGGTCGGCGGCGTCGCCGGCCCACCCGCCGAGCGTGCCGGCCAGCACCTCGTCGGTGTCGATACCCGTCAGGTCGCCCACGACGACCGCGGTGGCCGTCGCGGGCCGCACGTGAGCCTGGTAGAACGCGCGCACGCCGGCCGCGTCTATCGGGGCGACGGTTTCCTCGGTCCCCCCGCGCGGCCGGGATAGCCGCGCGGACGCCGGGAACAGCTCCTGCGCCAGCTGCTTGGCCGCGCGCCGGCCAGGGTTGGCCATCTCCAGCGGAATCTCGTCGAGACGGTTGCGCACCAGTCGTTCGATCTCGCTGCCGGGGAACGTGGGCGTGTCCAGCGCCTCGGTGAGCAGCCCGAGCGCCTTGGGCAGGCGGGAGACGGGAACCTCCAGTGAGACTCGCCCGCCCGGGTAGTCCGCGGTCGTGTCGAGGGTCGCGCCGCAGCGCTCCATCTCGGCGGCGAACTCCTCGGCGGTGTGCTTGCTGGTGCCCTCAGCCAGCGCGCTCACCATGATCGCGGCGATACCGTCGAGGCCGTCGGGCTCGGCGTCCAGCGGCATGTCCAGGCAGATCTGCACGGCCACCACCTGCTGCCCGGGCCGCTGGCAGCGCAGCACGGTCAGCCCGTTGCCGAGGGTGCGGCGCGCGGGCACGGGGAACGTCCAGGGCTTCGCCTGCCCGGGCGCCGGCTGGGGGTGGAAGTCCATGGTCACGGCCGCTTCGGTCATCGCCCGGCTCCGTCCCGGTTGCCGTTCTCGTCGGCCTCGCTGGCCTGTTCCTCGGCCGGGCCGGGCGCGTCTTTGGCGGTCACCGGCTCGTATACCAGGACCGCGCGGTTGTCGGGGCGCAGCCGCGCCGCGGCGACCGCCCGGACCTCTTCGGCGCTGACATCGAGGATCCGGTTGACAGCGGTGAACGCGAGCTGCGGGTCGCCGAACAGCACCGCATACCGGCACAGCTCGTCGGCTCGGCCGGCCACCGTACCGAGCCGGTCCAGCCATTCGCGCTCCACCTGGGCCTGCGCCCGCTCCATCTCCCCGGCGGCCGGCGGCTGCGCGCGCAGCCGCGCCAGTTCCTCGTCGACGGCGGCCTCGATCTGCGGGATTTCCACGCCGCCGGAGGCTGTCACGTCCAGCCAGCCCAGCGAGGGGGCGCCAGCGAGCCGGACCAGCCCGACGCCTGCCGTCACGGCGGTGCGGTCGCGGCGCACCAGCCGGTTATAGAGCCGGGACGACATACCCTCGCCGAGGACGGTGAGCGCCAGCTCGGCCGCGTCGCACTCACGCGTGCCGTCACGCGGCATCCGGTAGGCGGCCATCAGCGCGCGCGCCGGGACTTCCTCCCGGATCTCCACCCGCAGTTCCGTGCCGATGATGTCGGGGAGCGCCCCGTCGCGTGGCGCCACCTTGCCCTGGTAGGACGGGATGGAGCCGAAGTACTTCTCGACCCATCGACGCGCCTGCTCCGGGTCGATGTCGCCGACGATCGCCAGGACCGCGTTGTTCGGCGCGTAGTTCGCCCGGAAGAACGCGCGCGCGTCATCCAGCGTCGCAGCGTCCAGATCGGCCATCGAGCCGATGGGCGTGTGGTGGTACGGGTGGCCCTCGGGATAGACCAGCGCGGTCATCCGCTCGAACGCCGTGCCGTAGGGCACGTTGTCGTAATGCTGCCGGCGCTCGTTCTTGACCACATCGCGCTGATTCTGCAGGGACTCCTCGTCGAGCGCCGCCAGCAGCGAGCCCATCCGGTCCGCCTCAAGCCAGAGCGCCAGCTCCAGCTGGTGCGCGGGCATGGTCTCGAAGTAGTTGGTGCGCTCGAAGCTCGTGGTCCCGTTGAGCGACCCGCCAGCGGCCTGGACCAGCTCGAAGTGGCCGTTTCCCTTGACCTGCGCCGAACCCTGGAACATGAGGTGCTCGAAGAGGTGGGCCAGGCCAGTTCGGCCCTCGACCTCGTATCGCGAGCCGACGTCATACCAGAGGCAGACTGCCGCGACCGGATTCAGGTGGTCCTCGGAGAGCACCAGGCGCAGGCCGTTGTCCAGCCGGTGCTCGGTCGCTGTCAGGCCGCCGGAACCAGCTTGTTCTGTGGCCGTGTGACCCACGGGCGGGTACATCCCTTCGATCGCGTGCAGGAGAGGTGCTGCCACTGTACGAAAGGATGCTGCCAGGCCGGTCAGCCGGCATCCGGGAAAGGGCTGCCGCTGCGCCGCCTTCGCCCGGCGCCGGGAACCCGCGACGGCATGAGAACCGGGGGCAACGGCAGCCGCGGCCACCGCGCGCGCGGGGGGATTGGATGGTGATGCCCGGCGCTAGCCTGGAATCTGAAGGGGGCGATGTTCTTGGTCAAGCTCAGGAACCGGGGCGCCCGCCCGGCGCCCGCGCCGCCGGTTGCGGGCGGCGGCCCGGCCGGGGCCGAGCGCGCGACATTCGCCGCGGGATGCTTCTGGGGCGTGGAGGCGGCCTTCCGCCAGATCCGCGGGGTGGTGCGGACCGCTGCCGGCTACACCGGCGGGTACGTCACGGACCCGTCCTACGGGCGCGTCTGCCGGGGCGGCACCGGCCATGCCGAGGCGGTCGAGGTTTGGTTCGACCCGGCCCAGGTCAGCTATGCCCAGCTGCTGGAGACGTTCTGGCGGATCCACAATCCGACCACCCGCAATCGCCAGGGCTGGGATTTCGGCCGCCAGTACCGGTCAGCGATTTTCTATCACCACGCTGACCAGCGGGAACTCGCGGTCGCATCACGCGACGCCGAGCAGCAATCGCTCAGGCGGCAGATCGTCACGCAGATCACTCCTGCATCTGCGTTCTACCCGGCCGAGGAATACCACCAGCACTACCTCGAAAAGCGTGGCCGGCCCGGCCGTGCCGTCACCGTCCGCTGAGCCGGCCTGCCGCCGGGATTGACGGCCGTGTACGGGCAGCACCCCGGCGGCTGCGGCGCCCAGCTGCCCGTGCTGCCGCCAGACCGGTACCGGCGGGGACGCTACCGTCGACTCAGTCCCAGTGCCTCGCCGACTGCGGCGATTCCCGCGGTGTCGGCGAAAGCGAAGCTGAAGATCACTTCGTCGGCACCGGCCTCGATGTGGCCTGCGATCAGGCGGGGAATCTCGTGCGGCTGGCCGACGGTGAAGCCGGCCGTCTGCTCGGCAGAGCCGACTGTCGTCAGCATCTGGCGCACCTCGGCCGTGTTCTGGTCGGACGTGGTCAAGATCAGCGGGGTCATCCAGGTCACGTTGACCTCAGCCGGATCACGGCCGACCTCGGCGCAGTGGCGGCGGAGCACGTCGATCTTGCGGGCGAGCGTGGCGACGTCGCCCGTGACGTTGCACTGGTCGGCGTAGCGGGCCACCAGCCGCAGGGTCCGCTTCTCGCCGCCGCCGCCGATCATGATCTTCGGGCCGCCGGCCTGCACCGGCCTGGGCAGGTTGCGGGCGTGATCGAGCCGGTAGCAGGCGCCGGTGAAGCTCACGTCATCGCCGGTGAACATGGCCCGGCAAACCTGAACCGCCTCTTCCAGCATGTCCAGGCGCTCCCGGTTGCTCGGATAGTCGATGCCGAGGCCCTGGTGCTCAACGTCGTACCAGGCGCCCCCGATGCCGAGGATGGCGCGGCCCCGCGAGATGATGTCCAGCGTCGTAACGATCTTGGCCAGGATGCCGGGGTTGCGGTAGGTCACGCCGGTGACAAGCGTGCCGAGCTGCACCCGCTGGGTGCGCGCGGCCAGCGCCCCCAGCAGGGTATAGGCCTCCAGCATCGGCTGGTCAGGCCCGCCCAGGGGCGGCAACTGGAAAAAGTGGTCCATCACCCAGACCGAGTCGAACCCGTTTTCTTCCGCCGCCGTCGCCAGGCCGGCCACGTGATCGAACAAGCCGTCCGGGTCGATCCCGGAGAAGTTGGGCAGCTGCACGCCGAATTTCGTCATGGCGCCCACGGTAGCGATTCCCCGGCCGGCCGGCGGCCCGCACGCGACTCCGCCTCCGGCCCGGCGGCCGTACGCGAGTCCGGCGGCCGTATGCGAGTCCGCCCCTGGCCCGGCGGCCGCACGCGAGTCCGCCCGCGGCCCGGCGGCCGTACCCGAGTCCGCCCCTGGACCGGCGGCGAGGAAGCCCGACGGGGCGGACGATCATCAGTCCCGGAGCTCGCGGAGAATGCGGGCGAGGTGGGCGCGGTCTTCCTGGCTGAGCCGGCCGAAGACCCGTTCGGCCTCGGTTCCGCGGGCGGCGCGGATGGCGTCGAGGACGGTGACGCCGCGTTCGGTCACCTCGACCAGGGTGGCCCGCCGGTCGCCGGGGTCGGGCCGCCGCTCGATCAGGCCGCGGGATTCGAGGCCGTCGGCCACCTCCGTGGTTGACCGCGGCGCGATGTGCAGGTGCTCCGACAGCTCCGACAGGCGCATCGTCCCGTGGTGCCTGAGCACGCGCAGCGCCCGCAGGTAAGAAGGCGTGATCCCCCAGGGGGCCAGGGCCTGCTGGGACGTTTCCCGCAATTGGCGCGCGACGGACCAGAAGGCTTCTGGCAGCGTCTCGTCACCTGCTGAGTCGCGCTGGCCCGTCGTCGTGTCACGGTCCCCGGCCACCGGAATAGGGTACCAGCTGATGTTGTTGTAAGCTCATATTGAGGTAACCTCAGCAATTTACTAAGGGCTCCTGAGCGGGGCCCGCACCCGACGGATCGGAGTAGCTTTTGGAGTCACCACAGACGAACCGCGACATCAGCCGCTCGGGCCGTACGCGCGGCGCCGCAACCGTGACCGCCGCGGAGAAGGCGCAGGCACGGGACGTATCCCTGCGTCGTATCGGGCGGCTGTTCACCCCGTACCGCTGGCAGCTGGCGATCGTCACCGCCATTCTCGTCGCCTCCTCCATCGTGGGGCTGGCCTCGCCGTTCCTGCTCCGCGCGGTCATCGACACCGCGCTGCCGGACAGGAACCTGCGGCTGCTGGCCTGGCTGGTGGCCGGCATGGTCGCGGTGGCCGCCGTCACCTCGGCCTTCGGCGTGATCCAGACCTGGATCAGCACCAAGGTCGGCCAGCAGGTCATGCATCAACTGCGCACCGGCGTCTTCAGCCACTTGCAGCGACAGTCGATCGCCTTCTTCACCAGGACCCGGACCGGTGAGGTCCAGTCCCGCATCACCAACGACATCGGCGGCATGGAATCGGTCGTCACCTCGACGGCGACCTCCATCGCCGCCAACCTCACCACCGCGGTCGCCACCGCGGTGGCCATGGTCGCCCTGTCCTGGCGGCTGTCGCTCATCTCGCTGGTCGTCATGCCGCCCGCTATCTACCTGACCCGCAAGGTCGCCCGCATGCGCCGGACCATCACCACCGAGCAGCAGCGCGAGCTGGCCGACCTCAACGTCACCATCGAGGAAGGACTGTCGATCAACGGCGTCCAGCTGGCCAAGACGATGGGCACCGGCCCGTCGCTGGTCCGGCGGTTCACGGCCTCCTCGGCCCGCCTGATCGACCTGGAGCTGCGTTCCCAGCTGGCCGGGCGCTGGCGGATGGCCTCGCTGAGCATCATTTTCGCCGCGATTCCCGCGATCATCTACCTCGCCGCGGGCCTGCCGGTCACCGCCGGCGCGGTCACCATCGGCACCCTGATCGCTTTCACCACCCTGCAGAACAACCTGTTCCGGCCGGTGACCGGCCTGCTCAACACCAGCGTCTCGGTCATCAGCTCGCTGGCGCTGTTCGCGCGGATCTTCGAGTACCTCGACCTGCCGGTTGACGTTGACGATCCCGCCCACCCGGTCGAGATTGACCCGGCCCAGGTCACCGGGCATGTCCGCCTCGAGGACGTCAGCTTCGCCTATCCCGGCTCTGCCCGCCCGGCCGTTGCCGGGGTCGACCTGGACATTCCGGCCGGCGGCACGCTGGCCCTGGTCGGCGAGACCGGATCGGGCAAGACCACCCTCGCCGCGCTGATCGCCCGGCTTTACGATCCCAGCAGCGGCAGCGTCCGCATAGACGGCATCGACATCCGCGACATCAGGCTCGCCGATCTCGCCGCAATCGTGGGCGTGGTCAGCCAGGAGACTTATCTCCTGCACACTACGGTCCGGGAGAACCTGCGCTACGCCAAGCCGGGTGCCAGTGATGCCGAGATCGAGGACGCGGCCCGGGCAGCGCAGATCCACGATCTGATCGCCGGGCTGCCCGACGGCTATGACACCATGGTCGGCTCTCGCGGGCACCGTTTCTCCGGTGGCGAGAAGCAGCGCCTGGCCATCGCCCGGACCCTGCTGCGCGACCCGCGCGTCCTGGTGCTGGACGAGGCCACCAGTGCGCTGGACACCGAAACCGAACGTGCCGTCCAGAAGGCGTTCGACACCCTCGCCCGCGGCCGCACCACCATCACCATCGCGCACCGGCTGTCCACCGTGCGCAACGCGGACCAGATCGTCGTCCTAGATCATGGCCGCATCGCCGAAGCGGGCACCCACCTCAGCCTCGTCGCCGGCAACGGCCACTACGCCGCCCTCGCCGCATAGACCCGGCCACAAGCCCGGCCAGCCCGCTGCCCACCCTTGCCGGGCCTGTCGGGCGAGCACAATACTGTCCGGGGATGCGGGCGCCGGCTTTCATGATCACCGAGGATCTCCTCGTGCTTGTGATCTTCGCTCCGCCTGACGCGAGCGAAGAAAGGCGCGACCGGCGCGAGGGCACCCCTCCTGCCGGACGTTCGGCGCGATGCCTGACTATGGCCAGGGCGGCGGCCGGCTAGGTCGTGGCCAGGGAGGCAGCGCATGACGGCTCGACGGCACCGGGTGGTGGTCGTCGGTGGTGGTTTCGGCGGCATCAATGTCACGCACGCCCTGGCCGGTGCCGACGTTGACGTGACGATCGTGGACCGGACCAACCATCACCTCTTCCAGCCGTTGCTGTATCAGGTGGCTGCCGGGATCCTGCCGGAGGGGCTGATCGCCCCGGCGCTGCGCAGCGTGATCAGGAAGCAGGCGAACGCCCGGACGTTGCTGGCCGACGTGAAGGACATAGACGTGAGCGGCCGGGCGGTGTCGGCGGTGGCCCCGGACGGCCGGAAGCTGACCCTGTGCTATGACACGCTGGTTGTCGCCAGCGGCGCCACGGACGCTTACTTCGGGCATGACGAGTGGGCTGAGTTCGCGCCGGGGATGAAAACGCTGGAGGACGCTCGCCATCTACGCAGCCACATTCTCAGTGCCTTCGAGATGGCCGAGCTGGCCACCGAGCCAGCGGAACGGGCAGCGTACCTGACCTTCGTGGTGGTGGGGGCGGGGCCGACCGGCGTTGAGCTGGTCGGCCAGCTGGCCGAGCTGGCGCATCAGGTGCTGCCGAGGGACTACCGCTCGGTGGTCACGACCGAGGCGAGGATCCTGCTGGTCGAGGCAGGCCCGGTGGTGCTGGGCGCGTTCCATCCGAAGCTGCAGCGCTACACCCGGCGGCGGCTGGAGAAGATGGGCGTCGAGGTGCGGCTGAACACCGCGGCGGTCGGGCTGGACCACCGCAGCGTCACCCTGAAGGGCCCAGACGGCGAGGAGCAGATTCCCGCCCGGACGAAGATCTGGGCGGCGGGCGTACGGGCCTCGCCGCTGGCCAGGATGCTCGCCGAGGCCACCGGCGCCGAGACCGATCGCGCGGGCCGGATCGCGGTGCTGCCGGACTGCAGCCTGCCCGGCCATCCTGAGGTCTTCGCCGTCGGGGACATGGTCTTGCTGAACCAGCTGCCCGGAGTCGCGCAGCCGGCGATCCAGGAGGGAAAGTACGTCGGCAAGCTGATCCGGGCGCGGCTGGACGGCGGTACGCCGGCGAAGCCGTTCAGGTACCTCGACAAGGGCAGCATGGCCACGATCGGCCACCTGTCCGCGGTCACGCAGTCCTTCGGCATGAGGTTCACCGGCGTGACCGGCTACACGATGTGGGGATTCGTCCACGTGCTCTACCTGGTCGGCTGGGGGAACCGGCTGGCTGCCGTATTCTCCTGGGGCCGCGCGCTGACCTTCACCAAGAACCGGGCCCATCGGCTCATCACGTTCGAGCAGGCGCGCTACGAGCTCAGTCAGCACGCCGCCCCCGGCCAGATACCGGATGAGTCCCCTGGATCATGAGAACCGCTCGCGGTGCTACTGCCATCCGGCGATGGTGGCGTGCATCTCCCAGAGCAGGATCTCTGCGGGCTCGGTGGCGGTGACCTTCTGCCCCCCGGTGGCGGTGAACCTCACCGCGTCTCCTTCTGACAGCGGACCCGCGTCTTCCAGCGTCACCGTTCCGCGCGGGACGAACAGGTGCAGGAACGGGGCCTCGGGGAGCTCGATCTCCTCGCCGGACCGTAGCCGGGCGGCGTGCAGCGCGGCGTACTTGTTCTTGATCCGGATCGCGGACACGCCGTCGTGCTTGCTCATGCCGGAGGCAACCGGAACCAGCCCGCCGCGCAGCAGCTCGTCGTCGATCTCAAGCTGCTCGTAGCCCGGGGTGATGCCCTCCTCGTCCGGCACGACCCACATCTGCACGAAATGCACCGGCTGGGTATGCTCCGAACCGCCCTGCAGCCGCCAGGAGTCGTTCTTCTCCGAGTGCAAGATCCCGGTGCCGGCGCTCATCCGCTGCGCCAGGCCCGGGTAGATGATGCCGGCGTGCCCGGTGGAGTCCTGGTGCACGAGCGAACCCTGCAGCACCCACGTGACGATCTCCATGTCCTGGTGCGGGTGCGTCTCGAAGCCGGTTCCCGGCCTGACCATGTCGTCGTTGCTGACCAGCAGCGGGGAACTGACCGTTTAACCGGTGGCCGCCGCGGCCGCGATGTGCTACCCACGTGCACGTGGAGAACCGGATCGCTTCCCTTGTCATCGATGCCGCAGACGCCGAGCGCCTCGCGCAGTTCTGGGCTGCGGCGCTGGGCTGGCAGCTGGTGAAACGCGGTAGTTACGGCGTGTCTATCGGGGTCGACGACGGCCCGTTCGAGATCGACTTCCGGCTGGTGCCGGATGGGCCGAAAGCCATCAAGAACCGGCTGCACCTGGACGTCAAGCCCGTCAACCGCGATCAGCGCGCCGAGCTTGACCGGCTGCTCGCCCTGGGCGCGCGGCAGGTGGACGTCGGCCAGGGAGCACGGAGCTGGTACGTCCTGGCCGACCCCGAGGGCAACGAGTTCTGCCTGTGCCTTCCCTGACGCCGCGCGCTGGCCCGTCGCCTGCCGGCAGCGGGCCGCGGCCGGGCAGCTGCGTGGTGGTCGGTGCCGGGGTGCTCGGTACGTGCGTGGCGGCACGGCTCGCGGCCGCGGGGATCAACGTGACGCTGCTGGAGCAGGCGCAGCCGGGCCAGGCCGCCACCCGGTCGAGCTTTGCCTGGCTGAACGCCAACGATAAGGCGCCTCGCGCTTATCACGACCTCAATCATGCCGGGATGCGGGCGTGGGCAGCGCTTGCGGCGAGCGCGGGTGAGCCGGCGTGGTACCGGCCGGTGGGCAACATCGAGTGGGCGGCGAGCGCGGCCGGGCGCGCGCAGCTTGCCGCCCGGGTGCGCAGGCTGGCCGGCTGGGGGTACCCGGCGCGCCTGATCGATGCCGCGGAGGCCTCCGGCATCGAGCCGTCGCTGCAGCTGGGACCGGAGGTGGCTGACGTCGGCTGGTTTCCCGGCGAGGGCTATCTGCTCACCGGTCAGCTGGTCAGCGACCTGGCAGAGCTGGCGGTCCGGCGCGGGGCCACGGTAGTGACCGGTGAGCCGGGCCGGGTCATCGGCTTCGATACGGCCGGCGGCACCGTACGGGGGGTGCGGACTGCCGCCGGCCAGGCGATACCGGCGGAAGCTGTGGTGTGCTGCGCGGGACGCTGGGTGCCCGCGCTGGCCGAGCTGGCCGGCGTGGCCAGCCCGGTGCCCCTGGTTCCCTGGGCCGGCCCGGGTGCCACGGCGCCGGGGCTGGTGGTGCAGGCAGGACCGGTCACGCCGCCAGGCCCGGTCCGGGTTGTGCATGCGCCGCAGGTATACCTGCGGCCCCACTCGGGCGGGCTGGTGCACCTGGAGGCGCCCGACGCGGCAGTGGACCTGCATACTCCCGAGCCGGATCTGCGGCGCTGGGCAGACGAACTGCTGCGCCGGGCCCGCCGCGTGGTCCGCGGGCTGCAAGCCGCCGACGTCACCAGTTACCGGGTGTGCGTGCGCCCGATGCCCGCCGACGGCCGGTCCGTCGTGGGATGGCTTCCCGGCGCCGGCCGCCTCTACGTGGCGGTCACGCACAGCGGTGTCACCCTCGCCGCGCACCTGGCCCAGCTCATCACCAGCGAACTCACCGACAGCACGGTACCCGCGGAGCTGGCGCCGTACCGGCCCGATCGCTTCACCGGCGGCGGCTTACTGTGAGAGGCGGCAGACTAGGAGGCTGCAGATGCCGGAGTCAGATAACCACGCCGATGTGACGGTAGCCGAGTGGCAGCTGGCAGCCGAGCGGCAGGACGCTGCCCGGGCCATCGGGTGCCTGGCCGAGGAGGTCGTTCTGATCTCCCCGCTGACGGCGCAGTTCACGTTCAGCGGACGCGCCGAGGTGGCGGCCGTCGTGAAGGCCGCGTTCAGCGTCATTACCGATATCCGGTACTACACCCAGACCGGGGACGACCAGACCAGGGCGTTGTTCTATCACGGCCGGTGCGGCGGTCAGGATTTTGAGGAAGCTCAGCTGCTGCGCCTGGACCACGAGGCCCGCATCATCGAGATCACCCTGTTCGGCAGGCCGCTGCCCGGGCTGACCGCCGTCATGAAGCAGATCGGGCCGACCCTCCTCCGGCTCCAGGGCCGGCCGCGGCTGGCCGGGATGATCGGGCTGGCCACGGTTCCGCTGCACGCCATGGCCGCATCAGGCGAGCAGTACATCGTGCCGCTGGCCGATCCGCGACGCAGCAGAGGAACACCTCTGCCACCGCCCCTGCGCTGACGCTCGTACCCGTTCGGCGCGCGGTGCTGCCGGCTGGTGCCGCGGGCGGTATCAGAGCTTGGTCAGCTTGGCGCACGGCGTCGTGATCCGTACGCGGCGTGAGCCGAAGTCCACGACCAGGGCGGTGTCGGCCTCGACGGCGATGACCCGGCCGAGGCCGTAGGTGTCGTGGGTGACCTGATCGCGCACCGCGAACTGCTCGGCCGGCGGGTCGGCGGCCGGGGGGGCGAAGGGACTGGTGGGCAGGAAGCGCCGGGACGCGGCGCGGGCTGGCTTCATCACTACCAGTATGCGCCTGTCCGGGCCGTTTGCCGTGGGATCTGGCCTGCCTGGCCAGCCCCGGGCGGACGCTCGCGGCCGGGCCCGGCGGACCGGCAGGGCGAAGCCTGGTCGTGGTCAACGGTGCTGGTCAGCTCTGCGTGGATTCGTATGCCGGGGCGAAGATCACCAGCAGGGTGAGATCGTCGGTGACGCCGGTGAACGTATGGCTCTCCCCGGCCAGCACGTAGATGACCGAGCCGGCCGTTACCTCCGCGCGGCCGCTGCCGGATTCCAGCACCGCCCGGCCCCCGGTGACCACGTAGATCTCGTCTTCACCATGCGGGGTCTGATCGTCCGTGCCGCCGGCCGGGATGCAATAGGTGCCGACGCTCAACTGCGGCACCCGGAACTGCTCCGCCCAGTGGTTAGGGTTGCGGCCTGGCGGGGTGAATGCGCCGGCGCCTTCGATGATCTGCATCCTGTGCTCCTTGCTGTGCGCCCCGGCCGTTAGGCACGATCATGGCGCATGCCCGGCCGCGGCGCGTCGCCGGATCGCGGACATGGAGCCGGCCCGGAGTTGACGCCAGCTTCCGTAAGCTGTAACTTACGGTAAGTTATGACTAACCATGCGGCGGTGCTCACGGCGCTCGCAGACCCGACTCGGCGCGCGATCTTCGAGCGGCTTGCCCGGTCGCCGAGCGCGGTCGGTGAGCTAGCGCGCGAGCTGCCGGTGAGCCGTCCCGCCGTCTCGCAGCACCTCAAGGTTCTCAAGTCGGCCGGGCTGGTCACCGACCACGCGGCAGGTACCCGCCGCGTCTACTCGGCAGACCCCGCGGGCATCGCCGCGATCCGCGACTACTTCGAGCAGTTCTGGCAGCAGTCCCTGGCCAGGTTCAGCGCCGCTGCCAGCCAACCGGAACAGGAGGAGACATGACCACACAACTGCAAGCGACCGCGGTCACCGCCACGGCCGAGGTCCAGGCGCCGGTCGAGCACGCCTTCCGGGTGTTCACCGAGGGCATCGGCTCCTGGTGGGACCCCGGCCACCACATCCTTGCGGGCGAACTCGCCGAGATGGTGTTCGAGCCGCGCGTCGGCGGCCACATCATTGACCGCGGCACCGACGGCAGCGAGTGCCGCTGGGCCCGCGTGCTGGCCTACGACCCCCCGCACCTGGTCTGCTTCAGCTGGGATATCAACCTGCGCTGGCAGCTCGAGACCGACCCGGCGAAGACCAGTGAAGTCGAGGTCACCTTCACCCCAGACGGACCCGAACGCACCCGGGTCGTGCTCACCCACCGCAACCTCGACCGGCACGGCGACGGCTGGCAGAGCATGCGGGACGCTGTCGGCTCAGGCTGGAGCCTCGACCATTTCGCCGAGATCGCCGCGCAACGCTGACGTCCGCCGACGCCAGCCTGCGGCTGGCACCTAAGTCCTCGCCGCGGGCGCCGGGCCAGCTTCTCGCTATTCCGGCAAGACCTGGGTGATGCCGGTCATCGGGTGCGCTGGGGCGTGCTCGGTAGCATCGGCGCTGGCCTGGGGGTCCGGTCGGCTGTCCGTACCGGGCGCGACGGGGGCGAACGAGTTCAGCCCGGTACCGAGGAGCCGGGCGGCGCGGCGGACGTCGGCGGTCACTGCCCGGCGGACTTCTGCGGGCGTGCGGGTGCCGTCCAGGTATCTCGGCAGCGCCTGGAACTGGATGCGCCACAGGCCGAGCAGCGCGCTGGCCATGATCTGCGGCTCGGGGTCGTCGGGGCTCGTCCCGGCCCGCTCTGCCAGGGCCGCCGCGGCCACGGCGGTGAACTGGTCCATCATGTCGCTCTGGTGGGCTCGCAGCGAGGGTGTGGTCCGGATCAGCGCGCCGAAGCGCCGGATCATGGCGCTGGCCTGAGCCGGGTCGTCATGGGCGGCCAGCTGGGACGTCAGGGCGCCGAGTTCGCCATCCAGGATCCGCAGCGCCGCCTGGACCGGGGATATCCCGCGGTCGGCCAGGCCGGCCCGCAGCGAGGCCATCGTGGGCTCCAGCCGGTCCAGGATCAGCGACTCCTTGGTGGGGAAGTAGTTGAAGACCGTCTTCTCCGATACCCCGCACGCCGCGGCGACCTCTGACACCCGGACAGCGTCGAAGCCCCGCTCCAGGAACATCTGTGTCGCTGTGTCGGACAACTGCTGGCGCATCAGGCGTTTCTTGCGCTCTCGCAGGCCTTCGGCCTCCGGCACCCCCGTTCCGCGGGGGCGCGGCCACTCCACCGTCGGGGTGCTCATGCCTTCAGCATAGTGCAGCCACAATATTTTTTCTGCTACTATACTTTTCTAGCAAGTGGAACAGTCTGCCCTCCTTCTCCGTCGCCCTCCCTCGCCCCCGAGGAGTTCCCGTGACTGACATCCGGATCGTCCGTGACTACCCCCATCCCCCCGCGAAGGTCTGGCGTGCGGTGACCGACCCGGCGCTCATCCCGCTTTGGACCGCGACCGGCGCCGGCGGGCGGCCGGAGGGATTCACCCCCGTGGTGGGCACGAAGTTCCGGTTCGTCGCGAAGCCGAAACCCGGCTGGGGCGGGGTCGTCTACTGCGAGGTGCTGGAAGCAGACGCGCCGTCACTGCTGCGCTACTCGTGGGCCGGCGACGAAGGCGGCGACGTCACGAAGGTCGCCTACCGGCTCGAACCGCACGCCGGCGGTACCCGGTTCAGCTACGAGCACACCGGGTTCACCGGTATCGGCGGCCTCTTCATGGCCAGGCTGCTGGGCCGCGTCCGCAGGAAGATGCTCAGCGTGGGCCTGCCGGCCGTGCTCAACGACCTCGGCGACGACGGCGCGCTTCGCCCTGCCAGCAGCCTCGAGCCGAAATCCCGGCGGTAACCGGATAGTCCGGGCCGGGCGCTGGTCGGCCGGGCTCAGGCTGGCCGGACCGGGCGGTAGCGGGGCTCCCACATCAGCGCACGCACCTGGCCGACGAGGTCGGCATCCAGCGGGGCAGACGCGACGCCTTCCGCCTCGGCGGCCGTGGCGACGGCGGCGGCCACCGCGACCGACGTTTCCCGCAGGTCCACGACCCGCGGCAGCAGCGGGGCGCCCGGGGTCGAGATGTCCACCAGGTCCGCGACCGCGCGGGCAGCCGCCAGCAGCATCCCATCGGTCACGCGCCGCGCCCGGGCGGCGATCACGCCGAGGCCCAGGCCCGGGAAGATCAGAGCGTTGTTGGCCTGGCTGATCTCATAGCGGATGCCGGCGTGGTCCACGGCCCCGAACGGGCTCCCGGTGGCTACCAGCGCGCGGCCGCCGGTCCACCTGATGAGGTCGGCCGGTACCGCCTCGGACAGGGCGGTCGGGTTGGACATCGGAAGGATCACCGGCCGCTCGGCGTGGGCCGCCATGTCGCGGACGACCGCCTCGGTAAAGGCCCCTGTCCTCGCGGAGGTCCCGATCAGCAGCGTGGGGTGGACTCGGCCGACCACCTCGGCGAGACCGAGGCCATCGGCCGCCCCCGGGCTGCCTGGCATCAGCTGGCCTCCTGGCCCCGCGTGCCCTGCCGGAACCGCGTGCTTTCCCGGGCGGCCGTCGCGGTACCAGTCCGCCACCTCTGCCGGGTCGCGGGCGTACCGGCGTTGCGGGTCGCTGAGCGCTGTCATGTCCCGCGTCAGCAGGCCTGGACGGTTGACCGCCCACAACCGCTTCCTGGCCTCCGGCTCCGGTACTCCCTCGGCCACCATGGCCGCGGTCAGCTGGTCGGCGATGCCTGCCCCGGCCGTCCCCATTCCGAAGATCACGATCCGGTGGCCTGGCAGCGATACCCCGGTCGCTCTGGTCGCGGCGAGCACGGCGGCCAGGTTGACCGCACCCGTGCCCTGGATATCGTCATTGAAAGTCAGCCGCTCATCCCGGTACCGCTCGAGCAGCCGCCGGGCATTCGCAACCCCGAGATCCTCCCAGTGCACCAGGGCCAGCGGGAACAGCTTGCCGACCGCGCGCACGAACTCATCGAGGAAGGCGTCGTACTCAGCCGCGGGCACCCGGGGATGACGGTTACCGATATAGAGCGGGTCCTCGAGCAGGCTCTGCCGGTCGGTCCCCACGTCCAGCATGACCGGGATCGTGCGGGCAGGATCGATCCCGCCCGCCGCGGTGTAGACGGCGAGCTTCCCCACCGCGATGTGGATGCCGCCTACCCCCCAGTCTCCGATTCCCAGAATGGCGCCCGCGTCAGTCGCCACGATCAGGTTGACCTCGTCCGGCCCGAGGTCGGAGTCGAGCAGCGAAGTCTCTATCAGTTCCGGGTGATCTACGGACAGGTAGATCCCGCGGGGCCGCCGGTACTCACCGCTGTAGTGCTCGATCGCCTGCCCGACCGTCGGCGTGTAGACGATCGGCAGCATCTCGTTCAGGTAGCTGGTCAGCAGCCGGTAGAACAGGACCTCGTTGCGGTCGTGCAGCGCGTTCAGGGTGACGTTGCGGGCCAGGTCGTCGGGCTGCCGCCGGTACTGCGCGTAGACGCGCGCGACCTGGTCCTCCAGGGTGAAGTGCGCGGAAGGGATCAGCCCGGTCAGGCCGAGGTCGCGGCGCTCGCTGTCGTCGAACGCCGTTCCCTTGTTGATCCGCGGATCGGCAAGCACCTGACGGCCGCGCAGCGTGGTCCGCCACCCGCCGTCCTCGTCCCGCCACAGCGTCCGCATGCCGTCCCTCCGGCCAGCTGCCGTGATCCATCATGACGTCCGGGCCGCGCCATCGCTACCTGCTGCCCGGAACCGCGGCCTGCCGCGCGCGAGGACGATGCGAGGCTCCGGCTTCCCGGTGAGCAGGCCCAGGGTCAGGCTGGCGGCGGCGTACCCGACGTCAGCGCGGTGCTTCGTCACGCACTTCGCTGTATGCATCCGTCCCGGTGCGGCGCGCATCGCCGCCGATCCGGGCGGCCAGCGGCAATCCGGTGCGCGCAGCCGGGCCAAGTAGATTGAGCCGGTGGCTTTCCGGAATCGGCCGGACATCGGCCCGGTCGTTGACTGCAACGTGCACCTGTGGAATCAGCGCGACAACCCGGTGTTCTGGCTCTCTGATCGCACAGTTGTCCGGGACATGCTCGGCGACTACGACAGCCTCCCCGACGTGTACGCCTTGTCCGACTACCGGCGCGAAACGTCCGGCTATGACGTGCACGGAGTGATCTGGTCAGACGCCGGGGCCGCCGATCCGATGGCGGCGGCAGAATGGGTCGGCCGGCAGCAGAACGGGGGACCGCCGGTCATCGCGATGGTCACGTTGGGTGATCCGATGTCGGCGGCGTTTGCCGATCTCGTCGAGCGCAGTCGCCACCAGCCGCTCATCCGCAGCGTGCGGATGCGCCTGGTGGCGGGATTGTCCGGGCAGGCAGTCAGCCACGGGGATCCTCTCGATGATCCGCTCGTCAGGGACAACCTGGCACTGCTGGCCGGCCACGACCTGGTTGCGACCGTCGAGGCGACATCTGGCCAGCTGGGTATCGTGGCCAGGCTGGCGGCAGAGTTCCCCGGCCTGAAGATCGTTGTCGACCATTTCGGCTGGCCGGCCAACCCTAGCGGCGGAAGTCGCGCCGAGCACATGCGCCGCCTCGCCGGCGTGGCGGCCGCCCCCAACGTGGCCACCCGCATCGACGCCATCGGCACGATCTTCGGTGACTGGACCCTCGCGCAGATACGTCCTTGGCTGCTAGATGTCACCGAGATGTTCGGCCCCGAGCGGTGCATGCTCGGGTCAGACCTGCCGATCGAGAACCTGCGATCCGGATTCGAGCCCCTCTACACGGCCTACGACACCATCTTCTCCGGGTTCTCCGAAGACGAGCGAGCGATGCTGTTCCACCGCGCCGCGGGGCGCTGGTATGCCAGGCCGGCCCGTACGGGCGCGCCGCGGGACTGGTGATCACCGATGCCAGGACGCCCGCCTGGCGGGAGAGGATGACCGGATCAGATGACGGCGGCCCGCGCCGAGCCTTCCCCCGGTCAAACGCGACGACGTGCACCTGCCGAGCCAGCATCGGCATGACCCGTCGCCACGAGGCGGCCACGTCGTACTGCCCCCCGCCTACAGAGCATCACATCGGCCGTCCTGCACCCGCCTCGGCCCGTCACAGCACGCGGCCGCACACCAGCAGAGCCCAGGCCGCCGCCCGCAAGACCGTGACTTCGGCGTCCGGCTGGTGCCGCGGGCGGTATCAGAGCTTGGTCAGCTTGGCGCACGGCGTCGTGATCCGTACGCGGCGTGAGCCGAAGTCCACGACCAGGGCGGTGTCGGCCTCGACGGCGATGACCCGGCCGAGGCCGTAGGTGTCGTGGGTGACCTGATCCCGCACCGCGAACTGCTCGGCCGGCGGGTCGGCGGCCGGGGGGGCGAAGGGACTGGTGGGCAGGAAGCGCCGGGACGCGGCGCGGGCTGGCTTCATCACTACCAGTATGCGCCTGTCCGGGCCGTTTGCCGTGGGATCTCGGCCGGCCTGGCCAGCCCCGCGCGGGCGGCTGGCCCGGCGGGTGCCCGGCGCCGGCTGCGTGCGGCGGTATCTGCCGCCAGGCAGGCCGACCCGGCGGAGGGGGTCCGGGTCGGTGCGGCCCCACCGGATGACCGGCACGTCATGGGGAAGGCAGGCACCTGAGGCCAGGACCGCGCCGCGCGCGAGCTCGACCGCCTGCGTTCACGGCGGCACCGTTTCCGTTTGGAGTTCCGTTAGCGGTGGGAAATCGCTTCAGGGCAGTTTGCGGGCCTTCCAGACTTCTTCGCAGGGCCATTGCCGGGCCCATTCCCGGGTAGCGAGCGGGTGCGATGCGACCGCGTCGGGCGGCGGGCGCAGCTCGAGGAGTTCCTCCACCTGCAGGCCGCAGCCGCGCAGCAGCCGGATCATCTCACCGTGGCCGAGGTGAAACTCGACCGAGTCGTCGCCGGGCCAGGTAAAGCGGTGCATGCCGAAGTAGGGCCGTAGCAGCCGCTCGGTGGCCGGCAGGCCGTCCTGGTCGGGAGTGGTGAGCATGAGCAGGGTCGAGTTCACTAGGAAGATCAGCTCGCCGCCCGGGCGCAGCAGCCGGGCGGCCTCGGGGATCCAGGCGTACGGGTCGCACCAGATGCTGGCGCCGTATTCGGAGATCGCCAGATCGAAGCTGGCGCCGGCGAACGGGGCCTGCTCGGCGCTGGCGTGGATCAGCGGGAACCGCAGCCCGAACCGGTCCTGCAGATAGCGGGCGGTCGCCAGCTGCGCCGCGGAGTTGTCCAGGCCGACCGGGCAGGCGCCGCGGCGGGCCAGCCAGGCCGACACGTAGCCGGTGCCGCAGCCCAGCTCGATGCAGTCCCGGCCGTCCAGATCGGGCGGTAGCACGCCGGCCCGCGCCTCGGCGATTCCCCAGATTCCCCAGCTGGGCTCAGTCGCCGCCCAGTTGCGCAGGCCCGGCCCGGCATAGTCAGCGGCCCACTGGTCCCAGGCCGAGCGGTTACGGAGCACATGATCAGGCGTCCCGGTCACAGCCGCAAGCCTCACCCCAGCCCGTCATGCCGTCAACCGCTACCCGCCAGCACCGGCCGCTGCGCGGGCGGCATCCCAGTTGGCGGCATCCCAGTTGGCGGCATCCCAGTTGGCGGCATCCCAGTTGGCGGCACCCCAGCCGACAGCAGCGTTCAGGCCTCCTGCAAGTCAGGCGCGGGCCCGGGAAGGTCGGCCATGACGCGGCGCAGGTCACCGATGATCCTGGCATTCAGCGCCGCCGTGACCCGTTCGTCCAGTTCCTCGCGGGTGAGCCGGCCCTCGGCGTAGTGGTCGCGCAACCGCGCGGTGGCGCGTTCCCGGTCGGCGTCGGAGATCCGGATGCGGTCATCTGCCGCCCCGCTCGTCCCTTCCGGGCTCGACCGGGGCAACGCTGGCATAACAGCTCCGGGCAGGAGGGCGGCGCGCTCGAGGCGGCCGTTAGCGGCGTCTAGCCACCGGATCACCGAGTCCAGCCGGGACAGCTCGCCGTCGACCACCAGCACCCGGCCCAGATCGTGATCGGCCAGGTGTTCCTTGATCCGGGTCCACTGCTGCATCCGCTCCATCACGTAGCGGCGGTGCACCTGGACCACCTGATGCACGTCGGTGCCGGGCACCTGCAGCGCCACCATGATCTTCGCCGCCAGCTCATCATGCGGCGGACAGGCCGAATCCGGGGCCGCGCGCAGCCACCCGGCAAGATCCCGCTCCCCGTCGGCGGTGATCCGGTATCGCTTATCCGGGCCGTCCGCCCGGGCATCGCCGGGTACCGTCAGCCCGGCCCCCGGCTCGGCCAGCCTGTCGCTGGGCTCGGCCAGCCCGGCACCGGACTCGGCCAGCCTGTCACCGGGTACCGCCAGCCTTTCGCCGGGCTCGGCCAGCCCGGCACCGGGTACCGCCATCCCGGCATCGGGCTCTGTCAGCCCATCACCGGGTACCGCCAGCCCGGCACCGGGTACCGCCGGGCTGTCGTCGCGCTCGGCCAGCCCGGCGCGTTCGAGCCGCTGCAGCGTCGTGGACACCGGCGCCGCGTCCGGCGGCCATACCTCGCCGGTCCTGGCCTCGAACTCATCGCGGAGCTGCACGCCGCACTTGGGTCCCTGACTCAACAGGGCGAGCAGGGCGTACCGGACACTCATCGCATCATCCGCCGCGGCATCATGTTCACTCGATCGGCTGGTGTCCGATGGCGGGTGGTTCACGCCCGGCGAGCAGCCACCCGGCCGCCGCCGCGACCAGCGGCATGCCCACGAGGATGATCAGCAGGTTCGCGGTGGGGACGCTGGAAAGCTCGGAGAGGCCGTCAAGCGGGTTATCCCAGGAATAGGCGATGGCGGCGACGTAGGCCGCCGCCGTGCCGAGCACCGCGCCGAGCAGGCCGAGAGCGCCGGCGGTGACGGCGGTGAGGGTGCGGCGGGTTGAGCTGCCCGCGCCCGTAGCGGTCAGGGTGCGCAGGTCGCTGGCAGTTTCGCTGCGGATCAGGCCGACGCTCATGGCCAGGATGCCCAGCGCGAGAAGGATCCCGAACACGGTGGCCCAGTTGGTGATCTCCGCCGACGAGGGCGCGCTGGATTTGGTCTCAATGCTCAAGCCCGCTGCGGCCGCGGTGAGCCGGGCGCTGGTGATCTGTGCGGCGGTGGGAGGGTGCGGGGTCTGGATCAGCCAGCCGGACGTACTAGCGTGCAGTCCGAGCTCGCGGATGGCGTGCTCGGTGATCACGGTGTTCGGTGCCGACGTGCCGGCCGGGAGGGCACCGACCTCCTGGATCACCGGGTTGGCGAGGCACTCGCTCTTCGGGCACGGGTATGCGCCCGGCCCGCCGCCCGGCCCTGCGTTGCCCTGGAAGTAGTTGCCGTAGACGAGCTGCATGTGGGAGATGCCGGACAGCCCCGGCCGCATGGTCAGGATGTCTGCCGTGGGGTCGACCGCGGAGGCGTTGATCCCGAAGGCCCGCAGGAGCTGTGGCGTGGCGACGTACACCGGTCCGGACCAGGAACGCCCGGCCGCGGCGTGCTGGAGCGAGGCGCTGGTCGATTCGAGCTGGATGACGTCGCGGGAGCCGAGCGCGGCGGCGATGCCGCGCGCACGGGTCGCCATCGACTGCAGGTTGCCGCCCGTCGCTGACTCGCTGGACGCGTTGCCCGGGCCGCCCTGCCCATAGGGGCCGTTGGGCGTGTAGACGATGAGCTGGTTGGACGCCAGGTTGGGCCCGGCGTAGTCGAGGACGTTCCCGTACCGCCCCGCGGAAAGGACACAGACGAGGACGGCGATCAGCACGCCGAGGCTGATGGCCGCCAGGGCTGATCCGGAGCGGGCCCGGTAGCGGGCCAGGTCGCGCAGCGCCAGGCGCACGGCGATCGGGGCCCGCCGGCCGAGCCTGGCCAGCATCGCCAGGAACAGCGGGGACAGCAGGATCACGGCCGCGATGATGGCGATGAGGCCGAAGACGAGCTCCGGTGCTCCGCCGCCGTTGCCGCTGCTGCCCGAGTACGACAGCAAGAACCCGCCGATCACCAGGAGAGCAACGCCGGGCACGGCCGAGCGGTGTACCTGCTTGGGCGGAGCAGGCCTTCCGGACAGGGCCGTCACGATGGGAACCCTGGTGATCGAGCGAGCCGGGCGCGAGGCGGCAAAGTACGTGGCCACCACGGCCAGCGCCATCGCCGGGCCGATCACGATCCACGGCAGCTGGAACTCGCCGATCACGTGGTGAGCGCTCGATTGCAGGCGCGGCCGGTAGGCCAGCCAGGCCGCCAGGCCCAGGACCGCCCCCGCCAGCGCGCCGACGACCCCCACGACCACGCCGTTGGCTCGTACGGCAAGACGGATGTTCTTGTCCGTGGCGCCCAGGGCGCCGAGCATCCCGAGCGACCGCAGCCGCCGCTGCGCCAGCACGGTGAACCCCCCCACCGCCACCAGGGCGATGAGGAGCATGCCGACCGTGGCCAGTCCGAGCACGATGGTCTCGGGGTTGAACGCGTTGCCCGATGACACCGACGAACGAGTCTGCACGTTCGGCCCGAGGGAGGAGCGGCCCGCTCCTCGCGCATCGAACAAGACCGTGACCTGGGTCGGCGAGCTGACCTGGCCCGGCACCACGAGGGCGAACTCGTCCAGCAGGCTCTGCGGGTTCTCGACGATGCCGACGACCCGCCGGGCCGTCCCGCCCTGATGCCAGAGGTCACCGATGGAGAGCTTGAGCACGGACGCCACGCCGTTGGTCACGGCCACCTGGCCCGGTCCTGCGGGGTAGTGCCCGGCGACCAGCGAGAGCATCGGCTGCCCGAACGCGCCGTGCGGGTCCTGGGCGCGCAGGTTGTAGGTGTCGATCGAGCCAGGAATGGCGACGGTCTGGTTCTCGATGACGTTGACGCGGCCGAAGCGGTGCCGCAGCGAGGCAATCTGAGCGGCCAGGTGCGGGTCGGGCGCCTGGAAGGTGGCGATGTCCTGGGCGGTACCGAAGCCTGCGCTGGCCGGGGGTGGCGTGTTGGTGGCCACCGCCGCCCCGATGATCGTGGCGGCCACCGCCACCACGATGAGCGCCAGGACCAGCAACTGCTGACGCCACTCGCGGCGGAACATCCGCCACGCCCAGCGGGACACCGCCCGGCGGGCCGGAACGCCGCCGTTTCCGGCATCCGCATGGGCCGGGCGTTCGCGCAGCACCGTGCTCACTGGCCACGCCCCGGCGCGAGGAGTGACTCCGGGCCGGGTCGCGGCGCGGTCTGGTCGACGATGTGCCCGTCACGCAAGAACACCACGCGGTCGGCCCACGAGGCCAGCTGCGCGTCGTGAGTGACCACGACCGCGGCCACGCCGCGCTTGCACGCGTCGTGCAGCAGGCGCATCACTTCCTCCGCGTTCACCGAGTCGAGGGCGCCCGATGGCTCGTCGGCGAGCAGCAGGCAGCGGTCGCCTACCACCGCGCGGGCGATCGCCACCCGCTGGCGTTCCCCGCCAGATAGCTGGTCTGGGAACTGGGATGCCCGCTCGGTCAGGCCGAGCCCGTCCAGCGCCCGCAGGCCGGCCGCGCGCGCCCTCCGGGCGGGCACGCCGTCGAGCTCCAGCGGCAGCGCCACGTTCTCAGCCGCGGTCAGCCCGGGCAGCAGATTGAAGTCCTGGAATACATACCCGATGGTGCGCCTGCGCAGCCGGGCCTTGTCGTTGCGCGACATCTTCGACAGTGCCGTACCGCCGACGAGCACCTCCCCGCTGGTGGGGTCCTCCAGGCTGCCGGCGATCGTCAGCAGGGTGGACTTGCCCGAGCCGCTGGGCCCCATGACCGCCACCAGCGCTCCCGCCTCCACCGACAGGCTCACTTCGCTAAGCGCCCTGACTTCGGCCGCCCCCGCCCCGTAGGTCTTCGATACTCCCCGCAGTTCCAGCACGCTCACCGTCGCACCCCCACCCTGCGCCGCAGCCGCGGCAACGGTGCCGGAACAGGCCGGGGAGGATCCGCGGCGGCGCGCTTGAGCCGGCCATCGGCGGTATCCAGCCAGCGGACCACCGCATCCAGCCGGAACAGCTCTGCGTCCACCACCAGTGCTAGGGCCATGTCAGACTCGCCTTCATCCTCTTTGATCCGGGTCCACTGCTGCATCAGCTCCACCAGGTACCGGCGGTGTGCCTGGATCACCTCGTGCACGTCAACGCCTGGCACCCGCACCGCCACCAGCACCTTCATCACCAGCTCATCGCGCGGCGGCGAGCTCAGGTCCGGCGGGGTGCGCAGCCACCCGGCCAGCTCGGCTGTCCCCTCCGCGGTGATCCGGAAGCCCTTCTGCGGGCCCGCCGCCTCGGTGTCGTCGGATTCGACCAGCCCATCCCGCTCAAGCCGCTGCAGCGTCGTGTACACCTGGCCCACGTTCAGCGGCCACACCTCGCCAGTGCGCGCCTCGAACTCCTCCCGCAGCTGCAGCCCGTACTTAGGCCCCTCGCTCAGCAGCGCCAGCACGGCATGCCGGACGCTCATGACGCCACCAACTCCGATATCATGCTGAGCATGCTACCGGGTATATAGAATTCTGCCAACCGAGTTTTTGCAACCCGCGTGCCGCTCACCGCGACCGCCCGGTCCGAGGTCGCGTCCGCCAGGACCCCAGGTACTCCCGGTCTCTGCCGCGGTCGGCCGGCTGGATGAGCGCAGCCGAGCCAACCAGGCATCTCTACAGCCGGGCGCCCTCGGCCGCGTAGGACAGCAGGCGCTCGGCGGTCAACCGGATCCAGCGGGCGACCCAGTCGCCGGGGACGGCGGCCCGCACATCCGCGGGCACGGCGGCGGGCGCGACCACGCTGGCTGTTCCCTCCAGCAGGACCACGACGTGGCTGTCCCGGTCTCCTTCGGTGACCGTCATGGTCAGCCAGGGCTCGGCGCGCAGGTTGCGCTCGCGCACCGACCCGGCCACGGTGGGAAGCCAGAAGTCCCGGCCGCGCCGGACGTAGCCGGACATAGCGGCGTGCGGGCGGCCGCCGGGGCGGCGCGAGCCGATCACCGCGAAGGCGCGCCGATCGAGGTATTCGGCCAGCTGCCGGGCCGAAAGCCTGCGTTCGGGCGGGTAGGAGCCGACGGTCGCCCTGGTCGCAATGGCGAACGTCCGCTCTTGCACCGCGGCAAGTTCTTCGCTCATGGGCCAGTTCTACCTGGCACCGCCTGGCGGCCGGGGTTGAGCCAGCCCCGGGCGATGCCAGCCGGGTTCACCGGCCGCAGGCCCGCCAGCAGCATCTGGCCAGCGGCATCAGGTGTGCCGTGAGCGGTCCGGGGCACCCGGTCCCGCGGCTGCCGGCGGCGATCTAGGCTCATCTGTGTGGGCGAGCATGAGGTTGTGCTGTTGCACGGCCAGCCGGGTTCGGGTACGGACTGGCGGCAGGTTGCTGACCGGTTGCCGTCCGGGCTGCGCGTGGTGGCGCTGGACCGGCCCGGGTATGGCACCAGCCGCCAGCCGGCCGGCGGGTTCGCGTTCAACGCCCGCGCCGTGCTGGCGGAGCTGGATGCGCGGGGCATCGAGCGGGCTGTGCTGGTCGGCCACTCCTACGGCGGCGGGGTCGCGCTGTCGGCGGCCCGGCTGGCGCCGGAGCGCGTTGAGGCGCTGGTCCTGCTGGCCAGCGTCGGCCCGGGCTGCCTGACCGGCTGGGACCGGCTGCTGGCCGCGCCGGTCGCCGGCGAGGTGTGCGCAGTCGCGGCGTGGTGGCTGACGCCGTGGCTGGCCCGGGCCCGGCTGGCCGTCATCGCCGGGCTGCGGGGACGGCCCATCGCCGCTGACGAGCACGTCAACTGGCACATCTGGGGGCACGCGCACCGCGATCACGGACCGCTGTGGCGCACTTTCCTCACCGAGCAGCGGGCGCTGGTACGCGAGCTGGGCGACCTGGCCGCGACGCCGGCCGGCGTGGTGCACCCCGTGCTGCTGGTCGCCGACCCGCACGACACGCTCATCCCGGTCAGCACCACGCACCAGCTGGCGGCGGTCTTGCCCGATGCCCGCGTTCAGCTTCTGGACCGGATCGGCCACCACCTTCCGCGCCGTGGGGCTCCCCAGGTGGCGGCAGCGATCGTCGAGTTCCTGGCGGCGCTGGACAGCCGGCCGGCTCCAGCCTGACCGTCCGGTCAGCCCGTCCAGTGCACGGCGAGGCGCAGGTAACGCTCGGCGATCTTGCTGCGCGCCGCCCGCTGCCGCGACCGCGATCGGACGCCTGGTAGTCACGCACGACGTCCTGCCTGATGCTGCGTCCGATCGCGCAGCCGGCGAAAGCAGGTAGCTGGCTGGCCGCCTCAAGCCAGTGGCCGGGCCGACGATCCCTGGCTGGACGCGGCGCGGCGCGAGTCGCGCGCCCACCGAACTGGTCCGTATGCCTCGACGGCAGGGCGCACAGCTGGCTGGCTCAGGCCTGGCATACGGCCGGCCCTGGTGCCCGTCCTGGCGGCGCGGCAGGATACGACCACCGCAAGCGGCCACAACGCCTGCGCGGCGCCGAAGATGCGCTCGGCCAGGCCTGCCCGCCCCCGGTGATCAGCTCCGCGCCGAACCAGGCCACCAGGGCCAGCAGCACCGCGACGGCACCGGCCGATACCGTCGGCCGAAGGCCCCACGGTACCGAGGGCCCGCGCCGCCATGCCCACGCCGGCCAGGCCACCAGCACGGCGCACCCTGCCGCTGCCCAGATCATGTGCGGCAACGGAATGCTGCTCCCGGGGTGCTCCGGGTTCGCCGCGACCAGCAGCCCCGCCACGGCCCCGGCCATCAGGATCAGCCGCCCCGGCGCTCTGGCCGGCCGCAGCGCAAGCCCGGTGACGAAATCACAGGCGCCAACCACGAGGAAGGTCAGCGTCATCACCCACCGGTCGGTCGCGCCGACCGCGGCCAGCACGCTGACCGGCTCGGCAACAGGATCGAAGGAGCGCGGCTGCAGCCCCGCGGCAATCGTCCACCCGGTGACCATCAGCACCGGGGCCGCGGCCGACGAGACCACGCCCCACCACGGCACATCCCGCACAATCACCACCGTAGCCGCAGCGGCAGGACAGCTCCAGCGGCCGGGCGGGTGCTGCGTCAGCAAGCCCCTGGTCCCGGCGGGGCCTGCCGTACTCCTGTCGGCCGGCTCCGCGGGCGTCGACTGGCCGGCCGGGCTTGTACCTGACCGAACGGTGCGCGGCTGATGAGGGGGACCGCAAGCTGGCCGATTTCCGGGGGAGGTGATGTTCGCCAGCTGCCGTGACTGGGTTACCGGAATCACCGTCTGGAGCGTGCGAGCGGGACCGGGTACTGCTGGCATCCCTATGAGATCTCTGAGATCAGCTGAGTGACGCCCTCGACTATTTCTTGGTAAGCCGCTTCTCTGCAGAGGCCTTTCTCAAGCTCCGTATGAGCGATTCTGTCCTGCTCGCCTATATCAGCCACCGACCATATGCGCGTGCCAGCGGGAAGGGCGACGAACTGCTCACATTCGTCGTAGACTCTCTGGTTCAGGCAGACGACAACGTCAGCTCTCTCCAGGCGCGACTGGGTCAGCTGGTCCCCATAGTCCGCCTTGGCAAATTCCCGGATGCCATTCTTCTCGAGCAGCCCGAGTGTCTCAGTGTAAGCCGCCAGGTTTCCCGGCCTATGCGCTGCTGCTTTGGTCCCGCTTGATATAGCTGTCAGGTTCTTGAGCATGAGCGAGTTCAGGTAGGCCTCGGCGATGATGCTCCTAAATGAGTTGCCCCGGCAAATGAAGAGGATAATCATCGCCCATCATGGTAGCAGCTCGGTGAGCCGGGACAACAACGCCTGCTGGCAGGTTTCATGCCCCTTTCTGGCTTATCGCCCGTACGTGCACTCGACGGCGCCCTGCTTAGCAAGATCACGGCGTCCGCCGGTCCCGGCATGGCCCGCAGCCAGATCGGCTACGCCACGGCCGGCCTACCGGGCGGGGAACGCGAACTGGTCGATTGCGCCGCCGCCGCCGAATTGGCCCTGGATGAGGGTGAGCCAAAGGCCGCCCGGCCCGTTGGTCAGGTCCCACGCCTCGTCCTTGTCGGGGACGGTGTAGTGGGTGAACTGCCCGGCGGGGGTCAGCCGGGCGATGCTGGAGAGGTTGTCGCGCACGGTGGGTACAGACCCACCGCCGGTGTAGGTGCCGCCCCATAGCGCGCGGACGCGGCTCGGGGCCACGATTGGGCATGGCCACTGCCGCCGGCCGGGCCGCTGGAGTTCGTCTGCGAGCGGCCCGCGTCCGGGATCACCGAAGCGCGGGCCGGCATCGACGGATCGCCCATCCTGAACGCCGACAGCCGGAGGATCCGCTGTGGCCAGAAGGTCACGGCTGCTGGCGGGGTCACTGCCGACGCCGCCTTGGCACGGCGGCCGGCGGCTGGCGCCCGGTTGACATGAAACTCACACGAAGATCGTGCAGATGCCTAAGAACGACAGGAGAAGGTTGGGTCCATACCCGGGTGCAGGGGTGTTCCGGCTTACCGAACCCCGGGCGGCACAGGCGAAGTATCGGAGGATCTCGTGACGCAACTTGGCTCCCCGGCTACGGAGAGCGGCCACGACGGCAGCGGCCACGACGACAGCGGCCCCGACGGCGGCCGCCGGCAGGCGGTGCGCGGATCCCGGCTGTCCCGGCGGCGCCGGGTGCTGCTGGGGGTGGGCATCGCGGCGGCCTTGCTGGCCGTCGGCGGGCTGATCGGCGCCTCTTTCGTGAAGTCCCCGCAGCAGCTAGCCGCGGACACCGCGGCGCCACACTCCACGGTTACTACGGCCACCGTCGTCTCCCAGGTCCTTACCTCGTCGGTCCAGATGCGCGGCCTGGTGTACCCGGCTACCCAGTACGACGTGTACCCGAGCGCTCCGTCGTCGGGTTCGTCTTCGTCTTCGGCGGCGGATACCGGCTCGGCCGCGGGCAGCTCATCGTCCGCAGCTGGATCGTCGGCGGGCGGCAGCGGGGCGGTGTACATATCGAAGCTCGACGTCGCCGCCGGCACGACGATCACCAACGGCAAGAAGCTCGCCGAGATCGACGGCGAGCCGCTGTTCGCACTCACCGGCACGGTGCCGGCGTGGCGGGACCTGACGCCGGGCGAGAGCGGACCGGACGTGACCGAGCTGCAAAAGGCTCTCGGCTCGCTCGGCTACTACGACGATGGTGACACGCCCGGGTACTTCGGCCCGGCGACCGAGAACGCGGTGTCCCTGTACTACGAGCACCTCGGCTACCCCCCGCCATCCTCGGGTGGCATGCCCCAGGCAGATGTGGTGTTCCTGCCGTCGCTGCCGGCGACGGTAGTCGCCGTGAATGGCGCCACCGGCGAGCAGCCCGGCCAGCCGTTCCTCGAGCTCGCCGCCCGCGGGTCGCTGGCGCTGACCGGTGAACTGCCGCCGGCCTATGCCGGCCAGGTGAAGTCCGGGCTGAAGGTGACGATCTACGACGAGGTGACCGGCATCCACGCGACGGGAACCGTGACCGGCCTGGGGACGGCGACCACGCTGACGCCGACAGGAACGGTGGTGGCCGTCGGGGGCGGCTCGGGCGCGGCGGCCTCTGCCGGGTCCGCCAGCTCCGGGTCTTCCGGGTCGACCGGCTCCAGCGGCTCCAGCGGGTCCAGCGGGTCCGGCAGCTCCGGCAGCTCCGGCAGCTCCGCCAGTTCCGGCTCGACGGCGTTCGTCCCGCTGACCGTGCATCCGTCCAAGCCACTGGCTTCGGCCCTGAACGGCGAGAACGTCCTGGTCACCGTGGAGACCGGGCGGACCGAGGGACCGGTGCTCACGGTGCCGGTCGCCGCGATCGTCACGACGGCGTCCGGCACGAGCCACGTCACCGTGGTGGGCGCGCACGGGAAGCAGGCCGAGGTCGCGGTGACACCGGGCATTTCCGAGAACGGCTACGTCCAGGTGACCGCGGTGAAGTCCGGCAAGCTCGCCGCCGGCGACCGCGTGGTGGTGAGCGGCTGATGACCACGCCGGTGATCGAGCTGCGCGGACTGGCCCGCACCTACCCAGGCCCGCCGCCGGTGCCGGCGCTGCGGCCGGCCGACCTGGTGATCGAGGCGGGCGGCTACGTCGCGGTGACCGGGCCGTCCGGGTCGGGCAAGTTGACGCTACTGCACCTGCTCGGCCTGCTCGACGCGCCGACCGAGGGCTGCTACCTGCTGGACGGCCTGGACACCAGCACGCTGAACGACCGGGACCGGTCCGCGCTGCGCGGCAGGCGGATCGGGATCGTCTTCCAGTCGTTCCACCTGCTGCCCTACCGGACGGCGCTGGAAAACGTGCTGCTCGCCGAGCTTTACAACCAGACGCCGCGAGGCGGCCGGTTCCGGGCGGCGGTTGACGCGCTCGACGCGGTCGGGCTGGGACACCGGTTCGACGCGCTGCCCACCACGTTGTCCGGCGGGGAGAGCCAGCGGGTCGCGATCGCGCGTGCGCTGGTGAACCGGCCGAGCCTGCTGCTGTGCGACGAGCCGACGGGGAACCTGGACTCGCGGAACGCGACCGCGCTGATGGAACTGCTCGACCAGTTGAACGCCGCCGGTTTCACGATCATGGTGATCACGCACGACGCGACAGTGGCGGCCCACGCCCGCCGGACGATCGCGATCAGCGACGGCGTGCTGTCCGAACTGATCGAGGTCGATCATGCCTAGGTCGACCACTGGACTGCCGTCGCCGCGGCTGGCCGCGCGGGACGCGACCGCCGAGGCGGTTGCGGGGATCGTGCAGCGGCCGGGCCGGGCCGTGCTGACCATGCTCGGCACGGTCCTCGGCGTGGGCGCGTTCGTTGCCGTGCTCGGCCTGACCGCCACCGGGGCGGGCCAGATCTCGCACCAGTTCACCGTCCTTGAGGACACCACGGTGACCGTGCAGGACAACGGCCCGGCCAACAACGTCGCCCCGCCCGGCACCAATCCCGCCATCGGCTTCCCGGCCAGCGCGGACACGATCGCCGACCACATCAACGGGGTGGCCGCCGCCGGTGTCTGGTGGCCGGTCTCCCTCCCGGAAGGCACGAACTTCACCAGCTCACTTGCGCTGTCGGCCACCGCCTCGCAGACGGTCAACCTGCTGGCCGCCTCGCCGGGCGCGGTGCGGGCGATGGGCCTGACGATGGTCGCGGGCTCGCCGCTGAGCACGTACGAGAACGACACCACTCAGCACGTCGCAATGATCGACACCAGCACGGCGACCGCGGTCGGCATCTCCGCCGCACGCCTGCCCAGCCATCCTGCGATGTTCGTCAACGGCATCGCGTACACGGTGGTCGGCATCTACAGCTCCGCGCAGCGCGTGGTGTCCAGCGAGAGCGCGATGCTGATCCCGGAGAAGACGGCCCTGGCCGACTACGGCAACCCGGTGCCTGGCATCGGGAACCAGGACGAGGCGCAGATGGTCGTCGCGACGAGAATCGGCGCCGCCCAGGCGGTGGCCAGGCAGATCGCCGCCGCCGAGCTGCCCGCCGACCCGAGCCGGCTGGTCGTGACGTCTCCGCCCAACCCGCAGAACCTGCAGGCCGAGGTGACCGGCGACCTGGCCGGCCTGTTCCTGATTCTCGCACTGATCAGCCTGCTTATCGGCGCGGTCGGGATCGCGAACACGACGCTGGTCGCCGTGCTCGAGCGCACCGAGGAGATCGGCCTGCGCCGCGCCGTCGGCGCCCGGCCGCGGCACATCGCCGCGCAGTTCCTCGCGGAATCCACCGCGCTCGGCACGCTCGGCGGCCTGATCGGCACCTGCATAGGCGTCGGGATCGTGGTGATCTTCGCCGCGGCCAAGAACTGGACCGCCGTGCTGAACCCGGCATATACGCTGCCCGCGCCGCTGATCGGCAGCGTTGTCGGCCTGCTGGCGGGCGCGTATCCCGCGCTGCGCGCGGCGCGGATCAGCCCGCTCGCGGCGCTGCGGCGCGCTTGAAAGGAACGATCATGCGTATCCGCACCGGCCTGTGCCTGCTAGCCTGCTGCGCGGCGCTCGCCGCCTGCACAGCCGACCCGCACAAGGGACCGAACACCTCAGTGACAACGCCCCGCGTCGGCAGGCCGGCGCCACCTACCTCCGCCCAGGCGGCGCTGTCCAGCGACCCATTCACCCCCTACGCAGCGCTCGGACTGTCCAACAACGACGGGCTGGCCCCCGGCGAGTCGAGCTTCGCCCTCGGCGGGGCGTGCATGAGCGCCGCAGGCTATCCGAACGTCAACGATGCTGATATTCCGTTCGGCATCAGGATAGGCGGACCCGGGAGCCTGGCATTCTCACAGCCGTGGGGGGAGTGGGGTTATCTCGGCGCCACCGAGGCCCAGCAGTATGGCTTCAACGCTCCCCCCGGCAGCGCACTGAACCAACTGGGCATCAATGGCCCGCCGCCGAATGGCCCGCCCAACTATCCCCAAGCGGAGCAGTCCGCGGTCTTCAAGTGCGCCACCATCGAGCAGAACTTCAGCGACGCGGTGCAGAAGGGGCCGCTGGCTGGCATCGCGACGCTGAGCACCGACATTACCAACGACGTGCTGCGTGACCCCGCGATGAAGAGCGCGACGCGGGCCTGGACCGCCTGCATGGCGAAGAACGGCTACACCTTTCACAATCCGCAGGACGTGTTCTTCACCGAGCTGCAGAACATGTACAACGGCGGGAAAGGAGGAGGCATAAACATAACCCCCGGGCAACAGGTAAGCCCTTCCGCCCAGCGGGCGCAGCTCGCGGCGGCCGTCACCGATTCCGACTGCACGCTGTCCGCCGACCTGGCCGGGATCTACTTCGCCGTCCTGGCCAGCTACGAGCGGCAACTCGTCAACACGAACCAGCAGGCGCTCAACACCGCCGTCAGGCAGTACCGCGCCGCGTACAAGAAGGAGCTGACCAAGCTCTCAGCTCAGCTGCGGACGGCGAAGGCCCAGCCGTTCCCGACAGGCAAGCCCAAGCGGGCCGCATCCTGACCACCGGCTGACTTGAAGGGCAGGACAATGCGTATCCGTGCCGGCCTCGGTGTGCTGATCTGCTGTTGCGCCGGCCTCGCCGCCTGCACGGTCGCTCCGCCCAAGGGACCTGCTGCGACCGTGACGACACCCGCCGTCGGCAGGCCGCCCGCCCCGGCCTCCGTCCAGGCGGCCCTGTCGTCGGAGGCGTTCACGCCCTACGCCGGACTCGGCGCCGCTGACAACGACGGGCTGGCACCCGGTGACACCTATGACGCCCTGCACACCGCATGCATGAACGACGCGGGCTACGGGCAGTACGCCGCCCAGGCGCCGTACCCGGTGCGCACCAACAGCGGCCTGGCGTTCGCGCAGACATTCGGCCCGTGGGGCTACGTAGGGACCGCACTGGCGGCTGAGGACGGCTTCATGGCCGGAAGCGGCGGCCCGGCAGGCGGCGTGCCCGCTCAGCCCGGCGCGCCGTTCGGCAACCTGCCCGCCGGGGCGCAGGCGGCCGCGGGCAAGTGCTTCAACATCCTGCAGAACTTCAACAACGCCCAGTTCGCTCACTCCATGGCCATCATCGAGACGCTGAACAACGACATCGGCACCGACGTGGTCCAGGACAGCCAGTTCAGGCAGGCAGACCGGAACTGGTCGGCCTGCATGACCAAGACCGGGTTCAGCTCCCCCGATGCGGAAGCGTTCTGGTCGCAGGCGCTGGTCACCCTCGGGCTCAGGTCGGCCCCAGGGCAGAACCCCAGCGGGCCGCCCGGCGCGCCGACCGCCGCTCAGAACCAGACGCAGATCGCGATGGCCGTGGCCGACGCGAACTGCACGCTGAGCAGCGACCTGGCCGGGATCTACTTCGCCGTCCAGGCAAGCTACGAGCAGCAGTTCGTCAGCGCCAACCAGCAGGCACTCAACGCCGGGGTCCGGCAGTACAAGGCCGCGTTCGCCAACGCACTCAAGACGATGCCCGCCCTGCTCCGGACAACATCGGCCACACCCAACGTGCCCGGACCGCCCCCGCCCGGCCACCGTGGCAAGCACGGCACGCCGAAACGCAGCCACTCCTGACATCTGCGGGGCCCCGGCCCGGAAGAACCTGCAGCGCTGCTGATCTCGACCGGCAAGCTGACCGCCGAAAAGCCCGAAGCGCCCTGCCTGCTGGCCTATTCTGGCGCGGATGCCCTTCGCCACGGTTTGCGAGGAGAGCCATGTCCAGATTGAGGATGCTTGCCGCGGTCCTGGGCGCGACTGCGGCGGCCGTAGGCACGACCGCGGCCGCAAGCGGGACAGCAGAGGCCTCACCCAGGCCCGCCGACGCGATCCTGGCCGGCAGCGCGGTCCCGTTCGTCAGCCACACCCGGTCCACCGGTGAGGTCGCTGGCTCGGTGCGGCTGACCATCGAGGTGTGGCTGAAGCCGGAACTGGCGGCCGCCGAACGGTTCGCCGCCGCGGTGAGCACGCCCGGCAGCCCGCTGTTCCGGCACTACCTGAGCCCGGCCGCCTATACCGCCCGGTTCGGCGCGTCCCGCGGCGCGGCGGCCCAGGTCGAGTCGTGGCTGCGCACCGGGGGCTTCACCGGTATCAGCACCGACCCGGGGCGGTCGTACGTACGCGCGACCGCCCCGGTGTCGAAGATCAACGCCGCGTTCCGGGTCCGGCTGCGGACCTACCGCGCCTCCGCGTCGGTGAACGCCGGCGGCTATCGGCTGCACGCCAACAGCCGCGCTGTCCGGCTGCCGGTCTCGCTGGCCGGCCGCGTGCTCGCCGTCACCGGCCTGGACAATGCCGCACCGATCGTCCCGCTGGAGAAGGGCCCGGCCGCGGCCGCCCAGGGCCCGGCCGCCGGCCGGGCCGACCGCCTGCACGGGGCGGACGCGCCCTGCTCGCACTACTACGGGCAGCACATGGCCACCGGTCTGCCCGAGCAGTTCGGCGTCACCTCGTTCCCGACCTTCGTGTGCGGGTACAGCGCCGGGCAGATGCGGTCCGCCTACGGGGCGAGCTGGGCCGCCACCGGCAAGGGGCAGACGATCGCCCTGGTCGAGGAGGGGCTGACCCGGGACATGTTCCTCACCCTGCAGGACTACGCGAAGGCCAACCACATGCCCGCCCCCTCGCCCGAGCGCTACGCGCAGCTGTCGCTCGGCAAGGACACCTGCGGGGACCCGTTCGACCTCGAGGAGCAGCTTGACGTCGAGTCCTCCTACGACATGGCCCCGGGCGCGCACCAGCTGGTCGTGGGCGGTGACAGCTGCGACGCCAAGCAGGACGGGAACCAGGCCGTGTACAACGCGGACATCGCGATCCTCGACGGCGCCAGCGGCCACCCGCTGGCCTCGGTGGCCTCCAACTCGTGGGAAACCGGGGCCGAGTCCCAGCCGTCCTCGCAGACCAATCTCGTGCACGCCTACCTGGTGCGCGCCGCTTCCGAGGGGGTCGGCATGTACTTCTCGGCCGGCGACGGCTCCGGCGTCCTTGAGCCGTCGATCGACCCGGATGCGATCGCGGTCGGCGGCACCACGCTGGGCATCGGCAAGACCGGCAACCGGCTGTTCGAGACCGGCTGGTCAACCGGGATCTCCCAGCTCAAGAACAACGCGTGGGCGTTCGGGAACGAAGACGGCGCGTCCGGCGGCGGGCCCAGCGTGCACTGGCCCCAGCCGGCCTACCAGAAAGGCGTGGTGCCGAAGTCCCTGGGCACCACCCGCAGCGCGCCCGACCTCGCCGCCGACGCCGACCCGTTCACCGGGATCAACGTGGGCCTGCTGAATTTCAGCGGCAAGCAGCCCACGTTCTTCGAGGAGAGCATCGGCGGAACCAGCGAATCCTCGCCGCTGGTGGCCGGCATGGTCACCGCGGCCCAGCAGGGCCAGCCGGCGGCGCTCGGGTTCATCAACCCGGCGATCTACCGGCTGAACCGGACCAGCGCCTTCTTCGATACCCTGCCGCTGACCAGCCACAGCCCCGCTGCGTACCGCGGTGTGGAGTGCGACCTGCTTGAATTCGCCAACATCTGCCTGGGCCCGAAGACGAACCGGATTCCGAGCCTGACCACCAACGACGACCAGAGCCCCCAGATGAAGGGCTACACCGGGCAGGTCACGCTGCCTGGATACGACAACATGACCGGCCTGGGCACGCCCGACGGGCCGAACTTCATCACGGATCTGCGCACGCTGGGGTAGGCCAGCTGCCCGGCGCGGCCCCGTCGGGCAGTTGGCGACGGTTCAGACGGTGGTGCCGATGCCGCCGTCGACGGGGATAACGGCGCCGGTGACGTAGGCGCCTGCTCGCGAGGCTAGGAAGATCGCGACGCCGGCCATGTCGTCCGGGCGGCCGATCCGCTTCAGCGGGGCGGCGTCGGCGATCGCGTCGCCGAACGTGCTGAGGGTCGCGGCCATCATCTTGGACTCAAACGGCCCGGGGGCGACGGCGTTGACAGTGATATGCCGGGGGCCGAGTTCGCGGGCGAGTACCCGGGTCAGGTGATGCAGCCCGGCCTTGCTCGCCGAGTAGGCATAGGTCGGCAGCGGCGGCACCCGGAGCCCGTCGATGCTGCCGATGTTGATGACCCGCGCCGGGTCGTCGGCTGTCCCGGCGGCCTCCAGCAGCGGCAGTGCCGCCCTGGTGAGGAAGAACGGCGCCTTCAGGTTGAGGTCGGTGACTTTGTCCCAGGCGGCGGCGGGGAACTCCTCGAGCGGTGCGCCCCAGGTGGCACCGGCGTTGTTGACCAGGACGTTCAGGGCCTGTTCGCGCTCGCCGATCTCGCCGGCCAGCCGCAGGCATTCCGGCTCCGCCGACAGGTCGGCCGGGATGGCAGCGACCTTGCCGTAGCGGGCGAGTTCCCGCGCGGCGGCGGCGCAGGCATCGGCCTTGCGCGAGCTGATGTACACCCGGGCCCCGGCCTCCAGCAGGCCGCGCGCGATCATGAGCCCGATCCCGCGGCTCCCCCCGGTGACGACGGCGCTCTTCCCCGACAGGTCGAACAAGTCCATGATCTCTCCCATCCGGAGCCTGAGCCTGGCAGCGGTCCTGAGGTCGGCCGCGCCCGGCGGATCACTGGCCGGTACGCCCGTCGATGCACTCGCGCAGCAGATCGGCGTGGCCGGCGTGCCGCGCATACTCCTCGATCACGTGGACAAGCACGTCGCGCACGGCGACGGTGTCCCCGTCGGCAGGCGCCTCGCGGCCCAGGTCGGCCTCCTCGAGCGCGTCGAGCCATTCGTCGGCCCTGGCGATTTCGGCCTTCCAGGCGGCGAAGGCGTCCTTGACCACCGCAGGGTCGGGCACCGCGCCCCCGAAGTCCCAGTCTGGGTCGTCCTCCCGCTTGTAGAGGCGGGGCGCGTCGGTCCTGCTCTGCAGCACCCGCTGGAACCAGTTGTTCTCCACCTGAGCCAGGTGACGGATCAGGCCGAGCAAACTCAGGGTGCTGGGCGGTACCGAGCGCCGGGCGAGCTGGCCGGCGTCCAGCCCATCGCACTTCATCTCTATGATCAGCCGGTAGTTGCCGAGGTACTCCCGGTAAGTCGCCTTCTCGCCGACGGGGTTGCCAAAGCTCCTGGGGTCATCCTCGGGGGCGGTCCACATGTCACTCACAGCGCCACCCAATCGCAGCCGGCCGGCGCTGGCAAGCCGTTTGCGGGTACCTGGAGCGGGTCGGTATACGCTGCCCGCATGCGGGGACCGTCATGAGAGTGGTGGTAGCCCTCGGCGGGAATGCGCTGCTGCGCCGGGGACAGGCGATGACGGTGGAAAATCAGCGGGCAAACGTCCGGCTGGCGTGCGACTGCCTGGCGCCGATCGGCGAGCAGCACGAATTGATCATCTCGCACGGCAATGGCCCGCAGATCGGATTGCTGGCCTTGGAGGACGCGAGCTACGAGGAGGGGCTTGAGTCTCCGCTGGACGTATTGGGGGCGGAAACTCAGGGGATGATCGGCTATCTCATCGAGCAGGAGCTCGGGAACCGGCTCCCGTTCGAGAAGCCGCTCGCGTCGCTGCTGACAATGATCGAGGTCGATCCCGGAGATCCGGCCTTCACCGACCCGAGCAAGCCGATCGGCCCGCTTTACAGCCAGCTCGAGGCAGACAAGCTGGCAACGGAGCGAGGCTGGACGTTCAAGCCCGACGGGGACAGCATGCGCCGGGTGGTGCCCTCGCCGGTACCGCGACGGATATTCGAACGCCGGCCGATCAGGTGGCTGCTCGAGCGAGGCTGCGTGGTGATCTGCGCGGGCGGCGGCGGGATCCCTACCGCCTACCGGCCAGGCCGGGAGCTGGCAGGCGTCGAGGCGGTTATCGACAAGGATCGCGCCAGCGCGCTGCTCGCTCGCGACATCGACGCCGACATCCTCATCATGGCCACCGAAGCCCCGGCGGTCTTCGTGGGGTTCGGCACCCCGTGGCAGCGGCCGATCGTGGCGGCCGATCCTGACGCCCTGCTCGCCGAGCACGAAGCCGAGTTCGCCGCGGGGTCGATGCTCCCCAAGGTGATCGCCGCGTGCGAGTTCGCGAGGACGGGAAAGCCCGCGGTGATCGGCGCGCTGGCCGACATCGGCGCCATGCTCGCCGGCACCGCGGGCACCCGGGTCGCGGTCGGCGTCACGGGCGTGGTGTTCGCTTCCGGCTAGGCGTGGCCGAACCGCCCCGGTGGCGGCGAAACCGCCCGTCAGACGCGCCGGACGAAGGCAGCGGACGGCCCCGAGCCAGCCGGCACGCAACCAGGTGAAGGCCTAGCGCCAGGCGGGACGCATGCGTAGGGTGCGGGTGGACAGTTGCCGGGGAGAAGGGATCGGAGATGAAATTCTGCGGTCGGAGAGTTGCGGCCCGCGTGTCGGCGTTCGCAGCGGTGGCCCTGATCTGCGGGATGCTGTCCGCCTGGGCGCCGTCGCACGGCCCGGCCGGGCCGTACGGCTCGAAGGTGCTGCTCGTCGGGACGTTCGACGGCAGGGCGGGCCGGTACCAGACCATTCAGTCCGCTGTCGATGCCGCTCGGCCAGGGGACTGGATTCTGGTCGGCCCGGGCGACTACCACGAGACAGCCGACGAGAGCGGCCGTCCTATCAACCCCGGAAACGGGCAGATGGGCGGGGTGTACATCGCCAAGTCCGGCATCACGGTGCGCGGCATGGATCGCAACTCGGTCGTCGTCGACGGCACCAACCCCGGATCGCCACCGTGCAGCTCCAAGCCGAGCGCTCAGAACTACGGGTCGCTGGGGCCCGACGGGGTTCCCGTCGGACGCAACGGGATCGTGGTGTGGAAGGCGAACGACGTGCGGGTCCAGAATCTCACGGTCTGCAACTTCCTGGCCGGCACCGGGGCGTCCGGCAACCAGATCTGGTGGAACGGGGGAGACGGGTCAGGCAAGATCGGCCTGACCGGCTACTGGGGCAGCTACCTGACCGCGACCTCGACGTTCTTCAGCAGCGAGACCACGGCCGCGCAGTACGGCATCTTCGCCAGCAACTCGGCCGGCCCGGCCGGCTGGAATCAGCTTTACGCCAGCAACATGAACGACTCCGGCACGTACGTAGGCGCCTGCCTGCAGCAGTGCGACGTAGTCCTGAACCACATGTGGATGGAGAACAACGCCCTCGGGTACTCGGGCACCAACTCCGGCGGGACCATCGTCATTAAGAACTCGCAGTTCGATGACAACCAGGACGGCCTGGACACCAATACCCAGGTCATCGGCGACCCGCCCGCCCCGCAGGACGGTCAGTGCCCGAACGGCGGGACGAGCCCGATCACCCACACCAACTCGTGCTGGGTGGTCATTCACAACTACCTGCACAACAACAACAATCCCAAGGCCCCGGCGGCCGGCAGCGCGGCGGCCGGGCCGGTCGGCACCGGGATGACCGTCTCCGGCGGCCGCTTCGACACGGTGATGGACAACACGATCGCCAACAACGGCGCCTGGGGGATCCTGTTCGTCCCCTACGCCCAGGAGGGCAAGCCCAGCCTCCACCAGACGTGTACCGGCTCCGGCGGCCACAAGGTTCCGGGCTTCGGCTGCGTCCTGGACCCTCAAGGCGACGCCTTGCTGGACAATACGTTCAGCCACAACGGCTACTTCGGTAACCCGAGCAATTCCGACTTCGGTCAGATCACGCTGTTCGGAGGCGAGCCGCAGAACTGCTTCGCCGGCAACACCGCCCCCGACGGCAGCGCCCCGGCCAACCTGGAGAAGGTCCAGCAGAAGTGCGGGGTCACCACCAAGGCCGGCAACGCCGGGGGGCCGTTGTTCGCGCAAGTGCTCTGTGACACCGGCCTGGGCACCTGCCCGCCGGGAGCCAATTACCCGAGGCCGAACGGCACGGTGGTGCTGAAGCGGCTGCCCATCGGGCTGCCGACCATGCCTAACCCGTGCGCGGGCGCGCCAGCCAACCCGTGGTGCCCGAACGGGGCGCCGCTGCGCGGCGGGCACCGCGGCCCGTCGGCCGCCGCGGTGGGCGCGGCCGGTCTCGCGGTTCCTCCGGCAGGACGGTGGCAGCTGGCACGCTGAGCAAGGCTGACTGCCGCGGAGCAGAGCCGCTGGCGGATCACGCTGCCGCGCCGCGCTGCTGGCCGTCCGGCAGGCCCCGCCCTTGCCGGACGGCCAGCCGGCGTGGGTAACCACTCCCGTCCGCCGCAGCTGGCCCGAGACGGGCCGAGCGCATCGCGCTGCGTACGCTGTGGCCATGCCGCCACGGTCGCGCCGGGCACGAGTTGCGGACGTCCACGACCTGGCCATGAGCATGCCTCACGTCACGATCGTCCGCGGCCGGCCGGACAATCCCGTCTACCAGGTTGGCGGCAAGTCGTTCGTGTTCTTCCGCACGCCTCGCCCCGACGCCGTCAACCCGCAGACCGGCCAGCGCTACACCGACGTGATCATGTTCTGGGTGCCGTCGGACTCCGACAAGCAGGCGCTGGTGCAAGACGGCAGTTCGCCGTTTTTCACCACACCGCACTTCGACGGCCACCCGTCGGTACTGGTGCGGGCGAGCCGGATCAGCGAGCTCACGCTGCAGGAATTGACCGAGCTGGTCCAAGACGCGTGGCTCGCCCGCACCTCGGCCGCCAGGGCGGCGGCCTGGCTCGATGGACGCCGGGCGAATCAGGTCAGCTGACCGGTACGAGTTGTGCCACGCCGCTGGCCCGGGCCGGGCCGAAGCCGCGCCGCTAGAATTGTTGTCGGCGAAGGCAAGCCCGGCAAGAGCACACAGGATAGGTGGCGGCCAGCCGTGACACTGTCACTGGGTACCAGCTTCATCATCGCGATCGTCATGACCGTCGTGTTCGCGATATTCCTCGCCATCGTGGTGATCTCCAGTGTGATCTCCGACCGGCCATCCCCTCCCGGGTATCCGGAACCGCCGCGCAGCGAGACCGCCGTGTCCGGCCGGGGATACGAGGGAGATCCGGGCAGCCTGTCACCGCCCCGGGACCAGGCCGCCGGGCCGGCGCCCGGGGTGAGCCCGCCGGACCCCCGGTTATCCCCCCCGGCCCGCCGTTCTGGCTCGGCCGGAGGCTGACTGGACCGGTGCCCGCTTTCGCCGTACGTTTGCGTCATGCCAGAGCCCGGTCAGGAACCTCGGCCGAAGCCAGCCCGCGGGGCCTTCTTCTCCAACTGGACCACCTGCGACGCCTCGTTCGCTGCCAAGCTGCGGATGGCCGCTTCCAACACGCTCATCAAACTGCGTAACCACCAGTCTTGCTGCGGCAACCACGGCCAGCCCGGCTGTTGAATGCCGGCCGACCCGCCCCGTGAGGGCGGACCAGCCACGACAGATCATCCTCACCACCACGACCACGGGCACGATCAACCCGGCTAGGCGCCGCCGGCAGGTGCGGCTCGCCTCCCGCGACAACCACGGGCAGCGGCGCTGGCCCGCGGCCAGGACCGGAACGGGATCATGACCGGGCCGGGCGCCTGGCCGGTCCCGTTGCCACCGCCGCCGGGCCGGGCTACCGGCCGGCGGCCGGCGGCCGGGATGATGAGGTGAGGAGGCGAGTAATGCGGGTACTGATGATCGCGCCGCCGGGCGCGGGCAAGGGGACTCAGGGCGCGCTGATCGCCGCCCACTTCGACATCCCGCACATCGCGACCGGCGACCTGCTGCGTGATCACGTGGCGCGGCGGACCCCGCTCGGCCTGGCCGTCCAGCAGTACCTCGACCGCGGCGAGCTCGTGCCCGACCAGGTGGTCCTGGACATCGTGCGGGAGGAGATGATCGCCGCGAAGGCGGCCGGGGGCGGGTTCGTGCTCGACGGGATCCCGCGCAACATGCGGCAGGCCCGGGCGGTTTACCAGATAGGCCGCGAACTGGGGATGACGGCAGATGTGGCGCTGCACCTGCAAGCCAGCGACGCCGAGCTCATCCGCCGGCTGCTCGCGCGGGCCGCGCTCGAGCATCGCTCCGATGACACCGCCGACGTCATCGCCCAGCGGCTGGCCCTCTACCATGACGTGACATCCCCCATCCTCGCCTGGTACCGCGACCGCGGAATCCTGGTGTCAGTGGATGCGATGCGTTCCGCGCAGCAGGTCGGGCGCGAAATCCTCGCCGACCTCGACGCGATGCGCCCGCTGCTGGATCACGTGCCGGGGCGGGGACCGGCCGGAGATGACCTTCCCGGCCTGGGAGAAGCGTTCGGCGCGGCCGGCCCTGACGCCGGCGCGTCCGGCGACTGACCGGACGGAGGCTGACTTCATGACGAAACCGATCATCCCGGCGGCCGATGACGACCGCGTGGCGCACCGGCACCGGGCCGCGGCCTGATGCGCGCCGACGAGCTTCGCGCACTCAGCCTCTTCTACGGCCTGGCCGATGATCAGCTCGCTGAGCTGGCCGCGGGCAGTACCGAGATTCGCATCGAGCCCGGAGCCGTGTTGTTCCGCGAGGGTGAGCACGCGGACTTCTGGTGGGTGCTCATCGAGGGCGCCATCGACCTCGTGCGGCACATCGGCCGCGAGGACACCGTGGTCGGGAGGATGGACGTGCCGGGCAGGTGGGCTGGCGGGTTCCGCGCCTGGGACGAACACGGCGTCTATCTCGCGACCGGCCGGGGAGCGACCAGCGGGCGGGTGCTCCGGGTGCCGGCCGAACTGCTGCGCGACCGGTTCAACGCTTGGTTCCCGTTCGGCAGGCACCTGATCGAGGGGCTGTACCGCACCGCGCGCTCCATCGAGTCCACGGCACGGCAGCGCGAGTCCCTGATCACCCTCGGCACGCTCTCAGCCGGCCTCGCGCATGAGATCAATAACCCGGCAGCGGCCGCCACCCGGGCTGTCGACGCCCTCGAGGCCGCGTGCCAGACGCTGCTCTCGTCCCTCGGCCGGCTCGCCGAGGGCGAGATCTCAGCCCGGCAGTTCAGCGCGCTCGACACGCTGCGCCGCCAGATCGAGCCCCAGCCGGCCCCCGCGACCCGCTGGCCCTGGCCGACGACGAGGAAGCCCTCGCGTCCTGGCTGAGCAGCCACGGCATCTCTGGCGAGTGGATGATCGCCCCGCCGCTCGCCGCCGCCGGGGTCGACGTCACCTGGTGCGAGCAAGCCGCGACCGTGCTCGAGGGACCGGCCCTGGAACCCGGCCTGGAGTGGGTGGCGAGCACCCTGTCCGCCGCCGCGCTGCTGTCAGAGCTGAAGGATTCGAGCCGGCGCATCTCCGAGCTTGTCACCGCCATGAAGTCCTACTCCCAGATGGACCGCGCCTCCGTGCAGCGGATCAACCTGACCGACGGCCTCGAGAGCACCCTCGTGATGCTCGGGTACAAGCTCGGCGACGGCGTCACGGTCGTACGTGACTACAGCGCCGGCGTCCCGCTGATCGAGGCGTACCCCGGCGAGCTGAACCAGGTGTGGACCAACCTCATCGACAACGCGATCGACGCCATGGACGGCGCGGGCACGCTCCGGCTGTCGACCCGGGCCGAGCCGGACGCGGTCGTCATCGAGGTCGGCGACACCGGCCCGGGTATGCCGCCGCAGGTGGCGGCGCGCGCGTTCGAGGCCTTCTACACGACCAAGGACGTGGGCAAAGGCACCGGCCTCGGACTCGACATCGCCCAGCGCATCGTCGTGGAGCGCCACGCAGGCACGATCGCCATCGACTCCCGGCCGGGCGAGACCGTGCTGCGGGTCCGCCTCCCGCTGCGGCCGCCGGGCAACCGGCCAGCTGACCCGGCCTAGTTGCCGCTCAACTGCCGGCCCGGCGGATGATGGGTGCATGGGCGTACAGGTATCCGGTTCTGGAGTGCAGGTATCCGGCGGTGGCGTGCGGGGTCCCGGGCGAGGGGAAGCGGCGCGGGTACTGGCGGGGATGCTGGGTGACCCGCTGGCGGGGTATGTGCGGCTGACGGCCCGGTACGGGGATGTGGTGCGGATGCCGTTCGCGCCGCGGCGCAGCTTTTTCCTGCTGAGCCGGCCCGAGCATGCCGAGCATGTGCTGGCGGCGAATCAGGACAATTACGTGAAGGCGTTTACCTACCGGCCGCTGCGGGCGCTGGTGGGCAATGGGCTGCTGACCAGCGAGGGTGAGGTGTGGCGGCGGCACCGGCGGCTGATCCAGCCGGTGTTTTCGAGGCGCGAGGTGGCCGGCTTCGGCCCGCAGATGGCTGAGCCCGCGCGGCGGCTGGCCGCGCGCTGGGACGAGCTGGCGGACGGGTCAGTGGTCGATGTGGTGCGGGAGATGAGCGCGCTGGCCCTGGAGATCGTGGGGCTGGCACTGTTCGGCGCCGACCTGACCGCGGAGGCCGGGCTGAGCCAGGCGGTGAGCGCGGGCCAGCGGGTGGCGGTCCTGACCACGTTCCTGCCGATCGGGTGGGGTCCGACGTCCACCCGGATGGTGAAGGCCGCGGCGCGCCGGATCGGACGCACCGCCGAGGGCATCGAGGGCCCGGTGGGCCGGTTGATCGCTGCCCGGCGGGCCGGCGGCGAGCCGGCCGGGCAGCCGGGCGACCTGCTGGACGTGCTGCTGCAGGCGCGGGACGAGCGGGGGATGCCGCTGACCGACGACGAGGTCGGCGACGAGGTGGCCACGTTCCTGCTGGCCGGCCATGAGACGAGCGCGAACACGCTGGCCTGGTCGCTGGCGCTGCTGTCGGCCTACCCCGCGGCCCGGGACCGGCTGGAGGAGGAGCTGGACACCGTGCTCGGCGGGCGTGACCCAGACGCCGCAGACGTGGCCCGGCTGCCGTGGGCCACGGCGGTCGTGTCCGAGGCGCTGCGGCTCTACCCGCCCGCGTGGACGATCGAACGGGACGCGCTCGGCGGCGATGACGTCGCCGGCACGCCGGTCCCGGCCCGGAGCCTGGTCGCGATCTCGCCCTACCTGGTGCACCGGCACCCGGAGTTCTGGCCGGACCCGGCCGGGTTCGACCCGCGCCGGTTCCTGCCCGGCGGTGACGGCGACCCTGCCACCAGGCACCGTTATGCGTTCATCCCGTTCGGCGGCGGCAGGCGGGCCTGCGTGGGCTCGTCCTTCGCCGAACTGGAGACCGTGCTCGTGCTGGCCACCATCGCCGGGCGGTTCCGGCTGGAGCTGACCGCACGCGGAATGCCCGGGCCGACCGCCCAGGTGACCCTGCGGCCCGGCCGGAACCTGCCGATGCGGCTGCGGCGACGCTGAGGGCCGCGCCCCGCAGCGGCCAAGCCCTGATCTTGCGACGCCTGCGCCGGCCGCTGCGGGCGGGTAATGCCGGCCTACGCGGAGGGGTCATCTACGGCGGCCAGCAGCTCGCGGGCCGAGGCTTCATCGGCGGGGGCGACCAGCACTCGAACACCCTGGGCCTGCAGCGCCGGTTCCTGTCCTCCGGCGTCGTCTGCCGACACCGCCGCGGTCAGGCCGTTGTTGCGGAGCATGCCGACGATGAGCTCCGCCTCTGTCCGGCTGGTAACGACCGCCACCGGCACGCTCGCGCCCGGATGGCCCGCAGCGGCGGGCAGCTGCCCGGCTCCGGCCTGCTCCTGCTCGAGGTAGCGCGCGTACCAGCTTGCCCAGTCCGGGTCCGGGTGCCCGGTCTGCTGCTCGTGCTGAGCGTGCGCGTCCGACGCGCGGCGCAGGGCTCGCGCCAGGTCGCGCGCGGACTGAAATGTCAGTTGCATGAGGTCTCCTCTGGAGCAGCGGCCGGCACGACGGCGATCACCGGCTCCGCCGCGACGATCGTCTCCAGCTCGCGGAGCGGTCGGCGCGCCAGTTGTCACCCGGCGCGGACCCCATTGCGAGCCGTTTGCCGGCGGTGCCTTCGGCCGGCCATCACCTACAGCATGACCAGCCCCGCGGCCTTGCCGCAATCCGGGCCGAAGATCACCTGCCGCCATCGATGAGCTGGCAGCGTTGCTCTGTGGCAGGCTGTCCGCAGCAGCCCGGACCGGGCCGCGCGTCATCAAGGGAGAGCGACATGAGCGTGTACAGGGTGACCGAGATCATCGGGACAAGCGGCACTTCGTGGGAAGACGCGGCAGCGGAGGCGATCAGGACCGCGGCCGGGACGCTGCGCGATCTTCGAGTGGGCGAGGTCGTCAAGCAGGACATTCACCTGGACGAGGGCGGGGCGATCACCTACCGGACCAAGCTTCAGCTCTCGTTCAAGTACGAGAACTGAGCCCCGGGCCTGCTGCTCCCTGGTCGAAGGGCGGGCGCGGCTGCCCTCAGGACCAGCGGGGGCCCGCCATGCCCCGGCTGCCCTTGCCCGCATCCTGAACAGCCGGGGGCACCACCCCGGCCGGCCGCCGTCACGCCGCTGTCAGCCCAGCCTATTTGACGGTCCGACGGGGGACGCCGACGACGAGCGAGGTGGCATGCTAGACAAAGCTTCTTCCCGCAGGGAGATCCGGCCATCCTGAACACCTGGCTGTCATTTCGGTCACCCGCCAGACAGGCTCCAGTAGCACCCGGAGAACAGCATGACCATGGTCAATGAGAACTCCGCCAGGCTAGCGGTGCTCATCGATGCGGACAACGCGCAGCCGGCCATGATCGATGAGCTGCTGGTAGAGGTGGCCAAGTACGGTACCGCGCACGTCAAGCGCGCTTACGGTGACTGGACCGGCACGAGCCTGAAAGGCTGGAAGGAAGAACTGCTGGCCCAGTCAATCCAGCCGATTCAGCAGTTCGCCTATACCCGGGGCAAGAACGCCACGGACACGGCCATGGTTATCGACGCAATGGACCTGTTGTACTCGGGGCGCTTCGACGGGTTCTGCATCGTCTCCAGTGACAGCGACTTCACCCGGCTGGCCGCGCGTCTGCGTGAGTCGGGCCTGACGGTGTACGGGTTCGGCGAGCGGAAAACGCCGAAGCCGTTCGTGGCAGCGTGCGACAAGTTCATCTACATCGAGAACCTCACCTACACCGAGAGCGCCGCCGAGCCCGCCGGCGCGGCGGCCAGGCCGCCCCCGCGCCCGTCCGCCGCGCAGCTCAAGGCGGACGCTGCGCTGGTCAGTCAGCTGCGGAACGCGGTAGAGGCGGCGTCCGACGATGACGGCTGGGCCGCCTTGGCATCGGTGGGCCACATCATCACCAATCAGAGCCCGGATTTCGACTCCCGCACCTACGGCTACGCCAAGCTCAGCGACCTGATGGCCGCGACCACGCTGTTCGACCTGGACCGCCGCAGCCCGGGCGACGGCAAGCCAGAGATCATCTACGCGCGCGCCAAGCGCCGCCGCCGGTTACCCGCGGCGGGCGCAAGTGCCCGGTAGGCAAGTTCAGCCGCGCGGGCGGCTTCGACCTGCTGATCATCGTCGGCGACGACCGTGCGGTGCCTGCCTTGGCCGAGTCCGGCCGGGCGAGCTAAGGTCCCGCGCGGATCAGGCTGCAGGTCCCAGCGCCCGCTGGACCCAGTCCCGCAGCATGGGCAGCGGCATGGCGCCCGCCTGGCGGGCGATCACCTCGCCCCGCCGCAGCACCATCAGGGTGGGGATGGCCTGGACGCTGAACCGCTGCTGCAGCTTCGGCGCCTCGTCCACGTTGACCTTGACCAGTTTCACCCGGCCGGCCAGATCCCGGGCCAGCTGCTCCAGTGCGGGACTGACCGCCCGGCACGGGCCGCACCAGGGCGCCCACATGTTGACCACGACAGGGATGACCGCCGCCTCGGCTATGTCGGCGAACGTGTCGTCGCCCGCGTCGGCGATCCACGCCAGCGGCTGGTGGCAGTTGCCGCACTGCGGGGTTCCCTGCGCAGCGGCCGGCACCCGGTTCATCCGGCTGCAGTTCTGGCATCGGATCAGCTCTGCTGACATGCTCACCCCGGATTCTCGTAGTTGACGGTGATCTCGTCGTCCGCCGCTCCCACCCAGATCACGGCGCCGTCCTCGACGTCGCCTGCCAGCAGCGCGCGCCCGATGCGGGTCTCCACATCGCGGGCGATGAAGCGGCGCAGCGGGCGGGCCCCGTACACCGGGTCGAAACCTTCGGTGGCGATGAGCCGGCGGCCTTCCTCGGTAAGCTCCAGCGTGATCGACCGGGCGGCCAGCCGGTCCCGCAGGTCGTTGAACATGAGGTTGACGATGCGCTCGATCTCCGGCTCAGTCAGCGGCTTGAACAGGATGATGTCGTCGAGGCGGTTGAGGAATTCCGGGCGGAAATGGCTGCGCAGGGCTGCCGTCACCCGGTCGCGGGCGTCCGGCTTGATCTCCCCGTCGGAGGTGACGCCGTCCAGCAGGTATTCGGAGCCGATGTTGGAGGTCATGATGATGACGGTGTTGCGGAAGTTGACGGTGCGGCCCTGCGCGTCGGTGAGCCGGCCGTCGTCGAGGACTTGCAGCAGCGTGTTGAACACGTCCGGGTGGGCTTTTTCGATCTCGTCGAACAGCACCACCGAGTAGGGCTTGCGGCGGACCGCCTCGGTCAGCTGGCCGCCTTCCTCGTAGCCGACGTAGCCGGGCGGCGCGCCGACCAGGCGGCTGACGGTGTGCCGTTCCTGGTATTCGCTCATGTCCAGGCGGATCATGTTGTTCTCGGTGTCGAACAGCGCGGCGGCGAGGGTCTTGGCCAGCTCGGTCTTGCCGACGCCGGTGGGGCCGAGGAACAGGAACGAGCCGATCGGCTGCCGCGGGTCCTTGATCCCGGACCGGGCCCGGATGATGGCGTCGGCGACGGCCTGGACGGCCTCATCCTGGCCGACGATCCGCTCGTGCAGGATCTGGTCCAGCCGCAGCAGCTTGTCCCGTTCGCCTTCCTGCAGCCGGGCGAGCGGGATGCCGGTCCACCGGGAGACGATCTGGGCGATCTCCTCCTCGGTGACCACCTCGCGCAGCAGCCGACCGCTGCCCTGCTTGGCGGCCAGCTGGTCCTCCTCGGCGCGCAGCCGCCGCTCCAGCTCGGGCAGCCGGCCCATCCGCAGCTCCGCAGCCTGGCTGAGGTCATAGGCGCGCTCGGCCTGCTCGGCCTGCTGGCGGAGCTGTTCCATCTCCTCGCGCAGCGCCTGGACCTTGCGCAGCGCCTGCCGCTCGGATTCCCACTGGGCGCGCATCGCGTCGGCCTCGGCGCGCAGGTCGGCCAGCTCGCGGCGCAGATCCACGAGCCGGGCCGCCGACGCCTTATCGTCCTCCTTGGCCAGCGCGGCCTCCTCGATCTCCAGCCGCATCACCCGCCGGGTCAGCTCATCCAGCTCGGCCGGCATCGAGTCGATCTCGGTGCGCAGCATCGCGCACGCCTCATCGACCAGGTCGATCGCCTTGTCCGGCAGGAACCGGTCGGAGATATAGCGGTGGCTGAGCGTCACCGCGGCGATCAGCGCGCCGTCGGAGATCTTCACCCCGTGGAATACCTCCAGCCGCTCCCGCAGACCGCGCAGGATCGAGATCGCATCCTCGACCGACGGCTCGTCCACCGTCACCGGCTGGAACCGGCGCTCCAGCGCTGCGTCCTTCTCGATCCGCTGGCGGTACTCGTCGTTGGTGGTCGCGCCGATCAGGTGCAGCTCGCCGCGCGCCAGCATCGGCTTGAGCATGTTGCCGGCGTCCATCGCGCCCTCGGCCGCACCCGCCCCCACCACGGTGTGCAGCTCGTCGATGAACAGCAGGATCCGCCCGGCGGCCGCGGCGACCTCGGCCAGCACCGCCTTCAGCCGTTCCTCGAACTCACCCCGGTACTTCGCCCCGGCCACCAGCGAACCCAGGTCCAGGGCGAAGATCACCTTATCCCGCAGCCCCTCCGGCACGTCGCCGCGGGTGATCCGCTGCGCCAGCCCCTCCACGATCGCGGTCTTGCCCACGCCCGGATCACCGATCAGCACCGGGTTGTTCTTCGTCTTCCGGGACAAGATCTGCACCACCCGCCGGATCTCTGCGTCCCGGCCGATCACCGGATCCAGCAGGCCCGCCGCCGCATCGGCCACCAGATCCCGGCCGTACTTGTCCAGCGCCTCGTACGCGGTTTCCGGCATGGCGGAGGTGACCCGCTGATTACCGCGGATCCTCGTCAGGTGCTCGAGGAACGTGTCCTTGGACAGGCCCCGTTCGGCCAGCAGGCGGCCCGCCGCAGAGGACGCGCCCTCGTCGATCAGCGCCATCAGCAGGTGCTCGACGGACACGTAGTCGTCCTTGAGCCGGCTGGCCTCCCGCCCCGCGGTGTCCAGCAGCCGGGACAGCCGCTGGGTCACCGCGACCTGGCCGGGTGCCACGCCGGGCCCGCTGACCCGCGGGCGGCGGGCCAGGTCGGCCTCCACGTCGGCCCGGAGCCGGTCCGTGTCCACCCCCGCCTGCCCGAGCAGCCGCGGCGCCAGGCCGTCAGGCTGGTCGAGCAGGGCGAGGAGCAGGTGCTCTCCGTCTACTTCGGTTTGCCCGAAGCGCAGTGCCTTGGTCTGCGCGTCGTGCAGCGCTTCCTGCGACTTCTGCGTCAGCCGGTTCGGATCCACCGCTCGCCTCCACTGCCTGGGGAGTTACCGCGCGCCGCTTCCTCAAGCGCCGCGATCCGGTCCAGCAGATCCGCCACCAGACCGATGGCCGCGTAGTTCAGCGCGAACCCGGCGCGCAGCCGCTGCACCCGGGCCATCGCCGCCAGCTGATCCCGGCCGAACCACAGCCGCCCCGCCGAGTCGGTTTGCGCGTCCAGCACGCCCAGGGTCACCAGCCGGCGGACCAGGTCAGGGTGGGTTCCGGTGAGCCGGGCGAACGATTCGAGGTCAAGCCGCGCAGGCCGGGAAAGCGCGTACGTCACCGTCGCCTGGGTGTTCACTGTGGCCCTCGGGCTCACTGCCGCCTCCTCGGGTCGAACGTGGACTCGGCGGCGAGTTCCTCGAACAGGCGCCGCTCTTCGGCCGACAGCTTCCTGGGCACCATGATCCTGACCTCGGCGAACAGATCACCTGGCGTTCCCCGGGGATTGGGCAGGCCGCGGCCGCGCAGCCGCAGCCGCCGGCCACTCGAGGTGCCGGGGGGGACCTTCACCTTCGCCTCACCGTCGGGGGTGTCCAGCGCGGCGGTGGTGCCGAGCGCCGCCTCCCACGGGGCCAGCGGCAGCTCGACACGCAGGTCGCGGCCTTGCACTCGGTACCGGTGGTGCGGGGCGATGCGGACGATCAGGTAGAGGTCGCCCGCGCTGGCGCCCTCGCTGCCCCGGCCGCCCTGGCCGGCCAGCCGGATCCGCTGCCCGTCGGTGACCCCGGCCGGGATCGAGACGTCCAGGGTCCGCGTCTGGCCGCCGCCCTCCAGGGTGATCGAACGCCGGCCGCCGCGGTACGCCTCCTCCACGGTCAGCTCGATGACCGCTTCCTGGTCCGCGCCGGGGACGGGCCCCCAGCCCCGGCCAGCCCGGCCGCCGAACAGCCCGCCGAACAGGTCGTCGAGGTTGATGTCGTCCCCGAACTCGGCGGTGAAGCCGCCGTCGGACGCGGGGCCGCGTCTGGTCCGGCTCCCCGCGCCCGGGCCGCCCCCTCGCCCGGCAGCGCCCGCGGCCGCGCGGTTCCAGGTATCGGGGTCGACGTCGGCCGGAATCCGGCGGAAATCCGCCCCGAACGCGTCGTAGCGGCGTCGTGTCTCCGGATCGGACAGGACGTTGTAGGCCTCCGAGATGTCCTTGAACCTGTCCTCGGCGCCGGGGTCCTTGTTCACGTCGGGATGGTGCGCGCGGGCCAGCTTGCGGTAGGCCCGCTGGATCTCATCCTGGGTAGCGGTCCTGCTCACTCCCAGGATCTCGTAGAAGTCACGGTCGGATGCCATCAGCCGTCCTTCGCGACCACCACCTGCGCTGGCCGCAGCTGAAGGTCGCCCTCGCCGTAGGCCGGCCGCAGGACCTCGACCACGGTTCCGGCCGAAGCGCCGGTCCCGGCCCTGGACCCGATCGCGTCGTGACGGGAAGGGTCGAAGACCGTGCCCAGGTCGTCACGGCGGGGGAAGCCAAGTCGCTGCAGGACTCCCGCCGCCTGGTCGCGGACGGCCCGGACCCCGTCGATGATGACGGCCGGGTCGGCGTCCGCGTGCGCCAGCGCCAGTTCCAGGTTGTCCAGGACCGGAAGCCATTCACCAGCCACCCGGGAGCGTTCCCCCGAACGCGCCCGCTCGATATCCCTGGCGCAGCGTTTGCGCACGTTGTCCACGTCGGCCAGCGCGCGCAGCCGCTGGTCTTCCAGTTCGGCGATCCGCGCCTGCAGGGCCTCAAGGCCGGCCCCGGACTCAGCGCGGTGGCCGGCGGCGGGCACCGCGGGCGGGGGGCCGTCCCCGGGCGGGCGGTCGCCCGGCGGGGAGCCGTCGGCCGCCGCCTGCCGCCGGGGGGCGGCGGCGGCACGTCACCCTGGCCGGACTTCGGGTTCCGGTCGGGCGCCCGGTCAGTCATCGGTCGTAAACTCCGCGTCGATCACGTCGTCGTCACCGGCCGGCTGGCCCGGCGAGCCCGGCCCCGCTGGCCCTGCTCCGGACGGCCCCGGCCCGGATGACCCGGCTCCGGCGGCGCCGAGGCTCTGGTAGACCTGCTGGAGCTCGCTGGTCAGCGAGCGGAGCCGGTCGAGCGGAGCCTGGTCGCTGATCGCCTGCCGCGCGTCGGCGATCAGCGTCTCGGCCCGGGCTTTCTCGTGCACCGGGACTGCTTCCCCGAGTTCGCCGAGGCGGCGTTCCACCTGGTAGGCGGTGGAGTCGAGCTCGTTGCGCGCATCGGTCAGCTCACGCAGCTGCCGGTCGTCGGCGCTGTGCCGCTCGGCGTCCGCGATCATCTGCTCGACCTCGGCCTTGTCCAGGTTGGAGCTTTCGCTGATGGTGATGCGCTGCTCTGTCCCGGTGTCCTTGTCCCGCGCGGAGACGTTGAGGATGCCGTTCGCGTCGATGTCGTAGGTGACCTCTATTTGCGGTTCCCCCCGCGGGGCGGGCCGGATGTTCTCCAGCCGGAACCGGCCGAGCACCCGGTTGTCGGCCGCCCGCTCCCGCTCGCCCTGCAGGACCACGATGTTGACGGCGGGCTGGTTGTCCTCGGCGGTGCTGAACACCTCGGTGCGCCGGGCCGGGATCGTGGTGTTGCGCTCGATCACCTTGGTCATGACGCCGCCGAGGGTCTCGATGCCCAGCGACAGCGGCGTGACGTCCAGCAGCAGCACGTCCTGGACGTCGCCCTTGATGACCGCGGCCTGGACGGCCGCGCCGAGTGCGACCACCTCGTCCGGGTTGACCGTCATGTTCGGGTCCTTGCCGCCGGTCAGCCGGCGCACCAGGTTCTGCACCGCCGGGATCCGGGTGGACCCGCCCACCAGGATGACCTCGTCGATGTCGGCGGCGGTGAGCTTCGCATCGGACATGGCCTGCTCGACCGGCTTGGTGGTGCGCTCCACCAGGTCCGCGGTGAGCTGGTCGAACTTCGCCCGCGTCAGCGTGGTGTTCAGGTGCTTGGGCCCGGAGGCGTCGGCGGTGATGAACGGCAGGCTGATCGTCGTCTGGGTCACCGAGGACAGCTCCACCTTCGCCTTCTCCGCCGCCTCGAACAGCCGCTGCAGGGCCTGCGGGTCGTTGCGCAGGTCGATGCCGTTGTCGCGGTTGAACTCGTCGGCGAGGTAGTCGACGATGCGCCGGTCGAAGTCGTCGCCGCCCAGGTGCGTGTCACCGGCCGTGGCGCGCACCTCGATCACCCCGTCGCCGATGTCCAGCACGCTGACGTCGAAGGTCCCGCCGCCCAGGTCGAACACGAGCACGGTCTCGTTCTTCTTCTTGTCCAGCCCGTAGGCCAGCGCGGCGGCCGTGGGCTCGTTGATGATGCGCAGCACCTCCAGGCCGGCGATGCGGCCCGCGTCCTTGGTGGCCTGGCGCTGGGCGTCGTTGAAGTAGGCCGGTACCGTGATGACCGCCTCGGTGACCTTCTCCCCGAGGAATTTCGCGGCGTCCCCGGCGAGCTTGCGCAAGACCAGCGCGGAAATCTCTTCCGGCGCGTAGAGCTTGCCGCGGATCGAGAACCTGGCCGAGCCGTCCGGGCCTGGCACCACGTCGAAGGAGACCGCGTTCAGCTCGCTGGCCACCTCGTCATACCGCCGCCCGATGAACCGCTTCGCCGAGTAGATCGTGCCCTTCGGGTTCAAGATCGCCTGCCGCCGGGCGAGCTGGCCGACCAGCCGCTCGCCCTGGTCGGTGAAGGCGACGACCGACGGCGTGGTGCGGGCGCCCTCCGCATTGGGGATCACGACCGGCTTCCCGGCCTCCGTCGCCGCGATGACCGAATTGGTAGTACCAAGATCGATGCCGACTGCTACTGCCATCACTACCTCCTACTGCGGCTGAACCGGCTGCTGCTCCAGGAGAGGGATACGCGATCAGGCGCCGCCGGCACTGCCGCGCCGGCATGGCGCGGAACACTACAGGTCAGCATCTGGTATCGACGTGACGGGTTGGCCTGCTCAGGACCAGCCACGGCGACCGGCGGAGCCTTCGGCAAACATTACGCTCACCCATCAGGCTTCACGTTCGCAGGGATATCCACGGTTGCACCACCAGCCAACTGGCCCAGAGCGCCGCGCCATATGCGGCCGGCACGAGCCGCCGCACTGCCGGCCAGTTCCGGCGGATTCTGGCGCCGCCGCTGTCGATGATCTTGCTCGGGCATCAACTAGATCAGTCCCTGCGTACCCCTGGTGGCCCGGCCGCAATCACGCGCTGGCTGCTTAGCCGGCAGCCGAAGCCGGTCCGGCCGCACCCGCGACAGGGAACCGATCCGGCACGTAAGGTGGCGCTGTGGATGGCAATGTGATCACCGGTCTGCTGGACCCGGTGATCGGTAAGCCCGGGCAGGTCAGGCTCGCGTTCCGCGGGCTCAGCACGCGGTGGACCCTCAATGACGAGAAACATCCGCTGGTGAGCGTGCGGCTGCGCCCCGACGGGCTCGTGGAGACCTCGCGCGATGACGGGTGGGACGTGTTCGACCCCGGCAACGTGCTGGCCGTCGAGTGGGTGTCCTGGGAGGGCGAAGGCGGCGGGCCTTACCTCTGATCACCGGTTGCAGCACTCCGGCGAAACCGGCTGCGGCTTCGTCGCGGGCCTACCCACCGGGTACCCCCAGCCCACTGCGCTGCGAGCCGGGCGACCGCCGGTCCGGCCGGGCTGGACGACCAGAATCTGGGCCCTTGACCGGCGTGGTGGCAGGGGCTAAGACTACTGACTGGTAAGTGCAATCGCCCAGCTGAACGGAGCCTGAGGACCGCCGTAGCTCTGCCGAGCGGATGGCTGGCGGGCCAGGACCCGGGACCGGGAGATGAGGTCAGCCATGCGAAGAACGGGATTCCTCTTCGGCCGCACGGGCCGGTACGCGCTGGCCGCGGCGAGCCTGACGGTCGCGCTGACCGCGGTGGCCAACGGCAACGCGATGGCCTCCGGATTCTGCCGCCGGGTCGTTGCTGCCGCTTATCGTGCGCACCGATCACGGCCTCGTGCGCGGCATCCACGACCATGGTGCGCGCGAGTTCCTCGGCATCCCGTATGCCGCCCCGCCGACCGGCGCGAACCAATGGCGGCCGCCCCAGCCGTTCCCGCCGTGGCAGGGCATCCGGTCGGCCGCCAAGCCGGGGCACGACTGCGCCCAGACCGGCAGCATCGCCACCGGCGTGGTGAGCACCAGTACCTTTGAGAACTGCCTGTTCCTGAACGTCTACACCCCGCCAGGGTCGGCGGGCCAGCGGCTTCCCGTGATGATCTGGATTTACGGCGGCGGCTTCACCGGCGGCGCGGGCCGGATCTACGACGGCGCGATGCTCGCCGCCCGGCGCCACGTCATCGTGGTGACTATCAACTACCGGGTCAGCGCGTTCGGTTTCCTGGCGCTTCCGTCGCTGGATGCCGAGAGCTCCGATGACTCCAGCGGCGACTACGGGCTGATGGACCAGCAGGCGGCGATGCGCTGGGTGCAGAACAACGCATTCGCCTTCGGCGGCAACCCGGGCAACGTGACGATTTTCGGTGAGTCGGCGGGCGGCGCGAGCGTCTGCGCGAACATGGCCTCGCCGACCGCGCTCGGCTTGTTCGCCCGGGCGATCGCGGAGAGCGGGTGCATTTTCCCCGCCCAGACCAAGAAGGCAGCCGAACGGCACGGCGCCGCCCTGGCCAAGAAACTGGGCTGCACCAACCCCGCCACCGCGGCGGCGTGCATGCGGGCCAAGCCGGCCGCGGCGATCCTGAAGGCGGAAGCGTCATCGTCAGGGCTACTGGCCTGGGGGCCCGTGGTCGGCGGCTTCACGCTGCCGGTCAACCCGATCAAGGCGTTCGAGACCGGGCACTACCTGCACGTTCCGCTGCTTCAGGGGAGCAATCTTGACGAGGGGGAGTTCTTCGTCGGGATCGAGTTCGACCTGATCGGCGGGCATCCGCTGACCGCGGCGCAGTACCCGAAGGTGGTCACCGCCCAGTTCGGCGCCACGCACGGGAAGGCGGTTCTCGCCCACTACCCGCTGAGCAAGTTCCCGTCTCCCGACCTCGCCTTCGCCCAGGTGCTGACCGACTCGGAGTTCAGCTGCCCGGCGCTGCTGACCGATATCCTCACCCAGCACAGCGGGAACTACGGCTACGAGTTCAGCGACCCGCACCCGCCGAACGACTTCGGCGTCAAGTTCTCGTTCCCGCTCGGCCCCGCGCACAGCACGGAGTTGCAGTACGTGTTCGGCCGGATCCCGTTCCTGGACACGATTCCGCCGTTCACGCCGGCCCAGTTCGGCCTGTCCGCGCAGATGATGGGCTACTGGACCCGCTTCGCCGCCACCGGCAACCCCAACGGCGGCAAGGCACCGAACTGGCCTCAGTTCGGTGGCTCGCAGCCGCAAATCCAGGAACTGATACCGAACGCGACCGCGCCGGAAGCCGAGGGCACCTTCGCGGGGGCGCATCAGTGCGCCTTCTGGGCCACGATCGAAGGCCAGGCGCTGCACGGCGTCACCCCGGCCGCGGTCGGCTGACCCCGCGGGCCGGGACATCCTGCCGCGTAGACTGCGGTCACCAGCGGTAAACGGGGGAGGATGTCGTGCCAGTCGATGCCGCCTCCTCGGCTGCCTCGCTCGCCTCCGGGGTGAAGATCTCGGTCGGCGCGGGCGGCTCGACGCTGCAGCCCATGATGTGGATGTTCCTGGCGATATTGATCACGTTCCTCGTCACCAGGACCGTGACGAGGTTAATCAGGTCAGGCAGCGGCGCCGGCGCCGGGCTGGGCAACGTCCAGATCGCCGGCCAGCACATTCATCATCAGGTCTTCGGCATATTGATCATCATCGGCACGGGCATCGTCCTGGTGTCCGCGGCGCCGCGCGGGACGGCTCTCAGCGTCGCCGCCGCCGTCTTCGGGGTGGGCGTCGGCCTCACTGTCGACGAATTCGCGCTCTGGCTGCACCTCGAGGATGTGTACTGGACGAGCGAAGGGCGGAAATCGGTTGACGCGATCTTCTGCGTGCTGGCGATCACCGGGGCGCTCATCGGCGGAGCCAGCTTCCTGACCGGCCACGTCGGGACCGCGGCGTGGTGGTCGTCGGTCTCCGTTCTCGCCATCGACCTCCTGCTGTGCGTGACATGCCTGCTCAAGGGGAAAGTCGTGACCGGCGTTGTCGGCATCGTCCTGAGCCCCGTCGCCTTGATCGGCGCGATCAGGCTGGCCAAACCTGGGTCGTGGTGGGCGGCGCATCGCTACCCCGGCCGGCCCCGGCGGGCCGTACGCGCCGAGCACCGCTACGACGAGCGTCACGAGGAGCGCTGGAACCGGCTGCGTGATCTCGTCGCCGGAGCCCCCTCCCAGGAGAGGCCGGGCTAACGGCGCCGGTCACCCGTCCGGCGGGTGCCAGGCGCCGGCCCTTCCCGGCTTCGAGGGTGTTGCGATCGCGATGTCGCCGGGACGGTCAGCTGCCCGCGGGCGCCCGCCGGGCGGTGCGGTAGAGGTCGATCAGCTCGCCGGTCGTGGTGGCGTCGGTCGCGGCCTTGTCGTCGCGCCAGCGGCCGGTGAAGCGCGGGAACCGCATCGCCAGCCCGGCCTGCTCCTTGAGCTGCCCCCAGCCGGCGGTGTAGTTCGGCGAGAGGGTCAGCTCGGCGCTGAGGATCTCCAGCACCAGCCCCGGCTCGAACCAGAAGTCGGCCTCCTGGCGCGCGTCAACCCGGGCGGGCTTGTGCGGGCGGGCCAGCGGCGCCAGCCGGGCGGGCAGCGCGGCGAGGTCGGCATCGGAGAACCCGGTACCGCACTTGGACACCGAGCGGAAGACGTCGGCGGCCGGATCGTAGGCGGCCAGCAGCAGCGCGCCGTAGAGTCCGCGGCGGCGGCCGCGCCCGGCGAACGCGCCGACGACGGCCAGGTCGACGGTGTCGGACAGCTCGGTGCGGTAGTCCCGCTTGAGCTTGATCCACAGCCAGCCGCGGGCGCCGGCCTGATAGCTGGCGGCCGGGCTCACCGACTTGCAGACCAGGCCCTCGCAGCCGTCCGTGACCGCCTGCTCGAATGCCGCTTCGAGGGCGGCCGGGGTGCTCACCTGGGCGGCAGTGGTGAGCCGGAGCCGGGGCGAGACGGTGATCGCCTCGGCCAGCCGGGCCCGCCGCTGCGGATAGGACCACGTGGTCAGGTCCTGGCCGTCGGCGAACAGCAGCTCGAAGCAGAACAGGCCCACCGGCACGTCCCGCACGGCCTCGGTGATGCCGTGCTTGCGCCGGCGGAACATGACCTCCTGGAACGGACGCAGCTCCCCGGCGGCGGGGTCGAACGCGACGACCTCCCCCTCGACGATCGCCTCCGCCGGGCCAAGCCCAGCCGCCAGCAGCTCCACGACGTCGGGGAACTGGTTGCTGACCCGCTCCAGTCGCCGGGTGAACAGCTCGATCGCCCCGTCGGCGGTGCGGTGCGCCTGAACCCGGACGCCGTCGTACTTGTACTCGGCCGCGCACTGGCCGCCCAGCTTGGCGAGGATCTCGGCACCGTCGGACAGCCGCTGGGCGAGCATCACCCGCACCGGGTTGCCCGGGCGGACCTGGATTTGCTCGACCGCCGCCAGCCCGCCGCCGGCCAGCGTGGCTGCGACCTGTCCCAGGTCGCAGCAGATGTTGTAAGCGCGTTCCAGCACCGGCCGGGCGGCCCGCCCGCCGGCGTGCACCTGCGCGAGCGCGTCCAGGATGGTGGGCGTGCCGATGCCCAGCCGCAGCCCTCCGGTGACCAGGCGCAGCAGGTAGCGGGCCTCCAGCGGGGTCGCCTGGGCGAGCAGTCCGGCCAGCAGATCCAGCTTGCGGCCCTGCGAGCCCGGCCCCTCGGCGCCGGCGATCTGGTGCAGCGTGTCGACCACGCCCGTCACCTCCAGGCTGGCCGGCCTGCCGGCGGCGGTCAGGGTCAGCAGCTGCTCGGCAGCCTGGCCGAGGTCGCCGGTCTCCCGCACGCGCGCGGCGACCTGCTCGGGGCGGGCGCTGGCGGCGGTGCCGACCGCGCGGATGGCGAGCTTCTCGGCCAGGCCGAGGTCCACCCCGGCGAACTCCGGCGCGATCAGCCCCTGGCACAGGTAGCAGACGGTAGGCAGCAACCCGGCCGGGGTCGCGGCGAGCAGGACGGCCAGGCGCTCGATCAGCGCCAGCCGGCCGCTAGCCTGCTCCAGGTCGCGGTAGGCCTCGGCGACGCTCTGGTACCGCACGGCGCTCCCTCGCTTCGCTCGATCACGACACCTCGTATTCTGCCGTCCCGGTCAGCAGATAAGCCCGCGAGCACCGGCACCGCCGTGCGGATGCCACCCGCCAGCGCCGGGGTGCGTACCGTGAAGGACATGACGGACACGGCCGACGGTGCGGATTCCCGGTCGATGCGCGAGCGGATGCTGGCCGGCGACCTGTACGTCGCCGATGACCCGGAGCTCGGCCGAGCTCAGCAGCAACGCCCTGGATCTCGCGGCGGCCTACAACGCCACCTCGGCCCGTCAGCACGGCCTGCGCCGCCGCCTGCTGGAGGAGCTGCTCGGCTCGATCGGCGAAGGCAGCGAGATCCGCCCGCCGCTGTATGTGGACTACGGATCGCAGATCCGGATCGGCGCCCGGTGCTTCGCCAACTTCGGCCTGGTGGCGGCCGACGTCGCGGCGATCACCATCGGTGATGACGTGCAGATCGGCCCGAACGTGCAGCTGCTGACCCCCACCCATCCGGTGCCGCCGGAGCCGCGCCGCCAGAAGTGGGAAGCCGCCAGGCCCATCACCATCGGGGACAACGTGTGGCTGGGCGGCGGCGCCATCGTGCTTCCCGGGGTGAGCATCGGGGAGAACACGGTGGTCGGCGCGGGCGCGGTGGTGACCCGTGACCTTCCGGCCAACGTCGTAGCAGCCGGAAACCCCGCGCGCGTGATCCGCCCGGTCGGCCAGGCGGACGCCGCGACCGGTGAACCGCCAGCCGGCATCACCGCCGGCCAGCCGGGACGGTGACGCCGCCGATCAGGCGCCGCTATTTCGTGGTGACGTAGCCGGTCGCGGGCTTCTGGCCTGGTGCCGCGGGAACGGCCAGGACGTGGATGGCGTAGCTGGTGCTCTCCTTGAGGTGGCCCACGCCGTAGGACGTCCCGGTGACCGTGGCCGAGGCGACGGTGACCGCGCCCTTGTGCGTGGTCACGGTGACCTGGTAGCCCGTGGCGCCCCGGCTGGCCTTCCAGGTGGCCGACAGGTTGGTGTACTTCGCGGTGACTGTCAACCCGGTCACCGGGGCGGCGGCGGGTGCCATCACGCATCCGCCGGCGGTGTTGCTCCACAGCGACTGCATCGCGAACGAACCGGTTGACAGCGTGACGTCCCCGGCCGGATCAGAGACGGCCGAAGGGCTCGCCGCCCCAGGCGCACTTATCGGCGATCTCCCCGCCGGAGACGTTGTCGCTCAGGTCTACCCAGCCGGTCGCGGGAAGGGGGTCGGTGATCGACTCGGCGTACTCGTGCCCGCCGACGATGCTGAGCCCGTCGTGGCTGCCGCCGCCGCCCGGGTTGATGAAGTTCTCGCCGCAATCGCCGCCGGCGTCCAGCAGGTAGGGCAAGTTGGTGAACGGCACGGCCCCTCCGGTGCCGGTCACGTCGCTGTGCCAAGCGCAGTACCCCGTGCTGTCGCCGGGGCAGGCGAAGCCTTGCGGGCAGGTGCCGGACTGGGTGGCCACGACGATCTGCGCGTCGCCGAGGTCGGTGATGCCGTGACCGGACGCGAAGGCGTCCGCCTCCGCCCCGATCTGGGTCGCGGTGGCGCCGGCGGGGGGCGTGCTGGTGTCCTGGAAGGCGCCCTCGTAAACCGACCCGCCGAACGCCGGGACGCCCGAGCCGTCACCGTACTGGGACGTGACCGGGGACCAGTGGTCCTGCGGCTGGACTCCCAGCCCGGCGTAGAAATTTTCCAGGTACGCGGCGCTGGCTTCCTGGGATGAGTCGGAAAGCCAGTTCGGCCCCCACAACAGCAGGTACACGCGCGGGTTGTGCTGCACCGGGCCGCCGTTGTACGCCAGCGGGCAGTTGGGCTCAGCGCACGACGCGGTCCTGCTGGCCGGCGCCGCTGCGGGCCGCCGGGCCAGCGAGTAAGTGATACCGGCGATCTTTCCGATCCGAGAACGCGCGAGCGCTTGTTCGTACGCGCGGTGAAGATTGACCGCCGTCACATGCGGCCGAGGCGTGGCAGCCCGGGCACTAGCCTGCGCGGACACGGCGCCGGCCAGCGTCAGGCCGACCACCGCGCCGAGCCCCGCCGCCAGCCCCGCAACCCGCCGGGTGACTGACATGGCATTCCTTCTTCCTGCTCTGGCCGGTTACCGGGGCACAACGGCGGCCGCCGCAATCCCGCAGCGGGCCGGGCCGGCCTCCCGCCGTACCCTTCGAGATACCGAGGCGCAGCCGCCGGCGCAGATACATCGCGGCACTCGCCCGGTGATCCCGGGCGCGCAGCACGCCGGGAGCGTCCGGCCCGGAGCCCATCACCGCAGAGCCCACCACGACAGGCCGGAATGAGGAAGACAATGCATTCATGCCGAGCCGTAACGTCACGCTGACCGGCTGGGGCCGGATCGCGCCGTCCTCAGCCGAGCTGGCCGCGCCGGCCAGCCCCGGCGATGCCGCCTTGCTGATGCGGGCGGCGCGGCCGTCCCGGCGGGTGATCGCCCGCGGCCTTGGCCGCAGTTACAACAATGCCGCGCAGTGCGGCGGCGGCATGGTGATCTCGACCGCCAGGCTGAACCGGATCATCGAGCTGGACGCGGCCGCCGGCCTGGCGACCTGCGAGGCCGGCGTCAGCCTGGAGCAGCTGATGATCGCGGGACTGCCGGCCGGGTGGTTCGTGCCGGTCTCTCCGGGCACCCGTCAGGTCACCATCGGCGGCGCCATCGCGGCTGACGTGCACGGCAAGAACCATCACGTCGCCGGCAGCTTCGCGATGCACGTGCCGTCGTTCGACCTGCTGCTGCCCGGCGGCGAGCTGCGTACGGTGACCCCGCAGGGCGATCCCTCGCTGTTCTGGGCGACGGCGGGCGGCATGGGGCTGACCGGGCTCATCGTGCGGGCCACCGTGCGGCTGACGCCGGTGGCTACCTCGCGGGTCCGGGTGGACACGGTGCGCACGGCCGACATCGACGAGACGATGGCGGTGCTGGCCGAGCACGACCGCGGCCACTGCTACACCGTCGCCTGGTCCGACAGCCTGGCCCGCGGGGCCGGCCTGGGCCGGTCGGTGGTCACCAGCGGCGACTTCGCCGAGCCGGCCGACCTGCCAGCCGACGACCGGGCGGACCCGTTCGCGTTCCGGCCCGGTGCCCGGCTGGGCGTTCCGGCCGTGTTCCCGCCCGGGCTGATCAACCGCTACACGGTGGCCGCGGCCAACGAGGCATGGTTCCGCAAGGCGCCGCGGCAGCGGAGCGGCGAGCTGCAGGCCATCGGAACGTTCTTCCACCCGCTGGACGGCGTCAGGAACTGGAACAACCTCTACGGGCCGGGCGGCTTCCGGCAGTACCAGTACGTCCTGCCGTTCGGCCAGGAGGCCGCGGTGCGCCGGTCGTTCGAACTGGTCAGCAAGGCGCGTGCGCCATCGTTCGTGACCGTGCTGAAGCGATTCGGCGCGGGTGACCCGGGGTTGCTGTCTTTTCCCATGGCCGGCTGGACGCTAGCGCTGGACGTTCCGGCGCGCAGCCGCGGGCTGGCCGGCCTGTTCGGCTCGCTCGACCGGCTCGTCGTCGAGGCCGGCGGCCGGGTCTACCTGGCCAAGGACTCACGGGTGCCTGCCGGGCTGCTCCCGCAGATGTACCCGCGACTGGCCGACTTCAGGAAACTGCGCGCCGAGCTGGACCCGGACGGGATCCTCGCCTCCGACCTGTCGCGGCGCCTAGGCCTTTAGCGACCGGTATAGGGAGTCCTCTTGCAGGCCACCAGCCCGGGCGCCTGCTCGCCGGGCAATCCCGTGATGCCGGCTACTGCGTCGGCCCGGACCGAGAGCACCCCGGCTGGTACGGGGCGGGAATGAGAGACTGCCGTGACTGACTTGACCAAGGCGACATAATGCCGGCAGGCGGAATGTCGCTGGATGGGCCGGACGGTCTCAAGAGGAGGGCAGCTGTGGGGGATGACGGGTGGATGAGCCGGGTACGGTCATCGCCAGGCCCGGCGGCGCGCGCGGGGCGGGCCGGCCGGCCGGGCCGGCCGCGGACGTTCGATCCGTCCCGGGTAGCGGGCCTGGAGTGTGCCGCGTGGGTGGCCTACTACCAGCGGCGGTGGCTCAGGTTCCTGGCCGCGGCGGTGGGCCTGATGCGCGCCGGGCTGGGCATGAGCTGGCCGCGCACGGTGCGCGCGGCCTGGCTGGTGCTGCGGGCCATCCAGCTGTGGGCGCCAATCCCCGGCAATGATCCAGAGCGCGCCAGGCGATGCATGCGCCGCTTCTACGCGCTGGTCAAGGCCACCTACGGCCAGCCGCGGGACCCGTCGGAATCGGCCCGGCTGGAGATCGAGTGGTGGCGCGTGCACCGGGTGGCTCAGCAAGCCGCGTCCGGCGTCGGCGACGAACTGGTGGACGCGCTCGCGCGCCTGTACGCATTCGTGTTCGGCGTGGCCGAATCCGATGTCCGGCTGGCGGCGGTGCACCGCTGCCAGGCCATGAAGATCTCCGATCAGTGGGTCGACCAGGGCAGGCGCCGGGACAGTCCGCTGCTGGCCTTGGAGCGGGCCGCCCTGGTCCGGTCCTACGCGGCGCTGCACGCTGCCGTGCACCGCTGAGCCGGCCCGCCACCGCCGGTCCGCCTGCGGGATTGGTTCCTACCCGTGCTCGCCGTCCGGCCCGGCGAGCGTGCGGCGCATCCCTCGCCGGACGGCCCCGATCAGGTAGGGCCGCAGCCCGGCGGCGGGGACGATGACATGGACCGAGCCCACGCTGCGGGCGCGTTCGATGCTGTGCACGTTGTCGAATTCGCCGGCGACCTGGCCGAGCTTCTCCCCGTGCACGGCGGGCCGGGCCGACGCCAGCTCGGCGCGCAGCCGGGAGGCCTCGGCGTCGGAGCCGGCGGCCGTGGCCTCGGTGATACCGGCCTGCAGGCCGGCCACCCGCGGATCGGCGGCGGTGCGCTTGCCCACCTCGGCGGCGAGCACCACCGCCGCGGCAGGCGCCCCGCCGATCACCGAGGCGTAGGAGCCCTCGACCGCGGCGATCTGCATGTTGTCGTTGAGCGTGCCGGAGAACACCACGAAGGCTCCGCCGTGGTAGCGGGATACCACGCAGAACACGATCGGGCCGTCGAAGTTGACCACCGCGCGGCCGATCTCCGCGCCGTACTCCAGCTGCAGGCGGCGCATCGACTCCGGGGAGCCGTCGAAGCCCGACAGGTTGGCCAGCACCACGAGCGGCCGGTTCCCGCTGGCCGCGTTGATGGCCCGCGCCGTCTTCTTCGACGAGTAAGGGAACAGCGTGCCGGCCGTCCACTGGGACGGGCCGTCCACCGGGTAGGGGCCGCGCCGCGGCAGCGGGCGCGACTCGAAGCCGATCAGCGCGACCGGCTGGCCGCCCAGGTGCGCGTCGAGAACCACGGCCGACTCCGCGTCGTGCATGTCCGCCCAGCGCTCCAGCGGGGGGTGGTCGGCATCGATCACGCCGCTCAGCAGCGAGCGCATGTCGAAGGGCTTCTTGCGGTCGCCGTTCTTCGCGGGATCGAAGATCTCGCCGAGCACGCTGAAGTCGCTGCCCGGCCCGGAGTGCGGCGACGCGCAGATGTCCCGGCCGGCGTCATCGGCGGTCGGAGCCGGGCGGGGGAAGCGCTCGCCGGGCTGGACGTAGGTGTGCTCGTAGTGCGCGAGCAGCACGTTGACGGCCGCGGACTGGTCGGCCGCCCAGTACTGGGCCTGGCCGTTCGGGCCCATGATCCGGTCGTAGCCGCCGATGCCGAAGTTGTCATCGGCCGAGACCCCGCCGGAGTAGTCCAGCGACTGCTTGCCGGTCAGGACCATCGCCGAGTCCGGGGTCATGACCAGGATGCCCTTGGTGTGCATGAGCATCGTGGCCTCGGCGTTCCAGTACGGCTGGGCGCCGACGTTGATGCCGCTGACCACGACGTTGATCTCGCCGCCGTCCTGGGTGAACTCGACGATCGCGCGCAGCGCCCGGGAGATCCAGTCCATCGACTCGGTGCCGGAGTCCATCGCGATCTTCGCGCCTGCCGAGATGGCGAACCACTCCAGCGGGGCGCGCCAGCGCCGCGCCAGCTCGATCGCCGCGAGCACCCGGCGGCATTCAGGCTCGGCCAGCGCGCCGAGCGCCCTCGTCGGGTCGCCGAGCAGCACGACCCGGCGGATCCCCTCCGGGTAGCGCTGGGTGGGCGTGCTGACCATCCCGAGCACCAGGTTCGCCGTGTTCGATCCCGGCGCCCGGTCCACCGGCGCCGGGGCGCCCGCCTCGTCGAGGTCGTACTCGGTGAACGTGCCAGGGGCGCCGCCCTGATCGGGCGAGCGGGTGATCAGCGGGATGAGTTCGTAGGGGTAGACGGCGCCGCGGCGGCGGGCCCGGATGACCTTCTGGGTGTAGGAGTTCAGCTCGCGCAGCGGCTGCGGTGGCGGGTCGGTGATGCGCAGCGTCAGCCCGGCTCCCGGCGGCCGCGACATCCGCAGCATCAGCTCGCGGGGTTTCGCGTCCCGGTCCTCGGCGTCGGCCATCTTGAACTGCACCATCACCTGCTCCAGTCCCAGCGCCTCGGTGCGCGGCGCGAGTGACCGGATGACCTGGTCGAGTTCGGTGAGCGGAACGTCGATGACCGGCCAGACGTAGAGCTTGACACGGTTCCAGTCCAGCCTGGCCAGGGCACGGTCGGCGGCGCGGGCGGCGCGCAGGCTGCCCAGGCAGGCGTCCAGGATGCGCTCGAGCTGCGGCAGGCCGCGGATCCGGCCCTCCTCGTCGCGCAGGATGGTCAGGTCGCGGACGTCGGCGAGGGCGAGCAGCCGCTGATCCTCGGGGACCTCGCGGCCCTGCGCGCGGAACAGGTGCACGTCGGTGGCCGCGGGCAGCCGGGTCAGCTCGAATCCCGACAGCCGCCACAGGCCCAGCCGCTCGGCGACCATCGGGTGCATGCCGCGCTGCGTGCGGTCCTCTTCCGCCGTCCCGGTCTGCGGCGCGCCGCGGAAGGTGAACCAGGCCGGCTCGTCCCCGCCGTCGGGCCGGCGCACCGCGACCGCGATCCGTTCGACGCCGCCCGGGATGATCCCGAGCTTGTCGCGGATCCTCCCGGCGCGGGCGTCCGGGTCGTGCCTGCCCTCGTCCTCGGGCGTCTGAGAGGTGACGTAGAGATCGACCAGCACGGTCCGGCCGGCCGGCAGCGTGTCCACCAGCTCGAGCAGCTCGGTCTCGGCTGCGGTGTCCGCGCCGCTGGCCACGGTCGCGATCACCACGTAGTCGTGCCCGTCGTGGGTGTACTCGGCGGTCAGCACCGGACGGCCGCCCCGCCCGGTGCCCTGGACGCGGCGCAGCGGCCTGATCTGGTAGTACCGCCGGGTCATCACCTCGAGCATGGCGGCGTGGTGCCGCTCGGCGAAGACGCCGAGGATCGGCTCGCCAGAGGCGACCATCGCGTCGATCTGAGCCGCCCTGGCCTCGGGGTCGGAGGAGAGCCGGTCGAGTTCCGCGCGCAGCTGGCGCTGCGCCCGCGCCCGCTCCGCAGCGACCAGCGGGGCGTCGAAGCAGCGGTACTGGACCTGCCGGGCCAGGTCGCCGACCGCCGGGTGGCGTAGCTGGGTGGCCGATACCAGCTGGTCAATGACCTGCCGGTAGCTGTCGCGGGCCTGCCCGGGCAGCGACTGAGGGTCGCGCAGCCGCCACCGCAGCAGCTGCGACACCACGGGCGCGTGCGCGGCCGCGCGGCGGTGGGCGAGGAACATCCGGTACAGGGCAGGCTCCAGCTCGGGGGAGGGCTCCAGGTCGGTGACCCCGTAGTGCGCCAGCGCGCGGCGCAGCCTGATCCGGAAGGACTCGGGCAGGTTCTCGGTGTCGGCATCCCTGGAGCGCAGGTAGGCGTAGAAGTACTCCTGCGGGTTGCGCGCGGCCTCGGCGTTGACGGCGGCCTCCTCGTCGGTGTCCGCCTCGTCGGGTACCCGGCGGTTGCGGGACAGCGCGCTCAGGTCAGCGAAGATCCGCAGGATCTCGGTTTCCCCGGCGAGCAGCCGCGGATCACCGGCCGGCAGGCCGGCCCGCGCGTCAGCCAGCCGCCGCAGCAGCTGGCCGGCCTCGCCCTCGTTGACGTCGTAGCCGAGCACGAGCGAGCGCAGCGTCGCCAGCGCGTCGGCCGCCGCCGCGGCCGGATCGCGGCCCGCCGCAGGCGCGCCGGCTAGCGCGCCCAGGCCGGCCCGGCGGCCCGGCTCCGGCTCCCCGGCGGAGTCCTGGTCCGGGTCGGGTTCTATCCGGACCAGCTTGGTGCCGCTCTCGACCTGCGTGTTGACGTCGGCGAGCACCTCGGCGACCCGGCCCGCGGTCGGCGCGCGCAGCGCCGTTTCCAGCTTCATGCTCTCCACGACCGCGACGACGTCGCCTTCCGCGACCTCGTCACCGGCCCGGACCGGGATGGCCACCACCATGGCCGCCCCCGGGGCGCGGACCAGGCCGGCCTCGCCGCCGGACAGCCGGTGCACCGTCCCGTCCACCTCGACCAGGTAGTCCGGGCCCTGAGCGACCGAGAGCACGGCGAAGGCCTGGTCGCGCACGCGGAGCATGCGCTCGAACCGGCCGGGGCGCTCGACATCGACATCCACCACTGCCTCGTCCAGTTCCACCCGGTAGCGCGCGGACCGGCTGCGGGACACCCGCAGCCGGTAAGCCTCACGGTCGGTGCGGACATCGGCCTGGTGCCAGGTCTCGTGCCCGACCTCGGGACGCCCGCGCTCGGCGGACGCGAACAGGCGGCTCTGCTGGCGCTTCTCGTGCGCGTCGTAAGCCTCGACCGCGGTGGCCAGCAGCGCGATGTCGAGGCGTCGCGGCGGCGTGTAGCCGTCGGCCATCATCGTGTCGAGCCAGGTCGTGTCGATCTCGCCGTGCACGAAGTCCGGCCGGTCCAGCAGGTCGAGCAGGAATGCCTTGTTCGTGGTGCCGCCGCGGATCACCGTCGCGGTCTGCTTGAGCGCGCGGGAGAGCCTGGCGCGGGCCTCGCCGCGGTCCCGGCCCCAGGCGATCACCTTGGCGATCATGGAATCGAACTGCGGCGGGATGACGTCGCCCGTGGCCACCCCGGTATCGACCCTGATGCCGGGGCCGAAGGGCAGCGCCAGGTGCTCGATCCGGCCCGGCGCGGGCGCGAACCCGCGTTCCGGGTCCTCGGCGCTGAGCCGGGCCTCGATGGCGTGCCCGGACACCGGTGGCGCGGCGGCGGCGACATCGGCCAGCTTGCCCCCCGCCGCGATGTGCAGCTGCAGCTTGACGATGTCGGTGCCGGTGGTCACCTCGGTGACCGGGTGCTCGACCTGCAGCCGGGTATTGACCTCCAGGAAAGACAGCAGCCGTTCCTTGGGTTCGTAGAGGAATTCCACCGTCCCGGCGTTGACGTAGCCGGCCGCCCGGGCCAGGCCGGCGGCAGCCGATCGCAGCAGTTGCTCCTGCTCGGCGTCCAGCGCTGTTGAGGCAGATTCCTCGATCACCTTCTGGTTGCGCCGTTGCACGCTGCAGTCCCGGACGCCCAGCGTCCACACGGTGCCCTCGGCGTCGGCGATGACCTGAACCTCGACGTGCCGGCCGCCGCGGATAGCCCGCTCCAGGAACACCGTCGCGTCCCCGGCGGTTTTCGACGCTTCCGAACTCGCGCGTTCGAAGGCCTCGGCGAGTTCCTCCGCGGAGCCGGCCAGCCGGATGCCGCGCCCGCCGCCGCCCGCGGTGGCCTTGACCATCAGCGGGTAGCCGATCGCTTCGGCGTGCTCGCGGGCCTGCTCCAGGTCGGTGACCGGGCCGCCGCTCCACGCCGCGAGCGGCACGCCGACCTGCTCGGCCAGCCGCTTGGACTCGATCTTGTCGCCGAGCCGTCGCATCACCCCGGCCGGCGGGCCGATGAACGTGATCCCCAGCCGGTCGCACAGCTCCGCGAACTCGGCCTTCTCCGAGACGAACCCCCAGCCGGGCCAGACCGCGTCCGCCCGGCACTCCCGCAGCGCCCGCTCCAGCTCGGCGTAGTCGAGATAGGGGCTGGCCTCGAAGGCGGCGTCGCCAGGGTCGGCCGGGCCGATCAGCACCGCCTCGTCGGCCTCGCGGACGAACAGCGCGTGCTGGTCGGCGGCGGTGTACACGGCGATGACGCGCAGCGCCGGCCGGCCCTCGGCGTTCCACTCCCGGACGGCGTTGATCAGCCGCATCGCCGGCTCGCCCCGGTTGACGATCGCGAGGCGCTGGAAGGACGGCCCGGCTGGCTGGCTCACCGGGTCACTCGCCGAACGCAGAACGCACGTCATCGGTGGTGCTCCCGGTCGCCCGCGCCGCCGGCCTGTGGTCGACAGCCTCCTGGATGTCCAGCACGACTTCGCCGGCGACGATCGCGGGGTCGATGCGCATCACCGCGTAGCCGCCGACAGCGCCGGCCCCGAAGCCGGGGGCGAAGATCCGGGTGGGGCGGGTTATCACGCCGTCGCGGACGGCGTCGTGGATGGCGATGGGGATGCTGGCCGCCGACACGTTGCCCATCCTCTCGACGTTGAAGTACAGCCGGTCGGCGGACAGCCCGGCCTGGGCCGCCAGGCTGAGGATCATCGTCTTGTTGGCCTGGTGCGGGATGATCAGCTCGATGCTGTCCAGCAGCGTCCGCCCGGGGTCGTCCGGATCTGGCCCGGCGGCGAGTTCGCCGAGCATCTGGGTCAGGTAGCGCTGGACCAGTGATTTGACCTCCGGGCCGTACACGGTGATGTCGTTGTCGAATTCCGGGTTCGGCCAGATGATGGAGTTGACCTCGCTGCGCGGTCCGCTCGCGTAGGTCTGCACGACCTGCACGTCGCCGGTTTCAGCGGCGGCCGCCGGGCCGATGACCATCGCCGCGGCGCCATCTCCGAAGATCATCCGCGAGGTGCGGACGCTGCCTATCTTGTCAGAGAACTTCTCCACGCAGACGAGCAGGACGGGCCGCCGGACCTCCTGCAGCTGCCGGATGGCCTCGGCCAGCCCGTAGGGCAGCCCGGCGCAGGCCGCGACGAGGTCGGCCGAGGCGTGCGTCTGCTGCAGGCCGAGCTCGCCGGACAGCCAGCACGCCATCGACGGGATCTGCCGGTTGCTCGTGCACGAGCTGACCAGCACGGCGCCGATGTCCGCGGGCGCGCGGCCGGACTTGTCCAGCGCGGCCCTGGCCGCGGGCAGCGCCAGCTGCTCGGGCTCGCGGCTGGTGTAGCGACGCTGCTCGATGCCGGTCTTCGCGCTGATCTCGCCGGCGCTCATCGGCGACCAGGAGAAGCTCGCGTTCCGGATGACGTCGGCGTTGTCGCAGACGTGCTCGCCGCGCACGACCGCGAGCGCCTCCAGCTTCGGCTGGGTGGCGAACGCCTCGCGCACCCGCACCGGCGGGTAGGGGGCAGCGGGAGCGACCGCCCTGGCCGGCTCATCCCGGTCCGGGCCGCTGGCCCGCGCGCCGTCGGCCGCCGTGCGCTTGACCCGCTCGATGAAGGCCATCACGTCGCGGTCGCGAGGATGGAACGCGACCACGAAGTCGTCATCGCCGATCTCGCCGGGCCCGCGCAGCTCGGTGCGGGAGCGGTCCCACGGGTACTGGTTGTGCAGCACCATCGCCCAGCGCATCAGGGCTTCCAGTTCGGGGACCTCCTCGTGCACGTCGATGATGTCCTCGGTCCGGAATACCGGGTAGTCAGGGTCGTGCTCGGGCAGCACGAACGTCAGCGCGCCGGGCTGGCCGAGAAACTCAGCCACCGTCGGCTTGATCGCCGGCAGCTCCGTGGCGTGGTGCAGCTTGTTGCTGAACACGTCGAACAGCAGCTCGAACACCCTGTCCTCGGTGCCGGCGTCCCAGGTCACGGGGAGCTCGCCGAACGCGTGCCGGACCGCGGCCACCTTGCGCTCGCTGTCCTCCCACGGGGTCAGCACCGGCAGGAAGACGTCGTCGCGGAGCTTGGGCAGGTCGCGCCAGCGCGTCGGCCGCTTGTCGAACATCGTGATCGCGTACCGGTTGACCCAGAACAGGTTCTGGCCCAGATCGCGCAGCAGCTCGAAGTGCCCGGGATAGGCCCCGGACTCGACCCGGGCCAGGATGTCGGTCCCGGTCGGCGCCTTGGCCTCGAAATCCCGCCCGATCACCGCGGCGAACTGATCGAGTGATTCCACCACCGAGAAGTCGAGGTCGCCGAGGAAGTTGGCCGGGAACACCAGACGGCCGTGCCGGTTGACCACGAACGGCTTCACGTATCACCTCCGGGTGGGGTCTGTACCGGTACCCTGCCCTGCTACCCGGCACGTCCCAATCTAACGCGGCCAGGCCAAGCCGGGACGGGCCGCAGCGGACCGAATCCCGGCAGCCGGGGGCCAGCCTGGCGCCAGTCTCGGTCACCGACGATGTTTCGGCGCATATCGTCGGGAAGCGTGAGTAGTTGACTTCGCGGGACCCTGCGGAAGACGGCGGCAGACGGGAGTGAGCGATGACTTCAGCACAGCAGGCGCGGCAGCGCGACGGAAGCGCGAGCCACGGCACGAGCGGGCACCGGGTGGCTCTGGTCACCGGCGGTACCCGCGGCATCGGCGCCGCCGTGTGCCAGGCGCTGGCCGCCGGGGGCGCCGACGTCGCGGCCGGCTACCGGCGTAACCATGAGAAAGCCGAGAAGTTCGCCGCCGTCATGCGGGCCGAGTACCCCAGCGGGCAGTTCACGGTCCATGAGGGCAACATCGGCGTCGCCGACGACTGCCGCCGCGTCGTCAGCGAGGTGATCGACCGGCATGGCCGCCTCGACATCCTGGTCAATAACGCCGGGATCACGATCGACAAGACCGCGGCCAAGATGACCGACGACGACTGGCACAAGGTCATCGACGTCAATCTCTCCGGCGCCTTCTTCATCGCGCAGGCGGCGCTCGAGCACATGATCGAGCGCGGCACCGGGCGGATCGTGAGCGTGTCTTCGGTCATCGGCGAGACCGGCAACATCGGCCAGGTCAACTACGCGGCGTCCAAGTCGGGCCTGTTCGGCCTGACCAAGTCACTGGCACGCGAGGCCATCTTCCAGCTCGACCGGGCCGGGCGCCCGCCGGGCGACGGGATCGGGCTGACCGTCAACGCGGTCACGCCCGGATTCATCGCCACCGACATGCTGGCCGGCATGCCCGACAAGGCGCTGGACCGGGTCCGCAGCCAGATCCCGATGGGACGGCTCGGCAGGCCCGAGGAGATCGCCCGGGTGGTCGCCTTCCTGGCCGCCGACGAATCCGCGTACATCACCGGGCAGCTGTGGGGCGTCAACGGCGGCCTGGACATGTGATCGGCGGAACCGCGCCGCGGCGCGCCCGGCGGCTGCGTCCGGCGACGGCCGCGCCGGGCTGTCCGGTCCGCCCTCCCGACCAGGCTGTCGCCGCGTCCCGGCTGGCGTGATCACTGATAGGAAATCATCACCGGTTCGGGAGTCCTCGCCAGTGTCTGGCGAGGGCTCAGCATGGGGTGGTCCTTGGTGTAGAAGTTCTTCCACCCGAAGAACACGCCGGGCGGCGCGGCCTTGGTGACGGCGTCCCATGTCTGCTGCTTGTCCGACGGGGCACCTTGCCCGTCCATGTGGATGACGACCGCGAGATCGCCGTGCCGGGTATCGAGCCGTTGCTGGTACATCTTGGCCTGGCCACCTTCCTGGCCCGCGCGATGCTCGCGGTCAGGCCCTGCTGGCCCAGGGCCCCGAGCGCGGGAGCACCGGGGTGGCCGTACAGCGCAATCAGCCGGCGCAGCGGGAAGAGGATTTGCCCGCTGCCTGTTGCCGGCCGGGCGGCGGGCGCGGCTGCGATCAGCTTGATCAGCCGCACCGACGGCTTACCTTGTTGGCCGTCTACGGAAGCACGCGGCCGTGTGAGAGGGTTTAGCCAGGCGGCCTGAGACGGTATGCAGACGGCGATGGGACCAGGAATGCGCACCCGAAAGCACCCGATTTCACCGCTCGCGGCGGTCGTCGGCGGTCTCCTGGCTGGGGCCGCGGGGACCGTCTGCATGGACACGGTCCGGTATGTGATGTATCGCCGCGAAGGCGGCGAGGAGAGCCCGCTGGCGTGGGAGTTCGCGCCGGTCGACAGCTGGCAGGACGCCCCTGATCCGGGGCAGGTCGCAAAGCGCGTGATTGAGGGCTTCACGCAGCGTGAACTGCCTGACCGCTGGGCCTGGCTCACCAGCACCGTCGCGCACTGGTCCTACGGATCGGCGGCCGGGGCGCTCTACGGCATCCTGGCCGGGTCACTGCGCAGTCCTCGCCCCGTCTACGGCCTGCCCTTCGGCACCGCGGTCTGGGCCTCCAGCTACGTCGTCCTGCCGGAGGCGGGGCTGTACAAGCCGATCTGGGAGTACGACGCGAAGACCCTGGCCAGGGACCTGACCGCCCACCTCGGTTTCGGCGCGGGCACCGGGGCGGCTTTCTGGCTGCTCGCTGGGCCTGGCAGCGGTTAGGCCGGTCCCGCCACCGGGCACCACCTGGTCATGCTGCGCGTAACGATCACCATTGACGCCGGGCACCCCGGGCCGGCGGTCCCGGAGGATTTCGCCGGGCTGAGTTTCGAACGCGGGTCACTCAATCCCGATCACGCCGGCGTGGCCGGTTACCTGTTCAGCCCGGCGAACGACTCGCTGATCACCCTGTTCCGCCAGCTGGGCCTGCGCAACCTCCGGATCGGCGGGGGCTCGGTGGACGAACTGGTCCCCGCGGGCACGGGCAGCGATGGCTTCGCCGGAATCGACAGCCTGTTCGCCTTCGCCGCCGCGGCGGACGTCAAGGTCATCTACACGCTCCGCCTGCTCAGCCCGAGCGCACGGCCGGCCGGCGACCTGGAATCGATCAACGCCAGTGTCGCCGGGTACATCTGGCGGCACTACCGGGAGAACGTGGCCAGCTTCGCCATCGGCAATGAGCCGGACTGGCATGCCTTCCACTCCCATCCGGGGCACCCGTTCGACCCGGCGATCTACGAGGAGATCCCGGGCGTGCCCGGCAGTGCGTACCCGTCCTACCTGGCCAGCTGGCGCAAGCTGGCTGACGCGGTCGCCGCCGCGGCGCCTGCGGCGCCGCTGTCCGGGCCGGACACCGGGGCCTACAGCACGCTGACCTATGCTCCCGGCCCGGAAAACGGCGTGTCGTGGACTGAGCGGTTCGCCGGCGATGAAGGGGATTCCGGCCGGGTGGCAGACATCACGCAGCACTACTACGCAGGCGCGGGCCCGGGGAAGACGACCCCGCCGCAGGCGATCGGCAACATGCTGTCCGCCGAATGGGTGCACGGTACCGCGATCGGGACTCAGCCGGCCGGCACCACCTACACCCCCTACCACTGGCTCTACGCGAAGAATCTCGCTCCGGTGGTCGCCGCCGGCCAGCGCTACCGGCTCACCGAATCGAATGACTACCTCACCGGCGTCCCGGGCGCGAGCAATGCGTTCGCCTCGGCGCTGTGGGCGCTGGATCACCTGCACTGGTGGGCGGCGCACGCGGCCGCGGGCGTGAATTTCCACAACAAGCAGTGGCTGTTCACCGACACGATCGTGCCGGATCCTGCCGCCAGCGGCGAGAGCTACGCGATCACCCCGAAGGGGTACGGCATCAAGGCGTTCACCCTGGGCTCGGCGGGCCAGGTCAAGCCCATCCAGATCGAGAACCCGGACGGTATCAACCTGACCGCGTATTGCGTCGGCGGGGCAGCCGAGGACTACGTCACGATCATCAACAAGACACAGGGGGCGGGGGCCGCGGATGCCGCCGTGACGATCGTCCCGCCCGGCCCGGCATTGCAGAGTGCGCAGATCATGACCCTGGCCGGCGGGGAGCCGGGAGACGCCGCCGGGACCAGGGCCACGCTCGGCGGCGCCGCGATCACCGGCGACACCCGCTGGGACGGAGAATGGGGCAGCCTGCCCGCTGATCCGCGCGCGGGTATCGGCCTGACCGTCCGGGCCGCAACCGCCGCTGTGGTCAGGATCCGCAGCGACGCTGGCAATCCGCCGCTGACCTAGACCAGGGTCTGCTGCGTCTCGGCAAGGCCGCCGGCGTAGAACCGGCGGGCGGCATCGATCAGCTCATCAAGCGGCGGCCACCACGGCCCGTGCTGCAAAGACCTCAGCGCGTCCAGCACGCGGGCAGGCTGGCCGGCGCCGCCCACGATAGCGGCGACGGCGACCCGGCGCGGCCGCGCGGCGCGCAGCGGACCCAGGTACAGGTCCGGGCCGGTACCGCCCGGCTGCGCCGCCGCCACGACCAGGTAGTAGTCGGGCAGCTCGAATCGCTTGTCGCGCCAGGCCGCCAGCGCATCGGCGGCGCGCTGCTCGAACTCTGCCGCCCCGCCCGGCTCGCCTACCTCCCACATCGCCCGCCAGGCGGCCGCCAGGTCGGCCAGCGGGTCATCGGGCACGATCACGTAGGCCGACTGCCGGCGCGCCGCCTCCCGCATCGCCAGCGCGCCCGCCTCCCATCCCGGCCGCGCCGCCGCGGGCTCCGCGCCCGGCCCGGCCGCGGCGGCCGGAGCACGGGCGACCGAGACGTTCGCCGACCGGCCAAGCTCGGCCAGCAGTCCCTCGCCTGCCTCGCCGGCCAGGACAACCACCGTGGAAGAATCACGCCGCATCGCCCTGATCCTAGGACCCGCACGTCCCGGCCGCCGACCGGCGCAGCCCGCCGGGCGCTGCCCGCGGCGGAGGCTTCCGCCGCGGGGCGCGAAGGCTCGGCGCGGGGCTATCCTCGCGGTCATGCCGACGTTGGCTGTGGTGGGAGCGGGGCCGAAGGGGATCGCGATCGCGGCCAAGGCCCGCGCCCTGGCGACTGCCGGGCTGGCCGCCCCGCGGGTGGTGCTCGTTGACCGGGGCGCGGTGGCCGGCAACTGGACCGGGCGCCAGGGCTACACGAGCGGCCTGCTGCCGCTGGGCACGCCCCCCGAGAAGGACGTCGGCTTCCCGTACGCCGACAGCTGGGGCACGGCCTCCGGAGCGGTCACCGCGGCGATGGCGGACTACAGCTGGCAGCGGCACCTGATCGCGCACGGCGTGTACGCCGACTGGGTCGATCGCGGCCGGCTGCGCCCGGCGCACCGGCAGTGGAGCTCGTACCTGCGCGACGTCGCCGAGCGGGCCGAGGCCGAGATCGTCGCCGGCGAGGTCACCGGACTGGAGGCCGACGGCGAGCGGTGGCGGCTGGCGCTCGGCCCGGGGCAGCCGATCTGGGCGGACGGCGTCGTGTTCACCGGCGCGGGGCCGCCGGTCGGCATCCCCGGCCAGCCGCAGCATCATCCGCGGATACTCGACGGGCGCAGCTACTGGCTGCGGATGCGCGCGGCGGGCCAGCGGCTGGCGCAGAGCGTATGCGTGATCGGCAGTGGCGAGACAGCAGCCTGGGTCGTCATCAGCCTGCTGAAGGGATCGCATAAGCGCTCGACCGTTGACGTGGTGACCAGCCGTGGAGTCCTGTATTCGCGGGGGGAGAGCTACGAGGAGAACCGCTACTACTCCGACCCCGGTGACTGGCCGGGACTGGCCGAGTCGCACCGGCGTGAATTCCTCGAGCGCACCGACCGCGGAGTTTTCTCGCCGCAGGCCGAGGCGATTCTCAACCAGTCCCACGGCTTTCGCACGCTCGCCGGGCGGGCAGTGGCCGTCGAGGCCGGCGAGCGGCAGGTGATCGTCGCGATTGAGTACGGCGACGAGCGCGAGCGAGTCGCCTATGACCTGGTTGTCGTCGCGATCGGTTTCCAGGCTCGCTGGTTCGAGGCGCTGCTCGGCGGCGATGCTCGCCGCCGGCTTCGCGGCGCGCTGGCGGGGGCCGACCTGGAACGGCGGATCGAGGTCGATCTGTCCGTCGCCGGGCTGAGCCCGCCGCTGCACCTGCCGCTGGTCGCGGGGCTGGCGCAGGGGCCGGGCTTCCCCAACCTGAGCTGCCTGGGCCTGCTGAGCGACCGCATCTTGCGCCGCTATGTCCCGCTGGAGGAGCCGGCGGGCACCGCGCCGGAAAGGAGGGAGCGTGTCTGAGACCCCCGACCAGGTGTGGGAGAGCGACGATGGCGTCCGCCGTACCGTGGTCATGCCTGCCGTACTGGCCGAGCGGCTCGCCGCCCAGGCCGAGCGGCGTGACCTGTCGGTCAGCGACCTGATCGTCGAATACGCGGAGGAGGGCCTGCGGCGCGACGCCGCGGGCAGCTGACCTGAAACCCGCTAGCGCGCGAACCCGGCGCGCGGTCGCGGTCAGCGGATCCGAAGCGGGAGCGTGCGCGGTCCGCGGATCTGGCCGGCCGACCAAGTCACCGCCGAGGGATCCGCGAGGGTGAACTCCGGGATCCGCCCGAGCCAGACTTCGAGGGCGGTCCGCAGCTCCATCCGCGCCAGGTGCGAGCCTATGCAGCGGTGGATTCCGAGGCCGAACGCGGCGTGCTGGTTGACCTCGCGGTCGATGACGACTTCACCGGCCCGGTCGAACTGGGCCGGATCGCGGTTGGCCGCCGGGAACGATAGCAGGATCCAGTCGTCGGCCTTCATGTTAACGCCGCGCCAGTGCATGCCGTTCTTCACCAGCCGCGCCATGGTGACCGGCGCGTAAGCGCGGAGGAACTCCTCGGCCGCGGTCGGCAGCAGCCTGGGCTCGGCGGCGAGCCGCCTGCGGTCGCCCGGGGTCTTCGCCAGATGCCACAACGAGGCGCCGATCGCGCTCCAGGTCGTGTCGATGCCGGCGATGAGCAGCAGGGCCATCGTGCCCGCGACGTGAGACGGCTCGAGCTTGCGGCCGTGCAGTTCCGCGTTGATCAGGAAGGTGGTGAGGTCCGCACGCGGGTTCTCGACGTGGCCGTGGATCTGCTCGAGCAGGTAGTCGAACAGCATCGCCATCCGCGCGAGGCGCTCGTCGACGGGCAGGTTGATGCCCTCGAGCGCGTTCTCGACGAACTCACGGAACCGGGGCGCGTCCTGCTGGGGGAAGCCCAGCATGTCGGCGATGACGCGCATCGGGATGTGCTGCGCGTAGTCTGCGGCGGCGTTGACGAGGTCCCGTCCTTCGAACGCGTCGATGAGCGAATGGCACAATGCCCTGGTCGACGGTTCCTGGTTGGTGACCGCGCTGCGGGTGAACGCGGGGAGCAGCAGCTTGCGCGCGTCATGGTGGAACGGCGGGTCGGAGGAGATCGGCGGCGTGACGCCGACCGGTGCCAGCTCGCGAGGCGGCCGGAAGTTGCTCATGATGATCGACCGCGAGGAGAAGCGCTCGGTGTCGTGGGCGATCGCCGCGACGTCCTCGTAGCGCGTGGGCAGCCATCCGCCGCCGAACCGCTCGGTGCGCGCGATCGGGCAGCGCTGCCGCAGGTCGTCCTGAATCGGGTAGGGATCGGCAGACCACTCCGGCTCAAGATGGGAGAAGTCGGTCGCCCAGTCTGACACCGGGCCCGTCACGATCTCGTTGCGCGTGCCGAGGGGCAGGTCCGCGCGCTCCTGGCGGAAGTCTCGGCTGAACCGGTCATCGACGGTCATGTCAGGTCTCCTTCAGCACTTCGATCGCGCGCTCGGGACAGTTCGACACCGCGCGAAGTGCGTCCTGCTCTTCACCCGGCGGCACGACCCCGTCGCCCAGGACCGTCCCGTAGCCCTCGTCGTCCTCGCCGAACAGCCCGGGGGCGAGGTCGTAGCAGCGGCCGTGGCCTTGGCAGCGTTCGGAGCTGATCTGCACTTTCACTGCGTCGTTCCTGTCTGTGCCGCGATGTCGGCTCGGGCCTGGCGGTTGCCACCCGGCATTACTGAAGGGTAACCACTTCCGTCGGCCAGCAGAATCGCCTGACGTGCCAGCGCGGAGATAATGAGGCCATGGCAGGCGGGCTGGTCCGGTTTGAACACTGCGACCAGGCGAACCGGGTGCCGGCCGCGGCGGCCGGGACGCCCCGGTGCGGCCAGTGCCATCAGCCGCTGCCGTGGATCGCCGACGCCGACGACACCAGCTTCGGCGATATCGCGGAGGCCGCCCAGATCCCCGTCATCGTCAACCTGTGGGCGCCCTGGTGCGGGCCGTGCCGCATGGTCAGTCCCGCGCTGGAGCAGCTCGCCCAGGACCTGGCGGGCCAGGTGAAGCTGGTCAAAGTGAACGTGGATGCCTCGCCGCGGGTTTCGGAGCGGTTCGAGGTGCAGGCCATCCCGACCCTGCTGGTGCTGCGCGGCGGCCGGGTGGCAGCACGGCAGACCGGCGCCGCCCCGCTGGCCACCTTGCGGACCTGGGCCGAGGATGCGCTCGCCAGGAGCGCGCACTGAGCACCGCGTCGCCGGTTCTCCGCATGATGACCAGCTTCGGCTGCCGCGGCGAAGGGGCCGCGAAATACTGGCCGACCGCGCGTGCGATTCCCGCCGCGATCAGGTGCTGGCCGTAGCGGCTGGCGGCAACCGACGCCTCGAAGGGATCGGTGAGGAACAGCGGCTCGATCAGCGCTCCGGGCATCCGGCTCGGCGTGGCGAAGTATCCCGTCTTGGCCGGGCCGAGCAGGAGCAGATGACCGTAGGACTCATCCGCGATCGATAGCGCCGAACCCAGCCCGCTGTCAACGGCCACTCCTCCGTCCGGGATGGCGAGCCCGTCGGCGTTCATGATCCCCAGCACGTCACGCTGCAGGAGCGTCGCGAGCCTGCGGTTCTGCGCGGCGAACGGGCGGGCGGCGTCGTAACCGGTAAGGCACCCGGCAGCACCCGCGCCGCCGGCATTCATGTAGATGCCGATCAGAATGTCGGCTCTGGCCTTGTTCGCACAGACGTCGCGTGCCGCGACGTCATCGTGCGAGCCCTGGACCGTGAGCAGGCGGTCGGCCACATCGCCGCGGCCGAGCCGTATCACCGTTGTCGCCCGGGTCCTGGAGACGACCACCACATATCCGCGAGCCCGCAGCAGGGCCATGACGTCCAGCTCGACGCGCAGGTTCACCGTCGCCTCGGTGATGGTCGTCCCGCTCTCGGTGACGCCCACCGCTCCCGGGTCAATGCCGCCGTGCCCGGCGTCGAGGAATATCGTCTGGCGGCGGTCCCCGCGGCTCGGCGAGAACCGCACGCACGCCCCGGGATTGAACAGTGCCGAATCGACTGGCCCGCTCCGCGGGCCGTGCACGGCCGAATGGCGGCCGAGTGGCGCCAGAGTTTCCTTGCTTCCTGCCGAGCTGGCCGGGCGCGTCGTTTTATGCCCGTCAAGGACGACAATCGAAACGGCAATGACGATGAGCCCGGCGAGCAGTGGTATCGCTGTGCGCCATACCGGGCCGGGCAGCCTCCCGCCTGCCGGCCGCCCCGGAGAGGCGCCGGACCCTGCGAAGCGAGGCTGACGGGGAATCAGCGCTACTCCACGTACTGTACGTTCGGAATGCGTCTTTGAATTATGGTAACGGAAACCAGCCGTAATAGAACAGGCAGATCTTAATGCCTAAGCAAAATTGGCTTGCCCGCCCGTCGGCCGGCCTGGCCGGCCGGCCGCGGCCTGGGGCAGCAGGTGGCAGCGCACGAAGGCCGGCCGGATCAGCGGGCTTGCCGCTGCTGCGAGGCGCGTTGCCAGAGACGTTCGGATCGCTGCCCGGCAGGTTCTGGTCGCGTGAGCCGGGTTGGTTCGCGAGACAATCGCGAAGTGACCGAATCCGACGCGCCGGCCCCGCCGTTTTCGCTACGTACGGCGTGGGCGCGGAGCCTGGACACGCCGCTTCGCCGGTTCCTGCGCACCGAGACTGGCAGCGCGGCGGTGCTGCTGGCCGCCACGGTCGCCGCGCTCGCCTGGGCCAACATCAGCCCGGCCGGGTACGCGGCGACATGGCACACCGTGCTCTCGATCCGGTCCGGCACGAGGGGCCTGGCCGATAGCTGGCAGGGCTGGGTGAACTCCGGGCTGATGGCGTTCTTCTTCCTGGTGGCCGGCCTGGAGGCGCGCCGCGAGTTCGACCTGGGCGAGCTGCGCGAGCGGCGGCGGGTGGCGCTGCCGCTGGTGGTTGCCCTGGGCGGGACCATCGTGCCGGTCGCGATCTACCTGGCCGTCAATGCCGGCGCCTCATCGGCATCCGGCTGGGGCGCGGCCATGTCCACCGACACGGCGTTCGCGCTGGGCGTGCTGGCCCTGGTCGGCCCGGGTGTCCCGGACCGGGTGCGCACCTACCTGCTGACGTTCGCCGTGGTCGACGACGTGGCCGGGATCGTGGTGATCGCGCTGGCCTACAGCGGCCACATCGACCTGACCGCGCTGGGTGTCGGCGTGGCCATCCTCGGCGCGGTGATCGTGGCGCGCCAGCGGGGGGTGCGCAACGGTGTCGCCTACCTGCTGCTGGGAGTGGCGGCCTGGGTCGCGTTCTTCGAGTCCGGCGTCAACCCGGTAGTGGTCGGCTTGGCGATGGGCTGGCTCGCGCTGGCCTACCCGGCCGCGCGCAGCGACCTGGAGCAGGCCTCGGAATCCTTCCGGCTGTTCCGCGAGCAGCCGACCCCGGAACTGGCCCGCGACGCCCGGGAAGGCGTGCGGCGGGCGATCTCGCCGAACGACCGGCTGCAGCAGCTGTTCCATCCCTGGACGAGCTACCTGATCGTGCCGCTGTTCGCCCTGGCGAACGCGGGGATCACGATCAGCGGCAGCTTCCTGGCCCGCGCCTACACCTCGCCGGTCACGCTCGGCATCCTGCTCGGCTACGTCGTCGGCAAGCCGGCCGGAACCGTCGGCGCGGCGTGGCTGCTGACCAGGATCAGCCGCGGCCGGATCCGGCCGCCGGTCGGCTGGGCCGCGGTGACCGGCGCCGGGGTCATCGCGGGCATCGGCTTCACCGTGTCGCTGCTGATCGCCTCCCTCGCCTTCCACGGCACCCAGCTGGCCGAGGCGAAAGTAGGCGTGCTGTCCGCCGCGCTGTGCGCGTCGGCGCTCGGCTGGGCCGTCTTCCGGGTCACCGCTAAGCTCCCGAAACGGCTTCGCCTGCGGGCCCTGCTCGGCACCGCCGACACCGTCACGGACCTGGCCGTACCCGTTGATCCCGGGCGCGATCACGTGCGCGGCCCGCAGCGGGCGCCGGTCACGCTGGTGGAATACGGCGACTTCGAATGCCCGTATTGCGGCCAGGCTGAGCCGGTGATCCGGGAGCTGCTGGCCGACTACGGCGACCTGCGCTACGTGTGGCGGCACCTGCCGCTGACCGACGTGCACCCGCACGCGCAGGCTGCCGCCGAGGGCACCGAGGCCGCGGCCAGCCAGGGCAAGTTCTGGGACATGCACGACCAGCTGCTCGACCACCAGGGCCGGCTGACCGCCGACGACCTGATCAGGTACGCCGGCCTGCTCGGCCTGGACACCGGACGGTTCACCCGCGACCTGCGCAACCACGCCGGCCAAGCCAAGATCGCCGCGGACGTGGATTCGGCCGACCTGAGCGGCGTCTCCGGCACCCCCACGTTCTTCATCAACGGCAAGCGGCACTACGGCGCCTACGACGTCGGCACCCTCTCCGATGCCGTCCGGGCAGCCAGGGCGCGCGTCCTGATCAGCTCGGCCGGCCAGCCCAGGCGCACATCCTGACCAGCTCAGCCGCGAGCCGCAGAACGTGCCGCGGGGGACTCGGTTAGGTCGCCGCCGGGGGCTCAGCTGGCCGTGGACGGGCCCAGTAGTCAGCGGATGCCCGGGAGGCGGCGAGCGCCTCGGGCGTGCCGAAGCCGGGCGCCATCGCGGCGGCGGTGCCGGGCAGCACTTCGTGGTGCTCGATGTTGAGCAGCCGCAGCCAGCTCTGCTGGCCCATTGTCAGGGCAACGAAGCAGCCCAGCTCGACCAGCTCGGGTTCGGAAAAGTGCCGGTGGAGCCGCTGCCACAGCGCGTCGTCGGTGTCCAGCCGCCAGGTGATCGCCTCCGCGTAGGCGAGGGCAGCCTTCTCCCGTTCGCCGAGCGTTTCCGAGGTCTCGAAATTGAGCAGGTCGTCGTACTTTGCCTCGCGCAGCCCCTGCGCCCTGGCCTGCTCCGAACGCTGGTTCCCGCAGTACTCGCAGTTCACCGCGCGCGACACGTAGACCCGGCACAGCTCCTTGATGGCGTGGTCGCAGACTCCCGCGCGGAAGATCGCCCGCCATGACCTGGCGAAAGCCCAGAAACAGGCGGGAACGTGGGCGCGCACCGCCGAGCTTTCCGGCCGCGGGGTGCCCTCTCGCCGGCAGCGCTCCAGCTCCGCCCGCATCTCACCGTCCATCGATTCGAGCGCCAGATAGCTGATCCGCTGCTTGCCGCCCATCGCCTCACCCCTGACCAGCCATCACCCGGGCGCCCGCTCGCTGCGGGAGGCTAGCCGGGCCGGGCTGCCTCCCCCAGATTCTGCCACCAGGAACGCTCAGTCCTGGGCCGCATCGCGTTCACCTGCCAGGCTCCGCCGGCTAACGGTGGAGGCACCGCGAGCCTTTGCCACGACGAGGGCACAGAGAAATGCTTTCGCAGCAAGGCCGGAGATAAGCTAGTAATCGATTGCTCTTGCTTTTCTGCCTTTTCACTCGAGCTTCCGTCGCATTGCCAGAACCCCCCCTGATGTCTGCTTTCAGCTGCGCTGATAGCCGATAGCGGATCGCCCTGCGGCACCCCGCCGCGGGTCAATATGACAAGCCTAAGGTCTGGACCATCGATGCATCGGCTACACTGATGCTCTCTTGTCCCCGAGCGTGTTCTAGGAGGCCCGTTACCTCAAGCGCCGCGACTGCGCGGAGGAGCTTGGTGTCAGCCTGACCGGCGCGTGGAGCCAGAATGAGCTCCCGGCACCGTGTCCTCGTAGGAAGGCTCCTTGCCGGACCGCTAGCGGAGGTTTCGCTGGTCCGCGCCTCAACCCTTGGCGGAGAGCACGTACGCCGGGGTTGCACCCGCTGTCGCCCCCCGTCACCCCGCTGCCGGTGCTATTGAGCGCCGGCAACATGCTGTCGGACGAGTATCGACGGGGAGTAAGGACTTAATCACGACTCAGGCTTGCGCACAGGCACGCCTGCAGGGCTCCAAGGCGGGCTGCCGCCCGCGCCCTGCCGGTGCCTGCGGCGCGGATGGTCGTGTTTATCCGCACCGAATTACCCGTCGGCACGAGCCAGAGGAGAAGGGCCCGATATGTCCCGCTATACGCCAACCCAGCGGAGGCAGGGGGTGACGACCTTTACGATCATCACCCGCTAGGAAAAGGCGGTCCCGGCCAGGTGTTCGCAGCACGCGGCCGGGACCTTATGTCGGATCAACCTTTGGAGGAACCCCGACATGTTCAGTATTTCAGCTGCCGGACTGGCGAAGGCCCTGACCGTGGTCACGATTTCGCTGCACTCAGCGGCGGCTCACCAGGCCACGGCGCACCACGCCACGGCGCACTACACCGTCCGGCCCGGCGACACCCTGTCAGACATCGCCAGGCATGAGTACGGCAGCGCGGCCGACTGGCCCGCCCTGTGGTGGGTCAACCGGCACAACGTACGCAACCCGGGGACCATCGTGGCGGGCCAGCGGCTGCAGCTGAGCGCCTGGCACCCGCACCGGGCCTGGCTCGACCGTGCCGCCCAGGAGGCCACGCCGTCACCGGCCCCGGCTGTCAGCGCGCCTGCACCGGCCGCTGCACCCAGTGCAGCGCCGGCGTCGGCGCCGGCGCCGGCCGCGGCGAGCTACAGTGCGGCCGGGGGCAGTTACCAGGCGTGCGTGATCGCCCGCGAGTCCGGCGGAAGCGCATCGGCCGTCAACGCGTCCTCGGGCGCGGGCGGCCTGTACGGATTCATGCCCAGCACGTGGCAGAGCCTCGGCTACTCCGGGCTGCCGGAGAATGCGCCGGTGAGCGAGCAGAACGCGGCATTCCAGCGGGAGTACGCCCAGTCGGGCACTAGCCCGTGGGCATCCGACGGGTGCTGATCGCGCAGTCGGGCACTAGCCCGTGCGCATCCGACGGGTGCTGATCGCGCAGTCGGGCAGCAGCCCGTGCGCATCCGACGGGTGCTGATCGCGCAATCGCGGAGCCCCGGCCCGGTCGGGCCGGGGCTCCGCTGCTGTCGGCGGCCACGAAGCTGCCGGGGACTGTCGCAGGTCGCGGCTACCATCACGTCATGATCGATCACATCGGTATCCAGGTGGCCGACGTCGAGGCGTCGCTCGCCTTCTACCTGCGCGCGTTCGAGTCGATCGGGATGCGCGAGGCGATGCGCTTCCCGAACGGTGATGCCTTCGTCGTCGGCCTGAGCGGCCCCGATGGCGTTCCCGTCTTCTGGCTCAGCCAGCGGGCCGCGGCCGAGACCAGAGAACTGCACCTCGCCTTGCGGGCCGGCGACCGGGACGCCGTGGACGCGGTGCACCGGGCCGCCGTCGCGGCGGGCGCGGAAGTCCTGCACCCGCCGCGGGAGTGGCCCGAGTACCACCCTGGCTATTACGGCGTATTCCTGCGCGATCCCGACGGCCACAATGTGGAGGCCGTCTACCACGGCTAGACCCTGGGTGCCAGGAGCACCATGATCGAGCGAGGGCCCACCGTGACGCGGTCGCCGGCCAGGCGGCCATGCCGCCGCAGAATCCGGCCCCGGCGGAATCCGGCTTCGGCGGATCCGGCCGCGGACCCCGGATCGTAGCTGTCGATCTCGACCTGCCACGCGGCCTGCGGCCTGGTGCCGGGCAGGACGAATTCGAGCGGCTCCCACCAGGCGTTCACCAGGACCAGGAAGTCGTCATCGACCAGCCACGTGCCGTTGGCGGCACGGTCAGGGTCGTCGGCTCCGTCCAGGTACAGCCCAACAGCCAGGGCGCTCGGATCCGACCAGTCGGCGGCGGTCATCTCGGTGCCCGCCGGGGTGAACCAGCGCAGCTCTGATGCCTCAGCCCCGGCCAGGAAACGCCTGCGCCGGAACACCGGATGCGCCTTGCGGAACGCGACCAGCCGGCGCGTGAAGGCCAGCAGCTCGGAGTCCTGCCGTGACCAGTCAAACCAGGAGATCTCGTTGTCCTGGCAGTAGGCGTTGTTGTTGCCCTGCTGGGTCCGGCCCATCTCGTCGCCGCCGAGCAGCATCGGGATCCCGAAGGAGAGCAGCAGGGTGGCCACCATGGCCCGGGACTGGCGCGCGCGCAGCGCCAGCACGGCCGGGTCGTCGGTCGGCCCTTCGGCGCCGCAGTTCCACGAGCGGTTGTCGTCGGTCCCATCGCGGTTGGACTCGCCGTTGGCCTCGTTGTGCTTGTCGTTGTAGGAGACCAGGTCGCGCAGGGTGAAACCATCGTGCACCGTGATCAGGTTCACCGAGGCGGTCGGCCGGCGGCGCGCGCGGCCGTACATGTCCGCCGACCCGCAGAACCGGGAAGCGAACTCGCCGATGCCGACCGGATGGCTGCGCCAGAAATCCCGCATGGTGTCGCGGTATCTGCCGTTCCACTCACGCCACGCCGCAGGGAACTGGCCCAGCTCGTAGCTGTCCATCTGGCCGACATCCCACGGTTCGGCGATCAGCTTCGCCTGCGACACCACCGGGTCCTGCGCGACAAGGTCGAAGAACGCTGACCTCTTCTCGAACTCGCCATCCTCGCGGGCGAGCGAGGGGGCGAGGTCGAACCGGAAGCCGTCGACCTGCATCTCCGTGAGCCAGTAGCGGAGCGAATCCATGATCAGCTGGAGGGTCAGCGAGTCCCCGACGTTGAGCGAGTTCCCGCAGCCGGTGGTGTCGATGTAGGAGCGGGGATCGCTGCTGTCGAGACGGTAGTAAGCGGGATTGTCGAGGCCCCGGTAGCACAGCGTCGGGCCGAGCTGGCTGCCTTCGGCCGTGTGGTTGAACACGACGTCCAGGACCACCTCGATCCCGGCCGCGTGCAGCGCGTCGACCATGGCCCTGAACTCGGCGACCTGGCCGCCCGGACGCCCGGCCCGGACCGCGGCCGAGTATCCCTGGTGCGGCGCGAAGTACCCGATCGTGTTGTAACCCCAGTAGTTCGTCAGCCCGCGCTGCCGCAGGAACGCCTCGGGCACGCTTTCGTGCACCGGCAGCAGTTCGACGGCGGTCACGCCGAGGTCGAGCAGGTGGGCGATGGCCGCTTCGTGGCCCAGCCCGGCGTAGGTCCCGCGCAGATCGGCCGGCACGCCCGGGTGGCGCATGGTGAAGCCCTTGACGTGGACCTCGTAGATGATCGTGTCCGAGTACCCGCGCCGCGGGCTGGGGGCGGCCGGCCGGGGGAGGGCCTCGCCGGCCACCACCAGGCTGCGCGGCACGCTGGAAGCCGAGTCGGCCGTGCTCGGCGCATCCTGGTCGCCGGCCGAGTAGCCGAGCACCTCCGGACCGAACGTGACCGCTCCGCTGAACGCCCTCGCGTAGGGGTCGAGCAGGAGTTTGGCGGGATGGCAGCGTACCCCCCGGGCAGGGTCGTAGGGACCCGTCGTCCGGTATCCGTATGCCTGCCCCGCCGTGATCCCCGGCAGAAAGATATGCCAGACGCCCGCGTCGTAATCCTGCACGGGAATCTGCGTCTCGCCGCCCTCGCCGTCGAACAGACAGAGCAGCATACCGTCGGCCACCTCGGAGGCCACCGCGAAGTTCGTCCCCGCCCCGGAAGCCGTCGCGCCCAGCGGGAACTGGCTTCCCGGGAGGGTGTCGGCCGCCAGCGTGGCTGCGTTGGTCACGGCCGGGTCTCCTGTCCGACGCGGCGGATGACGTCTCCGATGGGGTCTACGGCCCCGTGCCGGCGGCGGATCACGTCGGCGATCACCCCGGTCCAGCCGGTCTGGTGGAACGCGCCGATCGCAGCGCCGTTGTCACCGTGGAAGTACTCGCTGAAGATCAGGTTGTCGTGCCACGCGGGATCGGTTTGCAGTCGCTCGGTCCCGCCGAAGCAGGCCCGCCGGCCGTCGGGGCCGCGGGTGAAGAGGGAGATGAGCCGGTCCTGCAGGTCGGCGGCGACCTTGTCCAGGGTCAGATGCCGGCCCGACCCGGTCGGGTACTCGATGGTGAACTCGTCGCCGAAGAACCGGTGGTAGCGCTCCAGCACGCTGATCACCAGGTAGTTCAGCGGGAACCAGACCGGGCCGCGCCAGTTGGAGTTCCCGCCGAACATGGCCGTGGTGGACTCGGCCGGCTCGTAGTCGATGCTCGCCCGGACTCCTTCGACGTCGAGCTCGTAGGGATGGTCGCGGTGGTAGGCCGACAGGGCCCGCAGGCCGTGCGGGGACAGGAACTCGCTCTCGTCGAACAGCTTGCCGAACAGCTTCTCGATCCGGCCCACGCCCGCCAGGCTGAGCAGCATTCGCTGCTCGCCGAGTTCCCCGCGCAGCAGCCCGATCTCAGTGAGCTTCTCCCGGTCCCCCAAGCCCCGGCGGCCCAGGAAGTCGGCGAACTGCTTGCCGACCGTGAGCGAGAGCCGCAGGTCATCCTCGCCGACGACCGCGGCCGCCAGGATCGGGATGATGCCGACCATCGACCGGACCTTCACCGGCACTGCCGCGCCGCTGGGCGTCACGATCCGGTCGTAGTAGAGCCCGTCGGTCTCATCCCACAGCCCGAGGCCCTCCAGCGCTTCGCTGATCGCGGCGAAGTGCTCCATGAACTTCAGTACGAGATCGATACCCGGCCGCTGGCCGGACCGGTTCAAGATCACTGCCATGGAGGCCATCGCGATTGCGTAGAAACCCATCCACCCGGTGGCGTCGGACTGCTCCAGGATGCCGCCGACCGGCAGGTGCGAGCGGTCGATCGGGCCGATGTTGTCCAGCCCCAGGAAGCCGCCCTCGAACAGGTTGTTGCCCTCCGGGTCCTCGAGGTTCACCCACCAGGTGAAGTTGACCAGCAGCTTGTCGAAGATCCGGCTGATGAACTCGATATCCCGGGCGCCGTCGATCGCGAATACCTCCACGGCGGCCCACGCCTGCACCGGCGGGTTCACGTCACCGAAGTCCCACTCATACGCGGGCAGCGCGCCATTGGGATGCTGGAACCACTCCCGGCACAGCAAGATCAGCTGGTACTTCGCGAACGCGGGATCCACGTGCGCCAGCGCCACGCAGTGGAACGCCAGGTCCCACGCGGCGAACCACGGGTACTCCCACTTGTCGGGCATCGACATGATGTCGAACGCGTCGAAATTGCGCCACCGGGAGTTGCGCCCGGTCAGCCGCTGCGCCGGCGGGGTCGGCTGCGCCGGGTCGCCGTCCAGCCAGCGGGCCACGTTGTAGTAGTACAGCTGCTTGCTCCACAGCAGCCCGGCGAACGCCTGGCGCATCACCATCGCCTCGTCGGCGGTTGCGCCGTCCGGCGTCAGCTCGGCGTAAAACTCGTCGGCCTCGGCCCGCCGTTGCGCGGTCACCTGGCTGAACAGTGCGCCGAGCGGGTCGTTCGCCGTTCCCCTGGCCGCCGTCGCCGGCGGCACTCGCAGCCGCAGCCGCAGCTCGGCGGTCTGGCCGGGCTGGACCGTCAGCTGGTACCAGAACGCGCACTTGGTGCCGGTGCGCTCGGGATTGACGGTGGCCGCCCCGCTCACCACGTGGTCGTTGATGCCGTCCTTGGCATACGGCGTGACCGGAGCGGCGCCGAACAGCCTTTGCTCGTTGGTCTCGTTCTCGCAGAACACCGCCGTCGGCAGCGTCCCGTCCGGTCCCGGGCCGGCCAGCAGCTCCATCGGGCCCACGAACGGATGGTCGATGCCCACCGCCGAATCACCCACCGCCCGCATGGCCGGCCTGAGCGAGTCCTCATCCCAGGACCAGGTGTTGCGGAACCACGCCGTCGGCAGCACGTGCAGCCTCTCGGCTTGCGGGCCCGCGTTGGTCACCTGCACGGTCATCAGCACGTCATCAGGGCCGGCCTTGGCATAATGCACCTCCGCGATCCAGTACCGGTCGCCGTCGAACACCCCGGTGTCCAGCAGCTCGTACTCGGGCTCCTCGCGGTTACGCGACCCGTTCTGGTCAATGAGGTCCTGGTAGGGAAACGCGTCCTGCGGATAGTGATAGCGCCACCGGTTCCAGGCATGGCTCGGGATCGCATCCAGGTACCACCAGTACTCCTTGACGTCCTCGCCGTGGTTGCCCTGAGCGCCGGTCAGCCCGAAGGCACGCTCCTTCAGTATCGGATCCCGGCCATTCCACAGCGCCAGGCCCAGGCACAGCCGCTGCTCGATGTCGCAGAACCCGGCCAGCCCGTCCTCGCCCCAGCGGTAGGCGCGAGAACGCGCCTGGTCGTGCGGCAGGTAGTCCCACGCCTCGCCGTCGGGGCTGTAGTCCTCCCGCACCGTTCCCCACTGACGCTCGCTTACGTAGGGCCCCCAGCGGTACCAGTCACCCGCCTGCCGGAGCCCGTCCTCCAGCCGGCCGAATCCTGCCACCCGCTCACGTTCGGCGCTCATCGCTGCCTCCCTGCCCGGTATGCCGCTGCATCCCGCGTGCTGCCTGCCCGGTGATCCAGCGCGGTGATCCAGCGCGGTGATCCAGCGCGGCCGCGGCATGCCTGACGCGGGCGTGCCGGTCATACTGCCTTCTTACACATCCGGACAGGACTGTCACATCACCCCAAAAGGGTGGTAACGCCCTCCGGCTAGGCCGCCCCGTGGGCGTTGAACGTGCACCAGTTGACGAAGTTGCCCGGGTCGTCGGTGTCCTGCGACTGCCGGGCCTGGTGAAGGGCGCGGGCCAGGGTGGAACCTTCGGCCAGGTGACGGTGCACGGCGGTCATGAGGCCGACGGCCGGGACGTCCGGAACGGCGGCGGCACTGGCGAGGACGGCTACCGTCCCCCGGGCGAGCAGTGCGCTGACGAAGCCGAGCACCTCGTTGCCCGCGTAGCTGGCCTGACTGCCGGACTCGCACGACGCGAGGATGAGCCGGGGCGGTGCGAGCCCCCGCGCGTACAGTTCCTGGACGGTCATCGGGCCATCGCTGAGTACCAGCGAGGAGAACATCGGGTTATCCGCGCGCAGCGCGCCGTGGCAGGCCAGGTGCGCGAGATCGGCGCCCGCCAGCGCCCCGGCGACCGCGTCGGCCGTGCTGTCGGGCGGCATGATCTGCTGCGCCGACGGGTAGAGGCGCGCCAGCGACTCGACCTCTTCGATGGCCCCGGGCAGACCGGGCCCGGCTACCAGGGCCACGTTCGGGTCGGCGACGCCGGATGCGGGCGGCGCCTTGGCGCCGTCCGCGGTGCGCGCCCAGAAGGTCGCGGACGGCGCCAGGCAGACCGGGCCGCGGTGCAGGGCCGCCCAGGGGATGCCGTCCAGGCCGGGCAGCGGGATGACGACCAGCTCAACGTCGGCGCTCAGTCCGAGCGGGGCGATGAGCAGCTCGGTAAGCCGGCGGATGCGCAGATCCGCGCTGGCCCGGGCGGCGGCCAGCGCGGCGCCCGGGCGCTGCCGGGCCAGCCGCCGCAGCGCGAACAGCAGGGCGCGCAGTTGCTCCCCGGCCGGCTGTACCGGGCCGAGGGGGGTGATCCTGCTGCGCCGCGGCCCGATGACCACTGCCGTCAGCTCGTCGCGGAGCAGCCCGTAGGCGACGAGCACCCGTCCGGACAGCCGGTCGCGCAGTCCGCCAGCGGTGACCGGGGCGACCGACGTCCCGGTCACCGCGCCGGCCCGCCAGGTGGCCCGCCGGATCTGTTCCTCGAGGACCGACTGCTCGGCCGGCAGCTCGCCGGCCCGCGCGGGCGCCGCACCCGGCGGCGCGGCATCATGCCGGGCGTCGTCCCGCAGTCTGGCCTGCACCGCGCGCAGCGAAGCAAGATCCGCGCTGATTTCGCCGAACGCCGGCGGTTCGACGGCCAGCAGGGCGGCGGCGCGGCTGCGTTCCATCCAGTTCAGGACGCGGGCCGGCGAGCCATCCCGCAAGACGACGTCCAGGCCGATCCGGCCCAGCTCCGCACCGTGACCCGAGGCCAGCGCCCGCAGTTCCACCGACGGCAGGCTGCCGCGGTGGCGGGCCAGGTCGGTCAGGCCGCGCCGGCAGTGCGCCAGCGCCTCGGGGTCGCGCTGCTGCACGTCGGCGGCCAGCGCGAGTGCGAGCCGGCCGCGGAGCCTGACCAGCACAGGCGCTCCGCGGGCCAGGGAACCTGCGCGGGCGAGCGCCACGGTGGCCTGGCGGCGCCGGCCCAGGGACCGGGCCAGCCGTCCGGTCGTGAGGAAGCCCTGCACCGCGGCCGAGGTGATTCCCATGCTCGCGAGCAGCTGGGCCGCGGTGTGGGCCTGGCGCAGGTCCGCGGCGGTAGCGGTACCGCCGTTCAGCCCGGCCTCGGCCGCGACGATGACCGCCCGGGCCCGCCAGGCCGCGCGGGCCTGCTGCCGGAAGGCCGCGACGGCCGCGGCCGCGGCCGCGATCGCGGCATTGTGATCACCGGTTAGCAGGGCGAGCTGCGCGACGCGCAGCTGGGCCTCGGCCGCCATCAGCGGTATCCCGGCGTCTGAGAATTCCTGAACGGCGCGGCGCGCGGCCCTCGCGGCCTCGGGCAGCAGCCGGAGCTCCATCAGGGCATCGGCGTACTCGATGTAATGCTCGCCGAGCGGCAGGGCGGCGGACCGGTATATCTGCCCGGCCTCCTCGAAGATGCCCAGGCCCTCGGCAAACCGCCCGGACCGCATGGTGACCCACGCCCGGCTCTCGGTGACCAGGGCGACCAGCGCCGGGCCGGTCTGCGTGGCCGCTAGCAGCGCCTGGTCCAGGTGGCGCAGGGCGGGGATGTAACGGCCCTGCTCGGCCTCGATCAAGGCCAGGTTGTTCGCGCACAGCGCCTGGTGCCGGAGGCCGACCGCGGGCGCAGACAGCAGCCGCCGGTAGATGACCGCGGCGGCCGGCAGCCGTCCGCTGTTCTGCAGCAGTACGGCGCGGTGAAAGTCCAGTTCCAGAGCGCGCGCGCCGCTGACCAGCGCCGCGGCGGCATGCAGGTCGCGGCGCGCGGCCGTCAGCCGTCCCAGCACCTGGCGGACGTCGGCGCGGCTCATCAGGAGATCGGCCAGCGTCTCCTCGAGCTGGTGCCGGCGCGCGATCCGGCAGGCCTCGTCGAGCAGCCGGAGGGCCGGCCGGTTGTCCTGCCGGGCGTGCTCGGCCCGAGCCAGCGCCCGCAGGGCGAGGGCCAGCGCTTCCGGCTCGCGGGCCCGCCGTGCCTCAGTTACCAGAGTCTGCGCGACCGGGCGGAATCGGTCCGGGTCGGCCGCCACGTCATCATGCGCCTGGCGCGCGCGTATCACCAGCCCGTCCGCCGCCTCTGTGTTAGTGAAGAGGTGGTCACGTTGCCCGGCCGTGCCCGCGGGGCCGGCTTTAACTGCCATGCGTAAAGGATCGGTCAAACAATGCCATCTGACGAGCGCAATACGGAGGATTCACCCAGAAGTGACATTCCCGGCCCTCCCGGTCACGATGCGGAGCCGGCGCTGGCGGCGGAGGTGCGGCGTCAGGTTGACGAGCTGGCGCACCGCCGCTACCGGCCCGAGGTCCGGCATGAGCTGTACCGGGTGATGCGGCAGCGGCGCCAGCAGCCGGGCCGGCCTGCGTCGCCGCAGCACGCACGGCCCGAGGAGCTTCCCGCGGGCGGCGAAAGCGTCACGCAATTCGATTACCTGCCGGCTGAGGTGGGCTGGGACACCCTGCTGGTGCCGGGGGAGTTGCTGATCACCAGGGAGTCCTTCGAGGGCGCCGGGCCGTATCTCCGCGCGGTCGGCATGACGGAGGAGCAGCTCGGCTGCGAGCACCTGAGCGGCGGGATCCTGAAGCTGACGCACCGGGAGGGCCGGGAGCACCTGTCCGCGGCGGAGCTGGCCAACATGGCCAGGAACCTCCGGCAGCGGGGCATTTCCGCCGCGCTGACGCACGTCACCGCGACGGGGCCGGTCGGCAAGGGCGAAGGCGGGCCGCGGCCGGTGACGGCCCGGGAGCTGCCCAGCCCCAGCGGGCCCAGGCGGCCGAAGGTGGCGATCATCGACACCGGCATCTCGCCGCAGCGGCGTCCCAGCGTATCGACCGGGAGCCAGCTCGATGATCTGCACCAGTTTCCCCTCGGGGACTCCCCGGAGGCTCAAGCGGAGCGGCGCGAGTATCTCAGCTTCGACGCCGGCCACGGCACGTTCGTCACCGGTATTGTCCAGCAGCTCGCGCCGGACGCTGACATCACGGTCTACCGGGCCATGGACAGCGACGGGATCGGCAGCGAGGTGGACGTGGCCTGCGCGATGATCCGGGCCGTCACCGAGGACGAGAACCAGATCATCAACCTCTCGCTCGGCTGCCAGACGCAGGACGACATTCCGCCGATCGCGATACACCACGCGCTGGAGATCATCAACGAGTGGGAGCGCGAGCACGATCGCGAGGTGCTCGTGGTCGCGGCGGCCGGCAACTACGGCGACACCAGGCCCTGCTGGCCGGCCGCCTTCCCCGGCGTGGTCTCGGTGGCCGGCCTGGCGCCCGACATGGCGCCCGCGCGGTGGTCCAGCCGGGGACTCTGGGTCACCTGCTCGACGGTCGGGCAGGGCCTGGCCTCTACCTTCGTCGATGGGACGGAGTCGCCGGTGGTGGCGCTGCCTCCGTCGCCAGCTCCGGCGCCCGGGCCAGATAGCCGGCAATCCCGGTTCCGCGGTGACCCGCCCTGGGCGGCATGGAGCGGAACATCGTTCGCCGCGCCGCAGATCGCCGGCGAGCTGGCCGGCCGGTATCAGCCCGGCGGCGGATACCCGCTCCGCGACGCGCTGCGCGCGATCCTGTCGCAGGGCCTGCCGATCCCGGGCTTCGGGCAAGCGGTGCAGATCCTCCCGGGCATCTGAGCCATGAACTCGCCCCGGTGGTCCGACGATGAACTGCTCCGAGAGCTGGGCGCTGCGCTGCGCGAAAAGGAGATGACGCAGAGCATCATCCGCGCTGGGCAGGCGGCTTTCACGTGGCGGACGGTGGACGCAGACCTGGAGGTCATCGGCCTCGACGCCGATTGCGTCCTGGCCGGGACGGGCCAGGTCCGCGGCAGCCAGTCCGGCTCGCCCCGGACCCTGGCCTTCCGGGGCGAGCAACTCAGCGTAGAAGTGGAAATCGACGAGGCCGGCATCGTAGGCCAGCTGATCCCGTCCGGCGCAGGGCAAGTCACGCTCATCACCCTTGACGGCCCGCAGGCCACGGCGCTGACCGATGAGGTCGGCGGCTTCACCCTCCCGGCCCCCCGGTACGGGCCGGTGCGCCTGGACTGCACGCTCGGGGCCGGTCATTTCCTCACCGAGTGGACAACCCTCTGAGACGGGGCGGGCAACCCTCTGACCGGATGGGCGCTGGCCGACGCGGGGGGTGAGCTGGCCGAGGTCATGACGTCCTGGTCAGCGACGGGGCAGTACCGAGCGGAAGCCGCCCTGCGGTGGCCGCGGCGGTGACCGAGCAGGCTCCGAGCTCGTGATAGGCCTCGAATTCGGCGCCGTCGAAGAGCTGTCGCAGCGTGCTGTCGCAGGGGTAGCCCGGATGGCCCGCGGCGTACGCACGAATGTCCCACGGCGCTCCTTCCCACCAGCCGAGCTTGCAGATCCAGATGTTCCCCGCCGGGGACTGGCCGTTGCCTGCGGACTGGCCGTTCCCGGCGTGGCCGTTCCCGGTGTGGCCGTTCCCGGCGTGGCCGTTCCCGGCGTGGCCGCCGGGCCGGGTGAAGGTGCCGCGCGCCCAGGGACGCAGCACCTGGCCGTGGCCGAGCCTGGGCGGCGTGCACCGGCCGTGGCCCCCGATCATGGTGGTGGGGTCGAGGCTGATCTCCACGCCCGCGTCGGCCCGGGCCAGCGCGATGGCTCCGCCCAGGGTGAACCACGTGTCGGTGCGGTCGCCGCTGGCGTCCAGCACGACGATGTTCCTCGCCCCGCGGCGCAGCGCCTCCACCAGGCCGAGGTTGTCGTAGTGGCCCCCGTCGGTCACGTTGATCCAGGTCGCGCGGTAACTGGTATGCCCGGCGGCCTCAGCCCAGAGCATGCCGAGCGTGGGCTGCATCGCGCGCCAGCACAGCGCCGCGCGCAGCCGGGCCAGGATGCTGCGCAGGCTGCCCGGGCCCTCCGTACTGCGTTCCCGGAGGCCGAGGACGTGCGCCCATAGCCGGGCCTCCCGCTGCTCTCGCTGCTTCTGCTTCCCGGCGTCGCGGCGCGAGAACGGGAGCGGCAACAGGTACCAGAGCAGCAGCAGCCCGGTTCGCCGTGTCCACCAGCGATCCTGCTCGCCCGGCCCCGGTGGCTGGTCCAGGTATGCCCGGGCTCTGCGCACCACCTCGGGATGGGGCATCCAGATGCCCAGCCGCATGTTCGTGAGGGTGAGCACGAGCCGGTAAGCGCCGCGGGTCGCCGCGCCCATCAGGGGCGAGAAGGCAGCGCCGCTGATGGCGACCACGTCGAACAGCGTGAACCGGGTATGGCCGAGGAGGTGTTCATAGTCGGCGGTGTCGACTTCGACCTCCGGTTCCCCGGCCAGCGGGTCGCCGCGCAGCCTCACCTTGGCCGGGTCGAAGGCCAGGCAGAACCCGCCGCGGCCCGGCGGGGCCGCGCGGTCGGCGTTGATGTTGGCGGTGGTGGCGATGACCAGGGTCGGCTCGCCCTGGTCGCCGGCCAGGTCGGACAGCCGGGTGCCGGCGGCCTCGGCGAACAGCTTCTCGCGGGTTTGTGCGGTGTTCGCCCGCACCGCGCGGCGGGTGACGGCGTAGGCGTCGGCGAGCCGCCACCGGTAGAAATCGTGCAGCGAGGTGCGGTTGATGTCCGCCGTGGCGCGGGTGGCCAGCATGACGCCCAGCGTGACGAGAACCGGGACGAGCGTGCCCGGCGAATACCCTGCCCGGGCCGCGCCGGCGATCCACAGCACGGCGGCGAAGGCTCCTCCCGCGATGATCACCAGGCTCGCCAGCCACGGCGTCAGCGTGCCGCGGGCCCAGGCGGCCAGCCTGGCGACCGTGCCCGCCGGCGGGCCGGCCGCGGCGGACGGCAGGCGCAGCCTGGCCAGTTGCTTCTGGGAGTACCCCGCCACCGCCGTCACCGCCGCGACCAGGCCGGCGAGTGTCGCCGGTGACCAGCGCCCGGATCCGCCGACGCCGAAGAACCGCACGACGGTGCCCAGCGCTCCCGTGCTGTGGTACAGCCACGCGATCAGCAGCGGCGCGGCCAGCATGAGCAGTGCCAGGCCGGCCGTGACGGCGGCGGCCCAGCCGATCCACCGGGCCCGCCGCGTCCCGCGGCCGGGGCTGCCCGACCCCAGCGTGGCCCACCAGCGCAGGAACAGCGCCATCGTGACCGCGGCCGCGACGGCGGGCGCGAGCCACCAGGTCCAGCCGTTGACCGATGCCGACGCCTGGCCGCCGGACCAGGTCAGCACGCCCCGCGCGCGCAGCAGCCAGCCCCAGGCGTGGCCGAGGGCGAAAACCGGGGCGAGCGCGAGGATGCAGGTGACCGTGGCGCCGAGCAGCAGCGAGAGCACGGCCACCAGCCCCGTCTTGGCATCGGGTGCGATGTAGTGGGTGTTGTTGCGCAGGTTCTGCTCTTCCGGGGTGCCGCGCGCATAGGCCGGACGCTCATCATCGGCCCGGCCAAGGCCGCGTGCCACCAGGGCACGGGACGCGGCGATGTAGCTGCCGCCGGACACGCCGACTATCCACCTGGCCCGGCCGAGCAGGCCGCCCTCCTGCAGGCTCTGCAGGCCGCCGAGGCAGTAGGTGGCCGACCGTATGCCGCCGCCCGAGCAGCAGATCGCCCAGTCGTCGGTCGTGTCCTGAGCCGGCGGCGGAAGCACGCCAGGACCGGCCCGGGGCGGCGCGCCTGATGCCGGCGGCGCGTTACCGGTCCCGCCGCCGTTCCCCGGCCGGGGCCCCCTGGCGCGCCCCGGCGCCCTGGCTCCATTCGGCGCGGGCGCTAGCGCCGATTTCGTCGCTCCCATGGCCGGCTCCGTTCATACCGCTGTCACCTGAACCGAGGAATCGCCGGCCTTCTTGATACACGCCGGGCCGGGCGGCCTGCCCGGACGGTGATCTACGCGGCGCCGATTCGCAGCTGCGGCTCAGCCGGACGTTGTTGCGGCAAGAGTGCGGGAAAGGTGCGGCGCCGCGGCCATGCCTGGTCCTCCGCCAGGCGCGCCACCATACTGGTAACCACGGAATCCAGGGGGGCCAACGAGCGCCTGATAGGCAGTGTCGGCCCGGATGTCAGCGTAGAGGAGACACGATGAAGTTGCCCGGGCGACTAGTGGCCGCAAGCGCGTCACTCATGATGGCGGCCGCCACGATGACGCTCGCGGCTCCGCGGGCGCTCGCCGACACCGACACCGACATCGTCGCCATCGTCGTGCAGCCGGTGACGACGCAGGTGAACACGGCGATGACGCCGGCGGTCGTCGTCCACGTCGAGGAACCGGACGGCACACTGGACCCCGATTACAACGGCCCGGTAACGCTGACATACGCGGTCAACCAGATCGGTGCGCCCGAGCCCGCGAACAACACGGTTACCGCCGTCAGCGGCGTCGCCGTCTTCCCGGACCTGATATTCAGCGCGGTCGGCTTCGGCTTCGAGCTGCAGGCGACCGTGCCGATGGCGACCAGCCCGCCATCTCAGCCGTTCGACATCGTGGACCAGCTGCTGCAGTGCCAGCACGGGCAGGCATGCCAGAGCGAGACGGTAAGCTCGGCCGGCACCTCGGGTCAGGCAGTCGCGAGCGCGGCGCCCAGCAGCGACCTGCTGGCCGCCACCGGCGGCGGATTCCCGCTGCTGTCCTGCACATCGCTCGGCGGTGTGGTCACGTTCTCGGTCACGAACCGTTCCAAGGTCATCACGGTCGTGCTCGCGAAGTCGCTCGTGCACCAGGCGCCCAGGAAGGGCGTGAAATTCTTCACCATCTGCTGGGGCTCGCCGGTGCCGTTCACCACCCGGGACGGTACGACCTCGGTGTTCAATCCGGTCAACGGCGAGTACGAGGGGCTGCTTCCGTACTGCGGACGGGCCGGGGCGCAGCCGTGCATCGCGCACCAGAGCAGGGGCCATGGCGGAGTCGAGGTCAGCACCATTCTCGCGCCGCCGGGAGATCCGCACATCACGTACTGACCACCCGGGCCGGCCGATCACGCCTCGTGCGCCAGCCCGGGAGCGGCCACCGTTACCACGCCGAGCTTGCCGAACAGCTCATCGCGCCGGGCCACCTGGTCTGGTTCGGGCTGTTGCCCGGTGACCGCGGCCAGCCGGATCAGCGCGTTGACGGCGAGCGCCTCATCGTAGGCGTCTCCGCGGTGACGTGCCGCGTCCAGGCTGGCCGCGAGCGTCTGCTGCGCCTGGGGGATGAGGCCCAGCTGGGCGAAGGCGTGACCGCGAACCCGGCCGAGCGCGCTGGCGTTCGGTTCCCCCGTGCGCGCCAGGGCGTTCGCGGCCATGTCGTCGGTGCCCGCCAGCGCTTCGGCGGCCCTTCCCGCGCGGACCAGCGCCTCGGCGATGCCGATCTCGGTGGCCGCCACCTCGTTCCGCTCGCCTGCCCGCAGGTAGCCTGCCCGCGCGGCCTCCAGCAGACGGCAGCCCTCCGCGGTCTGACCGGCCCGGGCGGCCGTCCGGCCGAGGACGCTGGTGGCGAAGGCCGTCTCCGAGAGCGCGCCCGAGGCCCGCAGCACCCGTTCGGCGGGCCTGGTCGCGTCCTCTGCCTCGGCATAGCGGCCCTGGTTCGACAGGATCTCGCCGATGTTGCTGGCCGTGATCGCCGCGTACCACTGGTCGCCGACCCGTTCGAATCCTGAGCATGCCTGGCGGTAGTAGCTGAGCGCGTCATCCCAGCGCCCCTCGAAGTAGGCTCGCATCCCTAGCTGGTTAAGAGCCTTGGCCTGCCAGGACACGTTCCCGAGCTCTTCCCATATCACCAGCGCCCGCTCCGCCCACCGCTCGCCGTGGTAGCGGCCGCGCGCGACGTCGGCCGCGTCCCGCAGGAACAGCGCGCGCGCGAGGACGTCACGCGCGCCGCACCGGCCCGCTATGCCGATAACCTCGGAGCTGATCGCGGCGGCCTCGGCGTAGCGGCCCTGCTGGTACCGGAGCAGGGCGCGGACCGCCAGCAGCAGGGCACGCTGCCGGTCAGCATCCGGGTCGGCCACCGCGGACAGCACCTTGCTTCCCCGCGCGGTCCAGCGCAGGGCCGCCGAGAAGCCATCGGTCCGCGCTACGGCCAGCGCCATCTTCTCGCACAGCCTCGCCTCGGCGATCGGGTCACCGTGGGCCGACGACCGGGCCTCCGCGAAGGCGTGCTCGGCGGCGGAGAACTCGCCGAGCCGGTAGCGGACGTCTCCGAGCGCTTCGGCCAGCTTGGCCACCTCCTCCCTGGCCGGGTGCGACTTGTGCCGGGCGGACACCAGCGCCCAGGTGAAGAATTCGGTTGCTTGCGGGTTGGCGTAGGCCGCGGCGGCCTGTTCGCCGGCGATGTGCGCGTAGTAGCCCGCGGCTTCGTACCGCTGGGCGTGGAAGTAGTGCAACGCCAGCTGAGCCGCCTCCCCGTGCGCCGCGTTCCCCGCCCGCTGCTCCACGGCCTCGGCGAGCCGACCGTGCAGCTGTCTCCTGCGAACGTAGGGAAGTCCTTCGTAGGCCGCGTCACGCACGAGCGCGTGCCGGAACCTGTACCCGCCCGCCGGCACCGGCGTGACGAAAGGCTCGAGCCGCCGCCACACCCCGGAGTCCACCGGGTGATCGAGGACCGCCGCCAGCAGGCCGGCCTTGAACGACGTCCCCATCACCGCAGCGGCCCGCAGCGTGGACCTGTCTTCCGAGCCAAGCTGGTCGATCTGGACGGCGATCACGCCTTCGGCCGACTCGGGCAAGGCGGCGATGTCACCGCCCCGCTGGACGACCGCGGCCAGCTCACGCAGGAACAGCGGGTTGCCGGCGCCGCGCCGGCCGATCACCGCCAGCTGGTAGGGCGGAATGGGCGCCTGCTCGGTCGCATCGAGCAGCAGGGTCTCGACTGCCGCCGCGGCCAGCGGTTCCACGGTCAGGCGCAGCGCGCTGGTGTCATCGGGTACGCGCAGCGGTGACTGCGGCGGCCCGGTGAGAACGATCAGCCAGGGCCGTTCGGAAACCTCGCGTAGCAGCCGGCTCAGCAGGCTGGCTGACGCCTCGTCGGCGAACTGGACGTCCTCTACCGCCAGCACCGCCGGGCCGTCAAGGAGGGTGCGCAGCAACTCGATCGCAGCCTGCTCAAGCCGCGGCCTGCGGAACGCGTCGTCCAGCTGGGAGACCTCGGTGGTCAGCGGCAGCTCGGCGCCGATCACGGTGGCCAGCAGCGGCAGCCAGCCGGCCAGCTGCGGGGCGCGGCTGGCGACGGCAGCGGTGAGCGCGGCCGCCACCGTGTCCGGCGGGGCGTCGTCGGCCTCGCCGAGCAGCTCCCGCAGCAGGCTCCCGGCCGTGGCGTACGGGATGGCGGTGTCGTAGGTGTCGCAGCGGACGACGACCGTCCGCTCCGCATCGGCCATCGTGAGCAGTTCGCCGAGCAGCCGCGACTTGCCGATACCGGGCTCGCCGGCCAGCTCGACCACCCGGCCGTGCCCGCGCCGCAGCGAGCCGAGCGCTTCGCGCAGCGCGGCGACCTCGGCTTCCCGGCCGACGAGATGGCCGGTGGTGTCGCCGGCAGACCGGCGGCCTGACCGCAGGGCACCCACGTCGAACGCGTGCACCGGCGCTGCCTTGCCCTTCACCCGGAACGGCGGCAGCGGGCTGGTGCCGTACCTTCGCGTCGATCGGTCCAGCAGCGCAGCCGTGGCGAGCAGCTGACCCGGCGCCGCCTTCGCCATCAATCGCGCGGCCAGGTTGATCGCATCACCCTTGACCGAGTAGGTCCGCCGGTACGCCGGGCCGAAGTCGCCGGCGAACACCTGGCCTGCGTTCGCGCCCGCTCGCAATGTCAGGACACGGTGCTGGTCCAAGATGGTGCGCACGGTGGCCAGCAGTCGATCCTCATCACGGCCAGCGCTGCGCGGAGCACCCGCAACCAGCATGATGCGGCCGCCGCCCGGGCAGATGTCGGTCTCCAGGAAGGTCACGTCGTGGGCGTAGGCCGCGTCCTGCGCCACGCCGATGACATGCTGCAGCGCGTCGGTCAGCGAATCCGGGCCGGCCGTCGCCAGCAGCCGGTCGGTGCCGGAGAATTCCACGAACGCGACGGCGATCCTGCGGTGCTCGCTCTCCCGCTGGCTGCTCAGCAGGTTCTCGGCGATCGCCACGGGCAGGCAGCCGGCCAGGTTGAGCCCGGTAATGTCGCGGCTGGGGCCAGCAGGGCGCGGCGCTGCCCGGGGAGCCGCGCCCAGCAGGCAGCCTGGCCCCCCGGTCGCGCCCACGAGGCCAGGGTCGAGCAGCGCCGCGGTGCTCTGGCTGATCGCGATCTGGCCCGCCTCCGCGGCCGTCTGCATGACGGCGGTCTCGGTGGCCGCGGGGCCGGTGACGACGAGCTCCCGGTGCCTGGTCCCGACCAGGAAGAACGTCACCTGGCCGGTGTGCACGCCGCCCGACAGGCGCAGGCTGGCCGAGCCCGAGGTGCCGGTCACCCGGCCGGCCGTGCGGAGCGTATTGCGCATCTGCCATGCGGCCGCGCACGCCCGGGCGGCATTCTGGTCCCCGTTGAAGAGCAGCAGGACCGCATCGCCGCACCACTTGATCAGCTCCCCGCCGTAACCGTAGGCGACGTCAAGCAGGCCGGTGAAGATCGTGTCCAGGATCTGGCTCATCTCCTCGGCCCCGACCTTGCCCGCGCGGGCGAGACGTTCGGTCAGCCGGGTGAATCCGGAGATGTCAACGAATCCCAGCGTCCCGTCCACCGTGCGGTGCCTGGTCATATCGCCGGCCCGCAGCCAGTCGATCACGACGCCGGGCAGGTAGGGCCGGAAAGTCTCGTCCAGCTCGGCGTGCGTCATCCGCTCACCCCGTCCTGGCGTCCGGGCCGACAGCGTCATGGTAGGTCCAGCACCATCCCGTCATACGCGGCGGAGACCCGAACGGCGGCCTCGCCGCAACCGGACACCAGCCGGTCGATTTCGCTGTCGGTGCGCCACGGGTCGTGGTGGAAGAGCACCAGCCTGCCGACCTGGCACCGTTCGGCCAGCCCGACCGCGTACTCGACGGCGGAATGGCCCAGGAAGCCGAGCCGGGGCATCTCGAGCGCGGTGTGCTGGGCATCGTGGATGAGCAGGTCTGCGCCCGCGGCCAGGGTGACCGCTGCCTCGTGGTAGGCGCCGATACCCTGCGGCCCCGGACCGAGGGCCAGCGGGCTGTGATCGGACAAGTACGCGACGGTCGCCCCGGCGCCGCTGACCCGGTAGCCGAAAGTCCGGCCGCCCTTGTGCGGGATCTCCATCGCCAACACCGAGAATCCCTCCAGCTCGTGAGGTCCCGGCTCGAGCGCGCGGAACGCCCAGCCGCTTCCGAGCTGCTTCGGCCGGATCGGGAAATGCGGCGGTGCGATGATCCTGGCCAGCACGTCCTCGGGATCGGCACCCTGGTCCGGCAGGTAGACGTCCACCCGGTGGCCTTCTCGCATGCCGCCGCGGAAGAACGGCATGCCGTGGGTGTGATCCCAGTGCAGGTGACTGAGCAGCACCGACCCCCGGAACGGCGCGCCGCGCAGGGCCGGCGACAGCTGCTGCAGGCCGGTTCCGGCGTCCAGCACCAAGGTCGGCGGCCCGGTGCCGTGGGCAAGCCCGATGCAGGACGTGTTGCCGCCGTAGCGTGCGTGGTCGGCTCCGCTGACCGGCGTGGAGCCGCGCGTGCCGCAGAAGTAGGCACGCATGGCGCCGGCCTCGCACCCGGAGGCGGCGCCGCGCTGCGGCAGGCCTGCCTGGTCCGGCCCGGAGCTGGTCTCCATCTAACCTCCACAGCATCTGCACCCCCGCTGCATTGTCCTGGACCTGGCTAGACCCCGAGGGGGCTGCCACGCCGTACAGGCTTCTCCGGCCAGGGAAAGCCGGCCAGCGACGGGCGGACAGGCATGTCGGACCGTGTCGATATCTGCCGGTCATCGGCCAGGCTCATCGTCGTTCTCATCGCCTTGATCCTCTTACGCCCGCAGCCGGGAGACCAGCCTGGGCGGCGCTTTGCTGGCGCGCGACGAAGTTCCCGGTGGCCTCCGGGACGCGTGCGCCCTAACTTCGATTCCCTTGTGAAAGGGGGGCAAGATGAGAAGGTTCCTGACGGCGCCGCTCGCCGTCGCGCTGCTGGGTTTCCTCGCTGTCGCGGGGACCGCCCAGGCCTCCGCCCGGAACGGGCAGGCAACGCGGCACGCTGCTGTCTCGGTCTTCGCGACCGGCCTGAACAACCCGCGCGGGCTGACCTTCGGCCCCGACGGCGCCCTGTACGTGGCCGAAGGCGGTCTCGGCGGCTCGGTATCGACGGTCGGCCGGTGCCCGCAGGCTCATGGCGCGGCCGCTCCCTACACCGGAAGCACCCACAGCCGGGTGGACGGCGGACGCATCTCGAGGATCAGCCGGGCCGGCGTGGTCTCGACGGTCGTGGACGCCCTGCCCTCAAGCCAGACCAGCAAGGCCCTCGGGAGCCTGGTCAGCGGGGTCTCGAGCGTTGCCTTCATCGGCCGCCAGCTCTATGCGCTGCTGGCCGGCGCCGGCTGCTCGCATGGCGTGCCCGGCATCCCGAACGGAGTCATCAAGGTCGGCCGCTACGGCACGTGGCAGCTGATCGCGAACCTGAGCGCGTTCCAGAAGGCGCATCCGGTCGCCCATCCTGACCCACAGGACTTCGAGCCTGACGGGACCTGGTACAGCATGATTGCCGTCGGCAGAGCCTTGTACCCGATGGATTCCAACCACGGCGAGCTCGACCGGGTCAGCCAGCACGGCACGATCAGCCGCGTGATCGACATCTCGGCGAGCAAGGGACACATAGTTCCCACCGCGCTCGTCCACCACGGTGCCTTTGACATCGCGAACCTGGGCCTGTTCGATCCCGGTGATCGTGCGGGTGACGAACACGTGTATCAGCTCACCCGCCACCGCACGCTCAAGGTCCGCGCGGCGGGCCTGGAGAAGGTCCTCGGGCTCGCTTTCCGCCGCGGCAGCCTGTACGCGCTGGAGATGAGCACGGCCGCAGGCGCCCCGGCCCCCGCGACCGGAGCGATCGTGCGCGTCACGGCGCACGGTCCGAAGAAGGTTGTCTCGGGCCTGACCTTTCCGACCGGCATGACCGTTGGTCCCGACGGGGCGTTCTATGTCTCCGAGCGAGGCTTCGGCTTCGGGGCCGGAGACGGCCGGATCCTCCGCGTCCAGCCCTGATCATCAAGTCGCTACGTCCAGGACTGTCGCCCGGTCACCTGGCGACTAGCGACTAGCGACTGGGCGGACAGACGCCCGGGCGGCTCAGGATGGCTTCCGCTCCCTGGACCGCCCGGGCCGTGCCCTGTGAACCTCAGCGCTGGCGCAGCGCGGCGGCCTTGCCTGTCGGCTCACCCGTCTTCAGGCTCAGGAACAGCGCCTTGTTCGGCGCAATGTGGTGGGCGAAGTTGACTCCAGGTGGTTGATGGTGCTGGCCAGCCAGGTCTGCTCGTCCAGCGGGTCGGAGTAGCCCGCGTGGGCGTGCTGGTATTTCGGTGCCTTGTGGTAGGAAACCGCGGGCAGGTTGCCGGTGTTCGCGGCTGCCCAGAAGTCAGCGATGTCGTACTGGTGGTGGGCCTGGTCGGCAGGAGCCTAGATCGGCCCCCGGCCTGCGTTCGACTAACGGCAGGTGAACATGAACTGTCCTGCGTGCCGCGCTTGAGGCGGGATGTTCATGCCAGCCATCGTGCATCGGGCAAGATCTGAGCATCACTATCAGCGCGGGAGTGATCATGGATGGGTATCCCCAGAACGGCCCCGATGGTGCAGGCACGACAAGCAGCGACGCGAACCGCTCCTGGACCAGGCCGGGAACAGCGTCCGAGGCCAGCTGGCAGCAAGGCACCTGTCCAGGACGCTCGGACTGAGCCTGTTCGCGTCCAAGGCCCAGCGCTCCTCGCCTGCCGCTGCCTGATCTGCGCGGGACGCAGACCGGCGGCCAGCCGGGAGTTAGCGCGGTGCTGGAGAGCTCCAGAATTCATCCTCGGCTTGCTGGTCGCCCTGGAACTCGCGGAAGTCCACGGCCTGCTGGTCCGCCACGCGCCAGATATGAACCTCAGGAGTTGACCATGACCGGCCGTGCCGTTCCGCCGTGACCGTGCACAGCACGACCACCTGGTCCTGCTGGGAGAGGATGTCCTGGATGTCAATCCTGAATGTCCCGTCAGACAGATCCATGGTCGCGGCGAAGAACGCCCGGACCTGGTCGTGGCCTTTGTAGTCGCCGGATAGCGGGCTGGAGCCGGGGACGTGCCAGGTGATGTCCTGGCCGAAGATCTCGAAGATGGTGGCGTGGTCTCCGCGCGAGAAGGCATCGTACGCGCGCTGGATCAATTCGGCGTTCTGCGCAGTCATGTTGGGTCTCCTTCACTGGGTACGACCCAACTGTGCGGCTAGCCGCCGTCGGTTCGCGTCCGGGTATGCACCCTGAGATTTCCCCCGGCAAGTGCTTCGGGGAGCTCGCTTCGCTGGGAGATCTCGAGCTTGGCGTAGACGTGTGCGAGGTGGGTCTCGACAGTCTTGGCGGTTACGTACAGGCTGTACGCGATCTGCCGGTTAGTCCGGCCGTTGGCGGCCAGCCGCGCGACGCGCAGTTCGCTAGGGGTGAGCGCATCCGCGCCGCGGCGACGTTCTCGTCGCGGACGGCCACCTGCCGCGGCCAGCTCGGCGTGCGCCCGGTCGGCCAGCGGCCGGGCGCCGCAGCCGGCGGCCAGGTCAAGCGCCTCGGCCAGAAGCGGCCGCGCAGCGCGTCGCTGTCCGGCTCGCCGCAGTGTCGCCCCCAGCTCGGCCAGGGATTTCGCCCGCTCGAGCAGTGCAGGGGACGCGCGCAGAACGTTCAACCGACTCCTCCAGCGTCCGCAGCCCCGCGGCCGTGCCTTGCGCAAGGCCTGCGACGCGCAGCGCGACACCCAGCGCCCGCCGTCCGCCGAACACGCGCGCGTCAGCAAGCTCGGACTCCGCCAGCGCACGCGCGCGTTCATGCTCACCGACGAGCAGCAAGGCCTGGGCGGCGCCGGAACGAGCGTGCAGGTAACCGACATCGCGGATCGGCATGCCCCATAGATCCGAGCCGAACATCGCCATGCAGGACTCGAAACAGGTGAGCGCCTGCTCGCCGTTCCCCCGCGCCAGGCTCAGCCGGCCCATTGCGGCCGGAGCCAGCACGCTGACCACTCCCGGGGGGCCCGGAGCGACCAATCCCAGGAGCGCCTGCGCCTCATCCAGCTGTCCTGATTCGATGGCAACCTCGGCAGCAATCCCCGCTACCCCCATGCCGGGCGCGAAATCGCCCTCCTGCAGCACCCGCAGCGCGATGCGTGCGGCTCCGTCGGCCTCGGGGAGGGCGCCCATCCGCAGCTTCAGGAAGCCAAGGGAGCTATGAGCCGCGATGAGCCCGCGCGCGCTGCCGCTGAGCACGGCCGCCTCGATCATCGCGGGCAGTGCCGCCTCGACCGGGCCGAATCGCTCCGCGATGATCAGCGTCCACAGCAGCGCGGCGCGGGTGTCCCAGTTCCTGGCGGCGGGCACCGCGGCGGCCAGCGCGTCGTCAAGGGCGTCGGCTGCCTCCGCGCTCGGCTCGCCGGCCAGTACGCTCGCCATGCCCCGGGCCACCGCCAGTGCCTCCGCCGTGTCCCCGGGCGGAACCCGGGCCAGCCGGTGCATGACCGGAGCGACTCGGGACGCGCGGCGGGCGTCGTGCATCCCGGCCACCACAAGCTCGGCTTCCAGGCGTGCCGCCAGTGCCGGATCCCGGTCGCCTAGCTCGGCCAGCGCTCGGTCGGTGACATCGACGGCCTCTACCCAGCGGAACAGCGCAGCGTAGGTCTGTGCCACCTCATGGGCGATCTCGGCTCTCTGCCGGGGGCCCTCGGTCAGCGCCAGCGCTTCCTCTAGCCAGTCAAGGGCTGTCTGGCGGCCGGCGTTCGCATCCGCGGCCGCGAGTTCGCGCAGCACACTCACCCATTCGGCGGGCGGAGGCGGCTCGGCGAGCGCGCGGCGCAGCAGCTCCCCTGCCTCCGTCGGTGCGCCGACGTCCATCGCGGCGCGCGCCGCCTGCCGCAGGCACGCAGCGACTCGCATATCGCCGGCGGGCTGCGCCTGCATCAGATGAGCAGCGACCTGACCAACCGCACCGCCCTGCCTGTCGAGCTCGCGGGCGGCGGACCGGTGGGCCGCGTGGCGTTCGTCGCTGGCCAGCGATGCTTCCACCGCAGCCCGCACGATCGGATGCAGAAAACACGGCGGATCGGCAGCGGCTAGCACCTCGACCCGGACCAGCCCGGCGGCCAGCCGGATGGCCGACTCGGTGTCCAGGCCCGTCATGGCGGCGGCGTGCCGGAGCTGGCAGCCATCTCCGAGTACCGCCAGCGCCTGCGCCAGGCTGAGCGCGTCACGATCCAGCCGCTTGATCCGCGCCTCGACATGCCTGGCGACGACATCACTCGCCGCGCCGTGCGCCCGGTCTGCATCAGCACGGCGCGCCGTCGGCTCCTGGGCCCCGGCGCGCAGCAGCTCATTGAGATAAAACGGGTTCCCGCCGCTCGCCTCGAGCAACGCGCTGCACCGCGCGTCCGAGGTGCCGGCACCAAGTACGGCCCGCACGAGCGTCGCGACCGCAGCCGCGCTAAGCAACGCCGGGCGAACCGCAGTGGCCACCGCCCTGACGGCCAGCAGGGCGCCCTCCCTGCTCACCGGCTCAGCCGGCCGCAACGCCAGCACGACGGCGGCTTCCAGGCCCTCCATCCGCTCCGCGAGATAGGCCAGCCAGCGAAGCGACGCTGTGTCTGCCCAGTGGGCGTCATCCACCGCGATCAGCACCGGCTGGCGGGCGGTCATGTTCACGGTCAGCCAGTACAGGCCGTGCACCAGCGCAAACGACGTGTCGTGGCCGTCGTGCGGGCCAGCCTGCCCGGACAGCATCTCACGCACCGCTCCGGCGGGCCCGGCCAGCAACTCGGCACGCTCGTGCGGGCTCGCCGAGGCCAGCTCGCGTTCGAACAGCTGACGGACCACCCCGAACGCAAAACCGGCCTCCAGCTCACGGCCACGGCCGCGCAGCACCCGCCAGCCGCGCCGCCGGGCGTGCTCGCAACCCTCCTCTACCAGCGACGTCTTACCTATCCCGGTGCCGCCTTCGATCACCACGACACCGCTGCCGTCGAGGAGCGCATCGAGAGCCGCAAGCTCCCTGTCTCGTTCCAACAGCATGCGTCAACGGTAAACCGCGGCTGGCCGGCTCGGTCAGGTCGCGAGAACGGTGGCCAGCGCCTTCGCGACGGCAGCCAGCGCCGGTGCCCTGAAGTCCGGGCTCATGATCGACTGGGCCAGGCGCTCGGCGTGAGTGGGGTCGGTGACGGCCAGCCCCTCGGCCACCGCGGCCAGCGCCGAGGCCTTGCCGTTCGGGTCGGGGATCGACTGGGCCAGGCGCTCGGCGTCGGCGATGAGCCGGCTGGCCCGGCTGGGGTCTGTGGCGGCCACGGCCATGGCGACGGCGGCCAGCGCCGGGCCCCGGAAGCTCGCCCCGGTGATCGACTGGGCCAGCCGCTCGGCGTCGGCGATGAGCCGGGCGGCCCGGTCGGGGTCGGCGGCGGCCACTGCCCTCGCGAGGACGGCGAGCGCCATGGCCGTCAGGGCCGGCTCGGTGATCGACTGGGCGACGAGTTCGGCGCGGTCGGAGTCGATGGCGGCCAGTCCCTCGGCCACCGCGGCCAGCGCCGGTGCCTTGCCGTTCGGGTCGGTGATCGACTGGGCCAGCCGCTCGGCGTCGGCGATTAGCCGGGCGGCGCGCTCGGCGTCGGCGGCGGCCAGGGCCTTCGCGACGGCGGCCAGCGCCTGCGCCTGCGCGCTCTCTGCGGTGATCGACCGCGCGGACCGTTCGGCGCGGTCAGGGTCGGCGGCGGCCAGCGGCCCGGCCACGGCGACCACCGCCAGCGCCCTCGGGTTCTCCTCGGTGATCAGGTGGGCGACCCGGTCGGCATCGATGACGAGTCGGCTGGCCCGGTCGGGGTCGGTAGCTGCTAAAGCATCGGCGACGGCGGCCAGCGCCCGGGCTTTCGACCTCTCGCTGGTGATTGAGTGGGCGGCCCGCAGCGCGTCGGTGACGATGCTGGCGTACCGCGACCGGCCCGGCGGCCCGGCCTGGGCATCCGGGTCGCCCGGCGTGCTGTCGTCGCCATCTTCAGCTGGGTGATCGGTAGCGGACGGGCCCGCCGGGATCGCGGCGTTGGCGGTGAAGGAGAACTGGCCGACGGCGTCGGTGCCGCGCTGGCCGGGGGCAGGCAGGCCCTTGCCCTGCAGGCGCTGGCGCAAGACCGGATAGATGTCGCTGAAGGTCAGCCGCGGTGCCTTGCCGGGAATGCCGCGCCGGATCAGGTCATGCAGTTCGCCGGTGAAGGAGGTGCAGGCGGTGTCCTGCTGGCCCGGGGGCGGAACGTGAGCGGCGCGGTTCCGCGTAGTCGCGGTGAGCGTGTACACCCCTTCGACGTGCGCGATGTCGGCCAGGCCCGGATCCCCGTCACCGGAAAGCGCCTCGATCGCCTGGCCGGCGAAACAGCAGTCCAGGATGGCCAGCCGGACGCTGGCGGGGGAGCTGCGCAGCACATCCGCGACGGTGTCCCACGGCAGGCCGCTGATCTTCGGCCGGTCCGGGCGGGTGGATGTCACGGTCAGGCACAGTTCCCCGCGGGCCGACAGTACGCCGTGGCCGACGTAGTAGAGCAGCAGGACCTCCGCCGTGTTCTCGGCCAGATCGGCGATACTCGCGGCCAGGTCGGCTGCGGAGATCGGGTTGGCCAGCACCGTGATCTGGTCTGCTGGCCAGCCGCACAGCGCCGGGTCCGCCAGCAGCGAGCGCATCGTCTGCAAGCTATTGCGAGCCGCGCGGATCGGCGGGAACTCGGCATACTCGTAGGCTGATACCCCGATCAGGACGGCCCGGGATCCCGCGGGCACGCCGGCGTCAGGAGTCACCGCCGGCCACCATGCCCCGCTTCGCCACCGTCGTGCCGGGTCACTAGCGGGACCCGCGACGACGAGGCGATCGACATGCTCCCCTCCTTACCGAACGCGGTGTACGGCAAACCCGGCAGTCCGCGCCGGGACGCCCCCGAGCCGGGCGCCTGCTGCCCGCGACGCTGACATCGTGCCAGGAAACCGTCCCGCGGTGAAGCGCACGCGCCGGCCAGCCCGTCCTGGCGGCCGGATGGAAGGCCAGGCCGGGCTCGCACCGGATCGCGACAGCAGGGCTATATCCTGACCGACCGGTGCGGGTGGTGACCTGCTGCCAGGCCGCCGGGGGCAGCTTCACCGAGGACCTGCCCGCCGGATTACCGGCCGCGCTGGCCGATGCTGGTCACTGCCTGGCCCGGTCCGCTGATCATCAGGTCCGCGCCGGGCTGGCTTGCGGGGGTGACGGGCGGCTTCGATACCGCAGCCAGAACAGGCCGTAGGCGATCGGCCCGACCAGGAGGGGTACCCAGTACGACGCGAGCCGGTAGGTGAGCGTAGCGAGCACTGCCTGACTGGAGTTGACCTGGGCCAGTACCAGGAGCCCGGTCAGGCTCGCTTCCACCAGCCCCAGACCGCCGGGGGTGGCCGGGATCATCCCGACGACGCCGGCGACCGCATAGGCGACGAGGATCAGCGAGGGACGCGGGCGGGCCCCGGTGGCACGCAGCGCGGCTAGCAGGCAGAGGTAGTCGAACGCCAGGCGGCCGGCCGAGAGCAGCAGCGCCTGCCACCACTGCCTGCCCAGCACTGTCCGGATCTCGTTGCGCTGCGAGAGAAGGGTCTCGTCCAGCCCTTCGAGCGGTGGCCGTTTCCGCAGGACCCAGTTCCTGACCCGCTGCGCCGCCCGGCCGACCCAGCGGAGCGGTGCGTCGTAGATCAGGACGACCGCTCCGAACGCGACGAAGAGCACGAACCCCACCGCCCCCAGCACGGCCGCGTTGACCAGTCCCCGGCTGGTCGGCGCGCCCAGCAGGATGACCGGGAGGGCGAAGGCGGGAAGGGCCAGCAGCCCGCCGACGCCGAGCAGGGAGAACGCCGCCAGCCCGCCGACGGTCGAGCTGGTGTCCCGCCCGCTGGTCGCCAGCATCCGGAACTGCACGGCGGCGCCCACCGCCGCGCCTCCCGGCATGATGAGGTTGATCGCGTTGCTGGCCAGCTGGGACGTGACGACGGGGAACCACGCCTTGGTCCGCAGCGCCAGCCGCTGCAGGGCGAACGTGCAGATGAAGTGGGCGACCTCGGCCGCGATCGCCAGGCCGAACCACCGGGGGTCCAGGGTCGATAGCCGGGGCCACGACGCGAGCACCTCGGTGATCGCGGGGAACACGAGGTAGATGGCAACGCCGGCGATAGCGACCATCACGGCCCGCGTGATCACCGTCTTCCACGCCAGGGGATGCGACTTCTGCTGGTCGATCTTGTCGGCGAGGGACGGTTCGCCCGGGGCTGCGGGCGCGTCGCTCACGGCATCGGCCCCATGCCGCTGCATGACCGGAGCACTGCTCTGCCGGGGAGGACCGCCAACGTCGCGGTGATCACTGAGAATCCAGACCCGCTCGTCGCGATCATCGCCGCCAGCACAACAGCATGCTAGGCCATGATCGGTCCCGGCAGGCCCGGCCCGCCGCCCGGTCGCCCCTGACCGGGGGCGATCGGCCATCCGGAACCGAGCAGCGGCGGCCCACGTTGCCACAGTGACCCGAAGGGAGACCGCTGTGGAACGCGCGGAGCTGGAACAGCTGGAGCGGGTGATCGACCGCGAGATAAAGATCCGGTTCCCCCGCGACACGGTGCAGCGGGTCGTGGTCCGGCAGCACGGCGACGAGCCGGCCATCGAGCCGGGCGAGCTGCTGGTCCGGGTGTTTATCCCAGCTCCGGAAGGCCCTGGCGACTACGCGCAGTCGCTGGCCGCCTGGGAGGAAGAACACGGGATCAGGATGCAGCAGATCCGGCGGGAACTCTCACTGCGGCTCCCCCCGGCCAGGCTGCTGGAGTTCACCTTCGACGACCCCGGCGGCGCGACTCCCCGGATCACGATGCCTGACGACGGCACGCTGGCCGCCGAGCAGCCGTCGGTACCCGAGATCGTGGCTACCTCGCTGGGGTTGCTGCGCTCCTATTACGTGTTCCCCGAGCGTGCCGAGCGGGCCGCCGCCGCGGTCGAGGCGAGGCTGGCCGCCGGCGAGTACGACGACCTAGACGAGATCACGCTCACCGACCGGCTCACCAGCCACCTCTACGAGGTCTGCGCGGACAAGCACCTGCAGGTGCGGTTCGGCGGCGGTCGCGGTCCCGGTCCCGGGCCACGTCCGGGTCCCGGCCCAGGCGGTCCTGGCATTCCCAGTCCCGGCGGTCCCGGTCCCGGCGGTCCCGGTCCCGGCGGTCCCGGCCCAGGTCCCGGTCCCGGCGGTCCCGGCCCAGGTCCCGGTCCCGGCGGTCCCGGCCCAGGTCCCGGTCTCGGCGGTCGCGGCTCCGGGCCTGGCGGACCTCGCCGCGGGCCTGGCGGTCCCGGCCCGGAGCCCGGCGGGCCCAGCACCGGCCCCGGCCCCGGCGCAGGACCTGTCCCCGACCAGGCTGAGCCCGTCGATCACGAGGCGCGCCTGCTGGCCATGCGACAGCGGGGACGCCTGGACAACTTCGGCATTCACCGCGTCGAGCGGCTCGACGGCAACATCGGCTACCTGGATATCCGCCGGGTGCCTGTCCCGGCGTTTGCCGGGCCGGCCATCACCGCGGCGATGGAGCTGGTCGCGGGGACGTATGCGCTCATCATCGACCTGCGGCGTAACGGCGGCGGTTCGCCGGACGGCGTGGCTTTCTGGTGCAGTTACCTGGTCGGCCACCCTCCGACGCGGTTGAACGACATCTTCCACGCCGATACCGGCGAGACCAGGCAGTTCTGGTCCCTGGATTACGTTCCGGGCTCCCGCTATCTGGACCGCCCGGTCTACGTGCTGACCAGCAGCCGGACGTTCTCCGGCGGCGAGGACTTCTGCTACACCTTGCAGGCGCTGGGGCGTGCAGTGGTGATCGGCGAGACAACCGGCGGCGGCGCCCATCCGACCCGCGGGTTCCCGGTCAGCGCGGCGATCCATATCGCGATTCCGTTCGCCCGGTCGATCAACCCGATCACTGGCACGAACTGGGAAGGCACCGGCGTGGTGCCGGACGTGGCCGTTCCGGAAGCCGAGGCCCGCGACGTCGCGTACGGTCAGGCGCTGCAGCACGTGCTCTCGATCGACGTGCCCTCGCCCATCGCCGACGAGGCGCGCGAAGCGCTCGCCGCGCTGCCCGCCTCTGCCCAGTCAACAGGGTCACCGGGCACGACTACGCGCGACAGCCAGTCCTGATAGCGGTACGCCGGGACATACGGCCGCAATCCCCTCCGCTGAGGCCGCGGTCCGGATGGCCGTTGGCTGCGTCAGTTATCCGGCGGCAGTAACGTCGGATCTTTACCGGACACGAATTCCAGCCGATGGAGGATCCGTGACACCGTCCGGTCCGGACGAACTGGCGCCGCTCGACGCCCTCATGCTCAAGACGGACGCCGACCCCGCGCTGCGCACGGTCGTGACGGGCGTCCTGGTCCTCGACGACACTCCCGAATGGGAGCGCCTGGTGTCGGTGTTCGAAGCCGCCACGGTCAAGGCCCCGCGGCTCCGCCAGAAGATCGTGGCCCCGCTGCTCCCGATCGGCCCGGCCGAATGGGTGCCGGATGCCCGCTTCGAGCTCGGCTATCACCTTCGCCGCGCGGCCGCTCCGGGCGACGGAAACCTGCCGGACGTGCTGGACGCGGTCAGCGCGACCGCCACCGCTCCCTTCGACCGGGCCCGGCCGCTGTGGGAGGCAACCATCTTCGAGGGCATGCGCCACGGTGCCGTCCTCGTGATGCGGGCTCATCACGCGCTGACCGACGGCGTGGGCGCGATCGAGATCCTCGCGGCGCTGCTCGATCCGCAGCCCGACTCGCCCGCCGACCCGCCGGCTGGGGCTGAGCAGAGCGTTCCCGGTCCGGCGTCATCCGGGCAGAGTGTTCCCGGTCCGGCGCCATCAGAGCAGAGTGTTCCCGGCCCGGCAGAAGCGGGGCAGAGTGTTCCCGAGCCGGCAGAAGCGGGCCTGAGCGCTCCCGACCCGACAGGGGCTGGGCAGAGCGCTCCCGACCCGACGCCGGCCGGGCTGCTGCTGGCCCGGCTGGCAGGCATGCCCCAGCAACTCGCGGGCAGCCTGCTGCAGCAGCGCAACCTCTCGCTGGCGGTGGTGGCCGGTCGGCTCGTGCTGCTGCCGGGCGAGTCGCTGGCCCGGCTGACGGGCTGGACCAGCTCGCTTCGCCGCCTCATGACCGCCGACGGTGCCGTACCTTCCGCGCTGCTGCGAGCTCGCAGCAGGGCGCGCCGGTTCGCCGCGCTCGACCTGCCCCTCGCCGCGCTGAAGGAAGCCGCCCGTGCGGCGGGCTGCACCGTCAACGACGCTTACCTGGCTGGCCTGCTGGGCGGATTCCGGCGCTACCAGGAAAAGCACGGGATGGAGGCCGCCGATGTCCCGATGGCCCTGCCGATCAACGTAAGGGAAAGCGTCGCGGGGGACGGCGCCAACCAGTTCAGTGCCGCCGTCCTGGCCGGGCCGGCCACCATCGAAGACCCGGTTGACCGCATGCGGCACGTCGCCGGGCTGGTCCGGCAGGCCCGGGCCGAACCGGGGCTGGACGCGGCCCAGCGGCTGGGCCCGGTCCTGGCCCAGCTACCGAGCGTGTTCGCCACGCTCGGGATGGCCGCGCACGCCCGGCGGATCGACCTGCAGGCGAGCAACGTCATGGGGGCGCCGATGGCCACCTACCTGGCGGGCCAGCGGGTACGGCGGCTCTACCCCTTCGGCCCGCTGCCGGGCATCCCGGTCATGGTCGTCCTGCTGTCGCACGACGGCACGTGCTGCATCGGCGTCAACCTCGATCCGGCGGCCATCGACGACCTGCCGCTGTTCATGTCGTGCCTGTGCGAAGGGTTCGACGAGATCCTGGGGGACCGGGGGTCGGCCGTGCCCGCCGCGGTCCCGGCTTAGAGGACGAATCAACGCCTTGCCGCCGGAGGGAGCGCTATGAGCGGGTCAGGATCAGGAGCGGGACGGACTCGCCCCGGGCCGCTGGCCGGCCTGCGCGTGCTCGAGCTGGCGGGCATCGGCCCCGGGCCGTTCTGTGCCATGATGCTCGCCGATCAGGGAGCGACCGTGCTGCGCATCGACCGCCCGGGCGCCGGTCAGGATCATCCCGAACGCGCGCTGCTGAACCGCGGCCGCCGGTCCGCTGTACTCGACCTGAAGAACCCGCGCGCCGTCGATGCGCTGCTCCGGCTCGTCGATGCCGCGGACGTGCTGCTCGAAGGGTTCCGTCCCGGCGTGACCGAGCGCATGGGCGTCGGCCCGCAGGTGTGCCTGGAGCGCAATCCGCGGCTGGTGTACGCGCGGATGACGGGCTGGGGGCAGGACGGCCCGCTGGCCGGGGCGGCTGGGCACGACATCGGCTACATCGCCCGCACCGGGGCTCTGCACGCCCTAGGCCGGGCCGGCGGCCCGCCCCAGTTTCCCGCGAACCTGCTCGGCGACTTCGGCGGCGGCGGGATGCTCATGGCCTACGGCATCTGCGCGGCGCTGGTCGAGCGAGCCACGTCCGGGCGCGGCCAGGTCGTGGATGCGGCCATCGTCAACGGGGTGGCGTCGCTGCTCGCCATGCCCTGGATGCTGATGGCCCAGCACCTGTGGCGCGACGAGCGAGGGGTGAACCTGCTCGACGGCGGCGCGCCCTTCTACGACGTCTACCAGGCTGCGGACGGGAAATGGCTGGCCGTCGGGGCCCTGGAGCCGCAGTTCTACACCGCGTTCCTCGCCGGGCTCGGCCTGACCGACGTCCCGGACCGGCACGACCCGCGGAACTGGCCGGAGCTGCGCGCGCAGTTCGCCGCCCGGTTCGCCGAGCGAACCCGGGACGAGTGGGCGGCCGTGTTCGCCGGGACTGACGCGTGCGTCGAGCCGGTCCTGTCGCTCACCGAGGCGGCCGTCGATCCGCACCTGGCCGCGCGGAACGCCTACGTCACGCAGGACGGCATGGTCCAGCCGGGCCCCGCACCCCGGTTCTCCCGGACCCCCGGCCGGCTGTCCGAGCCGGCCCCCGCGCCCGGCCAGCACACAGCCGAGGCTCTTACCGAGTGGGGCCTGGACGACGCGGCCGACCTGGTGGCCTGCGGCGCAGCCGTCCAGGCCTGATCGGGGCGGCCGCGCGGTAGTGCCTGCGGCCTGGCCGTCCGGGTCTGATAGGGCGGCTGCGCGGTGGTGGCGTGCGGCCTGGCCGTCCGGGTCTGATCGGCGCGGCCGCGCGGTGAACACGCCGGCCGCCAGAATCGCCGTCGTTCAGAACCCGGGGAAGACTCGCCTCATCTCGTCCAGGTCAACGTTCCGGGTTTCGACGGGCGGGGTGTGAGCCGCGTCGAGCCGCCCGTAGACCAGGCGGATGAGCGCTTCGGCGGGCAGGGCCAGCTCGGGCCGGATGCCGTCGTCCTCGGTGGGCGTGAGGGTGACTGTCTCGCCGATGTCCAGCATGTAGTGCCGTACCGGGCTGGTGGTGGACACGCGCAGGCGGCGTTGCTGGCCGGTGGGCTGGCCGGTCCTGGCCACGAGCTGCCCGACCGTGTCTATGAGCAGGGCGACGGCATCGGGGGCCACCGTCGCCGCCGGGTCGAGCGCGACCGCGATGTCCCAGGTATGAATGGCGTGCTCGCCGAGGCGCACCCGGGCCAGCCCGGTCGCGTCGAGGTCCATCCCGAACAGCCGCAGCCGCAGGCGCTCGCGCTGCCCGGCGTCCAGGGACTCGAACCGCGCGGTCACCTCCTCGTCGGCGCGCAGCGCGTCGGCCGCCTGGGCCTGCGGGCTCTTGGCGTTCCAGGTCTCCCAGATGGGCGGAAAGGCGTCCGGCCCCGGGGGGTCCTGGCCGTTCAGGCCGGCGTCCAGGAACAGGCCGAAGATCTCTGCCTGGGACCCGAGATGCGACAGCACCTGGGCGATCGACCACTGTGACGCATAGGACGGGCGCTCCAGCTGGCTGGTGTCCAGCGACCCGGCGGCGGCCTGCAGCCTGTCATGCGAATGCCGCAGGGCCTCGATCCACGGGGCAGGGCTGGTCTCCATGCTGCTTGTCCACCCTTCGCCGTCCCGGTCATCCCGGGATCGGGCCGGCCACGCCGTCTATGCGGAGGGATTCCTCCGGAGGCACCCTAACAGCTTCCGGAGGGGCCACCACATCGTCCCCGCGACATGCTTGGCCGTAAGCGGAACACTGCTGTCGAAGATCACTCCCTGGCTAGCATGGCGGCGGCTTCGCGTTCGAGGTCGATGTAGGGCTCGCCGCTGACGTCGACCGCGACCCGCTTGATCGTGCCCCCGGTGAATGTGTGCGGGTGCGGCCCCGGGTAGTCATCGGTGACGGGTTCGCCGCTGTCGCGTCCGACGCACAGGCCCTCGCCGGCGAGGGAGAACATCCCGGGCTGGGTCTTGATCCGGCCCTCGCCGACCTTCGTGTCGCCGTGGTAGAGGGACAGGATCCCGGTGGACACGCCAGGCGGGTCCTCGCCGTCCTTCTCGAACGAGGCGGACAGGATCAGGTTCTCGCCGGCAGGCAGGTCTTCGGTCCCGTCGATCTTCTGCTCCATCATGCCGACGAAGTTGTTGACGTAGTGCAGCCGGTTGTCCTTGACGTAGAGCGCATGGCCGCCGAACCGTGACCCATGGGCGAACAGCACGCCCTGTGCACCCGGGGCGGGGATGTCCACGAGCGCACCGATGGTGTAGGAGCGGTTGCGGACGTTGACCGCCTGCTGCTCCGGTATCTCGGCGGTGCCGGGGAAGTAGACATAGCGGTCGCGCGGGGAGGCCAGCTGCGGCCGTGGGGTGGTGATGATCTCCACGGCGGAGCGGTCATCCAGCGGGAACGCCCCGTTGTCTCCCGCCTCGGCGAACCACAGGTTGACCAGCTCGCGCAGCTTGTCTGGGTGCTCGGCGGCGAGGTCGTGCAACTCGGCGCGGTCGGTGTCGGTGTGATACAGCTCCCAGGTGTCGTCGTTGAAGTTGGCCCAGCCGCTGAGCGTGGGATGCGTGGTGACGGCCTTCCAGCCGTCGTGCCAGATCCCGCGGGAGCCGAGCATCGAATAGAACTGGGTCCTGCGGGCGGACGGCGCGGACGGGTCTTCCACGCTGTAGCGCATGCTCACCCCGTCGAACCGGCTCTGCACATGTCCCTTGATGGTGGCGGGGGGCTCTACGCCAAGCGTGTCCAGGATGGTCGGCACGATGTCGATGGCGTGATGGTACTGGTGGCGCAGCTCGCCTTTACCGGCCGTGGCCGAGGGCCAGGAGATGATGCACGGGTCGGCGGTGCCGCCGTTGAACTCATACCGTTTCCACATCTTGAACGGCGTGTTGAAGGCCATCGCCCAGCCGTTCGGGTAGTGGTTGTAGGTCCTCGTCCCGCCCAGCTCGTCGATCATCGCCAGGTTGGCCTGGATGTTGTCGGGGATGCCGTTCGCGAACAACATCTCGTTGACCGATCCGTCGGGGCCGCCCTCGCCGCTGGCGCCGTTGTCCGACACCACGATCACGAGCGTGTTCTCCCGTTGCCCGCTCTCCTCCAGGTAGTCCAGGAGCCGGCCGATGTGGTGGTCGGCGTGCGCCAGGAACCCCGCGTATACCTCAGCCATCCGGCAGAACAGCCGCTTCTCGTCGGCGGTCAGCGAGTCCCACGGCCTGGTGACGTCCAGCGGCGGGAACGGCTGGCCCTGGGGTCCCTTGCGGGTCTCGGAGGTGCCGATCGGGTTGACCGCCGGGAGCCCGGTGTCGGCCGGGACGATCCCCAGCTGCTTCTGCCGGGCCAGGGTCTGCTCGCGCATCGCCTCGTACCCCATGTCGAAGCGGCCCTTGAACTTGTCAGCCCATTCCTTGGAGACATGGTGCGGCGCGTGGGCGGCGCCGGGCGCGTAGTAGAGGAAGAACGGCTTGTCCGGCGCGACCGTCTTGGCGTCGGTGATGAACTCCAGCGCCTTGTCGGTGAGGTCATCGGTGAGGTGGTAGCCCTCGGCGGGCGATTTGGGCTGGTCGACCGGGTGGTTGTCGTAGACCAGGTCTGGGTACCACTGGTTGGTCTCGGCACCCAGGAACCCGTACCAGCGCTCGAAACCCCGCCCGGACGGCCAGTTCCGGCGCGTCGAGGCCAGGTTCATCTCGACGGTGGGGCACAGGTGCCACTTGCCCACCATGTAGGTGTTCCAGCCGCGCTCGCCGAGGATCTCGGGGAGCATGCCGTTCTCCGGCGGGATGGTCCCGCTGGCGTTCGGGAACCCGACCGCGGCCTCGGTGATGCAGGCCATCGAGTTGCGGGTGTGGTTGCGCCCGGTGAGCAGGCACGAGCGGGTCGGCGAGCACAGCGCAGTGGTGTGCCACTGGGTGAACCGCACCCCGTCGGCCGCGATCCGGTCGATGTTCGGCGTCTCGATCGGCCCGCCGTAGCAGCTCATCGCCGAGTACCCCACGTCATCGAGCACGATGTACAGCACGTTCGGAGCCCCGTCCGGCGCCTTGGGCGGCTCGAACGGCGTCCAGTCCGGCACCGAGTCCCGGATATCGACGTTGATCGTCCCCTTGAACGGCTCGCTCATCTTTACCCTCACTCGTCCGCTTGACCGCAGAGATCTCAGCGGAACGATTGTCGTCACGGGCGTGCCTGCGGGCATCACCCGTCGGGGGTGGTCGCGGCAACCGGGCGGTCCTCGCCCCCTCGGCGGGCGAGGCGGCACGTAAGATCGCCGTGTCCAGCGTCCCGGGCGGGACCGGAACGGAAGGCGGCCGTGGCGCACGTGGTGATCACCGGCGGGGCCGGTTTCCTGGGGTCGCGGCTGGCCCGGGAACTGCTGGCGACCGGCTCGCTGACGGTGGCGGGGGAGGGGGACCGCCCGCTGTCCCGGCTGACGCTGGTGGACCAGGCGCCGGCCCCGGCAGATCTCGCCGCCGACGAGCGGGTGGCGGCGGTCCGCGGTGACCTCGGCGACCTGCTGGATCCCGCACGCGCCGGGTGGCAGGCGGTCGCCGGAGCGGACGTGATCTTCCATCTCGCCGCGGCGGTCAGCGCGGAATGCGAGGCCGACTTCGACCTCGGCGTCCGGGCGAACCTGCGCGCCTCCGAGTCGCTGCTGGCCGCGTGCCGGGCGGCCGGGACCGGCCCGGTCGTGGTGCTCGCCAGTTCCCTGGCCGTGTTCGGGACCTCGGCCGAGCACCCGCTCCCGGCGGTCATCGACGATCACACCCTGCCGAACCCGCAAACCAGCTACGGCGTGCAGAAACTCATCGCGGAGCAGCTACTGGCCGACTACACCCGCAAAGGGTTCCTGCGCGGGCGGGCCGTCCGGCTGATGACCGTCAGCGTGCGCCCGGGGCCGCCCAACCAGGCCGCGTCCGGCTTCCTGTCCGGCATCATCCGCGAGCCGCTGGCCGGCCGGAGCGCGGTCTGCCCGGTGCCCGCGGCGACCGAGGTGGCCCTGGTCTCCCCGGCCCGCGCCATCGGCGCGCTGCTCTGCGCCGCCTCCTGCTCAGATCGCGCCTGGGGCGGGCGGACCGCGGTCACGCTGCCCGCACTCACCGTGACCGTCGCCGGCATGGTGACAGCGCTGGAGCGAGCGGCCGGACCGGAAGCGACCGCGCTGATCGACTGGGCGCCGGACCCGGCGATAGCCGGCATCGTGGCCGGCTGGCCCGCCAGAATCCGCGCCGACCGGGCGCGCCGTCTGGGCATGACCCCCGACCCGGATTTCGACTCCATCATCCGGATGCACCTCGCCGAGTCCCGGTCCTGACGACGGGTCTTGGCAACTGGTACTGGTACTGGTGACCGGAGCGGGTGTCAGGACTCCCAGAACGGCCGCAGCTCGAACGTCCCGATCGCTGCGGTCGGGTGCCGGGACGCGACCTCGATCGCCTCGTCCAGATCGGCGCACTCCAGCACGTTGAAGCCTGCGATCTGCTCCTTGGTCTCGGCGAACGGGCCGTCGCTGACCAGCACATCACCGTCGCGCACCCGCACCGTCCTGGCCTCGCAGGCCGGCCGCAGGAAGCCGCCGGACAGCTTCACGGCCCGGGCCTGCATCTCGGCGTCCCAGGCCGCGATGGCGGAATCTTCGTCCGGGCCCGGCTCGGCGGTCTCTTCCAGGCAGTGGATCAGCAGGTACCGCATGTACTACTCCTTCTGGCCGGGCATCGCCGGCCCGATCATGGTCTCAGGCCGTGCCCGGATCGCGCAGCGACCGCCACGCCAGGCCGCGCCCGGCAGCCCGGATGCGCCGCGCCGCCCGTCGCGGCCGGGCCGGCCATGAGCGGCCCTCTCCCGCGCGCCGCCAGGCCGCCGCTTCCTCCCGCATGCTCTCGTTCCGCTGTTCAGCGATCGCCTGGACGATAACTGGGTACATGGCTTCCTCCTTGTTCGGGGGCCGCGGCGGCCGCGCCGTTGGCGGCCGTTCGGACCCGGCACCATGACGACGAACACGGAACGCCGCAACGGACAGCCGGCGCGATGCCAAAATCAGGCCGACGACGGGGAATGGGGCAGGCTGCGCGGATCACCCGTACCAGCCGGGCTCCGCGGCGACGTCAGGCCGCCCGCGCTTGCCGCGCAGGCACGCGTTGGCACCAAACCGGGCCATCAGGCGCGGGCGGCCACCGTGCAGTCAGGCGGCCATCACGCGGCCGGGGACTATCACGCGGCCGGGGGGCCAGTACGCGGCCGGACGGCCATCACGCCGGGCGGGCGGCCACCATGCAGTCAGGCGGCCAGCACGCGGTTCGAACGGCTATCACGCAGGCCGGCGGCCAGCACGCGGTTCGGACTCCAGAGATCCTGGGCAGGAATCAGGCCGCCTTCACGCGGCGCTGCTCGGCCAGCTCATACCTGACCCCGGGGGCGCATTCCTGGCAGGCAAGTACCGGCCTTCCATCAGGAAGACGTCCCACCTCATAGGCGGGAGCAGCGAGAACGCGCCGGCAGTTCGGGACGGCGCAGCGTCTTCCGGACAGCTGAGCGAGGGTAAGCGACCGAGGATCGATGATCGGCACGGCGTGCGTCACCCCTGCATCGAGAACCGCCGTTCGTGTCATCTCGCCGAACCTCCCTTGGCTACCGGCCCACAGTCATCTTGCTGGCGATACATCCACAGCAGCTTGGTGAGAGATGAGAAATCTCTGGATGTTTGCCATGGCCACACCCATTTCTTCCGGCTGAGGGTTGCCTTGGTGCGGGGTTTCTCATCAGCCGCGAGGGGTGCTTTATTGGTTGAGTGACCCGGGAACAGGATGCTCGCCGTGCGACGCCGCCGCCGACCGGCAGCGGGGCTGGTGCCGGGCCGGGGACGGGCCAGGGCGCGCGTCGGCTATCGCCGGAGGATTCTGAGCATCCTCGCCCTGGAGGACGAGACCGTGGCCGGGCACACGGGCAAGGTGATCGTGTTGCGCGGTCCGGTCGATCTGGGGCTGCTGAGATCCTCTATCAACAGCCGCCTGGCCCGGGCGCCTGAGCTGTGCACGCGGTTGGCAGGGATCGACGGCGAGCCGTACTGGCTGCCGGACCCGCAGGTAGATGTGAATGCCCACGTGGTGGAGTCGGAACGGGCCGGGGGAGCTGGGGAGGCCGGATTCCGGGCCGCGGTTGCGGGCATCTTCGAGCAGCACCTGGACCGTTCGCGACCGCTGTGGCGGATCGATGTGATACCGCGGCTGGCCGGAGGCGACAGTGCCTTGATCTGGCGCATCCACCATGCCCTGGCCGACGGCTCGACAGCGATGCGGATGGCCAGCGCGGTGCTGTGGGACCAGGAACCGGGCACCGCGCCCGACGGCGCCGGCGCTGTCCGGCGGCCGCGAGCGCCTGGGTCTGCGGACCCGGTCGCAGATCACCGGCTCGCCGCGCTGCTTGCCGCCGCGCGGGAGGTGCCGCAGCCGTGGCTGCGATCGCCCTTCAACGGGCACATAGATGCCCGGCGGGCGGTGGCCTTTGCCACCGTCGGACTGGGCGGGCTGCACGATGTCGCCGCTGCCACCGACGGCGCCACCGTCAACGACGCGGTACTGACGGTGGTAGCGGGCGGGCTGCGGCGCTGGCTCGAGGCTCGTCACGGTCAGCTCGGCGCCGTCCGGGTGAAAGTACCGGTGAGCCTGCATGCCCCGCCGCTCACACCTGACGATGCCGGCTCCCAGCCGGGCAACCGCGATTCGTTCTTCTGCCTCGACCTGCCACTCGGATCAGCGGATCCGGTCGAGCGCCTGGCGGCCATCCGCCGTGCCACCAGATCCCGCAAGCAGGGCCACGACGCCCAGCACCTCGACGCGCTCATGCGCCGGCTCGCGCGCACTCCTCGGCTCCGGCAGTTCGCCGAGCGGGTGCTAGCCCACCCCCGATCGTTCGCGCTCAACGTGTCCAACGTTCCCGGGCCCCGCCAGCCGGTGGATGTGCTCGGGGTGCCGGTGCGCGCGCTGTATTCGCTGGCCGAGATCCGCGAGCAGCACGCGCTGCGCGTGGCGGTGGTATCACTCGCCGATACCCTGAACTTCGGACTTGTCGCGGACCCCACACTGCTGCCCGGCGTCGATCAGCTCGCCAGCGACATCCAAGCCGAAGCCGCTGCGCTGATCGGCTGCCTCCCCGACCCGCCGGGCGAGCGCCGTCCCCGAGCGCCGGGATGACCACCCGGAATCCCCTGCTTGAGCGCGTGGCGTAAGGGCATGCTTATCAGCTCTGTTTCCTTCAGGGGCGGCGGGCCCGCCCTCCGCGGAAGTGCGGATGCGCGGCGCGCAGCGCGCTGCCGGCCAGGGGTCTGCCAGCATGGGACTGCGCAGCCGGCCGTGGCGGCCGCGCGAGAAGCACCGGCGCCCGGCGGAGGGATTCACAATGGGAACAATTTATAAAGTCGATACGGATAGCCTCCGCTACGAGGATGCCTATGCGGAGCGGCTCGCGCAAAGCGAGCTGCCCCGTTACCGGGTGCCGCAGGCCCTGTCAGATCCCATGACCGTCCGCAACCTCGTCCGTGACGAGCTGTACCTGGACGGCAACGCCGTGCAGAATGTGGCCACATTCTGCACGACGTATAACGACGACAATGTCCGTTACCTGATGGACATCTCCGTCAACAAGAACCTGATAGACAAGGATGAGTACCCGCAGAGTTCGGAGATCGAGAACCGCTGCGTCCATATGCTCGCCGCCCTCTGGAATGCGCCTCATGCCGCCCAGACCATCGGATGCTCGACGGAAGGCTCAAGCGAGGCGTGCATGCTGGGCGGCCTGGCTCTCAAGTGGCGCTGGCGCGCGGCCCGGCGGCACCGGCGGGCCTCGACCGGCCATCCCAACCTGGTCTGCGGCCCAGTACAGATCTGCTGGCACAAGTTTGCGCGGTACTTCGACGTAGAACTGAGGCAAGTACCGCTCTCTGGCAACGCCCTCGGGATGCGGCCGGAGCAGCTCAAGGACTACTGCGATGAGAACACGATAGGCGTCGTAACGACCTTGGGCGTCACCTACACCGGGACTTATGAGCCAGTGCGTGAGCTCGCCGCGGCGCTCGATGACATACAGGAGCAGAATGACCTGGACATCCCCATCCACGTTGACGCGGCCTCAGGAGGTTTCATCGCGCCCTTCTTGCACCCGGACCTCGAATGGGATTTCCGGATTCCGAGAGTCAGGTCGATCAATGCCTCAGGTCACAAGTATGGCCTCGCGCCGCTGGGCGTAGGCTGGGTTGTCTGGCGGGATGTTGCCGACCTGCCTGAGGATCTCGTCTTCCGGGTGGACTATCTCGGCGGTGAACTGCCCACCTTCGCGCTGAATTTCTCCCGCCCGGCCGGCCAGGTCATCGCCCAGTACTACCTGCTCTTGCGGCACGGGCACGAGGGCTACCGGGACGTCCATCGAGCCTGCGCCAGCCACGCCCGCTACATAGCCGAGCAGTTGCCGAAGATCGGCCCGTTCGAGCTTCTCTACGACGGGCAAGGCGCACTGCCGGCGGTCTGCTACCGGCTTGCGCAAGAGTCAGGACCGTTCTCTCTTTACGACCTCGCCGATCAGCTTCGAATGCGGGGCTGGCAGGTCCCCACGTACAAGCTCCCCGCAGACCGGCAGGACACCACGGTCCAGCGAATCCTCGTCCGGCATGGGTTCAGCCGGGAACTGGCGCGACTCCTGGTGACCGACATCAAGCGCAGTACCAGTGCCCTGACACAGGGGACCAGTACGCCCGGGACCGCGTTCCATCACACCTAGTGTCGGGTAACGAGGTTCTTCGGACCGGAGGCCATCGCGTCGGCCGGGTCCGCCGCGGCTAGGCCGGGTCGCAGTAGGGGCCGCCCGGCACGATCATGCCGGTCTCATAGGCGAGGATCACGGCCTGCACGCGGTCACGCAGCCCGAACTTGGCGAGCAGGTTGCCGACATGGGTCTTTACCGTCGCCTCGGAGACGAACAGGGCCGCCGCGATCTCGGAGTTGCTGTAACCCCGGGCGAGCAGCAGGAGCACATCTCGCTCCCGGGCTGTCAGCGTGGCCAGCCTGGACGGTGACGGCGAGGTGCTGGCCGGCCGGCGCGCGAACGCTTCGATGAGGCGGCGGGTCACCGACGGGGCGAGCAACGCGTCACCCCGGGCCGCAGCCCGGACGGCGGCGATCAGGTCGGCGCGCGGGGAGTCCTTGAGCAGGAACCCGCTGGCCCCCGCGCGCAGCGCCTCGTAGACGTAGTCGTCGAGGTCGAAGGTGGTGAGCATGACGACCTTGGGCGGGTTCGGCCGGCTGCCGGTGATGAGCCGGGTGGCGGCCAGGCCGTCCATGCCGGGCATCCGGACGTCCATCAGCACCACATCGGGGTCGTGCGCGGCCGCCTGCGTCACGGCCGCCTCGCCGTCGGCGGCCTCGCCGACCACGGTGATGCCGTCGGCTGCGCCGAGAATGACGCAAAAGCCCGAGCGGACCAGTTCCTGGTCGTCGACGACGAGTACCCGGATCGGGTCCGCCGGGGGTGCGGCGGTCATCGCGCCGGCAGCCGCGCGGTGACGGCGAATCCGGCCGCGGACGTCGGGCCGACCGTGAGGTTGCCCCCGCAGGAGGCGACCCGCTCGGCGATTCCGGCCAGGCCGAGTCCCGACCCGGCCAGGCCGACTCCGGGCCCGGCTGGGCTGGCCGCGGCGCCGTCGGCCGCACGGGCCGGCCGATCATCCCGCAGCTGCCCGGAGTCGGCGACCTGCACGGTGATGTACCCCGGTTCATAGCACAGGGTCACCGCCGCGCGCGCCGCCTGCGCGTGCCGGAGCGTGTTGGTCAGCGCCTCCTGGACGATGCGATAGGCGGTCAGGTCGATGCTGGGCGACAGCGGGTACGGCAGGCCGGCGATGTCCAGGTCCACCGCCAGCCCGGCCCCTCGGACCTGGTCGAGCACGGCATCCAGGTCGGTGAGCGAAGCCGCGGGCACCGTCTGCGGAAGCTCGGCGGGACGGCGCAGGACGCCGAGGAGCCGGCGCAGTTCGGTGAGGGCCTGCCGGGCCGTCTCACCGATGATCTCGGTTGACCGCTTCGCCTCCGCGGGGCGGTCGGGAAGCATCGATGACGCCGCTTCCGCCTGGACCGCCATCAGGCTGACGTGGTGCGCGACGACGTCGTGCAGCTCGCGGGCGATCCGGGTGCGTTCAGCCGCCGCGGCGCGCGCGGTCCGATGGTCGAGTTCGGCCTCGGCGCGGTCGGCGCGGCTCTGCGCCGCCCGCAGGGTCGCCCGCTTGGTCCGGCTCAGCGTGCCCGCCGCCCACGCGGTGAGGAAAATCAGCACTTGGAAGATGGCGTCGTAGGGCTCGTTGTGCCCGGGTGCGGCCTGCGAGATCGCGATTCCCGCCGCGACCAACGCGCAGGCGGTCCAGCGCCAGGCCAGCCCCCGGCGGTCGATGATGGTGTAGAACGCGATCGCGGGCCCGAGGGGGAACGGCGCGAACCCGAACCCGATCCGGTCGTAGGCGATCCGCGCCGCGCCGATGGCGAACCCGACCCCGATGGCGCGGGACCGGCGCCAGACCAGCGGAATCGCCTGCGCGATGACTAGCACGAGGGCCAGCCAGAGCGGGTGCAGCTGCGCCCGGTAGGGCAGCAGCGACACGGCATTGACCGCGGCCAGCGCCACCGCGAGACCGATGTCCCCGAGCCGCTCCTGGCGGCGCTGCGGGAGGGCAGCGATCCGTGCGGCCACGCTCTTCACAGCCCGATCGTATGGTCTGGCACCGCCCTACGGGATCATCCGCAGGGCGGAATCCGGCGGTTGCGACCCTGGGCGGAGCGCCGCGGCCAGCCGGCCGCCGTCCTCGGGCCTTCGGCGGAGCCGGGAAACCGGCCTTGCGCCCGAAGCGCCGGGCGGCCGGAAAGGCCGACGATGCTGGCATGAACGCGATGACCAGCCCGCCGGGCTCCTCGGCGGCACCAGACCGTACTCCCGGCCGCAGCGGCGGCCAGCCGCCTGTCGCACCCGCCCGTCCCGGCTCGCCCCGGCTGTGGATCGCCCTCATTGCGGTGAGCGCCTTCGCCGTCGAGATGGCGGTGAGCGCCCGCTACGGCTACGTCCGGGACGAGCTTTACTTCCTGGCCGCCGGCCAGCATCCGGCCGTCGGCTACGTCGACCAGCCGGCGCTCACCCCGCTGCTGGCCCGGCTGGCGGCAGTCGCGGGCGGCGGCACGCTCGCCGGGTTCCGGGTGCTGCCCGCGCTGGGGCTGCCCGTCCTGGTCATGCTCACAGCCAGCATGAGCCGCCTGCTGGGCGCGGGTCGCACCGGCCAGATCCTCGCCGCGCTCGCCGCCGCGACGTGCGCGGAGTACGTCGCCGCGGCGCACGAGCTGACCACCACGACACCCGACTTCGTCTTCTGGGCGGTCACGCTGCTGCTGATCGTGCGCCTGCTCGCCAGCCAGGATCCGCGCTGGTGGCTGGCGATCGGCAGCTGCGTCGGCGTCGCCAGCGAGGCCAAGTGGAACATCGGCTTTCTCGCCGTCGCGCTCGGTGCCGGCTTCCTCGTCACCGACGCCCGCCGCCTGCTGCGCAGCCGCTACCTGCTGCTCGGCTGCGTCATCGCCGCGGCCCTGGCCGCGCCGGACATCATCTGGCAGGCCCTGCACGGCTGGCCGGGCCTGGACGTGTTCCGCGCGCTGCAGGGCGCGGCCGGGCACAACCGGATCACCTACTGGCCGGGGCAGATCCTGTTCACCGGGCTGGTGCTGACGCCCGTCTGGGTGGCTGGGCTTGCCTGGTCGCTGCGCGGCGGCCAGGGCAGGCCCTTCCGCCCGGCCGGCATCGCCTGCGCGATCGCGATCGCGCTGCAGTTCGTGCTCGGCGGCAAGCCGTACTACCCGGGCGGGGCGTACACGTTCCTGTTCGCGGCCGGCTCGGTTCCGCTCGAACGCTGGCTGGCTGCCCGCCGCCCGGTGGCCGGGCGGATCCGGCCGCCTGTCGCGAGGGGCGCCGCCATGCTGGCCTCCGCCCTGGTCGTGCTTCCCGTGGCGCTGCCCGTGCTTCCCGCCCGGGTGCTGCACACCGTCCCGCTGCAGAGCATCAACTACGACCTGGCCGAGACGATCGGCTGGCCGAACCTGACCGCGCTGGCCGCCCGCGAGTACCGGTCGCTGCCGGCCTCGCTGCGACGGCACACGACGATCCTCACCGGGAATTACGGCGAGGCGGGCGCTCTCGACCGCTACGGGCCCGGCTTCGGCCTACCGCAGGCCTACAGCGGCGCCAACAATTTCTGGCTCTGGGGCCCGCCGCCGACCGCCGACACCGCGGCGGTGGCGGTCAACCTGGACCCCGCCTTCCTTCGCCGTGAATTCGGCCATGTCCGCGCGGCCGCCACGTTCTGGAACGGGCTTGGCGTCAGCGACGACGAGCAGGGCGTCCGGATCTACATTGTCACCGGCCTTCGGTCATCCTGGCGGCAGGCCTGGCCGGCTTTCCGCAATTACTCCTGACCCGGTGCGGATGGGCGGCAACCGGCCAGCCGCTGATCTCGGGGGAGCGATGCGGAATCACCGTCGCGGGGCCAGAACCGTGATGAAATCCCTGGTCCAGCCGACCAGGTACTGGTCGGCGGGGCGCCCCTGCCCGGGGATCGCGGCAGTCAGCTGGTGCCCGGGTTTCCTGGCCACGTCCAACTGCACCCACTCGGGATTGATGTCGAGTTCCATGGCGTTGCGCACACCGGCGTGGACCAGCGCCTGCGCGAGATCGGCGGGGGTGGCCGACATGCTGCCCGCGTAGATCAGCTGGCCGGCGGCGTCCTGGCCGAGCGCGCTGCGCGCCACGTTCTCGCCGCCGCCGAGCGTCGCCCCCCACAGGGTCCAGTCCGCCGCGGCAGCCGAGACCCGCCCGTTCCTGACCAGCAGGTGCAGGTTCTGCCGGACGCTGACCACGGTCTGGCCGCGCCGCGGCAGCCCGTGCCCCCAGGAGCCGATCGCCGCGGCGCCGCCATGGTAGATGACCAGGGACGCCAGGCCGCGGATGAGCGGGCTGACCACGTGGCCCTCCTGCTCGTAGCCGCCCGCGCCCGCCGAGAGCAAGAACCCGCCGTTGAACGCGGCGAGCAACACACGGCGTTCCCCGCCAGTGACCGCCGGCCCCGCACGCACGACAGACAGCGCCCGGTAGCCGGGGTCCTGGCTGCCGCTGTGCAGCCGGTACCGCACCGCGCCGCGGAACGTCGCCAGCGTGATGACCGAGCCGTCCCCGGCCCGGAAGCTGGAGATGATCACCTTGACCGGCGACGGCCGGGGCCTGGGGGCCGAGGGGCGTGCTGCTGAACTGACCGGGCGCGAGGGGCCCGCCGGGCTCCGCGAGTTCTGGCTCGGCGATCGTCCGGCGGCGTGAGAGTGCGTCGTGCCCGTGGCTCCGCAGGCGGCCAGCCCCAGGATGGCGAGGATCGCCACCGCGCGGTCGGCCCATGGCATCTGCGTCACTGCCCCGGGTCTGCTGCGGCCCGCTGCGGGCCCGGGCGCTGTCCGGTGACCAGCCCGGCCTCGGCCACGATCGCCGTCGAGGTCACCGCCGCGAGGCCGGCCCGGCTGAGCATGGCGGTCCAGGTGTCCATCGACACCGGCCGCTCTTGGACCCGCAGCAGGTAACGCGCCGCGTTCTTGACGATCCGCCACCAGCCGCCCGGCCCCTTCCTGGCCAGAGCGGCCAGTTTGGACTTGATGATGGCGCGGTCCCTGGCCGAGGCGCCCCGGCCGAACATCATGTCCGCGATCACCAGCCGGCCGCCGGGACGGAGCCAGCGGGCTGCGGCCGCAACCAGGCGGGCTTTGTCCGGATCCCGCAGATGGTGCAAGGCATAGCTGGAAACGATCAGATCGACGCTCTCGGCCGGCAGCGCCAGGTCCTCGATGGGAAGGGCCAGAACCTCCAGGTTCTGCACGCCCTGCTCCTGGGCCCTGGAATGCAGCGCCCGGACCATGGCTGAGCTGACGTCCACCGCCAGCACCTGGGCCCCCTGCCAGGCCAGGGGCAGGCTGACCTGTCCCGTCCCGCAGCCCAGGTCCACGACCACGGCCCCCGGCCTGAGCTCGGCGGCCGCGAGCACGGCCGCCGTCACGGTCGCCAGCCCGGAAGAGCCGTGCCGGTCCCAGGTCGCCACCCGGCCAGACCAGACCCGTCGCTGGCGGCGTGCCGCCTGCTTGGTGGCGAGCCGGGCCAGCCGCTGTCGGCCTGGTTCATCGTCACGCATAGGGTCGTGCGCCAATGCGTTTCCTGATGTCATTCTTAAAGGCTACCCATGATTTTCACGCCAGGCCTTACCGGTGAATGCAAATATGGTTAAGATTCGGCTATTCATGAAGATTTCATTAAGGCGGGCACCGGGAATTATCCGACGTTAAGAAAGCATGAAGAAGGATTGTTAAGGAAACATGAAGGAGGTCGCCGCGCGCCTCCCGGTTACGCGCACGGTAAGGCGGGGCGCACGGGTAGCCTGCTGGCGTGAACTGGCGTGCCGGCGGTGACTGTCCGCCCGGGCCGGCCGGCCGCGGCCGGCCGCCCGGCGCCCGGCGCGCGAGGCGCGTTGCCGGGGGGACGGCGGTCGCGGTCGTGCTGGCCGGCGGCGTGTCCGCCGCGGTCCTGGCCACGACGGGCACCGCCCGGCCGCCGGCCGCCCACTCTGACACGTCGTCTGCGGCCGTGACCAGGACCGCCGCTCCCAGGACCACCGCGCCCAGCCCCCGGCCGACCGAGCGGCTGCCTGTCGGCATCATCGGCCGCTACGCCATCGCCCGGCACGCGGTCACGATCGTCGACCGGACCCGCCCCCGGCTGGGAACGCGCGTGCTGCCCACCGTTGTCCTGTCCCCGGTCATCCCGGCGGCGGCAGCCTCCGACCGGCTCGCGCGCGGCCTCTTCCCGCTGGTGGTGTTCGCGCCGGGGTACCGGCAGTGCGACCGGAGCTACAGCTACCTGCTGCACCAGTGGGCGAGCGCGGGATACGTGGTGGCCGCCGTGGAGTTCCCCCGGACCAACTGTCACGTGGCCGAACCGGACGAATACGACCTCGCCAACCAGCCCGCGGACATGGCCTACGTCATCGACCGGCTCGTGGCGACCAGCGGCCGGCCCCACGGTGCGCTGGCCGGCCTGGTCGATCCGGCGGAGATTGCCGTGGCCGGCCACTCCGACGGCGGTGACACGGTAGCCGCGCTGGTGGCCAACACCTGCTGCCTCGACCACAAGGTGGATGCTGCCATCGTGCTGTCGGGCGCGGAGTGGCCGCCACTACCCGGCAGGTACTTTGCCGCCGCCGCCCCGCCCATGCTCTTCATCCAGGGCACCGCGGACACCTGGAACCCGCCGCCCGCCAGCATGCAGCTCTATCAGGCGGATACCACCGGCCGGCGCTATTACCTCGAGCTGTTCGGCGCGAACCATTTCACTCCCTACGAGGGCAGCGGCCCGCCCGAGCCCGTGGTGGCCAGGGTCACCGTCGATTTCCTGGACCGGTTCCTGGCGGGCCAGCGCGGAGCATCCGCCGCCATGCGTCGGGCGGGAGACGTCACCGGGACCGCAGTCCTGGCGAGCGGGGGGCACACGCCCTAGCCGTACCCGCCGTCCACTCAGGCTCTGCTCGCCGGGCTGGTGTCTTGCCGGTCACCTCCGCCCTGGGCCGCGTCACAGCCCGGTCATGGCCGTCGGCTGTGCCCGTTCGGGAACCCTGGTGCGCAGCGGCATGCGCGCGAGGAAGAGGGTGAGGCCCAGTCCCGCGACCATCAGGGCCCACCAGCCCCATGGCCCCCGCCACGAGACCTGCGAGGCGAAGGTGAGCGCGGTCGCGGCCAGGGAGGTCGCGATGAGGCGCGGCCAGCTCCGCGAGGCCGTGATGAGCGCGACAGCCAGTACCGGCCATAGGTAATAAGCGACCATCACGGTCTCGAACACCGAGCGGAGCGCCAGCGCCGCCGCGGCCCACCACAGCAGCTCCTCCAGGGTCTGGGGGCTCCACCTGGCCGTATGTCGCACCGTGCGCCAGCGGCGCCCGACGACCAGTGCGCACCCGCAGGCGGCCAGGATCGCCAGCGCCCGGGCGGGGCCCGCGGCGACCGTTCCGTGGCCAAGGTGCGGAGCGACGGAAGTCCATGGCGTGGGGTGGTCGGCCGCCGGCCAGTTGGGCTGACGGGTCACGGCGTTGACGGTGGCAGTCCAGTTCGCCGCCGCGGCGGCGGCCAGCAGCAGCACGCCGGGGACGGCTGCCCGGGCGAGGAAGCCGGCCCGCCGCCGCGGCTCGACGACCGCGAGGATGACGGGCAGCGCGAGCAGCACGAGCGGCTGTACCGCGACCGCCGCCCCGATGAGCCACGCCGATCGCCCGGATCGGGAGTCGGACAGCGCCAGGATGCCGAACAGGAGCAGACCCACCGCGACCGCGTCTTCCGGGTGACCCCAGCGCACCGAGACGCTCCACAGCGCCACCGCGCCCGCGGCGGCGAGCACGGCCCGCTTCGGCCGCGTCGCGCCCAGCCGCTCGGCGATCGCGTCGGCGGCGAAGAGCGCCACGGCCGACAGGGCGATCTCGTAGGGCCCGGCGAGCAGCCAGGCGCCCGGGTGCCCGTGCTGCGTGACCGGGGCGCCGAGACCGAGTCCGGCCGCGTTGATGACCGCAACGACCGGGACCAGGATCACCGCCGCGCCGGGCAGGGTGACCAGCCGGGTGGGCCGCGTGTACAGGCCGCTGAGGTCCAGATGCAAGAGCCGCTGGGCCGCGGCCAGCGTCCCCCAGAGATCGTCAGGAAGCGACCAGGCCGACTTCCCGACCATGCGCGGTCCCCACCAGATCGTCGAGGCCATCCCGATGGCGATGAGGCCGGCCGTGGCGAGCAGTGGGAACAGCCTCCTGGCGAGCCACGGCGCGGGCGCCGGCCCGGCCGCCGCCGGCCCGGCGGTCGCCTCCTGGCCGCTGCTCACCCGTTGAGTGTAGGTATCTCCCGGCCAGGCGGCGGGGGCTCGCAGGTCAGTATGATCTGCGCTGGCGCCCCGCGATCGGCGGCTGGGTAGCCTGTCCGGGCAGTGGTGATCCCTTTTCGCGGAGGCTGACTGATGAATCCGCTGTCCCGGATTGCCGGCCGGGTGGTCGACCGCGCGATGGGTCTTCCCTCTGCGGCCGTACCGTACGTGGTGCGACGAGATGTGCCGGTGACCATGCCGGACGGCGTGGCCCTGCTGGGCGACCACTACCGGCCCGCGGGGCAGGACCAGCCGCTGCCGGCGGTGCTCATCCGCTCCCCGTATGGCCGGGCGGGGCTGTGGGCGCTGCTGGAGGCCGAGCCGCTGGCGCGACGGGGCTTCCAGGTGTTCATCCAGAGCACCCGCGGGACGTTCGGCTCCGGCGGCCAGTTCCGCCCGTTCCTGTCCGAGCGGGAGGACGGCCTGGCCACGCTGGCCTGGCTGCGGGATCAGCCGTGGTGCGACGGCCAGGTATCGACGACCGGCGCGAGCTATCTGGGTCACACGCAGTGGGCGGTCGCGCCATACGCCGATCCGCCGCTGCGCTCGGTGTCGCTGAACGTCACCGCGGCGCGGATTACCGCCACCTTCTACCGGCGCGGCGCCCCGGGCCTGCAGAACGCACTGACCTGGACCGCGCTCATCGGCAGGCAGGAGCGAGGCCTGCCCGGCGTCATCCCGGGCCCGCGGCAGCAGGCCAGGCTGAGGCGAGCCCTGCGGAAGGTTCCGCTGCAGGCCGCCGACGTCGAGGTCGCGGGCGCGCCGGTCGCCTTCTGGCGGGACTTCGCCGAGCACTCATCGCCCGATGATGAGTTCTGGGCCGGGGCTGATCATGACCGCGCCGATCTGACCTCGCTCCCGCCGGTCAGCATGGTCACCGGCTGGTGGGACCTGTTCCTGGCCGAGCAGTTGCGCGACTACGCGGCGATCCGGTCCGCGGGCGTCCCCGCCCGGCTGATCGTCGGGCCGTGGCTGCACGGCGATCTCGGCGAGATCAAGGCCATGGCCGGCCTGGACGTCGCCTGGCTGGATCATCATCTGCGCGGCGGCCCGCTGCCGCCGGGCGCGCCGGTGCGGCTTTTCCTACAGCAGGCCGGCCGCTGGCTTGACTTCGAGGAATGGCCGCCGCCGGATACCGTGGCCACCGCCTACTACCTGCGCGCCGGGGGCCTGCTGAGCCAGGACGCTGAGTCCGGTGCCGCTCCGGCCGCCACCTTCACCTACAGCCCCGCCGACCCGACCCCGTCCGTCGGCGGACCGCTGCTACAGGGGCCCGGCAGGCAGGTCGACAACGCCGCGATCGAGGCGCGGCCCGACGTCCTGACCTACACCACCGAGCCGCTGCCGGCCGACCTGGACCTGGGAGGACCCGTCAGCGCGCGTGTCTTCGTGCGCACCAGCCTCAAGCACGCCGACCTTTTCGTCCGGATCTGTGACGTCGACTCCCGCGGCGTCTCCCGCAATGTCGTGGACGGCATCCGGCGGCTGAGCCCGAAGACGGTGCCCGCATCCGACGCCCGGCCCGGCGATGACGGGGTCCTGGCCGTGGATGTGGAGCTCTTCCCGACGGCCTACCGGATACTGGCCGGGCACCGGATCCGGGTGCAGGTCAGCGGGGGAGCGTTCCCCCGGTTCGCCCGCAATTTCGGCACCGCGGACCCGTTCGCCGCGGCGAACAGGGGACGGCGGTGCCGATTCGAGATCTATGCCGATTCCCGGCATCCCGCGCATGTCCTGCTGCCGGTGCTGCCCGGCCGGTCAGGCCCGGCTCAGGGTTCGGGGTGATCGATGTCCACCGACGGCAGGTCCTGTACTTGCCGCTTGGTGAGACTGAGCTTCATGCCGTCCTCGTCGATCCCGGTCACGGCGCTGATCGGGATGGCCACTTCCTTACGGCCCCACAGGTGGCCCTCTTGCAGCAGCACGTGGCTGACGTGACGGTTGCGAGAGTCGATGACCAGTCCCTGGACCCGCCCGATGTTGCCGTCGGTGGCATGGACGGGATCGCCGCGGTGCACCTCCACCTCGCCCAGCGGGACCGTGTCGTAGGTGACCATCTGCGAGACGCCCGCCAGCTCGTCGCCGCTCACGCCCATGCCGCCGAGGCCGTAATAGGGCCAGGACACCACCTGCTCCGGGCCGAAGGCACCGTACCCCTGGGTACCGGGTACGAACTGGCTGTCCTCGGCCGATTCGAGGCCCTCGAACTCCTTCAGCGTGCAGCGCAGCCGGACCTCCTCCGCCGTCGCGTTGACGAGGTCAAGAGGAACCAGCCGGCCCAGCCCCAGCCGCCCTTCCGGTTCGACCACGAGATGGGTGACCGATCGCGCGACCGGATTGACAACCACCCGGCTCACCTCGCCGCAGGGGCCGTCGGTGCAGCTGGCTCTGGCCCCGATCACAAATGGCGTTGCTTCTGCCATGACTGCCACTCCTTCGTGTCCTTGCAGGACCATATCGCGGTCGCCCCGCAGCTGCCGTCAGGAGGCGGCCGCCCCGCACGGCGAGCGCGGCGCGTTGCGGCTGCTCGTGCATGACGACGCCGGCCGCGAATTCGCCCGCACCGTCGGCGCGGAGGACGCCCTCGGCTGGGCGAGGGAGCACGGCTGGACGATCGTCAGCATGAAGGAGGACTGGGCGGCCGTCTTCACGGGTTCCGGGTAAAGACGACCCCACGCCTGGCTCCGAAGATCGGTAGCGGGATACTGGGGCAGGTCTCGCCCGCCGGCTCAACATCGGCAAGGACGCCGGCGAGCCGGTCCCCGACGACTACCCCGGCGAGGGGCCGTGGGCCTTCACCGGCGGGACGATCGCGCGCGCGGCGGTCGACGCCAGCGGCCAGCCGTTCGTCGACCTCGCCGCCGAGGCGCGGATGGCGTTCATGCGGAACTGAGCTTGCATCCGGGCAGCAGAAGGGGTGACCGCCGATGCGCGAGGAAGTGGCCCCGGACCGGCCGGCCCAGGGCCAGCGGCCGGCCCGGGACATGGCGTGGGTACCCGCAGGCAGCTTCCTGATGGGGTCGGAGGATTTCTACCCCGAGGAGCGCCCGGTGCGCCGGGTCGAGGTTGACGGGTTCTGGATGGACGAGCACCTGGTGACGGTGGCCGAGTTCCGGCGGTTCGTGCGGGCGACCGGCTACCTGACCGTGGCGGAGCGCCCGCTGGACCCCGGTCAGTATCCCGACGCGGATCCGGCGCTGCTGCACCCGGGATCGCTGGTTTTCTGCCAGACAAGCGGGCCGGTGGACCTGCGCGACGTCACGCAGTGGTGGCGCTACACCCCGGGCGCGGACTGGCGCCATCCCAGCGGGCCGGGCAGCACCCTCGGCGGCCTGGACCGGCACCCGGTCACCCACGTCGCCGCCGAGGACGCTGGCGCCTATGCGGCCTGGGCTGGCAAGGAACTGCCCACCGAGGCCGAATGGGAATTCGCGGCCCGCGGCGGCCTGGAAGGTGCCGTCTACACCTGGGGTGACGACTTCGCGCCCAAGGGCAGGGTGATGGCCAACACCTGGCAGGGCGAGTTTCCCTGGCAGAACCTCAAGACCGGCCGGTGGCTCCGGACGTCCCCGGTCAAGAGCTTCCCGCCGAACGGCTACGGGTTGTACGACATGGCCGGCAATGCGTGGGAGTGGACCAGCGACTACTTCGTCACCGGCCCCGCGGCGCAGGTCCAGCACGCGTGCTGCGCGCCACGCAACCCGCGGGTCACCTCGGCTGAGGACAGCCTGGTGCCGGGGCAGCCAGGGGGGCAAATCCCGCGCCGCGTGATCAAGGGCGGCTCGCACCTGTGCGCCCCGAACTACTGCCTGCGGTACCGCCCGGCGGCGCGTCAGAGCGAGGCGATCGACACCTCCACCTCCCACCTGGGCTTCCGCTGCATCATCCGGACCGCCGGCCGCGCGCCCCGATAAGCGGGGAACCCGCCGGGTACCGGATCGGCGACCGGTGGGGGCGCAACCTCCTGGAACGCCCGGGCCTCGGCGTCACCGTCAATCCGCGCACCGGCACGGTCTAAGTCACGCAGCCGTTCCAGGCCGGCTCCATGTCCGTCCTCAGCGCCGCCCGCCCTTAACCGGCGGCCGGGGAGCGTCGGCCCGGCCCCGCGGGGCGGCCGCGGGGCGGCGGGGTAGCCGGATCGTCGAAGAGCGGGCACTCGTCCAGGCTCGGGCATTCGCACCGCGCGGCGCACTCGAGCCAGCCGCGGACCAGCTGGCTGTGCTCGATGAGCGCGGTGACCTCCGGGAGCTTCCGGTTGGCTACCTCGCGCAGCCGCTCGACCGCCGCTCCGTCATCCGGCGACGCGGACACCAGGATCCGGATCTCGTCCAGCGTCAGGCCCGCTCGCTGCCCGGTCTCGATCACCGCCAGGGTGCGCAGGATGGCCGCGTCGTACCTGCGCCGGCCGCTCACCCGGGTTGGCGCGGGCAGCAGCCCGATCTGCTCGTAGTAGCGGATCGATGACGCGCGCTTCCCTGACCGCTCGGCCACAGCGCCGATGGTCAGCAACGAGGGGTCGCCAGGGTTTGACATCAAGTCGACTTTAACAACGACGATGGCCAGAGACCGGTTCTCCCGCCCGGATCAGGAGGCAGACGATGGCCAGCAACGGCACCGGCGCCGAACAGAACTCCCAGACCCCTCCGGTGGCCTGCTCCCTCAGCGCGGCCGGCCTGGCCGCGCAGATTGATCGCTGGAACCGGCTCGCCGCGCGCGCGATGACCGAATGCGCGGAGACCGCCGGCGGCCTCCGCGTCCGCTTCCGGGCAGCCCCCGGCGTCGAGGAAGAACTGCGCGGGCTTGCCGCCGTGGAGAACGAGTGCTGCTCCTGGGCCGACTGGACGGTAGAGGCGAGCGCCGGACAGGTGATGCTCGATGTCACGTCGGACGGCGACGGCATCGCCGCACTGCACGGCATGTTCACCGGTCTGCAGCCGGCCCCGGCGGCCGGCGTGGGCTGAGCGTGGGCCGGCGCGTCTGGCTGCTCCGGCCTGGGTCGCGAGGGCCGGCTGGGGCTGAGCGTGGGCCGGCGCGTCTGGCTGCTCCGGCCTGGGTCGCGAGGGCCGGCTGGGGCTGAGCGTGGGCCGGCGCGTCCGGCTGCTCCGGCCTGGGTCGCGAGGGCCGGCTGGGTTGCGTCCGGTGTCCTAGGCTTGGCGGATGGCGGAGGACGGCGCCGAGGGCGTGCTGATCACCGGGGTGTACGGCTCGGGCAAGAGCTCGGTGGCCGCGGAGATTTCCTACCTGCTGGAGCAGCGACGCCTGCCGCACGCGATGCTGGACGTGGACTATCTGGGCTGGGGTGGCGACAACTTCGACGATCACGCCGCGGGGCTCGGGCTGACGCTGCGCAACCTGGCCGCGGTGGCCTCGAATTACCGCGAGGCCCGGATCGGCCTGTTCATCGTGGCCTATTTCATCCGTGACCGCGCTGCCCTGCGCGGCGTACGGGAGGCGGTCGGGGTGCCGCTGCGGGTGGTTCGCCTGTCGGTGCCGCTGGCCGACATCGAACAGCGGATGGCGGCCGACGTGACGAGTGGGCGGCACGACGATCTGCGGGAAGCGGCCGCGTCGATAGCGGCCGGCGAGGGAGTGGGGGTGGAGGACATGACGATGGCCAACAACCGTCCGGTCACGGCCGTCGCGCACGAGGTCATGACCTGGCTCGGCTGGCTGTGACCGGCAGGCGGTAACGGGCAGGGGCACGTGCCCGTCCGGTCAGTTTCAAGGCGAAGGCTCTGGAGTGACCGCGACCTGCGGGCCGGCCTGTTCGCCTGCGCTGCCCGCGCGATCGGCGTCGGCGGGCTGGCCGGCTTGCCCGGCCGCTGCGCCCGCGGCTGCAGGCGCGGGCGCGGGCGTGAAACGGGCCGCCGCGACATAGGCCACCACGACCGCCACGATCACCACCGGCATCACGGCGAGCCCATCGGAACCCAGCAGGAGCGTGGCCAGCAGCACCGAGGTCAGCGGGAGGGTGAGCATGACCGCGGCCATCGCCCCGATACCCATGGCCACGCCGGCCACCAGCGGCAGGCCCGCCAGGTGTGACATCGCCATGCCGCCGGCCGCGCCGATGAACATCGCCGGGAAGATCGGCCCGCCGCGGAAGCTGCCCAGCGACACGCCATAGGCCAGCCCCTTGCAGGCGATCAGCAGCAGAAGGGCCGCGACCGTGTAACTGGCGCTGTGCGTGACCAGCGGTCCCAGCGCAGACTGCCCGGAGAACAGGACTTCCGAAGAGCCCTTCCCCGTGCCCTCCGCGTAGGCGATCGCCAGCCCGGCGACGATCAGGCCCGCCAGCGGGGTGGCCAGCAGCCGCGAGCGCTGCACGTATGGCTGTACATACCGCCCCAGCCAGCGAATGGCCAGGCCGACGACGGTCGCGGCCAGGCCGATCACTATGGCCCAGCCGAACTCGGCGATGGTCGGCCGGCCGAAGTGCGGCAGGCCGGGGATGGCCAGGGAGAACGTACCCAGCCCGGTCCAGGCGTCCAGCCCGACAAAGATGAGCGACCCGATGCCCGCGGCCAGCAGGCCGGGCACGAGCACCAGCGCCAGCATCGGCCCGCCCAGCCCGGAGGCCTCCATCAGCAGGAAGGCGCCCACGATGGGTGACCCCAGCAGCGTGCTGATGGCGGCAAAGCTCCCGGCCGCGAGCAGCACGGAGGCCGCCTGGTCGGGCACGTCCCGCCGGGCCGCCTTCAGAGCCAGCCCGGCCAGCCCGCCGCCGATCGCGATCAGCGGCATCTCCGGGCCGAGCACGGCTCCGAAGATCAGGGTGGCCAGGGCCGCCAGGATCACGCCGGGCAGCTGATCCGGCGTGGGCGCCTTGTGCATCTTGAACCCGTCGGCCGGGGACGCGCCGCCGGTGCCCGGCAGGTACACGATGGCCAGCGCGGCAATGATCCCGCCGACGGCCAGGACGGGCAGCGGCCACCACACCGGCTCGGTACTGAATCCTAGGCCGTGCGGGAGGTGAGTGAATATCTCCTTCTGGAGGTAGCTGACCAACGCGAGGAAGCCATACGCGACGGCGGATACCGGCACCCCGAGGATCGCCGCGAAGATCAGCAGTCTCAGGTAGCCCGGGCTGCGCAGAATCGCGTGTGGGTCCGGCGTCGTCACCCGTCCAGAGTGCACTGCTCCGCGCGGCCGCGACTCGCCCATACCGGGTGATGCTGCCCGGCATAAGGGGCGAGCACGGACCTACGAGCGCGCACGCTCTTGGCGTTCCGCCGGGTTCGGTCTAGGCGACGGGGGCGGGGCTCTTGTCTGGTTCGGTTTCGATGAGCAGGGATACGGCCTCGATGAGGGCCAGGTGGGTGAAGGCCTGGGGGAAGTTGCCGAGGTGCTGGCCGGTGGTGGTGTCGATTTCCTCGGCGTACAGCAGCAGCGGCCCGGCGAAGGACAGCAGTTTCTGGCACAGGGCGCGGGCGCGTTCGGTTTCGCCGATCATGGCCAGCGCGGTGACCAGCCAGAAGGAGCAGATGGTGAAGGTGCCTTCCTCGCCGGAGAACCCGGTGTCGGTTCCCTCGACCTTGTACCGCAGCACCAGGTCGTCTTTGGTCAGCTCGTCGGCGATGGCCAGCACGGTGGCCTTGACCCGGTCATCGTCTGGGGGCAGGAATCCCATGATCGGCAAGAGCAGCAGCGAGGCGTCCAGGTCGTCGGTCTTGTAGTGCTGGCGGAACACGCCCCGGCTGGACACGCCCTTGGCCAGCACCTCGGCCTTGATCTTGTCCGCGCCGGCCCGCCACCGCTTGGCCCGCTCATCATCGCCGCGTTCGGCAGCCAGGTCGGCGCCGCGGTCGGCGGCCACCCAGCACATCACCTTGGACGCGGTGAAGTTCTTCGGGTCGCCGCGGACTTCCCAGATGCCCTGATCGGGCTCGTGCCAGTGCTTCAGGGCGTCATCGACGAACCCGGCCAGGCCTTCCCACACCGGCGCCACGATCTGGCCGGCGGCCCGGCCGAACTGGACGTCCACGGCGTCCAGGATCATCCCCCACACGTCATGCTGATGCTGGTTCCAGGCCCCGTTGCCGACCCGCACCGGCCGCGCCCCGTCATACCCGGACAGGTTGTCCAGGGTGCGCTCGGTCAGGTCCCGCTCGCCGCCGATGCCGTACATGATCTGCAGCTCGAACTTGCGGTTCAGGTCACCAGCGCTGACCGCGTCGAGGATGAAGCCGAAGTACTCGATCGCCTCCCAGTCGAACCCGAGCCGGTACAGCGACCGGAGCATGAACGCCGAGTCCCGGATCCAGGTGAACCGGTAGTCCCAGTTGCGCGCCCCGCCCGGCGTTTCCGGCAGCGACGTCGTCGCCGCCGCCATGATCGCCCCAGTCGGCGCGTAGCTGAGCGCCTTGAGGGTCAGCGCGCTGCGGTCCACGTACGGCTTCCACGGATGATCGGGAACCTTCGCCGTGGCCAGCCAGTCCCGCCAGAAATCCACCGTGACATCCCGGGCAGCCAGCGCCTCCTCCAGGCTGGCCGGGACCTGCGCGTCACCCCACGACAGCACCACAAACGCCGACTCGCCCTTGGCCAGCGTGGTCCGGCCGTAACAGCGGGCGCCCAGCACGCCCAGCCGGATGCTGCCGCCCAGCTCCAGCCGCACATCCCCCTCCGCCGGCGCGACCGTCATCGCGTTGTACCCCGCGCCCTGATAGTCCCACAGGCCGCCGGCGGTCGCGTAGCCGAACAGCGGGGCGCAGTTCACCATCGCCTCCACCCGGCCGCTGATGCACGTCGCGATCCGCACCAGCGCGCCCACCGCGCCGAAATCCGACGGCGCCCGGTGATAGTCCGCCCGCCTATTCTCGCCCTGGTGCGAGCCCATCACCAGGAAATCGTGCACCGTCATCCAGCCGGTCGGGGTCTGCCAGGTCGTCTCCAGCACCATCGTCCCCGGCACGTACCTGCGCTGCTGCGGAACCTGGGCATTGCTGGGACCGAACCGGAACAGGCCCGCCGCCCGGTCCAGCAGCGCCCCGAACACGCTCGGCGAATCCGGCCGCGGCAGGCACAGCCACTCCACCGCCCCGTTCGGCGCCACCAGGCAACTCTGCTCGCAATTCGACAGCAGCCCATAGTCGGCAATCGGCGGAAACGTGCTCATCGGTACCTCCCGTAATCAGGCCCGCGCGTCCCGACCCTCCGGACGGGACGACACGACCGTAACGAGCCGGTCTGCGCTGCGTCGTCACCCCGAGGGGATGAGTCTGATCAGCTTTGACGCACTCGGACTGCACACCGCGCCATGGCGCATCTGCGGCTGCGGCGCGGCGGGTGCCAGACATCGTCGTTGGCGCGAACGGCTGCAGCCTCACCCGGCCGCTGGCCGGGATTCCCCGCCACCTGGCTCTCCACTACCCGGGCTGCCGGTGGTGTCCTTGGCGGCGGACGACGCATCGGCCATGACCTGTGGCGGTACGGCCGGTTGCACAGGGCCGAGCGGAACTGTATAGACATCACGCAGCGTCGCGATCTGCTGGGTGGTGAAGGTCCGCTCGCGGCGGATGTCCCGGGTGAAGGCCAGCCACCAGGTCAGCAAGGCGCCGAGCCGGTTGCGGTAGCCGGTCAGGAACGCGATGTGGATGAACAGCCAGATCCACCAGCCCACGAACCCGCCGACCTGCAGGGGCCCGGCTGAGACAACGGCACGGCCGCGGGAAATGTAGGCTGCTGAGCCGAGGTCGTGGTAGCGGAACGGCTTCTCGGTCATGTCTCCCGCGGTGCGGCGCCGGACGCGGTTCCCGGTGTAGAGCCCGGACTGCATCGCCACCTCGGCGACCCCGGGGAGCTTGTCCAGGCTCATCATGTCGCCGAGGACGGAGATCTCGGGATGGTCGGGGATGGTGAGGTTCTTCTCGACCTCGATGCGCCCGGCCCTGTCCTGGGTGGCGCCGGTGGCGGCCGCGAGGGCCTTGGCGACGGGCGGGGCCTCCACCCCCGCGGTCCACAGCACGGTGCCTGCGTCGTAGCGTGTCTCGTCGCCAGCCTGGTCGCGGACCAGCACCCAGCCCTCGTCGACATGGGTGACGATCGAGCCCATGTGCTGCTCGACGCCCAGCGCCTGCAGTGCCTTGTCAGCCTTCTGCGACAGTTTCGGGCCGAACGCGGCCAGCGGGGCGCTGCCGCCGTCGAAGAGCAGCACCCGGGCATCCTCCGGTTCGATGTTCCGGAACTCGTCGCGCAGGGTCTTGGTGGCGACCTCCCGGATCTGCCCGGCCAGTTCCACGCCGGTCGGGCCGGCGCCGACGAGGGCGAACGTAAGGTACGTGCGGCGCTCCTCCGGGTCGGCGGCGGTCGCCGCCATCTCGAACGCGCCGTAGACCTGGCGCCGGATAGCTAGCGCGTCCGAGACCGTCTTCATCCCCGGGGCCCAGCGGGCGAACTCGTCGTGGCCGAAATAGGACTGCCGGACCCCGGCGGCCACGATCAGGTCGTCGTAACCGAACTCGATCTGGTCGCCGCCGACCCGCCGGGCGAGGACGCGCCGGCCGTCGACATCGAAATCGAACACCTCGGCCATCACGCAGTCGACGTTCTTCTGCTTCCTGAGCAGGTCGCGCAGCGGGGCAGCGATCTTCCCCTCGGACATGATGCCGGTGGCGCACTGGTAGAGCAGCGGCGCGAACACGTGATGCTGAGCGCGGTCGATCATGGTCACCGAGACGTTGCTGCGGCGCAGCCTGCGGACCGCGAACAGCCCGGCGAAGCCGCCGCCGACGATTACCACGCGGCGTGGCGCGGATTGGTCTGTCATCGAATGCTCCGGTCGCTCGCTCAGCCTGCCGGGTCGTGCCAGGCATCCCCGCTGGGCAGCAGCCGGTCGGCTTCGGCCGGGCCCCAGCTGCCCCGGGCGTACGGGTGCACCGGCGTGACGTCGCCGAGCACCGGGTCCACCACCTGCCAGGCGGCCTCGACGGTGTCCTGGCGGGCGAACAGCCAGCGGTCCCCGTCCAGGGCCGCGCCGATGAGCCGGTCATAGGGACGCATGTCCGACCCGGACTGTCCGGAGAAGGTCAGGACTTCCGGTGCCGGCTCCAGCCCGGCGCCGGGCTTCTTGCCCGCCAGCGTGAGGCCCACCGCGGTTTCCGGCCAGACCCGGAACCGCAGCGAGTCGCGGACGGCGAACGGCTCGATGCCGAACACGTCATGCGGGGGCCGCTTGAACCGGATGTCGATCTCGGTGGCGGTGACCGGCATGCACTTGCCCGCCCGGATCAGGATCGGCACGCCGGCCCACCGCCAGGTGTCGGCGGCCAGCCGGACCGCGACGAAGGTCTCCGTGGTCGAATGCGGGTCAACCCCGTCGACCTGGAGATAGCCGTCGTACTGACCGCGCACCGTGTCCTCGGGGGTCAGCGGCCGCAATGCGGAGATCACCCGTGCCTTGGCGTCCCGCCAGTCGGCCAGGCCCGGGCGGTCCGGCGGTTCGGCCAGCACGGTGGCCAGCACCTGGAGCATGTGGTTCTGTACCACGTCGTTGATGGCGCCGGTCCGGTCGTAGAACCGGCCGCGGTCGGCCACGTCGAACGCCTCGGCCATGGTGATCTGGATGCTCTCCACGTAGTTCCGGTTGAGCAGCGGCTCGATTATCGAGTTGGCGAACCGGACGAACAGCACGTTCTCCACCGGATCGAAGGCCAACCAGTCGTCAACCCGGAAGATCGCGTCCTCGCCGAAGTACTGGTGCATGGTCTCGTTGAGCTGCCGCGAGGAGGCCAGATCGTGGCCGAACGGCTTCTCCACCATCACCCGCGCGCCGGTGGCGCGGCCGGCCGTGGCGATCCCCTGGGCGATCCGGCCGAACAGCGGCGGCGGCACCTCCAGGTAGAACAAGATCTTGCTGCCGGCGCCGACGGCGTCCGACATCGCCTTGTAGGTGGCATCGTCGCCCAGATCCCCGTCAACGTACCGCAGCAGCTCGAGCATCTTGCGCGCGGGGGCAGTATCCGGGTCCATCTTGTTGAGCCGCAGCGAAGCCGTCGCGTAGTCGCGGAACTGCTCCAGCCCCCAGCCGCTCTTGGCCACCCCGATGACGGGCACGTCGAGCACGCCGCGCTCGACCAGGCCCACCAGCGCCGGGAAGGTCTCAATCTTCGCCAGGTCACCCGTGGCGCCGAAAATCACCAGCGCGTCAACTTTGCTTGTCGCCATATCCGCTCCTTTGCCTGAACGTCCGCTACTTATCCCATCGTGGCGCGGCGGCCCGGTCATCACTCTGCGCGGGTGATGGCTGGATGCGAGGTGGCCGGCGACACGGAATGTTGCGGCGGCTGCCGGCCAGCCGGCTGGTCAGTTTCCCGCTCCGGCTGGCGGGCCGTCGGGGCCGGGGACGGCTGCGGGGGTGCTGCGCTGTGTCGCCGGCTGGAATTCCTGCTTGCTGACGCGCCTGCGGAATACGTAGTAGGTCCAGGTCTGGTAGGCCAGGACCAGGGGCATGAAAATGAGGACGATGACGGTCATCGCCTTGAGCGAGTAGGGCGGCGACGCGGTGTTGTGCACGGTGAGGTTGTAGGCGTGGTTGGTGGTGGAGACCATCACGTTCGGGTAGAGGTCGACGAAGATCGTGACGATACAGGACGCGATGGTGACCGTGGTGGCGGCGAACGCGAACCCGTCGCGGTGCTCGTAGACCAGCCAGAGCGCGGCGATGGCGGCCAGGATGGCCAGCAGCTCGATCGGGTTGAGGAAGAAGGTGCCCCGCCCGGAGCTGATGTGAGTCCAGATGGCGAAGCCGATGACGATCGCGGTGGTGAAGGGGGCGATCTGGCGGCCCAGCCACCCGGCGCGGTCGCGCATCTCGCCGGTGGTCTTCAGGCTCAGGAACGTCGCCCCGTGCAGCAGGCAGAGCAACACCAGGGTGACCCCGGCGTACACGGCGTACGGCTGGAACAGGTCCCAGAACGTGCCGGTGTAGTTCTGCGCCGAGTTGATCGGCAGCCCGTGCAGCAGGTCGCCCAGCGCGATGCCGATCAGCAGCGGCGCCAGCAGGCTGCCGGCGGTCAGCGACGCGTCCCAGGTGCGGCGCCAGCGGGCCGCGTCCCGCTTGCCGCGGTATTCGAAGGCCACACCGCGGATGATGAGCGCGCCCAGCAGCAGGGCCAGCGCGAGGTAGAAGCCGGAGAACATGGTCGCGTACCAGCCGGGGAAGGCGGCGAACATGGCGGCGGCGGCCACGATCAGCCAGACTTCGTTGCCGTCCCACAGCGGCCCGATCGTGTTGATCGCGGCCCGCGGCCGGCCTCGTCGCGTCCCACCAGGCTGTGCAGCATGCCGACGCCGAAGTCGAACCCCTCCAGGATGAAGAACCCGGTCCACAAGAAGGCGATGACGATGAACCAGAACGGGATGAGGGTGCCCATCGTGGCTCCTTAGTACTGGACGGCCGGCACCGGCGCGTCCGCGTCGGTCTCGGTGCGCGGGGGCGGCAGCTGCTCGCGCGAGTACCGCCGCATCAGCAGGAAGTCCACGGTGCCCAGCGTGCCGTACAACAGCACGAACCCGGTCAGGCTGATCGCGACCCAGGTGGCCGACACCGTCGGCGAGATGCCGTTCTTGGTCAGCATGATGCCCTGCACGATCCACGGCTGCCGGCCGCTTTCGGTCAGCAGCCAGCCCGCGGTGTTCATCACGAACGGCAGCACCGCGGCCCAGATCGCCACCTTCAGGAACCACCGGGAGGTGGCCAGCTTCTTCCGCCGGATCAGCCAGAGCCCCCACGCCGATACGAGAAAGACCAGGACCCCGCCGTAGGCCATCACCCGCATCGACCAGTACTGGATGAACACGTTCGGCACGTAATAGCCGGGCCCGAACTGCTTGGTGTACTGGGACTGCAGCGGGTTGAGCCCGACCACCTTCCCGTTCCAGGAATTGGTGGCCAGCAGCGACAGCAGGTGCGGGATCTCCAGGATCTGGGTCGGCGTCTCGTCCAGGTTGCCGCCGCCGATCTGGAACAGCGAGAACGAGCACGGCTGGCAGGTGGTCCACTGCGCCTCTGCCGCGGCGATCTTCATCGGCTGGTAGCGGGCCTCGATCACCCCCAGCTCGTCGCCCACCAGCATGGTGAACAAGATCGCCGGGACCAGGACGATCAGCGCGAGGCGGGCTGACCGGGTGAACACGCCGGTGTCCCCGCGGTGCCGAAGCTGCCACGCCGAGACCGCGAGCATCACCGCGGCGCCGGTGGTCAGCGACGCCAGCAGCACCTTGGCATACCCCCACACGAACACCGGGTTGGTGAACACCGCCCAGATGTCGTTGAGCTGCGGCTTCCCGTTGACCATCACGTAGCCGACCGGATGCTGCATCCACGAGTTCGCCGCCATGATGAACGCCGCCGACAGGGCGGCGCCGAAGGCGACCGCCCAGATGCACGCCAGATGGATGCGCCGCGGCAGCTTGTCCCAGCCGAACAGCCACAGCCCCAGGAACGTCAACTCCAGGAAGAACGCGCCCAGCCCCTCCATCGCCAGCGGGGCGCCGAAGATGTTGCCGACCAGCCGCGAGTACGCGCCCCAGTTCATCCCGAACTCGAACTCCTGCACCAGCCCGGTCACCACGCCGATCGCGATGTTGATCACCAGCAGCGTGCCGAAGAACCTGGTCAGCCGCAGGTACGCCTCCTGCCCGCTGCGATGCCACGCCGTCTGCAACAGCGCCGTCAAGAACGCCAGCCCGATAGTGATCGGGATGAACAGGAAATGGTTGATCGTCGTGAACGCGAACTGCCACCGCGCGAGGTCAACATTCGTCATCGGCTCTCCCCGGTTCCGGTCACTGGCGCCCGTCCTCGATTCCGCGGATGTTCAGCACTGTCGGATTTCGCGGATGTTCAGCACTGTCGCATCGGCGCGGCTGTCGAACATCATCCCCGCGGGGTGATTGCCCGCCCGGCCCGTCTCGCCGGCCTGCCTGGCCCGCGCGTTATCACCCCGGGAGCGTGATGCCCGGCCGTCCGGATCCGGGCGACGATGGTGGCATGGCAGACGACTATGACGTGATCATCATCGGGTCCGGGGCCGGGGGCGGGACGCTCGCGCACACCCTGGCAGGCTCGGGCAAATCGATCCTGCTGCTGGAGCGCGGGGACTTCCTGCCTCGCGAGACGGACAACTGGGACCCGAACCCGGTGTTCGTCGGCGGGAAGTACATTTCCAAGGACACCTGGTTCGACGCCGCCGGCAAGCCGTTCCAGCCGCAGGTCCACTACTTCGTGGGCGGGGCCACCAAGCTGTACGGCGCGGCCCTGTACCGGCTGCGCCCGCAGGACTTCCAGGAGATCAAGCACGTCGACGGAATATCTCCGGCCTGGCCGCTGTCCTACGACGACCTCGAGCCGTGGTACTCCAGGGCCGAGCAGCTATACCAGGTGCACGGCAACGACGGCGAGGATCCGACCGAGGGCCATCGCAGCGAGCCGTACCCCTGGCCTGCCGTCTCCCACGAGGCCAGGATCCAGCAGATATCCGATGGCCTGGCGCAGGGCGGCTACCACCCGTTCCACGCGCCGTGCGGGATCATGCTGAACGAGGCCGAGCGGTCCCGTAGCGCCTGTATCCGCTGCTCCTGGTGTGACGGCTATCCCTGCATGGTGCACGCGAAGTCCGATGCCGATGTCATCGCGGTACGGCCTGTGATGGACCGCAGCAATGTCACCCTGCTCACCGGCGCCGAGGTGACGAAGCTGGAAACCGACGACTCCGGGGGCGCGGTCACCGGCGTGGTCGTCTCCCGGGACGGTAACCGTGAGGTCTACCGGGCCGCCATCGTGGCGGTCTGCGCCGGCGCGGCCAACACCGCCCGGCTGCTGCTCAACTCCGCCACCGACCGGCACCCCCGCGGCCTGGCCAACGGCTCGGACCAGGTGGGGCGCAACTACATGTTCCACAACTGCAAGGCGGTGGTGGCCCTGGCCAAGGAGCCGAACGACACCGTCTTCCAGAAGACGCTGGGCATCAACGACTTCTACTTCGCCACCCAGGGCTACCAGTGGCCCATGGGCAACATCCAGATGATCGGAAAGTCCAACGCCGAGGCCATGCGCGGCGAGAAGCCCAAGCTCACCAAGCTCTCCCCGGAGTGGACCCTGTCCGACGTGGCCAAGCACGCGGTGGACTTCTGGCTCACCACCGAGGATCTGCCGGTGCCCGAGAACCGCGTGACGGTAGACGGTGACGGCAAGATCCACCTGGCCTACACCTCGACCAACGACGCCGAGGCCGACCGTCTCTATGGCGAGCTGAAGAAGATCCTCAACCACACCGGAATGGCCGAGCATCACGTCCTGGGCAAGAACTTCTACATGGACATGAGCATCCCGGTGGCAGGCTGCGCGCACCAGGTCGGCACCTGCCGGTTCGGCGCCGACCCCGCCACCTCGGTCCTCGACATCAACTGCAAGGCCCACGAACTGGACAACCTTTACGTCGCGGACACCAGCTTCTTCCCCAGTATCGGGGCGGTGAACCCGGCGCTCACCGCGATGGCCAACGCGATCCGCGTCGGCGAGCACCTGGCCGACCGGCTGGGGTGAGCCGTCCCGGCGGCGCCGCGGGGAAGCCGTACCCGGCCGCGGGGGACACCATGGCCGGTTCCGGCCCCGCGGCTGCGGGCGGGCGGTGAGGCACGGTGCGCAAAGAGGCCGAGGCCGTCGAGGCACGCGGGTTCGGGCCGTTCGTCACGCTGCGCGTCCGCAGGCGCCTGGACGGAAGGGTCGAGCGCTGGGAATCGCGCCGGCACCGCAAGCACCTGTCCGGTGCTGCCTCATCCGGCTCCGCCTGGTGGGCGCCGCGAGATCGTGACTGGTGGATCGGGGTGCTGTTCGCGGTCGGCTCGTTCCTGTTCGCGCTGGGCGTGGTGCCGGCCTACGCTAACGCGGTGGGCGCCCGGCCCGATGCCGCCACGTTCTTCGTCGGGTCGCTGTTCTTCACCTCGGCCGGGTTCCTGCAGTACCGAGAGGCCGTTGACGCCGCGCCTCAGCGGCCCGGTGCCGTGCGCCGCAAGGTGCTGGTGTTCCTGCCGCGGCAGATCGACTGGCTGGCGACGGGCGTGCAACTGGTCGGGACATTCGAGTTCAACGTCAGCACCGCCGTCGCCATCTGGGCGGCCGTCGGCTCGTCGCAGGCACGCCATCATGTCTGGCGGCCGGACGTCCTCGGTTCGTGCTGCTTCCTGGTCGCCAGCGGACTCGCGTGGTTCGAAGTCTGCCATGGCTGGGCGGCCTGGCGGCCGCGGTCGGTGGCATGGTGGATCACCGGCGTGAACCTGGCCGGGTCGGTCGCGTTCGGGTTCTCGGCCGTCGCGAGCTACGTCGTGCCGGGGACCACGACGCTGCTGAGCGTTCCGGTGGCGAACCTGGGCACGTTCGCCGGCGCGGTGTGCTTCTTCGCAGGCGCGGTACTCCTGCTGTTCGAGCGGGTCGAGCCTGCGCCTGCCGTCTCACCGCCGGTACCCGTCCCCTCCTGACCCGGCCGCCCAGCCGGCTGAGCAGGGCGACCGGACTCACCCGGCCTGGATGAGGCGGGTCCGGACGAGAATCAGGCAGGGTAGGCCTCGTGACGAGTATCGGCGGCGAGCCGCCACCGGCCGCCGAGAACCACGGGCTGAGTCCGGACGAGCGGGCTGAGCTGGAGCACCTGCGCGCCGAGACCGAGCGCCTGAACGCCGAGACCGAGCGACTGAACGCCGAGACCGAGCGCCTGCGCGCAGAGAAGGAGCAGTTCGGCAGCCAGGCAGGGCGCACCCGCCGACGGGTCGGCTGGCGGACGCCCGTCGCCGTCGTGCTCATCGTGATCGGCTGCGTGCTCGCTCCGATATCGGTGCTGGGCGTCTGGACCGCCAACCAGGTCTCCGACACCAGCCGCTACATCGCGAACATCGAGCCGCTGATCCACAATCCGGCGGTCCAGGGCGCGCTCACCGACAAGGTCACGACCCAGATCACCAGCCACCTCAACCTCACCGGCTACGTTGACCAGGCCAGTACCCTGCTGTCCGGCAAGGGGCTGACCCGGGTCGGCGCGCTGCTCAAGACCTTCGGCCCGGCGCTGACCAGTGCGGTGACCGGCTTCATCCACAGCACGGTGAGCAAGATCGTGACGAGCCCGCGGTTCGCCAACGTCTGGATCCAGGTCAATACGGTGGCTCACCAGACGCTGGTGAATGCCCTGTCCGGGCGGGGCAAGACGGTCACCGTCAGCAACGGGCAGGTGGTCATCGACCTGGCCCCGTTCATCGCCATCGTCAAGCAGAACCTGGTCGCGCGCGGGTTCACGCTGATCAACAGGCTGCCGCCGATCCACCCGACGCTGGCGCTGTTCTCGGCCAAGGACCTGGTGCGAGCACAGACGCTGTACCGGGTTATCAACGACCTCAAGATCGTGCTGCCGATCTTGTCGCTGCTGCTGATCGGCGCGGGGGTCTACATCGCCCGCAGTCACCGGCGGGCCCTGATCGGAGCCGGGCTCGGCTTCGCCGCGTCCATGCTGGTCCTGGGCCTCGTTCTGCTGATCGCCCGGGGCGTCTACCTGAAGACCGTCCCGAACAGCGTGCTGCCCGCCAACGCCGCCGCCGCGATATTCGACACGTTCGTCCGGTTCATCAAGGATGCGCTGCGCACCCTGCTGGTGGTCGGGCTGGTGGTGGCCGCGGGGGCGTTCTTCACCGGGCCTTCGGTAACGGCGGTCCGGACCCGCGGGGCGTGCCGGTCGGGCTTTGACTGGGTCCGGCGCAGCGGCGAGCACGCCGGGGTGAGCACCGGCCCGGTCGGCGAGTGGACGTACGCGCACCGCAAGAGCCTGCGGGTCGGGGTGGTAGCCCTCTTCGCGCTGATCTTCGTGTTCTGGGGCCGGCCCACGGCCCTGGTGGTCATCCTGCTCGCCGTCCTGCTGCTGGTGGCCCTCGGGCTGATCGAGCTGATCGGCAGGCCGACTGCGCAACCGCAGCCGGCGGGCCACCCGTGACAACTGGTGCGGAAGTTCGAATCACTCCTGGCGGATGATTTCTCCAACCGGGGCGCGGCGACGATACTGGGCAGCGTGGATCCACGTGACAAGTTGCGGTCAGTAGGCAGGCGGATGGCTGACCCGGTGGAGACGCTCGCCCAGCGGGTCGCCGAGCGTGCGCTCGATCTTGTCCTGGATGCGCTGGACATCAACGCGCTCGTGGCGCGCGTTGATGTGAACGCCGTACTTGGTCACGTCAACGTCAACGGGGTCCTGAAGAAGGTGAACCTGGCCGCGGTCCTCGACCGGCTGGACCTCAATGCCGTGCTGAGCCGGGTGGACGTGAACGCCCTGGTGAGCCGGGTGGACCTGAATGCCGTGCTGGACCGGGTGGAGCTGAACCCGCTGCTGGACCGGGTGGACCTGAACACCCTGATCAGCCGGGTGGAGCTGAACCCGCTGCTGGACCGGGTGGAGCTGAACCCGCTGCTGGACCGGGTGGACCTGAATGCCGTGCTGGACCGGGTGGAGCTGAACCCGCTGCTGGACCGGGTAGACGTGAATGCCCTTGTTGGGCGCGTAGATGTCGATGATCTCCTGCGACACGTGGATATCGGTGCCGTAGTTGACCGGGTCGATATCAACGACGTTGTGAACCGCGTAGACATGGACGCGCTCGTCGAGCAGACGGATCTCGGTGCCGTCATCGCCAGGTCATCCGGCGGGGTAGCCAGCGAAGCCCTGGATGCGGCGCGCAGCCAGGCCGTCGGGCTTGACCAGTTCATCGACCGCTGGGTAGGACGCCTGATCCGGCGCAAGCATCCCCCGCCGGCCGGCCCGGCCCTGCTCGCCACCCCGGCCAAGCCATGACCGCCCAGACGAAGCCGGCCGACCTGGTCAGCGCGCAGGGAAACTACGCCGGCTCGGTTTCCCGGTTCGCCGCGTACGTTATCGACCTCGCCGTCAGCACCGGCATTTTTGCGCTCGGCCTCGCGGCCACGTCCCTGGGAGTACAGGTCGTGACCCGCCATTCGGTCAGCTGGAACCGGTCCAATGTCGTTGTCGCGATCGTCTACGTGTGCTGGGAGTTCTTTTACTTCGGCTATTCGTGGGCGGTGAGCGGCCGGACGTTCGGCATGGCGGTGCTCGGGGTGCGCGTCGTCCGGGCCGATGGCGCGGTCCTCGATCCGTGGCGGGGCGTCGTGCGAGCGCTCGTGTTCCCGCTCAGCTTCCTGTTCCTCGGACTGGGCTTCCTGGGCATTCTCGTGCAGCGCGAGCACCGGGCCCTGCACGACCTCATCGCCGGCTCCGCGGTCATCTACGCCTGGGACGCGAGGGCCGCCCGGCTGCGCTTCCTCGCCCGCCAGGCCGAGCTTGGCGCCGACAGCGGTCCGCCCACCCAGGCCGCTGGGACGGCCGCTAGCACTGGTGACGGTGGTGACAGTGACATCGCCCGGCACGGGTGATGCGATACTCATTCGCTAACCGCCATCATCGGGGCCGGGGGTGCAGGTGTGCGCCGGCAACTGTATCGGCAACCGATCCTGGCAACCATCTACCACCGCGACGAAAAGGATCATGATCATGAGCATGCCAGCCAACGCAGATGTCGATGACGCGACCCAGGACGCGCTGAACAGAATGGCCGTGGGCGAGATGGACCTCCTGGCGGAGGGCCTGGAGCTACGTGCGCAGTGGCAGGAAAGAAGCGGGCTCGACGCGCGCAGCTTCGCGCTCGTCAAGCTGGCCGCCCTGATCGCGCTCGATGCCCCTCCCGCGTCCTACGTCTGGCAGGTGGCCAATGCGCTGGACGCCGGGGCTACGCCGGCGGACCTGGTCGGCGTGCTGATCGCGATCGCGCCGCAGGTCGGCGGGCCTAGGATAGTAGCTGCCGCGCCCGAGCTCATGGTGGCGCTCGGCCTGTCCCTGCCGGACGGGACAGACGGGCCAGCGGCAACGTAAGGCGAAGATCTACCGCGGCAGCGAGCCAACCAGGAGGAGGAAGCGATGTTCATGAGGCGACGTCCGTTGATGCGCGCAGCCGTGGTGGGTGGCGGCGCGTACATGGCGGGCAAGAGCGTGGCCCGCAACCGCGCAGCGAATGAACAAGCGGAGGCCGACCAGAACCAGCGCATCGGCGACCTGGAACAGCAGCAGTACCAGCAGCCGCCGCCTCAGCAGGCTCCGGCCCAGGCGGCGTCGTCGCCGATGATCGACCAGCTGAACCAGCTGGCCGCCCTGCACCAGCAAGGCGTGCTGAGCGACGAAGAATTCGCCACCGCTAAGGCCAAGCTGCTCGGGAGCTGAGGACACCTACGCAGGACGAGCTCGCAGGACCGCGAGACAGGGAGCATCATGACATTCGGTGATCAAGACGCGCCGTCATCTCCCTCGCCGGTGATGGCGGTCCCCTGGCAGGCCACGCTGTTCCTCGGCGTGGTGACCCTGATCCTCGGGCTCATCGTGAGCTTCCATCCGACCGGGTCACTGAACGTGCTCGCGATCCTGCTCGGCATCCTCATGATCCTCTCCGGGATCTTCAACCTGATCCGGGTCTTCGACCCGGCGGAACTGCACCGGGTCTGGCTCGGCATCGCCGGCTTGCTCTTCATCGTCATCGGGGTCGTCCTGATCCGCCATCTGCACCTGACCAGAGCGCTCATCGGCCTCATCATCGGCATCACCTGGATCGTCCAGGGCCTGACCGCGCTCATCGGCGGTATCGCGGGCGGCGTCCGCGAAGGACGCGGCTGGTGGATTGCCTTCGGCGTGGTGAGCCTGGTCGCCGGGATCGTGGTCGTGTCCACCCCGGAGTCGTCGCTCAACGTCCTCGCGGTCCTGGTGGGGATCTGGTTCGTGATCATGGGCGTCTTCGAGATCATCGCCGCGTTCATACTCCGCCGGGCCCTGCACAAGGCAGGGGACGAGATCGGGACTCCCCCCTTGAAGACCACCTAAGGGACGAAGACAGCCGCGAGTCAGGAACTCCCGTCCGGGCGCGGCCGCACCGGGGGTGACGAGATAACAGTCGCTCCCCCGACCTCAGGGTGGAGAGCCTCAGGGCATAGCCGCCAGAGCCGTCCCGCCGGCTGCCGCGCCGTCAGCGGTAGCGGCGGCGGGATGGCAGCACGGCCCCGATCAGCCACAAGATCGGGAACACGAATCCGATGAGGCCGAGGACCCAGTGCCCTTTGCGGAAGGTGATGACGGCCACCGTGACCACCAGCACCACGTAGAGGATGGCCATGCTGATGGCCCAGCCCGTCCCTGACATGCTTTCGCTCCGTTCGGCTCTGGCCGACACGGCGAATCGATTGCCGGGTCCGGCTGAGTCCAGCATGCCGCCTCCGGCGTCCCCGCGCATCACCCGGTACGGGCTAGCCGGTCGGCGCCCCGGCATCAGCGCCTGACGACTCTCCTGACGACACTGGTGCCTGCCGCTCCGGTGACCATTCCGGCGATGTCCTCGACCGATCGGAGTGCCGCAGTAGTGCGTTACCGCTGAGGGCTATCACGATCCGCATGACCGGCCTCCGGCGCGGCGGGCACCCGCGGCAACCACCTACCGGATGCGCTCGGGGGTCTGGAGGGCGCGCAGTGACTCCCCGAAGGCGTGCAAGCGGCTGCGTGCGATTCCGGCCTGCTCCGGGCCGGCGCCGGGGGCCCGCTCGGCATCCATGGCGGAGCGAACCGCCTGCAGCGAGGCGATTACGTCCGTGACGTCGGCCCGGTCGTCCTCGTTCCGGGCGGTCTCGCGCAGCCCGTACAGCTGCTGCGCGAGGTCGTCGGCGCGGCGCTGGATGTCGTACCAGCGGGCGCCTGCGTCGGGGGCGGTCAGCCCGCCCGGCGCTTCCGCCACGCTCATCGCGTCGTACAGAGCCGAGCCCCGTGCATATGCGTCAACCGCCTTGGACCTCCAGGCACTGGCAGCGGTCGAGCGGCGGCGGTGCGCGGCCGCCGCGATCCACGCGATCAGGCCGACGAGTACGAGGACGCCCAGCAGGACCCACAGCCAGACGTACTGGGTACTCGATCCGCTGGCCGGCGTGGGCGAGCTCTTCGGGTGCGGGGTCACCAGCCTGGTGGTGATCTCAGTGGATGGGGTGACGGTCGGAGTCACGGTCACGGTCGAGGTGGGCGTGACGGTGGGGGTGGGCGTGATGGTGTCGGTGGGGGTGGGCGTGATGGTGTCGCTGGGATCCGGCGACGCGCTGTCGCTGTGCGGTACCAGGGTGGAGGCCGCGCTCTTGATGGCGCTTCCGGCGTTCTTGATGGCGCTTCCGCAGCCCGTCGCCAGGCACACCGCAGCGACGGCGACGACAGCCAGGACGAGCCTGCGGGTAACGAGCCGCAGGCCCGACCGTTCAGCCCGTCTCCGGGGCGGGCCGCTGAACCGGAACATACTGATCATGATGGCGCTGGTCAGAAGGCTGTGCCTCACCCCACGCGGATGATCTACCGCTAGCCGAGGTGAGCATCCACTTATCCGTTCGCACTCACTGTAACCCGTCATCGGATGGCGGCCAGATCACCCAGGCGGGGTGAGGCAGGGCCGGCGACGGCGCCGCATGCTTGGTTACGTGGCACCCGTCTGCCGTGTGCCGACGGCGGCCAGAGAGGAGCCGATCATGAGTGTGGGAACGGCCGAGGCTCCTGCCCGGCTCCTGCCCCGGTACCAGCTGGACACCGGGCTCGGCCGGCTGACCCTGGCGGAGCGCGCCGCGCGGGGCAAGGCAGCGCGGGCCGACGTGCCGCGCACTAGTCATGCGGGATTCGACCCGGCGCCAGACCGGCCCGACCCGATCGCGCTGTTGGAGGAGCAGGCTAAGTCGCGGGTGCCTGACCTGGTGCCGGTGCGCTGGGGTCGGATGATGGTGTCGCCGTTCACTTACTACCGCGGCGCGGCATTGCCGATGGCCGCTGACCTGGCGACCACGCCGGTGTCCGGGCTGGCGGTGCAGGCGTGCGGGGATGCGCACCTGTCGAACTTCGGCATCTTCGGCTCGGCCGAGCGGCGGCTGGTATTCGACGTCAACGACTTCGACGAGACGTTGCCCGGCCCGTGGGAATGGGACGTCAAGCGGCTGGCGGCCAGCCTGGAGGTCGCGGCCCGGGGCAACGGGTTCCCCGGCAAGAAGCGCCGCGAGATCGTGATGGCCGCCGTCGGCCGGTACCGGCAGGCGATGCGCGACTTCGCCGCGATGACCAACCTGGACGTCTGGTACGCGCGGGCGGACATGGAGGAGTTGCGCGCGCAGTTCGAGTCCCAGCTCAAGGAGCGGCAGCGGCAGGCGGTGGCCAAGGGCCTGGCCAAGGCGCGGACCAGGGACAGCATGCAGGAAGTCGCCAAGCTGACCCGGATGGTGGACGGCCGGCCGCGGATCATCTCGGACCCGCCGCTGCTGGTGCCGGTCGACGAGCTGATCCCCGACGACATGACCCGGGGGCGGTTCGAGTCGGAGCTGACCGACCTGATCAGCGAAGTACCGGCGGACGCTGGAAACCGACCGCCGGTACCTGCTCGAGCAGTTCGAGTTCTGCGACATGGCCCGTAAGGTCGTCGGGGTAGGCAGCGTCGGGACCCGGTGCTGGATCGTCCTGATGCTCGGCCGCGACACCTCTGATCCGCTGTTCCTGCAGGTCAAGGAAGCCGAGGCGTCGGTGCTCAGCCGGTTCGTCGGCGCCAGCAAGTACGCCAACCAGGGCCAGCGGGTGGTCGCGGGGCAGCGGCTGATGCAGGCGTCCAGCGACATCTTCCTGGGCTGGCAGCGCGTCGCGGCCGGCCTGGACGGCAAGCAGCGCGACTTCTACGTCCGGCAGCTGCGGGACTGGAAATTCTCCGTCGTCATCGAGCAGCTGGCCCCGTCCGGGCTGCGGCTGTACGGCGCGCTGTGCGGCTGGACGCTGGCCCGGGCGCACGCCCGCTCCGGCGACCGGATCGCCATCGCCGCCTACCTGGGCGGCTCGGACGTATTCGACCTGGCCATCTCCGACTTCGCCGCCGCCTACGCCGACCAGAACGAGCGCGACCACCAGGCCCTTGTCGAGGCCGTCGGGTCCGGCCGGATAATCGCGGAGCAGTCCGAGTGAGATCCGGCTGATCCGGCAGGGGCGGCGGCGGGGCTGTGGTACTCGACCTCCTGCTCATCGGGCTGGCCATCACCCTCGAGCCCTTCCCGCTGACGGCCTTCATCCTGGTGCTGAGCGCCGAGCGCGGCATCTGGAAGGGCCTGGTGTTCATCCTCGGCTGGCTGGCCTGCCTGGTTGCCGTGATCGCCGCCGTCGTCCTCGTCGACCGGGAACAGCCCCCCCAAGCCGCAGACCGCGCCGTTCACCGCCGTCATCGCGGTCAAGCTGGCCCTGGGCGTCGTGCTGATCCTAACCGCCGAGCGGCAGCGCCGCCGGATGGGCCGTCCCCGCAAGCCGCCGGCCTGGATGGCCAGGCTGGACCGGCTCTCGCTGTGGGCTGCGGCCGGGCTCGCCGCGTTCCTGCAGCCCTGGACGCTGGTAGGCGCGGGCGCCGCGACAGTTGCCGATGCCAAGCTCGCGACCGCGGGTAGTTTCGTCCCCCTCGTGCTCTTCTGCCTGCTGGCTACCTCCAGCTTCCTGTACCTGGAGTTGTACGCCACCTTCGCGCCGGCCGCGGCGAGCACCCGGCTGGAGCGGCTGCGCAAGTGGCTGGACTCCCACCAGGACCAGGTCATCATCACCGTATGCCTGCTGCTCGGCCTCTGGCTGATGGGCAAGAGCATCTATCTGCTGGTCACCTGACCGGTGCTGAACCGCCTGCCGGACGCGCTGTGCGGGTGCGCGTTCACGGCGCCTGTCCGCGCCCGACCGGCTTGTGGGTGCGGCTAACAGATGCGTGGCTCCTGACCCTTGCCTGCAGCTTCCTGCGGCGCGCCTGGCCCGCGCCATCCTGGACAGTGCCGGGCGGGAGGGGTGTGCTGATCTGGTTCCTGGCGGGCTCGGCCCGCGGCCGGAACGAAGCGACGAGGCGAGCCACCAGGGTGGCCAGGAACACCTGGCCGAGCAGCGCCTCCATCACGGCGATGGCCCGGCCGCCGTCGGAGGCGGCGGTGAAGTCCCCGTAGCCGAGGGTGGTCAGCGTGGTGAAACTGAAGTACTGGAACGTCTGGACCTGGCCGGGCTTCCCGCCGGCGAAAAAGGGCAGCCCGCTGAAGTGCTGTATCGCGGCGTAGACAGCGGCGAACATCAGGCCGATGACGATGTAGGCGCTCACCGCGCCGTAGATGCTCTGAACGGTCACCGTGGACCTGGCCAGGACGCGGCGCACGATGAGCACCACGGTGAGGAGCAGGATCAGCGTCTTCCACACGTCGGCCACGCCGAGAGCGACATTCCCGCCGGTCTGAGCCAGGCCGAGAAACAGGACGGACCCGCCCAGCGCCACCGCGGCGACCAGCGTCGTCCACCGGCGCGGAAAGGGGGACGTCCGGAGGGCGAGCAGCAGCGCCGCCGCGAAGAAGGCGAAGTCGAAGTCTGCGACGAACCTGACGTTGAAGGCAGAGAGCAGGTAGGTCAAGATCAGGACGAGCAGCAGCAGGCCGTACCGGGGGTCGGAATCCGGCGGCCGGTACGGCCTGGTGTCTCCGCTGCCGCCCGCCCGCCGGGCAGGCGATGCCTGCGTCATGACCCTCCGTATTGCCACACCCGGGCGGGACTTGCGGCATAGGGCGGCTAACCGCGGTCAGGCCGTGGCGGCGCTTCCGCCGTGCAGGGCGTCCTGGAGTTCCGCCTCGCCCTCCTTGGACAGGGAGGTCTTCAGCACCGTGCCGCCGTAGCTGCTCATCGCCTCGATGGCCTTGTCGGGGGTGACCTTCTCCACCATGAGGAACAGCGCGGAGGTGCCCGGCTGCAGCAAGCCGCGGACCTGGTCCTGGAACTGCTTGTCGATGCCGGACTTGGTGATCTTGCCCATCAGCGCTCCGAGCCCGGCCCCGATGGCTATCCCGAAGACCGGGATGAAGAACAGCAGGCCGAACAGCAGCCCCCAGAACATCCCCCAGGTGGCCCCGGCGCCTACCATGTGGTGGTTGGTGTGGGTGTGATAGCTGCCGTCTTTGTCCCGCACGATCACCGCGATCGCGTCGGGCTCGATGATGAGATCCTTGGCGAGCCGCCGCGCCTCCTCGGCAGCGGCCTCGGCGGTGGCTTCGTCGGGGTAACCGATCGCGATCAAATCAGACATGAGGTTCTCTTTCCTGGTTATGCCGTCAGAGGTTCCGGCCCAGCCCACCAGAGCGCACGAGCCGCCACGCCACCCGTGACGGGTGATAGACCCGGCTCTGCCGGGCGGCCGCCAAGGACCTTGTTCCCTGGCGCCGGCGCGGAGATCATGATTGTCTAGGGTGAGTGCGCGAAAATCTCGGCGGGGAGTCGGCCAGGGGATCGTCGCGGCCGGGGCGCGCCCTGCGGGCGGTACCTGCGCCGCAACCGCCCCCGGCCGGTTTTGGCGTCCCGATGGAGACGACATTCACCGCTCCCGGGCTACATGCGGAGTGGGCCGACCGGCCGCAACTCATGCAGCGGCTGACCGGCACTGCCGCCCGGCTGGTGCTGGTGTCCGCCCCGGCCGGATTCGGCAAGACCACGCTCGTCGCGCAGTGGCGGGCCAGCACCCTGGCGAGCAGGTCGTTCGCCTGGATCTCACTTGACGGCGGTGATAATCAAGTCGGCCGGTTCTGCTGGCACATCATCCAGGCGCTGCGCCGGGCCTGCCCCGAGTTCGGCACCGACGAGGTCCTCCGGCAGCTGCGGATGCCCACCCCTGACATCACAGGAACGGTGCTCCCGACCCTGGTCAATGAGCTGGCGACGCTCGCCGGGCGGGTCGTTCTCGTGCTCGACGACTACCAGGTGATCACCGAGCCGCGCTGCCACGAGCTGACAGCCTTCCTGCTGCCGCACCTTCCCTCGTCCGTGCAGATCGTGCTCATCACGCGGTCAGACCCCCCGTTGCCGCTGGCGCGGCTGCGGGCCACCGGGGACATGGCCGAGTTCAGGGTGCGCGACCTGCGCTTCGGCCTCGCAGAAACCGCCTGCCTCGTGCGCACGATCTCCGGCGTCGAGCTCACCGGCCCCGACCTGGCTGTCCTCACCGAACGCACCGAAGGATGGCCGGCCGGCCTGTTCCTCGCGGCACACTCGCTGCGCGGCCACCCCGCGCCGGCCACCTTCGTCCGCCAGTTCACCGGCCACAACAGGCACATCGCTGATTTCATGGCGGAGGAGGTGCTCAGCCGTCAGCCGGCCGAGATCCGGCAGTTCCTCACCAGGACCTCCATTCTGGACCGGTTCTGCGCGCCGCTGTGCGACGCCGTGGCCGGCTCAGAGCGCGCGGCCGGAATCCTGGACCAGCTCGAGCGAGAGAACCTTTTCATCGTTCCGCTCGACGAGAACCGGCAGTGGTACCGGTACCACCACCTCTTCGTGCACGCCCTGCAGGGGCAGCTCACCCGGTCCGAGCCCGGTGTCGCCGCCGCCCTGCACCAGCGCGCGAGTGCCTGGCACCGGCGATCGGGGTCGGCGGACGAGGCGATCAGCCACGCGATCGCCGCCGGCGACCGTGCCGGAGCCAGCGATCTGATCGCGGCGAACTGGTACGCCTACGCTGATGCCGGCCAGGTGTCGACGGTGCGCGGGTGGATGCGCGTGCTCGGCGACGCCACGATCAGCGCCGACCCCGTGGCGGCACACTGCGCGGCCTGGGCGGCAGCGCTGTCCGGTGATGGGGAATCCGTGCGGCGCTGGCTGCCGGTGATGGCGGCGGCGCAGCACGACGGGCCGCTTCCTGACGGCCTGCGATCACTGACGTCCTCCGTCGCGCTGCTGCAAGGCATCTACGGGTTCGTCGGCCTGCGCGTGATGCGGGAGACGGCCGGCCCGGTCGCGGAGCTGGAAGACGACCCCGCCTCACCGTGGTATGCCCTGGCCAGGGTGGTGCTTGGCTATAGCCTCTACCTGTCTGGTGAGCCCCAGGCGGCGGAGAAGCCGCTGCGGGAGTCGGTCTCCAGCGAAACGAGTTTCCCGCTGGTACGGCTGCTGAGCTTGTCCGCCCTTTCGCTGGTGGCGACCGAACTGGGCCGGCTCCCGCAGGCTGCGGAACTGGCCAGCCAGGCGCGTGTCCTCGCGGCCCGCGGAGATCTGGGGCATACGCCGCAGGCTTCGTTCGCCCGCACCGCCACCGGTGCCGTCTATGCCGCTCAGGGACGCCTGAAGGAAGCGCGCAGCGAGCTCGAGCAGGCGGTGCTGTCCCGCCACCGGGTCCCCGAGACCAGCCCTTGGCCTACGATCGACGCCCTGCTGCTGCTGGCGCAGGTGCTGCTGGATCTGGGTGACCGCCTTGGCGCCGTGGCGCTCACCGATGAGGCGCGGCAGATGATGACCTCGTTCCCCGACGACGCGAAGACCCAGGTGGCCTTGCTGCATAGGCTTCGCCGGCGGCTGGCCGGGTCGTCCCGGGAGGTGTCGCTCACCGAGCCGCTGACCGAACGCGAGATATCGGTGCTCCGCATGCTCCAGGGCACGCTTTCGCTCCGCGAGATCGGACAGGAGCTGCACCTGTCGGCGAATACGATCAAGACCCACACCCAGGCGATTTACCGGAAGCTCGGCGTGTCCGGGCGGCGTGATGCCATCAAGGGCGGTCACCAGGCCGGCTTTCTGTAGGACGGCCTGCTGTAGCGCGAGATCCGATCAGCTCCAGCTGCCTGGCCCGGCGCACGGCCTCGCCGCGGTGCGCCGCCGACAGCTTGCGGTAGATGCTCCGCAGGTGAGTCTTTACGGTGTTCACCGAGATATACATCTCGGTAGCGATCTCAGCGGTGCTGAGCATCCCAGACAGATGATCGAGCACCTCGTGCTCACGCATGCTGAGCGGCTCGACGATCAGCGGCGCGACCTGGCCCGCCGCGCCCGGCCGGGACGATCCCGCGCCCGCCGCGGGCCCCGCCAGTTCTGGTTCCAGCAGTTCCCGGTAGGAATTGGCCAGGTCAGGGTCGCGTCGCAGCACCGGGCGGATCCAGCTTCGGTCCAGCGCGAAGGGCAGCCGGAGCTGCTCCGGCTTGCCCAGCCGCAGCGCCTGCTCGAAGGATCGCCGGCCGCGCACGCTGTCGCCGGACCCGTAGCTGAGCCAGGCATCGGCTAGCCAGCCTGCCAGGCTTGCCTGCCTGGCCGCCTCGCCTGAGCCTTCCGCCGCGGCGTCGAGCGCGCGCCGGGCAGCTTGATGATCTCCCGCGGCCAGCCAGGCGTAGCCGAGCGCGACGGCGGCGTCCGGCGCGGACCGCGGGCCGGCTCCTTCGGCGGCGGCCACGGCACCGCGGATATCGCCGGAGGCCGCGCAAGCCCGCGATTCGAGCAGGGCCAGCCTGAGCTCGAGCCACCCCGGCGGGGTCCAGCCCTGCCGTGCACCGCGGATCATGTCAACGGCAGCCGTGGCGTGGCCCCCGGCCAGACTGCGCTGCGCCGCGATCAGGCAGGCCACCGCGCTGATCAGCCTGTCCGGGCTCACCCGCAAGGCGGCATCGGCGAGCTTCAGCTGGCCGTGCGCGCGCTGTACCTCGTTGCGCTCGGTGCACACGGACGCGAGCGCGACGGTCGCTGCCACCGGAAGTTGCCTGGCCAGCCCGCCGCTGCTCTCGATTGCCTCGCTGGCCTCGCCGATCAGCTCCACGGCGTGACTCAGCCGTCCTTGCAGCGCCGCTACCAGCGCGAGATACCCCAGGCAGTCAGCGCGTTCATACCGGCTGTCCGCGGTGCAGGCAGCGGCGACGCCCGCACGGAACGCGGCGACCGCCTCATCGACCCGGTCCGCCCACAGCTCGACCGCACCGCGGCCCGAGAGAATCTGCGCGCGAATCCCGGGATGCCGTGCCCGCAGGCCCTCGGGCAGCTCGCCCAGCAGGGCCTCCGCCCGGGCAGCGGCGGCGGCCGCGGCATCAAGATCCCCGGTGCGACCCGACTGCGCCAGTCGGATCAGCGCGCCGGCCAGCCGGGCGGGGATCTGCTCGCCGCCCGGAAGGCGCCCCAGGATGCTCTCCGCCGCGGCGAGCGAGGCACTCCCCAGGTCGCCTGCGGCGTCGGACAGTTCCATCGCAGCCGTCACGAGTAGCTGCCCCGGTTGCGTCGACGCCGGATCCGGCGGCATGCCGCGGAACGTCTCGGCGAGCGGCTGATCGTCCCGCGGGTCGATGAGCTGGCCTATGGCGAGCTCATCGATAACGATCGCGGCCGCGAACGCCCAGTCACCGCAGGCAGCGGCGTGCCGCACCGCGCAGCCGAGCCGCCCGTTGCGCTGGTACCACCGGGCCGCCCGCCGGTGCAGGCCGGGCACCCGGGCCGGGCACTCGCTCCGCAGCTTAAGCCGAAGCACCGCGGCGAACAGCGAATGGTACCGATACCATCCGTGCCCGAGCGGCTGAACGAACGCGTTGGCCCGCGCCAGCGCCGCCAGCGTGTCGGGCGCCTGCTGGTCATCGGTCAGCTCGTCGGCGAGATCCGCGCGAACGCAGTCCAGGATGCTCGTCCGCAGTAGCAGGTCGCGGACGGATGAGGACTGGGCATTGAGGACCTCGTTCACGAGGTAACCGGTAATGGCGCTTTCCTCCGCGTCCAGCTCTTTGACGAATTGCTCGGGGTCGGGGTGTCCGTCCAGTGACAGCGCGGCCAGCCGGAGTCCCGCCGCCCAGCCCTCCGTCCGCCCGGTCAGGCGCTCCAGTGCGGCGGTGGGCAGGCTGATGCCGTGATGGGCCAACAGCAGGCTCGATTCGGGAATGCTGAAGGCCAGGTCATCGGCCCGGATCTCGGTCAGCTCGCCGCTGAGCCGGTAACGGTGCAGCGGCAGGAGCGGGTCCATTCGCGAGGAGACCACCAGGCGCAAGCCTGCCCTGGCGTTCTTCAGTACGTAGTCCAGCCCTTCCAGGATGGCCGGTTCAGCCAGCAGGTGGAGGTCATCGAGGACCATCACCACCGGCGGGTCCTGCACGGCCAGCGCCGACACCAGCCGCAGCAGGAATACATGGTCGAAAACGGTCCCGCGGCCCGTGACCGCGGGAACCCGCGGGACTTCGATGCCGGCCAGCCGCAGAGCCGCTGCAACGTGAGACCAGAAGGCCCGGGGCTGGTTGTCGTAGCTGTCCAGGCTGATCCAGGCCAGGCTGCAGGGGTAGCTGGTCGCCGCCGCCCACAGCGCGATAGCCACGGTCTTGCCGGCTCCCGGCGGCCCGCTGACCACGGTCAACGGGCCTTGCGCGCCCTCGGCGATGAGCTTTTCGATCCGCGGACGCCGGACCGCCCAGTCGGGGGGGCCGGGTACGGTGATTTTCGACATCAGGACCGGGTCATCGGCACCGGTCCGGTTCCCGGGCTGCGCCGTCTCCCCCTCGGCCGTACTGGTCATCGTCGACCACCTCCCCGCGCCAGCGCCGCTCCGCGCCGGCTGTGCGCCCCGCAGTCAGGCCAGGCCCGCGCGCCCGTGTCCGCGGTGCATCGAGCAGCGGGCTGCCTGCTTACCCCCTGTCTCGCACGTTGCCGGGTGATACGTCATCACCCGATCTTCAATCTCACCAGGGTGACGAATTCACCCGTGGTGAATGGTGCGCGGCCAGCCGCCAGGAGGAAGCGTAGGGAGTTGGCTACTGCGATTCTGACCTGCTGGGGGCTGTGGTGTCATCGTCCTACTACGAGATTCGCGTAGCGGGCGTTCTCCCGCCCGAGGCCTTGCTGGACTTTGACCGGCTCAGGGCCTCGGTAGAGCCGGTCGAGACCGTCTTGCACGGTCCCCTGCGCGATCAGGCGGCCCTGCACGGGCTCCTGGCCAGGCTTGAGACGTTCGGCGTCGAGATCCTGGAGGTACGCCGCCTGCAAGACAGGAATCCACCCGACAGCATGGACCACCCGGACATCTCAGGCCAGTGACGGCCGGCCGACGCCGTCCGCACGAGCAGGCAGGCGGGCCGGAACGAGCCGACGTCGCCGCAGGAGCAGGCAGCCGCAGGAGCAGGCGGGAAGATGCCGAAGGAGGATCAGGAAGCCCTGGTCACGTCACATCGGTGCTGGTCACATCGTCAGCCACTGCGGTTCCGGGCCCATTCTGCCAGGCTGACGTGCCGGCAGCCATTGCGGCCTTGGCCTGTGACCACTTCAGCCTGGCCACCTCGCTCGGCGGGGTCTCCATCTCCGCGATCCACCGGCGGGTGGCCGCGAACAGGTGCGAACCGCCGACGGCCAGGCCCGCCAGGACGATGAAAGTACCGGCCCCCACCAGCACCGCACTGGTAATCAGCGGACCCGTCCTGAACTCCGGTGTACTCCAGCCGCTTTGGTTCTCGTTCATGGCACTCTCCCTCTGCGTCACCATGTGATTGATCAGTCTGACCGCCGTGTGCGGTGCCGGGATCATCCGTCCCGGGTGATGCAAGGGAAACGCCGCGTGACCATGGTGGACGGGCGGACGCGCTGGCAGTCGTCGGCTGGCGGAGGGGGGAGCCATGCCTCGCTATCCCGAGATCAGCGACCACGGGCTGATCGGTGATCTCCAGACGGCGGCGCTGGTGACCTCGGACGGCACCCTGGACTGGCTCTGCTGCCCCCGGTTCGATTCACCCAGCGTGTTCGCGTCCTTGCTTGACGCCGACCGCGGCGGTCATTTCCGGATCGCGCCCGACCGGGACGACTACGTGAGCAAGCAGCTCTACTTTCCCGACACCGCCATCCTGGTCACCCGGTTCATGACCCCGGACGGGGTCGGCGAGGTACATGACTTCATGCCCGTCACCGGTTCGGCGGCTACCGAGCGGCACCGGGTGGTCAGGAACATCCGGGTGGTCCGGGGGACCATGCGCTTCGCAATCGGCATCCAGCCGCGGTTCGACTACGGCCGCAAAACGCACAAGCTGGAATTCTCCGATAACGGAGCATTGTTCCGGGCTGACGACCTGGAGCTCACGGTGCACGGCATCGGCGCGGAAGGACCCTCCCTCAAGGATCTGGGCATCTCCGGGGGACGCGACGGCGACGGGCTGCGCTGGACGCGGACCCTGCGGGAGGGCGAGATCGGCGGCGTGGTACTCGAGTGGATGGGAGGGCAGCCGCGGCGCATCCCGCCCTCCGAAGCCCAGCAACTCGCGGGCGACACCCAGCGCTTCTGGCGGGACTGGCTGCACCGGTCAACCTATACCGGCCGGTGGCGGGACATGGTGTCTCGCTCGGCGATGACGCTCAAGCTGATGACGTACGCGCCCTCCGGTGCGCCCGTCGCGGCTCCGACCACCGGGCTGCCCGAGCAGGCCGGCGGGGAGCGGAACTGGGACTACCGCTATACCTGGATCCGGGACGGCTCGTTCTCCATCCACGCGCTGCTGGGCCTCGGCTACATCGAGGAAGCCGCCGCGTTCGGCAGCTGGCTCAAAGACCGCGCGATGGAACAGGCCGGCGACGCCTCCGGCCCGCTGAAGATCATGTACCGGGTCGACGGCAGCTCGGATCTGGTCGAGGAGACGCTGGATCACTTCGAGGGCTGGCGCTGTTCCCGCCCGGTGCGGATCGGCAACGGCGCCGCGGACCAGTTGCAGCTCGACATCTACGGCGAGGCCCTGGATGCCATCTTCCTGGCCGACTCCTGTGGCGTGCAGCCGGGCCACCAGGGCTGGACGGCCGTTTCCAGCCTCATCGACTGGCTGTGCGAGCACTGGGACCAGCCAGAGGAGGGCATCTGGGAGACCCGCGGCGGCCGCAAGCCCTTTACCTACGGCCGGTTCCAGGCCTGGGTGGCGCTGGACCGCGCGATCAGGCTGGCCGCCCATCGCGGCCGGCCGGCGGACACGGCCCGGTGGACTACCGAGCGCGACCTGATCTACCACCAGGTCATGCAGCGCGGCTGGAACCCGAAACTGGGCGCCTTCACCCAGCATTACGACAGCGAGGTGCTGGACTCCTCGCTGCTGCTGATGCCGCTGCAGGGCTTCATCGCCCCTCGCGACCCGATGTGGGTGTCGACCCTGCGGGCGATGGACCGGGAGCTGGTCTCCGACAGCCTGGTCTACCGCTACAATCCCAGCGCCTCACCGGACGGGCTGGCCGGCGATGAGGGCACGTTCACCCTGTGCACTTTCTGGTACGTCGACGCCCTGGCCCGCGCCGGGCGGCTGGACGACGCGCGGCTGACGTTCGAGAAGATGCACACGTACGCCAACCATCTCGGCCTGTACTCCGAGGAGATCGGGAGCACCGGCGAACAGCTGGGTAACTTCCCGCAGGCGTTCAGCCACCTGTCGCTGATCAGCGCCGCGGTCAACCTGGACCGCCAGCTCGACTACGGCACCGGTTCGGTCAGCAGGTAACTCAGCAGCTTGGCGTCAGGTGGGAGCTGGGCGAGCAGGCAAGGACGCGCAGCGGCCTGTTCGAGGACCGGGAGCGGATCGTCCGTGACTTGCGCGAACTGGTGATCCAGCGGCTTGCGATGGCGTGTCCCGCTGCCGGTCGCAGATCAGGCCGGCTGCGCGGGTCACCCGGTCCTGCGGATCCGCCGCCCGGCGATGCGGATCGGCGTGATGCGGATGCCGTGCTGAGTTTCCCCGCCTGCTCGCGGGTCGACCCCGCTCTCCATGGTCAGGTCATGCTCGGCGGGGAGATCCATGTGGTGCGCGGGGCCCTGGATGAGCACGCTCCAGCCCTCGCGGGCGACCGGGTCGATGGCATCGATCTCGAACGCCACCTCGTACTCGGCATCCGGGATGCCGGTGAGCAGATCCTCGTCGGTCGGGCTGTACTCGGCGGTGCGGAACACGATGGATCCCTCGCGTACCCGGTAATTGACGGGGAAGACGGTCAGCCCGTACCGGCCCGAGTATGCGAGCCGGCCGATGCCGCCGGGTGAGATCAGCCGGAGGCACTCGACCTCGTCGATGTGCTCGTGTACGGGTTCCATGCTGTGCCCCTTCCGTCGGGCCGGCTGTCCGTGACGCCATCCGCCGGCCGGCGGATCAGCGATCCGGCCCCTGTTTCTCAGGGTCGGGCTCGTCGGCGAAATTCCGCGCGGCATAGGCGGCGGCCTGCGTCCTGCGTTCCATACCCAGCTTGACCCGGCTGGCCGCCTCCGGGTCCAGCATCGACTCGCCAGAGGCGACGGTGCGGCCCGTGCTCACCAGATCGGTGCCGCGGACGCGGCGCCGACCGGACCGGTGCAGACCGTGTTCCGCGGTGAGACTCTGCGCGGCCCGGCTGGCCCGGATATCGGGGCGCCGGCCTGGAACACCCAGGCCGGCGCCCCGGATAAGGTCCTACTTGCCCGACGGCACCACGACGACAGGGCAGGCCGAGTGGTGCACGACCTTGCTGCTGACTCCTCCGATTGCCAGCCGGGCGAATCCGCCGCCGCCTCGCGAGCCCACCACGATCAGGTCGCTGTCCTGCGACGCAGCGATGAGCTCCTTTGCGGAAAAACCGCTCTTCGCGTTCACGGTGACCGACAGCGGCTGGGCATCGCCCAGCTGGCCGGCGACCTTGCTTACCGCCTCTTCTGCCCAGTTGCGCGCCTGCTCGGTCATCGGCGCGTCCTCGGGGTAGATGACCGGGTTGGCGGTCCACTGATTGGCCGCAACCTCGTGGACGGCGAGGACGGTCAGCGGGGCATGCCGGAGCGCTGCCTCTTTCATTGCCCATTCCAGGGCGCGATGGGAGTTGTCCGAACCATCGACGCCCACAGTGATTCCGGGCATTTCCTGCTCCTTCTCGCCGGGGTCACCGCTGCTGCGGTGGCTGGAATCCCGATCCATGATCGCACTGGCGAAACGGTCCGGCCAAGGGCTTCGGCACAGCCCGACGAGGTCTTTGGTCCCGGAGCGTCAGCAGGGCGTCCGGCCGGGAGGTGACCAGCGCGCCGGTAGCGGCCACCGGCGGGTCGTTTACCGGCGAACGCCTGGGCACGTATGACACTAGAACGGTCGATAGCTACCCGGCATCGTGGTCCCATGGGAACGTGGCGATGAAGGCAGTCCGGCCCCGGCGAGAAGGAGGGTGCGTTCCAGTGACTGTCCGCGAGAAGACCTGTAGCGGCCTGTTCTCCCCGAAAGGCCGCCATGGCGGTGGGGGCGAGCGGTGAGCATCGGCGAGGCGCTGGCCGAAGCTCGGCGCCAGGCTGGCCTGAGCGTCGCGCAGATCAGCCAGAAGACCCGCATCCGCGAAGCCATCATCCGGGACATAGAGCAGGACAACTATTCGACCTGCGGCGGGGACTTTTACGCCCGAGGCCATATTCGTGCCCTCGCCCGAGCCGCCGGTGCCGATTCCGTACCGCTTATCGAGCAGTACGACGCAGCCGGCGGGTTCGCAGCGCCGGCCGGACCCATCGCGTCGGCCGAGGTCAGGGTGGCTGCTGAGCCGAGGACTGTCGGCGAACCCAGGACACCCGGGGGGTACGGGGCGGCTGAGACGGAGTTCGCAGCCCCCGGCAAGTACACGCCGCCGGACCAGCATGCTGCGGCTGAAGAGTACGGCCCGGACGGGTTCGCACCTCCGCAAGAGTTCGGGCCGGACGGGTTCGCGGTGTCCCAGGACTTCGGGCCGGACGGTTTCGCACCTCCGCAAGAGTTCGGGCCAGATGGGTTCGCGGTTTCCCAGGACTTCGGGCCGGACGGGTTGGCTCCGCAGGAGTTCGAGCCAGACGGTTTCGCACCTCCGCAAGAGTTCGGGCCGGACGGGTTCGCGGTTTCCCAGGAGTTCGGGCCGGACGGGTTGGCTCCGCGGGAGTTCGGGCCAGACGGGTTCACGCCTCCGCAAGAGTTCGGACCGGACGGATTCGCAACTCCGCAGGCGTTCGGCCTGGAGAAGTTCGCAGCGCCAGAAGGGCGTATGGCGCCGGATAGGTACCCAGCGCCGGATGAGTACCCAGCGCCGGACGGGTACGCGGCACCTGAAGCGCCTGTGGCACCGGAACGGTACCCAGAGCCCGATGAGTACCCGGCGCCGGACGAGTACGCGGCACCGGAAGGGCATGCGGCACCGGAAGGCATGCGGCACCGGAATGGTACCCAAAGCCAGATGGGTACACAGCATCGGATGAGCATGCAGCGGCAGATGGGTACCTAGCCCCGGATGAGCACCCAGCGCCAGATGAGCACCCAGTGCCGGAAGAGATCACGGCGCCCAACCCGGTCATAACAACAAGCCAGATCGCGGCGCTAGACCAGATGATGGCATCTCACCGGCCCGCGGCCCCCGAGCCCATGGCGCCCGAGAGAACCGAGCCACCGCACCCACCGCAGCCACCGCAGCCACCGCACTCAGCCGGGCCGGCCACGGTTCGCGGGCGACGCCGTCCGGACCGGGCAGTGGTCCTGGCCGTGCTGGTGGCGCTGGCCGTCCTCGGCGGCGTGATCTATCTCATCATCCCAGGCTCTAAGGCTGCGCCGCACGGCGGTTCGGCGGCGGCGACCGGGCGGCCGGTTCACGCTCAGGCCGGGAGCAGCGGACCGCGTCCTCCGGCGAGTTCGCCGGCCGCCACGGGCTCGCCGACCCCGGCCCGTAGCGCCCGGCCGGTCACGCTCCGTCCCGCCCGAGCGGTAGCCTTCGGCCCGGCGGGAACGGGACAAAGCGATAATCCGCAGCGTGCCTCGCTCGCGATCGACGGCAATCCGGCCACGTCCTGGCAGACCGACTGGTACACGACCAGTCATTTCGGCAACCTGCAGGCCGGCACCGGCCTGCTGCTCGACATGGGGCATCGGGTGACGATCGCGACTGCCCAGATCACCCTGGGCAGCACGCGCGGTGCCGATCTCCAGCTGCGCGCCTGCCGCTCCGCGGTCCCGTCTGCCCTACGGCCGGTGGCGAGCGCAGCCAATGCGGGCGGCACGGTACGGCTGCGGCTGGCCCGGCCGGTGCATGCCCGCTACCTGCTCATCTGGTTCACCAGCCTGCCGCCGGATCCCGCCGGCACCTACCAGGCGAAGGTCTACAACGTCCGGCTGCGGGGGAGCGGCTGACCCGGCGATCGCGGCGACGGCGGATCCAAGTACGTGGCCCTGGGACTTGCGGCACGGAGGTGAGGACTTTCGTCCTGTATCACCCTCGGCTTGGCCCTAGGTGAGCACGCGTCCCCGGAAGTTGCGCAGCCCGATCGACAGGAACAGGGCACCGAAGGCCACCACCACCGGATAGATGATGTAGAGGTGCATGTGCGGCGCGTTGGTGAACGCGGCCCGCATGCCCTCGTTCACGTAGATGAGCGGGTTGATCAGCACAAGCGTCTGGAGCCAGTGCCACCCGTCCACCGTCACCGGCGAGAGCCTGGTCCACGCGTAGTACGTGCCGCCCAGGAAGGTGATGGGCAGGATGATGAAGCCGAACATCAGCCCGATGTTGCGCGGCTCGAAGCTGGTGCCCAGGAGCAGTCCGAGCCCGGCCATGGCGACGCACGCGAGCGGCACGAGCGTCACGATGATCCACCAGTGCAGCGTGAGGTGCGCGTGCACGCCGGGCGCGTGCACGACCGAGGCGATCGGCAGCACGATGATCGCGGACAGCAGCCCCTGGGCCGCGCCCGAGAGCACCTTGGCCATGGCCACCAGCCAGATGGGGCAGGGCGCCTGTACCCGGTCCTCGATCTCCCGGGTGTAGCCGAACTCCTGGGCCATCGCGAGGGCGATCGACTGCACACCCTGGAACATGATCGAGATACCCACCACCCCGGGCACCAGGATGGTCGCGAAGTCGGACTGGGCCGCCGCGCCGTGCCCGCCGATACCCTGCCCGATCTTCGGGAAGACGTAGAGGAAGACGAAGCAGAGCAGGAACGGCTGGATGATCGTCCGCAGCACGAACTCCCAGAGGTGCTTGCGCAGCACGACGACGTCGCGCAGCAAGAGCGCGCCCAGTGCGGTCCAGCTCGCCGCGGCCACCGAACGGGTGGGGGCGCTGCCGATCGGCCTGGCCGGCGCCTGTGAGGTCAGCGGCGCGGTCATTACTCCCTCAGCTCCTTGCCCGTGAGGTTGATGAACACGGTCTCGAGGCTGGGCTCGGAGACCGACACGTTGACCAGGTCGAACCCGTCCCGCTCGGCTGACATGACGACGCGGGGGACGATCCGGTCGGCCCCCTGGACGTGCAGCTCCACTCCGCCGTCCACCTGCCGGGTACGGGTGACGCCGGGTACATCCTGGGCGAGCGACCGAGCGAGGCGCCCGGTGTCGCCGCCGGCCTTCACCGTGACGATGGTGTCCGCGCCGATGCTCTGCTTGAGCGCGGCCGGGGTGTCCAGCGCGAGGATCTTGCCGTGGTCCATGATCGCGACCTGCTGGCAGAGCCGGTCGGCCTCCTCCATGTAGTGCGTGGTGAGCAGGATGGTCTGGCCGTCCCGGTGCAGCTCGCCCAGCAGGTCCCAGAGCGCGAGCCGGCTCTGCGGGTCGAGCCCGGCCGTCGGCTCGTCGAGGAACAGCACGCGGGGGCGGTGAAAGATGGCCCGCGCCACCATGAGCCGCTGCGCCATCCCGCCGGACAGCGCGTACACCGACGCCTTGGCCCATCGGGACAGCTGGAACTGCTCGAGCAGCTCGTCCGCGGTCCGCCGTGACTGCTTGGCTCCCATGCCGAACAGCCGGCCGTGGAAATACAGGTTCTCCCAGACGGTGAGCTGCCGGTCGAGCGTGTTCTGCTGGGAGACGATCCCGCTCAGCTGCTTGGCCAGCGCCGGATGCGCGGCGACATCCACTCCGGCCAGGAATCCCCGCCCCGAGGTCGGCACCACCCTTGTGGTCAGCATCCCGGCGGTCGTCGTCTTCCCCGCGCCGTTGGGCCCCAGCAGGCCGAAGATCTCGCCGGCCGGGATGTCGAGGTTGAGCCGGTCCACGGCGGCGAAGTCCGTCCCCGGGTAGACCTTGGTCAGGTCCTCGGTGTGGATGACCGCGGACTGCTCGTCGCCAGGCTGCCCGGCGGCGCTGGCCGGCGTGCGTACGGAACTCATCGCTCCACATCGTAGTGTCGGCCGGGCCGCCTGCGACCTACGGTGTGCTGGCGCCGGGCTCTGCGGCGGGCTGGCCCCCAGCCTCCCACAGCCGCTGGTAGGCGCCGCCGGACCGGATCAGCTCCCGGTGCGTGCCGCGCTCGGCCACCCCGCCGCGTTCGAGCACCACGATCTCGTCCACTTCGTCGAGTCCGTCCAGGTCGTGGGTGATGAGCAGGGTGGCCCGGCCGGCCGTCGCGGCCAGCAGGTCCGCGGTCAGGGCGCGGCGGTTCTCCGGGTCGAGGTGGGCGGTGGGCTCGTCCAGGATGAGCAGGGCCGGGTCGGCCAGCAGCGCTCGGGCCAGGGCGAGCCGCTGCCGCTGGCCGCCGGACAGCTCGGCGCCGTGCGATCCCACCGCCGTGTCCCAGCCGCGCGGGAGCGAGCTGATCCAGTCCAGCAGCCGGGCATTGGCCGCGGCCGCGGCAAGTTCGGCGTCGCTCGCCCCCGGCCGGGCCAGGCTCAGGTTGTCTCGGATCGAGGCGTCGAAGATATGCGGGTCCTGGGCGCACCCGCTGATCACGGAGCGCACGTCGTCGGGATCGTATCCGGCCAGATCCCGCCCGCCCAGCAGCGCGCGGCCCGACGTGAGGTCGATGAACCGGAACAAGACGGCGGCCAGGGTGGACTTGCCCGCGCCAGTGGCCCCGACGAGCGCCACCCGTCGCCCGGGCCGAAGGTCAAGATCGACATTCCGAACGGCTGGCGGCCCGTCTGGCGAGTAGCGAACCGTAGCGTCCCGCAGGGAGATCGCGACCGGCCGCTGCGGCGGCGGGAACGGCCGGTCCGGTTCGTGCACCGGATCCGGCGCGTCCAGCACGACCGCGATCCGTTCGGCCGCGGCGCGGGCCTGGCCGAGCTGCATCGCCGCCGCGGGCATGGCGGTGACCGCCTCGAAGGAGGCGAGCGCGGTGAGGGTGATCACCGCCAGCGGTACCCGGCCGAGCGTGCCCGATCCGGCGGCAGCGACGCCGAGCAGCAGCACCCCCCACAGGGTCAGCCCCGACACCGCGGCGATGAGCCCGGTACCCAGGCCCGAGGCCGACGCCGAGCGCCGGGCCAGCCGGGTGAGCTCGCAGTCCGCGGCCCGGGCCCGGGCCAGCTCCACGTCCACCGCGCCGAAGGCGTGCAGCTCGGCCGCGCCGCCGAGCAGGTCGGTGACGGCGGCGCCGAACTCGCCGCGAGCCGGGGCAGCGCGCCGTGATGCCCGCCGGGCCGACACGGCGGTGGCCCACGGCACCAGCGCGCCGGCGACCAGCAGCCCGGCCGCGAGCACGCCCGCCGCGGGCGCGAAGATCAGCAGCACCGCGGTCGTCGCGCCCGCCCCGACCAGCGCCGCCGTGAGCGGCGGCACGATGCCGCGGATGAAGAGATCCTGGGTGGCGTCCACGTCGCTGATCAACCGGGTCAGCATGTCGCCGGAACGGAACGCGGCCAGGCCCGCCGGGGCGAGCCGTTCCAGCCGCCGGTAGATCGCCACCCGGATGTCGGCCAGCACGCGGAAGGCCGCATCGTGGGAGAAGATGCGCTCGAGGTAGCGCAGCACCGCGCGGCCGACGCTCAGGCCGCGGACGGCGACCACCGCTACCGAGATCGCCAGGATGTTCGGGTGCTGCGAGGCCCTGGCGAGCAGGAAGCCGGACACCGCGAGCAGCGCCACCCCGCAGCCGCAGCCTGCCGCGCCAGTGAGCACCGCGAGCAGCAACTGGCGGCGCATCGGCCTGGCCAGCCGCAGCAGCCGGACCAGCGGATGATCCGCGAGCGGCCGCCGCTCGGCCGTCGGCCTGCCGTCCGTCGGCCTGGCCGGCGCGATCGCGGTCACGAGGTCACCGCCAGCGGCGGCGGACCCGGCCGTGACGTGGGGGCTGGCCGCAGCCTGCCCTCCTCCAGCAGGAGCACCCGGCCGGCGCCGCGCGACCAGTCCTGGCCGTGGATCACCTGGATCACGGTGCGGTCGGCCATCAGGGTGCTGACGGCCTGGCCCAGTCTTCGCGCGCTGGCCGCATCCAGGTGCGCGGCGGGCTCGTCTAGCAGCAGCAGCGGCGCGTCGCGCAGGAACGCCCGGGCCAGCGCGATCTGCTGCCGCTGCCCCGAGGACAGCCGCAGCCCACGTTCGCCGACCGCGGTGTCATAGCCCTGCGGCAGGTCCTCGATGAACTCCGCCGCCCCGGCGGCCTGCGCGGCCCGCGCGATCGCGGTCCGGGCCGCCGCCGGGCAGCCCAGCGCGATGTTGGCAGCCACCGACGCGGCGAACAGGTAGGGCTGCTGCGGAACCCAGCTGATCTGGCGGCGCCATTCATCAAGCGGAATCGATCTCAGGTCGGTGCTGCCGATCTCGATCCGCCCGCCGGTCGGCTCGGCGAAGCGCAGCAGCAGCCCGAGCAGCGAGCTCTTGCCCGCCCCGCTCGGCCCGGTGAGCGTGATCCGGTTGGCGGGCGCGATGGTGAGGTTCACGCCGCACAGAGCAGGGCGGTCACGCCGCGGGTACGTCAGCGTGACCTCGCTCAGCGTGATGGAGTCCGACCGCAGTGACACGGGACGGCGGCCGCCGTCGGCGGGCTTGCCCGGCTGCCCGCGCGCGGGTACCGCAGGAACCGCGGCGGCGCTGGGCTCCGGCGTGTCGAGGATCGCGAAGACGTCGCTGGCCGCGGCGGCGCCCTCGGTGCTGGCGTGGAACTGGCTGCCCACGGCGCGCAGCGGCAGATAGGCCTCGGGCGTGAGCAGCAGGACGAGCAGTGCCGTCTGGTAGCTAATGTGGCCGCCCAGCAGCCGCAGTCCGACCTCCACCGCGACCAGCGCGGTGGCCAGCGAGGCGGCCAGTTCGAGGACGAGGCTGGACAGGAACGCGATACGCAGAGCGGACATGGTGGCCGCCCGGTGCTCGTTGGTGATCTTGCCGATCACCTCGGCCTGCGGCTTGTCGCGGCCGAACAGCTTCAGCGTCGGCAGGCCCTCGACCACGTCGAGGAAGTGGCCGCCGAGCCGGGCAAGCAGCCGCCACTGCCGCTGCGTGGTGGCCTTCGTGTGCAGGCCGACCAAGACGGCGAAAATCGGGATCAGCGGCAGGGTGACGGCGATGACCACGCCGGAGATCCAGTCGGCGAGCCCGACCCGGATCACCACGGCCAGGGGTACCAGGCAGGCCAGCACGAGCTGCGGCAGGTAGCGTGCGAAGTAGGCGTCCAGCCCGTCCAGCCCCCGGGTGGCCAGGGTGGTGATCGCACCGGGCTGCTGGCCGCCCAGCCAGGCCGGGCCCAGCCGGAGCGTGTGCTCGGTGAGCCGCCGCCGCAGCTGCGACTTTACCGCCGCGGCCGCCCGCAGCGCGGCGGCCTCGCCGCCGTAGCTGACCGCGGCCCGGGCCGCCAGCACCGCCAGCAGCAGGCCGAGCGTGCCGGCCAGCGCGGCGGCACCGATTCCCGTGGCCGCGCTGGCCAGCGCGTGCGCCAGCAGGCTGGCCTGCATGAGGATCAGCCCGGTGGCGGCCAGGCCGAGCACGATCGTGCCCGCGAGATAGCCCCGGGCCGCCTCGCAGTAGCGCAGCAGCCGTGAATCCAGCGGCCTCACCGCGGGCCGCCGGCTGAATCCGCGGTCGTCCGGAGTTGCCGCCTTGCCGGGCCCGGCACGCTCATCAATGTTCCCTGGGTTTCGGCGTCGTTGCTTCCTGACCGCGCAGTCAGCGGTACGACAAGCTGATCAGCCCGGACAGCGGGCTGTCCAGGGCTGGCCGGCCGCCGTTGGCAGGAACTGGTCGCCCTGGCGCCGCGGCGAGGCGAAGCCGGACGTCCGGCGGCCAGATGGCCTGCCGCCTATACCGTAGACGCCGCGACCGCCTCGCGGATCCCGGCGGGGATGACTTGATATGGCCGGGGCCTGGCCTCTGGCGGCTCGCGACTGCGTGGTGAGATAGGAAGCACCGATGCGAGGGCGGGCGCGAGAGATTCAGATGATGCTGCGACGACGGCTGACGGCAAGGCTGGGCCTGGACGGCAACCCGCTGCGCCGCGGCACCGACCGGATCGCCGCCTGCGGGGCGGCCGGGCTGCTGGCCGTGTTCTTGGCCGGCGCGCCGGTGCTGTCCGTCGCCGCCGGGCACTGGGTGTCGCGGGCGGCCGCGACCGAGCAGCACGGCCAGCAGGCCTGGCGCGAGGTCATGGCCGTGCTCCTGCAGGTGGCTCCGCTCGGGCCCGGCTACTACGCCGTCAGCGATTCCTGGGCACTGGCCAGGTGGACGTTCCCGGACCGGGGCACACGGGAAGGCCTGATCCCGGCGGCCGCGGGCATGCCGTCCGGCAGCCGCGTCCGGATCTGGGTAGATGCCTCCGGTCAGTGGGCCGGGCCGCCGCTCAGCCCGCAGGCGGCACTGTTCCGCGTGGCCGGCGCGGTCTTGACCGCGCCGGCCGTGCTCGCGGCCGTGCTGCTCGGCATCGGGTATCTCTCGCGCCGCGTGCTGGACTGGCGCCGCCTGGCCGGCTGGGAAGCGGACTGGAACTCCGTCGGCCCGCGGTGGACCAGGCAGTTACGGGCCCATTAGCCACCGCCCGGCCGCCGGCGCACGCGAGTCAGGCCGACGGGGGCAGCGACCTGGCGTCGCGCCAGCGTCATCGCCGGCTATGAGCGTAACGTCGCCACCAATACCATGCTCGGCAAGCGCGGCATCGGGGTGGTGATCACCGCGGGGTCGCGGACTGGTCCGCGGCCGCAGGACCGCGGAGCGTGACCTGCCCGATCGGGCCTGACCCCGGCCTGAACACCCGCACCTGCCTGAACGGAGCACGATCATGGACCTGCGCGGACGCAGCCTGCTGAAGGAGATCGACTTCACCGCCGCGGAATTTCTCTACTTGGTTGACCTGGGCGGGCAGCTGCGGATGGAGAAGCACCTGGGCCAGCGAACCAGCCGGCTCGCCGGCCGCAACATTGCGCTCATCTTCGAGAAGACCTCCACCCGGACCCGGTGCGCCTTCGAGGTTGCCGCGCACGACGAGGGCGCTCACGTCACCTATCTGGGGGCCGGCGAATCACAGCTCGGCTGCAAGGAGTCGATGAAGGACACCGCCCGGGTACTCGGCCGGATGTTCGACGGCATCGAGTACCGCGGGTCCGCGCAGCAGATCGTGGAAACCCTCGGCGCGTGGGCCGCGGTGCCGGTGTGGAACGGGCTCACCGATGACTGGCACCCGACCCAGATGCTGGCCGACATCTTGACCATGCGCGATCACGCGCGTAAGCCGCTGGCCGAGGTGGCGTACTGCTACCTGGGGGACGGCAGGAACAACACCGCCAGCTCGCTGCTGGTCACCGGGGCCCTGCTCGGCATGGACGTCCGGATCTGCGCGCCCGCGCCGCTGCAGCCCTCGGCCGGCGTGCAGAGCATCGCCGACGCCCTCGCGATGACGTCGGGCGCTCGCATCGCGGTGACCAGCGACATCCCGGCCGCCGTGGCAGCGGCAGACTACCTGTACACCGACGTCTGGCTGTCCATGGGGGAGCCGGCCGGGGAGTGGGACGAGCGGATCGACCTGCTGCTGCCCTACCAGGTGAACTCCGCGCTGCTCGCCGCCACCGGGAACCCGGCGGTCAAGTTCCTGCACTGCCTGCCCGCGCTGCACAACCGGGAGACCGAGATCGGGCAGCTGCTTTACGACAAGCGCGGCCTGCAGGCCCTGGAGGTGACCGAGGAGGTCTTCGAGTCGCCCGCCTCCATCGTGTTCGACCAGGCGGAAAACAGGCTGCACACCATTAAGGCCGTGATGGTCGCCACGATGGGGGAGCGGCAGTAAGGATCATTGCCACGATCGGGGAGCGGCAAAGGATCATCGCCACGATCGGGGAGCGGCAAAGGATCATCGCCACGATCGGGGAGCGGCAAAGGATCATCGCCGCGCTCGGCAGCAGCGCCCTGCTGGACCGAGCCGAGCCGCCGAGTACGACATCTGGTCGCGCCCTCCGCTGGTTGCCTGTGACCGGCGGCCGTGGCCCTGACCTGGCCCGATCGTTCCGCGTATGCCCCCACCCCGCGCTCTCCGGCGGAGTCTCGCTTGACAAACCAAACTTTTGCAAACTATAGTAAGCACTCACAGTCGAAAAGGAGATAACGATGGCCGATACCAAGAACATGAACCAGGAGCTGCAGGCTCAGATCCTCGAGACCATCCGCAGGAGCCAGGAGTCCGTGGTCGACGCGATCAGGACGTGGGCCGACTCGGTCGCGACCCTGACCCCCTCGCTGCCCGTGCCGAGCGTCCCGTTCGCCGACAAGCTGCCCAAGCCGGGCGACCTGGTCGCGAACGCCTACGACTTCGCCGAGCAGCTGCTGGCCTCCCAGCGGAAGTTCGCCGAGGACGTGCTGACGGCTACCACGCCGGTGATCACCGCGGCCACCGACTCCGCCAGGAAGAACGGCGCATCAGCCAAGTAAGCCAAGCCCCAGCGTGCGCGGCGAATCCGGCCTCAGGCCGCTCGCCGCGCACATCCCTGCTAACTATACGTAGCACGGATGCCGCGCCGGAAGGGTGAAACAGATGTCCCGCGGGGAAGGTGACGTGCCGGATCCCTGGACCAGCCAGATGGAGGTGCTCGGCGCCTTCATCCGCAGCCAGCGCAAGCTCGCCCAGCTGTCGCTGCGCCAGATGGCCGAGCTGACGACCCTGTCCAACCCCTACCTCAGCCAGGTCGAGCGGGGCCGGCACCAGCCCTCGGTACGCGTGCTGAAGCTGATCGCCGAGGCGCTGAACATGTCCGCGGAGACGCTGCTCGAGCAGGCGGGCCTGCTCGACGGGCAGGGCCACGGCGGCGCCGATCCGGCCGATCACGTGCAGACCGCCATCTGGACCGACCAGCGGCTGACCCAGGAGCAGAAGGCGGCCCTGATCGCCGTCTACCGCAGCATGCTGCAGGCTGAGCCTGCCCAGGACTGAGCCTGCCCAGGACTGAGCCTGCCCAGGGCTGAGCCTGCCCAGGACTGAGCCTGCCCAGGACTGAGCCTGCCCAGGGCTGAGCCTGCCCAGGACTGAGCCTGCCCAGGACTGAGCCTGCCCAGGACTGAGCCTGCCTTCCGCGGCCAGCCCGCTTTCCGCGGATGAGCCCGCAACTTCGGCCTGCCGCTCGGCGAAATGGCTCGCCAGCCGCGCCCGTGCTATGCAGCCACGATCGAGGCGTTGTATCTGGCCCAGACGGCATCGTCGGCGCTGCCGGTCCCGCCGGCGTGCAGCGTCGAGATGAGAGCGTCGATTTCCGGGGTCATCACGACGAGGATCCGGGCCCCCGCAGGCCCCCGGCTGGCAAAGGTATGCACAGTGCCGGCCGGGATGAACGCGAGTTCTCCGGCGGCCAGGGTTCGCCGCCGGTCGCCTTCCAGCACCTCGAGTTCGCCCTCCAGCACGTAGAACGCTTCGTCGGAACCGTGGTGCACATGCGGCGGTGCCTGATCACCCGGAAAGGGCGCGAGATCCCACTCCCGGATCACGAAATCGGCCACCGTAGCAGGCTACGCCCGGCCAGTGCATCCGGTCTGGCCGGCCGCGTCACAGCCTGGAACCCAGGCGAGCTGGTGTTTGCGAGTGCTGGCCCAGTGCGGGAACCGCAAACCAGTCGAGCCGCCTGCCGTGCGGCGGGCGGCCTGTTGTGGCCGGAGGCGGACCCCTGACCGCCCCGGCTCATTCCGCGCTGCCGGCCGGACCGTCGACCCGCAGGCGGTACCCCGTGCCCCGGACGGTCTCGATGACCCGCTCACCGAGCTTGCGGCGCAGGTAGCCCACGTACACATCGACGAGATTCGTCCCGGGATCGAAGGTCGTGCCCCAGGCCGCGGACAACAGCTCCTGCCGGGACATGACCCGGCGCGGGCGGCCGACAAACGCTTTCAGCAGCGAGAATTCGCGGGCCGACAGGCTCACCTTTCGGCCGCCGACGGTCACTTCACGCCGCAGCACGTCAACGCGGATGCCGCCGACGCGAAGCAAGCCGGGCTCGGCGGCGGCCCTGGGCCGCAGGTTGGCCCGTACCCGCGCCAGGAGCTCCGCGAAAGCGAACGGCTTGCCCAGGTAGTCGTCCGCGCCGAGGTCCAGACCCTGCACCCGGTCGACCACGCGGCCCCTGGCGCTGAGCACCAGGACGGGAACGGCGCATCCCCACCCGCGCAAGCCTTCCAGCACGTCAAGGCCGTCCAGGTCGGGCAGGCCCAGATCCAGGATCACGAGTGAGATGTCGGGTTGCACCCCCCGCCGGAGAGCTTCCCGGCCATCCGGCGCCCACTCGACGTCATAGCCGTTCGCCCGAAGCCCTTTCTCGAGGAACGACGCGACGCGTGCCTCGTCCTCGACGACCAGAAGCTTCACCGCGGGATCCTGATCCAGAAGGTAGCGCCGTGCCCCGGCTGGTTAACGACACCGCAATCCCCGCCGTGAGCGCTGGCGATTCCCCGCACGATCGAGAGCCCCAGCCCCGTTCTGCCTCCCCGTGATGCCCCGGTGCTGAACGGCTCGAAGACCACCTGCTCGTCGCCGGGCGGCAGGCCGCCGCCCTCGTCTGCCACCTCGAAACGACAGCCCGCTGGCGAAGCCTGAACGCGAAAACGCACCGGGCCCTGTTCGCTGGCATGGTCCGCCGCGTTCCGCAGCAGGTTGACCAGGGCCTGGGTCAGCCGCTGGGGATCCGCCCGTACCGTCGCGCCGGGGACTGCGGGCTTCACCCGGACCCGGTCTCCCAGGATGGCCTCCGCTTTCGCCGCCACGCTGTTCATGAACCCATCCAGCGGCAGCGACTCGAATCTGAGCAACGTCCTGTCGTCCGCCTCCGCGAGCGTCGTGAGGTCCTCAACCACCCGGCCCATCAGGTCAAGCTCGTCCACCAGCAGGTCCTTAACGGTGCGCAGTTCCCGGCCACCGGCTCCTTCTTCGAGCACCTCCAGGTGACCCCGGCAGATGGTGATGGGAGTCCGCAGCTCATGGGACACCGTCGACAGGAACCTGTCCTTCATCTCGTCCAGCTCGCGAAGCTGCTCCGTCCGGTCTCGTTCGCGCCGCAGCGCCAGCTCGATCTGCTCCAGCCTGCTCATGCCCCAGGCCAGCCCTTCCCCCACGAGCACGCAGACCGGAATCGTGAGCGCCGCCGAGGACAGCCCCGCACCGATGCTGCCCGGCAGCAGAAACAACGGCAGGATGTAGGCGGCCGTCGCGAGGGGAGCCATGGCGGCGGACGTCCGCGGCGGGTGGGCCATGCCGATCCACACGAAAACGACCACGAAGAAGACGCCGTAGATTTGCAGGTCCTGCCCCCCGAACACGTTGCGCAGCGCGACAAGCGCGAACGCGGGCGGCACGATGGCCAGGCTGGCCGCCCGGGGCCATCTTTCCCACGGCGCCAGCCAGACGGCGATGCCCACGGCCACTGCGGCCGCGTAGACCGCCGCGGTCGCCTCGGTATCTGCCCCCGGCGCGGGAAGCGGGAGGGTCACCAGGCCCAGCACGCCCGAACCCGCGTAGAACATGGCCGCCAGGCGCCCGAAGAGCCGCCGTATTCCGGGGGCGCCGCCGTTCAGCAGCAAGCCGCCGGCGTGGCCGGTCCGCGCGCACGGGTCATGGAGAAGACCTCGGGCACGCAAGCCGCGCGGCGGGTGCGCGACCGTGTCCACCGCCACAGTCAGATCGCCCGGACGCGGCGCGGTTCTCGCGCGGCCAGGGTGCGCAGCCAGCGGCTCCCTTACCATCTGGACACGGCCCCCTTACTTCCTGGAACTACTCGAGAGTAACTCTCTACCCGGGCTTACGTCGGTAAACCGCTGCCGCGCCAAGATGGCTGCGAGCTGCGCCGGGAGGCTGGTGCGGGCGCGGCGGCTCGCGGCGGGCAGGAGGCCGCGATAGCCCGGAGCCCCTCCGGCCCCCCCGGGCGGTCGCGGAAGGGCTCCGGTCTTATCCTTCTCCCACCTGCCCGAATAGATATCAGCCTCATGAGAGAACTCTCATGAGGGGAACGGACAGCTGTGATGCCGGAGAGCGGCCTGGCCGGCCGGGCGGCGACGGTGGCAGGCGCGGCGGGAGCCCTCGGCGCAGGGCTGGTGACGCCGCATGCCTACCACGACTCCTGGCCCAAGATCCCTGACGTCGCGCAGGCCTACCTGTTCCTCGCCTCACCCGCCGCGAAGCTGATCAGCGGCGCCGCCGTCCCGGCCTGAGCCCGGGCCAGGTGCTCGTGGCTGCCGGGCCGCTCATTCGAACGAGGGCTTGCGGTCCCGGGTCCGCTTGAGCTCGAAGAAGCCGTCGGCCTGGGTCACCAGCACCAGCCCGTCCCACAGCCGCCCGGCGGCCTCGGCCCGGGGAGCCGGCGTGATGACTGGCCCGAACAGCGCCTGACCGCGGATGCGGATGACCGGGGTGCCGACGTCCAGGCCGACGTCGTCGAACGCCTCGTGATGCGAGCTCTTGATCAGCTCGTCGAATTCGGTGCTGCCGGCCGCGGCGGCCAGCGAGCCGGGCAGTCCCGCATCGGCCAGGGCCTCGGGGATCACCGCCGGATCCTCGCGGCGGCGCTGTACGTGAAACCGCGTGCCGAGGGCCGTGTACAGCGGCCCGAGGATGCCCGGGCCGGCCTGCTGGGCGGCGGCGGCGCACACCCGCACCGGTCCCCAGGCCAGGGCCATCCGCTCCCGGTACTCCTCAGTCCGGCCCTCGTCCTCGTGCTGGGTCAGGTTCAGGTAGGCCAGCGACATGATCCGCCAGTCGGCCCGGACCGGCCGGACCTTTTCCACCTCCAGCATCCAGCGGGAGGTGATCCACGCCCAAGGGCACACCGGATCGAACCAGAACTGTACGTCTTCGCGCTCATCTCGCGGTGCCGTCACGCCCGCTGCCAACGGCCGCCCGGATACGGGTATTCCCGTCCAGGCCCCCGCGGGTACCCGAGTCGCGATCCGCAGCAGCGGCTCTGCGCGAAGGCCAGCCCCGGCCCGCGGGCACCCGGGCCGGCATTGGCGGGCCGGTATGTTGACATGACGGAGACGTCAGCAGCGCGGGAAGGAGCACGGCGTGGTCACGGCGCCCGGGCGCGAGGGTCCTTCGGAGGCTGGCTACGATCCGATGCGCCAGTTCGCCGAGCTCGCCGGGGACGTGCGCGACCCCTACCCGATGCTGGCAGGCATGCGCGCGGCCGGCCCGGTCACCCGGATCAACCTCGAGACGCGGACCGGGCAGCGTCGGCTGGACAAGAAGGCACCTCCGTTGCCGCCGCTGTACACCGTGTTCAGCCACGAGTACGCGCAGCGGGTGCTCACCGACCCGGTGCGGTTCTCCTCGGCCGGCTACGCGATGAGCATGGGCCAGGTCATGGGCAAGACCATCTTGCAGATGGATCCTCCCCAGCACCTGCGGCACCGCACCCTGGTTGCCAGCGCCTTCCGCGCCCGCGTACTGGATCGGTGGAGCGACGCGGTTATCGGTGTCACCATTCGCGAGCTGATCGGCACCTTCGCCGGCACTGGCCGTGCCGACCTCATCCGGCAGCTGACCTTTCCGTTCCCGGTTCAGGTGATCGCCCGGATCCTCGGCCTGCCGAAGGCCGACTGGCCGCGCTTCCTGCAGCTGTTCGACCGAGCTGATCGCGGTCATGCGGAACTGGGACCGCGCCGTCGCGGCCAGCCGGGAACTGCGCGGCTACTTCGCCGAGATCATCGCCGACCGGCGGCGGAATACCCGTGATGACCTGGTGAGCCAGCTGGTCCGGGCCGACGTGGACGGGCGCCGGCTGACCGATGAGGAGATCTACCCGTTCTTGCTGCTGCTGCTCCCGGCCGGCGCGGAGACGACCTACCGGTCATCGAGCAACCTGCTGTTCGGCCTGCTCACCCACCCGGGCCAGCTGAACGCCGTCCGTGCCGACCGCGGCCTCGTGCCGCAGGCGATCGAGGAAGCGCTGCGCTGGGAGCCCCCGCTGCTGACCATCGCCCGGATGGCGGCGAAGGACACTGAGCTCGGCGGCGTCGCCATTCCCCGGGGAGCCCTCGTGGTGGTGTCGCTGGGCGCCGCGAACCGCGACCCCGGGCGGTACCCGGACCCCGATTCCTTTGACATCTTCCGCGACCCCCGCCAGCACATCTCGTTCGGCGCCGGGCCGCACATCTGCCTGGGCATGCACCTGGCCCGGCTGGAGACCCGCGTGCTGCTGAACGCCGTGCTGGACTGCCTGCCCCGGCTGCGTCTCGATCCTGAAGCAGATGACCCGCACATCCACGGCCTGGTATTCCGCTCCCCGCCCGACCTGCCCGTCCTGTTTGATCCCGTCGCCCGCTGAGGCTCCCGCGCGCGGCTCCCGGCGACAGTGCCCCGTCCTGCTTCCGAACGGCAGTCAAGGCCTGGAGTTGCCGGTCACGCGTCGCGCAGGCGGAGCACGAGGCCGCCGGCCAGCAGGGCCGCGGTGGCCCAGGCGGCGAGCACGCCGAGGCCGGCCCACGGCCCGATGGGCAGGCGGCTCAAGCCGGCGCTGGCCTGGATCTGCAGCCCGGCGGTCATCGGCCCGATCTGCTCGAGGTGCCGCTGCACGGTCGCGCTGCCGGCCACCTGGGCCAGAATCGGGAACAAGTACAGCAGGCCGAGCACGGCCCCGATGGCCACCGCGGCCTCCCGCACCGCGGCGGCCACGCCCAGGCTGAGCAGCCCGACCAGGGCCAGGTAAAGCACGGTCCCGGCGGCGGCGCGCAGCACCGTCGGATTGGCCAGGGACAGGTCCGGGTAGCCGTTCGCGGGGCTGTACCCGTGGCCGGGCAGGATCAGCCCCCCGGCCAGCACCGAGCCGAGGACGGCAACGGTTCCGGCGGCCAGCGTCACGCCGGTGACGACGGCGGCCTTGGCGGCCAGCGCCGTGGCCCGGCGCGGCACCGCGGCCAGGGTGGCCGCGATCATGCCGGTGCTGTACTCGCCGCTGACCGCCAGCACGGCCACGATGGCCACGACCGCCTGGCCCAGGTAGGTCCCGGTGAGGCTGAGCTTGGTGACGTCGGGGTGACAGCCTGCCGAGGACGTGCACGACAGGGCCGCGGACACCGTGGCGCTCGCGGTTATGGTCGTCGCGACGACGCCCAGCAGTAACCAGATGGTGCCCGGCAGTGTGCGCAGCTTCGTCCACTCCGCCCGCAGGGCGTCCCGCCTGCGTGGCCGGTCCGGCCGCGGCGCTCGCCGCGCGCTCGCCTGCCCCGCATCCAGTGCCTGGCTCACGCGTCCCTCCGGCGGAGCAGGATGGCGGCCAGCCACAAGGCCAGCGCGGCCCAGGCACAGAGCACGGCAAACCCGGCCCACGGCGGAAGCGGGTAGTAGCCGTACCGCGGCAGGTAGGCGTTGCTGGCCTGGGGGTAGGCCGGGACGTATTGCAGGATGGCGAACCCGGCGGCCGGCGTGACCCGTAGCAGCCAGTCCGCGGCGCCGGCGGGCAGCACATCCAGCGGGGCGGAGAAGAAGTAGGTCATCACCACCAGCGCGATGACCGCCGTGATCGCCCCGGCGCTGCTGCGCAGGATCGCGCCCACGGCTAGGGCGAGGACGGCGGTCACAGCGAACAGCGCCGCGATCCCGGCCACCACGCGTACCTCGGTGAGCGCGCTCATCGGGAACACGTACTTGCCGTTGCTGCGCAGCAGGCTCTCGCCGAGCGGGATCACGGGCGCGGCGCCGATCAGGGCCGCCGCGAAGGTGACCGAGCCGATCACGATGGCCTTGGCCGCCAGGACCCGGCCCCGCCCCGGGCTCGCGGCCAGCGTCGTGCGGAGCAGGCCCCGCCGGTACTCAGCGGTGATGAACATCGCCCCCACCACGATCACCACGATCAGCCCGGCGAACGCGCCGTTGAAGCCGTCATCGGCGGGCGAGCCGAGCCCGATAGGCCCGGGCCCCATGGGCGCGATGTCGCCTGACCCGCTGACCGTGAACTCGCCGCCAGCCAGGCGGAACCGGCCGGGCAGCGCCGGGTACTGGCCGTTGGCCAGGATGCTGCCGCCGCGCCACCTGCCCGGCACGCTGACGTGGTCGAAGACCGCGGTGGCCAGCGAAGGCCCGGCGCTCTCGGTCGCTACCGCCGCGGGGGAGGTGACGAACAGTCCGGCCTGCACCACCGTGGGCAGCCCGGCCAGTTCGCCAGTGCCCACCTTGGTCCAGTGTGTGCCGTCGGCGGAGTCGTACCCGGTGAGCGTGTCACCGGCCCGGACCAGCCGCAGCCACCGCGGCGAGGCCGCGGAGGCGGCACCCGGCAGGCCGGGCGTGTCCTGCGTGTAGTCGTACTGCATCCGCACGCCGTGGCGGCCGGTGACCATCATCGCCGCGTACGGCGACCCCGGCCGGGAGCCCTGGCTAACGAGGATCCCGGCCTTCGCCCATGGCTGGACGCCGCTGACGAAGTTCGCCTCCGGGTCCGGGCCGGGCGCGATCCCGCCGCCCTGCGAGTAGACGCCGGTCAGCGACGTCACCCGGACCGAGAGGCTGCCGTTCCCGCGCAGCGCCTGGTGCACGAAGTAGAAGCTGTCGCTGACCGCCTCCCCGCCAGGCCCGATCGCGACGACGGGATGACAGGGCCCCGGGGAGCCGATGGGGCCGTTCGGGCCGGACGGCTGACAGCTGGCCTGCCCCCCTGAGGCAGCCCACAGCCCGACGCCGGCGGTCGTCGCCGCGGCGATCACCATCGCGATCACCCAGCCGCGCACGGTCCGGAACTTGGTCCACTCCGCGTGCACCAGCCGCCCGAACCTGTCCCCGCCGGCCTCGGTGCCCGAGCGTTCCGGTGTCATCGTCGCGGTCATCGCGCCGTCCCCTCGGTGCGCTGCGGGAATGACTCGCCGGCGGCCCCGGCGCGGTACTCGACCGCGTCGCGGGTCAGCTCCAGGTACGCCTCCTCCAGCGTCGCGTGGTGCGCCGACACCTCCGAGAACGGCACCGCGTTCTCGCTCAGCAGCATCACGACCTTCTCGGCCGGCAGCCCGGACAGCGTGAGGGTGCCGCCGCCGCCGTCGGCTACCGCGGCCCCGGCCCGCTCCAGCGCCGCCGCCGCCTGCGCCGGCGCGGTCGTGCGCAGCGTGACCCGGTCCCCGGACGCAGCGGTCAGCAGGTCGCGGGTGCTGGTGTCCGCGATTACCCGGCCCCGGCCGGCGATCACCAGGTGGTCGGCGGTGCCCTCGAGTTCGCTCATCAGGTGGCTGGACACCAGCACCGCCCGGCCCTGGCCGGCCAGCGACCGCAGGAACCCCCGCATCCAGATGATCCCCTCGGGGTCCATGCCGTTGAACGGCTCGTCCATCATCAGCACCGGCGGGTCGCCGAGCATCGCTGCGGCGATGCCCAGCCGCTGCCGCATGCCCAGCGAGTACCCGCCCGCCCTCCGCCGCGCGGCCTTGTCCAGGCCGGCCTGCCCGATCACCGCATCGGCCCGCTGGGCGGACAGGCCCTGAGAGTGGGCCAGCCACAGCAGGTGGTTACGGCCGGTGCGGCTGGGCTGGAGGGCGCCCGCGTCCAGCAGCGACCCGAGGTGAGTCAGCGGGCGGGGCAGGGCCACGTAGGGCCGCCCGCCGACCAGCGCCGAGCCCTGGTCGGGCGCATCCAGGCCCAGGATCACCCGCATCGTGGTGGACTTCCCCGCGCCGTTCGGCCCGACGAATCCGGTCACTTGGCCCGGCGCGACGGTGAACGACATGCCGTCCAGCGCCACGGTCGGCCCGAACCGCTTGTATAGCCCGGTCACTTCGATCGCTGATTCCATGGGTAACGGTCCTTCTGGAGTTGACGGACGCACGTTCCACGGATGTTGTATGACACCGCCGGTGTCAGCACGGTGTCGGCGGCTGACACCAGGCTGACACCCGGCGCCTGGCATGGTTGGACCCATGAGAGTGCTGGTCGTAGAGGACTTCGAGGTCCTGGCCGAAACGATCGGGACCGGGCTGCGCCGCGAGGGCATGGCGGTCGACGTGGTCCTCGACGGGACCGGCGCGCTCGACCATCTGGCCACCACCCGCTATGACGTCGTGGTGCTGGACCGGGACCTGCCCGGAGTGCACGGCGACGAGGTCTGCCGCCGGATCGTGGCCGGGCGGTCTGGCAGCCGGGTGCTGATGCTGACCGCGGCCAGCACCGTCAGGGAACGGGTGGACGGGCTCGGGCTGGGCGCCGACGACTACCTGCCCAAGCCGTTCGACTTCGCCGAGCTGGTAGCCCGGATCCGGGCCCTCGGCCGCCGCAGCGCCGCCGCGCTGCCCCCGGCGCTGGAAAGCGGCGACGTGACCCTCGACCCCAGCCGCCGGGTCGCGTTCCGCCGCGGGCGGCGCCTTGACCTGAGCCCGAAAGAATTCGCCGTCCTGGAGTGCCTGCTGGCCTCCGGGGACCGGGTCGTCTCGGCCGAGGAACTGCTCGAGCGGGCCTGGGACGAAGCGGCCGACCCGTTCACCACCGCGGTCAAGACCACGATCCGCCGGCTGCGGGCCAAGCTCGGCGACCCGCCCGTCATCCACACCGTCCGCGAGGGCGGGTACCGGATCGGAGCAGCGTGATGCGCGGTTCCCGCACGCCAAACTCAGCGTTCCGGTTGCCCTGGCGCACGCTGCGGATGCGTCTTGCCGTGCTCTACGGCGCCTTCTTCTGCGTGGCGGCCGGTGTCCTGCTCGCCGGCGTAGCTGCGCTCGTGCAGGGCGGCCTGGTACGCAGGAGCAGCTCATCAGCGCCCAGCCAGCAGACCAGCCCGCCGGCCGGCTGCTCGTTCGTCCCCAGCGCCGCCCACCCGTGCTTCGTCGGCACCACGACCCACCAGGTGCCTGTCGGCCTGGTGGCCATCGCCGTGGTCCTGGTCGCGCTCTCGGTCGGGGTCGGCTGGCTGATCGCCGGCCGGTCGCTGCGGCCGCTGCGCGAGATCATTACCTCCGCTCGCGCCATCTCCGCCAGCAACCTGCACGAGCGGCTGGCCCTGGGCGGCCCCGACGATGAATTCACCGAACTCGGCGAAACCCTCGACGACCTCTTCGGGCGGCTGGAGGCGTCGTTCGAGTCACAGCGCCGCTTCGTGGCCAACGCCTCGCACGAACTGCGTACCCCGCTCGCCGCGGAACGAACGCTGCTCCAGGTGGCGCTGGCCGATCCGGGCGCCACCGCGCAGACGCTTCGCTCGACCTGCCAGGAAGTGCTGGAGCTGGGCGAACAGCAGGAGCAACTCATCGGGGCGTTGCTCACGCTGGCGTCCAGCGAGCGCGGCGTCGAACGCTGGGAACCCTTTGATCTCGCCGAAGTCGCCGGGAAAGTAATCCTGGACCGCCGCCGCGAAGCCGAGCGCCGCGGCATCCGCGTCGATGGCGTGCTCAGCGCGGCTCCGGTGACGGGGGACCCGGCCCTGGCCGAAAGCCTGGTGGCGAACCTGGCGGATAATGCCCTGCGTTACAACCTGCCAGGAGGCCGGGTCGAGATCTCCACGACAACAGCTGCCGGACAGGCGGTCATATCGGTCAGCAACACCGGAACAGTGATCCCGCCCGGCGAGGTGGACCGCCTCTTCGAGCCGTTCCAGCGACTGGGCACCGAGCGTGTCCGCCGGGACGGCGGGCTGGGACTCGGTCTCGCCATCGTCCGCGCCATCGCCAGCGCGCACGGCGCCACGCTCGCCGCGCAGGCCCGGCCCGCGGGCGGTCTCGACATCGAGGTGCGCTTCCCTGACCTTCTCAGCGGTACGACCGCAGGTCACGCGGGCAGCGGCGACGCCGACTTCGATGCTTCGCAGGCCCGGCTGCGTCCCTGATCACGCACCGCGCGTTCGTCAGGGCTGGCGTGCCTCAGGCTGGGCATGTGGCAGGCTGACAACGGACGTCAGGCAGTTCGGCCAGGCCGCCGGCGGCCGGGTGGTGTTCCGCGGTTGCGGGTGCAGCCGCCCGGCCGGGGCGCGATAGCGGCGGATCATGTCCGCCGGGGGCGAGGGCACATGCGGGTGGGGCTGCACGCGCTGGGCATCGGGGCCGGCGCCCGCCCGGAGGTCATCCGGGCGGTGGCGGCGGCGGCCGAGGCGGCCGGTTTTGCCACCTTGTGGTCGGGGGAGCACGTCGTGCTCGTGGACCGGCCCGCGTCCCGGTACCCGTACTCGGCCGATGGCCGGATTGCCGTCGCGGCCGGCGAGGACTGGCTGGACCCGCTGCTCGCGCTGAGCTTTGCCGCCGCGGTGACCAGCCGGATCACCCTGGCCACCGGCGTGCTGCTGCTGCCCGAGCACAACCCGGTGCTGGCGGCCAAGCAGGCCGCGACGCTGGACGTGCTGTCCGGCGGCCGGTTCACGCTCGGCATCGGGATCGGCTGGTCGGCGGAGGAGTTCGCCGCGCTCGGCATCCCGTTCGCCCGGCGCGGCCAGCGCGCGGCCGAGTACATAGCCGCGATGCGCAGGCTCTGGTCCGATGACGTCGCTACCTTCAAAGGCGAGTTCGCCAGCTTCGAGGCGGTGCGGGTCAATCCCAAGCCGGTGCACGGCCGGCGGATCCCGGTCATCGTGGGCGGGAACAGCGACGCGGCGCTCGGCCGGGTCGCGACCTTCGGTGACGGCTGGTACGGCTTCAACCTCACCGCGGCCGCGGCCGCCGAGCGGATCGCCGCGCTGGCCGGACAGTGCCGCCGGCACGGACGTGACCTGAGCGAGCTGACCGTCGCCGTCGCGCTGACCGACGCCGAGCCCGGCCTGGTGGCCGAGCTGGCCAGGGCCGGCCTGACCGAGCTCGTCCTGGTCGCCGCACCGCCCGCGGACCCGGTCGCGGTCACCGGCTGGATCGCCGGGCTGGCGGCCCGCTGGGGACTCGCGACCGAGCAATAACATCGCGGCAGGCCGACGCCGGCGAGAAGCGCACATCGACGGCTGACTGGCAGGCGCAGGCGTCACCCTGGTGCCGAATGCCCGGAACTCGCCGCTTCGCTGCCCATCCGGAGGATCTTCTCGATCGGTGAGATGACTGCCTGCTCGGCAGCAGGCGGTGATGGCTGCTGCCCGCGGGCTTTTAGAGGGACTTCAGGAAATCGATCAGACCGGGGAAGTAGTGCTCGGGATCGTCGAATTGCGAAAGGTGACTGCCGTCGGGGCAGTGCAGGTAGCGGCCGTACGGCAGCTGCTCGGACATCCAGCGCATGTGCGCAGGATCCATCGTGTCGTGAGTCGCGCCGATGACGAGCGTCGGCACGGCGATCTGCTGGAGATCTCCTGACCGGTCCCAGTCCTCCAGCGCTCCGCTCATGCCGAGTTCACTAGGCCCTTGCATAGGCACGTAGATCGCCGGGTTGATGTGGCCGAGCGATCGGGTCACCGGGTCGGGCCAGTCGCCGGATGCCATCCGGCAGACGTGCAGGACGTAGTGATGTTCCATGAGCAGTTGCTCGTAACGCGGATCGTCGGTCCTCGCCTCGGCCTCGAACCGCTTGATCTCCCTGAGCGCGGCCTGGTCCATGGCCGGTATGAGGATGTCGTGGGCGTACGCGTTGTAAAGCCGTGAGCTGGACATCATGTTGGAGATAACCAGCGCTTTGAGCTGCTGCTGGTGGTGGACGGCGTACTCCAGCGCGAGCAGGCCGCCCCACGACTGCCCGAGCAGCACGAAGTTGCTGCGGTCGAGCTCCAGTGCCTGGCGGACCTGATCAACCTCATCGACGAAGCGCCCGAGGTCCCACAGCGTCGCGTCGCCGGGCTGATCACTGCGGAACGAGCCAAGCTGGTCGTAGTAGTAGTACTCGATGCCGGCGCGCGGGAACCAGCAGTCAAAGCATTCGTACATCTCGCTGGTGGCGCCGGGTCCGCCGTGCAGCAACAGCACCTTGAGGTCGGCGTTGCTGCCCACCCGCCTGGTCCACACACCGAACTCGCCGCTGGGCGTGCTGATCGGGATCATCCGCGAGCCGCCTGAGATGACGTCGCGCCTGGCCCAGGCGGAGGTATCGAAGTACGACGCAGCCGGCTGATCCATGGTGACAAGCTAGCCCACGGCCGGATTCGCCCAACGGCCGTCGCCCTGCAGCCCGGATTTGCGGCCGGGTTCAGCCGCCCCGCAGCTGGCCGCCATAGCCGCTCAGTGCCCATCATTCGGAGCCGGGTTGACTGAGCTGGTCGTGAGGAAGCGAGGGCGGCACTCCGCAGCGCACGGCGAGGGCGGGGTCGCGGTAGGACACCAGCGTGTTGATGAACAGCTGGCCGGACACCTCACTGAGCTGCAGGACTTGGAGGCCGCTGACGACGAGGTGGCCTTCGCCGTCTGGTTCATAGGTCGCGAAGGCGGGCTGCCGGTTGCAGGAGCTGGCCCTCAGGTAGACCCCGATCTGGGCCGGCGGACGCGAAGATGGCGTTCGCGACGAACGCCGCCACTGCTTCCCGGCCGTCGAACCACGCGGTGAGCGGCGGCATGATGAAGCGGACGTCCTCGGTGACAAGCTGGACGAAGGCATTGATGTCCGCGAGCTGCCAGGCCCGGACATAACGCTGCAGGAATAGCCGCACCCGGGGTTCGGCGATGTCAGGCTGCGGCGGGCCTGGATTGGCGCGGACGGACTCGCGGGCCCGCGACAGCAGGCTGTTGACCGCTGTGGTGCTGACCACGAGCACCTCGGCGACCTCGCCGTGGGTGAATCCCAGCACATCGTGCAACAGCAGCGCAGCACGCTGACGTGGCGCAAGAAGCTGCAGTGCAGCCACGAAGGCCAGGCTGATCTCCTCGCGGCGGACCACCTCATCCTGCGGGTCCTGCGATACCTGCAAGTCAGAGTCGCTGACCGGCTCAACCCAGGCCAGCTCCGGGTCGGGCGGTCCCGGCTTCGCGCCGGGCGCCGCGGGCGGCCCGTAGCCGACTGGCCCGATCCGGGCCCGCCTGGCCCGCAACTGGTCGAGGCAGACGTTGGTCGCGATGCGCTGGAGCCAGGCGCCGAACGGCCCCGAGCCGTCATAGGTCGCCAGCTTGCGCCACGCGCGTTCGAGCGTGTCCTGGGTGGCGTCCTCGGCGTCCGAACCCGCGCCGAGCATCCGGTAGCAATGCCGGAACACCGGCCCCTGGCAGGCCTCCACGAGCGCCGCGAAGGCCGCGTCATCTCCGGCGACCGCCCGCGCGAGCAGGACGGTGTCAGCACAAGCGCCCATACCCAGCCTTCCCGCTGTCAGTGTCCGGCCCGGCAGCGGTGCACCGCCGGGCCGGACACGTCAGCCCTGCGCCGAGGCTAGCCCGACCACCTGCCCGTCCGGGTCGGCCAGCAATCCGAAGGTGACCCCCGGCACCGACGTCGTCGGCTGTATGACCTTTCCGCCCTGCGCCACCGCGGCGTCCAGGGTAGCGGCGACGTCCTGAACCCCGACGAAAAACGTGACCAAGGGCGGGCCACCCTGCAGCGGACCGATGCCACCGGGTATCGCGCCTTCGACTCCGGTGTCTACGTAGCTGTAACCGGGAATCCCCCCGTCGGGGAACGTCCAGCCAAACAGCTTCCCGAAGAACGACCGGGTCGCGTCCGGGTCCGATGACCTGATCTCGAAATGAACCACCGGATTCGCCATTGACATGCTCCTCCCTCGCCGATGCAAGCTCTCAACAGGTCTGACGTCGAAAAGCGGCGCGATCTCTCGGTGCCCGGCAGCACCCATGCCGTCGTCTCCTCCGGCTGCGCCCGCGCGGCCTGTGCGTTGCCGGGCGCTCTTAGCCCTTGAGTGGTGAGTACCGGTCCGAGCGGCGGTGTTCCCCGGTGAAGTCGGCCTCGTAGTAGAGCTGCTCGATGAGATCGAGGAACAGGGCGGCCTTGTCGCCGGTGAAGGTGATCTCGTCGTCGGTGATGATGTCGGCCGGGTTGAGGCCGTGCGCGGTCATCGCGGTGGAAAGGTCCCTGGGGGTGATTTCGGGGGCGGCGCCTGGCCGGGTGAGGCGCTGCAGCCGCCGCGCGAGCGTGGGGCGGGCCGCGGCGGCCTCGCCGAGCGCCTCGATGGCTGCTGGGGTCATCTGGTGCACGGTCCCGGAGATCAGCTTGGCGTTGACGGGTGCTGCCGAAGCGAGCGTGCTGAGGTCGGCGAACATCCGGTTGAAGGTTTCGAGGCGGAGCACGGCGCTCTCCTCGGGGCTGACCACGAGATCGAATCCGGTATCGAAGACGAACACGGGATCCTCGAGGTGTTGCAGGCCTTCACGTCCCAGCAGCGTCATGAGGCCGCCGGTCCTGGCCAGCCGGTGCGGGTTGGCCTGGCGGACGAACCCGATCCGCTGTCGGCTGCCCTCGGGAGTGCAGATGACCGCGTAGAAGAGGTAGCGGCCTTCGCGGAGTTCTTCCCGCGACAGCGTCGGCAGGCCCGCGGTGGCGACCAGGCGTTCCAGGTCGGACAAGCCCGTGGCGCTGTCGTCATCGGGCTGGCCGGGCCGTGGCAGGGCCGTCCGTGGCAGCTGCGTGGCCGGTACCGCCAGGTATTCCTCGTCTGGCTCGATGTAGGGGGAGCCGCCGTAGGCCCGGCGGATCATGCCGGCCAGCTGTTCGAGGGTGGTGACGCATAGTGCTCGTAGCTCGGCGGCCACTTCGGTGGACAGTTCGATCGCGGCCGCGTCGAGCCGGGACCGGTGCGGCCGCCAGCCGACGATGAGCTCGGCGCCGGGGGCAAGGGTCACCGAGGACCAGGGGTTGCGGTCATCATTCATGCCGCCGTGGTTCCTTCCTGATCAGCAGGCCTGCCACCCGGACCGCGCCGATACTGGTGCCGGCCCGGGGAAGGTGGCGGCATATCAGGTAGTAGCGCATCTCGCCGGTCTCGATCGAGGCGACGCGCCAGCCGAGCAGGTACAGGGTGGGGTTGATGCGGGCGAGCTCGGATCGGGTGAATATCACCGCGACGACCACGGCCAGGATGCAGTAGCCGGCCAGGTCCGCTGCCGAGGGCGAGGGCACCGTCACGAACGGCAGGAGGTAGGTGGCCAGGTAGCCCGCGACTTCGCCGGCGGCGTCGTCGACGGACTGCACCGGGTAGCTGCGCGGCTGGGCGTTGCGGGGCACGACCCAGATCACCACCGCGAGGTACAGCAGGCCGAAGCCGGCCAGGCCCGCGCAGACCGCCTTCAGGGTGGTCCCGTGGAACCTGATGGCCAGGATCGCGAACAGCGGGGCGTAAGAGCTGAGGAACAACTGCGATCGCACGAGGAAGATGCTTCGGTCCGTCATCTGGTCGGCTGGCGGGCCGGGCGGACTGGCGTTGGTCACTGCGTGCATCCCGTGGCTGGTTCGCGTCAATCGTGGTCCCACTGTTCCACGCCGCGAGCAGCGCACGGCCGAGGCCGCCAGGGCGTGGCGTCGCATCGTGGGCTACGCCACCGAGCGCGGCTGGGAACTGACGGCCGCCTGGCCCAGGCAGGAACTCCAGCGCGTGCTCGGCCTGCTCGCCGAGCGCAATGAGCCCGGCGGGTGAGGCGGCTACGCACCAATGTGCTCGCGTGTTCGTCCGCCGCCAGGCATTCGCGTACGGTTACGCAGTCACCAAGGTGCCCGGGTGTTCGTCCGTCACTGCGCCGGCAGGCATCCGCGTTCGGCATCCGCGCGGTCCGGCGTGCCGCCGACGCTCATGCGCGGGGCGGGCACGCGACAGTGCCACGGCGCCGTCGGCCGCCCTGCCCTAGAACCTCAGCCGCTTGAGACCCTCGTTCACGATGCGGGCACCGAGCGCCCCGGCGGCGCCAGTGACCACCCCCCTGGTGATAGCCGGGCCATGCTCCGCGCCGAATTCCTTGGCTGCCCTCATCATGGGGGCGGCGGTTGAATTGAATCCCTCGCTGAAAGCCCCGTGGTCAGTCGAGGCGTCATAGGCGCCCTTGGCGAGCCCGGCGGCAACCGCCACCGGGAACACGGCAACCACGCTGACATCCGCCCAGAACTCGTTGGCATTCTCCACTTGCTATTTCCTCTCCCGGGCGATTCCAGGAGACGACCCGTACGGGCCGTCGCCTGGCATCACAGTCGGCACCCGTGAGCGCCTGGCGCCACGCCGCGGGCACACTCGTGTACACCTCTCACCATCCTGGCCCGCGCCCGGATGGTGCGCCATGGGTCGGCACCCACATCCCTGGTGGGCTTGAGCCTAGCCGCGCGACTGCCGAGTTCTGCCGCACGGGAACCATCCTGGCCGCCTGCGTCGCGGATACCTCGCCCGGGGCGCTAGCGTCGCCGCCGAGCGGTGGCAAGATGACCGGCATGAGCGCGCGCCTCGATGTTCTGTGTGCCGGGTACGCAGCCGAGCGGGTGGCCAGCACCGTCGTGCTGATCCGCGATGACACCGGCGCGGTCATCGTGGTGGATCCCGGCATGGTCGCCAGCCGGCGGCGGATCCTTGATCCGATGGCCCGGCTCGAAGTTGAACCCGGCCTCGGTCAGCGACGTGGTGTTCAGCCACCACCATCCCGACCACACGCTGAACGTCGCGCTATTCGAGCGCGCTCGCGTCCACGACTTCTGGGCGATCTACCACGATGACACGTGGACCGAGCGGCCCGCTGACGGGTTCCAGCTGTCGCCCGCGGTGAGCCTGATGGCCACACCGGGCCACACCGCGCAAGACATCACCACGCTGATCACCACCGACCGCGGGCTCATCGCCTGCACGCACCTGTGGTGGTCACAGGAGGGGCCGGAGGTGGATCCGCTCGCCGAGGACCAGGAGCTGCTGGAGCTTTCCCGGGCCAGGCTGCTCGCACTGGCACCGGCGCTGATCGTGCCGGGCCACGGGCCGCCGTTCGCGCCCTAGCGGCGCGCCGGGAGACGAAACCGGTGATCGCCCGCCACCGGCGCCGGCATTATCTTGTCAGCCGTCGGCGGGGCGTTCGCGATGGGCTAGGTTCGTGAAGTGACCGCCTGATCGCGCCGCAGCGGAGCGGAGGAGCCATGGCTGAGCCGATGGTGCTGATCAACGTGTTCGAGGTGCCGGCCGGGGAGGCTGAGCAGTTCGTCGCCGCCTGGGAGAAGGCGCGCGATTACCTGGAATCGCAGCCTGGCTACATTGATACTGCCCTGCACCAGGCGGTCGCGCCGGACGCGGACTTTCAGTTCGTGAACGTCGCCCACTGGCGGACCGCCGAAGAATTCCTGGCCGCGACGCAGAGCCCGGAGTTCATGCAATCAGCCATCGGTCTCGCGGGCTATCCGCTTCACCCCAGTCTCTACCGGGTCGTCCGTACCTGACGGCGTGGCCGCGGCACGGCGCCCCGCAATCACCTCGGGCCGGCTGGCCACGACAGCGGACATCGCGCTGACCGGACCACGGGCCCAGCGCCGCCGCGGCCGCGGTTCACTCCGACGAGCAGCGTCGTGCTCGAATTCGAGCTTGCGCCGGGACAACCGGGCGGCGTCTTCCTCGATCTCCGCTCCGTGTCCCGCGTACGCGATGTTGCTCACGTCCCAGTCCCTCCTGGCCTCGGTATTCGGCCGCGTTTTCGGTTTCGCAGCACTGATGTTCGCGGTAAGACCGGACGGGCCGCATGGGGCGGATGCCGTATCTGAGTTGGCTGTCGCCGGCTTAGGCCGGCTGAAGGCCGGCTGCAGCCGGCTTAAGCCGCAGCGGCACGAGGGCCGGGCTGCCGCACGGGTGCCGTTCGGCCCTGGAACGTTATTCGCCCGGGGTGCGGTTCGGCCCGGGACGGCATCCGTGCAGGCGCGATTAGGTCCCGGGACGCGGCACGGGCGGGTTCGGCCTGGACGTCAAGGCTTCCGGATATGTTGCGATATAGCTTGACGATAAAACGCGATAGTACGTATCGTTTCAGGCACGGGCAGGCGGTAGTACGGACCGCCGGGCACCTGTACTGGCCGTGGTTACGCCCGGCTGTCGGCAGCGCTCGGCCGCGAGGGACGGAGCACCGGCATGGACGCGACGGGGATCCTGACCGCGCTCGGCACGCCACAGGGCAGGGCCGATCCGTACCCGCTGTATGCCGCGCTGCACGAGATGGGCGAGGTAATCGAGATCGGCCCGGGCGACGTGATCGTGGTTGGTTACGACGCCATCAACTCGGTCCTGCGCGATCCCGGCTTTCGCGTATCTGACCAATCCACTTTCGACAGCTTCCCTGACTGGCGGGCGAACCCGGTCTTTGTCCAGGGTGCGGACTGGATCCTGAACCTGAACGCCCCGCGGCATTCGCGGATCAGGAGCCTGCTCGCCCGCGCGTTCACGGCGCGGCGCATCGCCGGACTGGAGCCCGCGATCGCCAAGATGGCCGACGAACTGCTCGACGCCATGGCTGATCGCGGAGCCGACGGTTCGGCGGTCGAGTTCATGCACGACTTCGCCTACTTGCTGCCGGTCACGGTGATCTGCGAGCTGATCGGGATCCCGGAGGCAGACCGGGAGGAGTTCCGCCCGCTGGCCCGGGATCTGGCCGGCGTCTTCGAGCTCAACGACGTTCAAACTCTGCCTGCAATCAACGCCGCAGCGGTCGAGTTGCTGGCGTACTTCACCGGGCTGGCGGCCAGGCGGCGCGCCGACCCCCGCGATGACCTGCTCAGCGATCTTCTCGCGGTGAGCGAGTCCGACCAGGGCAGGCTGACCAGTGCCGAGCTGCTGCACAACCTGACGTTGCTGCTCGTGGCCGGCTTCGAGACCACGACGAACCTGCTGGGGAACGGCCTTCAGGTGGTCCTGCAGGATCCGCCCGCCGGTGAAGCGGTCAGGAACGGGTCCGTACCGCCTTCGGCATTCGTGGAGGAGGTCCTGCGCTACGACTCGCCCGTCCAGCTCACCAGCCGGGTCGGCTACGACACGAGCGTAGGCGGCGTGCCCGTGCCCCAGGGAGCTGGGGTAGTCACCCTGCTCGGGGCGGGTAACCGGGATCCCCGCCGGTTCACCGACCCGGCCAGGTTCGATCCGATGCGTCCAGACGGCGGACCCCTCAGCTTCGGCGGCGGCGCGCATTTCTGCATCGGTGCAGCGCTGGCCAGGCTTGAGGGCGCGGTAGCTTTCCCCCGGGTGCTCAGCCGGTTCCCGGGTATCTCGGCCGCGGCCGAACCGACGCGCCGCGACACTCTCGTCTTGCGCGGCTTCGACGCGCTCCCGGTGGCGGTCGCCTGAAGGCCGGCGTCCCGGCCTGGCGCTGGCCTGTGTGGCGCTGGCCTGTGTGGCGCTGGCCCGTGTGACGCTGACCCACCTGTAGCTGACCCGCTTGTAGCTGGCCCGCTTGACGCTGGTCGGCCTGAGGCTGACCCGCCTGCGGCCAGCCCGTGTGACGCAAGCCCATGGGACGCTGCCCACCCACGCCTGGCCCGTGCGACGCTGACGCGTCTGCTGTCGCCAGCTGGCCTGGGCCTTGGTGCGCATTCCTCGTGGCGGATGAACCCGGTTGATATGGTGCTGCCCGTGGAATTCCAGGATGTCGTCCGGCACCGGCGGATGGTACGCAGCTACGACACGAGCCGGCCGGTGCCGTCTAGCCTGGTCGACCGCATCGTGCGTAACGGCGTGCGTGCGCCCTCGGCGGGCTTCTCTCAGGGCTGGGGCTTTCTCGTGCTCGACACCCCGGCCGACGTGGCCAGGTTCCGCGCTGCAGTGCGCCCTGAGATTCAGCCGGAGAACTGGTTCGCGGCCAATGTGGACGCTCCACTGCTGATCATCGCGCACTCGAACAAGGACGCCTACCTCGATCGCTACGCTCAGGCGGACAAGGGCCACACCGACCGGTCGGATGCCTGGTGGCCCGCCCCGTACTGGGACATCGACGCCGGGTTCGCGTCGTTGCTGATGATGCTGACCGCAGTGGATGCCGGGCTGGGCGCTTGCTTCTTCGGCATCCCGGTGGACCGGATCGACTCCTACCGCGAGGCTTTCGGAGTGCCGCCGCAGTTCACGCCGATCGGAGCGGTCTCCATCGGCTACAGCGACGAGCCGCCGCGCGACCTGACCAGCCGGCGCCGACCGACGGCCGAGACAGTGCACCGGGCCCGATGGAGCCGGCCGGCTGAACAAGGGGGATGACCGCGATCAGCCACGGTGGCGGTTGCGGCGCCGCTGAACCAACCTCGGCCAGGCCCGGCCACCCGGCCACCCGGCCACCCCGGTCAGCCGGCCGGTCAGCGCCCGCCCCGGCGGCTGACCGGATTTCACCTGCTGCGTGCCGGGATTCGCTGTCGCTGACACCGCTGACGGGAGAATCCTGCCGCCTGGCTATAGCTTGATGACGGATGTGATCAGACACTGATAAGGATCCGCCAGGACGCGCGCGGGAGAAGTGATGGTGAAACGCATTGCCCTCGTCGCCGCAGGGCTGCTCGCGTTGTGGATTCTGATCCAGATAGGCCATGATCATAAGAGCCACACGGCGGCGTCTCACGCCTCCTCGTCCGCGCAGTCGGCCAAGCGGCACCACCCGGATGCAGGCCGAGCGTCTGACCATCCCCGCAGAGCGCATCCTTCACCCCATCCGGCAAAAGCGCACCCTTCATCCCACCCGGCGGCGCATGCCTCATCTCAGCCGGCGGCGCATGCCTCATCTCAGCCGGCCGCGGCCAGCACAGCCGGTAGTCACGCGTCGAACGACACAGGCCCGGGGGGCTGGATCATCGCGATCGCGTGCATCGCTGCCATCGCCATGTCAATATTTGCCGTCACGATATCGGTCTCCGGCGTCGGCCGGGACGGGACATCGAATGCGAAAGCCTCACCCTAGGGACAGCCGTGAGTATCTTGCTTGGCGTAACGGTCGCCATTGTCGCGGCGACATGCTTGTTCATTGCGTCCACCCTCCGATTTCGGTCACGCGAATACCAAGACCTGCTGCTGACCGTACGGACGCAAATCGATGATCAGGCTAAGCGCACGGCTGACCTGGAGGTCATGTACGGTACCTGGCGCGATGACCGCAGGGCATTCGACGAGGTGATCAGCTCACTGGAGCAGATGGTCAATGACGTGCAGGCGCGCCTGCACAGGATCGAATCTCTGACGATCAGCAACGAGCAGGAGATAGAGAAGGTCAAGGCCCAGCTGGGCACCCAGCGCGGCCCCGGGCACTAGCGATCTGCAGGGCGAGACTCCCTTACAGGGCCGCTGGGTTTCGGGCGTGGCTCGGTAGGGCGGTGGGTTCTGGGCGTGGCTCGGCAGGGTGCTGGGTTCTGGGCGTGGCTCGGTAGGGCGGTGGGTTCTGGGCGTGGCTCGGCAGGGTGCTGGGTTCTGGGCGTGGCTCGGCACGGTGCTGGATTCTGGGTGGCTCGGCAGGCCGCTAGCTTTCGGGCGCGACGGGAACGATCCAGGGAGCGGGCCCGCAGGCGCGTCAGGACGAGCCCGATAATCGCCAGGCCCGGGGCGGCCAACCGGTACGCTGAGCCGGTCCGGCCCGGGTCCGGGCCGGCGGCCTGGCCGCCGGCGGCGGCACACTGGCCGGGCGTCGATGTCACCGTCGCCGTCCCGACAGAGCTGGCTGTGAGTTGCGTGAGAGGAATGGCTACTCGATCTCGCCGTGCTGATCGGTCGGCCGGCCGGGACGCAGGGGAGCGGCCGGCGGGCCGGGAGCCGAGCGGGGCCGGCCGCGGGGCGGCCGCCCGCGCGCCAAGGCGGGGGGTGCTGCTGGCCGGGGCGCTGGTCACTGCGATGGGCGTGCTGGCCGCCGGATGCGCGAACCAGGTCGGCCACCCCGCCGCGGCTCCCGGCCGGCACCAGGACGCGAGTACACCCGTTACGCCGGCATCCAGCGGCCCGTCGCGCGCGGCCGCTGCGGCAACGCCGCGGCCGGATGCTTCGCCGAGCGTGCTTGCGGTGTCGCCGGCGCCCGCCAGCCTGCACCAGACCAGGACGTTCCCGAGCACGCACACGCGAGCCTTCGCCGCGGAGATGACCGACCTGTGGGCCGCCGTGGTGACCGGCCGGGCCAGGCTGGCCATCTGGTCGTTCTTCCCGCTGACCGCCTACCAGCAGGTCAAGGCCATCTCAGACCCGGCCGCCGACTGGCATGACCGGCTGTGGGCAGATTTCGGGCTCGACGTGGGCGCCGCCCATCGCTTCGTGGGCCGCGGAGCCAGCCTGGCCCGGGTGATCGTTCCGTCGGCTGAGGCCGCCTGGATCAATCCCGGCGTGTGCTTCAACTCGGTGGGCTACTGGCATGTCGGCGGGGCACGGATGGTCTACCGGAAGCACGGCCAGCTGCGCTCGATCGGCATCGCGTCGCTGATCTCCTGGCGCGGCCGCTGGTACGTCGTTCATTTCGGCGCCGTCCTGCGCAGCAGCGCCTACGGCATCGTGGACGCACCTGCGGTCGGCACCGGAGTGCCAGGGCCTGCCGCGGCTGCTGACCGGGGGTGTGCCGATCAGTGATCCTGCCGCCCGGTTCGCTCGCCGCCGGCCGCGCGCCGTGCTGCGCCGGGCACGGGCACGTCCGGCCCGGTCAGCGGCGGCCGGTTGATCGCGGGCATGACGGAGGTCAGCGCCCCGCTGGCCAGGGCCGCGGCCTGACGCCGCTCCTCTTGTTCCTCAGCTCGGACGGTCGCGGCAGCCAGCCGGTCATTCATCGCTTGCAGCCGGCGACCTCTCGCCCGCGCCTTGACGATGAGTTCCGCGGCGTAGAGCACGAGCACCGCTCCGACAAAGCCGACAATGAGCAGGCCAACCACGTATTTCCCATTCTCTTAGCTCGGAGGTTCTGCGGCCAGTTCGAGCCTATGCGAGGCCAGATCCTGCCTCGGGATGCCGACCATGGCCCATGACGTCACCGGGCCCGGCGCCAGCAGCGGAACCGGCGGCCATACGGCGCGAGCAGCGGAACCGCCGACCATACTGTGCGAGCAGCGGAACCGCTGGCCGTACACGGCGCGAGCAGCAGAACCGCCGGCCTTACACGGCGAGCAGCAGAACCGCCGACCGCACCACGGCGCGAGCAGCAGAACCGCCAGCCGCACACGGCGCGAGCGCGGGCAGTCAGGCCGGTCCGGCGGCCAGCTGGCGTCCCATCAGCTCGATCAGCTTCTGCAAGCCGCGCATCGGCCGCACCATCACCGTGAAGCTGACCAGCTTGCCGTAGGGGTTCCAGCGCAGCAGGTCCACGCCCTGGACGTAGACGCCGTCAAGCTCGGCCTCGAACTCCAGCACCGCGCTGGCCTGATCATGCCACTCGCTGATGTAGCGCAGCGAAGGACCCAGGACGACCAGCGCGCTGCCCAGGTACCGGGCCGTGAGCGCCTTACCCTGCTGCGGCGCGAACACTGCCGGTGACCGGAACTCCACCTCATCGGCCAGCAGGTCGTCCAGCAGTGCCGGGTCCCGTGATTCGACGACGGCGTGCCAGGAGCGCAAGGCAGCAGGTTGATCAGGCATGGATGTACTCAAGCCCAAGCCGATGCGAACATCAAGCCGCCGTGCCTGCGGACCGTCGGCCGGGCGGAGGTGGTATTTTCCGGGCCGCTCGACCCTCTGTCTTCATGACGCGCAGCGTCATGGCCGTGCCGACCGGTGCGATGAGCGAGATAATAGCGCTCACCTCCGGCCAGGGGCTGCCGGTACCTGTGAGGAGGCGGCGATGAGTCGTTGGCGTAGGACGGTCTTTTCCGGTGCGGCGCTGGCCGCGGTTCTCGGCGGGCTCGCTGCCGTTCCGGCCGGGCAGGTGGCGCAGGCCGCGCAGGCAGCACCAGCCGCGCAGGCGCCGTCCGGACCAGACCGGGCTGTCCCGTCGGCGGGCAGTTCCCGGCGGGGCCAGACAGGCGGGGCCTTCTACGCCGTGAGCGCCCTGTCGCCGGATGATGCCTGGGCGGCCGGGCTCTACTGCCGTGACGGGTGCCATGACCTGGGCACGCTGGTCTCGCACTGGAACGGCACGGCCTGGTCGCGAGTCAAGAGCCCGAGCCCGGCGGCGGGCGAGAACGTCCTGGCCGGCGTGAGCGCGGTCTCGCCGGCCGACGCCTGGGCGGCTGGGTACTTCTGCACGATCGGGTGCCACGATCAGGGCACGCTGATCCTGCACTGGAACGGCACGGCCTGGTCGCGAGTGAGCAGCCCGAGCCCTGGGGGGTCACGGGACTCCCTGAGCGGGGTAAGCGCGGTCTCGCCCGCCGATGCGTGGGCGGCCGGGTTCTACTGCCCCAAGGGGTGTCGCACTCAGGACACACTGATCTTGCATTGGAATGGCAAGGCCTGGTCGAGCCAGGCGGCCCCGAACCCAGGCCGCCTGGCTACCCTGTCCTCGGTGAGCGCCGTCTCGCCCGCCGATGCCTGGGCGGCCGGGTCCTACTGCCCCGCCAGCTCGTGTGACCGGGTGGACACGCTGCTGCTGCACTGGAACGGCGCGGCCTGGTCGAAGGTGGCCAGCCCGGACTCGGGTTCGCCGGACAACTCCCTGACCGGTGTGAACGCCCGCTCGGCTGACGACGCCTGGGCGGTCGGGAACCGCTGCATCGACACCAGCACCGTGTGCCGCACGCTGATCCTGCGCTGGAACGGCTCCGCCTGGACGCGGGTCAAGAGCCCGGATCCCGGCCCGCAGTGGAACGTCCTGGCCGGCGTGACCGCCATCTCGCCGGACGACGCCTGGGCCGTCGGGGACTACTGCAGCACCGTCACCCCGTGCCACCAGCGCATACTCATGCTGCACTGGAACGGCACCGACTGGTCGCAAGTCCGCATCCCCATCGGGATAGGGACCAACGCCCTGAACGGCGTGGACGCTACCGCGCCGGACGACGCCTGGGCGGTCGGCGGCCCGGTGGTCCTGCACTGGAACGGCAAGGCCTGGTCGAAGAGCTGAAGGCGGCGCGAGCCCGCCGGTCGCCGGTTCGCGGTGAGTTTTGCCCCGGCGTCCAGCGTGGCGGTCCGGCCGTGACGGCCGGCCTGGTTACATTCGTGTTCATGTTCGAGTCTGCGGGCCTGCTGGACGGGCTGAATCATGACCAGCGGCAGGCGGCAGCGCACCGGGGCGGGCCGCTGCTGATCCTGGCCGGGGCCGGCACCGGGAAGACCCGGACCCTGGTGGCCCGCGCGGCGTGGCTGCGCGAGCAGGGCACCCCGGCCAGCCGCATCCTGCTGCTGACGTTCACCCGTCGCGCCGCCGACGACATGATGGCCCGGGCCGCGCCCCGCGCGCGGGCGGCCAGCGAGCGGATCACCGGCGGCACGTTTCACGCGATCGCTCACCGGATCATCCGGGAGCACGCCGAGTCGTTCTCCCTGCCACCCGAGTTCACCGTGATCGACCCGGCCGACGTGACCGGCCTGCTGGACGCCCAGCGAGCCGATCACGGTCTGGTGAGCACGCAGCGCCGCGCCCCGCGCGCGGCGGTCTGCGCCGATATCTACACCCGGTGCGTCAACACCCAGCGGCCGGTCGCCGACATCACCCGCCGCGACTACCCCTGGTGCAGTGAGTTCACCAGCCAGCTCGCCGGCCTGTTCCGCGGGTATGTCGCGCACAAGCGCAGTCACGGCCTGGTCGATTTCGATGACCTGCTGCTGATGTGGCGGGCCGCGCTGGCGGACCCGGCGGCCGGGCCGGTGCTGCGCGACATGTTCGATGCGGTGCTGGTCGACGAGTATCAGGACGTCAACGCGGTGCAGGCCGACATCGTGCGGTTCTTGCGCCCCGACGGCGATGGCCTGACCTGCGTCGGCGACGACGCTCAGGCCATCTATGGCTTCCGGGGCGCCGACCCGGAACACCTGCGGCAGCTGACCGCCGCATTTCCCGATCTCACCGTCGTCCGGCTGGCCAGGAATTACCGGTCGAAGCAGGCAGTGCTGCGGCTGGCGAACGCTGTCCGCCCGCAGTCGGACGGGCTGGAGCTCGAGCTGACCGGCGACCGCGGGCCGGGGACCTCCCCGCTGCTGGTGAGCTGCCACGACGAGGCGACGCAGGCCCGCGAGATCTGCGCGCGGGTCCTGGAGGCGCATGAGGCGGGGGCAGAGCTGCGGGATCAGGCGGTACTGATCCGCGCCGCCCACCACAGCGACGTGCTGGAGGTGGAGCTGGCGGCCCGCCGGATCCCGTTCGTCAAGTACGGCGGGCTGCGGTTCACCGAGGCGGCGCACGTCAAGGACTTCATGTCGGCCGCCCGGGTGGTCGCCAACCCCGCCGATGACGTCGCCTGGTTCCGCGTGCTGCGGCTGCACGAGGGTATCGGGCCGGTGCATGCGCGACGAGTCATCGAGATCCTGTGCCCGGCGGATCCGGTACCGTTCGACCGCTGGCCGGACGCCGTGCAGGCCGCACCCCGGCGGGCCCGGGCCGACCTGACCGCGACCATCGGCGGTCTGGCCGCGGTCAGGTCGCTGGACCGGACCGGAGAGCGGGCGGCCGCTATCCTGGCAGCGCTGGAGGCCCCGCTGCGCGCCCGCTATCCCGACGCCGGCATCCGGATCGCTGACCTGCAGCGGCTGGCCGACGCGGCGGCGAGCAGGCCGTCCTTGCACGACGCGCTCACCGAGCTCGCGCTCGACCCGCCGGTCTCCGCCTCGGACCTGGCCGGGCCGCCCCGGCTGGACGAGGATTTCCTGGTCATCTCGACGGTCCACTCGGCGAAGGGCCTCGAATGGCCTGTGGTGCACCTGCCGCACCTGGTCGATGGGGCCGTGCCCAGCGACATGGCCCTGTCGTCTGCGGCCGGGCTGGCCGAGGAGCGGCGGCTGTTCTACGTCGCGGTCACCAGGGCGCGTGACCAGTTGTTCCTGTACGCGCCGCTGCGCCTGCACCACCACCGCATGGCCAGCGACGACCGGCACGGTTACGGGCAACTGAGCCGGTTCCTCGACCCGGCCGCCCGGGCGGCCTGCGAGCCGGTCGATGCGGTGCCGCCCCAGCCGGTACTGCCCCGCATCGGGCAGCTGGCCGCGCAGGTCGACGCGGCCCTCGGCTCGCTGTGGTCAGACTGACCGGTAAGACCCTGGAGGCCCCGCATCCCGGTAAGACCTCGGCGCCGACCGCGTCATCCGGGCCACGCGGGCCGCCCGGTGCCGGCTTCCGGCGTAGCGAGATACTTGTGGCGTACCGCAGAGGATAAGGAGCCGCTCATGACTCAGCAACCGGCCGCGGACATCGGCGTCACCGGCCTGGCGGTCATGGGACGCAATCTCGCGCGCAACCTGGCCCGGCACGGTCACGCTGTCGCGCTGCACAACCGCTCGCCGGAGCGCACGCGCACCCTGATGCGCGAACACGGGGGAGAGGGCGCGTTCGTGCCCAGCGAGACGATGACCGAATTCGTCGCCAGCCTGCGGCGCCCGCGGGCGGTCATCATCATGGTGAAGGCCGGCGCGCCCACCGACGCGGTGATCGGCGAGCTGGTGCCGTTGCTGGAAGAGGGCGACATCGTCGTCGATTGCGGCAACTCCCATTTCACCGATACCCGCAGGCGCGAGGCAGCGCTGCGCGACCGAGGACTGCACTTCGTGGGCTGCGGTGTCTCCGGCGGCGAAGAGGGCGCGCTCAACGGGCCGAGCATCATGCCGGGCGGGTCCGCCGAATCGTACGCGCGGCTGGGACCGATGTTCGAGTCGATCGCCGCGCAGGTTGACGGGACGCCGTGCTGCACGCACGTAGGCCCGGACGGAGCCGGTCATTTCGTGAAGATGGTGCACAACGGCATCGAGTACGCCGACATGCAGCTCATCGCCGAGGCCTACGACATCCTGCGGGCCGGCCTCGGCGAGGACCCGGGGCAGATCAGCGAGATCTTCCGCACCTGGAACGAGGGTGAGCTGGACTCCTTCCTGATCCAGATCACCGCGGACGTGCTGGCGCACGTCGACGCCAGGACTGGCGCGCCGTTCATCGACATCGTGGCCGACCGGGCCGAGCAGAAGGGCACCGGCCGGTGGACGGTGCAGAGTGCGCTCGATCTGGGCATCCCGATCACCGGTATCGCCGAGGCCACCTTCGCCCGGTCCCTGTCCGGGCATACCGATCAGCGTGCGGCCGCCCGCGACGCGTTCGGGGGTAAGGCAGGGCAACTGGCGGGCGTGGACCGCGACGCCTTCATCGAGCAGGTTCGCCGCGCGCTGTACGCGTCCAAGGTGGTGGCCTATGCCCAGGGCTTCGACCACATCGCCGCCGGCAGCGCCGAATACGACTGGGGCATCGACCGCGGCGCGATGGCCACCATCTGGCGTGGCGGCTGCATCATCCGCGCTCGGTTCCTCGACCGGATCCGCGAAGCCTACGACGAGGTCCCCAGCCTGCCGAGCCTGATGGTCGCGCCGTACTTCGCCGACGCGATCCGTGACGGCACCGACAGCTGGCGGCAGGTCGTGGCCCAGGCCGCCTTGTCCGGCATCGCGGCGCCCGCGTTCTCCTCGTCGCTGGCGTACTACGACGCGCTGCGGCGCGACCGGCTGCCCGCCGCGCTGATCCAGGGCCTGCGGGACAACTTTGGCGCGCACACCTACCAGCGCGCCGACGCGGAGGGCACCTTCCACACCGAATGGGCGGGCGACCGGAGCGAGCACCCCGCGTAACCCGGTGGCCGTGCCGCTGCTCCCGCCCGGCCGGCCGGGCCGCGGTCAGGACGAGCCCAGCTCGGCGCGCAGCTGGCCGGCCGCCGCGGTCATCGCGGTCAGCTTGCTGAAGGCCACATCGCGCGGCAGGTACTTCATGCCGCAGTCCGGGGCGAGCACCAGCCGGCCAGCCGTCACGTACGGCAGCGCCCGCCTGACCCGGGCGATCACCGTCTCCGGCGTCTCCACCGCCGGGTCGTTCAGATCCAGCACGCCCAGGATGACGGTCTTGCCGTCCAGCGCGGCGAGTACCGCGCAGTCAAGACCGGACTGCGCGGTCTCGATGGACACCTGGTCACAGGAGCAGGCCGCGAGCTCGGGCAGGAACGAGTAGCCAGCCGGCCGGTCGTGGATGATGGCCGCGTATCCGAAGCACAGGTGCACCGCGGTGGTCCCGGCAACATCCGCCAGGGCCCGGTTGACGGCCTTGACCCCGTAACGCTGCGCCTCCTCAGGGCGGGCCTGCAGGTAAGGCTCGTCCAGCTGGACGATGTCAGCGCCTGCCGCGAACAGGTCCCTGACCTCCTCGTTGACCGCCTCGGCATACCCCAGGGCGAGCTTCTCCCTGCTGCCGTAGTAGTCATCCTGCGCCTGCTGGGCCATGGTGAACGGTCCCGGCACGGTGATCTTGACAGTGCGGGTGGTGTTCGCGCGCAGGAACCTCACGTCGTCCACCTCGACGGGACGCCGCCGCCGCACCGGGCCGGTGACGCGGGGCACCGGATTCGGGTGGCCGCTGCGGTCGAGCGCGGTGCCAGGGTGGTCGGTGTCCACCCCGTCCAGCGCGGTCGCGAACCGGTTCGAGTAGCTCTCCCGGCACATCTCGCCGTCGGTCACGATGTCCAGGCCGGCCTGTTCCTGGGCGCGGATGGCCAGCAGGGCGGCGTCCCGCTGTGCTTCCTCCAGGTAGGCAGGGTCGACCCGCCACAGTTCCCGGGCCCGCACCCGGGGCGGGAACCGGCCGGCCAGCCGGCTCCTGTCGATGAGCCAGTCCGGCTGGGGATAGCTTCCGACGAGCGCGGTGGGAAAGAGCATGGCAGCACACTAATGCGCCGGCTCATGCGTCGCCGGGGAGGCGTGCCTGCCCCCGCGACGGGACGACCAGGTCGGGCCTGCGGCAGCACTGTAAGCTGCGCCACCGGCACGGTGCAGGCGCAGCGCCGCGGGAGCCGCCCCGGGACGAGCCGCGAAACCCGCAGCCGCGGCGTGTTGTTACGCTCACCTGCATCGCGCAGCGGATCCCGCGACGGCCCGCTGTACCGGACCCGGCAGGAGAAGAACATGACCTCTCGGCTGAACCCGTACCTCAACTTCGACGGCAACGCCCGCCAGGCTATGGAGTTCTACGCGAGCGTATTCGGCGGCAATCTCACCCTTAACACGTTCGCTGACCTGGGCGCCAAGGACTCGCCCGACGCCGAGCGGATCATGCACGGGATGCTCGAGACGGAGGCCGGCTACACGATCATGGGCGCCGACATCACCGGCGACATGGAGTACCATCCCATGGCCGGCTTCTCGGTGAGCCTCAGCGGTGACGACGCCGACACCCTGCGCGGCTACTGGGAGAAGCTGTCCGCCGGCGGGACCACGATGATGCCGATGCAGAAGCAAGTCTGGGGCGACGAGTTCGGTATGTGCGCCGACAAGTTCGGCGTCGCGTGGCTGGTCAACATCTCCCAGCCGCAGGCGTAGCAGGCCACCGGGCGCACGGGCCGCGTGTCAGTGCGCTGAGCCCGGCACCGGGGACGGCCGGGCCGCGGCGTCGATGGCCTGATGCTCTCAGGGGTGCCGGCCTTCGAACGCGGCCAGCCGGTCGGCCGCGGGCGCCGAATCGGCTATCCCCACTCTCGGCCCGAATGCCGCCTCCCCATCGGGACCGCGCATGTCCTCGGGCAGGATCGGCTCGATCTGCACGAGCAGCCGAGCGGCGACATCGGGTTCCAGATCCGTGGGCTGGCCGGTTGCCTTGGCCAGATCCCAGCCGTGGGTGAAGATGTCGCCGGCCGCGATCCAGACGCAGACCGACCCCGGCAGCTCGCCGAACGGCATTTTCATAGGCTTGTTCATGGCATCCGGCGCCCGGAACGCGGCGACCAGCCGCCCGGCCTCCCGCCGGAACGCGGCGGCGAAGTCGGTGGCCGTCCAGTCGGTTTCGCCGCCGCGGTCGGTCACGGTGCCCTTCTCGGCCAGCTCGGCGAAGAACGCGGTCCCGCCGACGATGTGATTGACCACATCCCGGACATTCCAGGAGGCGCACGGGGTCGTTCGGTCCAGGTCGGTGGCGCGCACCATCTCCAGGACCGCGCCGGTTGACCCGCAGGCCCGTTCGAGGACGTCCGCGCTCGTCGGCTCCGATGCTTCCATTTCGCCCTCTCTGGCTGACCGGCCGCCGGGCGCGGCCGCCGAAGCCAGCCATCGGCCGGCTTTCCCCAGCTAGACAATGTCAAGATGCCCGCGGGATGTCAAGATGGTCCGTGGCCTACCACCATGGCGATCTGCCAGCTGCCCTGCTGGAAGCGGTTGAGCGCGCCGTCGCCGATTGCGGTGTGACCGGCGTGTCGCTGCGCGATGTGGCGCGCCGCGCCGGAGTCTCGCATGGTGCGCCCGCTCACCATTTCGGCAACAAAGCCGGGCTGCTGACCGCGTTCGCCACCGCGGGATACCGGTTGCTGGCCGAGTCGGTTCTCGCAGAAGTGGCAGAGTCAGGTGCCGCCGACGGCGCGGACGAGCTGGCCGCGATCGGCCGGGGCTACGTCCGATTCGCGGTTGGCCACCCGTCGCACTTCGAGGTCATGTTCCGGCTGGATGCGCTCAACCCGGACAATCCCGAGTTCGTCGCCGCCAGCGAGGCGGCCTATGGGCTGCTGACCGCGACCATCGAACGCTGCCGCGGCGCGGGCCGCCTGCACGGGCGTTCCCCCGAGGTCGTGGCGGTCAGCGCCTGGTCGGTGGCACACGGCCTGTCTGCCCTGTGGCTCAGCGGGCGCCTTTCCCAGCGCATCGGCGAGCAGGATCCGCAACGGCTGGCGGCCGCCGTCTCTGAGCTGTTCGTCGGCGCCGTCCTGTCACCGCCGGGGCGCGTCGCGGGCGAGGCCGCTAACAAGCCATCGCCGCGGGCCGGCCTAGGTTGACCAGCCGACGGGCCCGCGCGGACGAGAGCGCGCGGATTCGCGCTGCGCCGTTCGGTGATGAACGGCGGCCAGCAGCGCGGCGTGGGAGCGAACGCGATGGGAGGATCCATGACTGCTGACCCGGTGACGGTGATCGCAGTGATCACGGCCGCGGTGGACGCCGTGACTGGCCGTCCAATACGGCAGGTTCTGCTACACCGGATGGCTCATTCAGGCGTCATCATTACAGGCCCGCGGTAAGGATCTAGCATGCCATGATCACCACTGTCGCCAGCGTGGCCGCCGCGGGCGCGTGGCTCAGGTGGGCCGTCGTCCCAGTGGCCTCGCGGATCAGCGGCGCGTTCGTCTCAGGCGGCATGCCGCTCACCGGTTCATTCTCTCCCGGCGCTGGTTGGCCGAGCGATTAGCCTGCGCAGCCGCCTGGCCAGCCTGCGCAGCCGGCCGGGCCTGCTCCTGGGCCTGTCCGGCTGGCCGTGGAAGCCGGGCCGCTGCACCCCGAAGGCGTAAGGCCCTGCGTTGTCGGCGGGCGGCTGATCGTCATCAGCTGGTGCGCGCATGACATGTCCCTGCCACTGCGGCCCTTCTTCGGGGTGCTGTATTCCTACCCTCGGGCGCGGCTATCACGCGCCGAAGCGCTGGCCAGGCTGGCCCGCGTCCGAGCCGGGCGCACCAGCCTGCTGCTCTGCCGCCTCGCCGCGGTGATCTTCGGCGCCCCACATCATCGAAGACGTCTGTCTTGCCGTCCATCCAGCGGACACCACCAGCTTCTTACTACAGAAGTGACCACTAGCTTCTTACTACAGAGGGACTGTAGCCGTGGCTGCGGCATTGGCCGGACCGTCCGGCGTGTCGGGCAGGTCGTGGTCCGGCTCGTGCTGTCTGCCGGTTAGACGGCTTAGACGGCTTAGTTCGCCGGCGCGGACCTGTCCGCGGTCGTCTCGCGCGCCAGCTTCCGGAGCTGGGCTGCTCCGTGCGCCCAGCGAGGGTGTGTCCGTCACCGCGCCAGATCGACAGGAGGGAACACCCCGACCAGGATGAGAAACGGAGCCGCCGATGAGACGACCCCGCCCTCACTTGCCTGGTCCGCTATCCCAGCGTTGACCGCACCGTCCAGCTAGAGCGCCCGGCAATAGGACTGCCGGGCTCGTGGCGCCCAGGCTGCCCTGGCGGCGTTCTCGTCAATCGCCAGCCAAATCCAGGCTGACTCCCTCCTCGGCCTTGCCAGGGATTGCCTGGACGCCGCTCCCTGATCCAACGCCCTGTTGCCGGGCGCTCTAAGCTTGAGATTTAAGGATTCTGCTTGACTGGGGCGCGGGCGGTGGTGTGCTTGGTGTCCGTTTTGCGGTAGACCGGCGGCCGGGGCTTGGGCCGGTTCCTGGATCCTGCGGGGCGGCCGGGACCAGGCCGGGTGGGTTTCGCCGCCCTGGCCGGGGTGCCCAGGTGGGTGCGGAGACGGCGGAATCCGAGCCGGACCCGGTAGGGGCTGAGTACCTGCCCCGGTGCGGGCTTGTTGTGCCAGGGCCGGCGCAAGTCATCGACGAGGGCTGAGGCCAGCCGCAGCTGGGTATAGGCGGCGATGATCAGGGCGGTCCACCTGCCGGTGGCCGCGGCCGAGGCCAGGCGGGCGGCGGCCAGGCCCAGGTATACCTTGCCGAACCGGTGGAAATGCTCTTGATCGAACCGGCGGAGGTAGGCCTTCCACAGCAGGTCCGTCAGGCCTGCGTCGGCTTCGGCCGGCCCGTGGTGCCATAGCCACAGGTCTTTGTGCGGCGCGCGGCCGCCGGGCAGGCGTTCCACGCTGACCTGGATGACCGTGCCGGGCACGACCGGCAGTTCCTGGCACTGGGGGAAGCCGGACCACCGGCCGCTGCGCTCCAGGGCCTGGTGCAGGCCCTTCCAGGCCCGCACCCGCACCTTCCCGTACCGCCGCGACTGGCCGGCCAGCTCGATATCGGGGGCGTGATGGGTGCCCGCCTCAGCCAGCGCGAACCGCTGCCCGTGCCGGCGGGGCCGGCCCGGCTTCCCGTCCGCGCGCCGGCCGCCGGGAGCGTAGAACACCCGGTCGGACCGCAGCCGCACCAGCAGCTGAACCGGCAGGCCGGCCAGGGCATGCGACAGGTCCGTGGCCGGGTACCCGGCATCCAGCATCACCAGCGGCGGCGGGTCAGCCGGCCGCCGCCGGCCGGTGGCGGCCAGGTCGCCGAGCAGATCGGTAACCTGCGCGACGGTGGCATCGACATGGTCCTCTCCCGGGCGCAGCCGCCTGGCCTCGATCGCATCCACCCACGAGGAGGACCCCCACCCCACGCCCACCAGCACGCTCAGCGGCCAGCCCGGCAGGTACCGGTCCCCGCCAGCACCCCGCACCTGCACCATCACCAGCTCATCGGCGAACACCGCGTCCGGGCGGGCCAGCGGCGTCACGTCGATCCCGAACATCAGCGGATCACCCTCAGCCGCCGGCGTCATCGCTGCCACCTGCAGCCGCCGCAGCCTCCCGGCATCTATCTGGCCCCCTGCCAGGGCGTCATACACCGATCCGTGCCCGCGGCGGAACTCCGGCTCCAGCGACAGCTCCGCCGCCGAGCGCACCGGCCCCTGCGCGCACAGCACCGCGTCGCACAGCTCGAACAGCGCGTCCGCCCGCGCGGTGAAGCACTCATGCAGCTCACGGCGGAACCCCGCCAGGCGGGCAAGCTGCTCGACGCGACCAGGATCCTGCGGCAGACTGTCCATCACGGCCTTTGCTGTCGATCATGTTTCTCTGGCGAGACCACATGATCAGGCAAAGGCCGTATCCACGTCCGGCGACACGCCGGGCATACCACCGCAAGAACCGGCAATCCGTGTCATGGCACGTCAGGCACCTTAAATCTCAAGCTAAGCCGGCCCGGGCGCGGGAGACCAGACCGGCCCGCCGCATCGGCCGCAGAACACGTCACCGGGCTCGTGGTCGGCACCACAGGTGCAGCCTGGCGCCGGGGGCTGCGGGGGTGCCGGAGGCGGATACTGCTGCGGGGGCTGCGGGAATGCTGGACGGGCGGTGGCGCTGAACTTCCGGGTCTGCTCCAACAGCAAGGCACCCCACAGCACCCAGACACCCCACAGCACCAGCACGAGCCCCGCCGCGGCGGCCAGGGTGAGGAACGTGTAGAGGGTGCTGATGTCGTTGCAGTCGACCGCGATGCCCGGGTCGAACAGCCGGGCGACGCTGCCCAGGCCGCCCTGGCATTCCGCGTGCTCCTGGGCGATGCTGATCCCGCTGTGCGAGATGGACGGGACGAACATCCAGGCCAGCAGCAGGAGGGCGCCGGCGATGATGCGGCCCCGGCCGTGGAGCCGGCGCATCCAGCCCTGCCACACCGGCTGGAACGTGCGCGGGATCAAGGCCATGATGATTGCCCCGACTAGGGCGAACACCACTCCCAGGAGAACGCCCAGGCTGGTCATGCCCTTGCGGTGTCCTATCCACCCGGCCAGGAACGCGCCGGCGATCCAGATGACTGCGGCTATCATGACGCGTTCCTCCTGCCGAGAAAGGCGGCTGCCGAGCACGACACGAGCGCGCCCGCTAGGAGGGCGAAGTCGGTCCGCCCCAGCCAGGACAGCCAGGACAACGGCGATGTGGCATGCAGGAAGCTAGTCATGTTGCCCGTCACCCGTCTTCGTAGCCCACGCTTCGAGCTGGTGCTGCTGGGTGGTGTTCAGGCCGTTGCAGGGACCGCGCAGGTTAGGCGAGTTTTCGAGCTGGCTGGCCGACTCGCTTTGGATCTGCCCGTCGCTTGCCGCCTGCGTTATGGCGCTTTCGCATCCGGTAACCGTTGGACCGCTGCTGCCGCAAGCGGACAATGCCGCCGCGATGGCCGCCGCAGCTACAACGCCGAAGACTTTCCTCATGACTGTGCCCCTTACGGTTCGTTCGCGTGGCCAGTTTTGCGGCGGCCCCCGCCGGTTCCGCCCAGGTGGCGGAGCAGTAGACCCAGCGTCAGCCTGACCGGAGCCTGGCGGCAGGGGCCGGACGGCCCCGTCCAGCGCGCCAGGTGTGGGCCGATCGGCCCCATTCACCGCTGGGAGGCCGGTGGTGTCGGCCTAACTGAGCCTGCGGCCGTGCCGGTTGGCGCCCTCGAACGCGGCATTTAGCAGGCGAGGTTCGCCCGGCTGGCGGCCTTGCGCTGCTTGACCTGCTCCCGCGCGGGAAACAAGCTGGCAATGCTCCCGGTGACCAGGCCCCGCTCATAAGGCCGGAAGGAAGACAGCGATGAGCAACCGGTACGCGCGCATCCTGGCCGCTGGCGGTGCCGCGCTCCTCGCGGCCACCCTGGCAGCCGCCCCCGCCCTGGCCGCGACCACCTGGACCATCCGGCCCGGCGGCGCCATCACGGCGAAGTCAGGGAAAGTGGCCGTCAAAGACCCCAAGACCGGCACCGCGATACCGTGCGTCTCCTCGACCGCCAGCGGCACGCTCAAGACCGGCAGCGGACTGCCCGGCTCCCATGTCGGCTCCCTGTCCGCCCTCAGCCTCACTGCCTGTGGCGGCCCGCTGATATTCCATCTGCAGGCCGGTGGCCTGCCCTGGCATGTGAACCTCTCCTCCTACAACGCGGCGAAAGGCGCGGCGCTGGGGACGCTCAGCCACCTCCACCTCACGCTGTCGGGCAACGGCTGCAACGCCATGATCGACGGCACGAGCGCTACCGCCGACGACGGCAGGGTGACGTTCCGGTATACCGACAGCACCGGCCAGCTCAAGGTGCTGACCACCGGCGGCAACCTGCACTGGAAAGGCGTCAGCTCCGGCTGCCTCGGCCTGATCAACGACGGCGACCCGGTCACGCTCAGCGGCACCTACACCGTGAGCCCGAAGCAGGCCATCACCAGCCCATGAGACTGAGGCAAAAGCTGCCAGCCGCAGCACCAGGCGACATGGCCGACTGGACGGTCTCCATCACCTGCTCGACCATGACCTCGACGGCGACGGCTCACCACTGGCCGTCGCGGCCCTTCACCGATGCCCAGCAGGACCAGCCGAGTCGGTAGCACATCCATGCGTGACCGGCCTCGGGTTCGGAGCTGGTCTCAGTCACCTGCCAGCGTAAGCACCGGCTACGACACCCCTCACCAGGGTCCTGACCGATTCTCCCCGGTGTGCCAATGCCCCGTCATCGGACGCTATCGCGCACTGCTGCGGGAAATGGCGGAGCGGCCCTGGCCTATTGAGCCCCGACCTGGTACGCCTCGGCCAGCCAGGCCGTGAACTCGGCATCCACATCATCAGGCGAGGTGAGCCGGAAGGAATGCACCACGTTGCGCGGGGATAGTGTCTGGACCCGCAGGAAGCGCGGGCTGTCAATCTGGCGGGCCAGGACCAGATGCCCGCTGAGCCAGCGTTGGCGCGGGGTGAACGCGGCGAAGCTCATCCGGACGTGCAGCGCGATGCGGGTTCTCTCGGCCAGCACCTCCACTGGGCCGAGAGCGGACACCGCTGCCAGGACCCGGTCGAAGATGTCCCGCACCTCCGCGCAGGCTCGGGCGAAATGCTGATCCAGGTCGCCAAGCGGGGCGCAGGTGTGAGTCTGGTTCCGGTTCGCGAACGTCCGTGCGCACCGGGCGCACGACCACATCGCCGTCACTGGCACAGGCTTGTTATCTCCGGGTATCGGCCTGTGAACCCTGCCCGGCCGGGTCAGGCGCCGACCAGGGCCTGACCCTGTGCTGCTCCCGCACGGTGGTCAGCCCACGATGGCGACGGCGACCGGGAATCTTCCGACCGTGATCCGGGCGGTTGCCTGTCGCGTGCGGGTGTCGATCACCGTGACCTTGCCCGCGTAGGTGCCGGCCACCACCGCGCTGGTACCGTCAGGCGTCAGCGTGATGGCGAGCGGATAGGAATAGGTACCTATCGGGATCGGCGGGCCGGTCCGGCCGGTCCGGGTGCTGACCGGGGTCACGGTGCCGGAGATCGTGTTCACGACGTACGCAGTCCGGCCGGAGCGGCCGATGGCGATGGCCGCCGGCGAGTACCCGACGGGGATGGCCGGACCCGCGTGCCCGGTAGCCGTGGCGATCGGGGTGACGGTGTCCGAGTCGCCGCCGACGGCGTAGACCTTGCCGCCGCCGGAGCTGACCGCGAGGGCGTCAGGAGCCTGGCCGACTGGGATGGCGCGGCCTGCCCGCCCGGTGGCCACGGTGATCGGGGTGACGGTATCCGAGCCGTAGCTGGCCACGTAGAGCGTGCGGCCATCGGGAGACAACGCTGCCGAGAACGGGTAGCTGCCCACTGGGATAGGCCGGGCTGGCCGCCCCGTAGCGGTGCTGATCGGCGTAACTTCCGCGCTGCCCCAGTCGAGCACGTAAGCGGTCTGGCCGCTGGGTGTGATCGCGATAGCCCGCGGGTCCTGGCCGACCCGGATGGCCGGGCCGGGCCGGCGGGTGGCCAGGTTGATCGGCGTGACGGTGCCCGAGCCGACGTTCACTACATAGCCGGTCTGGCCGTCGGGCGTGATCGCCATGGCCTGCGGGTCGTGGCCGACCCGGATGGCCGGGCCGGGCCGGCGGGTGGCCAGGTTGATCGGCGTGACGGTGCCCGAGCCGGCGTTCACTACGTAGCCGGTCTGGCCGCTGGGTGTGATCGCGATGGTCCGCGGGTCGTGGCCGACCCGGATGGCCGGGCCGGGCCGGCGGGTGGCCAGGTTGATCGGCGTGACGGTGCCCGAGCCGGAGTTCACCACGAAGGCCGTCGGCTGCCGTCGGCGGACCGGCAGCAGCGTCGCGCCCGCGGTGCCCGGCGGCGCGCCCGCGGTGCCCGGCGGCGCGCCTGCGGTGCCTGGCGGCGCGCTTGCGGTGCCTGGCGTCGCGCCCGTGGTGCCTGGCGTCGCGCCCGTGGTGCCTGGCGTCGCGCCCGTGGTGCCTGGCGTCGCGCCTGCGGTGCCTGGCGTCGCGCCCGGCACTGCGCCGCCGGTCTTGCCGGGCGCGTCCGGGAGCGGGGAATGTCGCGGTTTCGCCGGCCAGGCTCGTGCTGGTGTAGCCGACCAGGTCCGGGCCCGGCTCACAGGCCGGGCTCGTGCATGGTTCGCTGGCCGGGCAGGGGTGGACACCGGCCGGGTCGGCACCAGCCGGGTCGACACCGGCCGGGTCGACACCGGCCGGGTCCGGGCCACCGTCGGCGTCGCGGACCGGCCCGCGAATATGTCATTCACCGGCTGCACGTACCGGTCGTTGCTGGTCAGCGTGCCCAGGCCGAGCGCTGCCTCGATCGTGCGGAGCAGACTGTAGTGCGTGTAGCGGACGTGCGAGACGTAGCCCCGCCGGACGCCGGCCGAGCCGAGGACGAGCGTCGGCACGCGCTGGGCCGGGCGCTCGTGGTCGTAGCCGTCCTCATCGAAGGTGATGATGGCCAGGCAGCGCTGGGTCCGCCAGGCAGGCGAGCGCATGATGGCACCCAGTTCTGCGGCCAGGAACTGGTCGCCTGCGCGGATCCCGCAGCCTTCCATGTCGGCGCAGTCATCGGGGCCCACCCAGGCGAAGTTCGGCGTGCTGGCCGCGCTGGCCAGGTCGGCCGGCAGTGACGCGAGCGGGACCAGGTGGGACGCGCAGTAGCCGGGCCGGTCGCGGACGTCGGCGAAGTACGTCATCGGCAGGTCGTCGTTCCAGTAGTACTTGTGCACCGTGTCGTCGCACGGGCCGTTTGCGCCCTGGAGGTAGGCCTTCCACGTCTCGTGCGCCGCGCCGATCAGGTCGCCGATATTGCGGGCGCGGATCGTGTACCGGGGGTTCACCTCCAGTGGGTCGTCGAGCGGAATGCCGAACGTGCTGCCGCCGGCCAGAGCGAGGTAGTTGCCGTCGCTCGGGTGTTCCTCAGCGAAGAACTGACCCAGCAGGCTGGCCCGCGGCAGCAGGCTGTTCAGGTACGGGGCCTGGCTGGTGTTCCCGATGACCGAGCCGTAGTCCTCGTTCTCGAAGTAGAAGACGAACACGTGCCGGTAGCGGGGCACGTGCGCGGTCGGCGGGACCAGCGGCAGCGGGCTCTCGACCGGGGCGGAGACGCTGAACCCCAGCGCATCGGCGACCGCCCGGTCATAGCCCACGCGCGGCGCGTCCGGGCCGTCGAAATTGGTCAGCGACGTTGCCAGGACCAGCGTGACCTGTGCGCTGACCGTCCCCCGCGGGAGAGTCCCGGTCACGGCCCGGCGAGTCAGCCCGCTGGTCCCGGCCCTCCCGCCCACCGGGCCGATCGTGCGGCGGGCGAGCACCGCGCGCGCGGCGGACACGAACGCTACCGTGACCCTTGCGCTGCTGGTGGCCGTGCCGCCGAGCCAGGCCGAGAGCCGGTACCGAGTCCCGGCGGGCAGCAGCGAACCGGCTACTTCGCGTAGCGGTACTAGCTGCCGCAGCCGGGCGGTACCGCCGGCCCCGCCGCCGAATAGCTGACCGCCGCGAACGGCCGGCCAATGCCCGGTGACGGGCGGGAAGCCCGGGGTGCCATACCGCACTACGGTTGGCAAGCCGCTGATCACCTGCCAGCCCGGAACGGTTACGCTGTCCCAGCCTTGCGCAGACACCGCGCCCGCCTGTGCACCGGGGTTGAGCAGCAGTATGGTGCCCCGCCTGACTGCGCCCGCGCGGGAGCCTGGCGGCTTGACTGCGTCCGCAGCGGAGGCTGTCGGCCGGGCGGGAGCCGCGGCGGCGGACCCGACCGTACCCGGAACGGAGCCTGCGGGCCTGACTGCGCCCGCGGCGGAGGCTGTCGGCCGAGCCGGAGCCGCGGCGGCGGACCCGACCGTACCTGCAGGAGAGCCTGCGGGCCTGACTGGGTCGGCGGTGGAGGCTGTCGGCCGAGCCGGAGCGGCAGAGGCGGCGGCCTGGGCCGGCCCGGTGGTCAGCGCCATCGTCCCGCATATCAGCACGGCCAGCCCGACGGCCGTACCACTCCCGAACCGTCCAGTCATCGCTACTGCCCTGCTCTCCGCCAGCCGTCGCGGTCATTCTGGCTCTGCTACATCCAACAGATTGCCTGATTGTTCAGTCAAGGGCTACGACGCGGGCGCCCAACGACGGGTTAACTCCAGGTGGCTGTCGGCCGCCGAGCCGTTATCGCGGAGGGCCTGGCCGTTATTGCGAGGATTCAGATATGTGATCGCGAAAATCAGGCACGTGATCGCGGAGAGCCGGGCCGGAAGAGATCGCCCGGCGGCCGTCCATGTCCCTGGCTTCGCTAGGCAGGCTGCTCGACCGAGCCAGGAAGGCCGAAGGTCCGCGGCAAGGAGGACTGGATTCTCCACGCCCACCTGGTATTCGAGCCGTCAGGCGGCACTTACCCCCGGGTATCTAAGGACCGCTGGTCGGTGCTATTTCCCTGGCGGTAATTCGCCGCGCTAATCCCGGCTTGCAGGGTCCGGGTGCCCTTGACACCGACGCGGTGGTCCTGCTCAATTGACGCCAAGCGGGCGTCACCGGCTGCCCGCTTGGCGAAGCGCGAGGGGGTCAGGTGAGACCATGGGGGGCTCTCAGCGATTTTGCGTTGAGTGCGGCCACGAGCTGAGGCCGGGGGGACGATTCTGCACGGTCTGCGGGCGCGCCGCCGGTAACGACAGCGGGCAGGCCGCCGTCGCGGGCAGGGGAGCGGGACAGGCTCCCGGGGTGTCCGGACAGGCTCCCCCGCCGGGGGCGGCGGGACAGGCTCCCCCGCCGGGGGCGGCGGGACAGGCTCCCCAGCCGGGGGCGGCGGGACAGGCTCCCCTGCCCGGGGCGGCGGGACAGGCTCCCCCGCCGGGGGCGGCGGGGCAGGCTCCTGCGGCGGCGCGGCAGGCTCCCGCGGCGGCAGGAGCGGCAAAGGCTCCCGCCTCCGAGGTACCCGCTGAGCCAGCGCCAGCCAGCCGGACCTGGCCAGCCGCCACGCCGGACTGGCCGTCGGGAGGGCCGGGTGGCCCGGCCAGCGCCGGGCCCGGACCGCTGGAGCGTCCGCTCTCGCCCGCCGCCGGCGCGGCGAGTCCGGATGAGGGCCGTCGGCGTCGTTTCCGCTGGCTGCTGGCCGCAGGCCTGACTGTACTGCTGGTCGGCGGGGGAGCCGGGGCGGCCGTGCTCCTCCTGCACTCGTCCGCTAGGAGCACAGCCAGCCCGGGTGCCAGCCACAGGCCCACGCCGGCCACCGAACGGTCCGCGTCCTTCTCGGCCACTGCCTCGTCGTCGCCGAGCGCGCAGCAGCAGGGAGCGGAAGGCCTCGCCGCGCTTATCGCCCAGAGCGTCGCGGACCGCAGCGCGGCAGTGAGCGCGGTCAGCGACATCAACAACTGCGGGCCGAGCCTGAGCCAGGATGCCCAGGCTCTCGCCAGCGCCGCCACATCGCGTCAGCACCTGCTCTCCCGGCTCGCGAATCTTCCCGATCGCTCCGCCCTGTCGGCGCCGATGCTCCAGGCACTGACCAGCGCATGGCAGGCCTCGGTCCAGGCGGACCAGGACTACGTCCAGTGGGCTCGGGACGAAGCCTCGCGGGCCTGCACCCCCAATGATCACTCAGACTCCGGCTACCGGAAGGCGCTCGGGCCTGACGGTCAGGCCACCGCCGGCAAGAAAGAGTTCGTCCGCCTGTGGAACCCGTTGGCCGATCAGTACGGGCTCACCGGCTACAAGTGGAACCAGCTGTGACCGCAGGCCGGCTGACATCCGGCCTGGCTGCCCGGTGTCGGCTACCAGGTACCCCACGCCAGGGCGGGCTCGGGCAGCCGCGGGGGTTCCAGGAAAGCGGGAGGGCTGGCCAGGTCCAGCGCATCCAGGGGCGTCCTGGCAGCGGCGTCGCGCGCGGTGAGCGCGGGCAGATTCCATTTCTCCTCCACGAGCCTGAGCACGGAGGTGTGGTCAAGAACCGTGGAACAGACGTAGCCGGGCCGCGCATACGGTGAGACGATCACTGCCGGGACCCGGAAGCCGTACCGGTCATAGCGGTCGGGTCCCCCGGTCTGGTTCTCCTTCTCCTTGACCAGGCCAGGGAAAACCGGCCGCAGGAACCTCTCCAGCCGGGTCGGGCTGCCTATCACGCTCCGGCCGGGGACGTCATCCGGCGGGACCGCCGCCGGCGGCGGCACGTGGTCGTAGTATCCGCCGTGCTCGTCATAGACCCAGATCAGCAGGGTGTTCGGCCACCCGCTGCCGTGCAGCACCCGGTTGATCACCTCGGCGGCGAAACTCTCTCCCGTCCGGATGTCCTGCGGGTTCTCCTCTGAGTAGGTCTTGAAATCCGGGTCCACGATGCTGAAGGCCGGCAGCGTGCCGTCGGCGGCGTCGGCGAAGAACTGGTCGAGGCCGCAGACATGCTGCATGTACCGGCCGATTCCGAGCGGGAAGACGTCGCCCGTGAACGTGATGTCCTTCTGGACGTCCCGGCTCGTGACGGGCAGCAACCGGCCCAGGGACTTCAGGCGGCGCCGGGCCATCTTCCGCCTGTGCCGGGTGTAGTGCCGCCAGCTGGACTGCTCGGCGGCCACCGGATGGTAGTTGGCCCAGGAGATCCGGTGGCTGGTCAGCATGTCGAAGATGGTCCCGGCGGGGGGAGAGTCAAGCAGGTCGTAGGGAGAATCGTCGATCAGGCCGTGCGCGGTCCCCGCGATGAGGAACCGGCGGTTGGGGAAGGTGGGGCCCAGGCATGAGCTGAACCAGCGATCGGCGACCGGAAACGTCCGGGCCAGTCCGTAGTAGAACGGCAGGTCATCTCCTGACCAGTAGCCCATGCCGGCTGCCGCCGCCTCGGCCGCGATGCCACCAGGCGCGGCTGCACCGTCATGGGCCTGCGACAGCGCGCTCTGCGCGCTGGTCACGAACCCGTCCAATTTTCCCTCACCCCACTGGCGATGACTGGCACTCCAGCTCTGTGACGGCACCCCCCGGCGCTGCACCGTGGAAGGCAGGTGAAAGGCGCGGACGACCTCGCCGCCTGTCCCGCGGTTGGACACCGCAGGCTCGTCGTCGGGGGCTAGCGGGAAGCCCTCGCCCCGGCCCTGCAGCATGCCGAGATAATTGTCGTAGGAGTGGTTCTCCATCATCAGTACGACGATGTGCCTGATCTGCGGCAGCAGATCAGTACCGGGCGGCAGACCGGGGTGCGGGCGCTGTCCCGGCTGCCCGGTCACCTGACGGGACCGGCGTTTCATCTGCCGATGTTCGAGTCGCTGCCACATCTCGTGCCGCTCCAGGCTCATAAGTCCAGCATCGTAGCCAGGCAGGGGGGACCGCCTCCATCACCGCCTGCCGCGCAGCGGCGTGAGGTGGGCCGCGGTGCCGACGCCGGCTCGTCAGCTGAAGATGGGGGCCGCCGGCCTGAGCCGGACGGCCCGGACCTTTGTCGCTTCCCAGTCCTCCTGGCACCCGACCGCGGTCAGGTTCAGCAGCGAGTAGGTGGCACATCGCTCGCGCCAGCGCCGGCGTGATCAGCGAGAAAACCGGCATCGTGACCTTGCCGCCCGCCGCTCGCACCGATACCGTCCGGCCTAGGCGTCGGAGCGGGCAAGCTGACGGTCCCGCCGCCGTTCGGCGATTGCCTGGCATCAAGGAATGCCTCAGGTTCCGCTCAGCCGGCCCGCAGATCAGCTTCCTACGCTAGCCCCGGGAGCACGACGGGTTTGTGCCGAGGGCGGGTTGCTGAGCAGGGAGGCCGGAACCATGCGTGAGATCGTGGCCATCTGGTACCGGGGAGCGAACTACCAGATCGGGCGGGGACGGGACTTCTACGGGATCTGGCCCATGGAGAGGCCCGCGGTGCAGCCACTCGAGTGGTGGCCGCTGACTGGCGAGGGCTGGTTCGGCGCATGGTCCAGGTTCGTTGATATCGAGACGCCGGGCACGATCGTGCCAGGCGACCAGCCCGCCCAGGTCACGGCCGCCCAGCGCCCTGCAGGACCGGTTGCCCAGCACCCCGCGATGCCCGTCACCCCGCCCGCCGCCAGCGCCGGTCACCCCGACCTGGGCAGCGCCGGTCACCCCGACCTGGGCAGCGCCGGTCGCCCCGCCCGGGGCCATGCCGGCCGATCCGCCCGCGGCGATCCCGGCGGCCTGGCCCGCGGCCCGGCTGGCAGGCAGGGATGTGCGAGCGGTCATCGCGGCGGCACTGCTCGCGGTCGGCGTCGGCTGCGGGATCGCCGGGCTGTTTCCCGCCTATCTTGGCGTACCGAGCCTCGCCCAGGAGCCGGCCGAGCTCGTCCCGCATGTGATCTACCTGGCCGGCTGGAGCGCGAGCGCGCTGCTCATCCTGCTCGGCGGGGCCCGGCTGCGGATCGGCGCCCTTCTCGGCACCGGGGTGAGCATCGTCACGTTCGGCTTCTTCTTCGCTGACGTCGGCACAGTGATCGCCGACGGTGCCCACCTCGTGGGCGCCGGCCTGGTGCTCGGACTCATCGGCTGGCTCGCCTGCGCGGCCGGCTCGGCGATGGCCCTTCCGGTCCGGCCGCCCGGCGTGCCGGGCGCCGCACGCCGCTACCGGGCGGATCCCCTCCTGATCCTGACGCTCGCAGGGCTCGGCGCCGCGATCGCGTTCGCTCCCGCCTGGGACCGCTACACCCTGCACTTTGCGTCCGGGGTGTCGCAGACCGTGACGGCCGGCAACGCCTTCGCGAACCCGGCGCCGGTGATCGCGGGGGACGTCGCCGTGATGGTCACGCTCGTCGCGGTCGTGGTGGCCGCCGCCTTGTGGCGTCCAGTCTGGCAGGGAGCGGCACTGCTGGCCGGGGCGATCATCCCGATGGCGGCTCAGGCGGTCTCGGCGCTCGTCCAGCTCGGCGAGGGCACCTCGCCGGCCCTGTTCGGGATCTCGTCGGCGCAGGCCGCCCAGGCGGGGCTCACGATCAGCTCCGGTGTCACGCCAGCGTTCTGGATCTACTGCGCCTTCGTCGTCGTGCTGGCCGCGATGTGCGTGCGGATGTTCCTGTGGCCGCGCTCGGCCGGCCCGGACGTCACCGCGTCCCGCCCGTCCACGCTGGGCGCCACACCGCCCACCGCGAGCACGTTCGGCTGAGCGTACGGGCGCGGCCCCGGGCAGTCCCGGCGGCCGGCCGAACGGCGGCTCCGGCCGGGCGGGCAGGCAGGAGCCGGGGTCCCGCCCGGAATGGCGCAGGGTAAGCCGGGCCGGGAATAGAGGCAGGCATCTGACAGTTGTGTCAGGTGCTGTATGCAAGGCCGGGCGTATCGTGCGCTGGGTCTTTTGGGTCCCCGCCAGCTTCACTGGCAGCGGATACCCGGTAATGGGTACCTGCGTGATCTGGCGAAGGCGCGATCTCTGACAGCGAACAAGGGCTCCGGAAGCAATTCCGGCCTCCTTACGTTTGCACCAGTGACCCGCTCAACTTTCAGGAAGTGACCTTGATGAGTGAGACTCTGTCCCTGCCGGTTCTTCCGCTGGACGACACCGTCGTGCTGCCCACGATGGTGGTCCCGGTCGAGATGTCAGGGGCTGTCCGCGCAGCCATAGAGGCGGCGCGGCTTTCCGCGTCGGCGCCCGACGCAGCCGACGCCAAGCCCCGGGTACTGCTGGTGCCCCGGCTGAGCGGCAAGTACGCCCCGGTGGGAACGCTGGGCGTCGTCGAGCAGACCGGACGACTGCCCAGCGGTGAGCTAGCCGCGGTGATCCGCGGCATGTCCAGGGTGCGGATCGGCACCGGGACCGTAGGACCCGGCGCGGCGCTGTGGGTCCAGGGAACCGTGGTGGACGAGCCCGCGGCCAGCGCTCGTGCCCAGGAGCTGGCGCGCGAGTACCGGAGCCTGGCCACGTCGATCCTGCAGAAGCGCGGCGCATGGCAGGTCATCGACGTCCTGCAGAACATCGCCGACCCGTCTGCCCTGGCTGACAGCGCCGGGTACGCCACGTACTTCACCCTCGAGCAGCGGACCGAGCTGCTGGAGACCATCGACCCCGAGCAGCGCCTGGAGAAGCTGACCGGCTGGGCCCGCGACGCGCTCGCCGAGCTGGACGTGGCCGAGACCATCCAGAACGACGTCCGCGAGGGCATGGAGAAGCAGCAGCGCGAGTTCCTGCTCCGCCAGCAGCTGGCGGCCATCCGCAAGGAGCTGGCCGAGCTGGACGGCCAGCCGGGTACCGAGGAAGAGGACTACCGGGCCCGGATCGAGGCCGCGCAGCTGCCCGAGAAGGTGGCTGAGGCGGCGCTCAAGGAGGCTGCCAAGCTGGAGCGCAGCTCTGACCAGTCGCCGGAGGCAAGCTGGATCCGCACCTGGCTGGACACGGTCCTGGAGATCCCGTGGAACACCACGACCGACGACGCCTACGACATGACCGCCGCGCGCGCGATCCTCGACGCGGATCACGCCGGGCTCGATGACGTCAAGGACCGGATCGTCGAGTACCTGGCGGTCCGCAAGCGGCGCGCGGACAAGGGCCTGACCCTGGTCGGCGGCCGCCGCAGCGGTGCCGTGCTGGCCCTGACCGGCCCGCCCGGCGTCGGCAAGACGTCGCTAGGCGAGTCCGTGGCCAGGGCGATGGGCCGTAAGTTCGCCCGGGTGGCGCTCGGCGGCGTCCGTGACGAGGCCGAGATCCGTGGTCACCGGCGCACCTACGTCGGCGCGCTGCCCGGCCGCATCGTCCGGGCGATCCGCGAGGCGGGTTCGATGAACCCGGTCATCCTGCTGGACGAGGTGGACAAGCTCGGCACCGACTACCGCGGTGACCCCACCGCGGCGCTGCTCGAGGTGCTGGACCCGGCGCAGAACCATACCTTCCGCGACCACTACCTCGAGGTCGAGCTGGACCTGTCCGACGTGCTGTTCATCGCGACGGCCAACGTGGCCGAGGCGATCCCCGAGCCGCTGATGGACCGGATGGAGCCGATCCCGCTGGACGGCTACACCGAGGACGAGAAGGTGACCATCGCGATCGGCCACCTGCTGCCGCGGCAGCTGGAGCGGGCCGGTCTCGACGCCGGCGACGTGACGGTGACCGAGGACGCGCTGCGGCTGCTGGCCGCCGAGTACACCCGCGAGGCGGGCGTGCGCGCGCTGGAGCGGAGCATCGGCCGAGTGCTGCGCAAGATCGCTGCCCGGCTCGCGGCCGGCGAGGCCGAACTGCCGGTCACGGTCGGCGCGGCTGACTTGCACGGGTACCTGGGCCATCCGCGGCACACCCCGGAATCGGCCGAGCGGACCGCAGTGCCCGGAGTGGCGACCGGACTCGCGGTCACCGGCACCGGCGGCGACGTTCTGTTCATCGAGGCGTCGCTGGCCGACCCGGAGACCGGAGACACCGGCGTTACGCTCACCGGCCAGCTGGGCGACGTGATGAAGGAGTCCGCCCAGATAGCGCTGTCCTACCTGCGCTCGCACGGGGTCGAGCTGGAACTGCCGGTCGGCGACCTGAAGAACCGGGGCGTGCACGTGCACGTGCCGGCGGGCGCGGTGCCCAAGGACGGCCCGAGCGCCGGGGTGACGATGACCACCGCGCTGGCCTCCCTGCTGTCCGGCCGGCTGGTGCGCAGCGACGTCGCGATGACCGGCGAGGTGTCGCTGACCGGCCGGGTACTGCCGATCGGCGGGGTGAAGCAGAAGCTCCTCGCCGCTCACCGGGCCGGGATCACCACCGTGCTGATCCCGAAGCGCAACGAGCCCGACCTGGAGGATGTGCCCGAGGCCGTCCGCGAGCAGCTCGAGATTCATCCGGTCAGCGATGTCCGGGAGGTCCTCGAACTCGCCCTCGAGCCCGCGGCATCGCAGGCCGGGGCGCAGCCGGCAGTCGCCGCCTGAGCCAGGCCGCAGTAACCGCAGACGGCGGCCAACGTCACCCGACGTGGCCGCCGTTTTGCGCGCCGGGGCCGCCGTCTGCCCGCGTGCCTGCCGACTGCGCCTCCCGCGGCCACCTGGCCCAGCGTTGTCGATGGCACATTGCCGACGCTATGGGGTCGGCAACGTGCCATCGACAACCCTGAGTCGGCTCCCCGCGCCCGGCCAGCGATGCCGCGGGGCGCTGGCCCCGTCACGGCCGGCGGCTGGCCATCAGCCGCGGCTTACGGGCGCCCGCGACTCCATTGCGGCTTGCGCTTGTCCAGAAAGGCGCGCATTCCCTCGCGCGCGTCCGGTAGCTGGCTGGTGGCGGCCATCACCTCGATGGCGTAGGCGTATGCCTTCGGCTGGTCGAGGTCGATCTGAGCGTAGAGCGCCTGTTTGCCGATGCCCTTGCTCTCCGCGGAGCCCAGCGTGACCCGTTCGAGCAGATCCTGCACCGCAGAGTCGAGCTGACTGCGCCGGCACGACCCGGTTGACCAGTCCCCACTCCAGCGCCGTCGGGGCATCGATGATGTCGCCCGACAGTGCCATCTCGGCGGCCCGTTTGCGCCCGATGTTGCGGGCGATCGCCACCATCGGAGTGTGGCAGAACCAGCCGCCCTTGCCGCCGGGGGCGGCGAATCCGGCGTTCTCGCTGGCCACAGCGAGATCGGCAGTGGCGACCAGCTGGCAGCCGGCTGCCGTGGCCAGGCCGTGCACGCGGGCCACCACCGGCTGGGGAACCTGCTGCATCAAGGTCATCAGCTCGGTGCACGTCTGCAGCAGCGAGCGGACGGCCGTCAGGTCAGCGTCGGCGACATCGGCGAAATCGTGCCCGGCGCTGAACACCGGGCCGTTGCCGGCCAGCACGATGCCCAGTGCGTCACTGCCGCCCGCCTGCGTGAACGCGGCGATCAGCTCGCGCATGTGCCGCAGCGACAGGGCGTTGCGCCTTTGCGGCCGGTTCATGGTGATGGTGACGAACTCGCCGGACCGCTCGACCAGGACATGCTCGAACTCCACGGTGCCTCCTTCTCTGCCTCGCAGCCTACGTCGCGCGGGATTAGCGGCCCACAGCGAGACACCGGTCGTTCCGCCCGGAACGTATCAGCGGCGGCCGGCCGCGCTCTGCATCACGAGGACTGAGAAACGGGGGTCGGTCATGGAATCCCAGGTGATGTTCCTGGACTGCCCGGCGTACATGGATGGCCATGGCGCGGCGAGGTGTGGGCTTCCCGCAGAGGTGGAGTACCGGTACGGGGCCGGTTCTGATGACGGGCTGCTGGAGAGCGCGAAAATCCGGTGCCCGCTCGGTCACTGGTTCAACGGCACCATAGAGTCGCTGACCTGGGACAAGAACCCGGACGCGATCACCGGCCGTGCGGCCGGCCCTGGCCCGGTCGGCGCCGCGCTATCACGGCCGACAAAAGCAGCGGGTTTGCCCCGAAACGCCTAACCGGCGCGCTACTCTCCCGAATGAGCACGTACCTGCGATTGCGCGGCGTTCGGGACAGGAGAAGCGTTATGAGACGGTTGTGGCTCCTCGGGGCGGCCCTGACGCTTGCGGTCGCCGGCTTGTCCACTACCGCCAGCCAGGCCCTCGGCGCCGCGGTGACACCAGGGCAGGCTACGCACCAGAGCGCTCCCCGCGCCCTGCTGGTCTGCAACGGAAGCACGGTGCCGTGCCCCTCGAAGGTCGCGCGTTACCGGACCGTACAGTCGGCGGTGGACGCTGCCCGTCCCGGTGACTGGGTGCTGATATGGCCCGGCGTCTACCACGAGAAGAGCAGCCAGTGGCCGACGGCTGGGGTATGGATCACTACCCCGGGTATCCACCTGCGCGGCCTGGCCCGCAACGGGGTGATCATCGACGGCAGCAACGGATCCGCTCGCCGTCCCTGCCCGTCCAGCCCGAAGCTTCAGGACACCAACGGCGGCGTCGGGCGGGACGGCATCGTGGTCTCGAAGGCCAGCGGCGTCACGATCCAGAACCTCACCGTATGCGACTACCTCGCAGGCACCGGCGGGCACGGCAACGAGATCTGGTGGAACGGCGGCGACGGCAGCGGGAAGATCGGAATGGGTTCCTACCAGGGCTCGTACCTGACTGCCACCTCGATGTATGGCCCGAAGGACATCCACAGCCCGAACCTGGCCCAGTACGGGATCTTCGTGAGCAACGCTCGCGGCCCGGGCCGGGTCAGCCTCTCCTACGCCAGCAACATGGCCGACGCTGCGTACTACATCGGCGCCTGTCAGCAGCAGTGCAACACGACGCTGGCGCTCGACGTCGGCACCAATTCCGCGCTCGGCTACTCGGGTACCAACGCGGGCGGGCGCCTGGTCATCCGCAACTCGGTGTTCGCCGGCAATCGCACCGGTCTCGCGCCGAACTCGCTGAACAACGACGACGCCCCGCCGCCGCAGAACGGTCTGTGCCCCGGCAGCAGGACCAGGTCCTGCCTGATCATCCAGCACAACCTGATCGCCGGTAACAACAACGCGAACGTGCCCACCTCGGGACTCATGCCCGCGGTCGGCGCGGGCGTCGAGGTCTCCGGCGGCGCGTACGATACCGTGCGCGACAACCTGATCACTGGCCAGGGGTCGTGGGGCGTGGTCACGCACGACTACCCCGACCTTGAGACGCCTCCACCCGGCTCGCACTGCCAGGGCGGCGTCCAGGTCTCGAAGACCCTCTGCCTGTTCCCGGCCCACGGCAACCGGGTCTACGGGAACGTGTTCGCCGGCAACGGCGCGTTCGGCAACGTCACCAACGGTGACCTGGCCACCGTCGGGCTGCTGCCGAACTCCGCCACGCCGCGGAACTGCTTCTTCGCCAACCGCGACGTAAGCGGCACGCTCACCTCGTCCCCGGCCAACATCCAGAGGGCCAGCGTGAACGGCAGGCCATGCGGCAAGCCCGGCACGAGCGCCAACGCTGCGCTGGTCAGCCAGCTGATCTGCGCTACCGGCGCCACCCAGCTCGGAATACCCTGCCCGAAGGGGTCGCACTACCCGAAGCAGACCAGGATCGTCATGCTTCCGCTACCGCGGCTGCCGTCCATGCCGAACCCGTGCCTCGGCGTCCCGCGCAACGCGTTCTGCACCCCAGATTCCTAGGCCCGGCCTGGTTCGTCACCAGGAAGGACAGACCCGGGCCACGATCAGGAAGGACAGCACGCCCGTCAGGCGGTCTGCGTGTCCGCATCGGCGCCGGGTCGCGGCGCCCCGGCTTCGGCCCAGGCCCGGTCCAGTACCTCTGCGATGACTTCGGGCGGCTGTGCGCCGGAGATGCCGTAGCGGCGGTCGACGACGAAGAGCGGGACGCCGTTCGCGCCCAGCGCCTGCGCCATCGCCTCATCGGTGTCCACCGCGTCGCCGTACTGCTCGCTGGCCAGCACGCGGATCACGTCGTCACGGTCAAGCCCGGCCTCGACGGCGAACTCGGTCAACGAGGAATGATCGAAGATCGATGCCTGCTCGGTGAAGTAGGCGCGGTGCAGCCGTTCGGCCAGCTGGGCCTGCAGGCCGTGGGCCTTAGCCAGGTGCAGCAGCCGGTGCGCGTCGCGGGTGTTGCCCCTGCGCAGGCCGTCCATCCGGAACTCCAGCCCGTCCTCGGCCGCGCGCCGCTCCATCTGCCGCTGAGCGTCTTCGGCCTGCTCCGCGGTCATCCCGTACTTGCTGGCCAGCAGCTCGACCGTCGGCATACTCGGTCCTGCGGGCGCGGACGGATCCAGCTCGAACGACCGGTATACGACCGTGACCTCGTCACGGTGATCGAAGGACTGCAGCGCTCGCTCGAAGCGCCTCTTGCCCAGATAGCACCACGGGCACACCAGATCGGACCAGATCTCCACCTGCATGCTTAGTCCAACGTCCGGCTGGCCCGAACCCTTCCGGGCGCGCAGGCCTGGACTCGCTCCCAGGGGAGGCCGGGCGCGAGAGGCTGGGCGCAGTAAGTCCGCGCGCGGCACGTCCGGGCTCGGGCTAACTGACCAGCTGTCCGGGGTAGCGGTCCGTCAGCGGCAAGTCCGGACGCGACCTAACTGACCAGCTGTCCGGGTAGCGGTCCGTCAGCGGCCGACCGTCACGCCAGGCGATGACGCCGTTAACGATCACCAGGCTGACTCCGGTCGCGGTCCGCCGCGGAGCATCGTAGCTGGCCTGCGCGGTGATTCCGCCGGGCTCGATGACGCAGATGTCTGCGGCCTTGCCGGGCGCCAGCCGTCCGCGTTCGCTCAGCCCGAAGGCGTCGGCCGCGCTCGCCGCAAGATGGCGGGCGAGCTGCTGGTACCCGGCGTCCGGCCCGTCCTGGGCCAGGTAGTGCTCTGCGAGCCGGGCGAATGCGCCGTACCCGCGCGGATGCGGGTGCTGGCCCTGGTAGATGCCGTCCGATCCGGCGCAGTGCCGGCTGTCAGACGCGAGCCAGGCCAGGTCGGCCTCGGTGAGGGCAGGCCGGTAGAGATGGCCGCCTACCATCAGGCCCGTACTGACCAGCAGGTCGAGAACCCACTCGCCGGCTGGCTGCGCGCCGCGCCGGGCGGCCTGCGTGACCGACTGCCCGGCGAACTGCGCAGCGCCGGCGGGCAGGCAGCCCAGGTAGACGTTCTGCAGGAAATCGTCGGTGAACTTCTCCTGCGCCAGCAGAGCCGCGCGCTGCCCCGGGTCGGTCAGCGCGGCGAGCGTCTGCTCCGGGCCGCCGGCCTGCATGTCGGCCGGAAGCAGCAGCATCGCCAGGATCGTGCTGGACCTGCTGTGGGGATACATGTCGAAGGTGATGCCGACGCCCAGCGCCTCAGCCGATCCGAACGCCGCCTGGATGTCGGCCGGCTTGCCCCACAGGTGGCTGGCGTGCACCCGGATGCCCGCGCTGCGCCCGACGGCGGCCAGCTCGTCCAGGCCGGTCCTGACGTCCGGGCCGTAGCCCCGCAGGTGCGAGACGTACGGGCGCCCGGCCGCGGCGAGCGGCTGGGCCATGTCGGCGATCTCGTCGATGCCGCCGAACCGGCTGGGCAGGTAGTCCAGGCCACTGGACAGCCCCACCGCCCCTTCTGCGAGCGCGTCTTCCACCTGCCGCCGCGCCGCTGACCGCTCCCCGGGCCCGAGTGGGTCCGGCCTCAGGCCGGCGACGTTGTGCCTGATCGTGCCCTGCGAGGCCAGGACGGCGACGTTCTGCGTCAGCCTCCCGGTGACCGCTTCCCGGTAGGCGGTCAGGCTGAGGTCACGGGCCGGCTCGAGCACGCCGTTGACCGGCGCGAAGTACTGATTGAGGTACCGCACCGTGTCGGCGGTGCCGCCGATCCACGATTCCCCGTCCTGGCCGACGACCAGAGTGGTCACTCCCTGGGCGAGCGCACCGTCGAGCCGTCCGGTCGCCAGCAGCGGCCCCTCGGCGTGCGCGTGCGCGTCGATGAAGCCGGGACAGATCACGCTGCCCGGCGCCAGGTCGATCACTTCGCAGCCGTCCGGGGTGGCATCACGGGCACCCTCCGGTGCTGCTTCGAGCGCACCGTCCGGCCCCGTTCCGCGGGCACCGTCCTGTCCCGTTCCGCGGGCATCGGCCGGCCCCGTTCCGCGGGCATCGACCGCGGCGATTGCCTCATCGTCGATCAGCACGTCGGCGCGGCGCGTCGTCGAGCCGATCCCGTCGGCGACCAGGCCGCCGCGCAGCAGTATCCGTCTGGTCACGGCCCGACTCTCTCACCCTTGCCCGTCACCAGGCTGCGGCACCCCGCCCGCTCCGCCCGCGACACGATGTTCAGATCCGCCGCGAAATTGTGCACGCCCTGGTTTTACCGTGTGAAAAGTTGAAGCTGATTATGAGAATAGAGCGGCTGGTCGTGCCCGGGGGAGCTGCTGCCTAGGCTGGCCATCATGCCCATTGGGTGGGGTCGCCGGGTGACGGCGGCGGCGTGCCAGCTCGGCGTCACCGCCTTGCTGGCCGCGTGCTCCAGCGCGCCGCGCGAGCCGGCTGGCCAGGCCGCAGGGCCGGCCGTCCCGCTGGCCGCCCCGCCTGCCCCCGCAACGCCGTCTGTCCCGGCCAGATCGGTAGCCCCGCCCGGGTGCAGCACGGCCGCTGCGCACGCGCCTGCCCTGCCCGCCGTGCGCAGGACGATGACCAGCGTGCCGGTATCGCCCTTCGGGGTGGTCACGTCGGCCAACGGCCGCTGGGTGTTTGTCAGCGACGCGCACGGGATCACCGTGCTGCGGGCCGCCGGTCCGGCGGCATCACCGAAGGTCGTGCGCTCGGTGCCGATTCCGGGCGCGCCGGAACTGCTCGGCGAGGCGCTGACTCCCGACGGGCGCTACCTCCTCGTCGCGGCGTCTAACGAGACCGTCGTGCTCAGCGTGGCCGGCCTCGAGTCCGGCTCGTCCCGCGTGCTGGCCGGAGCGCTGCCCCTCACCGGCGGCGGGGCCATCGCGGTGGCCGTCTCGGCCAACGGGCGGTTCGCGTTCACGTCGCTGGAGAACTCGGCGTCGGTCGAGGTGTCGAACCTGTCTCGCGCCCTGTCAGCGGGCTTCAACGCCAGCGGGGTCAGCGTGGGCCGCGTGCCGACCGGCCGGGCCCCGGTAGGTGCTGCGGTCTCCCCGAACGGACGCTGGCTGTACGTGACGAGCGAAGCCGCCTCGCCGGCGGTGCGCGGTCACGCGGGCAGCAGCCGGCAGCACTGCGCCGGCGACCCCGACGCCGCGACGGGCGAGGTGCAGGCCATCGACGTCGCCGCCGCCGAGAGGGATCCGCCCGCGGCGGCGCGCTCGGCAGCCGTGGCGGGCTCCAGCCCGGTCCGGATCGTGCTATCGCCGGGCGGCAAGGTGGCGTGGGTGACGGCCCGGGGCAGCAATGCGCTGCTCGGCATGGCCGTGTCCCGGCTCGGCTCCTCCACTCCCGGCCCGGTGGTGGCCGACGTCGGCGTGGGGTCAGCGCCGGTCGGGGTGATCCTCGTGGACGGCGGGCGGCTGGCCGTGGTCGCCGACTCGAATTCGTTCGGCGGCACGGGCCCGCAGTGGCTGAGCGTGGTCAACGTGCGCGCCGCGCTGGCCGGAAAGCCGGCTCTGGCGGGTCAGGTTCCGGCCGGCGGCTTCCCCCGGCAACTGGCGCTGTCCCCCGACGGCGGGACGCTCTACGTCACGAACTTCGACAGCGATCAGCTGGAGACCATCGACGTCGCCGACCTGGTCAAGGACGCGGTTTCCGGCTGACGGCACCCCTCGGCCGGCCCTTCAGGCCGCCGCCGGCGCACCAGCGGCGGCCATTCGCCGGCGAGCCTGCTTCGGTGCAGCTGGCGATGCCCTCCTCGAGGTGTCCGGCCTGCTACCGGCTCGGGTCGTGCAGCGGGCAGTCCGAGCACAGCCCCCCGTTGGGCACCCGGTAGAACAGGCAGCAGGACCGGCGCAAGAATTCCAGGCCTGGCCCGGTCAGCTCGCCCGTCCCGCGCAGCAGCCCGGTGGCCAGCAGCCGCTCGGCCAGCTCGCGGGCCGGCCGCGCGAGGCCGGGGCGGGTACAGGCGAGCACCCGCAGCGCCCCGGTCATCGCCGCGGCGCAGTTGCCGCGCAGCAGGCCAGGGGCGACCTTCGCCGGCAGCGCGGCGGCCAGCGGCTCCAGGTGACCGGTCACGACCATCCGGTACGCCAGCGCGGCCAGTTCCGCCTCGTCGCCGGCCTGCCAGCCGCGCGGTTCCGGCAGGTTCAGCCGCATCGGCTCCGACGCCCCGGTCCGCAGCCCGGTCAGGTCCGGCACGATGCCGTGCAGCAGTACGCAGCCGACCACTGGTGACCACAGCCGGGCGGCGTAGCCCAGCTGAACGGTCGAGGCCGCGACCCTGGCCTCGGTCGGGCCCAGCTGAGCTGCCGTGCGGGCGATCAGGCCGGCCAGGCCGTCGGCGTACATCGCAGCCGCCGGCCGCCACCGCCGCCCGTCGCCTCCGACGCTGAGCGCGAAGTATGGTCCCGCCCGGGCCGCGTCGGCCAGCGCCCCGCGCACCAGGTCCGGGTCGGCCGGACGAGCCCGTGAGTTGGTCATCACCCTCATTTTCCGCCGAACGCTACCGGGGCCGGCCCCCGGCACAGCGCGGACGCACCGGGCGGCGGGCCGGGTGCGCCGTCCGCCCGCGCAGGCCGGCCTGCGGATTGTCGGTCTGTCCGCCTACACTCGCGGGCATGGACTGGAAGATCGAACTTGTCGCCATTCCCGTGACCGACGTTGACCGCGCCAAGGCCTTCTACGTTGACCAGGTCGGCTTCCATGCCGACCACGATCACCAGGTGAACGACCAGCTGCGGTTCGTGCAGCTCACCCCGCCCGGCTCGGCGTGCTCCGTGGTGCTCGGCACCGGCATCACCGAGATGCCGCCCGGGTCGCAGAAGGGCGTCCAGGTCGTCGTCGCTGATGTCGCATCGGCCCGGCAGGACCTGCTCAGCCGCGGCGTGCAGGCCAGCGAGATCGATGTGCAGCCCTGGGGCTCGTTCGTCACCTTCAGCGACCCGGACGGCAACACCTGGGCCCTGCAGCAGCTGCCGGCCTGGGCCTAGGCGGTCTGCGCTAGGAACGCGAGGTCGGCTGGTGATCGGTTTCCGCCGACTCGGCGGTATTCTCCGGCGCCGTGTCCTGCCAGATTTCGCGGACGACGACCTGCACGGCGCCAGCGGCGGGGATGGCCAGCAATGCCGCCACGAAGGCACCGAAGATTCCGCCGATCCAGCTGCCGATGGACGCCCCGATCAGGATGGCCAGCAGTACCAGTAGCGGGTTGACCTGTACCGTCCGGCTCATCACGACCGGGTTGAGCACGTGGTTCTCGAACTGCGTGTAGACGAGGAATACCACCAGGGTCACGATGCCAGCCGTCAGGGAATGGCCGAGCGCGAACAAGACGGTGGGGATGCCCGCCAGGGCGCCGCCGATCATGGGAAGGAAGTTGACCAACGCCACCCACAGTCCCCACAGGAAGGGGAACGGGACGCCCACGATCAGCAGGGTCACGTACACGACCAGCCCGGCGATGATCGACGTCAGCAAGTTTCCGAGCATGTACCCGGTGACCGAGCGGTTGACCGCGCGCGCGGCCCTGGAATAGCGCTCCGCCCTGGCCGGTGACATGATCCCCAGCAAGCCCGTCCGCAGCTTCGGCCCCTCGAGCAGCAAGAGCACGACGAGCACGAATATGGTCAGCAGCGAGATGACCAGTGTGATGGCTCCCTTGCCCAGGGTCAGGGCGGGTTTCGCCAGGTCTCTCCCGAAGCTCGCTATCTTGGGCGCGTTGTTCCTTACCCACGTCTCGACGTGGTACTTGCGCACCAGGTGCCCGATCCAGCCCCGGCCGTGCTGCGCCTGGCTGACGTACGACGGCAGGTCGCGGGCAAGGTGGGTGATCCCGTTCACCAGCGGGTAACCGAACGCTATTGCCAGCCCGGTGAAGACCAGCAGAGCCCATAGCGTCACCACTGTCACCGCCAGTCCGCGCCGCCGGATCCCCCAGCGCTGCACGGCCAGAACCAGCGGATTCAGGATCAGGGCGACGAATCCCGCGACGACTATGAGCAGGATGACGTCCCGCAGCCGGTAGATCAGCTTGCCGGCCACGTAGGTCAGGGCCACCACCGCGACGGTAACCAGGATGGCCCGTAGCGGGATGTGCCTGGCCTCGGCGGCCTGCCATAGGCGGCCCCGCCGGGTCTGCGGCGGCGGCGAATCATCCTGCATGCGGCCATCATGACAGCTTCGGCCGCCAGCGTGACGGCGCGGCCGATCATCTTCGGTGCCGGCCGCGCTCAGCTGGCCTGCGGCGGGTTGACTGCGCGCGCCTGCGGGGCTTACGGTCGCCCCTCGTACCCATCCACCGCAGCCCCCCGACCCGGAGGTTCCTGATGCCGCATGCCCGGGGGATGCTCCGGCTCCCGGTCCTCGTCGGTGCCGTCTGGCTATCACTGATGGCGTTCACCGGCATCACGCCTGGTTCGGCCAGTTCAGTGCCGCCGTCCCCGGTCGCCGGCCGCGGCCCGGCCGCCCCCGCCGCGCTGGGCGAGCACCTGGTCGGGCCGGCCCATCGCGACGGGCCGGCGTCCGTCACCGACTTCACCTCCCATAACTGGGACGGCTACTTCGCGACCGCGGCCAGTCACGCCAAGGACTTCACCGCCGTCTCGGCGACATGGGTGCAGGCCGCGGTGAAGTGCAGCAGCAAGAATGCCTGGGCAGGCTTCTGGGTGGGCCTGGACGGCTGGTGGAACGATTCCGTCGAGCAGGGCGGGTCGGAGGCGCACTGCTTTGGCGGCGTCGCGCACTACAACGTGTGGTGGGAGATGTTCCCGCACAACCAGGTCCAGACCAGTTTCGCGATCAACCCGGGTGACACGATCCGGGCACGAGTCATCTACCTGCCCCGCACGAAGCAATTCGACATCGTCGTGCGCGACCGCACCAGCGGCCGGACGCTGGCCAAGGACACGCCCCGCCTCACCGGGCAGGAGGGATGCCCGCGCAGCTCGGCCGAGGTGATCTCCGAGGACATCGGCGGCGGGTCCGCCCCGGACGGCCTGTTCTACCTGCCCGACTACGGCAAGGAGGCGTACAGCAGCGCCTCGGTGACCGACATCAACGGCCACGCCGGCTCGCTCACCGACTCCGCGTGGCAGCTTGGCCACGTTACCGAGGTCAGCTCGGCCGGCCTCGCCAAGCAGACCACGTCCGGCACCAGCAGCGGTGGAACCGCGTTCAGCACCACCTGGCACCACCAGTGAGCGCGTTGCCCCGCCGGTGACCCCTTCCCGAGGCCTGCCGGGTCCGGTGCCAGGCCTGCCGGGTCCGGTGCCAGGCCTGCCGGGTCCCGTGCCAGGCCTGCCGGGTCCCGTGCCAGGTCTGCCGGGTCCCGTGCCTAGCCCTGGCGGCCGATCGCGCGGTACGACGTGCGGATGAGCCGGTCGAAGCCGCGGTCGGTGAGCACCCGCTGTGCGAGCAGGACGCCGCGGGCGCCGCCGCCTACGGCGTAGCGGGTGCGGGGCCGGGGGCTCTGGACGGCCTTGGCAATGGCGTTGGCGACGACATCGGGCCCGGAGGTCAGCCGCGACTTGTCCGCGGTCCGCAGCGCGCCGCCGACGAACCTGGCCTGTTCCCGGTAGGGGGTGCTGGCCGAGGCAGCCTCCAGGTTGTCCGCGGAGATGGCCGCCCATTCGGTGCGGATAGCGCCCGGCTCGATGACGATGACCTTGATGCCGAACTCCGCCACCTCGGCGCGCAGGCTGTCGCTGAGCCCCTCGACGGCGAACTTGGTCGCGTGGTACCAGCTGCCGAGTGGCTCCCAGATCTTGCCGCCTACGGAGGAGACGTTGACGATGTAGCCGTCACGCTGGGCGCGCATGTGGGGGAGCACGAGCTGGGTGAGCCGGGCCAGCCCGAACACGTTCACGTCGAACTGGCGCCGCGCCTCGGCGATCGGGACGTCCTCCAGCGCTCCGTAGGAGCCGTAGCCGGCGTTGTTGACCAGTACGTCGATCCGGCCCGTGTCGGAGATGATCTTGTTGACGAGGGACACCAGGGCGGCATCGTCGGTGACGTCGGCTGCCTCGGTGCGGATGCCCCGTTCCTTCAGCGCGGCCATCCGGTCAACCCGGCGTGCGACGGCGTAGACGATGTAGCCCAGCTGGGCGAGACGGCGCGCGGTGGCGTCACCTATACCCGAGGACGCTCCGGTGACGAGGGCGACTTTCACGGTCATGAGGATTCTCCCTGGCGGGGCCCGGCACCGGCGGTACCGGCTTCACCCTGAGATTCTTGCCGAACCGAGCACCCCGGTCAGCATCGGCACGCGGAACCGGCGCCGGCTTCACCCTGGGATTCTTGCCGAACGGAGCACCCCGGTCAGCATCGGCACGTGGAACTGGCCGCGTGCGGTTTCCGGTCGGGACCGCAGGTAATCACGCACCCGGTCCAGCTGCCGGGCGCGTCCGGCCGGGTCCATCACCAGCTGCCTGGAGTGCGTGGCAATCATGGCGACCAGGGAATCCGCCGTGCGTAGCTGGCCGTGCTCGAACTCGGCCTGCTCGCCGGGGCCGAACAGCGCGCGGCCCTCGTCCGAGCCGGGCCAGTCGTGCGGCTCGGCCGTCCAATTGCTGAAGGTGACGCTCGGCGAGCACACCTGGCACAGCCCGGCTACCCAGTCCTCCCGGTCATCGTCCATGTTCCACAGTCCGGCGAAGACCCCGCCGGGCGCCAGCACGCGCGCCACCTCCGGTACGGCCAGGTCCATGTTGAACCAGTGCGCGGCCTGGCCGCACAGCACGGCGTCCACCGAGGCGTCCGGCAGCGGGATGTCCTCGGCGGTACCCGTCAGCGACGTGGCCGCGAACTCGCCGCGGCGCAGCTCGGCCAGCATGGCCGGGTCGGGCTCCACGGCGACCACGTTAACCTCCGGCGGGCTGGCCAGGCGGGCGATCACCGCGGTGAGCTTGCCGGTGCCGGCGCCGAGATCAAGCACCCGGATCCGGTCGCGGCTGCGCACCGGCTCGAGCGCCCAGCGGACCGCGGCCTCGGCATAGCCGGGTCGGTGCTCGGCGTAGGCGGCCGCCTGGCTGCCGAACGACGAGGCGCGCCGGGCCCACAGCTCCTCTGCTGACTCGTCGGTTGCGTCCACGCGCGACATCGTAGCCGCGGCACCCGCGGCCGCCTGCTGGCCGCCCCGGAGCGGATCGGCGGGGATGCCGAGGGCCGCGCGCTCCGGTCGGACGCGCGGCGGCCCGGCACGGCCCGGACCTCAGGCGGCCCGGCAGGGCCCGGACCTCAGGCGGCCCGGCAGCGCCCGGACCTCAGGCCGTCCGGGCGGTGCCGCCGTCTGGTTCGATGCCGTGCTGGCGGAGCAGGTCACGCAGCCGGTCTAGTTCGCGGCGCATGCGCTGGTTTTCCCCGACGACGGCCTGAACGTCCGGCCCGGCCCCACCTGGCCTGCCTCCAACTGGCGTTCCAGCCGTAGCTTGTCGGTCAGCAGCAGCTTTTCCCGGTCGCGCAGCGCCGCGGCGGCCTCCAGGTCTCCGGCGTCGCTTTGCTGCCTGGCCCGGCGGCTTTGCTGCCCGGCCGCGCCTGGGCCAGGGCGCGCTCGGCCGCGGCGACGTCGAGCAGGTCGAGCACCTGGCCGGTGTCCAGGCCGAGCATGCGGCTGGCGATGACGACCAGGTCAGCGACATCGAGCGCGATCACGGCGGGTCGTCCCTGAGCAGGGTGAGGGCCTGCTGGTGGCGGTCGAGGTTGTCCTCCAGCAGCCGCAGGAAGCGCTGATCGGCGCGGCGCTGCTCGACCAGCGCGGTGATGGCCTCGCGGACGACGTCGGAGACCGAGCGGCCCTCGACGTCGGCCACGGTCTGCAGCCGCTCGGCCAGGTCGGGGTCGAGGCGCAGCAGCAGGTTCTTGGTACTTCCCGGCTTCATCGCCATAGTGATATCAAGATATCACCTAGGCGTGTTCGTCAGCCACCCTCCGGTCCGCCGCCGGCCGCCGACCCCGGTACCGGAACGCCGATCGGGCTGGGATAGGGGAGCACCGCAGCGCAGGCCCGGGCCAGCGGGGTCAGCGCAGCGGTCAGTTCCGCCACGGCGGCGGGCCCGAGGCGGGCCCAGGGCCGCGCGGCGGCGACGTCGGTGGCCTGTTCGACGGCCCGGTGCCCGTCCCGCCCCTCGCCGGTGAGCTCGCCATCGGCGCCGACCCAGCCCCGGCGGGCCAGCCGCGACCGCGCCTCCTCCCACTGCTCGTCGGTCCAGCCCCGGATCGGCTGCAGAATCCTCTCGCCGCAGTTCCAGGCCGCACCGCAGCACCAGCGCCTCGCAGCCGTCCACCCCGGCTGCCAGCAGCGCGGCGCTGTGCCCGTCACCGCGATGCTCGCGCAGCGTCGTCGCCGCCTGCCACAGCCTGGCGACTAGGTCATCGGGAACCGGCAGCCCGGCATTGGCGGCGGCCAGCACCCGGCCCGCGCAGTCCAGCTCGCCGGCCGCCCGGCCGAGCAGGTCCGCGGCCGCCGCGACCTCGGCGTCCAGCCCGGTGAGCAGGCGGCGCAGCGCGCTGGCCGCCCCGGCCAGCCGCAGCCGCAGCGCCTCGCCGGGCGTGGTCAGCTCCCAGACACCGGGGATCGCCCGGGCCACCATCGCGGGGGCGAAGTTGTAGAACGACGCGCTGACCACCGCCGCGCCGGTGACCCCCAGGGGCGCGGCACGGCCCGCGAAATACCCGCGCCAGAAGCCGCGCAGGCCAGCGTCCTCGAACGCCGAACGCGCCTCCGGCGTGAAGTACGACACCGCGTGAACCGGCTCGAACAGCGTCCACATCGTCCGGGCCGTGCGGGCCGCCTCATCCATGATCGCTCCTTCGCCGGCCGCCAGCCCGGCCGGCTTCATCCGACCAGGGTGGCATAGAGCAGGTAACCGTTCAGCGTGGTGATAACCACCGCGATGCCGCCGGCCACTGCGGTGGTAACCCGGCGATTGACCAGCGCGCCCATGATGTCCGCCCGGCGGGTGAGCAGCACCAGCGGCACTAGTGCGAACGGGATGCCGAAGGACAGCACGACCTGCGACAGCACCAGGCTGGCCGTGACGGACAGCCCGAGCCCAAGCACCAGCAGCGCCGGGAGCATGGTGATGCCGCGACGGACGAACAGCGGGATCTGCCGCCGGATGAACCCCTGCATCACCACCTGCCCGGCGTAGGTCCCGACGCTGGACGAGGACAGCCCTGAGGCCAGCAGCGCCACGGCGAACGCGAGCGCGGCGCCGCCGCCGGCCAGCCGGGCGAGCCCGGCGTGCGCGTCCTGGATCGAGTCGAGGTGCGGGAAGCCGCCCCGGCTGAACAGCGACGCGGCGATGAACAGCATCGAGAGGTTGATCAGGCCGGCGACGCCGAGCGCGACGAGCACGTCCAGCCGCTGGAAGCGGAGCAGCTCGCGGCGCTCGGCGTCGTCCCGGCAGCGCACCCGGGACTTCGTCAGGGCCGAGTGCAGGTAGACCACGTGCGGCATCACGGTCGCGCCGATGATCGCGACCACCAGCAGCAGGCTGCCGCCGGGAAAGCGCGGAACGAGGCCGGTCGCGATGCCGCCCGGATTGGCTCCCACGGCCACCTGGTCATAGACGAAGCCAAGCAGCACGATGCCCAGCAGGCTGCCGATCGCGAGCTCGAAGCGCCGGTACCCGCGCTGTTCCAGGGCCAGGACGCCGAACGCGATAACCGCCGTGATCAGCCCGGCCGGCAGCAGCGGCACATGAAACAGCAGGTTCAGCCCGACCGCGGCCCCGACGAACTCGGCCACGTCGGTCGCCATGGCGATGCATTCCGCCTGGACCCACAGGCCCGCCGACACCGCGGGTGGCAGGTGCTCTCGGCACAGCTCGGGCAGATCCCGGCCGGTGGCGACGCCGGTCTTGGCCGACAGGTACTGCACCAGCATCGCCATCAGGTTGGCCAGCACGATCACCCAGGCCAGCGCGTAGCCGAACCGTGCCCCGGCGGAGAAGTTGGTGGCGAAGTTGCCGGGGTCGATGTAGGCGACGGCGGCCACGAAGGCGGGGCCGAGCAACGCGACGATGCCGCGGGTCCGGCCGCGCGAGCGCAGCAGGCGCAGCCCGCTCCGCTGCCCAGCGATCTCCGCCGGCCCACGGTCCGCGATCCCAGTGATCGCGGGCCCGGCGATCCCGGCCGGCCCCGCGATCACCGGGGGGTCAGGGTAGGAGTCCTGCGAGGCAGCCGGGTCCGCCGTCTGCGGCGGGCCGGCACCGGTCATCCGCGGCGACCGTGACCCGGCCGCCATCCGAAGCTGCTGAACCGGGTTCACGGCCCTGGGCTGCGGCCGGCGGACCTGTCCGGGGGCGACACGCCCCTAGCCAATCGACGGGCCGAGTCCGAGCGACTGCGGTGTGCTGGGGTCGGGGGACGGCTGGTGCAGGCCCTCATCAAGCTCGCCGTACTCGGTCATCAGCGCCCGGCTGCCGCCCCACGGCGTCTGCTCCTCCGCGACCAGGGTGTTGGTCGTCAGCAGCAGGCCGGCCACCGAGGCTCCGTTCTGCAGCGCCGAGCGCGCCACCCGCAGCGGGTCGATGATGCCCATCTCGATCATGTTGCCGTAGCGCCCTTCCAGCGCGTCGAATCCCTCGTCCGTGCCCATCTGGCTCATCCGCGCCACCACCTCCTGACCGGAGTACCCGGCGTTCGCGGCGATCAGGTAGGCCGGGTCGGTGAGCACGCTACGAACGATCTTGACACCGGTGGCGTGGTCACCGGAGAGTTCCAGGCCGTCCAGCGCTCCCTCCGCGTGCATCAGCGCGGCCCCGCCGCCGGCCACGATGCCCTCGGCCATCGCCGCCCTGGTGGCCGACAGCGCGTCCTCCACCCGGTGCTGCAGCTCCTTGAGCTCCGCGGGGGTCGGCGCCCCGACCTTGATCACCGCGACCTTGCCGGTCAGCGCGCCGATCCGCTCGGTGAGTACGTCCTCGTCCACGCCGAACGTCGCCCGCTCCAGCTCGGCGCGCAGCTGGGCGACCCGGAACTCGACGTCGTCGGAGGACCGGCTGCCGCCGATGATCGCGGTCTTGTCGGCGGTGACCCGCACCTGCGAGGCGCGGCCGAGGTTCTCGGTGGTCATCGTCTCCAGGGTCAGTCCCGAATGCTTGCTGTACACATCGCCGCCGCAGACGGCGGCGATGTCCTCCAGCTTGTGCAGCCGGCGGTCGCCGAACCCGGGGGCCCGGATGGCCACACACTGGAAGATCCCGTTGACGTGGTTGTGCACCAGCATGCTCAGCGCGGTGCCCTCGACGTTCTCGGCGATGATGACCAGCGGGCGCGGCGCGCGCATCACCTTGTCCAGCAGCGGCATCAGCTGCTGGACCTTGGTGATCTTCTCGCTGCACAGCAGGATGTACGGGTCGTCGAGCACCGCTTCCAGGCTCGCGGGATTGGTGACCAGGTAGGGCGAGAGGTACCCGTTGTCGAACTCGAACCCCTCGACGAAATCGACGCTCATGCCGGAGGTGGGCGACTCCTCGACGGTGACGATTCCGCTGTCGCCGACGGTGTGCAGCGCGTGCGCGATCACCGCTCCCACGGTGTCGTCGTCGTTCGCCGAGATCGCGGCCACCCGCAGGTAGTCCTGCTCGGTGACCACCGGGTGCGCGACCTTCTGCAGGTGCTCGACGAGGCGGCCGACCGCCATGTCGATGCCCCGCTTGACCAGCACCGGGTTGGCGCCCCCGCCGATCGCCTGCATGCCTTCCCTGACGATCCCCTGGGCGATCACCGTGGCGGTGGTGGTGCCGTCGCCGACGATGTCGTTGGTCTTGATCGCCGCTTCCTTGACCAGCTGGGCGCCCATGTTCTCGAACTGGTCCCGGAGGTAGATCTCCCGCGCGATCGTCACGCCGTCGTTGGTGACGACCGGCGACCCGGTGATCTTCTCCAGGATGACGTTGCGGCCCTTGGGCCCGAGCGTGGACTTGACGGCTTCGGCCAGCTGGTCAACTCCGGCCAGCAGCAGGCGGCGGGCGTCCTCGCCGAAGCGCAGTTCCTTGGCCATCTGTCTTCCTCCGGCATCGGGTATGAACTGTGGTTAGCGGTTGGAATGAGTATCTGCCGTGTGCCCCCGATCAGGGAACCAGGATGGCCCGGCCGCGCACCCGGCCGGCGTCCAGGTCGGCCAGCGCCTCGGTCGCGGCGGCCAGCGGGTAGGTCCTGGTGTGCAGGGTAACCTTGCCGCCCTCGGCCAGGTCCATCAGCTCGGCCAGGTCGTTATAGGTCCCGACGATGTTCCCGATGATGTTGCGCTCGGTCGAGATGATGTCCAGCGTCGGGATGTGCAGGGTGCCGCCGTACCCGATCACGAAGTACGAGCCGGCCTGCCGGGTCATGTTCCATCCGTCCTGCTCGGCGCCCTGCTCAGCGACGAAGTCGAGTACCACGTGCGCGCCCTGCCCGCCGGTCAGATCCTTGACCGCCTCGACCTGGCCGCCGTCGGCGACCACCGTGTGGTCCGCGCCGATCTGCTCGGCGAGCTTGAGCGCGTCGGGGTTGCGGTCCACCACCACGATCGTGGTCGCGGTCAGCGCGGACAGGCACTGGATTCCGATATGCCCCAGGCCGCCGGCCCCGATGACCACGGCGGTCGTGCCCGGATACAGCAGCGGGATCGCCTTGCGGACGGCGTGGTAGGCGGTGATGCCGGCGTCAGCGAGCGCCGCGACGTCCTGCGGCTGGGTCGAGGGGTCGAGCTTGACGCAGGCCCGGGCCGAGGTGAGCAGGTACTCGGCCATGCCGCCGTCGCGGCTCAGGCCGGGGAAGGCGCTGTTCTCGCAGTGCATGTCGTCGCCGGCCCGGCACGCGCGGCACAGCCCGCAGGTGACCAGGGGGTGCAGGATGACCGTGTCACCGACGGCCACGTTGCTGACTCCGGAGCCGATCTCGTGCACCCAGCCGGCGTTCTCGTGGCCCAGGATGTAGGGCAGCGGCGTGCCCATCGCCGCGTCCCACTGGCCCTCCATGATGTGCAGGTCGGTACGGCAGACGCCGGCGCCGCCGATCTTGATGATCACGTCGAGGGGACCGCTGATCTTGGGCTCCGGTACCTCGTCGATGACCGGCATCTCGTGAAATGTGTGCAACCGGACGGCCTTCACTGCTGCTCCTTCTCGCCGTGTCCAGGTGTGAGGTACCGGACTCTCAGCATGCCGCGGCAGATGCTGCCGTTCGCCTCGAGGCTGGTACGGGTCAGCTGCGCCTTACGCAGGTGCAGCGGGAGCGCGTCGGTGCCCACCGCCGCGCCCGTCTTCGGGTCGATCAGCAGCAGGGCGTCGTCGCCGGCCGGCAGCCCGAGCTCGGCCCGGCGCTCGCGCAGTCGCCGCAGCGGCCGCGAGTCCGGCACCTCGCCCAGGGTCAGCCGGCCGAGCCGGGCCGGATCCGTCCCGCCGGCGAGCAGCGGCCGGCACACCTGGTCGGTGCCCGCCATGACCGCCTTGCGGAGGAAGTCGGCGCGCAGCCCGTCCAGCTCGCTGACCGCCTCGCCGTCGAACGTGGCCATGAAGCCGGCCCTCGCGGCTACCCCGCCGTTGATCGTCTCGGCGGCGAAGTGATCCTCGAGCACGATCTCGGCGTGCCGCACTCCAGGCAGAGCGCTCACCGCGTCATAGGCGTCCGCGACCATCAGGAAGGCGAAGTTGGGGGCGCAGAAGTACGTCGGCAGCCGCAGCCGGATCTGCGCGTCACCAGCCGCGGAGACGTGGCACGAGGCGACGAAGCCGAGCGAGGTGATCGGCTCGTCCAGTTCCGGGTCGCGCACCGTCTCCAGCGCGGCCAGTACCCGCTCGGCCCCCGGGAGTGCTTCCCCCGGGGGCGCGTTCGGGGATGCGGCTGTCACCGGGCTGGTCATGCCCCCGAAGCCGCGTGCTCCTCGGGCTGGCCGCCGAGCACCTCATGGGCGCCGGGCGTACCGTCCTTCAGCTGGTACTCGGCCGGCACGTCGATGTCGTACAGCTTGGCCGCATTCAGCCCGAGGATCTTCTTCTTTCCCTCGGTGCCCAGCCGCGGGTAGTCCGACAACTCGGAATCGTCTGGCATCTCCCAGCCGACCAGCCCCTCGACCTGCCACTTCGGCTCCCAGATCGCGTAGTCGCTGCCGAACAGCATCTTGTCCTCGCCGACCCAGAACAGCAGCTCACCCATCACCTTGGCGAAGAACTTGGGCCGCGCGTGCATCAGCCCGCCGAGGACCACCGCGAGCCCCGCGTACACGTTCGGCTCCTGCGTGGCCATGAAGCAGAAGTCCTCGATCCGCGGCAGGCCGACGTGCTCGACGATGAAGTTCAGGTCGGGGAAGTCGGTCGCGGCGTGGTCCACGTCGGCCACGTCGAAGGCGTCCTTGTCCAGCGGCCAGATCGTCGGGCCCTTGTGCACGTGGATGTTCTTGACGCCGAGATCCTGGGCGGCGCCCAGGAACGTGTAGGCCATGGGGTCGCTCAGCTTGTACCCCCGCGAGCCCTTGTTCCACTCCGCCGTGTACAGCTTGATCCCCTTGGACCCGAAGCGCTCCACGTTCCGCCGCAGCTCCTGCAGGCCCGCCTCGCCGTCGCGGGGGTCGAACCTGGTGTTGTAGACGAACTTGCCGGGGTGCTTCTCGCCCATCAGGGCGTTCCGCTCGGTGGTGTTGAAGCCTTCCTTGTACCACTCCTTCAGGTACGTCGGCTGGAAGATGGCCACGTCGACGTAGCCGTCCTCGAAGACGTCCTTCATGAGATCATCCTCGGAGTACTTCTGGAAGTGCTCAATCGGCCAGTGCGTTTCCGGCGGGCCGAGGCCCTGATAGGCGTGGAAGCATTCGATCCAGCCCTTGGCGTACTGCTCGGCTCCCGGCACCCAGTTATCCGGCGCCGCGTTCCAGTAGTGCATATGGCCATCTACAACGAAGTACTTCTCGCCGTTCTTCTGGTACACAGTTCCTTCCTCCTCGTCGCGGGGCCGAAGTGGTCACCTTGTGGCTAGCCGCCAGCCCGAAGCGGCACCGGGCCCGGCGGCCGCACTATCTGCTTAGCCGCTGGGCCCGGTCGCGGCAAGGCCTAACTACGAGCGGTCAGGTCGAAGCCGAGGTACTCGGCGGCGTCCTCGGGGTTGGCGAACATGATCGTCCGGTCGTCCTCGTGGATCATGCGGCCGTAGTGCGTGGACATGTTCTCCTCGAACTCCGCGGAGTCGAAGAAGCCGGGCTCCTCGCCGAGGGCCTCGGAGACCTCGTCGTAGACGACATCCATCCGGCCGATCGCGTCGACCCGGATCATCGACGGCAGGAAGCGGACGCTCACGTTGTCCTTGCCGTCCATCACCTCGGCCACAACCGCGCCCACCTGATTGTTCATCAGGGTGAAGCCGCACTGGTTGGAGGCCGTGTTGTCCGACTTGAACGGGCTCTCCGTGGTCTTGAACGTGGTCACTGGGCCAGCTCCTTCGGTGTTTCCAGGCCAAGGTCGGACATGATGCCGCTGAAGCGGCTCTTCACACGGTCGAGGCCGTCCTCGAAGCGAGGTGGCTTCGCGTCCGGCTGCGACCAGATCGGCTGCAGCGTCCGGGCGGCCGCGAGGGCCCGCGGCACCCAGTCTGACAGCCACCCCTGCATGATGCCCTTGTTGTGGTCGGCGAACTCGCGGTCGTTGGTCAGCAGCTCGAACATCGCCCGGGTGTACCGCAGGTCCCGCTCGGCGAAGTCATACTCCTCCGCGCCGACGATGGTGGGGGTGACGAAGTCGCCGTTGCGCGCCGCCGCGTGCATCACGAGCTGGCTGCGGAACAGCTCGCCCACCAGCGGCTCGAACACCACGTTCGCCGGCGAAGATCGCCTCGCACCAGTCGTCGATGCCGGTCAGCGCCTCGGCCACTTCGCGGACGTCCCGCCAGACCGGGTCGTTGTTCCAGGCCTCGACGTGCGCCCGGCCGTCGAAGCCTTCGAGCTCCTCGCTGAGCGTGAGGTTGTAGAGCGCCAGGTCCTGCGCGGACCGGATCCGGTGCATGCTGTTCACCGAGATCGCGTTGTTGTGCATGTTCGTCGGCGCCCGGCGGTTGGCGTTCGCGTACAGGTACAGCCCCAGCCCGTGGTCCACGTGCATCCAGGCCCCGACGTTGCGCTCGACGAACGTCACCCAGTTGCGGCCCCACTGGTCGAAAGCCTTCGTCTGCCTGGCCACGTCGATGTTCTGGTTGAGCTGGCGGACCACGTTGGCGTTGTACCGGTAGAGGGTGAGCTCCCACTCCTCGTTCGGGTCCCGGAACTCGTGCCAGCCGTGGGCCGGCCAGTCGTAGCCCTTGCCGCCCGATCCCGGGTAGCGCTTGGGCACCGGCTTGTCCGAACCCCAGGCCTTCAGCACAGTCCAGTCCAGCGGGTAGCCGCCGCGGCCGTCGGAGAACCCGTACAGCCAGCCCTGCGCGAGGTAGTGCCGCGGGTCGGGCTGCACCTCGACGGTGACGTCCTCGTAGTGGGTCTGCTTGCGTTTCTCCGGGGTGTAGTAGTTGAACCGGCGGCTATGGGAGTCCGGGAATTCCTTGGCCCCCGCCTCCGCATCGGTAAATTCGACCTTCGGTACGCTGCGTTCTTCCGAGGAGGTAGTCATGAGGTCCTTCCTTTACCTTGAGAGGTCGAGAGGTCCTTTACTGCGAGAGGTTGACCGGATATCCGTCACCCTTCATCGGGGTCACTGGTGCTGGTGAACTTGTCGAAGTACACGCGCGCTTCCGGAACTCCGAGCTCGGCCAGCAGCGGCACGGCCGCCTCCACCATCGGCGGCGGACCGCAGATGTAGGCGTGTGCCCCCTTCAAGTCGGACTCGTGCCGCTTCACTACGTCGGTGATCAGGCCTACCTCACCGTCCCAGTCGTCGTCGTCATCAGGCTCGGAGAGCGCGGGCACGTACCGGAAGTTGGCGAGGGTTTTCTCCAGGGCACGGAGCTCGCCCTCAAAGCACAGGTCGTGACGACGCCGCGCACCGTAGTAATAGGTGGCCTTGCGCGTGATGCCGCGCTCGGCCATCGAGCGGAGCAGCGCCAGGATGGGGGCCATCCCCGCCCCGCCGCCCACGAAGACCAGGTCTTCGTCGTGGCCCTCGCGGAGCGTGAACACCCCGTATGGCCCGGTCAGGTTGATCTGGTCACCCACGGCCAGCTGGGTGTCGAGGAAATGCGAGAACAGCCCGTCCGGGTAAACCTTGATGACGAATTCCAGCCGGCCGTCCTCGCGGCTGGTCGTGTTCGCCATCGAGAACGAACGGGAGGCTTCGGTCCCGGGGACGGAGATATCGACGTACTGCCCGGGGAAGAACTTGATCTCTTTCGGCTCGATCAGCCGCAGCACCAGGTGCCGCATGTCGTGCGTGACGGCGTCATTTGCCACCACCTCGGCGACCGCCTCCTCGATGGGCAGCCCGGACCGGATCATGTCCTCGTCGTAGTGCAGCAGCTCGATCGTCACGTCCTCGTAGGCGTGCGCCCGGCACAGCAGCGTGAACCCTTCCTCCTTCTCGAAGTCGGGCAGGGAGAAGGTCGAGTACCTCTCCAGCTCGATGTCCTCACCTTCGAGCAGGAACGACTTGCACGACGAGCACTGTCCCTCCTTGCAGCCGTGCGGGAGCATGATCCCCTGCTCGAACGCTGCGCGCAGGATCGTCTGACCCTCGTCGACCTCGATCTCGATGCCGACCGGCTCGAACCGCACGACGTGCTTATTGCCCATGGCCCCCTCGCGGAGTCAGTACTGCCTGCGGAAAGGGGGAGGGGCCAGGGGGTTGCCCTGGCCCCCTCCCTGCATGCCGTCCCTTCCGGTTACCGGTTACGCTTCCGCGGGTGCCGGCCGTCCGGCCGGTCCCTGCCGGTTGTAGTCCGCCTGGAAGGCGGCCCGCTCTTCCGGCGTCATCTCGTTGAGTAGGACGTTCGGGCTCAGCACCGGGCCCATCCGGCGCAGGTGGTCCAGCGTCCACATCTTCTTGGGGTCGAGGTTCAGGTGCGGCTGGGCGGTCATCGTCTTGCCGTCGTCGCGCACGTATCCCATGTCGGACACCACGTCGGCCCAGTTCCAGCCGTGGTACATGGTCTCCCACTCGCGGGTCCCGATCAGCTGGCCCATGTTCGGCGTGGACCGGCCCTGGAAGGTCGGCCGGAACGCCTCAACGTCGGTCCAGCGGCAGACCTCGTGGCAGTACGTCCGGACCTGGCCGTTGACCTCGTCCATGACCATGTCCTCGCGGACCAGGCACGGCACCATGCAGGTCCAGCACCGGTGCGGGTACACGTAGTCCACGTTCTCGGCGACGATCGGGTGGTGCCCGTTCGGCTCCGCGAGGCGGTTGTAGTTCTCCCACCACTTGCCGTACTTGTCGTACCAGCCCGGGTACTTGTACTCGAACCACTCGAAGTCTTCGTCGGTCATGCTGTCGATCCGCCAGTAGTTCGCCAGCCAGCCGGTGGCGAAGAACTGGGCGACCTCGTGCACGTAGCCGTTCTCCCAGATCTGCTTCCACGCTTCCTCGATGAGGTCGTGCGGAATGACCAGGCCGTACTTCTCCAGCGGCACGAGGTAGCTGCGGTAGTAGTCATCGTAGATCCACCGGCGCCACATCTCGGCGTAGGACTGCCGGTCCTTGCGGCGGTCCTTGGTGCCGTACTCGATGAACGTGCCGATCGCCGCGTCCACCACCCGGTGGTTATTCCACCAGGCGTACCGCAGGTCCCGCTCGAGCAGCTGGTGGTTGGACTCGTCGGCCAGCGCCATCAGCAAGGTGGCGTAGCCGTTGCTGATGTGCCGGGACTCATCGGACTGCACCGAGTGGAACACCGTCGGCAGCAGGTAGTCGCCGTTGGCAGCGGCCTCGGCCGGCATGGCCACGAACAGCGTGTTCGTGAACGCGGTCTCGGCCACGATCGTCAGGTAGATGCTCGCCGCCGTGATCGCGTCACCGGTGATGAAGCCCTCGGCGAACTGCCGGCCGATCGTCCCGCAGTAGTCGTTCTGGAAGTTGCGCAGGCTGTTGTTGAAGCCCGCCGGGTCGATGTAGTTGTTCATGTACAGGCGCTTGAGGTTCTGCTGGATCGTCGAGTGCCGCACCTCGTCGATCATCTGGATCGCCTGTCCGTTGTGCAGCTCCGGGTTGGGTACCGTCCGGAACAGCAACGGCATCGCCCGGGCCGCCGAGATCTCCGGCAGCGGGATGATGGACAGGAACAGCTTCTGCCATTCCAGCCACCGCTCCTGCACCTGGCGGAACATGTTGCCGCGGATGGCCCCGTCCTGGGCCCCGTAGACTCTGTGGTCCTTCTCCTCCTGCATCGGGAAGTACGACCGGAGAACCTGCTTGAGCGGGTCCTTCTTGGCGGCCTTCTGGAACGTGTAGTCCGTCCCGTACTGCGCCACTGGCTCGTGGTACTGCGGTTCCCAGGACAGCTCCTGGATCTTCTGGTGGGCCTTAGCCACGCTCTGGCGACTCACGTGTCACCCCTTACCCTTCACTCGGGCCGAATGAGACGGCCTCTTGCAGCCTCATTTCGCCGGCGGACCCGCAGGACCGCACGGCTAAAGGTCCTCGTGTGCAGATCACATCGCGCATACGGACAGATGTGGCTCTCAACATGAGACAGCGGGACAGGGCCGGATCCGCTGCTCAGCGCCGGGCGGCGGCGCCGGTCACTCCTCGCCGAACATCGCGGCGCGGATCTCGGCGAGGTGCCGTTGCGTGCCCAGCGGGATTCTCGCGGTTCCCTTCCGCCGCGGGCTCGATTCCCAGGCACCTGAGCAACTCCGCGGCCGGCGCCCCGGGGTCGCCTGCCTGCCCGAGGATCGGATGTAGCCCCTGGTCAGCCAAGTGATGAAAGACCAGGTTGACGACGCTCCACGGATTGAATGTCTCGGGCCCAGGTTCAGCATGCTGGTCCATCGGGCAACCTCCTAGCCGAGGCATCAAAAGACGCCAGGTCCGGATTGGGGGTCTCAACTTGAGACATACCCTGTAAGCACCACGTTTACCTTGGAACTACGCGTACCTCGAACCTCACCCCGCGGGCTCCCCGCCCGCGAGAGCGATCCCGGGAGGCAAGGAGGCGCCATGTCGCCGGCAGCATCGAACCGACCGGTTTTGACCGACGGTCAGGGGCTGGCGGATGCGCGGCAGCGGTTCCTGACGTTGGAGGACGTCGAGCCGCACAAGGTGCGCGACACGATCCTGGCGTCCTGGTGGCGGTCCCGGCGGTGGAATGTCGCGGCCGATCGCATCGACCTGTCCTATACCGGCGACCCGGACCTCGACACTTCGCTGACCCGCAGCGCCATGCCGGTGCTGAGAAGCCTGCGCGAGCACCTGGAAAGCCAGCCGATCAGCGTCATTCTCACCGATTCCTCCGGCGTGGTGCTGTCCCGGCTGGCCGCCGACACCGAGCTGGACCGGCACCTGGACAGCGTTCAGCTCGCTCCGGGTTTCAGCTATGCCGAGGAAGCCGTGGGGACCAACGGAATCGGCACCGCCCTGGAGGGCGGACGGCCGATGCACGTGTTCGGCCACGAGCACTACGCGGAGAACCTGGAGAACCTCGCCTGCGCCGGGCGTCCCGATCCGGCACCCCATCTCCGGCGTGACCCTCGGCGCGGTCGATCTGACCTGCTGGCGCAAGGACGCCGACCGGCTGCTGATCACCCTGGCCAAGACGACCGCCGACCAGATCACCCAGGCGCTGCTCACCGACAGCAACGCCCGCGAGTTCGAGCTGCTCCAGGAGTACCTGCGCGCGTGCCGGCGCAGCGCGGGAATCGTGCTGGCGCTCAACAAAGAAGTCGTGATGATGAACGAGCAGGCACGCCAGGTCCTCGACCCCGCCGACCAGGTCGTGCTGCTCGCGCAGGCTACCGACGTGCTGGCCAGCCGCCACCCCGTGCCCGTGACGGTCGACCTGCCCACCGGCGCCAAGGCGCGGATGTACTGCCGGCCGCTGAGCAGCGGCGACCGGCTGGCCGGCGGCGTCGTGCACATCAAGATGGTCGAGCCGGGAACCAGCCGGACGGCCGGCGAGGCCGCCGCCCCGAAGCAGCAGATGTTCCTGCCCGGCCTGGTCGGCTCCGGGCCGCTGTGGCTGCGCGGCTGCCAGCAGGTGGACGCGGTGTACACGGCGGGGGAGTGGCTCGCGCTCGAGGGCGAGCCCGGGGTCGGCAAGCTGGCCCTGCTCCGCGCGGTGCACCAGCGGCGGAACCCGGCGGGACGGTTCCACGTGCTGGACGCCGCGCAGGCCCTGGACCAGGAATGGCAGGTGACCGCGCGCAGCGAGCTGCTCGAAGGCGCCGGCTGCCTGGTCATCAGGCACGTCGACCGGCTGAGCGCGCGGCGGCTGCACGCGCTGTCGGCCGCGCTCCAGGAGACGATGGCCGCGGGGCGGCAGGAGTCAGTGTGGATCGCCGCCACGCTGACCAAGCGGCCCGCGGCCGGCGGCCTGGCCGACCTGCTCCGGTTCTTCCCCAGCACGGTGGAGCTTCCGCCGCTCCGGCACCACATCGAGGACCTGACCGAGCTCGTGCCGTTCTTCATCGCCAAGCTCAACCAGTATCCCCGGCTGGTGTGCTCGTCTGAGGCCATGCAGCTGCTGCTGCGGTCGAGCTGGCCCGGAAACACCGAGCAGCTCTGGCAGGTGCTGCGGAAGGTCGTGCAGCACCGGCGCACCGGGGTGATCACCCCGAACGACCTACCGCCGGAGTGCTGGACGGTGAGCCGGCGGCTGCTCAGCCCGCTGGAGTCGATGGAGCGGGACGCGATCGTGCAGAGCCTGCTGGACTACAAGGGCAACAAGGTCAAGGCGGCCGAAGCGCTCGGCATGTCCCGGGCCACCATTTACCGCAAGATCCACGAATACGGGATCGTCACCCCGTCCAGCTGATCATTCGGTTTCCCGTCGCGCCTGTCCTGCGTCTTTGCTGCCCAGGGCTCTCCTCGCCCACTTGTGACTCAGCTCTGACCCACTTGTGGCTCAAACTGAGAAAAGCGACGGTGGAGTGGGGCGGTAAATACAGCGGTAGATACAAGTCAAGCGTCCACAGCCCCAGTGGATTTACCGAGGTTCGGCCAAAGGAGGCGCGATGACCGCGCTCGATGCAGACGGCTCTGGCCACTCCGATCCCACCCACGAAGGTGTGGCTACCACCGAGGAAGGCATACCGCTGGTAGCAGCCGAGCCAGCCGCGGTCGGGCTGCTGGCCGGCGACCCGATGATGCTGGGCCTGCCGGTCTTCATCGCGGGATCCTTTGCGCTTGCGCTGACCCTGCTCGGCCAGGTGCCGGCCGACCACGTTCGGCGCCCCGCTGGCGATCATCCTGGCCGCGACGGCACTCGGCCTGTGGATCGCCACGGTATGGGCCATAGCGGTCGGCCAGAGCGCGGTGGCGGCCGTCTTCGGCATCTTCGGCGGCTTCTGGCTGAGCTTCGCTGTCCTCGTGCTCGCCCTGGGCCACAACTGGTTCGTCCTGCTCACGGCGGGGACGGGTACCGTGGAGCTGTTCCTGACCACCTGGCTGATCGTGATCGTGATGCTCACCCTGGCGACGCTGCGACTGCCGGTGGCCTATACGGCGCTGTTCGCCCTCGTCGATATCGCGCTGGTCTTCGTGCTGGCTGGCGTGGCCAACGCGTCGACCGGACTGCTGAACACCGGGGGCGTCTTCGTCATCTTGTTCGCCCTCGTCGGGGTGTACCTCTTCTTCGGCGCGGCATCGGTAGCAACCGGCGGAAAGCCGGTGCCGCTCGGCAGCCCGCTGCTGAAGGGCTGACCGCCAAGGCCCGCTGCCGCCGCCCGGGTGCCGGGCGGCGGCAGCGCACTGCGCGGTCCGTGAAGTGCCTTCGGCCGCGCATCTCGCGGCCTTCCGGCAGCCCCGCTACGGCAGCGTGACGGGTCCGCTTCCGCTGATCAGCTGCTGCTGGGCGACGGGCGGCAGGGACATGGAGCACGCGCCCTTGCTGTTGCGGGCGGCGATGCCGAGGACGCTGACCTGTGCCGTGCCCGAGCCCGAGATGCCCTGGTATGCCCCGGTACCCTGGCCGACGGTATACGTTGCCTTCCCGCCGAAGCTGTACAGGCAGGTGGCCGGGTCGAAGTGCTGCGTGTGACTGACCATCTTGTGAACCAGCTTGAACGAGCCGTTCGCGAAGGTGACCGTGTCGGTATTGCCCTTGCCGGCCACGTCCGTGCCCGCGGCGGTGAACGCGCCGTAGGCCAGCAGGCTCGACTTGTTCGACGTCGTCGAGGTGGACATGAGCTGGAAGTGCTCGGTCTTCGTAACCGACGCGTGCGTGCTGGCCATGGCCAGCCCGGTGCTTCCGATCACGGCTGCGGCTGCGGCCGCCCCGGCGGCGGCGATGATGAGCTTGCGCATTGTTCGAGATCCCCTCGTGTGATGCCGCTGCCGGAGCTGGTGCCGCGGGCGCGGCGGCTGGTCAGCGGCGTGATGAGGTCCAGGATGCGGAAGGCCGCCGGCGTCCGCATCGGCAATGACGCGTATTCGGCCCTGCGGGAATTGACTACGCGCGGCGCGGGTGCCCGCGGCCGGCAGCGGCCGCGCCGGCCGCTGTCGACAGGACTGCCTGCGGCGTAGACACTGCGTAAATGGCAGATGTGCCGCCGATCGTGGGGCGGGGCGCCGAGCTGCGGGCAGCGTCCGCCGCCTACGCGGACGTCGCGGCCGGCCAGTCCCGGGTGCTGCTGATCACCGGTCCGGCGGGCATCGGCAAGACCAGGCTCGTGACGGAGTTCTGCGCGCGGGCGGGTCCGCCCGGCGGCCCCGCGCAGGTGCGGAGCGGGGAGTCCGCGCCGCTGGCCGGGGCGGCGCTGGCCTACGGGCCGTTCGTGGCGGCGCTGGGTGAGCGGGCAGGATGGCTGCTGGCCGACGACGGCGCCGGCGACATGCTGACCGCGCGCCACCGGCTATTCGTCCGGGTGCTCGGGGTGCTGGCCGATCTGGCCACCCGCGCGCCGCTGCTGCTCGTCCTGGAGGACCTGCACTGGGCCGACGAGTCCTCCCGCGAGCTGCTGGCCTTCCTGGCGGTCCGGCTGCGCGAGTCCCGCGTCATGGTGATCGCGACACTGCGCGAGGATGATCTCTGCGACGCGGCCCGCCGGTGGCTGGCCGACCTGGACCGCCGCCCCGCGGCCCGACGGCTGCGGCTGGCCGGGCTGGCCGACCCGGAGATCGCTGAGCTGGTCGCTGACCTGCTGCCGATGACCGCGAGCGCGGATCAGCTGGCCGCGGTGGTCTCCGCGTCCGGCGGTAACCCGCTGTACGCCAGGGAACTGGCCCGGGCCGGGCCCGGTGAGCTGCCCGCCTCGATCACCGACGCCGTGCTGGCCCAGGCATCCGGGGTCACCGCCCCGGTCCGGGCCGTGATCGACCAGGTATCGGTGGCCGACGGCGGGATGTCCCATGAGCTGCTGGCGGCCACCGTCCCGCTCCCGGAGCCGCGCCTGCTGGCCTCGGCGCGGGCGGCGGTCGCGGCCGGCCTGCTGACTGCGACCGGCGACGGCTACGCGTTCCCGCACGCGCTGATCCGGCAGGTGCTGTACGCGCAGCTGCTGCCGGGCGAGCGGCGCCGCCTGCACCGCCGCCTGGCCGGCGCGCTGGCCGCCGGCGAGGCCGGGCAGCCCGGCTGCGATCCGGGTCCGCTGGCTCAGCACTGGCACCTGGCAGGCTGCCAGGATCGTGCAGCCGCCGCGGCCCTGACCGCGGCCCGCCAGGCGGTGTCGAAGCGGGCGTACCCGGAGGCCGCGCGGTACTACGGGCTCGCCATCGAGCTGGCGAGATGGCTGCCCGAGGCGGGCCCTGCGCTGCTGGAGGAGGCGGCCCAGGCGGCCAGCTGGGCGAAGGATCCGGACTGCGCCGCCGGCTGGGCCGCGGACGCGCTGGCCGCCGGCGACGCGGGGCGGGCTGGGCGCGCCCGGCTGCTGGAACGGCTCGGGCGCTACCGCTGGGAGGCAGGGGACCTCAGGGCGGCGGTCGAGGCCACCGAGCCGGCGGTCCAGCTGCTGGAGGGCGAGCCGCCCTCCGCGCTGCACGCCCGGGTGCTGGCCGCCCTGGCCACCTGGCGGATGCTGATCGGCCAGCCCGGCCCTGCGCTGCCGCTCGCCCTGCGCGCGGCGCAGATGGCCGAGCAGGTCGGCGCGGTCGCGGAGCAGGCGCACGCGCTGGCCACGCTGGGCATCCTCCAGGCCCAGCGCGGCGAGCGCGACGCCGGGCTGCAAGCGCTGCACACCTCGCTCGCGCTGGCGCGCCGGGCCGGCAGCGTCGAGGACGCGGTCCGGGCCGCGGCCAACCACATGTACCTGCTCTGCACGGCCGGCCGGTTCGCCGAGGCGCTTGAGGTAGCCCGCGACGGCCGGCAGGCCGCCCAGTCCCTGGGCGCGCCGCCCGCGCTGACCTCGGTTCTGGACAACAACACCGCGGCCGTGCTCACCGCGACCGGGCGGTGGGCCCAGGCCGATCGGCTGCTGGCCGAGCTGCTGGCCGAGTCAGCCACGAGCTACACCAAGTACCTGCAGCTCCTGCAGCTGGAACTGGCGGTCGGCCGGGGTGAAGGCCAGCGGGCCGCCGAGCTGGCCGCCACCCTGGCGAAATCGCCCGAGGATCCCCTGCTGACCGGGCCGCTGCGTGCGTGCCTGGCCGAGCAGGCGCTGAACCTGGGTGACCCGGCGGCGGCGGCCGACGAGGTGGCCGACGGGCTCGCGGCGGTAACCGGGGCCGGCCTGCCCGCGGACGAGGCCAGGCTGCTGGCCGCCGGGGCCAGGGCCGCCGCTGACCTGGCCCTGCTCCCGCGCGTGGCGCGGCCGGCGGGCATCGAAGCGCGGCCCGGGCTGATGGCCGGCGATTTCGCGGCCCGGGCGCAGGTCATCGCAGGCGAGCACGGCGACGAGCCGGATGTGGCCGGCTTCGCGGCCCTTGCGGCGGCCGAGCACGCCCGCCAGCACGGCACCGGCGACCGGGATACCTGGCGCGGCGTGGCGCGGGCCTGGCAGCTGGCCGGCCAGCCCTACCGCGAGGCGTACGCGCGGCTGCGCGAGGCCGAGGCCGCGGCGCGCGCGGGGCGGCGCGAGCAAGCCGCCCGGGCGCTGGCTGCCTGCCAGGCCCTGGCCGGCGGGCTTGCGTCGGCCCCGCTGCTGACCCTGGCCGGGGAGCTGGACCGCCGGGCGCGGCTGACCGGCCCGCCCGGTTCCCGGGGTCGGCCCGCCGCGGCAGCGGCCCGGTTCGACCTCACCAGCCGGGAGACGGAGGTGCTGGCCCTGCTCGCCAAGGGGGACAGCAACCGGCAGATCGCGCGCGCGCTGTTCATCAGCGATCGCACCGTTGCCGTGCATGTCTCGCGCATCCTTGACAAGCTGGGCGTGCGCAACCGCACCGAGGCGGCGACGGCCGGCGAACGCCTGGGCCTGACCGCGTCGGATCCGGCCTGACCCGATGAGGTGCCCGATGTACAAGTTTCTCCGGGTCGAGGGTGACCCGAGTATCTGGAGCCTGGCGACCCCGGTTCACTCCGCGCAGCTGACCGGGTCAGCCGGGCCGCTGACCTTGGCGGTCGAGCGTCCGCTCGCTGGCACCATGCTGCTGTCCGGCCGGGCCGCGGCCGCGGTCGCGTTCCTCGACCCGCCCCCCGCAGGCTGGCACCCCAGCGGCGTCACCCTGTTTGCGCCGGTGCTCTACCTGCCGACGGCAACCGGCCCCACCGCCAGCTCGCCCGGCTACCAGCTTCCGGGCGGTACCGACCTCGCCGGGCTGCAGGACCAGGTCACGGCCTCGATGCAAGCGGGCCAGATCAGCTCGGTCGAGGTCGGCGGCGGCGCATGGAGCGGCACCCTGGTACTCAACGGCGGCATGCTGTCCTTCGTCGTGCTCGGCAGGCCTGCCCAGGTCGGCTGACCCGGCCAGCCTCACCTGCGCCGCAGCCCGTTGATGGTCCGGCCGATGAGGTAACTCCACTCCTCGCGCAGCCTGGGCTTGTCGCTCGCGGGCGCCTCGGCAAGCGCCAGGCCGGCGCCGCCGAGCATCCAGAAGGAGAACCGGACCAGGCTGTCGGCCGCCCTGTCCTCCAGGTAGCCGGCCTCGATCAGGTCGCGGATGAAGCGCTCGACCAGCCCGTAGGCGTACTTCTCCTCGCATTCCCGCCAGCGGTGCCAGCCGAGCGCGGCCGGTCCCTCCAGCCACACCAGCCGCCCGTACGTGGGATCGCAGCACTGGTCGAGGAAGGCGTCAAGGGCGAGCATCGCGGCGTCCCAGGGGTCTTCAGCCGTCGCGGCGGCCATGACCTCCGCGGTCGCGCGTTCTTCCTGCGCGTCAAGCACCGCCTCGAACAGTGCCTGCTTGCTGGCGAAATGGTGGTATACCGCGCCGCGGGTCACCTGGCTGGCCGACGCGACGTCTTCCAGCGACGTCCCCGCGTAGCCCCGCCGGGCGAACAGCGCGGTCGCCTCCTCGAGCAATGCTGCCCTGGTGGCTTCCGAATACATCTCACGGCGGCTCTTGACCGGATGCATGCGTAGAGTATACTAACATACACAGCGTATGTGACAATCTACGTGTATGCTGCTGGGGCAGGCCCGGGGCGGCGAGCCTCTGCGACACCCAGGCGGCGCTACTTCCCCAGGCAAAGGAGCGCGCGATGCCCGAGTCCCAGACTTCCGACTCCCCGACGACCCAGCCTCAGACCGCCGAGCCGCTGTTCAACCCGTTCGCGCCGGGCTTCACCGACGACCCCTACCCGCACTACGCGGCGGTCCGCGCCGCCGCGCCTGTATATCTGCACCCGCTGGGGTTCTGGCTGCTCACCGGTTACCAGGACGCGTCCTCGCTGCTGCGGGACGGCGGCATGTCGGTGGAGGACCGCAACATGACCGACAGCCCGCTCCAGCAGCTGCGCGAGGCGACCTACGGCGACGGCGCGGGCCAGCCCGCCGAGGGACTGTCCATGCTGGACCGGGATCCGCCGGACCACACCAGGCTGCGGAAGCTGGTTTCCAAGGCGTTCACCCCCCGGGCCATCCAGGCGCTGCGCCCGCGCATCACCGAGCTCGTCGACGGCATGCTGGACGCGATGGCGCAGGACCGCCGGGTCGACCTCGTCGATGCTCTCGCATTCCCGCTGCCGTTCACCGTGATCGCCGAGATGCTCGGCACCCCGCCCGCCGACCACGAGCGGATCCGGGAGCTGTCCGGCACCGTGGTGCGCTCGCTGGAGCCGGTCGCCGACCCGGAGCTGGCCGCGGCGATCATGGCGGCCGATGCCGAGCTGGTCGGCATCGCGACCGAGATGATCGCGTGGAAGCGCGACAACCCGGCCAATGACCTGCTCACCGCGCTCATCAACGCCGAAGACGGCGGCGACGTGCTCAACGACGACGAGCTGGTCGCCCAGACCCTGCTGCTCTACATCGCCGGGCACGAGACCACGGTCAACCTCATCGCGGGCGGGATGCTTGCGCTGCTGCGGCACCCCGCGCAGCTCGCGCTGCTGCGCCGCGACCCTGACCTCGTCCCCAACGCGGTCGAGGAACTGCTGCGCTACGACAGCCCGGTGCAGGCCAGCAGGCGCATCACCCTCGAGCCTGTCACGATGCGTGACGTCAAGATCCCGGCGGGCGCGTTCGTCATGGTCAGCCTCGGCTCGGCCAACCGGGACCAGGAGTTCTGGGGACCGGACGCCGACGACCTGCGGCTCGACCGGGAGAACGCGCGGCAGCACGTGTCCTTCGGCGCGGGACACCACCACTGCCTGGGCGCGTCGCTGGCCCGGCTGGAGGCTTGCATCGCCTTCGAGCGGATCGTGGCCCGGTTCCCCGGCCTGGCGCTCGACGGCGACGTGACCTGGAACGGCCGGATCAACCTGCGCGGTCCCGCCCACCTCCCGGTATCGGTGAACTGAGCCGGGGCTGGTCGGCTCAGGCGGCGCGATAGCGCTGTTAGCATGCTGCCAGCGTTCCGCCGCCGGGACGCGCTGGGCGACGAACGGGAGGGTGCCTCATCGCCGGACGCCGGCCGCGAGCCGCCATCATCACGTCGGCCTCGGTCACGGCGCTGGCCGTCCTGGGGCAGGCTTCGCCGGTCGTGGCCGGCGTCTCTGCCGGGCCGGGCGGGCCCCGGCCCGGAACGCGCGCCGCGGGCCGCTGCTCGGCCGGCGCCCACACGCTCTCCCGGTTCGGGGCCCACGTCTACCCGGAGACCGGAAACGGCGGCTACACGAGCGTTCACACCGACGTTGACCTGGTCTACAACGCCGCCACGAACAGGTTCCTGCCCGGCAACCACGTCGTTCTCGCCGACCGGGCCACGCAGTGCCTGACCAGCTTCAGCCTGGACTTCGAGCGCAGGTCGGGCAATGCCAAGGCCGGGCCCGACATGACGGTCCGGTCGGTCCGCGTCAACGGCACGCCCGCGTCGTTCACCTTCGTCCAGCCGACCTACCCCGGCGACCCGCACGGGCCGGGCGACCCCAACCCGCTGGCCCACCAGGCATCGCAGGACAACCCGGTCGGCGGGCCGCGGCACAACCCGCTGCCGCCGGCCTGCTCACCCGAGCTGACTTCCACCAGCCCGGCGAAGCGGAACTCCGAGAACGGCGCGCCGTGCCCCGCGAACAAGCTCGTGATCACGCCGCGGTCCCCGATCAAGTCCGGGTCGGCCTTCACCGTCTCGGTCATGTACACCGGCAGGCCGGGCGTGCACAACGACGGCGACGGGACCACCGAGGGCTGGTTCCGCGCCAGCGACGGCGGGTTCGTCACCACCGAGCCGGTCGGCTCCGAGGACTGGATGCCGCTCAACGACTACCCGACGGCCAAGCCCAGCTACGACTTCTTCGACACCGTCAACCCGGGCAAGACCGTCATCGCCAACGGCGTCCTCGAGTGGACCAGGCGCAACAAGCCCGATGCCGAATTCCCGGACGGATCGGTGACCTATCACTGGCACTCGCGCGCGCCCATCGCCAGCTATCTCGTGGAAGACAGCATCGGCAGCTATCACCTGACCGAGCGCACCGCGGACAACGGCACCCGGTTCTACGAGGCGCAGGACACCTCGATCAGCCCGGCGCAGCAGAAGAAGAACCTCGCCATCATGAACATGCAGCAGCAGATCAGCGAGTTCGAGAGCCAGTTCAACGGAACCTTCCCGTTCACCTCCGATGGCGTCGTCGTGGGCACCCCTCCGGCCAGCTTCGAGGAGGAGATGCAGACGATGATCACCTTCGCCAGCGGGACGGTCGGCTTGAGCGTCCTGTACCACGAGAACATGCACCAGTGGTGGGGTGACAACGTCACCGAGGCCGGCTACCAGATGACCTTCTACAAGGAGGGCATGGCCACCATGGCCCAGTTCCTGCTCACCGCCCGCCAGGCGGAGGACGCTGCGGGCGGCCCGTACTCGAGCAAGGGCCAGGCCGCCTTCCAGGCCGCACTGGTCAAGATATTCAACGGGATCTACGCCCAGGCGGGAAGCTTCTGGGCCCAGGCGCCGTCCAACCCGACCCCGTTCGGCCTCTTCTCCGGCTCGGCCACATATAACCGCCCGGCGGCGGCGTACCTGGCGCTGCGCCAGATCCTGGGCCCGACCGGCTTCACCCAGGCGATGCAGCAGATCCAGCGTGACTACGCCGGCAGCCATATCACCGAGCCGCAGCTCGAAGCGGCCTTCCGCCAGTGGATGCCCAACCAGAGCGCTGCCTGCCGGGCCAAGCTCAGCGAGTTCTTCACCGGGTGGTTCGACACCGCCTACCCCAGCGGCGGCGGCCCGAACCGGCCGCGGATCACCGGACCCGGCCTGACCGGGCCGGGCTTCTACAACCGCGCCGGCGGCTGCACCATCGGCTAGCCGCGACGCAAACCTGCACCCGCCGCGACGCAAACCTGCACCCGCCGCGACGCTGCGCCCGCGCGTCCGCGCCCGCCGGGTCAATCCCCGCTAAGAGTGCCCCGGCAGTAGGACTGCCGGGCTCGCGGCGTCCAGGCTGCCCCTGGCGGCGTTCTCGTCGGTCGCCGGCCAAATCCAGGCTGACTGCCTCCTCGGTTGGCGCCGGATCACCAGGATCGCCGCGACGATCCACGCCGGGCACCCACCGCCAGCGACACGTCCCCCGCAATACGTGACAACCGCCCGCGGCCGCTGACTCCCGGTACTGAGGCTGACCAGCGGCCGCCGCCTGCCCGGCGCCGGCGGGCCGGGCGCCAATTTACATCATTAATCTATATAGATGTGCTATCCTTCTGGCATGGGCCAGGAGATGGGGACGAAAGGGCAGCGGGAGCCAGGTGACCGGGCCGCCGCCGGGGAGGCACTTTACGGGCTGGTCGCCGCGGTGCTGCAGCGGGGACCTCGCGATATGAGCCTGACCTCGCTGGCGACGCTGGCCACCCTGGACCGCACCGGCCCGCGGCGGCTGACCGACCTGGCGTTCACCGAGAAGATGGCTCAGCCGTCGATGACCGCGCTGGTGAGCGTGCTGGAGCGGGCCGGGCTGGCCGAGCGGCGCGGCGACCCGGCGGACAAGCGGGTGGCGCTGGTCTGGCTGACCGCAGCTGGGTCGGACCTGCTGGGGGCCCGGCGGCGAGCGGGCGCCGAGGCGATCGTGCAGCTCATCGACAAGCTGCCGCCCGGTGAGGCCGCGGCGCTGGCCGCGGCGATCCCGGCTCTGCGGCACCTGCGCGAGCTCGACACCGAGCGGCGGGATCCGGCGACCCGATCACCCGCCGGGCGACCCAGGCGACCGAAGCAGCCCGGGGGAGGAGCGCGATGACCGACGGCCATGTCGCGCTGGCCAGCCCGTTCCGCCAGCCGAAAGGCGTGTGGGCGGTCGCGTTCGCCTGCGTGGTGTCGTTCATGGGCATCGGCCTGGTGGATCCGATCCTGCCCGCGCTGTCCAGGCAGCTGAAGGCGTCGCCGAGCTCGGTGGAGCTGCTGTTCACCAGCTACCTGGTCGTCACGGCGGTGGCGATGCTGGTGACCGGCTGGGTGTCGAGCCGGATCGGCGGCAAGCGGACGCTGGTCGCCGGGCTGGTGCTGATCGTCGCGTTCAGCGCGCTGGCCGGGTCGTCGAACACGATCAGCGGGATCATCGGGTTCCGGGCCGGGTGGGGGCTGGGCAACGCACTGTTCATCGCCACCTCGCTGGCCGTCATCATCGGCGCCGCCTCGGGCGGGTTCTCCGGCGCCATCATCCTCTACGAGACCGCGCTGGGGATCGGCATCGCGCTCGGCCCGCTGGTCGGCGGCGAGCTGGGCGGCATCAGCTGGCGCGGCCCGTTCTTCGGGGTAGCCGTGCTGATGGCGATCTCGCTGGTGGCCACGCTGATCTGGGTAGACGCCACGCCAAAACCACCGCGCCGGACCTCGATCCTCGAGCCGCTGCAGGCGCTGCGGCATCGCGGGCTGGTCATCATGAGCCTCACCGCGCTTGGCTACAACTGGGGCTTCTTCACCCTGCTGGCCTACACCCCCTTCCCGATGCACCTGGGCATTCACCAGCTGGGCTACGTCTTCACCGGGTGGGGGATCCTGGTCGCGATCTTCGCGGTGTTCGCCGCGCCGCGGCTGCAGGCCAGGTTCGGCACGGCCCGCACGCTGTACGTGAACCTGGCCCTGCTGTCGCTGGACCTGGTGGTGATCGCCGTATTCACGTCCTCGCAGCTGACGCTCATCATCGCGGTCATCGTGTCCGGGGCGTTCGTCGGGCTGAACAACACCCTGACGACACAGGCGGTGATGCTGGTCGCCCCGGTGGAGAAGCCGGTGGCCTCAGCGGCCTACGGGTTCGTCCGCTTCATCGGCGGCGGCCTGGCCCCGTTCGTCGCAAGCAAGCTGGCCGCTGACCTGAACGTGCACGTGCCCTTCTACCTCGGCGCCGTGACGGTCGCATTGGCGATCGGGGTGCTGGCCACGGGCCATTCGCTGCTGGATCGGGCCGAGCAGCGCGGCACGGAGATCGCGCTGCCTCCCGGCGAGACCTCCGCCCCGGCTGCTGCCGGGGAGTCTGTGCCGGCCGTCGGCGGGGAGTCTGCCCCAGCTGTCGGCGGGGAGTCCGTGCCGCCCGCTGGCCGGGAGTCCGTGCCGCCCGCCGGCCGAGAGTCGGTGCCGGCCGCGGGCCTGGCCAGAGCCGGGGCGGCGAACGGGACCGGCCCGGCGCCGATTGTGGCGGCCATCGACGTCGGCACGCACCGCGGCCGGGTCACCGAAGCGGCCGCCAGGATCGCCCAGCTCACCGGCGCCCCCGTGGAGATCGTGCACGTCATAGAGACCGACGTCGCCGAGGGGCAGGCCATAGACGCCGAGACTCCCGAGCTAGCAGGCCGCGTCCTCGCCGGCAGCCTCGACGAACTCCGGACGGCTGGCGTCACCGGACACGGCCACCTGCTGCGCGTGGTTGGCGCGCACGGTGACATCGGCCGCCGAATCGCGGGCTTCGCGGCAGATCACAACGCGCGGATGATCGTCATCGGCCCGCCCGAAGGCGGCGGACTGACGGGCATCTTCGATGCGGACCTGACCAGCCAGCTGCTGCGCCATGCCCCGTGCGCCGTGCACGTCGTCGCGCCAGACGCCCTCCGTGCGAGGGAACGGATCGGCTGACCATGCGCGGCCCGCGGGACAAGCGGAACAGCGCTCCGCGAACCGGCAGCCGGGAGCCGCTGCCGGGCCGCGGCCCGGTCACTGCGGCGGTGGTCGTCGCGGGGCTGGACGGCTCCGAGACGTCGTGGGCCGCCTTCTGGTGGGCGTGCGGAGAGGCCCGGCGGCTGGACGGCCGGCTCGTGGCCGTGTTCGTCAGCTCCTCCGCCGACGCCTGCATGGCCGCGATGGCCTCGGCCGCGGTGGGCGTCGCCGCCAGCGACTACGCGATGGTGGAGCGGGCAGCCGCCGCGCAGGCCAGGTCGCTACGAGCCGAGGTGTACGGGCACGGCAACGACGGCCTCGATGTTGGCTTCGTCCACGCCCGCGGCGATCCGGCCAGGGAACTGCTCCGGGTCGCCGAGGAGGTTGGCGCCGACCTGATCGTGGTCGGCAAATCCATCAAGGCCCGGCACCAGATAGCCGGCTCCCTCGGGCGCTGCCTCATCAGCAAGCGCAGATCCCCGATCGTCGTGGTCGTGCCCTAGCGCCAGCCCGTCCACGGCAGCGGTCAGCTCCGCCCGCCCCCCGGTCACCCCGAACGCGCCCCAGCGGGTCTGCCGGCCACCAGCGGGCGCTCCATCCGGTAGGCGACGTGCGGGCGGAGCCGGTGGCCACGCTCTATCCTCGGGTGCTCGAAGTACGCGTACGGGGTCATCCCGATCCGCCGCATGACGGCCTGCGACGGGGTGTTAAGGACAGCGGTCATCGACCACAGCTCATCAAGGCCGATGCCGTCGAAGGCGACGCCCACGGCCGCGATAGCGGCCTCGGTGGCGTACCCGTGGTGCCAGGCGTGCTGGGCCAGCCGCCAGCCCACCTCCATGCCGCCCGCACCGGGCACTCCCTGGGGCATCGGATTCAGCCCGGTGAACCCGAGGAACCCGCCCGTCTCGGCCAGCTCCAGTGCCCACAGGCCGAATCCCTGCTGGTCGAACAGCACCTCCATCCGGTCGACGCTGAAATCGCTGGCCGCCCGGTCCGCAGTCCCCGGAAAGTAACGCATCACCACCGGGTCGGCGTTCATCGCCGCGTACGGCTCCCGGTCGGCCTGCCGCCACCGCCGCATCAGCAACCGCTCGGTGCGGATGGTGTCGAAGCGTCCCGCCATCCCAGCAGGGTAACCACCGGATACCCCGCCCACCCGGCACTGCGCGCCCCGCCTGCGTCATAGCGAAGACCTGGGCCTGCGGTTACGTTGGTCCCGGTGACCCCTCGCGACGCGAGACGTAACGCTGCGAATCCGTTCGGCAGTCACTTGTGTCACGCCGTTCTGCTCGCCAACCCGGAGCCGCCCCGAGCGCAGGCTCTCGTCGCCGTGGGGTGGCACGTCGGCGGGCGAAACGGGCAACTGAAGGGTAACTTGACTGCGAGGTGACCGATCGCCACCCTCAGGGAGCAGCCGTGGACTTCGCCGAGACCGACGAGCATCGCGACCTGCGGGCCGCGGTGGCCGCCATCGCCAGCAGCTTCGGCCCCCGCTACTACGCCGAGCACGCCGCCGCCCGCCAGCCCTGCGCTGAGCTGTGGTCGCAGCTGGCCGAGGCCGGGTTCATCGGGGTGAACGTGCCCGAGGAGTACGGCGGCGGGGGCGGCGGCATCTGCGAGCTCTCGATCGTGGGAGAGGAGCTGGCCGCCCAGGGCACCCCGCTGCTCCTGCTGCTCGTGTCGGCCGCGATCTGCGCCGAGGTGATCGCCGAGTTCGGCACGGAGGAACAGCGCAAGACGTGGCTCCCCGGGCTCGCCGCCGGCACGTCCAAGATGGTCTTCGCGATCACCGAGCCGGACGCCGGATCCAATACCCACCGGCTCGCCACGACCGCCGTCCAGGACGGCGACGACTGGCTGATCAGCGGGGCCAAGCACTACATCTCCGGGGTGGATGAGGCCGAGGCGCTGATGGTCGTCGCGCGGACCGGTCAGGACGAGAGGGGCGGGGCCACGCTGTCGCTGTTCGTCGTGCCCACCGACGCGGCCGGCTTCACGGCCCGGCCGCTGCCGGTTGACGTCATGCTGCCCGAGCGCCAGTTCACGCTGCACTTCGACGCCGTGCGGGTTGGGCCCGGTGCGCTGATCGGCCAGCAGGGCGAGGGTTTCCGGCTGGTCTTCCACGGCCTGAATCCGGAGCGGATCATGAGCGCCGCCCTCGGCGTCGGCGTCGCCCGGCACGTCCTGGCCACGGCGGCCAGGTACGCCAGCGAGCGCCAGGTCTGGCAGACCCCGATCGGCGCTCACCAGGGCGTCTCGCACCCGCTGGCCAGGGCGAAGATCGAGGCCGAGCTGGCCGCGCTGATGACCCGCCAGGCCGCCTGGCAGCACGATCACCAGCTGCCGGCCGGCGAGTCGTCCAACATGGCGAAGTACGCGGCCGCGGAGGCCGCCGTCGCCGCTGTCGACGCGGCCATCCAGGCGCATGGCGGCAACGGGCTGGCCACTGAATACGGACTGGTGCCCTACCTCGGCCTCGCCCGCCTGCTCCGCATCGCGCCGGTCAACCGGGAAATGATCCTCAACTTCGTCGCCCAGCACAGCCTGGGCCTGCCCAGGTCGTACTAGGGCCGGGCCGTGGGCCAGCCGTGCCCGGTCCGCGGTGGCGGTCAGAGAGGCAGCGTCATGCCCAGCGCGCAGTTGTACGACACCATCGGAGCCAGCTATTCCGTGACGCGGCGCACCGAACCGCGGATCGCAGCGCGGATCTGGGCCGCACTGGGTGATGCGCGCACAGTACTGAACGTCGGGGCGGGCACCGGATTCTACGAGCCGCCCGACCGTGACGTGACCGCGGTGGAACCCTCGGCCGTCATGCGAGCGCAGCGGCTCGCGGACGCGGCGCGCTGCCTGGCCGCGGTCGCCGAGAACCTCCCGTTCGAGACCCAGTCCTTCGACGTGGCGATGGCCGTGCTGTCCGATCACCATTGGCCGGATCCGATCGCCGGGCTGCGGGAGATGCAGCGGGTCGCTCGCCGTGTGGTGGTGTTCCAGTTCGACACCAGCCACCTCGATCGGTTCTGGCTGACCCGCGACTACCTGCCCGAGATCGCGGACCTCACCGCCGGACCTTCGCTGACCGAGCGAGCACGGGCGATAGGAGCACGGATGGAGCCGGTGCCCGTCCCGTGGGACTGCGCTGACGGTTTCTTCTGTGCCTTCTGGCGGCGGCCCCGGGCATACCTAGACGATCATGTCCGTCGCGGGATATCAGGGTGGGACGCAGTCGGGCCGGCCGTCGAACAGCGGGCCGTTCGGAGCCTTCAGGATGATCTCGGCTCAGGTCGGTGGGCCGAACGCAACCTTGACATCACCACCCTCGACTCGGCAGAGCTCGGCGGTCGGCTACTGGTCGCCTGAGGCCTGCGCCCGGCTCGCGCGGCGCCATGGTCGCTACTGTCTGAGGGTGGACATCGCTCGCGACCGAATCCAGCGCATCACCACCGCTGACTCGCTCACCCGCCCCGCGGCTGCAACGCCGGTCCGGGCGCGCGATCTACTACGGAGGATGATGGCATGGCCGTCCTGACGTCATCGCTGGACACCGCGGGCGAGACGTACCAGGCCAACCGCGCGGCGCAGCTCGCCCTGCTCGGCCAGCTGGGCGAGCAGCTGGAACTGGCGATCGCCGGCGGCGGGGATCGCTACCAGCAGCGGCACCGGGACCGGGGCAAGCTGCTGGCCCGGGAGCGGATCGAGCTGCTGGTCGATCAGGACAGCCCGTTCCTCGAGCTGTCCACCCTGGCCGCCTGGGGCACCGAGTTCACCGTGGGGGCGAGCCTGGTCACCGGGATCGGCGTGGTGTCCGGTGTTGAGTGCGTGATCATCGCGCACGACCCGACGGTACGCGGCGGCTCGATCAACCCGTACTCGCTGCGTAAGTCGCTGCGCGCAACCGAGATCGCCCGGCTCAACCGGCTGCCGGTGATCAACCTGGTCGAGTCGGGCGGCGCGGACCTGCCCACCCAGGCCGAGCTGTTCGTTCCCGGCGGCCGGATCTTCCATGACCTGACCGAGCTGTCCGCGCTGGGCATCCCGACGGTCGCGCTGGTCTTCGGCAACTCGACGGCAGGCGGGGCGTACGTACCCGGCATGTGCGACTACTCGGTCCTGGTGGACAACCGGGCGAAGGTGTTCCTCGGCGGCCCGCCGCTGGTGAAGATGGCCACCGGGGAGGAGAGCGACGACGAGACGCTCGGCGGGGCCAGCATGCACTCGCGGGTGTCCGGGCTGTCGGACTACTTCGCCGTCGACGAGCACGACGCGATCAGGATCGGCCGGGACATCATGGCCCGGATCAACTGGCGCAAACTCGGCCCGCCGCCGGACGGCAACCCGGCCGGGCCCCGGTATGACCCGGACGAGATCCTGGGCATCGTCTCGGCCGACGTGAAGGTGCCGTTCGACCCGCGCGAGGTGCTCGCCCGCACCGTGGACGGGTCCGAATTCGACGAGTACAAGCCGCTCTACGGCACATCGCTGGTCACCGGCTGGGCCCGGCTGCACGGATACCCGGTCGGCATCCTGGCCAACCACCGCGGCGTGCTGTTCAGTGAGGAGTCGAAGAAGGCCACCGAGTTCATTCTGCTGGCCAACCAGGCCGACGTGCCGCTGCTCTTCCTGCAGAACACCACCGGCTACATGGTCGGCGCGCGCTACGAGCAGGGCGGGATCATCAAGGACGGCGCGAAGATGATCAACGCGGTGACCAACAGCACAGTGCCGCACCTGACCGTGACCATGGCCTCGTCGTTCGGGGCGGGCAACTACGGCATGTCCGGCCGGGGCTACGACCCGCGATTCCTGTTCGCCTGGCCGGGCGCGAAGCTCGCGGTGATGGGCGCGGCCCAGCTGGCGGGGGTGCTGTCGATCGTCGGCCGGGCCAGTGCGGCCGCGACCGGGCGCCCGTTCGACGAGGACGCGGACCGGATGCGCACGGCGGCGATCGAGGCGCAGATCGACGTCGAGTCGCACGCGTTCGCGGTGACCGCCCGGCTCTACGATGACGGGATCATCGACCCGCGGGAAACCCGCACCGTGCTCGGCATGGCGCTGTCGGCCGTCCATTCCAACACCGTGGCCGGGCGCCGGGGCTTCGGCGTCTTCCGGATGTGACCACCGTGCCTGCCAGCCGCGAACCAGAAAACCCGCACATGCTCACTCCGAACGGCTCCGACCCCGGCCGGTCGCCGATCCGCAAGCTGCTGGTCGCCAACCGGGGCGAGATCGCCGCCCGGGTGATCCGGACCGGGCACGGGCTGGGCATTTCCACGGTCGCGGTCTACTCCGACGCCGACGCGGCCGCCCCGTTCGTCCAGCAGGCGGACGAGGCCGTGCGGCTGCCCGGGGCTGCGCCCGCCGACACGTACCTGCGCGGCGACCTCATCCTCGCGGCCGCCGCCGCGACCGGGGCCGACGCCATCCATCCCGGCTACGGTTTCCTGGCCGAGAACGCCGCTTTCGCCCGCGACTGCGCGGCCGCCGGGGTCACGTTCGTCGGGCCGCCGCCGGACGCGATCGCCGCGATGGGTTCCAAGCTCGAGGCAAAGGCGCTGATGGCGGCGGCCGGGGTGCCGGTGCTGCCGGGGGCTACCATCCCGCGCGCGGACCTGGGCGCCGGCCAGCCGGCGCGGAGCTGGCCTGGGCGGCTGACCGGACCGGGTTCCCGCTGCTCGTGAAGGCCGTCTACGGCGGCGGCGGACGCGGCATGCGGCTGGTCCGCGAGCCGGCGGAGCTGGCGGACGCGGTATCGGCGGCGAGCCGCGAGGCGGCGTCGGCGTTCGGCGAGCCGGCGGTGTTCCTGGAGCGGTTCGTGACCGGCCCCCGGCACATCGAGGTGCAGATCCTCGGCGACTCCCGCGGCACCGTGGTGCACCTGTTCGAGCGCGACTGCTCGATCCAGCGCCGCTACCAGAAGGTCATCGAGGAGGCGCCGTCGCCCGCGGTCGACGACGCGCTACGGGCCGCGCTGGGCGATGCGGCCGTCGCCGCGGGAAAGGTCATCGGGTACACGGGAGCCGGCACCGTAGAGTTCGTCCTCGACGCGTCGGGCGACTTCTACTTCCTCGAGATCAACACCCGGCTGCAGGTCGAGCACCCGGTAACCGAGATGGTGACCGGGCTCGACCTGGTCGAGCTCCAGCTGCGGCTGGCCGAGGGGGAGCCGCTGCCGGCCGACGTCACCCAGGCCCGGATCACCGGGCACGCGATCGAGGCGCGGCTGTACGCCGAGGACGTGCCGGCCGGCTTCCGGCCGGCCACCGGGACCCTGCACCGGTTCGACATCCCAGCCGGCCCGGGGGTGCGGGTTGACGCCGGATACGCGGCCGGCTCGGTGGTCGGGCCGTACTACGACGCACTGCTGGCCAAGGTGATCGCGCACGGCCGGACCCGCGCCGACGCCGCCCGGCGGCTGGCCCGCGCGCTGGCCGGAGCGCGGCTGCACGGAGTGACTACGAACCGCGGCCTGCTGCTCGGCATCGTGACCGAACCGGAGTTCCTGGCCGGGCGCACCGACACCGGCTATCTCGGCCGGCACGACCCCGCGCGCCTCAGCCGCCCGCCCGATGACGCGGCCACGCGGCGGCACGCGGCGGCCGCGGCGCTGGCCGGCCAGGCGGCCAACCGCGCCCGCGCGCAGGTGCTGGCCTCGCTGCCCTCGGGCTGGCGCAACGTGCCGTCCGGGCCGCAGCAGGTCAGCTACGCGGCCGACGGTGAAACGTACGCTGTGGCCTATCGCGTTCATCCCGCCCTGGCCGGCTCCGCGGGCACCAGCGCCTCCGGCGCCGGATCCGGCGGCTCGCCGGCGGCCCCTCGCGTCGGTCCCACCCTGACTGGCTTCGCGGGTATCAGCGCCTCCGGCGCCGGACCCGGCGGCGCCCGCGTTGACGTCGCGGTCAACGGCAAGCCGTTGGGCGCCGAAGTCACCGTGTACCAGGTCACCCCGGACGCCGTAGATCTGGACGTCAACGGCATCCGCCGGGCGTACTCCGTCCACCGGGTAACAGAGGACGACCGCATCGTGGTGTACGTCGATGGCCCGGACGGCTCGACCGCCCTAACCGAGCTGCCCCGATTCGCCGACCCGAACGCGACCGCCGGCAGCGGCTCGCTGCTGGCGCCGATGCCCGGCGTGGTCGTCCGCGTGCTCGCCGATGTCGGCATGCTCGTCACGCCCGGCCAGCCGCTCGTCGTGCTGGAGGCGATGAAGATGGAGCACGAGGTGGCGAGCGCCACCTCGGGGGTCGTGACCGAACTGCGGGCCGCGGCTGGCCAGCAGGTCGACGCCGGCCAGGTACTGGCGGTGGTCGTCGCCGGGGAGTCGGCCAAGTCTGTGGCCGGCCAGCCTGCCCCCGGCCAGCCTGCCCCCGGCCAGTCCGCGCCCGGCCGGGAGACCGGGGAGCCGGGGGCCGGCCAGTCCGCGCCCGGCCGGGGGACCGGGGAGCCGGGCGTCGGCCAGCCTTCGGCCGGCCAGGCGGCCTGGGAGCCGAAAGCCGGCCAGCCTGCGACCGGCCAGGAAACCGGAGATCCGGGCGTCGGCCAGTCCGCGCCGGGGAGCCGATCGGAGGCCTGACCATGCCCGCGGACCTGAACGCGCTCGCTGACGACCTGGCGGCGGAGACTGTCGTGCTGCGCGAGCTTGTCGCCGGCCTGGACGAGCAGGCCTGGCGGCAGGCCACGCCAGCCCCGGGCTGGAGCATCGCCGACCAGGTCAGCCACCTCGCGCACTTTGACGAGGTCGCCGTGCAGTCGGCGGTACGGCCACGGCAGTTCCGGGCCGAGCTGGCCGGCTCCGACGCCGCCGACGCCTTCGATCCGGACGTCGTCGCCGAGCGCTACCGGATGCTCCCGCCGGCCGCACTGCTGGAGTGGTTCGACGGCACCCGAGCCGAGCTGCTGAGCACTTTCCGCGAACTTCACCCCTCGGTCCGGGTGCCCTGGTTCGGCATGCACATGAGCGCCGCCTCGTCGCTGACCGCCCGGCTGATGGAAACCTGGGCGCACGGGCAGGACATCGCCGATGCGCTCGGCGTCCGCCGCGAGCCGACCAGTCGGCTGCGGCACGTAGCGCACCTCGGCGTCGCGGCGCGACCGTTCAGCTTCGCCAACCGCGGCCGGCCGCTACCAGAGCAGCCAGTCCGGGTCGAGCTCTTGTCGCCTGGCCGGGACATGTGGCTATGGGGACCACCAGAGGCCGCCGACCGGGTCACCGGCAGCGCGCTGGACTTCTGCCTGGCCGTAACCCAGCGACGCCATCTTGATGACACCTCGCTGCTGATCGCCGGCCCGGTCGCGACCGAATGGATGTCGATCGCCCAGGCGTTCGCCGGCCCGCCCGGACCGGGCAGGCGGCCCGGCCAGTTCCGGCCCGGCCTGTTCCGGCCCGGCCAGCCACCTCCCGGCGAGCGGCCCTCCGTCCGGCAATCCGGTAGCCAGGATCCGCCCGGCCGGCAACCCCGTGGCCAGGACCCGCCCGGCCGGCAATCTCGTGGCCAGGACCCGCCCGGCCGGCAATCTCGTGGCCAGGACCCGCCCGGCCGGCAACCCCGTGGCCAGGACCCGCCCGGCCGGCAACCCCGTGGCCAGGACCCCCGCCAGGAATTCCCCGGAAGGTCACACAGATGACCGGGCGCCCCGCGGTACGCATCGCCAACTGCTCCGGGTTCTACGGGGACCGGATCACCGCCGCCCGCGAGATGCTTGCCGGGCCGATCGACGTGCTCACCGGCGACTACCTTGCCGAGCTCACCATGCTGATCCTTTGGAAGGCCCGGCTCAAGGACCCGCAGCTTGGCTACGCCCGGACGTTCCTGCGGCAGATGGAGGACGTGCTCGGCAGCTGCCTGCAGCGCGGCGTGAAGGTCGTGGCCAACGCCGGAGGCCTCAACCCGGCCGGGCTGGCTGCGAAGCTGCACGAGCTGGCCGCCAGGCTCGGCCTACCCGCCCGGATCGCCTACATTACCGGCGACGACCTGGTCGGCCGGCTCCCTGATCTGGCCGAACGTGGCATCGACCTGTCGAACCTCGACACCGGCGTACCCCTGGCCCAGGCTGGACTGCCGGTGGTCACCGCCAACGCCTACCTGGGCGGGTGGGGCATCGCGGCGGCGCTGGAGGCCGGCGCGGACGTCGTCGTCTGTCCCCGGGTGACCGATGCCAGCCTCGCGGCCGGGCCCGCCGCCTGGTGGCACGGCTGGCGCCGTGACGACTGGGACGCGCTGGCCGGCGCCGTGCTGGCAGGTCACGTCATCGAGTGCGGACCGCAGGCGACCGGCGGCAACTACAGCTTCCTCGACGAGATCACCGACCGCAGGTACCCCGGGTTCCCGATCGCCGAAATTGCCGCGGACGGCAGCTCGGTCATCACCAAGCACGACGGCACCGGAGGACTGGTCAGCGTGGGCACTGTCACCGCCCAGCTGCTGTACGAGATCGCCGAGCCTGCCTACCTGGGCCCCGACGTGATCACGCACTTCGACACCGTCCGGGTCGAGCAGGCTGGACCGAACCGGGTCGCGCTGACCGGGACCAGAGGATCGCCGCCCGCCGGCACCCTCAAGGTGGCGCTGAACATGCTCGGCGGATACCGGAACACGATGACCCTGGTGATCACCGGCTTGGATATCGAGCAGAAGGCCGAGCACGCCAGGCAGCTGCTTTTCGCCCGGCTCGGCGGCACTGGAGCCTTCGACGAGACCGACGTGCGGCTGCTGCGGTTCGACCGGCCGGACGCCCCAACCAACGAGCAGGCCACCGCGCACCTGCGCATCACCGTCAAGAGCCAGGATGAGCGCGCGGTCGGCCGGGCCTTCTCCGACGCGACCCTGGAGCTGGCTCTCGGCGGCTATGCCGGGTTCTACGCCACGACGCCGCCGACAGGAGCGAGCGCGTTCGGCGTCTACTGGCCGGCCCTGGTCCCGGACACCGAGGTCACGCACACCGTGCACCTGCCCGACGGCACCGAGCAGCACATCCTGCATACGCCCGGCTCGGGCGCCGCCGGCTCAGGCAGTGCCGGCTCGGGCAGCGCGGGCTTGGCTGCGGGCGTGGTCGATGTGCCATCGCCGACGCTATTGGGTCGGCAATGTGCCATCGACCACCGTGGGCCCGCGGGCGGCGGGCAACCGCGGCCGGTCTCACGGGACGGCACCGTCGATCCCGTGTCCGGCGCTGAGCCGGTTGCCGCCGGTCCGGTGTCCGGCGCTGAGCCGGTTGCCGCCGGTCCGGTGTCCGGCGCTGAGCGGGTTGCCGTCGATCCCGTGTCCGGCGCTGAGCGGGTTGCCGCCGGTCCGGTGTCCGGCACCGAGCGGGTTGCCGCCGTTCCCGTGTCCGGAACCGAATGGGCTGCCGTCGGCTCCGTGTCCGGAACCGAATGGGCTGCCGTCGGTCCGGTGTCCGGCACCGAGCGGGTTGCCGTCGGTCCCGTGCCCGGAACCGAGCGGGAGCGGGTCGCAGTGCCACTGGGCTTGCTGTGCGGCGCGCGTTCCGGCGACAAGGGCGGCAACGCCAACGTCGGGTTCTGGACCCGCGACGACCGGACGTACGGCTGGCTACGCGGCGAGCTGACCGTCGAGCGGTTCAGGGAACTGCTCACCGAGGCGGCCGACCTCGAAGTACTCAGGTATGAGCTACCGAACGTCCGGGCGCTGAACTTCGTGGTCATCGGCTTGATCGCGCCGGGGGTCGCGGCGACCACCCGACCGGACGCGCAGGCCAAGGGCCTGGGCGAGTACCTGCGCTCGCGTACCGTCATGGCGCCGCGGGAGCTGGTACCGGAAGTTCCCGGCGGTCACTGACGCCAGGCCGGCGGCCGGCGTTCCAGGAAGGCGCGGATGCCCTCCTGTGCCTCGTCGCTCGCGAACAGGCGGGCCGACAGGGCGGCCATGCCGGCCGATTCGGCGGCCAGCCGCTGCCGGCGGGCGCTGGCGAGCAGCCGCTTGGTCTCCGCCGAGCCCTGCGGCGAGGTCTCGCAGATCTGTTCCGCCAGCGCCGTGACTACATCGTCGATGCTGCCCGAGCTGACCGCGGCGGTGATCAACCCGAGCTCGGCCGCCGCCGCGGCGTCGAAAGTCTCGCCGGTGAGGTAGTAGCGGGCCGCGGCGCGCGGCTGCATGAGGTCGAGCGTGGTCAGCGAGATGATCGCGGGAGTCACGCCGATGCGGACCTCGGTGAAGGCAAACGACGCGGTTTCGGTGGCGACGGCGAGGTCGCATGCGCCCACGATGCCCATGCCGCCGGCCCGCACGTGCCCGGTGATCCGGGCGATCACCGGCTTGTCCAGCTCGACGATCGTGGTCAGCAGGGCTGTCATCGCGGCGGTGGCGTCCGACATCGACCCGCCGCCCGCCTCGGACAGGTCGGCTCCCGAGCAGAAGACACGGCCAGTGTGCGTGATCACGACCGCCCGGACGCCCCCGTCTCGTCCGGCTGCCGTCAGGCTGCCGGTGAGTTCGGCTACCAGCGTCCGGGAAAGGGCATTGCGGTTTTCCGGCGAGTCCAGCGTGATCGTCGCGACCTGGTCGCCGACGTCATAGTGCACGAGTGAGGTCACCGAAGGGAGCGTAGCCTGCCGCCGCGAGCCGGCGATTGCAGAAACGCGCATGCCCGCGCATACTAGGCGAGCGGTCAGGCCTGCGGAGCTTGCCGGCCTGCGGGGAGGCGTGAAGGGGGTCACGTGACTATCGGGTCATCCAGGCTGTCGGCGAAGGCGGCCACCCTAGCCCGCGTGTCGTTAGTACCTGGAGCCGCGCACGCCGCCGTGCCGCCTGTGATCGAATACTCTCCGGGCTGGTAGCCGGCCGGGGTGGGCGCGACCGAAGACGATATCCGCACCGACGCAGAGGATGCGCTGGGCGGTATCGACGGGCTGGACATCCGACGGATGTTCAGCGGCTGGGGCTTCTACTGCCATGGCCTGCTGTTCGCTGCCGCCTGGAAGGGCGCGTTCCGCTTCCGCACCCGCCAGGGCGGCCACTGGGTCTACGAACCCGTGGACGCCGCGCTGCTGGGCCGCCCCGAGGAGCTCCTCACCGCGGCCCGGACCGTCATCGCGGCGCTGGCCGCCGAGCCCGCGGCCCGGACCCGGCGGCGGGCCGCCGACGAGCCGGTCACGATCACCCCCTACCAGCCGGACTGGCCTGCCGCGTTCGAGGCGGAGCGCAAGCTGCTGGCGCCGGTGATCGGCGCCTACCTGGTCGGCGGCATCCACCATGTCGGCAGCACCGCGGTTCCCGGCCTGGCCGCCAAGCCGATCATCGACATCCTCGCCGGCATCAGCGATCTCGGCAGCGCCCGCCCGTGCATTGAGCTGGTCGCCCCGCTCGGCTATGCGTACGCACCGTACCTGCCCGACGAGATGCTCTGGTTCTGCAAGCCGAACCCGCGGCGGCGAACCCACCACCTGCATCTGATACCGGTCGGCTCCGCGCGCTACCGCGACGAGCTGAGGTTCCGCGACTACCTGAGAGCCCACCCGGACAGCCGGGATGAGTATGCCCGCCTCAAGCAGGGCCTGGCCGCTCGGTTCCGCCGCGACCGCGAGGGCTACACCGAGGCCAAGACGGACTTCGTCCGCGACATCCTGCGCCGCGCGGCCCCGTCCGGCTAGGGCTGTCTCGTAGATCTTCAACGGCGCGGATGGGCGCCCAGACGACGACCGGCAGTGTTGTCGCCGCCGCCGGTACCTGACCTGGGCCACTTCCTGGGCACACTTCCGGCCAGCCCGACCTGCGTTACGATACCGTTGAATCGGCCCCTAATTGTAAGCTCGAAGGTGTAACCCGGGTCGGCCGCATGATTGGCGAAGAAGTCCCGTGAGCCATGCTCAAGCCTTGGATCATAAGGCAATAGCAGCACGGCGGCATTTGCGCAACCCCAGTACCGAATTGCATCCGATGCAGACGGGCTTGTTTACCTGATTCAGCGCCGATTATCGGTAACGGAAGCCGAGTGGTCACGTCGCCCGCTTCCTCACGCACTGGTCGTGATTCCATCCATGCTGTCATAGCGGCGGCCCGGCAGAGTTTACCGGGGGGCGGGCTGGCCCGGGTAACCGATGTCACTTGGCCTCCCCCGTCACCCGCGCAGGGCATGCCACGGACTCGGGCCCCGTCCGCCGCGGTGGCGCCAGGCCAGCAGGTATCCGCCGGCCAGGCGGCCGGGAGGTGCCCGGCACGGGCCGCACGCACGCGGCCGACTGTAAGGTGCGACTATGTCGCATCGGTGGGACCGCTACCGACAGTACTGCCTCGTGGCCCCGGAGCTGGGCTTCCGCCTCGACGTCAGTCGAGTCCAATTCCCAGAACGGTATATCGCCAGCATGCGGCCGGCGGTTTCGTCGGCAATGGATGCGATGGAAGCGCTGGAGGCCGGAGCGATCGCGAATGCCGACGAAGGCCGGATGGTGGGGCACTACTGGTTGCGAGCCCCTGAGCTCGCACCCTCGGCTAAGCTCCGGGCAGAGATCGCGGCTGGCTCGGATTTCGTGTCTGCCTTTGCCGAACAGGTCCGGCAGGGCACGGTCAGGGGCACCGCCGGGCCTTTCAAGCACGCGATTCACGTGGGGATAGGCGGCTCCGCGCTCGGACCGCAGCTATTGCACGAATCGCTGGAGGCCGGTCCCGGGGCGATCACAGTGCATTTCCTGGACAACGTCGACCCCGATGGGGTCGGCGCACTGACCAGGCGGCTGCGCATGGGTCTCGGCCAGACGCTCGTGTCCGTCGTGTCGAAATCGGGCTGGACGCCTACCCCCCGGCGGGTAATGAACGAGCTGGAAGATACATACGCCGCCAGCGGACTCGACTTCGCCCGGCATGCCGTCGCGACGACAATGGCAGGGACCGAGCTCGACATTCACGCCAGCCGGGACGGGTGGCTGGCCCGGTTTCCGCTCTGGGACTGGGTGGGCGGGCGTACCTCGGTTACCTCGGCGGTCGGGCTGCTCCCGGCGGCGCTGGAGGGCGTCGACATCGCCGCCTTCCTGTCCGGCGCGGCTAAGATGGACGAGCTCACCCGGGCCCGCAGTGTGCGGCGCAACCCGGCCATGATGCTCGCGCTGATGTGGTACTGGCTCGGCAACGGTCGGGGTGACAAGCACATGGTCGTGCTCCCGTACCGGGACTGCCTGACCATCTTCGCCCGCTACGTCCAGCAGCTCATCATGGAGTCGGTCGGCAAGCGGCTTGACCGTTCGGGGAAGGTCGTCTATCAGGGCCTCACCGTCTACGGCCACAAAGGCGCCACCGACCAGCATGCGTACCTGCAGCAACTCCGTGAAGGACGAGACGACGCATTCATAACGTTCATCGTGATTGAGTCCGACCGGGATGAGCAGGCGGACGCGATGCACGCGCCTTCCCTGGGAGATCATCTCTTCGGCAACATCGAGGGCATCAGGCTGGCTCTTAGCGAGCAGGGACGGGACTCGGTCGCCATCACGATCGCCGACTCCGGGCCGGCTTCGCTCGGAGCGCTGGTGGCACTCTATGAGCGTGCCGTCGGCCTGTACGCCGAGCTAGTCAACGTAAACGCCTATCATCAGCCGAGCGTGGACAAAGACATCGCCGCGTCCGTCCTCAGCCTGCAGTCGGCGGCGCTGGAGTGCCTGCGTCGCGCCACCAAACCGGCCACCGCAGCGCAGATCGCGGCAGCGATCGGCCGAGCTGACCAGACCGAGATTGTGTACAAGGTCATGCGGCGTCAGGCATTGCGCCCAAGCGGAAATGTCCGTAGTCTCCCCGGTAAGGAGCCCTTCACGGAACGCTTCGTATGGTTCCCGCAGCACACTGCCCCAAGCGGCGGCGCAGCCCCCGGCGAGCGTCACAGAACCCCGACGTGACTAGTCAACTTGGCGGCATGCCAGACCAGATTGCGTTTCCAGTACCGCTGTACGAACGGCTGCTTGACGAGGTCGCGAAGCGGCACCCGGTCAAGACGTTCGGCTACCTGCTGTCGGGCGGTAATCCTAACGAACCGACCGATTTTGTATTATTTGAGGAAAACATCCGGAACAGCGACGGCTGGCAGCACGCATTCCACGCGTACGGACACTATTTCATAGAGCACCAGGATGCAGGTTTCGTGGCGACAGCAGAAGAATCCTGGAGGGTGCAGAAGGAAATCTGGGCGCGGGGCTTGCGGGAGGTCGGTGTACTGCACAGCCACCAGCGGCATCCGGCGAACTTCTCGGGGATCGACTGGGATATGCACCGGCAGCGGTTCTGTAATCTGTGGCACATCATCATATCCATGCGTAATCCGTGGCTGCCGCAAGTCCGCGCGTTCGCTATTAGCGACGCCGGAGTGCGGCTGCTGGCGCTGCAGGTGAATGGTCAACACGGTACGTCCCCGCGCCTCGGTACGGCCAGCCGCGACCTTGCGATAGAGCGGGTACGCCGCCTGACCCGGCCAGATTCGGCAGGCCTGCCCGCTCTGGCCCACGCCGACGCCACCGTTGCCGCGATTAACGCACTGCGCGGGCTCGCGCAGGAGGATGTCGTAGCAGAGGTGCTCTCGGATGGAATCTTCCGAGACAGCGCCCAGCGTTTCGAAGAGCACATCGCCCCGCTGACGGAACCCATCAAGGGCGCGCACTTCACTATGGGCACAGATCAAGCCGACGTCCGTCACTTCTACGGCGAGAGCCCACGCCACGCCTGTCAGCTGTCTGCCTTCCAGATGATGCGAGTACAAGTAACCGCGGAACTATTCAGCCTCATCGACCCGAGTGAGCACAAACCGTCCAGATCGGACCGGAAAAAGCCGGTGGTAAACGTGACATGGGCCGAAGCTGTCCTCTTCGCGCTGTGGATGGGCTGCCGATTGCCAACCGAAGCTGAATGGGAGTATTGCTGCGGCACCGACTCATCTGCCCAATGGTGCTGTAACTCAGAGCAGCAGCTTCGCAGGTACGCATGGTACAGCGCCAACGCACGTGACCGGATGCACATCGTTGCCACCCGTGAACCCAATGCGCTCGGCCTGTTTGACATGCACGGCAACGCCTGGGAGTGGTGCCAGGACGACTACGATCAATATTTCTATCGTCAGGCGCCGCTGGTAAATCCGGTTAATCTCAGCGATGCTGGCCACGACGTCGCAGCGCCAGGTGAGAAGGTTGTCAGGGGCGGGAGCATGAACGCTCTCGCGGAGATGTGCCGTACGCGCTACCGCTTCCATGAGGCAGCTAAGTTCTGGGCAGGGGACCTGGGGTTTCGATTGGCAAGAGGCGGAACCTAATTAAACACGACGGAGAGCGACATGATTACGCTTATGCTTCCCACCCCGTTGACCGGCTTCATTAATGATTCCGAGAGTCGCGGCAGCGCGAGGCCGAGATCGTTGCTTCTCGACGCGCGAACCTGGCCCGAGTTCTTGGGCGAGATGCGCGAGCGCTTCCCTTTCCTAGCTGAGCGCGTGCTGACCTCCTCGGGGACGCTGGCGCCGGGCTTCGTCCTAGTGATCAATGACGAGGCACTCCCCGCGAACGGCAGGGCGAGCTACGACCTTCACGATGGCGATCAGATCGCCCTCATCGCCGCGCTTGCGGGCGGCTGAAGACACCCGGCGATCTTCTGACCGTGCCCAGCCGTGTCCGTTCACGGACCGACCGCCAGGTGAGTGCCGATGCGCCGTGATGACGTGCGTAAGGCAACGGTGCCTCTAGCGGACGGCCGCTCGATCATTTACTTCGGAGACACTCCCGCCCGGCCGGCCGACTACCCCGATCGCCGGCAGCTTGCCCCGGTCCAGGTGGCCCCGCAGCGCCGCTATGACCAGCTACTCGGCGAATGGGTAGTCGTCGCCAGCCACCGGCAGGACCGTACCTACCAGCCGGCCGGCGGGCAGTGCCCGCTATGCCCGTCATCGGCGGCCAGCCTGACCGAGATCCCGGCACCGGAATACGACGTGGTCGTGTTCGAGAACCGGTTCCCGACACTGAGGACCTGGCCACGCGATTGCGGCACGGTCAACCCGGTGGGCGGCGCCGGCACTGGCCCGCAGGACCCTCCGAGCCTGCTGCGGGGGCGATCCGCCGCGGGCCGGTGCGAGGTGATCTGCTTCAGCCAGCGCCACGACGCCTGCTTTGCCGACCTGACGTCGGCCCAGACGGCGACGGTAATGGCGGCCTGGGTTGACCGGTCAGCCGAGCTCGCCCTGCTCCCCGAGGTGGAGCAGGTCTACTGCTTCGAGAACCGCGGTCAGGAAATCGGGGTGACGCTTTCCCACCCGCATGGCCAGATCTACGCCTACCCGTACATCACCCCGCGCACGTCGCGCATGCTGCAGACATCATCTGACTACCGGAGGTGCACCGGGCGTAACCTGTTTGACGACCTCCTCGCGGCCGAGCGCGCTGGCCGGTCGAGGATCGTGCTGGAGGGCGGGCACTGGACGGCTTTCGTCCCGTACACCGCACGCTGGCCGTACGAAGTTCATATGTATCCCCGGGCCAGGGTGCCGGACCTGGCTGCGCTGCCGGATGCGGCACGGGCGGAATTCTGTGAGCTCTACCACGACCTGCTGCGCAGGTTCGACCGGCTCTTCGACACGCCCGCGCCCTATATCTCCGGGTGGCACCAGGCCCCGGCCCGGCAGGGGAGGAACGAGTTCGCCCTGCACCTAGAGCTCTTCACCATCAGGCGCGCGTGCCACAAACTGAAGTACCCGGCCGGATCGGAGTCAGGCATGGGCTCATTCGTCAACGACGTGGGTCCGGAGGCTGCGGCGCAACGCCTGCGCCAGCTCGGCTGACGCCCGGCCGGCGCGCAGCGTCGGCCGGGCTGGATCACCGCTGCGTCGCGCAGGAGGCTCGCCGGCAAGCAGCGCCGCCAGGCAGCGCCAGCAAGATCCACGAGACACGCCCCGGGAGCCCGATGAATAAAGCCCCGTATCGTCGTGATCAATTTGCAAAGCAGCAGGTCAGCGGATCGCTGCTTAATGGACAGCAGGGTTATTCAGCTGCCTCTGGGGGTCGGCCCGGCGAAGGCGATCATCTCGACGATCTTGAACGGGCCGGGTTCACAGGCCGAGCAGCCGGGTCGCGTTATCGTGGCAGACGGCGCGCAGCCAGTCCGGGCCGAGATCGAGACGGGCGAGAGCCTGCAGCTGGTGCAGGTAGGGGTACGGGATGTTGGGGAAATCACTGCCCAGCAGGATGCGGTCAGCCGCCGCCGCCAGCCGGGGCCGGAGCGCGGCCGGGAACGGCGCGAGGTTTTCGAGGAAGTCGGTGAACGCCATCGTGGTATCCAGATGGACGCCGGGGTACCGCTGCGCGAGGTCGAGGAACTCGCCGTACTCAGGCGCCCCGAGATGAGCGATGATCATCATCAGCCGGGCGTGACGAGCGAGCACCTCCGACACCGGCCCCGGGCCGGTGTGTGGTCCAGGCCTCGGCCCCGAGCCGCAGTGCACGATGACCGGTACGCCCGCTTCGGCGAGCATTCCCCAGACCGGGTCCAGCAGCGTGTCCCGCGGGTCATAACCGCCGACCTGAAGGTGGGCCTTGAACAGCCGTGCGCCCGTCCCGATCGCCTCTGTCACGTAGTCGCCGGCGCCCGGCTCGGGAAAGAACGTGGCGCTATGCACAGCGTCCGGCGTCCGGGCGGCGAAGTCCGCCGCCCACGAGTTGAGCCAGGCCGCCATGCCGGGCTTATGCGGGTACGGCAGCGCGCCGAACCTGAGCACGCCGAACGCCCGCAGCAGGGCGACCCGTTCCTCCTCGGGCCGCCGGTAGAGGATCGGCCAGTCATGGCCGGCCACGCCGCGGCCGCTGTCGAAGAACGCCCAGACCTTGGCCAGCACGTTGGGCGGCATGAAGTGCGTGTGCACATCTACCAGGCCGGGCAGCCCGAGATCCCGCCAGAACGCGGTGACCGCGGCCGCCTCGGCGAGTGCGCCGGGGTCTTCTGCCCTCGGCGAGCTGTCCGCGTCATCCGGGTCGGGCACGCTTCATAGTTTGTCAGCGCGGTTCAGGCTCTGGACGGCGGCACTCGTGATAGCGCGATACTTCTCCTGTGGCAGGTGACCACGGTGCCCAGGTGAGAGCCTGACCGTCCCGGCCATGTGCTGCCGTTCAGCGGGAGCACGGTCGGGATCCGGCAGGCCGGCGGGATGGGAGACCGCGATGAGCTTCAACGTCCAGTCAGAGGTGGGGCAGCTCCGCCAGGTCATCGTGCACCGGCCTGGCCTGGAACTGTCCCGGCTCACCCCGCAGAACGTCGAGGACCTGCTGTTTGACGAGGTGATGTGGACCAGGCGGGCGCAGGAGGAGCACGACGCGTTCGCCCAGGCGCTGCGTGATCGCGGCGTGCAGGTGCACTATTTCGGGCAGCTGCTGGGCGAGACGCTCGAGCTGCCCGAAGGGCGGGCCTTCGTCCTGGACCGGGTCTGCACCCCGGAGATCCTCGGTCCCAACTTGGTGGAGCCGGTTCGCAAGCTGTTCGACGACCTTGCCGGGTCGGCGCTGGCCGAGTTCCTTGTCGGCGGGGTGCTCAAGGCGGATCTGCGTCCCGCCCACGCCCGCGCCCTGACCTGGGAGATGCTGCACAAGGACGACTTCGTGCTGCCGCCGCTGCCCAATCACCTGTTCCAGCGGGACAACTCCTGCTGGATCTACCAGGGCGTCTCGGTCAACACGATGGCCAAGCCGGCCCGGCAGCGCGAGACGCTGCACAGCCGGGCCATCTACCGGTACCACCCCATGTTTGCCGGCGGCGGCTTCACCAGGTATGACGCCGACGATGACGGCTACCACGTGCCGGCCACCGCGGAGGGCGGCGACGTGCACGTGCTGGGCTCCGGTGCGGTGCTGATCGGCATGGGGGAGCGGACCACCCCGATGGCGGTCGAGCTGCTGGCGCAGGAACTGTTCCGCAGCGGCCAGGTACGCACGGTGATCGCCATCGAGCTGCCGGCCACCCGGGCGATGATGCACCTCGACACGGTGATGACCATGATCGACCGCGGCACGTTCGTGCTGTACCCCTACCTCGACCCGCGGCTGCGTTCGTGGACGGTCACCGACGGTGGCGGCGACCTGCAAGTGACGCCCAATCCCAGCCTGTGGGACAAGCTCGCCGAGGTACTGGACATCGACAAGCCGGTCGTGCTCACCACCGATGAGGATCTCAGGGCCGCCGAGCGCGAGCAGTGGGACGACGGCAACAACTACCTGGCGGTCGCCCCCGGGGTCATCGTCGGCTACGAGCGTAACGAGGCCACGAACACGATGCTGCGCGAGCACGGCATCGAGGTGATCACGGTGGCCGGCAGCGAGCTCGGCCGTGGCCGGGGTGGCCCGCGGTGCATGACCTGCCCGATCGAGCGGGACCCGGCCTGAGGACCGCTAGACCCGGTCCCGTGCCGCTGTAATCGCGGACGGCCGGCCAGCGAAGACGACCGCCCCAGCGGGCCGGGCGATCCCGGCGCAGGTCCCTCGTGCCTCACGCGACGAGGCCGTCTCTGCCCTCGAGGATCTCGGCCGCTCCGCGGACCACGCAGCGCAGCGGATCGTCCACGACGAGCGCCGGGATGCCCGACGCCACCTCGATCCGGCTGGCCAGGCCGGGCAGCAGCGCTCCGCCTCCGGCCAGGCAGATCTTGCCCCGCACGACATCTTCGGCCAGGTCCGGGGGGAGGTCGAGCAGTATTTCCCGCACGGCGTCGACGATCCTGGCGACGGACGGCTCCAGCGCGTCGCAGACCACGCTCCCCGGGATCTGTTCCACCCGCGGTGTCCGTCGCTTGAGGTCGACGCCAATCGTTTCCACCCGCTCGGCCGTTCCCCCGGTCAGGCCCAGCGCCATCTTCAGCCGTCTGGCTGTCTTTGGCCCGATGAGCAGGCCGAGCTCGGTTTTTACCGTCTGGACTATGGCCTCGTCCATGGCGTTTCCGCCGAGCCGCAGCGAGTCGGCACGTACCACCCGCCCGCTGGCGACTACCGCGATCTCGGTGGTCCCGCCCCCCACGTCGACGATGAAGATGCCCTCGCCTCCGGACAGGTCGAAGCCCGCGCCCGCGGCGGCGGCGACCGGTTCCTCGACGATCCGCACCGTGCAGCGTGGGCGGCGGGTCTGCACGGCCGCCGCCAGTGCCTGGCGCTCTACCAAAGTAGCCCCGCTCGGCACGCAGACCACGGCCGACGGCCGCAGCACGACGCGGCGCAGCCGCGCCCGGCTGAAGAAGGCCTGCAGCATGGCCGTGGCCGCGCCCAGGTCGGCGATGACCCCGTCGCGCAGCGGGTGAATCACCTCGACGTCCTGAGGTTCCTTCCCGGTCATCACGTCCGCTGCCTCGCCGGTGGCGATCGCCTTGCCCATCAGCGTATCGACCGCGATCGCCGAGGACTCCTCCACGACGAGGCCTTTGCCCCGGACCCAGACCAGCGTGTTGACCGTCCCAAGATCAATTGCTACGCCTGCGCGCAGCTGCATCATGTCCGCCTATTGCTAGAAATGTCGTCAATTGCCGATCATCATTTCCTTCCCAGTATGGCCGGGAGCACCCCCGACGGGGCGCGGGTCCCGCCCGAACGGGGCCGGGCGTGTCCGGGCCCCGGCCCCTGCCTGGCATAGATTCGGAGTATGAGCCAGAGGCTGCCGCTCTTCCCGCTCGGCACCGTGCTCTACCCGGGCCTGCTGCTGCCGCTGCACATCTTCGAGGAGCGCTACCGGCAGCTCGTCCGGGATCTGCTGGCGGGACCGGAGCCGGGGCAGTTCGGCGTCATCGCGATCCGCAAGGGACGCGAGACCGGCGTGGACGGGATCTCCGCGCTCTATGAGATCGGCTGCGCGGCGGCGCTCGGCCAGGTCAGGGAGCACGAGGATGGCCGGTTTGACCTGGTGACCACCGGGACTCAGCGGTTCCGGCTCGCGAGCCTTGATCATTCGCGACCGTACCTGCAGGGCGAGGTGGATCTGCTCCCGGAGGACACCGGCGACGAAGCCGCCGCCGGCCTCGCCGCGAAGGCGGTGCGGCGCGCGTTTCGTGACTATCTCGTCGTGCTCGCCAACCAGGGGATAGGCGAGGTCACGATTCCGGAGTTGCCCGAGGAGCCCGTTCCGCTCTCGTACCTGGTAGCGGCGTCGATGGTCGTAGACCTGCCGGACCGCCAGGCGCTCCTGGTCCAGCCGGACGCGCTCCGCCGGCTGGAGGCTGAGCGGGCACTGCTGTCCAGGGAGACCGCGATGCTGCGAACGTTCACCTCCGCCCCCGCGCCCGGGCTGAGGTACTCGCCCTGGAGCCCCAACTGATCATGCTTGGCTCTCCAGGTCCTGCCCGAGGCCTGTCAGGGCTGCGCCTTGACGCTCGGTGTACTTGCCGATCCACCTGTCATGAACCAGGCGGATCGGCACCGGGTTGAGGAAGTGCAGCTTCTCCCGCCCGGACCGCCGGGCTACCACCAGGCCGGCCTGCTCGAGCACGCGCAGGTGCTTCATCACCCCGAAGCGGGTCATCTCCAGTCCGGAGTCCAGTTCAGTCAGCGTGCGACCGTCCCGCCGGAAGAGCAGGTCGAGCAGGAGCCGGCGGGTCGGATGGGCGAGCGCCTTGAACACGAGGTCGTCGTCGGCCACGCCCGGGATATTACGTGACCGAGAGGTCACGTATGAAATCAGCAAGCATTCCAGGCATGATCCTGTGAACTGCGGGCAGCTCTGCGCCGTCTTATTTATGGCTTGCCTGGTGTCCGGGCACTTTGCCGGGCTCCGGGAGACTCACAACTCCACGGGAGACCCAGAACTCCCCGGGATAGCCACGGCTCCCCGTTTCTTCTGGTAGGGGGAAATTATGAATTCTCTTAGCAGACGGAAGATCCTGCGTAGCACGGCGGCGGCGGGGGGCGCGCTCGCGCTCAGCGTCGCCGGGTACGCGGCACCCGCGGCCGCCGCGCCTGCCTCTTCCGGGCGGGCACCGGCCGCTGTGTCGGCAAGCCCGGCCGCGGGTACGCCGGAACTCGTGCCGGCCCCGAAGGGCGGCAAGGACCAGATCCGGCAGATGGTGCAGTGCGGCGGCACCATCTACGCGGCGGGCAGCTTCAGGTCGATAGTCCAGCATGGCACTAAGTTCCTGCGGACCGGCGTCTTCAGCTTCAGGGCTACCGCGCCATACAAGATCACATCATGGCACCCGAAGATCAACGGCATCGTCAACTCGATCGCCTTCAACGGACCGGGCTGCTCGAACGCGTACATCGGCGGAGACTTCAGTTCCGTGGCCGGCACGGCGGTGAAGAACATCGCGAAAATCAGCACGTTAACCGGCGCGGTGCAACCGGGCTTCGGCCACAGCACCAGCGGCGGCGGGGTGGAGACGCTGCTCGCCGTGAAGGGGCACATCCTGGCGGGCGGACAGTTCACCTCGATCAACGGAAGCAGCGCCGACCCGTACATGGCCAGCCTCAGCCCGGTCACCGGTAAGGACGACGGCTTCCTGCACCTGCACATCTCCGGCTTCTACCACTACTGCAAGTCCGACGGCACGTGCACGACCGGTAAGAACTCCTACGTCTACAACCAGCAGCTCAGCCACCGGGGCGCGCTCGACCTGGTCGAGGGCGACTTCACCTCGGTCGGCGGGCTGCCCCGGCAGCAGATCTTCATGCTGAACCTGGCCGCCCACCCGGCCAAGGTGACCGGCTGGACGTCGCCGGAATGGGACGGCAGCAAGGGAAACCTGCCCAAGGGCTTCCCCTACCAGTGCGAGACGAATGAGGCGTTCTACATCCGGACCGCGGCCTGGTCACCCAGCGACGGGACGATCTACACCGCCTCCACCGGTACCCGGCCGTGGAACGTGTCGGCCTCTGCCCCGCGCAGCGGGCTGTGCGACGCGGTGGCGGCCTTCCCGGCGACCCACGCGCCGGTACTGCACAAATGGGTGGAGTACTCCGGCTGTGACTCGTATTACTCCGTGGCCGCCGACAACAGCGCCGTCTACGCTGCCGGGCATCCGCGCTGGGCTGAGAACCCGAACGGCTGCAACAAGGCCGGTCCCGGTGCGATACCTGATCACGGTCTGCAAGGGCTCGCTGTGAGCACCGGGCAGGTACAGCTCAATAAGAGCGGTGCGGCGCTCTATACCATGTCCCGGTCCGCCAACGCGGACAACATGATGATCACCCACGCCGGATTGTGGATCTCCAGCACCAACCGCTTCGGATCCCAGTTCTGCGGCGGCAAGCCAGGTCACGCCGGCATCTGCTTCCTCCGCTACTCCAGGTCGTGACGGCCGCTCCGATGGTGACGGCGGCGCCCGTGTACCGGCGGCTCGCCTGGTACACGCGGCCGCGATCAGGTGAACGCGGGGCCCGGGCTGCACCGTGTCATATATGGTTTGCCGGGTGCCCGCGACGTCATGCTCGGGGGAGCAAGGCGTCAGCCGCAGAACTGGACGCCCAGATCCTATTGGGCACGCATAACTCCACTGGACAGCCACAACTTCACCTGATAACTCCCAGTTTTCTTCTGCATTAGGGGAAATGATGCATTCTCTTGGCCGATGGAAGATCCGGCACGGGGCGCTGGCGGCGGCGGGTGCGCTCGCGCTGAGCGTCGCCGGCTATGCGGCACCCGCGGGTGCCGCGTCTGCCATGCCGGCAGCTGCGCTGCCGGGCTCGGTCTCGCCGCGGCCGGCAGCGGGGACGCCGGAGCTCGTGCCCGCCCCGAAGAACGGGAAGGATCAGATCCGGCAGATGGTGCAGTGCGGCGACACGATGTTCGCGGTGGGCAGTTTCAGCTCCGTCGTCCAGGGCGGCAGCACGATCCCGCGGACCAACGTGTTCAGCTTCAGCGCCACCGCGCCGTACACGATCACGTCCTGGGCCCCGGCGGTCAACGGGATCGTCAACTCGATCGCCTTCAACGGCGGCGACTGCGCCGACGCCTACATCGGCGGCGACTTCAGCAGCGTCAACGGCACCGCGGTCAAGGACATCGCCGAGATCGACACGACGGCCGGCGACGTGGTCCCCGGCTTCGGCACCAGCACGGCCGGCGGCCAGGTGGAGACGCTGCTCGCGGTCGACAATCACCTGCTGGTCGGCGGGCACTTCACCCGGATCAACGGCAGCCACGCCGACCCGTACTTCGCCAGCGTCAGCCCGGCCACCGGCAAGGACGACGGGTTCGTCCACCTGCAGATCTCCGGCTTCTACCACTACTGCAACACCAGCGGCTCGTGCACCACGGACACGAGCTCGTCGGTGTACAACCAGCAGCTCAGCCACGGCGGCACGCTGGACCTGGTGGAGGGCGACTTCACCTCGGCGGGCGGGCTGCCCAGGCAGCAGATCTTCATGCTGAACCTGGCCACCAGCCCGGCCACCGTGACCGGCTGGACGTCACCGGAGTGGGACGGCAGCAAGGGAAACCTGCCCGGCGGCTACCCCTACCAGTGCATGCCGGTCGAGGCGTTCTACATCCGGACCGCGGCCTGGTCACCCGACGACCAGACCGTCTACATCGCCACCACCGGCAACCATCCGTGGAACACTCCCGGCGGCACCACCCCGCGGGAGGGGCTGTGCGACGCGGTGGCCGCCTTCCCGGCCACCCAGACGTCGGTACTGCACGAATGGGTCGAGTACTCCGGGTGCGACTCGTATTTCGCCGTGGCTGCGGACAATGCCACTGTCTACGCGGCCGGGCATCCGCGATGGGCCGAAAACGTCAGTGGCTGCAATCACGCGGGCCCCGGCGCGATACCCGATCCCGGCCTGCAGGGTCTGGGTGCGAGCGCGGGACAGGTGGAAGTCAACAGCTCCGACAGGGGGGTCTACAGCATGTCACGGGCCAACGCGGACAACATGCTGATCACCGGGACGGGCCTGTGGATATCCAGTACCAACCGCTTCGGATCGCAGTACTGCGGAAGTAAGCCAGGTCACGCCGGCCTCTGTTTCCTTCCCTACTCCTGATCGTGACGGCGTGACGGGGCGCTGAGGGCCTTGGCCATGATGTGCTCCCGGTGCACACCGTCGGACATGAGGTCGCCGAGATCTCCGGTGTCGGCGAAGCCACTGCGCCGGTACAGCGCTATGGCGTTCTGGTTGCCGTCGGACACGGCGAGTTTCAGCACCCCGGCGCCGACCTGCCTTGCCCAGTCCTCTACCGCCGCGATGAGGCGATCACCGAGTCCCAGGCCTCGCGCCGCCGGGCTCACCCACATCGAGATCAGCTCGGCCGCGCCGTCCTCGTCTTCGGCCGGCACCCCGCTGACCATGCCGGCCGGCTCGCCGTCAAGCACCGCGATGATGTTGTACGACCCGGGAATGCTCAGCCGACTGCGCCAGCGTTCCTCGCGGTCGCCGTCTCCCTGCCACTCCGACAGCCGCGAGCCGAACGCATACGGCGCCTCGGTGAGCGCGGCCAGCCGCAATTCGCGCCAGGAGCGCCAGTCGTCCGGCGTGAGCACCCGCAACTCGATCACACGGAAAGGTTCCCGCGGCGCTCGGCCGCTCGCAAACGGATTCCTGCGCGGCCGATAGCGGCTGGTCACGGCCGAGGGCCGGATCCCTCCTCATTGGCCCGGGGCTCCGGCCGGGGGATGAGCCTGACATCCGGCTCGTCGTCCGCTTCGGCGGCCGTCCCGGGATCCCGCCCGGTGCCCGGTCCTGCGTCCGGCCTGGGGCTCGGCCTGGGATTAGGCCTGGGATTAGGCCTGGTGGCGGATCCGGGACTTGGCCGGGGGATGAGCCTGACGTCCGGCGCGTCGTCCGGCCAGTCGTCCGCCCCGGCATCCGGTCCGATGTCTGGCCCCGCGTTTGGCCGGGTGGCTGGCCCCGCGTCTGGCCGGGTGGCTGGCCCCGCGTTTGGCCGGGTGGCTGGCCCCGTGTCTGGCGGAGTGGCAGCCTCGGGGCCCGGTCGGGTGGCTGGCCCGGGGTCTGGTCGGGTGGCAGCTCCGGGGCCCGGTCGGGTGGCTGGCCCGGGGTCTGGTGGGGTGGCTGGCCCGGGGTCTGGTCGGGTGGCAGCCTGGGGGTCTGGTGGGGTGGCTGGCCCGGGGTCTGGTCGGGTGGCAGCTCCGGGGCCCGGTCGGGTGGCTGGCCCGGGGTCTGGTCGGGTGGCAGCCTCGGGGTCTGGTGGGGTGGCTGGCCCGGGGTTTGGTCGGGTAGTCGGCCCGGCGTCTGGTCGGGGGGGTGCCCCGGGGACTGCTCCGCCGGGCGGCCTCTCATAAGCCGGCGCGCTGAGTTCGGCATTCGTTCCGGCCTGAGGCACGCTTCTTTGCCTGGTCTTAAGCTTGAACGGGTGGATGGGCGTGACCTGGCTCCTGACGAACATCCCGAGCAGGGCGGCGACAATTCCGATGACCGCTCCGGTCTGCGCCGGGCTCCAGTGCCACCAGGCGAAGGCGATACCGAGCGCGATGAAGGCCTGGACCAGGGCTGTCGTCGCAGCCGACTCCTGCCGGACCCATCCGACGATATTGTCCAACACAATCTTGCCTACGGTTTGTCTCCGCGCGGTGCCTTGCGTCTGCTCCATGCGATTCGCCCTCTTTCCGGTCTACAGCGCATATTCCCAGGGACGGTCAGCGGTGTCCGCGACTCGCCGGAACTTCATGATCTCGACGCGCCGGACGGGGGAACGCCGCCACCTAGCGGACTCGCCCGGGTCCCGCCGTCGGCGCCGAGGCACGAGGGCCCGGCCGGGTGAACGGCGCTGCCTGGCTCACCGCACCAGTGTGCCCCGGGCTCAGGCCGCCGACTGGTTAGCCGGCGAAGCGCCAGCGTGTCGCGCCGTGCGGTTCGGCAGTGGCTACCCCCGGCACCGTTCGGAAGACAAATCGGTAACGATGCCAGCGTGCCGGTCCGGGACCCGGAACGCTGAACGGCGCCGTGCACATGTCACCGTCCACCTCGGCTGGTGGGCCGCCGGCGCGGGACGGGCTGCGGCGGGGATCGGTACCGGTCCAGGTTCGTCATCTCGATGGGCTCTCGGTCCGGCACCGGTGTACCTCTCCGTCATGACGGAGAGGTACCCCGCGAGCAGACCGGCCTGCGGAGCCGAACCCACCGGGCCCGGGCGCTCCCCGCGGTTTACCGGGTAATCGCGCTATCGGCTGCGCCGCCGTAGAGCTCGGCGGCCCGCCAGCAGTACCAGGCCACGACCGAACGGTACGGGCGGTACGGGTCGCCTAGCGGCTCGAGCTCCCGAGCGGTTGGCGTCGGGATGCCCCACGCCAGCCCGAATCCTTTCCGCACCCCCAGGTCGCCCGTTGGCCACACATCCAGGCGCCGCAACTGGAACATGAGGAACATCTCCGCCGTCCACTTGCCGATGCCCCGCACCGTCGAGAGCCGGGCGACCATCTCAGCGTCGCCCTCAGCCCGCATCCCGGCCGGGTCGAGCACGACCGTCCCGTCCAGCACCTTGGCCGCCAGATCCCGCAGCGAGGCTGCCTTGTTGCCGGACAGCCCGGCAGAACGGAGCGCGGCCTCCGGCAGTGACACCAGCCGCTGCGGGGTGACCTCTCCGCCGAGCGCGCTGATCAGGCGCCCGTGGATGGCCGCCGCCGCGGCGCCCGCCAACTGCTGGTAGACGATCGCGCGGACCAGGGCCGTGAAGGGGGTCTCCGACGGCGGGCTCACCTGGGGAGGGCCGGCCTCGGCGACCAGGCGGCGTAGGACAGGGTCCCGCTCGGCCAGGATCGCTGCGGCTGCCGGATAGCTGCGGGCGGGGCGGCTTGACGCTGGCCGGTCGGGCATGGGCCCAGTCTTCCACCGCCTGCGTGGCCGCGTGTGTCCCTGTCAACGATCCGGCCCAGCAGCAACGGGCGTGGGGCTTGCGGCAACGGGCGTGGGTTTTCGACGGCGGCGTGGGCCCGTAGCAGGGCAGTGGCCGGTGGCAGGGGCGTGGACTTGCGGCGCGCTGCATGGCCGGCGGCAACGGGCGTGCGCTTGTGGCAGCGGCGTGGGTCTGTGGCAGCGTGGGCTATGCCCGCGCGGGCGGGGGGACGGTGAAGTCAGCAAAGTTGAAGCCCGGAGCCACCACGCACGTCACGAGGACCTCGTGCGGGCAGGCCGGCGTGGCAGCCTGCCAGTGGCCCGCGGGCACAAGCTGCTGGGGCCGGTGCCCGGCGGCCAGATCGGGGCCCAGAGTCACTGCGGCGGGTTCGGCGCAGGGTCGGCCGCCCGTTCCGCCGAGTGTCAGGGTCAGCGGGCCGCCCGCGTGCCACAGCCACAGCTCGTCTGAGCGGACCGCGTGCCAGCACGACCGCTCGGTCGGCGTCAGCAGGAAGTAGACAGCGGTCGCCGCGGCGCGCTGGCCTCGGTAGCCAGCTGGCTCGTACCGCGGTCCGGCGGCCCAGGTCTGGCGGTACCAGCCGCCCTCCGGATGGGGCAGCAGGTCGAGCGCTTCTGCGGTCGCGGGCCTGGGCTCAAGCGCTGTGAACCGCCCAGCGGGATCGCGCCGCAGGTACCTGATCTCGGTAACCGCCGCCTTCTCGACCGGCCCGTACACGTGCGGGAACATCGTCCCGGCCGGCACGCCGGGCGGCGGTGCCGGATAACCGGCCTCATACCTGACCGGAGCCGACAGCACCGACTCGTCCAGGGCCAGCGCGAGCAGCGGCTCCCCGGTCCGCCGGTACAGCGCATTGGCGACTGCCAGCGTGGTCTGCTCGTCGGGGGCGGCGTGCACGAACTCGGCCGCCTCCGGGGGCTGCGGTACGTATCCCGATTCAGGTTCCGAGTGCCACAGCGACAGCGGGATCAGATGCCAGATCATGCCGACCGTTGTAGCCTGCGGGACGGCATCGGCGCCACTCGGCCAGATCAAGCCGGCCGTGGGGGCAGCGGGACGGCATCGGCGCCACTCGGCCAGATCAGGCCGGCCGTGGGGGCAGCGGGACGGCATCGGCGCCACTCGGTCAGGTAAGGCCGGCCGTGAGGGCGGCGGGACGGCCCCGGCGCCCCTCGGTCAGGTAAGGCCGGCCGTGGGAGCGGCGGGACGGCCCCGGCGCCGCTCGGTCAGATCGGGCCGGCCGTGGGCGGCGGGACGGCCCCGGCGCCACCTGGCCGGCCGCGCCGGAGCGGCCGGCCAGCCGCGTTAGGGGGCGGCGGTTTTCAGGCCGGGAGCCGTAGGTAGCTTGGATGGCGGAGAGCATCCGGCTTACCGGCCGCCGGCCAGCGGCGGCCGCCGGCCCACCAGGGGTACCGAATGACGGCAGAATCGTACGCGGCAGCTGTCGATCTGGTCGCCCGCTCAGCGGCGGCCTACGTATCGGGCGTGCCGGAGAACCCGGCCGACGAGGGGTTCTTCGGGCCGGACAGCATCACCTGGCGGGTGAGCACCGACCCGGCCTCGCCGATCGCGGGCCTGCGGGCACTGATGATCCAGGCTCTGCATCCGCTCGCCATGGCGGGGGTGGACCAGCACAGCGACTGGCGACAGGATCCGGTCGGCAGGCTGGCCGCCACCTCGACGTACGTAACGACGATCAGCTTTGGCGAGCGGGCCGCCGCGGAACGGTCCGCGGCCCGGGTACGGCGCATCCACGAGCACGTGCGCGGCGCCGACTCGGTCACCGGCCGGGACTACGCGGCCAGTGATCCCGTGCTGCTGCTGTGGGTGCACGCCGCCCTGGTCGATTCCGGGATAGCCGTTGCCCGGATGTTCGGCACGCCGCTGTCGGCTGGGGACGCCGACCGCTACGTCGCGGAGATGGTGGTCGCCGCCGAGCTGGTCGGCGTGCCCGCCGCCATGGTCCCGTCCAGTCATGACGAGCTGCAGCGGTACATCGCGTCCGTCCGGCCGGAGCTGCGCTGCACCCCGGCCGCCGGCGAGTCGATGGCCTACCTGCTTGACCCGCCTGGCCTGGATGAAGACGTGGCCGAGATCTGGCAGGACGTCCGCGACGGCGCGGTGGCCGCGCTGCCGGACTGGGCGCGCGACATGTACGGCTACGACGCGCCGCCGCTCACGCCTGCCCGGCAGACCGAGATCCGGCAGGCGCTCGGCGTGCTCGACGCCGTGTTCCTCGGCGAGCCGGGCGTACTGGAGGCGCGGCAGCGGATCACCCTGCGGATGCGCGCGGCCCGGCGCGCCTGAGGTGGCCGTGAAGAAGGCGGTCGCCGGGCTGGCGATCGGCGGGGCGATCGCGGCCGGTTTCCTCGCGCGCCGCCGGCTGGGCAAGCTGCGCCTCAGCCGCGGGCTCGCGGCGGTCGGGCTCGCCCTGCGCGGCGGGATGCGCTACGTCGGCAGCGCGCCGCGGCTGTTCGCGGCGGCCGGCGAGAACCGTCAGCAGCTGCGGAACGACCTGGCCCTGCAGACCGCCGAGGACATCGCGACCACGCTGGGGGCGATGAAGGGCGTCCTGATGAAGATCGGCCAGATGGCGAGCTACGTGGACGACGGCCTGTCGCCCGCGGTCCGCCGCACGCTCAGCCGCCTGCAGGACAGTGTCCCGCCGATGAGCGCGGAGCTGGCGGCCGGCGTGGTGACCGAGGAACTCGGACTGCCGCCGGAGCGGGCCTTCCGCCGCTGGGATCCGGAGCCCATCGCCGCGGCGTCGATCGGGCAGGTACACCGCGCGATCACCCACGACGGCCGGGCCGTGGCGGTGAAGGTGCAGTACCCGGGCATCGCGGAGACCATTTCGGCGGACCTGGACAACGTCGCCCTGCTGCGCCGGATGCTGCGCATCACCGCACCGAACCAGGACGTCGAGGCGCTGGTGGCCGAGCTGCGGGAGCGCGTACTCGAAGAACTCGACTACCGGCGCGAGGCGGAGAACCAGCGGTACATGGCGGCCTACTACGACGGTCATCCGACGATTCACGTGCCACAGATCATCGACGAGCTGTCCGCCCGCCGGGTAGTGACAAGCGAGCTGTCAGCCGGGGCCCGGTTCAGCGAGCTCGCGACCTGGTCACAACCGGAACGTGACCTGGCCGCGGAGACCATCTACCGCTTCGTGTTCCGGAGCCTGTACGAGATCCGCGCGTTCAACGGCGACCCGCACCCCGGCAACTACCTGTTCCACGGCGGCGGCCGGGTCACGTTTCTCGATTTCGGGCTGGTCAAGCACTTCACCGTGCCGGAGCTGCAACCGCTGGTGCACATGGTCCGTGACCTGTGCGTAGACAATGATCCGGAGGCGTTCCGGCGCAGCATGGAGGAGGCCGGCTTCCTCGTCCCGGACGCGCCGCTCAGCACCGAGACCATCGTCGACCACATGGCGGTGTTCTACGAGACCGTCCGCCGCCCCGGCTCCCTCACCATCACCGAGGACTACGCGTCCACGGTCGTCCGCCGGTTCTTCGACCTGCGCAGCCCGGTGGCCGCGTACGCGAGCATCCCGCGGTCCTACGTGATCCTCCAGCGCATCAACCTGGGCCTGTTCGCCCTGCTCGGCCAGCTGCACGCGACCGCGAACTGGCGGGCCATCGCCGAGGAGATCTGGCCGTTCGTGCTGGGCCCGCCGTCCACCCCGATGGGCCACGCCGAGGCCAGCTGGCTGGCCAGCCGCCCGGAGATCACCGAGCGGGTGGCCTGACCGGGATTCGGTACCGGTCGGATGCCAAACGCTCGTGAGCGCTAGCCTCCAGCGAACGCTTGACTTGCATGATCACCACTTCTACGCTCGCAGCGTACACGGCTGGCAGTTCTTGTCGCGTTGCGAACGTTGATACCGAACGTCGAGCGTAGCAGCGGGATTGCGTCCACCGTAGCGCCCTGATCGGCAATGTCGTCGGATCCTCGAGCACGGCCGTTTCAAGATCGTTGAGGTGGAGCGGTTAGCGTCGCGTGACGGGACGTCCCCGGTGTGATCTGGTGTGGCGTGTTGCCGCGAAGATAGGACGAAGCTCCGGTATGACATGGGTCTTCCTACAGATCCGCGTCATTCCTGGAGCTTCGTCGTGGTCCAGTCTGCCATTGCTCTTGCCGATCGTGAGCTGGCCTCACCTTCCGCGCCGGCCACAGTCGCCGGGGTCTGCGATGACCTGCTGAAACTGTTCAGCTCTGTGTCGGATGGCCGGTCCGGTCAGGGCAGGGATCATCCGGTCGGGGCGGTGCTGGTGCTGGCCGCGGCAGCGGTCGTGGCGGGGATGAAGGGTTATACGGCGATCGCTGGCTGGGTCAGGGATGTTCCGGCGCCGGTACTGGCGGATCTATATCTGCGGGCTGGCGCCGGCCCGGCGCGGCCGCCGTCGAAGGCGACGATCTGGCGGGTCGTTACCGACGCTGACGCGGAGGTGTTCGACGCCGCGGTGGGCGAGTGGCTGATGAGCGGCCTGCTCGCCGAGCCGGCTGGCCAGGACAGTGCCGCAGAGCGGGATGATCAGCCAGGGCTGATGCCGGTCCGGCTGGATGGCAAGACGGTGCGGGGCGCCAAGGATGCCGGGGGTAATCAGCGGCACCTGCTGGCCGCGCTGGTCGGCCATACCGCGCAGTCCTCGGTGGTCGCCGCCCAGGCCGAGGTCGGGGCCAAGACGAACGAAGTCCCGATGGCCAAGGGCGTGCTCGGTCAGATCGACCTGAACGGCAAGCTCGTCACCGCCGACGCTTTACATACCGTGAAGGCCACCGCCGAGTTCATCCGCGAGGGCGGCGGGGAGTTCGTCTTGCCGGTGAAGGAAAACCGCAAGGCCCTGTTCGATGCGCTGGATGCGCTGCCCTGGCATCAGGTGCCGATCGCGCACTCGGCCACCGACCGCGGCCATGGCCGGATCACCACCCGCACCATCCAGGTAATGCCCGCGCCGGAGGAGCTGCCGTTCCCGCACGTCAGCCAGGTACTGCTCCTCGAAAGATACGTCAGTGACCTCGCTGGCAACCCGGTCTCGGCGGCGGCTGCGCTCGGCGTGGCCAGCCCTGCCGCGGACCGGGCCAGTGCCGCCGACCTGGCCGGCCACGTGCGCGAGCAATGGGCGATCGAGTCCCTGCACTGGCTTCGCGACACTCTGTATCAAGAAGACAAATCCCAGGTCAGAACCCGATCCGGACCCAGGATCATGGCTGCTCTGCGCAACCTGGCCATCTGTGCCCTGCGCCTGTTCGGACGCACCGATGTCACCGAAGCCACCCGATGGGCCGCCCGGTCCATGGACCGGCCCTTCACTATCCTCGGCCTCACATCATGATCTTGAAACGGCCGTGGATCCTCGAGGAGGAAGCACCCCCGTGCGAGACCCCAGGTACGACATCCTTTTCGAACCGGTCACGATCGGCCCGAAGATCCTTCGGAACCGCTTCTTCCAGGTCCCGCATTGCTCCGGCGCAGGCTCGGACAAGCCCGGATTCCAGGCAGAAATGCGCGCAGTGAAGGCGGAAGGCGGTTGGGCGGCTGTCTGTACGGAGTATTGCTCGATTCATCCAGAATCGGACGACTCACCCATTGTATCGGCGCGCCTGTGGGACGACGACGACGTTCACAATCTATCGGTGATGTGCGAGCGGGTGCACCACTTCGGATCCCTGGCCGGAGTCGAGCTTTGGCACGGCGGATCCCACCCGATGAACGCCGAGTCGAGATTCGTGCGGAACGGGATCTCGCAAATCCCCTCCGACCTGCATCCCGGCAACTATGCAAAGTGCATGGACGCCGGCGACATCAAGCGGCTCCAGGGACACTACGTTGACGCGGCCATTCGCGCGCGCGAAGCAGGTTTCGACATAATCTACGTCTACGCGGCGCACGTTGAATTGCCGCTGCAATTCCTTTCACCGTTCTACAACAAGCGCACCGACGGGTACGGCGGCTCGTTCGAGAACCGCGCGCGCTTCTGGCGCGAGACCCTGGAGAGGGTCCGCGAGGCCGTGGGCGACACCTGCGCCATCGCCTCCCGCCTGTCGGTGGACACCCTTCAGGGAGACAAGACCGGCTACCAGGTGGGCACCGACGGCATCAGGTTCGTCGAGCACGCCGACCACCTTGTCAACCTCTGGGACCTCACGATCGGGAGCCCGGCCGGCAACGAGTGGGGTCAGGACGCGGGACCTTCGAGATTCCTCCCCGAGAATCACGAGAAGCAGTTCACCGGACGCATCAAGGTAGGTAATCACACCGACAAGCCCGTGGTCGGGGTCGGTCGTTTCACCAACCCCGACACTATGGCACAGGTCATCAAGTCCGGCCAGTTCGACCTCATCGGGGCAGCCCGGCCTTCAATCGCAGACCCGTTCCTCCCGAAGAAGATAGAAGAGGGGAGGCTCGATGACATCAGGGAATGCATCGGGTGCAATCAGTGCATCGCCCGGTGGGAGCTCGGCGGGAGCGCCCAGATACAGTGTACGCAAAATGCGACCGTGGGCGAGGAGTATCGGCGCGGCTGGCACCCGGAGCGCTTCACGCCTGCCCGAAACCGGGACAAGTCCGTTCTCGTGGTCGGTGGCGGGCCGGCCTGCATGGAATGTGCCATGGTACTCGGCAAGTGCCAGATGGCGGCCGTGCACCTGCGCGAGAAGGAAGCTGAACTTGGCGGAAGCCTGAATTGGATCACCAAGCTCGGGTTCTCTGACGGGAAGCCGACAGAAGATCGCTGGCAGAATCGCGGCCTCGGGGAGTGGGGCAGGATCACCGACTATCGGAAGATCCAGTTCTCCAAGTTGCCCGCCGTCGAGGTCTTCACCAATTCCCCGATGACCGCTGAGGGCATCCTCGACTACGGCGCGGACCTCGTCATCATCGCCACCGGCTCGCGCTTCGCGACGGACGGCATGAACGCCCTCACGCATGAGCCCATTCCCGGTGTGGACTGCACCCTTCCGTGGCAGGCAACCCCGCCGGAGATTGTCCTGAGGGCCAAGAGGCCCGGAACTCGGGTACTCGTGTACGAAAGCGAGGATTACTATGCAGGCGCGTCAGTGGCGCAGATGCTTGCCGCTCGTGGTCATCGGGTGACCATCGTTACCCAGCATGCCACGCTGGCCTCCTGGATGGACAAAACACTCGAGGGCCCCATGCTGCAACGAGATCTACGGCGACTAGGCGTCAAGATTCTCACCGAAACGATGCTTCGGGAGGTTCGCGACGGAGTCGCGATCACGTCAGATGTCTGGGAGCCCGACAGGATCCAGGAGCACGACATCGACTCGCTCGTGGTCTCCAGCGCGCGCGTGTCGAACTGCGAGATCTACGACGAGCTGCGGAGCCAGCCCCAGCGCCTGAAGGCAGCTGGCATCTCGGGTCTGTACGTCGTGGGAGGTGCGCAGGCCCCGAACATGATCGTCGATTCCATCTTCCAAGGCCACCGGCTGGCTCGGGAGATCGATTCTGCGGATCCATCGGTGCCGCTTCCGTTCATTCGGGAGCGGCGCATCTGGGGTGCTACTGACAACGCGCGCTACGACAGGTGGAGGATCGAGAATCTGGCCGGCTCCCGCGAGTAGGTACACCACCGGGGACTTCGCCTGCCGCCGCGTGCAGACGATCGGCCCGGGGCGGCGGTCCGGGATGTCCGGCCCATCAGGCAGGCTTAAGGCATGACTGAGAACCTCACCTTGATGGCGGTACACGCGCACCCGGACGATGAAGCGTCGAGTACCGGCGGTGTACTGGCCCTTTACTCCGACCAGGGCGTCCGGACCGTGGTCGTAACGTGTACCAATGGCGAGTTCGGCGACGCGCCCGGGGGTGTCAAGCCCGGCCAGGACGGTCACGAGGAGCAGGCCGTGGCCCAGCTGCGGCTGGCCGAGCTGCGCCAGTCGTGCAAGATCCTCGGCGTAACCGACCTGGAACTGCTCGGTTACCACGACTCCGGCATGCCCGACTGGGACTACAAGGACCGGCCGGAGGCCTTCTGCAACATCCCGGTGGCCGACGTCGCCGCCCGGATCGGCGGCCTGATCGAGGCCTATCGGCCGCAAGTCGTCATCACCTACGACGACAACGGCATGTACCAGCATCCCGACCACGTGCACGCGAGCCGGGCGGCTCAGGCCGCGGTGGCGGCCACCGGGATCGCGGCCAAGCTCTACCTGTCCGCGCTGCGCGGCAGTGACTGGCTGAAGATGTGGGAGGCGCTTCGCGAACAGGGCGTCGAGGTGCCCGCCGGCCGCGATTTCACGCCGGAGCTGCGGCAGAAGATGGCCGAGGACGAGCTGCGCATCACCACGACGGTCGATATCCAGCCGGTGCTCGGCCGCAAGCGGGACGCGCTGTTCGCGCACGCGAGCCAGATCCAGGAGTCGTGGTTCAGCCGCATCCCGCCGGAGATCGCCGCGGCGACGTTCGGCCGGGAGAGCTTCATCAGGGCGAGCGACTCGACCGGCGCTCCGCTGCCCGAGGATGACCTGTTCGCAGGCCTTCGCTAGCCGCCCGTCACCGTCATGAGCCCGCCTGAACGAGCCGGATCTGGGTAGGTTGGCCTGGTTCGCCGACGCGCAGAGGAGAACCTGATGGTGGTCCCGACCGACGGCCGTATCGTAGCCGCGGTCGTCGGCGGCCTGCTCGTGCTCACCGTCTGGGCCAGTATCGTCGGCACGGTCGTCGTGCCCCGTCCGGTCAGCAGCTGGCTGACCCGGTGGGTGGACAGGATCGTGAACAAGTTCTTCCGGGTGGTGACCAACGTCATCACCGATTACAAGCGGCGGGACCGGGTGCTCGCGGCCCAGGCGGCGACGGTCCTGCTCGCACAGCTGGCCGCCTGGCTCGGGATCGCGTTCCTCGGGTTCGCGCTGCTGCTGTGGCCGTTTATCCCGCGCGGCATAACCTCTGCCTTCACCTCTTCCGGTTCGGCGATGTTCACCCTCGGTTTCGAGGTGCCGGTCAGTTCCGTGCCCGCGGCGATCGTGTTCCTGGCCGCGGCGACCGGCCTGGTGATCGTCACCCTGCAGATCGCCTACCTGCCGGCCCTGTACGCGGCGTTCAACCGGAGGGAAACCGAGGTAGCGCTGCTGAACGCCCGGGCCGGGGTCCCCTCCTGGGGACCGGAGCTGCTGGCCCGCACGCACTACGCCCTCGGAACGGGGGTATCGTCCATCGACACGCTGCCCGACCTGTACGCCCAGTGGGAACGCTGGGCGGCCGACGTCGCGGAGAGCCACACCACCTACCTGCCGCTGGTCCGGTTCCGCTCGCCCCGGCCGCTGTCGTCCTGGGTGACCGCGCTGCTCGCCGTGCTGGACTCGGCGGCGCTGATCCTGGTGCTGTCCCCGAAATCCGCGCCGGTCGTACCAGCCCGGCTGTGCCTGCGCAGCGGATTCCTGTGCTTCGGCCAGATCGCCCGCGCGATGGGCATCGAGGTACCCGACGAGCCGGACCCCGACCGTGGCATCACCCTGACCTACCCGGAGTTCCTCGACGCGATCAACCGGATGCGCGAAGTCAAGTTCCCCATCGAGCGCGAACCGGAAGAGGCATGGCCAGATTTCGTCGGCTGGCGGGTCAACTATGAGCAGGCCGCCTACGGGGTGGCCGCCGCGGTAGACGCCGTTCCGGCGATGTGGTCGGGCCCGCGCCCGCGCGAGAGCCACCCCATCCCGCCCATCCGCCCGGCGCTAGGACGACCGCCCAAGTAAGACCGGGCCCCGCCGCCGCCGGCAGGTGACGGTCATGCACCCGCACCGGACCAGCTCCCCCCGGGCCCGTCCCTGCTCGTCCGGCCGGCCTGGACGGCGGCCACGCTGCTGGCCGACGCCTTCCTGATCACCCGCCGGGACACCTGACACACCGTACCCGCCGCCTGCCGGTACGCCGGGCCGGGCGGCCGGCGGGCGCCGCTGGCCGCGGCGCCCCGCCCGTTGCGCGGATCAGTACTTCGAGATCGTGGAGATGAATGTGGAGTTGACCGATCCCGTCCCGGTCATGCTGTCGAAACCTGGCGTGGTGGTCAGCGACACGTCGCGCGTGGCGCAGTTGCCCGTCGCGTCGCAGTAGGTCTCCGGCCCCTCGTAGTTGAGGGCCCGGAGGCTCACGATGTAGCCGGCCGAGGGGTTGACCGTGTTCGCGTAGTCGACGCGGATCACCGCGGCCGAGTCGGGATGGGGCGGCAGCCGGATGTCATGGAACGCCGCCGGGGTGGCCTTGTAGGCCTTGTACAGCACCGGGTTCAGGAAGCCGAGCGGCACGCCCGCGGCCTGGTCGGCATCGGCGATCACGCCAGCCAGCAGCGGCGACGACAGGCTGGTCCCGCCCTCCTTGAACTGGTCGTAGTAGGCCCCGTTCGGGAAGGTCTGGGTCAGCCCGATCAGCATCCCGGTCTGCGGGTCGGCGTCCATCGAGATGTCCGGCACCACCCGGTACGGCACCGGCCCGTTGAGCGCCTGGTTACGCAGCGCAAGGGCGCTCGGCACGACACCGGCCTGGTAATAGGGCTGGGTGTAGACGTAACTCGTGCCCCCGGCGCCGCCATTGTCATAGGCGAGGGGAGCCAATGGCTTGGTCGCGGTGCCGCAGTTCCTCGTCTTCATCGGCTCGCAGAGCACCTGCCGGGCTGTTGACCAGCCGTACTCGGCCTGGCGGGCGTCGGTGGCGTTCACTTCCAGCGCGGTCCCGCCGACTGCCGTCACGAACGGGCTGGTCGCCGGGTAGTTCTGCGCCGTCATGCCGAAGTCGGCGAAGTTGTCGCCGTCGTCATGACTGCAGAACAGCACGCTGACGCCGGTGGAGGCGGCGAGCATGAACGTGTCGTCGAACGCGGTCTTGGTGGCGGCGTCAGTGGTCAGGTCGCCGGTGAGGTCATCCCAGGAGTTGCTGACTACCGAGGCGCCGCTGGTGATCGCGGTGGTGTCCGCCGCGAGGAGATCCGGGTCCAGGCAGCTCTTCGCCCCGACGAAGAGAATGTGGGCTCCGGGCGCCGTGGAGTGCGAGGACTCCACGTCGAGAGCCTGCTCGGGGTACCAGCCGCTGGCGGCGCATTCGGTCTGGTTGTCGACCTCCGGCGGAACGACGTTCGTGAACTGGGACGGCTTCAGCGGGTGCGCGGGGTCGTTCAGCCGGAAGTACTCCTGAGCATCGCGCAGCAGGGTTGGCGAGTCGTATGCGTTGACGATCGCGATCGTCGCGCCCTTGCCGTTGTTGCCCTTGGCCACCGAGCCGGCCAGCCCGTAGGCACCGCGCAACTGGGCCGGCGTGTAACCGCAGATGTCATAGGGCAGCGGATGGGTGTAGGGCTTGTACAACTGCCCCGAGTCCTTGGTGTCGGTCTTCTGTCCCCAGTAGGCCGAGCACGGCCGGGCGTTGCGGAATCCCGCGGGCGGCGGCGGTTCCTGGCCGGGCCGCGCGGCCCGCGCGGCCGGGACCCGCCCGGCTGGCGCCAGGGCGTTGGCAGCGACGTACTGGTTGACGCCGACGGCGCCGGAGACCACCCCGGCCAGTGACGACGGGATGGTCAGCGTGCCCTGGGCCAGCCGGACCCGGTGCCCGTTCACCTTGTAGTAGCCCAGCTTGACCCCGAACGCGCGCTCCACCCGAAGCGCCGGCCCCTGGGCGGCCACGAACAGCCGGTCCTTCGCGACCGAGCCGACGGTGAAGCCTTCGCGACGCAGCCACGCCTCGGCCTTGCCGACCGTGGCCTTCGCCGGGCCGAACCGGGACTCCCACCGCGCGTCGGTCAGGTAGTGGTGGATTCAGCTGAGCCCGGGCTCGACACCGCCCGCACGAACGCCTGCGCGCCGGCGGCGTTGCGCATGGACAGCAGCAGGTCGAAGCCCACCGGGGTGCGGGCGGCGACGCTGCCGTCCGGGTGCGAGCGGGCCTGGGCGGGTGCCAGCGATCCGCGCAGCGCCATCCGGTGCGGGGCCGGATGCGCGGCCGCTGCGGCAGCGGCGGGCCCAGTCGCCGCCGCCATGGATACGGCCAGTCCCGCGGTCCCGGTCAGGGCCAACCACCGGGCAGGTTTCATGACGTGCCTCCTTCGTGCGTCTTCGCGACGAGGATCCGCTGTGTCAGCGGAGTCTGCTCGGGACTTTAGCGACGGTTACCGGGCACGGCAACGGATACGGCTGGCTTGTACACGAACGGTGACGGACGTATCCGACGCCCGGGAGACCTCGGCGCCCGGTCAGCGTGCGCGCGTTCGGACTATAGTTATTTCGACATAGCATCCGAAGGAATAATGACCCGAAGGAGAGGGCCCGATGAGCCCGCGGCCATACCGGCTGGGCCAGCGGCAGGCCGCGATCGACGAGACCCGCGCGCGCGTGATCGGCGCCGCCCGCGAGCTGCTGGTTTGCGACAAACCGGGCCGGTTCAGCATCGAGGCGGTGGCGCAGCGCGCGGATGTGGCCCGGGCCACGGTCTACTATCAGTTCCGCTCCAAGCTCGGCCTGCTCGAGGCGCTGTTCGACTCGGTCGCGGCGGCGGGGGGCATGGCCGGGCTGGCCGACGCGTTCGGCCGGTCCGAGCCGCTGGCCGCGCTCGATGAATACATCGCGGTCTTCGGCCGGTTCTGGGGCTCCGACCGGCGGCTGCACCGGCGGCTGCACGGGCTGGCCGCCGTTGACCCGGACCTGGGGGCGGCTCTGCAGGCGCGCGCGGAATGGCGCAGGCGCGGGGCCGCCACCCTGGTCAGCCGGCTCACCGACCAGCATGGATCCCCGCCCGCCGAGCTGCAGCCGGACGTGATCGACATGCTGTTCACGCTGACCAGCTTCGACACCTTCGACACCCTGGCTGGCGCGGCGAAGACACCCGAGGCCGTCGTGCCGCTCGTCCAGCATCTCGCCCGCGCCGCCGTCACCCTGCCCGCCCGGGACATGTCATAATTCATTCAGATCGACTGTCGGAATAAAATTCTTCCCGGTGGTGTCACCCATTACTACAGCCGAGGACGCATCCAGACGCGGAGGAAACGATGGAGTCCAAGACGATGCACGGCCGGGTCGCCCTGGTGGCCGGGGCGAGCAAGGGGATCGGGGCGGCCGCCGCCGAGGCGTTCGCGGCTGCCGGGGCCTCGGTGGTGCTGGCGGCCCGCGATATCGCCGCCCTGGAGTCAGTGGCTACGAAGATCACCGATAACGGCGGCCAGGCGATCGCCGTCCGCGCGGACGTGTCCGACACCGACTCGATGCGGCACCTTGTCGAGGAGGCGATGGCGGCGTACGGCCGGCTTGACGCCGCGTTCAACAACGCCACCGACGGCCCTCTGCCTGCCCCCCTGGCCGACATCGATCCCGGTGAATTCGACCGCGGGATCGCCACGAACATCCGCGGCACCTTCCTGGGGATGAAATTCCAGATCCCCGCCATGCTGCGCGGCGGCGGCGGCACGATCGTGAACATGGCCTCGCTGGCCGGCCTGACCGGCACCGCCAACCTCGCGGCCTACGTGGCGGGCAAGGCGGGGATCATCGGGCTCACCAGGGTCGCCGCGCTCGACTATGCCGACCAGGGCATCCGGGTCAACGTGGTGGCTCCGGGCCCGATCCTGACGCATCACCTGGAGGCCGCCGGCCCGCAGGCCCAGCGGCTGGCGGGGCTGTCCACGCCGATGCGCAGGACGGGAACCCCGTCCGAAGTCGCGCAGACCGTGCTCTGGCTCTGCTCGCCGCAGTCCGCGTTCATCACCGGCGCCGTCATCCCGGTCGACGGCGGCCAGAGCGCCGGGAACAAGCCGCCGCAGATGTACCGGCCGGGCCAGCCGATGTCCCCGCCGGCCGGAGAGTCACCGGGTTAGGCCCGGGTTGGGCTTCGGGCCTGCGTCCGGGCAGTTCCGCCCTCGAGTCGGCTCTCTGCTGCAATGGGTGCATGTGCACGGCCATCCTCAGCCTCGAACCGGGCGCTCCCGTCCTGCTTGCCGGTATCCGCGACGAACTGGCGGATCGCGCCTGGCAGCCTCCGCAGCGACACTGGCCGGACTACCCGGAGCTGGTCGGGGGCCGGGATCTGCAGGCCGGCGGGACCTGGCTGGCGGTGGCGCCGCCGGCCAGGCGCGCGGCGTGCGTGCTTAACGGGCGGGGCATGATGGCACCGGCCGGATCGCGGCGATCACGGGGAGTACTGCCGCTGCAGGCCGCGGCCGAGGGAAAGCTGCCGCCCGCGGAGCTGGCGGACTTCGATCCGTTTCACCTGCTGACCGCGGAGCCAGGTCGGGCCAGCCTGGCCAGCTGGGATGGCGAGAACCTCACCGAACGGGAGCTGGCCGCGGGCCTGCACATGGTGGTGAACAGCGGCCTCGCCAGTGATCTGCTGGCGGCCGGGCCGCCGGGATCCGGGCAGCGGCCGGTCACCGGTCGTGACCACGAGCTTGCCCGCATCGCCCACTTCCTGCCCCGCTTGGCCGCCGCGCCGCGGCCGTTGCCCCGGCCGGGCGGCCCGGCCTCGCGCGCCTGGGGAGACTGGCTGCCGCTGCTGAACGGCGATGGCATCGCGCCGGACGACCCGCGCGCCATGATCCTGCGGCGCGACCTCGGCGGCGGGCGCATCTGGGGCACGACATCGGTATCGCTGATCGCGTTGTGGCCGGATGCGGTGCGCTATGACTTCACCGGCACGCCGGGGGACGCGGCGGCCTGGTCAGTGGTGCCCACCTGATCGCGGCTGGTGACTGGCCTCCCGGCGGGCGTGTCACGTCGCGGCAGTGCGGCCCGACCGGGTTGCGGGGAGCGCGGAACCACACGGCGGCGCAGCCCGACCGGGTTTACGAGGGAGTACGGAACCACCGGACCGGCGGCCGCGTCCAACCGGCATGAAGACCATCGCCGCGCCGGCTGACGTCCGGCACAAGGCAGGCGCCGCGGCCGTGCTGGGCGCGGTCGTTGCGCTGGCCGCAGCCTGCGGCAGCCAGAGCGACGCGGGCCGCCCGGCCGACCCGGGCCCGCAGACGTCGCAGCCGGTGTCATCGCTGTCGATCCGTGTCATCCCGACCCCCGGCGCAACCGCGCAGCACTGGACCCTGACCTGCGGATCCGCCGCAGGCGGAACCCTTCCGCATCCGGAGGCCGCCTGCGCCACGTTCGCGCATGCTCGGTACCCGTTCGCGCCGGTGCCACACGGCATCATGTGCGCGATGATCGACAGCGGGCAACAGGCGGCCTCCATCGTGGGGACCTGGGAGGGCGAACGGGTAGCGGCCATCTTTTCCAGGCAGGACGACTGCTGGACGGCGCGCTGGTACAAGATCTGGAAGATCCTCGGACAAGTCAACCCCGGCGGGCCGATGATCCCTGCCTCCGGCGAGCCGCCTTCCGGATGAGCCACCGGACATCAGCCCGCTGAGTCTGCCAGTACCCGGAAGGTCCGCAGGCCGGGATCGGTGGCATAGGCGATGCGGCTGCCTTCGGCCGCCTGTTGCTGCAGTGCGGCAAGCAATTCGCGCGTGATGAGCTCGCCAGGGGCCAGGATCGGCACCCCGGGCGGGTAAGCGGCGATGAGCTCGGCGCTGATCCGGCCCGGTGCCTGGCTCGCGGGTACGGTCGTCCAGGGGGCGAAGAACGCGGTGCGTGGATCGACCGCGGGTTCGGGGGCGAGGGTCCAGCTGAGTCCGGCCCGGGCCGGGCGCGAGGGACCCGATCCGGCGGCGATGGCGCGGCCGAGCACTTCGGTGAGGCGTCCCACGGTTTCGGCAGTGTCGGCCACGGTGACCGTGGCCACGATCGTGTCGCGGTCGGACATCTCCAGCGGCAGGCCAGCGGCCTGGGCCTCGAGCTCGACGACGGTGCCGTCGGCGCCGGTGCCCGCCAGGCTCAGCACCAGCTTGGCCGGGTCGAACCGGGCCGCCGGGAAGTCACCCGGCCCGGGAACGACCAGTCCGGGACAGTCATCAGCCAGTACCTGGCGGGCGCCGTCGACCAGGCGGCCCAGCCGGTCCAGAAGCTGCGGGCCGCGCGCGGCCAGCAGCTCCCGTACGCCGTCGGTGCTGGCCAGGATCGCCCCCGCCGGGCTGGTGGTGGAGGTGGCGTCGAACGCTGCCTCCAGCCGGCTCGGCGACAGATAACCCTGGCGCGCGAGGGCCAGTGCCGCCTGGCTGTAGGCGGGCAGCATCTTGTGCGCGCTGATCACCATCGCGTCCGCGCCGGCCTGCAGCGCGTGCGGCGGGTAGCCGGGGTGGAAGCCGAGATGGGCACCCCAGGCCTGGTCCACGAGCAGCGGCACGCCGCGCGAGTGCGCGATCCTGGCCAGCCCGGCGACGTCCGCGACGGTGCCCAGGTAGCTGGGCTCGGAAATCCACACCGCCGTCGCGCCGGGAGCCGCGTCCAGAGCGGATGCGAGCTGGCCGGGGGTGGGGCCGAGCGGGAGCGTGCTGGCCGGGTCGGTGCGCGGCGTCAGCCACACCGGCCGCAGGCCGGCCAGGATCAGCCCGCTAAACACCGACCGGTGGATGCTGCGCGACATCACTATCTGGTCACCGGGGCTGCCCGTCGCCAGCAGCAGGGCCTGGTTGGCCTGCGTGGCGCCGCCGACGCTGAACCGGCACCAGTCGGCGTTCCACAGCCGCGCCGCCAGTGCTTCGGCCCGGGGCAGCGCACCGCCGGTGAGCTTCATCGTGTCCAGTCCGCCAAACAGCGGGATGTCCGCGTCGGCGACCAGCCCGAGGTCTGCGTCCAGCGCCCGGCTGCGGCGCTTGTGCCCGGGCACGGAGAATGGCGTGTCGTCACGGCGGGTGGCCGTGACGAACGCGCCGAGCAGGGGCGCGCCGACGGCCAGCGGCTTCGTCCCGTCGGGCGGCGGAGGCGGGCCTGACCCGCTTCCGAGCGAAGGGGCGCTGGTCTCGCGGCCGGCCGCGGGGGTCGGCGCGGCGTCTGCGCTCACCGCGATCCCGCCCGGCGCGCCGCCTGCGGCCCGCCTGCCCGGTCCTGACTCGCCAGTCGCACGCCTGCCCTCCTGTTCCCGCCGGACCTGTGGCATGAACAAACCCACCGGGGATGCCCGGGTTCGGCGTGGCCTTAACCCTAGGGCACTCGCCGCTTGCGGGTCCGGCCCAGCCACAGCCCGGCGACGGCCCCCGCGGCGAGGACAACGATGAAGATCAGCCCGGCCAGCCGGTGCCCGCCCAGCGGCTCTCTCACCGGCACGCCATCGTCTCCGACCAGCGTCTCGTGCCGCATCGACCCGGTACGGAAGGCGCCCGGAGACGGCGCCGCGCTCGCAGACGGTGCGATGCCCGGGGACGGCGCGATGGCCGGGAACAGGCGGCCGACGTCCTGGGCCGCCGGCCCTGGGCGCCTGTGGGCGCCAGCGCACCGGGCAGCGGCGGGAGGTGGACGAACGGCGCGATGGGGCTCACGGCTCCGTTCGCGGCCCCGGAGCCGTTCACGGCCCCCGAGCCGGAAGACGGGGGAGCCACTCGGCGCGAATGACGAGATCCGCGCAACGGCGACTTCGCTGGCGACGGTGACCTGGTGGGCGACGGTGACCTGGTGGGCGACGGTGACCTGGTCGGGGACGGTGACCTGGTGGGCGACGGTGACCTGGTGGGCGACGGTGACCTGGTCGGGGACGGTGACCTGGTGGGGGAGGGCGACCTGGTGGGCGACGGTGACTTGGTCGGGGACGGTGACCTGGTGGGGGAGGGCGACCTGGTCGGGGACGGTGACCTGGTGGGGGAGGGCGACCTGGTCGGGGACGGTGACCTGGTGGGCGACGGTGACCTGGTCGGCGACGGTGACCTGGTCGGGGACGGTGACCTGGTGGGCGACGGTGACTTGGCGGGCGACCGTGACTTGGTCGGGGAGGGCGACGTGGCGGGGAACGGCGGCCGGGATCGGGCGGGTGGTGGGGAAGCCGAGCGCGAGCCTGCTGGGGAGGAGCCCGGCCTGGCCCGGCCGGAGCTGGCTGAGGCGTGGGCGTTACTCAGGGTCGCCGCTGTCAGGCCGACCGCCAGGATGCAGATCCCCGCGAGCACGCTTGCCCCGGCCCGCGGCGACCTCACGAGGTGGCGGTGACGGCGCCGGCCCAGGGGCCGGGCAGCGGGGGTGCGGTCGACAGGCGCGCTCGCCCCGGCCCGCGGCGACCTCACAAGGTGGCGGTGACGGCGTCGGCCAGGGGGCCGGGCAGCGGGCGTGCGGTCGGCGGGCGCTGAGGGCTTCATGGCCGGTTGGACGTGGCGTCGGCCAGAGCGGTTCCGTACCACGCTGATCTGCACGGTCACCGCAACGGCCAGGTTTGGCCGGGTGTCTGCTCACTACCTACTGGGCCGGACTGGTCTTGCCGCGCGGCGGCTCGGCCTACCGTGGGTGCGTGCGGTCTCCCGAGGACGGCCTTGCGCGGAAGCGCCCGGGCCAGCGCGGGCGCCGGCGGCCAGGCACCGGCCCCCGGCCCCTGCCCGCTACGCGCGCCGCCGGCTGGTCGTGCTCGCCGGCTGCTTCGCCGTGGCCGTAGCCGTGGCGTGGGCCGGCCTGGCCGGTCACTCCGGGGGCCGGTCCGCTACGCCGCCCGGCCCGGGGCGGCCGGTTGCCAGCTCACCCGGGCCGGCCCCGCCGTCTGGACGGTTTGTGCTTCAGGTCACCCCCGCTGCCTACCAGCTTCCCGCGGCCATCTCCCGTGAGGTGGTGCTGCCCGGCACGGTCCCGGGAGATCGCGGCTCTGGCCGGGCACCGGAGCCAGCCCTCATGATCGCGGGCGGTCTCACCGCGAGATCGGCTACGACCCGCGCGGTCACGCTGCTGGATCCGGTGACCGGGCAGACCCGGCAGCCGGCCGGCTGGCGGTTCCCACCCACGACGCCGCGGGCGCGATGCTCGGTTCCCAGCCGTTCGTGTTCGGCGGCGGTTCGCAGTCCAGCATCGACGCGGTCCAATCCGGCCCGGCCGGCCGGGCCCTGACGGTCGCGGGCGCGCTACCCGGCGTGCGCAGCGATCTTTCCGCGGTCACCGTGGGCCGCCGGGCCTATCTTGTGGGCGGGTACGACGGCGCGCGCTACGACTCCGGCGTACTCGCCACCGCCGACGGCAGGCGGTTCAGCGTCGCGGCCAGGCTGCCTGTGCCGGTCCGGTACCCGGCGGTGGCCGCGCTCGGCTCGCGGATCTGGGTATTCGGCGGGCAGACGCCGGCAGGCATCACCGATGTCATCCAGCAGGTGGACACGTCGACGGGCCGGGCCATCGTGGTCGGCCGGCTGCCGACCCCGCTCGCGTACGCGGCCGGCTTCACCCTGGGTGGCCGCGTCTACGTCGCGGGCGGCCAGATCGCGGCGGCCGGGCGATCCGGGGTGGCGGGCCCGTCGACCGCGCAGCGCACGAGCGGTGACGTCCTGGAATACCTGCCGCCGGAGGGAAGGGCGGCCGCGTCCCGGAACCGGCCGGCCGGCGGCGTAACCGAGATCGCCGGGCACCTGCCGGTGCCCGTCGCCAACGCGGCCGCGGTGGTGGCAGGCACCACCGGCTACCTGATCGGCGGGCACGACGGCGCGCGTCCGGTCCCTTCGGTGACCACGTTCCGGCTCGTTCCGGCGACGGCGGCCATCCCGCCCGTGACCGCCGGGGTCACGACGACCGCCGGTCAGGCCGGGCTGCCCAGTCCCATCCTGACCGATGCGCCGTGGCTGGCACCCGCCCACGGGCGCGGGCACCTGGCTGGGAGATCGGACCCCTCGGCGCTGCCTGGTGACGTCCTGATCGCCGACCACCTGAACAACCGCCTGCTGATCGTGGATCCGCAGGGGCGCATCCGGTGGGAGTTCCCGCGCCGCGGTGACCTGTCCCGCGGGCAGACCTTCCTAGTTCCTGACGATGCGTTCTTCAGCCCGGACGGGAAGTACATCATCGCCACTCAGGAAGACGACTTCGTCATCAGCGTGATCGACGTCGCCAGGCACAAGATCGTCTACCGGTACGGCGTGCCTGGCGTGCCGGGCAGCGGGCCCAACCGCCTGGACAACCCGGACGACGCCATGCTCGTCCCGGGCGGCGACATCGTGACCGCGGACATCAAGAACTGCCGGATCGTGACCATAGCCCCGCCCGCGCACCGGCTGTTGCACGTCATCGGCCAGACCACCAGCGTCTGCCTGCACGATCCGCCGTACCGGTTCGGCAGCCCGAACGGCGCCTTCCCGCTCACCGATGGCCACTACCTGATCACCGAGATCAACGGCGCCTGGGCGGACGAGATGAGCCTGACCGGGCACGTGCCCTGGTCGGTTCATCCGCCGGGCGTCGCCTACCCGTCGGACAGCAACGAGATCTACCCGGGCCGGTACCTGACCGTTGACTACTCCACCGCGGGCCAGGTCGTCGAGTTCGACTCGCACGGCCGGCTGCTGTGGCGGTTCGGCGGGCTGAATCACCCTTCGCTGGCGTTGCCGCTGCCGAACGGCGACATCCTGATCAACGACGACTTCAACGACCGTGTCATCGTGATCGACCCGGCCACCCATCGCATCGTGTGGCAGTACGGACACACCGGAGTCCCCGGCCGCGCGCCCGGCTACCTGCACGACCCGGACGGCGTGGATCTCACCCCGCCGGACTCGCTGCTGATCACGCACGGGCCCACCATGGGCAGGCCCTGAGGTCAGCAGCAGGCCGGGCTAAACTTCCCGCTGGCGCCCGGGCCGGCCGCACGACGGGCCGCAGATAGCACCGCGAAGGGAAACAGCGATGTCGCGTACCCCCCAGGAGATCTTTCAGCACCACGCCGAAGCGCTCGGTGCCGGGGACCTGGATGAGATCGTCGCCGACTACGCCGACGATGCCGTCTTCATCACCCCGGCCGGGGTGAAGTACGGCCTGGACGGCGTGCGGGACGCGTTCACTCAGCTGCTCGCCGACGTGCCGGACGCTGCCTGGGAACTGCGGACCCAGATCTACGAGGGCGACGTCCTCTTCCTGGAGTGGGCCGCCGATGCCGCCGCGACCCGGGTCGAGGACGGCATCGACACCTTCGTGTTCCGCGATGGCCTCATCCAGGTGCAGACGGTCCGCTACTCGCTGCAGCACAAGCTCTGATCCGGCAGTCGGCAGTGCCGCGGCGCCGCCGTAGGCGATGGACGCGATCGGACGTCAGGACGGGATGACGTCCGCCCGGTCTGCGCCGTGACGCAACCTTCCACCGGTCTGAAGGGTCTTACAGACGTGGGACCCAGCAGCGACGGCGGCGAGGGGCCTCACCGTGCGCCTGGGCCTGCCGGGGCATTCCGCGGTGCGGACCGGAGCCCGGGTACGCAGCAGCCCGCCGGGCAGACCAGCGCAGGGGTGACCGAAGGCGCTGCGCTCTCGGTCAGCCGCCCGGCTCCCCGCGCCCCCGTTCCGGCCGCACGCAGGCGGGCACGGGCCCTCGGCCGGGCCGCGTTCCGGCTGGTCGTGCACCTGGCCGTCTGGGCGCCGTTCCTCAGCGGCGTGGCGCAGGCCGTGCGGCTGCGCTGGCGTCCGGTCGGCGACGGCGCGGCGATCGCGCTGCGCTCATGGGAGGTTCTCACCGCGCACGGGCCGCTGGTCGGGCAGGCGAACCGGCTCGCGCACGGGACGTTCGACCCGGGGCCCCTGCAGTACTGGCTGCAGGCGATACCGGTCCATCTCGACCCCCGGTACGGGGTGCTGTGGGGCGCGGCGCTAGCGTGCATGATCGCGTCCTCGCTCGCGGTCGAGGCGGCATGGTCGGCGGCCGGCTGGCCGGGGGGCCTGCTCGCCGCCGGGATCATCCTCGGGATCCTCACGTGGCAGCCGTTGATCGCGCTGCAGCCGTTCTGGAATCCGTGGTTCGGCGCGATGTTCTTCCTCGCGGCGCTCGCCGCGGGCTGGGCGGTGCTGTCCGGGCGCCGCCGGTGGTGGGTCGTGCTCGTGGTCACCGGATCGGTGGCCAGCCAGGCGCACCTGATGTACGCCCTGGCCTCGGCCGCGCTGATCCTGCTGGCGCTCGCCGTCACCGTGGTGGACTGTTTGCGCGCGAAGGCAGGCTACGGGTGGGTGACAGCCGGCCTGCTGGCCGGCGTTGCCTGCTGGACCGCGCCGGTGATCCAGGAGTTCACCGGCAGGCCAGGCAACCTGATCCTGCTGCTGCACGGCGTGGGCAGCGGGCAGCTGACCGGCCTGGCCTTCGGGTTCAAGATGGTCACCGCCTCCACCCAGCCGCCTCCGCTGTGGTGGACCTCATGGCACGCGCTGGCGGGGGGGTGGGTATCCAGTCTGATTGCCCATCGAACAACCGGGTTCGCGGTGGCGGCCCTGGCGGCCGCGGCCGCGGTCCTGGTCATCGCGGCCCCCTTGCTGCGGTGCCGCCGGCTGGCTGCGCTGGCCGCCGTGAGCCTGCTGGTGAGCGCGGCCACGGTGGTCACGTACGCGAGAATCCCCGTGAAGAGCACCAGCCTCAGCACCCTGAATTACCTGGACGTGCTCGCATTCCCGGTCGGCGTGCTCAGCTGGCTCACGGTCTGCTCGGCGGCCTTGCTCGCCGGGTATCAGGTGATCAGCCGGCTGCGTCCGGCCCTGACCGCGGCGCACGGCAGCAGGCCGGCCCGGCGGACGGCCCGGCCCGCTGGCCGGCCCCGGCAGCCGGGGTGCTGCCCCGCCGGGCGGTCCAGGTGGCCGGCGCGGCGGCCCGGCGGTCGGCCCGGGTGGCCGGCGCGGCGGCGCGGCGGTCGGCCCGGGTGGCCGGCGCGGCGGCACTGGCGGTCATCGCGGTGATGTCGTCGCTCGCCGTGGCGCAGCAGGCGCCTGCGGCGGATCCGCGGCCGGGGAGCTTGATCGGCCTTGCCGCACAGCGGATCGAGCGGGCGCTGCCGCCGCAGCCGATTGCGCTGTGGGTTAGCAACGACCAGCGGCCTGCCCTGGGACAGCTGACGCTGGGACAGCTGACGCTGGGCATCGTGTGGGCACTGACGGCCAGCGGGTATCACCCTGAGCTGCTCAGCCACCGCGCCGCGCGCGAGCTCGGGCCGGCGTATCTCTACGGCGGGCAGCGGATCCCGCTGGCGACGGTGCGCGTGCGGGGTACCCGTGTGGCTGTGCGGGTCCGGCCGTTCTCCGAGCAGAGACTCTCTGGTCTCGGGGCAGGCCCTCGGCCGCCATCTCGGGCCGTCGGCACCGCCAGGTGATCAGCTAGCACGCCACCGTAGAACTCGCGGAGCGCTGGCTCGCTGCCCGGCGGGCAGGCCAGTTGCACATGGTGGATCACTGTGTCGCCCCTTCGCGTTACCTTGACATCAAGATAACAATCCGGCCTGCCCAGGAGGACTTCAGCAGGTCAGACGGAGGCTGACAGGCACTAGGTGGCCGAAGACCGGCTGTGGTCTTTCTCGATGCAGCCCGGCCGCGTCGCCGGGGATTCGGCGGGCGGGAGTTCACCGGCACGAGCACGGACTCCGGCCTGCTTACTTCGGCTGACCTGCGGGTATCTGCCGCGGATGATCGCGGACCAGGTCTTCCAGAGGATCTGCAAATCCAGGGCGAAGGACCAGTTCTCCAGGTATCGGAGGTCCAGCCGGATCGCTTCCTCCGGCGCCGGGCTCACCAGGCCGCGGACCACCCACGGGCCGGTGAGCCCGGGCCGTACGTCCAGCCTCCACCGCATGTAGTCGCTGTACCTCATCTGCTCGCGCGGGCCGGCGGGACGCGGTCCCACCAGGGACATCTGCCCGGCCAGCACGTTCACCAACTGCGGGAGCGCCTGCAGGGACCACCGGCACAGCCACCCGCCGGTCCTGGTGAGCCCGGCGTCCTCCCCGGTCGGGCGCGGCGCGGGCCTGGCCCGTTTCCGGGACGTCAGGGCGGCGGACCGGAAACGGCCAGCGTCCACTGCGGCGGTCCGGAATGCGTACCGGTGGAACGGCCGGCCGCCCCGGCCGACCCGCAGCTGCCACGACAAGGCGGGTCCGCCGTCTTCCAGCCGTACGGCCAGCGCGATGGCCAGCATCAGCGGTGCGAGCAGGAGGAGCGCGGATGCGGCGACCAGCTTGTCGAAAACGGTCTTGGCCGCCTGGCGGGCGCCGCCCAGGCTCGGATGATCAACATGCAGGAGCGGCAGCCCGGCCACCGCGCGGATGCTGGTCCGCGGGCCGGCGATGTCGAGCAGCGCCGGGGCGACGCACAGCTCGGTGCCGGTCTTCTCTAGGCTCCAGGCCAGCCGCCTGAGCTGCGTCCCGTTCACCTCGGGGCAGGCGAGGATGGCCACCGTATCGGCGTCCGTATCCCGGACGGCAGCGACGATGTCGTCCAGGCCGCCGTACACGGGGGCCCCGGCGACCTGCGTCGCGCCCTGCTGCCCGGCCAGGCAGGCGGCGACGACGGACAAGCCGTGATAACGCTCCGCCCGGAGCATGCGGATCAGGCCGGCGACATCCCGCCGGTGGCCGACCGCGACCGCCCGCCGCATGCACCCGCCGCCGGCCCGCACCCGGTGCAGTCGCTTGCGAAGCCAGTACCGGGCCGTCAGATCCAGGACCAGGGCGGTCGGCATGGCGACGAACACGTAGCCGCGTGACAGGCCGGCCTTCATCAGGTACGAAACGATCGCGATCGCCGCCGTGAGGCTGACTCCCGCATTGATCACCCGCCGGAACTCATCCGCGCCCTCGCCGACGAGCCGCGGCTCGTATCCGCCGGCCAGCGCTACGCAGGTCACCCAGACCACCGGCAGGCCGAAGGTGAACCACAGGTACGAAGCGGTCGGCGGCCGGCCGCCGAACCGGACCTCCAGCGCGATCACGCCCGCCACCAGCGCTGCGGTAGCATCGGCGGCCAACACGCTGCGCAGGTACCGTCCGCCCCAGTCGGCCAGGCCCGTCGCGGCCCCGCCGGCGGGCATACCGGAACCCGCGGCAGAGCCCATGGCAGCGCGCCCTCTCAGGGTCAGCCTCCTGACAGTTCTGACACAGTGGCGGGGCACTCACCATGGGACGGAAATCCCAGTAGGTACTGCTGAGTATGGCACGGCTGAGATCGGGCCTGCCAGGGAAGGAGGCGATGGACAGGAAGCAGAGACCCTACCTGCCGAACGAGGCAGAGGGGTGGACCTGCACCCTGGACATGATCTCGGGCGGTGTCGTCAGTCCGCGGCGAGAATCTGCCGCAGGGCGTCGACGGGGATCGCGTGCTCGACGTTCCCCGAGCGGCCGGTCACGGTCGTGGCCATGAGCAGCGAGTTGAGCACGGCCTCCTCGCTGGCGTTGACCACGGCCTCGAAGAACGGCCCGAGGTCCGCGCCCTGGATGGTCGGCTCGGTCAGCCGGACCCGGCCGCCCCAGTCGCCCCGCGCCCCGGTCGCGCAGGCGAGGAAGATCTCCCCGCTGCCGTGGCCGGCCACTGAGCCCGTCCTGGCCAGGCCCAGGCCGACGCGCCGGGCCAGCCGGCTGCAGGCGGCGTGGTCCAGCGGGGCATCGGTGATCACCACGCCGATGCAGGACCCCTCGCCGGGGCCGGGACCGGGACCGGGGCCATGACCAGGGCCGGGGGCATGGCCAGGCCCAGGACCAGGGCCAGCGCCAGGGCCGGGACTGGAGCCGAAGCCAGAGCCAAACCTGGAGCCCTGCTCGTAACCAGGCGGCCGCGGCAGGAGCCGGCCGGCCGGGTGCCCGGCCACCGTCAGCCGTTCGGCTGTCCCGAAGTTCGTGAGGAGAAGCACCCCGACGGTGTGACCGGAGGGCACCCGGCGCGACGCCGTGCCGATCCCGGACTTCCAGCCCAGGCACGACATGCCCGTTCCCGCTCCCACGGCGCCCTCTGGCGGCGGGATGGCGGATCCGACCGATTCCGCCGCCTGCTGCCAGGCGGCGGCGACGTCGCCTGCGTCCACCTGCATCCGCCGGACCTCGTTGAGGAATGAGTCGTCGCACTCGGCGACGACGGGGATCACGACCTCCTCGCCGATGGCCGGCACCGCATCGGCGATCAGCTGGCACGCCGCGTCGTACACCCGGCCGACCTGCATGGTCGAGGTGAGGAATACCGGGGTGCCGATGATCCCCCACTCCGACATCAGCAGGAAGCCGGTGCACTCCCCGGCTCCGTTGAGGACCGCCCCGCCGGCCGGCACCGGGCTGGCCAGGATGTCCGCGGCGGGCAGCACCACGGTGACGCCGGTGCGCGCGACCCCTCGCCCGGCGGGCGGCTCCGGCTCGTCTCGCCATACTGTCGCGTGCCCCACCCCGACCCCGGGGACGTCCAGGATGGAGCCGGTGGCTCCGGACGGCAGGCCGCCGATCTGGATGCGGAGATCTTCAACGCGAGGCATGCCCGCCAGGATCTCATGCCCGGCGAGCAGAACCGGACCGCCCCTGGCCCGCGCCCTCTGCTATTGCATCGCCCGCGTCCCGCGCACCGGTAAGGTCCGGCGGTTCGTCCCGCTCGGCGCGGGCTGATCCCGGCGACGGGAGCGCCGGCCCGACCCGGGGCCGGAATCTCGCGCGCACATCCGTATCGTGAGCGTATGAGCGATAGCGCGGCCAAGCCCGACCTGTCCCGGCTGTACCAAGACACGCACGCGCGCCTGGCGGCGCTGGTCGCCGGGCTGGACGACCCGGCGCTGGCCGCCCCGGTCCCGGCCTGCCCCGGCTGGTCGGTCCAGGACGTGGTGGCGCATCTTCTCGCGGTCTCTGAGGACGCGGTGGCCGGGCGCCTGACCGGGCCGCCCACCGACGAGCAGACGGCCGCCCAGGTCGCCAGGTTCCGTGGGCACGACATCCGGGACATGCTGGCGTCCTGGGAGCTGACGGCGGCGCCGTTCGGCGAGCTGCTCGCGGCGTTCGACGTGTGGCCCGGGGTGATCGACATCACCAGTCACGAGCAGGACATCCGCGGCGCCGTGGGCCGGCCCGGGGCCCGGGACACCGAGGTGGTCCGGCTGTGCGCCGGCGCGCTGATCGAATACCTGACGCCGCCCGTGCCGATGCGGGTGGCGGTGGAGGACGCCGAGTTCCGGGTCGGGCCGGACGAGGGCGACGAGCTGGGCCTGGCAACGTGCACGTTCGAGGCCCTGCGCTGGCGGATGGGCCGCCGCAGCCGGGCGCAGCTAGCAGCCCTCGACTGGTCCGGGGATCCGGCGCCGGTTCTCGATCACCTGGTGATCTTCGGCCCGGCGGCCAGCGACATCATCGAGTAGCCGCTGGCCGAGTTCAGCCGGTTTCGCCGGCTGGCTGGATGATGCTGAACACCGCGCCCTGCGGATCGCGCAACACGGCCATGCGGCCCACCGGGGTGTCGAACGGCGCCACCATCACCGAGCCGCCCAGCTCGGCGGCCTTCGCCGCCGTGGCGTCCGCGTCGGCGGTGGCGAAGTACACGTGCCAGTGGTTGGGCGCGCCTGGCATCTGCGGCGGCGTGGTGCCGCCGACCGGCTGCCCGCCGACCTCGAACATGGTGTACTTCTGGCCTTCCATCTCCGCCTCAGAGGTGGTCAGGCCGACGACCTGCCGGTAGAACCCCGCCGAGCCGGCCGGGTCGGTGGTGATCAGCTCGTTCCACATGACGGCGCCGGGCTCGTTCACCAGCGTGGCCCCGATGTGCTGGTTGGCCTGCCAGAGCCCGACGGGCGCGCCGCCCGGGTCGAGCACGAAGGCCATCCGCCCGGCATCCAGCACGTCGAAGACCGGCATGGCCATCTGGCCGCCCGCGGCCTCCACCCTGGCGGCGGCGTCATCGACCGAGTCCACGGCGATATAGGTGTTCCACGCGGGCGGCACGCCCTGCGCTGCCATGTCCGGCGACTGCGGCGCGATCGCGGCCACGTTGTCCTGGCCGATCTGGGCCATGGAGTACACCGGGCCCTGCGGCATGGGCTGGTCGTCGTAGGTCCAGCCGAACAGGCCGGCGTAGAACGCCTTCGCCGCCTCCTGGTCGGTGGTCTGCAGGTCGACCCAGTTCGGCGTGCCCTGAGCGTATGACGTGCGGTTCGGCATGAGCTATTCCCCTTTTCACGTGAGACGGTCCTGGTTATGCGGGTCTGAACTGGCCGGCGTTCGCCGGGCGGCCGGTAAAGGCGATCAGCCGCTCCAGGACGCCGGCGTCCGGATCGGCCGGCCGTTCCGGGTCGAAACCCACCCGGCGGCGGCCCTCCGGCGTGATGATTGCGCTGGCTGCGTCGAGCACATATGCCGTGACCGAGTCTGGCACGGCGACCTGCTGCCCCGTGGCCTGGGCGAAGTCCCACCCGTGGACCAGCAGCTCGATGGACAGGATGCCCAGGGCCACGGCAGCCGGGAGGTCGCTGTCGCCGATCGTGACCGTGCCGTCCGGGCCGCGGCCGTCCCATGCTTCCAGCGCGACCTGGGCTGCGTCGGCGACCCGCGCCTCCAGCGGCGCCGGGGTGGCCGGGGGGAATGCGGCACCCGCCCCGCCGCCGATGGCGGTGATCGATCCGGTCAGGTGATCGGCCAGCTGGGCGACGGTGAATTCGGTGCAGGCCGTGGCGCGGCCGCGATCGGCTTCGGTCATGCCGCGCAGGACGCGCTGGCAGACGCTCAGGGTCAGCCCGGCGCAGCTGAGCGGGTCGAGTTCGGCCGGTGCGGCCCACTCGTCGGGGCCCGCGTCACCGTCGGCTGCGGCGTCGGCCAGGCGGCCGAGGTAATGGGTCCAGCCCATGGCGTGGGCATCTGCCTGCTCGTCAGTCAGCCCATCGTGTACCAGCCGGATGGTGGTCCCGCCCGGCGCCGGCTCCAGCGTGACGATCACCGTGGACGCGCCCGGGGGCAGGTCGTCCGAGCCCTCCCAGCCCCACGTGAACACCACCCGCCGGCCCGGCTCGATCTCGGTAAAGGTGCCCCGGGCCGTGTGGCCGGGGATGATGGTCCACCGGTACTCGCCGCCCGCCCGCAGGTTGACCCGCGCGGTGATGGCCTGCCAGCGGCGCAGCCGGTCGGGCCGGGTGATCAGGGCGAAGGTCTCGTCGGCGTCTAGCGGGATGAACACCGAGTGCTCGTGCGGCATCATTCGCCTCCTTGGCGGCGGTTCCCCCGGGTGATGGCGAGCGCGTCCTGGACTATCTGATCGAGTTCACGGGTCCAGAACGCATCGAGCTCAGCCCGCAGCGCCGTCATCCCCCGAGGATTCAAACGGTAGTACTGGAACCTTCCCTCTCGTCGGCTGACCACCAAGCCAGCCTGGGCGAGCATGCCCAGGTGCTGAGATATCGCCGAACGGCTGACGGTGAAGTTACTGGCCAGCCTGGTCACCGTTTCTTCGCCCCGGCCAAGCAGCTGCAGCAAGCGCCGCCGGTTAGGCTCAGCCACGGCAGCGACCAGATCCGGCACCTCGACACGTTAGCGGTCACTAACGCGTTATGCAACCCAGGCCGGCCCGGCCCAGGGTCCGGCGCCCGGCGGGACGTATCTGAGGATGTAAGCGTTCATGGTCCACCACAACACGCACTGGCTGTGACGATGCGTGAGCCCGCCGGATTCAGGCTGCTGCTGGCCGCTGTCTGCTGCCGGAAGGGGAACTGGCCGGCTAATCTCGCCACCCACGACGATGCACTCAGGCGGGCCCGTGACGAGGGCTGCCAGCTGGCGGTGTTCCCCGAGATGTCGCTTACCGGCTCGGTGGATCCTGCCGCACATCCCGAGCACCTGCTCCGGCTGGAGTCAGCACCGGTGCGCTCGCTGACCGAGCTCACCCGGCGGTACTCGGTGGCGGCCGTCTTCGGCGTCGCCGAGCAGGGCGACCGCGGCGCCTGCCACATCACGCACGCCTACGCCCGTGCGGGCCGCCTGGCCGGCGCCTACCGCAAGCGGCATCTCGGCGAGGGCGAAAGTGCTTACACCCCCGGCACCGAGCAGGCTCTGTTCCGGTTCGGCGAGCTCAGTTTCGGGATCGCGATCTGCGCCGAAGGCGGGCTCGATTACCCCTTCGACGAGCCCGCCGCGGCGGGCGCCGACGTCATCTTCTTCTGCGCCGCCCCGGGCCTTTACGGACGGCGGACCGACGAGGCGGGCTGGCGAGCCGGGCATTCCTGGTGGGAGTCGCGCGGACTGGCGGACGCGCGCCGCCACGCGGCCCGGACCGGAGCCTGGGTGGCGCTGGCCACGCAGGCGGGCTCGGCAGGGGACGAGGACTTCCCGGGCCTGGCCGCCCTGATCGCCCCAGGTGGCGAGGTCGTGGCCCGGCTGCCGGACTGGCGCCCGGGCACGCTTGTCGTCGACCTGCCGCAGCCTCACCGATGACCGTGGCTAGCCGCCGTCAACCGCGAGGCTGACCGCGAAGCCCAGGAACACGACGCCGCTGATCTGCTCCATTCTCCTCCGGAACGACGCACGGCTGAGCCGGCGGGCCAGCGCGGACGCGGCGCCTGATACCACCAGGTACCACGCCGTCAGCTCCGCTATATCGACCGCGGTGAGCAGCAGTGTGGTACCGAACACCGGCGCGCCGTGCGGGATGAACTGCGGGAGCAGGCTCATGTAGAAGACGCCGGCCTTGGGGTTGAGCAGGTTGGTCCCCAGCCCGGAACGGAACGCGGCCCGGCGTCCCCCCGGGGCGGCGGGCGCCTGCGGCGCGGCGGGCGCGCGCGGCTCCGCGGGCACCGGCAGCTCCGCCGGCGCCAGCGGCTCCGCGGGCATCTGCGGCCCGGCGCCGCCGATCGCGTCGCGGTAGTTCCGCCTCCTCGACCGCCACAGCGCCGAGCCGCCCAGCCAGGTCAGATAGGCGGCACCGGCGATCCGGACCACGGCGAAGGCCACCTGCGAGGCGGTGAGTAGTGCGGTCAGCCCGACGGCGGTGGCCAGGCCCCAGGCCAGGCAGCCGGTATTGACGCCGAGCGCGGCGGCGAGCCCGGCCCGCCTGCCCCCAGACACCGAGGTGCGCAGCACCAGCATCATGTCCAGGCCGGGCGTGACGTTCGCCACGGCCGCGATGCCGGCGAAGGCGAGAACGGCGGCGAGCATGCCGCGATGCTAGCTCGCGCGCCGGCCGCGCGCCGGGGCCCTGGCCGGTCCGGGCGCCGCCGGGTGCCTTGGCCGCCGCCGGTTACCCTGGCTGGCCCGGGCGCCGCCGGATGCCCGGCTGGCCCGGGCGGCCGGCCGGCCACGGCAGACTTACCAGGGAGCCCGGGCGGCCGGCCACGGCAGGCTTACTAGACAGTGGAGGTGTCCGATGCCCCGGCAGAACCGGGTGACCCCGCACGGGGAGCTAGCCGCCGTCGCCGACCGCGGTATGTTCTGGGGCAACCGGGGCCAGCTCCTTGATTCTCGCGGCCGCCTGGCCCGCTACTCGCGCGGGCGCCTGTGGCTGATCTGCGTGCTGGAGTTCAAGGGCAGGCGCCGCACGCAGTGGCAACCGGGCCGGCTCACCGAGCTGTACTTCCTCGACGAGGCTACCGGCCTGGCGGCCGGGCACCGGCCATGCGGTGAATGCCGCCGCCGCCGCTACCAGGAGTTCAAGCGGGCCTGGGCCGATGTCTACCCCGGCGACCCGGTCGGCGCCCCGGCGATGGACGCACGGCTGCACGCCGACCGGCTCACCGGTCCCGGTGTCCGGCGGACCTACCAGGCGCCGCTGGCCGGACTGCCGGACGGGACGATGGCCGAGCTGGACGGCCGGCCCTGGCTGGTACTCGGCTCCCGGCTGATGGCCTGGAGTCACGGCGGCTACCACGAGGAGCGCGCCCGTCCGCGCCGCGCCCGGGTGACCGTTCTGACGCCGCGGGCGACGGTCGCGGTGCTGGCGGCCGGCTACCAGCCGGTCCTGCACCCGACGGCGGCCGGGTGACCGCCGGGCCGCGGCCCGGTGCCGCCGACCGGCATGCCCGGCTGGCGATCTTCTGGATCTTCAGCGTGTGCGGCGTGATCTGCTCGCTGTGGAGCACGTCGCTGCCCGCCATCAACGCGCGGCTGCACCTGGGCGAGACGCGGCTCGGCCTCGTGCTGCTGCTGACCGGGGCCGGTGCCGTCGCCGTCATGCCGCTGATCGGCCGGCTGTGTGACCGGATAGGCAGCCGCCCGGTGCTGCGGGCGGTCGCACCGCTGTCCGGGCTTACCCTCATCGCGCCCGCTTTGGCGGGCAGCTTTCCCGCCTTGCTGGCCGCTTCCTTCCTGCTCGGCGCAGGCATCGGCGCACTGGACGTGGCCATGAACGCGCACGCCATCATCGTCGAGCGGCGGTACCGGCGGCCTATCATGTCCGCCTTCCACGGCTTCTGGAGCGTGGGCGGGGTGCTGGGCAGCGTGATCATCGCGACCGGGCTGCACTTTCGGGCGAGCGACCCGGCACTGATGATCGGCGGCGCGGTCGCGTCGGCCGTGCTGCTCGTGCTGCCCGGGCCGCTGCTGCTGCCGGGCCGCGACCGGGCGGCCCCCCCGGCCCGAGGGGAGCCGGCCGCTGCCCTGGCCCGGCACGCCGTCGTGCTGCTGCTCGGGCTGGTCGCCGCGGTCGGGTTCATCTGCGAGGGCGCCGCCTACAACTGGGCGCCGCTGTACGCCATCAAGGAGCTGTACGCGTCCCCGGCGACCGCCGCGCTGGCCTACACGGTCTTCGCCACCGCGCTCATGACCGGCCGGCTGACCGGTGACTGGCTGCGGCGGCGGCTAGGACCGGTGCGGGCCATGGGCTGGGCGGGCGGCACCGCGGTCTGCGGCTACCTGCTCGTCCTGCTGGCGCCCTCGTTGCCGGCCGGCGGGCTGCTGTGCGACTACGCCGGATGGGCAGTGACCGGGCTCGGGCTCGCCACCGTGGTGCCGGCCGTCTTCAGCGCCGTCGGCGAGCGGGACGGCGGGGTGGGCCGCACGTTGTCCTGGGTGGCGGTCTTCGGCTACGCCGGAGAGCTGGCAGGGCCCGCGGCCATCGGCCCGGTGGCCGGTGCGACATCGCTGCGGGTGGCCATGCTGGTACCGACCGGCCTGGCCGCGCTCATCGCCGTCCTGGGACCGGTGGCGCTGATCCGGGCCAGGCGGCCGGCTGTCATAACGCCCGGGCCGGCCCGGGCCGGGAAAGGCGTCTGACACCGTAACGCCCGGCGCCGGTTCCGGCGCCGTACCGCGTAGCTCAGTCGCCCCTGCCCGTGCCCCTGCCCCTGCCTGTGCCCCTGCCCCTGCCTGTGCCCCCGCCCTGCCCGCGCCCGCGTCCCTGCGCCTGCCTGTGCCCGTGCCCGCGCCCGCCTCCTTGCCTGTGCCTGTGTCCCTGCCCGCGCCTGTGCCTGTGCCTGTGCCCGCGGCAGCTCAGCCAGCCGGGGTGCCGCGGCCGGGGCGGGACCAGCCGCGTCGCTCGCTCTCGTCGATCATCTCCTTGCCCGCCTGCCAGAGCGACGCAGAAGCCTTCCCGATGACCGCCTTGCGGGCGCGCGAGTCATCGGCGGTCACCCCCGGCGTCTGCCAGGTGCCGCCGCGGGCCATCCAGTTGAGCAGCAGCGGTTCCAGCCGGTCCACGGCCTTGGCGAACCGGGCCTCGGGAGTGGTCTCCGCCTCGAACTCGTCCCACAGCGCCCGTACCCGCGCGGCCTGGTCCGCGGGCAGCATGCCGAACAGCAGCTTGGCGGCGGCGGTCTCACGCTCCCTCTGGTCCGCGGCCATCGCCGTGTCGTACAGCGGGGTGTCCCCGGCGTGAATCTCGACCAGGTCGTGTACCACCACCAGCTTGATGGTGTGCCCCACGTCGAACTCCTCGTCGGCGTGCTCGGCCAGGACCAGGACCATCAGAGCGAGATGCCAGGAGTGCTCGGCATCGTTCTCCCGCCGGTCGGCCGCGGCCAGCGGCGACTGCCTCAGTACCGTCTTGAGCCGGTCCGCTTCGACCAGGAAGGCGAGCTGCTGGCGCAGCCGCGCGTCGATCGTCTCCGGGAAGGGGGTGGCCTCGGCCAGCGCGCGGTGCCGGGAGGAATTCATCCCCCTATCCTCTCAGCGGCCGGGAAGGCCGCCGGTTCGGCGGACCCGGCCGGCGGTGCGTACCCCCGGGCGCTTGTCGGGCATCTCCGCCGGCGCGGATACTGCTGGCATGGACGATCGAAACGTGCTGGGCGACGAACTGGAGCCGTGCGGCACCGACCCGGTCACCGGCTTCTACCGGGACGGCTGCTGCAACACCGGCCAGGAAGACCGCGGTAGTCACACGATCTGCGCGGTGGTAACCGCCGAGTTCCTTGACCACCAGCGCCGGATCGGCAACGACCTCAGCAGCCCGGCTCCGCAGTTCGGATTCCCCGGGCTGATGCCGGGGGACCGCTGGTGCGTGACCGCGGCCAACTGGCTGCGGGCGCACTACGAAGGTGTCGCCGCGCCCGTGGTGCTGGCCTCCACCCACGAGCGGGCCCTGGAGATCGTCCCGCTCGATGCGCTCAGGGAGCACGCGGTCGACGTCCCGGCCAGCCCGGCGGCCCTGGACGAGGGCGCATGACGCCGCCCGGCGGGGCGACCCGGCGGCCGGCCCGGCGGACCGCACGGTGACGGCAACGACGGGGGTGGCCGTCGTGACCGGGGCAGGGTCCGGAGTCGGCCGGTGCATCGCCCGGGCCTTGCTGGCCGCCGGGTGGCGGGTGGCGCTCGCGGGCCGCCGCGAGGACGCACTGGCCGAGACCGCGGCCGCCGCGCCGGGCGAGTCCGCGCTGATCGTCCCGGCCGATGTCACCGTGCCGGAGTCCGTGGCCCGGTTGTTCGAGGCGGTCCGGCACCGGTGGGGGCGGCTCGACCTGCTGGTCAACAACGCGGGCGTCTTCGGCCCGGGCGGCGCGGTCGACCGAGATCTCGCTGGACGGCTGGCAGCGCATCGTCGACACCAACCTGACCGGTGCGTTCTTGTGCGCCCAGCACGCGGTGCGGATGATGAAGGACCAGGCCCCGGGCGGCGGCCGGATCATCAACAACGGCTCGATCTCGGCGCACGTGCCCCGGCCGGACAGTGTCGGCTACACGGCCACCAAGCACGCGATCACCGGGCTGACCAAGTCGATCGCCCTGGACGGGCGGAGGTTCGGCATCGCCTGCGGCCAGATCGACATCGGCAACGCCGCCACCGAGATGACCCAGGCCATCAGCGCGGGCGTCCGGCAGGCCGACGGCTCCCTGATGGCCGAGCCCACCTTCGACGCCCGGCACGTCGCCGACGCGGTGCTCTACATGGCGTCCCTGCCGCTGGACGCCAACGTGCTCTTCCTGACCGTCACGGCCACCAGGATGCCCTTCGTCGGCCGGGGCTGAGCCGCTGCGCCGCAGGCCGGCCCGGCGCTCATTCCCCGACCAGCAGCGCCTCGGCTCCGACCGGGACGAAGCCGGCCGCGAGGAAGGCGCGCACGCTGGCCACGTTGCCGGGCGATATCTGCGCCCACAGCGGCTCGCCGCCCGGGACCAGATGGCGGGCGGCGCGGGCGGCGGAGCGGCCTATGCCCCCGTTCCGCAGCCCGGGTTCGACCTCCACCGCCACCTCCCACCGGCCTGCCACGCCGCGGCCGATCATCACGACCGCGCCGCCTCCCGCCCACACCGTGAGCTCGTCGCGGTACCGGCGGGCCCGCCGGACCCGCGGGTGATCGACGCCGGCGGCCGGGGCCAGCGGCAGCTCCGGCGGCCCGGGCCGGGCCGCCGCCACGGTCAGCATGTCGGTGCCCGCGGCCTTGCGGCCGAGCCGTGCCCCCAGCGCGTGCAGGAACCCCGGGCTGACCGGGGCGGCCAGGTCACCTGCGGGGATGCGCGCGCGCACCCACGCGGCGGCCACGTTCGCGAATACCACGCTGTGCGCGGTGAAGGCGATTACGCCGGCGTCGCGCTCGGACGGCTGGGCCAGCACCGTGAGCCCGCCGTCCGGTGACGGCGGGCTGCCCGCCGCGGCGCGGGCCAGGATGTCGCCCAGGGAGCCGTGCACGCACAGCAGGCTAGGCGATCGCCGGCCGGCTACCCACCGTCGCGGCGAAGGCCCGGCTGATCCGCCGGGACGCGCTCGCCGGCCGTCCGTTCCGCCGGGACGCACCCGCACGGAGGCCGGCGGTCACGCGGGCCGGCCGTCCGTGCGGGGGCGCTGCCGTGAACGGGCGGACTACGTCTCGTGGACGATCAGCGCGTTCCAGACCGTCTTATTGACGATGCCGGTCTGCGTCAGCTTGAACCTCTTCTGGAAGGCTTTGACGGCCGCCAGCGTCGCGGAACCGAATACGCCGTTGACCGCCAGGGTCTTGAAGCCGTAAGCGAACCTCAGGTTGTGCTGGACCGCCGACACCGCCGGTCCCTTGCTTCCCGACTTGACCGTGATGACGAGCTTAGGCCAGGTCATGGGGCCCACTATTCCGTCTACTGGCAGCTTGACCTTCTTCTGGAAGGCTTTGACGGCGGCGGTCGTTTTAGTGCCGTATATGCCGTCGGTCGCCAGGCCCGCCTTGATCTGCTGGTTGAGCAGGTACTGGATCGCGAAAACGCGCTCCCCCTTCGCTCCCGGCCCGACGACCGGCCATTTCAGCGTCGCCGCAGGCCCTGCCGGTCTTGCGGGGGCTGCGGTAGCCGCGCCCGCGGCACCAGCTGTCGCCAGGGCCGTTGTCATCGCGATGGCGCCGGCCAGCAGGCCTAAGGCAGTCTTGCGCATGATGTTGTGCATAGAACCTCCCCGATTGCCAGAACGGCTTAACTGCGTCGCTTGAAGTCACTATTAAGAGCCCCAAGCATCTAGCAATTCCAAGCTACTTCGCGCTCTCCCGCTCGGTCAACAGCGTTCCACTATTTGACTTTATCTATACACTCGGGCGGATGACCGGCGTTACCAGGTGTTCTCAGGTCAGTGTTTGCCGCTAGCCTCCAGTGGCGAGCGGGATCATCGTGATTTTAAGTCCGGATATGGGCCGGGATATCGCTGTCTGACCCCAGTTAATGAGGCTAACCCGGGATATTTGCGTGCCCCGCGGGACGCGAGATGACGCCGTGACATGATATGGCCATGATGCTCGGGACTGTCGGCCCGAGCCCCACGGCACCGCCCGGCCCGCGGTGCGGAAGAATGATCAGGATGAGCAGTGACGAGGTGCGGGACGGGGTGCCGCTGACCAACCTCGGCCAGCCGCTGTTCGACGGGGCAGACGCGACCAAGCGAGATCTGGTGGACTACCTGGACGCGGTACGCGACCGGATCCTCCCGGGGTTGCGGGACCGGCCGCTGTCGGTGATCCGGGTGCTCCGCGGCCAGGCTCCGTTCATGCAGAAGAACCTGCCCAGGTACGCCCCGCCGTGGGTCGAGTCGGTCACGCTGTGGGCGGAGAGTTCCCGCCGCGAGGTCTCCTACGCGCTGTGCAACGACCGGCGCACGCTGCTGTGGTTCGCCAACCAGCGGGCCATCGAGTACCACCCGCTGCTGGTCCGGGTCGGCGACTGGCAGCACCCCAGCTACCTGGTGCTGGACCTGGACCCGCCGGCGCCGGACGCGTTCGGGCTGGCCGTCCGCGCCGCTCACCTGGTCCGCGAGGCCCTGGCCGGGGCCGGCCTGGCCGGCGCGGTGAAGACCAGCGGGGCCAAGGGAGTGCACGTGTTCGTGCCGGTCGACGCCGAGGCGACGCTGGAGGATGCGGCGGCGGCCACCCGCGCGATCGCGGCCCGGGCCGAGCGGCTCGATCCCGTGCTCGCCACGACGGCCTTCATCCGTGAGGACCGCGGCGGCAAGGTGTTCCTCGACTCGACCCGGGCCGGCGGGGCGACGGTGGCGGCCGCGTACACCCCGCGCGCGCGGCCGGGCACGCCGGTGTCGTTCCCGGTGGCCTGGGACCAGCTGGACCAGATCGCGCCGCGCGACTTCACGGTGCGCACCGCGGCCCGGCTGATCGGGGACGGCGATCCGTGGGCCGCGCTGATGCCCGCCCCGCAGCGGCTGACCGCCGAGCTGATCGAGGAGGGCCGGGCGATCCCAGTGGCCCGGGTGCAGGCGATGCACGAGGGGAAGCGCCGCGCCCGCGCCCGCCGCGCCAGCGGACCATGACCGAATAGAAGTTCGAAACCTGGGAGGCAGCATGAAGGGAGACCGGGTCGAGATTGTCATCGATGCGGGCGAGGGAACCCGGACCTACGAGGTGACGGCCACCCGGGCCGGCCGCCGGGTGGACATCGCCACCCGGCGCGGGATCGTGGAGGTGAGCGAGGTCACCCGCACCGGGACGCCGGTGCGCACCGCCCGGTTCATGTCCAGCAGGATTCTCGCGCTGGTCGAGCACCCGGCGGGCGGCGCCCCGGTCAGGAGCCTGCCAGACTCGTCAGAGGGCTGACCGCAACAGCCTGGCAGCAGCGAGATTCCCGGCAATGGAGGCCGCCCGATGCGCGTTACCGTCGTCCGCCATCACGAAGAAGACTCCGCAGGCTTCATCGCCGGCGCATTCGAGGCTCGCGGCGCGGAGATCAGCGTGCACATGTTCCCCAAGGAGGGCCCGCTACCGGTGCCCGGCGGCATCGATCACGTGGTCCTGCTCGGCGCCACCTTCTCGGTGTACGACGACGGCCCGAACGCAGAGTGGATCTCCGAGGAGCTGGCCTGGCTGCGCCGGCTGGACGAGGCGGGCGTGCCGGTGCTCGGGATCTGCTTCGGCGCGCAGGCGCTGGCCGCCGCGTTCGGCGGCCGGGTGGGGCCCGCCGCCCGCAAGGAGATCGGCTGGACGCTCATCGACACGGTCGACCCCGAGCTGATCCCGGCGGGCCCATGGCTGGAGTTTCACGGTGACCAGTGCCACCCGCCTCGGCGGGCCCGGTTGCTGGCCCGCAACGACGTCGGCGTGCAGGCGTTCGCGCTGGGCCGGCACCTGGCCGTTCAGTTCCATCCGGAGGTCGACGGACGACAGCTCGGCCGCTGGCTGGATGCCGGCGGCCGGGCCGAGGCCGAGCAGGCCGCGGTGGATCCGGACCGCTTCCTGGCCGAGACGTTCTCCGCCGAGCCGGCCGCATGCGACCGCGCTGGCCGGCTGGTCGCGTCGGCACTGAGCATCGCCTCCGGCTGAGCGTCAAGCCCAAGCCCGCGGCGGTGCTCGCCGGCCGGCCGGTTTCCGCGGTTTGCCGCTCGGCTATCCGCCGGCGAGTTCCTCGACCCGGGCGTGCAGCTCCGTGAGGTAGCTCTCCGATTCGGGTTTCATCAGCACGCTGCGCAGGATCCTGGCCCGCGCGGCATCGGCAGCCACGCCCGGGTGGCGGCGCCGGAACGCCTCCGCGGTCACCGTCAGCGTGCTGAGGAACACCGGGCGCTCCTGGTCGTGCATCCCCCCGGCCAGCATCCGGGCCGAGGCCGCGTCGATGGCCGCCAGGCTCAGCCCCGCCGTCACCGGGAAGTAGCAGACGATGTCGAGCTCGGGCGGCTGGTACAGATCCAGCAGGCCCGAGGCGGTCAGCCGCCCGGACCAGTCCAGCGCCGCCCGCCGCCCGGCCGCCAGCACCTCGCCCAGCCCGCCGGGCTCGCCCGGCCGCGGCGGCAGCAGCCGGAAGGTGAGCCACAGCGCGGCCGCCGCTGCCCCGGCCCGCGAGCACTCCAGGCTGATCTCGCCCAGGTGCAGCTCGTCGGAGGTGAAGTAGGTGTAGGGCGAGTCGTGCCGGTAGAACCGGCCGACCGACGGGTCGGCGAACAGCACGGCCCCGCAGCCGTAGGGCTGCAGTCCGTGCTTGTGCGGGTCCACGACGACGGAGTCGCACGACGCGATGGCCCGCCACGGCGCCGGGTCCAGCCCGGCGCGGCCGCCTTGCCCGGCGAGCAGCGTGAAGAACCCGCCGTAGGCGGCGTCCACGTGCACCCGGACCCCGTGCCTGCGCGCGATGGCGAGCACCTCGTGCACCGGATCGATGGCGCCGAGCGCGGTCGTGCCTGCCGTCGCCACCACGGTGCCGGTCCGCCCGCCAGCCAGCAGCGCGTCCAGCGCCGCGAGATCCAGCCGGCCGCGCGCGTCCACCGGGACGGCGGTCCCCGGCACGCCCAGCACGCCGCACATCCGGCCGTGCGTGTAGTGCGCCTCCGCGCTGTAGGCGATGCCCAGGCCGGGGTGCAGCTCGCGGGCTACGTACAGCGCCTCCAGGTTCGCGATCGTGCCGCTGCTGGTCAGGTGGCCCAGGTGCTCGCCGAAGCCGAACATCGCGGCCAGCTGCGCCACCGCCTCCTTCTCCATCCGGGACGTGGCCAGGCCCCCGTCCAGCGCGTGGTTGTTGGGGTTGACCAGCATCGCGGCGAGATAGCCGGCCACCGCGGCCGGGTGCGGCGGCTTCAGCATCTGGCCTGCGTAAGACGGGTGGAAGTACGGGTAGTTCTCCCGCAGCCGTGCGGTGAACTCCCCGAATGCGGCCCCGAACCGTTCCTCGTCCACCTCCAGCGACGGGTGCGGGGTGAACCCCGGGTAACTGTCCTGCCAGTCCCGCACCGCCGTCAGGGCGCGGCTCAGCCAGACCTGCAGATCCATACTAGGCCGGCGTTCTCGCGATGGGCGTCAGCAGCCGGTGCGGGACCGAAAGCGCCTGGCTGACCGGGTCGGCGCGCGCGGCGGCGCGCGACTGCCCGGGGCGGGGGTGGACGGTGAGCTCGCCCGGCTCCGGCCGGGCGCCGCACGATTCGCACCGGCCGCCGGCCTCGGCCGTCACGGCGCCTCCGCAGCCAGCGTGGGTGAAGGGCCGGCGCTGGGCGTCGGCCGTGTAGTACTCGTTCCCCCAGGAGATGAGCGACCAGATCGCCGGCCACAGGCGCAGACCCTTGGCGGTGAGCCGGTACTCGTCACGGCCGCTCGCGGCCGTGAGCCGCGCCAGGATGTCGTGCTCGGCGAGCAGGTTCAGCCGCTCGGTCAGCACCGCGCGCGGGATCCGGAGATGATCGCGGAAGTCGCTGAACCGGGTGACGCCGTAAAAGGCGTCCCGCACGATCAGCAGCGTCCACCGTTCGCCGATGACCTCCAGGGCCCGGGCTATCGAGCAGTTCTCGCCGGCGTACTCGCGGGGCAGTGCCATGGCGCGATTATATCTGTTGCAGGTTCAGTGAATGAACCTCTAGTATCGAGCGAGCTGGAAGTTCGTTCAGTGAACCAGAAGGTGAGCCGATGAGAGACCAGGCCGTGCTGCTGAGTCCCGGGGAATCGCTGCGCCAGGCGGATCACCGGGGGTCGGAGGGGAGCCGCCGCACGCTGCCGCAGCCGGCCGCCTACGGGCTGGCCGCCGCCGTGATCGGCCTGTGCCTGTTCGCCTCAGTCGTGCCCTCGCCGCTGTATCACCTATACGCCGTGACGTGGCACTTCTCGCCGCTTACCCTGACCCTGATCTACGCGACCTACGCCTTCGGGGTGCTGGCCGCGCTGCTGCTCGCCGGGCGGGTCTCCGACCAGATCGGCCGGCGGCCGGTGCTGCTCGCCGCCCTGGGCGCGCTGATGGTCGCGTGGCTGCTGTTCATCGCCGCCCGCTCGCCCGCCTGGCTGTTCGCCGCGCGCGGCGTCCAGGGCCTGGCGACCGGCACCGCGCTGAGCGCCGCCAGTGCCGCGCTGCTCGACCTGCACCCGCGCCGGGATCCGGTGAGCGCCGGCCTGGCCAACGCCGTGGCCAGCTGCGCCGGCCTCGGCCTGGGCACGCTGGCCTCATCCGCCCTGGTCCAGGCGGGGACGGACGTCCGGACGCTTCCGTACGTGCTGCTGCTGGTCCTGTTCGGCACGGTGCTGGCCGGAGCGTACTGGATGCCCGAGCCGGTGCCGGGCCGGTCGGCGTTCCGGCTGACCCCGCAGCGGCCGAGCGTGCCCGCCGGGATCCGTCACCCCTTCCTGCTCGCCAGCCTCGCCGTCCTGGGCTCCTGGTCCATCGCCGGCCTGTTCTTCTCCATCGGCGCCCAGCTGTCTGCGCACCTGTTCAGCACGACCAACGTGATCATCGCGGCGATGGCCGGCATCATGCTCACGCTGCCGGCCGCGCTCGCCCAGCTGGCGTTCCGGCGGGCGGCGCCCTGGGCGGCCGCCAGCGCCGGCTCGGCCGCGCTCACCGCGGGCCTGGTGCTGATCGTCATCGCGACCGCCGCCGACTCCGGCGCCCTGTTCGCGGTCGGCGCGTTCATCGCAGGCGCCGGGTTCGGCGTCGCCTTTCTCGGCGGCCTGCGCCAGCTGACCAGCGTGATCCCGGCCGAGCACCGGGCGGCCGTCATGTCCGCCTTCTACGCCGTCGCCTATACCTCGCTGTCGGTGCCCGCGGTCATCGCCGGCATCGTCGTCACCCATCTCGGGCTCGAGACGACCTTCGAGGTTTTCGGCAGCGTCGTGGCCGGCGTCGCCCTGATCATGGCGGTCGAGGCCTGGCGGACCCGGCCGGCGATCCGGGTCAGCTGATCAGGAGCGCATCTCCGGCAAAGTCTTGACTCATTCCAGAAACGGCGGGAACATGCTGGCATCATGACTCCCGTTCCCGCCGATCCGGACGGGCCCGTGCTGCAGGGGCTGCGCGCGGCCGGGCTGCGGGTGAGCCTGCCGGCCGATCGAGCCCGCGGGCATCCTGCCCGGCACGAGCGCCGGGTCACCGGCAACCATCATTACCTGGCGGGCCGGCCGGAACGCGATTTCCCGAGGAGGAGTGGCAGTGACGCAAGCACAAGGCAAGGCGACGACGACCGATGCCGGCGCGCCGGCTGAAAGCGACGAGCATTCGCTCACTGTGGGTCCGGACGGCCCCATCCTGCTGCAGGACCACTACCTGATCGAGCAGATGGCGAACTTCAACCGCGAGCGCATCCCCGAGCGCCAGCCGCACGCCAAGGGCGGCGGCGCCTTCGGGCACTTCGAGGTGACCAGCGACGTCAGCCCCTACACCAGGGCCGCGGTGTTCCAGCCGGGCGCCCGCACGGACACGCTGATCCGGTTCTCGACGGTGGCCGGCGAGCGGGGCAGCCCCGACACCTGGCGGGACCCGCGCGGCTTCGCGCTGAAGTTCTACACGTCCGAGGGCAACTACGACATGGTCGGGAACAACACCCCGGTGTTCTTCATCCGCGACCCGCTGAAGTTCCAGCATTTCATCCGCTCGCAGAAGCGCCGCGCGGACAACAACCTGCGCGACAACGACATGCAGTGGGACTTCTGGACGCTGTCCCCGGAGTCGGCGCACCAGGTGACCTGGCTGATGGGCGACCGCGGGATCCCGCGGACCTGGCGGCACATGAACGGCTACAGCTCGCACACCTACATGTGGATCAACGCCGCGGACGACAGATTCTGGGTGAAGTACCACTTCAAGACCGACCAGGGCATCGGGTTCCTTACCCAGGCGGAGGCCGACCAGATGGCGGCGACCGACGCCGACTACCATCAGCGCGACCTGTACCAGGCGATCGCTCGCGGCGACTACCCGAGCTGGACGCTGCGGATGCAGATCATGCCGTTCGAGGAGGCCAAGACCTACCGGTTCAACCCGTTCGACCTGACCAAGGTGTGGCCGCACCTCGACTACCCGCTGATCGAGGTCGGCCGGCTGACCCTCGACCGCAACCTGACCGATTACCACACCGAGCTGGAGCAGGCGGCGTTCGAGCCCGACAACCTGGTGCCCGGCATCACGCTGAGCCCGGACAAGATGCTGCTGGCGCGGGGTTTCTCCTACGCCGACGCGCACCGCGCCCGGCTCGGCGTGAACTACAAGCAGATCCCGGTGAACGCGCCCCGGGTGCCCGTGCACAGCTACAGCAAGGACGGCGTCATGCGCGTCGTCAACGTCTCGGACCCGGTGTACGCGCCGAACTCCAAGGGCGGCCCGCGGGCCGATTCCGAGCACTACAAGCCGGTCGGCTGGCACGCCGACGGACAGATGGTGCGCGCCGCCTACACGCTGCGCGAGCAGGACGACGACTGGGGTCAGCCGGGCACGATGGTCCGCGAGGTGCTCGACGACGCGGCCCGTGAGCGGCTGGTCAGCAACGTCGTCGGCCACCTGCTCAACGGCGTGACCGAGCCGGTGCTGGAACGCGCCTTCGGGTACTGGCGCAACGTGGACAAGGCCCTCGGCGACAAGATCGAGTCCGGCGTCCGCGCCAGGCAGGGTTAGCACACCCGCCCGGCTGACGCGTCCCGGCCGCCGCACCTGACGGGAGTTGCGTGAGTATGCCTGCCGTGCCTGATCGGGGCGAGCCGGTGCGCGGGCCGATGGACGCCAGCCGGACCCCGCGCTTCGCCGGCCCGCCGACGTTCGCGCTGCTGCCCCGGCGCGATGAGGTAGGGCACTGTGACGTGGCCGTCGTCGGCGTCCCGTTCGACAGCGGCACGTCCTACCGGCCAGGTGCCCGGTTCGGCCCCGCCGCGGTCCGCCAGGGGTCACGGCTGCTGCGCCCCTGGCACCCCGGACTCGGCGTCGGGCCGCTCACCGCGCAGCAAGTGGCCGACGCCGGCGACATCGCCTGCAACCCGTTCGACATCAACGAGGCCGTCGACCAGATCCAGGCGGGCGCGGCGGAACTGCTGGACGGAGCGGATCACCTGCTGGCGATCGGCGGCGACCACACCATCGCCTTTCCCCTGCTGCGGGTGGCCAGGCAGCGGTTCGGGCCGGTCGCGCTGGTTCACTTCGACGCCCACCTCGACACCTGGCAGACATATTTCGGCGCTCCGCTGACCCACGGCACGCCGTTCCGGCGGGCCGCAGAGGAAGGGCTGTTCCTGGATTCCCGCAGCCTGCACGTCGGCATTCGCGGGCCGGTGTACGCCGCGAGCGACCTAGAGGAGGACGCTGAGCTGGGCTTCCGCACGGTCACGGCGATGGAGATCGAGCGTATCGGCGTCGCGGGCGCGCTGAGCAGGATCCGCGAGCGGGTAGGTGACGCCCCGCTGTACATCTCGATCGACATCGACGTGCTCGATCCGGCCCACGCGCCGGGTACCGGGACGCCGGAGGCGGGCGGCCTGACGTCCAGGGAGCTGCTCGGCATCTTGCGCGGGCTGGCGGGCGCGCCGCTGGTCGGGGCGGACGTGGTCGAGGTCTCGCCGGCCTACGATCACGCGGAGATGACCGCGGTGGCCGCCGCGCACGTGAGCTTCGAGCTGCTGGCGCTCATGCTGCTGGCCGGGCAGTAGCCCCGGCAGGCGGCTGCGTCAGATCAGCTTCCGCTCCGGCCCGGGCTGGCGCACTCGGCGCAAGCTTGGCGATCAGCCGAGGTGAAACGCCAGGCTAAGGCTCCCAGACCGCGTGGTCGTGGGCAAAGACGACCCGGGCCGGGTCCAGCTGCTGCAGCCGTTCGATCCAGTCCGGGAAGGACGGCAGGCCGTGCCCGTGCCGGTCACCGCGGGCGCGCCAGGCCAGGACGTCGGCGCCGTAGCCGGCGGCCGTGTCGTGGCTCTGCCCGGCGATCACGACCGTCCCGTCCCGGCGGCGCACGACGACCGACTGGTGGCCGGCGGTGTGCCCCGGCGTGGGCAGCACGAGCACGCCGGGCAGCACCTCGGCCTCACCGTCGAGCACCTCGTACCGCAGTCCCGGGGCGTCCACCAGCTCGGGCAGCGTGTAGTCCGCGGCGGTCCGGGCCGTCTCCAACTCGACCCGCTGGGTGAAGATGGGCCGGCCGGCCAGCCCCGGATTCCCGCCGCAGTGGTCGAAGTGGAGATGGCAGTTGACGACCAGCCGGACGTCCTCGGCACGGGCGCCGGCGGCGGCCAGCGCGGGCCGCAGCGGCCGGCGTCTCGGCTGGTAGTGGGCGTCGACGTCGGGATGACTGCCCATCCCGGTGTCGAGCAGCAGCAGGCCGCCGGGATGGTCGACCAGGTAGCCCAGGCAGGGCTCGACCCGCGAGCACCCGGTCCCGGTCTCCTCGGCCGGCCGGACGAAGTATCCGAGATCGACTCGCCGAACGCCGCTATCGCGCATGGCCCCGCCTGGCGCAGGCCCGGCTCGGCCGCCTGGTCAGGCTGCCCGCAGGGCGGTGAGGGCGGCCGGGTCCTGGCCGGCGGGCAGGCCGGCCGGTCCGGCGATGAGCCGGATGGCGGCGATGAACGGCCCGAGCAGCAGGACACCGTAGAACAGCCCGAAGACGATGTCGGTGAACCAGTGCTTGCCCAGGTACTCCCGGCAGTAGGCAACGTTGAAGGACAGGGCGGTCACCGCGCCGATCGCCCAGACCTTCCCGCGGTAGCTGGCGCCGGACTCCCGCCAGAGCATGTGGGCGATCAGGCCGTAGAACAGGACCACGCGGTCGCAGCCGCCCGAAGGGTAGGTGCCCAGGGGACTGGCCGGCGGCCCTGGCCGGCCGAACCTGTGCCGGAGAGCGAGCGTGACATAGTGATCAACCACGACGGCCGCCCCGAGCGCGGCCGGCGGCAGCCATTTCTGCCGCGGCCAGGTCACGCCGAGGCAGGCGGCCGCGGCGCCGGCCGCCCCCCAGATGGTCCAGGTATTGCCGACCTTGTTGAACCGCTCCATGATCGTGGCCCACCGGTTCACCTGGTGGCTGCTGGTCCAGCGGAAGATCGGCTCGTCGATGGCCGGGCCGTGGTCCACGATCGGCCGGCCGAGCAGCGTCATCACGCCGTAGGCCGCGGCGCCGGCGCTGGCGCAGATCGCGCCAAGCCGGATGAGGTCCCCGGGCCAGTCGCTGTGCGTGGCGGCCGCGTCGCTGACCTCGGCCAGCCGGGCACCGTCCCACTGCGGCTCACCGGCGAGGCCGGCCGACCGGGTTCCGGGCGGTCCGGCTGGGCCATCGAGGGCCACGAGGGCGGGCGCGGCTGGCGCCCGCCGCGCGGCCACGACCGTGGCGGCCGCAATCGCGGCCAGGCCGGCGGGCCACAGCGCCGCCAGAAGATACCGTCGCACTACGTCCGCCTCTCACCGTAACCACGCAGGACGCCATAATAGGGATGCCGGCCCGGAGAATTGCCAGCGGGCTGGCGTTTGTTTGCCTTTCCGGCGGCCAGGGTTTGCCGCGGGCGGCCGGAGTTTACGCCTGGCGGGGGGCAGGGATGCCGCCGGAGGGAGCGTGCTGCAGCAGCCACGCCGGATTGGACAGGCCGATCACGTTCCCTGAGCCGCCGAGCACCTGGGTGCGCACGTAACTGTCCGCGCTGGTGTCGATGGGCAGCGTGACCGAGCCGCCGGCCAGCTCGGCGGCCGGATAGGCCGCGATCACCTGGCTGTTGCCGGTCAGGCCGGCGCTGCCCGCGTAGTCCACCGCGCCCTGCAGCACCTGGAGTGACCCGTTGGCCGGAATCCCGGTCGCGCTGGCCGTCAGCTGCCTGGAGGTCAGGCTCGAGACGCTGGCCGAACCCATCGGGCACGAACCGTTCGACCAGCAGATCCAGGCTGCCCCGGTAGGTGGACAGCGCGCCGCACCAGACCCGCCCCGCGGCCAGGGCGGCCAGCAGGTCCGACTGCGCGGTGCTCGCGGCCCACGCCGAGCTGATCCAGTTGTTGTAGATCCCAGGCCAGTTCGTCCCGTGGTGGTCGTCGCTGACCCCGGTGCCGGTCAGGAAGACCGCGTTGCGGGACATGATGTCCCACAGCTGCAGGAGGTGGCCGAGGTTGACGCCGCCGCGCGCGTTGTAGCCGACTTCCAGCAGGTCGCAGCCCAGCACGGCCGGCGTCGATCCGCTGGGCAGCAGCCCGGCCGCGAGCGTGGCCAGGATCGCATTCTGCTGCTGGACCGGGTACAGCGGCCTGTCGAGATAGCCGAACGGATGGTTGTAGCTGACGAGCCCGCCGGCCGCGTGAATTTGCGGGACGGCCTTGCCGACCAGGAATTCGGCGTAGTTCTTGGCCGCGGTCTTGCCGTAATCGGTCATGACCACATTGCTGCCGAACCAGTTCAGGTGCGGCAGCAGCCACGAGATCTCCAGGCCCTGCTGCTGCGTCACGCCGGGATAGCCCGGGGCCAGCGCCGCCATCATCTCCGCCTGCTGCTCCAGGAAGACCTCACCGCCGAGCGAGCGGTTGAACCGCAGGTAGTCGAAGTGCCCGGTGACCAGGTCGCCGGTACTCGCCGCGCTGAGCGTCAGCTGGTACAGCGCGAAGTCACGGTAGTCCAGGTCGGGCCACAGCGCCGCGATATCGTCGGCGGGGGTCAGGGTCGCGGTGTACCACGGGTCGCCGCCGGACGGGGCCACCGGGATGGTGATCACTCCCGTGTTGCCCTGGGCGAGCCGGCCGGCCTGCCCGCCGCGGCACGAACCGGTACGACAGGTAGTAGTAGCCGGCCGGCTGGCCACCGGAGGCCTCGTGGTAGGAGGTGCCGATCAGCAGCTCCAGGTACCCGTCGCTCCACCCGCTCTTCAGCAGCACGTCGATGCTCAGCGACTGGCCGGTGAGGTTGTCGCGGTAGTTCCACCGCGACGGGCGGCTGTCGGCGTAGAAGCCGAGTTTCGCCGTCGCGGTGCTGCTGCTCTGCGCGGTCAGCTTCATGCTGCCGCCCGGCACCGGGTCGTTCGGCGAGCAGGGCGTGCTGACGATGCGCCCGCTGGCCCCGCTGGCCAGCGGGCCGCTTTCCACCTTCTTCCAGTGCCAGGCGCCGCCCTGGCCCGGGCCGCCCGCCTCGGTTTCGAGGCTGGTGAAATGCACGGTGTCGCGGTAGCCGATGCCCTCCATCCGGGCGTCGTGGTCGGTCCACCACAAGACATCGACCGAGTTCGTGCTGGCCTGGAACAGCTGGCTGTCCATCGAGCCCTGCTGCTCGCTGAACGAGGAGTGGATGTGCATCGCCATCGAGTACGCCGAGCTGCCATCGGCGGTGACCGGCCGGGCCGGCGAGCGCAACGGCAGCCGGGACTCCCGGGTTAGCCGCCCGGTCAGGGCCGCGGCCGCGGCCAGGGCGGCTGATCCGTGTACGAAGTTCCGCCGGGACAGCGCGGTCCCGGTAGCCGCGGACGTACTGTCCGCTCCATGGTCGTCGCACATAGTTACTCTCCGGTACCGGGATCACGGCCCAGGTAGGCTACCAGCCGGTCGCTGGCCTTGGCGTGCCGCGGGACGGGAACCGGCGCCGCGAACAGCGCGGGCCGCTCGGCGCAGGTGATCAGCAGTGGCGATATCTCCAGCATGTCCTCGGCCAGCTGCTCCGGGATCGGCCAGTCCCGGCCGCAGGCGCGGGCCACGTCCCAGCCGTGCACGGCCACGTCGATGGCCCCGGCGCTGGTCACGATGCTCGCCGGCACCGGCAGCCCGCCCACCCAGACCAGGCCGTCGCCGGCCCCGGCCAGCGCGCCGAGCAGCCGGCTGGCCCGGCCGCGCAGCGTGCCCACCGGGGAAATCGCCGAGTCTGCCGGGCCCTGCCCGGGCTCGGTGCCGTCCCCGGGTCCCGGGCCTACCTGGGCGAGATCCAGTGCCTCCTGCAGCGCGGTCAGCGAGTCGTCCATGTGCTCGAGCAACTGGCGCAGGTCCCACTCCGGGCACGGCGTGCGGCGGGACAGGTCGGCCGGGGTGACGACGTGCAGCTGGCCGAGCGTGTAGCCGACCGCGCGCTCAAGCAACGCGACCCCTCCGGACAGCGTCGCCGCCGGGCGCGCATCGGTCATGACGCGGCTGGCAGGACGTCGGGCAGGCCGAACGCGGCGAACAGCGACGTGTCGAAGAACGCGGTCACGTGATCGATCACCGAGCCCCGCACGTGCACGACGTGCAACTGGAAGGCATGGTGCTCGCCGTCGGCCCGGCGCATGTACATGCCGAAGGCAGGCTGGCCGTTGGCCTGGGTCGGAAGCAGCCGCAGGTCACCGGGACCGCTCGCCGGGCAGTGCGTCTCCACTAGCAGGGCGACCTGCTCGCGCGTCTGGTACCAGCCGGTGAACGGCGGCATCTCCCAGACCACGTCGGCGCTGAGCAGCCCGACCAGGGCGGCGATGTCGTAGTTCTGGAAGGCGGCGACGTAGCGCTCGAGCAGTTCCCGTTGCCCGGCGACGGCCGGCTCGGTGACCTCGTCCTCAGTCGGGGCCAGCTCGCTGATCTGTGTACGAGCGCGCTGCAGCATGCTGTTGACCGCGACGGTGGTGGTGCCGAGCAGGTCGGCGACCTCCGCGGCCCGCCAGCACAGCACGTCCCGCATGATCAGCACGGTCCGCTGCCGGGCCGGCAGGTGCTGCAGCGCGGTGATCAGCGCCAGCCGGATGCTCTCCCGGGTCGTGACGATCGCCGCGGGGTCGGCCAGCCCCGCACCGACCATCGCGTCCGGGACGGGTTCGGCCCAGGGCACCTCCAGCGACTCGGTCAGCTCGCCGCCGGGATCGCTGCTCGGGGTGCCGAGCCCGCTGGGCAGCGCCCGGCGGCCCCGGCCTTCCAGCGCGGTCAGGCAGGCGTTGGTGGCGATCCGGTACAGCCAGGTCCGCAGCGACGACCGGCCCTCGAACCGGTCGTAGGCCCGCCAGGCGCGCAGGTAGGTCTCCTGCACCAGATCCTCGGCGTCGTGTACCGAGCCGAGCATCCGGTAGCAGTAGGCGAGCAGTTCGCGCCGGAACGGCTCCGCCAGGGCCTGGAAGTCTGTCTCGACCGCGCTGTCCGTCATGCCCGCAGCTCCTTCGCGTCCCTTCCTGCTCATGGAGACTATGCGGCGGCCCAGAACTCATCGGTCCCCGGAGATGTAATTTTCGCTCGGCGTCCCGGACCAGCGCGCTGATCGCCGCTGCCGCCCCGGCTGGCGCGGTCTTGACGGACCGCTGTCAGCTGGCATTCTGGATGGCGCCCGGATACAAGATCGCGGCCCCGCCGGAGCCGGCCGGCGAGCTGGCGGCCGGCCGAGCGCAACGGAGGGATAGCCGATGACCACGGTCATCTCGGCCGACGGCACGTCCATCGGCTACCAGCGCTCCGGCGACGGCCCGCCGGTCATCCTGGTAGGCGGGGCCTTCAACGACGCGCAGTCGGCTGCCCCGCTGGCCGCGGTGCTGTCGGCGCGGATGACCGTGATCTGCTACGACCGGCGCGGCCGCGGGACCAGCGGGGACACCCCGCCGTACGCGGTCGGGCGCGAGATCGAGGACATCGGCGCTCTGCTGGCCCAGCTCGGCGGGCGGGCGGACCTGTGCGGCTTCTCCTCCGGTGCCGCCCTCGCCTTCGAGGCGGCCGCCGCCGGCCTGGCCGTCGGTAAGCTCGCCCTGTTCGAGCCGCCCTACCGGGTCGGCGGCGCGCCGCGGCTGCCCGGCGACTACCTGCACCAGATGGCCGGGCTGACCTCTTCGGGCCGCCTGGCCGACGCGGTTGACTATTTCATGACCGAGATCGTCGGCCTGCCACCCGCGGCGCTGCGCCAGATGCGGCAGGCCCCGGTCTGGCCGGCGCTGTGCGCGATGGCGCCCACCGCCCTGTACGACGGCGTCATCATGGGCGACGGTGCCGCACTGCCGGCCAGCCGGATGGCCGCGGTCGCCGTGCCTGCGCTGGTGCTGGACAGCACCGCGAGCCCGGCCTGGCTGCGCAGCGCGGCCAGGGCCGCGGCGGGCGCGCTCGGCAACGCGCGGCACCTCTCGCTGGAGGGCACCTTCCACCAGATTCCGCCCGGGATCCTCGGCCCTGTCCTCGTCGACTTCTTTTGCGGGCCGAACGGGCAGTAGCCGGTCGTTGCACTATCGCCAGGGTGATCCCGCGGGAACCACGGCCGCCGCTAGCCGTCGTCCACCACGATGCCGAGGCTCTCGGCGAGTACCGGAGCGAGCGCGGCGAGCTGGCCGGTGCTGATGATCGCGCCGCGCAGCGGGTCGGGCCCGACGATCAGGCCGAGTTCCGAGCCGCGCAGATCCACCCGGTCCAGCCGGGCCCGGCTGAAGTCCACGCCGGTCAGCCGGGATGCGGTGAAGGCCGTCCGGGCAAGCGTGGCGCCGCCGAAGTCCACGTCGCGCAGCAGGCAGTCGCTGAACGTCACCCCGGTCAGCTCGGCGTCACGGAAGTTCACCGAATCGAGCTTGCAGCCGGTGAAGACCACCCGGTCCAGCCGCGCGCCGAATGCCTGCACGCCGGCTATCGCGCCGCCGATGATCGTGGCGTCCGTCCACTGCGTCCCGGCGAGGTCACACAGCGTCATCCGGACGTCCTTCAGCCACACGTCGATGAACCTGGACCGGCCGAACCGGCCGCCCTGGACCGACACCCCGGTGAAGGCGCAGTCGAGGAACCTGGCGCCGGACGCGTCCGGTTCCTCGACGCTGACCCGGTCGAAGTGCACGGTGTCGTACTCGGCGTGGTCGCCGAACCCGCCCGGCGTCAGGGCGGCGGCGTAAGGAAGATCGGCGAGTTCTCCCGGCCAGCGGGCAGCCGTCATGGCGGTACGGTAGCGCGCCGAGGGCCCGGGACGCCGCGGGCACCGGCTCGGCCGGTGCCGAGCCGGTGCCCGCGGATTACCCGGATCGGCTTACCCGTAGGTGTACTTGTCCTTCGAACTGACCGGGCTGTCGCCGAAGTCCTCGGCGGAGACATGGATATCGACCGTGCCGGCCGCGTGCTTCGGCGTCGTGAACGTGCACTTGGTGGTGCTCGTGCAGGTCGCGGCGATCAGCTTCGACCCGATCACGACCATGTCAGCCCCGGCGATCGGCAGGAAGCCGGAGCCGGTCACCGTGACCTTCGTGCCGCCGGCGGCCGGTCCTGACTTGGGCGAGATGCCGGTGACCTTGTCCGTCTTCAGCTTCGTGGCGGACGCCTCGCACATGACGGCGGCCAGCCCGGGGAAGAACATGCTGACCGAGCCGCCGGCGCCGACCCCGGCGACCAGCGGGGACCCGAGACCGCTGGCCATGTCGTAGCCGGTGGTCGCGGGGTACAGGCCGCCGGTGTACCCGGACGGCGTGTAGTCGTTGTTGCCCGAGGTGACGTCGTGGACGACCTCAGGCTCGTCCGCTCCGCCCGAGTAGATGTAGGAGTGGTTGACCCCGGCGATGTTCCACAGTTCCTGGGGCAGCACGCCCACGTCGCCCGACCCGTAGTCCGTGCAGAACGGGGAATCGTCGATCAGCGCGGCGACGGCCGCCCACAGCGGCGCCGCGGCGCTGGTGCCGCCGATGACTTCCCAGCTCCCCTTGAAGACGATGACATACCCCGTCTGGGGATCGGCGTCGGCCGACACGTCAGGCACCTCGCGCACCAAGTTGCCCTGCGCCGCAGGGCAGCCGGAGCTCGTCACCGAGTCGCTGTTGATCAGTCCGGGGACCGCCGTCTGGTACTGGTAGGAAGGCATGCACCAGTATCTGGACACGCCGCCGCCGCCTGCACCGTCGTCGATGGCCGATTCGTTCCATACCCTCTCGCCCGACGAGGTGGCCTTGGTGCCGCCGACGCTGACGACGCCAGGCTGGGTGCCCGGGTCGTCCGCCGATACCTTTGCCTTATCCGCCCCTGACCGGCAGTCGGTCGAGCCGTCATCACCCGCCGCGGCGAATATGGTCTGGCCCTGCGTGTTTGCCTGCTCGAATATGGCCTGCTCAGCCGAGGCAGTTGACTTTGACAGGAGCAGCTCGCACAGTCCCCACGAAGTCGAGATGACCTGGTCGGTGTCGGCCGTGACGATCGCGTTGTAGTTGTCCACGCCCCCGGTGCCGCTGTTGGGCGCCTGGTAGACGTCGATCGCGACGTCGGGGGCCAGCCCCAGCACGTCCTCGATGTCCAGCGCCGCCTCACCCGAGCCGGCACCGGAGCCGGACCCGCCGTCGACCTTCTTGTACGTGACCGGGGTGGACACGCCGTAGCAACTCTCGTACTTGCTGATGTCGCTGGCCGAGTTGGGCTCGAGCTCGTACAGCGCGACCCGCACGCCCGACCCCAGGTCGCCCTGACCGTAGAACGGCGACATCAGGTAATAGTTGGCCAGGCCGGACGCGGTGAAGGCATTGTTTTCTTCGGCCACGGTCACCGCCGCGGTGCACGGCTTCGGGCCGGCCGCGCCCGGCCGCGCTACCGGGTGCCCGGCCGGCGCCCGGTGCCCGGCGGACGCCGGGGGCTTGGCCGCAGACCGGGACGGCCGGGCCAGCATGCTGTGCTGCTGGTAGAGGTTGCTGAGCCCCACCACCCCGGAGACGTACCGCGCGACGGCGGCAGAGATCCGGGGCGCCGCGGTGTTCGCGTAGCCGACCCGGCCGCCCGGCAGCCGGTAGCTGGCCAGCGCGATGCCGAACGCGCGCTCGACAGCGGCCGCAGACGCGGTGACCGGGATGATCAGCCGGTTGGACGTGGCCGCCCCCGGCGACAGGCCCGCCCGCCCCAGCGCGGCCCGCACGGCGGCCACCGACGCCAGGGCCGGCCCGAACCTCGGGCCGAACTGCCCCGGCCGCAGGTAGTGGTGGAACAGCGGCGATTGCCGGTTCGACAGGCCGGTAAGGAAGGCGGTCAGCGCCGCCTGGTCACGGACGCGCAGCGTCACGTCCAGGTGCATCCTGGTACCCGGCGCCAGCGGCCCGAGCCGGGCCGCGCCGCGCGGCAGCGGGGCCGGGCCGTCGCCGGCTATCCGCACCGGAGCGCTGCTGGTCACCCGCACCCCCGAGGTGACCGCCCGGGTCTGTGCTCCGGACGGACTCGCCGATACCAGCACACCGGACAGCGCGAGAGCCCCGCTCGCACCCAGAGCTAATAGTCGCCTGCCAGCCGTCATGTGATCCCCCCAGATGGGTACGCCGCCTCAATGCCGCGAATCGGCATAGGCCGCATTGGGTTATATGCCGCCAAGCAGGGTCGCATACCGGAGGATTTCCGGCAATACCCTCAAGTCGGACACAAATCAACCAAATATTAGGCGGCAGCAGTGAATGATGACCATCGCTGCGGGAAGGAGCGCAGGCGAAGAATCGCTGGAAAGGCGGTCACCCCGTGAGAAAATCCCTGCTTTCCGGCGCGGCGTCCGCGGCCATCGTCACCGCCGCCGCGCTCGCGCTCTCCGCGGCGCCGGCCGGCGCCCGCACGTCGGCAGCCACCGCCAGCCGGTCCGGCGGGACCGCGGCGGACACCGCGCGCTGTCCCTGGCTCAACACGCACTTGTCGGTCGCCCGGCGGGTGGCCCTGGTGCTGAGCCGGATGACGCTGTCCGACGAGATCACCATGGTGGAGGGCGACGGCCAGGCGCAGAATCCCGCAGCGCCTTACGTGTTCAACATAGCGGCCCAGCCCCAGCTGTGCATCCCGGACGTGGGCCTGGAAGACGGCCCCGTCGGGGTGGGTGACGGGCTCACCGGCGTGACCGAGCTTCCGTCGGCCGTGTCTCTCGCCGCCACCTTCGATCCCTCGCTGGCCAAGCGCTACGGTGCCGTGGTCGGCGCCGAGGAGGCCGGCAAGGGGGCCAGCGCCAACCTCGGGCCCACGGTGAACATCGACCGGGATCCGCGCTGGGGGCGGTCCTTCGAGACCTACACCGAAGACCCGTTCCTCAACCGGTCCATCGCCGTCAGCGACATCGAGGGCGTGCAGAGCCAGCGGGTGCTCGACCAGGTCAAGCACTACGCGGTGTACAACCAGGAGACCAACCGCAACACCCTGCTGGACGACGTCCTGATCAGCCAGCGGGCGCTGCACGAAATCTACCTGCCGACCTTCCAGGCCGCGGTGCAGCAGGCCAAGGCGGCCTCGGTGATGTGCGCCTACTCGGCGATCAACGGCAACTTCGCCTGCCAGAATCCCTACCTGGAGAACACCGTGCTCCGGGACCAGTGGGGCTTCCCGGGGTTCGTCATGTCCGACTACGGCGCCATTCACGACACCAGGGCCGCGGTGGACGGCACGGATTCCGAGCAGCCGTTCAACAGCAACTTCGGTCAGCCGCTCTACCAGGCGGTCAAGGACGGCACGATCTCCCGGACCGTGGTGAACACGATGGTGTCCCGGATCCTCACCGAGATGTTCCGGTTCAACCTGTTCAGCAACCCGCGCACCGGCTCGACCAGCGCCACGGTCACCACGCCGGCGCACGTGGCGCTGTCCAACCAGGTGGCCGAGACCGGCACCACGCTGCTGAAGAACAGCGGTTCAGTGCTCCCGCTGCCGGCCGCGAAGGCGGGCAAGGTCGCGGTGATAGGCCCAGCCGCCTCGACCTCCCCGGCCTATACCGGCGGCGGCAGCGCCTACGTGCTCCCGTCCGGCACGGTAAGCCCGCTGCAGGGGATCAAGTCAGCCGCTGGCAGCGGGACGACGGTGAGCTACACCCAGGGCCTGCCGGCCGACACCGCGCTGCCGGCCATCCCGGCGTCAGCGCTGTCCCCGGCCTACGCGCCCACTCCGTTCGGCGGCAGCTACACCGGGACGCTGACCGCGCCACAGACCGGCACGTACGTGCTGGCCGTGACGAACCCGTGCGGCTGCTACACCCCGACGTACCTGAAGCTGAACGGCCGCGCGCTGCTGAACGTGCCGAGCACCCCGCCGGTGCACACCTACTCCGTCGCGGTGCATCTGCAGGCCGGGCACAGCTACCGCCTCCTGATCAGCGGCGATTCCTCGGCGCTGACCTGGGGCACGCCGTCTCACCTGGCGCCGGGCATCGCCAAGGCTGTCGCGGCGGCCAAGTCCGCGGCGACGGCGGTGGTCGTGGTGTCCGACGACACCGAGACCGAGGCGGCCGACCGGTTCAGCCTGAACCTGCCGTCCGCGCAGGACGAGCTGGTCTCGGCCGTCGCGGCCGCCAACCCGCGCACGGTGGTCGTGATCAACGCGGGCGCGCCGGTGGCCATGCCCTGGCTGAACCGGGTGGCCGGGGTGGTCGACGCCTGGTACCCGGGCCAGACCAGCGGCACCGCGCTGGCCGGCGTGCTGTTCGGCAAGGTGAACCCGAGCGGTCACCTGCCGGTGACGTTCCCGGTCAGCCTGTCCCAGGTGCCGGCCGCCGCCAAGGACCGCTTCCCCGGGGTCAACGGCAAGGTGCACTACTCCGAGGGGCTGGACGTCGGGTACCGCTGGTATGACGCGAAGGGGATACAGCCGCTGTTCCCGTTCGGGTTCGGTCTGTCGTACACGACGTTCGGCTACAGCGGCCTGACGGTCACCCCGGCGAAGGTCAACGGGGTTTCCACCGTGCGGGTGTCGGCCACGGTCACCAACACCGGCAGCCGGACGGGCACCGACGTCGCCCAGCTGTACCTGGGCGACCCGGCCGGGGCCGGCGAGCCGCCCCGCCAGCTGGCCGGCTTCCAGCGGGTCACCCTGGGTCCCGGGCAGTCGACCCAGTTGACGTTCAGCGTGACCCCCCGGGACACCTGGTGGTGGGACCAGCGGGGCGGCGGCTGGAGCCAGACGGCCGGCAGCTACCAGGTGTACGTCGGCGACTCCTCCGCGCTGGCCGGCCTGCCGCTGCGCGGGTCGTTCCGGATGACCTCGACCCCGGCCGCCCGGCAGGCTGTCGTCAGCGCTCCGGCCGCGATAGCCGCGGGCCAGCAGGCCACCGTGCAGGTGAAGCTGACCCCGTCGGGCAACCAGACGCTGCACGGCGTCCGGTTCTCGCTGCAGGCGCCGCAGGGCTGGCAGGTTCATCCGGTCGGCTCCCCCGTGTTCGCCGTGGTCACGCCGCACCAGGCACCGGTCGTCAGGTTCACCGTCCAGCCGCCGTCGTGGGCCCCGGCGGCCAGCTCGGTGCTCTACGCGACCGTCGGCCTCGGCGGCCAGGCGCAACGGCAGGGAGGGGCCACGGTGCGCGTCACCCGGTAATCAGCACTGGCGGCACGTACGGTACTCAAGGCCCGGCCGGCGGACCTAAGACAGAAGCCGGCCCGGAGATAAGGCATCTGCCCGATGCCGCCGGCCGGGCCTTACGACGAACCTCAAGGTGCGGGCGCAAACCGGCCCGCACCGAGGAGGCAAGTCATGAACCCGTACATGATGCAGGACCTGGCCGCGGCGCGCGACAGGGACCTGCGCAAGCAGGCCGTGGCCGCGCGTCGTGCCAGCCAGGCCCGCCGGGCCCGCCGCGCCCGCCGCGCCGCCGCCGGGCCGTCTGCCGCGATCTCCCGCCGTGGCAGCGCCGCCGGCCAGCCGGCCGGGATTTGAGGTCGGTGCGGCATGGTCATGATGCTCACCCGGGCCGATGCGTCCGAGACCACCGAGGTTCCCTGCCTGACTGACCCGGACCTGTTCTTCGCCGAATCGCCGGCTGACATCGCCCGGGCGAAGGAACTGTGCCGCGGCTGCCCGGTAGCCGCCGCCTGCCTGGCCGGAGCGCTCGACCGCGCCGAGCCCTGGGGAGTCTGGGGCGGTGAGCTGGTGCTGCGCGGAGTAGTGGTCGCGAGCAAGCGAGGGCGCGGCCGGCCCCGCGGGTCGCGAAACCGGGTCTCCTAGGAGGCAGCGATGCACGCCCTCATCCTGCGCATCCTGGCCGCCGCCGGCCGGACGGCAAGTGCGCTGCTGCGCGCGGCGCGCCGGGTCGGCTCGGGGATCGCCGAAATGGACCGCCAGCAGAGGCGGCTCACCACCGTCTCCTCGTCCACTGACCGTTACCTGACGCACCCGAACGCTCCGCCGCAGACGTACGCCGAGTTCCTGGCCCGGACCCGGGGACCGCTGCTGCACGAGCCGTCCGCGCAGGCTCGGCTGGCCGGCCGGGCCGTCCGCTGACGTGGCCGTCGCGACAGGACGGCACCGGCCGGGGCAGCCGCGGCCCGTGCCGCAGCGCGTGACCAGCCCGGTGCTCGTCGGCCGGCGGCCGGAGCTGGCGTGGCTGAACGAGGCGCTGGCCCGGGTGCGCCGCGGAGATCCGGCGGCCCTGCTCGTCGGCGGTGATGCGGGGGTCGGCAAGTCACGGCTGGTCCGCGAGTTCGGTGCGGCCGCCGCTCCGGCGGCGCGGGTGCTGACCGGCAGGTGCCCCGACGTTGGCCGGGTCGGCCTGCCATTCGCGCCGTTCAGTGCGGTTCTCCGGGATCTGGTGCGTGACCGGGACTTCGCAGGCGTGATCGGTGCCCCGGACCGTGAGCTGATCCGGTTGCTGCCCGAGCTTGGCGAGCCGGTCGCGGCAGGCCCGGTCGCGGCAGGCCCGGTCGCGGCGGGCACCGCCAAGCAGGCGCGGGCCCGGCTGTTCGTCGAGATGCTCTCGCTCCTTGAGCAGCTGGCCGGGCCGCGGCCGGCGGTACTGGTCGTCGAGGACGCGCACTGGGCGGACGAGTCCACCCGGGACCTGATCTGTTTCCTGATCGACAACCTGCAGGCGATGCCCGGCTTGCTGATCATCGTTACGTACCGGTCCGACGAACTGCACCGTGGCCACCCGCTGTGCGCGCAACTGCGCCGGCTCGGCCGGCTGGGCTGGGTGCAGCGCACCGAGGTGTCCGGGCTGAGCCGGGACGAGTCGGCGGAGCTGGTCGCGCAGATCCTGGGCAGCCAGCCCGCGCCGTCGCTCGCCGACCGGGTGCACCGTACCGCGGAGGGCAACCCGCTGCTGACCGAAGAACTGGTGTGCTGCGACGGCCAGCGGACCGGCTGTGCGGCCACCCCGCGAGGTCTGATGCTCGCGGCCATCCGGCGGCTGCCCGAGCTGACCCAGGACGTGCTGCGCACGGCGAGCGCCGGCGGCCAGCGCACCGGACGCGGGCTGCTCGCCGCGGTGACCGGGATGGACGCTGCTGCGCTGGAGGCCAGCCTGCGTCCCGCCCTGGACGGCGGCGTGCTGGTGGCCGACGAGGATTGCTGTACCTTCCGGCACGCCCTGATCAGCGAGGCCGTCCATCAGGATCTGCTGCCCGGCGATCACACCGCTGTGCACCACCGGTTCGCCGCGGCCCTGCAGGAAGACTCGTCGCTGGCGCCGGCCGGATGCGCGGCGATCGAGCAGGCCGAGCACTGGCATCACGCGCACGATCCCGCCCTCGCGCTGAGCAGCGCCTGGCGGGCGGCAGCCGAGGCGGGCCGCGTCCTGGCCTGTGCCGAGCAGTTGGCCATGCTGGCCCGGGTCCTTGAGCTGTGGCCGAGCGTCCCCGACGCCGAACGGCTCACCGGCGCTGATCACGCGCTCGTCATCCGGTCGGCCGCCGAGGCCGCCCACGCCGCGGGCGACGGCCAGCTCGGTACCGCCCTCGGCGCGGCAGCCCAGGACGGCGCCGGCACAGACCCCGATCCCGGACGGGCGGCGCGGCTGCTGCGGCGCTGACCGACCGGGCTGACTGCATTCTGGCTGCTAACCCGGGTGCGGCCGACCCAGGGCAGGCAGGCCGGTGGCGAGCCTGACGTCATCGGCACTTCTCGCCGAACGGCTGGAAAGTTACCTCTCCTCTCGCCGGTGATGCACGACAATTGGCCGATCGGCGTTCTCAGGAGGTCCGGGTGAGTGATCAGGAGACGACGGGATGGCTGGGCCGGATCCGCGGCTGGCTGACCCGATCCCAGGCCAGGCTGGTCGAACACGCTGCCGCTGCGACCGTCCCGGGCTCGGCGCGGCTCGCCGACATTGCGCACGTGGTGATCGTGATGCAGGAGAACCGGTCGTTCGACCACTATTTCGGCACCCTGTCAGCGGTTCGCGGGTTTTCCGACCCGCACGTGCTGACCCGCGACGTCGGGGGAGTGCAGCACACGGTGTTCGACCAGTTCGGCTACCAGCCCGGGACTGGCGTCGATCCGTCCGGCTACCTGCAGCCGTTCCACCTGGTGAGTGATCCGCCGTTGAAGAACGGCCAGACCACCAACGACATCGCGCATGACTGGGCGACGCAGCACCGCAGCTGGAATGGCGGGCGCATGGACGGGTTCGTCACCGCGCACCTGACGTCCAACGGCGCCGAGAACGGGCCGCTGACCATGGGCTACATGACTCGCCAGGACCTCGCCTTCTACTATGCCCTCGCCGACGCGTTCACGGTCTGCGACGGCTACTTCTGCTCGGTCATCGGCCCCACCGATTCCAACCGGGTGATGGCTGTCTCGGGCACGATCGATCCGGATGGCAAGGCCGGCGGCCCGGTGCTGGAGACCTTCGGTGACCGGATCGCCCACTACGGCACGCTGCACTGGGAGACCATGCCAGAGCGGCTGCAGGCCGCCGGGATCAGCTGGAAGGTCTACAACCACCCGCTCGCCGAGCTCGCGCTCAGCCCGCTGCCCTATTTCAAGGCCTTCACCGACCCGCTCTCCGTCACCGGATTCGAGCTGACCAGCAAGGCGCTGACCCCGTCCTGGCCGGACGACTTCCACGAGGACGTCGCCGCCGGGCGACTGCCGGCGGTGTCCTGGATCATCCCGCCGCTGGCCCAGTCCGAGCACCCGGCCGCGCCGCCCGAGTACGGCGAGAACTTCGTCCAGGACACCCTGCGGACGCTGGTGGCCAATCCGGAGGTGTGGGCGCAGACCGTGATGTTCATCGTGTACGACGAGAACGGCGGCTTCTTCGATCACGTGCCGCCGGTCACGGCTCCCGGCGGGACGGCGGGTGAATGGCTGAGCGCTCCGCTGCCGCCGGTCGCGGCCGGCATTGCCGGGCCGGTCGGCCTCGGGTTCAGGACCCCCTGCCTGGTGGTCTCGCCGTTCAGCCGCGGCGGCCACCTGTGCCCGGACGTCTTCGACCACACCTCGCTGCTGCGCTTCATCGAGACCAGGTTCGGCGTCGAGGTGCCGAACCTGTCAGCATGGCGGCGGGCGGCCACCGGCGACATGACCAGCGCGCTCGCCCTGACCCGGCCGCCGGATACCTCGGTGCCGCCGCTGCCCGAGACCAGCCTGGGCGAGGTGCAGGTGGCCGAGCAGGCCGTCCTCGACGCGCTGGCGGGCACCTTCGACGTGGGCATCCCGTACCCGATCACGGCGCCGAACTCCATGCCGGTCCAGGAAGCGGGCCCGCCCCGCCCGCCGGTTGCCCGCTAGTCGTCCCGCTCGGCGCCGCCGCTGCCAATCATCACCCCGGCGTGCCCGGCCAGAGCTACCACGCTACGGCGCCCGCGCGGCCACGCCGGCCGGCCCCGTCCCCGGCCGCGCGCCGGTAATGCCGCGCCGACCCGACCGGGAGCGGGTGGCAGACAGCGGTGCCGGGGAGGTCAGTCCTCCTTGTGCGGCAGGAATTCCTGGATCTTTATCTTCACGCCTTCCTTGACCACGCCCCACCGGTCCTGGTCGCCCTTGAGTATTGCCCGCCCGGCGTCCTTCATCTGATCGAGCGTCGCGTGCGGCGGGATCGGCGGCACGTTCGGGTCGCAGCGCACGTCCAGTACCGTCGGCCGGTCGGCCGCGAGCGCGCGGTCCCATGCCGGGCCGACGTCGTCGGGCTTGTCGACAGCGACGCCCTCGAGGCCGAGGCTCGCGGCGAACCCCGCATAATCGACGCTGGGCAGCGTCTGAGACTCGGCGAACTTCGGAGCGCCTTCCATTGCCCGCATCTCCCAGGTCACCTGGTTGAGGTCGTCGTTGTGCAGGACCGCGATGACCAGCCGCGGATCCGACCACTCCCGCCAGTAGTGCTTGATGGTGATCAGCTCGGCCAGCCCGTTCATCTGCATCGCGCCGTCCCCGGCGAACACGAATACCGGGCGGTCGGGATGGCCGAACTTCGCGCCGATCCCGTAGGGCACGCCCGGACCCATGGTGGCGAGATTGCCCGACAGCGATCCGCGCATGTCGCCGTGGAACCGCAGGTGCCGCGCGTACCAGTTCGCCGACGAGCCGGAGTCGGCGGCGACGATGGCGTTGTCCGGCAGCCGGGACGACAGCTCAAAGAACAGCCGCATCGGATTGATCGGATCGGCCTCCACCATCGCCTCGGCCTGCATGACCTCCCACCAGCGGGCGACGTTCTCCTCGATGTTCTCGCGCCAGGACCGGTCCTGCTTGCGCTCCAGCTGCGGGATAAGGGCGCGCAAGGTCGCGGCGGCATCGCCGACGAGATTGACCTCGTAGGGGTAGCGCATGCCGATGTACTTGCCATCGATGTCGATCTGCACCGCGCGGGCCTGGTCGAACTCCGGCAGGAACTGCGTGTACGGGAAGCTGGAGCCCACGGTCAGGAGCGTGTCGCAGCCCATCATCATCTCGTAGCTGGGCCGGGTGCCGAGCAGGCCGATCGAGCCTGTGACGTAGGGCAAGTCGTCGGCGAGCACGTCCTTGCCCAGCAGCGGCTTCGCGATCCCGGCACCGAGCAGCTCAGCGACCTGCTGCAATTCCTCGCGGGCCCCGCGGGCGCCCGACCCGGCCAGGATCGCGACCTTCTGGCCCGCGTTGAGTACCTCCGCCGCGCGCGCGATCGCGGCATCGCCGGGCACCGCGCTGGGCCAGTCGACCCCGATGCTGGATGGCACCATCTTGAACGCGTGCGTCGGCGCCGAGTACTCCAGCTCCTGGACGTCGGAGGGGATGATGATCGCTGTCGGTGCCCGCTCGGTGAGCGCGACGCGGATGGCCCGGTCCAGCACCCCAGGCAGCTGCTCGGGGACGGTGACCATCTGCACGTACTCGCTGGCGACGTCCTTGAAAAGGCTGAGCAGGTCCACTTCTTGCTGGTAGGAGCCGCCCATGGCCGACCGGCTGGTCTGGCCGACGATCGCCACCACGGGAACGTGGTCGAGCTTGGCGTCGTAAAGGCCGTTCAGCAGGTGCACGGCGCCAGGACCCGAGGTGGCCATGCAGACGCCGAAGCGCCCAGTGAATTTGGCGTAACCGACCGCCTCGAACGCGCTCATCTCCTCATGCCGGGCCTGGATGAACTTCGGGTTGTTCTCGGCGCGCCCCCACGCGGCGAGAATGCCGTTGATGCCGTCGCCGGGGAAGCCGAACACCTTGTCGACGTCCCATTCGCGCAGGCGGCCAAGCAGGTAGTCGGCGACAGTAGTAGTGGTCATCGGGTTTCCTCCTAGCGATTACCGAAGCGCTACGCCGCGGCGCAGAGCAGATAAGTCAGCACCGCCCGCGCCGCCCGTCGGCTGCCAGCCGGCCGGCGGCACGGGCGGCCACCGCCATGATCGTCAGCGCAGGGTTCGCGCTGCCCTGGGTGGGCAGGGCGCTGCCGTCGGTGATGTAGAGATTGGGCACCGCGAAGCTGCGGCAGTCAGCGTTCACGACGCCGTGTTGCTCGTCTGCGGCCATCCGCGCCCCGCCGACCAGGTGCGCGTAGCGGTTGATGGTGATGACCTCGTCGGCGCCCGCCGCATGCAGCAGGTCTTCCATCACCGACCGGGCCGCCTTCATCAGGGCGCGGTCGTTGTCGCACTGGCTGTAGGAGAAATGCGCGACCGGCAGGCCGTACCGGTCCTTCTCCTGCGCCAGCGTCACCCGGTTCTGCGGGAGCGGCAAGAACTCGCACAATGCGCCCAGGCAGCACCAGTGCACGTAGTCGGTCATGTACTCTCGCAGCGACCTGCCCCAGTGGCCCTGGGCCGCGACATGCTCGGCCCAGGTGATCGGCAGCGGGGACACCGTCTGAATAGAGAATCCGCGCTTGTAGTCCTTGGCCGGGTCGGTCTCGTAGAACTCCTCGGAGCTCACCTCCGGCGGCGGCGACTTGTACATCCGGATCTCGGCGTCGAACCGGCCTGCGGTCTGCGGCGCGCCCTGCACCATCAGGTAGCGGCCCACCTGGTCGAAGTCATTGCACAGCCCGTCCGGGAACCGCCTGGACGTCGAGTTGAGCAGCAGCCGCGGCGTCTCGATGGAGTAGCCGGCGAGCGCGACCATCCTGGCGCGCTGGAATCGGGGGGCGCCGCCCTTGACGTAATGCACGCCGGTAGCCTCGCCGGTGCGCTCGTCCACCTCGACGCTGGTGACCATGGCATCGGCGCGGACCTCGGCGCCATGGGCCAGCGCATCGGGAATGTGTGTGATCAGCGGTGAAGCCTTGGCGTTGACCTTGCATCCCTGCAGGCAGAAGCCGCGGTAGATGCAATGCGGCCGGTTGCCGAAGCGGCCGTTGGCGATGGCGACCGGCCCGACCTTCGCGTCGATGCCCAGTGCCCGGGCGCCGCGCAGGAAGATCTCGCCGTTGCCGCCCACCGGGTGCGGCCGGTAGGGATAGGCGTGCGGGTCGCCCCACGGCCACCGTTCCCCGGCAACTGGCAGCTCCTCTTCGAGCAGCTCGTAATAGGGCCGCAGGTCCTGGTAACTCAGCGGCCAGTCGGCGCCTACCCCGTCCCGCGTGCAGGTCGCGAAGTCGCTGGGATGAAACCTCGGGGTGTAACCGGCGTAATGGACCATCGACCCGCCCACGCCGCGGCCGGAATTGTTGGACCCCAGCGGGACCGGGTCGTCGCCGGCGATCACCCGCGGGTCGGTCCAGTACAGGTGATGCGAGCCCGGCCTCGTCGCTGACCCAGTCGGCATCAGGGTCCCAGAACGGCCCCGCGTCCATGCCGACCACCCGCCAGCCGGCCCGCGCCAGCCGCTGCAGCATTGTGGACCCGCCCGCTCCGCAGCCGACGATCACCAGGTCCACCTCGTCAGTGTCAGCGAACCGGCGCATGTCAGCGCGTAGCCGGTGGTTCGTGCGGGTGCCGTCGTTAGGCAGCAGCCACGCCGACTCGTTGCGATCCCGCACGTTGCTCATCGCGTGCCGTCCCCGCGGACCGGGTCGTCGGACGGCTTGACGTCACGGACTTCGAACGGTTCGCGCGCATCGATGCCGGGGTTCTTGTAGCCGCGGGGATAAGCGGGGCCGGGAAAGCCGATCTCGTCCCAGGCCGACGGGTGTGCGTAGAACGCCGTGCAGGCATAGCGCGTCCACAAGCTCCACACGTGCCCGGCATTCAGGTCGTGCCAGTCGCCGGTACCCAGATCCTGGACCGCCTGGATCAGCTTGACCTGGTCGAGCGAGGAGCTTTCGGCGAACCCGCAGCCATACCGGACGGCCGCATCCGCGTCCAGGGCAGCGAGTGACTGCCGCCATGCCCGGCCGTCTTCGGGCATGTCTTCGTAACGCCAGCCGTCGGTCTCCTGCTCGGCCAGCCGTGCGTCGATCAGGTTCACCACCGGTACCGTGGCGCCCTCGCCCAGATCGAGAAGCTGATCGCAGAGCGCGGTCGCGATGGCCTCCTCCGCGGGGGTGAAGAACCGGACATCAGGCGGCATTGCGAGCCGGGCCAGGACCACCCCCGCAGTCGTGGCGTCCCAGTGCGATGCCTGCGCGGCCGAGTCGAAGCCAGGGAACCGGCCGCCGCGCGGCGTGCCGTTCGCGTCGCTCACTTTTCGCGTCGCAAGATCGCGGCGAGGAGCCCCATACCGCCGACCATGGTCACCAGCAGCGGGGCGAGCAGCGGCGGGCCCGTCTCCATGTTGTAGCGGGCATTGGACCAGCCGCCCGGCTTCTGCGCGATGCCGCGCGCATGAAGGAAGGTGCCCTGCAGGCCGTTGGCCACGATGGCCGCCGACGCCAGCGGCAGAGCCGTCTTGGCGAGCCGGCGGCTGAAAAAACCGGCTACGCCCGCCGCCGCGCCGACCGGCCCGAGGACGACCGGCAGCCACATCATCTTGTTGCCGAAGCTGGCGCTGTCATGCTCGAAATAAATTTCCGCCGCCGTGACCAGCGCACCGGCCGCGGTCAGCGCCGACAGGCTGCGCTCGAAACGGCCGGTTTCGATGTTGCGCACCATCCGGTCTATGCCGTGCGCCGCCCGGTCCGCAGGCCTGCTCTTGATGGCGCTGGGCTTGACCTTGATCGATACCATCCGGCTCGCCTTCCCTTGGTGATGGCCTCGGCACGCGCCGCCGGCGCTGTCGGCCGCCGGGTGCTGCCAGGCGCACGGGCTGATCCCGGGCGGCCGGCCCGGGTTCCGGGCCGCCCGCCCGGCGGAAACGGGCGCGGTCATCTCCTCCGCAGGAAAAGGACGAGCAAGACGATCAGGACAATGACGACGACCGTACCGATGCCTATGTACATGGAGTCCTCTCGTGCCGTGAAGGCGGCGACTGCGGTGAAGCCGGCGACCTCGACGGGCAGGTCGTCCGCGTTGGCTCCGTAGGCCCCATCGGCTGCCCGCAGCCGACTGGTCCAAACCTGAGCGGCTAAGGGAAGGAGGATGAAGCGGCGCGCCCGATGCCAGCCGGCGGCAGGTCCTGATGCCTGAAGCCTTGCCTTCAGCGGTCGCTCTTGCTGCTGGCGGCTAAGGGCGCCATCGCCGCGGCAGCAGCCTGGGCGCTGGCCGGGTACGCGGCGGGTCAGGCAGGCCCTCCACCCGGTCCGGGACCGTCACCGGATAGCAAACGCTAGCGCGCCGCCCAGGCAGGCGAGGCCGATGACGACCCACGTCACGTAGTCATTGACCACCCCGCTCTGGAAGCGCTCAATGGGCCGCGTCAGGCCCCGGCCGGGCTCGAATCCCCGGCGCAGCACGGGCAGGCGCCGCCAGTAAAGCGCGAGGAAGGCGAGGACCAGGGCGCCGGCGGTCGAGCCCACGCCGGTGGCGACGGCCGACATGGTGATCCCGGTACCCTCGGCGGGGGCGATGGTCGCGGGGTGCGCGATGTGCGCCCCGGACAGCACGGTGGCGCTGTAGGCCGCCTGGTCCTGGAACCGGACGGCTCCGGCCTCCACGGCCGCCCCGAGATGGGGCGCGAAGACGATGCCGATCGAGCCCACGACCAGGACGGCGGCGGGAACGATCATGGTCAGCGGGGTGCGCTGCTTGGCCTTGTTGGTCTCGCTGGTCTCCTCGGAGGCCTCCCGCGCCATCTGCGGGTCCTCGCCCGGCGGGTCGCCCAGCCCGTAGAAGACGCCCCCGGCCACGCGCAGCACGGCCCCGCCGACCAGTACTGACGAGGCGACGAAGATGACGATGACCCAGGTCATGCCCCGGGTTGCGGCGCTGTCCTCGGTCCACCCCTTGCCCAGGAAGGTGGCGAACGGCGGCAGGTCGGACAGGCCGAGGGCGGCCAGGGTGAACACCACGCCGGTAACGCGCAACCGGCGGCCCCGCCCGTGCAGCGAGGTCTCGTTCACCGAGCCGAGGCGGTGCAGCACGATGCCGACGCACAGGAAGAGGGCCGCCTTCACGAGGGCGTGCCCGGCCACGTAGACGGCGGCGCCGGCCAGCCCGAGCGGGGTGAGCAAGGCGATGCCGGTCAGGAACATGCCCGCGTGGCTGACGGTGGAGAACGCGAGCAGTCGCTTGAGGTGCCGCTCGCGGAAGCAGAACAGCGCGCCCACGACCGCGGTGAGCAGCCCGAGGGCGAGGAAGGCGCTGGTGATGGCGGACCGGTGCCCGAGGGCCTGGCCGAACATCGACCAGTACACCCGGGCGATGCCGTAGAGCCCGAGTTCCACCATGACACCCGAGAACAGCACGCAGACCGGGGTGGGGGCTACCGCGTGGGCGTCGGCGAGCCAGAAGTGAAACGGCACGATGGCGCCCTTGATCAGCAGGCCAGCGATGATGAGCACGAAGGCGACCACGATGAGGCCGCCCGGCCGTTGCCGGCCGATATCCCGCCCGATCTGGGCCATGTTGAGGGCGCCCGTGCGGGCATAGATGAGGACGATGCCGGACAGCGACAGGTAGGCGCCGACGCTGTTGGTGATGGCGAAGTTCAGCGCTCCCTGGATCGGCCCGCGTTCTTCCGGCCGGTATGCGGTCAGCGCGTACGCGGACACGCTCATCAGCTCGAACCACACGAACAGATCGAAGATGTCGCCGGTGAGGCAGAATCCGGCCATTCCCGCCAGGAATGTGAGCATGAGGGCGTGGTAGTAGGTGCTGACCTGCTCGAAGTAACGCCAGGAAAAGGTCATGGCCGCCGTCACCAGGAGCGCGGCCAGGCACGCCAGGCCGGTGCTGAGCGGCCCGGCGGAGAAGTCGATGCCGATGGCGATGTCGTGGGACGGCTTGAAGCCGGCGAACCAGTAGACGACGTCACCGTGCGCGCTCTGCACCATGAGCACCAGCAGGACGGCAGTGACCACCGCGCTGGTGGCGATGGCGGTCGCGTCCAGCAGCCGGCGTCTGCGGCCCATCAGCCGGTTCAGCGCCGATATCGCCGCCGCCACGATCAGCGGGAGAGCCACGGCGAGGGCAGGTAGCTGGTTCACGGCACGCGCTCAGCCCTTGAGCTGAACGAGTTCTTGAGGGTCGAGGGTGCCGAACCGCTTGTACGCCTGGATGGCGAAGGCCAGTAGCAGCGCGGTCACGGCCGCCTCGACCACCACGTCGGTCAGCGCCAGGGCCTGCACCACGGGGTTGACCGCGGGGGTATGCACCGGGATGTCGAAGAAGTAAGGAGCCGCCGCGCCGGTCTTGTAGCCGACGCCCAGCAGCAGCACGTAGGTGGACGACTGCACGACGATCAGGCACATGATCAGGTGCACCAGGTGGCGGCTGGTGACCAGGCCGTACAAGCCGACGGCCAGGATCCAGGCCACGACCACGAACGGGAAGATCTGCATTACTGGCTTCCCTGCCGGTAAAGGAGCGTCTGGTCCATTAGTTCGCTCACGATGAGGACGAACGCTGCGCCGACCTCAAGGCCGACGAAGAAGCTGATCAGGGCGATGGTCCCGGAGGAGCTCACGGCGCCTGGGGTGGTGCCGAGCGGCAGGAAGTTGGTGAGGTACGCCAGCCCCATCGCCACCCCGGCGATGCCGACGGCGGCGAAGCCGCCGGCGCTCACGGCCTCCACGGCGTCGGTGGCGTCGGCCGGGCTGATCCGCTTGAAGACGAGGAACTGCCCCGCCAGGTAGATCAGGACGAAGGCGGTGGCCAGTACGATCCCGCCCTGGAAGCCGCCCGAGGGACTGGTCTGCGCGTGCGAGGCCAGGAACCAGCCAATGACCACGGTGGGTCCGGTCAAGGCCAGCGCCACCATCTGGACCGCGCCGCTGGTGGGGGGCACCTCCCTGCCCGTCGCCTCGTCGCTGGCCTCGCCGCTGGCGTCGCGTTCCCGCTCGTCTCGCAGGTGCCGCAGCACGGTGGCCACCCCGGTGGCGGCGACGAAGAGGATGAACTCCTCACCCAAGGTGTCGAATCCGCGGTACTCGAAGTTGACGGCCGAGACCACGCCGGTGGCCTTGGTCTGGGCTACCGCGATGCGGTTGATGATGTTCCCGTAGGGCCCGGGGTAGTTGCCGAACCCCGGCAGGCCGGACAGGCCCCACAAGTAAAACGCGGCCAGGCCGGCCATCGCGATCAGGAAGGCCCAGCGGCGCTGGCCCGGCTTCACTTCTCCCGACCTCGGACTTTGATCTCCCGCCCTCGGACTTTGGCCAGGGTCAGCAGCAGGAGGATCGGCAGCACGACAGCGCCCACCGCGAGCTCGGACAAGGTGACGTCGGGGGCCTGGAAGGCCAGGAACAAGACGGCCAGCAGCACCCCGTAGGCGCTCAGCGCGATCACTTGGCGGACCGGCTCCCGGATCAGCGTGACAGCGGTGGCGCCGGCCGCCACGAGCACCAGGATCGTCGCCTGCAGGGCGTCCATCAGCCCCGGCGAAGCCGAGTAGCGCGTGACCACGGCGACCACGCTGGCGGCGTTCACGACTTGTCCTCCGCCGAGCCGTCACCGCGTCCAGCGTCGGGGCGCCAGTCGCCCTTCTCCCTGATCCGGGCGGCCCTGACCGTGGCATGGGTCAGGAACGGGCCGACGATCACGATGAACAGCAGCGCTAGCCAGGTCTGCGCCGTGTTCTCGGTCAGGCCCGTCTGCGCCAGGACCGCCAGTCCTACGATCAGCGGGGCCACCAGGGCGACCGGCGTCACGTAGTGCAGCTTCTGGTAGGCGTCCCGCATGACCAGGATGCCGATCGACGAGGCGAGCGCGATCGCTACGCCCAGGCTCAGCAGGACGTCTGCCAGGATTTCCCTGCCGCTCACAGCCACCGCTCCAGGAACCGCACGAAGACCAGGCCGCTGCCGAACAGGAGCACCGCGAGCAGGACCGGGAGCTCGAACTCGCCCGACCGCCGGAAACCCTCGGCCAGCAGCACCAACACCATCACGACAATGGAACTGATGGCCTCGTAGGCCACCACGGCCGCCATGACTTCGCCCCGCCATATCACCATCGCGCACGGGATCGTCCCGATGAGCATGGCGATGGCCGCGATGACGAACCCGTTCACTCGACCGCCTCTCCCTCGTTCACCACCAGCTGGTGGATGATCATCACGTCACGGTCGGGATCGATTCCTGCCGCGATCGAGTTCGGGGCGACGGACCGCCCGCCGATCAGGAGCACCCGCCGGGTCTGGCCCTCGGCGGTGTCGCTGCCGAAACGGGCGGGTACCGCGCGGAACCCGCTGGCCGGCTCTTCCCCGCGGGCCAGGCGTCGCCACAGCGCCGCGAAGACGATGGCCGTGTCCTTTACCACCTGGGCCGGCAGGCTGAGCGCCGGGACCACCCACTCGACCCGAATCCCGAACCGCGTGCCTGCCTGGTGGAAGGCAAGCTCGGCGAGCAAAGCCCCCAGGGCCGCGGCCCCGGCCCCGGCGAGCAGTTCGTCTGAGGCGACGGAGTCGTCCAGGATGACCCAGAACGACATGAGCAGGACCCACCACGCCAGCCAGGCGCCCGCCCGGCGCGCGACCTGGACACGGCGGCGGAGCGGCGCCTCGCCGGTCACGCCATCCCCGTGCAGGCGGAAGGTTCTCGCGGCTCAGGCACCCGCGTCACTTCCCTGCCGACGATCCGGCAAACGTGCCCCGGCCGCCGGCCGCCTGTCCCCGCCGAGAACCGCGTTCAGCAGGTCATTTGCGCCGGTCAGGCAGCCGAGCCGAGTGACCTCGGCGACCGTCGCCGTCGCTGGCACCCTGCGGAATGCCGCCACCGGGAGGCAGGTGCGGCAGGCGCGAAGCGCCCGGGCGGACGGCGCTGGCATCCGCTGCCGCAGCTAAGGCATGAGCACTGCTCAGAACAGGCGCGCCGCCACGTGGCGTCACCTCATCGCAGCGGCCGTTGTCTTGGAAGCCTGGCTGAGTTCCCTGGCAGCGTGCTTACAAGATTTCTTAGCGGTCTTAAGCTGCGACTTCATGGCCTTGAGGTCGCGATCGCGCCGGTTGAGGTCGTCTTTGGCTGCGCTGACCGCCTTGGTGTGCTCCTTCAAGCTGGCGCGCAGCTGCTTCTCCATCTGCGCAGCCTGATCAAGAGCGTGCTGGGCTCGGTCCAGGGACTGGCCAGCTGGCGTCGCGGTCGCCGCCTTCGTTCGCGCGCCGGGCGCGCCAGCCGCGGCGCCAGTTTTCCTGCCGCGTCCCGCTGCGGTCGCACCGCGCGCCGCCTGAGAACCTCTGCCGCGGGCGCGGCTCTTGGTCACCGGGGCCGGGCTCATGACGTCCGTCACTGACGCGGCTCTTTGCAGGCCTGATGTCATCGCAAACCCTCTCTACTTCCTCGGCGCTGGAGCCGTCGTCTCCAGCTCCGCGCGTAGCGGGCAGGGAGAGCTCATGCTCTGGTAAGCCGACGGCGATCTGCCCGAGACAACGCGGACTTCCCGGTCGACGGGATCCCAAACATGGGCAAGCCCCAGCTAGCCCTCATCCGGTAGCCATACGTGGACCTCCGGGCAACCACCCGGGTGTCGGGGTGGCCTGTGGGACACTTGGGCAACGGGCGCGGCGAACTGGGCGACCTTCTACGTCCCGGTAGCAGAACGGCGTCGTCTCACCGGTCAGGACGAACCGGAGCCGCTGATGCCGCGCGATCAGATCGGCCCGTTGGCGGGCACCTTCGACGTGAGCATTCCGTACCCGATCACGGCGCCGAACTCCATGCCGGTCCAGGAGGCGGGCCCGCCTCGCCCGCCCGTTGCCCGCTAGCGCTGGAGGTCGCGCTCTCTGCGGGGCTTGACGAACAGGCGGCGCGGGCATACGCCAATCTCTGCGCCGTGTATGCCGATCACCGGCGATTCGCCGAGGCGGAGCGGTACTTCACCGAGGGCATCGCCTACTGCGACGAACACGATGCCAGTTCGTTCGCGGTTCACCTGCGGGGGGAGCGGACAGCTGCCCTGGAGCGGACTGGGCGCTGGGATGAGGCGGTGGCCCTCAGCACCGAATTGCTGGCCAGCGCCGACGCTCCGATACACGGGCTCCGCGCGCTGCAGGTGCTCGGCGTGATCAGAGCCAGGCGCGGCCAGCCCGGCGCCTGGCAGTATCTCGACGAGGCGGCAGCGATCGCGGATGGCTCCGGTGAGTCGCAGTGCATCATTCCGGTACGGCTGGCCCGCGCCGAGGCGCGCTGGCTGCAGGGCGACCTGCACGAAGCCGCATATGAGGCCGAACTGGCCGATGATGCAGCAGCCGGCTCGGACGGATGGGATCGCGGCGAGATCGGGGCCTGGCTTCGGCGCACCAAGTCGAATCGGTCACCGCGCGGTGACCCGGCCGGGCCCTACCTGCTTCAGACGGAGGGCGACTGGCAGGAAGCGTCACGGGTGTGGGCCAGCCTGGACTGCTCGTACGAGGCGGCGCTGGCCTTGCACGATGCCAGCGAGGAGGTGGCGCTGCGCGAGGCGCTGAAAATCTTCACCGGCCTGGGTGCATCCGCCGCTGCCCAGCTCACCCGGCACACGATGCGCGCGCTTGGCATCCGGTCTATCCCGGCCGGGCCGCGGACCGCGACCGAGGCCGACCCGCTCGGGCTGACCCGGCGCGAGCGCGAGGTGCTCGAGCTGATCTCCGCCGGGCATACCAACGCCGAGATCGCCGCCAAGCTGTTCCTGTCCGCCAGGACCGTCGATCATCACGTCTCGGCCGTGCTGGCGAAGCTGGATGCCCCGACCCGCGGGGCCGCCGCCGCCCACGCGGCCCGGCTCGGGCTGGCTGGCCCGGCGCAAAGATAGGCAACACCGCGGGCAAACTGGGCAACCGCTCCCGATTCGGCGCGCGGACCAGCCGCCATACGGTCGCTTCAACTCGCCCAGAGTCGAAGGAGACCGTCATGAACATGAACGCTCTTGCCGGCCAGCCAGCCAGGCGGCGCCGGGGCCGGAATTCTCTCCGCAGGACCACTCGGACCGCTTCGGCGGCACTGTCCGCGGTTGCCGTCATCGCGCTCGGGGCGACGGCCGCGGCTCCGGCCATGGCCAGCATGGGACCGTCGATGATCACCGTCGGCAACAACACCAACATCGCCATTCAGGGCCCGGACCACAGCCTGCGCTTCTACTGGGCGGTCAACGGCACCCCAGGCTGGAATCCCGAGAAGATCGCGGGCGCGGGCAGCGCCTTCTCGGCGCCGTCCATGACGGACAACGGCAGCAAGGTTGACATCGCCGTGCAGGGCCCGGGCCACAGCCTGGACCTCTACTCGGCGACGAACGGCGTCCCGGGCTGGCATCTCAAGCAGATCGCGGGCGCGGGCAGCGCCTTCTCTGCGCCGTCGATCACCACCAACGCCACCAGCACCATCGTCGCCGTACGGGGGCCGGACAACAGCCTGCGGTTCTACTGGGCGGCCAACGGCACCCCGGGCTGGCACCGCGAGCAGGTCGCCGCCGCGGGAACCACCTTCTCGGCGCCGTCGATGACCACCACCAGCAACGACGTGTTCATCGCCGCAGCGGGCCCGAGCCGCAGCCTGAGCTTCTACTGGGCCGTCGACGGCGTCCCGGGCTGGAACTTCGAGCGGGTCGCGGGCGCGGGCAGCACCTTCTCGGCGCCGTCGATGACCACCACCAGCAGCCTCGTGGTCATCGCCGCCGCCGACCCGAGCCACGGCCTGCGGTTCTACTGGCAGGTCCTCGGCGCCGCCACCTGGAACCCGGAGCAGGTCGCGGGTGCGGGCAGCACCTTCTCGGCGCCGTCGATGACCGCGACCAGCAGCGACCTGTTCATCGCCGTCGCCGGCGCTAGCGGCAGCCTGGACTTCTACTGGCAGGTCCTCGGCGCCGCCGCCTGGAACCCGGAGCAGGTCGCGGGTGCGGGCAGCACCTTCTCGGCGCCGTCGATGACCACCAACAGCGCCGGCAGCATCATCGCCGCCGCCGGGCCCAGCGGCAGCCTGGACTTCTACTGGCAGCTCTTCGGCGCCGCCACCTGGAACCCCGAGCAAGTGGCGGCCCCGGGCAGCGTCGGATAGCCAGCCGCCGGCCCGCGGGCCGCCCTGCCCCGATCCGGCAGGGCGGCCCGCGGCCAGCCAAGTCTTTTGAGTCCGAAGGCACCCCGAAAGCAGCCCCAAGACCCCGGCGCGGTGCTTCATGAGGTGCCAGGCGGACACGGCCCCCGGCTGGAGGATCCGCCGGCTGCGCCAAGCTCGCGGCCGGACACTTCACCGCGACGGGGTTCGCGCCCGCCCGCCCACATGACCCGGCCGCCCACCGCTGGGAAGTCGTTGCAGCCGGAATGACGAGGGATTGCTGGCTCGCTCCGGCGTTCTTCTGGCGCCCTGGCACGAGCAGGTCCGACCGAACGGTGCGCGAACGCCGCAGTTCGTATCTTCGCCTGTATGCCCATCTCAAACGAGCGTCTGCGGGAGACGAGATGACTGCATCAGCTGGCGCTGCCACCGCTGCCGATGAGGAGCTGGCTGCGGCCGTGCGCGGTGAGACGGCCGGGCCGCAGGCGGCCATCGTCGTCGTCTGCCGTGAGCCTGGCGCCCGGGAGGTCCTCCGCTGGGAGCTGTCGAAGCGGTACGGCGCGGACTATCAGATCGCCGTCTGTGACCGGCCCGCGAAGCTGGAACCCTGGATGCGGGACCTGGCGGCGGCTGGCCTGCCGGTTGCGCTGGTCATTGGCGGGGTCGGTGCGCAGGACCGGGATGGCATTGAGGTGCTTGCCGCGGTCCGCCGCATCGACCCGACGGCCCTTCGGGTGGCCGCGGTTCGCTGGGGTGACTGGGAATCGGTGCGGTCCATTTTCGACGCGGTCATCGCGGGCAAGATCGACCACTGGGTGACGCGTCCCGTGCAGGACCCGGCCGAGGAGTTCCACCGCTCGATTACCGAATTCCTGCGGGAGTGGAGCAGCCAGCGCAGCGGCGGCTTTGAGGCGGTGCGGGTGATTGGCGAGCGATGGTCCGCGCGGTCTCAGGAGCTGCGTGACCTTTTCTCCCGGCACCGGGTCCCGGCCGGGTTCTACGACGCCGGCTGCGAGCGCGGCCAGCAGATGCTGGGCGAACTCGGCCTGGAATTGCCGGAACTGCCGGTGGTCGTGCTGCGGTTCGGGGCTGAGCAGTCAACGCTGGTCAACCCAACCAACCTCGAGATCGCCGACGCGTTCGGCCTCATGACACCGATCTGCGCCGAGGAGGTCTTCGATGTGGCAGTGATCGGCGCAGGCCCGGCCGGCCTGGCGGCCGCGGTCTACGCGTCCTCCGAAGGCCTGCGGACCGTGGTCGTCGAGCACGAGGCCGTCGGCGGCCAGGCGGGGACCAGCTCGATGATCCGCAACTACCCTGGCTTCTCCCAGGGCATCAGCGGCTCCAGGCTGGCACAGGAGACCTGGCAGCAGGCCTGGACCTTCGGCGCCACGTTCCTGTACATGCGTCAGGCCGAAAGCCTGTCGAGCCGAGGTGGCCACCACCGGCTGCGGCTCTCCGACGGCAGTACTATCACCTCGCGCACCGTGGTCATCGCGACCGGCGCCACCTACCGGCGGCTGGGTATCCCGCGCCTGGAGGCGCTGCAGGGCCGGGGTGTCTTGTACGGCGCCTCGGCCAGCGAGGCACCGGCCATGCGCGGGCGAAACGTATTCGTCGCCGGAGGCGGCAACTCCGCCGGGCAGACCGCGCTGCACATGGCCAAGTGGGCCAGCCAGGTGACCGTCCTGGTACGCGCAGAGTCGCTGGACGGCAGCATGTCCGACTACCTCATCTGCGAGATCGACGAGGCGCCCAACGTGCAGGTCTGCTACCGCGTACAAGTGGCCGGCGGCACCGGCACCAGCCATCTCCAATCGCTGGTACTGCAGGACACCTCCTCCGGGGCGCGGCGCAGCGTCCCGGCCGACGCCTTGTTCGTCCTCATCGGCTCGCAGCCGCGGACGCAATGGCTCGCCGACACCGTCGCCCGCGACCAGCAGGGGTTCATCCTCACCGGATCCGACCTGCCCGGCAACACCATCGCCCGCCGATCCCTCAGCCGGCCGCCGCTGCCGCTAGAGACGAGCTTGCCCGGGGTGTTCGCGGCCGGTGACGCGCGTCGGGGATCGGTCAAACGCGTCGCATCCGCGGTGGGCGAAGGCGCGGTCACCATCCCCCTGGTACACCGCTACCTGGAAACCATGACGGCCGCGCCAGCCGCCGCGAGCCGGCTGAGCGGACACACGTCCGGCTCTGAGCAGCCTGGCCTGCGGTGCCTGCATTGTCAGACCCCGCAATTAGCCTGCGAAGGCAATCGCAGTATCTGATCCCGGGGAGGTTGCTGGCATGACGAACGACGTAAATTACTTCGAGATCGGGTCACCGGACCCCGAGGCGTCCAAGGCGTTCTACGGGGGGCTGTTCGGCTGGACCGTGGGGGAGCCCTCGATGCCGGCTCGGTACAGCATGGTCAACGAGGGCGGGGGTGGCCTGTGGGACACTTCGGAAATGGGCGCGGCGAACTGGGCGATCTTCTACGTCCAGGTCGAAGACGTTCGCGCCGCAATCGACCGGGCACAACAGCTCGGCGCAGCCGTGGTCGTCCCGTTCGTCGACAACGGGGGAATCGAGTTCGCCCATCTCACCGACCCGCAGGGAAACCGATTCGGGATTCGGCGTCCCAAGGCCGTCCAGTGAGCCGTCAGCCGAGCGCCCCGGCGAGTTCCGCGAACTCCAGGCCGGGTCGTTTCGGCTGGCCGAAGCGTTCGTCCCGGAGCAGGTCAGGCGGCCGAGCGGGTCTTTTATCTTGCCGATGAGCCCGGGCTCCTGGCAGCACTGCCAGGACCTTGAGTGTTGCTGACCGCACCCGGCGCGAAGACCCGGTCATGCGGTAGCATCAGCGCCCCGGCCGAGATGAGCTGGTCTACCGTGGAGCAACGAGGGGTACGGCCATGGGCGGGTCCGGCGCGTAGCGCAGCATCGCCTCGGCGGCCCGCGCCGGAGAAGGAGAATCACGATGCCTGACGAGTCCGCCGGTCCCGCACCGACATGGCAGCCGCCACCGGGTTTCGAGCAGTCCGGTGGTGACCTGGACGCAGCTGAGCGGGGCGACCTGCCCGACTCGGCCTACGCCTTCCCACGGCAGCGCAAGGAACCGCTGATCTCGGCAAGCCATGTGCGGACCGCGCTCAGCCGATTCGATCAGGTCGCCGACGTGAGCGACACTGACCGTGCACTCGCCTTCGAAAACATCCGCGCCGCCGCGTCTTACTTCGATGTGCACATGACCGAGAAGTCGTGGCACGATCTGATGCCCCCATCCGGCGGCCGCTGACACAGTCAATTCGGGATTTGGCGTCCCGCGGCCGCCGGTGAGCGCTCAGCCGAGCGCCTTGGCGAGTTCCGCGAACTCGAGGTCGGGTCGTTTCGGCTGGCCGGAGCGTTCGTCCCCGTAGGGGAACGGTGTCGTTTCACCGGTCAGAACGAACCCGAGCCGCTGATACCACGCGATCAGATCGGCCCGCTGGCGGATCACCGTCATCCGCAGCAGGCGGCACTGCCACTCAGCAGCCACCCGCTGCTCGGCTTCGGCCAGCACGGCCCGCCCGATTCCCGCTCCCTGCCGGTCCGGCCGGACGGCGAACAGGCCGAAATAGCCCCGCCCCCCGCCTTCGTCCCTGACCTCGCAGCACGCCAGCAGCGCGCCGGCGGCATCGGTGTCGAGGTGACCGGCGCCGGCCTGCCGCCCTGCGGTCTTCGGCCGGCAGCCGAAGCATCACCACCGATCGGGGGGCGCTGATCACCGCGCGCACGGCGGCGGCATCGGTCCTGATCCCACCCAGCAGGTCGGCTTCGGTTGTCCAGCCTGCCCGGCTGGCGTCGCCGCGGTAAGCCGACTGCACCAGGCTGACGACGGCGGTGACATCAGACAACATGGCGTCCCTGAAGGAAACGGCGGAGAGCGCAGACGGCATTTCCACAGTCTGCCCGGCGCGGCGGCGGCACGCATCCAGCCCAGGTGCGCCCGGGCCAGCCTGCAGGAAGGGAGCGCCCGTCGCTTTGACCTGCCTTGCCGACTGGCTGGCCGCGCAGTGGGCACTGCGTTATCTGGTTCGTCTCAGCCCTCGTCGCTGAGCCGGCGGCCGTTCGGGGGAAATCACCTCTTGGGTTGATCGCCGGGACATCCGCGCATGTTGCGCATAAGCGGGCTCTCGGCCGGACATAGCCGGCCGTGCGCGATTGCGGCTGAGAAACGCCATGGTCGCGATCGCTGCCAACACGGGCGGTGTCCGGATCCGGCGAGCCCGCGCGTGACGGCAGGCGGCGTGGTCATCGCCATGCTTGTGGTGGCTGTGCTTCGAGCCACAAGTGAGTCGCGGCCAGCGCTCGCCAGGGTTGCCATGTGCGGCTTCGCGCCTGTATCGGCCCGGGCGTGATGGCTGGGTGGGTGGTGGCGGGGACGGGAGCGGAGAACGCGTCCGGCTGGCCGGCCCGCAGGGCCACGTAGTGCGCGCACCGGCTGTCCAGGCCGGCCGTCTCGGTCAGAGAGGTGATCAGCTGGTCAAGTCCCGCACTGCGGTCGAATTCGAGCTGCCCGCTGGCGACCGCCGCGGCGAAGGCGGCGACGGTGGTGGCGGTCGCGTCGCCCAGGCCCAGGGCGGCGAGTTCGGCCGGCCCGACGGCGGCGATCGCATCGGCCGGCGGGAAGCAGTGCGTAAGGCTGAACTGCCCTAGCTCCGGCGGGTGCTTGCCTAGCCGCCGGACCAGCCGCTGGGTGCTGAGGGCGGCGGCCGGTTCGTACTGCCCGATGATCGCCCGCACGCCCACCTCGAAGGGATCCCAGCAGCCAGGCACCCGCACGCCGGGCCGGGCCATGATCAGCGGCCCGATCAGCGGGTCGCCAGCCAGCAACCGGGCCGGGGTATCTGGGTCCTGGTCCAGGCCGGCGATCTGCCTGGCCCGTCCGACGACGTGGATGAGCCCTTCCCAGTGTGGCAGGTGAGCCACCAGGACGAGGTGGCCCGGCCCGCCCGGCCGCAGTTCCAGGACGCCGGGATCGTCACCGACCAGCACGCTGCGCCGGTAGCTATTCATGCCGATGTGCTCGACTCCGGGGATCGCCTGAGCGGCCAGGCTGCGCAGCAGCGCAGCCCAGTCGAGCTGGCCGTGATATCTCAGCCGCAGCGGCAGGCCCGCGCCCGCGGCTAGCCAGACCAGGCCGTGCCGCTGGGTCCGCAGTTGGCTGGGCGATGCACGGAAGACCTGCCGGAACGACCGGTTGAGCTGGCGCAGGCTGCCGTAGCCGGCGGCAGACGCGATCTCTGTTACCGACAGTTCGGTGTCGTCAAGCAGCAGACAGGCAGAATGCACCCGGTGCAAGCGAGCCAGCTGGTCGGGCGTGGCGCCCAGATACGCCAGGAACAGGCGGCGAAGATGACGTGCCGACAACCCCAGCCGCTCGCCGAGCTCAGGCTCGGTTCCGCCATCGAGCGCCCCGGACACGATCAGCCGCACGCCTTGGCACACAACGTTCGGGGCGCGCCCCGCCACCTGGCCGGGGACCCGGGAGGGCGGGCACCGGGGGCACACCTGCGACCCCGCCGTCCCGTCAGCCGCCGGCCGGGGAAGCGACGAGACAGGCCGGGCCCGCGCACCCCGCCCGGGCTGACTGCAAATCCCGGTATCGACGGTGGCCACGACCATGTTCATGTTGACAGTCCGTCCGGGACCAATTCATCGCTCCGGCGAGAGAAATTTCTGCTGAGGCTGAGCACGTCCGCCCCCGCGCAGCTCTCGAGGTCATGCGCCGGGGGGCGAAGGTCTCCAAGCGGCGGGGTGTAGTACGCGATGACGTGCGCGGAACCGGAGGTTGGCCCGCCTGGCGTTTGGCCGCCGAGCTTGCGGTGATGATGCTGTGCCCGGGGGGTGCGCTGGTGGCGGAGCCGACCACGTCTCCGGGTCAGCAGCTTCACCATCTGCTTGGCCATCGCTTCGATACCGCGTCAGGCCAGTTTGACGCGTGGGTCGAGGATTGAGTACATGATGTTGACGACGATGTTGGCGACGACGACGAATAGGGCGGCGATCAAGACGATGCCGAGGACGACGGGGGCGTCGCCGTTGAAGATGGAGGTGACCGATTGCTGGCCGATGCCGCCGAGGCCGAAGACGGTTTCGGTGACGACGGCGCCGCCGGCCAGGGTGCCGATGTTGACGCCGAGCTGGGAGACGACGGGGGTCAGGGCGGCGCGGACGCCGTGCCGGTACAGCACCCGCCGTTCGGTGAGGCCTTTGGAGCGGGCGGTGCGGATGTAGTCTTCGCCGAGGGCGTCGAGCAGCGAGCCGCGGGTCAGCCGGGTGTAGGTGGCGGCGGAGACGGCGGCGATGGTGATCCAGGGCAGGATCATGTGGCCGATCCAGCCGATGACGCTGGTGGTGGGTCCTTCGTAGCCGGTCTGGATCCAGTGGAAGCCGTGTTTGTTCAGCGGCAGGTAGATGAAGAAGATGAGCAGCAGGCCGACGACGAAGGTGGGGAAGGTGATGCCGATCAGGACGCCGGTGGTGGAGATCCGGTCCAGCACGGTGCGGGCCCGGGTGGCCGACAAGATGCCGACCGAGATGCCGGCCAGCAGCCACAAGATGGCGCCGCCGACCATCACCGACAGGGTGGGCGGCAGGTCTTGCTTGAGGATGGTGTTGACCGATTCGCCGGTGAAGTAGGAGGTGCCGAGGTTGCCGTGCACGAGCCGGCTGAGGTAGTGCCAGTACTGGACGATGAGCGGCTGGTCCAGGCCGAGGCGGCGGTTGATCGCGGCGATCTGGGCGGCGGTGGTGTTCTTGCCGGCCAGCAGCCGGGCCGGGTCTTGCGGGGCGACGAAGAACAGCAGGAACGTGCCGATCGTGACGAACCACATCACCAGGATGCCGAGCAGGATCCGGCGGACCAGGAAACTCACCAGGCCGACCATGTCAGCTCGCCCCCTCCGGCGCCGCCGGGCTGGCAGGCCGGGCCGCCCGGCGGGCCGCGCGGCCCCAGCGCCAGGCCGGCAGCCACGGACCGCGCCGCTGCATCATCTGGACGGCAGTGGACCTCCCCGCCGTCCACGCCCCGAACTCAACATCGGTGAGACGCACGCCGCACCTCCTGCATTGCTATCGGTCGCCGTCCCGGAACTGGTACCAGCCGCGTTCGACTGCCCGGCCGGACGGGTACTGAGCCCGTCCGCCTGGCAGTCATGACCTCGGTTAGCTCTTCCACATCTGAGTCACGTTCCACTGCTCAGCCAGCGGGCTGTAGATCAGGTTGTGCAGTGCGGAGCTGGCGAACAGCACCACGTCCTGGGTAATCAGCGGCGCGATCGCGGCGTCCTTCATGACCTGCTGGCCGACCTTGGCCCAGTCAGGGGCGGCGGCCGATTCGCTGGGTGCGGCGAGGGCGGCCTTGATGTCGCTGTCGGTGGTGGGGTTGCTGTAGCAGCCGTTGTTGGTGGTCGGGTTGACGCAGTTGGTCTGGAACAGCGGGACCACGTTGGCGCGGCCGTTGTTGCCGAGCCAGTCAGGCACCCAGCCGGCTTCGCTGATGTCCCACTGGTTGGCCTTCTTGCTGTTGGCGGCGTTCTCGATGAACGCGTAGTAGGGTCCCTGCTCTTGCGGGGCGCCGACGGAGGTGATGCCGCACGCCTTGAGGCTGGACTGGATGGAGGTGAACACCGCCGGGTGGTTGCCGGCGTTGCGGTACACGTCGATGATCTTGAACCCGTGCGGGTAGCCGGCCTGGGCGAGCAGCTGCTTGCACTTGGCCGCGTCGCCGGAGTTGTTCGGGCTCGGGTAGTCGTTGTAGGTGGTGTAGCCGATGTTGCCGGGTGCGATCGCCTCGTTGAGGATCGGGTTCAGCGTGGTGCCGCCGTAAATCTTGGCGATGGCCACCTTGTTGACCGCGTAGTTGATCGCCTGCCGGACCAGCAGCTTGGACATCGCGTGATTAGCGTCCGGGCTCTGCTCGTTGAACACGACGTAGGGGTTGCTGCTGCCGGTCTTGGTGTAGATGTGCAGGCCCGGGTTGTGGCTGGCCTGCAGCTGCGGGATCGCCGAGGTCGGCACCGGCAGGTCCCACATCAGGTCGTCGGTGCCGGCCTGGACGTTGGACAGCGCGGTCTGGTTCGAGGTGGTGCCCTCATTGACCACGATCTGGTTGAGGTACTGGTGGCGCAGCTGGTCGGTGGACTGCTTCCACGCCGGGTTGCGGTTCAGCACGATCTTCTTGCTCGGCGTGTAGCTGCTGATGAAGTACGGCCCGTCCGACAGCGTGTGCTGGCGGAACAGCGAGCTGTCCGGCACGTAGCTGTCGTATTCCACTGGCCGCGCGGAGGCGAACGGCATCGCCAGGATGTTCAGGAAGTCGTTGGCCGGCTGGGTCAGCGTGAACTGGATGGTGGTCGAGTTCGGCGTCTTGATGCCGGAGATCGAGTGCGCGTTCTGGTAGGAGGCCATCTGCGCGGCGGTCGGCGCCTTGTTCTTGGCGAACGCGGTTGCGTAGGCGGTGCAGTAGCTGGCCATGCCTGCGATCACCGGCTCGTAGTAGAGCGGGTTGCCCACGCCCAGCACCGGGTTGCACATCGCCTTGAACTCGCGCAGGAAGTCGGCCGAGGTGACCTGCCGCGGCGGCGAGGTGTTCCACATCACGCCGGTCTTGATGTGGAAGGTGTAGGTCTTGTTGCCGTTGGTGATCCCGCCGTTGGCCGTGGTCGGCAGCGCGGTCGCCACGTCCGGCGCCAGCGTGATCGCGGTCGTCGTGTTGTTCGACGGCAGGTAGCTGACCAGCTGCCGGGTCCAGCCGATCTCCAGCTGGAAGGACGGTATGTAGTAGGCGGACAGCGTGTCTACGTGGTCGAAGTCCCCGGCCGACACGAAGTTCAGCGTGCCGCCGCTGACCGGCTTGCCGCTGCTCGACGAGCTGGGGCTGGTGGTGCCAGAGCTTCCGCACGCCGTTATTGTGCCCGCCGCCAGGGCCGCAACCGCGACCGCGGCGAAGCGCTTTGATACGGGTTTCATGTACATGCTCCTTCGGGCCCGGCACACGGCGCGGGCGTAGCCGTCAATCTCATGCGCTTGCGTGAGGATGACGATGCGGTCGGCCGTCGCCGGCTTGTCCCGGCGCAGCCGCCTTCGGGCGATGTGCCCGGACCGGCCTTGACGGCTCCGGACTCGGTGTCACCCTCAAGCACCGTTTCCGGCGCGGCGGCCGGCGTCATTTTCCCGGTTGGCGCGGTCATCTCGTGCGGGCTCCTGGCCGGCCTGGCGGACGGACGGCATGGGACTTGGATGGACGCCAGCCTGCTGCGCAACCGGCTCCCGGGCTCGCCGGATCCGGACACCGCCGCTGTTGACGCACGATCGGGACCACGGCGTTTCAAAGCCGTAATCGTGCGTGACCGAATATGACTGGCCCAGCCCGCTTCTCGCCGAAGTACCAGGCGCTCAGGCTGCGGCGGTATTGCTGACCAGGCGCGCCCGGGCGCGCTGCCCGCCGATTCCGGCACCGCCGGATCATTGAGCGGGACAGGGCGCCAGTGTCAGCGTTGAACCAGGTATTCGCCGGAAGACGAGTGCTGCGGATCCGCTCGGATGCTGTCGGCTACTCGCCGCTGGCCGCGCTGGCCAGGAGCTTGCCCACATGATCGGCTGCGGGCAGCTGCCCGAGCAGCAGGACAGTGGCTGGTTCGAGATGGCCTGGGCGGGTGACATGCCCCTGCGCATGGGTGGCCGCGAAGAGTCCTGAACGGCAGCTGCCCGGCTGAATGGTTCCGGCGTGCCGGATAATCACGCTCATTACCGTCCCCGCGTGTCGATGCGGGTACCGGGCGTTGCGGCGGGGCAGAATGGACTATAGAGAACAAGGCGGGGCCCCTCCATGTATGAGATGGAGGGGCCCCGCCCAGTCTCGCGGCACTAGCATCCGGTTGCCCGAAACGCAAGGCACCGCGTGACCTGTCACCAGGTCCAGCAACCCGCCTGAAGTGCCGGTTTCCCGCCTCTTCCTGCGCTCCGAGGTTCCCCTCGGTGTGGTCACCGTTCCGGTGGTGAGTGCATTTCTACTGCCAACCGGCAGTCGTGCACAAGAGTTTGCCGCCAGTATTCTCATGATTTTCTGGCTGTCCACATGTCGTCCACAGAACGGGCAAGGTTATCCCCGGATACCGCCGTTTCTCCACCGGATCATCCACAGCCCGATCCACAAGCAGGCAGAAACCGGAACCCGACTGCGGCTGGCTTCCCGGGCGGTGAGCCGCTGTCGAATCTGCCGCATTGGCTGCTCGGCGTTGCGCGGCATCTCCCGGAGGAGGCTGTGGTTATCGCGGGGATCGTTCCGCGTTGCCCCGGGGAATCGTTGATCCCGGCGGATCGTTCTCCGCCATCCAGGCGGCGATCTGAGCCCGCGACTGGAAGCCAAGCCTGGCCAGGATGTTCCCGACATGCCGGGCCACCGTGGCGGTGCTGATGACCAGCTCTTCGGCGATCGCCCGGTTGGTCATGCCGCGCGCGACCAGGACGGCTATCTCACGCTCGCGCGGGGTAAGCGTGCTCGGCGGCCCGGCTGCCGCGCCTGCTCCCGTCCGGGCGCCGATCCCGGCTGCTGCGCCGATCCCGGCTGCTGCGCCGATCCCGGCTGCCGCGTCTGCCCCCGGCGCCGAGCCGGTCCCGGTTCCGGAGCTGGTACTGACTTCGGCGCCGCCGCCGGCCGCGTTCGCCGGCTCACCAGATGCCATCTGCAGCGCGAGCGCGACCGCCTCATCCGCGCTCAGCGCGGCACCCTCCGCCCATAGCCGGGCGATCGCGGGCTGGCCGAGGTCGTGGCGAGCGGGGGTGAGGTAGCGCTCGGTCCGGGCGCCGGGGAAGGCCGGGAACCCCGCCGACTGACGCAGGGTCGAGGCAGCCGCAGCCAGCCGGACGGCAAGATCATTCCGGCCCTCGCTGACAGCCAGCGCTGCCAGGGAGTCCAGTCCGAGCGCTACCCCGGCGCGCGCACCGGTGCTCTGGCTCAGCCGAAGGCTCTCGGCCAGCGGCTCGCGGGCCAGCTCCGTCTCGCCCTCGTCGAGAGCCGTCCGGCCGATGCCGGCCAGGCAGCGGGCGATCTCCGGCCGGGCGTTGATCTCTCGCAGGATGGGCAGCGCCGCGAGATAGCAGCGGCGCGCTCCACCGGGGTCGCCGCGCAACCGGGCCAGCGAGCCAAGTCCGGTCAGGGTCCGTGCTACTCCCCATTGCTGGTCGATCCGCCGCATCACCTCCAGCGCCGACTCACCGGTCCGCTGCGCCGCCCGCAGCCGGCCCCGGATCGCGTCGAGCCTCGCCTGGGTGCCGAGCGCGTACCCCTCGTTCCACCCATCCGGGATCGCCCGGCTGACGCCGAGAGCCTCGTTCAGGCGCTCCTGGGCGGCGTCCAGCTCTCCCGCGTGCAGGTCGGCCTCGGCGAGGAGATTGAGCGCCGCGGCGGTCCACAACCGCGCACCGGATCGCCTGCACAGCTCCAGGCCGTCCAGGGCATCGCGCACCGCCCCGGCCGGGTCAGTGGAGATGATCAGCTGGGCGCGGCCGACCAGGGCGGCGCCGCGCATCTCGGCGGGCAGACTGGCATCCATCGCAAGGAAGCGGTTGAACCACTCGCGGCCGGCGGCGAAGGCGCCGCGCGCGATCCAGTACGCCCGCAGCGCCGAGCACATCCGCAGGCCGGTCGCCGCCTCGCCGCTATCACGGCAGAATGACAGCACCTGCTGCAGGTTGTCCTGGTCGGCGTCGCAACGGCGGAACACGTTGACGGTGGCCGACCACGGGGCCGCGATCTCGCCCATGCCGATCGCGACCGCGTGATCGAGGTACCGGCGGAAATAGTCACACAGGCTGCGCTGCACCCGCTCGATCTCACCCGCGGCGGCCAGCCGCTCGGCCGCGTACTCACGGATGGAATCCAGCAGCCGGTACCTGGTCTGTCCGAGCAGCTCGCCTTCGACGACCACCAGAGACTTGTCCACCAGCGCCGTGAGCAGGTCAAGGATCTCGCCGAGCGTCAGATCGTCATCACCGCACACCTGCTCGGCCATGTCCAGTGACCACCCGGCGAACACCGAAAGCCGGCGCAGCAGTACCTGCTCCTTAGCGGTCAGCAGGGTATGACTCCAGTCGATCGTGGCCCGCAGCGTGCGCTGCCTCTCCGGTGCCGTGCGCTCGCCCACGGCAAGCAGCCGGAACCGGTCGGTCAGCAGCTCCGAAATCTGCTCCACCGACAGCGCCCGGACCCGGGCGGCGGCCAGCTCTATCGCGAGCGGGACGCCGTCCAGGGCGCGGCTCAGGTCGGCCACGATGCCAGCGTTCTGCGGCGTCAGCGCGAACCCCGGCCGGGACGCGGCGGCCCGCTCGACGAACAGGCTGATCGCCTCGTAGCCGCGCAGCCCCTCGGGAGCCCCGTCAGCCGTCTGGCGCGGCGGCACGGACAGCGGCTGCACCCGCCACACCGTCTCGGCGGGCACCCGGAGGGGCTCGCGGCTGGTGGCCATCACGCGCAGCCCTGGGACGTCGTCGAGCAGCCGCTTGCACAGGTGCGCGCAGGCGTCTACCAGGTGCTCGCAGTTGTCGAGAACGAGCAGCAGCTGGCGCGGCCGCAGCGCCTCGACAAGCGTCTCCACGAGCGGGCGGCCCGGTTCCTCGGGCACGCCCAGCGTGGCAGCCACCCGCGGCACCACGAGGTCGGGCTGCCTGACGTCGCCGAGTTCGACCAGCCACGCGCCGCCGGGAAAGGCGTCGGCCAGCATGGCGACCACGTGCAGGGCCAGGCGCGTCTTCCCGATTCCGCCCGCTCCGCAGAGCGTCACCGCCCGGGTGGCGTCCAGAAAGCCCCGAAGCTCGCCTATATCGCGCTCGCGGCCTATGAACCTGTTTTGTTCCGCAGGCAGGTTATGCCGGATTGTCGCTAAAGCCATAGTCATAAAGGTGGTGAGACCTCCGCGGTTCCCTCCCGAGTCTGGCATCCCGCGGCGCGGGGCGCCAGGAAGTCGGCAGAGGTCCAGAACACCGGCCTGCGGGTGACCTGCCCCGGGGAAACTCCCGGTGACCTGCCCCGGGGAAGCTCCGGGTGACCCGCTCCCGGGATGCTCCCCAACCCGCCCGGGGGAAGCTCCTGGTAACCCGTCCTGGGGAAGCTCCGGCCACCCGATCGAGGGGAAGCTCCGGCAACCCGATCGAGCGGCGGCTCGCGCCGTCGCCTGCCGGCGCGCCGGGTGACCGGGCCGACCCCGCGGTTCCGTCAAGTCTCCTTGCATTGGGCAAGTAGCACTGGCTATTGTCGGGAAATGCCAGTTCTTAGCGCAAAGCGGAGCGCCCGCCTGGCCGCGCTGGCCGCAGTCACCTGCCTGGCGCTCGCCGCCGCCAGCTGCAGCAGCTCGTCTTCGGGGGGCAGCGAGGGGAGCAGTGCAAGCCAGCCGAAGGGCACGGCCAATGTCGCGTACGCGTCCTCGCTGCAGTTCCTCAACGAGAAGGTCGCCGCTCCCGCGTTCACGAAGGCGACGGGCTACAAGTTCTCCGGCCACGGCGCGTCGTCCGGCGAGCTCTCGTCGGATATCGCCTCCGGGGAGCTCAGCCCGAACGTCTTCCAGAGCGTCGGCGGTGACAACATCACGCCGCTCCAGCCGAAGTTCACCAAGTGGTACATCCAGTACGCGGGCACCCAGATGGTGGTGGCTTATAACCCGAACGGCAAATTCGCCAGCCAGTTCAATGCGATTGCTACCGGCAAGAAGCCGGTGAAGGATCTGTTCACGCTGCTCCAGCAGCCCGGCCTGAAGCTCGGCCGTACCGATCCGAACATCGACCCGCAGGGCCGGGATTTCATCTACATGCTCGAACTTGCCCAGATGTTTTACCACCTGCCGTCGGACACGGTGACGAAGATCCTCGGCGGCCCGCCGGGCTCGGCGACATCTCCTCAGATCTTCGCCGAGTCCGCGCTGGACGCGACGCTGCAGTCGGGCCAGCTTGACGCGGCCAGCGCGTTCATCACCCAGGCGATTGAGCTGCACCTGCACTACATCAAGCTGCCGCCCCAGATCAGCCTCTGCTGCACGCAGTACGCCGCGCAGTACGCCAAGGCCAGCGTCACGATCACGGTCAACGGCAAGAAGACGACGAAAACCGGCTCGCCCCAGGTGATCGACATCACGACCATCGGCAAGCCCACCTCGGCCGGGACCGCGTTCGTCAAGTACACCCTCTCTCCGGCCGGCCTGGCTCAGTACAAGCAGGGAGGTTTCTCGCTGCCCACGCCCATGGCGTTCGGTGATACCAGCGCGATACCGGCTCCGATAAAGAGTGAGCTGGGCGGCTAGGACGTCTCACCCGGCGGCAGCTTCCGGCGGTGCTGTCTGGGGGGATGAGCCTCCCGGACAGCCCAGATCGCCAGAGCAGGGGCGGGCCTGGGCGCGGCCGCGCGTCATCGGTTCAGTGTGGGCGTTCGCGTCCGTCGCCGGGGCGGCCCTGATCTGGATCGCCTTGCTCGGCCCCGTGATCACCCTGTTCACGCACTTGTCCGGCAGCGCTATCGCGAGCGCGCTGACCGCGCCGGGGGCGCTCGACCCGCTGGTCGTCTCGCTCGAGTCCGGGGCAGTGACCCTCGGCGTCCTGCTGCTGTTCGGCACGCCGCTGGCGTGGATGCTGGCCCGCGACAGGCTCCCGTTCCCGCGAATCTGGGAAGCGGGAGTTCTGGCCAGCCTGCTGCTGCCGCCGCTGGTGATCGGCCTGCTGCTGATTTTCATGGTCGGCCCGTACACGCCGATCGGTGAACTGCTCGCGCACCTGAACCTGTCCGCGACCAACACGTTCCTGGCCCTGGTGATCGCGGAGGTGTATGAGTCGGCGCCGTATTACGTGCTCGGCGCGCAGTCGGCCTTCGCCGGCGTCGATCCGCGGCTGGAGCAGCAGGCCGGGCTGCTGGGCGACCGGCCGCGGCGGGTGTTCCGGCGGGTGACCCTGCCGCTGGCCGCGCCTGGCCTGGCCATGTCCCTCGCCATCGCCTGGGCCAGGGCGATGGGAGCTTTCGGCGCCGTCGTCATCATCGCTTACCACCCATTCGGGATACCGTTGCAGATCTACACGACACTGCAGGAGACCGGCCTGGCCTCCGCGCTGCCGTTCGCCCTGGTCCTGCTGGTAGTCGCGCTGCCGCTGCCGCTGGCCGCCTACACCTGGAGCGCGCGTGCTGCACGCCGACGTCGAGGTTGAGCGCAGGGATTTCACCGTGCGCGCCGCCTTGTCGGTCGCTGCGGGGGAGCGGCTGGCGCTGTTCGGCCCCTCCGGCGCGGGCAAGACCACGCTGCTTGAGGCCATCGCCGGGCTGGTGCCGCTGCGGCGCGGCCGGATCGAGCTGGGCGGCCGGGTGCTGACCTCGTCCGGGCCGCCGCGCGCGCTGCCGCCGTGGCAGCGCCGGGTCGGCCTGCTGCGCCAGGATCCGGGCCTTTTCCCGCACCTGTCGGTGCGGGACAACCTCGGCTACGCTCCGAGCGCGGACCCCCGGGGCTCCGCGCTCGCCGAACTGGCCGGGCTGCTGGAGATCGGCGGGCTGCTCTCGGCCATGCCGGCCCGGCTGTCGGGCGGGCAGCAGCACCGGGTGGCGCTGGGCCGCCTGCTGCTGGCCCACTGCGACGCGCTGCTGCTCGACGAGCCCTACAGCGGCCTGGATGCCACGCTGCGCCGGACGCTCACCGGCCTGGTCGTCCGGCTGGTGGATGATCGTGAGATGCCGACGATCATGGTGGCGCACGAGCTGCCCGACGCCCAGGCCTTCGCCAGCCGGCTGGCGGTGCTGGACGCGGGCACCGTGCTGCAGGCCGGGACCCCGCACGAGGTGGTGCGGTGGCCCGCCTCGCGGCGGGTCGCCGAGCTGGTCGGCTACCTCAGCTTCGTCCCGGTCCAGGGCGCACCGGACGGCGCGACCGCCGGCGTGCACCCCGACCGGGTGATCGCCGGCGCTCATCCGGACCGGGGCATCGTGCTGGCCGGGACGATCGCCGGCTGCCGGTCGTCCGGGGCGGGCTGGGAGGCCGACCTGCGGGTAGCCGGAGAGCTGATCATCTGCCGGCTGCCCGACCGTCCTGGGGCGCAAGGCGGCCCGCTGGTGGTGACCGCGGTGCAGCCGCCGTCCTTCGGTCCGGACGGGACCGCGCTGCCGGCCGCCGCCGGAGGTAACCTGCTGCCGCGCAGCGAGCGGGCAGAGGCCTGACCGGGGGGATTGCTGATGCGGACGACCTGGGACGGCGGAATGCGGCTGCGGGCCGCTCGCCTGGTACGCGGCTTCTCACAGCAGCAGCTGGCGGGCATGGCGGGCGTGTCACGGCAGGCCGTCTCCGCGGTCGAATCCGGTCACAGCGATCCGTCGCTGCGGGTCGCCCTCGCGCTCGCCAGCGCGGTCGGCATGACGGTTGAGGAGGTATTCGGTCCGGGCCGCCCGGCTGCCGAGGTCGAGGTGCAGCCGGTGGCCAGGCTCGGCGGCCGCGGCGGGAGGGCCGCACTGGCCGCGGTCGGAGACGGCTTCGTCGCCCTGCCGCTGGCCGGCGACGCGGCGACCCGCGCGGGGTTCCTGCCTGCCGGCGGCCTGGTCGGCAGCCAGCCGGGCTCGGTCCGCCCGATCAGCCCGCCGCGGTCCACGCTGGTGGTGGCCGGCTGTGATCCGGCGCTGCCGCTGCTCGAGGTCCCGCTGTCGCTGCTGGACCCGCCGGTCGCGTTCGTCTGGTGGCCGTGCGGCAGCGAGCAGGCGCTGAAGCTGGCCGCCCGGGGGCTGGTGCACGCGGCCGGCGCGCACCTGCGCGACCAGGCAGGCGAGGGGTACAACACCGGGCAGGCCCGCAGCCTGCTCGGCGGGCAGGGGGCGGAGGTGATCGGCTTCTCGGCCTGGCGCGAGGGGCTCGCGCTCGCCCCCGGGCTGGACGGCCAGGTATCCGGCGTGGCCGACGTGGCCCGGCTCGGCCTGCGGCTGGTCAACCGGGAGGCCGGGTCAGAGGCCCGGCAGGTGCTCGACCGCGAGCTGCTCAGGCTCAGGCTCACGCCCGCCACGCTGACCGGCTACGACACCCAGACGCGCGGCCACCTGCAGGTGACGTCCGCGATCTCCGCCGGGCTGGCCCAGGCGGGCATCTCCGCCGAGCCGGCCGCGCTCGCCTACAGCCTGCCCTTCGTGCCGCTCGCCGACGAGCGCTTCGATCTCGTCATACCGCGCGCGCTGATGGAATCCCGCCCGGTGCAGAGCATGCTCAGGGTGCTGTCCTCACCGTGGCTGCTGGCCCAGCTGGAAAGCCTGCCCGGTTATGACGCGGCGCGCTGCGGCGAGCACGTCGCCACGCTGTGACCGCGCCCGCGGGTTGCGATCGGCCGGCGACCGCTAGTAGCCGTACACCGGAACGATCACGCCCCGGGCGATCGTGTGGAAGCGGAGGTTGAAGCCGGCCACCGCAGGCGAGATGTCAGAGTCAACGCCGAGGTCGTCCGTGTCGAGCGCGTGCACGGCGAACACGTACCGGTGCGGCGGATCGCCTTGCGGCGGCGCCGCGCCGCCGAAGTCCTTGGCTCCGTAGTCGTTCCTGACGTGGAACGCACCGCCGGGCAGGTCCTGGCCGCCCGCGCCGGCCGCCCCGGACGGCAGCTCGGTGACCGAGGCCGGCAGCCCAAGTACCACCCAGTGCCAGAATCCGGATCCGGTCGGGGCGTCCGGATCGAAGGCGGTGACCGCGAACCCCTTGGTCTCGGCCGGGAACCCGGACCAGCGCAGCTGGGGTGAGCGGTTCTCGCCGGACATCCCGAAGTCGTTGAACACCTGCGCATCGCCCATCTGCTCGCCATCGGCGACATCGTCGCTCTCGACCGTGAACGACGGCACTTCGGGAAGGGAGTCGTAGGGCAGCGGCGCCCGCTGTGGCATTTGTTCCTCCTCGTGCGCTGCGCGCCGGAACCGCGCGCGGCCAGCACAACGCTACCGGCCGGCCGCCTGAAAAGATGGCTTCTGAACGCCACGGCGGCGATCGGTGCCGGGTAACGAGGACGATCAGGGGTATCCCGGTGCTGGCCCGGCGCCGTTCGGCATAATCATGATCAGCAAGGGGGCTGACCGGATGAACCGAGTCAGACAGCTGCTGCGGGCGGTGGACAGGTTCCAGCAGCGGCGCCCGGTGCTGGCGTTCCCCCTCGCGGTGTGGAAGAAGTTCGGTGACGACCAGGCCGGCAGCCTGGCCGCGCTGATCGCCTACTACGCGTTCGCGTCGATCTTCCCGCTGCTGCTGGTCCTGGTGACGGTGCTGAGCATCGTGCTGCACGATAACCAGGCCCTGCAGCAGAAGGTGATCAACGCCGCGGTCGAGGACTACCCGGTGATCGGGGACCAGCTTGCGTCCAGCGTGCACGCGCTGTCCGGGAGCGGCCTGGCGCTTGCCGTCGGGCTGATCGGCACGTTCCTCGGGGCGCTGGGCGTGGCCGGCGCCGTGCAGAACGCGCTCAACACGGCATGGGCGGTGCCGCTGGCCCGGCGCCCGGGTTTCCCGAAGTCATGGCTGCGCAGCATCGCCATGATTCTCGGGGTGGGGATCGGCCAGATCATCGCCGTCGGCCTGTCCGGGGTGGCCGCCGGGGCCGGGCACGTGATCAGCGGGGCCGGGTCGCAGGTAGCCGCGATCGCGGTCTCGCTCGTGCTGAACATCGGACTGTTCTGGCTCGCTTTCCGGCTCGCCGCCGCGGCCGAGGTGGCGAGCCGCGAGCTGTGGCTCGGCGCCGTCCTCGGCGCGGTCGTCTGGCAGATCCTGCTGAGCGTGGGCGTGTACGTGATCAATCACTTCCTGGCCCGAAGCTCCAGCCTGTACGGCACGTTCGGCCTGGTGCTCGGGCTGATGGCCTGGCTCTACCTGCAGGCCGAGGTCACCTTGTACGCGGTGGAGGCCAACGTCGTGCATGCTCGCAAGCTGTCGCCGCGCAGCCTGTTCCCGCCCCCGCTGACCGCGCAGGACCACCGCGCCTACGAGCTGTACGCCAAGGCGCAGCAGCGCCGTCCCGAGCAGCAGATCGAGTCCCGGCTGCCGAAGGATCCCGAGTCCCGCCGGTTCGGCATCCGGCGCCGGGCCAAGCGCTGACCGGGCCCGGGCACAGACCGCTAGCGCAGCCAGCGGTGCTGCCGGCCGGCGGAGGCTTTCTCCCAGACCCGCCAGGCCTCGTCCTGGAGCTCGCGGATCCGGGCGTCTTCACGCTCATGCAGCAGGCCGTAGGTGAACGCGTTCTCCCCGGCCAGGAAGGCTTGTACGGCCAGGTCGCGCAAGCGGTCGCGGGTGATCACGGCGTCCTGGTGATCGCCGAGCACCGTCTGGAGGCTCTTCATCTGGCTGGCGAGCCGCCCGGCCGCCGGGCCGAAGACCGGGCGCACCGCCTCGGCCGCATAGCGCGCGCGCTTGGCCGATTTGCGCGCCTCATGCAGCGCGATCTCGCGGTCCCGGCCGGCCGGCGCCCGCCGGGCGATGCGCATCCGCAGGCGTACCCGGCGGCGCGCGCGCGCCACCGCCTTGGGCAGCTCGGTGCCGGCCGGCCGCCCCGCCGCCGCGGTCAGCGGGGGATCGTCCAGCAGCTGCTCCAGGTCGTCGAGCAGCGTGACGTAGCGGCCGGAGTCCAGGGCCTCGAGCACGGCCTGCCGGGCGGCGGCCTGCAGCGGCGCGAAATGCACCCGGATCCGGGCGGCCACCGGCCCCATGACGAGCTCGGCCGGCGTCTGCCGCACCATGGCGTCCAGCCGCCCGGCGAGAATCTCGCTGTCCCGTGACTCACCGAGGACCTCGCCGAGCCACCGCAGCTCGTCGCGCAGGTGCCTGGTGTCCGCGGAGCTCAGAATCGTCCCGAAGGACTGCAGCGTGCTGCGCAGCTGCCGGGCGGCGACGCGCATCTGGTGCACCGAGTCAGGCTCGTCCCGGCGCACCAGCGGGTCGAACGCCTTCAGCTTGTCGGCCTGCGCGCGCAGGTAGCCGAGCACGACCGCCGCGGACGCGGACGCGCGGGTCAGCCGGCCCGGGTGGGCGCGGGCGGGCAGCCGGTCGGCGAGGGCCCGTTCCAGCTTCGCCGAGTGATCCGCCCGGCGCAGCCCGCCGCGCCGCAGCCGCCGGTCGGCCGCCTCCAGCAGGCTGATGTCCCCGCCGGTCAGCTCGATCTCCGCCTCCTGCCACCCGGAGATGGTCGTGGACGGGCCGAGCGACTGGGCCGAGACGTCGTCGGCGACCACCTCGGCCAGCGAGGCTCCGCCCTCGCCGATGAGGATCTGCCGCCGCCGCACCGTGCTGATGTGCGCGACCGGCTGCAGCGGCCGGCCCCGGCTGAACGCGCGTACCAGCCCGGCCAGCTCGGCGGGGATCGCCGATTCCGGCGTGCCCAGCGGCAGCCGCAGCTCGCTGCGCGTGTCGACGCCGGCCGGCAGCTTCAGGTGCCAGCCTTCGTCTGCTCCGCCGCGGCGTCGGCGCAGGGTGACTCCCGCGCGGATGAGCCGCAGATCGCTGGTGTCGTAGTACTCGGCCTCCAGCGTCTCCTCTTCGGGACCGGACACCGATCTGACCTGCGGCAGATCCTCGAGCGGCGGCAGCGTCAGGACCGCCGAATCGGCTTCGTACTTGCGTTCTGTCTCACGGTATTCAGTAGCCAACGATCGACCCTCACCGCGGAATCCCGGCCGGATCCCCTCGATTGCGTCCGCCCAACTTACCCGGCACCGGCCGCGACTAACCCGCCGAGCGCTGGGCAGCACCGGTAGATACGGGCAGCCAGAGGGGTGTTCATGAGTTCTCCGGAGACACGCGACCAGTCCCGGGATCCGGGGGATCAGCGGGACGAGTCCGAGGCTGAGCGCGACGACCGCAACCTGGCCGAACTGCTGCAGGAACTGCGGGTGGCCGGGCTTGGCGTGCAGGTGCTCTTCGGCTTCCTGCTCGCCCTCCCGTTCACCAGCAGGTTCTCCCGGCTGAGCGATGACCAGCGCCAGCTCTACATCGCCACCCTGGTTCTGGCGGCGGTGGCGACCGCGCTGCTGCTCGGCCCGGTGGCCTATCACCGCGTGGTGTTCCGGCGCCGGCAGAAGGCACATCTCGTCCGGGCCGCCAACGTCATGGCGCTCGCCGGGCTGGTGGCCGTGGGGCTCGCCATCAGCGCGGCCATCCTGCTCGTCACCGGGTACGTCGATCCCGGGCTGCCTTCCGTGCTCATCACCGTGTGCACCGTGTGCTTGTTCGGCGGCCTCTGGTTCGCGCTGCCGCTGGCTCGCCGGGAAAGGCGGCGGCCGGACGTGCGTAGCCCGGGCGCGCCGGGGCAGTGACCCGGCGGGTGGTTTGAGGCTGCCTCCGGCGGGCAGTGCGGTAAGGCCTGGACGCCGGCAGCCGTCAACGCCGGCGTCCTTACGATGTTTGGCCGCCGCCATCCGGTTACCGGCCAAGGCCGGTGATTGCCCGAACGGCACTGCTCCCGGGCCGGTGGCAGCGCCGGGCCGGGACCGGGCTTGCGAGACGGCCGGTAGTCAGTATTGTCGCGGATGAGATCGGCTAGCCGGCTGCGGGCCGGGTACGGGGAAACAGGAGGTAGCCGTGGCGGTCTCCGCAGGTTCCGCGGCGGAACTGCACTCTGCCTGGCTCGTGGACCCGCAGACGCTGCTGCTGGTCGAGGACGACGCCGCGGACATGATGCTGGTCGAGGAGCTTCTCGCCGACAGCGGCGTCCGCGCGACCCTGACCTGGGCGCGCTCGCTGGCGGAGGCGAAGGAGCGGCTGCGCCGCCAGGGCGTTCCCGGCTGCATCCTGCTGGACCTGCACCTGTCCGACGCGCAGGGACTGGAAGTCGTCACCGAGATGCTGGCCGCCGCCCCGGCCGCGCCGATCGTCGTGCTGACCGGACTGGCCGAGGAAGACGCGGGGCTCGCCGCGGTCGCGGCCGGGGCGCAGGACTACCTGATCAAGGGCCAGGCCGAGCCGCACGCTTTCGGCCGGGCGATCCGCTACGCGGCCCAGCGCAAGCAGGTCGAGCAGGCCTCCGCTGCCCTGCAGGTCAGCGCGGTACGGGCCGAGGAGAACGCGCGGCTGGAGCGCGGGCTGCTGCCGACCCCGCTGGTCCGCAGCGACGGGATCGAGGTCGCTGGCGCGCAACCGGCCCGGCCGCGAGCAGTCGCTGCTCGGCGGCGACTTCTATGACGTGGTCGAGACCGCCGACGGCACCGTGCACGCGGTGATCGGCGACGTAGCCGGGCACGGCCCGGCCGAGGCGGCCACCGGGGTGTGCCTGCGGGTCGCCTGGCGCTCGCTCGTCCTGGCCGGGACGCCGGCCCCGGCGCTGGTCAGCCTGCTCGAGCAGATGCTCGTCGCCGAGCGGGAGGGCGAGCGCGTGTTCGCCACCCTCAGCTACCTGGTCTTCCCGCCGCATCGCCGCAGCGTGCGGATCCTGCGGGCGGGCCACCCCGGCCTGCTGCTGCGCACGCCCGGCGGCATCGAGCTGGTCGAGGGCGGCCGTCGGGCCGGCCCTGGGCCTGGTCACCGGTCACGGCTGGCAGGACGAAGAGATGCCGCTTCCGCCGGGAGCAAGCCTGGTGCTGTTCACCGACGGGCTGTTCGAGGGCCGCACCGGGCCGGGCAGCGAGCGGCTCGGCGAGGAGGGCCTGCTGGCCATGGCCCGCGAGCTGGCCGCGCGGCCGGCCGCCGCGTTCGTGGACGGCCTGATCGAGCGGATCGAGACGGCGACCGCGCCGTATGGCGGCCTCGCCGACGACGTCGCCGTGGTGCACCTCCGCTGGCGGGGCGCGTGACCACGGCCCGGCGCCCCGGCCGCCCGGCCCGGCGGCCCGGCCGCCCGATCCGGCGGCCCGATCACCCGGGCCGGTGGCCCCTGCTCACGGTCCAGGGCTGGTTCCGGGTGGTTTTCGCGGTGCTCGCGGTGCTCGCGGTGGCCGCCGTCGTGGTCGTCGTCAGCCTCCTCGCGGCGGGCCGCCGGACGTCCGGCGACCTGGACAACGGTGTCCTGCCCGCCCAGGCCCAGGCCTACCGGTTGCAGGGCGCGCTGGTGGACCAGGAGACCGGGGTCCGCGGCTTCGGGATCACCGGCAAGCCGGATTTCCTCACGCCGTACACGGCCGGGCTCGCCACCGAAGCGGCCGCGGCCGCGCGGCTGCGGCAGCTGGTCGGCGATAACCGGCAGCTCTCCGCCGACCTGGCCCGCCTGGATGCAGCGGCGAACACCTGGCGCCGGTCGTACGCGCTCCCGCTGATCGCCCTGGCCCGGCACGGGCCGCTGGGCGGCCGCGACATCGCCCTGCTGGACCGGAGCAAGAATTCCTTCGACCACCTGCGGGCGCTGTTCGCGGTCCAGAACGCCCACCTGGCGGCGGCGGCGGCGCGCGACAGCGCCAGCGTGCGTCGTATCCAGCGCATCGACAACTGGACCTTCGCCCTCGTGGTGGCGGTCTTCCTGCTCGCGGCCGTGGCGCTGACGCTGGTGCTGCGGCGCGCTGTCGTTCGGCCGCTGGGGCGGCTGCGAGCCGACTCCCGGCGCGTGGTGGACGGCGACTTCGAGCACCGCATCGAGGTGACCGGCCCGGCGGACGTGCAGGCGGTGGCCGGCGACGTCGAGGCGATGCGCAGCGAGCTGGTCACCGCCCTGGACGAGGCGCGCTCAGCCCAGGAGATCTCCGCCCGCCAGGCCGCCGACCTGGACGCCCAGGCGGCCGAGCTGCTGCGCTCCAATGCCGAGCTCGAGCAGTTCGCCTATGTCGCCTCGCACGACCTGCAGGAGCCGCTGCGGAAGGTCGCCTCGTTCTGCCAGCTCCTGGAGAAGCGCTACGCCGACCAGCTCGACGAGCGCGGCCGGCAGTACATCGACTTCGCGGTCGACGGGGCCAAGCGCATGCAGGGACTGATCAACGACCTGCTGACCTTCTCCCGCGTCGGCCGGGCGAACGAGGTCCGGGTCCGGCTGCCGCTCGGCGATACGCTGGACGCCGCGCTCGCCGCGCTCGGGATGGCCATCGAGGAGTCCGGCGCGGCCATCGAGCGTCCCCGGCCGCTGCCCGAGGTGATGGGCGACCCCGTGCTGCTGGCCATGCTCTGGCAGAACCTCGTCGGCAACGCGATCAAATTCCGGGCGCCCGGCCGCAGTCCGGTCGTGCGGGTCACCGTCGCCGGGCCGCCCGGCGGCATGTGGCACTTCTGCGTCGAGGACAACGGCATCGGGATCCCCCCGAGTTCGCCGAGAAGGTATTCGTCATCTTCCAGCGGCTGCACGGCCGCGATGCGTACCCGGGCACCGGGATCGGGCTCGCGATCTGCAAGCGGATCGTCGAGCACCACGGCGGCGAGATCAGCCTCGACTCCGCGTATGCCGGGGGAACCCGGATCTGCTTCACCCTGCCCCGGATCGATACGACCGAGCCCGAGGCCAGCAAGGCAGGCGAGGCGACCGAGAACTCAGGCACGTCCAGCACCAGCGCCGCAAGCACCGAAGGGATCCCCGCATGACCACCCCCCTGCAGCCCATCGAGGTCCTGCTCGTCGAAGACGACCCAGGCGATGAGCTGATGACCCGCGAGGCCTTCGAGGAGAACAGGATCGGCAACCGGCTGCATGTGGCGCACGACGGCCAGGAGGCGCTGGATTTCCTCTACCAGCGGGGCGAGCACGCGCGGGCGCCCCGGGTCGACCTGATCCTGCTCGACCTCAACCTGCCGAAGTACGACGGGCGCCAGGTCCTGGAGCAGATCCGGTCCGATCCCGGACTCACGCACACGCCGGTGGTGATCCTCACCACGTCCTCCTCCGAGGAGGACATCCTGCGCAGCTACAAGCTGCACGCCAACGCCTTCGTAACCAAGCCCGTCGACGTCAACCAGTTCATCGCCGCGGTCCGCCAGATCGACGAGTTCTTCCTCACCGTCGTGCGGCTGCCGCGATAGTGACCGGCTACGAGTAAGAGCGCCCGGCAATAGGCCTGTCGGGCTCGCGGCTCCCTGATCCAACGCCTTATTGCCGGGCGCTCTAGTCCTGGACGCTCGCCGGCTCGGCAGTGCCGGCACCCTTCTCACCCGCGCTTGCCGGTGAAGACCTCCTCCGCCGACGATGAAGCCCGCCCCCGGTAGGGCAGCCGGGGGCGGGCTTGCGGACTGGTGATGGTCAGGCCAGCGCCACTGCCAGCTGCCCGGCTCGCTCCAGGGCCAGCTCCTCCTCGCGATCCTCTGTTTCGGGAGCCGCGATGTCTGGGATAGCGGATGGCAGGCAACGGTCGTAGGCGGCCGCCGTCTCGCGGCCGATGCGGTCCCAGGAGTACCTGGAGCTCGCCCGGTCCGCGGCCGCGATCCCGAACCCCTCGAGCCGCATCGGCGCGGCCAGCAGGCGGCGCACCCGCTGGGCGAACAGGCCGAGCCGGCCGGGCGCCACGAGCAGGCCCGTCGTCTCGTCCAGCACGGCGTCCCGGTTGGCGCCCACGGCCGCGACCGCCGCGGGGGTGCCGCAGGCCATCGCCGCTATCGTGATCGCGCCGTGCGGCTCATAGGGCGCGGCGCTCACCAGCAGGTCTGCGGAACGGAGCAGGGCGGGCAGGCCGGCCGGGCTGATCTCGCCGGTGAAGGTGAGCCGGTCCTGCACGTGCAGGCTCCGGGCCAGCTGCATGAGCTTCCGATAGACCTTGTCCTTGCGCAGCTCGGCGGTGGGCGGGCCGCCGGCGATCACGAGCTCGGCCTCGGGCACGCCGGCCAGCATGCGTACCAGGAGGTCCAGGCCCTGGTCCTCGGCCAGGGGCGCCACCGCCAGCAACCGAGGCCGCTCTCCCCGGTCGGCTACCGGCCCGTCGGGCGAGAACCGCCCGGTGTCCACCCCGGTCGGCACCACGGTGACCGATGCCCGGGGGACGCCCATCCTGATCAGCTCGGACGCCTCGGCTGACGTGCCGGCCAGGACGCGGTCGGCGGTCCGGGCAATACCGGTCTCCAGCCGGATCCGCGCAGCAGGCCCGCAGGACGGCAGGCGGTGCCGCCGCTCGGCGGCGGCGAGCGAGCCGAAGGACTGCACGACGCGGACATCCCGGTCCCGCGCGGCCGCGAGAGCGGCCAGCCCACTCGTCCAGGAGTGGGCGTGCGCGATCTCGGGGCGGGTCCGGCTCCACCGCCTGGCCAGCTGCCCGCCGAACTCCCTGACGTGAGCCGTGAGCTGATCCGCGCTCAGCGGCGCCGGCGGGCCAGCGGTCAGGTGCTCGACCGCCACGCCCCGGGCCAGGATGGCGCTGCCAGGAAGATCCTGTGCGTCCCTGCGAGCGTAGATCGTCGTGCGGTGACCCAGCCCGGCCAAGGCCTGGGCGAGCGACGTCATCGCCGCAGCCTGGGCGTCCGCGTGCGCGTCCCGGGCGGGGGTAAGCGGGCTGCCGTGCTGAGCGACGAGGGCGATCCTCATCACGCTGCCTCCTCAGTGATAGCCGCAGCTCGGCGTAACTGGGAGGTGTAGGTCGGCCATGAAAAAAGGCACACCCGCCGTTACGCCATAGCGGCGTATGGGGTGTGCCTGCGTCATAAGCACCCGTCGCGGACCACCATAGCGCGTCCGCCCCGGCTACTCAAGCCGGGTGCCGCGATTCAACGCCCTGGACGCGACGTTACTGCTGGTCAGGAGGTGGTATTCGGGCCTGTAAAGCGCGGCGTGGCGGCAGGTCCCTGCCGCCACGCCGCTACCTCTGTCCAGACCGGCCGCACCCGACCCGCCGTGCGCCGTCTGGCCTGTCCTCACGTTCGCCGTGCTACCACCTGTACCAGCGGCGGCGCCTGCTGCCGCTGCCTTCGGCGGCTCGGAACAGGAATCCGATCAGCCAGATCGCCAGCACCACCAGGGCCACCCACCACAGGATGTGAATGGCGAAGCCCAGGCCACCGAGGATGAGCGCGATCAGCAGGACCGCCAGGATGATGAACATCGCAAGCTCCTTTCGCTTGTGCGCTGCCTGTACTACCCCCGGGGCGGGAGTTAAACAAGCGGCCGTTCGGCGCTATGGGAGGTGCATGTGCAGCCGGACGGTGGTGCCAGCCTGTCCGGACCTCAGTTCCACCAGGTCGCACACCTGGTTGACCAGCCAGAGGCCGTGTCCTGGCTCGGCTGCGGGCTGGCGCGTGCGCCCGGCCAGCGGATCGGTGATCCGGCCCTGGTCGGCTACCTGGCAGAGGATCTCGCGCCGGGTCTGCCAGATGTGCAGCGTTCCGCCGGCCTGCGTATGACGCAGCGTGTTGGCGGCCAGCTCGCTGGTCGCCAGCACCAGGCTGGCGGCGCGGTCATCCGATAGCCCGCTGCTGCGCGCCTGGGCCGCCACCAGCCGCCGCAGCGGCCGAAGGTCGGTGCGGTAGCTGACGACCTGGGCGTGGGCAGGCGGAGCCGGCAGCAGGCGCTCGAATCCCGCCGTCATGCCGTCTGCCCCGGCGTAGCTGTCGCTGGCCTGCAGCCGTCCGCCGGAGAAAATCTCCGGGTGCGTGCGCCGGGCCGTCCCGGTCACCGAGTCGCCCAGCCCGTCGGCGGCGTACAGGCACAGGATGCTGGCCGCCGTTCCGGCGAACGCGAGGTTGATCAGTGCCTCGTGCCTGGCCACCTCGCATCGTTCCGCGGCCGACCGGCCCGGCCAGGCCGCCTCCTGGACGAACCGGATCCGCTGCCGGGGATGGTGGTCCATGAATGACCTGACGGCCGGGATTATCCGCGCCGGGTTGAGGCCCGTCTCGGCCATGTCGGCATAGGACATGTGCCGGGAGTCCTCGCCCAGTTGCTCGCTCACCAGGCGGCTCTTGTCCCCCGGGACGGCGATCAATACCGGCTCGTCGCTGGCCAGACCGGTGTACGCGAAGTCGGCGATGCACGCCAGGTATTCACGCTGACCGCGATAAAACAGCGCGTGATGGCTCAGGCCGTCGCTAGCCGCGGCCACCACCACCATCGTGCATCGTCCGCCCCCTCGACCGGGCTTGCTGGTCAGCCCGGCGGCAGGCCCTTCAGGCTGACGGCCCGCCGGGAAACAACTCATCCGACGCTAAGTTCCCCCCGAATGCCGGGTCATGCGTCCGTCACCCGTGAACAATGGGTAGTCATACGATTGGGCCACATTATCTTCTTGCTGGACCGGCACCTGGGAGCGTGCGTGGACGGACTTCAGCTCTCGTCTGAGCGTCGAGGCGACAGCGTGGTCGTCGTCGTCCGCGGAGACCTTGATGTCGTAACAGGCCCGCAGTTTGACGAGTACCTGACGGTGGCCCGCCGGGAGCACAACCACATCGTGCTCGACCTGGCCGGCGTGGACTTCATGGACACGAGCGCCCTGGCCGCGATCGTCGGTCACTGGAAAGGGCTGCTGGCGTCAGGCGGAACGCTGTCCCTGGCGGGCGCGCGGTACCGTTACACGAAGTCGCTCTGGATCACCGGGCTGGCTGACCGGCTGCCGCTCTATGACACCGTGGACGAGGCGGTCGCCGCCGGTCAGGCGGCCGCGAGCCCCGGGCAGGATGCCAGCGTGGAGCGTGACGCCGCCGATACCGGCCAGTCCCGTCCGCGGCCGAAGCAATCCTCAGCCTGAGGAGGCGACGATGCCCGCTTCGGATCTGGCACGTGAAACCGCTGACCTGCTGCGCGTCGCGGACGCCTCGGAGCCGCGGTCGCTGAACCAACTGGTGGTACTCGCCACCCGGCAGGTAAGGGCCTGTTCGGGGGCCACGGCCGGCATTTGGCGGGCCGGAGAGCTGGTAGTAGCCGTGGCCAGCCACCCGGATCTGCCGGAGCTGATCGAAACGCAGGTGAGCTCGGGCCGCGGGCCGGTACTGGATGTCCTGGCCGGTGGCGGACCGGTGAGCTGCGCCGACACGCTGGACGAGGCTCGCTGGCCGCAGTACGCGGCCGCGGCGCTGCGCCGCGGCGTCCGCTGCTCGTTCACCATGGCCTCCCGGCCGGGTCCTGAGGCCGTCACGCTGTCGCTGTACGGTGCGCGCCCGCGGCTGCTGGAATCCAGCCAGCTGGAGCTGGCCGAGCTTCTGCTCGCCTTCGGCGACACGGTGGTGGGCAACGCTGCCAACTACGGCGACGCGCAGCGGACCGCGCTGCAACTGCAGGCCGCAGCCGACTCGCGGTCGATCGTGGACCAGGCGAAGGGGATGCTGATGCAGGCCGCCGGCTGCACGGCCGACGAGGCGCTGAGATGGCTGCGGCGGGCCTCCCAGGAACGCAACGTACGGGTGGCCGACCTCGCCAGGAGGGTCGTCGAATCCGGTGGTATTGATAGCTTGAAGCCGGCTTCGGCTCGGTGATCCGGGCCGGTCCCCGAGGGCGTAATGACAAGGTTGCGATGGAGCGGTCCCCGAAAACTGAGGTTCCCGAGAGCGAGATCGCCGCGCTGAAAGAGCGCGGCGACGCGCTACGCCAGGCTGCGACGCTCCAGGGAGCGCAGCTGCGGCCGCTGCTGCAGGCTGCGCTCACCGAGCTTGACGCGGCGCTGGACGCGCTGGCCGCGGTGCGCGGTCCGGCCGCGGGAGAAGAGAAGGGCGATCCATCCGGCGCCCTGCACGCCGAGCGGCGGCTCCTGCACGCGGTCTTCCAGCAGGCCCCCGTGCCGTTGTTCCTGCTCGGCCTGGACGGTACCGTCCGGCGGGTCAACGCTGCGGCCAGCGCCCTTCTCGGCTCGGGTCCGGGCTATGCCACCGGAAAGCTGTTCACGGCCTTCGTTGACTTGCCGTCCAGAGCGGCCGTGCAGACGCAGCTGGCCGCCGTGGCCCGCACGCGCGAGACCCAGCAGGTGCGCTGCCGCCTGCTGGCGGCGAAGGGGGAGTCCGACTGCGCGCTCACGGTGCGCCCGGTGAGCACCCGGGGGGACGCCGACCTGCTGATCGTGGCGGCGGGGCTGCGGCGGCCGCCCCGGGCTGAGGCGGCCCGGGCTGAGGTGGCCCGGACGCGCGAGAAGGACGGGCGGGACGGCGATCAGGACACAGGCGATCAGGACACAGCGGCCGTCCGGGCGGTGACGCGGCGGCTGGACCTGGTGATCGGCGCGACGAGGATCTTGCTGGAGAACGTCACCTACAGCGAGCAGGTGGCCGTGCAGCAGTACGCCCGGCTGCTGTCCAGGGAACTGGCCGCCTGGGTCATCATCGACGTGGACCGGGGCCGGGGACTGCGGCGGCAGATGGTCACCGGGCCGGATACCCAGCGGGCCGAAGAGCGGGCCAGGACCGCGGCCGCGGTGGATCCGCAGCCGGGCTCGGTGCCGTTCCAGGTGCACGAGTCGGGCAGCGGGCTGCTGGTCGCCCACGCCGAGGATGCCGACGCGCTCGGAAAGGGACCCGATGGCGTCCCGCTGCTCATGCTGCTCGACGCCACCTCGCTGTTGTGCGTCCCGCTTTCCGACGGAGAGCGCAGTTACGGGGTGCTGACCCTGGCCCGGCAGGCGGGTCACGGGCACTTCGCCATGGCCGACGTCGGCCTGGTGGAGGAACTGGGCGAGCAGCTCGCCCTGGCGATCAGGATCGACCGGCTGTTCCGGAGCCGCACCGAGGTCGCGGACGCGCTGCAGGCGAGCCTGCTGCCACGGCAGGTCAGGCAGATCCCCGGTACCCGGGTAGCTGCCGCTCACCTGGCCGCCACATCCGATGCAGAGGTCGGCGGGGACTTCTACGACGTCTATCCGGCCCGCCACGGCTGGGGGATCGCGGTCGGGGATGTCTGCGGGAAAGGCCAGGACGCCGCGGCCGTGACCGCGGCGGCGCGCCACTCGATCCGGGTGTTCGCGCACCTGGACGCGGCCCCGGCCGCCGTGCTCCAGGGTACGAACGAGATCATGCTCGCCGAGGAGTTCGGCGGCCGGTTCGTCACCGCGGCCGTCGGCTATCTGGAGTGGCGGGACGATCTGCTGCACGTCACGCTGGGCAGCGCCGGGCACCCGTCTGCCATGGTGGTCAGCCCCGACGGGCGGGTCCGGGCGCTGCAGGGCGGCGGGTTCCCGCTCGGGATCTTCCCCGAGGCCGAGCCCGCGATCCAGCAGCTCACCCTGGAACCCGGTGACGTGCTGTTCCTGTACACCGACGGGCTGACCAGTGCGTGCCGCCCGGACCGGGTGTATTTCGAGGACCGGCTCACCGACGAGCTGGCCACGCTGGCGGGCGAGCACCCCGCGGTGGTGGTGTCTCGGGTGCGCGAGGTGGTCACGGAGTTCTGTGCGAATGTCTTCCGTGACGACCTGACCATGCTGGCCCTGCAGGCCGGGCCGCCCGGTACCTGATCCCCGGGATCACCGCGGCGAGCCGGTCAGGCCGTCATCGGCCGTGCCGCCGCCGGTCCGGCCGGGACCACGAGAACCGGGCATGGTGCCTTGCGCAGTACGTACTGGCTCACCGTGCCCAGGAGCATGGACGTGCTTCCGCGGGTGGCGAGCACGATGAGCTGGGCGTTGACCTTCTGCGCCGTCTCCACGATCTTGCGGCCGGCCAGGCCGAGGACCGCACGCACCTCCACGCCGTCGGCCTGATCGCCGAGCACCGCGCGAACCGCCTCGCGCAGGTTCGACTCGGCATCGACGCGCTCGTCCTCGGGCGTGCGCATGATCGACAGCGGCCGGGCCGCGGGCGCCCCGAGCGGTCGCTCGCCGCTGTAGGCCTGCACGGCGATGAGCGGGGCGCCGCGGTAGCGGGCCTCGCGGGCGGCCAGCGCGATTGCCGCCCGGGAGGCATCGGAGCTATCCACGCCTACCAGAACGGCCTCGACCCCGCACCTGTTTCGGCTCGCTGTCGGTCCGCTGCTGTCCTGCTGGCGCGCGGCGGTGCCGGGCCCAGCTGGCTGCGACGACATGACTGCTCTCCTCTCGGCGCGGGACTTGGCCGGGTATGGGTCGTACCGTTGCCCGCCGCCTGGCCGCCGGACGCCGGGCAGGCTTCGACTGCCCGGATCATGCCAGGCCAAACGCGCGCGTGGATCTTCAGGCTGAAATGCAGTGACTTCACGCGTTCCGGACCTGCCTGGGCGGGTAGAGGAGCGGGACCGGCGACCCGACCGGCGGCCGGAACCGGCCGAGCGGGACCGGCGAGTGGATGTTCAGTGCGGATCGCCGGCAAACGGAGGGAGCGGATCGATGACTTCACCAGGCGATGCCGAACGGCCGGCCCAGCCGGGGTCTGATCCGGGCACGGCGCCCGCAGCGCCGGCCCGCCCATCCCCGGCCGCGGCGCCGGCCCAGGAGCCGGCCCCGTCGCCAGCCCAGCAGCCGGTGGCACGGGTACGGCATCATGCGCTGCATCGCACCCGAACGGGCGGCGTGTGGGTCGGCTTGGCCCTGGCCGCCGTCGTCCTGCTCCTCCTGCTGGTCTTCATCCTGGAGAACGGGCAGCGCGCGGACATCGGCTACTTCGGTGCGCACGGGCACCTTCCGCTCGGCATCGCCCTGTTGCTGGCCGCGGTGGCCGGCGCGCTGCTGGTGATCATCCCCGGCACGGCGCGGATCATGCAGCTGCGCCGGACGGCCCGGCGCCATCGGGCGGTCGATGCCGCCGCGCCGCCGGTCGGCCTGCCGCAGGAAACGTCAGTATCCGGGGACGCCCGGCCGGGCAGCTGAACGATGCGGCAGCGGGTGCGGGACGTCATGGCCCGCATCCTCGGCCATTATCCACTTCTAAATCGCTTGACCGAGAGCCGACTCTAGATCGTATGGTTCGTGGCCATGACGATGCACTACAGGATCCTGGGCGGAACCGGCATTGAGGTGAGCGCCTACTGCCTGGGCACCATGATGTTCGGTGCGCTCGGCGGGACGGCAGCCGGGAATCCGGACCACGAGGACTGCGTCCGGATCATCCATGCGGCCCTGGACCGCGGCATCAACTTCGTGGACACCGCGGACATGTACTCCGCGGGAGAGTGCGAGCAGATCGTGGGCAAGGCGCTGCGCGGCCGCCGCGACGACGTGGTCCTCGCCACCAAGGTCCACTTCCCGCTGGAGGATGGAAGGGGCCGCGGCGGCAACTCCCGCCGGTGGATCGTGCGGGCCGTCGAGGACAGCCTGCGGCGGTTGCAGACTGACTGGATCGACCTTTACCAGGTTCACCGGCCCGACGAGTCGACCGACATCGAGGAAACCCTGGCCGTGCTCAGCGACCTGGTCCGTCAGGGGAAGATCCGCGCATTCGGCTGCTCCGGCTTTCCCGCACATCACATCGTGGCAGCGTACGCGGTCGCGGAGCGCCGCGGGCTGCTGCGGTTTCGGACGGAGCAGCCGCCTTACTCGCTGCTCGCGCGCGGGATCGAGGAGTCGGTGCTCCCGGTGTGCCAGAGCTACCAGATGGGCGTGCTCACGTGGAGCCCGCTCGCGTTCGGCTTCCTGAGCGGTAAGTTCCGCAAGGACAGCCCCGTCGACCTGTCCAGCGGCCGCCCGCTGCTCAACCGGGGGCGGTTCGACCCGTCAGATCCTGCCAACGCCGCCAAGTATGACGCCGTGGAACAGCTCACCAGCCTCGCGGCCGGCCTCGGCTGTTCTCTGCCCGAGCTAGCGATCGCCTTCCCGGTGACGCACCCGGCCGTCACCTCCGTGATCATCGGACCGCGCACCATGCAGCAACTCGACCAGGCCTTGGGCGGCGCATCACTCACCCTCGACGACGCCGCCCTCGACCGGATTGACCAGATCGTCCCCCCGGGGACCGACCTCTATCGGGTGAATGCCTGGACCCCACAGTCGCTGACCGACCTGGCTGAGCGGCGGCGTCCCGGCGGCGGCCGGGCAGCGGCGGACTAGCGTGAGTGCCCGGGCTCCACAGTCGCTGACCGACCCGGCCGGGCAGCGCCCTGGCAGCGGTCGGCCGCCCGGACTAGTCCGGGCGGCCGACCTGCAGTACCGCGGCGGGGGATGAATGAGCAGCGGGCTATCAACCCAGAGCTGCCGTGGCCGTGCTAGTCGTCGCGGAGCTGGTCGATGACCTCGGAATCCTCCTCGCCGTTGTCCGCGATGCCTGGTGTCATCACGGCCTGCACGGTCGGGTCGGGCTCGATGCTCGGCGCGCTCGGCAGGCCCGCCGCCTCCCGCACCTCGGCGCCTGGGTTGGTCATGACATAAGGCGGATAGTTGGTCTCCCGGGTTTCCACCACGGTTCCGCTCGGCCAGGTCCGGGTGCGACGCTGCACCAGCCGGCGGTTGAGCCAGCTGTAGCTCCGGCGCGGGATGAGCAGCCCGGCCAGGCCGGTCAGCATGATCACGAAGCCGGCGACGTGCAGGTTGAAGACCGAGGTGTTCGTCGTCACAGCGAACGCGAGAATCGCGCCGATGGCCAGCAGAGTGAGTCCGGTGGCGGTTTTCATGATCGCCCCTTTGCCGTTATGTCATGAGGACTCCGCCCGGCGGCCGGTAATTCCGCCCTTCGTGTGCCGGGCAGATCGAGAATGTCGCCAGGCGCGCCCTGGTCTTCGTCCTGTCCGCCGAGGCGGTCCCGGAGATATCCGAGCGCGCGGGCCAGCAGCCGGGACACGTGCATTTGCGAGATGCCGAGCTTCTCGCCGATCTCGGCCTGGGTCAGGTTCCCGTAGAAACGGAGCAGCAAGATGCGCTGTTCGCGGGCCGGCAGCTCCTTCCAGTGCGCGGTGACCGCCTCCATGTCGACGGTGTGCTGGACCTCAGGGTCCTCGGCACCGAGCACGTCGGCGAGCTCGCTGCTGTCGTCCCGGTCTGTCAGCGGAGCGTCGAGCGAGTAGACGTGGAACACCATGTCTGCGCGCCGGGCTTCGAGCAGTTCCCTCTCGGTGACCCCGAGGTAGTGCGCGATCTCGGCCTCCGAGGGGTCCCGGCCCAGCCGCTGGGTGAGAACCTCCGACGCCGCCCTGGTCTCCAGCAGCAGCTCCTGGGCGGCCCGCCGGACATGCACCTGCCAGCGCTTATCGCGGAAGTGCCGCTTGATCTCGCCCGTGATGCACGGCTGCGCGTAGGCCGACAGGTTGGTGCCCACCGCCGGGTCGAAGTTGTTGATCGCCTTGAGCAGGCCGACGTATCCGACCTGCATCAGGTCCTCGGTCGGCTCGGGGCTGTCCAGGTAGCGGCGAACGCACGACCGGACCAGCTTCTTGTGCCGGCCCACCAGGACGTCGCATGCCGCCGCGCGCCGCGCGCTGTGCTGGGGCAGCGACCGCATGACCCTGAGCAGCTCGAGATCGTCGAGGCGGTCGATCTGGTCCGTCGCATGCAGCGGACTCAGCTGCGCTGCCGTTGTCGCCATCCTGGTCATCTCCCGGATCGGTCGGCCGTGCTTACTGACCGGGGGAGTCGTGCCCGCCGGTACGGAATTAAACATGCGAGCTTTCCCGGCGCTGGTCTGCGCCTTCCGGTCACCGGACTGCCGGTCAGCGTCTCCCGGCGGACGGTGTGCCGACGCCGGGCGGGCGGCAGGGAGGAATGTCCCGCGATCGCGATGAGTAAGCCTGCTGGCCGGCCCGGGGGTGAGCCGGCGGGCAGATCGGCACGGGTTGCCCGCGGCCAAGGACGAGCGTCGCGCTGACCAGCGCGGCGGCGGTAGCCGGGACGAACACGACGGCGCCCAGGCAGCGGCGCGCGAGCCCGCGCCGGCCACGGCCGCTCCTGACCCCTCGGGGCGCGCGCCAGCGGCCGCTCCTGACCTGCTCGGGGCGCGAGCGCCAGCGGCCGCCCCGGGCGCGGCGCACGACGGACGCGGCCCACCGCAGCGGAGCGGCCCTTACCCGCTCTACCTGCGATACCTGTTCGTCCTTGCTGAGCCGGGTGAACATGGCGAACCTGGACACCAGGCGGGGATCCGACTGACGCAGGGCGTGGCTTATCTCGGCGAGGACGCGCCGCTGGCGCCGGCCGGTGAGGATCACCCCGCGCCGCTACCCGGGCGCGCCGTTTTCATCCGGCCGGCCCGAGATTTGTCCAGGGTGGACGAGTAATTCCCGGGGCCGCGGGCAGGCGAAGGTCTGCCATCCCGCTGGACTTCGAGTCCGGGAGGGCCCGAGATGGAGGTGCAGACATCGATGGCGAGTTACCCGGGGGAGGACGGCTGGGCCGCGCGGGGGGCATGCAGGCACAGCGACCCCGAGTTGTTCTTCCCCATCTCCCCGCGCGGACCCGCGGCCAGACAGCTGGCCAGGGCCATGCGGGTGTGCGCGCGCTGTCCGGTCCAGCCTCAGTGCCTGGAGTACGCCCTGGAGACCGGCCAGGACTTCGGCGTATGGGGAGGAGCGAGTGAAGAGGAGCGGCGGCTGATGCACCGCAGGCGGGTCCGCCAGCGCCGGGCCGCTGCCGCGGTGGGACCCTAGGGCTGGCGGATCCAGGCGAACCGCTAGCCGTGCGCGCCTGCAGCAGGGTGCATGTGCCGGCGCGCAGCAGGGCCATCTGCCGGGCCCCAGCAGGGATGTGCCGGGCGCGCCCGCGACCCAGGTTCCCGTCGCGGACAATGATGAGGGTCAGGGCCCCGCGTCAGGCACGAGGCCAATGCCGTACCGGATAAGCCGGACGGCGAGGTAGGCGCGCGCTGCTGCCTCGCGGCGGGTGATCCCGGTGAGGAGCTGTCGTGGTCAGGCTGGGAAGGCGCAGGAGGAGTCCGGAACCTGACGCGCCGAGGGTGGTGGTCGTCGGCGCGGGTTTCGCGGGCCTGTCGACCCTGCGCACCCTGGCGCGCGGCGGGCTGCGCGTCACTTTGGTGGACCAGAACTCCTACAGCACGTTCCAGCCGCTGCTCTACCAGGTGGCGACCAGCGGCCTGAATCCCGGCGACATCTCCTACCCGGTTCGCAGCTTCACCCGCAAGTACGGTGTCAGGTTCCGCCGCGGGGAGCTCGTCGGCATCGACTCCGCGGCCCGGACGGTGACCCTGGCCGACGGCGGCCGGCTCGACTATGACTACCTGATCCTGGCCACCGGGGTGTCCGCGGCCTTTTTCGGTATCGAGGGAGCCGCCAAGTACAGCCTCGAGCTCTATACCCGTCGCGATGCCATCAGGCTGCGCGATCACCTGATGGCGAGCCTGGAGCGGATGAGCATCTCCAGCCCGCAGGACGATTTCGTGATCACCGTCGTGGGCGGCGGTGCGACCGGCGTCGAGGTGGCGGGCACCCTGGCCGAGGTGCGCAATATCGTCCTCGCTGCCGCCTTCCCCGAGATAGATCCCGCCCGGGTGCAGATCAGGCTGGTCGAGCTAGGCCCGTCCCTGATTTCCCCGTTCCGCGAATCGCTGCGTGAGTATGCCGGCCGGCAGCTGGAGGGCCGCGGCGTCGACGTCCGGCTTCGCACCGCCATCCGCGAGGTCACCCCCGATTCCGTGATCGTCGCCGACGGCACGCCGCTGCGCAGCGATATCACGGTGTGGGCGGCTGGCGTGGCGGCCCCGGCGGCCGTCGCCGACTGGGGGCTGCCGCAGGGCAGGAACGGGCGCATCGTCGTCGGCCCGGATCTGCGGGTACAGGGCCAGGAAGCCATCTTCGCGATCGGCGACATCGCTATCATCGAAGACGGCGCGGTCCCGCAGCTCGCCCAGCCCGCCCTGCAGGCTGGGCGGTTCGCCGCCGAGCAGGTCAGGCGGCTCGTCGCCGGACAGCCCACGACGGCGTTCAGCTATCACGACAAGGGGATCATGGCCACCATCGGGCGCCGCAGCGCGGTGGTACAGCTGCCCCGCGGGATCCGGATGCGCGGCACGCTGGCCTGGCTGGCCTGGCTGGCGCTGCACATAGTCACGCTGCTGGGCAACCGGAACCGCATCTCGACACTGCTCAATCTCTCTTGGCGCTACCTCACCTGGGCCCATGGTGGCGGGCTCATCATCGGTGACGACCCGCCCGAGGGGGGAGGCTGACCACGCATGCCGATTCCCGACTGGGTCGACCCGGAGCTGGCTACCCTGACCAGGGAGAGATTCTCCAGGCCGGAGTGGATATTCGAGCGCAAGCTCGACGGCGAGCGCTGTCTCGCGTTCGGCGACGGCGGACAGATACGACTGCTGACCCGCAACAGGAAGTCGGCGAACGCGGCCTACCCCGAGCTGGTCGAGGCGCTGGCGGCCCAGTCGGCCGACGGCTTCGTGGTGGACGGCGAGGTGGTGAGCTTCGAGGGCACCGAGACCAGCTTCTCCCGGCTGCAGCAGCGCATCCACGTCGGCCACCCGTCACCGGAGCTGCGCGCCCGCATCCCCGTCTACTACTACCTGTTCGACATCATGTACTCCGACGGCACGGACCTGCGCGCGCGCCCGCTGAGCGAGCGGAAGGAGGTGCTGCGCCGCCAGTTGTCGTTCGGCGGCCCGCTGCGGTTCACCGAGCATCGCGACACCGACGGGGAACGGTACTTCGAGCAGGCCTGCCGGGACGGCTGGGAGGGCCTCATCGCCAAGCGGCTGGCCGCGCCCTACCAGGCCGGGCGTTCCCGGGACTGGCTGAAGTTCAAGTGCCAGGCCGGCCAGGAGCTGGTCATCGGCGGCTACACCGATCCGCGGGGCTCGCGCACCGGATTCGGGGCGCTGCTGCTCGGTTATTACGACCCCGAGGGCCGGCTGACCTACGCGGGCAAGGTGGGCACCGGTTTCACCGATACGCTGCTGCACGACCTGCACGACCAGATGGTCCGCCTGCGGCGCGACCGGCCGCCCTTCGACCGCGGCAAGCTGCCCCGGTCCGGGGTGCACTGGGTCGAGCCGCGCCTGGTTGCGGAGATCGGGTTCTCCGAGTGGACCCCCGACGGCATGCTCCGGCATCCGAGATTCCAGGGCCTGCGGCGGGACAAGTCGCCGGCCGAGGTCGTGCGGGAAATCCCCGCGTGAGACGGCGGACGCACAGATGACGGCGCAGGCCGTAACCGTCGGCGGAATCAGCATCGAGCTGTCCAATACCGGCAAGGTGTTTTTCCCCGACGAAAAGATCACCAAGGGTGACGTCGTCGAGTACTACCACGGCATGGCCGACCGCATGCTGCCCTATCTGCGGGACCGGCCGCTCACGATGATGCGTTATCCCGACGGGATCACCGGCCACCGCATCGTGCAGAAGAACGTCCCCGACTACTTCCCCGGCTGGGTGAGCCGCGCCGAGGTGAAGAAGGAGGGCGGCACGGTCCGGCAGGTGATCTGCGACAAGCCCGCCACGCTCGTCTACCTGGCCAACCAAGCCTGCATCGAGCCGCACATCTTCCTCAGCCGGATCGACCGGCTTGATCATCCTGATCAGCTCGTCGTCGACCTGGACCCGCCGGACTCCGGCCGCTTCGACGCGGCCAGGCGCTGCGCGCTGTGGGTGCGGACCCTGTTCGAGGACGAGCTGGGCGCCACCTGCTACGTCAAGACCACCGGCGGTCACGGGCTGCACGTGCACGTCCCGCTGGACCGGCGGGCTGATTTCGACGACGTCCGCGCGTTCGTCCGCGACGCCGCTGCCCTGGTCGCCAGCCGGCATCCGGATGTCGTCACCGCCGAGCAGCGCAAGGACAACCGCGGCGGCCGGATGTACCTCGACATCATGCGCAACGCCTACGCGCAGACCGTAGTCGCGCCGTACGCGGTGCGCGCCCGTCCGGGCGCGCTGGTGGCCACGCCGCTGCACTGGGACGAGGTAGCGGACAGCAGGCTCTCACCAAGCTCGTTCACGATGCGCACCATCGCCGGCCGGCTGGACCACATCGACGACCCGTGGGCGGGCATGTCCCGGCGGCGCTACGGCGTGGCGGGGCTGGCCCGTCGCCTCGGCGAGCTGCCGGATCACGCCGGCGAAGAGGGCCGGCCCCGCCGGTGAACGAATCCGGGCGGCCGCGCGTCGTCGTGACCAATGACGACGGCGTGGGCAGCGAAGGGCTCTGGTACCTGGCGGCGGCCGCGGCCGAGGCCGGCCTGGATCCGCTGATCGCGGCGCCTGCAGGCGAGGCGTCCGGCAGCGGATCGGCGCTGTCCGGCGTCTGGGACGGCAGCCGGGTGGAGATCGAGCGCCGCGAGCTGCCCGGCATGGCCGCGGCGATTCCGGCCTACGCGGTCAGGGCCACGCCCGCGTTCATCGCCGTGGCGGCGACCGCCGGCGCGTTCGGCTTCCGGCCGCGGTTCGTGCTGTCCGGTATCAACAACGGGCCGAATCTCGGCCTGGGCGTCATGCACTCGGGCACGGTCAGCGCCGCCCTGACCGCCGCGGCGCACGGCGTCCCTGCGGCCGCGTTCTCGCTCGACACCCGGGAATATGCCGGCCGGCTCGAATGGCCCACCGCAGCCATGGTCGCCCGGCAGGTGATTCGCGTCCTGCTGGACGACCCGGACGCAGCCGTGCTCAGCGTCAACGTCCCCAACATCGCGCCCGAACGGCTCCGCGGCATCCTCCGTGCCAGCCTGGCGGCGCCCGGTGTCGTCCAGGTAGCCATGGCCGGATCCGCCGGAGACTACCTGCAGATCAGCGTGCCCGGCTCGCCCGGCGAGCCTGAACCCGGGTCGGACTCCGCGGTGCTGGCCGCCGGCTACGCCAGCGTGACCCCGCTGCGGGGGGTCGGCGAGGCCGCACCCGACGGGCTGCCCTGGCCCGCGGCGGCCACCGCGGACACCTGGTAGGCGGCATCTGGTAGGTGGCCCTACCCTGACTGGTCATGGAGAGCCTGGATGCGGTCATCATCGGCGCGGGACCGAACGGGCTGACCGCGGCCATCACCCTGGCCAGCCAGGGACTCTCCGTGCGCGTCTACGAGGCGGCCGAGACGGTCGGCGGCGGCGCGCGGACCGAGGAGCTGACCCTGCCGGGTTTCCGGCATGACCCGTGCTCCGCGGTGCACCCGTTCGGGATCGGCTCGCCGGTGTTCAGCCGGATGCCGCTGGCCCAGTACGGCCTGCGCTGGCTGCACCCGCCGCTGCCGCTGGCCCACCCCTTCCCGGACGGGTCGGCCGCCGTGCTGGACCGCTCGGTCCGGCTGACCGCGGCCAGCCTGGGCGATGACGCGCGGGGCTACCAGCTGATGGTCCAGCCGTTCCGCGGTCGCTGGGATGAGCTGGCCGCCGACGTGCTGCGACCGCAGCTGGCCGGCCTGCCCGCGCACCCGCTGCGGCTCGCCCGGTTCGGCCTGCGGTCGGCGCTGCCCGCCGCGGCGCTGGCCGATGTGCTCGCCCGCGGCTTCCAGGCCCGGGCGCTGCTGGCCGGCCTGGCCGCGCACGCCATGGTTCCGCTGACCTCGCCAGCCACCTCCGGGGTCGCGCTGCTGCTGGCGATCGCCGCGCACGAGGTTGGCTGGCCGGTGCCGGCCGGCGGATCGCAGGCGATCTCCGATGCGCTGGCAGGCCACCTGACCGGGCTCGGCGGGCAGATCGTGACCGGCCACACGATCCGGTCGTGGGCGGACCTTCCGGACGCGCGCGCCTTCCTGTTCGACACGTCGCCGGACACGCTGGCCCGGATCGCAGCGTCCCGGCTGCCGCCGGATTACCTCAGCAGGCTGGCCCGGTACCGGTATGGGCCGGGAGTGTTCAAGATTGACTACGCGCTGGCCGGCCCGATGCCGTGGACCGCGCAGGCCGCCCGCCGGGCCGGCACGGTGCACCTGGGGCCCGGATACGGCGCCATCGCGGCGGCGCTGCGGGCCATCAACCGCGGCGACCCGCCTGACCCGCCGTTCCTGATCGTGGCGCAGCCGTCGGTCGCCGACCCGTCGCGCGCCCCGGCGGGCAGGCACGTGCTGTGGGTCTACGGGCACGTCCCGAACGGGTGGCCGGGGGATGCCACCGCGGCCGTCGAGCGCCAGCTCGACCGGTTCGCGCCCGGCTTCCGCGATCTCGTGATGGTCCGCCGGGCGGCCGGGCCGGACGCGATCGAGGCGCGCAACGCCAACTATGTCGGCGGCGACATCGGCTGCGGCAGCTTCGGCGGCCTGCAGTCGCTGGCCAGGCCGGTGCTGCGGCGAGTCCCCTACGCCACCCCGAACGAGTCGGTGTATCTGTGCTCTGCCGCCACTCCGCCCGGTCCCGGAGTACACGGCATGTGCGGGTATCACGCGGCGCGGGTGGCGCTGGAGCGCGCGTTCGGAAGAAAGACAAGCCTGGCGGCCTCGTGAAAGCACCCGCGGGCGCGGGCGGCTTGTCCCTGGCCGCGGTCTGAGCGGGGGAGAATGCTGCCATGCCACGTCCCAACGACGAGATCGCCGCGCTGCTGGGGGAGTACGCCGAGCTCATCTCGATCACCGGCGGAGACGCCTTCAGGGCCCGCGTCTACGCCCGCGCGGCCCGCGCCATCAGGGGCCACTCTGCGGACGTCTCGAAGCTCAGCGCCGGCGAGCTGCGGCAGATCCCGGGCGTGGGCAAGTCAATCGCGGACAAGGTAGCGGAGTACCTGACGACCGGAAGCATTCAGGCCGTCGAGGAGCTCCGGGCCGGCATACCCGCCGGGGTCCGTGAGATGACCGCCATCCCCGCCCTGGGGCCCAATCGCGCCCTGGCGCTCCATGCCGAGCTGGGGGTCAGCTCGGTACCCGAGCTGACCGCCGCCATCGAGGCGGGGCGGCTGCGCCACCTGAAGGGGTTCGGCGCCAAGAGCGAAGAGCGGATCCTGCGCGGCATCGAGCTGCTGCGTCAGTCGGGCCAGCGGGTGCTGCTCAGCGTGGGGCTGGAAATCGCCGAGGAGATGGTGGCCGCGCTGAGCGTGGTCCCCGGCTGTGTCCGGTGCAGCTACGCGGGTTCGCTGCGCCGGATGCGGGAAACGGCCGGCGACGTCGACATCCTCGCTGCCGTCGCGGCCGGGCCGGACGGCGAGACCCGGTCCACAGCCCCGCTGATGGCCGCGTTCACCGCGCTGCCCGGCGTATCCGAGGTGATCGCGAGCGGCGACACCAAGACGTCGGTACGCACGCAGCGGGGGGTGCAGGCGGATCTGCGGGTGGTGCCGGCCGGATTCCTGGGGTGCCGCGCTGCAGTACTTCACCGGGTCGCAGGCGCACAATGTGCGAACCCGCGAGATCGCGGTCCGCATGAAGCTCAGGCTTTCCGAGTACGGGCTGTTCGACGCGCAGACGGGCGAGCTGATCGGGTCGCAAACCGAAGACGAGATCTACCGGGCGCTCGGCATGAGCTGGGTGCACCCGTGCCTGCGGGAGGACGGCGGCGAGATCGAGGCGGCGCTGAGCGGCGACCTGCCCGACCTGGTCGGCGAGCAGGACATCCGCGGCGACCTGCACACGCACACCAACCTCACCGACGGCGTGTCCTCGCTCGAGGACATGGTGGCCGCCGCGGCCGGCCGCGGCTACGAGTACTACGCGATCACCGATCACGCCCCGGATCTGGTGATGCACCGGATGACCGACGAGAAGATGCTCGCCCAGCGTGAGCAGGTCCGCAGGCTCGGTGATTCACCGGGGCGCGGGATGACCCTGCTGCACGGCTCCGAGCTCAACATCGGGCCCGACGGTTCCGTCGACTGGCCGGCCGGGTTCCTGGCCGGATTCGACCTCTGCGTGGCGTCGGTCCATTCGCACTTCGGCCTGCCCGGGCCTCAGATGACGCGCCGGTTCGTCAGGGCCTGCGAAAATCCCCACGTCAACATCATCGGCCACCCGCTGACCAGGCTCATCGGCCGCCGGGAGCCGGTGGACGTCAATCTCGACGAGCTGTTCGCCGCGTGCGCCCGCACCGGGACGGCCCTGGAGATCAACAGCTCGCCACACCGCCTCGACCTGCCGGCCGAGCACGTTCGGCGGGCCAAGCACGCGGGGGTCAAGTTCGCCGTCAACAGCGACGCACACTCGACGGTCGAGCTCGGCTACCCCCGCTACGGCGTGGGGGTGGCCCAGCGCGGCTGGCTCACCTCAGACGACGTCATCAACGCCTGGCCGCTGGACCGGCTGCGCGCCTTCCTGCGCAAGGGCCGTTAGTGCCGCGTGGCGTTAGTACTTTGACGGCCTGATTTTGGCGAGCAGCAGTTCGTCAGCGTCTTTGGTCCAGGCGAACGGGCTGCAGCAGACACGCTGATCTTCGGCAGGTGCTGTCCTGTCGTAGACAAGTTGAGCCAGTCTCAGCGTGTCTGAGCCATTGGGCTGTTGAGTCTCAGTAAGTTGGGCCACTATGCGGCGCGGCGGCGGTGGCGACCCGAACGCGGGTCCGCCGCGGATCTGGACACTCACCGGCTGGCGCCGGCGACGCTGGCGTGTGCCCGCGAGGGTGTGGCGTCCGGGCAGGTGGCAGGGACTGCGGTTGTGAGGTCGGCGGGGTGACCGGCCGCGGCCTGCCGGTGCTGGCCCCAGGTGATGAGATTCGCCTGGCGGGGCGGACCCAGCGGGTGGCCGCCTTGGACGGGACGTCGGTGCGGCTGGTTGACGTTACTGGCGCGGTCACGGTGATGCTGACCGGGCATCTGCTAGCCGATCCGAGCTTTGAGCTGCTGACCGGGCGTGGCCTGCCGCTGCCGGCGGCGGGCCTGGTCGGCCAGCTCCCCGTGGAGGTCCGCGCCAGCGCACAGTGGTGGGAGCGCCACGTTGTCGAGGTTCTCACCGGGTCCCGCCGGATGCCCCGGCGGGCAGCGTCCCGCATCCGGACTATGACCCGGCGCGCCGCTCGTTGCGGCAGCGGGAGCTGGCCAAGCACGCGCCTTGGCTGGTGCCGGGCACCAGGTCGGGTTGAGCACGCTGAAGCGGCTGCGCCGCCGCTACGAGCTTCAGGGCCTGCCTGGTCTGGTTGATCAGTGGCACGCTCGCGCCGCCCTCGGCGGCCCGCCGGGCGGGCGCACCGACCCGCGGGTACTGGAAGCCACCCGGAGGGCGATCGCCGAGCAGACCAACCGGTCCACCGGCACCGTCACCCGGCTGCGCCACCGCGTCGAGCAGCTGCTGGCCGGCGAGGCGGACCCGTCGGCGATGCCGTCGCGCGCGACTTTCTACCGGCTGGTGACGGCGCTGTCGGCGGGCAAGCACACTGTCGGCTCGGCGCGCACCCGGAGGTCGCTGGCTAAACAACCTGAGGGGCCGTTCGGCACGGTGACCGCGGCCCGGCCAGGGGAATGGACCGAGATCGATTCCATTCCGCTGGATGTCCGGGTGGTGCACGACGCCGGGACGGTGGACCGGGGTCGAGCTGACCGGGCTGGTCGACCACGCCACCCGGACCATCGCCGCGGCGGTGCTGCGGCCCTCCATCAAGGCTGTGGACTCCGCACTGTTGCTGGCCCGGGCGCTGATCCCGGAGCCGATGCGCCCAGGGTGGGCTGATGCGCTGCGGCTGATCCGCTCGGTGCTGCCCTACCAGAGCCTGACCGGGATCGATGAGCGGCTGGAGCATGCTGCGGCCCGGCCGGTGATCGTCCCGAAGACGATCGTGTGTGACCACGGCAAGGCCTACCTGTCCGTCACGTTTCGGTCGGCCTGCCGGGCGGGCAGGCATCGGCGCGGCAGGGCAAGGCAGCCGACCACCGGCGGTCATCGCGTTCCCGGCGCATCACCGGACGCGCCGCGGCCACCGCTGCCCCGCAGTGGCCCCACCCAGAACCCGTCCCGGGCGTGGTCAGCGAGGACGACGGCGTGGCCGGGCAATTGGGCGCCGGCGCCCATGGTTGCGAGGACCGGGCTGAGCAGCAGACCGAAACCACGCCGGCGGAAGTGATCCCGTTGCCGTTGTTCGACGCCCGCAAGGAGGCCGAGAAATGGTGGTAGCCGCTGATACCGGGCAGCTGGAGAACCGCCGCGCTCCGACGACCACGCTGGAGGGCTGGCGCAGCTTCGTCAACGCCGACCCCTCCGACCTGGCCCTGCTGCCGCGCCAGGAGTGGGAGGGCCTGGATGAGCGGGACCGCCGCGACTATGACGACGCCCGGATCGCCCATTACACCGAGCTGGTGGTGGTGTCCACCTCGGCGGCGGGTCTGGGAGTCAAAGTTCTAGCCGCCAGTCGTTGCAACGTATGAACGTCCCGAGGGGTAATCGAAGCCGGTCTCGCTGCGGAGCGTGAACCCCCCGGACATTGAGCAGTTTTCGCAGGTTCACCCGTCCCCGGCCATCAACCCGTGGGTTGAGGCGCAGGTCAACCCGGATCCCCATCCGTGAGCCGGCGTGCCGGGGCGCGGGCAGCGGCAGGCTCAAGGTCATGAATACGACCTCTGCTTACATCGTCAACGCGATCCTCGTCCTGCTGGTGGTCCGCCAGATTCGCGAGCACCGGATGGACCTGCGCGGCCTGGCCGGCCCGGTGCTGGCGGTCGGCGCCGCCGCCGTGTTCTTCCTCCGCTCGGTGCCTGCGGGGGGCAACGACTTGCTGCTCGAGCTGGCTTGTGTGGCGGCCGGTGCGATGATGGGCTGCCTGTCCGGGCTGTTCACGCACCTGCGCCGTGACCGGGACGGCCTGGTGCTGGGGCACGCGGGCTGGCTGTCGGCCAGCTTGTGGGTCACGGGGGTGGGCGCCAGGATGGCGTTCGTCTTCGCCGCCACCCATGGGCTGGGCCCGGCGATCGGTCGGTTCAGTGTCGCGCACCACATCACCAGCGCGCAGGCGTGGGCCGCGGCCCTGGTGATGATGGCATTGGCGGATGTGCTTACCCGGCTGGCCGTGCTGTTCGTGCGGAGCCGCCGGCTGGCCGCCACCCCGGCCGCCGTGCCCATCGTGGCGGGCACCGGTGCCCATGTCTAACCTCGCCTCCGGGCCCGCCGCGGGCCAGACTGTGACCATGAGGGCACGGCTGGCGGCGGCGGGCCTTCGCCGCGCCGGGGAACCGGCCAGGCCCGGCGCGCCGGTGGCCGCCGCGGATCCGGGTGGCGCTGGTGCCCCGGACTCGGCACGGGTGGCTGCCGCGCGGTCGCGTGCGGCTGAGCGCATCCGCCGTCAGCGCCAGCAGATGCGGCCGCTGGCGTGGGCGTTCATCGCTGCAGTGGTGATATCGGCCGAGCAGGGGCGTCCCGCGCCGGGCCTGGCGGGGGTGCGGCTGGGGATCACCGCCGCCCTTGCGGTCTGCGCCGTGGCCGCCGCGGTGGGGCTGAACCCCCGCTGGCCCGAGCGCGGTCTTGCCGCCCAGGCGGTAGTGATCGGGCTGCTCGGCGGCGGTGGGGTGGCACTGGCCGCGTTGCAACCGCACGGCGCGACCGGGCTGGCCGCGTCGCTGGCCGTGTTGATCGCGGCGGTCCGGCTGCCGGCTTGGCCCGCGGCCGCCGCGATCGGGGCCGTCACGGCGGCGCTGGCCGCAGCGGTCGCGCTGACCCAGCACCCGGCGGCCCAGCCGGCCATCGCGGTCACGTTGTTCTGCCTGCTGCTGGCAGTGACCGGGCGGTTCATCCGCCGCAACTGGGAAAGCCAGGACCAGACCGAGCTCCTGATGGCGCAGCTGCAAGACGCCCGGGACGCCGAGGCGGCAGCCGCGGCGCTGGCCGAACGCGGCCGGATCGCCGGCGAGCTGCACGACGTGCTCGCGCACGCGCTGTCGGGGCTGGCGATCCAGCTCCAGGGCGCGCGCAAACTCGCCGACGCCGAAGATGCCAGTCCCGGGCTGCGCGCCGCGATCGCACGGTCGGCGGACCTGACGAAGGAAGGGCTCACGCAGGCGCGGCAGGCCGTCGGCGCGCTGCGCGGCGACCGGCTCCCGTCGGTCACCCAGCTGCCCGAGCTCGTCGACGGCTTCCGCCGCGACACCGGCACCAACGTCAGCCTAGTAATCGAGGGAGCCCCCCGGCCGCTGCCCGCCGAGGCGGACCTGGCGCTCTACCGCGGCGCCCAGGAGGCGCTGACCAACATCGCCCGGTATGCGCCGGGCGCCACCGCGGCGGTCACCGTGCGCTACGAGCCCGGACACACCACCCTGACTGTGGAGAACGGCGCGTGCCCAAGCTCGGGCGGCCCAGCGGCCACCGCCCGGGACGGGGGGCCGCTGGCGGGCGCGGGCGGCGGGCACGGCCTGGCCGCGATGCACGCCCGCGCCGAGCGGGCTGGCGGCACCGCCCGCGGCGGCCCCCACGGCGGCGGCTGGCTGGTCGAGCTGGACGTGCCGGTGTGACCGCAGATGGCGGGCGGCCGCCGATCCGCGTCCTGATCGCCGACGACCAGCGGGTCGTGCGGGACGGCCTGGCCATGCTGGTCGGGCTGATGGACGGGGTCGAGATCGCCGGCGCGGCGTGCGACGGTGAGGAGGCGGTGCGGCTGGCCGTGGCGCACCGGCCCGACGTGATCCTGATGGACCTGCGCATGCCGGGCACCGACGGCATCGCCGCGACCGCACAGCTGCGCGACCGGCTCCCGTCGGCCCGGGTGCTGGTGCTGACCACCTACGCCGACGACGACACCATCCTCCCGGCTCTGCGCGCCGGCGCCCACGGATACCTGACCAAAGACGCCAGCGCCGAGCAGATCGAAGCGGCGATCCGGGCCGTCCACACCGGGCAGACCCACCTCGACCCGCTCGTCCAGGAACGGCTCGTCGCTGCGGTAACAGGCCCGCCGCCGGAAGCACCAGCGGCCGGCGCCCACCCGCTGCCAGCCGGGCTCACCACGCGCGAAGCCGAGGTGCTCACCCTGCTCGCGGCCGGGCTCTCAAATGCCGAGATAGCCCAGCGCCTGTTCCTCAGCAACGCCACCGTGAAGACTCACATCAACCGGATCTTCGCCAAGACCGGGGCGCGGGACCGCGCCCAGGCCGTCCGGTACGCCTACCGGACCGGGCTGGCAAACCCCTCTGCCTGACCTCTCCGGCGCGCCGCCCGCCGCCGGGCCTGGCGGGCGGCGGCCCGGCACGCCCTGCAGGCTCCAGGCACCCTCTCCTGACCGGGGACTTTGGCGAAATGGCTCACAATGAGCGAGACAAGCGCCGCCACCCACGTCTCACCTACCTGAGCCACCGCAGGTCAACACACGATCACGGCTCAGATCGATCGCGACAGGACAGGTGCCGCCGATTATCTCGTGCGTGAACCCGCCGGCTGGCTTCGGACATAGACAGGCTGGGAGACGCGCAATCACGAGGTGCCCTTGACGTCAGGCCGGCCGGACGGCGAGCTGATCGCGTGCTCGCGATCGGATCCGGCGGCGTTCGCCGGCAGCGCCGCACCCTGCCTTTCCCGCAGGTCGCGATGGCCGACGATTCTGGATCCCGGTGGCTGTGGCGGCTGCCGCCACAGCGGTCGGGATCGCTGCAGTCTCAATCGCGGTATCTGGCCCGTGGAGAACGCAGCTGGGATCAACGCAGCCGGGATTTAAGCCTGCGACCATCACCGCCGCGATCGTGCTGCGCCAGGCTGCGTCGGCAGCCGCGCGCGGCCCGCCGGGCACGGGCGCTTCTTCGTCTCCGAATCGGAGTACATAACCCCGGCAGATGGCCAGGACGATCCGGCATTGCGCGCAATCTGGATCGGAAACGGCGCCACGGGACGGCTAGTCCAGACAGGACAAGGCTCGGCTGTTATTACTCCCGGCATATCGTTCGGCCGCCGCACGCTCACCTGGACGCAACTGCAACGCTTGCCGATGGCGCCGGGCCCGCTCCTGGCTGACATCGCCAGGGTGTCAGGGAACATGGGACAGCCGCTGGTGAACGCCGAGTTTAATAACGTAGTGGGTCTGCTGTTCGAGTCTCCCTCCCCGCCGGCACTGCGTTCCGCGCTCTACAACGTCGCGGCCCGGCTGCCGGGAGTGACACTGGTCTCAAACTCTCGCGACCTGATCGGGCGCACCGCCGCCGAGGTGTACCTGCCGCCGGGATTTCCCGGCAACGGCGGGGAGGCCCTGTTCTTTGACCCGTCGGGCAGCGCGGTCCTCGGCGTGGCTTCTCTCGACGGTTCTCGGCTGCAATGCCCGCCTATCTGGGAGGATGCCGTCCTGGCTTCCGGCTATGTGAGCTCGAACCATCAGCTGCCGCCAGGTGCGCCGCGAAGCCCCAGGCCGGTCACCCGGGCCATCCGCGTCCCTGGCTGCCCGAAGCCGTCAAGTGCGCAGCCCACGGCGAGTCCCGCGCCCGTCCGGTCGGCACCCGCGACCAGCGCGACATCCAGTCAGCAGGCTCCTGGCTCAGCAAACGGCTGATCGGGCCGGTGGCGACGCTGCCGCGGAACTCGGTATGTCGCCCGAGCCTGGCCCGACGGCACGCCCGGTACCTCGTCCGTCGGCCCAGCTCAGCCGCTGCCCCGGGCGGCGGCCAGCACCTCGTCGCATACCGCGGGCATCCCCGTCTCGTCCGCGGCCCGCTGGGTCAAGACCACGACGGTCAGATCCTGCGCCGGCAGGTTCGACCACACCGTGCCGAACCCGCCCTCCCACGTGTACCGGCCGTCGTCGAGCACCGACACCCCGTAGCCCCAGCCGCGGTCACCGAGAAAGCTGAAACCGGGCCAGACGTTCGCCCGCTGCGCAGGGGTCAGCTGATCGCGCGTCATCTCGGCGACCGTGGCAGGCTTCAGCACCGGGCCGCCCCCGCGCAGCAGCATCCGGCCGAACGCGACCACGTCGTCGGCCGACGACACCAGCCCGGCGCCGCCGTCGGGGAACAGCGGCGGGCGCGACCACTGCCCGTCCGGCGGGTCGGTCACGGTGAACGCGCCGTCGCGCAACTGGTACGCGGTCGCGAGCCGGGCGGTGTCGGCTGCCCAGAACCCGGTGTCCTTCATGCCGAGCGGGCCGAACACCCGCTCGCGCAGCACGTCACCGAACGGCGCCCCCGCAGCCCGGGCGGCCAGGACGCCGAGCACCTGGGCACCGGACTGGTACAGCCACCGCTCGCCCGGCTGGGCCAGCAGCGGCAGCTCACCCAGCCGCGCCATCCAGGTGTCCGGGTCCGGCGTCGAGCCGGGCTCCGGCGGCCCGAAGGTGGCCAGCCTGCGCTCGGCGGCCGCGGCGGCGATCGGCCACGGCTCTGCGGCCATGAACATCGCCCCCTGCATTCCGAAGCCCCAGGTGAACGTCAGCAGGTCCCGCACGGTGACCGGGCGCTCGGCCGGGACCGTCCGGCCGAGCGTGCCGTCCGGGCGGCTCAGCACCCGGCGGCCGGCCAGTTCCGGCGCCAGCTCGTCGACCGGTCCGTTCAGGTCGAGCAGGCCATCGTCGACCAGCGAGAGCACGGCCGCCGCGGTCATCGGCTTGGTGTTCGACGTAATCCGGAACAGCGTGTCCCGCCGCATCGGCTGCCCGCCCACCGCCATCACGCCCGCCGTCGCGACGTGCACGGCCTGGCCGCGGGCCACGGCGGCCACGACGCCCGGCGCCTGGCCTTGCTGCACGGCCCGCTCGACGACCTCGTCGATCCGGGCGGGCACGGCGCGGGGGAACCCATCGCTGTTGCTCACCCCGCCAGCCTAGGACGGGGCGCATCCGCCCGGAAGCAGCCCGCCCGGGCCGCGGCCGGCGTCCTCGCCGTCCGGAACACTGCCGTCCGGAACACTGCCGTCCGGTGGTTATCGTCGGTGCCGGAATGGGAACTACTCGCGGCATGCTGCGGACGGGGCAGTGGGTCCGGCCGGCGCTACGCTGGCTGGCCGGGTTTGCGCTGCTCATTGTCCTGTCAGGAGCGGCGATCGCGGTCGCGCTGCTGGTGACGCCGATGCAGACGGTCACCGTGGCCGGTCAGGTGATCCAGGTGGGCGCGAGCGCGCCGGACCTCAGCCTGTCCGGCCCCGGGCAGGTCGACCTGTTCGGTCAGAGCCTGCCCACCGACCTGCGGTTCACCGGCCCGGTGCGGCCCCGGCTGCAGCTCTCCCAGATCAGCATCAACAGCGAGCTGACCACGTTCGTCGAGGGTGCCCGCCACCGGGGCGGCGTGGAACGGATACTCGGCGCCCGGCTCGCGGACGGCTGGAAGCGCTACTTCGCCTGGGAGACGGTGATCACCGGGGCTGGCGCGCTGATCCTGGCGGGCGCGGTGGCCGGCTGGCGCCGCCTGCCGCGCTCCACCACGATCAAGCTGCTGGTCGTGGGCCTGTTCGCGGCCGAGGCCATCAACGTCTGCGCCATCATGATCACTACTTACTCGGCGCCCGCCCTGCTGCGCCAGGTGCACTCGCTGAACGAGCTCGTCGGCACGCAGGCGCCGCTGCCGCGGATCCACCCGGCCGGCCGGCCGCTGCCGGGGATTCAGGCGGTGGTCATCGGGGATTCCACCGCGGCGGGAGCCGGGCTCGCGCCGGTGCCCGGCGCCTCCGGCAGCTCCCGTGCCTGCGGGCGCAGCGCCGACTCCTACGCCGAGGATCTGTCCGACGCCAACGGCTGGAACGTGCTCAACCTGGCGTGCAACGGCGCTTCCATCAGCCAGGGCCTGCTCGGATCGCAAGATCATGACGGGCACCGGCTGCCACCGCAGCTCGCGGTGGCCGAACGGGCCCGGCGGGCCTCGGTCGTCATCGTGAGCGTCGGGGCCGACGACCTGAACTGGGCGGCGATGGTGCGCTACTGCTCGGTCACGCCACACTGCGACGACCGGGCAACGACGGCGTACTTCCAGCAGCAGCTCGCCTCGTTCAGCAAGAACTACCTCGACCTGCTGAGCAGGCTGGCGTCGCTTCCCTCTCATCCGCAGGTGATCGTCAACCGCTACTACGACCCGTTCGGCTCCCAGCCCGGGTGCCTCGGCCCGGACGGCCTCACCGCCGCGAACCTGCAGACCCTGCTCTCCCGGCTGGCCACGCTGAACGAGGTGCTGGCCAAGGGCGCGGCCCAGTTCGGGTTCTCCTCGCCGCAGCCTGACTTCACCGGGCACCAGCTGTGCACGCCGCAGCCGTACGTGCAGGGAATGGACGCCGCGGCTCCGTTCCACCCCACCGCGCTCGGCCAGCTCGCCATCGCCCTCGCCGACCAGGCCGCCGTGCGCCAGCCCGGCGCGTAGCCGCGCGGACGTACCGCAGGGCTAGGCCGCCAGCGTGCTGAGCTGGGCCGCTATCACGGGAGCCCGCGGGAAGGTGAGGCCGACCAGCGTCACGTGCTTCCACCGCAGCACGCCGTCCTGATCGATGACGAACACCGACCGGCGCAGGTTCGACGAGCCCAGGGTGATCCCGTACTGCCTGGTCACCGTGAGGTCGGTGTCGGCGAGCAGCGGGAAGGCCAGCTGGTGCTTGCGGGCGAAGGCCTCGTGGCTGTCCAGGTCCTGCGGGCTGATCCCCCACACCACGGCGTTCAGGGCGGTGAAGCTGTCCAGTTCGCTGGTGTAGGAGCAGAGCTGCCTGGTGCAGACCATGGTGTTGTCGCCCGGATAGAACGCCAGCACCAGCGGGCGCCCGCGCTGGGCCGACAAGGTGTAGTCGCCGCGTTCGGCCTGCCCGTCGGTGAGCGCTATCCCGGGCAGCGTGAAGTCGGGTGCGGGCACGCCGACATCGGGTGTCTTGGCCATGGACAGCCAGGTTATCGGGTCGGGAGCGCTCGGTCAGCCCGCTCCCGCTGCGGCCGGACCGTGTACCGGGGGTCGCGCGCGGATGCCATCCCGGCCTCGAAGATGCCGAACCGGGTGAGCGCGGACGATGCCACCAGCGCCGTACCGGACGCCACGGCGGCCATCCGGCTGCGCCGGGCGATCAGTGCCGTCCCCAGGCCGGCCGCCGTGAGGTTCTCCGCGACGCGCATGAGGGTGCCCGGCCGGCCCCGCTGGTACGGTTCCGCGATGTCGCCGAGCCGCCGGATCAGGAGGGTCTTGGCGGTGAGCTCGGCGGCTGCACCCAGCAGGGCGAACCGGACCGCCAGCCCGGCGTGCCCGGGGGAGACGGCCAGCATGCCCAGGCCGCCGGCCGCCGATGCGGCGGAAGCGGCGAACAGGTACGGCATCTCGCGGTGACCTTCGTGCCAGGCGGGCACGGCCGTGTCGCACAGCAGCGCCGCAGTGTAGGTAGCGATGGCCGGGCCCAGCACCGCCGCCGCGATGGTGGCGGCGGTCCCGGCCCGCGGCAGCCGCCCGGTCACCGCGCTCGCGGCGGCCGCGCCCGACATCGGGCCGTAGCCGGCCAGCAGCCAGGAGCCGACGCTCATCGGGGAGGTCGGCTTGAACACGCGCAGCATGTTCACGAAGCGCGACGGGCGGCCGAGGTCGTTGACCAGGGCGGCGGCGGACAGCGCGATGGCCCCGGCGGAGCTGATCTTAGCCGCCCGGGCCAGCTCAGCGTTGCCGTCGGCCTGCGCGAAGGCCGCGAGCACCGAGGACGCGCCGGCCAGCCCGCCGAGGAACAGGTAGCCGGGCACGTCCGGCACCTTCCAGACCGGTTCGTGGAGCACCGGGCGGCCGTAGTAGGACCGGAACTCGGCGCGCGGCACCATCGGCCGCTCGCCATCGCGGCCCTTCCCGCGCCGACCCGACCGGGCCGGCGCGGCAGCGCCGCCGTGCTCCGCGGTGCTCACGGCAGCCTCCGGCCGCCGGTTAGCCACGCCGCCAGGCCGCTGGCGGCCAGCGCGGCCGCCGCGGTGGCGACATGCCGCCACATCCGCGGCAGGTCACGCGTGGTGACCACCGGGTCCGGGGGCAGCCCGTAGACCTCGGGCTCGTCCAGCAGCAGGAAGAACGCGCCCGCCCCCGCCGATACCGTCGCCCGGATCCTGCAGGTACAGCCGGGCGTCCGCGACGCCGGAGTCATGCAGCTCGCTCACCCGCAGGCTGGCCCGTTCCCGCAGCTCGTCGAGCGGCCCGAACTGGATGGACTGGGTCGGGCAGGCCTTGGCGCAGGCGGGGGTCAGGCCGTCGCCGATCCGGTCGTAGCACAGGGTGCACTTGTGCGCGCCGCCGTCGGATTCGCGGCGTGCGATGACACCGAACGGGCACGCCGGTATGCAGTAGCCGCAGCCGTTGCACACGTCGTCCTGGACGACCACGGTGCCAAACTCGGTGCGCATCAGCGCGCCGGTGGGGCAGACGTCCAGGCAGGCGGCCTCGGTGCAGTGCTTGCACACGTCGCTGGACATCAGCCAGCGCGAGCCGCCGGGCGCCGCGCTTTCGGCCGCTGGCCCGCCGCCGGATGGCGGGCCGCTCCCGGCCGCCCGATCTGCTCGATGAACGCCACGTGCCGCCAGGTGGAGGCGCCCAGTCCCACCGAGTTGTCATACGACATCCCGGTCAGCTCAAGCCCGTCCTCCGGGACCGCGTTCCACTCCTTGCAGGCGACCTCGCAGGCCTTGCAGCCGATGCAGACCGAGGTGTCGGTGAAGAAGCCCATCCGCGGCCGATGATCCCGGTGCCCGGCCGCCGCGGCCGGATCCAGCCCGGGCGCGATGCCGGCGGCCGGGCGCGATGTCGGCCGGCCCGGTGCTCGCCCTTCAGCGTGTCTGGCTCATCTCAGAGCTCGGTGCCGGTCTGGCCGGTGATCCCGGCGCGGTCACGGTACTGCCGGACAAGCTCCCGCAGCGCGGGCCCGCGGGGCCGCCGTCCCGGACGGATGTCGCAGGCCAGCGCCTTCACCTCCTGGATGTGCACGTTCGGGTCCAGGGCCAGGTGCGCGAGCTCGTTGGCGGCGTCACCGGTCGTGTAGCCGTTCGGGCCCCAGTGGTAGGGGAGCCCGATCTGGTGCAGCAGGCGGCCCTGCACGGTGATGGGGGACACCCGCTCGGTCACCATCACGCGGGCCTCGATCGCGCTGCGGGCGGTGATGATCGTCGCCCAGCCCATGTGGCCCAGGCCGCGTTCGGCCGCCAGCTCCGGGGAGACCTCGCAGAAGAACGCCGGCTGCAGCTCGGCCAGGTAGGGCAGGAACCGCGACATCCCGCCAGCCGTGTGGTGCTCGGTCAGCCGGTAGGTGGTCGCGACGTAGGGGAACACCGCCGAGCCCGGCTGGTCGCCGCTCGGCTGGAACCGGTCGTCCGGGTGAACGATGATCTCCCGGGCCGGGTTGCGCTGCTGCCGGTAGAGCACGTTGCGGAACGGTGACTCCTGCGGCTCGTAGTGCGCCGGCAGCGGGCCGTCCGCCAGCCCGGCCGGGGCGAACAGCCACGCCTTGCCGTCGGCCTGCATGATGAACGGGTCGACACCGGAGATCGCGGCCACGCCGGTGGCATCCTCAGGCGGCCGGTAGGACGGCGGCCGGTCGGCGACGAAGTCGGGGACGTCGTGACCGACCCACCTGCCATCCTCCTCGTTCCACCAGACCAGGGCCTTGCGCTCGCTCCATGGATTGCCGTCCGGGTCGGCCGAGGCGCGGTTGTAGAGGATCCGCCGGTTGGCCGGCCAGGCCCAGCCCCAATCGGGCGCCACCCAGTTCTGCTCACTGCCGGGCTTCTTCCGTGCGGGCTGGTTCACCCCGTCGGCGTACGAGCCGCAGTAGATCCAGCAGCCGCAGGCCGTCGAGCCGTCTGCGGCCAGCTGCGCATACGAAGACAGCGGCTTGCTGTCGGCGTCCCAGCCGTTGATCTCCGCGAGCACCGCCTCGGCATCGGGGTCGGCCAGCGGTCCGTTCACCGGGTAGTCCCAGCGGAGGTCGAGGATCGGCCGGTCCATGTCGTCCGCCGAGCCGGCCAGCTTCTGCCGGATCCGGCGGCCCAGGTGGTAGGCGAACCACAGGTCGCTGCGGGCGTCGCCGGCCGGCTCGACCGCCTTGTGATGCCACTGCAGCATCCGCTGGGTGTTGGTGAAGTTGCCGTCCTTCTCGGTGTGCGCGGCGGCAGGCAGGAAGAACACCTCGGTGCCGATGTCGGCCGTCCGCAGCTCGCCGGTCTCGATCTCCGGCCCGTCCTTCCACCAGGTGGCGCTCTCGATGAGCACGAAGTCGCGGACCACCAGCCAGTCGAGGTTGGCCATGCCGAGCCGCTGCATCCGGGCGTTGGCCGAGCCGACCGCCGGGTTCTGGCCGAACAGGAAGTAGCCCTTGCAGGTGCCGTCGATCTGGGCGAGGACCGTCTCGTAGGTGCTGTGGTTGCCGGTCAGCCGGGGCAGGTAGTCATAGCAGAAGTCGTTGCCGGCGGTCGCGGCATCGCCCCACCACGCCTTGAGCAGGCTGACCATGTAGTTCCGCGCGTTCGCCCAGAAGCCTTTGCCGAACTTCTCGCCCTCGACGTAGGAGTCGAGGTTGTCGCCCAGGTGCGCGTGCGGCATCGCCAGGTACCCGGGCAGCATGTCGAACAGGGTGGAGATGTCGGTGGACCCCTGGATGGAGGCGTGCCCGCGCAGCGCCATGATCCCGCCGCCGGGGCGGCCGATGTTGCCGAGCAGCGTCTGCAGGATCGCGGCCGTCCTGATGTACTGCACGCCGACCGTGTGCTGGGTCCACCCGACGCTGTAGACGAAGGCGGTGGTCCGGTCCCGGCCCGAGTTCTCGGTGATGAGCCGGGCCACCCGGATGAATGCCTCTTCCGGCACCCCGCAGATTTCCGCGACCATCTCCGGTGTGTACCGGGCGAAGTGCCGCTTGAGCACCTGGAACACGCACCGCGGGTGCTGCAGGGTCTCGTCGATGTCGGGCGCAGGATGATCGGCGGCCCCGTCCTCCCCGTGCCCCGCGGCGCTTGCTGACCGCCGCACTTCGCGGAACCGGTCCAGCCCCATGAGGCGTTCGCCTTGGCCCGGGTACATCTGGCCGCCCTGATACCGCCACGTCTGGAAGCCGTAGAACCGGTGCTCCGGGTCGAAGCCCGAGAACAGCCCGTCCAGGTCCTCGGTGTCCGCGAAGTCCTCGGTGAGGACCGCCGCCGCGTTGGTGTAGGTCACGACGTAGTCGCGGAAGTACTTCTCGTGGCTCAGCACGTAGTTGATCAGCCCGCCGAGGAACGCGATGTCGGCCCCGGCCCGGATCGGCACGTACAGGTCGGCGAGCGCGCTGGTCCGGGTGAACCGCGGGTCGACATGAATGACCGTCGCGCCGCGGGCCTTGGCCTCCATCACCCACTGGAACCCGACCGGATGGCACTCGGCCATGTTCGAGCCCTCGATCAGGATGCAGTCAGCGTTCTGCAGATCCTGCTGGAAGGTCGTGGCGCCGCCGCGCCCGAAGCTGGTCCCCAGACCGGGGACGGTGGAGGAGTGTCAAATCCGGGCCTGGTTCTCGATCTGCATCGCGCCGAGCGCGGTGAACAGCTTCTTGATCAGGTAGTTCTCTTCATTGTCCAGCGTCGCGCCGCCGAGGCTGGCGAAGCCCAGCGTCCGCCGCACCCGGTTGCCGTCCTGCTCCCACTGCCAGCCCGCCCGCCGGGCGTCGATCACCCGGTCGGCGATCATGTCCATCGCCGTGTCCAGGTCCAGGCGTTCCCACTCGGTGCCGTGCGGCCGCCGGTACAGCACGTGGTACTGCCGGGCCGAGCCGGTGGTCAGCTGCAGGCTGGCCGACCCCTTCGGGCACAGGCGGCCCCGGCTGACCGGGGAGTCCGGGTCTCCCTCGATCTGGGTCACCCGGCCGTCCTGTACGTAGACGTTCTGGCCGCAGCCGACGGCGCAGTACGGGCAGACGGACTTGACCACCTTGTCGGCCGTGGCCACCCGGGGGCGGAGTTCGGCCGTGATCCTGCTCTGCACGGCGGTGCCCCGGCCGGAGGCGTCCGGTCCCGCCAGCTGCCGGTACACCGGCCACCCGGATATCCACGTCCGCACGCCCACCGGGACCGATTCCTCCCGCCGCCTGCCGATCTCTACCGGTTGTTCTCCTCATCTTCTACCCTGGTCCCGCTTTCCTCATCGCCGGGTCAGGCGCCCGGCCTGAAGGCCGGGTAACATTACCGGCACAACACACGGGAGCTCGGGCTGACCGGGCTGAGAGGGTGGCTGGCCACGCGCCACCGACCGTTGGAACCTGACCGGGTAATGCCGGCGTAGGGAGGCATCGTGGCGACTGCGACGGACCCAGGCACGTCCGAATTCATCAAGGTTCCCGGGGACCGCCATTCGGAAGTATCCCGGACGCTGGCCGAGCCGGTGCCGCAGGCGCTCAGCGCGGTGGACCAGCTCGGCCTGTGGGGCAACCTCGGCGTGAGCCTGCTCGGCTTCACCGGGGCGATCTTCGTGCTGCAGCCGGGCGGATCCGGGACGCCCGAGCTGTCCATGGCCGCGGCGCTGGCGTCGATCGGGCTGGGCACGGTCCTCGGCACGCTCGCCATCGCGCTCGCCGGGCTGCCGGGCACCAGGACCGGGGCGCCGGCCATGGTGCTGCTGCGCGGGCTGTTCGGCGCGGATCTCTCCTACCTGCCGACGGTGCTCAACATCCTGCAGTGCGTGGGCTGGGCCGTCTTCGAGCTGGTCACCATCGCAACGGCCGCCCACACCGTGGCGCCGGCGCTGCCCCGCTGGGGTTACGTGCTCATCGCGGGCGCGGCCACCGGGCTGCTGGCGGTCCGCCCGCTGGGCGCCATCCGGATCCTGCGCCGGTACGTGACCGCGGCCGTGGTCGTCGTGCTGGCGTACCTGTTCATCGAGCTGGTCCGGCGCCCGCTGCCCCCGTTCAACCACGGCACCTGGTCCGGGTTCTGGGCCGCGACCGACACCGTGGTAGCGGCGGCCATCTCGTTCGCGCCGCTGGCCGCCGACTACACCAGGCATTCGCGCTCGGAGCGGGCCGAGTTCACCGGGACCTTCGTCGGCTACAGCATCACCCAGACTCTCTGCTACGTGATCGGGCTGCTCGCGCTGCTGACCGTGGCGCGCAACCCCAGCGACATCTACGGCGCCTTCATCGCGCTGCCGGCCGGCGCGATCGCCTTCGCGATACTGGCCGCGCGCGAACTCGACCAGTCGTTCGCCAACGTCTACTCGACCGCCGTGTCCACCCAGAACCTGCGCCCGCTCTGGGACCGCCGCGTGCTGGCCGTGGTGATCGCCGCGCTCGCCACGGTGCTCGCCCTGGTGCTGAACATCGCCGACTACGAGAACTTCCTCGTCCTGCTCGGCTCGGTGTTCGTGCCGATGTTCGCCGTGCTCGTCATGGACTTCTTCATCTTGTCCAAGGGCCACTGGGATCTTTCCGCCCGGGCCCCCTCGCGCTGGATCATGCTCGTGCCCTGGGCGGCCGGGTTCGTGGTCTACCAGCTCATCAACCCCGGTTACATCTCCTGGTGGGTGGCGGCCTGGGCGCGGATCGCGCACCTGATCAGGTTCACCCCGGCCAGCTGGATGTCCGCGTCGATCCTGTCGTTCTGCGTGGCCGCGGCAGCGACCCTGGCCGTCGGCGGGATCACCCGGCTCGGCGGGCTGCTCGGACGGCGGGCGGGCAGGCAGCAGGCCGGCGGCCCCGCGGCGCCGTGAGCCCCGGGCTGGCCCGGCCGGGGCCGCCGCACCTGGTGCACGGCATGGGCAAGCTGCCGGTCCCGCCGGACTGGCCGCCGCTGACCGATGAGGAAGTCAGCCAGGCGCTGGCCGGCGCGGCCGCGGGTGCGGTGGTGACCTGGCACAGCCCGCGGCCGATGTCGGCCGCCGGCCTGGCCAGCTGGCAGGGTGCCAGCTTGTTCGTCAAGCGGCATCACGTGAGCGTCCGGACCGTCGGCCAGCTGGCGGCCGAGCACGCCTTCGCCGGGCACCTGCGTGCCCGCGGGCTGCCGGTCCCGGCCGTCGTCCAGCTGGATGGCGGCGCGACCGCCGTCCGGCGCGGCGATTTCGTCTACGAGGCTCACCACCGGGCCGGCGGCATCGACCTGTACCGGGACGCGGTCTCCTGGTCACCTTTCGCCAGCCTCCGGCACGCCCGAGCGGCGGGCGCGGCGCTGGCCCGGCTGCACCTGGCCGCCGCGGACTTTCCGGCTCCCGAGCGCCCGCCCGCCGTGCTGATGGACGGCTGCGCGGTGACCATGTCGGCCGACCCGCCGGGCCGGCTCAGCCGGATCCTCGCCGCCCGGCCCGGGCTGGCCCGGGCGCTGGCGGAGCGGCCCTGGCGGGCCGACTTCGCCCGGCACCTGCTGCCCGCGATCAGCCGCGCGGCGCGGCTGGGCGGCGGGCTGCCCCGGCAGTGGGGTCACGGCGACTGGCATCCGTCCAATCTCAGCTGGACCGGCCCCGGCCCGGACGCGCGGGTCGCCGCGGTGCTCGACCTCGGGCTGGCCAACCGGACCTTCGCCGTGCACGACCTGGCCATCGCGATCGAGCGCAGCATCGTGGCCTGGCTCGACCTCGCGGAATCCGGGCAGGCCAGCGTGGACTTCGAGGCCATGGACGCGCTGCTCGACGGTTATGAGTCGGTCCGGCCGCTGAGCGGGGCGGAGGCCGCCGCCCTGGCCGGGATCCTGCCGGTGGCCCACGTCGAGTTCGCGCTCTCCGAAGTCGAGTACTTTGCCGCCGTCGTACGCTCGGCGGCCAATGCGGATCTTGCCTACGACGGTTACCTGATCGGGCATGCCCGCTGGTTCGCGGGCCCTGATGGTTCGGCGCTGCTCGACTGGCTGCGACAGCGGGCCGGCCGCGCTGCGTCCTAGGCTGTGTCCTGCGGAGTTGCCGCCCGATAGGATTCTTGCCGACATCGAGGAGCGGTTGGCGACACGGGGGCGGTGAGCGGATTCTGCGGTCTGACCATCAGTTTCCGGCGGCGGCCGAGGCGTACAGCGGTGACACACCGTCGGCTGCGGGTGACTACGGCTTCGTAGTGGCAGCCAGCCGGCTGCCGGTGGACCGGGTCGACGGCCCAGGGGGCGAGACCGAGTGGCAGCCGAGTCCGGGCGGGCTGGTCACCGCGCTCGAGCCCGTGATGCGGCAAGCCGAGGGGGTATGGATCGGATGGCCGGGCGCGGCAGGCGATCCGCCTGGGCCGTTCGACGCGGCAGGCATGCACCTGGTTGCCGTCGGACTTTCCGCCGCCGAGGTCAGGGACTACTACGAGGGCTTCTGCAATGCCACGATCTGGCCGCTCTATCACGACGTCATCGTCCCGCCGGTGTTTCACCGCCGGTGGTGGGAAGCGTACGTAAGGATCAACCAGCGGTACGCACGCGCCATAGCCGCGCAGGCCGCCCCGCACGCGACCGTGTGGGTGCACGATTACCAGCTCCAGCTGGTCCCGGCCATGCTGCGGGAACAGCGCCGCGACGTGCGTATCGGCTTCTTCACCCACATCCCGTTTCCCGGCTATGAGATCTTTGCTCAGCTTCCCTGGCGGCGGCGGATTGTCGAGGGCTTGATCGGCGCGGACTTGCTGGGATTCCAGCGGCGCGGCGATGTGGCGAACTTCCTGCGCGCGTGCCGCCGGACGGCCGGGCTGCCCACTAACGGCCCGCGAGTGCGGCTCCCGGCCGTCGCGCCGGGCGATGCGCCCGCCGCCGACGGGCGGCGCCCGGTGGGCCAACGGTTCGGCCGCAGGGCGCGAAGTCCGGGTCGGGGCGTTCCCGGTCTCGATCGACTCGGCGGCCTTCGAGGAGCTCGCCCGCCGCGGATCGGTCCGGGCCCGGGCGCGGGAGATCCGGCAGTCCCTCGGCGATCCCCGCATTGTCCTGCTGGGGATCGACCGCCTCGACTACACCAAGGGGATCATCCACCGCCTCAAAGCCTACGGCGAGCTGCTCGGCGAGGGCCGCCTCGCGCCGTCGGAGGCCGCGCTCATCCATGGTGGCCAGTCCCAGCCGGGAGCGGGTTGAGCACTACCGTTTGCTGCGCGATGAGGTCGAGGTGACGGTCGGGCGGATCAACGGAGAGCACGCCGAGCTCGGCAACCCGCCGATCCACTACCTCCATCAGACCTACCCGCGGGAGGAGATGGCGGCGCTCTACCTGGCGGCCGACGTGATGCTCGTGACGTCCCTGCGGGACGGGATGAACCTGGTGGCCAAGGAGTACGTCGCCTGCCGCGACGACGAGACCGGCGCGCTGGTGCTCAGCGAGTTCACCGGGGCCGCAGACGAGCTGACCAGCGCAATCCTGGTAAACCCGCACGACATCGAGGGAATGAAAGATGCCATCGTGCACGCGGCGCAGGATTTCCCCGAACGAGGCCAGGCGGCGGATGCGCTCGATGCGGCGGCGCGTTCGGGAGCACGATGTGATGCACTGGGCCGCCGCATTTCTCGATGCCCTGACCAAGGTCACCGAGCCGGGCGCCGGCCGGGTTTAGCCCGCCGCTGGGCGCCGGCCGGGTTTAGCCCCGCCCGGAGCGCCGGGCGACCGCACTTGGCCTCGGCTCGGGTGCCGATCAGGCTTAGCCCGCCTCCGGGCGCCGACCGGGCTTAGCCTCGCCGGGGCGGACCGCGGTTAGCCTCGCACCCGGGGCGGACCGCGGTTGGCCTCGCACCCGGGGCGCTAGCGGATCGGGTGTAATGACTGCCCGATGGGCCAGTCCTGCGCCTGTTCCCATTCGGCCGCTGGGCTGGGTCGCGGCACCCGCGCGGCCGCCGATCGCTCCTGCCTGCGCATCTTGGCGGCCAGGTCGGCGGGAGCGCGTGCGGTGAGTATGGTGCCGGGGGGCGCGGGAAACAGCGGGAAGGCGACATAGCTGCGGGTGTAGCAGCCCCACATGACGAGCCAGTGCTCGTGGTCATGCTGCAGCTGGGCGGCTGCCCTCCGGCAGGCGTCCTCGTCGCTTGATTGTGGGCTGGTGCTAGGGATCACGGCCATTCCAGCTCGAACGATACAGTCCCGTCTGTGGCTTTGACGCGAGCCTGGTCCGCTGGCCGGCGAATACGACCGATCTTTACCCGGACGTTTCCCGCGGCCGGCCTGTCACATCTGTGAGCGGCCCGGATTCTGCGGGTACAACTCCTGACATGTCACGCTCCAAGGTGATCCGCCGGGCAGGTTCCGCGCAGGTCGCGGCGGTGTAGCCTGAGGTCGCGTTGCATTGTGCAGTCCCGCGTGCACGATGCGCTGCGGCTTGCCGAGTCGAGGGGTACCGATCGATGAGCTCAGGTCAGGGGCCGGGGCCTGAGGACCCGCGAGGATCACCCGTGCCACCCGAGCCGCCGCCCGGGGAGGATCAGAACCTCGACTGGGAGACCTTGCAACGGGATATCGGTCGCTCCCAGCCGGTGCCGCCCGACCCGCCGCCGCTCGCCGGGCCCGAGCACTCCGCTGAGCCGCCGCAGCCCGCGATGCTGCCACAGCGGCCGGTGCAGCCAGAGCGGCCGGTGCCGCCAGAGCGGCCGGTGCCGCCAGCAGCGGCCGGTGCCGCCGCAGCGCGCCGGAGCCGCCGCAGCGCGCGGAGCCGCCGCTCCATGGCGAGCCGAAATCCTACCCGCAGCGGGAAGCCGCGGAAGGGCTCGCGAGCTACGAAGGCCGCAGGCGGGCCTGCCCGCCCGGGCGGCAGGAGGGCCGCGGGGGGTACCAGGGGCCCGGGTCCTACGACGACGCCGCGAAGCACGGAGGTCGCGAGGAAGAGTACGGCGATCCTGGCCTGTACCGCCAGCCGCCCGGCTACGACCAGCCGCCCGGCCGGGCCGGAACCCCCGGCCCGCCGCCCCAGTTGCCCGCAGTGCCGGAGGCTGGCCTCTACCGCCAGTCGCGCGGCTTTGACGAGCCGGTCGGCTATGACGAATCGCCCGGCCGGGCCGGTACCCCTGGCCCGCCGCCCGAGTTGCCGGCGGCGCCGGGCGCCTGCCCCGGACGCAGGCCGGCCGGGAATCCGATATGGTTCCTGATCGCGGTGGCCGCAGTCATCGTGGTGGCGGCCGTGGTCGCCACGGTGCTCCTGCTGGGGCACCACGGGCCGTCGCATCACGTGGCGGCCAGCACACCGCCGGCATCGAGCCCCGCGCACTCGCCGTCTGCCTCCCCGACGCCGAGCACGACGGGCAAACCGCCGCCGCTGCCGCCCCGCACGGCCGCCAACGGCCATCTGGGGGTGCCCAGGAAGATCGGATCGCTGCAGCTCAACCCGGCACTCACGCAGAGATTCGTAGGCCCGAAGGCGCAGCGGCAGTTCGCGAACTCGTTCTTCATCCCGGGCCACGACGTCGTCAGCGGGTTTTACACCAGCGACCCGTCGGCTACTACGTTCACCGCGAAGGATCCGCGGCTGATGTTCCTCGCCGCCTACCTGCGCGGGTCGGGCGACCCGACGTCCGCCCTGCACAGCTTCATGACCAATAGCACCTTCTACGGACAGCAGCAGATCAATGCCGGCCCGCTGGGCGGGAAGGCGGCCTGCGGGCAGCTGGCCCAGCAGCCCGCACCGGTGGCGCACTGCATGTGGGCCGACGGCAACAGCTACGCCGACTTCTACGCCTGGAACAGCAGCCCGTCGGCGCTGGCCCAGACGATGATGGGGATCCGGCCGGAGGTGGAGCTCGCGCCCCGGTGATCTGGGACCTTACTTATCTACCGCGGCTCCCGGTGATCCGGAAGACCGGTAATCCCGGGAAGGGAGCGGCCGCGGTGACAGACTGAGCGGGTGGAATCCCGGAAGACCGCCCGGACCCGGCGGACCCTGGTCGCCGCCGCGGTGATCGGCGGGCTGCTGGTCCTCGCGGTCGCCGCGCTGGCCGTTGTGCACCTGCGGCCGGCGGCCGGCCAGTCAGCATTCGGATCTCCCACCGGGCACCCGGCACGGGCCGCCGGCGCGCACACCCGCACCCCCTCGGCTAACCCGTCCGATCCCTCAGCTACGGCCGACCCGCGCAGCGCCACCCCCGCCCCGCCGGCCAGGCCGCTGGCCGGGAAGGTCATCGGGATCGACCCCGGGCACAACGGCCGTAACGGCACCGACCCGGCCTACATCGACCACCTGATCTGGAACGGGCGGGAATCGGAGACGTGCGACACGACCGGCACCGAGACCGACGGCGGGTACACCGAGGCGCAGTTCAACTTCAACGTCGCGCGCTACCTGCGGGCCGACCTGCTCGGTGCCGGCGCCCGCGTGGTGATGACCCGGACCAGCAACGACGGGATCGGACCCTGCGTGAACCGGAGGGCCAAGATCCTCAACGATGCTCACGCGAACGTGGCGATCGACATTCATGCCGACGGCGGACCGGCCTGGGGGCGCGGCTTCACCGTCCTCGAGCCGGTCGCCGACGGGCCGAACGACAACGTCATCGCCTCCTCGGAACGGTTCGGCCACGACATCCGCCAGGAGATGCTCAGGGCCACCCCGATGCCGGTCAGCGACTACTACGGTCAGGGCGGCGTCCAGTTCCGTGATGACCTGGCCGGGCTGAATCTCACTACCGTGCCGAAAATCCTCATCGAGTGCGGAAACATGCGGAACGGGGTGGATGCGCAACTGCTCACGTCGGCGGCGTTCCAGAGAAGGCTCGCGACGGTGTTCACCGCCGCGATCACCCGCTTTCTCACGCACGGCTGACCTGGCTGGCCAGGCCCGCGGCCCAATCCGGCCAGTCCGGCCGTGGACCGGGCCTCCCACCGGGTCTGACGTTCGGGGGCCGTCGCGGCGGCGTGCTCCGGCTACCGGTTGCGCAGCGAGATCCTGTCCGACTCGGCGATGCTGTCGGCCTCGACGGCGCGCAGCCCGTTGCCCAGGCGCTCGCGAGCCTGCCGGAGCAGCTTGAGCGAATTGGTGGCCGGGCCCTGCGCAGCGGCGCGGTCCGGATCGGCCCCGTGCTCCTCGATGAGGTGGGCCTGCAGGGCCGCGGCCACTTCGTCAGCCGCCTTCAGCGCGTGGTAGATGGCCCGGTCTCGAGAGTTGTCGTCAACCATGCGGACAGTATCCCGCAGGGTCAGGGTGGTCTTGCGATGTCGGATGCCTGACGCCGTGACGACTCGATCCGGTGAGGTTCCCGACGAGGCCCGGGGACAGGCGCGGACACACGTGCGCGTCGGCACCGCGCTGATGACCAAAGTGGAACGGCGGGCCCGCGGTCGCGGCGCGGCCCCGGTGTCACTCGATGCCAGCGTGCCCGGCACGGCCGGCCGCTGAGCTGAAGTCGCAACTGCCTGCGTTCGGCAGCGAGAGCGTGCTCCCCGTGCGTAATCGGCCAATCACCGGGCGAACTCGACTGCCCGCGAGCTAGCCCGATGCTGCCTGAGCAGGCCAGGGATTTGATGACAGGTTTTCTGTGCACAAACCTGTGGATGGCTTGTGCAAAATGGCGTCCAGCCTGTGCGCAAACGGGGAGAACCTGGGGACTTCAGAAGCAAGTCGCGGCTATTACAAGCCTGTTACCTGGAAGGATGCTATCCACACCCTGTGCAAAGAAGAAAGCCAAAAACTGTCCACATGCCGCGCCGCAATAGATCATAATTAGGCTGAATATTTATCGTTGGTTTATCTAGCCGTGATCTGTGGTTAGGATTGTAAAAGCTCGAACCCAGAGATGGTGCGCCTAGGCGCTTTGGGAGGGGAGGCCAAGCGCAATGGTGGCGCGCACCGGGACGAACCACGATGCCGACGGCAGGCCGTAGTTCCGGTGCAGCCGATGACAGCGGCCGGGATGACCGCGGTCGGCCACGCTGAGCCCACCAGTAGTCCGGCGCACCGGACGCGCGGCGGCACGTAGTGCGTGATCGGAGCGCACGTTCCCGTCCCCAGGGCGGGTCAACCGAAGCTGCACCGCGTTTCCCCCTGGCTGACACGGGAGGCCTGACATGAAAATCAAGACACGGCCGGATGACGCCGGCATGCCCGAGGTTGACGAGTGGTTCCAGATGAACGACTGGCTCGCCGAACTGAAGGACGACGGCCGTGCCGAGCCGCCTGGCGATCACAGTGCCGAGCCGTCTGGCGATCACCGTGCGGAGTCTGGCGATCACCGTGCAGAGCTTCCCGGCGGTCATCACGCCGAGCTTCCCGGCGATCACCGTGCGGAGCTTTCCGGTGATCATCACGCCGAGCTTCCCGGCGATCACCGTGCCGAGCTTCCCGGTGGTCACCGTGCCGAGCCAGCCGGCGCTGACGATCCCCGGCCGGAAGAGGTTGCTGCCGCCCTGGTAACCAGGGCCGCCGCCTTCGCCGGGACAACTGCTCGTGCCAGGACCACTCCCCCCGGCAGGCCCATTGCCCTAGCGGAGATTACCGTGCGGGCCGTGATCGGCGACCAGTTGCGGATGCCGATCGTGTGGTGCGAGATGGGATCCTGCATCTGCTGGCACGCCGATCCCGCATCGCTCGGCGAGGCCGACATTCGCGCCCGTGCGATCGCCGCAGGCTGGCGGGTTGACGCCCTTGGCCTGCTGGCTTGCCCGCAATGTCAGCAGACCGCCGCCGCCTTCCGGTCCCCGAGCCCGGTCGCGCTTTGGGACCGGTACAAAGCCATGACCAGGGCCGCCCAGATAGCCGCCGCTCCCGGCAGAGACGCGTCCGCCGCCTCCCGTGGCGACATGGCGGCCGCTCCCGGCAGAGCCGCGTCCGCCGCCTCCCGTAGCGACGTGGCCGCCCCCGACAGCGGTGCCGTCGGCGGCACGATTGCCGACAATGGCCGTAGCTTCCACCACCCGCCCAGCGGCGGCGGCCGCCCTGCCAGCAGTTGGCTCCCAGCCAGTGGCCGCCTGCCTGCCAGTGGCGACCTTCCTGCTAGCGGTGAGCGTCCGGCCCGTGCCGAGCGTCCGGCCCGTGCCGAGCTTCCCGCCAGCAGCGAGCGTCCTGCCAGCGGCGAGCGTGCGGCCCGTGCCGAGCGCGCTCCCAGTGGCGACGGTTCCGCCAGTGGCGAGCGCGCTGCCAGCGGCGACCTTCGCGCGAGCGGCGACCTTCGCGCCGGCGGCGACCTTTCTGCCGACGGCAAGCGACCCGCCGGCGGAAAGCGCCCGGTCGGCCGGCCCGGGCCGGGACGGCACCGCAGGCGCTCGGCCGCCAGGAGCGTGCCAGCCAGCTAGCGGGGACGCTGAATTCCGGTCAGCACCTCCGGCGACCGGTGCCGGCTGACGTGGTCGAAGTCGAGAAAAGGCCAGCTGCCGAGGATGGGATCAGCTGCCGAGGAGGGCCAGGTCAGATGGTGTGCTCTGACGGCGCTGGCTGGCTCGGGCTGTGCTTGGTGCGCCGTAGCACCCAAGTGACGATCACCAAGACGATGATCGTCCCGATGAGAGCGCACAGAACGCCGCCCCAGTCGAAGATATCGGTATCACCGATGCCGAGGCCCACGGTGAAGATGAGGTAGCCGACCAAGGCTCCGGCCAGGCCGAGCCCGATCGAAACGAGCCAGGACACCGGCCCGCTCATCTTCTGGAAGGCGTCACCGCGGTCGCCGCGGCGCCACGGGGGCCCGCGAGCTGCTGGACGACGCGTTCGCCCTCGCCGAAGGAATAGGCGAGCCGCACTGGGTTGCGCAAGCGCGAGCGGTGCGAGCCGAGTTGCTCTGGCTGTCGGGCCGCGACGGTCTTGCCGTCAAGAAGGCCCGGGCGGCCTATAAGGCCTCGCGGTCCCGGCCTGAGCAGTCGGCCGCCCAATTTAGGTACCTCTGCCAGCCAAGCTGGGCATTTCTCCCGATTACCCGGCCGGCCTGGCCGCCCTACGGTCGTGGCGACAGTTCCGACGACCGAAGGAGGCGGTCAGTGCCGCTCTTCATGGATGTTCACCAGATCGCCGGCGGCGTGGCGATGGATGACGTCGCACAGGCCCACCTCGCCGACCTGCAAGCGCAGGCCGCGCACGACGTCCGGTACCTGAGGTACTGGGTGGACGAGGGCAAGGGGCAGGTGTTCTGCCTGGTCGAGGCCCCGTCAGCGGAAGCCGCGGCCGACGTTCACCGGGAAGCTCACGGCCTGATGGCCGATCACATCTACAGGGTCCAGGAAGGGTCCTAAAAACAGGAGAAGAACGATGCGGACACGATGGACGATCAGGCTCGGCGGCCTCATCGCGGCGGTCATGGCGGTCGCCATGTGGATGGCCCCGGCCTGGGGACAGTCGGGATCGCCCGCCCGCGCGCAAGCCGGACACGCCGGCCACGCGCCGTCCCCGACGCTGGCCCAGCAGCTGGCGGCGGCGCGGCTGGCCACGGCGAAGTACGCCACCAACCTGGACAGGGCCAAGGCCGACGGTTACATGATCATCACCAAGATGATGCCGGAAATGGGCTTTCATTTCCTGAACCCGAATATCCAGGGATTCGATGTCACCAAGCCGCAGATCCTGGTCTACGAACACAGCGGGAATACCTGGCAGCTCGGCGCCCTGGAATGGGTCTTCACGTCCATGCCGAAGACGCCACCGCTGCCCAACGCGACATTCGGCTTCTTCCCCGCGGCGTGTCATTACAAGGACGGCACCTTCATCCCCCACAAGAATTCCAAGACATGCCCGAAGACGGCGCCCGACGGTGCCACATTCACCTTCTGGCACCCCGACCTGATCACGATGCACGTGTGGATCTGGTATCCGAACCCGGCCGGGCTGTACTCCAGCACCAACCCGCTGATCACCCCGTTCAACCAGGGCTGACGGGCACGCGTCATGTCACCCGCTGCTACCTGGCCCCGCCGCGCGGCGGGGTCAGGTACCCGCCAGCAGGACGCCGCCGGGCATGCTGCTGTCCTTGCTGCCCGGCGCCGCGCCCTGCAGGTCGCCCTGGGCGCGGGATGGCTGCTGGACGCCGCGCTGCAGTTCCAGCCGTACATGTTCAGCCGGGCGTTCGTCCGCGACGTGATCCTCAGCACCGTGCCGGGCAACCCGGCGGTCATCGCCCGGCCGATGACCTGGTCGGCCGGCCTGATGCTGCGGCACATCGCGATCTGGAACGCGGCCTTCGCCGCCACCCAGCTGCTGCTCGCCGCGGGCCTGCTGTGGCGGCCGACGGTCAAGGCGGCGCTGGCCGCCTCGATCGCCTGGTCCCTCGGGGTCTGGTGGATCGGGGAGGGACTGGGCGGCGTGCTGGCCGGCACCGCCAGCCCGGTCACCGGCGCACCGGGCGCGGTGATCCTCTACGCGTTCCTGGCCCTGCTGGCCTGGCCGTCAGACCCGGCGCCGTCAGACCGGGGGGCGTCAGAGCGGGGGCCGGGGGACCGGGCCTCGGTGGCCAGCAGCGGGCGGCTGGGCGCGGCGGTGCCGCGCGTGCTGTGGGCCGGGCTGTGGGGGAGCCTCGCCTACTTCGCCATCCAACCGGGCAACCGCTCGCCCGGCGGGCTCAGCTCGGTCCTGTCCGGATCGGAAGCGGGCGAGCCCGGCTGGATCCGCGCCGTGGACAGCGGCCTGGCCCGGGCCCTCGCCGCCCGCGGTACCCCCGTCTCGATCACGATCGCCGCCGTCTGCGCGCTGGCGGCCGTCACCGTCGCGGCCGGGCGGCTGGACCGGATCGGGGTCGCCGCCGCCGCCCTGGCCGGCGCGGTCATCTGGGTCGCCGAGGACTTCGGCGATATCTTCACCGGCCAGGGCACCGACCCCAACTCCGGGCTGCTGCTCATCGTCCTGGCCGCGGCATTCTGGCCGGTACGGTGGCGCGCAGCCGTTCGGCATCCGAAAGGTGACTTGACATACCGCCGGACCGCGCTGCATCGTTAGTCGGCTCGTGCTCCTGCCGGAAGGAGGCGCACCGAGGTGAGCGCACCAGAGACGGTCGGCGCCGGCCTGCTGGCCGAGCGGATGTCCAGGCTGGGAACGGAATCTGCTTTCGAGGTCCTGGCCCGGGCCCGGGCGCTGGAAGCGGAAGGTCGCAAGATCATCCACCTGGAGATCGGCGAGCCCGATTTCGATACCCCTGCCCACATCGTGGAAGCCGCCGACGAGGCTCTCCGGGCCGGGTTCACCCACTACGTCCCGGCACCCGGGCTGCCCGAGGTCCGGGAGGCGATAGCCGCGTGGCTGTCACGGACCGGACGGCTCGAGACAAGCCCGGACCGGGTGATCGTCACGCCGGGCGCGAAGCCCATCATGTGGTACCTGATGCTGGCTACGTGCCAGGAGGGCGACGAGGTCATCTATCCGGAGCCCGGGTTCCCGATGTATGAGTCCATCGCCCAGTTCACCGGAGCCACGCCCGTCCCCCTTCCGCTCCGGGAGGAAAACGGATTCCGTCCCGATCCCGATGAGCTCGCGTCCCTGGTCACGCCCCGGACGCGGTTGCTCGTGCTGAATTCCCCGCACAACCCGTGCGGCTCGGCGCTCACCCGCGAGGACTGCGAGGCCATCGCCGGCACCGCGATGCGGAACGACCTGCTCGTGCTGGCCGACGAGGTTTACTGGGCCATCCGCTACGACGCGGGTCATGCGTCTGTACTGGATATAGAGGGGATGGCCGACCGCACCGTCCTGCTGGACGGGTGGAGCAAGACCTTTGCGATGACCGGCTGGCGGCTGGGGTTCGGCGTGTTCCCCCCGGCGCTGGTGGAACCCATTTCCCGGTTGATCATCAACTCGGTGTCGTGCACCAGCGCATTCAGCCAGCGTGCCGCGATAGCCGCGCTCACGGGTCCGTGGGAACCGGTGGAGCAGATGGTCGGCGAATTCCGCCGGCGCCGTGACGTCATTGTCGATGGGCTGAACGCTATCGAGGGGATCACCTGCCTGCAGCCGCAAGGCGCGTTCTACGTGTTCCCCTCGGTGAAGGCGTTCGGGATACCGTCGAAAAGGATCGAAGAGCAGTTGCTCGACCGGGCCGGAGTGGCGGCGCTCTCGGGCACGGCATTCGGCCGGTACGGAGAGGGTTACCTGCGGTTCTCCTACGCGAACTCGGTCCCGGCCATCCGTTCCGCACTGGAGGCCACGGCCGCGGTGCTCGCGGAGCTGAAGGCCTAGCGTGGCCGGGACCCGTCCGCCGGTGCTCGTCACCCGCCGCCTGCCGGCCGAGGCACTGGACCGGGTCGAGGCGCGGTGCGACATGACGTTGCATGACTGCGAGGACGCCATGGCGCGCGACGAGCTCCTGACGGCGGTGGCCGGGAAGGCGGGAGCGATCACGCTGCTCACCGACCGGGTCAACGACGAGTTCCTGGACGCCGCGGGGTCCCAGCTCAAGATCGTGGCGAACTACGCCGTCGGGTTCGACAACATCGACGTGGACGCGTGCACGCGGCACGGCGTCCTGGCCTCCAACACCCCGGAGGTCTTGACCGAGACCACCGCGGACATCGCGTTCGCCCTGATGATGGCGGCGGCCAGGCGGATCGCCGAGGGCGACCGGTTCCTCCGTTCCGGCACCCCGTGGATCTGGGGGCCGCTCATGATGCTGGGCCAGGACGTCCACCACAAGACTCTCGGCGTGGTGGGTTTCGGCCGGATCGGGAAGGCGCTGGCTCGCCGCGCCCGCGGGTTCGCCATGCGTGTCCTCTACCACGACGTGTACCGGTCTCCCGCCGAGGTTGAGCAGGAGCTTGGAGCCGAATACCGGGATCTGGAGGATCTGCTCCGCGAGTCGGACTTCATCTCGCTGCATACGAATCTCTCGCCGCAGACCCGCCATCTGATCAACGCCGAACGGCTGGCACTCATGAAGCCCACGGCCGTGCTGGTCAACACCTCGCGTGGTCCCGCCATCGACGAAGCGGCGCTGGCCAGGGCACTGCGGGAGGGGCAGATCTTCGCCGCCGGTCTCGACGTATTCGAGCGCGAGCCGGATGTTCATCCCGACCTTCTCGCATGCCAGAACGCCGTGCTCATCCCGCATCTCGGGTCAGCGACGGTGCAGACGCGCCTGGCAATGGCCAACCTGGCGGTCAACAACCTGTTCGCCGGGCTCGACGACCAGCAGCCGCCGACCCTGCTCAACCCCGAGGCCTGGGAGCAACGGACGTCACCAGAATGACCTGCGCCCGGCCTCCCGATCGCGGCCGGCGCCACCGGGGACGGACCTCATCATCAGGGTCAAGGTCCGACGTCTGGCCGGCCGCGCAATCTACCGTCCAGCATGGACGCTGGCATCGGTGACGGACAGAGCGTCCGCGGCGGCTAGCTTGAGGAAAGCCGCGGCCCGGCCGAACGTCTCGCCGATGCTCTGGCGGGCCAGGTGAGCCTGGTAGGCCTGGTACCGCGTCGTCTCCCACGCCTGCCCGCGTGGCGGAAGCAACGCGAGCGCCGGTTCCGGCACTGACTGCCATGTCCAGCCCGTGACGCCTCGTCTGCCGGCGCCCCGGCTAGCATGACCGGGCTCGATGAAGCCAGCAAGATCGGCTATGTCGCCGATGTGGTTCCGGACGAAGCGCAGCCCGGCCAGGGTTCCCTCGACCAGGGGGCGCTCGGCGGGAGTCTGGCCTGCCATCACCTCGTCGTAGGCCAGCGTGTGGTGACGCACCAGCCTGGCGTCAACAATGGTCACCCACCACACCGCTTCTCTGATCACCGCGATGGTTCGCAGCCGGCCCCCCGCCCTGACCCCGCCGAGCCGTTCGGTCGCCTCGCTCATCGCCGTGACGGACCACAGCAGCGCACTTTCGCCGGCCTGCGGATCGCCCATGTGCTCGCGATTCCATCCGGCGCGGCAGTGCACACAGCAGAACCGGGCGTGCTCGCGGCGCGGCGCGAACGAGGTGCCGCACTGCTCACAGTTCCGGATATCAGCCACGACGCTCTTCCCCCCTCCCGTACGCCGGCGCGATCCCGCCGGCCAGCGCGGTCCGGCCAGCCGAACTTCACCGCCTGGTGCGCCTTGAACCATCCATCTCATCCATAGCAGTTCAGGGTAAACATCAGGTTGCCGTACTCAGGACGCGCCATCAACGTTCCCCTCGCCACCGCCGCCCGCGACGCTCCGGGCGTGGTCGATCCGCCGTCGTGCTGGGCTGATCGCGGTCGCTGAAGAAGATGACGCTCTCGCCCTGCGAGCGGCCCATCCCGCCAGCTGCGGGCCGAAGGTGTCGCCGCGGAACGGGATCAGGTTGTCCGGCAACCCGGGCTTGGCGCTGGTAACCGTCATGTCGCTCCCTCAGCGGCCAGCCAACGTTTACCAGCCATATTTCCAGTAGAACACGGCGCTCAGTGCCACGTGCGTGAGCCGCGGTGCGAGCCTCATCCGATCACGACGCGCAGCCGTCGGCGGGCAGCGCTGAGGGCGCGCTCAACCTCGGTGTAGCTGTCGCCTTCGGCGAAGACAAAGCCCAGGTACCGGTCTCCTTCGGGAAGGGGATGGACAGGCTGGCCGAGGGGGATGGTGATGGTGAGGCCGGTGATTGCGGGCACGGCTTCGGCGTCGGTGCGGCCCTGCACCGCCAGCAGCACGCCCGCCCGCTCGACGGGAAGCATGAGCACGCCGGACGGGCGGCTCGCACGGCATGGCGGCACGCGCCGGCCCAGGGCGCTGGCCAGCACCAGTTCCTCCAGGCTCTGCCCGCCGGGGAACCGCAGCGCCCGGGAGCAGAGGCCGCCGACCGAGCGCGCCGCCAGTTCGAGCATGGCGGGCCGGGCCTGGCCGGCGCGGTTGTCCACGCGCAGCTCGGCGTGCACGGGGCCGCAGCGCAGCCCGAGCGCGCGAGCGGCCTGCCCGGCGGTGCGGACCGCAGCGGACAGGACGTGCCCCGGCAGCCGGGACGGGGTGATGAGCACGGTTTCTTCGAAGGTGGGCCCTTCGGGAGTGCCGGGCTTGTCGAAAACGGCGGTGACCGTGAGGCGGCCGTCGCGCAGCACGCCGTCAATGCTCAGCTCCGGGCCGGGTACGTACTCCTCGACGAGCACGGGCTCAGTCCCGGGCCGCCTCGCTGCCGCCAGGATCCGGCGTATTCGCCCGGCCGCGGCCACGGCGCCCGCGGGGTCGTCGGCTCGCAGGATCCCCTGGCTGGCGCTGAGCGACACCGCCTTGACCACGCAGGGGAAGCCCACCTGCGCCGCTGCCGCCCGCGCCGATTCCGCCGAAGCGGCGCCGGGGACGACCCTGAACCGCGGCTGGGGCAGCGCGGCATCAGCCCACCTGCGCCGCTGCAGGGCCTTGTCGGCGGCGGCGATCACCGCTTCCACCGGGTTGTGCGCCAGGCCCATGCGCGCAGCCACAGTCGCCGCCAGGACCAGCATCGGCGTGTCCACCGCGACGACGGCGTCGACCGGCCCGGCTGCGGCCATGACGGCCGGCGCTGCCGCACGGGTCGCTGGGGTCGGCGTGCACGACGGGCAGGCCGCCCACCGGCAGCGCGCCGTCGCTGCCGACCACAAGGTCGAGTCCCAGCCGGGCCGCCGCGAGCAGGAAATCGGCGGCCCGGTAGGTGCGGGCGGGCACGAGCAGCAGCACCCGCGGCGCGGCACGATCGGCCGCTTCGGCCGCGGGTTTCGCCTCATCGCCCGGTTTTATGGCCGTTACCGTTTCGCCGCGGAGAAGAACGGCTGCCTGCCCGCCTCGTGGTCGGTGACGTCCACCAGGCCGACCATGTCGGGTAGCCGCGCCCGCAGTACCGGCTCGATCCCCTGCCGGAGGGTCACTTCGGCCAGGCTGCAGCCCTGGCAGCCGCCCTCCAGCCGGATGCGGACCCAGCCCTGGTCCGCATCGGCCAGCGCGACGCGACCGCGGTGCGCGGCGATCAGGGGGTTGATCTCCCCATCGAGCACGCCGCGGGCGCGCTGGGCGAGCGTCCCGGCGGCGGTTGCCGGGGGCAGGCCGGACGGGCCCGTGATCCGCACGCCGGTGATCTCGGGGATGGCCGCGCGGATCAGCGTCTCGATGCGCGAGGCCAGCGGGAAGACGGCACCGGGGGACCCGGTCACTTCCAGGCGGGCGATGCCGTCTTCGACGGCCACGACCCGCATCCTCGCTCCGCGCGCGATGACGGAGGGAAACACGCTGCGTTCCAGCGCGGCCGCGGCCCTTTCCGCGAGATCTGTCACGAGTCAGCGTCCCGGCCCGCTGCTTGCTCGCGCGCTGCGGCGGCTGCCGGGTGTCCTTGCGCGGCGTCCAGCGCGGCGTCGAGATCGGCGATCAGGTCTGCGGGGTCCTCGATGCCGATCGACAGCCGGATCAGGTCACCGGGGACCGGGGAGGAGGGTCCCTCGATGCTGTGCCGGTGCTCGATGAGGCTTTCCACTCCGCCGAGCGAGGTGGCCCGCTTGAATACCTGTACGGCGGGCAGTACCGCGAGGGCGTGCCCGGTGCCGCCGGCCAGCCGGATCGACAGCATCCCGCCGAACCCGCCGTGCATCTGGCGGGCCGCGATCTGATGGCCCGGATGAGAGGGCAGGCCCGGGTAGAGCACCGCCGTCAGCGCGGGGTGACCGTGAAAGTGGGTAGCGATGGCGAGGGCACTGTCGGATGCGCGGTGCACCCGCAGGAACAGGGTGCGCATGCCGCGCTGCAGCAGCCAGGCTTCGAACGGGCCGAGCACGGCACCGGTGTTGCGCCGCCAGGAACGGATCCGCTCCCAGAACGGGTCGCGGCGGGCGGTCAGCACCGCGCCGGCCAGCACATCACTGTGCCCGTTCAGGTACTTGGTGGCCGAATGCACCACCAGGTCCGCGCCGAGCTCCAGCGGCCTGGTCAGCACCGGTGTGGCCACCGTGTTGTCAACCGTGACCCGTACCCCGGCGGAATGGGCCAGCTCACAGACGGCGGCGAGATCGGTGATCTCCCACATCGGGTTCGCCGGCGTCTCCGCCCACAGCAGCCGGGTGCGGCCAGGGCGGATCGCAGCCGCCACGGCGGCCAGGTCGCAGGTGTCGGTGAACTCCACGTCCAGGCCCCAGGTGAGGGCGAACTCGGCCAGCCATTTCCGCACCCCCCAGTAAAGGACGCGGGACACCAGCACATGATCGCCGGGGAGCAGGGACTGGAAGACCGCGGTGGCGGCGGCCATGCCCGAGGCGAACAGCGCGCACGCGCAGTCCGCCCCCTCCAGGGCGGCCAGCAGCCGCTCGGCGTGCTCGAAGGTCGGGTTGTCAGCCCGCGTGTACACGCGGTCTTGCCGGTAGGAGCCGTCGGCCTGCTGCTCATAGTTCGTCAACGGGTTGATGACCGGCGCCAGCCCCCCGGTCACCGGGTCCACCTCACCCAGGGCCTGCGCCGCCAGCGTCTGCGGTGACACCGATCGCCGTTCCACCGGCCCGCACCTCCTTCCTGCCTCGCCCGCGTCGGCGAGCCGCCGCGGCTTGTTCCGGGCAGCATGGCATGCCTGCCGGCGCTGCCGATTCCGGCGACCCGCCGCGCCGGTGGCAGCAGGTCCCGGCGGCCGGGGAGGTGGCGGGGGCGGTCACCTGGCCTTGGACGTGCTGGTGTAGGTCTTGGACCGGTTGATGTAGGCGTTGAAGAACGCGTTCGCGATGACGCCGTAGCCGAGCACGTTGGCGTGCTCATTGGGCCCGACCGGCGGCGGTGCGCACTGCCAGGTGTAGGAGCAGAGCGTCGCGACATTGAGCGGCACGATGCCGAACGCGGGCGTTTTCACCATGTTGGTGAAGTCGCTGGTCTTGAATGCGCCGAACACGTTGGCGACGGGAGCGCCGAACTTCGTGTACACGCCAGCCAGGTCCTTGTTGAAGGCCCTGCCCAGGGCGACGCTGGCGGTCGCGAGCGCCCGCGCGGCCTTGGTGCCCTGCAGCCAGCCGGCGAGTTCGGGGACGTAATAGGACATGCCGATGATCGTGCCCGGCGACGGGTCGGCGCCGCGCAGACCGGTCATGATCTTGCCGAGGTTGGTCACCGCCTGCGGGATGACCTTGTCCAGGCACTTGAGGATCTTGGCCGGCGTGGGCAGCACGACACAGGGGTTCAGGTCGTTGGCGGCGATGTCGATGGTGACAAGCTGCGTCTGGCTGGCGTGCATCTTCAGGAACCTGACGGCCTGGGCGAGCTGCGAGCCAGCCGGGTACTTGCAGATACCGCCGTGGATCATGGTGGATGTGGTCTCGCCGGGGCAGCCCAGCTTGACCAGGCGCAGGCTCGGGTTGGTCTGCCGGAGCGCGGTGGCGAGCTGGTCGGGGTAACCCTGCCTCGTCTCTACGCTGACGCCCTTCGGGTTCGGCTGGACACCCTGGGCGAGCGAGTCGCCCAGCGACAGGTAGTAGGTCGAGGCGGTGGTGCCTGCCCTGGCGCCGTGGGGGGCGGCCAGCACGGGCACGGAACCGGCCACGCCCGCCGAGATGATGGCAGTAGCCACCGCGAGGGTTGCTCCGATACGACGCATCTTTTCTCCTGATAGGTACGAAATGACCCCTGACGGACTGGATAGTAGCTGGGTTTCCTCCTGAGCAGGGCTCGGCACAGGACAGCGCCGGCCCGCTCGGCGGGCATCAGGCAGCTAGTCCGGGCCGGGAGAGGCACAGAACTGACGGCCGGATCACAAGAGCAGAGCCTGCCCGTGCTTCGCGCAGGCGTCGGATAGCCGCTCGTAGAACCAGACCGCCTCGGATCCGTCGGTGCCGCGCGCGGTACGCAACCTGATGGCGAGATCGGCGTAGGCCGTGCCGTTGGCGCGCAGGTCCGGCCATCGGGAGGCAGCGAACTGCGCCCCCAGCCTCCGGAAGTCCGGGGCGCCAGCCTGGTTCGGGCCTGACAACGATGCGCAGGCTGCGATCCCGCGGTCAGGCGGCTTGCCTGGGTGCACGTGGCTGAGCATTCCGATGAGGACGAGGGGGGCCACGACGGCCGCGCCGACGGCGTAGCGGCGTCTGCGCGCCGAGAGAAAGCAGAGCGGCGGCGGCCAGTCTGAGTCCAGGTAGTCGGACATGGGGCCTCCTTTCGCCATGCGCGCAATTTCACGGCGAGCGGGCCGAGCAGGCAATCCCAGCAACTTGGGATCCGCTGGTAGGCGTCGTATCGTTCGTCGTGTGGGGGGGACCGATCGGCAGCGGACGCGGTGCCGGGAGCGGCTTGAGCGGCTCAGCACCTCGACACTTGACTGCGAGTCGATTCAGCGCGAGGCGATCGCCGACATTCAGCGCCTGGTCGGCTTCGACCGCTGGTGCTGGCCTATCGCCGACCCCGAGACGCTGCTGCCGCTCGGCGGCGCTGCCGAACACGACTACGGGCCTCAGCTCGCTCGCGCGCTTGAGCTCGAGTACTCCGGCAGCGATTTCGCAGCAAAAGACGTCCTGGCGCGCCGCCCCAGGCTGGCGGGGAGCCTCAGCGCCGAGACCGGCGGGGACCTGGCGCTGTCGCCGCGCTGGGACGAAGTCATGCGCGCAGTCGGCATCGGCGACGTCGCGGTGGTCACGTGCCGCGATGCGCTCGGGTGCTGGGGATGGGTTGAGGCCTACCGCGACGGCGGCGACCGGCCGTTCGCCGAGGAGGACATCGAGTTTCTCGCCTGTGCTGGCTCCAGCCTGGGTGCCGCGCTGCGGCGCGGCCTGGGGGTCGCGGCCCCGGCTGGCGGCGATGCGTCCGGGCCGAGCGCGACCGGAGTGCTCGTGCTCAGCGCGGATCTGCGCGTGGTCAGCGTGACCGCTGGCGCCCGGGCCTGGGTCGGCGCCTTCCCGCTGGCGGACCTTTTCGCCGCGTGGGGGATGCTGCCGGCGGTGGTCTATCCGCTGGCGACGCGGGCGCGGGCGGGCGGAGCCGCAGCCCAGGCGCGCGCGCTTGATCGCCTGCCCGACGGGCGGTGGGTGATAGTCGAGGCGGTTCCGCTGGAGGGACGGGCAGACGGCGAAATCGCGGTCACTCTCCGGGATGCGACCGCGCGCGAGATGTTCCACCGCCGCAGCCGCATCTACGGGCTCTCGCAGCGCGAGCGCGAGGTCGTCGCGGCCGTCCTCGCCGGGAGCGACACCCGCGCCGTGACTGAGCGTCTCTTCATCTCTGCCCACACCGTCCAGGACCATCTCAAGTCGGTATTCGAGAAGATGAGCATTCACAGCCGCCGCGAGATGCTCGCGATGTTCAACGCGTCGCAAGACCGACGCTGATCGCGACCCGTTCCGGCACCAGGCTCAGTTCACCTGATCGAGCGGGCCGCCTGCAGGCCTTGCGCACTAGGTCCAGCGGGCTTGTCGCAGCCCGCGTGAGGCTGGGGCGCCTGGCCGGACCGGTCGCCTGGTGCGCGGCGCGCGTTCGGCCCGGTGGAACACGAGCCACAGGACGGCGAGCGCGGCGGCGAAAGCGGGCAGCCAGGCCAACCGCTCCGCGACCCACGAGGCGCTCGACGGAGCCGTATGCAGGCCGGGTCAGCCGGCCGATGACCAGGCCGGCCACGGTAACGGCGAGGAATGCGGTCTGGTGCCAGAGGAACAACGTCATGGCGGACAGGTTCGCCGTGGCGACCGCCGCCCACGCGACAGGGCGGCGCATCCACCGGGCAAGCGGTTCCCGCAGCAGCAGCGCGAGGCCGACCTGGGCGATGCCGAAGGTCACTACGGCGAGGGTGGGCGGGTTCAGGTTCGAGATGCGGGCGCCGTTCACGCCGACCATGCTGGCCGGGTAGCCAGCCCACAGGACGAGCGCTGCGGTAGCCGCGGCACCGCCAGCGAGCAGCAACGCCGGTATCCTGCGGCTCTGGAACGCGCCCCGTGCCCACGCGATCCCGAGCAGGTACGGAACCAGCCAGCCGGCCAGGACATTGATCCAGCCGGCCCAGGACGGCCCGCCGGGCCCGAACCGCACCAGGTCGGCGCCGGCGACGACGGCCAGCGGGATCACCGCCGCCCAGGCACCGAGGCGGCGCACCAGCGCGACGGCCAGCGGGGTCGCGGCGGTCAATACGGCGAACACGCCGAGGAACCACAGCGGGTCGAGCACGAGCGTGAGCACGGTGTGCAGCGTGGCCCCGCAGACGCCGCCCAGGTACAGGCCGGCCCCGAGCAGCACCCAGAACGCGGCCAGCGCCGCCACCGGGCGGGACAGCCGGACGAGCCGCCGGCCCAGCCAGGCCCGGTAGCCGCCGCGGTAGCTGCGGGCCGCCGCGTACCCGCCGACCAGGAAGAAGATCGCGAGCGTCTGGAAGATCCAGGACACCGGGGTGAGGGCGGGCATGGCGGCCAGCGGGCTCTTGTCAGCCAGCGTGGTACCGGCCCGGCCGTGCGTCAGCACGAGCGCGGTGACCAGCCAGTGGCCGAGGATGACGCCGGCGATGGCCAGGGCGCGGAGCGCGTCGACGGCGCGGTCCCGGTTCGCCGGCGTGGCCGCGTCGATCCGGGTGGCGAGCCTGCGGACCCGGGCGGTGGCGCGGCCGGTCATCGGGTCACTCCGGCCGGGTCGCCCAGCGCGATGTCGGCCAGGTTGCGCAGCGAGACGCTGCCCGGCTGGAAGTAGCTGCTGTGACCGCCGCGGCCGCAGGCGAAGATCCTCGCGCCGAAGCCGGGAGCCATCGGATCCTGGCCGAAGCCGAGCCCGAAGAGATGGACGTGCGGCACGTAGCGGATCCAGTCGCTGGCTGCCCGGCCTGCCCATACGCGTGCGGTGGTGTGCAGCGCGCGGGCCGAGGAGGCGTCCATGCCCGGGCTGCCGACCACGGCGATATCGGTGACGGGCAGGTGCGACGCGGCCAGCCCGCACACCACCGAGCCGTAGCTGTGGCAGAGCAGGGCGACCTGGTGTCCGTGCCGGGCGAGGTCGTCCACCAGCGGCCGCAGCGCGCTCGCGCCCTGCCCGGCATCGCCCGACGTCAGCACGGCCGGGCTGATGGTGGCCGGCGGGGCGTAGCCGAGCCAGGCGATGACCGCCAGCCGGGCGCCGGGGTCCAGGCGGCGCGCCTGCGCGGCCAGGGCGAGGGCGCCGCCCTGGGGCGAGGCAGTGCCCCGCGAATCGAACGTCGCCAGGGACGTGTCCGAGCCGGGCACCAGGATGGCCACCCGGGTGGCCCGGGCCAGGTTGCCGATGACCTCGGCCGCGAGGCCCGGCCCGCGGGGGTTGAAGTCGAGGAGACGGCGGCCGCGCAGGGCGTCCAGCGCGCGGGCGAGATCGGCGTTGCCGGCCCGCCCGGCCGCCCGGGCGGCCCGCGCGATCATGCGAGAGTCGGCCGCGTACCGCGCGGCCAGCGCCCGGGTGGTGAGGGCGGGCAGCGGCTGCGGCCGGTCAGCCGGGCTGCCCGGGAACACGGCGGCCGTCGTCGCGAGCACGGCGGCGGCGGCCGCCGCGATGGCGATCATGCGGCGGAGTCTCATGGGAGCGTCCTTCCTGTCCAGCGAGATCCGGTGCTGGGCAGGAAGCTACGGACGCGAGCCCGTGGCCGGCGTCCCGCTGCGGAGCCCATTGCGGGCCTGCTCCGCAGGTACCACCGGGACGAGCCGGCCGGGCGGGCGCGCGAGTTCCGTTAGGCCTCCCCCTACTCAGGTATGACCGCCAAGATGGCCCTTGCGGGGCACGAAATGCCCGGCGGCACCGCCCTACCCTGAGTGCATGAGCTCAGATCCGAGGAGCCGGATCGCGACGGTGCTGGCGACCGGCGTCACCGGGCCGCCGGCGCCGCGCCCGCCGTGGCTGCGGCCGCGGTGGCTGCCGGGCAGGCGCACCGACCTCGTCTTTGCCGCCGACGTGCTGACCGCGCTGATCTGCCTGGGTGTCACCGACGGCACGCTCGGAACACAGAACGCTCATCACGGCAGCCCGCACACCGGGGGACAGCTGCTGCTGGTCTCCTGCGCGGTGTGCGCGCCGCTGGTCCTGCGCAGTTTCCTGCCACTCACCTCCTGGGTGGCGTCGGCCCTGGCCATGCTGTGGGCCAGCCAGGTGATCCCGCCGGACTCCCTCTCGACGGCCGTGTACCTCCCGGCCGGAGTGCTCGTCTACGCCCTGTGCCTGTACGCGGTCGCCGTCCGGTGCCAGCCGTGGGTGGTGGCCAGCGCGGGCATCATCACCGTGATCGGGGCCGGGGTCATCTCCCCGCCGACCATCGCGGGCGCCATCGTGGTGGCGGCGATCCCGGTGTCCGCCGGCATCATCGTCCGGTCCCGGCGGGCCAACCGCGAGCAGCTCCAGGTGCAGGAGCGCCGCCACGAGGGGGAACGCGCGCTGCTCGAAGAACGCCAGCGCATCGCCCGGGAACTGCATGACGTCGTCGCCCACCACATGTCGGTGATCGCGATCCAGGCTGAGGCCGCCCCCTACAAGACCGCCGACCCGCCTCGCGAGCTGGTCAACAGCTTCGCCGAGATCCGGTCCAGCGCGCTGAGCGGCCTCAGCGAGCTGCGCCGCGTGCTGGGCGTGCTGCGCAGCGACCGGCCGGACACCACGCCGCAGCCCGGCCTCGGCGAGCTGGACAGCCTGCTCGAATCGGCGCGCAACGGCGGGGTCACGGTCACCAGCGACGTCACCGGCACCCCCCGGCCGCTGCCGGAGGGGGTGAACCTGTCCGCCTACCGGATCGTGCAGGAGGCGCTGAGCAATGCCATCCGGCACGCGCCGGGATCGGCGGTCGCGGTGAAGCTGTACTACGGCGACGCCGCGCTGGTGATAGAGGTTCGCAACGACCGCTGTCCGGACGGCGCCCGGGTTGGTCCCGGCCAGCACAACGGCGCCGGGCTCGGCCCCGGCGGCGGGCACGGCATCATCGGCATGCGCGAACGCGCCGCCATGCTGGGCGGCCACCTGCGGGCCGGCCCGGCGGTCAACGGCCAGTTCCTGGTGACCGCGGCCCTTCCGCTCGGTCCCGGCGGGCCGGAGGACACCGAGCCGGAGGACGCGTGGCCGGAGGTCACGCCGTGACCATCCGGGTGGTGATCGCCGACGACCAGGGCATGGTGCGATCCGGCTTCACCGTCCTGCTCAACGCCCAGCCCGACATCGAGGTCATCGGCGAAGCCGTGAACGGCCAGGAGGCGGTGGCGCACGCCGCCGGGCTGCGCCCGGACGTGATCCTCATGGACGTCCGGATGCCGGTACTCGACGGCCTGCAGGCAACCCGGGAGATCACCGCGATGCCCGACCCGCCGAAGATCCTCGTGCTGACCACCTTCGACCTCGACGACTACGTCTACGAGGCGTTGCGGTCAGGCGCCAGCGGCTTCCTGCTCAAGGACGCCTCCGCCCGCGAGCTTGCCGACGCGGTGCGGCTGGTAGCCGCAGGTGACGCCCTGCTCGCTCCGGGCGTCACCCGGCGGCTCATCGCCGAGTTCGCCCGGATGGGCGCGCCGCGCAGCCCCACCCGCAAGCACCTCGACGGACTGACCGAACGGGAGTCCGAAGTACTCGCCCTGGTAGCGCGCGGCATGTCCAACGGCGAAATAGCCGGCCACCTGGTGGTCGCGGAGCAGACGGTGAAGACTCATGTCAGCCGCATCTTGATGAAGCTCGGGCTGCGCGACCGCACGCAGGCCGTCGTTCTCGCTTACGAAACCGGCCTCGTTCATCCCGGCGGCTGAATCATGCCGGGCCCGAGATGACGAGATGAAGAGCCCCGGACCACCGGAGCCCACGGCGCACCAGGCGCCGGGCCGCGGTTCCCGGCCGCGCGATACCGGGTTCGCGATCACGGCGTGCATCGCCCTCGCGGCCTTCAACAACGTGATCAACAGGCATCCATGGCATCACCGGCGGTACGTCCTGCTCAACCTGTGCGCTGCAGCCGCCACGCTGTCGGCGGCCGCGGCGAGCGGCCTGACGGCCGGCGACCTGGGTTTCGGGCGCGACACGTGGCTGCCCGGGCGGCTCGGGATCCGGCTGGCCGCCGGGGTCAGCGCGGGATGGCTGCTCGCCGCCGTGGTACCGGCCGCCCGCCCGGTCCTGAAAGACAACCGGATCACCAGCCTCGACGGGCGCGCGATCGCCTATCAGGCTGTAGTACGCATCCCCGTCGGTACCGTGCTGTGGGAGGAGATCGCCTTCCGCGGAGTGCTCCAGGCGGCGCTGCGCCGGGTCATGTCCGAAAGCGCCGCCATCATGGTGACAGGTGGCGTATTCGGTGTCTGGCACGTCCGCCCCACCCTCGAAGCCCTGCGCGTCAATGGGCTCGCGGCCGACCGCAAGCAGGCCGTGGCGCGCGTACTGGCGGGCAGCGCGGCGACAGCCGCCGGCGGTGTGCTGCTGTCCTGGCTGCGGGCACGCTCGGGCAGCTTGACAGCGCCCGTGCTGCTACATCTCGCCGCCAACAGCGGCGGCCTGGCAGCTGCGTGGGCGGTTGCGGGCCTGACCCGAAATCACGGTGTGCGCTGAGCTGCCAGGGCACAATGGCCTGGTGGCATCCACCGAATCAGCGATGTCCGGAATGCTTCCCCTGCGCGACACGGATCCGCATGAGGTTGGCGCATACCGGCTGCTCGGCCGGCTTGGCGAAGGCGGCCAGGGTGTCGTGTTCCTGGCTGTCGGTCCCACCGGAAGCCAGGCGGCGGTCAAGCTCCTGCCGCCAACCACGGACCCCCAGGTCCGGAGCCGGTTCCTGAAAGAGGTCGCCGCAGCGCAGCGGCTCGCCCGGTTCTGCACCGCGCAAGTTCTCGATGCGGGAATCTTCGAACGGCGGCCGTTCATTGTCAGCGAATACGTCAGCGGGCCATCGCTGGTTGAGATCGTGGAGCAGTTCGGACCTCGCGACGGCGCAGCGCTCGAGCGGATCGCCGTCGCGACGCTGACCGCGCTGGGCGCCGTGCATGGCGTCGGGATGGTGCACCGCGACTTCAAGCCCGGCAATGTCCTGCTCGGACCCGACGGGCCGGTGGTGATCGACTTCGGGCTGGCTGCCGTTCCCGGCATGACCACCACAGGCCTTTCCGGCCAGGTCGCGCTGGGAACTCCGGCGTTCATGGCTCCTGAGCAGCTGGCCGCGAAGCGAGTGACCGCGGCGGCCGACATGTGGTCGTGGGCCGTGACGATCGCGTTTGCGGGGACCGGTGAGCTGCCGTTCAAGGGCGAGTCGCTGACAGCCACGGCCTACGCGATCCTTCATTCCGAGCCCGCTGTAGGCCGGCTTCCCGAACCGCTCAGCCGCCTCATCCATCGCTGCCTCAGCAAGGACCCAGCCGCCCGGCCGTCGGCCCGCGAAGCGCTCAGCGAGCTGATGGCCGCCGGAGCGCGGCTCATGGGACCGCTCCCGCCCGTGGCCCCCGCTCTGGCCGCCGACGAGGAGATATCCAGCCCGCAGCGCGCGTCTGCCGCGCCGCCGGAGCAGCCGCGCGGCACCGGCGACGACCTGATCGGCGCCGGGCCGGGGTCCGAGCTCCGGCCGGCCACGCGCGGGAATGGTCGCGCCTGGTGGCGCGGCCGCGCGGCGGCGGTCCTGACCGCGATTGTGCTGGTTGCCGGTGCCGGCGGGCTGGTACTTGTGCTGCACGGCGCATCGTCAGGCCGGTCGGCGCGGCAGCCATGCTGGAACCGGTCAGGAACTCGGCGCTGAGGGTGCGGCCAGAGCGCGAGCCATCGCCTGGGTACTGCACCAGGTCAGCCGTGCGGTAGTCGTGTCATGTGATCCCCAGGTATGCGCGGATCTGGTCGGCAGCGGCTTCCCGTCCGCGAACCTGCTGACGCTTGGGCCCGGGTCGTCTGATCCGCTCGCCTCTGACCTGGTGGTCGCTACCGCGGTTATCCGGGCCCAGTACGGCAGCCGGCTGGCCTCCGTCTACGCTCCGGTCGTCATCGCGAGCTTCGGCTCAGGGAACGCCAGGATCGACATCAGGTGGGTCTTTCCGGGCGGCACCGCCAAGTACCGCGCCGTTCAGCAGGCGGCGCTACGCGCCAGGAAAGCTACCGACGCTCAGCTGCTGACCAACAGCCAGGTCGCGGTCTCGGCCGTAGCCAGGGCACAGCTCCTTAGCGGCAACATCGATCCGCAGCTGCCGGCGCTCATCGCCCTCATGGCTGGCGGGCACCCGGTGCGCATCGTGGACTTCGTCGACCAGTCGCCTGGCGGCGGGCCTGCCAGCCTCCTGCGGTCGGTGGACTTGGCAACTGCCGACGGGGCGGCGCACCTCACGCATGCGGCATACCTCAGCTGGATGCGGACGTTCCTCGGCGTGCAGCGGGCCCCGTACAGCCCCGCATGGAGCCAGCAGGTCACGCTGCGTACTGGCCAATCCGTGCTGAGGTTCGGGTACGGCGCGCCGAGCCCGCTCAGCTAGCCGGCACCCCGGGATGCTACCGGCTGGTGACTGTCCGCTGGCCGGCTGGCAGCCTGCGCGAAGCCGCGGTCACGGCCGAGCCTTCGGGCGGTAGTGCACCGTGCGGCGCCGGTGCAGCAGGCGCCCCCGCCCCCGCCTGGTGCCGGTGCAGCAGGCGGCCCCGCCCCCGCCCCGGGGCCGCCTCCTGCCCGGGAACTACCTAGATCCAGGCATCTTTAGGAAGAGACAAGAAGTTATCTCCTTGAAGAAGCACTCTAGATGGGTAGGGACAGGAAGTAAAGAGCATGAACAAGATTAGATAAGAAGAGAGGTGCACATTCTTGATGTCAGCTGCCCTCAGGACGGGGTAGAATCTTCTATCTTCTTCGGGTAAGGATGGTCACGTGGCCGGTGGGGACTGGGGGGCTCGCGGGAAGGACGGTCATATGGCCGGTGAGGACGGGCAGCGGCTCGCCGACTACATCGTCGCGCGCCGGGTCGAGCTGGGCATGCGGGACAGGCGCGCATTTGCCGAGGCGACGGGGGTGACCGAGCGGACGCTGGGCAAGCTCGAGAACGGCCAGCGGGTTTCCCCCAGCACCCTCGGCATGGTCGAGAATCGACTCGGCTGGGACCCGGGTTCGTGCCGACGGATACTGGCGGGCGGAGAGCCTAACGTGGGGTCACCGGACCGCGGGCATGCCGAGCATGAAGATCCGACGCTGTGGCACATCGCGAGCACCCCGGGACTGCCCCCCGACGTGGTTCGCGGCCTCGTCGCGCTCGCCCGGAACTGGCGGCAGGGCGACGACGGCGCAGAAGAGCAGGCCCGAACGACGGGGCCGCCCGATGAGCTGTAGCTCTTCCGGATGCCCGCCAGCCATCATCCGGCGGCCCTGCGCTGCTTGACCCGCTGCCGCGCTGGGGCCAGGCTGGTGCTGCTTGCGGGGGCCATTCCCTCTGCAGGCTGGCGGCCTGCCCTGGCACGTGAACTTTTCCTCCTACAACGCGGCGAACGGCGTAGCGCGGGGGACGCTCAGCCATCTGCGGATCACGGGGTCGGCCAGCGGCTGCGCCTTCGCGGTTGACGGCACGAGCGGCACCGCCGGCGAGGGCCGGGTGGTGTTCAGGTACACCGACAGCACCGGCCGCCTCAAGCTGCTGGCCGCCGGCGGCGACCTGCACTTCTACGAGGTCAGCAAAGGCTGCCTCGGCAGCGTCAACTCCGGCGACCCGGCCACGCTCGGCGCCACCTACACCGTGACCCCGCGACAGACCATTACCAGCCCGTGAGACCGCAGGCGGGACCGCAGGCTGAAGCCGCGACCTGGCAGGCCCTCGCTAGGGTTGACAGCGACATCGTTCCCCGTGAACATGAATCAGAATCGCGTTCTAGTCCAGCTCGCCCTGTGTTCCCGCCGCCCTCGCGGCTCGCCGCGTTCACCCGGAGCCAGCATGCGTAACTCATCCCTCCGCCTGGGCCTCAGGCTCCCCCGTCTGCTCCGCGCGCTGGCCGCGCCCGTGTGCGCCCTGGCGCTGGTGGCGTCCGGGAGCGCGGCCGCCGAGGCGTCCGGTCCGGTGCCGCCGTCCAAGGACCCGTTCTACACCTACACCGGCTCGAAACCCCTGAGCCAGATCACCCCCGGGACGGTCCTGAAGAAGCGCAAGGTCACCCTGGACGTCCCCAGCCTGACCGTCGCGTACTCGGCCGAGCAGGTGCTCTACCGCACTACCGGCGAGCGGGGCCAGCCCACGGTCACCGTGACGACCGTCATCAAGCCGCTGACCTCGACCCTGGGCACGAAGATCGTCTCCTACCAGATGGCCTACGACGCGCTTGGCTCGCAATGCGATCCCTCCTACACCCTGCGCGGCGGCAACCCGGGCGATGCTAGCTCGCAGGAGGAGGACACGTTCATCGTGAAGTACGTGACGGCCGGCTACACCGTCACGGTGCCCGACTACGAGGGAACCAGCCTCGACTGGGGCGCAGGCCAGGAGTCCGGCTACGGCACCCTCGACGGCATCCGCGCAACCGAGAGCTATCTGCGCGCTCCGGCCGCCACGCCGGTCGGGATGCTCGGGTACTCCGGCGGTTCGCTCGCCACCGAGTGGACCAGTGAGCTGGCGCCCAGCTACGCGGCGGGCCTGAACATCATCGGCGCCGCGTCGGGCGGCGTGCCGGTCGACCTCGCGCACAACCTGCCCTACATCAACGGCGACCAAGACTGGTCCAGCGTGATCCCGGCGGTCCTGGTGTCCCTGGGACACGCGTTCGGGGTCGACATCAATCCCTACCTCAGCGCCTACGGCGAGAAGATCACCCACCAGGTCGCTGGCGAGTGCATCGACTCCTTCTACGGCGCCTACCCCGGGCTGACCTACCAGCAGCTGGTCAAGCCGAAGTACCGGGACATCTTCAAGATCCCGGTCCTGGTCAGGATCCTCAACCGCCTGATCATGGGAACCGCCCCGGGCCATCCCGAGGAGCCGGTGCTGCTGGCGAACGGCAACTCCGACGGCACCGGTGACGGGATCATGATCGCCGGTGACGTGGAAGGGCTCGCCCACGAGTACTGCAAGCAGCACGTGCCGGTCACCTTCGACGAGTACACCGGAGACACGCATATCTTGGCGGCCCTCCCCTTCGAGAGCGACGCGTACACGTTCCTCGGCAATCTCTTCTCCGGCGGCCCGGCCCACAACGGATGCGCATCGATCGGGGTCGGCAACTCGCTCGCGCCGCTTCCCAAGCCGGGCTCGTAGCACGCCTGCGATCCTGGTCGCCGACCTGTCGCGGATCAGCTGGCGGGCACGTGCCGCGGATTTGCTGCCGGATCACGCTAAGGGAGGCAGCGGGGGAACACGCAATTCAGCGGATCAACTTCACGCAGAGTTGTGACAGCTCGGGAGTTCCGGGCTCAGCTGAGGAGCTCGCGGACGCGCGGGATGACCTGGCGGCCGTACAGCTCGATGTTGGTCATGAGTTGCTCGTGGGTGAGGCCTGGCATGCCGTACTTCAGGTCGAACCGGGTGGCGTCAAGGGCGCGGAGGTTGGCGGCGATTTTCTGTGCGACGGTTTCGGGTGAGCCGACGTACAGCGCCCCGCGGGGCCCGGTTTCCCAGTCGAACGACTCCTCGGTGGGGATCGCGAAGCCGCGCTCGGCGGCGACGAGAGTGAGGATGTCCCGCCAGCGCGGCCAGAACTCAGCTTTCGCCTGGTCGTCTGTGACCGCGACGTGGCCGGGTGAGTGGACGAGCACCGGAAGCGGGGGCCGGCCGAATTTCCGCAGCGCCTGCCGGAACAGCTGCGAGTACGCGGCGAACCGGTCCGGCGGCCCGCCGATGATGGCGAGCGCCAGCGAGAACCCGAGACGGGCGGCCCGGATCACCGACTGCGGGTTGCCGCCGACGCCAATCCACGCCGGGAACGGGCCGGACTCGGTGTGCGGCACCACGTCCTGGTTCAGCAGGGCCGCGCGGGTCTTGCCTTCCCAGGTGACCGGCTCGCCCTTCAGCAACTCGGCGAACAGCGTGGCCTTCTCGTCGAACAGTTCCTCATAGTCGGCGAGATCGTAACCGAACAGCGGGAACGACTCGACGCTCGATCCGCGGCCGAGGATGACTTCGGCCCGGCCGCCGGAGATCGCGTTCAGCGTGGAGTACCGCTGGAAGACCCGGACCGGGTCATCGGAGCTCAGCACGGTGACGGCAGAGCCGAGCCGGATTCGTTCGGTGCGGGCCGCGATCGCGGCCAGCACCACGTCGCCGGCCGGCATCGGGAAGTACTCGGTGTGATGCTCGCCGATCCCGAAGAAGTCCACGCCGGCCTGCTCGGCGAAGACGCCCTCTTCGACCACGTTGCGGATCGTCTGGGCGTGCGAAAGCGGTTTGCCGCCGGCGTCGCTGTTCCGGTCGCCGAAGGTATCGAGCCCGAAGGTATAGGTCATGTGAGGCTCCTCGCGTCCTCGCGCACGGCCCGCTCGAACTCAGGCAGCGTCAGCACCGCCCCGAACACCGGCCCGCCAGGCTGCAGCACCCGGCCCGCGCGCAAGCTCTCCAAGCGAACCGGGTCGTAGCCGATCCGGTCAACCAGGCCGGCGATCGTGGCCACCGCCGGCGGGTCGTCGCCCGCGACACCGGCCGCCCGCCGGTCCGGGGCGCCGGCCGGCCGCGCCCGGTCCTCAAGTTCGTGGTAGCCGATGTGATTAAGCGCCTTGACAACCCTCGAGCCAGCGAGCCGCCGGGCCACGATCTCACTGCTTGTGCCGGATTCGAAGGCCTTGAGCACGCCGTCGCTGGTCGGCCAGTAGTTCATCGCGTCGACCACGAGCTTGCCGCCGAGCAGCGCTGGATTCATGTCGAGGAAGCGGTGCAGCGGCATCGCGAGCACCACGATGTCCGCGTCGGCGACCGCGTCGCTGGCCCACCGCGGCTGCGCGCCGGGAATGACCAGCTCGGTGATCAGCGCGATGTCTTCCGGGTCGCCCGACGTGGCGATGGCCACCGGGTAACCGGCCCCGATGGCCAGCCGGGCGATGACCGGCCCGACATGGCCAGCGCCGAGCACCGCGAGCCTGGCTGGTTCGCTCATCGGCTGGTCCTCCCTTGGAGACGGTGCAACACTGGAGGCGTAACCGGACTTTACCCCGGTTATATTCCGGCCGTAGGGTAGGCCTATGAACCAGCCGGTGGCCTGGGGATCGCCGCACGCCGAGCGGGCCGACGCCGCACGCAACCGGCGGCGTCTGCTGGCCACGGCGCGCGAGATCATCACCCGTGAGGGAGCAGGCAAGCTGACGATGGACGGGCTGGCCGAACGCGCCAGCCTGGGCAAGGGGACGGTGTTCCGCCGGTTCGGCACCAGGGCGGGGATCTTCCAGGCGCTGCTGGACGACGACGAGCGGGACTTCCAGGAGCAGGTTCTTCGCGGATCCCCCCCGCTGGGCCCGGGCGCCCCCCCGCTGGACCGCCTGATCGCCTACGGCCGCGCCCGGATCGACTTCCTGATCGGCCACCGCGAGATCGCGCGGGCCGCGCTGGACGGCAGAGAGCGGGTACCAGCCGGATCGCAGACGCCCCTGTCGCGGGCACACATCAGGATCCTGCTCGGGGAGATGTGCCTCGGCGCCGCCGACCTCGACGTCCTGGCCACCCAGCTGACCGCGGCCCTGGACGGCCCGCTGCTGCTCTACCTGTTGACCGACACCCTCACCCAGGCCGCCTCGCAAGTCTCCGAACGCCTCGGCGAGGGCTGGGAGAACCTGGTCCAGCGCGTCTGCCGGTCCTGCTGAAACGGCAGTCAGCGAACGGCCACCTGCAGTATCCCTGGCATCTGATCCCCCTGGTACCCAGGAGCATCGGCCACTGTGATCAGCTGCGGCAGCCGGGGCGCTACAGCTCCTTCAGCAGGCGGTCGGTGAGGACGATCTCGTCGATCGCCGCGGCTGTGTCCTGGCGAGCCCAGTCGCGCTGAAGCTCGCAGGCGAGCGAGACCCAGCTGATCGGCTGCCCGCCGGCTTGGATCACGCGGTCAAGGCCGGCCCGGTGGGCCTCGGGCGATGTGCCGCCGATGGCGTCGGTGACGGGGTAGACCTCGTATCCTTCGCGCACCGCGTCGAGTGAGGTAAAGGACAAGCAGGCTTCGGTCCACAGGGCGCAGATGATGAGCTTGCGGCGGCCGGTCGCGCGGACGGCCTGGACGAATTCGATGTCCTCCCAGGAGTTGATCGTGGTCCGGTCGAGCGGCTTGTCATCAGTCGGCAGGCCGGCGAGTTCGGGGAGCGTTGGCCGTCCCCGGCCAGACGCGACGTTGGCGGTTGAGTGCACGACCGGGACCCCGAAGACCTTGATGGTCTTGACCGTCGAGACGGCGTTCTTGACGAGCAGCCCGTGATCCATCGAGTGGACCCCGGCCAGCGGCGAGGGCTGGAAGTCGATGAGCAGGAACGCTGCGTTTTCTGGCGTGATGAGACGGTCGGCGAGCGGGTCGCGGATTGGCGCACTGGTCATGGGAGCGGCACCTTCTCGTAGCAGGGTTCGGATGCGCCCGAAGCTAGCGGCCATCAATGTGAGCTGCTGTCACCTGATTCTGGTGATCCGGGTTGCGTCGTGAGCCGGCGGATCTCGAGGAGGTCGAGGCCGAGCGCCTCGATCTCAGCCAGCACGCCGTAGAGCGCGGACCGGTCCAGCAGCCCGGTCAGCACGGTGTGCGCGCCGTGCCGATGCGACGCCAGTGCCGGGAACGCAGACAGGACCGTGGCGCCGAGGTGGCCGTTTATCCGGATCGTGTACCGGGCAGATGCTGGGTCCATGCGGCCATGGTCAGGGGCGGGCAGGTGAACCGGCATCACCGGGATCAAGTGACTGCCGGGCTGACGTGCGCGGCCGGCCGCGAGCAGCCTGTGGGGTTCCAGGCCTCGGCTAGCAGGCCGGGACGAGGGTCACCTCGTCCCCGCCGAGGAGCTGGCGGTTTCCTCGCGTTCGTATCCGATGCCGAGCAGGGCGCTGGCGTTCTGGTCGAGGATGGCCCGGGCGGCACTCGGTTCGACCTGGGGGTCGTTGATGTAACCGACCGCACGGACGAACAGGTCCCCGTTTTCGTAGGGAAAGTCGGTTCCGAGGAGAAGCCGGCCGGCGCCGAATGAGTCGATCGCGCACCGGAGGGCGGGGACGTGCCCGTGCCCGACGGTGTCGTACCACATCCGGCGCGCGGCCACGCTAGGCGGTTCCGGCGTGTCCGGTGCCTCCCAGTGATACTGGTCGTCGGCTCGCTGCACCAGCATCGGCAGCGCTCCGCCGAGGTGCGAGTTGATGATCTTGATATTCGGGTAGCGAGCCGGGATGCCGTGCGTGATCAGCTGCATGATCGAGATCGTGTCCTCGACCGGGGCGCCGACCATCCAGGTCAGATGGTAGTTGCCGATCAGGGGCGAGCAGGCGCTGTTGCCTGCCGGGTGCAGATACAGCACCGCGCCCCTGCTGTTCAGCTCGGCGAAGATCGGCTCGTAGTCGGGCTCGACCAGCGCGCGCCCTAGGACGGTGGTGTTCATCGCCACCCCGGCCATCTGCAGCTGGTCAAGAGCCCGGCGCATTTCGCCGATGGACTCCTCCAGATGCGGCAGCGGCAGCGCGGCGAAGGCGCGGAACCGGTCCCGGTGGCGCTGGACCAGTTCGGCGTACTGGTCGTTGACGAACCTGGCCGCCCTGGTCGCCTTCTTCTCATCCTCGCCGTACGGCAGCTGCGGACAGGCGGACAGCACCTGCATCTCGACGCCCGCCCGCTCCATCAGGCGCAGCCGGGCCTGCATCTCGGCCCCGCCGCCGGCCCCGATGCCGCGCACCGCGACCGCGTCGGCCTTGCCGAGGTCTACCAGCAGATCGAGATAGTCCTCGGTCCAGTAGTGCGCGTGCACGTCGATCCTCATAGCGCCCTCATCCTTCCTTTACCGGTGGCCAGCCACGTCGTGGGACGGACCACCCGGACGGTCAGCTGTCTGGATGGCGCGGGCGACGGTCTCGCGGGTGAGCGGCAGGTCGCGGACGCGTACTCCGACCGCGTCGGCGACCGCGTTGCCGATAGCGCCGGCGACCGGCCCCTGGGCGATCTCGCCCGCGCCGACTTCGGCTTCGCCGGGCGCGTCCATGACACGGACCATGACCTCCGGGGTATCGGTGAACCGGAGGATCGGGTAGCTGTCCCAGCCCGCCGAGGTGATCCGGTCCCGGTTGAACCGGACCCGCTCGCGCAGCGTCCAGCTCGCACTCTGCACCGCGCCGCCCTCGACCTGGTTGATCACCCCGTCCGGATTGATGACCCGGCCCACGTCCACCGCGAGCCACAGCCTGCGCACCCGGATATCGGTGTCCGCCGCTATCTCCGCCACGGCGGCGCAGTACCCCGCCACTCCGCTGTACCGGGCTACCCCCACCCCGTAGCCGGTGCCGTCACGGCGCGCCCGGGTGTTCCACCCGGCCATGCCCGCGACCTGGGTGAGCACCTGCCGGGCCCGCGGATCGGTGAGGTGGGCGAGCCGGAATCCCACCGGGTCGGCGCCGGCCGCGGCGGCCAGTTCGTCCATGAAGGACTCGATCGCGAACACGTTGAGGTGCGCGCCGAGCGCCCGCAGCGAGGACGTCCTGATCGGCATGTCCAGCAGCCGGTGCCGGGTGACCTGCACGCCGGCGATGTCGTAGCCCGGTACCGCGTTACGCGAGGCGCCCATCCAGTTGGCCGGCTGCAGGTCAGGCGCCGGCGGCATCGGGCGCCCCCCCGCCAGGTGGGTCAGGGCGAGCAGGCGCGGGTCGCCGCCCATGGTGGGACGGCCCATGAAGCCGTTACTCCACACATCCTGCCGCCAGGTCACGATCCGGCCGTCGGCGCCCAGGCCGGCCGACAGCCGCGCGAGCATGGCCGGCCCCAGCGGCGACCAGCACATCTCGTCCTCGCGGGTCCACTGGACACGGACCGCCCGGCCGGGGACCGCGCGCGCCAGCAGCACCGCGTCCATCGCCGTGTCGTCCGCGCCGTTCTGCCCGTAGAGTCCCGCGCCCTCCACGTAATGCACCGTCACCTGCGCGGCATCCAGCCCCAGGCCGGCTGCGATCGCGTCGCGCAGCAGGAAGACGCCCTGGCTGTGGCTCCATACGGTGACCGAGCCGCCATCCCAGCGGGCAATCGCGCAGCTGGGCGCCAGCGACGCGTGGGCGATGAACGGCCGGGTGAACTCGGCGGTCAGCGTGCGGGTGGCCGTGCCCGCGGCATCCGCGGCAGGCTGGTCCACCACCGTCTCCTCCTGCGACGGCGCCGACAGCAAGAACGTGCGCAGGTCGTCGGGGTCGGGCAGCGACGGGGTCGTCCGCCATCGTGCCGCGCGGGTAACCCGACCGGCGGCCAGCCGCGCGGCACGGTCGGTCTCGGCCACCACGCCGAGGAACGAGCCGTCGCGAACCAGTACGATCTCGCGACCGAGCTCCAGGTCAGCGAGTCCGGTCAGCTGAGCGGCGCGCGCGGGCGGGCGCACCACCTGGCCGTAGACCATGTCGGCCATGACGATGTCGTGCAGGAACCGGGGGTGCCCGGTCACCTTGTCCGGGAAGTCCAGCCGCGGGGCACTGCGCCCGGCCACGGACCACTCACGCGGCGGCCGGGACGGCGCCGTGCCATCGGCGGGGCGGTCCAGCATTCCCGGCTGCGCCAGCGTCCAGTAGCTCAGGCCGGCCGGGCCGCCGGCTGTCCGGATCTGCCCATCGACCACAGAAAGTGCCTCATGGGCGACCCCGAGCCTGCTCGCAGCGGCATCCAGCAGCAGGTCACGGGCCTGCGCGCACGCCTGCCGGAGGGCCGAGCCGGAGTCCTGGACCGACAGGCTGCCCGCCGTGACACCCTCGTTCGGGCTGGTGCTGGTTGACACCGCGGCCACCCGCACCCGGGCCAGCGTGACTTGGAGTTCCTCGGCGGCTACCTGTGCCAGCGCGGTCCAGATGCCCTGCCCGTACTCCACCTTGCCGGTCCGGATCGTGACCTCCCCGTCCCGGCTGAAATCCAGCCACCGGGCCAGCACGGGGTTGGCCGCAAGGTCTGCCGGGAGCGGGGAGACGACCGGCGGCACGCCCGACTCGGCGGCAACCGGGCTCGGTGCGCCGGACGACGGCGCGAGCTGCGGGCCCCCTGCGGGCCGGGTGCCCTCAGCGGGAACCTGGCTGACCAGAACTTCGGCGGCTGGCGGCCACGTGACCACGGCCTGCCCGCCGGACATCCGGCCGGCTGCCTTCTGCACCGCGCGGACGATCCTGCCGTGCGCCCCGCAGCGACACAGATTGCCGTCCAGGGCCTCCCGCACCTCCTGCTCAGTCGGGGCGGGACGATCGCGCAGCAGGCCGGCCGCGGCCATCACCATGCCGGACGTGCAGTAGCCGCACTGGGCAGCCTGCTCGTTCAACGAACGCCTGCTGCACAGGATGGAGCCGGCCGCCGGCCGGCAGGCCCTCGACGGTGGTGACCGGGCCGTCCACGGCCGACACCGGCAAGTCGCAGGACGCGCGGGCATGGTCCCCGATGAGCACCAGGCACGCCCCGCACAGTCCCATCCCGCAGCCGAACCTCGGCCCGGCCAAGCCCAGATCATGGCGGAGCACGTCGAGCAGCGGCGTGTCCGGGTCGCAGGTCACGCTGCGCTCGGCACCGTTCACCGTCAGCCGGAATCTGGTCTCCGTCATGGTTTTCTCCTCCGGGCAGGCTTGCCCAGGCCGATCCGCTGCCGGGTTCGCCAGGCGAGCTGGCGGTCACGCGCCGAGGCCGAACATCTCAGACCGCCGCCAGCGCCTCGGATTTGGTCACGGTCCGGCCCAGGGCGCCGTATTCGTGCAGGTCGCCGAACATCTCGATGCGGATGGACTGGTCCAGGCCGCCGATCCGGACCGGCTCGAAGCCGCCCGCCCGGATCAGGTCAGCGACCAGGTCGCCTGCGGCGTCGTCGCCTGCGGCGTAGAACTGCACCGCACGCTCCGGCTCCTGCCGCGCGGCCGCGGACAGGGTGGGGGCTGACAGCGTGCCGAACGCCTTGACCAGCCGCGCTCCGGGCGGCAGCAGGGCGGCCAGGATCTGGCCCGAGGACTCCTGCTCGCCGATCACCTTGTGGTAGCCGCCGGCGCCGTCCGGTCCGACCGGGTTGCTCGGATCGACGATCACCTTGCCGGCCAGCCGCTCGCCGTACTGGGCGATGAGCTGCTTGAAGTCGTCCAGCCAGACGGCGATCACAAGCACGTCGGCCCGGTCGATCGCCTCGTTGACGCTCACCACTTCGGCGTGACCGGCGAGAGTGGAGGCGAGCTTCCGTGCGGCGTCCTGATGCCGGCCGGCCATGAGGAAGTCCTGGCCGCCGGCCGCGAAGTTCGCCGCGAGCTCGCTGCCGATGGTGCCGGTGCCGATGATGGCCACCGTGCTGTCCGAAATAGTCATCGTGGTTCACCTTTCGAGATGTGGTTTGCGCGCCTGTCTGGCGGCCGTGCGAGCCGTCACGATGGACCCAGGCTTTCCGCCGCGCATGTGAGAGGTCATCACCGAATCCTGGTGATTTCGCCTCGCTGACAGCGCGCGCCGGCGCGGAGTAGATCGGCCTCGCGCCGCGTGAGCACTAAGGCAGCCTCGCTCGCCGCTCCGCGGGAGGACTGAATCACTGAAATCAAGTGATGCCGGCTCACCTAGCCGTACGCAAGTCTGGCGGCACCGCCAAACCGACCCGGAGGAGGCGCGCTGTGAGTACAGCAACACCACGTCAAGGGGTGCTTCCGCGCGTGTGCAGTAACGACGGGGAAAGAAGTCGTGATTCTGATGTCTGATGCCACGACTGCCGGCGGCGGCTGGGACAGGCGGCGGTGGCTGATCCTGGGCACGATCGGCCTGGCGCAGCTGATGGTGGTGCTGGATCTGACGGTGATGAACGTCGCGCTGCCGTCCGCGCAGCGTGCGCTGCACTTCACGACCGTGGACCGGCAGTGGGTGGTCACCGCCTACACGCTGGCGTTCGGCAGCTTGCTGCTGCTCGGCGGCCGGCTGGCCGACCTGCTGGGCCGCAAGGTCACCTTCCTGACCGGCCTGGCCGGCTTCGCCGGCGTGTCGGCCATCGGCGGCGCCTCGGTCAACTTCGCCATGCTGATCATCGCGCGGGCCTGCCAGGGCGCGTTCGCGGCGCTGCTGGTGCCGTCGGCGCTGTCGCTGCTGACCACGACGTTCACCGAGCAGAGGGACCGCGGCAGGGCGTTCGCCGTCTACGGGGCGATCGCCGGGGCCGGCGGCGCGATCGGCCTGCTGCTGGGCGGCGCGCTGACCGAGTACCTGTCCTGGCGGTGGACGCTGTACGTGAACCTGATCTTCGCCGGGGTGGCGTTCGCGGGGGGAGCGGTGCTGCTGACGCGGCAGCGGTCCGGGGCTAAGCCCAGGCTGGACATCCCCGGCGTGCTGCTGGTCTCCGGCGCGGTGTTCTGCCTGGTCTACGGCTTCTCCAACGCGGCCGCGCACAGCTGGCACGCGCCGTCCACCTGGGGGTTCCTGGCCGCCGGCGTGGCGCTTGGCGTACTGTTCGCGCTGTGGCAGGTCCGGGCGGCCCACCCGCTGCTGCCGCCGCGGGTGGTGCTGGACCGCAACCGGGGCGGCGCCTACCTGTCGATGCTCGTCGCCTCGGCCGGGCTGTTCGGGATCTTCTTGTTCCTGACCTACTACCTGCAGCAGACGCTGGGCTACTCGCCGCTGGTGACCGGTGTGGCGTTCCTGCCGATCAGCGCCGCCCTCATCCTCGCGTCCAACCTGTCCACGATCGTGCTGATGCCCCGGTTCGGGCCCAAGCCGCTGGTCGCATCAGGGATGCTGGCCGCGGCAGGCGCGATGGTATGGCTGGCTCAGCTGGGCCCGCACACCAGCTATGCCACCGGCGTGCTCGGGCCCATCATCCTGTCCGGCATCGGCGTGGGCCTGGTGATCGCGCCGGTGATCAACACCGGCACCTTCGGCGTGGCCCCGCAGGACGCGGGCGTCGCGTCCGCGACGGTCACCGTCGGCCAGCAACTCGGCGCCTCGGTCGGCACCTCGCTGCTGAACACCATCTTCACGGCCGCCGTCGCCTCCTACATCGCCGCGCACCTCGCCGCGGCCCGGCTGATCGGCCGGCCGGCCCTGACCGGGCTGGCGCTGGCGCACGGCTACGACACCGCGTTCTGGTGGACGGCCGGCATCTTCGCCGTCGGCGCGGTCACCGCCGGCCTGCTGCTCCGCCCCGGGCCGCTGCGCCCGGCGGGCACGCCGCCCCCGGCACACGCCGAAGTGACAACTGCACAAGCCAAGGCCGACCCCGCTCGTCCCGGGTGATGCCGCCGGCGCAGATTCTCGGTGTCCGCGAAGGAAGTGACCGGCGTATGAGAGGTGCCCGTTACCTTCCGAACGGCACGTGGTGCTTCGCGGCCGCGGCTTATCAGATGGCCTCAGTGATGGACCGGCTCGGTGAGCCGGCATCACCTAGCTTTGTTGATTCCGCCTTGAGCCCTTCGTGCAGATGGCGCGAGCAGACCCACTGCGCGGGCGCGGTCCACCGCCTCGTGGCGGCTGTGGACGCCGAGCTTGGCGTACAGGTGACGCGTGTGGGTGCCGACGGTGTTCACCGAGAGGAACAGCTCATGGGCGATCTCGGGTCCTGTGAGCTGGGTCGGCAGGTAGCGCAGTACCCGGACCTCGCTGTGGGTGAGCTGTTCGTCCAGGCCGCGGCTGCGGGCCCATCCGGGTTGGCTGCCAGGCGGTGGCGCGGACCCGTTCCCGGCGAGCAGCCCCTGGATCTCGGCGATCAGGGCAGCGTGGGCGGTGCCGTGCCGGGCATGGCGCTCGAGCAGGCCCGGCGCGGGGTGCAGCAGGAAAATTGTCAGCGCGCCGTCGGGTTCGGCGAGGTCGAGCGCGCGTTCGAGGGCCCGTCCGGCGGCAGGGTCGCCGAGGGCGTCCCGGGCGATCGCGTCCAGCAGGAAAGCGTGCGCCAGCCCGATCCACGGCAGTGCGGCGGGGGCGCCGTCGAGGACCGGCGCGAGCGCGGCGACCGCCGCCTGCGGATCGTCTTGGGCGAGCCGCAGCACCGCGGTGGCGATGCGCGTCTGCCCGTGGTCGCCGTATTGTTCGCTGAGTTCGGCGAGCGCCTGCTCGGCGCCCTCGGTATCGCCCAGGCGCACCAGGGCGTGCACCAGCAGCGTCCGTGTTCGAGGGACGGTGTAGTGCGGGGCGGCGAGCCGCCGGGCCAGCGGCTCGGCGGCCCGGAATGCGGCCAGCGCGTCGGCGTCCCTTCCGCGTGCCAGCTCGAGCAGCCCGCGGATGTAACGGATAACGTGTCCGGTCGCGGGCTGGGCTTCGGCTGTGAGGGTGCGTTCGGCGCGCTGGACCCAGGGCTCGGCCTCGTCCAGTCTTCCCTGCCACGTCAGCATGGTTCCCAATACCATGCAGGCGATGCCGGCGGCCGGGTCGCTGGCCCAGCCGTGCTGTTCGGCCAGTTCGATCGCTTGCCGGCTGCGTTCGGCCGCCCGCGCATACGATCCGAACATCTCGACCGCCGCCAGGTGCGCCAGGCCAGTGAACTCCAGAAACGGCCGCCCGATCCGGTGCGCCAGCGCGACGCCCCGCTCCAGGTGCCGCTCTGCCTCCTGGAACCGGCCTGTCCAGACCTCGGTGATGGCGAGGCTGATCAGCGCCAGTGCGCGCAGATCCGCACCCAGGCCGTGCTGCGCCGCATCCGGCGCCTCGGCCAGGATCTGCAGCCGCCGCGCCTCCCCGGCGACCGTCGGCAGATTTCCGCGTTGACGGACTACCAGCAGCCGGACGATGCCGAGCAGCAGCTGCGCCTGGGCGCGCCGGGCGTCCGGCACCGAGGCCGTTCCGCGCTCTGCCAGGCCCAGCTGCCGCTCGGCCGCCTCCAGCGACCCGTACGCGAGCTCGTCCGCCGCGGCCACCGCCACGAGCCCGGCATCGGCCGCGCGGACACGAGGCGGGAACCTGGCGAGTAGCTCGTGGATGGTGGCGGCCTGCCCGTCCAGGTGCAGACCGGGCCAGTGATCGGCGAGCAGCCCGGCGGCAAGATCCCAGTCCCCGGCGGTCTGGGCTTGCCGGATCGCCTCCACCGGGTATCCGTGCTCCACGAGCCAGCCAGCGGCCATCCGGTGCAGCGCGGCGACCTCATCCGACGCGGTGCGGCGCAGCTCCAGCTGCAAGAGCCCGGCGAACAGGCGATGATAACGGAACCAGGACCGCGACCCGTCCAGCGAGATCACGAACGCGTTCGCCTCCTCGAGGTCCTGCAACACCCGCTCCCCGCCCTTGTCTGCGGTCAGCAGGTCCGCCAGCTCCCCGTTCACCCGGTCCAGGATGGAGGTGCGCAGCAGCAGCCGCCTGACCTCGTCGGGCTGCCGGTCCAGCACCTCGTCCAGCAGGTACTCCGCCACCGTCCGCTCGGTGCCGGAGAACCCGGCCGCGAACCGTACCGGATCGGGATGCCCGGTTAGCGACAGCGCAGCCAGCCGCAGCCCCGCCGCCCACCCCTCCGTCCGCTCATGCAAGCTCACCAGAGCCGCCTCGGGCAGCTGCACTCCCGCCGCCGCGAACAATTCCCGCGCCTCAGCCACGGTGAACCGCAGATCGGGCTCGCGGATCTCGCCCAGCTCGCCTTCCAGCCGCAGTCGGTGCAGGCCCAGCCGCACATCACGGCGGCTGGCCAGCACGAACCGCAGCCCCGGCGGCGCGCGAAGCACCAGCAGCTCCAGCTGCCGCAACGCGTCCGGGCCCAGCTCGTGCACGTCATCGATGACCAGCCAGAGCCGGTCCGCCAGCGGCGCCAGGTCCGTCAGCAGCCGCTCCACGATCACCCAGCCGTCCAGGTCCGGCGCCGCCGTCAGCGCCCGCACCAGCGCCGCCCCCGGGACCGTCTCGCGCAGCGCGCCGAGCACCGACAGCCAGAACCGCTGCGGATCCCGCTCCTCGCCATCCACCGGTACCCACGCGGCGTGCCGGACCAGGCCAGCCTCGGTGATCCAGGACCGCATCAGCACCGTCTTACCGCTGCCGGCCGGCGCCGATATCTGAACGACGCGTTCGGCTTCGGCCAGTCGCCCGAACAGCGCGCAGCGAGACACGACTCCGCCTCTGACGGCAGGAGCGGCCGGAACGTCAGGAGTTCCTGGCTCCCCGGCGGACGCCACGGCGCCCGTTACCGGCCAGGGGCCAACTGCGACGTTGCCGGGCCCGTCAAGACGGACTGGAGAAGGTCCCAGCCCGCGCGGGATCACCGGGCAGGTGGCTGGCTCAGTCATGCTGCCGATTCCCAGCCGGCGGCCGGCCATCGAGATCGGCTGGTTTGGCATGCTGGTGCCCGTCTGGTTGGGGGGAAGCTGACTCCACCCATACTGCAGGCGTACGTGGCACCGTGCCTTGGGTCAACTGACCCTGCCCTGCCGCAGAACAGCTCGAGTGACTCAGCTCATGCGGCCACCTTGGCGACCCGATGACGCCAGGGCGGTGGAGCCGGCGGCTGCACTGCCGCCGGTCCCGGTTAGTCCGAAGCCGACCCTTCATCCGTCTGGATACGCGGTGCTCACGTGGCAGATGGCGCGCGGTGCGGATATCCGGGAGGTGGTGGCTTGCCGTGGCAGGCCTGGGTCGCTCAGACTGCGGGGGTGACCGTTGCCCGGGGTGTCCGCTGATGGCGTCACAGCTGATCGGGCGAGACTCGGAGATCGCCGCGGTGGAGTTGCTGTTGGCCGGTATCGCTGGCGGCGGCGGGTCGTTGCTGGTACTCGGCGATCCGGGGATCGGGAAGTCGGCGCTGGCGGAGGTGGCCAGCCGCCGCGCGGCCGGCCGCGGGATGCGGGTACTGGCCTGCGCCGGCGTGCCCGGGGAGGCGCACCTTTCGTTTGCCGGGCTGCACCAGCTGCTGCGGCCGGTGCTGGCCGAAGCCGGCGGGCTGCCGCGCGGCCAGCGGGATGCGCTGCTCACTGCCCTGGGGGTGGACGGCGGCCCGGCTCCGGCCATGCCGCTGGTCGGGCTGGCGACCCTGGAGCTGCTGGCCGCCGGAGCCGGGCGGGCGCCGGTGCTGGTGGTCGCCGAGGACGTGCACTGGATCGACTCGTCCACGTGCGAGGTGCTGGCGTTCGTGAGCCGCCGGCTGGGGGCGGACCCGGTGGGGCTGGTGGGGACCGCCCGCGAAGCCGAACTGGATGACAACCCGCTGGCCGGGGCGGGGCTGGCGGAGCTGCGCCTCGGCCCGCTGGATGCGGTGGCCGCTGCCGCGTTGCTGGACGCGCACGGCGTGCTGGATCCGGTGGTCCGCCAGCAGGTGCTGGCGGAAGCGGCCGGGAATCCGCTGGCCCTGGTGGAGCTGCCGGCGACGGCCAGCCAGCGCGACGGCCGCGGGGCTCTGAACGGGTGGATTCCGCTGACCCGGCGCCTGGAGGAGGCGTTCGCGTCCCGGCTGCCGGGCCTGCCGGAGCTGACCTTCACCGCGTTGCTGGCGGCTGGGCTGGACGACGGCGAAGCGCTGGTCGAGGTGCTGGCCGCGGCGAGCCTGGTGGCGGGCGCGCCGGTGTCGGTGGCGGATCTGGCGGCTGCGGTGGCGGCGGGGCTGGCCGAGGTGGACGGGCACAGCGTCCGGTTCCGGCATCCGCTGGTGCGGTCGGCGGTCGGTGAGGCCGCCGGGCTGGCCCGGCGGCAGGCCATGCACCGGGCGCTGGCGCAGGTGCTGGCCGGCGTGCCGGACCGTCAGGTGTGGCACCGGGCGGCGGCCATCCTCGGCGAGGACGAAGAGGTGGCGGCGGGGCTGGAGGCGGCCGCGGACCGGGCCTTCCGCCGCGGCGCGATCGCCGAACAGGCCACGGCGCTGGCCCAGGCCGCCCGGCTTAGCCCGAGTTCGGCCCAGCGCGGGCAGCGGCTGATCCGCGCCGCGTCGGCGTTCCACGACCTCGGCCGGCTGCAGACGACGCAACGGCTGCTGGATGAGGCCGAGCCGCTGGACCTGGAACCGGGGGACCGGCTCCGGCTGTCCTGGGTCCGCGAGATCGCGGGGACGGCCACCCGGTCCGGCGCCCGGCCGCTGGCCGCGCTCGCTGAGCTGGCCGACCAGATGCGCCAGGACGGGGACATCGATCAGGCGCTGGGCACGCTCGAGGACGTGGCGCTGCGGTGCTGGTGGTCCAACCCGGACCGGCGGACCAGGCAGCGGATGACCGCGGTAGCCGAGGCCGTGCCGGTAGCCGACCAGGATCCGCGGCTGCTGTATGTCTTGGCGCTGAGCGACCCTGCGGGGCACGGCCCGGCGGTCCTGGCGTGGCTGGGCCGGCACCAGCCCGGCTCGGGCACCGCCTATCAGGACTACCTGCTGGGCTATGCCGCGTTGGCCGTGGGCGCGTGCGAGCAGGCGGTGGGGTTTCACACCGCGGCGGCGGCCGGGCTGCGGGCGCGCGGAGGGTTGGGCGTGCTCGGCCGGGTGCTGCTCAGCCAGGGGTGGTCGGCGCTGCTGCTCGGCCAGGCCGCCCTGGCCGGGCCGGTCGCCGAAGAAGCCGCACGGCTGCTGGCCGAAAGCGGCAGTCCGCTGTGGGCGGCCTGCGCGCAGCTCGTCCAGGCGGTCCTGGCCGGCCGGCGCGGCGACACCGCCACCGCCGCCGACCTTGCCGCCCAGGCCGAGCGGGTCCTGCTGACGGGCGGCGTGCCCCCGCTGCTGGCCCAGGTCCAGCTCGCCCGCGGAACCGCCGCGCTCGGCGCCGGCCGGTACGACGAGGCGTACGAGCAGCTGGCCCGGATCTTCGACCCGCACGACGCCGCCTACCACCCGCAGCTGCGGGCCTGGGCGCTGGCCGATCTGGCCGAGGCCGCCGCCGGCGGCGGCTACCTAGACGCGGCCCGCCGCCATCACGCCGAGCTCACCCGCGAGGCGGCCGCGGCCGGTTCGCCGCTGCTGCGCGCCAGCCTGGCCGTGGCGGCGCCGATGCTCGCCGTCGGCGACGACGCGCAGGCGCTGTTTGACGCTGCCTTCGACGCCGACCTGACGGCCTGGCCGCTGCACCGCGCCCGGCTGCAACTCGCCCACGGCATGTGGCTGCGCCGCCGCCAGCAGGCCGGCGAGTCCCGCGCGCCGCTGCGCGCCGCGCGGGACACCTTCGACGCGCTCGGCGCCGGTGCCTGGGCCGGCCGGGCCCGCCGCGAGCTGCGCGCCGCCGGCGAGCGCAGCGGCCAGCCGGCCCCGCGGGCGCTGGACCTGCTGGCCCCGCAAGAACTGCAGATCGCGCGGCTAGCCGCCGAAGGGCTGACCAACCGGGAAATCGGCCAGCAGCTGTACCTATCGCACCGCACCGTCCGCAACCACCTGTACCGGATCTTCCCGAAGCTGGGCATCACCTCGCGCGCCGAGCTGGCAGCAGTCGCGGGCGCCTCCCCAGACCCGATATAGGCGTCCTGTCTAGAAGGGATAGGTGGGGCGACCGGTGTGCTGGATCGTGACCCAACGCTGCTCGGTGAACGACTCGATACCGGCCGTGCCGCCGAACTTGCCGTAGCCAGAGTTCTTCACGCCGCCGAAGGGGGCCATGGGTTCATCGCCGATGCCCTGATCGTTGATGTGGATTATCCCTGACCGGACGCGTGAGACGACATCCAAGGCTGCGTTGAGGTCTCTGGAGATGACCCCTCCGGTCAACCCGTACTCGGTGTCGTTGGCCATGTCGATGGCGGCCTCAGCCGAGTCGACAGGGTGGATGACCGTCGCCGGCCCGAAGATCTCGGAGGCGAAGATGTCCATGTCGGTGGTCACGTCAGTGAGCACGACCGGCCTGATGAGGGTTCCGTTCGGCCCCTCGATCGCGCCGTCGCCGGTGAGCAGGCTGGCCCCCTTGGCGGCTGCGTCTTTGACGAGCTTCGAGACGCGCTGCGCACCGCGCGTGTTGATGAGCGGCCCGACGATCGTCGCTGGATCGGCGGGGTCGCCGACGGGCAGCGCCTTGACCCGCTGCACGTACCTCGGGATGAATCTGTCGACCAGGCTGTTGTGGATGATGATCCGGTCGGTTGACATGCAGATCTGCCCGGAGTTCATGAACGCCCCGAAGACGGCGGCGTCAACGGCGAGGTCCGGGTCGGCTTCCTCCAGGATGATCAGCGGGTTCTTCCCGCCGAGCTCGAGCACCGCCGGCTTGAGATGCTGCGCTGCCTGGACCCCGATGACGCGTCCGACGTTGGTCGAGCCGGTGAAGTTCACCGTCCGCACTCGCGGGTCGGCGATGAGCGCAGCGACCACGTCGCCGGCATCGGCCAGGTCGTTGGTGACGACATTAAGGACCCCGGGCGGGAGCCCTGCTTCGGTCAGGACATCGGCCAGCAGCAGCCCGCACGTGATCGGAGCGTCCTCGCTCGGCTTCATCACCACGGTGTTGCCAACGGCCAGCGGAATGGCGATGGATCGGATGCCGAGGACCAGCGGCGCGTTCCACGGTGAGATCGCCCCCACCACGCCGAACGGGATTCGCTGGGCTATCGAGTAGGCACCCGGGATCGAGGTCGGCAGCAACTCGCCCATCGGGCGGGTGATCGCCGCCGCGGCCTCGCGCAGCACGTGGATGCAAAACGCCAGGTTGAACTCCGAGAACAGGCGGGACGCCCCGGTCTCCCGAGCCAAAGCGACGATCGCCTCCTCGCCGCGCTTGGCCATCACGTCGGCGGCCCTCAGGAAGATCTCGCGTCGCTCGAACGCCCCTAGACCGGACCAGCTGGGGAACGCGGCCTGGGCCGCGTCCGCCGCCCGGGTGATGTCCGTCGGCGTGCCGGCGGCGACGCGTGCGTAGATCTCGCCGTCCCACGGGGAGACGTCGTCGGCGACCTTGCCGGAACTCGCGGGGACACTTTTCCCGCCGATCAGCAGGCCGCGCTCGGGAACGTCGGCGCGTGTACCCATCGTGTCCTCTCTTTCGTGGTAAGTCTCGGCCGGCTCGGACTGCCGGCCGATCCGTTCCGAGAGTCGCCGTCAAGCGGGTGAATATTCATCACCGGATGCCGGTGATTCGCGAGATCACGGCACCGGGGTTGTCCGCAGCAAAGCGGTGGGCAGCCTGTCGGTGGCGATCTCGCCGCCGTCGTAGGCGGCCGGCGCCACGAGCGGTTCAGTGACCGTCACGACGCCGGGCGGCACGGCGACGAGTCCGTCTGCGTTCACCGTGACCTGAGACCGAGCGCCGGCGTGGCTGGGGGTGCCCGCCCGGGGGGTGCCGGGCGGGTACCGGGTGGTGGTCCCGGGCGGGTGCCGGGGTGGGGTGGTGGCGGGGTTAGAGGGTGGCGAGGTTGCCGCCCAGGGACTGGGAGTTCCAGCCTTTGCCGGGGGCGTAGTAGTACTCGCCCAGCGCGCCGGTGCTGGTGACGGCGTAGACCTCCTGGTGCTTGCCGACGTTGTCGTAGACGGCGAACGGGCTGCCGGTGATCGCGCTGAACCCCGAGCTCGGCGGGTCGGTGGTCTGCCAGCCGTTGCCGGGGGTCCAGAAGTACTCCTCCAGCTTGGCGTCCTGGCCGGTGCCGTACACCTCCAGCACCTTGCTCAGCGGGTCATAGGCCGCCGACGGGGAGCCGGTCAGCGCGCTCGGCGCCCCCGACAGCTCCTGGTTGCGCCATCCCTTCCCGGGGGCGTAGTAGAACTCCGCCAGGTTGCCGTCCGACGCGGTGGCGTACACCTCCAGGTTCTTGCCCAGCGGGTCATAGACCGCTGACGGGGAGCCGGTCAGCGTCGCGGTCCCCGGCAGCGCCTGCTCGGTGGTCCGCCAGCCGTTGGCTGGGGTCCAGAAGTACTCCTCCAGCTTGCCGTCCTGGCCGGTGCCGTACACCTCCAGCACCTTGCTCAGCGGGTCATAGGCCGCCGACGGGGAGCCGGTCAGCGCGCTCGGCGCCCCCGACAGCTGCTGCGACCGCCAGCCCCGGCTCGGTGACCAGTAGAACTCCGCCAGGTTGCCGTCCGACGCGGTGGCGTACACCTCCAGGTTCTTGCCCACCGGGTCATAGACCGCCGACGGGGAGCCGGTCAGCGTCCCCGGCCCCGGCGCCGGCAGCTGCTGGGACCGCCATCCCTTCCCCGGCGCGTAGTAGTACTCCTCCAGGGCGCCATCGGTGCCGCGGGCATACACCTCCAGGTTGTTGCCCAGCGGGTCATACACCGCCGACGGGCGGCCGGCCACCCCGCTGGGCGCCCCCGACAGCTCCAGCCTCTGCCAGCCCTGCCGCGGAGCCCAGAAATACTCCTCCAGCTCCGAATCCTGCCCCGTCCCATACACCTCCAGCGTCCCGCTCAACGGGTTATACACCGCCGGCCCACTCGGCACGCCTGCGGGGCCCGGGGGACCCTGCAGCGTGAAGCCATAGTAGATCGAGAGGATTTTCTGCCAGTCGTCTCCGGCCAGCGCGCAAGCCTGAGTGCCCCACTGAGACATGGAGCCCGGCACGGTCTCGCCGCCGCATTTCTCCCCCCGGTACCCAGAGTTATATCCCAATTCCGGGATCTTCGAGTTATGGGTGTACAGGTACGGCGCGGTGCTGGTGACTGCTGTGTTCGTTGCGGCGTATGTGGGATTGCTGGGCAGGAATTTCTGGTAGCTGGTGGAGTCGTCCACGTCGAACGTGCACGGATCCGGATCCCCGGACCCCGTTCCCTTCGACCCGTTGACCACGAAAAACCAGGCATAGTCGCGCACGGCGACGGCCCCGGCTTCCAGTGCGTCTTCCTTCCAGCTGGGTATCCACTCGTTGGGCAAGACGTGCTCTTCGTAGAATGTGAAATCGTATTTGCTGACTGTTTGGGTGCCGGTCATATACACCCGGATGACGGGAGGCTCCTTCGTCTGTGATGTCCACCCGGAGGAGTTGTGCGTGCACCCGCCGGGGACCGCAGGGTTCTCGCCGCCCGCCCGGCCGTTGTATGGCTGCGCGGCCCTGGTCACATGGAGCTTTCGCGCCGTGGAGTGCAGTTCGACGTAAAGCTGGCCAGGGTCGCCGGGTATCAGGTTGATCCCGCTCTCCTGCCAGAGCCCGAATCCCTTCTTCCGCACGATCACGCTGTACACCGAGGCGGGGGAAACCCGCAGCCCGCCGAAAGAGAAGTTCCCCGCCGCGTTCGTGGTGGTCTGGCGCCCGAGGCCAGGTATGGAGACCACCGCGCCGGCGACGCCCGGCAGGCCATTCGGCACCAGGATGGCCGCCGCATTCTTCCCCTGCAGGGGCCGGCCGTCACGAACCTGGCCAGTGAGCTCAGCCAATCCGCGCGGCGACGCTGGCTGGCCGCGGGTCACGGCGCCATGCCCCGAGACCGCGATGGCTGGAACGGCGATCGCGAGAAGAGATACCGTCACGGAGATTACCGTCAGCAATTTCCGCGCTAGTGCGTGTGGCTGGTGCAGGCTCACGGCACCTTCCGCCTTCCTGAATGTCATGGTTATCCGTCGTCACGCCAGCGATGGGCAGCCCGGCGTTGGGCGGGGTCTGGGACACGCCGGTTCCGCCGTTGGCTGGCGGCTGGCGGCGGAACCGGCGTGGCTGGGGGTGCCCGCCCGGGGGGTGCCGGGCGGGTACCGGGTGGTGGTCCCGGGCGGGTGCCGGGGTGGGGTGGTGGCGGGGTTAGAGGGTGGCGAGGTTGCCGCCCAGGGACTGGGAGTTCCAGCCTTTGCCGGGGGCGTAGTAGTACTCGCCCAGCGCGCCGGTGCTGGTGACGGCGTAGACCTCCTGGTGCTTGCCGACGTTGTCGTAGACGGCGAACGGGCTGCCGGTGATCGCGCTGAACCCCGAGCTCGGCGGGTCGGTGGTCTGCCAGCCGTTGCCGGGGGTCCAGAAGTACTCCTCCAGCTTGGCGTCCTGGCCGGTGCCGTACACCTCCAGCACCTTGCTCAGCGGGTCATAGGCCGCCGACGGGGAGCCGGTCAGCGCGCTCGGCGCCCCCGACAGCTCCTGGTTGCGCCATCCCTTCCCGGGGGCGTAGTAGAACTCCGCCAGGTTGCCGTCCGACGCGGTGGCGTACACCTCCAGGTTCTTGCCCAGCGGGTCATAGACCGCTGACGGGGAGCCGGTCAGCGTCGCGGTCCCCGGCAGCGCCTGCTCGGTGGTCCGCCAGCCGTTGGCTGGGGTCCAGAAGTACTCCTCCAGCTTGCCGTCCTGGCCGGTGCCGTACACCTCCAGCACCTTGCTCAGCGGGTCATAGGCCGCCGACGGGGAGCCGGTCAGCGCGCTCGGCGCCCCCGACAGCTGCTGCGACCGCCAGCCCCGGCTCGGTGACCAGTAGAACTCCGCCAGGTTGCCGTCCGACGCGGTGGCGTACACCTCCAGGTTCTTGCCCACCGGGTCATAGACCGCCGACGGGGAGCCGGTCAGCGTCCCCGGCCCCGGCGCCGGCAGCTGCTGGGACCGCCATCCCTTCCCCGGCGCGTAGTAGTACTCCTCCAGGGCGCCATCGGTGCCGCGGGCATACACCTCCAGGTTGTTGCCCAGCGGGTCATACACCGCCGACGGGCGGCCGGCCACCCCGCTGGGCGCCCCCGACAGCTCCAGCCTCTGCCAGCCCTGCCGCGGAGCCCAGAAATACTCCTCCAGCTCCGAATCCTGCCCCGTCCCATACACCTCCAGCGTCCCGCTCAACGGGTTATACACCGCCGGCCCACTCGGCACGCCTGCGGCGGGCTGCGGCGGCGGCGACTTGAGCCGCGGCGAGACGAAGGCCCACTTCTCCCCGGGGCTTTCCACCTGCGACGCCCAGCTTGAGAGCTTGGCGTCGGCCGCGTACTGGACCGAGATGTTCGAGGCCCCCAGGAAGTCTCCGTTGACGAGGTCCACGGTGCCGTTGGAGTTGACCGCGGTCACGATACCCACGTGGTCGGCGTAGCTGCCGTTGGGCGCACTGGTGCCGTTCGGATAGAGGATTATCGCGTCGCCGACCTGCGGAGTTCCCCCGAACGAGATGTGCTCGCCGTGCTGCACGCCCCAGGTGTAGAAGCTCGCCGCCGCCGGGGTCAGCGTTCCCGTGCCGCTGACTCCGGCCTTCTCCCACACCCACTTGGTGAAGTCGGCGCACCAGAACTCGCTCTCGTCCTGGACGTTGCTGAACCAGGGTGAATGCGACGTTCTGCCGCAGCCCCCGGCGGGGGCGCCCACCCCCACCAGCGCCGTGTAGGGGTTGCAGTCGAGCCCGTTGAAGTTGGTCACGGGCGGGTTGTCCGACACCCCGACCTGCGCCATCGCGATCTTCGCCAGGCCCGCCGTGGTCCCGGACATCAGCAGGCCGCTGAACTTGGGCGCGACCATTTTGCCCGCCGACGGGCAGGGCGCCAGGTGCCACCCGCGGCGCACCGCCGCCGGAAGGCCGGTATTACAGCCGAACGGCTCGCCGCCGAGCCCGGCGATCCGCCAGGCGCCGCCCGGCGGGCGGTTGAAGATCCCGTAGCGCGCGCCGTCCTGGAATCCGGTCATGGCACTGCGCGGCGCGCGGGACGACGGCAGGACGCCGATCGACGCCCAGTCCGCACCGCTACCTGGCATCAGCCTGCTGCGAATGGAGCCAGGGGCGATCCCGGCGATGTCGGTGACCGGGATGTGCCGGTAGCCGGCGTACAGCGAGATCAGCTGCCGCTGGAGCGCTGCCCCGATAACGAGCCGTGCCGCCGGGGCCGGCGAGTGCGTGCCCGCGGCAGCGGGCTGCGCCGCCGCGAAGACCGCAATGCCCAGGAACAGAGCGCTGGCACAGGAGAGCGCTGAAAAGCCCTGCCAGGCTCGCGTCGCCTTTTTCCGTGCAACATTCCGGTACGGTTTCATGTGCACCAGGGACCGCCCTTCCGCGCTTGGACCATCAATGTGCCCACGTCGGGCGGATGCTATTCTCATGGAACGATATGTCCGGAACAAGGAGGTTCCGGAGGCAGAATCACCGGCAATTTCGGCTCGTCGGCCCTGATTCTGCCGGTTCTGGCGTGAATTCCGCGGCCGGAAGGCTGCCCGGCCGCAGTTTCATGATCGGCTGGCCCGGGGCCGTTCAGCCAGGCACACCAGGCCGGACGGGAGGTATCGCGTGGCTGCGCGGTCGCCCGGACCCAGTGGAAGTTGACCGTTCGATCGGTAGTCTGCCGCTATGGCGGCTGGCGGAACGGATGGAAAAATTGCGGGCGCGCTGTTGCGTCAGGCCCGGCAGGCAGCCGGGCTGACGCAAGAAGAGCTTGCCGGCAAGACCGGTCTGAGCGTGCGGACGCTCGGTGATCTTGAGCGCGGCCGCACGGCCCGGCCGCACCGCAAATCGCTGGAACTCCTTGCAGAGGCACTGGGGCTGCCCGATCAGGCGCGCGGGCGGCTGATCGCGATGTCCCGGGGGGCACCCGACAGCGCAGGTGCTCCCCGCGCCGAACGCCGCGCCAGTCAGCCATCGCCACGGGCCGGGCCTTCCCGGGGTGGCTCCGGCGGGCCGAGCCTGGCAGTGAACGGGCCGCAGTGGTCGGCGGCGGCCAGAGGCGCTTTGGAGCCGCCGGCGGCCTGGCCGGCCAGGAAGGTCCCGGAGTCGGCCGCTCACCAGAGCGACCGCGTGGCGCCGGCGCAGTTGCCGACCGACATCCCCGACTTCACCGGCCGCGACGAGCAGGTGGCGCGGTTGTGCGATCTGCTGTCACCCAGGCAAGACGGGACGGAGCCAGGTCAAGAGGACGAGCCCGCTGGCAGCGCCCGGCACGAAGCTGACGGCGCGGTCCGGGTGGTGCTGGTCGTGGGAGCCGGCGGGGTTGGCAAGACCGCTCTGGCTGTGCATGCGGCGCACGCGCTGGCCCGCCGGTTCCCCCATGGGCAGTTGTTTGCCAGCTTGCGCGCCGCGACCCAGCCGGTGGCCCCGGCCGAGGTTCTGGCCAGGTTCTTGCGGGACCTGGGTGTGGACGCGGCGCGCATACCGGCTGACCTGGAAGAGCGCGCGGCGCAGTACCGGACCGTGCTCGCCGGCCGTCAGGTTCTGATCGTCCTCGATGACGCACGGAACGCAGCGCAGGTGCAGACGCTGCTGCCCGGCAGCGGATCGTGCGCCGTGATCGTCACCGCCCGGAGCCAGATGCCCGACTTGGTGGGGTGCCGCATCGTGAACCTGGGCTTGCTGCCGCGCGACGATGCGCGCACCCTGTTCGCTCAGGTGACCGGCCCGGCCCGGACTCTCGCTGAGCCCGCCGCTACCGAGGACGTGCTGGCGGCCTGCGCGGGCCTGCCGCTGGCGATCAGGATCGCCAGCGGCCGGCTGGCCGCGCGGGAATCGTGGACCGTGCGAGCCCTCGCGGACCGGCTCGCCGACGAACGCCGGCGGCTGGATGAGTTCCGGGCGGGCAACCTGGCCGTGCGGACGTCGTTCGAGGTCAGCATCGCTACCCTCCCGGAGTCGGCCGCACCCGGCGCGGTCGGCCCCGCACGGGCATTTCGCCTGCTGGGCCTCTGGGCCGGCCCGTCGATCAGCCTGCCCGCCGCCGCTGCCCTGCTCGGCGAGCCACGAGCCGCAACCGCCGCCGCGCTGGACGCCCTTGCCGACACCAATCTGCTGGAGTCACCGGCGCCTGACCGCTATAGCTTCCACGACCTGTTGCGCGTTTATGCCGCGGACCGCGCCCGCACCCAGGAAACCGAGCAGGACCGCACCGCCGCGATCACCCGCGTGCTCGCCTGGTACCTGCACACCACCGAGGCGGCGGCCACGATCATCTCCCCCCAGCATCTGAGGGTTCCTCTGGACCCCGCCCCCCCGCAAGCAGCCCCGCTGGGCTTTGCGTCACTGCGGGACGCCCTGTCCTGGTGTGAGGCCGAGCGAGCTGCCCTGACGGCGGCGATCCAGCAGGCCGCCGCCGCTGGCCTGCATGAGATCGCCTGGAAACTGGCCGCCGCGGCGATGAGCTTCTACTACCGGCGCAGTCACCTGGGGGACTGGCTCGCCACGCATCAGATCGCCCTGGCCAGCGCGCGCGTACTCGCTGACCGGCAGGCCGAAGCCTGCATACTCAACAACCTGGGCATGGTCTACGGCGTTCAGCACATGGAGGAAGCCATTGCCTGCTTCGAGCAGGCGCTCGCCTTGAGCCGCGAGACCGGTGAAAAGCTCCGTGCCACCCGGGCCGCCAACAACCTGGCCAACACCTACCTGGAGCTGGGCAGGTTTGAACAAGCACGGCGAGCGGCCGAGCACGCGCTCGAGCTCGACCGGCGGTCCGGCGACCGGTTCGGTGAAGGGCTCGCGCTGGACATACTGGGCTGCGCGTGCCGCAAGCTCGGCCGGTACCGCGATGCCGTCGGTAACCTGCAGCAGTCACTGGCCATCTTCCGCGATCTCGATTCGCACGCTCCCGCGGCGGACGCGCTCAGTGAGCTTGGCGAAACCTATCTGATCCTCGGGGAGACAGCCGCCGCCATCGCGTGCCTGCGTGAATCAGCCGTCATCTACCGAGACGTCGGTGACCGGCTCTTCCAGGCGATAACCCTGCAGCGGCTCGGCCACAGTCAGCGCCTGGCCGGCGATATTGGGCAGGCGCGCCGGCTCTTCACCGAGGCCCTGCAGCTTTGCGACGAACTCGGCGAGACCAAGCGGGCCGCCGAGGCGCGGGTTGACCTTGCCTCGCTGGCAGACGCGACGGCCATGACACAGGCTCGTTGACCGGCAAGCAACGGGCGGCACGGGCACGTGCGGGGTGCCTGGACGCGTCGATAGCAACCTGATAACTCCATGGCGGATATGCTGCCCGGCGGCCCTACTCGCCCGGGTGATCGATGTCCCCGTGCGCCAGCTCCTCCACTTGCTGCCTGGAGATGTTGAGATGAATGCCGTCGGTAAATCCGGACACACTATCGGAGGGGATAGCCACTTCCTTGTGACGCCACAAATGCCCTTCTTTGAGTACTACGTGCACGTGGGTCACTTGGTGCGTGCTGGGGTCAACGCAGAGCGCGCGGAGTTCGCCGATCTCGCCGTCGGTGGCATGGACGTGATCACCACGGTGTTCCTCCTCTACCTCCTCGGTAGCGAGGCGCCTGGCCACGAGGTCCGTTTCTCCGGTCAGTATCTCCGCGCGAACCGGCGAAATCTCGCTGCCGTCCACGACTGACTCGTCGCCGTCCGCTGGTCGCCAACCCTCCGTTACCAGCCCTACGGGGCCTGCGCCGAAGACTTCTGCCAGAGTCTCCTCTGCGGCGGTGAGGTCCTTGAACTGCGCCTCGTTGTAGTCGAGCCGGATCTTGCCTCCCCGGGCGTCAACATTCTCATCCAGCCGGACAAGCCGTGCTAGTCCCTCCCGGCCTTTTGGCTCGATAACAAGATGGGTTACCTCTCGTTTGCTGCGGTCAATGACTACGGACTTCACATAGCCAGAGATCTTATTATCGTTAGTGTGAGCTTCACTTCCGATCACGAGGGTTATCTCTGCCATAACCACCCTCCTCGCTCCACAGCGCTAGCGGCGGCGCCGAAGGAATCACTTCTGCTGCTTCGTCTCTGAAGGTTCCGCCAGGGCAAGTGTAGAGACCAGGTTCCTGCATCACCAGCCGCAGCCCGCCAGCCACCTGGCGGCGGCCTCGTGCCATGATCGCGGCGCGCCGCAGGTGCGGCAGCCGGGCTGCGGCGGGCAATCCCCGGCAATAGGCTGCGGCCATGCGATTCGGACTGTTCATCCCTCAGGGCTGGCGCCTCGATCTGGCGGGCATCCCGGCGGCTGACCATTGGGCGGTGATGCGGGACCTCGCCCAAGCCGCCGACGATTCGCCGTTCGAGTCGATCTGGGTCTACGACCACTTCCACACCGTCCCGGTCCCCGCCGACGAGGCCACCTACGAGACCTGGTCGCTGATGGCGGCGTTCGCGGTCGCGACGACCCGGGTGCGGCTCGGCCAGATGTGCACGTGCATGGGCTACCGGAATCCGGCCTATCTCGCCAAGGTCGCCGTCACCGTCGATGTGGTCTCCGGCGGCCGGGTCGAGATGGGCATCGGCGGCGGCTGGTATGAGCACGAGTGGCGGGCGTACGGCTACGGGTTCCCCAGCGCCGGCGACCGGCTCGGCATGCTCGATGAGGGCGTGCAGATCATGCGGCAGCTGTGGACCGCGGGCACAGCGACCCTGGCCGGCCGGCACTACCAGGTGCACGGCGCGATCGGCCGGCCGGTTCCGCTGCAGGACGGCGGCATCCCGCTGTGGATCGCCGGCGGCGGCGAGCGCAAGACGCTGCGGACCGCGGCGAAGTACGCGCAGTATACGAACTTCGACAGCGAGCCAGCCGCGTTCGCCCGCAAGTCGGAGATCCTCGCTCGGCACTGCGCGGAGGCCGGCACCGACTTCGGCGCGATCACCCGTTCCGCCAGCTTCAACGTGATCATCGGCGAGACCGAGCGGGAGGTGGCCCGCAAGGTGGCCTGGATCCGGGCCCACTACGAGCCGCTGGTCCCCGCCGCCGCGCTGGAGGCGGAGCTGGCCGAGTTCGGGTCCGAGGGGCTGATCGGCACGCCCGGGCAGATCACCGAGCGGCTGGCGCGGATGCGCGACCTCGGTCTCGGCTACGCGATCTGCTACTTCGCCGACGCCGCCTATGACCGCTCCAGCATCGACCTGTTCGCCGACAAGGTGATCCCCGAACTCGCCAGCTGACCCTGAATCCGGCATAACGCCGCAGAGATGGCCGCACGGTTCAACCAGCTGAATCTGGCACCATGACTGCGTCATCCCGGCGGCTGATTCGGAAGATATTGGCACGGCCAGATCGCCGAATTTGTATGCGCGGAAATCCGGAGAACCTGGCCGGCGTGGAGCGCGTACCAACCAGTTATGCGCCACGGAACAACGTTGTGAACCGGCACGGGATTCGGCGACCGCAGTGTGCTGCGTGGCTGCACGACCCATGTGACAGCGCAGCAGCCGTGGTGCCGCCGCGGCATCGGGTTGTCGTTGCCGAACGGTGTCCTTCTTTGGATCGTTCGTTAGGGTAGCGCGTGCAAGCTGGCGGCACGGGAGGCGAATACTGTGAGCGTGAGCCGACGCGCTACTGCGCAGGGAGCTCTTGCGGTCGGCGCTCTGGGGGTTGTCTTCGGTGACATCGGGACGAGCCCGCTGTACACCGTGCAGACGGTTTTCAATCCGGCCGATCCCCATCCGGTCAAGGTGTCGCACGACACCATCTTCGGGATCGTCTCGCTGATCTTCTGGTCGGTGACGATCATCGTCACCGTCACGTACGTGCTGCTCGTGATGCGGGCCGATAACGACGGCGAGGGCGGGATCATGGCGCTGATCGCCTTGATCCGCCGGCGGGCCCTGCCCGGCGGACGCCGGGCGAAGGCGGCGCTAGCGGCGCTGGGGATCTTCGGGGCCTCGCTGTTCTTCGGCGACAGCATGATCACGCCGGCCATCTCGGTGCTTTCGGCGGTCGAGGGCGTCAAGGTGGCGGCGCCGTCAGTGTCGGGCCTGGTGATCCCCGTCACGGTGGCGATCATCGTCGTGCTGTTCCTGGTTCAGCGGCTGGGCACGGGCGCGGTGGGGCGGGTGTTCGGGCCGGTCATGGCCGTCTGGTTCACCGTGCTCGGCGTGCTCGGCGTGCGCGGCATCATCGCGCACCCGGTGATCCTGGAGGCGCTGTCGCCCAGCTACGCCATCGGCTTCCTGGTCGGCCATTTCGGCACCGCGTTCTTCTCCCTGACCGCTGTCGTCCTGGCCGTCACCGGAGCCGAAGCGCTGTACGCGGACATGGGGCACTTCGGCCGCCCGCCGATCAGGCGTGCCTGGCTGCTGGTCGTCTTCCCCGCCTGCATCCTGAATTACCTGGGACAGGGCGCGCTGATCCTGGGTCACCCGGCCAGCATCAGCAACCCGTTCTTCCTGCTGGCTCCGGGGTGGGCCCGGCTCCCGATGGTGTTCCTCGCAACCGTGGCGACCGTCATCGCCTCGCAGGCGGTGATCAGTGGCGCCTTCTCGGTCGCGCACCAGGCCGCGCGGCTCGGCTACCTGCCGCGGATGCGCATCCAGTACACCTCGGAAGAGTTGATGGGCCAGATCTACGTCCCGTGGATCAACTGGCTTCTGCTGGCGGCTGTCCTCACCCTGGTGCTCGCGTTCAGGACCTCGGCCGCTCTGGCCTACGCCTACGGCACGGCCGTGACCGGCACGATCACGATCACGACCCTGCTGTTCTTCTACTACGCCCGTCATCGGTGGCGCTGGCCGCTCTGGATCGTGCTGGCGGGCGGCGGTGTGCTGATCGCCATTGACCTGCTGTTTTTCGCCGCCAACTTGACCAAGCTGACGCACGGAGCATGGTTTCCGCTACTGATCGGCATCATCGCGTTCACCATCTTCACCACCTGGCAACGGGGCCGCGAACTCGTCACGCTGGAGCGGGTCCGCGAGGAGGGGCCGCTTCCGGCGTTCATCGCGCAGCTGCACGCCATGAAGCCCCCGCTACACCGGGTGCCGGGCACCGCCATCTTCCTCAACCGCGGCAAGGCCACCGCCCCGCTGGCGCTGCGGGCGAACGTCGAACACAACGAGATCCTCCACGAGGAGGTCCTCATCCTCTCGATTGAGACGATGCCCGCACCGCACGTCACCGATGCGGACCGGCTGCAGATCGACGACCTCGGGTACAAGGACGACCGGATCATCCACGTCACTGCCCGTTTCGGCTACATGGACCAGACGAACGTCCCTGGCCTCATGCCGCTGATCCGCGATGCTGCCATCGAAAGCCCGCTCGACGACCTCGACGACGACAAGCTGTCGTACTTCGTGTCGCGCATCGAGCTCGTCCAAGGCCACGCCCCGGGCATGAGCCGCTGGCGCAAGCGCCTGTTCATCGCCACATCACGAATCACCGCTGACGCCGCCGAATACTTCCGACTTCCCCGCGAGCGCACCGTCATCATGGGCTCGCGCATCGAACTCTGACCGCCTGCTACAGCGCTAGAATCGTATTGGCTACTTTCTGAACCATCGGGATTCGCGGGTCAGTGGCCGTGCCGAGGACATCGACATTCTTGGCATGGGATTTGCTACCAAAGAAAATCGCGCCCAGGCCGAGGAGCCCTGCTTTAGCGAGGTGGATAAGGTAACTGCAATATTCATTCCACCACGGCATTTCCATCGGGTCGAATATGACGTCCCCGGAGCTCCACCCCCACTCGCCTATGCCGGCGGGTATCCCGCTCGCCCCGCCGATCGCGATGAGCTGATCGAGGCGTGATACGCCCCGGAAGGCTGTGGCGTAGTAGTCCATCCACAGTTCATCGGGCGCGGGGTTGGACGGGAAATATTCCTCCGCACGATTGATCGCGACGTAACTGCACGCGGTCTGCCAGCTGGTCCGGCCCTGCGGTGGCCCTCATCAGGTCTGCGACGGCCATGACGCGGGGTCTGCGCCGTAGGGCACGAGGCGGTCGGTGGTCGGCAGGGTCAGGTTGGTGAACGTGAGCGGCGGTGCCAGCAAGGTCACTGTGCCGTACGCGGTGCTGATCGAGACCTTCTGCGCCGGGTATGAGTCGGTCTCGGGCACCTCGCCCTGGGCGGCGACGTCGAGCAGGCCGAGTTCCTGTACCCACATGGCGCTGCGTGCCAGCGACAGCTTCACCTGGTACGAACCGCCTTCGACGGCGCGCCGGTGCAGCGCCGCCATCATCCCGGCGGCCGCGAAGAACCCGGTGACCAGATCGGCCAGATAGAAGACGGGGGAGAACTTCGGCGGGCCGCCCTGGCCTTCGGCCATCGCGAACCCGGATGCCACCTGCCCGTTCTGGTCGAATCCGGCCCGGTCTTTCCAGGGGCCGGAATGCCCGTATGCGTTGGCTGACATGTATACGATGCCGCGTTCGCTCGCGGCAGCGAGCTGTTCGGGCAGCAGGCCGAAGCGCTCGTTCACTGCCGGGCGGTAGGTGGATGCGAACACGTCGGCAGTGGCGGCCAGCTGGCGCATGGTTGCCATGTCCTTCTCGTACCGCAGGTCGAGGTAGGCGTCGTACTTGCCGGCATCGACGCCGAGGTGCTGGGCGAGGGTGTCGGCGAACCAGGGCGAGCTGATGTGGAGCACCTCGGCTCCGTACTCGGCGAGCGTGCGGGCGCTGCGGGGACCGGCGAGCACGTGCGTGAAGTCGAGCACGCGAACGCCGTCCAGCGGCCAGTCTCCATGGTCGCGGAAGGGAACCGGATCGCCGTCGGCTATCTTGACGATCTCGATCGGCGGTGTCCCGGCGAGTGCCTTGCCCTGGGGATGGGCGAGCCACTCCTCACGCGTGAACGCACGGCAGGCCGGGAGGCCGGCGTCCGCCAGCGCCTGTTCGAGATCTTCCGCGTTCCACCTGGCGACCTCGCGGGCGAAGGATTGCTTGTTGTTACCGCAGTCGAAGAAGTTGAGGTACCCGCTGAGCAGCTTCTGGTACGGCGGCCCGGCCTCGAGCATGATGTAGCGGCCGTCGCGGGTCGGGAAGATACCGTTGACCTCGACGAACTCAGCTCCGACGCTGCTGGGATAGCCGGATTGCGCGACGTAGTGGGTCTGGTGCAGATAGTGCAGCGCGTGGATGATGTCCACAGCGATGTCGGTGCGCGTGCCGCCGCGGGCTTCCCAGATCGCGGCGCCCGCGGCACCGATGAGCAGCTGCACGGTGCAGGACGCCTCACCGATCCGGTGCGGCGAGCGGATGACGGGATCGTTCCCGTGCATGACGGCGTCCCCCGAGAAGTACCCGGTGAGCCCCAGCTGCTCGATGAGGCCTGCCAGAGGTTCCAGCTCGCCGCGCCGCAGACTGCGCGCACCCTTTTCCGTCATGATCGAAGCTTCTCCTTAACCAGGTACGACGTGCCGCCTTGACACTTGGCTGGCAGCTAGCAGATGAGGCAACCTGGCAAATCTGCACCAGCCGAGATGGTTCCCCGGGTTATTGAAATAGTTGGCTAAATTAAACCGCACCGGCGAGGTAACTCTTTCATCCATTGCATCGATTGTCTCGAGCCGCACTCTCATGGCCCGGCGCACTCTTCTGCCGGTGCGGGATCGCGGGCTCCTGCTGTGGATCGGGTCGTGCGGTCAGCCGCCCGGTAACTGCGCTATCCCATTGACTTGGCACCGTCGAGAGACTCGCGGATGATGTCGGCGTGACCAGCGTGCTGGGCTATCTCGGCGATCAAGTGCAGCACCACCCGCCGAGCCGACCAGTGGGCGCCGGGCTCAAACCAGGGCGCCGGGGGCAGCGGCTGCGTTGCGTCGAGGTCGGGCAGTTGCGCCACAACCTCATCGGTCTGGCGCGCGACCTGCGCGTAGTTCTCCAGCAGGCCAGCCAGTGTCTCGCCGTCCAGCATCGTGAAGCCGGCCATCCAGTCGGCTGCGCTCGCCTCATCCCAGCTCATCGCTGAGGGGCCTTCGACGATGAACCGGGCCCACTGCCGTTCGGTGAGCGCGACGTGCTTGATCAGGCCGCCCAGGCACAATGCGCTGGCCGTGGTCCGTCGCGCGGCCTGCTCGTCGGTCAGGCCGTGAGTGGTATGACGCAAAAAGTGCCGTTGCCGGGCCAGCGATTGCAGCAGATCGGCACGTTCGCCAGCCACAGGTTCTGGTGCAGTCATGACATCGCCCTTCTCCTCACCCACCGCAAGACAAAACCGTACAGCCAGCAACGGATGCCACTCGCGCCCGGTCGCCGGCCTAAGCCGCACATCCGCTCGTGCGCGTGCAGCTAGGGGTGCCCGGCGTGATTCCCGGTGGATGCGGTGGCGTCGGGGCGGCCGCGCAGGAGCCGGGCTGTTGGTCTGCCCGGCATGGCGTCGCACTGGCTGCGGCAGACTGGTTCGGGTATCAATGCCTGCGACCTGACGATCGGAGAGCTCATGGCAGGTCAGCCGGGTGCCGGGCGTGGTGCTGGCCGACCGGAGATCATCAAGCTGGGCTCGGTTCCGGGGTTCGTCGTGCTCGACCTTCCGGACGCGGAAGTTTGCGCTGGGGGGACGCGGCTGGCGCCGGACGTCACGATCGCCGAGGTGGCGCTCCTGGCCCGGGCCATGACCTACAAGTTCGCGGCGCTCGGCGATCGGGTCGGCGGCGCGAAGGCGGGCGTACTGGGAGATCCCGCTGACCGCGTCGCCAGCGCCGAACAGATGGCCCGCTACTGCGCGGAGATCCGCCCGCTGGCCGACGCGGGCCGGTTCCTCACCGGCCCGGACATGGGCACCTTCGAGGAGGACTTCAAGCTCTTGCGCGAGCGCCGTGCCGCGCCGGCGGCCTTCGGCGCTGTGCTAGCCGGGGTGCCGTTCGAGGATCTGCTGACCGGATACGGCGTCGCGGTGGCCGCGGAGACCGCGCTGCGCGCCGGGCCGGGCGGCGGCTGGGAGGGCCGGTCGGTGGCCATCGAGGGATTCGGCAAGGCGGGCGGTGGGGTGGCCCGTGAGGTGACCAACCGCGGCGGCCGGGTGGTTGCGGTCTCCACCGTCGCCGGATGCGTGGCAGACCCCTCCGGGCTCGACGTCGAGCGGCTGCTCGCGCTGCGCCGCGTGCACGGCGATGCGTGCGTGCTGCGGTATGGCCCGCCGGCCGGGCCGCCTCACCGGCTGTTCACGGCAGCAGACGCCGACGTGGTTATCCCCGGCGCCCGGCCGGGAGTGATCAGCCGCCAGGCGGCCGAGTCGCTGCCGTCCGCCGTGCAAGTGGTCGCGCCCGCCGCCAACGTCCCCTACACCAGGGAAGGAGCCGATGCCCTGCACCGCCGGGGCATAGCGGCACTGCCCGACTTCGTGTGCAACGCGGGCGCAGTCATCGGCTACCGGTCAGCTCGTGACGCCACACCCGCGCAAGTGCTCGCCAATGTCGGGGACAAGATCGAGACGCTCATCCACGAAGCGCTCAGCCACCCGCGCGGACCGCTCGCCGGGGCCTGTGAGCGCGCCGCCGCATTCTTGCGCAGCTGGCAGCGTGACCCGCCCGGCCCGCCATTCGCAGCCGCGCGCCGGACGCCGTCCAGGAGGCGGCGGTAATGACTCTCGACGACGTGGTCCCGCATCCGCAGTATCGGATGTGCCACTCCCGCGCCGTCAGCGCCCCGGCCGCGGCGGTGTGGGATGAACTGTGCCGGGTTACCATGTCGGCCCTGCCCTTGGGGTATGCCCTCGAGGGCGTCCGGCTGCTGCCCGCCCGGCTGGCCGGCCGCAGGCACCAGCCTTTGGCCGGGCGCACCTTTCTTGACGTGACGCCTATTCCGGTCCTGTTCTGCGAGCGGCCCCGGGTCGTGATCTCGGCAGGCCTGAGCCAGGCGTGGCGCCTGCTGGGAGGGTTGGCGCCGCCTGGTCTGGACGCGGGGGGTCTGCGAACCTGGTCGCAACCTGGCTGGATCAAGGTCGCTATGGAGTTCCGCCTCGAGTCCGCCCCGGCGGGCACTGTGCTCAGCACCGAGACCCGCATTGTCGCGACGGACCTGAGGACGCGGCGCTACTTCGCGGCCTACTGGTTCCTCATCCGCGCCGGCAGCAGCGCGATCCGCCGCGAGGTATTGAGAGTCGTAGCCGGACGGGCAGAGTCGCGCGCGCGCCAACAGGCAGCACAGTGACTGCCCGGGTTTGAGTCCGGCACCGGCAGGCAGGAGGGGTAGTGATGGAGCCGCATCCTGGTGTGTTCTGCTCGAACGTGAAGACCGAGGAATGGGAGCCTGATCCGGAGGTTCCCGGCAGCGAGATGCACGAGCTTGTCCACGCCGACGGGGTGTGGGCCGGCCTGACCCGGTTCACCACTGTCGAGGGCCCAAGCCCGTGGACACCGGCCCAGCGCGAGACGATCCACGTGCTGGAGGGCGAGGTGACCATCGAGATCGCCGGCGGCCCGGCGGTCAAGCTCAAGCCCGGCGACCTGGCGTCCCTGCCGGCGGGCCTGGAGACGATCTGGCACATCACCCCGCCATTCACCGAGCTGTGGGTACTCGCCTGACTGGTCGCTCGTCGGCTACCACACGGCGCGGAGCACTTGCGCGTCAGGCGCAGACCAGCGCCAGTCACGGTACGTTATATGGTCTCTGACGCAGAGTGACGCAAGATCGCTGAGCCGCGCTGGAAGCGGAGTAACTTTGAGTACCCCTTCTTCGTACTTGGTTAGCGAAGGAGGGCAATCGTCATGGCGCATGATCAGCGAGCGGAGAGCCTGGAACTGTTCCTCGCCCGCCGGGGGCAGGGCCTGATGCGCACGGCTGTCTTGCTCACGGGGAGCGTTGAGGCGGCCGAGGATCTGCTGCAGTCCGCGCTTGAGCGGCTGCTGCGGCAGTGGCGCCATGTCGACGGCGATCCTGAGGGCTACCTGCGCCGCACGCTCTACAACCTGGCCACCGACCGGTTCCGGCGGCAGGCCAGATGGCGGCGGAAGCTGCTGCTGCTGCGTTCGCAGGGATGCGCGCCGGCTGATGCCACGGCTGAGGTAGACCTGCGCGACGCGCTGATGCGTTTGCTGCTCCAGCTGCCGTCGCAGCAGCGGGCGGTGCTGGTGCTGCGTTACTGGGAGCAGCTGAGCGGTACGGAGACGGCCGCCCTTCTTGGCTGTTCAGAGAGTGCGGTCAAGTCCGCGGCGTCCCGCGGGCTGCGACGGCTCCGCGAACTTGCCGACTCCCGGCCCGGCGCCGGGGCGCAGCTACTGGACTGGGCCGCCGGAAGCGGGAAGGACAGATCATGAGCCCGGATGTCGAGGATCTGCTGCGCAGCGGCATGGAGCGATTCACCGAAGGGGTCGAGGCCCCGCGTGGGCTGGCTGCCCGGGCCGCCCGGGCCCGGAGCCGGCGCCGGGTGATTGATGCCGCGGCGGCGGTGGGCACGGCGTGCGCCGCGGTCACCGCGGTTGCCGTGATCACAGCGACGGGAGGCCCGCAGGTGGCCCCCGCACCGCCGGTGCAGGCGCGGACGGCCGCGTACGTGATTAAGCGGGTTCAGCTCGCGGTCGCCGGCCGCGGCCAGCATCTGGTCATGCGCGCGCGCACGACCAGCAGCGACTGGGGGCCGAGCGTCGTGTGGGGTTATGGCGCCGCGAACCGGTTCGAGGAGTTCACCGGGAAAGGCTGCCAGCATGCCCTGGCGAACGGAGATTGCACGCACCACGGCGGATCCGAGCGCTACCTGGCCCAGGGCACTGCCCGCATCGGCGGCAAGCTCATCCCCGTCTACGTCGCGTACTACAACCGCGAGTGGAGCGTGGTGCCGGGCCCCAGCGGGCAGCCGGCGAGCGCGTGCTCGGCCACGGGTGCGGTAGAGATGAGCGGGCCGCCGCCCACGCCGAGCCAGTGGCCGGCCTTCATCCAGGCCACGCTTGGCTGCGGGGCCGCCACCGTGACCGGGCATGTCAGGATCGGCGGCGTGGAGCTCACGAAGATCACTGGGAAGCCCAGAACAGTCCCGCTGGGCAAGGGTGAGGCGCGGGCTGTCCGCGAGCAGTACGTCCGGGTCTGGTGGATGCTCTACGTGAACTCCAAGACCTACCTCCCGGTGCGGCTGTACGGCTCGGATGAGACGTTCGGCGGACCTGCGGCCAGCACGCATGGCACGGGCGTGACCGACATCCAGTGGCTGCCGCCGACCCGTGCCAACAAGGCGAAGGCGCTGGTCACGATCCCGGCGGGATTCCGGCACGTGTCCTGGTACGCGGCTGCCGGATAGCTGCCTGCCGCGCGCATCCGGGAGGAGAGGTCATGATCAGACCAGGACGCGGGCTGCGGCGCGCAGCTGCTGCCGGCTTGGCTTCGGCGGTGGCGGCGGCCACGCTGGCGGGCCCTGCGCTGGCCGGGACCCAGGCGGCCGCGCGAGGGCCGGTGGTGAAGCTGATCGTGGCCCAGAACAGCATCACGCTGATGAGCTCGCGGGGCCGGGTGTACCTGGACCCGGGCGTCTATGCGGCCTCGCTCGGGTCCGCGCTTCAGTTTGACGTGCGGCGGGCCAGCTACACCAAGCCGATCACGCTCACCCAGGTCATCTACCGTCCGGGCGGCGGCACCACGACCAGGTCGCTGCCCGGCAGCCTGCTGGACGGCTTCAACGGGCTGCGGGACTTCCTGCGCCTGTCCGTCGCGAATGCCGCTGGGAAGGTGGTGGCATCGTTCCGGCCGCTGTTCTGCCTCAACTTCGGCCCGCAGCGGGCGGTCCTGGACAGCGCGCGCACGAACCCGTACCCGCCCGGATGCGCGAGCGACCCGTTCCCGAAGAGCCTGGTGATGGGCCTGCCGAGAGGCTGGGCAGCCGACCCGGCCAGCTTCTCGCCCACCTTTCCCCCGCCCACCGTGCGGCTCGCCCCCGGGATCTATAAGGTCACCGCGGCGATCGCCCCGCAGTACGTGCGCCTGCTGCACGTCACCGCCGCTGACGCGACCGCCAGCGTCAAGCTCACCGTCATGAAGGGACGGGGCAAGCCCTCGGCCGCGCCGACGACCGCCCCCGCGCGCGCCCGGACGCTTGCCCCGCTGCCCCGCGTCCCGTCCCTGGCGAGCCCGCCCGCGGCCGCGCTGCCGGACCTGGTGCCGCTGCCGTCGTGGGGCATCAGCACGTCGCACACCCGTACCGGGCTGGACCTGCTGACCTTCGGCGCGACCGTGTGGGTCGGCGGCAACTCGCCGCTGGACGTCGAGGGCTTCCGCTCGCACGGCTCGCCGGTCATGAAGGCCTACCAGTACTTCTGGCGGGGCGGGCACGTCATCGGCCGGGCCCGCGCCGGGACGATGGGATTCGACTCCCAGCACGGCCACAACCACTGGCACTTCGAGCAGTTCGCCCGGTACACGCTGCTCGACTCCGCGAAGAACCTGGCGGTGATCAGCCACAAGGTCGGCTTCTGCATCGCCCCCACCGACCCGGTGAACCTGCTCGCGCCGCACGCCGTGTGGCAGCCGCCGTCCATCGGCCTCGCCGGCCAGTGCGGATCGCCGACTGCCCTGTGGGTGCAGGAAATGATGCCGGTCGGCTGGGGAGACACCTACCTGCAGTCCATCTCGGGCCAGGCGTTCGACATCACCAGCGTGCCGGACGGCACCTACTACATCGAGATCACCGCCAACCCGCAGCACGTCCTGTACGAGTCGAACACCCGCAACGACGTCTCACTGCGCAAGGTGATCCTCGGCGGCACCCCCGGCCACCGGACGGTCAAGGTACCCGCCTGGCACGGCATCGACCCCGAAGGCTGACCCACTCACGCGCGATGCCGGCGGCGCCGGGGCCTGGTGCCAGCGCCGGCAGGCACTGTCACAAAGTGCTGCTGGAGTATTGGTTTAGGGGGGTCAGCCCGGCGACGCGCGACCTGGCCCGCCGCGGTCTCAGGCTCTCGCTTGGTCGGCGAACGCCGCTAGCTCGCGGTTGAAGCGCTCCGTGTCCTCGAGAAACGGCATGTGGCCGACGCCTTCGTACCAGGAGGGAACGGCGGTTTTGCAGTGTTCCAGCGTGTGGTCGGCCATGGAAGGCAGGATGATCGCGTCTTCACGGCCGTGTGTCACCAGCACCGGCACCGAAAGGCGTGCGAGAACGTCGTCACTATCGATCTGTCGCGCGATCAGCGCGCCCCGGACCTGGGGCGGGACGGCCATGTTCCAGCACAGCGCTGTGCTCCAGAGTTCGTCGTCGAGAGGCCGGGCGGTGCAACGGCGCAGGAACCGCCGGATAGCGTGAATGTTGGTCCGGAGATCGGGGTCGCACGCCGCCGGGGCGTTTTCGAGCAGGCCGGGCCCGATGTGGTCGAATGTGGGCGGCCTCAGCAGGACGGTACCGCCGACGAGATCGATGCCGCCGATGGCGGCGTCGCCGTGGGCGCGGATGTAGTCGGCGGTGATCAACCCTCCATAGGACCAGGCGACGAGCACCGGGCGCTCGAGGCGGGTCTGGTCGATGACCGCGGCGAGGTCGTCGGCCCATAGCCGCTCGTCGGCGTAGCAGCGGGGGTCGAGTGGCTTCTCGGACATGCCGTGGCCGCGGTTGTCGAAGGTGACCATCCGGAACCTTGCGGCAAGCTGGCTGCTGACCTGACCGGACCAGCACAGGTCGCACTGGGACCATCCGTGGATGAACAGGATCGCGGGACCGTCCGGGTTCCCCCATTCGCGGGCGTGGAGCGTGATGCCCCCGCCGCCGCGGATGTCGTATTCGCTAACCGGTCTGACCGGTTCCACCTGCGCGGGCGGCAGCGTGAGTTCGGGTGCCATGTCGTACCTCCGTGGGCCGCAGAAAGGCTGCTCATTCGACAGCTGCCTCGAGGCTAGGAACGGCTCACGGTGTCGTCATCGGCGTGAACACCCAACCTCACAGCCGTCGATGGCGGCATACACGCAGCGCGCTTCAGCGCGGCCGCTCCCCGGCTGAGGCTTGCAGATTGATGAACGACACTGCAGCGGCCGCACGGGCGGCCTTGCCCGACAGGCGCAGCTTCGCGTAGACATTCGACAGATGCCGCTCGACCGTGCGCACGCTGAGGACGAGGCGTTCCGCGATCGCCTCGTTGGTCAACCCGGCGGCCACCAGTTCAAGCACTTCCAGCTCGCGCGAACTGAGCCCGGCGGCGGACGTGGAAGGGGCAACTCGGGGCGGGCCAAGGAACCCGCCGAGCGCGGACACGAACTGTTCCCACGCCGGCTCGTCGGCAAGCAGGATGTGGTTGACCGAGTCGAGCACGACCAGGCGCGCGTCCGGGATGAGCGTGGCCAGCAGCCGGCCCTCCTCGACGGGCACCACGCGATCACCCCGCGCGTGAATCACCAGCGTCCGGGCGTCAACCCTCGGGGCGGCCGCGGTGACGTTGACCGCGCCGCGCGCAGTAAAGAGCCGAACCGCGGCGTCGGCCGAGGTGGTCGTCCGCAGCAGCTCGTCGTACCAGGTCATCTGCGCGGGCGTGCCGTGCGGGAGGAAGAGCATGCTGAACACGTGCCGGAACGCTGGGTCTTCGGTGGCCCACCCAGCGCGGATGGCCGCGACCAGCGCCGCTTCCTGCTCCCGCTGCCCACGCAGCCGCCGGCCGCGCGCATAGCCGCCGTAAAGGACGAGATCGGAGATCCGCTCCGGGTGCCGCGCGGCGTAGGCCACCGCGATCCCCGCGCCCTGCGAGACGCCCAGCAGCGCAAACCGCTCCAGGCCGGTGGCGTCAACGACCGCCTCCAGATCACCGACCCAGGTCTCGACCGACAGCTCGCCGACTTCCGCGTCCGAAAGGCCGCAGCCGCGCTCGTCGTAACGCACAACAGTGTGACGCTCGCCGAGCCGATCGAGCCAATGGCGCCAGACCGGGCTTTCCCAGTCCAGCTCGAGATGGGTCAGCCAGGTCGCGACCCTGACCAGCGGCGGACCGCGGCCGTGCATCGAGTAGGCGAGGCGCACCCCGTCCGGCGCGGTGCAAAACCGGATCTCAGCCACGATGCCCGCACGAGGCGACGGCTTTACAGGCCTCCGGCCGGATGGCCGTAGCCTGCGGGAATACCAAAACGGAGCTGTGGTGTCGGCACGTATCAGGCATGACCGGGAGGACTGCTATGGTCAACTCTGACCACGGGCGAGGGCTGCCATGTACTCCATGCTTATAGCGTGAACTAGTAAGGCGCTATCAGCGTGAAGCTGTCGCCATGCTTGATCAGCGTGAGATATCTGCGAATATCTCCTCGGATATATGCAGAGGCAGCGTCCGCAGTGCTTCGGACGAGCTCAGCGACGTCCCCATCGGTGGCATTTCCCTGCACCATGCCCCGTATCCTTTCGGTCCTGCCGCAGTAAGTCCTGGTCCAAGACAACACAAAGCTATGAAGCCTGGATGGAGGCCGTGTGTGCGATACATGGGAGTCGGTGGTGAGTCCCGCTGATGCAGCGCGGATCCGCAGCTTGCGCACTGTGCGGAGCCCGGGACGCCTCGCACGCGTGGCCGCGAGTTCCGCAAGATAGTCGGCGAGGGGGGCCGCGGCTTATGATCCTGGCTGTGAGTGAGGCTCCGGACTACGCGTTCCCGCACTCAGCCGAGGACGAATCGCGTCGTCTTCAGCTGCTGGAGCAACGTCTCGACCCCCTTACGAAGCGGCGCATTCAGCGTCTTGGAGTCAGCAAGGACGCCAGGTGCCTGGAGATCGGCGGGGGGCGAGGGTCGATTACCCGGTGGCTGTCCGATGTCGTCGGCCCGGCGGGACGCGTGATCGCCACCGACCTGCAGCTGGGGTTTCTGAGTGACATAGACGCCCCGAACGTCGAGGTCCTCCGGCACGACATCCGCACCGACACGTTTCCGCCCGGCTCTTTCGAGCTCATACATACACGAGCGGTGCTCATGCACATATCCCCCAGCGTGGACCTGCTGCGACGGGTGGTCACCTGGCTGGCTCCCGGCGGGTGGCTGGTGCTCGAGGAACCAGACTTCGGCATGTGGACCGGCGACGCCGACCCAGTGTGGGCCACCTCTCCCTACTCGACCCAGGTCGCCTTCCCGAGCTTGGCCCTGTCCCAGGGCCGGTCTCTGCTCCGCCAGATTCACCAGCTCGGCCTCGCGGATGTCGGTGCAGACGCCGAGATCGACATCATCCAAGCCGGCACTGATCTTGCCGAGTTTTACCAGCTGAGCCAGGCCGCTCTCGCCCTTCCGAAGGTGCAAGCCGGGGCCCTCAGCCGTGCGCAGGCGACGGCGCTCATCGACCGGCCAGGCGACGATGACTTCCTAGCGTGCGGATTCGTCCACGTCGGCGTATGGGGCCGGCGGCCCCCGACCGAATGACCCTGAGCTGCGACCTGGCCATCATCGGGGGCGGCATCGGCGGCCGCACGCGGCGCCATCCAGGCCACGGGCTTAATCAGTCATCCGGCGCATCAACGGCCGCGCAGTCCTGGCCGGGCCGGATGCCACTGTCGGCCGCAATGTGGCGCGCCAGAGCTCGCACCATGCCTCGCCCATGGCTGTCGCTAGGCAGTCTGCCGCCGTTTCACGTGACCTCCACACCCGCCGTTTCACGTGACCTCCACACGTTGGACGTCCGGTCTTCAGATGGGCTTGGTTGCCTGCAGTGACGGCCGCCCTGGGTCACAGGGTCCGGCCAAGGCACGTTGCCAGTGCGGACAGAGGAGGGGTCATGGACGTGCAGGATGCGCCACAGCTGGCTGGCATACACCACCTGAAGCTGCCGGTGACCGACCTGGCCAGGTCACGCGAGTGGTACCACAGTCGGCTGGGCTACCAGGTCCAGATGGAGTTCATCGAGCAGGGCAAGCTGATGGGCTACGGCCTGGCGCATCCCAACGGCGGCCCGATGTTGGGCCTGCGGCTCAACCCGGAACGAGCCAGGGCGGCCGCGGGCTTTGACTACTTCGCCATCGGCGTGCCCGGCAAGGAAGCGATCGACCAACTCGCTGCGCGGCTGACCGCGCTGGGCGAGCAGCATGCCGGGGTGCACTGGGCCAGCATCGGCTGGATCCTCCCCCACCTGCACGATCCCGACGGCCACGAGATCCGCTTCTATACCCACCAGCACCACACCGAGCTTGACCCCGATGCGGTCACCACCATCAACGACCCGCGGGAAAGCGCCGAACGCCGCGACCAGGTTGCCGCGGCCAGCCCAAGAAACGAGATGCCGTGATGTCGCCGACGGAACCCACATCAACGCAGGCAGCCCAGAACCCTGTTGCCGCGTGCGACCCGAAGGCGGTGTGCATCCGCAGCATCCACATCATGGCCGACGGCGATCTGCGCGACTTCGAGGCCGTGGTCCATCCCGAGGCGACCAACCGGGAGGCAGCTGATGAGCCCATGGCAGCTCGCGGCAGGGGACCAGCCGCGTTCTACGCCGCGGCTCTGTGGCTGCGCGGGGCCTTCTCCGGTCTGCGCTGGGACATCCACGAAGTAGCCGCAGATGGCGATCTTGTCGCCGTTCACAGTACGATGTCCGGCCGTCATACCGGGCCGTTCGCGCACTATGACGCCACGGGCACGGTCAGCCAGGTCATGCCGCCGACCGGCAGAACCTTCTCCTCCACGCAAACCCACTGGTTCCGCCACGCCGATGGCAAGATCATCGACCACTGGGCCAACCGTGACGACCTCGCAACAGCCCAGCAAGCCGGGTGGATTCCGCCCACCCCGCGGTACCTGGTCCGCATGGTCCTCGCCAAGCGGCGGGCGCGGGCCGCAGCAGCAGCCAAACGTGACGGTCAAAGCGAAGGTTGGCAACGCGACGGAGCAACCCATGATTACGCTGCGCATCGAGCATGAGATCCACGACTACCAAATCTGGCAGAAGGCATTCGACAGCTTCGCGGAGGCACGCGCGAAAGCCGGAGATCTGGACCGGGAGCTGGGGAAGCGCGGTGGACTCAGGAGCTGTGGCACAGCCGGATGCCGGTCTGACCGGCCGAGGAGAGGGTATTGATCCAGCCGTCGGGTGAGTCGATGACGTCACACCACTTCGGGTTCCAGCCCTCGAGCACGTCCAGGTACTGCAGCACGATGTAGGGCCGGGCCTGATAGATCATCTGTTGCATCCGGTACACCAGTTGCAGCCGCCTGGCCTGGTTGATCGTGGCCGCCTGCTGTCCGTATAGCTGGTCATAGCCGCGGTTGCAGTACCCCGAGTCGCTGTTGTTGTACCACTGCGAGCAGGTCATCGCGTCCAGCATGTAGGTCGGGTCGATGAGAGTGTCCCAGCCCCACATGGCCAGGTCGTATTGACGGTAGTGATCAGCGGTGAGCGCGCTGGTGAGCGCGTTGTCACCGGTGGGCTGGAAGGTGAGCCGGACTCCGATCTTGGCGAAGTCGGCGGTCATGATCTGCCCGGTGCGCTCGCCTTCGGGGCCGTTGTCGGGTGACAGCAGAACGGTGTAGGACATCGGGTGGCCGTCGGCGATCCGGATGCCGTTCGGTCCGGTCTTGTATCCGGCCTGGCTAAGCAGTGCATTGGCCTTGGCCAGGCTGAATGGCAGCGGCTTGACCGCGGGATCGTGCCAGTTGCCGGTGGCTGGCGGGACGATCGACCCGCCGGGCTGGGCATAGCCCAGGAAGGCGATCTTGTCGATGGTGTTCCGGTCGGTGGCGTACTCGAATGCCTCGCGGACCAGCGGGTTGAGCAGCTCCCGGTGGCCGGTCTTGGCCGGGTTGGTGTTGATGATCAGGTCATTGAACGCGATGCTCGGCCTGGCGAGGATCCTCATGCCCGCCGTGCGCAGCGGTCGCACGTCGGTCGGGGGAAGGTTCGGGTTGCCTTCCGCGGCATCCACCTCTCCGGCGCGCATGGCGGCCACCAGCGCGTCGTCGTTGGAGAACAGCTCCACCCCGAACCCGCTGATGTGCGCGGGCGGGCCGTAGTAGCGGGGGTTGCGCTCCAGCACCAGCGCCTGCTGGTAGGTGTACTTGACCAGGGTGAACGGGCCGCCGGAGACCACCGGATGGCCGGGGGAGGGCTGGTTGCTGGCGGTGCGCAGGCTCTTGCCACTGCCGGCCGCGAGCGGTCCCCACACATGCTCGGGCAGGATCGGCAGCGACTGAAGATTCGCCAGCACATCGGAGGCCGCGCTGCGGTAGGTGACGGTCATCGAAGTGGGGCTGGTCGCGGTGGCCCGGACGACGCCGGTCACGGTGCTGGCCAGTGCCGCCGCGGCCCCGTTCTGCAGGCGCACCACGGTGTTGATCGTCCAGGCGGCATCCTTGGCGGTCAGCGGCGTGCCGTCGGACCACACGGCGTGCGGCCGGGTGGTGAAGGTCAGCGTCCGCCCGTCCGCGGACTGCCTCCACCGGGTCGCGAAGTCGGGCTCGAACTCCAGCGTGCGCAGGTTGTACTGGACCAGCCGCGGATAGATGTCGCTCTCCAGGCCCAGTATCACCGTGTCGTCGGTGATCCAAGGATTGAGCGAGCTGACGGTGGAGATACTCCCGACCCGGACGAAGCCGCCGGGACCCCCTGGAGTGCTTCCGGCCGAGTTGGCGTGCGAGCAGGCGGCGAGTACGGCTATGGCTACGACCGCGGCAGTAGCCGCGTACCCGCGGCGCCGCCGAACGTTTCTGTCTCGTGTCGAGAGAAACAGCCGCATCTCTGGTGCTGACATGCCACTGCGGGCCGGCCGCCGCCCGCTTTGCTGGCGTTTCATGACGCCAGCACGCAGGCGGCGAAGTGATCGGGACCTACGTTTACGAATTCGGGGTCATGGCTGGCACACTCCGCGAGCGCGATGGGGCACCGTGGGTGGAACCGGCAGCCGGTCGGTACCGCGGAGCTATCAGGGATCTCCCCGGCCAGCGGGGCAGGCCGTGCGCCTTGGGGAATCGTGCCCGGCACGGCAGCGATCAGCGCCCGGGTATAGGGATGGCGGGGGGAGCGGACGATCTGCTCGGCTGGGCCGAGTTCCACGATCCGGCCCAAGTACATCACCGCGATGCGATCCGCGTAATGCGCGGCGGTGGACAGGTCGTGAGTGATCATCACGACGGCCACCGACAGGGTGCGCCGAAGGTTATCGAACACCTGGAGTACCTCCGCTCGGATCGAGACGTCCAGCATGGAAACCGGCTCGTCCGCAATAATGATCATCGGCTTCATCACCAGCGCGGCGGCGATCGCTACGCGCTGGCGCTGACCGCCGGAAAGCTCGTGCGGGTACCGGTCGGCGAACAGCTCGGGAGGGTCAAGGCCGACTTGCGAGAGTGCCTCGACGGCCATCTGCCGGCGCTCGTCGCGCCCCCGGCCCATCCGGTTGACTCGTAGCGGCTCATCGAGGATGGCCCGCACTCGCTTGCGCGGGTCCAGTGATTCGTAGGGGTCCTGGTACACCAGCTGTACATGCCGGTAGCTCTGCCGGCGGCTCTTCTTGTCCATCTCGGTCACCGCGTGCCCGGCGATCGTGATGTCCCCGCCGATCAGCGCGGCATTTCCGACGATCGCGTTGGCGGTCGAGGTCTTGCCTGATCCCGACTCGCCCACGAGGGCCACCATCTCGCCCGGTGCGACCGTGAGCGAGACGCCGTCCACCGCGCGCACGACCGGTCGCGGCCTGCCGCGGATCACGTGCGTGAGCGGCCGTCGGCGGGGGAATGCGACGAAGACCTTGTCCAGGACGAGTGCGGCCTCTGCGCGGCTGGTCATCGGGGGCGGGTGATGAATCGCCGGCGAGGGCAGCGGCCGGCTGAGCGGCCCGCGATCCGCCGGCCCCCGGCGCGTGGCGGCGGGCTGCGGGCGGGGCGATGCCGCCGGGCGCGACAGGCACAGACGTCCCGCTGTGCGCAGCAGCCTGGCCATGAGCGGAAGCGGACATGCTGGGGGTCAGCGCGACGTCACTCTGGTGGCTCGTGTCAGCCACGCTCTGACCGCGGGCCGCTACCGCCAGGTGGCAGGCCGAGCGCCATCCCGCTCCTACGCTGACGAGAGCAGGACGTTCGCGGCTGCAGGGATCGAATCGGGCCTCACAACGCGGCGCGAACGGGCAGCCGTCAACCGGCTTGTCCAGCCGCGGCGGGATTCCGGGAATCGGCTTCAGCGTCGTGTGGCCGAGCAGGCTGGGCGTGGCCGCGAACAGCTGACGGGTGTAGGGGTGCTGAGCGGAGCCCTCGATGTCGCCGACCGGCGCCTCCTCCACCACACGGCCCGCGTACATCACCGCGAGCCGGGTGCAGGTTGCGGCGGCCGCTGCCAGATCGTGGGTGACCAGGACCAAGGCGAGATCGAGTTCGTCGGTCAGGTGGGCGAGCAGCCTGAGTATGCCGTCCTGAACGACCACGTCCAGCGCCGTGGTGGGCTCATCTGCCAGAAGGACCTTGGGCTTGCAGGCCAGGGCCATCGCGATCGCGGCTCGCTGCCGCATCCCGCCCGACAGTTCATGCGGGTAGGCCTGCTCGACGCCGGGCGGGAGCCCGGTAAGCACGAGCAGTTCGCGTGTCCGCGCCCGGGCCGCGGCACCCGTCGCCGTCCGGTGCACCTCCATCGGCTCGGCGATCTGCCAGCCGATGGTGCGAACCGGATTGAGCGCGTTCATCGCGCCCTGGAACACCGTGGCGATATCACACCACCGCCAGGTGTTGCATCCTCGCTCACCATCGCCGAGCAAGTCACGCCCGTCCAGCCGGACGTCGCCTGCCACCGATGCGGTTGGCGGGAGCAAGCCCATCAGGGCGAGGATCGTGGTTGTCTTTCCTGATCCGGATTCGCCGACGAGGCCAAGTCTTTCTCCGGCGTCCAGCGAGAGGTCGACTCCCTGGACGGCATGCAGCTCACCGTTCGGGAGATCGAAGAAGACCTCCAGCCCGCGCGCCTCGAGCAGGCTCATATCGCCTTATCTCCCCGGCCGACCAGCGGGCGCAGCCGCCAGCTCCGGAACGCGAAGTGAGACACCCGCAGCCGCGGGTTGAGGGCATCCTCGAGGGCCTGGCCCAGCAGGTAGCAGCCGACGATCACCGCTGCGATACAGAGCCCCGCCGGGACGACCGTCCACCAGGCCCCGTAGGTCGCCGCCGTGTGGTCGTTCGCGTGCTCGAGGATGGTGCCCCAGCTCACGCTGTTCGGGGCGCCGAGCCCGAGGAAGTCCAGCGATGTCTCGTCGAAGATCGCGATCGCGACGCACAGCACGGTGTTCGCGATAAGCAGCGGTGCGATCTGCGGCAGCACATGGCGGGCCATGATCGATGCGCTGCTTGCCCCCATGGTGCGCGCCCGTCGCACGTAGACTCGCTCGCGCACGCTCTGCACCTCGGCCCGCACGATCCGCGCGGTCGTGGTCCACAGCAGCAGACCGATGACCAGGATCACGTGATTTAGGCTCGGTCCCCACAGCGCAGCGACCACGATCATCAGCACCAGGTCGGGGATCACGAGGAAGTAGTCCGTGAGACGCATCAGGCCCATGTCCGTCCAGCCGCCGAAGAAGCCCGACAGGACGCCGATCAGGCCGCCGACGATGAGCGCCACCCCGCTTGCGGCCGCGCCGACGATCAGCGAGACCCGGCCGCCGACCAGCACGAGGCTGAACACGTCGATCCCGCCGTCGTCGGTGCCGAACCAGTGCCGGGCCGACGGAGGAGCGTAGACCGGCCCGCTGGCCACGGTCGTCGAGTACGGGGCGATGAGCGGTGCGATCAGCGACAGGATGACAAAGAAGATGATCAGCCCGAGCCCGACGGCCGCCGCCGGACGCTCGCGTAGCAGGCTGGCCAGCTGACGTGCTCCGCGCCGGACCGCGGGCGCCCGCGCCGGGCCGGAGGACCGGGCCGGCCCGCCCGCGGCCTGTGCCGATGTCGCCGCCGTCATGCCTTGATCCTCGGGTCGAGCTTGAAATACACCAGGTCGGCCAGCAGGTTGAACAGCACGACCGAGATGGTGATCAGCAGGAATCCGCCTTGCATCATCGGGTAGTCGCGCTGTACCACCGACTGGTACAGGGCATCGCCGATCCCGGGCCAGGAGAAGACCACCTCCATCAGGATCGCGCCGGCCACGATCGTGCCGAACGACAGCGCGATCAAGGTGGTGATGGGCAGCATCGCGTTGCGCAGCGCATGTGACCACATCATCCGGTGCCTGCCGATTCCTTTGGCTCGGGCGGTGAGCATGTAATCTTCGCCCAGGGTCTCCAGCAGCGCCGACCGGACGATCAGGGTGTTGCCGCCGTACAGCGTGAGCACCAGGGTGAGGGCCGGCAAGATCATGTGCGAGGACAGGTCTCCCATATTGGACCAGAACGAGACCGGGCCGACCTGGAACGGGTTCGTCGTCCCGGCCGTCGGCAGGTAGCGGGACAGCGCGATCAGCAGGATCAGCGCGATCCACTGGGTGGGCAGCGCGTAGAGCACGACTGACGCGTTCGTGCTCAGATGGTCGAGTTTGGATCCGCGCCGCCAGGCGGACAGGACGCCGGTAGCGATGCCGATGATCAGCGATATGACGGTGGCGATCGTCACGACGGGCAGCGTGTTCAGCAGCGCAGATTTGAGGTTCGCGGCGACCGGCTGCTGGTTGGCGAAGGAGATCCCGAGGTTGCCATGCGCGAGCTCTCTGAGGTAGTCGAGGTACTGCGTCCCGACCGGCAGGTTGAGCCCGAACTCGATCCGCAGTTCGCGCTTGAGCTGGGCGCTTGCGTTCGGCACCTTCGCGACGTTGGTCACGGCAGTTCCGGGCAGCACCCGGAACATGAAGAAGTTGAGGGTGATGACGACGAAGATGGTGACGATCGCGAATGTCACCCGCTTGAGGAGGTAGTCGCTGCGGATCATGGAGCCGCCTCCTGGGTCTGGCTCAGAGCCGCCGCCAAGGAGTCAGCCACGATGTCCGCTGCCTGATCGATCACCTCCAGGGGCGTGATCAGCGAGGGCTGGACGTTGAGCGATGTCGTGCTCGAGTCGGTGAGCAGTCCCCGCCGGAATGCCTCGGCGGCCACCGTGTCCTGCAGGCCGGTGTCACGCCGCCTGCTGACCCGGTCCCGGACGAACTCGACGGCAGTCAGCGCGCCGACCGAGCGGACATCGCCGACCGCGTCGAATTTGCGTGCCAGCGCCCCGAACGCGGCGCGTGACCGCTCCTCGATCTCGAGCACATGGCCGAGTACGCCCGGCCGGTACAGCTCATCCAGGAAGGCGAGGGCGGCAGCGCAGCCGACAGGCAGCCACGACCAGGTACTGCCGGTGGACACGTCGTCGAACCCGCCGAGCGCTCGCTCCGAGCCGAGCACGGCCCCGATCGGGGCGATCCCGCCGCCGAGTCCCTTGCCCAGGCATACGACGTCCGGGGTGACGCCGAGCCGTTCGACCGCCAGGAAGGTGCCGCAACGGCCGCAGCCGGTTTTGACCTCGTCGGCGCACAGCAGCCAGCCGTGCTCGGCGCACAACTCGGCGAGCGCGGGAAAGAATGACTCCGGGGGCGTGACCACGCCGCCGGAGCCGAGCACCGGCTCGATCACGACCCCGGCCACGTCGGCAGGATCGACCGCGTGGAACAGGACGTGGTCGCGCAGGTAGTCGATGGTGGCGTCGCCTGATCCGCCCGGCCGCGGCGCGGCGAACGGGTTCCGGAACGGGTTCGGGTACGGGATGTGGAAGTAGCCGGCGGTGATCGCCCGCACGCCGCGCCCCAGTTCGGAGATCTCCGCGCCCAGCGCCGCGGTGGTCGCGGTCTCGCCGTGGTATCCGCCGAGGAACCCCAGCACCAGCGGCCGGCCGGTGGCGCGGCGCATCAGCCGCACCGCGATCTCGATCGCCTCCGTGCCGTTCAGCGCGAAGTCGACCCTGGTGCAGCCAGGTGGCGCGAGCCCCAGCAGCCGTTCCGCGAGCGGCGCGACATACTCGCTGGTCAGCGCGTGGGTGTCCTCGTTGCCGTACCGGCGCAATGCGCTGACCGCCGCGTCGGTCAGGCGCGGGTGGCAGGCGCCGAGCGGGACTGACGCCGATCCGCTCGCCATGTCGAGCAGCAGGTTGCCGTCGAGGTCCTCGACGACGAAGCCTGACTTGCGCGCCATCACCACCGGGGCCAGGTGTTCGCCGGTTCCGGGGTACAGGACCGCCCGTTCGCGGGAGCGCTGGGCGAGGCTGCGTGGACCCGGCAGCGGGCCGGCGATGTCCGGCACCGGCCTGCCCTCGAAGCTGAACGGTGTCACCACGGGATCCTTTGTCGCCAGGCCAGCTGCCTGCGGTCGGCCAGTACGGCGGCCGCGCAGTTGCGTCCGTTGGCACCGGTCACGCCGCCGCCCGGGTGGGTGCCGGCGCCGCACAGGTACAGTCCGCCGACCGGCGTCCGGTAGTCGGAGTAATGCAGCACAGGCCGGAATACGAACAGCTGGTCAAGGGTCATCTCGCCGTGCAGCGCGTGGCCTCCGGTCAGGCCGAGGAGCCGCTCCAGGTCCAGCGGGGACAAGACCTGTCGGCTGACAACCGCGCCGGACAGGCCCGGCAGCAGCTCGTCAAGCTCGCTGATCACGCGGTCCGCGACCTGCTCTTTGATCTGGTCCCATCCGGCTGACGCCACGCGGTAGGGCTGTGAGTTCACGTCGATCGTCGCGATGTGGTGTCCGTCCGGCGCCAGGGACGGGTCGTGCACGGTCGGGAAGCAGAGCTCGACATGCGATCCCTGAGCCGGTATGCCCTGGCGGGCCTGTGCCTGCTGGACGTCGAGGACGCCCAGTGGCGGTCCGACTTCGAGGATGCCCCGGTGGTAGGGCTGGATCTCGCGGGACCGGTCGCCGCGGACCCGGGGCAGGGAGGACAGGGCCAGGTTGATCTTCATGCTGGTGCCGTCGCACCGGTACGCCCGGATGGAGCGGGCAAACTCCTCGGGCAGTGCCGCGTCGTGGCAGAGCGACAGGAATGTGTGCCGGGGGTCGGCGTTCGATACGACGGTAGCGGCGTCGATTTCCTCACCCGTGTCGAGCGTCACGCCCGCCACCTGCTGGCCGCGCATCCTGATCGCGGCGACGCGCGCGCTGGTCCGTAGGATCGCGCCTGCTTCGGTCGCCGCGTCCGCCATGGCGGCAGTCACTCGTCCCATGCCGCCGTCGACAAAGCCCCACTGGCGGATTCCGCCCGACGGGTCACCTGAGGCGTGGTCGTGCAGCAGGACGTACCCCGTACCCGGGCTCGACGGGCCCGCCAGGCTGTCGTTGATCGCGTGCCATCCGAGCGCGGCCTTCACGATGTCGCTCTCGAAGCGTTCCGACAGGTAGTCGTGCACGGATGAGGTCAGCAGCCGCAGCGTGTCGGCGATGAACGTGCGCCGGGGCACGCCGGAGCGCAGCAGCCGCAGCGCGCCGGCCCAGTCGCGGACCTTGTGCATCGCCGGGTCCGGAGCCGGCAGGTCCATGGTGGGGAGCAGTACCTGAGCCATTGCGCCGAGCCCGGTCTCGAATCGCTCGAGTTCGGCGGCGTCGCGGCGCGAATGGCCGCTGATCGCCTCGCGGGCCTCGGCCGGGTCGTCGCTGAGTAGCAGAGACTTGCCGTCTGGCAGCAGGTTGAGCGAGGGGCCGGCCGGCGAGACCCGGATCCCGCGGGCGGCCAGCCGGAGGTCCCGCCATACCGGTGCCCGCAGCATCGATAGCACATAGGCCCCGGTCGAGGCGCGGAATCCCGGGGCGAATTCCTCGGTGACGCAGGCGCCGCCCACGAAGGAACGTCGTTCGAGGACTAGCGGCCGCAGGCCGGCCCGGGCCAGGTAGAAGGCGGCAACCAGGCCGTTGTGCCCGCCGCCGACGATGATCGTCTTGTCCTGGCCGGTCATGGCCGGCCCCCGGGGCCGGGTGGTGGCCCGGAGCCGATCGCGATCGCCCACAGGTCCGACACGTTAGTGCCGGTTGAGCCCGTGATCACCAGATCGCCCAGCTGTCGCAGCGCGGCGCGGGAGTCGTGCGCGAGCACGGCCTCATCCAGGTCCACCCCGCCCGTGTCTGCGGTGGGCGCTGTCGTGCTGTCCACGCAGCCTCCGGCCGCGTCGGTGCCGCCGTCCGACCCGTCGCTGTCGACGAACACCCCGGCGACTGCCGATGGCCCGCGGGCGATCGCGCGGGCGAAGCTGAGGGCGAGCTCCTGATTGGGTCCGCCGACCCCGGCGGATCTGGTCCCGGCCCGGTGCAGTCTGACGGTGGATTCGCCCCCTGCCCCGATCAGCACCGAGCCCGGACGGAACGGGTGACCGTACAGGGACGATTCCCGCGCGAAGGAGCCGAGCAGCCCTCCGGTCTGCTCTGCCTCGCCCTCGAACGTCGAACCGAGCACGACTGGCTCCCAGCCCAGCGCTCGTACCCGGGCAGCCATTGCGGCGGCTACATCCCGGCCGCTCACCAGCATCACGGTGGTGATGCTGGCCTGGCCGTCGAGGACCGGCGAATCAGCGAGTGCACTGCTCAGGTGGCGCCGGACCTCGGCGCCGGCGTCCTGCCAGAGGCGGTAGCGCTTGAGCACCGAGACAGCCGCGGAGGTGTCGGTGGTGTCCTGCACGACCGGATCACACAGCAGGTCGGCGGAGCCGTCCGGGACGTCGGAGAGGGTGAGGTTGAGAAGCGTTGCGCCGTTCATCGCGGCTGCCAGGCGCCCGCCTTTCAACGCCGACACGTGCTTGCGGACGGCGTTGACCTCGGCGATGGGTGCTCCGCTGTCCAGCAGCAGCTGGTGCAGCCGCTGCTTGGCCGCGAAGGAGACCCCGTCCGGCGGCAGGCATGCCAGCGCGGAAGACCCGCCCGTGAAGGCGGTGATCACCAGGTCGGCCGGCCCCGCCGCCGCGGCTGCCACCATCAGCCGACGGCCGGCCGCCAGGCTAGCCAGGCTGGGCACCGGATGATCGGCTTGGACTTTCTCGACTCGTTGCAGCGCCTCGTCAGCAGGCCCGGCCGCCTCGCGGCGGGAGACTACCAACCCGCCGGCCAGCCGGTCGCCGAGCCTGGCCTCCATCGCCGCCGCAATCGGCGCGCTGGCCTTGCCCGCGCCCAGTATCAGGATGGACCGCAGCCCGGTCAGGTCGAAATGGTGACCGTCTGCGGCGAGCGCGCTGCCGTGCACGTGCACGAGGCGGTCGACGGCGGCGGCCGGGTCCGCGGCCCGGATGCCTGCGGCTACGACATCGAGGGCGAGCTCGCGGAGATCTCGCAGCCCATGATCGAGCAGCGGGCCGCTGTTGCGGATCGGAAGCAGGCCGCCCGCCGGCTGGGCAGGAGGCTGCTTGATCGCTGAGCGGCCTGTGGTCATCGGCTACGGCCGATGCTTGCTCGCGGGAAGTAGCTTCCCGGGTAACGTGCGACCGGACCCAGTTCCTCCTCGATCTGCAGCAGGCGGTTGTACTTCGAGGTCCGCTCCCCGCGCACCGGCGCGCCCGTCTTGATCTGGCCTGCGTTGAGGGCGACAGCGAGATCGGCGATCACCGGATCTTCGGTGTCCCCCGAGCGTTCCGACACGCAGACGGCGTATCCATGGCTGACTGCGAGAGCTGCAGCGTCAACTGCCTCGGTCAGGGTGCCGATCTGGTTGAACTTCCACAGCAGCGCGTTGGCCGCCTGGCGGTCGATGCCCTGCTGCAACCGGGCCGGGCTGGTGACGAACAAGTCGTCCCCGACGACCTGGATCGCGGATTCGGCGGTCAGCGCTGCGAAACTCTCGAAGTCGTCCTCGGCGAACGGATCCTCGATCGTCGTAATCCCGAAGTCACCGATGATCTCCAGGTAGAACCCGAGCAGTTCAGCTGGCCGCAGTGTCCTGCCCGCGACGCGGTAGGAGTTGTCTGTCGGGTCGTAGAAGTGCGTCGCGGCGCAGTCCAGTCCGTACTGGAATCGTCCCGTGTGGCCGGCCTTCTCCACGCCGAGGTGCAGCAGTTCGAGGGCCTCTCGCGGGTCGGACACCGGCGGCACGTAGCCACCTTCGTCGCCAAGTGCCCGGGCCGAGCGGCCGTGGCGGGCCTCCAGCACCTCGCCGAGGGCGAGATTGACTTCGGAGCTCTCGGCCAGCGCCGCGCCGAAGGAGTCCGCGGCCGTCGGTACGACGATGAACTCCTGGAAGTCAAGCTGCCCGGCGGCGTGCCTTCCTCCGTTGATCAGGTTGACCAGCGGCACCGGCAGGATGTGGCCGTCGGAGGCCAGGTAGCGGTACAGCGGGAGCCCGCTGGACGCCGCGGCGGCCCTGGCGGACGCGAGTGAGACCCCGACCAGGGCGTTCGCGCCAAGAGCGGACTTGCCCGGACTCCCGTCCAGGGTGATGAGGGCGGCGTCGAGTTCCCGCTGCCGGTCCGCGAGCTTGCCGGTGACCGCCGGGCCGATGACGCCGGTGACGTTGGATACTGCGCGACTTACCCCCAGGCCGCGGTAGCGGGAACCGCCGTCCCGTAGCTCGAAGGCCTCGTGCGCACCGGTGGAACGGCCGGATGGCACATCCGCCCGGCCAGTCGAGCCATCTTCAAGCAGAACGTCCACCTGGACGGTCGGCAGACCCCGGCAGTCGATTATCTCCCTGGCACGAACCTCACGGATCGCCCGCGGATGGCTGGCTGCCACGTTGCCTCCACTTACATCGCCGTCCGAAACCTCAATGAAGGCAGGGCCGGACGTCGTAGATCATCTGCTGTACCCGGTACCGGGCCGCGGCAGTGGCCAGGCTGATCGAGGCGGCCGCCCGCGGGTGCCTCCCCACCGAGCGGTCATATTGTTGACGATAACACAACTTGCTAATCCGACAATATGTACGGCCAGCACTGCCGGTCGCGATGGACCGGCGCCCTGCCCGGGCGCGAAGGCGGCCGGCCGCCGCGGGTGCACTCTCGCAGCCGCGATGGTGCCCCGGATCTACCTGCGGGTGTACACGTCAGGCCCGAAGGAATGGACCTGCGGCTGCTGGGCATCGCCCAGGTGAGGTAGCCCGAAAAGGTCCTCGACGCTGCGCAGCAGTGAGTAGTGGTTGTAGTCGCGGGTGCTGACCGTGCCGGGCCTGATGTACCTCGATAGCAGGAGCGCGCCGACGCGTCCTCCGCCTGGCCCGTACAGGCCAGGCTCGTTCATGTTGGGATGCGAGGGGTCATCGAAGCCCAGTCCGTCCTTCTCGCCGCAGCAGGCCGCCGCGTCCGTGTCGTGGCCGGCCTCGTCGGTAGTGATCACGATCAGGCCGCCCTGTCTGTACGCCGGCGAGTTCATGATCCGCGGGATCCATCGCTTCAGGAAGTCGTTGACCCTCGGCAGTCCGCCTCGCTGGCCGTCCTGGCATCTCGGTATGTCGTGGCCGTCGTCGCACGTGTTCGGTGAGATCCACGAGTAGTCGGGCGTGGTCGAGATCCGCCTCAGGTCACCGGCCAGCGGTCGCAGCGACACTACGTGCGCCGCGCAATAGGCCCGCTGGCCGATGATCCAGTGGAAGTACACGAACGGGTTGTGCCTTGTTGCATAGCTGTCGTTCTTGGGGGTCGTCGAGTCCGTCTTATCCCTGGCCTGAACCGCGGGATGACCGCAGGCCGGGCCGTTCCTGGTGGGTACCGTGCCGTCACGGCCCGGGTCGTTGCCCATGTCCTGCATGTAGGCCTTCCAGGTCAGGCCGCGCTGGGTGAGCTGCTGGGACACGGTCTTGATGTACCTCGGGAAGATGCACCCCTCGCCTGACAGCTGACCGTACTTGGTGAACTTGTCGAAATTCTCCCCGCTGAACTGATTGAAGTTTGCGTAGAGGCCGCAGTCCTGGCCGAGTTCGTAGTTCGACGCCTGCCCCGAGGCGACGGCTACGTAATTGTCAAGGCTGTCGTGACCCGTGCTGTAGTAGTCGGGCAGCAGGGCGCCCTCCGAGCGCAGCGTCTTGGCGAGATACGGCGCCAGTCTCCGTCCGGGCGAGCCGTATGTGTACTGCTCCGACCGGTTCTCCAGCATGATGATCCAGACATGCCTGATCCGCGGCGGACGGTAGCTTCCGGTGATCGAACCGGATGCTGACGACAACCGGGCCACTGCCGCGGGGCCGTGCGCCGCTAGCGCGGAGCCGGCCGCGGTCAGCCCGCTGGCCAGCGCCGCCGCCGCGGCGGCTGCCACGATCCCGGACCGCAGACGATGCAGACTCCTCGACATCACGAATTCCTCCCACGCTCGCTTCACCAGCGGCCGCCCCGGTCGCGGCCCGCCGCGGCCCGGGCGGCTGGGCCACGGTACCACGGTCTTAGCAGATTGCTGACAATCTGACAATACTGTCGTATGATCGCGGTCAGTGACGGGTCGTCGAGGGGAGGGCCACGAGATAGTGAGCGCCGCTGACTGTCTGGAATCCAGGCGACGCGAACTCGTCGGAGAACTCCGGGCGGCCGGCCAGTACAAGCAGTTCCGGACCGTCGCTGGCCCGATGGGCCCTGTTGTGCGGATCGACGCGCGCGAAGTGGTCGTGCTCTGCTCCAACGACTACCTTGGCCTCGCCCGCCATCCTGCGGTGGTGCAGGCCGGCATCGACGGGCTGCGCTCTCGCGGCGCGGGAACCGCCTCGGTCCGGTTCATCTGCGGGACCGTCGACGCCCACCTGGACCTCGAGCGCCGGATTGCCGCGCTGGTCGGACTGCCGGCAGCGCTGACGTTCGTCAGTTGCTGGAACGCCAACGAGGCACTCTTCCCCGCCGTGACGCGCAGCGGCGACACGATCATCTCCGACGCGCTGAATCACGCCAGCATCATCGACTCGATCCGCCAGACCCGGGGTGCGGACCGCCGCGTCTACGCTCACGCCGATCCGGCGGACCTTGCCCGGCATCTCGGTGCGGCCGGCCGGGACGGCATCCGCTGGGTGGTGACCGACGGCGTCTTCTCCATGGAGGGCGACCTGGCGCCCCTGCCCGACCTGGTCGAGGTGTGCGGCGAGCACGACGCCATGCTGGTAGTCGATGACTCGCACGGGATCGGGGTGTTGGGCGGGAGCGGCCGCGGGGTCGCGGAGCACTTCGGGCTGCCCGGCCAGGTAGCCGTGATCACCGGCACGCTCGGCAAGGCTCTCGGCGGGGCAGCGGGCGGCTTCGTGGCGGGCTCGGACGCGCTCATCGACATGCTGGCCCAGCGGGCCAGGCCCAGCCTGTTCTCGAACGCCCTGCCGGCCACGGTCGCATTCAGCGCGTCAGCCGCGATAGACGTGCTGCTGCGCGAACCGGAGCGGATCGCCCGGCTGCACGAGAACGCCCAGCGATTGCGCGAGGGGCTCCGGGCCATCGGCTTTGCCTGCGAGGACTCGCCGAGTGCGATCATGACGGTCCGGATGCGCGATGCCGTGGAGGTTGAGCGGTGCAGCAACCGGCTGTTCGAACTGGGCGTTCTCGTGGTCGGCTTTTCCTACCCGGTGGTTCCGCGGGACGCGCCGCGGCTGCGGATACAGGCGAGCGCGGCGCTGACAGATGAGCACATCGACGCGAGCCTGAGCGCCTTCGCGCGGCTGTGAGGGCTGGTGCTGCCTCGTTGTCCTACTGTGGGCAACCGAGCAATCGCGCGCGGGGGACGCCGGGCCGGGCCGGGGAGCCCGCGCGAGAGGGAAGAAGAGGTGACCCGTGTCCAGCACCGCCAGCCCCGGCGACCCGCTCGGCCCGCTGCGAGCGCAGAGCACTCCCGCGCTGATCGCGGACCTGCTCCGGGCCGAGATTCTCGCCGGGACGTTCCCCCCGCACAGCCAGCTGTCGGAGGCGGATCTGGCCCGGCAATTGCAAGTCAGCCGGGGGCCCATCCGGGAGGCGATGCAGCGGCTGATCCAGGAAGGCCTGCTGCGCTCGGAGCGGAACCGCGGTGTGTTCGTGGTCGCGCTCGGGCACGACGATGCGCGCGACGTGTACTTGGCCCGGGGAGTCATCGAAGGCGCCGCGGCGGCGATCGTCGCCCGGCAGGCGCCGCCGGCGGCGATGCTCCAGCTGCAGCACCTCCTCGACCGGCTGGCCGCCTCGACCGGCGGGCCGTGGACCGAGGTCACCGGCCAGGACCTTGCCTTCCACCAGGCGCTGGTAGACGCGGCCGGCAGCGTCCGGCTGAGCCGGATGTTCCGCACGCTGGTCGCCGAGACCCGGCTCTGCCTGCTGCGGCTTGAGCCGTTCTACCGGGACGGGACCGAGGTCATCGCCGAGCACCAGGGGATCCTGGACGCGCTCGGCTCCGGCCGCCCGGCCGAGGCCGAGCGGCTCATCCGGCTGCACATGGACGCGTCCGCGGCACGCCTAGCGGTGCCCGGACACGTCACATCGCCTGATTGAATGCTGGACCCAGGACGCTGACTCACCGATTGCCCAGGCCGGTCTGCTGCCCCGTTCACCAGCTGCTATCCGCCGCATTTCCTGATGCTGGTCTGGCCAACCGAGGACAGCTGAGTCATCCAGCCGTCTGGTGAGACCGTGACGTCGCACCACCCCGGGCTCCAGCCTTCGAGCACACTGTCGTAATTAAGTATGATGTACGGCCGGGCATTGAAGATCATCCGCTGCATTTGATTGACCAGCTGGAGCCTCTTCGCCGGGTTGGTCATGGCGGTCTGCTCGGCGTACAGCCGGTCGTAATCGTGATTGCAGTACCCGGAGTCGCTGTTGTTGTACCACTGCGAGCAGGTCAGAACGTCCAGAATGTAGTCCGGGTCGATGAACGTGTCCCAGCCCCACATCGCGAGGTCGAAGTTCCGGTAATGGTTCGCATAGATGGCGCTGTTGAGCGCGTTGTCACTGGTCGGCTGGAAGTTGAGCGTCACCCCGATCTTCGCGAAGTCGGCGGTCATGATCTGCCCGGTGCTCATGCCCTCGGGGCCGTTGTCGGTTGACAGGAGCACGGTATAGGACATCGGGTGCCCGTCGGCGACCCGGATCCCGCCCGGGCCGCGCCGGTACCCGGCCTGGTCCAGTAGCTGATTGGCCTTGGTCAGGCTGAACGGCAGCGGATGGATGGCCGGGTCAGACCAGTTGCCGGTGGCTGGCGGGACGATCGACCCGCCTGGCTGGGCGTATCCGAGATATGCGATCTTGTCGATCGTAGCCCGGTCGGTGGCGTACTCGAATGCCTCGCGGACCAGCGGGTTGAGCAGCTCGCGGTGCCCGGTTTTGGCCGGGTTGGTGTTGATGATCAGGTCACTGTACGCCACGCTCGGGACGGCTACGATCTTGAGTCCGGCTGTGCGCAGCGGCCTGGCGTCGGTCGCGGGCAGGTTCGGGTCGCCCGTGGCCACATCCACTTGATGGGCGCGCATGGCGGCGACGAGAGCGTCGTCGTTCGAGAACAGCTCGATTCCGAATCCGCTCAGGTGCGCGGGGGGGCCGTAGTAGCGGGGGTTGCGCTCCAGTACGAGCGACTGCTGGTAGGTGTATTTGACCAGGGTGAACGGCCCGCCGGAGACTACCGGATGGTCTGGAGTCGGCTGGTTGCTCGCGGTGCGCAGCGCCTTCCCGTGGCCGACCGCCAGCGGTCCCCAGACGTGCTCCGGCAAGATCGGGATCTGCTCGAGATTGGCCAGCGGGTCCGCGACCACTGACCGGTAGTAGACGGTGAGCGTGGTGGGGTTGGTGGCGGTGGCCCGCGTGACATCCGACACCGTGCTGGCCCACATCGCCGCGGACCCGTTCTGTAGCCGGACCATGGTGTTGATCGTCCAGGCCGCGTCCTGCGCGGTCAGCGGCTTGCCGTCAGACCATTCGGCGTGGGGACGGGTGAAGAAGGTGAGCGTCCGCCCGTCCGCTGACAGTGTCCAGCGGGTCGCGAAGTCGGGCTCGAAGTCCAGCGTGTGCAGGTTGTACTGAACCAGCCGCGGATAGATGTCGCTCTGCAGGTCGAGGGACAGCTGGTCGAACGTGATCCAGGGGTTGAGCGAGTTCAGCGCGGCGATGGTGCCGACCCGTAGGAAAGCTGAACTGCCACCGCCGCCGGATGTTCCCTGTGAGCAGGCGCCGAGCATCAGCAGCGCGCCGACCGCGGCTACCGCCCCGCGGACGTGTGCGGACCATCGAACATTCATATTGTCGACGATAACGCAATTTGCTCATTCGTTCATGAGCCAGCGCGGTTGGCTGGCTGACACGCTGCATCGTTGCCCTACTGTGGGCAATCGGGCAATCGCGCGTAGCTGACGCCGGGCAGGGCCTGCGGAAGAGCCCCCGGCGCGAAGAGGGAAGGACAGGCTCATCCGGCTGCACATGGACGCGTCCGCGAAATCTGGCGGTACCCGAACGTGTCGTATTGTCTGATTGAATGCGTGTGCTACAATTTGGTTCAAGCGAGAGGTCACATGCTGAACCCAGGAGGCGACAGCCAATGCCGGGCGACGCCGGCGACGCCGCAGGCCAGCCCTCAACCTCGGCCGGACGGCTCGCGCCGCTGCGGATCGAGAGCACTCCCTCCCTGGTAGCGACCAGGATCCGGATGGGGATCTTCGACGGGACCTTCAGTCCTGACAGCCAGCTGAACGAGGTCGAGCTCGCCCGCAGCCTCGGGGTCAGCCGTGGCCCCATCCGCGAGGCGTTCCAGCGGCTGATCCAGGAAGGCCTGCTGCGCTCGGAGCGGAACCGCGGCGTTTTCGTGGTCGCCCTCGATACCGACAGCGTGCAGGACGTCTACTTCGTCCGCAGCGTGATCGAGACCGCGGCGGCGCTGCGCCTTGCCGAATCGCAGGACGCAGCGGCCATCAGCGGGCTGGAGCAGATCGTGAGCACGATCGGCCGCTTGGTCGACGGCGAGTGGTCCGAGCTAGTCGCCATCGACCTTGAGTTCCACCGTTCCCTGGTGGCTGCCTCGGGCAGCCCCAGGCTGATCCGGGCGTTCGAGCCGATGTACGCGGAGACCAGGATGCTGCTGGCTCACATGGAGATCCACTACGAGCGCCGCGCGGACCTGGTCGACGAGCACCGCGCGATCGTCGAGGCCATCCAGGCCGACGACCCAGAGCTGATCAAGCGGCTGGTGCACGGGCACATGTCCGACAGCGTGACGAAACTGATCCGGTGAGCATCACGAGCGCCGCGCCGGGACGCATCGAGGAACTGCTCGCCGCTGAACGAGCGCGGTTCGCGGCGACCCACCCGAGGGCTATGGAGTTCGGTGACCAGGCCGGGCGATCCATGCTCTACGGCGTGCCGATGAACTGGATGACCCGCTGGGCAAGCCCGGCCCCGATCGTGGCGACCTCCGCCCGCGGCGCGCAGGTCGAAGACATCGACGGGCACCGTTATGTGGACCTGTGCCTGGGCGATACCGGCGCGATGGCCGGGCACGCCCCCGAACCCGTCGCGACGGCGGTTGCCGGGCAGATGGGCCGTGGTGCCACGCTCATGCTGCCGACCGAGGATTCCCTCTGGGTCGCAGATGAGATGTCCCGGAGGTTCGGCATGGCACGATGGCAGTTCTGCCTGACCGCCACCGACGCCAACCGTTTCGCGCTCCGGCTGGCCCGCCAGATCACCGGCCGCCCGATGATCGTGGTGCACAACTGGTGCTATCACGGCTCCGTTGACGAGACCCTCGCGACCCTCGGCCCGTCGGGTACTGTCACTGCGCGCCATGGCAGCGTCGGGCCGGCGCTGGACGTCTCGCAGGCGACGCGGGTGGTCGAGATCAACGACCTTGACGGCCTGGAGCGTGCGCTCGCAGACCGGACGGTCGCGTGCGTACTGGTCGAGCCGGCGCTCACCAACATCGGCATCGTGCTGCCCGAAGCGGGTTACCACGACGAGCTGCGGCGGCTTACCCGCGAGGCCGGCACGCTGCTGATGATCGACGAGACGCACACGATCTGCGCTGGTCCTGGCGGCTATACCGGTCGCGAGAACCTGCAGCCCGACTTCCTGACGATCGGCAAGACAATCGGCGGCGGGGTCCCGGTCGCGGCTTACGGAATGACCGATGATGTCGCCGACCGGGTGGTCGCGAGCACGTGCTGGCCCGAGGCGGACGTCGGTGGGGTGGGCGGCACGCTCGCAGGCAATCCGCTGTCGATGGCGGCGGCGCGGGCGACGCTCGGGCAGGTACTCACCGATCAGGCGTTCGCGTCGATGGAGTCGCTGGCCATCCGGTTCACCGACGGCGTCGCGTCGGTCATCGACGGCCGCGGCCTGCCCTGGCACGTCACCCGGCTGGGGTGCCGCAGTGAGTACCTGTTCAGCCCCCGGCGGCCGCGGACCGGTGCCGAGGCAGCGGCGGCCGGGGATGCTCACCTCGATGCGCTGCTGCATCTTGCCATGCTGAACCGCGGCATACTGCTGACCCCGTTCCACAACATGGCGCTCATGTCCCCGGCGACCACGGCCGAGCAGGTCGACGCGCACACCAGGGCATTCGAGGAGATCACCGACGAACTCCTACGCTGACGGCCGGCGTGGCCGCCCGCTCGCCGCGGTCAGCACGCGGGCTTCGGCTGGCCAGGCTTCCGGGGAGCCCCGTGACGTGAAGGGCAGCCGCTGATGCTGGAACGGTTTTCAGTGCTCGCAGACGGGCTCAACCATCCCGAGGGAGTGGCGTGGAACCCGTTCGACGGCCGGGTCTATGCCGGAGGAGAGGACGGTGAGCTCTACGCGGTCTCCCTGGAGGGAGACGTCCAGCTGATCGCCTCGACCGGCGGCTCCATGCTCGGTCTGGCCGTTGACGGGCGTGGTCGCGTGTACGCGTGCGACTGCGGGCGCGGCGAGATCGCTCGCCTGGATCCGCGCGCCAGGGCGATCTCCGTTTACGCGCGCGGAGTTGGCGGGAGCGATCTCGACACTCCGAACGTCATAGCTTTCGGCCCCGATGGTATGGCCTACGTGACCTGCTCCGGCGAGCATGGGCGGCCCGGTATCGTCCGGATCGCTCCGGGCGGCCGCACCGAGGAGTGGACGGCGGCCACGCCTGGTTATCCGAACGGATGCCTGGTCACACCCGACGGGGACGCTCTCATAGTCGTGGAGGCGGAGGCGGAGCGCCTGGTCCGGGTGACGGTTGCGGCCGACGGCTCTGCTGGAGCCCCGGAAACCCTCGCCGAGTTGCCCGACACCGATGCTGACGGGGTTGGACTCGCCGCTGATGGAAGTTATTGGGTCACGCTGTACCGACCCGACGGGCTGGTCCGGGTGATGCCAACCGGAGCGGTCCAGACCGTAGTCGATGATCATCTCGCCTCCCGCCTGGACGCTCCGTCGAACATTGCGTGGATCGGTGCGTCGCTGGACCGCGTGGTCGTCGCCAATGTCGGTGCCCGGCATCTGTCCACCGCCGACATCGGCGTTGCCGGGACCCCATTGCATTATCCGGAGGTGCCGTGATGGCCAGGTTCACCGAAAGGAACGTGATCGTAACGGGTGCAGCCCAGGGGATCGGCCGAGGCATCGCTGAGGCGTTCCTGGCTGAGGGTGCGAGGGTGTTCGCCGCGGACATCCGCGCGGACGGTCTCAGGAAGTTGCGGGCGGCCGCGGCGGAGCCCGAGCGCCTCACCGTGCACGCTGTTGACCTGAGTGACTTCGAAGCGGCGGCCGCGATGGTGCGTGCGGCGATCGTGATCCACGGGGACCTGCATGTCCTGGTGAACTGCGCCGGCGTCATGCCAGACGGCCCGTTCCTCGGGGTCACGAAGGAGATATTCGATGTCGTGTTCGCGATCAACGCTCGGGCCCCGTTGGCGACCATGCAGGTCGCGGCCGCGCACATGGCGGACCGGGGGGGTGGGGCGATCGTGAACATCGCGTCGGCTAACGCCTTCAAGAACGAATCACCCGAATCTGTCTACAACGCCTCGAAGGCGGCGCTCGTCGCGCTCACCAAGGCAGTAGCACACGAACTCGGTCATCGTGGCGTCCGGGCTAACTGCGTTGCCCCAGGGCAGACCTTGACTCCCGAGGAGCGTGCGCTGATGGCCGATGATGCCGGCGAAGCGAGGGCGCAGCGGGAGTACCTGCGCCGGATCCCATTGAGACGCGCCGGCACGCCGAGTGATCAAGCTGCCGCCGTGCTGTTTCTCGCCTCAGATGACGCCGGCTGGATCACCGGGCAGACGCTCATCGTCGACGGCGGAGAAATCGGCGGCGGCGACTGGTACAACCCCGATGACGCGCCGCCCCTCCCCGACCAGGCATGATTCATCAGCTCCGCGGCGACCGCCCGCCGCGGCGACCTGCGGGTCACTAGCACCTCCGCAGGATAAGACCGTGTTGTAAGATTGTTGACTATGCGACGGGACGGTGGATACGAGTCGCTTGAACTGGCGAGTTTCGAAGTGGCCGAGGTTGTGGAGGGCCCCACTGCTTCCTGGTCGGATGCCTCGTTGACGCTGTGCCTTCGCGACCTTTCAGAGGCCGCGAAGGAGGGGCTGCCCGCGCTTGCGGACCTAGCCGTTCGCGTAGTGCGCCCGGGCGACTCCGTCCGCGTCGCGCACGTGCTCGATGCGATCGTCCCGGATGTGAAGGCTTCGGAGCCGGAGGTAACCTTTCCGGGCGTGCTCGGCCGTCTCGCGCTCGCGGGCAGGGGCCGGACGAATCGCCTCACCGGCGTCGGGGTGCTCTCGGTGTGCGACTGGGCGGCCTCGGGGTTGGCTACCCCCGAGGCTTTTCCCGATGCCTTCGTCGACATGGCGGGCCCGGGCAGGTCGATGACGGCGTGGGGAGACCGGTCGGAGCTGGTGGTCACCTGCACGCCCCAACCAGGTGCCCCGGTCGTCGATGTCGATCGTTCGGTCCGCATCGCCGCGTTGCGGGTGGCGCGCGACGTTGCGAGGGTAACCGTCGGCCGGCCGCCTTCCGCCCTCGATTCGTTCGGCCTGGCGGAACGCGCGGATACGGACCTGCCTGCGCTTGCGGTGATCCTCCAGGTCGCGTCCGAAGGCCCCCTGCTGGACACTTTCCTCTACGGAGGAGCCGTCGGCGGGATCGTGCCGACCGTTCTCGATCACTGCGAGGTGCTGGACGGCGCGCTTACAAGTGGCGCCTACGATTGGGCAGCCGTCAGGAACGTGACCGCGTGCTACCAGGAGAGCGCCCTGATCCGTTCTCTGGTCGCCGGCCATGGGGAAAGCCTGCGATTTGCCGGGGTGATCCTCGCCCTTGGCTACCTCGATACCCCTTTCGAGAAGCAGCGTTCTGCGATGCTGTCAGCCCGCCTGGCTCGAAAGCTTGGCGCTGACGGTGTTATTTGCACGACATTCTCCTCTGGCAACTCGCATACCGATACAATGCTCACCGTCCAGGCTTGTGAGGCGCTGGGTATCGGCGCGGTGGCAATCGTCGCCGAAGCAAACGGCGGACTAACCGATCACGTGCCCGAAGCGGATTCAATCATCAGCACCGGGAATCATGATGAGCTGATAGAGCCATGGGCACCCGACGAGGTAATAGGGGCATCCGATAATGCGATGGCGGGCGAGCCGGTCCCAGTCTGGGCTTATCTCGGCGCCTGCACGCAAACCGGGGACATGGCGCTGACGGCGGTGCCGGCATGATCGTTGTCCATTATCTCAATCAATTCTTCGCTGGCCTGGGCGGTGAAGAAGCGGCCGGGCTGGCACCGAGGCGGATCGGCGGAGCCGTAGGCCCAGGCCGAGGATTGGAAGCGGCCGGTCTCCATATAGACGTCACACTGGCCTGCGGCGACGATTTCTTCGGCGAGCACGAAGCGGAGGCGTTGGCGCGGCTGCTGGGTTGGCTTGGCGAGATTGAGCCGGACGTACTTGTGTGCGGGCCCTCGTTCGGATCCGGGCGGTATGGGTACGCCAGCGGCTCGCTGGCGCGCGAGGCCGGCCGGCGCGGCATTCCGGTTGTCGGCGCCATGACACCTGATAATCCCGGGGTCCTTGCGGCAGAAGGAGCTGCCTACATCATTCCCACCGGCCCGAGCGTGGCTTCTATGCGAACGACACTGCCGGCGATCGCCGGCTTGGCGCATCGTCTTGGCAGTGGTGAACCGGTCGGTAGTCCGGCCGAAGGCGGATATCTTCCGCGGGGATTGCGAAAGAACGTTCGCGTGTCGGAAGTGGGCGCCGGCCGGGCTATCGCGGCTCTTCTCGCGAAGCTCGGCGGAGATATCCGGACGGAGGTGGAGCCCGCCGCCTTCGATCATGTATCGCCTCCTCAGGCACTCGGCGATCCCGGCAGTTGCACCCTCGCGCTGGTGACAGAGGCAGGATGTGTTCCACAGGGCAACCCGGACCACCTGCCAGCCAGACACGCGAACATCTGGCTGAAGTATCCATTGACGGGGGTGGACTCACTCACGCCAGACCGATACGAATCAGTTCACGCCGGGTTCGACACGAGAGCTGCGAACCAAGACCCAAACCGGCTCGTTCCCCTGGACGCCGTGCGGACGCTGGAGCGAGAGGGTCGGATCGGCAGGCTCCACGCCTTCTTCTACGCCACCTCGGGAGTGGATACCCCGATGGCAGTAGCGGCGAAATTCGGGCAGGAGATCGCGTCTGACTTGATCGCTGCGGGTGTTCAGGCAGTGATCCTGACCGGGACTTGAGGGACCGGCACGCGTTGCGGGGCAGCGCTAGCAAAGGAGATCGAAAGAGCTGGGATCGCGACGGTGTTTATCACCGCGCTTCCGACGATCGCGCAGATGATAGGGGTGAATCGGGTGCTCCGGGGCCACGCCATCACCGCTCCCACCGGCGACCCCGCCCTGTCGGCCGGCGATGAGGCGGAACTCAGGCGCCACATCGTGGAACGTGCTCTCGAGATGCTCTCGACAGACGTCGAGCCCTCGACCGCCTGGGAGGTGAGCCAGTGAAGCACCGGGCTGCGATCCTCGGGGCCTCACTTACGCTGCAGCATGTGCCGGAACTGGTTCGCTACGGCTCCAAGCCGAGCCGAGAGTCCAGGCGGATCCCGGAGATCCTGGGTGCGCTCCGCTCGTACGAGGAAGCCGTCGCGTACGCACCCAATCAAGCGTGCATCGGAAACTTGTCTCCTGAACTCCTCCGCGAACACCCGCGACCGTGGTGGCGTGACCCGATCGCCGCAGAGGCGGTAGGAGCGTTCGGCGAGATTCTTCCGCAGTTCGCGTTCTACGAACTGATGGCCGGGGTCGACCAGTTCGGTCTGGTCCGCCTCAAGGAGGATCCTGGCCCAAGTGACCTGCCTCTCTATCAGAACGGCGAGGTGGTCGGCGCGTTCTCGGCTGCTCACGAAAGCGATGAGGCACTGTCAGCCCGCGTGCTGCTGGAGAACCTTGCGTGCAAGGCAGGCGCGGTGCACGCAACGCGGTGCCTCCTGGCGCAAACGGGAGTCGATCCCGACTCGATCTCATACGTGATGGGATCGGGCGAGGAAGCGATCGGAGATCGGTACCAGCGTGGCGGCGGAAACCTGGGGAAGGCGGTGGCCGAGGCCGCTGGTCTCGTGCAAGCGAGCGGTTGCGACGTGAAGGCTTTCTGCGCCGGCCCGGTCCACGCCTTGATCCTGGCCGGCGCGCTGGTGGATGCAGGTGTACACGAGAAGATCGCCGTCGTAGCCGGCGGGTCTCTCGCCAAGCTCGGGATGAAGTTCGAAGGCGCACTCGAGCACGAGACGCCGATCCTCGAGGACGTCCTGGCGGGCATGGCCATTCTGGTCGGACCAGCTGATCAGCCCGGATTGATGACGATGCGGATGGACGCCACAGGTCGACACCGGGTCAGTGCGGGGTCATCTCAGCGCGCGCTCCTCGAAGATCTTGTCGGGGTTCCCCTGTCCAAGATGGGGCGTTCGATCCAAGACATTGAGGTATACGCGCTGGAGCTGCATAACCCGGAGATCACCGAGCCGGCTGGCGGAGGTAACGTGCCCGACCGCAATTACCGGATGCTAGCGGGGTTTGGCGTGCTCCGCGGTGAGCTGACCCAGGCAGATATACCGCGGTTCGTCCGCCAACACGGGCTTCTCGGCTTCTCACCGACGCAAGGGCACATCGCATCTGCAATCCCTTGGCTGCCCCACGCCCTCAGTCGGAGCAAGCAGGGTGGAATCACGCGCACAATGTTGCTGGCGAAAGGCAGCCTCTTCCTCGGGCGCATGACGCGGTTGTGGGATGGGGCATCGATAACGCTGGAGGTCTAGATGGCGATCGACGCGACTGAAGCAACGTTCCCCAGCCTCGTCGAGAAGGGGAACGTACTCCTTGACGTCTGGGGCCCCGAGTGCGCTCCCTGCATCGCGTTGATGCCCGCAGTCGAGGCGCTGGAAAAAAAGTACGACGGCCGGATCATATTGCTGAAGATCAATGCGCCCGAGAACCGGAAGCTGTGCCGCGATCTGCGGATCGCAGGCCTTCCCGCATACGTGACCTTCCGCGACGGCGTCGAGGTTGAGCGGGTGACGAGCGCTCATGCGACTGTCGACCATATCGAGACGGCCATTGAACGTCTCCTAGGCGGAGCACCAGCGAAGGGTCTTCCCGTGCCTGAACATCTGCGGTGAGGAGGTGACTACCGAATGGATCTCAAGGGCAAGAAAGTGGTGGCCCTCGGAGAGCGCGATAGCGTCCCGGGGGAGGCGATCGCCGCCGTGGCAGAGGCGGCAGGGGCCGTAGTGATCGAGGTGCGGACAGAGTGCTTCGTTTGAACGGCTTCTGGCGCGATGGACCCAGAGAATCAGGGCTTGATCAAGCGGCTCGCGGAAGAGCTCGGAACTGAGGATCTTGTTGTGATCCTCGGTGCGGCCGACGCGGAAGCGGTAGAGGTCGCCGCCGAGACGGTGCGGGAGGGAGATCCTGCCTACGTGGGTCCGTTGGCCGGAGTCCAGTTGGGGCTCTCAGTGCTTCACATATTCGAAGATGCGGTGAAGGGACAGGTCGAACCCGGCGTGTACGAGGAACACATCGGGCTCTTCGCCGTTTCCTTCGACACGGAAGGGATCAAGGCAGCCATGGGGCGGGCACGCGGGGAGGATTGATACCCGCAACCGGCATCCAGCTGGCGATGCAGGGTCTTGAGCTTGTCCCTGGCCTCAGTCTTGGTGCGGCCGCTGACCATGCGCCGGACACGGCACTTGCCGTCAGCGCCGTACAGATTGTTATGGGACTTACCTGTCACGGGCAGCGTCGGGTGTCGCGAGCGCACCGCGGCTCGGCTCGGCTCGGCTCGGCTCGGCGTGATTATGCCGGGCGCCGGGCCGCGACGTCTAGGACCGCCACCTGTACGGGCTCGGCCCGACCCTTAACCTGCAGAACGTCTGTCCGGGCACCCGGATGTGCCGGTGCTATGAGGTCGTAAAGGTCCGATGACAAGACGACTTGCCCTGGTGAGGCGTAGGACTGGAGACGGGCTCCGACGTTGACGGCGTCGCCCAGGGCGGTGAAGTCCAGCACCGTTCCCGAACCGACATTGCCGACAAACGCCACACCGGCGTTGGCTGCGACACCGACCGTCAGCTGGATCGTGGCGGCGGCGAGGTCGATGGCTGCGCGGGCTGTCTTCCGGCGGTAATCAGGGCCGGCCAGACCGGCCAGGAACAGCCCCATCACCTCGTCCCCGATCAGTTTGTCGATAAGCCCGTCATGTCGGATAAGGACCTCGGCGGCTACGGCGTAGAACCGATTGAGTTGCCTGGCAAAATCCGAAGCAGTGGATGCCTCGCCCATGGCCGTAGAGTTGCGGACATCGGCGAACAGCACCCCGACGTCGATTTCGATTCCCCCGGGGGGCAGGTGGTCGAAGCAGTACTGGCAGAGATTCGGGTTCTTGCGGGATGGCTTGCGGCCGATCACACCGAAGATCTTGCCGCCGACACCTCCGAAGGGGTTCAGGCACAGCTTGCAGCGGGGATCACTCGGTAGGCGACGGAAGACCCGCTGCCCCCTCTTTAGCGGCTCGTAACCGTCGATAAGCAGTCGATGCCAATCGACGGGCTTAGCCATCCGGCCAGTATCACACATCCACGTCCCTGCAATCAGTGGCCGGCCAACAGGCGTCCGCGAGTCGTGCCGCCAGTCAGCGGTCGAGACCCGGGTGCGCCCAGGGGCAGTCGGCGGCCCCAAACGAAGATCAACGACAGCAGGAAGCCACGCCCGGCTCCGAGGAGGGCGCTCTCCGCCGGGCAACCGTCCTGGACTAGCCACCGGAGCCTCCAGTCTCGACGGCATCGCACCCTCCTTGCCGAATACGCATTGGCTGGGAGGACGAACTCATCCCGGTCGAGGGATACAGATCCGTGAGGGTGTGGATCATATGGTGGCGGACCAGGGGACTGGGATCCTCGACTAGCTCGAGCAACCTCGTCCACCCCCGGTCGTCGGCCTGGGCGTGGCAGGTGCACAGGTTCTTGCACGCGAGCTGGCGAGCCCGGCTCTCCTCGCTGTTCAGCCGCCCTTCGTCTCGCTGACGACGAACGCCGACTGAACGTAGGCATGATGTGGCGCACGCCGGGTGTAGAAGCCGCCTGCGCCGCAGTTGCCCGCCGACGGGCACGACACCGAGATGGTCCCGCCGGTCCCGGCGCTGTTGAGGGTGCCCGTGCCGGGGACTTCTTCTGCCTTCCGCCAGGTGCCGTTCACCTCGCTGACGACGAACGCCTGGAAGGTGGGAGGAACGGGCGAATAGGACCCGGCCGCGCCGCAGTTGCCTGCCGACGGGCACGACACCTGCGCCAGGGAGGCTACCCCGCTCTTGTTGAGGGTGCCCGTGCCGGGGACCTCTTCGACCTTCCGCCAGGTGGCGTTCACCTCGCTGGCGACGAACACCTGAGTATGGCCGGAGCCGTCGATGTAGTCGCCGCCGGCGGCGCAGTCGCCTGCTGACGGGCACGACACCGAGTTGACGGCTTGCCCGCCCTTATTCAGGATCGCAGTCCCGGGCACCTCCTCCGCCGTCCCCCAGCGGCCCTTCGCCTCGCCGACGACGAACGCCTGGGACTTGTCATGTGTGCCGAGGTGGCTCAAGTAATCGCCGCCGGCGGCGCAGTTGCCTGGCGAGGCGCACGACACCGAATTGACCTGGGCGAGCCCGCCCGTGTTCAGGGCCGCGGTCCCGGGCACCTCCTCCGCCGTCCCCCAGCGGCCATCCACCTCGCTGACCACGAAAGCCTGGGCGCGGCCGGACCCGTCGGTGTAGTACCCGCCGACGCCGCAGTTGCCCGCCGACGGGCACGATACCGAATAGACCTCGGCGAACCCGCCGACGTTGAGTGCCGCGGTCCCGGGCACCTCCTGGGCTCGCCGCCAGGTGCCCCTCGTCTCCACCGCCACGAACGCCTCCTGATGGCGGGCGCTGCCCGTGTAGAACCCGCTGGCGGTGCAGTTGTCCGCCGAGGCGCACGACATGCCGGTGATCGCCGCGTCTGTGCCCGTGTTCAGGGCCGCAAGGTGGGGCACCGTCGCCGCGGTGCCCCACGTGCCGTTCCTCTCGCCCACGACAAACGCCTGATAGTCGTTGGCCTTGGGGGAGTCGTAGCCGCCGGCGCCGCAGTCGCCTGCCGACGGGCACGAGACGGAGAAGAGATAGGCGTACCCGCCCTGGTTCAGCGCCGCGATCCCGGGCACCTCCTCCGCCGTCCCCCAGGTGCCCTTCGTCTCGCCAACGACGAACACCTGCTGGTTGCCGGAACGATCGAGGTAGTAGCCGCCGGCGCCGCAGTCGCCCGCCGAGGCGCATGATACCGAGTTGACAAAGGCGACATCGCCCCTGTTGAGGGGCGCGATGCCGGGCACCTCCTCCGCCGTCCCCCACGTGCCGCCCGAGGTGCCGGCGCGGGCAGTTCCGGCGGCGGCGGCGCGCGCTCCGGCAGCCGCCACGCCGGGGGCGTTAAGTAATGCCGAGCACAGAACGGCCGTGGCGGCCGTTGCAACCATCGCGCGCTGGTTCATCGACCAGCCCTTCTTCCGCTGATCTCAGCCGCGGGCCCCTGGCACTGGTTCCCACTGTGTTCTTGGCCGATGATGATGCGCCAGTAGATAAATGGAACTGGCTGCAGCTCGATGCCCGCAGGCCGGGCACCTGGCGCACGTAAAAATGACGCGCACCCGGCCCGGAAAGTTGACAGCCGCCCCTGCCCGCTGGCTCCACGCAAGATCAAATCTGGCCTATCACATCGCGCTACGTGACGCCAGTCGTCAGACACGAACACGCGCTCACATGCCCGCCGGTCGCGCGTTCTGCTGCTTCGGCCCTGGCACTGGGCGGGGAGGGGATTATTGTGGCCTGGTGCTTGACCTCAGCATCCTTGACCTGGAGGAGATCGCCAACGCGCTGGCCGACCAGACCGACTATGAGCACCGGTGGCTGATCAATCCGCAGACCGGCGAGGTCGCGTTCTGGAGCGCTGACACCGGCATCGACGGGCAGACGCCGGTCGACCTCGACGAGCTGGACCTGCTCTGCATCGACCCGCTGCCATCCTGGGTCTGGTACCAGGACATGGCCGACTTCGCCGAAGCAATTGCCGATGAACGCGCCGGCCGGAGGCTGCTGCGGGCCATCCAGGGCAAGGGCGCCTTCCGCCGGTTCAAGGACGAGCTGCATGAGGAGCATCCCGATCTGCTCCCGGCGTGGTACGCGTTCCGCGACGCCCGGGCCGCGCGCCGTGCCGTTCAGTGGCTCGCCGAGAACTCCCTCATCGACGACGACGCCGCCGACCGCTTCCTGACCGGTCACCCTGATCCCGGCCTGCCCTGAGCATTGCCGAAGGCGCCAGCGCGAGGGCAGCGCGCTTTCGCGCGTGAAGGCCAGGGCGGGTTCAGCCGGGACTCAGATCCGCGGCGCCGCGCATCCTCGGGATAGCGATTGCCGTGCCCTGCGCCGATGGCGCAAGGCGGCAAGCATCGACCCGGCGCCCTCACCACGAGAGTGGTCCGATCCCAGCGCAGGCGCGGTGCGGCTTGCCAGGCTTTGCGAAAATCGCAGCATGAGCGGACTGGAGCGCACGGCGGTAGAGGACGCCCTGGCCGGTGTCTACGGCAAGGTGAGTCAGGTCGCGGATGAGCTGACCGAGGCCGCCGCGCTGCTGCCGAGCCGGTGTGCTGGCTGGGTGGTGCTCGATGTGGTCTATCACGAGCTGCTGGACGCGCGCCGCGCCCTGTGCACGTTCGCCAGCCCGTCAGCAGACTTGCCTGATGCCGACTATGCCTCGTACTGGCGGCCGTTCGCCCCGGCCAGCGGCCACCCGGCCGCCCTGGGCAGCAACGGGCCCGCCAGGCACGCCCGGCACGTCAGGATCGCCGCCTCGGCCTACACGCAGCAGATGCTGGCCCGCGAATGGCGCGAGACCGCCCAAGCGGCCGTGCGGGCCGCCCGGGCCTGTCCGCATGAGGCTCTGGCCACCCAGGGGCACACGCTGCGGACCGCTGACTTCATCGCGACCCTGGCCGTGGAGGCGGCAATCCACTACCTGGACATGACGGTTGCGCTGCCTACCGCGCCCGGTCCTGATCCCGCCTCGCTCGCGCTGGCCCGGCAGGTGCTGGACGAGCTGGCGGGCTCCCCGCTGCCCGGAGACTGGGACGATGCCACCTGCGCGCTCAAGGGCACAGGCCGTTTGCCCCTCCCCCCGGCGGACCGATCAGCCCTCGGCCCGCTTGCCGGTAAGCTACCGCTCTTCGGCTGACAGGCCCAGCTGCTGGCCTCGCTCGCGCCTTCTGCTCCGTACGCATGGGCGGGCTGTCCACTGTTGTCTGCCACTGGGCGTGACGTCGGCCGCGATTCTGTGGCTGTCGCCGGTCATGCAATCCTCAGCGCGCGCGGACCGTCTAACGCAGGCCACGTCCGTGCTGACGCCTGTTCTGGGCGGCGGTCAGGTTACGCATCGCGCCGGGCAGCCGTCCGTGCCGCGCGGCGGTGTGGGTGATTCCACCCCGCCCGTGGCCGCTCGGCAAAAGGGGTAGACCAACCCCTGACGCGGACCGGGCGGGGCGGGCGAAGCTATGGCTGAGGGCCGGGAAACCGGCCAGTTCGCAGCAGATAGGACAAGGCAATGTCAGCAACAGTTACCTACGAGGCAAAGCAGGCCACGAAGACACGGCCGACGCGCGCCAGCCTGCGAACGCGCCCGCGCATCCAGCGCACCCTCATCCGCTCCTGGGAATACATCCCGCCCGTCCGGGTCAGCATCCTGATCGTGCGGCTGCTGGTCGTGGCGTGGCTGGTCTTCCTCGGCGCGGTGCTGATGTCGGCGGGACACACCTGGGGCTGGATCCTGCTACCCGCCGCCGCGGCCGTTTTCGCGGTTGGCGTCTGGGGGTTCACCACCGCCGGGAAAGGATGGCCGGCGGCATCGTGACCGGCCAAGGTCCGATACGATCAAGGCCCAGCACCAGGATTCCTGCCCTGGCCTGGGCCTTCGCATGTGGAACGGGGTTTGCGGCTACAGTGCGTCCGGCGTGATCACCCGGCTTCGGCGGGAGCTGCGCATCCAGGCCGTGACCAGTGCCTTTTTGGCGGTCGGCGGGTACGGCACGGCTGGGCCGCAGGGTTGACTCCGGTTATGCCGGGCTCATCATGGACTATGACTACCGAGCACGAGCCGCCCCCCGGGACCGTGATCGAGCTGGCACCGGCTGCCGAACGGGGTGAGCACTGGTGGCCGGTCGCGTTGGCGATCATCGCGGTCGTCGGCCTGCATGTGGTCCTGCCTGCGCGGTACCGGGTGCAGCCGGTATGGGTGATCCCGGTCGTGCTGCTCGCGCTGCTGGCAGTGCTGATCGCCGGGGACCCGGGCCGTATCGACCGGCAGAAAACCTGGCTGCGGGTCCTCATGGGCATCGTCATCGCGGTCATCACGGTGGCGAACCTACTGGCCGCCGGGCGGCTTGTTGTGGACATCTTGACCAACAACAAGCTCTACGCGGCTAACCCCGCCGGGGAGCTGGGCGCCGGCGGCGTGATCTGGGCCACGAACGTGATCGCGTTCGCGTTGTGGTACTGGGACCTCGATCGCGGCGGCGCCGCCGCCCGGGCACACCACCCGGGCCGCAACCCGGCGTTTGTCTTCCCGGAGATGCAGCACACGGAGTACGTGACCAGCGGCTGGGTGCCGCGGTTCCTCGATTATCTGTCCTTGTCGTTCTGGACCTCTACCGCCTTCAGTCCTGCCGAGACGTCAGCGATCAGGCCATGGGCGAAGGCCCTCATGATGGTCGAAGCGGCAGCGTCGCTCGCCTTGGCAGCGCTCGTGATCTCCCGCGCGATCAACATCCTCTAACCCGGGCCTTTCGCGTGGGCTTGGCCCGGGCGTAATCGTTCGCATGAAAGAGCGCATTTGACCTGGCGGGATACGACTTACCCTGAGACCTGTCCGTGCCAGTTCGAAGGCACTGCCCAGGTGAAGGCCACCGGGCTGCTCACACCGGGGCCCAAGCTTCACGGTCGGCGGCGTATACCCCCGCACGTGGCGTGTGCTCGTTCAGAATCCGAGGATGCCTCTATTGGAAGATGTAGAGGCCGATCCGGATGAACACGACCGGGACGATCCACTGGCCCCAGCGCTCGATCACCTGGGTGATCTGGTGGTGCGAGACGAGCCAGAATCCGGCCAGGCACCACGGCGCGACGCCGATGACGAACTCCGCGAGCGTCACGGTAATGCCGCTGCCGCTGATGGTGCAGAACACCGGCGTGTAGGCGACGATGTTGTCGCCGTCGTTGGTGATGGTTATGCCGATCACTCCGGCGAGCCCGGTCGCCACGGCGGCGGAGGCCCGCTGCCCGGCCCGGCGGGCGCGGATAGCGATGACCAGCTTGCGCAGGCCCAGCCCCAGCGGGATCAGGCCCAGGAGCCACAGCTACCTCTCCGGGACGAGCTTCAGGCCGACCGCGGCCAGTAGCGAGATGGTGGTCAGGGCGGCGACCTCGGCATACTGACCCGCCCAGATCTGCAGCGTCGCCGGGCGGCCGCGCGGGAGGACGCGTTCAGCACCGCGAGCGCGCGCCTGGCAGGATTCGAACCCGCGATCCGCTGTTTAGAATGTCGCTGAAGATAGCGGGGTCAGCTGCGGTTACCGAGGTCGGGCGGGATTGAGGACTAGCCGTGAGTGACCTCTATTCGCCTCCTTTACTGTCCCATCGGGCACGTAGCGGGCACGCCGCTGGGCTGCTGCCGGGAGGCTTACTGGGGGACAAGTGGCCGGTTAGCTCCGCCATCGACCTCGATGACCTTGCCGGTGATGAAACTCGCATCCGGTGACAGCAGCCACCGGACAGCCGCGGCGACGTCCTGCTCGCTGCCGAGGCGCCGCAGCGGGGTGGCGGCCGCGATCCGATCACGCACGTCCGGCGGGACGGCGGCGGTCAGCCCCTCGGTAGCGATGATCCCTGGCGCGACGGCGTTGACGCGGATCCGTGGCGCGAGCTCCGCAGCGAGCTGGCGCATCAGGTGATCGGCCGCTGCTTTGACCGTGCCGTAGGTGATCAGGCCCCGCCCTGCGATGTGGCCCATCATCGACGTGACCGTCACGATCGCCGCTCCCGGCCGCTTGCGCAGATGACCGACCGCGGCCTTGGTGAGCTCAAATGGCGCGGAGATATTGAAGTGGAAGGCGGCGTTAAGCGCCTCGGCGGTTGTCGCCTCAAATGGTGCTGGCGCGGCCCCGCCGGCGTTGTGAACGAGAAAATCGAGCCCGCCCGAACGCGCCACGGCATCGCCGATCAGCGGTCCGAGCGCTGAGACGTCGTTGAGGTCCGCGGCGATGGCGACGGCGTTACCAGCGGCGCGCTCGATCATGGCAGCGACGGCCCGCACGTCAGTCGCGGTTCGCGCGACCAACGTCACGCGCGCCCCCCCAGCTGCCAGCGTGCGCGCGATCTCAGCACCGATCCCGCGTCCGGCGCCGGTGACCAGTGCATGGCGGCCGGCGAGTTCCCCGCTCTCGTTCACGTCGCCCTCCCTGACGGCATGGTTTGCGGTGATCTTCGATTATCGGTGAGAGACTCGTTCGCCGATCGTCGTCTGAAACGGGGCTTTGGGACTTGTACCTGGGCCCTTGACCTGCCTGGTTTCCTGGCCAGGTATTCACGTTTCGCGCTGAGCTGCGGTTTTGCGTGCTGGCCGGAGACCTGGCCGCAGGTTAAGCGGGCGGCGCCTGCATGGTCTTGGTTAGCGCTGCCAGCGGGGGTCGTTGTCAGCGATTTCCTGGCTGAGGGTTTCCAGTTCGGTCATGAGGTCGCGGAGGCGGCGCTGGTTGTCGAACCAGGGCTGGTAGTCGGCGAGCTGGTCGTCGGACAGGATCCGGGTCACGGTCTTGCCGTTTATCTTGCGGGTCCACTGATGGTAGGGGCCGTGCAGCTGGGGCGGGTCGGCGTGGCAGCGGCAGCCGGGGTAGCCGCAGCGGGTCATCCGCTCGGTGAGGGTGCCCGGGCAGGATGAACCCGGCCTGGGTGAGCCCGGCGATCTGCGCGGCGATCCGGGCGGCGCGGGCTTGCGGCCATACGTTAGCCTCATGGGCAATCAGGTGAAAGCGGCGAAGATGCAAGCCTGGCGCCTAGCACCCGCGTGCTACCAGGCCCGTTGCTGCCTGCGCCAGGTGCCCTGATCCGGCGGTCGGTCCGGAGGAGTCACGTCGCCGATGCGGGCGGTTCGGTCAGTGCGGTGATGCACGCGGTGAGCAGGCGCCGCATCTGATCTTGTTCGCTGGCATCCAGGTGGGCGAGCATGTCTTGCTCGACGCGGCGGACCGCGGCGCTGGCCATCGTGAGCTGGCGGCGCCCGCGGGCGGTCAGCTCGGTCGGCAGGGCCCGGCCGGCGGGTGCCCGTGCCGGGCGGACGACGAGTCCCTGGTGTTCGAGGGCCTGCAGGAGCACGTTCATCGACTGCCGGGTGACGAAGGCGCCGCGGGCAAGCTCGGAGTTCGACAGGCCCGGCCGCTGGGCGAGCAGCTCCAGGCAGGCGTAGTGGGTGATCGTCATGCCGAGCGGCCTCAGCACGGCCTCCAGGGCGGAGTGCAGGGCGCTGGCGGCCGCCTTCAGCAGGTACCCGAGCGAGGTGTCCAGCTCGATTCCGGGCCCGCCTTGACTCATGTCAGTATTCTGACATACCTTGGGTGTGTCAGAAGACTGACATACTAGGAGGAGGCAAGGATCGTGGCCGTCACCGGACCCGACTTCATTTCCCTGCAGGTACGCGACCTGGAGCGTTCCGCCGCTTTCTACGAGCGGTACCTGGGGCTGAAGCGCTCCGGCGCGGGACCGCCGCACGCCGTCGTGTTCGGCACCAAGCCGGTCGCGTTCGCCGTCCGCGACGTCGTCGCGGGCACCGACCTGGACGCGATCGCGCAGCCGGGCCAGGGAATGGCGCTGTGGCTGCACGCCCCCGACGCGCAGCACATCCACGACGCCCTCGCCGCCGCCGGCACGACGATCGTCTCAGCGCCCGTCGACGGGCCGTTCGGCCGCACTTTCACGTTCGCCGACCCCGACGGCTACCAGGTGACCCTCCACGACCGCGGCTGAGCCGGGCGCCCCGGGCAAGCAGCCCGGCCAGCGAGTGCCGCGCGCGTCTCTTCCGCGGGTCCGGGAGCTGGGCAAGGAGATCAAGAAGGTACTGGCTGCGGGCAGCAGCCGTCAGGGAGGAGGATGGCATGAGCGGGCGGGCGTCCCTCGTGGCAGACGACGGTGAGTGTGAGAGCTTCCATCGTTCCGCCCAGGCCCCGTCCGCCACTCTCAGACACGCCGGGCACATCGCGGCAGTTATGACACCGCAGGTCACGGCCTAACTTCGTGACATTGCCGGACCCCTGGGTCAGGCCTGGGCGATCGCTTCGCGGACGGCGGGCACGACTTCGTGTGCCCAGAGGTTCAGTGTCGTGTCGCTGATGCTCTCGCCAGGGGCGAGCAAGTAGATGAAAGCGGCGGCGCCGTGCTCAAGCACGGCGAAAGTCAGTTCCTCTATCCACTGGGCCACTCCGCCCCCGATCCAGCGGCCCTCGTCGTCGCGGGTCTCTGGTAGCGGGACCCGGGTCAGGCGCCCTGACACGTTGTAGATGGTGGCGACATCAGCAGGGTTTCTCCCCGCCGAAGCAGCCGCTTCATCGACGATGGGTCGTGACTCGGCAACCCGCGTGCTGCGCCAGTCGGCGAGGTGCCCCGGTATCCATCCGTCCGCGTGCCGACCGGTTACTGCCAGCGCCTTCGGGCCGAGCGATCCGATCCAGATCGGTGGCGTTGGTGCGGCCGCGGGTGTCAGCTCGGTGACGTGGTAGAACTCGCCGTCGAAGGTGACCGGATCGCCGCCGCCGGAGAGCGCTCTCACGATCATGATCGCCTCTTCCAGCGCTCGTACTCGGGCTGCGGGCGACAGGCGGGGGACACCGAGGGCGACGATTTCCTCCTCCAGCCCGCCCGCGCCCATTCCAAGAACGACACGACCGCCAGAGATCGTAGACAGTCCCGTGACCGTCCGGGCGAGAATGGGAGCGGGACGGCTGAGCAGGTTTGTCATGATCACCGCACCGGTGATGTTACTGGTTGCGCCCAGAACGAATCCCAGCTCGGCATAGGCGTCGATGCGGTCGGCGAAGTAGGGATGGTCGGAGATGCTGACGATGTCGAGACCCGCGTCTTCGGCTAGACGGGCGTGCCCGAGCATCTCATTCACTTGATGGACGCCGTACTCCAACCCGAGGCCGAAGAGGACTTTCGCCTGTGCGGTCATGCAGCTACGGTAGCGATGCCTGATCCCCGAGAACCAGGCTTTCTGCTCCTCTCCCGCCTTCCTGATAGGTGCATGTACCGCGTAGCCTGAGTCCAGCTAGTCGGTCACGACGGTAACGACCTGCAGTGGCCCGCTGTAAGGTCCGGCGATCTCAGGCAGACGATCATTGATCAAAACTGTTCTAGGGTCGGGTCTAGCGCCGATATTCACTTATGACGGAATTGCCGCTCAGAGGCGCCCTGGCGCGCATGAGCGGTCTCGGCCACCCGCGGTCAAGCTGGGGCCCGAGACCGCTCAACGAACGTCCATGAATCACATCTGGTTAAAAGGACTGGGATGCTCCGCACGACCAGCCTCTAGGGGCTTCAATGCATGCGGTTAGCTTGACATCCGATGGACCCCATCCGCTGGGCGTGCCGGTTGTGCTGTTGACTCCTGTGCTGTAGTTGTAGTGGCTGCTAGGGGCGTACAGGGAATCGATCGAGTAGTTCTGGCGTGGATAGCAGCTCGCACAGTTGTAACTGAGGTAAACGTATGTGGTGGTCGGGGCTTCGTACGGGCCGCAGTCGTCCCACATCATGCCGTATACGATGATGACATAGCTGTTGAAATGGTGAGGCGGCTGGGCCGCATACCATGTGATCTGGCCGTTGAAGCCTGCGCAGTTGTACGGGCCTGCCCGCACGCTTACGCAATAAGAATTGCAACCCGCGAGGGACCGGCCTGAGAAGCTGAGGGCGGCCTGGCGCGAAGATGGACGCGTGGTCACTCGTATTGATTCCGAAATCTTGTGCCCCTGACCCCCTCGATGCGAACTACCGGCACTGTGGTTGGTGGAAGTTGCTGAGGCAGGTCCCAGGGCTGTTGAGGGTCGATGAGATGTGGCAGGCGTCGGTGCGGCTGCTGCACTTTCGTCCTGCACGTGGCCTCTTCGTCCTGAAGCCAAGTTCATGGGTCGCTAATCAGCGCTTATCTTCCGGCTGGCCTGTTGGGAGTGTCCGTGAACGTCGGTGGAAGTCCGGGCTTGTGCGTGGTGATCGTCACTGAGTTGGTGCACCGGGAAGTGAGCCGGTCTTGGTTAGGCGGGCGCGGTGAGGACGACCGGCCCGGCGTCGGTGATGGCGATGGTGTGCTCGGCGTGGGCGGCCCGGCTGCCGTCGGTGCTGCGGACGGTCCGGCTGTTGGGGTCGACGTCACGCTTGTCGATGCCGCCGGCGGGGAACCAGGGCTCGATGGCGACGGCCAGGCCGGGGACCAGGCGCGGGCCACGGCCGGGCAGGCCCGCGTTGGGGATGTGCGGGTCCTCGTGCATCGTGTGGCCGATGCCGTGGCCGCCGAAGTCGGTCGGGATGCCGTGCCGGGCGGCGTGGCCGACGGCGCCGATCGCGGCGGCGATGTCGCCCGGCCGCCCGCCGGGGACGGCGGCGGCGATCCCGGCCCGGAGCGCCTGGGTGGCGGCCTCGATGAGGCGGGTGCCTTCCGGGCGGGGGTGGCCGGCCTGGAAGGAGATCGCGGCGTCGGCGGTCCAGCCGTCCAGGGTTGCGCCGCAGTCGATGCTGAGCAGGTCGCCGTCTCGCAGGCGGCGGCGGCCGGGAAGGTCGTGCAGGGCCGCGTCGTTGACCGGCGCGCAGATCACGGCGGGGAACGGCGTATCGGCGAATGCGGGCTGGTAGCCGAGGAACGGTGCGGTAGCCCGGGCCGCGGCCAGTACGTCCCTGGCGGTCGCGTCCAGTTCGGCCGGCCGAACCCCGGGCGCAGCCCGCTCGTGCACGGCGGCAAGGACGCGGGCGACGACCTGCCCGGCGGCGTGCATGGCGTCGATCTCGCCGGGTGTCTTGTACTCGACCACCGGAACCCTCCCCGAGTTCCGGTATAACTATACCGGCATTATTATCACGGCATGGTCAGGCCGCCGTTGAGCCCGGAGGAGCGCGCCCGCGGGGAGCGTCTCGGCATGCTGCTGCGCGAGGCGCGGGGACCGCGGAGCATGACCGAGGTCGCCGCAGCCTCGGGGGTCCCGGTCGAGACGCTGCGCAAGATCGAGACCGGCCGGATCGCCACTCCCGCGTTCTTCACCGTCGCCGCGCTGGCCGCCTCGGTCGGCCTGTCGCTGGAGGATGTTGTCGCCTACTGCTGTACTTCGGTGCTGTCCCGGGGCGCCAATAGGCTGCCTGCGAAGATCACAAGTGACCTGTGACCTGGTCGGGGTGGCCGGATTTGAACCGGCGACCCCTTGACCCCCAGGCACGGTCAAGGGGTCTGGGAACGTCGGATTGAGTCTGACGGAGAGCCTTCTACCAGCGCTGACATCTGCGTCGGTCGCGGTGAGTCCGGCGGAGTTTGAGAGCGTTGGCTCCCGTGGCTGGCTCCCGTTGACCATGGTTGTAAGGCAGCGCTGACCGAGGTCGCGTGACCGTCCGTTTTCAGGCGTGACATACGCCAAGTTGGCGCCGGTCGCGCGGGCGTTGCGCGCTGTCGTCGATCGCTGCTGGTAGCCGGTGGGTCTGGTGTTTCTGTCACCGTTTCTGTCACCGTTGCCTGTCTTGGCCAGGCCTGCGAGCTGCTACTTTCGCGGCCCCTGCCCGCCGTGGACGAGCATCTCTTCAGAGATCACTGACAGGTCCACCTGCGTTCCGTCCCACGGCACATCCGGCTTGTACTGATGGCCGATCACGTGCGCGTACGGCGGCACCGTCGGGACGTCATTCCAGTCCGCGATCAGGTAGCCCTCCTTCGGCGGGTTGTCTAGGACCGTGGCGAGTGACCCGTAGATGAACGTCTGGTAGCCGGCGGCCCACACCACAGCGGCGAATGCGTCGATCCACGCCGCGTTGACCTCGGTTTCCTCATCGACAATCACTGCCCGCCGGTCCGGCCGCCCGGCCGCCCAGCCGAGCGCGTGCATCGCCGCAACTGCTTGCTGACCATGGTGCGCGGGGTCGGCTTCGGCATAGCCGGTCCAGATGGGGAACTGTCTCAGGTGGCCGAACCGCTGCCACTCGGCGGCCGTCCACACATGCGGGGTGTTACCGCCGATGTACCCGGCGACCGCCTGGCACCCGGGGTAGGGGGACGACGGCGGGTAAGCCGCGTCGAACATCTGGTAAAGACTCACGGTCTGCATTCCTTCCGATCCGGGGCAAGTGGCACAGCGTCAGAATCTCGCTCGGGCAACCCTAGGGGTTCCACGGGCAGGGTTCTGCCTGCTCGCGCGAGAAGATGACCTCCGTTCTGATCGCATCGTGCTCGGAAGGCTCGAATCTCCAGCCTGCTGATCCGTAGTTACCTGCCTCGCGTTCAGCGGCGTCCAGATCAATTCGCGACCTGGGATGTTGGTCAGCGGCTTGTCCGTGCTCGTCCGCCCGGCGCGGGAAGTCGTTCGCTCGGGTGGCTCCCACTTTGGCTCCCATCGGCCGCTTCCTTGGTCGCTGGTGTTGCTGTCACCATTACTCTCAACTCGGCGTACGCCGCCGATAGTTGGGACGACGACGGTGCTGTATTTTCTCGCGAAATGGGGCCAGGATGAGTGATCAGCTAGGTGCGGAGGTGCCGTCAGAAACCGTGCGCGCCGAGTGCGGGAGCAGAGGGTCCGATGAAGACCATGACGGCCACGATCGACGTTGACGCCCCGCCCGATAAGGTATGGGACATCCTGACCGACCTGGGCAGTTACCGAGACTGGAACCCGCTGTTCGTAGAGGCGGCTGGCGACGTCGCCGTCGGGCAGCGGATCACGCTGCGGAGCAAGCACCCGGCCAACGGTCGCCTGATGATTGTCAAGCCGAAGATCATCGCCGCCAAGTCCGGGGCCGAGCTGCGGTGGACCTCCAGCCTGCCCGGCATCATGGGCGGCGAGCACAGCTTCACCCTCGCTCCCGTCAGCGGCGGAACCAGGGTCGTGCAGAGCGAGACCTTCCGCGGCCTGCTCACGCATTTCTCGGGCAAGACCTTCGCCAACGCTGAGGCAAGTTTCAAGGCGCTTAACGAGGCCCTCAAGAAGCGCGCAGAAACACACTGAGTTGAGCCTCACCCGTCTTTCATCCCGCAGGCGCGAATCCCTGGCGAACGGTGGACGGGTCAAGTCTCGGCGAAGCCGACCCGAAGGGCGCCGCCAGGCGGTCTTGACGCGGCCACTGCGAGCAGGACAATCGAAGCCGGGATGACGGCCTATTGCCGCAGCCGAGTCCGCGCCGGATGCCCCGAGCAGCATCCGCCTTCGCAGGGACGGCGCGGACTCGGCTGCAGGGCGGGGCCTCCTAAAGGCCAGAGCCCGGCGCGGGGAGCGCCGGACCCGGCGCCGCGCAGCGGCGCCGCTTGACGGCGATGCCGGGCTCGTGTTCACCAGCCCGGCCGGGACTGCGCTGCGGCACAGCAACTTCTACCGCCGGGCCGAACGCCGGCTTGGCGCGGCTGACGAAGTGGCCGACCATACGGGCCATAGCTTGCAGATTGGCCAGTTCTGTATGCCAGCAGTGATCCCCGCGGCGTTGAGGTCGGGGTGATTGCTGCCTTCAGGGTAGATGACCTCGGCATGCCGCCAGTCGTTCGAGGGCCATCCCCGGCCGCTGCCGCAAGGTCACGGTGTGTCCTGCCGAGCTGGAGGGATGGCTGAGCGTGCCGGGGCGAGGCCGGCGAGAAGGGCGTGGACGGCCAGATTCCACCGGCGGTTCACCGACGCCCTGGAGGAGCCGAGCCATCCGGCGGCCTCCTGCATGGCCAGCCCCTGCGCCAGCGCGAGGAGCCCGTGGGCGATGTCGGCCGGGTCGCCATCGATGATCCTGGCGCGAATGCAGCGCCGGACCCGGTGCACGATGAACTCTCTCGTGGCCGCCCCGGCCTCCACCTCGGCCGGGCCAGGATCGAAGTCCGCGAACGGCCGGGAGAACATGACCTGTGTCAGTACCGGATTGCCCCTGGCGAAGGCCCGGAACACCTGGACCGCGCGGAGCAGGTCAGCGCGCGGGTCATCGGATTCCCGCAGCCTCCCGAAGCAGTCCCCGAGGAGCCGGAAGCCCTCGAAGAAAACCTCCCGGACCAGCCCGGCCTTGTCGCCGAACAGCTCGTAGACGGCTGGCGGCGACGTCCGGGCCTGTTCGGCGACCTTCCGGGTAGTGAACCCCTCGACCCCATCAGCGGACAGCATCGCCACCGCCACCTGCACGATGTGCTCGCGCAGCTGACCAGTCCGCTGCTTGGCTCTGGGCACCGTCGAATCCTCCGTGGGCTACCAGCTTTTCTCACCTGACTCTGGTCCGCGGCCGGGAATCGGCTTAACATGCGATCACGGCCTGACGGGCAGCAGAACCCGGCTCGGTCAGCCTGCGGGCTCCGGGGCGAGCCGTGCCCGGTATTCTGCGTCGTCGGCGTCGATGGCTTCCCGTAGTGCGTACCCAGCTAGCTGCCGTGCGCGCTGCTTGGTGGCCGCGTGCGCGTCCAGGTCGAGGCTGGCCAGCTCGGCAGCCGCTCCGGCGGCGGCCGGGGCTAGCTCCGCGGCCGGTAGCACCCGGTCCAGGAAACCCGCGGCGACGGCTTCCTGGGGCGCAAACACCTCGGCAAGGACGACGGCCCGGTTGAAGCAGGCCGGGGTTAGCCGCTGGCGACAGATCTCCACCGCCGCCCGCGGCATGGTGATGCCGATGGCGACCTCGTTCGCTGTGAGCTTGTAGGGTCCGCGGGTCCCGATGCGGTAGTCACCGGACAGCACCAGGAACACCCCCATCGCCACGGCATGGCCCGGGCAGGCGACCAGGACCGGGGTCGGGAAGGCCAGCAGCCGCGCTGCCAGGTCAAATCCGGCGCGCAGCAGGTCGGCCGCCTCCGTGCCGCCCGCCCGCAGGACCGGCAGGTCGAAGCCAGCCGAGAACACTCCCTCCCGGCCGGTCAGGACGACCACCGCCCGGTCAGCCGCGGCGCGGTCGAGGGCAGCGCCGAGCTCGGTGAGCATCGCCTGGGACAGCACGTTCACCTTGCCGTCGTCCATTGTGATCGTCGCGATCGAATCACATAGCCGGTAGCTGACCAGCGCGCCCATAAGCGACCACCGCCTCTCGCAAGCCGTCCCGGCGAGCGCCGCGGGACGGTTCCTGCGACCGCTGCAGCCGGACAGGGCCCAGAATAGCGTATTGGATCGTCGTTACGAAACCATGGTACGATTCGTGAGGGCCGGTCGCTGGCTGGCGGGACGCCACCCAAGGCAGAAGCGCGTGTCAACATAGGTTTCCTCGACCTGCGTGTCATGGCCCAGCCCATGAAGCGGAAACTGGCGCGCAAACGGAGGTTTCTCGCCTGCTGACGTGGGGCGGGCGCAGGATATGTGCTGGCGCCGTGTCCCATCCGGCCGGCATGTGCGCCGTTCTGGGTGGGAGCCGCCGTCGGCGGTGACGCGGAAGGAGTGGTGATGCGATGCCGTACGACGAAGAGCTTGCCGCCCACATCCGGGACATAGTCGCCGGCGAGCCAGCGCTCACCGAGAAGAAAAGGACTCCGCGGCCACGCTAAACGCCGAATATTTCCTGCTTCTGCCACGAATTCAATGTTAGTGCGGGAGATACATGTCACCCGATTCTGCGTTCCAGTTGAGCTCAGGCGCCGCCGAGCGTCGCGACACCTGCCTTTAGCCCATGTCTGGGTCCGCGGTGCAGCGGCGCCTTGCCACCTTCACCCCCCGCCGTGCACGCTGCCGCGGCGGGCAGAGGCGCTGGTGCGGGCCGTGGCTGCCGCCCATTATCTCGACCTGTACTCGCTCAGCAACATCGCCGTCCAGCAGGTCACCATCCTCGCGCCGCTTCTCGGTGGCGGCGGGCTTCTACCGGACTTGCGTCGGTTATGGGAGCCACCACCGCGGCCTGACCGTCGATCACCTCGTAGTCCGGTGTCCGCGGCCAGTTGCGCGTCGGTCTTGCGCCTGATCGCAGGCCGGGATCACGGCAGTCTGCGCGGATCTCTACCCACCGGGGCGCAGAGGGGATCTCTGCCGCGCCGCGTGGCTCCTGCGTCGCCGGCCAGCGGTGCGGCGCGTTTTGCCCGGTAAATCGGGGTGATTGACCCCGTGATACGGCACCGCCTAGTAGGATCATGCCGCTTGTGCCGGGATGACCGGTGAGGCTGCAGTGGCGTGCGAGCATGAGGAGGCTGTCGGTGGATTCCCCGGCGCGCATCACCCGGCGCGCCGTGCTGCGGCAGGCGGGCGTGCTGGCGGCTGCGCTGGGGGCGCTGGAGGCGGCCGGGCCGCTGTCCGTCGCCCCGCAGCGAGCGCTCGCCGCCACCGCGGCCCCCTCTGACATCCAGTTCGATATTTCCGCCTTCCTCGCGGTGCCGCCGCAGAAGTACGGCAGCGGCGTGCTGTTCCAGATGCCGCCGGTGCACACGGTGTTCCTGACCGCCGCGCTGCAGCGCACCCCGGCGAGCGCCGACCAGGCGGAGATGAACCGCGTGCTGTCCGCGCTCGAGCGGTACTACCCGTGGGGCGCGGCCCACCTGGTCACGTTCGCCGCCTACGGGCTGCCCTACTTCGCCCGGCTGCCCGGCGGGACCGGGGGCAAGCTGGTCTCCGGCCACATGCCCCGGCTGGCTGCCGACGCCAGCCGCTACGCGCTGCAGGAGGCGCAGCCCGGCCCGACCGACGTCAGCCCGGCCAACCCCGGGATCCGCAAGCTCCGTTACAACATCGACGTGGTCATCGAGCACAACGACCTGGCGTTCACGCTGCGCAGCGACAAGGCGGCGATCCTCACCGACGTGCTGGCCTGGTTCGGCGGGAGCGGCAGGCTGAACGGCCACGCGGTCAAGTCGCCGGCCTGGGACGGGCTGCTCACGTTCACGTCGAGCCGGCACATGTTCGTGCAGATGGGCCTGCCCAAGTCCGTGGCACGGCGCAACGGGCTGCCGTTCGCGGGCTACCTGGCACCGCAGTCGCCGATGTGGATGGGATTCGCCGACCAGCAGGTGAACGGGTCCGGCCCAGCGGCGATCTGCACGTTCGCGGGGAACTCCTCGGCGCACCTGACCACGGCGGTCTCCGGTGACTACTTCGACAACGGCGCGATCCAGCACCTGTCCCACCTCATCCTGGACATGCTCCAGTTCTTCGCGATGGCGGCCCCCTCGTCCAACCCCGGCCCGGACGGCAGGTTCATCCAGCGGGTGCAGTACGCGTTCCACTCGCCGGCCATTGCTAAGGGCGATGCCAACCAGTTCACCGACGGCGGCGGCCCGGCGCTGCTGCCGAACCAGGACCACGGGCCGCACTACGCCGCGCAGACCGCGCAGGGCATCGGCGTGCCGGGCGCAGAGCACAGGATGGGCCACCTGTCCTGCCTGCAGCGGTCCTCCCGGGCCGCCGACGGGACGCCCATTCACCTGCGGATGGACGGGCCGGGCTTCGACGAGATGGACGTGCCGGGCGGCGGCCCGCTGCCCAAGCTGCAGTTCACGATCTTCGTGCCGACCGCGCAGTTCTTCCGGACGCTGCGGATCAGCCAGGCGTCGCTGGACCTGCAGCACAAGTACGGGGTAGAGCCTGCTGCGAACGGGCTGGAGCGGTTCATCACCGCCACCCGGCGGCAGAACTTCCTCATCCCGCCGCGCCGCCACCGGGCCTTCCCGCTGCTCGAGCTGACCTGAGCGGTATCCGGTTCAGCCGGTGAATCCCGGCTTCCGGAATTCAGCGAATCTTGACCGTTCACCGCAGATTGTCAGATCCGACGATCCGATGCCCGAACGCGCTCCCGCCGCCGGCCGAGTTCGGAGCCAGCGGTGGGCGCGTGCGGATGGTGTGTACAGGCCCGAAGCCGGGGCGGTCAAGGTGGTGAACACGCACGGATGTGTGCGACCGCCACCACTGCCGTGCCTGAAGAGCAGGCGGAGGAAGCGCGGTGCCACGCCTCCAGCCAGGCCCGCAGCGCCGCGGTATCGCCGGAGTTGCGGGGGGATTGGTAGGGGTCGAGCAGTTCGTGATATAGCCCGGTCCACAGGGCGAGCGCATCGGCGGGCTCCGCCTGGCCGCGCAGCACCTGCCCAAGCTGGCCGAGCCCGGGACCTGGGATCACCTGAGCGCGGCGCAGCGCGAGCACGCCGAATTCCAGCGACAGCCGCCATAGCCTGGCCAGGCCCGGAAGGTCGCGCATCCGGGTGGCCCGGCCTGCCGGCAGGCCGAGCGCCGCGGCGGCGGCGCGGAGCGCATCCTTCGCCAGCTCGCCGGTCTTGTTGACCGGCCTGCCTCCGTCGGCCCAGGCGCCGAGCTCGGCGAGCCGCCGCAGCACTCCGGAGCCGTGGCCGACCACCATCCGGGCCAGTTCTGCCTCATCGGGCAGCGCCACCGGCGGGTACTCCTGCTGGCGCGAGCCGTCACATGGTGCGTGGGGAAATGTCTCGTACCTGGTGGCGGTCATGCCGGGCTGCAGCATCGCGACCTGGCCGTCGTGGATGACCAGCGTCCCGGTCCCGTAGCCGGGATTCTTTGTCCATCAGCTCGCCCAGCACGAAGCGGCGGTCCGCGGGGCCGAGGGCGCTGAACCGTTCTGCCCACCGGTCGATCTTCGCGTCGTCATCGACGGGCACCCCGTCGGCCATCATCGCGGTGAACACCCGCTTGACCAGGCGCCACCGGGACGAGTCGGCCATCACTGCCGGGAACCTGGGCGCCAGCCGATCCAGTTCCTTCAGCAAGGTGGCGGCCCGGGTGCTGGCCGGGTGGAGCTGGCCGGTCTCGTCCAAGAAGCGCAGGAACTCTCTTACGCCGCCGGTGCTTGCTCGGCCAGGTTCCATGCATCGAACTGCCGGGTCACCACGTGGACCATCAGCAGCTCGTGCACGTCGCCGCTCTTCCACAGCGTCGGGTCGGGCTTGCCCAGGTAGTCGGCGCGCCCGTCGATCAGGATCTCGATCCGCTCCCGCCACCGCTTCGCGGCGTCTGGTGCGCCGGGTACCAGGTCCCGCTCGGTGGCCCACTGCGCGAAATCCTTCATCACACGGTGTCTCATCCGGTACCACATGCACCCGACGCTAGCGGCAGCAGCACGGGCGAATCCGGCGGACACGCCGCGCCGCCTGATGTTCCCGACGTGCGGCCCGGCATGATGAGGTCATGCGGTACCGGCGAGCCGTGGAGAAGCTCAGCGAACTGGCCGAGAGGTGCGAGCGAGCCAAGCGCTGGCCGCCCGATGAGCCGTTCCTGCTCGAGGCTTACGTGTTCGGCGACGTGCTGGCGGGGGCCGACCCGCTGGAGGCCGTCGAGGTCGCCCTGGTGCTCAACCTGCCACCGGAGGAGGTCCCCTGGGAGTCGAACCCGCACGGGACCCAGTGGCTGGCCGATGAGCTGCGGCTGAGCAAGGGCGGGTTTGCGTACTGGTGGCGGTCACACCTGGAGCCGGTGGCGAACCACTACATCAAGGGCACGGTCCGGTTCTGGTCCCGCGAGGGTCCCCACCAGGACGTGCTCAGCGCGCTCGCGGAGCGACGGTTCGGCGAACTGCCCCGGTTCGCGGTGCCGGGTGCAGCCTTGCAGGAGCAGACCACCGCCGCCGTGGCAGCGGCGCTCAGCCATCTGCGCGCGGTCCGCGACTCTTACTGGGACCCGGACTGGCGCCGGGAGCACCGCGGGCTCGGACGCTACCCCGAGCATGAGCTGTGGGACGCGGTCAACGGCTACCTGGACCTGCACGATGCCGCCACGCCCGCAGCGCAACCCGGGCCGGGTTCCCAGCCACCCGGACAGCAATAACTCATCTTGCTGGCGCGCACCCGCGTGCCTGGGCCGGCCTTGGCGCGTTGCCGATCCCCGGTTCGATCAGAACCCGTCCATTCCGGTATCCGCGAGACAATCCTTCGCCGTGCCGCGGCTACCTGCGCAGGCCAGGTGCGGCTACGGGGATGCCGACGGAGTGGGCAACGTCGAGCATGCGTTTGTCGTAGCTCACGAGGAAGGCGAGCGCATCGCCGATGGCCTGGGCACTCGCGATATGTATGGCGTCGAGCGTCCTGACGACGCCCGGCAGGCTGGCTGCTCCGTCCCTGATCTCATCGGTGACCAGGATCTCAGTGAAGTCGGCCAGCAGATCCTGCAACGCAGTGGGGTAGCTGCCGACCCGGTCGAGTGTGCGCACGGTCTCGATGAAGCCGATCGTGGAAGTTCCCATGGGCATTTCGGGTGCCTGAGCCAGGAATTCGCGCAGTTCGCGTGCATACGGGTGGCCGGTCACGAGGGTGACCAGGGCTGAGGCATCAAGGTAGATCACCGGTCGTCGGCTTCTCGCTCAGCGAGGAGAATGTCCAGGGGAGATGCGTCTTCGGGCACGGCATAGCTTGGGAGCTGGCCGAGGTCCCTGGTTGTGGTCGGCTTTATTCTGATGATCCCCCGGGCGATTAGCGGAGCGTACCGGCCGAGGACTCCCGAGCCGGGCACGACCACGGCGATGGTCTTGCCATGCCGGGTCACCTCGATTGCCTCACCTCGCTCGACACGGGCGAACACGGCGCTGGGGTTGTAGGAGAACTCCCGGACTGATACGGCACTCATTCGTCCACCATCCATGTCCGTGTACCTGCACCGGTAAGATTGTACCTACAAATCGCCGATCAGGGTGCATGCCGCGGCAGCAGCTGGATGTCTGGACCATCAGTTACGGCAAGTCCATGCAGCAGCCAGCTGAACCGGTTGGACTTCTTGAACTCCGGGCATCAGATCGGCGGGCGGCTAGCGCAGTAGCAACGGTGCTCGTTCGGCTCCCATGCCTTCACCTTCGGTGAGAGATTCCGCTCAGCACGGCTACTGGTTGTCAGGCTGAGCGTGGCAGCGGCGCGACCAGCGGCCCGTGCTCTGCGGCTTCGCGCGCGCTGATCCGGCGGAAGTAGACGAACCCGTCGCTGATCTCCTCGATCACGGCTCATGACCAGCCGCGGGGCGCGCCAGCGACCAGCACCGTGCCAGGGGTCACCGCTTGTGGGCTGACCGCATCCGCCAGGCGCGCGATGTTACGTCCTTGGTCGTCTTCAAGGTTGAGGTCGGCGGGAAGATCGATGTAGATCATCTCTAGTGCTCCTCCCGGTCGGCGTGCTCCTCAGGAAGACGCGGCGGCAGGGCTTGACCGGCAGATACAGGCGAGGCCAGATCCTTCACCAGCGCACCCTCAGCGTAGGTATTGCTGAGTCCGTGCCGATGGCCGCGGGCCGTGATAATCATCGACCTGTTTAGCCGCCAGTGGCGCGCGTTTTTTACCTTGCCTCATAGCGGGAACTTGTCCCGGTGGCTCCCCGTATGGCGCCCGCCGTGTCTTTCAGGATCGGAACATGGCTCTGACCTGGATGTTTAGTGCGCCTGGAGGGACTCGAACCCCCGGCCCGCTGCTTAGAAGGCAGCCGCTCTGTCCATCTGAGCTACAGGCGCACGGCTCTCCATTGTGCAGAGCCAAGGTCACACGTAGGCCACGCTACGGGGTGGGCCCGGTCACGGTGACCGGGCCCGCAACCGAGGTGGGGTTCGCTCGCCACGTCGGCCGGGCGCCGCCCGGGCGTCGGCCGGCAGAATCTGATTTGCTCCTGGCCTCTCGCCGCCAGGAGACTGACGGGGTGCTTGTCACCATCTCCACTACCCAGGATCCGGCGGCGGATTCGAGTTTCCTACTGCACAAGCACCCGGAGAAGGTGCAGAGCTCCCCGGTGACCGCGGGGACGGCGCACGTCTGCTATCCCGAAGCCTGGGGTGTTCCGGCATCGCCGCCACAGGTGCGAGTGGACTCGCTCCTACTTCGGCGACCGGGCGGCCGGCGTGGCCGCGAAATTCGGTTATGCCGTTGGACCCCCGGCTGCAATCGGCATGCTAGCCATACTCCTCGCGCTGGCCGCAGCAGCAGGCTATGGCGGTTCCGACTTCGCCGCCGGGCTGGCATCCCGGAAGGCCAGTGTCCTCCTGGTTACTTTCGTGGCCACCGTGTGTGCCCTCGTGCCGACTTTGGTGGTGCTGCCCTGGGCGGGGACTCAGACACTGTCCGCCGCCGCCCTGGGCTGGGGCACGGCCGCCGGTCTCGGCGGGATGGTGGGGGCACTCGCCCTGTATGTGGGGTTCCGCCGCGCCGCGTTCAGCGTCGCCGGCCCGATCAGCGCGGTCAGCGCGGCAGGATTGTCGGTCATCGTGGGCGTCTTGCTCGGTGAGCGGCCCTCGCTGCTTTCGCTGGCCGGGATCGGGGTGGCGCTGCCGGCGATCGTTCTCGTATCGCTTACTGCGGCGCCCCCGGGCCCCAGCAAGCCGCTCCCCGGCGCGGCGTCCGACCCTGCGGTCTCCGGCCCCGTGCTGCCTGACTCGGAGCTGCCCGGGGCCGGAGTGCCTGGCCTCGGCTCTCATCCGGTGACCCACCGAACCTGGGCCGGAGTGGCCTGGGGCCTGGCGGCCGGCACCGGCTTCGCCCTGCTGTTCGTCGGGCTGAACCGTGCGGGCTCGGGCGCCGGGATCTGGCCGGTGCTGTCGGGGCAGGCCGCCGAGGTTGTCGTGCTCACCGGCCTGGTTGCCCTGACGCGAGGCTTCCGGAACCGCCTGTCCGGCGCCGGCGGCTGGCTCAGCTCGGGCGTGCTGGCGGTGCTCACCGGCGTTACCGGGGGCGGCGCTACCATCTTGTACTTCTTCGCTACTCACGATGGCTTCCTCGCCATCACCGCGGTCCTGACGTCGCTGTATCCGGCAGTGACGATAGGGCTGGCCCGGCTGCTGGTGAGCGAACGGCTGTCAGCGGCGCGGCTCGCCGGGCTGGCCCTGGCGGGCGCGTCGGTGACGCTGATCGCGCTCGGCGGCACGGGCTGACTGCCTAACCAACTGAGGCGCTGCCTGTGTAGCCTCGTGCCGAGGACAAGGTCAGTCCAAGGAGGTCACCATGCATCAGCCGCCCGTTCCGCACGTCGCCAGCACGGACCCGGAGCTCGCCCGGCTGATTGACGCCGAGGCGGAGCGACAATTCCAGAAAGTCCGGCTGATCCCGTCGGAAAACTACGTGTCGCTGGCCGTGCTCGAGGCGTCGGGGACGGTGCTGACCAACAAGTACTCGGAGGGGTATCCCGGCCGTCGCTACTACGAGGGCCAGCAGGTCATCGACGTGATCGAGACCCTGGCCACAGACCGGGCGAAGGCGCTGTTCGGCGTGGAGCACGCCAACGTGCAGCCCTACTCGGGCTCGCCGGCGAACCTCGCGGTCTACCTGGCCCTGGCCGCGCCGGGAGACACGATCATGGGCATGGCGCTGCCGATGGGCGGGCACCTGACCCACGGCTGGCCGGTCTCGGTCACCGGCAAGTGGTTCCGGGCAGTGCAGTACGGCGTGCGGGCGGACACCGGCCGCGTCGACCTTGACGAGGTTCGGGATCTGGCCCGCCGCGAGCGGCCCAAGCTGATTTTCTGCGGCGGCACCGCGATCCCGCGGACCATCGACTTCCCGGCCTTCGCCGGGATAGCCGACGAGGTGGGAGCGGTCCTGGTCGCCGACATCGCCCACATCGCCGGCCTGATCGCCGGCGGCGCGCACCCTTCGCCCGTCGGGCATGCCGGGGTCATCACCACGACCACGCACAAGACCCTCCGTGGCCCGCGCGGCGCCATGATCATGTCGGACGCTGAGCACGCGAAGGCGCTGGACCGCGCCGTCTTCCCCGGCCTGCAGGGCGGCCCGCACAACCACACCACGGCGGCGATCGCGGTCGCCCTGCACGAGGCGGCCCAGCCGGATTTCCGCGACTATGCCGCTCAGGTAGTGCGCAACGCGAAGGCGCTGGCGGATTCTCTGTCCGAACGGGGCTACACGCTGGTCTCCGGGGGAACGGACAACCATCTCATCCTGGCCGACTTGACCAGCCAGGGCATCGGCGGCAAGCCGGCCGCCCAGGCGCTGGACCGGGCGGGCATTGAGCTGAACTACAACACCGTCCCGTTCGACAAGCGCAAGCCATTCGACCCGTCCGGGATCAGGCTCGGTACCCCGGCGATCACCACTCGCGGGCTCGATGAGAAGTACATGCCGCAGATCGCGGGCTGGATGGACGAGGCGATCACCGCCGCCGCGAAGGAGGACGAGACGACGATCGAGCGGATCGCCGGTGAGGTGCGCGACCTGCTCGCCGGTTTCCCGATGCCCGGCTGGGTGTCGGACTGATAGCCCGCCGATCTGCGGACGGAGACCGCCGGTAGTTGTCAGATACCGGTGACGAGCTTGACCGGCTGGCCAGTCATGGCAGCCACGGTCCGGGGGGTGCGTGCTGGGAGTCTGTTGGCGCGCACTGCGCTCTCGCCATGGCCGTCCCGTTCGGCAGTAAGGGTTTTACGATCGCCTGCTCAGACTCATGGCCCCGCTATCCCAGCCAGCATCTGACCGTCGCGACGGTCATCGCGGATCTGGTCGGGATGGCCGAAGCGGTGCCGCGGACGCCGGCCGGGGCAGCCAGTTCAGCCTGCCGCTCAGCCCGGACGAGCTGGCCATATGCAACGCGGTTGCCGAGAACGAGTCGGGCGTCGCGCCGCACCTGACGCGCGTCAGCCGACCGCCGCGAGGTGGCTGAGCCTGGCGTTCACGTCATCTGCGGAGAATGCCTTGGGATCGAATGCCGTGCCCGAGTCCAGACCTAGCCAGTCGAGCATTTCCTGATGCTCCTCATGGCCGGGATCGGCCAGGATGTCCTTGAGATTGGCATATCCCCACACCCCGCCGCAGTCCTCGGGAGGGCATGCTCCGTTGCCCGCCAGGCAGGACGGGCTGGCGTCCCCGGACGTCTCGGGGAGGATCTCCTCCAGCAAGAGGTCATGCTCCCAGTCGTCACCGAAGTCGTAGGTGTAGTGCAGCTTGTCTCCCGGCACCGCGAGCAGATCCAGCAGCCGGACTGCCGCTTCGTCGGCATACCCAAGGTCTAGATCGGGCGTACCGTATTCCTCCCGGCCATTACTGAACACGTGAAGATGGCCGCCATCCCACCCCATGGCCAGGAGGATCACCTCGTGCAGCAGATCCAGCGTGATGTCGGCGGGTACCGCCACGCGCCGCCAGATGGGTGGCTTCGACGCTCCGCAGAGCGAGATCTTGAGCTGGTAGACGCCGCCGTTCCCGCTGGTCGGCGCTGTCCTGCCGCGCTTCGCGCGCGCTTTCCCTGCGCTGTTCGTTCTGGCCGATGATGGCATCACATCCGGCCGTCCGGTCAGGCGCGCCACGACGCGGGCTCCGGCCGGGTGGCCGGAACTGCGGAGCAGCGACAACGCCTCGGCTACATCTCCGCCGATCTCCTGCTGCAATACCGTGGCCAGCAGCAGCGGTGGCAGCGTATCCGGGAGGGCGTCCAGCATGATACTGAGCGCATCGACGGTCAGCCACGCCTCGTCCGCCGGATCCTGAGCTGCTTCCTCTCCCTGGTCGGCCAGCCACTGCCGGGCGTAGGCGCCGAACCCCGGCCGCCCGGCCCACTCCCGCCACGCCTCTGCCGCCTCTGGCCCCAGTTCCCTGCTGAACGCCAGGGCGGCGATACGCTGCTCGCCCCCTGCGGACTCAGCGAAAGCGAGCAGCTCCCTGACCGCAGTGGTGGTGGATCGCGCATCCAGCCACGGCCGCGCCATGATCCGGGCCACCGGGAGTGGTACCTCGCTGATCACGGACACCAGCGTCCCCGCATCGGCATCTGGTGCCGGAGCGCATCCCTCGAACACCGCCGTCGCCAGCATCGAGCCCAGCGGCGTGAGCCGCACCGCGCCGTCAGAGGCGGCAGCGGCCCCGAAGGCGACCAGGCCCGCAACCGTGGCCTCGGCATGGTCCCTGCTGTCCTGTCCGTCGGCATCCACATCGTCGGCGAGATCGCCGAGACTGAGCAGATCCGCAGGGTCATGTATGTCGCCGCAATCGGGGCATGGCTCGCCATCCGCCGCGCCCGGTCCCGCCGCCGCCTCCATCGCGTCGGCGAGATCCGCCATGAGCAGCGGCCCGTCGCCCGCATTGAGCTTGTGCAGGACGGTAAGACATCCGGCGCACGGTTCGCTGGGCACTCCAAGGCCCTGCGCTGCCGCCCTCACCCAGGCGTTCAGCGTGAACTCCGGGTCGAGTGGCGCCGTCGGAATCCAGTGCGGTACTGGCTTGGCGGCCGTCGGCGACGACGAACCCGGCGTCCACCGCCGTCGTCCAGTCCCGCATAAGCTCATCCACGTCGAGCGCGCTGCGCAGGCGGTTCCCGGGCATCTGGATACCGAGCGCCCGGCATGCTTCGGTCGCGACCGCGGGCCGCAGCACCCCGGTGGACGTCAGTTCCCTGCCTGGGCCCACCCATTCGGCCAGCTTGCGGGCCCGGACCAGCGCAGGACACCCCAGCGCGGCGTTGGCGAGATCAGCGGACACAACAGTGGCAGACGGAGGAATCACGCCGGCCCACGTTACTCGCATGCCGTCGCCAGCCGCACCCGGATCTAGGGTGACCGCGCGACTGAGAGCGCTGCGGTTCTAGCCTCTTCTGCCATGACTGGAAAGCGATGAACCGGGATGAGTTCATCGCCAAGCTGCCACCGGGCCTGGGCTGGGGGAGAGAGCCGTGCCATGACACGTCAGGCGCTGGAGACGGACCAGCACTACGTCGCTGGCCTAGTGGCCGGATAACCCCTGCCCAAGGTCCTGCGTGACGAGTCGCGCGCCATGACGCCTGGCCAAATGCCAGCAGCTGGCGTCGGTGACGAGACGGTGGATGACGACCGGTTAATGCCATCCGGTCAGCGAATCCTCGGAGTCGATGACGTCAGGAGTCGAGTGGCTGGCCGTACGGCCCCCACCTCGACCGAAAGTACTCGATGATCTTACTAGCCTGCTCGTGGCTCACCTCGATGAGCTCTTGCCCGAAGTCACCTCGCTCCCACTCGACGATGAGTGGAGTGAAATCCCAGCTGAAGTCTTTTCGCAAACCTTCGTCCGAGGGTCCATCGTCGTGTTCGAGGCGCCGGAGTAGACCATAGGGGTTGTTGATCGTTCGGTCGCCGCTGACGATCGCGTAATAAGTGATCTTGTGCGGCATCTATAGGCCTTCCTTCTTCTGGTCCAGAATATCCGCAGCGCCATCTGGCACCGGGACCCAGGATGACACCTCTTCCTGGAAGGATTTCAATGCAGAACGTTCGGCACGGCTGGTCAGCGGGTTTCGGATTCGCTCATAGGCATTGTGGGTGACTTCCTGCTTGGCGTGATAGCTCTCCGGTGTGTGGAACTGGACTTCAAACTGATGCCCTCCGGGCGTCATCCAGCGTGTGTTGATGCCCTTGTACTCGGAATCTTGCCAATAATTCTTGCTGTAGATCATCTCGTATCCGAACGCCTCAAGGTGCTGTTGAATGTCCCGGTAGCCGTCCGTGTACCTCTCCGCGTGCAGGCAGAATGTGTATCTGATCGCATCGGGAACCTCCCGCACCACCTCATGGGGTGTCCTGTCTGGCTCGCGCTTTAGTACCTCGACGACCTTCTCCTTGAGCCGGTCCTCGCCTTTCAGCCTGAAGTCAAGACCCTCCAGCCAGCCCCCGTAGAGGTTCTCTCGCTCGATGTCTTGGACGTGTTCGGTAGTCGGCTGCTCAGCTTGCTGCACGTTGCGGATCGCCTCCCTGGTTCGCGTGTGCACGCCTGCACTGAGAAACAGATTGCTGTCGCCGCGCCATGATCCTGGCGGGTCCTGCGAACGGTCCACACGGGCTGTCGGCTGCTTGTCCTTCGGCCACTGGCGTTCATGGTCGGCCCACACGCGCATGAACCGAGGTACCTCGGTCCAGTAGTTGCGGTGCCCCGACTCCGGCGGGCGCGGCGTGTCGGAATTCTGCAGCTCGCGCGGTCGGCCGACTGCGTTATCGGCCGTACCCCCGTTATCGGCCGTACCCCGCTTCGCCCGCCCACTCTCGCGGGATCGTCCGCCGACGGCTTCCCACTCGTCAGGCAGCGGCAGCTCGAGGCTGCGTAGGCTCGGGACGGGGGGTCTGCGGCTGCCGTCAGCGAGGTACGGCGAACTCGGGTGACCGGGCGGAAATGCCTCTAGCACGCGCATCCGCCGTTCATCTGCCGCCGACAGCCGCCAGTCGGCCTGTGGCGTCCGGTCGGTCTGTGGCGTCCGGTCGGTCTGTGGCGTCCGGTCGGTCTGCGGGGTCCGGTCGGCCTGTGGGGTCCGGTCGGCCTGTGGGGTCCGGTCGGCCTGTGGGGTCCGGTCGGCCTGTGGCGTCCGGTCGGCCTGTGGCGTCCGGTCGGCCTGTAGCGTCCGGTCGTCGCGCGCCTGGGCATCGGGCCTGCCGGCCTGGCCGACGGGTGCGCGTACGGATTCCCGCACCGGCGATCGGGCTTGGTGGTCCGGATGAGCTTCGCCCTCCGGGGGCATCTGGTCAGACCGGTCCGGCGCACGCGGCACATCGCGTGGCCCGGGCAAGGCACGCCCCCTTCACTCACCGTGTCGTTACTAAGCCGACATCCTAGGGAACGGTGGGTATCCGGAGGGGGATTGCCGGGATACCGCATGCCCGGACGCAAAGCCCGGAACTACCGAACGAAGGCGATGTCGGAATAGCGCACCGACGGCCCGTCCGGCAGGCGCCCGCCGCAGTGCCGCAGCAGCGCTGGCCGGAAAGCGCTAGCCGGGAAGGAGCAGGCGCAGGCGGCTGCTTGCGCCCATGACGTGACGGCTAAGCGCCGGCGGCCATCATCACGACGGCCGCTACCAGCAACGCCAGCCCGGTGACAGCGAGCAGCCAGCCCGTGTACTCCCGGCCGCGCCGCGTTCCGCGGGGCGCTGAGTGGGTCGAAGCGGTGGGCATTGCTACTCCTCGAGCGGAGGCTGTTGTCGATGTCTCCACGCTGTCGGGCTGCGGCCGCCAAGCCAAGGGCGCTACCACCCGTGTCTGCAGTCCGGTTATCCCCCTCACCCAGCACAGAGCGAGATCGGCTCGCTTTGATACAGGGCGGGGATCAGTCCTCCTGGCACTTGATTACGCGTTCGATGCTTGCTGACTACCAATCTACATGCTCGAATATGAATTCTATCAAGCCGCCAACTAGAGGGGCCAAAGTGACGAGACGACCGCTTGCCTTCCCCCTGGCAGTCGAGCCAACAGAGGTGGCGGTCGGCTCACCGGCCCTGAGCGGGACGCCGGAAGCCGACCGGAGCTGGGAAGGCAGGCAGGCGCGTGAGCAGGGTGTACGGCGAGCGGATTGAGGTCAAGGCGCAGGACCACCGACCGCTCAGGTTCGTCTGGCGGGGGCGGCTTTACACCGTACGGGGGGTGCTCGAGCACTGGGTGGTCAGCGGGGAATGGTGGCAGCGCAGCAACCCCGACACCGACGTGCCGCCCGAGCGGGAATTCTGGCGGGTAGAGGCCTCGCCCGGCGGAGAAGTCCCGTCTGCGGTGTACGAACTCCGCCGTGACGCCGGGACAGAGGACTGGCTGCTCGTCCGGGTCTGGGACTGATCAGGGCGCGCGGTACCGGACAGGATGCCGACAGGGTAGGTGAGGATGAGCTGGTCAGCGGATTTCGCCCATCTGCATGTCGCGTCGTCGTATTCGATGCGGTACGGGACGGCGAGCCCGGCGGCCCTGGCGGCGCGCGCCGAGGAGTTCGGCATGCCGGTCCTCGCGCTTACCGACAGGGACGGGCTGTACGGGGCGGTCAAGCACGCCGCGGCGTGCGGTCAGGCCGAGATCTCCCCGATCCTCGGTGCCGACCTGGCGCTGCGGGCGGAGCCGGGCATGCCGGCCGGCCGGGGCGGCCTAGGCGCCCCGGACGCGTCGGGCAGCCCGGGCACGCAGGCCGGGCCGGACAGCCCGGTCGCGCCGGGAACCCGAGGCTCCCGTTCATCGCGCCGGAAGCCGCGGGCCCGTCCGGGCAACCCGGCCGCCGGCGGGCCGCCGCGGCTGGCGAACGAGACCGCAGCCCGGGTGACGCTGCTCGCCCTCGGCGCGGCCGGCGGGCACGGCGGATCCGGCGAATCCCCCGCTCGGGGCTGGGCCTCGCTGTGCCGCCTGGTCAGCGCCGCGCATCGATCGGGCGAGCGTGGCGTTCCCGGGATAACCCAGGATCTGGTAGCCGATCACGCCGAGGGGCTGATCGTGCTGCTCGGCCCGGCCAGCGACGTCGGGCGGGCGATCGCCGCCCGGCGGCCCGATCGCGCGGCGGCCGCCCTGGCCCGCTGGCGAGAGCGGGCCGAGACCGTGATCGAGATCGTCGATCACCAGGGGCCCGGCAGCACCTCCAACGCGGCCCGGATGCTGCGGTTCGCCCATGAGGCAGGCATCCCCGCCGTGCTGACCAACGCAGTCCGCTACCTCGATCCCGCGGACGCGCCGGTGGCGCAGGTGCTCGATGCGGCGCGCCAGCTCACCCCGCTCGGACGGCGTCACCTGGCCCACCACAACGCGCAGGCCTACCTGAAGAACGGCAGGCAGATGGCCAGCGTCGCCGCGCGGATCTGCGGCTCCCCCTCCGGCCGCGGCGACGGCCCGGCTCACCGGCTGCTCGCCGCCACCGCCGCGCTGGCCCGGCGGTGCCAGCTCGACCAGGCACGCGACCTGGGCCTCGGCCGCAAGCACCTGCCCGAGACCCCCGGGGACGCGCTTGCCCAGCTACGGCAGCGCTGCGCGGCCGGTCTGGCCCGCCGCGAACTGGGCCACAACCGGGACGCCGCGGAACGCCTCGCCCACGAACTCCGCGTCATAGCCGGGGCCGGGCTCGCCTCTTACTTCCTCACCGTGGCCGACGTCGCCGGCCTCATCAGGGACCGCGGCATCCGCTGCGCGATCCGCGGCTCTGGCGCCGGCTGCCTGGTCAACTACCTGATCGGCATCTCCGACATAGACCCGCTCGAACAGGACCTGATCATGGAGCGGTTCCTCTCCCAAGGGCGCAAGAACCTGCCGGACATTGACCTGGATGTCGAGTCCGCACGCCGGATCGAGGCCTACCGCGCGATCATCGAGCGCTACGGCGAGGAGCGCTGCGGCTGCGTCTCGATGATGGAGACCTACCGGGCGCGCAGCGCGATCCGGGACACCGCCGCCGCGCTCGGGCTGCCGCCGCACGAGATCGACATGATCGCAAAGGCGTTCGGCCACATCCGGGCGCGCGGCATCCGCCGTGCCCTGGCCGACCTGCCCGAGCTGCGCGCCAGCAACCTCGCGATCCCCCAGCTGACCGGACTGTTCCGGATCGCCGAACGGCTCGACGGGCTGCCCCGGCACATAGCGATGCACCCGTGCGGGGTAGTGCTGTCCAGCGCCACCCTGCCGGACCGCGTCCCGGTCGAGCGAAGCGCCGACGGCCTGCCGCTGTGCCAGTTCGACATGGACGACGTGGAGGCCGCCGGGATGATCAAGCTGGACGTGCTCGGCGTCCGCATGCAGTCGGCCATGGCCCACGCGCTCGCCGAGATCGAGCGGACTCGGGGCGAGCGGGTGGACATCGACGCGATCAGACCTGACGACAAGCCGACGTTCGAGATGATCCGCTCCGGGCGCACGCTCGGCTGCTTCCAGATCGAGTCGCCCGGGCAGCGCGAGCTGGTGACCAGGCTGGAGCCGCGCAGCATCGCCGACCTGATCGTGGACATATCGCTGTTCCGCCCCGGGCCGGTCAACTCCGACATGATCACCCCTTACCTGGACATCAAGCATCACCGGCGCCCAGCCTGCTACCCGCACGAGGACCTGGCGGGCCCGCTCGGCGAGACCGGGGGAGTGGTCATCTTCCACGAGCAGGTGCTGCGGGTCATCGACGCCATGACTGATTGCGGTCTTTCCGAGGCCGAACGGCTGCGACGGCAACTCTCCGACGAAACCGCCCGGGCCGGGGTGCGCAGATGGTTCTGCGGAGCCGCCCGGCGGCGCGGATATGACGACGTCATCGTGGAACGGGTGTGGGAGGTGCTGGAGGCATTCGGCGCGTTCGGCTTCTGCAAGGCACACGCGGCGGCGTTCGCCATCCCGACCTACCAGTCGGCCTGGCTGAAGCGGCACTACCCGGCCGCGTTCTACGCCGGGGTGCTCACCCACGATCCCGGCATGTACCCCAAGCGGGTGATCACGGGCGACGCGAGGCTGGCCGGGATTCCGGTGCTGCCGGCGGACGTGAACGCCTCGGCTGGGGACTGGCGGGTGGAACCTCCCGGGAGCCTGCGGGTCGGGCTGCGCGAGGTCAGGGGGATCAGCGATGCCGAAGTGACGCGGATCGTCGCCGGGCGGCCGTATACGTCGCTGCGGGATTTCTGGTGCCGGGCACGGGTGGCGCGTCCGGTCGCCGAGCGACTGGTACTGGTCGGCGCCCTTGACTCGCTGTATGCGGGACAAGACGCGCGGCCGACCAGGCGTGACCTGCTCGCCCGAGTCGGCGTGCTCGCCGGGCCCTCGCGCGCTTCGCCCCCCGGCGGGCACATCCTCCACCACGCCGGCCAGCTGCCACTTGACCTCGGCGGCAGCGGGAGAAAGGGGGAGACCGCCGGCCGCCTGGTGACGGGGGAATACGTGGCGCGGTTGCAGGCGGCGACGTCGGGACGCGCGGTGCGGCCGCCGACGATGGCGACGAGCTCGCCCGCCTGGTCCCGGCCGGCGAGCTGCCGGAGCTTTCCCTCGCCGAGCGCGTCGAGGCCGAGCTGGAGATCCTCGGCATCGACGTCAGCCAGCACGTGATCGGTTTCTACGAAGGGATACTCCGCGCGCTTGGCGTGGTGCGCGCGCGTCACCTGCACCGTTGCCGGTCAGGGGCGTCCGTGCTGGTGGCTGGGGTGAAGACCTCGACGCAGACCCCCGCGGTCCGGTCCGGCCAGCGGATCATCTTCGCCACCCTGGACGACGCCACGGGCCAGATGAACCTGGCGTTCTTCGAGTCGGTTCAGGAACGTTGCGCGGCACGCGTGTTCGGCTCGTGGCTGCTGCTGGTCCGCGGCCGGATCCGCAGGCCAGGCGATCGCCGGGCTCGAAGTTCCTGGCGGCGTGCAGGTACCCGAGATCCGGAGAACATGGCGGTGTCCGTTAACGCTGCCGAATGCTGGGATCTGGCCGTTCTGGAGGAAATTCGCCTTTCTCGCGGCATCCGCGCGGTGCGCGCGGCAATGGCGGCGGGCGACGTCCCCGGACCGGGCATCGCGGCAGGCGTCCCGGGTGCCGCCCGGCCAGCCGACGGCGGCCCGGGCGCGGCTAGCAAGATCGTCTACTCCACCGGCTTCACGCTCTCTCCCTACGCGGAGACCGGCTCATCCGGCGGAGCGATGAAAGACCCGCCGCGCAAGCTCTGGCACGCAAGCCCGGGCAGCTCAGGTGGCTGGGCCTCCGGGTTATGCCATACCGGATTGCGGGCCTTCGGCCCGGCCGGGACAATTCCTTTCCGTGGCCACCCGCACGGACCTCACGATGCCGCTGGCCCGTGAGTTCCTCGGACGGCCGCGGCCGTGACGGATCCGCCGGGCGAGTACCGCCTGTACCAGGATCTGGCCGGGTGGTGGCCGTTGATCTCCCCGGTCGGGGAGTACGCGGACGAGGCGGCCTGGCTGACGGGGGTGCTTGACTCGGCCCCGGCCCCGGTGCGCCGGGTGCTGGATCTGGGCAGCGGCGGCGGGCACCTGGCGGCGCACCTGAAGGACCGGTTCGCGCTGACGCTGGTCGACCTGTCCGAGCAGATGCTCGCGGTATCGCGCGTGCTCAACTCCGAATGCGAACATCGTCAGGGCGACATGCGGACGATCCGGCTCGGCCGGGTCTTCGACGCGGTCCTGGTGCATGACGCCGTGGACTACATGACTAGCGAGGCCGACCTCCGGCAGGTGATCGGGACCGCCTTCGCGCACTGCCGTCCTGGCGGCATCGCCATGTTCGTCCCGGACCACGTCACACAGACATTCCGCGAAGTCAACGGCGAGGGCGGCAGCAGTGACGAGTCCGGACGCCGGGCCTGGTTCCGGGAGCGGACCTGGGACCCGGATCCGGCCGATACCTGGGTGCAGGCCGAGTACGAGTTCATCCTGACCGATGCGGTCGGCACGGTTGAGGTGGTACGGGAGACTCACCGGCTCGGGATGTTCGGCCGCGAAACGTGGCTCGGCCTGCTCGCCGACGCCGGCTTCGAGGCGGTCGCAGCGCTGGGCCGGGCGGACGAGATGCCACGCAACCTGTTCACCGGCTTCCGGCCGGCCGTTCCCCGAGGTGCGGGCTGACCTGGGCCGTGTCATCCGGGGGCGGGAGTGGGGCGTCATAGATGATGAGGCCTTGAGGGGGGCGAAATGATCAAGCAAATTCACGACGCGGGCTCCGGGTGGCCGGGGTCACCGCCCGGTTCAGAAACCTGCCGGCACGGTCTGCTGCAGGTGTCGTGCGCGCTGCTGCTGGAAAGAAGCGAACCGCCTGACCACCATTTTGAATCCTGGCAGACGGCTCCCACAACGGAGCAAATAATAAACCGTAAAGCCACGTTCAAACGCTGGTTCGCTCCGCGGCTGGAATCCTATCAGCTGAGCGCGCTGTGGGAGCAGGCGGAGATTTCTCAGGTGCGGGCGCCGTTCAGCTGGCTGAATCCGCTTTCGCGGCATGACTCCTACGACATACCCCTGTACAAGGGGTACGAGGGGGCGGATCCGGGAGATGAGATGCCTCCGCTTTTCATCGGGGCAAAGACTCCGGCATACGAGTGCCGGCCCAGGCCTCTGGCGCGCATCCCCGTCCAGCGATCGCAGCGGTCACTGGAGGGGGAACCGGATGACTGGACTGTAGAAGAATTAGACCACAATGACTTCCTGGTGATGGAGAACGGCGGTCAGTCGGTCTCGAAAAGCCTGGCCGATGCTCAGCGATTCCTGGTATTCCTCTTTGCCCTCCGCCGCTCAACCATCTTTACCGCCAGCATGCGCGAGCGTATCTACAATATCTGGCTTCCGCCGGGGGTACTGGTGCCGTCGGACGCCTCGGGCTCCGGGGTCGGCAATATCGCCGTTTTCCCATACGTCGGGCTGACCCGGCGGCCCAGCAGCCAGGCCTGGCGATTCGTGTTCACGTTCAGCTTGATCGTCGCCCCGACCTCTTCAGAGGATGGCGGGACGAACCGGATGATGACCGATGCCGAGCTGGGTACGCTGGTTGGCTCTTTCGACGGGCCATCCATGACCCCGATCCGGCGGGAGCCGGACGTGCCCAGGTACCACGTGGCGGGCGACACCTGGCGGCGTTACGCCGGCACTCTCTTGCGCGAAGGACTCCCGTCCATCCCGAAACTTCCGCACTCTGAGTCAGAGGGCACGCTCCGCAACTGGCTCGAGCTGCTGTTCTTCGCGGTGGCCCGGCGCCAGCTCGCCCTCCCGCCCGACGGCGGCCGCCAGCATGAGCGTACCGATGAGTACCCCGCCAACTACCCGGGCGACAAGTACATCGCGGACGAGGTACTCCGCTCGATCCGGATGACAAACTGCTGGTCCGTGCTACTCGACGCGCCCCCGTCCCTGGAGCCAGCGGACCCGGCCGAGCCCTCTCCGGCCGACGCCGCGTCCTGGGTGCCGAAGGTCGGCCTGGACGGCCTGATGGAATGCTTCGATCATCTCACGATCGGTAATTCCCGCTGGTTCCGCCCGTCCGGCGAGGACCGGGTTGACCAAGGGCGCATCGGAGAACTCACCTGGATGTCGTGGGCTCTTCCCATTCGCCGGTGCATCGTCACGTTCTATTTCAGTCGGGCCGAGGGCTTCCCGCTGCGCTCACGATTGAATTTGTTCGCCGTATTCGGCCACATGATCGATGGCCTGATGACCGCCCGGGAGATCCTGGCTAAGCTCGGCCACGACGTGGAATTGCATCGAGAACCGCAGGTCGCAGCGGAATTCCGGCGCAAATACGCCATCGAGCTGGAGGAGATGTTCGATCTCGACATCGCCTGGACCTTCTATCGAAAGATGTACCAGCGGCTGCGCAGGCTCCGCGGGCTAGACGACATGTACCGGAGCGTGCGAGAGCGAACGGACGTACTCGGCCAGCTCGACACCACGCTCGACGAGATCAGGACAGAGAAGGGGCGCACCCGCCTCTCCGTAGCCGCCGCCATCCTGGCCGTGCCGATCATCGGACTCGCCGCATGGGCGATACAGCCTCAGATATGGCCGGCCCTGTTCGCCACCGTCCTGGTCATCGCCGCGGTGATGGTCGGCGGCTGGGGTCAGTGGAGGGGCTGGAAGGCCCGGCGGAAGCTCCGGTAGCAGGCTCCCGGGGGCACGCCGGGCAAGAGCGTCACTGCCTGGCCGCGCCGATGGCGCTGCGAGCCTGTTCCTCGCTGAGGATCCGGGCGATGCCAAGCGTGGTCCAGTTCGAGCTCTCCTCGATCTCGTCCCGTAGCATCGCGGCCTGGTACTCGATAGAGACCGGGCCGATGGCCATGAGCGCAGACTGCTCGGTCTTCATGATCAGCATGTAGTTCACGTGCGGTTCCCCTCCAGCCGGTTCGGCTCCGGTACGCACACCCTGGCACAGTGCGGCCCGCCACCGATGATCCGGGCGCGCGCCGCGGCGCCGCGGCCAGCCGGGCGCGGGTCCTCGCCGGCGGGCCGGCTGCGGCGGGAGCACGCATTCGCCCACCGGGTGATGATAGGCGGGCGGCGTGACAGGCCATGCGCCAGCAGCCGGGATAATTGTCATCCACGCCGCCTAGAGTGAATCACAGGAAAGTGAGCGCAGTCACAAGCAGGCGTCCCCGGATAAGGAGGAGATCTCGTGGCTGAGAATGCGGAGCAGGTCGCCGCGACATACTTCAGGGCCTGGCAGGCTAAGGATTTTGAAACATTCCGGTCGGTCTTGGCTGACGACGTCGTCTTCGATGGCCCGTTCGGGCACGTCGAAGGCGGGGATGCCTGCGCCGAGGGTATCGAGCGGCTGTCGCAGATCGTGACCGACATCGACGTGCAGAAGCGGTTCGTCGACGGTGCTGACGTCCTTACCTGGTTCGACCTGCATACGAGTGCCGCGCCACCGTGCCCGACGGCGAACTGGAGCCACGTCGAGAACGGCAAGATCACGCGGATCCGCGTGGCGTTCGACCCGCGCCCGCTGGTGCCCTGACCGGCAAGACCCGAGCGGTGCACAGGCGGCGCCTGGCGGCCAGGTTGCATTCCGCAGGCCGCATCCCCAGAATGAGGATAAATAGTGCAGGCGTGCATAATGGTTGAATCGTCCAGTTCTAACTAAGTACGCCTATGTTCTGGTACTTACACCCTTCGTCGCGGCCCGCGATGGAGTAGCAGCCAGCTGAGAGCGGATGCTAGGCCGGCCAGGTCATCAGCAGCTCTACGCAGGGGAGACCATGTCCAGATTGAGGATGGCCGCCGGCGCTGTCGGCGCCGCGGTGGCGGTGGCCGGCCTGACCACCGCCGGCGCAGGCACCCTGGCTCAGGCGTCGGCTAAGCCGACGGACATGATCCTGGCCGGCAGCGCGGTCCCGTTCACCGCTGGCATCCGGGCCACCGGCGACGTGGCCGGCTCGCAGCGTCTGACGATCGAGCTGTGGCTGAAGCCACGCCAGGCGGCGGCCGCGCGGTTCGCCACCGCGGTGAGCACGCCGGGCAGCCCGCTGTTCCACCGCTACCTGAGCCCGGCCGGCTACGCCGCCCGCTTCGGGGCAACCCGCGGCGCGGCCAGCAAGGTGGAGTCGTGGCTGCGCTCGCGGGGCTTCACAGCCATCCGCGCCGACGCGCAGCGCACGTACGTACGGGCGACCGCGCCAACCTCGAAGATCAATGCGGCTTTCCGCGTGCGGCTGAAGCTGTACAAGTCCTCTGCTGCGGCCAACGCCGGCCGCTACGCGCTGCGCGCCAACGACCGCCCGCTCTCCATGCCGGCCTCACTCGCCGGCCGCGTGCTCGGCGTGACCGGGCTGGACAACGCCGCGCCGATCCTGCCGCTGATCCGGCAGAACGCCAGGCCGGCCGGGGCGAAGTCCGGCCGGGCCGCCCCGGGCGGCAATCCGGCCTGTTCGCAGTACTACGGCCAGCACAAGGTCACCGGCCTGCCTGAACAGTTCGGCACGACGAGGTTCCCAACCGAAGTGTGCGGGTACAGCGCCGGCCAGCTACGGGCCGCTTACGGGGCGAACATGACCAACACCGGCCGTGGTCAGACGATCGCCCTGGTGGAACTGGGCCTGGCCAGGGCCATGTTCCTCACCCTGAAGGATTACGCCGCGGCCAGCAAGATGCCAGCCCCGTCCACCCGCCGGTACGCGGAGCTGTCGCTCGGCGAGAACTCCTGCGGGGATCCGTTTAACATCGAGGAGCAGACCGACGTCGAGTCCTCCTACGACATGGCACCGGGCGCGAGCCAGCTCGTGGTGGGCGGTGACAGCTGCAACACCGGCGACTTCGGGCTGCAGGGCCTGTTCAACGCGGACATGGCGGTCCTCGACGGCTCCGGCGGGCACCCGCTGGCCACCGTCGTCTCCAACTCGTGGGAAGTCCCCCTCGGTGAGCTACAGCCTGTGTCGTTCACCAAGATCGAACATGCCTTCCTGACGAAGGCCGCCGCCGAGGGTGTCGGCATGTACTTCTCGTCCGGCGACAGCTCGGGCGTGCTGGCTCCCTCAGATGACCCGTTCGCCATCGCGGTCGGCGGTACCGCGGTGGGGATCGGCAAGACCGGCAGCCATCTCTTCGAGACCGGCTGGTCCACCGGGTCCTCACTGTTGTCGGCGAACGGGCACAGGTGGATCTTCGTGGGTGAGCAGGGTGCTGCCGGCGGCGGCCCCAGCCTGCTCTGGAGGCAGCCGGGCTACCAGCGGGGCGTGGTCCCGCCCGCGCTGGCCAAGGCCCAGGGCAGCGTGGGTGGCCCGGCCCGCTCCGTGCCTGACATCAGCGCTGACGCCGACCCGTTCACCGGGATGGCGGTCGGGCTGCTCACCTTCAAGAAAGGCCAGCCGCCCACGTTCGGCGAACAGACCATCGGCGGGACCAGCGTCGCCTCGCCGCTGGTGGCCGGGATCGTGACGGCGGCCCAGGCAGGCCAGCCCGCGGCGTTCGGGTTCGCCGACCCGGCGATCTACAAGCTGGCCGGGACGGACGCTTACCACGACACGCTGCCGCTGACCAGCGCGAGCTCCGCTCTGTACCGGGGCACGGCATGTGACGCCGCTACCTGCGGTGATCAAATCCTGACCATCTTCGACGACCAGAACCCCAACATGTTCGGCTATACCGGGCAGGTCACGCTGCCGGGCTACGACAATATGTCCGGTGTCGGCACGCCCAACGGGCAGAAGTTCATCATCGATCTGCGCAGCCTGGAGGGCTAGCCGACGAGATGTCTGGTGTCGGCACGCCCAACGGGCTGAAGTTCATCATCGATCTGCGCAGCCTGGAGGGCTAGCCGACGAGATGTCTGGTGTCGGCACGCGCAACGAGCAGAAGTTTACGACCGGCCTTCGTAGTCTGGAGGGCTAGCCAACGAGCGAGCAGGCGGCACGGCGGGCCCGCGTGGCCCCGGGTGGGCCCGCCATCCTGCTGACCGACGCACAGCTGCCGAGGAGGAAACCATGACCAGGGGCCAGGTTGTCCGGAGCATCGCGCCAGGCCTGGCGGGTGCCCTGCTGCTGCTCGCCATGTGGATCCCCTCGGCCGGGGCCGCTGCTCTCCCGGCCAGGGCGGCTGCTCTCCCGGCCGGGGCGGCTGCTGCCCCGGCCCGGGCGGCCTCGCCGTCGGCCCTCGGCGCGCGGACCGCGGCTCAGCTTCGGGGAGCCGGCGCGCGCCCGGCCGGATGCGCCGCGCCCGCCGGCCCGCGGGTCGCCCACTGCTACCTGGCCTCGCAGCCTGCCCCCGTCGCCGCGGCGGCGCGCGCGCGGGGCTGCCCGGCCCGCGCGCAGGATGGCTGGGCGCCATGCAACCTGCGCGGCGCCTACAAGATCACCCGGCTGGCGGACACCCGTGGCCGGGGTCAGACGATCGCGGTGGTCGATGCCTACAACGACCCGCACGCCGCGTCCGACCTGGCCGCGTACCGGTCCCGCTTCGGACTGCCGGCCTGCACCGCGGCCAGCGGCTGCTTCAAGAAGGTCAACGAGCGCGGTGTCCAGGGCGCCTATCCACCCGGCAACATGGGCTGGGGCCAGGAGATCTCCGTTGACCTCGACATGGTGTCGGCCATCTGCCCGCGGTGCCGCATACTGCTCGTCGAGGCCGACAGCAACCACTTCGGCAGCCTGTTCACCGCAGAGCGGAGGGCGATAAAGCTCGGCGCTCACGTGGTGAGCGACAGCTGGGGCACGGGCGAGTTCTCCGGGGAGACCGGCTACGACCGCGTCCTGCACCGGCGCGGCCTCGCCGTCACGGACAGCTCAGGCGACGGGGCCTACCAGGGCGGCGTGCAGTATCCCTCGGCCTCGCCGTTCGTAACCTCGGTGGGCGGGACCACGCTCATGCCGGCGGCCAACAAGCGGGGCTGGACCGAGAAGACCTGGGTGACGCCGGGCAGCCCGCCGACCCAGGGCGCGGGCAGCGGCTGCTCGGCCTATGAGGCCAAGCCGGCCTGGCAGACCGACACAGGTTGCGCCCGTCGCACCATCGCCGACGTGAGCGCGGTGGCCGCCAACGTCCTGGGCTACGACACCTTCGAGATCGGGGGAGGCGGCTGGTACTTCTTCTTCGGCACCAGCGTCTCGTCCCCGATCATGGCCGGAATGTACGGCCTGGCCGCGAACGCCGCCGCTCAGACCGCCGCGCCCGCGGCGCGCGCCTACGCCCATCGTGAGGACCTTTTCGACGTCACCCGGGGACTGCCGACCGGGATCTGCTCGCCCGTCTACCTGTGCAAGGCGGTCAAGGGCTATGACGGTCCCACCGGGCTCGGAACGCCGAAGGGCGCCGGCGCCTTCTGACCTTCCGCCCGGCCGCGTCCCAGGATGCTGAGCCGCCCGCGGCCAGCGCGCGGGCGGTATGGACAAGGCCCTCGTTGCTCGTGGTCAGCTCGCCGTCCGGCTCGTGCAGCGTGTCCTCGAGGCCGATCCGGGTGTCGATGCCCCGGCGGACCGCATCGGCGAGGAGAACCCAGGTGGCTTCCCCGTCCCCGTGCTGCAGCCGAGGGGCCGTCAGGCCGGACCTGTCCAGCACGGCGTGGATGTCGTCGACGAAGGCAACCGCCTCGGCCGGGGAAATGTCTGTCGGCTCGAGGCAGACCCGGAGCACGCTGCCGCCGAATTCCGACGCGGCCAGCAGCTCGGCGTCGGCAACGGTCCAGACGCCGGCCTTGATGCCGATCCCGGCCTCGACCAGCGCCTTCATGACCTCCACCGCGCCCGGCTCGGACAAGTTGACGGTGGCATAATCGGGGGCCCGCCAGGCCCGCACGAACTCGAGCCTGCGCCCCAGGTCGGGTTCGATCCAGGCTCCGGTCGTGACCCCGACCGGAACCCCGCAAGCGTCGCGGACCTTGATGACGACCTCGTTGACGATCCCGGCGTCCAGCCGCTCGCGCCCCTGCGCGTCGCGCGGGTGCAGGTGGAACGCGCGGGCGCCCGCCCGGACGCAGGCGGCCGCGTCTTCGGCCAGCTCGTCGGCCGACACCGGCACCGCCGGGTGGTCGTCCTTGGTCAGGCCGCCGTTCAGGGTCGCTTGCAGCAGCATCCAGCGATGTTATTAGACGTGGTGCGCCACGCCCGTCCCCGGGCGCGGCACACCACGGTTTTCGTCATTGATGGGTGGCGTCGCTTGCCGTCTTCCGCCAGTTGACCGTCGGCCGCATGGCCTCCAGGCGCACCCGGTGCACGTACTGCTTGGTGATCCCGAACAGCGACTCGATGAGCGTGTCGGACAGCAGGTGCGGCACCAGCCCGAGCTCGGGCAGCCCGGTGTGAGTGACCTTGTAGTAGTGCTCCTCGAGCTCGACCCGCGGGTTGTCGAGGTGCTCGATCTGGACATCGTCCGGGCTGCACTTGGCGACCGTCTGGGCGATCTCGTCGACCGACATCCACTCGGTGATCTGGTTGAACACCCGGAACTCACCGCGCTCGGCGGGGTTCTCGCAGGCCAGCTCGATGCAGCGGACGGTGTCCCTGATGTCGAGCATGCCGCGGGTCTGGCCACCCTTGCCGTACACCGTCAGCGGCTGGCCCAGCACGGCCTGGATGACGAACCTGTTCAGCACCGTGCCGAACACGGCGTCGTAGTCGAACCGGGTCGCCAGCCGCTCGTCCCGAGCGGTCTCCGGCGTCTGCTGGCCGTACACCACGCCCTGGTTGAGGTCGGTGGCCCGCAGGCCCCAGATCCGGCAGGCGAACTCGATGTTGTGGCTGTCGTGCACCTTGGACAGGTGGTAGAAGGAGCCCGGGCGCTTCGGGTACAGGACCCGGTCCCTGCGGCCCTTGTGCTCGACCTCGAGCCAGCCTTCCTCGATGTCGATGTTGGGCGTGCCGTACTCGCCCATCGTGCCCAGCTTGACCAGGTGGATGTCGGGGTTGGTGTCCGCGATCGCGTACAGCACGTTGAGATTGCCGACGACGTTGTTGGTCTGGGTGTAGACCGCGTGCTTGCGGTCGATCATCGAGTACGGCGCGGCTCGCTGCTCGCCGAAGTGGACGATGGCGTCCGGCTGGAACTCGGCCAGCATGCGGTAGGTGAACTCCGCGTCGCACAGGTCGCCGATGTAGCACCCGATGCGCTTGCCGCTCACCTCACGCCACGCCGCTATCCGGCTCTGCAGGGTCTCGATCGGGACCAGGCTTTCGGCGCCGAGTTCGTAGTCGTACTGCCTGCGCGCGAAGTTGTCGGCCACCGCCATGTCGTGACCGCGCTCGGAAAGATGCAACGCAGTGGGCCATCCGAGGTAACCATCCCCGCCCAGCACCAGGATCTTCATTCGTTAGCTCCTACCTTGTCCGTATCCGTGCGTCGGTTGCGTGGGTTCGTCTGCCGTACCTGCCACGATGGGCCCGGCTCGCGCTGGTGCGCTCGCCGCCGGTGGCCGGCGTGTACGGCCTGCATCGGCTGCGAGCCTCCGCCTGGCAAGGTAGCCTGCTGGAGTCGCGACATGGCGGATGCCGCAATCCAGCATTCGGCGGTGCCCGTGCTGTATACCTGTCGCGTCAAGACTTGTCACATCCCGACCCCAAGGACACAGATGGCATCGGCACCCTCCCGGCCTCCGGCCGCGTTGCTGCGGTGGCTTCCTGCACCTGTCAGCCGAAAGCTCCAGGGGGAAACCGGGAGGCGGTTCGCGAGGTTCGTGCTCGTGGCGCTGGCCGCGATCGTCGCCAGCCAGGTCGCGCTGATCATCTTCCTCGACGGCGGGCACATGACGGCGGGCATCTCCGGCGGGCTTGCCGCCGTGGTGGGCGCGGCGGTGAGCTACGTGCTGAGCCGCTGGGCCTGGGAGCGCAAGGGCCGGCCGCACGTGCTCAAGGAGACCCTGCCGTTCTGGATCGTCTCGGTGGCCGCGTGGATCGTCCTTGGCCTGGCGACCAAGCTCGGCGTGCACTGGGCAGGCTCGCTGCCGCGCGGCAGCTTCAAGTGGCATCTGGTCGTGAACGGCACCTACTTCGCCGCGAACATCCTGACGTTCTTCGCCAGGTTCCTGATATTCCACTACGTCCTCTTCGCCGACCGCGGCTCGTCCGTCGGCGCGGCCGGGGCGGGCACCGACCCGACGCCAGCGTCGGCGGCAGAGGGATTCGCCGAGATACTCGAGGAGTCCGGGGAGGACGGCGGCTCGCCCGCGATCATCACGCGGCGGTCGCCAGCCGACTGACGGCCACGCTTTCCACCCGCCAGAACGCGCTCCCGCCACCAAGTGCGGGCGATCACGTTGCAGAAGTGCAAGCCGTAGATCGCGTTGTGCCCCTTCTTGCTCTCGCCGACCTTGCGCTTGTGGATCGTGGCGGGCAGCTCGCTCACCCGGTAGCCGCGTGACATCACGCCGATGAGCAGCTCCGCGGCCTGGTACTGCTGCTGGTCGAGCCGGACGGCACCGGTCACGCTGGCCCGCATCGCCCGCAGCCCGAACGTGGTATCGCTGATCTTCTGGCCGGTCAGCGCGCTGATGGTGATGGCGAAGACGCGCACCCCGAGACGGCGGACCGGGTCCCTGGTTTCCTCGCTGCCCAGCCTCCGCGACCCGGTCACGAAGTCGGCCGTCCCGGCCACGACCGGCGCCAGCAGGCTGTCGATCTCCGCCGGGTTGTACTGCCCGTCGGCGTCGGTGGTCACGATGTACTGGGCGCCGCCCTCGCGGGCGATCCGGTAGCCGAGCCGCAGCGCCGCGCCCTGCCCCCGGTTGACCGGCACGTCGCAGACGATCGCGCCGTGGTCGCGGGCCTCGGCGACCGTGCCGTCCGCGCAGCCGTCCGCGACCACGATGGTCGCGGTAGCCAGCCCGCAGGCGGTGGTGGGCAGGGCCGAGATGACCGGCCCGATGCCGCCTTCCTCGTTGTAGGCGGCGATCACGATCGCCACTGGCGGCAGCGTGCGCGCCCGGTCTTCGTACTCCTGGCCGAAGGCAGCCAGCGCGGCGTTGTCAATCGCCAGGTCCTCGCGGGTACCGCTGCTCACTGGTCACCCTCCTGTGCGCCTGCGAACTCCGGCCAGACCGTGGCCAGGCCTGACTTCAGGTCGTGCCTGGGCGCGTAACCGAGCCCTCTCGCCACCGAAACGTCCAGCAGGACGGCCGGCATCTCACCCGGGCCGACCGGTACGTGCTCGACGGGCAGCGCCGCGCCGGTAACGCTCCTGGCCGCCTCCACCATCTCCGTCACCGAGACCGACTGGCCGGATCCGAGGATGACCGGCCCGATATGGCCGGCCCGCCAGGCGGCGAGAATACCCGCGACGACGTCGTCGACGTGTACAACGTCGCGCGTCATGGTTCCGTCCCCGCGAACTTGGACGCCCTGGCCGTCGCGGGCCGCGCGCATCAGCCGGGGGATGAAGCTGTCCTTCTCCTGCATGCCCGGGCCGTAGACGTTGGAGAACCGCATCGCGCACGTGATCATGCCGTAGACACCTGCGTAGCAGCTCAGCAGCATTTCCGCTGCCGCCTTGGTGGCGCCGTACGGGCTGAGCGGGCGCATCGGCGCACGCTCGGTGATGGTCGCGTCGCCGACGTTCCCGACCACCGCGTTGGTCGAGGCGAGCAGGAACGCCCGGACGCCCGTGGTGCGGGCGAGTTCCAGCAGGCTGGCGGTCGCCGCCACGTTGGTCTGGTAGGTGCCGACCGGGTCGTCGATGGAGTTGACCACGGAGGTGACGGCGGCCAGGTGGAAGATCGTGTCTATCCCCGGCTGGACCGCGCGGGCGAGCACCGACTGGTCGCGGATGTCACCGGTCACCGTGGGCACCGCGGCGTCCGGGAACGGCCGCCGGTCGAGCACCGTGACCTCGGTCCCGGACTCCGCCAGGGATCGGACGAGCCGCCGCCCGATGAAACCGGTCCCGCCGGTTACCAACACCCGCGAACGCGGTTCAGCCCGCATGCGTGCTCCATTTCAACGTGTGATGCTGCCGGTTGGGTCCGTTTGTTCCTGTCTGGGTCTTTCAGCGTCCCTTGTCCGGATCCATCCGCCAGAACTCCCGCTGAACAAGCCAGCCAGGACCGTGAAGCATGGCTGCTCCCGCCCGGGGGGCGGCCCTGAATGCGCCCGGTCAGTGTACCCGCCGGTGAACCGACCGGGTGCTTTACCGGATATGTCATGCTGGTGTGTCGGCGACGTCGGCGGGGAGGAGCCCGGGGCAGGGTGAGCGTGGATCCGGGAGTAATCGAGGCGAATTCCTACCGGATCCTGCGCTCCCGGATCGACCTGAGCGCGCTGCCGCCGCTCACCCGGGCGGTGACCGAGCGGCTGATCTACGTCAGCGCGGACTTCGACTACGCGACCGACCTGGTATCGGATGAGCAGACGCTGGCCGCCGCGGTGGCCGCCCTGGCGGCAGGCGCGCCCGTGGTCGCCGACGTCGCGATGGTGGCGGCGGGGATCACGGGCCGCCCGGCCATCTGCAGGATCGGTGATTCGCTGACCGCGCGGCTGGCCCGCGTCACCGGCCTGCCCCAGGCCGCCGCGGCGGTCCGGCTGGCGCTCGCCGACGCCGGCCCGGGGGCGGTCTGGGTGGTCGGCGGCGCCGCCGCTGCCCTGGAAGAGATCATCGCGCGGGGGGCCGAGCCAGCGCTCGTGATCGGGATGCCGGCCGGGTTCGTGGGCGCGGCCGAGGCGAAGCAGGCGCTGCGGGCCAGCGGCCTGCCATCGCTGACGAACGTCTCGGAGAAGGGCGGCGCCGAGGTGGCCGCCGCGGCCGCCGACGCGTTGCTGCGGGCGGCCGCCAGCGAGCCTGCTGCCAGCCCCGCCCCCGGTGGCCCCGCCGGGGACAGGCGTCATGATTAACTGCGAAATGCCTTCATACCGAACGGCGCCGCGCGCATCTGGCCGCCAGGCGCCGGCCACCGCACCGCAGCGCATCGGCGCGGACCCGGATCGGCACGGTCATGTCGCGCCCGCCGGCCCGCCCGGCCGTCCGGTTCGCGCGAACTGTTACCGGGCGGGCTATTACCCGGCGGGCCAGCTCGCACCTGTCTGCCGGGTCATCGCGGAGCGCGCCGCTCGCGCTTCGCGCCGGGCCGAGCGCGGTGCGCGCGCTGCCGGACGCGGGGACGTTCGGCTTCGGGCTGGCCGGCCGGAGCTGGCGCCAGGACGCGGGCAGAAGGCCTGAAGGGGAGCGCGCGGGTCGATGGACTTCTCCAGCCAGCCGCCGTACCTGCTGGGGTTGCGCCTGGCCGGGCGGCTGGTGACCGTTATCGGCGGCGGGTCGGTCGCGGCCCGCCGGGTCCCCGCGCTGCTGGACGCCGGCGCGCAGGTACGCGTGGTCTCGCCCGCGCTCACCGCCGCGCTGCAGGATCTCGCCAGCTCCGGGCGGATCGAGTGGCAGCGGCGCGGATATGCCCGCGGGGACTGCGCGCGGGCCTGGCTGGTATGCGCGTGTACCGATGACCGGCTGGTTAATGCCGCCGTCGCCGAGGAGTCCGAACGGGCGCGGATTCTGGTGCGTCCGAGCCGACGACGCGGCCGCCTCGCCGGCCTGGACCCCCGCGTCCGGCCAGGCGGGCGAGGTCCGGGTCGGCGTACTCAGCGGCGACCCGAGACGGAGCGCCGGGATCAGGGACGCGGTGCTGGCCGGACTGCGGTCCGGGACCCTGGGGGCGCGCCGCGGCCGCGGCCCGCGCCGCGGCGTGGCTCTCGTCGGCGGCGGCCCGGGTGATCCCGGGCTGATCACCGTGCGCGGACGGCAGCTGCTGGCCGAGGCCGACGTCGTGCTGGCCGACCGGCTCGCCCCCCGCTCGCTGCTGGACGAGCTGCCGCCGGATGTCGAGATCATCGACGCGGCCAAGATCCCGTACGGGCGGGCGATGACGCAGGACGAGATCAACTCCGCGCTCGTCTCGAACGCCCGGGCCGGCCGGTTCGTGGTGCGGCTGAAGGGCGGTGACCCGTTCGTCTTCGGCCGGGGCGGCGAGGAGGTGCTCGCGTGCCTGCGCGCGGGCCTGCCCGTCACCGTCGTACCTGGGGTGACCAGCGCGATCGCGGTACCTGCCGCGGCGGGCGTGCCGGTCACTCACCGGGGCATGGCCCAGGAGTTTCACGTGGTCTCTGCTCATGTCCCGCCGGGCGATGAGAAATCGGCGGTGGACTGGCCCGCGCTGGCCGCGTCATCTGGCACTCTGGTGCTGCTCATGGCCACCGAACGGCTCCAGCTCATCGCGGAGGCGCTGATCAGGCACGGACGGCCGCCCGGCACTCCCGCGGCGGTGGTCGCCGACGGTACCCTGCCCACGCAGCGCACGATTACCGGGACGCTGCAAACCGTGGCAGGCCAGGCCGCCGCGGCCGGGATCAGGCCGCCGGCGGTGGTCGTGGTGGGGGAGGTAGTCACGCTCGCTGCCCAGGCAGCGGAGCTGAGCAGGGCCGCGGCGGCCGCCGCGGCGGGCGGTTAGCGGCAGGCGCCGCGGGAAGCGGGCAGAGGTGAGCGAGTGGCGGGGCGCAGAGCCGCACGCGCGGGTTGACGCGCGGCAGCTCGAATCGGCCTTGCTCGCGCTGCGGCACCGGATCGTGGACGCGCCGCTGCTGCTCGAGGCCCCGGGCGTGACCGAGGCCAGGGCGGAGCGCGGCAAGCTGCTCACCCAGATCGATGACTACCTGCTGCCGCGGATCCGGCAGTCCTCCGCCCCGGTGCTCGTGGCCCTGGTCGGCTCCACCGGAGCCGGCAAGTCCACCCTGGTGAACAGCATCGTCGGTGCCCAGGTCAGCCAGACGGGCATCCGCAGGCCCACCACGAACAGCCCGGTGCTTGCCTGCCACCCCGACGAGATCGACTGGTTCGCGGAGAACGTGTTCCTGCCCACGCTGCCCCGGGTACGGCAGCAGGGCCTGGCCATGCCCGGCCGCGACGGCCTCCTCGTGCTGGCCGGGAGCGAGGGCATTCCCCGGGGAGTGGCGCTGCTCGACACGCCGGACATCGATTCGGTGGTCCAGGCTCACCACGAGTTCGCCCGCCAGTTCCTCGACGCCTCCGACTTGTGGCTGTTCATGACCACGGGCAGCAGGTACGCCGACGCTCCGGTCTGGGAGTTGCTGCGCTACGCGAAGGAGCGCGACGCGGCGCTGGGCATCGTCCTGGCCCGGGTGCAGCCGCGGTCCCGGGACGAACTCACCAGGCACTTCACCGCCATGCTGGAGAAGAGCGGCCTGGGCGGGGCGGACCGCTTCCTCATCCCCGAGACGGTCATCACCGAGGGCATGCTGCCGGCCGCGGTGTACGCGCCGATCAGGGACTGGCTGACCGACGCGGCCGTGCGCGAGGACCGCCGGGTCGCCGTGCTCACCCAGACCATGTCCGGCGTGCTCGATACGTTCCGCACCCGGGTCCCCGCGCTCGCCTCCCACGTGGCCGCGCAGTTGGCCCTCCGGGTCCAGCTGCGGCAGTCGATCGAGGGGTGCTACGCCGCAGCCCTCGCCAGGATCGACGAGGCGACGAGGAACGGGTCGCTGCTCCGCGGCGAGACGCTGGCCCGGTGGCAGGATTTCACCGGCACCGGCGATCTGCTGCGCAGCCTGCAGGCACGCCGCCGCGGCGGCTCCGTGGGCCGCCCGCGCAAGCAGCAGATCCCGGCCCGCGCGCAGGCCCTGAAGGCTGCCGTGGGCTCCGGCCTTCAGTCGCTCATCGTGTCCGCCGCCGACCGCGCCGCCGACGAGACCGCCTCGCGCTGGAGCGATCATCCTGCCGGGGCCGCGCTGCTCGAGCAGATGCCGGCCCTGATGCGGCTGCGCGCCATGCGGCTGCGGCCGGTGGTACGGGACGGCCGGTCGCCGTTCGACGACGATGATTCCCCGTTCGCGGATTCGCCAGCCCGGCCGGTCTCGGACGGCGATGCCGCCGGTGCGGCGCCCGGCGCAGCCGCCCCCGGCGAAGCCGAGGTCCCCGGAGTCATCGCGCTGCGGCGGTCGTCACCGGATCTGGCCCAGCGGGCCGCCCGGGCCGTCAGCTCATGGCAAGATCACGTGATGCACCTCGTGCAGGCCGAGAACGTGACGAAGCGGTCCATCGCCCGGGTGGTCTCCTTCGACGACGAGTCTCTCGCCCTGGTAGTGATCATCGGCCTGCTCGGCTTCGGCGCCGGCGGTGCCGCGGCGGCCGGGGACACCAGCGCGGTCGCGCAGGATCTGCTGCGTTCGCTGTTCGGCCCCGGGCCGCTGCGGGACATCGGGACAAAGGCCCGCGCGGATCTCCGGGAGCGGGTACGCCTGCTGTTCGACGAGGAAATGCTCCGCTTCGCCGAGCTCATCGACGCCGAGAGCGTGCCCGACGAGGCGGCGGCAGTGCAGCTCTACCAGGCCACGTACTCGCTTGAGGTCGTCAGATGACCGACTCCCTGGATGCCGCGCCCGGCTCGCCGGGCCTGGCGGATGCCGCACCCGGCCCGCTGGACTCCGCGGATGCCGTGCCCGGCCCGCTGGACTCCGCGGATGCTGTGCCCGGCCCGCTGGACTCCGCGGATGCCGTGCCCGGCCCACTGGACTATGCGGATGCCGCGGCCACCACGGACCCGGGAAGACGCGGAGCGCCCAGCCTGCCCCGCAGGCTGACCGCGCTGGCCAGGCTGGTCCAGATCGGCTCGGCGCGCGGCGGCGCGGACGGGTTCGACCGTGACCTGCTGGAGGAATCGGCCGACCTGCTCGGCCGGGCCGGGGAGCGGCTGCGGCTGTCCGCCGCGCACACCGTCGTGACCCTGGCCGGCGGCACGGGGAGCGGGAAGTCCTCGCTGTTCAACGTGCTCGCGGGCGCAGACTTCTCCCCGGCGGGCGTGATCAGGCCGACCACCAGCGAGCCGCACGCCTGCGTGTGGGGGATGACTGGGGCCGGCCCGCTGCTCGACTGGCTCGGGATCCAGCTGCGGCACCGCTACGCCCGGGCCAGCGCCCTGAGCCAGGGCGAGGAAAGCCTGAACGGCCTGCTGCTGCTCGACCTCCCCGACCACGACTCGGTGACGTCCGGCGCGTCGCACGAGGTGGACCGCCTGGTCGGGCTGGCTGACCTGATGATCTGGGTGCTCGACCCGCAGAAGTACGCGGACGCGGCCGTGCACACCCGCTACCTGGCGCGGCTGGGGGCTCATTCCGCGGTCACCGCGGTCCTGCTCAACCAGTCCGACCTGCTCAGCCCGGAGCAGGCCGAGGATTGCCTGGCCGACCTGCGCAGGCTGCTCGACTCCGAGGGCCTGCCTGACGCGCGCGTGCTGCTCACTTCCGCGGCCACCGGCGCCGGCATCGATGAGCTGAGGAAGGTGCTCACCGAGACGGTCACGGCCCGGCGGGCGGCCGGCGACCGGATCGGGGCCGACGTGGACATCCTGGCCGGCCGGTTCGAGGCCTACGCGAAGCAGGGGACGGCCGCCGTGCCCGAACCGGCCGCGGCCGCCCTGATCGATGCGTTCGGTCACGGCGCGGGGCTGGCGGCGGCGGCGGACGCGCTCCAGGGCGCCCGCCAGACGCGCGCGCTCGAGTACGTCGGCTGGCCCATCGCATCGCTGGCCGGTCGGCTGCGCGGGCGTAATCAGGCCAGCAAGTCCGGGCTGGGGGACATCGCCGGCCATCTTCACAGCCTTGCGGCCGGTACCGCGGATGCGCATCCGGCCGAGATCGACAACGCGCTCACCGCCTTCGGCTCCGAGGTCGCCAGGCCGCTGCCGCTGCCCTGGTCGCGCACCGTGTACTCGGCGGCCAGGTCCAAGGCGGACGTGATACCGGGCGCACTCGGGGCGGCGATCGCCGAGTCGCTGCCCGCCGACAGCGGCGTGCCTGCCCGGTGGCGGCTGGTCCGCGCCTGGCAGTGGCTGCTCATCGCCGGCGCCGTGGCTGGCCTCGCGTGGCTGGCAGCGATCGTGGCGCTCGGCAGGCTGACCCTGCTGCCCTGGGCGGCCGTCCTGATCGTGGCCATGCTGCTGTTCGGCTGGCTGACCTCCTCCGGCTGCATGAACATGATCATGCTGGCCGCCGAGCGGGAGCGGGCCCGGGCCGAGCAGGGTATGCGGTCCCGCGTCGCCGCGGTCGCGCGCGACCTGGTGCTGGCCCCGGTGGAACGGGAGCTGTCGGAGTACGACCGGTTCCGCGACGAGCTGAACACCGCTCGAGGTCACGCCGGGTAAGGCTGCCCAGTGGCCTGTCAGACGCTCAGTGGTCGGTCAGAGGAGCCTTCGCTGGCGGCGCGACGCCCAGGCGGGTAGCTCGCGCCAGACGAGGGCAGCACACTGTCGTCGTCACCGCTAGCCCGCTAGCTGCTTCTCCTCGCCCGGCGATGCACCCAGCTGGGCGCTGTTCGCTCAAGGGACCTTTCGCACGGACCACTAAACTGTCGTGGTGGCCGGTTCGGAAGCTACCACTGCCCACTCTGGCCGCCTTCTGGCCTGGCTGTCTCCGCGGCCGGCCGGCCTGACCGCCTTGCGGCCGACGTGGTCGGTGTCCGCGGCGCTGCGCGCGCTGCGGGCAACGCTCGTCGTGCCCGCCCTGTTCGCGCTGACCTTCAAGGTCATCGGCGACGTGCAGATGGCTCTGTTCGCCACGTTCGGCGGCTTCGCCAGCCTGGTGCTGGCGTCGTTCGGGGGGACCAGGCGCGACAAGCTGATCGCGCATGCCGGGCTGGCCGTGGTCGGCAGCGTCGTGCTGACGATCGGCACCGCGGTTTCCGGTACCGCCTGGCTGGCCGCGATCGTCACCATCCCGGTCGCGTTCGGCATCTTCTTCGCCGGGGTGGCCGGCCCCAATGCGGCCTCCGGCGTCACCGCCGCGCTGCTGGCTTACGTGCTCCCGGTGGCCTCGCTCGGCACGATGAGCACCATCGGGTCCCGGCAGGCCGGCTGGTGGCTGGCCGCCGCCGCGAGCACGGCAGCGGTTCTGCTGCTATCGCCGAAATCGCCAGGGAACAGGCTGCGCGCGGCGGCCGCCGCATCTGCCGCCGCGCTAGCGGCCCAGCTGGAGGCGGCGGCGCGCGGCGAGGCGACGCCTGCCCAGCTGGAGGCGTCCCTCGCGGCCAAGCATGCGCTGATGGCCCAGTTCGACGCCACGCCCTACCGGCCGACCGGGCTGGCCACCGCCGACCAGGCGCTGGCCAGCCTCGTTCAGCTGCTTGAGTGGTGCACCGTCCTGATCAGCGACGCCGTGGACGAGCACCCGAACCTGGGCCGGACCGCGGCGGCCGATCGCGAACTGCTGAACGTGACCGCCGGCGTACTGCGGGACGTGGCCGCGCTGCTCGCGGGGCGAGATGCCGGGCCGGACCTCGGCCGGCTCGAATACGCCCGCGCCGCCAGCGCCGCCCACCTGCGGGAGTTCTCCGGTGATCCGGCGAGCGTCCGCGCCATCGCCACGCAGGCCTTCCACGCGCAGGCGATCGCCGTCGCCGCCCGTGCCCTGGGCGCCGATACGCTGATCGCCACCCGGCGGGCTTCGGCTGAATTGATCGCGGTCCAGCGCCGCGCCTGGTTCGGGGAGGACGATGCGCCCGCCGAGCGCAGGCTCGGCGCCCTGGGCAGTGCGGCCGGCCTGATTGCCCGGCACGCGAGCTTCCGCTCGGCGTGGGTGCGCAACAGCCTGCGTGGCGCCGTGGGCCTGGCCGCGGCGGTCGCCGTGGCGGACACGCTCAGCTTGCAGCACGGCGGCGAGGTGGGCAGGTTCAAGAACCGGTCTGCCGGCGACATCCTCATCGCCGGCAGCGCGACACTGGCCTGCTGCCAACGGTGGCCGGAACCCGGCATCGATCATGCCGGCCGGTCGTCTCGCCAGGGCTTTCGCCCACGGCGTAACACGCCCGGGAAGGTCTCGCCACTCGCAGCCGTTCGGTCGTAATGTTGTAATTAACGTTGCGAGTGGAGGCGGACATGGACATACCAGCCGATGCCCCTCTTGACGCTTACTCGCAGGTCGTCGCCGGGGTAGCAGCCGAGCTGACGCCTAAGGTGGCCAGTCTGCGGGTGCCTAGGGCAGGCGGTGGCGCGGGGGAGGGACTCGGCTCGGCCGTCGTCTTCACCGGCGACGGATTCCTGCTGACCAACGCGCATGTCGTCGGGGGCGCCCAGGGTGGGACCGCGCTGTTCGGCGACGGTACCAGCGCGCCGTTCCGGGTCGTGGGCGCAGAATCCTCTGTCGGATCTGGCCGTGGTCAGGGCCGCGGGCGACACGCCGCCCCCCGCAGAGCTCGGCGAGGCCGACCAGCTGGTGGTCGGCCAGCTGGTGGTCGCGGTGGGCAATCCGCTGGGGCTGGCCGGCTCGGTGACCGCAGGCGTGGTCAGCGCGCTCGGCCGCTCGCTGCCGACGCGGGACGGACAGGGCCGGGCTGCCCGCCTGGTCGAGGACGTAATCCAGACAGACGCGGCGCTCAACCCGGGAAATTCCGGCGGCGCGCTCGCCGACGCCCGCGCGAGGGTGGTCGGCATCAACACGGCAGTGGCCGGGATCGGGCTCGGCCTGGCCGTTCCGGTCAACTCGACCACCCGGAGGATCATCTCCTCGCTGATGGCCGACGGGCGGGTGCGGCGCGCCTACCTGGGCGTCGTGACGGTGCCCGCGCCGCTGCCGTCATGGCTGCAGGACCGAACGGGCCGGGCGAACGGGCTGCGAGTGGCGCAGGTGATGCGGGGAGAGCCCGCCGACCGGGCCGGCCTGCGGGCCGGGGACCTGCTGCTCTCGGCCGCCGGGAGCCCGGTGGAAAAGGCCCAGGACCTGCAGCGGCTGATGTTCAGCGACGCGATCGGGCGGCCGCTCGCGATCACCGTGATGCGCAACGGCGCGCTGGTGGACGTGATCGCCGAGCCGGTCGAGCTCATCGCAGCCTGAACGAGCTTGCTGTGGCGCGGGCGAGCTTACCGGTGGCGTGACCGAGCTAGCTGCGACGCGGGCGAGCTGGGCGGCGATTATCCCGCCAGCGGCCCCGGCCCCGAAAGTGATTCTCCACAGATCTGCTGTGCCGCTGCGGGTATCCACAGACCGCAGTTCCGGGCGGCAGGCCCGGTTCCCGGCCGGCCAGGGTGACACCAGACAGGCGGCGCTTGCGCCGGCCGTGCGCGGCCGGCTAAACGCCGCGGGAATCGTTCAGGGAGGATCACGATGATCAACGGCGCATTGGTGACCCTGGCGGGTTACGTGGCCACTGAGCCCTACTACCGGGTCACCAACGACAAAACCCCCATCGTCTCGATGCGGGTGGCCTGGACGTCCCGCTTCATCGACCGGGAGACCGGTGAGTGGCGAGACGGCAAGACCTCATTCGCGAACGTCAAGTGCTGGCGCAAGCTGGCGAACAATGTTGCTCCCTCGCTCCGCAAGGGCCAGGCCATCGTTGTCACGGGCCGGCTCCAGGTACGCGACTTCGACGACAAGGAAGGCAGGCGCCGCCTCGCGGTAGACATCGACGCGGACGCCATCGGTCACGACCTATCCCGCGGAGTCGCGCACTTCCAGCGGACGCTCCGGCCGGCTGGTGGAGCGGCTGCCGGCGGAACGCCGGATGACCTGGCCATGGGCGAGGCCATCCGAGCCGGGCTGGCGGACGAGGACATGACCGGTGAGGACATGACCGCAGACATGACCGGCGGGCACGAGGCCGACGGGGACGAGGCCGGCGATGACGAGGACGTGACCGGCCGGGGCGAGGACGTGGCCGGCCGGGACGTGCGGGGCCCGTCCTCCGCCGGGACGGCGTCCGGCGAGGCGGGAACATCCGATGACATGTTCGACCCGGATGCCATCAACGAGCTCGCCGGGGCGACAGATGGCGCGGCCGCGGCGGCCGAGCCGTTCTGAGCCTGGCCTCGTAGCCCGCGCTTGCCGCGGTCGTCTTCACGTCTGCAGGCCCTTGTGGGTGATGTAGACGAGGATGCGGAGCCGGCTGCCGTCCCGGCGGAGGAGGAACCAGGAGACAGGGTGGCCTCGCCGCTCCGGCCGGTGCGCGGCGCGGCCCGGCCCACGCAGCCCCGGGCGAGCACGTGGTGACGGTCAAGTTCCGTGTGGGTCAGCTCCGTGAACGCTGCCGGGTCGGCGCCCGCATCGGCGAACACGGGTCGGCGTCCCGTCGGCGAACATGGGTCGGCGCCCGCGTCGGCGAACATGGGTCGGCCCCGTCGGCGAACATCTGCGCGCGGCGTGGCAGCGCGGCTAGGAACGCGGGACGAGAGACCACCTTCGTCCCGGTCGCGTCCGCCGACGGGATGTCTCGACGAAGCATCCGGCGACCACATCCAAATCCAGGCTGTTGCTGGACCGGGAAACTGTTGCCGGAGCGGGAGAACAGGTCGAACAAGCCGCGAAGCTGATCGCCGAGCTGGCAGGGCAGGCGTGTCGGGCACGGAACCGCTCCTCTCATCGCGGAACCGTTCCTCCCATATCGTCATATCAGTGGGGATGGTGTCACAGCCGGGCGGCAGGTGCGATCCAGGAGCCGCTGGGCCCTACCCTTGAGACATGCCGGAGTACATCTACCAGATGCGCAGCGTGCGCAAGGCGCACGGCGACAAAGTGATCCTGGACGAGGTCACGCTCGCCTTCCTGCCCGGAGCCAAGATCGGCGTCGTCGGGCCGAACGGCGTGGGTAAGTCCACCCTGCTCAAGATGATGGCCGGGGTGGAGCAGCCATCCAACGGCGACGCGAAGCTGATGCCCGGGTTCACCGTTGGGCTGCTCGCGCAGGAGCCGGTTCTCGACGAGAACAAGACGGTCCTGGCCAACGTGGAGGAAGGCGTCGCCGAAACCAAGCAGCTCCTGGCGGCCTACAACGAGGTCGCCGAGAAGATGGCGACCGACTACTCCGACGAGCTGCTCGCCGAGCTGGGCAGGCTGCAGGAGGAGCTTGACCGCCGGGATGCCTGGGACATCGACAGCCAGCTCGAGCAAGCCATGGACGCGCTGCGCTGCCCGCCGCCCGACGCCGACGTCCGGGTGCTGTCCGGCGGCGAGCGCCGCCGGGTCGCGCTGTGCCGGCTGCTGCTTTCCCAGCCGGATCTGCTGCTGCTCGACGAGCCGACCAACCACCTGGACGCGGAGAGCGTGCAGTGGCTGGAGCAGCACCTGGAGAAGTACCCGGGCACCGTGGTCGCGGTGACGCACGACAGGTACTTCCTCGACAACGTGGCTCAGTGGATTCTCGAGCTCGACCGCGGCCATGCCTACCCCTACGAGGGGAATTACACCACCTACCTGGAGACCAAGGCCTCCCGGATCAAGGTCGAGGGCGCCAAGGATGTCAAGCGGCGCAAGCGCCTCGAGGACGAGCTCGAATGGGTGCGGTCAAGTCCGCGCGCCCGCCAGGCGAAGAGCCGGGCCCGGCTGCAGCGGTACGAGGAGATGGCGCAGGAGGCCGAGGCGAACCGCAAGCTGGACTTCGAGGAGATCCGAATCCCGCCGGGCCCGCGGCTCGGCAGCACGGTGGTCAACGTTGAGCACCTATTCAAGGGCTTCGGCGACCGCGAGCTGTTCGAGGACGTGAGCTTCTCACTGCCGCGCAACGGCATCGTGGGGGTGCTGGGCCCGAACGGCGTCGGCAAGACCACCTTGTTCAAGATGATCGCGGGGGAGGACACCCCAGACTCGGGCAAGATCCGGGTCGGCGAGACGGTCCGGATGGCCTACGTCGATCAGCTCCGGTCTGGTATCGACCCGAAGAAGACGGTCTGGGAGGTCATCTCCGACGGCGAGGCGACCATCCGGGTAGGCAACGTCGAGATCCCCAGCCGCGCGTACGTAGCCGCATTCGGCTTCAAGGGGTCCGACCAGCAGAAGCCGGCCGGCCTGATGTCCGGCGGTGAGCGTGGCCGGGTCAACCTGGCCCTCACTCTCAAGCAGGGCGGCAACCTGCTGCTGCTGGACGAGCCGGCCAACGACCTGGACGTGGAGACGCTGTCCTCACTGGAGAACGCGCTGTCTGAGTTTCCCGGCTGCGCGATGATCACCAGTCACGACCGCTGGTTCCTGGACCGGGTCGCCACGCACATCCTGGCCTGGGAGGGCGAGGCGAACTGGTTCTGGTTCGAGGGTAACTTCGAGGCTTACGAGAAGAACAAGATCGACCGGCTCGGCGCCGACGCGGCCCGGCCGCACCGGGTCACCTACCGCAGGCTCACCCGCGGCTGACCGATCGGCTGATGGGTCCGGCTGTTCGGGTCCGGCTGGCTGATGGGTCCGCTGGCCGTCTGGCTGTTGGGTCTGACCGCTCCGGACTGACTGGCCCGCGCGGGATGCCGCGGATCAGGCCGGGGTGAGGCCCAGGTCCCCGCGGTCGCCGGTCGGTTGCTGGTTGACCAGGCTGTGTGCGGCCATGACCAGGTAATCCCATAGCTGTGCGTCGAGCGCCTCGTCCAGGCCGAGGTCGTCGAGCGCGTCGCGCATGTGGCGGAGCCAGGCGTCCCGTTCTGCTTCCCCGATGGCGAACCGGGCATGCCTCATCCGCAGCCGGGGATGCCCACGCTGCTCGCTGTAGGTACCGGGGCCGCCCCAGTACTGCATGAGGAAGAGCCGCAGGTGCTCCTCGGCAGGGCCGAGATCCTTGCTCGGGTAGACCGGCCGGAGCACTGGATCGTCGGCCACGCCCTGGTAGAACGCGTGCACCAGGCGGCGGAACGTTTCCTCTCCGCCCACCGCCGCATAGAAGCTCGTCTCGCTGGAGTCGCTCATAGCGCTACCAGGGTACGGGCGCCCGGCAGGTTGTCATGACGCCTTGGGCGAGGGGGCCGCCGCGCCCTGCGCCGGCGGTTCCGGCCTGGCCGCGGCCGGGCCGCCCGGCTGGGGCATGGCCAGGATCGTCGTCGGGGCCGTGGTGATTCCCCGGGCATCCAGCGCTCCCTTGATCCGCTCGCGGAGCGCACGCTCTACCTCGTACTGCCGGGGCGGCGTGGTCATGGCGACGACCCGCCAGGTGGCCTCGCTGCTGGATAGCGACTGGACCCCCCAGACCGTGGGCTCTTCCAGGATGACGCCGTCCCACTGCGGCTGCTGCCACATGGACGTCGCCACCTGCGTGATGATCTCGCGTACCTCGGACATGTCCTGGCTGTAGGGAACGGGAATGTCGATCACCGCGCGGGCCCAGCCCTGGGACTGGTTGCCTACCTGCTGAAGCGATCCGTTCCTGACGTGCCACACCATCCCGTTCACGTCGCGCAGGCGGGTGACCCGCAGGCCGACCGCCTCCACCGTCCCCGATATCGGCGATGTCGTGCCGGTGGTGATGACGTCCCCCACCCCATACTGGTCCTCGAGCAGGATGGCGATGCCGGCCAGGAAATCGCCGACGAGGTTCTGTGCCCCGAAGCCTAGTGCCACGCCGAGGACGCCGGCGCTGGCCAGGATGGGAGCCAGGTTGATCCCCAGGTCGCCCAGGATGGTGATCCCGGCAATGCTGAAGATCAGGATCGTGGACGCGTTGCGCAGGATCGACCCGAGCGCTTGCGAGCGCTGCCGCCTCCGCTCGCTGTTCCGCTCGGGCAGCAGGCTGCGGCTCCGACCGCCGTTGCCGCCCGTCCCGGTGGTGGCCGCCTGGGACGTGATCCGGTTGATGGCCCGGTGCGCGACGAACCGGACGAGGAAGGCCAGCACGATCACAAAGACGATCTTGAGTACAACGCTGACTGGACCGGCCACATAGGCGCCGACTGAGCTGGCCGCGGACACGTTGTGCGAGAGATCCCAGATCAGGCGGCAGACAGTCCCGGGGTCGGGTCCACAGGCGCGCAGGAGCGAGTCAGGCGTTCGCGACGCAGCGAATTCGGCGGCGAGCGCGTGGGCAATCATGGCGAGAACCTTTCGGAGATGCGCGATCCCTGGACCGCGTGACACTGCCTTGCTCAGTCCCCATGGTGGCCGGCCGGAGCGCTGGCGAGGGCCGGAACTCAGTCCCTGAACCCGGGGTGGCCGGTGTGGAAGGCGGCGAACGCGAGGGTATCGGCGGCCAGCGATACCGAACGGCTGACGGCTCGTGCTCCGTGCCCTGCTGATGACTCCTGCCGCAGCAGGACCGGCTGCGCGGGGTCGGGTCGGCCGGCCCGCGGCGCCGGGTGGCGCGTCCCCGGGATCAGGTGGTCGGCCCGCGGCGTCAGATGGCGCGTCTGCGGGGTCGGGTGGCGCGTCCCCGGGATCAGGTGGCGCGTCTGCGGGGCCCGGTGGCGCGTCTGCAGGGCCGGGTGGGCCGTCCGGGGAGCCGAGTCCCGCTGTCGCCGCGTGCTGAAGCGCCGCGCACATCTTGCGGGCGTGCATCGGATCCACCCGTGTATCGCTGTCGGAGACGGTGAGCAGGACGGCCGGGTACCTGGTCCCGTCCCGGACGTGGTGATAGGGCGAGTAGCCGAGCAGCCAGCCCATCTGCTCGGCATCGGCCGCCGTGCCGAACTCGTCGTTCCACGTCTCGCCCAGGCCGAACCGCTCGTAGCGGGCCATGTCGAGCAGCGGCGCGGAGCAGATCGCGGTCCCGAAGAGGTCCGGCCGCTGGGTGATGGCGGCCCCGACGAGCAGCCCGCCGTTGGATCCGCCGGACACGGCCAGCTGGCGCGGCGTGGTCCTGCCGTCTGCGATCAGGCGCTCGGCCGCCGCGTAGAAGTCGTCGAAGACGCACTGCTTGTGCTCGCGCATGCCCGCCCTGTGCCAGTCCTCACCCTCCTCGCCGCCGCCGCGCAGCGAGGCGATCGCATACACCCCGCCCGCCTCCACCCAGGCCAGGATGGCCGCGGAGTAGGCCGGGGTCAGGCTCACCCCGAATCCGCCGTACCCGTACAGGATGGCCGCCCTAGCCGATCCTGGACGGGCACCCTGGTCCGGCCCGGCACCCTGGTCCGGCCCGGCCCCACTACCCGCCCCGGAACCCTCGCCCGGCCTATCCCCGGGGTCGCCAGGCTGACTGGAATCGCCAGGCTGGCCAGGGTCGCCCGGCCCATCCCCGGGGTCGCCAGGCTGGCCAGGGTCGCCAGGCTGGCCGGAATCGCCAGGATCGCCTGCCGACAGGACCAGCATCCGGATCGGGGTGCCGTCCTTGGACTCGTAGGTCACCTGCTCGGTCCGCACCCGGGGCACCTCGACGCTGCCCGGGGCGCGGGCCCACTGCCGTACCTGGCCGTCGCGGCCGTCGTAATGCTGGATCACCACGGGCGTGGTGTAGTCGGTATAGCTGAACCAGGCCTCGTGACCGCCCTCCGGCCGCTCGCTGATCCCGTCGACGCTGCCCAGGCCAGGCAGCGGCACCGTCCCCGTCTGCTCGCCGGTGGCCAGGTCGTGCGCGGTGATCTCGCTGATCGCGTGCCGTGTCCACGCGGCCAGCAGGAGCGGCCGGGCGAGCTCGGCCCCGTCCAGGATCGCGTAGTCGGCCAGGACGGCATCCGTGCGCTCCGGGATGAGATCTCGCCAGCCCGGCGGACGGGGGTCGGCCGGATCGGCGACCGCGAGTCTGCGGCGCGGCGCGCCGGCGTCGGTGAGCACGTACAGCCGCCCGTCCCGGCCGGCCCGCAGGCTGGTCCGGGCGTCCAAGCCCTGCTGTACCACCCGGAACCTGGGCGCGGTCTCATCGGAGGCGGTCAGATCGGCCAGCCACAGGTCGTTGCGCGGCGCGGTGCCCACCGACGCCGACACCACCAGCCAGCGTCCGTCCCTGCTCACCCACGCGTCGTAATAGCTGGTCTTCTCCCCGCCGTCGCCAAAGATCATGACGTCTTCCGAGACCGGAGTACCGACCCGGTGCAGATAGACGCGGCGGTGGTACTGCGCCTCGGTCTCCGGCACCGCTTCGGGCGCTAGCCTGCGCACGTAGTAGAACGCCTTGCCGGCCGGTCCCCGGCTCTCGCTCGTGCCGGGCAGCCAGGCCACCACGGAGTAGCGGCAGCGGTCGATGGGCCCGTCCATGTCCTGGCCGGTCGCCACGTCCATGACCTGCAGCACGGACTCCTCATCACCGCCTTCGGAGAGCTGGTACGCCAGCAGCTGGCCCTCCTGGTCCGGCTGCCAGGCATCCAGCGTGGTCACGCCGGACGGGTCGATGCCCATCGGGTCGATGAGGACGCGCGGGACCGGGGGAGCGGCGTGCCCGGCGAAATCGGGGGCGGCCTGCGAGGCGGCCGTGAGCAGTACGGCATGATCCTGATCGGGTGTCCGGCGCAGAACAAACTGGCGATCTCCGCGCCACACGGGCGGGCTGACCGAGCCCGCCCGGACGAGCTCGGCGATCCGCGTCGCTAGGGCTTCGCGGCCCGGAAGGGCCGCGGCATACCCGGTGAACAGCGCGTCCTGCGCCGCCAGCCAGGCACGCGTCTCGGCGGAATCGGCGTCCTCGAGCCACCGGTAGGGATCGCGCACCAGGTGACCGGAGATCTCCTCGGCGATATCGAGTCTGCGGGCGCCGGGGTAGCGCAATTCGGCCATGACTGGCACCCTAGGCCACGGCCTGACGACGCCGGTTCGGCAGCGAGCGCACACCGCCCGCCGCAACGCGAGCTATAAGGTGGCGGATCCCCGCTCCGGCCGGCACACTGAGGTCCAGGGCGTACCCTGATCAGGCATGCCCTGCGAAGACGGCGGGAGGTGTTAGACGGCGGTGCGGCGCGTACTGCTCCTCAACGTCACTTATGAGCCGCTCACCACGGTTGGCCTGCGCCGCGCCGTGTGCCTGGTGCTGTGCGACAAGGCAGAGATCGTGCACGACGACCTGGACGGCAAGATGCTCTGCTCGGCCTCGATCAGCCTCGCCACCCCGTCGGTGATCAGGCTGCGCCGGTACGTCCGGGTGCCGTACCGGAACCGGGTCCCGCTGACCAGGGCCGCGCTGATGCGCCGGGATAACTACCTGTGCGCCTACTGCGGTCATCGCGCCGAGACTGTCGATCACGTCGTGCCGCGCAGCAAGGGCGGCGGGCACACCTGGGAGAACTGCGTCGCCTCCTGCCGGACCTGTAATCACCGCAAGGCCGACCGGCTGATTGAGGAGCTGGGCTGGACGCTCCGGTGCGTGCCCGTGGTGCCCCGCGGCGTGCACTGGCGGCTGATCGGGGCAAGCCACGACGGCGACCCGCAGTGGGATGCCTACCTGTCCGAGCCCAGCGCGGCTTGACGATCAGGCTCGCACCTTAAGCGCCGGCAACCACGACTGCCAGGCTCGCGGCGCTCAGGCTGCCCCCGGCGACGTTCTCGCCGGCCGCCAGTCAAATCCGGGCTACGCCCTCCGCTGCCTTGCCGGGATAGCCCGGGCGCCGCTCTCCGTCGGGCCGCGGGCACGCCAGCACGCAGCGTCTACGTCCCATTGCCCGGGGCCGCCATCACCGCTGCCAGTTGCGCGGGTGCCCGGTGCGGTGCGGCCGGACCTCGCGCTGGCTCAGCGTGGCTGAGCGCGGCGGAGCGGACCGTCGTGCTGGCCGGTGCGCCGTGCTCGTCAGCGGTCCTCGTCGGGGGTGAAGATCGGTATCAGCTCGATCGTGGCCTGTACGCGGCGCGCCCCGTCCGGGCGTTCGGCCGGATCGAGCCTGCGGTAACGGCCGAGCAGCTCGCGCACCTGGTGGTGCAGGGCGTCCAGCTCGTCGGCGGTGACGTGCACGAAGTCCTGTATCGCGCTGGCCGCTGCCTGCCAGGGCGCCGGATAGGAGTCCTGCCGTTCGTAGAACCGCTCGCGCGCCTGCTCGATGTGGGCGTGGAAGCTGTCCCGCAAGAGCCGTCCCGCGGCCCGCGTGGCGGTCGGCTGACCGGAATTGTCCCCGAACGAGAAGGCAGTGAACTTTGCCCGCCAGGGCCGGTGCCGGCCGTCGGCCGCGCTTTGCGGATCTTCATCGGCCAGGCCGTAGCGGGCCAGCGCGCGCAGGTGGTAGCTGCACGCTGAGGGCGACAGCCCCGCGACGTCGGCACATTCGGTGGCAGTCGCGGGCCCGTCCAGGACGAGATGCTCGAGTATCGCGAGCCGCGCCGGATGCGCGAGCCCGCGCATCAGCCGCGCGTCGGTGAGCTGGAGCGGGTTCTCCGGCGTTCCCGGCGCGGGTCCGGCGGCTCCCGCAGCCCCGGGGCCGTCCTGCTCAGATCTGACAGACATGCTTCGAAACCTTAATTGCGAAGTAAACCCTTCGCAAGTCTCCTGGTCGTCGTCCTCGGGCCGGACGGGACCGTCTGCCGGAGCGGGTGTTACGGTCGGCTCACGCCGGGCCATCGCGCGGTCATCGACGGGTCACAGGGAGGCACCACAGTGGAGCGTGACATCTTTACCGAGGAGCACGTGGCGTTCCGCGACCTGGTGCGGTCGTTCATCGCGAAGGAGATCTCCCCCCAGCACGAGCAGTGGGAGCGCGACGGAGTGGTCTCCCGGGACGTGTGGCTGGCAGCCGGCCGGGCCGGGCTGCTCGGCATCGAGATCGATGAGAAGTACGGCGGCGGGGGCAGCCAGGATTACCGCTACTACGTGATCCTCGGCGAGGAGCTGTCCCGGGCCGGAACGTACGGGCCCGGGTTCAGCGTGCACAACGACATCATCGGGCCGTACCTGCAGCGGCTGTGCACGCCGGAGCAATGCGAGCGCTGGCTGCCCGGTTACTGCTCGGGCGAGATCATCACGGCGATAGCGATGAGCGAGCCGGGCGCGGGCAGCGACCTGCAGGGGATGCGGACGTCGGCGGTGCGGGACGGCGATCACTACGTGCTCAACGGGCAGAAGACCTTCATCTCGAACGGCCAGCTATGTGATCTGGTGATCGTGGCGGCGCGGACCGATCCCGAGGCCGGCTACCGGGGCATCAGCCTGCTGGCCGTCGAGCGGGGGATGGACGGCTTCGAGCGCGGCCGCAACCTGGACAAGGTCGGCATGCACGCTCAGGACACCTCCGAGCTGTTCTTCACCGACGTGCGGGTGCCCGCCGGCAACCTGCTGGGCAGCGAAGGTGGCGGTTTCATCGCGCTGATGCAGAACCTGCCCCGCGAGCGGGTCGCGATCGGCGCGTCGGCGCTGGCCGGGGCGGAGAGCGCGTTCGAGCAGACGCTGGAGTACTGCAAACAGCGGCAGGCGTTCGGCCGCCCGATCGGAAAGTTCCAGCACAACCGGTTCGTCCTGGCGGAGATGGCGACCGAACTTGCGGTGGCGCGAGCCTTCACCGACCGATGCATCGCCGAGCACAACGCCGACCGGCTGAGCACCGAGGAGGCTTCGATGCTCAAGTGGTGGAACACCGAACTGTGCAACCGGGTCATCGACCGCTGCGTTCAGCTGTACGGGGGCTACGGCTACATGCGGGAGTACCCGGTGGCCCGGGCGTTCGCCGATGGCCGGGCGCAGACCATCTTCGGCGGCACCACCGAGATCATGAAGGAGATCATCGGCCGCGGCCTCGGCGTGTGACCGCGGCCGCGCTCTCCCCTGGCGGCTGCCGACGTCCCGGGCAGCCATCCGCGCCGCGTGGTCGATGGCACATTGCCGACCCCATAGCGTCGGCGATGGCACATCGACCACCTCGGGTTGCCGACCCCATCGCGTCGGCGATGGGACGTCGACCACCTCGGGTTGCCGACCCCATAGCGTCGGCGGTGGCGCATCGACCACCTCGGGTTGCCCCATGGCGTCGGCGATGTCACATTGCCGACCCCATGGCGTCGGCGGTGGCACATCGACCACCCCAGGCGGGCCCGCTGACACAGAGTTGCAGCGCGGTTTATCAGCGCGGTTTATAACTGTGCTCTGCATGAATTGCCGTATGCTGTCACATACGCGGCGGGAAGCGGCGTCAGCGGCAGGACGGAGCGGCACAGTGACCGACGAGAGCGCAGGGACGCCGGGCCCCGGTGGGCTGGTCGTCCCCGATGGAGGGTTCTGGCCGGCGCCGGCCGTCATCCAGCCGAACATCTACCCGATGGAATGGCGGGTCGAGACGCAGAAGCTGGCCGACATCTACCAGAAGTCCAAGCGGGTGACCTGGAACCCGGCCGACCTGCCCTGGGAGGACCTGCGGGCCGAGGACTTCACCGTCGAGCAGCGGCTGGGCATCATGTACTGGTTCTCCGTGCTGGCCAACTTCGACGCCTCCGGCCCCGCGGTCTTCGCCCGGGCCACCATCCACGCGTTCGAGCAGCACGAGGAGGACCCGGTCCGCAAGTGCTTCTTCTCGATCACCCGGGACGAGATGAACCACGAGGAGTGCTGCCAGCGCTCCATCGCCGCGCTGTGGCCGGGCGGTCCGCTCGACTGGCAGCCGCGCACCGACCTGGAGCGGGCCGCGCACAACAACATCAGCTGGCTCTACCACAACGGCGGCCGGTACTGGACCGGCTACAACAAGGCGGTGGGCAAGTACTCGCTCCCGGTCCTGTTCACCAGCTTCATGATGGGCGAGATGGCGGCGTCCACGCTGTTCCGCGGGATGGCGTCGGGCGCCACGCACCCGGTGTTCGCCGGGATGTTCCAGCGGATCGGCCGGGACGAGTCCCGGCACCTGCAGATCTGCATGACGATCCTGGAGAACGAGTGGCCCGGGCTCACCGAGGAGACCAAGAGCCTGATCACCCGCCAGCTGCGGGCCGGGTTCGTCTTCCTCTCGATGATCCTCTGGGAGCCGCCGGCCGGCTTCTGGGACATCCCGCCCTACTTCCTGCCCAACCACCGGGTGCTCATGGGCCACGCCCGCGACGCCGGGCTCGGCGTGCTGTCCTACGAGGAGCAGGCAGAGAACTGGCGGGTCGCGATGGCGCGGGTGCGGGCGATCGTGACCCGGTGGGGGATCGAGTTCCCGGCGATACCCGAACTCGACATCGAAGGTGTCGACGTGGCCGACGACATCGACCCCGAAGACATCATCCCGGTTTTCTGACGGCGCAGCCGCGGCGAGCGGCCAGTCAGCTACCCGAGCGACACCCGGCCGGGTAGCGTTCAGTACATGACGACGACTCAGGCTGCCGGCGGCCCCTTCGGCCGGATGCTGACCGCGATGATCACCCCGATGACCGAATCAGGCGCGGTCGACTACGACGGCACGCAGCGGCTCGCGGCCTACCTCGTCGAGGACATGCGAAACGACGGCCTTGTGGTGAGCGGTACCACCGGCGAGTCGCCGACCACCTCGGACGAGGAGAAAGAGCGCCTGCTGCGCGCGGTGATCGAGGCGGTGGGGGACCGGGCCACCGTCGTGGCCGGGGTCGGCACGAACGACACCGCCCACACGATCGAGCTGGCCCGCCAGGCCGAACGGGCGGGCGCCGACGGACTGCTCATCGTGACCCCGTACTACAACAAGCCCCCGCAAGACGGCCTGTTCGCGCACTTCACGGCGGCCGCCGACGCGACGGGCCTGCCCGTGCTGCTGTACGACATCCCCGGCCGCACCGGCGTGCCGATAGCGACCGACACGCTGATCCGGCTGGCTGGGCACCCGCGGATCGTCGGGGTCAAGGACGCCAAGGGCGACCTCGCGGGCACGTCCGCGGTCATGGCCCGCACCGACCTGACCTACTACAGCGGCGAGGACATGCTCAACCTGCCGCTGCTCGCGCTCGGCGCGGCAGGCTTCGTCAGCGTGGTCGGCCACGTCGTCGGTGACCGGCTGCACGAGATGATCGATGCGCACGCGGCGGGCGACGTCGCCCGCGCCCGGTCGGTCCATTACGAGCTGCTGCCGGTGTACACGGGGCTGTTCAGGAACCAGGGCGTGATCATGACCAAGGCGGCGCTGCGGCTGCTCGGCCTGCCGGGAGGCCCGGTCCGCCCTCCGCTGGCGAACGCCAGTGATGCCGAGACCGAACGGCTGCGCACCGACCTGGCCGCGGGCGGCGTGAAGCTGCCGGGGATGGCTGCATGAGCCACCCGCACCCCGAGCTCGGCATCCCGGGCCCGCTCGCGGAGCACGGCCTGCGCATCGTCGGCCTCGGCGGCCTGGGCGAGATCGGCCGGAACATGACGGTGTTCGAGCACGCCGGCCGCCTGCTGATCGTCGACTGCGGCGTGCTCTTCCCCGAGCCGGACCAGCCCGGCGTGGACCTGATCCTGCCGGACTTCGGCTACCTGGAAGACCGGCTCGACCGGGTTGACGCTGTCGTGCTCACGCACGCGCACGAGGATCACATCGGTGCCGTGCCCTACCTGCTGCGCAGGCGCGCCGACCTCCCCCTGGTCGGGTCGAAGCTGACGCTGGGGCTGATCCGCAGCAAGCTGACCGAGCACCGGATAACGCCGGTCACGATCCAGGTCAGTGAGGGCACGCGGCAGCCGTTCGGCCCCTTTGACTGTGAATTCTTCGCCGTCAATCATTCGATACCCGACGCGCTGGCGGTGGCCATCCGCACGTCGGCGGGTGTGGTGCTGCACACCGGCGACTTCAAGATGGACCAGCTGCCGCTGGACGGCAGGCTCACCGACCTGGGCGGGTTCGCCCGGCTCGGCGGCGAGGGCGTCGACCTGCTGATGGCGGACTCGACCAACGCCGAGGTGCCGGGGATCGTGACCTCGGAGCGGGAGATCGCCCCGGTGCTGAGCGACGTGTTCGCGGCCGCGCGGCAGCGGATCATCGTGGCCTGCTTCTCCAGCCACGTGCACCGCGTGCAGCAGGTGCTCGACACGGCGCTGCGGCACGGGCGCAAGGTGACGTTCGTCGGCCGCTCCATGGTGCGGACCATGGGGGTCGCACGCGACCTGGGGTATCTCCGGGTGCCCGCGGGACTCGTGGTGGATCTCAAGGAAGCCGAGCAGCTGCCGCCGGACCGGGTCGTGCTGGTCTCCACCGGGTCGCAGGGCGAGCCGATGTCGGCGCTGTCCCGGATGGCCGGCCGCGACCACCCGATCCGGGTGGCCGAGGGCGACACGGTGATCCTGGCCTCGTCGCTGATCCCGGGCAACGAGACGGCGGTGTACCGGGTGATCAACGGGCTGACCCGGCTGGGCGCCCGCGTGGTGCACAAGGGCAACGCGCTGGTGCACGTGTCGGGGCACGCGTCCGCGGGCGAGCTGCTCTATGTGCTCAACCTGGTGCGGCCCAGCAACTTCATGCCGGTGCACGGCGAGTGGCGGCACCTGCGCGCGCACGCCAGGCTCGCCTCGCTCACCGGGGTGCCAGGTGACAACATCGTCATCGCCGAGGACGGCGTCGTGGTCGACCTGGTGGACGGCCAGGCCTCGATCACCGGGTCCGTCCCGTGCGGGTACGTGTACGTGGACGGGCTGTCGGTGGGTGAGGTCACCGAGGCGTCGCTGAAGGACCGGCGGATCCTCGGCGAGGAGGGCTTCATCTCGGTGGTCATCGTGGTGGACTCGACCAGCGGCAAGCTGGTGGCCGGGCCGGAGATTCATGCCCGCGGCTCCGGCATCGACGATGCGGCGTTCGGCGAGGTGCGGCCGCGGATCGAGGAGGCGCTCGTGTTCGCCGCCGCGGAGGGCATCAGTGACGCGCACCAGCTCGGCCAGCTGGTCCGGCGGGTGGTCGGCCGCTGGGTGAACGAGAACTACCGGCGCCGTCCCATGATCATCCCGGTGCTTGTCGAGGTATAGGACACGGCCTGGCGGGGCCCTCGTGGTCCCGGCGGTCCCGGCGAGGCGGTACTGTCGCATCTGTTGCCCCCGGCCGGCAGCAGGCGGCACGGAAAGGGAGTCAGCGCGGTGACCTTCGTTCGCGACTTCATCGAGCGGGTCAGGCACCTCCTGCACGAGATCGCGAAATTCGGCGTGATCGGCGCCCTCGGATTCGTGGTGACCGAGGTCGGCTTCAACCTGCTGCATTTCAACGTGGGGCTCGGCCTGTTCACGTCGAACATCCTGGCCACCGGCACCGCCGCGATCGTCACCTTCGCGGGCAACAAGTACTGGACGTTCCGCCACCGGTCCGGCCATGGCACCGCGCGGGAGACCGTCATGTTCTTCGCGCTGAACGGCGTCGGCGCGCTGATTCAGTACGCCTGCGTGTGGATCGCCAGGAACGGCTTCGACGTGACCGACAAGTACCTGCTCAACGTGGCGTTCTTGATCGGGATCGGGCTGGCCACGCTGTTCAGGTTCTGGTCGTACCGCAAGTGGGTGTGGGGCACAGTGGCCGGCGAGGCGCCCGCCGAGGCCAGCCCTCGCTCGACCGCCTCGGTCTGACCAGCGCCTGGTCTCGGCCAGCCTGCCAGGTCACCGTGCCTGGTCAGCCCGCGGGCGGAACACCGACAGCCGGACCGACAGCGTGACCGTCATTTCCGCGGGCAGTCGGCCCACCCGAGCGGCCACGGCCGCCTCGTCGTGGTGCCACGCGGCCGGTCCCATCTGGGCGGCGGCCAGCATGTCCGCATGGCCCAGCCCGGCCGCGGTCCGGTGCTCGCGCTGCGTCACCAGGTCGAAATGGGGGCCGAGCTTCCCGCTGAGCCGCTCATCCTTGCGCTCATCGACCGTCAGCAGCCCGAGCGCCCCGGCCAGCTCGCGCAAGTGATCACCGGCAGGCGTGACGACGATCAGCCGTCCGGCCGGGTTGAGGACCCGGCGCAGCTCGGCGCCGTTGCGCGGGGCGAAGACGTCCAGCGCCAGCAGCGCCGCGGTGGTGGCCACGGGCAGCCCGCGCCACACGTCGCAGGCCACGGCGCCGATCCGGTCGTGCGCGCGGGCCGCCCGGCGCAGCGCGTACCTGGATTTGTCCAGCGCGATGCCGACCCGGCCGGGCAGCGCATCGAGCACCCGGCCGAGGTAGTAGCCGGTCCCGGCCCCGGATTCCAGCACGCACCCGTCCCTGGCCCCCTCGGCCGCAGCCGCGGCCAGCGCATCGGCCGCGGTGGCCGCCACCGCTGCCGCCAGATTCGTGAAATGCCCCGCAGCCAGGAAGTCGGACCGGGCCTGGACCATGGCGGCGCTGTCCCCGCCCTCTCCCCGGGCCTTCCTGGGCAGCAGGCTGGCGTAGCCCTGGCGCGCGACGTTGAACGCGTGCCCGCCCGAGCAGTGCAGCGCGGAGTCAACCCGGGTCAGCCCGGCGCCGCAGTAGGGGCACGCCAGGTACGGGAGCACGTCATCGAGCACCGGGCCGAGCCGGCCTAGCCCGCGGGGGGAGCGGGGTGGCCGGCTGCGCCGGTCTCGCGCAGCCGGAACCGCTGCAGTTTCCCGGTGGTGGTCCGCGGCAGGGCAGGCAGGAAGGTGACGGCGCGCGGGTACTTGTACGGCGCGATCTGCTGCTTGACGAATTCCTGCAACTGCGTCGCTGTCGCCTCGGTATCGGCTACGCCGCTCCTGAGCACCACGTAGGCCGCGACGATCTGGCCCCGGGTTTCGTCCGGCATCCCGACTACGCCGCATTCGGCCACGTCGGGGTGAAGCAGCAGCGCCTCCTCGACCTCCGGGCCCGCGATGTTGTAGCCGGCCGAGATGATGATGTCGTCCGCGCGGGCCTGATACCAGAAGTAGCCCTGCGGGTCGCGCAGGTAGGTGTCACCGGTGAAGTTCCAGCCATCCTGGACGTAGCTGCGCTGCCGGTCGTCGGCCAGGTAGCGGCAGCCGGTGGGCCCCTTGACCGCGAGCCGGCCGACGGTCCCGTCCGGCACCGGCTTGCCCTCCTCGTCCAGCACGGCGGCCACGTATCCGGGCACCGCCGTGCCCGTGGCGCCGGGCACGATGTCATCGCCGGCCGCCGAGATGAAGATATGCAGCATCTCGGTGCTGCCGATACCGTCGATGATCCGCACGCCGGTCGCCTGGTAGAACGCGTGCCAGGTGCTGGCCGGCAGGTGCTCGCCTGCCGAGACGGCGAGCCGCAGGCCGCGCAGCTGTTCCGCGCAGTCCGAGGCGATCATCGCGCGGTAGCCCGTGGGAGCGGTGCTCAGGACGGTGACGCCGCGGGCTGCGATCTGCGCGGCCAGTTCCTCCGGTGGCGCCTTCTCCAGCAGCAGGGTGGAAGCGCCGGCCCGCAGCGGGAACACCAGCAGGCCGCCGAGTCCGTAGGTGAAGGCGAGCGGCGGCGTGCCGGTGAAGACGTCGTCGGGCACGGGCCGCAGCACGCGGGCCGAGAAGGTGTCGGCGATGGCGAGCAGGTCGCGGTGAAAGTGCATCGTCGCCTTGGGCCGGCCGGTCGTCCCCGAGGTGAACGCGATCATGGCCACGTCGTCGGCGGCCGTGGCCGCGGCGGTGAAGTCGCCCGGCTTGCCGGCGGCCAGCGCGATGAGGTCATCGGCCTGGTCGGTGCCGTACTCGATGACCGTGAGGTCCGGGACGCCGTCGGTGAGGTCCCAGGTAAACCGGTGGTCACACAGGGCCAGGGCCGGCTGCGCGATCTCGCAGACGGTCGCGAGCTCCCCTGCGCGCAGCAGCGGCATGGTGGTGACGGCGACCGCGCCGGCCTTGACGACGCCGAGCCAGGCCGCGGCCAGCCCCACGTTGTTGGGCCCGCGCAGCAGCACCCGGTTACCGGGCACGATGCCCAAGTCCTCGGTCAGCACCCGCGCCACCTGGTTGGCGGCGGCGAGCACGTCGCCGTAGGTCCAGTCCACCACTGGCGAGAGCAGGCAGGGCCGGTCCGCGCCGTACCGCTTGACCGTCGTGTCCAGCAGTTCCGCGGCGCAGTTGAGCCGGTCCGGGTAGCGCAGCTCGGGCAGCGGGAAGGAGAACTCCGGCCACTGCGCCCGCGGCGGGAGGTTGTCCCGGCAGAACGTGTTGACGTGTGCGGACGGCGAGAGCTGCATGACCTGACCCTCCTCGCCCCGTCGGCCTTGGCCGGGCCGGCCGGCCGTCGGCGGGACCTGTCCACAGTATTCTGCAGGCCGGCGGCCTGCACGTCATGTACTCCTGCCTCGGACCGGCCGCGGTCACCCGCCTGGTGTCTCGCGGGTATGCCACGATCACCCGCCTGGTGTCTCGCGGTATGCCACGATCAGCCGGCCGGTGTCTCGCGATGTACGGCGCACCTGCGGCCGGGCATCACGGCAGGACCGCGTACCCCTGGATCTCCACCAGCGCGGCGGCGTCCCAGAGCCGGCTTACGCCGACGGCGGCCATCGCGGGGTACTGCGGCCCGGCCAGCCGCCGCCAGACCGCGCCGATCTCGCCGGCGTGCGCGCGGTAGTCCTCCAGATCGACCGCGTAAATGGTCAGGCTGGCCAGGTGCTCGGGCGCCCCGCCGGCCTCCCGCAGCGCGTGCAGCAGGTTGCCGAGTGCCCGCTCGAACTGCGCGGTCACCGTCTCGCCCTCGATAAGCCCGTCGGGCCGGCTCGCCGTCTGCCCGGCCAGGAACACCAGCCGCCCGCCCGAGGCCACGACCGCGTGCGAGAACCCGGAGGGCCGGGCGAGGCCGTCCGGGTTCACCCGCTGCACGCTCACCGCGCCCTCGGTTCCCGGTCCGCCGCGGTGTCCGGCGCCGGACCGTTCGGCCGCCAGCGCTGGTGCCGGGTGACCGGCTCGCCTTCCATGATCAGCTGAAGCCGGGGCCGGGGCCCGTCGGTCCGGCCGGCCTGCGGCCTGCGGCTGCCCGCGGCCCAGGGCTGCGGCCAGGTCACCCCAGGGCCGCGGTAATCCTGCTCGGCGGCGGCGTGCAGCGTCCAGTTCGGGTCGTAGAGGTGCGCGCGGCCGATCGCGCACAGGTCGGCGCGGCCGGCCAGGATCAGCGAGTTCACGTCGTCGAACGAGGAGATCACGCCGACCGCGATGGTGGCGATGCCCGTATGGTTGCGGATCGCGTCGGCGTACGGCGCCTGGTACGAGCGGCCGAACGCCGGCTTCTCCGCAGGCGTCACCTGGCCGGTGGACACGTCGATGGCGTCCGCGCCCGCCCGGCCGAAGGCGCGCGCGATCTCGACCGAGTCCGGCCCGGTGATGCCGCCGCTCTGCCAGTCGGTGGCCGAGATCCGCACGGTCATCGGCTTGTCCGGCGGCCAGGCCGCGCGCATCGCCGCGAACACCTCCAGCGGGTAGCGCAGCCGGCCGGCCAGCGACCCGCCGTAGCCGTCGGTCCGGTGGTTGGTGAGCGGCGAGATGAACGACGACAGCAGGTACCCGTGCGCGCAGTGCAGTTCGATCAGGTCGAAGCCGCAGCGCTCCGCCGCCTCGGTAGCGGCCACGAACTGCCGCCTGATCTGATCCATCTCGGCCAGCGACAGCTCGCGGGGCACCTGGCTGACGCCGGGCAGGTACGGCAGCGGCGACGGCCCGCACAGCGGCCAGTTGCCGGAATCCAGCGGCTGGTCCATCCCCTCCCACATGAGCTTGGTCGAGCCCTTGCGGCCGGAATGGCCGAGCTGAAGCCCGATCCGGGCCGCCGACGAGCCGTGCACGAACGAGACGATCCGCCGCCAGGCCGCCTCCTGCTCCGGCGTGTACATGCCGGTGCAGCCGGGCGAGATCCTGCCCTCCGCGGACACGCATGCCATCTCGGTCATCACCAGGCCGGCCCCGCCCAGCGCCTTGCCGCCGAGATGGACGAGGTGGAAGTCGGTCGGCAGCCCGTCGCGGGCCGCGTACATGTCCATGGCGGACACCACGACCCGGTTGGCGAGCTCGAGCCCGCGCAGCCGGAGCGGCTGGAACATCGGCGGCCGCACGTCGCCGGGGGCCATCCCGCGCCGCTTCTCGTGGCCGGCGAACCAGGCGTCCATCCGCGCGGCGAACTCGGGGTCGCGCAACTGCAGGTTGCCGTAGGTGACCCGGCGGCTGCGGGTGATGATGTTGAACGCGAACTGCTCGGGCTCCTGGTGGACGTACTGGCCCAGGTTCTCGAACCACTCCAGGCTGGCCTGCGCGGCCCGCTGCACCGAGGCCACCACCGGCCGGCGCTCCGCCTCGTACGCGGCCAGCGCCTGGTCGAGCGAGCGCTGCTCGTGCAGGCAAGCCGCCAGCGCCAGAGCGTCCTCCATGGCGAGCTTGGTCCCCGATCCGATGGAGAAGTGCGCGGTGTGCGCGGCGTCGCCGAGCAGGATCACGTTGCCGTGCCGCCAGTTCTGGCAGCGCAGCGTGCCGAAGCTGATCCACCTGGAGTTGTTGGCGTGCACCGCGTGGCCGCGCAGGATCGGCGCGAACAGGTCGCGGATCCGCTCGATGGACGCCTCGTCGGACGCGCCGGGCGGCAGGCCGGCCGCGTCGAAGCGCGCCGCCAGCGCGCCGAACCCGGCCGCCCGCCAGACCGAGTCGTGCATCTCCACGATGAACGTGCTGCCGGTGGCGTCATAGGGGTACCCGTGGATTTGCATCACGCCGTGCGGGGTCTGCTCGATGTAGAACTTGAACGCGTCGAAGACCAGGTCGGTGCCGAGCCACATGTACTTGCAGTGCCGCGTGTTGACGTCCGGCGCGAACGTGCCGGCGAACTGCGCCCGGACGGCCGAGTTGGCGCCGTCGGCCGCGATCACCAGGTCATGGCCGGCGGCCAGCGCGGCGGCATCCGGCGCCTGGGCGCGGAAGTGCAGCCGCACGCCGAGGTCGGCGCAGCGCTGCTGCAGGATCGCCAGCAGCCGGCGGCGGCTCATCGCGGCGAAGCCGTGCCCGCCGCTGGTGATCGTCTCGCCCTGGAAGTGCACGTCGATGTCGTCCCAGCGGGCGAACTCGCGTTCCATCGCCCGGTAGATGCCCGGGTCGGCGTGCTCGATGCCGCCCAGCGTCTCGTCGGAGAAGACGACGCCGAAGCCGAAAGTGTCGTCGGGCGCGTTCTGCTCCCAGACGGTTATCTCATGGCCGGGGCCGAGCTGCCGGGTGAGCGCGGCGAAGTACAGGCCGCCTGGCCCGCCGCCTACGACCGCGATCCGCACGCCGCCTCCCCGCGTCGCTGCCCTGCCAGGGTAAGTCGCTGCCTGCCAGGGTAATCGGCGCCGGCCGCTCTGGTTTCGCCGTGCGCCGCGAGGCCGACACGCCCGCAGCGTGCTTCGGCCGCGGCGGGTTGCTCGCTAGCGTGGGCATCATGGCCACCCGTGCGCCCAAGGGCACGCAGACCGCCGACCGCCCCAAGCGCGGCCGGGCCAAGGCTGCGCCGCGCGGCCGTCAGGCGAAGAAGGACAGCCGGGCCGCCAAGGGCGGACGCCGGGACAAGCGAAATAGCCGGTACTCCAGGTCACGCCGCCGGGACAACGCGCGCGCGGGGCCGCCGTCAGCGTCGGCGAACCCGCTGCTGATCCTGCTCGGCTGGGGGGCGAACGCGGTGGCCGGGCTGTGGATGCTGCTCGCGCACGGGGCCGGGGCCGTGGCACGGGGGATCGGCCGCAGCGCCCGCGGCCTTGAGCCCGCCCACCGCAGGGACGGGATCGGCCTGGCCGCGATCGGCGCCGCCATCGTCGTAGCCGGCACGGCGCTATGGCCCACGGACAACGCGGCCAGCCGCCTGATGACCCCGGTCGTGCGGGGCGCGTTCGGCTCACTCACCTGGGTCGTGCCGGTACTGCTGGCGCTGCTCGGCTGGCGGTTCCTGCGCCATCCCGACCGCAACGCGGAGACCGGCCGGATGGTGATCGGCTGGCTCGCGCTGATCATCGGCGTGCTCGGCCTGGTGCACATCGCGAACGGCACCCCGCGTCCGTCCGACGGCGCGCGGGCGATCCAGGACGCGGGCGGGCTGATCGGGTTCGCCGCGTCGGCGCCGCTGGTAGCCGCCCTGACGCCGTGGCTGGCGGCGCTGCTGCTCGCGCTCATCGCGGGCTTCGGCGTGCTGGTCATCACGGCCACGCCGCTGCACGCCGTGCCCAGGCGGCTGGCCGCGCTCCTCGGCCGGCCGGACCGCGGCGGCGCGGCGGGTACCGCCGCGGCCGGGAAAACCGGTTATCCCGAACGGCCGGGGGCCGGACCCCTGGCCCGCTTCGGCAGGCGCCAGCAGGCCATCGAGGCCGGCGACCACGAGCGGCCCTACGACTCACCGCTCCTGGCCGAACGCGGCACCCGGATCAAGCCGGGCCCCGCGGGCGGCGCGGCGGGCCAGCGGGCGGGGCCCGGCGATGCGGCGGCCGACGGCGACGACGAACTGCTCAACGCGCTGGGGTTCGGGCCCCGCGCGGCGGAGATCGCGGACGGGCTGGACACCGGGCCGGGGAGCGGCGGCCAGCGCCCGCCGGCCTGCGCCGGGTCGCCCGCGCCGGGGGCCGGGGACCACGACGGCCTGCTGCGCAGGCCCGAGCAGCTCACCCTCGCCGGGGCCACCGACGCCAGCTACACCCTGCCGCCCGCGGCGCTGCTGCGCCCCGGGACCGTACCGAAGGCCCGGACCCGCGCCAACGACATCATGATGGACGCGCTGACCGGCGTGCTCGAGCAGTTCGAGGTCGATGCCGAGGTCACCGGGTTCACCCGGGGGCCGACGGTCACCCGGTACGAGATCGAGCTCGGCCAGGCGGTCAAGGTGGAGCGGGTCACCGCGCTGTCGCGGAACATCGCCTACGCGGTGAAGAGCGCGGACGTGCGGATCCTCTCGCCGATCCCGGGCAAGTCAGCGATCGGGGTCGAGATCCCGAACACCGACCGCGAGATCGTCAGCCTCGGCGACGTGCTCCGCTCGCCGGCCGCGGTATCCGACCACCACCCGATGGTGGTCGGCCTGGGCAAGGACGTCGAGGGCCACACGGCCGTGGCCAACCTCGCGAAGATGCCGCACATCTTGATCGCCGGAGCGACCGGGGCGGGCAAGGCCCTTGCTCTCGGCACGCCGATCGCGACGCCGCGGGGCTGGACCACGATGGGCGAGATACAGCCGGGCGATGAGGTCTTCGATGAGCGCGGCCACCGGTGCGCGGTGGTCGCGGCCACCCCCGTCATGTGTGGCCGCCCGTGCTACGAGGTGGAGTTCTCTGACGGCACCGTCATCGTGGCTGACGCGGAACACCTATGGCCGACAGACACGGCCTTGCGGCGCGCTCGTCGCGGAAAGGTGCTGCGGGGGGCTTCGTACTGGCCGGCTGGCGATGTGGCACGGGTAACCAAGCGGGCGGCCGAGGTGCTGGCTGAGCCGGACCGGCTCGTGACGACGGCCGAGGTTGTGGCCGACGTCGGAAGCCAGTTCCGCAACGTGCTCTCGGTGCTTGTCGGCAGGCTTCCGCGCGAGGGCAGGAATGCCCGGCCTACATACCGGCGAAACGGGCGCACGGTCAGCTTCTGGGCGCCGACGTACTCGGGGCACCTCGTCTACAAGACGCTGGCCGAGCATGTCGGCACGCCGGCCGGCTTCACTCGGCGGCGCCCGCGCGGCGACGAGCCGGTCACCACGGCCGAGATTGCCTCAACCCTGCGCGCACGAGGTCGGGTCAACCATTCCATCGCGGTCTGCGAGCCCCTGGACTACCCGGAACGCGATCTTCCGGTGGCGCCGTACACGCTTGGCGCGTGGCTCGGTGACGGCCACGCGAATAGCGCCCGCATCACCTGCGCGGACCGGCAGATCATCGACGCCATCCGCGCCGACGGCTACACGGTGACCAAGCACGAAGGGCCGCTGAATCACGGGATATCGGAGCGGGGCGCAGGTTCGGCCTGGCACCAGGCCCGGGCCGGCTTCATGCGTCGGCTGCGGGAGCTTGACCTGCTCGGCAGCAAGCACATCCCGGAGGAGTACCTGAGGGCCTCGATCGCGCAGCGCCGCGCCTTGCTCGCCGGACTGCTGGACACCGACGGGCACTGCGGGCGCGGCGGTGCGGTCGTCCTTTCCGTCACGAACGAGCGGCTAGCCCGCGATGCTCTGGACCTGGTGCTCGGGCTCGGCTTCAAGGCCACCTTGCTGACCAAGCCGTGCCAAGGCCGCAGACAGAGCACGTCGGTGGTCTACAGGGTGGCCTTCCGGCCGCACGAGCCGGTATTCCGGTTGAGCCGCAAGCTCGCACGGCAAGGCGACATCAAGCCCGCCAGCCAGGCGCGTCAGCGGTACATCGTGGATGTGCGGGCGGTCCCGTCCGTCCCGGTTCGCTGCATCGAGGTGGACAGTCCCAGCCGCCTCTACCTGGCCAGCCGGTCCTGCGTCCCGACGCACAATTCGACCTGCATCAACGGGCTGATCACCTCGATCCTGCTGCGGGCTACGCCAGACGAGGTGCGGATGATCCTCATCGACCCGAAGCGGGTGGAGCTGACCCACTACCAGGGCGTCCCGCACCTGATCACGCCGATCATCACCAGCCCGAAGAAGGCGGCGGAAGCGCTGAGCTGGGTCGTCGGCGAGATGGAGCGGCGGTATGACGACCTGGCCGCCTCCGGCTTCCGGCACCTGGACGACTTCAACAAGGCGGCGCGGGGCGGCAAGCTCGTCGCGCCGCCGGGCAGCGAGCGGGAGTACCTGCCCTACCCGTACCTGCTGGTGATCGTGGACGAGCTGTCTGACCTGATGATGATCGCCCCGCGGGACGTCGAAGACGCGATCGTCCGGATCACCCAGCTGGCCCGGGCGGCGGGGATCCACCTGGTGCTGGCCACCCAGCGGCCGAGCGTGGACGTGGTCACCGGGCTGATCAAGGCCAACGTGCCGTCCAGGCTCGCGTTCGAGACCTCCAGCCTGGCCGACAGCCGGGTCATCCTGGACCAGCCGGGGGCGGAGAAGCTGGTCGGCCAGGGTGACGCGCTGTTCCTGCCGATGGGGGCGAGCAAGCCGATCAGGCTGCAGAACGCGTTCGTCACCGAGAAGGAGATCCGCGAGGTCGTCGCGCACTGCAAGAAGCAGGGCGAGCCCACCTACCGGGAGGACGTCACCGCCGGGGAGAGCAGGCAGCGGGAGATCGACGCGGACATCGGCGACGACCGGGAACTGCTCGTCCAGGCCGCCGAGCTCATCATCAGCACCCAGTTCGGCTCTACCTCGATGTTGCAGCGCAAGCTGCGGGTCGGCTTCGCCAAGGCCGGGCGGCTGATGGACCTGCTGGAGAGCCGCGGCATCGTCGGGCCCAGCGAGGGTTCCAAGGCCAGGGACGTGCTGATCAGGCCGGATGACATGGAAGAGGTCGTCGGCTCGCTGCGCGGCGAGTAACCGGCCCGGCGGCAGGCCGCGCCGCTGTGGCGCAGCCGGATTCCTGGTACGGGCGCGCCACCCGGGACGTTGATCCCTCGCAGCGCGGTGTCGGGGTGTCTACACTTGGTAACTGTTCCCCGCGCGGGACGGCATGCGCCCGGCGGCCGCCCCGCCGCGCGGGACGGCACGTTCCGCACGAACACAGGGGAGGCGCCACGTGAGCATCGGTGACACCATCGCGGAGGCGCGCCGCCGGGCCGGTCTCACCGTTACGCAGGTCAGCCAGCAGACCCGCATCAGGGAGACGATCGTCCGCGGCATCGAGCGCGGTGATTTCTCCGCCTGCGGCGGTGACTTCTACGCGCGGGGGCACATCAAGAGCATCGCCCGGGCCGTCGGCCTCGACCCGGACCCGCTCATCGCGGAGTACGACCAGGCGCACGGCTCGCCGCGCGGGATCAGGGCGGCCGAGGTGTTCGAGCCGTCCACGCCGATCAAGCTGAAGGAGCGGCGGCGCTCGCTCAACTGGAGCCTGGCCATGGTGCTCGCCCTGGCCGTGGTCGTCGGCTACGTGATCTACCACGAGGTGTCCACGCACTCGCACACCGGCCGGCCGACGGCGTCGCAGCAGCCGCAGCATCAGCCGAAGCACCACCCGGCGGCCGCGCACCACAGCTCGCCTCCGTCCGCCGGGGGCGCCGCCCCGGCCGGCCGGGAACTCGTCATCAAGCTGGTGGCGAGGACCGGGTCGTGCTGGGTGGAGTTCACCCGCCGGAACGGCGCGTACCTGACCCAGTTCACTCTCCCGCCCGGCACCACGAAGACCTGGCGCTTCAATCACGCGGTGGTCATGCAGCTCGGCAATCCGGGCGCGGTCGTGCTCACCGTGAACGGGCAGAACCGGGGCTCGCCGGGCACGGTGGGCAACCCGGTCACGCTGAGCTTCCGGCCGAGTCAGCAGCTGTCCAGCTGACGAGCCCGAAGCCCCGCCCTGGGCCCGCAGCCGCGTGCCTGCGGAGGCGGCACGTACCGTAGTCTTCCGGTGTGCCGGAGAACAAGGAGAACCCCCCCGCCGCGGACCGGACGGTCCGCCTGGTAACCCTTGGCTGCGCGCGCAACGAGGTGGATTCCGAGGAGCTTGCCGGGCGGCTCGAGACCGCAGGCTGGGCGCTGACCGACCAGCCCGAAGCCGACGTGGTGGTCGTCAATACCTGCGGCTTCATCCAGGCGGCCAAGCAGGAGTCCATCGACGAGCTGCTGGAGGCCGCGTCCTCGGGCGCGAAGGTGGTGGCGGCCGGGTGCCTGGCCGAGCGGTACGGTTCCGACCTCGCCGAGGCGCTTCCGGAGGCGCAGGTCGTCAGCTTCGACGACTACCCGGACATCGCCGCCCGGCTGGACGACGTGCGGGCCGGCGCGCACTGGCCGGCACACACACCGCGTGACCGCCGCCGGCTGCTGCCGCTCGCCCCGGCTGACCGCCCGGGGGCCGGGCCGTGGCGTGACGGCATCCCTGACCTGCCGCCCGGGCTGGCCCCGGCGTCCGGCCCGCGGGTGCCGCGCAGGCGGCTGGGCCAGGGCGTGACTGCCCCGCTCAAGATCGCTTCAGGCTGCGACCGCCGGTGCAGCTTCTGCGCGATCCCCTCGTTCCGCGGCGCGTTCCTGTCCAGGCCGGCGGCCGACCTGATCGCCGAGGCGCGATGGCTGGCGGGCCAGGGCGTCCGCGAGCTCCTGCTGGTCAGCGAGAACTCCACGTCCTACGGCAAGGATCTGGGCAACCTGCGGCTACTCGAGGAACTGCTGCCCGCGCTGGCCGCGGTGGACGGCATCGCCGTGGTCCGGGTCAGCTACCTGCAGCCGGCCGAGCTGCGCCCGGGACTCATCGACGTGCTGGCCTCGACCCCGGGGGTGGCGCCGTACTTCGACCTGTCGTTCCAGCATGCGAGCGGCCCGGTGCTGCGCGCCATGCGCCGGTTCGGCGACCGGGAGCGCTTCTGCGAGCTGATCGGCCGGATCAGGCAGGCCTGCCCGGCCGCCGGGATCAGGTCTAACTTCATCGTGGGGTTTCCCGGCGAGACCGAAGTCGATCTTGAAACGCTGCACGGGTTCCTCGACGAGGCCCGGCTGGATGCGATCGGGGTCTTCGGCTACTCGGACGAGGACGGCACGGCGGCCGCGTCACTGCCCGGCAAGATCGACCCCGCTGAGGTCGCCCGGCGGGTGGAGGACACGGCCTCGCTGGCCGACGAGCTGATGGCGCAGCGCTCGGCGGACCGCGTGGGCGAGACCAGCGACGTGCTGCTGGAACGCCGCCTCGGGCCGGGCCGCTATGAGGGCCGGGCCGCGCATCAAGCCCCGGAGGTGGACGGGACCACGGTCGTCCGGGGGAGCGATGATCTGCGGCCCGGGGATATGGTGCGAGCTAGCTTCGCAGCGGCTGAGGGGGTAGACCTGCTGGCGGACGTGATCGAAGCCGTCCCCGCGGTGCCGCGTTGAGCGGGTCGCATCCCCTCCCCGGCGACCCCGCGGCCGCCGGTTCCGCGGCCTCCGGCTCCCCCGTTCCGGTTCCGCCGGTCCCGGCCCCGGTGATCTCAGGTCAGCCAGTGCCGCATCCCGGCCTCGTCAACGTGGCCAACGCGCTGACCGTGCTGCGCCTGGTGCTGGTCCCGTTCTTCGTCGTGTTCCTGAGCATGGGCGGGACCGCCGGACGGGTGGTGGCGTTCGTGCTGTTCGTCGTGGCCTCGGTTACCGACCTGCTGGACGGGCGGATGGCCAGGCAGCGCGGGCTGATCACCGACTTCGGCAAGATCGCGGACCCGGTGGCGGACAAGGCCCTGACCGGCTCGGCCCTCATCACGCTGTCCGCTCTCGGCGAGCTGTCCTGGTGGGTGACCGGCGTGATCCTCATCCGCGAGGTGGGCATCACCATCCTGCGGATCATCGTCATCCGGCGCAACGTGATCGCGGCCAGCCGGGGGGGCAAGCTCAAGACCCTGCTGCAGGTCATCGCGATCAGCCTGTACATCCTGCCCGGGCCGTTCGGCCTGGCCCGCCCGCTGGTCATGGCGGCCGCCGTGGTGGTCACCCTGGTCACCGGGGCGGACTACGTGGCCAGCGCGTGGCGGCAGAAACCGTGACCGGCCCGGCGCGCGGCGGGCCGGCGCAGCGGGTCGTGACGCTGCTGACCGAGCGGGGCCAGACCGTCGCGGTGGCTGAATCGCTGACCGGCGGCCTGCTCGCGGCTTCACTGGTGGACGTCCCCGGCGCATCGGTGGTCTTCCGGGGCGCCATCGTGGCCTATGCGGCCGACCTGAAATCGACGCTGCTCGACGTCCCCGCGGCCCTGCTCCAGAGCTGCGGCGCGGTGCATGCCGATGTCGCCAGTGCGATGGCTGACGGCGTGCGCAGGCGGCTGGACGCCACGTTCGGGGTCGCGACCACCGGCGTGGCGGGCCCGGACCCGGCCGACGGACAGCCGGTGGGCACCGTGCACATCGCGGCAACCGGGCAGCTCAGCGGGGTGCGGCGGAAACTGTCCCTGGCAGGCGACCGCCGCTCGATCCGGGATCAGGCCGTGCTGGAGTCGCTGTGGCTGCTGCTGGGCATGCTAGGGGTGGCAGGCGGATGACCTGTCCGGCCGGGGAAGAGCCCGGGCGATTACAGTGTTACGTCAAAAGCGAACACGCGGCGAAACGGTCTCGCAGACTGTCCGTAAGGGCGGGTACGGTGGACTCATAAGCAGAAGGGCCGCGGAAGGGAGTGCGACGATGGTCCTGCTTCGTCACTTGCTCGGTGACGTACTGCGGCGGCTTCGGCTTCGGCAGGGTCGCACCCTCCGCGAGGTGTCTGCCTCAGCCCGTGTCTCGCTCGGCTACCTGTCTGAGGTCGAGCGCGGCCAGAAGGAGGCGTCCTCCGAGCTGTTGTCAGCGATATGCACGGCGCTCGAAACGCCGCTGTCCCACGTGCTGAGGGAAGTCTCCGACAACTTCGCCCTGGCTGAGCTGCAGAGCACCCCGGTGCTGAGCGGCCCGCGCGAGCCGGCACTGCATCCCCATCCTGGCCGGACGGCCACGCTGGGCGCGCGGCCGGTTCCGGTCCTGCAGACACGGCAGGATCCTGTCCTGGGCAGCGTCCGGCTGGGCCCGGCCCGCCGGGAGCTGCCGGTGGAGGAGCCGGGTCTGGTGACCGAGGACACGGCGTTCGAGGACACGGCGTTCGAGGACACGGCGCGCCGCCGTCCCGGGGACGTCACCGACATGGTCCCGGTCTGAGAGCCCGTCCGCACCGGCTCTCAAGCTCCGCCCTAGGCCCAGGCCCGGGGGTCTCCCACCAGCGCATTGACCGTATCAGGCAGCTGGCCGGAAACGATCTGGCCGAGCGTCACCTCTTCGAGTATGGCGCGCTCGCTGGCGCGAAGCGCGATCCACACCCGCTGCAGCGGCTCGGCGGAGCCGACGTACCCGATGTTCTCGGGGCGCTCGCCGCGCACGCCCAGAAGCTGGCCGTCGATGGCTCTGATGATGTCGGCGAGCGTGATCTCGTCCGCGGGGCGGGCCAGCCAGAAGCCGCCGTCGGGTCCCCGCTGGCTGCGCACCAGGCCGGCCCGCCGTAGCTGGGTGAGGATGGTCTCGAGGAACTTCACCGGGATGTGCTGCGCCCGCGCGACCTGCTCGGCTGTGACATGGCTGTCACTGATAGTGGCGATCTCGATCGTCGCGCGAAGCGCGTAGTCGGCGCGGGCAGACAATCTCATGAGCAGCATTATGCAGGCATTCTGACCCGAACGCGGCCAGCCCGTGCCTCGGAAGTCGCCAGCGGCGCGGATCGGTGCCCACCCGACGACCGCCGGCAGATGGTGATGGCAGGGTGTCGTTCGTCACCCACAGCTCCGCTGCGGACTTAGCTCCGCTGTGGACTCCTCCTCCGGCTGGTCCTCCGCCTGGCCGGGCGCCGCCAGGATCACCGTCCCGTCGCGCCGCGGGCGCGCCCGCAGGCAGCGCCACCGAGAACGGACTCCTCCTCCGCCCGGCCGGGCGCCGCGAGGATCACCTCCTCATGCGCCGCGGGCGGGTCGGCCGGCGGCGTCACCAGGATCTGCGAGACACGGTCTAGGATCTGCGAGACACGGTCTAGCCGCGGCCGGAATGTGCCCGGCCGCGCAGCGGTATTACCGGCGCCGACGGCCGGATGACGCTGCTGATGACGCCGAGGCCGTCCACTTCCAGACGGACCTGGTCGCCGGGTTTCAGCCAGGGGTAGGCGTCCTGCCCGTGCACCCCGGACAGTTCCAGGATGCAGCCGGTGCCGACCGTGCCGCTGGCTACGACATCCCCCGGGACCAACACCGTGCCGCGTGATGCGTAAGCGAGCAGTTCCCCGAATCGCCAGTAGATGCTGGCGAACGTCCCGCGGGAGTAGTTCCGGCCGTTGACCCGGGCCGTCATCTCCAGGTCGTAAGCGTTGCCTGCCCGGCGACCGGTGAGTTCATCGGGCGTGACCAGGAAGGCGCTGAAGCTCGTCGCGGTGTCCTTCCCCTTCGCCGGGCCGAGGTGGCCCTTCATCTCGTGCGCCTGCAGATCCCTGGCGCTCCAGTCGCACATCACCATGTAGCCGGCGATATGCTCCTCGGCTGCCGCCGGATCGAGATCCGAGCCGGGCCGGCCGATGACTGCGGCGATCTCCAGTTCGTAGTCGAAACGCTGCGAGCCAGGGGCGATGGGGATGTCATCATAGGGCCCGCGGGTCGCGGCGGGATTAGTGAAGTAGAACAGCGGGATCTCATACCACACCGGGTTGACCGCGTGCCCGAGCGCGTGCGCGGCAGTCTTCACGTGCTCCTCGAACGCGTAGAAGTCCCTGATCGACGGCGGCTGCGGCACCGGCGCCAGGAACCGCGCATCGGCTTCGGGCACAACTTCGGCCGGATCATTCCTGGCCCGCTCCGCCGCCTGGGCCATCCGCTGCCCGTCATCTCCCAGCAGGTCGACGAGTCTGCCGCCGCCCGGCAGCCCGTGGATCTCTCCCTCGTGCAGCAGGCCCACCCGTACCGCCGAGTCAGCCGGCGAGACGTAACTGCACCAGCGCATGAGCCCCTCCGATCGGTCGGCCGCACGCCTCACTATGCCCCGGGCAGTCCGAGGGCGCGACGGCAGTGCCCGGGCGGCAGCCGGCCGGCCAGCTGCCCGGGCGGCAGCCGGCCGGCCAGCTGGACCGCCGCCGTCGTGGCCGCGACGGCAGCGCCCGGGCGCGGACAGCAGGGGTCCCGCCCGGCCCGCGCGGGCCGGGCGGGACTTCCTGGTCACCGATCAGGAAACGTGCCGCGCCAGGTGCATGGCAGCGCCGGTGAGCACGTCGCAGCCGAACGTCTGCACCCGTATCCGGGCGCTCGGGATCGGCGTGTCGTGGAACGCAGCCGCCTCCAGCTCGCCCTTGATCTGCTCGGCGAGCCGGTCCCTGACCACCTCGAGGCCCGCCAGGATCTTGTCCGTGGTCCGGTAGACCACATCGCCCCGGCCCGAGCTCTCGATGGCCCTGGTGGCCGCCTGGAGGGTGGCGGTGCCGAACTCGCCCACGCTCGAGTTCAGCTGCTTGTAGCACGCGCCGAGCGCGGTCACGCCCGGTGCTTTGAGCGCGGCGTTCGGGTGGGTCAGGATCTGCGTGATCACCCGTCCGTCGTGCTCGTAGTCATCCCGCAGGCCGGTGAGGTACATGATCGTCGGCCGGATGTCGGTCTCGTCCACCCAGGGACCCTTGGTGTTCTCTTCGGGTACCGTGACCTGCCCGCTGTTCGGGCCGGCCGAACTCGGGCCCTCGCTGGCCGTCGACCCGTCCACCCCGAGATGGGCGACGCCGGGCCCGACGAATCCCGCGTAGTTGGTGTCGATCTCCGCCGCGTAGTCGCCGTGGTCCCAGGCGAAGCCGGTGTTCTGAGTCACGCACGACCCGCTGCAGGTGGTCGACCCTGGCGTTACGAAGTAGTCCGGCCTGGCGAACATCGCGAACGTCGGGGTCCGCCTCGGATCCGCGTTCACCATGTGCAGGATGGCCTCTTCGGTCGGATCCGCCAGGTAATTCGCCAGCAGCTGCTTGTGCGGCAGGGCGTATGGGTTGGTCGCCGTCAGGCTGCCCACGTCCCGTTCCAGGACGCGGACCGCGTGGTTATCGGGCCCCGGCTGGCCCGTCACGTAGAACTCCGGCGCCGTGTCCTCCTCCAGGCTGAACGGCGTGGTGTTGTTCTTCTGGGTCGCGAGCAGGCCGTTGATGTTCGCGTCCAGCTCGCCGAACGATCCGGCCGGATAGGTGCACAGCGTGGCCGGCTTGACCGTGTTGCCGGTCACCGTGGCGCCGTCGCAGTTGGCCGGCGTGGGCTGGACCGCCCGGCCCACGTTGGCGCCGGCCTCGTGGTCGCCCTCGTCCGAGCTGAAGACGAACAGCGTGTTCTTGGGCGTGATCCCGTCCGCGGCGAGCCGCTTGAAGAAGACGCCCCAGGCCCGGTTGTAGTACCGCGCCTGCTGGATGAAGCAGGCCGAGCCGCTGCCCAGCGCGTCCGGTGCGTTCTGGCAGGCCTTCACGCCGGGGATGAACTCATTACCGTGCAGGTCGGCCATGTAGCCGTCCACGACGGGCACGCCCGCTTCGAGCATGTCGGCCACGTAGGCCAGGGTCTGCGAGGCGTTGATGCTGCCGAAGCCGGGGAATCCGGGATGGTTCGTCAGGAAGGCACCATCGAGCTGGTTGCCGTTCAGGTCGACCAGGTTGCCCGCGGCGTTGGTGACCTGGTAGCCGTCGTGGGTGAGGTTCGGCGTCCCGGCCCCGAGCTGCGGCGCGACGTACCTGTGGCCGAACAGGGCCTGGTAACCGTTATAGCCGCCCGGCTCATCGGGCAGCACGTCCGGCACCGCGGTGTGCGTGGCCTTGGTCTGGCCGAACTTGACCGCCTTGGCCGTCCGGCAGAACGCAGCCTGAGGGCCCTTGGCGCAGTGCACCGCGATACCGACGTAGTCCGCGGTCTCGGGGTCCTTGAACGAGTCGGGATCCTGCGCGAGCTGCTTGGCCTCGGGCGAGTTCGGGCCGAACACCTTGGGGATGTCCACCGTGGGGTTCTCGAGTTCCTGGTTCGCGCTCGCGACACCGCCGACGTCGCAGCCGGCCCGGGTGTACGGCACCCAGGGGGCCGGGGTGATCGTGTCGGGCTTGGGTGCGGGGAACGTGGTGGCCGGCGGGGTCGGCGAGTAGACCATGTTCGGGTTCGTGTCGTGACCCGGGTTCGGGTGCGTCGCGGTGTCGGCGACCGGGTCGGTCCAGTAGGCGAACGAGGTCGCCGGGTCGGTCGTGCCGTCGGTGTTGTAGGCCTGGTAGTCGTTGGCGATCGGCATGCCCTGGCGGTCCCCGTACAGGCCGGTCAGGGTGGTGAGGATGTCATCGGCCGTGTGCGCGATCAGCGGAGTGTGATTGTTGGACAGCAGGGTCCCGTTCTGCTCGATGAAATGCAGCAGGTTCGGCATCATCTCCAGGTCGGACGGGACATTCGGGTTATCCCGGAAGAAGTGGATGTTATCGAACGTGAACTCGATGACGTGCTTGATGCCGTGGCCCAGGTGGCAGCCGTTCACCACGGTGCCCGAAGCGGCTGCGCCCGCGCGCTGCCCGGCCGCTGCGGCCCGGTGCTGTCCGGCTGCGGCGCTGGCCGGCCCGGCGACGGCGACGGCCAGCCCGCCGATCAGCGAGGCGCACCCCGCGAGGGCAGTCAGTCTCGTTCGGCGGCGCCGTCTGTCTTGGTTGTGTCCCATAACCCCTCCTGCCGGATGGTGGCACGCTCCCAGTGACCGTTCTGGTTGCTGACGTTAGGAGTGCCGACCAAACTACCGAAGACTGCCCGGCAACGCAGTAGCGAAATCTTCGCCGGCCGGCCGGGTTCAGGAGGACGCTGATGGCCGATGCCGCCGCCAGCGATGCCGGGGCCACCGCTGGTGCCGGCACGGGTGCGGGTGCGGGTCCCGTCGGCGCGGGTGCGGGTGCCGTTGCGGATGGGGGTGCCGGCGTCGAAGCCGGTCGTGCCGGGGCCGCCTGTGCTGCCGCGGTTACGGCCGCCTGGGACGCCGAATACGCAGCCGGGCGTTACGTCGGCGAGCCTCCGGTCAGATTCGTCCGGGACATCTTGGCGGCCGCCGGGGAAGCCGCAGCCACGACCGGCCTGTACGTGGGCTGCGGCAACGGCCGCAACTACCTGCCGCTGGCACAGGCAGGCCTGGATCTGGCCGGGCTGGACATCTCCGCCGCGGCACTCGCCCAGCTTTCGACGCGGCTGGGTGGCGGGTCAGGTAGCCGCCCGGGTGGCCGGCCCGGCGACGGTCCCGGCAGCCGGCCGGGCCGGCTGGTGTGCGGCGACCTGTCCTGTCTCCGGGCGTCCGCGCTGTTTCCGCTGGTCGTCGGCATCCAGGTGTTTCAGCACGGCGACCGGGCCACCGCGCATGCCCACATCCGCCAGGCCGCCCGCCATGTGGCCCCCGGCGGCCTGCTGTGCCTGCGCGTCAACGCGGCGGGCACCGACGTGTGGCCAGCCCACGAGGTCACCGAACGGCATGCCGACGGCGGCTTCACCGTGCGGTACCTGGCCGGGGCCAAGCGTGGCCTGCTTATTCACTTCTTCGCCGAGGCCGAGCTGGCCGGGCTGCTCGCCGCCGGGTTCGTTCCGGTGCGTCCGCTCCGCTGCGACCGCACGTGGCGCACCCGGCCGGCCACCGGACAGTGGTCCCAGTGGGAGGCGATCTGGCGGAAGCGCTGCTGAGCCAGACGTCGATCTTTCACCGGGGATCCGGCTAGGGCGCGCCCGGCGCGAGCATCGGCCCGGCGTGCCTCGCGTTCGGGTCCAGCAGCACGCATGACGCGCTTCTGTCGCCTGACGACCATGCCTGCTGATCCGGTGTGTAGTTCAGCACGCTGACGCCGCTGCTCAGCGCCTGCTGCCGCAGGACGTTGCCGAGCATCGCCGCGCATCCCGCACTAGCCTGTCGGCGGACCGCCGGCTTGCCTGGCCAGGTACTCCCGGAGAGCACGAAGGTCCCGACGACCTGGCCATTGTGCGGCTGTGTACACGACGAGAGGTAGTGCACCTGCGTGGACACCTGGCCCGGTTGCAGGTTGTCGAAGCAGGCGCCCGCCCGCAGGCCGCCAACGCTGCCGTAACTTGCGCCGTGGATGACGAGCAGGATGAACCCGACGGTCAGCCCGGTCCACATGATGCCGAGCACGATTCCGGTCATAGCCATGGCCCGGCCCCGCAGGCCCGTTCTCCGGATCCGCGCCAGCGCGACGATGCCGAAGACAATGGCCAGGAGCGCACTGAAGAAACTGCCCAGCAGGCCCAGGATGCCGAGGACCAGGGAGGTAACGGCGGATCCGCTCTGCGGCCTGACCGCCCCTGGGAAAGCTAGCCCGGCAGAAACCGGCGCAGCGGGGTAGTAGGGCGGCGGACTCTGTGCGGCGCCTTCGACCCCTGGATAGCCCGGCTGTCCCTGCGAGTACCCGCGCTGGCCGGCCGGGGGGGAGCCGGGTTGTCCTTGGGGGTGCCCGGGCTGGCCGGCCGGGGGGTAGCCGGGTTGTCCTGGGGGGTGCCCGGGCTGGCCGGCGGAAGGGTAGCCGGGTTGTCCTGGGGGGTGCCCGGCCTGGCCGGCCGGAGGGTAGCCGGGTTGTCCTGGGGGGTGCCCGGCCTGGCCGGCCGGAGGGTAGCCGGGTTGTCCTGGGGGGTGCCCGGGCTGGCCGGCCGGAGGGTAGCCGGACGGACCGGTTCCCGGATAGCCCGCGTGGCCGGCCTGCCCGTGCGGCGGCGGATACTGCGGCTGCGGCCGGGGGGTTCCCTGCTGATCGTCATCCTCAGCGGGCGGAGTCGTCATGACGTGCTCCTACGGAAGCAGAAAGGCGCGCAAGCGGGCACGATCGTCATTAAGCAACATAATCACGTCCATCACCGCGGCACAGGCCTGCCGCGCAGGGCGAGCCGAGGCAGGCGCGGGCAGGTGCCGGTAGCCTGAGGTCGTGCGCCTCACCGTCTTCTGGGACCGGATGAACAGCCAATTCGGCGAGAATTACGCGGCGAGCGTGGCCGAGGATTATGTCCTGTCCGGCATCGGCGGACGAACTGTCAACCAGGCGCTCGCCGACGGCGAGGATGTGAAAACGATCTGGCAGGCTGTCTGCGAAGCTTTCGAGGTGCCGGAGAATCTTCGTTAGGGTCCCCGCCGGCCATTAGAGTCCCCGCAGGCCGCGAAGATGAAGAGTCAGGGCTGCTATCACGACCCGAAGCCCTCGCCCTCTCGGATGGGCGGGCCGGCGTGTCGGCTTCATGGTCGAACAGATGTTCGTCTACAGTATGACCATGGGCTTGACACCTTCTGGCCTGGATCCTGGGCAGGATTCACACCAGGCGAAACTGTCGGTGGCACCGCGTAGCGTCGGCGCCGACAGTCACAGGCGGCCCGGGATACAGGCGACCACAACGGACCCGCCGGCATGGCTGGCGCCGGCGGCAGCCCGCCCCGGCGTAGGCCCCTCACCCCGACAGGGAGTCCAGATGGCAGGCAGCGACAGGGCGAGCAGCGTCCGGAGCGGTGACAGGGACAAGGCCCTGGAGACCGCGCTCGTCCAGATCGAGCGGCAGTTCGGCAAGGGATCGGTCATGCGGCTCGGTGACGAGGTCAGGGCGCCTGTGGAGGTGATCCCGACCGGGTCGATCGCGCTCGATGTGGCTCTGGGGATTGGCGGCCTGCCACGCGGCCGCGTCGTCGAGATATTCGGCCCGGAAGGATCGGGCAAGACCTCATTGGCCCTGCACGCGATAGCGAACGCGCAGGCGGCGGGAGGGATCGCGGCATTTATCGATGCCGAGCACGCGCTCGACCCGGATTATGCGAAAAACCTCGGCGTCGATACCGACGCGCTGCTCGTGTCACAGCCGGATACGGGGGAGCAGGCCCTTGAGATCACCGACATGCTCATCCGCTCTGGCGCGATCGACATCGTCGTCATCGACTCGGTCGCCGCGCTTGTCCCGCGCGCGGAAATCGAGGGCGAGATGGGAGACAGCCACGTTGGCCTGCAGGCCAGGCTCATGTCCCAGGCCCTCAGGAAACTGACCGGCGCGATAAGCCAGACGAAGACCACCTCGGTATTCATCAACCAGTTGCGGGAAAAGGTCGGGGTGATGTTCGGAAGCCCGGAGACGACCAGCGGGGGCCGGGCGCTGAAGTTCTACGCCTCGATCCGGCTTGACGTGCGGCGCATCGAGACGCTGAAGGACGGCACCGAGGCGGTGGGAAACCGGATACGGGTCAAGGTCGTGAAGAACAAGGTTTCCCCGCCCTTCCGGCAGGCCGAGATAGACCTGCTTTTCGGGCATGGGCTCAGCCGTGAGGGCGGCCTCATCGACCTCGGCGTGGAGCAGGGGATCGTCCGCAAGTCCGGTGCGTGGTACACCTACGAGGGCGATCAGCTGGGGCAGGGCAAGGAAAACGCGCGGGCCTTCCTGCGCGACAACCCCGATATAGCCCACGGCATCGAGAAGAGAATCAAGGAAAAGCTAGGCGTGGGGCCGCGGCTTGACGCGGAAGCCGACGCCCCCAGCGTGACCGACGACGGTGCCGGGCGGCCGGGCGGTGACAAGTAGCAGAGCGCGTCACCAGGCGGCAGCCGATCATGGTGACAGGCAGCGCGAAGACCCGGAGGCGGCGGCCCTGGAGATGTGCCTGCGGCTGCTGACCGCGGCGCCGCGAACGCGGGCGCAACTCGATCAGGCGCTGCGGCGACGCGGAGTACCGCAGCAGGCGGCTGACGCGGCCCTTGACCGGCTCACCGGGGCGGGCCTGATCGATGACGCGGCGTTCGCCCGAGCATGGGTGGACACTCGGCACCGTGGCCGGGGTCTTGCCCGCCGGGCTCTGACCGCCGAGTTGCGCCAGCGCGGGGTAGACGAGGGCGACGTGCGGGCCGCCGTCGCGGATCTCGGCCCGGAGCAGGAAGCGGCTGCCGCCCGGCGCCTGGTCGAAGCGAAGCTGGCTGCCACTAGGGGTCGGCCGCTCGCCCTGCGCATGCGCCGCCTGACCGGCCTGCTTGCGCGCAAGGGGTATCCGGCCGGGATGTCCTACCGGGTGATCCGCGAGGCGCTGGAACAGGAGGGGATCGACCTCGCGAAGGCCGGCCTCGAGGCGGAGTCCGCGCTGGACGCGGACATGTCCGTGTCAGGGGATCCGGATTTGGACGGCGACCCGGGACCCGGCCTCGACGACTGACGGCAGCGAGGTTCCGGGCGCCGACGAGCAGTCAGGCTCGGCGGCTGACCCGGCGGTAAACCCGGCGGCTGACCGGCGGCCGGCTTGCGTACATTCCTCGGGTGCTGGTGCCGTGACCTGGATAGCACCGAGCCCACGTCCCCTCACCGCCACCGCAGCCCGGAGGACCGCGAAGAGCCGTCGGCGGGCCATACCAGTTCGCGGCGAGGGGCGAGCTTTGCGAACAAGAGGGGGTTTGCTTGCTCAAATCGTTATCTGCGCTTAACCTCTCGGCAGGCGAGGTGTTACTCCGCGCTACGCGGATGAACATAAATCCACACTGCCAGTTACTCCCGCCGGGGGCGGTCATCCGGCGGACCGGACCTTGACAGGTCGGTGGGCCGGTCGGCAGCGAGGCTGTCGGCTGGGCTCTTGGAGCCTGGCAGTAGCGGCGCGCGCATGAACCCTCGTGCTGGGGCATACCACTAGGTAAGCACCTTGCGGCAGGAGTCGCCGAGCAGGGAGGGCGCGCGGTGAGCGACGCGATTGCAGTCACGCTGATCGGGATCCTCCTGCTCGCCATCCTGCTCGTGCTGGGAATCGTGCTGCGCACCCTGAGAAGGGCCAGCGCCCGTGCGGCCGTGACCGGGACTGGCCGCGAGCAGCCAGCCGCCAGCGTGTCCGGCCAGGCGCAGGATCACGGCGCCGCCGTGGAGGCCGAGCAGATCCGGGCCAGGGCAGAATCGGATGCGGCCGGGATCCTGCGCAAGGCCGAGACGGCGGCTGAGCAAGCGGAGCGGACCCGCAGCGTGGCCGAGAACGAGATCCGCTCGGTGAAGGACGAGATGGCCGGGCTGCGCACCGAGCTGGAACGCCGTGAGGCGCGGCTGGCCGAGCGGGAGCACCGGCTGGACGGGGAGGTCCGCAAGCTGGAGGAGAGGTCAGCCGCTCTCGATGAGCTGCGCGCCGACCTCGAGCGCGAGCGCGGCGAATTGAACCGGCTTCATGAGGAGCGCCGCGAGGTCCTGGAGCGCACCGCGGGACTGACCGCCGAGCAGGCCAGGGCGGAGCTGATCGCCGGCATCCAGAGCCACGCCAAGCGGGAAGCCGCCCTAACCGTGAGGGACATCGAGAGCAACGCGCGCAAGGACGGCGACAAGCGGGCGCGCAAGATCGTGACCCTGGCCATCCAGCGGATAGCCAGCGAGCAGACCAGCGAGTCCGTGGTCTCCGTGCTGCAACTGCCGGGTGATGAGATGAAGGGCAGGATCATCGGCCGGGAGGGACGCAACATCCGTGCCTTCGAGTCGGTCACCGGGGTCAACCTGATCATCGATGACACCCCGGAGGCTGTCCTGCTCTCCTGCTTCGACCCGGTGCGGCGCGAGGTCGGCAGGCTCACCCTGGAACGGCTGGTCCTGGACGGCCGGATTCATCCGCAGCGGATCGAGGAGGCGCACGAGCGGAGCAAGGCAGACGTCGAGCAGCTGTGCGTGCGGGCCGGGGAAGACGCCCTGACCGAGTTCGGGATCACCGACATGCACGCCGAGCTCATGGCGCTTCTAGGCAGGCTCCGGTACCGCACCTCTTACGGGCAGAACGTGCTCAAGCACCTGATCGAGTCCGCGCACATCGCCGGCATCATGGCCAGCGAGCTCGGACTGGACCCGGCGCTGCTGCGGCGCGGCACCTTGCTGCATGACATCGGCAAGGCGCTGACCCACGAGGTGGAAGGCAGCCACGCGCTGATCGGCGCGGAAATCGCGCGCAGGTACGGTGAGTCGGAAGACGTCGTACACGCCATCGAGGCGCACCACAACGAGGTGGAGGTACGTACGGTCGAGGCGGTCCTCACTCAGGCGGCCGACGCGATCAGCGGCAGCAGGCCGGGGGCGCGCCGAGAGTCCCTGGAGGCGTACGTCAAGCGGCTGGAGCGGCTTGAGGAGATCGCCTCCGCCCACGAGGGCGTCGAGAAGGTCTTCGCCATGCAGGCCGGCCGGGAAGTCAGGGTCATGGTCAAGCCGGACCAGGTGGACGACATCCATGCCCAGGTGATCGCGCATGACGTCGCCAAGCAGGTGGAAGAGGAACTCGCGTATCCGGGGCAGATCCGCATCACCGTGGTCAGGGAATCGCGCGCCACCGAGTACGCCCGCTAGCTGACCCTATGGTCTTGACCTCGCCTATGGTCTTGATCTCTTGGCCCGTGCGGCAACGGCAGGTGAACCCTGCGGCGCCTGGTCTTGTAGTCATACCCGGAGAGCGGCGGTGCGTCGTGCGCCGGTCCCGGCAGACCGCCGGTCCCGGCAGACCGCCGGTCCCGGCCGCATATTCAGCCCGCCCGGCCGGGTCCGCGTACGCTGATACGCGACATGAAAGCCTCCCGTACCTACCAGGTCCGCACCTACGGGTGCCAGATGAACGCGCACGACTCCGAGCGGCTTGCCGGGCTGCTTGAAGAGGCCGGCTACCGGCGCGCCGCCGACGGCGCCGTCCCCGACGTGGTGGTCTTCAACACCTGCGCGGTCCGGGAGAACGCGGACAACCGGCTGTACGGCAACCTCGGCCAGCTGCTGCCGGCCAAGACCTCCAGCCCGGGCATGCAGATCGCCGTGGGCGGCTGCCTGGCGCAGAAGGACCGGGGCGAGATCCTGCGCCGTGCGCCGTGGGTGGACGTCGTGTTCGGCACGCACAACATCGGCTCGCTGCCTGCGCTGCTCGATCGCGCCCGGGTGCTCGACGAGGCGCAGGTCGAGATCGCCGAATCGCTTGAGCGGTTCCCCTCGGTGCTGCCTGCCCGCCGGGAGTCGGCCTACGCGGCCTGGGTGGCCATCTCCGTGGGCTGCAACAACACCTGCACGTTCTGCATCGTGCCGAGCCTGCGCGGACGGGAGAAGGACAGGCGGCCCGGCGATGTGCTGGCCGAAATTCGCGCGCTCGTCGCCGGCGGGGTGCTCGAGGTCACGCTGCTGGGCCAGAACGTGAACTCCTACGGGGCCGAGTTCGGTGACCGGCAGGCCTTCGGCAAGCTGCTGCGCAGCTGCGGCGGGATCGACGGCCTGGAGCGGTTGCGGTTCACCTCGCCACACCCGCGAGACTTCACCGACGACGTCATCGCGGCCATGGCGGAGACAGCCAACGTGATGCCGCAGTTGCACATGCCGCTGCAGTCCGGCTCGAATGCGGTGCTGCGGTCGATGCGCCGCGCCTACCGCAGGGACTCCTACCTGGCCATCTTGGACCGGGTCCGTTCCGCGATCCCAGACGCTGCCATCACCACCGACATCATCGTGGGCTTCCCGGGCGAGACCGAACGTGACTTCGCCGACACCCTCGACCTGGTCCGGCGGGCCCGCTTCGCCGGGGCATTCACCTTCCAGTACTCGCAGCGGCCGGGAACTCCCGCCGCGTCAATGGACGGCCAGGTTCCGCCCGACGTGGTGCGGGACCGCTACGACCGGCTGGTCGCGCTGGTCGAGGAGATGACCCTGGCCGAGAACGAGCGCTTCACCGGTCGTGAGGTTGAGGTGCTGGTGGCTGAAGGCGAAGGGCGCAAGGACGGGGCTACCCGCCGGATGTCCGGCCGGGCCCGGGACAACCGGCTGGTGCACTTCGCGCCAGCGGACACGTCGCCGCGCCCGGGAGACATGGTTAGCACCGTCGTGACCCACGCCGCGCCGCACCACCTGATCGCCGACGGACCGCCGCTCGCGGTCCGCCGGACCCAGGGCGGCGACGCCTGGCAGGCCCGCCGGGACGATTCTGGCCAGGACGCCAGGCTGGGGACCGCGCGGCCGGGAACCGCGCGATCCGGCCAGGTCCTGCTCGGCATGCCGTCGCGAGCCCGGGCCGCGCATACCGGCTGACCCCATGACGCAGCGGGTGATCGCGGTCGTGGGCGCGACGGCAACCGGCAAGTCGGGTCTGGCCATCGCCCTCGCCGCGGGCGACGGGCGGGGAGATCGTCAACGCCGACTCGATGCAGCTGTACGCGGGCATGGACATTGGCACCGCCAAGGTGGCGCCCGGCGAGCGCGGCGGCGTGCCGCACCACCTGCTGGACATCTGGGACGTGCGCAAGGCGGCGAACGTGGCCGAGTACCAGCAGCTGGCGCGCGCCGCCGTCGATGACATCCAGGCGCGGGGCCGGGTACCCATCCTGGCCGGCGGATCCGGCCTCTACGTTCGCGCCGCCCTCGATGACCTGAACTTCCCCGGCACCGACCCCCGGCTGCGCGGGGCGCTGGAGGAGGAGCTGGGCCGGACCGGCCCCGGCCCGCTGCACGAGCGGCTCGCCAGGCTCGATCCGGCGGCTGCCGCGGCGATCCTGCCCGGGAACGGGCGGCGGATCGTCCGCGCCCTCGAAGTGATCGAGTTGTCCGGGCAGGCCTTCAACGCGACCCTGCCCGGGTACGAGCCCGTCTACCCCTCGGTCCAGATCGGATTGCGGCTGGACCGCGACGAGCTCGACCGGCGAATCGCCGCCCGGGTGGACGGGATGTGGCAGGCCGGATTCGTAACCGAGGTGCGCCGCCTGGAACGCCGCGGGCTGCGGGAGGGCCGGACGTCCGGCCGTGCGCTCGGCTACGCGCAGGTACTGCGTTTCCTCGCGGGGGAGTGGTCTGCGGAGCGGGCCCGGCTGGAGACGGTGCGCGCGACCAGGAGGTTCGCCCGCCGCCAGGAGTCGTGGTTCGGCCGAGACCCCCGGATCAGGTGGCTGGACGCCGACGGCCGGGGTGGCGCGGAGCTGCTGGGTGCCGCGATGACTACGATCGGCGCATGCGATTCGCCAAGGGGCACGGCACCGAGAACGACTTCGTGATCCTGCCCGATCCGGACGGCGAACTCGACCTGACGCCTGGCCTGGTCGCCCGGCTGTGTGACCGGCGTGCCGGGCTAGGAGCGGACGGCGTGCTGCGGGCCGTGCCGGTGTCGGCGGCGCTCACAGACGCCGGCTCCGGTCCCGTCGCCGGTCTCGGCGGCCCGGGTCCGGGCGCCGCGCCGCAGGGCGGCGCCGAGTGGTTCATGGACTACCGGAACGCCGACGGCAGCCCGGCGGAGATGTGCGGGAACGGCATCCGGGTGTTTGGACGGTACCTGGTCAGTCATGGCCTGGTGGCCGGCCCGGAGTTCGCCGTGGCCACCCGGGGCGGCACCCGGCTGGTGCGGGTGGAGCGGGACGGCAAGATCACCGTTGACATGGGATCGCCGCTGCTGCTCGGCGCTGGCCACGCGACCCTGGCCGGCCAGCGGCTCGACGGACTGCGGGTGTCGGTGGGCAACCCGCATCTGGCCTGCCTGGTGGACACGCCGCTGGCCGAGTTCGACCTGTCCCGGCCGCCCGTGCTCGACGCGGGGGAGTTCCCCGACGGCGCTAACCTCGAGCTCGTCAGGTTTGCCGGCAGTGCGCACATCCTCGTGCGGGTGTACGAGCGGGGCAGCGGCGTGACCAGGTCCTGTGGGACCGGCGCGGTAGCCGCGGCCGCCGCCGCGGCGGTAGCCGCCGCTGGGCTGCGGGATGCCGCTGGGCTGCCTGACGGCACTGGGCCGCCGCCCGCCGCGGGGCCGGCTGGCGTCGCCGGCTCGTCGGCCGATGCTGCTGCCTCGCGGGGCGATGCCGCGGGCTCGCTGACGATGTTGCTGCCTCGTCCGGCGATGCCGCGGGCTCGGCCGATGCTGCTGCCTCGCGGGGTGCTGCCGCGGGCTCGCCGACCGATGCTACTGCTTCGCCGGCCGATGCCGCTCCAGCTCCCGGAGCCGATGCGGCCGCTGTCGTGCCCCCGGCAGGCATCTGGGTCGTCGACCTGCCCGGGGGCCGCCTGCGAGTCACCCTGGACGGCCGTACCAGCTTCCTGTCCGGGCCCGCGGTGATCGTCGCGGAGGGGGAGCTTGACGAGTCCTGGCTGTCGGGAAGGCCGGTCATCTCGGCTCAGTCCTCGCCCGCCCGGTAGGCCAGCCGTAGCCCCAGCGAGACGAGCGCCCAGCCGGCCCGGCGGCGGATCACGCGGCTGCGGCCCTGCTGCGCGTGGGCCTGCCGGGCCTGGCGCGCCTGCCGTGCTTGCCTGATGCGGCCTTCGTGCTCGCAGAGCTTGCGCAGCTCGGCGCCGTGCTCGCTGATCAGCTTCTCTGCCTGGTATGGATTCACGGGATTCTCCTTTGCCCGGTGCGGACTTTCGGTTCCGGCTGGCGATCAGGCCGGGTTCGCCCGGGTGATCCTGATGTCGCCGCTGACGCTGCTGCAGCGCAGGGTCAGGCTGGGATCGCCGTCGCGGCCGCCCTCCTCATCGGAGTCGAGCTCGCTCCTGACCCGACCGCTGATCGAGGAGAGGTCCAGGTAGATCCCGATCCCCGGCGCTACCCCCAGGTAGACATCGCCGGACACGGTGGCCACGTCGGCCCGGCCGGTCACGATACGGTCGATCTGGATGTCACCGCTGGCCGTCTTGGCCTGGACCAACTTCCCGGCCTGCCCGATCACCAGGTCTCCGCTGGCTGTATTCACGCTGATCTCGCCGTCGGCCCGCTGGATGACGGCATCGCCCGATGCACTCTGCAGCCGGATGTCCCCGTTGACCTCCTGCAGCCGAACGTCGCCTGATGCGGTGCTGAGGCCGACATCGCCGGGTATCCGGCCCGCGGTCACGTCACCGCTGGCTGTGTGCGCATTCAGCGAACCCAGGTCGCCCGTGCAGGACACGTCGGCTGAGGCGGTATCGACCGTGACCGAAGAACTCTCAGGCAGTTCGACTGTCAGGTGGAGGGACGTGTCGCCGCGCAGTTGCACTCGTTTGGGCACGTGCACCGTCAGCGTCCCACCCTCGAAGCTGACCTCGGTGTCGGCGATGAGCTTCTCGGCCTTGCCGCCGCTTCCGTGCGCCGGGAGCAGCGTGACGGTCACGATCTCAGTTGGCCCCGCCGCGACCTTCACGTCGCCGGCGGGCAGCTTGATGTCGGCCTTGATCGGGCCGGCGGCGTTGAATTCCCAGGAAGTCACGGTGCTTCTCCTTCTGGTAGGCATGACGGAGCCCCAGGCTTGGTCATGCTCGGGTTCGGATGGTGTTGTCTGGGACGAATGGTGACGGCGCGGGGGCGCCGGTCAGCTCCTGGCGTAGCCCGTGATCCGCTGTCCGGGACCGCGTCGGGACGGCGGCGGGCTGAAGCCAGACGGATTGTCGAGCGCGCTGCTCGCCGCGCGGACCAGCCACGCGTTGAGAGACAGGCCTTCACGGGCTGCCGCTTCTTCGGCCCGGGCCTTCAGCCCGTCCGACAGGCGCAGCGTCACCCGCGACGTCCCAGTCTCTTCCTCGGCCTCGCCGCGCTCCGAGCCGCCCGCGGGCGGCGGCGGGGGCGGCGGTGCCAGGTCCTGCGGGGCGTGTACGACGACGAACGTCGGGTTCCCCGAGGACAGGCGCAGCTCGATCTCGGTGTTATCCAGCCGCGACGTGATCTCGGCGGCCGCGCCGGAGAGTACGTCGAGCAGGGTCAGCCGGATGGACGAATCAAGCGCCTCCGCGATCATCTGGCCGGCCCGCGCCACGTCCTCGCCCGCTACCCGGGTGACGGACGCGACCTCCCCGCGCAAGGTCTCGATGTACTCTGACAGCTCCATGACGTCATAGTGACATCAATCATGACGTCAGTCAAGTCCACATTGCGTCAAAATGCGTCAAAGCTGACGTCGTTCAGACGTCGTGATGTGTCAGATGATGTCGTGGCTGGTGAGAGCACCGCGCCCGGAGATCCGGCAGGACGGCTCGGTCCGGTCCATGAGGGCAGAGGGCGGGGGGAGCGCGTAAGGACGGCAGGGCATCAGGGACAGGGCGTTAGGGACAGGGCGTCAGGGGCAGCAGCAGGTCGGCGGGGCATCGAGGGCGAGGCGTCAGGGGCAGGGCGTCAGGGCAGGGCGTCAGGGCAGGCGTCAAGGGCAGAGGGTCGGCGGGGCGCCAGGGATGGGGCAGGGCATCAGGGGCGGGCGCCAAAGGCAGGGGCGCCGGGCAGGCTCAGGGAAGAGAGGAGGGAGAGGGAAGAGGGAGGGGGGGGGACGGAGCAGGGTATGAGGGGGGAGGGAGCGCCTGGGACGGGGCAGAGCGGCTTTAAGGACAGGGCGTCAGGGGCAGACCTTCAGGGCTGCGCAGCGGGCCAGCCGGTCGGCCCGGTATCAGGCGCTCAGCGGGCCGGCCTGGTCAGGCTGGTCACCGGCAGTCCGCGGATCGAGGCGTCAAGTACCTGGGCGGTATGCGCAACCGGCATCGACACTCCCTGCGCGGCGAGCGCCGTGGCGATCTGCAGCGAGCACCCCGGGTTGGCGGAAATGAGCAGCTGGGCGCCCGTCGCCCGGATGGCGGCGGCCTTCCGCTGGCCGAGCTCGCGGGCGGTCTCTGGCTGTAGCAGGTTGTACACGCCGGCCGAGCCGCAGCAGGTGCCGCCGTCCCCGGTCTCGGTCAGCTTCAGCTCCGGGATGGCGCGCAGCAGGGCACGCGGCTGCGCCTTGATTCCCTGCGCGTAGCCAAGATGGCAGGCGTCGTGATACACGGCGATGACCGGCAGCGGATGCCGGGGCGCCTGCTCGCCCGCACCGGCCAGGTCACGGGCCCTGGCCACCCCAACCATCCCGGTCAGGTCAGCGGTCCCGGTCAGTTCAGCGGTCCCGGCCAGGTCAGCCCTCCCGGCCAGGTCCGCGGTCCCGGCCAGGTCAGCAGTGCCTGCCAAGTCAGCGGTTCTGGCCAGGTCAGCGATCCCCGCGGGTTCACCGGCTCCAGCCGAGCCATCGGATTCAGCCGGGCGGCCCGGACCGCCCACGGCCGGGGAACTGGTCAGAACGGCCAGGAACTCGGCGAAGTCACGTACCTTGCCCGCCAGCGCCTCGGCTCTCGCCCCCCAGACCGGGTCAGCGGCCAGCAGCTCGCCGTACTCCTTCATCGCCGAGCCGCAGCCGGCCGAATTGACCACGATCGCGTCCACGCCCGCGGCCTCGAACGTGGCGATCGTGCGCTTGGCCATGCGCAGCGCCTCCGGCCGCCGCCCGGAGTGCAGCGATAGCGCGCCACAGCACCCCTGGTCGTTCGGAATGACAACGTCGCAGCCCTCAGCCGCGAGGACCCGGGCCGTGGCCGTGTTGACCTGAGGGAAGAAAACCCCCTGCACGCAGCCGGTGAGCATGCCCACCACGGCGCGGCGCGGGCTGCGGGCGGCGACCCGCCGCGGCAGAACCGGGACGCGCCCGGCCGCAGGCGGGGCCAGCCGCAGTGCGGCGTCCAGCTCGGGGGACAGCCGGGCGGGCAGGCTGCTGCGCCTGATCAGGTCGTCCAGACCCACCCGCTGGGCGGCACGCAGCGGCCCGGTGAGCAGCCGGAGCCGCCGCGGGTACGGGAACACCGCGAAGATCGCGGCCCGGGTCGCGCGCCCGCGCAGGCCTCTGCGGTACTCGCCCTCATCCTGGCCGTCGGACGGTTCCGTGGGCTCGGGCCGGTCGCCGGCGTCCTCGACCCAGGTCCGCGCGGCCTCGATCAGCCGGTCGTAGCGCACCCCGGACGGGCAGGCGGGCACGCAGGCCATGCAGCCGAGGCAGCGGTCAAGGTGACCGGCGGCGGACTTGTTGAGCTCAGCGCCGTTCAGGACCTGGGTCATCAGGTGAATCCGGCCCCGCGGCGAGTCCATCTCCTCGCCCCACAACTGGTAAGTGGGGCAGACCGGCAGGCAGAACCCGCAGTGCACGCAGTCCCCGGCCAGTGACCGCAGCTCCTCAACCGGATCACGACGGCGGCCGTGATCGCCCAGCGGTTCGACCCGGCCGTGATCGCTCATCAGAATCCCTCCCGCGAACCGGCCCGGGGCCATCCGGTGGCCGGGGTCGAACTGGTCCTTGACCGACCGCATCAGCGCGGCACCTGGCACCGGCCCCCAGACGTCCACCGCTGCGCGGACCAGGGGCGGCGCGTTCAGCACGACGACACTGCCGCGGGCCGGCGGAAAGCCCTCGGCGGGCCGCTGCCCGACGTCGGCGCGCAGCGAGGCGACGAACCTCGCCACCGCCCCGGGCTCGGCCAGGCTGTCCACGGCGGCGTAAAGTACGCCCGCGCCCGGCGAGCCGCCGACGGCCGGCTCCACCCCGGCGGCCGCGGCCGCCGAGTCCAGGCTGTCCAGGACCGCCCGCAGCGCACCGGACCAGAACGCGATCCTGATCAGCGTGCTGTCGCTGGCGGCCGCGGCACCATGCCCCCACCAGCCCGGCGCCTCCTCCGATGCCTCGGCGCCGGAACCGAGCAGCTCGCGCATCCCGGACACCCGCGCCGGCACGCCCGCCGGGTTGCCCTCCAGCAGCACGCCCAGCCTGACCGGGGCGCCCGGGGCAGGCCGGTCGATCTCTACGGCCGAAGCCTGCAGCGGTGACTCCACCGCGGCCGCTACCGCATCAGCGGCCGCGGCCGCAGTGCCGCACTCGAGCGTGATATACCCGGCCGCCGCCGGGACCGGGTGCAGCCGGAACGTGGCCTCGGCGATCAGGCCGAGGGTCCCGAACGACCCGGCGAACAGCTTGCCCAGGTCATAGCCGGCCACGTTCTTGACGACCTTGCCGCCGGAGCGGGCCACCCGGCCGTCCGCCCGCACCACGGTGATCCCGATCACCAGGTCGCGCGGCGTTCCGTAGCGCAGCCGCCGCGGCCCGGCCATCCCGGTGGCCAGCACCCCGCCGACCGTGCCGGCGTTCCCGCCGGCCGGCGTTGGCACGTCGAGCGAGAGCTGCTGGCCGGCCTCGCCCAGCATCTCGGCCAGCAATTCCATCCTGACCCCGGCCTGCAGCCGCGCGATCCAGTCGCCGGAGGCGTGCTCGAGCACCCGGTCGAGCCTGCCAGTCTCGATCACCAGGTCGCAGCTGCTCGGCGGCAGCCCCCAGGAAAGCCGCGACCCGCTGCCCCGCGGCACCACAGTCAGGCCGAGCTCCGCCGCAGCCCGCATCGTCGCGGCGGCCTCCGGCACGGTGGCCGGGGAGGCGACCCACGACGGCAGCACGCCCGCGACCGAGTCGGCCGGCCCGGCCGGTCGCAGGGCAGAGCAGGCCGCAGCGAGCGCGTCCCGCGCCGCGGTGGTGCCCGGCGACGGCCCGGTCTCGCCGGTGGCGGGCTGGCTGGTCACAGCAGGTCCGCCTGGCCGGAAGCGACCAGCGGATGCGGCTCTCGCTTGATGCCGGGACGCTCGCCGCACAGCCGCGGAGTCGGGTAGATCTTCCCCGGGTTGCACAGCCCGCGCGGGTCGAACGCGCAGCGGACCATCTGCATGGTGTCCAGGTCGTCAGGTCCGAACATCCTCGGCATGTACCTTGACTTGTCCACGCCGACGCCATGCTCCCCGGTGATCGACCCGCCGTGCTCGATGCACAGGTCGAGAATGGCGCCCGACAGCTCCTCGGCGGCCGCGGGGTCGGTGTCGGCGTCCAGCAGCACCAGCGGGTGCAGGTTCCCGTCTCCGGCGTGGAACACGTTGGCCACCCGGATGCCGGACTCGGCGGACAGCTGCGCGATCCGGTCCAGGACGTCCTGCAGCGCGGTGCGCGGCACCACGCCGTCCTGCACGATGTAGGCGGTGCTGATCCGGCCGACCGCGGCGAACGCGGATTTGCGCCCGGCCCAGATCACCGCGCGTTCGGCGGGGTCGGCCGCGGCCCTGATCTCGGTGGCCCCGGCCTTTTCGCAGATCTCCTTCACCGCCTCGGTCTCGGCCTCGACGTCTGGCACCGCGCCGTCCAGCTCGACCACCAGCACCGCGCCCGCGCCCGCGGGATAGTTGCAATGCACGGCGGCCTCGGCCGCCTCGATGGACAGCGCGTCCATCATCTCGATCGCGGCGGGCACGATGCCGGCCGCGATGATCGCGGAGACCGCGGCACCGCCCTCGCCGGTGGTGCCGAACCCGGCGAGCAGCGTCGTTACCGCCGCGGGGATCCTGGTCAGCCGGACGATGATCTTGGTGGCGATGCCCATCGTCCCCTCGGACCCGGTGAACGCGCCCAGCAGGTCATAGCCGGGCGCGGCCCCGGTGCCGTCGCCGAGCCAGACGATCTCGCCGTCCGGGGTGACCACCTCGAGGCCCGTCACGTGGTTCACCGTGAAGCCGTACTTCAGGCAGTGCGCGCCGCCCGAATTCTCCGCCACGTTCCCGCCGACCGAGCAGATGACCTGGCTGGAGGGATCTGGCGCGTAGAAGTACCCGAACGGCTCCGCGGCCTTGCTGACGGCCAGGTTGGTCACTCCCGGTTCGACCACGGCGCGGCGGCTGCGCGGGTCGATTTCGATGATCTTGCGCATCCGGGTGGTGACGATCAGCACGCCATCCCCCGGTGCCAGCGCGCCGCCGGACAGGCCGGTACCCGACCCGCGGGCCACGAACGGAACCCCGGCCGCGGCGCACGCGCGCACTACCCCGGCCACCTGCTCGGCGGTTTCCGGCAACGCCACGAGGCCGGGCACGCTGCGGTGCGAGGTGAGCCCGTCGCACTCGTAGGTCCGCAGCTCGGCCGGGTCGGTGATCACCCAGTCCGCGCCGCAGGCTGCGGTCACCGCCCGCACCAGCGTGTCGATCATCGCAACTCCTCCCCGTCCTCCCCGGCGGGGACGGCGTACTTACCAGCCAGGCTTCCCGGCCGGGGCGGCCGCAATCGCGGAACCGGCTATCAGGGCATGCGCTCGTAGGCAGGCAGGGTGAGGAACTCGGAGTAGTCGTCGGCCAGCGCGACCTCCCTGAACAGGGCGACCGCGTCCTCGTAGCGGGCGGTGCGGAATTCCTCGCCGCCATGCTCGCGGATCTTGGCGAGTTCCTCGTCGATGATCCGCGCGACCAGTTCCTGGGTGACCTTCTCGCCGGTGTCGTCCAGCGTGATGTCGTTGTGCAGCCACTGCCAGACCTGGGATCTGGCGATCTCCGCCGTGGCCGCGTCCTCCATCAGGTTGAAGATCGCGACCGCGCCCGACCCGTTCAGCCAGCTGGCCAGGTACTGCAGGCCGACGCTGATGTCGTTCCGCAGCCCGGCCTCGGTGATCTGGCCCGGCGTCTTGGATACTGCGAGCAGGTCCTCCGCGGTGACGCTCACGTCTTCGCGCAACTTGCCCAGCTGGTTGGGCCGGTCACCGAGCACGCCGTCGAACACCTCCCGGCAGAGCGGCACGAGATCGGGGTGGGCGACCCAGGAGCCATCGAATCCGTCGCCGGACTCGCGGGTCTTGTCCTGGCGCACCTTCTCCATCGCGACCTTGTTCACCTCGGGATCCCGCCTGCTCGGGATGAACGCGGCCATGCCGCCGATGGCGTGCGCTCCCCGGCCGTGGCAGGTCTTCACCAGAAGCTCGGTGTAGGCCCGCATGAACGGGGCGGTCATCGTGACCGAATTCCGCTCCGGGAGCACGAAGTCCCGGCCCCTGGTCCGGAAGTTCTTGATCACGCTGAACAGGTAATCCCAGCGGCCCGCGTTCAGCCCGGCGGAGTGCTCCCTGAGCTCGTAGAGGATCTCCTCCATCTGGAAGGCCGCCGGGATGGTCTCGATGAGGACGGTGGCCCTGATCGTGCCGCGCGGGATGCCGAGCGCGTCCTGGGCCAGGTTGAACGCGTCGTTCCAGAGCCGCGCCTCGAGGTAGTGCTCCGTCTTGGCCAGGTAGAAGTACGGCCCCTTGCCCTTGTCGAGCTGCCGCCGGGCCGAGGTGGTCATGTAGAGCGCGAAGTCGGTGAGGCTGCCCGACGCCCGCTGGCCGTCGATGCTGATGTGCTTCTCGTCCAGGTGCCAGCCGCGCGGCCTGACCACGATGGTGGCCAGCTCCTCGTCCGGCCTGAGCCTGTACTCCTTACCCTCCTCGCTGGTGAAGTCGATCCTGCGGTCCAGCGCATCGCGCAGGTTGAGCTGACCGGTGATCATGTTGTCCCATAGCGGGGTGTTGGCGTCCTCGAAGTCGGCCAGCCACACCTTCGCGCCGGAGTTGAGCGCGTTGATCGCCATCTTCTTGTCGGTCGGCCCGGTGATCTCCACCCGCCGGTCTACGAGCCCGGCAGCCGGCCCGGTGACCCGCCAGGCCCGGTCCTCGCGGATGTCCCGGGTCTCGGCGAGAAAGTCGAGCGTCCCGCCCTCGGCGAGCGCGCGCTGCCGCTCGTGCCGGGCCGCCAGCAGCTCGGCCCGGCGCGGGCCCAGTTCCCGGTGCAGGGCGACGAGCAGGCGCAGTGCCTCATCGGTCAGGATCTCGTCGTACCTCGGGCCGACCTGGCCGGTGATCTGCACGCCCTCGATGTCGGTCACCCTGTGCTCCTCCCTGCCTGCAGTGTGGTGACCCCATCCTAGAAACCCCCTCGTTATCACGTGCGGGGCGGGCGGCGCGGGCCCCTACCGGGTCCGGCTCTGCCGCCCTCGCGCCGCCCGTATGCCGCCAGAACCGCGCCCGACGGGTCATCGTCGGCCCGCCCCCATCGGTGTGGATGGCACATTGCCTCCCCTATAGCGTCGGCAATGGCACATCGACCCCCGTGACGCGCGCCCGACGGGTCGTCGTCGGCCCGCCCTGTCGCGTGCTGGCATTGGCCCCCCGCCCTATCGGTGTGGATGGCACATTGCCTCCCCTATAGCGTCGGCAATGGCACATCGACCGCGGTCCGCGGCCTGCGCGGCCGGTGAATTGTCGGCGCAGCCTGCCACGCTGCGCTCATGACGCTGCCACCGGACTTCGACCACCAGGCGCTGGCGGAGTTCCTCCGCAAGCAGCACGACGTCGTCACCCGCGGCCAAACCGCGGACTGCGGCATGACCGACCGGGCGCTCAGGCACCGGATCCGACGGGGTGGTGGCTGGCAACGGCTGCTGCCGGGCGTGTACCTGGCGGCCACCGGCACCCCGACCACGGACCAGCGGGACATGGCCGCGCTGCTGTACGGCGGGCCGGACAGCGTCCTCACGGCGGCCGCGGCCCTGCGGCGGCTCGAGATCAAGACTCCGCGTTTGGACGGGGTGGACATCCTCGTGCCCGCGGCGAGGCGGCGGCAGAACACGGGCTTCGTGCGGGTACTCCGGACGACCCGGATGCCGGAGCAGGTCTGTGTCACCGGCCAGATACGGTTCGCCATGGCGGCCCGGGCGGTGGCCGACGCGGCGCGCAGCCTCGGGGAATTGCGCGAGGTCCGCGCCGTGGTCGCCGATTCCGTACAGCGCGGCTGGTGCCGGGTGGCTGAGCTGGGCGAGGAGCTGCGCCGGGGCCCAGCGGCCGGCTCCGCCGTGTTCCGGCAGGTGCTTGGTGAGGTGACCGACGGGGTCAGGTCCATCACCGAGGGTGAGTTCCGGGATCTGGTCAAGCGTGCCGGGTTGCCGATGCCCATGTTCAATGCCCGCCTCTACGCGGGCAACCTATTCATCGCGGTGGCCGATGCCTGGTGGCCTGACGCGGGGGTGGCGGCCGAAGTTGACTCGCGACAGTGGCACCTGTCGCCGGAGGACTGGGAGCGTACGCTGCGCCGGCACGCGCGGATGACCGCCCACGGCATCCTGGTGCTGCACTTCACGCCGAAGCAGGTCAGGACCGAACAGGCACAGATGATTGCCGCGATCAAGGCTGCGCTGGATTCGCGGCGAGCCGGCCGCCAGTCCCAGGTGCGTGCGCTGCCCGCGGCCGACTGACCCCGGGGAGCCGGCTGACCCCGGGGAGCACGCTGACCCCAGGGATCCGGCTGACCCCTGGGATGGGAAGCAGGTCGCGCGGGCACATACCGGGCTGGCCGGGTGTTAATGAGATGAAAGACCGTCAGGGGCGTGGGACGATCGGGGGCGAAGTGCCGCGCGGATCATGCCCGGCGGGTTCCGGACTTGGAGGACGATGACTTCACCGTTGCACAGCCAGGCTGACCAGCCAGCCACCGCCCTGGCCAGCGCGCCCGGACCGGGTGAACTGGACCTCGAGGACCGGGCGGCACTCCGCCGGGTCGCCGGGATGTCCACCGAGCTACAGGACATCTCGGAAGTCGAGTACCGCGAGCTGCGCCTGGAGCGGGTCGTGCTCATCGGCGTGTGGACCGACGGCACCCTGGAGAACGCGGAGAACTCATTGCGCGAGCTCTCCCGGCTCGCCGAGACCGCGGGATCGCTGGTGCTCGACGGTCTCATCCAGCGGCGCGGCAAGCCCGATCCGGCCACTTACGTGGGGTCCGGGAAGGCGGTCGAGCTCGCGGGCATCGTCACCGAGGCAGGGGCCGATACCGTGATCTGCGACGGCGAGCTCAGCCCTAGCCAGCTGCGCCGCCTCGAAGGCGTCGTGCGGGTCAAGGTGATCGACCGCACGGCGCTGATCCTGGACATCTTCGCCCAGCATGCCCGCAGCAAGGAGGGCAAGGCGCAGGTCGAGCTGGCCCAGCTGGAGTACCTGCTGCCCCGGCTCCGCGGCTGGGGCGAGTCGCTGTCCCGGCAGGCGGGCGGCCGGGTCGCGGCAGGCGGCGGCATCGGAACGCGCGGCCCAGGTGAGACGAAGATCGAGACCGACCGGCGGCGGATCCGCGCGCGGACGGCCAAGCTGCGGCGAGAGCTGGCCGGCATGGCCACCGGGCGTGAGGTGCAGCGCGGACAGCGGCGGCGCCGCGAGGTGCCTTCGGTGGCGATCGCCGGTTACACGAACGCCGGCAAGTCCAGCCTGCTCAACCGGATGACCGGATCGGGCGTGCTGGTGGCCGACTCGCTCTTCGCCACCCTGGACTCGGCCGTGCGGCGGGCCCGGACGCCGTCGGGCAGGCTGTTCACCCTGACCGACACGGTGGGGTTCGTCCGCCACCTGCCGCACCAGCTCGTCGAGGCCTTCCGGGCCACGCTCGAGGAGATCGCGCAGGCCGACCTGATCCTGCACGTGGTGGACGGCTCGGACGCCGACCCGCTGGCGCAGCTCGCCGCAGTGCGCGAGGTGCTCAGGGAGATCGGGGCCGGCGACGTCCCGGAACTCGTCGTGGTCAACAAGTCGGACGTGGCCGACCCGATCGCGGTCGAAGCCGTGACGCTGCGCGAGCGCGGCAGTGTCGTGGTCTCCGCCCAGACCGGCGCGGGCATCGAGGATCTGCTGGCGTCGCTGGAAGGGGCGCTTCCCCGGCACGACCGGGAGGTGTGCACGGTCGTGCCGTATGAGCGCGGCGACCTGCTCGCGCGGGCTCATGAGGAGGGCGAGGTGCTCGACCTGGAGCACGGTGCGCACGGCACCCTGCTCCAGGCCCGGGTACCGATGTCCCTCGCCGCCGAGCTTGATCGGGTGGCCAACACGGTGCCCGGCGGAGAAGCCTGGCCATCCCCGAACGGCACCGCAATTACGTACAGTGATGGCGACGGCCGAATAAGCCCGATACCGAACGAACGGTAGCTGGACCAGCGCCCAGATTTACCGCGCGTAACGGTACAGATCGGACGCTGCCTCATCATGGCGCGGTGACCGCTGGCATAGATGGCCAGGGACGGATCGGCGTACCGGCCGTCCGCCAGGAAGAGAATTGGGCTCCCCGGTCCCGCGCATTTGGACTGTACACGCTGCTCACGCTGGATTACGGTGGCTGAACTGATATGTTGGCCCGCGCATCCGCCGAACGCCACTATGCGCGCCGAGTGTACGATTCACTTCACTGGATGCCCCGTTGGTGTCCGCCGACAGGGCACGATCCATGGCAGGTGATCTCATGAGGCATGGGACTGCGGACCTCCGTCCCTGCTCGCGAGGCATGGCATTCCGGTGACAGTACGCCTGCTGACGAACATCGGCCGGCTGTGGACCGGCTCTGAGATCCTGAGCAATGCGGCCATCCTGACGCATGACGAGCGGATCACCTGGGTCGGGCCGGCCGCCGAGCTTCCGGAGAGCATCCCCGGCGTCATCGACGACATCGTCGATGTGGACCACGTGGAGAACCTGGGCGGCGGGCTGGTCACGCCTGGCCTGATCGACGCGCACACGCATCCGGTCTACGCGGGCAACCGGTGGGCCGAGCTTGCCATGCGGTCGGGCGGCTCGTCGGCGACCGAGATCGCCGCGGCGGGCGGCGGCATGGCCTCCACGGTCACCGTCACCCGGGGGACCGACCCGTGGACCCTGTGCAATGGCGTGCGCGAAAGGCTCCGCGACTGGCTGCTCTCCGGCACCACCACGATCGAGGCGAAGACTGGCTACCACCTGACCCGGGACGGCGAGCTGGCCGATGTCCGGTTGCTCCGCTCGCTTGAGAGCGAGGTGGCCGTCCCGCGCATACACGTGACCTTCCTGGCCGCGCACTCGGTGCCGCCAGAGTACTTCGGCCGGCGTAACGATTACGTCGACGCGGTGGGCTCGTGGTGCGCCGACGCCTCCGCGGCCGGAGCGGACAGCGTGGACGTCTACTGCGAAGAGGGCCGGTTCACCGAGCACGAGGCCCGCTGGATTCTCGGCGCGGGACGTGCGGCGGGGCTGCTGCCTCGGCTGCACGCCTGCGGCCAGTCCCGGACCGGCGCCGCCAGGCTCGCCGCCGAGCTCGGCTGCGCATCGGCAGATCTGCTGCACGAGGCCGGCGATGACGACGTGGCCGCGCTGGCTCAGGCCGGCGTGGCGGCCGTGGTCTGCCCGGGTACGGCGCTGCGGACAGGTCGGCGTCCGCCGGTCCGAGCTTTGCTGGACAAGGGCGTGGCCGTGGCGCTGGGCAGCGATCACACGCCCGGCGGCAACGGAATCACCTCCATGCCGCTGGTCATAGCGCTGGCGATCGCCGACTTCGGGATGAGCGTGGCCGAGGCGCTGCGCGCGGCGACGATCGGCGGCGCGCACGCGCTGCGCGCCCCCGACCGGGGAGCGCTGGTCCGCAGCAGGTACGCGGACATGGTGCTCTGGGACGCCGACCACGAGGGCGCGTTCGCGTGGTCCTACGGCCTCAAGCCGCTGCGGGTCTGGCGCGGAGCCGAACCGGTCGTACCCTGACCCGGTCCCGCGGCCCTGCCCGCACGTTCACCCGCTCTGGCCAGTGCCGGACCGCCGTGCTGCCATGCCTCGGCTCTCAACCCCAGTCGGGCAGCACGGCGGTCCGGGTCTAGGGCGTCCTGTTGGCGTCGATCTGGTCGAAGTCGCCGTACCCGTTGAACGTCCCGCCGCCGCCTGACCACTGCCACATCAGCGCGTACCGGCTGGACTGGTTCTGCCCGCCGAAGAACTGAGCGCAGGTCGAGGTGTCCTTCAGGCACCAGCCGTCAGGCGTGTGCGAGAGGCTGCTCGTGTCGCCGGTGTAGGTCCACTCGTAGGTGTTGGGGATGAGGGAGTTACCCCCGGTGCCCATGATCGAATTCCAGACCGACGGGGAGGAGTAAACGCCGACCTGGTAAGAGGAATGACTGGTGATGTAGTCCGCGTACCCGTTGAAATCGGCACGGTCCACGGCGGTCGGGACGTGGCTTTGCTTTACCCTCCCGCTGCACGGCGAGGTGTAGACCGAATTCCAGCCATTGTCGGGGGCCGGCGTGATTCCCGGCAGCTCGACATCCTCGAAGATCACGGGATACTCCAGCGAGATGTGCATGTGCCCGAGTTCGTACAGCGTCTTTCCGGCCTGCTTCTCGCCAAACGCGAAGGCCTCTGAGGTGGTGCCGTTATAGTTCGGATCCACGCCTGGCCCGCCCATGAACCAGTACACGCCGGTACCGATGCCGCGGTGGTAATCAGTAAAGTTCGTGTTCGCCTGCTGGCTGTTGGTGGGCGACCAGGCGATCCGGCCGTGGCAGCCGAGCCACCAGGCCCAGTTCCCCGCCATCCCGATGTAACCGCCGTAGCTCCCGCCGATGGCCGGCTCCTGGTACGGCGGCGCCCCGCCGATGGAAATGGGCCAGCTATCCGTGCCGTACCAGAAGCCGGCAGGCTCGTCGTGACCGAGACGCACGCGGGCCCCAGCCGCAGGCGTGCCTGCAACGCTGTGCCGGCTCCGGGCGGCCGCCGCGGCTGCGCTCGGCGCGGCCGCCGCTCCGGCCGCCAGGCCGCAGAGCAGCGCAGCCGCTCCGGTGGTGGCCAGAAACCTGCCTGTCCAGCGGATGTTCCGGCCGCTAGATAGCCGCCGGGAACCCATCATGATCATCTGACCTCCGCGCCTGCCTACGATCGAAGACGGTGCAGGCCGCTGTTTGGTTGCGGACAGAATCGTTCGGTTTCCCGCGCGGGTTGTTCTTGGTCCCGGCGCTTGTTCCAGGTCGGCGACCGGGCCTCGCGTCCCGGCCGCGGCGTCCCGGCTGCGGCGTCGTCCCGGCTGCGGCGTCCCGGCTGCGGCGTCCCGGCGGCAGGCGCCGATTAAGCTGAGCCGGTGCGATCGTCATCAGGACCTGCCCGCCCCGGGCCAGGGGGCGTCTGCCTCGTCGTGGGGGACGAGGAACTGCTCGTCGACCGGTCGGTCGCCAGCCTGGTGGCCGAGGCTGGCACGGCGGATGAGACGTCAGCGCCTGGCAGCGCCGAGGTCCGCGACATGACCGCCGCGGCCGTGGCCGCCGGGGAGTTCGCGTCCCTGGTCTCGCCATCGCTGTTCGGCGAGGCGCGTGCCGTCGTCATCCGCGGCATCCAGGACGCCGGCAAGGAGGTCGCGGCCGAGCTGGAGCGTTACGCGGTATCGCCCGCGCCTGGCCCGGTGGTGGTACTCACCCACGCCGGGGGGGCCAAGGGGAAGGCACTACTGACCGCCCTGACCAATGCCGGGGTCCGGGTGATCCGGTGCGCCAAGATCTCCAGGGCGGACGAGCGCGCCGAATTCGTCCGCGCCGAGTTCCGCCGGCTGGGCGGGCGGGTCGATCCAGGCGGCGTGCGGGCGCTGATCGAGGCGGTGGGGACCGATCTGAGCGAGCTGGCCGCCGCGTGCGCCCAGCTGACCTCGGACGTCACTGGGCGCCATCGACCAGCCCGCGGTGGCCAGGTACTACCGCGGGCGGGCGGAAGCGACCGGGTTCAGCGTGGCGGACCGCGCGGTGGAAGGCCGGCTTGGCGACGCGCTCGAGCAGCTCCGCTGGGCGCTGGCCACCGGGGTGGCGCCGGTGCTGATCACCAGCGCACTCGCGCAGGGGGTCCGCTCGCTCGGGAAGGTCGGTGCCGTGCCCCGCGGCAAGAGCAGCGAGGCGCTGTCCGGGCAGCTCGGCCTGCCGCCCTGGAAGATCGACCGAGTCCGGCGTCAGCTCAGCGGCTGGACGGCTGACGGGGTAGCTCGCGCGCTGCAGGCGGTGGCCGAAGCGGATGCCCAGGTCAAGGGCGAGGGAGTCAGCGCGGGTTACGCGCTCGAGCGAGCCGTCTGCACCATCGTGGCGTGCCGGGGCCGAGGCTGAAGATCATGCTGCGCCGCATGCCAGGAAACCCGCCGTCCGGGCGCCCTGGACAGGCAGCCGGCCGGGCGGCCGGGTCAGATAGACGAGCGGCCGGGCCGCCAGGCGAGCGCCGGGCCCTTGCCGGGACGGGCTGCTGGGCGGCGGGGACAGGCGGCCGGGCGGCCGGGACAGACGGCCGCGGCGGCAGCAGGCGGCGGGCAGCCGGGCGAGTGCCGGGTCCTGGCTGGATGCGCGGGGGTCAGATCCGGCCAACGGTGGCGCAGGCCCCGGCCGTGTCCGGCCTGCGCCCGGTGGCCAGGCCGCCCCGCAGGGTCAGCTCTGGCCGAGGGCGATGTAGGTCTTGGCGATGGCCGACTTGCGGTTCGCGGCCTGGCTCTTGTGGATGACGCCCTTGCTCGCCGCCTTGTCCAGCTGCCGGCACGCCGCGCGCAGCGCCGCTCCGGTCTCCTCCATGTCGCCGGACTCGGCTGCCTCGCGGAATTTCCTGATGGACGTCTTCAGCGAGGACTTGACCGCTTTGTTGCGGAGCCTCGCCTTCTCGTTCTGCCTGTTGCGCTTGATCTGGGATTTAATGTTCGCCACGCGAAAGCCTCGCTCGAGATTCTGTTGGAGCCGCTGGCCGATCGGGCCGATCAGGCCGGGGAGACCGACAATGACGTGCCCGGCAAGGCTACGCCTCCGACGTTTCCCCGGGGCTGCGACAGTGAAGGATAGCCGAGGTAGCGGCGCAGGCTCAAACCAGGCGCCGCACGCCGGTCTCCCGAGGCGCCAGGACAAGGCCATGCCCATCCGGCCGCGCCGCGCATGCGACCATGTCACCCATGCCTGAGCTTGCCCGCACCGATCCCGCGGTGATCCGCAATTTCTGCATCATCGCGCACATCGATCACGGGAAGTCCACGCTCGCCGACAGGATGCTCCAGTTCACCGGGGTGGTCGGCGAGCGGCAGATGCGCGCCCAGTACCTGGACCGGATGGACATCGAGCGCGAGCGCGGCATCACGATCAAGAGCCAGGCAGTCCGGCTGCCGTGGACGGCGGCCGACGGCGCGCAGTACGTGCTGAACCTCATCGACACCCCCGGGCACGTTGACTTCTCCTATGAAGTATCCAGGTCGCTGGCGGCGTGCGAGGGCGCCGTCCTGCTGGTGGACGCGGCGCAGGGGATCGAGGCGCAGACGCTGGCGAACCTCTATCTCGCGCTCGAGGCCGACCTGCAGATCATCCCGGTGCTGAACAAGATCGACCTGCCCGCGGCCCAGCCGGCCAAGTACGGCGAGGAGATCGCGCACATCATCGGCGGCCAGCCGTCCGATGTGCTCCGGGTGTCGGCCAAGACGGGGGAGGGCGTAGCTGAACTGCTCAACGCGATCGTCGCGCAGGTGCCGCCGCCGCGCGGCGACCCGGCTGGCCGGGCCCGCGCGCTGATCTTCGACTCGGTCTACGACACCTACCGTGGGGTCGTCACGTACGTGCGGGTGATGGACGGCCGGCTGTCCCGTCGCGAGAAGAGCCTGATGATGTCCACTGGCACGTCACACGAGACGCTTGAGGTGGGGGTGATCTCGCCGGAACCGGTGCCCACCGATGGGCTGAGCGCCGGCGAGGTCGGCTACCTGATCACGGGGGTCAAGGACGTCAGGCAGGCACGGGTCGGCGACACGGTGACCAGTTCGGCCAGCCCGGCGGCCGAGCCGCTGGCCGGCTACGCGAATCCGCGTCCCATGGTGTTCTCCGGACTGTATCCGGTCGATGGTGACGACTATCCCGAGTTCAGGGACGCGCTTGACCGGCTCAGCCTGAACGACGCGGCGCTGGTCTACGAGCCGGAGACTTCGCTGGCGCTGGGGTTCGGCTTCCGCTGCGGATTCCTCGGGCTGTTGCACATGGAGATCGTCAGGGAGCGGCTGGAGCGGGAGTTCGACCTGTCGCTGATCTCGACCGCGCCGAACGTCGTCTACCGGGTGGTCACCGAGGCAGGCCGCGAGGTCGTGGTGACGAATCCGAGCGAGTTTCCTGGCGGCGCAGGCGGCGCTGCCGGGTCATCCAGGCCGCCAGGCGTCGCGCAGGCGAAGATCGCGAAGGTCTTCGAGCCGGTGGTGCGGGCCACGGTGCTGGCCCCGAGTGAGTACATCGGCACGATCATGGAGATTTGCCAGGCCAGGCGCGGCGCGCTGCTCGGCATGGAGTACCTGTCGGCGGACCGGGTGGAAGTCCGGTACATGATGCCGCTCGCGGAGATCATCTTCGACTTCTTCGACCAGCTGAAGTCGCGCACCCGCGGCTACGCCTCGCTGGACTACGAGCCGGCCGGCGAGCAGGAAGCCGACCTGGTCAAGGTGGACATCCTGCTGCAGGGCGAGCCGGTGGACGCCTTCAGCCAGATAGTGCACGCCGACGAGGCGCGCGACTACGGCGTATCCATGACCGCGAAGCTGAGGGAGCTGATCCCGCGCCAGCAGTTCGAGGTCCCCATCCAGGCCGCGGTCGGGTCACGGATCATCGCGAGGGAGAACATCCGGGCGCTGCGCAAGGACGTGCTGGCCAAGTGCTACGGCGGCGATATCACCCGCAAGCGCAAGCTGCTGGAGCGGCAGAAGGAAGGCAAGCGCCGGATGAAGGTGATCGGCCGGGTCGAGGTGCCGCAGGAGGCCTTCATCGCGGCCCTGTCCACGTCGGAGAAACGGCGCTAGCGCCCTGGCCGCCGGTAACTGATAGCGGCCATCACGGACCCTGCGGGCCGCCCGGGAACGGACCGCCCGGCCCGCCGCCGGGCCCGATCACGTGGGCATTGATCACCTGATGGCCCGAGGTGACGGCCATCGCCGCGACCCCCACCACGATGAGCACGAAGAACGCGATACCCACCCAGCCCAGCACCAGGCCGGCGGTGGCCATCCCGTCGCCGCGCTCCCCGTTGCGGCGGATCTGGCCGCGCGCGACGTGACCGAGGATCACCGCGGGGATCGCGGTGATCCCCAGCGTGAACACTTGCATCAGGCCACAGACCAGCGAGGCGACCGCTATGCCATTCGTGGCCGGCACGGCGGCCGGACGAGGCCGCACGACCTGATACCCAGGCGCGAGAGGAGCCGGCGGGACCGGCCAGGGACGGTGCGGCCCCGGCAGGTCGGCGGTCTGCGCGGCCAGGTCGGCGTAGGTGCGCCCCGCGTACGTCTGCCCCAGGCGCACATCCAGCTCGTCCTGAGTGAGCCTGCCCTCGACGAAGGCGCCCCGCAGCACGTCCGCCGTCCGCTCCCGGTCAACGTCGGCCACCCGCAGCCGTGCGTACTCGCCGCCAGGCACCCAGTGCCCGGAGTTCCCTGGCATCCAGTAACCCCGCCCTGCAGTCATCGGCACCTCCCGCGTTGAGGGATGGCTTTCAGCTTAACTCCGGCGCGGAGCGATATGCGCTTGCTGGCTCGCCGCGGGCAAAGAATTAGACCCCGGCCTGCGGGTCGGTTAGCGTGCCGGTCATGGCGAAGGCACGGGTCGGCTCCGTCAATGTCGGCCGGGTGATCGGCGCGCCCTGGGCGGGCGAGCTGGAGCGCACCGCGATCGGCAAGCGCCCGGTGGCCGCGGCCGTCCTGGCCGGGATGCTCGGGCTGGCCGGCGACGAGCAGGCCGACAAGGTCAACCACGGGGGCCCTGACCAGGCCATCTACGCCTACGCCCGGGAGGACCTGGACTGGTGGGCGGCCCGGCTGGGCCGGGATCTGCGGGATGGGATGTTCGGCGAGAACGTCACTACCGAGGGCCTGGACGTCAATGCCGCCCTGATCGGCGAGATCTGGCAGTTCGGGGGCGTCGTGGTACAGGTGACCGCGCCGCGCATCCCGTGCGTGGTCTTCCGGAACTGGATGGACGAGGAGGGCTGGATCAGGCGGTTCCGCGCGGCCGGCCGCCCGGGCCCGTACCTGCGCGTGCTCCGGCCGGGACTGCTGCGCGCGGGCGACCCGATCGAGCGGCTGTCCCGTCCGGCTGAGAGCGTCACCGTGGCCGAGGTGATGCACGCCTACTACGACCGGGACGCCCCGGTCATCCACCGGATGGTGGCCGTCCCCGGCCACTCAAGCCGGTGGGACCAGATGGCCGGGCAGTGGCTGGCCGCCGCCGCGCATCCGGCGGCGGGGGCCGCCGGGTGAGGGGACGCCGTGCCGGGTCTGCCCGCGGGAGGTGAGCCCGTCCCAGCAGACGGCGCGCTGCCCGCCAGCGCGAGGTCGCAGATCGGCGCTCGCCCGTTCGGTATCTATGTTCACGTGCCGTTCTGCGCCTCGCGGTGCGGCTATTGCGACTTCAACACCTACACCGCCGACGAGCCCGGCGGCGCCGGGCGCGACTCGTATGCCGGCCTGGCCATCGACGAGATACGGCTGGCCAGGCGCGCGGCGGGTGATGCCGAGCTCGAGGTGCAGACGGTGTTCTTCGGGGGCGGCACGCCGACGCTGCTCCCGCCGTCGCAGCTGGCCGCCATCTTGCGCGCGGTCGATGGCGAGTTCGGGCTCGCGCCGGGCGCGGAGGTGACCACGGAGGCCAACCCGGAGTCAGTGGACGAGGAGTCGCTCGCCGAGCTGCGGGCGGCCGGCTTCACCCGGATCTCGTTCGGGATGCAGAGCGCGGTACCGCACGTGCTCGCCATCCTGGACCGGGTGCACACGCCCGACCGGGCGGCTTGCTGCGTCGGCTGGGCGCGGGCCGCCGGATTCGGGCAGGTCAGCCTGGACCTGATCTACGGCGCCCCCGGCGAGTCGGACGCGGACTGGCGCCGCTCGGTCGAGGCTGCGGTGGCCGCGGGGCCCGACCACATCTCCGCCTATTCGCTCATCGTCGAGGACGGCACCAGGCTGGCCGCGCAGATCAGGCGCGGAGAGGTCGCCGAGCCGGACGAGGACGCGATGGCGGACAAGTACCTGGCCGCCGACGGCATGCTGTCGGCGGCGGGCCTGCGCTGGTACGAGATCTCGAACTGGGCGGCCGGCGAGGATGCCCGGTGCAGGCACAACCTGCTGTACTGGACCGGCGGGGACTGGTGGGGGATCGGGCCCGGGGCGCACAGCCACATCGGCGGCACCCGGTGGTGGAACGTGCGGCACCCGCGGAGCTACGCGGCCAGGCTGGCGGCCGGGGCGAGCCCCGGTCAGGCCCGCGAGGTACTCACCGAGCGCGAGCGGCGGACCGAGCAGATCATGCTGCTCACCCGGCTGGCGACCGGCTGCCCGGCCGGCGTGCTGAGCACCGCGGGACGGGCCGCGGCGCAGGCCGCGGTCGGCGACGGCCTGGCGGCCGCGGATGCGTGGGCGGGCGGCCGGGTCGTGCTCACCCCGGCCGGCCGGCTGCTCGCTGACGCGGTCATCCGCGGCCTGACCGAGTGAGCGCCGCTACCTCAGCACCCGGCCGCAGCGCCCGCCGGGCGGCTCGTGCCGCGCGCCGCGGCGCGGCCGCCGCGGCGCCGATGACGAACGCGATGACGGCCAGCCGGAGCGCCGCCGCCAGCGGCGCTAACCGGTGCCCGGGTCGGTCACGAAGTCGATCAAGCGCTCGACGCTGCCGAGCAGGGCCAGGCTCCAGGTCGGTGTAGCTGCGCGCCGCGCGCCGGATCCGGTGCCAGGCCGCGGCGGTGTCCTGCGGCCAGCCGAGTGCGCGGATCACGCCCTCCTTCCACGGCACGCCCCGGGGCACCTGCGGCCAGGCGGCGATGCCGACCGCGGCCGGCTTGACGGCCTGCCAGATGTCGACAAATGGATGCCCGGTGATGAGCACGTGACCGGAGCTGACCTCCGCTGCGATCCGGCTCTCCTTCGAGCCCGTGACCAGGTGGTCGACCAGGACTCCCAGACGCCGCCCCGGGCCGGGCGAGAATTCGGCCACGATGCCCGGAAGGTGATCGACCCCCTCGAGGTACTCGACTACCACGCCGGCGTCGCGCAGGTCGTCACCCCAGATCTGCTCGACCAGCTCCGCGTCGTGCCTGCCTTCGACGTAGATCCGGCTGGCGCGCGCCACCCGGGCGGCGCGGCCTGCGGGCGCCGCCACCGATCCCGAGGCGGTCCTGGCCGGGCCGGCCTGCCGCCTGTCCGGCGCCGGCCGGACCAGCGTGACCGGCTTCCCGTCGAGCAGGAACGCCGCCCGTTCCAGCGGGAAGAGCCGCTGCCTGCCGTGCCTGTCCTCGAGCGTCACGCCCAGTTTGTCGCAGCTGACGACGGCGCCGCAGAACGCGCCGTCCGCGGTTTCCACGACCAGGCCGCGCTCGGCTTCGACCTGCGGCGGAGGAGGCCGCCGCCCCTTCCGGCCGCCGCCGGCCAGGACATCGCGCCCGTAATCTCGGCGCATTTCACCTCCGGTGACCTGTTCGATGTCTACCGGGCTGTGCTCGCCGGTCCCCGGGCGGCCATAGAATTGGCACTCGGGTTTAGCGAGTGCCAGGGCCTGGGGAGGTGAGACACATGCTCGATGACCGCAAGCTTGCCGTGCTGCGCGCCATTATCGAGGACTACGTGTCCACCACCGAGCCGGTGGGGTCGAAGTCGCTGGTAGACCGGCACAGCCTGGACGTGTCTCCGGCCACGATCCGCAACGACATGGCGGTGCTGGAGGAGCAGGGCTACATCATGCAGCCGCACACCAGCGCGGGCCGGATACCCACCAACAAGGGATACCGGTTGTTCGTGGACCGGCTGTCCAGCGTGAAGCCGCTGACCACTGCCGAACGGCGGGCCATCGAGACGTTCCTGGCGGGCGCCTACGATCTCGACGACGTGGTCACCCGGACCGTCCGGCTGCTCGCGCAGCTGACCCGCCAGGTGGCGGTGGTCCAGTATCCCTCGCTGCGGATCTCCTCAGTTCGGCACGTGGAGCTCGTGCCGGTGGCGCCCGGCCGGCTGCTGCTGGTCCTGATCACCGACACGGGGCGGGTCGAGCAGCGCGGCGTGGAACTGCCCGAGGGCATCGACGAGGACTCGATCGCCCATCTGCGCGCGGTGCTGAACGCGTGCCTGGACGGCCGGCCGCTGGCCGACGCGGCCGGCGTCGTCGCGGATCTGCCCGCCAGGCTGGATCCGTCCGCCCGGCCGAACGCGGCCGCGGTGCTGTCCGTGCTGCTGGAGAGCCTGGTCGACCGGCACGAGGAGAAGATCGTCTTCGGCGGGGCGGCTAACCTTGCGGCCAGTGACTTCTCCAAGGGCCTGCAGGACGTCCTGGAGGCACTCGAAGAGCAGGTGGTGCTGATGCGGCTGCTCGGTGAGTCCGGTGACCCGGCCCTGCTGACGGTGAGGATCGGCGCCGAGAACGCGGTCGAGGGGCTGCACGACGCCTCCATCGTGTCCACCGGGTACGGTGCAGGCGACCAGGTCCTGGCCAAGCTGGCCGTGCTCGGCCCGACACGGATGGACTACCCGGGAACGATGGGAGCGGTGCGCGCGGTGGCACGCTACGTGGGTCAGATTCTGGCGGAGTCCTAGTGGCGACGGACTACTACGCCGTGCTCGGCGTCCGCCGGGACGCGGCCACGGACGAGATCAAGAAGGCCTACCGGCGGCTGGCGCGCGAGCTTCACCCGGACGTCAATCCCGATCCGCAGACCCAGGACCGGTTCAAGGAGATCACCCAGGCATACGAGGTCCTGTCGGACCCGGAGAAGCGCCAGATGTATGACCTGGGCGCGGATCCCTTCGCCGCGGCCGGCGGCCCGGGCGGTGCCGGGTTCGGCACCGCCAACTTCCCGTTCAGCGACATCATGGATGCCTTCTTCGGCACCGGGGCGGGCAGCCGAGGGCCGCGCAGCCGCGCGCGCCGCGGCCGCAACGCCACGATCCGGGTCGAGCTCGACCTCAACGAGTGCGCCTTCGGCGCCACCCGCGAGCTCGTGGTGGACACGGCCGTGGTGTGCCCGACCTGCTCGGGTGAGGGCAGCGCGCCGGGTACCCACCCGGAGACCTGTGACGTGTGCGGCGGGCGCGGTGAGATCAGCCAGGTGACGCGCTCGTTCCTCGGCCAGGTGATGACCTCGCGGCCCTGCCCGTCCTGCGCCGGCCACGGCACGGTGATCAAGCAGGCCCTGCCCGGAGTGCGACGGCGACGGCCGGGTCAGGACACGGCGCACCATCAAGGTGCGGATCCCGGCGGGGGTGGAGAGCGGCACGCACATCCAGCTGGCCGGAGAGGGCGAGGTGGGCCCGGGCGGCGGCCCGGCAGGAGACCTCTTCCTCGAGATCATCCAGCGGCCGCACGACATCTTCGAGCGGCAGGGGGACGACCTGCACTGCACGGTGACCATACCGATGGCGGCGGCGGCGCTCGGGGCCACGCTGTCCGTGCAGAGCCTGGACGGCCCGCGGGACGTGGACATCCGGCCCGGTACCCAGTCCGGGCAGGTCATCCCGCTGTACGGGCTCGGTACGACGCACCTGAACGACTCCGGCCGGGGCGACCTGGTGATCCATGTCACGGTGGAGACGCCGACCAAGCTCGACACCGAGCAGGAGAGCCTGCTCAGGGAGCTGGCCAAGCTGCGCGGCGAGGAGGCCCCCCCGGGCCGGTTCGCTCCCGGGCAGCAGGGCTTCTTCTCCCGGCTGCGTGACGCGTTCAACGGCCGCTGATGGTCATCGGGCAGTCCTGACGTGGCTGGCCCCCCCGGCAGGCCGCCGGTCTTCATCACCGATCGCGCCAGCATGCAGCAGGATGTGGTGCTGCTGTCCGGGCCCGAGGGACGTCACGCGGCCACGGTGCGCAGGCTGCGCCCAGGCGAGCGCGCGGATCTGATCGACGGTGACGGGATGATCGCCGAGTGCGTGGTGGCCGCCGCCCGTCCCGGCCTGCTGGAACTCACCGTCGTGGGCCGGCGCGAGGTGCCGCTGCCGCAGCCGCAGATCTGCGTGGTGCAGGCGATCCCCAAGGGCGACCGCGGCGAGCAGGCCGTGGAGACGATGACCGAGATCGGCGTCGACGTGATCGTTCCCTGGGCCGCCGAGCGCTGCGTCGCGGTCTGGGACGCGGCCCCGGGCCGATCGGAGCGCGGGCTGGCCCGCTGGCGGTCGGCGGCCCGCGAGGCGGCCAAGCAGTCGCGCCGCGCTCGGGTACCCGAGGTGACCACGCTGGCCGGGACCGCGGACGTGCTGGCCCGGGCCGGGGAGGCCGCGAGCACGATCGTCCTGGACCCCGGCGCCGGCCCCAGACTCGGCGCCGTTCCGCTGCCGGCAGCAGGAGAGATCATCCTCATCGTGGGCCCGGAGGGCGGAGTGAGCCCGGCGGAGTCGGCCGCGTTCGGCGCGGCGGGCGCTGTCGCAGCGCGCCTGGGTCCCACCGTGCTCCGCGCGTCCACGGCGGGCGCCGCGGCCGCAGCCGTGCTGTTCAGCCGGTGCGGCCGGTGGTAGCGGGCCGGGGGCAGCGCGATCGCCGGAACGGGCCGACGCCGGGAGCGGCCGACGTCGGGAGCAGGGCGACAGCGGGAGCGGGCCGACAGCGGGAGTGGGACGACACCCGGAGCGGGACGACGCCGGGAGCAGGGCGACAGCGGGAGCGGGCCGACAGCGGGAGCGGGCCGACAGCGGAAGCAGGGCGACGCCGGGAGCAAGACCGACACCGGAAGAGGACCGACGTCGGCAGCAGGGCGACACCGGGAGCAGGGCGACACCGGGAGCAGGGCGACACCGGGAGCAGGGCGACACCGGAAGAGGACCGACACGGGGAATAGCCCGGCGCACGGGGGCTTACCAGGCTGAGGTCTGCTCAGCTTGGGACAGGTTCAGCTTGGGACAGGCCCGGGGTCCGCGGTCCCGGTAGGGCCGGTAGGGGATGCGGAGCCGTTCGGTGAGGACGTCGTGGGCGGCGTGGTCGTCGGCGGGGTGGTCGTGGGCGGCGGCGTGGTCGTCGGCGGGGTGGTCGTGGGCGGCGGCGTGGTCGTCGGGGGGGTGGTCGTGGGCGGCGTTGTCGTCGGCGGAGCCGACGTCGGTGATGACGACGTCGGCGGTGTCGGTGTGGGTGTCGGCGGAGCCCATGGCGGCGAGGTCGCGCGCTGGCAGGCGGCCTGGATGCTCGGCGCCGGCGGGCCTACCGGGCCGCCCTGCAGCGTGCCTGCTGCCTGTCCGGCGGCCAGGGCCCCGGATCCGACCGTCTGGTTCGACCCTGATCCCGATCCGGGGGGTATGACAGTCCCGCCCCTCTGACCGGCTCCCTTGCTGCCCTGGGTCCGGCACTGGAATGACGTGCCAGAGGGCAGGATGGCATCGACCGGCTGCCCGGGGGTGCTCGCGATCGCCTGCGAGGAAGTGCTCGCCCCGGGCGACCGGGTACCGCCGCCTAGCGCGTTGCCTCCCGCACTGCCGCCCCGGCTGGGGCCGCTGGAACCGTTAAAGGCCGCTTGGACTATCGTCTCGCGCAGCCGGGGGACCGCGAGCATGGCCCCGATCACGATGACCAGGGCCGCCGTCGCGGCCAGCACCGGGCGAATCCACAAGCTGGGCGACCGCAACGTGTGCAGCGCGCGGTACCGCCAGCGTTGGGTCGCCAGGGGCAGGCTTGAGTGGCCGTGGGCCGTGGCGTTGACCTCGCTGCCCGCCACCCGCAGCCAGGTGAGCAGACGGCTCGGCAGGTGAGTGGCGTAGGCGAGGATCCAGGCCAGAGCGTACGGCCGCCGCGCGGCCCGGGCCCTGATCTTGTTCAGGCCGTCACCGGCAGGAACGACGAGGTCGCCCGCAGCGCACAGGGCGCGGCGAACCTCCTCCTCGAACCTACTGTCCGGTTCCGTCATGTCTCCCGCTCCACGTTCCAGGCCAAGGTCCCTTATTACCTGCCGTATGCCTTATGTCCGCCTCGCACGACCGTCGTCAGACCTCCATCTCAAGGACGGTCCGCAGCGAGGACATCCCGCGCGCCGTGTGGCTCTTCACCGCACCCCTGCTGATCTGCATGGTGGAGGCGATCTGGGCTTCCGACAGGTCACAGTAGTAGCGCAGCACGAGCGCTTCACGCTGCCGCGCTGGCAGCTTGCGCAATGCGGAAATAACCGCAGAGCGCTCAATCTCGGTGATTGCTCCCTGTTCGGCGCTGGGTGCCAGCGGCGGCGGCTTCGGGGCGTTCCTGTCCACCACCACGCGGTGCCGCAGCACTGACCGGGACCCGTTCACCACGGACTGGCGCAGGTAGGACAGTGCCTTGTCGGTGTCGCGCAGCCGACGCCACGAAGCATGCACAGCGACAAACGAGTCCTGAACCACCTCTTCCGCCGTAGCCACATCCCGGACCAGCAGAGCGGCTAGCCGTACGAGAGAACGGTAGTGCGTGCCGTACAGCGCGGTGACCGCACGCTCAGCGTCCCATTCGGCCGGAACCGAGCCCACAGTGGCATCCGCCACAACGAGGGTCTCGATCACGTGCATTGGACGCGTAGGTACTGCGTCTGGTTCACCGGCGGTCATAGTTTTCTTCCCGCCGTAGCCCCGTATCCGCGCCGAGCCCCAACCTCTGCACCCACAATCCACCCCTGGAGAGCCCGCACTCGCTGCGGCTACCTCGACCTAAAACCGAGCCCGCACGCAGGTGATCTGCCCAGAGGCGGTGCGCTTGCGTCTGGCGGACGCATACGGCGCCGGAGCGGCGGGGGCCACGCTAGGGAAAACAATATCCCGGCCGGGGCCGCACGTTAAGATCTCTTCTGTGGCTGACTGCCTTTTCTGCCAGATTGTGTCTGGGGAGACACCAGCGACGCGAGTAATGGAGAGTGATAGAACTCTCGCTTTCCGTGACATCAATCCGCAGGCGCCCACGCACGTGCTCGTGATCACCAAGGAGCACCACCCTGACCTGGCCGCGGTCGCGCAGGCCGGAAACGGGCTGCTCGACGAGCTGGTCAGCCAGGCACATCAGGTCGCGGTGGCCGCAGGCGTCGCCGAGCCTGGTTACCGCGTGGTGTTCAACACCGGGCCCCAGGCCGGCCAGACGGTATGGCACGCGCACGCCCACGTTCTCGGCGGCCGGCCCCTCGGCTGGCCGCCAGGGTGAACCCCGGCGGCCGGGCTCATCCGCCGCACTCATCCGCCGGCGCGCGCGGCTGTCCGCCGTCGGGTCAGCCGCCGCGCTCAGCCGCCGGGCTCAATCGCGGATCGCCGGGCTCAATCGCCGGCCGCCGGGCTCAATCGCCGGCCGCCGGGCTCAGTAGCCGGGCTCAGGGGCCGGCCGGGCTCAGCTGCCCGCGGTCGGGCTCAGCCGCCAGCCCGCCGGCAGGCGCGGTCCGGCGATCATCGGATGCGCGCAGATAGCCCCCTGACTACGGCCGGCAGATAACATGGCTGACAGGTGGGTGCGTCCTTGCGGGCGGTCCTGGCCCGACAGGTACGGCCAGGGCGCCGCGCCGTGCTCTCGGCCGAGAACATCGCCGACCCGGCGCGGATGACCCCGGACCTCCCGAAGGGGAGCAATTGACGGAAACTTCCTCAGAGCACCGCAACAACCGCAACAACCGCGGCGGCAGCAGCAGCGAGCAGCTGTCCGACGGCCGTTCGCAGGTCAAGATCGTGATTCCGGACGAGTACCCGATGGTGAGCCTGCTCGGCTCGGGGGATGAACTCCTGCACGTGATCGAAGAAGCGTTCGGTGCCGATATCCACGTGCGCGGCAACGAGATCACGGTGACCGGCGAACCGGCGGAGAACACCCTGATCACCGCGCTCTTCGAGGAGCTCATCGCGCTGCTCGGCAGCGGCGCCGAGCTGTCCGCCGACATGATCGAGCGCAGCCTCGGCATGCTGCGCAGGAAGTCGGGGGTACGGCCCGTCGACGTGCTGACGGTGGACATCCTGTCCGCCCGGGGACGCACGATCCGGCCCAAGACCCTCAACCAGAAGCGCTATGTCGACGCCATCGACAGGAACACGATCGTGTTCGCGATCGGGCCGGCCGGTACCGGCAAGACCTACCTGGCGATGGCCAAGGCGGTGAAGGCGCTGCAGGCCAAGGAGGTCAACAGGATCATCCTGACCCGGCCCGCCGTGGAGGCCGGGGAGCGGCTCGGCTTCCTGCCCGGCACCCTGTTCGAGAAGATCGACCCCTACCTGCGGCCACTGTATGACGCGCTGCACGACATGCTCGACCCGGAGTCGATACCGCGGCTGACCGCGGCGGGAACGATCGAGATCGCGCCGCTGGCGTATATGCGGGGTAGGGCACAGCCCATGGATACCCCAGTGCTGACCCCAGACGGGTTCCGGCCCATCGGCGGGCTGTCCATAGGTGACCTAGTCGTGGGATCCAGCGGCGAACCGGTGCCGGTAATCGGGGTATACCCCCAAGGGGAGAAGGACATCTACCGGCTGACGGCGCAGGATGGTGCCTCGACGCTTTGCTCGGGCGACCACCTGTGGGCGGTGGCGACCCGTGATGACGGCCGTCGTGGCAGGCCGCTTCGGGTCCTGGCGACCCGCGAGATGATCGGGAACCTGCGCGCCAGCCACTACCACCGGTACGAGCTCCCGCTGCTAAGCGCCCCCGTCTGCTTCCCTGACCGAGAAGTGCCCATGGACCCGTACGCCCTGGGGTTGCTGCTCGGTGACGGCTGCCTGACCGGGACCACCACGCCGTCCTTCGCGACCGGGGACGCCGAGCTCGCGCTGACCTTGGGCCGGCTGCTGGCAGGCACCGAGGTCCGTCACAAGAGCGGCCCCGACTACGTCTTGAATCGGGAGAGAACGCCGGGGCAGGTCATCACGATGGAGAATCCGGTGGCCGGTATCGCCCGCCGGCTCGGGCTGCACGGCGTGAGATCCCAGACCAAGTTCGTTCCCGAGGCCTACCTGTTCAATTCGGCGGGCGTCCGTCTCGGCGTCCTGCAAGGCCTGCTGGATTCCGACGCTGTGCCGGTCTCACAGCAGGGCCGAACCTGCCGCATCCAGTACACGACGACCTCGCAGCGCCTGCGCGATGACGTGCTCTTCCTGGTCCGGTCGCTAGGCGGCATCGCCTATCACCGTGTCCGCCGGGCCATGGGACGCAGCCCGGGACTCGCCCGCGGGCGCGCCGTCAACCACCGCCACGATGCGTACACCGTTGATATCCGGCTTCCGGCCGGTATCCAGCCATTCCGGCTCAGCCGGAAACTGGAGGACTATCGCGCGGCAGGTGGCGGCGGACGTCCGATGCGCTTCATCGAAAGCATCGAGCCAGCCGGTACCGCAGAAGCCGTATGCATCTCGGTGGCGGCGGCCGATTCCCTCTACACGACTGAGGACTTCCTGCTGACCCACAACACCCTGAACGACTCGTTCATCATCCTGGACGAGGCGCAGAACACCTCCTCCGAGCAGATGAAGATGTTCCTCACGAGGCTGGGCTTCGGGTCGAGGGTGGTGGTGACCGGCGATATCACCCAGGTGGACCTGCCACACGGCCAGCAGAGCGGGCTGCGCCAGGTCCAGGAGGTGCTTGAAGGCGTCAGTGACATCCACTTCGCGCGTCTGACCAGCCACGACGTGGTCCGGCACCGGCTGGTCGGCGACATCGTCGATGCCTACGAGAAGTATGACGCCCGGCAGGAACGGCCGGAGCCGCGCGGCCGGCCGCGCGGCGGCGGAAGGGCCGGGCGCTGACCGGTGAGCGTGGACATCGCCAATGAATCGGGGGCGGGCGTCGATGAGGTGGCGCTCGCGGCCGTGGCGCGGCACGTCCTCGGCGAGCTGCACATCAACCCGCTGGCTGAGCTCTCGGTACTGCTCGTCGACGAGAACGTGATGACCGGCCTGCACGAGCGCTGGATGGGCGAGCCCGGTCCCGCGGACGTGCTGGCGTTCCCCATGGATGAGCTGAGGCCGCCGGTTCCGCCGCACCTCAGCGGGGCCCGTGGCGACCGGGCGGATCCGGACGAGCCCGATTCCAGCCCGGCGCTGCTCGGCGACGTCGTGCTGTGCCCGCAGGTGGCGGCGGAGCAGGCCCGGGAGGCGCGGCACAGCGTCGAGGACGAACTCGAGCTGCTCTGCACGCACGGCCTGCTGCACCTGCTCGGCTATGACCACGCCGACCCCGACGAGCGCGCCACCATGTTCAGCCTGCAGGAACAGCTGCTCGCTTCCTGGCGCGCGACTCGGGGGCGGGGAAGCGACCCGGAAGGGCGGAAAGGGCCCGGGTGACACACCGGCATGGGATGGCTCATCGCTGCTGCGATACTGCTGACCTTCCTGGCCGGCCTGTGCGTGACCGGTGAGGTGGCGCTGGGGCGCGCGGCGCGGATAGGAGCCCAGGAGCTGGCCAAGAACGGCCGCCACGGCCCGGCGCAGGCCGAGGCCGTGCTCGCCGACGGGCCGCGCTACCTGAACACGCTGCTGCTGCTGCGGATAACCGCGCAGACCGCGGCGATCGTCCTGCTGGCCGCGGCCCTCGTGCACTGGCTGGGCTCCGGCTGGCGGGCGTTCCTCATCGCCGCCGCCATCATGATCGTGGCCGGGTACGTCGTGATCGGGGTCGTGCCCCGGGCCATCGGCCGCCGGTATACCGAGCGGGTAGCACTGGCCGCGGCGGCGGTACTGCACCCGCTGTCCCGGCTGCTCGGCCCGCTGTCCTGGCTGTCGACGGCGATAGCCAACCTCATCACGCCCGCGAGCAGGGCCAGGGACAGCCAGCTCGCGTCCGAGGCCGAAGTCCGGGGCCTGGTAGATCTTCTGGAGCGGCGCCGCGTCATCGAGCCCGGCGAGCGGAAGATGATCCACTCGGTCTTCGAGCTGGGCGACACCCTGGTCCGGGAGGTCATGGTCCCGCGCACCGACATCGTGTTCATCGAACGGGACAAGACGCTGCACCAGGCGCTGTCGCTCGCCCTGCGCAGCGGTTTCTCCCGGATACCTGTGGTGGGCGAGAACGAGGACGACGTGATCGGCATCGCCTATCTCAAGGACATCGTGGCGCGCACCCACGAATACCACGACGGCGAGTCGGTCGAGAAGGTGGAGTCGATCATGCGGCCCGCCACCTACGTGCCGGACAGCAAGCCCATCGACGAGCTGCTGAGGGAGATGCAGACGCGGCAGTCTCACGTCGCGATCGTCGTCGACGAGTATGGCGGCACCGCCGGGCTGGCGACGATCGAGGACATCCTCGAGGAGATCGTGGGGGAGATCGCGGACGAGTATGACCAGGAGCAGCCCACCGTGGAGTGGCTCGTTCCGGGAACGACGGCCCGGGTGACCTCGCGCCTTCCCGTGGACGAACTGGCCGGGCTGTTCAACGTCGACATCGAGGCGGAGGACGTGGAGACGGTCGGCGGGCTGCTCGCCCAGGCGCTCGGCCGGGTTCCGATCGCTGGATCCGTCGCCACCGTCGCCGGGCTGCGGCTGACCGCCGAGAACCTGGCCGGCCGGCGTAACCGGATCGGCACCGTGCTGGTGGAGCGGCTGAGTCCGACGTCGGCCAGCTCCGAGACCGCCAGTCAGGAAGATCAACCCGATTCTCCCGAACGGCCCGGCGCGCCACCGCCAGCCGACGGGAATCAACCGGGCGAGCAGACCGAACCGGGCCCGGCGGTCCCGAGCCGACGTCCCGGGTGAGCGCGTGCCAGCCGGGCCTGGCTCCTCTCGTAGACTCTCTGCCGTGACCGAGGCAGCGGCCCTCGACCCCGAGGACCTCAAGATCATTAACCTGGCCAGGTCGGCGCGCGCCCGGGGGCTGGCGGCGGAGGGTGCCGCGGTCCGGGATGAGACCGGCCGGACCTACGCGGCCACCGGCGTCGATCTGCCCTCGCTCCAGCTCACCGCGGTGCAACTGGCGGTCGCCATGGCCGTGTCGAGCGGCGCCGCCGGGCTGGAGGCGGCCGCCCTGGTCAGTGAGGCGGCGGAACCCGATCCCGCTGACCTGGCGGTGCTGCGCGACCTGGGCCAGGGGATCACGCTGTTCCACGTGGCGCCGGACGGCGCGCTGCGCGCCACCCTGCCCGCGTGATCGGGCCGGCCCGCTCGCTCGGGTTCCCGCGACAGCCCGGCCGGCCTAAATCTGTCGCCCGCGGCGGTGCCGGCAGCCAGGATGGGATAGTGGCGCAGTTGCGGATCGCCCACACCGCAGACCTGGACGCCGAAGTCCTCCAGGCGGGCCGGGCGCTCCTGTATGACGTCTTCGACGACATGACCGACGACGACTGGGAGCACGCCCTCGGCGGGATGCACGCCCTGGTCTGGGAGGGCAGCGAGCTGATCGGGCACGCGTCGGTGATCCAGCGGCGGCTGCTGCACGGCGGCCGGGCGTGGCGGGCCGGCTATGTCGAAGGCGTCGGGGTGCGCGCGGACCGGCGCGGCCGGGGGCACGGCAGCGCCATGATGGACGCGCTGGAGCGGGTCATCAGCCGCGGTTACGATCTGGGCGCGCTCGGCGCGACCGACCAGGCCGCCGCCTTCTACGCGGCCCGCGGCTGGCAGCTGTGGCGGGGCCGGTGCTCGGCCTTCACCCCGGACGGCATCACGCGTACCGAGGACGAGGAGGGCGCGATATTCGTCCTTCCGGTGGCCGCTGCGCTGGACCTGTCCGGCGAGCTCACCTGCGGCTGGCGGGACGGGGATGTCTGGTAGCTTCACCCAGCCGCGGAAGGGGGGCACAATCACGAGGGTGAGCGCACCGCAGACACCCGCCGAAGCCAGCTTCAGGTCGGGGTTCGCCGCTTTCGTCGGCCGGCCGAATGTCGGCAAGTCGACTCTGATGAACGCGCTGGTCGGCGCCAAGGTGGCCATCACCAGCAGCCGCCCGCAGACGACCAGGCGGCTGATCAGAGGTATCGTGCACCGCCCCGACGCGCAACTGATCATCATGGACACGCCCGGTCTGCACAAGCCCCGCACCCTGCTCGGCGAGCGACTGGACAGCCTGGCCAGGTCGGCGCTCACCGAGGTCGATGTGATCGGATTCTGCGTATCCGCGCCGCAGCCGGTCGGGACGGGTGACGCCTACCTGGCCCGGGAACTGTCCGGCCTGCGCGGCAAGCCGATGGTCGCCATCGTGACGATGACCGACCAGGCGACCCAGGAGCAGGTCATGCAGCAGCTGGTCGCCGTCGCCGGGCTCGGCGACTGGGCAGACGTGGTGCCGGTATCGGCCGTGACCGGATTCGGCCTTGACGTACTCGAAGAGGTGCTCATCGCCAAGCTGCCGGTGGGCAAGCCGCTGTACCAGGACGGCGAGCTGACCGACGAACCCGAGCAGGTGATGGTGGCCGAGCTCATCCGCGAGGCGGCCCTGGAGGGCGTGCGGCATGAGCTGCCGCACTCGATCGCGGTCGTGGTGGAGGAGATGGGGCCGCGACCCGGCCGGGAGGATCTGACCGACGTGCACGCGCTCATGTACCTCGAAAGGCCCAGCCAGAAGCCGATCATCATCGGGCCTCAGGGTGTGCGGCTCCAGGCAGTCGGCACCAAGGCGCGGCAGCGCATCGAGGCGCTGCTCGGCACCAAGGTCTACCTCGACCTGCACATAAAGATCGCCAAGGACTGGCAGCGCGACCCCAGGCAGCTGCGCCGCCTCGGCTTCTACGACACCCCCTGACCGGCAGAGACATCAGCGGGCCGGACGCCCGCCCGTCCCCCTGGCCGCGGCCGGCCGGGGGTTGCCGATCCGCGGTTTGCTGCCCGCCGGTGGCCGCCGGCCGCTGATCGGCCGCCTTCCGGAGATCATCGAGCGCGGGCGATGCAGCTGCGGGCAGTTCCCGCCGAGCGGCGCTGCGGCTAGCCGCGCGCGCCGGCCGCCGCGCCGGACGCCCGGCTGGCCGCGTGCTCCGGCTGCGTCACGTCGAGCTGCCAGTGCGGCCACCGGTCCAGCACCCGGAACCCGAGCGCCTCGTTGATGGCGATCATGTGGCTGTTAGCGTCGGCGTTGCCGGTGATCACCCGTTCCAGTCCCGGCTCCGCCTCCGCGAGCAGTTCCATCATGGCGACCTTGACCAGCAGCCCCAGCCGGTGCCCGCGGTGCGCCCGGGCCACCGCCGTCAGGTGCTGATAGCCCCAGTCCGGCTGCAGCGGGTCGACGGCGAACTGGGTCAGCCCGGCCAGCTCGCCCGTCCGGTCGCACCTGGCAGCCACGGAGTAGTGCCGCACCCCCTGCGCGATGATCAGCCGTTCGCCGTCCCGGACCCGCTGGGCATCCATCTGCTCGGGCTCGAACCCCGGGCTGTGCGGGGCGTCGTTCATGGCGTTGGCCACCGCCGCCACCCCGGACAGGTACTCCTCGGGAGGCGACCCGCGCCAGGAGACCAGGCTGTAGCCGTCTGCGGCCGGCTCGGCCTGGCGGCGAAGCTCGGCCAGGTGCCCGGGCGGCATATCCGCCAGGTGAAGGATCCGGCGCGCCTCGGTGATCCCGGGGCGTGCCCCCATCGCCGCGGCGAATGCGGAGCCGGGCGCGCCGTCCCTGGTCTCGGCGAACAGCACGGTGCGGCCGTGCTCGCGCGCGCGCACCGCGGCGTGCCGCAGCAGCAGGGTGCCGAGGCCGGCCCGCCGGCGGTCGGGCGCGACCATGATGCCGAGCCACCCGATGTGCGTGTTCTCCTTGGCGGGCAGCTCGAGCAGGTACCCGCCCGCCGCGGTCCCTGGCCGGTCGCCGGGGACCAGCCACGCCTCGCGCGGATCCGCGTCCCAGCCCAGGCTGAACCAGCCGGTGTATACCGGCAGCGAGGCCAGCGGGCCGTCGGGGTCGTCGGCCGGCTTGCCCGCCACGTACATCTCGTAGCAGGCCCGGATCTTGCCGGCGTCCGCTACCGGATCGAAACGGTCAATGTGCATCAGTCAAGCAAAGCCGGGACCCGCCCGGAAAGCGACAGGTTTTCCGGCCGCGCGCCCGGGCGGCGCGGTTGACCGCGCGTCCCCGGCCGCGGGCCGGCCCGCGATTTCCGGTTCTTCGGCCGCCGGGATCCCGCCGTGCGGAAGGATAGGCGGCATCGGGGCGCGGCAGCGGCCGCGGCCGCCCTGTCCTGGCACGGCAGGGCCAGGCCCAGCAGGCGGAACGGAAGGAGCAGCGTTGCTGATCATCTGGGGACCGCGGGTCTTCCACCGGACGATCGGGCAGGGCGCGTTTCACTGCAGGCGATGCGGAGGTGACCGGCGGTACCGGCTGCGCAGCGGCCGGCGGTTCTGGACGCTGGTCTTCGTCCCGGTTATCCCGCTGGCCAAGGCGGGCGAGCACGTCCAGTGCCTTGCCTGCATGACGCGCTATCACACCGGCGCGCTGGCGCTGCCTACCGCCGAGCAGATGCAGGCGGCGCTTCCGGTCGGCATGCGGGCGGCCGCCTCGGCCATGCTGCGGGCCGGCGACCCGGCAAGCCCGCCGTCGCGGCGCAAGGCCATCGAAGCGGTCACCGGCGCGGGCGCGCGGGATTACGGTGACGCCGCGCTGGCCCGCGACCTGGCCCAGCCGCCGGAATACACCGCGCCGGCGCTCAAGCAGACGGGCGTGCAGCTGGCGGTCCAGGCCAGGGAGTGGTTCCTCGCCGAGGTCGTCCGCATCGGCACGGCGGAGGGCCCGCTGACCGACACCGAACGGCAGGCGGCCCAGGCAGTGGCCGCGGACCTGGGGATGACACAGGCCCAGGCTTACGGGGTCATCTCGGTCACCGAGCGCGCCACCGCCCGCGACTGACCCGGCAGGCGACCGCCGGCCACCCGCCACCCGACGCGGCCGGTGCGGCACCGCTGTGGTCGCGGCCTGTTGACGCCCGGCTGAGCCGGCGCGATCTTCGCGTTCGTTCAACTTCTCAGCGACCCGGGCCGGCTCGCTGCTGTCCTTCGCGAGCTTCTCAGCGGGCGGGCATGACCGGCCAGCGGCCTGTCTAAGCTGGCGGGAGGAGGTGCAGGTCGGATGAGATTCCTCATCGCCGGTCCTGGAGCCGTCGGCGGCTTCGTCGCGGCGCGCCTTGCGGACGGCGGTCAGGACGTGACCGTCCTGGCGCGGCCGCACCGTGCCGCACAGTTGCGCGACCACGGGCTGCGGCTGGCGAGCCAGGGCGGGATCCGTACGGTGCGGACGGCAGTTGTTACCGCGGACGAGCTGGGGCCCAGATATGACGCGATCGTGCTCGCGGTCAAGTCGCGTGACCTCGACTCGGTGATGGACGACATCGGGCCTGCGGCCACGCCGCCGACCGTGATCCTCCCGTTCCTGAACGGGATCGCGCACCTCGAGGCGCTGGCCGGCCGGTTCGGCTCGGCGGTGCTCGGCGGCGTGCTCAGGGTGGCGACGCAGGTCGATGACGACGGAACCATCCGGGTCCTGGCGCCGACGTTCGACGTGGAGCTCGGCGAGCTGGACAGACCGCCGAGCACCCGGGTCGAGCAGCTCGCGGCGGCCTTCCGGGATGCCGGCGCCAACGTGATCGTTCGTGACGACATCGTCGGCGCGATGTGGGCCAAATGGGTCTTCATCGTCAGCGTCGGCGTGGTGACGTCCCTCATGCGGGCACCGGTCGGCGACATCGTGGCAGTGCCCGGCGGCGAGGAGTTCGCGCGCGCCGTGCTCGCCGAGGCGGCCGCAGCGGCGCAGGCCGCCGGTCACCCGGTGCCCGGCGAAGACCTCCAGCTGACCGAGCAGACCCTCACCGCGGCCGGGTCTTCGGTCACCGCGTCGATGTCCCGGGACCTGATAGCGGGCCGGCCCACCGAGGTGGACGTGCTGGGCGACTTCGCGCAGCGGGCGCGCGCAGCCGGAGCCCCGGCCCCGCTGATCGAAGCCGGCGCGCTCGCGCTGCGTGTCCACAACCGGCGCATGCTCAGCGCGAGCGCTTCCTGACGCTGTCGCTTGCGACCCGGGCGGCGCGCTGCCTCCCGTCGCGTTGGGTGCGGGCAGCCGGGAGCCCGGGCGGGCCGGGAGCGTTGCGGGGCGGCCGGGAACCGCGGGATCCGCGGGCGTGCGCGCACAGTCGGCACCGCGCACCGTTCGGGCTGATAGCCTGTCTGCGATGCTGCGCGCGCTGCTCCTCCTTAGCGGCCGCGGCGGGGACCGATAACGGCCGGCTCCCTCGCCGCGGGGTTCCGCGTGTTCGCTGGCCGCCGCCCGCCCCGATGAGGGAGCAGCACCGATGTACATCAAGCAGAAGCCCAGCGGCATGCCCTGTCACCGGTACGCGCCGTTCAAGCCGGTTGACCTGCCAGGCCGCAGCTGGCCGGGCCGCACCATCACGGCCGCGCCGCGATGGCTGTCGACCGACCTGAGAGACGGTAACCAGGCGCTCATCGACCCGATGAGCCCGGCCCGCAAGCGCCAGATGTTCGACCTGCTGGTCAAGATGGGCTACAAGGAGATCGAGGTGGGGTTCCCGTCGGCGAGCCAGGCCGATTTCGATTTCGTCCGCGAGCTGATCGAGACCGACCGGATTCCCGGTGACGTCCAGATCTCCGTGCTCACCCAGGCACGGGACGAGCTGATCGAGCGGACCGTGCAGTCACTGGCGGGGGCGCGCCGGGCCAGCGTGCACCTGTACAACGCGACCGCGCCGCTGTTCCGGCGGGTGGTGTTCGGGGTGGACCGGGAGCAGTGCAAGGCGCTGGCCACCGACGGCACTCGCTCGGTGATGAAGCACGCGGAGGCGTACCTGGCCGGCTGCGACTTCGGCTACGAGTACTCGCCGGAGATCTTCATGGACACCGAGCTCGACTTCGCCGCCGAAGTCTGCGAGGCGGTGATGGACGTCTGGCAGCCCGGCCCGGGCCGGGAGATCATCCTCAACCTGCCGTGCACGGTGGAGCGGTCCACCCCGAACGTCTACGCCGACCAGATCGAGTGGATGAGCCGCGAGCTGTCAGGGCGCGGCCACGTATGCCTGTCGGTGCACACGCACAACGACCGGGGCACCGCGGTGGCCGACGCCGAGCTCGCGGTGCTGGCCGGCGCCGACCGGATCGAGGGGTGCCTGTTCGGCAACGGCGAGCGGACCGGCAACGTCTGCCTGGTGACGCTGGGCATGAACCTGTTCAGCCAGGGCATCGACCCGATGATCGACTTCTCGGACATCGACGAGATCCGGCGGACGGTCGAGTACTGCAACCAGCTGCCGGTGCACCCGCGGCACCCGTACGCGGGCGAGCTGGTCTACACCGCGTTCTCCGGGTCGCACCAGGACGCGATCAAGAAGGGCTTCGAGGCGTTCGAGGCCGAAGCCGCGGCGGCCGGCGTCGATCCGGCGCAGCAGGCGTGGGCCGTGCCGTACCTGCCAATCGACCCGCAGGACGTGGGGCGCACGTACGAGGCCGTGATCCGGGTGAACTCGCAGTCCGGCAAGGGCGGCGTCGCCTACATCATGAAGGCCGAGCACCAGCTGGACCTGCCGCGCCGGATGCAGATCGAGTTCTCCCGGCTCGTCCAGGCGCGGACCGACGCGGACGGCGGCGAGGTGACCGCGGCCGAGATGTGGGACATCTTCCGGGCCGAGTACTTCGCTCGCGGGCCGCTGTCGCTGCTGGACCAGTACACCTCGGCGGCCGTGGAATCCAAGGACGCGCTCACCGTGGAAGTCCGGGTGGACGGCGAGGAGCGGCAGCTCGAGGGTGTCGGCAACGGGCCGATCTCCGCGTTCTGCAACGCGCTCGCCTCGATCGGGACGCAGGTCCGGGTCCTCGACTACGCCGAGCACGCGCTGTCGGAGGGCAGCGACGCCCAGGCCGCGGCGTACGTGGAGTGCGCGATCGGCGGCCGGACGCTGTGGGGGGCCGGCGTGGACGGCAGTACGGTGACCGCCTCGATGCGTGCGGTGCTTTCCGCGGTGAACCGGTCCCGGCGGGGCTGACCGGCGGGACCGGCGGGACCCGGCGCGGCGCGGGCCCGCTGCCTGACCCCGGGCCGCCGTATCGGCTCCGGCCGGCCGCGCCACGCCGGCCCGCCGGATCGCGGCAGCGGCCGCGGCGCGGGAGAATGGCCGGGTGAAGCTGTACCGTGACGAGGGCATCGTGCTGCGCACCCAGAAGCTGGGTGAGGCGGACCGGATCATCACGCTGCTGACCCGCAGGACCGGCCGGATCCGCGCGGTGGCCAAGGGCGTGCGCCGGACCAAGTCCCGGTTCGGCGCGCGGCTTGAGCCGTTCACCCATGTCGACCTGCAGCTGTACGCCGGGCGCTCGCTCGACATCATCACCCAGGCGGAGACCTTGCGCCCGTACGGCGAGCGGCTGACCGGCGACTACCCGCGCTACACCGCCGGGACCGCCATGCTGGAGACCGCCGAGCGATTCACCGCGGAGGAGAAGGAGCCGGCCCTGCGGCAGTTCCTGCTGCTCGTCGGCGGCCTGCGAACGCTGAGCGCGCAGGACCACGATCCGCGGCTGGTGCTCGATGCCTACCTGCTGCGCTCGCTCGCGGTGGCCGGATACGCGCCGTCCCTGCAGGAGTGCGCCGTGTGCGGGGCCCGGCAGGACGGCCCGGCGGCCGGGCATTCGCGCGCGTTCGCCGTGGCCGCCGGAGGGCTGACCTGCCGGTCGTGCCGGCCGCCCGGTGCCGCGACGCCGGCCGGCCAGACGGTGGACCTGATGGCCGCGCTGCTGCGCGGCGACTGGCCGCTGGCGGACGCCAGCGAGCACAGGCACCGGCTGGAGTGCAGCGGCCTGGTGTCGGCGTATCTGCAGTGGCACCTGGAACATTCGATCCGGTCACTGCGTCATGTAGAGCATGCGTGATGTGTCCCTGCGCGCGCCTGCCGCGGCCGTGCCGGTGAAGCGGAACGGCGTCCGGCCGCCGGACCCGCATCCCGGCGGCGCCCGGCCGCCGGCCATCCCGGCTGAGCTCGTGCCCACCCACGTGGCCCTGGTGATGGACGGAAACGGCCGCTGGGCCAAGCAGCGCGGGCTGCCCCGGACAGAGGGCCACAAGCGCGGCGAGGCGGCGCTGTTCGACGTGATCATGGGCGCGATCGAACTCGGCATCCCGTACCTGTCGGCGTACGCGTTCTCCACCGAGAACTGGCGCCGCTCGCCGGACGAGGTGCGGTTCCTCATGGGCTTCAACCGCGACGTCATCCACCGGCGGCGCGATGAGTTCCACGAGATGGGGGTCAGGGTCCGGTGGGCGGGCAGGCACCGCAGGCTGTGGCGCAGCGTCATTTCCGAGCTTGAATATGCCGAACGGCTGACGGCGGCCAACTCCGTGCTCACGCTGCAGTTCTGCGTGAATTACGGTGGCCGGGCCGAGATCGCGGACGCGGCGGCGGCCATCGCGGCGGACGTGGCGGCCGGGCGGCTGCGTCCGGACCAGGTCAACGAGAAGATGTTCGGGCGTTACCTGGACGAGCCGGGAATCCCCGATGTTGACTTGTTCATCCGGTCGTCGGGGGAGCAGCGGACGTCGAATTTCCTGCTCTGGCAGTCGGCATACGCCGAGTTCGTGTTCCTCGACACCCTGTTCCCCGACTTTGACCGGCGTGACCTGTGGCGCGCGTGCGAGATCTTCGCCCGCCGGGACCGGCGGTACGGCCGCGCCGAGCCCAACCGGGTTCCGCAGTCCCGCGCCGAGTAGCCGGCCACCCGCCGGGCCCGGGAAGTACGCGGCCGGAAACGGTGTGCCCGCGGCCTTGAGCCGCAGGTAGGCTAAGAGCGCCCGGCAGCCGGCGCTGGGCTCGCGGCGCCCGGGACGCCGGCAGGCGGCCTGGCTCGACCGCTTAGCTCCGCTATGCGGGCTCGCCCGGCCCTGCCGGACCGACGCTGGATCGCCGCATCCCGTCGCGCCGAGGGCGCGCCAGGAACTGGGTCAGCGCCTTACCGCCGGGCGCTCTAAGCTCCCCCGGGTTGCCCGCCCTCGCAGCCCTCCGACCGCCAGCCGGATGGAGACCGTCATGGCACGACGCACCGAACGCATGGACACGCTCGTCAGCCTCAGCAAGCGACGAGGGTTCGTCTACCCGTCCAGCGAGATTCTACGGTGGCCTGCGGGCATCCTGGGACTACGGCCCGCTGGGCGTCGAGATGAAGAACAACATCAAGCGCCTGTGGTGGCGGTCGATGGTGACCGAGCGCGACGACATCGTGGGCATCGACTCCTCGGTCATCTTGGCCCGGGAGGTGTGGGAGGCGAGCGGGCACGTCACCGAGTTCGTGGATCCGCTCACCGAGTGCACGTCCTGCCACAAGCGGTTCCGCGCCGATCAGCTGGAAGAAGCCTACGAGGACAAGCACGGGCACGCCCCCGCGAACGGGCTGGCCGACATCGCCTGCCCGAACTGCGGCACCCGGGGCGCGTTCACCGAGCCGCGGATGTTCAACGGCCTGCTGCGCACCTACCTCGGCGCCACCGAGGACGAATCCGGCCTGGCCTACCTGCGGCCCGAGACCGCGCAGGGCATCTTCATCAACTACCGCAACGTGCTGCAGACCTCGCGCCGCAAGGTCCCGTTCGGCATCGGCCAGATAGGCAAGTCGTTCCGGAACGAGATCACGCCCGGCAACTTCATCTTCCGCACCCGCGAATTCGAGCAGATGGAGATGGAGTTCTTCGTCAAGCCGGGCACGGACGAGGAGTGGCACGAGCGCTGGATCGATACCAGGTTCGGCTGGTACGTCGACCTGGGCCTGCGCAAGGAGAACCTCAGGCGGTACGAGCACCCGCCGGAGAAGCGCTCGCACTACTCCAAGCGCACCGTAGACATCGAGTACCGCTTCGAGTTCCCCGGCTCCGAATGGGGCGAGCTTGAGGGAATCGCCAACCGGACCGACTACGACCTGCGCACGCACGCCAAGGCGTCCGGCGTGGACATGTCCTACCTCGACCCGGACACGGGCGAGCGGTACGTCCCCTACGTCATCGAGCCCGCGGCCGGCGTGGACCGGGGCATGCTGGTGTTCCTGCTCGACGGCTATGGCGAAGACGAGGCGCCGGACGCCAAGGGGAACCTGGAGAAGCGGACGGTGCTGCGGCTCGATCCCCGGATCGCGCCGGTCAAGGCGGCCGTGCTGCCGCTGTCCCGCAACCCGGATCTCTCGCCCAAGGCCCGTGACCTCGCCGCGACCCTGCGCAAGCGGTGGAATACCGACTTCGACGACGCGGGCGCGATCGGCCGCCGGTACCGCAGGCAGGACGAGATCGGCACGCCCTACTGCGTCACCGTCGACTTCGACACGCTGGACGACCAGGCGGTGACGGTCAGGGAGCGAGACTCCATGAAACAGGACCGGGTGAACATCGCGAACGTCGAGTCCTACCTGGCCGAACGGCTGGCAGACTGCTGACCCGGCACGCCGGGACCGCCGCCGGCCGGCAGCGCCGGCGGCGGTAGCAGACCGCTGGCAGCCTGCGCGAGGCGGACAGCGACGCCGCGGTGCCGCAAGACCACGGTCACGTGCGGCAGCGGCTGCCCGCTGTACAGGTACCGCGCTCCGAGATAACGTGCGGCGCGGTGGTCCACCTCCGGCTGGTATCCGGCGGCGCGCAGCGCCCATGCCAGGCCGAGGGTGACATCTCGCTGGTAGATCCCTGCGGGATTCACGACCGACAGTGCCACCCGCTGAGGGGGCAACAGCCGCTCGATGTATGCGGAGGCAAACCGGGTGGCGCTCACCTGCGGGCCGGATACGGCGCGCGCGGTCGCCTGCGCCTGCTGGGTCACGGCCAGCGATGCCTCCAGCGCGATCAGCAGCAGTGCCGCGCAGCCGATTGCGCGGACGGCCCGGCGCGCCGCCGGCCCGCCCGCGCTGCCCGGCTCGCCGCGCCACCTTCCGCGCACTGCCGCCAGCACCCGGCCTGGATCGATCACCCGCCGGGCGGCGAGCACAGCGGCCGAGCCCACGGCGAGCCAGGCCAGCAGGCCGACCGGGAACAAGACGATCAGCAGGTAATTCTGATTTGCGCGGCTGATGTTGTGCACGGGGACACCTGAGTAGGTGGCAAGCTCAGCGACGCTGGTCAGCAGGCTGACGGCGGCCAGCGCGGCAAGCCGGCGGATTCTCAGCGGGCGGACCGCGACGGCGAGCGCGACGGCGGTGAGCGCGAGCATCAGCACGCCGAACGCGACCGACCGTCCGCCGATCAGGCTCGCGATGCTGTCGTCGCGGAACGACAGCGACGGCGTCCACCACACCGGCGGCGGCAGCGCTGACGCGGTGAGGGCCTTCAAGCCGAACGCAGGGCCCGCCGTCTGCCGCGCGCCCAGGCTCGCGATAAGCAGCCCGAGGTTACCCGACCGGCTCGTGAACTGCTGGATGAGCGGCGCGACCCAGCAGGCTGAGCCGGCGATCAGGCCGAGGACCGCCCACCAGTACCCGGACCTCGCCCGGACCGTGTCGGCCAGTCCGACCCCGAGCGCGAGCAGCACAAGCGCGGCCGAGGCGAGCGCGAACATCAGGTGAGCCTGGGCGGCCACCGATCCGGTGACCACGAGCACCGGCCACCAGCGGCGCCGCCCGGACATGACCGCCAGCGCCGCGGCCGCCGCGGCGAGGAAGAAGATCACGCCGAGCCACGGATTCCAGTACGGCTGCGCCGCGATCAGCGGCTGCCAGGCGACGGTCCCGAGGATGACCCCGCTCGCCGCCAGGCCGCCGAACGCGCCGAGCGCCGACCACGCGGCCTCGATCGCGAGCGAGCAGGCGACCATGCACCACAGCGCCGCGCCCCACACCGCGCCCTCCCGCGGGTCGAGGTGGACCGGGATCGCCAGCAGCCAGTACTGCAGCGGCCCCGGGTCAAACGCGCCGTTGCGCAGCTGGGTAGCCTGCCCGACCAGGGGCCCGTAGGGGGTCAGGACATCCCATGCGCGAAGTGCGATGGCCCCGCCATCGGCGATGACCGGCGAGCCTCGCTGAATCGAACGCACCGCGCCGATCAGGAACGGCGTCCACGCCGCCAGGTGCGCTGCCAGCCGCAGGACGGCCCGGCTGAGCGCCCCGGCCGGCCTGGCTGCGGCTGGCAGCGCCGGCCGGCTCGCCACCAGGCTGGCGGGGGGCACGGCGGGTTCGGTCATATCTGCCTGCTATCGGCTCGGCACCCGTCTGTCCGGAGCCCGGTGCTCACCCCGGCCTGCCATCAGCAGGCCCCGGCGCGCGGCGCGGCCCTCTGCAGCCGCCGGCGCCTGGTTCCACGTGTATGAGACGTTCACGACGCCTGGGTTGTTCCTCCCCGTGCTTGCCAGGGCCGGGACGCCTGATCGCCCGGCCCTGGCGAGCTCGCCGGGCAGCTCAGATCCTCTCCGCGGTGCCGCGCACCGAGAGGGCGGCCGATGATGAAGCCGGCCAGCCAGGCCACGATGATGACCACCTTGTCCATCGGGCAGGATCCCCGATAAGCCGGGGTGACATCTGTCGCCGGCTTCGCCATGACCCGCGGCGGGCGGTTCAGGCCGTGTCGCGGCCGGGCTGGCTGCCGGCCAGCAGGGCGGTGAGAACCGCCTCGACAGTGACTTCGTCCGCGGACGCCGCGCGGGGCTGGCGCCGGAAGATTTCGGCCGCCGACTGGTGGAAGCCGCGCGGCAGGCCGGCCGCGGCCATGCTGTCGGCGATCTCCTCCATCTCGGCCACCCAGCGCCAGCCCTTCAGGGCCGCGGACCGCGCGGCGCCCAGGGTCCGCTGGGCCAGGTCGGGCTGGGACAGCGCCCACTCGGCCAGCAGCGCGTCCTGCACCCCCTCGGCGCTGGCCAGCGCGCGCGCGGCGAGCAGCAGGGCGGCCGTGCCCTTGGTCCACGCCGCGTACGCCATCTTGACCGCCGAGGCGGCGCCGGCGCTGTCGTCCACGATCCGGGCGTCAACCCTGGTCCCGGCGAACAGGCCCTGGATTTCGCCTGCCGCCGGCCGGACAGGTACAGGCGGGTGCTGCCCGCCGAGACGGGCGGCGGGCCGATGATCCCTCCGTCCACATAGCTGGCGCCGGCTGCCTCGATCATCCGGGCCACGGCGCGAGAGGTGGCCGGCGAGATCGCGTTGGCGTTGACGAACACGCCTCGCAAGCCTGCGGTCCCGGCCCCGACGACGGAGCGGGCCACCTCGACGGCCGCCTGCGGCGGGCAGACCGACAGGATGATGTCGCACTGCCCGGCGAGTTCGGCGACCGTGCCGGCGTCCGACAGTCCTGCCTGCCGGGCGCGCGCGGCCGTGGCCGGGCCGCGGCCGGCCGACGCCCAGCGGACCGGGTGCCCGGCTTCGGCCAGGCAGCCGCCGACGGCGGCGCCCATCTCGCCCGGATGGAGCAATCCGATCACCAGGTCCGGCACGTCCGCCGCCTCCCTCGCCCGTCGGTGTTCGCGCTCCATCCTGCCGGGCGGGCCGGGTCGCGTGCGGTCCGGGCGGTCCGGCTGGGTCGGGCGCGGTCCGGCCGGGTCGCGTACGGGACGGGCCGGGTCGCGTGCGGGACGGGCCGGGTCGCGTGCGGGACGGGCCGGGTAGCGAGCAGTCCGGGCGGGCCGGGCGGGCCAGGCTCACGTGCTGCGCGCCGGTCGCGCCGCGCGGCTCAGGCCGCCGGCTACCAGGCGATGCCGAGCGGGTTGGCCGGCATGGGCGCCGGCAGGTTCATGTAACGGCCGTGGCCGACGATGCCGATCGCACGCCTGAGGATGGTCACAATCTGCACGCTTCCGGTGGAATTGACCCACAGGGGGGGAGTGACTGTCAGTATGTAATTCCTCACGTTATGTCCAGAGCCAAGGCCGGGGTATGCGCCTAGAACGCGCAGCGTGTACCCGGCGGTCTCGCCGTCCGGAAACAGCTGTCCGCGCAAGGTGATCGGCGGGCCGCGGTTGGGCAGAGCCGGCAGATTCCCGGCGACACGGGGTGCGGTGACCACACGGGGTGCGGTGACACTATCGGCGAGCAGGCTGGTTCCCGGGGCGGCGGTATCCAGCAGCCGCACCGATTCGGCGAGCGGTATGGTGCCCTTCCTGCGTCCGGCGGATTCCGGCCAGCTGAAGGCGAGCGTGCGTTCGTCCCGGGCCCAGTAAAGCGAATTGGGCAGCCACGGCGGCAGATCACGGTTCAGATGGGCCGCCCAGGTCCGGCTGGATCCGGTGGCCAGGGTGGAGACCGTGATCTTGAGCTGGCCGGGTCGTGACAGGGCCACGGCCAGCCTCGTGCCGTCCGGAGACAGCGCGAGGCCCGATACCGCCTGCGTCACCGGAGGGAGGTGCAGCGGGCTCAGTCGCGCTTGCTGCCGCGCAGCGTCGAAGCGCAGCAGCTGGAACTCCGTGAGCGTGACCAGCCGCATCTGATTCTGCGCGGCGTAGCTGTATTCCGGCCGGGACGATCCGAACGGTGCGTACGACTGGCTCCCCGCTGGCGGCGTCACCTGCGCGCCGAGGACAAACGTGCGATCGTCTGCGGCCCCGGAGACCATGGTGAACCCGTCACTGGGCCGGGGCGGGGCGACCCGGGCGACCGGGGCGCCGGTGGCCGTGCGCCTGATGACCGCTGCGGCGCTCGCGTGACCGGCCGCGGCGGTGAGCGCGACGTAGTACGGCGGGGTGCCGTCGGGTCCGGCATCTGCCCTCGCGTTCGGGCCGGAGAGCGGCCCGCGGGTCACCGCTACCGACATCGCGATCACGGCGATCACGGCCGCCGCTGCGGACAGCGGAGTCAGCCAGTCCGGCCATCGCCGCTGCCGCCCCCGCGGGCGCCTGCTGCGGCTGCGCCGCGGGCAGGCGCAGCGGCGGCATGCTCTCGGACGGCACGGTCCCGGCGACCGCGCGGGCGGCGGCCCTCAGCCGTTCTTCGGTCGTGTTCACCGGTCATCCCCGAGCATCAGTCATCCCCGAGCAACAGCCCGAGCGCGGCGATGCCGCGGGAGAGCGTGGACTTGACGGTACCGGGGCTGATGCCCATCGACTGGGCGATCTCGGGCACGTCGAGATCCATGAAGTAGCGGAGCACCAGCGCCTCGCGCTGCCTCGGCGGCAGCTTGCGCACCCCCTGGATCACGGCGCGGTGCTCCTCGCCCAGGAGGGCATCGTGTTCGGCCGAAGCGGCGGCGGGCTCGGCCGCCAGGCGGCCGTCATGCCTGGACCGGCGGCGGATCACCGTGCGGCAGCCGTTCAGCACGGCCGAGCGCACGTAAGGCAGCGATTTGGCGGGATCGGACAGATGCGCCCAGCGCCGGTACAGGCCGCAGAACGCCTCCTGCACGACATCCTCGGCCGTCGGCCTGTCGCCCAGCATCACCACCGCGAGGCGGATCAGGCCGGTCGCGTGCTCGCGGTAGAGGGCTGTCACGGCCTGACTGGCGCTGACGTCCCGGCCCCGCGCATCCTCGCCTGTATACGTCAGTACGGCCGAGCCATGGCCGATGACGAGGATGTCGGGCTGGTTAGTCAGGCCCAGGGTGTCGACTCCCACACAGAGGAGACGCAACAGCGTCCCGCGCGTTGCCTGCACGCAGACGTGAATACCAAAAAGGGTAGCCCCGGCAGCTGTGGGCACCACATGAGCGGGTTGCTCACCTCGCCGTCGGCCGGTATACCAGCACTCCGTCGGCCGTATAGGCGAGCCGGAAGCCGGTGCGGGTGAGGTAGCGGCCGACGGCGGGGGCCTGCTGCCAGACCAGCACCCAGCCGACGTCCATGCTGCGGGCGTCCCGGCGCGCGGCGGTGAGCAGGTCCGGGTAGCTGGTGTAGTGGGTGACCGTCTCGGCCTCGCGGCGGGGCTGGCCCTGGGCGCTGAGCAGCCCGGCGTAGAACGCGTGCCGCCTGATGGCCGCAAGCGTCGGGACCGGTATCCGGGACAGGTAGGCCACCGCGCGGGGGTGACCGTCGGCGGTGGCCAGCACCTGGGCCTCGGGGTCGAACGCGGCCCCCTCGCCCGGCTGCGGTATCCCGCCCCGGATGCCGAACGGGACGTCTACGACGAGGGAGGCCGAATGGTCGGCGGCGATCGGGCCGTCGAGCCTGGGCAGCGCGGTGGGCATCGTCGGGATGCCGGGGTTGCCTGCCCAGCCGGCCTCCAGCACGGCCAGGATCAGCACCGCCGGGATCAGCGCCGCGGCGTGGGTGCGCAGCCAGTCGACCGCTGCCCCGGCCAGCAGCGCCGCGGGCACCAGCGCGAGCACCGAGATCCGCGCGGCCTCGCGGAAGCCGGCCAGCCCGGGGATCTGCACGAACCAGGTGTAGGGCATGAGCGCGGACACCCGCACGCCGTGCCAGACCTCGGCGGCGGGCACGTAGGCGTGGGTTCCGATCTTCAGCGTCGACCCCAGCGCCAGCGCCGCGGCGCCGGCCCACAGCAGCGCGAGCATCCAGGCGCTGCGCCGCCGTCGCGACACGACCAGGCCGAATACCGCCAGCACGGTCAGCACCAGCCCGAACGCGGGAATCCCGTCAGAGATCCGTCCCTGGTAGCTGACCGGCTTCAGCACGCCCAGGCCGAGCTGAACCACTCGCGGGGAGGCTCCGAAGATCCCGGCGAGGGACGGGTTGTAGCTCACGTAGTTCGCGTCCACCTCCCGGGGCGGGAAGGACGTGCCGCCGGAGCGGGCCTGCACCACCATCGCGACGATCTGCGGGCTGGCTGCCACGAGCGCGACCGCCACGGCGGCAGCCGCGGCCGCCAGCTTCCTGCCCCGGCCTGGCGTACCGGCGGCCGGCCGGCCAGCGAGCCAGGGCACTAGCACAGCCACCACCAGGATCCCCACCAGGACGGCCGACTCCTGGTCGGTGAGCAGGCTGGCGCCCAGGACGATGCCCAGGATCACCGCCTGCCGTGGCCCGGGGTGGCGGCGCATCCGCACCGCGGCCTCCAGGGCCAGCGGCAGGAACAGCGCGCCCGCGGCGAGGTTGAGCTGATACCAGGCCAGCCAGGTGAGCATGGAGGACAAGCCGAAGAACGCGCCCGCTGCGATCGCCCCGGCCTGCGACCGAAGCCACAGCGACGCCGCCCGGTACATGGCGTAGCAGAACAGCCCGGGCAGGATGATCGAGAGCACGTTATAGGAGACGCTGGGGCCGAACGCGAGGGTGACCGGCGTCATCACCACGCCCTCGAGCGGCATCAGGGCGTGATAACCCAGCTCGGTTCCGGCCGGCGCGGCGATCGAGCGGGTGAACCAAGGGTCACCCAGGTGCGTGACCTGGTGCGCCATCCACCAGAAACCCCACACGTAGGAGCCCCCGTCCCTGGTGGCGGGCAGCTTCCCCTCGATCAGCCAGGTGGCCCGCGGCCAGGTCACCGCGATCCCGGCCGCCAGGTAGCAGGCCAGCACGGCCAGATGGCGACGGACCGGCACCGCCGCCACCGTCTGCCCGGCCTGGCGCAGGCCGGGCAGCCTGCCCCGGCGGCCCTCCCGCGACGTAACGGTCGGCGCATCGCCGTCACCACGACGTGTGTAGGTCACGCCCCGCACCGCCATGCCGCGCCCAGACGCCCGATGACGGCAATACCGGGGGCCGCCCCGGCCACGGCGATCGCCGAGCGCAGCCTGGCGTGGAGTTCGCCGGTACCGGCGAAATAGACGGCCGGCCACAGCAGCAGGTAATAGAAATCGTGTACCGCATCGACGCGGCCCGGCATGCGCGGCAGCTGCGGGATAGAACGATCGGCGGCGGAAAGGGCGGCTGATTCATCGTGCCAGGAGGACCGCGTTGTGATCCCCCGGAGCATCACCGCCAAGGTAACGACGGGCGGTACCGCCAGCGTCCGGTCGCGATGCCGCAGCGGCCGCGTGACGCTGGCCTCCGGCACCGGTCCGAGAGCGGCAGCACCGCGTGTGACCTGCGCTTCCTGTCCGTTAGCCACGCTGACCCATGCTCCCCTGCGAGAACCGCCGTACCATGCGGCAAGGTCGGCCCGCCGCTGCGGGCCGACAGGCATTGGTCAACCCAAGGAATGATCAACCGGCCCGGTGGCCCTAGCCGCCTTTGACGTCCTACCTAACAGACGCACGGGCGGCCTGAAAGTAGCGTCCATCCCGATTCTGCAACCGATTCTTTATGAGCAATTTGCTGCTTCATTACCGGTCTTGGCCGCGCCCGGGACGTTCGTCACCGGATACTCGGCTTTTCTCTACCGAAGGTCGGTTTTTCTCTACCGGCGGCCGGCTTTGCCCGCCCGCGGGGAGACGGCGATCCGGGCGGGACTCACCGGATGGCCGATCGCTGGCCGGCCTGCGTGCTGGTTCCCCCCGCGGGGACCCCGGCCGGTAGAGTCGGTCACGGGGGATTCATCAGGCCGCGCTCAGACTATGCAACTGGCGCCTGGGCCGCAGCGTGCGGCGGCGTCGCGAGGAGAACGTGCAGTGCGCAAGCTCGTCTACGACTTCACCGAGGGTAACAAGGACCTACGAGATCTGCTGGGAGGCAAGGGCGCCAACCTGGCCGAGATGACCAACCTGGGCCTGCCGGTGCCCCCGGGATTCATCATCACCACCGATGCCTGCCGTTATTACCTCGAGTATGGCTCCCTGCCCGACGGAATGGACGAGGAGGTTTCCGCCCACCTGTCCGCGCTGGAGGCGGCGATGGGCCGCAAGCTGGGCGACCCCGCGGACCCGCTGCTGGTCAGCGTGCGGTCCGGGGCGAAGTTCTCCATGCCGGGGATGATGGAGACGGTGCTGAACATCGGGCTCTCCGACGAGTCCGTGCTCGGCCTGGCCAAGCAGGCGGGCAACGAGCGGTTCGCCTGGGACTCCTACCGGCGGCTGATCCAGATGTTCGGCAAGACGGTGCTCGGCATCGACGGTGAGGCCTTCGAGCAAGCGATCGACACCGCCAAGCGGGCCAAGGGCACGAAGAACGACCTCGATCTCGACGCCGCCGACCTGAGGGAGATCGTCGAGATCTTCAAGGGCATCGTGCGCGAGCACGCCGGGCGTGATTTCCCTCAGCAGCCGCGCGAGCAGATGGACCTGGCCGTTCGCGCCGTTTTCGCGTCGTGGAACGCCGACCGCGCGATCCTGTACCGGCGCCAGGAGCGGATTCCCGCCGATCTCGGCACGGCGGTCAACGTGGTGGCGATGGTGTTCGGCAACCTGGGCATGGACTCGGGCACCGGCGTGGCGTTCACCCGGGATCCCAGCACTGGCCAGCAGGGCGTGTACGGCGACTACCTGCAGAACGCCCAGGGCGAGGACGTGGTGGCCGGCATCCGCAACACGGTCCCGCTGCAGGACCTCGAGCAGATCGACAAGGCGTCCTACGACCAGCTCATGGGCATCATGCGGACGCTGGAAAACCACTACCGCGACCTGTGCGACATCGAGTTCACCATCGAGCGCGGCAAGCTGTGGATGCTGCAGACCCGGGTGGGCAAGCGGACCGCGGCCGCCGCGTTCCGGATCGCTACCCAGCTCGACGCGCAGGGCCTGATCGATGACGACGAGGCGCTCACCCGGGTGACCGGGGCCCAGCTCGCGCAGCTGATGTTCCCCCGGTTCGACGCCGGCGCCGACGCCACCAAGATCACCACCGGGATCAGCGCCTCGCCCGGGGCGGCTGTCGGCCGGGCCGTGTTCGACTCCGCGCGCGCGGTCGAGCTGGCCGCCCTCGGCGAGAAGGTCATCCTGGTCCGGCGGGAGACCAACCCCGACGACCTGCACGGCATGATCGCCTCACAGGGCATCCTCACCAGCCGGGGCGGCAAGACCAGCCACGCCGCGGTGGTGGCCCGCGGCATGGGCAAGACCTGCGTGTGCGGCGCCGACGAGCTCGACGTGGACACCAAGGCCGGCCGGTTCACCGCGCCGGGCGGCATCACCGTGAACGACGGCGACGTGATCTCCATCGACGGATCCAGCGGCGCGGTCTACCTGGGCGAGGTGCCCGTCGTCTCCTCGCCGGTCGTGCAGTACTTCGAGGGCACGCTCGACCCGGACTCCGACCAGGCTGGCGAGCTGGTCCAGGCCGTGCACCAGATCATCGGGCACGCCGACGCGCGGCGCCGCCTCGGGGTCCGCGCGAACGCCGACACCGGGGAGGACTGCGCCAGGGCGCGCCGGTTCGGGGCCGGCGGCGTCGGGCTGGTGCGCACCGAGCACATGTTCCTGGGGGAGCGGCGGCAACTGGTGGAGCGGCTCATCCTGGCCGGCGACGACGCCGCGAGGCAGGCCGCGCTCGACGCGCTGGAGCCGCTGCAGCGCGGCGACTTCGCGGAGATTCTCGAGGCGATGGACGGCCTGCCGGTCACCATCCGGCTGATCGACCCGCCGCTGCACGAGTTCCTGCCCGACCTCACCGAGCTGTCGGTCAAGGTGGCGCTGGCCGGCGAGGCCGCTACGGACTCCGACCGCAGGCTCCTCGACGCGGTGCGCAGGCTGCACGAGCAGAACCCGATGCTCGGCCTGCGCGGCGTCCGGCTCGGCCTGGTCATCCCCGGCCTGTTCGCCATGCAGGTCCGCGCGATCTACCGCGCCGCGGCCGACCGCAAGAAGGCCGGCGGCGACCCGCACCCGGAAATCATGATCCCCCTCGTCGGCGCGGTGCAGGAGCTCGAAATCGCCCGCGAAGAGGCCGAGAAGGTGCTCGCCCAGGTGGCCGAGGAGACCGGCACCGACGTGCCCACGCTCATCGGGACCATGATCGAGGTGCCGAGGGCGGCGCTCACCGCCGGTGAGATCGCCCAGGCCGCCGAGTTCTTCTCGTTCGGCACCAACGACCTGACCCAGATGGTCTGGGGCTTCTCCCGCGACGACGTGGAGGGCGCGTTCTTCAGTCGCTACATCGACCTCGGCATCTTCGGCGTGTCACCGTTCGAGACGATCGACGCCGATGGCGTCGGCCGCCTGGTGACCATAGCGGTCGAGGAGGGCCGCGCGGCGCGGCCGGGCCTCAAGATCGGCGTCTGCGGCGAGCACGGCGGCGACCCGGACTCGGTGCACTTCTTCCACCGCGCCGGGCTCGACTACGTGTCCTGCTCGCCGTTCCGCGTCCCGGTGGCTCGGCTGGAGGCCGGCCGGGCCGCGGTCCTCGCCGCCGAGCCCGCGGCCGGCAGCGACAGCAGGTGAGGCAGTCCGTGTCCCGCCAGCAGCCGGGCAGGTGAGTTCGCACTCCGGTTACGAGGGTGCCGCGACCGCGCGCTGGGTGACAGAGCAGCCCAAGCAGAGCGGTCGCGGCACCTTCGAGCGGGACCGGGCGCGGGTGCTGCACAGTTCGGCGCTGCGCAGGCTGGCCGCCAAGACGCAGGTCGTGTCAGTCGGGGCCGGCGACTTCCCGCGCACCAGGCTCACCCACTCGCTGGAATGCGCGCAGGTCGGGCGCGAGCTCGGCGCCGCGCTCGGCTGTGACCCGGACCTGGTCGACGCCGCCTGCCTGGCGCACGACCTCGGCCACCCTCCGTTCGGGCACAACGGGGAATCCGCGCTGGCGGTCCTGGCCTCCGGCTGCGGCGGGTTCGAGGGGAACGCGCAGAGCCTGCGCCTGCTGACCAGGCTGGAGACGAAGGTGCCCGGGGCCGGCCTGAACCTGACCCGGGCCACCCTGGACGCCACCCTCAAGTACCCGTGGATGGCGGGGGACGGCCCGGCGGGCTCGGCTAAGTTCGGCGCGTACGCAGAGGACGCCGAGGCCTTCGGCTGGATCCGGCGGGACGCCCCGCCCGGGCGGCGTCTGCCTGGAGGGCCAGGTCATGGACTGGGCCGACGACGTGGCGTATTCCGTGCACGACCTGGAGGACGGGCTGCAGGCCGGCCTGATCACGATGGCCCGGCTCCGTGACCGGGCCGAGCGGCAGGCGGTGGCAGAGCTCACCGTAACCACCTACTGTGACCCGGGCTCGGTCAGCGCCGGCGAGCTCGCCGAGGTGTTCGACCGGCTGCTCGGCCTGGACTGCTGGCCAGCCGGATTCGACGGCGGGCCGGGGTCCCTCGCCGCGCTGAAGAACCTGACCAGCGACCTGATCGGCCGGTTCTGCCAGGCCGCGCAGGCGGCGACGCTCGCCGCGTCGGCCGGTCGCGGCAAGCTGGCGAGGTACGCCGCGGACCTCGTCGTGCCGCGCGCTCAGCGGCTGGAGTGTGCCCTGCTCAAGGGCGTGACCGCGCGCTACGTGATGAGCCGGGCCGGGGCCGCCGCGGCACAGGCCGCCGAGCGGGACCTGGTCACCGAACTCGCCGCCGCGATCGAGGCGGGCGCACCCAGGACGCTGGACCCGCTGCTGCGGCCTGCCTGGGAGGTGGCCGATTCGGCCCGGGCGCGGCGCCGCGTCGTGGTAGACCAGGTTGCCTCGCTCACCGATACTTCCGCCAACGCCTGGCACCGGCGGCTGTGCCGGTGATCTCGAAGGGAGAATCCGATGCCCGCAGGGCCCAGCTACGTGATCGTGGGCGCGAGCCTGGCCGGAGCCAAGGCGGCGGAAACGCTGCGCGAGGACGGGTTCGGCGGCCAGATCGTGCTGCTAGGTGACGAGCTGGAACGTCCCTACGAACGGCCGCCGCTGTCCAAGGGTTACCTGCTCGGCCGGGAGGACAAGTCCTCGATCTACGTGCACGACGAGGGCTGGTACGCCGAGCACGACGTGGACCTGCGGCTCGGCGTGACGGCGGTACGCATCGACCGCGCCGCGCGGCGGGTGGAACTGGCCGACGGCAGCCAGGTCGGCTACGACAAGCTGCTGATCACCACCGGCGCCTCGCCGCGCCGTCTGGACGTGCCGGGCGGCGACCTGGACGGCGTGCTGTACCTGCGCTCGGTGCGGGACAGCGAGCGGCTGGCGGCCGCGTTCCACGACGGCGGTACCGTCGTCATCGCCGGGGCCGGCTGGATCGGGCTGGAGACGGCCGCGGCCGCGCGCGAGAACGGCTGCCAGGTGACCGTGGTCGAGCCGGCGCCCGGCCCGCTGCAGCAATCGGTTGGTCCCGAGCTCGGCGGCATGTTCGCCGACCTGCACCGCGAGCACGGGGTTACGTTCAGGTTCGGCGAAGGCGTCCGTGAGTTCCGCGGCGCAGGCGGCCGGCTGAACGCCGTGGTCACCTCCGGCGGTACCGAGCTGGCGGCGGATACCGCGGTCGTCGGGATCGGCGCGGTGCCGAACGTCGCGCTGGCCGAGGCGGCCGGGCTCGACGTCGGCAACGGCATCCTGGTGGACGCGGCGCTGCGTACCTCGGACCCGGACATCCACGCGGTCGGGGACGTGGCGAACGCGTTCAACCCGCTGCTCGGCCGCCGGGTGCGGGTGGAGCACTGGGCGAACGCGCTCAACGGCGGCCCCGCGGCGGCGCGTTCCATGCTCGGCGCGGATGTCCGCCACGAGCCGGTGCCCTACTTCTACAGCGACCAGTACGACCTGGGCATGGAGACCGCCGGGCTGCCCGAGCCGGGCCGCTACGACCAGATCGTCTACCGCGGCGATGTCGGGGCCAGGGAGTTCATCGCGTTCTGGCTGGCCGACGCGACCGTGGTGGCCGGGATGAACGTCAACGTGTGGGACGTGAACGACGACATCCAGGCGCTGATCCGCGCCGGGGCCGCGGGGAAGCGCCCTGACCTGGCCGGGCTCGCCGACCCCGGCGTCCCGCTGCGGGACCTGTGACGCCGCCGCGGCGGCCCTCAGGGCCGGAATCCGGGGCCCGGCCGCGGCGTCGCCGCGGCGGCCCCCGGGGCCCTGGTCACGCGGCGCGTCCTGCATCAGGCTGAGACATACGGTGCCGCCGGTACCGGGTAACGATGAGTCGCCGCGCGCCCGGTCGGGCTGGGCCGGGCTACCCAGAGGAGACGCTGCCATGAGTTCTGCGATCGAGGCTTCGGCCATCGACAAGGTGCTGCGGGACGCTGTCGCATCGGGTGCGGTCCCGCAGGTGGCCGCCATCGCGGCCGACCGCGACGGGGTCATCTACCAGGGCGCGGCCGGGCCTCGCGCGGTCGGCGAAAGCGACCCGGTCAGCGTGGACACGCTGTTCCGGATCATGTCCATGACCAAGATGCCGTGCACGGTCGTCGCGCTGCAGCAGGTGGAGCAGGGCAACCTCGACCTGGACGCCCCGGTGACCGAGTACTGTCCCGAGTTCGCCGACGTGCAGGTGATGACCGGCATCGACGGCGATACCCCGGTGCTGCGTCCCCCGGCGAGCCAGGCCACGGTCCGGAACCTGATCACGCACACGTCGGGCCTGGGCTACTGGTTCTGGAGCGACCGGCTGGTGCGGTGGGAAAGCGTCACGGGGACGCCGAACGTGGTCGCCGGGTCGGCTGCGTCCTTCACCGCGCCGATGCTCGCCGACCCCGGCACGGCATTCATCTACGGGATCAACATCGACTGGCTCGGCAAGGTCGTCGAGGCGGTCACCGGGACCGGGCTGGACATCGCCATCAAGGAGGGGGTCACCGGCCCGCTGGAGATGGACCAGACGACCTTCCTGATGAACGACGAGCAGCGGCCGAACTGCACGCCGGTCCACGTCAGGGGCGAGGACGGCACCTGGGCGGCGATAGGAGAGGTTCTCAACCAGGAGCCGGACTGGTGGGCGGGCGGACACGGGATGTACGGCCCGCCGAGCGACTACATCAAGTTCGAGCGGGCGCTGCTGCGCGGCGGCGAGCTGGACGGCGCCCGCATCCTGCGCCAGTCAACGGTGGACGCGGCCTTCGCCAACCAGATCGGCGACCTGGACTTCCCCGCCGAGCTGCCGACCGCCGACCCCGGGTCAACCCATACCTTCCAGGTAGGCCCCGGCTTCAAGTGGGGTTACGGGCTGCTGCTCAACACCGAGGACATCCCCGGCATGCGCAGGGCCTGGTCCGGGTCCTGGGCCGGGCTGTGCAACACGCATTTCTGGGTGGACCGCACGACCGGCATCTGCGCCTCCATCTACAGCAACTTCCTGCCCTTCGTCCCGCCGGAGGCGGTCGCGCTGTACAACGACTTCGAGCGGGCGCTCTACGCCTCGCTGTAAACGGCCGTCCTGCCCGGTTCCCGCACCGATCTCCAGCAGCCGCCGGCCCTTCTCGTCCTGCACGCGCCGCAGGAACGCCGCGCGCTCGGCCACCTTCCACGGTGCCTTCTCCGTCTGGTCCCGGTGCCCGGCCGCACCGTCGTAGGCCGTGCGCAAACTGCCGATCACGTCGGCGTAGCGAGCGCCCATCAGCTGGTGACCTGCCTTTCAGAGCCCTCCAGGAAGGTCGTCAGCGCAGACTGTAGCCGCCGTCGATGAGCAGCTCGGTGCCTACGCAGAACGCCGCCTCGTCGCTCAGCAGCCAGCAGATCGCCGCCGCGATCTCCGCGGGCTCGGCGAACCGGCCGGCCACCGTGCCGTCCTTCCAGCCCTGGTGCATCTGCGTCTTGCGGCCGAGCAGCGGGGTGTCCACGTATCCGGGCGCGATGGCGTTCAGCCGGACGCCGCGCGGGCCCCATTCCACTGCCAGCGAGCGGGTCAGCGCGCTGACCGCGGCCTTGGACGCGTTGTAGACGCACTGCCGCTGCGGGTAGTTCACCACGTGCGTGCCCGACATCGACGAGACCGTGACGATCCGCCCGGCCCCGGCCGCGAGCATATGCCTGCCCGCCTCGGTGCAGGCCAGGAACACGCCGCGCAGGTTCACCGCGAGCACCCGGTCGAACTCGGCGATGCTCATGTTCTCGGCCGGGACGTCCTCCTCGACCACCCCGGCCGCCGCGACCAGCCCGTCGATGCCTCCGGCAGCCGCCACGACCTGGCCGATCGCGCCGGTCACGCTGCCGGGATCGGTGACGTCACAGGCCACGAACGTCCCGGCCGCCGCCGCCCGGACGTCCAGCGCGTACACCCGCGCGCCGCGCCCGGCCAGCGCGTCGCACAGCGCCTGGCCAATCCCGCCGGCCGCGCCCGTCACCGCGACCCGGGCCCCGTCGAACCAGCTCATGGTCCTCCCTCAGACGCGCGGGCCACCTGGGTGGCCGGCCCGCCCGGCCGGCGGCGGCCGAAGACGGCCGTCAGCACGCGGTCGGTATCGGTCAGGTCGGGCAGCACAGCGTGCGGGCCGGCCGCGGCGAGCTCGCCGGCCGTGAACCCGCCGGTGGCCACCGCGACCGCGCGGGCGCCGCAGGCGAGCGCGGCCCGTACGTCGAACGGCGTGTCGCCGATGACCACGGTGGCCTCGCCGCCGAAGTCCGCCTGGTACGCCGCGGCGGCCGCGCCGCGGGCGAGCCGGACCAGCTCGGCCCGCTCCTCGTGCGCGTCGCCGTAGGCGCCGACGTCCAGATCGACGTACCCGGCCAGGCCCAGCGCGCCCAGCTTCACCTCGGCCAGCGGCCGGATGTTGCCGGTGAGCACGGACTGGACCAGCAGGCCGCAGTGCTCCCCGTCGGCCGCGGCGGCGATCGCGGTCAGGGCCTGCTCGGCGCCGGGCAGCACCCGGCCGCCCGTCGCGACCCGCTCGCCGAACCGGGGCGCCTGCACGGTGAGGCCGCCGATGAACGCGTCCACGTACCGCCCGGGCTCGGCGATCCCGGCCCGGGCCAGCGTGCCGGTGATGATGGCCCGGTCGGTGCGCCCGGCCATCGGCGCCACCTCCGGCAGCGGCCGCCCGAACAGCTCGCGGAACACCACACCGTACAGGTCCCGGCTGAGGCCGCCTGCGTCGATCAGCGTGTAGTCGATGTCCCACAGCACCAGGTGCCCGCGCACCCGGCGACAGTATCAGCGGGTGCGCGGGCGCCAGGCCGGTGAGGTCAGGCCGCGATCTCCCGGACCCTGTTGTCGCCGGCGTCCGCGATCACGGTGCCGCGGCGCGGTCTGCGGATGACAGCGGATCCCCGGGCGCTGTCGGCAGGAGGGGCTAGACTCGCCGGGTCGGAGCGGGGCACAGGCGGGAAGGGCAGCGGCGGACGTGGCAGGACGGATCCGCGACGAGGACATCGCCACGGTTCGCGAGCGCTCGCCCATCGACGAGGTGGTGGGGGAGTACCTGCAGCTGCGCAGCGCCGGCGGCGGCTCGCTCAAGGGGCTGTGCCCGTTCCACGACGAGAAGACGCCCTCGTTCAACGTCACCCCGAGTCGCGGGCTCTACTACTGCTTCTCCTGCGCCGAGGGCGGCGACGTCATCTCGTTCGTGCAGAAGATGGACGGCCTGTCGTTCGCCGAGGCGGTCGAGCGGCTGGCCGCCCGGGCCGGCCTCGAGCTGCGTTACGAGCAGGGCGGCCACGTGCCCGGCCAGGAGCAGAGCCAGCGCCGGCGGCTGATCGCCGCGCACAAGGCGGCGGCCGATTTTTATGCCGAACGGCTCGGGTCGGCCGACGCCGCGCCCGGGCGCGAGTTCCTCGCGTCCCGGAGTTTCGATACCGAGCAGGCGGAGAAGTTCGGCATCGGATACGCGCCCGACTCCTGGGAGGCGCTCACCGGTCACCTGCGCGGCCGCGGCTTCACCGACGCGGAACTGCTGACCGCGGGGCTGGCCAGGGAGGGCAGGCGCGGGCCGGTGGACAGGTTCCGCGGCCGCCTGATGTGGCCGATCAGGGATCTGACCGGCGACGTGATCGCCTTCGGCGCGCGCAAGCTCGCCGAGCATGACGACGGCCCGAAGTACCTGAACACGCCGGAGACGCCGCTGTTCAAGAAGAGCTCGGTGCTGTACGGCGCGGACCTGGCCAAACGGGAGATCGCGCAGCGCCGGCAGGCGGTCATCGTAGAGGGTTACACGGACGTGATGGCCTGCCACCTGGCGGGCGTGCCGACCGCGATCGCCACGTCCGGCACCTCGTTCGGCGACGGCCACATCAGGATCTTGCGGCGGCTGCTGATGGACGCCAGCCAGTTCCGCGGCGAGGTCATCTTCACGTTCGACGGCGACGCCGCGGGCCAGCGGGCCGCGCTCCGCGCGTTCGGCATGGAAGACAAGTTCGTCACCCAGACGTTCGTGACCGTGCAGCCCGACGGGCTGGACCCGTGCGACCTCCGGCTGGCCCGCGGCGACGCGGCGGTGCGTGACCTGGTCGCCCGGCGCGTGCCGCTCTTCGAGTTCGCCGTCCGCAGCGAGCTGCAGCGGTTCGACCTCGACACGATCGAAGGCCGCCTGGCCGCGCTGGACGCCGCCGCCCCGATCGTGGCGCGGATCAAGGACCGGGGTCACCGGCAGCAGTACGCGATCAGCCTGGACCGCTGGCTCGGCATCATGGATGAGCGTTTCGTGCTGGACCGGGTCCGCGCGCACGCGGGACCAGACCAGGCCAGGATCTCGCGGCAGGCTCCGCCGGGCGCCCGGGAGACAGCCGGCCGCGAGCCCGGCCGGGCGCCGGAGCCGGGCGCCGGGCCGGGCCGGCCGGGGCCGGGCGGCTGGCCGGGTTCAGGGCCCGATGGCGACGGCGGCGCGTCCTATGATCCTCGCGACCCGGTCGTGCGGGTGGAGCGCGAGGCGCTCAAGCTGGCCGTGCAGCGGCCGGGGCTGTGCGGGCCGGGATTCGCGGCGCTGGGGGCGGAGTCGTTCACGGTACCGGCCCACGCGGGGGTCTTCCGGCTGATCTGCGAGCGCAGCGGGTGGGGTGGCGAGAGCCAGGACGGCGCTGTCCGGGCCGGCGCAGCCCTGGCTGGCGCCGCGCAGGCTGGCGGGCAGTGGGCCAGGGAGCTGCGCGAGGCGGCGCCGGACGAGCAAGCCAGAGCGCTGGTGACCCAGCTGGCCGTGGAGACGCTGCGGACCCCAGGCGCGGACGGCGAGCCCGACGCCCGCTATGTGTCCGCGGTCCTGGCCCGGGTCGAGGAGCTGGCCGTCAGCCGGCAGATCTCCGGGGTCAAGTCGCGGCTGCAGCGGATGGACCCGGTGGCGGTGCAGACCGAGTACAACCGGCTGTTCGGCGATCTGATCGGGCTCGAGCAGCGGCGGAAGGTGCTCATGGGCCGGGCGTCGGGGGCGCTGTAAGCACTGGCTGGCCCGGGCCGGGCATGCTTATCTGGCTGGAGCGCCCCGGCGTTACTGGCGCCAAGGTGACAAAATTGGGTCCCCCGTAACCGCATCGTTACAGTGCAGACTGGTCTGCGTGAGTCTTACGGTGCTGCCCAGCGGACCGCTTTCGGCTGATCAGGTGACCGACCTTGTTGCGATGGGAAGGCAACGCGGCGGGGTCACCATGGCTGACATCGCGGCCGTGATCGACCGCCTCGACCTTCCGCCCGACGCTGTTGACGGCGTGCTGCGGCTGCTCGCGGACGAGGGGGTGGAGCTCCTCGACACGATCGCCGAAGACGTAGAGGAGCTGCGCAGAGGCGACGACGCCGACACCGGCAGGCGTGCTTCACCTGGCGACCTGGTCCGCATCTACCTGCGCGAGATAGGCCGCGTGCCGCTGCTCACCGCCGAAGACGAGGTAGAGCTGGCCAAGTCGATCGAGGCCGGGCTGTTCGCCGAGGAAAAGCTGCGCGGGATGCCGGACTTCGGGCCGGCCCGGGCACGGGCCGACGACCTGGAGCAGCTCGCCGCCGACGGCATGGCAGCCAAGCAGCGGCTGATCGAGGCGAACCTCAGGCTCGTGGTGTCGATCGCCAAGCGCTACATCGGGCGGGGGCTCATCTTCCTGGACCTGATCCAGGAGGGAAACCTGGGCCTGATCCGCGCGGTGGAGAAGTTCGACTACACCAAGGGCTACAAGTTCTCCACCTACGCCACCTGGTGGATCCGGCAGGCCATCACCCGGGCCATCGCGGATCAGGCGCGGACGATCCGGATTCCGGTGCACATGGTGGAGACCATCAACAAGCTCGCCCGGGTGCAGCGCCAGCTGAACCAGGACCTCGGCCGCGAGCCGACCGTCGCCGAGATCGCCGCCGAGATGGGCATCGGCCCGCAGCGCGTGGCCGAAATCCAGCGCGTCGCGCAGGAGCCGGTCTCGCTGCAGTCGCCGATCGGCGAGGAAGACTCCGATCTCGGGGACTTCATCGAAGACGCCGACGCCGTGGTGCCGATCGAGGCCGCGGCGTTCATCATGCTGCAAGACCAGCTCGAGGAGATCCTGGACACGCTGGGCAGCCGGGAGCAGACGATTATCCAGCTGCGGTTCGGGCTGACCGACGGTCATCCGAGGACGCTCGAGGAGGTCGGCCGGGAATTCGGCGTGACCCGGGAGCGGATCCGCCAGATCGAGTCCAAAACCCTGGCCAAGCTGCGCCATCCGAGCCGCGCCCGGATGCTGCGCGAGTATCTCGACTAAGCATCTACCGTAATAAGCTCGCTGACCTGACAAAACAGCTGAACGTCTCCTCCGGCTCCTTCCACCCAACACCGGCTGGCCAGAAATCTGGCTGCGAAGCGGCTTTCAGTGCTGCTGGTCTCTGATCGCGGGTGACGGCAATGTGATGAGGCACCTCTTGCTCCCGGCCGGCATTACAGGCCGATTTCACCGTCAGGACCGCGGTATACGATCCGGAATAGCCGCATTGTCAGGCTCCGCCACTGCCAACGCAGGAGGTCACGGTGAATATTACTCTTCCCCAGCTGAAGGCCGGCGACCGGGACAAGCCGCAGGACCGGATGGTGGTCCGGCTGCAGGGCCTGGTCACTGCGCTCGGCAGCCGGGTCGCGATGGACGGCATCTTCGGCCCGGAGACGGAGGCCGCGGTCAAGACCCAGCAGCATGCTTTCGGGCTGCCCCAGAGCGGGGTGGTCGACGACGCCACCTGGACCAAGCTGATCGCGGGCTAGTACTCCACCAGGTGCGCCCAGAGATCAGGAGGTGATCGTCCGGCGGTTATGACCTGATCGGAAGCTCGTCGTCGCCTGCCGGGGAAAGTCCGGTCCGGGGTATTCGCCTGTGATAGGTCGATGCCGTCCCCGAGATGGCACTTGCGGAGCTGCAGCCACTGCGTGAATGTGCCTCGTTAACGGACGGTCCTCAGCCGACGGCGACAGCCATCCGGGGGCCAGCGTGCGTCGGTGGGCGCAACCGCGGCGGGCAGGGGAAGTAAGCTCGGGGGAGGTGCCAGTGATGACAGGGCCGGGAGACGAGATAGCAGCAGGGCCGGCAGGCCGCGGCCGCCTGCGGGCCTCGCACGCCGACCGCGAGCAGGTGATCGGCACGCTCAAGGCCGCGTTCGTGCAGGGCAGGCTGGATAGGGACGAATTCGACCTGCGGGTCGGCCAGGCGTTCGCGTCGCGGACCTACGCGGAGCTGGCCGCGGTCACTGCCGACCTGCCCGCCGGACTGGCCGCAGCCCAGCCCCGGGCGCGGGGTGAGCAGCCAGTTCTGCGGCCCGGCCCGGTGATCGCGGTGGCCACCGCGCTGTTCGCAGGCGCGTGGGGGTACGAGTTGTTCCTGTCCCCGCACGGTGGCGATAACCCTTCGTTCCCCCCGCTGATCTTCGGCGGTTTCATCCTCTACTTGGGCATTTTGCTCATATCTGTGGGGGCGATCCTCGCTAACCGGCGGGACAAGCGTTCCGGTGGGCAGCCACCGCGGCGGCCTAGGGCGGGGGTTCAGGCATCCCGGCGTCCGCCACCGGCCGGCCCGGGCGGGCAGCTTCCGCCGGCCGGTCATGGTCGCCGGCGTGCCGCCGAGGCATCCCGAAGCCGTCGTCCCCGTCAGCGGCGCTCCTGCGCCGAGACAGCACTGAGAGCGTCCTAACCCACGGTGATCCACCAGCCGGGCCGGTCACCGTAGCTGCTGACTTCCATTACGAACCGGCCAGTCTCGCCGGGCCGCCCGGGCAGCGGCCCGTAAACCTCCAGCTGCCACCAGCTCATGCGCCATTCTCACGCCGCTCAAAGAGCGTGGATCTCCACGTTTACCACCGGGCCGGGCCGATCCTAGCCTCCCAGCAGCGGAAAGGCCGGGCGCGCGCTGTGCCCCGGATCCTGCGATCAACAGGAGGCAGCATGAGAACGAGCAGGATCGTGATCACCGGGGCGGCGGCCCTGGCATTAGTGGCCGGGGGAACCGCCGCAGGCGCGGCCATCGCCGGGCCAGTCGGCGGCGACGGGACCATCCACGGCTGCTACGACAGCGGCGGCAATGTCAAGGTCGTACACGCATCGGCTCCCAGTTGCCCGAAGGGATACACCGCCTTGAACTGGAGCCAGACCGGGCCGCAGGGCTCCACCGGCCCGCAGGGACCCCAGGGTCCGCAGGGACCGAAGGGCGACACCGGCGATACAGGCCCGCTGGGACCGCAAGGTGATCCCGGACCGCAGGGCGATCCCGGACCGCAGGGCGCCACGGGCCCGCAGGGACCGCAGGGGGCATCTGGGCTGAGCCAGGCATACACCTACATCCGCAACTACACATCATCAAGCTCGCCGCCGGAGATCGCGCCCGACGGGTCTTCACCGTCAACCATCGGCGCGCTGAACCTGCTTGCCGGGTCCTACATCGTCGAGGCGATGGTTAGCCTGTCTTCGGCCAGCACCACCGCCCGGCGCGGCAACTCGATCAGCCGGGCCACAATGCCGGCCACCACATGGTCGTGATCAGGGTCGCCGCGTGCGGTCAGCCTGGGCCGCCGCCAGATCGCCACCCGCGGCACCCGCCGGTACAACGTCCGCATGCCGGCCTGCGGCCGTGCCCAGATCCGCGGCAGCGTCCACGGCCCCGGCCGCTCCAGCAGCGGGGCAATCCGCCGGGTCAGCCGCCGTCGGCCCAGCGGCGGCCGCCCGCACCGCGGCAGGCCGGCCAGCCCGCCGCCCCCTTGCTGTTGAACCGGCCGATCCAGCGGCGCACCGTAGCCGGATGGCACTCCAGCAGCACGGCGATCTGGGCCGCTGATAACCCCTGCCGGGACAGCAGCACCATCACCGCCCGCGCCGCCTGGCGCCACGGCCCGCGCAGGCCAGCCCGTAACCGGGCTGGTGGAGATCGCGTTCGGGATCAACGCCGAGGGCAAGCCCCTGGAGGAGATCGCGGCACCGCTCACCATGGCCGGGGCCTAGCAGATCAGGTTCGCGCCGGAGGCGGCGGGCGGCCCGCAGGAACGGGATTCGGGGTACCCGTGGGACAGGCCAGCCGCCAGATGGCAGCCAGCTACGCTGGAACAGCATGAGAGGAGAGCAGGACAGCGACCTGCGCGGTGAGCTTCCCGGCATTTCACAGGGGCCGGAGCTGACCGTCGGCCTGCTTGCCTCGCCGGGTCCTGCCTCGGAACTCACGGAGAGCCTGGTGCCGGAGATCGCCGACCGGCTGGCCGTCCAGCTTCCCGGAGTCCGGTGGAAAGTGGAATTCGTCTCCGACCGGCTGGTTGAACCGCCAACCGACCTCAGTGCGCTGATCTCGGCCGGGCGCCAGATGCTTCTTGACCGCGGCTGGCACCTCGTGGTGTGCGTAACCGACCTTCCCCTGCAGACCGCGCGGCGGCCGGTGATCGCTCACGTCAGCGCCACCCACGGCGTCGCGGTTCTGTCCATGCCGGCGCTCGGCCCGGTAGCGGTGCGCAAGCGCGCCGCCGACGCGATCGTGCGCCTGGTCGGGAACACGCTCGGCGACGTTGCGCTGGCGGCAGACGCGTCCGGGCGGGATCTCCCGCTCGCGGAGGGAGTGACGCGCCGGATGCGCGAACTGGGCAGACGCGTAGAGCACGGAGACCAGGGCGTGGGCTTCGTCGCACGGGTCATCACCGGCAATACCTGGCTGCTGATGGGCATGCTGCGCGCCAACCGCCCGTGGCGGCTGGCGCTACGGCTGATGCGCGCGCTCGCCGCGGCGTTCGCGGCCGGCGTGTTCGCGCTGGTGACCAGCGACATCTGGCGGCTTGCCTACTATCTCGGGCCGCTGCGGCTCGCCGTCATAGCGCTCGGCTCGGTGGCCGGCATCAGCGTGACGATCGTGCTCACGACCGGACTGTGGGAGCGCAGCCCGCATCCGGCAGCGCGCGAGCAGGTCATCTTGTTCAACATCGTCACGACGGCGACCGTTGGCATCGGCGCGGCCGCGCTCTACCTCGCCCTGTTCGCCGCCATGCTCGCGGCGGCACTGCTGCTCGTGCCGGGAGACCTGCTCGGCGTCGTACTCGGCCACCCGGCCGGCGTGGCGGACCAGATCAGGCTCGCCTGGCTGGCCGCCTCGATCGCGACGCTAGGCGGCGCGCTCGGCGCCACGCTGGAAAGCCGCGAGACCGTGCGCGAGGCCGCTTACACCTATCAGCCGGATGCACAGCTCAACGACGCCGTTGATCCGCCCGGGCGGGTAGAGGCCATGTGAAGGAGCCTCGGATGACCGACGGGCGCCCGGGTGACCGCCTGGCCGCCGGCAAGCGCATGATCGGCGGGGCTGCCACCGGGGGGCAAGACGTATACGCGGCGCAGGCTGGCCGGCCGTGCGCTGCGGGCGCGGGTTCCGCGCGAGCCCGTGCGCGCGGCCTGCTGACCGGGGACGGCCTGCAAGTCGACGCAGCCGATAGCAGGCGCGGTCCCTCACTGCCAGCCCGCGTATGCAGCCGAACATCGGGCCAACACACTGTCAATGCCGCTGCGGGCGCGGCTCGGGAGGCGTCGCTCGCACACGGCAGGGCTCGACTCAGGTCGCCCGCCGGACGGTGGCTCCGGCTCGGAGAGCACGTGGTATCTCGGCGACCTCGTCAACGACCTCAAGCAGGTGTGCAATCTTATCGGCAGGGGCATCGGAACTGACGTCGACCGAATAACCGATGCCCGTGGACTTCCAGGTATCGGTATCGAACCCGCCTGCCGCGGACACGCGGACTCCTTTCACCTCGATGCCTAAAGCGGCATTCCAAAAGTTCTGCTCGTAACCCGGCGGCAGCCACGGGCTGGTCCAGGGCGCGGCGGTGGCCAGCATCTGATCGGGTGAGCGGGCGCGGAAGAAGGAGTGGATCTGGCGGAGCCGGCCGGGCCAGCTCACGGCCGTGTTCGCCACGTAGTTCTTCAGCGCCGCCCAGATCCGCTCGGCCGGATTGTCGTGCGGGCTATAGCGAGCCCCGTACAGCACCTCCAGGCGGCGGTGCTCCTGCAGGTAGCGGGCGACCGCGCGGGCGTGGTGGACGCTGTCGTTGTCGCAGATCACCACGATCACCGGGGCGTGCGGGAACGCCTCGGCGAGCATGCCCAGCAGGGCGATGAAGTCCGCCGCGCAGCGGCGGCCCAGCCGGCACACCCAGCGCCCGCTGCTCACCTCGATCGCCCCGAACACGGTGACCTGCCGGTTCTTACCCGGCGTGGGGATCTGAGGGCGGGCGCCGCGCGGGGTCCAGCTGGCCCGCACATGCGGCAGCAGGTTCAGGTGCGTCTCGTCCTCGGCCAGCCCCGCCGCCCCCTCGCTGCTGAACCGGCTGATCCAGCGGCGCACCGTGACGGGGTGGCAGTCCAGCAGCGCCGCGATCTGGGACGGCGGTAACCCGTGCAGCGACAGCAGCACCATCACCGCCCGGGTGGCCTGCCGCCACCGGCCGTGCAGATCACCGCGCAACTGCTCGAGCTCGCACTCTGGACCGTTGGCGAACACGCTGACCGGGCGCATACTGATCACGACCTCGCCGGCTGGGTGGACGATGGCAGGCAACCTCGATCCACCCCCCGGCGAGGCTGATGTCAACGTCCTTCACCCACCGGTCTCACAGCGGATTACGCGCAGAACTCATGGGTAGGCGCTTAGGCTGGCGGCCCGTCCGAGTCGGGCCATGCCACCGCGCGCGTCACCGCTACGGAATGGACTGGGCCGCTTACTTCTTCCGGTACGGCCAGGGGCGGTTCGCCTTGTTGATGACGTCCAGCCATTCCTGCGAGTACGCCATGGACAGGTCGTAGAGGTTGTCGGCGTTGCGGTACTGGGTGGCGACGGTGTCATGGACCGGGTGCGGGCTGCCGGTCCAGTCCGCTACCCAGATGGAGTAATCCTGCCCCTCGCACGCGGCCCGGACTGCTTCGAGGCTGGACCGGCTGCAATAGACCGTACTTTCGCGCATGCCCGCGTGGTGCTTGGCCTCAATCCATTTCCGGGCCTCGTCGGAGGTCATGCTGCCGCTCTCGACATCGGCGACGTTGCCCCGTATCGACCCGGCCACCGTGATGAGCACTTTCAGGGCATCCGGCCATCTGTCCCATGCTTCCCCCGGCCATGCGTAATAACCATCGACATAACCGGCGACGACCTCTGCCGACTTCGGAATATTATCCGGGGTAACGGCATCGTACATTCTTACCGGGGCTTTCTTGGTCATGACATTTACCTGCCTGGACCCTGAGTCAGAAGAAATGAGGCATGCGTAACCGCGATGAGCAGCTTAAGGGGCGGGCCCCACGCCGTCACCAGTTCGGCCGTGATCGTCTCTGTCCGGCGGAGCGTTACGACGCCGCCCGTTTGGCTCCCGGACCCGGACGCCGCCGGGCACCGGCGAAGCATAGATGACGGGAAAAAGCAAGCGAAATGTACGCGTTGAGCAAGGACAGGGCGAAAGCTAAGATCGTCGGGCACGGTGGCCACCGCGGCCACCTCAAGCGAGAGGCGATCCCCCCTATGCATCGACGCTTCACATCGTTGGCGGCGCGCGTCCTGGTAGCGTGCCTGCCTGCGCTGGGCCTGGTCATGGCCGTCGGCGCAGGCACTGCCTCGGCGTCCCGCACCCCCGCGAGCGCCCGCGCGGCCGCGCTGGCGGTACTGGAGCATCTCAAGATCGGCGAGGATGGCACCAACCACCTCGTGGGGCAATCGGTCGGGGGTGCCCCTAAACACGTGACGAGCCAGAACTGGTCTGGCTATGCGGACATCAAGACGTCGGGCAAGTACAGCAAGGTCACCGGCAGCTGGACGGAGCCCGAAGGGACCTGCACCTCGACGAGGTCGATGGCGGTCTTCTGGGTCGGGATCGACGGCTACAACAACGGCACGGTGGAACAGGACGGCACCATTGTTGAGTGCAACGGCGGCAAGGCCTCTTATTTCTCGTGGTGGGAGATGTTCCCCACCAATGCCATCCAGGTCGTGGGCAAGTCGGTGCAGCCGGGTGATCACATCTCTGCCTCGGTGAGCCGGAGCGGCACGAGGTACACGCTCAAGGTCACCGACTCCACCACTCCGGCCGACAGCTTCACCACCACCAAGACCTGCTCGGCTTCCAATTGCCTTGACTCCAGCGCCGAGTGGATCGCTGAGGCGCCGAGCGGCTCTCCGGGCGTGTTCCCGCTGACCAACTTCGGCACGTGGACGCTGACGGGCGCGACCGTGAAGGTCGGCACCAAAGCCGGGACGATCTCGAAATTCCCCGACTCCGAGATCACCATGACCGACATCAGCAACAAGGTAGAGGCCCAGCCGGACGCGCTCAACGCGCAGGGCAGCCAGTTCAAGGTCACCTGGAAGCGCAGCACCTGAGGACCCAGAGGCGATTGGGTGCCGTCGCCCGGGACCGTCCCCGGGCGACGGCACCGCTAACTGGTGACCTGGGCCAGGATTTCGGAGTGGGATGGGGCGCGGGTGCTCACGGCTCGATGGTTACCGCCACCCCCGGTCACGGAGTACGTGCCGGATTACGCTTCCATGGTGGGCAATTCTCGCCATGTGCGGCGCACTCACGGCGCCTGCGGGGCTAGCCGTCGGGCTGGGCCGCGGCGTGCTTCAGCCTTCGGCCGGGCTGCTGGGTGCGGGGATGGGCGGCCCGCCGTTGGCCGCCGGCCCGGCCTGGGCCGCACTGCCCCGCCAGCCCGGCAGCCGCTCGCCGGCCTTCCGGGCCGCGTCGGCTAGTCCGGGCGCGCGCTGCTGCACCTTGCCGGTGACCTTGGCCGTGGCGGTCTTGGCCAGACCGGTAGCCTGGGCGGCTGCGGCCCCGGCCGCCTGCTGGACTGCGGGATTGTCGGCCGCCTGGCGCGCGAGCTTCTTCATCTGCTCGTAGCGCTCCCGCCCTGCCCGCGCGCCGACGATGTAGCCCGTCAAGAAACCTGCGACGAACGTGGCCCGGTACCGCATGTGGCACCTTCTCTCACCCGAGTGCTGTTGCGAACACACTTCCCCATACTGACAGTCGTACTCATGGTTATACCCGCGTCAGCCGTGCCGCCTGCGCCTGGGCCAGGACCGCGCGGCATGCGCTAGTCTTAACGGCGACGCAGATAGCGCGGGGTCCGGGCAACGACCGCCGCCCGTCATCGTGTGTCGGCTGATCCCGCGTAGCTCAATTCGGCAGAGCGTCCGGCTGTTAACCGGCAGGTTATAGGTTCGAGTCCTATCGCGGGAGCTAGTGCCGCGGCAGGCAACCTCTGCCTCAGTTTCACGGGCTGGTGATGGCCTGTTTCGGGCTGACAGTGAAGGTGGCGCCGAGCCTGGCCCGGTCGCCGCTGTTGACGAGGCCGAGGCAGCCGGAGCTGACGTTCCAGAAGTGCAGGTTGCCGGTGGCAGTCAGCAGCGTGAGCCGGCCGGTGCTGTCGGTATAAGTGAACCGCACCCAGCCGTCGCTGGCGGTGCCGCTCGTGCCGTCGATCACCGCAGTACAGCCCTCCCCCGACATCATGATCTGGATGTGGCTGACCGCCCCGGTCACCACGCCCGTCGCAGCGTTGTAGGAGGAGAGATTCACGTGCCAGGGCAGGTCGCTGGCCTGCAGAGTGAACCTGATGTCACTGACACCCGGGCCGGTACAGTCGCCAACGCCGACAGCGGACAGCGAGCCGGCGCGGGAGCCGGGCAGCCCGCTGCCGCGCTTGAGCGTGCCGCTGGCGGTCGCCGAGTAGCACGGGAGCATAGTGCCGGTCCTGGCGTCTTTGAGAGTGAACCGGCCTGATGACGTCGCCGTGATGGCCCCGCCAGGCTTGATGGTCCAGCTGGTCGCCGCCAGCGCCGGGGCGGCTGTCAGGGTGGCCGCGAGGACCGCGGCGCAGCCAGCGGCCAGGACGCGGGCATACCAGTTACTCATCGCCGTCTCCCTTGCGAGCGAACCCGGCCCCCCGCAAGCATTCCCAGCCTGGTCCCCGCGCGGAAGCGGGTCAAGCAGCGCAGGGCTGCCAGCCGGGCGAACCCTGGCTCAGGGTCACGGGCTGGTGATGGCCTGTTCCGGGGTCATGGTGTAGGTGACGCTGAACGTGGCCGGGTCGCCGCTGTTGACTAGGCCGAGGCAGCCGGAGCTGACGTCGTACCAGTGCAGGTTGCCGCCGGTGGTCAGCAGCTTGAGCCGGCCGGTGCCGTCGGTGTACCTGAACACCACCCGGCCGTCGCCGGCGGTGCCGCTCGTGCCGTCGATCACGAAGGTGCAGCCTTCACCCGACCCCGTGATCCGGATATGGCCGATCGTCCCCCGCGCCACGCCCGTCGCCGCGTTGTAGGAGGAGAGGTTCACATGCCAGGGCAGGCCACCGGCCTGCACACGGAAGTCGGAGCCCGGGCCGCCGCAGCTAGTGACGCCGACGGCGGACAGCGAGCCGGCATCGGCGCCGGGTAGCCCGGTGCCGCTTTTGAGCGTGCCGCTGGCCGACGAGGACCGGCACTGCAGGACGGTGCCGGTCGTGGTATCGGCGGCGGTGAACTGGCCTGACGACGCCGTGATGGCCCCGCCAGGCTGCACGGTCCAGGTCTTCGCGGTGGCCGCGGCCACCGCCGTCGGGACGCCCAGGGCGGCCGCCAGGACCGCGGCACCGCCAGCGGCCAGGATGCCAGCGCACCGGTTCCTCATCATCGTCTCCTCATTGCCTTGCCAGCCGAAACCCGGCCATCAACGCGCATGACCAGATTGTCTCAGGCACGGGAGCAGGCCCGCGCTTGGCGTCGGGCGGCAGGAGGGAGGGCTCTCGAAGGCATCCTGTGACAAGACGTGCGGATGCCACGATCAGCCTTCCCCGGCCGCATCCGTAAGACGTCGCCTACTCGCCGGTGAACCGGAATTCTGCCTGCCAGGGACCATCCACGTGGACAACCTCCCAGTAGCGTTCGGCGATGCGCTCCGGGTCAAAGGAAGTACCTGCAACTATCGTCCCTGCGATCGTCAGTGTGGCCACCCGGATGCCGTCCGGTTCCAGGTCAGCGCCGAGCATTGTCGCGGCCGACCGGAGAGCCGCCTTGCCGAGGGAAACGGTCGCAATGGCCGGGATCGGGTGGTCGGCGAACCCGCCCCCGGTGACGAGGATGGTCCCGAAGCCGGCGGCCCGCATGGCCGGGGCGGCCACTTGCGCGACGACGATGGCGCTGATGACATCTACTGCATACGCCGTCTGCAGGTGGGCGACGGTTGAGCTCAGCAGCCGGTCTGGAGCTCCCATGACTGCGTTATAGACGATGACGCCCGGTGCGCCGTTTCCGAGATAGAGCTCCTTCATCCGGGCGCCCAGGCCATCGGGATCGCTGGCATCGGCCGCGATGGTGCTGATCTTGGCGCCGGTATCGGCCAAGGTGCTCGCGAGGTCGCGGAGGCCGTCCGTGCTACGCGCCACCAGGGTTACCCGGTAGCCGCCCACGGCGAAGCGACGTGCCACGGCCATTCCAAGGCCTGGCCCCGCGCCGACCAGCAGAAGGTGGCGGCCATCAACTGAGCCGGGACCTGCGGCCTCGGCGGGGTCAGCGGTCGCGCTTGCCCGGTTGCCAGGGTCGCCTACTCGCTCGTTGGGCATGGGTGCCGTTCCTCTCGCGTTGACCGCCTCGCAGAGCGGCTCGGGCTGGTGGCTCTGTCGAGCCCCTGACCTCGCGCAAACATTCAGATTGGCAGACTACCGGCATCGTCCGCCTGTCACTGCTGGCGCGTGAGCATCCGGTCGCGGCGTCGGCCGTTTCGTTCGCTCAGCCGGCGCTCACCATCGCGCCGGGTCATACCGCCGTCGAGTACGTGACGCCGTGGTCCAGCGCCCACCGCAGACACGGTCGGCGTACCGGGCGCGTCCGGCATGTCTGGTTAGCTTGTTCGATCTGAGGCAAGGAGGCACCTGCGGTGCCGAGCGGAATAGAGCCGGACGGAGACCCGGGTGCCACGTGGACGGCTTTACGCGGTATGGCCGAGGATCCGGCTGATGCCGCGCACCGATAGCTCGGACTTGGCCAGGAATCCGGCGGCCGGGCTCTCGGCGATCATCTCCACATAGTCCGCTTCGGCCCCAGTGGAAATCAAGATCACTTCGGCGCTCAGATCGTCTCGGGCCAGGAGCTGGGCCAGGTCAAAGCCGCTCTCGTCGCCGAGCCCGATGTTGACGAGGATGAGTTCCGGCCCCAGCGCTTGGGCTTGCCGGAGCGCCTCCGCGATGCTCGAGGCCACGCCCGCGACCGTGACGCCCTCGCGCTCGAGGAGAGCGCAGGCCGTTTCGAGGAAGGCCTCGTTGTCGTCTACTAGCAGGCACCGCAGCGGCATTCCCTCAGGATGCCAGCGGTAACCAGCCGCCGCATTGCGGCTAGCAGGAATTTCGCAGGTCAGGCTAGCGGGCGTCGAGGAACCTGAGGACCGTCCGTACCCGCTAGTGCCCGGCGTCGCACTCGGGCGGATCGAGTTTGGTCAAGATGCTGCGGACGTGCTTGCCGGCCGTGCTCCCGGTGACGCAGATCCGGCGGGCGATGCCCGCGTCGGACGCGCCCTCGGCCATCAGGACGGGTACCTCGCGCCCCGCGGCGACAGGACGTCGAGCCGATCACGCCAACGCCTCGCGTGAGCATGGCCTTCTCCGAAGGCCTGACCGGCTCGCCCGGCGGCACACGACGCTGCGCATCCAGGCCACGAGGTCCACCGGGACTCAGACGTCAGTAAGCGATGCGGATGGCGAGCCGTGCGGGGCAACCGCGCCGGACCAGTTGGGCGATCTGATGCCAGTTGACGTGGTCAGCGTAAACCTCGGCAAGCGGCCCGGGGATGCCGAGCCGCTTGAGCTGTGATACGCGCCAGTCATGGACGAGCAGGTCATCGTGACCGATGCCCTCGTGGGCAGTAATGGTCGGTTCCACAATTCATTCCTTCCGAGGCTGTCAAGCCTTACGCCGCCGGCTTGTTACCTCACGATCGGGCATCGCCGTAGCCCGGTCTGCCCGGCAGGCGGCCAACCCCACTACCGGCTAGCTGGAACCTGGCCCCGGCGGGAACCGGCGCAGGTGGCAGATAGCTTGCTGGACATCCTGTGAACGTGTCGCCGGACCGCCCGGTTCGGCGGGTTCGTGGTGGCGGGTAGTCATACTGGCCGCCTGCCGGGCAGACGCGGCTAGGCCGATCGGCGACCGTACCCGACAGGCAGCCCGGCGTGTCGTTCGGCAGGCTCCAAGCCAGGAGTGCTGCGGCCCGCCTGACGAGGCATAAGTCGCGCTGATCGTTAGTTGTCGAATAGCAACTAGTGGGCTTGTAGCACTACATCGGAGGTGATCGCCGTGCCTGGGCTGAGCCAGCAGCGCCGGTACCTGGTGCTGGCCATCTGCTGCCTGAGCCTTTTCATCGTCGGCCTGGACGCGACGATCGTGAACGTGGCGCTGCCGTCCATCGGCCGGGAGCTGCGCGCGCCGGTCTCCGGCCTGCAGTGGACGATCGACGCCTACTCGCTGGTGCTCGCGAGCCTGCTGATGCTATCCGGATCGACCGCGGACCGGGTGGGACGGCGGCGCACCTTCCAGGCCGGGCTGGCGGTGTTCACGCTCGGCTCGCTGCTGTGCAGCCTCGCTCCCGGACTGGGCTGGCTGATCGCGTTCCGGATGCTGCAGGCGGTTGGCGGATCGATGCTCAACCCGGTGGCAATGTCTATCATCACCAACACCTTCACCGAGTCCGCCGAGCGGGCCCGGGCGATCGGCGTGTGGGGTGGCGTGTTCGGGCTCAGCATGGCGATGGGCCCTGTCCTCGGCGGCCTGCTGGTGGATGTGGTGGGCTGGCGAGGGGTGTTCTGGGTGAACATTCCGGTGGGGATCGCCGCGCTCGCGCTGACCACCTTGTTCGTGCCGGAGTCGAAGGCGCCGCGACCCAGGCGCCTGGATCCGTTCGGGCAGTTGCTGGTGATCGTCCTGCTGGGCTCGCTGACCTATGCGGTCATCGAGGGCCCGGCCTACGGCTGGGGATCGGCGAGGATCCTTTCCTTCCTCGCTGTCGCGGTGATCGCGCTGGCCGTCTTCCTGGCTTACGAGCCCCGCCGCCCAGAGCCGCTCGTCAACCTCAGGTTCTTCCGCAGCCTGCCGTTTTCCGGCGCGACCTTGACCGCGGTGAGCGCGATGGGCGCGCTCGGCGGGTTCTTGTTCCTCAACACTTTGTACCTGCAGGAGGTCCGGGGTTACCGGCCGCTTGTCGCCGGGCTGTTCCTGCTCCCGATGGCGGCGGCGATGGCGGTGTCTGCCCCGCTGGCTGGCCGGATGGTCGCCCGGCGCGGGACCCGGATGCCGCTGCTCATCGCCGGTGCCGGGGTGATCTGCGCCGGCGTCCTGCTGACCGCCCTGACCGTGGCGACATCGGCGGGCTACCTCGTCCTGAGCTATCTAGTGTTCGGCATCGGCATCGGCATGGTGAACGCGCCGATCACGAACTCCGCGGTGTCCGGAATGCCCCGGGAGCAAGCCGGGGTCGCGGCAGGGATCGCGTCGGCCAGCCGCCAGGTCGGCCAGGTGCTCGGCGTGGCGGTCATGGGGTCGGTGCTGACCGCGAACCTGCACGGCCCGCTGCAATCGGGGTTCGCAGCCGCGACCCGTCCCGGCTGGTGGATCATCGCCACCTGCGGATTCACGGTGATCGTCCTTGCCCTCATCACCACGGGCCAGCGGGGGAAGGCCAGCGCCGCGAGAACCGCGACGCTGGTCGCAGCCGCGGAGGAAGCGGCGCAGAAGGTCCCCGCCGCGGCCTCAAGATAGCCGCCGGCGGCCCCGACCCGGATCCCGGACGACGCCGGCATCAGACGCGCCGCTCCATATGCCGACGACTTACCTGGGTTCGCGCCGCATGTGCCCAGCTTCGCGGCCAGGCCCGCCTGCTGGCTTTACGGCCAGGCCTGCCTGCTGGCTGCGGCGAGCGGCCAAACCGGCTACCGGGTTAGCAGGAACGGCCACCCGTCGACAGCGGGGGAGGGGCGCGCGTAGGGTGGATTGCGTTCGTCGAAGCCCGGTTGGGCCTGAACGACCTGCGGGATCATATCCGGCACGCGCCGAACCGGTCCGCCGGGCCAGAAAACGGCTATCTGCGTGAAGGTGAGAACTTGGATACCGTCGGCCCCCCGCCGAACATCACCGGGAATACCTTCGGCCAGCAAGGTCATATCTGCGCTTTCTTCAACAGCATCGACGAGCAGCACCGCGTGCTTCGCTCGTTCATCAGGGATGGTTTCGATCAAGGCGACAAGGCTTACCACTACGTTGACCCCGAGCTGCGGGACGATCATCTCAGGTGGCTCACCGAAGCAGGCATCAATGTCCAGGAGATGATGGCCTCCGGCCAGTTGGAGGTCCGGCCGTGGCAAGACAGCACGCTCCGCGGAGGACGCTTCGAGCTGGACACGTGGCTGGCATCATTCGAACAAGTGCTCCAATCCGGGCCGGCGGCGGGCTACCAGCAGACACGTTTCCTGGGTCACATGGAATGGGCGCTGCTCGACTTGCCAGGGGTCGGCGACCTGGTCGAGTACGAGACCCGGGTCAACTATGTGATTCCCAAGTACGAGGGCTCAGTGATCTGCACGTATGATCTGACGAAATTTGGCGCGAGCGTGGCGATGGACGCCTTGCGGACGCATCCACTCGTGATCATCGGCGGGCTGCTTCAGCAGAACCCGTTCTTCGTTCCTCCTGACGAGTTGCTGATTGAGATCCGGGAGCGGGGGTCGGACCGCAGGAGCGCGAGCACGGCGTAGTGAATGTCTGTCGGTGCCAATTGTGGGATCCGCGTCCCGCGAACCGTACACAGGGATCTGGTGGCGCTTTCCGCTATCCCGGCGGCGTTGGCCCGCCGGAAGCCGGGCGGCGTGGCGGCGGGCCTGGCCGGCGCGCTGATCGAATAGCCGCAGCTTGAATTCGCGTTCGTTTCGCTCGTGAGTTCCCAGTGCCGCCGACGCGGTCGAGGACGTGCAGGGCACGGCATGGAAGACGTTTCCGGCATATCTGGAAAGTCATATTGCCGAGAGCGGTCGGCTCTCAGGCATTGAGATCATTCCCGACGTCGACTGCGGTCCTGGGCCATCCCGCACGGGACGCACCGCACCGAACCGAACGGCACGGCGGTAAACGCCCCCCCGCAATGGCACCCCCGGCCACCGGTTCCGGCCGCCAGCGACCTCCCGGCCGCAGCACGGTCCGATCGGCCGGCACGGGGCCCGCCGCGGGCCACGCACCGCACCCGCCGAGGACCGTGATCTTCACAAGGCGAGCATAATCGCAGCGGCCCTGCGCCCAGGTGGTCAGCGAAAGCGGTGAGGGCGTCCCTGATCATTGTGTGACGAATGACGTGGACACCCTCGCGACCGCACTGTATGTCAAGACCGACGACCTGCTGAAGGAGGCGGGGCTTGACGAAGCTAACACCGTTAGCCATAATCGGGGATGACTGGCTAACGGTGTTAGCCAACCCGGAGAGAAGAGAGGGGAAGCGCGATGCCGGACCCGCACTATCGCAAGCCAGGGTGGTTCACCCGGAACGTCTTCAACAAGATGGTCGCCGGCCTCACCCGCGCGGGATTCAGTGTCTTGGGCAGCCGCGTTCTCGAGGTTCGCGGCCGTAAGTCAGGGCTGGCCCGCAGGACGCCCGTCAACCTGCTTTCGCTGGACGGCGGCCAGTATCTCGTGTCACCGCGCGGGGAGAGCGAGTGGGTGCGTAACGTCCGGGCTGACGACGGCAAGCTCGATCTGCTGCTCGGCAGCAAGCGCCAGCACTACCGCGGCCACGAGGTTCTCGACGAGGACAAGGTCACCGTCCTGCGCGGCTACCTGCGGCGCTGGAAGGCGGAAGTGGGCGTCTTCTTCGACGGCGTCGGGCCGGACTCCACCGACGACCAGATCCGGGCGATCGCGCACAAGCACCCGGTGTTCAGGATCGAAGCGGTCTCCTGACCGCCGCGCGGCAACTCCCGTGACCCTCGCCCGACCTGAGCCGCGCCAGCATCCGCGGCGCGCCTCGGAGATCATCGCGGCCGCCCGGGTACTGCTCGAGAGGGAGGGCCGGGACGCGCTGACCATGCGCCGCCTCGGCCAGGCTCTCGGCATCCGCGCCCCGTCCATCTACAAGCACCTGCCCGGCAAGCACGCGGTCGAGGTGGCGCTCATCGAGGCTGGCCTGGTGGAGATCGGCGAGGCCCTGCACCAGGCGGCCGGCCGGCCGGGGGCACTGCCGGGAGCCAATGCGGTGACCAGGCTGCTCGCAGCCTACCGAACCGAGTCGCTAGCCCGGCCCAACCTGTACCGGCTGGCCACCTCCGGGCAGTTGCCGCGCGACGAGCTGACCCCCGGGCTGGAGGACTGGGCCGGCGAGCCGTGGCTGCTGGTTGCCGGTGATCCCTTCCTGGCCCAGGCGATGTGGTCATTCGCGCACGGGATGGTCACCCTGGAACTCGATCGCCGTTACCCGGACGGATCAGACCTTGACCGGACCTGGCGCGCGGGAGCCGAGGCATTCACGCTCGCGGCCGCGTCGGGCTGACCAGGCCCGGCCGCAGGTAACAGGCCTGGCGTCTCGACACTGGGAGGACCCGTGATCACGGTGGCCGGCGAGGCTCTCATCGACCTGGTGGACGAGGGCGGCGGGCGGTATCGCGCGCACCCGGGAGGCGGCCCGGCGAACGTGGCGGTGGGACTGGCCAGGCTGGGCGTGCCCTGCTCGATGCTCGCCAGGGTCAGCACCGACACCCTCGGCGACCAGCTGATGTCGCATCTGGCCGGGAACGGCGTCTCACTGCGCGATGTGGTCCGGGCTGCCGAGCCGACCACGCTTGCGCTGGCCAGCCTCGACGCGGCGGGCCAGGCCGCCTACTCCTTCTACGTCCAGGGCACCGCGGACTGGCAGTGGCGCCGCGGCGAGCTGCCGGACGTCCTCCCGCCGGACGTCAGCGCGCTGCACGCCGGATCGCTGGCCCTGGCGCTGTCCCCGGGAGCGCGGGCAGTGGAGGATCTGCTCGCCGCCGAACGCGCCCGGGGCAAGGTGACGATCAGCATCGACCCGAACATCCGGCCCCGTCTCGCCGCCCGGCGCGCTGACGAGGTGGCCCGGGTCGAACGCCAGATCCGGCTGGCGCACATAGTGAAGGCGAGCGAGGAGGATGCGGCCTGGCTATATCCCGGCGCCGGCTGCGAGGCCGTGGCGCGAGCCTGGCAGCAGCTCGGGCCGGCCTTCGTCGTGATCACGCTGGGCGCGCGGGGAGCTTATGCCCTGGCTCCGGACGGAACCGAGGTCCGGCGGCCCGCACGGACCGTCCAGATCGCCGACACCGTGGGCGCCGGAGATGCGTTCTGCGCCGGCCTGCTTGACGCGCTGTGGCGGCGCAGCCTGCTCGGCGTCGTCAGTGGCAGGCTCGCCACCCCCGACGGTCCCGGCGCGGCCGGGGAACCCGATGACGCCAGCCCAGACGCTGGTACGGCGCTCTGGGGTATCTCTGTCCGGGACGTCTCGGAAGTTGTCGACTGGGCGGTCCTGGTCGCCGCCCTTGCCTGCGAGCGGCGGGGGTCCGACCCGCCGACCCGCCAGGAGGCACTGCAGGCTGGTTAGACCCTCACGCGCGATCGTGGCGCATGGCAGCAGAGCGCCGCACATACGCCACGATCGCGATAACGACCGGCTTATCAGGTCGCCAGCTCACCGGCTTCGGTGACGGCCGGACCGGCATCGGCCGCCAGCAGCTCGGCTCCAGCCTCAGCCACCGCGCCCGCACCCGACTCGACCATCATCGGGTTCTGAACGCCCGCCAGATCCGCACGCGTCACCCGGATCATCGCGATCGTCACGATCAGGCCAAGCAGCGCGATGCCGGCCGAGACCAGGAACCCTCGGGAGAAGCCGACAGCCAGCGCGTGGTGGTAAATAGCGGTAGGCACGGAAGCGCCGGCCTGCGCATGCACCACGTGACCGGCCTTCGCCGCAGCGGCGCTGGCCGCAGTGACCTGGCTCTTGACGCTGTTGGCGACCGCAGTCCAGGCCACGGTGCCGAGCAGGGCGAGCCCGATCGCACCGCCGACCTGCTGGCCGACGTTGGGCAGGCTCGCTGCCACGCCCGCGTCCCGGTCTGCGACTCTGGACAGAGCGACCAGGGTCAACGGCATGAACAGCATGCCCAGGCCGGCCGCGGTGACCAGGATCGGCCCGAGCAGCCCGCCGGCGTACGTGCTGTGCTCGGTGATCCGGGACAGCCAGAACATGCCGCCCGCGGTGGTCGCCGACCCCGCCAGCAGCACCGGCCGGGCGCCGATCCGGGTGACCAGCTGGGCACTGACCCCCGACATCACCATGATCATGGCCACCATGGGCAGGTAGGCCACGCCGGTCTTCAGCGCGCTGTAACCCCAGACATCCTGCTGGAAGAGAGTCAGGAAGAAGAACATCCCGAACATCGAGGTACCGACGCACAGCATGATCAGGTTGGCGGCCGACCGGTCCCGGTTGCGGAAGATCCGCAGCGGCATCAGCGCGTGCCTGCTGCGTGCCTCGATGATCGCGAAGATCACCAGCAGCACGGCGGCCGCCGCCAGCGAACCGTAGACCTTCGGGTCCCCCCAGTGCGATGTGGCCTGGCCCGGGCTCGGGGCCGCGTTGGAAAGTCCGTAGACCAGGGCGACGAGCCCGAGGGTGCCGGTGATCGCGCCGGGCAGATCGAACCGGCCGCGGTGACGTTCTGACGTCCCCAGCACCCGCGGCGCAGCCAGCGCGACCGCCAGGCCGATGGGCACGTTGACGAAGAACACCCAGCGCCAGGACAGGTACGTGGTGAGCACGCCGCCCACGATCAGCCCGACGGCGGCGCCGCCGATGCTCATGGCCGCGTACACGCCCATGGCCCGGTTACGCGGCGGGCCCTCCGGGAACGTGGTGGTCACCAGGGACAGCGCTGCCGGGGCGACGATGGCGCCGCCGACACCCTGGATCGCGCGGGCGGCCAGCAGCCAGGCCTGGCTCGTGGCGAACCCGCCGAACAGCGACGCCGCCGCGAACAGGATGATGCCGGCGATGAATACCCGCCGCCGGCCGAGGATGTCTCCGGCCCGGCCGCCGAGCAGCAGCAGCCCGCCGAAGGTCAGGGCGTAGGCGTTGACGACCCACTCCAGGCCGGAGCCGGAGAAGCCGAGCGCACCCTGAATGTGCGGCAGTGCGACGTTGACGATCGTCGCATCGAGCACCACCATCAGCTGCGCGGTGGCGATGACAACAAGTGCCAGGCCCAGGCGGCGGCCGGGCTCGGCCGCGACTGCCCTGGGCGGGGCTTGCCGCCCTGTCGCGGACTGTGCGGATGACATGCTGATCTCCTTGCTGGAGGACGTAGTGAACTAGCGCCCTGGCGGGGTGTTCTGCCAGGCACGTCGGCGTGAAATTCAGATTGCGGATGCGATAGCCGAACGGCTTCGCGGAGACGACCGGTGCCGCTTCCCGGGCACGGTCCTGGTTAACGGCCGCTGGATGCGGCCGGAGTGGTTTCTCGCGTCACCTCCCCCGCGCGGTGTCCCCCGGTCGTCGCCGGCGGGGTGTCGTGGGCGGCGTCAGGTGAGCCGGCCTCAATTCCGGCCTGGTCGGCTCGGACGGTCGCGCTGTCCGGCTCGCTGCCGTGAGCGGTGGCCCCGGAGCGCCGCGCACTCTCCGCTTTGATCATCTTGCGCAGCAGGGCGAGCAGGCACTGGCGCTCGCTGACGTCCAGCCCGTACGTCCACGGCATCCGGGTGAAGATCTCTTGCTCGGCGCGCTGGCGGAACTCGAGTCCCTTCGGGGTCAGCCTGATGTGCTTGATGCGGCGGTCCCGGGAATCCGGCTCCCGCTGGCCGAGCCCGTGGGTGTCAAGCAGGTCCGCTATGGCGGTGACGAACGACGGATCGCAGTGGAATCGCTGCCCGAGTTCCTTCATCGTCATCGGCGAGCCGAGCGCGTGCACCGCCTTGACCGCGAACGCTGGCAGCGAGAACTGCCGTGCCACCGCCTCGAAGTTCTCCATGACCTGGCCGAAGAACTCGCCGAAGGCGTCACCGATGTCGGTATCCAGGTCGCTGTGATCTGGGTGTCCGCACATGGAGCGCACCTCCTCCCAGTACCTCTGAGCCAGTCAACGATTGAGCTACTCAACCATATGTCAGCGCGAGCAGACCAGGCAAATGAATTATCTGGCTCGGTACTGACAATCTCCGGACGTCGGCGAGGAGCGGCGCCCGGGGGACTGGTCGCGGGGGAGGGTCGCGGACCGGGCGCCGGCCGGGTCGGGGGTACCGGTCCGGCTGGGTAGGGGTACCGGGTCCGGTGGATCGGGGGTACCGGCGCGGCTGGGCCGGGACGGTGCCGGTGGGTCGGGGGGTACCGGGTGCCGGCTGGGTAGGGGTACCGGGCCGGTGGGCGGACCGGCGCCGCTGGGTCGGGGGCCGGGCGTCGGCTGGGTCGGGGGCCGGGTGTCGGCTGGGCCGGGGACCGGGCGCCTGGGAGAGCCGGGGGACCGGCCGAGGGCGTCCAGCCGTCCGGCTATTCAGGCAGCGGCGCCGTCGCCGCCTCCGGGCCGAAGTCCTGCCGGTAACCCTCGTAGAGCTCCTGCCACCGATTGCCGGCCCGGGGAGCGGTGCCGCCGAGGCGCGCCTCGAGGGCGTCGAGGCAGACCTGCCAGCCGGCCCCGTCCCGGGCTGCCTTGCCGCGGTCGGCCACGGTGTCGGTGAACACGAGCAGGCAGCCGTCGCCGTCCGGCGTCAGCGTCCAGCGCAGGATGTCCTCACCCCAGCTGTAGGCGATCAGTCGGGGCGGGTCGATCTCGAGCACCTCGCCCCTGAAGTCCTCGATCGTCTTTCCGTCGAGGACTGGGAGCTCGCCGCGGAAGACGAAACGGAGCTTGGCGCCCGGCGCGAAGCTACCCTCAACGTCCTGCGGGAACCAGTGAGCGAGCTCGGCCGGATCGGTGATGGCCTTCCAGACCTTGGCCGGGGAGTGCCCGAGCCGCCGCTCGAAGCGCAGGACGGGCCGGCCGTTCACGGTCTGCAGGGTCGCGGTCACGATGATGTCCCTTCTGTGTCGTCTGGCATGGCGTCGAGGTGGCGCTCCAGGGCGTCCAGGCTGGCTGTCCACAGCCTGCGGTAGGGCTGCAGCCACGCGTCGATTTCGGTCAGCGGCCCAGGGCGCAGCTCGTACCACCGGCGCTGCGCGTCCTGCCGGGCTGCTACCAGCCCGGCCTCGCGCAGGACGCGAAGGTGCTTGGACGTGCCGGGCTGGGTGAGGCCGAGTTGCTCGACCAGCTCGCCGACCGGTCTCGGCCGTTCGAGCAGGAGGTCGAGGATGCGGCGCCGGGTGGGGTCGGCCAGCACCTGGAACGAGGTTGCCATATCGAGAATATAACCAGTATGGCATATTCTATGCAAGGCATATAACGAGGCCCGCCTCCTGCCCGACCGAAGTGGGGACGATGCCCGAGGCCTAGTGCGCGCTCGAGTCTGCCCAGATGTTGATCCCGGCATCTACCGCGTCACGGTCGATGGCAGCCAGTTCCTCGTCACTGAATGTGCTGCGTCCCGCGGCGGCGAGGTTCTCCTCGAGCTGGGCAACGCTGCTGGCGCCGATCAGCACCGACGTGACGCGCTCGTCGCGCAGCGCCCAGGACAGCGCGAGCTGGGCCAGCGACTGGCCTCGGCTCCGGGCGATGTCGGCGAGGGCGCGCACGTGGCCGAGCGTCTGCTCGGTGAGCTGGTCACCCGCTAGCGAGGAGGAGCCTCTGCTCGCCCTCGACCCGTCCGGAATTCCGCTGACGTACTTGCCAGTGAGCACGCCCTGCGCCAGCGGCGAGAACGCGATGCACCCGATTCCGTCACGGCCGAGCAGGTCGAGCAATCCGCCCTCGATCCAGCGGTTGAGCATCGAGTAGGAGGGCTGATGGATCGTCAGCGGCGTCCCCAGGCGAGCGAGTATCCGGGCCGCCTCCGCGGTCCGTTCGGCGGAATAAGAGGAGATGCCCGCGTAGAGCGCTTTTCCCGAACGGACCGCCGTATCCAGGGCGCCCATCGTCTCCTCGAGCGGGGTGTCCGGGTCGAACCTGTGGCTGTAGAAGATGTCCACGTAGTCCAGGCCCATCCGGCCCAGCGACTGGTCCAGGCTGGCCAGCAGGTACTTGCGCGAGCCGTGGTCGCCGTACGGGCCGGGCCACATGTCGTAACCGGCCTTGGTCGAGATGATGAGCTCATCGCGGTAGCGGCGCAGGTCCTCGCGCAGCAGGCGGCCGAAATTGATCTCCGCGGAACCGTACGGCGACCCGTGGGTCAGTCTTCCCACCGGGTCGTCTGACGTATTGAGCGTGCTTCCGCCGTAGTTGTTGGCCAGGTCGAAGTGGGTGACGCCCAGATCGAACGCGCGCAGCACGACGGCGCGCTGGATGTCAAACGGCCGGTCATTGCCGAAGTTCTGCCAGAGCCCGAGGGAGATCTCCGGCAGCTTGAGCCCGCTTCGCCCGCAGCGGCGGTAGGGCATCTGGTCATATCGGTCGGGCGCGGCAACGTAGGTCATGGCAGGAGTCTGCCACTACTGCCCGCCGCGGCCGGCTGCTTCCTGGCCGCACGGAAGTGCGCTGTCCGCGCTGGCGTTTCATCCCGGCCAGTCTCGCGTCGGCCTGCTTTCGCCGGCCTCCCGGCGTCCAGCCCCCCGCGCGGCCCGGCCAGCCGGGGGCGGGCATACCAGCCTTCAGGCGCCTGGCAAGATAAGGCTGATCATCAGAACCCTTATTGCCCGACAGGCCCGGTTTCGGCCGCTGGCGGAGAGGACGCCCAATGTACGACGCGATCATGGCGGAGACCATCGGCTTCACCGGCCACGGCGGGGACGTGATCGAGGGCTACCTCGCCCGGCCGCTCGGTCCCGGCCCGTTCGGCAGCGTGGTGGTGATCCATCACATGCCGGGCTACGACGATCCGACCAAGGAGATCACCAGGAGGTTCGCGGCGAGTGGCTACGCCGCGCTCTGCCCGAACCTCTACGCCAGGGAGGCGCCGGGGGCCAGCCCCGACGACGCGGCCGCCACCGCGCGAGCGCAGGGCGGCGTTCCCGACGAGCGCCTGGTCGGCGACGTGGGAGGCGCGGCGGGTTACCTGCGGTCGATGCCGACCTCGAACGGCAAGGCCGGCGTGATCGGCTACTGCTCGGGCGGGCGGCAGGCCTTCCTCGCCGCCTGCAGCCTGCCGCTGGACGCGGCCGTGGACTGCTACGGCGCCTTCGTCGTCGGCACGCCGCCGGAGGGGATGCCGCTGAAGGTGGGTCCCATCATCCACCTGGCCAAGGACCTGTCCTGCCCGCTGCTCGGGCTGTTCGGCGCCGAGGACCAGCACCCGTCGCCGGAACAGACCGCCGAGCTGGACGACGAGCTCAAGGCGCAGGGCAAGACCTACGAGTTCCACACCTACGACGGCGCCGGCCACGCGTTCTTCGCGGTGGACCGGCCCGCCTACCGGCCGGAGGCGGCGAACGACGGCTGGCAGCGGATCTGGGACTGGTTCGGCCGCTACCTGGCCAGCTAGGGGAGGTTCTGGGTCATGTGCACGTATCTCACCGAGAAGATCGAGGTCGCCGGCAGCGGCAAGGGAGCTGACGGGTGGTTCGGCCTGACCGAGGCCACCGTCTACTTCGACCACCCGATACACGCCCCGGCCGAGCACACGCTCAACATCGACTTCCTCAACCCTGGCCGCGGCCCGTCGGCCCGGGTGGCGGTAGAGCTGACCGCGGAGTCCGCCCGCGCTCTCGCGAAGGCGATCGAGACGACGCTGGCGTCCGCGCCGCCCGACCTGGCCTGACCGCGCCGATACCCGCGCCGATACGCCGCTGCCACCGCGCTGCCGCCCAGGTCCGGCTCGCCTTTCCGACGTATTGTCGGACCTGCGTGCCAGGATTATCACCGGAGGCGGTGCTATGAGATTCCGGATCGAGCGGGACGCGCTCGCAGAGGCGGTGGCGTGGGTAGCCCGCGCGCTCCCTACGCGGCCGGTCCTGCCCGTGCTTTCCGGCATGCTCCTGGAGGCGGCCGAGGGACTGACGCTGTCCTGCTTCGACTATGACGTCTCCGCGCGCTTCGAGGTGAGCGCGGACGTGACCGAGCCGGGCACCGCGCTCGTGCCGGGCCGACTGCTGGCCGAGATCACCCGCAGCCTGGCTGGGGGGCAGGCCGAGTTCGCTGCGGAGCCGGACTCGGTCGGGCTGAGCCTGCGGCACGGCCGAGTTCACGCTGGTCAAGCTGGCGGTGGAGGAGTACCCGTCGCTGCCCGAGCTGCCGCCGCCGGCCGGCACCGTGGACGGTGCGGACCTGGCCGCGGCCATCAGCCAGGTTGCGACGTCGGCCAGCCGGGATGACACCCTGCCCATGCTGACCGGGGTGTTCGCCGAGATCGACAGTGAGACGATCACGCTGGCCGCCACGGACCGGTACCGGCTGGCCGTCCGGCGGCTGTCCTGGGACCCGGTGCGGCCGGATCTGCGCGCCGCCGCGCTGATACCCGCGCGGGCGCTGGCCGAGGCGGCGCGGACGATGGGATCGGGCGGCCGGGTGGCGATCGCGCTGCGGGATCCCGGCGATCGGGGCGCAGGCGACGGCTCGGGGCTGCCCACGGCCGACGGCATGATCGGATTCGAGGGTGCGGGGCGTCGGCTGACGACGCGGCTGCTCGGCGGGGAGTTCCTCAAGTACTCCTCGAGGTTCCCCGCCGAGTTCGGTTCGCGCGCCGAGCTGGCGCCCGCGCCGCTCATCGAGGCGGTGCGGCGGGTGGCGCTGGTCGCCGAGCGCGGCAGCCCGGTGCGGCTCGCGTTCGGCGACGGCGAGGTGGTGATCGAGGCGGGCAGCCAGGGCCAGGCCCGCGCGGTCGAGCGGGTGCCCGCGGTCTTCGCGGGCGATGAGCGGGTCATCGCGTTCAGTCCGCACTACCTGCTGGACGGGCTGACCGCGGCCGCGACCCCCTCCTCGGCCTGCCCGGCCGCGGCGACGCCGGGCGAGGAGGCCGGGGAAGCGGGATCAGCCGCATCCGGCCGCATGGGCCCACCGGACCGGATCCGGCTGGAGTTCACCAGTGCCGTACGGCCCGCGGTCATCACCGGGGTGCTGAACGGAGAGAACGGATCCATGGCACTGAACGGAGAGAACGGATCCAAGGCACCTGCCGAGCCAGCGGCCCGCAGCGACTCAGGGATACCGGACTTTCGCTACCTGGTGGTGCCGCTGCGCATGCCTGGCAGCAGCTGACCGGGCCAGCCCCCCGGGCCGGCTCCAGCTTAAGCCGCGCTACCGGCCCCCCAACCTAAGCCGCGCTACCGGCGCCCGCCGCGGCGAGCCGCGCGTACCGACCCGCGCCGGGCGCGCGCGAAGAGCCAGCGAATTGCGGCCACCGCAGCCAGGAAGATGGCCAGCACCGAGGGGCCGGAGCCGACGCCGAACGCGAAGACGCTCAGCAACGCGAAGCACACCCACAGCGCCAGCATCATCGGGATGATGCCGGCGAACCCGGCCGATGAGCGCCGCCGTCCGTGTCCGTACCCGCCGCCCGGGCCACCGCCCTGCCCAGGGCCGTTCCAGTAGGGGCCACCCCAGTCGTGGCGGGTCCAGCCCTGGCCGCCCGGAGCCTGCGGAGCCGTACCTGGCCCGCCGTATGCCGTCGGAGGGCAGCAGCGCCAGTTGGCGGCGCATAGGGCAGATCGGAGGTCACGGCGTTGAGGTCGGTACGCGTCCTGGACGCGAATGCCCGGTCGAGCCGCTCGTTGAGCTCGTCCAGGGTGAGCCTGCCCTGGGCATAATGCTCGCGCAGCTGCGCGGCGACTGAATCACGATCGGCGTCGCCGACGCGCACATTCCGTTCCGTGGCCATCTACCCCTCCGTGCCCGCACCGGGCGAGTCCCGATACAGACCAAGATATATCTCGATGACCGGGACGGCAACCCCACCACCCGTCGCCGCGGTCCCGGCCGACACCGCTGAGATGCTGCAGACCGAGGCGACGTGATGCCTTGCGGCTCGCAGCCGCTGGCGACTACCCCGAGTGGGAGGAGGACATCCGCCGGCTGGCAGATCTCAGCTCCGAGTTCGCTTCCCTCTGGACCCGGCAGGAGGTCGCGGGCCCGGCCGAGCGGGTCCGCCAGTTCCGGCACCCGGACGTAGGGGTGCTGACGTTCACTAGCACCGAGCTCGAGATCTCCGCGGCCCCCGAGCTGCGCATCGTCGTCAATACCCCGAGGGACGAGAGCACCTGGGCGGGGTTGCCGCAGACCCGGCGCAGCCGGGACCGGCCGGCTCCGCCGCGCGCCGGACGCTGCCCGCCAGGGTCCGCGCCGCGCGCGCCCCGCGGCTATGACTAGCTGCGTCGGCAGGACGGGCTACGACGTGCCGACCGGGCTGGGCACCCGACGGTACCGGAGCCTTCTGAGTATCCCGGGCCCGCGCGCGAGCACGGCCGGCGGAGGACCGTGTCACGTACTCGTGACGGATTGCCGTTCGCGACGCGTCATGTGAGACTTCCTCCGAATCGACGAGCGTCGGCCGCCGATGCCCGTTCAGGCCGGCCGCCGTCGGCGGGAGGAGCCAGGGCCGGACGGGTGGCTGCCGCGCAGGATCAGGTGCGGGGGCCTGCTCAGCTTCCGGTACATCCGCACGTCGTCGAAACGCTCGTCGCCGACCTCGATGACATCCGGGAGGCGGCCCCACTCCACGAAGCCGGCCTCCTCGTAGAGCTGGATCGCCAGGTGGTTGTTCCCGCGCACGCCGAGGTGCAGCGTCTCGATGCCCGCTTCGGCGGCACTGGCGATCAGCGCCCGGGTGACAAGCTGCCCGAGCCGCCCGCCCCGGGCGCGAGGATCGACCATGATCTTGACCAGCTCCGCGAGGTGCCGGAAGTAGGCGATCTCATCGCGGAGCCACCCGCCCATGGCCACCAGCCGGCCGTCCCGCCACGCGGTGCACATCGCGCCGTCGCCCGCGGCGATCCTGGCGAACGCGCCGACCAGCCATTCATCCGTCTCGGCCCGGGATGGCGGGTCCATCCAGCCGATGGCGCCGCCGAGGGCAGTGACGGCGCCGATCAGTGCGTGCGACTGTTCCGCCAGGTCGCCGGTCAGGACGGCCGGCCAGGTCAGGGCGACTTCTGCTGTCACGGATTACATCCTGCCGTCGCGAGCTGATACCCAGGGAGGGTGACAGAGCATGCAGGCGCGCGCGAGCGGCTGGCCGCCGAGCGCACGGATACTCTCGCCCGGCTGAACGGGCTGCAGCGAGAGCTCGCCGGGATCATCGAGTCGTCAGGTGCGCCCGGCACCGATGACGAGCACGACCCCGAGGGCGCGACGATCGCGTTCGAACGACAGCATGCCGCTGCCCTGCTCAGCCAGGCCCGTCAGCACCTGGCCCAGATCGATGCGGCCCTGCTCAGGCTGGCAAGCAACCGCTACGGCAACTGCGAGGAATGCGGCCGGCCGATCGGTGCCGAGCGCCTTGCCGCCCGCCCGGCGACGACCACCTGCATCGGCTGCGCCGTCCGGCGTTGAGCTATCCGGCGTTGGGCTGTCCGGTGCTGGGCTGTCCGGCGTTGGGCTGTCGTGCTGAGCTGACGTCGGCTCAGCCTTAAGACTGCTGCCCCGTCGAGGGCTGGGTCTGCTCTTCGCGCGCGGGGGCGACCGAAGCCTCCTCCTCGCCCTTGGGATACAGGAACTGATAGAGGACCGCCGACAGTGCCCCGCCCACCAGCGGCGCGATGATGAACAGCCACAACTGGCTCAGCGCTGTGCCGCCTACGAACAAGGCCGGGCCCAGGCTGCGGGCCGGATTGACCGAGGTGCCGTCTATCGGAATCCCGATGAGATGGACCATGGTGAGGGCCAGCCCGATCACGAGCCCGGCGACCGCGGCGTTACTCACCCGGCGGGTTACCGTCAGGATGACGAATACGAACACGAAGGTCAGGATGACCTCCGTGATGAAGGCGGCTCCCGCGTTCGCGCCGATCATTGACGATGCCCCGAAGCCGTTCGCCCCGAGACCGAAGCTCTTCTTGTAGTCGGAGGCCAGCTGAAAGGTGCCGTAGAGGACGCCCGCGCCGACTATGGCCCCGACGAACTGGGCGATCCAGTAACCGATTGCGTCGGCGAGAGTGATTCTCCGCCCGACCAGGAAACCTATAGTGACGGCGGGATTCACGTGGCAGCCAGAGACCGGCCCGAGGCCATAGACCAGGACAAGCAGCACGAGGCCGAACGCGAGCGCGGTGGCCACGACCCCCGCGGAGACGCTGGCCCCGGCGACCTTGAACCCGAAGCTGAGGGTGGCTGTCCCCGCTCCGAAGAACACCAGCAATGCCGTGCCTACCGCCTCGGCTATAAGCGGCCGGTTCTTCATTCAGCCCCCACCCCTTAACCGCAATTCAGAAAGCAATTAGCGTACCGGGTAGTGTGCCATCTCGGGCGGCAGATGCAAACACTGACACGGTGCTGGGGCGCTCGTAAGCGTCCCGCAGGTTTTCCCGGAACAGGCCTCCCACCTGGGCGGCGAACTGGCGCGGAGGCATGACGGTGAACACGGAAGGGCGCATCGAGCGGGCCGGTCGGTGCTACGAACGTGCCGTCTTTGACGGTGACCCGGGCGTGCTGGCAGAAGCCGACCGGGACCTGGACGCGGCCGAAGCCGACCTGACCCTGGCCCGCGGCCGGATCATGCACGCGCGATTCCTGCAACAGCGCGACGAGGACCCCGGCCAGGCCACCGGGGATCCGCGTGAGCTGGCCTTGTTCGAGCGCGCGGCGCAGCTTTACCACTCCCTGCGCGACGTGCGCGGTGAGGCCGAGTCGCTGTTCTGGACCGGTTGCTTCCACCAGGTCGTCCAGCGTGACAATGACTCCGCCGTGCCTTTTCTCGATCGCTCACTCGAGCTTGCGGCCCAGGCCGGTGACAAGCTGACCATGTCCGAGGCGCTCCGGCACCTGGGTATCGCGCAGCATGCGGCCGGCCAGCTTGACGCCGCACGGGAGCGGCTCGAGGAGTCGACCCGGTTGCGCCGGGAGATCGGCCTATGGCCCGGCGTAGCCGCGAACCTGGTCGGGCTCGCCTACGTCGCCGCCGGGCAGGGCCGTCGCGGCGACGCGCTGGCGCTGCTCGAGGAGGCCGGCACGATCACCGAGGCCAGCGGCGCCCGGGCCATCTCGCGCCAGATCGACGAGGCACGCGCCGCGCTGTAGCCAGCCTCGGGCCGGCGCCGCGCTGTGGCCAGCCTCGGGTCGGCGCCGCGCTGTGGCTAGCCTGGGCCGTCGCGGCGCTGTGGCTAGCCGCGGGCCGATGCCGCGTTATATCTAGCCGCGGGCCGATGCTGCCCTGTAGCTAGCCGCGGGCCGGCGCCGCGTTCCTGCCGCAGGGGGCGGCGCCCGTGATAGACGTAGAGGCATCGAGCAGCAGGGACGGCGGCGAAGCCACTGGGCGTGGGGGTATGAGGACGAGACCCCGGCCGGTCCGCAGCTGCGCTCCACGGCCGCGGCGATGGCAGCCGTACTTGGCTTCGGTGATCTCGGCGCGCTGGAGGAACCAGTCCCGCTGGACCGGGTGCACCTGCCCGCTCCGCGGCTCAGTCCGCCCGCCGAGGTGGCGGGCATCTGCTCGCAGACCGCGCACGACCGGGCCTCGCACGCATACGGCCAGTCTTACCGCGACCTGATCAGGGCGTTCCGCGGCCGTTTCGATCACCTGCCGGACGTGGTGGCCAGGCCGCGCGGGGAGGACGACATCGCCGCCCTGCTGGGCTGGTGCGAGACGGCAGGCGCGGCCGCCATCGCGTTCGGCGGCGGGACCAGCGTGACGGGAGGAGTCGAGCCCGACGTCGGCGGCGGCTACGCGGGCGCGGTGTCGATCGACTTGAGCCTCATGGACCGAGTTCTCGAGGTCGACGGCGTTTCCGGCGCGGCCCTCGTCGAGGCCGGAACAACGGGACCGTCGCTCAACGCCCAGCTCGCCCGCCACGGGCACACGCTGCGGCACTTCCCCCAGTCCTGGGAGTTCTCCACGGTCGGCGGGTGGATCGCCACCCGGGCAGGCGGCCATTACGCCACCCTGCATACCCGGATCGATGATTTCGTCGAGTCCGTGCGGGCGGTGACCCCGCGCGGACCGTGGCAATCACGGCGTCTTCCCGGCTCGGGGGCGGGAGTGTCGCCGGACCGGATGCTGCTGGGTTCCGAGGGCATCCTCGGCGTGATCACCAGGGCCTGGCTGCGCGTCCAGCGGGCGCCCGCCCACCGCGCCTCCGCCGCCGTCAGCTTCGCGTCCTTCGGCGCCGGCGCTGACGCCGTGCGGGAGATCGCGGGATCGGGACTGTATCCCGCGGCGTGCCGGCTGCTCGACCCGGCCGAGGCGGCGCTCACCGCCGGCGGGGACAAATCCCGCGCGCTGCTCGTGCTGGGCTTCGAGTCCGCTGACCATCCGGTCACCAGCTGGCTGGAGACGGCGCTGCGGATGGCGGCTGGGCACGGCGGGCAGTGGGACGGGATCCGGAGCACGGACGCGCAGGGCGAGGCAGGCGATGACGGCCGGGCCGCGGGACACTGGCGGGCGGCCTTCCGGCAGATGCCGTACTTGCGGAACGTGTACCCGGCGATGGGCGTGCTCGCCGAGACGTTCGAGACCGCCGTCACCTGGGACGCGTTCCCCGTGCTGCACGAGAACGTGCTCCAGGCGACACAGCAGGCGGCCCGCCGCGCATGCGGGCGCGCCATCGTGATGTGCAGGCTGGCCTTCGCCTATCCGGACGGCGCTGCGCCCTACTACACCGTCCTGGCCCCGGCGCGCCGGGGCGAGGAGATCGCGCAGTGGGACACGATAAAGCGGGCGGCCAGCGACGCGCTGCTGGCGGCCGGCGGCACGATCACCCACCACCACGCGGTGGGCCGTGACCACCTGCCCTGGTACGAGCGGCAGCGGCCGGAACCGTTCGGCATGGCCTTGCGGGGCGCGAAAGAGGCGGTCGACCCGCACGGCATCCTCAACCCCGGCGTCCTGCTGCCGCCCGGAGCAGGCCGCGGCAGCTGCGCCGGGGGAAGCCCGGCGCCGGGGAGCCGGGACGGGGGAAGCCCGGCGGGGGGGAACCGCACGGGGGAGTTACGCGAGGGTGAGGATCTCGTGGCCGCCCTCGGTCACCAGCACGGTGTGCTCGAACTGAGCAGTCCGCCTTCTGTCCCTGGTCACGGCGGTCCAGCCGTCCGGCCAGATGTCATAGCTGATGGTGCCCAGGGTGAGCATCGGCTCGATCGTGAACGTCATCCCCGGCTCCATCACGACGTCGGTCTCCGGATCGTCGAAGTGCGGGACGACCAGCCCGGAGTGGAACGTCGTCCCGATGCCGTGCCCGGTGAAATCGCGCACCACGCCGTAACCGAATCGCCGGGCGTAGGACTCGATCACCCGGCCGATGGCATTCAGCGGCCTGCCGGGCGCCACCACGCTGATCCCCCGCATCATCGCCTCGCGGGTGCGCCGCACGAGCAGCCGTGACTCCTCGTCCACGTCGCCGGCCAGGAACGTGGCGTTCGTGTCACCGTGCACCCCGCCGATGTAGGCGGTGATGTCCACGTTCACGATGTCCCCGTCCGCGATCACCGTGTCGTCCGGGATGCCGTGGCAGATGACCTCGTTCAGAGACGTGCACAGCGACTTGGGGTAACCCCGGTAGCCCAGCGTGCTCGGGTAGGCGCCGCGGGATACCAGGTATTCGTGCCCGATCCTGTCCAGCTCATCGGTGGTCACGCCAGGGACGACGTGCCGGCCCACTTCGGCCAGCGCTCGGGCCGCCAGCGTGCCGGCCACCCGCATCCGCTCGATCGTGTCAGCGTCCTTGACATCGGGCTCGCCCAGTGTCGGGTGCTTCTTGCCGACGTACTCAGGCCGGGAGATGTCGGGAGGGACCTGCCGGAGCGGGGAAAGCCGGCCGGGCTGGAGCACAGTCGTCATGGTCTGGAATTCTAATCGGCATGGACACACAGCAGCGCTGGTACTTCTGCACCCGGCACCAGACGGTCGAGCCCGAGAACGGGGGCTGCCCGGGCAAGGACCGGCTCGGGCCCTACGCCACCCGGGAGGAAGCCGAGCACGCGCTGGAGACCGTGCACCGGCGCAACAAGGAATGGGACGAGGCCGACGGCGACGCCGGCTGACCAGCGAGGCGACCAGGCTGCGCACGCCCCCCGGTAGGGTGTGGGCAGCAGGAAGGGGCGTGCTTTGACCCAGGACCGGTCCGGCGACCCTGCGCGGGGCGCGGGACCTGGACATCCGGGGGCCGGGCTGCCAGCGGCGGCCGAGGCCCGGATGGCGGAAATCCGCGGCAGCGGTACCTGGGGATCCGCGCTGTCCGCTGACGAGTTCGCGGCCATCCGGGGCACCGGGTTCGAGCCTGTCGGCCAGGTGCTCGGCGCGGCCGTGTACAACATCGGCTACACCGGCGGGTTCTCCTGCCCGGGCGCCTGGGCCGGCTACGGCGGATGGGCCACGCCCTACCGCAGCGTCACCCAGGTATCCAGCCAGGGCGGCTACGGCTCGTTCGGCGCGCTGGTGGCGACCATGTACGAGGCGCGCCGTACCGCGATTGGCCGGATGACGGCTGAATGCGCCGAGCTGGGCGGGCACGGAGTCGTGGGCGTCCCGCTCACCATCGGCGCGTTCCCGGCCGGCGGCCTGGAGTTCAAGGCGATCGGCACCGCGGTCCGGGCGCCCGGCGCGCCGCTGCCGAAGACGCCGTTCACCTCTGACCTGTCCGGCCAGGACTTCGCCAAGCTGATCATGACGGGCTGGGTGCCGGCCGGTCTCGTGCTCGGCATCTGCGTCGGCGCCCGGCACGATGACTGGCTGACCACCGGGCAGACCCGGTGGGGGGTCGGCAACGCCGAGGTAACCGGCTACACCGAGCTGGTCAACGACGCGCGGCACGACGCGCGGGTTCAGCTGGAGAAGGACGTGCGGGCGCACGGGGCCGAGGCCGTCGTGATCGCCGACATGAACATGCGCGTCCGCGAGCGGGAGTGCCCGTCTCAGCAGCACGGCCGCGACCACATCGCCGAGGTGACGATCATCGGGACGGCCATCGCCCGGTTCGCCCGCCAGGAGCGGCAGCACGTCGCGCCAAGCCTGCCCATCCTCTCGCTCGACCCGAAGCGCCGGCAGGCCGCGCGGGTCCGGCTGGGGCCAACGCGCTGAGCACGCGGCGGGGATTCTGCCTGACAGGACAGCAGATGAAGCCCAGGGAGAGGCTATGACCGAGCAGCAGGACACGGACCTGACCGCGGCCGACGCGCAGCACGCGCCGTCGGGCGTACCGCAGGACGCGATGCGCCGTCTGGCGGAGCTGCAGCCCGGGCGGGCCGGCGCCATCTTCACCTCGGACCTGTCAGTCAACGAGTTCCTGCTCGTCCGCGAGGCCGGCTTCCGGCCGCTGGGCCTGGTCCTCGGCAGCTCGATCTACCACGTCGGCCTGCAGCTGGGCCGGTGGAGCAAGAACCAGGAGCTCGACGTCCTGTCCCAGGCCATGTACCACGCGCGCGAGCTGGCCATGAGCCGGATGGAAGCCGAGGCCGACGAGCTGCGGGCGGACGGCATCGTCGGCGTGCGGCTGGACGTCGAGCTGAAGGAGTTCGGCAGCGACATCGCCGAGTTCATCGCGGTCGGCACCGCGGTGCAGGCCGAGGAGGGCGCCGGCGGCGGCGGCGTCTCGCAGTGGCGCAACAACAAGAACCAGCCGTTCACCTCGGACCTGTCGGGGCAGGACTTCTGGACGCTCATCCGGGCCGGCTACGCGCCGCTCGGCATGGTGATGGGCTCGTGCGTCTACCACGTCGCGCACCAGCGGCTGGGCGGGATGCTCGGGAACATCGGCAAGAACGTGGAACTCGAGCAGTTCACCCAGGCGCTGTATGACGCCCGGGAGCTCGCGATGAGCCGGATGCAGGCCGAAGCCGAGGCGCTGCACGCCGAGGGCATCGTGGGCGTGCAGCTCCGCCAGCACAGCCACACCTGGGGCTCGCACACCACTGAGTTCTTCGCGATCGGCACCGCGGTACGCCCGCTCCGGCCCGATCACATCATCGAGCGGCCGACGATGGTGCTCAGCCTGGACTCCTGACCGCGGCCGCTGCCGCGCAGCGGCCAGCGCGGCCCGCTGCAGTGCCGGGAGCCTACTGCGACGGCGGCCCGCTCACCGTGTCAAGCAGCCTGGCCAGCCTGCTGCGCAGCCCGCGCAGGCCAGCCGGCTGCCGCGGCTGGCCTGCAGCCGCCCGGGGCTCCCCGGCCGCGGCGCTGACCAGGTGCTGCGCCGCGTCGAAGGTTACCGGGCCGGGCGCGGCCCGCACCGTCAGCGCCTCGTGCGCCAGCTGCTCAAGCTCCCGGTCGCCCTGGTCAAGGGCGAGGATCACGGCGCCAGCCCGGCGCGCGTCGCTGACCCGGTCGAGCAGCGGCACCGGTGCCGCCTGCGGGCTGACGACGAGCACGGCCTCGCCGCGCCGGGCCGCCTCGAGCCGCTGCAGGCCGACCCGCAGGTGCTCGGGCGCACCGGTGGCGGGGGCCCACCGGACCAGCGTCGGCGCGAGCTCGGGAATGCCGCCGAACCTGCTCTCCTCGTCCAGGTGCGCGGCGAGGTGCCACGGCTCCTCATCGGGCGTCCCGACCAGCAGCAGGCTGCCGCGCGCGCCGGCGCTTGACCGCAGCACCCGGGCGAACGCCCTGGTCCGCTCGAGCCAGCCGGTGGGCGCGAGCAGCGCGCGCAGCGCGGCCACCTGATCGGCATCCACCCGCCCATGGTGCCCTACCGGGCCTCGCCTCGCATCCGGGCGGGCCGCTGCCGGGACGGCTGGCCTCAGCGGTAGGAGTACTCCTCGGAGGGGAACGCGCCCGATGTCACGTCCTGCGCGTAGGCGGTGGCCGCCGCGCGGAGCGTGCCGGCCAGGTCTGCGTACCGCTTGACGAACTTGGGCAGGCGCGGCGAGAGCCCGGCCATGTCCTGCCAGACCAGCACCTGGGCGTCGCAGCCGGGCCCGGCGCCGATCCCGATGGTCGGTATCGACAGCGACTCGGTCACCCGGGCGGCGAGCGAGGCGGGCACGCACTCGAGCACGACGCTGAACGCGCCGGCCGACTGCAGCGCCTTCGCGTCGCGCAGCAGCCGCTCGCCGTCCTCGCCGCGGCCCTGCACCCGGTAGCCGCCGAACGCGTTGACCGACTGCGGCGTCAGGCCCAGGTGGCCTATCACCGGTATGCCCGCCGCCACTAGCTCCTCGACCTGCCGCACCACCCGGTCGCCGCCCTCGAGCTTGACCGCGTGCGCCCCGGTTTCCTTCAGGAACCGGGTCGCCGTGATCAGCGCGGCCTCCGGGGAGGTCTGGTAGGAGCCGAACGGCAGGTCGGCAACGATCATGGCGCGGCTGGTGGACCGGACGACCGCGGCGGTCAGCGGGAGCAGGTCATCCACGGTGACCGGGATGGTGCTGTCGTGCCCGTAGATGACCATCGCCGCGGAGTCGCCGACCAGCAGTACGGGTATGCCGGCCTCGTCGAACACCCGGGCCGTCAGCGCGTCATAGGCGGTGAGCATGGGCCATTTCTCGCCGCGGCCCTTGGCAGCTGCGATGTCCCGCACCGTGATCCGGCGGCCGGCCTTGCCGCCGTAGAGGGGGTCGGGCGCCGTGCCCGCCGTGGCCGTGCCACGCGAAACAGAAGTCATGACAAGCCTCCTCGCCTCGAGGCGCCCCGATGGCGTCCCCGGACGACTCGATCATCGCACGGCGTCCGCGCCGGCGCGAGACGCGCGGCCGGGCAAAAATTCGGATGACACCCGGAATGTTTATCGATACGGTGCAGTTCCGTATCGATAGTGGCCGCGGTTCCGAACGCGGCCGCGCCGTCTTGGGAGTTCAACCTCGCCGGCGGGCCCGGTCTTCCCGATCCGGGAGCGGCCCGCAAGATCTGAAAGGAACCATGGACAAGCAGATGATCTACCAGCGGCGCTGGGTGATTCTCAGCGTGCTGATCGTCGGACTGCTCGCCATCGTCATCGACAACACCGTCCTGAACGTCGCCCTGAAGACCATCGCCGAGCCGCACGGCGGACTCGGCGCCAGCCAGAGCCAGCTCGAATGGGCGATCAACTCCTACACCCTGGTGTTCGCCGGGCTGCTGTTCACCTTCGGCGTGATCGGCGACCGGATCGGCCGCAAGCGGATGCTCATGATCGGCCTGGCGCTGTTCGGCATCGGGTCGCTGCTGTCGGCCTATTCGCGGTCGCCTGACCAGCTCATCTTCGCCAGGGCCGCGATGGGGTTCGGCGGCGCCGCGGTGATGCCGCAGACCCTGTCCATCATCTCGAACGTGTTCGAGCCGAACGAGCGCCCGCGCGCGATCGGCATCTGGGCCACCGCGGTAGGCCTCGGGGTGGCCACCGGCCCGGTTCTCGGCGGCCTGCTGCTGGCGCACTTCTGGTGGGGCTCGGTCTTCCTGATCAACGTGCCGGTGACCGTGGCCGGCGCGATCGCCGTCGCGATCCTCGTTCCCGAGTCCAGGAACCCGGACCCCGGGAAGATCGACTATCTCGGCGTGCTGCTGTCCATCGTCGGTCTCGTGCTGGTCGTCTACGGCATCGTCCAGGGCGGCGACACGGGGGCGTGGATGCGCGCCGACGTGCTCGTCCCGATCTTCGGCGGGCTGGCCGTGCTCGGCGCGTTCGCCTGGTACGAGAGCCGGATCTCGCATCCTTCACTGGATGTCCGGCTGTTCGCCGATCACCGGCTGTCCGCCTCGGTCGGCGCGATCAGCCTGCTGTTCTTCGGCATGGGCGGCGTGTACTTCTTCACTACCTTCTACCTGCAGAACGTCCGCGGCTACAGCGCGCTCGACGCCGGCCTGCTGACCATTCCGTTCGCGGTCGGCCAGCTGCTGCTCGCGCCGCGCAGCGCCGGGCTGGTGCAACGGTTCGGCGCCAAGGCCGTCGGCGCCTCGGGCATGCTGGTCATGGCCGTCGCGCTGGCCGGGTACGCGCTGCTCGGCACCACCACGCCGATCTGGGTTCTCGCGGTGCTGTTCGCCGTCCAGGGCGCGGGCATCGGCGTGGCCATCCCGTCAGCGACCTCCGCGGTGATGGACGTGCTGCCGCGCGAGCGCGCCGGGGCCGGCTCTGCGCTGACCAATACCGCCCGCCAGATCGGCGTCGCGCTCGGCGTGGCCGTGCTCGGCTCGATCCTGGCCGAGGCGTACCGGCACCAGCTCAGCCCGGCCCTGTCCGCCCTGCCGGCCGGGGCGCGCGGCACCGCGGGCCAGTCGATCGCGGCCACCCAGGCCGTGGCGCAGCACATCGGCGCCGCGGGCCGCCAGCTGCTCGGGCCGGCCGACGCGGCGTTCACCGACGCCATGCACCTGACCACCGTGGTCGGGGCGCTGATCGCGCTGGCCGGGGCGCTCGTGGTGCTCAAGTGGATGCCGGGTTCGCGGTCATCGGCGCCCAGCCCGGTGGCGGCCGAAGCCGAGCACAGCGAGCTGGCCGGCGAGCCTGCCAGCGTGGAAGGATAGGCGTCATGCGCCAGGCGGAAGTCCTGCCCGCCCAGGCCGGCGAGCCGGCTGCCGCTCGCCGGCCCGGGCGCCCGCGCAGCGAGCGCGCCGAGCGCGCCATCCTGGACGCCGCGCTGGAGCTGTTTGCCGAGTCCGGGGTCGGCGGCGTGTGCATGGAGGCCGTCGCCGCCCGGGCCGGCGTCGGCAAGGCCACCATCTACCGCCGCTGGCCGGGCAAGGAGGACCTGCTCCTCGACGCGCTGACCTCGCTGAAGTCGCCGCTGCCCGAGCCGGCCGGCGAGTCGGTGCGCGAGGACCTCGTCGCGATGCTCCGGGTGATGTGCCAGGACGCGGCGGATCCCAAGTGGATGAGGCGGTACACGCTGCTGCTCGGCGAAGGGGAGAAGTACCCGAAGGTGATGCAGCGGTACAAGGAGACGGTGGTCGAGCCGCGCCGCGATCTGATGAGGTCGGTGCTGCGCCGCGGCATCGCCTCCGGGGAGCTGCGGCCGGACACCGACGTCGAGGTTGCGATGTTCATGCTCACCGGCGCGGTGGTCGCCCGGAGCAAGCACGACGCGGAGTGGATCACGCCGGATTACGCCGAGCGGGTCGTGGACGAGATCCTGCTCGGCCTGACCCCGCGCTGACCGCGCATGGCCTAGGCTGGACCGCTATGAAGAGCCAGGTCAGCCTCATCGTCCAGTTGCGGCACGACGGTGAGGTGGACCGCAACTTCCGCGCGGATCCGCCGCCCAGCGTCAGCAGCGGCCAGGTCGTCCTGGACCACGTCGAGCCGGAGGCGGACGGCAGCCTCGGGCCCCCGGAGGGCGGCGAGGTCGTGCTGTCGGTGCTGTCACCGGAGGCGCTGACCCGGGAACGCGAGCAGGTCCGGGACGTGATCGCGGACGCCGCCGTCACCGACCAGCCGCTGGTGATCCTGGTGCAGTCCGCGGAGGAACTGCGCGAGGACGAGCTGGTCGCGGTGCTGGACGCGGCTCAGAGCGCGAACCGTCTCGTCATCTTGCGGGTCATGACCGACACCTGAGCGGCGCGCGCGGGCGCCGCGGGCTACCAGATCCGGGCGCGGCCGGGAATCACCGCGGCCCGCGGGCTACCAGATCCGGCCGGGCCGGGAATCACCGCGGCGCGCGGGCGCCGCGGGCTACCAGATCCGGGCGCGGCTGGGGACCACCCGGATCGCGTGCGGGTAGTCGTCGGCGAAGCTGCGCGGCGTCCATCCGTTGGAGTCGATGAACTCGCGGTACTTCTCGAGGTAGGCGGGCATCGCATCGGCCCGGGGACCGTCCGGGTCGATGCGGGCCCGGCCCTCGAAGATGACGTTCGCGCCGCCCCGGCCGTTGCCCTCCAGGTGGAGGGAGACCAGCGGGTCCGCCTCGATGTTGCGGTTCTTCGGCCCGTTCGCGGCGCCGTAGATGAGGAACTCGCCGCCCTCCCACCAGAACCAGACCGGGGTGGACTGGGGCTGGCCTGACGGGTCGACGGTGGTCAGCCAGATGATCGGCTCGTCCCGCAGGCGGCCTGCGGCGGCGGCGTGGGCGGGCTTGTCCAGGTTCAGGATGGTCATGCCTGACGGTAACGTGTCGCGGAGCATCGGGGAGCGGACTGTCGCCGAGTGATCACGGAGAACGCGAATGAGCATCCAGGCACGATCCAGGCGCGGCCGGGTGGCCGCCACCGCGGCCCTGCTGGCCGCGGCAGCCTTCACGGCCGCAGGAGCTGTCGCAGCCCCGGCCGGGGCCGCGACCTCCGGCCCGCACTCGGGCGGCGGGGTCAGGTACACCGTCAGCTCCGCTGCGCAGCGGACTGCCCGCGGGTACTGGACGCCAGCCCGGATGGCCGCTGCCACCCCGGCCGGCGCGCCCGGCGCAACGGCTGGCCCGCCGCACGGGATACCGCACCCCCAGCTGTTCAGCGGGGTGCCCACCGTCGGCGCGCTGTTCTTCACCACCGGGACGCAGGCGCACTTCTGCTCGGCAAGCGTGGTCAACAGCTTCACGCTGAACGTGATCCTCACCGCGGCGCACTGCGTCTACGGCAGTTCATTCGCGACCAACATCGAGTTCGTCCCGAGGTACCACAGCGGCCAGCAGCCGTTCGGGGCGTGGCCGGTGCAGACCATCACGGTCGCCAGGGGATGGCAGCAGTCGCACGACCAGGACCTTGACTTCGCCTTCCTCACCGTCGCCCCGCCGCCTGGGTCGCACAAGCCGATCCAGCTCGTGACCGGCGGGCTGTGGCTCGGCATCAACCTGGGCTACGCCCACCCCGTCGAGGTCATCGGCTACAACAACGCGGGTAACGCGCCGATCAAGTGCGCGTCGGCCAGCTTCAAGTACGAGCGCGATCAGATGAAGTTCTTCTGCCTCAACTACCAGGACGGCACCAGCGGCGGCCCGTGGATCCTGGGCTTCAACCCCGCGAACGGCACCGGTACCGTCTTCGGCGTCATCGGCGGCTTCAAGGAGGGCGGCCTGCATCCGTGGGCGTCGTTCAGCGCCTACTTCGGCTTGCCGACGCTGAGGCTCTTCCAGCAGGCTGAGCGGCAGCAGGCCTGATCACCGGCCGGCCCGCCGGAGCCGGGGCCGCCCGCCCGGAGCCGGCCAGCGGCCAGTAGGCGAGGGTCACCAGCACGAGCAGCGGGCCGGTGTTCGGGTCGGTGGCCTGACCAGTGAGGATGCCCCCGAAATTCTCGCCGATCACCCAGATGGCCAGCGCCATGACGATGCTCAGCGCCAGGGCCGGCCGTACGGCGGCGGGAACGAAGATCGCGGCGCCGATTACCGCGAACGCGGCGGCTAGCAGGACCGGGACGAGCGGGCCCGCCCGCCCGGCGGCGACCGCCGCGGCCTGGTCCATCGCCGCGACCCAGCGCGGCTCCCCGGCGGCCAGCCCGGCGATGCTGGATCGCAGCGCGCCGGGCGCGCGGTCCGGGGCCTGCAGGACCAGGTAGGACGCACTGCCCCACAGGGCTAGCCACAGCGCCCTGGACCAGCGGGCCCCGAGCGGGCTGCCGTCGGCCACGCTGGCGTGCGGCCGGTCACTGCTTCGAGCGGGCCAGGCCAGGCCGGCCAGCACTGCGTACAGGATGACCGCGCCAGGGGCGCCGGTCAGCGGGCTGGCCGCGCCGGTCAGTATCCCGCCGAGGCTCTCGCCCAGCCACCAGACCGACAGCGACCATGCGACGGTGCCGGCCAGGGCGGCCCTGACCGCCGGCCGCCACAGCAGGCCGGCCGCCAGGACCAGCTGGACGGTGGCGAAAGCAGCATTGGCGGCCACGATGTCACGGCGCATCAGGTCGCTGGCCAGCGCGACCGGGCTGGCGACGAAGTGCGGGCTGCCCGCGGCCGAGGCCGAAATGACCTGGGTGGCGAAGGCCCTCGTGAACATGTACGGCTGGTACTGCAGGGCCGCGTCGAGCAGCCAGGCCAGCCCGAGGGCGATCTGGAGCCGGCGCCGCGGGCCGGCCGACTCCCGGTCCGCAGACCAGGCCGCCAGGGCGCGGACGCGGCCGGCCAGCATCGCCGGGGGCCTCCGCCCGGCCGGGCTCAGCGGGACGGTCCGCGGGCTTGATGGGCAGGTCATGGCGGTCTCCCTCAGCGCCGGTATCCAGCGAGGCGGTGCGGCCCCGGCCAGGGCGGCCGGCGCCGGGGACCGGCCCAGAGCGGCCCCCCGGACCCGGCCGGACCCCGGGCCGCTCTGGGCGGTGTCGATCGGCTACTTCACGATGTGGATGACGCGCTCCATCCCGAGCAGGACGTGATCGCGCCCGTCCTGGGTCTGCATGAAGCAGGCCAGCACGTAGTAGCCGGGGTGGTTGCGGACGACGAGCTGCTGGTAGGAGCCATGAGACAGCGGTCCGGCGAAAGTGCCTTCCCCGGTCGCGAGGTGCCGGGCCACGCGGTTGTTGCCGGCCTTCAGCGCCGCGGCGAGCTTGCGGGCATTCGCGGCGTTGCTGGCCGTGGCGAAGACGATCATGTGGACCAGGAACCCGTGGTTGGCGAACCGGACCAGCTCGCCCTGGTGCAGCTGGCCCGGGCCGCGGAAGTTGAACTCGATCGCGGCCAGCGTCGCGGCAGGCTTCGGCAGGCTGGCCGGGCTGCTGGCCTTCGCGACGGTGAACGTGGTGAACGGCCACTTCGACGGGTTGCCGTGCGCAGAATCGAAGGCGACGTACTGGCCCGCCTGCAGATTAGCCTGGATGGCGCTGGTCCCCTGCGGCGCCGCCGCGTCAGTCACGATCGAGGCGTACCCGTCGAGGTAATTCGGGTCCGGCCCCGCCGGGCCGGCCAGCAGCTTGAAGAACTGGGCAACGGTCACGCCGGGGTCGAGCCGGACGAAGATCGGCGCGCCCGCGCGCTCGCCGGTGACCGTTGACACGATCTGCACGCCGCCGGACCGCAGCGCCCCGCCGACGGTGATCTTCGTGCCGGTCATCACGACCGTGATCTTGGGCAGGCCGGCCGCGGTGGCATGCGCGGCGGGACGCGTGGCCGAGGCGCTAGCCATCGCGGTGGGCAGCGCCACCGCGACGGCAGCCGCGATCGAGATGCCGGCCACAGCGGCCCTGGTATTCAGCTTGGTTCGCATGGGTGGTTCCTCCGCTCATCGGACTGTGCCGTGGCGCCCAGTTCCTGGGCCGGCGACGGGTCAGGGTCCGGCGCGACTGCGGGCCTGCTCGCTTCGGATGTCAGCGTCATCAGCACCGCGAACAGCTCCGACCAGCCGCTGAAGGGATGCGCAGGCCTGCGCGCCAGGCGCACCACTCCCTCGACCGGCTCCGCGGCAACCGTGAATTGCACTGTCAGCGCCAATCGCACCGGATCGTTCACCCGCGTCATCGTGGGCCAGGTCCCGCGCCCGGCGCGTCACGGCAGCTACCACAGTCATTGGCGGCCGGCTCCGAGATGGTGCGAGGGCCGCCTTGCGCCTACCATCGGCGCATGGCCTCGGGGGCTGCGGATAGGGGAGTGCTACTCGACAGGGCCGCGGAGCTCGACGCTATCGAGGCGATGCTCAAGTCCGCGGGCTCCGGCTCCGGCTCGGCGCTGCTGGTGGAAGGCGCGGCCGGGATCGGCAAGACCAGGCTGCTCGCGCACGCCTGCGAGCAGGCCGCCCGGGACGGCCTGACGGTGCTGTCCGCGCGGGCGGCCGAGTTCGAAGGCGGGTACGCGTGGGGGGTGGTCCGGCAGCTGTTCGAGTCCGGGCTGCCGGCCAGCGGCGGCGCGGAGCTGCCGGGCGATGCCGCCGCGCTGGCCGCCCCGGCGCTCGGTTACAGCGCGCCCGGGGGCGAGGAGGACTCCTTCGCGATCCTGCACGGCCTGTACTGGCTGACCGCGGCGATCGCGCAGCGGGCGCCGCTGCTGGTGGCGGTGGACGACCTGCACTGGGCCGATCAGCCGTCGCTGCGCTTTGCCGCCCACCTGGCGCGGCGGCTGGACGGACTGCCGGTCGCGCTCATGCTCACCGTTCGCGAGCCGAGGGCGACGAACGACCAGGAGCGGGTGCAGATCGCCAGCCTGGGCGCCGAAGCGGGCGTGACCGTGCTGCGTCCCGCCGCGCTGGGCCTGGCCGCCTGCGCCGACCTGGTCCGCGGCACGCTGAGCGGGGACGTGTCGCCGGGGTTCCAGCAGACCTGCCGCGAGCTGACCGGCGGCAACCCGCTGCTGCTGCGCGCCCTGCTGGCCAGCCTGGCCGCCGAGGGCGCGACCGGAACAGACGCGGAGATCCCGCACCTGCGCAGGCTGACCCCCAGCGCGGTCTCGCGCCGGGTACTGCTCCTGCTCGGCGGGCTGCCCGCCGGGGCGGTCGCGGCCGCCCGCGCCGTCGCCGTGCTCGGCTCCTCGGCTACGACCGGGCGCGCCAGCCAGCTGGCCGGCCTTGACGCGGATACCGGCGCCGAGGCGATCGCGGCGCTGATGGCCGAACGGCTGATCGAAGGCGAGCAGGCCCTCCAGTTCGTCCATCCCCTGGTGAGATCCGCCGTCTACCAGGATCTGGCGCCGCCGCTGCGGCAGCGCTGGCACGATCGCGCCGCCCGCATGCTCGATGCCGAGGGCGCGCCGCAGGAGGAGGTGGCCGTGCACCTGCTGGAGGCAGGCCCGGCCGGCGACCCCTGGGTGGTGGACAAGCTGCGGCAGGCCGCCGCGGACGCGCGCGGTCGCGGCGCCCCCGATGTCGCCCGGCTCTGCCTCGAGCGCGCGCTGGCCGAGCCGCCGGCGGCGCAGGTCCGCGCCGACGTGCTGGCCGAGCTCGGCCGGGTGGAGACCCTGCAGGCGCCGGCCACCGCGGTGAGGCACCTGACCGAGGCTCTGCAGGGGATGACGGGCCAGCCGCGCCGGGGAGCGGTCGCGCTGGCCCTCAGCGAGGCGCTGGCTCTCAGCGGCTGCTTCGCCGACGCCGTCCGCGTGCTGGTCACGATGATCGCCGAGCTCGATGGCGAGCACCCGGAGCTGGCCACGTCGCTGCAAGCCGCGCTGCTCAACACGGCGCGCTGGGACCTGGATACCCGGCCGGTCACCCGGCCGATGCTGGACCGGCTGCTGGACCGGGCCGGGCGCGGCGAGGATCTCGGATCCGCAGCTGCACGCCAGCCTGGCGATCGAGCTCGCCGCGGCGGCAACCGACCGCGACCGCGCGGTCGGTCATGCCCGGGAGGCGGTCGGGGCGACGCCGCGGCTGATGTCGGTCAGCTCCACCGTCCTGCCCGAGACGGTCTGCGTGCTGCTGTTCGCGGATCTGGACGGCGAGGCCCGGGTGGCGGCTCAGGCCTGGCTGCGGCTGGCGCAGGAGCGCGGCTGGCCGCTGTCATCCGCGATGGCCGCGGTGGTGGCGTCGCTGACCGCGCTCTACTGCGGCGAGGTCAGCGAGGCGGCGGCGTACGGGCAGCAGGCGATGGGGGAGGGAACCGGCGAGGTGTGGATCTCCTCGATCGCCGCGGCCTTCCTGGTCCTCGCGCTGATCGACCGGGGCGCTCCGGCGGAGGCGCGCGCTGTGCTCGCCGCGCGCGGCCTATCCGGCGATCTGCTGCCCACCTGGCCGTACGTGGTCGTCCGGCACGCGCGAGGATGCCTGCAGGCGGCGGCCGGCGAGCACACCGCGGCCACCGAGGATCTGCTCAGGGCCGGAGAGCTGGCCGAGCGCTGGGGCGTCCGCAACCCGGCCATGATGGCCTGGCGCTCGGCCGCGGCCCTGTCGCTGGCCGCGCTCGGCGACGCGCAGGCGGCCGGGCGGCTGTGCGCCGAGGAGATCGCGCTGGCCCGCCGCTGGGGCGGCGCTCGCGCGCTGGGGATCGCGCTGCGCGCGGCCGGCGTGGTCAGCGGGGGCGACCGCGGGGTAGAGCTGCTCACCGAGGCGGTAGACGTTCTCCGGCCGTCGCCCGCGGCGCTGGAGCTGGCCCGGGCGCTGATCGACCTCGGCTCGGCGCACCGCCGGGCCGGCGACCGCACCCTGGCTCGCGAGCTGCTGCGCGAGGGCCTGCACCTCGCGCACGCCCTCGGCGGCGTCGCGCTGGCTGACCAGGCCCGCCGCGAGCTCGTGGTGGCCGGCGGCAGGCCCCGCCGCGATGCGCTGCGGGGGCGGGACGCGCTGACGCCGAGCGAGCTGCGGGTCGCCGAGATGGCCGCCGCAGGACAGACGAACCGGCAGATCGCCCAGGCTCTGTTCGTCACCCAGCGAACCGTCGAAAACCACCTGACCAGCAGCTACTCGAAACTGGCGATCAATTCCCGGCCCGAGCTGCGCGCAGCACTGGCCGGCCACGCCCGGCGGGCAGCCAGATAGCGCCGGCCCGGCCGGCCGCGCCGGTCAGGACCTGGCCAGCATGTCGGCGCCGGGCGGCTGCTCGCGCCAGCGGCTCGTGATGGGCAGCCGGCGGTCGCGGCCGAAGTTCTTCTGCGTGATCTTGGGGCCGGGCGGGTACTGGCGCCGCTTGTACTCCGCCGCGTCCACCATCCTGATCACCCGCTGGACCAGCTGCGGGTCGTGGCCCGCGTCGATCAGGGCCGCCGTCCCCATGTCCTTCTCCACGTAGTCGTCGAGCAGCGCGTCCAGCTCCGCGTAGTCGGGCAGCGTGTCGCTGTCCAGCTGGCCGGGGGCCAGTTCAGCGCTGGGCGGCTTGGTGATCGAGTTCTCCGGGATCGGCGGCGTCTGGCCGGCCTGCGCGGCCTGCTCGTTCCGCCACCGGGCCAGATCCCAGACCAGCGTCTTGAGCACGTCCTTGATCGGCGCGAAGCCGCCGGCCGAGTCGCCGTACAGGGTCGAGTACCCGGTGGCGATCTCGCTCTTGTTCCCCGTGGTCAGCACCAGGTGTCCCTCGTGGTTGGACAGCGTCATCAGCGTCATGCCGCGGATCCGGGCCTGCAGGTTCTCCGCGGCAAGCCCGTCGATGCCGCCCAGCCCGGAGTCGAAGGCGTCCACGATGGCCTGGATCGGCACTGTCCGGGCGTGCAGGCCCTGGCGCTTGACCAGATCCTCCGCGTCCGTCACCGAATGACCGGAGGAGTACCGGCTGGGCATCAGCACCACGTGCACCCGGTCGGGGCCGATGGCGTCGGCCGCGATCGTCGCGGTCAGCGCCGAGTCGATGCCGCCGGACAGCGCGAGGATCACCGAGCCGAAGCCGTTCTTCCGCACGTAGTCCCTGGTGCCGAGGACCAGGGCCGCGTACACCTCGGCCAGGCCGCCGGGAGGGCCGGGCGGCTCATCCGCCGTGCTGCTGGCCGGCGTGCCGCGGCCGGGGCTGGCCTGAGGCCGTTCGGTATCGCCAGCAGCCCTGAGCGCCAGCCGGTGAATCGTGATCACGGTGCCGTCGCCCGCGTCGGCCGGCGTGTCGCCGGCCGTCTGCGCCGGGTCCGCGGCGGGCAGCTCGAGATCGGCGATGACCAGCGCATCCTCGAACTGAGGACCGCGCGCTACGGTACGCCCGGTCGCGTCCACGACCAGCGAGCCGCCGTCGAAGACGAGCTCATCCTGGCCGCCGAGCATGTTCACGAAGGCGAGCGCGGCGCCCGCCTCGCGGGCCCGGCGCGCGCACAGCTCCTTCCTGACATGCTGCTTGCCGCGCTCGTAGGGGGAGGCGTTCGGGACGGCGAGCAGGCCGCGCCCGGCGATGCGGGTGACCTGCACCGGGCCGCCGTCCTGCCAGAGGTCCTCGCAGATGGCGATGGCCACGTCCACCTCACCGCCGCTGGCCTGCATCCGGAAGACGGGCAGCCGGTCGCCGGGCACGAAGTAGCGGTACTCGTCGAAGACGCCGTAGTTCGGCAGGTGGTGCTTGGCCGTGGTGGCCTGGACCTTGCCGTCATACAGCAGCGCCGCGGCGTCCAGCGGTGCGCCGGCCGGCAGGCCCAGCCGCGGCACCGCGCCTTCCCGCCGGTCGAGGTAGCCGGTCACCACGGCGATCCCGCCGAGCCGCTCGATGGCGAGCAGCTCGGCGGTGGCCAGGACCGTCCCGATCGACGCGTGCACGAACGAGGCGCGCAGGGCAAGATCCTCCACCGGGTAGCCGGTGATCATCATTTCCGGGAAGACGACCAGGCCCGCGCCGGCCTCGGCGGCGCGCCTGGTCTGTTCCACGACGATTCTCGCGTTCCCCTCCAGGTCGCCGACGGTGGGGTTTACCTGGGCGAGGGCGATCCGCAGCATGGGCACGGTTTCCAGCGTATGCCGCGCCGCGCCCGGCCGGGCGCGCGTAACCTGCCGGAAACACCGGCCGGGCAGACTGAGGGCCCAGCGCATCGGACGTCGAAGGTGATGGCCGTGGACAGGCAAGAGGAATTCGTGCTCCGGACGCTCGACGAGCGTGACATCCGGTTCGTCCGGCTATGGTTCACCGACGTGCTCGGCTACCTGAAGTCGGTGGCGGTCGCGCCGGCCGAGCTCGAGGGCGCGTTCGCCGAGGGGATCGGCTTCGACGGCTCGGCCATCGAGGGATTCGCCCGGGTCTACGAGGCGGACATGATCGCCAAGCCGGACCCGGCCACGTTCCAGCTGCTGCCCTGGCGGGGTGAGTCGCTGGGCACCGGCCGGATGTTCTGCGACATCCTGATGCCGGACGGGTCGCCGTCCTACGCCGACCCGCGGTGGGTGCTCAAGCGGGCGCTCGGCCGGGCGTCCGACCTGGGCTTCACCTTCTACACTCACCCGGAGATCGAGTTCTTCCTGCTCAAGGAGAAGCCCGAGCCGGGAGTCAAGCCGCAGCCGGTCGACTCGGGCGGCTACTTCGACCACACCCCGCACATCATCGCGCACGACTTCCGGCGCACCTCGATCGCGATGCTGGAGTCGGTCGGCATCTCGGTGGAGTACAGCCACCACGAGGGCGCGCCCGGCCAGCAGGAGATCGACCTGCGCTACGCGGACGCGCTCACCACGGCGGACAATGTCATGTCGTTCCGGCTGGTGATCAAGGAGGTGGCGATCCAGCAGGACGTGCACGCCTCGTTCATGCCGAAGCCGTTCACCGATCACCCGGGCTCGGGCATGCACACGCACATGTCGCTGTTCGAGGGCGACCGGAACGCGTTCTACGAGCCCGGGGCGGAGTTCCAGCTGTCCAAGCTCGGCCGCTGCTTCATCGCGGGGCTGCTCAGGCACGCCGCCGAGATCACCGCGGTGTGCAACCAGTGGGTGAACTCCTACAAGCGGCTGTGGGGAGCGGCCGCGCAGACCGCGGCAGCGGGCGGCGAGGCGCCGGCCTACATCTGCTGGGGGCACAACAACCGCTCGGCGCTGGTCCGGGTGCCGATGTACAAGCCGCAGAAGGCCAACGCCACCCGGGTCGAGTTCCGGTCGCTGGACTCGGCCTGCAACCCGTACCTGGCCTACGCGCTGATCCTCGCGGCCGGGCTGAAGGGCATCGAGAACGACTACGAGCTGCCGCCCGGCGCGGAGGACGACGTGTGGGCGCTCACCCCGGCCGAGCGGCGGGCGCTCGGCATCGACCCGCTGCCGCAGAGCCTCGACGAGGCGATCAACGCCATGGAGCGCAGCGAGCTGGCCGCCGAGACGCTGGGCGAGCACGTCTTCGACTTCTTCCTGCGCAACAAGCGGGCAGAATGGCACGAGTACCGTAGGCAGGTCACCCAGTTCGAGCTGGACCGCTACCTGCCGGTTCTCTAGGCCGGGACCCGGCCGGCGCCGCGCGGCGCGGAGGATCATGAAGACCGTCTTCGTGGCGTTGGCGGCTGCCTTGCTGCTGGCCCTCGGGCTGGGCCCGGCGGCCCCGGCCCGGGCCGCGCGGACCCTGCGCGCGCCCGGCCCGCTGCCGGTCAGCCGCATCACGGTCAACGGCGACGGCGGCGACCGGGTGTACGACGGCGTCGGAGCGGTTCTCGGCGGCGGCGGGAACGCCCGCTACCTGATGGACTACCCGCCGGCCGAGCGCACCCAGATCCTCGACTACCTGTTCAAGCCGGGTTACGGAGCCGCGCTGCAGCTGCTGAAGCTGGAGATCGGCGGCGACGCGAACTCCACCGACGGCGCCGAGGCGAGCATCGAGCCCGCGAGAGGGCAGGTCAACTGCGACGCCGGCTACGAGCTCTCCATCGCCAGGCAGGCCGTGGCGCTGCAGCCGTCCCTCAAGCTCTACGGGCTGCAGTGGGGCGCGCCCGGCTGGGTGACGGAGGGCACCGGCTCGATCTTCACCCGCGATGACATCGGCTACCTGCTCAGCTGGCTCGGCTGCGCGAAGCGGCACGGCCTGACCATCAGCTACCTCGGCGGCTGGAATGAGATGGACAACGGCCGCCACGCGGCCTGGTTCGCCCGGCTGCGCTCGGCGCTGGACGCCCGCGGCTACTCGGGGGTGCAGATCGTCGCGGCCGACACGTTCGTGCCGCGCAGCTGGCCGTACGCCTCGGACCCCGACGTCGCGATCCTCGGCAACCACGATGTCTGCGGCTACCCGACCGGGGCGGCCGGCGCGCGGACAAGGTGCCGCACCACCCGGGCGGCGGCCGATTCCGGCAAGCCGCTGTGGGCCAGCGAGCTCGGCGCGATGAGCGCGGGGGCGCAGGCCGGCTGCACCGCCCCGTGCGCGCCCGCGATGGACCGCGCCGTCGTCCGCGGCTACGCCGACGCCCGGCTGACCGGCTTCCTGGAATGGCCGGTGCTGGACGCGATGCCGCCGGGCCTGCGGTATGAGGACCGGGGCCTGGTCACGGCCGATCAGCCGTGGTCAGGCCACTACTCGGTGAACGCGATGACCTGGGCGATCGCTCAGCTCACCCAGTTCGCCTGGCCGCGGTGGCCGGGCAACCCCGGCGGCTGGAAGTACATCGACACGGCGAGCGGGTACCTGCAGGGCCGGCGCGCGGACGGATCGTACGTGAGCCTGGTCCGCAGCGGCGGGACCGACTGGAGCACGATCATCGAGACGACCAGCACGAGGACGGAGCAGCAGGCGGACTTCACCGTCACGGGCGGCCGTCACCTGGCCGGCCGCACCGTGCACGTGTGGGCCAGCAATTTCCATCCCGCCGATGACACCCCGTCCCAGTGGTTCGTCCGGCAGCCTGACATTCACCCCTTCCGCGGCCAGTTCACCCTCACCCTGCAGCCGGGCTGGGTGTACTCGCTGACCACGACGAGCGGGCAGGGCAAGGCGGCGGCCGCCGGGCCGCCGCCGGCCGCCTTCCCGCTGCCGTACCGGGACAGCCTGGCCACCACGGGCCGGGCCGGGCCGGACGACGATGAGCCGCAGTACCTGGCGGCGATGGACGGGGCGTTCGAGCTGGCGCCCTGCCGGGTTCGCGACGGCGGCCGCATCACCTGCACCGAGCAGCGGGCCGCGCCCGCGCCGCTGCTGTGGGGCGCGGACCGGCCGGCGGCCGGCACGCGGTTCCCGTACGCCGTCATCGGCGATTCGAGCCTGGCGAACTACACGGTCAGCTGCGACATCCTGCTCACCCAGCCGGGGACCACGGCCGGCCTGGTGGGCCGGTTCTCCGGGACGACCAGGCCGCGGGTCGGCAACTTCGACGGCTACATCTTCGACGTCGCCGCCACCGGCGCGTGGCGGCTGATCGACGACAGCGAGGCCGCGGCCGGCATCGCCACCCTGACCTCGGGCACCGGGCGGACGCTCGGCACCGACCGGTGGCACCGGCTGTCGCTGTCGCTGCACGGCAGCACGGTCACCGCGGCGATCGACGGCAGGCAGGTCACCTCGGTCACCAGCCGGACCTGGACGCACGGCCCAGCGGGCATCGAGGCCGGGGCCTTCGCCGGCAGCTGGCCGCGGGCGCAGTACAGCGGCCTGTCGATCACGCGGTAGCGTTCGCCCGCCGCGCGGCTAGTCGAACTCGGCCGGCAGGGACGGGTCACGGTGATGCGCCAGCGCGCGCTCCAGCTGGCGGTGGTTGACCCGGCCCAGGGACAGCGGCGGCGCGGCGTGGACGTCGAACCAGCCGACATCGAGAGTCTCCAGCGCGGCCGGCGGCTGCACGGCCCCGTCGCGGCGGCAGAGGAAGAACAGCTTGTACACGTGCACCGGGAGCGGGGGCGGATTGCCCTGCAGATCCCGGTCCCAGCAGGCGATCAGCTTCACCGGCGCGCTATGATACCCGGTCTCCTCGAGGATCTCCCTGGTGACCGCGGCGGACGGCGAGTCCCCGGGATCAGCCCAGCCGCCCGGCAGCGACCACCGGCCGTCGGTCTTCTCGCGCATCAGCAGAACGCGTTCCTGCCGGTCGAACAGCGCGCCCCGGACGTCGATCTTCGGGGTGGCGTAGCCGGAATCACGGCCGATCTCCAGCCTGAGCTCGCCGGCCGGCCGGCCGGCGAGCACCGAGAGCAGCTCGGCCGCCAGCCTGCTCACCTGCTGGTACCGGTCCAGGTCGTACTCGCCGGCCGCGTAAGCCAGCCCGTCTTGCGCCAGCGCAGCGAGCTTGATCCCGATCCGGCGCGCGGCGTCCGCAGCTGAGTTGGCCACCCGGGCATTATCGCCGCACCGCACCCGGCGGTCCCGGCGGCGTCCGGGCGTGCCCTGGCCGGACGGGCGGGAACAGCACCGCACAACGTCCTGCCGGAAGCTGCTTCCCGGCCTAAGGCGGTGCGTCCCGCGGGCGGCGAGCTAAGGTCGATGCGACCCCGCGACGCGGGAAAATCCGCTAACCCGTTGGACGGCCCATGAATACGTATGACTTCAGCGTCGAGACTGCCGACGGCGGCACCCAGGACCTGCATCAGTACGCGGGTCAGGTGCTGCTGATCGTCAACGTGGCCAGCGAGTGCGGCTTCACGCCGCAGTACGAGGGCCTGGAGGCGCTGTACCGCGACAGCAAGGACCGCGGCCTGCAGATCCTCGGCTTTCCGTGCAACCAGTTCGGTGCGCAGGAGCCGGGCAGCAACGCCGACATCCAGCAGTTCTGCAGCACGACCTACGATGTCACCTTCCCGGTGTTCGGCAAGATCGACGTGAACGGCGCCGGCGCGGCCCCGCTGTATGCCTACCTGCGCGCCGAAGCCCCCGGGCAGTTTGGCCCGGCCGACGGCCGGCTGTTCGAACATGTGCGCGATACCCGGCCAGAAGCGATCGGCACCGACGAGATCAAGTGGAACTTCACCAAATTCCTCGTCGACCGGCGCGGGAACGTCGCGGGCCGCTACGAGCCCACGGTCACCCCCGAACAGCTCCGCCCCGACCTGGATGCCCTGCTCACTGGCTGAACAGCCGAGATCCGCGTCACCGGCATCCTCGACAAGCCGGGCCTCAGCCCCGGGATCCAGGTCAGCCGCCAGGTCGCCGATCCGGCGGGCCTGAGCTGACCGCGGCTCGGGAACGACCCTGACTACCGCAAGGTCTGCCGCCGCGGGAAGCCAGGCCGGCCGGGCCGCGGAAGGACGCGAGCGGCAAAAGCGTTAGATCTGCGGGAAGTTCCCGGCCATCCTGGTCGGTGTCCCCGTCCCGCCGTGGAGACTGCAACCTTGACCGCCTCGCTCGCTGAACTGCGAGAGCACCTGCCTGCTCTGATGCCGCGTGACCAGCGCAGGCTCGGCCGCCGGGCCGACCGGGCCGCCGCGCTGCGGGACGCCGCTGCCCGGCAGCGCGCACTCGCCGAAGTCCAGGCGGAGCTGGCCGAGGCCGAGGCCCGGGTCGCGGCCCGCCAGCAGGCCGTCCCCGCGATCTCGTATCCCGCCGAGCTTCCGGTCAGCCAGCGCAAAGACGAGATCGCCGCGGCCATCCGGGACAACCAGGTGGTGATCATCGCGGGGGAGACGGGCTCCGGGAAAACCACCCAGCTGCCCAAGATCTGCCTCGAGCTCGGCCGCGGCATCACCGGCCAGATCGGCCACACCCAGCCCCGGCGGATCGCCGCCCGCACCGTGGCGGACCGGATCGCCGCCGAGCTCGGGACCGAGCCCGGCGAGGTCGTCGGGTACAAGGTGCGGTTCGCCGACACCTCCAGCGACAGCACGCTGATCAAGGTGATGACCGACGGGATCCTGCTGACCGAGCTGCAGCGCGACCGGGAACTGCTGCGCTACGACACCCTCATCATCGACGAGGCGCACGAGCGCAGCCTGAACATCGACTTCATCCTGGGCTACCTGAAGCGGCTGCTGCCCAGCCGCCCCGACCTCAAGGTCATCATCACCTCCGCGACCATCGACCCCGAGCGGTTCAGCGCCCACTTCGCCACAGGCGAATCAGGCGGGCACCGTGCCGGAGGCGAATCAGGCGGGCACCGGGCCGGAGGCGAATCAGGCCAGCGCAGCGGGGGCGCGCCGGTGATCGAGGTGTCCGGGCGCACCTACCCGGTCGAGGTGCGCTACCGGCCCCTCGCCGACCCGGACAATCCCGACGACGAGCCCAGGGACCAGGTGCAGGGCATCTGCGATGCCGTGGACGAGCTGAGCGCCGAGGGACCCGGCGACATCCTGGTGTTCCTGTCCGGCGAGCGCGAGATCAGGGACACCGCCGAGGCCCTGGCGGACCGGGCGGACCTGGAGGTGCTGCCGCTCTACGCCCGGCTGTCGGCGGCCGAGCAGTACCGGATATTCCACGCGCATCGCGGCCGGCGCGTGGTGCTGGCCACCAACATCGCGGAGACCTCGCTGACCGTCCCCGGCATCAGGTACGTGATCGACCCGGGGACCGCGCGGATTTCCCGGTACAGCCAGCGGACGAAGGTCCAGCGGCTGCCGATCGAGCGAATCTCCCGGGCGTCGGCCGACCAGCGCAAGGGCCGGTGCGGGCGTACCTCCGACGGCATCTGCATCCGGCTGTACAGCGAAGAGGACTTCGCCGCGCGGCAGGAGTTCACCGACCCGGAGATCCTGCGGACCAGCCTGGCCGCGGTCATCCTGCAGATGGCGGCGCTCGGCCTGGGTGACATCGCGGACCTCCCGTTCATCGACCCGCCGGAATCGCGGAACGTCGCCGACGGCGTCCGCCTGCTGGAAGAGCTCGGCGCCCTCTCGCCGGGCCGCGGCGCGTCCCGGCTGACCGACATAGGGCGCAAGCTGGCCCGGCTCCCGGTGGACCCGCGGCTGGGCCGGATGATCCTCGAGGCAGACCGCCAGGGATGCGTCGGCGACGTGCTCGTCATCACCGCCGCGCTGTCCATCCAGGATGTCCGGGAGCGGCCCGCCGATGCCCGCGAGGCGGCCGACGCGCTGCACGCGCGCTTCGCCGAGCCGGGGTCCGACTTCCTGGCCTTCCTCAGCCTGTGGGACTACCTGCGGGACCGGCAGCGGGAGCTGTCCGGGTCCGCGTTCCGGCGCCTGTGCCGGCGTGAGTACCTGCATTTCCTGCGGGTGCGGGAGTGGCAGGACGTGCATGGTCAGCTCCGCCAGGCGGCCCGCGACATCGGCGTCAGCGCCGGGGCGGGCCGCGACGCCCGGGCGCAGGCCGGGGAACAGGCGGCCGGGTCCGGGAACGCCACGGCCCGGGACGCGGGGGGCCGGACGACCAGGGCCCACCAGGCGGCCAGCAAAACCCGGTCCGCCGCGGGCCGGCCCGCTGCGGCGGGACCGCAGTCCCGTTACCCCGCGGACGTCGCGGACCGGGTACACATATCGCTGCTGGCCGGCCTGCTCTCGCACATCGGGATGCAGGACACCCGGAGGCCGCAGGGAAGCCGGCGCGGCCCGGCTGAGTTCGCCGGCGCCCGGGCCGCCCGCTTCGCCCTGTTCCCCGACTCTTCGCTGGCCAGGAAGCCGCCGCAATGGGTGATGGCGGCAGAACTGGTCGAGACCTCCCGGCTGTGGGCCAGGACCGCCGCCGCGATCAAGCCCGAGTGGGCCGAGCCGCTGGCCGCGCACCTGGTCAAGCGCACCTACAGCGAGCCGCACTGGGATGCCAGCCGGGGCGCGGCGATGGCCACCGAGAAGGTCACCCTGTACGGGCTGCCGATCGTCGCGGCGCGGAAGGTCGGCTACGGAGCCATCGACCCCAAGACGGCCAGGGACCTGTTCATCCAGCATGCGCTGGTGGAGGGCGACTGGCAGACGCATCACCGGTTCTTCCACCACAACCGGCGACTGCTCGAGGAAGCAGGGGACCTGGAGCGCCGGGCGCGGCGGCGCGGCATCGTGATCGACGACGCCGCCCTGTTCGACTTCTATGACCGGCGAATCCCCGCGGGCGCCACGTCGGCCCGGCACTTCGACGCCTGGTGGAAGAAGGCCCGGGCCACCGAGCCCGAGCTGCTGACCTTCTCCGCTGAGGACCTCGTCGGCCCCGCCGCCGGGCAGATCCGCCCGGCCGACTATCCCGATGCCTGGGACGAGTTCCCGCTGTCCTACGAGTTCGCCCCCGGCGAGCCCGACGACGGGGTGACCGCGGACATCCCGCTGGCCATGCTCAACCAGGTGAACGGCGACGAGCTGGGCTGGCAGGTACCCGGCCTGCGCGAGGAGCTGGTGACCGAGCTCATCCGGTCGCTGCCCAAGCAGCTGCGCACCGCCTTCGTGCCGGCGCCGGACACGGCCCGGGCCGCGGCGGCCCGGCTGGGACCGGTGCACGGCGACCTGCTGGACGCGCTGGGTGCCGAGCTCACCCGCATGACCGGCGTGCCGGTCCCGCGGGACGCGTGGGACCTGTCCCGGCTGCCCGCGCACCTGAGGATGACGTTCCGCGTGATCGACGACGACGACCGGGTGCTCGCGTCCGGCAAGGACCTGACCGCGCTGCGGCGCCAGCTGCGGCCGCGCCTGGAGGCGGCGCTGTCCGACGCGGCCAGCGCCATCACCCGCACCGGGCTCACCGACTGGACGTTCGGGACGCTGCCGAAAGTGTTCAGCCACGGGCAGGTCCGCGCGTACCCGGCGCTGGCCGACGCCGGCGACACGGTGGACGTCCGGCTGTTCCCGACCGAGGCCGAGGCCGGCGAGGCGATGCGACGCGGCACCCGCCGCCTGCTGCTACTCCAGGTGCCCTCGGGAGTGCGCTCCATCGCGGGCCGGCTCCCGGCCGCGGCCAAGCTGGCCCTGAGCTCGCACCCGTACCCGAGCGCCGTCGCCCTGCTCGACGACTGCGCGGCCTGCGCGGCGGACGACGTGATCGCCGAGTCCGGCGGCCCGGCCTGGGACGCCGCAGGCTTCGCGCGCCTGGTGGACGCGGCCCGGTCGGCACTGGCCGTGACCACGGCCGACGTGGTCGGGGTCGTCGCCCAGGTGCTGGCCGAAGCGCACGAGGCCGAAATCCAGCTCGGCCGCGGCTCCGGGCCAGCCGCGGCGCTGGCCGACATCCGCGCCCAGCTGTCCGCGCTGATCTACCCAGGATTCATCGCGCAGGCCGGCTGCGCCGGCTGCCCGACCTGGTCCGCTACCTGAAGGCCATCATCCACAGGCTGGACAGGCTGCCGGATGCCCCGGCCCGCGACAGCGAGCTGATGGCGACCGTCCACCGGGTCACGGACGCCTATCAGCGGGCGATCAGGCAGCTCCCCGAACCGGCGCGGTCAGGGGACGACGCCACCGCGGTCCGCTGGATGATCGAGGAGCTGCGGGTCAGCCTGTTCGCCCAGACGCTGGGGACTCCGGTGCCGGTCTCTGAGAAGAGGATCCGCACCGCGCTGGACCGGCTGGCCGCCTGACCGATCCGTTCCGGCGGCCCCGTTTGCCGTACCCAGGGCGGACGCATGCTGTCCCGCCGGTTACGGATCGCCGGCTGGACGCGCCCGTGGCCGGCCGGAATATCAAAGCTCCTGAGCGGCCTCCCCATGCTGCCCGAAAGGGGCCAGGCCACGCTGCGGCTGCTCGCCTGTACTCCGGCGTGATCACCTACTCTCAGGCGTAGCCACCGTCATCCCGGCCGGATGCCCGACACGCGACCCGTCGGCCAGCGTCCACGCCTCCTGCCGCCCGTGCACCTGCCAGGCCTGCCCGGCTCCGGTCAGATCAACCAGAGCGGTGTCTTCGTCGATCCCGATCACCGTGGTGCCCGCGGGCCCGCCCTGGACCGCACGATCGAGAAGATCCGGAGCCCAGCCGAGCATCCGGTCGAAATGCGGAAGGACCCGCAGGTGCGGCAGCACCCCGAGTCCCTGGTCGGGCTCCCGGTCCAGCGCGCGCATCGACGGCACCCAGCCGGTCAGCGCCATGGCGCCCGCCGAGCACCCGGCCAGCGCCGACCCCGATCGCCAGGCGGCGAGCACGGCCTGCCACAACCGGGTGCCGCGCAGCGTCTGCGCCAGGTACGCCGGGTTGCCGCCGGAGAGGTAGACCAGCCCGGCCCCCTCGACCCGGGCGGCGAGATCCGGTGCGTCCGCCTCGTCGCGGTCCCGGGCGACCACCGGGATCTGCCGCACGCCCAGCCGTTCGGCCTGCGCGGCGCCGAGATCGAGCCAGTACTGCAGTCTCTGCTCTCCCTCGGGCGCCGCCGCGGTCGGGATCTGCACGTAGCGGTCCGCGCGCCCGTCCAGCAGCAGGCCCTCGACGCCCGTCATCACGGGCAGGTACTCCCCGCTGCCCACGAGGGCGAGCGGCCCGGGGCTCAGCTGCCGCTCCGGCTATGGCGCACCCGGATCAGCTGACGCGACGAACCCCCACGCACCGACGGCACAGGGTCATCATGCCCGCGGGCTGATGCGCCCCGCCAGTCGCAGCGCCCCGCTAGTCCCTCCACCGCCGGTCGCCTCCGCCCGCTGGTCGCTTCCATGCGCCGGCCGCCTCCGCTCTCCGGCCGCAGCTCCTTACCAGTCGCAGCGCCCGCCAGTCGCCTCCACCGCCGGTCGCAGCCCCCGCCGGTCGCCTCCGCCCGCTGGTTGCTTCCCTAACCGGAAGCATTAGTAGTGCGATCACGGCGCTGACACTCCGCCCTGCCGGGACGGGGCTCTGGCTGCGCGGTCTCCGAGCGCGCGGGCTCAGGCCGCGGCGCGGGTCCGGAAGGTTCGCTGGTATTCGTGCGGAGTCACCCGGTTGACCCGGGTGAAATGGGTGCGCAGCCGGTGCGCGGAGCCAAAGCCGCACCGGGTAGCGATCCGGTCGATCGTGTCGTCGGTGTTCTCCAGCAGGTCCTGCGCGCGGCCGACGCGCTCGCGGCACAGCCATTGCAGCGGCGTGCTGCCGGTCGCCTCGCGGAATCGCCTGGCATAAGTGCGCGGGCTCATCAGCGCCTGCCCGGCCAGGTCTTCAACCGTCAGGGGCAACTCGACGACCGCGGCGTCGACGGCCGACTCGCCGGCGCCGGGCTCCTCGGGAACCGCGATCTCGGGGAAGGCGACGCAGCCGCCCGCCACCGTGAAAGGTGACGGGCGGCCATGGGCACTGCGGGCTGTCAGTGCAGCGGGATCTTGAAGACCCGCGTCCCCCAGTTGCGTCTCCCGTTGGTGGTCTGGCTGGACTTGGGCGGGATGTACTCGGTCGCCAGCCAGGCGGAGTCCGACGTGCCGTCCGGAACCGCGAAGGAGTAATCACCCCAGCGCGTCGCCAGCGGGTTGTACGGACCGGTCCCTGATGCCGCCACGACCGGCGGCCCGAAGTTGCTCGAGCCCGCGCCCAGGGTGGCATAGGCGGCACTCGGGAACCGGCCGGGGCTGGTCAGGGTGAAGACGGCCGCCGCGTTCCCGGCCGCGTCTGGCTGCACCGCCGGGTAGATCGCGTACTGGCCGCGGGAGGCGATGTAGCTCTGCCGGACGATCGACGCACCGGTGATCCCGGCGGCACCGAGCCTCGGCCTGACCTGGAACCAGGCGCCGCCGGCCCGGACCGCGCTATCCCCGGCGGGCCGTACCGCGGTCGTGAGCTCACCCCAGACCGTGCCGCCGGTAAAGGCCGTCTGCTGCATCCGGTCATCCCCGGAGTCCAGGGTGCTCTTGCCTCCCTTCTGCGCAGCCTTCGGCGGGTTGGCATAGGCCTCGGAGTTGATGACGGTGCTGGTCAGTACCGGGAAACCGCCCTTGCCGACCTGGCCCCGCCTGGTCATGGCCCACACGCCGATGCGGTTGTCGCCCTTGCCGGCGAAGTCCAGAGAGCTGAGGAAGTACTCGGCGTTCGGCTTCCCCTGGGACAAGGCGGGCTGCGGCGCCAGCGTAAGCTGGCCGCCGATGATCAGGCCGTTGAAGCGCACGAAGTGCGGTCTCGGGTCGCCGGCCACCAGCTCTGCCTTGTCGATCGTCCACATCTCCGCGCCGAAGAACTGCGGCCCTTTGATCGAGAACTCGTCGGCGGTGACGTACAGGTTGGTCTGGTCGATCCCGATCCTCGGCTGATCACCGAAGCACGGGCAGCCGTTCCCCCGGCCCTCGTCCGTGGTATCGATCGAATACTCGTTCCACACCCCGCGCGGGTTGGGACTATGCCGGACGGCAATCAGCAGGGAACTGCGGGTACTCGCGTCGCTCAGGAACAAGATAGTCGCGAACCAGGTCTGGGTCGTGGGATCGAACCAGCAGCGCGGGTCGCTGGTGAACTCCTTGCCGCCCACGTTGAACAGGTCGTTGATGTTGAAAGGCCCGCGCTGCGACTTGCCGCCCGTGCCGTAGATGCGGTACGCGGAATTGACCGCCTCGAGCACGAACCCGTTGCCCTGGCACAGCCCCTGATCTGGCGGCTCGAACATGAGGTTGTAATTGGTGAATTGGCTGTCCCGGCTGCTGACACCGTTGAAGTTGACCAGCGGAGAGCTGGTGGCCGTGGCCGCGCCCGCTGGCGCCGGGCTGCGGGGCATCGTCTCGGTGGCCGAGAATCTACCCGACGGCAGCCTGCGGGCACCCCTCGGGAATGCCCGGGCCGGCGCCGACGTCGCGGGCCGCACGCTCCTGGGCACCAGCCGGGCCACCCCCCGCGTGCCGGTGTAGTGCGTCACAGCGGGGCCCGCGCGGCCCCGCGCAGCAGACGCCTGGGCTACCGTCGGCACCAGCCCCGCTGCTGCGATCATGGCCAAGGTCGCGGCGGCAGCCCCGCCCTGGATTAGCCGTCTGTGATTCATCGATCGCGCCCCTTCTGGGTAGAACCTGCGCCCTCCCGCAGCCCCTCAGGCATGAACATATCGCCCCCGTAACGATCAATCACCGATCGAGGCGCAACGCAACACCGGACGTTCATCGCACGCCGGACCGCCGACGTCCGGGATAACACCCAACCGTCAACGATCAGTCGAACCTAGGCTCGGCTGTTCCCGCTGCGGTCGGCCAGGTGGTCAGCACCCCGCCTGCCGCGTCCGGGCGGGCTCGGTGACTGCTATCCGCCCTGGCGGAGGCCAAACGTCGCGCCCGCGTTTGAGCCGGCCCGGGAGAGGTAGACGGCCTCGCATGACTCCTCCCGCCGTGATCTCCGGTGTCGATGCCGCCGTCTACGTCATCCCGACCGACGCTCCCGAGGCGGACGGGACGCTCGCCTGGGACGAGACGACGCTGGTGCTGGTGACCGTGCGCGCCGGCGGGAAGGAGGGGACCGGGTGGAGCTACGCGGCCGCCGCGGCCGCGTCGGTGGTGACTGACGTGCTGGCCGGTGTGATCCGGGGCCGCAGCGCGCTCGACATCGCCGCCGCCAGCGAAGCGATGGCCCGGGCGGTGCGAAACATCGGCCGCCCCGGCGTGGCGGCCACCGCGATATCCGCCGTCGATGTGGCGCTGTGGGATCTCAAGGCCCGGCTGCTCGGCGTGTCCGTCACCGACCTGCTCGGCCGGGTACGCGAGCACGTCCCGGTCTACGGCAGCGGCGGCTTCACCAGCTACGACGACCAGCAGACCCGGGACCAGCTGGCCGGCTGGCTGGCGGACGGCATAGGCCGGATGAAGATCAAGATCGGGGAGTCGTGGGGAAGCAACGAGCAGCGTGATCTCGACCGGGTGGCGCTGGCCCGCGAGGTCATCGGACCGGACCGGGAGCTGTACGTTGACGCGAATGGCGGCTACACCGCCGGCCAGGCGGTCCGGGTCGGCCAGCGACTGGCCGATCACGGCGTGACCTGGTTCGAGGAGCCGGTGTCCTCGCAGGATCTCGCCGGGCTGGCCGCGGTGCGGCGCCAGGTCAGCATGGACGTGGCCGCCGGGGAGTACAGCTGGTCGCTGGCCGACTCGGCCGCGCTGATCGGCGCGGGCGCGGTGGACTGCCTGCAGCTGGACGTCACCCGGTGCGGCGGGATCACCGAGTTCGTCCGCGGCGCTGCGCTGGCCGCCGCGTACAACCTGCAGGTCTCGGCGCACTGCTGCCCGAGCCTGCACGCGCATGCCGGCGCCGCGGTGGCCAACCTGCGGCACGTCGAGTACTTCCATGACCACCAGCGGATCGAGCAGATGCTGTTCGACGGGGCGCCGACGCCGAAGGGCGGTGAGCTGACCCCGGATCCCGCGTCCCCTGGGCTCGGCCTGAGGCTTCGCACGGCGGACGCCGAGCGGTTCCGGCGGCGCTGACGCGCCGGTCCGCGCAGAAAACCTCGGGGCGGCCGCGTGCGCGCCCGTTCGCTGGGTAGCTGCCGCCCGTGAAGGATTTCCCCCTGTACGCCCTGCGAGACTATGCGCTGATCGCCGACGGGGAGCGCGGCGCCGTCATCGGGCCGCGCGGCGACATCGTGTGGATGTGCGCTCCCCGGTGGGACTCCGACGCGGTGTTCAGCACGCTCATCGGCGGTGCGGGAGTCTACGCAGTCACCCCGGCCGCCGAGTTCGTCTGGGGCGGCTACTACGAGGACGGCAGCCTGGTCTGGCGCAGCCGGTGGATCACCAGGTCCGGCATCACCGAATGCCACGAGGCCCTGGCGTACCCCGCCGCGCCGGACCGGCTCACGGTGCTCCGCCGGATCGTCGCCCGGGAGGGCCCGGCGGACGTGAGGGTGCTGCTCGACCCGCGCGCCGGGTACGGCCAGCACGGCCTGCGGTCAGTCAGCCAGGATGACCAGGGCCACTGGACCGGCCGGGTCGGCGAGCTGTACCTGCGCTGGTCCGGCGACGCAGCCGCGGCGAAAGTCAGCCGGTCCGGGCGGCATTCCTGCCTTCATCTGCCGCTGACGGTGGCGCCGGGGGAGTCACCGCGATCTCGTCCTCGAGCTTTCCGCCGCGCCGCTGCGGGACGGGCCGGCCGAGGCAGGCCGACTCTGGCATGTCACCCGCGACCAGTGGGCGCAGGCCGTGCCGTCGCTGGCCGAAACCGTGGCCCCGCGGGACGCCCGGCATTCGCTGGTGGTGCTGCGCGGCATGACCAGCAGCGCGGGCGGCATGGTCGCGGCCGCGACCACCAGCCTGCCGGAGCGGGCCGATCAGGGCCGCAACTACGACTACCGGTACGCGTGGATCCGGGATCAGGGCTACGCGGGCCAGGCGGCCGCCGCGGCCGGGGCCTGGCCGATCCTGGATGACGCGGTGCGCTTCGTCTGCGAGCGGCTGCACGCCGACGGGCCGGACCTGGTGCCCGCCTACGCGGTCGACGGCGGTCCGGTGCCCGACCAGCGCCGGCTGGATCTGCCCGGCTATCCCGGCGGGTTCGACCTGGTCGGCAACTGGGTGAACCGGCAGTTCCAGCTGGACAGCCTGGGCGAGGCGCTGCTCCTGCTGTCTGCCGCCGCCCGCCATGACCGGCTGGACGCGGAGGGCTGGCGGGCCGCTGAGATCGCCGCCGGCGCGATCGCCAAGCGCTGGCAGGAGACCGATGCCGGGATATGGGAAATCGACAACCAGGCCTGGACGCACAGCCGGCTGACCTGCGTGGCGGGCCTGCGCGCCGCGGCCCGCAGCTGTGACTCGCAGCCGCAGGCAACCGACTGGTCCGGGCTCGCGGACGCCATCGCGGCCCGCACTGCGAGCGACGCGGTGCATGAATCCGGCCGCTGGCAGCGATCGCCGGATGATCCGGCCATCGACGCGGCCCTGCTGATGCCGGCCATCCGCGGCGGCCTGCCGCCCGATGACCCCAGGGCGGTGCAGACTCTGCGCGCCTACCTGGCCGAGCTCACCCAGGACGGATACGCCTACCGGTTCCGGCATGCCCCCGGGCCGCTCGGTGACGCCGAGGGCGCCTTTCTGCTCTGCGGCTTCATCGTGGCCCTGGCCCTGCACCAGCAGGGCGACGAAGCCGGCGCCGCCCGGTGGTTCGAGCGCACCCGGGCCGCGTGCGGTTCCCCCGGCCTGTACTCGGAGGAATACGACGTGACCGAACGGCAGCTGCGGGGCAACCTGCCGCAGGCGTTCGTGCACGCGCTCATGCTCGAGTGCGCGGTGCGGCTGGCCGCCCCCTGGCAGCAGGCATGACCGGACCCGACCACTCCCATCAGGAGGAACGAGACTCATGACCGAAACAGTGGTGATCACCGGAGCCAGCGGCGGCATCGGGCGGGCCGTCGCCCGGCTGTACGGCGAGCGCGGCGCCTGCGTGGGGCTGATCGCACGCGGCGACGCCGGCCTGGCCGGGGCGGCCGAGGATGTCGAGGAGGCAGGCGGCAAGGCGCTGGTGCTGCCCGCCGACGTGGCCGACTACGCGCAGGTGGAAGACGCCGCCCGCCAGGTCGAGGAGCAGTTCGGCCCGATCGGCACCTGGATCAACGTCGCCTTCGCCTCGGTATTCGCGCCGTTCGCCGAGATCACGCCCGAGGAGTTCCGCCGCGTGACGGAGATCAGCTACCTGGGCTTCGTGCACGGCACGATGGTCGCGCTGGCCCGGATGAGGCCGCGCGACCGGGGCACGATCGTCCAGGTCGGATCGGCGCTAGGGTTCCGGAGCATCCCGCTGCAGTCTGCCTACTGCGGCGCCAAGCACGCCGTCAACGGGTTCACCTCCTCGCTGCGCTGCGAGCTGCTGCACGAGCACTCGAACGTCCGGGTCACGATCGCGCAGATGCCCGCGGTGAACACGCCCCAGTTCTCCTGGGTGCGCTCGAAGCTGCCCCGCCACCCGCAGCCGGTCCCGCCGATCTACCAGCCGGAGGTCGCGGCGCGCGGCGTGCTGTACGCCGCCGACCACCCGGGCCGCAGGCAGTACTGGATCGGGGCCAGCACGGCGGCCACCATCATCGCCGACAAGGTCATCCCCGCGCTGCTGGACCGCTACCTGGCCCGCACCGGCTATGACTCGCAGCAGACCGACGCCGAGCCGGCCGAGGCAGGCCCGGGCAACCTGGCGCGGGCCGCGGACGGCCAGGCAGGGACCGACCACGGCGCGCACGGGATCTTCGACAGCAGGGCGCATCCGCGCAGCGCGCAGCTGTGGGCGGTCGAGCATCCGCAGGTCACCGGGGCCGCGGCTGCCGCCGTGGTGGTCGCGGGCGCGGCCCTGGCCGGACGGCGGGCCAGCCGCCGGTGACCGGCAGGCCAGACCGGGCCGCGCCGGACCTGCTCGACGCGGCGCGGGCTGGTTACGGCGGGCTGCTGCTGGGCGCGCCGCGCCGGATGATCGGCGCGTGCACCGCCGTCCCGGCCGGCCCGCGCGCCGTGGGCGTGGCCCGGGTGCTCGGCGCCCGCCACCTGCTGCAGGCCGCGCTGACCGCCGGGGCACTGTCACCCCGGGTGCTGCCGGGCGAGGTCACGCCGAACACGGCGCTGCTGGCGGGCTCCGCGGTCGATACCGCGCACGCGATCTCAATGATCGGGCTCGCGCTGGCCCGCCGCCCGCTACGCCGGGCCGCCCTGACCGACGCGGTGCTGGAGGCCGGCTTCGCCGCGTTCGGGATGATGATCGCCCGGCACGCGCGCCGCTGACCCGGCCCCCGGCTCGCGCGGCGGCGAGATCTGCTGCCGTCACCGGGCGCCGGGCGGCAGCGGGCCGCAGCCGGGTAAAGTCGCCTGCGTGGCAGATGACGACTGGCGAGTGACGGTCACCCTTCACGACGCGGACCACGTCAAGCACGCGGTGGAGTCCATGCGCGAGCACGAGGTGGAGGACGACGTGCGCCTGCGGCTCGGCAACCGCGTCGCGGTATCCGCCGACAGCCCGCACGTCTTCCTGTACGCCGCGACCGAGGACGCGGCCCGGGAAGCTGACCGGGTGGTGCGCGAGGCGCTGAGCCGGCGGCAGCTGACCGCCGAATTCCAGCTCGACCGCTGGCACCCGATCGAGCAGGAGTGGGAGAAAGCGAGCAACCCGCTGCCGCAGACTGCCGAGCAGCGCGAGGCCGAATCCGAACGCCGGGTTGACGACGAGACGCAGGAGTCCCTCGCGGCCGGCCAGGCCGGGTGGGAAGTGCTCATCGAGGCGCACTCGCACCACGAGGCGGTGGAACTGGCCAAGCGGCTGGAAGCCGAAGGCCACCCGGTGATCCGCCGGTGGAAGTACCTGGTGCTCGGGGCCGACAACGAAGACGAAGCCCGGGATCTGGCGCAGGCGATGCAGCAGGAGGCGCCGGCGAGCGCGTCGGTGCACGCCGGGCCGGTCCCGTTCGCCTTCTTCGACCGCAAGGCCGGGTGGGAGCGGCTCTGACCAGATGTCCGGCGGACCGGGCCGGCCGCCGGTGGCCAGGAGCCGCGGCGGCCGACGCCGCCACCGAGTTCGGCGTCCGGCTCATCCGCCGGGCCCTGGACCTGCCGCCCCCCTCGACCAGCTGACCGCCGCCCCGGCGCCCTCGCCCGGGGCGACGGACCGCGCGGCGGTGTCAGGGAATCAGCAGCACCCGGCCGAACGCCTGCCTGCTCTCGATGTAGGCGTGGGCGGCGGCAGCCTGGTCGAGCGGGAACCGCCGGTCGATGACGACCCGGAGCTGGCCGGCCGCGATCTCGCCGAGCAGCCGGGTGATGACGGCGTGCGCGCGCGTGCCGGTGAACAGCTCCGCGCCGAGGAAGTACCCGGTGAGGGTCTGGTTGCTGGGGCGCAGGCTCGAGATGTCCAGCCCGGAGGTGGTCCCCCGGCCGGCATCGCCGAACGTCAGGCAGCGGCCGCGGTAGGCGAGGCATTGCAGGCTCTTCTGCAGGTTCGAACCGCCGATCGAGTCCACGATGACATCGGCGCCCCGGCCGCCGGTCAGGCGGCGCACGGCGTCAGCGAAGTCGCTCGTCGCGTAGTTGATCCCGTCGTCGAGCCCGTAGTCACGGAGCCGCTCGAGCCGCGCGTCGCTGGAGGCGGTGGCGAGTACCCGGGCTCCGGCCCGGCTGGCCAGCTGGATCGCGGCGAGTCCGACCCCGCTGGCCCCGGCGTGGATGAGCGCGGTCTCCCCGGCCTGGAGCCGCCCGAACTCGAACAGGCAGTCGGCAGCCGTGCCGAACGCCACCGGGACGCAGGCCGCCTGCTCGGTAGGCAGCCCGTCCGGGATGAGCCAGCACAGCGACTCGCGTGCCGCCCGCAGCTCGGCGTGCGATCCGTCCGGCCCGACCGTGACGACCCGGTCCCCGGCGGTGAACCCGGTGACGTTCAGGCCGACGTCGAGCACGGTGCCGGCGCACTGGTAGCCGACGATGTGCGGGGCGGCCGCCAGCTCCCCGCGCAGCCGGTGCAGGGTGTCGCCGCCCTCGACGCTTACCGCCTCGACCCGGATGAGCACGTCGTCGGGCCCGGTGACGGGATCGGGTACCTCCTCGACCCGGAACACCTCGGGCCCGCCGGACTGGTAGTACACGGCTGCTTTCATGGCCGCCCTCCCTGCTCGCCCGCCCGCCGTTCCGCGGTCTGCCCGCCGACGTTAGCCGGCCAGGATAAGCACGATCTTGCCAACCTTCCCGCCCGCCCGGAACATCTCGTAGGCGGCGGCCACGTCGTCAAGCCCGAACGTCGCCGCGACCGGCACCCGGATGCGCCCGGCAGCCACGAGCGGCAGGACGTGCTTCTCCAGCTGGCGGGCGAGTATCGCCTTCTCCTCCAGCGGGCGGCTGCGCAGCATCGAGGCGCTGACCCGGCCGCGCTTGCGCATCAGCGTGCGCAGGTCGAGCTCGCCCTGGGCGCCGGCGCCCACGCCGATGACCACGATCCGGCCACCGGTAGCCAGCGAGCCGACGTTCTCGGCCAGGTTGGCCGCGCCGACCAGCTCGAGGATCACGTCGAACGGCCCGTGCTGGCCGAAGTTCTCCGGGGCGATGACCTGCGCGGCACCTAGCGCTGCGCACGCATCGCGGCTTGCCGGGCTGCGCACCGTCGCGATGACGCGGGCCCCGGCGGCCGCGCCGAGCTGCACCGCCGCGGTGCCGACACCGCCCGCGGCCCCGTGCACGAGGAGCGTTTCGCCGGACCGCAGCCCGGCCTGGCCGAAGATCGCGTCGTACGCGGTCATGAACACCTCGGGGAAGCCGCCGGCTTCCGGCCAGCCCAGCTGGCCGGGTACCGGCATGAGCTGACGCTCGTGCAGCACGGCGAGCTCGGCCTGGCCGGCTCCCGGCACGATCGCCATGACCCGGTCGCCGGGGCGGAAGCGCCCGGCGTCGCGGCCGACCTCGGCGACCTCCCCGGCCAGTTCAAGGCCGGGGATGTCGTCGGGGACGCCGGACCCCGGCGGCGGCGGGTAGAAGCCGAGTACCTGCATCTGGTCGGCGCCGTTGAGCCCCGCCGCGCGCACGCGGACCAGTACCTCGCCGGGGCCGGGCGACGGATCCGGATGCTCGGCGACGACGATCTCGCCGTCACGGATGGTGGCAGCGCGCACGGTCCGCTCCGATCTCGTGTCCTGCGGGCCAGCTCCCCGCCGTCCCGGGAGAGGAGCCGGCCTGAAACTGCTACGTGCGGGAACTATGCCATGTAACCGCAGCGGGCCGGCTCCCGAAGTTCGGGGAATCGCCGGCACGATTCAAGCGAATGTGACGTTGACCCTTTGGGCACCGCCCTACGCTTGGGAAAGATGTGTAAGCAGGGCCAGCCGAGAAAGTAGCAGTAAGGGCATACGGGAGCCCGGCACGGCCGGCTCGGCAGTATCTGTGCCGGCAGTGTCTGCGAAGGTCCGCCAAGGGAGGTACGCGCCCGGTGACGCAGGTCTCCGCCCACCAGGCCGACCCGCCCGGGTCGGTCGGGCTGGTCGGCGGATCCGAGACCATCGGGCCTGTCGAAGGCAACGGTCCCGTCGAGCGGATCATGAGCACGTTGATCCGCAAGCTCGCGTGGAGCAGGCTGTCGGAGCCCAAGGTCGCCGTCGCCGTGTCCGGGGTCGGGCTGCTGCTGGGCATGATGGTCGGGATAACCGCGCCGAACGCCGAGACACTGCCCATCAGGCTGCCGCTGTCGTACCTGCTGCCGTCGCTGGCGGAGGTTCCCATCCTCCCGACGGCGATGCTCTACGTCGGAGACATCCTGGCCTGCCTGGGGCTCGCCGGGATGCTGTGGGCGCACAGCCAAGGCTGGCGCCCCGACCCGCGTCACCTGTTCCTGGCCAGCGCGGGCGTCGTCGCGGCCATGGTCTGCATCACCCCGGTGGGCTCCTCGGATACCGCGAGCTATGCCGCGTACGGCCGCATCGCGTCGCTGGGCGGGAACCCGTACACGACCAACCCGACAGCGTTTCTCGGGCCGAGCTCCGCGTATACCCACGTCGTCGGCTCGGTCTGGAAGAGCCAGCCGTCCGTGTACGGTCCCTTCGCCACCTTGGTGCAGCGGTTCGCGGGATTGATCGGCGGCGCGGACGTCGATATCACCGTCTGGGTCTTGATGATCCTCAACGGCATCGTGTTCATCGGCGTCGGATGGCTGCTCCTCAAGACCTCTGACGATCCGGTGCGGGCGACGCTGTTCTGGACGGCGAATCCGGTCCTGATCCAGCAGCTGGTCGGCGGCGGCCACCTCGACACGTTCGTGGCGGCGGCGGCGATCTGCGCGATCCAGGTGGCGCGTCGCGTCTCGAACGTGTACGGCGATGTGCTGGTCGGCGTGCTCATCGGCTTCGCCTGCGGGATAAAGATCTACGCGGTGCTGATCGGGATCGGACTTGCGTGGCCGCTGCTCCAGCGGCGCGAATGGATGCGCACGGCCCGGATCGCGGCGGTGTCGGTGGTGACGCTCGCGCTGGGATACAGCCTCTACGGGCTGGACGCGGTCAAACCGGTGTTCGGCGGGCTGAAGCTGGTCACCCTGCCGTCGCCGTGGCGGCTCTTCCAGATGTCGGGACAGGCGCTAGGCGTTGACAAGGGCACCATGGCCACGGTCATCAGCTGCCTGTGGCCGATCGCGTTGCTCGTGGTCGCATGGTTCATCCACCGGCGGATCTCCTCGGACCAGCCGCTTGAAGTCGTGGCGCCGTTCGCTCTGACATTCGCCTGGATCCTCGTCGCGCCGTGGGTTTTCGCCTGGTACACGGCGGTCGCCTGGGCCGCGCTGACCCAGGTTCCGCGCAACCGGATGACCCGGTGGCTGACGATTGTCACGGTCTTCCTCGCGCTCTGCCTATCCAGCGGCGGCCAGGCCGCCCTAGGGCGATTATGCGAGAGCCGGGCCGGTTGCGGTTCAAGGTGATCGAAAACGCCGGGCGGCCGGCGGCCGGTACAGTTCGGTGGATGCGAGAGCACCGAACCCCGCGATCCGGGGGGCGGGCGCGTCGGCTGACCGCGCCCGCCCGGTGACGGCCATGCTCGGGAACAGCCAGCTGAAGCCCGCTGGCCTGGACCGCCAGGCCAGGCTCAGCCCGCGCGCCCAGACAGTCCGCCGGCACGCTGCCAGGGCCGGCGCCGTGCTACGCCGGCACTGGCTGGCCGCCGCGCTGCTGGCCGCCGGGCTGGTGCTGCGGGTACTGGCCCAGTTCGCCTACCGCCCCGCGCTGTTCCTCGACGCGACGAGGTACCTGTACAACTCCTACGGCAACGACCCGGTGGGCTACGAGGGGCCGCTGCGGGCGATCCTGTGGGCAGGCCGCAATTTCGACGCCGTGGTGGCCGTGCAGCACCTGCTGGGCCTGGCCATGGCCGTGCTCATCTACGTGCTGCTGCTGCGGCGCGGCGCGTCCCGCTGGCTGGCCGCGCTGGCCATCGCGCCGATCCTGCTGGACGCCTACGAGCTGCAGAACGAGCAGACGATCCTGCCGGGCACCTTCTTCCAGGCCCTGATCGTGGCGGGCTTCGCCTTCCTGCTGTGGCAGCCGAAAGCCAACTGGTGGCGCACCGTCGCGGCCGGCCTGCTGCTGGGAACCTCGGCCATCGTCGCCCAGGTGGGCGAATCCCTGATCCTGCCCGCGGTGATCTACCTGATCGTCGTCGGCGGCGGCTGGCGGCAGGTCGCCGGCAAGGCGGCCGCCCTGTGCGTGGCCTTCGCCGTGCCCATCCTGGCTTACTGCACCGGCTCGTACCTGCTCACCGGAGACTTCTTCCTGTCGCATACCGGCGTCACGTCCGTCTACGGGCGGATGGCAGCCGCGGCGGACTGCGCCACCCTCAGGCTGCCGCCCGCCGAGCGGGCCATGTGCCCGACCAAGGCGCAGCAGGCCAAGGGGCCGGACTGGCTCGAGTACGCCCAGCAGTCTCCCATCGCGCCTTACTACGCGAAGCTGCCGCGGGGCGAGGTCAACACGCTGATCGGCAACTTTAACGACAGGGTTCTGGCCCAGCAGCCGCTGCGCGTGCTCGGCGCCTACTCCCGCGACGTGCTGAAGCTGTACGCCGTGGTGCGCACCACCCGCCCGGGCGACACGCCCATCTACCGCTGGCAATTCCAGACGACCTACCCGTATCACCCGCCGAACGCCACGAAGCCGATCGTCGACCACGTGACCAGCCAGTTCGGCGGCGGAGCGCCTATCGTCTGGCACCCCGTCGCCGCCTTCCTGCGCGGCTACCAGCTCGACGGGGGCTACACCTCCGGCCCGCTGCTGATCCTGTTCACGCTGGCCGGGCTGGCCGGATCGCTGACTGCCCTGCTGCGCCGGCGGGCCGACCCCAAGACCCGCCAGCTCGCCCTGGCCTGCCTGCTGCTGTTCACCTCGGGAGCGGCGGTGATCCTGGTATCGGACCTGTTCGAGTTCTCCTGGCGGTACCAGCTGCCCGCGGTGGTCACCCTGGTCCCGGCCGGGGCGCTCGGGATCGCCGTCATCATCCGCCTGATCAAGCCCCGGCGCACGCCGCAGTCGAAGAGCCCCGGCGCGGCGGTGCCGGCCAGGGAAACCGCTTAGCGTCCCGCGACGGCCACGGCGGCGTTCAGCGCGTCGAGGGCCGAGCTCTGCCTGCCGGCGTCCGCGCGGTCGAACGGGCCGGTCCAGAGCAGCCCGAATTCATGGCCAGGGTTCTGGGCGTTGTCCCAGAGGGAGCGGGCGTTCGCGAGGATGAACGCGCCGTAGGCCGGGCGGCGGCTTTGCCGGTAGAAGTCGTAGAGGTGGCGCACGAAGATCCCCTTGAACTGCGGCCGGTCCCGGTCCCTGCGCGCGGTGGCCAGCTCGCCGGGCTCGGTGAGGATGCCGGCCGGCCGCGCCGACGCCGGGCTGGTCAGCTCGCGGAGCGCGGCGTCGGCGATCGACTCCCCGCGCTCCAGGTAGGCACGGTCACCGGTGATCTCGTACAGCGCGGCGAGCCCGCCGAGGATCACCCCCTGGTTGTATGTCCACGTGATACCGCCGTTGTTCTCGCAGGCGGCGGTGAGCCCGTCATTGACCAGGCCGCTGGCACCGATGAGGCCGCTGGCGCTGAACCACTCCCACGCCCGCATCGCCCAGGCCAGGTAGCCTACGTGGCTGCCCGGGGCGCGCTGATGCAGCCGGGCCGCGAGGGTGAGGAACAGCTCGTTGGTGATCGCGTTCTTGTACTTCCTGGCCGTGTTCCACCACAGGCCGCCGCGGCAGGTGTCGTCCCAGCCTGCCTGGTTGCGCGCGAAGATGGTCCGGGCCGCGTCCAGGTACCGCCGGTCGCCGGTCAGGTCGTACGCCGCGACCCAGGCCAGCGCCCACCACCCGTTGTCGTCGTAGTAGCTGTTGACGAAGTCAGCATGCCGCCGGCGGGCGGCTGTGAACGTCGTCTCGATGACGCCCGCGTAGGCCTGGTCCCCGGTCCGCTGCGTGTAGCCGATCACCGCCGTCAGCGCGTTGGCGGCATTCCACCAGCCAGTGGTGCGCCACCGGCCGGCCGAGGGCTTGTACCACCGCTGCAGCGTGCCGATCCCGGCCGCCGCGCGGGCCCGGTAGTCGGGCTCCGCCACGCGATTTCCTCTCGTCCGGTCCTTGCTTCAGAGTGACCGCGGCGGGCGCACGCGGACACAGCACATCGGCGACCCGGGCTGCAGGCCGGCCTGCACGCTGTCGTTGCCCAGCCCCCGCAGCGCGCCGTCGATGAACGCGGCGTTGAGGGAACAGACCAGCTCCGGAGCGCGGTGGGCCAGGGCGTGGAACGGGCAGTTGCGCAGTACGAGCCCGCCGTGGCCGTCGCCGGCCGGCTCGTAGCCGAGCTGGTCGAGCAGGTCCTCGGCCGCGGCCACGGTCCGCTCCGGGCCGGGGCGTCCCAGGTGCAGCCGGTCCCGCGCGTCGGCGCCGAGGCGCCACCCCCGTTCCCGGGCCACGCGCCTGGCCACCTCGGCCGGCGCCGTGCCCTGTTCCGCGCCCGCCCGGGCCAGGCTGTCCACCAGGATCTCGCCCACCAGCTCATAACGCCGCTCGGGCAGCGACAGCGAGACCTCCAGGTCAGACACGGAGTAGCGCTTGGGCGCCCGGCCGACCCGGCGGCGCATCCCCTGCGGCACCTCCTGGCCGGCCCGCAGCAGTCCCCGGTTGACCAGCTTGTCCAGGTGGAAGGCGGCCAGCTTGACCGAGATGCGGACCGCCCGGGCGGCCGCTTCGCGGGTGACCGGGCGGTTCTGGCAGCGGACGAAGCAGTACAGCGCGTACCGCACCTCGTCGCCGAGGGCGGCGACGGCCGAGAACTCAGCTGGCCGCTTCACCATCCCAGGATATCGCTAACGCAAGTGTCACAGATACGACATCTCCAGTTCCTACTCTGGGGAATTAGTATCAAATGTTGTATAAGATCCCTTATCATTAGTGATATTTACCGGTGTCAGCAGGCTCCGCCGGCACCAGGAAGGTTCCTCATGTCGGTGGCTCACTGGCTGAATGAGAACCTCGGGCCCACCGGAGTCGGCGTGGTGCTCGAGGCCGAGCACCTGTGCATGTCGCTGCCGGGCGTGCGCGCCGGGGGAGCCCGCACCGTCACCTCGGCGCTGCACGGCACGGTGCGCCACGACGAGCGCACCCGGTCCGAGTTCCTGACCCTCGTGGGCGCTGGCGGCTGAGCCAGGCCCCGGGCCCGCTGGGGCGCGCACCGGTATCCTCCCCTGGTGAGCAGGATCTCGGTCGTCGGTGTTCCGAGCAGCGCGGCGAGCTACGCGGCCGGCCAGGATCTGGCGCCCGCGGCGTTGCGCGCGGCCGGCCTGCTCGAACAGCTCACCGCCTCGGGTCTGCAGGTGCACGACGACGGGGACCTGCCTCAGCAGATATGGAGCCCGGACCGGGATCATCGGCTGGCCCAGAACGCCGGCCAGGCGACTGCGTCCCTGCAGCAGCTAGCGGACCGGCTCCACCCGCTGCTGGCGCGCGGCGACATTGCCCTGGTGCTCGGCGGGAATTGCACCATCGCGCTCGGGGTAACGGCGGCTCTGCGGCGCCTGGGCGCCGAGGCGCCGGGACTGCTCTACGTTGACCGCCATTACGACCTCAACACCCCGGAAAGCATCACCGACGGCGCGCTGGACTGGATGGGGCTGGCGCACGCGCTTGCCTTGCCCGGCTGCCTGGACACCCTCACCGGCGCGTTCGGCCCCCGGCCGCTGCTCCGGCCCCGCCAGGTGGCATGGCTCGGGGTCGAGCCGCAGACGGCCACGCAGTGGGAGTGCGAGCAGGCTGACCGGCTCGGCTTGCACGTGACCAGCAGCCAGGCGCTTGCTGCCGATCCAGCTGGCACCGCCCTGGCCGCACTCAGCCACCTTCCGCCTGGCCCGCTCGCCGTCCACGTTGACGTCGATGTCCTCGACTTCACCGATGCCCCGCTGGCGGAGAACACCGACGGCCGCAACACCGGACCTACCCTGGACCAGACCACGCAGGCGCTCATACCGGCGGCGCGAGATCAGCGGATGCGAGCGCTGTCAATCGGAGAACTCAACCCGACCCGCTGCGCCGGCGATCCCGAAGCGCTGGCCCGGTTCGTCAGCAGCATTGCCCGCGTACTCGCCGCAACGATCCATTAGGTGATCCCTCGTCGCGAACCGGGAGCGGGCTCAATTACCCGCGACCGGCTGGCCGGTCTCTGCCAGGCCCGATATGACCGGCCTCCCTGCGCTGAATGGGGCCGCTCGGCCCACGCGCGACGTGCTCGAAGGGGCCGTCCGGCCCCTGCTGGCAAGCTCCGGCCGGGCTCATGCTGGGTTTACTGCCCGTCGCCGAGGCGGGACAGCGAACCAAGGGGGCAGGCATGGGATCGATGCGAAGCAACCGGTCAGGCGCAGCGGGCTGGTTCGCCGTCAGGGCCTCCCGGGGACGGGATTGGCTTCGGCTGGGACCTGTCAGTACAACGGAACGGACGGCCCTGAGAAGGCTCATCTCAATGCTCGGATGCGTCGCGGTGGTGACGCTCCTGGGGGCGTGCGGCAAAGCCGCGACTCCCGCTGCAGCACCGGCGCGGGCCACCTCGCCTGCTTCTCCTGCGGCACCTGCGACCACACCGACGACGCTCCCGGCGCCGCGTTCACTCTCAGTTGCTTCGATCGACGGCGCCATCTGCGCTGCTGCCGTTCCCGACGTCGGCGGCGGCGACCATTGCGCCGTGAGTTACCTGAAAGTATCCACCGTGGACCCAAACTGGGTGCACGCCGCCATCGGGCTTTACAACCCCCAGGACCAGCCCGAAAGCGACGAGAGTAGCGTCATCTTGAATCTCAGCAGTCACGAGCTGATCGGGCCGGCAGGCGACGGCTTCTGTGCAGAAGGCGCACCCATTCCCGGGTACAGATCCGTCCCCGCGAACGTGCTCGCCGGCTTCGGGCTGACCCCTTGTTCGTCACCGGCGACCACCAGCTCTCCGAGTGTCAGCACGACGCCGAGGGCGGCAATGCCTTTCACGCTGGCCTCGCTAGCTGGGACATGGGGCGCGCATGAGGAGCGCCTCGTGATCGACACGACCGGAACCGCCCACCTGAGCTACGCGGACTTGACGCTCTGCCCGAGCTGCTCCTTCGCGACCGCGCCAGAGGGCACCCTCGTCTTCGTGTTGACATCGGTCTCAAACGGCGAAGCTACCGGGCGCGTCACCGCCAGTTCGGACCCGAAGAACTCGAGGGTAGGCGAGGCCGTGCGAGTCACGCTGGCCGCCGGCTCGCCAGGTCAGCTCCTCGACCTTGACATCGGCGGCCACGGGCCCAGCGCTTTCTGCAACAGCACCTCCGCCGGCCAATGTGGCGCATGACAACCGAGGAGCCCGAAGGGGTGCTGGTAACAACAGACCTGCCGGCGGCCCGGTCTGGCCAGCGGCCGGGCGCAGGTTGACCGCTGGCGGGCACCTGGGCCTTCGGGTCCAGCCGCCGAAAACCACCGGCCCGAATGCGGGAGTCACGCCGGCACAACCTGACGAGGTACTACTAGAACTCGATCGCGTAGCGGTCGACTGCGTCCTCGTCCCAGGCGAGGCCGTTGCCGGGGACGCCCGGCGGGTGGACGCGGCCGGCCCGGACCTCGAAGGGCCGGGCCAGGATCGGATGGGCCCAGTCCTGCCACTCCAGCCACTGCCCGCCCGGCGTGACCGGCAGCAACTGGCTGGACAGCTCCGGGTACAGGTGGGAGGACATCGGGATTGCGGTGGCCTCGGCGATGGCGGCCGCGCGCAGCCACCCCGTCACCCCGCCGATGCGCATGAGGTCCGGCATCACCAGGTCGCAGGCCTGGGCCCGGATCGCCTGGAGCATGTCGCGGGTCCCGTAGAAGTTCTCGCCGAGCATGATCGGGGTCGTGACGTCGCGGGCGAGCCGGGCGTGCCCGTCCAGGTCGTCGTAGCGCAGCGGCTCCTCGATCCAGTCGATGCCCTCGGCGTCCAGTGCGCGGCACCGGGTGAGGGCCTCGCCCAGGGTGAGTCCCTGGTTGTAGTCCACCACCAGGGTCACGTCATCGCCGACCGCTGCCCGGACGCGGCGCACGGCCGCCAGGTCGTCGGCCGGACTGGCCCGGCCCACCCTGACCTTGAGCGCGCTGAACCCGCCCTCGGCGATAAGCTCCAGCGCCTCGTCGCCGGCCGCCTCGGGCGGGATGAGCCCGAGCCCGTTGCTGTTGTACGCCGGGACCGGTCCTGGCGTCCCGCCGAGCAGGCCGGTCAGCGGCAGCCCGGCCCGCTGAGCCAGAGCGTCCCAGAGAGCTATGTCCAGCCCGGCCACGGCCGCCAGGGCCAGGCCCTGGTAGCCGGCCACCGCGAACCAGCCACGGCTGGCCGCCAGCGCCGTGGCCGGCGCGACCGGGCGCCCGCGCAGCCCGGCGCCAAGCTCGCGCACCGCGGGCAGCAGCGCGGCGGCGGCCGTGGTGAGGTAGGGCGCCAGGTAGCCGCGGCCGGTGATGCCCTGCTCGGTCGCGATATCGATCAGCACCAGCGGCCACCGGGCGAAATCGCCGACCCGGGTGCGCAGTGGCCGCCGCAGCGGGACGACCACGACCCGGACGGTAACCTCGCGGACGATCAGGTCCGCACCCGCACCGGACATCCGGTCCTCCCTCCAGCGGCGGCCGGCCCGGCGGCCAGCCCGGCGCCTTGACCGTAGCTCGCGCCCGGCCACCCGCCCGTCCCGCTGTGAAACAGATCCGGGGAAGGCGCCCGGATCGGCGCAAGCCATCTCAGCCGTGCGCGCTCAGCAGGACCTCGATGCCGTCCAGGATGCGTTCCAGGCCGAAGGTGAACTCGTCGTCAGGCCCGCCGGGCTCGTCGAAGACGCCCGCCGCGACCAGCCGGCTGATCGCGGGAAAGCGCTGCGGGTCGGTGAGCGTGGTGAGCAGCCGGCCGTAGTACGACATCCATTCTTGCGGCGTCGTCCCCGCCGCCTCGATAGCCCCGCCGATGTCCGCGCCTACCATGGCCTCGGCCCTGACGTAGGTACTGACCAGCAGGACCACCGAAGCCTTCGCGTCCTCGGCCAGCCCGGTCCCGGCCAGGCAGCTGAGCCCGTTCTCGAACCAGGCCACCTGGTTCGGGGTCACCGGCAGGCCCCTGATCGGGATCCGCAGGGCCCACGGGTTGCGGTAGTAGGTGGCGCGCTGCTCCCAGGCCCACCGCGACAGTCCCTCCCGCCAGCCCTGGCCGGGCTCGGGCGGCGGACCCGGGCGGCCGGATACGGCGTCCACCATGAGGTCAAGCAGTTCCTCCTTGGCCGACACGTACCGGTACAAGGACATCGTCGAGGCGCCGAGCGCGGCCGCGACCCGGCTCATGGACACCGCCGCCAGGCCTTCTGACTCGGCCACCCGAACGGCGGCATCGACAATCCGCCGCAGGCTCAGCCCCGGCTTGGGCCCCTTGTGCGGGCGGTCCCGGAGCCCCCAGGCCGCCTCGATGCTCGCGGGCAGCGCCCACGGGGGGTCGGCGTCCGCCGCCGTGCTCGTGCCGTCGTCGGTCATATCCGCTGCTTTCGTCGGTTGACAGTCATCCTAGAACTGCGTATGTTCTACGCACTAGAGTGTATTACATACGCAGAAAAGTTTATCTGGTACGCAGAGCCCTGCGCGGACGGCGCGCCGGTCCCTGAGGAGGCCCCGAGATGACAGCAGAGCTGACCGCCGGGCTGGCCGTGCAGGCCACCGGGCTCAGGAAGTCCTACGGCACGACGCGGGTGCTGGCCGGCGTGGATCTCCGCGTCCCGCGCGGCAGCGTATTCGCCCTGCTCGGCCCCAACGGCGCCGGTAAGACCACCACCGTGCGCATCCTGTCCACCTTGCTGCGCGCCGACGCGGGACAGGCCAGGGTGGCCGGCTTCGACGTCGCGGCGGACCGGCGGCAGGTCCGCCGCAGTATCAGCCTCACCGGGCAGTTCGTCGCGGTGGACGGGCTGCAGACCGGCGAGGAGAACCTCCGCATGGTGGCCCGGCTGGCCCGGCTGTCGCCGCGGCGGGCCCGCCGGCGTGCCTGCGAGCTGATCGGCCAGTTCGGCCTCGGCGAGGCGGCGGACCGGCGGGCGGAAACCTACTCCGGCGGGATGCGCCGGCGTCTCGACCTCGCCGCGAGCCTGGTCGTTCCACGTTCGGTGATCTTCCTCGACGAGCCGACCGCCGGCCTTGACCCGCGCAGCAGGCAGCAGGTGCGGGAGGTCATCGCCGACCTCGCCGGAGATGGCGTGACGATCTTCCTGACCACGCAGTACCTGGAAGAAGCCGACCAGCTCGCGGACCGGATCGCCGTCATGGACGGCGGGATGGTAGTCGCGGAGGGGACGGCGGCCCAGCTCAAGCGGCAGGTGGCCGGCGAGCGTCTGGACCTGGTGCTGCGCACCGCCGCGGGCTTCGAGGAGACGTCTCGCTACCTCGGTGACCGCGCGGTGCGCCGCGACCCGGGCGAGCTCACCATCTCCGTCCGCACCGACGGCAGCTCCGCGCAGATCAGGGAACTGCTCGATGAGCTCGACCCGGCACGCGACGTGGTGGCCAGGTTCGCCGTGCACACGCCCACCCTCGACGACGTGTTCCTCGCCCTGACCAGCCACGACGCGACCCGCCCCGACCCCGCCCGGCAGCACGGGAAGGAGACGTTGGATGCCTGACCTCAGCACGCCCCGGGCTACCGCCCGGGCGTCAGCCCTCGCTGACCCGCTGACCATGGCCGCGCGCTGCTTGCGCATATCGCGACGGCAGATCGATGCGCTGCTCACCTCCCTGCTGCTGCCGGTCATGCTCATGGTGGTCTTCGTCTACCTGTTCGGCGGCGCGATCCGGACCGGCAACCGGCACTACATCACCTACGTCGTCCCCGGCGTCCTGCTGCTGTGCACGGCGGTCGGCTCGACGAGCACGGCGGTATCGGTCAGCCGGGACATGACCGGCGGCATCATCGACCGGTTCCGGTCGATGGACATCGGCGGCGCGCTCGGTGCTGGCCGGGCACGTGGCCGCGAGCGTCGCCCGTAACATCGTCTCCACCGTCCTGGTGCTCGGCGTCGCGCTCGCGATCGGGTTCCGGCCGCACGCCGGGCTGGCCGCCTGGCTTGCCGTAGCCGGCCTCCTGGTGCTGTTCGTGTCCGCCGTCTCCTGGCTCTGCGCGGCCTGGGGGCTGCTCGCCGGGTCACCCGAGGCAGCCGGCGGCTGCATGTTCCTGCTGATGTTCGCGACGTACGCGAGCAGCGCGTTCGTCCCGATCCGCACCATGCCCGGCTGGATGCGCGGCTTCGCGGCTCACCAGCCGGCCACGCCGGTCATCGAGACACTGCGGGGGCTGCTCCTGGGCGCGCCCGTCGGGGCCGCCCCGTGGCAGGCGCTGGCGTGGTGCGGCGGCATCCTGGTCGCCGCCGTGCTGGCCTGCGCGGCACTGTTCCGGCGCCGGGTCGGCTGACCACGCTGGCGGCCGACGGTTCCGGACCGGAGCCGCCGGCCGCGGCTGCGCCGTTCTCCACTACCGTGCCAACGTGAGCTATCGCGCGGACCCGGCGCGCCGGGCGACGCTGGCGGGCAGGCTGGCCCGGCTGGGCTTCGCCGACGCCGCCCGGGCCGAACGCATGATCGGCGAGCTCCGGCTCGACGGCCAGCTCATCGGCGTGCTCGCCGACGCGGCCGACCCGGACCTGGCGCTGACCGGGCTGGCCCGGCTGCTGCAGCCGGCGACGACGGCGGCCGGCCTGCGCACCGCCGCGGCGGAGGAGCCCGCGTTCGCCCGCCGCCTGACCGCCGTGCTCGGCGCGAGCGCGGCGCTGGCCGACCACCTGGCCCGGCACCCGGGGGACTGGCGGGCGCTGCGCGGGGAGGGTGCGCTGCGCCGTCCCGCGGCGGAGGAACTGCGGGCCGTCCTGCTGCAGGCGGTGGGCGCGGCCCCCGGCGACCCCGAGCCCGCGGCCGAGGCCGGCCCTGGTGCCGCCGGCGATGCTCTGCGCCGCCTACCGCCGCGCGCTGCTGCACCTGGCGGCCAGGGATCTGACCGGCGCGATCACCCTGGACGAGACCGCGGCCGAGCTCGCCGACCTGGGAGCGGCCGCGCTCGAGGCGGCCCTGGCGGTGGCCCGGTCGCAGCTGCCCGGCCGGCGCGGCAGCGGCCCGGCTTGCGGTGATCGGCATGGGCAAGTGCGGCGGCCGCGAGCTCAACTACGCCAGCGACGTGGACGTGATCTTCGTCGCCGAGCCGGGACCGGGCCAGGCCGAAGACGCCGCACTGAACACCGCCACCCGGCTGGCCGCCGGGCATGATCCGGGTCTGCTCGCAGGCCACCAGCGAGGGCGCGCTGTTCCCGGTCGACCCGAACCTGCGGCCTGAGGGCCGCAGCGGCCCGCTGGTCCGGACCCTGGCCAGCCACCGTGCGTACTACGAGCGCTGGGCCAAGACCTGGGAGTTCCAGGCGCTGGTCAAGGCGCGGCCGGTGGCTGGCGACGCGGATCTCGGCCGTGCCTACGCCGACTCCATCGCCCCGCTGGTCTGGCAGGCCGCGCAGCGGGAGAACTTCGTCGAGGACGTGCAGGCCATGCGCCGCCGGGTGGAACAGAGCCTGCCCGCTGGCCAGGCCGGCCGGGAGCTCAAGCTCGGCCCCGGCGGGCTGCGCGACATCGAGTTCACCGTGCAGCTGCTGCAGCTCGTGCACGGCCGCGCCGACGAGACGCTGCGCAGCCCGGCCACGCTGCCTGCCCTGGCCGCCCTGGCCGCCGGCGGCTACGTGGGCCGCGACGACGCTGCCGCCCTGGCCGACGCTTACCGGTTCCTGCGCCGGGTGGAGCACCTGCTCCAGCTCTACCAGCTCCGCCGGACGCATATCCTGCCCGACGATCCGGCGACGGTCCGCAGGATCGGCCGGGCCATGCACCAGCCCTTCTCCCCGGACGGACCGGCCAGCGCGGGCGCCGCGGCGCCCGTGCCACCGCCACCGGGTTCGGATCCCGCCGCGGAGTTCACCGCGCAGTGGCGGCGGCACGCGATCGAGGTCAGGCGACTGCACGAGAAACTCTTCTACCGGCCGCTGCTGCATGCGGCCGCGCGGCTACCGGGCGAGGCGGCCCGCCTCACCCCCGAGGCGGCCCGGGCCAGGCTGGAGGCGCTCGGCTACACCGATCCGGCCGGGGCGCTGCGGCACATCGAGGCGCTGACCGCGGGCGTGTCACGGCGGGCGGCCATCCAGCGCACGCTCCTGCCCGTGCTGCTTGACTGGTTCGCCAGCGCGGCCGAGCCGGACGCGGGATTGCTGGCCTTCCGCCAGGTCAGCGACGCGCTGGGGGAGAGCCCCTGGTACCTGCGGCTGCTCCGCGACGATACGAAGGTGGCCGAGCGGCTGGCCCGCATCCTGGCCTCCAGCCGGTACGCGGCCGGCCTGCTGCTGCGGGCCCCCGCGGCGGTCGCCATGCTGGCCGACGACGCCGAGCTTTCGGCCCGGCCGGAGCAGCTGCTGCGGGCCGAGGCGGACGCCGTGGTGCGCAGGCACGACCAGGCCGAGAACGCCGTGACCGCGGTGCGCGCGATCCGCCGCCGGGAACTGGTCCGCATCGCCTCGGCCGACCTGCTCGGGCTGGCCGAGCCGGCGCAGACCAGGGAGGCGCTCACCAGCCTGGCCGCCGTCACGGTCGAGGCCGCCCTGGCCGCCGCGGTCAGGAAAGTCGAGGTCGAGCTGCGCGCGCCGCTGCCTACCCGGATGTGCGTGGTGGCCATGGGCCGGTTCGGCGGGCACGAGAGCGGCTATGCGAGCGACGCCGACGTGATGTTCGTGCACGATCCGCTGCCCGCCGGGGATGCCGGGCCGCGGCAGCCGGGGCAGGCCGGCGCGGCGGGCGAACACCGCGCAGCGGACGAACACCGCGCGGCGGGGGCGTACCGCGCGGCGGAGGAGCGCGGTGCGGCGGCCGAGCTTGGCGAGGCTGGGGCACGTGGTGCCGGGCAGCAAAGCGGGCCGGGCGAGGAGGCGACCAGGGCCGCGCATGCCGTGGCCGAGGAACTGCGCAGGCTGCTCGCCCTGCCGGCCCCCGACCCGCCGCTGCTCATCGACCCCGGGCTGCGCCCCGAAGGGCGCCAGGGGCCGCTGGTGCGCACGCTGGCCTCCTACCGGGCGTACTACCGCCGCTGGTCGGCGGGATGGGAGGCGCAGGCTCTGCTGCGCGCCGAGCCGGTGGCCGGCGACCCTGGGCTCGGCGCCAGGTTCACCGCGCTGGCGGATGAGTTCCGCTACCCGGACGGCGGGATCGACCAGGCCGCGGTCACCCAGATCAGGAGGCTGAAGGCCCGCATGGAGGCCGAGCGGATCCCGCGCGGCACCGATCCGGCACTGCACCTCAAGCTCGGCCCGGGCGGCCTGGCCGATGTCGAGTGGGTGGCCCAGCTGTTCCAGCTCCGGCACGCCTACGCGACGCCGTCGCTGCGCACGACGCGCACGCTGGATGCCCTCGACGCGGCCGTGGCGGCGGACCTGCTGGCCGCGGCCGACCGGGACGTGCTGGCCGCGGCCTGGCGGCTGGCCGCCCGGATCCGGGACAACCTCATGCTGGTCCGCGGCCGGCCGTCTGACGTCGTGCCGGTCAGCCTGCCGGAGTTGTCCGCCGTCGCCAGGCTGACCGGCTACCGGCCGGGGGAATCCCGCGCACTGCTGGACGATTACCGGCGGACCGCCCGGCGCGCGCGTTCGGTCATGGAACGGGTCTTCTACGGCTGAGTTTGGCGGCTGACCGGTCAGCGGAATCTGCTTCGGTGGCGAGAGCACCCTCCGGGCACTACGGGCCCCGGTGTCGATGGCACATCGCCTACGCCCCAGGGGCAGCAATGTGCCATCGACCACCTGAGGACCGGCGGCGACCGGGGGTCGGCGGCGGCCGGCGGTGCCTCGGTGTCGATGGCGCATCGCCTACGCCCCAGGGGCAGCAATGTGCCATCGACCACCTGAGGACCGGTGGCTGAGGGGTCGGCGGCGGTCGGCGGCTGGCGGCGGCCGGGGCGGCGCGTCGTGGCTCTGCCGTCGTCGCGATGCGCCCTGGACGCCGTCCGCCGGCGGCGCGCTGCGCGTCACAGGCGGCCGTAGGCCCGCAGCGTCTGCAGCGCGTCCACGGTACGGCTGCCCCGCCACTCCTGCTCGGCGGTTGGTGACCAGGCCATCCAGTTGAACGTCCAGCCGCCGTCGTCGCGCTGGGCGCGCGCCAGGTGATCGAGGTGGGCGTCGATCATGGAGTCGTCGAACAGGCTGCTGGCCAGGCCGGGGGCGGGCGCGTAGTCGAGCGGCCCGTGCACCTCGCCGGGCCTGTCCGGATCCAGCTCGACCAGGTCCAGCTTGAACAGCAGCGGGCCGACGCCGTCGAGCGCTTTCCGGGCGCGGCGCCCGGTCCGGGACATGGTCCAGGAACCGGAACACGCCGTGCAGGTCGTACGGGCCGGCGGCGGTCAGGCCGTCGATCCGCGACCACATCAGTTCGGTGGCCCGGTCCAGCCATGGATGCCGCACCCCGCGCGCGTGCAGGGTTCCGGCCGTGAGACCAGTAATGATTAGCGAGGCAGGCCTGCCCTCCTCGGGCACCCACCAGGGCGCGTGCGGCCAGCCCTCGATCGACGGATCCACGAAGGCGGCGCCGCCGCCGGTGGGCGCGGTGGCCTGCAGCCAGTCGCAGGCGGCCGACGCCAGCTCGCCGGACCAGGCGTCGGCCTCGTGCAGGATGCGCAGGGCAAGCTCGACCGCGGGCGGCTGGCTGGCCGGCGCGCGGCCGTCGGGCTCCAGGCCGTGCCCGAACCCGCCGTCGGGATTGCGGTAGGCCGCGACCGCGTCGCGCACCGGCTGGGCTCCGCCGTCGCGCAGCAGCCGGCCGAACCTGCGCCGGTCCAGGACCCGGCCGCGGGCGGCGATGAACTGTTCTGCGGCGTCTATGTCAGGAATGTTCATGCCGCCGATTCGACCACCGGCCGGGCCTGCCCGTCTTGAACGAATCGGCCATCCGCCCGCCCCGGCGCCGTCGATGCCACGTCGCCGTTCACCTGGTAACAGTGCTGCCGCACCGACCAGGCCACCAGGCCGGGAGCGGGAGAAGTGTCGGCGGCCGGTGGCAGACTGGAACGGTGGAGCTGGGCGCCGGTTACCGGGAGTGGGCACCGCCTGCCGCGCTGCGGCAGGCGGTGAGCTGCCTGTGGACGTCGGTGGCGCCGGCCGGGGACCAGACGCTCGTCCTGCCCGACGGCTGCACCGATCTCATCTGGCAGCGTGGCGCGGGCGCGTTCGTCGCGGGCCCCGACACGCGCCCGGCCCCGGCTGTCATGCCGGCCGGCACGATCCTGGTGGGGGTGCGGTTCCGGCCTGGGCGCGGCGGTCCCGCCCTGGGTCTCCCGCTTACCGAGCTGCGTGATCAGCGGGTGGATCTGGCCGATGTCCTCCCCGGGCTCGCGCGGCAGCTGCCGGGCGACTTGTCGCCGGGCGGGGCGCTCGGCCGGCTCATCCGCGAAACAGCGCGGCTGGCGTCCGAGGGTCCGCCGGACGCGCTGGTCAGCCGGGCGGCCCGGCTGCTCGCCGCCTCGCGTGACCGCACCGACGAGCTGGCCCGCGACCTCGGGGTCAGCGAGCGCCAGTTCCGCCGGCGCTGCCTGCACGCCGTCGGGTACGGGCCGAAGACGCTGCACCGGGTCCTGCGGTTCCGCCGTTTCCTCTCCCGGGTGGACGCGGCCGACGGCCCGATGGACCTGTCCCGGATCGCCTTCGAGGCCGGCTATGCCGACCAGGCCCACCTGACCAGGGAGAGCGTCTGCCTGGCCGGGCTGCCGCCGGCCGCCCTGGCCCGGGCTCGGCGCGGCTGACAACCGGCGCCGGGCGGCCACCGCCCCTGACCGGAAGGCGCCAGCGTCGCCGCCTGGCGGCCCGGTCAGGCTCGCCGAGGCCCGTCATGGCGGCTGTCCCGGCTGACCTACCCGGGTTCTGCGATCATGGCAGTGCCGACCCGCCGGAAACCGAGGCCCGCATAGACCCGGGCCACCGCGTCATCGGAGGCGGACAGGAACACCGTGCGGGTGCCGCCGGCGATCGCCCGGGCGGCGAGTTCCGCGGTGACCGCCGCGCCCAGCCCTCGCCTGCGCGCGCTGGGCAGCGTGCCCACCCCGGTGATCTCGGCCACGTCGCCAGCGGACTGGCAGCTTCCCGCGGCCAGCGGTCCCTCGTCGCCGAACGCGGCAGCCAGCACCGAGTGCCCGGCGGCGAGCGTCTCGCGCATCCGGGCGATGCCCGCCTCGTCCCGTTCGGCGGCCAGCTTGTCCCGCTCGGCCAGGCCTGCCGGGCCGATGCTGGTGCCCGGGTGCGCGAAGGCCACGTCCGGAACCGCGACGACGCGCGCGAGATCCGGGTCGTCCCACCGGACCGTCCGGACGGTCACTGCGGGCGGCAGTTCCGCCCGGGCGGGCGGGGAGTCCAGGATCATCAGCGGGTGGGCGGTGACGTCAAGCCCCGCCCTGACGGCCGCCGGGGCGAAGTCGGGCGCGGTCTCCTGGATCCATTCGAAGGACTCGGGGATGTTGAGCTCTCGCTGGCGCGCCCGCACCGCCCGCACCCGGGCGACGGAGATCCGTTCCCGGGATCCCAGCTTTGGCCGCGCGTAGTACGGCCAGCCCGGGCCCTCGGTGACGAACAGCACGAGCGGGTCGTGGGCTTCGGCGCGGGCCCGCTGGCGCGGTACCGCGTCGCAGAACCTGTCGATCCGGGCGATGGCCTCCTGGTTCCCCGCGCGGAAGCCGGTATCCCGGAACCCGCCTTCCCGGTCGGTCAAGCCTGCCCGCCTTCCGCTTGGTTATCACCGCGGCGGCGTCTGCTCACCGGATCCGTCGGCCGGCCGCGGGTCGAGGTCGATGATAATTCCTCCGCGGGCCACGGCAACCAGCCCGCGATAGCCGCGGCGGGAGGCCGCCGCGGCCGGATCCGGGTCACCGGCTGGCCGGCCGCGGGCCAGGCACCGCCGCCCAGCACGGTCAGTCTCACCGCCGGCATCTCCTTCGTCCGGCTCAGGCGTAACATCACGGGACGTCTGGGCCTGCCTGATTCCCAGCCTAGGGAGCGAGAATGGCCCGACCGGACGTTGGTCCGGTACCGAACGCGCAGGGGGCGTCATGACGTGGACCCGGACGAGAACGGTAGTCGCGGCGTCGTCGGGCTTCGTGGCCGCCGGCCTGGCCGCGGGGCTGCTGCTGATCCCCGGCCAGAGCCACGTCCCGCCCCCGAAGCGCGCCGGGCACACTCCCGCTGCCAGCCCCGGGCCGACCCCAACTGCGGCGCCCGCCCGGCTGCTGTCGCCGTTCACCGGCGAGCCGGTGAAATCGCTCCAGCCGGTTCTCGCGGTGAAGATCGACAACATCGTGCTGGCGCGGCCGCAGACCGGGCTCACCAAGGCCGACATCGTGTACGTGCTGCCGGTGGAGGGCGGCCTGAGCCGCTTCATGGCGATCTTTTCCTCGCACCTTCCTCCGGTGATCGGCCCGGTGCGCAGCGCCCGGCAGGACGACCTGCAACTGCTGCGCCAGTTCGGCCGCCCCGCGTTCGCCTACTCCGGCGCCCAGCCGCAGCTGCTGAAGGTGGTGGAGCAAGCCCGGATCGTCGACCTCTACGCCGGGCTGGTGGGCGGGTACGACCGCGACAACAGCCGCATCGCCCCTTACAACCTCTACGGGCACACCAGGCAGTTGCTGGCCGAGGCCAAAGGCGCCAGCACGGCGCACAACATCGGGTTCCGGTTCGGCCCTGCGCCCGCGGGCGGCCAGGCCAGGGCCTCCGCGTCGGTGTCCTACTTCGCCGCGTCGTTCAGCTTCACCTGGTCGCACGCCAAGGGCCGGTGGCTGGTCTGGATGGACGGGCAACCGGCGGCCAGCACCGAGGGCAGTCAGCTTTCGGCCGCCACGGTGGTCATTCAGCGCACCACGGTGAGCACGTCCCCGTTCCTGGAGTGGCCCGGAATCCGGCCGCCGTTCGCGCAGAGCACCGGGTCCGGCCCGGCTCTCGTGCTGCGAGACGGCCGGGCCTACCACGACCGGTGGTCCAGGCCGCACCCTCGTGACGGCACGACCTTCAGCACCGATTCCGGCCAGCCGATGACATTTGCCCGCGGCCCGGTCTGGATCGTCCTGGCGCAGCGCTGACCGCTGGCGTCAGGGCAGACGGCGGGCGAACTGCCGCTTGTGTCGAAGCTCACGCCCGGGCGAGCCGCGGCAGTCAGGCGGTGATGCCTGTGCGCTCGCGAACCTGCCAGCGTTCAGATGAGGAAGGCAACGTCGTGAATCAGCCAGCCCGCACCCGGTAGACCACTTACACCGTGAGGTTGACAGGCACTACTTCAGGTGATCACCGGCCGGGTGCCCGAGTGCTTCTCGCGGCCTCCGGCCGGGCATGACCGGAAGATCCGCGGAACCGCAGAACGGCACGAGTGCAGTCAGATTTCGGATACCGTCATCCCCGTCCGGCGGGGGACGCTGGCGTCATGACCTGGCTCAGGCAAGACACGGCCCCCACCCAGTACGCGGACAGCGGCGGGATGCGCTTCCCCGTCCGCGCCACCGCCGCAATGCCGCGGCTGCGCGCTGCCCGCCTCAGACCGGGTCGCCACGCCGTACTGCACCGCGGGGTACCACCCGGAGAAATCATGACCACCGCACCCGGCGCCAGCGCCGTCCGCGAGGGCGCGGGAAGCGCAGCGGAACCAGACCGCCGGCATGTGACCACGGCTCCCACGGGCCAGGCCCGGCGCGCGGCGCTGCCGCGTACGGCGGCGTTCTGGCTGGTCGCCGGGGTGCTGTTCCTGCTGTTCTTCGCGGCGGCGGCCCCGTCGCCGCTATATGGCGTCTACCAGGCACAGTGGCGGTTCTCCGCGATCACGCTGACCGCCGTCTTCGCCGCCTACGCCGCGCTCCTGCTGGTCACCTTGCTGGTGTTCGGGTCATTGTCGGATTACCTGGGCCGGCGCCCGGTGATCCTGGCAGGCCTGGTGATGACCGCGGGCGCCTGCGGGTTGTTCCTGGCCGCGCGCGGGGTCGGGCTGCTGTTCGCCGGCCGGGCGCTGCACGGCGCCGCCGTCGGCACCGCGACCAGCGCGCTGGGCGCGGCGCTGATCGACCTGCAGCCCAAGGGCAGCCGGCGTGCGCCGGTGGTCACCACGGCCGCCAGCCTCCTGGGCCTGGCCGCCGGCGGGCTGGGCACCAGCGTGCTCGTCCAGTACGGCCCGGCGCCCACCCATCTGGTCTGGTGGCTGCTGCTCGGCGCTACCGTGACCGCGGCCGTCGCCGTGCTGGCGATGCCGGAGACCGCCCCCCCGCGGCCGGGTGTACTGGGCTCGCTGCGGCCACGGGTGGCCGTGCCGCGGCAGGCGCGGCGGACGTTCGTGATGGCCCTGCCGTGCATTATCGCGGTGTGGATGATCAGCGGGTTCTACCTGTCCCTGGGACCGTCGCTGGTCGCGCAGGTGCTTGGCTCGCCGGACCTGCTGTGGGGCGGACTGGTGATCTTCCTGCTCGCCGGGATCGGGGCCGCGGCCACGGTCGTGTTCCGCGGCACCACCGGGCCCCCGGCGATGCTGGCCGGCTGCGCGGTCCTGCTGGCCGGCGCCGTGGTGACCCTCGCCGCGATCGAGACGACGTCGGCTGCCGCCTTCCTGGCCGGCACCGCGGTGGCAGGCGCGGGCTTCGGGACGGCGATGCTCGGCGCCTTCCGCACCGTCAGCGCACTGGCAGCGCCCGGCCAGCGAGCGAGCCTGATCGCCGCGTACTTCATCGCCTCCTACGCGGCGTTCAGTATCCCCGTGGTGGCCGCCGGAATGGCCATTACGCATGCCGGCCTGCACCGGACCGCACTGACCTACTGCGCGGTGATCGGCGTGCTCGCCGCGGTGGCAGCGGGCAGCCTGATCCTGCGCGGGCGCTCCCGCCCCGGCGCCCCCAGCCAGCGGGCGGCACAGCCCGGCGGGCCGGCGGAGCCAGCGACACGCAAGGACGATGACAGCCGCCAGGGATGACTCGCCACAGCCGGGCGGCTGAGGGCGATGCCTGGCTCCGCGACCTCGCTGCGTCATGAGCTCGTCGCGGGTGCCTTCAGCCAGGTTGCCGGCGGGCTCGTCGGCGGGGAGGACTTCCCGTTTCTTGACCAGGGCCCGGGCAATCGCGACGCGTGCAGCCGTGCCTCACCCGAACCATTCCCTGCTCCACGCCTCCTGACCACACGGTGCGCCGGCAACGTTGCGAATCGCTAGATGGCCGCCGAAAGCGTCCGCCAGGCGGATCAGGCTGGCGGGCGTCGTTCCCCGTGCTGCCGACGATCAGCTCAGCTCGCCGCGGGATGCACGGTGACTCGCCCGGGGATTCACGGTGATCTGCGGTGAGCTTGCTCAGAGCTTGCATTCAGCCGCTGCTCGGACCCGGCGCGCATCGTAGCTGTCAGTGCGCGGGAGGAGCCGAAGATGCAAGCGCAGAGGAGAGCCAGCCTCGTGGATGACAGCCCAGGGTTCACGCTGGAAGCGGCGCCGCGCGCACGCGGGCCGGGAACGGCCGGCGATGGGCAGGCGAAACCGGCCGGCGTCCCGCGCCGCCGCCTCGCCGCGCAGTGGCCGCTGCCTGGGATTATCCCCAGACAGCGGCGTCCTGGACCGGGGACGCGGCGGCGCGGGGTAGGCGACCGGCCCCAGACATCACGCCTGCAAGGATCCCTCGGCGGCAGCTGGCGGCGGTTGCGGGCATCTGTTGCGCGTTCTGGCAGCGGCATCCCGCTGGACGCGTCGGGACCTTCCCAGCCGGCTGGAGTGCCCGCGAAGCGGATATTCGCGCTGCTGGCCGGCCTGGCCATCGCGGCGGTCGCGGTGGCGCAATACCGCACGGGCAGCGTCCTGATCCCGGTCCCGTGGCTGGCGGTCGGCCCGCTGCTGGCCTCCTTGGTTCTGCCCCCGCGCATCACCGCCGTGCTGGCGGGCTGGGCGCTGCTGCTGGGCTTCGGCCTCATCGTGAACCAGTCGGTCCGGCCGGGCATGCTCGCCTCGCACTCGAGCGTTCTCGTGCTGCTGGCCGCGTTCGCCGTCGCCAACGCCGGGATGCGCACCGCGGCGCAGCGGCGGCTCAGCCAGGTCCGCGCGGTGGCCCGGGTAGCACAAAGCGCCCTGCTGAGCGAGGTTCCCGCTACCGTAACCGCGGGGCGGCTGGCCTCGCGCTACGTCTCGGCCGCCGCGGAGGCGCGAGTGGGCGGGGACCTGCTCGAGGTCGTCTCCGGCGAAGGCCATCCGCGCTGGCTGATCGGAGACACCCGCGGCAAGGGACTGCCTGCGGTGCGGCTGGCCAGCGTCGCGATGACCAGCTTCCGGGACGCCTGCGCCCAGCCCGGCTTGTCGCTGCCAGAGGTAGCCCGGGTCGTGGACCGGTCAGTGACGCGGGCCGCAGGCGAGGAGGACTTCGTGACCGCCGTGTTCGCCGAGTTCGACCCGCGCGGCTGGCTGCAGCTGGTCACCTGCGGGCACCCGCCGCCGCTGCGGCTGACCGCCGCCGGCGACCTGCACGCACTGACCCCCGCTGCGTACGCGACACCGCTGGGGCTGAACCCCGACTTCCGGCCGTCCACGTTCTCGGTGGGCGCGGGCGACCGGCTGGTCTTCTACACCGACGGCCTGCTCGAGGCACGCGACCGGGCGGGCCGGTACTTCCGGCTAGAAGACTGCCGCGACACGCTGCGCAGGCCCGATCTCGAGGCAGCCGCCGGTGAGCTGCTCAACCGGCTGCTGGCCCATACCGGCCGCAAGCTCGACGACGACGTCGCGGTGCTGCTATTCGAAGCGACCTCGCCGCCAGCCCGGATACCGGACGAGCCCGCGGCGCCTCGTGTCTCACGTCCGGCCTCTTCTCAGCGGCGCCACGTGTAGTGCCCAGGGTGCCGCGCTCAGCTGCAGGTCAGTCGAGCGCAGACCGCTGACCGCCACGTCAGCTGGGAAGACGCCAGGAGGGCTGCTTGCGCACGGGCTGCCCGGGCAGAATGATGCCTGCCAGCCCCGGCGCAGGGAGACCCCATGACACGCCACACCACGCCAGAGGAACCTCCGCGGGCCCTGCAGCCGCTGGACGAGGCTGTTGATCACGTCCGTGGCTCGCCGGCCGGCCGCGTCATCCTCGAATACGGCGACTACGAATGCCCGTACTCGCGGCAGGCGTTCCGGGCGATCGAACAGGTCGAGGCAGAGTTGGGCGGGGGAGTGCGGTTTGCCTTCCGGCACTTCCCGCTGACCGAGATTCACCCGCACGCCATGGCCGCGGCCTGCGCGGCTGAGGCCGCTGCCCGGCAGGGCCGGTTCTGGGACATGCACGCGCTGCTGTTCCACCGCCAGAAGGCGCTCGGCGACGGCGACCTGCGCCGGTATGCCACCAGCCTGGGGCTGGACATGGCGCCTTTTGACGCCGACCGGGCCAGCGCCGGGGTACTGGAGCGGATCCGCCGCGACGTCGACAGCGGGACTGCCACGGGCGAGGTCTGGGGTACACCCACCCTGTTCATCGACGGCACCGTGCACCGCGGCGGCTACGACGCGGCGACGTTGCTCGCGGCGCTGGCCCGGTGAGCGCGGTCGGTAATCTCCGCTCAGGTGAACGAGGCGTCGCTGACATCGATCGAGACGGTGAGCCGATACGAGCTCGCTCCCGCTTGCCGCAATGATCCGTGCGGGCCCTGACTGCGCCACTGGCACAATGGCGTGGTGAGTTCCCCGGAGCCTGACGCCGAATTCGCTACCGACGGCCCGTCCCTGATCCTGGTGGGGGTGGACGGCTCGCGGACCTCGCTGCGCGCCGGTGCCTATGCAGCCGGGCTCGCGCGCCGCCAGCACTCCCGCCTGCTGGCCGTGTACGTGAGCCGGATACCCGCGAGTGCTAGCGCGGCGCCGGGCGGCGCGGCGGTGATGAGCGAGACGTTCGAGCAGGTCGCCGCAGAGCTGGAGCAGCTGATGGCCAGCCGGACGGCGGAGACCGGGGTGACGGGTGAGTTCCGCTCGGTGCACGGGGATCCGCTGGCCGAGCTGACCAGGATCGCCGAGGAGGCGCGCGCCGACGCCGTGGTCGTCGGCGCGTCCGAGCACCTCGGCCACCGGGTCGTGGGCTCGCTCGCCACTCGCCTGGTACGGGCCGGCAAATGGCCGGTCATCGTCGTTCCTTAGACCTGCTGGCAATCACCCGGCAAGGAGAGAGCTATGGCAGTGACACACGAGCCGGTTGCGATTCTCGGCATCGGAGCGATGGGACACGGAATGGCAGCCAGTGCCCTGCGCGCTGGCATCCCGACGATCGTCTGGGATCGCAGGATCGAAGCGGCACGGGACCTGGCCGAGCTGGGCGCGCAGGTCGCCGGGAGCCCCGCCGACGCGGCTCGGCGGGCGGCGATCGTGGTCACGATGGTGACCGACGCCGATGCGGTTATCGCGGTCGCCCGGGACCAGGGGATGCTGGCCGCGCTGCCTCCGGGGGCGATCTGGGCGCAGATGAGCACCATCGGGGTGGCGGGGTTCGACCGGGTCGCGGCCATGGCCGGAGGCGATCGTCCGGACGTGATGCTGCTGGACGCGCCGGTGTCGGGAAGCAGGGATCCGGCCGAACGCGGCGAGCTGACGATCTTCGCGTCCGGGCCGGCCGCGGCGCGCCCGAGGGTCGCCCCGCTGTTCGACGCGCTCGGCCAGCGTACGATCTGGGTCGGCGCGGCCGGAGCCGGGACGCGGCTGAAGCTGGTGAACAACACCTGGCTGGCGTTCGCGACAGAAGCGGTTGCCGCGTCGGTCGCGCTAGGCCGGCTGCTGGGCCTGGAGACCGGGACGGTGGCGGACGCGCTGGGCGGCGGCCCGCTGGTGTCGGCGTGGCAGGCAGCCAAGCTGCAACGGATCGCCGGAGGCGAGTTCTCTGCCCAGTTCGCGCTCTCGCTCGCGCTCAAGGACGTACGCCTCGCGCTGCAGGCGGCCGGCGACGGCCAGTTCACCGTTCTTGCCTGCCTGGCCGACGAATGGCAGCAGGCTGTTGATCAGGGTCTGGGCGGGCAAGACCTGACCGTGGTGACCCGCGTGCTCGAACAGCAGGCGGGAGCGCCGTGACGACGGCGAGCAGCCGGGCCCAGAGCAGCTGGTGCGCGATGTCGCGCGGCGGAGCTGGTGCGGAACGGCCTCGGGATCGCATTCGCGCCGGCCTCGGAGGCGGGCGCAGCTGAGCGACCTGCCGCCGGTCCGGGCGGGTACGCGCTACGTCTGCCCCGGGACGGCCGGCGGTGCCTGGGCCTGATCGAAGCCGGCCGAAAACAGGTAGCTGGTCGCCAGGCTGCGGTAGGGGCGCCATTTGTCGGCGATGACGAGGACCTCCTGCTGGGCGGGGAGGTGGTCGAGCTGATAGGCCGCCTGGACGGCCTTGCGGAACGCGAGGTCGCCCGGCAGCACGACGTCCTCCCGGCCGAGCGCGATGATCAGCACGCCCTGCACGGTCCAGGGACCTATCCCCGGGATCGCGGTGAGCTCTGCCATCAGCTCGTCGTCTGGCAGCCTGGTCAAGGCGTCCACGCTCAGACGGCCGTCCGAAAGCCGCTCGGCGAGGTCACGCAGCGTGCTGACCTTCCGCCATGACAGCCCGGCCTCGCGGAGCCGGCCGGGATCTGCTCCCAGCAGCTCGGCGGGCGAGGGAAGATGGCCGCCGAACAGCGCCTCGATCCGGGCGATGGTCCGGCGGGTCGCGGCGACCGACAGCTGCTGGCCGGTGACCTGGAACAACAGGGCACCGAACAGAATCCGCCACCGGGGGGAGCTGAGCGATCCACGCCCGCGGGTCGAAGCCCGGCCGGTCGTCGATGAGCCGCGCCAGCACGGGGTCGGCGTTGCGGAGGTATGAGCGCGCGTGCTGCAGCCACTCGGCGCGGCTGGAATCCTCGGTCATGGGGCCCGCTCCCTTCACCCGGCGGGTTGCATACCTGCCACCATCTTCATCCCTGAGCCAGACAAAATTGCCGCGATCCGGGTCCGCGATCGCCGCCGCCGGGCGAGGCAGCAGATGACGGCTAGGCGCGAGGTGAGTTCCTGCCGTTCCGGGATCCGGGCGCGCGCGGCGCTGAGGAGTCCGGCGTTGGTGTTCGCGTCCCCGCCGGGCGGGCATGACGTATGCCAAACCTGACTGCACCCTGCCATGCGGCGCAGCCGGCACCCACTGATGAAGGAGAACACCGGCCATGAGTAATACGCTGCTCGCAGTCTCCTTTGACTGCGCCGACGCCCCTGCCCTGGCCCGGTTCTGGGCTGATGTCCTCGGGTGGCGGGTTGCGGAAGACTCCGGTTCCGAGCATGTGGTCCTGCTCGACGGCGACGGGGATACCAGCAGGCCACGCATCACGTTCAACAAGGTGCCGGAGCCGAAGGTTGTCAAGAACCGCCTTCACCTTGACCTCGTGAGCGACACCTTCGACGCCGAGGCTGAGCGCCTGCTGAGCCTGGGTGCCCAGAGGCTCCTCGACCTGCAGGGCGACAAGTCCCGCTGGACGACCTTCGCCGATATCGAAGGCAACGAGTTCGACCTGGTCGCCGGGTAGACCGCCGAGCACCTGTACCGGTCCCACCCCAAGCTCGGCGGAGCCAGCCGCCACGAGCTCCGCGACGTGATCGCCCGCATCAGCACGCCGGCCACGGCACGCGAAAGCAGAAGGAGCACGATGAGTATTCATGAACGCCCGCCGAGAATGGGCGGCCCGGGTGCATGAATGCCTGACGACGGCAGCGATCCAGCCGCCGCCGGCAAGTCCGGGCGGTGCAACCGGATCCAGGCACGGGTAACTCGTTCCCTGTGCCTGGGCGAAATAGATCCCTTATCGAGAAGGTTGATGACCGGGCATGAGCGTCATGACCGAGCAGGCGGAGCGGCCCCGCACTGTGATCCTGACGGTGGACGACGACCCGGGAGTGTCCCGGGCGGTGGCCAGGGACCTGCGGCGGCGCTACGGCGAGCGGTACAGGATTGTGCGCGCCGAGTCGGCGTCAGCGGCGCTGGACTCCCTCCGGCAGATGAAGCTGCGCGGCGACCCGGTGGCGGTGATCCTGGCCGACTACCGGATGCCCGAGCTGAACGGGATCGAGTTCCTCGAGCAGGCGCTCGACATCTACCCGGACGCGCGGCGGGCGCTGCTGACCGCCTACGCGGACACCGGTGCCGCGATCGACGCGATCAACGTCGTCGATCTTGACCATTATCTGCTCAAGCCGTGGGATTCCGCCGGAGGAGAAGCTCTACCCGGTGGTGGACGAGCTGCTGGAGACGTGGGCGGCGTCGGACCACCGGCCGGTGCCGGAGACAAAGGTGGTCGGGCACCGCTGGTCGGCACGCTCGTCGGAGGTCCGCGAGTTCCTCGCCCGCAACCAGGTGCCGTACCGCTGGTACGCGAGCGACGAGCCGGAAGGGCAGCGGCTGCTCGCCGCCGCCGGAGCGGACGGGCGCGCGCTGCCGGTGGTGATCACCCCGGACGGGGATCCGCTGATCGAACCGGCCGACGCCGTGCTGGCTTCACGCGTCGGGCTGGCCACGACGCCGTCGAAGGACTTCTACGACCTGATCATCGTCGGCGGCGGCCCAGCCGGGCTGGGCGCCGCGGTGTACGGCGCCTCGGAGGGGCTGCGCACCGTGCTGGTGGAGCAGCTCGCGACCGGAGGGCAGGCAGGCCAGAGCTCGCGAATCGAGAACTACCTGGGTTTCCCGGACGGGGTCTCGGGGGCGCAGCTTACCGACCGGGCCCGGCGGCAGGCCATGAGGTTCAGTGCGGAGGTGCTGACCACGCGGGAGGTGACCGGCCTGGAGATTCGCGGCTCGGCGCGCAGGGTGAAATTCACCGACGGCACGTTCATCGACGCACATACCGTCCTGCTGGCCACCGGCGTGTCCTACCGGCGGCTGCAGGCGCCCGGGCTGGACGAGCTGACCGGGCGAGGGGTCCACTACGGTTCGGCGCTCACCGAGGCGACAGCCTGCCGGGGCGAGGATGTCTACGTTGTCGGCGGGGCCAACTCCGCCGGGCAGGCGGCCCTGTTCTTGTCCCGGTACGCCAAGTCGGTGACCTTGCTGGTCCGCGGGCCGTCGCTGGAAGCGTCGATGTCCTACTACCTGACCCAGCGGATCGCCGGCAATCCCTCCATCTCGGTGCAGACCTGTACCGAGGTCATCGGTGCTTCCGGGGGCGACCACCTGGAAAGGCTGACACTGCGGGAGACCGCGCGCGGGGCGACGCAGACCGTGGACGCGCAGCGGCTCTATCTGTTCATCGGCGCGCAGCCGCTCACCGGCTGGCTGGACGGCGTCGTGATCCGCGACGATAAGGGTTTCGTGGTCGCCGGGCCGGATCTGCTGGTCGGCGGGGAGCGGCCGCGCGGCTGGGCCCTGGACCGGCCGCCTTACCACCTGGAGACCAGCGTGCCTGGCGTGTTCGTCGCCGGTGACGCGCGGGCCGAGTCGGCCAAGCGGGTCGCCTCCGCGGTCGGCGAGGGCGCCATGGCGGTCATGCTGGTGCACCGCTACCTGGAGAAGCTGTGACCACGCAGCCGTGCAGCAGCGACCAGCTTCGCACGCTGTCCTTGTTCGAGAAACTGACCGATGCCCAGCTTGACTGGCTGTGCCAGCGGGGCCGGGTCGAGGTCCTGCCCGCCGGGCCGGTGTACGCAGAGGGCGACCCGGCGACCTGCTTCTACGTCCTGCTCGAGGGCACCCTGGTGCTGTCGCGGCGGATCGGTGCCGACGACGTCGAGGTGGTCAGGACCTCGCAGCCCGGCGTGTACGCCGGCGCGTGGCAGGCCTACCTGGGCGACCGGGTCCCGCAGCTGTACAGCGCGTCGATGCGGGTGACCGGGCCGTCCCGGTTCTTCGTGCTGGACGCCGGGGCGATCACCGAGCTGATGCACGAGTGGTTCCCGATGGCGGTGCACCTGCTGGAAGGGATGTTCTTCTACCGGACGAACCTGCAGGAACTGACCGGGCAGCGCGAACGGCTGCTCGCGCTCGGCTCGCTGTCGGCCGGCCTGACCCACGAGCTGAACAACCCGGCCGCGGCCGGGGTCCGGGCGGCCGCCGCGCTACGGGACCGGATCACTGACACGCGCCGCAGGCTGGGCACGATCGCCGCCGGGCCATCCCGCGGGGCCGCCCTGGAGGCGCTGGTCAGGCTGCAGGAAGAGGCCGCCGACCGGATGCCGAAGGCGCAGCCTCTTTCGGCGCTGGAGGCGTCGGACCTGGAGGATGCCATCACCGGCTGGCTGGACTCCCGCGGGCTGGGCGACGGCTGGCAGCTCGCGCCGGCCTTCGTCGCCGCCGGGCTGGACGTCGCCTGGCTGGAACACGTGGCGGCGACGGTGGACGCCGCGATTCTCGCGGAGGCGCTGCGGTGGCTGCACGACACCGTCGAGACCGAACTGCTGACGAACGAGATCGAGGACGCTACCACCAGGATCTCCACCCTGGTCGGCGCGGCCAAACAGTACTCCCAGCTCGACCGGGCCCCGCACCAGGTCGTTAACGTGCATGACCTGCTGGACAGCACGCTGGCGATGCTGGCAGGCAAGATTCCCCCCGGCATCCGCGTGGTCAGGGACTATGACCGGTCGCTGCCCGCGGTCCCCGCGTACCCGGCCGAGCTGAACCAGGTGTGGACCAACCTGATCGACAACGCGGTGTCGGCCATGGGAGAGGCAGGCGTGCTGACCGTGCGGACCGGGCTGGACCGGGACCAGGTGATCGTTGACATCTGCGACACCGGGCCCGGGGTCCCGCCGGATATCCGCGAGCGGATATTCGAGCCGTTCTTCACCACGAAACCGGTGGGCCAGGGAACCGGGCTCGGGCTCGACATCACCTGGCGCATCGTGGTGAACAAGCACCACGGCGACATCGCGGTGGAGTCGGCTCCCGGCGATACCCGGTTCCGGGTGCGGCTGCCGGTTACCCCGCCGCCCGCTCCATGACGATGCGCCCATAGGCACGAGAACCAGGCGTGCTTCCGATCAGGTATCTGTGTCGTCGTCGACCAGGTGGACCGCCGCCTCTTCCGCGGCCGCGCCGCCACCGTCGATTCCCTCGTCCTGAGCAAGAAGGTCGTCGCGAGCGATCGGGACGGCCTCGTCGTCTTCGAAGGCTGCCTCGTCCTCGGCCACAAGCCGGCCCGCCCGGGGATCGGGGCCCTCGGCGTGCTCGAGCCTGCCGATGTCCTCCTCCGTTGCGTTCTCGTCCGCGCCGACGTCCGCCGGCCGTTCGTCATCGAGGTCGAAGGCGACGTCCGGCTCCTCTTCGGCGAGATGCTGATCGAGGGATTCGCCTTCCTCGGATTCAGCTTCTGTGGTGCCGAACCTGATTCCCGCCGACCATCGGTCCGGAGTGACGACCCCGCGGTCCAGCGGATCGTCCCCGGGAGCGCCGTCCAGCGTGTCGGTTGAGTCGAGGACCTCATAGTCCTCGAGGTCTGCCGACTCGTGGCGCCTTTCGTCTGGCATATCTCGGCTCCTCTCCGGCCGCAGCCGGTCAGCGGCGGCCCCCATGACCGGGCCGCCGGTATAGGCGCGCCGGTCACCTGCTTGCGGACCAGATCCCAGAATGCCCGGACCTTCGCCTTGACCGGCTCGGTTTCCATGCCTAGCACCTTGTACACGAGCCCGGCATCGTTGGGTAGCCGGCTCGCCCCCGCCGCGCAGTCCTCGCTGGCGTCGGCACCTGGCACGACGTGCTCGAAGACCTGCGCGGCGTGGCGTACCGGGGTGACCAGGGTAACGTTCGCCAGGACGTCGAATCTTCCCACCGCCGGTGCCGGATCTCGTGTCGGCGCCGCGGCTCGGGAACCTCCGCCAGGCAGTCCAGCAAGTCCGGTAACCGTGCAGGTCACCATCGCGGCCGGTATCGGTCACGGCGGGCAGGGGCAGGTATGGCATCCTGGCCATGATCACACGGCCCCGGCAACTGCGTGAGGCGGTAAAGGCCTGCGCGCGCCGTGGTGGCCGGGTCGGCAAAGCCCGGCTACCACGATATTCGGGCTCGACTAGCGAGAAACCTCGGCGGTGAGCCAAACCGCGTCGTCGCTTGTTGCTACTTACTCTCCGAGCGAATCGGTTGGGGAGGTTATAGGTGAACGATCCGCACCGGGACGTCGGCGCACCAACCTTCACCGCCAGTCACGATCCTGCCTGCGACGATGCTGGGTTGCTGCGCAGGATCAGCCAGGGCGACGAGGATGCGATGGCCGCGTTCTACCGTGAGCACGGCCGGGTGGTGTTTGCGCAGGTTCTGCTGGTAGTCGGTGAGCGGGTGCTGGCTGAGGAGATCGTGCAGGACACGATGCTCGCTGTCTGGCGCGGGGCGGGCTCCTTCCGGAGCGAGTCGTCGGTGCGGTCCTGGGTGATCGCCATCGCCCGGCGGCAGACCCGGGACCGGCTGCGAGGTCAGCGGCTGCGAGTGGTGGATGACGCCTTCCTGGCCGATCAGCCGGGTTCTGGTCCGGGTCCGGAGGTCATGGCCCTGGACCGGGCCGAACTGGCCGAGGTGCGAGGGGCGATCCGGGAGCTCGCACCGGCCCACCGGGAGGTACTGGGCCTTGCCTTCGGCTCCGGGCTCAGCCTCCCCGAGGTCGCGGGCGTGCTGGAGATCCCGGTCGGGACGGTGAAGAGCCGCCTGACCGCGGCGCGCACCGTACTGAACCGGATTCTTGACAAGAAGGGCCAGAACCGATGAACGCAGACCCTACTGACACCCGCTCCCCCCATCTGGACCTCGGGAACCTGATCGCCGGGGCCGCCGGCCAGCCGATAGGGGACCGGACCCGGGAGCACCTCGCCAGCTGCGAGCACTGCCAACGCGAGGCGAACCGGTGGAACCTCGTTGCCGACGGGGTCCGCGGCCTGGCAGCCGCCGCGCCCGAGACAGCCCAGCCTGCCCCGCCGCGGCGCACCCGACGGCACGTGCTGCCGCGTCCCGTGCGGCACGGCTTGCTGGCGGTCGGCAGCGTGGCGGCCGCGCTCGTCCTCCTGGTGGCAATCGGCTCCGCAGTCGGCGTCGTGCACGTGCACTTCGGCGGCGGCGGCGCGCAGACGACCCTTACCGCGGTCACCGGGTGCTCCCAGCTCGAGCAGGCCGACGGGACGCTCGAGCAGGTGAACGGCAGCAGCCTGGTCATCAAGGCGGCCAGCGGCCAGCCGGTGACCGTGACCACGACGGCGACTACGTTCGTGTCCATGTCCGGAGCGCTGCTGAGCGACATCACGGACGGCGCATCAGTCATGGTGCGCGGCTCGATGTCCGACGGGACGATCAAGGCCGCTATCGTCACCGTCGGGCAGCCGTTCAGCGCGGTGAACCCACCGGGCTTCGTCCCTGTCCAGGGGACGGTATCGGATGCGGGCACCGCCGGCTTCACCCTCGTGACGTCCAGCGGAACCCGGGTCCCGGTGACCACCTCCGGCGACACGCTCGTCGTGATACCCCACGCCAGCCCGGGCCAGCTGCAGGCAGGCGCCACCATCGTCGCCGTCGGCCACGCCGGACCGGACGGAACGCTGTCGGCCAGAGCGGTAGCAGCGGTCTCGCAACTCCCGGCAGGGGGCCACCTCAACGCGTCGTTCAGAGTAAGAGACTGCTCGCCCAGCTCGATCATCGAGGCGCTCGGCGCGATCAGCGCGGCGCCCGGCTCGGCCGGCTGATCCGCCAGACCCCGATGATGGCTGGCACCGCTACCCACGCGGTGCCAGCCATTACAGCGCGCCAGATATGCGAGCATGCGGGAATCGCCTACGACGACGCCTGGGTCGTCGAAACGAATTGCTAACTTCGTCGCATCGCAGGTATCAGGCCCCACTCTTATCAACTTAGTCCGCATGTGTCTGGCCATTTCATGAGCGCGAGGGTGGGCGGTGATAATGGGCGGCATGGGAACTTCCGCGGACGCCGGTGACGTGCCGGCCGGGTGCGGTCCCACGCCGTACCTGCCTGAGCCGACCGGTCGGTACCCGGCCGGCACCGCTTCGGTGTGGCTGACAGACACCTCCCGTCCCGATCCGTGGGTCTCGGGCGTGAACGCACGGGAGCTGATGATTTCCCTGTGGTATCCGGCGGTGCCAACCGGCGGGCGGCGAGCCCGGTACATGACGCCAGCGGAGTCCGGGCTCCAGCTCACCAGCAGGGGCATCACCGGCATCCCGCAGGACACGCTGAGCAGGGTTGGGACCAACGCGGTCAGCGACGCCAGGCCGGCCTGCCGCCAGCACAGCCTCCCCCTGGTCGTGCTCTCGCCCGGCTTCACCAACTCCCGCAGCCGCGCTCACCGCCCTGGCCGAGGACCTGGCCAGCCACGGCTACGTGGTGGCCGGGATTGACCACACGTACGAGAGTCACGCCACGGCCTTTCCGGACGGGCGGGTCACCACCTGCCTCGCCCGTGAGGCACCCCGGCGGGACAAGAAGGAGGAGGTAGCGGCAGGCCGGGCAGCGGATGTCTGCTTCGTGCTCGACGAGCTGACCGGTGCGCACCCGCCCTGGCCGGGCGCGCGGCTGATCGACCCGTCCCGGGTGGCGATGGCCGGCCACTCCGCCGGCGGCGCCGCCGCCATCGCCGCCATGCTGGCCGACTCGCGCATCCGCGCGGGCATCGACATGGACGGCTCCACTGCCGCCCCGATTCCGGACGAGGGCCTGGCACGGCCCTTTCTGTTCCTGGGCAAGCAATCCAACTACACCCCGGGAAGCGGAGGCGCCGTGACACCCGGGACTCGGGACTGGAAACTCCTGAGAGGCGCCGTGATCACCTGGGAGCGGGACTGGGAACTGCTGACCGGCTGGAAGCGGTGGCTCGTGGTGGCCGGCGCGGTGCACGCCTCCTTCACCGACCTGGCGCTGCTGGCCGATCAGACCGGCATCGACATCGGCGGCGGCCTGTCCGGAGCCCGGTCCCTGGACATCACCCGCGCCTACGTCCAGGCCTTCTTCGACCAGCACCTGCGCGGCAGGCCGCAAGCCCTGCTGGACCAGCCGTCAGCACGCTACCCCGAGGTCACGTTCTGCACCCCGTAAGCTGGCCTGCCCCGGATGGCGGCCCGCCGACGAAAACGGCAGACCGGTGAGAATGAGAAACTGCCAGGACCCGCGGGTCAAGACCGCCAGAGGCGACGAAAAAAAGAGAACCTGCAACGACCTCACGACCCGCTGTCAGTGCGCACATAAAACGATCTCCGCCCGTAAACCTGAAGGCCACAACTCTGCGGCCCCAGCGAATCTCTACACGGTGATAAAAGTCAGGAGACTGGCAACAAACAATCGCTAGGCATCCGGGTGGATGGTCGCCCAGTCGGCGGCCATGTCGATCACGGTCCACTTGTGGTCGGCGGCGGCGGCGGCGGCGAGGAGCTGGCCGGTGCCGCTGCCCAGGATCGGATCATGGTCGTAGGCGTACTCCCGGTCGCCGTCGGTGTGGCGGATGACCAGTTCCAGGGTCCGGTATGGGCTGGCTGCGGTCCACTGGAGCATGGCCAGGTCGCCATCGGTGTTCCCGGCGGCCACGATCGGCCGCTGCCCGACACGCCGGTGAATCGAGCTGGGCTTTTGCGGGCCGTCGTTGATGATCTCCACCTTGGCCGTTTTGACGAGTTCGGGGCCGTTGTCGCCGACGCGGAACTCGGTTTCACCGACGCTGCCGATCACTCGGTGCGGGGGCAGGCCGTAGCCATCGGCCGTCCATGTCCGCATGAAGTCGGTGCCGCCGCCGGAGAAGATCCAGCAGGAGAAGCCGTCGCGGTCCAGCAAGCCGAGCAGCTCTACCATCGGCTGGTACACCGTCGCCGGGTAGGGCCGCCCGAAGCGCGGGTGCCGGGCGGCCGCCAGCCAGCTCCGGCAGGCGGCGTCGAATTCCTCGGTGCTGATGCCCGCGTGGGCAAGCGCCAGCAGCTTGATCAATGCCGGCATCCCGCCCGCGTGCAGCTCTTCGAGGCTGGTCGGATGGCCCGGCTCGGCCGCGCGGTCCAGCGCGAAGACCAGCTGGGCGTACACGGGCTGCTCGGTCCACAGCGTGCCGTCGTTGTCGAAAACCGCGACCCGGTCGCGCTCGGGGACAAAGTCGGGCGAATCAGGATCGGTCATCGCGGCGATGAACTCGACGATCGACTGCCTGGCCGGCGTCTCACGCCAGCCCGGCAGCTCATTGGCGCTCATGTGCCGTCCCCGCCATATCCGATATTTCCTGATCGCTTACCCCCATCTGGGCCGGCCGCAGCTTAGCATTGGGCTGCCTACAGAAGGGCTCGAGATGTCGCCGCTGGTCAGAATCGTTCTAGTCGTGCTCGGCATCCTGGCCGTGGTCGTGGGCGTCATCTACCTGGTAGAGCCCGTCCACTCACTGCCCTCGTTCTTCCCTGGCTACGCCTCGCACGGGCACATCCACCATCACAACCGCGGATACGTCGCAATCGCGGTGGGCGCCGTCCTGCTGATCATTGCCGCGATACCCAGACGTTCCGGTCGCCGCGGGTACTAGGCACCGCCCGCGAGCACCGGGCCTGCGATTTCCAGATGGTCAGGTCATGCCGCCGGGGCGCGCCGGCGTGGGTTACTGGCCTATGCGTCCGTCGATCCGCTCGCGCAGCAGGTCCGCGTGACCCATGTGGCGGGCGTACTCGTGGATCATTCCGACCAGCACCTCGCGCAGCGATATCGGCCCGCCACCGCTGCCATGCTGATTCAACGGGTCGTCACCGGTGATGTCGAGACTGGGCGCCTCGGCCACGAACCGCGTCGCGAAGTCCACCTCCGCGCGCCATGCATCCCACGCCTCCGCGACCACTCGGGGGTCGGGAACGGCACCATCGAAATCCCCGTCCCGGTCGGTGCCGGAGCAGAACAGCCCGGGCACGTCCTGTCCCGCCATCATCACCCGGAACGTCTTGCGCTCTGTCTCGGCCAGGTGCCGTACCAGCCCCAGGAGCGACATCGTGGACGGCTCGACGGAACGCCGCGCCATGGCCTCCGCGTCAAGACCTGAGCATTTCATCTCCAGCGTGAGGCGACAGCAGCGCAGGACTTCGACCAGCGTGGTGCGCTCGTCGCCCAGCGTTGGCCCGGCCTCACGCGGGTCGTCGCTGAGATCGGTGAACATGTCGGCTCGCCGGGTCGTGGCCATGGCCGCAATCTTCGGCGAAGCGCAAGGCATCCTACAAGCGGTTAATACTGCACTGAGGTGATGGCATGGCCTCGTCGCCGCAGTGACGGACCGGGCCTGGCGCTGGCGTCGCCGCCGGACGCGAGCCCACCAGGCTCGCCAGCGCGTTACTCAGGTCATCGCGAGCCGGCTGGGGGACGCAGGCAGCTCACCGGAGCGCCCGCGCGGATCAGCTCTAGGCCGGTGTACTTCACCACGCCCGAGACCCGGGTGATGCTGAACAGCAGCGTCGACCTGCTGGGCATGGCCGCGGGCCTGATGTGGATCACGATCGGGTGCGAGCCCTGCGGGGGGCTGACCACGCGGGAAAGCCCGCGCAGCGTACGGCCGTCGCGTTCCCCGCAGATCGAGTCGCCGACGCGCACGATCGCGGGAACCCCGTGTGCGGCGAGCACCCGCTGCAAGGCGGCCGCGTTCCCGAGCTGGCGCAAGGTGACAGTGACCAGGTCACCCGGGCCGGTGCGCACCGTCCACGCGGCGAGCTTCGAGCCATCCTGATGAACCGCCGGTGCGCTCCTGCCCGCACCGGCGAAGGACAGGCCCACGGCCAGGCCGACGGCAACCACGAGCCCGAACGCTGCCAGCCGGCCGAGCCCGCGCCGCCTGCGACGCGACCGCGCGGTGGAAACGATGTGCTGAACCGGGGTGTGCATGCGCGCGCCGGGGATCGCCGCCTTCACGGCGCCGAGAACCTCCCGGGTCGCTTCGTCGTCGTTCACCTGGCCGCCTCCTGGTTATCGTCGGCTCGGCTGCTGATGTGGCTGCGGAGCGTCGCCACCGCCTGGGACAAGTGCGCGCCGACGGTCCCCGGCGCTATGCCCAGCACGGCGGCGGTGGTCTGGGTGTCCAGGTCAAGGAACACCCGCAGCGCGATCACCTCGCGCTGTCTGGGTGGCAGCCGCCGCAGCTCGGCAAGCAACGCCGCATCCATGACCGGCTCCGGGCCTGGCGGCGCCGGTGCGTCGTAGCCAGCCAGCGGCAGCTCGCGGCGGCGCCGGCGCCACCAGGAGATACGCGTGTTGAGCGCCGTGCGGACCACCCATGCGCCCGGCGCCGGATGCTGGCGGACGGTGCGCCACGCCATCAGGGCCCGGACGAAACCCTCGGCGACCAGGTCCTCGGCAAGATGGCGATCGTCTACGGTGGCCAGCACGGCGCGCAGGCAGCCATCCTTGCTGGATTGGTAGAACCAGGCGAACTCGCCGGCGCTATCTTCTTCCATGTCCCGTTAACGCCACAGCACGCCGATTCCTTTAGTCCCGGCTGACAGCCCCAGCCAGGACGGCCGAGGCGACGGCGCCGGCGGCTGGACGGACATCCGCGTCGGCTCCGTTCCGGTTATTGCGTGTACTCATCATCGAAAATGCGGGGTAGATGCACGCGATCACGTGCGCGCACTCGATTCTGGTATCGATTCGCCGTGATGGCTCCGGGCCGCGCTGAGGATGAGCTCGATGACCGTGTCGAGGGGGATCGCGGTGGAGTCGATCACCATGTGGTACAGCGATGCGTCGGCCGGGTTGACGCGATACAGGCGGCGGACGTAGGCGGTGCGGGCTCTGTCGGCCGCCTGTATGTGCGCGCTGGCCTGCTCCTGGCTGACGCCCTCGATCGTGGCGCCCTGGACGATCCGGCGGTCCGGCGGCCCGTCCAGCCGGACGTGGTAGCCCCGGTCCTTGCCGAGCACCACCGCAGCCGCCCGGCCGAGGATCACGCCTCCGCCGTCGGCCAGCAGGTCGTGGATCCCGGCCTCGGCGCTGCACCGCAGGTCTTCGTCCTGGTGGCGGGCGGAAAGTGGTGACTGGGTGGGGCCGACCGGCATCGAGTGGGTGAAAGACGCGAGCAGCCCGTGCACCGGCGTGATCTTCGCCTCCTCCGCTACCAGCCGCTCACGACACGGGGGGACGTCCGCGACCTGGCCCTCCGTGGTCGTGACGCGCTGCAGGAAGGGCAGGCCGAGCCGCTGCGCGAGCGCAGGCGCGACGACGCTGCCGCCGGCGCCGTAGGCTGCCGACACGGTGATCAGCCGCACCTCGGGGCCGGGCCGTCCGTCAGCGAGATCGGGAGTCACGGGTCCTCATCTCCTCCTGGTCATGTCCTCCTGGTCATGCCACGGCCGGGGCGGCCTCCGCGCTGGCCGGCGCCATGACACCGGAGGGCAGCACGAGCCCGCACACGATCGCGGCGGCGGCGAAAATGCCGGCCGAAACCCAGAACGCGACGATGTAGCTGTGCACCGCCGCGCCGGCCTGGGCTGCCGGGTTATGCCCGTGCGTCAGCAGGTAGCTGCTGAACGCGCTCGCGGCGATCGTGTTCAGCAGAGCGGTGCCGATCGAGCCGCCGACCTGCTGGTTAGTGTTGACCAGGGCCGACGCGACTCCGGCGTCCTCGCGGGCGGCACCGTAGGTCGCCGTGTTGATCGCGCAGGCGAACACCAGGCCAAGCCCGAGCCCGATCACCACCAGGGCAGGCAGGATAATGCTGAGATAGCTGGTTTGCACGCCCAGTTGTGCCGCCAGTATGACGAGCCCGACCGCCGCCACCAGCATCCCGGCGGGTATCAGGATCCGTGGCCCGAACCGCGGCAGCAGCACCGCGCTGACCGCCGTCGAGGTCGCGATCAGCGCCGCGATCATCGGCAGGAACGCCAGGCCCGTCGTGACCGGCGAGTAGCGCAGGATCAGCTGCAGGTAGTAGGTGAGGAACAGGAAGACCCCGAACAGGCCCACGGCGGACAGCCCGATGGCCAGGTAGGAACCCCCCCGGAAGCGGTCAAGAACGATCCGCAGCGGCAGCAGCGGATGCGGAACGCGGCGCTCGACCAGCACGAACGCGGCCAGCAGGGCCACCCCGGCTACCAGCAGGGCGATGGTTGTCGGCGCGCCCCAACCCTTCGTCTCGGCCTCCGACAGCCCGTAGACCACGCCCACCAGCCCGGCCACGACCAGGATCGTGCCGGCCGGATCCAGGTGCACCCTTGCGTCTCGGGGCTGGTTCACCAGCAGCCGCACCGCGCCCGCGACGGCGATCAGCGCCAGGACGACGTTGACGTACAGGCACCACCGCCAGCTCAGGTACTCGGTCAGCAGCCCGCCGAGCAGCAGCCCCACCGCACCGCCGGCTCCGGCGATCGCGCCGTAGACCCCGAACGCCTTACCCCGCTCGGCCGGGTCGGAGAAGGTCACCGTCAGCGTCGACAGCGCCGCCGGCGCCAGCAAAGCGCCGAACGCGCCCTGAATGGCGCGGCCGATCACCAGTATGGTGAAGCTGGTGGCCGCGCCGCCCAGTGCTGAGGCCGCGGCGAAGCCAAGAAGGCCGATGATCAGCATCCGCCGCCTGCCGACCAGGTCGGAAAGCCGGCCGCCGAGCAGGAGCAGGCTGCCGAACGCCAGGGAGTACGCCGTCACCACCCACTGCCGGTCGGCGTTGGAGAACCCCAGGGCATGCTGGGCCGAGGGCAGCGCTATGTTCACGATCGTGGCGTCCAGGACCACCATCAGCTGCGCCAGTCCCACCACGCCCAGCACCCACCAGCGGCGGTCGGCTGCCGCGGCCGCACCAGACGGGCCCGCCGTCTCAGCCGCCGCGGGCGGCGCGGCGCGGTCGGTAACGACCTCCGGAACCGCTGTATGTTCCGCGTCCTGCGCCATCTCGCGCCCTCCTTTCGGCAACCGTAACCGAGGCTAGTGTCGGTCAAGGTGAGCGGGCCTCACCCCATTCCCGTGATCTGCGCTGCGGTGTGAGCTTTCGGACCTCGAGGAAGTCGAGGCGGAGCGCCTCGATCTCCGCCAGGACGCCGTACAGCGCCGAATGGCCCAGCATGCGGGAAGGCGCCAGAGCAGTGGCCGTGGCTGAGACCGTAGGACTGCCAGGCTGGCCCTCTGCGGTGGCGCCGGCGGCCCTGGCTGCTAGGCGTGGGCGGCAGCGGCGGCTGCGGCTAGTTGCGCCACCGGGGGCTTTTTGATGTCGGAGTGCGCCCCCGAGAATGGTTCGCCTTGCGTGTTGTTGATCACGCTGGCGGCGTCGATCCGGTAGAAGGTGCCCGGTGCGAAGCCGTAATTCGTACCGCCTTGGGCCGGCATCGCCTGGTCTTGGGCGGGATTGACGGCCTGGAAGCCGTCGGAGCCCATACCGCCCCAGCGGCCCGCGACCACTGCCGACGTATCCTGCTGGGCCAGGAAGGAGGCTCTCGGGTACCAGATGCCGACAGCCCAGTCGTAGATGGTGTGGGTGGCCACGAGGGGGCCATGGACCCGGTCGGCGTAGGCGTTCAGCGCTCCCGGGCTGCCGAACGGGTTGTCCTGGGCGTGGGCGAATGACCAGTGCGAGAACGCTCCCTGCAGCAAGAGCAGCGACGCGATCGGGCTTGCGGCAGGCGCGCCGACACCAGACAAGGCGAAGGAAACCAGCCGGCCGCCGAAGCTGTGCCCGATCAGGTGCACCCGGACGGCAGGTGACCGGGCGTGCAGCGCGGCCAGCAAGGGTCCCAGTCCGTTCCGCCCGACGGTCCCGGCGCGGGCTTTCATGGTGGTGTAGGACAGCACCCGCAGCGCGTCTTTGGCACCATTGATCGCCTTGTTGAACCAGTCGCCGATGTCCTGCTGCGCACCAGCCGGCGGTGCGCTGCCGAAGGCGTCCGCGGCCCTCTGATAGTCCGTCGCGGGGTCGCCGGTCAGCAGCAGCGCCGTCTCGCCGGAGTCCTCGTATTCGCCGTCGGGAGCCGCCGGCGGCACGAGAGATTTGATCAGCTGGCCGATCTGCTGCATCCGCTGCTGTTTCAACGCATCAGACTCGGCTGAGCCGGCCGCCGTCTGCCCTTCGTCGATCAGCTTGCCGATCTGCGTGAGCGCGTCCTGCTGCGCTGGGGCGGCGAACCCGGGCAGCAGCGACGACGCGATGTCGGCGCCGGACAACGCCGCGGTCCCGGCGCTGACGGCCACCGGGGCAGCGCTGTCCGCCTGCTGCGAGCCGGGCGCCGGCGGAGGGGTCGCCGGGGTCGGCGGGAACCACAGCGACGGCCAGTAGATGCCCGCGAAGCCCATCGCCCCGATGCCTTCCAGCCCGTGCGCCGCGTCCCGGATCATCGGGAACATCTGCTCATATAGCGCGAGCGCGCTGTCCTGGGAGGTGCCCCATCCGTGACTGAAGGCGAACAGGTCGGTGATGCCCGCCGCCGCGGTCTCATCGAGGAAGTCGCCCTGGGCGGGCGCTGTCAGCTTGCCGTTCTCGTCCCATTGCAGGTCCCATGCCGGTTCGCCAGTCTGCAGTTGCCGCATGACCATTGCCCCCTCTGTCAGACGTTCGCGAGCATCCGCATCAGATCGACCAGGCCCGCGCCCTGTGCGAATGGTTCCCGGCCCAGGTCGGTGGCGCTCTGCATAAGCATGGCCTTGACCTGCTGCGGCCGGCCGATGAATTCCGGCTGGGCGGACAAGAACGCGGCGATGACGCCGCAGACGTGCGGCGCCGCCATCGACGTGCCGGATAGCTCGGCATATGTCAGCAGGCTCGCCAGGTCGGTCGCTCCGGCCGGGGGGTCCAGTCCGGCCTCCGCGCGGACCTGACCGGTGGCCGCGGAGGCGATCCACTCACCCGGTGCCACCACGTCGGGCTTCATCCGGCCGTCCAGCGTCGGTCCCTTGCCGGAGGTCCAGGTGATGCCGAAGGCGTGCGGCGCTTCGCGGTGCGTCGACCCGACCGCGATGCAGTCCTGGGCATGCGCCGGCTCGGTGATCGACCCCAGGATGGCCGAGGTGTTGGCCGAGTCCCCCTGTGTGGTGCTGGCCCCGTAATTGCCCGCCGACACCACCACGACGACGCCGGAGGCGGTCAGCTGGTTCACGGCCTGGCACAGCGGCGATTGGCCCGCGGCGTACTGGTCGGGCTTCCACTCACAGCCCAGGCTCATGTTGACCCCGTGTACGCGCAGCATCCCCGGGTCGATGTTGACCTCGGTACGCAGATAGGTCAGGGCGCGGATGATGGCGCTGGATGAGCTGATCCAGGTGCCCTGCGGGCTGCGCCGCATGATCTTCAGGCTCACTAGCTCGCACGCTGGTGCCATGCCGGACATCTGGCCGACGCGGGCCCGCTGGACGTACCCGCCGTCCACCGGGTCCTTGGACTCCGCGACGCGCGGAGCCGAGCCGTCCGATGAGCAGCCGGCGATGATGCCGGCCACGTGGGTGCCGTGCCCGCTCTCGTCGGACAGGGCTTGCCCCGAGGGTGAGCTGCCGGGAGCGGCCGGCCCGGTCTGCGGCACCGGGTCGGTCGGGTTGACCAGGTAGCTGAAATCCCGGTGCAGCTGGCTGGTCAGACCCAGCGGCGGGGCTTCGCCGCGGCCCTCCGCGGCCAGCTCCAGTGCCGAGAAGTGCGGATGGCAGGCGTCGATCCCGCTGTCGATGACGGCCCAGACGATACCGTGGCCCCGGGCGTCGTAGGAACGCCAGGCCGCGTTGGCCTTCACCGTTGGCGCCGAACGGTCGATCTGCGGATACAGAGTGTAATCCGGCCATACCCGGAAGACGACCGGAGCACCCCCGCTCCCGAGGGCGGACCGACGGTCGTCGTCGACCATCTCCTGCGCGTCGGCCCGGGACAGCACGCACTGGTAAAGCTTGGGCGCAACCAGCGTCAGCCCCACCGGAACGGCCGGCTGAACTGGGCTAGCCAGCGCGGGGTTAGGGTCGCCCGGCAACGTCCCGGCCCGATCCGCGTAGTGGCCCCACAGTTCATAGAACGCCTGACGAACCACTGCCAGGCCGCCGGGATAGCGCACATTAAGCTCGATCAGCATGGGAACTTGCTCGCCCGGGTCGACCTGAGCGGTTTCCTGGGCAGCCGCGCCCCCCGGTGGCAGCTTCAGGTCTCCCACGATGACCGACCGGACGTGGGTTGCAGGCTCGTACGTCATGGCCCTCCCGCTCCTGATGTCAGTACAGAGTGGCCAGAACGGCGAAAAATACAAACGATCAAGCGCATCGCCAGCGGACGGACCTGTGACGGCGACTCCACGGCTCCTGGTCCAGACCATCCCGATCGGGCAGGCTGCCTACCGGCCATTCAGCTTGCGCACCAGCGCAAGGAGCGGCGCCAGCAGGTCAGCCAGCAGCGCGGCGAAGAGGAATACTCCGCCAATGTGGTAACAGCTCGGGCCGATCCGCTGCAGGATCTGCACAGCGGAATAATGCGTGCTCGCGTAACCGATAGCGGCAGCACCCAGCCCGATCACCATGCAGATCAGAAAGGCAGGCAGCAGCGGATGCACGCCGCCGCCTTTCCTGGGCGATCTGGCTATAGCCCGATGGCACAGTACCGCGCTGACGACGGCGCCTATGCCCGCCAGGATGGCCAGGGGAGGCACGTACGCCACGATGCGATGAATGTGCCCGACATTCAGCTTGTATATGGCATATATCAAGAACCAGGCAAAGAAGAACTCCAGCGCCGTCGTCCATACCGGGATCCGGAGGCGCTGGTGCTCCACGGCAGCCACGACGCCGCCGAGAATCGCAATGCACAGCACGGCCAGCGCCAAAGACTTGGTGAAGGGGTAGGACGGCACAAGGACCTTCACGGCCAAGATCAGCAGAGGCAGGCCCAGGATGAGCGGGCCGAAGGCCAGGACGGGCACCCGGAGCCGCGACCCGGTCGCCACCTGCTCACCGCCGAGCGTCCTGGTCTCCTCCCGGCCCGGCCCCTCGGTCGCCAGCCGGTCCGCGTGCCGCCGGTGAGCTTCCTCCCGGGCCAGCCGGTCTGCGTCCTGTCGGTGAGCCTCCTCCCGGGCCAGCCGGTCAGCTTCCTCGCGGGCCAGCCGGTCCGCGTCCTGTCGGTGAGCCTCCTCCCGGGCCAGCCGGTCAGCTTCCTCGCGGGCCAGCCGGTCCGCGTTCTGCCGGTCAGCTTCCTCCCGGGCCAGCCGGTCAGCTTCCTCGCGGGCTAGCCGGTCCGCGTTCTGCCGGTCAGCTTCCTCCCGGGCCAGCCGGTCAGCTTCCTCGCGGGCTAGCCGGTCCGCGTTCTGCCGGTCAGCTTCCTCCTGGGCTAGCCGGTCCGCGTTCTGCCGGTCGCGCTCGTCGGAATCCGCCGGCGCCGTGGGCGGACTCCGTCGCCGGGTAAAGACGCGGCCGTCGGTCGAGCGCAGGTACAGCACGGGGGTAGCCCACTCGATCTCGTTGTCGTCGGCGAACATCGCGCGCCGGGCCTCGACCGTGGCCACGTCGACCGGCAGCCCGTCTGCCACGGCCTGGTAGAAGGACTGGCTGAAGGCCAGGGCGGCCGGGTCGGAGATCTCGAACTGCATGGCGATCACTGCCGGGATCCCCTGGCGGGCCAGCGCCTGGGCCACCCCGCTGAACGGATCATCCGGCGCGATCCGGGAGCCTTCGCAGGCGTTGAGGACCACCAGCCGCAGCGACCGGTGCCGAATCATCATGCTGAGATCGCGGCCGGTGACGAGCCGGGTTTTGCCGACGGCGTCCTCCAGCGCGAGCGCCCCATCCTGGGCCTCTTCGTCGTAGCCACCGTGCCCGATGAAATGCAGCACGTGGTACTCCCGCAGCCGCAGCGCGCGCGGGAGAGCGGCCAATGTCCCGTCCTCCAGCCGGTCCACCTCGACAAGCCCCTGGCTGGCCAGAGGCATGAGCGCCTGGTTCAGCCTGGCCCACTCCTGCTCAACATCGAGCTGGACCAAGTCGCTGGGCGCCGAAATCATGGCCAGGACCCGCAGCGGAGGCCGGATCGGGAACGGCCGGACCGGTTCGGGCAGTTCCAGGTACCGCACCAGCGCTGTGTCAGGATCCAGGCCGAGAAAGCCGTGCTGCGCGTCGTACAGGTACTCCCAGGGGACATTGGCCAGTGCGCCGGGCAGCCGCAGCCGGATCCGCAGTCCCGCGTCCCGGCTACCGGCGGTCACCCGGCTGCGTTCCAGGCAGTCGCCGACCGGGCCGGTGAACAGGGCCTGATAGAGCTGGCCGCCGAAGTTTTCGATCAGCTGCCGGTCCTGCGCCTCGATCCGCCGCACCTTGCGGCGCAGTCGGCCGATCGATCCCGCCACCTCAAGAACCAGGATCCGCAGGTCCTTGTCGTTGAACGGGAGAACCAAGCTGGCTTGCGCCTCCCCGGCCGGGGAGGCGATCACCCGGGTCCGGTAGCCGTCATCGAGGGCTTCGACGACCAGATCAAAATCCAGCAGTTTGCGCATCGGCCCGCTCCCGTCAGGTTCCCGGGCCCTGCCGCCAGGTCATCGAGACCTTGAAGTTCGCTTCGACGGCGGCCGAGGCGATGAAGGCGCCGGTCTGCGCGCTCAGCTGCACACCGAACTCGATGCTGATCTCAGCGGCCGGATCGTCTGTGGCGCGGAGCCGGGACAGCAGGCTGCGGGCCGCTGGGACAACCGTGGCCGTGGCCTCTTCAAAGGTCTTGTCGGTCCGCTCCGCGACGGTCGGGCGATCCTTTCCCAGGCCACGCATGACCGGGCCGCCCGGTGTGTCGTCGATCTCGGCGAGAACGCTGCCCCCGTGCTCAAGCGGGAATTCGACCAGACGTTTCACTAGGTCCCCCACCCCCGGTAAACACCGTCACCCACGCACTGGGCCCGGCTGTCAAGACCGATTCGCTGTCCCACGAGCAAAGAGTGCCTGCCTGGTTCCCTGATACATCGGGACGGCCGCAAGACAGCACCGGCAGGGCCGGCAGCGCGGAATACTCCGATACAGCCCGGCCCGGCAGTCGCCACGAAAGGTATATGCCGAACGCCCCCGCTTGCGGGATTCCGAACTGGCGCATAGCAGCTGACCTGCGGGTTTGCCAGCAGTGAGCGTCGGCTGGTCACCCCTGCGCGCGATCCTGGACGAGTACGGCACGCGCACTACAACCAGCATCGCGCGCAACCGAGCCCGGAACCCTGAGGGTTCTCGACGTCGAGGGCGCTTTCCCCGAGTTTGCGGCCCTTCGCCAGCTTCGTGGTCAGGCGGCTTCCGGGATTGGCTGTGCCGATGGCCTGGCTGTACCGCAGCGGTGGGCCGCGGTTATGGTGACCGCTGTGGAGGGCTCCGCGGTGGCCGGCGCGCCGGGAAGCATGCACGGCTTTCCCGCTGCGCTGACCAGTTTCGTGGGCCGCGCCGCGGTGATGGACGAGATCGCTGACCAGCTTGGCCGGAGTCGGCTGGTGACGGTGACCGGGCCGGGCGGTGCCGGGAAGACGCGGCTAGCCGGCGAGGTGGCGAAGCAAGTGGCGGGCCGGTTCGCCGACGGGGTGTGGCTGGCCGAGCTGGCGGCGGTGGGGGACCCGGCGCAGGTGGCGGCCGCAGTGGCGGCGGCGCTGGGGATCCGCGGCCTGCCTGCGGTGGCGGCATCCGACGCGCTGGCGCACGCGCTGGCCGGGCGGCAGCTGCTGCTGGTACTGGACAACTGCGAGCACGTGATCGGCGCGGCGGCGGAGCTGAGCGGCCGGCTGCTGCTCGGCGCCGATGATGTCCGGGTGCTGGCCACCAGCCGGGAGCCGCTGCGGATCGCCGGAGAGGTGCGGTACCGGCTGGCGCCGCTGACGCTGCCTGACCCAGATGATCCGGCGGATCCTGACGGATCGGAGGCGGTGGCGCTGTTCGCAGACCGGGCCCGCCGGGCTGACGCGAGTTTCGCGCTGGACGGGGAGACCGCCCCCGTGGTAGGGCGGCTGGTAGCGCGGCTGGACGGGATGCCGCTGGCGATCGAGCTGGCGGCGGCGCGGGTCGAGGCGCTGGGCGTGGCGCAGCTGCTGGACCGGATCGATGACCGGTTCATTCTGCTAGAGGCGGGGGACCGGCTGGCGGCTGGCCGGCAGCGGTCGCTGGCGGCCGCCGTCGACTGGAGTTACCGGCTGCTGGATGAACGGGAGCGGCAGGTGTTCCGCGCGGTGTCGGTATTCCCGGGGCCGTTCACGCTGGAGGGGGCCGAGGCGGTCGCGGGGACTGGATCTGGGCCGGCCGTGCTGCACCTGGTCGACTGCTCGCTGCTGGCCCAGCCGCGGGCAGGTCCGGATGGCCGGTACCGGTACGTGATGCTGGAGACGCTGCGGGCCTACGGGGCGGGGCTGCTGGCCGAGGCCGGCGAGGGTGACGCGGCCGCGGCCGGGCTTGCCGGGTACGCGCTGCGGGTGGCCGCGGACGCCACGGCGGGGCTGGCGGCGGGCACCAGTGAGGTGGCCGCTGCCCGGTGGCTGGATGCCGAGGATGCCACCATGCGGCAGGCACTGGAGTGGGCCATGGAGCACGACGGCGCCGTGGCGCCGCAGCTGGCGGCCGCGCTGGCGTGGTGGTGGCAGGTCCGAGGCCGGCTGGCGGGTCAGGTGCCGCTGCTGCGCGAGGCCGTCGACTGCGCCGCCGCGGGCAGCGACGCGTGGTGCCTCGGGCACATCTGGCTCGGTCAGGCGTCGCTGGATTCGGCCGATCCGGCCGGGGCACTGGGCCACTTCACCGCGGTCCGCGACGCCGTCGGGGCCCGGGGGCCGTTCCCGCCGCTGGCCAGGTGCCTGAGCGGCCGGGCGGCGACGTTGCTGACCATGGGCCGGATCGCCGAGGCGGCCGGTGACGCCCGCCGTTCGGTGGCCCTGGCCCGGGAGAGCGATCACCCGGTCGCCGAGGCGCAGGCCCTGGCGGTCCTCGGCATGGTCGCCTGTGCCGCCGGCGACCGCACCGGTGCCGTGCAGCTGGCCCGGCAGGCGGAGCAGATCACGGCGGGCGGGGACGGCCCGATGGCCCGGGTGTGCGGCCACATCCTGACCACCGTTCTGATCGACGTCGGCGAGCTGGCCGCTGCCGAGCGGATCTGCGCGGCGGGGCTGGTCGGCGCCCGGGACGCCGGCGATTTGTCGAGCCTGGGGAACCTGCTGGAGAAGATGGTGGTTCTCGACCTGAGCTCGGGCCGTTACGAGGACGCCGCCGCGCACCTGCGGGAAGGACTCCAGACCGCCCTGCGGACTGGCGCACGGGCAAGGCAGCTCGACGACCTGGACTGCTGCGGGTACCTGTGCGCCATGACCGGGCGGTGCGCTGAGGCCGTCACGGTATGGGCCGCGGTAGTCGTGCTCCAGGGGCGCGAGGGGTTCTCCGTCCCGTCACACCCGGATCTGCCCGAAGGCTGGCTTCAGCGGCAGGAACCCCTGCGCGAAGCCCGGCGGGCACTCGGACCGGCCCGGGCACAGGCGGCAGAGGAACGCGGCCAGGCCATGAGCCTGGCCACCGCGGCCGAGTACGCCCTCATGCTCACCGCCGCGGGCCCGCAACCGGCGACCGCGGATGAGGCAGCGGCAGACGGGGCGGCGGTGGCCGCGGCAGCGGGCGTGGGCAAGCTCAGCCCCCGGGAACGGGAGCTGGTCACCCTGGTCGCCCGGGGGCGCACCAACGCGCAGATCGCGGCCCAGCTGCACATCAGCGTGCGCACCGTCACATCGCACCTGGACCGGATCCGGGACAAGACCGGATGCCGGCGCCGCGCTGACCTCACCCGTCTCGCTCTCAGCGCCGGCCTGGTCTAACGCAGCCTGGTCTTACGCAGCCTGTCTTGCAGCGGCAGCCGCCCGGCACGCGGCGGCGTGGGTGATTCCACCCCCGCCACGGCTCCGCGGCAAGAGGGGCGAAACGACCCCTGCCGCGGACCTGCCTCCGCGGGCCAGCCTATGGCTGAGGACCGGAAACCGGCCGGTTCTGAGCAGATAGGACAAGGCAATGTCAGCACTTCTTACCCACGAGCGCGCTCAGGCCAGGATGACAGAGCCGGTCGCCCCGGCTGGCCGCGGACCCCTCCGCGGACCGTGGCACCGGATCCGCCTGACCATCCAGGAGATGAACTACGCGGCCGGCCGGGTCGTCGAGCCGCTGGCACCCCGGAGCGTTGGCCAGCAGTGGCGCAGCAGGTAAGGATCATGGCCGTGGACTCGTTCAAGGGCAAGCTCGCGGTGGTGAGCGGCGGCGGATCGGGCATGGGCCGCGAGCTTGCCCGCCAGCTCGCCGCGCAGGGATGCTCGGTCGCTGCGTGTGACCTGAACGCCGACGCCGTCGCGGTGACCGCGGCGACGGCGTGGGCGGCCGCCCCGCCCGGCCCCCGGGTCACCGGGCATGCCTGCGACGTCTCCGACGAGGCACAAGTGCTGCGGTTCCGCGACGAACTGCTCGAGGAGCACGCCAGCGATCACGTTGACCTGGTCTTCAGCAACGCGGGCATCTTCGGCGGCGGCAGCTTCGTCAAGGACTCCCGAACGGAGTGGGAGCGCACCTTCGCCATCAACTGGTGGGGCGTGTATTTCTGCGCCCGCACGTTCCTGCCGCTGCTGATCGCCAGCGGCGACGGCGTCCTCGTCAACACCAGCAGCGTGGCCGGTTTCTGGGCTACGGCAGGGGCTGGCGCGCCGGTCACCGCCTACTGCGCGGCGAATTCCGCCATCAAGGGCTTCTCCGAATCACTCATCGAAGACCTGCGCTCCAATGCGCCGCAGGTCCGGGTCGTCGTGGTCATGCCGGGTGTCGTGAACACCGACATCTTCGTTAACTCCCGCCGCGCCCTTGGCCTGCCAGCGTGGGAGGAACTGAGCGACGCCGAGCTGCTGGAGCTGCTCCCCGATGCCGGGCAGGCCGCTCTCATCGCGATGGGCTGGCTGGCCGAAGGCTTCTCCGCCGATGACCTGCGCCAGCTGATCCCGCGACTGAAAAACGAATTCCAGGACACGGGGTTCACCGCGGCGCAGGCGGCGACCATCATCCTGGACGGGGTGCGATCCGGAGCCTGGCGGATCCTCGTCGGCGAGGAAGCCAAGATGCTCGACGAGCAGGTGCGCGCGAACCCTGAGGCCCCCTTTAACTACGAGAATTACGCGGAGATGTACGGCCCTCTGATAGCACAAGCAGAAGCGGAAGCGGAAGCGTCGCGAACCCCGGAGCCGTAACCGCAGCGGGTCGAGCGGCCCGAGATCCATGGCGGGTGGCAGGCCATCGCTATCTGGCATCATCCGCGAGCTGGCCGCCGGGGCTGATCGTATTGGCAAGGGCTACTACGGCGCCGGTTGACCACGTCCTTACCCGCTACCGGGGACGGAACAGCCCGCATCCCAGAAAGAGGCGAGCTCATATTCGTACGCTGACGTACCTCCAGGTCAAGCGTGGTTGGAGAGCTACACGTCGAAGTAGAGCTCGAACTTTCGGCGGTGGTCAGCTGACCTGCCACTGTACGGTTGACCTGCGCTTTCGCTTCTCACTCGTTGGCGTCGTTTGGCGGTCCTGATCGGCGTCTGACGGAACAGGGACGGAACAGAGCAGGACTCGATCACGGCTGACGCTGATCGAGCCTGGTAAGCAGGCGAAGGTCCTTGACATTGGCGAAGATCGCGTCGTGCGCGACGAGCGGAACGTTGAGCCAGATGGCTGTCGTGGCTACCCAACGGTCGGCTTCGTGGGCTTTCTGCCCCAGGCCGTGTCCGGCCTTGACGCACCAGGCACGCAGTGTGGCGTAGGCCTCGGCGAGGCTTGGTCCCGGCCATACGGTGTCGGTCTGGTCAAGTTCGTGCTCCAGCTGCTGGAGCTTCGTTTGACCCCATCCGGCCAGTTTGGCGCCGAAGCGCAGTTCAGCGACGGTGACAAACGAGATGATGGCTGGTCGGCCGTCGCGGAGCGGACGGTAAGCGGCGGCCAATGACTTGGTCCTGCGCGTCAGCCGGGCGCCGAAGACGCCGGTGTCGATCACGACCGGCCCGCGTTCGGGCTGCGTCATGCGTCGAAGATCGCTTCGATGAAGACGCGCTCCTCTTCATCGGTGAGGTCTTCGATCAGCGCGTCTTCATCTGGTGGCAGGGGTCGGGCTGCTGCAAGCACATCTTCCCTGCTCCGCTCAAGGCTGGCGCCCCTGGATGCGGGCTGTCGGGTTGCGGGCTCTGACATCGCGGCACCTCCCTGGGCCTACCAGGGTACCCGCCGCCGTCCTCGGAGGTTTCTGTCGTTGCTGGGTTATGAGCCACACGACGCAAGTCTCCTGTGTCCCGCCTGCTCTCTGGTGCGCTACCTGACCTGGGCGGTTGCCTTGCTCGCGTCCCTGCGCACCGAGTTGCGTCTCCGGCGTTCCGCTCGGTCCCGGCACGTCTCGTGCACAAATGCGTGCACGGCATCGGCATGGACTCTGGTCATCTCCTCGGTGGCGTTGCTGCTGTCCAGTACGCGCTCCGACGACAGGCTGCGGGTAATCTGCGTCGTATCGGGAGGTCCAGGATGAGTTCGATCGAGAGGCGAGTTCAGAACTTGATCAATCCGTACTCGACGGCGTTCGCCGGATGGTGGTGTCACTCGGGTCGGTACACGTTCCGACCAAAGATGCGTAAGGCCGCCTTGCGTTCCGGATCGGCCAGGCCCGCAAGCCACCCCATCCACCGCGAAAGCGCTGGCGCGCCTTAGCCTGCGTGACCATCTGATCCGTAGGCACAGGCGGACCGTCCATAGCTGTTCAGGGGTGGCTGTCTGCTGGGCCGATATTCCAGGCATGTCTCCCCGTGTCGGTAGCTGGCTACGGCCTTGGCAACAGCTTTGGCAGCAGTCAGCCACCGTCCTCAGGTGTGATCGCGATCGCTTTAGGGATGCGGCCGACGTTGATCGGCCTGCCCGGCGTGTTGGTGGCGGTCGCGACCGGCGTGACCGTTGTTCTCCTGACGGTGGCCCTGACGACGGAGGCGGTCTTCCCGTCCGGGCTGCCTGGTTTTGTTGCTGTCCGTCAGTCTGTGAGAAGCGAGCGGCCCTCGCACGCTGGCGGCGGCGCGCTGGCCGCTGGGTGAAATGGCCGCCGGACTGAGGCAAACCGAGGGCCGCTGGGGGCGTTACATATGTGTGGAGGATGAGATCGCGCGGTCGGGCGGCGCCCCGGCCGCCCCGGTGACTGGACACCGCCTCGGCGACGAACCAGGTGTGGGTGGCGAGTCATGCGCACTTGACGCTGCCCCTGTTGTGACCGCGTTGTATGAGGGCCACGCGCTCGCCCTGATCCGGCTGGCCTACATCATGCTCGGCGACCGGCACGCTGCGGAAGACGTCGTGCAAGACGCGTTCTGCGCCCTGTACCGCGCCTGGCCTCGCCTCCCCGACCGCGGAAACCTGCTCGGATACGTGCGGGCCTCGGTGGTCAATGGCTGCCGCTCGGTGCACCGCCGGGCCCGCCGCGTCCCGCCGCCGTTGGCCGAGATGGACGCTGCGTCGGCCGAATCTGAGGCGTTGGCGGGTGAGGAGCAGCGCGCGACGGTCGCGGCGCTGCTCCAACTGCCACCCAGGCAGCGGGAGGCGATCGTGCTCCGTTTCTACGCGGACCTGCCCGAGCAGGAGGTGGCCCGGGTGATGGGGGTAAGCCGCGGCACGGTCAAGTCGACGACGGCCAGGGGGCTGGCTGCACTAGGGCGGATCTTGCGGGAGGAACAGTGAACAGGCTCGAAGACCGGCTTATGCGGGACCTGCAGGCCCAGGCGGAGCACATCACGCCGTCGAGCGTTCCCCGGCTGCGCCTGCCCGGGCCTACTGGAGACCAGGCCCGTACGTTGCGGCGCCACGCCGCCTGGCATCGCTGGTGGCCCTGGTTCGCGCCGGTAGCCGCGGCCGCCGCGGTGGTCGCGGTGGTTGCCGCCTCGCTGGCCATCTCCGGCGCCCTGCCCGGCCATCAGTCCGGTAACCGGCACGTCCAGCGCGGTCCGTTCTCCGGCGTCCCGCCGTACTACGTCGCCTTGGCCGTCAAGAACCCGGACCTCAAGCCCAGCATCGCTCAGCGGCAGTTTGCCGAGGTTCGGGCGACTGCCACCGGCGCGGTGCTGGCCGTGGTCACCCCTTCCAAGCCCTACGGCACGTTCAGCGCGGCTGCCGCCGGGGACGACCAAACCTTTGTCCTTGCCGCGAACAAGTGGAAGGTCCAGCACGCCAACGGGGGGACGTTCGCCCGGGCGACCGCGACAACCTTTTTCCTGCTCCGCATCGGCCCAGGCGGGCGCGTCAGGCAGCTGACGCCGCTGCCCATCCCGGCCGAGCCGGCGCCGGCGCAGCTGTCCGGATTCGCGCTCAGCCATGACGGCAGCAAGCTCGCCGTGGCCCTGCGGGGCGGCGTCAATGGCGGGCCTGGCCCGGAGATCCAGGTCTTCTCGCTGTCTACCGGGGCGGAGCGAGTGTGGACGTGGCCGGGCGGCGGGCCGATCACCAACAACGCGGGGGGCGACGGGGAGGTGCTCTCCTGGACGGCGGACGGCCGCACGCTGGCGTTCCAGCAGTGGGTGGGCAACAGCATCGACGTCCGCCTGCTCGACGCCACCACCTCCGGCGGGAGCCTCCGGTCGGCTAGCAGGCTGGCCGTGCAATGGAACGACGACGCGGAGACCTTCCACTTCGTACACGGGAAGGCCAGCAACGTCATCTTCGGCTTCAGCGCCATCATCACCGGCGACGGTACGAAGATCGTCGCCGCCACCGCGTCAGAGACCAAGCACCCGCTGAACAGCGAGCTGGCCTTCACCGAATTCTCCACGAGCACCGGGCAGGTCGTGAAGGTCCTCGGCCGGTGGCCGCTCCCGGGGCTGTACCCCGGGCAGACCCAGGACGTGCTCTGGGCGAACTCCTCGGGCAGCACCCTGATCGTGCTGGCCCACGTGCCGGGACCGGCCGTCAAGGACCCGCACTCCACCAACTCGGCCGGGTACAGCATCGAGTTCGGCGTGCAAAGAGGTGACCAGTTCACGCCGCTGCCGGGCGCGCCTCGTCCTGGGCCATACGCTTGGCCCACCTGGTAGGACCCGGCTTGCTGCTCCACCGCCTTTCCTCGCAGGCGCCAATCCCCTGGCGAGTGGAGGTCGGGTCAATAGTCGGCGATAGCCGATCGCGTGCGACGCGACCGCAGGGAGCGCCATTGACGCGGCGGCCGGGAGCGGGACACTGGGTGGCGAGGAAGACGGCCGTGGGCTGCACCGCCCCACGCCGTGTAAGCCGTCTTGATCTGCGTGCCTGCTGGCGTGGCCCGGCGTGCGACGGCCGGGGCCTTCCCCAAGGCCGGAGGCCGACGCTGACGCCGGGCCAGCGGCGCCGCAGGCGCCGCCTTGAGTACGCCCGGCATGGGCGATCGATTGGGGGTGAAAGTCCCCTGGAGGAAGAGGTGGTGCTAACTCCGAGCCGGAGGCAACTGCGTCGTCGTGAGGCGGGGTGGGAAGGAAGCCCGAGGCGTAACCCTGCACCGAGGAACACGAACCGCGTAGAAGGCGGGGCGATCTGGGTGAGCCTGCTCAAGAAGGTAAAGCCCGTCACCATCAACAGGGTCGTCACGTAAACGCGGCGGGCGTAGGGGGAAATTGATCGTTCTTATCCGGGGAGGTCTGCCTGGGTGTCGGTTGTGCTGTCGTGTCGCCGCGCCGACGGCTCCGCGCCGTGAGGCGGGAGCTGACCGGGCAGAAGTCAGCAGAGGTCGTAGTACCGGCCGGGATCAGGTCAGGGGCCGGGAAGGGCCGAACGTCAAGTGAGACGGAGGAATCGGTGTTGCTCGTGCTGGTCGCGGTGATCGCAGCCATCCCGCGGACGCGGGCCAGCTGCCGGGAGGAGACGGTGAGTTCCGTTGAGCACCGCAGCTGAGCGTAGCGGCCGGCCGGCGCGCCCCGAGGATGCTGTCATCCCCGGCCTGGAGGTCTCGCTTGTGGGAGCAGATGCTCTCGCCGGAGAATCTGGGCCGGGCGTTGAGGCGTGTCAGGGCCAACGGCGGCGCGCCCGGTGTGGACGGCATGACCACGGAGGAGCTTGTCCCGTGGCTGCGGGAGCACTGGGCGTCGGTCCGGCAGGCCCTGGACGCGGGCACGTACCGGCCGTCGCCGGTCCGCCGGGTGGTGATCCCCAAGCCCGGGGGCGGCGAGCGTTTGCTGGGGGTGCCTACCTGCCTGGACCGGCTGATCCAGCAGGCCATCGCGCAGGTGCTCACGCCCATCTTCGACCCGGGTTTCTCCGGGTCGTCGTTCGGGTTCCGTCCCGGCCGGTCCGCCCACCAGGCGGTGCGGGTCGCGCGGCGGTGCATCCAGGACGGCCTGGAGTGGGTCGCAGACATCGACTTGGACCGGTTCTTTGACCGGGTTCAGTTCGATGTGCTGATGGCGCGGGTGGCGCGCAAGGTGGACGACCGCAAGATCCTCAAGCTTATCCGGAGCTATCTGGAGGCCGGGGTGATGGTCGACGGGATCAAGCAGGCGACGGCGGAGGGGACCCCGCAGGGTTCGCCGCTGTCGCCGGTCTTGTCGAACATCATGCTGGATGATCTGGACCGGGAGCTGTGGGAGCGCGGTCACAGGTTCGTGCGCTACGCCGATGACCTTCGGGTCTTCGTGCGCAGCGAACGGGCCGCCCAGAGGGTGTTCGAGAGCGTCTGCGGCGTGATCGAACGGCGGCTGAAGCTGAAGGTGAACCGGGAGAAGTCCTCGATCCGGCACGCCGCGCAGGCGACGCTGCTGGGGTTCGGGTTCTTCTTCGACGGCCCGCAGGTCACGATCCGGGTCGCCCCCAAGGCGATCAAGCGGCTGAAGGACCGGCTGCGGATCCTGACCAGGCGGAGCTGGCGCGTGTCGATGGACTACCGCATCGGCAGGCTCAACCGGTTCACCACCGGCTGGATGGCCTACTTCCGGCTCGCGGACACCGGGAACGTGTCCGCGAGCTGGACGGATGGCTGCGCCGCCGCCTGCGGCAGGTCCGCTGGAAGGAATGGAAGACCACCGCCGCCAAGCGGCACAACCTGCGGATACGCGGTATCTCCGAGAGCAACGCCCGCAAATGGGCCGGTAGCAGCAAAGGGTACTGGCGGATTGCGGGCTCCCAGGTCCTCCACGTGGCCCTGCCCAACGCCTACTGGGACCACCTCGGCCTGAAGACCCTGAGCCAGCACCTGGCAGCGTCTCAATCCAACGGCTTGACGAACCGCCGGATGCGGGCCCGCATGTCCGGTGGTGTGAGAGGGGGCGGGGCGACCCCGCCCCCTACCCGATTTCTAATTAAGGGCGATTTCGGCAACGCAACGCGGCAACAGCGATCTGCTGTGCGGTGGTGCCGTGGTGGATCTCGGGTATCCGGTTGTCGCGGCGTCGCCGTGGTCGCTGGGCGTCCCGCTGCGGCCCTGCGTCGTGGGGACATGACGGCCTGGCAAGACCAGAAGGCTGTCCGACCGGTCATGACCGCCGGGTGGTGAGCGGGCCAGGACGGCTGCCGCGCGGTTGACGAGTAGTAGTGGTCAGGAATGTGATTTGCGTCACATCCGCTCGGTTCTAGTGGTCAGCCACGGACAGTCCCGGGCTCCCACGGACACTCACGGACATTAACCAACACCGCCACGCACCAGCTCTAAGGTTTGCGCCCAGGCGCGAGGGGTTACACACTGGAAGCACCGCGAGTGCGGACCCTGCCTACGGTGGCGGGCTAGCAGCCCAAGGTCACCGGCAGCATTGATGGCGCCATAAGGCGCAACCAGAATGATCCGGCCTGGCCGGCGGGGCATGAGCCCCTCAGGTGACCCGCCCGAACTGACTAGTCAACGCACACCGAGGGCATCTTCGATCTGCGGGCACCCCACCTTCGCCCTCCACGCTGCAGAAGCAGCCAAAGCCTTCGGGCCACCACACACCCCTTTGCCCAGTTCCGGCCTGTCCGGGCTGGCCGCTGCGCCCCGCTCACCCATCTGCACGTCGTCTCAATGGAAGGAGCCGCCCGTTTATGACCGGCCGCAAGACCCGCGCCGAGCGTGCCGCCTGCCCGCTGGCCCGTGATTCGATCCGCAAGATCGCCGAGTCGGTCGGCGGCTGTCTGCGCCCGGTGCAGCTGCGCCGCACCGACACGGTGACCGGACAAACCGTGCCGGTGATGGTGCCGTGCGGGGCCACCCTGGCCAGTATCTGCCCGCCGTGCGCCGAACGCGCCAAGACGCTGCGCGCGGCGCAGTGCCGGGAAGGCTGGCATCTCGAGGACGAGCCCGACCTGACCCCGGGCCCGCCCGATGAGATGCAGGAGTTCTGCCTCATCTTGCGCGCCGAGGCCCAGCTGCGCCGCGATACCGCCGCGGCCGCCGGACAGGACACCAGCGACTATGACCAGCTGATCGACGAGCTCGACGACGAGATCACCCGGGCCGGGATCCGCGGCACCGTCACCACGCACCGCGGCAGCCGCGGCGATGGCGGCCAGCGGGGCCGCCGGTCGCGCTCCACCCGGCGCCGCCAGGACGCCGCCCCGCTACCCGCCCGGAAGATCACCCCCCGCACGGTCGGCACCGTGTACACCGCGCCGGACGGCAAGCGCTACCGGCCCTCGATGTTCCTCACCTTGACCTGCGACAGCTACGGCAAGGTCAACGACGATGGCACCCCGGCCGACCCGGCCGCCTACGACTACGCCCGGGCGGCGCGGGACGCGATCCACTTCGCCGCGCTGTTTGACCGGTTCATCCAGAACCTGCGCCGGGTGCTCGGCTATGAGGCGCAGTACTTCGGCGGCGTGGAACCGCAAAAGCGCCTGGCCCCGCACCTGCACCTGGCGGTCCGCGGCAGCGTGCCCCGGCCGCTGCTGCGCCAGGTGCTGGACGCCACCTACCACCAGGTCTGGTGGCCCGCCGCCGATACCGTCCGGTTCACCGGTGACCAGCTGCCCATCTGGGATGAGGATTCCGGCAACTACCTCGACCCCGCCACCGGCGAAGTCCTCCAAACCTGGGAGGACGCGCTCGACGCGATCGGCCCGCACGACCACCCCCGGCATGTGGCCCGGTTCGGCCCCAAGTTCGACGCGCAGGGCGTGCTCGCCGGGTCCAAGGACGCAGACCGGTGCATCACGTACCTGACGAAATACCTGACCAAGCAAGTCGCCGACTGCCACGTCCCCGCGACGGACGCGCAGCGGGCGCACGCCGACCGGCTCGCCGAGGCGCTCCGCTATGAGCCGTGCTCACCGACCTGTGCGAACTGGCTTCGCTACGGCATCCAGCCGAAGAACCCCCGCCCCGGGCTCGTCCCGGGTGCGTGCAAGGGCAAGGCGCATCGGCCCGAGCACTGCGGCTATGCCGGACGGCGCGTGCTGGTCTCCCGCAAGTGGTCGGGCAAGAGCCTGGCCGACCACCGCAGCGACCGGAAGGCCTGGCTGGTCGAGACCCTCGGCCTGGAGGTGCCCGACCCGGCCCGCTACAGCTGGGCCCAGGTCACCCCGGCCGATCCCGATTACCTGCCGCCCGAGCAGCGGCTGCTGCACGTCGTCGCCGACCGGGCCCGGTGGAAGGCCGCCCTGACCGAAGCCAAGCGAAGAGCCGGGCCACTCGTCGGAGAACTTTCGGCAACTGGGAGGGCGGCATGACTTCGGACGAACCCGCTGAAGGCTCACCGACGTTTAGGCTCGACGGATGGGAGACGGTTTTGGAGGGTGAGGTGCCGCGCGGGAGGCAGGTGATCGTTCCTCCCGTGGAGACCGACAGGCTGTGGACTCCTGAGGAGGTGGCGCATTTCCTCGGTGTACCGGTTCATACCCTTTACCGCTGGCGGTATCTGGGCACTGGGCCGAAAGCCGGTCGCGTCGGTCGCCATCTTCGCTACCTGCCTGCCGATGTTATCGCGTGGTTTCGGAAACAACAGGCGGCGTGACAAGTGGCGCGTGTCAAGGATTTGTGGGCCGTCTACCCCGATCGGCGAGGTCGTGGCAAGCGCTGGCTCAGCATCTGGATAGATCCTACTGGGCGGGAACGTTCGCAGGCATTCAGTAAGAAGGGTGACGCCGAACGGTACGCGTCCAGGATGGAAACTGAGATAGCGCAGGGTGCTTACATCGACCCGAAGAAGGCCCGCATCACCGTAGCAGAGTGGTGCTCAACCTGGCTGGAGGGCTACGCCACGCACCGCTCATCCACTGTGCGCCAGGCGAACGTGCACATCCGCCGGATCGTCGCCGAGTTCGGACCATACCCGCTCGGCAGCCTGAGGCCTTCCCAGATTCGCTCGTGGGTTGCGGGCCTGCTCGAAGAAGGCCTAGAGGACTCCTATGTCTACGCCCTGCACAGCAGACTCGCGCAGATTATGAGCGATGCGGTCCATGACGGCCTGCTGGTGAAATCTCCCTGCTCGCGGCGGACCTCGCCGCATCTGGCCGAGCAAAGGGTGTACGTAGCGACTACTGAGCAAGTCTGGGATCTATATGACTTGTTTCCGCAACGGACCAGGCTTGCCATAGTGCTAGGAGCATTTGTCGGGCTGAGACTCGCCGAGGCGTGCGGGCTGCGCCCGGAAGATGTTGATTTCATGCGTGGGATCGTGCATCCGAGGGTGCAGTATCCGGAGCAACCGCTCAAGACCAAGATTTCCCAGACACCGGTTCCGATCCCAGTATCGCTGGCGGCCGAATTGTCCGCGCAGATCGCCGCGTATGGCCGTCACGCAACCCTGCTGACAGGAGAAAACGGCTGTCAGCTATCACCATGGGCGATAGAGCGGGCGATGCGGAAAGCCCGCCAGAAGGTGGAGGGCCTCTCGGCGGGCTTCCGCTATCACGATCTGCGGCATTACTTCGCCAGCTTGCTCATCGCCTCGGGCGCAGACGTCAAGACCGTCCAGGCGCGCCTGCGGCATGCCAGTGCCAAGACCACGCTTGACACCTACGGGCACATTTGGCCCGACCGGGACGAGTCCACCCGCGCCGCTGTCGAGGATGTTCTCGCTGCCCGGACGGAACAGCGGCGGAACAGTGCTGCGGTTACCTGATAACGCCGCAGGTCAGATCCCATCTGGCGGCTACACGTCGAAGTAGAGCTCGAACTCGTGCGGGTGCGGGCGCAGCCGCAGCGGGTCGAGCTCGTTGGACCGCTTGTAGTCGAGCCAGGTCTGCACCAGGTCGGCGGTGAACACGCCGCCGTCGAGCAGGTAGTCGTGGTCGGCCTCGAGGGTGTCGAGCACCTTCTCCAGGGACCCGGGAACCTGGGGGATCGCCTCTGCCTCGTCCGGCGGCAGCTCGTACAGGTCCTTGTCCACCGGCTCGGGCGGCTCGATCTTGTTCTTCACCCCGTCGATGCCGGCCATCATCATGGCCGCGAAGGCCAGGTAGGGGTTGCAGGACGGATCCGGGACCCGGAACTCGATCCGCTTGGCCTTGGGGCTGGCGCCGGTGATCGGGATCCGGACGCAGGCGGACCGGTTGCGCTGCGAGTACACCAGGTTGACCGGGGCCTCGAAGCCGGGCACCAGGCGGTGGTAGGAGTTCGCCGTGGGATTGGTGAAGGCCAGCAGCGACGGCGCGTGCTTGAGCAGCCCGCCGATGTAGTACCGGCCCATGTCCGACAGGCCCGCGTAGCCGACCTCGTCGTAGAACAGCGGGGAGTCGTCCTTCCACAGGCTCTGGTGGCAGTGCATGCCGCTGCCGTTGTCGCCGAAGATCGGCTTGGGCATGAACGTCACGGTCTTGCCGTGCTCCCGGGCCACGTTCTTGATCAGGTACTTGTAGAGCATCAGGTTGTCGGCCATCCGCAGCAGCGGCGCGAACCGCATGTTGATCTCCGCTTGGCCGGCCGTGCCGACCTCGTGGTGCTGCATCTCGACCCCGATGCCCGCATCGATCAGGGCGCGGACCATCGACGACCGCAGGTCCGCGTAGTGGTCCATCGGCGGCACCGGGAAGTACCCGCCCTTGTACCGCGGCTTGTAGGCGAGGTTGCCGCCGACCTCCTCGCGCCCGGTGTTCCAGGCCCCTTCCTCCGAGTCGATGTAGTAGTAGCCGGCGTTCGGGCCGGTCTCGAACCGCGCCGAGCCGAAGATGTAGAACTCCGCCTCCGGGCCGAAGTACACGGTGTCGGCGATGCCGGTGCCGCGCAGGAACTCCTGGGCCTTGCGGGCGACATTGCGCGGGTCCCTGGTGTACGGCTCGCCGGTCAGCGGGTCGTGCACGAAGAACGTCAGGTTCAGCGTCTTGTGCGTGCGGAAGGGGTCGAGCACCGCGGTAGACGGGTCCGGCAGCAGCAGCATGTCCGACTCGTGGATCTGCTGGAAACCGCGGATCGACGAGCCGTCGAACATCAGGCCCTCGGTGAAGACCTTTTCGCCGAACGACTCGGCTGGCACGGTGAAGTGCTGCATCGTTCCCGGCAGGTCACAGAACCTGACGTCGACGAACTGGACGTTCTCGCCGGTGATGAACTTCAGAATCTCGTCGGCGCTGCCGAACATGGATCCCTCCCTGGGAACGCTGCTCGCACTCATGGCTGCGCCTTGGACGCTAGGCGGCGACAGTTTCCGCGCCGTGTCCCGGGTGTTTCGCTCGTGTTACGCGCCGCGTCGCGAACCCGGGACCGGCGGCTGGCGCAGCCGATGGCGGTGCCGGGGGCGGGACCGGCTACCGTGGGTGCGTGGCCGAACAGAGGCGGGCCGGCGACTGGCTGACCGGCATGCTGACCGCGAAGAGCGACTCGCGCTACCCGGGGGAGCGGCTCGGGCTGCCCGAGGAGGGTCCCCGGTCGGTCGCGCGGACCGGCCGCCGGCTGGCGGCGTTGTGCCTGGACTGGCTGCTGTGCACCATCATCGCGGTCGGCACGCTGCACTCGCAGTCCTGGACCATCGCGATCTTCGCGGTCGAGGTCTGGCTGCTCACCGCGGTGACCGGGTTCACCGTGGGCAAGCGCATCCTGGGCATCCGGGTGGCCCGGCTGGACGGCAAGCCGGTCGGCTTCTGGTGGGCGCTGGTCAGGACCCTGCTGCTGCTGACCGTGGTGGCGCCGCTGGTGACCGACGGCGACCTGCGCGGCCTGCACGACCGGGCCGCGAACACGGTGGTCATCAGGATCTGAGCAGCAGCCCGAACGGCCCGGCGGGCGGGCCGGGGCCGCGATGGCGCCGCTCAGCGGGTCCGGGGCCGGGGCATCTTCGGCTGGCGGCCGGAGCGGGGCATCGGGCCCTTGGGCGCCTGCAGGGACTGGGGCAGCGCCTTGAGCCGGTAATTCAGGTCTGACACGGCACTGGACCTCAGGTTGCGCGGCAGCTTCATGATGTGCCGCTGCAGGCGCCGGATCGGGATCTGCCCCTCGCCGTCTCCCACCTGGATGTCGTATATCGGAATGTCGTAGGCGACCCGGGCAACCCGCTTCTTCTCCGCGGCCAGCAGGCTCGGCAGCCTGGCCGGCGAGCCCTCGCCGACGAGGACGACGCCCGCCCGGCCCACCGCCCGGTGCACTACGTCCATATTCCGGTTGGCCGCGATGGCCGGCGTGACGGTCCAGTTCCCGCGCATGGTCTGCAGGACGGCCGCCGCCGCCCCCGGCTGTCCCTCGATGGCCGAGTACTGGGCGGACTGAGCGAACCGGCCGAAGAGGATCATCGCTACCAGCAGTCCCAGCACCACGGCCAGCGGGATCAGGAAGATCATCCCGGTGACGACCCCGACCACGATGAGGACGACCATCGTCCCCAGGCCCGCGAGCGCCACCAGCGGCAGGGCTCTCGGATTGGCCTGGCGAATCAGGCCGGCCGCCATGCGGAGCTGCTGGATCCGGCCTTTCGGAGCGCCGGCGGCCGCCGGGTTCGCCCCGGCCGCGGTGTCAGGGGACTTCTTCGCCATGCCCGCAGCTTATATGCGGGAAGTCTCGGCGGTCGCCTCCTCAGGCCGGCGCCGGATGTCCGATCTCAGTGGATATTCCGCTGCTCCCCGGGAGGGGCTGACGGCTAAGGCATTGGCATCGCGTCGCACCAGATGACGCCCTGACGGATCATCCCGGCCTGATGGCGACGGGTACCGGTACGTGCTGATTTTCCCGAACCCTATGCCTCCATGGCAGACGTCAGCGTGCCGCTCACGCCGCCTGCCACAACGGCAGGCGTCAGCGTGCGGCTCACGCCGTCGCCTTGCCCGGAGCCGTATGGCTGAGGACCGAGGCTGCCGGCGCGGCGGGCAGGGATTCAGCGCGCGGCGGGCAGGGATTCAGCGCGCGGCGGCCCGGTCCGGGGGAGCGGGCTGGCGGGAGGCGATCGCGTCGCGGTACAGCCGCCCGGCGCGGTAGGACGATCGGACCAGCGGCCCGGACATCACCCCGGCGAAGCCCAGGCCGAGGGCGCTGTCGCGCAGCTCGGCGAACTCGTCCGGGTGCACCCAGCGCTGCACCGGATGATGGCGCGGCGACGGCCGCAGGTACTGCGTGATGGTCAGCAGCTCGCAGCCGGCCTCGCGCAGGTCGGCCATGGCCGCGAGGATCTCGTCCCGTTCCTCGCCCAGGCCGAGGATGAGGTTGGACTTGGTGACCAGGCCGGCCTTCCTGGCCTGCCGGAGCACGTCGAGGGACCGGTGGTAGCGGAACCCTGGCCTGATCCGCCGGAAGATCCGCGGCACGGTCTCGATGTTGTGCCCGAGGACCTCGGGCTTCGCGTCGAACACCCGCGCCAGCCGTTCGGAATCCGCATTGAAGTCCGGGATCAGCAGCTCGACCCCGCACCCGGCGACCTGCTGGTGGATCTCCCGGCAGGTCTGCGCGTACAGCCAGGCTCCGCCGTCGTCCAGGTCGTCCCTGGCTACGCCGGTCACGGTCGCGTACGCCAGGCCCATCGTGGCCACCGACTCGGCGACCCGCCGCGGCTCGCCGGTATCGAGCGCGGCCGGCTTGCCGGTGTCAATCTGGCAGAAGTCGCAGCGCCTGGTGCACTGGTCACCGCCGATGAGGAAGGTCGCCTCGCGGTCTTCCCAGCATTCGAAGATGTTCGGGCAGCCGGCCTGCTCGCAGACCGTGTGCAGCTGCTCGCGGCGGACCAGGTCCTTCAGCGCGGAGTACTGCGGCCCGGTGCGCAGCCGGGTCTTGATCCACGCAGGCTTGCGCTCGATCGGCGTCTGGCTGTTGCGGGCCTCCAGCCGGAGCATCCGCCGTCCTTCTGGCGCGAGTACCACGATCTCAGGGTACGTTCCTCGCCCGGATGGCGTGACAGCCCGGGGGATCATGTCCGGCGCTGCCCGCGCCGCGCCCGGCTGGCCAGCCCGGGCGGGCGGGCCGGGCTCGCCGCCAGGCGCTGCTATGCCGGGCGCCGCCGCCGCCTCTACTATCGGAGTGACTCAGCGCTGCTGGTGCCCCCAGCCAGGAGCCGCCGCGGGCCAGAAGGGGCTTTCATGCGCTCAGCCAGATACGAGATCGTCCACCGTTGCCTGCGCCGGATCGTGCGGGCGCGCAGCCTCGGCGCTGGCGCGGCCGCATTAGCCCTGGGGCTCACCGTGCTCCCGGCAGGCGCCGGAGCCGCAGCCGCCGGAACGGCAGCCGCCAGCCCCAGCCGGGCCACCGGGACGACGGCCTTAACCACTCCTGGCCTCGAGAACCAGAACGACTCCACCGCCTCGGTAAACGACCTGCGCACCGGGTGGGACCGTCATGAACCGGCCCTCAGCCCCTCGGCGGTGGCGAGCTCGCAGTTCGGCCAGGTGTTCTCCACCTCGGTCAACGGGCAGGTGTACGCCCAGCCGCTGGTGATCGGCTCCACCGTGATCGTGACCACCGAAAACGACTGGGTATACGGGCTGAACGCCGCTACCGGAGCGATCGAATGGTCAACCTCGCTGGGCACCCCGTGGGCCATCCCGAACTGCACGGACCTCACGCCTAACATCGGGATCACCTCGACCCCGGTCTACGACCCCACGACCGGGTTGGTCTACGTGATGGCGCTGGTCAAGACGACCTACCTGTCCTGGCACCTGTTCGGGATCAATGTCCAGACCGGCGTCATCACGCTGAACCGGGGGATCTCCGGCCATCCGTCCAACGACTCCGACATCACCTTCAACGCCAGGGACGAAGGCCAGCGGGCGGGCCTTCTGCTGCTGCACGGGTGGGTCTACGCGTCGTTCGCCTCGCACTGCGACAACTCGCCGTGGGTCGGGTACGTGGCCGGCGTGAATGTGGCCGGGCACAAGAAGTCCACGCTGTGGACCGACGAGGCCGGGGTAACCGACGACGAGGCCGGCATCTGGCAGGGCGGCGGCGGGCTGCTGTCGGACGGGCCCGGCCGGATCTTCGTGACCTCAGGCAACGGCATCTCCCCGCCCCCAGGGCCCGGCGACGCACCGCCCGGCCAGCTGGCCGAATCGGTCATCCGGCTTGCCCAGCAGCCCAACGGCACCCTGGTCGCGCAGGACTTCTTCAGCCCGGCCAACGCGCCGACCCTGGACAACGGGGACCTCGACTTCGGCTCCGGCGGGCCGGTCGGCTTCCCGGTGGGCACCACGGCCTACCCGCACATCCTGGCCCAGGCCGGCAAGACGGGCAATATCTTCCTGCTGAACAGGGACGGCCTCGGCGGGCGTGAGCAGGGCCCTGGCAGCAGCGACGGCGACCTGTTCCAGAGCCAGTCCTACGGAGGGTTGTGGGGTCACCCGGCGGTGTTCGAGCGCAGCACGTCCCCGCTGCCCCCGGGTTCCGCCGGGCTGTCCGACTACCTGTACTACCTGGGTAACAGTGACTACCTGCGGGCCTTCCAGCTCAGCACGGACAGTACCGGGCTGCCGGTGCTGACCGACGCGGCCGACAGTACCTTCACGCTCGGCTACACCTCGGGCTCGCCGGTGATCACTTCCAACGGCACCAACGCATCCTCTGCCGTCGTCTGGGTGGTGGACAGCTCCGGCATGAGCGGGACCGATGCCTCCCTCGTGGCCTTCGACGCCGTGCCGCAGCCGGCCTCGGGCGGCGGACTGCAGTTGCAGGAACTTGCCGAGGAACCGATCGGGACGGCCAGCCAGTTCACCATCCCGGCGACCAGCAACGGCATGGTCTACGTGGGCACCAGGGACGGCAACGTCCTCGGCTTCGGGATCAGCGCGGAGGCCGCGCTGCGCCGGGGCGCGACAGCCGATTTCGGGAAAACCGCCGTGGGGTCGGCTGCCACCCGGACCGTGACCGCGACCGCGGCGCGGACCGTCACGGTGACCGGGATCAGCGTCTCGGCCGTGGCCTCACCAAGCCCGTTCACGGCCGGACGGGTGACCGAAACCTCCCCGGGCGGCACCGGGCAGGCGCCGGTGACGTTCCCGGTCACCTTGCAGCGCGGGGACAGGCTGCGCGTGCCGGTGAGATTCTCGTCCGCCGTTCCGGGCGGCACCAGCGGCACGCTGTCGTTCCTCACCGCGGGCCGCCGCCACGTCCCCGCTACCACTCCGCTGAGCGCCGACGCCACCCGGGCCGGGCTGTACGCGACCGTCTCCCGGGTGTCCCTGCTGCTGAGGCTCAACGACGGCACCGAGGTCGGCCCGGTGCCGGTCGGCCAGCCGGTGTACGCGGTCACCACGATCGTCAACGACGGCACCACCGCGCAGCGGATCACCAAGGTCAGCGCGCCGGGCGCCCCGTTCGCGACGCGGGTGCTACCCCGGCGCGGGACCATCCTGCGGCCCGGCCAGTCCGTCACCATGCAGGTCTCCTACACGCCCCGCCGCGTGGTGCCTTCGGCTGCCTCGCTCACCATCGTCGGCAGCAGCGGCACCGCCGCCAGGATCGCCCTGTCCGGGGACGCGCAGCCGGCCCACAGCAAGTTCACCGCGCCGCCGCGGATCGGCTTCGGCGACGTGCGGGCCGGCCACACCGCTACCCGGTTCATTCACATCCTCAACGCAGGCAACGAGACCGCGACCGTCACCGCCACTAAGCTCACCGGACCGTTCCGCGCTCCTTACCGGGTGCGCAATGGCCTGCCGGTCAACGGCGGCTATGACCTCAATATCCCCGTCACCTTCAGTCCGGCCTCGGCCGGGCACGTCACCGGCAGCTACAGCCTCACCTGGAAAGACCGGGCCGGCACGCACACCCTCACCGTGCCCATCGCCGCCACCGGGGTGACCTAGCTGGCGCGGCGCGGTCTCGGCGCCAGGACCCCGCTGGGCCGCGGTGCGGTCCGGGCTGGGCTCCGTCCGGCCGGTCAGCCGCGCGGCACCGCGTCATCTGCACGGCGGCGCCGGATCAGCTGCACGGCGGCGCCGGGGTCAGCTGAACAGCGGCGCTGGGGGTCAGCTGAACAGCGGCGGCGGCATCAGCTGAACACGTCCGTGATCGGTGTCGTCTTCGCGCTCTGGCCGAGGGCCTTCAGGCTGTAGGCCTGCTCCAGCGTGCGCAGCACCCGGCAGTGAGTGACCCGCTCGCCGTACTTTCCGGGCTTGATGCGCGCGCCGGCGAAGATCGTGGCGATCTGGTTGCCCGGGCTCCCGTCGTTCTCGTCCCAGGTGACGATCAGCAGGCTGTTGTTGTTCATCGCCCACGTGACGTAGCTGCTCATGTGGTCCTTCAGCCAGGTGTCGCCCTCGGCCACGGTCCCGTTGTGCATGTCGTCGTTCAGGTTGGGGTCCACGATTGAGACGGTGGGCAGGCTGGCGTAGTCGGCGCTGCTCGGGAACTGGGCGAACGTCCGGTTCACCGAGGACGGCAGGTCTGTGTAGTTCGCGGTCGGGTTGTGCTTGCGCGCGTACAGACCGCTGGTGCACCCCTGGTAGCCCTGGGAGGGCATCGACTCGGAGTAGCCGGCGTAGCTGAGCTTGGCGGCGATCACCTCGGAGCCGATATTGGCTTTCGAGGTGCTGAACGGGCACGCGTCCGAGGTGAGGCCGTACGTCGAGCCCGAGGTGATGGCCATGTAGTTCGGCTCGCTCGGGTGGGTGATCGCGTGCGAGTTGGTGAACAAGGCGCCCTGGCTGGCCAGGGAGTTGATGTAAGGCGCCTGGGAACTGCCGATGATCTGCGAGTACGAGTGGTTTTCTTCCATTACCACGACGATGTGCGAGTAATCCGGCACCTGCGCGGAGCGCGCGGAGGCAGTGGCGGAGTGAGCGGAGGCAGTGGCGGAGTGCGTCGCGGGATGAGCGGCCGGGGCGGCCGAACGGGTCGTGCAAGCGCTGGCGGGCATGACCGCGGCCACGGCCAGGACGAGCGGGACGACCGCGCTGACCACGACCCTGGCGGAGCGGGCTGTCAGGCTGGTCAAGGACGTCTCCCATCACGAGGGGCGGCTGGCTTCGGACGGCACGTGTGACAAGCCGCCCTGCATACCCTGGGCTGCGCGCCTGCCCGCCGCAAGGCCAGAAGGCAAAGGTTGGGCAAGCCGTTACGCGCTGCTCACCCGGCCGGGGACGGAGCTAGCCTGCCAGTGCGGGCGAGGCGGCCTGCATGCTTCGCCGCCAGTGCCGGGCGCCGAGGGCATCGGCGAGCGCGCGTTCGGCCGAGGAGAGAACTGCGGCGACGGTGACCTGCCGTCCCGCCTCGGCGGACAGCGAGGTGACCCCGGCATCCCGGATCCCGCAGGGAACGATCTTGTCGAACCAGGACAGGTCGCAGTCGCAGTTGAGGGCGAAGCCGTGCATCGTGACGCCCCGGGATACCCGCGCGCCGATGGCCGCGACCTTGCGGTCGGGCGGCAGTGCGCCGGGTGGCAGTGCGCCGGGCGGGCCGCTGTCCGGCGGCGAGGATGCCGCGTCGCCGGGCACCCACGCCCCGCTGCGGCCCGCCACCCGGCACGCGGTCACCCCGGCGTCGGCGCACATCCGGATCAGGGCCTGCTCGAGAGCGCGCACGTAGCCGATCACGTCGATCGGCTCGGCCAGCTTGATGATGGGATACCCGACAAGCTGGCCGGGGCCGTGCCAGGTGATCTTGCCGCCGCGGTCTACGTCGATGACGGGCGCGCCCGGGTCGCCGGCCGGCCGGTCGGCCGGCTCGGTCCGTTTGCCGGCCGTGTACACGGGAGGATGCTCGAGGAGCAGGCAGGTATCGGGGATCTCGCCGGCCACGCGCCGCGCGTGCAGCCGCCGCTGGAGCTCCCAGCCTTGCCGGTAAGGCACTGCCGCCGCGCCGAACCCGGCATGGGCGAAAACTAGCTCACCGGTCACGCCTGCCAGCATAAGGCGCAAAGACGCAGTGCGGCCCGGCAGCAGGGGCGGCCCGGCAGCAGGGGCGGCCCGGTCGGCGCAAGGCGCAAAGACGGAGTGCGGCCCGGCAGCAGGGGCGGGCTGGCCGGCGCACCGCTGGCCGTCCGTCGGCCAGCACCTGCCAGGCAGGCACCGGCGCCAGTGGGAGCACCGGGGCCGACGGGCGGCCGCGGATGGCCGGATCGCGGGAAGCCCGAGACCGCCGCACACAATGGCCGGGATCGCGCATTGGTGACTGCCGGCCGGGGAAGAAGATCCTGCGGAACGAGCGTTGCACCATCACGGACGCTAGGAGCGGCATGCTAGCTGGCAGGGTGATCGCGGGGTGAAAGATCGCGCGGTGAAGGAGAGAACCCGGATGCCCGGGGAGGCTGAGCTGCGGCTGATGAGCCCGGAGCAGCGCGCCTGCCTGGCGCGCACCCTAGCGGCTCTCGACCGGCCGGGCACCTTTGACGACCCGAAGGCCGGGCTGCGGCGGAAGATAGCGCTGGCCGTCGTGATCTCCTGCTGCATATTCCTCGTCTTCTGGATCTGCGTGCTGGCCGTCACGCTGCCTAGCAGGTACAAGGCCGGCGGCTGGCGGGGAGCCTGGGTGGGGTTTGACATCGTGGAGCTGATGGCGTTCGCGTCGGTAGCATGGGCGGCCTGGCGGGGCAAGCAGCTGCTGATCGCCTGCCTGATCGTCACGGCCACGCTGCTGTGCTGCGATGCCTGGTTCGACTTGACGCTCGACTGGGGAACCCAGGGCTTCTATTTCGCCGTCCTGTCGGCGGTCTTCGCCGAGCTGCCGCTGGCCATACTGATGATCTTGGGTGCGCGGCGGCTGCTGCGGCTGACGATAGCGACGGAGATGGCCCATCAGGGCGATACCGGGCCGGTGCCCGCGCTTTGGCGGGTCCCGCTAATCGGCAGGCCTTCCGGTCCGGCCGAACGCGGACCTGCCGCCCTGGCCGGCGGCAGGGAACCTGCCGGGTAGCTACCGCCCGAAGCCGGGGTTGCTCTGCTGCAGGACCCAGCCGTTCCCGTCCGGGTCATCGAAGGTCTTCCACCGGCCCCACGGCGCTTCCTGGGTCTCTTCCTCGTTGAACGTCACGCCGCGCGCGGTCAGCTCGTCGATGGTCTTCTCCAGGTCATCGCAGCCGAGCACCGTGCCCCGAAGCGATCCGGCCGGCATCGTGTCGAACCAATTGACGAGGGTGATCCCGGTGCCGCTGCCGGGCGGCTGGAGCATCACCCAGCGCATCCCCTGGCCGAACGTGTCGTCCATCTGCACCGTGAAGCCGAGCTGCCCGGCGTAGAACTGCTTGGCCCGCTCCTGGTCGCTGACCGGGACGGAGATGACTTCCAGGTTGTTCAGTGCCATAACGTGCTCCTGATCTCGAAGAAGGCGGCATGAGGCGGTATGGCAGCGCCCGGTCAGGGGAGGGTGGCGGCCAGCGCGGAGGAGATGTCGGGGTGCTGGAACGGGTAGCCGGCCCCCAGCAGGACGCGGGGCAACACCCGGGCGCTGGCCAGCAGTTCGCCTGCCATCTCGCCGAGGGCTAGCTGCAGCGCTGGGGTCGGCACGTGCAGTGCTGAGGCCGGCAGGCGCAGCCCGGGCACTGGCAGGCGGAGCACGGTCGGGTGGCCGAGCGCGGCGTTCAGGGCCGCGGTGAATTCGGAATTCGTGACCGGGCGCGGGGCAGTGAAGTTTACCGGGCCGGCGAGGTCCGGCCGGCCGAGCAGGAAGCGGATCGCCCCGACCTCGTCGGCGAGCGAGATCCAGCTCATGTACTGGGTGCCAGACCCGAGTGGTATGCCGAAGCCGAGCCTGAAGATCGGTACCAGCTTGCCGAGCGTCCCGCCGCTGGACGCGAGCACGAGGCCAGAACGCATATGCGCGGTCCTTATCCCGGCCGAACGCGCCGGGTCCGCCGCCTGCTCCCAGTCCCGGACGGTATCGGCGAGGAATCCCGCGCCGGGCGGCATGGACTCGTCCGCCTCGTGTCCGTGCGTGTCCCCGTACCAGCCGACGGCCGAGCCGCACAGCAGCGTCGCCGGCGGCTTGTCCAGCCGGGCCAGCCCGGTGGCGAGGGCCCTGGTGCCGCGGACCCGGCTGTCCCGGATCTCCGCCTTGCGCGCAGGCGTCCAGCGCCGGTCGGCGATCCCGGCGCCAGCCAGGTGGACAACGGCCGTAACGTCGCTGAAGGCCTGCGGATCGAGCCCGCCGTCTGTCGCGCCGGGATCCCAGGTGGACACCCCCTGCTCCCGCGCGGCGGTGCCGGACGCGCGACGGCGGGTCAGCCGGACCACCTCGTCACCATCGGCGCGCAGGCTGGCGGCGAGCGCGGTGCCGATCAGGCCGGACGCGCCGGTAATCGCGACCTTCGTTGGGATCGCCTCCCCAATGTGATGTTAAGCCGAACAGAAGGGACCGCCGAGCCCGAGAGCCGGCCGCCGGTCCGGCCGCCAGCCGCCGGCCCGGCCAGGCGCCGGCACCGCGCCGGGCGCCGCGTGGAGCGACCCGCGCGCCCGGCCGTGCCAGGCCCCGCCGCCGGCCTAAAGGCCGAGCTCGGCCTCGAAAGCACCCTCCTCCAGGCGGTTCTTGACCGTGCTGAGGAACCGGGCAGCATCGGCTCCGTCGATCAGCCGGTGGTCATAGGTGAGCGCCAGGTAGACGACCGAGCGCACGGCGATCACCTCGCCGAGCATCGGGTCTTCGACCACGACCGGCCGCTTGACTACCGTGCCGGTGCCCAGGATGGCCACCTGCGGCTGGTTGATGATCGGCGTATCGAACAGCGCGCCCCGGCTGCCCGTGTTGGTCAGCGTGAAAGTCCCGCCGGCCAGCTCATCCGGGCTCACCTTGCCGTCGCGGGTCCGCTGTGCGAGATCGGCGATCTTGCGGGCCAGGCCGCCGATGTTGAGGTCGCCCGCGTTGCGGATCACCGGAACAAGCAGCCCGCGCTCGGTGTCCACCGCCACGCCGAGGTGCTCGGCATCGTGGTAGGTGATCTCTGCGGTCTGCGCGTCCAGCACGGCATTGAGCTTCGGGTGGATCTTGAGCGCCTCGAGCGCGGCCAGCGCGAAGAAGGGCAGGAAGGTCAGCCGCACGCCCTCGCGCGCCTCGAACTCGGTCTTGGCTCGCTGCCGGAGCCGGGCGATCGCGGTCACGTCCGCCTCGACCACGGTGGTGAGCTGTGCCGAAGTCTGCAACGACTCGACCATCCGCTGGGCGATGACCTGGCGAAGCCGTGACATGTGCTCGGTGGTGCCGCGCAGCGTCGATGGCACGACAGCCGGGCGGCCGAGTGCCCCACTGGCGGCAGCGGCCGGGACCGCCGACGCGGCCGGTGCCTCGGCTGCGGCCGCGTATCCCTGGCCCGGGGCCGCCGGCCCGGCGGTGCGCGCCGGCGCCTGCTGGGCCGCCGCGGCGGCCCCCGAATCACGGCGGGCCCGGGCGGCGTCGAGCACGTCCTGCTTGCGGATCCGGCCGCCGACGCCGGTGCCGGACACCTCCGCCAGGTTGACGCCGTGCTCGGTGGCCAGCTTGCGGACGAGCGGGGTCACGTACGGAGTGTCTGGGCCGGACGGCGGCGATGGCACCCCGGCGTCCGCGCCCTGGCTGCCGGCCGCGGATGCGGGCGGCTGGCCGGCCGGTTCCGCTGGCGGTGGCGCGGCGTCGGGTCGCGGTGCGCCCGCAGGCGTCCCCTGGTACGGCGCCTGCTGGTACGGCGCCTGCTGGTACGGCGCCTGCTGGTACGGCGCTGCCTGGGGCGGCGCGGGCTGGGACGCGGGGGGCTGGTAGGGCGCGGCGACCGGCGGTCCCCGGAACTGGCTGGCCGGCGGCGGCGCGCTCTGGGCTGGCGGGGCGGTGCTCTGGCCCGGTGCCTGAGGCTGCTCTCGGGAGGCCTGGTCAGCACGCGCGGCGGCAGCCGGCGCGGCAGGTGGTGCCGCGGCGGGCGGGGGCGCCGGCGCTGCGGGCGGGGGCGCTGCGGGCGGCGCCGTAGCAGACGGGGCCGGCGCGGCCGGAACCTGGCCCGGGAACGCCACGCCCGGACTTTCCCGGCCCGCCTCGGGTCCGGATCCGTCCGCCATCGGCCTGCCCGGAGCCTGTCCGGCCGGAGCCGGAGCCTGCTCGCCCGGAGCCGGAGCCTGCTCGCCCGGAGCCGGAGCCTGCTCGCCCGGAGCCGGAGCCTGTTCGCTCTGGGCTGGAGCCTGCTCGCTTTGGGCCGCTGCCGGTCCGGGCTGGGCTGTGACCGCCGCGGGCTGGCCGGCCCCTTCGTCCTCATCGATCAGCGCGAGCTCGGCGCCGACCGCGACCGTCTCGTCTTCGGCCACCACGATCCCGCGCAGGATGCCGGCGGCGGGAGAGGGAATCTCCGTGTCCACCTTGTCGGTGGAGATCTCGAGCAGCGGCTCGTCCCTCTCCACCCGCTCGCCCTCCTTCTTGAGCCAGCGCGTGACGGTGCCCTCGGTGACGCTCTCGCCGAGCTGGGGCATGGATACCGAGACCGACATGGATTTCCCGACTCCCTCTGTTGCCGGTGCTTACTGCGTCTTAGGTGTCCCTGGTCGTAGAGTCGCGGCGGTCACGCATGGAAGTGCAGCGGCTTGCCCGCCAGCGCGAGACTCGCCTCGCCGATGATCTCCGACTGGGTGGGGTGGGGGTGGATCAGCTGTGCCACGTCGGCCGGCACCGCCTCCCAGTTGTAGATGAGCTGGCCCTCGGCGATCAGCTCGCCTACCCCGGCTCCCACCAGGTGGATGCCGAGCACCGGTCCGGGCTGGCCGCCGCGGTCGGCGGGCGCGGTGGCGATGACCTTGGCCCCGCCCTGCGTCGCCAGGATCACGCTCCTGCCATTCGCGCCAAGCGGGTAGGTGACCTCAACGGTCTCGATCCCGCGCTCGGCCGCCATCGCCGACGTGATGCCCACAGAGGCGACCTGAGGGTCGCAGTAGGTGATCCGCGGCACCCCGTCGTAGTCGATGGGCGTGACGTTCAGCCCGCTGACCCGCTCGGCGACCAGGATGCCCTCGCCGAAACCGGCGTGCGCGAGCTGCGGGCCAGGTATGAGGTCACCGACCGCGGAGATCGTCGGCACGCTGGTGCGGCAGTACTCGTCCACGACCACGAAGCCGCGCTCGGTGACCACGCCGGCTTCCTCGTAGCCGAGCCCGGCAGAGACCGGCCCGCGGCCCACGGCAACCAGCAGCAGGTCGGCGTCCAGCGTCTTGCCGCCCTCCAGCGACACGGTGACGCCGTCCCCGCTGTCCTTGACGCCCTCGAACCGCGCGCCGAGCTCGAAGCTGATCCCGCGCTTCCGGAAGGCGCGCTCCAGGTACCGCGAGCTGGACTCCTCCTCGGTCGGTACCAGGTGCGGCAGCATCTCGACGATCGTCACCTCGGCGCCGAAGGACCGCCACACGCTGGCGAACTCCACCCCGATGACCCCGCCGCCGAGGATCACCACCGAGCGCGGCACCCGGTCCAGGGTCAGCGCATCGTCACTGCTGATCACACGGTAGCCGTCGATCTCCAGGCCGGGCAGGGTGCGCGGCTGCGACCCGCTGGCCAGCACGACGTGCGCGCCCTCGTAGACCTCGTCGCCCACGGCCACCTTGGTCGGGGAGACCAGGCGGCCGTCGCCGATGACGGTGTCGATCTTCCGGCTGGCGATCGTGGACTGCAGCCCCTTCCAGAGCCGGTCCACGACCCCGTTCTTGTAGCTGTGCAGTCCGGGCATGTCTATGCCCTCGAACGTGGTGCTGATGCCGAAGGACGCGCTGTCCCGGGACTGGTCGGCTATCTCCGCCGCGTGCAGCAGCGCCTTGGTCGGAATGCAGCCCCGGTGCAGGCAGGTGCCGCCGACCTTGTCCTTCTCGATGAGCGCCACGCGCTGGCCGAGCTCGGCTGCGCGCAGCGCACACGCGTACCCCCCGCTGCCGCCGCCGAGCACCACGATGTCGTAGAGCCCGCTCGCTTCCGCCACAGAACGCTCCTTGTCGTCTTCGGCCACCGGTTACAGCCGCCCGTCCGCCACATCGGTCGCGATCTGGACCAGGGTCCGAACGGCCGCCCCCGTCCCGCCCTTGGGGGTATACCCAAAGGCTTCCTCTTCATTGAAGGCGGGCGCGGCGATGTCCAGGTGCGCCCAGCGGGTCCCGGCGGGCACGAACTCGCGCAGGAACAGGCCTCCGACGAGCATCCCGCCGCTACGGTCCTGGCTTATGTTGGCCAGGTCGGCCACCTCGGAGTCGAGCCCCTTGCGCAGCTCCTCGGGCAGCGGCATCGGCCAGAACGACTCGCCGGCCCGGCGCGAGGAGTCCACGATCGCGTCGCGGACCGCGTCGTCATTGGCCATCACGCCGGCGGTGCGCCTGCCGAGCGCGACCGACTGCGCGCCGGTGAGCGTGGCCACGTCCACCAGCAGGTCGGGCGAGTCCGCCGCCGACCTGGCGATGGCGTCGGCCAGCACCAGCCTTCCCTCGGCGTCGGTATTCAGCACCTCCACGGTCATCCCGCCGTAGATCGTGATGATGTCTGTCGGCCGCTGCGCTGCGCCGCCGGGCATGTTCTCCGCGGTGGCCATGTACCCGACCACGTTGACCGCGGGCGCCAGGTCGGAGATCAGCTGCATCGCGCCGAGCACTGCGGCCGCCCCGGCCATGTCCGACTTCATGTGCTCCATCGACTTGGGCGGCTTCAGCGACAGCCCGCCCGAGTCGAAGGTGATGCCCTTGCCCGCGAACACGACGGTCTTCGTCGCGCCGGGATGGCGGTAGGCCAGCCGCACCAGGCGGGGCGGGTGGACCGAGCCCTGGCCCACGGCCAGGATGCCGCCGTACCCTCCCTCGGCCAGCGCCTTCTCGTCCAGCACCTCGACATCGAGCCCGCGGTCCGCGGCGACCCGTTCGGCCTCCGAGGCCAGCGTGCTCGGCACGAGATCCGAGGGCCCGGTGTTGACCAGGTCGCGCACCAGCGATATCGCGTCGGCGAACGACTGGGCCCGGCGGCCCGCGGCTTCCGGGGCCCCGCCGCCGGCCAGCGTGAGCTCGGCCGAAGGCGGCGCCGGCACGGTCGTGCGGTACCGCGAGAACGCGTACCCGCCGAGCAGCCCGCCCAGCGCGACCGCTTCGGCCTCGGCGTCGTCGCGCGCGGGCAGCGCCAGGGCGATCCGGCACACGGCCGCGTCCCGGCCAGGCTCGAGATCATCGTTCCGAACGGGCTTCGCCGGCTGCCTCACCAAGAGGCGGACCGCCGCGCCCGCGGCGCGCCTGAGCATTTCGGGGCTGAAGCCGGGATCCTGCTGCACCCCGGCCTGACCGGTCGCCGGACGGCCCAGTCCCACGGCGACGATGACCGGGGCGAGCGTTCCCGCCCCGGGCGCCCGGCCGGCCAGCGGCCCGGTTGCGATCTTCGTCGTCTGCTCGGCCTTGCCGGTGGCACCGAGCGCGGCGGCCGCGGCCAGCAGGGTGCCGCCGAGGGCCTCGTCGGCCGGCTCGGCGCCCGGCGCTAGCTCGGGCCCGTGGACCCCCTGGAAGATCCCGACGACGATCGCGTCAGGCTGGGAGTTACTGGAGGATGCATCGCTGGTCAGGAGTCTCGTCGTCACTCATCAGATGCTAGTGCCTGCGCGAACCCGGCAATGCCCGTACGGTCCGGGCAGCGCTGCCCGGACCGTACGGGTCCGCCGGTCAGCGATTCAGCTTGATCGTCGCGAAATCCGGATGGCTGAAATTGAACAGCGTCATCAGGTTCCCGATGGCCGGCCTGTTCCTCGGCACGTACACGTCCGGCGTCGGATTCGGCAGGTTGTCCTCGCTGTATGAGGTCAGCGGGCTCAGCCCCCAGTTGGCCTCGATGAACTTCAGGATCGACACGTGGTCGGTGTAGGTGTGGTCGATGTAGTCACGCCGGGCGTAGGGCGAGACCACGATCATCGGGACCCTGGGTCCGTCGCCGAAGAAGCTGACCGGCTGGATGTAGCCCGAGTCGTAGTAGCCGCCGGCCTCGTCGAAGGTGACGAAGATAGCGGTGGACTTCCACAGCTTCCGGTTGTTCTGGACGGCGGCGATGGCCCGGGCGGTGAAGTTCTCGAACGCGGCGAGGGTGGAGTAACCGGGGTGGCCGTCGTCGTCGCCGGGCTTGAGGAACGAGACAGCCGGCAGGGTGCCGTGTTCAGCTTGCGGGATGAAGTCGTTGAGCCCGTGCTGCACGTTCTTGCGCAGCGCGGGGTTCGTCATGATCGACGATGAGTACTGCATCGGGTCGCAGATCCCGCAGTAGGCGAAATCCGGGTGGCCGTTGTCGTAGCCCTCGCCGTAATACCCCCAGCTGATGCGGTGCGCGGACAGCGCGTTGCCGATCGTCACGTAATCCGTCTTCTGCGGGGGGACCGTGAAGGGAGCGGTGTTGACCGTGCCGTCCACGTTGTAGCCGGCGTTGTAGTTGTTGAGGATGTAGTAGCGGCCGGGCTGGCAGTTATTCATCACCTTGTAGGGCAGCGAGTCCAGGTAGCTGAACACCGGCCCGACGCCCGGCTGGGCGTGGTCCGCGCACTCGGAGTAGGAGCCGCCCGCGTAGCCGTCCTGGGTGTAGTTGTTGTTCGTCCCCGGCTTGGGGTTAGGGTTCTCGATCTCGTTGGCGGGCGGCACCGCGGCCTTGCCGGACTTGGTCTGGTAGGAGGCTGCGAACCCGGTGCCGAGCGCGATGTGGTTCGCGCCGGTACCTCCCTGTACCGCCTGGTGGTAGTTGTCGCTGATCGCGTAGTGCTGGGTCAGGTCACGCAGGATGGGCGCGTCGCCCTCGGCCATGTTGTAGTAGCCCATCTGCACCGCGCCCTGGAAGATGGGCTGGGGCGGCTTCGCGCCGTTGTCGTCTCCGGCCGTGTTGGGCGTCCAGACGAACAGCTTGCCGTGGTACCCGTCGGTCTGCTGGTACATCTGGTAGAAGCGGTGCAGCGGGTCCCCGACGTAGGCGCCGTAGAACTCGCAGCCGCCGGTGTACTGGAGGTGGCTGTCGAAGTAGGGCACGTACTTGGTGATCTGGTACGGCGCGTTCGGCAGGTCGGCGGGGAACCGCTTGTCGGGGCTGTTCGCCGGCTGCCCGTCGCAGCCCGGGGCCACGTAGGTGGTGTTGGGCCGGGGCAGCGACTTGTAGGCGCCGGTGATCTTAGGCTTGAGGGTGTAGGTCTTGGTGTTCGAGGCCTTGAGCTGTGCCGCCTTCTGCCAGTTGGGCCCGAGACCGCCCTTCTTCGTGATGATGCCCTCGGAGAGCAGGTTCTTGATGTGCTGGCCCTTGGGCGGCTGATAGGTCGCGAACACGTTGTCGAAGCTGTGGTTCTCGCCGATGATCACGATGACGTGCTTGATCGGGGTGTAGGTCGGGGCTCCGCTGTCGCGCCGCGCCGCCGACGCGGCACCGCTGGCGCTCAATGCCGCCACTGCGGTGACGACCGCTACGGCCAGGCCCGCCAGGCCGAGGCCACGGCCGGACAGTTTCCTTCTCATCCCCGGGCTCCTCTCGCTGCGTTGCGCGGGCGGGACCGGCGCGGCACGTACTCATTCACCCAGAAGCCTGCCGGTGCGGGATGTCGCACGGCCGGACAGCGAGTAAACGTGCCGTGACGGATGCGCCAAGTGCCGACCCTGTCGCGCATGCCACCGGCCCATACGGTACGCCTGGATGCGAGGCCGATCCAGGGTCGTGGTGGTCAGCCTGGTCCGGGCGACGAGCAGGCGACCGCGGCCCGGCGCTCCCGGCCCGCCAGCGACTCGGGTAATGTAACTGCTGTCAGAGGTTGTTGCTAACAGCCGTTAGACTGACCGGTGCATCCGGGAGCAGCGCGGCCCGGAGGTCATCGCCGACCGCAGGAGGAGAGCATGGGCGCGGGAGCAGCGCTGTTCGTCGCGGTCTTTCTCGCCTGCGTGGTAGAAGCCGTCGAGGCGACAACGATCATTCTCGCGGCCGGGACCGCCAGGGACTGGCGGTCGGCGCTGACCGGGATGACGGTCGCGCTGGTCACGCTCGTGGTCATCGTCGCGGCGCTGGGGCCGGCCGTGACCGCGCTGCCGCTGCGCGAACTGCGGCTGGTGGTGGGTGCCCTGCTGCTGATCTTCGGCGTGCAGTGGCTGCGCAAGGCGATCCTGCGAGCCAGCGGATACAAGGCGCTGCACGACGAGGAAGGCATTTACCGCACCCAGCTCGCGGACGCGCAGTCCGCGCCGCGCAGGCGGTTCGGCTCGGTGCCCGACTGGTACGCCTTCACCCTCGCGTTCAAGGGGACCCTGCTCGAGGGGCTCGAGGTGGTGTTCATCGCGCTCACCTTCGGCAGCAACGCGCGCAATATCCCGCTGGCGGGGCTGGCCGCGGGCTGCGCGGTTGTCGTGGTCGCGGCCGCCGGCGTCGCGGTGCGGGCGCCGCTGGCGCGCGTTCCCGAGAACACGCTGAAGTTCGTCGTCGGGATCATGCTCACCGCGTTCGGCATGTTCTGGGGAGCCGAGGGCGCGGGCGCGCACTGGCCCGGGTCGGACGCCGCACTGCTCGTGCTGGTGCCGGCCATCGCCGTGTTCGCGGTCGCGCTGGTCGCTGTCCTGCGCAGGGGCAAGAAGGCGACGCCTGCTCCCGCTCGCGAGAGCGTGCCGGCTACCGGGGCAGGCTGAGATGGGCAACCGGATCAAGGCGTTCTTCGCCTTCCTCTACGACTTCGTCATCGGCGACGACTGGCGCATCGCGGCCGGGGTGGTGGCGGGCCTGGCGGTGACCTACGCGGTCAGCCAGACCAGCGTCCCGGCGTGGTGGATCCTGCCCGTGCTGCTGGTGGTCCTGCTGCCTGCCAGCCTGTGGATCGCCATCCGCCGCAGATAACCGGTCAGCGGCTCTCCGCCTCTTCCGCGTAGACCCGGGCGGCGTACTCCTCGAGGGACTTCTCGCACTGCGCCAGCGCCTGCTCGGCCGCGTCCCGGCCCGCGGCGCCGAAGGCGTCCCGGTCCCGGACCCGGGCCAGCCAGTTCCGCAGCTTCACCAGGTCGACCTCGTTTTCCTCCAGCTCGGCGTAGGTGAAGTGGCGGGCGTGGTACTCCTTCTGCACCTGCCCGAGGAAGTCCTCGCAGCGGTCCACGATCTCCGCGTACTCGTCGTCCCTGGCCGCCTGGAAGGCGGCACGCACCTCCGGCTCGCCCGCCAGGACGCGGCAGGACAGCAGCGCCGCCGTCCCGGACATGTCGATGATCTCCCGCCGGAGCTTGCGCAGGGCGCGCTCGGCGCCAGTGCTGGCCGGCAGCGCCGCCGCCGAGCTCTGCAGGTAGATCGCGCCCAGGCTCTTGATCCGGCGCCAGACGGCGGCGCGCAGCCGGGTCGGCTCCGGCGGCACCCGGTAGACGAGCAGCAGCCAGTTCTCGCCGTTCTCCTGCTCCTGACTCGTCACCGGGCCATTGTCTCAGGGACTGGCCGGGCGCTGCGAGAATGGCGCGCATGCTGCGCACTGCACTGACCGACCTGCTGGCCATCGACGTCCCGGTGATCGGCGCGCCGATGGCCGGCGTCTCAGGCGGCGGGCTTGCCGCCGCGGTGACCGCGGGCGGCGGCCTCGGCATGATCGGAGTGGGCAACGCGACCCCGCCGGAATGGATCCTGGCCGAGGCCGGGCGGGCGCGCGACGCGGGAGCCCGGTTCGGCATCGGCTTGATGGCGTGGGCGCTGGCGGACGTGCCCGGCCAGTTCGAGGCGACGCTGCAGGCCGGGCCGGCCCTGGTCTCGGTCAGCTTCGGCGGCCTGCAACCCTGGGCGGCGCGGCTGCGCGAGGCCGGGATCACCGTGGCCACGCAGGTGGGCGAGGTGGACGCGGCGCGGGCGGCCGCCGATCAGGGCGCGGACGTGATCGTGGCCCGCGGCGCCGAGGCCGGCGGCCACGGCCACGACACCGTCGCCACCCTGCCGCTGCTGGAAGGCGTGCTCGACGCGGTCAGCCATGCCCGTGCTCGCCGCCGGCGGGATCGTCACCCCCCGCGGGCTCGCCGCGGTGCTCGCCGCGGGCGCGGCCGGAGCGTGGACGGGCACGGCGCTGCTGGCCTGCCCCGAGGCGCTGAACGGGGCCGAGGCGCGGGCCCGTATCCGGGCCGCCCGGGAGACCGACACGGTGTACACCCGGGTCTTCGACATCGCCCTGCGCATTCCGTGGCCGCCCGAGTACGGCGGGCGGGCCCTGGCGAACGAGTTCAGCAGGCGGTGGGCCGGACGCGAGGACGAGCTTGCCGCCGACGACGGCGCCAGGGCGGAACTGTCCGCGGCGCGCAACCGGGGCGACTACGACATCGCCTACCAGTACGCGGGGCACGGCGTCGGCCTGGTCAGCGAGGAGCGCCCGGCCGCCGAGCTGGTGGCCGGGCTCGCGGCAGGCGCCGAGCGGCTGCTGCGCCGCTGGGGATAGCCATGGCCGACTGCCGGTTCTGCGCCATACTCGCCGGGGACGCCCCTGCCCAGTTCGTGCTCGACGAGCCCGAGGTGGCCGCGTTCCTGGACGTCCGCCCGCTCTTCAAGGGGCACGTGCTCGTGCTGCCCCGGGCCCACTACGAGACGCTCGCCGACCTGCCCGCCCGCCTGATCGAGCCGCTGTTCGGCTGGGTCCAGCGGATCAGCGCGGCGATGCCGGCCGCCTACGGAGCCGAGGGCAGCTTCGTGGCGATGAACAACATCGTCAGCCAGAGCGTGCCGCACCTGCACGTGCACGTGGTGCCCCGGACCAAGGGCGACGGGCTGCGCGGCTTCTTCTGGCCGCGCGGCCGGTACGCCAGCGACGACGAGGCGGCGCAGTACGCCCGGCGGATGCGTGACGTCCTGGCCGGGTCAGCCGGCCTCGGCCGGGCAGGCGGCGACGGCGATTCCCGCGGCCGCGCCGAGCACGTCGCCGGCGATCCCGCCCAGGCGGCGGCCGGCGAGCCGGGCCAGCCCGGGTGACAGCGCCGGTCGGGGCCGCCGCGAGATCCCTCCGGATCCGGTCAAGGGGTGAAGCATCACGGCCGGCGGTGCAGGATGGACGGATGAGGGAAACCCGAGCCACGCCCGACGGCCTGCGGATGGCCATCGAGCGCAGCGGCTACTACCCGGGCCTAGTCACCGACGCGGTATCGTCCGCGCTTGGCCCCGAGCCCATCGTCTCCTACGTCGTTCACCACGATGCGATGTTCGACCCAGGGATGGAGGTGCGCAGGCACATCACGGTGCTGGTGCTCACGCCCAGCCGCCTGATCCACTCGCACACCGACGAGCACCCGCCGCAAGAGCCCGACGGCCGGCCCCAGGCCGAGACGAGCACCGAGGCGATCAGCTTCTCCCGGATCTCGTCCGTGGTGCTGACCCGGGTGGTGCCCGACCCGGCCTCGTACGTAGCCGGGGTGACGATGCCCACCGAGGTGCTGCTCACCATCAGCTGGAACGTGCTGTCCCACGTCGAGCTCGAGCCCGCCCACTGCGGGGACGAGAACTGCGAGGCCGATCACGGCTACACCGGCACCATCACGGCCGACGACCTTGCCCTGAGAGTCAGCGAGGCCGCCGACGGCGAGGAGAGCGTGCGCGCGGTGCTGTCGTTCGCCCGCGCGCTCGCGGCGGCCGCCGCCGGGCCCTGACGCCGGCCAGGCACGCCCGCGGGGCGTCGCGTTGCCGGACCGGTGGGCCGGTGGCACGATGGGCGGGGCAAAAGGACGCACCGACGAGCACGGCGAAGGACAGCCCCCGCATGACCGATGAGCCGAGAACCCCGCTGACGCTGCCCAGCTACGGACAGGGAACCCTCCCCGACCTGGCGACGTCCCTGCTCGGATCGCTCGGCGTCCCCGGTGAGGCCAACCCGCTCGGCCTGGCCGACACCGAGCGGGCCTGCCTGCTCATCGTGGACGGCCTGGGCTGGGAACTGCTGAGGGACCATCAGGCGGCCGCGCCGTTCCTGGCCGAGCTGTCCGACAGCGGCAGGCCGCTGACGGCCGGGTTCCCCGCCACCACGGTCACCAGCCTGTCCTCGCTGGCCACCGGCCGGCCGCCCGGCGCGCACGGCATGCTCGGCTACCAGGTCGCCGTGCCGGGCACCGGACGGCTGCTCAACGGGCTGCGCTGGGACGACCGGGTGGATCCGCTGTCCTGGCAGCCGGGATCGACGATCTACGAGCGGGCTGCGGACGCCGGGGTCGGCGCGTTCCACGTCGCCCCCCGGGCCTTTGCCCGGTCCGGCCTGACCCAGGCGGTGCTGCGCGGGGCCGACTACCGGCAGGCCGACAGCATGGGCGCGCTGGCGGCGCAGGCGGGGACCGCGCTGCGGGAGGCCGACCGCGCGCTGGTCACCGTCTATCACGGTGACCTGGACGCCACCGGGCACGCGTTCGGCTGCGGTTCCGAGGCCTGGTACAACCAGCTCGAGCACGTGGACAAGCTGGCCGAGCAGCTGGCCTCGGTGCTCCCGTCCGGCGCGCTGCTGTACGTCACCGGCGACCACGGCATGGTCGACGTCTCCTCGGCCCACCGGGTCGACGTGGACGCGACCGCCGAGCTCCGCAAGGGCGTCGCGCTGCTCGGCGGCGAGCCCCGGGCGCGGCACGTCTACGCCGAGCCCGGCGCGGCAGGCGACGTGCTCGCCGCCTGGCGGGAGGTGCTGGGCGACCGGGCCCGGGTGGTGTCGCGCGACGAGGCGATCTCAGACGGCTGGTTCGGCCCGGTCGAGCCGCGCGTGACCGCGCGGATCGGCGACGTCGTAGCGGCCGCGGCCGGCGGCACCGGCATCGTCGCCACGCAGGCCGAGCCGCTCGAGTCCGCGCTGGTCGGCATGCACGGCTCGCTCACCGCCGCCGAGCAGCTGGTGCCGCTGCTCGCCCACGGCGCGTTCTGAGCACCGGTGCATCCCGGCATCGCGGGCCGGCCTGCCGGCGTCGGCGCCGTGAGCCCGCTGATCAGCGTCGCGTCGCTGGCCGCGGAGCTGACCTCGCCGCGGCCCGGCGCTGCTGGACGTGCGCTGGCGGCTCGGCGGGCCGCCCGGCATCGACAGCTACCGCGCAGGCCACCTGCCGCTCGCGGTCTTCGCCGACCTGGATCGCGACCTGTCCGGCGCGCCCGGCCGCGGCGGCCGGCACCCGCTGCCGTCTGCGGCCGGGTTCCAGGCGGCGATGCGGCGCGCCGGGGTGAGTGGCGGCCGGGCCGTGGTGGCCTACGACGACGCCGATGCGGTCGCCGCCGCCCGCGCCTGGTGGCTGCTGCGCTACTTCGGCCACCGCAATGTCCGGGTGCTGGACGGCGGGTTCCGCGCCTGGCAGGCGGCGGGCCAGCCGGTGACCACGGCGGAGCCCGCGGCCGAGCCGGGGGACTTCACCGCCCGGCCAGGCCAGATGCCGCTGCTGGACGCGGCCGGGGCATCGGCGACGGCCCGTTCGGGGATACTTCTCGACGCCCGGGCGGCGGAACGGTACCGGGGCGAGACCGAGCCCGTTGACCCGGTCGCCGGGCACATCCCGGGGGCGGTGAGCGCCCCGGCGTCCGGCAACGTGACCGGCGACGGCCGGTTCCGCGGGCCGGCCGAGCTGCGGCAGCGGTTCGCCTCGCTGGGGGCGACGGCGGCCGCAGAGGTCGGCGCGTACTGCGGATCCGGGGTGACCGCCGCGCAGGAGGTGCTCGCGCTGGCGATCGCCGGCGTCCCGGCCGCGCTCTACGCCGGCTCCTGGTCTAACTGGGTGGCCGACCCGGCGCGGCCGGTCGCCACCGGTCCCGACCCGGGCTAAGAGCGCCCGGCGCTCTAAGCCACGTTCAGGCGGCAGCCATCCGCCGGGCCAGCTCCCGGCGCAGGGCGCCGGTTTCGACGCCCGCCTCGTTGAGCACCCGGACGGCGGCGTTGTCGCGCGCGTCGATCACCCCGAGCAGCAGGTGACCGGTCGAGATCTCCCGGTCTCCGGCCTTGACCGCGGTCTGCAGCGCGAGCTGCAGTGACTTCTTCGCCCGCGGGGTGAAGGCCAGCCGGTCCGCTGCGCCGCGCCGGCGCCGCCGGGCTGTTCCCTGATCGAGCGCGCCCGGCCCGAAGCTCGCCTCGATCGCGCGGCGCACGGCGTCCAGGTCGATGCCCAGCGAGGCCAGCGCGTTCTCGTCGAGGGTCGCGGTGTCCGGGCTGGCCAGCCGGAGCACGCGCTCGCGCAGGTCGGGCAGGCGCAGGCCACAGGCGGCGAGCGCGGCCGCGGCCGGGGTTGCTTCCCCGCCCGACAACGCGAGCAGCAGGTGCTCGCATCCGATATAGCCGTGATGCAGCTCGGTTGCCTCCTGCCGGGCCAGCACCACGGCCTGCCGGGCATCGGCGGTGAATCGTTCAAACATGCTCGGTCTCCTCAGTGTCCCCGCGTTCGCCGGGCGTGCTTCTTGTGCGCGGCCTGCCGGCTGACGCCGAGCCGCGCCGCGATCTCCTGCCAGGACCAGCCCTGCCCGCGCGCGTTGTCGACCTGCAGTGCCTCCAGGCGCTCGGTCAGCTCGCGCAGGGCCCGGACGGCCCGCAGTCCTTCGGCGGGATCGCGGCCGCTCGCCGCCTCCGCCAGCTGCACTCCCTCATTCATGGTGTCAATTTACGTTGACACCCGGCCTTGTGTCAACTCAGGATGACACCGCCCCGCTGGCGCCGGCCGGTCAGAAGATACGGGTGCCCGGGGGTACCGGCCGGTCAGAAGATACGGGTGCCCGGGGGTACCGGCCGGTCCGGCTGGACCAGCGCCACGTTCTGCGCGTCCCCGGCCGGCACGCCGAGGACCAGGACCTCCGACGAGAACCCGGCGACGCGCCGGGGCGGGAAGTTGACGACGGCGAGCACCAGCCGGCCGGCCAGGTCGGCGGGCCGGTAGAACGCGGTGAGCTGAGCACTTGACCTGCGCGTGCCCAGCTCGCCGAAGTCGATCCACAGCTTGTACGCCGGCTTTCGGGCCTGCGGGAATTCCTCGGCGCGCAAGATCGCGCCGACCCGGATGTCGGCGCGGAAGAACTCCTCCGCAGTGATCGGATCCTCGGTCATGTCCTGCTCCCTCCCCGCCGGAACCATACGCTGAGCATCATGCCTTTCCCGGTGCCGTTCAGCGACGAGCTGCGTTCGGCGCTGGGCTCACCCGCGCAGGCCACGGTCCTGGACAGCAGCCCGAGGTCCCGGGTGTGGCGGGTCGAGCTGCGCGGCGGCGGCCCGGTGATCGTCAAGCAGGTTGCCGACGGCGGCGGGACCGGGCGCGACGGGGACGCGCGCTATGCGCGAGAGGTCGCCGCGCTGCGGCTCGCCGCCCGCGCGGTCCGGCCGGCCGTCGCCCCCGCGCTGCTCGGGACGGATCCGGCGGCACGGGTGATGGTGCTGGAGTACCTGGCCGGCCTCGGGGCGACCGAGGACTGGATGCCGGGTTTCGCCGAGTCACTGGCCCGGCTGCACGCGCTCACCGGGCCGGCCGACGCGGGCACGCTGCCCGCGTGGTCGGCGCCGACTGCCGCCGACGCCGAATCTTTCCTCGCCTTCGCCCGGGCGCTGGACGTTGCGGTCCGGCCCGGGGTGCCGGACGAGCTCGCCGGCCTGATCGCCCGGCTCGACCCGGCGCCGCACCACGCGCTGCTGCACGGCGACCCCTGCCCCGGCAATGACCTGCGCACCGCCTCCGGCGTCCGTTTCGTCGATTTCGAGCAGGCGTCGCTGGGCAACGGCCTCGTCGAGCTGGCTTACTTCCGCATCGGCTTCCCGACCTGCTGGTGCGCGATGTCGGTGACCGGCGCCGCGCTCGATGAGGCGGAGGGCATCTACCGCGCCACCTGGCGGCGGCTCACCGGAACCGACGTTCCCGGCGACCTGGCCGATGCCTGCGCCGGCTGGCTGATCCGCGGCGACGCGCTGGTCGAACGCGCCCACCGCCAGTCCGCCGACCACCTCGCCCGGGTGCCCGCCGAGGACTTCGCCTGGGGCTACATTTCGGCCCGGGAACGTCTCCTGCACCGGCTGGTGGTGGTGGCCGGCCTGGCTCGCGGCAGCGGCCGGCTGCCTGCGCTCGGCCGGCTCAGCGCGGCCCTGGCCGCGCGCCTGCGGCAACGCTGGCCGGCGCTGCGCCCGCTGCCCGCGCCGGGCGCGCGGCCCTGGTACTGACAAGATCCGCGGGACGCGGGCAAGACCCGCGGGACACGGGCGAGACCCGCGGGACACGGGCGAGACCCGCGGAAACCAGGCAAGATCCGCGGGAACCGGGCTAGAGCTGGCCGACGTCGGTCACGCGCACAACGGCCGCCCCGGCGGCATCTGAGGCCGCGAGGTCAACCCGCGCGCTGATGCCCCAGTCATGATCGCCGGCCGGGTCGTCGAGGATCTGGCGGACCGACCAGTGGTCCGGGTGCTCTTCGATGATCAGCAGCCGGGGACCGCGCGCATCGGCCCCGGTGCCGATCTCGTCGTGCTCGGCGAAGTACGGCTCCAGGGCGTCGGCCCAGGCCCCGGCGTCCCAGCCGGCCTCGGCGTCCAGCTCGCCCAGCTCGCCGTAGCGGCGCAGCGCCGCGAGCTCGACCCGGCGGAACAGCGCGTTGCGCACCAGCACCCGGAACGCCCGCGGGTTGCCGGTCACCGGCGGCGGCTGGTCGTCAGGCCGGGCCGCTGGCGCCTCGTCGGTCCCTTCCCGCAGCCGCTCCCACTCGTCGATCAGGCTGGAATCGACCTGGCGGACCAGCTCGCCCAGCCATTCGATCAGGTCGCTGAGTTCCTCGGTCCTGGCGTCTTCGGGGACGGTCTGCCGCAGCGCCTTGTACGCGTCGGCCAGGTAGCGCAGCACCAGTCCCTCGGCGCGGGCCAGGCCGTAGAAGCCGATGTACTCGGTGAAGGTCAGCGCGCGCTCGTACATGTCCCGCGCCACCGACTTGGGCGCCAGCTCGTGGTCGGCGACCCAGGGGTGGCCCTGACGGTAGATGTCGTAGGCGGCTTCGAGCAGGTCGGCGAGGGGCATGGGGTAGCTGACCTGGTCAAGCAGCTCCATCCGTTCCTCGTACTCGATGCCGTCGGCCTTCATCTGCGCCACCGCCTCGCCGCGGGCCCGGAACAGCTGCGCCGCCAGCACCTCCCGCGGATTGTCCAGGATGGCCTCGATCACCGACAGGACGTCTAGCGCGTAGCCGGGCGAGTCCCGGTCCAGCAGCTCGATCGCGGCCAGCGCGAGCGGCGACAGCGGCTGGTTCAGCGCGAAGTCGGCCTGCAGGTCCACGGTCAGCCGCCAGCGCCGGCCCTGCTCGTCGGGCTCGGCCAGCCGCTCCACCACGCCGCCGGCCAGCAGCGCGCGGTAGATGGCGAAGGCCCGGCGGATATGGCGGCGCTGCGCGGCAGGATCCTCGTGGTTGCCGGTCAGCAGGTGGCGCATCGACGCGAACGCATCGCCCGGCCGGCCGATCACGTTCAGCAGCATCGCATGGCTGACCGCGAAACTGGATTGCAGAGGCTCGGGCTCCGCGGCCACCAGCCGCTCGAAAGTGGGCGTGCCCCAGGAGACGAAACCGTCTGACGGCTTCTTCCGCACCACCTTGCGCCGCTTCTTCGGGTCGTCGCCGGCCTTGGCCAGCGCCCGCTCGTTCTCCACCACATGCTCGGGTGCCTGCACGACGACCGAGCCGACCGTGTCGTAACCGGCCCGGCCCGCTCGCCCGGTGATCTGGTGAAATTCCCGCGCCTGCAGGAGCCGGACCCTGGTCCCGTCGTACTTGGACAGCGCGGTGAGCAGCACCGTGCGAATCGGCACGTTGATTCCGACCCCGAGGGTGTCGGTGCCGCAGATGACCTTCAGCAGGCCGGCCTGGGTCAGCGTCTCTACCAGCCGCCGGTATCTGGGCAGCATCCCGGCATGGTGGACGCCGATGCCGTGCCGGACCAGCCGCGACAGGGTCTTGCCGAATCCGGCGGTGAACCGGAAGTTGCCGATCATCTCGGCGATGGCGTCCTTTTCCGCCCGTGTGCAGACGTTGATGCTCATCAGGGCCTGGGCCTGCTCCACCGCCGCCGCCCGGGTGAAATGCACCACGTACACCGGCGCCTGCTTGGTGTCGAGCAGCTCGCGCACGGTCTCGTGCAGCGGCGTGAGCACGTAGGAGTAGGTCAGCGGCACCGGCCGCTCCGCCGAGCGGACCACCGCGGTCGGCCGCCCGGTGCGCAGGGTCAGGTCACGCTCGAACCGGCCGACGTCGCCCAGCGTGGCCGACATCAGCACGAACTGCACCTGCGGCAGCTCGATCAGCGGCACCTGCCAGGCCCAGCCGCGGTGCGGGTCGGCGTAGAAGTGGAACTCGTCCATCACCACCTGGCCGACGTCGGCCAGCTCCCCGTCGCGCAGCGCGATGTTGGCCAGGATCTCCGCGGTGCAGCAGATCACCGGCGCCGCGGCGTTGACGCTGGCGTCACCGGTCATCATGCCGATGCTGTCCGGCCCGAACATCTCACACAGAGCGAAGAACTTCTCCGACACCAGAGCCTTGATCGGCGCGGTGTAGAAGCTGCGCACGCCCTGCGCCAGGGCGGCGAAGTGCGCGCCCGCCGCGACCAGGCTCTTGCCCGACCCGGTCGGGCTGCTGAGGATCACGTTGCCGCCCGACACGATCTCGATCAGGGCCTCCTCCTGATGCGGGTACAGGCTGAGGCCCTGCCGCTCCGCCCAGCCGGCGAAGGCGTCGAAGACGGAATCGGGATCGGCGGTCCGCGGAAGCTGATCGATGAGCGTCATGATGCTCTCATCGTGCCCGCTGTCCGGTGGTGACCGCGACAGGCAGTGAGATTCTGCGACAGATGTGCGACTTAAGTCTGTGACACTTGCACGGTGAGTGCGGGGGAGATCATCCGGGGGCCCAGGGGGAAGCACCGCGTGAGCGCGGGGGGCGTGGCCGACTGGGATGCCGACCGCGCGCTGACGGTCCTGTACGGGGCGCACTACCCTCCGCTCGTGCGGCTGGCTTCGCTGCTGGTCCAGGACACGGCGACGGCGGAGGAGGTCGTGCAGGACTCGTTCGTCGCCCTGCGGGCTTGCCGGCGCAGGCTGCGAGACAGCGACGGGGCGCTGTCCTACCTGCGTCAGTCCGTGGTGAATGGCTCCCGGCTGGCGCTCCGGCATCGCGATGCCCCCGGCCGGAGGGGGACGGAGGCTGCCGCAGGCGCAGACCCGCGCGCCGCGGGGGAGCAGGCGGCAGCCGGGCCCGGTCCCTCGCCGGTGATCTCGGCCCTGCGCGCGCTGCCGGCCCGGCTGCGGGAGGCGCTCGTCATGCGCTACTACGCCGGCCTCTCCGAGGAGCAGATCGCCGAGATCATGGGGATCAGCCAGCGTGCGGTCCGGCAGCACACCGCGCGGGCCATGGCGGCGCTGCGCGCGGGGCTGGGCGCGGCCGATGACCAGGCCGCCGCCGGGTTACTCGTTCGCTGAGCGAGTTCACCGGGCGGGTTCACCGGGGGGCTCCTGGTGCATGCCCCCGGCATCCTGGAACTGCACGAGCCGTCGAGGAGCAGGAACGATCGCGGGGTAAGGTTCACGGCTTGCTCCATGAATGTCGTGCCGCTACCCGGAGGGGGCGGTGGCAGCCTGCGGCGCGGCTGCCTCGGCCGGGACGGCCGCCGCGGACTCGCAGCCGCGGAGCGGGCCGGAGCGGAACAGCGTGCCGCAGATCATCGCGCCGGCGCCGAAGATGGCCGCCGCGACCCAGAAGCCGGTGGTGTAGCCGTGGATCAGCGACATGCCGATCACGGACGGCGCCGGGTGCCCGCGGACCAGGGTGGCCGGGCTCAGGTGGCTGGCCAGGTAGCGCGCCACCGCGCTGGCGAAGATCGTGTTGAGCAGCGAGGTGCCGATCGAGCCGCCGATCTGCTGGCCGGTGTTGAGCGTGGCGGAGGCCACGCCCGCGTCGCGGGGAGCCACGCCGAACGTCCCGGTGTTCATCGACGGCGCGATCGTAAAGCCGAAGCCCAGGCCGGCTCCCATCAGCGGGCCGAGCACCGCCGATGCGTAGCCCGAGTGCGCGCCGATCCTGGTCAGCCAAACCAGGCTGCCCGCGGACAGGAGCATGCCGGCGGTGACCAGCAGCTTGGGCCCGAACCGGGGCAGCAGCACCACGTTGGACAGGTTGGCGCTCACCACCACCATCGCGATCAGCGGCAGGAAGGCGACGCCGCTGACCACGGGGGAGTAGTGCAGGGTCTGCTGCAGGTAGTAGGTGAGGAACAGGAAGATGCCGAACGTGCCCGCGCCGGCGATCAGCACCGCCAGGTAGGCGCCGCCGCGGTTGCGGTCCAGCACCACCCGGGGCGGCAGCAGCGGGCTGGCCGCGCGGGACTGCCAGAGCGCGAAGGCGGCCAGCAGCGCCACCCCGGCGGCCAGGAAGCCGTACGTGGACGGCGTGTGCCAGTTGTGGGTCGCCGCGTTGGAGAACCCGTAGACCAGGCAGAACATCGAGGCCGAGACGAGCGCGACGCCGGGCAGGTCCAGCCGGGGCCGGCCGTGCGAGGGCTGGCGTCGCAGCAGCATCACCGCACCGGCGGCCGCCAGGCCGGCGAAGATCAGGTTCACGTACAGGCACCAGCGCCAGGACAGGTACTCGGTCAGGATGCCGCCGAGCACCAGGCCGATCGCGCCGCCGGCGCCGACGATCGCGCCGTAGACGCCGAACGCCTTGCCGCGCTCCTTCGGGTCGCTGAACGTCGTGGAGAGGATCGACAGCGCCGCGGGCGCGAGAAGCGCGCCGAACCCGCCCTGGGCGGCGCGCGCCGCGACCAGCATGCCGAAGCTGGTCGCCGCGCCGCCGACAGCCGACGCGGCGGCGAAGCCGAGCGCCCCGGCCAGGAACGTGATCTTGCGCCCGACCAGGTCGCCGAGCCGCCCGCCGAACAGCAGCAGGCTGCCGAACGCGAGCGCGTAGGCGGTCACCACCCACTGCCGGTCCACGCTGGAAAATCCCAGGGCCCGCTGCGCGGACGGCAGCGCGATGGTCACGATCGTGGCGTCCAGCACCACCATGAGCTGGGCGAGGCCGACGGTGCCCAGGATCAGCCACCGGCGGGGGTCGGCAGATGCGCTGGCCGGCGCGGCGCGCAGGTCGGGCGTGCGAGCGGAGTTCTGAGCGGAGTTCATTGCCATGCCACCGATGCTGCCGGCTGGACGGCCCGCTGTCGTCGTGCGCAGGAAGCGACTTCTGCCTGGCCGGCCGGGATGCTGCCGGGCACCGGGATACCGCGCCGGGAGTAGCCGGCAATAGCTACCGCGGGCGGACGCGCCCGCGGGCAGGATGCGTACGCTCGAAGAATGCGCACTGATCGCAGCCGGCGAGGGTTCTACGCGGCCGGATGGCTCATCTCGGCGGGCGTCATGGTCGTGACGCTCCGCATGTGGCAGCTGCACGTCCGCGAGGTCGAGCAGCGGGCCGAAGAGGCGGAGCGGACGAGGGACGAGGCCGCCCGGCGAAAGGCGATGGAGGAGCGGCTGCGGATCGCCCGTGAGCTGCACGATTCCCTGACGCACAGCATCTCGGTGATCCAGGTTCAGGCCGGCGTGGCGCAGCACCTGGCGCGCAAGCGCGGCGAGGAAGTGCCGCCCGCGCTGCTGGCGATCCAGGAGGCCGGCACGGACGCCGCGCGGGAACTGCGCGCGACGCTCAGCGTGCTGCGCGAAACGCAGGACGGCGACGGCAGCGGGCTCTGCCAGCTGGACAGCCTGGTGGCACGCGCGCGTACGGCCGGGCTCCCCGTGACGGTGACCGTGACCGGTGCCAAGCGGCCGCTTCCGCCCGATGTTGACCAGGCTGCCTACCGGATCGTGCAGGAAGCACTCACCAACGTGAGCCGTCACGCCGGCCACGCCTGCGCGTCGGTTCACCTGCACTACGCGCCGCAAACCCTCTCGGTCCGGGTCGACGACGACGGCAAGGGCAGCGGCACCCGGCCGGCAGGCCCTGGGCTTGGCCTGATCGGCATGCGGGAACGGGTGTCCGCGCTCGGCGGCCGTCTGCATGCCGGACCGCAGGACGGCGGCGGCTTCCAGGTACGTGCCGAACTGCCCGCGCGGGCACCGTCGTGATCAGGATCCTGCTGGCCGACGACCAGGCGCTGATCCGCAGCGGCATCCGGGCACTGCTCGAAGCCGAAGACGACATAGCGGTGGTCGCCGAGGCCGTCGACGGGCGGCAGGCGGTGGCGCTGGCCGTTGAGCACCGCCCGGACATCGCGCTTGTGGACATTCAGATGCCGGTGCTTGACGGCCTTGAGGCCACCAGGCAGATCGTCGCCGACGAGCGGCTGGACAGCGTGCGCGTCGTGATCCTCACCAACTTCGGGCTTGACGAGTACATCTTCGCCGCGCTGCGGGCGGGCGCGAGCGGGTTCCTGCTGAAAGACACTCAGCCGGCCGAGCTGCTGCAGGCGCTGCGGGTCGTCATGCGCGGGGACGCGCTGCTGTCGCCAGCGGTCACCCGCCGCCTGATCAGCGAGTTCGTCGCCCGGCCGCCGGACGCGGTCGCCGCGGCGGGGATGGAGTCGCTCACCAACAGGGAGCGCGAGGTGGTGGCGCTGGTGGCGCACGGTCTGTCCAACGACGAGATCGCCGGCGCCCTGGTGCTCAGCCCCGCCACCGCCAAGACCCACGTCAGCCGGGCGATGATCAAGCTCGGCGCTCGCGACCGCGCGCAGCTCACCGTCTTCGCCTACCAGACCGGCTTGGTCGCCCCGCGCACCTCCGGGTAGATCCCGGGTCCTTGCCGGGAGTCAGGAGCCAGGGCATGAGCGCCCGCGGCAGTCCCTGTAAGCAGGTCATGCCCAACGGGCGTGCGTGACCGGGGACTGATCGCGGGCTTGTGCGACGACCTCGCCGCGCCGCTGCAGGCGATTGCCGGGCGCTCGGTCTAGTCTCGGCCAATGACCACCGGATCGCCGCCGCGGATCGACCGCGGCCAGGCAAGCCGATTTCACCGTGCCGGGTTCGTGGTACTGGACGGCCTGCTGACGCCCAGCCAGCTGGAACGGGCCCGGGCCGGAGCTGACCGGACCGTGGCCAAGCCGACCGGGGTGCCGTGCGAACGGCCGAACAATACGCTGCTGCCGGTGCGCTGGGACGACCCGCTGGCCGATCTGGTCCTTGCCGCCCGCGACCGGACCTCGGCAGCGACCGGCGCCCGAGATCTGCGGTGGATCTCGGGATACGTCAGCGTGAAGGAACCGCACAGTCCGCCGCTGTGGTGGCACCAGGACTGGTGGGCGTGGGATCACCCGGTCAGCCTGCTTCACGACCCGGTCCAGGTGGCGGTCCTGTGTTACCTGTCGGACACGACGGCTCAGACCGGTGCGCTGCGCGTTCTCCCCGGCTCGCAAGCGGCGAGCGTGCCGTTGCACCGCGTGCTGCCCGAGGCGCACAGCGACGAATCGACCGCACTCGACCTGGACCACCCGGCCATGACCGATCACCCCGGCCAGGTCACACTCGAACTGCGGGCCGGTGATGCCGTGGTGACCGACTACCGGCTGCTGCACGGCACGCACGCCAACTGCGGCCCGCGCCGCCGCGACTGCGTGCTGCTCTCGTTCACCCCGCACTGGAACGAACTGCCCGACGACATCCGAGGACACATGATCAGTCATCCGGCGCTGCCGCAAGACGGTGAAAGCGGCCCCGCCGGAAAGCTCGCCGCGCTGCTGCCCAGCTTCGACGGTGCGCGCCGCGACCTGCCGCTGAACCGCAACGCCCCGCCGGGCTTCACGGTCTCGCAACCGCCGGGCGCGCACCTCAACGTTGCCCGCGGCCGCCCGTAGATCCGGGAGCCCTCGGCCAGCAAGCAGCTGGCTGGCTGCCGGTCAGGCGACTGGTTAGCTGGTCACTTGCAACGTCTTGGCTGCGGAGTAGCCGTACTGCAGGTAGCCGGCGACCTCGGAGACTACCGCGCGGTAGGAGAATTTGCCGGCGGACGTGCCCTTGATCGTGAAGCTGAACGACCCGGTGCCGCTCTCCTTGGTCGTGGCGACCGAGTACCACCGGCCTGACCGCTCGACCTGCAGCGTCACCAAGCGGCCCGCGCCGGCCGGGGTGCCCGTGCCGGAAGCCGTCGCCGATTGTCCCTTCTTGATCGTCGTTGGCTTCAGGCTGAACGTCACCGACTGGGCTGCCATCAGCGGGTATCCCCAGGCCTGCGTGCCGCCTGTGCCGATCACCAGTCCGGTGTGACCGCTGTCGATCGCAGTGGAGAACCAGATGCTGGTGAGCCCGTTCCCGAGATTGTCTTTGCTCCACTGGGTGCCGTTCGACGTCGATTCCATGATGAGCCTGTAGTTCGGCGACACGGTCCCCCGGTCGCTGAAGACGTGCACTTGGCCGCTTGGATCCTGATAAATGCCGAACGCCTCAGGCCCGCCGCCCGAGGTGCCGGGCACGGCATGCGGCGGGCCGAAACTCTTCCCGTTGAACAACCTGAGCTGCACGGTCTGCTTGCCGCCCACCTGGATCGTCAACAGGGCGTTGCCCCAGAACCCGAGCAGCGCCTCGTTGGCGATGGTGGTGACGGGGCGGTATGAGCCCGACGCGTTGAAGTCCGAGCCGGCTGGCGCGTACTTGACGGACGTCTTCGTCGAGGTGGCGGTGTAGGCGTCCCACGCGGCCAGGATGCCTCCGTGGTAGCTGCCGATGCGCGGCGTGTCCGGGCCGATGGCCGTCGAGAGCGTGGCGACCGAGGCGGGCGGCCCCGACGGTGCCACCGGGATGCTCTCCACCTGGGTGCCGACGGGGGAATCGGCCCCGACAAACACGATCTGCCCGCCGACAAGGACCGAATCACCGACTGCAACGTTGCCGATCCGGACCGGGGCGCTGAAGGTGGTGCCGCCGTCGGTTGAGGAGTAGAACAGCGTGTCGCCGTCCGGATTGCCGTCGCAGCACGTGTTCTCGAGCATCACGACGTGATTCGAGCTCGGTACTTGCAGCGCAGGCCCGTCGTTGGGATTGACGCTGAGCATGCTCGATGGCGTGTCGATGCTCGTGGCATGAGAGCACGATCGGCCGCCGCGACTGAACTGGCAAACCACGGCCTTCCCCCGTGCGGCCAGCGGGACGTCGTACGCGGTGACGATGCTGCCGTTCGGCTCCATCGCGGAGCTGGCCGGCGAGCTATCGACGGTGCTGAACTTGAACGGCTTCAGCTCGGGCTGCGGGTCGCCCTTGATGCTGCCGGCCGGGCTCGCGGCCGCGGCATTGGCCGAAAGGGCGGGAAGCGCGATAGCGCTGCCCGCGGTAAACAGGCACAGCATCCCCGCTGTGCCTACCGCGATGACTGACCGGCGAGCGCGGAACATGGCGGACTCCCTCTGCGGCGGACGAGCAAGAGCGGCGGCGACGCAGCTGCCTGGAAATGGGCCAGCCTGCACGGCTGAGGCTATATCGCGTGGTCAGGCCGGGGGAAGACGGAACCAGCGAGCACTAGAACACAGAACGTAACGCTGTTCGCCGGCGGTAGCTATCCGGCCGGCTGCCGGCGTGATCGCCACGGCTGGCCGTGGTGGCGGCTCGGCACCCAGCCGCGCGCCGAAGAGCTCGGCGGACCCGGCCGAAGCGCGGGTTCAGCCGCTGCGGCTGTATTGTGCGGGTCCTGCCTGCGGCTTGCGGACAGTTCGGCCATGCCCGCCGAGCCCAGGCATGCCCAGCCGGGTAGCGTTCCCGGTGACCGGCGGAACGCAACGGTGCACGGGCCCGCCCGGGCGCGGCCGCTGCTGACGCTCGGCGCGCAAGGCCGGCCGCTGCGGTCCGAGGTGCGCAGGCAGCGCCCGGCGCCGGGCAAGTCTGAGGAGGGTAATCGTGGGAATCGATGGGGCCGGGCGATGACCCCGGCGGGCGAGCCGGTCGTCACCGTGTACGGCGCCGCGTGGTGCCCGCACTGCAAGCGGGTCAAGAAGTTCCTGGCCGCCAACCAGGTCCGCTACGCCAACGTTGACATCGATGCGAACCCCGAAGCCATCGGGAAGCTCAAGGAGTTGCAGAGCGGCGGGCAGATCATCCCCACGGTGGTCTACCCGGACGGGACCCACGAGGTGAATCCGCCGGATGAAGCGCTGGCCCGCCGCCTGGGCGTGGCCAGGGAAGCGGCCCGGTCCGCCTACGACCTGGTCATCGTCGGGGGCGGGCCGGCCGGGCTTGCGGCCGCGATCTACGCCGCCCGGGAAGGCATCGACGCGATTGTCGCCGATGCCAGCGCCCTCGGCGGCCAGGCCGGGATCAGCGACCGGATCGACAACTACCCAGGGTTCCCCGACGGGATCTCAGGCTCAGAGCTGGCCGACCGGTTCGTTGCCCAAGCCCGCCGCTACGGGGTCGAGCTTTTGTCCGGGGTGTCGGTCACCGCTGTCGAGACCGATGGCGATGACCTCGTGACCTCGCTGTCCACCGGGCAGCAGCTCGTCTCGCACGCGGTGATCGTGGCCACCGGCTCCACGTACCGGCGCCTCGGCGTACCCGGCGAAGACGCGTTCATCGGCGCCGGCGTCCACTTTTGTGCCACCTGTGACGGTCCCTTCTACCGGGGAGCCGAGGAGGTCGTCGTGATCGGCGGCGGCAACTCAGCCCTGGAGGAAGGGCTGTACCTGTCCCAGTTCGCCGACCGTGTTCGGGTGCTCGCCCGCTCCGGCCTGTCCGCCGCTCCGCTTCTGCAAAAACGGGTGCGGGCCGATCCGCAGTTCATCATCCGCACCGGCGTCGACATCGTCGAACTCGAGGGTGCGCAGGGCAGGTTCACCGGCGTCGTGGCACGCGACCGCGACAGTGGCCAGACCCTCCGGTTCCCCGCCGCCGCGGCCTTCGTGTTCATCGGCCTGCGGCCCAACAGCGCCTTCCTGGGGGATGCCATCGAGCGTGATGCCGGCGGGTTTCTGCTGACCGGCCCGACGATGCAGACGTCCACGGCGGGCGTCTTCGCCGCCGGCGACGTACGGTCCGGATCGACCAAGCAGCTCGGCTCCGCGGTAGGCGACGGAATCAGCGCGCTGCTCATGGCGCGCCGGTACCTCGAAATCCATCACCACGTGGCCGCGGCGCTAGCCGACGCCTGACGTAGCGACGCGGCCTGCTTCTTCTGGGCCTTAGCTGTCGAGGAGAGCCACCAGCCTGGCCGGGGCGACAGCTCGGTAGGCGTCCTGGCACAGCTCGGCAAGCTCGGCGAGGTCCAGGCCGCGGTCGAGCCGGATGCCGATCCAGCCCCGGTGGCCGACATACGGCGGGCGGAAGAACCGGCCGGGCTCGGCGGTGATGAGTTCCTGCTGGGCTCCTGGCACGCCGGCGCACCACAGATGGGGGAAATCGTGATCGTGATGGCCGTGCTGCCAGAGCGTGACGAATGCTTTCCCGCCTGCGAACCAGGTCGGCGCGCCGTGGCTGGGCCGTTCGGTCACCTCGGGCAGCGCCAGGCAGATGCCGCGCAGCTGGCTAGCCAGATTCCGCCGCCGGCTTGTCCACACGTCCTCCTAGCTCACCTGGTGCCCTGGCAGGCGCCGACGGAACAGGATACTGCCCGGACCAGGCCGTCGTCGCTGCCAAGCAGGAGAGCCCGCGCAGGAGCCGGCGCTTCCGCGGAAGCGCCCGGGCGTGGCTACCCGCACGGTCGGCAAGGGCAGGCGTTGCCGTCCGGCGGCGATGTCACGTGACCGTGCAGAATCCTCCGGCGTTTACCTCGGATGGCCTCGCCCGGTGATCCGTTGGGCAAGGTCAGGCAAGCCCTTGGCCTTCGCCTTCGCCTCAGCTGGGTTGGGCATGGTGCCTGGAGTCTGTCATTCTCAGGTGTGCACCCTTTGCCGGCTGCGTCAGGGGTGGTCAGCCTTGATCTGTTTCCCGCGCTCGACCCGGCGGCGTTCTTGCCGGCTGGGCGCGGCGGGTTTCATCGTGGCTGACGCGCTGGTCCTGGGATTGGTGACTGTTCTTGGCTCTCCCGCCTGGGCCGCCTGGCCCGGGAGCAGCGGGGTCGAGATGGTCTGCCGTGCCTACGCCTGACGCCCTGGTCGCCAACGGGGCGCTGGCCGCGGACGCGTGCCCCAGCCCGGCCAGGTGCGTAGCAGTGGGCTCTTATGCCGACAGTTCGGGCACCTCGGCGCTGGCGGAGTCATGGAACGGCACCGCCTGGAGCATCCAGCGCGTCCCGGTCCCCGTGAGCGTGACTCACAGCGCGCTGGATGGGGTGTCGTGCAGTTCGGCGACGGCCTGCACCGCGGTCGGGTACTACACCGACAACCTGGGCGACCAGGTCACCCTGGCGGAGAAGTGGAACGGCGTTTCGTGGTCCGTGCAGGCTACGCCCAACCCGGCCGGCGCTACCCACAGCGTCCTGAAGGGTGTGTCCTGCGGATCGGCCGCGTCGTGTGTCGCCGTCGGATCCTCGTACGGGTCGGAAAACCGGGCCAGCCTGTCGGAGTGGTGGAACGGCACATCCTGGACCCTGCAGCAGGCTCGCAACCCGGCCGGTGCCGTCTACAGCGTCCTGTACAGCGTGTTCTGCACAGCAGCCACGGTTTGCGTCGCCGTCGGGAACGACCTCAACTACCGTTCGGATGACTGGCTGACGCTGGCCGAGGTGTGGCGTGGCCAGGCGTGGAAGGTCCAGGCAACGCCCAATCCGGTCGGCTCGATAGTCAACTACCTGTATGGCGTCTCGTGCAGTTCGGCGACGGCCTGTACCGCCGTCGGGTTCTTCATCAACAGCGCGGGCAGCCAAGGCAACACGCTGGGGGCGACCCTGGCTGAGGCGTGGAACGGCACCGCCTGGACAATCCAGCCCACCCCCAACCCCACGGGCACCAACACCAGCAGCATCGACGCCCTGGACGGCGTGTCGTGCCGCTCGCCCACCTCGTGCAGCGCAGTCGGGTACTACACCGACGGCGGGAGCGGCGCCAAGACGCTGGCCGAGGTATGGAATGGCACCGCCTGGACAATCCGGGCGACCCTCGACCCTGGCCCCGCCTACAGCGCCCTGTCCGGCGTGTCATGCGATTCGGCGACGGCCTGCACCGCCGTCGGGTACTACCGCGAACGCGCGGGCACGCACGTGGCCTTGGCCGAGTCATCTGCTGGTACCGCCTGGACCGGTCAGGCCATCCCGGTTCCGAGCGGCGCAGCGCCAAGCGTCCTGGCCGGCGTGTCATGCGGCTCTCCCCGGAAATGCACTGCCGTCGGGTTCTACCGCAACAGCCCGGGCGCGACCATGACCTTGGCCGAGGCATGGAACGGCACCGCCTGGACTGTCCAGCGAACGCCCGATCCCGCCACGGCAACCCACCACGACCTGGCGGGCGTGTCGTGCAGCTCGGGGTCGGCCTGCGTCGCGGTCGGCAGGTCCTACGGCCAGCGCTCGGGCTACCCGCTGGCCGAGGTGTGGAATGGCATCACCTGGGCCATCCAGCCCACCGCCAAGCTGCCCGGTGCCAGCCCTGATGGCGAGCTGTCGGGAGTGTCATGCGCGTCGGCGATGGCATGCACTGCGGTGGGCTACTACCGTGACGGCTCGGGCCAGCCGGTGCCGTTGGCTGAGGCGTGGAACGGCACCGCCTGGGCCATCCAGCCCACCGCCAGCCCCGCGGGCGGCGTCAATATCGTCCTGAACAGTGTGTCGTGCATTTCGTCCAGCACCTGCACCGCCGTCGGCAACTACACCAGGTCGGGCGCGCTGGTTGCGCTTGCGGAACGGTGGAACGGCGCCGCGTGGACTGTCCAGCCCACTCCCGCCGGGGACGACGACCTGTACGGCGTCTGGTGCGGGTCGGCCACAGCCTGCACCGCGTCCGGGCAGTCCTACAGCTACCCAGCCGGCGTCTCGACTCTGGCCGAGGTATGGCGGCACCGCGCCTGGAGCGTTCAGCCGACCCCCAGGATCGTCACCTTCTTCAGCAGCTTCTACGGCGTGTCGTGCCCGCACCCGGCAGCCTGCGCCGCGGTGGGCGGATATGACGACAGCTCCGGCGTCGGGGTGACCTTGGCCGAGACGTGGAATGGCACCAGGTGGGCCGTTCGGGCCACCGCCAGACCTGGTAACGGCAGCGTCCTGGCCGGCGTGTCGTGCGCTTCTTCCGGCCGGTGCATCGCCGTTGGCAGCCAGGCCGACAACGCTGGCGTCTCGCGCACGCTGGCCGAAGCCGGGCCCGGCTGAACGTGCGCACCGGCTACCTCGCCTGCCCGGCGTGACGGGCACGCCGGGCACGCCGGGCCCGCGTCATCGTGATGAATGCCCTTCGACCAGGGCGCTGCACGACACCGCACCGGCGCGCCGGCTTGGCGGGGCCGGCCTCGGCATCTCCGGCCGTCGCGCTGTCTAGGTCACGGTGAAGGTGGCGCTGCTGGTTGCCGTGCCGGCAGGCGTGGTGACCGAGATGTGGCCCGTCGTGGCTCCAGCGGGTACCTGGGTGACGATCTTGGCGGCGGCGTCCGACACGATGGTGGCGGCGGTCCCGTTGAATGCCACGCTGGTGGCGCCGGAAAGGTTCTGGCCGGTGATGGTGACCGTGGTCCCGGCCGCGCCCGAGGTGGGCGTGAAGCTGCTGATGGTCGGGGCGACGGTGAAGGTGGCGCTGCTGGTTGCCGTGCCGGCAGGCGTGGTGACCGAGATGTGGCCCGTCGTGGCCCCAGCGGGTACCTGGGTGACGATCTTGGCGGCGGCGTCCGACGCGATGGTGGCGGCGGTCCCGTTGAATGCCACGCTGGTGGCACCGGAAAGGTTCTGGCCGGTGATGGTGACCGTGGTCCCGGCGGCGCCCGAGGTCGGGGTGAAACTGCTGATCCCCGGTGTCACCGTGGTGGTGATCCGCCCGATCGAGGTGCCGTTGGTGTCGCCGAAGTTGGTGAACCACAGTGCCCCGTCCGAGCCGGCCGTGATCGCGGACGGTCCGGCGATGCCGGCGTGGGTGTAGCTGGTGACCTTCCCGGCGGTGGTGATCCGGCCGATCGAGGTGCCGACGGTGTTGCCGGTGTTTGCGAACCACAGTGCCCCGTCCGGGCCGGCCGCGATCCCCTCCGGGTTGACGATGCTGGCGCTGTAGTAGCCGGTGACCTTCCCGGCGGTGGTGATCCGCCCTATCGAGCCGGTGCCGTACGGGCCGCCGGCCGTGCTGGTGAACCACAGCGCCCGATCCGGGCCGGCCGTGATCCCGTCCCCTGCGCCGAAACCGGCTGTGGGGTAGTTGGTGACCTTCCCGGCGGTGGTGATCCGCCCGATCGTGCCGTCCCCGCTGTTGGTGAACCACAGCGCCCCGTCCGGGCCGGTGGTGATCGCCTGCGGGCCGTCGATGCTGGCGTCGGCGTAGCTGGTGACCTTCCCGGCGGTGGTGATCCGCCCGATCGTGTTGTTGCCGGTGTTGGTGAACCACAGCGCCCCGTCCGGCCCGGCGGTGATCCCCACCGGGACGTTGATGCCGGTGCCGGTGTAGCTGGTGACCTTCCCGGCGGTGGTGATCCGGCCGATCGAGCCGGCGGTGCCGCCGAAGCCGGGGTTGGTGAACCACAGCGCCCCGTCCGTCCCGGCCGCGATCCCCGCCGGTGCGCTGATGTTGGTATTGGTGTAGCTGGTGACCTTGCCGAGGGTGGTGATCCGGCCGATCGAGCCGCCGCCGGCCGGGCCGCCGGTCTCGTTGGTAAACCACAGCGCCCCGTCCGGCCCAGCCGTGATCGCGGACGGTGCGCTGATGCTGGCGTTCGTGTAGATCTTCACCTTGCCGGCCCCCGAGGCAGCCGCGGTCCCGGCCACCAGGCTGAGGATCAGGACCGGCACACCCGCGAGCACCGCGGCTCGCCCGGCCAAACGCCGCCTGACATTCTTCCCGGCATGCCGCACCCGCGCGGGGGGTGCGGGGATGCGCAAACGCCCGCTTGCGGGACGCCGCCTGGTGCTTCCGCCGTCCTGGTGCTGTTGTGTGCCGAACATGACGTCCTCCCTGATTGGATTCCGGCTGGCGCCTCCCGGCCAGCGAACTGGGAAGGCAGCCGTGGCCTGGCACGGCCCGCACGCGTCCGTGCCGCCAGAACCCCCTTAGCGGCAGCGCTGGTGAAGAGCTGGCACGGCGATTCCGACGCTAGGCACCGCCCGGCCGGGTGGTAAACGTGGAGATCCACACAAATTGAGACGATGCAGTTACCGGCGCGCCGGGCAGGCTGCACCGGCTACTACGCGGTCGTGAACGCGGAGATCCACAACGCAATGACCGGAAAGCGCGGTGGACCGGCCGGGTCAGATCTGGCGCTCCATGCGGACGGCAAGCTCAGTCCGGGAACGCACGCCGAGCTTGGCGTAGGCCTTGGTGAGTGTGGACTCCACCGCGCGCACGGTGACGAACAGCTCGGCCGCCACCTCGCGATTGCTCATGCCGCGGGCGACCAGCTCGGCGACCCGCCGTTCGGTGATGGTGAGGTCTTCCGATCCCGGCCCGCGGCCGCTGATCCGGGCCAGCTCGTCGCGTGCCCGCGCTGCCCAGAGCCGGGCGCCAATGCCGTCGAAGACGGCGACTGCCTCCGAGAGTGTCGCCCGGGCCGCGGCGCGCTGCTTGAGCCGCCGCTGCACCCCGCCGCGCACGAGCAGGGTCCGGCCGCGCTCCACCGGCATCGGGCAGACCTGGTCGTGAAGCCGCAGCGCGCTGGCAAGCTCGGCCAGCGCGGCGTCGCCGTCGCCGCGCGCGGCGGCAACGAGGCCGCGGCAGCGGGCGGCCAGCGCCGCGGTGACCGGCTCCCGTATCAGGCGCTCAAGCTGCGCAGTGACCTGGGCGGCCTGGGCCAACTCTCCCGCCGCGGCGAGCGCTTCCACGGCGTCCGCCCAGATGGTCTGAGTGGTGGGCCGTATACCCAGCACTGGCAGCCTGCTGACCAGCGCCGTCAACCGCGATGCCGCCGCGGGACAGTCGCCGAGCGCTAGGTCGAGCGATCCGAGCAGTGCCTGGTTCAAGACGGTGTAAGGGGGGTCTCCAGCCTGCTCGGCCAGCTCGGCGCCCCGCACTGCCAGAGCCCGGGCCGATTCGGCGTTCCCGGCTAGCAGTTCCGCGCAGGCGCAGCCGTGCAGCGCGGCGCATATCGTGTGCGGACGATCGAGTTGCTCGGCGATCTCCAGGCTTCTGGCGGCATGCTCGGCCGCCCCCGCCGCGTCGCCGCGCCGGGCGGCAACTTGCGAAAGCCGTAGCTGGGTGTCGGCCCGCCAGTGTTCGACGCCGTCGGCCTCGGCGCGGGCGAGCACCATTCGTAGCTCCTTGTCCGCCGCGTCGAGGCGTCCTTGGAGTAGGTGCCACAGGCCTGCCAGCCAGCTGGGCGGCGTGCCGGGCAGCAGCCGGTCAATCCCGCGCTCAAGCTCCAGGGCGCGGGTGAGGAGGCGCTCATCGACCCGGTCGCCGTGCATCAGGCCTAGGTCGAAGGTATGGGCAAGCGCGGTGGCCAGCAGCGCAGGCGAGCCGGCCGCCTCGGCGCCGGGCAGCGCCGCGCGTGCTTCGGAAATCGCGCGAGCGCCATTACCGCGCTTCAGCCACAGATCAGACAGCGCCAGGCGGACCTCCGCGGTGCGGCCCCGGTCATCCGCTGTCTCGACCAGTGCCTCTTCGAGCAGGGCCGTCGCCGCTACCAGGTCGTCTTCCCTGAGCTCACCGAGCTGGATCAGCGCGTCGGCCCGCTGCGGTCCCGGCGGCGCCGAAGCAACCAGCCGCTCCAGGGATGCCATCGCCGCCCGAGTCTCGCCGGCCAGGGCGAGCTGCCGGGCAGCGTCAAGGCGTCGTTGCCGGGACCGCGCCTGGTCGTGGTCTGGGGTCAGCGACGCGGCCAGCTCGAACAGCTCCGCTGCGGTGGCCGGGGCGCCACGGCCGGCGGCCGACTCGGCGGCAGCCTCCAGTTCGGCTGCCACCCGCGCCGACCGGCCCGAGCTGGCCAGCGCCCGGTGCCTGGCCCGTTCCTCTGGCCGCCGGACCACCCGCGCCGCGGCCGCATGCAGCTCCCGCTTGCGGGCCGGCGGGATGGCGCCAGTCACGGCCGCGGCGAGCAGCGGGTGCGTGAACCGGAGCCGGCCGGCGTCTGGTTCAAGCACGCCCGCCAGTACGGCGCCGTCCAGTGCCGCGGCGCCTACGCCGGCCGCGACGTAGGTGTCGGCGGGCGCGTCCGGCATCACGGCGACCTGGCGCAGCGCGTTGACCACCGGGGCGGTGAGTGCGCCGAGCCGTTCGCCGACCAGTTTGCTGAGTGTCTCCGGCACCGGCAGCTCCGCAGTCGGGTCGCTGGTGACCCCGCGGCGGACCAGGGCGCGGCCGATTTCCAGTGCGATGAACGGATTGCCGCCCGACCCGGCCTCGATGCGGCGCAGCGTTGGATGCGAGAACGATGCGCCGAGCCGGGTGCGCAGCATCCGGTGCAGCGCGCCGAGGCTCAGCCCGCCGACCGGCAGCAGGCCGGCGCGCATCTTGGCCTGGGCAAGCTCCAGTGGCAGGTCCGCGCCGGGCCCGGCCGTCCGCTGCGCGCAAAGCAGGCGCACCGGCTCACGCTCCAGGCGGCGGACGGCGAACCCGACCGCCGCCTCGCTCGCCGGATCCAGCCACTGCACATCGTCAATGACCAGCACCACCGGCACCGACCGGGCCAGCGCGGTCACCGCCGCGCGGAAGGCCACCGCGATCAGCCGCGGCTCTGGCGGCCGCAGCGGCGCCTCCTCTAGGAACAGGGCCGCCCGCAGCGCCCGCGCCTGCGGCGGCGCCAGCTCGCCGATCACATCCGGCAGGCGCGGCTCGAGCAGGTCGGCGAGCCCGGCGAATCCGAGCCTGACCTCACTGCGGGCCGGCATCGTCTGCAGCACCGCGAACCCGCGCTCGGCAGCCAGCGCCGCCCCGGCGCGCAGCAAGGTGGTCTTGCCCGCCCCCGGGGCCCCAGCGAGCACCAGCGCGCCCGGGCCGGCCGGCCATCCAGGAACCCGGCAAGAGCCCCCAGCTCGGCATCACGGCCGAAGACCCCGGCGGACATGGCCAGAGCGTACGCCGAAAGGGTCCGGTCCAAAAGAACGCGCAGATGCCGCTCACCGCCGCGCGGACCGGGGTGCTATGCGTCCTGGTGGTCAGGGTCTCGCCGTATCTCCCCGAGCCAGACGATTACGTCTATCGTGCCTCGATCGTGGCGATGACCGAGGGGCAGTTGTTTACCTTCTCCGGGGCGCGGACACACGCGCTCGCCGCGCAGCTGGCACCTCAGGTTGGCCATAACAGGCTGGGTCCGGGTCCGGGTGGCGGCCCCGTCCAGCGGGTGCAGCTGCCGGGAGGCAGGTGGATCAGCAAGAAGGATCCGGGCTACCCATACCTCGCCGTGGCGTTCCAGACGCTCGGCATCATCCGGCTGGCTCCGCTTTTCTATGGCGCACTGGGTTGCCTGGGCTTGTATGGCCTCGTACGGGGGAGGGTCGGCGCTGTCTGGCCGGCCGGCTGTCTCGTCGTTTTGCGGGTGCCGTGGTAGACACGTGGCATGACGGCCGGCCCGGTGCCAGACCTTGCTGATGTACTGGCTGCGGCGCGGCGCATCGCGCCCTACCTGCAGCCGACCCCGTTGTACCGTTATCCCGCGCTGGATGCGATGACCGGGGCGCAGCTGCGGGTCAAGCACGAGAACCATCAGCCGGTGGGCGCGTTCAAGGTCCGCGGTGGCGTGAACCTGGTCAGCCAGCTGGGCGCGGGTGAGCGGCGGCGGGGTGTCATCGCCGCCTCGACCGGCAATCATGGCCAGTCGGTTGCCTACGCGGCGGACTTGTTCGGCGTGCGCGCGGTGATCTGCATGCCCGAGCGGGCCAATCCGGTGAAGGTGGAGTCGGTGCGCGCGCTGGGCGCCGAGGTGGTTTTCCGCGGCGCTGATTTCGATGAGGCCCGCGAGCACTGCGAGAAGCTGGCCGCCGCGCATGATTACCGGTACATCCACTCCGGGAACGAGCCGTCGCTCATCGCGGGCGTCGCCACCTGCACGCTGGAGATCCTCCAGGCCCGGCCGGACACCGAGGTGATCGTGGTGCCGGTCGGCGGGGGCAGCGGGGCGGCGGGGGCCTGCGTGGTGGCCAAAGCGGTGCGACCGTCGATCGAGGTGATCGGCGTGCAGTCCGAGGCTGCCCCGGCCGCCTGCCGGTCCTGGCAGGCGGGCACGCTCGTCGAGGACATCACCAGCACGTTCGCGGAAGGGCTGGCCACCAGGACCGCGTTCGAACTGCCGCAGCGGATCTTGCGTGAGCTGCTGGACGACTTCGTGCTGGTCTCGGAGGATGCGCTGAAGGCCGCGACGCGGCTGATGATCGAGAAGACGCGCAACCTGGTCGAGCCGGCCGGCGCGGCCGCCCTGGCGGCGGTGCTGGCCGCTCCCCAGCGGTTCACCGGCCGGAAGGTGGCGATCATCTGCAGCGGGGGCAACATCAGCCGGGCACAACTTGCCGGATTGTGGCCGCACGAACCGGGCTGACAGCCGAGCCTCAGCTCCTGCACGCCGGAATCGGGTTCTGCCTGCATATGGCGGGTTCCTGGCCACGGACAGCACAGGCCAAGCCCAACGGAAACTGAGCAACCGGGCGAGCGGTTCCTGGCCCGCCCGCTCCCAGCACGCAGATAGGCCGAATCTGCGCTATCCGTCTCATGTCCAGCATCCAGCTGCCGCTGATACCGAACGGCGATTCCGGCGCCACGCGGCTCATGGGCTATGGGCGCGCAGGTCCCGTGCGGCGATCATGGCGGTGGGTCGTGCGGGGCCGTGTCCGCGAACCGCAGGTCAGGCTGGGCTGGAGTACATATCACGGCTGTTGCGCCACGTCGGCGGCGGTGCGCGTGCTGCCGTGGCCGGAGGTCGCTCACGCGACGTGAGGAGGCGGGCCAGGATCAGGTGGCCAAGTACGGGTACTGGTGCCGTCCTCGGCCTCACGCGCGGGGCTGGGGTTCGCGCCACATACGCCAGATGGTGGGCCCGTGCCCCAGGGCCTGAAGTTCGCCGACGACGCGAAAGCCGTTGCGCTCATACAGCGGCAGGTTGCGCTCGTTGGAGGATTCGAGGTAGGCCGGCACGCCATCGGTGTCCGCGCCGGCCAGGACCTCCCGCAGCATCTGGGTGCCCAGCCCCTGGTCCTGCCGGTCGCGGCGGGCGCCAAGGTAGCCGAGGTACCAGTGCGGCGCGGACTGCCTGGCGTGCAGGTGTTCGATCTGCGTTTGCGTGCGCAGCGCGCGGAACAGGCGGCGGCCGAAGGCCAGCCCGTTGGGCGCCGCCTCCAGGATGATCTGGCTGAGCGGCATCGCCCAGGCACCCGGCGCGGCCCACAGCGCAGCGGCCGAGGCGTCGCCGGTGAGGTAACACGGCTTGCCCCGTCGCAGGTAACCGCGGCTCATGCTGGTGAAGAACGTGCGCATGCGATTGTCCCGGCCGCGCAGCTGCGGCGGGATCAGCCAGGCGAAGACCGGGTCCTCCGCAAAGGCGTCGGCCAGCACATCGCCCAGCACGGCTGCCTCATCGCGGCGGGCGGCGCGGACGGCCTGGGAACCGCCGCGGGGGGACACCGTTTCCTGAGTCACCGGGACTCCTCCTTTTCGCCAGGCCAGGTACTGGCCGGGCGAAGGGATCGCCACACCACGGTCACAACGGTATCGCCCGGCCGGCACCGCTGCCCAGATCCGGTGCACCTGTGGCGGCAGGCGCCGGTAACACCGCAGCCCGTGACACTGCAGCCCGGTAACCAGGCCTGGTCAACAGGGTGGGGCCGGTTTACCGGAACGGAAGCCCGCGTTAGGCCCAGCGGTGCAAAACAGTAGATACTGGGACGCGGCGGTACAAGTCTTGTCCTGGGACGGTGACACGCATGCACCGAACTCAGCGCCTGCGCTCCGGTGGGCTCCCGTGCTGGATTCCCCCGGTGACCTATTCGGCGCCACCCGCTCCGGCGGCACGGTGCGCAACCGCGGCGACGGGGGCCCGGGCCGGGCCCCCGGGCTGCGGCACCGTCTACCAGATCACCCTCTGAGGAGGGCCGCGATGCCACACCGCGCTCCTCCCGGCAGGCTAGCTGTCGCCGCTGCCGTTTTCGCCGCCGCCGGGCTCTGCCTCGCCCCGGCGGCGGCCGCATCGGCTCGGACTGGCACCGAGAAGGTCCTGATCAGCTTCGCCGGGCGGAACGGCGCCGGGCCGCTCAACGGCGTGATCCACGGCCCGGATGGCAAGCTCTACGGCACCACTGTGTTCGGCGGTCGCCACGGCCTCGGGTGCGTGTACTCCCTCACCCCGTCCGGCTCCGGCTACACCGAGAAGGTGCTGTTCAGCTTCGATAACGCCGACGGGTCCAAGCCGGGCGGGAACGTCGCAGTTGGCGGCCACGGTGACCTGTTCGGCGAGACCGTCATCGGCGGCGCAGACCAGAACGGCGTGGCCTTCGAACTGATCCCGGCCGGCTCGGGGAGCTATACCGAGAAGGTGCTGCACACCTTCACCGGGGGCGCTGACGGCGGCCAGCCGATCGGCGCGGCCCTGCTCGATGCGCGCGGCGACATATTCGGGGTGACCCAGTTCGGCGGCACCGGCGGCCAGGGGGTGATCTACGAGCTGACCCCTTCGGCGGCCGGGTACACCGAGCACATGCTGCACAGCTTCGCCAAGGAGGCCGGGCAGCCTCAGGCGGGCCTGACCATGACCAGCACCGGGACGCTGTTCGGCACGCTGTACGGGGCGAGCGCGGTGAACACCAACGGCACCGTGTTCCGGCTCCAGTTGACCAAGACCGGCCCCGTCTACACCGATATCTACAACTTCAAGGGCGGCACCGACGGGTCCAACCCGTTTGCCGTCCTGACGGTGGACGGCCACACCGGAGTGATCTACGGCACCACCGAGTACGGCGGCGGCAGCGGAAGCTACGGCACGGTGTTCTCGCTCACCCCGGCCGGCTCCGGCTACACCGAGCGCGTGCTGCACTCCTTTACCACCCACCGGGGCGGCTTCCTGCCGCAGGCCCCGCTGCTGCGCGAGCCGGACGGAGACCTGTTCGGCGTGACGGACATCGGCGGCGTCAAATGCGCGGGCATCGGCTGCAGCACGGTGTTCGAACTGGCGCCCGCCGGGACGGGCTACACCTTCCGAGTGCTCTACCGGTTCACCGGGCCGCCGGACGGCGCCGAGGCGGAATGGGCCGGGCTGATCCCGGGGCCCGCCGGGACGATGATCGGCGCCACCCGGTCCGGTGGGACGGCGCGCGACTGCGCCGACGGAGGGCCCGGCGGCGCCCTCGGCTGCGGCACCATCTACCAGATCACCCCCTAGCCGGCGCCGGTTAGACTGCTCGCCGCCTAGTCAGCCGGGTGATCACCGCCGCCGGCGGGCCCGCCGATGAGCCCAGGAACTGGCCCAGTGCGGGCACGAGTCGCCGCTGGACAGGTCGTGCAGGGTACAGCAGTGGCTGCACATCGGTGATCGGAACCGCGCACCTGCTGTTCGCCCGTGGATAAGGCGATCTTGTACGGGCCGTTAAGAACCCTCAGGGGAGCCGAACGCCGGCCGGGCTGGGACGCCTCCGGCCGCCGGGGTGCACCTATTCGACAGGGCCGATTGTCTATATCGTCGTATTTTGGTCCATTCGCGACGCTTACGATGTGGCCATGTCCAGGTTCAGATCGTTAATCGCCGTCGCCGGCGCTACCGCGGCGGCCGCCGCCATGACGACCGTCGGCGCGGCCGGCGTGGCCGGTGCGTCGCCAAAGCCGGCAGAGAGAATTCTGCCCGGCAGCGCCGCCTCATTCGTGAGCCACACCCGGCCGGCCGGCGAGGTCGTCCCCAGCACCAGGCTGACGATCCAGCTCTGGCTGCGGCCCGACCTCGCGGCGGCGGCGCGTTTCGCCACCGCGGTAAGCACGCCCGGCAGCACCCTGTTCCACCACTACCTGAGCCCGGCCGCCTACACCGCCCGGTTTGGGACGCCCCGCGCAGTGGTCAGCAGGGTCGAATCGTGGCTGCGCGCCGAGGGCTTCACGGCCGTCCACACCGACCCTGGTGTTGCCTACGTGCGAGCGACGGCGCCGGTGTCGGCGATCGATGCGGCGTTCCGGGTGCGCCTGGACACCTACAAGGCGTCGGCTGCGGCGAGCGCCAGTCCGTACACCCTGTACGCGAACGACCGTCAGGTTTCCTTGCCCTCATACCTGGCTGGCGACGTTCTGGGCGTGACCGGGCTGGACAACGCCGGGCCGGTCATCCCGCTGGCCGCACCGCGTGGCGAGCTGGGTGGCCAGGCGGCCAGGGCCGCCCGTACGGGTGCCGCCGCCCCTGCCTGCTCGCATTACTACGGGCAGCACATGGCCACCGGCCTGCCGAAGCAGTTCAGCACCACGTCTTTCCCGACGACCCTGTGCGGCTACAGCGCGGACCAGATGCGCGCGGCCTACCGGGCCAGCTGGGCCAACGCCGGCAAGGGCCAGACGGTCGCCCTGGTGGAGCTAGGCCTGACCAAGGACATGTTCCTCACGTTGCAGGACTACGCGAAGGTCAACCGGCTGCCTGCGCCGTCGTCACAGCGGTACGAGGAGCTGTCACTCGGTGCGAACACCTGCGGGGATCCGTTCAACTTCGAAGAGCAGCTCGACGTCGAGATCTCTCACGACATGGCGCCGGACGCGAACCAGCTCGTCGTCGGCGGTGACTCCTGCAACGACGGTGACTTCGGGTTCCAGGGCCTGTTCGACGCCGACGAGGCGGTCATCGACGGCGCCGCCGGCCACCCGCTGGCGACGATCGTCTCCAACTCGTGGGCGACTGGGGGCCCGCTCCCGTTCCTCATCAAGATCGAGCACTCCTACCTGGTGCGCGCCGCCGCCGAGGGCGTCGGCATGTACTTCGCCGCTGGCGACTTTTCGGGCGTCCTGTTCCCGGCCGCTGACCCGTTCGCCATCGCCGTCGGCGGCACTACGCTCGGGCTCGGCAAGACCAGCAACCGCCTGTTCGAGACCGGATGGTCCGACGGGGCCTCGCGGATCAAGGACGGCAAGTGGGTGCTGCTCGGCGAGGAGGGCGCCTCCGGCGGCGGCCCCAGCACGCCGTACCCGCAGCCGGCCTACCAGAAGGGCGTGGTGCCCAAATCGTTCGGCACCACCCGCAGCGTGCCTGACATCAGTGCCGACGCCGACCTGTTCACCGGGATGGCCATGGGGTTCCTGTCGTTTCCGAAGGGCAGCGCTCCCACGTACCAGCAGATCCCGATCGGTGGCACCAGCCAGTCTTCTCCGCTGGTCGCCGGCATGGTGACGGCGGCCCAGCAGGGGCAGGAAACCCCGTTTGGGTTCATCAACCCAGCCATCTACAAGCTGTACCGGTCCAGCGCCTTCTTCGACACGCTGCCGCTGACCAGCCACAGCCCCGCGCTGCACCGCGGCATGGACTGTGACATCGCCTTCCTCGAGAATCTCTGCGGTCATCCGCCGGTCCAGACCCTGATCACCTTCGATGACCAGAACCTCGAGATGACGGGTTACACCGGGCAGATCACCCTCAAGGGCTACGACAACATGACCGGCCTCGGCACGCCCGACGGGCCGAATTTCATCGCGGCCCTGCGCAAGCTGAAGAATTAGCAAGAAGGCAGAGCGGGCCCGCATGGCGCAGGTGGGCGGGCACCGGTACGGCGCAAGGCGCTCGCGCCGGGTCCTGCCCGCTTGCGCAGCCCGCTGCACGGCGCCCCGGTTCGCCTGGCTGACACCCGGGCTGGTCTGCGCCCACGGGCACAGCTTCGACATCGCCCCTGTACTGTGCCAAAACCATGCGCAGGGTTTGACCTGCTGCTTTACGCTCGGCGCTCGTGCTCATCCGACTCATCTATCTCTTCATGATCCGGGCGTTCGGCTGGCTGGTGCTCCTAGCCCCCGCCTGCCCCGGCCTGATGAGCCGTTGTCGGCGCCAGGTGGCTGACAGGGCAGGGCGGCAAGCGGGAATTCGGCTAACGTCGGAGATATTGTCACCGCGCGTGGTTGCGGTTCGTGATGACAGCTTTATCTGCCGCGAGCTGAGTGCGGATCTGGTCGGCTTCGGGTGTGCCTAGGTCGTCGTAGAGGGCGAGAGCTTCGTGCCAGTGATCGAGCGCCTGGGCTGGGTCGCTGGCGGCTTGTCGGCTACGGCCGAGGCCGGTGTGAGCGCGGGCTTGTTCGTACTTGTCGCCGGTCTGGGTGGCCAGATCGAGGGCCCGGGTGTGCGCGGCGCGGGCGTTGTCCGGCTCGCTGGTGGCGAGGTATGCCTCGCCGAGGGCGTTGAGTGCTTCGGCTTCGCCGAACCGGTCCCTATTCTCGCAGGCGATCATCCTGGCCCGCTGGTGGTAGTCGATGGCCAGCGGGCCGTGGCCTTGGCCTAGCTGGGCGGTACCGAGGTGGGCGAGCACCCAGGCTTCGGCGGTCCGGTCTTCGACCTTGCGGAACATGCCTAGGGCCTGCTCGAGATGATGCATGGCGCGCCGGTACCGGCCGAGCCGCAGGTTGAGGTCACCAATAAGAGACAAGACGTAGGCTTCGTTAACCCAGTCGCCGGTTTCGCGGCACTGGGCGAGTGCCTGCTGGAGGTTGCCGTCGGCGCGCTGGTAGCGTCCCAGCCGTAGGTCCATGTCGCCGAGGCCGTGCAGGGCGCGAGCGGCACCGGTCTGGTCGCCGGTCGCCCGGTACAGCTGCAGGGCCCGCTGATGGTGCTCGCCGGCCTGCTGGTAGCGGCCCTGCTGGGCTTCGACTGTGGCCAAGTTGTGCAGCACCCGCGCTTGGCCGGCCCGGTCGCCCGCCCCGCAGAACAGGGCCAGGGCCTGCTGCAGCTGGCGGGCGGCTTGCTGGCCGTATCCATAGTGCAGGTCGATCTGGCTGAGATTGCTAAGCGCGGTCGCTTCGGCTGCCCGGTCCGCCAGGCTGCGCGCTGCGTTCAGGGCGTGGGTGTGGATGACGGCGGCCTCAGCGAAGTGCCCGCCCCCGCTAAGGTACCGGGACAAGGTAGCCGACAGCCGGGTGGCGTGCCTGGGCCATCCGCGGTCGGCGGCGGATGCGGCGAGGTTGGCTAGCTCGGCGTCTAGCCATGCCCTCGCCTCGGCGGCACCGACCAGCGGCGGGCCGGTGGTGAGGGGCGGGGGGATGCGCGGCCGGCGGTGGCGTTCGGCGGGGAACAGGATGTCCATCGCGGTGGCCGCGGTGGACAGGTAGTAGTCGAGCAGCCGGGTCAGCGCTCCCTGCCGTTCATCCTCACTGTCATGCGCACTGGCGAGTTCGCGGGCGTAGGCGCGCAGCAGGTCATGCATTCCGTACCGGCCTGGCCCAGCGCTGTACATCAGGTGCGCGCGGGTCAGCGCGTGCAGCGCCCCGAGAGCTTGGGTAGGGGCGTTGTCGGCGAGCGTGGCGGCGGCATACAGGTCGAGGTCTGGTCCGGGATGCAGGCCGAGCAGCCGGAACATGCGGGCGGCGCATGGGTCGAGGTGCCGGTATGACCAGGTGAACACCGACCGCACCGCCGTGTGCTCATCTCCGCCAGTGTCCAGCACGTCCAGCCGGTGCTGCGGGTCAGCCAGTTCGGTGGCTAGGTCGGCCAAGGGAATATCCGGGCTGGCGACTGCGAGTGCGGCGGCTATCCGCAGCGCCAGCGGTAGTCGGCAGCACTGGCGGGCCAGCGCCGCCGCGGCGGCTGGGTCAGCGTCCACCCGGCTGCCGATCAATTCCCTGAGCAGGCCGACCGCCTCGGGTAGCCGCAGCAGATCCACCTCCAGGCGCGAGGCGCCGTCGCGGGCCACCAGGCCGACCAGGGCATCCCGGCTGGTCACTACCGTCACGCACCCGGGGCTGCCGGGCAGCAGCGGCCGGACCTGCGCTACCTCCCGTGTGTTGTCCAGGACCACGAGCATCCGCCGTCCGGCCAGCAGGCTACGGTACGCCGCGGCGCGTTCGTCAGCGTCGCCGGGAATGTCCTGGCCGGCCACGCCGAGGGCTCGCAGGAAGCCAGCCAGCGCGTCACTTGGCGGTATCGGCGGCCCGGGATGGTAGCCGCGCAGGTTGACATACAGCTGGCCTTCCGGGAACCGGTTGGCGACCTGATGCGCCCAGTGCACGGCCAGCGCTGTTTTCCCGACGCCGGCCGTGCCCCCGATCGCCGAGATCACCACCGCCGCTGGCGTGCTGCCAGCACACTCCAGCATGCCGGTAAGCGCCGCCAGCTCCCTTTCGCGGCCGGTGAACTGCCCTACCGGGGCCGGCAGCTGCCGGGGCACGGCCCTCCTTCCAGCAGCCCGGGCCGGCCAGCCCGCTGGCACCGCGGTGAGGCTGGCGGCCGGGTCACCGGCCAGCCGACGGTCGGCGGCGGCGATGAACTTTGCTCGCACCCCGTCGCGCAGCCGCAGCCCATCAGCCAACCGGGACAGCGAGTGCGGGTAGGGGCGCCGGACGCGACCGCGCTCCAGGTCGCTAATCGCACGCACGCTCATCCCGGATGCCTCGGCCAGTTCTTGCTGCGACAATCGCGCCGCCAGGCGGCAAGAACGCAGCAGTGCCCCGAACCCCGCACCGTTGTCACCCATGCCCGACCCTCACACGTCTTGCCGGCAGGCGGCAGCGCTTCCCGGAAGGGAGGCAATACCCGCCGCGCCCCGGATCGGTCCGCCTATGCCTGCTCAATACCCACCAGGCCGGAGAACTCTACCGGTCAGACTGCCTGTGAGACTGCCTGGTCTCCTCCGCTATCCGGCGTTACCTTCTGGTTGGCGCGAGCGAGGACCGCCACCCCGGATGAGCCGCCGCGCTGAAGAGGCATCTCGGCGCCGCGAACAATCAGGACGGAGGGTAAGCGTGCAGGGCTACCGGCAGCGCGCCCGCGGCCGGCCCGCAGGCTCCCTGTAGGGAGAGATCATGAAACTCGTGCCTAGATGCGCAGCACGGATCGGCGCGGCCCCGGCTCTAGGTGCAGCTTTAGCGCTAACCGCGAATGCGACTCCGGCCGCTGCCCAACGCACCCGGCGCCGCCGGAGACCGCGTCCGGCCGCGCTGCGCCCTGGCCTTGCGGCGGTCACTTCGTACCTTTCTCGCGCAGTCACGATGTGGTCTTCGGGCGGCGCACGGACTTACCGGTCTCCCGACTCAGTCGGCTATAACCGGCAGCTTTCGCCAAGAAGGATCCGAGCCCAAGAAGGATCGGAGCTATGAAGGGGACAGTCGAGATGCGGAGAATAATTCGATCATGGATTCCGGCGGCTGTGCTGGTCGCTGCGGTGGGCAGCGGGCCAGCGGCGGCTGCCTCGGTCAGCCCCGCGCAGACGGCCGCTTCCGGTCAGCATTCGCGCGCGCAAGGCACTGATGCCGCGTCGCGGACTGCCCGGGCTCTGATCGCCGCATACGCCTCGTTCAGGCACATCCCAGCGGGAGACGTGTCGGGGGTGCGGCCGGGCAGCGTGCGAACCGCCTATGCCCGCGCGACCAGGACTTACTGGGCCACGGCCAGTTTCCTGCCGTCGGCTCGCGCCAGCGCTAGGGTGCTGCTCGGCTTTCAGGATGGCGGCAGCATAGGTGTGTTCAGCAGCCGCGAGAGCTCCCGGTGGAGGATGGTCGGGTACGGCAGCCAGCCGGTCTCCTGTTCGGCCAGCCTGCCCGCTGCCGTGCGCAGCTCGTGGTATGCCAGCAGTTCGGAATGCGGCAGGGTCAGCGGTAACCACACCAGGCCCAGGCGACTGGCCACCCCCGGTATCTCCGGGGCGGTCGACCCCCAGACAATCGCCGAGGTAGCAGAACAGAACGTTGGCGTGGGCGACACCCCCGCTAGCACGAGCTTCAGTTTCGACTGCAATCCGTTCACTACGCTGGTCGGCGTCGGGGCGAGCACTTCTGGGTGCGGCACCGATCCCAAGTTCAAGGTCCAGAATAGGAACGAGCAATGGTGCGCTGACTTCACCAAGTGGGTATGGGAGCAGGGCGGGGTCACGGCTGACCTGAACGCGCTGACTCCGCAGTCAGCCACTTTCTATCAGTGGGCGCTCGACCAGGGCCAGCACCCCTCGTTCGACTCGGGAACTCCCCAGGTCGGGGACGCTATCGTCTTCTACCCCGCGGCCGACAAGGCACCGAACTCAACGTACGCGGATCACGTTGGGATCGTTGTAGGAGTCAATTCGAACGGGACACTGAACCTGGTCAACGGCGACTTCGCGGGGAGTACGAACATCACCGTCCAGCAGAACAACAATGTCTCGCCCGCATCCTGGGCGGGGGGCATCTGGGGTAGCGGCGAACACTGGATTTACGTGTCGCCCGGCGGCGGCTACCAGATAGCGTTCCAGGCTAACAACGGCCACCTGTGGTACGACACCCCGGCCAACTCCGGCCACCGCGACACCGGCCTGGGCATGGCAACCGATACCAGCCCCTCGATCGCGGTCAGCGGCGAGGTAGCGTTCCAGGCCAACAACAACCACCTGTGGCTCTATGACCCCAGTACCGGCGGCAACCGGGACACCGGCCTGGGCATGGAAGGCGGCACCAGCCCGGCCATCGTGTCCCTGGCCGGCGGCGGCTATGAGATAGCGTTCCAGGCCAACACCGGCATCCTGTGGCTTAATAACCCCAGCACCGGCAAGAGCATCAACACCGGCCTGGGCATGGAGCCCGGCACCAGCCCGGCCATCACGGCCGTAGCCGGCGGCAGCTACGAGGTCGCGTTCCAGGCCAACAACAACCACCTGTGGTACTACACCCCGGCCAACTCCGGCCACCGCGACACCGGCCTGGGCATGGACTCCGGCACCAGCCCGGCCATCACGGCCACCTCCGGCGGCAGTCCCGAGATAGCGTTCCAGGCCAACAACAACCACCTGTGGTACTACACCCCGACCAACTCCGGCAGCCGCGACACCGGCCTGGGCATGGACATCACCAGCAGCCCCGCCATCGTGTCCCTGCCCGGCGGCGGCTACGAGATAGCGTTCCAGGCCAACAACTTCCACCTGTGGCTCTATACCCCGGCCAACTCCGGCAGCCGCGACACCGGCCTGGGCATGGACGCCGCCAGCAGCCCCGCCATCACCGCCTCCACCAGCGGCAGTCCCGAGGCAGCCTTCCGGGCCAACAACAACCACCTGTGGTACTACACCCCGGCCAACCCCGGCAACCGCGACACCGGCCTGGGCATGGCACCCGACAGCAGCCCCGCCCTCCCCGCACCCTAATCCGCTCTGAATCGCCATCGATGGCATGAATTCGACTGAGCTTCCCTCCGGATCGAGGATGAAGGAATTCGCATGCATCCCGTGAGACTGCATCGCCGAAACATTCGCGGACGCTATATTCTGGCTTTCCTGTCAGTGCTGGCCTTCATCACGGCACTAGCCACGCCAGCCAGTGCCCAGATAAGCCGCTCCACCGGAGCGCAGACCAGCCGGTCGGCCATGCTGGAACTCACCGGCCAGGTGAGGAACGGCACGGCCTTGCAGGGCAAGGATGACACCGGCATCATCGTCCCGCAGGGCCTGCCGACCGTCGCCCACGCGAAGGTCATCATCCCCCAGCTCTCGCGGACCACCACCACCAACGCCCAGGGCAACTTCTCGCTCAGCGTGCCGCCCGCCACGGCGCAGCGCGTCCTGACCGTCGAGGTGACCGCGCCAGGCTTCGGCACGTGGCGGGAAACCGGCATCAAAATGGCCGCGATCAACGCGACCAGCCTCTACGTGCAGCTCGACCGCGCGGCCCAGTCCTTCACCGCCCCACGGCCCGGCCGCCAGCCCGTCAACGGCCCGGCCAGGCACCAGCCGCACCAGGGCTCCAGGCCGGACGCCTACAGCAACTGCGGCCACAACTCCTCCGGCTGGACCTCGCAGACCGAGAACCCGTCCACCATCCGGGTCTACATGACCGGGACCGGCCAGATCGTCGTGTACAACTTCCAGTTCTACGAGCAGCACGTGCTGCCGAACGAGTGGGGTACCGGAGCTCCCTACCCGGCTCTGCAGGCGGGCGCGCAAGCCGTCCGCGACTACGCCTGGTACTTCATACTGAACGGCAGCAAGGGCACCGCGGCGGACGTGAACCCGTGTTCGTTCGACGTGGATGACAGCACCGCCTACCAGGACTTCGTGCCTAGCGGGCCGACGTCCACCAACTCCAACAACGCCGTGACCACCACGGCCACCACGGTCTTCTCGCACGACGGCACGATCACCGAGACTGGTTTCTGCAGCAACTTCGTGACCGACTGCGGCGCCGACTCTCCCGCGGACACCTGCGGCGAGCTGGCGAACGGCACCAGGATGTCGCAGATCGGCAGCGACTCCTGCGCGGGCCGGGGAGACTCCTGGGAGCAGATCCTGTTGACCTACTACTATCCTGGGTACTCGTTCAGTAATCACCAGATAGCGTTCCAGGCTAACAACGGCCATCTGTGGTACGACACCCCGGCCAACTCCGGCCACCGCGACACCGGCCTGGGCATGGCAACCGACACCAGCCCCTCGATCGCGGTCAGCGGCGAGGTAGCGTTCCAGGCCAACAACAACCACCTGTGGCTCTATGACCCCAGTACCGGCGGCAACCGGGACACCGGCCTGGGCATGGAAGGCGGCACCAGCCCGGCCATCGTGTCCCTGGCCGGCGGCGGCTATGAGATAGCGTTCCAGGCCAACACCGGCATCCTGTGGCTTAATAACCCCAGCACCGGCAAGAGCATCAACACCGGCCTGGGCATGGAGCCCGGCACCAGCCCGGCCATCACGGCCGTAGCCGGCGGCAGCTACGAGGTCGCGTTCCAGGCCAACAACAACCACCTGTGGTACTACACCCCGGCCAACTCCGGCCACCGCGACACCGGCCTGGGCATGGACTCCGGCACGAGCCCGGCCATCACGGCCACCTCCGGCGGCAGTCCCGAGATAGCGTTCCAGGCCAACAACAACCACCTGTGGTACTACACCCCGACCAACTCCGGCAGCCGCGACACCGGCCTGGGCATGGACATCACCAGCAGCCCCGCCATCGTGTCCCTGCCCGGCGGCGGCTACGAGATAGCGTTCCAGGCCAACAACTTCCACCTGTGGCTCTATACCCCGGCCAACTCCGGCAGCCGCGACACCGGCCTGGGCATGGACGCCGCCAGCAGCCCCGCCATCACCGCCTCCACCAGCGGCAGTCCCGAGGCAGCCTTCCGGGCCAACAACAACCACCTGTGGTACTACACCCCGGCCAACCCCGGCAACCGCGACACCGGCCTGGGCATGGCACCCGACAGCAGCCCCGCCCTCCCCGCACCCTAGCGGGGGAGTTGGGCCTGCCCGCAGGGTCAGCGAAACCAGGGCACTGTTCGCCAGCCGCCGGGACGGCCGCGGAAGCCACGACGACCCGTGCCCCCAACCCAGCTGACCCAGTCCAGATCCGGCAGCTGGAGAAGACGGGCGGCTGGACCCGCCGCGAACGGGCGCGGATCCTCTGGTACCGGCTCCGCCTGACAGTACAGGACATGAACTACGCAACCCGCCGGATGACCGAGCTGCGGATGCGCTTGCCCTGACAACCCGCGCCACGAGTCCACCGACGCCGACCCGGCGCCCAGTCGGACAGTCTGGAAGGCGGATATAGCACCCGCCGAAGGGCGTTCCCAGCGGCCGCAAACGTCACGTTCGGCGTCCGTATCAGCCATTCCAGTGCGTAGCCCACACCTCAGGCCTGAAAGGGGGTGACGGGTCAGCGGACCAGCCGCGCTGGCAGGGTGGCGGGGACGGGTTTTCGGACCGTTGCCGATACTGCCTGAACTGGGCGAACATCAAAGTGATGCGCCATTTTGGCACGCGTTGGATATGACCACGCCTCGGTGGCCCTTTACCCGTCTGAGTCTTCCCGGTGGTGCAGTTCGGCAAGGCTGGCCAGGCTGTCCCGGTCGATCTGGTCTTTGGCCGCGACAGCGATGACGCAGTCGGTGACGGCGCGCAGGGTGGCGGTGCGGCGGCCGTGCTCGAGCACGGCGCGTTCCCCGACGACGGCGCCGGGGCCGAGTTCGCCGACCTGGGTGCCGTCGACCCAGACGCTGAGCACGCCGTCGAGTAGCAGGTAAATGTCATCACCCGGCTCGCCTTGCCCGGCGAGCAGTGCGCCCTTGGCCAGCATGCGGACGGCCGGCCTCGCGCCGCCGCGCATGATGGTGGCCGACAGCTGCCGTTCGAGCGCGGATTCGGCCACGGTGACCAGCGACTGGCTGTTCTCATCCCCCCACGGGCTGTGCTGTCCGTGCGCGGTGGCCATCCACTCGCGGAAGTCAGCCAGCCCGGACTTGGCCACCGGCTTGCCCTGGGCGTCATAAAGCCAGTGCCGGGGGAACGGGCTGGCGCCGGTCATCTCCCCGTGGCTGGATCCGTCGGTACCGATGGTCAGGGCCAGGGTGGTCCACACGGTGGGCGCCCGCCACTGAAGGTAGGGCTTGCCGCTGACCCGCCGGGGCATCGGCGCGCCGGTGCGGCCTCCGGCAGTCTGGCTGAACCGGGCCCCGGTAGCGGTGATCTCGGGCTCAGTCCGGAGCTCGGGAAACGCGGCTGGGGCAAACCTCACCGCCCGCTGCGGGCCCCAGCCGAACCTGGTGGACGAGATGTAGCCGCGGCCGGCATATCCGACGGCCGTCACGCGGCCGTCTTCCACCTCGATCCAGGCCGCGAGCTGGTTGGCGAACCGGAACCGCTCGGCGGAACGCAGGGCCGCCAGGTCCTCCAAGACCTCCGGTGGCGGCTCGTCGCTGTGGCTGGCGCCGATCGCGAACCCGGCCTTGTACAGGCCGGACACCGACTCCGAGGGAATCCACGACACGCTGGTGACCGATGATTCAAAGCGCATCCCCGCTCCTTGCTCTGCTGGCCCTGGCTGTACTGCAGGACGTCGGCCGATCCCCCACAGCAAGCTGGGGCCCCGAACGTGACCGAGCCTGAAGGCTATAACCCCTCCTGATCCGTTCTGCGCTGATGTCGGCTCGTTGCCCATCACGTCACAGAGCCGTACCGCCGGTAAAGCCCACCGCCGCTGCACGGGTGGCTACCCACGCCTGCGGATAACCCCGCTCGGCGGCGAACAGCTCCGGCCGGGCCAGCGGCAGCCCACCCACGCCCCGGCAGCGGCCCGGGTGATCATTGGCCGGGAGAGCCTTGTCACGGCCACTGGCTTGAGAGGAACATAGGCCGGGCAGTGTGGGCCAAGGCGAATGTGACGCCTCCCAGCGTGAAGGGCAAGGAGGGGGCCCGGATGCTGATCGCGATTCTTAACCAGTCAACCCTTGTGGCCGATGCGGACGTCGCGACAATGACCGAGGCGATAGCCACCCAGGTCCAACTCGATGTCGCCCCGATCTGGGACCGGGCACCCGCGGCGGTCGTGTTCTACACCGGCCCCGCCGCCGTCCCGGCGGCGGCGCACGTCATCGCGATCGTGGACACCATCCAGGACCAGCCGCAGGGCGTGCTTGGCTTTCATACCGAAGGCCAGGGCGCTCAGATGTTGGGCGTGGTCGCGGCCAAGCCGGAACTCGATAACGGCGGGCAGGTGACGACCGGCGACTGGAGCGTATCCAGCACGCTGTCCCATGAGGCGCTGGAGATGTTCGTCAACCCCAACTGCAACCTGTGGGCCAACGACGGCAAGGGATCGGCCTACAGCCTCGAAGTGTGCGACCCTGTCGAGGCGCCCACCTACACGGTCAGCGGTGTGTCGGTCTCCAACTTCGTGACCCCGTCCTGGTTCGACCCGCTGGCTCCGGCGACGGCCCAGTTCGACAAGCTGGGCCAGCTCACGGCCGCGTTCAGCGTCCTCAAGAACGGCTACATGGTGTACGAGTCCGCGGGCAAGGAGCAGCAGAGGTTCGGCAATGAGTTCCCTAACTGGCGCAAGGAGATGAAGACCGGGCCGCTGGCCCGCACCCGGCGCCGGGTGATTCAGGCCTCGTACAGGACGTGACCGGAGGGATCGACGGCGCAGTCATCTGTCGGTAGGGCTTTGACCGCGACTACGGTTTCTTCCCGGCCGGGCGGCACTCGCGATTCATGCCGGTACGCTCGGCTCGGTGGATGCCGCCGCCCGGTCGAGCAAGGGCTGGCAGTGCAGCCGGAAGCCGATGTCGCGTGCTTCGTCGGCTGCTGCCGCCGCTGCATCGGCGTCGCCCCAGCGGCTGAGGTGCTGGGCGTGGTCGAGCAGGCCATGGGCGAGGTGGTAAGGGGTGCTGTGCTCGCGCAAGCTCGCGATCGCGGCCGCGAAAGACGCCGTGACATCCGGGTCGCCGTGGCCATCGGCGAGGCGGGCGCGGGTCAGGTCGCGCTCGGCGCGCAGCATCGGGGCAAGGTGGCCGGGCTGGTAGGGGTCGAGCAGGGTGAGCAGTTCGCCGATGGCGGTGCTGTCATCCAGGTCGTGGGCGGCCCGTGCGGCCAGCGGCCACGCCCAGCACAGGCATTCGTGGCTTATCCCGAGCGCGTCGACATGGGAGAGTGTGTCGCGGGCGTGACGCAGCGCCTCGGCTGGCTGATGGCGGGCGGCGGCTGTGAAGGCCTTTGCGATGCTGATCTTCGCCTTATCCTGGGGATCCTCGCTGGCCTGCAGGTCTCGCAGGGCCCCCAGCTTGGTCTCTGCAGTATCGGCGTCGCCGCGCAATGCGGCTAGCCAGCCCAGGTAGCAGGGGAGATAGTCGATGCTATCCAGCCCCCCGGAATCCACGGCCTGGCTGAGCTCCCGCTCAGCGGTGTCCCAGTCACCGAGCAGCAGCAGTGCGTGGGCCAAGTTCGTGATCGCGAATGCCAGGTAGTCCCGGGCGCCGGCCCGGCGGAGATGCCCGGCGGCGGTGCGAGCGGCGTCCGCCGCCGCTGCCGGATCGGTGACTGCGAGCGCCTCGGACAAGTTGAGCAGTCCCAGTCCCAGGCGCACGTTGTCGCCGGCTTGTGCGGCCAGCCTTGCGGCCTCGCGGAAGTAGGCGACCGCCTGGGGGTGGCGGCCTGCCATGCCGTGGTAGACCCCGCGGGTGGTGAAGAGGCCGGTGAGCTGGCCCGCGCCAGTGCCTAGGGCCTGGCCGAGGGCGAGCGCCTCGGTGGTGAGCCGGTCTGCGTCGGGTGAGCCGGCGAACATCTCCAGAGCCGCAAGTTCCTCGAGCGCGCGGACGGTGTCGGTGTCGGGGTCTGCCCGCAAGACCTTCACGGCGGCGGTGAGCTGTTCACGCGCTTCGGCGTGGTGGCCCCACTTGCGCAGCGCCTTCCCGGCGATGGCCTGAGCACGGGCGGCCGCCCGGGAATCGCCGCGCCGAAGATAGCGGTCGCAGGCGTGGCCGGCGTGCTGGACCGCCGCGGCGAAGTCGGCGCTGGTGAGGGCGGCGTCTGCGGCGTGTTCCCACAAGGCGGCGGCTGTCTCCTGCCCGTCGGCGGTGTCCGCGCGGATGAGCTGGGCGGCGGTGGTGTAGCTGCTGGCGGCCAGGGCGGGGGCGCCGGTGCGATTGGCACGCTCGGCCGCGCGGATGAGCGCGGCAATCGCCTGCTCGCGGATTCGGCCGGTGTCGAGGGCTTCAGGGATGGCGTTGAGCGCGTCCAGGTAGTGGCGCGCGATGACGTCGGTGACTTCTTCGCCGTCGCCGGGGAAGGCGGTGCGCAGATGGGCGGCGACCTTGAGGTGACGGCTCTTGCGGTCACGGCGGGAAAGGGTGTCATAGGCGACCTGGCGCAGCATCTGCTGGGTGAACCGGTAGCTGCCTCGCTCCGGGGACAGCGGGTCGGCAGACACGCTGAGCACCTCGCGGCGCACCAGCTCCTCCACCGCTGCCCGCACCTCCGGTTCGCCTTGCCCCGACACCGCGGCCAGTGCCTCTGCTGTGAGGGTCGTGCCCAGGACCGCCGCGTCGGCGACAAGCCGCCGCAGCCCCGGGTCGAGGGCGTCCAGCCTCGCCGCGAGCAGCGCATGCAAGCTATCCGGCACCTGGAGCTGGCCGATGTCGCCGACCAGCCGGTAGACGCCATCGATGGGCTGGACGACGTCATGGTCGATCAGCGAGCGCACCGTCTCCACCGCGAACAGCGGGATGCCCTGCGCGTGGCCGGTGACCCTCGCGCGCGCCGGGCCTGGCATCCCTGGCACCAGAGCCTCTACCAGCGTTTCCATCGAGGCCGGGTCGAGCGGGTCCAGGGCCAGCGTGAACCGGTTCCGCCCACCAGCAAAGCCCGGCCGGATGTCGCCCAGCTCGGGGCGGGCGAACAGCAGCACGTACACCGGCAGGTCCCGCACCCAGTCGATCAGGTAATCCAGGTAGTCCAGCAGCCCCGCATCGGCGTGCTGGGCGTCTTCGACGAGCAGCACCACCGGCCCGGTCGCGGCCAGCCGCTCGAAGAACAGCCGCCACCCGGCGAACAGCTCCTCCCGGGACAACTGCCCTCCGTCGTCTCCGGCGACGCTGACGCCGAGCAGCAGGCCCAGCCGCACGCCGATGTAGGCCCGCTCCGCCGGATCGGACACATGGCGGTCCACGCCCTCGGCCAGCATCCCGGCGGCCACCGCCGCAGGGTCGTCCTCGGCGATGCCCAGCCGCTGCCGCACGATCTGTGCCAGCGCCCAGAACGCCACCCCCTCCCCATACGACAGGCAGCGTCCCCGGTGCCACCACAGTTCCCCCGCCAGCCCGTCGGCGTACTTCTCAAACTCCCACCCCAGTCGCGATTTCCCTACCCCGGCTGGCCCCGAGACCATCACCATCCGCGGCACCCGCCGGTCTGCCGACGCGTGGAACAGTTCCTTGATCGTGCGCAGCTCGGCATCCCGCCCTACCAGCGGGCCCTCCAACCCATCCACCCGCTTCGCCCCGCCCAGCGCCGACACAACCCTGATGGCCCGACAGAGCTTCTTCGGCTCGGTCTTGCCCTTCAGCAAGTGCTCACCGGCGTCGGCGTACCCTACCGAACTGGCCGTCAGCCGGTAAGTCGCCTCATCCACCAGCACGCCTCCGGGGTCGGAGACCGCCTGCACCCGTGACGCGGTATTCACCGCATCCCCGGCCACCATCCCCTCGTGCATGGCGCCAAGGGTGACCGCCACCTCCCCGGTCACCACCCCGGCCCGCGCCGCCAAGCCGGGCACCCCCGACTCCGCTCCCAGTTCCCCGACCGCGGTCACCAGGTCCAGCGCCGCGCGCACTGCCCGCTCCGCGTCCTCCTCCGACGCCACCGGCGTCCCCCACACCGCCATCACCGCGTCCCCGATGAACTTCTCCACCACCCCGCCATACCGGCCGATCACGGTCCGCGCCACCGTGAAGTACTGCGACAGCAGCTCGCGCACCACCTCTGGATCCCGCGCCTCCGACAGTGGCGTGAACCCCACCACATCGCAGAACAGCACCGAGCACACCCGCCGCTCCGTCACCGGCTCCCCGGCCGTCCCGGCGCTCGCGACGGTAGCTTCCGGCTGCGCCGCCGCGACCGTCGGCGCGGCTCCGTTCAGCGCGTGCCCGCAGGAGTGGCAGAACTTTTTGCCAGGGGTGATCGGCTCACCGCACGACGGGCAGCCCCCAAGCGGACACCCGCACTCACTGCAGAACTGGTGGCTGGCTTCTACAGATGCGCCACACTGCCGGCACCGTTCCATGACGTCACCCCCCCAACCCCCTGGCCTGAAGGAATCAGGCATCCGAGGCATAAGCCTCATCATGGTAGAGGCCGCCAGGCCTCGGCGAGAACAACAAGACTGCCCGGCTGACCGTCCGAGCCTGTCTTCGCCTCACTCTCTCCGCGCCGCCGCGGAACGCCCGTTTCCGGAGCACGTCGAGCTGTCTCGCGGCGATGGCATAGTAGGCATCCCCCGGCTCGCCTTGCCGGATCAGGACTGTGCCGGCCGGCACCTCGGCTGGGGTGAGCGCGGCCGCAAGGCCTTCGACCGCGGGTGCGGGCAGCTCGGCGAACAGCGGGATTGAACTCAAGCGCGCGGTCTGCACGACCGGCACGGGCGCCTTGGCGTCCAAACCGACCTGCTTGCTTGGCTTCCGAATTCCGGGACGGCCAGAAAGGTCATCATGTGCGCCCGGCCTTTGCGATCGAGCATGCGGTCGAGGATGCTTGCGGACCGCGTTAGGCCATGAGGGCTAGGCATGAGCGGGTGATCGGGCGGACGTCAGGTTCGCCGCGCGGTCCAGCAGTGGCTGGCAGTGCAGGCGGCCGGCAATGTCGCGGGCTTCAGCGATGGCTGGTCCGGCGGCTTCGGTGTCGCCGAGCCGGGTGAGGTATGCGGCGTGGTCGAGCAGGCCGTGGGCCAGGTGGTAGGGGGTGGAATGCTGGCGCAGCCCGGTGATCGCAGCGGTGAACGCGGCGGCGGGGTCCGGGCCGGTGTCGGCGGCGGCGAGGCGGGCGCGGGCCAGGCCGCGTTCGGCACGCAGCATAGGCGCCAGCTGCCCAGGCCGGTAGCCGTCGAGCAGGACCAGCAACTCGGCGGTGGCGGCGGTGTCGGCGAGGTCGTACGCGGCGCGGGCGGCCAGCGGCCACGTCCACCGCACGAATTCCGCGCTGATCCCCAGGGTGCCGATGTGGTCCAGGGCGGCGCGGGCGTGGGCGAGCACGGCGGCGGGCTGGTGCCGGGCGGCGGCGGTGAACGCCTCCGCGGCCGCGATAGTCGCCTTGTCCTGGGGAGCTTCGCTGGCCCGCAGGTCGTCCAGCCCGGCCAGGATCGCCTGGGCCGCGGAGATATCGCCGCGCAACGCTGCCACCAAGGCCCCGTAGCAGGCGAGCAGCTCCATGTCGGCGAGGCCGTCGGCGTCGGCGGCCTGGGCCAGCTCCGCTTCGGCGGTGTCCCAGTCACCGGTCATCATCAGCGCCTGGGCCAGGTTCGCGACCGCGAACTTGAGGTGGTCGCGGGCGCCGGCCTGGCGCAGGTGGGCGGTGGCGGCGCGGGCGGCATCCACGCCGGCGGCGGGGTCGGTTGCGGTCACGGTGTCGGACAGGTTGAGCAGCGCGCGGCCCAGTCGGAGGGTGTCGCCGGCCTGTGTGGCCAACCGGGCGGCCTCCCGGAAATAGGAGGCTGCCTGCAGCCTCCGGCCCGCGAAGTCGTGGCAAATCCCGCGGGTGGTGAACAGGTCGGCGTGAATGGCGTCGTCCACGGTGAGGGCTTGGCCAAGCGCGAGAGCCTCGGCGGATAGCGCGTCGGCAGCGGGTGAGCCGGTGAACGCTTCCAGCATCGCCAGCTCGCCCAAGGCCTGCACGGTGTCGGTGTCGGGGTCTGCCCGCAGCACCGCTACAGCGGCAGTGAGCTGCTCGCGGGCCTCGCCATACCGGCCCCATCGGCGCACTGCCCGCCCGGCGATCGCCTGGGCACGGGCGGCTGAACGAGAATCGCCGCGCTGGCGGTAGCACTCCCCGGCATGGCCGGCTTGCTCGACGGCCGTGGCCCAGTCCGCATTGGTGGCGGCTGCGTCAGCGGCGTGTTCCCACAACGCGGCGGCGGTGGTCTGCTGCCCGTCGCAACTGCCCGCCTGGACGAGCTGGGCGGCGGTGGCGTAGCTGGTGGCGGCCAGGGCGGGGGCGCCGGTGCGGTCGGCCCGCTGGGCAGCCCGGGTCAGTGCGGTGATCGCCTCTTCGCGGATCATGTCAGCGTCGGGGTCGCCGGGGAGGGCGTCCAGCGCGTCCAGGTAGTGGCGGGCTATCACGTCAGCCACTTCCTCGCCGTCACCGGGGAAGGCGGCGCGCAAGTAACCGGCGACCTTCAGGTGGCGGGCCTTGCGGTCGCGGCGCGACAGGGTGTCGTATGCCACCTGGCACAGCATCTGCTGGGTGAACCGGTAACTGCCCCGTTCCGGAGACAGCGGGTCGGCGGACACGCTGATCACCTCCCGGTGCACCAGCTCCGCCAGGGCCGCCTGCACCATGGCTTCTTCCTGCCCGGAGATGGCGATCAGGGCCTCGGCCGGGAAGGTGGTGCCCAACACCGCGGCATCGCCGGCCAGCCGCCGCAGACCCCCGTCGAGGGCGTCCAGCCGGGCCGCCAGCAGCGCGTGCAAGCTATCGGGCACCGCCAGCTCGCCAACCTCGCCCACCAACCGGTAGGAGCCCTCGATGGGCCGGACGACGTCCCGGTCGATCAGCGACCGGATGGTTTCCACCGCGAACAACGGGATACCCTGCGCCTGCCCGGTCACCTTTGCCCGCGCAGCGTCAGGCATGCCCGGTACCAGCGCCTGTACCAGCGCATCCATCGAGGCCGCATCCAGCGGGTCCAGGGCCAGCGTGCTGCGGTTCCGGCCGGCGCCGAACCCAGGCCGGATCTCACCTAGCTCAGGGCGGGCCAGCACCAGCAGATAAACCGGCAGGTCCCGCACCCAGTCGATCACGTACTCCAGGAAATCCAGCAAACCGGCGTCCGCGTACTGAGCATCCTCGACCAACAGCACCACCGGGCTCACCGCGGCCAGCCGCTCGAAAAACAGTCGCCATCCCGCGAACAGCTCTTCCCGCGGCAACGGCTCCCCGTCATCCCCCTCCAATCTCACCCCGAGCAGCCGCGACAACCGCAATCCGACGTATGCCCGCTCAACCAGATCGGGAACGACCTCTTCCAGCCCCACAGCCAGCTTGGCCGCCGACGTCTCGGCGGGATCTTCCTCAGCGATTCCCAGCCGCTGCCGCACGATCTCGGCCAGCGCCCAGAACGCCACTCCCTGGCCGTACGAAAGGCACCGGCCGGTATGCCACCACGCCTGCTCCGCCAGCCCGTCGATGTACTTGCGGAATTCCCACCCGAGCCGGGATTTGCCCACCCCCGCTGGCCCGGCCACCAGCACCAGCCGCGGCACCCGCCGCGCTGCCGTCGCGTGAAACAGCTCCTTGAGTGTGCGCAGCTCCGCATCCCGCCCCACCAGCGGCGCCTCCAGCCCATCCACCCGCTGCGACCCGCCCACACCGGCCAGCACCCGGGTCGCCCGCCACAACCGCACCGGCCCGGCCTTGCCCTTCAGTACGTGCTCGCCAGCCTCGGCGAACCCCACTCCTGCCCCGGCCAGCCGCACCGTCGGCTCATCCGCCAGCAACTGCCCAGCTCCCGCCGCCGTCTGCACCCGCGCCGCGGTGTTCACTGCATCCCCCGCCACCATTCCCTCACCCAGGGCCCCCAGCGTGACCGCCACCTCACCGGTGACCACCCCAACCCGCGCCGCCAGGCCAGCCACCCCCGCCCGCTCACCCACCTCGCCCACCACGCCCACCAGATCCAGCCCCGCGCGTACCGCCCGCTCCGCATCTCCCTCCGCGGCGACCGGGGTTCCCCATACCGCCATCACCGCATCCCCGATGAACTTCTCCACCACGCCCCCGTAGCGCTCGATCACCGTCCGCGCCATCACGAAATACTCACTCAGCAGCTCCCGCACCGCCTCCGGATCCCGAGACTCCGACAGCGGGGTGAACCCGACCACGTCGCAGAACAGCACCGAGCACACTCGCCGCTCCGCCACCGGACCACCAGCCGTCCCGGCACCAGGGGCGGCAACTGCGGGCTGCGCGGGCAGGTGCAGCGCAGTCCTAGGCCGCGAGACCACGGCGGGCGCGGGCGCCGTTGGGTTCAGCCCGTGCCCGCAGGAATGGCAGAACTTCTTGCCGACAGTGATCGGCTCGCCACACGACGGGCAGCCCTCCAGCGGGCACCCGCACTCGCCGCAGAACCGGTGCCCGGGCTCAACGGATGCGCCACACTGCCGACAGCGTCCCATAACTCCCCCCACCACAAGGCCCCAGGATCGGGCATCCGAGGCGTAACGCCTCATCATGGTAGAAGGCCGCAGGCATTGGCGAGAAGAACTCAACCGCCCGTCTTGAGGAAGGTGATTCGTCCCGCGGCATCGACAACGTACAGGGGGTCAGCGACGGCCGTGGCGGCACGGCTACTGCGTCAACCCCGGCAATGGACGCGCCAGGGGAGGCGGAAGCCGTCAAGCGATCAGCGCGTAACATCCCGATAGATCATCGCGGTGCCGTCCATACCATGATCACGGACGCGGCCCGCTAACTGGCCGCTGGGTGGTTTCGATGTCGACGATCGCCTATCCACCGTGATGGCGGACCTGGTTGTAGCATGCCACCTGGATGCTCGTGTGGTCGAACGGGGGTCAACGCCATCATCGTGTGCCGGCCTGGCATTCTGCTCGGCCACGGGCGCAGCAAGTGGGGGAGGCTCGTTCGTGACCGATCGTGATGATCTGGCTACCATCCGTAGGCTCATCCTCGATGCGATGCCCGTATTGTTTGTCCAGAGCTCACACGGTAGCTACCCGCAAGTGATCGCACATGGCAAGCCGCTGCACCTGGGCTCCAAGAGCTTGAGCATGAACAGCATGGTGTTCCACACCCTCGCATCGGTCGGCGGCCTCCTACCTGAAACCGTCACTGCAGTCACGCGGGTGCAGGCTGACGTCGAGCCGGCATTCGATGACAAGATTCGGTTCTGCCTCGGCAAGGGCCTTGGTGACCTGGTGCGATGGATCGTTCCTGACGGTACTTCAGGCCAGCCGCCGGCCGGGGTCTTCGATTCCTCAACGTTCGGCAGAGACGACCCTTTTACCCTCACGTGCTTGGTGGAGCTACTTCGTCTGGCAGCCCGGGAAACTCTCGTCGCCGATTCCCAGCACATTGGGAAGGCTCTCACGATAGTGGAGGAGGTGGCTCGGGCTCGGGTCACCCGAACGCTGGACGATCTGTCAGTCCCTGTCATAGAGCCGCTGGCGACCGATGAACACGCGGTGCTCCATCCGTTTCCTCTGGTCCGCGTCATACAACTTGCTCACCTTCTAGGCCAGGATGATGAACGGCAGCTGGCGCCGACTTCGTCCTGGTTTTCTGACCGATTTCATCTTCAACTTTCCCTGCGCGACATTGAATATGGAGGCTTTGATCTGGCCGAGCTCGTGTTCTCGCTTGAAGGGCTCATCGAGAGTGCCCCTCTCCGCGCCACGCGACCTCTTCTTAACAGATTTGCCACCTGCATCGACTCGATGAGAAAGCTCGATCCGACTTTCAGGGCAACCACTCCCTTTAAGGCGACAGACCCCGGGGCTGTTCACCTGTTCGCTAGCGTAGAAGTCTTGGCATCTCTGTTGCGAATCGCCGATAAGCGCGAGCAGGCAGGTGATATTGAGTTCTTCGAATCAGTGAAGCCTGCATTGCACGACTATCTCCAGTGGCTGCAAGCGACTATTGTGACCGGACAGGCGATCAACCCGCCAGAATCTGAAGGCGATTCATACCCGATCGACACTCCCCTCAAATACTTCGGTTGGCAATCAGAATACGCTCATACGGGGGACTCAACTGCCCATGTCTGGCTAACCAGCATGGTAATCCTCTTTCTTCATAGTTACGATATCCTGCTGTCTGGGAGTGTAGCTCGCGCAGCTCTTACCACTGCTGGGCTAATCGCTGAGCCACGGGATTATTCGGCCCTCAACAATTCCTCAGAGCTCCGTGAACAGGCCAGGATGAACGACCCCCTGCAGCTTGGTCCAGAGAGCCCATATCGGGTAGTCAGCAGGTTGAATTCCCTATTCGTTAGCCCTCGCCTGGACAGCGACCCGAGTGACGCCGCATATTCCTGCCTCCTTTACGGGCCGCCCGGAACAGGAAAGACAACGCTTGCCCGTCAGATTGCGCATCAGTTGGGATGGCCGCTTCTCACCGTAACCACCAGCGACTTCATTGTCGATGGCGAGGCCCGGGTGGAGGCGCGTTCCAAAGATATATTCGAAGCGCTCAATGTACAGCGCGACCTGGTAGTATTCTTCGACGAGATTGACAGGCTTGTTCTAGACCGTGATTCGACGGACTATAGAGATCAAGGCGACATGCTTCAATTCATGACGCCGAGCATGCTGACTAAGATCAATAATCTCCGGCGTGGAGAACGCGTAATCTTCATGGTCGGAACCAACTATGCCGACAGGATCGATCGCGCCATCAAGCGGGCTGGACGGATCGATGAACGCCTCCTCGTAATGCCACCTGACCTCAGTCGGCGTCGCCGGATAATCAAAGATGAACTAAGACTTCGAGGCGACAACCGGGCAGGTGACGAAGCCCAGATTGAAGACGCGGCGGTAAAAGCAGCATGGCAAACTATCGCTGAGATCAAGGCGGCCGTGCACGAGGCCCTTAGGGCCGGGCGCGATCTCGTTGATGTTATAGGTGACACAGCGCCGTCGATCTCACTTGAGCCTTACCTCTATCGACTGCGGTATGTTAGTGGGGCCAATGGCTCCGGAATACCCGTTGAACTACTTGAAGAAGCATTCCTACTTGCCTATCTGTTCATGGAAGGCAAAGAGGGAGCGCTTCCCGATCAGTATGACTCCCTAGGCGCCATGTGGGCCACTCGTCCGCCGGGGACTATTCGAGACAGTGAAGTGGAAACGGCCCTTAACGGAATCTTCGACGCTTAGCATATACTGAGCAGAGCGTCACCTGGCGATATCTCAAGCGAGATAAACTGACTCGTGAGCCATGATCGCTTTGGCAAGGATCACCGGCATAATACCGCTGTGAGGTATTTCAGGGTCGCGCCGTCGCCCTGTCCGCCGGACCGGCCGGGGCGTGGGCGGTCGCCGGCGTCGGCCTGTGCCTCACGCTCCTGGGCCAAGCCGCATTCATCGTCTGGCAGCAGCGCCGCAGCGTCGTCCGGCCATGACCACCGACGAGCTCGACCCGCTGATCCACGTCCCCACCCGGCTGAAGATCGTCGCGACGCTGGCGGCACTGCCCGACGGTGACACGCTGTCCTTCACCCGGCTGCAGGACATGATCGGGCTCCCCCCCCGGCAACCTGATCATCCACCTGCGCAGGCTCGGAGAAGCCGACTACATCAGCAGCAAGAAGACCAGCAACGGGTGGTGTCCATCACCACGGTCGCTCTCACCGGCCACGGCCGCGCGGCACTCGACAGCTACACCCGGGCGCTGCGCGACCTGCTCGACGGCCTGTAAATGGCCCGCCTGGCCCCGGTCATCCCCGGACAGCCCCCGGTGAGGGGCTGTCCGCCGTTGCCCACCAGCACCGTCGCTACTGCGGTCCGGGTCCCGATAGTGTCACCGGGCTGCCCTGGGCGGGGGCGAACGTGCGCAGCGGCCCGACGCCGGTCCAGAATCCGAGCTGGTGGTACCCGCTGGTGGGATTGGTCGCCAGCACCCACAGCACTCCCCGCCGGTCCCACGTGCCGGCCAGCACGACGCCATAGGCGGCGGCCGCTGAGGGGGGAAGCCGCAGCCGGCCGGGAGTCTCGCGCAGCATCCCGTTCCTGGCGATGAACAGGCTCTGCGCGGTGATGTTGCCGGCGGAGTCAACGCGGTTGAGCGGGAGGACCAGGCGCTGTCCCGCTGGGTCGAAACTGGCCGGTGGCGGCGGGTAGGCCATTAACGGCGGTTGCCAGTTCCGCGGCAGCGGCAAGGCAGCATCGGTGCCGGTGGTCAGGTCGGTGACGTGCAGCAGGCATGAGGCACCGCACGACGACCAGATCACCTGGTCGCGGCCGGCCGCGACGAAACTGGCGTCGGCGGGCAGGTTCATCCGTATCGGCTGGCCGGTCACGCCATTCCACAGCTGCACCCGCCCGGTGACAAGATTGAGCGTCAGCGGCCCCGATCCGGTGGCGCCGGCCAGCCCGAGCGGCAGGTGCAGCACCGGGCTGACCCGGCGGCCGGTCAGGTCGACGGCCCAGGTCGGGCTCCTGAAACTGGCCGATACCCCCACGCCGTTCCCCATGGACTGGACGGCGGACTGCATCCATATCCGCCGGCCGCCCGGGCTGACCGCGATCATGGTGGCCCGGGCGATCACCCGGGCGGGGGCGTTCGCGGTGGGGATGAACACCACGCGGCCGAGCGCGCCGTAGGTAACGCCTGTCGAGATGTCGCTGATATGCGCTACCACCCCGCCGGGAACCGGGGCGAGCTGATCGACCTCGGCGCCGTGGCCGGGCGGCAGCAGCGGGCTGAGCCCGTTGGACAACAACCCGGCCACGGGCCGCGGCGGACGGCCGGGCCGCCAGACATTCTCACCACCGAGGAACAGGCCGACACCGGCGCCGCGAGCCGGTACGCCAGCGAGCAGGAGCGGCTGGGCGGAAGGCGCGCTGACTGTATGCCGCGCAGGCCTGCCGGCGCTGACCAGCACAACGGCGGCTACCGCCAGGGCGGCCGCGGCAGCCAAGACGACCAGCCAGGCCCACCTCCCGGGCCAGCCGCGCCGAGGCCGCCAGCCGCGCCATACACGCCTGGGTTCTCGACGGGGTCCAAAGCTGATCGTGTCCACCGACTACCAGTGTGTACCCTGTGCGTGCCGAGAGCGGTGCCAGTGCCGCTGACCTGGTCTTCGCTGTTACGCGAGGGGTCACCGAGTGAGATATCCGGCTGCGCGAGGACGGCGGGCTCGGGCACTGTCAGTACTCATGTCACTACGATTGGCTTATCTGGCAGTGCTCCGCGTGTTCGGCTGGCTTGGCCTGGAGTCATAAAGATGACACAGATCTCTGTGCTCGCGCGCCGGAGTTGGTGCCGCAGCCGTCGGCCGCTGGCCGCTTCAGCGGGACCCGGCACTGCCCGCAGGTGGCTCCTTTGCCCCCGCCCCCGGCCGGTGGCTCCTGCGTTCGGCCAGCCACGATGCTGCCAGGAACACCGGCATGCTGAGCCCTAGCAAGAGCGCGCAACCGCTGATCGCGCTCTCCACGAACCGGCTGCCCGCGCGGGCGACACCGTCGTAGTAGAGGATCACGACGGCCACGAGCATCACGTAGCCGCCGGCGGCGGTGGCAGCAAGATGGCTGATCAGCCGGGGCCATCCTGGTCCCGGTCGGGTGCGCGCTCTCAGGTTCTGCCACGCGCGAGAAGCCGCGGCGGTTTGCCGGCCCGGCTGCGGCGCCGACGTACGGCCGGGCCCTGGCGCGACCGCGGGCCGGCGCGTACCAGCAGCGCTGGATCCGGATGCCGAGCGCCGAAGGATGCGCAAGCCGGCGGCGAGGGCCCCCATAACCAGCACATAGCCGACCACGATGGGCACGAGATCCTGCCGGATCAGCAGCGATGACATCTCAGGCCGATCGGCTGCGCCGGAAGGCCATGCCGGTCATGCCCGCAGTAGGAAATGCCAGCCTCGGAGGAAGATATGCCAGCCGAACCACAGCCACAGCGCGAATAGCGCCCATCTTCCTACCGGATACCGCATGATCGCCCGGACGGTGGCGCTGAGTGTCGGGATGCTGCCGCTGATATGGCTCTGAGCCAGCCCCTCCCACGCGAACAGGGCGCCGAACAACACCGCCCATACCAGATAACCGATCACAGGATGTTGTGCCACATCGACCTCCACGGGTCATACGGCGGGGCCACGCTCAGCTAGCTTGCCAAGATGACGGGAATCGGGTCCAGCACTTCTCAGCCGGCTGAGCACTGTGGTGATGACCTGGTCGGAGAAGACCCATGCGCCGGCCATCTTGTTCGCCTACACGATTATCTGGCCGCTGCTGGCCATCTTTACATCGTTGGCGGTGACGTTAACCGTCGCGGTCACATCGACCGGCAGGGTGAGGCCGGGCAGAGTGCCTGCCCGCCCGCCGCGCAGGCGGCTCAATAGCGAGCAGTCCGCTCGGTCGGCGGCCGCAGGGACCTTGCTCGGGGACTTAAGGTTTCGCTGGCGGTTGTCGCGCTTTGCTGGTGGTGTCTCGCTGCCTGCGGCTAGCCGATCGGGCAGCCGGGCTTGGCCTGTGCCCGGCCCGAGTTTGAGCTGACCATCAGGCAAGACTCGTCCACCGCCTCGAAGGCACGGGCGGGGATCTGCTTGAGCAGCGAGACCAGGGCGTCCGGCCATTGCGGGTAGGCGCTGCCCTGGAAGAACCAGTTGCTCCCGTTATCGGCCAGGATGAGCCCGTAGTGCTGCATCTCGGTCAGCACCGCCTTGGCGTCGGTGCAGTACGGCACGGTGCTGGCGCAGAATCCGGCCACGTTGAAGCTCGCCTTCAGCCGGAACCTGGCGCCCATGGGCGGCAGGGATGGATTCGCGCCCGCCCCTGCGGCGTGCCGGGCGGGCCACAGATAGGCAGACTGGGTGCGCTGCGCGGTGAACCTGATCGCGTGGGTGATCGGCTGGCCGGACTTGACCGCCGCCTGGATCTGGCTGAAGTTGAGCAGTCCCGGCAGGATGGGCAGCCCGGCAGCGTCCGCGGACGTCCAGCCGGCAGGCCGGAGCCGGTTGGAGGTGAGGCTCCAGATCGCACCGGAGCCAGCCGTCGAGCCGGACGGGGAGTAGCGGGCGTGCCACAGTTCGTACAGGGTGCACGTGCCGGAGTTGACCATGATCGCATGACGGTCGCCGCCGGCGTTCTTACCGCCCTCGATCAGGGTGTGCGGGCCGAACGGGTAGGGCCCTTTGTCACTCTGGCTGGCGTACTGGAACCTGATAGAGACCAGCCGGTGGGCGCTGGTGACGATGTTGTACGGGATGCCGTAGGGGAACGCCCCGGGGTTCGGGCCGAAGTCGGGGTGCAGAAAGGTACGGCCAGAGTTCATGCTCCGCAGCCAGGCGGCGCTGTGCGAATCCGCCGGCAGCTCGGAGATGTCGGTGTTCCAGACGTTGTTCGCGGGAAACATCGGGCAGTTGGACGCGCCCGGTACGGTGGTGCCTGCCAGGCCCGCGGCCCAGGAGCCCAGGCCTCGGCGGGCGCGGTGCGCGGGACGGGCTGCTGAGACGGCGCCCACGGCGGGCGCGGAACGCACGGCGGACGCGAGGCGGGCGGACACGGTGCCAGCAGCGTAGGCGGGAGAGATGACAGCCCCGCGGACGGCCATAGCCGTCAACGGCACGGCGGCCATCACCACGGGGAAAAGGACAACACGGGAAAGCGCTAACCGGCCCAGGGGGTTCACCTGGCCATCCTGGCACGACCGACCCCCGCCAGGCAGGAAGTCGCGATCAGATGCCGCGGGGTACCCAGACGCAGCGTAACTCCGCGCTTTCCGTGGCCGGGCACTGCCACATCGACGCTGGTCAGAACAATTCCCGTTCAGCCAAATCCTCACCGGCGAAGCCGGACTGCCTGTGACAGTGCAGTCGGCGCACACATGCCCTGCCCCCCGTTTTCCAGCGCTCGGCTTGCCGGCCACTGACCATCCGCTCAACGAACGGCTCGTTGGTGCGCACGCCGCCGGCAACGGGTACGGCACCGGCCCGGCCGGCTCGCAATCATGGTCCGGCTCGCCGCCGGGCTCCCACTGCCGGGCCAGCGCGACCCCGCGTGTGCTGGTGTGGGCACACCTGGACCGCTGCAGGGACCGCCCCCCGCTGGCTATTTGCGGTTGTCAACGTCGGCACGCCTCGGAAGCCGCGCCTGATGTCCCGATCTGCGTGCCTCACGCTGGCGGGTGAGGACCTCGCTCGTCACCCGTCGTTTTCCGGCCATAGCTGGATGCTGCGCCGGGCCGCGTCGAGGATAAGCCGCGCGTCGATGCTGGCCCGGGATTCGGGAATGCCGAAGGCCGGCCATTCGCAGACGAACTCCAGCGCCCCGGCGGGCGGCAGCGGCCAGGTCCACCACCGGGAGACGAAAGAGTGCGGTCCGCCGCCGCCGGCGAAGGGGTACAGGACTGGCCCGGCTGGCTCGGAATCGCGATCCGGCCTGCCGCCGCCGGGGGTCCCGGCGGCCTTGCTGCCATCGGGGAACTGCAGGCCGAACCGGAAGGAGCGGCGGGACGCGGCCAGGTCACGCGGACCGCCGGGCAGATGCTGCTCGGGCTGGTCGGCGCTGGGCCGGATCCGCGCGGTCAGGAAGATCTCGATCCCGGCGGAGAAGGCCGACAGCCCGGTGACCGCCACGGCGACCTGGTCGGTCCGGGCGAGCAGCAAGGCGTCGATCGGGACAATGCCGGGAAATTCGGCCTCGGGCGGCTCCCATGGATGATGCCTGCGCGGAGGCGCCGACTCGGGGGCAGGCAAGTCGTCAAAGAATCCCATGCAGGCAATTGTCGGCCCGGGCCAGGGCGGTGAGCCATCGGGTAGCACCCACATCCGCGGTGGGCCTAGGCCTACTGCCTGCCGGGCAAGCACGGCCCTGCGGCGAGGTGGCCGTCCAGACGATCGCGGCGACCCGCAACCGCGGTGGCCTGCGCGCCAAGCCGGTCATTGTGGGCGGCAGCTTCGGCGGCTTGGTCGCTTTGACCTACGTCCGTACGTGGACCAGACCGGCGATCCTTTCGCCATTGTCCCAGGTCAGGGGGCGAACCACGTACTATCTCCGGAGCCGTGAGCCGTCTAGCCCGCCAATAAGCTCGGACAGCAATGGCGCCATATCACCACCCGGCCCGGTCCACCGCTGAGGCACACTGCAACGAGCCTCAGCGGTGGCGGCCACCGGCTGTACAGGCGAGTCGCGGATGGTCGATAGTGCGCGACCACCGCCGACCGCTACGAGACGACCGTGAGCTTGGCCACTCTCATCGAGAGGACTTTGCCGTTCCCGGCCCGCAGTTCGCCCGTGATGGCGCCTTGCCCGGTGCAGCTGGGTGCGGTATAGCGCATCGGCAGCTTTATTTTGCCGCCTGCAGGCAGTTGTACCTGCCTACTGATGGGATCAAGTACTACGCATACGAGACGCCCGAAAGTCATGAGAGAGCCTGCGAAGGCTTTGTCAGTGCAGTTGTCGATCACGGCGTGCAGAGTCGCCGTCTTTCCCTCGGGGACCACCCGCGGCCGGAACGCAAACGTGGTGATCACTGGTCTGGCGCACGTCACGGCACGATGTCCGCTGCTGCTAGCAATCGTGGGGCTTGCCTGCTGAGCCGCCGCTGGGGTGGCGGCTAGCAGGCCGACGGTGACGACCGCTGACCCGGCAGTGACGATGCTGCGGAGCACACGCATGTCCACCTCCCGCTGAGAGCCCCTGTTCCGGGGACTTCTACATTTCGCACATTATCGGACGGACGGTGCGGGGCATCGCCAGGCACCATTTCAGGGATCTAGCGGGACGCCGGGGACCTGCGTCGTGCGGTTCATAACCCAGCGACCGCGGGTGCCATCGGGTGTCGCGGTGAGCAAGTTATCTGGACCTCCCGGACGTGCCTCCCGGCAGTTCTCGGCGTGATCGGTGTCTCCTATGATCGGCCAGTCCCGCCGATGAGCCAGGAGACGGTGATCGTTGGGCGGCGGCGTCGTCAAGCGTGACGGCAAGCTCGCCGGCGAGAATGTCGACCACGCCCTCGAACTGATGCACGCCGCCCGGGAGCACCTGCGTGCCTAACCAACCGGAACATCGGCAGGAAGCAGGCCGGCCAGACGAGCGATGGCCCACTCAGGCGCCCGCATGCGATGAACGGGGAACACGCAGAGCAACAGGAGGAATCGAGTGCCGACCGGTGCGTCCCCGGGCTTCCCCGGGCTTCCCGCGCACAAGCTGCCCCCGGCCTGCCTTCGATCATCTCGACCTGTGCTGGCGCTGCCAGTCCGGCGGCTGCGGCTTCTGTCTGAAGGGAATTGCTGATGTCACGAGTGCTCATCACGGGCTCCACTGAGGGCCTGGGACTGATGGCGGCCAGGCTGCTGGCCGACGACGGACACTCGGTCACGCTGCATGCCCGCAGTGCATCCAGGGCCGAGGATGCACGTGCGGCCCTGCCCACGGCCACGGCCGTCGTCGTCGGCGACCTGGCCAGCATCGCGGGCATGCGGCAGGTCGCCGAGCAGGCTGACGCGGGCGGTCCGTACGACGCGGTCATTCACAACGCCGGGGTCGGTTACCGGGAGCCGCGGCGCATCCGCACCGATGACGGCCTTGAGCACGTCTTCGCGATCAACGTGCTCGCCCCGTACGTGCTCACCGCCCTGATCGCGCGGCCTGGCCGGCTGGTCTACCTCAGCTCGGGCATGCACCGCGGCGGGGATCCCGGCCTGACCGATCCGCAGTGGGAAGACCGTCGCTGGAACGGCTCGCAGGCGTACTCCGACAGCAAGCTGTTCGACGTCGTGCTCGCCTTCGCCGTCGCGCGGCTGTGGACGGGAGTCCTATCGAACGCGGTTGAGCCTGGCTGGGTACCTACCAGAATGGGCGGCCCCGGCGCACCTGATGACATGTCACTCGCCCCGGTGACCCAGGCATGGCTGGCAGTCAGCCCGGATCCGGACGCCAGGGTGACGGGCGGTTATTTCTATCACCAGAAGCCCCGCACGGCACACCCCGCCGCCCGCGATCTCGAGATCCAGGACCGACTGCTCAGATATTGCGCTGCGCTGACCGGCGTGACCCTGCAACTCCCTTGAGCCAGCCCACGCGCAAGCTTTCTGGTGGTCGGGGCTGGTAGGCAGGTCCGCTGGTCAGTGTCCAGCCCAGGTGGGTGTAGACGAACCTCCCGGTCCACGCGGAAGCGCTGCATCCCGCCTTCCCGGCGCACTGTCGCCGGGCCCAGTCATGTATCAGGAGCGGACAAAAGGTCTCTATCCGGGTAAAGGCGCGGTGAATGGCATGTGACGGGGACGCCCCGTGCACACGGGGCTGGTACAGCGCGCTATTTGATGCTGTCGCTCCGCGGCCCGGCGCTAGGAAGGCTCCGATGAACGGGAAATATATCGGTTATGTCGCGGGTGAAGACCCGCTCCACAGCTTCCTCAGCAAGATCATGCGCGATCGCCTGGAGGTGCGCGAGCCGCAACTGGCGTTCCGGGTGTTCCGGCAGTCTGGCAGCAATGAGGTCTACGCGTACGAGGAAAAGTTCAGCGACGTCAAGCTCATCTGCAAGTTCTACGGCACAAGGTTCGGAACGGATCTGGACAAGGCGGCCTGGATGGCACGCCAGGAGTACGAGGGGCTCGAGACGCTGCGCCGGTACAACCTGGTCGGATCGCCGCACCACGTGATCCGCCCGCTGGGATTCAGCCGCGACATCAACGGGGTGCTGGCCGTCGAATACTATTCCGGCGAGGAATTCAGCCACGCGATCGCGCGAGCAACGCAGCACCGGGATGACGCGCATCTCTACCGGCGGCTGAAGGCGCTGGCGTACTTCCTCGCCACCCTGCACGACCGGACGGCCAACGGGGCAACGGTGGACTTCGGTCCCGAGTGCCGGTACTTCGACACGATCATCGGCAGCCTCAGGAAGACCCATCGCGTCGGACGGCGGGACGCCGGGGAGCTGTCCGGGCTGCGCGACCGCTGGCGGGAGCGGCCGCAGATGTGGCAGGACCGGCAGGTCTGGCTGCATGGTGACGCGACCCCGGCGAACTTTCTGTTCGGCCAGGGAATGGACGTCGCGGCGATCGACCTGGAGCGGATGAAGCGCGGGGACCGGCTGTTCGACGTCGGGCGGGTCGCCGGCGAACTCCAGCATGCGTTCATGCGTGACTGCGGCGACCGGCACCGGGCGGAGCCGTTCATCGGGCACTTCCTCCGGGAGTACAGCGGTCATTTCCCCGACCGTGAGCAGGTGTTCGAGTCGATCAGCGGGCGCGCGCCGTACTACATGGCGCTGAACCTGCTGCGGATCGCGCGCAACGGCTACATCGGCCAGGATTACGGCAGGAGGCTCGTCACGCAGGCGAAGAGGCTGCTGCAAGCCACCTGAACGCCCCAGATTCCGGCTCTTGAGGTCGCCGGCGTCAGCCTGCTGGCCAGCGTCGGCGCCAGCCTGGATACGGCCTGCGCATCCTGGCTGGCCCGCGCCGTCAGCGGCACCGCAGTCGCGGCCTACACTCGTTGCCGACACCCTGCCGAGCGAAGGGTACGGACGCAAGAGCGTGGACATCCAAGCGGTCGCCTTCGATGTGAACGGCACCCTGGTCAAGATCCTGGCTGATGATGACGAGGAGCGGATCTTCCGGGCCGCGGCGCACTTTCTCACCTACCAGGGCATCGATCTGCACCGGCACGAGCTCCGTGATCTCTATTTCCAGATCATGAAGGAACAGTTGCGGGCCAGCCCGGAGAAGTACCCCGAATTCGACGCCACCGGTATCTGGCGCAGCGTCATCGAAGATCATGGCACGGATTTCACCCGCGCCCTGCCAGCCGGAAAGCTCCGGCAGATGCCGTTGTTCCTGGCCGAGATCTGCCGCGGCATCTCGCGTCGGCAGCTCGGCCTATACCCGTACGTCTGTGAGGTGCTCGACATCCTGCGCGAGCGCTACCGGCTCGCGATCGTCACCGACGCGCAGAGCGCGTATGCGCGCGCTGAGCTGCACAAGGTCGGCCTGCTCGGATACTTCGACCCGATCATCGTTTCCGGCGACCGCGGGTACCGCAAGCCCGACCGCCGGCTCTTCCAGTTCGCGCTTGACGGGATGGCAGCGACGGCCGGGAACACCATGTACGTCGGCAACGACATGTACCGTGACATCTACGGAGCGCGCGAGGCCGGCCTGACGACCGTGATGTTCGATTCTGATCAGGGAGCGAAGACTTACCGGGATTGCGTACCCGACTACACAATCACCGACTTCCGCGACCTCCTGCAGATCCTCGGCCTGCCCTTGCCCTGACCGTCTGCCAGGTGCCAGCCCCGCAGTCCGCGAGTGCGGGGCTGGCGGCCGCCCCCAGGGGCGGCGGGTGAAGTGGGAGACCTCTGTGCAGGTCTTCATCGGCATGGCCTCGGTCGCGTCCGGCAGTCCTCCGGCCGTGACCATCACCCGGCGTGGCAACCCCGCTGACCAAGCCCGCTCCGTCGGCCGGCCGGCCGGAGCGGGTAAGCGCTACGTCGGGCGCTGTCACCGGATCCTTAGCAAAAATGCAGCAAACGTGCAGCTGCCGTGCTGAACGCAGGCTCGGCGCGGGCCGTGTCAAAGGTGTAGTCACGGCGACCGCCGGTCCAATACATCGCACACCACAAGGACAAGCCATGTCATTCACGCTCATCCGATCGGCGGCCGGGTTCGCGCTGCTCGCGGCCGTGGCCGCAGGCTGCGGCACCGCGGTGGCAGCGCACTCGCAGGCGGCGAAGCCGCCCGCGGCGGTGCACCATCAGCCGGCGCCGCTGACGCACGAGTCCAGCACGCCTGCCAGGACGCACCATCATCACCCTGCCAGCACGCACCATCATCACCAGGCTCCGGCGATACCCCCGGCGGCCAGTACGCCTGCCGCGCCGCCGCCCGCCCCACCTGCCCAGACCGTCAATCCGATCCCGCAGGGCAACGGCGGCGATCAGGATGCCGACAACAACGGCGGGCCGAGCGATGGCGACGGCAACATCTAGCCGCCGGCCGCCACGCGGTCGAGCAGCGGCACAGTCCCGCCTGCGGGCGGGGCTGGCCGCCCGGCGCAGTGACGGACGTGCCAGGTGAGCGCGCGGACAGCGCTGGGCGGCGCGCGGTCTCTGATCGTGATCGCGGCTGCGGCCGCCGTTGCCATCGCCGTCGTGATCGTTGCGTTCGCGCTGCCCGGACGCTCGCCGGGGCCGGCGTTCCCCAGGCTGACAGCCGCTGCGGCGCCGGCCGGGTGGCCGCACATGACACTGCCGAACGGCACCGCTGTGCTGTCCTATCCGCCGTCGCTGCGGCCGATCCGCGGTGACAAGGTCGCGGTGTCCGTCGCGCGGGTCAGCCCGGCCGGCGCGTTCCAGCTCTACTTGAACGCCACGCCCCGCGAAGGCCCCGAGCCCCTGCAGCACTGGGCCGCCTTCCGGCTGCGGCTGCTGCGATCTGACGACGCGGCGTCGGCTCAGGAGGTTGCCGCCGCTGAAGGCATCAGGTTCCGCGGCGGTACCGGGTCATGCGTCATCGACCGGTACGTCACCAAGATCGACGCGCACCACTTCGAGGAACTCGCCTGCCTGGTGCAGGGACGAACCAGCGCCAGCGTCGTGGTCGCGGCCGCGCCGTCCGCCGAGTGGGGCCGCGCCCGCCCGGTGCTGTTGCGGGCGGTGGCTGCCTACGCCGTCCGCTGAAGTTAGCCCGCGCATCCGAAACGCCCGCACCACCGACCCGGCGCCGCATACCCCTCGCGGAGAGTATGCGGCGCTGCGAAAGGATCTGACATGACCGAACTCACCGCACTGCCGTTGCGCCGGCTCGCGTCGCTGCGCAGCCCAGGCCCTGGCCTTGGCCCCGGCCGCACCGCCGTCACGCTGCTGCTGCGCGTGGGCTGTGCCGCGCTGCTGGCCTGGATCGGGTACATCCACCTGCATCTGTGGCAGGAGGGATACCGGCAGATCCCGACCGACGGGCCGCTGTTCCTGGTCGACGCCATAGCCGCCTTCGTCCTCGCCGCCGTGCTGCTGGCGGTGTCACGGCCGCTGGCCGGGCTGCTCGCGGCCGGCTATACCGCCTCCACGCTCGGCGCTCTGGTCATCAGCCTCACCGTGGGCCTGTTCGGCTTCCGGGAGTCGATCAGCGCGTCCTACGTCGTCGAGTCGATCATCATCGAAGCGATCACGGTGCTCGCCCTGATGACCTGGACGGTCCTGATCGCCTACCGCATCCAGCCGCCAGGTCGCCAGCCGCCGGCGACGGCTCAGTCAAGCCACCCCGACCGCCATTCACGAGCAGTCCGCTAAGCGGCTGCCCCATCGTGACCGCGCATCGAGGGCGCGCCTGCAGCTGACGTCGCCGCGGCCGATAAGCGCCCGCAAACGACTGGCCGCGCTAAACGGCGGCTCGCCGTGCGCGAGCCAGGAACAGGACCAATCACAGGATCGCAGCCCCGCTTACGAGCGGACACGTCATTGGTGGCCTGGCCGAGCACCGCCATTGCCGTCGGTAGTGACGCCTCAGGTGGACACCTTGAGACTCCCTCTGCCGGTGGCCGTCTGGTCGAGTTCCAGCCGGACCGTGTAGGTGCCCGAGACATGCAGCCGGTCCGGGCCGATGCCGATCCTGGTGGCGTCGCACACCTGCCCGCTGGTATCGGCGACCCCGCCGCTGGGATTCAGCAGCGTCAATGTCGCGCAGCCGGGATTGTCGCTGGTGACCAGGTTCGTGACCACCGTGCTGATCCGCTGCCCGGCCTTGCCGGTGAACGTCCGCCGCACCCCCTGGCCGACCCGGGTCACGTTCATCGGCACGGCCGGCCCGTTCACGCGTACCGTGCCCGCCGTCACCGGCGCCGACACCCACAGCTTGGCGCTGCCGGTGGCCGTCTGGTCGAGTTCGAGCCGGACCGTGTAGGTGCCCGGGACGGTCAGCACGTCCGGGGCGTTGGCCAGGCCGATGCTGGTGGCGTCGCACACCTGCCCGCTGGTATCGGCGACCCCGCCGCTGGGATTCAGCAGCGTCAATGTGGCACAGCCGGGATTGTCGCTGGTGACCAGGTTCGTGACCACCGTGCTGATCCGCTGCCCGGCCTTGCCGGTGAACGTCCGCCGCACCCCCTGGCCGACCCGGGTCACGTTCATCGGCACGGCCGGCCCGTTCACGCGTACCGTGCCCGCCGTCACCGGCGCCGACACCCACAGCTTGGCGCTGCCGGTGGCCGTCTGGTCGAGTTCGAGCCGGACCGTGTAGGTGCCCGGGACGGTCAGCACGTCCGGGGCGTTGGCCAGGCCGATGCTGGTGGCGTCGCACACCTGCCCGCTGGTATCGGCGACCCCGCCGCTGGGATTCAGCAGCGTCAATGTGGCACAGCCGGGGTTGTCGCTGGTGACCAGGTTCGTGACCACCGTGCTGATCCGCTGGCCCACGACACCGCGGAAGGTCTGCTTCGCGGACATGCCCGCCCTGGTCACCTTCATCATCACCGCGGGCCCGTTGACCGTCACCGTGCAACACCGGGCCGCGGCCGGCCGGGCCGGGCCGGCCGTCCCCGCCGAGGCCGCCCCGGCCGACAGGCCTACCACGAGCAACGCCGCTGGCAATCCGATCGCCAGCCGCCGGCCTGCCGCGCCGAACCTCCCCTGCCCAACCGCACATCGTTCCGGCACTCTCATGGCCGCCCTCCCTGCTTCCAGAGGCCCGTTCCAGGCCTTCGCCACAGCGTTCCCTGATAGCGTGCCTCGGCAGCCTGGGACGCGACCAGAGGTAAAACGACCGCAAGGCGGCCGGGTACCTCGCGCAGCCCACACCCTGCCCGCGCAGCGCATGAGGCTCGTCAGTCTCAGCACGAGGCGCGACAGCGCCAAGCGTCATAACCCGAAACGAACATCACCCCGCGAAACGGCAGGCCCGGAGCCGCCGTGGTCGCCGTCACCACGGAGGTGAACCTGCTGGATCTCGGCGCTAAGGGACCCTCCTTGGTGACGAGATAGTGTTCTCCAGCAAGCTGCCGCAGGGCGGAAACCGGGTTGGGCACGAGGGCGCGGTTCGCACGACCGTGTCCCTGCGGCGCCGCAACCGGCTCGGTGCGGCTTGCTTACTCCGCTTCGGTTGCTTGCGCCGCGCCAGAAGCGGCCGCCATGTGATCGCTTGTCACGCCGGCTGCCGCTCCTGCGGGCTGGTAGGCGGCCTCGGCGTGCTCGCTGAGATCGAGACCGGCTTCCTCGTCCCCGGGACTGACTCGCAGTCCAACGGTGCGGTCGATGACCCAGAGGATGATCCAGGTCATGACGAACGGGTAGGCGATGCCGACGACGGCCAGCACTGCCTGGCGGCCGAGCTGCGTCCAGCCGCCGGCCTCGCCGGCGGAATTCACGGCGAGGCTGGCGAAGACGCCGGTAAGCAGGACCCCGATCGCGCCGCCGACCATGTGCACGCCGACTACGTCGAGGGAGTCGTCGTAGTGGAATATGTCCTTGAGATGGACGGCGCCGTAGCAGATCAGCCCGGCCGCGGCTCCGATGATGATCGCCGCCCACGGCTGCACGTAACCCGACGCCGGGGTGATCGCCGCCAGCCCGGCGACGGCGCCGGTGGCGATGCCCACGCCCGATGGCTTGCGGCGGCGCCACCACTCGATGCCCATCCAGGCCAGCATCGCGGTGCACGCCCCCAGCTGGGTGTTCACCAGCGCATAACCGGCGACCTGCCCAGCCGACAACGCGCTGCCCGCGTTGAAGCCAAACCAGCCGAACCACAAGATCCCGGCACCGAGCAAGACGAGCGGGACACTGTGCGGGCGATCGAGCTCGTGATTTCGCCTCAGATAGATAGCGGTGGCGAGCGCCGCGGCCCCTGCCAGTTCATGGACGACCGAGCCCCCGGCGAAGTCGATCGCGTGCAGGCCGCCCGTGCCGAGAAACCCGCCGCCCCACTCACTGTGCGCGAACGGGCTGTAAACCAGCAGCGACCACAGGCCGATGAAGACCAGATAGCCGCGGAAACGCATCCGCTCACAAAACGCCCCCGCTATGAGCGCCGGGGTGATGACAGCGAACATCATCTGGAACGCCATATACACCAGCGACGGGATCGTGGGGGCATAGCGGTTCGGGGCGCCGTTAACCCCGCGCAGCAGCACGTACTGCAGGCTGCCGATCACCCCGCCGTGATTGGCGCCGAACGCCAGCGAGTACCCCACGATCACCCAGAGCAAGCTGATCACGCCGATCGCCACGAAGGACTGGACCATCGTCGCGATCACGTTCTTCGCGCCGACCAGCCCCCCGTAGAACAATGCCAGCCCCGGCATCATGAAGAACACCAGCGCCGTCGAGGTCAGCATCCAGGCGGTGTCACCAGCATTGATAGACATGCCAACCTCCCATGACGGCGGCGCCTTTGCCCCGGCATGCCTAGGACCGTAACTCATCGCAGACTCGAGCACCGCAGATCACCGGAACAAGCGTGGTCAGCAGCACGCGCTCACGCTGACGGTGAAACTGGTTACGCGATCGACGGCCCTAACGGATCCTTGACAATCTGGCTTCGGCTGATGCCTTACGCTCCCCGCCGTCTGGCTCTGCCACGTCAACCGTGTCGGGGATCGCATTCGGGGGCGTGGAAGCCGGACGCGGCGGCCTGCGGTGCGGACATGGCGCCGATCAGCAACGCGGTCCGCCCGGCCCAGCGTCGGGCCGCCCGGCACCCGCGCGCGGTCTGCACGCTCAGCGCGGCCGCGGCAAGCCCGCCGCGACTAACGCCGCGGCCTGCGCCGGATGCCGGCCGGCATCACGGCGAGGCAGCACCGGGCCAGGTTCAGTACGGCCGCTGCGAGCAGCATGACGGCGATCAGGCGCCGGCCGGGCCGGATGTCCGACGCGGTGGTGGTCATCTCGCGCCCTCGCCGGCGGCGGCAGCGACGTCGCCGGCCTGGCTGCTGCCCGTCAGCACGCGATCGCGTCGCGCTCTTGCAACTGCTGGCGTAGTGCGTGCAGCGCGTAGTGCAGCCGTGATCTGGCCGTGCCGTGCGGTATCCCGAGCTGGCGGGCGATCGTCGCCAGGGTTCCGCCGTGGTAGAAGGTCTCGATCAGCATGGTGCGGTGCGCCGGCGACAGGTGCTGGAGGGCGGCGGAGACGAGTTCCCGGTCCAGGACCTGGTCCAGTCCCGAATCGTCTCGGGCATCTTCGGGCCGCTCCGCGTGCACGGTCATCGGCCGTGCCCTTGCGGTCCGGTCGGCGTCGGTCAGCAGGTTGCGCGCGACATGGAACAGCCAGGGCCGGACCGGCCGGTCATCGGCGCTCAGCTGCGGCAGGTGACGCCAGGCCCGGATGAAGGTTTCCTGCACGATGTCGTCCGCGCTGCCCCGGTCGGGACAGAACCGCTCGACGTAGACGCGCAGGGCCCCGGCGTGATGGGCGTAGAGCTGGCGGATCGCGGCATCAGCGTCGCCGGGCAGCTCTCCGCGGGGAGGACGAGTGATAGCAGACATAACTACTAACACGGATAGTAGTTATGTTCCGTTCACCGCGTCGTGCCGGTTCTGAAAGTCAGCACATCCACCGGGCGGCCGCACCGGACGCTCCCGGGACCCATCGGGACTGCTGCCAGCCAGGCGACCGTTTCAGCTATTACGGGCCGTGGCCTGGTCGCCCAGCCTGACGACAGCATGGCGGAACTGCTCGGCCGGAGAATCGGCACGTCGGCTGAACCGCTGCCTTACTCTATCCGTGATAGTAGATAGCGGCGAGGACGCCGTCGGCATGACCGTGCGCGGGAGTAAGAGATGCGACGGTTCGGTGAGCTGGAAGCGGTGATCATGGACCGGTTGTGGGAGCGGGGCCGGCCGGTGCTGGTGCGTGAGATGGTCGAGGATCTGCGCGCGGACCGGGGGCTGGCTTATACGACGGTGATGACGGTGATGGAGAACTTGTACCGGAAGGGGTGGCTGCGGCGGGAGCGGGACGGCCGGGCGTGGCGGTATGAGCCGACCGGCTCGCGGTCGGGGTATACGGCGGCGCTGATGAATGACGCGCTGGGTACTAGCGCGGACCGGCCGACGGCGCTGGCGCATTTCGCGTTGCAGATGAGCCCGGGTGATGCGGCGGTGCTGCGCGAGGCGCTGGATCAGGCGCTGGGTGAGACCGGGCCGGGCGAGCCGCGGTGACGATCGCGGCGGTGCTGGCCGGGTACGCGGCGTGCGTGGGCGTGCTGGGTTCGCGGCTGCTGGGCCGGGCCGGGTGGATGGCGCGGGCGCCGCTGCTGGGGATTGTCACCTGGCTGGCCGCGGCGTGGTCGGTGGTCGCGGCGGCCGGGCTGGCCGGGCTGACGCTGGCGGTGCACGGCAGTGTCCTGGGCGGCGGGCTGAGTCAGCTGATCGGGGCGTGCGTGCACCGGCTGCGGGACACGTACGGCGCGCCCGGCGGCGCTGCGGTGGCGGGGCTGGGCCTGATCGTGGCCGGCGCGGTCGTAGCCCGGACCGCGGTGACCGGGGCGGGTCACCTGCGCGGTGCCGGGCGGCAGGCGCTGCGGCACGCGCAGACCGCCCGGCTGGCCGGGCGCCTGGACCCGGGGCTGGGGGCGGTGGTGGTGGAGCATCCGCGGCCGCAGGCGTACTGCGTGGCGGGGCGGCGGCCGACGGTGATCGTGACGTCGGGCGCGGTGCGGGCGCTGGATTCGGGTCAGCTGGCGGCGGTGCTGGCGCACGAGCGGGCGCACCTGGCCGGGCCGGCATCACCGGCTGCTGGCGGTGGCGCGGATCGGCCGGCTGGTGCTGCCGTTCGTGCCGTTGCTGCGGGACGCCGACGTGCAGGTGGCGCGGCTGGTGGAGCTGCACGCCGACGACGCGGCGCTGCGCGGGTGTGACCCGCGGTCGCTGGCCACCGCGCTGGTCGCGCTGGCCACCGCGGCCAGTCCCGGTCCGGTGCTGGCCGCGGCGGCCACCGACTCGGTGCAGCGGATCCGCCGGATGCTGGGCCCGGCCGAGCCGCTGGGCCGCGGCCGCCGGCAGCTGCTGGCCGGCACCGCCGCCGCGGTCGCGCTGGCCCCGGTGGTCCTGGCGCTGGCCCCGGCCGTGCTGGCGCTGGCCCTGGGCCGGATCCCGGCGGCCTAGCCGCCCGGCTAGGCCGCCGGGCCCGGCCCGCCATACCGGAGCCGGCGAGTGAACAATCTTCCGGCCGGCGCCGTGTTGCCAGGTATGTGCACCGATAGCCAGCACGGCAGGCCCGCCCGGCCGGCAACACCCCCGGACGGCACGAGCAACCCCACCCGCCGCCGGCGGAGCGGCCGGTGGCGGCCCCGCCGCTGGCGGCCGCGCCGCCGCAACCGCGGCGGGCCGAGCCGGACCGCGCCGCGGACAGGCACGACCCGGGACCAGGCCGCGGCCGCGGCCTGGCCGGCCGCGCCCGCCGCCCCCGGCGAGGCCGTCCCCGGCGAGGCCGCCCCCGCGGAGGCCGTCCCCGGCGAGGCCGCCCCCGCGGACGCCGTGGCCGGCGAGGCCGCCGCCGCCGCCGTGCAGCTGGCGATCGGGCTGCTCACCGCGGGCCTCGACTCACCCCAGCTGGAAGGCTGGGCGGTAGAAGCCCTCGCCCCGCACGACGCGGACGGCCTGGGCAACTTCATGGCCGGCCTGCACGTGGCCGCGCAGCTGCTGCTGCACGAGCTGCACCAGGCAACCGGCGAACCACCCGAACACACCCTGCAAAGACTGGCCATCCAGGCCGAGCACTGGCGAGGCACCCCCTTCGCCGGCTAGCACAGCGCCGCCTGCCCGCACGGCGGTCCTCCAGCACATCAACCTGGGCCTGTTCGCGGCATCCAGCGAGCTGTCCGCCGTCGTCGGATGGCGCGCCATCGCGGAGGAGATCTCGCCGTTCGTCCGCAGTCCGGCCTCCACCCGATGGGAAGCCGAGGCCGCGTGGCCGGCGCGGAGCCCGGCGATCGCGGCGTGATTTGCCCGAGCCAGCGGTGCTGGCCTTCCCGGCCGCCGACTCCCGCCCGGAGCCGGCCGGTACCTCGACGTGATGAACAAGGAATGTCTACTACCCGTGTCTATTAGTAGATCGGCCCCGCAGATGTCCTGCCCGGCTCCGGGCAGGACACCTGGCCTTGGACCCCAGGCTGGCTGAGTCCGGCAAACGAAGGAGATGCCTGTGACCATCACGACAGCGCCCGGTATTCAGCTCGGGCCCGGCGGGCAGCCGCGGCCTGCCGCCGGCAGCTGGCGGGTCGATCCGGCGCATTCGCATGCCTCGTTTGTTGCGCAGGTCGCCGGCCGGGCTGTGCATGGAAGCCTGCCCCTGACCGGTGAGGTACTGATTGCCGAGCCGGTCGAGGACTCGACAGCACGGCTGACCGCGTGGGCGAGCGCGGTCAGCACCGGGTCACCGGTGCTGAACCGGCTGCTGGCGAGTCCCGCCTTCCTGGACGCCGGGGCTTTCCCGGAGATCAGCTTCCGGTCCGAGCTGCTGACCTGGGTCCCGGCGGGATGGCGGGCCGTCGGCCGCCTGCGGGTCAAGGACACCGAGCACGAACTGGCCTGCCGGCTCGAGCTGCATCTAGGTGACACGCGGACGGACGACGCGCCGGGCATCATGATCGTCAGCAACTGGGTCATCGACTCCAGATGGGTGACCAGCCAGTGGATCCCGGCACTCGGCCGCCGCATCGGGATGACCTGCTCGTTTTGCCTCAAACCGGACATCTGAGCGGCTGGGTGCCATCCATCCTCCGTACGTGCGGCCGCTGTATGCGACCGCAGCCCGGCGACTTCGGCCAGATGCGCTGCTGCATCGCCTCTTAAGCCCGGATCCTCCAGCGCCGGACGCCGCAGCAGCGGGCTACGCGGCCTATCCGGTACCATCTGGCCGGCCGGCGTGCACGCCAGGGCCGGTCTCGGGGGTTACCAGCGACCGAATCCGGGCCGGTGAATATCGCGATGAATTACGCAGTCAGGCTCTAGTTCGCAGCGTGATCCCCGGTGCCGCGGGCTCCCGACCGCGCTCGGGGACGTGTGATGCAGGTCGCACCCGGTCGGCCCGTACCCGCTGAACGCGGCATATCTACTATACGTGTTAGTAATTGAGAGCGACACCACCACCCCGTCGCGGCGCTAAGGCTCGCGGGGATTGATCCCTACATCAGGAGGACGCCAAATGTTTGCTCGTATTGCCCAGCCGCAGCCGCGGCCGGCACAGGGCGCGGACGTGGTCGCGCGCGCGGTGGGCGCGCTGGCGCTGGCCGCGCTGGCGGTCATCCACGTGGTCGACCTGCCGGGCACGCTGGGCGCGACGCCGCTGGTCGGCTTCGGGTACTTCGGGATCATCGCCGCCGCCGTGCTGACCGGCGGGGTGATGATTGCCCGGTCGCACTGGCTGGCGTGGGCCGCCGCCGGCGCGGTGTCCGTCGCCGCGATGGGCGGCTACGTGCTGACCCGCGCCCTGCCGGGAGGATTTCTGGGCGATCACGGCGATGTCGGTAACTGGCGCTGCCCGCTGGGCATCACCGCGCTCAGCGTGGAGACCCTGATCATCCTGCTCGCCGCGGGCGCCGTGCTCGCCGCCTGGCTGGCGCGGACCCGCGCAGCGAGCGTGGCTGAGGCGCCCCAGCCTGCGGCGCGGCGCGTGCCCGAGTACAGCCAATCCCACTGACGGTCCCCGGCCGGGCCGCCCGGCTCGGCAGGGGCCGTCACCAGACCCGCGAGACCCCAGCCCGGGCTGTTGCCGGGCACCTGGAAGGAGCACGACGATGCGGATGTCCCAGCCTGGCCCGCCTGGCCACGCGAATGTAGCCCCGTGGCGGCGGTGGCTGATCCCGGCGGCCGGTATAGCCGGCGTCCTGACGCTGCTGGCGCTGCCGCGAGGCGCGCCCCCGGCTACGGCGCTGAGCTACACCCGGTTCGTGACCGATGTCGGCGCCGGGATGGTCCGCGCGGTGACCATCGGCCCGGCGGGTCAGGTGACCGGCAGCCTGGCCGGCGGGCAGCCGTTCACCACCAACGTCCCGGTCGCGCTCGGCGGCAACGGCCTGGCCGGTGACCTGGTCGCCCATCACGTTCAGGTCACCGCCACCGCCACTTCCGGCGTGTCCTCCTCGCCGGTGTCGGCGCTGATCGGCCTGCTGCCCCTGCTGCTCATCGGCGGCCTGATCTACTACGTCGTCCGGCACGCCCGCCGGTCGGCCGCGGGCCCCGCGGGGCTCGGCGGGCTGGGCAGGGCGAGCGGCCTGACCAGGGCCAAGGCGCGGGTCATCGACGCCGAGCGGCCGGCCACCCGGTTCGCCGACGTGGCCGGCTACCCGGCGGTCAAGACCGAGGTCAGCGAGGTGGTCGACTACCTGCGCGACCCCAGCCGCTACCGCCTCGCCGGGGCGCGCGGGCCGCGTGGCGTGCTCATGGCCGGGCCGCCCGGCACCGGCAAGACCCTGCTCGCCCGGGCGGTGGCCGGCGAGGCGCACGTCCCGTTCTTCTCGGTATCGGGCCCGGGCTTCGTGGAGATGTTCGTCGGCGTGGGGGCGGCCCGGGTCCGGGATCTGTTCGAGCAGGCCCGCGCCCGCGGGCCGGCGATCGTGTTCATCGACGAGATCGATGCCCTGGGTGCGCGCAGCGACCACGGCGGCTTCGGCGGCAGCGACGAACGGGAGCAGACCCTCAACCAGCTGCTCACCGAGATGGACGGATTCGACGAGTCTGGCGGGGTGGTGGTGCTGGCCGCAACCAACCGGCCGGACGCTCTGGACCCGGCGTTGCGCCGGCCTGGCCGGTTCGACCGCGAGGTCATCGTCCCTCTGCCTGACCGGTCCGAGCGGCAGGCCATCCTGGCCTCGCACGCCCGGGGTAAGACCCTCAGCTCTGACGTCGACCTCGGCCAGGCCGCCGCGGCCACCCCGGGGTTCTCCGGCGCGGACCTGGCCAACCTGGTCAACGAGGCCGCGCTGACCGCGGTCCGGGCCGGCCGTACCACGCTGACCGCCGCCGACTTCGCCGACGCCCGCGACCGGGTGCTGCTCGGCACTCGGCACACCAGCCCGCTGGCCCCCGGCGAACTGGCCACCGTGGCCGTGCACGAGGCCGGGCACGCCCTGGTTGCCGCCTTGTCCCCGCACGCTGACCCGGTCAGCCGGGTCACCGTCCTGGGTGCCGGTCAGGCCCTTGGGCTGACCGAGATGCTCCCCGCCGACGACCGCCGACTGTACGGGGAAGGCTACCTCGCCGACACCCTCGCCGTCCGCCTCGGCGGGCGGGCCGCCGAACGCCTGGTCTGCGGCGAGGCCTCCACCGGCGCCGCCGACGACCTGGCCTCCGCCACCGCCCTGGCCACCCAGATGGTCCGCGAGTTCGGCCTCAGCGACAAGATCGGACCGGTCAGCTACACCGGGCCTTCTTCCGGCCAGTCCTACCTCGGGGCGGTCGCGCCCCGCGGGTACTCCGAGCACACCCAGTGGCTCGTCGACGAGGAGGTCGCCGCCCTGCTGACCAAGGCCGAGGCCCGCGCCCGGGACCTGCTCACCCGCCACCAGGAGGCCCTCGCCCAGCTCACTGCCGCCCTGATGGAGCAGGAAACCATCTCCGGTGACCAGGTCCGCGCCCTCGCCCGGGTTCCCAGCCCCGCCCCCCTGCCCGCCCGCAGCCCGGCGTCCCTCCCGCCCGGGAAACCGCCCGCCCCCGCGGCAAGCCACCAGCCATGACCATGGGCCGGCGGGCATCCGCAGCAGGGCCCCGTCATCCCCCCGCAGGGATTCGGTCATGTCCCGATCCGTGCGGCGGCCCGCCGGGCGGCCTGCTCCCGCGGCCGCCGGTGCTCAGGCGGCCGGCCTTGGGCGCCGTCAGGTGCAGCTGATCTTCTCGGCCCTGAAGCTGGGCATGCTGCTCGCCGCGCTGGACCAGACGATCGTCGCCACGGCACTGCCGACCATCACCGGTGACCTGCACGGCCTGAACCATATCGGCTCGGCGGTCACGGCCTGCCTGCAGGCCGTGGCCGTCGTCACGACGATCTACGGGAGGACCGGCGACTTGTTCGGCCGCACCGGGTGTTCCAGTTCGCCATCGTGATCTTCCTGGCGGCATCTGACCTGGCGCAGTCGATGGATCAGCTGATCACGTTCTGCGCCGTGCGAGGCGCGGACGCGGGAGGCCTGATCATCGGCGCGCAGGCGATCCTCACAGACGCAGGTCAGCCCGCAGGAACGAGGCAGCTACTAGGCCCGCCCCGCATTGACTACCTCCCTGATTCCGCTGCTGGCCGCGGCATTCGTGCTCGCGCTGATCCTGAGGGAGATCCCGCTGCACGCCCGCCCCGGCCTGGGTGCAGGACAGACCAGCCCGCTGCCGGCCCAGCGGGATGCAGGGCCGCGCAGTCACCAGCCCCGGCGCGCCCGGCCAGCGCACCTGATCCAGCCGCAGGCTGCGGCCACGCCGAACGCGCGGCCGCCCTCGGCGGCCGGATAGCCGCCCGTCGCCTCACGGCCAGAATATTCACCCTGCCACGTGAACCATGCATCTCTACTATTCGTGTTAGTAGATAGTAGATCGCGAATACGAACGGGAGCTAACCATGCGACACCCAAGAATCATCATCGCCGGTATCGGCCTGGCCGCCGTGGCCGCCGTCGGCGGCATCACCGCCGCCTCGGCGGGCACGTCACCTGCACACAGCGCGCCCGTCGCCAGCGCTAGCGCCACGGCGGCGACCGTGCGCACCGCCTCGGCGACCGTCGCAGGCAAGACCGAGACCATCCTGGTCAACGGCGCAGGCCTGCCGCTGTACTACTACCGGCCCGACACTGCGGCGAAGTCGTTCGTCACCGGGGCGCTGGCCCAGCTGTGGCCGCCGCTGACCTCGGCCGCGCCTACCGCAGCCGCACTGAACGGCAAGCTCGCCGTGCTCAACGACGTCAACGGCCACCAGGTCACCTACAACGGCCACCCGCTATACACCTTCGCCGACGATCACGCCGGCCAGGTAACCGGCCAGGGCGTCCAGGACTTCTTCGTGGCCACCCCCGGCCTCGCCCCGCTTACCAGCTCCTCGGCGCCAGCCGGACCGGCCCCTGCCGCTCCGACCGGCGGCTTCAGCTACTGACGCCATCAGCTGACCCGGTCCGCTGGGCTCCGCCCGAACGGGCGGAGCCCAGCGGCCACGAGGCGCCGCGGCTACACCGAGGGCCTCCGTCACCTCCAGCGTCGCAGTAAATCGTCCCGGCAGCCCAGCGCCATGGGGGCGCTCCAGCGGGCCGCGCGGCCGACGGGGCCGCGCGGCCTCAGACAGGCAGACATGACGGTCACCAGACCCGTATCAGCCGGAAGCCGCCGGACTTGGCTCTGGCCGGCGCCGGCCAGCGTCGGCACGGCAGCAGCGCCGGACACCTCGGCAGCGCCTCGGCGCTCGGTCGGCAAACGCGTGGCGCGCACCGCCGCCGCCATCACGGTGGCCGGCTTGGCAGCCGCCGGGATAGCCGGGCGGGCCGCGCTGGCCGCATCCTTCGCGGTGCTGGGTCATCTGCACTGGATCTGGATCCCGGCCGCCATCGTGCTCGAAGCGGCATCCATGGCCGCCTTTGCGATCATGCTGCGCCGGCTGCTCGCGGCCGGCGGCGCCAGCGTCGGCGTCCGGCCGATGCTGGCCACCGCCTATGCGGCCAACGCGGTGTCGGTCTCGGTGCCCCTGGCCGGACCCGGGCTGGCCACCGCCTTCACCTTCCGCCGCTTCAGCGGGCACGGCGCCGATGCCCCGCTGGCTGGCTGGTCACTGCTGGTCGGCGGGGTGGTCTCCTCGGCCGCCGCGGCCCTCGTCGGGCTCGGCGGCGGGCTGGCGTCCGGGAACATACTGGCCGCGGCAGTCGCTGTTCCCGGCGGCGTGCTCGCCGTGGCCCTTCTCCTCCTAGTCGCCGCGGCCACGCGCCGGCCGCGGCTACGTGGCATGCTCGAACGGCCCGCCGCGTGGACGCTGCGGCACGGGTCCCGGCTGCTGCGCCGGCCCGCCGCCGACCCGGCTCCGGCCATCCGGACCTGGGCCGAGCGGCTGGGCTCATTCCGGCTTCCCCCGTCGGGCTGGATGACGGTGACCGGCCTGGCCCTGGCCAACTGGCTCGCCGACGCAGCAGTCCTCGCCGTGAGCATTCACGCCGCCGGCGCCGCCGTGCCCTGGCACGATCTGCTGCTGGTCTACGGCTCGGGAATCGCCGCGCAAAGCCTCAACATCACGCCCGGCGGCCTCGGGGTCACCGAAGGAACCCTCAGCGTGGCACTGGTGGCCACAGGGCTGCACGCCAGCCAGGCGCTGGCCGCGGTGCTGCTTTACCGCCTGGCCAGCTTCTGGCTGGTCGCAGCCGCCGGATGGCTGGTCCTCCTCTGGCTGCGTCACCGCCAACGGGCCCGGCCCGACACCGCACCGCCCGAACGGCACCGTCTCCCCATCATGCCGCCTGGCCGATCCGGCCGCCCGCGGCATCAGAACGCCCCCCGGCTGGCATCAGGACCGCCGCCGGCCCCGGAGTTCAACCCGCCGAGCGCAGCGCCGCCGGGAGGACACATCATGGCCGCTGACACCGAAACCACTGACCTGCCGGCCATGCCGGGTCTGCACGAGCTGGTACTGCTGCACGGGCAGCCAGGCTCGGCCGCCGACTGGCGGCAGCTGGCCGGACGGCTGCCTGCCCGGCTGCACGCGATCGCGGCTGACCGGCCGGGATACGGCTGCAGCCGGCTTCCCGCCGGCGGGTTCGCCGCGAACGCTCAAGCCGTGCTCGATGACCTGGACTCGCGGGGCATCCAGCGCGCGGTGCTGGTGGGGCACTCCTACGGCGGCGGGGTGGCACTGTCGGCGGCCAGCCTGGCCCCGCACCGGGTCGAGGCGGTGGTCCTGCTCGCCAGCGTCGGCCCGGGCTGCGTGAACCGCTGGGACAGGCTGCTGGCCGCGCCCGGCGCGGGGCCGCTGTGCGCGCTGGCGGCGTGGCGGCTGACCCCGTGGATCGCCCGGGCCCGGCTCGCCCGGATCGAAAGGCGGCGCGGCCGCGCGCTGCAGCCGGACGAGCACGTCAACTGGCAGGTCTGGGGCCATGTCGGCCGCGGGCACGGCCCGCTGTGGCGCACGTTCCTGGCCGAACAGCGCGCCCTGCTGCGCGAGCTGGGCGAGCTGGAGCAGGCCATCGGGTCAGTCCAGGCGCCCGTGCTGCTACTCGCCGACCCCAAGGACGCCCTGGTTCCCCTCGATACCGCCCGCCGGCTCGCGCGCGCCCTGCCGGACGCTCGCCTGCGGCTGGTCGAAGGCGCCGGCCATCACCTGCCCCGGCGCGCCCCCGATGCCGTCGCCAATGCGATCGTGGCATTCCTGAAAGCGGTGGCTGATGCCCCGATTAATCAGCCAGCAGTGGCATGAACATTCCGTGAGTCCTATCCGTGATAGTAGGCAGGCACACGGCATCACGGCCGGGCCCAAGCGTCAGGCAACCGACGGGGAAGGACCGCAGGTGGGAAACACCCGGCACAACTCACGGGCAAGGCAGCCGGCTCGGCCGGCCGCGAGGCCGCAGGCCATGAGCCCGCAGGCCAAGCGTTCCCAGGCCAAACTGAGCGCCCGTGAGCGGATCGCGGCGGAAAGGGCCGCGCGCAAGCGCGCCGAGATGCGCCGACGGCTCCTGGCGCCCATCGCGGCGGTCACTGCCGTGGTGGCCATCGTCGTGACGCTGGTCGCGGTCAAGCTGACTTCGGCCCCGCCTGCCGCCAGCGAATCGCTGGCGTCCTCCACCGTCGTCAGGCAGGTCACGACCGTTCCGGACGCCGTGCTGACCGGGGCAAACCCGGGCCAGGCGGCCACCCCGCTGCAGGCGGTCAAAGCGGCCGGGCCGCCGCTGGCCATCGGCGGCAAGCCTGCGATCGTCTTCGTCAGCGAGGAATCCTGCCCGTTCTGCGCAGCCGAGCGCTGGCCGCTGGCCGTCGCACTATCCCACTTCGGGACCTGGAGCCATCTCGGCTTCACCAGATCATCGGCCACTGACGTATACCCGAACACCGCCACGCTCTCGTTCCGGGCCGCACGCTTCCGCAGTGCGGAGCTCACCCTGCGCACCACCGAGCTGACCGACAACGCCGGCCACCCGCTGCAGGCCCAGACCCCGCTGGACACCAGGCTCATCGACACCTATGACGTGCCCCCCTACGTCAACAGCGCCGATCAGTCCGGCGCCGTGCCGTTCCTCGATATCGCGAACCATTACGTTCTGGCGGGCGCGCAGTACACCCCGCAGCTGCTCGCCGGCCTGTCCGCGGCCCAGATCGCCGGCCAGCTCCGCAACCCGTCCAGCCCGGTCGCGAAAGCAATCGACGGGTCAGCCCGGGTAATCATCTCGGCCATCGACCAGGTCCTGCACGCCAAGACGGCTTCCAGCTAGCAGCGGACGGATTCTGGCTAGCCCGGATAGGCGGCTGCCGAATCCGACCGGACAGCCATGTCAGGCCGTCGTGATGACAGGTCGCGCCAGCGGCCTTGACCGGGGCGGCGATCGCACCGAACCAACGTCCTTGGAAGGAATCCGATGCGTTCACTACGCGCCTTTCTCATGTCCCTGCTCGCCACCGCCGCCGTCGCCGTCGGCGCGATCACGGCGGCCGGCCAGGCCGGGGCGGCCACCGGCTCGATCTGGAAGGTCGAGGCGACCGTCAACCCGCAGGCCAAGGCGGAGAACCCGACCAACAGCACGCTGGCCGGCGTGTCAGCCACCGGACCGGCCGACGCCTGGGCGGTCGGCACCTTCATGAACACCAAGGCCCTCGACCAGCCGCTGGCCGAGCACCGCAACGGCGCCAGATGGACGCGCGTGACCGTCCCCCAGCCTGCCGGTCAGCAGGCCCTGCTGAATGCCGTGGATGACCTGAACCCGGCCAGCGCCTGGGCGGTCGGCACCAGCTTCAGCGGAGGAATCGGGGCCACTCCCGCCGGGACGACGCTGATCGAGCACTGGAACGGGACCCGGTGGTCGATCGTGCCCAGCCCGAACCCAGCCACCGGCATCCCCGGTGACAGCGACGTACTGACCTCCATCACGGGCACCGGCCCGAACGACTTGTGGGCGGCCGGCTGGGACAACAATGAGGCGACCCAGACGATCCAGCTGCTGTTCGAGCACTGGAATGGCACCACCTGGACGGCGGCCACCTCACCCACCCCCGTCAGGTCGGACCAGTTCGCCTCGGGCATCACCGCCATCAGCCCCGGCAACGTGTGGGCCGTCGGCACCGACGAAACCCAGGGGTCGAACAACCTGTCCGCGCACTGGAACGGGAAAGCATGGTCGCTGGTCCGCACCCCCGAACTCAGCCACGCCGGCGACGCCCAGAACATGCTCACCGGCGTCAGCAGCGACAGCGCTGGCGACGTGTGGGCCTCCGGACTCGCCGACAACGTCAGCGGACACAACTTCCGGGTGCCCTACGTCCTGCACCGGGCCGGCGCCAAGTGGGTCATGACCAAGGTTCCCAACCTCGGCACTGAGGGCAGCAGGCTGAACGGCATCCAGGTACTGTCGCCGACCGACGCCTGGGCCGTCGGCCAGACCCAGGAGAGCAACGGGGCCATCCTCACCCTGACCGAGCAGTACAACGGCACCGCCTGGACCACCGTCCCCAGCCCCGACCCGGGGTCGATCGGCGGGACGCTGAAGGACAACTCGCTCGACGCGATAGCCACCGCCGCAGGCAGCGACCTGATCGCCGTCGGCGCCCGGGAGACCCCAGGCCAGGCCGTGCTCCGCACCCTGGCCATCACCACCACCCAGGGATAAAGCCACCGCTGCCCGGGGGCGGCGGCAGAGCGGGCGCGAACGTGGCGCGGGCCGCCGGCACGCTGCAGCGTGCCGGCGGCCCGCGCCATGAGCTCCGGACACCGTCACGACGGGCCAAGAGCCCGCGTGCGGCGGCTGGTCAGCGGTGCACGTGGGACAGCGGCCCGGCACCGACCGGGAACTGGGAGGTATTGAGTACCTGGACGCCGGCGTGCTGCTCGCCGTTGAACGGTGTCACGGTCGGCGAGGTAGCTCCTGGCTCGCAGCCGAGGTTGAACGGGGTGTTGGGGTTGTTGAACCAAAGCCCCAGATGGTACTGGTGCGTCGGGGAGAACGTGGTGGTGCCGCCTGGCGACACCGAGAAGGTCTCGACGTCGAACACGCCCTGGACCGTGGCGCTGCCGCGGCCGAACTGGCCGGCGTTGACGTCGGTCTGGTACCAGGACACGCCGAACGGCGCGAGCGGCTGCTGGATCACGAACAGGTCGAAGTCGGCCTTGGCGGGCATGCCATGGATCGAGACCTTCATGATGTCGTTGAGCTTCCCCGGGGTGATGGTGACCCGGCCGCCGGCCTTGGGCAGGCAGGCCGCGATGTTGGGCGACGGCACGAGGTTGAACGAGAACGAGGCGGCGGGGCGGGCGCCGGGGCTGGCCGCTGACGCTGATGCCGTGGTCAGGCCCACGGACACGGCGGCAGCGGCTACTACTGCGGTGACCCCCAGCCCCGCGGCGGTGCGGGCCAGGGCACGCTGGTGGAGGTGCTTGATACTGCGCATGGAGGGGCTCCTTGTCTTGACGGTGGCGTCATGGCGTCTCCGCGTGCGATGCGTTCGCGCGCCCGCGATGCCGGCGACGAGGTGATGTCAGGCAGGGATATGCAGAGTCATGCACGTACCGTTCACCGGAACCCCGGCAACTTGTACTGACCGGCGGTTGACCTCACGGCCATGATGAATCCCCCGTGCCCGTTGGTTACCTCACTGGTTATGCTCCGCCGGATCATTGCACTGGCATTGCAACCGGGTTGCAACGGGCGTTACTAGATCAACCGAACGCCCCGGCCTGCTGACAAGTCAGCAATCTAAGGCCGGACCGCCGGGAATCTAAGTACTTACCAGCCCGCACGCGACGCGATCACCCGATCCGCGCCACCCCGGTCTAGCCGCATTCTCGAGGGCAAGACCTGATCACGCCGCCGAGGAGACCATGATGCACCCCAGCACCGTCCAAGCTCTGGGTCAGGCCCGGCTCGCCGGCCTGCACCGCCAGGCCCAGCGCGACACGCTGGCCCGCGTCGCCCGCCGAGCCCGCCCGCCAAGACAGCAGTCCGGCCTCGCTGGGCCCAGGCTCCCCGCCGTCGGGCGCAGGATCCTCACCGTCCTGGCCGCCCGCAGTGCGCTGATGCTGATCAACGGCTTCGCCCGGATTGTCCGTGTGCCCGACTACCCGGCGGCCGCGGCCGTCTTCGAGTCGTTCTTCGAGGGGCTCGTGTACCCCGAGGCGCCGCAAACCGGCTACGTGCCGTTGATGACCCCGAGCCTGGCCCATAACGACGCGTGCCCGGCATGCCGGCCCCGGGCCGGGCACCGGGGACCAAGCCCGGCTATAGCCACCGCAGCCCGCTACGCCGAGCCTGCCGCCGCCGACCACGTCCCCTGGGCGTGCGCTGGCGACATTACCGGGGAAGTCGAGCAGTTCTTGACCGGGACCCGTCAGGTACCCGCGTCGCACCGGCCGCTGGCCGCCGTACTGTTCACTGACATTGCCGGTTCGACCGCGCAGGCGGCGCTGCTCGGGGACCGGGCCTGGACGGAGCGACTCGATCAACACGACGAGATGACCGAACGTCAGATCCGGCGGTTCGCCGGGCTGCATGTGAAGAACACCGGCGACGGCAGCCTGGCAACCTTCGACGCCCCGGCCCGGGCCATCCAGTGCGCTCTGGCCATCCGGGATGCGCTCGGCCAGCTCGGCCTGGACGTCCGGGCCGGAGTTCACATCGGGGAGATCGAGCTTCGGGGCGACGACGTGGCCGGGATCGCGGTTCACATCGCCCACCGGGTCTGCAGCCTCGCCGCACCTGGCGACGTCCTGGTGTCCAGGACGGTCGTCGATCTCGTGGCCGGCTCCGACATCGCCTTCGAGGACCTTGGCGAGCACAAACTGAAAGGCATCCCGGGCCACCGGCGACTGTTCGCAGCGACTGACAGACCCGGGGACATGCCCGAGTCAGCGGCCACCACCGCCATGATGAGATAACCACATCACAGCGATCCGCGGCATACCACCGCACGAGCGCTGAGTGGATGACCGCTATGGTCGCTGTGCGTTATGCGCCTGCTGATATGCGAGGACCGCAGGCGCGCAGTGCGGGCCGCTACGCAGAGCCGAGCCGGGGGAGAAGCGTCGTGAGCGGCAGCATCATTCCGGTCTTCCCGAGATTGCAACTAAAGCACGGTTAACTCTGCCTCCACGCCCGACGGGCTCATACCGGTACTACAGTCCCGGTTCGTGATGCAGCGCCTGGATGAGCAGATGCGCTTCCCGTTCTAGCCGGTGACCCAGGCGAGAATGTGGTTGTTGACCTCGCCGGGCCGTTCCAGCTGCAGGAAGTGACCTGCATGCTCGATCGCGACCATGCGCGACGACGGGGCGAGCAGGCGCTCGGTGCCGCGGGCCAGTTCCACCCGGATGCAGCCGTCGTCGGCTCCGTGCAGGTACAGGGTGGGCTGCGGCGCCTGCCGGCCGGTGGCCTCCTGCTCGGCCGCGTAGCGCGCGGCGCCATCGGACGAGTTCGCTGGTGAGTCCTGGACACCCAGGGCCCGGTAGTAGCCGCCCGCAGCGCGGTAGTAGCCGATCGCAGCCGCCAGGTTGGCGGACTGGCGCAGGGACTCCTTGACCCGGGCCAGATGGCGGCCAGCCGGGAAGCCGGGCGACCAGTCGGCCCAGAGCCTGTCCAGGAACGCCATCCCGTCGCGGGCCACCACAGCATTGGCGAACCCGTTGGGGTCACGGAACATGAACGTATAGAAGAGCCGCTTCAGCTGCTCATAGTCGCTGAACAGCACCGCGTCCAGGGCGGCGGGCGGCACGGCCAGGGTCACCAGCCTCCGCCACCGGTCCGGGCAAAGGCGGCCGCCCCGTACCCGGTCTCGGCCCCCCAGTCGTGCCCGATCAGCACCGCGTCCCCGCCACCGCCCAGGGCCTCGTGCAAGGCCACCGCGTCGGCAACTAGCGCACCGACCTGGTAGGCGCCGTCGGCCGGGATCGCGGTTGGCGCGTAGCCGCGCACTAGAGCACGATCAGCTTGCCTCCTGCCCGACGGGCTGCTGCCGGGAAGGCAGCCACCCGACGGCGGGTGATCAGTCGCTCCTCCTGCCGAGTATGGCCGCGCTGCGAACGCGTTGATGTCGGCGGGCCTGAGGTCGCCGACGCGCGAGAACTGGCCGGCAGTCGTTAGCGGCTGGTGTTGCTGTGGCCGAGACGCTGGGGCGTGGGTGTGCGGACGGCCGTGCGCTGGCTTCTGGGCGCCTTGCTGCTGGGGGCCGTGGGCCTGGTCTGGCTGGTGCCGGGATTCTGCCGGCTGGCGCTGACCTGTTGCCAGTGGGCCGCGATTTTCGCCAGCAGGTCAACCAGGTGCTGTCGCTCGGCGGCGTCGAGCGGCGTCAGGAGGGTGTCGGCTGCGCCGGCGAGCGCGGTGGCCGCCTTGCGTTGCGCGCGCCGGCCGCTGGGGGTCAGGTGGATGAGGAACGCGCGGCGGTCCTGCGGGCTGCGCACCCGTTCGACCAGTGCCTGGTCTTCGAGCTCGTCGAGCAGGTAAACCATCGCGGTGCGGTCGATCGACATGGTGGTGGCCAGCTCGATCTGGGTGAGCGGCCCGGATTCCGTGAGCGTACTCAGCACTCCCCAGGCCCGGGGGGAGAGTCCGAGCGGTTCCAGCCGCTCGATGGCCAGGGCCTGCGCCGCCTGCTGCGCCACGAACAGCAGCTGGCCCACCCGCCCGGTCTGCTGCCTCGCCCGAACCGGTTCGCTCATTTGCCGTCTCCTGTTTAGATTGTCTTGTAACAAGATTATCTTATCCTCTGACAGAGTCGGAGGGCAACCGGAGGGAGCATGCGGAATGGAACCGCGCAACGCGATCGTCACCGGCGCCTCGCACGGTATCGGGCAGTACATCGCCCGGGCCCTCGCCGCCCGGCACATGAACCTGCTGCTGGTGGCCCGCTCCGAACCCGGGCTCGCCCGCCTGGCCACCGAACTCGAGACCGACGGCAGCAAAGCTGCGGTCGCGGCGGTCGACCTCGGCGACCCGAGCGCCGCCCGCCAGATCGCCGAGGTGGCCGCTGTCGAACTGGGGACCGTCGACGTGCTGGTCAACAACGCCGCCACCGAGCCGCAGACCCGCTTCCACGTGCTCACCCCGGCCGAGATCGGGAACGTGCTCCAGGTCGACCTGGTCAGCCCGCTGCTGCTCGCCCGGCTCCTGCTGCCCGGCATGCTCGAACGGCGATACGGCCGGATCATCAACATCTCCTCGCTGGCCGGGCATACCAGTTTCCCGTACACCGAGGCCTACGCCGCGGCCAAGGACGGGCTCACCGCCTTCAGCCGGGTGCTGCACAGGGACTACCGGGACACCGGGGTAACGGCCACCGGCATCATTCTTGGCCCCGTCAAGGACACCGGGGTTAGCGCCCGCACCCTCGCCGAGACCGGCCTGACCGCCAGCACCGCCTTCTCCGTCAGCCCGCAGAAGGTCGCCGCGGCCACGCTGCGCGCCATCGGCAACCCCAAAGCCGAGATCGTCGTCAGCATCGGCCCGGGCCGGCTCCTCAAAGCGTTCATGGACTACTTCCCCGGCCTGGGCCCGGCCCTCAACCGGCTCAGCGGCGCCGACAAGCTGATGGCCTCCGTCGCCGACTACCGGGAAGTCACCCGTGCTCACCCGGCCTGCCACAATGACTCCCAGCCCGCATAGCGGCCGCCCCGGCCGCCGCTGTCCCAGCACCTGGTCCAGCCGCTATCACCCCGCCGTCGAGCAGAACACTCCTTCGGCGCAACTGCAGTACCCATACTGGCTGTCGAGTCCCCCGGCCCGGCGGGATTTATTGGCGCGAGCCAGCGGTGGGAGCTGGGCCAGAGTCAGTTACCGTCAGAAGGTGCCGCGATGGGCGTGTGTCAGGCGAGGAAGCGGTCTATCTCGCGGGTGACTACCGGCCAGGCTGTTTCGCGGGCGGTAAGGATGTGGTTGCCGCTGTCGACCAGGCGCAGCGTGCTGCCGGGTATGAGCGCGGCTAGTTCGCAGGCTTGCTGGACGGGCACGCGCCGGTCGCGGCGGGCGTGCAGGATCAGGGTGGGGCAGTGCACGCTGGCAGCCACGGCGGACACGTCGATGCGGGCGAAGGCTTCGAGGAAGCGCACCACGTTTTCGGTCGAGGTGGTGGCCCGCTGCAGGGCATTGAAGGCATCCCATGTCTGGCGGGACTCATCGGGCAGGAACTGGGCGGCGAAGACCTGGCGGTAGGCGGGATCGTCGCGGCGCCAGGCCACCCGGCCGACCTGCAGGTCGAGCGCCGCCTCCTCCCGCTCCTCGGCTGTCTGGGCCCGGGTCAGCCGGCCCCGGGCGTAGCCACCGACCAGGACGAGCCGGCTCACCTGCTCAGGGTGGCATACGGCATAGGCGATGGCGACGGCCGCGCCCTGCGACAGCCCGATCAGCGGGAACCTGGTGAGCCCGGCCGAGGCGACGACCAGTTCCAGGTCCTCGACCCAGGTATGCAGGCTGAACTCGCCTGCCTGCCAGTCGGACAGGCCGCAGCCGCGCTCGTCGTAGCGCACCAGCCGGTGCCGCGCGGACAGTGCATCGATCCAGTGCGCCCAGATGATGCTGTCCCGCTCCAGGTCCAGGTGGGTCAGCCAGTTGGCTGCCTTGACCAGTGGCGGGCCCGATCCGGTGGTGGCGTAAGCGATACGGATGCCAGCCGGGGAGCGGCAGTAGCGGATTTCCTGGTCTCGTGCCGCCGCGGCGACCGGCTGGGATGGGAGTGCCCCGTCCGTCGTTGGCTCGGCCGCGTCACCGACGAAACGGTAGCCGACGCCGTGCACAGTCGCGATAAGGCGCTGGGAGGCGCCGTCGTCGCCGATCGCGCGGCGGGCAGCCTTGATCCTGCTGCACAGCGTGGCGTCGCTCACGTAACGGTCGCCCCAGACGGCGTCGAGCAATTCCGCCTTGGGCACGACGCGGTGGCGATGTTCCAGCAAGTATCGCAAGACGCCGAAAACCTGCGGCTGGACATGAATCACCGCCCCGCCACGGCGCAACTCGAAACGGGCTGGATCCACCTCACAGGTGCCGAATACGTACATGGGACCGACCTCACGCCCATTATGTGCGCCGCTGCTACGAGCTTGGCAAACGGGCCTCCATCGAGATCTCCGGCCGTTGTCCATGCGGCGTTCATGTACCACCGGGCGCGGCGGTCCAGACTGAACGGGCGCCCGACAGCATCGGCCGGGCGTTCACAGCATCACCACGGGGGAGGAACCTCATGACACGAAACCAGCTATCTGGCCGTCTTTCGCGCCGGGTGGCGGCGGTCTCGGCTGCGGGCGGCATCGCCTTGGCGCTGGGACTGACAGCCGCCTCAAGCGCGTCCGCGGCACCGGCGGGGGGCGGGGGCCACGACTCGTCCTTCTCGTTCGGGCTCGTGCCCTCGCCGAACATTGCCGCGTGCCTGCCGCACGCCAGCGGCAAGGTCACCATCACACCGGGGAAGCAGAACGACATCATGAAGATCTCGATCAGCGGGATGCCGGCCCACGCCGGCTTCGACCTGTTCGTGATCCAGCAGCCACTTGCGCCGTTCGGCGTGTCCTGGTACCAGACTGACGTCAACGCCAACGCCTACGGCGACGGCAGCGCCACCGTGCAGGGCGTGTTCGACGTCGAAACCTTCTCGGTCTCACCGGGTGGCACGACCACGTTCTCCCCGACGCACCAGTACCACCTGGGGCTGTGGTTCAACAATCCCCAGACCCCGTTCAAGCTGGGCTGTGAGCCGGGGGCCACGGCCCCGATCGTCACGCCGTTCAACGGCGAACAGCACGCCGGCGTCCAGGTGCTCAACACCTCCCAGTTCCCGGCAGACGCCGGCCCGCTGTCGCACGTCAGCCGCTGACCAGTCACGCCCACCGGGTGTTGTCCCGGCCGCCCAGGCCGGGACAACACCGAGGGAGGAAGAACAGCAGAGCCATGCGCACGTTCACGGCCGCCTAAGACAGTTCGGCCTGTGCCACAGCTTGAGGGGGCGTCCTTGCGGCGCACTTGGAGCGCGGCTGCTGCCCGGTCCCGGCGGTTCTGCGACCGGGTGCCCGCCCCCGTCAGCCATTATCGGCTTGACCAGCAGGGGTGACCGGGGCGGATGCGTATCTGTCTCGGCCGCTGCGCCTCAGTACTGAACGAGGACGGTTGCCAGGAGGAGACGAGATGACCGTGACCACGCCCCGAGCCGGCGAGAGCGGCCCGCCCGGCGCGGCCGCGTTGTACGCGCTGGGCAGCAATGAAGACGAAAGCACCCGGCTGCAGCGCCAGGCCGAGGAGCTGCGGCCCGAGGCGGCGGCGCTGCTCGGCCAGATAGGGCTGAAGCCGGGACAGAGCGCGATCGACCTCGGCTGCGGCCCGGCCGGGATCCTCGAGCTGCTGGCCGCCGCCGTATCTCCCGCCGGGCGAGTCGTGGGCCTGGACGCCGACCCGGCGCACGTGGCGATGGCCAGGGAGCATAGCGCCCGGCTAGGGCTGCGCGGCGTGGAGGTCATCCAGGCCGACGCCCGGCGAACTGGCCTGCCTGCCGGATCGTTCGACCTGGTGCACGCGCGCACCCTGCTGGTGACAATCCCCGAGCCCGCTGAGGTGCTGGCCGCGATGGTGCGGCTAGCCCGCCCGGGTGGCTGTGTGGCCAGCCAGGAACCCGACGCCGAACACGCGATCTGCTACCCCGCGCTGCCCGCGTGGACGCGGCTGCACGAGCTTTTCCAGACCAGCTTCGGCCGCAACGGCGCCGACCTGCTCATCGGCCGCCGCCTGGCCGAGCTGTACCGGGAGGCGGGCCTGCGGGACGTTCAGGTCCAAGCGCGCGTCTGCGCCTACCCGGCCGGGCACACCCGCCGCACCGTGCTGGCCGACCTGGTGCGCAGCCTGCGCCCGGTGATCGTCGAGCTGGGCCTGGCCGGCGAGAGGGAGCTCACCGAGGTGGACCAGGCGGTCCGGGCGCATCTGGCCGACCCGCGCACCGTGGTGGTGCCGCACCTGTGGTTCACCGTCTGGGGCCGCAAGCCGGCCGAGTGATCCGGGTCGGCGGGTGAGCCAGCGGGCGCTGCTGCCTGCCGACGGCCACTATCAGCTTGACCAGCAAGAACACGGAGGCACCGGTAATGATCATCAAGAGCCCTTGCGACGATGTTGAGCTCGCGGCGGCCCCGCTGCACGCCTTCGTCCTCGACGGAGCGGCCGGGCGCAGCGCCCGGCCGGCCCTCGCGGACGGCGCCACCGGCCGGGCGCTGACCTACGCCGAGCTGGGTAGCGCGGTGCGCCGGGCCGCGGCCGGGCTGGTGGCACGCGGCGTGGCGAAGGGCGACACGCTCGCGCTGTGCAGCCCCAACAGCCCGGAGTTCGCGGTCGCCTACTACGCCGCGCTGGCCGCCGGAGCGCTCGTCACCACCGTCAACCCGCTGGCGCCGGCCGATGACATTGCCTGGCAGCTGGCGCATTCCGGCGCCCGGTGGCTGATAACCACGGCTGCCCTGGCGCAGGACAGCGTGGCCGAGCTGGCTGCCGCAGCCGGGGTGCGCGAGACGTTCGCCCTCGGCGCGGCCGCCCTGGGCGGGCCGGGCGGGGCATCCGGTCGGGCCACTCCGTTCGCCGCGCTGACCGGCGCCGACCACCCGGACCGCCTGCCCACGGTCGGTCCCGGCGACCCCGCCGTGCTGCTGTACTCCAGCGGGACGACCGGGCTGCCGAAGGGCGTACTGCTGTCGCACCGCAACCTGGTGGCCAGCCTGTGCCAGACCCGCGCCGTGCACCGGGTCGGCCCGGACGACGTGGTGCTCACGGTGCTCCCGCTCTACCACATTTTTGCCTTGCAGGTCTCGCTCAGCCTGGGTCTGGCCGCGGGGGCGACGGTGGTCACCATGCCCCGGTTCCGCCTGGACGGCTTCTGCGGCCTGGTCCAGGACTACGGCGTGACCCGGGTGGAAGTGGTCCCGCCGATCGTGCTGGCGCTGGCCCGGCACCCCGCCGTGCCCGAGTACGACCTGGGCAGCCTGTGCCTGATCACCTCCGGAGCCGCCCCGCTCGGCACCGCCCTGGCCAGCGAATGTGCCCGGCGGCTGGGCTGCCGGGTCAAACAGGGCTACGGCATGACCGAGCTCGGCGGCGCCACCCACATCGTGCCCGACACCGGCGGCGGCAGCGCCGAGTCGGTCGGCCCGCTGCTGCCCGGCGCCCAGTCCCGGGTCATCGACTGCGCCTCAGGCCGGGACGTGGGGCCCGGACAGCCGGGAGAGATGCTGATCCGCACGCCCGGGACGATGCGCGGCTACCTGGACAACCGCGAGGCCACGACGGCCACCATCGATGCCGATGGCTGGCTGCACACCGGGGACGTGGTCATCGCCGACCGGGAGGGCTGGTTCACGATAGTCGACCAGCTGAAGGAGCTCATCAAGTACAAGGGCAGCCAGGTGGCACCTGCCGCGCTGGAGGCCATCCTGCTGGCCCACCCCGCGGTCGCCGACGCCGCGGTCATCGGCCGGCCCGACGAGGAAGCCGGCGAGATCCCCATCGCCGTAGTCGTGCCCCGCCAGCCAGCCCCCGATACCCGGCTGGCCGGCCGCGAGCTGATGGCCTACTCGCCGACCGGGTTGCGCCGCACGAGAAGATCCGCCGCGTCGAGTTCGTCACCGACATCCCCAGGTCGCCGTCCGGCAAGATCCTGCGCCGGCTGCTAACCGGACGCGACCAGGCGGCCGCACCCGCGCGGCCGCTGGCGCCGGCCGGCCCGCCGCGATGAGCCGCCTGCCTAGCAGGCGGCCCGGCCTGTTCCCCGCCGGGCAGGCCGGGCCGGCCGCATCCGCCGCGCAGCTGGGCGGAACGGTGAGCGTGATCACCGGCGGCGGGCGGGGCATCGGGCGGCTGCTGGCCCAGGCGCTGGCCGGCGCGGGCGCGGCAGTCGGCCTGATCGCCCGGTCCGGCGCCGAACTCGCCGAGACCGTGCGGCTGGTGAAGGCCTGCGGCGGCACCGCGGCGGCGGCCCGCGCCGACGTCACGGACGAGCGGGCCGCGGCTGATGCCATCGCCGCGCTTTTCCGGCAGCTCGGGCCGGTCGATTTGCTGGTCAACAACGCGGGCGTCGGCGGCCCGGTCGGTGACGCCTGGCAGGTCGACCCCGGCGACTGGTGGCGGGCGGTCGAGGTCAACCTGCGCGGCGTCTTCGTGTGCTCGCGGACCGTCCTGCCCGCCATGACGGCCCGCGGCACAGGCCGGATCGTGAACATCACCAGCGACGCCGGCGTGTACCGGTGGCCCCAAGTATCGGCCTACTCGGTCTCCAAGGCCGCGGTGATCAAGTTCACCGAGAACCTGGCCGCCGAGACGAGCCGCACCGGCATCCGGGCCTTCAGCGTCCACCCCGGCCTCACCCCGATCGGCCTATCCGAACGGGCGCTGGCAAGCGCCGCGCCGCCCGGCTCGGCCGAAGCCCGGATGCACGCGTGGGTCCGGCAGGAACTGGCGGCCGGCCGCGGCGCCGAGCCGGCCCTGGTGGCCAGGCTCGTCACCCGGCTCGCCACCGGCGACGCCGACCGGCTCAGCGGCTGCCACCTTTCTGTCCACGATGACCTGGACGCCATCCTGGCCAGCGGGGAAGACGCCCGGGATCGTTATCAGCTCCGCAGGGCCGGTACGCCGAAGCGCTGCGCCGGCACGCCCGCTGTTCGCCGCGCGCGGCCGCAAGCCGAACAAGAGCCCGTTCCAGTCAGGCAGAACTGATCAGCCCTCCGCGGGCTCCCAAGATCGAAGTCAGCGATGACCAACGTCGCCTGCTTCTGCGGCTGCCTCTACTCCTTCGACGGCGGCGAGGGTCCCTGCCCCAAATGCGGAGCGATCGCCGTCGTCAAGACAACAGCAATTCGCGAGACCAGCCGCTATCGCGATGTTCTGCCGCGGCGATGAGTCTCCGCGCGCCGCGTTGGCGCGAGCAAAGTTTACGGGCCGCCAGGAAGTTCGTTAACGCTGAGAACAGCCCATCCGTCGCCTTTCCACAGCAACGTGTTGAAGCAGCCGTTGTCTTGCGGAATCGTGTCCGGGTCGCCCAGCCCTGCGTCGAAGGCCACCAGCACCTGGCGGTTTACGGCGTCGTGGCTAACCACTGTCACCGAGCCGCCGAGGCAGCGCCGGGCAATATCCGACAGCCCTTTAACCGCTCGGTCGGCCACCGCCGATCGTGGCTCGACCCCCGGTGCGCGATCGACCGAGCCCCATTGCGCGACCACCGCATCGCGGCTGATGCCGGTCCACTGCCCGTAATCACGGTCGACCAGGCACTGGTCGGTTGCCACTTCCAGCCCGGAGCGCTCGGCGACCGGTTGCGCGGTCTGCCTCGCCCGCAGTAGCGGGCTGGAGATAACAGCCCGCAGCCCCAGGGGACCTAGTGCTGCCCCCAGCCGCTGAGCCTGGTCCCGCCCGGTCTCGTTCAGCGGCGGGTCGGCCAGGCCCCGCAGGACGTCGGACTCGTTGAGCGGAGTCTGGCCGTGCCGGGCCAGGTAGACCAGGGTGCGGCCGCCAGATTCTCCGGCACCGGCCAACGTCCCACCAGCCATCTGGTTCCTCCCTTTGGCGTGCGGCGGTGACCTAGCCACGATCGGGGCCGGTCATGCAGAGCTTGCTCGCTACAGGCAAGCCTGCATCACCTGAGCCGGTCGTGCCGCATCGAGCTGACGGTCCGCATCGGCCACGTTGCTCGATCGCACCGCGCGGTGCGCATCAGCCGGGCCACCCACTTGCGGAGTGCCGACGGCCCCGGCGGCGCAGCCGGGCATGAATCCTGGGAGCGCCATAGCGGCCCTTGGACCCCTCATGGACGGCCTGGATCCGCGCGGTGAGCCCGGCGTCCTCCTGCTCACGCCGGGACGGGCCGGACAGGTGAGCATAGAAGGCGACGCGGGAGACCTTCAGGTCCGGCGCTGTGCCTAGCGGCTGAGATACTGTGTCGCGAGCTTGGGCGGTGCGCAGGCCAGCCAGCCGTCGATGATCGCCTCGCGGAGTGCCCTCTCGGTGACCAGCCGCAGCTGGATGAGTATGGCCGAGTAACCGTCGAAGTGCGGGATCGTGAAGAACGCCTCTGGATGCGCGGCAAGCACGGCCTCCTTCTCGCCGAGATCCGCGACGCGCACGGCCAGGATCGGCCCTTCCGGGGGTGTTTCGTCGCCGAACCGCCTGATGTCCGCCTTGCTGAACGGCCGGTCCCACCCGAACGCGTTGCCCGCCACGAACCAGGTGCGGTTGCCGTGCCGCTCACCTTCGGTGACCTCGGGCAGCTCGCAGGCCAGCCGGGTCACGTCCTCAACAGTTGCCACCCTCAGCACCGTACCGCCCTGGCCGGGTACGGAGCCGTTACGCGGCGCCGCGCTGGCGTCCCCCGACCAGCAGCGCATCTGGGCCTGCCATGACCGTGTAGATCTCGGCGGTCCGGCCATGGCCAGGATCGCCCGTGACCAGCGCATAGCTTCCTGATCTGCACGCTCTGTTTCCTCTTCGGCTTCCTCTTCGCCGGGCGCGAAACCACCAGCCGCCAGGACATTCGGAAGGCGATAGTCGGTATATGCCAGCGCAGCCCGACGACCAGCCAGAACGAGACTCATCAGCGACCGAGCCGCACCGGCACCGGCAGACGGCGGAGTCGTTCGGCGCAGACCCGGACCGCTACGACCGAGCCCGCCCCAGCTATCCCGTGGCGCTGGTGGAACGGATCGTGGCCGCAAGCCCCGGCCCAGACGTGCTAGACGTCGGCTGCGGCACCGGCATCGCCGCCCGGCAGTGCCAGGCGGCCGGGTGCCGGGTGCTCGGCGTCGACCCCGACCCGCGGATGGCCGACCTCGCCCGGCAGAGCGGACTCGAGGTCGAGGTGGCGACGTTTGAAACCTGGGACCCGGCCGGCCGGGTATTCGATACGGTGATCGCCGGGCAGGCCTGGCACTGGGTGGACCCAGCGGTGGGAGCGGTCAAGGCGGCGCAGGTGCTGCGCCCCGGCGGGCGGCTGGCAGTGTTCTGGAACGCCTTCCAGCCCCCGCCCGGCCTGGGCCAAGCCTTCGCCAGGGTCTACCAGCAAGTGATGCCCGGCGCACCCAATCTGTGGGCGGGGCCCGTCCTCGACGCCTACCTGACGATGTGCGGCACGGCCGCCGACGGGATCCGCAAGGCGGGCGCATTCGGCGACCCGGAGCAGTGGCGGTCCAGCTGGGACCGCCGCTACACCCGCAGCGAGTGGCTGGACCAGGTGCCCACCTTCGGCGGCCACACCCAACTCCCGCCGGCCACGGTGGAAGACCTGCTGGCCGGCATCGGCGCCGCCATCGACGCCGCGGGCGGCAGCTTCACGATGCACTACACCACGGTGGCGGCCACCGCGGCGCTGACAGCACCCCCTGACCGGCCTGACGGGCCTGTCGGCCGACACAGTGCGCGCAGCGCACGACAGGTACCAGCCGCGCGCGGCCAACTGCGGAGCGCTCGTACTCCTCGCTGAGCGCCTGGGTCAGCCGTCCCCGACGACCTGCCACCGCACCGGTGAGCCGCAGTACCCGCAGCGCAGTGTGCGCACCTCCGGTTCCACGGAGGTCGCGTCGCGGGGCCGGGTAGGCAGATGGCCAGGCCTGGCGGCGGCGCTGCCTTCTTAGGCCGCGGTAAGGAACTTCTTCGGCCGGCCTGAGTCCCGCCTGGTTCCCTTTGGGTGCAAGCCACAAACCCGAGGAGGGTCCGCATGCGCAACCGAACCAGGATGATTGCCGCCGCCGCAGCGGTCACCGCGGCTCTCGCCGCGGGCGGCGGCGCCGCGATAGCGTCGACGACAGGCGCCAAGCCCGGCGCCCCCGCAAGGACCGTGTCCGCCAGCGAGAAGCCGGGCGGTGCCAAGTCCGTCGGCTCCAGGTCCGCCGAGGAGCGGCAGGGCCACGACGCGATCACGGCGGCGGCGGCCCAGGAGCTGCACGTCAGCACGGCCCGGGTCAACGCGGCGCTCCAGCCGCTGTTCGCGGCGGGCCGGGCCGATACGTCGTCGCCGGTATTCGCGGCGGCCGCCCGTTCGCTCGGTGTCAGCACGCAGCAGCTGTCCGCCGCGCTCGCGCACGCCAAGCAGAGCCTGGCCGGAGGCACGCACGCCAAGCGGAGCCCGGGCGGCTCCAAGTCCGTCGGCTCCAGGTCCGCCGAGGAGCGGCAGGGCCACGACGCGATCACGGCGGCGGCGGCCCAGGAGCTGCACGTCAGCACGGCCCGGGTCAACGCGGCGCTCCAGCCGCTGTTCGCGGCGGGCCGGGCCGATACGTCGTCGCCGGTATTCGCGGCGGCCGCCCGTTCGCTCGGTGTCAGCACGCAGCAGCTGTCCGCCGCGCTCGCGCACGCCAAGCAGAGCCTGGCCCCAGGCAACTGACGCAATCCTGAATGGCCGTTTAAGGAACGTGCGCGATACTGGCCGGGTGCGGGTGCTCGTAGTTGACGATGACGAGGCGGTACGCAGCGCGCTGACCCACGCGCTGCAGCGCGACGGCTACGACGTGTCCACGGCAGCCGACGGCACCACCGCGCTGGCCACGCTGCTGCGGAACCGGCATGGGGCCGTCGTGCTCGACGTCCTTATGCCGGAGCCGAGCGGGCTCGAGGTGTGCCGGGCGATCAGGGCGCGCGGCGACGACACCCCGATCCTGATGCTGACCGCGCGAGACCTGGTGTCCGACCGGGTCGCAGGGCTGGACGCCGGCGCCGACGACTACCTGGCCAAGCCGTTCGCGCTGGAGGAACTGCGGGCGCGGCTGCGCGCGTTGCTGCGGCGCAGCGGCGCAGGCGCGGACCTGCTCCGGTTCACCGATATCGAGTTCGATCTCGCTGCACACCAGGCAAGTCGCCGCGGCGAACGGCTGCCGCTGACCAAAACCGAATTCGCGCTGCTCGAATTGTTCCTCCGCCACCCGGGCCGGGTGCTGTCCCGGACCCAGATTTTCGAATCGGTATGGGGGTACGACTTCGGCCCGGAATCGAACGGCCTGTGGGTCTATATCAGCTATTTGCGGCGGAAGATGGGCGAGCCGCGGTTGATCCAGACCGTCCGCGGGATCGGCTACGTGCTGCGGGAAGAGAAATGAGCCTGCGCACCAGGGTCGCGATCGCCGTCGGCGTGGTCGTCTTCGGCGCGCTGGCGATCGTGGCTGCGGTTGTCTATCGGGCGGTCGGCGCGAACCTGCGCGGAAAGAACGACCAATCTCTGGTGCAGGTGGCCAAAGAGGCGCCGACGATAGCAGCGAAGTTCAAACAGGCCGGTACCGTCGGCCAGCTGGTCCCGTTCGGCAGCACGCAGCTGCAGATCCTGCCCGCTGCCGCGGTCGGCCCCACGAACGGGTTCGTCGGCATCACCGATCATGACGTCCAGGTGGCGGACGGGAACGACAAGCCGTATTTCCACGACGAGGCCTACGGAGGCGTGGTCTACCGCATTTACACCATGCAGTTTCCGGGCAATCCCGGAGTGCTGGTCCGCGTCGCCCTGCCGGTGTCGGATGCGGCATCAACCCAGACTGCGCTTGGCTGGCTGCTCGCCGCGCTCGTGCCGGCCGGCGCGATCGGCGCAGCGCTGGTAGCGCGGCTGGCCGCGGGCCGGGTATTGCGCCCGGTGGGCAGGCTGACCGAAACCGTCGAGCGGATCAGGGCCACCGGCGACCTCAGCGCGCCGATCGAGACGCCTGGCCGGGACGAGATCAGCCGGCTCGGGCAGGCATTCGCAGCGATGATGGCCGCGCTGGACGAATCGGTGGGCGCGCAACGCCGGCTGGTCGCCGACGCCTCGCACGAGCTGCGCACCCCTCTCACCAGCCTGACCACCAACCTCGAACTGCTCGCCGAGCAACCGGATGATCCCAGCGCGCCGGCGCTAGCCGCGGCCGCGCTGGCCGAGGCCGGCGAGCTGCGCGTGCTGATCAACGACCTGGTCGAGCTCGCACGTGACGGGCGGGCCTCGTTCCACATCGAAGACGTCCGGCTGGATTTGGTCGCGGAACGGGTCGCAGCGCGGGCCGCCGGGCGGGCGCCGGGGCTGCGGTATGAGCTCGACTGGCGGCCGACGCTGGTCCGCGGCGATCCGGACGCGCTGGAACGGGCAATCGGCAACCTCGTCGACAACGCGCTGAAATGGAGCCCGCCGGATGGTCGCATCCGCATCTCGGCTGCCGGCGGGACGGTCGAGGTCAGCGACAACGGGCCGGGAATTCCCGCGGACGACCTGCCGTACATCTTCGATCGCTTTTACCGGTCGGCAAGAGCGCGGGCACTGCCCGGCTCGGGCCTCGGCCTCGCGATCGTGCGCAGGATCGCCGACATGCACGGCGGAACCGTCGAAGCAATTCCGCTGCAGCGAGGGGTGAAATTCCGCATCAGCATGCCGGAGATCGTCGTTGACCCGCCCGCTGTGCAGCAGACCACGGCACGCAGTTGACCCCGTCGTTCCGGGCGTTGACGCAGGCGGTATCGGCAGCCTTTCCCGGATACCTGCCCTTTGGCGGCGCCCATGACGACGTCGTTCCTCATCTCACCGTCGGTGACAGGCCTGCCGGTGGCGTTACCGAACTGCGGGCAGCAGAGGCGGAGGTGTTGCGCTGGCTGCCCATCCAGGCGCGTATCAGCCGGGCATGGCTGATGACCGGACACGCGGCGCCGGGCAGCTGGCAGGCGGTGGCCGGACTTCCACTGGCCGCTGGCTGACGTCACCCAACGCGCAGCGCGGCAGATGAGTACATCTGGTCAGGGGTGCGGGGGCGACGGGTGCCTGGGTTCATAGAAGGGCAACTCTGAGCCGTCCGGCAGGCCGATTGCAGCCAGTAGCCCCCAGCCCTGATCGGTAACATCCCGCGTCACTTCGACGCCTTTGTCCCGCAGTTCGGCGAGCGTTGCCTGAATGTCGTCACACATCAGGTAAAGCTCATGGCGGGCGTCGCCGTCAGCCGGGTGGACAGCCAGCTCGGCGGGCGGCATGGCGAAAATGAGCCAGCCTCGGCCCGCGTCAACCGACGGCAGGCCGAGTACGTCGCGGAAGAACGCACGAACCTTCTCGGCCTCGGGCGAGAACATGATCGCATGCAAGCCAGTGATCACGCTGTGATCCTAGCCGCGCACGGCCAGGTCACCGCGCGCTGGCGGCTGCGGGCGCCCGCGTCGCACGCTCCGGCTCGGATGTACCCGTTCCGCTGCCCGCCGAGCACGGTCGGCGAACGCGCGGCTAGCGGCAGACGCGGCCGGCTTCGGGCCCGTAACAGTCGCCGTTCTGCGGCGGACGTCCGTAGTGCACGGGTCGAATGCGGGCGTTGTTCTTACGAGTAGGTGCACGATTGGGGCCAGGGTGTGCTGTCCTGGCGGGCTGGCCGCGATGTGATCACCGGGCGGCGGCGCGGTCGGAGACCAGCCCGGCGATGGCCAGGGCGGTTTCCTGGAATAGGTCGCGGCGGCCGAGGTAGCGCTGCAGTGGCCTCCATTGCTTGGGTTCGGCGATGGCGTGCTCGACGCAGATCCGCTGCGAGGACTGGGCCTTGCGGTGCTGTTCCCAGCGGGCTGTTTCGCCGGCCGGGGCGTTGGTGCCGGGTTTCTTTGGCGGGGCGCTGACCTGGCCGGGGAAGTCACGGGCCAGGCCCTGGTAGCCGGCGTCGACCTCGGCTTGGACATCGGGGTGCTGGCGCAGCAGGTCTTCGATGCCCTCGGTGCGCAGCGCGGTGATGTCGTGCATCCGGCCGGGCCGGAACGCGCCCAGCCACAGCAGCCGGCCTTCTCCGTCGCTGACCGCGGTGGCCTTGCCGGTGTTCTGTCTCTTCTTGCCGGACACGAACGCCCGCCGCCCCGGCCGGCCCGCCGGGGGCCGGCGCACCTGCACCTCGGTGCCGTCGACCCGCAGCGTGACGCCTTCGGCGGCGGCGTAGGCGAACACATCGGCCAGCGTGGCCAGCCGCAGCCCGGGCTGGCCGGGCACGGCGAACCCGCGCGCCGCCAGCAGCGGCCGGATCTCCCCCACGGCCCGGGTGATGGTGGACCGGTGCACCCCGTAGAACGCCGCCAGCGCGGCGTGCGGCAGCTGGAACCGCAGCACCACCAAGGTGGCGATCACCCGGTCGGCGAACGGCAGTTCCCGGGCCGGGCCCGCGCCCTCGGCGCGCAGCCGGTCCCGGCCCCGCCGGGCCCGCAGCCGCGACTCCTGCTGCGCCAGCCACAGCGGCGCGAGCTCCCCGATCAGCGTGCCGAGCGAACGATGGCTGATCCCGGTGCAGATACGATGCGACAAGGCCGCGCGGGCCCATCTCGACGACACATCTTGATCGTCCCGCGCGGCCGTTCACGTTCCCGGGACCGACACGCCAAGATCATCCGCTACATCCCGGACGACTATCGTGCACCAGGTCGTTAGGGCTCGCAGAGGATTAACCCGTTGCTTCGCGTTCTGGCTGTCATTGTTGTGGTATGCGAGTGGTGGAGGGGTTTGAGGAGTCGCTGGCGGCCAAGTTCCAGGTGCTGTTCCCGCACCTGGACGAGCGTCAGCGGCGTCTGCTGATGGGAGCCGAGGCGCGGGCGCTGGGTCATGGCGGGATCCGGCTGGTGGCCCGGGCCGCCGGAGTCCGGGAGGCGACGGTGGCGCAGGGCGTGGCCGAGCTGGACTCCGGCGCGGAGCCGCTGGGCCGGGCACCGCCGGCCAGGCGGGGGCCGCAAGCGGGTGGCCGATGTCGATCCTGGCTTACGGCCGGCGCTGCTGGCCCTGGTCGAGCCTGATGTGCGGGGTGATCCGATGTCACCGCTGCGGTGGACGACGAAGTCAACCCGGAATCTGGCCGCCGAGCTGACCCGGCAGGGGCACCGGATATCGGCCGATACCGTCGCCGGCGTGCTGCGCCAGGAGGGCTTCAGCCTGCAGGGCAACGCCAAGACCATCGAGGGCCGCCAGCATCCCGACCGGGATGCCCAGTTCCGTTACATCAGCGGCCAGGTGGCCGGCCACCTGGCCGACGGGCAGCCGGTGATCAGCGTCGATACCAAGAAGAAGGAGAAGGTCGGCAACTTCGCCAGTAACGGGGCGGAGTGGGAGCCAGAGGGCCGTCCGGTCCAGGTGCGCGACCATGACTTCCCTGATGAGGAACTCGGCAAGGCGGTCCCGTACGGGGTCTATGACGTGGCGGCCAACGCCGGCTGGGTGAACGTGGGCACCGACGGCGACACCGCGGCGTTCGCGGTCGAGTCGATCCGCCGCTGGTGGCAGGCGGTCGGCCAGCCCGGCTACCCAGACGCCACCCGCCTGCTGATCACCGCCGATGCCGGGGGATCCAACGGTTACCGCACTCGCGCCTGGAAGGCCGAGCTTGCGGCGCTGGCTGCCGGGACCGGGCTGGACATCACGGTGTGCCATTTCCCGCCCGGCACCTCCAAGTGGAACAGGATCGAGCACCGGCTGTTCTCCGCGATCTCGATGAACTGGCGGGGCAGGCCGCTGACCAGCCACGAAGCCATCGTCGAGACTATCGCGGCCACCTCCACCATTACCGGGCTGACCGTGCGCGCGCAGCTGGACACCGGCTTATACCCGACCGGTGTCAAGGTCAGCGACCAGGAGATGGCCGCCCTGCCTATCACCCGCCACCACTTCCACGGCGACTGGAACTACACCCTGCACCCGCACACCGGCCAGGCCCGCGGGCCCGCGGAACCGGGGCCGCAAGCCCCCAGCGGATGGGACCGCACCACACTGGCCCACCCCGCCCTGACCGGGCTGCCCCGCAAGGATCTAGACGATCTGGTCGCCGCGCTGGCAGCCCCATGGCGCGCGCAGCGGGAGCAGGACCGGCACCAGCGGCGGGGCAGCGACCGGCAACGGGCACCCGAGAGCCGGCCCCCCTCCCAGACTGACCCTCGCCGACCGGGTCCTGGCCGTTCTCCTTCACCTGCACCTGTCTCTGTCCTGCCCGCTGCTGGCCCAGCTGCTTGGCGTCAACCGCACCACGATCAGCCGGGCGATCCGCGACATCCTGCCACTGCTGGACCAGCACGCATCTGCCATCCCGGAGCCGGCGACCGCCCGCATCCACACCCTGGCAGACCTGCGCGCCTACGCCGCCGCCAAGGCCGCAACCCCGGCACAAAAGATCAAAACAGCGTGTTAATCCTCTGCGAGCCCTTACTGCTGGCTGCGCTCTGGCGGGATGACGTCGATGGCTGCGACGATGCCGGTGCTGGTCCCGGGAGACAATGGGAGGGTGAAAGTCGCGAGCGCCGCTGATCTGGTCCGCGGTCGTCTCGGCGCGGCGATCTTCGAGCGGGTGGCCGGGCCGGAGGGTCCCGCGCGCCGCCGGGTGATCCATGACGCCGCGGGCGAGCGCTGGTTCGCCGCGGATCGTCCGGTCCGCCGGGTGCACGGGGATTCCGCCATGTTCATCGGCGGGATCAGGGCCCTGCTGCTGCAGTCGCTGCATCCGCTGGCCATGGCAGCTGTGGCCGGGCATTCTGGTTACCGTGGTGACCCGTGGGGACGGCTGCAGCGGACCAGCTATTTCCTGGCCATCACCACGTTCGGCAGGACGAGCGATTCGCTGGAGGCGATCGCGCGGGTCCGGGCGATCCACGCGCGGGTCACCGGGACCGCGCCGGACGGCCGGCCATACGCGGCGTCGGACCCGCACCTGCTGACCTGGGTGCACATCACCGAGGCGGACAGTTTCCTGCGCGCTCACACCCGCTTCGGCGCCGAGCCCCTGGACCAGGCGGGACGCGACGGTTACGTCGCCGACATGGCCCGGATCGGCGCCGCGCTCGGCGTGCCCGACCCGCCGCGTACCGAGGCTGAACTTGCCGCCCGCATCGCTGAGTACCGGGCTGAGCTGGCCGGCACCGCCCAGGCCCGCGAGGCCGCCCGGTTCCTGCTGCTGACCCCGCCGCTCCCGGCGATCGCCCGGCCGCCCTACACCGTGCTGGCCGCGGCAGCGGTGTCGCTGCTGCCCGGATGGGCGCGCCGGCCGCTGCGCCTGCCCCGCCTGCCAGCGACCGAGGTCGCCGTCGTCCGCCCGGCCGGCCATGCCCTGGTTCACCTCATCCGCTGGGCCATCACCGCGCCCCGGCCAACCCCGGCCAGCTAGCCCAGCCCAGGACCAGGCAAACAGCCGTCATCGCGGCGCTGCACTCCTGTGGCCGACAGGCCAAGTTCGCGATGCGATCCGCGGCATCGCAATCTAGATGATGGTCTGGTCGATGAAGGTCATCGACACCGCGAAGATCATGACGACCGGCCGTTTCCGGCACTTGCCGGTCGCCGGCGACGCCGGCCTCGTCGGCGTGGTCAACATCACCGATGTGTGCCGCGCGCTGATTGACGCAGACGTCTCCCCAGTTCGCCATGGACCCTGCGGTACCCCAGGCCGGTACCTCGCGTGCCATCCGCAGCGCCAGGTCGCGGATGTCATGACCGAACCGCGGCGTGTACATCTCAGAGCTCGCTGAGCGCCCGCCTGTGAACCAGCAATCCGCGTTCCACCTCGGCGAGGGCCGCTCGCACGTTGTCATCCTGTTGCTCCGCGAGCGCTGCGGCCAGGTGTTGCCCGAGCCGGTCGAGATCCTCGCCGACGATACGGCGGACCTCCTCGTCGCTCGCGGCCCCATGCCAGGAGTGCGGTGGCGTCCGGCCGGCCGCGGTCTGCACGCTCGCCAGCGGCGACACGCCGAGTGCCTCGTCCTGGTCCGCGAGCAACCGGGCCCAGGCTCTCAGATCGTCGAAGATCTGGTCGAGCACCGCGTGGAGGGCGTGCGTCTCGGGAACCCTTCGGTGAGCCTGCTTCACGTCCAGAACTGCGTCAATGACCTCGTCGAGCACCTGATTGAGGGCGGCGGTCGGATCGTCACGCCGGGGCTGGTTCACGCCGGCACCGATGCGGGCCGGCGGCCTCCGCACGCGCCAGGCCGGGCTACTGGATTGCGCCATCCCACGCGCGGGACCTCCCTGGCTCTGACATCGGGCTCCTTTCGGCCGGCCAGTCCGGATGAAACCGCTCAGTGAACCAACGAGGTAGTCATGCACAGAGCGTACCCAGGGCGACCCTGCCTCGGCGGCGGTCGCGACTGGATTAGTCCAGCCAACCCGGACGCCGTAAGCGGCGACGGCCACCTTCATCGCGAGACGCGACTGGGCCTCAGCACGGGTGCGCCGTATCGGGCTACAAACGACGGCCAGTCACGATCCGGGGCAGTGACCCGCCAAACCACCCGCAGCAGGCCGGGCATGTCATCACATCAGCGGTCACGCCTCCTCACGACCGGCGGGCGCACGGTCTGCCGCAAGACCTCCGAGGGCCTGAAGAGTGGAATGCTGACCCGCCAGCCGCTACCGGAACCGAGCCTGCCAAAGCCGCCCTGCAGAAGCTATTAGAAGAGTGCACCGCCTGGACGTGGCCGATGCAGGTTGATGGCAGGGGCCAGTAGTGCATGGCTTCAGCCAGGCTTCCGTCCGCGATCCCGCGGGCTGCCAGGATGGTCCAGTGGACGTACTGAGCAGCCGGATTCTGCTGCGCCCGGCCGACGTGGGCCGGAGCCTCCGGTTCTATCGTGACGTGCTGGGCTTGGCGATCTACCGGGAGTTCGGTTCCGCGGCCAATCCCGGAGTGGTGTTCTTTCTCGGCGGGGGCCTGCTGGAAATCTCCGGGCGCGCGGCTGGCCCACCGGGAGGCACGGTGCTGATCTGGCTCCAGGTGCGCGATGTTCACGCTGAGCATGAGCGGCTGGCCGCGGCTGGTGCTCGCGTTCTGCGCGGGCCCGTGGCCGAGCCATGGGGACTGACCGAGATGTGGGTCGAGGATCCGGATGGCATCCGCCTATTGCTCGTCGAGGTTCCCGCCGATCACCCGCTGCGCCGCGACCCGCGATCTTCGCCTCCGCCGACGTAAGCCGCACCGGGCATGGAGCGCATTGCGATGAGCTGGCAGGACGGCCGCGGATAGCGTGACCGGCGCATGGACCGGCGCGGTCGGCCGTGCATGGACCGGCTCAGCCGACGGGAGGGCATCGCAGTCCTCTGGTGCGCCGGGGACCGCGCTTCCCTTGATTCTGGCGGGGATCTCACAGGGCGCTGACCTGGTCCATCCGGGTACCGGGCGTGAGGCTTGTGGTTATTGCGCCCACGATGTGCCACCACGTGCAAGTGGGAAACCGGATTGCTTCCCTTGTCGTCGATGCCACCGACGCCGAACGACGCCGTCTGCGTGTGCGCCGGCGAGGTCCGAACCCTCGGCGCTCCAGGCCAGCCCGGACCCGACCTCGTCATCGATGTCGCCGAGCTGGTTTGGGAACCTGTCGCCGACTGACCCGCCGCGCGGCTGCCCCGGTCGGCCAGCGCCGCCCAACCGGCGGGATGTGGCCCTCGCCTGACAGTCAGGCCGCCCGTGCCCCGCGCGCTCGGCGGCAGATGCGGGCGTTGCGAGGCTCAGCCGATGCGCTCGGCGAGCGAGACGATGATCCCTTCCGGCCCGCGGACGTAGGCCATCCGCCAAGCGCCCTCGTACTCGCCGATGCCACCCACCAGTCCGTAGCCCTCGGCAGCTGCCCAGTTGACAGCCGCCTGCAGGTCGCCGACCTCGAAGGCCACGTTGCGCAATCCCAGCTCGTTGGCCATGGCGGCCGGTGAGCCCGGCACGGAGCCGGGCCGCACGAAGCTCGAGAGCTCCACGCGGGTGCCATCGCCGGGCGGCTTCAGCATGACGATCTCGGTGCGGGAGCCGGGAATGCCGCAGACCGTGTCCAAGAACTCGCCCTCGACGAACGTCCTGCCCTCGACCTCCAGGCCCAGCGCCACGAAGAAGGCGGTCACGACGTCGAGATCTGCGACCGTGAGGCCGACGTGGTCGAAGCGTCGGACCTGTGACATAGGGCCGTCCTCCCGTCGTCGTATCGACCGTGCATCCGCCATGGCAGGCGTTCTCAGTACCTCCCGTTGCGGGACCTCCGCAAACGCACGCTATCGGCGGCAGATGAGCGAGTTCTCGACGCAGGCGGCGATGTATAAAAAAATACAGCCGGGCCGACTGTCGCTGGACTGCGGCCGGGGATCGCTGCACAGCCAACGACGTCCTGAGCTCGTGATAACCGCGCGCCTACCCGCCGTTCTGCATGCGCTTGGTAAACCGGAGCCGAGGTCTTGCCGGTGTTTCAGATCAGGCCATTCGGTGGCGCCCGCCGGCGAACTGATGTCCTTGTCAGAAAGCTCTGCTTTGTAGGGACCTGGGGCGCGGCCTGCGTGACAGCCATCGGGCTCTGGCACAAATAACGTGAAAGTAACGTTTCGATCTTGAAACGCGCGGCGGGTCGTACGGTCGAGGCGGTCTGCGCCGGAGGTCGGTCGCGCGCTGGGGCACCGGGTGTGCGCCGGGTGTGCGGTGGGGTTTCCTTGCGGGCGCGCTGCCTGACGTATGAGGTAGCGATCCGTCATTGCCACGCGTGATTCCCCGTGGGAGTGAAGGGCGGGTCAGTGAAGCAGCGCGGTGACGAGACGCCGGCAACGGAGGGGATCCTCGGTGAATCCATGCTGGAGACCCCACAGCCAGTAGTCGATGGTGCGGAAGATCGCTGAGCGGCGGGCGTGTTCCCGGTCGAGGCCCGCAGCGTCGGCGATGATGTCCAGCTGCTCGTTGATCGTCGCGGCGTCGGGCATCTCGTGGAGCCTGTCCCACAGGCAGCGGGCGAGGTCGAACCCGATGTCGCCGCGCAGTAGGCAGGGATCGACGGTGAGCCAAGGTTCCCGCTCCCCGCCGAGCACCTGCTCGTGGTGCAGCGCGGCGTCAACGGCACGGTCGCCGGCGGCGGAGGTGAGGGTCTCGGCGGCGGTACAGGCAGCGGCCAGCATTCCGGCCGGCACCGGACGGCCCAGCGCGACCCAGTCTGACGTCAGCGTGGCCAGCCGATCCCGCACCAGCTCGCCGGTGCTGAGCACCCAGCTGGGGGCAGGTACGGCGAGCCGGCGCATCATCCTGCCCGCATGATGATTGGCTTCGGCCAGCGGCAAGGTGGCCAGCGACCGCGTCGGATTCCAGCCGTTCCAGCAGCATGGTCCCGGCCCCGAGGTCCGTCTCCACCAGCAGCACAGTGCCCCGGCCGGCCCAGAACCGCAGTGCCGCCACCTCGGCGGGGAAGCTCTCATCCGGTGCGGTCAGCCGCAACGCGAACTGCTCACCACCGCGTCGGACTGGAAGTACCAATGCGTTCGATCCGTGCCAGGGATCACCGTCGAGCGAGAGGTTCCAAGCCCGGCACTGTTGATCTACCCGCTCAGGCAGGGAGTCCAGCCACGCGCGCCTTCCGTGCGACCCGCGCAGCATGGCCCGAAACGTGGACGGAACGGTAATCACACAGATGAGTCCATCACGCCGCTCCAGCCTCTCACCCGCGCGCTGTGCTGCAACGGGATCCCCAACGGACACATCCAGCCATCGTGCAAGCTTGAGCTCCGCTACTGGGCCGATCATTCCCGCACGGGCCACGTTTACGGACCTGCTGCCGGGCAGCTGAGGCGGCCGCTGAGGCATCTATATCCGGATCCTGGCGGCTTGGCGCCGCAGCGGGTCGAGCGACATGACGGCCAGGGCCGGGCGGTCATGACGCTGCCCGGCGCGGGCGAACCTGGCGATAGCGGTGCCGATGAGGGTGGCTTCCACGATGTGGTCGCGGCGGCCGACCGTTTCCGGGCAGTCCCGCTCGCGTACCCGCATCTCCATCGTGGCGATCACCACGCCGTCGGCGCCAAGCCGCTTGACGCCACTTTCCAGCCGGCGCCTGGCGTCATGCCGCGACTGGCTGACCAGTTCGGTCCAGCCGGCGACCTCGGCATTGCCCGAACCCCAGCGTGCCTGACGGGTGGTCTTGCGGTCATCGTGCCGCGACTCGATCGAGATACCGAGCACGATCCCGGCCGGCACCCAGCCCGTCATCATCAGCTTGGTGAAATCCTGCCCGGACACCTCAGCGGTGAAGGGCACCGGTTGCCCCGGCGTGGCACCGCGCGCGCGGACGGCGGTGCCGATGGCTGTGAACTGCGGCCCGCCGAGGGGGAATGACCCCCGGGTCAGCCGGACGCCTACCACCCCGTGCCCGCCAAGCTCGGCACACTCGGCGACCATCCGGCCGACGGCCGTTTGCCGCGCCAGGTCCATGGTCTGCACCAGCGGGCCGAACGACCCTGGGCCGCCCCGCCCGGACACCTGGGCCGCCGGCCGGGCCGGCAGCCCGCCGCCGGACGAGCCGCCTGCCCCCGGGCAGCTGTACCTGCTGGCGGATCCGGCGCTGTAGACGGCCGCGCCGAACACCTGGCCGACGGGTTCAAAGCCCACGCTGCGGATGGCGGCGAACTCGTCTGCGGTCAGCGCGGAACCCCACGTACCGCTGGACCGCAGACCCGCCATCCGGGCCTCGGCTACGGGGGGCAGTCCTTCGCTCACGCCCCCCAGCCTAGGCCTGCACCCTGCACGGACATGGGGGCCGAGCCTGCCCGTCCCGGGCGTGCCCGGTCAGGCAGAGCATAACTTCGGGTGACCGTGTCCGGCCTGCCGCCAATTACGCTGCCTGGTCGAGTCACCTTGGCAACCCGCACACGCACCCGCCGTTCGGCACGCCAGGAATGCTCGGCAGTCAGGTCTGTGAGGGCGTACCGAAGGATCGTTCTGCTCTCACGCGATCACCTGATCGGGTGGTCGCCCGCCGCAGTCATACCGCCGGATGACGGCACCCGGGGCGGGTCGAGCCGACGATGGTTACAGCGATTGGACGGGCGTGAAGAGACGGACCGGGCCGCTGGCCAACTGCGCTTGGAGGTCGGCGCTCACCGGGGAGTTCGCCGGAGACGGAGCCCGTGGCCAGGATCGCCTCCATGAGACCCCGGCGTTCGCGGCGTGCTGTATGAGCGCCTCGGAGTTCTTATACCGCTCGGGGACGATGCACTCGGACTGGTCGTCATGGACGTAGATCTCGTGCTGCAGCGTTCTGGTGTCCTTGGTCCGCACGATCTCCGTGCATTGAGCGGACAAGCGCTTGAACTCCTCGAGCTTGCCCTCCTCGAACTTGAACCGGGCGATGCCTTGAAGCTCACTCACTGCGTCAGCCTCCAGACCCCTGCATGGGTTGACGAAGGGTAGTCGCACCGTCCAGATGCGGAATGTTGTTCGGGGCGGGGCGAGGCGCGACCTAGAGTCCGAGCACACCGAGAGCCGCTCCCGAGCGGCGCATTCGGTCGCGTCGCGCCCGACCGCGGGGAAGCGTCTGGCGGGGCCGCGGTTCGGGGCGCGGGACCTGTGCTGCTGTTTGCCGCGGCCGTTCACGAGGTGCGCAAGGACGACCCCGTCTCGAGCAGGGTCTTGAGGCTGGCCAGGACGGCGGGCCACCCCTCGGAGATGGCCGGCAGCACTGCGCTGCCCGGCGCGAAGCCGTCGTGGGTCACCGTGAGCTTGACGACACCGTGGCCGACGTCCTCGATGTCGAAGGCGACCTTGGAGCGGGCTTCGGCGCGCCAGGCCGCGGCGGTCGCCTGGTCCATGCCGACCGCCGCCGCCCACTCCGGGGTGATCGTGTGCCAGGTGTAGGCCAGCCGGCGGGGCGGATGGGACTCGAGGATCACCTGGCCGGGGCCGCGCACGACCAATCCGACGTCGTCGTGGGCCATCTCGTAGGCGGAGCCCTTCTTCCAGTCCGAATGGAACGTCTTCGGACCAGCCGTCTGGTGCCGCCAGTAGCACTTCATCAGCGCAGGGTCGGTGAGGCCCTGCCACACGCGCCCGGGAGTCTCCTGGATGTAGGTCGTGTAGACGAAGGCGGTCTGCTCGCCCTTGGGGTCCATAGCGGTGACCTCCGGTGCGGTAGGCGGGATCCGGTCTTGCACTACCCGGGTCCGGGTGCACGCACGCACGGGAGGGTAGCGATGGCATCCGCCGTCTATCCTCGCCATGCCGGGTCGTCGCTCACTTGAGGGTCCCTGGTGGCGCCGCCACGACGAATACGGCAGTCGGTAACCCGTGCGTTGGAGGAGATCATGGCGAACTCTGCCGTGGGTGACGCCCGCGACTTCAACACCCAAATCATTGAGGAGTTCCGGGCGAACCAAGGGCGTGTCGTCAGGGCGTTCCTGGAGGGCGCCCCGGTGATCCTCCTGCACCACGTCGGCGCCAAGTCTGGGATCGAGCACGTCACGCCGGTGGCCTGCTCCCCCCAGGGCGGCGGCCGCTTCGTGGTGTGGGCCGCCAACGGCGGATCGCCCGCCCACCCGGCCTGGTATCACAACCTCAAGGCCCACCCCGCGATCACTGTCGAGGTCGGTGACCAGACGTTCACGGTGCTGGCGGAGGAGCTGGACGGCATCGCCCGCGCGCAGCTGTGGCCGAAGCTGGTCGCGCAGTACCCTTCCCTCGGCCAAGCCCAGGCCAAGACCAATCGGCAGTTTCCGGTGTTCCTGCTGACCCGCCAGGACTGACAGCCACGAGAGCCGCCGGCTGCCCTTGACACATCACCGACCGGCCGCCACCCGCCGGACTCACCCCGGGACCCGCCGCCGGCGCCCGATGCGCCGACCGCGGTAGCGGCGGTCAGGGCGAGCACGGCCCGGGTCTGGGCAACGGCGGCCCAGTGGCCTGGCCATCCCCCGGCCGGGCAACTTGTGTGCCGCCGCGCCGAGTTCCTCAGCGCGGCGGGAAATGCTCTGGTCCGGTCATTGGTGATCCACTTATCGAATTGTCCCGGTACTGGAGTGATACCGCGCACGCTCACTGGCGAACCCACCCACGGCATGTGCACGCCAGCGGCCCGTACCAATGGCCGCCGAAACCCAGGTCAGTTCACCGTTGCGACCGCCAGTTGATTCCGCCGCCGGATATCCGGCCCAAAATGCACGCAAACAACGGGCAGGGTCAGTGGCCGACGCCGGCTGCCACGTTCGTCGCGCGCGCCGGGGAGTTCGGCCCGTTCGATCTGGACCCGGCAGCGACCCCGGGCAACGCCAGGGTGCCGGCCGGTGACGACGGCCTGAGCCAGCTGTCGAAGGGCCGCATATTCCTGAACTCTGCCCGGTGGCCGGGACATGCCGCGGTGGATGGCGAGGGCCCGCGCTGCTGCGGAAACGGGGCGCTGGTGGTGCCTGGTGCCCGCCCGGCTGGACACCAGCTGGTGGCGGGATACGACCGCCGTGGCGTCGCTGGTGCGGTTTTTCCGTCCCGGCTGCGGTTCGGTGACGGTGCCGATAGCGTCTCAGCAACAGGTGAGAACCCGGCCCGGTGGCTGTCAGGGCCTCGCTACGCGCCAGGACCTGCCCGGCGCATCTGGCGGGGTACGGGCAGCTGGGCGCGGAATTAGGAAAGTGCCGAGCGGGCGATAACGGGTATGAGCGAGCACACCGCGGTCCGGGCCGGCTTAATGTACAGGCGGGCCCCGGTTCTTGCCGGAGCCAGGGCCGTGCTTAGCCGGGCGGTGGCGTTCCGGCTGGCCGTGCACCTGGTCGTGTGGGCGCCGTTCCTCAGCGGCGTGGCGCAGGCCGTGCGGCTGCGCTGGCGTCCGGTCGGCGACGGCGCGGCGATCGCGGTGCGGTCGTGGGAGGTTCTCACCGCGCACGGGCCGCTGGTCGGGCAGGCGAACCGGCTCGCGGACGGGGCGTTCGACCCGGGGCCCCTGCAGTACTGGCTGCAGGCGGTACCGGTCCATCTCGACCCCCGGTACGGGGTGCTGTGGGGCGCGGCCCTGTGCTGCATGATCGCGTGCTCGCTCGCGGTCGAGGCGGCATGGTCGGCGGCCGGCTGGCCGGGGGGCCTGGTTGCCGCCGGGAGCATCGTCGGGATCCTCACGTGGCAGCCGGTGATCGCGCTGCAGCCGTTCTGGAATCCGTGGTTCGGCGCGATGTTCTTCCTCGCGGCGCTCGCCGCGGGCTGGGCGGTGCTGTCCGGGCGCCGCCGGTGGTGGGTCGTGCTCGTGGTCACCGGATCGGTGGCCAGCCAGGCGCACCTGATGTACGCCCTGGCCTCGGCCGCGCTGATCCTGCTGGCGCTCGCCGTCACCGTGGTGGACTGCTTGCGCGCGAAGGCAGGCTACAGATGGGCGACAGCCGGCCTGCTGGCCGGCGTTGCCTGCTGGACCGCGCCGGTGATCCAGGAGTTCACCGGCAGGCCAGGCAACCTGACCCTGCTGCTGCACGGCGTGGGCAGCGGGCAGCTGACCGGCCTGGCCTTCGGGTTCAAGACGGTCACCGCCGCCACCCAGCCGCCTCCGCTGTGGTGGACGCCGGGGCACGCGCTGGCCGGGGTGCGGGTGTCCAGCCTGATCGCTGACCGGTCAGCCGTGTTCGCGGTGGCGGCCCTGGCTGTTGTGGCCGCGGTCCTGGTCATCGCGGCCCCCTTGCTGCGGTCCCGCCGGCTGGCCGCGCTGGCCGCCGTGAGCCTGCTGGCCAGCGCCGCGGCGCTGGCCACGTATTCCAGAATCCCCGTGAAGAGCGCCAACCTCGCCACCCTGAATTACCTGGACGTGCTCGCGTTCCCGGTCGGCGTGCTCAGCTGGCTCACCGTCGGCTCGGCGGTCGTGCTCACCGGGCGTCAAGTGACGAGTCGCCGGCGCCCGCGGTCGGCCTCGCCCGGGGAGCACGGCAGCGGGCCGGGCCAGGTGGCGGCCGGCCCGTGGGCCGTCCGGGCCGTCCGGGCCGTCGGGGTGGCGGCGGCGGCGCTCATCGCGCTGGCTTCGTCGCTGGCCATAGCGCAGCAGGCGCCGGCGGCAGATGCTCAGCTCGGGAGCCTCGCCGGCCTGGCCTTGCAGCAGATCGAGCGGGCGCTGCCCGCCCAGCCGGTAGCCCTTACTGTTGCGGACCGCCAGGCGGGTCCCCAAAGGCGGCTGACCCTGGGCATCGTGTGGGCGCTGACAGCAAGCGGATACCACCCGCAGGTCAGCAGCCGCGCCGCACGCGAGCTCGGACCGGTGTACGTATTCCGCGGGCAGCGGATCCCGCGGGTGACAGTACACATACAGGGCAACGACCTGTCGGTAAACGTCACCAAAGGTACAGGCAAGCCGACATGAGCGTCGCCAGATCCCCGCCAGCCTCAAGGTGGCGTCCGAAGGATCTCCAAACAGACTCGCCTGACCGTCCGCTCTGCATTACGCGGGTGATCGGAGATCACCGCGTCCTTCGGGGTCACATGATGCGTGACATGCAAACGTGATCGAGGCCGCAGATCATCGGTCCTTAGAGCCTGCACACCCAGGCATCGACGATGCTCGCCACCGACTTCTTCCACGTGGACTGCGCGGTCACCCTGCAACGCCTGTACTGCCTGTTCGTCATCGAGATTGGCAGCCGCGCGCGGCATCTGCGGACCATCCTGGCCGAGTATGAGACTCAATCCAACGGGCGGCGGCCCCATCGCAGCCGCCATCTCCGCCCAGCCGGCCCGACCACCCCGTCGCTGATCTCTCCCGGGAGCGGATCAAGCGCCGACCCGTCCTCGGCAGCCTCATCAGCGAGTACGAGCGGGCCGCACAGACGCCCAGGCCAGGACCGGTGGCCGAGTTTTGGAACCCCACAGGGTGCCGCGCGGCGCCCAGGTGCGGCCTTTCGGCGGCCTCAGCCCCTGGCCTGCCTCGTCCTCGAAGCAGATGAAGGCGCCCAGGTCGCGCGCAACACTTTTATCTGCGGCCACACCTCGGCCTTCCACACCGCGACCGCGTCCTCGTCCCGTTCAAGGGCCTGCCGGACCGGGACCTGACAGGACCAGCCGTGCCGGCGCATCAGCTTCCAGGTGCCCTCGACCGTGTAACCAACGTGGAACAACCTGCCAGCAGCCTGGTTCGTCGTCGTTCAGTCCGGGCCGGACCATCACGAAGATGCAAGAGCCGTCGGACAGCAGATCCAGCACCGGCAGTCTCAGGTCCGACGGTTACTTTGCCGGCCCTCTAGGCGCTGGCGTGAAAGATGCCCCCAATTGTCGCCAGCCACCAGTTCCCCGGCGAATCGAAAGACTCCTGCAACGACTAATTGGAAGCATGGAAGTGTAGCCAGGGTTTCTACAGTTGCTCTCCCAAAGCAGTCTTATAGATGCTACCGAGCGAGTCAATAGGCGCCCATGGGTAGTGAACCCACCCATTGGTAGTTTCGACGTAGAAGTCGGGCTGGTAGCTGGTGGCGTTAGGACGAGGCTTGTAGTGAATGACGGCGGTCCATACAGCGGCACAGCCAAGTTCGATGAGCGCATCGCGGGCCCACTCGGCAGTCTTCCCGGTATCGTGAACCTCGTCCACGAGCAGGACCACTTGGCCGAGGACGTCCGACTGGGCGGGCAGCTGACCGATCTTGAAATCACCGGCCTGCATAGGGTTTTCTCTGTCGTACTTTGATATACCCAGGCAGATGACCTGGTCTCCAGACAGTCCCAGCATTCGCGAGAGGATGTTCGCGAGATAGAGACCTCCGCGCGGAACGCAGGCGATCCGGCTGATACGCTGGCGGCTGGCCAGGCTCCGCTCTATTATCATGTCGCCTAAAATGGTGGTCTTGAGAAAGACCGACTCCCAGGTCTCCCAGATCGGAGCATCAGATGGATCTGCCATAAACGGAGTATATACTACGGCGCTGCGCTACAGTAATGAACCAATTGAAGATTCCTGCGGCGACCAATGAACCAATTCAAGGCGCTAGCCGGTGAATAGCTATCCGTTCATGCAACGTTCACAACGAAGATCACACCCTGCTAGCGGCTTGCGCGGCACAACGGCACGCACCTGTGCGGGTCTAGTCCGCCAACAAGGCGCGCCACCTTGCGAGTAGAACCGGGAACCGGCAGCTCAACGCACCTCTGACCGCAGCGTCGGCGCGAAGACTCGTGAACGGCGACGGGAGAGTGGAGTTATCAAGATTCCAAGTAAGGCACTGTTGGACTGCTCGCCGCCTCGAGCGACGGGCCCGTACGGCTGCGCGCTAGCAGGCCGGGGCGTGGCCGTCTGAAGCCCCGTGGTCTGATCGCGATCCGATTAGCGTGCCATGCTGGCCTGGCTGCCAGGCCGGGCGCCGCGGCCGTGTTCACGGCGCGGGCGGCCAGGACACTACCGCTGCTGGGTGAACGGCTGCCGTGGGCCGCATGTTGATGTCCGCCGACAGTCGGCAGATGCTCGCGCACCGGCTCTGCCTGGTCAGCTTTGCCTGGCTTGTGGCGGGGTTTCTTCTTCCCGGTCGCGCCGAATCGGCGCGCGTGACGTTCGTGCCAAGCGGGTAGCTGACGGCGCCCCGATTACCCCGTTATGTGACTGGTTTGGCTCCGGCTGCAGGCTGGTCCCTCTCTGGCGGCGCCGTGGTGGTCCGGCCCATCTGGGCAGGGAGGGGGGGAGACTGGGGGTGGCCGCGGCTCTCAGCGGATCCGATGGTCTGGAGACGTGTCAGCCCGCCGCCCAGGGCCGGATCTTGTCGAGGTTCCGGACTGCCCAGATGGGGTTGATTCGGTCGCCTGCGACGTCGAGGGCGAACACGGTCACGGTGATGCCGTCCTGCTGAGCTACCAGACCGCGCTGACCGCTGACCGTGCGAATCCGGGATCCTCAGGCTAGGTGCCCTGCGGGCGATTTCGACCCGGGCGCGCGTGCTTTTCGCGCCATTCAGCTGTGTGGCGACCCCGCCATCTCGCGCGGCCACGTGTCTACGAGCCGAAGACCTCCAACTCGGTCAGATCGGTGAACGAGCAGCCGGAGAGCGCGCCGCCCGGACAGTTCGTCGCGAAGTCCGGCGTCTGGTTCGACGTGATGGTGAACCGGACGAACCCACCCGGTCGTACCCGCCGTCGGTGTCACTCCGTTGGTCTTGCCGTTGTTCACCGAGGTGAAGGTCCCCGTCGCCGCAGTGATCCACGTCGGGCCGTTCGGCGACGTCTCGATCCGGAAGCCGGCGGTCAACGCGCTGGCGCCGTCACCGCACGTCGCGGACGGGTTGACGCCGAAACTCGACACGTTGACCTTCTCCGGCAACTTGACGACGACGTGTTTCTGGATGAAGTGGTTCGTCGGGTTGCCCGCGTCATCGCCTGTCGTGCTGCCCCATCCGGTGGCCAGGCTCTGGTCGAACGCCCCGTCCGGGCCACATTGCGGCGAGAAGTCCGGGCCGTTGAAGTCTGTGACGATCGCGCCGCCGCTCGTCGCCGCCCAGTCGCGAGCCAGAGCGACGTTCCGTCGCGTTCCGCTGGGCTGGACGCGGATCGCTTGCGTCGCCGGGTCGTAGCCGGCCGCAATGACGGCGAGCTTCGGATACCGGCCTGCCGGCACCGGTCCGATGCGGTATCTGCCGTCGGCGTCAGTCGTCGCGGACGGGTTCTCGAAGCCCCGGCCGCCCTCGAAGGCGAGCGTCACGGTCGCGCCGGACACCGGGTCGCCGGTTGCCGTGTCGGTGATCTTGCCGGTGATCACGCCGGTTGCCGACGTGGCCTGCGGCAGGTGGAAGTCCGCTCCGGGGCTGGAATCATCGCCGCTCAGCGCGTCGGCGAAATAGCCCATGCCGCGGTGTGCGAACACACCCCAGATCGTGTTCTCGTCCGTGCGTCCGAAGACCACGGTGTCGGCCATCAGGATCGCGTTGCGCTCGTCGAGGTAGGACGGGTTCGGCGGAGAGAGCTCCATGGCGCGGGTCACCCGCGACTCGGCCGCCTTCGAGCCCACCTTGTCCCGCAGGTCCCACAGCGTTTACGACCAGATCTCGCCGTCGGCGTGCACCTCTGGGATGCCGATGACCTTGCTGTAGCCCCTGTGGGCGTAGCCGCCGCGGTGTCCGGTGCTGCCGCCGTCGCAGATCTTGACGTCCACGCCCACCTTGCAGTCAATCGGCTCGGTGCGGTCGAGCGCGGTACCGGCGCCGTCGAACTGGAAGATCACGATGTTGGTCTTGCCCTTGATGTCTCTCTGCAGGCCGTGGGCCACGAGGTAGTCCATCGCATACCAGTCGCTCCACGCCTCACCCATCGCGCCGGCCTCGACGTTGCCGAGCGTCGAGTTGCCGGCGGCGTCGACGACCAGTCGGTTGGACAGGCCGTGGGTGTACTCGTGGTACACGGTGTCGGCCTCGTCTCCGACGTCGGTCGGGGCGAACGGGTCGCCGTTCGGGTAGGACGTCCCGGGCTGGTGCTGCAGGTACATCTGGATCCGCGGCGACAGGCCGTCGGGCGGGGTGTCCGTGTTCGCGTTGTCGATGTGGGCGCCGTCGGGCAGGCCGTGATCCGTGTTCGCGCCGTCGTCGGTCTGGGTGTCGACGGTGATCACCTCAGCCGTCGGCGGCCTGGCGCTGGTGGCCGGGTCATCGCCCTGGTGACCGGGAGCGCAGCCATGCTCGCGACGCTGACGGCCTCGACGGCCGGGCTCTGGGTGATCGCGACAGCCAGGCACACGCTGGCGTTCGAGAGCGGGAGCCCCGCTCGGCGGCCGGCGAAGACGGTCTGAGCGCGCAGCGACTACTCAAGCGTATAGTTTCCTATACATAAGTGCATGAAACCGTACGTGCGTACAAGGATGGGATGGGTGCGGGTGACTAGCTCAGTGGCGGAGCGATCTGCGGAAGACCTCACGGCGCGGGCACGAATCCGGGACGCGGCGCTGCGGCTGTTCGCTGAGCGTGGCATGGACGGTGCCACGATCCGCGACATCGCCAGGGCGGCGGGGGTATCGGCCGGCCTCGTGCGGCACCATTTCGGGTCCAAGGACGGTCTTCGCGCGGCTTGTGACTCTTATGCGCTGGACCAGATCATGCGCATCAAGGAGCAGGCCGTCACCGACGGTCAGATCAGCAGTGTGGGCTTCATGTCTGCGGTCCACCCCACAGTGCTGCTGACCTACCGGTACTTCGCGCGCTCGCTGGTGGACGGCACGTCAGCGGCCGCGTCGATGTTCGACGCAATGGTGCAGTTGGGTGAAGTGTGGCTTGCCCGGCTCCATCCGGATGAGATCACTGATCCGCGGGGCTATGCGGCGATCCTGGTGGCGATGGAAACCGGCCTGCTGGTGATGCACGACCAGTTGTCCCGGGCATTAGACGCCGATATCTTCAGCCCGGCCGGGCACCTGCGGATGAGCAGGGCCAAGATCGACTTCTACTCGCATCCGCTGCTCAGCCCGGACCTCGCCGCGCAGGCACGAGCGACGATCGACGCGCTCCAGGCGCGGCACTCCGCCGCCGGGTGAAACAACCGAAAGGACCGGCCGATGCCAACCAATGTCATTCGAGCGGACGGGCTGTCGAAGGACTACGGTGCCACCCACGCGCTGCAAGATCTCGGTTTGGAGGTGGCTGAGGGCGAGGTCTTCGGCTACTTGGGCCCGAACGGGGCGGGCAAGACGACCACGATCCGGCTGCTGCTCGGCCTGGCCCAGCCAACGAGCGGCCGTGCGGAAATCTTCGGGCTGGACTGCCAACGCCAGGCGGTCGAGGCGCACCGTCGCCTGGCCTACGTGGCGGGCGAAGCGAACCTGTGGCCGTCGCTGACCGGGATGGACACGCTGCACCTGCTCGGCCGGGTGCAAGGCCGAGTCGACCCCGCCTACCGGGACGCGCTGATCGCGCGGTTCCACCTGGACCCGGGAAAGAAGGTGCGGGCGTATTCCAAGGGAAATCGGCAGAAGATCCTGCTGATCGCCGCCCTGATGACGCGCCCCGATCTGCTCGTGCTCGACGAGCCGACCAATGGACTGGATCCGCTGATGGAGCAGGCTTTCCGGCGGAGCGTCCAGGAGGCGCGTGAGCGCGGCCAGACGGTGTTCTTGTCCTCGCACATCCTGAGCGAGGTCGAGGCATTGTGCGACCGGGTGGGCATCCTGCGCGACGGCATCCTCGTCGAGGTGGGAACCCTGGCACAGATGCGTCATCTGTCCGCGCTCACCGTCGAGGCGACATTCGAGGGCTCGGTCCCGGATCTGTCCCGGGTGCCGGGGGTCAGCGCGGTGGAGGTGACCGGGCATGTCGTGCGCTGCCAGGTGCGCGGCAGCGTGGAGCCGTTGCTGAAGGTGCTGGCCGCCGCCGGTGTGCACGATCTGATCAGTCGGGAGCCGTCGCTAGAGGAACTGTTCCTCGCTCACTACGGGGCGGGCTTGGCTGCCGCGAGCTCGGGCACCGGAAGCGCGCCCGCCCATACAGGCTGACCTGGCGGCGGCCCGTGCCGGGGCACGGGCCGGCCGCAATTCCGCTGTGGTGGTCGCGTCTACCACGGCACGGCGGGCCATCCGCACGGGCGCGCTGTGGGGCTACGTGTTCGGGGTGACCGTCGCGTCGTCGGCCTGGAGTTACGCCTCGGCGTACAAGACCGCGGCCGAGCGGGCGCGGTTCGCCGCGTTGTTCGGCTCGAACACCGGGCTGGCCGCGATCAACGGGCCAGCGCGGCAGATCCAGACTGTGGCCGGTTACACCGTTTGGAAGAGCTTCATGTTCCTGATCATCGTCGGGGCGGTGTGGGGCCTGCTCACCGGGACCAAGCTGCTGCGCGGCGAGGAAGACGCCGGCCGGTGGGAGCTGCTGCTGGCCGGGCAGACCACCCGGCGCGGTGCCGTGGTCCAGGCCCTCGCCGGGCTCGGGGCCGGAGCCTTCATCCTCTGGGCGGTCACCGCGGTGATCACGGTCGTGGCAGGGCGCCTGCCGAAGATCAGCATTCCCGCCGGCCCGTCGCTGTTCTTCAGCGTCGCCCTGGTGGCGCCCTCGGTGATGTTCCTCGCCACCGGGGCCCTCGCCAGCCAGCTCGCCGCCACCCGCCGCCAGGCGGCCGGCTACGCCGGTGCGGCGCTCGGCGCCTGTTACGCGGTCCGGCTGGTCGCCGACTCAGGTACCGGCCTGGCCTGGCTCCGCTGGGTGTCGCCCCTGGGCTGGGCCGAGGAACTGCAGCCCCTTACCAGCCCGCGGCCGCTGGCGCTGCTGCCGATCGCCGGGCTCACCGTTGCCCTGGCTGGCTCGGCGGTGTACCTGGCCGGCCGGCGAGACCTCGGCGCCAGCATCCTGCCCGACCGGAGCAGCGCGCGGCCGCGCACCCGGCTGCTGGGCGGCCCGGCCGGGCTGGCGGCCCGGCTGGCCCGCCCGGCACTGCTGGGCTGGGCGGCGGCGATCGCCGCGCTAGGCCTGCTCATGGGCTTCATCGCCAAGCAGGGCGGGAAAGCGCTGACGAGCTCGTCGAGCGCCGAAAGCGTGTTTTCCCGCCTGGGCGCGCACGGCAGCAGCGCCGCCGTCTACCTCGGGTTCACGTTCTTGACCGTAGCCTGGATTATTGCCTTTATGGCTGCCGGGCAGGTCACCGCGGCACGGGCGGAAGAGGCCGAAGGGCGCCTGGACAACCTGCTGGTCCGGCCCGTGTCCCGTTCGTCCTGGCTGGCGGGCCGGGTGACGCTGGCCACCGCGGCCCTGCTCGCCAGCGGTCTGCTCGCCGGGCTGTGCACCTGGGTGGGCGCCGCCAGCCAGGATTCCGGGGTCAGCCTGGCGAGCCTGCTCGAGGCCGGGATCAACGTGGTCTTCCCGGCGCTCGCCGTACTGGGCATCGGCGTGCTCGCCATCAGCGTGTGGCCGCGGGCCACCAGCGTGGTCACCTACGGAGTGCTCGCCTGGTCCCTGCTCATCGAGCTGGCCGGCGGGTTCTTCAGCTCCAACCACTGGCTGCTCGACACCTCGGTGTTCCATCACACGACGGCCGCCCCGGCGGTCAGCCCCGACTGGACCAGCGCCGCCGTCCTCACCGCCGTGGGCGCGGCCGCGGCCCTGCTCGGCGGGGGGGCCTTCGCCCGCCGGGACCTGGCCAGCGAATAATGGCAGAACGTGGATTAGTCACCGCCGCAGGTCCAGCATCACCGCGGTCACGCTGGCCGATCTGGTCGGCCACGCGCTCGGGGCCACTGCTCCGTCTCGGAGCCTGCCCTGAGGAACTGGCTGGCAGGCTTCTGCCAGCAATCGCGAGTCTCCCTACAGGGCGCACACTGTGACAGGGTTTGTCAGGTAGCTCTGCTTACTAACATTCGTGGTGGTCAGCCGGGAAACCTGGTCGCAGACAACCGGCTCAGGAGTTGAGCATGTACCGCGGCGTCGTGTCTTCAGCGCTTACCTCTCACTCGCGTCGCGAGGTGCTTCGTACCAACCTGTGGCTGGTTCCCGGGATCGAGGTCATCGCCGCGGTCGCCCTGTTCGCGGGCACGACCCTGCTGGACCGGGCGGCGTACCGCGGCGTGTTCGAGGTCCCGTCCTGGGTGATCAACGGGAGCGCTGACGGCGCCCGGCAGATCCTGACGGCGATCGCCGCCGCGGTGATCACGGTCGTGGGCGTCGTGTTCTCGATCATCCTGGTGACCTTGACCCTGGCGTCTACCCAGTTCGGGCCCCGGATGCTGCGGAACTTCATCCGCGACCGGGCGACGCAGCTGACCCTGGGCACGTTCGTGGCGACGTTCGTCTATGCCGTCCTTGTGCTGGTGTCTATCGGCCCCGGATCACACGGCGACTTCGTTCCCCATATCGGCGTCACGGTGACCTTGGCCCTGATCGTGGCCGACATGGGCGTCCTCATCTACTTCATCCACCACACCGCCGCCTCGATCCAGCTACCCCAGGTGATCGCCAGCATCGCGCGTGACCTGTCGGAGGCGATCGAGACGCAAGGCGGCGACGACGGGCCCGGGTCGGCGAGCCACCTGGAAAGCGGCCCCACGCCGGGGGAGCTGCTGTCCTTGATGGAGACCGGCGGAGGGGTAGTCCGGGCCCCGGCCAGCGGCTATCTACAGTTCATCAGGCACCGGATCCTGGTCCGGCTAGCCGCCGAAGCGGGCGCGGTGATGAGCCTCGACCACCGGCCCGGCCACTTCATCGTCCAGGGTCACCGGGTTGCCCTGGTGTGGCCGCCCGAAGCCGTAACCCGGGTCAGCGACGCACTCGGCCGCGCGCACATCACCGGCCCGCACCGGACCTTGACCCAGGACGTGTCGTTCGGCATCGACCAGCTGGTGGAGATCGCCATCCGCGCGCTGTCACCGGCAGTCAACGACACCTTCACCGCGCTGACCTGCATCGACTGGCTTGGCGACAACCTCTGCAAGATCATAAACCGGTGGCACCCGGCCCGCGTTCATCGCGACGAGCACGGCTTCGTCCGGGTCATCGCGGCCCAGCCGACCTACGAGCGCCTGGTGCAGCGGTCCTTCGAGAAGATCCGCCAGGCCGGTAACGGCATGCCCGCGGTGATGATCCGCCAGCTGGAGGCACTCGCCAAGATCATGGAAGAGACATCCGGGGCGGGACAGCGCAGCGTGCTGCTCGATCAGGCGGCGATGATCGACCGAGCCAGCGAACGGTCAGTGCCCGAGGCGGCCGACCGAGCCGATATCCGCCGCCGTTATGAGGCCGTGCTCTCGGTTGATGCGAAGCTGGCAAGCCATTAACACGCCGAGCGCGCCCGCAGAACACGAACGCTGCCCAGCTGCGCGCCTTTGCCGCCTCGCCTTGGCGCTAAAACCTGTCCGGGTGGGTAAGGACAACGAACAGGTAGACAGGAAGGACTATGCCACCGATCAGGCGAATAAGGTTCTCGATGCTCATCTGCTGCTCCGATGCGCAGAAATGGATACCGATTTCGCGCCGATCAGGCTTCCCGGCACACCTGTGAGGAAGTTTAGCCTTCAGCAGCCCACTTCCGCTGGTCGCGGTCCGTGAGATTTCCATATGATCCGAGGCAGCTGCCCCTGGCTACGGCTATCGCGCCGAAGCCAACGCAGCCGAGCGTGTCCCCTCAGGCCACCAACGATCCTCAACTCCTGCTGTCCTCCCTCGACAGTCGCGGAATCGTACCAGGCGCGTGGGGGACGGCCGAGACTATGCGTGAGCGAGGAGGACTAAACGGGCCGTGTCAGCCTGGGACGCTGCCCGAAACATCCGGTTAGACGCGCCGATCAGCAAGTTTGAGTGTCTGCCAGAAACCCGCGAGAGCGCCATCGACAAAAGTCACCGCGAGGTGGACAACGGCGGGCGGGACGACGGCGTGGTGCAGCTTCGGCAATGTGCTGCCGACCGCGGTCAGTCGGCGGCAGCCGTTCAGCCGAGGCGGCCGATCCTGGGCGCCGGGATGACCGGCCGCCAGCGCTAGATACTGGGTGGACCGCGGCGGTAGCTGCCCGCCGGAGCGCTTCTGCTGCCGTGACTCGAGCACCACCGACCCGGTCACCAACCAGGCCCCGAAAAGGACGGCGGTGAGCGAGATGAGCAGCACGATTATCTCCGGGTTATCGACATGGGCGAACCAGGCCCCCATCCACGCGCCTGCCAAGAGCACGGTTGCTGCGGTGATCGTGTGTACGCTCGCTTTGATGCGTGTGTTCTCTGGCGGCCTGGTCTGCGCCCGGCCGGGCTTGGCCGGCGGCTGGGGTCCGAATGGCCCGGCGGGGATGCCGTCCGTGACCACGGCCAGGTCCGCACAGGTACGCGATGCGAGCGCCTGGCCCACCCGCGCGTCGAACTCGTCCTTGGTCAGCCTGCCCTGTACGAACGCGGCCTTGAGCGTGTCGATCACCTGCTCTCGGTCGGCATGCGACGCGCGCAGCAGGCCGCGGTCTGCCGAGACCGCTGTTATCTCGTCTCCGGGCCCTGCCATCACCGGCGCCTCTCTGCACGACCGCGATGCAGGCAAAGCGTAATGCGGTTACCCTCCGGCGCAGAAACTCGATCTTCTGACGCTTCCATGTTTGTCAAGGGTTTGTGAGCGGTTTCATCGACTGGGTGAGTTGCCGGTAGAGCTGGCGGGCGATGTAGCGTATGCCGCAGCTTTCTTCAGGAACGCGTTCTCCATCTCCAGCTCACGGTTCCGGCGTCCAGCTCGCGTAGTCGCGCTCGCTCCGAAAGCCCCAGCCCCGGCTCATCCCCGGCATGGCTTCCCCGGTATGCTTTCACCCAGTATCCCGGGGGTGGTCCCATTCACCCCGAGCTCACTGGCGACCTCGGCGATAGAACGGGAAGTCTCTATCACCGTCCTGGCGGCTTCTCCTTCGAACTCTGGAGAGAAATTACCGCGTTTCTTTACCGGCACTCGATCCCGTCCTTTCCAGAGAAGATCCTATTCGATCCCCGTCCGGAAACTCGGGGCACCCATCCCTATGGTGCTCGGTGTTCGGTTGCTGGCTGGCCGGCTGATCGTTTTCGCCAGTGTCGCCGCCGTCACTGGCCTGCTCGTCGAGGCCCTGACCAGGAGAGGGATCCAGTCAGCGCGCTCCCAGGCCGAGGCCGACGGCCTCGCCCGGCTCGCGGCCCGGGCCCTCGAGTTGGGCCGGGCACCCGCCAGGAGATGGCCGCCGCCTTGCGACGCACCTTCACGACCTCGATGCGGTGGCCGCGTTCCGGCGAGCCGGCGACGTCCTGGCCCTGGCCGACGGCAATCTCACCGCACAAGACGCGCGGCTGCTCCGGGAATTCAGCACGGAACTGCGGCTCGCCCAAGAGCAGATGCAACTCAGCCAGATCAGCCCGCACCCTGGCACCGACCTACCGAAGACGGACGAGGCTTGCCGCCCGGCGCGGTGACGCGAGAGGCCGCAGGGGGTGCGCCACCGCCGGTCGCGGTTTACTGTCGTTGTGTGATAGCCGCGGTCGCGCTGGCCGGAGCCGTCCTGTGTATCGTGGCCGGGCTGGCCTGGACCGCGCGTTTGGTGCATATCGGCGCCCTCGACGCGCTGGCGCTGGCCGAGAAGATGGCCGTGCCCGATCCCGTCTCCGCGCTTGACTGGCCGGAGTTTCATGTGCGCGCCGTGATCCCGCAGCCCGGTGAGCCGTCCCTGGTCCTGCTGCTTGTCGGCTGGCCTTCCCATTGGGGGCGGGTGGCTACCCTGCTGGTGGACCTCGGCCGCGGCGATCAGCGGTCCCTGCCGCTGCTTTCGCGCTGGTGCGCCGGGCAGGCATCCATCTCGCCGGCCAGGCGGGGGGACGGGGAACTGGAGCTTCGCCGCCGCCAGAGCCTGGAGCGGGTCCGCGGGCTGCTGCTGGCGGAGGATGCTACGCCGGCGTCATCCGGATCGTGGTGGCCCGGCCCTGGCGGCTGGCACGGGTAAGCGGACCGACAGCAGGCAGGGCGTGAGCATGGGCTTGGCCGAGGTTCTGGGCGTGAGATGTCGATCGTGATCGGGGTCTGGTTCGCGCTGGCGGCCGGGCTGGCTGGGCTGTCCGGGATGCGCCGCTCGCGGCGGCTGCGCTCCAGCGGACAGCCGGCGTGGGCAGTCGCGGCGGTCGAGTCGCCGGGCGGGCCAGCGCGCCGGATCCTGCTGCAGTTCGCGCTGGCCGACGGCCGCGTGATCGAGCGGAGCTGTCCCCAGCCCGCCCGGAAGGCGACCTCGCCGACTCCTGGCCAGAAGGTCCTCATCTGGTATGACCCGGTGGATCCGCTGGACGTCCTGGTCTTCGGCCGGGACGGACGGCACGCGGACCGGGCATTCGTGGCCGCGGGATGCTGCTCATCCTCAGTGGCATGGCAATCGCCGCGTTCGGTCACCGGCCTCATCCGAGGATGCGCTCGCCGATCGGGCCGAGTATGAGCATGGGGAAGTAGATCAGGCCGCCGACGATCACGATCGAGCTCTTGCCGACCCCGAGCACGAGGGACATGCTGCCAAACACGAGGACCACGATCGGGATCGTCAGCGTGTAGGCGATGACGAGCTTCATCTGCGGTGCGCGGATTTTCTTGCCGAGGAATTCCGGGGTCCGGCCGACCATCAGCCCGGCAATGAACACCGCCAGCAGCGAGAGCACGAGAATGGCGTACAGCCCGCCGCCGTCACCGCCCGGGCTGACCTCGCCGAGCAGGATGGCGACGAATGCCCCTGCGCCGCCGACCGGGGTATAGCTATCGAGGGCCGAGTCGGTGGCGCCGGCCGTCGTTCCCATGGTCCCGACGGTCATCAGCGCGGACCCGCTGGCGCCGAAGCGCATCTCCTTCCCCTCCATGTTCCCGCCGGGGCTGTCGCTGCCTGCCACCTGGGACACGGACGCCGGCAGCAGATGGTTGCCGTGCGCCTCGGCCTGCATCGAGACCACGGTGTGGCCCAGGAAGATGATGGCCATGACCGCCGCGATGGCATAGCCCTGCCGCCGCTTGCCGATCAGCCGACCGAACATCAAGGCGATCGCGAACGGCAGCACGATCACCAGCAGCAGGGCGAACATGTTACTGAAGCCAGTGAGATTCTCAAACGGATGAGCGCCTCCGGCGCCGTAGAAGCAGCCGCCGTTGGTGCCGAGCAGCTTGATGACCTCCATTGAGGTGACCGGCGCGCCGGGAATGTCCTGGGTCCCGCCCGCGAGCGTCGTGGCCGCGCGGAAGCTGCTGAAATTCTGGACCGCGCCCTGGCTCACCAGCACTAGCGCGCCGACGACCGAGAAGGGGACGAAGACGCGCACCAGGCTCCGGGTGAGATCAACCCAGAAGTTGCCGATGGTGCGGGAGGTTCCGGAGATGCCCCGGACTACGGCCAGAGCCACCGACAACCCGATTGCGGCCGCGGTGAACTCCGCGACCACCAGCCCCTGCGGCTTCCTTCAGGCTGAGGAGAGGCCGGCGATGATAGAGGGCCGGACGGCCGCTGGGGAGGCCGGGTCATAGGCGGAGCCGGCCGTGAAGCGTCCTGGTGCTGGTGGCTGCCCTTGTGCCGGGCCGGCTGCGGCTTTATCGTTCTTTCCGTGGCGGGGGCTGGAGCCGAGGTCGCGCAGGTAACCGAGCCGGCAGCGCGTGCGCGGGCGGCGGAGGCCCTGGCGGCTGGCGAGATCGTCGTTCTCCCGTTCAACGGAATCTTCGTCCTGGTGGGAGACGCCGACGATCCGGCCGTGCCGGAGAAGATCGCAATCGTCAAGCAACGGCCGCTGTCGAAGGGCGCCGCCCTGGTCTGCCCGCCCGAGTTCCTGGGCGAGCATGTTGCGGTGGATGGCCCCCCGCGGACGAGCTTCACGCTGCGGCAGGTCCAGGCCCTCTACCAGGCGGTGCACGCCATCGGCGTGATCTTGCGGGCGGCGCGGCCCGGCGCCCCCCAACACCTCGTGCAGGCGGGCACGGTGCTGAACGTCTGGACCGAGCAGCGGCCCGCGTCCCCGCTCCGCGACCTGGTGCTCGAGCTGCGGCGGCGAGAGCACCGCGCTCTGGCCGGAACGTCGGCGAACCTGAGCGGGCGGCCTACGATCACCGATCCTGCCGAGGTGGCGTCGGTGTTCGGCGGTCGCGTGCCGCTGATCCTGCTCGACACGTTCGAGGCGGTGCCCCCGCGGCGGCGCCACTCGGCCAGCATGGTGGACCTTACCGGGCCGGTTCCACGGCTCGTCCGGGAGGGGAGCGTGGCAGCGGCCGAGCTGCGCGCGGAGCTGAACCGCCTCGAGCTGGGCGAGCTGGCCGTCTCGCCCGGCGTGCCGCGGGTGTAAGCCCCTGGGGCTGCGTTCTGCGGCATGTTGCGGCAGGCGATCAGAACACAAGTGCGCCGGGCAGCCGGCACGCCACGTCCGCGAGCCCGTAGGGACCGCAGCCGCACTGGCGATGCTGGGCAGCCTCAGCCACAGCCTGGGGTCACTGGACCGGGTCAGCCGGGCTCACCGAATGTGACTGCTGAGCGCGCTGCGGCTGCGCCTGATCCGCCTGAGCGTGCTTTCGCCCCTACCCGCGCTTCCGCTGTCAGGACGCGAGCGGAGATGGCCCGCTCGATGCGGCGGAACGGCACTGCCTACTGGCGGGCCTTGTTGATGGCGTTGTGGAGCTTGTTGAACCCCACCCATCCCCAGTAGACGCGGTGGTGGGTGATCAGCCCGTTCTCGAGATCCATGGACTCGACTATGTCCGTCTGGTCGCCCTTCGGGGTTTCGCGCGGATACTCCCAGATCAACAACCGCCCGTCGGAGAAGTACCGCCCGCTGCGGAACCAGCCCTCGAAGACCCCGTCGCCGCTGCGGTCCTGGAAGCTTTGCGCGAAGAACTGCGCGATGGCGTCTCTGCCGTGCACGACGGCGTCCTCGCGCTCGGGCCACAGGGCCAGCACGGCCGGGGTCTCGAGCACCCCGTCGTGCGCGTAGAGGGCGGCCATGCCCTCGGCGTCCTGGTCCTTGACGGCCCGGTGCCATTCGTCGAAGACGTGGCGGATCTGCTCGTCGGTGTTGTTCGACGTCATTTCTGCGCTCTCCTCGTGTCCGTCTATCGCCGGGTCGTGTTCGGCGTCGGCCTGGGCTGGCGGGTGAGGTGCATGTCAGTGGGCGACTTTTCTTGCGCCCTGAATGCCTACCCACGTCGAAGTTCGAACATCCGCTCATGCCGCGATGACGATCGTGCTGGCGCAAGCAGAACTGGCTGATCTACATCTGGTCGGCCATGCGGGCAGTGCCGTGCCTGGGGCGCACTAAATCGGCGTTTAGCGCGGCCTCGATCGAACGGCACGACAGGGTTGACGATCGCCGCCGCGGCTGTTGAGCGGGATGGGGCCGCGGGCGCGGGTGCCGGTCGCGCGGTTGATGGCCCGCCCGGCCGCTGGCGGGAGCGGGATCACGACGACCTTGGTGCCTTTGCCGCGCACGCGTAGCCCCCGGTGGCCGTGTTCTTCGCCGAGGTCGGCGATGTCGGCTGCGGTGGCTTCGAAGATCCGCAAGCCGGGCAGCCCGAGCATGGCCACCAGCGCGAAGTGGCACGGGTTAGATGATTGCGGGGCCGTGGTCCGCAGGCCTCGAACTGCAGGTGGGTAAACCCCAGGGTGGGTGACTGCGCAGAGACGGCGGGCCGGCGGACGTGCTCGCTTCCGTGAACCGGGCCAGGCAGGCAGCCACCGCCGCAGCTGATCAGTGAACGGCACCGGGTGATCGGACGGGACAGGTGGCAGGCTGGTGAAGTTCATCATGCCCAGACCCTGCGCCTGCCCTCGTACGCCGCGAAGCCGCACCAACACCGGCCAGGCGCGGCATGGCCGGATGTTTTTGATCCGTCTCTGACTGCTCGTCTGGCGTGCGCGGTTATTTAGAATCAGCGCATGCAGCGCTACCTTCTCGGCTTTTTCCCGGTATCTCGCATCGGCTTCGGTGCGATGCAGCTGCCCGGTCCGGGCGTGTTCGGTCCGCCGGGTGACCGTGACGAGGCTCTAGCGGTGTTGCGGCGTGCGGTGGAACTGGGTGTGGACCATATCGACACCGCGCAGTATTACGGGCCTGGCGTGGCCAACGAGCTCATCCGGGAGGCGTTGCACCCCTACCCGGACACCCTGGCGCTGGTGAGCAAGGTCGGAGCACGTCGCGACGGGTCTGGAGGCTGGCTGCCCTACGACGAACCTGATCAGCTGCGACGCGGAATCGAGGACAACCTAGCCAGCCTCGGCGTCGGGCAGCTGGCCGCCGTCAACTTGCGGCTCATCGACGGCGCGAGCCCAGACCAGCGGTTCGACGACCAGCTGGCCGCCATGATCGCCGCGCGCGACGACGGGCTGATCGGGGGCGTCGGCCTGAGCAACATCAGCCGTGACCACCTGCTGCGCGCCCTGGACCGCACGCCCATCGCGTGCGTGCAGAACCCGCTGAACCTGGTCAATCGCGCTTCGATGCCGGTCCTCGAGGAGTGCTCCGCGCGGCAGATTGCCTTCGTGCCCTTCTTCCCGCTGGGCTCCGGCTTCGGCCAGGCCAACCCGGTGCTGACCAATGAGCACCTGCGCAGCGCCGCCAGGCGGCTTGACCATACCCCCGCCCAGATCGCGCTTGCCTGGCTGCTGGGCCTTGCGCCCAACGTCTTGCTGATTCCCGGCACGTCATCGGTGGCCCACCTGGAGCAGAACGTGGCGGCCGCCGGCATCACGCTGGACGAGCACACACAGGCGGAACTGGCAGCAGCAACGCAGTAACGGCCTGCACCTGCCGACCGGCCGCAGAACCACCAACTTGCGGCATGTGCGGATGTTCCTATGCCGCGGTGATCGCATGACTATCCAGCACGCAGAGATGTGCGCTGCGGTGGCTGGGTGCCCCAGAAAGTAGGCTATGCGAGTGGTAACCCGGCGGTTGCTCGCCGTTGTACCCGGCATGCTGGTCCTGCTGGCGGGAGCGTGCACGGCCAGCCCTGCCGCACCGCGGGCTGCCCGCAGCGCCGGGACCGGGCAAGCAGCTCACCGCGCGGGTCCGGTCAGCAGCCGCGGCCATGCCGGAGCTGTCCCCGGCAAGATCACGCTGGCTTTCGCCGGAGACGTAAACTTCGCCGGCCGTACCGCGCGGCTGCTGAAAGACCCGGCTACCGCGTTCGGGTCCATCGCGCCGTTGCTGAAGTCGGCCGATTTCACGGCGCTGAACCTGGAGACGACGGTCACCAGCCGCGGGCGGCCGCAGCCGAAGACCTACCACTTCCGCACCACACCGCTCGCCTTTACCGCGCTCCGCGGCGCTGGCGTTGACCTGGTCACTATGGCCAACAACCACGTGCTCGATTACGGGCAGACCGGGCTGGCGGATACGCTCGCGGCGGCGAAGGCGGCCCGGTTTCCTTATGTGGGAATAGGGGCCAGCGCCGCTGCGGCCTGGGCCCCGTACGTGACTACGATCAACGGAACGCGCATCGCGGTGGTCGGCGTATCGCAGGTAGCCGAACTCGCCTCTTCCTGGGTGGCGACCGGCACCCGGCCCGGAGAGGCTAATGCGATCAACCTGCACCGGACCCTAGCGGCTGTGCGGGCCGCGAAGCGGCTCGCCAAGACCGTCATCGTATTCATGCACTGGGGCACCGAAGGCCAGGCGTGCCCGGACAGCAATCAGCTCTCGCTCGCGCCGAAGCTGGCCGCCGCCGGGGCCAGCATCATCATCGGCGCGCACGCGCACATGCTGCAGGGTTCCGGCTGGCTCGGCCACACGTTCGTCGCCTACGGGATGGGCAACTTCTTGTGGTGGGAGCACTCCTACAGCACCGCCACCGGGGTGCTCGAACTCACCTTGCACCCGCGTGCGCCGCTGACCGCGCGATTCATCCCAGCGGTCGTCTCCCGCACCGGCCAGCCGATCGTTAACCGCGGCGCGAGCGCGCGCCGGGCCGAGTCACACTATGCCGACCTGCGCACCTGCACCGGACTCACGCCGCTGCCACCCTGACCACAGGAGAGCTTCCCTGACGAGAACGCCTGCTTCAGCGTGACTGCGCCGTCCGCGGCATATGAGTGCGTTAGTCAGACCTTGACGTTGAACCCGAGGTTGACGTCACACGCAGCCTGGCCACCCTGAATGCCCCAGTTTTCGGTAGGGCTTTCGCGAAGGGTGATCGAGACATGGTCGCGAGGGATTCCCAGCGGTTCGAGGCGGTCGACGATCTCCCCGTAGAGCCGTCGCTTGTCGACGGAGCGACCGGCAAAGCAGTCCACCGACACCAACGTCGCGTACTCAGGTTCGGCCAGCGTCGGCGGGTGCGCAAAACGATGCGGCTCATGCACCTGAAGGCGCACATGCTTGTCCTTGGCAGGAATCCGGAAGGCAGCCACAAGCGCAGCGTGAACCGCATCGATGATCGCGATCTCTTCCTCGCGAGACCACTGGCGGCGGACTTCGATGAGCGCCCAGGGCATGGCGTCCCCTTTCGCATCGGTCGCGCCATGCTTTCAGCCCGAGACCGGGTGATGCACCCAATTTCCTTACCGTCCGCTCATCGCACGAGCGAGCATGCAGGTCAGTTACATCGGCCTGCTGGCAGACTGTGCTGACCCGGTCAACTTCGGCGCTGGCGGATGCTGCCGGTTAGCCGACGGCTGCGAGCGGTCGGCCTGTTCGATCAAGGAACCCGGAGGAGTACGAGGCGTGCCGTGTGGTCGTGACAAATGCGTGCCAAAATGGCGCATTACTCTCGAGCAGGCCGCCTTCAACCAGATCCTGACGCGTGCGCTCGCAACGCTTCCAGCCCCGGACGGCTTGGCTGCCTTGGGCCAGGGCCGCGACCAGCCGCTGGCCGACACCATTGCCAGCGCCCTGAGCATGGCAACCGCCCCCGGCCCCGGCCAAATCCACGCCGCTCTCGAAGGCGGGCCCGAGCAGAACGCCGGGAACCGCCCGTAGGTTGGGCTCTGGCAGCACCGCAACCGGCCTGCCCCGCACGGTTAGCTCCGGCAAGGGTAGCTGGCAGCCCGTTGCCGCGACCCGCTCGCAGGCTGGCCAGCAGACTTCCTGGTCATGCCCGCACCGGACCGGGTGCCAGGCGCTGGCGGCCGCGCAACTTCGCCGCAACGAAGTCCTGGCCTGGACGCAACGGCCCGACCTAGGCTCCTGGCGATCCCGCCCATCCATCCCATCCGGAGCAAGATCATGCCAGCAAACACCCAACCGCCGCGACCCCGCCCGCACGGCGCGCCCGCCCACTACCTGGGCCGGCCCGCCAGCTGGTGGGTCACCGCCTTCCACCAGCGGCGCGGCCTGCGCCTCATGGGCCCAGCACGTCAGGCAGTCCCGGCCCCGCCCGGACCAGGACCTGACATCCCCCGCGTCCGCAGTCAGGACCAGACCGCTGGACGCGGCCTGCTCGCCAGGGCCGTGGCCGCCGCCGCTGCCAGCCCGCTTCGAAAGCCGCGTCCGGCTGCGGGCGGGCCACACGCGAGCAGTTACCGGCACCTGGCCATGGGCTGGGCTGGCCGGGCTGTCCTGATCGGCGGACTCCTGGGCGGGACGGGGGCGCTGGGCGGCCTCGTCGCTCCCAGTGCCTTCGCCGGTCCCACCAGCGTGTCCTTCACCACGGCGGGCTGCACCACCTGGCCGGTGCCCGCGGGCGTCACGACCGTGAACATCCAGGCCACCGGGGCGGCCGGCGGCACTGGCGCAAACGGGGAGCCGGGCGGCACGGGTGACGGCGTGTCGGCCGCCCTGTCCGGGCTGCCCTCAGGCCAGGTACTCGACGTGTGCGTCAACTCCGGCGGCGGCAACGGAGGTTCTGCCCCGAACGTCGGCGGCGGCGGCGGCGGGGCGTCGGGGGTGAGCCTGGGCTCGGACTTCTCCGCACCGGTCCTGGTCGCCGCCGGCGGCGGCGGCGGGGGCGGCAACGGCAGTCCCGAAGCCGGCGGCAACGCCGGTTTCCCGGACGGCAGTCCCGGCAACTCTGCCTTCAACCCGGCCGCCGTGGGCGGCGGGGGCACCCAGACCATGGGCGGTGCCGGGGGAGTAGGCGACGCGTCAACCGGCAACGGCGGCATGGGCTTCACCGCCAGCGGACCGGGGAACGGGGGCGCGGGAGGAAACGCCCCCGGCTCGGGCGGCGGCGGCGGCGCCGGCTACTACGGCGGCGGCGGCGCGGGCGGTGGCGGCAGCAACTTCACCGGCGGCGGCGGCGGCGGTTCGGACTTCTGCACCGACACCAGCGCCGTCACCGACTGCGCGTTCTCCGCGGGTGCCGGCACCGGCACCGGCGCCGGCAGCGCCCCCGGCGATGCCATGGTTACGATCACCCACGCCGTGCCCGCCACGACGTGGACCGTCAAGCCCGGCGGGACCATCACGGCTGCCCTGGCCGCCAAGGACGCCGCCACGATCGCCGATGCGGCTACCGGCGCCACCGTGGCCAGCTGCTCCACGTCGAGCTCGAACGACAGCCTGAAATCGGGCAGCGGCCGGCCCGGCCGCGGCATCGGTTCCGTCACCGCGTTCGCCCTTTCCAACTGCAGCCCGAACACCGGCTTCACTGGCAGCGGGTTCCCGTGGCACCTGAACGCCCTCTCTTACAATGCGACCACCGGCGTCACGTCCGGGCGCATGACGGGGGTCCATGTCAGTTACTCGGTCCCGGCCACCTCTGCAATCTGTTCCGGCGTCCTGGACGGGACAGGCGACACGGCAAACAACGGCATGATCCCATTCATCTATAACAACGCCACCCACAGACTGCGATTCGTCAAGGGCGGCAACCTTCACGTCTACGACAACACCTGCCCGAACATGACAAACGGGGGAAAGCTGGCATTCACCGGTAGCTACACGCTCTCCCCGACCCAGACCATCACCAGCCCCTGACAGCGATCCAAATCACTCAATACCCACGATCCGCAGTGCATTCCTCCATCAGGCCGTCCGGGGCCGAAATTGGCCCCGGACGGCCAGATGAGCATCATGCTCCGGAACAACGTGCCGTCATCCAGGATCGGGTGGGCTTATCGTCTCCGAGTAATAGCACAGAGCTCGGCCGCTGCCGTTACTACCGGTAAGACCAGCCACTGGCCCGGGCGCCGCTGGTCTTCGGCCCGCCCGCTGGCCGGGCAGGGTCAGGATTGCCGGACTGCGGCTTCGCACTGTTCTATCGTCAACGCCTGAATTCGAGCGCCGTTGACAGCCCGCACGCCGGGCAGTCGCAGGCGCAAGCCCGGCCAGCAACAAGATCATGCCGCACCCCAAGCTCAGAACCGGACTTCGTGCTGCCACCCACCCGGCAGCCCAGGTGTCAGCCGCTCCTATCAGCCGCCCGCGCGGCGCGCCGGGCGAGCGTATAGGTCGGCGCGGAGATTCGTGAACGAATGCGGGGGAGTGGCGCCGAGATCCCAACTAAGGCACGATTAACCTGCCCCGCCGTCGGCGGGCTCGTTCCCAGGCGGTCGGCCGAGTCTCTGGACTACCGCCCGTCAACAGCTTCCCGGGGGTGCCGCGGGTGTGCCCGGCGGATGACCTTGGCGGGCGGGAGCCGCGGGGTCGTGAACAGCAGCCTGTGTCCCTGGAGGGTTTCCTGGGCGCGGTGGGCGGCAGGGCGCCGATGCGCTGGTAGCTGGTGAGTGCCTGCCGAAGGTATGCCGCGGCATGGCAGGGGTTGCCGTCTTGGGCAGACGCGGAATGTGTCCTCCGCGCCTGTACCCCAGCGCCCGGCGCGGCTGCCCGGCGCTGGGTGCGGGGGCCGGTTCCTGCCGTGGGGCCGTCCTACCCTCATCGTCTCCCTACCGGCCAGTCCGGGCCCGTCATGAGAGGTTTCTCATCTGGCGGTTATGCGCTCTCCCGCTGCGCATAATCAATGCGAACCAGAGGAACAGCGACAAACCGCGGCCCTGAGACCACGCGGGGCCAGAAGGGCTGCGGCTCGGCTATTCGGAAAGGGGGTGGCCAACATGGAGCGCAGTCCGCGCCACCGCTTCATGGGGATGTTTCCTGGGACGACGCGGTAGCCACCGTCACGTCACCGGCGAACTGGATGCGGCCGCCGCGCCCGGCCTGGCTGGGCGATTGATGAACGCCGCAAAGGCCCACCCGAACGGCTCGTGCTGGATCGGCCGACTGGCGTTCGTGGACGAGGAACTCATCCATCAGGCCTTCTGCTTATTCCGACCAGATGAAGGACGCATTCTTGTCGGCGGCCTCGCACGAGCTGCGCGCCGATCACCATGCTGCTGCCTTAGTCACCGCCGCCGGAGGACACCGCCCCGCACCTCGCGGCATCTGTACCACTGCACGGGCATGGGCTTCACCCTGCCCTGCGCAAGCGATGTCCCGGGCCGGCTGGCGGCCCGGGCACCGGAAGAAAGGAAAATTTCCTTGTCTCGATTTATCACCGGCCGCCTGCGCCGGACCGTCCTGGCCGCGACGCTCGGCCTGGCCGCAATGCTCGGCCTGGTACTGAGCAGCGGAGCGGCCACCGCGTCGAACCTCAGCCGCCGACCCGGAGCGGCTGCCGCTTCGGGAGCTACGGCGAGGCCCGCGGCCGCTACCACGCCCGGGTTCAACGCCTTCTCGAACACCATGCAGTCGGCCGGGCTGTTCTGCGACAATCCGGCCGACGCGCCCTGCGACGGCAACGCCGGCGCGGGGGACTATGGCACGGCCGACATCGTGCCCGCCACGTTCTCCAACGGCGGGTTCGGCGACTACGCAGCCGGCGGCGCCGCGCCCTCGCCCACGGGCCTGGCCAAGTACGCGGTGATCTCCGGCACGACCGCGGCCAACCAGGGCCTGGGCTGCCAGACGGCCGGCACCGAGGGCTGCACTGGCCCTTACATCGAGGACCACACCCGGCCGCAGACCGGGTTCCCCTCGAACGGGTACACGGTCACCGTCTACCAGTACGTCAACCCGTCCTACAGCTCGGTGAAGGGCGATGCCCAGTTCGACACGGACCTGGGCATCGACACGAGCGGCGGCGGCTACGGCCGCGACGAGGTGATCACCACCTGCCTGGGCGGCGGCGCCGCGAGCCTGAGCTTTAGCAACGGCTCCCCGGGCACCTGCTCGGGCGCCGGCCAGATCACCACGGCGGGCTGGTACCACTACGTGTGGCTGGCCACCAACGTCGGCGGCAAGGTGTTCGTCACCGCCCGCGTGCTCGACTCGTCCAACAGCGTCGTGTTCGACTCCGGTCCGCAGGCGCTGGAGTTCGGCAGCGACACCACCCCCGAGCCGGTGTCGGCGGTCGGCGGCCTCCGCTACCTGTGGTGGTCAACGCTGAACGTGTCCGGCCTGCCAGTCGGGTTCGTCGGCTACAAGGCCGGCCAGTTGCAGAACGGCCAGGCCGCCTGATCGGCTAAACCGCGCAACCGAGGGCGCGGCCGTCCCAGCCCGGGGCAGCCGCGCCTCCGCATTCCCGGCGCATTCCGACCTCTACCTGCGATAATGGGACCATCACCACCCCACCACCACAGGTGGCCGTCCGGGTGTGAGTGCTCAGTACCGAGAACTGCGCAAACTGTCCACCGCGGTTCTCGTGCTCGCGGGCGATCACCACGTGTTCGTTTGCAGAACAACAGAGCATTTTCCAGCCCGACTAGTTACGCGCGCTGTGCGCCGCGCGGGCCGGTCGCGGCCGCGGCTTCCGCCCGGCCGGAGAGGCCGCATCGATGAGTACCACCGCGGCCGCCTTGGCCGCGGTGGCGGCGGTGGGGCCAGGGTCGAGACGCGATTGGACGAGGGCTCCGTCGTACAGCAAGGTGAGCTGTCGCGCCAGGCCGGCTGGCTCCGCCACACCCAGCGCCGTCGCCTGCTCGGCCATCACCCCGAGCAACCACGCGCGGGCCTTGCGCGTCACTTCGGCAGCTGCGCTGTCAGGCCCCGACTCGGCGGAGGCGTTAGCGAAGGCACAGCCGCGGAATCCCGGCTGCTTCAGCGTGGTAACGAGCACATCGAACAGCGCGAGCAGCTTCCCTCCCGGATCATCGTGCAACGCCATCTCGGCGAGCACCGTCGCCCGGCGCGACGCGTGACGCGCCTCGAGGTAGGCACGCACGAGCTCCTCCTTGCTGCCGAACGCGCTGTAGAGGGTGGCCTTGGCGACGGCAGCCCGCTCGATGATCGTGTCGATGCCGACAGTGTGGACCCCGTGTTCGTAGAACAGCTCGGCGGCCGCATCGAGTAGCCGGTCTCGGGCCGAGCTGTTGTCGATCGCGTGGGTGCTCATACCCCAAATTTAACAGACAGGTCTGTCTGAAGGAATCGCTCCGCGATCTTGGAGGGCCGATGCGAGCGCGGTCAGGACCGGGCGCGGCGAGCAACGCGCTCAGGCCGCACGGATTCTGATCACAAGCGTTCGGTATCGGTGCCCCAGTGCCGCGCATAGGGCCCTTGACTGAACAGACAGGTCTGTTAGTCTGCCAGACAGACCTGTCTGTAAGGAGTGTAGGAGGAACCCTGATGAGTACAGGAACCGCGTCGCAGATGTCCACGTACTTCCGCGTGCTTGACGGAGTCCGAGTGAGGTTCGCCGACACCAGGGCGGACTCCGACACGACCGTGCTGATGCTGGCGCCGTGGCCGGAAAGCGTGTGGGCTTTTCGTCGCATCTGGGACCGCATCACATCGCTCGGGAGGGTCGTCGCCATCGACATGCCGGGATTCGGGCACTCCGATCAGCCGCCTGAGCTCATCGCTCCCGACAGCTCCGGAGCATTCCTGGTCCGTCTGATCGACCAATTCGGGCTGGGCGCTCCACATATCGTCGGTCCTGACGTTGGCACAGCCGCCGCGCTCTTCCTCGCTGCCAAGGCGCCAGAACACGTCACGAGCCTGACCATCGGTGGTGGCGCTGTCCGCTACCCGATCGAGGCCGGCGGTGCACTCAAAGACGTCATCGAGGCACCCAGCCTCGATGACGTTCGCGGGCTCGACGCCAGAACCAACATCGGCTACGCGGTCCAGTCGGCCGCACCGAGCGACACTGAGCCCGACGTCCACGAGGACTATGTGAGCGCATACGACCTCGGCCGGTTTGCGGAGTCGGCCCGGTTCGTACGGCACTACCCCGAGCAGAACCAGGTACTCCGAGACCTGCTGCCGACGATCACGGCGCCGACCCAGATCGTGGCAGGCCGGAACGACGAGCTCGTGCCGTGGTCAAACAACCAGTACCTCGACCAGCTCCTGCCTAGCAGCGAGATTCACCCTCTCGACGCCGGCCACTTCGCATGGGAGCAAGCAGCAGAGGAGTACGGCCGGCTGGTCGCCGACTGGGTCAGCGGCGGGTATCGGCGCGTCATCGCCGGCTAGCCCGCCGGCATCGCGCGCTGGAGATGGTCCTCCCCGGAGCATCCCTGCCCGCATGCGGTGTCAACGGATCAAGATCTGCGGTCTTCCATGTTTCCTCACGCCGGGACAGCCGCAGCCCCGCGGTTAGTCGCATGGTCAAGAGGAACAAGAACCGCAGGCACATGATCGGTGATCATCACGGACGGTCCGCCGGTGAGCAAATCTGCTGGTCAGGTCCATGGGCGAGATTCTCGGCACACGCAGCCGGTCAGGTGCTGCGCACAGCCGAGGCGACCGGGCTGCCTCCGCTGACTAGCTCCAGCGTCTGATGTCGGGTACCCGGATCGTCGAGCAGGGCAGCGATGACCGCAGCGACGTCGGCGCGGGGGACCGTGCCACGGGGGACCGGCGGGGGGGCCAGCTCGATCCTGCCGGTGGCAGCAGCGTCGGTGAGGCCGCCCGGGCGCAGGATGGTCCAGTCCAGGTCCCGGGCGCGCAGATCGTCCTCAGCGGCGGTCTTCGCCGTGATGTAGGCCGCCCAGACCTCCTCACTGCCGGGCTGCGGCGGCGTGCCGGCTCCCATCGAAGAGACCTGCACGAACCTGCGGACCCCGGCCCGCTCGGCGGCGTCAGCCATGAGCACGGCGGCAGCCCGGTCCACGGAGTCCTTGCGCGGGGCGCCACTGCCCGGCCCGGCACCGGCCGCGAATACCACTGCGTCCGCCCCGGCCAGCAGCGCCGCGACATCATCGGCCGAGACCGCCTCCAGATCGCAGATGACAGCTTCGGCGCCGGCCGCCTGCACATCGTCGACGTGGGCCGGGTTCCTGATCAGCCCGACGGCCTGGTCGCCGCGCCCGGTGAGCAGGCGCTCCAGCAGCAGCGCAATCTTCCCGTGGCCGCCCGCGATCACTACCCGCATGCCGCCAGCCTACTTACCGGATCACTGGCAGCAGTGGCCACGCGCCAGCGGGCCGCGCCGCGATCATCAAAGACCTCATGGGCCACCCGAGGCCTGCAGGGCAAAGCAGACTGCAAGCACCGTCATCGCGGCAGATGAGTGAGTTCTCGGCGTAGGCGGCGATGTATAAAAATACAGCCGGGCCGGCTGTCCGCTGGATTGCTGCCGGGGACGCTACGCAGCCAACGACGTCCTGAGCTCGTGATAACCCCGCGCCGACTAGCTGATCTGCCCGGAACCTGGCGCCCGGGGCGGTCCTCTCTTACCCGTTTCCGAAGGGGTTATCTGTGCGCGAGTACGGTCGAGACACATGCAGCCGCCGCTCATGCTCAAGCGCCCTGTGTGCATTTGCCGGTGGCGCGGCTGATTACGTCAGACCGCAGCTACTGCCTCGGATTTGGTCACGACCCGGCCCAGGGCGCCGTATTCGTGCAGGTCGCCGAATGCCTCGATGCGGATGGACTGGTCCAGGCCGCCCACGCGGACCGGTTCGTAACCGCCGACGCGGATCAGGCCGGCGACCAGGTTGCCTGCGGCGTCATCGTCCGCGGCGTAGAACTGCACCGCTCGCGCGGGTTCCTGCCGCGCGGCCGCGGCCAGGGTGGGCGCCGACAGGGTGCCGAACGCCTTGACCAGCCGGCCCCGGCCGGCAGCAGGCCGGCCAGGATCTGGCCCGAGGACTCCTGCTCACCGATGACCTTGCGGAGGCCGCCGGCGCCGTCCGGTCCGACCGGGTTGGTCGGGTCGACGATCACCTTGCCGGCGAGCCGCTCGCCGTACTGGGCGATGAGCTGCTTGAAGTCGTCAAGCCAGACGGCGACCACGAGCACGTCGGCCCGGTCCACCGCCTCGTCGACGCTCACTACCTCGGCGTGGCCGCCGAGGCCGGATGCGAGTTTCCGGGCGCCCTGCTCGTCGCGGCCGGCCAGCAGGAAGTCCAGGCCACCTGCCGCGAAGTTCGCCGCGAGCGTGCTGCCGATGTTGCCGGTGCCGATGATGGCGACCGTGCTGTCAAAGATGGTCATCTCAGTCCGCCTTTCGTGGCGTGGTTCCCGCAGGAAGCCGGCCTGAGCCGACCTTGTTTGTGATGATCTGCGGCCGCACGGTGAGCCGCTGCGGGCGGCCGTACGAGCGCTCTGGTCCCGCCGCCAGCTCAGCCGTTCTTGACCTGGTCCGGCAGCAGCCCGAAGGACTGGTAGACCCGGACCCAGTCGACGGTCTCCCAGTGCTCGGCAATGAGCCCGTCCTGGATGCGGAAGAAGTCCTGAGTCGTGAAGTCCACCGGCTGGCCGCTCTGGGTGATGGTGCCGTCCCACACGCTCCTGGAGGCGAGCCGGTTGTTTTCGGCGACGATGTGCGTCTGCAGGGCGCGCCCGTCGGGCATGGCGCCGCGGCTGATCGCCAGGGCGCTCGCGAAGGCCGCGCGGCCGTCGGGGGTCCAGCCCGAGTTCTGGATGTAGTCCTTGGCGAGCATGCCGACGTCCTCGAGGCGACCGGTGGTGATCACGCCGTCGTAGAGACGGCGCACGGCGGCCCGGGACTCCTCGTGGGTTACGGGTCGTCCGCCGGGTCTGCCGAACTCGGTCCCGGGTCGCTCCTGGAACAGCCCGCCAGGGGATTCGTCCACGCCGAGGATCTGCTGGAAGGCGTTGGCCGCCCGGGGGATGGCGCCGATGGCGGCCAGGATGCGGTAGGTGTCGAGGACCTGCCAGTGTTCGATGAGCTGGTCGTCGCGGATGCGGAAGACGTGTGAGGCAGAGGTCTGGATCGGGTTCCCGGTCGCGGCGACGCCGGCGTAGTCGCCGGTGTGGGTTCCGGTGATGATCGTGCGCAGCGCGACCAGGTCGCCTTCGACCAGCACGCCGATGTTCTCATGCACCTCGAAGCGAAGCTCCGAGAAAGACTGCCGAAGGTCTGAGTGGTAGCGCTTCAGGCCGGTCCGGCTACGGGTGCCGCGCAGGTCATAGGACAGGAACGATCGGGCCACGAGCGCGTCGATGCGTGCCGGGGCGTCGGCATTGACGGCGTCGAAGAATGCGCGCGCCAGCTCGTCAGCGCGCTGCGCCGCGGGCGTTGCGTGGAAACCGTCCAGACTCGTAACTGTGGTGGTGGTGTTCATCGGGGTAACTCCTCTGCAGTCCTGGCGGCGGCGCGAACGAATCACGTGATGCAGACCCTACGTCAATAAATTTGCGTTGGCAAGCAAATATTGACGAGATAGTATCTGCGGGCCGCGGCCAGGAGAGGCGGGTCGCGGCTCGTGACAGCGCGGGCTGCCGCGACGGCCGCTGGGATCACCCGCCGTGCGCACCCAGGCGCCTGCAGGCCCTGCCCTGTCAGGCGGTCCGGTTGCCTGCCACGTGCGGGCGAGTGGCTGGATGCGCGCCGCCGGCGTCGGCCCTGCCGGGCGCGGGTCTCGCCGGTGACGGAGATCCCGGGATTGCTTGTGGAAGCAAGCTATTGTTGGTCTATGACGACAGTTCGGCCGCTGTCCGCCGCAGAGGAAGCGCTGTGGCGGGCAACCATGCTCATCACCAAGGTTCTGCCCCGGCACCTGGACACTGACCTGATACGGGGTGCGGGCCTGACGGCGAGCGAGTACATCACGCTCATGGGCCTGTCTGAGGCGCCCAGGCGCGAGCTGCGGATGAGCGACCTGGCCAAGGCCTCCGGGTTGTCGGCGAGCCGGACGACCCGGCTCGTGGATGACTTGCAGTCGCGTGGCTTCGTGACGAAGGTGGCCAGTTCCTCCGACGCGCGCGGCAACGTGGCCAGGCTTACTCCCCGGGGCATGGCCAAGCTGAAGTGCGCCTGGACGGTGCACCTGGCGAGCGTCCGCAACCGGTTCTTCGATCGGATCGATCCCGCGGCGATCAGGCAAATGGCGGACGCGTTGTCCGCTGTGGCCGCCCACCTTGACGATGGCGCTTCCGCAGGGGCAGGGAACGATAGGTTCCGCGCTCTCGGATAAGGGCTCTGCGCCGCGGGAATCCAGAGTCCGGTCGAAGACGAGCAGGCCACAGAAGTCACGCAGCCCAGACGTGAGCACGATGTCCGGCGCCTCGGGAACGGAGTGCGTATGGGCTCAGTCCTTCGTAGTCCGGATGCGGCAGACATCCATCCGTCCGGAATGGCCGAGCTTGGTGGTGGCCGCGCTAGCGGAGGATGAGGCCGCCGTCGGCGCAGAGCGCTTGCCCGGTGAGCGCGGCCGCGCCGTCGGACGCTAGGAAGGCCACCGCGGCCGCGGTGTCGGCGGTGGTCAGCCGACGCTTGAGGGCTTGCCGGTCGACGGCAGCGTCAAACTGGACGTCGGTGTTGACCGTGCGTGAGCCCGGCGTGTCAGTGAGGCCGGGAGCGACCGCGGTCACCGCAATGCCATCCGGGCCGAGCGCTCGCGCCAGGGTGCGCATGATCCCGACCAGGGCTCCCTTGCTCGCGACGTAGGGCAGCAGCATCGGGGCCGGCGGGTCCCAGAACGTGTCCGAGGTGACAAACACGATCCGGCCGAACCCGCGCTCGGCCATGCCGGGCGTGAATGCCTGCGCCAGCCAGAGTGCGGACTCGACGTTGACCGCCTGGACGTGCCGCCAGGTCGTGGCGTTCAGGTCGGCCAGCGTCGCGGTATCAAACGCCGCCGCGGCGTGAACAAGGACGTCACATCGGCCGAACCGGTCGAGTACCTCGGCGGCGGCGCGGCGGGTAGACGCCTCGGCCCCGAGGTCGGCCGAGATCTCGGCATGGCGATCGATCACCACGACGCGGTGGCCGCCGACGCGAAGGGCGGCGACGATCGCCTCGCCGATGGCCCCAGCGCCGCCCGTGACGACGGCGATCCGCTCAGCGCCCGCACCCTCCGGCGCCGCGCTCACGGCGTCAGCACCACCTTGCCGGTGATCGCCCCGCCCTCCGTGAGCCGGCGCATTCCGGCGTAGTCGGCCAGCGGCAGGGGACGGACCGCGCGAGGGCGCACCTGACGCGCCGCGATCCGGCCGGACAGCCGCTGCAGTGATGAGGCGGGCTGCGCGACCACGGCCCCGGGCGCGGGCGGAGAAGGCGCCGGAACCGGGTAGGCGTTGCCGCGGCGGCCCATCAGGCCGTAGAAGTTGACGGCGGCCGCATCCGCCTTGGCCAGCACCTCGCCGGGGCCGGGTTCCGGACCGAGCAGCTCCACAAGGTGGAGCACCTCGGAGCCGCCGTGCCTGGCCATCTGAATCGCTTTCACAGTCGCACCTTCGATTTCAGATTCCATGTCGGCCAACGTAGCCGACACTTGCTTGCCAACGCAAATATACTGATATAGGGTTTCAGTCGACCGATCCGGGCCAGCCCCGCCGGAACCGGGATGTGGATTCCCGGATAGCCAACGTCGCCATGCGGGACGTCCCGCCAGACCTGTCGGGCACCACGTCGGCGGTATTCAACGCCTCCCGCCAGTGGGCACCTCGATCGGCCTGGCGATCCTCGGCGCCATCGGCGCAGACCCGGCTACACCGCACTATCGTTACACGACCTGATGGAGGGCAGAGTCATGTCGATCATTGAGGACATCCAGCGCCGCTCGGCGCACATCCACTGGCCGCAGGGCATCGTGCCCGAGCAGGCCGACCTGTTCGCACACAACGACATCGTGATCGCCGCGCCCGCGGGAAAGATCTGGGAGCATCTCATCCACGCCACCGCGTGGCCGGACTGGTACTCCAACGCCCGCGACGTCACGGTCGATGCCCCCAGCGGACTCCTCGGCGCCGACGTCACGTTCGACTGGATCACCTTCGGCGCGCACATCCACAGCACCGTCCACGAATTCGAGCCCACGGCCCGCATCGGCTGGTACGGCGAGACAGACCAGTGGCTGGCCTACCACACCTGGCTGCTCGAGCCGCGCGGCGAGGGAACCACCTATGTGGTGATGGAAGAGACCGGCACCGGCGCCAGCCCGAAGAGGCTCGCCGGCTCCAATCCCGGCCACATGCACCGCGGTCACGACCTGTGGAACATCAGCCTCAAGTTCCTCTGCGAAAGCACCCACGACTAGCGGCGGCCGAACTCCAGCAGCCCCCGGTAACTGGCTCCCGGCCGACGGGGAGGAGCCTTCATGACCACCGCGGACCTGAGGACCTCGTACCGGCCCGTGTGATGGCCTGCCTGCTGCTGGCCGCCCGCGTTGTCCGGGCCGACCGGCTATCTGGCCGTCTGGCGCAAGCTCGCCGGCGCGCTGGAAAACGCAGGCGTTGCAAGACAACCTGCTGCCCGCCCGTCGGCTCCGCGTCAGCCCCCGAGCCGTCAAGCGGCCGCTGTCCGCTACGCCTGCAAAGCCTGCGAGTGAACCGGCGCACCTACAAAGCGACCATCAGCATCGACATCTTGACGATACCGATCAGTCTTAACTACACGGCCTTGGCCTTTAGTCAGCTGGCGGTGGGCAGCGGGCTAGCTGGCGACTGGCATCGATGGGCAGGTCCGGGTGCTCGGTCTGGTGAAGGTCTTGATCTCGCCCTTGCGGCTGCGGTAGGGCGCAGCCGGGCCTGTTCACGGCATCTGCCGCCATGGTGGCGGTCAGCCTTGCCGCCATGGCAGCAGATGCGCTTCGCTACCCGGTGACTTTCAGCGACCGGGTGGACACGGGAGCAGCGCCGACGCCAGGGAACGCCGATCCGACGCCGCTGAACATCACCAGCTTGACGGTGTACGTTCCCGGCCGGTGGTACACGTGCATCGGAGACCGGCCCGAGCCGGTGGTGCCGTCGCCGAATTCCCACAGGTATGTCATCACCCGGTGCGCGCTGACGGTGCCCAGCGCGGAGAAGTGCACTGGCTTTCCTGTCGGCGTGTGCGCCGGCTTGACGGTGAAGCCGGGGGTAGTCCCGCTCTTACCTGTGGTGACGATGCCGCCGTTACCAGTGGACGTGCCGTTCTTGGTCATGATGGTCAGGCCGACGGAGTAGGCGCCCGCAGCCGGGAAGGTGTGCGAGATTGCCGGCGTCTTCTGCTCGATCGTCTGCGCGCCGTTGACGTCATTGAACTGCCAGACGTATTCGGCAACACCGCCCGGTGCGCTCGAGCCGCGGGCGTTGAATCTGAGGGTCAGCCCGGAGCCCGCGGTGACCGTGAACTTCGCGACCGGCCGTACCCTGGCCGGCGTGAGCCGCTGCACGCACGAATGGGTCTGATTGCTCCACTCCTCCTGGAACCAGTAGAAGTGGCCATTGATCACCTGGTTGTACTTGGCGTGGTTGTGCGTCCCCAGCGGGGTGCCGAACTGGCCGACGCACTGATCGCCGATCTCTTGCCCGTGGTGGGCCCCGAAGCCGTTGGTCCAGGCATCGTTGGGGACCGGATCGGAGACCGATTCGTTCTGCTCGTGGCTAAGCCCGCCATTGATCTGTCCGCCGGCGATGTTGCCGGTGGGATTGTTCCCGTCCTCACACCCTGGGTTGGTGGCGTCGAACGGGTCATCGGCATAGAACAGCATCGGCGACGGGGTGGTTTGCTGGTGGTAGGCGCAAAAGAGAGCAAGCTTGCGGGGCTCGCCTGCTGAGCAGCCACCGTAGGGCGGACTCGCATTCGGGTTATTGCTGAAGCAGCCCTCGACATGCGGAGGCGTGAGCAGGAAATACTCGTGGCTGAGGTCGGTCTTCAGGCGGTGGGAGGCGACGAAGTGCTCCAGCTCCGCCTGGATCTGGGGGTCGGTCAGGCATGCCTTCACCGGCGCGGCCGCCGGGCACTGGCGTGCCGGGTACGGATCGGTGTCGACCAGCGCACCGCCGAAGGTCGTCTGGTACCGCGCGAACGCGCCCGTCGAGTCCTGGTACTGGGCCGACACCGAGTCGGCGTTCTGATGGCCGCCACTGTCGTGGGCCAGGTCCGTGAAGAAGGTCTTAAGACCTGAGACATAGCCCGCCGGGTAGGCCGACAGGCCTTTCGGGCTCCAGAGCACCATGTAGTCGGTGTTCGACGGCATCACCGGGCCGCCGTTGTAGTCCATGTTGGTGAACACCCGGTCGAAGCCGTATCCCTTCGCGCCTCGGATCGGCACGTAGGCCACGGGGAAGCCGGCGCACGTGCGGCGGCCGCCGCACGTGAGGTTGGCGGCGACGCGGCTGCCGCGGTGCTCATCGACATGGCCAGCTGGGACCCGGCGAGAGTTATGGCGGCGCCCGCAACCAGGACAACCCTCGACAGACGAATTCGCATGTCTCGTCCTCTCCCCGTCCCGCTGTCCGGGCCGGGTTACCTTCACTCGCCAGCCAGCCGGGCCGGGGCAACCCGCGGCAAGGACGCTACCACAGCGGATCACGCTCCGGAATAGGTCGCTGCCTCGCACTCAATACAGGTCCGCAGACCATGAATCCCGGCGGACCAAATAGGCCAGCACGCTTTTGCCACGTTACTTGTCCCAGCCGCGCTCCTGGGAGGCGACGGCCCTCTACTGTCAGTTAATTGATCGCGACGCCAGCTGTTAAGACCCGAATCCGCGAGTGAAAAGATCCTCAATTTGATGCACGTAGCACGAGTAACTTGCCCCGACGTCCGATTTGGTTCGGCGGGGGGGCTCGCGGCCTACACGGGCTCCCGCTGGTCAGGGCGCTCGCTTGGCCGTTCTCACAGATCAAGCGCGACGTCGCCGCGCGGCTGCGAGCAGCAGATCAGGACATCACCGCCGGCTGGGTCGTCGACCGGGTCAGGCGCGTAGCCGACCTCCCCTGATACCAGGCCGGACTCGCAGGTGTGGCACACGCCGGTACGGCAGGACCAGCGCACCGGCACGTCGCAGGCTTCGGCGAGCTCCAGCAGGCTCGCGTAGCGCTGGTCCCAGCGCGCGGTCAGGCCGCTGCGCGCGAACGCGACCTGCGGGCCGGTGCCCGGCAACCCGGTCGGCTGGTGCGGCGGCACCGCGGCCGCCGCCGCGATGCCGGGCGTCAGCGCCGGCCGGGCGCCGAAGATCTCGGTCATGATCTGGCCGCCGCCGAGACCGAGCTTGGCCAGCGCGGCTGCCACGTCGGTCATGAATCCGGCCGGCCCGCAGATATAGGCCTGCGCCTGGCGCGGCAGGTCCAGCTCTGCCAGCACTGCCGCCGACAGCCGGCCTGCCGACTGGTAGTCGCGGCCGAGCACGTCGTCAGCTCCCGGCCGGCTGTAGCAGACGTGAAGGTGCGCCCGCGGCAGCTTGGCCAGCAGTGACCTCGTCTCGGCCGCGAACGGTTCCTCCGCCCGGGTGCGCGCACCGTGCAGCCACCACACCTCGCGGCCAGACCCCGCGTCGGCCAGCGCGTGCAGCATCGCCAGCACCGGCGTCGCGCCGACGCCCGCGCTGATCAGCAGCACCGGTGCCGCGCCCGGCTGCAGGATGAAAGTGCCGCGCGGCGCGGCGACCGCGAGCTGGTCACCGGGCCGCACGTGGTCGTGCACGAACTGGCTGGCCGCGCCGTGCTGCTCGCGCTTCACGCTGATCCGGTAGGACCCGGCATCCGGCGGTCCGGACAGCGAGTAGCTGCGCAGCAGCGGCGGCTGGTCCGGCTGCGGCTGCAGCCGGACGGTCAGGAACTGACCGGGACGGGCGGCCGGCAGCGCCGCCCCGGCCGGGTCCGCCAGCCGCAGCGAGATCACCGACCGGCTCTCCGGCTCGATCGCCGTCACCGTCAGCGGGCGGAACCCCGGCCAGGCGGGCGGCGGACTCACGGCGGCCAGCCCGGCGTTGCCAGCGCGCTGGCCGCCATCGGGCTGGCTGGCCAGCTCGCGGAACGACGCCTTCCAGCCCTCCGACAGCGCCGGGATCGTCAGCGCCCTGCGTACCTGCTGCGCCGGGTGGCCGGGCAGGTACAGCAGCGCGTCTATCTCGGCCACGGTCATGGCCTGCGGGTCGCGGGCCACCCGGACGATCTCGTCTCCCGCCCGGACCGCGCCCTCGCTCAGCACCCGGAAGTAAAAGCCGGGCCGGTGATGCGAGACCAGCAGTGCCGGGATCCGGGCGTCGTTCATCCGGATGCCGACCCGGAAGCAGGTCACCCTTGGCTGCGTCACCTCGAAGAGCGCCTCGCCGATCTGGTACCGATCGCCGATACAAACCTCGTCGTCGGCCAGCCCGCGCACGGTGAAGTTCTCGCCGAACTGGCCGAACTCGAAGTCGTCTCGCCCCAACTGCTGCTGCCAGTACCGGTACGCCTCGATCTGGTACACGAACACGGCGCGCTGCTCGCCGCCGTGGCCGGCCAGGTCACCCTGGCCGTCGCCATCGACATTCAGCCGCCGGGCCAGCCGCGGGCCGTCGGCTGGCCGCTTCCACACCGCAGTGCGTACGGTACGGCCCCGCCAGCTCACATCGCGCGGCAGGCCCACGTTCACCGAGAGCAGGCTGCCAGCCTGCCGTTCCATGGTCACCCCCAGTAGCGCCGCCAGGCGATCATTCTCTCAGGCGGCCCGGTCACCGGTTCATAACGGCGCCTCATCGGGTTCCGGGCTGTAGGCCAGTACGCCTGAGGCCTTGTCAACAACGCCTCATCGCGTCCGACGCTGGCGACTACTTCGCGCTAGGCCTGCGGGTTCTGATCGCGGGACTGATACCCGCGCGCAGGCGGTGTCACCGCCGTATCCAGGAGCCTCCGGAAACGCCGGAGCGATTCAGGGCAAGGCCTGATGCGTCCTGAGACACGACGCCTGCTTGGTCGCTCCAAGCCAGTCAACGTGGAGGTGCTGGTCACGCAGAACACGTTGCCTTCTGGATCACGCATTACCGTCCACGTGCCCCCCACGCACCAGCCTCGGAGCATGCCGGCGCCAGGCCCCGGCTGGGATCTAGCCGCCGGAGTCGCCCGCTTCACCCGGTCGCTCGAAACCGGGCTCGCGCCGGGGAACTGGACCTGCGGGGCCTGGTCGCCTGCGCGCCGCGAGGCGGCGGCGTCGCGCAGGGCCAGGTAGACCGGGGCGAGGCGGGGCTGGATTTCGACCAGGGCCGCGACATACGTCTCGATCTTCTTCTGGGTGCCCTTCGCAGCCCGGACACGCGCCACGTACGAAGAGCACGGCCCGGTCGGCGGTGCCGGCAGCAGCGGTGACCGCCTCTTCCGCGCTGAGACCGCGTCGCAGCCCGGCGTGCGTCCCGGTGAGGATGAACAGCGAGTAGTCGATCCTGACGCCGAGGCCGATGAAGATGGATCCGCCAGTGTGGTGACCGTGGTGCATAGTGGTGACCAGCCGGGGGGTGTGCAGTCCGGGTGGCCGGGGGCGCTTATCCGGCTGGTGCCAGCGGCTCCCGCGGGGCAGGGGCCGGCGGTGGTTTTCTTGTGGAGGTGGCCGGGACTCGATGAGGCAGCGTGCGAGCGGCCCTGAGGGCCGCGGCGGACCGGGATCTTCGCCGCGCTCCGCGGCCGGCAGCAGCACGGGTTCTGCGCAGCAGACCCAAGCTGGGCGCGGTCCGGTGCTGGACGCGGCGCAGCTTGAGGTGCTGCGCAGGTACGGCAGTGAGCATGACGTTGCCGCGGGCGATGTGCTGTTTGCCGACGGGGATGTGAGTTATGACCTGATCGTGGTGCTGGCAGGTCGGGTCCGGATCGTCGAACGGCACGGCCAGCCGGGCGAGACGGTTATCGCCACGTATGGTCCGTCGCAGTTCCTGGGCGAGATCGGCCTGCTGACCGGGCAGCGCGTATTCCTGAGCGCGGTGGCGAGCACGGCCGGGCGGGTGCTGCGGGTTCCCGTCGCGCAGGTACGGGTGCTGATGGCGCAGGAGCTGGGCCTGAGCGAGCTGATCTTGCGGACGTTCTTGCTGCGGCACTCGATCCTGACGGGCCGGGGCTCGGGCCTGACGCTGATCGGATCCCGGTTTGACGGCGGCACCCGGCTGCTGCTGGAGGTGCTGGCGCGCAACCGGCTGGCCTCGAGGTGGCTGGAGCTGGAAGGATCGCCGGAAGCCGAGGCGATGCTCCGGGAGCTTGATGTGCCCGTCGGGGACCTGCCGATCGTCGTCATCCCGGGCGGGCCGCTGCTGCGCAACCCCAGCAGCCACGACCTGCTCGACGCGCTGGGCATGTCCGGCCTGGCCGACACTGATCTGCCCGGGGTGCGTGATCTGCTGGTGGTGGGAGCGGGTCCCGGCGGCCTGGCGGCCGCGGTGTACGGGGCGTCCGAAGGGATGGCCACGATCCTGGCCGAGGACACCGCGCTGGGCGGGCAGGCGGGGACGTCGTCGCGGATCGAGAACCTGCTGGGCTTCCCCGCGGGCCTGTCCGGGGAGGAGCTGGCGGCGCGCGCGGCCTTGCAGGCCCAGAAGTTCGGCGTGCGGATCAAGCTGGCGTCCAAGGCGGTGTCGCTGTCGTCGGACCCCGGCGTGCATCAGGTCAGGTTCGACGATGGCGACGTGATCACCGCGAAGTCGGTCATCATCGCCACCGGGGCGCGCTACAACCGGCTGCCCCTTGACCGGCTGGCCGAGTTCGAGGGCGTTGGCGTCTACTACGCGGCGACCCAGATGGAGGCCCAGGCCTGCCAGGCTGGCCCGGTCGCCATCGTGGGCGGCGGCAACTCCGCCGGCCAGGCTGCGCTGTTCCTGAGCCGTAGCAGTGCCAAGGTTCACCTCATCATCCGGGGCCAGACGCTGGACACGTCCATGTCGCGCTACCTGATCGACGAGATTGAGCGGGCCCCCCGCATTACCGTCACCCCCCGGACGCAGGTCACCGCGCTGCTCGGGAAAGATCAGCTAGAAGGAGTGCAGCTGCTTGACACCAGCCGCCAGCAGACGTCGGCACTGGCAGTCCGGGGCCTGTTCGTGTTCATCGGCGCACGGCCCGCCACCGGGTGGCTGGCAGGCCAGCTCGCTCAAGACAACCGCGGATTCCTGCTTACCGGCACCAGCATCCCCCAAGCGCAGCTCGACGACACCAGCCAGATGCCGCTGTTCCTGGAGACCAGCCGGCCCGGGGTCTTCGCCGTCGGGGACGTCCGCAGCGGGTCAGTCAAGCGGGCCGCGACCGCAATCGGAGAAGGCTCGATGGCGGTGCGGCTGGTGTTCGAACGCCTCCAGGCCACAGGCAGCGCAGTAGCCGATCCGCCCCGCGCCGACGGAACTGGACGCACAGCCGACCCCAGCGGAAACGACACCCGCCGGTTCCCGGCAGCGAGTTCACCCTCGAGTCCCTAGAGCGGCGGCCTGCGGCCGGCGAGCGGGCCGGGCCTCGTCTGACGTCGCCTCAGCCGAGGCCGACCTGCCTGAGGAATGTGCTGTTGTCGTAGAAGAGGTACTCCTCGACGATCTTTCCGTCCCGCCAGCGGGCGGCCGTTGAGTAGAGGACGTCGAACAGCTTGCCAGTCGGCTGGATGACGGTCTCGCCGGGCATCTCAAGCGGCGCGGTAAACGTCCCGGTGAAATGCGTGAAGAAACAGGTGAAGTCGCCCTCGCCGGCGGCGCTCGCTGATCTCGATCAGGTGCGGCTTGTCGGAGCAGAGCGCGTCCTTGACGGCGCGGGTGAGCTCAGAGAGCGTCGTCACGCGCTCGGACGGGACTCCGTACGAGGCGGCGATGCCGGGAATGTCCATGCCGGGCAGTTCCATACCGGGCGCGTCCGGCGCGTGCATGAACCGGGAGAACTCCTTCAGCGCCCGGTATTCGCTGTTGCGCGCGACGACGAAGACGACCGGGATGTTGTGCTGGGCGGCGGTCCATAGCCGCTGACCGAGTAGTGCACCACGCCGTCGCCGAGCAGCGCCACCACCCGCCGGGACGGGTCGCCGAGCTGCAGGCCGATGGCTCCGGGCAGGCCCCAGCCCAGGCCGCCGGCCGCGCTCAGGTACAGGCTTCCCGGACGCGTGAGATCCAGCCGGTCCCACGCGGTGACCATGGTCGAGGTCCACTCGTGCGCGAAGATCGTGTTATCGGTCTTCGCCACGTTCACCGCCTCCATGATCGCCTCGGGGGTGAAGGCAGGGACCGTGGTGTTGGCCTGCGGGAGCGGCTCGCGTGCAGGCAGTGGCGGCCGCCCGGCGCCGGGGATGGTATCGGCGAGCCGCTTGACTGCTTCTGCAGGGTCGCCGATGAGGATATGCCCGACCGGTGCCCGGGCAGCCTGCCCGGTGCCGATCGCCGGACCGCGCGAAGCCGGGGCCTGGACTGACCACGGAAGTGACGTTGGCTCTGCGGTCAATGGCCAGATCGCCAGCTGCGAGCCGCTGCCAGGCGTCTCAGAGCCGCAGGTGGGCGCGTGCAGATCAGCCGGTTCTCGACGACAGTGGCGGCACGCATCCGGGGTCGGCATCAGGCGACGCGCTGGCCCGGCCGTAGCGGTGGGTGAACCCGGCTACTGGCGGGAGCGTCGTGGGCCGAACTTGATCCACAGCAAGATGCCTGCGACCACTAGCAGCAAGGGCGAGAACAGGATGTGTGCGGCGAAGCCGAGGATGGCCAGGGCCACGATGGCGATGAGGATGAGGGCGATGATCGCAAGCATGGCGATCGGTCTCCGTTCATGTCGCAGTGGTGGTGTTCATGTCCCAGCCTGCCGCCGCCGGTTGCCCGCGTCGATCGGGATCAGCCCTGATCTGTCCCTGAGGCGCATCCCCGAACGCATCAGGGTTGACCCTGCCCGTACCTGTAGGTGTCCCGATACGCCTGATAGGCGCTTTTGCGGGGATCCTTGCTCGGCTTCTTGCGTTTCCCGGGCATGCATGCACGCTCCGCGGTGCAGCGCGATGGCGGGGGAGAGCCCGGCATTGAGCTGGCCAGCCTGGCCGGGCTGCTGCCCGCTCGCGGCGTGCGCCCGCCGCGGCCATCGAGAGCACTACGACGCTAACGAGCGAGTAGCGGAAGCGGCCGAGGGGCGCCGGGGCCGTTGCGAGACCCTGTGTCAGGCCGCGTGAGCAGCGTGCCTCTCGGCGCGGCAGACGGCGTGCAGGAGTTGCTGATTCCAGTCGGTATTCAGGCCGCCGCGGCTGACGGGGATGATGAGGTCGGTTCGCACGCTGGCCAGGTCCTCGGGGAGCGGTCGCCAGCACCACGGGCAACGGCCACCTTGCATCGTGGACACTTTCGCCGAGCGGGTCGGTGACTGTCGGCCTAGCATGCGGCAACTCTACGGCCTGCCTCCGACATTTCCCGCGGCCATGATCGCCAGCATCGGTACTGCGCGGAATGGAGCCGCCAGCTCGCGATCGCCGTCCTGCTCGGCGTGGTGAACCCGGGCGTCGGGCCTGGGGATTGCCCCGGTGAAGTCCGGTGTACCAGACCAGGTTGTAGTCCTGTCGGCTGTCCCGGTGACCTGGCCGGTCTGCTGGCTGCTCATCGTCGTGGTGCCGGGCATGAAGACAGGCCGCCTGGGTAGCAGGATCAGCCGTGACGCACGGGCAGGCGTGCAGACCCGGCGACTGGGAGGTGGCTGTCATGCCCCGGGGATCGAGCCCGAAGCGCGAACGGCAATACGAGCACATCAGGGCGAGCGCGAAGCAGCGCGGCCAGAGCACCAGCCGGGCCGAGGAGATCGCGGCGCGCACGGTCAGCAAGGAACGCGCCAGGGCGGGGGAATCGAAGACGGCGAGCCGCACGTCAATCCGGGACATGTCCTCGTCCCGGCGGGGCGGCCAGCGGTCGCACCGAGGTGCCCGGGGCCCGACATATGAGCAGCTGTATTCCGAGGCGCGCCGCCGCAACGTGAAGGGCCGCTCATCGATGAACAAGGCGCAGCTCGTCAGGGCGCTTGGACGCTGAATCCAGAACCCCACAGGCTGCCGGCACAGGATCGCATCCGACTTTTCCTATATTTCCGGCCGCTAATATTACCAGTAATCCCGTCCGACGGGAACGTTCACCAGACGCCCGGACCTGCTCCGCAACCCCGGGCGGCCGGCATGACTGCTGCTCCGGAGCGCGGTTGGCCGGTCTCATGGTGATCGTTACCGGCGCGTGCGCTGGGTGAGCTGAGGGGAGCCGGATCTGGGCTGCTACGAAGAGCGTTACAGACTGACTGGCCGCGCTGCCGCGGGCCTGGCCATCAGTTTCGTTGTGGTCGGCTTCGTGGTGGTCGGCCTTGGCTTCCTCTCGCTGTCGCCGGTGATCTTCCTCCCGATCGGCATCATCCTTGCGGCTTTCATAGCGCAGGGCGCGGGCGTCATCGACCTCGCCCGGCGCGCCATCGCCTTCCGCGCCGATCATGAGGGCATCCTGCTGGGTGCCGTGCCGGACAAGCTGTCGGTGCGCCGCGGCTCGGCGCTGTTCATCCCGTGGGCAGACGTCGAGCGGATCATCCTCTACCCGGACTGCCCGCCAGGGCCGGCCAGGCGCACCGCGGTGCAGTGCATCGGGGTTCAGCGCAGGGCAGCGGCCGCCCCGCTGCTCTGGGGTAATGAGCAGGCACCCGGCTGCCCGGTGCCCCGCGTCGCGGCCTGGGCTACCCGGAAGATCACCGGCTGGCAGCTGGACCGCGGCCGCCTTGCGGCCGCCGTGGCGGCAGTAGCGCCCGGCATTCCCATCTTCGACACCAGTGCTGACTCCAGCATGCAGGGACCGGGCCAAGGGGCCAGTATCCCGGAAGCAGGACCCACGGATTAGGCCCGGTCGGGTCGAAGGGGTACCGGCCAGGAGCGGATGGCCGCTAGGCCTACCTGACTGCCACCAGGGCTGGCCGTCATCCGTGTCCGCGCGCCTACGCACGGGTCAGCGCCGCGGGTTGGCGGCCTTCTCGGCGACCAGCAGGTGGTCTCCGGCCGCGACGACTGGGTCCGTCGCAGCGCCCAGGATCTGGCCCCGGAATGGCCGTGGCCGCTGGTAGCGGGGGTGCAGGCCAGGCTTCACCGGTAGGCGGCGGCTGATCCTGGCCGCCGGTTCGATGACCTGTTCGATTTTGTGCATGACCCGGCCACGCTGTATGTGGCGTACTGCCGGGTCGAGGGCAACCGGGGCGCGAATACGCCCGGCGTGGACGGCATGACCATCGCGCTGGTCGAACAGCGCATCGGTGTCCAGGAGTTCCTGGATGACCTGCGGGCCCAGCACAAGGCGGGCACGTTCGGGCCGCTGCCGGTGCGCCAGCGGTTGATCCCGAAGCCGGGCGGGCCAGGGAAGCTGAGGAAACTCGGCATCCCCGCCGTGGCCGGCAAGGGGATCCAGGCCGCGCTGAAGCTGGTGTTGGAGCCCGTCTTCGACGCGGACGTCGAGCCGGTCTCCTACGGGTCGGGCCGATGCGGTGGGCGCACGACGCGATCGCTCAGATCCGCTACTTCGGCACCCGCGGATACCGGTGGGTGCTGGACGCGGACATCGAGGTGATCTGTGCTGGGGGTGCGGTCCGGGCTGCTGCGCGCGAAGCCTGGCTGGGTGGGCCGGCCGGGGACCGGTTCGGCGTGTGCTGGGGCCGGTCCCCTCTGGGCGGGCTAGGCCAGCGCTTGCTCCGGGCCCCCGGTGACGGTGTGGTGGGGGCCGCGGACGTCCAGCCCGGTGAGCCAGCGTCCGGTGCGGGTCAGGGGGTCGGGGGCCGCATGGGCGAGGGTCAGGTTGTGTTCCTCGCGGCGGATAGCGAGAGCCACTACGGCGAGGATTCCCGTGGCGAGCCCGGCGGCGAACAGGCAGATGGACACGAGGGCGATCAGAGCGGTCATGGCGGGTCCCTTAACGTCGGTGGCTGCGGGCAGCTGCGGTGCGGTTCATGAGGGGAGCAGGACGGGGCGGATGCGCCTGAGCACGCGGGTTACCGGCCGGCCAGCTCGTTGTGCGTGCCGGGAGGAGCGGGCGAGGTGGCGGAGTTGGCGCACCAGGCGCTGCTGGCTGGCCTGCGCGAGCATGTCGCGCTGGCGTTCGCGGGCGAGCTGGCTGGCGATGTAGGGGTGGGTGAACATGGCCGTCTCCTGTCTGCTGCGGGCCGGAGCGGGACGCTCGGGCCTCTGGTTGACACGCTGCCTGGCGGCCCGGGTGATCACCACACAGGTGCGGCCACAGGAGACTCACAGGATGGAGCGCCTGGGCGCTGTGGCCGGCCGAAGGCTGCTTGCTGCCCCGGGTGGTTGTGCCAGCCACCCAGATCCCGGCTGGATGCGGGAGCCTGGCCACGGCCGTGGTGACTGCGCCGGGGTGCCGTGAGCTGCGTCAGACTGGCCGCTAGGCCTGCTGGCAGCGCGCTTGTAGGCTTGCAGGCGGCCGTGTGCCCGCGGCAGGTGCTGGCCGGTCTGGTGCCGGGCGGCGGCGGCAGGCCGGGGGCTGGTGAAGGGGACGACGGCCGATGGCGGAGCAGGCTGCACCGGGATTCGGCGGGCTGCTGCGGCAGCTGCGGGCCGACGCCGGGCTGACTCAGGAGGAGCTGGCCGAGGCAGCCAGCCTTTCCCCGCGGTCGGTCAGTGATCTGGAGCGGGGGATTAACCTGACCGCCCGCAAGGACACCGCCCGGCTGCTGGCCGATGCGCTGGGCCTGGCCGGGCCGCAGCGGGCGCTGTTCGAGGCGGCGGCGCGCGGCCGGGCCCCGGCGGCGGGCGTGCTGGCGGCCGCGCACGGCCTGCTGACCATCATGCCGGGCAACTTGCCTGCCCAGCTGTCGGCGTTCATCGGCCGGGACCGAGAGCTGGCCGCGGTCCGGGCGCTGGTGGAGTCCTCGCGGCTGGTGACCTTGACCGGGGCCGGGGGTGCGGGCAAGACCCGGCTGGGGCTGCAGGTGGCCGCCGGGCTGCTGGACCGCTCGGGGGACGGGGTGTGGCTGGTGGAGCTGGCCGCGGTCACCGACGAGAACGCGGTAGCGCCGGCCATCTCCGCGGCGCTGCAGCTTGCCGCCCAGCCGGGCCGGCCCGCCCTGCAGGCCCTGCTGGATGCCCTCGCGCCGCAGGACATGCTGATCGTGCTGGACAACTGCGAGCACCTGATCGGCGGCTGCGCCGAGGCCGCGGAGGCGGTCGTCCGACATTGCCCGCGGGTGCGCCTGCTGGCTGCCAGCCGAGAACCGCTGGGCATCGGCGGCGAGGTCATTTACCGGGTGCCGTCGCTGTCACTGCCCAGGCCCGGCGAGTCCGGTCTTTCGGCGCTCAGGTCGTCCGATGCGGTCGCGTTGCTCGCCGACCGGGCCCAGGCGCACGGGATCGCCCTGTCGCTTGATGAGCAGACGGCGCCGCTGGCGGTGTCGGTGTGTCGGCGGCTGGACGGGATGCCGCTGGCCATCGAGCTGGCCGCGGCCCGGCTGCGCTCGATGTCGCTGGCCGAGCTGCACGACCGGCTGGACCAGCGGTTCCGGCTGCTCACCGGGGGCAGCCGTACCGCGCTGGAACGCCAGCAGACGCTGCGAGCGACCGTCGGCTGGTCCTATTCGCTGCTCACCGGTGCCGAGCAGCTGCTGCTGGCACGGCTGTCGGTGTTCGCCGACGGCTTCGGCCTGGACGCTGCCGAGACGGTGTGCGGGTCCGGCGGCATCGACGCGCTGGACGTGGCCGGGCTGCTCGGGTCGCTGGTGGACAAGAGCCTGGTCGTGGCCGAGCGAGCCCAAACGGCCCTGCGGTACCGGCTGCTGGAGACCATCCGGCTGTTCGCCGCCGAGCGGCTGGCCGACGCCGGCGACGGTGAGGCCGCCGCGGTCGCCGCAGCGCACTGCGCGCATTTCCTGATGGTCGCCGAGGCCGCGGCTACTCACCTGACCGGGCCCGGGCAGGGCGGCTGGCTGGCGCGGCTGGACGCCGATCAGGCCAACCTGCGGCGCGCGGCCGGGCATGCAGCCGAGGACCCGGACGGCACCGCAACGGTACTGCGCCTGGGCGTCGCGCTCGACCGTTACTGGCTGGCGCGCTGCCGGTGGCAGGAGGCCGTCGGGCTGCTAGCGCCGGCACTCCAGCGGCCCGAAGCCGGCGCCGACCCCGGGCTGTTCGCGGCGGCACTGATCACCGCCACGGTCGTCGCTAAATTCATTGACGCAACGATGGCACGGCAATTCGCCGAACAGGCGGTCGAGGCCGCCCGCGGGCTGGGCGATGACCGGCTGCTCACTAAGGCCCTCGCCGAGCTGTGCAGCGCGCATTTCTTCGCCGGCCAGCCTGACCTAGGTCTCCCGTTCGGTCAGGAGGCTGTCCAGCGCGCCCGGCCGCTCGGCGACGACGTCCTGCTGGCCGCGACCCTGCTGCTGTATCTGCAGGCCATCGGCCTGGCCCCGTCCGGGCAACTGTTCGGCGAGGCGATCGCGTGCACCGAGCGATCCGGCGACTATCTCACTAATTCCTGGTTGCACAACGACGCCGGCTATGCCGCCCTGGCCATCGGGGACATCCCCGCCGCCCGGGCTCACCTAGACGCCGCGGCACACGCCGGGCAGCAGATCGGATTCGAGAACACCGCCGTGCCGGAGAACCTCGGCCTGGTGCTGCGCGCGGAAGGGGACCCCGAAGCCGCCCGGTCGGCGTTCGGAGCAGGCCTGCGGATCAGCCGCCGCAACGGTGACAACTGGGGCATGGCCTACGCCATCCTCGGCCTGGCGTGCCTGGCCGGTGATGCGGGCGACTGGGACCGGGCAGCTGTGCTGCACGGCGCCGCGCAGGCGTTGCTTGACCGGACGGGCAATCCGTGGCAGGGGGTTGAGGCGCGCAACCGCAGGGACAGCCTCGCCCAGGTGCGCGCGCACCTGGGCGGTGAGCAGTCGGAGCGAGCCTGCGCCCAGGGCATGACGCTCAGCCTCGACCAGGCTCTGGACCTGGCTCTCAGCAGCGCGGGCCCGGCCTGACCGCCGCCGCCGTTAATCCCGGGCGTCGTCATGATCGGCCAGACGGGCAGGCTGGCGCAGGAACCGTGATCCCGTTCAGGTCGGATACCCGACCGGGCACGGGGTCATTGTCTGTGGGTATCCACGTTTACCCCGGGCTGGCCCCGCTCCTAGCGTCTCCTCCGGAGGGCCGGTAGGCGGGGCTCACGGAGAGGCTGAGGAGGCAATCATGTCCAGGCTAGCCATCGGCGGGGGAGGCCGGGGGCGCTGGCAGCGGGCGGCACGGCGCGGCGCCTTCGGGGGCCCGGGCCGGGCAGCGGCGCTGGCGGTGGCTCTCGCGGTCCCGCTGGCCGTCACGGCGCAGGCCGGGCCCGCGTGGGCCCTGACGGGCGCCGGAGCCAGGCCGCCGGGGAGCCGGCCGACGGCCGGGCCGGGCACCTCCTACGCAGGAGCAGGCACGTATTACGCAATCGGCAAGCGGGCCTGCAAGCCCACCCGGCGGGGACACGCGGCGTGCTTCGCCGAACGCCGGGTCCTGGTCAAGAAGGGAACGGCGGGCGCGCGAGCATTCAGCATCTCCGCGGGCGCCATCGCGGCGGGCACGATCGGGCCTGCCGGCGGCCTGACCCCGGGCGACCTCGCCACCGCCTACGGGCTCACCACGACCGGCGGCAGCGGCCAGACCGTGGGCATCGTCGATGCGTACAACGATCCGAACCTCAACTCCGATCTGCAAACCTTCGACAGCCAGTACGGCCTGGCCGCGTGCGGTACCGGCAGCGGCTGCCTGACGATCGTGAACCAGAAGGGGGCTGCGTCGCCGCTGGCCCCCAGTGACGACAGCGGATGGTCGGTGGAGACGTCCCTGGACGTGGAGACCGTCCACGCGGTGTGCCAGGCGTGCAAGATCCTCCTGGTCGAGGCAAACTCCACTTCGTTCGCCGACCTGGGTACAGCGGAGAACACGGCCGTCCGGCTGGGCGCCACCGAGGTGTCGAACTCCTACGGCGGGCAGGAGAGCGGCAGCACCGCTGCCATCCAGGCGGACTACAACCATCCCGGAGTTGTGATCGCCGCATCGGCCGGCGACGACGGCTACTACTCCTTCGACCAGCTCGCCGACATCAACCAGGCAAACGTTCCCGCGGCCTACCCGACCGTGGTGGCAGTAGGCGGCACCTCGCTGTATCTGGCGCAGAACGGCACCCGCCAGAACGAGGCGGTGTGGAACGACAACGGGCCCCAGGACTACTGGGAGCAGCAGCTGTTCGTACCGCTCGGCGCCACTGGCGGCGGGTGCAGCACCAAATTCGCCGCGCCCGGCTGGCAATCGAAGCTGAAGGTGTGGGCGAGCACCGGGTGCGGCTCCAAGCGCCTGGTCGCCGACGTGTCGGCGGACGCCGACTACCTCACCGGGTTCGACATCTACGACTCCTACACCTGTACCAGCGGCTGCGTGGTCAACCCCGGCTGGTACACCTACGGCGGCACCTCGCTGGCTTCACCGATCATCGCCGCGGTCTACGCCCTGGCCGGCGGGGCACACGGGGTGCCCGACCCCGCGGTGACGCTATACGGTCACCCGGGCGCCACCTACGACGTGACCGCCGGCGGCAACGGGTGGTGCGACGGCGAGGGCGCCGCGCAATGCTCCGATCCCAACGTGAACCTGCCCTACGGCGACGTGGACTGCGCCTACACCGCGAGCGGCGTGGTCGCCACCGGCGACCGGGCATGCGACGCGCTTCCGGGTTTCGACGGGCCGTCCGGCGTGGGCACACCGAAGGGGCTGACCGCCTTCGAGCCGACCGGCCCGGCCGCCACGATCAGCGGCCCGAATTCGACAGCCACCGGCACCGCTGGCGCCTGGACCGCGGCCACCAAGGATCCGTTCCCCGGAGGCTCGGTGACCAGCTACACCTGGAACTGGGGAGACGGCACCGCCAGCACGGTGACCAGCACCAGCTCCGCGAGCCACACCTATGCCACCGCCGGGACCTGGGCCATCACGCTGACGGTGACGGACAACTACGGAGTGACCGGAACCGGCACCTACTCCGTGACCGTCACCTGATCCCGAACTCATCGTGGCCCCGTTGCAGCCCGATCATGCACGGGCGGCCATACTGCGCGGCCGCTGAGCGCATCCCCGACACCGCATCAGCAGGGCAGTGGCCGCATTGCTAATCGGGGCTCGCCGGTTCGCCCTTAGCGGTCTGGGTTGGGTCGATGAAGACGTGCAGGTGTTGGGGAAGTTTGCACGTGAGTGTGCGGTCGATGTCGCCTGCCAGATCTTCGGCCTGGTCCGCGGTGATGGCATCGTCGAGGGCCACCCGGGCGGCCACGATGAGGCTGTCCGGGCCTACGTGCATGGTCTGCAGCTCAAGCAGCCTGTCTATGCCTGGCATGCTTTCTATCTGGTCGCGGATCAGGTCTTGGTCCCGGGGATCCGCCGCCCGGCCGATGAGTAGGTCCCTGCTGTTGAGGCCGAGTTTGACGGCGACCACGATCAGCAGGATCCCGATCGCGATGGAGGCCCCGCCGTCCCAGGCGCTTACGCCTGTCAGCTGCCGCAGACCGACCCCCGCTGCCGCGAAAATTAGTCCAATCAGCGCCGCGCTGTCCTCGAACAGAGCAGTCTTGACCGTCGTATCGGGGCTTGTTTCCATGTGGTTCAGCATCGTTCGTTTCTCACTGCGCGCTTCACCGCGGACCTGACGGTAGGCGCGGATGAGCGATGTGCCCTCGGCGGCAAACGCGATCGCCAGCGCGGCATACGCGATCGCCGGGCTTTCGCTGCCGGTGCGGGTCAGGGCGAGGATTCCCTCGAAGATCGAGAAGCCACCGCCCGCGATGAAGATCCCGAAAGCCGCCAGCAACGACCAGAAATAGCGTTCCTGGCCGTACCCGAACGGGTGCACGCGATCGGCTGGCCGGTCGCCCTGGTGAACCGATGCCAGCAGGAATCCCTGATTCAGGGTGTCGGCAGCCGAGTGAGCAGCTTCGGCAAGCATGGCGCTCGACCCGCTCAAAATGCCAGCCGTCAGCTTGGTCAGCCCGACCACCACGTTGGCCGCTCCCGCAATCAGCACAGTTCGGCGGGTGGCGATATGCCTCGAATCGGTTTTCATCTAAGGTCATCTCGGGCATCGGCGCGGGCTGCGCAGTCCCGGAGCCGGACCTCCCTCCGTGCCGTGATCATCTGCCCCGCCCGGCCCGTTCTAACCGAACCGGATCAGCGTTGGGTCTGCCGAAACGAGATCGCGATCCTGTCACCCCCGGGTCTATCGCTCCGTGGATGTCTGCTCGGCCCAGCTCGCCCGGTCGGCGCCGGGCCTGGCTACAAATGAGCAATCGGGGTTCACGCGCTGCGCATCATCGAGCCTGCATGAGGTAGTTCCCCGTACTGAAAGGAGCCGATCCGATGCCGGGGATTGCGTCGTGGCACACTCCGGCAAGAGCTTCGGCGGCGGTCTGGCCGAGCTCCGGGAGGTGCTGGCGAGAGAGGGATTTACCGATCCGCTCTGGTATGCGGTGGCCAAGAGCCGCAAGGCGCCGAAATACGCTCGCCGGGCGCTGACACGCGGGGCTGAGGTGATCTTCGTCTGGGGCGGTGACGGGATGGTTCAACGCTGCATCGATGCGGTGGCCGGGACGGAGGCTGTGCTTGCGATCCTCCCGGCCGGCACAGCGAATCTGCTGGCGGCGAACCTGCATGTTCCAGCCGACCTCACCCAGGCAGTGCGGGTGGGGCTGCACGGAGACCGCCGCCCGCTGGATACCGGATTGGTGAACGGCGAGCATTTCGCGGTCATGGCCGGCGCGGGATTCGATGCCCGGATGATAAAGCAGGCCGACCGGGGATGAAGGACCGCTTTGGCCGGGCGGCATACCTCTACACCGGGTCCAGGAACCTCAGCGCGCACCGGGTGAAGGCAGTGATCGAGGTCGACGGGAGGCGCTTTTTCAAGGGCAGGGTCTCGTGTGTCCTGGCCGGGAACGTGGGCAAGGTTCTCGGCGGAGTCGAGGCGTTCCATGGGGCTCAGCCAGACGACGGGTTGCTAGAACTCGGTGTGGTCACCGCCGGGAACGCGGTTCAGTGGGCCCGGACGCTGGGACGAGCCATGCTGGGCGAGGCCGAGAGGTCGCCGTTCGTCCATGTCACGCGCGGCAGGCAGTTTCGGGTCAGGTTCGACCGGCAGCTTCCCTACGAGCTTGACGGCGGTGCCCGCGCAGCTACCAGGAAGCTGCGGATCCAGGCCCATCACTCCTCGGTCAGGATCTGCATGCCCGCCGACCTGGCAGACAGGTCCTTAGCCGCCCAGATCAGCCCCGTGTACGGTTCCTTGCCAGCGGTTGGCTATCGGCAGCGGGCGGTCGCGGCCGAAGTTGCGCGGGGTAATTTTCGGGCCGGGCGGATATTGCCGCCGCATGCACTCGGCGGCGTCCGCGAGGTCCCCCGGACCGGTCACCGGATGTCCGGAGGAGTACTTGCTGGGCATGAGCACCGTATGCACGAGGCCGAGCCTGATGGCGATGGCAGCCTCGACTGGCATTCGCCGGAGGTGCTGAGTATGCGTTTCAGCCGGTCGCGCTGACCGCGGAGGCGGAGTACATCGCCGACCCGTACAGGTGGGCCAGCGTCCCTATGGCTGGGGCTGGGCGCTCGCGCTCCTGGGCCTGGCAGTGAGACGACTGGAGAGCCCGAAATGGGCGGCCGCCATGGCACCGCTGGCCGATGCGATGACCGGCTGCTTCCTCCACTGTCTGCCCAGGGCCATCTATCCGGTCTGTTGCCGAGTCACTCCGACAGCGCGTTCGGCCTCTCCTGCGTCTTGGGCTCTGCGCAGCTGGGGGCGGCGGCGGGAGACCGGGCGCTGCAGGAGGCTATCGTCGCGCAGTCTCTCACCTGCTTCGGGAGACATTCTTTATTCCGGCGGGAACCCTCCAGACATGAGTTCCTGTCGCCCGCGCTGACCGAGGCCGAGTTGGGCCAGATCCTGCTGCTGGGATGAGTTCACCGGCTGGCTATCGGTCTTCCTGCCCGGCATCGTCTGCGGTGAGCCGCCCGCCTCGCTATTCACCCCGGCGGTCGTCTACGCACGCTGGCGCGGCGTTGCCGCACTTCTCGGCGACGATTACATGGTCGAGCACTGGCTCGCCCGCTACGCCGTTCTCCTGCTTGGCAGAGCGCGCGGGCGCGACCGTGAGCCCTGGCGGTCGCCAGGGGCGGGCTTAGCGGCGCGCGGCGGGGCATTGGGGGCGTGGGGCTTGATCAGCAGGGTGACCGCGGTCAGCCACAGCGCGGCAAACAGCAGGCTGCCGAGGATGTCGGTGGGGTGATGCTCGCCCCGGTACATGCGGGAGACCGCGACGAGGACTGGCATCGCGATCGCGGGAATGAGGAACAGCCACCGCCACCAGCCGCGAGCGTGGCCAATGACCAGGATCGCCAGCGCGACGTACAGGCAGCACGTGGCGGCCTCGTGCCCGGACGGGTAGGCCGAGGTCGGCAGATGCTGGTCGAGGTGGCTCACCCCCGGCCGGGGCCGCTTGACCACGGCGGTGACGGTGAGAAACGCGGCGAGTTCCCCGAACATGACTGCGGCGAGGTAGATGACCGGCCGCCAGCGCCGGGTGACCGCGAGGAAGACGACGCACGCAGCCAGGGAGACGATCAGGATCGCCTGGGTCGCGCCGAGGGTGGTGAAGACCAGGCTCCACCGGTCCCAGCCAGGAGTGCGGTCGGCGGCGAACCAGCGCGGGATCGTCGTGTCCCCCAGCACATTGCCGTTGCCGTCCTTGACCACCAGTTCGCCTAGGCCGATGACGACGCCCACGATCAGCACCCAGGCAATCAGGACGCCGGCGGCGACACGGCCGCGATCACGGATGCGCGCCCCGTCCCTCCCACGCTCTTGCCGGGCCGGCCGAAGGTCGGCCCGGGCCTCAGGCTCCAGACCGTCGGTGACCGGGTCGGTCACCGGCAGGCCCGCGCTGGACCGGGTCAGCTCGAAGGCGAACGCGGTAAGGCCGAGCCACGCGATCCCGACTGCCCACGCGCCCACCACGTCGGACAGGTAGTGCACGCCGAGCAGGACCCGGCTGATCCCGATCATGCCGACGAGTGTGACGGTCGCGGCGATGAACGCGGTGCGCCACCGGCCGCGCGCCGCGGGTAGGAAGACCAGCAGGACCGCGCCGTAGCAGACGATCGAGCCGAGTGCGTGCCCGCTGGGGAAGCTGTTCCCGGTGCCGTAGGCGATCGGGTGCGCTACCACCGGGCGCAGCCGGCCGACCAGCGACTTGAGGACCGGGTCGAGCACGAGCGCACCCGCGCCGGTGACGAGCAGGTAGATCGCCAGCCGCCACTGCCGCCGGAGCGCGAGCGCAATCGCCGCCGCCCCGATGACCGTCCAGAGCACCCCGTCGCTGCCCAGCCAGGTAACCGCCTTGACCACCGCCACGAGCGGGGCGTGGCCCGCGATCAGGCCGTTGATGCTGGCGGCGGCGCCGTGATCGGCCGACTCCAGCGGAGGCCAGTGCAGCCGCACCAAGACGAGCAGGACGGCAAAGACTGTCGCTGCGGCCGTGACCGCGATCAGCGGCCTCAGAGTGTGCTGCTGGCGGGCTCGGGTGGGCATGGCCGCCATGCTGCCCACGGCGACAGTGTTTATGCGGCACCGGCTGGCCGCCGTGCTATGGGACCGCCCGCGGCTCCGGTGATTGGGAGGGCCAACGGGTGCGGCTCGGGAGCGGCGCGCGAGACGATACCGCGGCCTGGCCGGTGCTGGGTGTCGGCGACGGGCCTGGAGGGTCAGTCGTCCGCGGTACCGGCAGACAATCTTCTGGCTGCGGTCAACCAGGTTGCTGGAAGGCGGAAGGGTGAGCCGCGGTAGGTGCGTTGCGTTGCCAGACGGTCACGGCTGCTTGGCTGTCGGCGGGTGGGAACCGGGCCGCGGATGGGGAGGTGGCTAGCGGGCTTCCGGCCACCGCGTAGTGTCGCTGAACAGACGGCGGGAGCTCCTCCGCTGCTGGTTTGGTATCCACTGCGGGTCGGCTCAGCGCGTCGTCACCGATCGTGGTCCAGGTGAGCAGCGCGGCCGCGAACGACGCCCCGGCGGCGATGGTCATGACGACCGGGAAGCCGGCTGCCAGCTTGGCGGGGTCCTCCAAGTCGATGCCGGAAAGCCCCGCGGCCAGGGGGAGGGCCGCGACCGCGATCATCCGGCCGAGGCGGGACGTGGGTATCGGGGTGGTCATCGGGCTCGCGGTCAATGTCCTGGTGTTCCCTCCGCTGTGCCACCCACCCCTCAAAGCTGACCCCCTGACTGCCGCGCGTGGCGCGAGCTTTGAATTACCCCGGCGTGTCTGGAGACTCTGATGTGCCATCGGTCTCCGGAGTTGAGTTGCTGGATGATCAGCGATTCCGGTGGCTCTGGAGGACAGTTGTCGCGTTGCAATGATCATTCCCGGCTCAGAGTGGCACCTGTCGGCATCCAAGCAAGGCGTGTCACCGCCCTAACCGCAGAACCAGGTCATCAGAGGCCGAGCATGCGGAATACCGCCCGGGCCGGAGCCCGGGCGGTGTTCGCTATGACCTCAAAGCGGTCTCAGGGATTGAGGTAGATGTACCGGATCCCGGGGTTGTTGACGCCATTGGTGATCGTTCGGGTGTCGACCTGGCCCAGGTTGGGGAAGTGCATCTCGCTGATCACGACCCTGCCCGTGCTCGGGTAGTAGTTGGTCACAAAGGCGACGTGCCCGACGTTGCCGGCACCGTCAGTCCAAGGCTGGAAGACGATCACTGACCCTATCCGGGGAATGGCGCCGACCGCCCAGCCGCTCGCCGCGGCATTGGCGGCCCAGTACCTCGCGTCGCCGAAGGACTTGAGCCAGAGCCCGGTGTAGCTAGCTGCTTCCTGCTCGGCGTACCAGGTGCACTGACCCCAGGGGTAGTAATTGCCGTTGGTTGTGCTGCCGCGGGGGACGGCACCCGACATCGTCGCCCACAGCGGAGCACCAGCCGCCGAGTAGATCACCAGGTTCCCATCGTCCTGCAGGCTCAGGTGATCCCCGGGGTTGTTCTGCGTATAGCTCGCCCACAATGCACCAGACGGCGGGTAGACGACGAAGTTCCCGTAGGCACTACCTCCCCCCGGGCACCATTCGACCACAAGAACGCGCGCGACCAACCTGGCCAGCAAAGGCAACAAACCACCGGGGCCGCAGGGTAGCTGGATTGGGCTCCGCCTGCGCTCGATCGGCCGCCGCTCTTCGCGGCCGACGATAGACAGGCGCTCGAGCACAGCTGGCAGATCACGGTCCAGCACAGCGGCCTGGGCCGACGCTACCGTGACCCCCGCTTCGATCTTCTTGTCACCTGCCCCCGCTGTCACGGCGCCGGTGGCCGTGACACGCCATGCCGCCGGTGCGCGGGCACCGGCCGCCTGGGCCCCTATTGCCACTTCAGCCCCGAGGCGAGGTGAGCATGATGACGATGCCACCCCTGCGGCCGCGCGACAGGCGTCAGGCGCTCGCAGCGCTCGAAGCGGCCCTTGTTTCGCTCCCGCGGCCCAACCCACTCCTCCTCGCCTGGCGATGGCGCTACGAACTAATCCTGGCTACAGGAATGACATTGGGGGCGATCACGCTGACGCGTATCCCCGCCGCCATCTGGATGCTCGCCGGGATTACCGTCCTGGCTGCCGCCGCCGCGGTGTGGCCTCCGGCACGGCGCCTGCTCGCCGCCCGGGCGTGGTGCGTGATCACGCCGCACCGGGTACGCAGCGGGTGCGCCGGGGCTTGGATCCACTCCCGGAAAGGCAAGCTCCCGGCAGTGCTGTTCACCAGAGGCCGGCCATTCGGCGAGCGCGTGTACCTGTGGTGCCGCGCGGGAACCTGCGCGGCGGACTTCGAATCCGCTCTGGCGCTCCTCATCACGTCATGCTGGGCCTATGACATGCGAGTCACCCTCAGCAGCCGCCACGCGCAGCTGGTAACCCTCGACGTGATCCGCCGAGCCGCGCTCAAGCACCCCGATAGTCCGACGGCCAAGCCTGGAACACGCCGGCCAGGCAGTTCCCCACCCTGGATTGGGCGCCAGCAGGCGACGATAGGCCTTGCCACGAGCCCGGCGCAAGGCAACGGCAGACGGCCAAGCCCGGCGACGGAGAACGACAGTTCCAGCAGCTAGTAGTGCGTCGCAGCTAATTCTTGGGATAGAGGTGGCGCAGTTTGGTGCGGGCGTCGTGGGTGGTGAACTGCCAGTCCACCTGACGCTGGTCGGTGTTGGTGGCGTTCTGCCAGGCAGAGAGTTCGGTATTGAGGATGTCGAGGTTGCTGATCCGGCGGCCGGGACATTGCCGGGTCAGCGCGGAGAGTTCGATCTCGGCGATGTTGAGCCATGACCCGTGTCTGGGCGTGTGGTGGATCTCGAGGCGCTGAGCCAGGGCGAAGGCCTCTTCTGGCTCGAATGCCTCGTACAGCGAGGCGATGCCGTGGGTGTTGAGGTTGTCCATCACCAGCACCACGGCCGCGGCGTCGGGGTAGTCCACGCTCAGCAGCTGCCTGACCTGGCCGGCCCAGTTGACCCGGGTTCGCCGGGACAGTGCCTGAACTCGGCGCCACCCGCGCAGGGGCCCGGTCCACGCGAAGATCGAGCAGGTGCCACGGCGGATGTACTCGCTGTCCTCCCGGGCGTCGTGACCAGGGCGGGCCGGGATCGGGTCACGGGCATGCCCGAGGAGCTGGCAGGGCTTCTCATCCATGCACACCACCGGACGCGCCGGGTCATAGGGCCGGGCATAGACGGCCAGCACGTCCTCCATCCGGGCCGCGAACTCCGCGTTCGCTCGCGGTGGGATGGCCCGGCACTTCGTCAGGTGCGGACGCAATTCCGTTTTTTTAAGACCCGCCCGATGGTGGAGTGGTCCAGATCGGGGATGTCCCCGGCCAGCGCGACGTGCTTCTCCAGCAGCCGCAGCGACCACCGGGCATAGCCCTCGGGTGGCTGTGAGCACGCCATCGCGATCAGCCGGGCCTCGACCTCGCCGGTCACCGGCGAGGGCACCGGCGGCAGGTCACGCCTCTTCCGCGCGATCGTGGCGTGAACATCGCCACCGGTCTCGGCGAAACGCCTGGCAACCAGCCGCAACGTCTCGCCGGAGACGCCGAGCCGCGCCGCGATCACCTCCTTGGGATCCACCTCACCCGCCGAGGGTATCCAGTGCAAGCAGCACCCGCGCACGCATGATCATCGAGGCCCCGCGAACACCCGTCGTGGTCACCCGGACCAGCTCTTCACGACCCCGCGCGGTCAACGTGACCGGCCGCTTCTTCTGCGAAGGCATGACGGCAATCCTGTCTGGCAGAGGGGAAGGAATCTGCCAGACACCAGCCTCCCAACCAGGCACACCAGAACTAAGCAGCGACACGCTACTAGTGCCGTGACCGGCTACGTTTCCCCGTTCCCCCGGGACTGATGCGGCTGCGGCGTGAAGATGCGCCGGACAGGCCTGGGTCAACGCGACCCCTGGCCGTAAAGCCTCCCTGTCAGAGGCCGTTATCATTCCGGCGCTAAGGAGCCCGCACGGGCCGGATGTTCTCCGGCGAGAGCGATGAGCTTTCGGGCTCTGTTCAGTGTTATGGGCGTGCCCGGCTGTGCGTGGCTCTCCCCCCATAGCCGATCGGGAGGGCCACGGCGTCGGGCGCGTGCAGCCCGGTGGCCGGCCCGGTGATGGTGGCGACGGGCGTGGTGTTTCCGCTGGCCCCCTTGGCGTACTCGACCACCGAGTCGCCGAGGATGTCGGCCATGAACAGGCTCCCCGATGGGTTGACGACCGGGCCGGAGTTGAGCTCGGCGGGCGGCCCGCTGATTGTGGCGGTCGGCGCGACGTTACCGCTGGCCCCCTTGGCGTACTCGGTCACCTTGTCCGCGGCGTCGCTGGTCACGAACAAGGTCCCCGATGAGTTGAGGGCCAGCCCGTTGGGCGCAAAGAGCCCGGTGGCCGGCCCGGCGATGGTGGCGGCCGGTGCGACGTTGCCGCTGGCTCCCTTGGCGTACTCGGTCACCGACTCGCCGCTATGGTTGGCTACGAACACGGTTCCCGATCTATCGACGGCCAGCCCGGCGGGGTGGTCGAGCCCGGTGCCCGGCCCTGCGATGGCCGCGACGGGCGCGACGTTGCCGCTGGCCCCCTTGGCGTACTCGGTCACCGAGTTGCTGTCACCACCGTTGGCCACGAACAGGGTCCCCGATGGGTCCACGGCCAGCCCCATGGGCTGGTCGAGCCTGGTGCTCAGCCCATGGATCGTCGCGATCGGCGTGGCATCGCCGCTGGCGTCTCGGGCGTACTCGGTCACCGAGTCGGTGACGCTGTTGGCCACAAACAGGTTTCCCGATGAGTCGAAAGCCAGCGCTACGGGGCCATGCAGCCCGGTGTCCGGCCCCGCGATGGTAGCGACAGGCGCAGCGTTGCCGCTGGCCCCTAGGGCGTACTCGGTCACCGAGTTGCTGTCGAAGTTGGCCACGAAGGAGTAGGCCAGGATCCGGGGGGCCGCCGCGGCGATCGCCCCTCCCGGCAGGACCAGGGTCCCCGCGGTCAGGCCGACGGCGGCTCCGGCGGCCAACACCGCCCGGCCCGCCCTCAGCCGGCCCCCGATGACACCGGCAGACCGAGGCTGCCCGCCGGCCCGAGCTTGGATTTGGCCTTTGAGCGACGTGAAGCGGTTCAGCATGGCCCGCCCTCCCCGTTGAGCGCCCCGATTGATAAACACTGCGAGCAAACGCTGTCAGCCAGCCTAAGCGCCTCGTCAAGCCGGGAACACTCGCCGGCGCGCGGTTATCTTCCCAGCCGCCGCCGAGCCGCCCAGGCAGGCTGGACCTCTCCGTCCGCGAGCTACTGCACACCCTCGCCGGCATCCAGGAAACCGTGCTGATCTACCCGTTCACCGGCGGCCGGCCCAGGGCACGGCGGATGCTCACCGACCGCGACCCCGCCCAGCAGCGCTTGCTCGACCTCTTCGAACTCGCCACCTACGCCCCCCGGACTTAGGTCATACACCCCAGCATCCAGAAAACAGCCCACCACCAGCGCGAACACAACAAGTGATCAAGAAAGCCCGGAACTCGAGCTAGGCGCGCCTACTAGAAACTCGGAGTTCATAGCCGCGCCGAGGTGGTCAGCCGGGCCCGTGCGCCCGGGCTCATCGACTGATCCTCGATCTCCTCCTCAGGCAGCCGCGACGTTCCGGTTATCGGACGGCCATTCCTGAATGCCAAGGGAAGCTGGCTCCACTCGCGTGCGCCGCGGACGTTGGCGGCATTGTCCCTGGCGTCCATAGACCTCAACTACTGTCCGATTCTCGCGCTCCGATATCTCGGGAGTCGCTGTCAGTGCCGACGACGGCGACCGGCTGGGACGAGCCGACTCGTCCGGCGAGGAGACCTTAAGATGATCATAATGAGCCATGCAGCCAGCGGCCGGTGCCGATCGCGGCTGCCCGCTAACATCACAACAGTCGGGTCAAGGTGAGGTTCCAGTGACACGAGCACGGGTCGAGCACGGCCATGGTAGTCGGCCGGGTCGTGGCTTGTCGCTGGACCGGATCGTCACCGCCACCCTGGAACTGGTGGATGAGCGGGGGATCGGGGCGGCGTCGATGCGGGCGGTGTCGTCGCGGCTGGGGGTCCGCTCGATGTCGTTGTACAGGTATGTCCAGGACCGCGATGAGCTATTTGACGCGGTCGTGGAGCGGATCGTCAACGAGCTCGCCGACGATCCGGAGGTCCAGCTGCGGCCGGTGAACGGGTGGCGGCCTTATCTCACCGGCATGGCGCATGGGGTGCGCCGCTACGCGCGGGCGCATCCGCATGCTTTCCCGCTGGTCGCCACCCGGCCGCCTGCGGCTCCGTGGGTTAATCCGCCGCTCCGGTCGCTGCGCTGGGTCGAGGCGATGCTGAACGGACTGGCCGCAGAGGGGTTCAGTGACGAGCAGGTGCTGTTCACCTACCGTACGTTCAACAGCTTCTTGCTCGGTTCCCTGCTGCTGGAGACCAGCGCTATGGCGCTACGGGATCCGAAGCCGGGCGACGGATCCTTCACCGGTACCGACACCGCTGCGAACGAGGGCAGCGGACCGTCCGGACGGGCAGCCGTCAATCCGGTTCCCGGCGGCCTGAGCCCAGCCCGCTCTGCTGAACAGCGGGAGGCGATCGAGGACGCCGGCAGCCCGCGCGAGCTGCTCGACCCCGCGGACGCAATCGATGCCAGGCATTTCCCGACGCTGCACCGCCTGGCGGCGGGACTGGCCCAGGACCGCTGGGAAGGGGAGTTCGAGACAGGCCTGAAGGACATGCTCGACCGCATCGCGATGTTCGTGGCCGATGCCCCCGACCTCAGGCGAGATTGACGTCGTAAGCCACGGCGACTGCCTGCCGCCACCGGCCGTAGGCGTCCTCGCGGCAGCTGCATGACCTGCTCTGACCACGCACGGTCCTACCAGCCAAAGAGCATCGTGGATGTCTGGCACGCGATCGGGTCGGTGCGGATGATGCAGATCAGGCGAGCTAACGTGGCCCATGCGCTGAATAGGCGAGGTCCCCGGGTATTCCACAGGATGGTCGCGATGCCCAGGTGGACACTGTAAGCTTTCGATGTAAGCTTCTCATGTAAGTTTAGTGTGTAAGTCGTCCGACTGCGGGTAGCAGGGGCCAGCCGGATGACGCATGGGAACGGGCACCCCGGCGATCAGCTCCGCGAACCGGCCGGTGCCCCCTGCGGGCTCAAGACGCGGGCCGGGTGGCGACCCATCGCCTGGCACAGAACGGGGACTGATTCATGATCGCCCTGGCTGGCATGCGGATAGCCCGTAGGCCACTTAATCGAGGAAGGCTCACATGACAGAGAACTACCTGCCAGAAGCATCACAGCGCGGCCAGTCGCCGCCCGGGGTGGCGGAGCAGCAGGGCACGGCCGACGTTGTCAAGGATCAGGCCTCTGGCCTGAGCCACGGCAGCGTTCAGGCGGGAAAGCACGTAGCCGAGGTCGCCCGGGAGCAGGCTTCGGGCGTCGCGGCGGAGACCTCGCGTCAGGGCAGGGACCTCCTGCAGCAGGCTCAAAGCCAGCTGGCCGAGCAAGCGGCCCATGGGCAGCAGCGGGTGGCGAAGCAGCTGCTTTTGCTCAGTGATGAGCTCCGCTCCATGGCAGATCACTCGGGCGATGGCGGCATGGCCGCTGACCTGGCGCATCAGGTGGCCTCACGGATCCGTGATGCCGGGCAGTGGCTGGATGACCGCCGGCCCGCGCAGGTAGTGAACGAGATTCAGTCCTTCGCCGGCCGCAGGCCGGCAGCCTTCCTCGCGCTGGCGGCCGGAGCGGGCCTGGTAGCTGGCCGGCTCACCCGGGGACTCAAGGACGCAAGCAGCGACGACTCCGCGGCGATGCCAGCGCATGCAGCCACCCGAGGGCGTAGCGGCCAGTGGGCTCAGCCCTCGGACGTAACCGGCCTCCCCCCGGCTACGGCAGCCCTCAGTGATGAGACGGTAGGCCTTTCCGCCCCGGCCAGCGGTCCGCCGCCGACCGGCGGTGATCCGGCCTGGGAGGCCGATCCAGCCTACGGCGAGCCGAACCCCCTGGTCACCGGCGACCAGGCAGGCCGTCGGGGCACGCTGTGAGCAGCCCGCTCGATCCGGCTGTTCGGCCGCCGACTGACTCGCGGCCATCTGTCGGCGAGCTGTTCTCAGAGGTTGCTGAGGACCTCAGCACGCTCATGCACCAGGAGGTGGAGCTGGCCAAGGCCGAGCTGCGCGCGTCGGCCACCCGGGCCGGCAAGGGCGCCGGGCTGCTGGCCGGTGCCGGCATCAGCGGCCACATGGTCCTGCTGTTCGCGTCGGTCGCCGCGTGGTGGGGCATCGGCGACGCCACCGGCCATGGCTGGTCGGCGCTGATCGTGGCGGCCATCTGGCTGATCGTCGCTGCCGTCCTCGGGCTGATGGGGCGCCGGGAGATCAGCGCAGTTCCGGGCGTGCCGCAGACCGCGCAGACGGTGAAGAGGATTCCTGACGCAGTAAGAGGAAACGAGGGCACATCATGACCAGCGACCCGGACCAGCTCCGCGAGCAGATCGAGGAAACGCGCACCAACCTGAGCCAGGACGTCAACACCCTGGCCGACACGGTCAACCCGGCGCACGCGGCAAAACGCAAGGCAGCCAGTGCGCGTTCGGCGGCGCTCGGACTAAAGGACAAGGTCATGGGCACAACGTCACAGTCCGTCTCCAGCACCAGCTCCGCAGCGGCAGAAAAGGTGCAGGCGGCTCAGGAAAAGGTATCGGCGGCTCCAGACCAGCTGCGCCGCCACACGGCGGGTAACCCGCTGGCAGTCGGCCTGATCGCGGCCGGCATCGGCTGGCTCGCGGGCTCGCTGCTGCCGGCCAGCAGCGCCGAGGAACGTGCGGCGTTGAAGGTCAAGGAAGCCGCCGCTCCAGCCGTGACCGGCGCAGCCAAGGATGCTGCGGCCAGCCTCCAGGACTCAGCACAGCACGCAGCCGAGTCGGTCAAGGCCACAGCGACCGACGCCGCCGCCACTGTCAAAGACGAAACCGCCAGCTCGGCCCAGGGCATCCGGGACCAGGCACAGACAGCCCGCGACACGGTGACCGACAGCCGCCAGTGAGCACGGGTCTAGGCGCGGCGGGGACGCGGCGCGGGTAGCTGTGCCCTACCGCGCTCACCCGCGTCCGGCCACGACCTGACGACGAGTAGGAGGCCATCGCGAATGGTCAGATCGCAGAATGCGGGCAGCACCGCCCGTGACGAGATACCGAATGACCCGACCGACCTGAGCGGCGGCTCCTGGCTCGCGGCGGCCAGACGGACCGTGAAGGAATACAAGGCCGACGACCTGCAGGACCGTGCCGCGGCGCTGACATACTTCGGCATCCAGTCGATCTTCCCCGGTCTGCTTGTCCTGGTCTCGCTGCTGGGCATTGTCGGCAAGTCGGCCACCCAGCCGCTGATCGCCAACCTGGGCCAGGCGGCCCCCGCATCCGTGCGGAAGATTGTTATCAGCGATGTCACCCATCTGCAGCACAGCCATGCAGCCTCCGGGATCCTAGGCATCGCCGGACTCGCGTTCGCGCTTTGGTCAGCGTCCAACTACGTCGCGGCCTTCATGCGCGCCTCCAACGTCATCTACGACGTGCCCGAAGGCCGGCCGGTCTGGAAGACCGCGCCGATCCGGCTGGGCGTCACCGTAGTAACGATGATCTTGCTCGTGGCGGCGGCTGTCATCGTGGTCGTGACCGGCGGCCTGGCCCAAAGAGTCGGGAACATGGTCGGCCTCGGCTCGACAGCGGTCACCATCTGGGACATCGCCAAGTGGCCGGTGCTGCTGATCATCATCGGCCTGATCCTCGCCATCTTGTTCTGGGCCAGCCCGAACGCCAGGCACGGCTTCCAGTGGGTCAGCCCCGGCGGCTTCATCGCCGTCGCGCTGTGGCTGATCGCCTCTGTTCTGTTCGCCTTGTACGTGGCCAACTTCGGCCACTACAACAAGATCTACGGCAGCCTCGGCGGCATCATCATCTTCCTCATCTGGATGTGGATCTCCAACGTCGCCATCCTGCTCGGCGCCGAGTTCAACGCCGAGCTTGAACGCGGCCGCGCCGTGGCCGCCGGCCATCCGGCAGACCTGGAGCCGTTCTCCGAACTGCGAGACGACCGCAAACTGCGCAAGAACGCGGAAAAGCACTCGCAGCACTGAGACGCAAGATCTTCCGCACGGCAGCCAGCCAGGCGTTCCTCGCGGTGAGCGAGGAAACCGGGGCCAGCCGCACTGGCCCGCGCGTCACGCTGGCGGCCTGCGTACATGCCCCATTCGGCGTCGGGCCGCGCGTGGTTAGGTTCCTGCGGCAGGGGTAACCGAGCTGCGTGGCTGTGCTGAATGTGCTGATCGAGCGCAATCCTGAGCGGGTGTGGGATGTGCTCAGTGAGGGCTGGGCCT